>OZ242973.1:0-4307146 GCA_965211795.1 Longimicrobiales bacterium
GGAACGACCTCCTCTTCGCGGTGACGCATCGCGCGCCGCTCCGCGCTCGACACCACCGTCTCGAGGATCGCGATCGGCATGCGCTGGCTGACGCCGCTCGTCTGGTCGACACGATTGTCCAGCCGGGCCATCACGGCGATCCGTTCGACCACTTCGCGCACGAAGTCCGGGATCCGGACCTCGAGGCCGTTGCGCGACAGCCACGCCTCCTGCGCGGTGATGGCCATCGACGTGCGGATGTCCTGCGGGTAGTGGGTGCGGATCTCGGACGCGATGCGATCCTTGAGCGGCGTGACGATCTTGCCGCGCGCGGTGTAGTCCTCCGGGTTGGCCGTGAAGGCGATCAGGAGGTCGAGGGGAAGGCGGACCGGATATCCCTTGATCTGCACGTCGCCCTCTTCGAGGATGTTGAAGAGCCCCACCTGAATGCGCGGCGACAGGTCCGGCAGCTCGTTCATGGCGAAGATGCCCCGGTTCGCGCGCGGCAGCATCCCGTAGTGGATGGTGAGCTCGTCGGAGAGGATGTGGCCGCCCCGCGCGGCCTTGATCGGGTCGAGATCGCCGATTATGTCCGCGATCGTGACGTCCGGGGTGGCGAGCTTCTCCAGGTAGCGCTGCCCGCGCGCGAGCCACTCGACGGGCGTGGCGTCGCCGCACTCCTCGATCATCATGCGGCCGTGCTTGGAGATCGGCGCGAGCGGGTCGTCGTTGACCTCGCTGCCCGCGATCACGGGGATGTGCGGATCGAGCAGGTCGACGAGCTGCCGCAGGATCCGCGACTTGGCTTGCCCGCGCAGCCCCAGCAGGATGAAGTCGTGCCGGGACAGGATGGCGTTCGTGAGCTGCGGGATGACCGAGTCGTCGTAGCCGTGGATGCCCGGAAAGAGGGTTTCGCCGGCCTTGAACTTGCGGATCAGGTTTTGGCGGAGCTCGTCGCGGACGGTGAGGCTGCGGTAGCCCGCGGCCTTGAGCTCGCCGAGGGTGGTGGGTGCGGGTGGCGTCATGGGGGTAAGTTAACACGGCGCACCCGCATGCGAACGCCGCGTCCGGGCAATGGGCCGGCGGGCGGCGGCTTCGGGGCGCCTCGTCCCATTGCGCCGAACTCCACCCAGGCAAACCACGTGTCCGAACCCAGGCCAGGCAGTTCCGTCCACCCGCACCGGCACCAGCCGCCGCTGCCGACCGGGCAGCTGATCGTACACGAGCCGCCCGACGACGAGGCGGTGCCGCTCGACGTGGTGTTTGTGGGCGGCGGGCCCGCGGGACTGGCCGGGGCGATCGAGCTGGCGCGGCTGGTGGCCGAGGGGAACGAGAAGGGCGACGGGGTGGGCGAGGTGGAGATCGGCGTGCTGGAGAAGGCCGAGGGGCTGGGGGATCACAACCTTTCGGGCGCGGTGATCAACCCGAGGTCGTTCCGGGAGCTCTTTCCCGGAATGAGCGATGACGAGTTCCCGTTCCGGCGACCGGTTCGGCGCGAGGCCGTGTACCTCCTGACGGGGCGCCGAAACCATCTCCGGATCCCCGCGCCGCCCACCATGCGCAACCACGGCAACCACATCGCCTCGATCTGCGAGGTCGTGCGCTGGCTGGGCGAGCGCGCCGAGGACCTGGGCGTGATGATCCTTCCTGGGTTCCCGGCCGACGCTCTGCTCGTGGACGGAGAGGATGTCGTGGGCGTGAGGACCGCGGCCCGCGGCCTGAACCGCGACGGCGAGCCGGCCGGTGGCAACTACATGCCGCCCGTGGACGTTACCGCTCGGGTAACGGTTTTGTCGGAGGGGACGCGCGGGGCGCTCACCCAGGCGTACCTCGACTGGCAGGGCATCGGGTCGGCGAACCCGCAGATCCATTCGCTCGGCGTGAAGGAGCTGTGGGAGGTGAAGCGGCCGCTCGACCGGATCATTCACACCATGGGGTGGCCGCTCATCCGCGACGGGTTCGGGGGCACCTTCGCGTATCCGCTTGCCGACGACCTGGTCGCTCTCGGCCTGGTCGTGAGCCTCGACTACCGCGACACCCGGCTCGATGTGCACGGTCTGCTGCAGGAGTTGAAGCACCACCCGCTTTTTCGCCGCATCCTGGAGGGCGGCGAAATGGTGGAATGGGGCGCCAAGACGATCCCCGAGGGCGGCTACTACTCGCTGCCGGAGCGCCGGCACGGCAGCGGGGTCTGCATCGTGGGGGACGCGGCCGGGTACGTCGACGTGGCGTCGCTCAAGGGGATCCACTACGCGATGCAGTCGGGGATCCTCGCCGCGCGCGCCATCTACGACGGGCTCAAGGCCGGCGACGTGTCCGAGGCCGGGCTGGCCGGCTACACCGAGGCGGCCGACCGGTCGTTCATCGCGCGGGACCTGCACCGCAACCGGAACATGAGGCTGGCCTTCAAGAGCGGTTTCCTTCTGGGCGGCGCGAAGGCGAGCCTGGCGACGGTGACGGGGGGGCGGGTGCCGGGTGGAAGGATCGCGACGGAGACCGATGCGGCGGAGGGGAAGCGGGTGGGGGAACATGCGGCCGTGCCGGGCAGTGCAGGCCCGCTCGCCGTATCCAAGGTCGACGCCGTCTTCAAGAGCGGAAACCAGACGCGCGACGACATTCCGTCCCACCTGACCGTGGGCGATGACATACCCGCCGAGGTGGCCGAGATGTACGTTCACATGTGTCCCGCCGGCGTGTACGAGCGCGACGGCGGCCGGCTGCGGGTCAACGCACCCAACTGCGTCGACTGCAAGGCGACCGACGTGCTCGGGCCCAGGTGGGCGCCGCGCGAGGGTGGGAGCGGGCCGCGATACCGGCGAATGTGAGATGCGGCGAAAACCACCCCCCGACCAGGGAGACGACAATGAGCGACGAACGACAACCCGCCAACGTGGCCGAGGTGCCCCCCGCGGGACCGCTCTGCCTGACCGGGCGGATCAAGGTCGAGGTGGGCGGCGAAATCGTGGCCGACACGGACGATGTCGCGCTGTGCCGCTGCGGCCATTCGAGCAACAAGCCGTACTGCGACGGGTCCCACCGCAAGGTCGGCTTCGACGATCCGGGTGTGATCCAGGGTGGGCGCCTGGTGCCGGGGAAGGGTGGGGAGGGGAACGGAGGCGCGGCCGCCGATGAGCCGGTCACCATCGTCTGCGCCACCGACGGGCCGCTGCTGGTGCGGGGGCCGCTTAGAGTGGTGGCGTCGGACGGCGGGACGTCGGAGGGAGTGAAGGGGGCGCTCTGCCGCTGCGGCGCGTCGTCCACCAAGCCGTTCTGCGACGGGTCCCACCGCGAAACTGGATTTGTCGGATGAAAACGCCATTGCCTCGATTCACCCACGCGCCCCTCGCCGTCATCGCAACCATCGTCACCGCCGCCTGCGCCACCTCGGGTGCCCCGGCCCCGGAAGAGCCGCTCGCCTACAGCGCCAGCCCGGCACCCGCCAGCTACGAGATCGCCGACACCATGGTCCTCGGCGTGAACTCGCCCCTCGGGTCCTTGGAGATTGTGACCGGGGCCACCGTAACCATGGCTCTGGCCTTCGCTCCGGACCACCTACACCCTCGCGGGAGACACGCTGTTGGACGGCCGCCCGCTCCTGCACATCACCGTGGCGGCGGACGTCGCGATCGAGCTGCAGGCGGACCAGCAGGGGACCCCGATCAGCCAGACCATCGCGGGCTCGGCGAACGGCTTCGTGCTCTGGGACCCGGAGCGCAGACTGGTGGCGCATGGACGGTTCGAGGGCGACATGGAGGGGGACATGACGATGCCGGGTATTCCCCCGATTCCGGTGGGGATTACCCGGTCGACGGTGCTGCGGCTGGGAGGCTGACGGCTCCGTCATCAGCGTAGTTCCCGGCAGATGTCCCGGAACCCGGGGGTGCACGGTGGCGTAGAAAAAACTAAACTGATAGTGATTCATGGCCACCCGAGGACTTCGCTGCATCAGGCCCCAACCCCGCATACGTCGCTTGAAGCCACCAACAGCCGCCAACCGCACCAGCTCGCGGAAGAACCCTTCGAGCCTGCCGGGACCGGCGCATCCGCGGCCCGCTCACCGCACCATCCGGCCGGGAGCCCTGTCGGCCCTCGTCGCGACCGTCGCAGCGGCCGGATGCGCGAAACCCGTCACCACCCTCGGCTACGGTCTCCCGTCACCCCCGGATGCCGTCTACGAGATCGCCGACTCGTTGGAAGTCGAGATCGACGCGCCTGGTGGGAAGTGGGAAATCGCCGGGGGATACTCACTGACCCTCGACATGTTCTTTGAAGCGGACGCCGCGGGCATGCGGGTCAGGGGCATTGCAGAGAGCTTCGAAGGCTCCCTGTCGGACCCGGTCGGGGACCTTGGCGACCTGAACGGGACCCTCGAGTTCGTGGCGAACGGTGGTGGCGTCGCAGAGGTCACCTCATTCCCCGGGCTTTTCGGCCTGGCCGCCCGGGAGGTCAACCTGCGGGGGTTGCCGCACAACCTCTTCCCCCGCCTGCCGGACGACATCTGGAGCCTGGGCGATACCTGGACGGATACGGTGAGGTGGCACACCGACCAGACGGACGCGGAGCACAACTTCGTCGCTGCCTACACCTATACCCTCGTGGGAGACACCGTCGTCGGCCGGCGCGAACTCCTGCACATTGGTGTTGCCGGCGAACTCGACTTCTTCACCGTCTCGGGAGGCTGGGGGAACCACACGATCCGCCGGGTGAAGGGACCGCTGACCGGCTTCATCCTTTGGGACCCCGAGCGCCGACTGGTCGCGTACCACCAGCACCAAAGCAACCTGGTGGGGACGGTGACCACGGAGGAGGAACAGTCGTTCCCGATCAGGACCGGTGGGCGGACGAGGATTCGGCTGAGGCGCTAGTGCTTCCGCAGTTGCGCCGACGCTCAGCCCAACATGTGAACCCGAGTTGTCATTATGTAATCTGGAGGTTACAGGTTACCGGAGCGAAGACCGTAGACCGAAGTCGCTTGCGGATCCGGCCGGCGGGGCAAGCGGACAGCACGGGACAGAGAAGAACAATGACTGGAAGAACCCTGCTCACGATCATCGCGACCACCAGCGTGGCCGGCTGTGCCGGCACCGGCGGTCCTCCCCCCTTTGAATCCCTCGGCTATGTGGTCCCGCGGCCGGCGAGCGCCCTCTACGAGATCGGCGACACCATGTCGATCGATATGGACACGCCGGCGGGCAGCATGGCGATCACGGGGGGGACTTCCGTGACTTTGGGACTGAACTTCCAGCGCCGCGGCGGCAGCAACATCCTCGTCGAAACCGGCGTGGAGGCCTTCGAGGGCACCATGACGCATCCGATGATAGGAACGCAGACGGCGGGGATGGCCGACCTGAGCGAGTACCTGGAGGTCGAAATGAGCGAGCGCGGTGTTGAAGAGGTGATATCGTTTCCGCTGCTCGCCGGGCCGGTTGCCCAGATTTCTCCCTTCTCCGCGATGCCGTATCTGCTGTTCCCGCATATGCCCGGCGGGGATGTCACCCCGGGCGCCACCTGGGTGGATACGGTGAACGTGACCACCGAGGCGGCTGAAGCCACCACGACCATCAACACGGTCAGCACCTACACGCTCGTGGGCGACACACTGGTGGACGACCGCACCCTCGTGCACGTTGCGGTCGCCACCCAGATCACCACCGACACCGAGGCCGAAGAGGGCGGAATGTCGATCACCCAGAGTGTGGCGGGCTCGTCGGAGGGCTTCTTCCTCTGGGACCCCGAGCGCAGGCTGGTGGCGCATGCGGAGTACGAGCGGGATCTGGAGGGGACCGTTTCCATGGCGAACATGGGGACCATGGGCCTGACGATCACCGGGCCCACGCGGATACGGCTGGAGCGGTGAAGGGCGAATCTCGCGCCTGGACGCCCAGCGGCCTCCCCGCTCCAGCGGCCACAGCTGCACGGATTCCACATCGAGGTCGTTCCTGACCTTGGACGGAGGTTCCTCTCCTCGACGGACCCAATGACCTGCGTTGCCTGGGCGGACCCCACCGGCTACTCTCCGCCTGTCGGACCGAGTAAACGCAACCAGGCCGCCCGGAGGAAACAAAGTGATCAAGCGCACAACCGCACTGCTCGCCGGCCTTGCCCTCGCCGGCTGCACTGTCACGGATACCGACACGGGAGCCGACACCGGCCCCGAACGCATCGAAGCCTGGCAGACCGTCGAGAGCTACAAGATCGACGAGAGGATGAACATTGTCCGGGCCGGACAATGGCTCAGGCAGCCGGGCAACGAGGGCAAGTCGAGAGAGGACGCGGAGGCGGCGCTGGGACTGGAGACGCTCGACCCGGGTCCGGCCGTGGAAGCCGCGCTGGAGATCGCGCGGGCCAATCCCACCGACGACCTGGGCTTCCTGGCGCTGCACTTCGCCTTCTATGAGCACATGAGCTTCGACGATCCGGAGCGACAGGAGATCCGGGACGAAGTCTACGGGTTCCTCGGGGAACACTATATCGACGACCTGCGACTCGATCGCATGCTGCTGGGGCTGATCCGCTTCGGCGGCGAGGGCGGCGTGGACCTGGTCGACGAGATCGTGGCCAACAGCACTCAGCGCCGGCTCCGCGCCCGGGGTGCCTTCTGGTCCGCCACCGAGCGGCTGATGGAGGTCGACGACCTGAGGGCCACGGCGGCCGAGCGCGCGCGGGTCCGCGAGGAGATTACCCGCATGGCGCAGCTGGTGGTCGACGAGTACGGCGACGTGGAGGTCTTCCGGGGCGAGGCGGGCGGCGAGGCGATCCAGCCCGTCCTCTACGCACTGGAGAATGTGACGGCTGGCGCCGTGCTCCCCGAAGCCACCGCACTGCGCATCGGCGGGGACGAAGAGTCGTTGAGCAAGTACCGGGGAAGCGTCCTTCTCCTTGACTTCTGGGCGACCTGGTGCGCCCCGTGCATCGCCAGCCTGCCCGAGGTCACGACGCTGCAGGAATTGCTCGCGGACCGGGCCTTCCAGGTCATCACGATCAGCATCGACGAGAACACGGAGCTGGTCCACGACTTCATGGAAAGCCGGATGGACCTGCCCTTCGTCAACTGGTTCGTCGGCGAGCAGTCCAAGCTGTACGACGACTGGTCGATCCAGGGTGTGCCCACGTACATCGCGGTGGATCGCGAGGGTGTGGTTCTCGGCAGATCGCACGATGTGGAGTCGCTCTACGAGGTGATCCTGGACGCGACGGGGGCCGACGGGGCGACGCGGGCGAAGCTGGTAGGGGAGGCGGTTGCCGGGTGATGCGTTGCGGGGCACGCCGTCGACTGTTCACACGGGCAGCCGCGGTCGCGATCGCGGTGCTCGGTGTCGCTTCGTGCGGCGGCCTGCGCTATACCGCGATGATGAACCCCACCGTGGCCGTCAACGTCGCGCATCCGCCGAACCTGGGCCTCGGAATCGGGACGGTCGCCTTCTCGTCAGGCACCGAGTCTTCCACGGTGGACCGGATCGCGGATCTCTTCTCGGACGATCTCGGACTGTCATCCGAGGCGTGCGAAGCGGAACTGCGGCAACGGATCACGGAGATGCTCCTGGAGGGCGGCCTCGAAGTCACCCGCAATGCCGACCCCGCCCGCGCCGACGCAGCCATCGCGATCAACGTGACCAGGTGCAATGGCGAACAGGAGCGGACCACGACATCGGAAGAGGTCGTCGAGAGGACGAACGACCGCACCCGCCGCCGGACCGTCACCAAGTACCATGCCCGCACAACGGTTTCCTTTCGAGCGCTCTTCGAGGTCACCGATCTGTCAACGGGCAACGTGGTGCTCAGCCGCAGTTACGAGTTCGAACCCCGGCGCACGAATGTGGCTGACCGCGGCTATCCGGAATTCCCGTCCGCGAGTGCCGTGATCGGCGAAGCGTACCGCAGAACGACGCGCCGCATCAGACCGCTCTTCTTCGGCTGGACGGAGAGAAGGGCGCTGGTGTTCTTCGACGACGAGAGGTGCGGCCTGAAGCAGGCGTTCCGGGCGGTGGAGGCAGGCGACTACGAGCGGGCGCTGGAGCTGTCGATTGCGAATGTGGATTCCTGCCAGCCCGACCCGGTCACGGAGATCACGGAAGAGGATCTGGCGGCCGCACACTACAACGTGGGCATACTGCATCGCATCAGGGGCGATTTCGGAGCCGCGCTGGCCAGCCTGGAGCAGGGCAGGGCGGCGAACCCGGACAACGGTGTGATCAGGAGCGCGATCAGGGAGGCGATCTCGGCGCGGGAGGTGGCGGGGGAGTTCACCCGCGCCGAGCAGGATGCGCTGGCCCAGGTGCGGGAGAGGCTGGGGGAGGCGGGGGACGTGCTCACGAATGACGCGGTCATCGGGATGTTCAAGGACGGACTCGATGACGAGATCATCATCCAGGTCATCAGGACCTCGGAAGTTGACTTCGATGTGTCGCCCGCCACGCTCGGGGAGCTGCAGCGCCAGGGGTTGAGCCCGGCGGTGATTTCGGCGATGATCGCGGCGGCGGGGGGTTCGGTCCCGTGAGCCGCATCTGCGCCCTCCTCGCGGCCGTGACCCTCCTCGCGGCGTGCGACACGTCCCCACCCCTCGACGACGCGTTCCTCACCCGCGCCGAACGCACCGACTACCGCGAAACCAGCTCCTACGCCGATGTCGTGGACTTCCTCGAGCGCACGTCTGCCGCCTCGCCATCCGTCCACTACACGACCTACGGCTACACGACCGAGGGGCGCGCCCTCCCCCTGGTCGTAGTCGGCGACATCGACGATCCGGACCCGGCGACCGTCCGCGCTTCCGGCAAAACCGTCGTCTACCTGCAGGGCAACATCCACGCCGGCGAGGTGTGCGGGAAGGAAGCGCTCCAGATGCTGCTGCGCGACCTCCTGGCCGGCCGCCACGGCGAGTGGCAGGAGTCGATGGTCCTTCTGGTCGCGCCCATCTACAACGCCGACGGCAACGAACGGGTGACCCTCACCAACCGCGGCCGCCAGCACGGCCCGGTCGGCGGCATGGGCCAGCGCCCGAACGCCCAGGGCTATGACCTGAACCGCGATCACATGAAGCTCGAGTCGCCCGAGGCCCGTTCGGTGGCGCGGCTGTTCAACCAGTACGATCCCCATGTCGCCGTCGACCTGCACACCACGAACGGAACGCGCCACGCCTACCACCTCACCTACTCGCCCCCCCTCCACCCCAACACCCCGCCCGCAATCGACGCTTTCCTGCGCGACGGTCTCCTCCCCCACGTCACCGGCGAGATCCGCGACAGGCACGGCTGGGAGTACTACTACTACGGCAACGCGTTCGCGCGCGGCGGCGGCGAGCCCGGCTGGTACACCTTCGACCACCGCCCGCGCTTCAACAACAACTACATCGGTCTGCGCAACCGGATCGCCATCCTGAGCGAGGCCTACTCCTACGCGACCTTCGAGGAGCGCGTGCTCGCGACGCTGTACTTCGTCGAAGAGATCCTCGACTACGTGCATGAGCATGGGGACGAGGTCCGAAGCATCGTCGCAGATGCCGATGCCGCCAGCGTGGTGGGCGATTCGCTGGCGCTGCGGGCCGTCCCCGAGCGCTCCGACGAGCCGGTCGACATCCTCATGGGCGCGACGATCGAGGAAGCGCACCCGCTCACCGGGCGGCCGCTCCTCCTGCGGGCCGATACGCAGTACGTCGAGACCATGTACGAGTACGGGACCTTCGCGCCGACGCTCCGCGAACGCGTCCCCCGGGCCTATCTGATTCCTGCTGATCTCGGGGACATCCTGACCCGGCTTGCGGCGCACGGCATCGCGCTCGAACCGGCGGACGCGACGCCAGTGGATGTCGAGGCGTTCCACATCGATTCGGTCAGCACGGCCGCCCGCCCCTTCCAGGGACGCAACGAGCAGACGCTCTTCGGTCGCTACGAGCCGACCCAGGTCACCCCGGCCCCCGGGGACATGTGGGCGCGGGTTGACCAGCCGTTGGGACGCCTGCTGTTCAGCCTGCTGGAGCCGCAGTCCGACGACGGGTTTGCGAACTGGGGGTTCCTGGCGGACCGGTTGGAGGCCGGGGGGATATATCCGATTGTGCGGGTTCCGTCGCGGTAGCACACTTAACAAGAACCTCGCCAAGATCAGAGTGTGCGGGAATCACATTCGGGGAAGGGATGGGGCATGAACGGAAGAACAAGGCTATCGATCGCCGCCATCGTCTGGGCGTCCGCTTGCGTCGGCCTGGGCGGCCCACCATCACCCGACGGGCTCGGCTACCGGGTCCCGTCACCGCCGACGGCCACCTACCACGTTGCCGACACGATTGTGGTCGAGTCCCGCCCGTTTCAGCAGGTGCGGGAGTACACGACGACAACCGCCATCACCCTGGGCATGACCTTCGAGAGAGATCCCGGCGGAGTTCGGGTCATCGGCATTCCCGAGAGCTTCGAGGGTGCCATCAGGGGCGGTATTGTCACAAGAGGTCCTCCGCCCGGTCTCGATGACGTGACGGGGACCCTCGAGTTCGTGATGAATCCCCGCGGTGAGGTCAATGTGGTGTCCCTGCCGGAATTGTCGGGCACGGCCTCGGGTCTGGGCCGGCTCGCCTCCATCGCCCATGAACTCTTTCCCCGTCTGCCGGACCGGGTGGTGGAGCCGGGCGCGACTTGGGTGGATACGGTAACCTGGTCCACCGTCGGAGAGTCGTCGGAGGCGACGTTCACCAACGTTCATACCTACACCCTCATGGGAGACACCCTAGTCGACGGTCGCCCCCTCCTCAACATCGCATTGGCCGGCGAGGTGGCATTCGAGTCCTCGGGACAGGTGGGCCCAAGCGCCCTGACCTCGAGTTCCAGGGGCTCGGTGACGGGGATGATTCTGTGGGATGTCGATCGGGGCCTGCCGGTCGTCGCGCAATACCGACAGGAGCTGGAGGGGACGTCGATCCGGGAGGGGAGGCCTCCGGACAGGACGAGGCGTACCATGGCGCGGCGAATCCGGTTGGAGGGATAGTCAGCAGGCGCTGGGACGGCCCGACAAGCGTGTGCGGGACGTGGGGGTTGCCGGGGGACGTAGGTGCCCGCGCGGCTCGCGGTCGGCATCCGATGACGGGTCAATGATTTGGCTGAATAATCGTGAAACCGCGGGCTTCCGGTCGCTCCGCCTTCGGAAACCTTGCATCGATCACAGTAGCAGTACACAATTCGTGTACAACTTCCCTGCCCGCTGAAACCATCGACCCCGGAGACCGAACCCATGATCCGCGAAACCACCTACACCGGGGCCCGCAAGAACCTCGCCGCCCTCATGGACCAGGTCACCGACACCCACGAGCCGGTACTCATCCGGCGGCGAGGAAAGGAGCCGGTCGCCCTGATCGCGGCTGAAGATCTCGACTCGTGGATGGAGACGGACTACCTGCTTCGCTCTCCGGAAAACGCGGAAAGACTGAAGGAAGCCATGGCCCGGGCTGACGCGGGGGAGGGACAGCCGCTGCAGGTTGACGAACTCCGCGAGCGACTCGGCCTGTCGGGAGAGTGACGGGACGGAAACGCCGTGAGGCGGTGTTCGATCCTGCATTTCTCGAGGACCTGACATTCTGGACACGGACTGACCGGAAGCGGGCGCTCCGCATACTCGGGCTCGTCGAGGCGGTACTGCGCGACCCCTTTGACGGAATCGGGAAACCCGAACCCCTGCGCCGCGAGCTCGCCGGTCGCTGGTCTCGCCGAATCGATGCCGAGCACCGCCTGGTCTACCAGGTCGCCGACACCCGCGTGTATTTCCTTGCTGCGCGCTATCACTACTGAGCGCCGCTCGTCGCAGTGGCGTCCTCCTCCTATAGTTGACCGCAACATACCTCCCGCGTAACCCCGGTCACTGAGAACGATGGATGAAGTCGCTCAGCCCCCTCTTCGTCGCCAGATCCCTTCTCCCCGCCCCCCTCCTCCTCACCCTCGCGACCCTGGCTTGCCAGCCGGACGACCCCGCGGCCGGCGATTCCGGCATCGCAATTCGCGACAGCGCCGGCATCCGCATCGTGGAGAACCCCCGTCCCCCCGATGACTCGCGCCTGGATTGGCAAATCGGCCCCGAGCCGACCCTGTCCATCGGCGAGCGGGAAGGCGAAGAGCCGTACATGCTGCATTTCGTACGCAATACCATGAAGTTGCGCGACGGGCGTATCGTGGTGCCCAATGGCGGCTCGAACCAACTCCGGTTCTTCGACGCCATGGGGAATCACCTGGCGACCACGGGCGGCCGCGGCGAAGGACCCGGCGAGTTCGAGCGCCTCCTGCGGATCGATCGGTGGCCGGGCGACTCGATCCTGGCACGGAACGCGCCGGGCCAGGGCATCTCCATCTTCGACAGCGACGGCAACTACGGCCGCACCTTCACCCTGGCCGACCATGGATCGGTCCCGGGCTTG
Organism: Longimicrobiales bacterium; assembly: GCA_965211795.1. GTDB lineage: Bacteria > Gemmatimonadota > Gemmatimonadetes > Longimicrobiales > Gaopeijiaceae > Bin94. Next base: position 12,365 of record OZ242973.1, read on the forward strand.
CTTTGGAGTCCGTACTACCCCACCAGGGACGGCGGGATGATCGTGGTCGCGAGTTGGGAGCAACGGGGTGCTGACGACGCGCGAATCCTGGACGAAGTCAAGGTGCAGATCAGGGATGGCGAGGGAGAGCTGCGGAGCGAGCTGGGGACGCACCCGGGGGTGGAGAGCAATGACACCGAGTGGGCCACGATCTACAACAGAGGACCGGTCGTTGCAGCCTGGGGTGATCTTGTCGTCATCAGCACCAACTACCGCTATGAGTTGAAGGCCTTCAACAGGGACGGAAGCCTGGTCCGGATCGTCCGGCGCGGGCATGAGTTGCGTGCGCCGAGCGAAGAAGAGGTCATGGCTCACATTGAGGAGAACACACGCCCCGGGACCGCGCCCGAAGAAATGCGCCGCCGACGCCAGGTTGCAGTGGTCGCCGAATACCATCCCGCCTACCGCGGGGCCACGAGCGACGCGGCGGGCTACCTCTGGGTGCGCGAATACGACTTCCCATTCGAGCCAAGGCCCGCGCCGCTTTGGACCGTGTTCGACCCGGACGGGCGAATGCTGGGATTGCTGGAGACGCCGAAGGGCCTGAGGATCGATGAGATCGGTGAGGACTACATCCTGGGGGTGGCGCGGGACGAACTGGGGGTGGAGCGAGTGCAGTTGTGGCCGCTGGAGCGGTGATGAACGTCCGCGCCCGTTCTGACCTGGCCACCCCCCTCCTCCTCACCCTCGCGACCCTGGCCTGCCAGCCGGACGACCCAGCGGCCAGCGATACCGGCATCGCAATCCGCGACAGCGCCGGCATCCGCATCATCGAGAACGCGAACCCGCTCCCCGGCTCGCGCCTCGACTGGCGGATCGGACCGGAGCCGGCGGTCTCGATCGGCGAAGTGGACGGCGAGGACCCCTACCTGCTTCAGGGTGCCCGGGACGCCACGAGGCTCAGCGACGGCCGGATCGTGGTGGCCGATGTCCTCACGCAGGAGTTGAGGGTGTTCGACGCCCGCGGGATCCATATCGAGACCTGGGGAGGCGCAGGTGAGGGGCCCGGCGAGTTTACTGGACTCTGGGAGGTGGGACGATGGTCCGGAGACTCGATCTTCGCCGGAACCACGGCCAGCCGGGACATCTCGATCTTCGCCTCGGACGGGAGTTTCGGGCGCACCTTCAACATCGTGAGGCATGGCGGTCCCCTGTGGACCTTCGTCAGCCCGGTCTCGGTTACGAAGGACGGTTCCGTGCTCACCGTCCTGGCGTTGCCCACCGCGGACACCCTCGTCGCGGAATTGAGGGACCGGGAAGGCACCACGACCGCCAACTTCGGTTCGCACGCCAGCCAGGATCGGCACACCATGACCGTCGACGGCCGAGCAAGTCACTTCCGGAAGTTCTTCGGGCGCTCGCCGGTTCTGGGGGTCTGGGGCGATCTGGTCGTCATCGGCAGCACCGACCGCTACGAGTTGAAGGCGTTCGGAGCGGACGGCTCGCTGGAGCGAATCGTCAGGCGCGCACATGTTCCCCGTGCGCCGACGCAGGCCGAGATCACGACCTTCATCGACGACGCGCTGTCAGACGAGACATCCGGAATGTCCGAGGCGGAAGCCGAGAGTGCTCGACGGTATAGGCGGCCCATTTACGAGTCCCTGCCGGCTGCCGAACACTTCCCGGCGTTCACGTCCATCATCACGGATGCGGTGAACCACCTTTGGGTCGAGGAATACGAGGTTCCCGGCGAAGAGCGGCCGGGTTCGCTATGGACGGTATTCGATCCGGAGGGGCATGCGCTGGGGTTCGTGGAGACGCCGGACGCGTTTGAGGTCATGGAGATCGGTGAGGACTACATCCTGACCTGGGTCCAGGACGAACTCGAGGTGGAGTACGTGCAGTTGTGGGCGTTGGAGCGGTCGGGGGAATAGGCGCCGACGCTTTCCCGGTTCCTGGAGCGGCAGTGCGGATAACGATTGGACGGTAGTTCAATCGACAATTGGACGCTCTTCCGGTAACGATTGGCCGCTGTTACGATTGACAATCGGCCGGAGCCATGTCCGCGTCCGCCCACTCCGGAGCCTTTCCCCCAGCGCAGGAGCCCGCCGTCATGTTTCCGAGGTTCAGCGCCCGCCTGGTGCGCGAGGCACTCGCCGACACGCCCGTCGTATTCGTCATGGGCGCGCGGCAGGTGGGGAAGACGACCCTGGTCCAGGACCTGATCGACGGCAGCTGGGAATACATCACCTTCGACGACATCGCGCAGGCGGAGGTGGCCCGCGCGGATCCCGTCGGCTTCATCCGCAATCTTCCGCCGAAGAGGATTGCACTCGACGAAGTGCAGCGGGTACCGGAGACGCTGCTTGCCATCAAGCAGGCGGTGGACGAGGACCGAAGGCCCGGGCGCTTCCTGCTGACCGGGTCGGCCAACGCGCTGCTGCGCCCCAGTGTCGCCGATGCGCTGGTCGGCAGGATGGAGGCCGTCCGGCTGGCGACGCTGTCTGAATGCGAGCTTGCAGACCGGGAGCCGAGGTTCCTCGATGCCCTGCTCCGGGGCGAAGCGCCCGTGGCCAGGGAGGTGCGGGTCCGGGATAGCCTGGTGCGGCGGATTGTGGCCGGTTGCTTTCCGGAACCGTTGTTGCGGGCGGGCGAACGACGGAGGAGCGCCTGGTATCGCCAGTACGTGAATACGCTCATTCAGCGCGATCTGAACGATCTGCCCGGGATCGGTCACCTGGAATCGATGACCAGACTGCTCCGCCTGACCGCCGCCCTCTCGGGACAGCTGGTCAACCTCACCGACCTCGGGGGCAGGCTCGGTCTGAACCGTCTCACCGCGGGGAAGTACCTGGCCCTCTTGGAGCAGCTCTTCCTTGTGGAGCGCGTCCCGGCGTGGCACGCCGCCGAGGTCACCCGCCTGGTCAAGACGCCGAAGATGCACGCCGTTGACACCGGTTTGATGTGCGCGGTGCGCGGGATCGGTCGGCGAAGGCTGATCGGAAGCCCCGCCGACCTGGGCTCGCTGCTGGAGTCCTTCGTGTACAACGAACTGAGAAAGCAGGCGCTCTGGCTGGACGAGCCCCTGGCCTTTCACCACTTCCGCGACAAGGACAAGGTCGAAGTGGACGTGGTGATGGAGAGCGCATCGGGTGAATGTTACGCGGTCGAGGTCAAGGCGGCGGCCTCGCTGCGCGCGCCGGACTTCACGGGACTGAAGCGCTTCCGGCGCGTGGCGGGGAAGCGGTTCCGCATGGGGGTCCTGCTGTACGACGGCGATCACACGACGGCGTTCGGGGAGGGGCTCTTCGCGGTGCCGATCGGGGCGCTGTGGGGGTGAGGGGGTGACGCCACGCCGCGGCAGCCTGGCGTCACCCCCCGAATTCACTCACACGTCATCGTCGTCGAATAGCGAATGCAGGCCGAGCGCGGTCAGTCCGCCGATCGCACCGCGCAACATGGAAGACCCGCGAGATTCGCTCCGGGCCCGCCGCTCGGCGTCCTCCAGCCGCTCCGCGCTCTCCACCAGCGCGTCGGCGGCGTCCGCCATGCCAAGCGCGTGGGCTTCGGCCAATGCCTCCTCGTACTCGGCCTGGTCGAAGTCCGGCAGGTCGCCGAAGACGAAGAGCAGGTTCCCGTCGTCGGTGTTCTCGATCTTCACGTAGCCGGTCTTCGCCATCTCGGTCAGGCACTTCTCGACTTCGGTGAAGGTGAGTCCGGTCGCGACGACCCCCTGCGGGACGGTCAGCGTGCCACCCTGTTTCTGCGCCGCCCTCATGATCGGGATCGTGAGCGCCTCGACCATGTCCTCGGCCGCGAGCTGCTCGACCGCGGCGGCGTGGACGGCCTGGAAGCCGCGAATCCACCCCGGGAGGAGGAGGGCGTCGATAACCCACCAGCAGAGCACACCGACGAACCACACGAGGACCCCCGTATCCGGGTCCGGCAGCAGGGGTGTGAGGATGGCCAGCGTTCCGACCAGCCAGGCCAGCATCAGCCATCCCTGTTTGCGCAGGTAGAAGCGGTGTCCCCCGACCCAGCCGAGGCACAGCCACCACATCCACGCGGTCGCCGGGTGCTTCTCTACCGCTCCCAGTTCGGCCAGGCGGCGGCGTTCGTCCGCCTTGGCTTCCGCGCGATCCATCAGTTCTGACCAGCTCATTTCGGTGCCTCCGTAACGAAGAAGGGTGTGATCGAGACGGCAGCGTGCCGGGTGGTCGCGGAGGCCACATAACAGAAGCGGGCCGGATGAGGTGGGTGCTCATCCGGCCCGCTTGCTGGCGAGGGGTCCCAGGGTTTGCCCGGGTGCCCCCGCGATTCGATCAGTAGTCCATCAGCATAACACCGTGGGTCAAGTTCTTGGCGATTTCTGTTACAATTGGGCGTCTGATGTAAACTCGGCTTTCCATTATGTCACTTTGAGTTGACACTGGCTGATCTCGCCGAAGCCGTAGTCAGGGCTTGTCATTCCAGCGCGCCCCAGTCAACCCTCAGCCTATCGGGCCGCTGGGGAGGTGAAAGTGGTTCAGCCCTTCTGCGCCTCCTCCACTCCTTCCACCTCGCCCTCCAGCTCCAACACCTCGACCTGCATGGACGACGCATAGTCCCGCGTCCGCTTCTCCTCGAGCAGCTTGTCCACCGCCGTGATCATGTTGCCGCCCCGCTTCCCCGCGTGGCGGATGACCCCAAGGTCGTCGATGATGTAGATCTGCGGCCATCCCTCGACCTTCCACTGCGTGGCGATCGGACCGCCGGTGTTGTCATCCTCGACGTGCCCGTCCCACCAGGTGCGGTAGGAGAGCCGTTCCCTCTCCTTGACCGCGTGGACGGTGTCCAGCACCTCGTCGGAGTTCACGCCGAGGAGCACCACGGGTTGATCCTGATCCTCGTAGATCTGCAGCATGGCGCGCTGGTAGGGGTACTCCCAGCGGCAGGGTCCACACCACTGCCCGGTGAAGATCAGCACCACGATGTTCCCCCGGTACTCTTCCAACGCGAATTCCACACCGTCGATGTCTTTCCCGATCGTATTCGGAGCGACCTTGCCGGGCATGAGATTCTCGACCACGTAGCGCTTCTCGTCGAGGAACTCCGCGCCATCGGGGTATTCCTCCTTCAACCCCTCGAAGTACGAAACGACCAACTCGGTCTGCTCCGGCGTGAGGGTCCCCCGTTCGAGCATGTGCATGACCATGAAGAAGGGGAACATGGCGTCCGCCTCGAAGTTTTCGATGGGCTCGCCGGGGATGTCGAACATCGCGTCGAGCCGGGCGAGAATCTCCTCGATCTGGCGGTTCCGGTAGGATCCCTCTTCAGGCTCCAGGTGGGCCGCGTCGCTGAACAGGTTGATCTCGTTCATCAACGGCCACATGTAGTCGGCGGGAGAGGCGTCGAAGCGAATCAGGATCCTCCGCTGTTCGATCATGTGACGGTGCTCCGGGTATTGCTCCAGGAGGCCGTCGAGATAGGTGGAGATGCGTTCCTGCTGCTCCCCGGTGATCTCCGCGATCGTGAGGCGATTGCTGAAGTTGGTGAGGTGCAGGTTGCCCTCGTTGCCGAAGTCGGCCAGCGTTTCGGGCGCCGTCATGGCCACGTCGAGCGCCGTCATGAGCTCGTCGAAGAGCGCGTCGTCCATCGGCTCACCGCCGTTGTCGTAGTCGCCGATCGGACGGAACCACGTCCCGGTCACCGCCGCGGGGAGTTCGACGCGGATCTCCCCGCCCCGGTTCTCGGCGAACAGGCCCGGCCAGCCCGTGGCGTCCGAGATGACACCCCCGACGACGAGCGAAGGGAGGGCGATGGCGGTGACTACGAGGGGGCGCTTCATGGGGGTCTCCGTCTCCGGGATGGTGTAAACTCCGCTTGACTTTTTGTCAACTCGGGTTGTCAGTGCGGGGCCGTCGGACAGACGCTGCGGTCGTTCTGGCTGCTTCAGGATGGGGAACATATGTAAGGAATACCCCATCGACGAGCCGGTGGTCCGCGGTGGCCGGTAACTGTTCGCCTGCCACAGCCACCGGATCTCAACTCCCCGGCTTGTCCCAACCTCCACTCACCCAGTAGGTTGGCTCGCCCAATCTCCCGCACCGATAGGAACCCATCCGTGAGCCGCATCACAATCCCGCCCCTCGTCCTCGCCGTCGCTCTGCTCCCAGCCTGCGTCGACACCGCTCCCTCTGCCTACCCGGACCTGACCGGCGACTATGTGGGCACGGGCGTGTGGCGGTCCGAGAACCGGCACAACCTCTCGGTGCTGGTGTTGACGGTGGACCAGGATGCCGACTCGATCCACGGGAGCGGGTTGATCTCCGGGATGCTGACGAGCGACGACGGGACGGTGACGTACGAGAACGACTATGTGTTCGGCGGGATCGTGGTCCCTGGTGATCCGGCCGGGCTAACGGTGTCGTTCAACAGTGGTTGTGTCTGGAACACGTACCACGGACACGTGACCGAGGGTGGGGACATGGTGCTTGTCGGGACGGCGCTGGGTACGTCAGAGGACTGTTCGCTCACCGGGGATGACTCGGAGGGGCTGATGTACTTCGGGAGGAAGAGCGGTGGGGGACAGGAGGGCTGAAGGAATGTCGGCTCACCCCGCGGGCGCCACCTCGACAGTGTACACCTTGCGCCCAGCCGCATTGAAGTGCTCGGGCAGATGACCCCTGTCCGTGCTGTACAGAAGTATGATCTTCGCGGGCCCGGGTTCCTCGAAGACCACCGTTGCCGTGTGTTCGGAGTCGTAAAGAGTCCCAAAACAACCCGGGTCGTTGATCGTTACCGGGAAGCCGCCCTCGTACGTCGTCAGGATATCGTACGGGACGACCACTGCCGACCGGCCCAGCGCGGTTACTTCGGTGTCCCCTCCCCGCATATCGCCGTTGCAGTCGGAGTACATGGTCCAGATGGTCATCTCCAGCGGGACCCCGGCGGTCGCCGTGTCGGGGATCTGCGGCAATGGCCAGTAGTAGTAGGCAGGATCGTCGAAGGGGATGAGCCCGATCACATGATGGTCCGTTGCGCGCGGGTCGCAGCCGAGCAGCGCGACCGTGACAATCGCGACCGCTAGCCGTGCCATGTGGCGAAGGGCGCCACGCGCTCGTTTGGGGTGGGCCTCGGCGGGCGGGCCGGGCGGATTGAGGGGAGCGAGATTCACGGTCTTGCCTCCGGCCATTCCTGTTGCTTGACGGCGGAATCTACCGAAGGAATACCCCTGGGACGAGCCAACGGTCCTCGAAATGGCGCGGTCGCAAGCGAGGGATCTGCGAAGCAATCACGGAATCACAACGATGACAGTCGTGGAAACGCGGTCGTGGTCTTTCCGCACACCCGCGGTCCCTCGATGACGACGGCACCGGAGGCAGCGAGGCGCCAGGCCAACTCGTGGTCGGCGATTCGGGGGCGGTAGGCTGTCCGGTCTCTGTTTCGTGGATCCTTGACGCCCAAGACGGGATGTCATTCGTGGAATTGCAATGGAGATAGACGTGGAAATGCAATCATTGAGGTCGTGGAATCGCAACCGAGGTCCCGCCAAGAGCATCCTCGTGGTTGGCCTTCGGGGCGTCGGCAAGACGGTCCTGCTCCTCGAGTCGAGCGACTACGCGGAATCGAGGGGAATGCTGGTCACCCGTGTCGAGGCGCCGGAGTCCCGGTCGCTTCCCGCGCTCCTGGCCCCCGGGCTGCGTACGGCCATGATCCAGCTGGCGAGACGGTCGCGTGCCCGTGAACTCGCGAGGCGGGCGCTCCGGGGTCTGGCGGGGTTCGCCGGCGCCCTCAAGGTGAAGTACCACGATATCGAACTCGGGCTCGACCTCGATCCCGAGCCCGGACTGGCGGACAACGGTGACCTTGAACTCGACCTGCAGGCCCTCCTTGAAGCTGTAGGCGAAGCGTGCCTGAGCGCCGACACGGGGTTGGCGATGTTCATCGATGAACTCCAATACGTCACCGAGAACGAGTTGGCGGCACTGATCGTCGCGCTCCACCGCACGGCACAGCGCAGACTTCCCGTAACGCTCGTGGGCGCGGGTCTCCCGCAATTGCGCGGACGCATGGGGCATGCGAAGTCCTATGCCGAGCGGTTGTTCGACCATCCGGAGGTCGGCCCGCTGCCGCCAATGGCCGCCGCGCTCGCGATCACCAAGCCCGCCCGTGAACTGGGAGTGGAGTTCCGGAAGGATGCCGTCGAAATGATCCTCAGGGAGGCCGAGGGGTATCCCTACTTCCTCCAGGAGTGGGGCAAGCATGTCTGGGACACCGCGGAGCGATCGCCGATAACGGAGCAGGATGTACGGTCGGCATCCGCCTCGGCCCTCGCTACACTCGACGAGGGCTTCTTCATGGTACGGTTCGATCGTCTCACCCCTACGGAACGGCGGTACCTCCGGGCAATGGCCGAGCTGGGTGCCGGCCCGCATCGCTCCGGGGAAATCGCCGGCCAACTCGGTCGCGAGGTGACGTCGCTTGCTCCGGTTCGCGCCAAACTGATCGCGAAGGGCATGATCTGGAGCCCGGCTCACGGCGACACCGCCTTCACCGTTCCGCGATTTGACGGATTCATGCGGCGGATCATGCCGACCGGAACGCGATAGGCGCTCCCAGTCCATTAGGAATTGGCGTGCGTAGTCAACCCGGCGCGGCGCCTGGCGCGCTCACTCGCCGCTGGCTTCTTCAAGCTCCGCAAACATCTCGTCCGCGCTCGCGAACCGCGCCGCACGCGTCTTCACCATCTCGTCGATTTCGGCCATGGCGCTTCGCGTTTGCGCATTCGGAACCTTCAGCTCGAGCGGGAAAGCCTGGTCGACAGCGATGCGATGGAACAGCAGCCGCACGGCCTGCGAGGCCGTCAGCCCCATCGCTGCGAGCGCTGCCGTCGCCCTCCGCTTCATCTCGGTGTCCATCCGGACGTGAAGCATCGTGCTCTGTGTCTTCATCCGGGCCTCCTGTATCGCAATCGCGATATAGCTTTTCATGCCAGCGGGCTCCGGTCAACCCTACCCACCCGTATCCACCGACGAGCCAGCGGTCCGCTGTTGCTGATCGGGGGGCCTCCCACCCCGGAAGTTCAGCCCGATTCCGCCTCCGCCACCTCCACGGTGTACACCTTGCGCCCATCCGCTTTGAAGTACTCGGGCAGATGACCTCCGTCCGTGCTGTACACAAGTATGATCTCCGCGGTCCCGGGTTCCTCGAAGACCACCGTTGCCTTGTGCTCAAAGGCGCCAGGAACCTGCCAGCAATAGCCCGGGTGCTCGTCGATCGTCTGGGGGAAGCCGCCCTCGTACGTCGTCAGAATATCGTACGGAATGACCAAGGCTGACCGGCCCAAAACGGTTACTTCCGTGTCCCCTTGCCGATGATCGCATCCGGTCATCGTCCAGATGGTCATCTCCAACGGGACCCCGGCGGTTGCCGCGGCGGGGATCTGCGGCAAAGGCCAGTCGGGGTAGTGAGGATGGTCGAAGATAACGACCCCGATCACGCGGTGATCGGTCGCACGCGGATCGCAGCCGAGCAGCGTGACCGCGGCAATTGCGACCGCCAGCCTCACCAGGTGGCGAAGGTTGCCGCGGGCGCTTTTCGGGTGGGCGCTGCGGAAAGGGTCGGGTGGGTTGAGAGGAGCGTGATTCACGGGCTTTCTCTTGGCACATCGACTGGTTCCCGGAGGAATCTACGGAGAGAATACACCAGCGACGAGGCTACGGTCCGCGACGGGACCATTCACGACGGAAGGGCGCATGGCCCGCTACCCAGGCGGATCTTCCTTCCCCTCCCGCAAGACCGCCAGATACCGCTCATAGGTGTAGACCCTACCTCGCCGCCGCCCCGTGATCTCGCGCGCGATGCCGAGACTCTCGAGGAGCCGGAGGGCGGCGGCCACGGTTGGCGCAGAGAGGCCGGTTCGAGACGCGAGGCCGGCGATGTCGCCGACCGGACGTTCGACGAGCGATTGGTGTACCCACAGCGCGGAACGCGCACGCCGCCCCTGGCGTCCGATTCGCGAGCGGTCGCCGCGGATCGTTTCGCTGGCGGTCCGGGCGGTCGCGACCGCGGCTTCGGCCACTTCCCGCACACCGTTCAGGAAGAACCGCAGCCAGGCCTCCCAGTCGCCGGTGCGCCGGGTGTCATTCAGGAGTTGGTAGTAGGTGCTCCGCTTGCGCTTGAAGTGAAGGCTGAGGTAGAGGAGCGGCTCGCGGAGGAGTCCGGCGTCGCAGAGCATGAGGGTGATCAGGAGGCGTCCCACGCGGCCATTGCCGTCGAGGAAGGGGTGAATTGTCTCGAACTGGACGTGGGCCAGGCCGGCCTTGACGAGGACGGGAAGCCCGTCGTCCGGGTCGTGGATGAACCGCTCCAGGTCGGACATGCAGTGGTGGACGTGGTGGGGTGGCGGGGGAACGAAGATCGCATTGCCGGGACGCGAGCCGCCGATCCAGTTCTGGGATCGCCGGAATTGGCCGGGCATCTTGGTGGCGCCGCGTTCGCTCGCCAGCAGCAGGGCGTGCATCTCGCGGAGAAGGCGGTTGGAGAGTGGGAAGCCGGATCGGAGGCGGTCGAGGCCGTGGTTGAGGGCAGTGACGAGGTTCGAGGTTTCGAGGGAGTCTGTGGGGTTGGTTGTCGGGGGGCGGCCTGCCTCGTGGAGGGTGAGGTCGGTCAGTGTGGTGTGGATGCCTTCGATTCGGGAGGAGAGGATCGCCTCTTTGCGGATGTGGCCGTAGGTGAAGAGCGGGGCGTCGGGGAGGAGGTCGGTGACGGCGTCGAGGCGGCCGAGGGCGGCGGCGGCGGATTCGAGGAGGTGGCTGAGGGTGTGGTGGGGCGTGATGGCCGGCTTGGGTGGGAGGGGGTGGGGGACGAAGGCGCGGACGGGTTCGCCGGGGGCGGTGGTGGTTTCGTAGGTGCCGGTGGATTCGCGTTGCATGGGGTGGTGACCGTTTGGGACTCAAGGGAGTCTGGTTGTGCCTGCGGGCGACGGTGTGTCACTGTCGGGTGAGGGTGACGGGCGGATTTCAGAATCGCAGGATTGGAGAAAAGATTCAAGCCTTTCGTTTTCGTTAGTGTTCTCGTCGGAAAAGGAATCTTGCAAGCCCGTCCACTGTTGCAAAAGCGTAGTGTTGTTTGCTTTTCTTTAGAAAACCGCTAGCGAAAGGGCTTTTCCTTAGGCTTGCTTCGACGGTCTCACCAGCATCGATCCGCTGCACCAAAGCCCCGTGGAGATCCCGGATTTCGCTACGGTGGGCCGACCGAAGGAGATGCTTGGCCAGATAACTCTACCCCGCCTCCGTCACCTCCAACGCATACACCCTGCGCCCGTTCGATTTGTGATCCTCCGGCCGATATCCCCCTTCCCTCCCGGTGCTGTAACGAAGCACAATCGACGCGATCCCAGGCTCCTTGAAGACCATTGTTGCCTTGTGTTCAAAGAGCTGGAGAATGGCGAAGCAGCCGGTTTCCCATGCGTCCGCGCGAACATAGTCGTATGGGGTCACCACTGCCGAGCGACCGTCGACTGCCACCTCGGTCTCGCCAGCCCGATAGCAGCTATTGCCGCCAGTCGTAACCGTGATTTCGAAGGGGACTCCGGCGGTCACCGTCTCGGGGATCTCCGGCAAGAAGTACTCTCCCACGCGCGGATGGTCGAGCCGCATTATCCCGATCACCCGATACTCCGACGGCCCGGCCAAATCGCACCCAAGCAGACCGACTGTGCTGATCGCGACCGCAACGAACCACAGGTGGCGACGGGCTCGACACGCGCCCTTCGGTCGGCCGCTACGCGAAGGAACGGCTGGGCTGCGTGGACGTTGATTCATGAGGTCTCTCCTCCCGTCATTCTTGCTACTACACAACGAAACGTACAACGAAGATACCCCGCCAATGGTCCGGCGATCCAGCAGCGCGCGGACGCCAACCGTCGAGTCCACTTGCCCCGAGCCCGCCAAACACTCCGCCTTCGGCATCACCTGCTTGTCCCAACGTCCACTCCCCCGGTAGGTTGCCCTTCCCGCCACTGACTCCCGACTCCCGACCGCGTTTCCGAAAGGAGAGCCCTGTGCGCCGCTGTGCACCGAAGACGATCATCCTAGCCATCGCACTTGCGGTCGCAGCTCCCGACCTCGCCGGTCCCCTTACCGCCCAGCACAGCCACCCCCTCCCCCCCACCCTCCTCTCCGCCTACACCTGGCGCAACCTCGGCCCGGACCGCGGCGGCCGCTCCATCGCCACCAGCGGCGTAAAGGGCCGCCCCCTCGAAGCCTATTTCGGCGCCACCGGCGGCGGCCTCTGGAAGACCACCAACGGCGGCGAAGACTGGTTCCCCGTCACCGACTTCCAGGTCAACTCCGCCTCGGTCGGCGCGGTCGCGGTGGCCGAAACCGACCCCGACCTCGTCTTCATCGGGATGGGCGAGACGTGCATCCGGGGCAACATCCTTCCCGGCGACGGCGTCTACCGCAGCCGCGACGCGGGCGCGACCTGGGAGCACGTCGGGTTCTCCGAGTCGCACGGCATCTCCACGATCCGCATCCACCCGACCGATCCCGACATTGTCTACGTCGCGTCGTTCGGGAAGTACGGCGTCCCCAGCGAGGAGCGCGGCGTCTTCAAGTCGACCGACGGCGGCGACACGTGGGAGCGCATCCTCTTCCGGGACGAGCGCACCGGGGCGATCGACATCGCGCTCGACCGCAACAACCCGGACGTGATCTACGCGGCGCTCTGGCAGGCCTTCCGCAAGGAGTACACCATGTCCTCCGGCGGGCCGGGCAGCGGCATGTTCAAATCGGTCGACGGCGGCGCCACCTGGACCGAGATCACCCGCAACCCCGGCATGCCGGCGGGGGGCGTCGTCGGCAAGATCGGCCTGGCGGTGTCGACCGCGAACTCGGGCCGCGTCTACGCCCTCTTCGAGCACGACGACGGCGGCCTCTTCCGCTCGGACGACGGCGGCGGCAGCTGGGAGCTCATCAACGACGAGCGGCGGATCCGGCAGCGGGCGTTCTACTACACGCACGTGTACGCCGACCATCACGACGAGGACGTCGTCTACGTGCAGAACACGTCCTTCTTCCGCTCGACCGACGGCGGCGCCACCTACGAAGTCATCAACAACGGGACCCACGGCGACTTCCACGACTTCTGGATCGACCCCGACGACCCCGCGCACGTCGTGGTCGCCAACGACGGTGGCGGCGCGGTCAGCTTCACCACCGGGAGCGAGTGGACCGACCAGGAGTTTTCCACCGCGCAGTTCTACCACGGCGTCACGACGGCGCACATCCCGTGGCACATCTGCGGGTCGCAGCAGGACAACAGCACGCTCTGCCTGCCGTCGGACTGGAACCGGGCGCGGTTCGAGTCGGCGCTGGCCGACACCGCGGACGACTCGGGCGCCCGGGTGCCCGCGATCACGCGCGGCTCGATGAACGTGCACTACCGGGCGGGCGGCGGCGAGCCGGGCTACATCGCGCCCGATCCGAAGGACCTGGACGTCTTCTTCTCGGGCACCAACAACGGACGCTACCTGGACCGCTACAACCGCCGCCTGGGCACGTCCCGCGAGGTCAATCCGTACCCCTGGTTCTACTCCGGCGAGCCGGCCGTCGACATGCTCGAGCGCTGGCAGTGGACCTTTCCGATCATTTTCTCGCCCATCGATCCGAATGTCCTGTACACGTCGTCCAACCGGCTCTGGCGGACCACCGACGGCGGCGACAGCTGGGAGCGCCTGAGCGACGACCTGACCCGCGCCGACCCCATGACGCTCGGCCATTCGGGCGGCCCGATCACCGGCGACATGAACGGCCCCGAAGTGTACGCGACGATCTTCGCAGTCGGGCCCGGCAAGGTGGACATCGACGTGATCTGGACGGGCTCGGACGACGGCCTCGTGCACGTGACCAGGGACGGCGGCGGGAGCTGGAAGAACGTGACGCCGCCGGACATGCCGGAGTTCGGGCGGGTCAGCCTGATCGACGCGTCGGCGTTCGATGCGGGGAAGGCGTACGTGTCGGCGCGCCTCCCGCTGCTCGACGACTTCCGGCCGCACGTGTGGAGGACGGAGGACTACGGGGAGACGTGGACGCGCATCGTGGACGGGATCCGCGACGACGCGTACGTGAACTCGGTGCGGGAGGATCCGAACCGGGAGGGGCTGCTGTACGCGGGGACGAATCACGGCGTGTACGTGACGTTCGACGACGGGGGGTGGTGGCAGGAGCTGAACCCGGGGCTGCCGGACATGCCGGTGACGGATGTGATCCCGGAGCACGACGAGCTGGCGATGGCGAGTCATGGGCGCGGGTTCTGGGTGCTTGACAATGTGGGGCCGCTCAGGCAGTGGGAGGCGGGGAGCGAGGGCGTGCCGGGGACGGCGGAGAGGGACCTGGTGTTGTTCGAGCCGGCGGTGGCGTACCGGTCGGGGGGTGGGGTGGTGCTGTCGTGGTGGTTGGGGGAGGGGGTTGGAAGTGTGGTGGACGCGACGCTGGAGGTGTTCGACGCGACCGGTCGGGTGGTGCGCACCTTCGCGCCTGCGAGAGAGGGGGAGGAGCGGGACCGGTGGAGTGGGCCGGCGCTGCCGTTGGGGACCGGGTTGCAAAGGGTGCGGTGGGATCTGCGGACGGATCCGGCGGCGACCTTTCCCGGGATGATTCTTTGGGGGGTGAGGACGATGGCGCCGGCGGTGCCGCCGGGGATCTACACGGTGCGGGTGACGGTGGGGGAGAGGGTCGAGACGACAGAGGTGGAGGTGCGGAGGAATCCGTGGATCGAGGGGGTGACGGACGAGGACCTGGTGGCGCAGTACGAGTTCGGGGTGAGGGTTCGGGATGAGGTGGACCGGGCGAATCGGGCGGTGATCGAGATTCGGAGGGTGAAGGGGGAGTTGGAGGAGCGGTTGGAGGGGGTGGAGGATGAGGGGTTGATCGAGGCGGCGGAGAGGTTGAGGGTGGCGCTGGAGGAGATCGAGGGGGAGATCTACCAGGTGCGGAACCGGTCGAATCAGGATCCGCTGAACTTTCCGATCAAGGTGAACAACCGGTTGGCGAACCTGCTGTCGATGTCGGAGCGGGGGGATGGGCGGCCGGGGGAGGGGATGGTCGAGGTGTTCGGGGTGATCGTGGGGCGGTTGGGGGGGTTGTTGGGGAGGTTGGAAGGGGTGTGGGAGGGGGAGCTTGAGGCGGTCAATGAGCGGTTGAGAGCGATCGGGGGAGATGAGATTGTGCGGGGTGGGGCGGGGGTGGAGGGGGTGCGGGGGATTGTGAGGGAAGTGCCTCGGGGGGCTGTGGGGGATTGGGTGGGGGACCCTGACGTGAGGCTGTAGAGTACCGCTTTCGCAACTGGAGACGATTGATCCTTCGCTTCCCGATCCTGGATCTCGGGCAACGAACTTCCACGCCGTCTACGTCGCAGCTTTCCGGCAGCTTTGCGGTCAGGTCGTCGATCTAGACGATCTTGTGCGTGTAGCGGTTTCGGCCAATCTCACTACCCTATCGGGATACATGGGTGAAGCCGCAATCTCTCGTTCAACGCGTAGTGATCCAGTTGGGCGCGCTTCAAGAAGAACAGGAGATGGGAAAACACCGCGGACATGCCCCGGCCGCAGGTCGCTTTTTGGGGCCCACACTGAACGGCCCCCTTGCCCTAAAGTCATTACCGGTACACTATTGGAGTCCGAAGGCAGTCCAGAGAAGATGGTGAGACGCACGGGGACACCACCGTATCTCCGCCTTCTGAGCAAGCGGTCGGGTTGTCGTCTACCGTGATGGTGGTCCGGCCTACGACAAGTACTCAGCCTAATCATCCAAGGCAGGAACCGATGGCAACCGACCTAGGTCCACGGGATTGCGCTGCGTGGAAGAACCACCTCGTGTGGGCAGGCCAGCATCGCCAGCAGTGGAACGAAACTCCAGACCCCGGCGCACATCGCGATCATGTCGAGCCATGGCTCTCCGCGTTGTTTCAAGCGGAGCATTTAAACCTGCTGGTAGGAAGTGGACTGCCCACTGCGATCGCCAAGAGCGTGGGGGTGTCTGCCGCCACGATGGGTCTGACACACCTCGACTGCGATTTCGCCGACACTGTGAACGAAGCGGCCGATGTGGCCGCCCGAAGGTCCGGTCGCGCGAAGGCCAACATCGAGTATCAGATCCGCTGCGCTGCCGAACTGATCGGTGGCCTGAAGATCCTCGCCCGGGCGGCAGAATCAGGCCGCGGAGGACGGCAGCTACCGAAGAGCGCAAAGCGGCTTCTCCCCGCTTGGGAACAGCAACTGGACGGCATACTTCTCAACCTCATGAAACAAGTCCTCGCAACGGAGCGGGGTATCGCAGATGTCATGGCCCGGGAAGGGGGCCGAGCAACTCGCATTCGACGGCTCCTCGGTGGTTTTCTCCTTCCTTTCGCGAGTCGCGCCGTGACACGAGACCGACTCCACATCTTCACGACCAACTATGACCGCCTGATCGAGTACGGATGCGACCTTCTGGGACTGCGTGTACTGGACCGTTTCGTCGGAAACCTCGCTCCCGTTTTCCGAGCGTCCCGTTTAGGCATTGATTTCCACTACAATCCACCTGGGATACAGGGAGAGCCACAGTATCTTGAGGGAGTGGTACGATTCACGAAGTTGCACGGGTCTCTCGACTGGCGTTCGATGAGCGGGCCGTCCGGTCGGCCGGAGGTTCAAAGGGGTGCCCTGCCTTTCGGAGCACCCGATGAACACCCAGGGATTCCCACAAACGCCCGAGAGCATCTGCTCATCTATCCGAATCCTACGAAAGATGTCGAAACGCTGGAATACCCGTACGCCGAGCTCTTCCGTGACTTTGCTGCTGCCGCGTGCCGGCCCAATTCGGTGCTCGTGAGTTACGGCTATGGTTTTGGCGACGACCACATCAACCGAGTGTTACGGGACATGCTAAGCCTTCCGTCCACCCACCTAGTGGTCATCACCTACAACGACGCCGGTGGTCGGTTGCGGCGGTTTTGTGCCGATACCGGTCGCGAGGAACAGATGACACTTCTCGTCGGATCACATTTCGGGGATCTGGCTACGCTCGTTGACACATACCTGCCCCAGCCAGCCATCGACCGGAACACCTGGCGGATGGCGGAAATACTGAATAGACGTCCGGGAGACGGGAACGGCGAGGATGGCGTTGCCACGTCAGATGGCGGTATTCGAAATGGCGGCGATGCGGCATGACATCTTTGATCCACACTCTTGGTGGACGCATCGTGGGTTCCGTGGAAGAGGTGTCCGCGGACAGCATCAGCGTGGTCCTCGACGGCGAAGCTCCTCGCGCAACGGCACTCAACACCGGCACGCCAGCAGGCTTCCCACGTGTCAATGGCTATGTGCTGATCCCGAATGAGACCGGGGCTACAGTATGCGTTATCTCTTCGGTGCATATAGAACGCCGCCGGAAAGCCAGTCGTCGAAGGGCACGGGATGCCGGATTGGTTGACCTACCGTCGCCATCACGGGTCATGAAGCTTACACCTCTTGGCACCCTGAGGGCACGGGCAACTGGAGGGAATCTTGCCTTCAAGGTCCAACGTGGCGTCGATGTATTCCCCTCAGTTGGAGATCCGGTTCATCTCCCAGCCCACGGTCAGCTTCAAGCCATTGTCGAAGGGGAGGGCGGGAGCACACGCGGCCGAATCCTCTTGGGCCAATGTCCTACGGCCGGACGAGCGCCGGTCTACGTGGACCCCGACAAACTCTTCGGCCGTCATCTTGCGGTTCTTGGGAACACGGGAGCCGGGAAGTCCTGCTCGGTGGCTGGTCTGATCAGATGGTCACTCGACGCAGCTAGGATGGGCCGGATTCGGGAGGAACCTTCCGGGTCCGACGCTGGAATCGATGTCCCGAACGCTCGCTTCATCGTTCTCGATCCCAACGGTGAGTACGCCCGAGCGTTCAAGGACATGGACGTGCGCCTGTTTCGCGTGGAGCCCGAGCGTGAAGGGCAAGGAGGAAAGCAACTCGGGGTTCCGGCCTGGCTCTGGAATGGTGCGGAATGGGCGGCCTTCACCGGCGCATCACCGGGCGTTCAGCGCCCCCTGCTCTTCGATGCCCTGAGAAGGCTTCGAGCAAACCTCGGGCCTCCGAATCAATTCGAGACGAAAGTGAGGGGGCGTATCAAGCGGTATCGAAGTCGAATCTCCGTCCTGATCGACGACGAGGACCACATGCGCAAAGGGAGACGGGAGGGCGTGGCAAGAGTGCTGCTGAACATCGCCCAGGATTTTCAAGACCTACTTGATGATCCGGGTTGCACCGATGGAAACCTAAAGGGTATTCTTGAGCAGGTGGTGAGTGAGGCGGAGGAAATCGAGTACTCGGCTCGTGGCCGAGAGCGCAAGCCCGGCTTGTACTGGCACGATGATTTCGCAGAGTCGGATCTTGAGCGCGTGATCGATCTTCTTAAGAGGGCGGGGACGGTGGTGAGCCTGCCCGACGAACTCGCACCATTGGATGAAGACACGCCACGTTGGTTCCCCCTTAAAGAGCTGCCCGACTATGTGGATGCGCTTGCTGCTGAGTCTTCCGGTAGGGACATCGGTCAGTGGGTCGACACACTGACACTTCGGATCCGTGGACTGCTGTCGCACGGCCGTCTGGCGTCGGTTCTCCGCCCAACAGACTCCGACTCCTTGACGCTGGAGCATTGGTTGAGCGATTACGTTGGGGCTGACGAGGCGACGAACGGTGCGATTGCAGTTATTGACCTCTCTCTTGTTCCATCTGAGGTCACGCATATCGTCGTCAGCGTCCTGGGCCGCATGATCTTTGAGGCAGTGCAACGGTATCGGCGGGAGGAAGGAAAAGAATTACCTACCACGTTGGTACTGGAAGAAGCGCACACCTTCGTTCACAGAGACTTGAGCAGCGAGTCCGCCCACCCAGCGGCACGAGAGTGCGCGAGGGTGTTCGAGCGAATCGCCAGAGAAGGGCGGAAGTTCGGCCTCGGACTTGTCCTGGCTTCCCAACGGCCTTCGGAGGTCTCTCCAACCGTGCTGTCCCAGTGCAATACGTTCTTGCTACACAGGCTGGTCAATGACCGAGACCAGCAACTGGTGAGACACATGGTTCCTGATGGCCTCGGCTCACTCCTTCGCGAACTGCCCAGTCTTCCTACCAGGCGCGCGATGCTACTCGGCTGGGCCGCACCAGCTCCCATTCTCGTGGAAGTCCAGGAGATACCAGAGGATCATCGACCGCACTCGCCGGATCCCAGCTTCTGGGCCGTGTGGACAGGCGAAGCGGAGCGGAGAATCGACTGGGCCAAGGTCGCCCGTCAATGGCAGATGACAGATGCGGAAGATTGAGGTGGTCCCGGTTTTTTGGACAGGTCGTTAAGGTGGATTCCATTATGGAACAGGAGGCACCGAGATGGCCAGGAAGAGACGACGATTCACGGCGGAGTTCAAGGCGCGCGTGGCGCTGGAGGCGCTTCAGGAGCGCGACAGCGTGCAAGCGATCGCGGCGCGGCATGAGCTTCATCCGAACCAGGTGAGCGCCTGGAAGCGGCAGCTGCTGGACGCCGTGCCGGAGGTGTTCGCCAAGGGCGGCAGGCGGAAGCTCGCCCAGGAGCATGAGGCGAAGATCCACGACCTGCACGCCAAGATCGGAGAGCTCACGGTCGAGCGGGATTTTTTTCGGCGTGGGTTGAAGCGCTGAGCCGGGCGGAGCGGATGGGGATGATCGAGCCGGACGGACCGCTGAGCCTGTCGAGGCAGTGCGTGCTGCTGGGCGTGAGCCGGTCGTCGCTCTACTACCGGCCGAAGGGGGAGAGCGCGGAGAACCTGGCCCTGATGCGGCGCATCGACGAGCTCCACATGGACTTTCCGTTCTACGGGAGCCGGCAGATGATGCGGCATCTGCGCCGCGAGGGTGTGCCGGCGGGCCGGCACCGGATCCGGCGGCTCATGCGGCTCATGGGGATGGAGGCGGCCTACCGGCGCCCGCGCACGAGCGTGGCGAACTCGGCGCACCGGATCTTCCCCTACCTGCTGCGCGGCCTTGAGATCTCGCGAGCGGACCATGTCTGGTGCGCGGACATCACGTATATCCCTGTGACACAAGGGTTTTTCTATCTTGTGGCCGTGATGGACTGGGCGACCCGGCACGTCCTTTCCTGGCGGCTGTCCAACACGATGGACACCTCGTTCTGCACCGGGGCTCTGGACGACGCGCTCATCCGGGCGACCCCGGAGATCCTGAACACGGATCAGGGCTCCCAGTTCACCAGTGAGGCCTTCGCCGACCGGGTGCTGGGGGCGGGCGTGGCGTTCTCGATGGACGGCCGGGGCCGGTTCCTCGACAACATCTTCATCGAGCGGCTGTGGCGGTCGCTGAAGTACGAAGCCGTGTACCTCCACGAACTCCGCGACGGGCTGGATGCCGAGCGGATCATCGGCTCGTGGATCGACTTCTACAACGAGGTGCGTCCCCACTCGGCGCTGGGCGGGCGGACGCCGGGCGAGACCTACCGCAACGGCGCGAGGGCGGCATGAGCAGCCCGCGTCGTGTCCAGCCGGCCGGTGTCGAGTGCCCGGAAGCTCCCGTCCGTCCACGGGTCCGAGCACTGCGCCGCGCACCGGGGCGCAGACCCATGAGGCTGCGGTCCGGAGGCACACCGTGCTCTCCGCCGACTCTGCACGCTTTTCCCGACCGCCAGCAAGCCCCGGTCGCCGGGAGGGGAACCCTCCCGGCGACCGGGGCTTACGTTCACCAAAGCGAAGGTACCCGAGGGCACTCAAACCCAGTCGGAATCCACCTTAACTCCGCCCTCGGACTGTCCAAAGAAGTAGGACCACCCCAGATGTCGTGGAACCGGAAAAACCGTAGACGGTGCATTCGGTAAGTGCCACTATGAGCGTCTCAGGTGAGACCCTCGCACGCTCTGGCTGGCAGTTGACGGCTATGCTCCATTCTCAGATGTCTCACCATCCACCACGACAGGAGAAGAGGAAGAAATGACTGCGGATCAGATGGAGATTCTTGCGGCTACAGCCGAAAGAGTCTCAGAAATGGTGGAACGCGTGAAGGCCCAGGTGAACCTGCTAGCCGTTCTTCCGGGTGGCGTAGTCACGAGTGAGACGGCGGAGCAGATCGACACTGCGGCAGAAACCGCCACGGAACTCCTCGCGAACATCGACACTGAAGTCAGATTAACAATCGCAGTTCTGAAGAACCTCCCGGAGTAGATTGCCTGTACTTCAAGGCGGAGCACAAGGGGGGTATGTGCGAATACTCAATGCGACTGATGCGGAAAGAGCCATCCGCTCAGCGAGCTTGTCGGAGACACTATCCCGCTGGCCCAGCCGCCGGCCGCTTACCTGTGCCCCGCAACTTCGCCACCCGGCCCAGCAGATCGAACCAGAACGGCGCGCCGAGCGAAACGGCCGCGGCC
The DNA here is from genome assembly GCA_965211795.1 of Longimicrobiales bacterium. Taxonomy (GTDB): domain Bacteria; phylum Gemmatimonadota; class Gemmatimonadetes; order Longimicrobiales; family Gaopeijiaceae; genus Bin94. Next base: position 33,757 of record OZ242973.1, read on the forward strand.
GTCAGGATCCACCCCATCAGGTGGGCGAACCAAGTCCCACAAGACCAGTCTGGAACCCCCTCCCTGACGCCGAACGGATCTTCGTCCCCCCAGCCAACGGGGAACGAGGCGAGGAGAGCGTCGGAGACCTCCAACGAGTCGGGGCTCGGCGTCGTGGTCGCCATCGACACCGCCTCCTGCGCGACGGAGTAGCGAAGCACGTCGTCCCGCCAGAGGTCGCCCGCCACATGGACCGTGCTCGCGTTTGCGAACAGCGTGACAGCCGCTCCGATGGCGAAGATGATCCACTGTGTTTGCCTGCGGTACCAACCGGAAACGCGGTTCATGCAATCGTCGAACCAGGCGGCGATTTCGGTCCGAAGATCAGCCACCGTCTCCACCCCCGCGCTGCTCAACGCACGCAGGGCCCGTCCGAGTACGGGGTCGCTGCCCACCTTGCGGATCAACTGCGCCGTGGTGTCTTTGGCATCCTCAGTGGACTGGTCGTCTTCGGTATCCTTCGTGGACTGGTCCTTCTCGCCGTGGGCGAGCAGGTCTACGAGTGCCGACGCGAACGTTCCGGAGCCGATGTAGGACGGCAGCTTCTTCTCGGTCGACAGCGTGCTCACCAGCGGATGGCCGTAGATCTTGGCGGCGTAGTCGGCTCCGATCAGCGTCTGAATCCCCTTCTTCAGGTTCTTCGCCCGGAGCCCGAAGAACGTGGAGATCCACTCCTTCACGACCGAAGCGAACAGGCTCAGGACGGTGTAGAGGAGGATGAGCCCGAGGGCAACGTCGACGATGGGATGATCGAACATGGTCGGGTGTCCTGGTGGTCAGGTGGGTCGTCAGAAGCGGGTTCTCTCACGATAACAACAACGGGTCTCCCGAGCCCATCGGTGAGGGCGACCAGGATGCGTTATCATTCGAGCTTCCACCGGACGCACGTCGATTCAGAGAGGGGAAGAGCTTGATGAGTGAAGGAACCTTGCGAGGCGAGGAGCCTTCGTGATGCAGGTATTCGTCTCGTCGGTGATACGAGGTATGGAGCGACATCGGGCCGCGGTCGCCGACGCGATCGAGTCTCTGGGCTATTCGGTCATCCGGTCGGAGGATTTCGGGGCATCGACGGATACGCCCCGTCAGGCGTGCTTGGAGGCCGCGCGGACGGCAGATCTGACGATCGTGCTCTTGGGAGCGCACTACGGCCAACCGCAGGATTCAGGTCTTTCGGCAACGCATGAGGAGTTTCGCGAGGCCTGCGACCACGGCACCGTAGCCGTCCTGGTCCAGAGCGACACGGACCCGGAACCGCGACAGCAAGAGTTTCTGCAGGAGGCGCAGGATTGGGCTACTGGTCGCATGACCGACACGTTTTCCGACGCGGACGACCTGAGATCTAAGGCCACCAGGTTGGTACATCAGCATGCGCTTCGCCTGCAAGGCGCCCCAGTGGATTCTTCGGAGTTGCTCGAACGGGCCCGATCGTGGGTTCCGCGTCCTGAGCAGCATTCTTCCCCTCGGCTCCACGTCATCGTCACGGGAGGCCCACGGCAAGAGGTCATTCGACCGTCGGTGCTCGATGGGCGGGAGTTCGCTGGGCCAATCATGCAGCAAGCTCTGTCTGGAACGGAACCGGTCTTCACCCCAAGGCATGGAACCAAGACGGTGTTGGAGCGTGGACAGCTACGGCTGGTACAGGACGGGGCCGCGATCGTGGTAGCTGAAGACGGGACAGTCGTGGTGAGCGTGCCCGCCATGCGCCGTGACCGCGAATTCCCAACGGCCCTCTTGGCGCTCATCGAGGAAGACGTACGAAGCGCACTTGCGGCGGCGCTTGGGTTCATCCGCTGGGTTCTCGACTACGTGGATTCGCTCGGTCGTCTCTCCCACATCGTGGTCCTGGGAGCGATTGAGAGTGGATCGATCTACGGATGGCGAACGCGCGCCGAACACGCTGCCAACCCACACAGCATGACCATGTCGATGGACCAACGCGATCTCGTAGTCGTCCCGGAAGAACCGGTTGTTCGACCTCGGGCCTATCTCACCGCGAACCGAGATCAGCTCGTGGAGGACTTGCTTGCACGCCTCCGCCGAGAGCTACGCACGCCACGCGGCGGGACCATGCTGTGAACCGGCGGCGGTTGGGAAGGGGACGGGCCGTCGAATGCATGACCTGAAGGAGCTGGATCGCGCCCGTGAACGATGGAGGCTCGTACGCCGACGGCTGGGCCAGTTTGCCGATGCGAAACACGGGTCCTTGGGACTGGCCCGCCGGACTGAGAGCCTCTCGGCACGCCTCTTGATCCTCCCAGGTGACCCGTTCGCAACCGATCTCTCCTTTGACGACGAGTTCTGGAATTGGTGGACGGCGGATGGGCCGTCGCCCTTCGGAACACGCGTTCAATGGACGAACACCACGGTGACCATCGATGCTGCGGTGAAGTACAGAGGCAACTCGGAGGAATGGAGCACCTACCTCGGCTTGCATCGGCATGGCGGTGTCGAGATCGGCTGCGATCCGTCCTGGTCGGGTTCCCACGAAAGGCGGTTTTTCAAACTTCGTCAGACGGTCGGGCTGGTCTGGATTGGTGCCGCAGCCCAAGCCGAAGTCGTCGGTCGGTTTGGGTTTGCCGGTCCGTGGGAAATGAGCCTGGTCTTCTACCAGACGAGAAACTCCTACCTTGCCGGGTTGGGAACCGGTTGGGCAGAGCCGCATCGCCCTGATGGATGGCTTCCCGGCGCGCAGCAGGAGCCCAGTATCATTATCCGGCGGGAACTGGATGCCTTCCCGGAATCTGCGAATGACGTGCGGGACCTTGCGTTTGACGTAGGCGCGCGGATCGAGGACGCTTGGGGAGGGAAGTATCGCCGGTTCCTCGATAGGGACGGGGACAGGGCAGGGAAGTTCAACCCCAGGGCGATGGAGCCTCTAGGGGCCTAGCTTTGTCCCCGGTGCGGACGATTCGCAACCCGATTGCCGACCACCAATCCGACTGGGCCACAGGCCACGATATGTAATGTTAAGGCGACTTAATGGAAAGCACACATGACATTCTGCGAACCTCACGGCTCATATCGCGCACACAGCTCGTCGGAAGCCTAAACGCGGTCAGGAACGTCGGCTGGATCACCGCCACAGATGCATTACTACTATTGACAAGTACCTGGGAAACGCGTCGTTGATTTGGACTGATGAGCGCGGCCGCGCTGGCCGCGCGCATACCCTGCGAGCCTCCTCTCTTCCGGCCACAGCCCGCGACGATCGAACCTGGTAACGCAGGATCCGAAACGGAAATGCCGCAACATTGCGAAAACCGGCGCGGGGCTCTACAATGCCCAAATCAGGGCTCGCGGAGCTGGTTTCCGCCGAAACACAGGAGCAGCCACCCAATGGCCGTAGTTCAATCGAAGTACCGAAACCGCGCGAACGCGACCCCCCAGAAGATGACGATCTGGATAGTGGTCGACGATCCGCCCCATTCCGACTATGCGGAAGAGTTCGCGGGTCTGGATGACCTAGCGGAGGAACTTAAGCGTCTCGTCCAAGAAAAGGTCTCGGAGCATCGTAACAAGAGCAGCGTCAAATGGAGTTCTGGCAGGCCCCTTTGCCGAGTCCGAGTCGGCGTGGGTGTTGGCATACAAATCATGACGCAGGAATGGCCGAAGTGACACCGGGGTGACCCAAAGGGGGAGCAACCGCGCGACCGACGGGCGACATCCTGACGGCCGCTCCCAATCTTCGGCGCCGCGCATAAAACTCCGAGTGGATTCCGGGGTCGTCCACAGCGCGCCCCCAAACAGGCGACCCTGGCTGTGGGCAACTACAATGCCGAGTCGCCCCCGGCGTCGGTTTCCGCGGCAGAGGATAAAAGGGAGTCGCCGCGTCGCTCACCTACGCCCAGCGCTGTTGAACATATCCTACAAGATCGGCCGCCTCCAAGACCCGGGTCGAATTGTTCACGCGAACGAAAAAGGCATTGTCACGCTTCGACACCTTGGCATAGATAGGCTTCGGCGATGGCTGGACGTGAACCAGGGCGACCTGAACACCATCTACTGCCTGTAGCTGAATCTTCGCCATCGTGGAAGCGAGCGACCCGAGTGAACGCACGAACACGGTCGTCAGCGAATTCACGTAGCGGTCCGCGTCCATGTTCTTCTTGTCGAGGTCCGGCTGAATTCCTAGGATCTCGCCGTCATCGGCGATGCCGATCGCGAGTGTGCCACCGCCGGCGTTAAGGAAACCGGCCACAGTCTTGATCACGGAGTCCACAATCACGCTCTCCGGAACGTCTGGTCTGTAGCTGTAGTAGGCAGACGACTTGAATTCGACCTGTTCGGTTTCCATCTCTGCCAGGAGGTCCTCAAGGGACCAATCCAGCGGGCCGACCACAGGCTTCAACCGTTCCTCCTCCTCGGGAAGCTGGCCCGTACGGAGCCCATCGAACGCCGCTCGAACGACGTCGGCAATGAGTACACGACGCGCCTGAAGGAAGTCCTCGTAGGCCATGTGCTCCCAGCCCTCGGGGAGGGCGTGCCAGAACCGAGATTGCTTCTGCTGCTGCGGCGATAGCGCGCTGAAAAGTAGAGGGAAATACTCGCTCGGTGCTGAGTCCCCGATCTTGGCGTTGTCAGGCCATTCGACAAAGGCGTAGTTGGCGATCTGGTTTCGCTGTACCGTGCGGTCGATACCGATCCGAGTCAGGTAAGCTCTGGGGAAGAGGTGGTGGCGCTCGACAGCCGATCGCGGAGCGTGGGTCGACGGATCCAGCAGATCACGCAATAGAAGTGGTGAGAAAAGGGGGCGGGCATTCAGCAGCACAAGACTCGCGTGGTACGCAAACACTGTCGGACCGTAGGCCGACGATGTCTCGAGCGAGCTGGGGAGCTGAATACTCCAATAGTCCGCCGTAAGTGTCGTGTCTATAATTGCGTCCAGCGTTGCCACAAAGTCCTCACCGGAATCCGCCTCAGCAATACGGCGGAGATCCTGTTCGACCTGGCTCTCAAAGTTACCAGTATATCGGCCGGTGAGCGAGGTCATGAAGAACCATCGAGCGATTGCTTCACGAAGGATCTGACGATCGAGTTGGTGGTCCCGGCGTCCGATCAGGTACATCAGGTAAGAGAACATGAGGTTGTTCTCCGAGCTGATCATGGCGCGGCTTCTGTAGCCGGCCCGGCGGACTGCACTGAGAAAGTGATGCCAATTGGTCAGGGACAAGGTCTCCGCCTGAGCCTCCTGGAGTGCGGCGAACTGCTTCTCACGGATTTCAGCCGAGATCTCGCCGGTCTCAAGGTCTTTGCCTCGGAGGACTTGATAAACATATCGTAGTCGGCCGCGGCGCAGGGCGAGACCAGCGACGACGCGCAGCAGCTGATCTGCAGAGGGTAGTATGTATGGATTGTGCGGAGAGGGGCCTTTAGTAGGCGGAATCCGTGCGTTGCGCGCAAAGGCCTCGAGGCCCTTCCGACCCTCCTCCCACCAGATCGACATAAGGGTGAGGATGAAGTCGGATTGGCCGAGTCGAACCCCCTCGCTGTTGATCCGCACAAATACATCGGCGACCTGTTCCTCGTCTACCGTCGACCCGAGCTCCATGACTTTGAAAGGGTAGTTCCGCAGGTCATGGAGCCGGTCGATCGCCTCTTCAAGGGTGTCTCGCTGTTGCTCCGTCAGGTTACCCCTGCTCGCTTCCAGGCGCTTCAGGAACACGCGCACCTTCTTGCCTCGGCCACCCCCGTCCCAGAGGATCGAGATGTCAGGGATGAACTCAGGATCCCTTACCACTGCTGCATCGGCGACCTCGAAGCTGCAGTCTCGGGGTCGAAACGCGATGCGGATCCGCGCCGCAGTGTGGTTTTCGCCCAAGACTTCCTTCCCCGTCAGCACGCTATAGAGGCTGGTGAGCCGCTGCTGGCCGTCCACAATCATGAGCCGCGGGGCAGCCTCGTGGATATGGGTGCCGATTCGGCGGGCACCCGTTTCAGCACCAGTTGCCCAAAAGAGCAGATTCCCGACAGGGAAGCCGCGGTACATCGAGTCAAAGAGGTCTCGCACTTTGGCGGGCTTCCAGACGAACGGGCGCTGGATATCGGGCAGAGCAATCTCGCCTCTGTCGATCTCCTCAAGCAGGGTGGACAAGCTGTACGAGCTGTCCTTATAGACGGTGATGGCCATGCGAAACGCTCGGATGATGGGGGTTGCGAGTTGACGATCGGGGTGCGGAGTGCGACCCCAAGTATACAGACTCCCTCGGCTTACCTGCAACCTCTCCGCGCACCCCTGACCCTAGTCCTCTGCCAGCTCCGCTTCAGCCACCCACCCGGTTCGAGCGGTTCACCGAGCCGTTCGCCGAGCGGTTGCAGCCCGCCGTTTCCACCGTGCTGATCGAATCCGAACATGACGGCCTCGGCGAGCTCGACGGGGGCGACCTCCGGTACATGACCGTGGTCCGTCTAGGTGTCGGAAAGAGCTTTCGATCCTCCCTTCGCCGAGGCCACCATGGAGTACCTGACGAGGTCCTCTAGCTTGGACGACACCTCCTGCACGTCGAGAGCAGGGGCCGGACGGTGGTCGACCGCAACCCCTGCCCGATGGTCGTCGGCGTCGTTCAATTCACGGCTGTCTCACTAGGACGACTCCACTCATTCCGATTGATGGACCGCTGCCCCTACCAGACACTATACACCGATTAACCACCCACAAATCCGGCCCCCCATTTGCCCCCCACAGCCAACCAGCTCCACCTTCCCCCGAGTATCTGTCAATGTGTAAACCGATCTGTCAATCCAAAGAGGAGCAGTGCAGCAGCGAAAACGCCAAGCCGCTCTCAGCCCAGCCATTGGTGCTAACCCTATGTCAGGTCCGCCTCAGCCCTCTACCCCAGAACGAGCAGCACGTCCCCGCAATCAACCATGTGTCGCAGAGGCGCGGCTTCCCGATCGAACGAGCCGGGGAGGTCCACCAGGTCACTTTCATCTCCAGCGCCACGACCCCTGTCCATCTGACGTGGCGGCAGCCAGGCGGATTACGGACGCCAGCTAGTGCGGAAATCCAACTCCTGCGTAAACTCAAACGGGTTAAGTGTGAGAATCCCAAAGTCATCTGCAACGTCAGGAATCTTACAATTAGCCCTTTGCCTACTCGGCTTTGACACTTCAGCAGTCACAATGCGTCGACGAGATGGATTCTCGAGGGCGTAGGCGATTAGAAACGGATCCCGGCCGATTCTATGCACTTCCTCCTCGGTCAGATCGTGGCCGTATCCCTCGTCGACAACTCGTCGAACAAGGGGAACAATCGGTTCACTTGAAAGAAGAAGGGTGTTCTTTACGTTATCGTCGTGAATCCAATTGAGAAGATCGTCCGCCCTACCGGGTTGTCTACCTCGAAGTACCTCCTCAAGCATTTCCCTGGGGACCTTGGCCCGCCCAACTGAGGCTTGATACAACAGCCACTGCCAGAATTCAGGAACACGTGTCATTTGGTAGTAGGTCCGCTCCGCTGTGATCAAGAAGTCGGCGTCAAGAAGGTAGACTACCTCCGGATCAAAGAGTGAAACCTGCGTCATTGGACTGCAAAGACGGAATATGCTCGCGACGGGCTGACACCAAGCACTCGGCTGGCTCTGGTGGCTGACAGATGTCCCGAGGCTACCAGTTGAGATGCCAAGTCAACTAATCCTGCTCCGACGTGATACCGAACACGCACCGGAAGAGGAAGGCCACCTTCACGACGTTGGAGACGTTGGCGCATCGCCCTCCTGCCCTTTAGCCACCGCTCGCGAAACAAGCCCCGGAGGAGCAGCCAGGTTGCTTGGTCGATGACATCATGGCGATACAATCGATAAGCTACCATGGATGAGCTAATCCTGCGAGGCCCGGCAAACGCAGTGATTGACTTGGCCCAAGCGTCTCCGTCGGGGTTGTCAGGGGCTTTCAGCGCCACCAATTCTTTCTCCGGCAACAGGAAGTGCGATGCCACCTTGTTACAGACGACTTCGACCGGATCCGTTGGATCGACCCCGCTGATACCCGGCTCGTTGAGCCACAGATGTGCAAGCTCGTGTAGCAATGTAAACGACTTGGCTCCCGGTGAGTCTTTGGGATTGACGACAACGAAGGGCGCATATACGTCCGTCAACGCAAAGCCGCGGAATACATCCACCTCGAGATCAGTCAAGTGATTCCCTAGATTGCCCAAGACGAGGACGAAGACACCCGCCCCCTCGGTACGCGACCGGAGCAGGCGGAAAGCAGCGTCTGCGCTGGGCGCGGCCTGGTATTCGCGCAGCTCGAGTCCGATGGTGTCACGGATTGCACCGACGACTCGCTCGACTGGCGTCTGCGGAGTCGCGGAGCCGATGAAGTGACGTGGCGAGGTGTCCTCGTTGTCCTCTAGGATAGCCGCGCGAATCAAGCCTTGGCGGGCTTGGACATCGCGTACCAAGGCGTCGAGGAGTGCGTCATTTCGGACGGAACGGTTGGGGGTCGGCGCGCGAAAGTCCTTCCCCCAAGTCCTGCGCCGCGGGGGGTGAGCGAGATAGAAGGTTAGGAGGGGCCTACGATAGTGCAGGGCCATCTTGCCCAACATCGATCGGGTCGGCACGTTGTCGCCGGCCTCGAGCGCCTTCAACCGATCCACAGCCGCGATGCCCCGAGCGTCTTTGATCGACAGCTTCGCCACTGCCTCGTCCAAGGTCAGCCCGGACGTTTTTCGGGCCCATCTCAGGATGTCGGGATTCACATGCGCCATTTTCGTGCGTTCTCGCCTACTGGAGGTTGAGCTAATAAGGGGTGAAACGGACGTAGGAATCACGAACAACCTAATCATCCACGAGGCGTTCCGCAGGCGGGAGCGTTGTCCAATGAGAAGTGAGCATGAGCGGGAAGCGGGTTTCCAACGGGAAGTGAGCATGAGCGGGGGTGCGAGCAGATCATGGGAGCATGATCGTGACACTCCGCACCGAACGGATCCGCACCCTCGACGACATCCGCGCCTTCCTCGGCGGGAGCGAGGGGGCGGACATCACCCCCCACGACCGCGAGGCGGCCTACAAGTTCGTTGAGCGGACGCTGGTCCGGTTCCGCTACCATTTCGGCCTGCCGAGGGCCGGGAAGGGCCTGGTCCGGCGGTATCTCGGCAAGGTCACCGGGTACTCGGGCGCCCAGCTGACCCGGCTGATCGCGCAGCAGCGCCGCACGGGCCGCATCCGCGACCACCGGCTGCGTCCTCCGGCGCGGCCCTTCGCCACGGTCTACACGACCGCCGACGCGCTGCTGCTGGCCGAGGTGGACGAGGCCTTCGGGCAGCTCTCGGGACCGGCGACGAAGAGGATCCTGTGGCGCATGTTCCACGTCTTCGGCGACAAGCGCTTCGAACGCCTGGCGGAGATCTCGAACGGCCACATCTACAACCTGCGCGCCCGCCGGACGTACCTGCGCGCCCGGACCACGTTCCGGAAAACGCGGGGCGGGGCGTCGCCGATCGGGCAGCGGCGCAGACCCCGGCCGGAGGGGCGCCCGGGCTTCGTGCGCGTCGACACCGTGCACAGCGGCGACCGCGACGGCGAGAAGGGGGCCTACGTGATCAACATGGTCGACGAAGTGACGCAGTACCAGCAACTTGCGTCGGTTCGCCGGATCACCGAGCAGTTCATGGTTCCCGTGCTCGAGGCGCTCGTCGGCGCGTTTCCCTTCCGCGTCCTGGCCTTCCACTCGGACAACGGATCGGAGTTCATCAACCATCGGGTCGCCGAGATGCTGAACAAGCTGCACGTCGAGGACTTCACGAAGTCGCGGGTCCGGCGCTCGAACGACAACGCGCTGGTGGAGTCGAAGAACGGCAACGTCGTTCGCAGGTGGCTGGGGCACAGCCACATCCCGGAACAGCTGGCGCCGCGGACCAACGCGTTCCTGCGCGACCACCTCTCTCCCCTCCTCAACCATCACCGGACCTGCCTCTTCGCCCTCGAGGTCGAGGGGGAGAACGGGCGGCGTCGCAGGAAGTACCCCCAGGAGCTGGTCATGACGCCGTACGAAAAGCTCCGGTCTCTGGACGGGGCCGAGGGCTTTCTGAAGCCGGGCATCACCTTCGACAAGCTGGACGCCGTCGCAAACGCCGCGACCAGCCTGGAGGCGGGCCAGGAGGTCCAGCGGGCCCGCAAGGCGCTGTTCCAGCTCATCGCCAAGGCGCTGAACCCCGCAGCGTGACCCGCCCCGCCAGCCCCTCTGCTCGCTCCGCTCGCCTCGGGGCTGGCGGCCCTTGCGCCGCCCGTCCCCCCGGCCCCACCATCCCAGCCTCCACCCAACCCCCCACCCTTCGCACCCCCCGCCCCGACTCTCCCCCCGGCCCCTTCATGCTCATGTCCGGGTTGGAAAACACTGCGGGGCTTCCCCATCGAACGGGTCGGCAAGGTCCGCCAGGTCGCCTTTGGCCCCGGAGCCACCGCCCCGGTCGAGATGGTTGAGCGGGAGCGCTGGGAGTACCGCAACCGGAAAGAGACGTGGAGTGTTCTGGTGACGGAGGACAGCGTCATCCTGCAGACCACGGCCTACACCCGGTTCGAGGACTCGCCGAACAGCTACGGCTGGCGCTCAACACGGTGCTGACCGGGTCCAAACATGACGGGTTCGGCGTGATCCACAGGGTCGGCCTGCGGTACATCGACGTGGTCCGTCCAAGTTGCCGGCAAGGGCTTTCGGTCCTACCTGCGGCGAGGCCTCCATGGAGTACCGGACGAGGTCTTCCAGCCCGGACGACACCTCCTCCATGTCGAGAGCAGAGGGAAGACGGTGGTTGGCGGCGACGGGTTGTGGCCAGGGCCTGTGAATTGCACGATCACATCGTCGAGACATTCCACGAGCATGTGGTCACCGGAGAAGCGATCGAGGAGTGGAAATGACGCCGGATCCCGCCGGAATCCAGGGTAGCCGGACTCCCGGGCGGGCGGCTCCGAGCTGGGGCGGTGGTGACGCTCCGCACGGAACCGTCGCCTGGTACTGGGACGCTTCGGGGGGATTCATTCCCGCAGCATCCGACACGTGGAATGCGCAGGTTGCGTTCCTGGTCTTTCCGAGAATCACGTCCAGTCCACGAATCGACCGCCGTGCGATGAGGTTCGCGGATCGCACCCACCACATCTCGACGCTCCCCGTCGCGGACCAGGTGCGGGAACTGCAGACGGCGCTCTCGGTCAACAAGTCCGAGCTCGCCCGCATCCTGCGAGTCTCCCGCCCCACGGTCTACGATTGGCTCGATGACGGTCAGCCCAACCCCGGCAACGTCTCCAGGATTCGAACGCTGCGGCGGATGCTCCGGGAGTCCCGGGTCACGCCGGCCAATCCGCTTTTCCCGCGATTCGTCAGGTCCGCATTGGAGCCCGGTGGCCGGGCTCTCCTCGATGTCCTGGCCGAGGAGACGATCGACGAAGCGGCCGTGCGGAGTGCGGTCGGACGGGCCAAGGCGTTGGGCGATGCCATTGACGCGGAGCGGGAGGAGCGCGAGGCCCGGTTGCGGGAGGCTGGCTTCGAGGAACCGGACGAGGAGCAGCGGAAGGCCAATCTTGCTACGAATGTGGGGCTCATGGAGTGGCCGCGGGAGTAGGCGGGTCGCACTCGGCGACGCCGAGGTCAGCCCCGGAGGACTCGCAGTCAGGCGGTCTCACGCGCCTCTACGAGCGTGGACGGGTGGAGGAATAGCGCTTCGATCACGCTCCGAGGCTACCATCTGCCATCCGATTGGCGTTACCTTGCCGTTCGGGCAACCGCACCGTCGCGTCTGTGGCTCCAACCATCGAGAATGTCCTTCGCCCGGGCTCTAGCCGGGGATAACCGCGCTCCGGCGCTTAGGTGAGTGGTCTGTCAGAATGAGCCGACGACGAATCTACAGGAGTCCGCCCGTTTCAGAGGTCATACTGGACCTGCAGTTCCAGGACGAAGCGCCGCCGGAGCAGCTTCACCGGGTCCCGGAGAGAATCGGAGCTTCTCTTGGTGATCCCGTCCCGGTCATGCGGATTTCGAATCACGCGTTGGCCAGTCCACGCCGGATCGAGAACCAGGAGTCCGAGCACGTCCTGTGGGGGTGGGAATTCCTGGCCGAAGATCCTCAGCGCCTCGTGACGGTGGCGGCCGACCGAATCACCCAGAACCTGCTGCGGTCACAGGACCGGCCCAGTGGGGAATACATCGGGTGGGAAGTCAATTCGGAGAGTTTCCGCAAGCTCCTAGAGATGGTTGAACCGATGTTCTCCGTCTTACCTGTCCGCCGCGCCGGACTCCGCTACATCAATCGGATGGTGATCGAGAAGCAGCCGGATCTCAAGGAATGGTTCACCGTCGTACCTGCACCACTTGAACCGATGACGAAGCTGTGGGACTTCACGTTCACCCGGACTTGGGAGTCTGGAATCGACTTCCCCCAACACAGCGCGACCGTGACCCTGACGAAATCTGATCCTCCCAAGGACAGTGGTGACGACGTGTTGGGAGTGACACTCGATATCGACATCTTCAATCTGTGGGTCAGCGACGCGCCGGACTTCGATGTCGTACCCGATTGGTTCGAGCGGGCCCACGTGTTCGAGAACAGGGTCTTCGAAAGCTGCATTACGGAAGCACTCGCCGTGCAATTCCAGCCTATGGAGGACTGATGGCACCGTCAGCAAACCCAACCCGGAGTTCCACGTCCAACTACCTGGTTCAGCGTAGATTCGGTCCAAGGATCCTTCGGTTCCCGGAGGTGCACGCGCCGATCAGCCAGCGGCAGATCCACCACATCAACGTTCCCGAACGGACCCGCAGCCGCGCGCTCGCGGAGGTCACGCTTGTCCGCCGGGTGGCGGAGGCCGCTGTCCGACGCTCTCTCTCGTTCTCCGAGTATTCGGACTACTATGAACATCGCGTCGGGACCCCGATTAGCGGAAGCGTCAGCGATGCCGCTCCAACCGTGCTTGACTGGGAGCTCGGGAGCTAGCGCACGAGGATGTCCGCCGTCCATGAGTTCTGGTACGAAACGGTAGAAGACACGACGCTTCGTCAGGGCGACATCTTCAAGGATCTACTATGCTATTGGCTTTCCGAAGCCCTTGAGCCCGAGAGTCCTGAACCGCCCGTAAAGAAGGCCGCCGGAACCTGGATCGTGGCCCAAGCCTCGTGCGACATGGAATCACGGGGTTTGGATCGGGTTGTCGTGCTTGAGGTCCTTCCGGCTTCCAGAAAGACGCTTCGCCTTGCCGAGGACACTCCCGAGAAGGAATTGCAGAAACGTCTCGAGGTGATCCGCATCGGCGCGTATCCTCGCCGCTTCCTCATTCCGGAACGGCCCGAAGGGAGAGTGACAATTCCCACGTCGGTGGTGGCGTGGGACAACTTGGCGACCCTTCCGACGGAATACCTGCGGCGTCACTACTGCGGTGGCCCGCGGCTGCGTCTCAAGAGCCCGCTGAGGGAAGTGTTCGGCAACTGGGTGGGTGCGAGATTCAGCGCAGTCGGGCCCGAAAACGAGGCTGTGATCCCGCGCTTCACCCGCGTTTTCGATCACCATGTGGTCGTCGCGAGCGACTCCTAAGCCGATTCACGACCCCGCGCGCGGGTTGCTGTTGGTTGCTTGGCAGCCACCCGCGGGCCAAGTCCCCGAGCGTGGAGGACGAGACGCACAGTCTCCGAAGCGGGCGAAGGCCGTTGGCGGGTCGGTTGAGTGGCAAGCTCCGATCCAGCCGTATTCGACACATCGACCTGCGGCGAGAGAAAGGGTGACTCGGTGTCACCCTTGTCAAACGAGGCGGCGCTTCGGATCGGCCGCGCGGGACGAGCTGTGACCGAACCTGACGTCGGAGCGAAGAGATGTACACTTCACCTTACATAATGACAACTCCGATTGTCATGCCTGTCCTACGTGCTGTGGTGCCCGTCCTGCGAATGTCGCGCGTGCGGCGCTCGCTCGGAGGGGCGTTCGGCCATCTTGGATGGTGGACGTTCCGCGCAATTCGGGCGTGTCGGCCGATCGGGTGCCACGACCGGTACTATCAGAGCGCTGGTGGCACGATTGACACGCGTACCGGTATACGGTACACTCCTCAATGATACGCAGCTTCCGTCACCGGGGTCTCAAGCGCCTGTACGAGCGAAATGACCGTAGCCGAGTCCGCGCCGATCAGGCCGACCGTCTCGCGATTGCTCTCGCGGACCTCGACGACGCCCGTAGACCATCGGACCTCGACCTGCCCGGATACGGGCTTCATCCTCTGAAGGGTGATCTGAAGCCATTCTGGAGTATTTCGGTTTCCGGCAACTGGCGGATCGTCTTCCGCTTCGACGAAGGCGATGTTTACGATGTCGACCTGGTCGACTACCACTAGCTTTCAGCAGGAGAGAGACACCATGGCCATGGAGAATCCCCCGCACCCCGGCCGCAGCATCAGGGAGAACTGCCTGGTGCCGCTCGGCCTGAACGTGACCCAGGCCGCAAGGGTACTCGATGTCGCCCGGCACACCCTCTCGCGCGTGCTGAATGGCCATGCAGCCATCTCGCCGGAGATGGCGATCCGCCTGGAAAAGGCGGGGTGGTCCAACGCGGAGTTCTGGCTGCGCAGGCAGGCCACCTACGATCTCGCCCAGGCACGGAAACGTGAACACAGGATAAGGGTCGTTCGGTACGAGCCGCGTCCGGCGGTACCTGGTTGAGATGCCGGAGGCCGGAACCGCGAATGCGCTGGAGCGCACTCCCTGTGCTACATCGGGGCGCCGCCGACGGCAGAAGCGAGGTCTTCCAGCCCGGACGACACCTCCTCCATGTCGAGAGCAGAGGGAAGACGGTGGTTGGCGGCGACGGGTTGTGGCCAGGGCCTGTGAATTGCACGATCACATCGTCGAGACATTCCACGAGCATGTGGTCACCGGAGAAGCGATCGAGGAGTGGAAATGACGCCGGATCTCGCCGGAATCGAGGGTAGCCGGACCCCCGGGCGGGCGTTCCACATCCCGACGCTCCCCGTCGCGGACCAGGTGCGGGAACTGCAGACGGCGCTCTCGGTCAACAAGTCCGAGCTCGCCCGCATCCTGCGAGTCTCCCGCCCCACGGTCTACGATTGGCTCGATGACGGTCAGCCCAACCCCGGCAACGTCTCCAGGATTCGAACGTTGCTGCGGTTGCTCCGGGAGTCCCGGGTCACGCCGGCCAATCCGCTTTTCCCGCGTTTCGTCAGGTCCGCATTGGAGCCCGGTGGCCGGGCTCTCCTCGATGTCCTGGCCGAGGAGATGATCGAGGAAGCGGCCGCGCGGAGTGCGGTCGGAAGGGCGAAGGCGTTGGGCGATGCCATTGACGCGGAGCGGGAGGAGCGCGAGGCACGGTTGCGGGACGCTGGCTTCGAGGAGCCGGACGCCGAGCAGCGGAAGGCCAATCTTGCTACGAATGTGGCACTCATGGGGTGGCCGCGGGGGTAGCGATGGGGCGGGGATTCGACCGGAACCGCTGCTTGACGTGCTGGTGAGCTCTGAGCCATGCATCTGTTTCCGGGCAGAGCCGTGGTCACGTTGCCAGCGTGGCGGTGGTGGGCCGTTCGAACTCCGGTCTCGAAAGAAAAACGGTCGTCCCCGCGCCGACAAACCCAGCGAGGACGGCCGACACGACACTGGGTGTCGCGATGGCACTGCCACCCAGCAGCAGCAGTCCCCCGGATAGCACACTCCAAGCGACGACGAACGTCGCGGTGGCGGGTACCCATCGTACAGTTTGACGGATGCCGGAAGTCCCAACCGATTTAGTCGGCGCGAAAGTACCTGCCGGTGTGTCGGCGACAAGGCGACGAGCGCGCTCCGGGTCCAGGATGATTCGATCGACGCCAGCTCGGCGAAGGCCAGACAGAAGTGTGGCAATCTCCGCCTCCGGGCCATGCTTGACCCCACCCGCCGCTGCGGCGTCAGTGTCATCGGCTTCGACCACGGTGCTCACAAGTGCGTCCAGCTCTCTTGAATCCATGTTGCGCCGTCCGACACCCAATCGTGAGAAGACCGAATCCGCAATCCGCATGCAGTCTTGGCGTGCCACCAACGAGGTCAAGAAAAGGGGAACCAGGGGCGGCCCCAGGGCGAGCCACGTCGGAGTCAGCACTCCGTGCATCGTGATCAATTCGTCCACGCCGACCAGGGTGGCGCAAAACGCGCCTGTTACGATCACCCCGGCGGCCCATCGGGCAACAACCCGGCCAAATGGTCCAAACCCCATTGTCGCGTGTCCAGCCACCGCCCCTGACACCCCAGAGACCAAGACGAACAGCCCGATCGCAATGGGCCCGACGACACGCGCGTGCCCTTCGGCCACCAAGCCCTGCCGGGGCGTAGCCATGGGTCGCGCAGCCACTGCCTCCAGGGCACGATCAAAGACTATCGGTCCTATCGCGCACACCAGATATGTACCCAGGGCGATCAGCGCAAGGAACTGCCAATGGCGCCTTCGCACACGGGGACCCATTGCACCGTAGAGATCGAAGTGGTCCAGCGAAGCCGTGAATACGGCGGGCCCTACCAGCAGGGGTAGCGGAAAGGTGGCCATGCCGAGAATCATGACCGCCCGGTAGGCGAACGGCGAGCTCGGCCCCAGCGTCCAGTATGCCCCCACCGCGTAGATTGCATACAGGACGGCCAGTCCCGCGAGACAGACGCCTACGCGCGCGGTGAATCCGTGTTGACGCTGCCAGCCCCGTCGGGCGTCATTCCCCGCGATCGCCAATCGCCGTTTCCTCAGGTATCGCTGCAGTCGCCGGCTGGACCGCACCCCCACGGCAGCCAGCAGCATCGGTAGCAACAGTACCTTCCTCCGCGTTCGGAGTCCTTGCAGCAGTCATAGATCGGAGTCGACGATGCGGCAGACACTTCGGCCGTCGAGCCGAAGGCGAAGGGCAGCAAAACAATGTTCGCCAGAACAGTGATCATGATCCAAGTCTTCTTCCTCTTCATCGGTCGTATCTTCCTTATGGAAATGTGGGCCACAGTTCGCACGGGCGCTAGGGGAGGTGGACAACGGCTAGCCGTTGGACGGAATTCCGGTCGGTCACGACGCCCAAGGCCTGCGACGTGGAAATGCGGAACGGTGAGAATCCGGCGGGGAACCGTACTGCGGCGAAGCGGGGAACGCCGTCGCCCTGGGCGACCGCGTGCCAAAGCGGCCCGTACCCCAACGGATGGGCGGATCCGTCGAAATCCTGGATCCATACCAGGTCGGGTGCGCACTTGAGATCGACCGCAAATGGCGCATCGCGTGGAAACAACTCCTGGGATGCGGCGAGTGCCGCTTCGGCCAACTGATCGATATCGGTCTCGGCCATACCTTCGTTGCGCAACTCATTGGCCATCTGAAATCGGATGTAGCTGTGACGTTCGGAGGGACGCAGGTCGTGAGGGCGCCACGTAAGGGCGATGGAGTCTCGGCTCTCTCCCTCTGTGTCGACCAGGATGAGCACTCGTCGCACAGAATCGAGGACGGCAATTCGACCGTCTGGACAACCGTCCCAGAGTGGTACCGGCACCAGGAATCCGGTTCTTCCGACGAACTGCGAAGCCCCTTCGAGGTCGGAAGCAAAGTCCATGATCACGTTTGGCGTCCCGGTGCCCCCCACAACGGCGCCACCCAGCTTGCCGAGCCACAGGTCGCTAGCGCTAGACACTCCGGAGGCGTAGTGAACGAAGACGGTCGTGTTGGTCTGCCTGAAAACACGGTAGGGATTCCCGTGTGTGAGCGTGGAGATGTCTCGTCGAATGACCCCGAACTTGGGCATCGGCTGCGACGAGATGTGGCGCCCGGATTCTGAAAACGTCTCCGCCTGGGACGTGCCCATATCCCAAACGGTCACCGTCCCAACAGAATCCCCAACCCAGAGGGCGCGCGGGGAACTCAACTCACCGGGACCCTCACCCAGGCTGCCGAACGTGACGACACGGTCGCCCTGCGGGCTAAAACCATGGAGAAACGGTACCGAGCCGGTTAGCACCCAGTACATATTCTCGGTTTCCATAACATCGCGGACACCCCACAGCGCATCTTCACCAGACGACAGCACGGTTACGGACTCAATGACCATTCGCTCCACCGACTCGATGCGGGCGCTGTCGTGACCGCATGCCAGACTTGCAAGAGCTAGCATCGTCGCAGAGCGCAACCGGCGAGACAGGATGGGCGGCGTTACAGTCTGGCCTACCGCATGAAGTCCGATCGAACGAATCCAGCGAAACATGGCTACGACGTCTCCTCCTGGTGGCAGCCGGCTAGGACAAGACCTTCGGAATACTGGCCTCGAAGCCATTGACGCCACGCTTTCTCAAGTTCGCGCAGTCCAGCTCCGTAGGTGACAACCAATGCGGACTCAAGGCCCAGGTCGTGGATTCCTTGGATCAGCGCTCCGCTTGGCAGCCCCCTAGAGTGAACTGTGGAAAGGAACTCGAAGAAACTGGCGAATACGTCGTAGGCGAGTCGTCCTGGGATGCTGTCCCAAACGTCATCGACACCTGGCAGGCGTTCCCTGTTGCGCAGCCGTCGCAGCGTCTCGATGCCCAGTCGAGCCCGCCCCTCACAGGTAAGGCCTCCCGAGGCCCATTCGGCAAACCCCTCGTGAAACCAGTGCGGCATCTCTCGGTGTTCCAGGAAGCTTTCCATCGCCAAATGCGCGAGTTCGTGACGCAAGACCCTCCTTAGCTTGGAAGGCTCCCAGTAGACCCAGCGGCGTGCAGGGAGTATCATAGTGCCGGACGCGGCATCACTCCAGCCGTCAACCCCGGGTGGCAGTTCGATAGCCAGGCTGACCGTGATGTACCGATCAGCCAGTCCGGCTTGAGTCGGAAGGCCGGGAATGTCCCGTTCTTCCGCAAGGACATTCAGGATGGTTCGCGCCTCGTCTTGACTGATCTCGGCCACTGCTGGAAACACAACCCGGCTTAGTGTCCCGTGCACCGACTTGATGCGTAGCGAGGGATCTTGGCCGGAAACTGCGGAGTTGGCACCGGCCACGCCGAATGTCAGCATGAGGCAGGCCACCCATCTGAAGCGAAACCCACCCGTCGCTGTCGCTCTCATTCCGCCACGCTCCTTCCGGGATCGTCGAATCCCGCTGAGTACCCGCTCCGGGAGGCGGGGAGCATCGTGGTGCTCCCCGCCTCCCGTGCTCACGAACAAACCACGCATTGTGGAGCTACTGCTCGACCGTCGCCTCACCGCTATGTGCAGTGAGGAAGTCGTCCAGCCTCGTGATGGTAAACCGGCGCAGAGCCTCGAGCCTGTCCTTGCTCAGGAAGGTCACCGCCGTCACATGGTCAGCCAAGCAGTCTGATCCCCGTACCGCCAAGAGTTGGCGAGGGTGATGCAGGAGGATTCGCTCCCTGTACTTGGCCACGACTCCGGGGAGCTGGTCGGGCGTGGCATCGAGGAATGCACGGAGGATTTCCGTCTCGGACGCGTCAGCGTCGCCGAGACTCTTCCGTGGTCCCTCCTTCCCTTCCTGCCCTTCGTGGCACGGCTTACAGTCTGACCCGAATCGACAGCGCATGTCGTTGGGTGCGCCCTGGCGGTGATTGACGCCCTCCCTGCCGAGAAGCAAGCACCTCTGGCAGGATGTCCCGCAGTCCTGGGCGAGGACCAGTTCCGGACTCGCAAACAGCAGTCCGAAAACCAGTGCGATGAGAAGACTCCGACTACCAATGGGATACCTCCCTGTGTCGTGTGGCGTCCAAAGGACGAGGGTCCGCCACGCGTTGTTGTTCCGCCTCTCGGCCACTTTGCCTGTCCTTGCGGAATAGCTAGTTGCGCATCGATGTGCGAAAGACATCGACAAATGGCACTCCGGCTGGAGTGATCACCCCTGCGGCCATGAATCCGTCTGAGACGAATCCCACCAGAAACTCATCACTCCAGGTTACCGCCTTCCTGACACACCCCTCCAGGTCGATGACGTCAATGCGGCTCCGGAACCAGTTTGTGGGGACCAGGTCAGCGGGGGCGATTGCAATCTCGCCGTCAGGGTATGCCATCTCGACAGTGTTTTCTCGCCAGTCGGGACGCCTGTGTCGCAAGAGCACCCAAAGAAGTCCCTGAGCGTCGACGTGCAGGTCGACAAGCTCGTTCCATGGCGGGTTCTCATCGCTCCAGGCATCTCGGGCGCTGGTGCGGCGTCCATCATCAAGCGGGGGGATCCCCGTCAGGCTGCCGACCGCGGATCCATCGGGCGACCACGCCTCGATGATGTAGTCATTGATATGCGCCGCGTAGATGCGGTCGGAGGTGTCGGTGGCGAGGTTGCGCCGGGTTGAGGCTTGAGACGCCACTCCAGGATGCTGGCCATCGGCCATAGCCCCAAACGATCCCAGGATCTGTGGGCCGTCAATCAAGTGCAGGGGGAGTCCGACCTGTTCCGGAGTCTGGATCCAGGCCTGAATGACGTATCGGCTGCCATCTCCCAGCGGTGCTATGCTGTTGATCGATGGCGCTGACGGAAGCCGCCGCTCATCGACTAGCGCCAGCCCTGCGTCGACCACTGAGAGTCGCAGGTTGGAGATATCATAAATGTGGACTCGTCCGCGTGCATCCACATGAACGGGTCGCGCATACTGGAACTCGAGGGGCCCTTCCCCTTCCCTGCCGACGGTCTCCAGGAACTCTCCGTCCGGCTGGTAGACGTTGATCTGCTCTCCCTGGCCTACCCAGTAGTTCCCGTGCAGGTCGCGGACCACTGCCTCGATCCCGCCTCTTGCTGTCAAGTACCCGGGGCCGTCCACCGTCCCCAACCGGGCTGCGTGATCGAGCCGGAGGCAATCGTCGCAGGGATCGACCGAACTCGTGTCGAGAATACAGCCCCCCTCGAACGAAGGGAACTCGGGTGAATCCCGGTCACATCCCGGGACCAGGGTGAGCACGACAAGCGCCGTTATCAGCTTCGCAGTGACGTGTAGTGAAGTCGGTTTGCTCATTTGGTGAACGGCCCTTTCAGCTAGTGGGTTGACCGGCTTTCCAAGCGACCAGTCCGGCGCGGGTACTTGGGTTCACACAATTAACGATCCCGTGAGGGTCGATTAAGGGGGGGTCATTTTCCGACACGTCGTACTGGCGGATCCTGGCCGCCCGTTTGACGGACCGCTATGCGAATCCAGTCTCGAAACCGTAAGTACTTGTCGGTGAATATGTTATGAGAGTGCTACAGGACGCCTTGGCGTCGTTATCGATGCCCCCGTACCGCGCACTCCGTTTGCAGGATGGTGGTCCCGCCGTCCTCCGGGGGGCACCGTATCGTGAGTTGTGTGTCTTCGGTGAGCCGTTCTGACCGTGTTCCTACGGACGCGGTGCGGAGCGCGCGCGACCCCCGGGGTCAGTCTGCCGCCATCCAGTCCATCATCAGTTTCCGAACTTCCCGCATCCTTCTGAGACGTGCCACCCCTCTTCTCACTGCGGACCTGGCAGCGGAGACGCTGACTTCGAGCATCCGTGCCGTTTCCCTTGCGCTGCGTCCCTCCAGAACCCGCAGCACGATGGCATCCCGCTCCCGGCTTGGAAGGCGCGCCAGGGCCGCATACAGCGTCTCGCGTTCTCTACTCGCTTGCAAGAGCTCAAGAGCGTCCGGATCGGTGCTGGGGGTCTCTCTCATGGCATCCAGGGTCACAGGCGTCACTGCCGCTCGCCTTTCGCCACGCAACTTCTTCCGGCAGACGTTCCTGCTCACGGTAATCGCCCAGCCGGCGAAGGAACCGGATCGCCGAAAGCTGTCCAGGCGCTGCAGGATGTGAATCCAGCAATCCTGGAGCAGGTCATCTGCATCCTGGTCGTCGCGCGCGAAGCGACGAATGGCGATCCAGATCCTTGGGCTTAGCTCCTGTGCCAGCTCTTCAAGCAGCTCCGGATCTCGGGCACGCAGGCGGGCAAGTTCACCCGGGTCAGTGAACCGAGGGGTCATGCCGATCTGAGATCCTGCCGACTACTTGGCTTCCGCACCGAAACGATCGGGCGGGGTCACGCACTCGCGACATCTCTCGACCGTCCGTCATCCTACCGCCTCTTTGCGAATGGGGAATGCAGTGATGCGATCTCAAGCTACCCGACCTCGGACACCTTGAAGGTATCATCGGGGATCATGCCGCCTCAATGGCAGTATGCCCAGCCCCCCACTTGCCCCACAACCAACCAATCTACCCTCCCCGAGCATCCCAGTGTACGGAATCGCCGATGGAACGATGAAGCTGGGACCGTGCTCCGTCGGATTCATCAGCCAGTCGGGTCAGCCTGGGACCGAAATGAGCTGCAGCTTCAATGAATGGACCGCATCATTTGTCGCGGCCTACGACCTGTGGAGCTGTCACTCGCTCGTCGGTTACGGTTCGTCGATCCGGGACTTGGTGAGAGAAGCCGGTCACGATCCTCTGGAGCTGGACGGCATGATCCGCGGCGGGCCGAACCCTTACGATGGACTGCCGGATCTGGCGCGCAGATTCTGCGGAAGACGCCAGGAGCTCGAAACTCAGGGTCACAGTACGGTCGTCGAGCTGGTCGCCCCGCTGGCAGTGCGCTTCGGCCCCGAGGCGGCAACGACTTCGGCCGATGGCATTGCTGTCGGATTGAAGGCCGCTGCCGAGGTCTACGTCGAGAAGGCGGAGATTGCCTGGACGGTAGGAGCCGCCGGACTGCCCCCTCGCCACGGATCCCGTGAACTCCGTACCTGCGATTGGTCACGGGAGGGCGACACTCCCACGCGGAGGTGGACATCCCGATTCAGCAGGGCGATTCCACCGCCACCTCGTTCATCCTCATCGGCGACCGGTGTGTTGACCGCGTGACCGTGCCCCTGGCGGAGGCCGGCTCCAATGTCCGCATCAGGGCTCACAACACGGTCGACCCTGGTCTTCAACGCTTTCGTGAGCACCTCCTGCCCGAAAGACTGGAGAAGGCGAGGGAGTTCGAGACGGCCGTGGGTCTGCTCTTCTTCTTCCTCGGCTTCCATGTGGATCCGCTTTCGGGGCAGAAGGGGCTGGGCGATGCCGTCGACCACCTTGCCCACGCCCCGGGATCTTCCGTGATTCTCGTGATCGAGTGTACGGTTGGGTCAATAGACACGGGCGGCAAGGTGGGCAAGCTCATCAATCGGTCACAACGGACACGTCGAGAGCTTGCCGACAGCGAGGTGATCACGGTCCTTGCGACGGCGGCGAGGCGAAGCGATGTGTCCGATGCCGAGGTGGAGAAGGCGGAGCGCGGCGATGTCGTGGTGCTCTGCCACGAAGACCTTCATGAACTCTGGACCACGGCGCAGGCAGGAGAGGGCAGTACCGAGGTCGTCCGCCGACTCCGGCAGGATCTTGCGAGCGCGAAACTCCGGCGGGCTGAGGGGCGGGTCGGTTGAGTCGCAAGCTCCGATCCAGCCGTGTTCGACACATCGATCTGCGGCGAGAGAAAGAGTGACTCGGCGTCACCCTTGTCAAACGAGGCGGCCCTTCGGTTCGGCCTGGCCGTCGCTGAGTCGAGCCTCGGCGACCGGAAGGACGACACGCAAGTCGCTCTGTGTCGCAGGCTCCGTGAGGTGGAATCTCGCGCGGCCACGAAGTTCCCGAAGCGAAGGGGTGACACTGTGGCACCCTTATCAAGCGGAGGTGCCGCGCGGGACGAGCCGTGAACCGAGCCTGACGAGGGAGCGAAGAGATGTACACTTCACCTTACATAATGACAACTCCGATTGTCATGCCTTTCCTGCGTGGAGTGGTGCCCGTCCTGCGTATGTCGCGCGTGCGGCGCTCGCTCGGAGGCGCGTTCGGCCATCTTGGATGGTGGACGTTCCGCGCAATTCGGGCGTGTCGGCCGATCGGGTGCCACGACCGGTACTATCAGAGCGCTGGTGGCACGATTGACACGCGTACCGGTATACGGTACACTCCTCAATGATACGCAGCTTCCGTCACCGGGGTCTCAAGCGCCTGTACGAGCGAAATGACCGTAGCCGAGTCCGCGCCGATCAGGCCGACCGTCTCGCGATTGCTCTCGCGGACCTCGACGACGCCCGTAGACCATCGGACCTCGACCTGCCCGGATACCGGCTTCATCCCCTGAAGGGCGATCTGAAGCCATTCTGGAGCATTTCGGTTTCCGGCAACTGGCGGATCGTCTTCCGCTTCGACGAAGGCGAGGTATACGATGTCGACCTGGTCGACTACCACTAGCTTTCAGCAGGAGAGAGACACCATGGCCATGGAGAATCCCCCGCACCCCGGCCGCAGCATCAGGGAGAACTGCCTGGTGCCGCTCGGCCTGAACGTGACCCAGGCCGCAAGGGTACTCGATGTCGCCCGTCACACCCTCTCACGCGTGCTGAACGGCCATGCAGCCATCTCGCCGGAGATGGCGATTCGCCTGGAAAAGGCGGGGTGGTCCATCGCGGAGTTCTGGCTGCGCAGGCAGGCCACCTACGATCTCGCGCAGGCACGTAAGAGGGAACACCGGATAAGGGTCGTTCGGTACGAGCCGCGTCCGGCGGTATCCGGTTGAGGTGCCGGAGCCCGGAGCCCCCAGTTCGCATGCTCCCTGTGCTACATCGGGGCACCGCCCACGGCAGAAGCCGGGGAGAGTAAAGGCTGATCTACTTAATGTATAGTGCAGTTGACATTTCTGTCCTGCCGCGCAGCATCCGCCCCAACGTCGCTCGTGCGGCGCCCGGTACATCGCCATCGTCCGTCCAAGTGCCGGCAAGGGCTTTCGGTCTTACCTGCGGCGAGGCCTCCATGGAGTACCGGACGAGGTCTTCCAGCCCGGACGACACCTCCTCCATGTCGAGCACGATCACATCGTCGAGACATTCCACGA
Organism: Longimicrobiales bacterium; assembly: GCA_965211795.1. Classification (GTDB taxonomy): domain Bacteria; phylum Gemmatimonadota; class Gemmatimonadetes; order Longimicrobiales; family Gaopeijiaceae; genus Bin94. The sequence goes on from OZ242973.1 coordinate 58,562, forward strand.
GCATGTGGTCACCGGAGAAGCGATCGAGGAGTGGAAATGACGCCGGATCCCGCCGGAATCCAGGGTAGCCGGACCCCCGGGCGGGCGTTCCACATCTCGACGCTCCCCGTAGCGGACCAGGTACGGAACTGCAGACGGCGCTCTCGGTCAACAAGTCCGAGCTCGCCCGCATCCTGCGAGTCTCCCGCCCCACGGTCTTCGATTGGCTCGATGACGGTCAGCCCAACCCCGGCAACGTCTCCAGGTTCCTCGATGTCCTGGCCGAGGAGACGATCGACGAAGCGGCCGTGCGGAGTGCGGTCGGACGGGCGAAGGCGTTGGGCGATGCCATTGACGCGGAGCGGGAGGAGCGCGAGGCACGGTTGCGGGACGCTGGCTTCGAGGAACCGGAGGTTGACAGCCCCCGCCACACGGTGTAGCATGATACCTCATACTTGCTCCCCGCCCGACACGCCGAAAGGCCTCGGGCGGGGTTATTTTTTCCCGGACAGCCATTGAACGGCGAGCCTCCAGCCAAGCGAGCAGTCGCCTTCGTGGACGGCCAGAACCTCTTCCACGCGGCGCGCGAAGCCTTCGGCTATACCTACCCCAACTACGATGTTTCGGCCATCTCCAGGCAGGTTTGCGCGGGACAGGGATGGGAGCTGAGCCAGGTACGCTTCTACACCGGGATTCCGGATGCCGCCGACAACCGCAGGTGGCACCACTTCTGGACTCACAAGCTCGCGGCGATGGGGCGGCAGGGCGTCGTCGTGTATTGCAGGCCACTGCGGTACCGGAACCGCACGGTGGTTCTCCCAGATGGTACGCAACATTCTTTTCTGACCGGAGAGGAGAAGGGAATCGACGTGCGGATCGCGCTCGACGTGATAGCACTCGCTCATCGTCGCGAGTACGACGTGGCCCTCGTCATGAGCCAGGATCAGGATCTCTCGGAGGTTGCTGAGGAAATCCGAACCATCGCACGGGAGCAGCGACGCTGGCTCAAGATCGCCAGCGCATTCCCGCAAAGTCCAACCAGTAGGAACCGCAGGGGGATCAACAAGACGGACTGGATCAGGATCGACCGGGCGTTCTACGACCAGTGCCTTGATCGGCGCGACTATCGCAGAAAACCCCAAGGATCGTAGCATGGTTGCCGCAGAGCTGTTACACGGGGCTTCTCCGTATGGGAGCGAACCTCGCGGCAAGTCGGGCATCCCGCCCTACAAGGGAACGGACACCGGCTCGGTTGGTGTCGCCAGCGATCGTACCGGTGGTCGTCCAGCGCGCTTCGGGTCACCAGAGGTTTGGAGACGAATCGGAACCGTGCATCGAGAATCACGTCCAGTCCACGAATCGACCGCCCTGCGATGAGGTTCGCGGCCCGCACCCACCACATCTCGACGCTCCCCGTCGCGGACCAGATACGGGAACTGCAGACGGCGCTCTCGGTCAACAAGTCCGAGCTCGCCCGCATCCTGCGAGTCTCCCGCCCCACGGTCTACGATTGGCTCGATGACGGTCAGCCCAACCCCGGCAACGTCTCCAGGATTCGTACGTTGCGGCGGATGCTCCGGGAGTCCCGGGTCACGCCGGCCAATCCGCTTTTCCCGCGTTTCGTCAGGTCCGCATTGGAGCCCGGTGGCCGGGCTCTCCTCGATGTCCTGGCCGAGGAGACGATCGACGAAGCGGCCGTGCGGAGTGCGGTCGGACGGGCGAAGGCGTTGGGCGATGCCATTGACGCGGAGCGGGAGGAGCGCGAGGCCCGGTTGCGGGAGGCTGGCTTCGAGGAACCGGACGAGGAGCGGCGGAAGGCCAATCTTGCTACGAATGTGGCACTGATGGAGTGGCCTTCTAGATTTCCAGACAGGAGGCTCTAATGATGAAGACGGACCAACTGGCCGAGATTCTCAAGAAGAATCCCCAGATCGACCGAACCGCGATTGACCGTAGCCGTCAGGCCGCGAAGCAGCTCGCCGAAGTGGGGGTCAAGCTGGGTGGCTACAGGCTGGCACCCGCGCTAGGTGGCAAACTCCTCAGGAACTCCGAGCGGTCCGCGAGGGGGAGCGGACAGTCGGGAATGGCCTGTGGATAACCGCATGGCCCGTCGCTCCCTCTCGTTCTCCGAGTACTCGGACCACTATGAGCATCAGCGCGCCGGAACCCGGATTCGTGGATGTGTCCGCGATGCTGCTCCCACCGTGCTTGACTGGGAGATCGGGAGCCTGCCAGCGCACGAGGATTTCCACCGCGAATCGGTTCGGGAACATGTGGATCCCACTGCCGCGATCGATCAGGGTCTCCCGCCCGACGGTCCACGATTGGCTCGAAGACGGTCAGCCCAACGGGAGGCCAACGACGGCGATCGATGATCGAGTGCTGACGACCGTCCTTATACTGGTTAGGTTGGAATCCCGGAAAGGAGAAGTCTGTGAAACGGAATCGCCAGGACATCGTTGCCGCCGCCTTCGCGAGCGTCGGCTCGGCTGCGGCCTACGACCCAATTCGGGTACAGAACCTCCTGTTTCTGATCGACCGGGTAGTCTCAGACCGCATTGGCGGGCCGTTCTTCGAGTTTCGCCCCGGCCCTTGTGGCCCCTCCGACGGAGCCGTCTGCGATGTGATCGGTGAGATGGCGGCTGCTGGCGACGCCCTGATCGCGGGAACCGATCGTCATCTCCGCTACCTCCTCACCGAATCGGGCCGTGCGAAGGGCGAGGCTGTACTTGCATCCTTCGACCCTCCAGTCGCCGACTACTTCGGGCGTGCAGCGTGTTGGGCCCGGCTGGTGCCGCATTCGCGCATGCTCGCCGCGATCCGTCAGGCGTATCCCGAGATGGCCGGCAACGGCGGGGTGTGGGATCAGGATGAGGAACGTTCCATCCGCCGGTGGAACCCGTTCCTTCGGGGAATGGCCAGCGCCTTCGACCTGACAGGCTTGATGTTCCGCTCCTCCGGCCGTGGGGTTGGCCCGGCGTCTGACGCGGACGCTATCCGCGATGTCTGGCGCGACGTGGGTGAATCCCTTGAGGACGCGATGGTCGGATTCGGAGAGACAGAACAACTCTGGTGAGCGACCGTCCATCACGTTCCTCGACCTGACACCGATGTCCGGCTGCCCTACTTTCTCGACAACCACGCCGACATCGGTCATAGTGACGGCCTCGTCAACCTGACCAACGACCTTGACGGATCCCCACGGTTTCTCCGTCGCCGACCCGCGGATGGCCAACCGCGCCTCGGATCACCAGAGGTGTGGCGACGAATCGGAACCGTGCACCACATCACCGAAGTCACGCGAACGTTGAGGTCGCTGCCCGGGTCCTGAGCCGATACCGCACCGCCGACCGGATCTGAGCCAGGTCGAGCACTTCGCAAACGCGATCCCACACCGCTGGTCTCGGCTTGCTTCGCACACCCGCCGCAGCATCGTGGCGCGCAAGAAGCTCCAGGGCCTCGTCGCGCCAAAGCAGCTCGACCAGCGCACGCGGATCCTGGCCGGAATTCTCAGCGGCAGTACGGAACGGATTGAGCGAGACTCCCTCGATATCGCCGCGAACCAGGAGCACACCCCACCACCGGGGAACGAGCTGGAGCGCAGCCTTGAGGTGCTTGGTGCCAACAACAAGGGTGACGCGGTCGAAGACGCGGCTGTACGTCTCAACTTGGGAGGCCAATCGACTCAATCTGTCCCGATTCGACTTGATTTCGTACCCATGGAGCACACCGCCAACCGTTGCGAGGTCGATCCGAGCCAACCCTTGGCAAAGCCCCAATTCCTCGATCAGTACCGTGTCCGAGCGAACCAACTCCTGTTGGTCCAGATAGCTCCGAAGCGCCGGTCGCACCCCCACGTCTCGGCTTACGGACTCTTGGGCCGAACCCCGACTGAGGGCGGCCACGACCGAACCACCGTTCTGAACGAAGTCGTGTGCTTCAGTCTGAGTGACGCCTTCCAGCATGAAGTGTGAATCCTTCCACTCGCCGCGGTTCGCCATGTCGAGATCGTGGGGCGGTTAGGAGGCCCGTCGCTCGCCGAACCGCTGGCTGGTCGCTTTCAGCTCGTCGAGCATCGCACCGATCTCCTCCTGTCGCACCCGGGCACGGCGAGAAACCAGCGCATCCTTGATCACGTCGTCCGCGGCCCGCGCCACCTCGGCGTAGCTTAGCCCGATGGCCCGGCTCGCGAGGTCGCTCCATGCGATCGACTGCTGGGCCGACCCGGCAAGCCGCATCTTCAGCAGCTCGGCGATCTGCGACTCGTCAGGCAGCTCGAAGTGAAGGATGTCGTCAAATCGGCGGAAGAGTGCCCGGTCGAGTATGCCGGGATGGTTGGTCGCCGCCATCACCATGCTGTGGGAGCGGTCCTGCTCGATCATCTGAAGGAAGCTGTTCAGCACCCGCCGGATCTCACCCACGTCGTTGGCGATCGCGCGTTCCGAGCCGATCGCGTCGAACTCGTCGAAGAAGTAGACACCCCGGGTCTGGTCGGTGGCGTCGAAGATCTGTCTCAGCTTGGCCGCGGTCTCGCCCATGAATCTCGTGATGAGGCCGTCGAGTCGGACCTGAAGCAGGGGGAGGCCGAGTTCGCCCGCCAGGACCGACGCGGTGAGTGTTTTCCCGGTACCTGGAGGGCCCACGAACAAGAGCTTCCGCCTCGGAGAAAGGCCATGATCGAGGATTCGCCCGGCATGGCGCTGTTCACGAATCACCCGTCTGATCCGGTTCGCGAGGGTTTCGCCGAGGATCATGTCCCCCAGTCGTGCCTTGGGGTAGGAAGCTTCGAGCAGGTTGGCCAGTTCGCCGCGCGGTCGGCCGATCGGGACCGGGGAATTCGCGTCGCGGCGTTCCTTCGCCTGATCGATGATGTCGCGCAGATCGGTGGCCAGCTTTCCGTGGCCCAGCCTCGCTTCGTGGGCTGCGACCTGCATGGCGACCGAGATGAAGCGGTCGTTGTCGCCTTCCAGGTGCGACCTCAGGAGGGCCTTGAGGTGTTCGGCACTGGCCATGGTGGGGTCCGGGTGGGGGGTATTGCTGGTCTGGCGGGGAGACTGAAATGTAACCTTTACTTTCCAAAAAGCCAACTACAGTTGTCATTTCGAAGGCGTTGGTGACCTAAAGGGCGCGGAGTGGTGAAGTGCTTGGCGGAGTTCGTGGCCGCTCAGGAAGTGGTCCCGCGGGTAGGCATGGCACCACCTCCTGACCTGTCGGCAGGTTACGGCAACTCTCCTTCGGCTGCGCGTTCAGTCGACTGCGCTTCACCGTCGCTTTCCCCCGCTTCCGCCGCTTCCTTCGCCGCTTCCCGGGCTTCGTATTCGGCTACCCTTCGCATTGCGTCCTTCCGTGCGAGGACGAGGGCCGCGAGAATGCTCTTGTTCGATGGCTCCCCTTCCGGGAACCTCCAGGGTCGCTCTGTCACTTGTTGCCCTCCGGCATCTGGGGTTCGATGCGTGGGGCCCGATGGCCGCCACTTCGTGCCCGGCTCGTGGACTGCATTCCATTCCTCGGACTCCTCCAGCAGAACCGGAACCTCGCCGGAATTGTCGTACACCCGCCATTCGTCCACAACCTCCCGGTACAGGTCGCGGAAGTTGCTCCAGCTCCGCTCGAAGCGCCGGCGGATCACGGCCTCGGGAATGTGGTGCCCTCCTTCGCGAACGCGCCGGGCGACGCGCGCAACGGAGTGATCGGCGCTCGGCATCCGAAGATAGATGATGGCCACCCGGTATCCGGCGGCCTGCCACCGTCTGATCCTCTTGGCGTAGGTTCTGCCGCTGAGCGTGGTCTCGGTTGCGAAGTCTTCGCCCTTGGCGACGTGAGCCTCCATCTCGCGCAACGCCAACCTCCCCGCCTTCTGCGCGACGGCAGCGGGGTCGTCCGGATGCAGCCGTGCGGCGATATCGTCTCCGTTGACGAAACGGCCCCAATCCCCCTCGCGCTTCAGGTAGCGCCGCGCAAACGTCGTCTTGCCGGCTCCGTTCGGACCCGCGATTACGAGGATCCTCATAACGCTTCTCCTGCGAAGGGTGACGGCCGGATCTTGCGACCTGGCGAGGAGCGGAGGGTGGACCGAGAGCCATGATAGCTTCGATCCGCGGGCGAATCGATGGCTGACTGGGACTCGTGCACGAATCAGCGGATCGACAGCGTCTCGTCACCTTCGTACACGCCGCTGGACTCCATCCGGCGGCCCTTCCCCCGTGCCGGTTCCGGTCGTCGCAGGTCGACCTTCACCCCCCCCGAGGAGGACCCCGGTCGAGGTGACGCGACAGCAGTGGTGGGACTACCGAAACATGGATCAGGTGTATGCGGCCGACTGGAGGCGATCGATGATGGCGAGAACCTCGTCCATCCGGTCGTCCGCGATGAGGTCGACCGGTCTCGCGCCACCAAGGTCAGGGTGCGGACTGAATAGCCAGAGTCGCGCGTCGTCCGGAGGGTACACCTGAGAGAGCTGGCCGGCCAACCACTCCAGCCGGAGGAGCCGGGTGAGGCTGATGGGCCGGGGCATGGACCTGCCAGTCCGCCAACGAGAGACCGTCTGCGGGGTCGTCTCGAGTAGCTGTGCAATCTCGCGGGCCGAGATGCCACCGAATTTCTTGATGCTATCGAGCCTTCGAGCTACGGCTGTCGCCACGGATCCCTCGCTTGCGGGGTTCGTAGTTTCGGTCCCCTGTAGTCAGAGGGATGAACATATCGATTCCCATCGTAATAAACAATCACATGAACGTCAAGACTGATTCCCGGAGCGCCAAATCGTCGGGGACCGCCGGCACGAGGATTCGCAAGACCACGCTTGACACGCCTCGCGCCCATACGATCTTCCTCTGGGTAACGCGCGATCGATCGGGACCGGCCGTCACGGAACCTGACGCAGGAAGAAAGGCAGACCGATGGATACAATCACCGTTGCCGTGGATGCGGATGTGGCGCAGGCCTACCGGACGGTTTCGGCTCGCGATCGGCGGAAGCTGGATCTCCTCGTCAACCTCCGGCTACGCGAAGCAACCCGAAGCAGCCAATCCCTCCGCGAAATCATGGAGGAGATCAGCCGCAGCGCGCAGGCACGCGGCCTGACCCCGGAGATCTTGCGATCGATCCTCGATGATCGATGACTCGGTATGTGTTCGATACCAACGTCCTCGTTAGCGCTCTCCTCTTCCAGGGCGACATTCGGGAATCGGTTGAGGCCTGCCGAGATCCGAAGGATGACCAGGTGCTTGAGTTGGCTGTGAATGGCCGGGCTCGTGCCATCATCACCGGAGACGCCGACCTTCTGGTCCTGAGTCCATTCCGCGGCATGCCCATCATCAGTCCGGCGGAGTTCCTTCGGGACGTGGGTTGACGCTATCGCGGGTGCTCGGCGAAGGGTGGTCCCGCCAAGACCCGGGGATCAACCGAACCCATATGCCTGTCTCGCCGGCCGCGAAGAGGACTACGAAGTGGATTCCGAGCTCGAGTCCCGAGTCCCCACCGTCCGGGAGACCCGACTGGCGTTGGCTCATAGGGGACGCGGCGAGCGTCAGCCCAGGGTGTCGTACCGATGATCATCCAAGGTGACGCGAACGATTGAGTAGCCGTGAAGGATCTCCTTGGGGTGCAAGCTACTGACCCGTGTCCAATTCCCGAACCTGTTCGGCCAGCCGGGACCAGTAGTCGCGCAGCACGGATCGCGCGACCAAATGGTTGGTGAAGTTCCTTGGGCTGGCCAGCTTGGACAGCACTGACTCGACCTTTTCCCACGCCGTGCCGTCCGGTCGCTCGACCATGAACCCCATGATGGAAAAAGCCCCAGACAGTCAAAACGGAAAGTGCTCATTGTCGATCGCGTCCAGCATGCCGCCGGCGGCGAGTTGGCGTATCCGGATCTCGTCGCCATGGAGGAGGTGGTACGTCCAGGGCAGAACGGGGGCGCTTGCCTCGCTCAGCGCCTGCATGTCCTCGTCCGGCAGGGTGAGTGACAGGTATTGCAGGCTGTCCTCGATCTGGGAGACTTTCCGGGCCCCGATCATCGGGATCACGCCGCGGTCGCGCACCCACGCCAGGGCCACCGCGGCCGAGCTGGTGCCGAGGCGGTCGGCGATCTCGTCCACCTTGCGGGCGATGTCGTACGCTCTCTCGTCGAACTGGAAGGCCAGTTGTCTGAAGAACTCGCTGTCGAAGCGCCGGCTCTCCGTGCTGTCGCCACGCGTGTACTTGCCGGTCAGGAAGCCGCCGGCCAGCGGCGAGTACGCGTTCATGCTGATTCCGAGCGCGCGGGCACAGGGGATGATCTCGAATTCCAGGTCCCTCGAGACCAGGTTGTACTGGTACTGTAGCGCCGAGATCGGCTCCCAGCCTCTCTGCTCGGCCACGGTCTGCCCGCGCGCCACCACCCAGGCCGGCGTGTTGCAGAGGCCGAAGTGCAGGACCTTGCCCTGCTGCACGAGGTCGTTGACGTTGCGCATCACGTCGACGATGTCGGTGCTGTACTCCCAGAAGTGAATCCAGAGCAGGTCGATGTAGTCCACGCCGAGGCGCTTGAGGCTCCCTTCGACCGAATTCACCATGCTCTTCTTGTGGTTGCCTCCGGCGTTGGGATGGTCCCGGATGCCCGGGTCGAAGGCGCTGTACAGGGTGTTGGTGTACTTCGTCGTCACGACGTAGCGATGGCGCTCGGAAGCGACAAAGTCCCCAAGAATCCGCTCGCTGAGACCGCCGCTGTAGACTTCGTTGGCCGTGTCGAAGTAGTTGCCGCCCCTGTCCGCGAACGCCTCGAGGATCCGGCGGCTCTCCTCGGGTCCCGCGGAGCTGGGCGACTCCGTCGACATCATCATGGTGCCCAGGCAGACCTCCGACACGCGGAGCCCGCTTCTTCCCAGCAGCTTGTATCGCATTCGGTTCCTCTTCTTGGTGTGGGTGCGGCCGACGACCGGGTCGGCGCGGTGTGATGGGTTCATTGTAGCTCCGGGGTCAAGCGGGGTCAGGGCGTACTCGGTCGCCAAGATCTTGGACATACGGGCGACACTGTACCTTATGAGGTACGATTGGCGGAACTCAATCCTGGAAGAAACCCGCGCCGTTGCGGTCAAGCGCGTTCTGGCGTGGCAGCTGCACCAGGCCATGGAAAGACGGCACATGAGCAAGAGCGCCATGGCCTGGGCGATGCGCACGAGCCGTAGCCAGCTGGACCGCATCCTCGATCCGGACAACGACCACATCCGCTTGGACACGCTGACCGCGGCGGCGAAGGTCCTCGGCCTCAGCCTGCGGATCGAACTGGTCGGGTAGATTGCCGCAGGCGCCATGAACGCGGCCCGGATTGACGGCCCAGCCGCCGGACAACGGCAGATTCGCTGACCTCACGTCCCCCCGTCCTCCTGACCAGCAATCCACCCGCCAAACCCCGGATCCGCAATCTCCCACCCTTCTCTCGCGATGTCGACGATGCCGAGCCGTTCCAGCCTCTGAAGCGCCGCCTCCACACTTGAAGCGCTTGGGGCACCCCTTCCCAAAGCGGCCCCCAGCGCCGCGCGAAAGTCCCGGCTGAACGGCCGTGGAGCACCCGTCGCCAGGGCGCGCGCGGTTTCGCGCTGAATCGGGGTGAGATCCAACCATGTCGCCGGGTAGCCGAGATCCGCAGCGATATGTTCCTCGATGCCCTCAAGAGCCGAGCTGACCGTCTGATCCGGGTCGTACAGAATCGTCTGAACGAGCTGGCGAATGAAGTAGGGATTGCGATGAAGATGGTCGAAGGCGCCGAGCATTTCATTGCGATCCAGGGTTCGTCTTGTCGTTTTGCGGAAAACGGCCACGAGATGGTCGACGAACCCCTCACCGAGCGGGGCGAGCTCAATGATCGGGGCGTAGTGGAAGAGTGGGGCTTCCCGATCCAGAAACAGTTTCGCCAGGCCCGCGCGGGATCCGGTGAACACCGCTCTGAGTCCTGTCCGGTGCCTTTCCATAGCGGTCTTGAGCATGGCTGCTAGGAACACGTTGTCATCGCTTCGGGCCAGCTCCTGCACATCGTCCAGCAGCAGGATCGTCGGCCTGCCTGTCTCGGCGGCCCGTTCCAGTAGATCGCCAAGGTGCAGGACCAGGCCGACCGGCGGTTCACCCGTCCCGGCACGGTTGATCTCCGGCACGCTTCCCGTCCCGGTTCCCGGAAGGGATGCCCAGAACTCCAACTTCGGCGACGCTTTCGAGGCCGGCGTGCGAATCCTGTCCGCCAGTTCGCCCAGCTCATGCCGCTGGTCAAGAGCGTCCAGCAGCACCGCCAGCGGGCTGAGCGGCGCCCGCGAGAACGATGCGTAGACTACGCGATGTCCCCGCGCCTCGGCGTGCGGCGCCAGGTCCCGAACCAGGAATTCGGTCTTGCCCGCCCGGCGGGGAGCAAAGAGGCTCATCGCCTGTGGTGGGTCGAATCATAGTGGGTTGCCATGGCGAAATGGTTACGGAGCCCTCGTTGACCGTCAGCTCCAGTTTCCATTTTGGAAAGTGGACATTACAGGAGGGTGACCAACAACCCTCCGCGTCTCCCTCGGTCGACCCCGCATTCCCGCCTCTACATCGAAGGTGTTCCACCCCTGTCTGACGCAAGGGACCGAGGGGGTTCTGGAAACGAGCCGGGAATCCACCTTAGCTTTTCCCTTCGGACCGCCCAACGAAACGGACCACCTCCGCACAGCCAGGGAGGAAACAATGCGAGGCTTTCTCACAACCCCTCTTGCAAGAAGCCTCCTACTCGTCTTCGCACTCACGATACCTTCGGCCTATTTCGGGATGGGATGCGGAGGCGACGAGGGGCCGGAGCCGCCGGTACCCTCGGCGATCACCATTTCACCTGAGTCGGCGGAGTTCGATGCACTCGACCAGAGCCTGCGGCTGACCGCGACGGTTCGTGACCAGTACGGCCAGGTCATGACCGGCGTCACAGTCACGTGGGCGAGCAGCGACGGATCGGTGGCGGTCGTCAACAACCAGGGGCTGGTCACCGCGACGGGCAACGGAAGCACCATCGTGACGGCTTCAGCCGGACCGGTGACCGCGAGGGCGGAGGTGAGCGTGCAGCAGGTGGTGGCGGAAGTTGTCGTGTCGCCGTCCGTCGATACGCTGGTTGCGATCGGGGACACGGTGCGTCTGTCGGCCGTCGCCAGGGATGCGAACGGGCACGTGGTGGAGGGCGCGGAGTTCACCTGGTCCTCGGACGACGAGTCGGTCGCGACTGTGGACGAAACGGGACTGGTGGCGGCCGTGGGCAACGGGAGTGCTCAGGTGACGGTCTCGTCGGAGGAACGGTCGGTCAGCGCAACCATGATCGTGGCCCAGCGGCCGATCGCTCTGGTGATCGTTTCGGGGGACAATCAGCAAGGGGTCCAGGGACAGACGTTGCCGGAGCCGCTGGTCGTCAGGGCGGAGGACCGGGGCGGTACGGGAGTCGCCGGTGTCCAGGTAGCCTTCACGCCCGGTGAGGGGAACGGCTCGGTCAGCAATCCCGTGGTCGCCAGCGATGAGGCGGGCCTCGCGTCGACCGATTGGACGCTGGGCAATGTGCGCACGCAGTCTCTGGCGGCCACCGCGCTCGACGACCTGCGGGCCGAGTTCTCGGCGACGGCCCCCGGACTGTACGAATGCGGTAATCCGACCTCGGCGCCTGGGGTAATGGTGGACGTTCCCCTGCGAGCCATTCACGCATCGGGGAACTGGGGTACCAACGAAACAGTCGTGCGGGAATGGACCGGGACCGCCCCGATCGTGCCGCCGGACTACATCGCGTGGCTGAAGAGTCTGTATGTCAACTGGGTCGGCATCTCCGTGGAGCTCTCTTTCGACGATAGCATGGACAGTACCGTCGAATTCGCCGACAGCGCTTTTTCGGATGGCGCGATCAGACAGATCATTCGAGACCTGACCGCGGAGGACATCGACGTATACGTCACTCTTGCATTCAACGACCATGAGAGTGCGAACTCCGCGCGCCCGGCCAGGCGCTGGCAGCTCGGGTATCCGGGCGATCCGGGTGGGGGTGTGCTGCCGGAGTACTGGCCCTGGCGCCCGGATCACCCCGAGCACGACCGGTTCGTCTCCGAATTCTGGGAGACCTATACGCAGCAGGCGGTGCATTTCGCCAGGATCGCGGAGGAAGAGGGTGCCCGGATGTTCTCTTTGGGCACGGAGACTGACAGGCTCTTCCGAACGCGCCCCTGGCGGAGTCACATGATCAACGATTTCGCCGACGAGCTGCAAGCGATGGTGGACCGGGTACGCGGCGTCTACTCCGGCCTCGTGACCTACGATATGCACTACGACGTGCTCCAGACCCCCGAGTTCTACGGGCCGGGTTCCCATTGCCTGTGGGGAGACCTGGGTCTCGATGTCGTGGGTGTCAGTGCGTGGTTCAGCCTCGCGGATTCGCCTCCTTCATCGGTCATGGATGTCGCAAGCCTGGAGATGGCCTACGAGCGGATATTCGGCGACTATCTGATTCCGCTTGCGGAGAGAAACCGGGATCTGCCGGTGGTATTCCTCGAAAACGGGGCGATGGATGTCGTCACGGCACCCTTTCGGCCGGACGACACTTCCGAGCAGGGAAAGCGCTTCGAATTCACCGACGGGAACGCCAACGGCCTGGATGACGGGAGGGAGACCCAGGCGAACATCTATCAGGCGTTGATCAACACGATGGGGGCCCACCCGGGCGTGATCGACGGCGTGTTCTGGTGGGACAACTGGATGGCGAGCGACGAACTGTGGAACGAGGGATGGGCGAACTTTCGCAACTTCGATGTCCGCGGGAAGCTGGCGGGAGAGGTCATTCGAATGGCGTACAGCTCTTACGAACGATAGTGCGTGACCGGGAGCCTATCCCCTCACCACCCCCGGCCCACTGACCTGCCACTCCACCACCTCAAGCGATTCCCCCAGCAGCGCCGCCCCCCGAACCGGCGAGATCAGCTCCTCCCCCACCGCCCGCCAAACCAGCCGCCTGAACCGCTGCGGCCTCTCGAACGCCCCAAACCCCTGCTCGTCACCCATCGGCTCCGGCTCCGTCGTCAGCCAGCCCCGCGCAAATGTCGCAAACGCCCGCCGAACCGCGGAAGCCTTGAGCACCCCGACCTGCCCAAGCCGCACCAGCATCGCCGCCGCCGACACCCCATAGGCATGCTTGAGCCGCGCGATCTCGTAGTATGTCACCCGCCGCCGCCTCGCCCCGACCTTCTCGAGCAGATCCCGCCCCGGCACCAGGAACGCCCCCGCGAAGCGATCCATCGCCCTCTCCAGCGTGATGCCCGGATTCCCCGTCGACCGGATGATCTTGTGTGCGAGTTCGTGGGCCAGGGTGAAGCGCTTCCGTTCCACGGTCGTCCGCGTGGACACCACGACCGCATCGGCGACCACCCTACCCTGCCGCATCGCCCGGCACGCCAGCCCGCTGATGCGCTCGGGAAGGTCGGCTTCGACCACCTTGATCCCCTTTTCCTCCAGCAGCGCGCACAGGCTGGGCACCGGATCCATCCCCAGGTCCCACGCCTCGCGGAGCCCGTCGGCACGCTCGTCGATCTCGGCTTCGGTGGCGACACAGTCGCAGCGGCAATCCCCGAAACGGTCGCCCGCCGGCGGAATGCCGAGAACCTCCTCGATGGTCAGATACCGCTCGAGGTTGTCGATCAGGACGGCTTCGGCCCGGGCCCGGTCGCGGGCGGAAGTGCCCGGGCCCTTGCGGAATACGAGTCCGTCGAGGACCTCGATCCGGTCGCTCATGAGAAAGTCCAGCGAAACGTCGAGCGCCTCGCCGAGGGCAGCCAGAACGGCCGAAGAGGGCATCATCCTGCCCGCCTCGTACTTGCTGATGGCCTGCGCGGTGACCTTGGGGTCCATCCGCTCGGCCAGGGCCCGCAGGGAAAGGCCCGCTCGCTTGCGGGCGAGCCGAAGTCGCTGTCCGAACATGGCGTGCTTCCTCTCTTTCGGGGGACCGATGGTTGACAATATACACGTGACGTGGTATAGTTGTCAACTCCGAGTTGAAAAGCCATACGCCAGTCAGCCCGACGAGGAGGGGACGTGGAGAACGAGACGCGGCAGCGGCCGCACATCATGGAGCTGATCGCCGACGCACCGTGGCGCGAGGCCGTCACCTATCGCGACTCGTGGCCCCACGAGTACGTGGTCGTCAGGAGGGACGGTCAGGAGGAATTGCTCGCGGCGTTCTGCGAGCGGATCGAGCGGGGAGAGGGGGTCGAGTGCCGGTTCTTCCACCAGACGCGTCCGTACCTGTTCCTGGGAGACTACAAGTACTGGATCATGGTGGAGTGTGGTGAGGTCGCCCGTGGGGTGGGTGCGGGCGTCATCAACCGTGCGCACCTGTACCGTGACCGGCGGGACTTCGTGATTCTGGGGGGGGATACGGGGGAGCGGGGGGACTCATCGGCGTGAACATGGGAATCCTGCCGACCAGCCGCCTAGAGGGGGCCTGCCTGGAGTGTCGCAGGTCGCCGGGTTGTTCGAGGATGACCGGTATTCTCTGGTCGAGTCGCCCTTGGCAGCGAGTTCCGAGAACGTGAACCCCGTCAAGTTTGGGGAGAGTGCGAGGAGGGACTGCATCACGGCACGGGTACAAGAACGGTTGCTGGATGCCGCCCACGCGGACGGAGGTTTGATTTCTCGGTGAAGTCCCAGAAAACGGGTGCACTCTAGGTGTCCCCGAGTCCCGGTAGCTATCACCTGCCACGCAGGATGGCAACTCGAAACACCCAGTTCGGCCCATCACACCTAGCCTGAGCCACCCACGTAGACCGCACGAAGCATCTTCCTCGTTTCATCCTTTTCGAGCTCCATGCGCCGATCAAGTATCGCCCCCTCGATCGCCAACCGCGTGGACTCAAGAGAGCTAACGCTATGATACAGTTTCGCCAGGGTACTCACGATTATTTCCACGGATCTGCCATCCGTATCGTCATCGACAAATCGCAGGATGCTCCGCACCATCTGTACCTTTGACGCATTGTTGCCATTGCCAAGCTTCTCCACAAACCTATTGATCTCAACCAAAAGACTATCCCGAAGCGAGTCTTCGCCACGACTCAGTCTCTCCGCTGCCCTCATCGCTGCCACCATTACAGGACCTTGGGCATCCACCACCAGATTGTACTTAACAATGTCCCACAGAAGAGGAGCTTTCGCGTCAGTGCTGAGATACCCATCGATGCCAAGGGAAATTACGTCCTCAATGTACTCCAGCGCGCTCAGCCTTTTTGCGGTTGTGCCACGCAACGACGTCGCGACAGTGGGTGCCTGCAATAGATCCAGAAACAGTCCCTCCCTACTATCGGGAGAAAGGCCGCTGATATCTCTAGCAAACACCTCGATGTCCGCATCCCTCTCGTCTGGGGACATACCTCCAAGGACTCCAAGCGCGCTAATGGGCTGTGTAGCAATCACAGATTGAACCTGAGGCATGATGATCTCAAGCGTGTTTTCCGAAGTGCCTACCCCGTACTTGTACTGATAGACCCTACTCCCAATCGTCAACACGCCATCCCTCTTGGCCAGCAGCCGAACGACGGAGTCCGTAGCCAGTTCTGTAAGGATGGTATCGACAAGTTCCCGCCAGGTGGAGACGCCCGAGCCCGGTGTGCCAGGGGTCACGGCAGCCTGGTCAATATCGCTATCATCGAATCGAATCGTGAATAGCCAAGCCTCTCTGTGGTCAAGAATCTTCACAACGAGCCGTTGAGTTGGAAGTACCCTGGATACGTCGATCTCCTTGTGAGTAAAAAACGGGATCATTCGCCGTGCATCAGTAGGTCGCAGTGCGAGTGTGTAGACACCGCTTCCATCCGTAACGAGGACGTTATCAGCCTCTTCCGGATAAAGAGAAATAGTCCCGTTTGTAAAGTATCGCACATGGCCAGCGGCCAGCACCGATGGTCGTGGAGAACGCACGGACGCATGCGTGTCATAGACCAAGTGCACCATTGGGGAGAAGAAGATGGCCACGTACAGTAGCCCTGCCGCGATGAACATCGACAAAGCGGTTCGCGCTTGGAGGAATATTGCCACACTATGGTCGCTCAAATAGCGCCTTGGGGTTGTCAGGATGGAAAGTTTCCCTTTGACGATCGGCTGACCTACGTAAAGGACAAAGGCTCCCCAAGCAAAGCTCAACCACCATCCGATTTGATGACGTGTAACCGCGCCGTGTTGTACCAACTGAGGATAGTGAGCAAAAGACCAATACAACTCGAAGAAGACGATACACCCGAGAACGAAGCAGAGGACAAATGGCAAGCCGGGATACTGTTGGAACATCCCTACCGGTCGGTGGCCCTTGGGAGTAGCCGGATGTTCGACGCGTTGCGTCACGTTGGGGCGGGTCATGGCTAGGAAGTCCTTGATTGCGGAACGGGCTGTCTGGGGCCAGGAGTAGGGGCGGTGGCGTCGCTCGCCCGGTCGTCTAACGGTAAGGGCGCGACTCCGCTTTTACGGCGAACGGCGGGAGAGCATTGCTGTGAGCCGTGCGGGTTCCCGTAGGGTGTGGGGTCGCAGGAACTCGTTGGCGTGGAAGCATCCATTTGACCGAGGGCCGAATCATGCAGACTCATCAGGCATCGCATTCGAATCTCATCCAGTCTATTCACCATTGAGACGGTATTACAATGCGCGTCTATAGCACATGTTGGCAAGTGGGAACGCCCGGGACGGGTCCGATAGCGGGTGAGACTGAGGATGGGGATGGATCTGAATGGGCAAGGAGCCAGACATGCTGAGGGCCGACGGAAGCATCCTGTACAAGTACGGTAGGTCACCTGAGTCCCGGCCTTGTCCGAGCCCAGGTTGACACTGTGGTCCCAACCTCCTTTCTGGTCGAGGACTTCTGCGTGCGCATCATTCGCAGGATGCGGGCTTGGCGCGACCCCCTAGTTGGCGTTCGCATTTTCCACTGGCAAGTGCTCGCGGGCCCGTCCGCAGCTTGACACACCCCCCACCAACACCCATCCTAGCGCAATCGGATCACGATGCGAGGTGGGCATTCAGGCAAACCGGAAGAAGAGGAATGACCGATCGAGTTTTCTCCCGCCACCCCCTTTCGTCCCTCTGTGGTGACATGGACGCGGATTCCTTCAACGCCCTGGTCCATGATATTCGAGAGCAGGGGCAGCTCGAGCCGATCGATGTGATCGGCCAGGAAATCGTAGACGGGTGGCATCGCTACCGAGCCTGCCAGCTGCTGGAGCGTGACCCCATGACGCGAGTCCTCCCGGACGGCGTGGAACTGGTGGAATACGTCCTGGGAAAGAACGCGCATCGTCGCCACATGACGGCGGAGCAGCGGGCGGCTGTCGTGTTGCTCGCGGTCGAGTGGATGCCGGCTCATCGGCCTGGGGCTCCGGATAAGGGCGACACAGTGTCGCCCTTATCCAACGAGGCCGCAGCTGAACGGGCGGGCGTGAGCACAAGAACGATTCAACGGGTGAAGGCGCAGATTCGGGCAGGGCACGGTGAAGAACTGGCCACAGGATCCGAAACGCTCCGTTCACTGGCGGCGAAGGCGAGAAAGATGGCTGCGGCGGAGGCTCGGAAGAACGCCGGGGAAGCGGCAGGCGAGAAGCGACAGAAGAGATCGAGGGTCGCCGAACTGCGAGACCAAGTCGCCTACTTGAAAACGGAGATTGAGAGAAAGAACGCCCGGATCACTGAGCTGATGGAGGAGGTGGAAAGACTCACCCTGGAACGGGACGAGTTGATTGAAGGGGTGAGCGCCGGTGAAGGCCGTTCAATTCGGGATGACGGCGACGCAAGGTCACTAGCGGGTAGGCCGATTGGCCCTTGACTACCGTAAACCGTTACGTGACACTATACGGTCAAGATCCGAAGATCTCCAGGAACCCGAAGCCCAAGATGCGCATGCCGAAACCCCCTCATCCCGGTGCATTCGTGAGGACCGAGGTGATCGAGCCCCATGGCCTCACGGTGACGGCCGCGGCGAAGGCGCTCGGTGTTTCGCGCCCGGCCCTGTCGATGCTCCTGAACGGCCGGTCGGACATGTCCGGCATCATGGCGCTACGCATTGAGAAGGCGTTCAGCGTGAAGATGGAGACACTCATGCGCATGCAGTCGTCCTACGACATCGCCCGTACCCGGCGGCGGGAAGACGAGGTGACCGTGGAGCGCTATCGTCCCCCGGTCGATCCCGGCGCGCGTCGGAGAGACTCGGCCCCCCGATGAGCAGGAGCGACCCCAACATGCCGTCCACCCCCATCCGCCACCTCCTCCCCCCCTTGCTCTTCGCGGCCACCCTCCTCACCCCCACCCTCCTCACCGCCCAGCAAGTCATCCAACTCCCCCCAGCGACCACCACCTCCCCCCCACCTTCCGGGAACTCTTCCTCGACGGCGAGCCCTGGGAGATGTTCGCGACCATCCCCAAGGTCGCCTTCGACGCCACGGGCAACCTCTACGTCTTCGACCGCGCGCCCGGCAGCGCAGCCCCGATCTGCGCATCCTGATCTACGACCGCGCGGGCACCTTCGTGCGCGAGTTCGGATCGGTGGGCGACGGGCCGGGCGAGTTCAGACAGCTTCGCAGCTACGGGGTTTTCCGCGACGGAACGGTTGTCGTGGGGGATATCGGCCACACGGCGTACCAGCTCTTCGACCGGACCAGCGAGTTCCTGCGCATGGTGCACATGGACCGAACAGAGACGATCCGCCGGGTAAGCGACCTCCCTCACTGCCCCGGCGATCACGACGGCGGACGCGCTGGTAGTGTTGTACTGAAGGACCGGTTGGCTGTTCCAAACCCGCGGCCCGGCGATATCGCCGGATGCGCCTGATTAGGTCGGCACTTCCGCCTCACCCTCCAGCGCCTTTTCCTTCGTCTCGTGGATCGACAGCAGCTGCTCGAAACCGGTGCTCCTGATCTTGTCGCGAACACGGGCGGAAAGACCACAAAGAACCAGCTTCGTATCCCGGCTGCCGAGGTCGCGCGCGATCAGGGAGATGGTCCGCAGCCCCCAGTCGCTGATGAAGGGGTGTTCTCCCATGTCCAGGATCACGGCCCGGTCGGTCTTCCTGGTCGCTCTTCGCACCGCATCTCTGACAGCCGACATGGCGGAATCGACGCCTCGCCCCCTCACGATCATGGACAGGACATCGCCGTGTCGTTCAATCGTCGAATCGACTGCCCTGCCGTCACGCCCATCCTTCCCGGGACTGCCAACCCGACGTGTCGGAGCGCCTGGAGATCTTTCGGTACTCGCCCGGCGTGGTGCCGACGAAGTGCTTGAACCGCCGGGTGAAGTGGGCCTGGGAAGAGAATCCGCACTCATCGGCGACCTCGGCCAGTGGAAGCTCGCCCTCGCCGATCAGCGTCTTCGCGCGTTCGATCCGGCGGTGGGTCAGGTAGCGGTGCGGCGCCGTCCCGGTCGCCCCCTTGAAGGCGCGGGCGAAGTGGAACGGGCTGAGTAAAGCTTCCTTCGCAAGCGCCTCGATCGTAAGGTCCTCGCCGAGCTCCGCTTCGATGAAATCGGTGACGCGCCGCAGGCGCCGGTGATCGAGCGCGCCGCGTGCCGACGGCAGCGATATCGAAGCGGGCGCCAGGTTGGAATACTGCCGGACCACGTGAACCGCGAGTGCGGCGGCCAAGGTCTCGACCAGCAACCTTCCGGCGGGTGCCGGGTTGGTCATCTCGGCACGGATCGCCCAGGCAATGTGCTCGATCAGGGGATCGCGAAAGCCGCCCTGGTAGTGCAGGTCGACGGTGTCGGGATCGACCCCGGTTTCCCCAACCACCGTTTGCGACAGCGGCAAGGCGGGAAGGAAGAGGTGAATGCTCTCCTGAACCTCGCCGTAAAGGCGAATCATGTCTTCCTCAACCCCATCGGGACAAAGCCAGATCGTGCCCGGGACCGCATTGCAATGCTGCAACTGGCCGTCGCCGCGCCGCCTGACGTGCAACCGGCCCTGAAGCAGGACGATAACCTCCGTATCGCGAACCTGAACCTCGCCGAGATCCCCTTCTGAGTGGCTCCAGCACTCGGCCAACACCCCGTTCCATCCTCGGCCGATGCTGGTGCCCAGCCGCGTGCCGGTTGTGTATTTCTCTTTGCGATGGCTTCCCACGTACCCATGTCACTCGCCTCCCAAGCGGAAATGTCAATTCGGACAACCTATTCCCCATTTGTCCTGTGTGTCAAGCGTCCCGGTTGTACTGCGATCGGCAGTCAGCAATATTTGACAATCAAATAGCAAGATTGTGCACACATAGCCAATAGATCCTTCCCGAGCCGATAGGTCTGGGACATCACGATCCTCCGCAACTCCACCAACTGCACCCCGAGTTCGTTTAGGCGGAGGACGACCGCAAAATCCCCCTTCTGGCCTCCATCATCCTTCTTCTACCCCGTCCTCCCCCGCGTGATCCACACATCAATCCGCCCCCGGCGGCAAAAAGGTGTTCCGCACCCGCACCGATCGACGGAAATACGCCGTCCAGATCGTCGCCCATGCCAGCGACACGGCCACGATCACCACGAGGATCGCGATCGCGGCGGCCCATTCCTCCGGACTCCTGCGATCTGCCGCCTCGGCGCCCGGGCGAGTGAAGGGAACGGCGGCGGCACGCAGCGTGATCGAGAGAGCGACGACCCACAGCGCGACCACGTTCCACCGCGGGGCCCGCGGCGATTTCAGGAGGATGAGGGCGAGCGGCGAGGCGAGGACAAGGAAGATCGCGACCAGCAGCCAGAGGGGGTAGCCGAAAAGCCCCGACAGGCCCGCCGAATGGAAGAGCAGGTAGGGGATGGAGGCGCAGAGGTAGCACAGCAGCCAGCCACCCAGGCCGGCTGGGGCATCACCGTTGATCGTAGGGTTCGTGGCCATGACAGCCCGGAATTTCTGCTCCAGCGCGTCACGACCGCAACGCAGGAGCCGGCCGCAACCACCCGCCGATCACGGGCAGGTCACCACGCGGCTGGTATCCGCGGCAAGGAACGCGGCCAACGAATCGCGTTCGGCGGGATTCACGGACAGACCGTACTTCACCTTGACGGCCACAATGCTGGCGGCGTACCAGCCCGCGTTCCGCGCCGGCCGCCATTCCGCCGCGTCCCGATCGGACTTCCGGTGCCGGTTCACGGTGGGATCGGCAACCGTCAGGTTGGCCAGGTCCTTGCCGAAGTCCCTGTACAGGTCTTCCCGGAGCCCGGAGTCGTAGGCTTCCGCCAGGGCCACGATGTGGTCTATGTCGGTGGCGGCGGTCCCGTCCTCCTCGATGTCGAACAGCTTGCACGTGTAGGGTGTGTAGACCTGGGTGCTGTCCGCGTTTTTCGGCAGTCCGGCAATGATCTCATCCTCCAGCGACCTGTAGCCAGTGCCGAAGGCGTCCCGGTCGTAACCTTCACGCTCGCCCTCATCACACACCGACAAACCGCTCCAGACCTCCGATCCGGGTGGGCATACGCTGGGTATCCACGTCAGCCGCAGCGTGTCGGCGGCGCTCCAATCCGACTCGCACCTGTGCTCGGCCATGTAGAGGGCATCGACGATGGTCCCCGCCAGATGGCATTGGCCCAACGTAGGCGAATGGTATTCGAGCACCATCCGCCCATCGGTGTAGTCGCCGGTGATGACGGCGTCCCAGGGGTCGGTCGGTTGGGCGGTGTCGCCCGCTATGGTCCACACGCCGTAAGCGAGTCCATCGGACTCCCGGATGCGAAGCGTGTAGCTGGCGGTGTCCGGAGTGCCAACGGTGTCTGGGGCCGTGGCGTTCGGTGCTCCCGAGCGGATGGCGGCTGTACCGACGTAGGTTCCGGAAACACCGTCAGGCACCGGTGCCGTCTCCGTACATGCTACGGCGGCCAGGGCAACGAGCGTGAGAAAGCTCCGGGGGCGACTCATCGAACTCCGGTGCTTCCGTTTCTTCTTCAACATGATGCGATGCTCCTTCGCAGGGGACCGCTGGCGTAGACGTTGCCGCCCTGGCTTCGTCATCACCCCGCCGACGGTAGTCGGATCGCATCCAATTTGTTGTGGCTCAAGGGGTTGGCGACAGTGCTCCTATCGTTGCCGCTTCAATCCTCTATGTAAACTCCACTTGACATTCTGACAACTCCGGTTGTCGTTTCACCGGCCCAGAGGTAAGACCAGCCAACCCTGCACGCGGATTGATCCTCCAACAGGATAGACGGGCGGAGCCAATCCCGGCCGGCCATTGACGCGCCCGGCGCACCGGAATGGAGAGACACCATGAATGCAGCGACCAGAATCCCCCTCGCGATCGCGATGCCCTGCCTTGCCGGCATCCTGGTCGCCAGCCCCGCTTGCGAGTCCTCGGGCCCCCCTTCCAACTGGAGCACCGTCCGGGAGACGCTCCCCTCCGGAGCCATCCTCGTAACCAATACACCCTCAGCCAACCCGTCACCGACATTGACGCTGGTCGAGGAGTTGCGAGTCGGCTCCCTGGAGGGGGGCCGGCCGGAATCCTTCGCGGCACTGAAGGGCCTGGTGGCGCTCCCCGGAGGCGGGTTCGCCGTTCTGGACTCGCAGGCTCAGGAGATTCGCGTCTTCGGGGCGGACGGGTCACACGTCGCGACGCACGGGCGCCCGGGCGAGGGGCCCGGCGAATTCGTCGACGCGACCGGGCTTATGCTGGATCCCCGGGGGCGCATCTGGTCGGCGGATCCGCGTGGCGCGCGCATGTCGGTCTTTGATCCGGTCGACGGGTTTGTGGAGTCCTTTCGGTACAGATACCTGCGCCGGGGTTTCATCTGGGGAGGGACGATGACCGATGACGGCCACATCCTGAAGCCCTCGATTACGAGCGACGCCCCCCGCAGAGAACTGTTGCGGGTCTACAATTCCACGATGACGCAGATCGATTCGATCTTCCGCTCTGAAGCGCGCGAGTCCGAGGAACGCGATCGCGAAGACGCTCCGGGGGCATTCTACTTCGAAACGCCCGATGGCGGATGGGGCTACTACGGGATCCCCTACTATGCGGGCGCCTCCACTCACATCGATCGCGCGGGCGAGATGTGGACGGGGAGGGAGGCCGACCCGGGCTATCGCCTCGGAAAACACGCACTCGGCGGGGACACGACCCTGATTGTCGTCACCGAGCGTCCCCCCGTGCCGGTCACCGCGGCGGAGCGCGATTCGGCGATCGCCGTAATCCGGGAGGATCTCCGGGAATCGGGTGTCACGAACGAGATGGACTGGTCCCGAATCCCCGACGTGAAGCCGGCGCTGGAATCCATCTTCACCTCGGCGGAGGGGAACGTCTGGGTCGCGATTCCGAACCTGAGCGGAGGGATTGACTACGATGTGCTGTCGAGCGACGGCTCCTACCTGGGAACGGTGACGGCCGGCAGCCTCGAGGTGTACCCCTGGCTGCCCCCGGTCGTCGTGGGCGACACGTTCCTGGCGGTGGTAAGCGACGAGCTGGACGTGCCCTACGTCGTGCGGGCGAGGATCGTGCCGGTGGAGCACCCATGAAGCAGAAGCTCACACTCACCGTCGACCCGGAGGTCGTCGTCGCTGCGAAGCGGTATGCACGATCGCGTGGCGTGTCGCTGTCTGCGCTGATCGAACAGAGGTTGCGCGAGGAGATGCTTGGCGCGGAGCCGTCCTTCGCTTCGCGGTGGAGAGGCCGGTTCCGCCCGGCAGAGCGTGACGATCCCCGCTACGAGGCGTTGGCCAGGAAGTACCTGTCGCCGATTCCGGCGATCACGCCACCGGAGGCGCTGGAAACGTTGTTCTGAAGCGGACTCGCGCGGTCAGCTCCGCTATCCCCCCACCAGCTCATACACCACCACACTCTCCACATCCATCTCGTCCAGCTCCACCCCGAGCACCATCCCGCCGGCCACATCCAGAATCCGGAACCCGGGCGGCGCCTCCACCGTCCCCAGCCACACGCCATCCGGCCCGATCACCAGATACGGCGGCACGGCGGTCAGCTCTCCCCCTGCCTGGTAGGAAGGCAGCCACACCCTCCCCTCGTCGTCGGCGAAGGGGGAGCTGAAGAGCGGTAGCGGCCGGCCGATGCTGGCGCGATAGGCGGCCATGTTTGCCCGCGCGACCTGTGCGATACGAGCATCCGGAAGATTGGGGTCGTGCATGCGGACGCTCTTTCGGTGCTCGGCCTCGATGGGTTCCAGCAGTTGCTCGGTCAGAAGTGCGGGCTCGGCCGGCCATCGGACGATCTGAGTCAGGGTCCCGTCCGGCAGATGCCAGGCAACTTCCGCCCTGTCAGACCTGACCTGGACAAAGTGTCCGGCGGCGACCGTGACCTCGCCGGCAGCACGGATCGGATCCCACTCGAGCCCCGGCGGGATGCGCGGCATGAAATCGTACGAAGCGACCGTGTCGGCAGCTCCGGTCCGTACATCGAACCGGACCATGTGCCCGCGGAGCCATGCCTGGTCGAAATCCGACGGACCCCAGCGAGTGGCCAGCAGCAACTCGCCGGATGAATCGATCCCCTTCACACCGAGGTAGGTTGGGACCCGGACGTTCGTGGTGCGCGCGACGGAGTCTCCGGCGAAGGGCGTCATTCGGCCGAGATTGAGGTCAGCCGCCAGGATGCTGTCCTGCCCCGGAACGAAAAGCGCATTGATGTGGCCCACATCCCCTGGCCCCTCACCTTCGGCGGCCAGCACTTCGTACGTTGCGCCGTCCTGCCCCAGCACGACCAGCTCGACGTTCCACTGGTCGTAGACGACCGCGCTGCCGTCCGGCAGGAGGCGGCCGGCGCTGACCTCCTGGATGGCGTAGTCATCCGGGTTGGCGCCGTGACGGTACCGGGGTTCTGCGGAGAGGCGGAAGGCGGGTGGGGTGGTCGGCGTGTGCTCGTAGCTGACGATCCGCACGCCCGCGCTGTCCGCGACCTGGACGGGGACGTCGGCGGCGGTCGTCGTGGTATCGCCGCCGCACGCCGCGATCCCTGCCGTCAAAACGAGGATGAAGTAGCTTCGGTCCGGTATCGTCATTCTCCCGCTCTCGCTTCAGAAGGACCTCGTGTGCATCCTGGGAGGCACAGGCATCCCCAAAGAAACAGACAGTAGTCTATAATGTCATGGAACCGCCTTGATGTCGCGGGTCCGGTGCGTGGCCCTGTCGTGAAAGGGAATCGAAGTCTCGATGATGGACAAACGGACGGCTGGCTGGAAAGGAGCGAGTCCCATGAAGATCCTGCGCTTGGCAGCGGGAATGTTCGTACTGGCGGGGGTGGCGGCGGCCCCGGGCACCGGTCAGGTCATCGCCGGACCTCAAGGCCCCGTCGAATTCATCGGGCTGCAGCAGTGGACGGCCCAGAAGCTGTTCGACGCGATCCGGGAACTCGATCCCGACCGTCCGTTCCACGCCTGCGCCGCCGTCATGAGACTGGATCTCGGATTCGCCGATGCCGCGGCCTTCGGCTACATGAGCAGCCCCTCCGCCGAGCGGTACACGGTCGTGGTGGGCGTGGAGGACAGCAGCCGCGTCCGCTACCGTCCGGCGGGAACCGAGACCGTCGCGCTGCCGGAGACCTGGGAGGAGCTGAGGACGCTGATCGGAGAGAACCTGGGGACGCTTGATGCTGCGGCGTTCACGCTCCACGCTCGCGGTCCCTGGGACGACCTGCGTCAGTTTGCCGAAATGACCGGTACCGATCCCGAGGCGCTCGATCAGATGAGGGATCTGCTCAGCCGCGCGAACGGCGACGTGGACCGCCGCCTCGCCCACGAGGTGCTTGCCAGGGACTCGGCGTGGCTGGCGCGGGTGACCGCGGCCCTCGTGCTGGGCAACTTCATGGATGACGACACGTCGTGGCACGCTCTGGTGGGTGCGATGACCGATTCGGATGGACGGGTCTTCGCGGTGGCCGCGCGCATCTTCGACGGCCTGATCACCCGGGAGCTGGATCCCTTCGATTGGTCCGCGGTTCCCGCCCCTCTGCATGCGCTCCTCGGAGGCACGAATCCGTTCGCGTTCCAGAATACCCTGAGACTCCTGGTCGCGACGCACATTGATCCGGCGTTCGCACGATCGTTGATTCGCGAAAACCCGGATCTGCTCCTCGCGCACGCCGGGGCCGAGCATGAGCCCACCCGGGAGGTGGCGGTGAGATTCCTGAGAGCCGCCAGCGGTGAGGATTTCGGCACGGATGTCGAAGCCTGGACGGCTTGGGTCGACGGCCTGTCGGCGGGACGCTGATCCGCAGGTTCCCCTGGACCGTACGTTATCATGTCAACTCCAGTTGCCATTATGTCAACGGCAGTTGACAGATAGTCGCGCACCAGCTGTCCTTCTCACCCCGCACGACCTCCCGGTCCCTCCGACCCCCGCAGCACCAACTCCCCCTGCGCCCGGTCCCGCTTCGGCACCTCGTGACACCGCCGGCACCGCGCCTCGTAGCTCTCCGCGCCTCCCACCTGGATCGTCGGCCCCTCCGCGGGCGCCGGCTCCCCGTCGATGAGACGCTGATTTCGCGTCGCCGGATCGCCGCACACCACGCAGATCGCGCTCAGCTTGTCGATCCGTTCGGCGCGCGCCAGGAGCAGCCCCATGGGACCGAAGGGCTCGCCGCGGAAGTCCATGTCGGTGCCGGCCACGATGACGCGCATTCCGCAGTCCGCCAGCGCATCGACGACCTCGCAGATGCCGTCGTCCAGGAACTGGGCCTCGTCGATTGCGACGACCTGGGTCTCCGGGAGGACCTTCTCGGCGACCTGGACCGCGTTGGAGACGGGCTCGGCGTCGATCTGCCGCCCGTCGTGGGACGAGATGCGGAACTCGCCGCCGTAGCGGTCGTCGAGGTGGGACTTGAAGAGCTGGACGCGGCGGCCGGCGATGAGGGCGCGGCGCACGCGCCGGATGAGTTCCTCGGACTTGCCGCTGAACATGACGCCGGAGACGACCTCGATCCAGCCGTGCCTCGCGCGGGGGAACATGGCCCGTCAATAGACCCCTGGGATGATCCGCCACTTCACCCGCGCCCGGTACTCGGCCCACTTCTCGGCCCCGTACTTCTCGGCGCAGAGCCGGTCGTCATCCCGCTGGCGGGAGATGAACAGCCCGACGATGAAGACGAAGTACGTCCACGCCCACGGATTGGTGAAATGGCCGAAGACCAGCGCGATGGACAGGGCGAAGCACCCCTCGCCCAGGTAGTTGAAGTGGCGGGCCACGCCCCACAGGCCGCTGCAAAGGATCCTGCGGTCGCCGGCCTCGATGTACTGGGGTTCGATGAGTCCGAGGAACTTGCGGTCGGGCCATCGCTTGAAGGTGTACTTCTGCATGTTGGCCCCACGCGTGATCCCCCACCCGACCAGGAAGAGCGCGGGCGCGCCGATGAGCCAGACGTGCTTCCATGGCGCGGCGAACCCCGGGTCCGGGTGGACGGCCAGTCCCCAGAGCGGGAGGATGTAGAGCCATCCGTAGACCATGAGGCCGCCCCAGATCAGCTTGAAGCCGAGATGCTCGTGGATCACGTCGTAGGTGTACAGCTGGACGCGCTCGAAGACGAAGTAGTCCAGCACATAGAAGGTGAGGAACGCGGCGAAGAGGAAGACGCCCGGATTGGAGGCTTCGCCGAAGAGTCCGTAGTGGTACGCGGCACCTGACATGGCGTTGAGCGACAGCATCGTCCCGCCGACGACATACAGGTACATCTTCACGTCGAAGCGGTTGTTGAAGAACTGCAGCTCCAGGACGCGCCCGTCCCAAAGCGCCCGGAGGGGACTCTTTCCCTTCCGTTCCGGCTGGGTGAAGACCGCGAGGATCGTGAAGATGGTGGCGAAGACCGTTCCGCCGGCCACGGCGTAGATCGAGGACCGGTAGAACCAGTCGCGCGGCATTCCGGTGAGCTCGAGCGCCCACGCGATCACCACGATCGCGAACACCAGGATCCCGTTCAACCGGTAGCTGCGGGGCCTACCCGTCTCCGGATCGGTGACGTAGCCGCGCACCCGTCTTCCAGGCAGCACGAGTTGCACCACGAAGAACACGGCGAAGATAGCCAGCGGGGTGAAGAATCCCAGGATCGCTTCCGTCCGGGAAAGCTCGAAGAGGTGGCCGATGCCGAGCCATTCGATCATGCCGTGTACCCCATTGTCCAGGTGACGTGGTTGTCAATGGATATGGGCGCGGGGGGCACCTGTCCGCAACAGGTGGGCGAGGCCAAGTCACCGTTGACCCCGTCTGTTGCCCGCAGCGCGGTATCACTACCGCGGCCTGACCGGAATCACCCCGCAAGAATCTCGTCCACCGCCCGCAGCCCCGACTCCAGGGCGCCCTGCATCCATCCCCGGGCTCCCGAAAGGTGCTCGCCGGCAAAGTGCACCGGTCCTTCGGGCCGGGCGAGCGCGCCGGTCAGTTCGCGATCCTGGGTCGGGGTGGGCCACGACCAGGCGGCGCGGCTCCAGGGGTCGTGTTGCCACGAGTGTGACGCACCGGACGCGGCGTGGCTCGAGACACCAGGCAGGAACTCGTCCCAGTGGGCGAGGACATGGGCCACGCGGGCATCGCCCTCGAGTTCGTCGAGTTCGGTTGCGCGGTCGCCGTACACGTACGTGAGCAGAACGCCTTCGGGGCCCGCCAGGTCCCAGGTGGGATGCCAGAGTTCCTCGGGCCAATCCGTCGTGCCCCATCCGTTCAGATCTTCGGCTTGCCAGAACCGCGTGGGGAAGCGCACGAATACGCGCGTGGCGCTCTGATAGCGAAAGCCGCCGTTCATCGCTTCCGTCTTCGCGGCCGAGAGGGACGGGGTGAAGCGAATGCTGGAGAGCAGTGGCACCGGAACAGTCACCAGCACCCTGTCCGATTCGTAGGATCGGCCGTCGCGACAGATGGTGTGTACCGTGCTCCCGGCAGCGATCCCGACCACGGGCGAAGCGGTGACGATGCGGCCGTCGAGCGTGTCGGCGAAGGCGGCGGACAAGCGGTCGCTTCCGCCCCGGATCTTCACGAAGTCCGGGTGTTCGGCAAGGAAGGAATCCGGCGGAACCAGCGTGCGCTCCCCATTCTCCGACCGGAGGAAGAACCCGGTATCCGGGTAGAATCGGTCCAGTTCCAGCCCGAACCGGCGTGCGTACTTGAGCGTCAGGTCGTGCTCCGGCATGATGCGCGCGGCGCCCGCTTCGACGGAGTGACCGGGGGCGAATGGGGAGCGCAGGGTCAGAACGCGCCCGCCGACGCGTTCGCGGGCCTCGAGGACGGTCACGTCGTGTCCCGCCCGGGAGAGTTCGTAGGCCGCGACCAGGCCCGACATCCCGGCGCCGACCACGACGATCCGGAGCGGCAGGTCGACCGGGTTGGAGCAGGCGGCCAGCCCGAGCCCCGCCAGTCCGCCCGCGCGGAGAACGAACTCGCGTCGGGTGATGGGGTGCATCTCAAAGCTCATGGCGCTTTGTAGTCCGGTGGTACCGCCTGGTTCCCACTGGCGGAACCCGTCCCCCCTCGCCGTGCATTGCCAGCCCGGCCCCCTCGCCGGTCACCCGGTGCTCGCGCGGATTCGTCCGGCTGTCAGCATCCCGCGCCCAAGTTCGGGCGTCGCACCGGGAGCGGCGGCGGCAGGTCGGCGAGCGGCTCGGCCGTCGACAGGGGCACCATGTCGGCCTCCAGCCGGACAGTCTCGACCTGGGGACAGAACGGGAAGTCCTGTTTCACCTTCACATCTTCCATTGTCCAGGTCTGGTAGCCTTCGGCGCGAATCTCCACATCGTAGGTGCCGGCACGGTTCCCGGCCCCGACGAGGACCCCATCGTACATGACTTCCATGGCCTCGCTGTATCGGCCATCGGTGATCGTCCCGCTCACCGCCGCCGTGAGCGTGTCACCCGTTTGCGCGTCCCGCACCGTCACGCGGACACCGTAGGTGAGCAGGTCCGTGCAGCCACACGCCTCGGCGACGAGGGCCAGCAGGACAATCGCACACACGCGCATCGTCTTACCCCTTTCTCATTCCCGGCGCCGACCCCCAAACGGGCTGGGACCCGGAATTTTCCAAATGTAAACCCCACTTTACATTCTGCCAACTGGAATTGACAGTCGCCATTCCCATGGGCATGTAGGACGTTGGTATGGAATGAAGCGGAAAGTTCCTTCGTGGGTGATGAGGGACGACGACGACGACCTGTCACACTCCGGGTGATCCGGTCTACTTTCCAGCGAACGCCACCAGCACCCAAGGAACACGGCTCCATGAACAGCACCACACTCCGAACCCCCTGCCTCCCACGATCCCGGGACCGACGGAATTCCCCAGTTCCACCCTACTCGCTCGGAATCATCTCCCGATCCCTCGCCGCGACCCTCACCGCGCTCACCCTCCTCCTCGCGCCCACCTCCCCCGACCTACACGCCCAGGCCACCCCCCAGCCCGGCCAGCAGGTCGTCCTCGTCACCGGCTCCACCTCGGGCCTCGGCCGCGAACTTGCCTTCCGCCTGGGTGCCCGCGGCGACCACGTCATCGTCCACGGGCGCAACGTGGAGCGGGGTGCCGAAGTGGTGGACTCCATCAATGCCGCGGGCCCCGGCAGCGCACGCTTCTACCGCGCCGACTTCGCCTCCTTCGCCGAGACCCGCGCCTTCGCCGAGACGCTGCTGGCCGACTACGACCGCCTCGACATCCTCATCAACAACGCCGGTTTCGGCTCGGCCCCGAACGAGCGGCTGCTCAGCGAGGATGGGCACGAGTACCGCTTTCAGGTGAACTACCTCTCCACCTTCCTGCTCACCCACATGCTCATGCCGCGACTGCTCAGCAGCACGCCGGCGCGGATCGTGAACGTGTCCTCCGGCGCGCAGACGCCGATCGACTTCGACGACGTGATGATCGAGAACAACTTCAGCGGGCGCCGCGCCTACGCCCAGAGCAAGCTCGCGCAGATCATGTTCACCCACGACCTGGCCGACGATCTGGCGGGGACCGGCATCGTGGTTGGGTCCCTGCACCCGGCGACCTACATGCCGACCGGCATGGTACTGCGGCTGGGCGCCACGCCGCGCGCCACCATCGCCGAGGGGGCCGACGCGGTCATGCAGGTGGTCGATTCCGACGACTTCGAGAGCGGACAGTACTTCAGCGGTCTGAGGCCGACCCGCGCCAACGCCCAGGCCTACGACCCGGAGGCGCGCGCCCGGCTCAAGCAGCTGAGCCAGGAGCTGACGGGGATTCGCCAATGAACAGGAACATGCGCCGCCTCCCCACCCTCGCCCTCTTCGCCCTTCTGATCACGGCCTTCGCCCTGCCCGCCCCGATCCACCCGCCCCAGCAACTCGCCTACCGTCTCCCGTCGCCGCCCACCGCCACCTATCACGTGACGGACACGACCCGGGTCGGATTTGGTACGATGGAAGGGTCGGGAATTTCGTCCTTTACCTTTGCGGCGACATTCGCGGCCGATGGAGACGGATTGCGTGTTTCCGGGGAACTGACGGAGTTCGCTGCGGAGGGGGCCGATCCGATGGGCGGCTCGACCTCTCTGAGCAGGCAGGAGGCGGGCGCGGGGGACTTCAACCTGGTGCTGGGATCGCGCGGTGTGAGGGAATTGGTGACGAGGGCGATTCAGGGAGCCGACAGCGATCTGCCTTTGTGGGCGGATCCGACCGAAGCCATGTTCCCGCGTCTCCCCGCGGGCGAAGTTCAGCCGGGTGACACCTGGGCGGATACCCTGGCCGGCGCTGTTGGGGGGGACGAGAGCAGGAGAACTGCGGCCTATACCTACACGATGGCCGGCGAAACCGTCGTGGACGGCCGGACCCACCTCAGAGTCACGTTTTCCGCCGATGTCCGGGTGCTGCTCGAGGCGACCGGGGGGGCCGGGGACGAGCAGCTGACCGGGACGGAAACCGGCTTCTTCCTGTGGGATGTCGGCAGGGGGCTGGTGACCCGGGCGGAAGTCTCGCGCAGCTACGAGGGGAGCATTGACCTGGGGGGTGCCGGTCCGATGAGCATGAAGTCCACCGCCGTTACCCGGGTCAGGTTGGCGATGTAAATCGCAGTTGACATTCTGTAAACCGCAGTTGTCAGTACGGACTCCGGACTGCGAAGTCAGGCGGCCCGCCGGACGAGCCCGCTACCAGCGCATGGACAGATTCACCGTGGCGCGGTACGCCCCAACCCGCGCAACTTCTGGCGGCCCGACGTCCATTGTTCGCAGGCAGGTTGACGCTGCATGTCGCGTCCCGCCACATTCGAGTGGAGGGTTGGGGTTTCGGTAGCGTACGTCGACCTCCGGGGAGTGAACTGTCATGGGTAACAGCGGTCTCGCCGTTATCGGCGCTATCGAACTCGGGATCGCGGCGACCGTAGCTCTCTCGCTCGTTCCGGTGCGATGAATCCCAACGCAGGTCCCGAACCGGCCGACCTCCGCGAGCGCTCCGGCCCGCTCGCCTATATGGCCAGCAACGGCATCGCTGCCAACCTCCTGATGATGGGCATCGTTGCGGCCGGGCTCGTGTCCCTGACCGGCCTCGAGCGGGAAGCCTGGCCCATCACCCCCTTCTACCACATCGAAGTCTCGATGGTCTATCCCGGCGCCACGCCGGAGGAGATCGAGGAGTCGATCGTCGTCAAGATCGAGGACCGGGTCAGCGGGCTCGACGACGTGAAGGCGGTCAAGTCGGTAGCGGCTCCGGGCATCGCCTCCGTGCGGATCCAGATGGATTCCCGTACAGACATGGACCGGGCACTGGACGATATAGAGTCCGCGGTCAACCGTATCGAGTCCTTCCCGGCCGGTGCCGAACGTCCCCGGTTTCACGAGATGGACAACCGCTTCAGCACGATGCGGCTCATCGTCCACGGCGACGTCTCCGAGCGCTCGCTGAAGGAACTGGCGCATGGGATCGAGGACGACCTGACCGCGCTGCCCTCCGTCTCCCAGGTCGAGGTCGGCGGGGTCCGGAACTACGAGATATCCATCGAGGTGCCGCTTCACCGGCTGAGTGCCCTGGGACTCACGCTAACCGACATTGCCGGCGCAATCCGCCGCAGTTCGCTCGACTTGTCGGCCGGCAGCATCGAGACCCGGCAGTCCCAGGTTCGAGTGCGGACCCTCGGGCAGAACTACGACCAGCAGGACTTCGAGGAGATCGTCCTTCTCAGCGGCGGCGACGGCACGCTCGTGCGCCTCGGCGACATCGCCGAGGTCCGCGACGGGTTCCAGGAGACGGACCTGATCGTCCGTCATCAGAGCCGGCCAGCCGTGTTCGTCGAGGTTTATCGGGCCAGTGGCGAGCATGTGATGGATGTGGCCACGACGGTCCGCGAGCACCTGGCGAATGAGGTGATCCCGGCTTTGCCGGACGGCGTGGGCATCACCCTGTGGAACGACGAATCCCAGGCCTACGAGGAACGGGCCGATATTCTCCTGAAGAACGGAATCCTGGGTCTGTTGCTGGTGTTGGTCGCACTCAGCCTGTTTCTCCAGGTTCGGCTTGCCCTATGGGTTGCCGTGGGCCTCGCCGTTTCGGGCATAGGCGCCCTCGCCGTCATGATGGCACTCGACGTGGCGATCAACACCATCAGCCTCTTCTCCTTTGTCCTCGCCATAGGGATCATCGTCGACGACGCCATTGTGGTAGCCGAGTGCATTCAAAACGAACGCAACCGGGGAACCCCCGGAGTCGCGGCCGCGATACGCGGTGTCCGGCGGATCAAGGTGCCGTTGACGTTCGCAGTCCTGACTTCGGCGGTGGCCTTCGTCCCGTTGCTGTTCATTCCGGGCGGCGTCGGTGACGTATGGCGGGCCCTGCCGATCATCATCATCGCGATGCTGCTGGTTTCGCTGGTGGAATCGCTGTTCGTTCTGCCCAACCACCTGTCCCACCTGCCCGGTCCGCAGTGGGTGCCGGGCAATGCCTTCGACAGATTCTTCTCTGGACTCCAGAATCGTGTCGACGCCCGGTTGCAGCGGTTCGTGCAGGGGCCCCTGGACCGGGCCCTGCGGTTTGCCACGGCCCGGCCCGGGGTGACGATGTCGGGGGCCGTTGCAATGCTCGTGCTGAGCATCTCTCTGGTGCCCGCGGGAATCGTCCCCACCACGCTGGCCGACGACGTGGAGGGTGATATCGCGTCGGTCGTGTTGGAGATGCCCGATGGGACCACCGCTCCGAGAACGTACGAGGTGGCGCGGGAGCTGGAGGCCGCGGGCCGCCGGGTCATCGAACGACTCTCCCGCAGCCGGCCCGGGGACGCGCCACCGCTGCTGACCGGTGTCACGGTGACCGTCGGGCTGGGATCGAGAATCGCGGGCGGACTCAACCCGCTGCCCACTCTCAATCCGCAGGCCAATATCGCCACCATCGAATTCAAACTCCTCGCTGCGCAGCAGAGACGGATCTCCACCGGAGAAGTCGTGCAGGCGTGGCGGGAGGAGGTGGGTGTGC
This sequence comes from Longimicrobiales bacterium, assembly GCA_965211795.1. Classification (GTDB taxonomy): domain Bacteria; phylum Gemmatimonadota; class Gemmatimonadetes; order Longimicrobiales; family Gaopeijiaceae; genus Bin94. The sequence goes on from OZ242973.1 coordinate 92,895, forward strand.
CGCCCTACGCACGCGGCCTCACCTTCAGCGGCGAGATCTTCACCCTGGGGAACCCGGTCGAGGCCGTACTGTCCCATCCGGATCCGGAGCGCCTCGCCCGGATCGCCGACTCCGTGGTCGACGGACTCCGCCGCGTGGGAGGCGTCTACGACATTCGGTCGGACCACGTCGCGGGCATCCCGGAAGTTCAGCTGGAGTTGCGGCCCGAAGCCAGGACCCTCGGTCTCACCGTGCAGGAGTTGGCCGGACAGGCGAGGGCCGCGTTCTTCGGCGCTGAAGCCGTCCGGGTGCAGCGCGGCCGGGAAGAGGTGCGAGCTTACGTTCGGCTGCCCACGGAAGAGCGGAACTCGATTACCGATATCGAAGGCTATCTGCTCCGTACGCCGGGCGGGGACAAGGTGCCGATCATCAGTGTGGCCTCGCTGGGCATGGGCTTGTCTCCGTCGGCGCTGCGGCGCAGGGACGGCCACCGCGTCGTCACCGTCACCGCCGACGTGGACCCCTCGGTGATCTCGGGCGACCAGGCCAACGAGATCCTGGCCGGTTCCATCCTCGCGGACCTGACCGCGGCGCACCCCGACCTGACATACACGTTCGGGGGCGAACAGCAGCAACAACTGGATTCCCTCGGCGCCCTGGGCCGCGGGTTCGTGGTCGCCCTGATCATGATCTTTGCGCTCCTCGCCATCCCCCTCCGTTCATATACCAAGCCGTTCATCATCATGGCCGTGATCCCCTTCGGGTTCATCGGCGTGATCCTGGGCCACTTGATCCTGGGAGTAGCCCTGAGCGCCGTATCCTTCATGGGGATCTTCGGTCTCAGCGGGGTGGTGGTGAACGATTCCCTGGTCATGATCGATTCCATCGACAGGAAACTCAGGGAAGGCGTCCCGCCGAGAACCGCGATCGTCGAGGGTGCCAAGGGGCGCTTTCGTCCGATCATGCTCACTTCCGTGACCACGTTCCTGGGCTTCGCACCGCTGATCCTGGAGCGCGCCATTCAGGCCCAGTTCCTAAGACCGTTCGCCGCCTCGCTCGGTTTTGGGATTGTCTTCACCACGGCTATACTCATGATGGTTGTTCCGGCGCTATGCGCGCTCCATCTGCATTTGACGCCGTCGCGGCGTTCTTCGACCGCGAGCGCCGGATAGTGCGCGTCGGCTGCGGCAAGGAGAGAACCGATGAATGACACGGCGGAGAGCTTGAAGGCCGAATACCTGAGCCTCACCGACGAGCTCATCCTGATGCTCATCGACGAGAAGGGGGGCTACTTCCATCAGGTTCCCGGCTGGCGGCTGAACTGCGCCGTCGTCGGCGGAGTGCTGGCGGAACTCTCCTTCCGGTCGCGGCTCGACTCGGATCTGACATCCCTGTACGTGGTGGACCGGACCGAAACGGGAGATCCCGTTCTGGACCCCATCCTGAAGGAGATCGCGGACGAACCGGGCCAACGCAATGCCCGGTACTGGATCGAACGGCTCGCCCCGCGCGCGGAGTCGATCGTCGACCTGACTCTGGAGCGCCTGGTTGAACGGGGGATCCTCCAACACCACGAAGGCGAATTCTGGACGCTGGCTCCCTCTGTCATGCATGGACAACGGTACGGCATGTCCGAGGAAGGCGCGACCGACCAGTTCATCAAGGCACGGATAAGCAATGTCATCTTCACAGACGAGATTCCCGAACCGAGAGACGTCGTCATCGTTTGCCTCGTCAACACCTGCGACGTCTTTCGCCTGATTTTCGAACTTGATGAAGCGGCGGAGGAGCGCATAAAGTTAATCTGCCAGTTGGACCTGATCGGCCGGTCCATCGCCGATGCGGTCTCCGAGAGCCTCGTCGGCCCGATCCGTGGACATGCTGCTCTCGCCAAGAAAATCCCGACGGTTTCGCTGTCCAGGCTGCTGCGCAACCCGCATGTCCGAGACGGCAACCTGAACGCGCTCTTCGGGAACCTCGCGGAGGAATACGGCCCGGTGTTCCAGATCCGTCCCCCCTTCTCGGGGCGCATGATCTTCCTGGCCGGACTCGAGACGAATAAATGGGTGCACAAGCGCGGACGCAGGTACCTGAGAACCAGGGACTACTTCGCCGACTTCGAGAAGGTCTACGGAGCGGCCGGTGTTCTCCCCGCCCTGGACGGGGCCGACCACTTCCGGCTTCGCAAGTTCCTGTCGCCGTCCTATTCCCGCGCGAGGCTGGGAGGGCAGCTGGACCAGCTCTACGACAAGGGGCGTGCGTACATGTCGACCCTGACGGTCGGGGACTCCTACCGGGCCACGTCCATGAGCCGGGCGTTGGTGAACGCCCAGCTGTCGCCGCTGTTCATCGGCGTCGACACGCAGGATCTCATGGACGACCTGATGATCTACAAGGAACGGGCCCTCAGCGTGCACATCGCCAGGACCCTGCCCAGGTTCACGCTGAATACGCCGGGTATGAAACGTCGGGCGGCAGTCCTGGACACGCTGATGGAGCGGGTCTTGAGGCTCAATACTCCCGCCCAACGTGCCGACGGCCCGCGGAATCTGGTGGACGACTATCTCAGCCTGCACGCCAGCGACCCGCAGTTTCTCCCGGAGTCCAACCTCCTCTTCGCTTTCTCCGCGGCCCTGATTGCCAGCGTATACCTCGGCGACACGTTCAGCCTCCTGGTCTACGCCATGGCTTCGCAGCCGGCCCTCTACGACAGGATCCGGGCCGAAGCGGATGCCCTGTTTGCCGAGGGTGACCCCGAGAAGGAGGATTTGACCCCCGCCAATCTCGACGTGACGCACCGCTTCCTCATGGAGTGCCTGCGCATGTACCCGATCGTGCCCATGTCCGTTCGGAACGTGATGAATACCTGCACGGTCGGGAACTACGAGCTGCCCGTGGGGGAGCGGATCCACATCGCCATGACCGCCACGCATTATATGAGGGATGTCTTTTCCGAACCCTACAAGTTCGACATCGACCGCTTCCTGCCGTCGCGTCGCGAGCATCACAGCATGGGGTTCGCCCCGTACGGGCTGGGTACGCACCGGTGTCTCGGCACCCGGTGGATGGAGTTGCACCTGGCGGTCAACCTGCTGATGCTGGCGCACTATTTCACGATCGAGGTGTCGCCGGTGAAGTTCGCCCGGAAGCTCCGGCTCAATCCGTTTCCGTCGCTCAAGCCCAGCAAGAAGCTGAGATTCCACATCTCGGAGCAGAGGCGGGAGCTGCCCGCTTAGCAGCCCTTGGACAGCTCCACCGGAATGCGACTGGGCAGACTGTCGAGAGCGCTGAGAGAAGCGTACGCGGGATCGGGCGTCGCGCGTCGAGTCCGGCACTTTGACGGCTGGCTAGACCGGGCGGCGTCGGAAGCTGCGGGCGCCGGCACCTACGACCACGCGGAAACGGTCAGGGACTACTATGAGCTTTGCAACGGCTTCATGGTGTGGGGTTGGGGTGAATCCCTGCATTTTGCACCCCTCATGCCCAACGAGAGCCTGGAGGAGTCCAAGGTCCGGCACCAGCGGGCGATGATCTCGAAGTTGGAGCTGCAACAGGGCATGAAGGTGGTCGATGTCGGTTGTGGAATCGGCGGCCCCATGCGCCGTGTCGCCCGTGAGGGGGGTGTCAGGGTCGTGGGAATCAACATCAATGCGATCCAGCTGGCGGAGGCGGAGAAGCTGAACGCCGAGGCGGGGCTGGAGCACATGACCGACCTCAGGAAGTGCAGCTTCGCGGACATGAGCGCCATCGAGGCCGACTCTTTCGACGGGGGTTACGCCATCGAGTCGACGTGCCATGCGCAGGACAAGCAGGGCGCTTTCGCGGAGATCTTCCGCGTACTGAAGCCGGGCGCCCTGTTCTGGGGCCAGGAAATGTGCCTGACGGACCGGTTCGATCCGCGGGACGGCCGGCACCGGACCATCAAGCGGGATCTCATGCGCGGAATTGCGCTGCACGACATCGCCACCTTCGGGGAAGTGAATCGCGCGCTCGAAGGGGCGGGATTCCAGGTCGTGGAGGCGAGTGATTGGGAGGTCCGGGCAGGACCTTCCACGTCCTGGTATCAACCCATGGAGAGCCGCCACGGGACGTTGGGCAGCGCTGTGCGCAGGCTTCCCTGGGGTCGCAAGGCGTTCATCGCGGGGTCGAAGCTGGCCGAGTTGCTGCGGCTCTTTCCGAAGGGATCGGCGGAGGTCGTTCGACTTCTCGATCGAACCGCGGAGGCCTATGTCGCGGGTGGCAGGACGGGCATCTTCACGCCGCTGTATTGTTTCCTGGCCCGCAAACCCCTTCGGGCCTGAAGACAACCGCCCCGCCCGCCCCGGCAACCCGCGTCCTCCACGGCCCGCTACTTCGCCGCCCTGAACCGCCAACCGTGCAGAATGCGTCCGTAGTGGTTGAATGAGCGGCGCGCCTCAGCCTCGTCGAAGGGGTAGTCCGCGCCGAGCTGTCTGGCGGCCGCGAGCCCGCTGACGAAGCAGGTCTCCTGGCTGTTGATGAGTGTGTGGGCGCCGCAATGCCACGTCCGCCTCCTGCCCTGGATGAGGCGGAACAATGGGACGAGCAGCGCGACCTGGCGCACATCATGGACGACGTGCTGGAACCACCACCTTCCGACGATCCTGCCTTCATCGATCCTGCTGACCGGGTTGTAGGTCACCAGGCAGGGCTTGTCGGAGCGGCCGGCCCACGGCTGCTGGTTGTGCATGATGTAGGTGATCTCGTAGTTGTCCGGCCGGGCCCCGTACTGCTCGATGTGGTTGCTTCGCGTGGCCAGGGGCTGCACCTCGTTGTCCGGGAGGACCGAGGCGTCGGAGTGGACGATCGCGTGGTTGTGGAGTTCGCTCTCGTATCGCACGGACGAGAGGATGTAGCGTTCCAGGACCGTCGGCCGGTCGAGGATCATTAGGGTTAGGTTCGCATTGCAGGCGAAGATCACCTCGTCGAACGTCTCCTGCACGCCGTTCTCGTCCTCGATCACGACGTGCGACGCGCGGCGGTACACTTTCCGGACGGGCCGGTCAAGGTGGATCCTGTCCCGGAAACCGGCGGAGAGGTTCTCGTAGATGCGCCGCGTCCCCCGATCCCAGGTCTGCATCGGCGTGGCCGACTCGATGTCGAAGAACTCGAGGTACCGCGAGAAGAGGGCCGCAGGCATGTCGAACACGTTCGTCGCCATCAGGAAATTGACGAACATGGGCTTCAGCACCTGGTACCTGAAGTCTCCGGACAGGCCGGCCAGGTTCAGGACCGTTCCCATGCTGACGTAGTTGAACGGGTTCAGCGCGTTCAGGAACTTCGACCGGGAGCGCGTCAGCCAGCCGAACCGGTGCAGGCGCTTCAGGATTCTCTGGAACTTCGCGATTTCGGACTGCAGATCCGTTCTGATTTCCGAGTCGAAATCGTGGGCGTAGACCCGGCCGCGGTACGTAACGCTGTAGCTGAACCGGGTATCCACCAGGTCGATGCCGAAACGCTCCATGAGCAGCAGGATGTGGTGATACACCGCCGGAATGCAGGCCGTGACGGAGATGTCGAAGGGAATGGAGCTGCCGTCGTCCTGCGGCATGTCGGCCGTCACCGCATTCCCGCCGATCCGGTCCCTGGCCTCGAACAGGCGGAAATTGAACCGGTCCGGATGGTGGTGTAGCGTCCACGCGGCGCCGAGACCCGAGATTCCCCCGCCGACGATGGCTATGCGCCGTGGCATTGTCCGTCGCCTAGCAGTCCGTGGATAAAGCCCCGCGAGCACCGAGAGCGGCGAGGCGCCGGGCTGGCAAGGCGCGACGAAGGGGGAATAGCAGCGATGGGGTGGACGCCCCCTCCCGGCGGCATCGCGATGTGCCAAGATGGTACTGAAGCGATTGCGACCTTGAGAGGTCTGACCATCTGAGGGAGGAGACATCCACATGGAAGAGGTTAGCATCATCGGAATCGATCTGGCAAAGCGGAGCTTCCAAGCGCACGGGGCGAGGCCCGACGGGTCGGTGGCCTACCGCAGGAAGCTGAGCCGCGGGAAGCTGCTGGGCTTTCTCGCCTCGCGGCCGCCTTGCACGGTGGCCATGGAGGCGTGCGCCAGCGCCCACTACTGGGGCCGGGAGATCGCGGCGCTCGGCCACCAGGTGAGGCTGGTTCCCCCGATCTACGTGAAGCCGTTCGTCAAGCGGCAGAAGAACGACGCTGCGGACGCGGAGGCGATCACGGAGGCGGCGCAGCGTCCGACCATGCACTTCGTGGCGGTCAAGACCGAGGCCCAGCAGGCGCAGGGGATGCTCTTTCGCACGCGGGACCTGCTGGTGGGCCAGCGCACGCAGACGATCAACGCGCTTCGGGGGCATCTCGCCGAGTTCGGAGTCGTGGCTCCGCAGGGCAGAGCCCGGATCGGGCAGCTGGCCGGGGTGATCGAGGACGGGGACTGTGGCTTGCCTGTGACGGTCGTCGAGCTGGCCCGCCTGCTGCTCGGGCGGATCGCCGAGCTCGACGAGAAGATCGACGGACTCGACCGGAAGATCCGGACGAGCGCGCGGGAGAACGAAGAGACGGCGCGGCTGATGACGATCCCGGGAGTCGGACCGATCACGGCCCTGGCCATCCAGGCCTTCGCACCGCCAATGGAGAGCTTCCGGCGCGGGCGTGACTTCTCGGCCTGGCTGGGCCTCGTGCCCCGGCAGCACACAACCGGTGGCAAGCCGAGGCTGGGCAGGATATCGAAGATGGGCCAGCGAGACCTGAGACGGCTCCTGGTCACGGGAGCCATGGCGGTCGTCCGGCAGGCGAGTCGGCGCCGCGACATCACTGATCCGTGGCTGGCCGGAATGCTGGCGCGCAAGCCGAAGAAGGTGGTCGCGGTGGCGCTCGCCAACCGGACGGCGCGGACGGTCTGGGCGCTGGCCACGAAAGGCGAGTCCTACCGGGTTCACGCCGCTGCCTGAGCGGCGAACGAAAGGAGAGAAGCGAAAGAGAAGAAGCTGCCGGGAGAAGCGGGCAGGCAGGACGCACGAACGGGATAAGGGCAAACAGTCAGCGAGACGGGGTCGGAAAAACCAGTCAATAGCGCAGGGCCCGCGAGCCCGTTGCAGCGTTTTGGATCCGATCTCACGAACACCATACGGGCCCGCGGCCGACAAGAGCCGCATCTCAAGAGGCCGGACATACGACAGTACCTGACCAGAATGCCATCGACTCCGCTCAGAAACCCGGCTTGTCCACTTCGGGGCGTCCACATACGCTATTCGTCCGAGGAGCAACGCAGAGCGCAGCTCTAGAGTGGCAAAATGTATAGTAGACATGACATAGTGTAATGTGTACTTTACAGCGTGGACAGGTGAGGCGAAGCGGCCAGCGCGGATGCATCGCCGTTCGAATGCCGTGGGGATTTTGTCCACGGGCTGCTATGTCCGGCTGCCAGCTGTTCCGGCTTGCGAGCGAAAGGCACTCACTCCTTCAGGCCGACAACTCGCGCACCTGCTCCGCTACCCGGACCTTCAGCCGCCTGGCCGACACGCGAGGTCGGCGTGATCTGTGACTTTGCCTCCGGATAGAACTGCCGGCAATAAAGCCGGAATTTCCCGATCGGGCCGTCGCTTCTGGACAGCCGGGGTGGGGCCCGATACTGCTTCCGTTCCCAGATCACCACATCCTGCAGGACGAAGCGCCTCTCTTCCGACAGGACGAAGCGACTCATCAGCCCGTGGCGAAACCTCATCGGCAGGAACCCCAGTCCGGCGAAGAACCGTCCCGGCTTGCGAATCTCCCGCACCTGGGTGACGAGCGTCAAATCGATCTGCGTGCCGTCGACGGGGGTGCCGAGTACCCACATCCTCGCATTCATCCCGATCGTCTTTTCGTGGATCTCGACGAACGAATAGCCCAGTCCATGGACGTGGACGACAGTCGAAACGTCGGACACGATGTCGATCAGGCCCGCGAGGGTGCGAACGCTTTTGAAGTCGAAGGAACTCCTGAGGTACGCACCATCGATCAATACCGAACCTGTCGGCATCACATCGTCGTATCCGTGCGTGTAGGCCAGATGCTCGACATCCACGGAGTTTTCCGCCGTTTCCTGGGGGTGACCCCTGAACCGCAGGGTGGTCGACCGCAACCTGCTCCACTCCCTGCCGGCCGACGGTTCATCCGGCAGGTGCCACTGAGGCGGCCGGCCGTTGCTCCCCCACCAGGCGAAGACCATGCCGAGAATCTCCGTGGTCTCGTAGACCGTCAGCTTCGCGGCCTTGGGGGCCGGGGCATTGGGTGTGGCGACGCATCTGCCGGTCGTGTCGAACTGAAACCCGTGAAAGGGACAGACCAGACAGCCGTCGCGCACCAGTCCCCCGACCGTCGGCCCCATGTGCGAGCCCAGGTGCGGGCAAAACGCGCCGGCCACGCAGATGCGGCCGTCGTCGTCGCACCACGCGACGATCTCCTGGCCCATCCAGACCTTCTCGATCAGCTTCCGCCGCAGAAGGTCCTCACGGTTGGCAACGAAGTACCAGCCCTCCGGGAATGGCGGCATCTCGTTGAGGATGCTGAGCGTTCGTCTCGTGGCTCTGGTTGCCATATCTGTGAAGGGTGCCGGGCGAGCGGGGGTGGGGCCAAATGATGAGTGTAACCTGCGGTTCCCCGGTTCAATGCAGCAATGCGAGAAATGTAATCTATGGTTTACATTAAGTCAACTATATTTGTCATTTGGAGCAATCAATTTCGGGACGGTCAGGGGCGCCACGTCGCTACGAGCGCAAGGCGCTTCATGCCCGTATCGAGCCGCAGGTCGGCGCTGATGCCCGCGGGGCCTGGCAGAGATCCCCCGCCCGCGATCGAAGGCGGGCCCAGCTCCGCGAGGGACCTCTTGGCCCGGCTCAGTCCAAAGGCCTTGTAGATTGTGCCCGCGAGCGAAACGAGCGACACGCCCGTCCAGATGCCGAACGCCGTCCCGTAGCGATCGTCGTCGTCGATGTAGACGTGCCATATGATGGACGTCAGACCGGCGACCACGGTGGCGGCGGCCAGCGATCTCACGACGAATCTCTCTCCCGCGATCCTTTCGCACGCCCGGGTGTGCGCGGCGGCCCACTCCTGAGCCGCGGCGTGGCGAGGCTCGAGGCTCGCCTGCGAGGGACCCTCGACGTCCTGGGCGGACACATACAGCCGACGATGCCGGTCGCGGTCCCGGTATCTCACGGCGAACCATCCGTCCGACTCGTCGAGAAGGCTGACGCGAATGTCCGGCGGGAGTGTCACGACCACCTTGGCGTTGCGACTGGGTTCCACGCGAAGCGGAGCCCTCGCGGCTGAGGTCCGTACCTCTGGAAGGTCCAGGGCAGCGGCCAGATCGGCGTCGCAGGGAAGGTTCTGGCCGGTGCCACCCAGCGGGAAGAACGCGAGCAATGTCGCCCCGGCGGCGATGGGGATGATCCCCCTGGAAAGCTGTGTTTTCGTTGATCTGGCCATTCCGGACCTCCCCCCGTGGCGTCTCTCGGCGATGAATGAAGGGGCCATGTGCGGTCAGCCTCTCCATCACCGAATACTGCATCGTCCGCCTCGTCGGGAGCAAGACCCTTCCAACCCGGGGGACGGAGCGCAGTGGCCACGGAGTGTCGTTGGCGCTTCCTTGGAAAACCTCACGGTCTCCGGGTTAGGTTATCAGACCCCAACACCTTCAAATCCACCCACCGAGGCCCGGTACGACCATGAACCCCACCCCCTTCCTCCCCCTCCTCGCGGCCGCCCTCCTCGCGCTGCCCGTCCCAGCCTCCGCCCAGCAACCCCCCGCCGATCCCGCCGATGTCGAGTCCATCGACGCGATCATGAAGGCCGTCTACGACGTCATCTCGGGCGACGCCGGCGTAGCCCGCGATTGGGACCGTTTCCGCTCACTCTTCGCACCCGGCGCCACCCTGAGCCCGACCGGACCCGGCCCCGACGGCGCGTACGGGCGCCAGATCATCACCCCCGTCGACTACGCGGAGAACGCCGGCGCCTGGCTCGAGGAGAACGGCTTCCACGAAGTCGAGATCAACCGGGTGACGGAGCGGTACGGCATGATCGCCCACGCCTTCAGCACCTACGAATCGCGCCGCCTGGCCAGCGATCCCGAACCGTTCGCGCGCGGCATCAACTCGTTCCAGCTGCTGTACGACGGGGCGCGCTGGTGGGTGGTGTCGATCTTCTGGCAGCAGGAGAGCGAGGAGCATCCGATTCCGGAGAAGTATCTGCCGGGATAGGGCATGGCCCTCTGACCCGCAGGGCGGGAACCCGCGAATCCTTTTCGCCGGTTCCTGGGTAGTCCACGGCGCGTAGCACGGATTTCCGGGGCCCGATACATGACGTGCCGGATCCGGAGTCCCACGGAGATACTCGCCCGGGGAGGGATCCATGCCTGTGGCCACGGCACTCGAAGAGCGGCACCTGGGGGACACCGGCGTCTCGGTGGGCCTCCTGGGTCTCGGTGGGAACCGGCTGCTCACGGAGCGGGATGGGAGGGACGAGGCCGTGCGCCTGGTGCGGCGGGCACTCGATCTGGGCGTGACCTTCTTCGACACGGCGCGTCTCTACCCGAACAGCGAAATCCATCTCGGCAAGGGCCTGGAGGGCCGCCGCGACGAGATCTTCCTGGCGAGCAAGACCCACGCCAGGGGCCGCGCGATGGCCTGGGCCCACTTGCGGGAGACCCTTCGGCGGCTGCGGACCGATCATCTCGACCTGTGGCAGCTGCACGACGTGAGGACCGGCGAGGAGGTGCGCCGGATCTTCGGGCCCGGCGGGGCGCTCGAGGCCCTCGTGGCAGCCAGGGAGAGGGGACTGGTGCGCTACCTGGGGGTCACCGGCCATCGGAGTCCCGAAGTCATCCGCCGATGCCTGGAGACGTTCGACTTCGACACCGTGATGATCCCGGTGAATCCGGCCGAGAGCCACTACCGGTCCTTCCTCGGGTCCGTTCTGCCCGTGGCGGCGAGTGCCGGAGTCGGCGTCATCGGGATGTACGCGTACTGGGGAGGGCGGGTCGCCGAGCTGGGCGGTTTTGAAACCGTGGAGCCGTTCCTGCGTTTCTCACTGAGTCAGCCGGTGTCCACGGTGCTGGTTGGATGCGACTCGGTTCGGCAGCTGGAAGAGAACGTCCGCTACGCCTCCCGTTTCGATCCCATGGCGCACTCCGAGGCGGACGAGCTGGTACGTCGAATGGCATCCGACGCGTCCCGTCTCATGTACTACAAGTTCCCCGGGGGGACTCCCCCAAGCGAGGTGAAACCATGAAGATCTGTATCGTCACCCGGGCGCTCTACCCCGTGATCGGGGGCAGCGAGACCTACGCGTACAACCTGGGCGAGTATCTGAGCGACCGGGGCCACCAGGTCGTGGTCGTTACCTCCGACCTGCCGTCTCACTACCGGGACGACCACAGCTATCCGTTTGAAGTGGCCCGGGTCGCGGGACTTTCCGACTTCAACGCGCTCCGTGCGCCCCTCAGCGTGCTGGTCCCGTTCCATCGCCTGCTGAAGAGACTCCGACCCGATGTGATCCACGTTCAGAGCGTGCTTCCGGGAATTGCCCTGACGCTGATCGCGGACACGCTCCCGGGACCTCCGGCGATCGTATTCACCGACCACAACACGCCCATGCCCGAACAGCGCCGCTGGATTTCCGGGGTGGACTGCTACGATGTCGAACTCGCCTTCGGGCAGTTCATGTTCAAGCGCGGGACCTACGACGCCGCCCTCACTCCGAGCCGGCGCTTCTACGATTGGGCGCTGGACCGGGGCGCTCCCCCCGAGAAGCTCCACCTGATCCGCCACGGCGTCGACGTGGACCGGTTTTCACCCGGTGTCGCCCCACGACGGATCCGCCGGGCCCTTTGCCCTCGTGAGGTGGATACCCTGCTGCTCGCCCCGGGCCGGGTGGTTCGCCGGAAGGGCATCATGGGGATCCTGGACGCACTCTCCAGCCCGCTCCTCGAGTCCGCGGATGTCCATCTGGCCATCACGACCACCAGGAATACCTCCGAGCCGGCGTTCTTCGAGGAGGTGCGGGACCGGATCCACGACTCGCCGCTCAGGGACCGGGTGACGTTGCTGGTCGACACCTTCAGCCCCGACGATATGCCCGATGTCTATCGTGCGAGCGACTGCGTGCTCTTTCTCTCCGACGCCGAGGGGTTCGGGCTCGTGGGCATCGAGGCGCTGGCCTGCGGCGTACCGCTGATCGGGCGCGATTCGAAGGGCATTGACGAATACCTCGTCCACGGCAGGACGGGATGGGTCGTCGACGGCGATTCGGGTCTCGAGATCGCCGCCGCCGTGAGGCACGTCTGCCAGAACGGCGATCTTCGTGCGGAGATGGCCCGGACGGGCCGCAGAGTGGCGGTCTCGGAGTTCAGTCTCGCGGCGATGATCCGGAGGATCGAACGGCTGTACGAGGTGGTGGTCGAGCAGAAGAGGGTCCTCGGCCCGCGCGTGCTGGGCGGCCAGGACATCGAGTGGGCAGGTGCGGCAACTTCGCAGGCCGCGGCGTGGCGCTGATGCTCACGACTCTGCTCAGGCCCATCGTGGCGAGATGGCTGGCCCCGGTGGGCAAGCGCATTCCCGTCCATCCGAACGTTCTGTCCGGTGTCGGTCTGGCGGTGGCGGTGGCGGCGGCGGCGGGATTCGCGCTCGGTGCCTTTCGGTGGGCGGCGCTGGGGATCGCCCTGTCGGGGATCTTCGACCTGCTGGACGGGGCGACGGCCCGGGCGCGGTATCAGGGAGGATCGAAGCTCGGCGGGTTCGTCGATTCGGCGATGGACCGGGTCGCCGACAGCGTGCTCCTCCTGGGGATCTTTCTCCACTACTACCTGTCCGGCCCCGTTGGCCACGCCGGGGCCGTGCTCGCGGTTCTCGCCGTGTCAGGATCGAACATCGCCAGCTACTTCAAGGCCCGTTCGGAGGTCGAGGGTGTGGCGTGCAATGTCGGTCTGGTCAAGCGCGCTGACCGGCTGATCCTCCTGATGCTGCTCGGAATCGCGGGCCCGGCGTGGGGTGTCCCCATTCTCTCGGCGCTCGTCTTCTTCGCCGCTCATTCGATGTGGGCCCGGGCCGCCTTCGTCTACCGTCGGCTTGGGGAGCGGACCAGCGGGTAGGCGCCCGCGATGTGGGCCGTTTTCTTGCAGTTGGCCGCTCGAAGCCCAACTATGTGACACGAGAGCACCCCCCCGCCACGACAGGTGGAAGACGCTGGAAGGAGCGCGCGAAGATGAGAAGGAAGCTGCCCCTGTTGCTGTTGGTCGCCGTTGCGGGCTGGAGCATGGTGCCGCCGGCTCCGGGAGACCAGGAGAGTGTTATCGGCGAGGAGATCATCGCGACCATTGCGGCCGCCCTGGACAGCCCCGCCCCCGCGCTTTCCACGATCGGCATCGTGGACGGAACCTGGGACAGAATCGCGGACCCGGGGATCGCGGCGGCAATCGGGAAGTATGCGGCAGAATCCGGGACCGCCGTGGAGTGTTCGTGGGACGGCGATGCCGGGCGTCATGCATGTTCCGGCAACCCATCGCTGTTTCTCGTCTTCGAGCCGTACGAAGGGGACGCGAGTCCGGGTGAGATCAGATTCATGGTGTCGAAGCTGGATTTCGGGACCGCGTTCAGGCTGACCGCGAAGGTGACGCCGACCGAGACCGGTGGTTCGAAGATCGGGCCGCCCCGGTTCACCGGTTTCCTGCATTTCGCGTACGGACCGCCGGGGGACACCGGAGAAGAGCAGTCCGAACGCGACCAATGCCGAGACATACTCATGGCTTCCCGGGATGGGCTCCAGCGGGCGGGGGACACGGGTGGCATGTTCTGGCTCGACAACACCGACGAGATCTACCCCGGCGCCGGTGTCGTCTACAGTACGACGTACGGCGACCGCGATACCGGCAGGGCGAGGGTCTGGATCAACCGTCAGGAGCAGCCCCCCGGAGGCCTTCCGCACTCGGTGACCCACGCGACCCTGCATGGCACATTGAATGATACCTATTTCACCGAATCCACCCGCCTGGAGGATATGATTCGGGTTGAATCCGCGGCCCGGTCGGCGGCGGCCGGGTGCTATCACCTGGTGCAGGAGCCGCCGGGGCGCTGAGGGCCATTCCGCTCGCGTCGCGCGGACGCCCCGCGACTCGCCGCTCGGTACGCGGGCGGGTCGATTGCCGGACCCGGGAGAGTGGGGTGGCCCGTGTCATGGCAATGTAATACCATTGCAATACACCTGACGGCAGGAGGGCACGATGGCGTTGAAGCAGAAGATGGAAAGAAGGGAGGCCAACCCACCATGGCCACGCGAACCGTAAGGCTGGACGCCGCCGCCGAGGCGACGCTGGCCGACCTGCGGCGCCGGACCGACCAGTCCATTTCGGAGGTGATCAGACGATCCCTGCAGGCCTATTCGCGCGAACTGGACGCGGACATCCGGATGCGGCCGGGGGAGTTGTACAGGAAGCTCGGACTGCCGGGGGAAGGGGGGTTTGCGGTCGCGCCTGCTTCACGGGCCAAGGAGGCGGTGGTCGAGATCATCCGGAAGAAACACGGCCGATGATCCTGGTTGACGCCGGCCCGCTGGTAGCGCTCTTCGACAGCAGGGATCACCGCCACACGCACTGTCGCCGCACCCTGGACGGGTTGAACGAACCCCTGATGACGACGACACCGGTGCTCGCGGAGGCATTCCACCTCCTGCGCCCCGGGAGCATTGGGCTGCCCCGGCTGATGGAGTACATCCGGCACGGTGGTCTCGGAGTTCTGCCCATGAACGACGCCCTGCTCCAGCGCTGCTTCGACCTCATGCTGAAGTACGCAGACCTGCCGATGGACTTCGCCGACGCCTCGATCGTATGCGCGGCGGAGCATTTGGAGTCCCGCAAGGTCTTCACCCTTGACCGTGGGGACTTCGCCACCTACCGCATCCGGCGCGGCTACCACCGGATCCCCTTCACGATCATCGGTGATCCGTCGGGGCCGGGGTTCGTGCGCGAAGGCGTGGAGCAGGAAGAGGAAGTGGAACCCGCCCACACCCCTTGACCCTGACGTAACGTCAGGCTGTACCTTCCCGCCATGACCACCCAATCCGCCCACGCGGCCGGCCCGACCGCCACCCCCGACACCGCCGACCTCTATACCGTCGGCCAGGTCGCGGCCCTGGCGCGCGTCACCGTGCGCACCCTGCACCACTACGACCGGATCGGCCTGCTGTCGCCGTCGCGGCGGTCGGAGCGCGGCTACCGCCTCTACGACTACGCCGACCTCGAGCGGCTGCGGCAGATCCGGTTGCTGCGGGAACTGCGCTTCAGCCTGGAGGCCATCGAACAGATGCTCGACGCCCCGGCGTATGACCGGCGCAGCGCACTGATCGCCCAGCGGGAACTGTTGCGCGAGCGGCAGGAGAGGACAGACAGTATCATTCGCGGGGTCGACCGGGCCCTGACCGCACTGGAGGACGAGACGAAGATGGATACCACCGAGATGTTCGAAGGTCTCGAGGACTTCGATCACGCCCAGTACGAGGACGAGGTGAAGGCACGCTGGGGCGACACCGACGCCTACAAGGAGTCGATGCGGCGGACCCGCCGATACGGAAAGGGCGACTGGGCCCGGATCAAGGCGGAGGGCGAGGGCGTGTTTGCCCGGCTGGCCGTGCTGTTGGCGGACGGCGGGCAGGCTGCCGGACGCGCCGCGATGGACCTCGCCGAGGAGCACCGCTGCCACATCGACCGGTGGTTCTACCCGTGCAGCCACGAGATGCACCGGTGCCTGGGCGAGATGTACACCGCGGATGCGCGCTTCACGGAGTACTTCGAGAAGCGGGCCGAGGGGCTGGCCGTGTTCGTGCAGGACGCGATCAGGGCGAATGAGGCGCGGTGGAGGAACCGGTCATGACGGCGGACCCCGGTCGGCCGGCGGGTGGGGCCGGTGACGCCGGCGCGGCGCAGGCCGGGCCGGGCAATGGCGGCGAAACCGCCCGCTTCCGCACGACGCTGGTGCGGGTGCTCCTTGTCCAGATCGTGGCGCTCGCGCTGCTGGGCATCCTGCAAGCCGTCTACCACGGCTGACGATTCCGTGACCAGCATGCGCCACAAACCCGGCCCGCCGTCCTTTCGCCGGCCTGGGCCAACCCGGTAGCGCCCCATGCACCCCGTCAACTGGCTGATCGTCGGCGCATACGTCGCCTACGTCCTCGTCGATGGCGTGCGCCGCGCGCGCGGCACGAAGGAGATCGAGGGCTACTTCCTGGCCGGCCGCACGCTGCCGTGGTGGGCCGTGGGACTGTCGGTCATGGCGACCCAGCTCTCCGCCGTCACCATGATCGGCACGACCGGGCAGGGCGCCACCGACGGGCTCCGCTTCGTGCAGTTCTACTTCGGGCTGCCGCTGGCGATGGTCATCCTGGGCGTGACGATCGTGCCGTTCCTGCGCGGCAACGGGGTCTACACGGCGTACGAGTACCTGGAGAGGCGTTTCGACGCGCGCACCCGCACGCTGACGGCCTTTCTCTTCCTGCTGTCGCGCGGGATGTCGTGCGGGGTGATCATCGCCGCGCCCGCGGTGGTGTTCTCGGCGCTCTTCGGATGGCCGCTCGTGTGGTGCGTGGCGCTGATCGGCGTCCCGACGGTGGCGTACACGATGCTGGGCGGGATCCAGGCGGTCACCTGGGCCGACGTCAAGCAGATGATCCTGATCGTGGTCGCGCTGGTGGCGGTGATCGTGGTGCTTCTCGTGAAGATGCCGGTCTCGCCGGACGAAGCGCTCCAGATCGCCGGCGCGACGGGGCGTCTCAAGGTCTTCGACTTCTCCTTCGACATCAACGAGACGTACACCTTCTGGTCGGGGCTGATCGGCGGGACCTTCCTGATGCTGTCGTATTTCGGCACCGATCAGAGCCAGGTGCAGCGGTACCTGGCGGCGAAGTCGGTGGGCGAGGCGCGGACCTCGCTGCTCATGAGCGCCTACTGGAAGATCCCGCTGCAGGCGCTGGTCCTGCTGGTCGGCGTGATGGTGTTCGTGTACTACCAGTTCCAGGCACCGCCGCTGCTGTACAATCCGGCGCACGAGAGCGCGGTGGTGGAGGTGCGGGGGGCGGAGTATGAAGTGTTGCAGGAACGGTATGGGGAGGCGCTGGGGCTGAGGGAGGGCGCTGCCCGGCGCGCGGCGGAGGGGGCCGGGATGGACGACTTTCTGGCTCGCGAGGCCGACGTGCAGGATATCCGCGCCGAGGCCCTGGCAATGGCCGAAGAGGTCACGGGCGAGGCGTCGCGCGACGTCAACTACATCATCCCGCGCTTCGTGCTGAGCGAACTGCCGATCGGACTGGTGGGCCTGTTTATCGCGGCGGTCATCGCGGCGGCCATGTCGAGCATCTCGTCGGAGCTGAACTCGCTTTCCACCGCCAGCGTGATCGACTTCTACCGGCGCTGGTTCCGCCCCGAAGCGAGCGACGACCACTACCTGACCGTGTCCAAGGTCACGACGGCGTTCTGGGGGGTGTTCGCCTGCATTGTCGCGGTCTACGCGGTCAGCCTGGGGTCGCTGATCGAGGTGGTGAACCGGTTCGGGTCGTTCTTCTACGGGTCGATTCTGGGCGTGTTCCTGCTGGCGATGGTGCCGCGGGCGCGGGGGGTGGGGGCGTTCGTGGGGCTGATCGTGGGGATGGTGGTGGTGGGCCTGGTCGAGTGGCGGACCGAGGTGGCGTACCTGTGGCTCAACGTGATCGGGGCGGGGATGGTGGTGGGGGTGGGGGTGGTGTTGGGCCGGATGCGTAAAGCGTGATTTGATGAGGATCGCCGTGTGCATGTCGGTAGCGGCACTCGCCACTGCCTGTGGGAGTGAGCCGGACGGTGTGGATCCGGGCATCCCGATCGAACTGGACGCGACGGCCATTGAAGTCTTGGGCACTTCCGATTCGCTCGCCGTGGTCCGGGACCTGGAGGTTCTGGATGACGGTTCCGTCTGGGTCCTGAACGAGCGGGAACCGTATTTCATCGGATTCGGGGCGGACGGTGAGTTTCTGGGCGCTCACGGACGCGACGGAAGGGGACCCCGGGACTTCCCCATGCCCTCGGGGTTTCTCACGGGAGGGTGGCAGGGTGAGGCGTGGGTCTTCGACTTCGCCCGTCACGCTATGATCCGGGTCTCGCGGCCGGAAGAGTGGGCCGAGATTCCGCTCCGGTCGGAATCCCTCCCGCCGGGCAGCGTGCAGGGCGGCATGAACATGCTGGCCCCTTCGGTGCGAACCGCCTCTCTCGGGCGCGAGATCGTCGTCCCCCGCTCAGGCGGTACGATGCAGGAGGGGTTGCTGCAATACCGTCTTTCGGTCCTCGGTGCCGACCTGATCGCGGTGGATCCCGAGACGGGCGGAGTCCGGACGCTGGTGTCTCTTGGTGCAGTCCTGGACGATCCCTCCGGGGACTTCATCCCGAGCGAGGGTGGCTTTCCGCTCTGGTATCGGCTGTGGGCCGTCTGCGGTGGGGATCTCGTGCGCGTCTACGACCGTGTGAGGAATCAGCTGCGGGGTTTCGACGGCTCGGGGACCGAGGTGGAGCCGGTCGACCTACCGCCCGTGCCCTTCACAGAGGTCAGCGCCCGGCAGTTTGCCCGGGCGGTGTTCGGGTTGCGCCAGGCCGAGGTGACGGGGGCTGTCGGCGTGAGGCTGACTGCGGAGGACAGCGCGCGGGTCCTGGATCAGTTGGCCGGGATGGTCAATGGGCAGCCGCACGAACTCGCGAGCTACCTGCCGCGGTATGTGGACCTGCGCTGCAGCGAAGACGGGACGATCTGGATGCAGCCGCTCGATGTGGAGCTGGGTGGGCTGCGGGGTGGCCGCCTGTGGCTGCGGATCGCGCCTGGTGGGGGCGTGCGGGAAGTGCGGCTTCCGGAACGCTTCGACGCATTTCGCTTCCGGGCGTCCCGGGTGTGGGGGGTTTACCGGGACGAGAACGATATTGCGTCGGTTGCGTCGATCGCCTTGCCGCGTGGTTGAGGTGTTGTGACGACTAACGTGTTTCTCCGCGCGGCTTTCCCGGTAGCGGCGGGGCCCCTGCGCGGCCTTCTCGTGACATCGTGGCAGGCCGCCGGCATCCTGGCCGCGGCATTCCTTCTCCTCGGCCTCGGCGGCGCACCCCTCCCCGCCCAACAACCCCCCGCGGACGCCCGGCCCAACATCTTCCTGGATTGCGAGGGCGACCTCTGCGACGCGGACTACTTCCGCACGGAGATCCCCTGGGTGAACTGGGTGCGGCAACGCCAGGACGCCGACGTTCACCTGATCGTGACCAGCGAGGAGACGGGCGGCGGAGGCCGGGTCTACCGGATCGACCTCCTGGGCACGGCGGACGCCGGCTACGAAGACCAGCTCCTCCACACAGCGCAGTCCACGGACACGGATCGCGAGACGCTGGACGGGATCGCGCACACGATCGGCATCGGGTTGCTGCGCTTCGCCAGCGAGAGCGGTTTCGGACAACTGGTCGAGTTCGTGGAAAAGGGCGGCCGCGAGGCGGATCCCGCGGAGCGCGTCGTCTCCGGGACGGAGGTGGACGATCCCTGGAACTTCTGGGTCTTCAGCCTCCGGGGCACTCCGCGGATCACCGGCGAGAAGACCCGGCGCGTCAGGCGCGTGAACCTGAACGCCAACGCGTCGCGGGTGACGCCGGACTGGAAGAGCACCTTCAGCATCTGGATGGTCGCGATCCGGACGGAGATCGACCTTCCCGACGGCGACCTCTACCTTGACGACTTCCGCGCATACGGGACCGACCATTTCGTGGGGTATGCGCTCGCGGACCACTGGTCCGTCGGTGTGCAGAGCCAGGTCCGCACGCACCGGCGCCTGAACCAGAAGGTGCGGGCCCAATTCTCCCCCGCCCTGGAGTACAGCGTCTTCCCCTACGAGGAGGCGACGCGGCGGGCTCTCACCGTCCTGTACCAGATCGGTCCCTCGTACCAGCGCTACAACGAGGAGACCATCTACGAGGAGACTTCCGAGGTCCGGTGGAAGCAGCTGATGGAAGTCGAACTCGCCCAGAGGCAGCCCTGGGGGAACACCTCCGTGACGCTGTCCGGATCCAGCTACCTTCACGACAGGGACCTCTTCCGGCTCTCCCTGAGCGGGAACGCCGCCCTGAGGATCGCCCGGGGGCTGGAGATCCGCGCCGACGGACGCATCGCCTGGGTCCAGGACCAGATCTACCTGTCCGCCAAGGGTCTCACCGAAGCCGAGGCCCTCCTCAACATCAAGGAGCGCGCCCAGAGCTTCAACTACACCCTCGGGATCACCCTCACCGTCAACTTCGGCTCGATCTACAACAACGTCGTCAACAACAGGATGCGGCTGGGGCCGCTCTCCTTCAATTGAGTTTGTACGGCTGGTCTAGATCCCCACCTTTTCCGTGAACGACAGCGGCTGGATCAGCTCCACCGGCGCCGGAAACTCGTCGTTGGGGAGCCAGCGGTACCACAGATCTCCCGCGATCCTCTGAAGGACGCGGTCTGCGCAGGCATGACCCGTCGACTGGAAGATGCCGCGGACATCCGTGCGGCCGGTCTCGTTCACGGCCAGACGCACGCTCCCCCGCACGATCGCTCCCGAGCCCCGGATAAGCGCTTCGCAGCCACTGGGCAGATAGACCAGTCTGTCCACCTCGAGGTAGCGTTCGGGGGGTTCGATCGAGATTCCGCCCGCGGCGTTAGATATGGCCGGCGGTCCGAAGAAGAGTTCGAGGGGGATGGGCTCGCGGTCCGCGATCTCGACTGTTTCGAAGTCGGGATTCGGCACCGTCGCGCGGACTTCGCGGCTCTCGCGCCAGTTGAGGAACACGACGAGGTGGATCACGGCCGCGACCGACCAGCCCCACACGAAGACCTTTCGCTCCGCTCTTCTCCGCTGTGCGATTCGCTCGCCCATCTTTCGCTCCCGGCTCGGGTCGCTTCACTCTTGTGTGGTACACCCCGACACGAAACTGGTTCGGATTCAACACTATGTGGAACCATCGACCCACGCGAGTGGCCCCATGACCTGCTGTCATTGCCAGGGTGTGGCCCGGATGTTCGACGAGAAGATGGCCCGGCGGCAGTTGCGCCACTATCGGCGCAAGGGGCCGGGGAAGGGGACGGGGCGACTTGTGGACGCGGTCGCGGAGGGCGGTGTGGAGGGCCGCACGTTCCTCGATATCGGCGGTGGGGTGGGGGCCATCCAGCACGACCTCATGGACCGTGGGGCCGCGGGGGGCACCAGCGCCGATGCCTCGCCGGCCTATCTGGAGGCGGCACGGGCCGAGGCGGAGACGCGCGGGTACGCGGATCGGATCCGGTACGTGGAGGGTGACTTCGTCGAGCGGGCGGGGGAGGTCGACGCCGCCGATCTGGTCACGCTGGACCGGGTGGTGTGCTGCTATCCGGACATGCCCGCGCTCGTGGGCGCGGCCGCGCGGCTCACGCGCCGCACGCTGGGATTGGTGATTCCGCGCGGGACGCGCTTCATGCGGGGCGGTGTCGCGATCGTGAATCTGTTCCAGCGGTTGCGGCGCCACCCGTTCCGCGTCTACGTGCACGATCCGGATGAGGTGGAGGCGGTGCTGGGGGAGTACGGATTGCGGCGGCGGTATGTGCGTGAGGGGATGGTGTGGCGGCTGGCGGTGTTTGAAAAAGGTGGGGGATGATGGCCAAACCCTGACGTAACGTTAGGGTGACATAACGTCAGGGTTGACGGCAGCGAAGAGGCTCGGGGAACCCGCGACGCCGGCCCGGGGTGTCATTGGTCCCATGGTTGACGCCTGCACCGGTCCGACCCACTTTGCCCCATGAGCCGCTCTGTAGCTTTTGTCGCCTTTCTGGCCCTCTCGTGGTCCCACGTGGCCGGCCTGCACTGTGACATGGGGGCGACCGAGCAGACCGCATTGGCGGGCTTTGCCCACACTGCGGCCCATCCCCCCACCCCCCACCAGTCGGCGCCTTCCCACGCCCACGGCCCCGCACACGCGGATGGGACCCCCACGTCCCCCCACCCCCAAAGCCACGGCGCCCCTCACGGCTGCCTCATGATCATGGCCTGCAGCATCGCTTCGCCACGGCCCGCCCACCCCGCCGCCATGATCCGCATCCCCGCCGTCCTCGTCCGGGCGGACTTCCCCACCCCGCCCATCCCCGTCGCTGCCGACCTGGCGGTCGAGACACCCCCTCCGCGCCACACGGTGTGACTCCTCGCGCCTCCGTCCGGGGCGCACACCACACCCGAAGGTCACCGCGCCGCCGGCTCCCGTTGGAGACGTCCACTCCGTAGGTGACCCATCCATGGCGAGGACACCATGTCAATACAGCGAACCATGGCGGTCGTTTCCGCGATCGCCGTCTCGACATACATCATCGCGCCCGGCGCCGCGGCCCAGCCGCCTACCCATGCGACCCACGGCGACCCGTCGCTGGCCTCTCTCATCGGCGAAGCGCTCGAGGGCAATCCGCGCGTGCGCGCCGCGCTGCTGGAATACCGCGCGGCCGAGTCACGCGTCGGTCAGGCCTCGACCCTGCCGGACCCGGCGCTCTCGTTCACCCAGCACGTCCTCGGTCCGCAGACGCGCGTTGGGCCTCAGTTCTCGAACGTCTCGGTCACCCAGTCGCTCCCCTGGTTCGGGACGCTGTCGGACCGGCGGGCGGTTTCGGCGGCCGCGTCGGCCATGCAGAGCGAGTCGTACCACATGGAGCGCGCCGAGATCGTCCGCCAGGTCAAGCTGGCCTACTACGACCTCGCGTACATCGACGAGGCTCTCCGGATCACCGGCGAGGAAGAGCAGCTCCTGCTCCACTACGAGGCGTTGGCGCGGGCCCGCTACTCGCAGGGCTTCGGGCAGCAGCAGGAGGTCGTCAAGCTCCAGGCCGAGGTCACGCGGGTCCTGAACCGGCGCCACGAGCTGCTCGGGCAACGCACCGACTTCGAGGGCGCGCTCAACATTCTGGCGAACCGGCCGGTGAATGCGCCGGTGCCGCCGGTGAAGATCGGCGAGCGGCCGGAGGTCTCTCTGGACGACGACCGGCTGCGCGCGACGGGGCTCGGTGAGCGCCCCGAGGTGCGGGCGGCACGGTTGCGGATCGAGCGCGACGAACACGGGGTGAGCCTGGCAGGACGGCGGTACAGGCCGGGCCTCACAATCGGCGTCGCGTGGGGCAATGTGCTGGGCCGCCGGGACGACCCGGGGCGCGAAAACCCACCGCCGGACAACGGGCGCGACACATGGAGCCTCACGCTCGGGGCCAACATTCCCGTCTTCAGGGGCGGCTACGAGGCGGGGATCCGGGAGGCGGCCGCACGGCTCTCCGCGGCGGAAGAGGCCTACCGCGATGCGGCCAACGGTGTTTCGCTGGCGGTCCGGTCGACCGCGTTTCGCATCACGACAATCGCGGGGCAGCTGGCGCTCTTCGAACGCGCCCTGCTCCCGCAGGCCGAGCAGGCGCTGCGCGCAACCGAGGAGGCGTATTCCGGCGGAGTGACCGGGGTGCTGGAACTGCTGGACAGCGAAGAGATGCTGCTCGATGTCCGTCTCGGCCTCGCGCGTCTGCAGGCCGACTACATGAAGGCGCTGGCGGAGATGGAACGCGCCATCGGCTCGGCGTTTCCGGAGGAGGAGGGATCATGAACGGCACGAAGAACATCCACAGGCTGATGTTCATGGTGATTGGGGTTGCGATCGGCGCCGGGGGGGCGGCTCTGTTGCTGCGGGACCAGGCGGACAGCCCCTCGGGGATGGCTGGGGAGCACGGTGCCCGGGAGGGGATGACCATGCCCGGCGAAGCCGACCCGCCCGCCCAGCCCACCGGCGAACGCGAAATCCTCTACTGGCGCGCCCCGATGGACCCCAACTACACCTCCGACCGTCCCGGCAAGTCGCCCATGGGAATGGACCTCGTCCCGGTCTATGCGGACGAAGCCACCGCCGACGGCGGGATCCGCGTCAGCCGGAGCTTCCTGCAGAACTTCGCGGTGCGCACCGCCATGGTACACCGTGGCACCCTTCCCGTCTCCATCCGCACGGTCGGCATCCTCGCGCACAACGAGGAGCGTGTCGTCTCGGTGCAGACCAAGTACGAGGGCTGGATCGAGCGGGCGAGCGTGAACAACGTCGGCGAGACTGTCGAGCGGGGCGACGTGCTCTTCGAGATCTACAGCCCGCAGCTGGTCACCACGCAGCGCGAGTTCCTGGGCGCGATGGAATACGTGGGGCGGCTCCGCGAGGGCGGCGCCTACCCGGAGGCGGTCGAGCGGGCGCGGTCGCTAGTCGAGGCGGCACGGGAGCGGTTGCTCTACTGGGACATGACCGGGGAGCAGATCGACGCGCTCGCGGAATCGGGAGCCGTTACGCGAACGGTAACGGTTTTCGCGCCGGCCACGGGCTTTATCGTCGACAAGATCGGCGACTCGCTGGAGGGCACGAAGCTCAGTCCGGGGATGACGGTCCTCAAGATCGCCGACCACTCCACCCTCTGGGCCGAGACCGACTTCTACGAGGACGACCTGCGGCACGTGCGCGAGGGGCAGGCCATCGTGATCGAGGCCGACGCCTTTCCGGGGCGCGAATGGAGCGGCCGCATCCTTTTCTTCCGCCCCGCCGTGAACCCGGAGACGAGGACGCTGACCGCCTTCGTCGAGGTGGCCAATCCGGATCTGCTGCTGAGGCCGATGATGTACGTGAACGTGGCCGTGCGGACGACCGGGGCGGCCGACGTGGTGATGGCGCCCGCCGAGGCGGTGTTGCACAGCGGGACCCGCACGGTGGTCATCGTGGCGAAGGGGGGCGGGGTCTTCGAGCCGCGCGAGGTGGTGCTCGGGACCGAGAGCGAGGGGATGGCGGAGATCGCTTCGGGGCTCGCCGCGGGTGAGACCGTGGTGGTTTCGTCGCAATTCCTGATCGATTCCGACGCGAATCTGCGGGCGGCGATTTCGCAGTTGCTGGGTGGTGCGGAGGGGGCGGAACCGGACTCGACCCCCGCCATGCCGCATCGGCACTGAGGGAGGTCCGCCATGTTCGCGCACATCATCGACTGGTCGATCGGCAACCGGCTCCTCGTCATCCTCGGCACGCTCCTCATCGTGGCCGCGGGCACCTTCTCTTTGACCCGCACGCCCATCGACGCCATCCCCGATCTCTCCGACGTCCAGGTCATCATCCAGACGGAGTATCCGGGCCAGGCCCCGCGCATCGTCGAGGACCAGGTCACCTATCCCCTCACCACGCAGATGCTCGCGGCGCCCTTCGCGCAGGTGGTGCGCGGCTATTCCTTCTTCGGCGTGTCGTTCGTCTACGTCATCTTCGAGGACGGCACCGACCTCTACTGGGCCCGGAGCCGCGTCCTCGAATACCTGAACTCGATCGCCGGGCAGCTGCCGCCCGGCGTGACGCCCGAACTCGGCCCGGACGCGACGGGTGTGGGCTGGGCGTTCATGTACGCGCTCAGGTCCGACCGGCACGACCTCGGCGAGTTGCGTTCGATCCAGGACTGGTTCCTGAAGTACGAGCTGACGGCGGTGCCGGGCGTGTCCGAGGTGGCCAGTGTCGGGGGATTCGTGCGGCAGTACCAGGTGACGGTCGATCCGAACCGGCTGCGCGCCTTCGACCTGCCGATTTCGGCGATCCGCACGGCGATTCAGGAGAGCAACAGCGACGTGGGGGGAGGGCTGATCGAGGTGGGCGAGAAGGAGTTCATGATCCGGGGGCTGGGGTATATCCGTTCGGTGGACGACATTCGCCGGATCGGGCTGGGTGTGGGGCCGGACGGTACGCCGATCCTGCTGGAGGACGTGGCGAGGGTGAGTTTGGGGCCGGAGAGCCGGCGGGGGCTGGCGGAGTGGAACGGAGAAGGGGAGACGGTCGGCGGCATCGTCGTGGTGCGGCCGGGGGCGGACACCCGGCGCGTGATCCGCGATGTGCGGGCCCGGCTGGACGAGATCGGGCCGGGACTGCCCGATGGCGTCGAGATCGAAGCCGCGTACGACCGGACCTCGCTCATCGACCGCGCGGTGGGAAGCATCCGCATGAGCCTGGCCCAGCAGCTGCTGATTGTGGGACTCGTGTGCCTGGTCTTCCTGTTTCACCTGCGGAGCGGACTGGTGGCGGTGATCGCGCTGCCGGTGGGCATTCTGCTGGCGATGATCGTGGTGCATCTGCAGGGGCTGACGCTCAACATCATGTCGCTGGGGGGGATCGCGGTCGCGATCGGGACGATGGTCGACGCGGGGATCGTGATGGTCGAGAACGCGCACAAGCACCTCGCGCGGTACGGGGGCCGCAGGCCGCATTGGGAGATCATCGCGCGGGCGGCGAGGGAGGTCGGCCCGTCGCTCTTCTTCGCGCTGCTCGTGATCACGGTGTCCTTCATGCCGGTGTTCACGCTGGAGGCGCAGGAGGGCAGGCTCTTCAAGCCGCTCGCGTTCACGAAGACGTATGCGATGGCGGCTGCAGCGCTGCTTTCGGTGACGCTGGTGCCGGTGCTGGTGGGGTACTGGGTGCGGGGCAGGATCCGGCCTGCGACGGAGACGCCGGTGGGGCGGTTGTTGGGTGGGGTCTATTGGCCGGTGCTGGGGTTCGTGCTGAAACGGCGCAGGTGGGTGATGGCGGCGGCGGTGGTGGGGCTGGGGGCGACGGTGGTGCCGCTGTCACGCCTGGGGTCCGAGTTCATGCCGCCGCTCTGGGAGGGGGACCTGCTCTACATGCCGACGACTCTTCCGGGTGTGTCGATCACCGAGGCGCGCGAAATCCTGCAGCAGACGGATCGCATCATCTACACCTTCCCGGAGGTGCGGCACGTGTTCGGGAAGGTGGGGCGGGCGGATTCCGCGACCGATCCCGCGCCGCTGTCGATGATCGAGACGACGATCGCGCTCAAGCCGCGCAGCGAGTGGCGGGAGGGGATGACGCCGGAGAGGCTGATCGAGGAACTGGACGCGGCACTGCGCATCCCGGGCCTGACGAATGCGTGGACGATGCCGATTCGGAGCCGCATCGACATGCTCTCGACCGGGATCCGCACGCCTGTCGGGATCAAGATCGCGGGCCCGGACCTGGCCGTGCTGGAACGGCTGGGGCGCGAGGTAGAGGCCGTCGTGCGGGACGTTCCCGGCACCGCCAGTGTCTACGCGGACCGGGTGATGGGCGGCAACTACCTCGACTTCGCGATCGACCGCATCGCGATCGCGCGGCATGGCCTCACGGTGCGTGACGTGCAGGATGTCATCCAGACCGCGATCGGCGGGATGAACGTGACGACCACGGTGGAGGGGCTCGAGCGCTATCCGGTCAACCTGCGCTACAGCCGCGAGCTGCGCGACGATCTTCCCGCGCTGAGGTCGGTCCTGGTCGCCACGCCCGAGGGGCACCAGGTGCCGCTGGGACGGTTGGCGAGCATGGAGTACGTGGTCGGCCCGCCGAGCATCAAGAGCGAGGGGGCGAAGCCGAATGCGTGGGTGTATATCGACGTTCGGGACATCGACATCGGGAGTTATGTGCAGGCGGCGCGGGGGACCGTGGCGGCGGGGGTGGCGCTGCCGCCCGGCTACACGCTGTCGTGGAGCGGCCAGTACGAGTACCTGGAGCGGGCGCAGCAGCGGCTGCTGTACGTCATCCCCCTCACCCTGCTCCTGATCTTCGTCCTCATCTACCTGACCACCCGCTCAGTCACCGAGACCTTCCTGGTGCTTCTGGGCGTCCCCTTCGCGGTCGCCGGCTCGTTCTGGTTCCTGCACATCCTGGGCTACGACCTGAGCATCGCGGTGTGGGTGGGGATCATCGCGCTGGCCGGACTCTACGCGGAAACGGCGATCGTCTTCCTCCTCTACCTGAACGTGTCGGTGCGCGACTACAGCGACCGCGGACTGCTCACCGACCGGGCCGCGCTCAGGCAGGCGATCCGGCGCGGGTCGGTCCAGCGCGTCCGCCCCATCATGATGACGATCGCCACCGACGTGGTCGGGCTGCTGCCGATCATGTGGAGCGCGGGCGCAGGGGCCGATGTGATGAAGCGGATAGCGGCGCCGCTGATGGGTGGGGTTGTGACGTCGGGGATGGTGGTGCTGCTGGTGTTTCCGGTGGTGTTCTACATGTGGAAGGGGCGGGGGTTGGGGGATACCGCCGAAGCAACCCTGACGTAACGTCAGGCGTTGGCCCGACGCGTCTCCACAGCCGCGCTCCCGCTGCGTTCGATCGCTTCGAGCGTCTCGCGCACATCTTCCCAGGTCGTCGTGTGGTTGAGGATGCAGAGCCTGAGCGAGAATGTCCCGTGGAGCAGCGTGGACGAAATGAAGGCGGGATTCCCCCAGAAGATGCTGGCGAGAACCTCCCGGTTGATCTCGTCGAGGGCCGGTTCGCCGAGATCTCCCTCGGCCGGGTTGATCCGGAAACAGACGATCCCCAGCGAAGTGGGGTTCAGCATTTCCAGCATCGGGCTGGCATGGACGTAGTCTTCGGCCTGGGCGGCCAACTCCATGCCCTTCGATATCGCTCTGCGGAACGCCCTCATCCCGAAGGTTCGGACCGACACCCAGATCTTGAGTGCGCGCACCGCTCGGCTCAATTGGGGCCCTCGGTCCGAGAAGTTCGGATGACCGGCACCCCAGATTGTGTCCTGCAGCATGTCGTGCGGTACCGCAAACGCATTTGACAGCGTGTTCACGTCCTTGACCATGAGGCAGCCAGCCTCGTACGGCTGGAAAAACCACTTGTGGGCATCGAGTCCGATCGAGTCCGCTCGCTCCATGCCGCGAAGGAGTTTCCGCCCCTGTTCCGTGACCGCTACGAAGCCGCCGTAAGCGGCGTCGACGTGCAGCCAGATTCCCTCCGCGCCGCAGAAGTCCGCGATTTCCGGCAACGGATCGATCGAGCCGGTGCTGCCCGCTCCGGCGTTGGCGCATACCGCGATGGGATTGAGGCCGGCGGCCCGGTCCGCGGCTACCGCATGGGCGAGTGCGCCCATGTCCAGCCGGAAACGCCGGTCGCTGGCGATCAGGCGCACATGCTCCACCTCGACACCAACGATCCTGGCGGCCCGGATCTGGGCACTGTGACTCTGGTCACTCATGTAGACGGTCGGCTTCGGGCCGCGCACTGCACCCTCCCGAGCCGCCACGAGGGCCGTGATCGTTGCCACGGAGCCACCGCTTGTAAGGAGTCCGCCTGCACCCTCCGGATAGCCCACCCACTGCCGTATCCAGTCGATGACCACGAGCTCGAGCTGGCTGGGACCGCTCGACGTGAGCCAGGTGCACTGGTTGACCTGGTGTCCGGCGACCAGGAAGTCGGCCAGCACCCCCGGCCAGGTGGGGGACGAGGGGATGAAGCCGAAAAAGCGGGGATGGTCGATGCGCGCCGCGATCGGCATGATCTCGCGTGCGGCCTTGTGCAGGACTTCACCGGCCGGCCGGCCATCCTCCGGAGGGGGTTGCAGGAGCTGGTCCCGCAGCGAGTCCACGAAGTCTCCTTCCCAGGCGCCCTCACCGGGGAGGTTCTCCCACCGGGCCACCAGGAGCTCGGCGACCTGGTTCGCCAGCTGCAGCATTTGTTCGCGGTCCATCTCCAGACCGGAACGGTCCTCGGAGCCGGTAGTGGCTTCCGGGGTGGCGGGCCCGAGCGCGTTAGCCGCCTTTTGCCGCGCGGGCCCGCTCACTCCGGCAGCCTCAGCGCCACCAGCCGCCCCGGCCGCCCCACCTGCACCACCACGTGCTGCCGCCCCTCATGGCTGTAGGTCATCATCCCGTACTGCCCCGCGCCCGGCATCTCCACGCGCCCCACCTGTTCACCCGTCATCTTGTCGTAGGCGTTCAGCACCGGCGGCCCGTTCGACCCTTCGGTCGCATAGAGCAGGCCCCCCGCCACCATCTGGATCGAGAGGCCGCCGCCCCCGGCGCGCGACAGGTCCGCACCCTGCGTGGCCGGGTGCTCGCGAACGGCTTCCGCCACCTCCCCGACCGGAATCCACCACAGCCGCTCGCCGGTGTTCATGTCGTATGCGGACAGGCGGTTGTACGGCGGCTTCCAGATCGGCAGTCCCTGGACGCGCGGCAACCCGCCCCCCGCGCCCGCGACCCATTGCGCTATGGTCGTGCCCGTGGTCTTGGGATCGTCGGGGTCGTCTGCGTCCGCGCCGGAACCGACGCGGCCCCCGCTGCAACCCCGCCGGTGCGACGCGTAAAGGATGCCCGTCGTGGGGTCCAGGGTGGCCGGATGCGTGATGTTGAGTCCCCCGTAACACCGAATGTTCTCCGTGACCGGACCCTCGTAGCCCTCGTAGAGACGCGGCATGAACGGTCCGCCCACCCGGTAGCGGCTCAGGATCTCCATCGCTTCGGCGCGCAGCTCCGGTGTGAAGTCGATCACGTCCTCCGGCGGCATCCCCAGCGGCTCCATCGGCTCCGGCCAGGTGGGCACGGGCTGGGTCGCCGCCGTCCAGTTGCCGGGCACCTCGGTCTGGGTGACGGGCACCTCCTCGATCGGCCAGACCGGGTCCCCCGTCTCGCGGTTGAAGGCGAAGATGAGGCCGGTCTTGTTGGTCTGGATGACCGCGGGGACGGGGTCGCCGTCCACCGTGAGGTCGACGACGATCGGGACGTTGGGCAGGTCGTAGTTCCACTGGTCGTTGTGGACGATCTGGTAGTGCCAGACGCGCTCGCCGGTGGACGCGTCGAGGGCGATCACGCTCGTCGAGAAGAGATTGTGACCCGGGCGGAAGCCCCCGAAGTAGTCGACCGTGGGCGGGTTGGTGGGGATGTAGACAATGCCGCGCTCGTAGTCGGCCGACATGGGGGCCCACGAGGAAACGTCCCCCGTGAACTTCCACGCGTCGTTCTCCCACGTCTCGTGCCCGACCTCGCCGGGGCGCGGGATGACGTGGAACTTCCACCGGAACTCGCCGGTGCGCGCGTCGAAGCCGAGGATGTCGCCCGGGACGTTCTCGATGCGCGTCTGGTAGTACCCCTGCTCGGCCGAGTTGCCCACCACGACCGTTCCGTTCACCACGATCGGCGGCGACGAGGTCGTGATATAGCCGAGTTCGCGCGGAATGCCGTAGTCGGGATCGTAGTCGTCCTCGAACCCCTCCCACGGGGCCCAGCCGTCGATGAGCGGCACCAGCATGTCCACCACGCCCGTCTCCGGGAAGCCGTCGATGGGGACGGGCTGGCCGAAGCCTTCCAGGTGCCGCCCGGTCTTCGCGTCGATGGCGTGCAGGAAGAAGGCGGGCGAGGTGTAGTAGATCACGCCGCGTCCATCGATCTCCCCGTAAGCGACGCCCTTGCCATAGTTCTGCCGCATGGAGCGTTCCCAGCGGGTGGTGTTCGGCTCGCGGTAGGTCCAGAGGGTCTCGCCGGTGGCGGGGTCGATCGCGGCCACCGTGCGCCGCTGTCCCGCCACGGTGTACAGGATTCCGTCGATGTAGGTGGGCGTCGACTTCATCTGCTGGTCGACATCGGGGCCGAAGTTGTCGGCGTGCCACACCCACGCGACCTCGAGGTCGTTGAAGTTGTCCGCGTTGATCTGGTCGACGGGCGAGTAGCGGGTCCCCCATGCGTCGGCGGACTGGAAGCGCCACTCTCCGTGAGGGTTCTGGCGCTGCTGGGCGGTGACGGGGGAGGTGAGGGCGATGAGGAGGGCCGGGACGAGCAGTCCGTGGACGAATCCGCGCGGATGCATCGCCGGGCGAATGCCGCATCGCCGCGAGCGGCCACCCCGCAGGGCTGAAACGTGCTGCGCTGACTGGCTTTGTTGCATGGGAATTCCGCCGGGATTCTTGCTGAGGGCTGGTGGGATCGAGTAGGGTCGCATCGGGGGATTCCTGGCAGTCCGTGGACAAAAGCCGCCCGGGCAACTTCCAGCGGTGAGGCTCCGGGCTGACAGGTCGCTATGTGCCAATGGTACAGCCCCGGGTTTCGCATGGCCAGATGGTGCCGACGTGTTGGGGGGCTGGTCGCCTGATGTTGGTGGAATCGCCCGCCGCGTGGGCTGCGAGCGGGTCGCTACCCCGTCCCCGTCCGCCGTCAGTCCCTGGCGTCCGTGAGCCACCCCTCCCGCTCGAAGGCCGGCGACGGGTAGCTGGAGGCGAGGAACGCCCCGGGTGGGGCCGCGCTCCCGATCCGCGCGAGGACGACCCTCTTGAGGTCGAGGTCCTCGGGCACCGTCTCGATCACCCATTCCGCGCCGGCGACGCACTGCGCGAGATCGTCGCATGGTTCCAGCAGGGCCAGCGCCTGGTCGGTGCGGAGATCGTCGTCCTCGGGTTCCCCTGCTTCGAGCAGCGCCCGCACCGCCGTCCCGGCCTCCTCCAGCACCTCCCGCGAAATGTCGTGGAGCTTCGCCTGCACGCCACGCGAAACGCACCCGTAGGCGATCCGCCGCCCCATGGTGCCCGCACCCACGATGGCCACGCTCCGTACTGCTCGCTCCGGATCGGACATGATGTCCCTTTGTCGGCAACGCCTACGACTACATGGAGCGGGTCGCCGGCGGCATGCCCCCGGTCATCTTGTGCCTGGCCGCGAACGGCGGGATCCAGGGCAAGGAGTACAACGACGCGCTGCCCGAGACCGCCGGGGAGCTGGCCGAGTCCGTGGGCGAGGCGTACGACGCGGGGGCGACGATGGTGCACATCCACGCCCGCGACCCGGAGACGCTGTGGCGGGGGGCGACGACCCCCGAGGTCTGGCTGGACGCCAACCGGCGCATCCGGGAGCGCTGTCCCGGGATGCGCGTGGGTGATCCGGGACCGCTACGGCTCACCCGCCGCCGCGGTGATCTTCGTGGCCGTGAAGGGTGCGGTGGGCACCCTCTTCGGACGGAACGCGATCCTGGTGATCGTCGGGGCCGGATCGATCTCGGTCGGGCTGGTCTTCCTGGTCGTGGTCCTCGGCGTGATCAGGCTGCGCGCGACCCGGCCCGATCACCCGCGGCCCTACACCGTGCCGGGCGGGCGGGCCTTCCTGTACCTGAGCGCGGTCCTCGCGCTCATTCTGGTGGGCGCGGCCGCGTGGGGTCCCCGCGCCGCGGCGGAGGGTGCGATACCCCCGGAGTGGATCGTGCTCGGGGCCTGGGCGGTGCTCGGATTCGTCTTCTACCGGGCGGCTGCCCCGCTGCGCAAGGCGGTCAGCGAGAGGGAACTGCGCTGGCTCGTCCTCAGCGAGGGGGCGCCGGGGGGTCGGGAAGGCCCGGAGGGCGAGGGAAGTCCGTAGCAGAGGGGCAAGGAGCAACTAGGCTCCCGGCTCCCTGCACTCGAAGTTCTCTTCGCGCATCGGATCCCCCGTTCCCTTGTAGACGGCCTCGGCCGGCCACGCACAGACGGGCCGCTGCATCACGACTTCGCCCCGGTTCGTCTTCGACGCGACCAGCCGTTCGGGCGCCTCACCCTCTTCGACCCACTGCTGGATCGTGGTGATCCAGTCGACCTCTCCGGGGCCCGGACCGCCGCCGCAGTGCTGCACGCCCGGCAGCATGAACATGCGCAGATAGTCGTCCACCTCCTCGTCGCCGGCCGCCACGCCCTCGTAGTACCTGATGGTGCCCTTGGCCGGGATGGCCGCGTCGGACCAGCCGGTCCAGAGGATGAGCCTGCCGCCCGCAGTCTTGTAGGCGCTCAGGTCGGTGTCGGTGGCGTTGAGCAGCTTCGCGGTGCGGCGGGTGTCGGCCTCCCAGGCGTCGTAGTCGCTGAAGTCGTAGGTGGAGTAGTCGAAATCGGGGTTGTCGAAGATGATGTACTTGTGCATCTGGGTGCCGAAGGCGTAGTGCAGGTTCGGGACGCCGGATCCCCCGCCCCCCGTTCCCCCGGTTATCCACTGCGGCCATTCGCCCGTGGCCTCGCCACCGTACGGATACCCCGGATACACCAGCTGTCCCCCGACGCGCGCCCCCCCGTAGATCACCTCGGCGGCGCGGCGCTGCTCGTCGGTGAGCCCCGGAATCGACGCCAGGTCGATATCGCACGCGAGGGGGTTCGTCATGAACCCGTCCCTGACGCCGTCGTTCTCGTCGCACGCTTCGAGGATCGCGTTCTCGAGCGCCATGGCGGCCTCGGCGTCGATCACGGGCGTCGAGAGATCGTTCGGATCGGGATACAGCGCCTGCTGGGTCTGCAGGAAGAGGGCGCCCACACCCGTCCAGTGATACGCGGGCGCGCCGGCCACGATCCCGTCGAAGTCGTCCGGGTAGCGCTGCGACGACATCAATCCCTGTCCCCCGCCGCGCGAACATCCCAGGAAGTACGAGTAGTCGATGTCGCGGCCGTAGTAGATCCGGATGATCGTCTTGGCCGTCTCGGCGGTCACGTGGACGGCGCGGTGGCCGAAGTTGACCTCGCGGTCGGGCCGGTTCAGCGCCCAGCTCGCGTCGGTCCCGATGCCGCGATGACCGGTGTCGGTCCCGACCGTGGCGAAGCTGCGGGTCAGCACCCGGTTCGACCCGAAGTATCCCAGCGCCTGGTTCTGCACGGTGCCCACGTACCCGCCGCCGCCGCCCATGATGAAGCGGCCGTTCCAGTCGGCGGGCAGCGGGAGGAGAAGCTCGAAGCGGATCTCGGTGTCGATCGTGCCGCGGACACGGCAGTGCGTGGGGTCGTATTCGGTGGCCTCGACCGTGGCGACCTCGTCGAGGATGAAGCCGCTCCAGGTGAATGTGGCGAGGTCTTCGCAGGTGGGGGGTGGGGAGGGGTGGGGCGTGGAGGATGAGCCCGTCCCACCGTATGGGCCAGTCGCATCGGCGGGGTCGGCCAGGGGGTGAGGGGCGACAGCGCCGATGGTCGCAAGGGCGGCAAGTGAAGTCGTGAGACGAATCAGGGGAATCATCTTTCACACCATGGTCGGGGTTTCGTGTAAAGCGGCACACCGCGCGACAGAGCGATGGGGCGTCCCTCCGGCTGACCGGATGGGGCGTGCTGTTCCGTGGTAAGCGGGGCTATAGTGGTCTCGGAGATCGGCCGGGGGCAACCCGGCTGGCGCTCGGGTTCCCTGGTTCACGCCTTTTGTCCGCCACTAAGACCTGGAAGTGGCCGACAAACACACGTCACACCCACCACCGCCGCAACAATGAGACGCAAGCTCACGCTGATCCCGGCCATCGTCACAGCCGCCCTCATCTCCTGTGGTCCGCCCACGGACCCCGGCCCCTCTCCCTCTTCCCCCACCCCCACCATCACCCTTGCCGTCGTCGGCCAGGCCCTCATCGAGCACGATCCGCGCCGTTTCCTCGACGCCCCCCTCGCCACCGTCACACCGATCCTCGCGTCCGCCGACGCCGTCTTCACCAACCTGGAAGTCGCGATCGCGGGGCCCGGTTGCGACTGCACGCCCACCCGCGACGACATCTACTTCCACGGCGCCGGACCCGAGGTGCTCGACTACCTGGACGAGATCGGCGTGTCGATGGTCTCGCTTGCGAACAACCACTCGTGGGACTACGGGGATGCGGGGATCGTGTCGACGCTGGAGGAGGTGGGCGGGCGGGGGATGACCCATGCGGGCACGGGGCGGACCGTGGGCGAGGCGGTGGCCCCGGCGTACCGCGACATCGGGGGCGTGCGCATCGGGCTGGTGGCGCTGGCCACCGTGAACGCGCCGCCCGGGGCGATGGCGACGGAGACGAAGCCGGGCGTCAATCTCCTCCCTCCCGGGGACCTCGCGGCATGGGAACGCAACCTCGGCGCGATCCGCGAAGCCGCCGCGAACAGCGACTTCGTCATCACCTACCAGCACTACCAGGTCGACGCCGGGCCGGGCTGGCAGGAGCGCTGGGCGCATGCGGCGATCGATGCGGGTGCCGACCTGTACGTGAGTCACGGCGAGCCGCGGCTGGCGGGTGTCGAGGAGTACCGCGGCGGCCTGATCCTCCATGGGCTGGGCAACTTCATCTTCCACACCAGGACCGAGGTCGGGAACTATCCCGCGGAGGTGTGGGAGAGCGTGGTGGCTACACTGTCCGTCGGGACGGGTGGTGCGTACGAGGCGACTTTCACGCCGGTCGTGCTGGACGAGGGCACGCCGGGTGACCTCTTCCTCGAGACACGGGGCTATCCGGAGGTAGGGGAGGGCGAGACGGCGGACGCGATCCTGCGGCGCTTCGCGCGGATGTCGGCGGTACGGGACGGCGCTGGAGGTTCGCGACGGCCGCGCGTCCTGGCGTTTGCAGAGGCCCGCCGGGGTGCTGCGGACGGCGGCCGATTACATCGAGACGATCGAGGGGGTTCAGGATCCGCGGTCGGACGGGCTTGGCCGACTCACCATCGAGGGCATGATGGAGGATCGAGGGGTCCCGGGTGTCAGTGTCGCGGTCATCCACGACTTCAAGGTGCATTGGGCCAGGGGCTACGGGGTGGCCGACGTGGAGACCGGCGCGGCGGTGGATACCGAGACCCTCTTCCAGGCGGCGTCGATCAGCAAGCCGGTGGCGGCCATGGCGGTACTCAGGGCCGTGCAGGACGGCCATTTCTCGCTGGACGAGGACATCAACGACATCCTGACCAGCTGGCAGCTCGCCGGGGGCGAATTCACCCGCGACCGCTCCGTCACTCCACGCATGCTCACCAGCCACACGTCGGGGCTCGGCGACGGTTTCGGCTTCCCCGGCTACGATCCCGGCGACCCCCTCCCTACCACCGTGCAGATCCTGAACGGCGAGGAGGCGTCGAACGTCGGCGAAGTCTTCATGGAACGCCCGCCCCTGACCGCCATGAAGTACTCTGGCGGTGGCGTCACTGCCATGGAGCTGGCGCTCTCCGACGCGCTCGGCCGGCCGTTTGCGGACATCGCGCAGGAGTTCGTCCTGGACCCGGCCGGCATGGTGCAAAGCACCTTCGAGCAGCCCCTGCCGCCCGATCGCGACCTCAACGCCACCCGGGGGCACAACGCGAACGGCCAGTCGCGCGGTCCGAAATGGCACGTGTACCCGGAGTTGGCCGCGGCCGGACTGTGGACGACGCCCACCGACTTGGCCCGATTCGCGATCGAGGTGCAGCGGGCGGCGCGGGGCGATCCGGAGCGGGCGCTCACGCGCGAGACCGTCCTCGAGATGCTGAGTCCGGTGGGCGTGGGCCCCTTCGCCGTCGGATTCGTGATCGGCCAGGAGGGCGAGGGCTGGTACTTCAGCCACACGGGCGGCAACTGGGGGTTTCGGGCGCTCCTGAAAGCGCATCGGGCGAAGGGGTACGGCGTCGCCGTGATGACCAACGCCGACCGGGGCGGCGAGGTGATGGCGGAGATCGCCGACAGGGTGGCGCGGGCTTATGGGTGGGATTCGCTGAATGGGCCGGTGCCGCGGTGAGTGCCGGATCGCGATGATTTGCCGACCGGGATGTCGCGCCCCAAACGGCGTCCGGACCGTCCTGCAGCCCGCTGGAAGGCCGGTACCGGGCAGTTTGTCGGCCACTTCGAGGCATTAGTGGCGGACAAACGCCTCCATCCATCTGGCGTGGTTGCGCGCTTCAAGCAATACGAGTATTTTCGTACCGTCTTTATCGTAGATCTCTGGTCAGCCTTCCCGGCCAGTCGACAGGATACGGCCCGAAACTCTCGTTATCGGGACGCCGTTCAGGATTCCCACCGATGATCGCTCGCAGCTTCATTCCCGCATTCACCGCACTCGCGGCCGCCTCCGCCTTCGCTCCCTCCGTCCATGCCCAGCAGCCCATCGAACTCCCCGCCGAAGACCGCCCCCTCGCCCCCGCCTTCGAGGAAGTCTTCCGCGTCGGCGCAATCGACGGCGAGCCGTGGGAGATCTTCTCGACGCTGGTCGCGATCGAATTCGACGCCAGCGGCAACCTCTACCTGTTCGACGGGGTTGCGCGCGCGGGTGCACCCGCCAGACTCGTGATGCTGGAGCAGCTCCGCGTCCTCGTCTTCAGCGCCGCAGGAGCTTTCCGGCACGAATTCGGCAGGATGGGCGAAGGGCCGGGCGAGTTCAGCTGGCCAAGCGGCTACACCGTGATGCGTGACGGAACCACGGTCGTGAACGACGTCCGGCACGGCGGCTATCAGCTCTTCGACCCGTCGGGAACCTTCATCCGCATGGTGCGCGAGCCCGACGAGGTCGGGATGACCTCGGAGATTCAAGCCGACCCGCGCGGAGGGGCGGTGCTGGGCGAGACTTCCGCGATGAACATGGGGCGGGGGACCGGGTGGGCAACCCGTCCCGTTCTGCGCCTCTCGATCGACGGCGAAGTCGTGCGGGCCGATACGGCTGCCGAGGGCTGGCTGCCCGACCGTTCGGCCCCCGAGGGCGAGGCCGCCGGTGTGGCCAGGAGCTTCGGCCTGGGTGCGTTCACCCTGCCCGCCGTCTTCGAGCCCGAAATGCTGTTTGCCGTGCTCCCGGACGGTACGGTCGTGCACAGTGATTCGTCTGCCTACCATCTACGCCTTACTCCACCGGGCGCGCGCCGAATCGAGCGCGTCATCACCCGGCCCATCAGCCCGCGGCCTGTGACGCAGGCGGTGAAGGAGTCGTACGTGAAGCGGCGGGACGCGGAGATGGAGGCGCTCCTCCGGCGGGCCGAAGAGGCGGGAAGACGACTGACGATCATGGGCGCCTCCGAGCCCCACTTCTACCCCGTACTCGCGGTGATCGAGGCCTTGGCCGCGACCTGGGACGGCCGCATCTGGGTCCAGCGCCGCGGAGACGCCTGGGACGGCGGTGGGCCGATCGACGTGCTGACCCCGGCAGGCGACTACATCGGCACCTTCCCGGCGGGATCGACCGCCATGCCGGACGCCTTCGGCCCAGGCGGGCTGGCCGCGTTCGTCGAGTTCGACGAATTCGGGGTCGCGTCGGTCGTGGTGCGAAGACTATCCTCGGCCGTGCGCTGAGGGACGGATGCAACGTGAATTGGAAAGGACGACCAGCATGACTCTTCGCAAGCACTCGATACTGGGGTTGGCAGCTTTCGCGATCGCCGTCCCCACCCGGCCCCTTCCGGCCCAGCAGGTGATCGAGCTTCCCGCCGGGGACCGCCCCCTCGGCGCCGCCTTCGAGGAGGTGTTCCGCATTGGCGCAATCACCGGCGAGTCGTGGGAAACGCTCGGCACGGTCCGCAACGTCGCATTCGATGGCGACGGCAACCTGTACATCTTCGACGGCACCGGCGGCGTGACCGGCCCGTGGCTCGACCCGCGCATCCTGGTCTACGATGCGAGCGGCGCCTTCGTCCGCGAAATCGGCCGCTCGGGCGAGGGCCCGGGCGAGTTCAGTTCACCTGTGTCGATGGTGGTCATGCGTGACGGGACTGCGGCGGTGGCCGACATGGGGCATCGCGCGTACCATCTCTTCGACGAGTCGGGCGGATTCACGCGCATGGTTCGGGTGAGCGCGGTGCCGCTGCTCATCTCATCCCACGCCGAGGCCGATCCTGGCGGCGACGGCGTGTACGCCATCATGGCGAGGGGGCGGGCCGGCATGGGGAGGGGACCAGGCGTGCCCGAGCCGGTTTCCCGTCCGATCTTCCGCCTGGGCCTCGAAGGCGACGAGGTGGCCGTCGACACGGTGGCGCAGGGATGGTTGCCTCCTCCCCCCGAAACCGCCGACGGGGAGGTGCCGGGAGTCGTGATCGAGGGGCGGCGGGTCACCTTCAGGGAACTCGGCCTGGGCCAGACGACCGTCTTCGAGCCGGAGCTCCTGATGGCGGCCCTTTCCGGTGAGCGAATCGTGTACTCGGACTCGTCGGCGTACGCGCTCAAGGTTACCGCTGACGGTGGCGGGCAGGTCGCGCGCGTCATCACCCGGCCGCTTGAACCGGAGCGCGTCACGTCGGCGATCGAGGAGGCGGAGACGGAGCGCATGCTGGCAAGGCGCCGGGCATTCGGCGGAAGCGGCAGTACCAGGATGATGGAGATACGGGGCGCCGACGGCAGCGTCCAGTCCACCAGCTACGAAATTCCCGAGCCCGCCTTCTTCCCCGAACTCTCAGTGATCCATGCCCTTTCCGCCACCTGGCACGGCCGCATCTGGGTGCAGCGCCGGGACAAGTATCCGGAGACGGACGGGCCCATCGACGTGCTGACCCCGGAAGGGGACTACATCGGCACCTTCCCTGCCGGGACGACCGCGCTGCCCGACGCCTTCGGCCCGAACGGCCTGGCCGCCTTCATCGAACTGGACGAGATGGACGTGGCGACGGTGGTGGTGCGACGGCTGCCCGACGCAGTGCGCTGAAGCAATGTGTCACGCGGTGCTTCGCGATGGTGGACCCTCAACCCTCCACGATGTCGTAGAGTTCGATGTTGAAGGTAAGGGTCTCGTTTCGGCCGACCACGCCCTCGATCCCTTCACTTCCATAGCCGAGCCAGCCGGGGACGATCACCTCGAAGTGGCTTCCGACCGGCATCAGCAAAAGCGCTTCGCGAAAGCCGCGGACCAGGTCCAGGAGGCCGTGTACTTCCGGCTGGCCGCGCGCGTAGGACGAATCGATCACCGTGCCGTCTTCGCGCTTGCAGAGGTAGTGCATCAGCACCCGGTCCCTGGTGGTGGGCTTGGGGCCTTCACCTTGCCGCACGACCTTGTACTTGAAGCCGAGCTGGGTGGTGATGAAACCGTCCGCATCGGGGGCCAGGTCGAGGGGCTCGTTCCCGCTCCCCGCACAGGCGGCATACCCCAGACTCAGAACCACGCACGCTGCGTACACGGCTTGTCGCATCTTCATTCTCCGTTGTTGGGGCTCTCCGCGCCAGGACATCATTGTAGCGGCCCGGCGGGGATGCCGCATCGGGTTCCCGCGCGGCCGCGGACGGTGAGGATCCCAGGCCCAGGATCGGTTGCAGCGTTCCGCCACCGACAACGGCACCATAGGCTGCGTGCATCCAATCCCATACCCGACGATCAAATATCCTTCACCGAATCAGGAGACTGACACGATGTCCATCAGAACCCTCGCAGCCGCCAGCCTGTTCCTGCTTGGCGGCGCCCTGGCCGCCCCATGCGCCCTGCCGGCCCAGGAAGTCGTCGATCTCCCCGGCCGTGATCAACGTCTTGACGCCGACTTCGAGGAACTGTTCACCGTCGGTGTGCTGGACGGCGAGGATTGGGAGATGCTCGGCACCGTCATGCATGTCGCGTTCGACGAGAACGGAAATCTCTACATCGTCGACGGGAGCGGCGGCATGTCCTTCGGGGGTGGCACACGGGTATTGGGATTGGGCTCGGACGGGCTGCGCATCCTGGTCTTCGACGCGTCCGGCAACTTCGTGCGCCAGTTCGGCTCCTCGGGCGAGGGACCCGGCGAGTTCAACATGCCGACGGACTTCGCGGTCATGCGCGACGGCACGACGGTCGTCGCCGACGTGGGGCACCGCGCCTACCAGCTCTTCGACACGGACGGCAGCTTCCTGCGCATGGTGCGGGGCGATGAGGGAGACGACCCGAGAGCGTTTTCGGGTAGCATGCTGGCCGATCCCCGGGGAGGCGCCGTGTTCACGGGGAGCTTCGGGAACCGCAGCACCATGATCAGTTTCGGCGGCGGCGACGGCGCCGGTCCGCCGACATCGCGCCCGGTCACCCGGCTCGGGCTCGGCGGCGAGGTTGCGCAAGCCGAAACCGTTGTCGAGGCATGGCTTCCTCCTCGCGCGGAGGCCGAAATCAAGCTTCCAGCGAATCTCAGAGTTGGGGTGAGCGGGAACGCGCGCGCGAGCAACGCCCTGAACAGCCTGACGCAGCCTCTCGTCTTCGAGCCCCCGCTCCTGGCGGGCGTTCTGCCCGACGGGGCCATTGTGCACTCCGACTCGTCGGCGTATGAACTGAAGGTCACGCCGCCGCATGCCGGAGCAGCGGCGCGGATCATCCGGCGCCCTTTGCGGCCCGAACCGGTCACGACCCGCATAGAGAAGGACTACCTGGAAGAGCAGGAAGCCCGCCGCAGCGGCCGCAGCGGAGGAATGGTGGTCATGTCCACCACCGGTGGCTCGGGTGGCTCCGGTTCCAGTCAGTCGTTCTCCCTCGACCTTCCCGAACCGGAGTTCTTCCCCGAAATCCCGATCCTGCGCGCCCTCTTCACCACCTGGGAAGGCCGTATCTGGGTGCAGCGACGGGGCGACGAACCCGAGAGCGACGGCCCCATCGATGTCGTCACCGGCGACGGACGGTACGTGGGCACCTTCCCGAAGGACGCCGTCGAGATGCCCGATGCCTTCGGCCCCAACGGCATGGCCGCGTTCATCGAGCGCGACGACTTCGATGTCGCACGGGTGGTGGTGCGGAGGTTGCCCGCGACGGTGCGGTGAGCGGGGGCGCGGTGGAAGGCGAGCTTGGGCCATCGCGGAATCGAAGGCCTGGCAATGGAGGCCGGGGGTGACGACATGCTTCCTTGGCCCGGGCAGGGCTGCACCCCGATCGGCGGCCGTCATGACGCTCCTGTGGGTCATGGGCGGCACAACCGATGTCCAACGGTCCGCCTTCGCCAAGACCACCCCACCTCAGGAATGCGCCCAGGAGCTGATCGAGGAAGTCCGCATCGGCTCTCTCGGCGGCACGACCGAACACTCGTTCTCCGACATCAACTCCATCGCGGTCGCGCAGTCCGGCGCGATCTACGTGGACGACGCCCACCCGCCGTCGATCCGCCACTTCGACCGTGACGGGCGGTTCGTACGCTGGATCGGAAGGGAAGGCGAGGGCCCTGGCGAATTCCGTTCGATCGCCGGCATTTCGGTCCTCCCGGACGACCGGTTGGCGGCGTGGGACCGGCGTGGCAGGATCACGGTGTACGGATCGGACGGCGAGTACGACGAGATCATCAGGGTCGAACCGGAGAACCCCTGGGGCTATCCCTTCGTGGACCGGGCCTTCGCCACGGATTCCGCCGGCCGATACTACCTCAGGATCTTCGCCTCGTCACCGTACGGAGCCGACCCGCTTGGCGTGGCGGGGATCCGCTACGGCTACGCGCGCCTGTCACCGGAGGGATCCATCCTCGACACCGTTGCGGCCCCCCGGGCCGAGCGCCGGGAGTCGGCCGAATCGATCGTAATCCACACGCGCGCTGGCGACCGCCACCCCTTCCCCCAGGCGACGCTCGACGCGGTGAGCCCATTCGGCTACCTCGTGGCGGGCCACAACGCGACCTACACG
Organism: Longimicrobiales bacterium; assembly: GCA_965211795.1. GTDB lineage: Bacteria > Gemmatimonadota > Gemmatimonadetes > Longimicrobiales > Gaopeijiaceae > Bin94. The sequence goes on from OZ242973.1 coordinate 135,931, forward strand.
TTCTCGATTCTCGATCCTGACGGCGCGATCGAGGTGGAACGGAAGGGGTTCCAGCCTGTCGAAGTGAAGGCCACGGAGCGCGCCGAGTGGCGGGCCAGAGTTGCCTTTGCGGAGCGGAGATCACGGGCGTCGTTCCGCGACGTTCCAGCGCGAAAGCCGGCCTACCGCGGCCTGTGGGTCGACGCGGACGGCCGGGTCTGGGTCCACCGCTACGCTGAAGCCATCAAGCGGAGTGAGCCGATCCCGGAGCTCTGGCTCGAGGACCCCGAAGGGAACGTGCCGCGGATCACCTGGGCGGAGCCGACGCTCTACGACGTTTTCGGACCGGATGGACAGCTGCTCCGCTGCGTCAGGATCCCCGACGATGCGGAGGTGGTCGCGAGCCGGGGGTCGCTCGCATGGGGGATTCTGAGGGGTGCGCTCGACGAGGAATACGTGGTGCGCTGGCGGATCGAATAGGGGACCGACGGCCGGTTCACACTCTCTGGCATTCTGCTGCGGACACTCCATCCGCCGCGTTTGCCCCCGTCCCTCGCACCGTTCGCTGACCTCCCCGACTACCCCTCGACGATCGTCGCCCTGCGCACGAAGTCCAGGTTCGGGAAGCTCGTCGTCAGATACTCGTTGCCTTGGCTCTGAATTGTCGCCTGACTCGGCCCGCGACCCCTGGGCGCCCCTTCGCCATAGTCGGAATACAGGGCGTCCACCACCTCCATCCCCTCGACCACCTGGCCGAAAGGCGAGAAGCCCATCTCGTCGAGCCGGCCATTGTCGCCGAAGTTGACGAACACCTGCGTGGTGCGGGTGTTGGCACCCCCCATGGCGTAGGTGACGAACCCGCGCGTGTTGCTCTGCACGACCGGATCGTCGTTGATCCTCTGTTCCCGCCAGATGGCCGATACCTCCGGATCACCGTGGATCCCGAACTGCACGATGAACCCGGCGATCACCCGGAAGAACCGGACGTCGTCGTAGTAGCCGTTGGAGACGAGGTTGTAGAAGCGGTCCGCGCCGATGGGCGACCAGTCGCGGTGGACTTCGATGACGAAGTCGCCCTTGCTGGTTTCGAAGCGGGCCTGGAAGACGTCGGGAGCGGTTTCGGTCAACTGGTCGGGTGTCAGAAGCATGGGATTGTAGGCGGGTCCTGATTCGCAGGCGAGGAGCAGGGCGGTCCCCGCCAGGGCGAGGAGCGCGGGGAAGGGGCGCGACTTGTTCACGAATTCCTCCGGTTGAAGTGCAGCGTCGGGCGGACTGGCCGGGCCACGGCGTAGGCCCGGCACGGGTCCACGGGCGACACGGTAATCGTCGCGGATTCGAATCCGGCGGCGCAAGGTGTCCGTTCGGCGGCCGCGGACAACCATCAACGGCACAGTCGTTGTCAACAGGGTGCACCAGGACCTTCCTGCGCCGGCCTGACCTCCACCCGCCCGCCCCTCGAGAAAGTGAGCACTTTCCATGAGTCCCAGTCGGCCCGCTCCGATCGCGACGACCGTCGCCGCGCTGCTCGTCGCAACCCCCGCCCTCTTCGCCCAGCAGGTCGTCGAAGTCACCGACCGCGACCGCCACATCGAACCCGACTTCGAGGAAGTCTACCGGGTTGGCGTCATCGAAGGGGAATCGTGGGAGATGTTCGCCCAGGTGAAGAAGGTCGCCTTCGACGCCGCCGGCAACCTCTACGTGTTCGACCGAACCGAAGGCGGCAACTCGAGCGGCGCCCGGATCGTGGTCTTCGACCGGACCGGAGCGTTCCTGCGCGAGTTCGGATCCGCGGGCGAGGGACCGGGCGAGTTCAAGGACCCGGACGACATCGCGATCCTGCGGGACGGCACCACGGTGGTCGAGGACAACGGCCACGATGCGTACCAGATCTTCGACCCCTCCGGGGCCTTCTTGCGCATGGTGAGGATGGCCGGGACCGGCTCCAGGGTGGTGGTCGTATCGGATGTCTTCCCGGATCCGCGCGGCGGTGCGCTGTACAAACCGGGCCACGGTGGGACGGGCGATGGCTCGACACCCGGGTCGCGCCCCGTCACGCGCCTGGGCCTGGCGGGCGAGGTCGTGGACACCGATACGGTTGCGTCGGGATGGTTGCCGCCGCGAGGTGGCGAGAAGACCGAGGCGGAGATCGAGATCCTGGGTGGCAAGATGAGCCTTGGCGACATTCTCAAGGGCTTCGCCATGCCGTCGCACTTCGAACCGGCGCTGCTGGTGGGTGTCCTGCCCGATGGGGGACTGGTCTACTCGGACTCCTCGGCGTACGCGTTGAAGATCACGTCCCCGGGGAACCCCGAAGTGAGAAGGATCATAACCCGGCCCTTCCGTCCCGAACCGGTGACCGAGTCGATGAAGAGGGAGTACAGCGAGAAACGGGCCGGCCGTCGCAGGAGCACCAGCACCTCTACCGCCACGACCAACCAGGGCGAGATCGTGCCCATCGCCTTTTCGGTCGAGTTGCCCGAGCTCGTCTTCTTTCCCGAAATCCCCGTCCTCCGCGGCGTTTCCGCCACCTGGGAAGGCCGCATCTGGGTGCAGCGCCGCGGCGAGGATCCGGAGAGCGACGGTCCGATCGACGTGCTGACTGTTGAAGGGGAGTATCTGGGGACTTTCCGGACGGACACCACGACAATGCCGGACGGCTTCGGGCCGGATGGGATGGCCGCGTTCATCGAACGGGACGAGTTCGACGTAGCCACCGTGGTGGTGCGGAGGCTGCCGGCGTCGATTCGCTGAGCGACACGGCCCGGGGACTGGCGCCAGCGGCCCGCTATTTGCCATTGTGTTGAACAGCACCGATTTGGACCCATTGCACGAGCGGTTCTTCTGAACCAATGGAGAAAACGAGATGACCCCTACCCGGCTTTTTCCCGTTGTAATGACCTTGGGCCTGGTGGTCGGCGCGGCCGGCGCGAGCGCACAGTCGATCGACGAGGCGAGAATCGCCTACGAGGAAGGCCGCTTTGTCGAGGCGGCGGATCTCGCCGAGCCCCTGGGGACTTCGGAAGCCTACGCCCTGGCGGCGATGTCACTCGCGGTGTACGCCCACTACGAGGTGAGCGAGGAAGAGTGGGAGGAAGTCATTGACCGCGCGATACGCATGGGCGAGGAAGCCGTGAAGGCCGATTCGACCAACCCCGATGCGCACTACCAGTCGGCCCACGCGGTCGGCCGGTATGCCCAGCGAGTGGGGGCGTGGACGGCGCTTCGCCAGGGCCTCGCGGGCAAGATCCGCGACCTGCTCGAAGCGACCCTTGCCCTCGACCCCGACTATGTCGATGCGACCCTTGCGCTGGGCGGCTGGCACGCCGACATCGACGCGGAGGGTTTCATGGCCAGACGGCTGTACGGAGGCAGGAAGGAAGAGGCCATCGTCCTCTTCGACCGCGCTCTCGAACTCGCGCCGGAATCGAAGGTCGTGCTGCACGCCTACGCGATCAGGCTGCCCTTTCTCGACAAGGAGAATGGCACGGAGCGGGCCAGGGAGATGCTGGAGAAAGCGCTCGGAATCCTGCCAAAGGACGCGTTCGAGGATTACGTCCATCTGGACATACTGGACGCGCTGGATGAATTGAACGAGGGCTGACGAGCCCGTCACAACGGCAACCCACACCCCCCCTTCGATCCCCCCGGGAGATCCGTCATGTCACGCGCCGCCACCACCCCACCCCTCCTCGGCCCCGCCGCGGCCTTCGCGCGAACCGCGGTGTGCGTCGCCGCCCTCCTCACCACCGCCCCCCACCCCCTCTCCGCCCAGTCGTACTTCCCCGATCGCCACCCGGACTGGGAGCGCCGCACCCCGGAGCAGCTCGGCCTCGACGCGGCCGCCATCCAGCGCGCCGTCGAGATCGCCATCGCGGGCGAGTCCCAGTCCCCCCGCGACCTCGCCTTCAATCACCTCAGGTCCTTCGGACGGGAGCCGCTCGGCGACGCCGTGGGCCCCTTCACCACCCGCGCCCCCCAGACCGGCCTGATCATCTACAAGGGGTACATCGTCGCCGAGTGGGGCGATCCCGCGAAGGCCGACAACACCTTCAGCGTCTCGAAGAGCTTCCTCTCCACCTCGGTGGGACTCGCGTACGATCGCGGCCTCATCCGCAGCGTCGACGACCTGGTGCGCGACTACATGCCGCCCATCGTCCTCGACACCGGCGACGGCGAGCCCGGCGACGAGCACGGCCGCCGCCCCAAGCTCCTCTTCGAGTCCGAACACAACCGCAAGATCACCTGGAATCACCTCCTCCGGCAGACCAGCGACTGGGAGGGAACCCTCTGGGGCAAGCCCGAGTGGGCCGACCGCCCCGACCAGGACACCGACACCTGGGGCACGCGCCCGCGCAACGAGCCGGGCACCGTCTACGAGTACAACGACACGCGCGTGAACCTGCTGGCCCTGGCTGCCACCGCCGTATGGCGCCGCCCGCTGCCGCAGGTCCTGCGCGAGTACGTCATGGACCCCATCGGCGCGTCCACGACATGGGCGTGGCACGGCTACGTGAACTCATGGGTCAACATCGACGGGCGGATGATCCAGTCGCCAAGCGGCGGCGCGCACTGGGGCGGCGGGATGATCCTGAGCGCGTACGACCAGGCCCGCTTCGGACTCTTCACCCTGCACAGGGGCAACTGGAACGGGAAGCAGCTGCTTTCGGACGACTGGTTCGAGATGGCCACGACCGCAGGCCAGGTGAACACCCGCTTCGGCTTCATGAACTTCTCGCTGAATTCCAGCCGTCCCGGCACCTGGACACACGTGGGCGCCGGCTCGAACCTGGTCTACGTCGATCCCGCGAACGACCTGGTGATCGTGTGCCGGTGGATTCGGGGTGGGGCTTTCAACGAGGTGGTGGAGACGGTGGTGGGGGCGGTGGGTGAAGGGGTCGGGTAGGACGCTTGACCCCTTGCCGCTGACCGACGACCTTCCGCTGGCTGCGGCGTGCGCCGGAGCGATGAATGCGACTTGTCACGCGTTTGACCCGGGGGTACCGATGGCACAACAAATGGTGTTGGCGTTCCTGATGCTGTTCGTCGGGATACGGGGGATTTACCGCTACCGGTCCGACCAGAAGCGCGCAATGCAGGTCTTCATGGGTTTCGTGGTCTTGGTAGGCGTGGCCCTTGTCATAGAGGGCCTCTGGCCGCATTGACAACCCGCAGCGACACCCCCGTAGCCGTCCGCACGATCTCCGGCTGTACCCGCGGGACCCTGCGGCCACGGTAGTACGCCAGCAGATCCTCGACGGTCGCGAAGTCGCAGAGATCTTCCAGGGTGCGAATCGTGGGGAAGATCATGGGCAGCTCGCCGCGCCGATGCCGCGCGAGCGCCGCAGCCGGCGTGAGCCACACCGCCCCCGTCATCTCGCGCTCGTCGTGGACCGCGCTGGCCCCGGGTGGAACCTTCGCGGCAAAGAAGCGGGTGTCGTACCGCCTCGGCTCCACGACGGGGGTCACCCAGTGGGCGATATACTCGATCGCTGACCCGTCCATGCGTGCGTCCAGCGCCCTGAGGACCTGAGCGAAGGAAGCTCCCTGGCCCAGCAAGGCCTCCCGAGCCTGCCGGAGCGCCCCTCCGGGCCCGTCCCCCCCCACCCCACCCGCCCCCACCACCCCCGGCCACAACCCCGTCTCCTCCACCGCCTCACGCACCGCCGCCCCGTAGTAGGCAATCGCCGGCGGATCCGCCCCCTCCCCCAGCCCCAGCCGCCCCGCCGCCCCCTCGCGCGTCAGCCCGTCCCAGCGCTCCGCCAGCGCGTCCTCGCCATCGGCCGCATCCACCCGCCCCCCCGGAAACACCCACGCCCCCGGCACAAACCCCGTGGCCCTGTTCCGGCGCAGTAGCAGCACCTCCGGCCCACCCACCCCCTCACGCACCAGAACCACCGTCGCCGCCGGTCGCGCCACGGCCGGTACCGCGGGCACCTTGCCCACGGTCTCCACGAATCCCTCCGGTAACCTCTCCTCCGGTATCTCATAGTCCGACTGTGACTTACGGGCCATTGCCCGCCTCCGTCACATCCGCACCGACCCCCGCGTCAGCTCCCTGCAGAGCCTCAATGCCCCCCCGCATGCCCATCCTTCCGCGGCTCCGACGCCGCCGCCCACCCCCTCGCCAGCCTCAAAACCACCTGCGCCCCCCCAAAGTCCGTCCGCCGCCAATCCGCCAACTCATGCCCCCTCGCCTCCAACTCCGCGGCCACCTCCCCACCCACCCCCTCGATCGCCACCCTCAACCCCGACAGATGCCGGAACCGCGCCGCATCCACCGCCTCCTGCGGATCCATCCCGAAGACGAGCATGTTGAGCAGCAGCTGCGTGTGCCCCTGCGGCTGCATCGATCCCCCCATCACTCCGAACGCCATCACCGGATCGCCATCTCGCGTCACGAATCCCGGAATGATCGTGTGGAAGGGCCGCTTGCGCGGCGCGACCCGGTTCGGATGCCCCTGGGCCATCGTGAACCCGGCACCGCGGTTCTGCAGGGCGAACCCCTGTCCCGGAATCACGATCCCCGACCCGAACGACGAGTACACCGAGTTGATGAACGACACCATGTTGCCATCCTCGTCGGCGACCGTCAGATAGATCGTCTCGGAATCGGTAACGGCGCGGCCCGGCTCGACCCGTTCGGCCGCCCTCTGCGGATCGATCAGCGCTCGCCGCACGTCCACGTAGCCGGGGCTCAGCAGCGACATCGGGTCGATCTCCATCGTCTCGGCGTCGGAGACGTACCGGTGCAGGTCGGCGAAGGCCAGCTTCTTGGCTTCGATCAGGTGGTGGAGGTAGTCGGCGGAGTTGTGCCCCATCCCCTCCAGGTCGAGCGGCTCCACCAGCTCGAGCATCTCCAGCGCCGCAATTCCCTGCCCCGACGGCGGCAGCTCCCACACCGTGTAGCCACGGAAATCCGTACCGATCGGCTCCACCCAGCGCGGCTCGTGCGCGGCCAGGTCCTCAAGCGTCACGAACCCGCCCAGCGCCGCCAGTCCCTCGACCAGCTCACGCCCCAGCGATCCCCCGTAAAGCACCCCCGGCCCCTCGTCCGCGATCCGCTGGAACGAACGCGCCAGGCCCGGATTCGTGAACCACTCTCCGGCCCGGGGCGCCCTCTCCCCACCAACCAGGTAGGTCTCCCGCGCCCCCTCGTCCCGGGCCAGCTTCTCGGCCGCGCCGCCCCACTGCCGCGCGATCACCGGAGTCACGGGAAACCCCTCGCTCGCGATCCGGATCGCCGGCTCCAGCACCCGCGCCAGTCCCAGCTTCCCGAACCGGGTCACCAGCGCGTCCCAGCCCGAGATCGCCCCCGGCACCGTGACCGCCTCCGCCCCGCTCCCCGGCATCCGCTCGTGACCGCGCGCCTCAAGCGCCTCCACCGTCATCCCGCTGCCACTTCGCCCGCTCGCGTCGATCCCCACCAGTTCACCCGTCTCCGCCCACCACACGATCGCGAAGGCGTCGCCCCCCATCCCCGTCATATGCGGCTCCACCACGTTCAGCACGGCAGCGGCCGCCACCGCGGCATCGATCGCGTTCCCGCCCCCCTGCATGATCTCGAGCGCGGCGGCCGTGGCCAGAGGCTGACTGGTCGCCGCGGCCGCCCGCGGAGCATACACGGTCGAACGGCGTCCCATGTCGGACTGCTGGGCGGCGGCGCTCACCGGATGGACCCCGGCGGCGAGGAATAGGGTAAGGAGAGTGCGTGGGGCCGGCATGGCATTGCGTCCTTCTGTCCTGTTCTGGTGTCGGCAACTGTCGTGCGGGAGGACGGAAACCTACCCGGACACCGGAGTTCGGGACAGTCCCGGACCCTGCCAAAATGGCCGATTTCACCTGCCCAAACCTGCCATAATGACCGATTCGATGATCGTTTCCTGCCAAAGTGGCAGTACCCTGACCCGCAACCGCCGCGGCGGTCTGCCCGTAGTGCTCTGGCACGGTTCTCGCGTGAACCCCATACTCTCCGTTGTGGAAGGAACCTCGGACGCACCATTCACCACGGAGTCCACGGACTCGACGGACCGCTGGAGCAGGGCGATGAGGGCGGCGGCAGCCGCCAGTTCGAAGCCACCCGCGGGTTCGCGGCCGAGCGCCGCAAGCCCCGCCACAGCCGCCGCGCGGCGGCAGAGGGCGAAATGACATGAGCCGACGGTTGTCGTTACCCGTACTTCCGCTGCGCGACACGGTCGTGTATCCGGGCGTCGCCGTACCGATCTCGGCGGGCCGGCCGGGCACGGTCGAAGCCGTGCAGGAGGCGCTCGACGGCGACCGCCGCCTCTTCGCGGTCGCGCAGAACCAGAACCAGGACGACCCCGATCCGCAGATCCTCTACGCGGTCGGGACCATGGTGCGCATCATCCAGACGCACCGCGTGCGAGGGGGCATCCAGTTGCTCGTGCAGGGAGAGGCGCGCGCCCGCGCCGTGGCCTACGTCGACGATGGCGAAGCCATGCTCCGGGCGACGGTCGTGCCGCTGGAGCGCGAGAACCTGGCCGACCCCGACGACCCCGCCATCAAGGCCCTCGACGCCGAACTCCGCGAGCGCGCCGCCGAGCTGGCCACCCGCCGCGGGGCGACCGCCGAGAACCTCAACCAGCTCATCCAGGGGGTGGACGACCCCGGCGCCTTCGCCGATCTGGTCGCCTTCCAGCTGGACCTCCCCACCTTCGAGAAGCAGTCGCTCCTGGAGACCCTCGACGACCAGGAGCGCATGAACGCGGCGCTGGTGGCCGTCGAACGCGAGCTGGTCCGCATCGACGCCCAGGAGGATATCCAGGCCAAGGTCCAGGAGGAGCTCGGGGAGCGGCAGCGCGAGATGCTGCTGCGCGAGCAGATGAAGCAGATCCGCAAGGAGCTGGGTGAGGAGAAAGACCGCGACGATGTCGAGGAACTGCGCGACCGGATCGCCAAGCTCGAGCTCAGCGAAACCGCCCGCAACGAAGTCGAACGCGAGCTGCGCCGCTTGGACCGCACGGCCCCGCAGGCCGCCGAGTACCAGGTCATCCGCACCTACCTGGAGTGGATCACCGAGCTACCGTGGAGCGCCCGCACCGACGACAAGATCAACCTCCACCGCGCCGAGGAGATCCTCGACGAGGACCATTACGGCCTGGAGGACGTCAAGGACCGGGTGCTGGAGTTCCTGGCGGTGCGGAAGCTGCAGCAGGAGCGGTTTGCGGAGGATGAGGGGGATGAGGAAGAAGCCGAAGCGGTCGCCGGGGCGGCCGCGGAGGCCGAGGGTGGCGAAGCCGGGGACGAAGGTGATGACGCCGAGGACGAGAGTGCCGTGGCCGGGGACGAGGAAGAAGCCGCCGCCGCCGAGGCCGAGGCCGACGAAGACGACTCCCCCGAGGACTTCCTCAACGGGACCGGCGGAAAGGGTCCCATCCTGCTCTTCGCGGGACCTCCGGGTGTGGGCAAGACGAGCATTGCGAAGTCGATCGCGCGGTCGGTGGGCCGCAAGTACGTGCGCATCTCGCTCGGCGGCGCCCGCGACGAGGCCGACATTCGCGGACACCGCCGCACCTACGTGGGAGCCATGCCCGGACGCATCGTGCAGGGCATGAAGGAGGCCGGCAGCAAGAACCCGGTCTTCCTCCTCGATGAGGTCGACAAGCTCGGCGTCTCCTTCCAGGGCGACCCGAGCGCCGCGCTGCTCGAGGTGCTCGACCCGGCCCAGAACTCGACCTTCATCGACCACTATCTGGGCGTTCCCTTCGACCTCTCCGAGGTGCTCTTCATCGCGACGGCCAACTACGAAGACCGCATCCCGCCGCCGCTGCTCGACCGCATGGAGACGGTCGGTTTCCGCGGCTACACGGAGAAGGAAAAGCTGGAGATCGCGCTCCGCTACCTGCTCCCGCGCCAGATGCGCGAGTCGGGGCTTCGCGAGGAGGAGCTCGGCGTGGGTGACGACGCGATTCTGACCGTCATCCAGAAGTACACGCGCGAGGCGGGCGTGCGGCAGCTGGAACGCGAGCTGGGCAAGCTGGCCCGCAAGGTGGCCCGCAAGATCGCGTCTGCCGAGACCGAGGGGATGGAGATCACACCCGCGGTCGCGATGGAGATGCTCGGACGCCCGCGCGTGCACCCCGAGCGCAGAGCGACCGAGGACACGGCCGGCGTCGCCACCGGGATGTTCTACACGCCCATGGGCGGCGACATCATGTTCGTCGAGGCCAGCGTGATGCCGGGGGAAGGCGCCCTGGTGCTGACCGGACAGCTGGGCGACGTGATGAAGGAGTCGGCGCGCGCGGCGCTGTCGTACGCCAAGACACACTACGCGACGCTGGGAATCGAGGAGGACGCGCTGGACAAGCGCGAAATCCACATCCACGTTCCGGCCGGCGCGGTGCCCAAGGACGGGCCATCGGCGGGGATCACGATGGCGACGGCGCTGATTTCGGCCGTCTCGGGGCGCAAGGTCCGCGCCGACGTGGCGATGACGGGCGAACTCACGCTGACTGGCCGGGTGCTCCCCATCGGAGGGGTGAAGGAGAAGGTGCTGGGCGCGGTCCGCGCAGGCATCAACGAGGTCATTCTGCCGAGCGAGAACGAGGCGCATCTGGAGGACCTGCCCGACGCGGTGCGGAATTCGCTGACCGTTCACCTGGTCGAGGACCTGGACCGGGTCGTGGAGCTGGCGATTCGCGGGGTGAGGACCAAGCCGGTGAAGGCGGCGATATCGACGGTCAGGACCGAGGAGGCGGGGGCGCCGATTCGGGCTTGAGGGGGGTGGTGAACCTCATTCCGGCTGGGTGACGGTCGGCACGTCGACCCCCGCCGCGCGTCCGGCGGCGGCCAGCGCACGGTCCAGCGTGGCCAGCGGCAACTGCATGCGAATCGCCAGTTCGAGGTACATGGCGTCGTAGGCGGAGAGCTGGTGAGTGTGGGCAACGTCCAGCACCTCTCCCCAGATGCGTGATGTCGAGCCGGGATCGATCACGAGCGGCAATGCTTCGAGGTTTCGGGCGATCCGCGGCCATTCGGTTCGGTCGATTCGCTGGCGACGCGTAGCGACCAGCAACACGTTCGCCACTTCGATCGGCCACAGGGTGGGCACGAAGGCGCGCCCCTCGACCAGGGACTCGCGGAGCTGGTCGGTGGCCTCGGTCGCCTCGTCGGGGAACACCCACGACATGGCGACCGAGCAGTCGAGGACGAAGCTCATCAGCGGTTGCGGCCTTCTTCGATCATGTCGCGAATGGAGAGCCCGCCGAGAGGGTGCGTCGCCTGAAAGGCCTTCAGGTCGTCGATGGCGGCCCGAACCTTGTCGGTGTCGGCCGGCCGGAAGGGGATCAATTCCGCCACGGGGCTACCGTGACGGGTGATCACGAACCGTTCTCCCGCGCTCACGCGCCGAAGGAGTTGGGGAAGGTGCGTCTTGGCTTCGAAGGCGCCGATGTGGGACATGAGCGTGCTCCTGGCTGCCCGGCCGGGCCTGCAATTCGTGATTCGGCTCTTGCCATAGAAGGGGTGATCAGACCAGACTAAGACTAGTCGAATCTATGCACGAAATCAACCAACCGACGTTGGCGCGGTCGTCAGCATCCGGAATTGGCTACGGCGAAACGGAGTGGAACCGTGAAAAACACCATGGAGATCGACGGCTACCAGGCCGTCATTCAATTCGACCCCGACATCGACATGTTCCGGGGCGAGTTCATTGGCCTGAACGGCGGAGCGGACTTCTACGCTCGCGATGTCGCCGGCCTCAGGAAAGAGGGGGCGGTGTCGCTCAAGGTGTTCCTCGAGATGTGCGAGGAGGACGGCGTCGAGCCGCGGCGGTCGTACTCGGGGAGATTCAATCTGCGTATCTCGCCGGAACTGCACGCGAGCGCTGTCGCGGCGGCCGCCGCCGAGGGGAAGAGCCTCAACCAGTGGATCGCCGGTACCCTGGGCGCGAAGCTCCTCTGAGCAAACGGCAACAATGGTCGCTGCTGGACTCGAACCAGCGACCCCTACGATGTGAGCGTAGTGCTCTACCAACTGAGCTAAGCGACCGGACCAGCGACTGCGAAGTACCCCCACGGGGAATCGAACCCCGGTCTCCTGGCTGAGAACCAGGTATCCTAGTCCACTAGACGATGGGGGCGTCTGCCCGCGTGGCTGCGGTTCCTGGCGGCTGTCGGGCCTCTCGGGTTCCTCCAGTCCTGCGGGGGCGCGAAAGGTAAGGTAAGTTGCGGTCTCACTCAACCCCGATTCCCACTGACCGAAGCCCGCTGACCGGCAACCGTGACCAAAGAACCGGAAGTTCTCATTCTGGGAGGTGGCCCCGCCGGGTCGGCGGCGGCTGGACTGCTGGCACGGTGGGGGCTGAAAGTGGTGGTGGTGGAGCGGGTTTTGGGTGGTGGACTTGCCGGGCCGGAGGGGGAGTCGCTCGCCGAGTCGCTGCCGCCGAGCACGCGCAAGGTGCTGGCCGCGACGGGGTTGCTGGGGGTGGTGGAGGTGGGGGGATTCCAGCCGAACGGGGGGAACACGGCGCTTTGGGGCGGTGAAGGCCGGCGCGACGACTTCGCGGGGGATGCGACGGGGTTTCATGTGCTGCGCTCGCGTTTCGACGGGTTGCTGCGCGAGGCGGTGGTGGGGGCGGGGGCCGAGGTGGTGGGGGGTGTGGCACGGTTGCCGGAACGGGTTGGTGAGGGGGAGGGGTGGGGGGTGGAGGTGGTGTTGGAAGATGGGGATTGCGTGGAGTTTCGGCCGGGTTGGCTACTCGACTGTACCGGCCGCGCGGGCGTCCTGGCGCGGCGCCACCGGGTTCTGGAGACGGCCGCGCCCACCCTCGCGGTGATCTGCCGCTACGAGAACGCGGCCGGGTGGCCGAACGTCGATCCCACCCACGCGCTCGTCGAGAGTTTCGAGCGTGGCTGGGCCTGGTCGGTCCCCACCTCGGAGCGGGAGCGCCACGTCGCGGTCATGCTCGACCCGGAACTGCATGCGGTCATGGAGGGTGCCGACGACCTCACGGCCGCTTTCGAGGCCGAAATCGCCCACACCTCTCTCATGCGGTCGATCACCACCGCGGCCCGGCCCGTCGGCCACGCGTGGGCGGTCACCGCGTCCATGTACACGTCGTCGGCCTTCGCCGATGGGCGCGCATTACTCGTCGGGGACGCGGCGTCCTTCGTGGATCCGATGTCATCGTACGGGGTCAAGAAGGCGCTGGCGTCGGGGTGGCTGGCGGCGGTGGCGGTGAACACGGCAATACGCACCGCGGAGATGGCAGCGACGGCGGTCGATTTTTTCGGCCGGAGGGAACGGGCGATGTACGAGTCACTGCGCGGTGGCCTCGCACCGCACGTGGCAGGGGTGGGGGGTGGTCAACGCAACGATCCCTTCTGGGAACGCCGGGCCGAATGGCTCACCGACGAACCCGGGTCCGCCGTCGACCCCAATGCCCCGGACGGTCCGGACGCGGCCACGTTGCGCGACGACCCGGAGGTGCGGGCCGCCTTCCACGCTCTCCGCTTGGGCTCGGGACGCCTGCGAACGGGACGCCGCGACACCGTCGACCGTCCCCTCATCATCGGCAACCGGCTGCGCATGGCACCTGCTCTCGTCACCCCGCGCTTCCCGGAGGGTGTGCGCTACTTTCGCGACATCGATTTGCTGCGTGTCGTCCACCTTGCAGCCGCGAGCCGGAACCCCGGCGCCCTCTACGAGTCGTATTCCGAGTGGGCCGCGCGCGAGGATCTGCCCCCCGTCGACCTTGCCAACTTCATCGGCGTGGTGGCGCTGCTGGTGGCGGATGGGGTGCTGGTGCCGGGGGCGGATCGATCGTAGCTTCAATGTGCTTGCGAATCACAGCTATCGCCATCATAATGCATGCATGTCCAAATCCATCACGATTCGAAATGTGCCCGAAGAGGTCTCCCGTGAGCTCTCCTCGCGGGCCGCGGCGAACGGGCGTTCACTCCAGTCCTACCTGAGGTCGGCGCTGATCGACCTCGCCGACCGTCCGGATATCGGGGAGGTGCTGGAGCGCATTCGCGAACGCAAGGCGGTGACCGGCACGAGACTCCCGGCGGCGTCCATTCTCCGGTATCGCGACGCGGATCGCCGGTGACCCTGGTCGTCGACGCGACCGTCGTTGCCTCCGCCCTGATCGACGGCGGGCCGGAAGGGGTCTGGGCTGCCGAACAAGTGGCCGCCGGTTCGCTGGCGGCCCCACATCACATGCCCGTCGAGGTCGCCAGCGTGCTGCGCCGGGCGGTCCGGCACGGCGAGCTGTCGCTGGGCGTCGCGGCGCTGGCTCTCCAGGACCTGGCGGATCTGCGGATCGAGCTGTTTCCGTTCGCTCCCTTCGCTCGGCGGGTATGGGAGCTTCGCGACAACGTCAGTGCGTACGACGCCTGGTACGTGGCGCTGGCGGAATCGCTGGATGTTCCGCTCGCCACCCTGGATGGCCGTTTGAGCCGGGCGCCCGGTTGCGGGTGTGACTTTCGCTGTCGAAGCCTGGAGTAGGGAAGCCGACGGCGGCATCCACTTTCGCCGTGCCGACCCGCTCCGTATCGTTGGGTTCGCCTACGGGCGAGGTGGCCCATGAATCGCCTTGACTCGAGAGGGACTTGCCAGCGATGACGACTCGAAGAATGAGAATATGGAGCAACGTGGGGGTCGGTCTGGTAGGGGGCGGAGCCCTGCTCATGATGGTGGCCTTTGTGCTCGACCCCGACCGTGACCCGTTGAAGCTGATCACGGCGGTCCTGGTCTTGATCAATGCCTTGGGGTTCAAACTGCTGCTGATGGTCGTCACGGCCTCCAACGAACGAGCTCGGCAGTCCACCTCGATACTGCGTCAGGCCGATGCGCGTGTTGCGGAGCTTCGCAGAGCTGCGGGGACCGACGCGCTTGCGGATGTACAGTCGGACATCAGGAAGGTGCTGGATCTGGTGGCCGCGAAGCCCGGAGCAGCCACCATGCCGGTTCGGGATGCCGTATGAGATCCATCGCCGTGCAAGCCGTGCGAGCGCCACTGCCGTTGCTCCTCCTTTCCCTCGCCTTCTCCCCACCCGCTTCCGCCCAGGAGCGCCCGGATGACGACAACGGCGACGAAGGCATCCCCGTCACCGACCAGACCGTCATCGACGCGTGCCAGCGCTGCCACACCGTCGACGACGACGGCCTCATGAGCCGCGTCTCCTTCATGCGCAAGACGCCCGAGGGCTGGCAGCAGTCGATCCGGCGCATGGTGACGCTGAACGACGCCGAACTGGATCCCGAGACGGCCCGCGCCATCGTCCGCTACCTCTCCGACAAGCACGGCCTCGCCCCCGAGGAGCTCAGGCCCGGGCGCTTCGAGGTCGAGCGGCGCCTGATCGACTGGTCGTACGAAGCCGACGAGGGTGTCGAGAACACCTGCAGCCAGTGCCACTCGATGGGCCGGGTGATCACCCAGCGCCGCACCCGTGAGGAGTGGGAGCTGCTGATGGCGATGCACCGGGGGTACTACCCGCTCTCCGACACGCAGGGGTTCAGGCGCTTCGGGCCGCCGGGGCCGAACGCGACGGATTCGCGCCACCCGATGGACAAGGCGGTGTCCCACCTCTCGGGCGCGTTCCCGCTCAAGACGGACGAATGGACCTCCTGGTCGGCGACGATGCGGCCGCCGCGCGTGGCCGGCACCTGGGCGCTGAAAGGGTATGAGCCGGGCCGCGGACCGATCTACGGCACGGTCGAGATCGCCGCCGCGGCCGACGCGACCAGCTTCACGAGCACGGCCAGGTACACCTATGCGCGCACCGGCGAAGAGGTGGAGCGGAGCGGCCGCTCGATCGTGTACACCGGGTACCAGTGGCGGGGACGGTCCTTCGTGGGCGGGGACGACGAGAACGAGCTGCGCGAAGTGATGATGGTCGAGCGCGGCTGGGGCGAGATCGGCGGGCGCTGGTTCGCGGGGGCCTACGACGAGTTCGGACCCGATGTGACGCTGCTGCGTGTGGATGGGCCGGTGTTGCTGGGGCTTCATCCCGTGTCGCTGAAGGCGGGGACGAGCGGGACGGTGACGGTGCATGGGGTGAACATGGGGGTGGGGTTGGGGGTGGGGGACGTGGACTTCGGGCCCGGGGTGGAGGTGGTGCGGGTGATTCGGAGTGAATCGGACCTGCTTTCGGTGGAGGTGACGGCCGACGAGGAGGCGCCGCCGGGTGCGCGTGACGTGTTCCTGGCGGGCCGTCCCGTGCCCGGGCACCTGACGGTCTACAGCACGATCGACCGGATCGCGGTCACGCCCGAGTGGGGGATGTCGCGGCTGGGGGGCGGGGCCTTTCCGAAGGGCTACGCGCAGTTCGAGGCGGTCGCGTACAGCGATGGCCCCGACGGCAAGCCCGAGACGGGGGACGACCTTGAGCTCGGCCACGTGGACGTCACCTGGTCGATGGAGGAATACTCGGCGGTGTTTGACGACGACGACATCGAGTTCGTGGGATCGCTTGATGAGGAGGGGCTGTTCATGCCGGCGCTGGACGGTCCCAATCCGGATCGCAGCGGTCAGCGCAACAATGTGGGGGATGTTTGGGTGGTGGGGACGTGGACCGGGCCCGACGGGGAGGAGTTGCGGGGGAGGGCGCATTTGATTGTTACGGTGCCGCTCTACATGAGGTGGGAACCGTGGCGGGTGATGGAGATGCCGGGGCGGCCGACTATTGGTGGGGGCGATCGGGGAGAGTCGCGGGAGCGTCGGTGAGGGAAGGGGCCGTAGGTTACCGCCGGCGTAGCGCCTCGCGCATCCGGCGGACCTCGGGCAGCCCTTCCAGCGAACGGTTTTCCAGCGCGTAGTCCAGCGGCGTGTTGCCGTCCGCGTCACGCACGTTTGGGTCGGCGCCGAGCCGCAGGAGCAGGGGGAAGACGGCGGGGTGCCACCGTGCAGCCTCGTGCAGCGCGGTGTGCCCGGATCCGTCGGTCAGCGTCAGGTCCGCACCGGCGCGCACCAAGGTCTCTACTACCCGCGCATTGAACTTGGTATAGGTTGGCCCACCACCGATGTAACCGCCCCCGCGGTACACCGTCATGAGCAGCGGCGTCCGGTGGTTGGTGTTGCCCCCGGAGGGAGGCACGTAGCCATCGGGATCCCGTGCGTTCAGGTCGGCCCCAGCGGTGATCAGCGCGGCCATGACCTCGGGACGGTGGTTGTACCATGCGGCCGAGTGCATGGGTGTGTAGCCGTTGAGGTCGCGCGCGTTCACCTCGGCTCCGGCGGCCACTAGGACCTCGATGACCCGGGCGTTCGGGGCGCGGGCTGCTGCCTCGTGCAAGGGCGTCCGGCCGGTCGGCGAACGGGCGTTCACGTCGGCACCGGCGTCGAGCAGGACTTCGGCGATGGCCGGGTTCCGGTTCGCGCCCGCGTAGTGCAGCGGGGGGTTCGCCGGTGGTCTAAAGGCTGCGCCGCCAAGGGCTTCAAGATCGGCGCCCGCCTCCAGCAGAGCTGTGACGACCCCCGGGTCCGGATTGTTTGCCGCGGCCAGATGCAACGGGGTCCAGTTCCACCCGAAATCGACGTTGTAGCCGGTGGCCCATGCATCGGCGTCCGCGCCCGCCTCCAGGAGAGCCCGCACCATCTCTTCCGTTCCTTGTCGGGCTGCATGGTGGAGTGGGGTGTATTGCCAGAAGTCGTCCCGTGCGTGCGGATCCGCCCCCGCCTCCAGCAATACGGAGATGACGGCTGGGTCGCGGGTCCACTCGGCGGCTTTGGCGAGCGGTACGGCAACGCGCGAGTATCTGCCAACCGCAGTATGAACGTCCGCACCGGCCGCAATGCACTCGGCCACGATATCGGCAGTGGCGACGGCGAAGAAGTTCCCGGTGCCCCAGCGCTCACAGGTAGCCGGATCGGCTGTGTTGCCGGCACTGTCCCGAGCCGCCGGATCGGCCCCGGCGCGCCACAGAGCGCGGACCGTGGTGGGGTCGTAACCGCCCAGGGCAATGTGGATCGGGGTCTGGCCACGGTTGTTGCGCGCGTTGACGTCCGCACCGGTCGCTGCCAGGAGGTCCACCAGGAAGCTGGATCCCGCCCAGCCGGCCACGGTGTGAAACGGTGTCCCACCCTGCAGGTCGCGCGCGTTCGGGTCGGCTCCCGCGTCCAGCAGCGCCGATGTCACCATCGTCAGGATCGTATCGGGAATGCGCCCGGACATGGAGAAGGCGCGATGAAGGGGCGTCCTCCCTTCATCGTCCCGCGCATTTACATCCGCACCCGCGGCCACGAACTCTCGAAGTACGTTCTCGAAGTCCGCGCAGCAGGCGAGCGTGGAAACCATCCATGCCAGCGGCGTCGCACCGTCCCGATGGCGAGTGTTCGCCGGGGTCCCGCTCGCGAGGCATCCCCTGACGCTCTCGGCCGGTGAGTCGGCGAGAAAATTCCATCCGCGGAAGGGATCACCGCCTCCGTTCCAATGGCAGTCCGGATCGGCGATCCTTCCTGCGTTGTCGCGCGCTTCGGGGTCGGCGCCGAATTCCAGGAGCATGCGGATTGCCGGGAGCCTGTTGTGCCTGCGGGCCAGGTGCAGTGGTGTCTCGCCCAGGTCGTTGCGGGCGTTCACGTCCGCGCCGGCCCGGACCAGCCCGGCCACCAGGGCAGTATCTGAGGTGCGGTGCAGGGGAGTGTCACCCAGCTCGGCGCGTGCATTCGGATCGGCGCCCGCTTCAAGCAACGCGAACGCGCGGAGTCGCCAGTGCGAATCTTCCATCCCTGCCAAAAAGCCGCCTGAGGGCCCCCGGACAGCAAGGTGCAGTGGGGTCCCGAAATCGCCCATTAGCGAGTTTGGGTCCACACCGGCGCCAACCAGGAGGTCGATGACCTCGGGGCTTCCCGACATGGCCGCTGCGTGAAGCGTCGAGGCCCCGCCGGCGGTAAGGGCCAGCGGGTCGGCCCCCGCTTCCAGCAAGGCTCGGATCACCGGGGGTTCCTTGAGGGCGGCAGCGGCGAAGAGTGGGGTCCGACCGCCGTTGTCCCGAGTGTTGGGATCCGCGCCGAGCGCGAGCAGTCTCAACGCAAGGTCGGAGAGGGGAGCCTCACGACGGTCGGCGTTCAAGCTTGCCAGCAACGGGGTATTGCCGTCCGCATCGGCGGCGTCGAGGTCGGCACCCGCCGCCAGCAGTTTGGCTACTGCAGCTTCGTTGATCGCCGCCGTGCGGACCCTCCGGTTTCCGGTGATGACATGTAGCAGGGGCGCACCGTAGCCACCTGCACCCGCGTTGACGTCCGCACCAGCTTCCAGCAGCGCAGTCATGATGTCCGCACCGGCGTCCAGCAGTCCGGGCAGGATCTCCTCTCCTTCGGTTCCCTCGGGAATGTGGAGAGGTGTGATGCTGCTTGGGAAACCGATGTCCGCCCCTTCCTCCTGCACCATCACCAGGAATTGCACGCCCTCGTTGTTGACCGCGATGTGCAGAGGGGTTGCCCCCAGGTTGTTTGTCGCGTCCAGATCCGCCCCTGCATCCAGCAGGAACCGTACAGCAGACGAGTTCACGGTTTCCGCCGCCAGGTGGAGCGGCGTGTTCCCGTCGCCGTCGCGCGCGTTCACGTCTTCACCCAGCTCCAGGCACTGCGTGAATTCGCTCAAGAGTGCCAGCCGGGTGAAGGCCGCGGTATTCCAGTTCGTGCAGCTGACGGGGTCGGCGACCCGGCCGCGCTCGTCGCGAGCCAATGGGTCCGCACCCAACCGTTGGAATGCCTCGACCACGGCGCGACCGTTCGTCCAGGCCGCGTGCAAGGGCGTTTTGCCCTCGCTGTCGCGTGCGTCCACGTTGGCGCCGGCCGCCACCAACGCGTTGACGATGCCGGCGGCGGGGTTGTGTGCCGCAGCCGTGTGCAACGGGGTGGAGCCGGCGCTGCCGGTGCCTATGAGTCCCCCGCCCAGGCGGGTGTTGGGATCCGCCCCAGCGTCCGTGAGAAGGGTGATGATGCCCGGGTCGGTTGCGGTGCGTGCCGCGCTGAAGATCGCAGGAGCGGACCCCACCGGAGCCTCCGGGTCCGCGCCCGCCTCAAGGCATTCGCGAACGAGTCCCAGCGAGGCCGATGCGAAAAAGTCCAAGTCGCGCCAGTCGTCGCAGGTGGGTGGAGTGGGTTCAGATGGGGACGGTGTCGAGGCCGTCGCAACGCCGGGAGGTGCCGTCGGCGATGTGTTCGCGCCCATCGAGTCCGTCCACTGGCCACCCGCGCAGGCCGTGCCGCAAAGGGCGACCAGTGCAGTGGCCGTGATGGCGAACGTTCCCATTCTTCTTTTCATGTCATCTACGGTTT
Organism: Longimicrobiales bacterium; assembly: GCA_965211795.1. Classification (GTDB taxonomy): domain Bacteria; phylum Gemmatimonadota; class Gemmatimonadetes; order Longimicrobiales; family Gaopeijiaceae; genus Bin94. Next base: position 156,155 of record OZ242973.1, read on the forward strand.
CCATTTTGTCAAGCAGAGTTGACATTATCACCCGATCTCATGGCTGCAACGCGGGGTTCTCCCTGGCGTAGTCCATCGGGGTCTTCCCCTCGGCGTCCCGCGCTTCCGGATCGGCGCCCAGGCGCAGCAGCAGCGGAAAGACCAGGGCATGCCGCCTGATCGCTGCCCAGTGCAGCACGGTCCGCCCGTCCGGGTCCGCCAGATCCATGTCCGCGCCCGCGCGCACCAGCGCCTCGATGATTGCCGGGTGTCCGTGGTAGCGAACTGCCACGTACAGCGGCGAGACGTGCGCCGCGGGCGGCGACCCGCAGTCGAAGTGCAGATAAGCCCCGTGCCCGTCCACGTCCGCCCCCGCGCGGACGAGCACTTCAACGATCTCGGGGTTCTGGTTGTGCAGGGCGGCGTCGTACAGGGGAGTCAAGCTGCCTGACCAGCCCTCGTGGGCGCAGTCCTCCTTGTCTCCCCTGGCATTGGGATCCGCTCCAGCTTCCAGCAGGACGGCGAGTACCGCGGGGTTCGGGTTGAGCCCGGCTGCCACGTGGAGCGGTGTGATCCCGCCGAAATACCGGGCGTTCACGTTCGCGCCGGCTTCCAGCAGCAGCCTGGCCACCGCGGGGTTATGGTTCCGCGCGGCCCGGTGCAGCGGGGTATCGCCCCAACGATGCCCGCGCGCGCCGACGTCCGCACCGGCTTCCAGCAGAATGGCGGCAACGTCCGGATCCGGGTTCGCCGCCGCGCTGTGCAGGGGGGTCGGTCCTCCCCGGAACTGGAAGAAAAACCAGTCGAGTTGCCTCGACCGCGCGTGCGGATCCGCGCCTGCCTGGAGCAGGGCCCGTACGGACGCGGGAGTACCGTTCTCGGCTGCCTTGTGAAGAGGCGTGTAGCGGAATCTGTCGCGCGCGTGCACGTCCGCCCCTGCTTGTATCAGCGTGGTGATCACTGCGGGATCCCGTGCATGAACCAGGGCCAGATGCAGGACCCTGGACCAGTTGCCCTCCTCCGTTCCCGGCGCGGGGCGCGGGTCGGCGCCCGCCTCGATGCAGCTGGCCACGTCATTGACGCTGGCGACGGCGAAGAAAGTCGCGGTTTCCCAGTGCTCGCAGACCGTCGGGTCGGCGAGATTCCCCGCGGCATCTCGCGCCGACGGATCCGCTCCAAGCTCCAGCAGCCGCATGGCGGCGGCGGGTCGGTCCGCTTGCAGGGCCACGTGCAGCGGCGACCGTCCGTCGATCGTTCGGGCGTCCACCTCCGCGCCAGCCTCCACCAGGGTGGTGATTGCCGCGGAGTTCCGCATGCTCTCCGCAGCGATGTGCAGCGGGGTCTCGCCCAGGCGCGTGCGGGCGTTCACGTCCGCGCCGGCCTGCAACAGCGACCGGATCATGGGTGGTGATTCCACCCACTCGTGCAGCGGCGTCCACCCTTCGGAGTCGCGCAGGTTCACGGTGACCACCTCGGCGACGGGCGATCCGGCGCCGGGATCGGCACCGGCCTCCTCGAAGGCATCGACCAACGCCGCGTCTCCGTGGTCGATGGCCAAGGACAGCGGCGTGAGGCCCATAGCCCTCCGGGTGTTCGGATCCGCGCCGGCTGCGAGCAGGCGCAAGGCCAGCTCCGTCGCCTCCTCAGGTGCGGAACGGAGTAGCAATGCGGCCTGCAACAAGGGCGTGCGTCCACGCGAGTCCGACGCATTGGCGTCCGCGCCCGCCTCCAGCAGGGCGGCGACGGCACCAGGGTTGCGGTGCAGCACCGCCGAGTGGAGGGGCGTGGCCTCCTCATGGTTGCGTGCGTTCACCTCCGCGCCAGCGCCCAGCAGCAACGTGATCACGGCCGGATCCGCCGAGACTGCATGGTGGAGGACGGTGTTGCGCTCCACGTTGCGCGCGTGCACGTCAGCGCCCTCTTCCAGGCATCGGGCGAAGTCCGCGGGGACCGCAAGGCGAGCGAAGATGGGCGACTGCCAGTTGCCGCAGTGGGTGGGGTCGGCGATCCGGCCGAGATCGTTGCGCGCGAGACCGTCGGCCCCCAGCCGCAGCAACGCGCGCATCATTCCCACGCCGTTCGCGGTGATGTAGCCGTTGTATTCGGACCAGGTCAGGTGCAGCGGCGTGTTGCCGAGAGGGTCCCGGACATCAAGGTCGGCACCTGCCTCCATGAGCGCGACGACCACATCCGGGTTCCGGTTGAACATTGCCGCCAGGTGCAGCGGGGCGACGGCGTCCCCGTCCTGCGCGTTCGGGTCCACGCCGGCCTCCGCCAGCGAGGTGACGATGGCGGGGTTGGTGTTTTGGCCAGCGGCCTCGTGCAGGGGAGTGACGCCGCCCCACTCGCGCGCGTGCACGTCCGCTCCGGCTTCGACGAGCAGGTCAATGACGGGCGGATGCGGTGTCGCTCCCGCCGCGATGAAGAGGGGGGGGAGGGGGTGGAGGCCGGGGGGACCGTTGGGGTCGGCGCCGGCTTGCAGGCATGCGCGCACCTCTTCCGGCGAGGCTGATCGGAAGAAGTCGCGGGAGCCCCAGTCGTCGCAGGCTTGCCCCGCTCGCCCGCTCCGCAGCGCCTCCCGTATCCGCCGCACTTCGGGCAGCCCTTCCAGCGCCCGGTTGAGAAACGCGTAGTCCAGCGGCGTATTGCCGTCCGCATCGCGCACGTTCGGATCGGCGCCCAGCCGCATGAGCAGCGGGAAGGCTGCGGGCATCCACCGGGCGGCCGCGTGCAGCGCGGTCAGGGCGGACCCGTCCGTCTGCTCCAGGTCCGCCCCGGCGCGCACCAGCGCCTCGACGACCCGGAGATTCTGTCTGGTTGGGATCCGCTGACCCACGATGAATCCGTCGGCGCGGTGGACCGACATGAACAGAGGCGTTCGGTCGTTTGCCGCGCGCCCGGAAGGAACGTATCCGTCGGGGTCGCGTGCGTTGATGTCGGCCCCGGCGGCGATCAGCGCATTCGTGATCTCCGGACGATGGTTGTAGTAGGCGGCGATGTGCAGGGGGGCTCGCCCCTCGGCGTCCAGCGCGTTCACGTCGGCGCCGGTTTCGACCAGAAGCTCGATGACCGCGGGATCCGAGGCGCCGGCCGCGGCCATGTGCAGGGGCGTCCGGCCGCGGGCCGATCGGGCGTTCACGTCAGCACCGGCGTCCAGCAGAACCGCGGCGACGGCCGGGTTCGGATTCTCGGCCGCATAGTGTAGCGGGGTATTGCCCTGCCGGTAGCTCTCCCCGCTCGGGGCATCGATGTCGGCACCCGCCTCGATCAGGGCACGCACGACATCGGGATCCGCGTTCGACCCGGCGGCCGGGTGCAGCGGCGTCCATCCCCATCCATAGTCTGTCGCGAAGCTCATCTCCCACGCGTTGGGGTCCGCGCCGGCCTGCAACAGCGCCCGCACCACCTCCGCGGTACCGCTCCGGGCGGCATAGTGGAGCGCCGTGGGTCCGTGCATGTCGTCTCCCGCACCCAGATCCGCCCCGGCTTCCAGGAGGACCGATATGACGGCGGGGTCGCGGGTAGTCGAGGCGGCACCGTGTAGTGGCTTCGCATGGGGGAATGGACCATCGATGGTCAGTGCGTCTGCCCCGGCCGCAATGCAGGCGGCCACTGCTTCTGCGTCTGCGAAGGCGAAGAAGCTCCCGGTGCCCCAGCGTTCGCAGGTGGCCGGATTGGGTGCGGCCGTCGGATCGGCACCCAGCTGCAGGAGGGTCTGCGCCGTTGCGGTGGCGCGCCGTTCAATGGCAATCTGCAGCGGAGTCTGGCCGGCGTTGTTGACTGCGTCCAGATCCGCGCCGGCCTCTGCCAGCAGGCGCACGAGGGTGGCGGGTTCGCCCCAGGACGCCGTCGCGACGTGCAGTGGCGTAGAGCCCTCCGAGTCGCGCGCGTTGGGATCGGCCCCTGCGTCAATCAAGCCCGATATCCAACCGGGCAATACCGAGGCGGGAATCCTGGTGAAGGCGCGTGAGGCGCGATGGAGGGGAGTTCTGCCCGCACTGTCCCGTGCGTTGACGTCCGCGCCTGCAGCGAGGAACACGTCAAGGACACTCTCGAAGTCGGCGCAGCAGCGCCACGCAAAGATCATCCTCGCCAGGGGAGTCGCGCCCGCCTCGTCTCGCCCGTCCACGGGAATCCCGCTCTCCAGACAGCCCCGCACGCTTTCGGGTGGCGAATGGCCAAGATGATACGACGAGTTGCCCCCGCGTCCACTTGGACCCCAGTAGCAGACGGGATCGGCGATTCTGCCGGCGTTGTCGCGCGCTTCGGGATCCGCACCGAGTTCAAGGAGCTTGCGCACGACCACGAGGTTGTCGCTCGCGCGGGCCACGTGTAGCGGCGTCTGGCCCAGGTCGTTCCTGGCGTCCAGGTTCGCCCCGCGCCGAACCAGCGCGGAAACCAGGGCGGTGTCGGATTCCCGCCCCGATGCGTGCAGATGCAGGGGCGTGTCGCCGTCCCCGGTGCGCACGTCCGGGTTCACTCCGGCGCTTACCAGCAGGTCGACGACCTCGGGGGATCCCGACTCGGCCGCGATGTGCAGCGGAGACTGACCGGCGCCGGTGGGCGCGTGCGGGTCGGCGCCCGCTTCGAGGAGTGCGCGGACCACCTCCGGTCCCTCGACAGGGGCGGCCTTGTGGAGCGCGCTTCGTCCCCGGCGGTCGCGCAGGTTGGGATCCGCGCCGAGCGCCAGCAGTCTCATGGGGAGGTCGGCCAGAGTCCCTCCGCGACGTTCCGGGCCCATGCTTGCGTGCAACGGGGTATTGCCGTCCGAATCGGCAGCGTTGACATCGGCCCCCGCCTCCAACAGGGCGTTCAAGGCGGCCTCGCCGATGTTCAGGCTGGGCCACCCGCGGTACGCGATCGCGACCAACAGGGGAGTGCCATAGCCGCCGGTGCCTGCGTTGACGTCCGCTCCGGCCTCCAGCAACAAGGTCGGAATCTCCGCCCTCTCGTTGCGTACAGACATGTGGAGAGGCGTCGCACCCGCGTTGTTCGGGGTGTTCGGATCCGCCCCGGCCTGCAACAGCATCGTCACCGCGGACGGCCTCTCGGCTTCAGCGGCCACGTGGAGCGGGGTGTTGCCGTTGCCATCGCGCGCACCGATGTCTTCACCCAGTTGCAGACACAGTTCGAGTTCGCCGGTGAGCGCCAGCCGCCAAAAGGCCGCCGTGTTCCAGTTCATGCAGCTGGTGGGGTCGGCCACGCGGCCGCGCTCATCGCGGGCCAGCGGGTCGGCGCCTGCCTGCAACAGCGCTTCGACGACGGCGCGATCGTTCGACCAGGCCGCGTGCAGGGGTGTCCTGCCCTCGTCGTCGCGTGCATTTACGTCCGCGCCAACCGCCACCAGAGCGTCGACGATGCCCGGAATGGGGTTCCAATGGGCGGCCGTGTGCAACGGGGAGTAGCCGGGTCGGCCGTCGAGTGCATCCCCAGCCAGACGGCTGTTGGGATTCGCACCTGCGCCAGTGAGAAGGCTGATGATGCCCGGGTCGGTCGCCGTCTTTGCGGCGTAGAAGATGGCCGGCGCGAACCTGACCGGGGCCCGTGGGTCCGCACCCGCTTCGAGGCATTCGCGCACCCGCTCCGCCGAGGCCGTCTCGAAGAAGTCCCGGTCGTACCAGTCGTCGCAGGTGGGCTGGGTGGGAGGGTCGGCTGCGAAGGCGGTGATGCACAGGATGACCAGGGAGGCGGCTGCGATGGTTGACGGTTTCAGTGGTCTTTGCCGTGTCATATTTGGTTTACAATTTGTGAAGTAGAGTTGACACTATCGTCTCCTCTCCCAGCCTTCCCTCACCCCCGTCACCGCCGCCGCATCTCCTCGCGCATCCGCCGCACCTCGGGCAGCCCCTGGAGCGTCCGGGTCTCGAACGCGTAGTCCAGCGGCGTCTTGCCCTCGGCGTCGCGCACGGTCGGGTCGGCGCCCAGCCGCAGGAGGAGGGGGAACGCAAACGGACTCCACCGGGCGGCCGCGTGCAGCGCCGTCAGGGCGGATCCATCCGTAAGCTCCAGGTCCGCCCCTGCACGCACCAGCACCTCCACGACCGAGGCCTGCCCACTGGTGGGCATCGGCTGGCCCCCGATCAGCCAGCCGCCGCGGTATACCGACATGAACAGCGGTGTTCGGTAGTTTGCCCCGCGCCCGGCTGGAACGTATCCCTCGGGGTCTCTTGCATTTACGTCGGCTCCAGCGGCAATCAGCGCGGTCGTGATCTCGGGACGGGGGTTGAACCAGGCGGCGGAGTGCAGAGGAGTGTAGCCGTTGGCGTCGTGCGCGTTCACGTCGGCACCGGCCTCGACGAGAAGCTCGATCGCAGCGGGATCCGAGGCGTAGGCGGCGGCCTCGTGCAGGGGCGTCCGGCCAGTCCGCGAGAGAGAGTTGACGTTGGCCCCGGCATCCAGAAGGACTGCCGTGACGGCGGGATTCGGGTTCATGCCCGCGAAGTGCAGCGGCGCATTGCCCTCGCGGTAGCGTGTACCGCTGTGGGCATCGAGGGCGGCGCCCGCCTCGATCAAAGCCGTCACGGCATCCGGATCCCGGTTCGAACGGGCGGCCAGGTGCAGCGGTGTCCAGGCCCACCCCCAGTCGATGTGGAAGCCCATCGTCCATTCATTTGGGTCGGCACCGGCCGCCAAGAGCGTCCGCACCACCTCCGCGGTGCCGTTTTCGGCGGCGTTGTGAAGAGCGTTGTAGTGCTGGAAGCTCTCTCGTACGTGCAGATCTGCTCCGGCCTCCAGGAGCACCGAGATCACGGCCGGGTCGCGGGAACTCCCAGCCGCGTGGATAAGCGGCTCCGCCGGGCGGCGGGATTCACCGACCAGGGCCCGCACGTCTGCCCCGGCCGCAATGCAGTCGGCCACGACTTCCGCGCTGGCGACTGCGAAGAAGCTCTCGGTGCCCCATTGCTCGCAGGCGGCAGGGTCAGGTGCAACGCCCGCACCGCCCGCCGCCGCCTGATCGGCACCGAGTTCGATGAGGGTTTGGACGGTCGCGGTGGCGTTGCGGCTCCGGGCGATGTCGAGTGGCGTCTCGTCGTCGTTGTTGCGCGCGTTGAGGTCCGCGCCGGCCGCCGCCAGAGAGCGCAGCGCGTTGACCGGCGCCCCTCGTCGCCAAGGCCATATTCCCGCTGCCGCGTGCAGCGGCGTCGAACCCTGCGAGTCCCGCGCGTTGGCGCCGGCCCCTGCCTCGAGCAGCGCCGATATCACTCGGGGCAAGTTGTTCGCCGAGGCGCGATAGAGGGGGGTTCTCCCCGCAGTGTCGCGTGCGTTCACGTCCGCGCCTGCGGCCACGAACACGGAAAGAACATTCTCGAAGTCGGTGTAGGGTCCCGCGGAGATCATCTTTGCCAGAAAAGTCGCGCCCTCCTCGTCGCGCGCATCCACGGGAATCCCGGTTTCCAGGCAACCCTGAACGCTTTCGGCCGGTATCCGGGCAACCCACGCATCACTAAGCCCCCCCGGGCCCCAGTAGCAGACGGGATCGGCGACCCTCCCGGCGCTGTCGCGCGCTTCGGGGTCGGCACCGAGTTGCAGGAGCTGCCGAACGGCCGCGAAGCGATCGCGTGCTCGGGCCATGTGCAGCGGCGTCTGGCCCTTGTGATTCCGGGCGTCCAAGTCCGCTCCAATCCGCACCAGCCGGGATACCAGGGCAGTGTCGAATCTCTGCCCTGATGTGAGCAGGTGCAGGGGCGTGTCGCCTTCCTCGGTGCGCACATGCGGATCGGCTCCCGCGTCAAGCAATGCGGACGCCCGGCGTGACCAAAGCGTATCCCCCCTGTATGCGGACCAAGCCAGCTCGGGATGCCGGATCGCGTGGTGGAGAGGAGTTCGGGGGGCATCGGCCGGTCCGTTGGGGTCCGCGCCGGCGCTGATCAGGAGATGGACGGCTTCGGGTTTCCCCGAAATTGCGGCCGAATGAAGCGGCGAGGCTCCGTCGTCGGTCAACGCGTGCGGGTCGGCGCCCGCTTCCAGCAGTGCGCGGATCACCGCCGCGTCCTCGACGGCAGCGGCCGCGTGGAGCGGGGTCCGTCCCTGGCCGTCCGGCGTGTTGGGATCGGCACCCCGCGCGAGCAATCTCACCGGAAGGTCCGCGAGGGTGGGCCCGCGGCGCCTGAAGTCGATGCTGGCAACCAGCGGTGTCCTGCCGGCCAAATCGGGCGCGTTGACGTCGGCGCCTGCCTGCAGCAGGGCATTGATGGGGGCGTCGCTGGTCTCCCATCGGCCGTACCGGCCCCAATAGTTGGTGGAAAGGGCGTGCAGCAGTGGAGTGCCCTCTCTGCCCGCCCCGGAGTTGATGTCCGCCCCGGCCTCCAGCAACACCGTCACGACTTCCGCGCCCTCGTTGTCGACGACCATATGCAGGGGGGTTGCCCCCAAGTTGTTCCGGGCGCTGATGTCCGCCCCGGCCCCCAGCAGGAGCGTCATGGCGGATGGGTTCTCGGCTTGCGCGGCCAGGTGGAGCGGCGTGTTCCCGTCGCTGTCGCGTTCGCTGACGTCTTCGCCCAATCCCAGGCACAGCTCGAACTCGGCGGGGAGCGCCAGCCGCGAGAAGGCCGATGTGTTCCAGTTCATGCAGGTGGTCGGGTCGGCGATGCGGCCGCGCTGGTCGCGGGCCAACGGGTCGGCACCGGCCTGCAGGAGCGCCTCGACGACGGTGCGCTCATTGGTCCACGCCATGTGCAGGGGCGTGCTGCCCTCGCTGTCCCGTGCGTTTACGTCCGCGCCGGCCGCCACCAGGGCGTCGATGATGCCGGGGATGGGATTGTTGGTTGCGGCGGTGTGCAGCGGAGTGAAGCCGGGTCCGGCGTCGAGTAGGACTCCAGCGCCCACTCGCGCGTTGGGGTCCGCCCCGGCGTCGATAAGAAGCGTGATGATGGCCGGGTCGGTCGCCGTGCCGGCCGCGCTGATGATGGCCGGCCTTTGCGCGACCGGTGTGTTCGGGTCCATCCCGGCCTCGAGGCATTCCCGAACCAGTTCCACCGAGGCCCTCTCGAAGAAGTTCCAGTCGTGCCAGTGGGCGCAGGTGGGTGGAGTGGGGGGGTCGGATGGGCGAAGTGGCCAAAGACCGCCCGGGGGGCCCTGGCCGGAGGCCGGGGCGGCGAAGAGGGGAATTGCCAGGAATGCGGCGGCAGCGGTGGAGGGCCTGGTTGCGAATCTCATGTCCAAATCGTCTCCCTCGTCTGGCGACCATCCGTCAAACAACCTACCGTGAGGGTGATGACACCACCACACAGGACCCATCGATGAGCGCAGGCGCGCAAACCAGGCCGCCCAAAGGCGTGGACTCCCCGTCGAACCCGGCGCGAGCCCCCGCCCACCCGGCCGGCCTCCAGTCCCCCGCCCCCACCTTCCTCGCCCAACGCGAGTTCCACCCCTTCGAAGCCGGGGGCGAGACCTTCCTCTACCTCGTCCCCTCCGCCGCCGTCTTCCACCTCGACGAACCCTCCCTCGCCGTCCTCCAGGCCCTCGACGCCGGCCCGGCCAGCGAAGACACGATCATCTCCGCGCTCACCCCCCGCTTCGGCGAACCCACCGTCCGCCGCAGCCTCGCCGAACTCATGCGCGTCCGCGCGATCGGACTCACCAGCGCCCCGAAGGAGACCTTCCCCCGCGTCCTCCCCCAGTCGAACTTCCCGCTCACCACGATGGTCCTCAACGTGACCAACAAGTGCAACCTCGCGTGCACCTACTGCTACGAGTACGGCGAGGACAAGATCGTCGACACGACGTGCGACCCCGCGCCCAACTACATGAGCGAGGAGACCGCGCGGGCGAGCGTCGACTTCATGTTCGAGCAGTCGGGGGACCTGCCGGTCGCGCACCTGACCTTCTTCGGCGGCGAGACCCTGCTCAACTTCAAGGTCCTGAAGAAGACGGCGGCCTATGCGCGCGAAAGGGCGAAGGAGCTGGGGAAGGATGTCGACTTCTCGCTCACGACCAACGGGACGCTGCTACGCGACGAGGTGATCGACTGGCTGGCCGAGAACCGGATCGGGGTGACGGTCAGCATCGACGGGCCGAAGGAGATGCAGGACCGGTTCCGCGTCTTCAAGAACGGGATGGGCAGCTACGACTACGCCATGCCGAAGATCAAGCGGCTGCTGAAGCGGCATCGCACAAGACCGATCGGGGCCCGCGTGACGCTCACGCGACAGACGCTCAACGTCACCCGAATTTTTCACCATTTGCGCAACGAAATAGGATTCTGGGAGGTCGGTTTCGCCCCGGTCACGACCGCCAACGGGCGCGGCTACGCCATCGAGGACACGGGTTTCGACCACATGCTCGGCCAGTTCGAGGAGCTGGCGCAGGAGTTCCTCGAGTTCGCGGTCGAGGACCGGCATCACGGGTTCTCGAATGTGAAGGACACGATCGAGGAGATCCACAAGGGGGTGAGCAAGGCGTTTCCGTGTGGGGCGGGGCTCGGGTTGATGGGGGTGGCGACGGATGGGGAGGTGGCGCTCTGTCACCGGTTCGCCGGGTCGGACGATCACAGCATCGGGTCGGTGCATGGCGGACTGGACCGCCAGCGGCAGTTCGAGTTCCTGGGGCACCACCATGTGGCGAACAAGACGGACTGCAATACTTGTTGGGCGCGGCCGTTATGCGCCGGGGGGTGCTACCACGAGGCGCATGTGCGGTATGGGGACACGGGGAAGGCGAACCTGCACTACTGCGACTGGATCCGGAGCTGGACCAACACCTGCCTGGAGGTCTACGGAGAGATCGCGGTGAAGAATCCGGGGTACTTGGAGCAGTTTGAGGGGTGAGGGGGAGGTGCCGAGGCGATTGAGTCTCAGCCGCTCCCCTTCGTAAACCGGATCCGTCCCACCCGCACCCTTCGGTTTCCATCCGGCGAATCCACCAGGTCGAAGGCCAGATTCCCATCGCCGAGCGGGCGCACCAGGGTGTCGAAGTTGTCCGTTCCCACGAGGGTCAGGCCATTCGGCTCCAGTCGAACCCAATAGACGTAGGCGTCCAGAATCTGCTCCAGCGCGGATGTGCGGCCCATGAGCATTTCACGGAGTTCGTCGACGGTCGATTCGGCGAAGCGGCGTTCCGGAGCCATTGCGAATACCCATGCGCCCGAACCGTCGGGTGCGAGGCGGATGTCGTTGACCTGGGCCAGCCCACCGACGGGTCCCCCGCGAGGAACCTCCCACCCCTCCATTCCGGGCAGTTCCAGCTGGATGGAACCCAGCGGCTTCAGGTCTTCGTCAAGGAGTTCGACCAGCCCAAGAAGCGAGGCCGTCCAAATCATGCCGCCCGTGCCACGAGTGACAGTCTGCCACCCGCGCAAATTGGCGGCCTCTTCACCAGGCTGCATCGAGCGGACCACGTTTCCCTGCTGATCGAGGAGCAGGATTCCGAAGTTGTAGTCCTCCCCGAAGTAGCCGGCCAGCCAGCCGTCGGTCGCCGGATCCGGTTGTACCGGCCCCACGCGTAATGCCCCGGGAACCTGGAAGGTCCTGATGAAGTCGAGGTCGGGCGAGAACAGATGCAACCTGGTGGTTCCCGGTTCAAGCATGAGGATCCCACCGGTGCCGCTGGCGAAGTGGGGGGGAGCTGCCAATTCTCCCGGGCCCTCGCCCTCGCGTGTCAGCTCCCGCTGATAGCGCCCCTCGGAATCGTAGACGATCACCACGCCGCCGAGGATTAGGGAACTCGCGAGGTATCCCCGGTCCCCCATGTGGAGAACCTCCGCGAGACTCCCGACACCCGCGGGATCCTCCGCCGCGCCCAGCGTGTCCATGGGTTCGAATTCGACGGTGCATCCGGCGCAGAGCTGGATTGCGCTGACGGTGTTCAGGACCAGGCTCATGGGAGCGCCTCCTTGCTCGGGTGCCGACTCCACCGAGGGGGTTTCGATGGATTCAAAGCATTGATAAACAATGTATCTTGGTCATCAATGTAAATGTCTGGGGATTCGAGACGCAAGCTTGACTTGGGGGACGGACGTTTCAGCCGTGTGGGAAGACGGTCAGCCTTGATTCCCTCGCCAGGACATCTCGAGGGCCCCGTGCACCGTCCGCCAGTTCTCCCGGTCGGCGGCCAGCTGACCCTTCCCGCGGGTGGTCAGCCGGTAGTACTTGCGCCGCCGCCCTTCCTCGGTGAGCTGCCAGCGTCCCGCGATGAGCCCGTCGCGTTCCAGCCGGTGCAGGACAGGGTAGAGCATGCCGTCGTACCACTCCAGCTTGCCGTCGGAGAGGAGCTTGACCTGCTTCAGGATTTCGTAGCCGTAGCTCTCACCGCCGGCCAGGATGGAGAGGACCATCGGTCGGGACGAAGCGGCCACGAGTTCTCTGGAGACCGGCCTCTTCATTGAAATACCCCCTGACCGGGGACGTTGGCCGCTGCCTTGGGCCTGGCGGATGCCCACTCGCGGGCGCGCAAATGGAGGGCAGTGGCCACCGTGGTCAGCGACGTGGCCCAGATCCAGTAGCCAGTGCCAAACCTGGCGATCCCTTCCCACAAGCCACGATTCTCAGGGATGAACGCGAAAAGGCCGGCGATGAACACTGCGGTTCCCATGGCCCCGATACCGGCAAAACCGAGCATCCACTTGAGGCAACGTCCAGACGGTGGCTTGAGCCCCAGGAACACCGGGATCGTCATGAGCATCGCGAGGTTGGGAAGGACGTCGAACGCCAGGATCTGGGGATAGCGCAGATCTGCCAACGTGACCCGGAAAAGCCACTGATAGCCGTGGTCGAAGGAGAATTCGGCCGAGGGCAGCAGGAACGAAGCCGCATACATCGCCCAACCCGTCATGAACACCCTCCGCCACCTTGCCTTCCCCACCTTGGCGAACTCCTTCGATAGCGCGGTGCCCGGGCCGATCTCCTTGCACGCGGCCCGGAACGCCTGTGCAGGACCCAGCGTTGCATTCAACTCCAGATCGAGGTCGATATGGGCCCGGAAGTGATCTTCCAGCTCGTCGAGTTGGCGCGGCGATAGGGACGAGGTGCGCTCCTGCCACCGGCGCCACTGGGCGATCCGGGCATCGAGGTCGTATTCCCGGCGATCGCGACCCTGCATCACGGATCCGCCCCGACCCATCTCATCCTCACCGCACGCGCGCCAGGAACTCTTCCGCAGCGTCGCAATCGAGGATGCACTCCGCGATCCGGGCAATTCTCTCCGGATCCGTCGCGAGCAGCCGCGAAACTTCAGCGGCGATCTCTGGCCCGAACTTCCGAAGGGTCAGTTGGTGCAGGAGCTGCACTTGCTGTGCCAGGCCCTGCCGAATCCCCTGTTCCCGGCCCTCCCGGCGCCCCTCGTCGCGCCCTTCCTGCCTGATCTCTTCCAAGCTCCGTTGGAACGCGACCGCTACCGTGTCCATGCTCATCGCCCTCTCCAGTTCCTCGCTGTGAGTCCCCTTGGAAATTAGCATCGCCCGTACCGCGCGGGCCATGAACACGTCGTAGTCATCGTCCCCACACGCTGCGACCAACCGACGCAGTACCGGAAGCTCCGCCCCCATTGGGATGTGTCCGCCTCAGAGGGGTTCCGCTCGTGGTCCCGTAAGCCGGACTCGCCACCGCGCCTCCGGCCCCCTATGTTGGGACGCGTCACAAGCGTACACGCTAGGGAGGGCGCCCAGTGGACCACCTGAAAGCCATCAACCAGAAGGCCCGGCGGATTGAGGAGTACGTGGGCACGCCGAAGCCGGTCACGCCCGCGGCACCCGAGCCCGCCGGAAACGGTGACGCTTCAGCCGAAGCTGCCACCCCCGCCGACCTCGACGTCGTAGCCCTCGAAAGCCGCTCCGGCCCTCACATCCCCCTCGGCTGCTCCCTCGTCTTCGCACCCGGCTGGGAAGTCGACTCCACCGGTGGCACCGCCGGCCTCTGCCAGCCCGTCGAGCGCGACCTCTTCGACTGTCACCTGGCCTGCTTCTGGCCCGCCCACGTCCCCGACCAGCTGAACCACGCTCCCGACTGGACCGGCAAGTGCGCGTCCGCCCAGAAGGACTGGCGCAAGATCGACCTGATCTTCCCGTGAGGGGTTCGTCCGCCGCGCTCACGGCTGCGGCCCTCGCCGCCCTCACCCTCACCGCACCCCCCGCCCAGGCCCAGAGCGGCGGCAACGGCGTCATCTACATGGGCGCCTACGACCGGTCCATCCTGGTCATCGACGAGAGCACCCTCGAGGTGGTGGACCGGATCGAGACGACGACCGGGATCCCCATCAGCCTCACGCTGTCGCAGAACCACGAACGCATCTACCTGCGCAACGCGGAGTTCGAGGAGATCGAGATCATCGACGTCGCCGCGCGCAAGTCGATCGACAGCTTCACGCTGAGCCGGGGAAACTCGAAGGTGCGGATCTGGGGGATGACGGTCGACCCGCAGGAGGAGTTCGTCATCCTCAACACGATGCGCTACACGAAGCGGATCGACCGGTGGGAGATCGACGACCCGGTCCTCCTCAAGTACGACCTGAAGGAGAAGGAGGTCACCGACACGATCCCGTGGCCGGACGGCGAGGAGCGGCAGCGGGTGCGGCTCATGTTTTCGCCCGACGGTGAATACCTGTACTTCTTCGGTCGCGACATTCTCGTCCTGGAGACGGAGAACTACACGGAAGCGGATCGGTGGGAGCTGTCGCGGCCGCTCGAGGAGGGGCTGGGCCGATTCAGCTTCGGCTTCCCCCGCAGCTCGCACGACGAGCCGGGCATCCACACCGGGCTGTTCAACTTCACCGACCCGGTCCAGAACCGGCGTATCATGGGGATCGCGCGGGTCAACCTGGCGGAGAGGGACTTCGAATTCTTCACGCTGGGTCCCAGCCGGGGGGTCAGCTTTCGGTTGGCGCCGGGGGGCAGGAAGGGCTACGGCCTGGTGCAGCAGATCGGGAACTACGAGTTCTGGACCTTCGACCTGGAGGGTCGGCGGGTGGAGAGCCGGCAGCGGTTCGCGGGACGGCCCCGGATGAGCCTGGAGGTCAGCTCGAACGGCGAGCTTCTGTACATCTACAACGCGGGCGGCACCATCGACGTGTACGACGTGGACACGTACGAGTTCCTGCGCACCGTGGCGTACGACGCGGACATGACGTCGTTCATCATGATTCCGGAGGGGACGGGGCCGGGGGGTTCCTGAAGGGCGCTCCGGGCGAATGCCCAGGCTGTTGATGATGTAAACTATACATTACAATATGGAATGTTTAGTATACGTTCTGGGGAATGAGAGGGGACATTGCCCTCGGTCGTGATCGTGGCCAAGCGGACACGAGGTGTGGAAGAGCGGACACAAACGGTGGGTATCGCGCTTGCCCCGGACAGCATCTTGCGCCGTTGGATCGGATACCCCCGAAAAGGGCTCGGGGAGCGGCCCCATTCTTGCCTGCATGTGGGTGATGATCCCCCGCCGCGTCAACGCTGAGCGCGCGTCCCCCCACCCAAGCGCAGGGAGCCCCCCCGATGAGCAAGCCGACCATCCTCTCCACCCTCTTCACGATCACCCTCGCCGCTGCCTGCGACCGCCCTTCCGTCCCCGGCGCCAACGGCACCGGCTACACCATCCACGACTCCGTGGGCATCGAGATCGTCGTAAACCACACGCCGGAACACCCCGCTGGCCAGTTCTGGACCATCGATCCGGAACCCGAGATCGTTTTCGGCGGAGACGAGTACCCGGGCGATGCGGCGAACGACTCGGCCCAGCTAATCTGGGATGTGGTCGGGATCGCCCGCTTGACGGACGGCAGGGTGGCGGTTCTGTCCACGGAGGGCCAACAACTGCTGCTCTTTGAGGCTTCCGGCAAGCTGTCGGGCACCATCGGACGCGTCGGAGAGGGGCCCGGCGAGTTCATTCGGCCGGAGCGGCTGCAGTACATGCCGCCGGACACGCTGGCCGTGTGGGACTACCATATGACTTCGATCATCTACTTCCATACCGACGGATCGCTCCTGCGGGAACGGACCATCGACCAGGCCGCCCTGAGAGAGCTGGTGCCCGGCGCGAGCGAGATGGTGCGCATGACCCTTCCGGACGGGTCCTTCATCGTGGGCGTGGTCGATCGGGAGGCGGTCGGCATGGACGGCAACGAGCCCGGCCCGGGCAGCACCTACCGCTGGTGGCCCGAAGAATACATAAGGGTGGACCACGAGTACGACACGCACTCGTTCGGCAAGTGGGGCGGCATGGAAATGTGGGTGGCGGACAACGATGCCGCAGCCGAGTTCCCCTCCGTACCGACCTTCGGCGTCGACTCCCACATCGCGGTCGGCGGCGATCCCCTCTCGGTCTACATCAGCGAGGGCGACCGCAACGAGATCCTGCAGTTCGCGCTCGACGGCGAACTGGTGCGGATCATCCGGCGCACGACCGATCCTGTGAGCGTCACCGACAGGTCGCACAGCGCGTGGATGGATGCCATGTACGCGATGGGCGAGTCCTTTGGTGATCCGCTGCCTCCGGGCATCTTCGACGGAATACCGCGCAAGGCATCGCATCCGCCCGTGGCCGGTCTCGTTGTCGACTCGGAGGGCTATCTGTGGGTGAGGGAATGGTCGGCGTCCGAGGAGGGGATGCCCGACCAGTGGAGCGTCTTCAGTCCGTGGGGGCGATGGCTGGGGAGCCTGGTCATGCCGCCCGATCCCGAGCCGCTCGATCTCTTCATGTGCTACAAGTTCTACGTGCCATGCTGGGTGGACCGGGAAGTGTTTCTGACCGTCCGGCGCGACGAGCTTGGGGTGGAGCGGGTGGAGGGGTATCGGATTCGGCGGGCGGACTAGGCACGACACTTTCCACACATCATCCACGTAAACCCCAGGGAGTCCCCCGATGAACAAGCCGACCGCCCTCTCCACCGTCTTCGCGATCGCGATCACCGCCGCGGCCTGCGACCGGCCTGCGGTCCCCGGCGCCAACGGCACCGGCTACACCGTTGACGACTCTGCCGGCGTCGAGATCGTCGTGAACCATACACCCGAAAACGCCCCCGGGCAGTTCTGGACCGTCGACCCCACGCCCGAGATCGTGCTGGGCGGGGAAGAGTACCCGGGCGATGCGGCGAACGACTCGGCACAGCTGATCTGGGATGTCGTCGGCATCGCCCGGTTGACCGACGGCAGGGTGGCGGTGCTCTCCGGCGAGGGCCAGGCGCTGTTCCTCTTCGAGGCTTCCGGCAAGCTGTCCGCCACAATCGGACGTGCGGGAGAGGGTCCCGGTGAGTTCATGCGGCCGGAACGGCTGCAATACCTTCCCCCGGACACGCTGGTCGTCTGGGACTACCACATGACCTCGATCAACTATTTCGATACCGAAGGCTCGCTGCTGCGCGAACGGACCATCGACCACGCCGTCCTGATCGATCGGGTGCCCGGCGCGTCCGGCGAGTCCATGAGAATGACGCTTCCGGACGGGTCCTTCATCGTGGGTCGCGTCGATCCGGGAGGGGCCAGCGAGCTCGGCGAACCGATGCCCGGCAGCACGTTCAGATTCATGCCCGAAGAATACCTCAGGGTCGACGATGAATACGGCACCCAGTCCTTCGGGACATGGGAGGGGATGGAGATGTGGGTTCCGGAGATGGACATCGATTCCGACTTTGGCGTCCCCTTCGTCCCCACCTTTGCGCTCGATTCCCACATCGCGGTCGGAGGCGATCCGCTTTCGGTGTACATCAGCGAGGGCGACCGCAACGAAATCCTCCAGTTCGCCCTCGACGGCAAGCTGATGCGCATCATCCGGCGAACGACCGATCCGCTGGGCGTAACCGACAGGTCGCACGGCGCGTGGATGGATGACATGTATGCGTTCGGCGAAGTGATCGGCGAGCCTCTGCCTCCGGGCGTCTTCGACGGGATGCCCCGCAGGGAGTCGTATCCGTCGGTGGGCGGACTCGTCGTCGATGAGGAGGGCTACCTCTGGGTCAGGGAGTGGTCGGAGTCGGAGGCCGGATGGCCGGACCGGTGGAGCGTCTTCAGTCCGTGGGGACGCTGGCTGGGGATCCTCGCCATTCCGCCGGAACCCGCGCTCTCGGATCTCTTCATGTGCTACAAGTACATGGTGCCCTGCTGGGTGGACCGGGACATGTTCCTGACGATCAGGCGTGACGAGTATGGCGTGGAGCGGGTGGAGGGGTACAGGATTCGGCGGGCGGATTAGGGATAGGGACAGACGGTCGAACTCACCCCGGCCAGAAAGGCTCCGACATGGGTGCAACGATCCTTTGGCGTCGAATGGCGGTTGCCATATTGCTCGTCTGCCTCCCCGCTTGCGGCGACGTCGCCGAGGACGAGGTCGCGGAGCCGGCTCGCGCACCGCTCGGGTCGCCTACGGCAGTCTTCGCCGAGGCGTTCGGGTATCTGCACGTGGTGCGCGAGCTGCCCGGCGGGGATGTCCTGCTCGCCGACCTGTTCGAAAGAGCTGTCTATCGCGTGGACATGGAGGAGCAGACGCGCACGATGGTGGGGGGGCGGGGGGAGGGGGCCGACGAATACCGCGAGCCGGATGCCGTCTGGCCGCTGCCGGGCGACTCAACCCTGCTGGTGGACGTGGGCAACGGCCGCCTGATCCGGCTGGCGCCCGACCTGGAAGTCGCGGCGACACAGTCGATCACCGTGCATCCGGAAGGGGGAACCGTCCTGCTGGCGGCACCTCACGCCGTGGACGCTCGCGGACACATCTATGTCGCTCCGGAGCCGTGGCCTCCGACGGGTGCCGACACCGCCACGATCCTGCGCGTCGATCCGGTGCGCGTAACGGTCGACAGTCTCCGAACCATCAAGACGAAGTGGGCCGGTACGCTGGTGCCGCACGATGCCTGGGGTGTGGCCGCCGACGGATCGGTCGTTGTGGCGCGCTTTGACGCGTACGGCGTCGACTGGATCTCGCCCGATGGCTCGGTGCTTCGCGGCGACACCGTGCCGTTCGCCGCGATCCCCGTCACCCAGGCGCTCAAGGAAGAGTTCTTTCGCGACCTCCAGCGGCACTCCCGGGCCATTCGCGGGGTTTTTGGTCCGAGCGGCGCCCTGCGTTTCATTCCCTACAGGCGCAATCCCGAAACGGAACAGCTGAGTTACGACAGCGACCAATGGCCGGAGGTGATGCCGGCCTTCCACTACCAGACCGTCCATGTCGACCCGATGGACCGGGCCTGGGTGCTCCGCCACGACGCGGGCGGCGGCGACAGCCCGTATGACATCTTCGACCGGCAGGGGCGCCTTGTGCTTCGCCTTGTAGCCGAAGGAGACCGGCGCGTGGCGGGCTTCGGGGCGGAATCGGTCTATGTGGTCGCTTTCAACGATGTCGACCAGGCGTTTCTGGAACGCTACAGTTTGCCGGGCAACTGATTCTCACAGCCCGCTCACCCCCACTTGGCAGGCTGGGTGAAGTGGTTGCCGTCCGAAGCCGGTAGGCGCACGTTTCCACCCTGGATGCGAGCTGGAACGGAAGGATTCTCGCACATGAAGCACCGTCACATCACCACCCTACTCGTTCTCGGCGCCCTGCTCGGGCATGCCGTCCAACTGCACGCCCAGCGACCCAGGATCGTGCGGCCTCCGCAGAAAAGTCCTGAGGAACGCTACGAGGACATGAAGAAGAGGCCGTGGCTCGCCGCCACACTGGAACTGATCCTCCCCACCGTGGGCCACGCCTACGCCGGCGACGAGGATGGGGGAAAGCCGATGGCCGGGCTGATGGGTGCGGCGGCGGTCATCTTCTGGGCCACTGCGATGACCAGCCACCACTGTACGAACGACAGACCGCACTGCTGGGGGCGCGACATTCTCCTGAAGACTTGCGCGATGGCTATCATTGGCAGTCGCGTTTGGGCATTCGATTCGGCCTTGAGGCTCGCAAGACGGACCAATGCGTTCTACCGGAGACGTCTCGGCCTGAACGACGCGGGGCTCGCCCTGTCGGTCACGCCGGGGGGGCAGCTCGGGTTAGGGGTGCGGCTGCGCTTCTGAGTGAGGTTGCCCTGACGGATGTTACCCCGCCCAGCGAACCTCATGGATCGCAACCGTGGCGCGATCCATCTCGTCACGGACTGTCGCCACCAGGGACTGTCCGCTCACCTGCACCGGCGAGACGTTGGCGGGCAGTTGGATATGGCCGACAAGGAAGCCCTCGGCGTCGAATACGTCCCAGAATCGATTCTCTGGCGGGACGGCCGCCGTCGTCCCTTCGGTGCCGCCGGCCTGCAGGAGCCACACGCCACCTTCATCCGTGACCACCAGGGCATCCCAATGACGTTGTACCTCCGGTATCGGCATGTCGGACAAGTGCTCCTCGTAGATCCGCATATGGGATTCGGGAAGGCGGTTCCGCATACGCTCAAGGAACACCGCCTCGGAGAGGCCTTCGATCCGTCGGGGCATTCGCTCGATCTCGACCCTGCGTTCGAGACCTGTCGGCCCGTACACGGAATAGGACGCCTCCCCGGACCCGTCGGTCACGTAGACGCGGTCGTCGCCGAATCCCTGAAGGGGGCCGCCGGCGTACGGTGACGGAAGGATCCCCGTGTACGGTACGACGACCTGCGTTCGATCGCGGAAGTACCACAGTGCGCCGGGGGTCTCCGACACCAGAGCCGGGGCCGTGCCGTCGAGCGGCATGGTCCAGATGCTGACCGTATCCCTCAACGTCGAGCCGTCTGCCGGGATGCGCCACATTTCTCGCGGTATCTGGCCAAGAAGGGTTCCCGTCGGGGTCACGTGACGTGGTACCGGCCTAAAGCCGAGGGACGACGGCATCAGGTCGGTGCGCATGAACTCGCCGCTCTCGGAGAACACCGATAGTCGCCGGTGCTCAAAGTCATACACGTAGGCGCTTCCTTCGGCATCAAACCCGAGGAGCCTGCTCTCCCGGAACTCGCCGGGGCCGTCACCGCTCCCACCGATCGTGAACAGGTGTGCCCCGGAGCCGGAGTCGAAAACCCGAATCTCCTGGGTTTGCCACTCCCTGATCCACAGCGACCCATTCGGGTGCAACCGAACGTCGCCGATTCCACCGAACAGTTCCGGGCCTTCCGTCTCGGAACCGAAGACGTGCCTGGCGGGCTGCACGAGTTCCCCGCGAGGCCAGGGCTGATCAGTGTTCCAGACGATCTCCACGCCCCCGCTGTCCGCGCGGCTGGGAAGGGGTTCCTCGCTCCGGTCGGAAGCGCCGCATCCCGCGCAGAGCAGGACCATGGCGACGTGGCCTCTGCTGCCGGCACACCTCATGCGACTGCGGCAGGATGCCGGCGCCAGTCGCTTGAGGACCAAGACAGGGTGAAGCCTTGAAGGGACAGAATGTATACTAAACATGACATAATGTAATGTTGTCTTTACACCTTCCACAAGTGAAGTCAACCCGAGCGGCATGAGCGCCCCTCAAACACGCAAGGACTTGAGCGATGCACCAGACCACGCAGGGGACTCGGACCATTGCCGCTGGAAGCCGGAAGGTGCACGTTTGCTCGTGGAAGGGGCGCAATGAAGTGCATCGGGATGGGCGCTCGAACGGAAGGAGATTCGCAGATGAAGTACCGTTGCGTCACCACGCTCCTCGTTCTCGGCGCCCTACTCGGCCATGCCGGCCAGATCCACGCCCAGCGGCCGAATATCGTGCGGCCCCCCCAGAAGAGTCCCGCGGAACGCTACGAGGACATGAAGAAGAGCCCGTTCCTCGCTGCTACGCTCGAATTGATCATTCCCACCCTCGGCTACGACTACGCGGGCGACCGGGATGCGGGCATGCTGGCGGCCTGGCTGACGGCGGGAGGAGCGATCACATGGCTCGCGGCCGCCTTCGTTGCGAACCACCCTGATTGCCGAGACGATCCGTGCACTGTGGACACCATCGTAGGTGTTACCGGTGCCGCGGTGTTCTACGGAAGTCGCATTTGGGCATCCGTTTCAGCGTGGAAGCTGGCGAACCGGACCAATGCGTTCTACCGGAGGCGTCTCGGCATCGAGGACGCGGGGCTCGCTCTGTCGGTCACGCCGAGGGGGCAGCTTGGGTTGGGGGTGTCGCTTCGGTTCTGAATGAGGTCGTCCGGTATCGGCATGTCCGGACAGGTGCTCCTGGTAGATTCGCTGACCGTACACGCCCCTGATCGTGGACCCGCCTACCGGCATGCGCTCCAAGGAGGCGGACCATTGCCGTTGGAACCCGGGAGGTGCACGTTTGCTCATGGACCGGGCGCGATGAAGCGCATCGGGATGGGAGCTTGAGCGGAAGGAGCTTGGCGGATGAAGTACCGTTACGTCACCATGGTGCTCGTTCTCGGCGCTCTGCTCGGCCATGCCGGCCAGATCCACGCCCAGCGGCCGAATATCGTGCGCCCCCCCCAGAAGAGTCCCGCGGAACGCTATGAGGACATGAAAAAGAGCCCGTTCCTCGCCGCAACGCTCGAGCTGATCATCCCCACCCTGGGCCACGACTACGCAGGCGACCGGGATGCTGGCAAGCCGATGGCTGACCTGATGAAATTGGGGGCGGGATTGCTCGTGTCTGCCATCCTTTTGGCTGTGGCAGATTTCTATAAACGTGCCGAACTTGACCTCGTGCAGGGTGAAGACGGTGACCCGGACCCGGACTCGGACTCGGGCTCCGGCGTGGTCTCGACTCTCGCGTATACCGGGATGCTGGCCATCGCGGGCAGTCGCGTGTGGGCGTTCGTTTCGGCCTGGACGGTGGCGAACAGGACCAATGCGTTCTACCGGACGCGTCTCGGCATCGACGACGCGGGGCTCGCCCTGTCGGTCACGCCGAGCGGGCAGCTCGGGCTGGGGGTTTCGCTTCGCTTCTGAATGTCGTGTTTCGCGGCAGGGAGAGTGGGGATGCTGAAACGACTGAACCTTCCCGCCACCCTCGCGATCCCTGCGGCGGTGTTCGGGTGCGACCAGACGCCCTTTGGTGACGAAGCCGAAAACGCCACCGTCACCATCCGGGATTCCGCCGGAATCGAGATCGTCGAGAACCACGCGCCGGAATACGGTGCGGGGCAGTTCTGGACCATCGACCCCGAGCCGGAATTCGTCCTCGGCGGGACGGAGGATGTCGACGCGCTGGCCGACGACTCGGCGCAGCTGATCTGGAGGGTGGTGGGGCTGGCGCGGTTGCCGGACGGCCGCGTGGCGGTCCTGTCATCCGAAAACCAGCAGCTCATGCTCTTCGAACCCTCGGGCGAGCTCTCCAGGATCATCGGCCGGGCAGGCGAGGGCCCGGGTGAGTTCACCCGCCCGGAACAACTGCAGTACCTGCCGCCCGACACCCTGGTCGTGTGGGACTACCACATGACGTCGATCGACTACTTCGATACCGCCGGCACGCTGTTGAAGGAACGGTCCGTAGACTACTTGAGACTTAGGGAGCACGACCTTTGGGGCGAGAGTTTCCGCTTCCCCCTGAGCGACGGATCGTTCGTCTCGTCGAAGACGGCCCAGGAAGCCGAAACCGAGCCCGCATGGAGCGACTGTTCGCCGACACGGGTCTGGATGATGCGGGGGTCGGCAACCGGTGAGCTTATCGGCGGGCCGCGGGAGCGTGAGGACCCCGCAGACGAATTCCTCAGAGTCGACACTGCCTACGGGGCCCACTCGTTCGGGTGCCCCAGGTTCATCGCGGCGCGACGCGATCCTCCTTCGATCTACGTCAGCCGCAGCGACCGGAACGAGATCCACCAGTTCTCCCCCGATGGAGTCCTGCTCAGGATCATTCGGCGCACGACGGACGCGATTCCCGTAACCGACAAGGCACGGAGAGCATGGGAGGATCGGAACAGAAAGGGCTATGAGTCGCTCGGCTTCTCGCTTCCGGAGGGCGAAATCGAGGCGATGCGGAGCGTGCAGACCTATCCGCCGATCGACGGCCTCATGGTGGATGCGGAGGGGTACCTGTGGGTCAGCGAGTATTCCGACTCGGAGACGTGGCTGGCGGACCAATGGAGCATCTTCGATCCGGATGGGCGATGGCTGGGTGTCCTGGCCAAGGACGTGCCGGTCTTCTTCCTGTGCCGCGGCTATCTATTCGTCTGCTGGATCGACCGGGACTTCCTTCTGGTCGTGGGGCGCGACCAGTTCGATGTCGAACGGGTGGAGGCCTACCGGATTCGGCGGGGCGGGTAGCCAGAACGGCGCCACCTGCCGAATGTGGTGAATGGCCATCTTCGACCCCGAAATCCGCCGCGGCTTCGCCTACATCGTTCCCTTCAAGGGCCGCCTCGCGGTCATCATCCTCCTGAACCTCGCGGGCACGGCGCTCGCCCTCTACGTCCCCTTCCTCACCCGGACCCTCGTCGACGACGCCCTCCTCGGCGCGGACATGGACGCCCTCAAGCGGGTCGTCGTCCTCTTCACCCTGGTCACCGCCGCCAGCTTCGTCCTGAACTTCGTCAGCGGGATGCGCTACACGAAGGTCTCGGCCGAGATCCTTTTCAGCATGCGCGTGACAGTCTACCGCCACCTGCACCGTCTCTCGCCACGATTTTTCGCAAAAACGCCTCTTGGTGAAATAATTTCACGAATTAACAACGATGTGAGCGAAATTCAACGGGTTCTCGCGGACGCGGCGCTGGCCTGGCTCGGAAACGTGGCCTTCCTGGCGGGCGCGGTGGGCATGCTGCTCTGGCTCGACTGGCGGCTCTTCCTGGCCGCCGCCGCCCTCCTGCCCCCCGCGATCTGGGCGATCGTGGTGTACCGGCGCCGCCTAGTGGTGCGCGTGCGCGTCATGAGGGAGCGGAGCGCGGGCATCGGCGCCTTCCTGATCGAGACGTTGCGCGGTGCGCGCCTGGTGGCCGCGGCGAACGCGGGCGAACGCGAGGCCGCGCGCTTCAGCCGGCTGAACGACGCCTTCGTGGCCGCGCTCATGAAGATGCAGCGCCTCAGCTACCTGGCCGGGGGCCTTCCGGGCATCCTGCTCTCGGCCAGCACGGCGGTGGTGTTCCTCTACGGCGGGTCGCGGGTGATCGACGGGGCGATGACGCTCGGGACCTTCACCGCCTTCATGGCCTACCAGATCCGCCTGATCGGGCC
This sequence comes from Longimicrobiales bacterium, assembly GCA_965211795.1. Classification (GTDB taxonomy): domain Bacteria; phylum Gemmatimonadota; class Gemmatimonadetes; order Longimicrobiales; family Gaopeijiaceae; genus Bin94. Next base: position 181,107 of record OZ242973.1, read on the forward strand.
GGTCCAGGGTCTGATGGGGCTCTACACCGGGCTCGGGGCCGCGCGGGTGTCGCTCAGGCGCGTACACGAACTGCTCGACGAACCGGTCGAGGTGGAGGACCCGGCCGCGCCCGTCGCGCTCGGCCCCGTGCGCGGCGAGATCGTCTTCGAGGACGTGTCGTGCGGCCACGGCCGCGGCGCCGACGTGCTGGACGGCTTCGCGCTGACGGTCGCGCCGGGCGAGGTGGTGGCGCTGGCGGGGCGGTCGGGGAGCGGCAAGTCCACCGTCGCCGACCTGCTGGTGCGCCACCTGGACCCCGACCGGGGCCGAGTCCTCCTCGACGGCACCGACCTCCGCGATGTCGCGCTGGCGGAGCTGCGGGCGCGGGTGGCGGTGGTGGCGCAGGACACCTTCGTCTTCAACACCTCGATCCTGGAGAACGTGCGGTACGCGCGGCCGGAGGCGGACCGGGGGGCCGTGTCGCGGGCGGTGGAGCGGGCGGGGCTGGGGGACTTCGTGGCGTCGCTCCCGGACGGGCTCGACACGGTGGTGGGCGAAGAGGGCCGGGCGCTTTCGGCGGGGGAGCGGCAGCGCGTGGCGATCGCGCGGGCGCTGCTGGCCGATCCGGCGGTGCTGGTGCTGGACGAGGCGACGAGCGCGCTGGACGCGGAGGCGCAGGCGAAGGTGGTGGCGGCCTACGCGGAGGTGATGAGGGGGCGGACGACGGTGGTGATCTCGCACCGGGAAGAGGTGGTCGGGTCGGCGGACCGGGTGGTGGTGCTGGAGGGGGGGAGGGTGGTAAGCTCAGAAACCACGGACAATAAAACACCTGGCTGACAGGGGACGGGTCGTTAGCCCCATCACTGCATCCCGCAGCCCTTTACGAGAGCCGCCCCTGCCAGCCAGGCGAGTACTGCCTGGTCCTGCTTTCCGCGTCCGATAGCCAACCGTTCCCCGGCGGTGGCGATCATCACGCGTATGTGCGCTATTACCACGGTCCCCCGAAAAAGTTCCCCGCGTGGAGTAGTGCCCGCCGCATGACCCCCGAAAACCCGCGTAAACCCAAGCCCGGACGACATCTGGCGGGCCGGATCTGCATCCAGGGTTCCCCGCTCCGTGACCTGCGGGGACGCGGTGTCGCGGTCGCGGTCATCGACAGCGGGGTGAACCCGGCGCACCCGCATGTGAACGGCGTGGCCGGCGGCGTGCGGATCGACCTGTCGGGCGGTGTCTCGGAGGACTGGGTGGACCGGCTGGGGCACGGGACGGCGGTCTTCGCGGCCATCCAGGAGAAGGCGCCCGAAGCGGAGATCTACGCGGTGCGCGTCTTCGACGACCGGCTGAGGACGAGCGTGCGCTCGCTGGTGGCCGCGATCGACTGGGCGGTGGAGCGGGGGGTGCAGGTGGTGAATCTGAGCCTGGGGACGGTTCGCGAGGACCACGCGGGGGTGTTGGAGGGGGCGGTGGGGCGGCTGGCGGAGGTGGGGGGTGTGGTGGTGGCGGCGGAGGAGGCCGATGGGCAGAGGTGGTGGCCGGGGTCGCTGGCGGGGGCGGTGGGGGTGGTTGTGGATGAGGACTTGCCGCGCGACTGTGTGGAGGTGCGGGGGGAGGGGGGGGACAGGGTGGTGGCGGCGTCGCCGTATCCAAGGCCGATTCCGGGAGTGCCGGTGGAGAGGAACCTGAACGGGATCAGTTTTGCGGTGGCGAATGTGACGGGGGTGGTGGCGCGGGGGGTGGAGGGGGTGGGGGGTGGTGGTGGGGTGTTTGAGGGGGGTTGAGACGAGCTACATGAAGGGGACGAACTCGTGCGCGAGACCACGTAGATGTAGTTGGAAGGCCAGGTCGCGTGCACGGGCTGCAAGTTCGGGTCGGGGGCTCCCGCTTCGGCGCGCGAGACGGACGAGGTCGAGGACGAGGCGGAGCCAGTGAAGCGGCTTCTGGTCTTCGTGGACGGCGGCGCCACCTGCGAGTAGATCGAGGGCTCCCGGTATGTCACCCTTCCGCGACAGCAGGCGCGCGTGAAAGAGAATGAGGTCGACGGTGACACCTGTCAGCGGTGCTTCGACGGTGTGAATCTCGGAGATTCTGGTGGCTTGGCGGAGCTTGCCGGTTTCGAGAAGCACATTCCCCTCCAGTCCGGCCAACGACTGGGTGAGGTAGGGGGGGATGGGTGTTTGTCCCGGCTCTTCGGCAGGAAGATCGGCGAGGCCATCGCTGTGGGGTGGGCCTGCCTCCTCGAGGGTGCCCTTTCGCGGGCCGAGCACCCTGGATAGTGCGGCATGGGCGACCGGCAGGTTGCCGCGAGCCATGGCCAGATTGCCGCTCGCAAGGTTCAGCAGACAGTGGATTTCCGGGCAGTTGGTGAGCTTGGCATTGAGGAGTGCCTCCTCCACGGCCGCAGCCGCGATGTCCAGGCTGCCTGTTGAAGTGTGCCACCTCGCCAGTTCCAGGAGAATGAGAAGGTAGGAGGCCGGGTCGTCGCTCTTCCGGGCGGCGGTTCTTGCCTGGGCCACGGAGGTCCTCCCTTCATCGGTAGCGAGCAGTCCGCTGGCCGCCAGCGCTGCGATGTGACGTTGGCGGGCAAGCATCTCGTCATCCTGCAGATTGTGCTGGCGAGCGATCGCTACGGCTCGACGCGCACATACGAGCCCCTCGGCGGGATCGTTGTACTCCGCCTGCACGGCGAGGATTGCGAGAACGCGACAATTGGCCACCGGATCGCGAAGCCCCTCCAGACGTTTTACCCGGGTGAAGAGGCGCGCGACCGCGTCACGGTCGCCTTCCCGGTGGAGCGCCCGGAGCGTTGTATCCAGCACCTCGGCCAGAACTGCTTCCTCGTCTTCGCGGATGGCGGTCTCCAGTTCGGCGAGCTGATCAAGGGTCGTGGCCGTTGCTCTCTTGCCGAGAAGATGGAGGCCATCGGCGACGATGAGGCGGCCAGTGCAGGACTCGGCAAAGGACAGGTTGCGCACCTCACTCAGGGCCTTCCGGGCGTAACGCACCGCGGCTGTCGGTCTCCGGGTGCGATGAAGAGCGCGGGCAAGGTGGATGGCCAGACCTTCTTGTCGCGGTCCCTCACTCGTTTCGTACGCGATCTGCAGGAACTTCGCGCGATCTCCCGGATTGCGAGTCGCCGAGGGTTTCGCCGCTTCGAGCGCGTAGATGCAGGCGAGTTGGCGTTCTCCGGCGTGATAGTAGTGCATGGCGATACGATCGGGTCGGCGCTTGCGGACCCCGGACCGAAGCACCTCGGCAGCCAGCGCGTGCAGCAGGGATCGACGAGTGGGACTGAGCCCCTCGTACACCGCCTGGCGGACAAGGTCCTTGCGGATACTGACCTTGTCACCCGCCCACTCGATGAAGTGCCGCTCGTACAGCAGATCGAGAGCGTCGATGCATTTGTGCCGGGTGTGGCCGGTGACTTCCGTTAGACACTGTACGGTTGCGGGATGACCAAAGACGGCGAGTGCCGACATGATGCTCCTCGCACTCGGCGCAAGTTCGCCGATGCGGCGAACGATGCCATGACGTACCGATGCCGGGACGCGGATTCCCGCTTCAGGTTCACCGTCAGCCACCACGTCGGCGGTGATCTCGATCAGGAAATGGGGATTGCCCCCGGCAAGGTCCACGATGTTGTCGACAGTTGACGGGGCTAGCTGGTCTGCGCCCAGAGATGCAACCAGTGCTTGTGCCGCCGGACGTTCCATTTCCTGGAGGTGGATCGCCATGGCCTCCGGTTCCCCCTCCAGCTGGCTGACCAGTCGGGCTCCGATATCGTTGCGTCCCAACTCTTCCTGCCGGTAGGAAAGTACCAGAGCAAGATCTCCCTTTCGCCACCGCCGGTGAAGGAACTGCAACACGGTGGCGGTTGCTTCGTCGATCCAATGAAAGTTGTCGAGAACGACGACCGTGGCCTGGGATTGCGCAATTGCCGAGAACAGCCGAAGCAACGCTTCACAGGTGTGGCGTCGCAGCCGTCGCGAACGGTCGTTCGGCTCACGCGGAGGTGGGTTCTCATCGGAGTCGAATTGGGGGAGAAGGTATAGAAGATGAGAGTGCCAGGGGTCGGGAACGGAGGACAACAGAGGTCCCACCCAAGGCAGGTTGAGTGCTTCCAGCAACGGACTGAGCGGCATGTCGCGCTCGAATTCGCCGGGAGATGCGTACATTACGCGTTTGCCGCGAAACTGGGCGCCCTGCATTGCTTCTTCGATCAATCTGGTCTTGCCGATTCCCGGTTCGCCCGTGAGGGTGACGATGCTCCAGCCGTCCCGGTCACGATTCTCGCAGATGCGCTGGCTGAGGCGGGACAGTTCGTCTGCTCGTCCGGCCAGGGGGACCCTCAGGCCCTGTGCTCCCGCGATTCCGGACCTCTCGGGTGGGCGTTGGTGACTGGATTGCACGCCCCTGAGCAGGGTCCTGGTCGCCCTCTGCGGAGTCCAGCCGCCGGAGGTGTCCGCGCGCTCGGCGAATGAACGATACACCGCCTCGGCCTCTTCCACCCGGCCGCCCATTGCGTGTGCCTTCAGGACTCGCCGCAGAACGGCTTCGTCCTGTGGATCGAGACGATAGAGCGCCTCTGCCGACGAACGGGCGCCCAACCAGTCGTGCACCGCCTCGGACGCGTTCCAGTCAGCCAGAGCCTTGCTTCGCAACCGTGCCCGCATTGCGAGTTCCTGCTGCTCGATCCAGTCCGAGAAAGCGTCGGTCTTCCTGCTGGGGAATGCGGAGAGGAATCCGCGCTCGAGTATGTCACAAGCCGCCTGGAAGTCGGAATTGCGGATCATACCCTTCAACTCCTCCAGATCGGTAGCGACCGCTTGAGTATTGGCGCGCAGATGTTCGCCCTCCAGCTCGAGGAGCCTGGTCTGGCACCGGTGGTTCGTCTGGTACACGAGTTGGCTCATGCGATGTCTGACAACCCTTTCGCTGTCGCAGCTCCAAAGCAGTTTCTGAACCGCCGACCGGGGAATACGGGATTGACCGGTTCCGAATGCCAGGGAGAGCAGGCCTGCCTGGAACGGGGAGATCCGGATGGGCGAATCCTCGTGCCAGAGTGTGGGCCCTCCGAAGAAGTCCAGCCTCAGTGCCCGGTGTGCCCCTGGCCTGTTTGGAGGGAGAGTGGACAAGGAAACGGCCCTCCTAGAGGGAGGCGCTGGCCGGGGGAGCAGCATCCGTCTCGCCGGCTTCGGTCGCCTCGGGCGCGATGATGGAAGGCCGGGCACGCACGATGTCCCCCGAGATCGTACTCCTCCGGGCTTCGCGCGCCAGCCATGTCTCGAAGAGCCACTCCCATCCCAGTTTTTCGCGCGCCTCCAGGGGGCGAACGCCCAGTAGGCGACTCATCTGATTGCTGAGGGAGAACCCGTCGGGGTATCCGAGCGCCGTGGCCACCCTGAACAGACTGTCATCGGAGTTTTGCAGCTTGATCGTGGCCCGCAGGATTCTCGCGATTTGGAGCCAGTGGGAGGGCACTGGCAGGCCCTGGTTCATGAGGCGCCGTCCGAGTGCGCGCCTCGACATGTACAGGTTCTTCGCCAGGGCGGTGATCGTCTGAACCCGGTCGCTCAGTTCGACGGTTCGCCGGATGATGTTTCGGGTGACCGGGTCCAGCGGAATGCCCCTCCACTCCAGGTATTCGGTGACAGAGGACGCAAGCGATGTCGGGGGCCGGCGCAGCAAGCTGGCGATCTCACCGGGACTCGGCACTCTGTGATACGGGATAACCGCTTGGGGGCGGGTTTGCTCGATTGCCCGCAGGATTCTCAGAACGGACAGCTGGTCGTCCCCGCTCGGCAGGATGATGACCAGCGAGATTCCTGCGAGCCGCCGGGAGACGGCCTCCTGCTCTTCGCGCCATCCCCCGTGGCCGAGATTCCACAGCATGGCCCAGCCGCCCTCCCGCAGCTGAACGGGATCAGCGCGATCAGCGGCCTGCAGGTGGCGATAGGGCGGCCCAAACAGGAATACGGTTTCGCGGCGATTGTCGTTGACCGGCATCGATGTGCAGCTCCTTGGCAGTTGGCGGTTTGTGGGACCGTCAGCCTAAGTCGCTGCCATCATCAACCGATCAACCCCGCCCCGACCCCTCCACCCCTTTCACGCACGGAACCGCGCCCGGGCCCTCCCGGACCGGCCCCGCCACGACCCCCGCCACCCACCCCCGTTGCGCACCCACCACCCCGGAAATGATCTTTCCGTGCGGGATCGTATCGTCACCATACGCCCCCCACCCCCCGCTGTCCACCCCGACCATCCGGAAAGCACGACCTCCCTTGCCCGACATCGCCACCACCACCCCCGCCGCCCCCGACCCCACCCTCGCCTCCGCGCTTCGCAAACTCGGCGGCCGCGCCACTTTGGGAGATGTCGTCTCCGCCACCGGCATGCCCGACCACGAGGCCGAGGCCGCGCTCAAGTCGCTGCTGGAGACCCACCGCGGCCACCTCGAGGTCTCCGATTCGGGCGACCTCCTCTACCAGTTCGACCGCAAGCTGATCGAGCGGCACCGCGAGCCCTTCGGGGTCCGCTTCCGCAGGGCGGCCTGGTCCGCCTTCAAGACCGGGTTCAAGGTGTGGACCGCGGTCATGCTGGTCGTCTACTTCGTGATCTTCGTGGCGCTCATCATCGCGATGATGTTCGCCAACAAGGACGACCGGGGTGGCGGCTTCGGGGGACGCCGGGGCGGCGGTTTCGGGCTCGGGGACTTCCTGCTCCTGCACTGGCTCATGGGGGGACGCGGCTGGAGCCGGGGCAGCCTCTACTACGGCGACCGCCACGCCAGGCGGCTCCCGAAGGAGGCCCAGCCGCCCTTCTACAAGAAGGTCTTCGCCTTCATCTTCGGCCCCGAGGAGCCCCGGCCCACGCAGGTGCAGAAGGACCGGAGCGTGCTCCGGCTCATCCGGGCGCGCAAGGGCGTGATCACCTCGGCCGAGCTGGTGGAGCACACGGGGCTGTCCGTGGCCGACGCCGACGAGGAGATGGGGCGGCTGACCGGCGCCTACGGGGGCGACCCCCGCGTCTCGGAGCGGGGCGAGGTGGTCTACGCCTTCCCCGGCCTCATGAAGAGCGCCCACGGCCGCGTGCGCGCAAAGGAGCCCAACCCGGCGTGGATGCGCCTCGAGTACCCGAAGAAGCTGACGGGCAACGCGGTGGGGTCCAACGTGGGAATCGGCGCGCTCAACGGGTTCAACCTGGTGGCGTCGTTCGTGCTGGGACTGGGCCCCGCCGTCGGGACCGCGACCGTCGAGGCCGTGCCGGTGGGTCCGCTCTGGTTCTGGGGGCTCGGCGTGGTGCCGGCCACCTTCAGCTCCATGTTCTTCGGGATTCCGCTGGTGCGGTCACTGACGCTGAAGGGGCAGAACGCGGGGCGCATGAGGCGCAACGTCCGCCGCGTGCTGATCGGCCTCGTCTACGAGCGAAGCATCTCCGCGGTGCGCTGGATCACGGTGGGCGAGGCGATCGGGTACGTGCAGAAGCGGCTGAAGGACTGGAAGGTGAGCCCGAAGGTGGTGTTGCGCGAGCTGGAGAAGCTGGCCGCCGAGTTCGACGCCGCGGTCGAGGCGGACGACGCCGGCTTCCGCTACCGGTTCCCCGCCGTGCGCGAGAGCTTCGTTGAGGCCGAACTGATGCGCCGCCGGCTAAAGCTGCAGGACCAGAAGCTGGGGCGGATCGTCTACGCCACCTCGGACACGGGCACCGAGGCTTCGCAGCGGGATCAGGAGGCCTTCGACCGCGAGCTGGCGCGCGCCGAGGTGGACGTGTCGCGTTACCTGCCGTCGCCCGGCCGGGTGGGTTACGAGGAGGACTTCGAGGTGGTCATGGAGGAGGCACCTGTCCGGACGGCTCGCCGTCGCCGGCCTCCATCTCGGCGATCGCCTCCTCGATTCTAGCGAAGAGCTCGACCCACCAATCCAGCGGCTGAGCGCCCATCAGGCGCACCCCGTTGGCCACGAACGCGGGCGTGCCGCGTATGCCCAGGTTGCGCCCCGTCACGATCCCGCTGCGCACCCGCTCCTCCGGCCGGTCCTCTTCGATGCACGCATTGAGTTCCTCGACATCGGCGCCAACTTCCAGAGCCAGCTCGTCATAGACGGGGAAGGGATCGCCCTGGTTCTTCCAGTCCGCCTGGCGCTCGTAGAGCAGGCGGCTCATCTCCGCGAAGAACCCCTGTTCCCCCGCGCACTCGGCCACGAACGCCGCCGCGGTGCCGTTCTGGAACATCCCGCTCACGTAGGTGACGTACTTCCAGTGAACCTTGCCGGTCTCGATGTAGTCCTTCAGCAGCGTGGGGAAGGTCTCGGTGTGGAATTGCCGGCAGTAGCCGCAGCCGTAGTCGCTGAACTCGACCACCTTGATCGCCGCGTCCCAGTCACCGTAGTCGAAGCCGAGTTCGTGGATCGGCACCTCCTGCGCTTCCGGCACGTAGGCGATGCCGTCTTCGGACAGCATGGCGGCCGCGACGGACCGGTCGGGGCCGGCGGCGGCGTCATCGGCAGCGGCAGCGGCTTCGTCGCTTCCTCCGCCGCATCCGAGGAGGGTGAGGAAGGCGAGGGCGGCGGTGCCGCGAAGGGTCAGGGGATAGTGGGGGCTCACGCTTTCGTCCTCCGGTGGTTGGCGGCACGCCGTGGTGGACCGCTCATCATCGTTCGATCATCGTCTCCTCAACAGTCCGCCCAGTAACAGCCCCACCGCAATGCCGGCGAGCGCCGAGGCCACCAGCAGCTTCTCCAGGTTGCGGGGCGCCGTCGTCTCCAGCGCCCCCGTTTGCGCCTCCGCTCGCACATGGGGCAGGCCCGGGTCGGGGGCCGCCAACTCGACCGCCGAGGTGGCGTCCTGTTCATCCAGGTAGTCGCGGACGTGCGCCTCCTCGTCCTCGAGTCCGCAGGTGGTGCAGGACACGAAGCCGCGTTCGCGGGCGGTCCGGTTCGTGTACGCCATCTCCCCGCCGCCGCAGGGACAGGAAAGACCCGCGGGCATGGGGGTGATGATCTCGTAGAGCGCCCCCTTGGAGAGGTCCAGCTCGCGGGTGAGCTGGTTGACGCTCGCGCCGGAGCGCCAGTAGAGGTCGTTGGCCCGTTCGACCACTTCGTCGGGGACGGGGTTCTGCGGTGCGTTGGACTGTTTCAAGGAGATCATGTCTTCCGTGCCCGGGGTGCGGATTCTTCGTGCGCGCTACCATGAAACATACGCTGGACGATACGATGTATGTACGGGGCGGCGCGCATCGGGGCGCGCGGTTCCCCGCGGCGAACGCGAACCGGAAGGTGGACATGCGCACCAGGGACGATGTCATCGGAAGCCTCGAAGGGGTGTACCGCGAGGCTTTCGAGAAGGCGGACGGAGCCGGGGACCAGGCGCGCATGGACGCACTGGACTTCGGATTTCAGCGCGACCAGGTCCTGCTCGAGGCCCTGCTCGACGTCCGCGACCTCCTCTCCCGGCTTCGCGAGGACGGCGCGCCCCCGGAGCCGAGCCTGCTGGACAAGGCCCGCGCGATCCGCAAGTTCACGCGGCTGGGCCCTCGGTGAAGATCTACACGCGGCGCGGCGACACCGGCGAGACCGGCCTCTTCGGGGGCGGGCGCACGCGCAAGGACGACACCCGCGTGGAGGCGTACGGCACGGTCGACGAACTGAACGCCGCGATCGGCAGCGCCTCCGTCCACCTCACCCATGCCGCCACGCGGGAGCGCCTGGAAGTCCTCCAGTCGGACCTTTTCGCGATCGGCGCCCACCTGGCCACGCCTCCCCCTCGCCCGGGCCGCACGACCCCCTCACTCCCCGACCTGCCTGCCGGCCGCATCGCCGAGATGGAGGCCTGGATCGACGAGGCCATGGAGGCCGCGCCCCCGCTCCGCAACTTCATCCTCCCTGCGGGCAGCGCCGGCGCGAGCGGACTCCACCTGGCGCGCGCGGTGTGCCGGCGAGCCGAACGGCGCGTGGTCACGCTGGCGGCGTCGGAGCCGGTCGACCCGGCGATCATCCGCCACCTCAACCGGCTCTCGGACTATCTCTTCGCGGCGGCCCGCCTCGAAAACCTCGAAGGCGGCCACCAGGACCGCGAATGGACGGGACGTTCGTGAGACACGACCGCGTCGAGACCACGCCCCCGCACGGCGACGTCATCCGCGCCGACATCCGGTCCCCCGCCGGGCGCGAACCGCGCACGGCCATCCTCGTCGCGCACGGCTTCAAGGGCTTCAAGGACTGGGGCTTCTTCCCCCATCTCTCGGAATGCCTGGCGCAGGGCGGCCACCTGGTCGTCTCCTTCAACTTCTCGCTCAACGGCACCGGCCCCAACCTGGTCGACTTCACCAACCTGGAAGCATTCGGCCGCAACACCCTGTCGCGCGAGTTGGAGGATCTTCGCTGGATGGTGGACCGCACCATGGCGGGTGAGTGGAGCGGCGGACGCCCCCCCGCCACGGTCGGACTGCTGGGTCACAGCCGCGGCGGCGGCACGGGCATCATCACGGCGGCGGAGCACAGCGGGGTGGCCGCGCTCGTGACCTGGGCGGCGGTCTCGACCTTCCACCGCTGGAGCGAGGAGCACGTGAAGGACTGGACTACGCGCGGCGTGACCTTCATACCGAACGCCCGGACCGGCCAGCAGATGCCCCTCTACCGCACTCTCTGGGACGACCTGCAGGCGAACGCGGACCGGCTGGACATCACGGCGGCGGCGGCGATGGTGCGCGTGCCGTGGCTCATCGTCCACGGGGAAGAGGACGCGACGGTACAGGTCGCCGAAGCCCGTCGGCTGCATGAAGCGGGGCCGTCGTCAACGCTGCGCGTGCTTGCCGGATCGGGACACACCTTCGAGGCCGCGCACCCGATGGAGGGGACGACACCCGGGCTCGAGGCCGCGATCGAAGCCACGCTTCGGCACTTCCGCAAATCGCTGTAGCGCGGGTGACACCGGCGGCCGACAACCCGCTCGCAGGGTTGCGGCTTCAACCCGGTTCCGCAATCATAGTGCGGCTGAAACCGGAGAATCACAGAGGTGATCTGTTGACCTACATCATTACCGAGCCCTGCATCGGCACCAAGGACGCGAGTTGCGTCGAAGTGTGTCCGGTGGACTGCATCTACGAAGCCGGTGAGCAGTATCTGATCCACCCCGACGAGTGTATCGACTGCGGCGCCTGCGAACCGGAGTGCCCCGTGCAGGCGATCTTCCCCGACACGGATGTCCCGCCCGAGTGGCAAGACTACATCGAGAAGAACATCTCCTACTTCGAGGAATAGGTGTGGTGCGGGTGTCCGTCCCCGGAGTCATCGACGGGTGCATACGGAGATGCATACAAAGCGACGAGGGGGGTGACCGGTGGTTCGGTCACCCCCCTCGTCCTGGGTCAGGCCCGCCCGCGACGGCAATGCGTTGCCGCGGGCCGGATCCCCGGGATGGCTAGATGCCCAGTTCCCTGAGCTTCTCCAGCCGAATGTTCGCGGGGACCTTCTCGCCCGGAGGCACACCGTCGCCCTTCGCCCCTTCGGGCTCGGGACGCTCGTTGCCATGCCGAAGCAGAGCCAGGCCGGCGGCCACCAGCGCGGCCGCGCCCAACAGGTTTACGGTTGACTTGCGAATCGCTCTCCTCCCGCGTGGTGAGTGATTGGTCTAGGGCCGGTCCCATGACCTGTGGCCCCAGTTATCAGCAAGAACCGTGCCAACGTTTCTCGGGCAGCCGGGAGGCCTTGGTCGTGACGAGGTATCCTTTCTGTTTGCTACGTTTTCACCACTCGACGCTCCTATCCCGCGAGGGCGTCGTGCGACCGAATCGTGTCGCGGTTTCCCGACCCCGTGCGAAAAATGAACCAAAACCAGGACAGTGACCCCGGGCTTCCATCCGGCGCATTCCCGCCCCGCGACTCCGTCGAGATGGCGCGCAAGTTGGTGCAGACGGCCTCCGTGAACCCCGTTCTGGAGAAGGGCGGGGCCGGCGAAAGGGAGATCGCCGAGCTGGTCGCGGGGTGGCTCGGCCAGTGGGGGTATACCACCCGAATCACCGAGGTCGCCACGGGTCGGTTCAATGTCGTGGGGCGGCGGGGACCCGGCTCCGGTCCCGTGCTGCTCCTGAACGGCCATCTGGACACTGTGGGGGTCGGGGACATGCCCGATCCCTTCTCGGGGGACATACGCGAGGGCCGCCTCTACGGGCGGGGCGCGGCCGACATGAAGGGGGGCGTCGCCTGCGTATTGGCTGTCGCGGCCCGCCTGGCAGCCGACGACCTGCCCGGCGAACTGATCGTGGCGCTCACCGCTGACGAGGAACACGCCTCCCTGGGGATGGAGGCACTGGTCGCCTCCGGAATCCACGCCGACGCGGCGGTCGTGTGCGAACCGACCGACCTGGCGGTGATGCCCGCCCACAAGGGGTTCCTTTGGATCGAAGCGCTGGTGAAGGGACGGGCCGCCCATGGGTCCCGGCCGGAGTTGGGCGTGGACGCGATCGCCCACGCGGGACACCTGCTCGTCGCCTTCGAGGCCGAGGCGGAGCGGCTTGCGCGCGCCACGGAACACCCGCTTCTGGGGCCCGCCTCGGTCCATGCGGGAACCGTCTCGGGCGGGAGCGCGCCGTCGGTCTATCCCGACCGCTGCGAGGTGGTGTTCGAGCGGCGGACGCTGCCGGGAGAGACGGCGGACCAGGTCATGCGCGAGGCCGAAGCCGTGCTGACGGGGGCCCGGCAGGGGTGTCCGGAGCTGGACGCCTGCCTGGAAGCGGGCCTGTTCAGGGCGGGGACCGAGGTGCCGGCCTCCTCACCGGTGGTCCAGGGGCTCCTGGAAGCGTGTGAACGCGCGGGAGTACCGCGCACGGTGGCCGGGATGTCGGCGTGGGTCGACGCCTGCTTCCTCAACCAGTGCGGAATCCCCGCAGTCTGCTTCGGACCGGGGTCGATCGCTCAGGCGCACACCGACGGTGAGTGGATCTCGATCTCCGAAATCGAAACCTGTGCGGAAATCCTGACCGACTTTTCTCGGCGTTTCCTGGGCGTCCACAGGTAAATCCCGGCGAGCGACAGGCGGCAGCGCCGGGCTGACAAGGCCGTGTTGTCCGCCCTACCCGCGACGGGTGGATACCTCGATTGCGCCTGCCCCGTGACCTGTGCCGTAGCGCGTCGTGGCGTCCGAGGCGTTGCGGTACCTGATCGACTGGACATCGTTGACGCTGAAATTGCCGAGCACCTGGTCGGCCATCCCGATGCGAGCCCCGTCCTGGTACACGACGGGATTCTGCTCGGCCCCGCGGCTCTGGAGCCAGCGCGGCCTCAGGCGCCGAATGACCTCGAGGCAGGTGAGGTTCGTGTAGTCAGCGAGCTCCTCGGCGGTGATGAGGTTGGGATCGCGCCGGGGTCCGCCATCTCCAGAACCACCACTCGCGCAAGCGGTGGTCAGCACGGTGAGGCCGAAGGCGGCGGCGAAGGTCAGGAGGATCTGACGACGATTCGGGTGCATTCCGTCTTCCTTTTCCTTTGGGGGGAGCATGGGAGGCCCGCGACCCGGGGCCTGCAAACTCTCTGCGCCCATCGGTGCGACACGGCTTCCTCCTCATCAACACTTGGAAGCCTTCAATATCGGTCGCGAAGCCCCCGTACTGTCAAGCCTACCTGCGGCGCGTGATCACCTCGATCGCCCCGCCCGTGACGGTCGCACCATACCGCGTAATTGCGTCCCTCGCGCTAAAGAACCTGAGCGACTCGACATCGCTGGCCCGAATGGTCGAAAGGACACTCTGGGCCTGTCCCATGCGGTTGCCGTCCCGGACAACAATGGGGACTTGGGTTCCGCCGCGGTCCTGCAGCCAGCGTGGACGAAGCTGCCGTACGGCCTCCAGGCAGGTGAGGTTGGCGTAGGGCGCGAGATCCTCGGTGGTGAGCAGGTTGGGGTCTTGCCGGGGCGTGCTTCCCCCACCTTCGCCACCCCCGCTGGCACAGCCTGCACCCATGGCGGTCAGGCCGAAGGCGGCGACGAAGGTCAGGATGGTCTGGCGACGAGTCGGATGCATGCCGTCCTTCCTTTCTCGTGAGATCACTGGCGATCCGCGCCGCGGCGTCCGGCTCTCCGCGAACTTGTCGACCTGGCGCGGTTCCCTCACCAGCAACCCTTGTGACATTATGGGCCCTGCGGTGCCCGTGCTGTCAAGCGCGGAAGCCGCGAAGCACTCGAACGGTGGGTTCCCCTGGCCCCTGTGACCGACTAGCATTCGGTTGAATCCAAACCGGAGGGCGAATCGGCTAGCAGTCCGTGGATAAAGCCGCCCGAGCACCGAGAGCGGTGAGGCGCCGGGCTGGCAAGGAGCGACGCAGAGCGCAGCCTTGGAGTGACAGAATGTATAGTGGACATGACAAAATGTAACGTGCGCTTTACAGTGCGGACAGGCGAAGCGAAGCGGCTAGGACGGATGCATCGCCGCTCGAATGCCGGGGGGATCTTGTCCACGGGCTGCCAGATGCGGAACAGGTTTGCGGTATTGGTGGCGATGGCACTGCTGGCCGGGTCCGCGGTGCCCGCGCAGGCGCAAACCGCGTTCGGGGTCATCGGCGGGGTCAGCCGGGCGACCTTCACGGGCGGGGGTTCGCAGGAAATCACCTGGCGGACGACCTTGCTTGCCGGCATGGTCGGTGTCGTGCCGCTGGGCGAGATCCTCGCGATTCGACCGGAACTGCACTTCGCCACCAAGGGCGCGCGGGCACGGGTGGGCAGAACGGCCGACAACGCCGTCGATCTGGCCTACCTCGAACTTCCGGTTCTCCTGCAGGTTCATCCGGGCCGCGAAAGCACGGTGCGCCCGCAACTGTACGGCGGCATGTCCGTCGCGATGCTCCTGGGCTGCATGCGGGAACAGGTCGACTGTGACGACGATCCCGACTTTGTCGGCCACGATTTCGATACCAGCCTGGTCCTGGGAGGCGAGGTCGAGGTCTTTGGGGCCGCCCTTGGCGTGCGCTACACCGCCGGTCTGAATGCGGTGAGGGCCCGTGTGCGGGGACTCGAAATCTTGAACGGCGCGCTGTCCCTTACGCTTCGCTACTTCTTTCCGCGCTGATCCGGAGGGTAGCCCGCACCGTCCTGTCGCCGGCTAGCCCGACCGAAAGAACTCCCGGACGAAGTCCGACGCCGGGTGGGCGGCGAGATCCGCCGGCGAACCGCGTTGCACCACCACACCCTTCTCCAGGGCGTAGACGGCGGGTGCTTCCAGGGCCTGGACGTCCCGGGCATCGTGAGTGACGACGAGCGCCGGCTTGCCCCGCGCGGCCAGGTGATCGGCCAGATAGCCGCGCATGTCCCGGCGGGTCGCGGCGTCGAGCGCGGCCAGGGGTTCGTCCAGGAGGAGCAGGTCGGGCTCGGAGAGGAGCGCCCGGGCGAGGGCGACGCGCTGTTTTTCTCCCCCGGACAGGGTGGCCGGCAGGCGCTCCGCGAGGTGCCCGCAGTCGATCTCCTCGAGGAGCGCCGCGGCTGCCATTCGGCGCCGGGCGCGAGATTGTCCGGGGCGGGCCGCGGACAGGCCGAAGGCGACGTTGTCCTGCACGCTCAGGTGCGGAAAGAGACCGTACCCCTGTGGCACGTACCCGATGCGGCGCTCCTCGGGAGCGAGGCAGACCCCTCGTTCGGAGTCGTAGAGGACGTGTTCGCCGATGCAGATGCGGCCCGAGAGGGGAGCATGTCCCCCGGAGACGACGCGCAGCAGGGTGGTCTTGCCGGACCCGTTGGGCCCGATCAGGACGACCGGAGCGCCATCGCCGGCGACGGTCGCATCGAGATCGAATTCGCCCGCGCGAGCGCGAATCCGTGCCTCCCACTTCATTTCGGCAGAGGGTGCGCGTGCGGGGACCGGGGTGGGCGGTCCAGCCGCCGCGACAGCAGTGACGGGAGCGTGCGCAGCGGGACCAGCAACAGCACGCTGGCAGCGGCCAGGACGAGCGCGAGCGCCACGGCCACGCGCGTGTCGGACTCCAGCGCGGTGTAGATGGCCAGCGGCATGGTCTGGGTGGAGCCCGTGAAGTTGCCGGCGAAGAACAGGGTCGCCCCGAATTCGCCGAGGGCCCGGGCCCAGGACAGGGCCGCCCCCGCGACCATTCCGGGCAGCGCGAGCGGAACCGCGACCCGGAAGAACGCCCCCGCGGGAGACTGGCCCAGGGTGCGGGCGACGATCAGGAGGTCGTCGTCGACGCGGCGGAAGGCGGCGGCCGCGCCCTGGATGTAGAAGGGGGCCGAGACCACCACTTGGGCCGCGACCACGGCGGTGGTGGTGAAGGGCAGGTGGATGCCGAGTGACGCCAGGGCCGGGCCGAGGAGGCCGTGCGGACCGAAGGTCTGAAGCAGCGCGATGCCCATGACGGCGGGAGGGATCACGACCGGGAGGTCGACCAGCAGTTCGGCGGTGCGGGCTCCCCGGCCGGAGGCGCGCGCCAGCCACCAGGCGAGAGGGGTGCCGGCCGCTACGATCACGGCCAGGCTGGCGACGGTGGTGCGTGCGCTGAGCCAGAGGGCGGGTGCGAAGAGAGGGTGGCGCGCGCCGCCGGCGATGTCGGAGGGCGAGGACGCGCCGGCCAGCGCGATCAGGGGAACGACGAGGATGGCCAGCATGGGAATGGCGGCGAGGAGCGCCCCCCGCCCACCCCACAACCCCCCGTTCGGCCCCCTCATCGCGCGGGCGCGGGGCCCGCGTCGGAGCTGGCGCGGCCGGCGGTCACCAGCCAACCCTCACCGCGCGGGCGCGGAGCCCGCCACAAAGCCGCGGCGCGCCAGGATCTCCCGTCCCGCGGGCGACGCGACAAAGCGGATCCACCGCTCCGCGCCCTCCGGGTTGGCCGACCCGGCCACCGGGCCCATCAGGTAGGCGGCGCGCACATTCGCCCAACCCGGCACCGCAATCGTGCGAACCCGCCCCGGGGCGGCGTCGGTGCGGTACACGATCGCCGCGTCGGCCACCCCCAGCTCCACCTTGGCGCGCACCAGGCGCGCGTTGCTCTCCTCGGACACCACCCGGTCGAGAACCGCGCTTTCGAACCCGGAACCCTTCCGCGCGCCCGCCCGCCTCAACAGCTCGCGCGTGTAGGCGCCGATCGGCACGTTTTCCGTACCGACCACCAATCGGCGCGCGCGCACCAGGTCGCCAAAGGACTCGATGGCGGCAGGATTGTCGGGCGGCACGATGACCACGAGTTCGGTGCCCGCGAACTCCCCGTACGCCGCCACAAGCCCGGCGCGCCTGAGCGACTCGATGTGGCGGCGGTCCGCGGAGGCGAAGACATCGGCGCGGGCGCCCTGTTCGATCTGGAGTCGCAGGACCTGGCTGCCGGCAAAGACGAGGGTGACGTCCGTGTCGGGATGTGCGGCCTCGAAGGCCGTCTCCATCTCCCGGAAAGCGTCGGCCAGTGATGATGCGGCGAAAACCTGCAGTGTCCTCCGCCCGTCGCCCTCGTCGCCCCCGGCGGCCACCGCGGCCGCGCCCAGAATGCCGAGGAGCGTGACCGCGGCGGCTGCGGGGTGGGTTCTCACGCGGCGTCCACCGTGGTGACCCGCCCGCTCTGGGAACCGTCATAGCCCGGAAGGTGTTCCACCTCGGCCCGGAAGGCCGGATCGTCGAGCGTTTCGATGAGGCGGGAGACCGGGCTGTCCGCGGCCAGGTCCGCGGGAACCACCAGGTCGAAACGCTCCGAGACGAGCGGAATGAAATCCATGCCCTCGGCGAGGGCCGCGCTCTCGATCGCGATACCGGCGTCCGCGGAGCCCGAGCGGACCATCCTGGCAACCTCGCGGTGACCAGCGGCGCGGGGGCCGTTCTGCCCGTCGGAGGCGCCATCGGTGAGGCGTGAGGCGAGTGCGTGAGCGCCGGAACCCTCCTCGCGGCGCACGAGCCGGAGGCCCGGACGCATCAGGTCGTCCCCGCCGGCGAGCCCCAGCGGGTTGCCGGGGGACACGACCACTCCCATGCGCCAGCTCGTCAGGTTGACGAGCAGCAGCCGCTGGCCGGGCAGCGTCCTCCTCGCGACCGCCTCGGTCGCGGCGCTGTCGTCGTCGCCGGCGAGGTGCAGGCCACCCACGTGGACCATCCCCGCCGCCAGAAGCTGCATGGAGCGACGGTTGCCGGTGGGCAGCCAGGTCACCCGCGCGTCGCTGAACCGCTGGCCCACTCGTGTAGCAACGGCTCCGAGGAGGGGCGCGCATCCCGCGACCAGGACGTTGCGCCGGAGACTGCCGGAGCTGACGAGCGGGGTCACCGTGGCCATGTCGCCGTCGGTACCGGAGAGGGTGCCGTCGGCGGCCAGAATGCCGTGGGAAGGCAGCCGGTGCGCGACCCAGCGGCCCGCGACCTGGCCCAGTGCAACCCGCGTGCCGCCCTCGCCGCCCGCGCCGGCGGGCGCGAGGTGGGCCTGGATGCCCGGTGCCGGAGCCAGCTGGAAGATGTCTTCGACGCTGCAGCCCAAAGCGTAGGCCAGCTTCAAACCGAGGCTGGTCGAGGGCACGTTGCGGCTGGCTTCGATGGCGAGGATCGCCTGGCGGGAGACCCCCACGCGTTCGGCCAGGGCATTCTGGGACAGGCCGGCGGCCTTGCGCTGGCTCTTGAGATGGTTTTCGAGACGGGATTCGGACATCGGTTCCTCCGTTGGACTGGTATTCGCGCGAACGTGGTGTGCGTCCCTGCGTGACGGTGGCTCGCCCCTGGAACTCGGTCGCTGTTGGGCGAAACCAACGGGGAATAATGTAATGTCTACATTACAAGATGTAAAGCAGGGTTGTCAGTACGCGCCACCCTTGGAGTCCTCCTACGCCATGTGCGGCCGGATCGCCTTGGCCAGGGAGACCTCGATGTCCCAGATGGCGGCCGTGACCGCGCGCCCGATCAGGTCCATCTTGCGTATGAGTTCGATGCGGGGCAGCGCGTGCCGCACCTCACGCTTCGAGAGCAGCTCGGTGAAGATCCCGCAGGCGTCGGCCAGGCAGATGATGACCACGTCGCGCGGCGTCGGGATCACTTCGCTGAAGAGCACCTCCATGATGCGCAGCTTCACCTCGCGCTCGGCACGGCCGTCGACCAGCGGGTAGCGCCGCGACCGGAACACCCACAGGAACCGGTCCTCGCGGCGCTCCAGTATGCCGCGCGAGACCAGCCGCGCGATGGCCGCCTCGCGGGTCTCGTCGGCGCGGTTGGCGGCTCGCTCCACCCAGTAGCGCGCGTCGTGGGTCTCCGTCGCGGCGGCGATGTCGGCGAGCACGGGGTCGAGGATGTCGTCGCCGAGCGGCGTCGGGTCCACCAGGATCAGCTTTTCGAGATCGGTGTCGATCCGGTCCTCCATGGCCAGATCCATCAGGATCCCGCCCGCGAGCGCGTAGCGCAGCGACCAGTCGGGCACCCGCAGGAACCTCTCCCCCTCGTCGTCGAGGAGCAGGAGCATGATCTCTTCGGCGAATCTCAGCATTGTGGACCTTCAATGATTGGGAGGTTTCTGGCGGGGAAGGGGAAACTGCCCACGCGGTTGCTTGTCCACAAGGACGGGGGTCAGCCGGCCGATGTGCGCCCGAAGCGCCAGATGTCCCGCACGGCCGCCATGACCGCGCGCCCGATCAGGTCCATCCCGCGGACCAGCTCGATGCGCGGCTGCACCTCCCGGAGGTCTTCGCTGGAGAGCAGTTCGGTGAAGATTCCGCAGGCGTCGGCCAGGCAGATGATGACGACATCGCGGGGCGTGGGGACCACATCGGCGAAGAGGACCTCCATGATGCGCAACTTGACTTCGAGTTCTGCCTCGCCGTCGATCAGGGGGTACCGCCGCGAGCGGAACATCCAGAGGAACCGGTCCTCGCGGCGCTCCAGGATGCCGCGCGCGACCAGCCGTTCCATGGCCGCCTCGCGGGTTTTGTAGGCGCCGCTGGCGGCCTGCTCCACCCAGTAGCGCGCGTCGTGGGTTCCGGTTGCTGCGGCGATGTCGGCCAGCACCCGGTCGAGGAGGTCGTCCCCGGTCGGGGTCGGGTCCACGAGGGTGAGCTTTTCGAGGTCGGTGTCGATCCGATCCTCCATGGCGAGATCCATCAGGACTCCGCCGGCCAGGGCGTAGCGCAGGGACGCGTCGGGCACATTCAGGAACCTCTTCCCCTCGTCTTCAAGGAGCAGGAGCATGATCTCTTCGGCGAATCTGAGCATTGTGGGTCTCTTCTAGAGGGCGTGAAGGTTGGGGACTCCGGCCAGCGGCAACGCCGTGATCCGGTTGGTGAGCGGGTATTCCATGTTGCCGGGATAGACCACCCAGAGGTGCTCGAGTCCCAGGTCCTGAATGACCACGTGCATGGACTTCGTGGTGCGGGGGGTGTCCGTGCACTTGAACTCGAAGCCCCAGCGCCGCCCCCGTCTCAGCAGCAACAGGTCGAGTTCGGCTCCACGCTGCGTTGCGTAGAAGTATGCTTCGCGCTCGCCGTGCGCCAGCAGCGTCTGCTCCAGTGCAAATCCCTCCCAGCTCGCTCCGTAGCGCGGGTGCGTGACCAGGTCGTGCCTGTCTTCGATCCCCAGCAGGTGGTGTAGCATCCCGCTGTCGCGCAGATAGACCTTGGGTGACTTGACCAGGCGTTTTCCGAGGTTCTCGAACCATGGAGGGAGGATCCTGATCATGAAGGCCCCGGCGAAAAGATCGCGATAGCGGTTCACGTTCCTGGTGTCGGTGTCCAGCGAGCGTGCGAGGTCCGAAGCGTTCCAGGTCTGTCCGTGAACGTGGGCCAGCATCCGCCACAACCGGCCCAGCGCCTCCGGCGACACTCCGGCGCGCATGGCAGGGATGTCCCGTTCAACAAAGGTGCGGGTGAAGGATTGCATCCAGCGCGACCAGGCCGAATCCGTGGGTGCGCGGTAGGCTCGTGGGAATCCGCCACGCATCCACAGCCGGTTCTGATTGGCCGGTCCCACCTCGGCCAGCGAAAAACCCCCCATGTCGACGAACAGGATTCTGCCGGCCGGCGTCTCGGAAACACCGCGGACCAGGTCGGGGGAAGCGCTGCCCAGCAGGAGAAAGACCGCGTTGCAGTCCGGGTCGTCGCAGATCGGACGCAACACTTCGAACAGCTCCGGCATCCTCTGGATCTCGTCGAGGACCACCAGACCCTCGCTGGTCGCGAGGACGCTTTGCGGCGTAAGCGACAGGGCGTTGCGCTCGGTGGGGATCTCGAGATCGAAGTGGACGGATGGGCCCGGCCAGTTGTGGGAGATCTCGTGCGCCAGAGTTGTCTTGCCCACTTGGCGTGCCCCGAGCACGGCGACCACCGGCGCCTCGGAGAGGCAGGTGCTTACCGCGGATAGGAGGTCGGGACGGGCGAAAGATTGTTGCATATTAAGCAGCCAGATGTCAAATATACAACAATCTATGATAATCAGCCGCCATTTGCAAAGCGTCGCAGGGTGGTGTTGTGCCGGAGGGAAGACGGGTTTCGCTCAGAAAATGTTCACCTCGACCTCCACCCCGGCCCCCTCGAACCTCCCGTGCCGGAACGCTGTCGCGTCCAGCGTGTGCGAGCGTCCGTCCGCGATCAGCTCCGACACCGCCAACCCGGTCGCCGGCGCATGCATGATGCCGTGACCGGAGAACCCGCAGGCGTCCACCCAGCCGCGGGCGCCGGGGTTGTAGCCGATCACCGGACTGTTGTCGGGTGTGACGCCGTAGTAGCCCCACCAGCTTCCCTGGCGGTCGACCCCCAGGTCCACCCACCAGGGAAAGCGGTCCACGCCGGTTAGCAGCACCTGTTCCAGCCAGTTCCAGTCGACCCCTTCGGTGAAGCCGTCGTCGGCGTGGGTGTCGAGGCCGAAGAGGATGCGGTCGCCTTCGCTGCGCAGGTAGACCCCGGTCTCGAGGTCGATGGTGAGGGGGTAGACGCGCTCGTCGGTGATGGGGCCGCTCAGGAAGATCTGGATGCGCTTCGGGCGGACGGGGACTTCGAGGCCGGCGAGACGGGCGATCACGCAGGACCAGGCCCCGGCGGCGTTGACGAGGTGGCCGCAGGAAAGGGACTGAGCGCCCGTGTCGACGCGCCAGCCGTCCCCCTCGGGCCGGAGTGCGGTCACGGTGTGGTTGAAGCGGTAATCGACACCGGCCTGGCGGCCCATGTTCACCCAGGCGTGGGTGGCCATGTGGGGGTCGATCACGCCGTCCCAGGGTCCGTAGGTGGCGCCGGCGAGGCCGTCGGTGGCGAGGGGGACGTAGCGCAGGGCCTCGTCCGGGGTGAGGACGTCGACGGGGGCGCCGAGACTGTGTTGGAGCGCGACGGAGGCCAGGTGGTCCTCCCAGCGGTCGGGGGGGACCAGGAGCAGGTAGCCGATGTCGCGATAGCCGACCTCGAAGCCGTGCCGCTCGCGGAAGGTGCGGTAGACGGGCAGCGAGTACATCGAAAACTCGATGTTGGGGCGGGTGGTGAACTGGACGCGGACGCCGGCCGCGCTCCGGCCGGTGGAGCCGAGGGCGGGGGCGTTTTCGCGTTCCAGGACGGTGACGCGGAGGCCGCGCTTGGCGAGCTCGTATGCGCAGGAAGCGCCGACGATGCCGGCGCCGATGACGACGACGTCGGAGGTGGGGCGGGGGGGCGGGCCGCTGGGGGTGGGCCGCTGGGCCGGCGTCATGAAATGGGCGCCCTCACCACGTACTGGACATCCAGGTCGTCCAGGACAAACGCGTAGATGTGGCCGTGCTGAACCCAGAGCGGACTATAGGGAGCAGGTTGGAAGGCGAGGCGGATGGAGCCGAGATAGTTGCCGTCCCCCGATAAGAGATCATAGAAGCGGGGGGCGCCCAACGGAGTGGATCTCCGCACCCACAGCCGCTCTTCGTCGTCCACGAAGAAGCCTTCGAGGATCGGCTTGAAATCCGGCATGAGTGCGGCGACCTCTTCGACGGCGCTCCGCATTTCCGGGCTGCGCTCGACCCCGGCCCGGATGAAGGCGGATCGGTCCTCGGCCGTCACCGGGATTGGGGGCATGGAAGCCTCGATCACCAGCAGCGTATCTCCACCCTCCCCGGTACGCGTCAGGCGATATGATCCCTTGTTCGCATCCCAGAACCCTCCCGACGGGTTCACCAGAGTGAGCCGCGATGACTGGAAGGGGATCGTGTAGAACCTCCGTCCGCCGCCGGGCATCCTGGCCATGAAGGACCGATAGGTGTCTTCACCGATGTAGACGGAGTCGATGGCTTCAATGGCGAGGTCGTAGGACACATAGTGGCGGCGGCAGGAGCCCGTCAGCAGTCCCGGCTCGGGGTCCAACTCCTCATCGTCGCAAACGGAAGTGCTCCTCCAGTAGCGTCCTCGAAGGTCGAACGCCCCGTCCCAGAAGTAGCCCCGCCGTCGAAGAGGTGCGTCGAATCGGCGAACCTCCTCACCGTAGGTGTCCACGCCGATGACGACATACTTGGTCCATTCATGGACCCACAGCAGCGTGTCGCCGGACAGGATGAAGCCGTTGGATCTCAGGATTTCTCCAGGACCCTCGCCGCGCCGCATGATGGTGCGCAGGTACTCGCCCTCAGGTGAGAACACCCGGACTTCCTGAGCCTGGTTGTCCAGCACGTAGATGGTGCCGTCGCTCGCCGCCTGGATGCCCCGGATGTCGCCGAAGACGTAGTTGAGGTCATCCCCTTCTACACTGCCGAACTGCAGGTCCACGTGCACCTCGGTGACTTCGGGGCCGACGGAGTCGATGGCGGGAAGGTCGGGGTAGTGGATGAGGGTGGCGCCGTTGGGGAGCGTTTCGCGGGTCGGACTCCCCCTGGGCGCGTCGGTTTGGCAGGATGCGATGGCGACGGTGGCAATGAGCACGCGGAACATGCGTTGCCTTCCTGTCACGACAACGGCGCCCTCACGACGTAGGGCACACCCACATCGTCCACCACCCAGGTGTAGATGGCGCCGTGCCGGATCCAGATGCCGGCTCCCGGCCGGAACCCGAAGCGGACCGAGCCCAGGTAGTCACCATCGCTGGAAAACCGGTCGTAGAAGGATGGAGCGTCCGGCGGCGTGACCCTCTTGACCCAGAGCACGCCTTCATCGTCCACGAACATGTCCGCGAGGATCGGCTTGACCTCGGGCATCAGCGCCGCGACCTCCTCAAGCTCGCGGCGGATCTCCGCGCCCCTGAACTCGATCATGCTCTCGACGAAACCGGAGTGGTCCTCGTCCGTGACCGGCAGCGCGGGCATCCCGGCATCGATGACGATCAGCGTGTCGCCCGCCTCGCTCGTCCCGGCAATGCGGTACGAAGCGGTGTTTGCACGCCAGAATCCCCCGGCCGGGTTCACCAGGATCCTTTCCCCGCTCTGGAAGCGAATGGGGAGGAGCTGCCAGAACCCGTTCGAGTCCTGGTAACGGTATGAGCGAACGTTGCTCTCGCCGAGGAAGACCGAGTCGAGGGCTCCGGTGGACAGATCGTAGGACTTGTAGTAGCGGCGACGGGGCGTCGAGCTCAGGCCCGCGGGCGGCGGATACCTTTCTTGCTCGTCCGAGTGGGAGGTCTGTCTCCAATAGCGCCCCTGATCGTCGAACACGGCCGTCCATATGTAGCTGTAGCTCAGGACCGGCTTTTGGAACCGGCTGATCTCGTCCCCGCCGGGATCCACTCCGATGACCGTCCAGTTGCCGTGATCGTGGATCCACAGCAGCGTGTCGCCGGCGAGAAAGATCCCGTTGGCCGCCGTGATCTCGCCCGGGCCTTCACCCTCTTGCGCGACGGTCCGCAGGTACCGGCCGCCGGGATCGTAGGCCCGCACCTCCGTGGCCGTGAAGTCCAGCACGTAGATGGTGCCGTCGCTCGCCGCCTGGATTCCGCGGATGTCTCCGAAGAGCAGGTTGGGGTCGGTCCCGTCCACGCTCCCGAATTGAAGGTCGATCTGTACCTCGGTGATTTCCGGCCCGACCGAGTCGATGGCGGGCAGACCCGGGTAGCGAACCAGGACGCCCCCGCCCGGAAGCGTCTCGCGCGTCGGATTCCCCGCCCCCGGTTCGGCATCGCATGAGGCCAGGGCGGCGGTGAGCGCGACTAGGCAGAGGAGGGGAGCGGGGGCCGCAAAGGGGGCGACAACTGGTGACCGGTACATCGTTCGATCCTCCTGACGGGAGATTGAAACAGGCGCGCGCGAATCGTTTCGCGGCGGACCTGCAAGGTAGCGTTTCGTGGACCGACTACCAGCTCCCCAGCTCCCCCGCCCGCTCGATCACGCCGCCGAGGCGCTCGCCCGCGTTGCGCCAATTGGTTTGCACCGCCGACTGCGCCCGGTCCGCCTCGCCGTCCTCGATGGCATCGATCGTGGCCTGGTGCTCGTCGATGGAGAGAGCGAGCTGGTCGATCAGGGCGTCGATGTACAGCCGCGCGTACCGCTCGGCCTGCGGCTTGATGGCGTCGTGCAGGGACAGAAGACGGGGTCCGGCGCCTCCTTCCACGTAGCAGCGATGGAAGCGGGTGTCGACCTGATGGATGAGTTCCTTCGACGGTCCGGGCCCCTTGATCTCCTCGCGCAGCTTTTCGTTGAGTCGGTTCAGCTTGTTGACCAGACGACGTCGATGCACCAGCTGGGCGGCCCGCCACGCGGCCAGACCTTCCAGTTCGCCGACGATCTGAAAAAGCTCCTGGGCGTCGTCCCTGGTGAGGGGGGCCACGAAGGGGCGGCTCTGGCGGCCCCTGCCGGGGTCCGCGATGTACCCTTCCTGCATGAGACGCTGCAGCGCGCTGCGGACCGGTGTGCGGCTGAGGCGCAGCCGTTCGGCGATCTCGGTCTCGATCAGCCGCGAGCCCGGGGCCAGGCGGCCGTGAACGATCAGCTTCCGGAGCTTCGTGTACGCCTGCTCGCCACGGTCGCGGGCAGCGGAAATTGGTGTCGCCATGGGCCTCCGTCGACGCTGGGGAATCGCTTGGCGGGTCTGGCATCCCTAAAATCCGTCACCTAACCTAACACACGTTGGGGCCATGGGTTGGAAAACGGGCCCACGCACCGGAATCGCTTTGTATTCCTTGCCGTATACAGTTCCTTGCCGTAGGGTTCGTCGGTCCCCAATCGCCGACTCGAGGCACACTTAAACCGGAGAACCATGACCACGGCCACGAAACCGGAAACCGAATCCACGTCCTCCGAGGCTC
Organism: Longimicrobiales bacterium; assembly: GCA_965211795.1. Lineage (GTDB taxonomy): Bacteria > Gemmatimonadota > Gemmatimonadetes > Longimicrobiales > Gaopeijiaceae > Bin94. The sequence goes on from OZ242973.1 coordinate 207,194, forward strand.
CAGCAATCACGATCCGATCGGTGGAGACGAGGGCCGAGTACGCAGCCTGTGTCGAGCTTCAGCGAGAGACCTGGGGCCGATCGTTCTCCGACATCGTGCCGGTCAGCATGATGGGGATCGCCGTGAAGATGGGGGGGATCTGCCTGGGTGCGTTCGACGCAGGCGGCGAAATGCTCGGATTCGTCTTTGGGGTGACGGGGCCCAGGGATGGTGAAATCGCGCACTGGTCCCACATGCTTGCGGTGCGTGGGGAGGCCCGCAACGCAGGTATCGGCAGGCATCTCAAGTTGGCCCAGAGAGAGGCCCTGGCGGAACGGGGCGTGGACACGCTGTACTGGACCTTCGACCCGCTGGTGGCGCGCAACGCGCACTTCAACCTCAACCGCGTCGGTGCCACGATCGCCGAGTTCGTCCCGGACATGTACGGTGCGTCGGACAGCGACCTGCACCGGCTGGGTACGGACCGGTTCATTGCGAGATGGTCGCTGAAGGCGGGGGCGGGCCCGTCGCCGTCCAGCGCGTACGCGGCAAGCGGATATCCTTGTATGGGCAGGCCCGGTTGCAACGGCCGGCTGCCGTCCGGCGCGGCCATGATCGAGGTGCCGGTGCCGCGCGACATCGACAAGGTGGTGGCGGATGCCTTCCACGAGGCGCTCGCGTGGCGGCGGGCGAATGGCACGGCGCTGTCACGGCTTTTCTCGGAGGGGTATGGCATCGTGGGGTTCAGGGTGGGAGAGGAATACGGGTGGTATCTGCTGGCTAGAGGTCACGGCGGTTCTGCCAAGGACGGCCATGGGGTGTGAGGCCGAGCTGGTGGCGGAGCTGGGGACAGTTGGACAAGTGTGTAAAGACCACATTACAAAATGTAAACTGGCGTTTACCTGGGAGGGGTGGAGTCGGGTGTCGCTGGCCTTGGGTGCCGCCTCCGGATTCCGTCTGGGCAGCGTAGCTGGACCCCTGTTGGGCAGTGCCGCCGGACTCCTGCCGGGCGTCGCGGCGGCCGAACTGGTGGCGCAGGCGGCCCCGGTCGCATTGGTCGGCGCGCGGATCCACACCGCGGCCGGGCCACCCATTGAAAACGGGACGATCGTATTCCAGGACGGGGTGATCACGGCGCTGGGCGCGGATGTCTCCCCGCCCGGCGGCGCCGAGGTGGTGGATCTGAGCGGCATGGTCATCATGCCCGGCATGCTGGACAACCACTCCCACATCGGCGTGGACAGCCGCGATCTGAACGAGTTCCCGGTCCGGTTCGGTCCCCAGCACCGCATTCGCGACGTGCTCTCGCCCGACGACGCCTTCTGGAAGGGGGCGGTGAAGGGTGGCGTGACCACGGTCGTGACCGGACCCGGGAGCGGCGAGGTCTCGAGCGGGCAGGCGATCGTGATCAAGACGTGGGGCGAGTCAATAGAGGAACGGGTCGTGCGCGAGCGCGGCGGGCTCAAGATCGCGATGGGGCGCAAGCGTCCCGGCCAGTCGCCCACCACCAGCATGGCGGTGACCGCGCTGCTGCGCGCCAAGTTCATCGAGGCGGGGGAGTACCGGGCGACCCGGGACGCGTGGGAGGAGGGTGGCCGGGAGGGACCGCCGCCGCCCCGCGACCTGGCCATGGAGGCCGTGGTGCGGGTCCTGAACGGCGAGGACCGGATTCGCGCACACGTGCACCAGGCACACGACATCCTCGCGATCATCCGGCTGTCGCGGGAGTTCGGGTTCGGGCTGGCGATCCACCACTCGACCGAGGCGTACAAGGTGGCGGACGAGATCGCGGAGGCCGGGATCGACGTGGTGGGAATGCCGCTCTTCACCCGCATCGCGCTCTCGGACGAGGTGATGGCCACCGGCACCGTGATGAACGAGATGGGCGTACGGTTCGCTTTCCACACCGACGACCCGGTGGTGGGCTCGAAGTGGCAGCGGGGCAACGCCGGGCTGGGGATACGCTACGGAATGACCGAGCAGCAGGCGCTTGAGGCGGTGACGATCAACCCGGCCGCGATCGCGGGGGTGGAGGGGCGGGTGGGGAGTCTCGAGGTGGGGAAGGATGCGGATATCGTTGTGCTGAACGGGACGTGGTACGAGATGAGCAGCCTGGTGATGCGGGTGTATGTGGAAGGGCGATTGGCGTATGACCGGGAGGAGGAGGGGTCGTGATGGGGCATGCCGGGAGTATCGCGTGCGAGGTGCGCGATGCAATGGCTCGATGGGCCAGGGGGCCGGCCAGGATAGGGGCGACCGGGGTGGCGGTGATGACAATTGCCGCGATCCATGGCGGGGGCGCCGGGGTCCAGGCACAGGCCATCGCTCTTGCCGGGGGGCTGGTTTTGCCCATTTCATCCGAACCCGTGCCAGGGGGGACGGTTCTGATCGTGGATGGCCGGATCGCGGCGGTTGGTGTCGATGTGGACGTGCCCGCGGGCGCGGAGGTCGTGGACGTGACCGGGAGCGTGGTCATGCCCGGGATCATCGACGCGATGAGCTACTACGGGATCGCCGGCGAGGACATGAACGAAGTGCCGAACCCGCTCACGCCCGAGCTGCGGATGATCGAGGCGTTTTCGCCGTTCGGGGATTTCGGAGCGGGAGAGGCGGGCGAGATCCGGGTGCGGGAGCTGCTGTCGGGGGGTGTCACGGCGACGTACATCGGGCCGGGGGACGCGACGGTGCTTGGGGGGCAGGGTGTGGTGGTGAAGACGGCCGGGGCGCGCTTCGACGACCTGATCGTGAGGGAGCCGGCGGCGATCGACATCACGCTGGGAGGGCGTCCGGCGGCGACCTATCGGGAGCAGTCGCGGTCGCCGTCGACGCGGATGGCGGTCGTGGCGCAGCTGCGGGAGCTGCTGGTGCGGGCGCGGGAATGGCTGGATGCGTCAGATGCGGGCGTGGGTGGGGCGGCCCCGCGGAACCTGGGAATGGAGGCGCTGGCGCGGCTGCTCCGGCGGGAGATTCCGGCGCGCGTGCAAGCCAACGCCGCGCGCGACATCCGGGTTGCGATGGAGTTGTCGGAGGAGTTCGGCTTCGAGCTGGTCATCGACGGAGGGGCTGGGGCGCACGAGATGCGGGACGAGCTTGCGGATTGGGGGATTCCGGTGGTTCTGGGGCCGATCTCGCATCCGTACGTCTCGGGTGAGGAGATTCCGGACGAGAGTGAGTACGGAGCCGTGGACGAGCGCAACGCGGTATGGCTTCACGAGGCCGGAGTTCACATTTCGCTGGCAAGCTTCTCGCGCGGGTTCGGGCCGTTCGGGCCAGGGGTGGCGGGCCAGTGGCTGCTGATCGATGCGTCGATCGCGCGGGGGCACGGGATGAGCGAGGCGGATGTGCTGCGGGCGGTGACGCTGAGTCCCGCGGAGGTACTGGGGGTGGCCGACCGGATGGGCAGCCTGGAGGTGGGGAAGGACGCGGACGTGGTCGTCTTCGACGGCGATCCGCTGAGCATTCGGACGTGGGCGAGCCGGGTGTACGTGGACGGTCGGCTGGTTTATGAGAGGCAGGAGTGAGATGAGAGTGAAGATCGGTGCGCTGAAGGGTGTCGTCGCGTGCGGGATGGTGGTCTTGCTGGGCGCCTGTGGGGATGGGGGCGGTCGGGGTGCTGGAGGATCCGGGTCCGGAGGCGGAGCGTCGGGCGAGGGTGGGGGTGCGATGGACGTGGTGATTGAGAACGGACGGGTGGTGGACGGGACGGGGGCAGCCTGGTTCTACGGCGATGTCGGCATTCGCGGAGACCGGATCGCGGCAGTGACGCCTGCAGGAGGGCTGGCCGAGGTTGACGCCGGCGAGCGCGTGGATGCCAGCGGCAAGATCGTCGCGCCCGGCTTCATCGACATCCAGTCGCACTCGCGCGGACAGCTGCTGATGGGCGACGGGCGGCTGCTCGGCAAGATCACCCAGGGCATCACCACCGAGATCATGGGCGAGGGATGGACGAACGCGCCCGCCAACGAGAACACGGACCGGGGCGCCGGGCTGGTCGACCCCGAGGCGCGGGGGGAACGGCTCGACTTCTCGGGTCCGCGCGGCTTCGACCGCTGGCTCAGGGCAATGGCGGAAAACGGCGCTTCTCCGAACTTCGGGTCGTTCGTGGGCGCGACCACGGTGCGGGTGTACGCGAAGGGCGAGGCGGCCGGGGACGCGACCGAGGCCGAACTGGACACGATGCGGGCGGTGGTGCGGCGGGCCATGGAGGACGGCGCCTTCGGGGTGGCGACCGCGCTGATCTACCCGCCGGGCAGCTTCGCATCGACCGATGAACTCGTTGAGGTGGTCGCGGCGAGCGCACCGCACGGGCTCTACATCACGCACCTGCGCTCCGAGGCGGACCGGCTACTGGAGGCGATGGGTGAGTCCATCGAGATCGGGGAGCGCGCGGGCGTCCCGGTCGAGATCTACCACTTGAAGGCCGCCGGGCAGCGCAACCACCACAAGGCCGCCCTGGCGATCGCGAAGATCGACTCGGCGCGGGCCGCCGGGATGGATGTGCAGGCCGACATGTACCCCTATCCGGCAGGGGGAACGGGGCTCTCGGCCGTGCTGCCCCCGTGGGCGTCCGAGGGCGGGGCGCTCCTGGACAACCTGCGGGATCCGGAAACCCGGCAGCGCATTCACGACGAGGTGCTGGCGGACGACGGCGATTGGGAGAATCTGGGGGTGCTCGCGACTCCCGAGGGGATCATGATCACGGCTGTCGCCGAGACGGGACCGGACGGCGAGCCCAGCGGGGCCGCGGACTATGTGGGGATGTGGCTGGCCGACATCGCCGCCGACATGGGGGTCGACTGGGTGGACGCGGCGATCGAACTGCTGCTCATGACGGAGGGCGGCACGGGGATGGTACTCTTCATGATGACCGAGGAGAACATCGCGCTGCAGCTGCGGCAGCCCTGGATCAAGATCGGGACGGACGCGGGGGGCCACGATCCGGCCACCGCCACCGGGATGGTGCATCCGAGGTCGTACGGGACGTATCCGCGCATCCTGGGGCGGTACGTGCGGGAGCAAAGGGTGATCACGCTCGAGGACGCCGTGCGCAAGATGACCTCGGCGGTCGCGACCCGGCTGTCGATCCCGGACCGGGGGCTGCTCAGGGTGGGGATGTACGCGGACGTGGTCGTGTTCGATCCGGTGACCGTCGGGGACCGGGCGACGTTCGAGGAACCGCACCAGCTGTCGGTGGGGATCGAGGAGGTGTTCGTGAACGGGGTGGGGGTGCTGAGGGGTGGGGTGCACACCGGGGCGAAGCCGGGGATGATCGTGCGGGGGCCGGGGTATCGGGGGGAGGGGTAGGCGGGGGCGGGGTGAGCGAACGGGGCGTGGGGGCAGGTCCGGACGGGGTGTGATGCGCGTCGGTGTGGTGGGGGGAGGGGTGATCGGGCTCGCGACGGCGTGGTATCTGAAAAAGGAGGGCGCGGAGCCGTTTGTGGTGGATGCGGGGGTGGTGGGGGGCGGGTGTTCGGCGGGAAACCTGGGGTGGGTCTGTCCGTCGATCTCGACGCCGCTGCCGGCGCCCGGGCTGACCTGGAAGTCGCTGGTGTGGGCGCTGCGGCGGGACGGCCCGCTGTATCTGCGGCCGGCGGCGGTGCCTGGGCTGCTAACGTGGTTGTTGCGGTTTCGGTCGCATTGCAATCGGGCCGATTGGGAGCGCGGGGTGCGGCGGCTGGCGGAGCTGAATGCGAGGACGATGGAGTTGTACGGGGGGCTGACGGCCGATGGGGTGGAGTTTGAGTTCGAGCAGGCGGGGGTGCTGATAGCGTTTCGGGACAGGGCCAAGGCGGCGGAGAAGCGTGAGGAGTTGGCCGCGGTGGCGGCGGTCGGCGGGAGTGTGTGGAGGGAGGTGGACCGGGATGAGGTCTACGAGCTGGAGCCGATGCTGCGGCCGGGGTTTTCGTGCGGGTTCTTCGTCGAGTCGGATGGTCATGTGCGGCCGGAGACGGTGACGGCGGGGTTGGGGGCGGGGCTGCGGCAGCGAGGGGTGGAGATCGTCGAGGGGGCGAAGGTGGTGGGGTTCCGGGAGGAGGGGCGGAGGGTGACGGCGGTGAGGACGACTGCGGGGGACCTCGATGTCGATGCGGTAATGCTAGCAGTCGGTGCTAGCACCGGGGTGCTGACAAGGATGCTGGGGTGGCGGATTCCACTGACCGCGGGAAAGGGGTATTCGGTGACGATCGCGGATCCAGGGAATCAGTTGCGGCAGCCGCTCTACCTGGGCGACGCGCACGTCGGTCTGACGCCGTTCAAGGGTGCGCTGCGTTTCGGGGGGACGATGGAGCTGTCCGGGGTGAATGAAAGGCTGGACCCTGCGCGGGTGCGGTCGCTGCGGAGGGTGGTGGCGCGCGACGTGGACATCCCGGAGGCGCGGGAGGGGGGGCGGGAGTGGGTGGGGATGCGGCCGATGTTGCCGGATACGCTCCCGGTCATGGGACGGGTGCCGTCGCGTGACAACGTGTACGTGAATACCGGGCACCAGATGTCGGGGGTGACGCTCGGGCCGAGCAGTGGCTGGGCGCTTGCCGGGTTGGTGGTCGAAGGGGGGTCGGAGGTGGTCTGAGGGCGGAAGCAGTGAGTACCCGGAAGACCACGGATTTGGGTCGATTCAGTTGCCGTCAGTAGGCACACCTCGGCGGCAGACGCGATCCGGGGCATCGACCTCGGCCGGAGTGCCGAAAGGTAAAGTCGTCGAGCGGGACGTCAATCGAGTGGAAGGGGGTGGGACTGGACGTTCACGCGCTACCCGAAGAGTCCTGTCGAGGAAAGACGTATGACGCGATCTGGCCTTCGTACACTCGTGCCGCGTTCAACACGGCGTATTTCATCCACAGACGCCACACCGCCTGCCATCGCTCGCTTGCGGGATCGGCTTCGCATATCGGGAGCCCGTAGCTCTTCGCGTCGGTCGCGGAAATGACGGCGCCATGGCTCTTCGGCTCCCCAATCAGAGGATCCTTCAGGACCTCGGTCAGCGCTGTGACGTCCTCTTCCGTCCGTTCCGCGACACACGCCAGCGCTTCCTTGACGAGGTCGTCCGTGCGCCCAAGCTGATCGCGTGCTTGTTGCACCATCAGAGCAGTCACAGGCTCCAACAGGGAGGCGTGAAGCGGATAGGTGCCGGGATGCTACTGAATGCGCTCTTCCGCCGTTTGAACCGCAGCGATTATGGCCCTGGCCGAGACAAGAGATCCGTCCGGCTGCTGAAATTGAGGATCCACCGGCCCGAGGTCCCTCTCTGCCAACACGCGCGAGACACGAGAGGAGAAAGAGATTAGAGTAGGGCGAGGCAGAGAGAAGCAGGATGGAACGAGGAGAAGGAATGAAGATGAACGGAACGCCCCTCTCTTCGGGGGAGGGCAAGCGAAGCGCGGCAGCTTCCCCGCCGGATCCGGAGGTTGCGGCGAAGGCGACGAGGCGGCGCTTCACGGCGGCATACAAGCTTTCGATCGTGGAGAAGGCGGACGCCTGCGAGACGCCGGGCGAGATCGGAGAGCTGCTTCGGCGCGAGGGCTTGTATAGTTCGCACCTGTCGTCGTGGCGGAAGGCGGCGCGGGAGGGATCGCTGCGGAGGCTGGCGAAGAAGCGCGGCCCGAAGCCTTCGGGCGGGAAGCGTGAGGCGAGGAAGGTGCGGAAGCTGGAGCGGGAGAACGCGCGGCTGCGCGAGGAACTCCGCAAGGCGCGCATCATCATCGATGTCCAGGGAAAAGTTGCGGGGCTGCTGGGCGTGAGCCCCGGGGACGGGAAGCACTCTTGAGCGCGGCCAGAGGCTTGGCCATGCACGTGGGTGTACGTGCGGCGTGTGCGGCGCTGGGGGTTGCGCGCGCGACGTTCTACCGTCGCCGGAGGCCGAAGACCGGGCAGCGGCAGCCCCGGCCGGCTCCTGCCCGGGCCCTGGACGCGGCGGAGCGGGCGGAGGTCTTCGGAGTGCTGTGCGCGCCGCGCTTTGCGGACCGCGCACCCGCGGAGGTGTACGCGACGCTGTTGGACGAAGGGACCTACCTCTGCTCGGAGCGGACGATGTACCGGATTCTGGCCGAGAACGAGGCGGTCCGGGAGCGCCGGGCGCAACGCAGCCATCCCAACCACCCGAAGCCCGAGGCGGTGGCGCGCGCGCCCAACGAGGTGTGGTCGTGGGACATCACCCGCCTCCTGGGACCCGAGAAGTGGCAGTACTTCTACCTCTACGTGATCCTGGACATCTTCAGCCGCTACGTCACAGGCTGGATGGTGGCGGAGCGCGAGACCGCGGGACTGGCCGGGCACCTGGTCGGGGAGACATGCCTCAAGCACGGTGTGCAGCCCCAGGGGCTCACGCTGCACTCGGACCGGGGATCTCCCATGACGGCCAAGTGCACGGCTCAGCTCCTGGCCGATCTGGGCGTCACGCAGTCGCTGGGCCGTCCCCGGGTCTCGAACGACAACCCGTACTCGGAGGCGCAGTTCAAGACCGTCAAATACCACCCGGGCTTCCCGGGACGGTTCGGCAGCATCGAGGAAGCGAAGGGCTTCTGCCGGGAGTTCTTCGAGTGGTACAACACCCAACACCGGCACGGAGGCATCGGCCTGCTCACACCGGAACAGGTCCACTTCGGCCGTGCATCCGAGGTGATCGAGCACAGACAGCAGATCCTGGATGCGGCCTACGCCGCCCGGCCCAACCGCTTCGTCGGCGGCCCGCCGAGGGCCGCGAAGCTCCCGGCCGAGGTCTGGATCAACCGCGCACTCTCCGTCGCGGCTGCCGATGGCGCAGAGTCGGCCGACGCGAGAAAGGAGGACTCACTAAACTGAATCGGAAAGTGTCTCAAAGTCGTTGGCAGGTTCCGGGTCGCTGGTTGGGCCCATGTAGATGTGGTGAGCGCCCAAGACGAATAGTGTGCCTGCGCTCTTCGCCTGGTCCGGAACGATGACCGTGAGTTCACGGCATCGGCTTTGAGCCTGCCGAATCAGACGAAGTGCGGTCTCACCATCTCCTCCCCGTGTTGCCAGCATGATGTGAAGGTCTTTCCGCGGGTCTGCGTCGAACAGTGTCTCTTCGAACAGCTGGATGCTGTGCGGAAAGAGGTCGTCCTGCATGACCACGAGACGGCAGTTGTGTTCCGTTTGATACTGGCGAATCAGGCTTTGGCGCTCATATCGGGCCGCGTGGCCCGCCTCGTAGAGCGGCGTGCGAACAGTCATGGAGGGATGGCGACGGACTCAGATCGGGCGACCGCGCTTGTCGAAAGTCGCTGGCCGGTCGCCACGGGCCTTCCGGGCTTGATCGCGGGCTTGCTTGGCGATCTCAATGCGCTCACGCCAATCGGGGTCGTAGCCAGACGGGGGCGACAAAGCCGGGGACTGCTCAGAATTCGCGGAGCCGGTTTCGTTCTTGGGCCGGGGGTCGGTCATTTGTGGGTCTCCTTGGCAGCGGGCAAGATCAATAGTCGAGAGAGGGGTCAAGCGCCAGTACTGCTCCAGTGTCGATAGTGTTCCTTTCCTGTGCCGTGGGGATGCCCCCGGGATCCTCCGGAATGATCCGGCGAGACGGTGATGTGAGGTGAATGCTGTTGGAACGAAGATAGCGGTTCTGATGGGCGGGTCCATGTGTTTCCGGGACTCAAGCCGGGTGTACCGTGACGGCGGAGGCCGCCACGCGGGGCGCGACATCGACAGTGGCCTGAGGTTCCCAGCCGGAACTCGATCAGATTGGGGCCGCTGAAGGCGTTGCTTGCCTGAACAACGGACTGGCGCCCATCGGTCCGACGCCGGATTTCTCCATGGGCTTGCAACGTGACCGCGACTTCACCCTGAGGAAAGCGGCACCCCCTCCACGATGTGCCGCTGAATGGCCTCCTCCTAATGGATCATGAATTCGTCGAAACTTTCACCGAACGCACGCACGAAGTCGTCCGCATCCGCCGAGAGGGATGTCATGCGATACCGCACCGACGCGCGGCTTCGTCCGTCTCCGTCAGGCGTCACACAGACGTCCACCATGGCGGTGTGGTGGTCCGGAAGGACATACACGAACGACGCGTGGCCCGCGGCGGGATCGTTTCGCGTCTGGACCCAGGTCGCTGTTCCGGCGCCCTTGCGGGTCTGAAAGACCGCGCCCTCTCCCACGCCGGACTCGGCCGGGTGGACGCACCGGGGAGCCCACCCCGCCACCCATCGCCGCTCACCCTCCGCATTGAAGAGTGGGAATGCGTGCGCGGCCGACAGGGACATGCGCACCACGCCCGTCGTCTCGATGTGGACTCGCCGGTCCGCTCCGGTTCTGGTCGGCATGCTCGCTTCCGGGGTTGAAAGTTGCCCCTAGTTTTAGTTTGCCGAGTCCCGCAGGCTGGCGGCAAGCTGGGCGTCGGTGTGGCACGGCGATCTCATCCTGGACGTGAGCGGAACCCGCCTGGCGAAAACCGGGGTGGCGGACCGCAACCGGAGTTTCCAAAATGTCAACCTGGGTTTACAGTGCGCCGTGGCGACACTCGCTGGGATTCATCCGGCTCACGTCCAATCCGATCAACCCAAGGGCCACCATGATTCCCTCACATCGCGGATCCATCGGTCTCCTGCCCTTCGCCACCTTCCGCGTCGCGGCGATCACGTTGCTACTGCTCCTCGCCGCCGCCTGCGACGACCCCGACCGTATCGACGTCCCCACCACCCCCCTCTCCCCCGAGGGCATCAGCCCCGTCGAGTGGTCGTCCCATGTGCGAACATCCCACTTCGTGACCGCTTCGGACGGCGTGCGCCTCGCGGTCGACGTGGCCCTGCCGACCGGCTACACCGGCGAGGGAGATTCCCCGACATCCTTCCCCGTCGTCTTCCGCTACACGCCCTACCACCGGACCTCGATCGATCCCGCGACGGGTGACGTTTCGCTCGCCCCCTTCGATTTCTTCATCGCGCGCGGGTACGTGTACGTGGCCGCGGACATGCGGGGCAGCGGCGCGTCCTTCGGCTGGAACGACGTGATGACGCCAATGATGGTCGAGGACGCGGGGGTGATCGTCGACTGGATCGCGGCGCAGCCGTGGAGCGACGGCAACGTGGGGATGTTCGGGGGCTCCTACGAGGGGTGGTCGCAGTTCGCCACGGCGGCAGCCAAACCCGAGGCACTCAAGGCCATCGTTCCGGTCCACACCGGGTGGGACGGGATGATCGTGCAGCCAGGGGGGATCTTCAGCTACGCCTTCACCGAGATGTGGACGGCGATGACCGACTTCATCAACCACAACAATGTCTTCCCCACCTTCCCGATTCCCCCGGTCACCCCGGTCCTCGACGAGGACGGTGACGGCGAGCTGCGGGACGAGATCCCACTGGACGCGGACGGCGACACCTGGTTCACCGACGACTACCCGTGGCCCGTCGATCCAGCGAATCCCCCGCGCTACGCCGACGGGGCCGAGCGCACGGAGCACGCGTACTTCAACGCCACCATGGAGCACATCGCGCACCCTGACGGCGCGCCGGGAAACTACGACGCGGTGACCAGCATCCGGTCGCAGCGCTTCTTCGATACGCCGCGCGAGGCCGATGGGCTTACGCCGGCGGACATGAACTGGGGACTGGTGCCGGATGTCATCGAGTCCGGGGTGGCGATCTACAACTTCGCGGGCTGGTGGGACGCCTTTGCGCGGAGTTCGTTCGAGGTCTTCGCGACGCTCGAGGGGACGAATCCTTCGCGGATCATCGCGTGGCCGATGTACCACCAGGGGATTTCGCCTGCCGCGTCGACGGGCATCGGGGCGGACCCGGCCCGCGAGAACGTCTACACGCCGACGTACCTCGGCGAGGCGGTGCGCTGGTACGACCGCTGGCTGAAGGGCATCCGCAACGGCATCGACCTGGAGCCGCCGGTCCACATCTTTGTGCACAACGAGGGCTGGCGATCCGAGGAGACGTGGCCGCTGGAGCGGGAGGTGAGGCTGCGGTTCCATCTGAACGGCGACGGCCTGCTCGACCGGGAGTCGGGCGATTCCGGCACCGACGAATACACTGCCGATTTCACCCAAGACGCATCATTCGGCCCGCCGCTCGACGCCTCGCAGATCTCGGTCGCCAACGCCATGAAGGGGAGGGCGCCCTTCAACGCGCCCTCGTTCGGTCATTCGCGCCAGCAGATGTTCGGGGTGCCGGGGGACCTGCCCTATCGGACCGACAAGGCCGACCAGGTCCTCGCCTACACGAGCGTGCCCCTGGAGGCCGACACCGAGGTGACCGGTCATCCTGTCGTCAGCGTTTCGGTTTCGTCCACCGCCGACTACGGGGACCTGTACTTCTACCTGGAGGATGTCGACCCTGAGGGGAACGCGGTCCTGGTGACCGAGTACCAGCACCGCGCGGGATTCGACCGCCTCGTCGACAACGACCTGTTGATCCCCGGCAACACCGGGATCGACGTGAAGCCCGAGCTTCCCTGGCACGGCTTCCGCGAGGGCGACTATACCGATCGGGTCTTCGCCGACGGGGCCGTGGTGCGGGTGACGACGTCGCTCTACCCCACGTCGTGGCTGTTCCGGGAGGGGCACAGGATTCGCCTGTCCATCGCGGCGGCGGACTGGCCCGTCTTCGACCTGCACCCGCGGCTGTCAGCGCAGAACCGGCCTGGTGCGGAGGACAACATCGTTCCCACGATCACGATTCACCGGGGGGGCGAAGAGGGATCGTATGTGGAGTTGCCGGTGATCCCACGGTAGGCGGGCCCTACCAATTCCTACCCTCCCCTGGCCCGTTTGCGCGACCAGAGCAGGACGATACCGCATATGTGATGAATTCCAAGAAAGTCGGCTGCGCTGAGGTAGCGCCCCGGAACCCGCCCGTGATCATACACCTCGGCGAACTCCACTTCCTCCGGCTGAACGTCATTCACACTCACGGGCCGCCCGTCCAGGTACACAGGTATCGGACAACCGGAGTGGGTCATAAGCATCGCGGAATACCCCTGTCTTTCCACCCGAAAACCTGGAAGGCGCTTGAAAGCGTCCGACAGGTACGGCTCGGACCGCTCCATGAGTTCCTCCCGGGTCAGGAGATGGTCCGCCCAGCCCCGATCGAGCCTCCAGTACACCCCCTGCTTTTCCAGGAACCGGGACCGGGCCTCCACCTCGATGGGTGCCAGCACCACGGCGTCGATCGCCAGCGACACCTCCACGACCGTCGTGCGCCCATCTTGCAGCGAGACTGTCTCGGTGCGCGTCTCGTAGCCGAAACTCTCCACGGTGACCTCGGCGACCGGCCCACTCAGGTCGGGAAACTCGACCCATCCCTGCCCGTCCGTAATCCGGGCCTGTCCCCCGGATAGCGAGACGGCCGCCCCTTCGATCAGACGGCCCGATCCGAACTCCGTGACCCTGACGAGCAACCTCCCGGGAATGCTCGTGTCCACGTCCCCCAGTTCATGCATCATGACCATCAGATTGCCCGCGCGGACCACGTGGAAGTCACCCCTCAGCGTCGCGTATCCGCCCTTGTGCGCGGTGAAGGTGTAGTGACCCGCCGGGAGGTCAAAGCCGACCTGCCCGTGCATCCCGGTGACGTATCGTCCGGGGTGGCTGGTCACCACGATCAAAGCGCCCAGCAGGGCCTCTTTCGTGTCCGCATCGCGCAGATTGGCGGTTACGCGGAACACCAGCGTGTCCTGTTCGGGCTCCTGGGCTGCCAGACCGGAGGGGGGCGCGAGGGAAGCGGCGGAAAAGGCAACTGCGAGGCAGCTGATTGCGGCGCGCAGCATTGGGCTGACCTTCGTCATCGTTTCCGCCGTGGGTTATGAGATGGTCCCGCATTCTACCCGCTTCAGGGATGGCGTCAAGAGCGGTGCGGTAGCCCAACCCGCGCCGCCTTCAACTCCGCCAGCCGAACCGGCGGCCCGCCCCACGCCACCCCCCGCACCATCGTCAGAATCGCCGACCGCCAGATCATGTACGCCATGAGCAGACCGGTCAGCGGAAGCGGAAGCGCGCTCCACCACGGATAGGACCGATCCCGCGTGACGGTGGTGGCCACGAGCCAGTAGACGAGCGGACTGGCCGCGAACAGGATGCCGGCCTGCACCTCATGCGCCGCCAGCAGCAACGGCGCAAGCACGATCGGCGCGACCGTGAGCCAGATCAGCCCGGCGCTGGCGGAGACCATCTTCAGCAGGCTGTAGTCCAGCGCGGCGAAGAGGTTCTTCTCGACCCCGCGCACGAGACCCCGCAGCGAGTGATACCACGGGCACGCGATCATCTCCTCGCCCTCGAGGAATGCCGACCGCATGCCCGACATCTTGACGAGCTGCCCGAGCCGGAGGTCCTCGTCGGGGCGGAGTGCGACCCGTGCATGGCCGCCGAGGGCCCTGTAGGAGTCGGCGCGGATGAACGTGCAGGATCCGACCCCGAAGTAAGCCTTGCTCCCGGGGTCGCGCACCTTCCAGAGACGCTGTTTGGCGCCGAGGAAGAGCTTGAAGGTGATCAGGGAGGACTGGAGCATCGTGCCGGTGACCGTGAGGCGGGGTGACGCGCTCAGGTGATCGAGACGCTCGCGGAGAAGGTGGCGCACGCCGTGGGCGGCAGCATCGGGCGCAAAGGACACGTCGCCGTCGGTGAAGAGCAGGATTTCGCCGGTCGCCGTGGCCGCTCCGCGCTGGACCGCGTGGCATTTTCCGAACCAGCCGGGGGGCAGTTCCGTCACGTGGAGCACGGTGAGCCGGTCGTGGTCGGTGCTCAGGCGCTCGGCGATCTCCCCGGTGCGGTCGCTGGAGCGGTCGTTGACGAAGATGACTTCGAAGTCGTGGTAGTGGAGGGTGAGGAGCGATCGGAGGGCACCTTCGACGGAACGTTCCTCGTTCTGGGCGGCGACAATGATGGAGAGGCGGGGGAGCGGGGGGTCGTCAGCCTGGGGCGGTTCGACTTCGTGGAGTTGGGGGATCCTGATTGCGGCCTGGATGGAAAGGAGCGCGATTCCGATCCATACGGCGAGGGTGAGGGCCGCGAGGGCGACCGCAAGCGTGGTGGTGTCGATGGGTTTGGCGGGGGTTGGTGGGGTGGGCGGTCTGGGCTTGATGCGTCCGTCCGGCGGCGTTCTGTTTGCAAGCTTACCGTGTGAGCCCGTGGAAGAAACCCCTACGGCATTTGATCCGCGATCCATCCCTGGGCTCCCGAAGAGGCTTTACGTGGGCCAATGCGAGGAATCCGGAAATGAATTCATCGTTGTCAGCTGCGCGTTCGGATCAGACTCCAGGGGACGAACTGTCAGCTCGCCTCAAGTCGCTGATTCGTGCGGTCCCCGACTTCCCCATACCCGGGATCCGTTTCCGCGACGTGATGGGTCTGGTGGAGGACGCCGACGGGTTCCGCGCGGCGACGGAGGCGCTGGCGGACCGGTTCCGCGACGCGGCGCCCGAGGTCGTGGTGGGGATCGAGGCGCGCGGCTTCATCTTCGGGGTGCCGGTGGCGCAGGAACTGGGCGTGGGATTCGTGGCCGTGAGGAAGGCGGGGAAGCTGCCGGGGGAGGTGAGGAGCGTGGACTACGCGCTCGAGTACGGGACCGCGACGCTGGAGATGCAGGTGGTGGCGCCGATCGGGGAGGGGACGCGGGTGCTGGTGATCGACGACCTGCTCGCGACGGGGGGGAGTGCGGGGGCCGCGATCGAACTGGTGCGTGGGCAGGGTGGAGTGATGGTGGGGGCGGGGTTCGTGGTGGATCTGCCGGAGTTGCCGGGGAGGGAGAGGGTGGAGGGGCTGGGGGTGGAGGTGTTTGCGCTGTGTGAGTTTATGGGGGAGGAGTAGGGGGGGTCGATACGGGCGACGAAGCATGGAGAGCCGTCCGTACACTCCTCCCGCGTCACGGTCTGCTGGTATGGAAGAGCCAGATAGTGGTCGATGTTCTTCATCGGTGCGTGAGCGGAGATCCTACGCGCCGACCATTTCGGTCGAAGAGGGCTTGGGAACCGGAAGTCCGTCGTTCCTGAGCTCTTCGATGTAGAGCTGGATGGCCTCGCGAATGAGGGTGGAAGCTCCTTCACGGGTGTCCGCGGCGGCGACACAGCCGGGGAGTTCCAGGACGTGGGCTCCGTAGCTGGCGGGTCCCTTTTCGATGACGATGGTGTATTCCATCAAGTGCTCCTTGTCTCCAAACCCGCGCGACTCCCCCGAGTCCGGTCCAGGTACCACCCGTTCTTCTCCAGTAGCTGGATAGCCTTCCTGACCGTCGGCAAATCCTGTCTCCAATTCGGATCTTGGTTACTGGTCGCGGTGCTGTCAATTGCTGCTGGTAGCGGATACCCGGGACCCTTCAGTCGGGCCGTCCGTACACTCCTCCCGCGTCACGGTTTGCCGGTACGGAAGGGCCAGACTAGGATTCGCCTACAGCTGTACCCCGGCCACCGCAACAGGTGAAGGATCCACTGAAGGCGTATCGCTCGATGCTAGCGCCCAACCGTAACCCTTGGCGATTGTTCCCGGGCGCGGTGCTGCTCACGATCGTGATCCTGGCCGCAGCGTGCGGAGATGATCCGGTGGACACGCCGCCGGTTCCCACGACGGTCGCGATCTCGCCCGCGACGGCGACGCTGGCGTCGTTTGGGGAGACCGTCCAACTGACGGCCACCGTGTACGATCAGCACGGCGAGGTGATGCCCGGGTTGACGGTGAGCTGGTCCAGCCAGGACGCCTCCCTGGTGACGGTGAACAGCGGAGGTCTCGTGGAAGCCACGGGAAACGGGACGACGACGGTGCAGGCCTCGGCGGGAAATGCGGTCGGTATCGCGACCATTACGGTGGCCCAGGAAGTGGCCGGGATCGAAGTCACGCCGGCAGTGGACACGTTTTTTGTGGGCGATACACTGCGGCTCACGGCTGAGGCCACCGACGCGAACGGGCATGTGGTACAGGACGCCGAGTTCTCGTGGGCTTCCAGCGACACGCTTGTGGTCGGAGTGGACCGATCCGGTCTCGCAACGGGTCTCGCGGCAGGTGAGGCCGGGGTGACCGTCACGTCGTCCGCTGTGATGGACCGGGCGGAACTCACCGTGTTGGCGCGGGTGCCGACAACCGTCGGGGTGAACCCGGATAGGGTGACGCTGACGGCGCTGGGGCAGACGGCACAACTCACCGCCGAGGTGCGCGACCAAAGTGGGCGAGTGATGACCGATTTCCGGGTGTCCTGGTCGAGCGCCGATACGACCATCGCGTCAATCGACTCGATCGGTTTGCTGGCGGCGGTGAGGAGTGGTACAACGACGGTCAAAGCAACAGCGGGGGACGCATCGGACGAGGCGGTGGTGACGGTCATGCAGTCCACCAGCTCGGTCGTCGTGTCGCCACTCGTGGATACGGTCGCGCTGGGCGATACGCTCTGGCTTGTCGCGGAGGCGTTCGACGAGAACGAGCACCGGGTCGAGGGCGCGGAGTTCACCTGGTCGTCGAGCGATTGGTCGGTGGCCGAGGTGGACGAATCAGGAGTTGTATTGGGCTTGGCCCAGGGCGAGGCGACGGTCACCGCCACATCGGGCGGTGTGTCGGGAACCGCAATGGTCACAGTGAACAAACCCCCTCCCAAACCGGGCCCCGGACTCGACATCTTCGATTTCCCCTTTCGTGCCATCGCCATTTCCGGCTATTGGGGAACGAACCGTAGAGTGGCCCAACCCTGGGAAGACGGGGGCCAACAGGGGCGTCTCATTCCCCTTGAGTTCATCGACTGGCTGCACGGCATGCACGCCAACTGGATCCTCATCTCGGTTGGGCTTCACTACGAGGACAGCATGGACAGCACGGTCTCCCG
The DNA here is from genome assembly GCA_965211795.1 of Longimicrobiales bacterium. Lineage (GTDB taxonomy): Bacteria > Gemmatimonadota > Gemmatimonadetes > Longimicrobiales > Gaopeijiaceae > Bin94. The sequence goes on from OZ242973.1 coordinate 224,924, forward strand.
GGAGACCGATCGGGGCCGCAACGTCCCCACCTGGCGGGACGGAACCCTCCGGCAGGTCATCCGCGAGTTCCGGCAGCACGGATTCGACATCTACATGACCCTGGCCTTCGAGGCTCACGAGGCGGAGACTGCGGCTCGACCTCTTGGCCGGGGCCTCCTTGGGGATCCGGCGCCTCCGCACACGGGCGGCGTGCCGCCGGACGAGCATTGGGCGGGGCTGATCGAGCCCGAGAACTGGCCGTGGCGGCCCGACCATCCGGATCACGAGGTTTTCACCGCTGAATTCTGGGAGAGCTACACCGAGCAGGCCGAGCACTTCGCCGCCATAGCGGAGGATGAGGGAGTCGCTCTCTTCTCTCTCGGCACCGAGACGGATGCGTTGTTTCGTTCGCGGACCGACCACTCCGGCTACATGGGTAACGATTTCGGGGACGAACTGCGGACCATGGTGGACCGTGTGCGTGCCGTCTACTCGGGTCGGCTGACCTACAACATGCACTACAGCACGCTCATGTATCCGGACCACTACGGCCGGGGTTCAGGCGCCGGCCACCTCTGGGAGGATCTCGATCTCGATGTCGTCGGGATCAGCGGATGGTTTCCGCTCACGGAAAGTGCCCCGTCATCCGTTCTGAGTGTGCCGGAGCTGCAGTCGAGCTACGAGTCCGTCTTCACGGACCTGCTGGTTCCACTTGCCGACCGAAATCCTGGACGGGCGATCGTATTTACCGAATACGGGTCCATGGATGTGGTCGAAGCCCCGGTGGACCCGAGTTCGGGCGAGCGCCACGGAGAGCTCAAGACATTGGTCGATCAGAACCTGAACGAACTGGATGACGGGGAGGAAACCCAGGCAAACATCTTCCAGGCGTTCTTCAATGCGAGCGCCGGCTATCCGGGCTTCGTCAATGGCACCTTCTTCTGGGACAACTGGATCGCCACGGACGCAATGTGGGCCGAGTTCTGGCTCGACAGACGGAGTTTTGCCATGCGCGGCAAGCTGGCGGAGGCGGTGGTAAGGGAGGCCTATGCTCGTCTGGCCGAGCCTCGCAGGTAGGTCAATGGAAGAACCGCCCCCGCCCCACGAACGACTCCCGGGGGTGACGATCCTGTCCGGCTCCAACCGCACTCGGTGTCGGCCCTGCTCGCCCACCCCCCACCCCACCCAGCCCCTCCAGCCACGCATTCAGCGAAGTCACCCGCTCCGCGATCACGTGAATCACCCCGTCCACCTTCTGCACCTTGCCGCGGCACATCATCAGGCGCGCGGTCAGGGTGTCGCGGCGCTGGTTCTCGTACACCGACGGGAACACGACCAGGTTGGCCGTCCCCGTCTCGTCCTCGAGCGTGACGAACATCACGATCCCCTTACCCGGCCGCTGCCGGGTCAGCACGATCCCCGCCACGACGGCCCGGTCCCCGTCATTCAACCGCTCCAGCTCCTTCGCGGGCAACACGCCCCGCTCGTCCAGGCGGCGCCTCAACAGCGCGACGGGGTGGTGCTTGAGCGACAGGCCCGTGGTCCGGTAGTCCGCGGCCACCTGTTCGCCCACGGTCATGGCGGGCAGCGCCGGCTCGGGACGGATGCGACCATCGTCGTAAGCCGAGCGGTCGCCGCCGGCTCGATCACCGCCGGCCCGATCGTCCTCCGCCGACTCGAATAACGGCAGCGGACCCGCCTCGCTCATCGCCCGCACCGCCCATCCGGCCTGGCGGCGGTTCAGCCCCATCGAGGTGAAAGCGTCGGCCCCGGCCAGGCGCGTCAGGACGGCCGGAGAGATGCCCGTCCGCCGCCACAAGTCGAGGGGCGAGCGGTAGCCGTCTTCCCGGCCCGCGGTCACACGCTCGGCATCCTCCTCCTTCAGCCCGCGGATCCGGCGGAGGCCCAGTCGAAGGGCGAGAGCCCCATCCCCCACCCCACCCTCCAGCGTACAGTCCCACTCCGAATCGTTCACATCCGCCGGCCGCACCTCGACCCCATGATCCCTCGCGTCCCTCACAATCTGCGCAGGCGCATAAAACCCCATCGGCTGACTATTAAGCAGCGCGCACGCGAAGACCGCCGGATAGTGGCACTTCAGCCACGACGACACATAGGCCAGGTGCGCAAAGCTCGCCGCGTGACTCTCGGGAAAGCCGTACTCTCCGAACCCCTCGATCTGGCGGAAGCAGCGTTCGGCGAAGTCCCGGGTGTAGCCGCGTCCGGTCATCCCGTCGATGAACTTGTCCCGAAAGCTGTGAATCGTGCCCGGATTCCGGAAACTGGCCATGGCCCGCCGCAACTGATCAGCCTCCGCAGGCGTAAACCCCGCCGCGACGATCGCAATCCGCATCACCTGCTCCTGAAACAGCGGCACCCCCAGCGTCTTCCGAAGCACCTGGCGCAGCTCCTCCGACGGATACTCCACCGCCTCACGCCCCTGCCGCCGCCGCAGATACGGGTGGACCATGTCGCCCTGGATCGGTCCCGGGCGCACGATCGCCACCTCGATCACGAGGTCGTAGAAGGTCGCCGGCTTGAGCCGCGGCAACATCGCCATCTGGGCCCGGCTCTCGATCTGAAACACCCCGACCGTGTCCCCGCGCTGGATCATCTCGTAGGTCGCCGGGTCCTCCCGCGGCACGTTCTCCAGCGTGTAACTGACCCCGCAGTGCTCCTCGAGCAGGGCGAAGGCTTTGCGGATGCACGTGAGCATCCCGAGCCCGAGCACATCCACCTTGATCAGCCCGAGCACCTCGAGGTCGTCCTTGTTCCACTCGATGACGGTGCGGTCCTCCATGGCCGCGTTCTCGATGGGGACGATCTCGCAGAGCGGCCCGCGCGAAATCACGAAGCCGCCGGTGTGCTGCGACAGGTGGCGCGGGAAGCCGTACAGCTCGCGCGCCAGCTCCAGCGTCAGCGCCAGCCGCCGGTCACCCGGGTCGAACCCCTCTTCGCGGGCCCGCTCCTTGTCCACCGGCTTCGACCGCCACGAGACCATCGAGAGCAGCCGCCCGATCACGTCCTCGCTCAGCCCCATCGCCTTGCCCACGTCGCGCAGCGCACTCTTCACGCGGTAGGTGATGACCGTCGCGGTCAGCCCCGCCCGCTCGCGTCCGTACTTCCCGTAGATGTACTGGATGACCTCTTCGCGGCGCTCGTGCTCGAAGTCGACGTCGATGTCGGGCACCTCGTCGCGCTCGGCCGAGATGAAGCGCTCGAAGAGGAGGTCGATCTGCGCGGGGTCGACGGAGGTGACGCCGAGGCAGTAGCACACGGCGGAGTTGGCGGCCGAACCGCGGCCCTGGCAGAGGATGCCGAGCTCGCGCGCCTTGCGCACGATGTCCTCGACGGTGAGGAAGTACGGCTCGTAGTCCAGCTGCGCGATGAGGGCGAGTTCGTGTTCGATGGTCGCGCGGATCTTCGGGGGGATCCCGTCCGGGTAGCGTTCGGCCGCGCCCGCCCAGGTGAGCGACGCGAGGGTTTCGCGGGGGGTGCGGCCGTCGTCGGCGACCTCGTCGGGGTACTCGTAGCGGAGTTCGGCTAGGGAGAAGCGGCACTGGTTGGCAATTGCGACGGTGTTGGCGAGGGCGTCGGGGTGGTCGTGGAAGAGGCGGGCGAGCCGGGTGGGGGACTTGAGGTGGCGCTCGGCGTTGGCTTCGAGGCGCCAGCCCGCGTTGTCGACGGTGCAGTGTTCGCGGATGCAGGTGAGCGTGTCGTGGAGGCGGCGGCGCGAAGGGTCGTGCTGGTGGATGTCGCCGGTGGCGACGAGGGGGAGGTTGTGGGCGGTGGCCAGGGTGGCGAGGTGCGCGAGGCGGCGATCGTCGTCGCCGCGATGGTAGTGGGTGGCGGCGAGGTGGAGGGGGGCATGGAGGTGGTCGCGGTACCAGGCGAGGTCGTCGGCGAAGTGATCGTCGGGGGTGACGGGGGGCACCGCGATGAAGAGGTGGCCGTCCGGGTCTGCCGCCTCGATGACGTCCGCGCGGGTGAGGTGGCATTCGCCCTTGGGCGCGCGCCGGCGTCCCGTGGTGATGAGGCGGGAGAGGCGGCCGTAGCCGTGCCGGGTGGTGGGGAGGCAGAGGAGGCTGGGGCCGTCGGCAAGGTCGAGGCGGGCGCCGGGGATGAAGTGGAGGCCGGTGCGCTCGGCGGCCTCGTGGGCGCGCACGACCCCGGCCAGCGTGTTGCGGTCGGTCAGGGCGAGGGCGCGGTAGCCCAGTTCGGCCGCGCGCTCAACCATCTCATCCGGGTGGGAGGCGCCCCGCTGGAAGGAGAAGTTGCTGGTGACCTGGAGTTCGGCGTAGGCGGGTTCAGAGGACATGGCCCCTGAATGATAACCGAATAAATACCGAATATCAAGTTCGGCGATTCACTAAGCGATTCACTATGGAAAGAGAAGTTTACAAAATGTCATCTGTGATATACTATTCGCATCAGTTTATCCCCCCTCACAAGGACTCCCGCCATGAAGATCGTCTCCAGTTTCGAAGTCACCGGCTGGGACACCCTGCCCTACGGTGAAGAGGGCGAAGGTCCCATCCTCTCGGAAGCACACGTCGTCAAGCGCTACCACGGCGATCTGGATGGCGAGGGCCGCGTGCGGCTGCTGATGTGCCGCGCCAGCGCCGAAGGTCCCCTGGAGAACGCGGGGTATCTCGCGTCGGAACGGGTCTCGGGGACGCTCGGTGGGCGTGAAGGGACGTTCGTGCTCCACCACTGGGGGATTGCCGGGGCCGGAGAGCCGCCGCGCACCGCCGGGCACGTGGTGCCGGGGTCGGGGACGGGTGAGTTGGCGGGCCTGTCGGGGACGATGGAGATCCATGTGGATTCGGAGGGGGGGCATACGCTGGTGCTGGATTACGAGATCGAATAGGGGGCCGCTCTACGGCCGTCGGGGTCAACTACCTGTTTGATCCGTGGCCTTCCGGGATTGTGTCGCTCCTGGACCGGTCCGCGGACGTGCGACGGCCGCAGTCAGCCTGTTGGCGCGCCCGCCCTTTGAGGCTCCGGAACAGGATCGCCATACTCCCTGGCGGTATCGAGCCAAAGCGTGATGGCCTGCTCGATGTTCTCGCGAGCCGTCGCTCTCGTCGAGCCGTGAGCCATGCATCCGGGAAGTTCGGGCACTTTGGCCACGAAGGCGCAATCCTCTTCGCTCCAGTGGATGAGAACCTCGTACTGGTGACTCATTCTCGTGCTCCCAGTCGGTAGTTGAGGATCACTTTGCGAACCTGGCGGACCTGGGACATTCGCATCCGAATTCCCGCCAGGAATCCGCCCCAAGGTCCGCTATTTCCGTGCCATCGCGCCACTCCCGGTCGATCACCGTCAATACGATGGGCGGCTTGAACGGGCGATTCCATATTTGATTGGGCCTGGTGAATTCAGGGCCCAGGGATGCGACCGGTTTCGCCATCCCCCTCACCCGAAAACCCCGTGCAAAAACCAGCGAGACATCGCCACCGACCCCCCCCCACCCTCCCGAAACAACCAGTACCGCCCCCCCTCCTCGTCCTCGACCAGGTAGTAGTCTCGGCTCGGGACCTCCTCGCGCCACCATTCACACTCCAGCCGCTCGGGTCCTTCGGCCATTCGCAGCTGGTGGAACCGTCCCTGCCGGCGAAACCCCCGCAGCCCGTGGCAGAGGCCGTCGCTTCCGGCGGGACGTGGCGTTTCACCCCGAGTCGCCGGAGACGGGTCACCGAACCCCAGCCTGACGACCTCCACCCGCTCCGGAGGTGAGAGCAGCCGCAGCGGCCTGCGACGGTCCTCCGGCCAGTCCGGCGCGGCTGCGGGCTGCGAGCCTGATTCACGGAAAGCCGCCCGCTCCGGCAACCAGCTCTGCTGCGGCACCGGCCGCCCGATCCTGCCAAACCCGAACCGGTTCCCCAGCCGGTCGAGCAGGTCCGCCAGCTCTTCCTCGTCCGCTGCGCGGTGTCGCGCGGAGAACGGGGCCATGCGGCCGGCCTCATCGTTGCCCCCCCAGCCCCCCTGTACCTCCTCAATCGTCTCCACCACATCGGTGGCCAACGTGATCTCGTCGATCCCGAAGCCGGGCTCCACCTGCTCCAGCTTTTCGGCGAAGAGTCCCATGAGCGGCTTCTTGCGGCGGAGCGGCCGGTTTGTGCCGATCGTGAGGCTGCGCCGATCGCCGTCGACCCGGTGGCAGACCAGGTGCAGCCGGCGCGCCCCCTCGCCGGAGCGGCTCAGCTCCAGGCAGAGATCGTCCAGTAGGCCGTCGACCGCGGCGCGGATGTCGGACGGCGTCGAGATCGGCTCGGCGAAGGCGCGGTGGGCCTCGCGCGGGGGGAGGGGACGGAGCGGGACGATCGGCTCGTCGACCTGGCCCAGGGCCTGCTGAAGCCTCCTGACCGGCTCCACGCCGAAGCGCCGGATCAGCTTGGCGGATTCCATGACGGAGAGTGTCCGGATTCTGTCCAGACCGAAGGACACGAGCCCGTCCGCTACTTCGGGACTCAGTCGCAGGGCGGCCACGGGCAGGTCGGCCAGCGCATCCATGAGCCCGGAGGGCCCGGCACCGGCGGGCACCACGGCGGGGTCGTCGGCGCCGTGGTGGGCCAGCGCCCAGGCCGCGCCCGGGGTGTCGGCCAGCGCCAGCCGCACGGTCAGGCCGAAGTCCTCGAGCGCGGTCCGCAGCGAGGCCAGCAGCACCTCCTCGCCGCCGAAGAGACGGGCGCAGCCGGCGATGTCCAGGAAGATCGTGTCCACGCCGTTGGGCATGACGCGCGGGGTGAACCGGTCGGCCCACCGCGCCAGGCGCTCCAGCGCGTGGGCATCGGCGGTGGGGTCGGAGGGACGGACGACCACTCCGGGCACGATGGCGCGGCCGTCGGCCAGGGGCATGCCGGGCGCGAGGCCGGCCCGGACGGCGCGGGGATTGGCGGCGGCGATGACCAGCCGGTTCCGGTTCTCGCCGGTGGTGACGAAGGGGTGGGTGCGCGCCTCGGGGCAGCGGCGGACCAGTCTCTCGGTGGGCCACCACGGCAGCCGCAGGGCAATGATGCGGTGGGGGGTGGGTGGGATGGGCGGGGTCGGCGTCTCCCGCGTGGGGGCGGATGTGGGCTGTAGAGACATGGCCCGTGAACAATAACCGAATAAAAGCCGAAAATCAACCCCAAACCCTAACGTAACGTCAGGGTTTGCACGGGAACACCGGAACCCGGGGAACCAGGCGTTACCTGATCGGTACGGGATCACGCAAGTGCCCATCAGACCGTGGTTTTCGGGTCGGCGACGACCGAGAACCGACCCGGCACGGAGGAAGGTAGAAATGCAATGTCAAATGAAGAGAACCATGACGGAAGAAGGCAGGGAGAGGGTCACAGGGAGTTCACCGGTCCCTCGGCTCCGATGCCGCGTCCGGTGCACGCGCGGCGCTGGAGGTTCGCGGATCGTCCGGCCCACCTGGCGGCTTTCCTGCTGCTCCCCGTTGTCCTCGCGGTTCTGAACGCTGAGCCCATTCAAGCCCAGGACGCTCCACCGATGGTGGGGTCCGGAAACGAATGGACATCGGCAGTGGCTGGAAGCGACAACGGGACGGAAGCCGCCGGGGCGACCTCGGAGGCTCTCACGAAACTCACCATCACCGCCACCCGCGACACGATCTTCGGAGGGCTGGAAGATCTGCGCTTCGAGCTGAAACGCGACTCGACCGGCGAGGCAATGAACGTGAAACTGTGGCTGCACCAGGACGAGAACTGGCTGACCCGGAGCACCCAGACTCGCCATGTGTACTTCTATCCCTGGGAGACCACCGCGGTGCTCAGGGTTCACAGGTCACAGTTCAACCCGGACGTGTCGAAGTGGGGCTGTATCATCGCCAAGGTGGTCGAAGTGGACGGCGACGATTACAGCGCCGAGAAGGTGAGAGCGGGCGTCTGGGTCATCTCTTCCCCGGATCCCCTGGTGAAGCTGTTCGTCGGCCGGGACGAGTTTTCGATCGGAGAAGACGGGGGACAGCCGTCCGGTACACATGTGGTTGCGGTCATGGCGGACGGACTGCCCCGCGGCGTGTCGCTTGAAGCCCGGTTCTCCACCAGAGGAAAGGGATCGCATTCGGGGCTTACCGCGACACCCGGCAGGGACTACGAGCCCAGGATCCGGGCTGTGACCATCGACGAGTCGAGCTTCGAACGCTACGACGACACCTGGGTGGGTGGCGGCGACTTCGCCGTTCCGATCCTGGACGACGACCTGCGGGAAGGCGATGAGGTCTTCGAGGTTGTCCTGGAAGCGGATTCCGAGTTCGCGGGGCTCGTGCAATACACGCAGTTCCGCGACTGGACCGATTGCGATCCCGGGTGCACGCACCGTGTCCTCATCACCGACGACGAGGAGATGCCCGCGATGGATCTGTCCGTGAGTGCGGACGAGATCATGGAAGAAGGAGAGACGTCGTCCGTGGCAATGGTGTCGATTACCGACGACGTTCGCTTTGAAGACGAGCAGGTGTTGACCTTCCGGCTGGACGGAAACGCCACCATGGGCGCCGACTACGCGGTCTCTCCCTCCGATGCCGACGACGGGATGCCGGGCTACCAGGTCGTCCTGCCGGCGCAAGCGGCTTCGGTCGGCTTGACGCTCAAGGCGATGAGCGACGAAGTCGACGATCCGAACGAGAAGATCGAGGTGTCGGCGGCGCTCGACGGCGAAGGGATCGGGGACATGCAGTCCGTCGGAATCATGAACCAGGAAATGCCGCTGCCGAAGATCGGCGTGGCCGCGAGCCGCGACACGATCATCGGGAGCATGGAGGACCTGGTGCTGACCCTGACCCGGGAGGATTCGGGTGAAAGGCTGCGCCTGTCGGTACAGGTGGCACAGGACCAGCATTGGCTGCCGTGGACCTCCTGCCCCGTGACCTTCGAGGCGGGCGCGTCCACCACGAGCGTGACCATTCCCCACGGCACCTTCTCGTCCGATGTCGTCCAGAGCGGCCACCTAACGCTGACGGTCGCCGCCGTCGACGGCTACGATACGGACAATGCAACCGTGACCGTATACGTTGTCTCGCAAGAAGGCCCCGCGGTGAGGGTGTTCTTCGACCAGGACACCTACCGGTTCGGGGAAGACAGGGACGACGCGACCGCGATCCTGATCGCGGAGGCGGCTCCGGGCATGCCGCGTGGAACGACGGTCTCCTTCTCGATGTTCTCGCAGAGCGGAACCGCGATCGCGGACGAGGATTTCAAGGGCGTGAGCCGGCAGATGACCCTGCGGGAGGAGGACTTCTCCTTCCGGAACGGGTCGTGGCAGGTACGGCGCGCGATGCCGGTGACGCTCTTCGACGACGAGGTCCGTGAAGGCGACGAGACCTGCGACCTGGTGCTCGAGAAGGCCCGGGGTGCCCAGGCCGACCTGGGGCTAAGGGCCGTGACCCCGGTGGATATCACCGATGACGAGGACATTCCCGAGATGGACCTGCGCCTCAGTGCCGACGAGATCAGAGAAGAAGGCGAGACATCGTCCGTTGCGACCGTGTCGATCACCAACGGCAAGGTCTTCGCCACCGACCAGTTGGTGACGTTCGCGCTGGGCGGCTCGGCCACTCCGGGTGCCGACTACAGGATATCGCCCTCCGACGCCGATGAGTCGGTTTCGGGCCACCAGGTGGTGTTGTCGGCCGGTTCGCAGACGGTGGAGGCGACCTTCCAGGCACAGGACGACGACGTCCAGGACCCCGACGAGGAAATCAGGGTCTCGGCGTCCCACGACAGCCACGCAATCGGTAGTGGGAGCATCCGCATCCGGGACCGGAAACCGGGCCCGACGGTCAAGGTGACCTTCGAGGGGGTCCAGGCGACCAGCGATTCGGGCGTCCAGGGAGTCGCGACGGGTCCATTCACGACGCGCCTGGTCTTCAGCGAACCGGTCGAGGGCTTCGAGGCGAAGGACCTCGATTGGCAGACCCGAGCGGGTTCGACGGAGGACGGAACTTCCATCGGAATCTTCCTGTGGGACTTCACCGAAGTCCGCGCGGGCGTCGAGTACACGGTCGAGATGATGCCCACTCAGAAGGGTGTGGTGCACATCATTGTCGAGGGCGGCGCCGCCACTTCAGAGGCCACCGGGGCCGGCAACCAGTGGGGGATCGGCGCCGTAGGCGTCAGGTTCCCCAGGGACCGTTTGCTGGTGGCTCCCGCCGAACTGGCCGTGCATGAAGGGGGTGCGTCCAGGGAGGTCGCGATCGTGCTCACCAGCGAGCCTTCCGCCGACGTAACGGTCAAGGTGAGCGGAATGGAAGGCACGGCGGTGTCGGTCGACTGGCCGGAGATCGAGATCAAGCGGAAATTCTGGAGGTCGGGACGGTCAGTGGATGTGAGCGCCGGCCACGACGCGAACACCGCAAACGAGACGGTGACGTTGACAGTCAGCCCGTCGGGCGGAGGCTATGACGGACGCGACGCGAACGTCGTGGTCACCGTCATGGATGACGACGCGGCCTCCATGCAGGGCATGTCCTCGGACGAGGCGCTGACCCTGGTCGACGATGTGACCCCGGACGCCGCGGCTGCCGCGCTCTTCGGCGAGGGGGATCTGAGCGATTCTCAGCTTGACGCGTTGGACCAACTGGGCAACAGGAACGGGGACTACGACCTGGGTGACCTGCTGTCGTGGATCGAGCGATGCCGGAGTGGTGAGGCGGATTGTGGGACCGGGTCCGCGGGTTCGGCTTTCGGGGCGGGCGCGGCCCTGCCTGCCGCCGGCACGGGTGGCCAGGGCGGTGGAAGCAGCCAGCGAAACCGTGGCGGCAACCGTTCCGCACCGCGCGCGCGCAAGCGCGGTCGGAGGGTCCGTAGCCACGCGGGCCGCTCCTGGTACGGACTCGCGCTCATGCTGTTTGCCGGCGTGACCTGGGCGTGCGCCGACGACGGCTTGCAGCCTTCGGTGACCGAGCGGGATCCCGGTTTCCTGACCATTGAGTTGACGGTGCCACCTGCGGCCCGTGCCGTGGGCACGTTGCTCGTCGTGGAAGGTCCCGGCATCGAGTCGGTGCGCTCTTCCCGTTTCGAGATGTTCCACTCGGAGAGCACTTCGCCGCAGCGGATCGTTGTCACAGGAGCGCTCTCAACCGGGCCGATCGTGCAATTCGAGGTCCCGGACCGGGGGCTTCAGGCGCTGTACCGGGTCCGACTCCTGCAGGTATCGAGTGAGGACCACACGATCGGGGATCTTTCGGGGTATCGAGTGGTGGTCACACGCTGAGGTCGGTCTGTGGCGGACCCTGCGCGTCGCGCGTGGGGCTCGCCACAGGCTGCCGGCCGGGGCCTGGTTCTCCGCCGTTGCAGCACTGGCTGCGGGGTGGGGAGTCAGGCCCCGTCGCGTTGTCCGGATGGTGCCGTCACCTCGGTGACAAGGGGACGATTTCGTCGGCCGATCTCCCAACCCTGACGTTACGTCAGGGTTTGCGGAAGGGAACCCGGGAACCCGTGGAACCGAGCGTTACCCGAACGGTACGAAATCACGCAAGTATCCATCCCATCACGATTTCCCGGGTCCGCTGCGACGCAGCCCGACCCGGTGCGAGAAAGGCAGGACTACAATGACAAGGAAGCTGCTTTTGACGCTGTCCGTTGCTGCCGCCGCGCCCGCCTGGGCCGGAACGGCTTCCACGGATACACTGGATCCCCAGACCGACGACGATTACGAGACGGCCAATGCGAAGGCGGTGGTTCACGTCATCTCGCGGAAAGATCCGGTGGTGACGTTCTCGCTTGGCATGCCGGAAGACTCGACCTCGGCGGACGGGACCCTCAACCAGGATACGATGCCGAAGATCACCATGGCCGCGAGCCGCGACACGATCATCGCGGGCCTGGAAACGCTGGTGCTCACCGCCACCCGCGAGGCGCCGCTGGATGATCCGCTGGCCGTGACTCTGCAACTCGCACAGGAGCAGAACTGGCTGTCGCGCACCTCATTCCAGCTGAACTTCGCGGCAGGTGGGAGCGTCGCGAGACTCAGCCTGTTCCGGGCCCTGTTCTCGTCGGATGTCACGGTGAACGGCGCCCTCACGGCGACGGTCGACTCCGTGAGCGGCTACGACACGGGGGACGCGGCGGCGACCGTGTTCGTGGTCTCTCAGGAAGGCCCGGCGATCAAGGTGTTGTTTGCCGAGGCATCCTATCGGTTCGCGGAGGACGAGGAGGATGCGTCCATAGGGTTTGTAGCACGGGCGGCCGCCGGGATGCCGCGCGGGGCAACGTTCGCGTTCGCGGTGACCTCCAGGGGCGGGACCGCTGCTTCGCCCGGGGACTACGAGGCCGTGAGCGAGACGATCACCGTGCAGGAGGAGGATTTCACGCTCACAGGCGGCACGTGGCAGGCGCGGCCGTTGCTGCCGCTCACCCTGGTCGACGACGTCGTGCGCGAGGGCGACGAGCACTTCGTCTTGCTGCTTCAAATGTCTCCCGGACTGTCGAGCGAAGTGCAGCTCTCGGACGTCCAGGGCGAGGCATGTCAGGACAGCTGCGCGACCCCGGTGGAAATCAACGACGACGAGGACATCCCCGCCTTCGCGCTGTCGGTGACCGAGGACGAAATCCACGAAGAAGGCGAAACCTCGTCCACCGCGACCCTCTCGATCACCAACGGCAAGACCTTCGCCGCTGACCAGATCCTGACTTTCAGACTCCGTGGCGACGCGATCCCGGGGCACGACTACACGGTGACGCCTGCCGACGCCGACGAAGAGGCCGATGGCCACCAGGTGACGCTGTCGGCCGACGCCAGTTCCCTCGACATGACCTTCACGGCACTCGACGACGACCGTGAGGAAGGCGACGAAGAGATCCGGATCTCGATCTCCCACGACGGTGCGGCGACCGTCAGCGAAACCATCCGCATCATCGACCGATTCCCGGGCCCCAGAGTGGAGATCACCTTCGAGGGAGTCGAGCCGCCGGACGATGACTATACCGCCGGTACTGCGACGGGTCCCTTCACGACACGCTTCACCTTCAGCGAACGCGTCGCAGGGTTCACGAAAGAGGATATCCGCTGGCAGACGCAAGCCGGCACGACGGAAGACTCGACGAACATCGGGGTGCACCTGTGGAACTTCACCGAAGTTCGTGCGGGACTCGAGTACACGGTCGAGATGATGCCGACGCAGAAGGGACTCCTGTCGATTCTCATCTTCCCCGGTCAGACCACATCCGTGGGCACGGGCGATGGGAACCAGCTGGGAGCCAACAGCCTGTGGGTCAGGTTCCCGCCGAACCGCATGCTTGTGGCTCCGACCGAGTTGACGGTGGATGAAGGGGATGCGGAGGGGGCGTTGTTCCTGGTCGTGCTGACCAGCGCCCCGACGGACACGGTCAAGGTGACGGTGAGCGGGATGGCGGGTACGGAAGTCGAATTGGAGCCGGAGACCCTGATGGTCGTGCCGCGGTTCTGGAGGGTGGGGCGGGGGATGGACGTGACCGCGGGCAGCGACGCGAACACGGCGGACGAGACGGTGAGGCTGACGGTGCGAGCGTGGGGAGGCGGCTATGAAGGACGCACTGCCAGAGTGGTGGTCAGGGTGAAGGACACCGGTGGGGGCTATGTGCAGGGCATGTCGGAGGACGAGGCGCTGAGCCTGGTCGAGGACGTGAGCCCGGAAGAGGCCGCTGCCGTGCTCTTCGGCGAAGGGGACCTGAGCGATGCCCAGCTCGAAGCGCTGGACCGGCTCGGCAACAGCAATGGGGATTACGATCTGGGTGATCTGCTCTCGTGGATCGAGCGCTGCCGGCGTGGTGAAGCGGGATGCGGGCAGACATCTGCGAGCGCGGTTCCCGGGACGGCGGCTGCCCTGGCCGCTGGAGGCATGGGCGCACGTGGCGGGGGAACCAACCGGCGGCGACGCGGCAATGGTTCCGCGGCGAGAGGGCGCAAGCGAACCCGCCGGCAGCGCCGCCGCCCGGGCCGTTCCTGGTACGGACTCGCCCTGATGCTCGTCGCGAGCGTGACCTGGGCGTGCGCCGACGATGTCGCACAGCCCACGGCGACGGATCCGGATCCCGGATTCCTGACGGTGCAATTGACAGCGCCGCCATCGGCCCGCGACGCGGGTGCCCTGCTGGTTGTGGAGGGCCCCGGCATCGATTCGGTGCAGGCGCCGGGCTTCGAGATGTTCCAGTCGGAGGCCGGTTCACCGCGGCAGATCGTCGTTGCGGGAGAACTCGCAACCGGGCCCGTCGTACGATTCCGGGTGCCGGACCGAAATCTCCACGCGCAGTACCGGGTGCGCCTCCTGCAGGTTGGCGGGGAGGATCACACGCTCAAGGACCTGTCGGAGTACGAGCTCCGGATCAAACGCTGACGGGGGGGCGGCTCCCTGGTGTCGTACGCGGTCCGGTACGCGCCAGGGAGCCGGTGGCGGCCGCTCAGCCCGCGCGGCGCATCGCCCGCCCAACGATGGAAGCGGGGGACGGCACCACTCTACAGGTGTCGTCCCCCCACGCCACGGTCCACTCGGCCGGCTTGCCGCCGCGGCAGTGCAGCAACTCGACACGCCACCTGGCCCGGTTCGGTTCCGACTGCTCCCGATTGTCCGGCATCCGGTATCGCACCCCGGCTCTGCCGGCTGCCTCCCCGCCCGCCACGGCTGTGACCCGCCACCGACTGGCCGCCACCCCCGCCCCACCCCGCCTCCCCCCGCCCTCGCGCGCCAGCATCAACCCCACCACCCCCGTCCCCTCGGCGGCCAGCATCAGGCGCCGCCCCGCCGCAAGCCCGATTCCCCCGGTCTCGGCCACCACCCCCCGCACGGCCCGGCAGCGCAGCGCTTCCTCCATGGCCCACAACATGTCGGCCCGGCGGCGCAGCCCCGACACGACCAGCAGCCGCCCCGCCCCGATCCCGTAACGCACCAGACCCGGCGCGTACAGGTCGTCCCCCCGTGCGAGCCACAACAGCGATCCCCCCCGCCCCCCTCCGCCGCCCCCACCACTCCCGGCGCGCGCAAGCAGGGCGGCACAGAAACCGGTGGCGGCCTCGTCGCCCGTCACCTCGTGGATGCAGCCCGCACGGAGTCCCCCGCCCGGGAGGACCCGGTCGATCTCGGGGACGCCCAGCGGCAGACGCGGCCGGCCCGGCGATCCGGCTTCCTCGATTCCCTGAATCGCCCGGCGGAGCGCCTCCGCGGTCTCCCGCTTCGACTTCGATACGGTGGACATGGGCCGGACAAGATACCGAATAAAAACCGTAATGTCAATTTTCCACCGCGTTTGCCCGCCCGGCAACTGCTGAGGCCACTCCGAAGTGATCCGCAGCTCCACCGCCACGTTCGGTCCCGTCCGCTCATCCGATTGACAACCACAGGTGATCGACCGCCATTTTCCCTGCGTATCCAGATGGCAGGCAGCCTGCGGACAAAACCCCGGGCACCACCATCGACCTCGAACGGGAGATCACCTCATGTTCCCGAAACTGCTGCTGACCGCCCTGGGAGCCCGCAGACAAAACCCACACGGCATTCGACCGGCGATGCATCCGCGCTGGACCGCTTCGCACGGCGTTGCTCCTCGGGCGAATAGCTCTGCTATTCCCCTCTCGTCGCGCCTTGCCAGCCCGGCGCCTCACCGCTCTCGGTGCTCGCGCGGGTTTGTCTACGGACTCCTCCTACTTCTCACCTCCGGTTGCTCGCTGGTCCTCGTGGACGGCCCGCCGGACTTCATCCCGGCCAACGAGCCGGTTCCCGAGGGAGCGTGCACCGTCGACAGGACCATGCCCTTCGTGGATGCCATCGGGGCCACCGCCGGAGCTGCCACCGCCATCTTCAGTTCGGAGGGGAATGAGGTGAGGATCGGCCTCGTCCTCGGCGGTGTGCTCGGGTACTCGTCGTTCTCGGGATTCCGCAAGGTGTCGCAGTGTCGGCGCAGGATGTTCCAGCCGACCACCTCGCGGTCCTCCGACACCCTGTTCCCCTGGTCGTCCACGGACTTGACCCTGTTCCTGCGGGAGCCCGTCAGGCCTTGGTTGCCATCGCCGGTTGACGCAAAACTGTCTTATCAGTAAGATTCGTGCATGAACGATTTCGCGACAACCAGGCTGTCATCGAGGGGGCAGATCGTTATTCCCGAAGCGATCCGACTGAGACTGGGACTCGAACCCGGCACGGAGTTCCTGGTGCTCGGCGAAGACGGAACGGTTGTCCTCAAGGTGATCGAAGCGCCTTCGATGCAGGAATTCGATGAAGTCGTCGCGAAGGCGCGAGAAGGTGCCCGGCGCGCTGGACTGCGCAGATCCGACATCGCGGAGGCGATTCGCGCCGTGCGCTCGCCGTGAAGGTCGTAATCGATACCAACGTCTTCATCTCGGGTGTGTTCTTCGGCGGACCACCGGGGGATGTGCTTTCGGCGTGGCGCGACGGGGGCCGAATACGTCGTGAGCGGAGACCGCGCCCTGCTGGCGACCTCTCCCTACCGGAACGTGGTCGTGACTCGCCCCCGTGACTTCATGGACAAGATCTGTCCCTGAAGGCCGAAATGACCGTCACCACCCCACTCCACGACGAACTCCGCGCCCGTTTCGGCGACCGCTACTCCACCGCCGTCGCCGTCCGCGGCCACCACGGCAAGGACGACTCCCACCACCCCACCGTCCCCCCGGACGCCGTCGTCTTCGCCCAATCCACCGAAGATGTCGCCTTCACCGTGCGAGCCTGCGCGCGTCACCGCACCCCGGTCATCCCCTTCGGGGCCGGCACCTCGATCGAGGGTCACGTGCAGGCGCTCCACGGCGGGATCTCGATCGACATGACCGGGATGAACCGCGTGCTGGCCGTCCGTCCCGACGACCTGGACGCGACGGTGGAGGCCGGGGTGACGCGGCTGCAGCTGGACCGTGAACTCCGCGGCACGGGGCTCTTCTTCCCGGTCGATCCGGGGGCCGACGCGACGCTCGGCGGGATGGCGGCCACCGGCGCGTCGGGGACGACCACCGTGCGGTACGGCACCATGCGCGACAACGTGGTCTCGCTCACGGCCGTGCTGGCGAGCGGCGAGGTGATGCGGACCGGGGGCCGGGCGAGGAAGTCCTCGGCCGGGTACGATCTCACCCATCTCCTCGTTGGCTCGGAAGGCACCCTGGGTGTGATCACCGAGCTCACGGTGCGCCTCCACCCGGTTCCCGAGGCGATGGCCGCCGCCGTGTGTGCCTTTCGAGGCCTCGACGAAGCCGTGCAGTCCGTGGTGGAAGGGGTGCAGCTCGGGGTGCCCGTCGCCCGCGCGGAGCTGCTCGACGCGACCGCCGTCAAGGCCGTCAACCTTCATTCAGGCTTCGACTACGACGAGGTCCCGACGGTGTTCTTCGAGTTCCACGGCACCGAGGCCGAAGTGCGGGCCCACGGCGCCACCATCGAGGAGATCTGCCGCGGGCTCGGTGGCACGGCCTTCCGCCAAGCGCGCAGGCAGGAGGAGCGGGCGCGGCTGTGGAAGGCCCGGCACGACGTCTACCCCGCGATCCTGGCGCTGCGGCCCGGCTCCCACGGGCTGACCAGCGACGTCTGCGTCCCGGTTTCGAGGCTGGCGCAGTGCATCGCAGAGACCCGCGACGACATGATGACCGCCTCGATCCCATGGGGCATCGTCGGGCACATCGGCGACGGGAACTTCCACGCCGTCTTCCTGATCGACTCGGACAGTGAGGCGGAGTTGGCCGAGGCGGAGGCCTTCAACGGGCGCATCGTGAGGCGCGCGCTGGCCATGGAGGGGACGTGCACGGGAGAACACGGGATCGGGATGGGTAAGATTAAATTCTTACGTGAGGAGTTCGGGGCTGTGGGGGTGGGGGTGATGCGCGCGGTGAAGGCGGCGCTGGACCCGGAGGGGATCATGAATCCGGGGAAGGTCGTGGGGGACGAAGCGGTTGAGCTCGAGTCTTCGGAAAAGGGACTTGGGACAGCGATTCACGAGCTTTTTCGGCCCCTTGGCGGGGTAGAACTTGAAATCCCGCCGCGGGAGCCGATGCGCGAACCGCCGGACTTCGGCTGAGCGGGGATGTTCGTTCTCGACACGAACGTCGTCTCGGAACTCATGCTGGATCGCCCGCACCCCGCAGTTCTACGCTGGGTTGACGACCGCTTCCGGCACGATTTTTTCGTTACGGCGGTGACTGAGGCCGAGGTCCTGGTCGGCATTGCCTTTCTACCGGAGGGGAAGCGCAGACAGCGCCTAGCTGTCGCGGCAGATCGGACGTTTCGCAGACGCTTCGCAAACCGGCTGCTGCCGTTCGATAGCTCAGCCGCCCGGCAGTACGCGGAGATCGCCGCCGCGCGAAAACGCGCGGGCAGACCGATCTCACAGGCCGACTGCCAGATCGCGGCCATCGCCAGGTCCCGGGGCGGGCAGCTGGTGACGAGGAATGTCCGTGACTTCGCGGGGATCAAGGTCGCCATCGTCAACCCCTGGGAGGGCGACGGCGGCCCCCTTCCGTAGTCCGCGGCAGAATCTCGGACTGCGGCAACCCCGGAATCTGCTTGCGCCCGGTCGCTGGCGTACCGTAGTATTCCCACACGGAGATGAGCCTGTAACGGGGCGGCGGTAAAGGGCGTAAGACTCAGCCCCGGCCTCATCTCGAAAGGAGTTTGGCGATGCTCTACTGCCCGGCCCGCCTTGCGGGGCAGACGGTCACCGGCGTAGCGCGCCCTGGTGCCATGGGTTTGCCGGCCGACTCCTGCTCTCGATTCTCCCACGACCGAAGACAGTCCAGGACGGCGGACACCATGCCATCCGGGGCTTCAGCCGTACCCATCCGCGAAGGAGGAACTATGTCAATTCATTCGTTCGCCCTACAATCGGGGAGACTCCCCGGACTCCGGGGGAAAGCCACAGGCGGCGGATTGGGGGTGGTGGCGCTGGCCCTCGCCCTTCTCACCGCCCCCCTGTCGGCACAGACGGGGTCGGTCACCGGCGTGCTCGTCAATGGCGAAAGCGGTGAACCCCTCTCCAACGTCGCGGTCTTCCTCGACGGCACCGACCACCGGGTCGCCTCCAACAACCAGGGCCGCTACCTCATCCTGAACGTGCCACCCGGCGAGTACGAGCTGGTGGCTCAGCTGATCGGCCTCCGGGAGGAGCGCCGGGAAGTGACGATCGCGGCCGACGCGTCCGAGGTCATCGACATCAACATGTTCCCCCGGGCTGTCGAGCTGGAGGGAGTGGTGGTGACGGGGACGGCCATCGCGGCGCAGAAGCGGGAGGTGGGCAACAGCATCGCCCTTGTCACCGGCGAGGAACTCGCCTATGCCGGGGCCATCAACCTGGAGGACGCGCTCCGTGGCCGCGCCCTGGGATTGAGCGTCACGGGGGCTTCCGGGACGGCCGGCGCGGGATCCGACATCCTGCTTCGGGGCACCAACTCCGTGAACGGGCGCAACCGCCCGCTCATCTACGTCGACGGCGTGCGCATGCCGACGGGCACCCTGGAGGACGCCACCGGCGAAGCCCAGGAGCACGCGACCTTCCTCGGCAGCATCCGCGAGGAGGACATCGAGAGGATCGAGATCATCAAGGGGCCCGCGGCATCGAGCATCTACGGCACGGACGCCAGCGCCGGAGTGATCCAGATCTTCACCAAGAGGGGGGCGCCCGGTGCGCCGCGGTGGACCATGAGCGTCAACCAGGCCATCCAGCGCGTGGGACACGTGGGTCCCGAGGTGGACCCCACCGGTCTCCGGGTGAACGACTGCACCCGCCAGTTCACCCACTCCCTCGAGCAGGGCTACCACTTCAATGTCGACGACGACGGCAACCTCATCGGAGACCCCGGCTGTCCCGCCAGCGGCAGCTGGCTGCGGAACGCCCACGTCCAGGACTATTCCATGTCCGTCAGGGGCGGGAGCCAGGAGGTCACGTATTTCGCCTCCGGGGCCTATGGCGTCACCGAGGGGGTCATCGCTCCGAACCAGTCGGAGGATGTCAATGTCCGGGCGAACTTCACTTTCACCGGATTCGAGAACTTCAAGATCAACGTCAACAACTTCTACACGCGCCGGGACATCGCCTGGATCCCCAACGGCGACAATGCCGAAGGGCTGCTCTTCAACGTGGCCCGCGGCGCCGAAGGGGAGACGCCGGACAACGACGATTCGGCGGTGCTGGACCTCACGCAGGACCAGGTGATCAACCACTTCAACACCAGCGCGACCCTCGACTGGACACCCAGGGCCAACATGCGGCACAACCTGACATTCGGCCTGGACTACTCGAATTCCCACTACATCACGCAGCGGCC
Organism: Longimicrobiales bacterium; assembly: GCA_965211795.1. Taxonomy (GTDB): domain Bacteria; phylum Gemmatimonadota; class Gemmatimonadetes; order Longimicrobiales; family Gaopeijiaceae; genus Bin94. The sequence goes on from OZ242973.1 coordinate 245,142, forward strand.
CTGGCTCTTCTGGAACAACCCCCTGGGCACACGGACCGTGGACATCGAGAACCGGCGGGTGATCACGCTGTCCTACGGCTCCAACTACCTGCACCGGTTTTCGGATGATATCAGCGCCACGACTTCCGTCGGGATCCAGTACAACCAGAACGAGCACTTGGGCAACCGGACCGACGTGCAGGGTTTCGTCGGGCCCGGTGCGAAGGTGCTGGAAAACGCGGCAGACGTCACGAACTACAACGAGGACCGCAGCGCGACCGAAGGTGGAGGGTTCTACGTTCAGGAGCAGTTCGGCTGGAAGAACCGACTCTTCATAACCGGGGGCATCCGCGCCGATACGCACAGCTCCTTCGGCGAAGACTACACCCGCGATACCCGGTTTACGATATACCCGAAGGCCCAGGCCACCTATACCGTATCCGACCACGGCGGCTGGCCGGCCTGGTGGGAGACCTTCCGCCTGCGGGGGGCGTACGGCCATTCCGGCGAGGCGCCGCCGGCCAACGGCTCGGTGACCACCTTTCAGATCGGGACTCTGGCCGACGAGAACGACCTGGGCTTCATCATCCTGAACCTGGCCAACCTCGGGCTGGGTCCCGAGCGGTCCAGGGAGTATGAAGCCGGCTTCGACGCCTCCCTCTTCGACGGCATCCTGGCCCTCAACGGCACCTACTACCACCGCAAGACCTACGACGGGCTGATCTACGCGGCCCCACCGCCATCCAACGGCGTCAACGAGTCCATTCCGCAGAACATCGGCATCTGGCAGAGCAGGGGCATCGAGATCGGCACCGACTTCCTGGTCTTCGAAGGCTTCAACAGCCGCGTGAGCCTCAACGCGAACTACCAGTACAACCAGACCACAATGGTCGACCTGGGAAGCCCGCAGTTCGAACAGTTCAGCTTCAGCTATCTGAACCGGTACCGAAGGGACCGGCCGATTCCGGCGCTGTACGGGAAGAAGATGTGCAATCCGGACGAGCTGGGTGTGCTTCCGATCTACACGGACGACTCGGACTGCGTCCTGGACGGCGTCGAGATTGAGAACCATCCCGACACCTTCTACTACGCGCCCAGCCGGGCGCCGCACGAGGCGTCGATAGGCGCCAGGGCCACCCTCTTCAGCAATTTCGTCCTCGACGTGTTCGGCGTGGCGCAGATGGGGCACTGGCTCTACGACGACATGGCCCAGGAGTTGGCGGTCGACGGCCTTTGGCCGCCCTGCTGGCCGATCAACAACGCCGTGAATGCCGGTGTCGCCGCAAACGATCCGAGCCTGTACGCCCAATACACGGCGAAGGAGATCGGACAGTGCTGGGAGAACGAGTCCGACAACGAAGACTGGATGGAGCCGGCCGACTATTTCCGGCTCCAGTCCGCGAGCCTGTCCTACCGGATGCCGCGGGAATGGCTCCCGGGTCGCATCACGGGCGCCACGGTCCAGCTACGGGCGACGAACCTGTTCATGTTCACGAGATTCTCGGGGTTGCACCCCGACGCGCTGATCTCGCCTGCCAACCAGACGGCCCGGGGCAACGGCTACATCATCCCGGCGGCCAGGCAGTTCTCGGTGAACCTGCGGCTCAACTTCTGACCGGACCAAGGAGACTAGCAATGAACACGATTCAGAAGCGAGGGAGCTGGCTCCTCGGACTCCTGGGTGTCGCAGCAGCACTTGCGATCACCGGATGTGTCGAGACCCGGATCACGGGCGTGATCCTCGAAGAGGACATCGAGGATCCGAACCTGATGGTACCGTTCGTCCGGGGGATCAACTCCGAGCTCCACGACAACTTCCGTGACTTCAGCGGGGTCTGGTGGTACGTGGGCTCCGCAACCGACGACTTCAACAACGACGGCCTCAGCTCCAGCGGCGAAGAGATCCTGGAGTACCGCAACTACTCCGACCGCCCGGGGAATTTCCCGTGGACGCAGTCGCACGAGGCAGCGTGGGCGGGTTACTACGGCGTGCATGTGCTTGGCAACGTATTCGGCGACGAGGCCGCCGCCCATCCCCTGACCGCCCGTTCCTGGCTCATTTCCGGGTGGGCGGAGCGCCTGATGGGCGAGCTGTTCTGCGAGTCCATCTACACCTACGGTCCGGGCGCCGGGCCACTCATCGGACCGAACGACATCTACGACGGCTCGCAGACCGTCGGGATCGACTCGATCATGAGGAGATCGATCAACGCCCACCAGAACGCGCTCGCGGTGGCCGAGGCGGCGGTGGCGTCCGGAGCGACCATCCCCGATGGAGACCTGCGCATCTTCGACCCGCAGAAGATCCTGTACGCCGCCCACGGCGGCATCGCCCAGGCGGCGGTGCTGATGGGTGACTGGGACCTGGCGGTGCAGCACGCCGCGGAGGTTCCCGACGACTTCATCCTCTACACCCACTCCGATCCGGTGGTGGAGCAGAACGGCTGGTTCGACGTCTCCTTCCAGAACGACGACTTTACGCTCTGGAACACGCCGCTGCACCGGGTCTTCCAGGACGACCCCCGGGCGCCCTGGATCAAGTGCGGCGAGTGGCGGTCCGATACACTGCGGACGGTCCATGGGTCCCCGGGGGATATCCGTCGCACTGGCCGGTGCGACGGCGTCGTGGGTTATGGCCGTGAGTTCCGCGCCGAGAGCAACCGCATGCCGCTCTACGGCTCCCAGAAATCCGAAGTCCCCGGCCTGCTCACCCGACCGGACGGCGAGACCGGCGAGGATGCCGACTTCCCGATGGTGCGGGGCACGGAGATGCTTCTCATCCGCGCGGAGAAGGCGCTGCTGGACGGCAACCTCGGGGAATTCGCGAGCCTGGTGAACCAGGGACGCGACGTGTATGGCATGGAGCACATCGAAACGCCGACGAGCGCCGGTGCCCTGGAGTACCCCAACGCCCTGGACGATGCCTGGTCGATCCTGGACGGAGAGCGCTACACGCTCATGCACCTGGAAGGCCGGCGCTTTGCGGACATGAGACGGTGGCAGCACCCGTACATTCGCGATCAGCATGTGATCAACACCCGGGTGACGGCCGAGAACGGGCTGTCCAGGGTGGTGTACTGCATGCCGATCGCGGACATCGAGTGCGACGCGAATCCGGATTACAACTGCCCCGGGATCAACTGATGTTGACCCCCTTCGCCGGAAGCAGGTCGTCCGGGTAGCTGCCCGGATCGGCGCAACCAGACAACAAGGCGCCCACCCGGCCGGAACAGGTCGGGTGGGCGCCGGAGGTTTCCGTTTTTCAGATTAGGAGTAAACGATGCGATATCACCGGGCTGGCGTCACTCTCTTTTGTCTTGTCCTGCTCCTCGGCGTTCTGAGCGCGTGCTATCCGGGCCGTGCCACCTCCGGCTCGGGCGCGAATCCCAACCTGATCGGCAACTGGGAGCTCCAGAACCTGCCCGACCTCACCGCCCTCGAGGCGATTCGCCGCCTTCGCCCCAACTGGCTGCGAACCGGAAGCAGGCCCGGCATTGCGGTCGACGGGGGTGGTTCGAGAAATCCCAGGGTACACCTGAACGGCGTGCCCCTGCAGAGCCTCGGCGAGCTGGACCAGATCAATGCCGTCGATATCCGGGAGATGCGGTACCTGAACGGTCCCGATGCGACGACGCGATTCGGTACGGGCTACATGAACGGGGCGATCCTGGTCATGATGGAAAGCTGACCGGGCGAATCACCCGGACTGCCCGGCCCCGCACACCGCCGGCGCCCTGTACTCGATCCCGAGCAGCCGGAAGTAGTTTTCGCCCAGCGCGATGTTCCGGAACGCCTCGTCGTTCAGGAAGGCGAGGATCCGGCTGGTTACCGCCAGTTCCTCCCTGTAGACCTCGAAGTCCTTGTTCGACGACGCCAGAAAATCCGTCCCCGGCAGGATCCGGTTCGAGTACTTGTTGAGGAAGTCCACGTAGAGCGGCTGGTTCTCTTCCATTGAGAAGTAGTTGTCGTCGATGATTCGCCAGGTGATGTCGAGCAGGAGGTTGGGGTGGCGGTCCAGCAAGGAGGACATGAGCGCGATGTGCTCGGCGGCGGGGAGCGTCTTGAGCTCCAGCGACAGCCCCATGTGCATCCACACGATCCTGTTGTCCGGGTAGCGGTCAAGCACCTCCTGCATGTGGGGGAGATACCGCGTCGGTTGCTCGTCACTGCCCAGATCCGAGTGAATGGCGATGGGGATGCCGCGTTCGCGCAGCACTTCCATGAAGGGGGCCCACCTGGCGATCGCGTCCATTGGCACTGCCCGGTGCGCGTTTCCGAAGAGCGCCTGCTTGACCAGGTTCACCTCGCCCATCCAGCGAAACATCCCCGGGTACTCGCGGTCGAGGAGTTCGATGGCGGGGAGGATCGTTTCGGGGCGCGACAGGTCGGGGAAGGTCATCGCCAGGGTCGCGTGGATGCCAGGCGGGGGACTGGCGACGAGGTTGGCCGCGTTGGCGAAATCGTTCTTGAGGGTGGGGACGACCGGCGTTCCCGGGCAGTTGAGGTAGTAGGTGCAGTCCGCGTCCAGCGGCAGCATCTGGCCGATGCCGTAGATGTTCACGAAACGGACGCCGGTCTCGCGCAGGTAGCCCATGACTTCGTCGAAGGGGACGGGAGGGCCGCCGAAGGGGCGGAAGTGGAGATGCGTGTCGACGACGGCGGTCTGGGGCTGGGTGGTGCGGTCGTAGCAGACCGGGTCGGGAGTGGGCAGGAAAGCGTCCAGGGTGAGTGGGGCGGGGGTGGCGCAGGCGGCCGTGGCGAGGACGGCGATGGCGGTCAGCGGTGTTCGTGGCGTTGCTCTGGTTGGCGGCATGGTCATCGGTGGGCTTCGGAGGCTTGCGGGGTGGGGAATCTGGCCCAGGGTCCGCCCTGCGGCAATGGGATGCCTGGTGCCTCTGTCCCCTACACTGCGGCCTTCCGCCACGTTCCCCGCTTGAAGAGGATCGCACTCACCACCGCCAGCGTCGAGAACGACACCGTCATGGCGATGAAGACGCCGTTGGGCCCCATCCCGACGGGGAAGGCGAGCGTCCACGCGAGCGGTATCTCCCAGAGCCAGAAGCAGAAGAAGTTCAGGATGGTGGGGGTCCACACCGCGCCCGCGCCGTTGAAGGCCGAGGTGAGCACCATGCCGTATGCATAGAAGACGAAGCCGATCGACACGATGCGGAGGCCGTCGACGGCGGTAGCCGTGGCCGCGCCGGTCCCACCGAAGATGCTGACGATTTGCGGGGCGAAGATGAGGAAGACGAGCCCCACTGCCCCCAGAAAGGCCAGGTTCAGCTTGCAGGAGATCCACACCGCGCGCTCCGCCCGGTCCGGATCGCCGGCTCCCAGTCCCTGGCCGACCATGGTGGCCGCGGCGTTGGAGAGTCCCCACGCGGGCAGGATCGCGAAGAGGATGATGCGGATCGCGATCACGTACCCGGCCAGCGCCTCGGCGCCGAACTCGGCCGTGACCCGGATGAGGCCGATCCAGCTCGCCGTGGCGATGAAGGTCTGGAGGGTGCCCGTCGCGGAGAGGCGGACGAGGCGCGCCATGATGGCGGGTTGCACGCGCAGGTGGGGGCGGCGGATGCGGAGCGTCCCCCCGAGGCGCAGCAGGGTGTAGAGCTGGACGAGCACGGCGACGCCGCGCCCGATGGTCGTCGCGATCGCCGCGCCCTTCACGCCCAGTTCCGGAAACGGTCCCACGCCGAAGATCAGAAGCGGGTCGAGCACGATGTTGAGCCCGTTCGCGATCCAGAGCACGCGCATGGCGATCGCGGCGTCGCCCGCCCCGCGGAAGGCCGCGTTCAGCAGGAAGAGCAGGAGGATCACGATGTTGCCGCCGAACATGATCCGCGTGTAGGGGAGGCCGACGGCCACGACCTCGGGGTCCGCGCCCATGACGCTCAGGATGTCGGCAGCGAAGACCACGCCGCACACGCCGAAGACGAGCGCGACGAGGACCCCCACGAAGATGGCCTGCGCCGCCGCCCGCGCCGCCCCGTCACGGTCCCCCTCGCCCACCCGCCGCGCCACCATCGCCGTGACCCCGATGCTCAGCCCGGCCGCCATTGTGTAGATGATCGTGATGCCGGACTCGGTGAGCGCCACGCCCGCCATCGCGTGGTCGCCCAGCTTCGAGACGAAGTAGATGTCGACGACCGCGAAGAGCGACTCCATGACCATCTCGAGCACCATCGGGATCGCCAGGAGGATGACGGCGCGCCGGAGCGGGCCGCGCGTTGGGTCCCCCCCGGTGCCCTTCACCGAATGGACGAGGACTTCCCACCAGGTCTCGGCCGATTGCTTGGTTGACGGGTCCGGGGCGTTGTCCGCCCTGTGCTTGTGATCTTCGTCGAAGCGGGTCATTGTGGCGGTAAAGCTATCAGCCCCACCCATCCCCACCACGACGAGCGAACCATGACCATCAACCTCTCCCGACGCGAATTCGTCCAGACAACCGCCACCGTCGCGGTCGGCGGCCTGAGCCTGGCCGCGACCGGCTGCGCCGCGCCGTCCGACGACGCGCCGGCCCCCCTCCGAATCCTCATCCTGGGCGGCACCAACTTCATCGGTCCGCACCAGGTGCGGGCCGCCGTGGATCGCGGCCACGAAGTCACCCTCTTCAACCGCGGCATCACGAACCCGGACCTCTTCCCGGAGCTGGAGACGCTGATCGGCGACCGCAACGGGGACCTGGCCGCGCTCGCGGGCAGGGAGTGGGATGTCGTGATCGACAATCCGGCCAACATTCCCCGCTGGGTGCGGCTATCGGCCGAGGCGCTTCAGGGCTCGGTGGGGAAGTACGTCTTCGTCTCGTCGACGGGCGTCTACGTTCCGTACCTGACGACCGACATCCACGAGGACGGCCCGACGGACACCATCGAGGACCCCGAAACCGAGGTCGTCGACGGGCGGACCTTCGGCGCGCTCAAGGCGCTGGCCGAGGAGGAGGCGCGCAAGGTCTTCCCGGACAGCCACCTGGTCGTCCGTCCCACCTACATCATCGGGCCCGGCGACCCCACCGACCGCTACACCTACTGGCCGGTGCGGATGGCGCGCGGCGGCGAGGTTCTCGCACCCGGCAACCCGAGCGACCCGATGCAGCATGTGGACGTGCGCGACCTGGGCGCCTTCATGATCAAGGCGGTCGAGGACGACCTGGCCGGCACCATGAACGTGGTCGGCCCGCGCGAACCGCTCACCATGGGCGGCCTGCTGGAGCGGACCCGGGACGCGGTGGGTTCCGACGCGACGCTGACCTGGGTCGACGCGGCCTTCCTGCTGGAGCAGGGGCATTTCGTCGTCACCTACTGGGTGGAACCCACGGGGGACTACCTGGGCATGATGCAGGTGAATGGCGACAAGGCCTTCGCGGCGGGATTCGAGATGCGGCCGCTGGAGCAGACGGCGCGCGAGACGCTGGAGTGGTTCAACGCGCAGGACGCGGAGCGGCAGGAGCTGCGGTCGGGGCTGACACCGGAAACGGAGGCGGAGCTGCTGGCGGCGTTTCGGGCGAGAGGGTGATGGGCAAGGGGGGGGTGCCTACATCTCCGGCCGCCGGAAGATCGAGTGCCCCATCAGGTTCTCGAGCAACGCGCTCCTTGACCGGCCGATGAGGACCACGGGGCCGCTCCAGCGGGGCGCGTCTGCGGGGGGAGCGGAGTCTTCGCGGCTCACCACGACGATCATCTTGTTCCAGTGGACCGGCGCGGTGAGGGGCTCGCCGGGGGTTACGGTGCCCAGCATCGAGATGCGGTCCAGCGCGGGGGTGGCCAGCCAGGCGATGTAGCGCGCGGTCCCTTCAGGCGGGGGCAGGTCCACAACGAGCCGCAGCTCCTGGTGCAGGTGGCCGGAGCGCATGACCGCGAGGCCGAATGGCGACCACGCGCCCACCAGCTCGGCCAGGCCGCACCCCTCGCGTCCCGGTGCCGCGCCCAGGTTGAAGCGCGCCAGGGGAGAGACTTCGGCGGTGGCGTGGTTCAGGACGGGCTCGCAGGGGGGGACGATGGGTTGGGCGGTGGCCGGGAGCGGAAGGGCGAGGGTGGTCAGGGCCGCCGTGGCGAACGCCGGTCGGCGGGGGATGCGAGGCCGCGACCGGATCCTCATGGTCCGTTCCCGATGCGCGCCTGTGTACATACACAGATGTGTATATGTGTAACGCCGGGATCCCCTACGGGATCACCCGCCGGGGCGCATTGTCCCAGTCCTGGACGCTGGACACGTTCGGCATCCCCCAGTCGGCGCCGTGCCAGCCGTCGAAGCCGTCGAGCTTCATGATGTGCACCCCGGTGGTGAAGTCGCTCACCACGATGAGCCCGTCGGCGTTGCGCACGTCGATCCCCCAGGCGCCGTTGAAGCCGGTGTTCCCCGCAGCGAGGGTGCGCGGGTCCAGTCCCCTTCTTTCCGGCCCTTGGTAGGTGTCGAAGTAGCCCACCGTGGAAGGGTTTTTCGGGTCGCGCATGTTGAAGACGTAAAGCCCGTCCTCGAACGACGACACGAAGACGTACGGCCAGCGCATCTCGTGGTTGTGGGTGAAGCCCTGCCAGTTGGCGGTCCACACCGCGATCTCCTCGTTGATCGTCTCGACCTCGCCCGAGAGTCCCGGCTGCAGGTCGTAGAGGCGCACCGGCGAGTAGAGGTACTCGGTCTGCCCGACGGCGTACCGGTGATCGGGGGTGGCGCTCATGGTGTGGGCCAGCTGCACGCCGAGCACGCCCACGATCGAGGTCTCGAGGACGGGGTTCGCGGGATCGGTCACGTCGTAGACGTAGTACCCGTCCAGCCCGGCCCCGTACGCCATGTCCTTGCCCGTCGCGTAGTCGAAGGCCACGTAGAAGTCGTGGTAGCCCTGGAGCATCCCGTAGGGGGACGGCGTCGCCGTCGAGGGCCACGGCATGCGGCCGACCAGCCCCAGCGCACTGTCCCCCTGAATGAACAGCGACATGTCGTACACGTTGGCGTGCGGGCCGCTGGTGGTCGCGAAGAGGAGCGGCGCCCCCGACGAGTGCTTGTACATGAAGATGTTGTGGAAGCCGCCCGGGGTGTCGGCGGCCCGGATGCGGCCGACCTCCCTGACGCCGGCGGTGTCCGGCAGCGAGGTCACGTCGAAGAGCACCGCGCCCAGATCCACGTCGGGCCCGCCCGGCGCGAACTGCATCGACTGCACCAGGTAGTAGCGTCCGTCGTGCTTGAAGTACTTGGGGTCCATCCCGCCGAGCCCCACGTGCAGCTCCGCGTCCTCGATCCGCCACTCGTAGATGACCTCGGCGTTGTTCGGATCGGCGATCGAGATGATGTCGAAGCCGAAGGTCGGGTTCATGATGCGGCTGGCGTACACGAACGGACGGCTCAGCTCCTGCTCGATCTCGACGTCCGACCGGCTGAACGCGGGACCGGCCTCGAGCGGCACATGCTTGAGGCGCTGCAGGTTGGACGTGTTGTCCTTGGTGGGGCCGAGTCCCTCCTGGGCGGTGAGGGCGGGGGTGGGGAGGGCGGTGGCCAGGACGAGGGTGAGGATGGTGGGGAGGGAGAGGCTGGGGGGGACGGGTGGGGGGCGGTGGTGCATTGTTGACGGTTCCGTTGTGGGGTCGGGTGCCTGGGGGACTTTCGGAGATTACGGGGGAGGGGGCTTTGGTGCCAGCGGTTGCGGCGCCTTGGCGAGAGTGGTGGGCCGGATGCGCGGTCAGGGAATTGCAAGCCCGCGTGACGTGTCCGCGGCGGCAGATCGAGTGGCGGTTCAGCTGCCGCGACGACCCTCTCCTGTCACTCGATCGAGCTTCTCGTTGAGAGCACGCACGAGGGCCTCCAGTCTGTCGAGTCGCTCCTCGACGCTACGAATTCTCCTGGTGATCGTCCCAATCTCGTCATCCTGTTGCATGTCGCGAATCAAGCCGAAGATGCCCATCGCCTGTCGTTCCCTTTCGGATCCGGTGGAAGCCGTCAACGAGCGGCCAGAGTAGTCGTATGTGGAGGTGGCGACAAGGCTGCGTTTCAGGCCCCTTGTTTCAGGCCCCTCGATCTCCCGGTGGGAGTTTTGGTATTGACTGCGGGGGAAGAGTGGCGACGGCCCGGCGGTGTGGATACCCCCTGAAGCTGGAGCGGGGAGAGCGCCTATTCGTCAAATGCCTTCACGCAGGCCCGGCCAACCGGAGTGATGCGGAAGCGCTGTTTCGGGCTGCGCGGCTTTTCGGGCATGGTCATCTCGATCCAACCTTGGTCCAGACACGGATCAAGGTACCGTTGCTTGACGTTGCTCGATCTCTTGAGATTCAAGGCGTCACGGATCTCCTTGCGCGTCATCTCGCCGGACATCACGGACAGTAGCCGCATCTCGTTCTTCCCGGGTACGGGTGCTCCGGCAGGCGGCACAGAGTCGTCTTCCACGGTCTTCCGTTCGTCAAGCATCGTCGGCTCGTTTTCTCGGACAACGGACACTCGTGCGGCTTCAGGTTGGGAAGGGAACAGTTCCAGTTCCCTCTGAGGCGGCCCGGCGAGCGCTGGAGCCCGTGATGCGTCATGGAACACGATGTCGTGAAGTTCGGCGGGCGCCCTGGGTTCCGACCACTTGACGGCGCCGTGCGCAACCAACTCGTCAAGCCCTCGACATGGCTCTCCGTTTGAGCGGACATACACCACCGGCACATAACGAAGCTTCCCCAGTTGCTCAGTCGCCCCCGCCCAGGTGCCGCCATGCCCAAGATCGGAGTTGACGACCAGCGCCGCATCCGCCAGCGCATAGATCTGCTTGTTGCGTTCCATCGCCTGCCAGCCCCGAAACCGGACTGCGGGATCGAAGGATGAGATCAGCACCAGCCGCCCGTCCATGAGTGGCTCGCGATTCCCGCGATCGAGCGCGGCGCGTTCGAGGTTGTTGCCCAGGACGCCAATCGCATGCCCACCCGACTCAAGGGATCCCCGCATGGCCGCCTGGTCGACTCCACGGGCCCCACCCGAGACAATCGGGACCTCCGCTTCGGCAGCCAACTGTCCAACGCGTTCCGTGTACGCAATGAGTTCCTCGTTCACCTTTCGTGAACCGACCACCGCAAGTCCGCCATCGTCCAAAGCGTCCCGGTCACCGCAACCGTAGAGCACTGGTGGTGCCTTCCCTCCCATCTTCTTCCGGATCCGATTGGGGTAGTCGTCGTCCGGTCTTGTGACCACCCAGATCGCACGCGCGCTCCAACGTTCCAAGGCCTGGGCCAGAAGGAATCCTCGGTCGAGAAGTTGACGAACATCTTGCAGGGTTCGCTTGGTCTTCAACGCGGACCACGAACTATCGAGCTCTCTCAGGCCTTCGGAATCGAGGAGATTCGCAGGCTCCAGTTCGGTGTCGTGAAGGTGCCGCACGAGGTTGTTGTAGTCGCCCAGGGACAGGGGCCTGACGGACGGGCGCGACCCTCCCGCGAGGAGTGGCGCCGTCAGCAGCAGGATCGTCTGGGCATTCTGGCTGAGCTCCCCGTTCATGAGCCACGCCCCAGCTTCGAAAGTGCGAGTGGCCAGACCGTGCCACTACCGTTCATGCGCAGAAGCCACGCCGCCACCGTAAAGGTCCACCCGGAACCGACGATGTCGTCCACGAGGAGCACCGGAGTGGCCGGGATGCGGTTGCGGGCAACGGTGATGGAGCCGTCGATGTTGCGGGCTTGTTGCACCGAGTTCTCCATTTCCTTCTGCTGGAGGCGATCCCCACTCTTGACGAGAACCGGACGAAACGGGAGTCCGAGCGCTTTCGCCAGTCGCTCTGAGAAGTCCGGCACGAGGCGCGGATTCCGGCGCGACGGGATGCAGGTTACCCACTGTGGCGGTGGATTCGGACCCCACCGCCGGACCAGCGAGGCGCATGCGGCAACCAGATCGTCGGCGAATCGACCGTCCTTCTGTTTCCCGCGCTTTACCATCTCTCCCCAACCTGCGTCGCCCCAGAGGCACAACGCTCTTCCGGTTTCGGCTCGGTGGTCCTCTGGAATCCTGCCTTCGACGGCGGCGTGCGGCAACCCGCCCGCCGGCCACCTCAGCCGTGGCCGAATCGGCAGATCCAGACGGCGCAGGAAGGCTAGCGCATCGCGCTCGGTTTGAGGGCCGACCTCCGCGGGTAGCGTTGGAAGCCGCGGAGACCCGATGCCCTCCGTATCACCGTCGAGCGCCCGAATCAGGAACTCCATGTGGCCGCGTTCCAGACGGACGTATTCCTGCATCTGGCGCTGTTCCTGAATCCGGAGTTGGGTCAGGCGGTTCACTCGCTCCCCAAAGGAGTCCTTCAGTTTGGCAGCAGTCAGCCGCCACTTGCTGCTGGCCTTGACGAGGGGAGCGGGCGACTCTAGAGACAGCAGCTTCACGGTGCGAGAGATGCGACCGCTGGTCAGGTTCACCTGGCGCAGGAGTTCGTAGTGATTCAGCCCTTCGGTCGCACTTTCCAGCGCTGTGATCACCCGTTCCACCTCCTCGGGCGTGGGAAACGCCGTGTTGATGAAGTGGCCGGTGATGTCGGTTTCCTCTTCACCGCTCAGCAGGACGCCGTAGGCATTCTCAAGGGCTCGGCCGGCCCGGCCCACCTGCTGGTAGTAGGCCACGACGGACCCAGGGGTCTGATAGTGGATGACGAAGCCGAGATCAGGCTTGTCGAAGCCCATACCCAACGCAACCGTGGCAACGAGGGATTTTACACGGTTGTCGAGTAGTTCCTGCTCAAGCCGTTGTCGTTCCTCCGCTTCCATTTGCCCGGTGTACGCTTCGACATCGATGCCCCGTGACCGGAGCCAGTCCGCAACCTGATTGGCATCTCGCACGGTCAGCGCGTAGACGATTCCGTGGCCGCGTATCCGGGGGAGTTGCTCGGCCAGCCAGGCCAGCCGCTGGGACTGTCTCGGCAGACGGATGGTCTGCAGGGTAAGCGACGGGCGGGCCAATGGCCCCCGCTGGACCTTAAGGTCGGGTCCGAGTACCCTGCGCAGGTCTTCCATCACCCGGTTGTTGGCCGTGGCGGTTGTGGCCAGTAGTCGCGCGTTCCGTGGAAGTCTTCGCGCCCAGCGCTCGATGAGTTGATAGTCCGGCCGGAAATCGTGTCCCCAGTCCGATATGCAGTGACACTCGTCAATCACAAGCAGGCAGATCCGGTCGGCGACTCCTGCAAGTACCCGGTCTCGGAAGTGCTCGTTGGCGAATCGCTCCGGCGCGATGAGCAGGATGTCCACCTCGTCGCGGTCCAACGCCGCCTCCACCTCGGACCAATCGTCCCTGTTGTCCGATGTGATCCTGGCCGCGCGGACCCCCATCCGTTCAGCGGCCAGCATCTGGTTGCGCATCAAGGACAGCAACGGTGAGACGAGCAGGGCAGGGCCCCTCCCCGCTTCCCGGAGGAGCCTGGTTGCGATGAAATAGACGAAGCTTTTGCCCCAACCCGTCCTCTCCACGACCAAGAGCCGCCCTCGACCCTCAACCACATGCCGGACCGCTTCCCCCTGGCCGGCGCGGAAGGCAGCGTCGGCAAAGCCGGTGCCCGTCTGCAAGAGATCGATCGCTCGCGATGGGCGGTAGGACACCGGCCGGCTCCGGGCCTTGGCGCGCAGGGCCTTCCTGATGTCTTCCTTGTCACCGGTAGACAACTTGAAGGGTTCGGATTCCATGGCCCGACGCACGGCTCCTCGATCGAACGTTCCCATGCGTCGCTCCGACAAGACAAGCAGGCGAACCCTGTCGGATGGAATGCCCTTCTGCCAACGACCAGCATGCAGTAGGACGCCAAGCTTGGAATGACGGCCCGCCCAGTACTCCTTCCCGTCAATCCTCACGTTTGGCATGTGTTCATCCATCTCTCCGGTTCTGTCCTCAGACGACCGCGGGCCACTCCCGCTGACCCCAAGATAGTACGGGCTGAGGACGGCGATTCGGAACTGGACCGCTCCGCCAAGGTGCGTGGTGTTGGGTCTGCCGCCATTCAAGTCCCACGTGTTTCCGCCTACCCTTGGCCAGAGCTCCGCTCGTTTTCTGCCGCTGTACAGCAATACGGCAATACAGTTATCATGGTATCCATGAAAGCCACCATCAACATACCGGACGACCTCTACAGGCAGGTCAAGGCGGAGGCCGCGCTGCGAGGACTCTCCGTCCGTGAGGTGACGACCCGGCTCTATCGGCGCTGGCTGAGGGAGGGTGAGGGCGCGAGTGCCCGGGAAGCTCCCTCGGTTTGGCTTCGCTCCTGGCTGGACGAGGCCGACGAGGCGGTCGGGCGCGCACCAGCGGGCCCATCGGCCAGGCAGGTGTTGGCGAGGGACCGGAACCGGCTGGGGGGCGAGTGAAGACGCTGGTCGTCGACGCCAGTGTGTGGGTGTCGGCCGCCGACGGGAGCGATGCGCAGTCGGGAATCAGCCGCGAGTTCCTCTCGCTGGTTGTGGAGAGAGAGATTCCGATCGCACTCCCCGAGTACGCGGAGCTCGAGATCGCGTGCGCAATGGCTCGCAGGCTGCGCCATGCCGCGCGGGGGCTCTACCTCGCCGGACGGATGCTCGAGTCTCCGCTGGTCACGACACACTCCTCGAATCGGGCCAGGCTCCGGAAAGCCGTTGCGGCTGGGACCCGGGGGTTCCTTCGATCGGGGGATGCCCTCTACGCCGCGCTTGCCGAGGAGCTGGAGTGCGACGTGGTGGCGTGGGATGGAGAGTTGGTCGAGCGGGCCGGGGCGTTGACGCCCGCGGAGTGGATCGCGCGCAACACGTAGAGCGCTGATTGCGGCATCACAGGGAGAGTGTTTTCCAACCCGGACATGAGCATGAAGGGGCCGGGGGGAGAGTCGGGGCGGGGGGTGCGAAGGGTGGGGGGTTGGGTGGAGGCTGGGATGGTGGGGCCGGGGGGACGGGCGGCGCAAGGGCCGCCAGCCCCGAGGCGAGCGGAGCGAGCAGAGGGGCTGGCGGGGCGGGTCACGCTGCGGGGTTCAGCGCCTTGGCGATGAGCTGGAACAGCGCCTTGCGGGCCCGCTGGACCTCCTGGCCCGCCTCCAGGCTGGTCGCGGCGTTTGCGACGGCGTCCAGCTTGTCGAAGGTGATGCCCGGCTTCAGAAAGCCCTCGGCCCCGTCCAGAGACCGGAGCTTTTCGTACGGCGTCATGACCAGCTCCTGGGGGTACTTCCTGCGACGCCGCCCGTTCTCCCCCTCGACCTCGAGGGCGAAGAGGCAGGTCCGGTGATGGTTGAGGAGGGGAGAGAGGTGGTCGCGCAGGAACGCGTTGGTCCGCGGCGCCAGCTGTTCCGGGATGTGGCTGTGCCCCAGCCACCTGCGAACGACGTTGCCGTTCTTCGACTCCACCAGCGCGTTGTCGTTCGAGCGCCGGACCCGCGACTTCGTGAAGTCCTCGACGTGCAGCTTGTTCAGCATCTCGGCGACCCGATGGTTGATGAACTCCGATCCGTTGTCCGAGTGGAAGGCCAGGACGCGGAAGGGAAACGCGCCGACGAGCGCCTCGAGCACGGGAACCATGAACTGCTCGGTGATCCGGCGAACCGACGCAAGTTGCTGGTACTGCGTCACTTCGTCGACCATGTTGATCACGTAGGCCCCCTTCTCGCCGTCGCGGTCGCCGCTGTGCACGGTGTCGACGCGCACGAAGCCCGGGCGCCCCTCCGGCCGGGGTCTGCGCCGCTGCCCGATCGGCGACGCCCCGCCCCGCGTTTTCCGGAACGTGGTCCGGGCGCGCAGGTACGTCCGGCGGGCGCGCAGGTTGTAGATGTGGCCGTTCGAGATCTCCGCCAGGCGTTCGAAGCGCTTGTCGCCGAAGACGTGGAACATGCGCCACAGGATCCTCTTCGTCGCCGGTCCCGAGAGCTGCCCGAAGGCCTCGTCCACCTCGGCCAGCAGCAGCGCGTCGGCGGTCGTGTAGACCGTGGCGAAGGGCCGCGCCGGAGGACGCAGCCGGTGGTCGCGGATGCGGCCCGTGCGGCGCTGCTGCGCGATCAGCCGGGTCAGCTGGGCGCCCGAGTACCCGGTGACCTTGCCGAGATACCGCCGGACCAGGCCCTTCCCGGCCCTCGGCAGGCCGAAATGGTAGCGGAACCGGACCAGCGTCCGCTCAACGAACTTGTAGGCCGCCTCGCGGTCGTGGGGGGTGATGTCCGCCCCCTCGCTCCCGCCGAGGAAGGCGCGGATGTCGTCGAGGGTGCGGATCCGTTCGGTGCGGAGTGTCACGATCATGCTCCCATGATCTGCTCGCACCCCCGCTCATGCTCACTTCCCGTTGGAAACCCGCTTCCCGCTCATGCTCACTTCTCATTGGACAACGCTGGGAGTGGCATCGATGTCTCCCGGGACCCATCTTGTCGGCAGGGCCGCTCGCAGATTCCGGCAGGGCCGAGGAAGGACCGAAATCATGATCAGGTACAGTCACGTCACCACAGTGCTCCTTTTCGGCATCCTGCTCGGTCATGCCGGCGAGGTCCACGCCCAGCGACCGAGGATCGTGCGCCCCCCCCAGGAGAGTGCCGAGGAACGCTATGAGGAGTTGAAGAAGAGCGCGTTGCTCGCCGCAACGCTCGAATGGATCGTCCCCACCGTCGGCCATGATTACGCAGGCGACAGGGAGGCGGGCAGGCCGGCGGCCGTAGCGACGATCGCCGGAGCGACCCTCTTCATTGTTGGCGCGGTTGGTTCGTTCTTCAACTGTGAGTCGCCGCCGCGCGAACCGCCTTCCGGCCCGAACTGCGGCAGCGGGTGGGGGGCTGTCGCGACAACCGGCATCGTGATCGTCCCGGCCAGTCGTATCTGGGCATCGGTCTCGGCCTGGAGGCTGGCGAACAGAACCAATGCGTACTACCGAAGGTCTCTTCGCCTTGACGACGCGGATCTCGCCCTGTCGGTCACGCCGGCGGGGCAGCTCGGGCTGGGAGTGTCGCTGCGGTTCTGACGGGGCCACACCATGCGAGCACACGTCCTCCTACTCCTGACCGCCGCGGCCCTCCTCGCCCCCACGTCCCGCCAGCCCCCCCCAACCCCTCTCGAAGCCTTCTGGGCCCTCGTCACCGGGGACAGCCTGCACGTGGTGGCCGCCGAACAGCTGATCCTGGAAGGCTGGGAGAACGCGCACGCGTCGATCCTCGTCGAGCTGATCCGCTATGCGCCGAGCGACGATCATCGGCAGCGCATGTTCACGATCCTCGAGCGCGGGACGGGCGAGCGGCTGGGGACCAACATCGAGCGCTGGTGGGAGTGGATCTGGAGGACCGATCCCGGCGTGCATCCCGAATACGCCACCTTCAAGGCGGAGCTGTATGTGACGATCGACCCCAGCTTCGAGGAGTATTTCGACGACAGTCCGGCCGCGGCCATCCGGCTCGACGAGATCCGCTGGGGCGGCGTCCCCCGGGACGGGATTCCGCCTCTCGACCTGCCGCAGATGATCCCCGCCGCGGAGGCGGACTACCTGGAGGACGGCAACATCGTCTTCGGCATCGCGCTCGACGGCGACGTGCGCGCCTATCCCAAGCGGATCCTCGCCTGGCACGAGATGTTCAAGGATTCGATCGCGGGCGAGCACTACACCGGCGTGTACTGCACCCTGTGCGGGAGCATGATCCTCTACCGGTCGGCCTTCGGCGGGGTGCACCACGAGCTGGGCACGAGCGGGTTCCTGTACCGCTCCAACAAGCTCATGTACGATCACGCGACCATGTCGCTCTGGTCGACGCTGACCGGCGAACCGGCGGTCGGCCCGCTGGTCGGGCAGGGAATCGAGCTTGAGCCGCGCTTCGTGGTGACCACGACCTGGGGCGAGTGGCGCAGGCGGCATCCGGGGACCCTCGTGCTCTCCCTCGACACGGGGCACCAGCGCGACTACGGGGAAGGCGTGGCCTACCGGGACTACTTCGCCACCGACAGGCTGATGTTCGGCGTACCGAAGCTGGACCCCCGGCTGCGGAACAAGGACGAGGTGCTGGCGCTCCGGTTTCCGGAGGCCCCGGACGAGCAGCTCGCGATCTGGGTGGTGTTTCTGTCGAGGAACCGGGTGTATCAGGACGCCGTCGGCGGGCGGGAGTTCGTGATCTTGACGGACCAGAGTGGGGCCAGCCGGGTTTATGAGAGTGGTGGGCGGCGCTTCGCGAGGTGGGATACGGTCGATACGGCGTGGGATGAGGGTGGGGGGCGGTGGGTGGTTGAAGAGGATGCGCTTGTGGGGCCGGGTGGGGAGCGGATGGAAAGGCTGCCGGCGCACCGGGCGTTCTGGTTCGGGTGGTACGCGCAGTATCCGGAGACGCGGCTGGTTCGGGGGTAGTCAGGGCACCACCACAAACGACCCCATCATCCCCGCGTCCAAGTGCTCCGCGATGTGACAGTGGACCATCCACTCGCCGGGGTTCGACGCCTCCATGAGCAGCTCCACCGTCGATCCCACCGGGACCAGCACGGTGTCCTTCCAGGCCAGGTTGCGGTTCTCGACGCCGTCGCGCGACAGCACCAGGAAGCGCTGCCCGTGCAGGTGGATCGGGTGATGCATGGGGTGGAAGGCTTCGGCGTCGTTGCGCAGCCGGATCCTGACCACGTCGCCCAGGCGGAAGCGCCAGTCGATGTCGGCGTTCTCCGCGCCGGTGGCCTCGTCCCGCAGGATCCAGCGGACTTCGTTGGAGGTCGAGAGCCAGTTCATGTTCGGCATGCCGTCGGTCCACTCGACGGGGGGACGGTAGATGGTGTCGATCGAGATGAACTGCTGCACGAGGATGGGCAGCCCCTCGATGTCGACGGTCAGCAGGAGCTCCTTGTCGGGTTCCCGGACAAAATGTGGCCGGAATCTGTCCAGCTCGGTGTCCAGGACGGTGTCCGCCCGCAGGGTGGCGTGGCTCCGTGACAGATTCGTGGCATTATCTGTCACGGCACCTGTCACGGTGACCGTCCCGAGGGTATCGACGGCCGCGTAGAACACGCCCCGCATGTGGTCGACCACCTGGACCTGGTTGATTACGGCGAAGGTCCCCGCCTCGGGGAAGCGGACCTCCACCACGTACCGCTCGGCCGGCGAGATCACCAGCGACTCGACCATCATCTCCCGCTGGAAGCGCGACAGGTCGGTGGCCACCAGCTTCATGTCGTGGCCGGCGAAGCTGAGGTTGTAGGTGCGCGTGTTGGAGACGTTCGTTACGAAGAAGCGGACCACCTCGCCCGGGCGGAAGACCGGCTCGTAGCGCTCCTCGCCGTTGACCAGCATGACGTTCCCGAAGCGCCCCATGATGGTGAAGTTGGCCGCGTCCCTCCCGTACGGCAGGAGCTGGTCGCCGTCGACGAGCAGATCGTCCACCATGATGAACTCCTCGCGGCTGGCCGGGCCGAAGTAGTCGTCGCGCTCGGGATCGACCATCATGTTGCCGTAGAGTCCCCCGTCCTGCTGGATGTCCTCGCGCACATGCGGGTGGTACCAGTAGAGCCCCGGGTCGGGGAAGACGACTTCGTAGACGAAGGTCTCGCCGGGCGCGACCGGGTCCTGGGTGACGCCGGGTACGCCGTCGAAGCGGTTCTCGAGGCGGAGGCCGTGCCAGTGGATCGTGGACGGGAGATCGATCGCGTTCGTGAAGCGGACCACGATGCGCGAGTGCTGGGCGACGCGCAGCAGCGGCCCGGGGTACTGCCCGTTGAAGCCGTACATGACGAAGACGCGGCCCCCGATCCTGCGCTTCACGATGCGCGCATCGAGGGAGATGGTGTCGCCGTCGGAGACGTGGAGGATTTCGCGGGGTGTTGCCCACGCGAGCGCCGCGGTGTCGAGTCCCTCGCCCGGCAGGAAGGGGTCCACCGACGGGCTGACGCCGCGCAGGCCGGGGAGCATGGGGTTGCGCAGCATGGGGATGATCATGTCGCCCGAGCCGCGCACGGAGTCCATGGACATGTTCATGCCCATGGCGCGGGTGGAGTCCTGGGCGGTGGCGGCGTGGGGGATGGCCGCCAGGGTGGTGGTGAGGAGGAGGAGTCTCAACGCGACCAGGGCGGGACCACGCGGTTCATGCGCGCGTACGCGATCTGCTGGCCGAGGTGCTCGTTCATGTGGGCGACCAGGCGGAAGAGGACGCCCCACGCCGCCATCTCGCGGCCGTAGAGGTTGGCCGGGGCCGACAGGTCGGCGTCGCTCATGCCGCCGACCGCCTGGCGCACGTGGTCGAGCGAGGTCTTCAGGACCTGGAGGACCTGGTCCTTCTCCGTGACCGCCCGCTCGAAGTTCGGGTAGTCCACTCCAGACGGCGGCGCGATGCCGATGTTGCGGGGCAGGAGGTAGTTGTAGGCGGCGATGTGCATGTAGGCGGCGGCCACGGTCGCCACGCCCTCCATCGGCTGCCAGGAGAAGGACTCGGCGGGCATCGCTTCGGCGAGGGCGACGAGTTTGCTGGCTGAGGCTTCGAACTCGCCCAGCCAGGTCTGGCGGAAGCTGGCGGCGTCCTGGGCGAGGGTGGGGGCGGGGAGGAGAGTGGTGGCGAGGGTGAGGGTGGTGGCGGCGATGAGGGTGGCGAGGGTTTTGGGGAGGAAGGGAGGGTGGGGGAGGGGGGAGGGTGGGGTCGGCATGGTGGATGGGGCTCCGGTGGGATGGGGGTAGGCGCGTTCCGTCAGGTGCGGTTTGGCGGGGGTGGCGAGCCGGAATGTGTGTGCGGTGCGTGTGGGGTGCAACGGTGGCCGCAGGGCGGGACCGGTGCGGCAGCGTGTGTATTCTTGACTTGTCACTTCAGAATATCATGAAATCTTGACGTGCAAGTTCAGGAAAACATGTCCGGCGACCTGGTGTGAGCCGCGCCCGTCAGGCGTCATCCTCCAGGAACCGCGAAGCGAACCCAGGCGGGGGCAGCGGACACTCGTCGTCGCGACCGAACCAGCGATAGCGGTTGCGCGCGAAAAAGCGGTATGCGGCGTCGCGGAGGGGGCGGGGGACGATCAGCGCGAGCGAGAGGGACGGGTAGGGGAAACGGAGGTGGCGCATCATCCGCAGCACGGCGGTGGAAGCGGTGTGGACGCCGCCCCGGTCGACGAGGACGATGGTGTCGGGGAGGGCGTCGAAGTCGGTGTGGGGGTCGGCCAGCGCGACGGTCCGCCGGGCGGCGGCGGAGCGCAGTGGTGCGAATCGCAGCCGTGCGAGGGGGTCGCGGGTGACGGTCCAGCGTACGGTGGCGTTGCAGAAGCTGCAGTCGCCGTCGAAGAGGACGACCGGGGGGGATTCGTTCATGTCGAATGAGGGGCCGATTGCGCGCGGCTGTCCGGAGGCGCGATTGTACGCCGCCGCCGGAGTGAAAGCTAACCCGGCGGCCCGCGGGATGCGCCGCCGCCCGGTCCCGCGGGGCCCGTCGGACGCGGTCACACGCAGGGGCGGCAAACCCGAAAGCGAGGAGACCTGGCGAGATGAGTGTGCGCCTGCTGGTGGGAACCGCCAAGGGCGGGTTCTGGGTGACGAGCGGCGGTCGTCGCGAATGGCACGTCGACGGTCCCTTCTTCAAGGGGTGGAAGGTGACGGCCGGGTTGCGGCTCGAAGGCGGGGACTTCGTTGTGGCGGTGGCAAGCGACATCTACGGCCCGGCGATCTTCCTGTCCCCCGATGGGGAGTCGTGGGAACAGGTCGAGAACGGTCCGGCCTACCCGGACGGCGACGACCGCAGGCTGCGCCAGATCTGGACGCTGCGCGAGAACCGGGGGACGCTGTACGCGGGCGTGCAGGACGCGGGTGTGTTCACCAGTGGTGACGGCGGTCGGTCCTGGGAGCCGGTGCCGGGGCTGAATGAGCACGAAACGCGCGGGGGGTGGATGCCGGGGGCGGGGGGGCTCTGCTGTCATGCCTTTCTCTTCGACGACGCCAATCCGAACCGCATGTGGTGCGGCATCTCGGCGGTCGGCGTTTTTCGCACCGACGATGGCGGCGCCACCTGGATCCCGAAGAACCGGGGTGTGTACTGGGCGCACGAGGACGAGGAGTTCAAGGAGATCGGGCACTGCGTGCACGGGCTGGCACAGGATCCCGGCGATCCGGGACGGATCTACCGGCAGGACCATTCCGGGATGTACCGGAGCCGGGACGGCGCGGAGAGTTGGGAAAAGAACGAGGACGGACTCGCGACGTCGTTCGGCTTTCCGATCGTTCTGGACCGGGCCAGCAGGTACCTGTTCGCGGTGCCGCTCGAAGCGGACCAGTATCGGTTGCCCGTCGGAGGGGCGCTGAAGGTGGTTCGGAGCACGGACGGGGGGGACAGTTGGCACTCGGCCTCGGAGGGCCTTCCCGCGGAGCACGCCTACGGTGGAGTGCTTCGCGGCGCGATGGCGGTCGACAACCTGGAGCCGGGCGGCGTGTACATGGGGACGACCTCGGGGACGCTGCACGTGAGTACCGATCTGGGGGAGAACTGGACGAATTTGCCGGTGACTCTGCCGCGGATCCTGCACGTCTCGGCGTGGGTCGGGTAGCGGCCGGTGGATGAATCCGCGCGAGCACCGAGAGCGCTGAGGGGCCGGGCTTGCAATGTGCGACGAGAGCGGGCCGCCGCGTGAAGCCGTCGGTCAGGGTTTCGCTGCCGTCGCTTCTGGAGCTGGTTACGGGGGGCGTCCGGGAGCTGACGGTGTGCGGGGGATCGCTGCGGGAGGTCTTCGATGATCTGCTCGAGCGTGAACCGCGGCTGAGGCCCCACCTCTTCAACGAGGCGGGCGAGTTCCGGCGCCATGTGCTGTGCTTTCACAACGGGACCAACACGCGTTGGCTCGGTGGTCCGTCCGCCGATAGGGCCGATTCGCCGGGGGGGCGAACGGAAGGATGGGACACACCGGTGGAGGAGGGGGACACAGTGCTGTTCATGCAGGCGGTTTCGGGTGGGTAGGCGCCATCCCCCCGGAGGCTGAGGAGCACGGCTCGTGCCTTCCTGGTTCCGCCGCTACCTGCTCCCGGGGCTGGTCTTCCAGTCGATCATCATCGCGGGGGGCTACGGGACCGGGCGCGAGGCGGTGGAGTTCTTCCTGGAGTACGGTCCGTTGGGCGGACTGCTGGGCATGGTCCCGGCGACGATCCTGGTGAGCTTGACGTGCATGGTGGGCTTCGAGTTTGCGCGTGCATTCGGCAGCTACGACTACCGGTCGTTCTTCCGGCACCTGTTGGGTCCGGCCTGGTTCACCTACGAGATCGGATACCTGACGGCGGTGCTGCTGATCCTCGCGGTGATCGGGTCGGCGGCGGGGACCTTCCTGTCAGAGACGTTCGGGGTGGCAGGGTGGGTGGGGGCGGTGGGACTGCTGGTCGCGATCGGGGTGCTGGTCTTCAGGGGGACGGCGACGATCGAGCGCTTCTTTGCGGGGTGGTCATTCCTGCTCTACGGGGCGTACGCGGTGCTGTTCGCGTGGAGTATTGCGCGGTTCGGGGACGGGATCGGGGGGGCGCTGGGCGGGGGCGAGGCGCTGGGATCGCGGGGTTTCCAGGTCGCGTTCCAGGTGGTGCTCTTCGGCACGCTGATCGAGACCGGGGCCGGGCTGATCCATGCCTTCAACGAGCGGATCGACGGGGTGTTTCGGGGTCGCGGCGGTGAGATGCCCGCGACGATGCGGCCGGTGATCGCGGCCGGACTGCTGCTGGCGGGATATCTGCTGTCGCGGGTAGGCCTTGTGGAGCTTGTCGGGAAGGGGTATAACGCCATGAGCATCGTCTTCACGGTGATTGTGGTGGTGCCGTTGTTGACGGTGGGCGTTTACAGGCTGCGGGGCCGCGCAATGGCTCGGCCGGACCCGGGCTAAGGGTGAATGGAACGAGCGCAGGGACATGAGTAAGGAGTATATGAGCATATGAGTAACTCACGAACGACTTCCGGCGTCGTCGGCCCTTCCACTGACCGGGCAGACAAAGTGAAGACGGGCTCGCCTGCATCTGCCGACATGCCCATGGAACGGCGGCACTTTCTGGCGACCGCCGCTGCTGCTGCCGCCGGGACCCTGGCGCCGGAAGTGCTCGATGGCGTCACACCGTCCGCTCGCCCACTCGCCAACCTGGCCCCACCGCTCCCTCAAGAGCGACAGGACCCCCCGCCCCCCGTCCCCCTCGGCAACGGCGAGCCCCCCGCGCTTCAGTTCCAGGCCTACCCGGGCGGAACCGGCGCGCTCATGGAGAAGTTGTGGCGCGATACGGGCGGCAACCCCTTCGAGCGGGCCGCCATCGATATCGAGCGCTGGAGCGGTCCCGTCCCGAGCGCCGAAGAGGACCTCGCATTCCTGCCGGTGCACCGCCTCGCGGCCCTGATCCGGGCGCGGGAAATCACCCCTTCCGAGCTGACCGGGATCTACCTCGACCGCCTCAAACGGCTCGATCCCGTGCTCCTCTGTGCGGTCACCATCCTGGAAGGTCGCGCGCAGGAAGAGGCACGCCAGGCCGACCTTGAAATCGCTGCGGGCGACTGGCGCGGCCCCCTGCACGGCATCCCCTACGGGATCAAGGACCTCTTCGCCGTAGCGGGGACGCGCACGTCGTGGGGCGCGGCCGACTTCAGCGGCCAGTTCACCCGGTTCGACTCAGAGGTTGCGGTGCGGTTGCGCGACGCCGGCGCCGTCCTCATCGCCAAGCTCGCGACCGGCGAGTTCGCGCGGGGTGATCGCTGGTACCGCGGCCGCACCCTCAATCCCTGGAACCTGGACGAAGGGTCGAGCGGGTCGTCGGCGGGTCCCGGGTCGGCCACGGCGGCCGCGTGCGTCGCCTTCGCGATCGGCACCGAGACCCAAGGTTCCATTGTGTCGCCCGCGCGGCGGTGTGGCCTTACAGCGCTCCGCCCCACCTTCGGCCGCGTCAGCCGCTACGGTGGGATGGTCCTCTCTTGGAGCATGGACAAGACCGGGCCGATGTGCCGCAACGCCCTGGACTGCGCGCTCGTCTTCAACGCGATTCAAGGTGCCGACGAGAAGGATCCGGGATCACTCACCGCGCCCTTCCGCTTCGATCCCTCCCCGGACCTGGGGGCATTGCGCATCGGTTACACCGAGGATGCACCCGAGTCCTTCGTCGAGGCCCTCCGCGTGCTGGGCGCCGACCCGCAGCCGATGCCCGAAATCCCGTCGGGCCGGTCCAATGCGCTCGGCGTCGAAGCGGCCGCCGCCTTCGACTTCCACGTCGCGCCCGGCGGGGAGCTGCCCCCAATTCCGGAGGACGCGGACGAGGCCGAGCGCCGCCGTCGAGGCCGGTTTCGGGGCAGCCGCGACATCCCCGCCCTCGACTTCGTCCAGTCCCAGCGCCGACGCCTGATCCTCATGAAGGAGATGGCCGAGGTCATGCAGGACTTCGACATGTTCGTGAGCGGATCGGGGCAGGTGGGACTGACCAACCAGACGGGCCATCCGGCAGTGGTCGTCCCGTACGACTATGGCGTGCGCAATCCCGATTCGGAGAGCCCGACGGAAATGCCGCTCACCACCACGCTCATCGGAGATCTCTTCGCCGACGACAGGATCCTGAGTGTGGCGCATGCGTACCAGGTGGGGACCGACTGGCATTCGAGGAGGCCGGAGATCGGGTAAAGTCCCCCACTGGGGGATCGACACCCGGTCTTCCGTAATGGACCGACTATCCCGCGACAGGCAGGTTGCCGTTGGTCGGCAAGTCCGGTCGAGCCTCCGCACTCAGTGCAATCCGAAAAGCCTCCATGCTCTCGGAGATCCCGTCCCCGGCATGACGGAATTCCTCGGGGATCGAGCGTTTGCGAGCCATGGCTCCTCGCAGCGCCCCCTGTCTGAGCTCTTCTTCCAATCCCGCTCCCGCATCAGGTCCCCATCTCGCTTCGTTGAAGGAAGCCAACGCCGAATCCAGGTACCCCTTGAATTCGCGGAGCACGGTCTGCTGGCGCGTGAGCTTCTCGCAGTGATAACCCATGGCGGCCAGGCGGATTGCCAGCGGCAAGAGTCGCGGATGGTCCCTGGAGACCCTGGCGATGTATCGTGAGAACACCGGCAACTGGTTCGGCGTCAGGCGCCGCCGGATCCCCATGATGCTCAGATAGAGAAGGTGCTTGCTCGCCGGCTTGTAGATGTGCGGCACCGGATTGAGGTTGTCCAGCAGGGTCAGGCAGCGGTCGAAGTAGTTCTCCAGCGTGGAATCGTAGATGGTTCCGACGACCCGAAGGTAGCCTTCCACGAGTGTCTTTGGGTCCATCTGCGGCTTGAAGTTCAGGGCGGTGGCGTCGATCTCGACAGGCTTGTCCAGCAATCGGTTCTCGCGCTCCAGCCGGGTCCACAGGTTCGTTCCCTTGAGTGCGGTCAGCAACCCGACAAGCGCGATCGGAATCCCGGCCTCCTGGATGAACTCGATCTGGGCGTCGAAGGCGTCGTCATCGTCGTCGTCGAGGCCGAGGATGAAGCCGCCGAGAACCATCATTCCCTTCTCCTGAATCTTGCGGACGGACGTGAACAGGTAGTTGTCGTCGCGCATGTCGAGATTCTGGGGCTTCTTCATCTTCTTGAGAGCCTTGGGGTTGGGCGTCTCGATGCCCAGGAAGACGGCGTCGAAGCCGGCCTCGATCATGTCGTCCATTAGGTCGTTCATCCGGACGAGATTGACGCTCGCTTCGGTGAACAGCGCATAGGGATGGCCGCGCTCCTTCTGCCATTCGGCGATCACGGGGAGGAGCCTCGAGACCTCGCGCTTGTTGCCGATGAAGTTGTCGTCGACCAGGAAGAGCGGCCCCCGCCAGCCCAGCTCGTACAGGCGATCGAACTCGGCCACCATCTGCTCCGGCGACTTGGTACGGGACACGCGGCCGTACAGCTTCGTGATGTCGCAGAACTCGCAATCGAAGGGGCATCCCCGCGAGAACTGGAGACACATGGAGTGATACTCGCTCATGTCGATGAGGTCGAAACGGGGAACCGGTGCCGTGCTCATGTCCGGCTTTCTCGGGGCGCGATAGACCCGCTGCGCGGTGCCGTTCTCCAGGTCGCGCAGGAAGGTCGCAAAGGTCTCCTCGACCTCGTCGAGAACGAAATGATCGATCCCCTCCATCTCTTCGTGAAAGGTGGTGGGGTGCGGCCCGCCGGCGATGACCGGGATCTGCGCGCGGTTGCAGCGCTCGACGACCTGCTCGAGCGAGGGGCGTTGCGGAATCATGGTCGACGTGAAGGCCAGGTCCGCCCACTCCAGGTCGGAATCCTCAAGCGGGGTCACGTTCAGATCGACCACGCGCAGGTTGTACCGGGACGGGAACATCGCGGCGACGGTGAGCAGGCCGAGTGGGGGGAACGCCGCCTTGATGCCGAGGAGCTCCAGGGCGTAGTTGTTACCCCAGTAGGTCGGAGGGTGCTTCGGGTAGACGAGGAGAGCATTGGTCATGGTTCACCTCACAGCAGGGACGCCCGGCGGTCGCTATCCGACAGGAATTCGCGATATCGCGTGAACGCTCCGTCTATCGCTTCGGGCGTCAGTCCATAGTCCGCGATGTCATACTTGTGCCGCTTCTCGTCGCGCCGCCGCTCACGCTGCTCATCCAGCCATCGATCCATCGCCGCTACGGTGTCCTCCTTCAGCGTCCAGCCGAAACGATCGTAGATGTGGGCAACGACCGCGATGGGGTCCTCCACCAGATCGAAATAGCTGACGTCGGTCCATCGATGCTCCAACTCGGGATGAGATGCCCGGAAGTCGATCCCGCGTTCGAGCATCCGTGCCATGAACGCCAGCTGCTCGCGCCCCAGTTCTTCCGGCGGCTGCGGTGTGGACGTAACGGAGCGAACCCGATCCACCAGGCTGTTCCAGGAACCCATGAACTGTACGGGATCCCGGTGTGTCTGGACAAAGAGGGCATCCGGGTAGACTTCGGTGAGTGCGCCGAGTTCCATCAGGTGGAAGGGCATCTTGAAGAGCCACTGCGCCTGAACGCCCGGGTGACGCTGCGTATGCTGCCAGGTGTACTGGCGCATGGTGCGATGGTGGTGTGCGTAGGCCTCTCGGCAACCGGTCGCGAGCAGCCACTTCTCGAACTCGGGAAGGCGGTAGCGAATGGTGGATATCCAGGAGGCGAAGGCGTGCCTGAGGATCGGAAAATCTTCCTCGGGTGCGTCGATGTCGACGTGATGGATTCCCTCCAGAGCCTTTGCCATTCCAGATGCACCCAGCGTGTCCCTGGCGATCGCGCGGCGCGGGTCTTCGGAGCAGTTTCCGATCGCGGCGTAGTCGCCCGTGTGCAGGATCGGTTCGACCAGTTCGTAGCTTTGCAGCGCCCGGAACCGGCTGTCTCTGGCCAGGAGCCGGTGCAGATAGGTCGTACCGGTGCGATTCATCCCGACAATGAATACGGGACGCACGATTCTCTGTTCGTTGATCTCCGGGAAGCGCTGCCGCTCCTTCGCCATGTACGCGTTGTTGCGCAGCAACCGGGAGATGTCATACACGACGAAGCCGATCTTGTCCTGGTCGATACCTGCTTCCGGCGCCTTGATCGCACGGACCTGCTGCTCCAGGGCACGCAGCATCCACTCCGGATAGGTGGATTCGAAGGACACTCCGGCATCGGCCGCGTACTCCCGTGCCTGGGCGACCAGGCGATCGTATTCCAGTTGGCCATTCGGCGGCGCCGGATGGGGCCAGTTTTCGGGATTGCTCTGGATCCAGTTGTAGTGGCGCACATGCTTGGTGAGCGGTCCGGGCCACTCGATGGGACGCAAACAGTCTTCGCGCATCGCACGGTCGCAGACCGGGATCTCGGTCCTGATCCCGCCGCCTCTGAACCAATAAGGCGCGAAGTGATCGAGAAGGGCCCAGTAGCCGGAAAGGGGAGAGACCTTGCCGCGTGCCCGGCAGGAGCGCTTGAAGGTCTCGTAGGAAACCTCGGGATGGTGCCATCCGAACTCCTCAAGCTTGAAATTCCGCTGGGCCGGGTTCGTGTCGCTGCATTGATAGATGGTGAACCGGCGCTCGGGGTTCAGCGAGATATCGAGACAGACGCGGGTGAGGGCGTCTACCGCTTCGTGTGCACTCTGGAAGACGAACCCCCTGGGAACCGTGCGAACATCGCTGATGGCCGAGAAGATGCGCACGATGATGTCGCTCGGCTGGGCAAACCCGGTCGAGGCCAATCCGGTCTGCGGGAACCGGAATACGGCGACCGGCAAGCCGGCGAGGCCCGCGAACAGAACGGCCTGCTCGGCCACGAGCTTGCTCCAGGGGTACCCGAGCAGGCCAAGGGGGAACAGGCGCTTCATGTCCGCCAGATCGGGCTGCATCTGGTGATCGATCCGGCTGCCGCTGTATTCGCATGCGAAACCGCAGAAATACTGCGGGAAGATGCCGAGGGTCGAGGCGTGAAACAGGTGCTTGCGCCGTGTATGGAAGCACAGTTCGAGCACGTTGCGGAGCGCGAAGGTGTTGACCGCGCGAATGGCGAGGTAGGAAGAAGAAAGGCTCAGGGCGGCGGCGAAGTGATAGACCGCGTCGATGCGCCGACAGAGTAGTGCGAAACCGGATTCCGGCAGCCCGAATCGGGCCTCCGCAATGTCGCCTGCGTGGACATGGATGCGCGCCCCGAAGGCGTCGTCCCAGATATCGGCCTGCTCCATGCTGGTACGCAGCCGCTCCCGCCCGTGCTCGGCACTCTTCGCCCGCACGATGCAGTGGACGACCAGATCCGGATCCCCTGCGAGCAGGTCGCGCACGAGAAAGCGACCCATGAAGCCGGTCGCGCCGGTGACCAGGACCTCGCGAAAGTCGGTCGCCGAAACGGCGGCCTCGGCAGCGTCCCCGGAGGCGGTCTCGCGGACCAGCCGGCGCAGCGTGTTCAGGTCGCTCTGACAGTGTGTTGGAAGGGTGCCGCTCAGGTGTGGCACTGCGTGGATGCCCGCCGGGGGTTGGTGCACGCGCGTCAGTCCGATCCTTGGCCGGCGTCGGGTGAGGCGGCCGGTGCCCTAGCCTCACGGGTGTGGTGCCCGGCGGGCGGAAGGTCGGCATCACCATTGGGGAAGTAGTCTTCCGGTGCATTGGCGAAGACCGAACGCCTGCGGTGAGCCTCCTGCCGGACTTCGCGGATGCCCTCGGCGGGCCCGTCCGTTTCCGCGTCGGTGCCGGATTCTGCTCCGGATTCTGCTCCCTGGACGATCGCCTGTGCGAGAGAGAGGGTGGATGCGGTGGTCATCAATTCGAGGGCGCTGACGTGGTGGTTGAACTGCATCTGGATGAAGGCGCCCAGCTCGGCGACCGAAATCGACGTGAGTCCGAAGCTCGCCAGCGGTTCCTCGACTCCGCCCTCGTGGTGGCCGCACAGTTCGGCGACCTTGGCCGAGATCTGCGAGATCACGCCGTCGAGGGTCAGCTGCGCGTCGGCGTCCACACCGAAGGCATCCTGATTGCGCATCAGGCGTCCGTTGCGCGTGTAGTCGGGAGAATCCACGTTCCACGGCGCGCGGGTGAAGAGTGCCGTGATCAGGTGGTCGTCTTCTCCCATGGTTCGCATCGCGTAGTCCAGGTTCGCCACTGCGAAGTTGCTGCTCACCGGTCTCATTCCGGTGGCCCTCAGCATGCGCATGACGTGAAGGCTGCGCGATGCCATCCCGACCTCGGCGACGGCGGCCAGGTTGTAGGACAACGCCGGGAGGCCTCGCTGGCGGCGATGGCGGGCGAGCCCGTCCATGAATGCGCTGGCGGCGCTGTAGTTGATCTGCCCCGCGTTGCCGAAGGTCGAGGCGATGGAAGAAAACAGCACGAAGTGATCGAGTGCGCAGTCGGTTGTGGCACGGTGGAGATTGAGCGCACCCCGGGCCTTGGGTGCGAAGACCGTGGCCAGCGAATCGCGCGTGGTGTCGATCAGAATGCGGTCTTCGAGGGTTCCCGCGAGATGGAATACGCCCTTGAGCGGGCGCTCCAGACCGTTGACGCAACGCCGCACGTCCTCTTCGTTCTGGACATCTCCCGGGACGATGTCGATTTCGCACGACTGCTCCAGCTTCCAAAGGGCGCTCGAGCGGCGGACCCAGTCCGCGCCGCGCCGCCGCTCCGGGTCACGGTCCAGCAAGGTCAGATGGCGCGCCCCGGAGGCGACCAGGTAGGGCAGAAGGCGGAGCCCGAACCCGCCCAGCCCGCCGGTTACGAGATAGGTGGCGCCGGGGTCCAGGAAGGGACGGAAGTCGGCGATCGGGAAACCGGGTTCGAGGGGATCGGCCGGGGCTGTCAGGACGAGCTTGCCCTGGTGCTTGCCCGTGGTCATCAGGCGTAGCGCCTTGCCGTAGTCGCTGAAGGGGAAGACGGTGAGCGGCAAGGGAGGCACGGCGCCCTGATCGAGCAGTTCCAGGCAGGCGCGGGAGAGTTCGTGCGATAGATGCGGATCGTCCAGGAGCAGGCGGTCGACGTCTATTGCGGCGAAGCGGAGGTTCTTGCGGAAGACGCGCATGCTGAGCGCGTTGTCGGCGTAGATGTCCACCTTGCCGATCTCACAGTGCCACCCCGACTGGCGCAGGGCCTTGAGACAAAGGGTGATGTGGTGGCCGGACAGCGAATTGAGGACGACATCGACGCCCTCGCCGCCGGTGGCGTCCATGAGGTCGTCGTACCATTCGTGGCTGTGCGAGTCGAAGGCTCCGCTGACCCCCATGGCCAGCAGCTGGGCACGTTTGTCCCGGCTTCCCGCGGTCGCGTAGATCTCCGCACCGACGTGCCTGGCCAGCGCGACGGCCGCCTGTCCGACACCACCCATCGCCGAGTGGATGAGGACTCGCTGCCCCTCGCGCAGACGGGCCAGGTGCAGGAGGGAATAGTAGGCTGTGACGTAGACGGAAAGGGATGCCGCGGCGTCCTCCATGGTCAATCGTCCCGGCTTGCGGAAGACCCTGTACCGGTCGACGACAACGCGGTTCGCAATGCAGCCCCCCTTGATGAAGGCCACCTCGTCACCGGCCTGCAGGCCATCGACCCCGGCACCGACCCGCCGCACCGTTCCGCTTGCCTCGATGCCCACTTCATGTCCGAGTCCGGAGCGCTCGTAGGCCAGCGCCGGCAGCAATCCGAGCGTGACCATCACATCGCGGAAATTGAGGGCGGCCGCGGCGACCTCGATTTCCACATCGGCCGGACCGAGCCGCGGCAGGTCGCAGGTCTTCACCTGGAGACCACTGATCTGGCCCGGGTTGTCGACCCGGAGGCGGTACGTGGCGTCCTCGCCCGCGGGAACGTTCGGGAACCGGTCGCGAATGCTGATCACACGCGGAGCCCAGAGCCGACCTTCCCTGACTGCCAGCTCGCGCTCGCGCAGGTCGCATCCGTCGAGGCTTGCAAGAGTCCGCAGATCTTCTTTCGCATGGAGGTCCACGAGGCGCAGATCGAGACGCGTTCCTTCCCCCAACAGCTCCAGGGAGACGCTGCGGATCGCTCCCCACAGTGCGCTGCCCCGCGGATCGTCCACGTCGAAAACAGCCGCGCGGGTCACGACCGTGAGCCGGCAGGTACGGGTCGCGTTCTCGATCCGGTAGGGAACCAGGGCTTGCAGGAACTCGATCAGGCCCGCGACCGCAGCTTCGCCCGTGGGATCCCGTTCGTCGCTTCCGCAGAAGAAATCGATTGCTTCCAGGTCGGCGGCCCCGGGCCACGCGTCGATCGAATCGAAGTCACTGGCGGCAAGGGTCTCCGCCGGAACCAGGTGGGCCGCCGGGGAACCGACGAGCGATGCCCAATCGTCCGCCCAGCTGTCGCGGTCTCCGATCACCCACCTGGAGCCCGTCCGCGATGTATCGGTGAAATCGGCTTGGCTCTGCGGGGCCTGAAGCAGCGTCGAACGCGGACCCGTGCGCACCGTGGTCCAGCCCGCGCCGGGTGTGACGACATCGCCCTCGTCGTGGGACACCAGCGCAAGGCCGCCCGGGACCGCCAGGCGGTGAAGCAGCTTCCACTGCTCCGCCCCAAAACCCGCCGCGTCCCGATGAAGGAGCAGGAGCTCGGCGATGGTGGGGCGAAGGAGTCCCTCGTCCATCTCCGCGTCCCGATCCGTGGTCGGGTCAAGGTTGTCGAAACGAAGCGCGGCCTCATGGTGATGGAAGGCGTCGAAATGGGCTCGCGCGGCTTCCTCACTGTCGCCGAGGAGCCAGAACTCCGTCTGTGCGCCCGCGTCCGACAGGTGTGGCAGGCATTCCTGCAGGTGGGTCTGGTCGGGCTCGCGGGAACCGGCGAACTCGATCACGCGACACGCGTAGCGTTCTCCGAGGTCTCCCCGCTCCACGGCGGCGATGAGGTTGGCGGGGGTGAGTTCGTCGGACAACGCGACGGAGCGGGTTTCCGGGGCGGGGAGATCCGCGTCCGCGCGGAGGTCGGGGACCGGCGGTACGAACTTGGGCTGCCACCTGACCACATGTTTGCTGTGCGGCAGATCGGCCCACCGCGCATCGCTGTGAAACGAGGTGTAGTTGCCGATCCGGGCGAACAGCCGACCGGTCTCTCTGTCGTAGAAGCCGATGCCTCCGAGTGACTTCTCGCCCAGCTCCACGACGATCTGGCCCCGTTCGTCCACCAGCGACAGCTCATAGGTGCCCTTGACGATGTGACAGGTGATACGGGAGGACGTCGGCGGGCGCAGGAACGTGACGTGCTCGGCCCGGAGCGGGATGGCGAAGAGATCCGGAATGCGCATCAGATGGCGTAGGAAGATCTGAAGTCCGCCATCGCCCAGCCCGGGGTAGAGGATGTAACCCTCCGCCTGGGCCGTTGCCCACAGCTCCTCATCGACCTCAACGTCGAACAACCACTGCCCGGAGCGGGTATCGGCGAGAATCCTGTGGATGTTTCGGAAGGCGGGACCGTACTGGAAGGCGTCACCCAACACGGCCTCGACCTGATCATAGAAATCGTCGCCGTCCATCCGGCGAACGGGATCAAAGCCGGAGTCGTAGATGTCGTCCAGCCGCTCGGGCGCATCCGGCGTGTAGTCTGCACTCACCCGGCGCACCCTCCCCCGGCAGTGCACGGTGCTTTCGGCCTCGATCTCGAACGACCGCGAAGAGATGGTGAAGGTGAATTCGTCAGGAATGTCGGGAACCGGATACAGGGCCGTCTGCAACCGAACAGGCTCTCTGGAGATCCGACAGGCCTGCAGGAACTCGAGCACCTCGAAGTGGACCGGCACGCCCTCAAGCGCCTGCAGGATCAATTCGATGTAGCCGGCGGCCGGAACAATCGCCGCACCATGCACGCGATGGTCGGCCAGCCAGGGGAAGTCCGCCTCGGAGAGCCGGGATTCGAAGCGCAGGTGGTCGCTCGGCACCTTGCGCCCGACCAGGGGGCCGTGGGAAAAGGGACCCTGTTGGACGAACATCTCGTCGTCGCACGTGACGTCCACCGTCGCCTTTTCGTCCCTGGGATGACCCGGGAGGAGATGGGCGATGGGCACCGGCCGCGGATACTGGGCAGCGAAATCCAGATCAACCCCGGCTCGGAACAAGGCGCCCAGAGCCTCCTGGACGCTGATACACGTGTCCCCGTCCCTCATGAGCGTGGGTACGCTGACCGGAACCGGCGGCAAACCCTCGATGCACTGGGCGATGACGGGCTGCAGCGCGCTGTGCGGAGCGATCTCGAGCACTACGTCCGGCCGATAGTCCCGGCGAATCGTCTCCATTGCCGCCCCGAACCGTACCGGCTGGCGGATGTTGGACCACCAGTACGCACTGTCGAGCCGGCTCGTAGTCTCACCGGTCACCGACGATACCAGCGGCACGCCGGGGTCGAAGGCGCGGTCGTCCAGGAAGGCGAGAGCCTCGTGTACCTCGCTCTCAAGGGGGTCCATGGCGCTGGAGTGGAAAGCGATGTTCCCCGGGATCAGCCGGTTCTGCAGACCAAGGCGCTCGAGTTCGGCCATGAGAGGCGCCAGAGCGGTTTCCCGGCCGCAGAGAACCGTATTGGCGGGTGAATTCTCGCAGGCGATCTCGACCGGACCCGACCGGACGCCGTCCTGCCGCACCGGAACGCCCAGATCTTCCAGGAACTGGTCGACACCGGCCCGGTCGAGCCCGATGGCCAGCATGCGGCCGGATCCCGCAACCCGTTGTTGCTGTGTGGCCCTGTGGTAGACCAGATGGGTCGCGTCCGCGAGCGACAGCGCCCCGCATGCGTACGCGGCAGCCACCTCGCCGGAACTGTGACCCACCACGCAATCCGGGTAGACGCCCCACGTCTTGAACAGTTCGACCAGACCGCACTGGAGCATGAAGATCGCGGGTTGCGCCAGCTGAACCTCATTCAGTTGCTCCTGGGTTGCCGAGAAGCAGGCTTCGCGCAGTGAACACTCCGAGTGCTTCCGCCAATACCCTTCGACCGCGTCGACCGCACGTCGAAAGACGGGATCGGCCTCGTAGAGATCCCGGCCGCACCCGGCCCACTGTGTCCCCTGGCCGGAGAACACCATGGCCACGCGGCGATCACCCTCTTCCACGGTGGCCACCGGTGAGGGATCGTCGGCGAAATCCTCCAGCGCCGTGACGAGTTCCTGCCGGTCACGCACGGCGAACGAGGTCCGCGTGGCGAAGTGGGTGCGGTGCCGGCACAGGTTGCCCACCACCGTGTGAAGGTCCGCCTCGTGGTCGTCGAGGGCTTTGCGCAACTGCTCGGCGCTTCGTACGAGAGCGCGTTTGTGGCGGGCCGACAGGGGAACCATGAGGCCAACCTCCGGAGCCGCCGGGATCGACCAGACCCGTGGCCGGGCCGGTTGGTATTCCCGCACGACGCAGTGGCCATTCGCGCCACCGAATCCGAAGGAATTGATCCCGACGACGACCGGCCGCTCGGGGAAGGGCTCGCAGGCCGTCTGCACCTGCATCGGGCAGCTGTCGAAGTCGATCTCGGCATTCGGAACGAGGAAGTTCTTCGAGATCGGAGCGAAGGTCCGCCGCTGCATCATCAGGAGGATCTTGAGCAGCGCACAGTGGAAGGCCGCGGCTTCCATGTGGCCAACGTTGCTCTTCACGCTCGCGATGCGCAGCGGAACCTTGCGCTGGACACCGCCGAAGGCTTCGGCGATCGCATTCCCCTCGATCCGGTCACCCACGACCGTGCCCGTTGCGTGTGCCTCGATGTAGTCGAAGTCTCCCGGCGACAGTCCGGCACGCGCGCTGGCGGTGCGCATCAACTCAACCTGTCCGTGACGGGTGGGCGCGGTGATGTACCGTCCCTGGGCCAACCCCTCGGAGCCGTCGGCCGCGCCGGCCGCGTTAACGGCGGTGGCGTCGACGACGGCAAGGATCCGGTCCCCATCCCGTTCGGCGGCTTCCAGCGGCTTCAGAGCGAAGATGAAGGCCCCCTCCGACCGGATGTAGCCATCGGCGTCGGCGTCGAAGGAGTGGCACTTGCCCGTGGGACTGATGACGCCCAAAGCGTTGAAGGATGCCGACAGTCTGGCGGTTCCCAGGTAGTTGACCGACCCGACGACGGCCTGTTCGCAATCGCCGC
Organism: Longimicrobiales bacterium; assembly: GCA_965211795.1. Classification (GTDB taxonomy): domain Bacteria; phylum Gemmatimonadota; class Gemmatimonadetes; order Longimicrobiales; family Gaopeijiaceae; genus Bin94. The sequence goes on from OZ242973.1 coordinate 281,475, forward strand.
TCTGCAGCGCCGCCATTGCCGCGTGCATCGCGGTCAGGCTTGCGGAACACGCGGTGCAGTAGGTCGTCGATGGTCCCATCAGGTTGAAGTGGTACGAGATCCGGTTGGCCAGCATGGCCAGGCTGATGCTCGTGACGTCGAACTGCCGGGCACCCTGCATCGGACGCCAGGCGGCGACCGCCGGAATCTGTGCGCCAACGAACACGCCGGTTGGACTGTTTCGCAGCGAATGGAGGTTCCAGCCGACGTTCTCGAAGGTCTCCCAGGCGCAGGTCAGCAGCATCCGGACCTGGGCATCCGCGAGCATGGCTTCGGTGTGGGACAACCCGAAGAGGGTGCGGTCGAAGAGCTTCTCCCGGTCGTCGCGGATCAGACCCTCATAGGCGCTGGCGAATCGACCCGGGCCCGAGAACCCGCCGATCGGCTGATATCCCTTGCCGTAACGGTCGGTTACAGGTTCCCGGACGATCTCCCGCGCGCTGAGCAGACGCCAGAAGTCGTCGTCGCTGGTGATGTCGCCGGGCATGCGATGGCTGTACCCGACGATGGCAACAGGGCCACTGGATCCCGGTGCACCCGATCTCACGTCATTGAAATCCTTCCCCAGTAACCAGGCATTGGCGGGGCACCCCGGCCGAGACGCGCTTTGGGCGGGGTCCCAATGTATATCATAGTTTACAGAAATGTAATACTATTATTACACTACTGAAAATCTCAGCGAAGCCGCCCGGTGGCGCGAGTGCCTCGCTGCTCAGAGTCAGAGAGAGACTGTTCCAGACGCTCAAGAGGCGTCTACAGTATCCTTCATGACCCGGTCGGCAGTTTCGAACATTCTCCTGAGGACCTGCTTGCGCCGCTGCTTGAACTCCTCGATCAGTTCCCAAAGGGCGAGCCGGATTTGCTTGGCCGCTTTCTCTCTCAGCTCGGGAGACAGCGTGAGGTCGTGCCGGAACTCATGCTTCTCGATCGCGAAATCCGCGATGTCAAGGATGTTCTCGCCGACGACCTCGAGGTCGACTGCAGTCTTGAGTGTGATGTTTTGGTCGTAATCGTTGCTCATTCGGATGTCCTTTTGGGAGGGTCAATTCGGTGTTCGGCGTCCCGAACGGGAAGGGTGGAGGTTTCCTGATTGTTCATCTCAACCGAGTCTGCGTGGTCGTCTGCGTCCGGGCCGGATCACCGACCGGCCCCGGCTCCGCTGGAACCGCCAACAAGATAGCGACGGAACTCGCACACTATCAAGCATATTATTGTGAATTCTCCATGCCGGTTCCTCGCCGCGGCGGGATCGACCCGTGCCAACCGGGCGAACTCGGCCTTGACCGCCATGTGCCTCCGCACCACGTTGCTTCCCGACCCGCAACCCGGATGCTCATGACCCGTCCCAGGACCTATTGCCGCCGACCTCCGCGCGCCGCCTGGTGTGGATCCGGCCCACGACGAAAGGTGATCGTCCCACGCCTGCTCGCAGCAGCGCTGGCCATCGCGTTCACCTCCTGCGTCCCGGATAACCCGGCCCCGGCCCGCGAGGAAGACACCGCCACCGCGGACGCCGCCTCCCCCTCCGACATGGCCGCGGCGGCCCCGGACACGGCGACCGCCGCCAGAGCGGATCCCGTTCCCGACACCACCCCCCCCACACCTCCCTCCGTCCTCGACCTCGAGACGGCCCAGTTCATCGCCGCGATGCCGCTGTCGTGCCTGGACCGCCCGCAGGCCGTACCCGCCAGTCGATCCGGGTACCTCGTCGATGTCACCTACACGCGCCGGCCCGGGTACGAACAGGACCTCGCCTTCTACGGCTGCTGGGACTGGCACTCGGCGGTGAACTCGACCTGGGCCATGGTGCGCCTGATGAAGGAGCTGCCCGGTTTTGCGCTGGCGCCCGTGATGCGGGAAAAGCTGGAAGGCCACCTCACGGAAAGGGCCATGCAGGGCGAGCTGGCCTATCTCTCCGAAAACCCGAACTTCGAACGGCCCTACGGGTGGGTGTGGCTGCTTCTGCTGCACGCGGAGCTGGAGGCCTGGGGCGACTCGGACGCCTCCGAGTGGGCCGGTCACATGGCGCCGCTGGCCGACATGCTGAGCGACCGCCTGGCCGAGTACATCAGCGGTCTGGAGAGGCCCGTGCGGTCGGGGACTCACCGCAGTACGGCGTTCGCGATCTCGATGGGCTTGCGGGCTACGGAGATGGTGCGGCGGCCCAGTCTGGAACGGACCCTCAGAAGCGCTGCCATGCGGTTCTTCGCCGATGACCGGGATTGCGCGGTCGAGGATGAGCCCGGAAGCTCCGATTTCCTGTCGCCCTGTCTTGAAGAGGCCGCACTGATGGCCCGGGTGATGGACCGGTCCGCGTACGTGCGGTGGCTGGACTCGCTGCTGCCGCAGATCGACTCGGAGGAATTCGCGCCGCTCCGCCGCTCCGCCCTTTCGGACACTACCCGGAGGGTGTCGATGAGTTTTGGCGGGGAGGGCATGCCGGCCGCAATGGCCGAGGCGCTCGGCACACTGATGAGGGCCTCTCAGAACGCACTCGACAGCATCCGTCGCACGATGGCCGACAGCGCGGCCCGCAACGATACGACGACCATCACATCGCGCGTGGCCAGAAGGTCCCCGGCGGCGCTCTCGCACCTGATCGGGCTCGCCTTCACCCGCGCGGAAGCCATGTTGCGCATCGCGGAGGCCCTTCCGGCCGGTGATCCCAGGGTCCCACGCCTCCGTGAGCTGGCGGCGCGGCACGGCCGCACCGGTTTCGAGACCTTCTCGGACGCGGGGTACTACGGCTTCCACTGGATCGGCACGTTCGCGCTCAAGTACCTGGTCGAATCCGAGAAAGCCCCATGACGCCATTGACACGCCCCCCTCGCGGATGGGCGCCCCGCAGCCACCGCCACACCTTTCGCGCCCGGGCCACCACCACCGCCTTCGCCCTCCTGCTGTCCTCGCTTGCAACCCTCCCCACCCCGCCTCCCGCCACCGCCCAGGGCACCGTCATCACCCGTGCCACCCCGGCCGAGGCGGGCATGTCCGCGGGAGTGCTCGCCGGGGGGATCGCGCTCTACGAAGAGGCGATCGAACGTGGAGACCTGGTCGGCGCGGTCCTCCTGGTCGCGAAGGATGGCAAGGTCGTGTTGCACGAGGCACTGGGGTGGCGGGACAAGGCGCGCGGGATCCCGATGGAGCCGAACACCATGTTCCGCATGGCGTCGAACACGAAGCCGGTGGTCGCGACGGGCGTGGCCAGACTCGTGGAGGACGGCAAGCTGGCGTACAACCACCTGGTGCGCGAATACATGGCATCCTGGGACAACTACCGCGCCGGCTTCATCAACATCGGCCATCTCCTCTCGCACTCCAGCGGGCTCAGGATCCCGACCCTCTTCCTGCAGCCCTACATGGAACCGACCGCCGAGCACCCGGATGCGCCCACCCTGCAGCTCGAGGCCGCCCGCTTCGGCGCCGTCGGCGCGGAGCACACGCCCGGCACCACCTACAGCTACAACAACCCGGGGTTCAACACGCTGGGAGCGCTGATAGAGATCGCCTCCGGGATGCCGATGGAGGAATACCTCGACCGTGAGGTGTACACGCCGCTGGGCATGCGCGACAGTTACCATCACGAAATCGACGAGAAGATGGACGGGAAGCTGGACCGGATGTCGGTGGTGTACTACCAGCGCGGCGACGAGGGCGGCTGGATTCCCGGCTGGACCCCCGGCGATGCGCCGCAGGTCCCCTTCGTCCGGGCCTCCGGCGGCATGATCTCGACGGCCCCCGATTACGCCATCTTCTGCCAGATGTTCCTGAATGGCGGAATCTACGACGGCCGGCGCCTCATCTCTGAAGAAACCGCCCTGCTGATGACCACGCCGAAGATCCGGACCAACCCGAATTCGGAAGGTCCGCCGAGCTATTACGGGTACGGGTGGTCCGTATCGGAGACCGGAGTCTTCTCTCACGGAGGTTCCGACGGCACCAACGCCTTCGTGGACCGGGCAAACCAGCTGATCGTGCTGGTGTTTACGCAGACTCCGAGGGGCCGGAACCCTGTGGGGCGGTTTCTGAGCCTGGTGGACCTGGCGATCGAAGGGTAAGGACCGCGCGGCCCTCGCTTACACCCCCGCCCGCTTCCTCCAGTACCGCGCCAGCCCCCACCAGGAATCCGGAAACCCGGACGCGGTCTCGTACCGGTCGGCCACCTCCCCCACCACCACCCCCCCCAACCCCTCCACCACCCACGCGGCGAAGTCCCGGGCCCGCTCCGAGTCATCACGCGTCCCGCCACCGCCCGCTCCCCCCTCACGCCCCGCCCCCCCACCCTCCCCACCACCACCCCCTCCCACCCCCCGCCCACCCCCACCCCCCAACGACCCCCGCACCCACCCCGCCCACGCATCCAGCCCCTCGCGCAGCTCGGCGAAGTGTTCCCGCACGTCCCCGTACGCCCCGAAATGCGTCGCCACGATGCGTTCCGGCGCCCACGCCATCACCCGCTCCGTACTCGCCTTCCACACCTCCACGTCGATGTCCGGCGGCGGCGTGACCGGGAGCGCCGGACCGTTCCCGATCCGGATCCCCCCCACGTCCCCCACCCAGGCGGTCCCTGTCGCGGCCTCGTAGTAGGCAACATGGTGCTTCGCGTGCCCGGGAACGTACGCGACCTCGAGACGGCGGCCCCCGAGGGCCACCACATCCCCTTCGTCGACCACCCGCAGCGCCGCACGCGGCACGGGAAGAAAATCGCCCCAGAGCGTAGCCATCGCGTCCCCGTATATCCGCCCCGCCGAGGCCAGCAGCCGAGCCGGGTCGACCATGTGCGGTGCGCCCACCGCGTGCACGTACACCGTCGCGCCGGAAGCCTCCCTCACGATCGCCCCGGCGGCGGTGGCGTGATCGAGGTGAATGTGCGTCAGCAGCACCGCGCGGACCTCGTCCAGCGCGTGTCCCATCTCGGCCAGCCCCGCCCGCAGCGCCGGCAACCGCACCTCGGGACCGGGATCGACCAGTGCGATTCCGTCCCCGAACTCGAGCACGTTCACCCCGATGATCTCCGTGCGGCCGCGGAAATGCAGATCCACGACCGTCGTGCCCCCACCGATCGGGGCTACGGTTGCGAGCGGAACGGTCGTTCCGGCTCTTGCGTCCTCCTCCATGCTCCTCTGACCGACGTGTTTCGTCACCGAAATCCCACCTACCGCCCTTCCATCACCTGCGACCATTCGTCGGGAATGGCGAGCCACTTCGCCGCCCACTCGGCCTTCACCTTCGGGGACGGATGGTAGGACCGGTAGTTCCGGTACGGCAGGTTGCTCAGCAACTTCTTGGCCGTTGCGGTCCTGTCGCCCACGAACATGATGGTGTCGAGGAGCGGAAGAAGCGTGACGAGTTCTCTGACGTGGGCGACGCCCTCTTGCAGCTGTTCCGGTGACGCCGCCCGCTTCCGGTCCCACCAGGGCACCACATTCCAGATCACCGTCAGCGAACGCGGTATGCCGGCCAGGCGCATGAGTCGGAAGGTCCATTCGGCGCTCCGTCCGTCGTTGTCCCGTGAGACGAACCCGGAACCGCGCAGACTGCCCGCATCCGTCTTGGGCCCGGCCTTCTCGAAGAGGAAGAGAATGCGTGCCGCCGTGCCTCCGTCGAATGGATCGAAGTGGGGGACCGTCGATTCCGGCTGCGCCAGCTGAAGCCGCTGGGCGAATTCGTTGAGGGGCTTGACATGGGGAGCATCCAGCATGGCACGGCGCCGGGCGATCACTTTGGGCAGGCGAAGCGTGCGCGGGACCAGGGGATCGTAGGGGAGGGACATATTGCATCATTTTTCGTCGGGCCGGGCCATGTCAAATCCGCTCGAAGGCCGGGGGATTACTGCCCACGGACTGCCTGGGGTTCCGCCAAACCGCCGAAGGGCGGTAACTTGGCGTTTCCGGAATTGTCCGTCGCCCAATCAGATGGTCCCGTTTCCTGACTATGCACGCCACTTTCCGCTCTTCAACGCGTATCGTCCTCCTGGCGGCCGCCGCCTCCCTTCTCGCACCCCCGCCCCACCCCGCCGCCGCCCAGGCGCAGGCCACCACCGGCGTGATCCGCGGCGTGGTTCGCGACCCGGCCGGCGCCCCCATCGCCGGAGCGGTCGTCGAGTTCACCCACCGCGAGACCGCGCTGCGCACCACCGTGCGGACCACCCCTTCGGGCACCTTCGTGCGACCGCTCCTCCCGATCGGCACCTACGACGTGGCCGCGCGCGCCGACGACCAGATTGGCGCGGCCACCGCCCGCGGCCTGGTCCTCCGCGTCGGCGAGGAACTTGCGCTGACGCTCCAATTCGGCGCGGTCGAGCTCGAGGGGATCACCGTCGAGGGCGAGCGCGAGCACCTGGTCCACCCCGAGGACGTCACCAGCTCCACCCGCCTCAGCGAGGAGGTCGTCGACGGACTGCCCAACAACGGGCGCAACTACCTTGACTTAGCGCTCCTCACCCCCGGCGTCGCGATCTCGCAGGGGCCCGACGGTGACGAGCTCAACATCAGCGGCCAGCGCGGCATCTTCAACAACTTCATCGTCGACGGCGCCGACTTCAACAACCCCTTCTTCGGCGAGCAGCGGGGTGGCCAGCGGCCCGCGTTCACCTTCAGCCAGGACGCGATCGAGGAGGTGGTGGTGGTGAACCAGGGCGCGGCGGCCGAGTTCGGGCGGTCGGCGGGCGGCTTTGTGAACGTGATCACGAAATCGGGGACCAACGAGCTGGCCGGGTCCGCGCACTACTTCGGCCAGTGGGACGGCGTGTCGGCGGCGTACCCCGTGGCGGTGCAGGCGGGCGAGCCGGACTTCCTGCGCAGCCAGTTCGGCTTCACCCTCGGCGGCCCCATCGCGCGCGACCGCGCCTTTTTCTTCGTGGCATACGACCAGCAGAGGGCGACCGAGACCAAGCAGCAGCACCGGCTGGTCGGCAACCCCGAGAACCTGGCCAAACTGCGGAACTTCCTGACAACGCAGTGGCCCGGTCTCTTCGAGGAAGAGTTCGGGCCCATAGACCGCACCGACGACGCGCGCGCCCTGCTCGTGAAGACCGACCTCCACCTCGACGGACGCAACCAGCTCTCCTTCAAGTACAACTACAACTGGTCCGAGCAGCTCAACGGCACCTTCGACGTGGACTCGTGGGGACTCTCCGCCAACGGGATCGAGACGGACGAGGCGCACGCCTTCAACGCGAGCTGGCGGTCGCTGCTCAGCAGCACGCTGTCCCACGAACTGCGCCTGCAGTGGGCGCGCGAGGACAGGGTACGCTGGTACGACGGCCCCCTCATGCCGGACGCGACCGTGCCCGCGACGCCTCAATTCGAGACCTTGGGGGGACGGCCCTTCCCCGACATCGGCATGGACTTCGCCGACGGCTTCCGCATCGGGCTGCCCTTCTTCCTTCCGATCGATCCCGCGTACGACACTCGCCTGCAGGTCGTGGACAACTGGTCGTGGCTGCGGGACCGCCACCTCTTCAAGGCGGGCGTCGAGTACAACAGGACGGGGATCACCCAGCAGTTCATCGGCTTCGCCAACGGGCGCTACATCTTCGACTCGGTTGACGGGTTCATCAACTTCGTGACGCAGGGGCCCGGCTACGTTACCTGTTCGGACGGCTCCGACAGCGCGAACGGCCAGTGCCCGGAGGGGACCGGCATCACCGGACCGGTCCTCGTCTACCTGCAGTCGGGGACGGTTCCGGGCGTGGCGCCCGACCGGCTGGGCCGGGGCGATTTCGACATGACCGAACTGGCCTTCTTCGTGCAGGACACCTGGAAGCCGAGCGACCGGCTCACCTTGAACCTGGGTCTGCGCTGGGAGGGGACCTGGCACCCCCGGATCGTCGTGGAGCCGGAGGCCACCTACTACGCCCCCTACCTTGACGACCCGCGCTTCCCCTCCGACGGCACCATCCCCGACGACCTGGACAATTTCCAGCCCCGGTTCGGGCTCGCGTGGGACGTGACCGGCGACGAACGCACCGTCCTGCGGCTGAACGCCGGCGCGTACCATTCGCGCATCCCCATCCTGGTCTTCGCCCAGAGCGTGACCACGAACGGCGCCTTCCAGCAGATCTTCTTCCGCAGCAGCTTCGGCCTGCCCGGGCAGGGGCCGCCGGCGATCGGCGACCTCATCGACGGCAGCACCACCCCTCCCTTCCTCCCCGACATCCACGTCACGGCGAAGGATCTGGAGCTGCCGCGCACCTGGTCATTCGCGGGAGAGGTGGAGCGCGAGGTGGGGCGCGGTGTGGCCGCCAGCCTGTCGTACCAGCACGCGCGCACCGACCACCTCTTCCGCTTCGTCAACCGGAACGACCCCGCCTTCGGGTCGCCCTTCGGGATCGGCACCCATCCGGGCGGCGGCGGGATCGGCACGCTCACCTCCGCCGAGAGCACCGCGCGTTCACGCTATCACGCGGTCACCGCCGGACTGCGCGGCCAGGGCGCGTTCGACGACCTGCTCACCTTCGACCTGAGCTACACCCTCTCCCTCGACAGGTCCGACGACGACAACGAACGCGACCCCTTCACCTTCCGCTACGCCGACGCCTCCAATCTCGCGCCCGAGTACGGCTGGTCGGACCGGGACCGCCGCCACAAGGCCACCGGCTACCTGGCCTTCTCGCTGCCCGGGGATGTCGCCTTCTCGAACATCGTGCGCTATCTGTCGGCGTCGCCCGTCTCGGAGAGCTGCGCGCGGCGGGGGGAGCGGGCCAGCCAGCCGGCGGACCGGATCTGCGCGGACGGCTCGATCCACGAGCGCAACACGCTCAGGCGCGACAACGAGTTCTTCACCTGGGACCTGAAGCTGTCGCGTCCATTCACCCTCGGGGGCGGCCGCACCTTCGAGCCGGTCTTCGAGGTCTTCAACCTGACCAACGCGGACAACTCGCTCGACACCGCGCAGGGGTCGCTGCTCTTCAACTTCGACGGAACGATCCGCAGTGGCTTGGGGGATACGAGGCGGGCACAGCTGGGGGCGCGAATCCGGTTCTGATGACAGATTCATCATGGAATCTGTCCCCAGACGCCTTTTCGACGCCTTCCATCCCGGTTGCAACGAGGGTCCCACACGTTTTGGTGACAGATTCTACCCGGAATCTGTCCGGGAATCTGTCACGCGTGATTCACCCGCACCGTCAGGATATCGACGTTGTGGTACTGGTGGTGCTTCACGGACGAGGCGTGATGCCGAAGCAGCGCCAGTGCGAGGTCGCGCTCGCTGGCGGGATCGGGCGATTCGGCCAGGACCGACATCTCGTTCTCCAGATTGCCGGCGCGGGTGGCCGCGGTGAATTCCAGCAGCGCACCCTCGCGGAGATTGCGGGCCACCACCCGCAGGCGGCGGCCCTCGGCGGCGGGCGCGTGTTCGTCCTGTTCCTGGCGAAGGAGGCTCAGCAGCGCCTCTTCGGCGGCGGCCCGGAGGCGCTCCGTCGTTCTGGCGGGCCATTTGTACCGGGTCGCGAAATCCACCATGAAGCGGTCGAGCTCGGGCTGCCGGTCTGCGCTCAGCCGCACTTCGGTCCTGTGACGGCGGGGACCGGTGTACTGGATGAACAGGTTAAGGAGCAGGATGGTGAGGCCGCCCGCTGTGAGGCCGTTCGCGAGCATGCGCCCGGTGGGTGTGGCGAGGTGGCTGGGGAAGACGGCCTGGAACTGGATGCCCGCGCCGATCCAGAAGGCGAGCCCCGCGACGAGCGCGTTGCGCCGTACGGGACCCTCCCGGAAGACGACGCGCATGCCCTGCGCAAAGGCGATCCCGAAGATGACCACGATGTAGGATCCCAGCACCGGCGCCGGTATCGAGAGCACCAACGCGGCGATCTTGGGCACGAAGGCGAGCGCGATGAAGACAGCGCCGATGTAGACACCGACCCTGCGGGCGGCGATGCCGATCCCGTCTGCGAGGCCGATGCCGGCCGCGTACGGCCACGGAGCCGGAATGCCGGCGAGTCCCGACAGCAGCGTCCCCGATCCGCAGGCGGCCACGGCCCCCTGCACCCTGCGGAAATCGACCGCCTTCGGTTCGCGCCGCGAAATGCGCTGCATGCGAACCGCGTCTCCCACCTGGCGCACGGTGATGACGAAGGTGACGAAGAGGAAGCCGGGCAGGAGCACCCAGAAGCGGGAGTCGAAGTCGAGGTCCAGGCCGGGCGTGGCAATGGCGGGAACGCCGAGCCACCCGGCCCCGCCCACCCGCGCGAAGTCGAGCACCCCGAAGAAGGCGGCGACGGTGCACCCCGCGGCGATGCCCAGAATCGGCGTCCACGCTCGCAATCGTTGCGGGGCCCGGAGCATGAGCGCGACGACGGTCACGATCGTCACGGCGGTGATCGCGGGCGCGGCAGCGGGGTGGGCGCTCTCCGGCACCCTCGTGAACATGGCGAAGCCCATCGGCATGACCGTCACCGAAACGAGCGCCAGGAGGACCCCCGATACCAGCGGCGTGATGATGCGCCTGAGCAGCGCCAGCCGGGCCGCGAAGCCGAACTGGCAGAGCGCCGACGCGACGACCAGCGTCCCGAGGAGCGCGGGGCCGCCGGTGACCAGGGCAAGCACCGCGACGCCGATGGCGGCCCCGGAAGTCCCCATCACGATCAGGTTGCCGGCGCCGAACGGGCCGATCCGCCTGGACTGCACGATCGTCATGAGCCCGCCGATCACCATGCCGGCGAAGATCGCCCAGGAGAGGTACGCGTCGCTCTGGTCCGCGACCCGCGCCACGATGGTGGTGACGATGATGATCGGTACGGTCACGAGGATCGCGACCTGCAATCCGACCACCAGGGAGAAGGGGTGGGGCGGGGGCTCGTTCGCGGCGAAGCGGAGCCCGTCGCGGTCCTTCGGTAGTCCGGATGTCATCGGTGTGGGTCTCCCCTCTCGCCCTCGATCGTGAGTAGGGTACGTTTGAGTGTCCCGCCCGGGTAGTCACCAATCGCCGGAGAATCATGCCCGACCAGACCTTGCCACCCCCGGGGCCGGTGCTCGTAACAGGTGGAAACGGGTATGTCGCGTCGTGGCTCGTCAAGAGGCTGCTGGAGAGCGGCTACGACGTCCACGCGACCGTGCGCGATCCCGGCGACCCGAAAAGGACCGCCCACCTGCGCGAAATTGCGGCCGGCTGCACCGGCACGCTGTCCTTCTTCCGGGCCGACCTCCTGGATCCCGATGGCTTCGACCGCGCCATGGCGGATTGCGCCCTGGTCTTCCACACCGCCTCGCCCCTCATCGTGCGGGACGTCAAGGATCCGGCGCGCGATCTCGTCGAGCCGGCGACCCGGGGCACGCGCAATGTGCTGGAAGCGGCCAACCGCACGCCGTCGGTGCGGCGGGTCGTCCTCACCTCCAGCATCGTGGCCGTCTACGGAGACGCCGCCGACCTGGAGGACCTCGACGCGGACCGCTTCGACGAGAGTCATTGGAACCGGACCAGCAACGAGCGGCATCAGCCCTACTCCTACTCCAAGAGGCTGGCCGAGCAGATGGCGTGGGAGATCGCGGGCGCCCAGGACCGCTGGGACCTGGTGGTCGTCAACCCGGGTCTGGTACTCGGTCCCGGTTTGAGCCCTCACACGAAGGCGGAGGGCGTGCTGATCATGCTGGATTTCGGCAACGGCTACTACACCTTCGGCGCTCCCGAACTGGAGTTCGCGATCGTCGATGTGCGCGACGTGGCCGAGGGCCATCTTCACGCGGGGATGATGCCGGGTGCATCGGGCCGCCACATCCTGGTCAGCGAATCGCTGAGCGTGATCGAGATCGCGGAAGTGTTGCGGAGCCACTTCGGGGACGGGTTTCCATTCCCCCGCCAAACCGTCTCAAGGGCGGTGGCGCTGATGCTGGCGCCGCGAAGGGGGATCCCGCAGGCCGTGGCGAAGCGGAACCTCGGGTATCCGCTGAGGTTCGACAACCGGCGGGCGCGAGAGGCGCTGGGGATGAGCTTCCGATCCGCGGCGGAGTCGATCGTGGAGCACTTTCAGCAGTTGCTGGATGACGGGCTGGTGAGATCATGAAGTATGAGCATCCAGAGTTCAAGTTTCCCCTTGGCGGATGGGATTCGCGCGGTCAGCGGACGCGACATACTCACGGAGATCTCCCCGCTGTAGCGCGAAGCGGCGTTGACGGAACGTTGACGGCACCGCCGTACCGTTGCGTCCCTGAGGGCAGGTTCGCGCACCCGACAGCGGGGAGGTATGATGTGGCCACCATGCAGACCCAGCAGACACCGAAGACGTGGGAGGAGGTCCTCCGGATGCCGGACGACGGCAACCGCTACGAGTTCATCGGGGGGCGTCTGTACGTGACGCCCGCACCCGTAATCAGGCACCAGCGGATTGCGAAGCGGCTGGAGGCGGCCTTGGTGCGTGTCCTGGAGGATCCGGGCCACGGCGAGGTGTTCGACGCCCCTTGCCTGGTCGAGTTCCCGGGCACCGGGGATCGGGTTCAGCCCGACCTTCTCTTCGTGTCCGACGAGAGGCGGGAGATCATCGGCGAGAAGCAGCTGCTGGGCGCACCCGACCTGGTCGTCGAGATCCTGTCGCCTTCCACCGCGCACCGCGACCGCGGGATCAAGCTCGACCTGTACGCGCGATCCGGCGTCCGGGAATACTGGATCGTGGATCCGGTCGAGGATGTGGTGGACGTGTGGCGTTTCGGGGACGAGCCGGGGCCGGGCCACGAGCGCGTCTCGGGTGAGCTTGCCGTGCGGCTCGGGGTGGAGCGGGTGGGGCGGATCGACCTCGATCAGGTCTTCTCCCGCCACCTGGACGTGTGGGGAGCGCGGGAGCCGTAGGAGCCCCTACGACTTCGGAATCTCCTTGTCGGGATCCACGAAGGGCCGCGGCACGACCCTGGCGTCCCGTTCGCCGTCCTGCGTGGTCACGCTCAGGCGCGTTCCCAGCTCGGTCGACGCCGCCGGCACCATGGCGTAGCCGATGTTGCGGTTCAGCCGCGGCGAATGGACGGCCGAGGTGACGAAGCCGATCTCTTCTCCGATCCCTCGCCCGGGTCCCTCCACGTGCACCGGCCAGCGGGTCATGTTCAAGTCGAGCGGGTCGCCCGCGATCTCCACCCCGGCCAGCTTCCGCTTCGGCCCCTCCCCCGCAATCCGCGCCAGCGCCTCGCGCCCGATGAAGTCCCCCTCCTGGTCGTGGTCCACCTGCCACCCCAGCCCGACCTCGTAGGGGTTGTTCTCGAGCGTCATGTCGACGCCGTAGTTGAGAATGCCGGCCTCGATGCGGCGGATGTCCGACGGACCGGTGGGGGAAATCCCCAGGTCGCGCCCCGCGTCCATCACACGGTCCCAGAGCTCGACGCCGCGGCTGCCGTCGCGCAGGTAGATCTCGTAGCCGACCTCGCCACTCCACCCCGTGCGCGTCACTACCACGGGGATGCCGTCCAGGTCCGTCTCCAGGAACCAGTAGTAGCGCAGCTTCAGGACATCGTCCCCGAAGAGCCTGCGCACGACCTCCTTCGACTTCGGGCCCTGCACCTGCATGGGAGACACGTCCGGTTCGCGGATGTGGACGTCGAGCCCGGAATTGAGGGCGACGCCCCTCGCGTAGAGGAGCACGTCGCTGTCCGCGAGCGCGAGCCAGAAGTGATTCTCGCCCAGGCGGAGCAGCACCGGGTCGTTGACGATGCCGCCGTCGTCGGCGCCGATGAGGACGTACTTGCCCTGCCCGACGGCGCATTTGGACAGGTCGCGCGGGGTGAGCAGGTTGGTGAAGGTGAAGGCGTCCGGGCCGGTGATTTCGACCTGCCGCTCGACGCTCACGTCCCACACGGTGACGCCGGTCAGCAGCTTCTCGTACTCGGCGTGGAGGTCGTCGTAACGGGTGGGGAGGAACATGTGGTTGTAGACGGTATAGCTCCGGCAGCCGGCGCGGAGGGTGGCCTCGAAGTAGGGAGACCGGCGGAGGCGGGCGCCGCGCTGGATGAGGGACATGTCGAAGGTGGGGGGCATGGGGGCTCCGGGGGGGTGGTCATGGGGATTGTGGGGGTTCGGATGCAGTGACCCGCAAATGATACCGGTTCGGATGTAGGGCCGGCCAGCAGTCCGTGGATGAGCCCGTGCCAGTGGTGGACTCCTGCCTCGAATTGGGTGAGCCGATTGGAGCGCGATCTCCGCGAATCAGTCGGCTGGCGCCAGCGCCCCGTGAGGCTCTATCTCGCGTTCGATCTCCCGGCGCGCCGATTCCGCATGATCGAGGTCATGGCAAACCTGGAGTCGGATCCAGAATTCGGGCGTCGTGCCGAAGTAACGCGCGAGACGAAGCGCGGTGTCGGTTGTGATGCGACGCCTCCCGCGGACGATTTCGTTGACACGCGGCCGGGGTATCCGCAGCTCCTGGGCGAGCCGGTAGACGCTCAGTCCCAAGGGCCGCAGGAAGTCATCCCGCAGAATCTCACCGGGATGAACCGGTGGAAGGCGGCCGGGGGCGGCCACATCCGAGAAGTCCACGACCCCCTGGACCACATCCTGCCGGCTGATGGTCATTCTGTCACCTCGTTCAGTGGTAGTCCACGATCTCCAGTCCCGCGAAGACAGCGGCTGTCCGTTTGTCGGCGAAGCTCCTTATCATGCCCAACAACCTAACGTAACGACAGGCGTTACGTATCAGCAAGTCGCGCCCCACCGCGTCCCACCGCGCAATAGTGCGACCAACCCTCTTCTGCCCTCGGTCAACCCACCTTCGCCACCCCCTGGAATGCCAGAATGTCAGCTACAGATTACCAAATGGAAACTGTGATTTACTTTTTGCGTGAACGGATGAACGCCCAAGTTCACCTTCCCGACCGCTCCAGCGACCACACCTGGATGTACTCCACCCCGAGGTCGTCGGTGGCGAGACCGAGGATGTGGTCCTTGCCGATCTCGTAGATGTGCAGACCGGCGGGCGTCTCAACGAACCCCAGGACGCGTCCCTCGGGGTCGAAGACCGTCCAGACCGGATTGGCGTTCCCTTCGCCGGGGATTCTGTGTTCCTGAACCCAGAGGTGGCCGACCAGGTCGGCCGTCGCCGCGGCGAAGGCGGGAAAGGTCTCGGGCAGGGGTATATCCTGGAAGTCTTCACGAAGCTCCTGCCGCAGCTCCGCCCGTTCTTCCTCGGGTCTTCGCGCGACCCGGTCCTCGATTTCGGCGTCGAAGTGGGCGTCGGTGGAGGCGACCAGGTCGTGGTCGCGGCGGACGATCCGCTTCAGCGTCCCGTCGAGGCCGAAGACCCGGATTTCATACGTGTCGTTGGGGGCGATGGCCACGAGGTCGCCCCACGCGAAGGTGGAAACTCGGTGCGCATGCGGAATCTCGACGCTCCAGCCGGAGGTGCCGCTCCAGGACGAGAACCACTCCGTTCCGGGAAAGGACCCCACGAGGGACACCATATCCCCCTCTGCGTCCCTGACCCGGTAGGTCTCTTCGGTACGGCTCAGGCCGTCGGAGAGGCCGCCGCGGGACACCCAATCGGAGCTGAGGATGGCGCCAGCCGGCAGGACGGCCGCCACCTGAAAGAACGAATCGTCCCGCGCCAGCGTGAAAGTACGCCCGAAGTTGCCCCCGGAGTCGAGCACCGCGAGGTGATTGGCGTGCGAATACAGCGCAAGCAGCGAATCCCCGCGCCAGCGATGCGCCTGGACGAGCGGGAAGAACTCGCCGGGTCCTTCTCCACGGCGTCCCCATGTGGCCACATGGACTCCCGACGCATCGAAGACTCGCAGTTCGTGCGACCCGGTGTTCGCCACGACGATGCGGCCATCGGACAGAGTGAGCGCATCCTGGGCCCTGTGGAGCAGGTAAGGGCCCTCTCCCTCCCGGGCGCCGATCGAGACCGCCGGTTCGGTGCCGATTCGCCAATCGAGCCTGGATGCGGAGGGCGGCCGGGGGTTCTCGATGATTCGCACGTCGGCGCTGTCGCGAACGACGGGATCCAGCGCGGCGGAGTCGGTGTTGGGGGACGGCGGGTCGGCGCAGGCGCTGGCGGCGGTCGCGAGGAGGATGCCGGCCAGCTGGAGCGGGAGCGTCAATCGGGTGCCGGGCCCCTCACTTCCCGATTCGGTACAGATGGACGTATTGCACATCGAGGTCGTCACTGAACTGCGCGAGGATGAAGTCGCCCCCGATCTGCAGCACCGAGAGCTTCGCGGGCACTTCGACGATTCCAAGGTACCGGCCGTCCCTTGCGAAGACAAAGAAGTCGGTGATGTCGTCGCCCGCGCCGTACCGCCGCTGGCCCGCCCAGATGTTCCCTTCGGGGTCGACGTGGAGCGACTCGAATGTGGGGAGGTGGGGGGGATAGGGGGCGGAGAGCACGCGTTCGATCACCTCTTCGGGGGAACCGCCTTCGAGCCGGTCACCGAACCCCAGAATCCGGTCGCGAATCTTGTTCTCGTTGGCAGCCCTGACTTCGTCGGTGATCGGACGGGGCTCACGCGCGAGGCGGATGATCCCGATTGACCGCCCGCTCGCGTCGTAGGCACGGATCGAGTACGAGTCGCCCTCCGTCACGAAGAACCCTTCGGGCCCCATGGCGATCTGCGGTGACGATTGGAAGTGAAACCCCGCCGGCAGTCCTCCCGGCCCCTGTCCCGGCAGATACCGTCCTCCCTTGAGGGCGCCCGCCGAATCGGCGACGCCGCCGGTGTCCGGGACAAGCGCCAACAGCACAGTACTCCTCTTCATCCCGCTTCCCGTGTTGGGAATCATCTCGGGGGTGGACAGGAGGACGGCGCCGGTCGGGAGGGGGGTCCGGAATTCACAACAGCTGAACGCGGCCTGCATGGTGCGCCGTTCCACCATGTCGAGCACGTCATACCACTGCGATAGCTGCATCCGCGTGGTCGCCCTTCTCCCGAAGCGTCCCACCTGGTCGAAGACATGGAACCGGCGGGCGAGAGAACCGCTTACGAGAACCGAGTCTCCGCGGTACGGGAAGAGGCCCATGGCGGCGGTGAATTCACCAGGTCCCTCACCCGTTCGTCCCCAGTCCTCGATGTGCGTACCCTCGGGCGAGTACACCCGGATCAGACCGGCCAGGCGGTCGAGAACCGCGATCCGTCCGTCCCCGAGCACGAAACCGCCGCCGATCCACCCGAAGAGGTAGCGTTCGTCTCCCTCCCTTTGGCCGATGACGACGCTCGGTGTGTCGGAGAGGTGCCAGCCGTCGCCGCCCCACGCCGGTGCCGAGCTTTCGATGATCCGGATCCCGGCGCTGTCGCGTATGATGGGTTCCGGGGCGGGCGAGCCTTGTCCCTGTGGCGGTCGGTCGCCGGCTTCCGCGCAGGCGATGGCGGCGACGAGAAGAGCGGAAAGGGAGAATCCGGGCTTCCTCATCTCCGTTTGTCCGCCACTATTGCCCCGAAGTGGCCGACAAACCGAGCCTCCGACCACTCCACTTCCATGACACCGGGTTCACTCTGCAACGAACGGCATCTCCATCTCGATCCAGATCCCCACCGGTACGCCCTCGTTGGAGGTGGGGAGGAATCGCGCGGACTTCGCCGCCAGTACGGCCGCCCAGTCAAGCGTCGGATGGCCGGAGCTGGTCTTCACGATCGTCTCGGAGACGGTCCCGTCCGTGTTCACGAACAGGTATAGGACCGTGGTGCCTCCGATTCCGTCGTTTCGCAGCGCTACCGGATACATGTCTTCAAGAGTCTTCTTCACTTGCCAGCGGTTGGCCAACTCGGGCCCGGTGGTGTGGTCGACGTACTGTGGCGTCTCCATGATGCTCGCGTCGGCGGGCACCGGGGGCACTTCATAGGCGGCGGTGTACGGCGAGGATGCGGTCGGCAGCGATACGACGGGCAGGGGGGCGTCGGGTTCGTTTTCCCAGACCTGGAACACCGACGCTTCAACCGGTGCGACCGCGTCTGCAGGCGTATACATGTACACCGGCCGCGGAGGCTGCATGAATTCGTAGCCAAAACGGAACGCCATCTCCTGTTTGGGACTGATGGAATACCAGATCTTGGACCTCATGTAGGAATTGACGAAGTACGAGTTGGTGAATTCCATCGTCGGGGCGAAAACGACCTCGTCTGCCTGGTGCCAGACCTCGGGAGATCCAAGCTCCTCCGGCTGGGCGGCCTCCTCGGTAACCCCCGGCGCCCACATCGCCACACCGGCCACCAGAATCGCCGCGAAGGCGAAGAACGCCGCCTGCGCCATCGAGACCTCAGGGGCCTCGGAAAGCAGCTTGCCGATCCGTCTCTCCAGGAACGACCGCCGTTCCGCGAACGCGGTCGGCGCGAACCCGGGACGCAAGCCGTCTCGGGCGCCCACCTGGACGAGAAGATCGCCGTACAGCCAGCGGCGGTCGGGGAGTCGCTTGACGACGCGATGATCGCAGTCGAGTTCGATGGCCAGGCAGAGACGGCGATAGTGGAGCCACAGGAACGGGTTCCAGGGGAAGGCCAGGAGGAGCGCCGCGATGGCGAACCTCAGAATGCCGTCGCCGGCCCGCCGGTGTTCCTCCTCGTGGGCCAGAATGAGTCTCTGCTGCGATGCGTCGACCTCATCCACCCACGACGGCAGGACCACCCTGGGACGGCGCAGCCCGACGATCGCGGGTCCGGTGTTCCGTGACCACAGGACCGGCTGGCCCAGCAGGGTTCCCGGCTCCCAGGAGCGGCGGCGGCGGTGCAGCCTGAGGGCGCCGATAAGAGCCCACAGCGCAAGGCCGGCAGACAGCGCCAGCCAGGCCAGCAGCAGGATCCCGCCGAGGGAGTGCAGGACCGAATCCTGCGGAATCGTGACGGGCGGGAACGCGGGGAATGATGCGTTCGCGAGGGTGACGGGTGCGGCCTCCATCGCTTCCCACGCACCCGCGTCATTGGTTACGGGTCCGGCAACCTCCGGAATCACCAAACCGCCGGAGGCGCTCCCCATCTCCGTCCCACCGCCCGAAAACAGGCGCACAGCCGTGAGCAGGACCGTTCCCACACCAGCCGCCACCCAAACCCACCTCCGCCTCCCCTCGAAGAGCCTCTCAGCCGCCAGTCCCGCGACCAGCAGCAACATCCCCGCCCCGATCGACCACAGCATCCATGCGGCGATCATCGTTCCTCCTCCTTTTTCAGACGTTCGTCCAGCTTATTGCGGAGCCTCCTGACCGCGCCCGGCGACAGTGCTTCCTCCGCGACGAGGTGGGTCATGAGCAACTCGCCCGAACCCTTGAAGATCTTGTCCCTGAGTCGCCCGAGAACCACCCTCCCGGCCTCCTCCCGATCGACCAGCGGATGGTAGCGGTGGGCGCGGCCCTCCTTGCGATGGCCGACCATCCCCTTCGCCTCCAGGACCCTGAGCATCGAGAGGACCGTGTTGTAGGCCAGGTCGTCGGCGAGGCGCTCCCTGACCTCGGGGACCGTCGCGGACTGCAGGTCCCACAGGATCGACATGATGTCCATCTCGCGTGCGGTCGGTGTGCGAATCAATGCCGTCTCCCTGCGGGCTGTGTGCCCGCTTTGCAGGGTTGTCGGCCGAGTGCCCGCCGTGTGTGGGGCGGCGAGCGCGTCGGCTCCGGTGGTCCGTGGTTGGCCCCGTCTGGAATGCGGTGTGGACCGCCCCTCGAAACCGGTGTTCCCAAAACTCTAGTTGAAGGTAAGGGGTGTTTGGCGGAATGTCAACTAGTTTTTTGGGAGGCGAATGGGGCCGACTGACTATTCCCCCGCGCTGCCTGCCCGCTGAGGTCACCCTCAGGAACCGTCACATGTCAACTGTAGATTACCAAATGGAAACTGGGATTGACATTTCTGGCGTGAATGGATGGACGCCCGAGTTCACCGTCCGACCGGTCCTGCGACCCCACCTGCACGCATTGCACTTCCCACGGCGTCCCTGACATGGCCCTGGGTCGGCTGTTGGCGCTACCTTCCCGGCCTGAAGTCAGGGGCACTCCGACCCACTACCTGATCGGGAGCGATGGACACGTGAAGTATCACGGCGAAGGGATGCTCCTTGAGGTCCCTCACTGGCTTGACCGATGAGTTGGCGCATCGCCGTGGTGCTGGTGGCAGTCTCTTTCGTGATGGGCTGTCAACCCGACGGAGGAACGACGTCGGCGTCCTCCGGGCAATCGCCATCCGCGGAGCCGTGCAACTGGCTCACCGCACCCTTGCCCAGCGCGACGGATGAGCCCCTCTGTGACATCGAGTTCCGCGAAGTGGCCCGCCTGCAGGATCTGGACAGCATCACCCCCCATCCCCCGGTCATGGTTCTCCGGGACGGGAGGTACGTCACTGCCACGTATTCGCTCGGGAAGATCGCGCTCTGGTCGCCTGGCGGCGTACTCCTCGATGTCGTCGGACAGGGTCCGGGCGACGGTCCGGGCGAGTTCAACTACGCCCAAGGATTTGCACAGGTCGCGGACGACGAGTTGCTCGTCTTCACGGGTCTGCCCGTCGTCCACAGGTACACGACCGGCGGGCGGTTCGTGCGCTCCGTTCGCCTGCCAACGGTTGGAGGGGCGGCCGCAGCCGTCACGTACCGCGGCTTCGCGATCACGACAGCTCATACTCGTGCTGGCCGGCAAGGCTTCCTGGTCAGTGGTGACAGCGCCCGCGCATTCGGGCTTCACGGACGACGGGAGTCGGGCCTGTTTGTGGCCGCGGCCGAAGACATCGGGGTCTGGTCGGCCGAACATGACCGATATGTTCTGAGGAGGCATGCGTTCCCCAGCGGTTCGGTGGTGGATTCTCTCGTGGTTAGCCGCGACTGGTTCCCCGGTCCCAGGGGCAACGAGGGGGTGATCTACCGGCTCCACGCGGACGGACGTGGCCTGGTATGGACGCTCGCCAGCGTCGCGGATCCCGACGCGCCATCTGACGACTGGACGACGGCCGGGCTGGATGAGCACGAGCCCATCGATATCGAGGAGGCTCGAGCCAACGCCGTCAAGTTCAGAGATGACGTAATCGAAGCATTTACGCCGGACGGCCGGCTGGTCGCGTCCGCCCGATTCGACTCCTACGGGGAGCCGGCCGAACCGATGCACGGGAACATCTGGTATCGCCAGACCGAGGACATGCTGTCCATCGTGGTGCTGGAAGTGCGGTTGACGGAGCGATAGGGTCGGGGAGGGCGGAGGGTTCCTTCGACTCCGCGGGGTGGCGTGGCGGAACCCGACAACTGTTCCTAATGTATTAGTTGATTGAGCGCCCCGGGATGTTCCGCGGCGTCAGCTAATACAGAGTGCAGGAAGCCCGGCGGGGCCGGTACACACGCTACACGGCACAGGGGGAACTGTTGGGGACCACACCGGGACCGCCAGCCACCGTCAGCTACCAGGGCCGGTCCGTCGATCTCCATTGGCCCGACGAGGGCTCCTACCTGGGCAGTCTCCGTATAAGCGTCAGTTCAACACCGACCGGCGAGGCGGTCTTTCCCGACCCTCGCACGCCCGTCCTGAGCGTCCGAGATCTGGGCGACGGGCGGTGGAGCGACCCGGAGCCCGTCCTGTGGCTGGAGATCGGCAACCTGACGCACGTCATTTCGATTCCAGGTGAGACACCCAGCCACCGATTCGTTACAGCCCAGCCCTTTGGCGATCCGGATCATGTGCGGTTCGAACCGGGTGCCGCGGTGGTGATGCGTCCGAAGGGAGATCCCGGGACGGTGGAACTGATCGAAGTGGATGCGACCGGCGACACTGTCTGGCACCGGCGAGTGGAACTGCCGCCCAGACGCCTCACCTCCGAGATGGTGGACGAGGTCGCGGACACCTGGTTGGCCCAGCGCCCTTCACGCGACATGCCACCGGCACGACTTCGCCAGGCATACTACGACGGACTGTACCAGCCGGAGTACGTGCCTCCCGCCGAGGCACCGCCGGTTCTGACGGCCTCCGGGGAAGTCTGGATCAGGACTCCCGAAGTTCTGGATACCCTGCGCGTGTACTACGCGGTGCCGAGAGGTGAGCCGGCCGGATTGCTTCGACGCGTTCTCCTACCCGAATCTCTTTGGCTCACCGACGCGACGGAAACTCACATATGGGGTGCCCAGTGGGACTCGGTGGGCAGACCCCATGTGATCGGGCGACGGCTGGTGGCGCCGGCGGGATAATGCCGCCGGGGGAAGCAGTCTGTGCTCGCGCCCGTCCGAGCATTTCCGCGCCCGTTTGACCAGCCTATCTTCCAATAACGTCCCTCACGCCGAAGCGCTCCCACATGACCCTCCAAGACGCCGTTGACTCGCTGTACCGGATTGCGGTGACGGAGGGAAAGGCGACTTCCACCAAGCGATTGGACGGATTGGCCCGGTCTTGTGTCGCGGAGCTGGCCAGCCGCGGTCTTCACGACGCCGTCACCGAGGCCACGCTGCCCGGTGGAGGCCGCGAGAAGTCGTGGGATGTGGCCTGGAGGATGGACGACAAGCCTCGTTTGGCGATTTCATTGAAGTCCTTGCTGAAGAACCTCGGCGGCACCGTACCGAACCGCGTCGATGACCTGATGGGCGAGGTCACGAACGTGCAGATGTACTCGCCGGAGATCGTGACAGGCTACATCATGCTGTTCAACGTCGCCGAGGACACCTATAGCCCGCTTCATGACAGCACCTGGTCGGAACTTCTCAGAAGTCGGATCACTCGCCTGTCCGGTCGGCGGCCGCCTTCATGGAGCATCGGTATGATCGAGGCGTCCCTGTTCCTGGAGGTCGATTTCTCCGAAGGTCCCCGCCTCGTGTCCGGCGCTGCGGATGCCGGCCCATTCTTCGATCGCCTTGTCGCCGCTGTACGGAACCGGAATCCGGTCCTGGAGCGTGCCCCGTGACGCCGCCGACGGCAGCAGTTGGCGATCGGGGGCTTGCGGCGGTGGTCGAGCGACACCTTCCCGACCTCCAGCTCTCGGACGAAGCCCTGAAGACCGCCCTGCCCGGCATCGCGCGGAGTTCCGCGGATTCGGCGCGGGTGGCGGCCGCCGTGCAGGAGGTGCCGTCGGATCACCGCATCGTCCAGGGAGACGCCCGCGACCTCGCCGGACTCTCCGACCGGTCCGTCCACCTGGTCGTCACATCTCCTCCGTATTGGACTCTGAAGGAATACAACGAGGGAGACGACCAGCTGGGTGCGGTCGCGGACTACGAGCGGTTCGTTGCCGAACTCGCCAAGGTGTGGAGCGAGTGCCACCGCGTTCTGGTTTCCGGAGGCCGGCTGGTCATCGTGGTCGGGGATGTCTGCCTGTCCAGGCGCCGTCACGGCCGCCACGTCGTGGTGCCGCTGCACGCGAGCATTCAGGAGTCATGCCGACGGCTGGGATTCGACAACCTCGCCCCGATCATCTGGCACAAGATCGCCAACGCCAAGTTCGAGATCGGCGGCGCAGGCGGATTCCTGGGGAAGCCCTACGAGCCCAATGCGGTCATCAAGAACGACATCGAGTTCATCCTCATGCAGCGCAAGCCCGGCGGGTATCGCAGCCCGTCCCCCGCCGCGCGGGCTCTCAGCGTGATTTCGGCGGACCAGCACAGGGAGTGGTTCCGGCAGATCTGGACGATTCCCGGCGCGTCCACGCGGCATCATCCGGCACCCTACCCGCTGGAGCTGGCCGTGCGGCTGATCCGAATGTTCTCGTTCGTGGGCGACACCGTGCTCGATCCGTTCCTCGGGACGGGCACGACCTCTGTGGCGGCTGCGCGGTCGGGCAGGAACAGCGTCGGGGTGGAGGTGGATGGGGAGTATGTGGAGCAGGCGCGGTGCAGGTTCCGGGATGAGACGGGGGGGCTGTTCGGGAGGGAGAGGTTGGAGGTGGGGGGATGGGCGCGCACCGTCTGACGGTTGCGAGTGTAAAGTACACATTACCAAATGTAAACTGGCGTTTACTACAGGCCGGATGCGGGATCCATGCCACCGGCCGCGGTGGTCGATAAGTTCTTCTTCCACGAACTTCACGGCTTCAAGAGAGGAGAGCCGGTGCCGACACAGCGTAAGCCCGTCTCGTTTACAGGGACGCGAGTGAGAACTCATAACCCCGACGTTGCCGGGTCATTCGGCCACTACCTGTGTTCCCGCGGGCAGACCACCGGTCTTGCTTTCGCGACCGGCCTGGCCGTGGCCGCCTGCACGGGAACGCACGTGCCAGCGTCCGGCGAGATCGGCTGGGTCAAGCAGGTGATGGTCCATGGCGTGCCGATCTACGCCACGGACACCACCCCCGACGAGAAACTCCTGCACGCCGCCGGCGTCCTGGCCCAGTTCCTCGACAACGACGAGGACGGGGTGCCGGACAACCCCTTGGTCCACCAGGCGATCCTCGACACGAGGGGCGCGATCGTGATGACCGGCACTGAACAGGAAGCCGATGACATGGATTGGCGCGACGCGCCCCGGGGCCAGGGTCTCTATGCCGAGGAAACCCGGCTCAACGCACGCGAGCGAGGCGTGTTCGACTACGCCCTCGAAGAGATCTGGCACATGGTCACGGACCACGGCTACAGCGTGGCCTACCCGGACGTGTTCGGGACGGAGCCGGGCACAACGCTGACCGATGCTATGGACAAGGCCCGCGGCGGTCGCTTCGACCGGCCGCCGGCGAGGTACCCTGAGGGCGCCTGGTACACCTATGACGACGTGAGTTGCGACTACGGCTGCATGGCGAGCGAGTACGTCTACTGGGTCTACACGTCCTTCATCGGCGCTCAGGACTTACCGGGCCGGCTCGACCGGATCGGCCATGAGTGGCGACTCAATACGCCCGAGAAGTTGAAGGAGGGAGAGCCGGTCCTCCATGGGATCCTCAGCGACCCGAAATACAAGATCCCGCTGGCGATCCCGGACGGGACGTACGAGGGGGCACCGCTGGAAGTCGAACCATACGAGCCGGCCGACCCGTAGAGCCGTCTCAACACTGATTCACCCCCTCAGAATCTCGCGGGCGGCGAGCAGGCCCGGACCCCCGGTGACCCCACCACCCGGGTGAGTACCCGACCCGCACAGGAACAGCCCCTCCACCGGCGTCCGATACCTGGCCCAGCCGGGGACCGGCCGCATGAAGAGGAGCTGGTCGAGGCCCATCTGGCCGTGGTATTCGTCGCCGCGGGTGAGTCCGAGTTCGGTCTCGAGGTCGAGCGGGGTGAAGAGGTGGTGGTCCAGGATGCGGTCGCGCGTGCCGGGGAGGAATTCGTCGAGGATTCGCAGGGCGCCGGAGACGACGGCGTCGCGGATTGCGGCGTCCCGCCAGCTGTCCGCGCGCAGCTGGTACGGGGCGTAGCGGATCTGGATGGAGGCGACGTGGCGGTCGGCGGGCGCGAGGGTGGGGTCGTGGAGGGTGGGGATGACGATGTCGAGGTGGGGGCGGGTCGAGATGCGGCCGTACTTGGCGTCGTCGCCGGCGCGCTCGAGGTAGTCGAGGGTGGGGGCGATGAGCGTGTGGCCGGCGAGGCGGCTGGCGGCGTCGGGGAGGGGTGGGAGTCCGTCGAGGAGGAGGTGGAGGATGGCCGTCGTCCCGCGCATCCGGATGTTGGCGACCTTGCGGTTGAATTCGGGACCCAGCCGGGGTGGGCCGACGAGGTCGAAGAAGGTGCGGTGGGGGTCGAGGGCGGAGACGACGGAGCGGGCCGGAATCTCTTCGCCGCTGGCCAGCAGGATCCCGGTGACCACTCCATCCTCAACCAGGATGCGCTCCACTTCGGCCCCGGTCCGGATCTCGGCGCCGTGTGTGCGCGCCGCCGCTGCCAAAGCCTCGGAGAGCGCGCCGATCCCCCCCCTCAGGAATGCCGAGGAACGGAAGCCGTGGGCCGGACTCCCTGCGGCATGGTAGAGCATCCGGAAGGCGCCCCCCATGGCGCTCGGGCCCTGGTCGGCGCCGAGCAGGGCGGTGGTGCCGAGCATCCCCTTGAGCGCATCGCCCGCGAACCGGTCGTCGAGGAGGTCGCGGGAGGGGAGGGGGAGGATGCGCAGAAGTTCCACGACGTTGCGTTTTCCGAGACGGGCAGCCTGGACGAGAGGGCGAAGGAGGCGGAGGCGCTCCTTCCTGGTGAGGTCGTGGAGGGGTGGGGCGGGTTGGTC
The DNA here is from genome assembly GCA_965211795.1 of Longimicrobiales bacterium. GTDB lineage: Bacteria > Gemmatimonadota > Gemmatimonadetes > Longimicrobiales > Gaopeijiaceae > Bin94. The sequence continues at coordinate 307,501 of OZ242973.1, forward strand.
CAGGGCGACCCGCAGGACACGCGCCATCGAGTGAAGGTAGTCGACCCATTCGGGGAACCGGGACGCGTCGTCCCGGTTGTGACGAGCGATCTCGTCGCGGGTGGCGGTGGGATCTCGCCACAGGGTCATGGCCTCGCCGTCACCCAGCAGCGAAGTGGCGACCGTGGGAGGATGCACCCATTCAAGCGCGCTCGGGGCGACGCCCAGGTGCGCGAGGATGTCACGCCGAAAGAGTCCCGCGTCCTGTGCGGCCACGCCCACCCGGCATCCCGGGAAGATCTCTTCGGTCGAGGCCGCGCCCCCGATCACATCGCGGCGCTCCAGCACCAGCACGCTCCGCCCCTTTCGCGCGAGCAGGGCGGCCGTGACCAGCCCGTTGTGGCCCGCCCCCACGACGACCGCATCGTATCGCTTCACCCTGTCCGCCCTCCCCTCCGGCGCCCCCGCCCCAGATCCCCCATCACCACCCCCGCCGCCAGCTTCCCCGGCGCCCCCATGATCCCCCCGCCCGGATGCGTTCCCGACCCGCACTGATAGTACCCCCGCACCGGCGTCCGATACTTCGCGTACCCCGCGACCGGCCGCAGAAAGAACAGCTGCGACGGTGTCAGCTCGCCCTGGAAGATGTTCCCCTGCGACAGCCCGGTCGTGCGCTCGATGTCCAGCGGCGTGACCACCTGACGGTGCAGGATGATGTCCTTCAGGTTGGGAACGTAGCGCGCCAGCGTGTCGATCACCGTGTCGCCGAACGCCTCGCGCTTCTCGTCCCAGGTCCCTTCGCTCAGCTCGTAGGGCGCGTACTGCACAAAACACGACATGACGTGCTTGCCGGGCGGTGCCATGGCCGGATCGATCGCCGAGGGGATGACGATGTCGATGTACGGCTCCCGCGAGAAGTCCCCGTACTTGGCGTCGTCGTAGGCGCGCTCCAGGTAATCGATCGACGGGCTGATCGAGACCGCGCCGCGCAGGTGGGGACCGTGGCCGGGCATGCAGGTGAGGTCCGGGGCCGCGTCGAGCGCCAGGTTGACCTTTCCGGAGGACCCGCGAAAGCGGTAGTTGCGCACGCCCTGAACCACCTCGTCGGGGAGCTCGTTTTCGTCGACAAGGTCGATGAAGGTGCGGCGCGGATCGAGGCTGGACGACACCGTCTTCGCGCGCAGTTCGTCCCCGTTGGCGAGCGCCACGCCATTGACTCGCCCGTTCTTGACCAACACCTGCGCAACGGGCGCGTCGGTGCGAATCTCCGCCCCCGCCTCGCGCGCGGCCGAAGCGATCGCCTGCGCGACCGCCCCGGTCCCTCCCTTGGCAAACCCCCACGCCCGGAAGTGCCCGTCGATCTCGCCCATGTAGTGGTGCAGCAGCACATACGCCGTGCCCGGCGAGCGCGGCCCCAGAAAAGTCCCGATGATCCCGCTCGCCGACAGCGTGGCCTTGAGCACATCGGTCTCGAACCACTCCTCCAGGAAGTCGGCCGCACTCATCGTCATGAGCTTGACGAGCAGGTGGAGCTGGTCCGGCTCCAGTCCTAGAGAGTGGCGCCCCAGGCGCAACATGGCGGAGATGTCGCCGGGAGCCAGTCGAGACGGATCGGGTGGAACGATGCCCAGCAGGTATTTCACCGCCCGCGCCATGAAGAAGAGTGAGCGGCCGTAGTCGTCGTACGCCTCGGCGTCGCGGATCGAGAAGCGGGCGATCTCGCGCCAGGTGCGGTGGTGATCGGCGTCGCGGTAGAGGCGGTCGCCGTCGGGCAGCGGGGTGAGGGTGCTCTCGAGCGGCAGGATGGCGAGCCCGTGGCGCGGGAGGTCCAGTTCGCGGATGATGTCCGGCCGCATCAGGCTCACCACGTAGGAGAAGACGCTGTACTTGAAGCCCGGGAAGATCTCCTCGGTGACGGTGGCACCGCCGACGAGCGGGCGTGCCTCCAGGACGCAGACATCGAGGCCGGCGCGGGCCAGGTAGGCTGCGTGGACCAGGCCGTTGTGGCCGCCGCCGATCACGATAACGTCGTATTGCCTGGTCATCGTGGCCGGCGCCTGTCGTTACGTCTAGCCGGCCCGGCGCCTTGCTGCCCGGGCGGCCTCATCCGCCGACTGCCGGGTGTGCGAGATCGGTGGGTGCTTGTGAATTGTTTCACAAGCCGTGCGCTCGCGGGGTGGCCGGGCATGGGTTCAACCCCGCTTCCGCGCCGGATCGAAGAACGGCGTCTTCACCACGCGCGCCGGCACCGTGTGGCGCACGAACTCCACGGTGAGCTCGAACTCCACCCGCCGGCCGGGCCGCGCGAAGTTGCGCCTAATCGTCGCCAGCGCGATGTACTTCTTTAGGATCGGCGAAAAGGTGGAACTCGTCACATACCCGACCTGCTTGCCGCCGGAATGGATCGGGACCGCCGCCCGCGAGGCCCGTCCGGCCACCAGAGGCGGCAGCCCCACCGCCGCAAAGCGCTTCTCGATGTGCGGCCAGTTGACCTCGAGTCCGGCGAATCCCCACTCCGACGGCGTGGCCGCTTCCCGTGCCAGCGCCCTGCTTCCCACGAATTCACGCCCCGGGCGCGGCTGGACCGCCCACCCCAGCCCCGCCTCGTACGGCGAAGATTTCCGCGACTCGATCAACGCCGTCCACGCCGACACGTAATCCACGTCCTTCAGCAGCAGCCCCGCTTCGATGCGCGCCACGTCGAGCGCGTCGAGCCCGGCCGGGGCAAGACCGTAGCCGCGTCCCACCTCGGCCAGCGCATCCCAGACCTCCAGCGCATCGTCCGGACCCACCCAGATCTCGTACCCCAGGTCCCCCGTGTACCCGGTCCGCGTGATGGTGACGGTGGCCGCGCCGATTCTCCCCTCCGCGAGCGCGAAAAATGGAAGCGCGCCGATGTCCGCCCCCGTCACCACGCGCTCCAGAATCTCCCGCGATGTTGGACCCTGCAACGCAAGCGCCGCGAGATCCAGCGTGATGTCGCGCACCACCACGTCCATCCCCAGCGCACAGTCCTGGAACCAGCGCAGGCACGGGTCCGCCGCCGTGATGCGGAACCTGTCCGTGCCCAGGCGCTGGACCGTCCCGTCGTCGATCATCTTCCCCGACTCGTCGCACCAGGGCGTGTACAGCACCCTCCCCACCGGGCAGTCGAACGCGTCGCGAGTCACCACCCGGTCCACCAGCGCGGCGGCATCGGCGCCGGTGATCTCGTACTTGCGCAGTGGCGATACATCGAACAGCGCCGCGCCGCTACGCACCGCGTAGTACTCGTACTCGTGGCCGGGCTCGTAGGTGAGCGCGCTGGCATACCCCGCCCAGTTGCGCCAGCGGCGGCTGTGGCAAAGGGGGGCGGTGCGGGGGTGGAAGGGGGTCTCGAGGAGCATGCGGGAAGTTATGGGAATTATACCCCCTGACAGTAGACAGGGGTATGGTTCTACGCACTTGCGGGCAGTATTGCACCCGCTCTCGGGTGGCGCTCCGCGCGTTCCGGGGAATTCCCGCCCGGATTCGGGCTCATGGCCCTCTGGAGCACGTTCCTTGCCGCGTTCACATCCCGGTCGATGTGCAGTCCGCAGTCGGAGCAGCGGTAGACCCGGACGGCCGTGCCACCCGATGACATCACACGTCATACCGGAGCCGGCCGCATCATCCGGCTGCGCCTTCGCCCCATGTCCCTCTTCGAACTGGGCTCCAGCACCGGCAAGGTGTCGCTGAAGGACATGCTCACGGGAGCGCCGGTGCGCCATCCGACGGCCGACCTGTCCGTGCACGACCTCGCTCGTCTCGTTTGCGTTGGAGGCTGGCCGGGGCACCTCGCATCGTCGGTCGAGGAGGCCCTGCGCGTGAACCGGGGCTACGTCGACGACATCTGCCGTGCCGACCTTCAGCGGGTTGACGGCGTCCGGCGCGACCCGGACCGGGTCCACCGATTCCTTCGTTCGCTGGCTCGCAACGTCGCGACCTGCGCGTCTCTGGCAACCATCGCGCGCGACGTTGCCGGTCCGGAGCAGGCCTCGATGACGGACCACACCGCCCGCTCCTACCTCACCGGTCTCGAACGCCTCATGGTTGTGGAGGACCAGCCGGCGTGGGCACCCCATCTGCGGTCGCGCTCCCGCCTTCAGGTCTCTCCGAAGCGTCACTTCGTGGATCCTTCCATCGCGGCGGCGGCACTCGGCGCGGGGCCGGAACACCTCCTTCACGACTTCTCCTGGTTCGGGCTTCTGTTCGAGTCGATGGTGATCCGGGATTTGCGCGTCCACGCCCAGGCCATGGGCGCAAGGGTCTATCACTACCGGGATCACACCGGCCTCGAAGTGGACGCCATCGTCGATGCCGGCCCCGGGCGGTGGGCAGCCTTCGAGATCAAGCTCGGCCTGAGCCGGATCGACGGCGCGGCGCGCTCACTCCTGAAGTTTGCGGACAGGGTCGACACGAGCCGGTGTGGTGAACCCGCGGCGCTGGGCGTCATCGTGGACGGCGGGTATGGGTATGTTCGGCCAGATGGCGTGAGCGTCATCCCGGTCGGGGCGCTGGGGCCGTAGGGTTTGACCCCCGACGGCTACACCAGCCCCCCCACCACCCCAAGCAACCGGTCCACGTCCCCCTGGTTGTTGAACATCCCCACCGCCGCCCTCAAGAGCGCCCCGTCCTCCTGAAACGTCACCGCCACCCCCTCGTCCGCCAACGCACCGGACAGCGCTTCGTGATCCAGCCCATGGTAGAAGCTGACGATCGCGGATGGATTGTCCGGCGGCGTAAACATCCGCATTCCCAGCGCCTCGGCCCCCTCACGCAGCGTCGCGGCCAACTCATGTGTGTGCTTCGCGATTCGGTCCAGTCCCACCCGCCCCATGTACTCCAGCGCCGCGTCCATCGCGGTCACGGGCCCATATGCCGGATTCGCGTACTCCAGCTTCCCCGCGTCCTCTCTGAGACGGAAGCGGTGCGCGGCAAGCGACTCGGCGACCTGCCGGTGACCCCAGCGGTCCGGCGTCATCCACTCCAGATGCTCGCGACGAACATAGAAAGGGGCACACCCGAAGTCGGCGTGGAGCCACTTGTACCCGTTGCCGCAGGCGAAGTCGACATTCTCCGCGTGCAGGTCGGTCGGAAACGTGCCCCAGGCCTGGATCGCGTCGGCGTAGAGGTAGGCGCCGTGGGCGTGGGCGAGGTCGGCCAGGGGGGGCAGGTCGTAGCGGAAACCGTTGCGGTTCGAGACCCAGGCCACGCTGATGAGCCGGGTCCGCCCGTCGGTGCGCGCCGCGAAGTCGTCCACGGTGACGATGCCGTCCCGTGCGGGGATGATCCGCAGCTCGACCCCGGCCCGGCGTTCCAGTTCCCGGTACAGCACGAAGGTGGTGGTGAAGTGCAGTTCGTCGACCACCACGTTGTCCCCCTCCCGCCATTCCATCGCGCTCACGATGATGTTCTCGGCGCCGCTCGTCGCGTAGAGAAACGCGAGTTCGTCCTCGTCGGCGCCGAAGAGGCCGGCGAAGCGCGAACGGGCACTCGCGATGGCCTCGCGGCCCGCACTCGTGTTGCGCCTGAGCATCTTCTCGTCGGCGTAGGCACGCAGGGCGTCGCGCACCGAAACTGACAGCGGCCCCACGGAAGCCGTGTTGAGGTAGGCGAGTTCCTCGGTGACGGGGAAGTCGCCGCGAATGCCGAGCGGGTCGTCCGCGCCGCTGCCACCCGCGTCCCCCGCGCCATCGTTCGCCGTCCCCTGCCCGCATGCAAGGCCGCTGGCGGCGGGAATTGCGGCGACCCCGGCGGCCGCCGTCGTCTTCAGAAAGCGTCTGCGAGTAAATCGGGTCATGGTCCTCTCCGGGAATCCGAACGCGTTTATCCTTGTGGCACAACACTGACTGTCCGGCCAACCACCGGCAATACCGGCCGATCCATCGGTTAGGCCCGCACCCCGGGCCGTCCTGGCCCGGAATCCTCAGTTCCCCCGAATCACCCGGTACCGAACCACACTTGCGAGATCCAGCGGGTCGTATTCCGTCACCCACAGGTGCGTCATGCTGGCCTGCCGGATCTTCGATCGCGGGGGCAACAGCAGAGAGCCAATCGGATCTCCCGACTCGCTGAGCACGTGCACGGGCGTTCCACCGTCCGTCCGGCGCAGTTCCACCCAGATCGTCCCGTCGAGACCGAGCGTGACGTCGGTTGGCGGGTAGACCACGGGCGCGCGTTCACGGGCCAGGGCTCTGAAGCGGCGGGCAAGCTCGTTTTCCGGCACCATGTCGGCGAGGCCGCGTTCCATTGCCGAATCGGGGATCGGCTCCCCGGGGTACGCGTAGGACCGCGAAAACACCGTGTCGTCGGCCGGGCGGACCAGGGTCAGGTTGTAGGTCGGTTCGAGGGTCGATTGATCAGCCGTCATGAACAGGAATCGGCTTCCATCCGCTGCGATTCCAACTCGCACCCGGAAGGCGAAGGGAACCGGGTTGCCCAGGCCGGATACGACGACCAGGTCATCCTCCAAGTTCGGCGGCGTGGCGACAACGCTCGGTTCGCCATCGGGCGGCACCCGCACCAACACCGCCCCGACCGGCTCGCTCCTGCCGCCGGTTGAAACAAGCAGATAGGCCTCCCCGAGCTTCGCACCCTCGGCATCCACGCCTATGGGAATGAAGCGGATGAAGGTGCTATCCCCTCCCGAAGCGCGGGATTCCCGGCCAAAGAACCGGCCAGCCTCCGTGCGGATCAGAGTCCCGTCCGTCAGCAGGTACGTTTCGCGGTTGAGTTGCGCATCCCATACGACCATCGTGTCCGCGGCCCAAAAGACGGAACTCACGTGTTGGAATTCTCGGGGTCCCTCCCCACTCCTCCCGACCATCGTCACCAGCGATCCGGTCGAGTCATAGATGCGCACCCGGGAGTCCTGCGGCTCCGGCACGACGATCTGACCCTCCGGTCCGACGTAAACCCATCCGACCACGGAGAAGTCCTCGACGTTCCCGTCGAGCCGCAGATCCTCGGCGAGTTCCCACACTGCGTCCCCCGAATCCCCCTCGGCATCCTCCGGTTGGGGGAGATCGTCTCCCGCGCCCGAGCAGGCGAGGCAGAGAGTCGCGCCGGCGATCAGGACGTGCGCGGCTGCCTTCCGGGTCAGCCTCTCCTTCATCATCTCGTCCTCGATTCCGGCCCCGGCACTCGCGGGGCTTGTCCCAAGCTACCCCGCCAACCGCCTGCAATACCAGCCGATCCACCGATTGGACACCCCCATCACACGCGCGTGACGCGTGATGGCGCGGACCTCGTCACGGGTCATCTTGACCTCCGCGCGCAGCACGTCCGGGTTGCTGCGGCTCACCGCCAGCGTGCGAATCGCGAAGAAGAGCGGAAGCAGGCAGAAGAGGCGGACCCGATGGTGACGGCGTGGAATGAGACGGACGTACTGGCGGGCCGCCGCGAGGTGCCCGTCCGCCTTGGCTGCGAGTCTGGCCACGACACCCATGCCCGCTTCGACGTTCGATGGATCGAAGATCGCCCTGGGCGACTGAAGTTCCTCGGGGACGAAACTCCGGGGAACGAATACCCAGTCCCTGCGAGGATCCTCATGCAATCCCCGGATCACATTCACGGTCTGCAGGGCCAGCCCGAACTCCCGTCCCAGCCCCATCATCCGTTCTTCACTCCTCGCGACCCCGGAGAGGCGGAGCGCGAAGAGTTCAGTGAGGAGAAGCCCCACCCGTCCGGCCACCTCGTGCATGTAGTCGTCCAGGTCGGCTTCGGAGTGGAAGACCGAGCCGCGACGCGTCCAGCGCGCCATTCCGGCGGTCGACTCGCGCACCCGCCGCACCACGATTTCGCGCGCCCGGGGCTCCATGCGGTCCAGTCCCTCCAGCACGGTCTCCGCGTCGCGGGCCACCAGGGCGTCCGGGGTGTCTTCCCGGGCTTCCCCCAGCCGCGCGATCATTGCCGCGCGTTCGTCACGGTCGGCAAGAGCGCGGCGCCAGTCTTCCAGCATGGCGATCTTGTCGCCGTCCGCGAGCACTTCGCTGTCTTCGAGGTAGTCGGAGACGCGCAGCAGGAGGTAGGCGAGCGTGATTTCCCCACGCAACGGCTCCGGCAGCAGGTCGATTCCCACGGCGAAGGTGCGGCTGGATCTGAGGAGAAGCTCCTGAAGAGTGGCCATGCCGGAATAGGTGGAAACTCTGCGACGAGCGTCAAGTTCGCCCGCTTCCGTCCGACCCGGTTCGGAGGGGAGCAGACCGGCGTGCATCGCGATTCGCATTCGCTACATTCCGTTATGCCACGACCGAACCGCTTGCAGCACGCGGACTGCTCGCTCGCGGCCCTCGAGTCCGAGGCCATCGAGATCATCCGCGAGGGCGTCGCCACGGCCGCGCGCCCGCTGATGCTCTACTCCATCGGCAAGGACTCGTCGGTGCTCCTGCACCTGGCCCGCAAGTCCTTCTGGCCCGCCCCCCCGCCCATCCCCCTGCTGCACGTCGACACCACCTGGAAGTTCCGTGAGATGATCGCCTTCCGGGACCGCGTCGCGGCCGAAGCCGGTGTCGAACTCATCGTGCACACCAACCGGGAGGGTGTGAAGGCAGGCGTCACCCCGTTCACGCACGGCTCCGACTACTACACCGAGGTCATGAAGACCGTCGCCCTGCGCCAGGCCCTCGACGCCGGCCGCTACGACATCGTCTTCGTGGGCGCGCGCCGCGACGAGGAGAAGTCGCGCGCCAAGGAGCGGGTCTTCTCGCTGCGCAGTCGCACTCACCGTTGGGACCCCAGGGCCCAGCGCCCCGAACCGTGGAACCTCTACAACACGCGCCTCCATGAGGGCGAATCGCTGCGGGTCTCTCCGCTCTCCAACTGGACCGAGGCCGACGTCTGGCACTACATCGCCGCGGAGGAGATCGCCATCGTGCCGCTCTACTTCGCCGCGGAGCGCCCCGTGGTCGAGCGGGACGGCCAATGGATCATGGTCGACGACGACCGCATGCCCCTCGACCCGGGCGAGACCCCGCAGCTGCGCCGCGTCCGCTTCCGCACGCTGGGTTGCTATCCGCTCACCGCTGCCATCGAGAGCGACGCTGCCACCCTCGACGCGATCATCGCCGAGACCCTCGCCGCCGACCATTCGGAGCGCGAAGGCCGCCTCATCGACCACGACGGCGAAGCGTCGATGGAACGCAAGAAGAGGGAGGGCTACTTCTGATGCGACCCACCCTGCGGTTCGTCCTCTGCGGCAGCGTGGACGACGGCAAGAGCACGCTGCTCGGCCGCATCCTCCACGACACGCGCCAGGTGTTCGCCGATGAGCTGGAGAGAGTCGCCGGGGACTCCCGCCGCTACGGCACCCAGGGCGACGCGACCGACCTGGCCCTCCTCCTCGATGGCTTGCAGGACGAGCGGGAACAGGGCATCACCATCGATGTCGCGCACCGCTCCTTCGAGACGCCGCGCCGCCGCTTCATCGTCGCCGATGCGCCGGGCCATGAGCAGTACACGCGGAACATGGCGACCGGTGCGTCGACCGCCGACCTCGCGATCGTCATGGCGGACGCGCGGAAGGGGATCCTGCCGCAAACCGCACGCCACACCCGCATCGCGGCCATCTTCGGCGTGCGGCACATCGTGCTCGCGGTCAACAAGATGGACCTGGTCGACTGGGACCGCGGCGTGTTCGAGTCGATCGCCGCCAGGTACCGGGCCATCACGGCCGAAATCGGCGTTCCAGAGGTGCAAGCCATCCCCGTTTCCGCCCTGACCGGCGACAACCTCACCCGGCCCTCTTCGGAAATGACCTGGTACGCCGGCCCCACGCTGCTGGACCACCTCGAGACGGTCGACATCGCACAGCCAACCGCCCAGGCCCCCTTTCGAATGCCCGTCCAGTACGTCAACCGCCCGAACCCGAACTTCCGCGGATACTGCGGCCGGGTGGCAGCCGGCTCTGTGACACCCGGCGACCGCGTTCTCATCTCCCCTGCGGGAACCGCCGCCGAAGTCGAGTCGATCGTGGTCTGGCAGGGCACGCGCGAACGTGCCGCCCAGGGCGATTCCGTCACCCTCACACTCAAGCCCGAGGTGGACGTTTCCCGGGGCGACGTGATCGTGGCCGCCTCCGATCCCCTCGAAGCAGCGGACCAGTTCCAGGCGCGGCTCGTGTGGATGGGCGACGAGCCGCTCTCCGTGGGCCGCCCCTACCGGATGAAGCTTCACACCCGCGAAGTAGGCGCCACCGTGACCCGGATCCGGCACCGCGTGGACATCTCGGATGGCGGGGAACTCGCCGCCGCCTGCCTCGAACTCAACGACCTGGGCGTGGTCAACCTCGCGACTAGCCGCCCCGTCCCCTTCGCCCCCTTCGAGCGGTCCCGCGAACTCGGAGGCTTCATCCTGATCGACCGCGCCACGAATGCCACCGTGGGCGCCGGTACGATCACCTTCCCGCTCATGCGCGCGGCCAACCTGAAGTGGCAGGACTTCGACATCGACGCCGAAGTTCGCGCCCGGCTGAAACGCCAACAAGCACGCTGCCTCTGGCTGACCGGCCTCTCCGCGTCGGGTAAGTCCACCATCGCCAACCTGCTGGAGAGGCGCCTGGTGGCCGAGGGCCGTCACACCTACCTGCTGGACGGCGACAACGTGCGCCACGGCCTCAACCGGGATCTGGGCTTCACGGAGGCCGACCGAGTGGAGAACATCCGCAGGGTGGCCGAGGTGGCCCGCCTCATGGTGGACGCCGGGCTGATCGTGATCGTCTCCTTCATCAGCCCCTTCCAGGCCGAGCGCGACTTGGCCCGCAGCCTCTTCGAACCGGGCGATTTCATGGAGATCTTCGTGGACGCGTCCATGGAAGCGTGCGCCAGGCGCGACCCGAAGGGGCTCTACGCCAGGGCGATGAGGGGCGAGATCAGGAACTTCACCGGCATCGACAGCCCCTATGAGCGCCCCGAGCGACCGGATGTTCACCTGGACACCGAGAAGCTGTCGCCCGAGGAGTGCGTCGACCTGGTCATGTCTCATTGTCAGAGCCGGTTGCTGCTGTCAGGATTGGATGATGAACCGTAACCACGTCACCCGCCTCCCGAGGCTGGTTGTCACCTGCGGATTGCTGTGCACGGTGGGCGCCCTCGCCGCCGAACCGCTGGCGGGCCAGTGGGGGAGGTCACGCTGGGCTCCCGCCCGCAAGCCGGAGGAAGCGACCGAGCAGGGGGGCTTCATGTTCTGTCGCCTGGAGTACCAGTCGGTTCGGCGGGAATGGCTGGGGCAGGGCTGGAGGACGGATTTTCCGGATGGAGACCACAACCTGCCGCTGCGTCTCTCCCAGTTGACCACGACTGAAATCACGCGCGATGAATGGGGAGGGCCCTTTCACGCGGTGGTCAGGCTCACGGAATCCGGATTGTACGAGTGCCCCTTCCTCTTCGCGTCCGACGTGGGGACGATCGGGTTCAATGAAGTGGAGGCCGTGCGGCTCCGCGACTATCTGCTCAAGGGCGGCTTCCTGTGGGCCGACGACTTCTGGGGCGACTACGCCTGGTACAACTGGACGCGAGAACTGGAGCGCGTCCTTCCCGGCTATTCCATCGTCCCGGTGCAACCCGACCACGTCATCTTCAACACGCTTTACACCGTCGACAGCGTCCCGCAGATCCCGTCGATCCAGTACTGGAGGCAGAGCGGGCGCGTGGGGACTTCGGAACGGGGGTCGGAGAGCGCCGTCCCAACCATGCACGGCATCATGGACGACTCGGGCCGGCTCATGGTCATCATCACGCACAATACCGACATCGCCGACGGGTGGGAGCGCGAAGGCGAGGAGGACGAGTTCTTCTACCGGTTCTCGCCCAACGCGTACGCGGTCGGCATCAACGTGATCATCTACATGCTGACGCACTGAACCCGCAACACCCCATGACCGGCCTCGCGGGACGATGAGCGTCGGCGAGCCACGGGAGGCGACATTGAGCGACTGGTGGGCCGAGGGTCTGCTCTTCGAGAACTGCAACTGCACGGCGGTGTGCCCGGGGCACATCCACTTCAGCCAGAAGTGCACGCATGAGGTGTGTCGCGGCTTCTGGGCCGTTCGTTTCGAGGGGGGACGGGTGGCCGGAGCCGATCTGGCGGGGGTCGATGTGGTGATCGTGTACGAGGCGCCGCAGGTGATGGTGAATGGAGGGTGGCGGCAGCGGATCATCGTGTCGGAGCGGGCGGACCCGGGGCAGCAGCGGGCCGTGGAGGAGGTCATTGCCGGGAAGCGGGGCGGCCCGTGGGAGGTGCTGGCACGGTTCGTTGCCGATCCGTTGCCGACCCGAACGGCACGCATACGGATTTCCGACACCCCCGGAAGGAAAACGGTGACGGTCGCGGGGCTCCTGGATGGTGCGATCGAGGCAATTCGCGGCCGGAACCGTGAGGACCCGGTCACCTTCGCCAACATCTACAACAAGGTCCACGATTCCACCCAGGTCATCGCCCGGGGCTCGGCGCGCTATGACGACGGCGAGATCGTGATCGACAACGAGGAGACCCACGGCCTCTGGTCGCGATTTCGCTGGACGGGCCCTTGAGTTCGGAGCGCCGCCGCACCGAGACCGGGCGTTGAGCGATGGGTGCCACCGCGCCGGACCGGGCTTGGGCACCTCCACGCTGTCCGATGCACGCCGTTGAGCCGATGCCCGCTTTACTGATTGCCCGATGACCTATTCCTCCGCCCTCGCCATGTGGATGGCGATGACCGCCGTGATGATGGCCCCGATCATCCTCCCGTGGCTGCGGGCCTTGCGACGCCAGGCCGCGGACCGGAATACGCCGTCGTTCGTATTCCCCTTCGCTGTGGGGTACGCGCTCGCGTGGGCGGGATTCAGCGTCCTGGCCGCTGCACTTCAACTCTCCCTCGCCGCCCTCGAGATCCCCGTTCCCTTCGGACTCGACGCCCCGTTCCACTCCGCGACCGCCCTGATCCTGGCCGGCGCCTTCCAGTTCACGCCCTTCAAGGGAGCGTGCCTGTCCCGCTGCCGCTCGCCCGCAGGTTATCTCCTCACCCACTGGCGCCATGGCGCAACGGGACACCTGCGGATGGGCGTCGGACACGGCCTGGACTGCGTAGGGTGCTGCTGGGCGCTCATGGCCCTCGCGCTGGTGGTCGGGATGATCAGTCTTCTCTGGATGGGCCTGCTGATGGCGGTGATGGTGGCCGAGACCACGCTGCCCTTCGGCACGCGGCTCACGCGGCCGGTTGGGACGGGCCTGATCGGTGTTGGTGGGCTGATATGTATACTGTACATTACATAATGTAATGCGTAGTAGACATTCGCTCTCCGACGACAGTCCGACTACCCTTCCCCGCATGAAAGTCGCCCTCTTCGTCACCTGCCTGGCGGACCACTATTTCGCGGACGCGGCCGCCGACGCCGTGCGCCTGCTCCGCCACCTCGGCTGCGAAGTCACCTTCCCCGACGCGCAGACCTGTTGCGGCCAGCCCGCCTACAACGCCGGGATGTCCCACGAGGCCGCGCGCATGGCCCACCACACCATGGACGTCTTCGCGGACTGCGAGGCCGTGGTGCTGCCGAGCGGTTCCTGCGCGACCATGGTGAAGAAGTTCTACCCGCGCGTTGCGGCGGCCGATCGCGCGGTTCAGGCGGCCGCGCTGGGCGACAGGACCTTCGAACTGGGCGAGTTCATCGTGCGGCGGCTGGGCGTGACCCGTTTGGGTGATGGACTGGCTGGCCGCAGGGTAGCCCTCCACCAGGGATGCCACGCGCTGCGGGAGTTGCGTCTGGAGCGTGAGCCGGTCGTGCTGCTGGAGGGGGCCGGGGCCGAAGTCGTCCCTTGGGAGGCTCAGGACGAGTGCTGCGGGTTCGGGGGACTTTTTTCCGTCAAGATGTCCGCCGTCTCCGCGGGGATGGCGGACCGAAAGCTGGATACGCTGCCCCCGGTGGACTGGGTGGTATCTGGAGATGGGGGCTGCATGCTGCACCTTGACGGGCGCAGCGGTGCGCGAGGGTGTGGTGTGGAATTCGTCCACCTGGCGACGGCGCTGTGGAGAGGGGTCGATGGCCACCCGGATTAGCGACTACGTTGCCCGCTCGCGGAAAGCCGTTGACGATCAGCCCGAGGTCCGGGCTGCGGTCACCGGCGCGACGGCCGCCTTCGACGAGAAGCGGCGGCGGGCCTACGGCGAAGTGGACGCGGACGCGTGGAGACGGTGGGCCGAAGCCGTGAAGAACCACCTCCTCACCCATCTGGACGACTACCTGGCCCAGGCGGAGGCCCGGCTCGAGGCCAACGGGGCACAGGTGCACTGGGCTCGCGACGCGGACGAGGCCCGCGAGATCGTGCTGGGGCTGGCGTCGCGCCTGTCGGTCCGAAGCGTGGTCAAGGGCAAGAGCATGCTCACCGAGGAGGTGGAGTTGAATCCGGCGCTCGAGCGCGCCGGCATCGAGGTCATCGAGACCGACCTGGGCGAGTACATCCTGCAGCTCCTGGACGAACCCCCAAGCCACATCGTCGGGCCTGCCATCCACAAGAATCTCAAGCAGGTGCAGGAGCTCTTCGCCGACCGTCTGGGTACGGACCCCGGCGGCGACCCCGACGAACTCGCCCGTGCCGCACGCGGGGTCTTGCGCGACGCCTTCATCAACGCCGACATGGGCATCACCGGCGGCAACTTCCTTGTCGCGGAGACGGGCACGATCGCGCTGATCGAAAATGAAGGCAACATCCGCCTGACCACCTCGTTACCGCGCGTTCACGTCGCGCTGGTCGGGATCGAGAAGCTGCTCCCCCGCATGAGCGACCTGGCGGGATTCCTGCAGCTCACCGCCCGGGCGGCGACCGGTCAGCCCATCGGGTGCTTCGTCTCGCTCGTCCAGGGACCGGCGGCCCACCGCGACGACGATGGACCAGAGGAAGTACACGTCATTCTGGTCGACAACGGACGCACCGATGTGCTGCTCCACGAACACGCCTGGGAAGCGCTGCGCTGCGTGCGCTGCGGCGCCTGCCTGAACACCTGTCCCGTCTACCGTCAGACCGGGGGACACGCCTACGGCTGGGTCTATTCCGGCCCGATCGGATCGGTGCTGGACCCCGGCCTTCTCGGACTCCACGAAGCCATGCCCCTCCCCTTCGCGTCGTCGCTGTGCGGAGCGTGCTTCGACGCCTGCCCGGTGCGGATTCCGATCCCCGACCTGCTGCTCGCGTGGCGGGAGGAAGCCCAACAGGAGGGCCTTACCCCTTGGAAGGAGCGCGCCGCGCTGTCGGCCCTGGCCGGCGCCGCCACCCGGCCACCCCTCTATCGCCTTGCCGCGAAGTTTGGTACCCGGCTCGGCGCCACCCGCGCGGCCCGGAAACTCCCCATGCTCCGCGACTGGTCAAGCGACCGCGACCCACCCCGCCCCAGCCCCCGCACCTTTCGTGACCTGTGGCGCGAGGGGATCAAATGAGTGGCCCGATCACGCCCAGGAGGATCAAATGAGCGATCCATTCACGCGCGAGGGGATCCAATGAGCGGCCCGGCCGCGCGGAACCGTCGCGAATCACGCGGGGACGTTCCCGGCGCGAGAGCCCGGATCCTCGCCCGCGTGACCCGTGCTGCCGCCCTGCGCGACAAGCTCACCCACCCCGGCCGCCTCGACACCCCCATCCCCCCCGACCCCGTCGCAACCTTTGTGAATCGTTTCACAAGCCAGGGCGGCGAGGTCGCGACCCCCGACCCGAACCGTACGCCGCACGACTGGCTGACCTCATTCCTGAAGGACCTCGACGCCGGCATCGTGACAGTCGCGCTCGGCGCCGATGTACCCGCCGGGTTGCAGCCACGGCTGCCTGGCGCCGCCCCCGCCCACGCGGATGCGGGCATCTCCATGGCGTGGGGGGCGGTTGCGGAAACGGGAAGCCTGATCCTGCCGTCGAGCGGCACGCGCGCGGTACAGCTTTTGCCGCCGCTCCACGTCGTATGGATACCCGCTGACCGCGTCTTCTCCCGACTGGAGGACGCGCTGCTCGAAATGCAGCCGGAACTGCCCGGAAGCGTGGGGCTGCACTCCGGCCCGAGCAAGTCAGCCGACATCGGGCAGACCGTGGTGACCGGGGTGCACGGGCCCGGCCGGTGCATTGCTGTGGTGCACTAGCCTATAGCCTAGCCTGTGGATCGCGAAGTGCCAGCCCGGCGCCTCACCGCTCTCGGCCCTCGGGCGGTCCTTTCCGGGAACTGTCGGCGTTAGCGAGCCCCACCATCCCGGCCTCCTGCCACGGCACCAGCGTCCCCGCACCGCGTTCCTGACGCTCGTCACCCCCATACACCACCACCACATCCGGCGGGTCTCCCTCCCGAAAATGCCGCCGCACCCGCTCGGCCCTGCGGAAGAGACTCGAAGACGGCGTAGCAGCGGACTTGGCTTCCACCAGCGTCAACCCCCCGGGGCGCTCGATGACCAGGTCCACCTCGGCGCCATTGCGGTCGCGGTAGAACGAGAGCCCGCGCGTCTCGCCCCGGTTGGCCCGGTGCTTCACGATCTCGGACACCACCCACGTCTCGAAGATGGCGCCGCGCAGCGGATGGGAGCGCAGCTGCGACGGCTCCCGGATCCCCAGCAGCCAGCAGACCACGCCCGTGTCGTGGAAGTACAGCTTGGGCATCTTGACGAGCCGCTTGCGGAGGTTGGAATGGAAAGCCGGAAGGCGAAAGGCGATGAAGCTCGTCTCCAGAACGCTCAGCCACGCCTTGGCGGTGGGCTGGGAGACGCCGCAGTCGCCCGCCAGTGAGGAGTAGTTGAGCAGCTGTCCGGTACGGCCGGCGCAGAGCTCGACGAAACGCTGAAAGAGCACGAGGTCGCCGACGTTGCTGATGGTGCGCACATCGCGCTCGATGTACGTGGCGACGTAGGAACGGAGCCAGCGCGAAGGATCGCGTTGCCGGTCAAAGACCCGGGGGTACCCGCCGCTGAACATGGCCTCCTCCAGGCTCGCCGGTGATCGACCGAAGCGCGTGATCTCGTCCCAGGTGAGCGGCAGGAGATTCAGCACGTCGGTGCGGCCGGCCAGCGATTGGCTGACCGATTCCAGGAGTGCCAGGTTCTGCGACCCCGTGAGAATCCATCTGCCCGACGTGGGATCCTCGTCGATGATCCCCTGCAGGTATGAGAGCAGGCCGGGGACCCGCTGGACCTCGTCGATGACCGCACCTTCCGGGAACCGGGCCAGGAACCGGCGGGGGTCGTCTCTCGCAAAGGCCCGCTCGTCGGGGGCTTCGAGGGTCCGGTATGGATGATCGGGAAACATGGTCCGGCACAGCGTGGTCTTGCCACTCTG
Organism: Longimicrobiales bacterium; assembly: GCA_965211795.1. Taxonomy (GTDB): domain Bacteria; phylum Gemmatimonadota; class Gemmatimonadetes; order Longimicrobiales; family Gaopeijiaceae; genus Bin94. Next base: position 324,775 of record OZ242973.1, read on the forward strand.
CCGGGGACCGGTCACCGTCACGGCGGGGACCTGGGTCGCCGCGCGGATGAGTTCCAGAGCGAGGTCGCGGGGTATCATGCGATCAATGCTAATGGCGTGTCTAGGCTAATTCAAGATTGAATTTTTAAATAGCCTAGTCCGTCGACAATTGACCGATTACGATGTGCGACGGCCGCTTACGTCTGGTTTTAGGCTTCCGGGCGACTTCAAGTCCGTCCATCGGCTTCAGTCCGGCCCCCTTGACGTCCGGTTCCCTCCACGCCCACTTCACCAACGGATGCCCGCGAACCCTGCCTTTCCGCCTCCACTTCACGAACGAAGGCCCGCCGCCCTCCTTCATGTCACAAGCCCATGACCCCCGACACTTCACCGTCCCCTCCGGCGGCTGACCCCTCACCGTCACCACCCCCACCCCCCGAAGCCCGCTCCGGCCTCGACCCCTTCGAAAAAGCCGAACTCCCGCCGCCCCCCCGCCCCCGGGGCCTCTCCTGGATCGGCGTAGTCGGCCCGGGCGTCATCGTCCTCGGCGCCTCGATCGGTAGCGGTGAGTTCCTCCTCGGACCAGCCGCATTCGTCCAGTACGGCCTGGTGCTCCTCTGGGTAACCCTCGTCGCCGCCTTCCTGCAGACAGTCTTCAACACGGAACTGATGCGCTGGACAATGGCCACGGGGGAACCTGTCGTGACGGGGTTCATGCGGACCGGGCCGTGGGCGCCGTTCTGGGCGTGGTTCTACGCCCTGCTCTACTTCCTGCAGGTCGGATGGCCCGGGTGGGCGGGTGCGGCCGCGGGCGCGATCTTTTTCCTCATCTTCCGCGACCTCGCGGGCCCGGACCAGGCGCAGCTCGTCTACCTGATCGGGGTCGGGACCTTCGTGCTGTGCGTGGCGATCCTGCTTTTCGGCAGGCGCATCGAACGCACCCTGGAGATCCTCAACTGGGTGCTGGTGGCGGCGATCCTCGGCGGTTTCCTGATCCTGGCCGTGATCTTCGTGTCGCCCGATACCTGGGTTGCGGCGGGCGCGGGGCTCGTCGGGTACGACCCCGCGGCCGGGTCCTTCCGCTTTATCCCGGAAGGGGTGGACTGGTTCCTGATCGGGGCCTTCGCGGCGTACTCGGGGGCGGGCGGAGTGATCAACCTCACGCTCTCCAACTGGGCCCGCGACAAGGGCTATGGAATGGGCGGACGGGCCGGGTACATTCCCGCCGCGGTCGGTGGCGAGCGCACGCAACTCGCGACCACGGGCTACACCTTCGACCCCACCCCGGAGGCCATGGAGCGTTGGAAGGGCTGGTGGAGGATCGTGCGCGCCGACCAGTGGGTCGTCTACTTCGTCGGGGCGATGCTGGGCATGATCCTCCCCGCCGTGCTCTACGTCACCTTCATCGAGGGCGGCACCGACATCCGCGGCCTCTCCGTCGCAGCCGCGCTCGCCAACGCCATGGCCACCCGCGAGGGCGCGATCTTCGGCGGGGCCATCGCGCTGATGGGCGTGTGGGTGCTCTTCAAGACCCAGCTGGACATCATCGAGGGGATGACGCGCTCGATCACCGACATCCTGTGGACCGGCTCGCGGCGCGTGAGACGCGTGCGGGGCGGCGATGTCCGTTTCGTCTACTACACGGTTCTGGGCCTGCTCGCCCTTTGGGGGATCGGGGCGCTGGCCCTTGCACAGCCGATCTTCCTGCTGCAGCTGGGCGCGAACATGGCGGGAATCGTCTTCGTGGTGTCGTCGCTGCACCTGCTCTACATCAACACCCGGCTCCTCCCGCCCGAGATCCGGCCCCCGCTGTGGAGGCGGGCCGCGCTGGTTGCGATGTCCCTGTTCTACGGTGCGTTCGTGGTGCTCTGGCTTTGGGGCGGGCCGGGGTAGCCGCCCGCGGGAGGCTTCCGACTCAGTCCGGTGAGAGGAATCCGGCCGCCCATTCGTCGGCCTGGGCCTCGATTTCGTCCGCCTCGCCCCCGTCCCGGTGCCCACTCGACCCGTCCAGGTCCACGAACACCAACTTCTTGCTGTGGAGCAGCAGGTGGGCGGCCTCGTGGAAGAAGGTGAACCAGAGGCGATCGTCTTCCTTGTGTTCCCCGGCGAGCTGAATCAATCCCTTGCGGGGGGTCAACCATCGTGCCGCTCCGGTGGTGGGGGCACCGGCGAGCGGCTCGACCTCGACGAGCGCCACTCCAGCCACCTGACAGAGCTCCCTCGCCAGCTTCCATGTCCCGGTGTCGGGCCGGCGGGCCACCGCGCAAATGCGGGCCAGCGCCTTCCTGAACGCGACACCATCGTAGTCGCCGCACACGATGTCGTTGGCATCGACCTCTCCCAGCCGGAGCCAGGTGGTCAGGGCAAAGCCATCGGCGTCTACATCCGGAGCCTTCCGGGTCGAGATCCGAATCGATCCGTACCAATCCCGCCAGGCGGCGGCGGAAGCCACTCCGAAGAAGGCGAGAAGCTCATCGATCGTCTCGGCCACGGAATCTCGCTGCTCGAGCATTCCGCGCTCGATTAGCTCCCCCAGGGGAAACGAGGCCAGCCAACCCCGCTCGGCTTCCGCCTGTTCGGCGTCTGCCCGGCGTGCCAGGAGCAGCCGGTAGTCGCTTTCGATCCCGAGCCACACACTGGACCGCAGACCCAGGACGCGCTCCAGCTGAAGAGCGGTTTCGGGTTGAATCGGAGCCTTCCCGGAGATGATTTCGCTGATCAGCTTGGCCGACCGACCGCACCGGCGTGCGCATTCGGCCTGCGACATCTCCCGGGCCGCCAGGTGGGTAGCCAGCAACCCCCCGGGCGGAATCGCGGATTGAAGTCCATGTGGGTTGTGCGCTTTCCTCATCACCATCGGATCTCTATCTCCGGCATCGAGCTCGGCGGGTTCGTCAAAAGCGGCACCGCCACCCGCACCCGACGCTTTGCTTGCCTTTATACGCTTCGGTACATCCGTTGCGACTGGCTGTCCAACACCCGCTCCCCCACGTTGTTCCGACGTTCCATCCCTCATCTCGCCACGACCCCTTTCTTCCCCTGCGTCCCGTGAATCACCCTGCCAAAAAATGCCATCCCCACACTACCCCGGCGGCAGAGTGCCTCCGATAACATGACGATACATTAGCGTGTGCCGCCAGTCACGAACACCCAGCTCGACCGCTTCGGCAGATCCGGCCGAATAGACATGCCATCCACGCCGCCTCGACCCTCCCCGCCCAAGCGACGCCTCCACCGCAACGTGTGGGCCACCAGCGGCACCAGCTTCTTCACGGATATCTCGAGCGAGATGCTCCTGAACGTCCTGCCGCTCTTTCTCTCGAATGTGCTTGGCGTGCGGGTCTGGGCAGTCGGGGCGGTCGAAGGGCTGGCCGAAGCCACCTCCAGCATCCTCAAGCTGTATTCGGGGTGGTTGTCGGACCGGCTCGGGACGCGCAAGTGGCCCGCAGTCGCCGGCTATGCGATTTCGGCGCTCTCGAAGCCGTTCTACTACATCGCCTCCAGCTGGGGGGCAGTGGCCGCGATTCGGTGGGGGGACCGGGTGGGGAAGGGGGTGCGGACGGCGCCCCGCGATGCCCTGTTGGCCGATTCCACGCCGGCCGGGAGCAGGGGGCTTGCCTTCGGGTTGCACCGCGCGGCCGATACCGCCGGGGCGGTGATCGGGATCGCGGTGTCGATCTGGGTGGTCGGGCAGGTGCAGGGCGGGGGAGCGCTCCTCGAGGCGGAGACCTTCCGCAATCTGGTCCTCTGGAGCCTGGTGCCCGCGTTTCTGGGGGTTGGGGTGCTGGCGATCGGCGCGCGCGATGTGCGGAGGCAGCCGGCCGGGCGAAGCAATGGCGGTCAGGGACGGGACAGTGCGCCGCAGCCGGATGCCGACTCCGGGCGGCCCCGATTGCGGCTGCGGGGGCTGGGCCGCGGATTCGCGGCCTTCGTGACCTGCTCCGTCATCTTCGAACTCGGCAACTCGGCCGACGCCTTCCTCGTGCTGAGGGCGCAGGAACGCGGCCTCTCGGTCATCGGGATCCTGTGGCTGCTGCTGGGCTTCAACGTGGTCTACACCCTGGTGTCCGCACCCGCCGGGTCGCTCGCCGACCGAATCCCCCGCAAACGGGTGGTGGCCGGTGCGTGGGGTCTCTACGCGCTCATCTACCTCGGCTTCGCCCTGGCGGATACCGTCGCGCACGTCACCGTCCTTTACCTGCTGTACGGCTGCTATCACGGCCTCGTGGCGGGCGCGGCCAAGGCTCTGGTCGCCGACCTCGTCCCCGCGGCCCGGCGAGGCACCGCTTACGGTGGCTACGCCGCCGCGACCGGTCTCGCCACGCTGCCCGCCTCACTCGTCGCGGGCGCGCTCTGGGAAGGCCTCTTCTCCTGGCAGGGCTTCGGTCCGGCCGCCCCCTTCGTCTTCGGCGCGGCGATGGCGGCGGTCGCGGCAGTGCTACTGTTGCTGCTGGTGCCGGCCCCGCGAACCGCTGCGCAAGAGTGATCGGCCCCGCTACGTGCCGCCCGGAGGCGTGAAGCGCACCAGCACCGGGATGTGGTCGCTGACCGTTTCCAGGTAGTCGACGATGTACTCGTCCACCCTGTAGGCGAGGGCTGATTCCGCCTCGTAGTACGCCATCGCCTCGTTCGACCCCAGGATGTGATCGATGACGTCGTTGTGCCGGAGATGCGAGGTGGCCCCCTCGGCGCTCAACTCTCCGGTCGGAAAGACCCAGGCCGACGTGTCGTTCACGAACATGCGGTAGGGCGTGTCCCGCCCCTCGGTGATCGACTCGTCGACATCGTCGTTCCAGTCCCCGGGGATCAGGACGAGATCGTTGGCGAGCGCCGAATCGACGTACGCCTTCAAACCGACGGCGGCCGCCGCCCGCTTGTTGTAGGAGGCCGTGTCGTCGCTCGCCTTCGCGTGCAGCGAAAGGACCACGGCGTCGCGCGTGGTGTCGCCCATCGTGAGGCGGATGCGCACTTCCAGTGGGGGCCGTCCCGCGAAGGCGGTGTTGAGTTCGGTCAGAACCAGTTGCGCGCTCGTGACCGATACGATCGCGCTCTTGTAGATGATCCCCACCTTCTGTTCACCGCCTGTGTAGAAGTCGGAGCCGTGCGTGACGATGGAGTCGTTCGCCAGCAGTCCCGCGTACCCCGGCAGGTGGGAGAGCAGTTCGTCGAAGGTGTCGTTGCTCGTCACCTCCTGCACGCTCCAGAGGTCCGCGTCGGTCCCCTTGATCACATCCCGAATGCGGGCCATCTGCAGCTTCTCGTCGCTTGGCCCCGCGTTCGGGGACCCGAAGTACAGGAGATTCCAGGTGGCCACGTCCAGCGTGGAAGCTGTCCCCTGCGCGGGGATCGCGATGGGTTCCGGGAGCGAATCCGGATCGGGATCGGGGTCCGGATCGGGGTCCACGGGTGTCGACCCGCCGCCGCAAGCAATGAGGAACAACGGGAACGCCCAAGCGGGCAGTGTTTGCCAGCGGACCGTGCCGTGGGGCGCAATCATTCGTAGTATCTTTCCTGAGCGAGCTTTGACTGCTTCGGAGAATCTGATGTCTCGCGAATAGACGGGCAACAACCCGAACAGGAGTCCCAGCAATGAAATCATGGATCTGTGCTCTGTTGAAACGGGCGTGCGGGCCGGTCACGGCGTGTGTCGTGGCCGCACTCGTCACCGCGCCCCTCACCGCGCAGGAATTCCGGGCTCGCCAGGGCTCCACGGTCACTCTGGGCGCACGCGTGCAGGCCCAGTTCGAGGCGTCCGGCTCCGACGATACGCCTTCATCGTTCTTCATCCGCCGCGCCTGGGTCACGGTCGACGGCCGGCTCAACGACTGGGTTTCGGCGCGGGCCCAGTACGACATCAACGGGAACAAGGTGCTCGAGGCCTACCTTGCATTGAACGCGTCGGACGACGTCCAGTTCCAGCTGGGACAGTTCAAGCGGGCGATCTCGACCTTCTGGCTGGCGGCCAACTTCGACCTGCCGCTGATCGAGCGCGACGGTCGCGTGCCGGACGTTCCCTCATGCCCCGGACTCACAAACATTTGTTCCTTCGGAGCCCTCACCGGGGGCCTCGGGCTGGACGGCTATGAACCGGGCATCCTCCTCAACGGCCGGCTATCGGAGCGCGCCAGTCTCCGCGTGACGGTCACCAACGGGGAGGGCATCGTCAGCAAGGACGTCAACTCCGCAAAGTCCACCTCCGCGAGGCTGACCCTGGGCGTGGGCTCCAACAGCCGCTTCCACGCGTACGGCGTGATGGACGAAACCGTGGACGGGGACGGGGACACGAAGTGGGTACCGGCCTATGGACTGGAGTACGAAGTGGGTGGCTGGCGGGATGGCCTGCACCTGCTGGTCAGTGGTGTGCGAGGCCGCAACTGGAGAGCCGAGAGGCGATCGGTGGACGAAAACCGCAACGCGAACTTCACGGCGTTCCAGGGAATGGCCCTGTGGTACAAGCCGCTCTCGGGGGACGGTTTCGAGGCCATCGAGCCACTGCTTCGCGTCAGCTGGGCGACTTCCCAGACCGGAGATCGCCTCTTCGAGGGCGACATCGTGGTCAACGACGACATGAACGGCCTGCTCATTACACCCGGATTCATGCTGTACGCGACCGGGAGGACCGGGATTTCGACGAATCTCGACATCTACACCTCTTCGCTCACGGTGGGTGAAGGCAACTACGAGAGCAGCGACTCCGGGCCGGACTGGTCGCTCAGGGTGCAGGCGTTCGTGGCGTTCTAGCCGGATTGTCTGGCCAGCTTGGTTGGCAGTCCGTGGATGGAGCCGGTGTGGGTTGTCCACGGGCTGTTGGCAGTTTGGCCGCCGGACTCTCCTGCGACGCTTTGCGAATGGCAGCGGCCTACGTGAGCCGGGCCCTGGTCGCTACCAGCCACGCTGAGTCCTGAGCAGCCTGGCGTTCCTTTCAACGGGTACGGCCTTGATCTGGGCTGGACAGTGTCTCCAAGCGTGCCACTGCCTCGTCGAAGCGCGCCTCCAGACGGGGAATACTGGTGCCTGCGTACCCCGCGCGGAGCCGACCGCGAGCGACAGTGAGGACCTCCAGTAGTTCACGGGCCGCCTCCCGCCGCGCGACCGGATCCGCACTTCCCCGCTCGCCGATCCACACCGGGGCGGTGTGCGCGAACGGTTCGGTATCCATCGACGGCCACCGCGTCTCTCCGCCTTGGGCACGCGCGGCAATCCAGCCACCGGTGGGGAGCTCGATCTCACCCGTGTAGGTCCGACGCCCGGGCGACGCAATGCCTGAACGGGACGCGACCACGCGACCGTTGACGAGAATCTCGACCGTGTCGACTTCGGTGGCGGTGGCGACTTCGAGCGACCACGGGACCGGGCCCGGATCCACGACACCGCCGGGACGCATGCCGTCCACCCGCAGGTCTAGGAAGGGCCCGTTGGTCACGAAGGAGCGGCCCTCCCGCAGCGCCTCGATGTAGACCGGCCAGTTCAGTTCGGGGCCCGTGTACGCGTAGACCCGCGTCGTCCCAACAGCCATGGTGCGGTAGAGGTTCAGCATTACGTCGGTGCCTGCCGACGGGGCGATCGTCACGCCGAGGTTGAGGAGACGGTGCCAGAGCGCCGCCGTCCCCTCGAAGCTGCTCCACAGGCACACGATCTCGAGCAGGTCGACATCGCCCAGCACCGCGTCGGCCACGAGTTCCACGGGAACACTCTGCCTCCCGAGCAACGAAAACGGGTCCGTCGACGACACGGGGTGGACGTAGTAGCCCATCCCGCCATGGCCATGCGCATATTCCAGCACTTCCGCGTTGGTGCGGTCGTCACTGCCGTACACCTCGTACCCCGGTCCCCACACCCAAGGCCAGTACAGCTCGGGGATCTCGATCAGCCCGATGTGGCCCAGGAAGTGCGACCGGATCTCCTGCCCGAACCGAATGAACGGAGAGCCGTCCGACTTCTCCCACCCCCAGAAGTGCTGGTCCTCGTACCGGTTGTGCAGGTTCGCCAGGAGGGGCGTGGCCATGTCGAGGGCCTCGCCGGCCATCTTCGGGACCATGTCCATCGGGTCCAGGTCGTACTGGCCGCCGTAGTTGAGGTGGAAGTGATGGTCGCCCGAGGCCCAGCCCTCGATCCGCGCCTCCCACACGGGGGTCAGCGCGAGTTCGACTTCCGTGATCGTGCCGGCCGCGGCGGTCACGGTGAGGGTCGCCTCGGGCGTGGCAAGGCCCTGCACGGCCGAGACGGTGACTTCGCCCGCGGGGACGGTGACCTCGACGAGGCCGGGGCTGTAGAAGAAGACGCGGCCGCTGGTGCCGTCAAAGTGGGCGGCGCCCTGGTCCGGGACGGCCGGGTGACCGGATTCGTCGACGACGTTGAGGCGGGCCGCGGCAAAGGGCTCCTGCGCGGAACGAAGTACCGGGTGGACTCCGGTCGGCGGGACCGTGCGGGTGCGGATGCGCAGTCGCGCCGTCCCATCCTGCCATTCCCAGACCGCGACTTCGACATTCTCGACCGGCCCACCGGCTGCCGCGACCCGCTTCAGGCGCATGACTTCACGGTCGTCCGCCTCGGAAAAGTAGATCCAGCGGCCATCGGCGCTCCAGGCCGGCGTGAGGGGCAGCCCGCCCCCGGTGAGCAGCACGGAGGGGCCGGGTTGCCGCACGCTGTGGACGCGCAGGTCCCATCCCTGCTGGGTGGGGGAGCCGAGGACGAAGTCCGCCCCATCGGGACTGACGGCCGGTCTGGCCATGGACAGAATGCTGCCAGAAACGAGTACTCGCGGTTCGGCGCCGTCGCCCGACCGCACTTCGACACGGTTGCCGCCCCGCTTGGCGAGCAGCATCACATCGTCGGTGCCCGGGACCGGTTGCGGCCGCATCTCGATACCGGGCCCAGTGGTGACCGCCACCTCCTCACCGGTCGCGAGATGCATCGCCCAGACATCGAGTGTGCCCCCCTGGCCGGAGACGTAGTACAGTGTCCCGCCGTCGGGCGAGTAGGCGGGATCCAGATCGAGCGCGGGCGTGTCAATGGTGCGCAGCACCTCGCCGGATTCCGCACCGACGACCACGATCCGGGTGTCGCGGTCGTTGTCGCGCACTATGGCGAGCCGGTTGCCGGAAGGATGCCACGCCGGGCGGGAGTCGAGATCTCGGCCGTGGGTGAGCTGGCGGGCCGTGCGGGACTCGAGGTCCATGATCCAGATCCAGCCGCGCGTCGAGAAGGCCAGGTGGCGCCCATCAGGAGACGGGGCCGGGTCGATCGGGCCGTTGGTGAGCAACGGCAACTCGTAACCCTCCAGGTAGACGTGATGACCGTACCCCTGCACACGGGGGTAGCGATTGCGCCATTGTCCCGCCCCGGGTTCGGGAATCAGGGAGAAGAGGATGGCCGCGAGCAAGCCGTGGATGACTCCGCGCGAAAGAGCTTTCCGGCGGGCCGAATGGGCGGTGGTGACCGCAACGTATGAGGATTTCACGAACTCGGCTCCTGGAGTGGGGACTTCACCTTCCGACGGGACCTCGATTCCCGGGTGGGCGGACTGCTCTACTTGGGATTCCGGCTACTGTCAGACGCTGGGACCGGTAAGGTTTGCGCGGGCCAGCCGGGCACGGCAAGGGCGGTGAGGACGGGACCCGGACGATGCGGCCGCCGCCCGTGGCACCCATATTCCTGACAGAGACCTTTTGGATTGCCCCACCAACCGGAAAAGACGCCCGATGACCATCCGCCCCACCCACCCCGCCACCCCGCTCGCCGCCACCGCAGCGATCCCCCTCGTCCTCCTGGTTCTCGCCACCTCCCCCGCCCACGCCCAGGACCCCACCGGCACCGTCTTCCACGACGGCGCGTCCCTCCCCTGGGGTGAACTCAACAACGGCGTGCGCATGCTGCCCCTCTACGGCGACCCCAGCGCCGACGGCGAACTCTTCGCATTCCGCCTCGAGGTCCACCCCGGCTTCAACATGGGACCCCACACCCATCCCGTCACCGAGCACCTGACCGTGCTCTCGGGACGCTTTTTCGTCGGCCTGGGCGACACAATGGACAAGGAGGCCGCCACGGCGTACGGACCCGGAAGCTACCTCGCGATCGCCGCCGATGAACCCGCCTACATGTGGGTGGAAGAGGTCACCGTCGTCCAGGTCCACGGTGTGGGTCCCTTCACGACCCAGTTCGTCGAGCCGCCCGCCCGTACCCGTCCAGCTCACTCAAGGGACGGGATTGAGAAAGCGACTCCTTTCCCGCTCTTCGAGTGGTGGTAGCGCGACCCGCGCCGCCCGGCCGCGATCAACGGTTCGCTATGTAATGTACACATTACAATATGTCATGTATACTTTACATCCATGCTTTGTCAGGCTCCGCTCCGTGCCCCTCCCCGGTCGAACGGGCATGCCGGCCCGCTCCCTCGCATTCACCACCCTCATCCTCGCATCCTGCATCCCCTCCGAGTCGCCCACCCTGCGCAGCGGCGATCCCGCCCCCGCCTTCACAGCCGCCTCCCTTCACGACGGCGCCCCCGTCTCCCTCTCCGACTACCAGGGGCACGTCCTCCTGGTCAATTTGTGGGCCACCTGGTGCCACCCCTGCCGCGAGGAAACGCCCTATCTCCAGTCCCTCTACCAACGCTACCATGACCGTGGCCTGCGCATCCTGGGCGTTTCCGTCGACCGATCGGCCGACCACGACCTGGTCATCGAGTTCGTCGAGGAGTTCGGCGTCGAGTACGACATCGCCCTCGATCCGGATGCCGTGTCGCGGGACCTCTTCCACGCGCGCGGGCTGCCGACATCGATCGTGTTGAACCGGGACGGAACCGTCGCGTTCAGCTGGGTGGGTCCAATCCCGGAAGGGGATCCGACGTTTGTAGAGGGAGTGGAGGCGGCGCTGGGGCGGTAGGCTTGTCGCGAACGCTACTGCACCGCAGCAGCTGCTTTGGCCACGGCTTCCACAATCGCACCGGGACCGCCACCCCAGCACGAACGCCACACGCCGTCCCAACTTCGCCGGATCTCTCGACCCAGGTGGGTACGCATGAATCGGATGATGACCAGGGCGTCATGGTTCTTCATTTCGCGCTCGATCTCCGAGAACTGGCGACTCCAGTTTCCACTCCATCCCGTCTGGATGAAGCGCGCCCGAATGTGGGGATACTCCTCCTTCAGCCTGCTGCGCACCATGCCTTCGGCTCTTGCCTGCTGTTCTCCTCCCCCGACCACCAGGACTCTGACTGATCTTGCTCGGTCCGGTTCGGCCGGCGCTTCGGCTTGCGCCGCCTGGAGGAGTCCATTGTATCTGCTGGTCATGCCCGAGTAGTAGTCGGGATCGATTCCGTATCCCCGAATCCGCTCCAGTATTCCCGCAGCGTCGTTCAGCCCGCCGTCTCTTTCCGTTGTGGCCAGGCGATAGAACAGGTCTTCCCGCAGGACGCTCACGGCTTCAAGGAACTCACCGCGGTCCTCATGGCAGCGGGCACGGGCGATTGTCGCGTCTTCGAGGTCCCAGGCCAGGTCGTAGGAAGCGCGGTCTTCGAGCAGTTCGAGGAATTCCGGAACGGCCACGTCGTCCTTGGCAAGCCTCTCGAGCCTGTCCAGGGCCTCACCCACCGCCCTCCAATCGCCCCGGTGCCGGTAGCCGCGCATTGCGAACCGCAGATCGGCCGCACGGTTGGTGGCGGCCCGGCCATCCGCTTCCGCCCTCTCGGCCAGCTTGTCAGCCAGTTCAGGACAGTGATCCAGTGCAGCTTCGCACTTGGCCAGCTCGTCCAGCACCTGGTCTCCGCCCGTCTTGATGATCGCTTCCGTGACCCGCAGGAGGTCCCGTTTTTCCTCCGCAAGCCCGAGAGCTTCGACCGTCTGATCGATGAGGTAGGTCGGCATGCGGGCTCCGGCCGCCAGGGATCTGGTGATCACATCAGCCGCGTGCGCCAGCTTGTTCGAGGAAAGCTGCAACGCCTTGGCGATTCCAAAGTAAAGGTTGGCGTGCTCCAGAAGGTTGCTGGAATAGGAATCGGCGGCTTCGGGGAAATGTCTGCGAGTACACTGTAGATGATGTTCGGCGTCTTCGAATTCGTGGTCATTGACCGCTCGTCCGAGCGCCAGGACGCCGAGGCAGTAGTGACCGTGAGCTGAATAGGCTGTTTCGACCCTGACGGAACCGCGAAAATGCTCGACACCCTTTGTGAGCCTGTCGACCACCCCGACGAGTTCCTCGCGGCGTAGGGGCAGCAGGACTTCTTCGAGCGCGTCGAAACCGCCGACCATCAGCCCCAGATCGGCGTGTACCATCGCATGGATGTTGGGGTCGGGATCCTGCTTCAGAAGGTCCCGCAACAGTCTGCGGGCACGGGCGTGCTGGTGAAGGTGGCGAAGACAGTGCGCCATGCGACGGTGAGCGTCGAGCAGCAACCGATCCGTTGGGGACACGCCGCGCTTCTCGAGTTCCGTTCGCGTCTTCATGAGGAGTTCGAAGAGGGGCAAGGCACTGGCCGCGTCCCCCTTTCCGAGGAGCTCGGTGGCGGCGTCCAGCATCAGCCTGAAGAGACGGGGCTGCTGCACGATCGCACGAACCTTGACGAGCTGTGCGATTTCGGACGCGCGGCCTTCCCGCCGCAACGCCTCGACGATATGCCGAACCGCCGCCACGGAAGCCGCGGTCGAACCATTGCCCAACTCTCCCATCACGGGATTCTCCGCGTGCTCACGGACGATGCAGTCCCAGCGTTCACGCCTGGCCCATCCCTGGACCGCGCCGGTCCAATACCAGCGCAACCGCGATGGATTCTCGGCCGGCAACTCCTCTGTGACTGGTTTGTCGAAGAGCACGTTGCGAAAGCCGACGTGAAAGTAGGACTGGTGGCGGCGACCGTTCAGCGTGACCAATTCGTCGACCACGTCGTCGAGCTGATCCTCGTTGAGAGCACCCTCGATGCCCTGAGCGGCATCCACCGCAGCCAGGATCAACAATCGGTCGAGCGTGGTGAACGAAAGTTGCCGCGTGGGGTCGTCTTCTTCCAGCTGGTCATCGTCAGTCTGTTCCTCCTCAGCATCACGCTCGGCCTCCCCTGCCTCGGTGAGCCTGGATTCCTCGACCTCGGCATCCGCTCCGGGCGATTGTGCGTCGATAAGTTCCTGGAGCCACGTCAACCCCGTCACGCCCGCTGCAGCGCCGGAGAATTGCAGTGCCAACACGTAGACCGCCGATTTGCGCAGCCCGTGTTCCTCGACCATCCCACGCATTGCGGACTTTACGACCTCTTCTTCGGCGTCGATCATGTCGCCACCGTCGACCCGACCTTGATCATGCGACACACCCAGGGCGTCCAGAAAGGCGGTGACCATGCCCAGTCGGCCGGGAACGTGGTAGCACTCGAGGAGTTTCGCTGCGATCCCGGGGTCATGAAGCGGAAGGTGTCTGCTCGCTTTGACAATCTTCTCTTCCGGCCACTTCTTCACCGTGGCGGGTCGAAAATTCCGGGCTCTCGCGACGATCTTGTCCAGTTGCGTTCGTCCGCCCGTTTCAGCGCCGAGGTATGCCTGCGCGGCCGCAGCACGCTCGTGCGGCTCCAACGCGGTCCACAAGCTCACCGCGCTGAGTCGCCTGGGGTTGGTGATCAGACGCTTCAGACCGGGTGAGAGCCTGTCTCGGAACATGTTCACGCCGCTTGACGAGGCCTTCCCCATTCTTCCTCCTGTCGTAATGGGCTTCGCGGGCTCACCTCGCACCCCGCACCCCCGGCACCGCAAACCTGCACCTGACCCCCGCCGCCCGGCTCAACCTGCGATCCAACGTCGCCAGTGGGCAATCGAAAGCCTCCGCCGCCGCCACATACCACGCGTCATAGCTGCTCACGTTATGACGAAGCTCCCAGACCCGGTCCGCGAACGGGGCGAAGGGAAGGAGTTCGATGTCACGCCGCAGCAGATCCCGCCGAGCACCGTTCGCCTCGATCCGTGAGATTGCGCCTTGCCGCTCCAGCCGCCGCAGGATGCTCGTGGCCTCGACCAGAATCAACTGTGGAGCCGCAAGCGTCTCCGCACTCACAACCGATTCCGCCCACCCTCCATCGGGCCCCGAGTCCACCAGCGCGGCAACCATTGCCGATGCGTCAACGACAACAGTCACCTCCGGTCCGCATCCCGTGCGGCGAGGATGCTGCAACTCGGTACCCGCGTGCCTGCCGACTCCTTGCGCGCACGCACATCCTCCAGCCAGCGAGTCACCGACGGCCGCGAGGCGATCCGTTCCAGTTCCCGCCGCAGGTACTCCTGCATGGACAGGCGTGACGACGCTGCTCGTGCCGCCAACTCGTCACGCACGTCTTCGGAAACGCCCCTGATGGTGATCTGAACGGTCATGACAGCAATATGCGGTCATGGAAGGCAAGATGCAAGCAACGAGCAGTTGGCTGCGACGGTCATCTCACCGCACCAGTGGACTCGGGCAGCGTGGGCGCCCCACCGTGTTGCTCCAGCGTAAGCTCCTCCTGAGTGGGCACGGGCCGCACCGGGGGCTTGAATACGGGAACGACGATACCACTCAGTCCCGCCCGCCCCGTGAACGTATGCACCAACTCGCGCCAGTAGGGCCAGACATTGTAAGTCCCGTTCAGGTCGGCGAAGTACTGAAGGGAATCCTCGGGAAAGGACGCGTCCCCATCGGTCCGATAGGTGGCCAGGAACGTTGCACTTAGGTCGACCACCCGGGTCTCGGCCGATCCCTGTGGGGGTACGCTCGCGTCGAACAGGAGGCTGACGTAAACGAAGAGCCGGTCGCTTAGAGACTTCCTAGTCTCGTATCGGCAGCGGAACTGCTGGCCGAGTCGCAGCTCCTCGGGCGGTTCTCCCGGATCCAGGTGCGTGTCCATCGCGATCTGAGTCAACGTCACAGACTCGATCTGGACGCTACGAGCGACCAGGCTGGCGCGTTCGAGGTTCGTGGCCATCAGGGGTCCCTATGCTGCCAGGGCCAAGTCGCTGTTGGCTGCGGCTTCGCTCCGGTCCGTTCGAGGTTGAGCCAGCACCGTTGTGTCGATAAGCAATTCGGGCTCGGAGTCCGCAGATCGAAAGCGGCCGCCATAGCCCACGACCGCAATCGTGTGGTCCTCGATCGGGACGAACACCGAATCCGCAAGCTCCTCCAGGCCAATCTCCACCCGCATGCCGCAAGCGTGCGCCAGACCCGCGAGACTACGTAGCGTCATGTTCCGCGATCCGCTAAGGAGCTGAGTTACGTTCGCGCGGCTCGTGCCCAGCTTCCCGGCGATGGCGGCGCGGTTGAGGCCCCGCTCCTCCATGGCCTCGCAGATCGCTTCCGTCGTCCACAGAATCAGCCGCTCCTCCTCGTACTGCCTCCGAGCCTCCGGGGTCCGGGTCTGCCTCTCAATCCAAGCCTCGTTGGCCATGCTCATCCTTCTCCCTCGATTTGGTTCAGGAACTCGGTCCTCATGCTGGTCGCCCGGGCAATGTCCTTCGGCCTGTGCCGATTCGACTTCTTGCGGATGCCGAACGCCAGGACCCAATGCCCCCCCGGCGCCCGGAAGCAGAGGATCCTGATCTGACCGCTCTTGATCTCCCAGATGTCAGTGCCCCTCACCTTCTTGAATTTGGTGGTATTGCGAAGCTGCCCATGGTCCCCGAGCCGCTGGAAGATCACGTCCACTCTGGTCCGTTCGGAGTCGGTCAACTCGTCCAAAAAGCGACCTGCCGGACATTGGCCGCTCGGTCGCACCATGCAGCTGATCGTGGATTTCTGGCCTTCATATTCCGGGGGTCGCACTGTGGGGTCTCTGGGGTCATCCCGGCTCCTCGGGTAAGACATACGTTAACATCTTTGGCCCAGATGGGAAACCATCGGGAAACAGCGTGCGGCCCGGATAGCTGAGGGGCGCCTCAGCTATCCCCCCCGCCCCCCTCCCCCCGAACCTCACGCGCCCGCCGCCTCAACCAGGCCCCCGTCCCCACCACCAACCCCAAAGGCAGCAGCGTCAGCAGCCCCGTCGTGGCAAGAAAGGCGATCCGTGCCTCGTCGTCCCGGTCGAAACACACGGGACATGCGTGCGCGGCTTCGGGCCACACGGCCATCGCCACGAGGGCGAGCCCTGTGCCGGCCATCACCCCAACCAGACGGCGGATCCGCATTCGGTCACCTCTCATCTCCATACCCTACAAGTATACCTGGAAGTACAGAAACGGCCAGACCAGCACCACGAAATACCAGAACAGCGCGACCGTCGACATCGCCTCGCGGGACAGCCTGCCCCTCGTCATCCGCACCCACGCCCACGCCAGCACGAAGATCGCCGCCACGGCGTGCGCCGCGTGAGCCCCGATGATCGTGTAGAAGAGCGCCCCGTAGGTGGACGATGTGAGCGTGAGGCCCTCCTGGATCAGCGCCAGCCACTCGGCTCCCTGCAGCCACACGAACGTCCCGCCGAGCACGGTCGCCACCGCCAGCAGCACCGCGACCGACTCCTTCCCGCGCTGGTACAGCCGGTGCGCGATCAGGAGCACGATCCCGCTCGCGATCAGCGCGCTCGTGTTGACCGCCGTCTCCGCGAAGGGCAGGCGCGGCTGATTGGGTGGCGGCCACACCGACCCGACCGCGCGCGCCTTGATGATCAGGAAGGCCGAGATGAACCCCGCGAAGAGCATCACCTCCACGAAGACGAAGAGCAGCATGCCCAGCACGCCGTTCGAGACCAGCTTCTCCGCCCGCTGCGGCCTCGGCCGGAACGGAATGATCGATGCTCGTGCAGTCATTCCCCCGCCCCCACCAGCCGCGTGCGGAGCCTGCTCACTCCCGGCAGCCTCATCACAATGCCCACGATCGGCTCCAGCAGCCGCCGTACGATCGGTATGTGACTCAACGTCTCGAAGACCAGGATCAGCACCCCGATCGACAGCATGATCGCCACCGCGTTGGTCCCCACCGCGACCAGTATGAGCACCGTCCAGAACCCCGCGTGGGCCAGGTTGTAGCCCCCCGGGAGCAGGTTGTCGGTCGACTTGTGGGTCGGGACCAGGCTTACGTGCGCCACATCCTCGCCGTGCTCGTCGTCCGCCGCGTGTTCCTCGTCGTCGGCGTGATCGTCCACGATCCCCCGATCCACCGCCGCCTTGGCGGCCAGATTCTCCCACATGCGCCCATCGTGCAGCTGCACGTCCGGCGCCACCCCGCCCCAGAAGAGCGCGAGCAGCAGCACCGACGCGGCCAGGAAAACCTTCGCGATCGGCCGCTCGATGGACAGGTGCATGAAGTGCTTCACCACCAGCGACGCCTTCCAGATGGCGATCCCGAAGGCCGTGATCAGCGTCAGCGTGATGCCGAGTCCGATCTGGTACCCGAAGATCGAGATCTCCGTGTCGAGTCTCTCGCCCACCAGAGGTCCCGCGATGCTCACCGCAAGCAGCACCAGCAGAAGGATGTAGATCCTCACGTAGTGGTTGCCGAAGAATCCGGTGTCTTCCGAGTGGCCGGCCATGGGCTATTTCGCGATGTAGAGGAGGGGGAAGAGGAAGATCCAGACGATATCGACGAAGTGCCAATAGATCCCGATCAGCTCGACCCGGTGGAGTTCGAGGTTCTTCGCGGCGTCCCGCGCGACGATGGCCATGATCACGGCTCCCGCGATCACGTGGAAGGCGTGGAGTCCGGCGGCGGAATAGTAGAACGCCCAGAAGCCGTTCGAGGTGATGGTGTACCCGTGGGAGATCTCGTACCACCACTCGTAGGTCTTGATCCCGAGGAAGGTGGCGGCGCCCATGATTGTGAAGTACAGGTAGCGCGCCGCCTTCTTCCCATCCCCCCGCTCGGCCGCCTGGTGGGCCAGCACCGCCGTCAGGCTGGAGGTGAGCAGCACGAAGGTGTTGACGGCGCCGATGGTTGTGTTGGTGACCGCCGCCGCGTCCGCCCACTCGGGATGCCCCAGGCGGAACATGATGTACGACGCCAGCAGCCCCCCGAAGATGACCACCTCGGAGGCCAGTACCCACCACACGGCGAGCTTGCCGGTGGCGATCCCGGTTGCCGCGCGGGTCGTCGCGATGGGCCTCATGAGGCCGGCCTCGCGGGTTCAGGTGAAGAGGAGAAACGAACGTGGTTGAGGGGCATCAGGACTCTCGTCGGGGGGGTTCGTTCTGCGGCCAGTAGTCGTCCTCGCGGCCCGGCACGCTGAATTCGTAGGGTCCCCGGTAGACGACCGGCATCTCGTCGGGGTGCCAGTTGCCGTGCGGCGGAGGCGACTCGGTGGTCCACTCGAGCGAGTTGGCCTTCCACGGGTTCTTCGGGGCCTTCGGGCCGGAGCGCCAGGTCTTGTAGCAGTTGTAGAAGAAGATGAACTGCGCGGCCAGCATGATCAGCAGCGATACCGTCGCGAACACGCGGATGTCCTGGAATCCGTCGCGCGCCAGCTCGGAGAAGCCCGAGTAGTTGGAGATGCGGCGGTGCTGGCCCCCCATCCCGAGCACGAAGAGCGGGATGAAGATCGTGTTGAAGGGGATGATCGTGAGCCAGAAGTGCCACTTGCCCAGCCGCTCGTCCATCATCTTCCCGAACATCTTGGGGAACCAGTAGGTGAAGGCCGCATAGGTCCCTATGATGGCGATCGGGAAGAAGGTGTAGTGGAAGTGGGCGAGGACGAAGTAGGTGTCGTGGAAGTAGATGTCCGCGCCCGCCGCGCCGAGGAAGATCCCGGTCACACCTCCGATCAGGAACTCGGCCACGAAGGCGAGCGCCCAGAGCATGGGCGTGGTGAGCCGGATCGAGCCCCCATACAGCGTGGCAATGTAGACGAAGCACAGCTCCGCGATGGGGACCGAGATGAGCAGGGTCGTGATGGTGAAGATGTTCGCCATGCGCGGGTCGATCCCCGCGATGAACTGGTGGTGCGCCCACACGAAGAAGCTCAGGACGCCAGTGGCCACCACCGTGAAGATCACGATGCGGTAGCCGAAGACCTTCTTGCGCGAGAAGGTTGCGATGATCTCGATCACCACGCCCATCGCCGGCAGCAGCACGACATACACCTCGGGGTGCCCGAAGAACCAGAAGAGGTGCTGCCAGAGGATGGGATCGCCCCCGGTGGCCGGGTTGAAGAAGCCGGTCCCGAGCGTCTGGTCGAAGATGAGCATGATCGCGCCCGCCAGCAGCGGACCCACCGACAGCATGAAGAGGATGCTCGCGACCACGATCATCCACACCACCAGCGGCACGTCGAAGGCGCGCATTCCGGGCGCGCGCGAGTTCATGAGGGTGGTGATGAAGTTGATCCCGCCAAGGAGGAAGGCCACGAACTCCAGTCCCACCCCGATCACCCACAGGGTACTCCCCAGCGGCGTGAGGTTGTACGTCTCGTTCGCCGAGAGCGGCGGGTAGGCCGTCCAGGCGCCGGCGAAGCCTCCCCCCTCCACCACCAGCGACGCCAGGATCACGATGGTGCTGACGAAGAAGACCTGGAACGACAGCCGGTTGATCTTGGGGAAGACCATGTCGTCCGCCCCGACCATGAGCGGGATCAGGAAGTTCCCGAAGGCGGCCAGCAATACCGGCATGGCCACCCAGAAGATCATGATCGTGCCGTGATTGGTGACGAGCGCATTGTATTCGCCCATCGAGACCATCCCGAAGCCCGGCACGTTGATCCCCGGGAAGGCCAGCTGCATGCGGAACACGTAGGCCATGAACCCGCCGACCAGCGCCATGAACATGCCCGTGAACATGTACTGCATGGCGATGACCTTGTGGTCCGTGGACCAGAGGTACTTCATCCACCCCTCGGGACCGTGGTGCGCGTGGTCGTCGTGGGGGTGGCCGTGTGTCAGATCGACCGCGGGCTCAACCATATCGGTACTCCATTCCTCGCTACCCGGCCGCAGGCGTGTTGGCGGCGGCGGGCGCGGCGGCCTCCACCGGTGTATTCGCCTCCACCCAGGCGGCGTGTTCTTCCGCGCTCTCCACATAGACCTGGCCCTGCATGACGGTATGGCCGAAGCCGCAGATCTCCGCGCACTGCAGATCGAACTTGCCCGTCACCGTCGGCTGGAACCAGCCGGTGATGCTCCGCCCCGGGATCGCGTCCTGCTTGATGCGCCACACCGGGACCGAGAAGCTGTGGAGGACGTCCGTTGCTTCCAGCCTGAAGTGGTAGAGCTTCTCGTTTTCGACGTGGAGTTCGTCCACCGTGTAGATGTCGTCCGCGGTGTCCAGTTCGCCGTCGGCGCCGCAGTGCTGGATGATCCAGGCCCACTGCTGCCCTGTGACCCGGATCACGCAGTCGGGGTTCTCGGGAAGGTCCATCTTGACTCTGTGCCAGACGTTGAACGACACCACGATGATCAGGACGTCGAAGACCAGCACCGCCAGGTGCGGGTAGGTGATCCACCGCTTGTGGCGCTTGTTCTTCCCGTCGATGTAGTCGGCCCTGCGCCCGTCCCCCTTCTCCCTGAACTTCATGATGAAGTACACGAAGATGAGCTCGGCGGCGAGGAACCAGACGCCCACCACCACGAGCACCAGGAAGATCAGGAAGTCGATGTCCGCCGCGTAGGTGGACCCGATCCGGATCAGCCCGATTCTGTCGAAGAAGTGACCCCAGCTCTCGAAGAAGCCCATCTACCGAGAATCCCTTTCGCTCATTGCATGATGTGGGTGTAGACCACCGCGGCACCGATGAAGCCGATGGCCAGCCAGAACGTCCAGCTCAGCGTTTTCTTCGCGAAGATCACCGCCTCGTTGGTCTCGTCCGGGGCCGCGGGGGGGATCTCGGCGGCGAGTTCCGCGTGGGTGGGGCGGTCGGTGGTCGGTGTTGCTGCCATGGTCGTCAGCGGCTCAGGGTGAATACGTAGGCGGCGACGGCGCGCACCTGCTCGTCGGTCAGCGGCATGCCGGCGCGCTCCTGCATCATGCCCGGGTACTCGATCGGCTCCGGGACCCCGCTATCGATGATCTGGACGATGGACTCGTACTCGCCGTCGATGTTCAGCCACTCGGTGTCGGTGAGGTTCGGCGCGAGCGGCCCGCCGACTCCCTCCCGCAGGTGGCAGGTGAAGCAGATGCCGGTGGTCGTGTTGAAGATCTGCTGTCCTTCCTCGACCATCGCGATCGTCACCCCCTCGGGCAGGATCGCGGGGTCGACGTCGATCGGGGGCAGCGGTGGCGGAGGTGGTGCGGGCGCCTTCCGGGGCAGACGCTGCATGGTCATGATGTAGGCGGTCACGTTGTCGATGCGCTCGTTGTCGAACCCGGTCATGGCCGCCCGCATGTTGGCCCCCAGACCGCCCCCTCCGGCCCCGCGCACGCCGTCCCGGTACTTCCGCAGCGACGATGCGATGTACCAGTCGCTCAGGTGCAGCATCGAAGGCGCCTGGAGCGTTTCGTCCCCCCGCCCATCCCGGCCGTGGCAGTTGGCGCAGAGCGCGATATAGTCATCCTCCCCGGTCTCCACGTCGCCTCCCTCGCCGGTCGCCGGCGGATCCGGGATCGGCAGGCTGACCACGTACTCCACCACCGATTCGATGTCGCCCGTGTCGTCGAAGAGCGCACGCGACATGGGCCGCATGCGGAGCCCTTCGGCATCCGTGTGGTGATACCCCCGCACGCCCCCCTGGAACTGCAGGAGCTGGTCGGTGAGATACCAGGTGGAGCCCCCCGCGATCGCAGGCGCTCCCAGCGACTGATTGCCGGCGCCTTCGCTGCCGTGGCAGGGCGAGCAGGTGTCGAAGAGCATCCTGCCCCGCGCCAGACCCGGCTCGGAGCCCCCGCAGGCCCCGGTGACGATCACCAGCAGCGCGGCGGGCACGGCGGCCCGGATTGGATTGGAGAATCGTCTTGTCGGGAACCTCGTCATTGTCCTCGCTCGGCGGATCGGTTTCGAAAACCCGCCCTGTAAGTTCGCCAATTCGGCGCGCGGATTCTAGCGACCGGGGGCGGGTAAGGCAACGGTTGGCCGCCGGAGAGCGCCGGGACGTTTCAGCTGAAACGCACGAGCCCTCTTCAGTACACGTCCAGATCCGCCGCGGACACGACGCGGCCGGTGTACCCCGCCTCCCGGATCTCCCTCACCAGGTCCTCGTCTGTAGCCCCCCAGTAGAGCTGGTGGTACAGCACCAGCAGCCCCGGCCGCGCCCTCGCCGCGAGCTCGGCCAGCTCCACCGTCGAGGTGTGGGAGCGGGCGTGGTAGGCCTGCCACACTTGGGGACGCTGCTGGAACGCCTCCGCCGAATACACTTCGTGGACCAGCACGTCGCAGCCGTCGCACGCCTCCACCAGGGATTCGCTGGGGCGAGCGTCCCCCGAAATCACGATGGAGCGGCCGCCGGCGTCGAAACGGTAGCCGAGCGCGTGCGGCCACGAGCCGTGCAGCACCGGGATCGCCGTGACGCGCACGTTCCCGTCTTCGTAGACCGCGCCACCGGTCGTCTCGGTCACCAGGGCGCGGTAGCCGTCGGCGTTGGCGTCGCGCGGCTCCAGGCCGAAGAGGCGCATGTGGATGTCCTCGCGCCACGCCTCCTCGATGTGGGTGGCCATGGCGACCGTGCCGGGGGGGCCGACGATATGGAGCGGGCCGGGACGGTCGAGGACCCAGGGGGAGAGGATAAGGTCGGGAAGGCCCACCGTGTGGTCCGAGTGGAGGTGAGTGACGAAAAGGCGGTCGAGCCCTTCGGGGGCCAGTGCCGCGATCTCGTGGTCGCGCGCGGCCGCGGCGGCCCGGCGCACCACCCCCGCGCCGGCGTCCACCAGGTAGGCCCGCCCCCCGGCCACGACCGCCACCGCCGGGCCCCAGCGGTCGGGGTCGGCGTTGGGGGTTCCCGTGCCGAGGATCACGACGCGGGCGGCGGCTGCGCTGGCCGGCGCGGGTTGCTGCGCGGAAATGGTGGGCGGGTGGAGGGCCGGGAGGGCGATGGCTAGCAAGAGCAATGTTGGTCTCATGGGAGTGAATCCGGCTCGGTGGTGGCAACTCTGGTTTACAGAATGTAAAGCGTAGTTGACGGATCGGGCGATCTCGCTGGCTTTGGTCGCCGGGGTCGGCGACGCGGTGGGTTGCGGTCCTTTGGCCACTGTTGGAGAATTCGTGTCCCGCGCCGGGATCCGTCCCGGTGATCGGGGGCAACTTGTGTGTACCTGTAACAGGTTGCGTGCAGTTGTAGTAACGTTGATGGCAACGATTCGGTCACGGGGGATCAACAGGAAGATGGGAAAGAGAAACGTTGGGCCGCGGCAGAGCCATCGGCTCGCGGCCGGCCCGGAAACACGCCGCTCTAGGTACTCGCGCGGATTCGTCCACGCACTGGCGGCTCTCCTCGTCCTCGGCACCGGCTGCGCGACCTATCACGAGACCCGGGTCGAGGACCTCCCGCCGAATCAGCGCGTGCGGATGCGACTGGCCCCGGAGCAACTCGCGGTGAACGTGGCGTTCGTCTCCGGCAGCGAGGGACTCGTCAACGGCCGCTTCCTCGACCTCGCGGGCGATTCGGCCACCTTTCTCCTTACCACGCCGACCTCGCACCGGCAGGTCAACCTGCCTCTGGGCTCCATCCTTTCGCTGGAGCGCAAGGAGGCCAGCCACGGCCGCAGCATGCTGCTTTCGGCGGGACTGGTGGCGGGGGTCGCCCTGCTCACGTACCTGGGCTTCGAAGGCGATACGAACACGGGACCGAACCCGGACGAGGACCAGACGGACCAGTTCACGCCTGGGGCGCGGATCGTGATTCCCCTGAAATGGTAGGGGGAAAGGGGATTGCTCCCCTTGCGCCGGACCGCCACATGCGGAATTGTATACAGTGAGGGTCGCGAAGGCGTCGCGACCCTGTTTTACGTCAACACTCCAATGGGGGAGGTACGATGTCAGTAACACGAGTTAGCCGAGCGGTCGCTCGGACCGCCATCCGGCCGCTCATTGCAGCGGCCGTGCTGTTTGCGGCGGTTCAGGCGCCCGCGCAGGCGCAGACCGGCAACATTACGGGCTCGGTCCGCAATGCGACCAACGGGCAGCCGATCGCCGGCGCCCAGGTCGGCATCCCGGAGCTGAATATCGGGATCCAGGCCAACAACGTAGGTCGCTACCTGCTGCCGAACGTGCCGGCAGGGACGCACACGGTCGAGGTGCGCTTCATCGGGTACGGAACGGTGACCGCCGAGGTCGAGGTCACGGCCGACGGGGCCGTCGTCCAGGACTTCGAGATGCGTTCGGAGACGATCAGCCTCGAGGGGCTGGTCGTGACGGGTACCGCGGGCGCCGCACGCCGGCGCGAGATCGGCAATTCCGTCACCCAGATCAACGAGGACGTGTTCTCGTCCGCGCCCGTTTCCACGGTGGCGGACATCATGCAGGGCCGCGCGCTGGGCGCCACGGTGCTCACGAACGGCGGCATGGCGGGAGCGGGCTCGACGATCAAGCTGAGGGGCAACAACTCCGTCTCCTTCAGCAACGTTCCGCTGGTGTACCTGGACGGGGTGCGCGTCCGTGAACGCGGGCTGATCCACTCCGACGAGGCCAACCAGCAGACGAACCCCTTCGACGACATCAACCCGGCCGACATCGAGCGGGTCGAGATCATCAAGGGGGCCGCCGCGACGACCCTGTACGGCACCGAGGCGTCGGGGGGCGTGATCCAGATCTTCACGAAGCGCGGCGTCGCCGGTGCGCCGGCGTGGAGCTTCTCCATGGATCAGGGCATCAACCAGCTGGGCCACATCGGCCCGGCCGCCGATGTCAACCCGACCGGGCTTGGACTGAACAACTGCAACTTCACGGGAGACGCCAATTTCTCCGGCGGCGACCCGCAGTTCCCGGCGGACCCGAGCTGTCCGTCGAGCGGCAGTTGGCTCAAGGCCGGCCGCTCGCAGAGCTACAACCTGTCCGTTCGGGGTGGTGCCGAGCGCATCAACTACTTCGTGTCGGGCCGGTGGGGCACCGAGGGCGGCGTCTTCGACACCGGTTTCGACGGCAACGGAATCAAGCGTCCCGAGCAGGGACAGGAGACCTGGAACCTTCGCGGGAACTTCGCATTCGCGCCCGCCGAGGATCTGGACGTCCGCTTCAACACCTTCTATGCGCACCGGGACGTCACCTGGGTTCCCGACGGCAACAATGCCGAGGGCCTGCTTCTGAACGTCTTCCGTGGCGGCAGCGACTACACCAATGACGAGGACGGCAAGCTCCTCGACATGGACATCACCAACATCAACGATCGTTTCACCTCCAGCGTGAACATGATCTGGACCCCGACGTCGGGGATGCAGCACAGGCTCAACGCCGGGATCGACTGGACCCGCAACGAGTACTTCGAGGAGCGCCCCTGGGGCTACTTCTACGTACAGCTCGGCAACCGCGAGACCGATGAGCGGACCTACCGGAAGCTCACCCTGGACTACGCGGGAAGCTGGACCAGCGAGCTCTTCGGCCTGTCCTCGCGCTTCTCCTTGGGTGGCCAGCTCTACAACGACTTCATCACCGGAACCAACGGCTTCGGCGACGACTTCGCCGGCCCCGGCGAGAAGGTCCTGCAGTCCGGCGCGATCACCGAGGCCTTCGAGGTGAACAGCACGGTCACCAGCGGTGGCTTCTTCTTCGAAGAGGTTCTGGGCGTTGCCGACCGGTTCTTCCTGAACCTCGGGTTGCGCGTGGACGGTCACTCGGCCTTCGGTAAGGACTTCGGTCTACAGAGCTACCCCAAGGC
Source organism: Longimicrobiales bacterium (assembly GCA_965211795.1). Taxonomy (GTDB): domain Bacteria; phylum Gemmatimonadota; class Gemmatimonadetes; order Longimicrobiales; family Gaopeijiaceae; genus Bin94. The sequence goes on from OZ242973.1 coordinate 350,412, forward strand.
TTCGTTCTCGTACGTCGTCTCGGACGAGGCGTTCTTCCCGGCGGGATTCGGCACGCTCAAGCTGCGCGGTGCATTCGGCTCGTCGGGCAAGGCGCCCGGCCTCTTTGACGCCGCCCGCACGTGGGCGTCGGTGGCGGGCGACGACGGGAAGCCGGGCGTGACGCCCGACAACCTGGGCAACCCGACGCTCGGTCCCGAGCGGAGCACGGAATACGAGGCGGGATTCGAAGGCACGACGCTCAACGACAAGGTTTCCTTCGAGTATCAGTACTTCCTCCAGAAGACAACGGACGCGCTGATCCCCGTCACGCAGATTCCCTCGGGCGGATTCGTGGGACGCCAGTTCGAGAACGTTGGTCTGGTCAGCAACCGCGGGCACGAGGCGTTCGTGAACGTCAACCTGCTGGCGAGCGACGCGTTGATCTGGGACATGGGACTGGGACTGGCGACGGCCAATTCCAGGGTCGAGGACCTGGGCGTTCTGGAGAGGATCAACTTCGGTTGGCGCAACTATGTGAACGCACCGGTCGAGTGCACCGAGGAACTCTCCAACCAGACCGACTTCGACGGGAACGGCTTCATCGGCCAGGGGTGCACGCCCGGTGAGTTGGTCTACTTCCCGCTGCCGGCCTTCTGCCACGACCGCGTGCAGAATCCGGACGAGGTCGGGAGGCCGGATTACACGGAGCAGTGTCTCGGTTCGACCACACCGACCCACACTTACAACATCAACACCACGCTGACGCTCGGCCAGCGCCTGACGCTGGACGTGGTGGGCGAGGGGATGGGTGGCCACTGGCTGTCATCCGGAACTGCCTACCAGAACGCGCGGCGCAGCGTGTGGCCGCTTTGCCGGGACGTCAATCAGGCCATCAACGAAGGTCGGCGTGACCAGCTGACCGCCGGTGATCGGGCGCTCTGCGACCCGTCGGTGACGCGCTACGGCATGTGGACGCAGCCGGCGGACTTCTTCAAGGTCCGTTCGGTGTCTCTCAGCTACCGGCTGCCCCAGGAATGGATCCCGGGACGGTTCCGCTCGGCGACGTTGCGGCTCCAGGCCCGGAACCTGTTCACCTTCACCGACTTCGAAGGCGTCGATCCGGAAGCCTTCGAGGACGGTTCCGCCGATGTCCTGTTCCGGCAGGAATACTACAACCTCCCTCCGTACCGCAGCCTGTTGCTGTCGGCCCGGGTGGACTTCTAGGCCGGGGGGAGAAGAATCATGAGAACCAACAAGACACGAGGCTCGATGCTCGTCGCGCTCCTTGCCGCCTTCGCGGTTACCGGCTGCGACGAGGGCCTCTTCGACGTCAAGAACCCGGGCCGGATCCTGGACGATGACCTGAACACGGCCGCGGGCGTTGCGTCGCTGGTGACCGGCATGTCATCCGACTTCTCGGTCTCCTACGACAACCTGGCCTTCACGACTGCGATCCTGTCCGATGAAATCGTCGGGTCGGGAAGCTACTTCTCGACGGGCCGCTACCGCCGCGGGCTCTTCGATTCCGAAGACGCCAACGGCTTCTGGGCCGGTGTGCAGCGCGCCCGCTGGGTGGCCGAAGCCGGGCTCATCCGCATGGCCAACATCGAAGGCTACCAGTTCGACGGGAATATCCAGACGGCCAGGGCCTACCTGTTTGCGGGGCTCGCCAACCGCTGGTTCGGCGAGAACTTCTGCAAGACGGTGTTCAGCGCGCCCTACGACGAGGAGAACCCCGGGCCCGGTGGTGAGGTCGACACCGGCGCGGAGATGCCGCGGGAAGCTGCCTTCAACCGGGCCATTCCGCTGTTGCAGGCGGCGATCCAGCACGGCGGCGCCGCAGGTGCCACCGACATCGTGAACGCCGCTACGGGGGGCCTGGCACAGGTATACGTGGGATTGGGCGACGCCGCCAACGCGGTGGCCAACGCCTCCAGGGTGCCGACCGACTTCGTCTTCGCGGCCGCGTACTCGTCCAACTCCGGTCGGGAGACGAGCATCATCTGGAACGAGACCCACGGGCGACATGAGATATCAGCGTGGATGACGCTGGCCGGCACGTACGGGGCCGGCGACCCGCGCACGCCCTGGACCGACTGTTCCGATCCGTCCAGCAACTGTCCCAGCGGCAACGGGGCCGACGGCCAGACGGTCCACTACCGGCAGGAGAAGTATCCGACCCGCGACGACGACATTCCGCTCGTCAAGGGGACCGAAATGCGCCTCATCGAGGCGGAGGCCGCCCTTGTCAACGGAGACCTCGTCGGCGCGATGGCCAAGATCAACGAGGCCCGGGCCCACTACGGTCTGGATGCGCTCGAGTCGGACGGGACGATCGGCTCGATCTCGGGCGGCGAAGATGGTGGAGCCCACCCGACCTCGATGTCGGGGTGGGACATCCTCGACCGTGAGCGCCACCTGACCCTCTGGCTGGAGGGGCGGCGCCTGTGGGACATGCAGCGCTGGGACCACCCCCACCTCAACGGTGGCGGCGTGGTCTACGAAGCGACTGTCGAACGGCGCGTCACCTGCGACATTCTCGGAGGTCCGCGCAACATCGGGATGCCGATCGCCCTCGACGAGTGCCAGGTCAACGACCAAGTGGCTGACAAGTGCTTCAGCAAATAGCGCGCCTGCCGCGGCGCCGCGACGCTCCCGGTGGGACGTGGGGCTTCCCCACAAAACGCTAGAGCCACGGAGGCGCAGGATGCGCGCGAATGGAGCCGCCCCCCGGAGTATCCGCTTCGGGGGGCGGCTGCGCTATCTGGTTGCTCTGCCGTTGAGTTTCGCGGTTGCTTCGCCCGCCCTGGCGCAGACCAGGGTGCAAGGCGAAGTGTTGGACGCCTTGACCGGGCTGCCGGTCGAGGGCGTGGTCGTGCACTTCCCGGAACTCGGCCTCGGGACGATCACGGACAGCCTGGGCTACTTCATGATCGAAAGAGTTCCGGGCACGATGCAGGTGGTGTCCACCTTCCACATGGCCTACGAGGGGATCGAGAGCGAGGTCCCGCTGGTTGCGGGCGAGGTGTGGGTTCTCAGGCTGAAGCCGCGGCCGATCGAGGTTGAGGGGATCGAGGTGCAGGGCATGCGGCGCGAGGAGGTGGAGGCGCGGGAGCAGGGCTGGGCGTCGGAGTTCATCGGTCCCGAGGAGGTGGCGGAGGCGGCGGGACGCACCAACAGGCTGCTGGAGGTGATGCGCTCCAAGGCTCCGCCCAGGCTTCGCATTCGCCAGACCGGCGGGCACGGGGGCATCAGCTTCTGCATCCAGTCCACGCGGCGCAGGCCGTCGGTACAGGACCTGCGTGAACTGGGGGACGGATGCCGTCCGGCTCTTCTGGTGCTGGATGGGGTGGTCGTCTATGCCCCGCCGCCCGTGACGGAGATGGCCCGGATCACGCAGGCGTCGCTGCCGGGACATGTGGCGAAGATGCTGCTGGAGCAGGATCCAAACGAGATCGAGAGCATCCGCATTCTGTCGCCGGCGCAGGCCTTCTTCCGCTACGGAGAAGCCGGCCGGATGGGTGCGGTCGAGATCAAGTCCAAGCACCCGGGCAGACCAGGACGCAAAGGTCCGCCCCCGAACGGGACCCGGTAGCCGGGTGACGCCAGCCCGGCCTGACGGCCGCCGGACGCCGGACATGCGGCCTCTGCTGTTGCCTTGTGTGATCGCCGCCGCGCTGTTGGCCTTTCAGCTGCACCCGGCCGTTCAGGCCACGCCGAGTGCCTTCTGGAGCTTCGTGGCGGCTGTGGTGGGGATCCTCGTGTGGACGGGCTGGCTTTTCGCATCGCGCAGGCGGAGTGGGGAGCCCTTGATCCTGGAGTTCGTGCTGCGGACCCCTCACTGGATGCAGACGCTGGCGCAGGGGGCGTTGCTGGTGTGGTGGGGGACGCACGTGGAGATGGTGCGGTCGTGGGCGCCGATGATCCTGGCACAGCTGTTGCTGGCGGTGGCCCTGGAGTGTTTGTTCTCGTGGACGCGGCGCGGGCGCTACACCGCCGGTCTGGGGCCGATCCCGGTGATCTTCAGCGTGAACCTCTTCCTCTGGTTTACGGGTCCGTGGTTCTTCTTCCAGTTCGCGATGATCGTGCTGGTCTACGCGGGGAAGGAGTTCATCCGCTGGCAGCTGGACGGGCATTCGCGGCACATCTTCAACCCGTCGGCGCTGGCGCTCTTCGTGGCCGCGGTCGCGCTGATCGTGACCGGGCAGACCGAGATCACGCTGGGGATCGAGATCGCGCAGAGCCAGTTCGTCCCGCCGCAGATGTTCCTGGTGATCTTCCTGGCGGCGGTCCCCGCGCAACTCCTCTTCGGCGTCGCCATGATGACGATGCCGGCGGTGCTCACCATCCTCGCCTTCGGGCTGATCTATCACGCCTCGACCGGGATCTACTTCTTCTACGACGCCTACATCCCGATTTCGGTCTTCCTGGGACTGCACCTGCTGTTCACGGATCCGGCCACCTCGCCGCGCTCGGATGGAGGACGGGTGATTTTCGGGCTTCTGTATGGGAGCGGAGTCATCCTGAGCGTATTTCTGCTGGACGCGGTCGGTGCGCCTAACTTCTACGACAAGCTGCTGCCGGTACCGATTCTGAACCTGCTCGCGCCGCGGCTGGACAGGGCGGCGGAGGCTATTGCGATGAAGGGGCCGGAGCTGCTGCGGACGTTCCAGGGTGGGGGCGGGGCGCGGCGGCGGGTTGCGACGGTGGGGCTATGGGGCTCGGTCTTCGCGACGATGAGCTTCACGGGTGGGGTGGGCGACCATCATCCCGGGCAGTACTACCCCTTCTGGCGCGACGCGTGCGAATCGGGCAGCGAGCGGGCGTGCAACTACAGTGGCGTCATGCTGCAGAACTTCTGCGACCTGGGGTCCGGGTGGGCGTGCAACGAGTTCGGGGTGCTGCTGGTGCGGCTGGACCGGGACTTCGTGGGGGCGACGGGGGAGTTGGAGCGTTCCTGTCGGCGCGGGTTCGAGCCGGGGTGCCGCAATCTGGAGGGGCTGGCGGAGGGGGACCCGGGGTTGGCGAACTGGGTCGGATTCGAGCGTGATGGGCCGCCGATCGAGGAGCTGCCGATCGTGCTGCGGGGCAGCAAAGGTCCCGTGACGGAGCGGGCTCCCGACGCGCTGATCGCGCTGGGGTGTGGGCGGGGTTGGGGGTGGGCGGGGTGTTGAGGGGGGCGATGTAAACCCCACCTGACATTTTGTCAAGCGGGGTTTACACTCTGGATTTCTCCAGATCCAATCCCCGTCCAAGCCGGATCGCCCGACCCTACCCTCTGGGCCTCTCCCCCTGCAGCTCCAGAATGTCCACGTTCCACTGCGTGTCCCCCAGCAGGTGCTTCACGAAGTACTCCGCGCGCAGCCAGAACCAGTAGTCGCTCATGTTCCCGAAGCCGTGCCGCTGGCCCGGGAAGATGAAGAAGTCGAAGCGCTTGTTGGCGCGAATGAGCGCCTCGGCCATGCGGAAGGTCCCGGCATGGTGGACGTTGTTGTCGATGTCCCCCGTCGTCAGGAGCAGGTGCCCCTTCAGGTTGGCGGCGATGTCGGAGTTGCGGTCGATGTTGTACTCGAAGCCGGTCACCGCGCCGGTGGAGTCCTTCACCTCCTTGACGCCGTGGTGCTTCTCGGACCACCAGTTGTTGTAGACGTCGTTGTTGTGATTCCCGGCGGACGACACGGCGACCTTGAAGAAGTCGGGGTAGACGAGCATGGCGGCGGTGGACATGAAGCCGCCTCCCGAGTGGCCGTAGATCCCCACGCGGTCGGCGTCGATGAAGCCGTGCCGGTCGGCGAGTTGCTCGATCCCCACCTTCTTGTCCTCGAGCCCGTAGTCGCGGAGGTTCCCGTACCCGTAGTTGTGGTACCACTTGGAGCGGTTGGGATGGCCGCCCCGGTTCCCGATCGTGATCACGATGAAGCCGAACTGGGCCAGCGCCTGCTCGGTGGGAGCCAGCGAGAACGACTTCGCGACCGACTCGGTCTGCGGTCCGGGATAGACGTAGGCCACGATCGGGTACTTCTTCGTCGGATCGAAGTCGTAGGGCTTGTACATGACGCCGTACAGGTCGGTCACGCCGTCCCCGGCCTTGACGGTGTAGGGCTCGGGGTGCTCGTAGCCGGCGTCCATGAGCGCGGAGAAGTCGGCCTCTTCGAGGTCCATGATCTTGCGCCCGGTGGCGTCGTGGAGTGACGCGGCCGGGACGGTGTTGACCCGGGAATAGTTGTTGACGAAGTAGGTTGCGTCGTCGTTCACCGAGGCCTGATGGTCATAGTCGCCCGGGTTGAGGAGGGTCAGTCCACTCCCGTCCAGGCCGACGCGGTAGAGGTGCGAGTAGTAGGGGTCCTCCCCTGCCTCGCGGTTGTTGGCGCGCAGCAGAACGTACCCGCCCTCCTCGTTGACTCCGCTGATGCCGCCGACGTGCCAGGGGCCTTCGGTCAGGCGGTTGCGGACGGTGCCATCGGCGGCGTAGCGGTACAGGTGCGCCCAGCCGTCGCGCTCGGACCACCAGAGGAGGTCGCCGTTCTCGAGGCGGTAGGGAGAGAGGATTTCGACGTAGGTGTTCAGGCGCTCCTCGATCACCACGGTCACTTCGCCGGTGGCGGGGTCGGCCCTCAGCACGTCGGCCCGGTGCAGGTTGCGGCTGTGGCGGTAGTAGTAGAGTTCGTTCTCGTCCGAGAGCCACTTCGAGAACCTGATCTCGGACGGGTCGAAGCTGAAGGGCGTGCTGGTGTCCCGGTAGAGCCCCATGCGCTGGTCCTTCCAGGGGCCGTCGTCGATGTGCCTCATCTCGCGGGATTCCATGTCGAAGACGTGCACCGTGGTCTGGGCGACGTGCTCCTCGCCGGGCATCGAGTACTTGTAGCTCTCGAGCTTGGGACGCTTGTTGCCCACCGCGTGCACGACCCAAAGCTCGCCGACCTCGCGGCTGTCCGACCGGGTCAGCGCGAAGTACCTGGAATCGTGGGACCACACTGCGCCCGAGGACTGGCGCTTCTTGAACTCCTTCTCGGTCTCCTCGTCGTTCGCACCACGGCCCTCGAAGCCCCACGAGAAGTGCCGCTCGCCGTCGGTGGTGAGCTGTATTTCCTCGACTTCGGTGTCCTCCTCCGCCTTCTCCGCCTCGTCACCCGTCTTGCCGCGGCGTGCCTCGAGGATCTTCTCGTACTCCGCGTAACTCATCATCCAAAGATTGAACTCGCGGGCGAAGACCACCCAGGCCGTGTCGGGCGACACGCTGGCCCAGAAGGGGTGGGTGAGCGGCTCCTCCCAGTCCTCCAGCTCGCGCAGCGTCTGCGTGGCCACGTCGTACTCGAAGTGGTGGACCTTCCTGCGCGTGCGGGGCCGGCTGGGGGCCTCCTGCTCTTCCTCCTGGTCCTCCTCGATGTCTTCTTCGTCCTCTTCCTCCTCCTCGATCTCCTCGTCTTGGGACGACTGCACCTCGAACTGGAGCGTGCCCTCGTCGATGAAGCGGATGTTGCGGATGGGGAGGTGCTGAGCGTCCCACGGGTCCAGGGTGATGCGGGTCAGCTCGGCCGCGATGCGGTCGTTGTCGAAGATCTCGGTGCGGGTTCCTCGGGTGGGATCGACCAGGTAGTAGTGCGTCCCGCCCGAGTGTTCCCACTGGTACCAGAAGCGGTCGCTGTCCTCGATCCAGCGTGGGGCGACGCGGGTGGAGTGGACCAGGCCGCTGACCTTGTAGGGGGCGAAGCGGGCGGCCAGCTCGAAGTTGGCGGAGCCGGGGCCCTGCACCATGACGGTGCCCTCTTCCTGGGCGAGGGCCGGCGTGGAAATGAGCGCGAGAGGTGACAGAAGGACGGCACCGGCGAGTGCCAGGGCGGAAATGGTGCGAGGGAAGGGGAGGGAGCGGCGATTCATCGTTGGTTTTCTCCAGGAGCGGGGAAGGACGGATGGGGATTCCATCTTATGCCGTTGGAGGTAGTTCCGCGACTATCGGCGCGGGCGGCCCAGCCTCGGATGCGGGCCGGATGCCCGTTACCCTTCCCTCATTGTTTCCATCGGGTCCAGACGACGGATTCGTCGCCCCGCCAGCCAGGTGGCCAGGAAACCGACTCCCGCCAGCAGGATCCCGGCGCTGACGAAATCGACCGGTTCGAGTGGCTTGATCCCATAGGGCATTTCGCTGAACGCATGCGCCCCTGCCACTGACAGCGACAATCCGATCGCCAACCCGACTGCGACCCTCGTTGTCGTGGCACGCAGCACCGAGGTCGCAATCCCGGAGGGATCGGCTCCGGCGAACATGCGAATTGCCAGTTCTCGCTTACGCGCTGCCACGGAGTAGGCGACGATTCCGTACACTCCGATTGCGGCCAGAATCAGGGCGAACAAGCTGATCGCGCCGGCCAGGACGGCCGAAACCCGCAACGGGACGAGGTGGGTGGCGTTGTGCCGCTCCAAGGTGGTGGCTTTGCGGGTGATGATGAGGGGCTCCAGTTCGCTGGCAATCTCGAGCATGACCGGAGTCACGCCGGACGGATCGCCAGCGGTGCGGGCCACCACGTAGGTGTGGAGATACGGCGACTGCGCAGCGGCGGTGTAGATCATCGGGCGAGGGGCTTCGAAGAGGCTTTGAGACCGCGTGTCGCCGACTACCCCTGCCACGGTCGCCAGGCACCCTTCACACAGTATGACCTGCTGACCGATCGGATCCTGACCGGGCCAGAACCGATCCGCCATGGCCTTGTTGACAACGACCGAGTGGACCGGACCTGAGCCGTCCCGAGCGTCAAAGGTCCGTCCGGCAAGCAGAGGAATCCCCATCACTTCGAAATAGTCACCAGCGACGCCGGCCCAGTCGACCACGATGTTGTCGTGTCCGGGTGGCGGATCGACGCCGGGGATCTGGAGATGCCGCCAGGTTAGCGCACCGACCGTCAACGGAAGAATGGTTGTGGCGCCGGCCGACGTGACCTCGGGGAGTGCGCTCACCCGACGCAAGTAAGCTTCGCCAAAGTCTCGTCGCTGGTCTTCCGAACGGAAATGTGGAGGGGCTAACAGGGTGATGGCGGCGGGATGTTGCCCGAACCCGAGATCCACCCCCCGGGCAACATCCAGGCTCCGCAAGGACCCCGCCGAGACTACGACAAGCGGTGCCGTCAAGGCGACCTGGCCGATCAGCAGCGCGTTCCGCATGCGTCGTGCGGCACGGCTTCTCCCAACCCGTTCCTCCTTGAGAATGGCTGAGACTCCAATGCGAGTCGACTGGATCGCCGGACCGAGCCCGATCAGGATACTGGCCACGAGCGACATGCAGAGGGCGATCATGAGGACGGCAACATCGAGCCTCGGGTCGATCGCGAAAGGGGTCGCGAATTGCGCTCCAATGCCGGCGATGACTTCCAGGAGGAGGACCGCCAGGGGGATACCGAGACCACCGCCCAACAGGGCCAGTATGGTCGTCTCGGCCAGAAGACTGCGGACCAGGCGGCTTCGGCGCGTTCCAAGGGTCAGGCGGACCGCAAGCTCGGCGCGCCGTCTCTCTCCCCTGACGAGGAGGAAGCTGGCCAGGTTGAGGCACGCAAGGAGCAGGAGGGCGGAGAGGACGCCCGAGGCCAGTTTCGCGAGGGGCGCGACGACTTCCGTGAAACTCGGGTGAACGACGGAGGTGCGGGAGGGTGCCGCCTCGATCTGACGGTCTGGATAGGTGCCGGGGTGGGCAGCGAAGAGATCGTCGGCGAATTGTTCGACCGCCGCCTCCGCATCGGCCAAGGTTGCTCCCCCTGCTATTCGAGCGATGACGAAGAAGGAATCGAGCAGCCGCGAGTCGAGCGTTTGGGGGCCGTAGAGCGAAAGCTGGTTGGCCATGGAGGCATGCGCCCAGAAGGCGGATCTGATTCCCCGGTAGAGGCCGGTGAATCCCGGCGCTGCCACACCCACGACCGTATACGGATACCCGTTCAGCCGTAGCACCCGGCCCACGACCGCGGTGTCTCCATCGAATTCCCGGCGCCAGTACTCGTCGCTCAACACCACGACAGGATCGGCGCCCTCGTCAACACCCTCGTCGGGATGGAAGACCCGTCCGATCTGAGCATCTACGCCGACAACCTGGAAGAAGGGTCCGGCCACGAGTTCGTGGTGTGGGCTGTCATTCCATCCGGAACCGTCACTCAGGTGAACCGTGTTCGCCATGGCCCCGGTCAATCCGGCAAACGTCTCCTTCGTAGCATTTTCCAGCTCGCGAAACGCCACATGGGAAAACGCGCTGAACTTATGGCCGGATCGAGACATCCGGATGTCGACCAACTCGTCCGGTTTTTCGTAGGGCGGCGTGCGCAGGGTGAAGCCGTCGAGCAGGCTGAACAGGGCCGTGTTGCTCCCGATGGGGATAGCCAGCGACAGTACGGCCACCATGGCGAAACCGGGTGCGCGGACTATCCTCTGCCAACCCAGCCTTATGTCTTGGAGTAACTCTCTCGCCCAGCTTCCCTGGATCACCGTTTCCGCCTCTTTGCGAGGGTTGGCCTGCAGGGTCCGTGCGGTCGTTTCCGCACGAATGCGGGGGTTCGAACGCGGGATCCTGACGACTCAGACCGATTGCGACTTCAGGGTGACACGCCAAGGGAGAGAAAAGTTCCAGGGTTCCCGGCCCGGCGGACGAGGTGAACAGTTGCGCCCGGCGGCGCTTCGGTGGAGTGGCGCCACGGCCCGGCGGTTGTGTCAGCGCCCGAATGCTAGGGGGCCGGATTTCACCGAATGTCAGCCCCTCGGCCGCTCCCCCTGCAGCTGCAGGATGTCCACGTTCCACTCGTCGTCCCCCAGCAGGTGCTTCACGAAGTACTCGGCCCTGAGCCAGAACCAGTAGTCGCTCATGTTCCCGAAGCCGTGCCGCTGGCCGGGGAAGATGAAGAAGTCGAAGCGCTTGTTGGCCCGAATCAGCGCCTCGGCCATGCGGAAGGTCCCGGCGTGATGGACGTTGTTGTCCACGTCGCCCGTGGTGAGCAACAGGTGTCCCTTGAGGTTGGCCGCGATGTCCGAGTTCCTGTCGATGTCGTACTCGAAGCCGGTCACCGCGCCCGTCGAGTCCTTCACCTCCTTGACCCCGTCGTGCTTCTCGGACCAGTTGGCGTTGTAGACGTCGTTGTTGTGGTTCCCGGCCGACGACACGGCCACCTTGAAGAAGTCGGGATACACGAGCATGGCCGCGGTCGACATGAAGCCGCCCCCGGAGTGCCCGTAGATCCCCACGCGGTCGGCGTCGATGAAGGCGTGGCGGTCGGCGAGCTGCTCGATCCCCACCTTCTTGTCCTCGAGCCCGTAGTCGCGGAGGTTCCCGTACCCGTAATTGTGGTACCACTTGGAGCGGTCGGGGTGGCCGCCACGGTTCCCGATCGTGATGACGATGAAGCCGAACTGGGCGAGTGCCTGTTCGGTCGGGTTGAGTGAGAACGACTTGGAGACGGACTCGGTCTGCGGCCCGGGATATACGTACGCGACGATCGGGTATTTCTTCGCGGGGTCGAAATCGTATGGCTTGTACATGACGCCGTAGATATCCGTGACCCCGTCCCCGGCCTTGACCGTGTAGACCTCGGGGAACCGGTAACCGGCGGCTTCGAGCGCGGAGAGGTCGGCCTCCTCGAGGTCCATGATCCTGCGCCCGGACGCGTCGAAGAGCGCGCTGGCGGGCGTCGTGTTCACGCGGGAGTAGTTGTCGACGAAGTAGAGCCCGCCGTCGGAGGCGCTGGCCTGGTGGTCGTAGTTGCCGGGGTTGAGCAACGTCGTGCGGCTGCCGTCGAGGGCGACCCGGTAGGTGTGCATGTAGTAGGGGTCCTCGCCCTCTTCGCGGGCGTTGCCGCGCACCAGGGCGTACCCCTCGACCTCGTTGACCTCCATGAGGGCGTCGACGTGCCAGGGCCCCTCGGTCAACCGGTTGCGGACGGTGCCGTCGGGGGCATAGCGGTACAGGTGCGCCCAGCCGTCACGCTCCGACCACCAGATCAGGTCGCCGTTCTCGAGCCGCCGGGGCGTCTGGTGCTCCACGTAGGTGTTGAGGCGCTCCTCGATCACCGCCGTCACCTCGCCGGTCGCGGGATCGGCCCGCATGACGTCCACCCGGTGCTGGTCACGGCTGCGGCGCCAGAAGTACAGTTCGTTGCTCTGGTCGGAGAGCCACCTCGACTGCCGGATCACCTCCCTGTCGAAGGTGCCCGGGAAGTCGAAGCTGCTGAAGATCCCCATGCGCTGGTCCTTCCACGGCTCGTCGTTGATCGCCTGCATCTCGCGCGACTCCATGTCATACACGTGCAGTGTGGTCTGGCTGACGTTCTCCTCGCCGGGCATCTCGTAGCGGTAGCTCTCGAGCTTCGGGCGCGTGTTGCCCACCGCGTGCACGACCCAAAGCTTGTCGACCTCGCGCCGGTCGCGGCGCGTCATCGCGAAGTAGCGGCCGTCGTGGGACCAGGTGATCCCCGGTGGCTGGCGCTTCCTGTACTCCTTCTCGGTCTCCTCGTCGTTGGCGCCCCGGCCCTGCGATCCCCAGCTGAAGTCCACCTCACCGTCGGTCGTCAGCTGGATCTCCTCCACCTCCACGGCCTCCTCAGCCTCCTCAGCCTCGTCCCCCGTCTTGCCGTGCCGCGCTTCGCGGATCCTCTCGTACTCCTCGTAGCTCATCATCCACAGGTTGAACTCGCGGCTGAAGACCACCCACGCCGTGTCCGGCGAAATACTGGCCCAGAAGGGGTGGCTCCGCGGCTCCTCGTAGTCCTCGAGCTCGCGCAGCGTCCGCGTGGCAACGTCGTACTCGAAGTGGTGGACCTTGGGGCGCATCCGCGGCCTGCGGGCACCGCGCTGCTCCTCGTCCTCCTGATCCTCATCGACGTCCTCTTCGTCTTCCTCCTCCTCCACCTCCTCTTCCTGCGACGACTGCACCTCGAACTGGATCGTGCCCTCGTTGATAAAACGGATGGCGCGGATCGGGAGGTGTTGCGCATCCCAGGGGTCCCGCGTGATGCGGGTCAGCTCCGCGGCGATGCGGTCGTTGTCGAAGATCTCGGTTTTCGTCCCGCGCTCGGGGTCGACGAGGTAGTAGTGCGTGCCGCCCGAGTTCTCCCACTGGTACCAGAACTTTTGCGTGTCCCCCACCCACCGCGGCTGTACGCGCGTCGAGTGCAGGAGATCGCGGACCTTGTAAGGGGCGAAGCGGGCTGCCAGCTCGAAGTTGGCGGAGCCGGGGCCCTGGACCAGTGTGGTGCCTTCCTCCTGGGCGGTGGCGCTGACAGGGGTCAGGGCAGCAGCCGGCAGAAGGATGGCGGCGAGCCACAGGGTGGAGAGTGCGGAAAGCACGGGGAAGGGGCGGCGATTCATGGTGGTCTCCAGACGCGGGGAAGGGCGAACGGGGATTCCATCTTACGTTGTTGGAAGCGGTTGTGCGACCGTGATTCCGCCTGGAGGACCGACAGCCCCGCGTGGGCGCACCAAGGCCGGACGCGACATGGTCTTGTTCCACGGGTTACCGCGGAATTCGGCCGGGTCAGCGGCCTGGCAGGTTCTCCCGCGCGAAAACGATGTCGGCGCCGTTGGGTTCGAAGGGTATGGCCACGCTCGCAACCTCTCCGGATTCGCCGATGGTGAACGTTATCAGGCCCGTGACGGGTACCAGGGCCGGGTGCGAACGGATCACGAAGGTGTCGTAGTGGTAGTGTTCGAGTTCGAGGCGAAACGCGTCGTAGAGGATCTCCATGCGCCCTTCAACCGCCCGGACCGTCATGCTCCCGTACGCGGGGTGGTGGTAGCGTCCCTCGTAGGCGGTGAGTTCCTGGCTGGGCAGAGTCCCCGGGGTCCGGCCCGACTCGAGGTCGCGGGCGGTCGCCGCCGAACGAGCCCTCTGTTCGTCCCTCAGTTCGATGTTGCGGGCCGTCCAGTCGATCACCGGGAGGCCCAGCAGGCGATCGTAGATGTTGTAGGCCAGGATGGTGGGGACGGGGTTCATGTCTCCCGAGCGATTCGTGAGGACGATCACCCCGATCCTCTCGCGCGACAGCCACGACATCAGTGAGATGAACCCGTCAACCCCTCCGCCGTGGGCCACCATCTTGCGCCCCCTGTAGCTGCCCACGCGGAGGCCGAGCCCGTAGCTCACCTGTCCCAGTTCAGGGAAGCGGGATTCTCCGGGAATGGCGAACTGGGTCTGTTGCATCAGCGACGAATTCTCTTCGGAGATGATTTGGCGCCCGTCATATTCGCCGCCGTTCATGTGCATCCGGATGTAGCCGAGCATTTCGACTACGTTCGAGTTGATCGAGAGCGCCGGACCCATGTGGTCGAGGTCGCGGAAGGGAACCCGGCTGAGTACGCCGCTCTGAAGGACGTAGGGAAGCGCGTGGTCACCCGACGCGGGGTTGTCGCGAATCGAGGTCGTGGAGCGCGTCATGCCGAGGGGCGCGAAGATCCGGTCATCGACCATCCGGTGCCAGTCCGACCCGGTGATCCGCTCCGCCAGGTGGCCGGCCGCCATGAACATGAGATTCTGGTACTGGTAGCGGCTGCGGAAGGAGGCGTTGGGTTCCAGATGGCGCAGCCTGGCGAACAGTTCCGTCCGGGAAAGCGGACGGCCGTACCATACGTTGTCGTGCCGTGGCAGCCCCGACTGGTGGGTTACCAGGTCGCGGGGAGTCATTTCGGAGGTGGCGAAATCGTCGTACAGCCGGAAGTCGGGGAGGTAATCGCGCACAGGCCGGTCCCAGTCCAGCCGGTCCTCGTCCGTGAGCATGGCCAGCAGCGTGACCGTGAAGGACTTGCTGTTGGACCCGATGGCCATGGTCGTGTGCTCGGTGACCGGAAGCTGCTTCTCCAGGTCGCGGTAGCCGAAGCCGCGGGCGAGGACCACTTCGCCGTCGACGATGACGCCGACCGCGAGCCCTGGTACCTGCCATTCGGCCATGGTGGCCGTGATGAAGTCGTCGAGACCGGTGAACGCTTCCGCGACGGCTACGGGAAGGGTGGTGACGGAGGCGGTGTCGGGTGGAGCAGGGGGCCGATCGCCGATCTGGGCGGTCAGCGCCGTGTGCCAGAGGCTGGCGACGGCGGAGACGAGTGCAACGTTCCGGGCGTGGGCCGGATGGCAGACGGGGCGCACCGCGGATCGAGTCAAGGAGACGCCTTGCCAATAGCTGTTGTCGCGCATCGGATCGCCCCAGGTATCCGAGTGAACCTCCCCTCCAATATATCGGCACGGCCGCATGCCCGTCTTCCCGCGCTCGGATCGGCGAAAGCGGGAACCGGTGCTGCTGCCGGGACGGGGGCTGCGACCCTGCTCCGGCTTGCCGCGTGGGGGGTTGCCCGGCTCAGGGCGCCCCGTCGTCCCGGGGCTCGAACTCCTCTTCCGACAGCCGGAAGGCCTCGATCAGCTCGGGCGTGTTCTCCGTCCCCAACACGCGCCCAGCCAGATATTCACCGATCACCGGACCGAACTTGAACCCCTCCGCCGATCCCCCTCCGGCGAACCAGACGTTGTCGAAGTCGGGGTGGTGGTCGAAGAAGAAATTGCGCGTCACCGATACCTCGTAGTGGCAAGCCCGCGTCTCACTCACGGGGGCGTCGGCGAGTCCGGGGAAGCGCTGCCGCACGAAGGCCCGCGGGCGCTCGTATTCCTCCTCCAGGAGCCAGCGGCGGCTCGTGTCGGGATCGCCTGGCGGCTGGCCGCCGGTGCGGACGCGAAAGCCGCGGTTGTCAGGCGGAAGCGCGGGCCACCCGGTCACGCCGCGAAAGTTGTAGCTGGGAAGGTTGGGGTAGCTGAAGCTGTTGTCCCCCGGAGGCGTGCGGAGGTAGAGGACGTGGCCCATCGGTATCCGCAACCGCTGCCCCATCAGCTCCGGGAAGGCTTTCGGAAACCATGGGCCCAGCGCGAAGACGTAGGTGCCGGCCGAGAGCGTGGCATCCGGCTCCAGCCGAAGGGCGTCGAGGTTGCGGCCCGTGCTCGCGCCCATCTCCGCGCGGGCAATTCTGACCTCACCTCCCTCATGCTGAAATACCCGGGCCACGGACTCGATGGCCCTCCGTGCCCGGACGACCCCCGCGTCCTGCTCCCAGAGGGCCACCGTGACGTCCCCGAGTTCGATCACCGGCCAGCGCCGCCCGATCTCGTCGGCGTCGAGGACCTCGTAGCGGACCCCCACTTCGTCCCAGTTCTTCCTGGTGTCCTCCATGAACTCGGTCCACTCGTCCCGCATGATCAGATCCGAGGTGGTGAAGAAGACGCGGGGCAGCAGCATTTCCTGCCACCGCTCGTCCCACTCGTTCCACTTCTCGATCGCGCGCTTGGCCCACCCGGTCCAGAGGAGCCCGTGGCCGCGGTCGCCGTAGCCGGTACGCACGCCCCGGGTCTCTCCTCCCGAAGTCGCCCGCGAGTTCGCCGGTCCGTACTGGTCGATGAGCGTGACGTGCGCTCCGGACTGCTGAAGGTTGAGGGCGGTCCATGCGCCGAAGGCGCCGGCGCCGATCACGGCAATGTCCGGAGTCTGCCGGGTATGCACCGCAGGGGCGCCCGTTTCTCGCTGGAGGGGGTCGCCTGACCGCGTGCCGGCCGACGCGGGGCGCGTTCCGGCAATGGCGGCGGCGCCCGCGCCCAGGGCGGCTGCCCTTACGAATCCACGGCGATCGATCCCGCGTCGAGTCTCGGTCATTTCTTGGCCCTCTCGCGAGCCGGGGTCACGGATTGGGGTCGGGCGGCGCCATCCGGACGCTGCGCATCGGCGACTCCGCCGTCATCTCGGAAGCTCCGGCAGCGTGTCCGTTCAAGCGCAGGATATAGGACACGACATCCAGATAGGTCTGCTCTTCCAGCCCTCCGGGATTGTCGTCGGGCATGGTTGAGCGGATGGTCCGGAAGAACGAGTAGACCGTGCGCCGGCCCCAGTTGGACTGGAAGGTGCGGCCGCGGAACTCGCTTGTCGTGTGGCAGTCCGCGCAGACCTCGTCGAAGGCGGTCCCGCCCCGGTCCGCCTGGCCCTCGGTGAAGATGCCGGCCGCGGGCGTGGAGGTGGGGGCTGGAGCGGTCGCCTGGCCGGTGGACGCCGACGTGGTATCGGTGGTGGTTGCGGGACTTTCCGTTGCGGGGCCGGTGGCCTCGGGTGCTTCGGCCGGCATTTCAGGCGTGCCACCCGACGCGCAGCCCGCAGCGAAAATTGCGAGCGCAAGACCAGCCGCCGTCGCTCCTCTGGCGTGGACCCGTCCCATGGACCAGACTCTCTCCAGCGGTGTAGATGTATGCATCCGGTACCCTGTGTACGCGAACCGTTTCCGACAACGAATATAGGAGAATCGACGGAATGCGCAGCCGAATTCGTGGGACCGTCCCGGGCCGCAGGTGTCGAGCAGGGCTCCTTGTGGCCCTCATGACCCTTCCCGTTGCCGCGTGTGAGAATCTCCCCCTGGCGATGGGCGACTTCAACAGCATCATCGTGACCGCGGATCCCGAGTTGTGGGAGGCGGTCCAGGGTGACCTCGTTCCGGCTCTCGAGAAAACCGTGTTCACGGTGCGCGACGAGAAGATCTTCACGGTCATGCAGAGCACGCCGGGAACCGAGGCGTGGTTCAAGCTTCGCCTTTTCAAGCAGAAGCTGGTCATCGGGACGGAAGCGGATCCGTGGATGGTTGCGCCGCTCGAGCAGATCGACGAGCCCGTTTCGCCGCCGCAGATCGTGCGTGGGGAAGACGTGTGGGCTCGGGGCCAGGTGATCACGGCTGTGGTGCTGGAAGAGGGCAACGAGGTCGAAGGCATGCTGGAGCTGGCGCCGGATCTGGCCGAAATCTACGTCGACTGGTTCCGAGGCAGGTCCGTTGCCCGGATGTTCGTGACCGATCCCGACACGACGCTCTCGCGGGAACTGGCCGAGAAGCATGACTTCACCCTGCTCGTGCCGGCGGTGTACAGGTACCAGGCGACCGATTCCGTGCATATCTTCCGCAACGACAACCCCGATCCGTCGGAGCTCATCCGACAGTTCACTGTCACCTGGCAGAGCCCGATCCAGCAGGACTTCGGGACGGAGGATCTGCTGGCGTGGCGCGCCCGGGTCGTCGACGGCTACTACAACTACCCGCAGGTGGTCAATTCGGAGCGAGTGGTCGAGGGACCGGCGACACTGAACGGCCGCCAGGCCTACGCCTACCAGGCGGTTTGGCAGAACCCGCCGGGAGAGTATCCCGCCGGCGGTCCCTTCATCGTGCGTGCGGTCGACTGTCCGGAGCAGGGGCGGCGATACCTCGTCGACGCCTGGCTTTACGCGCCCCGGCGTGACAAGTACGAGTACATGGTCCAGCTTGACGAGATCACGAGTTCGTTCCGCTGCACGGGGGTGTAACCGGCCTCGCCGGACCCGGTGCGGCGCGGGGTCCCCCACTGCCAACTGCCCTTCGATGACAAAGTCGCCCGTTGTGCTCAATCCGTCGCCGCCGACTCACGGTTTGGCTGCGGCTGTCCTGGTCGCGGTCACCGCGGCCTGCGCCCCACCCGCCCCCCAACCCCCCGGCGAATTCGGCGCGGAAGGCGTCGGTTTCGGCCACCCCGACCATGCGTCGCACTTCGAAGCCATCGACGAGATCGTCATGGCACCGATCCGGGAAGGCCTCATGGCCGGCGCTTCGGTCGCGGTCGTGCAGGGCGGCGAGCGCATCGCCGTGCGCGGATACGGCTGGGCCAACCTGGAGCTCTCGGCCCCCACCCCCGGGGACGCCATCTACGAGACCGGCTCGATCACCAAGCAGTTCACCACCGCCGCGCTCCTCCAGCTGCAGGAACAGGGACTCGTCGACCTCGACGCGGACCTGAGCACCTACCTGCCCGACTTCCCCACACAAGGAAACCGCATCACCGTACGGGAGCTGCTCGACCACACCTCGGGCATGCGGGGCTACACCGAAATGCCTGCGGCGCGCCCCTATTTCGTGCGGCGCGTCCCCCGCGACAGCCTCGTCGCCCTGATCGCCGCACACCCGTTCGATTTTCCGACCGGCGAGCACGCGATCTACAACAACTCCGCCTACTACCTCGCGGGCATGATCCTGGAGC
The DNA here is from genome assembly GCA_965211795.1 of Longimicrobiales bacterium. Lineage (GTDB taxonomy): Bacteria > Gemmatimonadota > Gemmatimonadetes > Longimicrobiales > Gaopeijiaceae > Bin94. The sequence continues at coordinate 369,425 of OZ242973.1, forward strand.
AGGTCTCCGGCATGACCTACGAGGAGTACGTCGAGGAGAAGATCTTCGCCGAACTGGGGATGGACCGGTCGCACTACTGCAGCGAGACCGAGATCCACGAGGGCAAGGTCACCGGCTACGACGCGGGTCCGGACGGGCTGCGCAACAAGGGCTTCGTCGTTCACAACATCCCCTTCGCCGCGGGGTCGCTCTGCGCCAGCGCGGGTGATCTGGCGACCTGGCTGGAGGCGCTGCACGGGGGCGAAGTGCTCACCGACGATGCCTACCAGCAGATGATTGAGCCCGGCGACCTCAACGACGGCACGAAGCTCCGCTATGCGCTGGGCCTGGCGGTCACCGACGTGCTCGGACACCGGGCGATCCACCATGGCGGGGGCATCAACGGCTTCCTGTCGGAGTCGCTTTACCTGCCCGATGAGGATCTCGCGGTGGTGGTGCTCGTCAACTCTCTCGGTCCGCCCGGCCCATCGGCGCTGGCGCACGAGATCGTCGAACTGCTGGTTGGTGACGCGTCCCCGGAACCGATCACTTTCGACGGGGATTTCGCGTACTTCGAGGGGACCTACGCGGGCCCGGCGCGCGCGGGCGAGGCCGCTCTCCGCATTGCGGTCGATGGCGATGCGCTGACCATGACGCCGGTCACTGTCGGTGGCCAGGACGTCCCGGAAGACCGCCAGGAGGCCGATACGCTTGACTATCGCGGAGGCATGACCTTCAGCAACGGGACCCTGCTTCTGACTTTTGAGGGCGAGGGGGACGCGGCATCGGTGCTCAGGTGGGACCAGGGCGTGGGGTACACGGTGATGGTCAGGCGGTAGGGGGGGATTTCACAGGTCCCCGCTTTCAGGCGCCAACCACGTTCAGTCGTGAATCGCCCCGCACAGGAAGTGATTATGTAATCTAAACATTACATTTTGTGATGTGTAGTTTACATTCTAGACGATTTCTGCACAACGCTATTCCGACGGCAGCCTCCCGCGGGACGAGGTGCGGACGTGGAGCAACAAGCCTCCACCGACGGCTCGCGCGGATTCAACCTCGGACTGCTACATTCGATGCGGAGTCGGCTGGGCCCGACCACTCCGGACCGCTCCCGGATTCCCGCTCCCACCCACCGCCACCGTCACCCGCAACCAAGGCCCCCCTTGTCCTTCGTCCACCTCCACACCCACTCCGAGTACTCCCTCCTCGACGGCGCGAACCGCCTCTCGGACCTGATCCGCAGGGCCAAGCGGTTCGAGATGCCCGCGCTCGCACTGACCGACCACGGCTGCATGTACGGCGCCTGGAACTTCCAGAAACTGGCACGCAAGGAGGGTCTCAAGCCGATCATCGGGATGGAGGCGTACGTGGCTCCGGGAGACCGGCGTGAGCGGGCCCGCTCGGGACAGGGAGGCAAGGCGCACTACCACCTGGTGCTGCTTGCCCGTGACGCCGAGGGTTACCGCAACCTCATCCGGCTGTCCTCGATCGGGTACACCGAGGGCTTCTACTACCGTCCGCGGGTGGACCGGGAGACACTGGCCCGCCACTCCGACGGGCTGATCGTCACCTCGGCGTGCATGGCGGGCGAGTTGGCGCGCCACCTGAACGCCGGCAACGACGACACGGCGCGTGAGGTGGCCGATTGGTACGCGAACACCTTCCCCGACCGCTACTACCTCGAAGTCCAGGCCCACGGCACCCCCGGCCAGGCCGAACTGAACGAGAAGATCTTCTCGCTCTCCGACGAACTAGGCCTCCCCGTCGTGGCCAGCAACGACGCGCACTTCCTCCAACACGAGCACCACCCCGCGCACGACATCCTGGTGTGCATCGGGACGGCCAAGAACCACGACGACGAGGACCGCCTCAAGTACGACGACGGCCTCTACCTCAAAAACGCCGACGAGATGGCTGCCGCCTTCCCGGACCGTCCCGACGTGATCGAGAACACCCTCAAGATCGCCGACGAGGTCACGCTGACCCTCGAACGGAAGTATCACCTCCCCGGCTTCCCCCTGCCCGACGCCTTCACCGACGACAACGACTACCTGGTCCACCTGGCGGAAGCGGGGGCGCGGGAGCGGTATGTGCACGGGGCGGACGCCGCGACGGCCGAGCAGGACGACCCCGACACCGACCCCCTCCCCCCCGAGGTCCGCCAACGCCTCGAATACGAACTCGAAGTCATCAAGGGGACCGGTTACGCCGGCTACTTCCTCATCACCTGGGACTTCATCCGCTGGGCGCGCGAACACGGCATCCCCGTGGGCCCCGGCAGGGGTTCGGCCGCCGGCTCCCTCGTCTCCTACGCGCTCCGCATCACCGACCTCGACCCCATCGCCGACGGCCTCCTCTTCGAGCGCTTCCTGAACCCCGAACGCATCTCGATGCCCGATATCGACATCGACTTCTGCTACGAGCGCCGGGGCGAGGTGATCGAGTACGTGCGGGCCAAGTACGGGCGCGACGCGGTGGGCCAGATCGTCACCTTCGGGACCATGAAGAGCCGCGCCGTGATCCGCGACGTGGGCCGGGTGCTCAAGTTCGAGGTCGCCGAGACCGACCGGATCGCGAAGATGATCCCGAACCAGCCCGGACAGGCCTACACGGTGGCCCAGGCGGTCGAGAGGATCCGGGACGTGAAAGCGCTCTACGAGCTGGACAAGCGCCACAAGCAGCTCTTCGACTACTCGATGACGCTGGAGGGACTGTCGCGCCACGCCTCGGTGCACGCGGCCGGGGTGGTGATCGCGCCGGGACCGCTGCACGACTACGTCCCGATCTGCACGCAGTCGAAGGGGGCGCGCAACGGTGGGAACGGCGAGGACGGCCCCGACATCGTCACCCAGTACGACATGAACTGCCTCGAGGACGCCGGGATGCTCAAGATGGACTTCCTGGGCCTCAAGACGCTGACCGTCATCCACGACGCGGTGCGGGCGGTGAAGGAGCGGCTCGGCGAGTTCCGCCATCCGGACACGGGCGCAGTCTACCACACCGACGCCATGGACGACGTCCCCCTCGACGACCCCGAGGTCTACCGGATGCTCGCGAGCGGCGGGACTTCGGGCGTCTTCCAGTTCGAGTCCAACCTGGCGCTCGACAAGCTGCGCGCCATGCGCTGCGACCGCTTCGACGACCTGGTCGCCACCAACGCGCTTATCCGCCCCGGACCCCTCGACTCGGGGATGACCGACCAGTACATCCAGCGCAAGCTGGGCAACAAGCCGGTCTCCTACCCCGCGCCCGGCCTGGAGCACATCCTCGAGCCCACCTACGGCATCATCGTCTACCAGGAGCAGGTGATGCTGATCGCGAACGACCTGGCCGGCTATTCCCTGGGCGATGCGGACGTATTGCGCAAAGCAATGGGGAAGAAGGACGCCGAGCTGATCCGCGAGGAGCTGGAGCGCTTCCAGGAACGCGTCATTGAACGGGGGCATCCGCGCAGCACTGCGGCCAGCCTGGCCAAGCAGATCGAGACCTTCGGCCGCTACGGGTTCAACAAGTCGCACTCGGCCGCCTACTCGCTGCTGTCGTACAAGACGGCGTGGCTGAAGCGCTACTACCCGGCCGAGTTCATGGCCGCGCTCCTCTCGTCGGTGCTCGACAAGACCGACGACGTGGTCAAGTACATGGGGGAGTGCCGCGAACTGGGCCGCTATCACCCCGGGCTGGACGACGGACTCGAAGTGCTGCCGCCCGACGTGAACGAGAGCGGCTGGAAGTTCACGGTGGTCGGGGGCGCGACGATCCGCTTCGGGCTGGGGGCGGTGCGGGGGGTCGGCGAGGCAGCCGTACAGTCGATCCTGGCGGCGCGCGAGGAGGGCGGCCCGTTCGACACCTTCTTCGGCTTCCTCAAGCGGATCGATCCCCGCGCCCTCAACAAGCGGGCCTGCGAGGCGCTGATTGCGGCGGGCGCGCTGGATTCCTTCGGCCACCGGGCCCAGCTGGTGGCCGGGCTCGACACCGCGTACGGCGAGGTCTTGGCGCGGCTGCAGGAGGCGGAGACGGGCCAGCACTCGCTCTTCGGGGGTCCCGGTGTGGAGCGCCCGGCTCCTTCGCTCCCGACCGTCCCCGAGTGGGGCGACCGGGAACGGCTGGCTCGCGAGAAGGAGGCGCTGGGGTTCTTCATCTCGGGGCACCCGCTCGACCGCTACCGCGAGGTGGCGCGCGCCTTCGACCAGGTCGGCGGCGATACGCTCAAGGACCGCATGGGCGACTCGGTCGAGATGGCGTGCGTGGTGACGGCGGTGGCGCGCCAGATCTCGCGGCGCGACGGCTCCGAGTGGGCCAAGATCACCGTCGAGGGGTTCCAGGGTACGGCCACGGTCCTGGCGTTCAAAGACGTGTGGCAATCCGGCAAGGAGACGTTGCGGACGGACGCGGTCGTGCTGCTCCGCGGCAAGGTCAGCGACCGCGAACGCGACGAAGAGGACCCGCCGATCTTCCTCGACGGGGCCGAGCCGCTCAAGGGGGTCCCCGACAGCGGCCGCCTCGCGATGAGGATCGCGCTGGAGTGGGACGACGAACTTCCCGAGGACGCCTTCGGCCGTGCCCGTGCGGTGGTGGCGGAGCACGCGGGGGGCGCGCCGGTGGAACTGGTGATCGGCAACGGGGATAGGGCGGATGCGCCGCGCCTGAGGTCACGCAGCTTCAAGGTGGCGGTGGACCGGGACGCGATACGGGAGCTCGAGGCCGTGTTCGGGAAGGGGAGGGTGGGGTTGGTGAGGGTGTGATGGGTGGGGGGCCGACAGGCGTATCTTCCGATGTCCGCACAAACCCCTGGTTCAAATGTCAACAGAAGTTTCCATTTTGTAAATCATAGATGACTTTCTTGCTGCTCCACTCAAGGAATTCCACCCAAAGGACCCCAAGATGAGAACCCTGCTGGCGTGCATCGCCGTCATCGCCATCCCGCTGGCCCCGGAAGCCACCGCCCAGGAACCACAAGCCCCCACCCCAGCCACCTTCGCCGGGAACTGGATGGGCACCCTCGACGTGGGCGCCGCCCAACTGCGGCTCCGCTTCGTCTTCGCCGAGGGTGGCGACGGCCTGACTGCCGAAGTCTTCTCCCTCGACCAGGGCAACGCGCAGGTCCCGGTTGCCAGCACGACCCTGAACGGAGCCACGATCACCCTCTCCATGCCGATGGCCGGTGCCACATTCGAGGGCTCGCTGTCGACGGAGGACGGCAAGATCACCGGAACCTTCACCCAGGGCGGCGTTGACTTTTCCCTGGTCCTCGAACGCGTTTCCGAGGAAGACGTGACACCCCACCGCCCGCAGAACCCGGTCGAACCCTATCCCTACCTGGCTGAGGACGTCACCTACCCCAACCCCGACGGTGGCCACACGATGGCCGGCACCTTCACCCGGCCCACCGACGGAGGCCCCTTCCCGGCCGTCGTTCTCATCTCGGGCTCCGGCCCCCAGGACCGGGACGAAGCGCTGATGGATCACCGTCCCTTCCTCGTTCTGGCGGACCACCTCACCCGGCGCGGCATCGCCGTCCTGCGCTACGACGACCGCGGCGTGGGCCAGTCGACCGGCACCTTCGCGACGGCCACCACACCCGACTTCGCCTCCGACGCGCTGGCCGCGGTGGCCTACCTCAAGACCCGCGACGACGTGAACCCCGCCGCGATCGGTCTTGCCGGTCACTCCGAGGGCGGCGTGGTCGCGCCCATCGCTGCAACCCAATCCGACGACGTTAGCTACATCGTCCTCATGGCCGGTACCGGGGTGAACGGCGAACGCATCCTGTACGCTCAGGCGGCGCTGATCCTGCGGGCCGCGGGCGCGACCGAGGAGGCCATCGCCGGCAACCGCGCGCGTCAGGAGCGCATCTTCGGGGTGCTGAAGTCGAAGCCGGATCCGGAACAGGCGGCCCGGGAAATCGAAGCCATCATACGCGCCGGTCTGGAAACGGCGAGTGATGAGGAGCTGGCTCAGGCAGGCGTCACCGACTCGGCCTCGGCGGAGGCCGTGATCGCGGCGCAGGTGCAGCAGGTCAACACCCCGTGGTTCCGCTACTTCCTGACTTACGAGCCGGCGGAGATGCTCGAGCAGGTCACCGTCCCCGTGCTGGCCATCAACGGCGAGAAGGACCTTCAGGTCCCCTGGGAGGAGAACCTGCGCGAGATCGAGGCGGCGCTGCAACGGGGCGGCAACACACGTTACGAGATCCGCGCCTTTCCCGACCTGAACCACCTCTTCCAGCACGCGGAGACCGGGGCGATGAGCGAATACCAGGCCATCGAGGAGACCTGGTCGGTCGAGGTGATGGAGGTGATTGCGGACTGGATACTGAAGACGGTGGCGGGCGGATGATGAGAACTCTGCTGGTCGCAACCGCCCTGCTTGCCGCGCCTGCCTCCGGTGTGGCAGGGCAGGAAGGAGGCGGTGTCGATCCCGTCGGATTCGCGGGTATCTGGGGAGGTCGTGTGAACATCGGCGGAGTGGATCAGAGGATACGCCTTGTCCTGACCGAGTCGGAAGGAGTGGTGCAATTCACGGAGTATTCGGTGAAGCGGGGGATCGTCGAGGAAAAGTACACATACCAACGGGGTGACCCCTTCGAGTCCAACGTCAGCGGCAACACGATCTCGATGACGATGTCGGCGGTCCGGGCATCCTACTCGGGCACCTTGTCGCAAGTGGATGGAAGGATCACAGGGACCTTCACCCGGGAAGGCCGGAGCTTCCCGCTCATCCTTGAACGGGTGGTTGAAGTCGAGGTCCCGACGAGCCGGCCGCAGGATCCCGAGGAACCCTTCCCGTACCTGGCCGAGGACGTGACCTACGCCAACCCGATCGGCGGCCACACCCTGGCGGGCACCTTCACACGGCCCGCGTCCGATGGCCGCTTCCCGGCCGTGATCCTGATCTCGGGCTCAGGTCAGCAGGATCGCGACGGAGCTGCGTTGGGGCACCGTCCCTTCCTCGTGCTCGCCGACCACCTTACCCGGAGCGGGATCGCCGTGCTGCGCTACGACGACCGCGGCGTGGGTGGATCGACCGGGGACTTCGAGGCGGCGACCTCGAGGGACTTCGCCTCGGACGCGCTGGCCGCGGTGACGTATCTCAAGAGCCGCGACGATGTCGAACCCGGCAGGATTGGGCTTGCCGGACACTCCGAGGGGGGTTTGATCGCGCCCATGGTGGCGGTGGAGTCTACCGATGTGAGCTACATCGTCCTGATGGCCGCGCCGGGAGTACCTGGCGAGCGCCTGGCCCAGGTGCAAACCGAGTTGATCGCCCGTGCGAGCGGTGCTTCCGGGGAGGAGATCGCCGAGATTGTTGAGCGAGTGTGGTCCTCGATGGCCACGGACGCCTGGTTCCGCTACTTCCTCAACTACGACCCCGCCGAGATGATCGAGCAAGTCACCGTCCCCGTGCTGGCCATCAACGGCGAGAGGGACCTTCAGGTCCCCCACGAAGAGAACCTCCGCGAGATCGAGGCGGCGCTGCAGCGCGGCGGCAACACCCGCTACGAGATTCGCGCCTTCCCCGACCTGAACCACCTCTTCCAGCACGCGGAGACCGGAGCGCCGAGCGAGTATCAGGCCATCGAGGAGACCTGGTCGGTGGAGGTGATGGAGGTGATCGCGGACTGGATCCTGAGGACGGTGAGGGAGTAGGGAGAAGCTGGTAAGAGTCGAGCGATTGTCCAGGCCATACCTATTCTGGTAAATTGGATCATAATACCATGAATCCATGATCTACCATGAATCTGAGTGTCCACCATGACTACGCGTAAGACCCATCGACAACCCGACAGCGAGCGCGTAGTGATCGACGAAGCCGGACGCCTCGTGATCCCGGCGCGCTTCCGCAGGGCGCTGGGCATTCGCGGCCGCCACGCTGTCGTGATCGGCATGAGCGGCGACAGCCTCCGCGTGCGCACCCTCGACGGCGCGCTGGAGCGCCTTCAGCGGCTGGCCCGCCGCAGGAAACCGGACGAGGGGAGTGCCGTGGACGCCTTCATCGCCGACCGGCGCACCGAAGCCGCGGAGGAATAGCGTGGCGGCGAGCCTGCTGGACGCCTCGGCGATTCTCGCGGTGCTGTACGAAGAGCCCGGGCACGCGCGCGTCGGGAACGCTCTGCGGGAAGGCGCGGCGATGTCCGCCGTCAACGCGGCCGAGGTGGCCGCCCATCTCCGCTCGAACGACTGGACCCACGGCCAGGTGTCGGACGTCTTTGACGACCTGGGCATCGAGGTCGTGCCCTTCGACCGTGCGACGGCGCTGCTGAGCGGCGCCTATCGGCCCCGCACGAGCCGTCTCGGCCTGGGCCTCGGCGGCCGGGCATGCCTCGCCACGGCGCGGCGGGAGCGTCTCCCGGTTCTCACCGCCGACCGCGCGTGGGGGGAGCTGAAGCTCCGAGGGGTGGAGGTCATCGTCATTCGGTGACCGGGCTCGGCCCGCCCACCTCCTCAAACACTGGGGAGCTTGAGCCTCCGCGAGTGCCACCTGCGGCCACGTTTGCCTTCGTCCCGGCGAGCGTCAGTTGTGAAGGACCAGGACCGCTTTCTGGGCAAGGCGTCTGGCGACATCCTTGTTTTGATCCTTTCTGGTGTCGTCCGGCGAAGGCCACCCTACCAGGTTCCCGTGCCGCGGAGGCTTGTCGTCGCGCTTGAACATCAGACCGGCGTCCTCCACGTCCTCGTGCGCCAGCTCGCCTCGACCACGGGGCTCTCTGCCACTGGCGGAGCCAACGTCCTTGCCTATGCCACGAATGTCCGGTTCCGGCAACCCGGCAATCTCGAACACGGATGTCTTTCCGTCCCTCGGAAGGAACGCTCCGGGCTTGACGACAAGCTTGCTCGGAGCGTATTGCCGACGGTGAAAAAGAAACCGGGCGATATCACCCATCGGGAAAATACAGGCGTTGCAACAGGTCCTTCAGTGCGATCGGAAACGTGTCCCCCCAGCGGACGAATCCGTAGGCAGTTCCGTCGGCGAGCCCGGCAGCGTAGCTGGGGTTTCCTTCAGTGCCGATGCTCACCGATAGCATTGTGCGATCGCTGCGAATCCAGTCAAATGCCACCTCGCCGTCAGGATCGAGTGCGATCTCGGGTACCGGGAATCCCGACGGGATTGTGTCCAGCAAGCGTCTGGCTCTTGCGAACGTCCCCGGCAGTACGGTGCCTTCTTCCATCGATCTGGATTCCGCGAGCAGATCGATGAGGTCGAGCCTCGCCATCCAATACCCCGGACCCTTGCTCCTGCGGGTAAGCTGAGCGAGCTGCCGATCCGTCTCCATCGCCTTGGCATACGAAGCCTGGGAGCGGTACCGGGGGTCTGCCGAGACCTGTCGTGCCAGTATCATTCGTGAAATCTCGCGTTTCGCTCGGTGATCAGTTCGAAGAAGAGCCTATTCTTGAATTGCCTGAGATCCTCGAAGGTTCCCCAGAATTGATCCGTCCGAGGAGCGAACCGGTTGTCCGAAAAGACATCGATGTCGAGAAGGAATCCGATCCTCTCGGGTGCCAGGTCATCCATGAGGACGTGCGTGACATGGGCAGAGAGCCCGGACTCGGGATCGTGCGCTGTGATCGAGGACAGCATCCGGTCCACTGGTAGTCCCAACGAGTTCGGGAATCCGGGGAGGGCCACGAAATAGTCATTCGGATCGCTGTCCGGCAGCTGAAAATGGTTGATGTACCGCAGCGCCAGCCGCACGACTTGTTGGGGCTTGGCAACATCAAGAAACCCTTCGACCAGTGGGCGAGCTCGCGAGGAGTACTCCTCCCAGCTGGGATAGGGAGAACTACGGCGAAAGGTGACGCCGTGTCGCCCAAAATCAATCGCCCAGTCTCGCTCCCTGGTGGTTCCCCGAATGCCGATCACGCTATCGGCCTCTGTGGGGCTCTCCTGCTGGAGTTCGCCAGGGAAGTGAAGGGGCAGCGAGCCCGCTGTGAGCTCGTGGATTTCCGGAAACCCGTCCAACGATTCCAGGGCTCCCCGCAACCGGCTCGGATCGGCGGGTTCCTCGGTCTCGACACGGACATCGAGAACCGCTTCGCGGATGGGTGCCTTGGAGAGGTGGCGTCTACGGGCCATCAGAGTTCGTGGTTGCTGCCGGGACATGAGGGATTCGTGATCCGGACAGTATGTAGACGGTAGATCATCGAATGGTCAGTGACAAGCAGAGTCCCTCGTCGCAGTTATTCACCCAGCCCCAACCCGCGACTCCGCCAGCCGCACCGCCCTCCTCCACAGCCCCGGCACCCCATATCCCTCCGCCAACTCCCTGAAGCCGCGATCCGGCCCCTTCCACTCCAGTTCATCCACATCACCAAAGACCGCCGCACTGTCCCGGAGCGTCGCCAGGTCCCGAAACAGCATGGCCGCCGCGCGATTGGCGCTCAGCGTCGCCGCAAGCCGCTTCGCCCCCCGCACCTCCACATCCCACCGGTCCACCCGCCCCGGAATGTGCTCCAGATGACGATACCGCCCCAACACCGCCGCCGTCGACTTCGCGCCCCACCCCGGTATGCCCGGAAACCCGTCCGCGCTGTCCCCCACCAGCGCCAGGTAGTCCGGAATGCTCGCGGGCCCCACCCCGAACTTTGCCACCACCCCATCCGCATCGCGCACCTCGTCCTTCCGCCTGTCCCACTGAACCACCCGATCGCCCACCACGCACTGCGACAGGTCCTTGTCCGGCGTGCAGATGTACACGCGCTCGACCCGCACGTCACGCGCCGCCCGCGCCGCGCCCGAAGCCAGCCCGTCGTCGGCCTCCAGCTCTTCCATGGCCCAGACCTGCACCCCCATCGCCCGGAGCGCGTCCTCGAGGGGGTGGAACTGGGCCAGGAGGTCGGGGTCGATGCCCGCGCCCGTCTTGTAGCCGGGCCACAGGTCGTTGCGGAAGGACTCGACGACGTGGTCGGTGGCGACGGCCATGTGGGTCGCGCCGCGCTCCAGCATTCCGAGGAGCGAGGCCAGGACGCCGCGTATGGCGCCCACCGGACGGCCCTCGCGATCGATGGCCGGGGGTGCTCCGAAGTGGTGCCGGAAGAGCTCGTAGGTGCCGTCGATGAGGTGGACGTTCACGTTGCGCAGCTGAAAGGGGTGACAGGTGGTGGAAGCCTCGCCGGGAGATGGCGGGGCCGGTAGTATGACAGTCCCGCCGCGCAACCCGGTTTGCGGCGCGGCCGACTGCGTTTCAGGGTCGTGCCGCGCCGCGTCACAAGCAACAGGAGAAAGGTGATGACACTCCACACCATGGGGATGGCTGCTCTGCTCCGGACGACCGCCGCCCTGGCCACCCTCGCCCTCGCCGCCCTCGTCCCCCCCACCCCCGCCACCGCCCAGGAAACCCCCGCCCCCGACCTCCTCACCGTCGGCCACTACCTAGACATGGAGCGCGTCGGCGACCCGCAGATTTCCCCAGACGGCACCCGGATCCTCTTCACCCGCTCCTGGGTCAACAAGATGGAGGACAGTTTCGACTCCGAGATCCGCGTCATGGATGCCGACGGCGGCCGTCAGCGCTTCCTGCTGAAGGGCTCCAGCCCCCGCTGGTCCCCCGATGGCACGCGCATCGCCTACCTCGCCCCCGGCGAACCCTCCGGGCAGCAGATCTTCGTCCGCTGGATGGACGCCGAGGGCGCCACCACCCAGGTCACCCGCGAGATCGAGGCTCCCACCAACTTCAAGTGGGCGCCCGACGGCACGTACATCTACTTCCAGCGCCACGTCCCCCACTCGGACCCATGGCCCATTGACCTGCCCGCGCCCCCGGAAGGCGCTCAGTGGACACAGGCTCCCCGCGTCATCGACCGCATCCACTTCCGCTACGACCGCATCGGCTTCCTCGAAGAGGGCTTCACGCACCTGTTCCGCGTCCCCGCCGACGGAGGCACCGCCCAGCAGCTCACCTCCGGGCAGTGGTACGCGGGCGCGACCTTCGTGCCCGGCGTCGGCACCGTGGGCTACGACCTGACCCCCGACGCCGGCACCCTCATCTTCGATGGCCTCATGGAGGACACCGACAACCGGTACCGCGAATCGCACATCTACGCGATGGACCTGGCCAGCGGCGACATCCGCCAGCTGACCTCGGAGCGCGGCCCGTGGAGCAGGCCGCTGGTGTCCCCCGACGGGCGCCGAATCGCCTACGCCGGCTACCCTTGGACCTCCCAGACCTACAAGACCACCGAGCTCTACGTCATGGACCTCGACGGCGGCAACGCCCGCCTCGTTTCCGGCGATCTCGACCGGGACGTCGCCGCCATGCACTGGTCCGACGACTCGCGCGGCGTCTTCTTCACGGTCGGCGACCGCGGCACCATGAACGTCCACTACGCCACCGTGGACGGCGATGTCAGCCAGGTCACCGAGGGCAACCACATGCTGTCGCTCACCTCGGCCACGCCCGGCGGCTCCGCCGTCGGCACCCTCACCTCGCCCCACCAGCCCGGCGATGTCGTCGCCTTCGACCTGGGCCGCCCCGGCGAGATCCGCCAACTCACCCACGTCAACGACGACGTCCTCGCCGGCATGCGCCTCGGCGACGTCGAGGAGATCTGGTACGAGTCGACCGGCGGCACCCAGGTGCAGGGCTGGATCGTGAAGCCGCCCGGTTTCGATCCCGCCGAGAGCTACCCCCTCATCCTGCACATCCACGGCGGCCCCCACGCGATGTACAACGTCGCCTTCAGCTACCCGTACCAGAACTACGCGGCCAACGGATACGTCACCCTCTACACGAACCCGCGCGGCAGCACCGGCTACGGCACCGACTTCGGCAATGCCATCGACAACGGCTACCCCTCGGTCGACTACGACGACCTCATGGCCGGCGTGGACGCGCTGATCGGCCGCGGCTACATCAACGAGGACCAGATGTACGTGACTGGCTGCAGCGGCGGCGGCGTCCTGTCAAGCTGGGTGATCGGCCACACGACGCGCTTCGCGGCGGCGGGCGTGCGCTGTCCCGTCACCAACTGGATCAGCTTCGCGGGCACGGCCGACATTCCCGTCTGGGGATACTACCGCTATCACGGCTACCCCTGGGACAATCCGGACAAGTACCTCGAGCACTCGCCGCTGATGCACGTCGGCAAGGTCACCACGCCCACGATCCTCATCACCGGCGGACTGGACCTGCGCACGCCGATGGCCCAGACCGAGGAGTACTACCAGGCGCTCAAGCAGCTGGGCGTGCCTACGAAGCTGCTATGGTTCCACGATGAGTACCACGGAACGGGCTCGAAGCCCTCGAACTTCATGCGGACCCAGCTCTACCTCATGAAGTGGTTCGAGGAGTACGGCGGGAAACCGAAGATGACGATGGACCGGTAAGCCAAACGCGGGATCCCCCTCGGGGTGACCAGGAAATGCGGCCCGTGATGCCCCCGGCTGTGGGAATCGGGGCGAGGGCATCACGGGCCAGGTGGGGGCGTGCCCCCTTCCGGAGCCCGCGGAGAAACGCCGCGTCATTCGAGCGGCGATACAATCTCCGCCGGGCCGTTTTACTCTTCTAGCCGCCCGGACGGCGCCGCTGGAGCAGCGTCGTCAGGGACTTCTTCTGCTCTTCGTCCAGGAGCTCGGTGACCTTCTCGTGCAACTGGTCGAAGGCGGGACCCAGCTCCTGCATCAGGGTGCGCATCTGTTGGAAGTTCTGCATGCCGGCCCGGGCGCGGCCCTGACCCGCGCCGCCACCGCCACCGCCCCGTCCGCCCTGCCGCGCGCGCATGCCGGCCAGCATGTCCTTCAAGCGGCCGACGCTCTCGTTCTTCTCCGTGAACTCGGTGAGCAGCTTCTTCACGCTCTCCGTCTGAGCTTCCGTGAAGGTTAGCTGCTTGCTGACTTCGTCGAAGCGCTGGTCCAGCGCCATCCACAGCTGCATGCCGGGGTTCTGGCCGAATCCGCCGCCCGCTCCGCGCTGGGCCAGAGCGGATGTGGGCAGGGTGAGCGCAAGCGCCGCGGCGACGAGTCCCAACATGGCGGCGTGAGCGTGATTCCTGGTACGGTTCATCGAAACTGATCTCCTCCTGAATGGTGGGCTGCGGCGACCCCGCGGGCACCTGCAGTGCGGATCGCCGGTGACGTTACCCCCAATGACAGCTCAAGGGGACGATTCGTTGGGGTGGGGTCGCACCTGGATGTTGCCGACGGCGAACCGCGTGGTGCGACCGGTAACCGGTCTGGCGTCCGGCGGTCGACGGGGCCAACTTCACGGTTCGATCAAATCCGTCCGCGCAATGCGGGCGAACCCACATCCGGCAAACGAGGAGCAGCAAGCATGATCCGGTTCGCAGCAGTTGCGATGATGTCCGTCGCGTTGGCGGGTTGCGGAGGGGATTCGGGTGACCAGTCTCAGGATGCGGCTCCGGAGGCCGAAACCACACCCGCGGCCGGCACGGTGACGATCGTGGAGCCGGCCGACGGTGCGGAACTCGACGCCGGCCCGGTCCTCTTCGTCCTGGAGACCGATGGCGTGGAGATCGTCGCCGCGGGCAACATGGACCCCGGGACCGGCCACCATCACCTCATCGTGAACGCTGATGTCGACTGGGCGGTGCCTATCCCGAACGATGTGGGGGTCCACTATCACATGGGGCAGGCGGAGACCGAATTGACCCTGACCGACCTCACGCCGGGCGAGCACCGCATCATCGCGGTGGTGGCCGACGGCGTTCACATCCCGCTCGATCCCCCCGTGGCCGACACGATCACGGTGGTCATTCGGTAGCAGTTCGTGCGAGAGGACGGGCGGATCCGGCGCGGAGCCGGTTGCGGTGTGTTGCTGCTGCTCACGTTCGTGGCGGGGTGCGGCGACCTCGCAAACCGTGGCGTTGCGGCCAGGGCGGGTGACTGGACCCTGACGGAGCAACGTCTGGCCGAGTTGATCGTGCTCGCGCAGCCCTTCCCCCTGGATTCGACGGCCGTGCATCAGCTCGCCGGCCACTGGGTGTCGGCAGCGGCGCTCTCCCTGCGATCGGCGGCGGGCGATTCGCTGCTGGGGTCCGAGGCGCTTGCCGAAGCCAGCTGGCTGGAGCGCAGGGAGGCGGTGCTCGATGCCGACCGGGAGGCGCGGCTCGGTCCCCAAATCACCCTCGACGCGAACTCCGCCCGGGAGATCTTCGACGAGGGGAGGTTCCGCCTCGTCGCGCATTCGCTGCGCCGGGTCGGGCCGGAGACTTCCTCCAGCGAGCGGGTGCTGCAGCAGCGTACCGCGGATCGCCTCCTCTCGACGCTGGTCGAGGGAGGCTCCTGGGATCAGGTTGTGGCCGAGAGCGAGGACGCGGCATCGCGGAACTCGGGCGGACTCATGGGACTCTTCGCCCCGGGCGAACTCCCGACCACGCTGGACCGGGCGGTCTTCCAGCTGGGACCGGGACAGGTGTCGTCCGTGGTTCAGAGCGCGCAGGGATTCCACATCGTGTACCGCCCGCGCTACGAAGAAGTCGGTTCCCTCTTCGTGGAACATCTGCGGCAGCGCTTCCTCGCGGAGCTGGATGCCGCAGCCAACCGGCAGGATCTCGATTCGCGCGGCTTCGAAGTGGCGCCGGGAGGGACGGCCGTGCTGGCAAGAGTGGCGGCAGAAGCGACCGAGTGGATGGAGTCGGCACAACCGCTGGCCACATGGGAAGGGGGCGCGCTGACCGCCGGGGTGACCGCGCGCTACCTCGAGTTCTTCCCGCCCCAGGCACTGCACGAACTCGTGGCGGCCGACGAGGACGCCCGCGCGCAACTGATCACCGACCTGGGGCTCCGCGAACTCCGCTACGCGGATGCCGTCGCGACAGGACAGGTCCTGTCCCCATCGATGGAAGAGGCCTTCGCGGCGGCCCACGCCGATGAAATCGAATACTGGACCAGTGCCCTGGAACTCGATGCCGCCGACGCGCCCTCCCGTCCCGCGCTGGCCCGGCACATGGAGCTCCTGGTGTCGCGTCAGCTGGATCCGAGGTCCCTGCCGCCGCTCTTCGATGAATGGTTGCGGGGACGCATCGACAACACCGTGCGGCCGCGGGGCGTGCTGGCGGCGATCGTTCTGGCGCGCGGGATGCTCTCGGCGGCGGGGGGGACCGGGGGCTCCGGATCGTGAGCACGACCGGGCCCGGGCCGCCATCATTGGTCACCCGCGCGCGATATTGGATCGTTCTGCTCACTGCTCCCGCGGCCGCGGCGTGCGCCGACGCCGAGCCCGAACCACCGTCTGCACTCGGCGAGTCCCTTGCCGGTCTGTCCACCCGTGAACGCGGCCGGTTCCTGGTCGGCCGTGCTCTCTTCGAACGCCTCGCCACCGCCGACGAAGGGCTCGGTCCCCTCTACAACGGGGAACGGTGCAGCGACTGTCATGATCAGCCCGTAACGGGAGGGAGCGGGGTCCAGCGGGTACGCGTCCTCAAGGCCACCCGCTTCGAGGACGGCCGCTGCGACCTGTTGCGGGCCGTCGGTGGAGACAACATCCAGAGACGGGCCACCGACCTCCTCGAGGCGCACGGAATGGGCCCCGAGGAGGTACCCGAAGCGGCCACCGCCACCGCGCTCATGACCGGGCCGTCGCTACTCGGTCTGGGCCTGCTCGAAGCCGTACCCGAGGCGGTGATGGAAGAATGGGCCGACCCGGACGACCGCGACGGAGATGGCATCTCGGGACGTCTGCCGCGCCTGGCCGACGGCCGCGCGGCCAGGTTCGGGCGCAAGGGCGACGCCGCGACCGTCGAGGCGTTCGTGGACACGGCGCTGCGCTTCGAACTCGGCTTCACCACCCACCTGCACCCCGGCGAAGAGCCCAGGAACGGGGCACCCATTCCCCCGGAGGCCGACCCCATGCCCGACCCCGAAATCGACGCCCCCACCCTGGGCCAGATCACCGATTTCGTGCGTTTCCTGGCCCCCCCCGCCCCCGAGCAGGAGTTGCCCCCCGCCGCGCGGGACACGGTTGAACAGGGCGAAACGCTCTTCGCCCAGATCGGCTGCACGTCGTGCCACCGGCCCGAGTTGCGCACGGGCGAGTCGACCACGGCGGCGCTCTCGCAACGCACCCTGCGGCCCTATTCCGACATGCTCCTGCACGACCTGGGCGAGGAGTTGGCGGACGTATGCGGCGCGGATGCGGCACCCGGCGAACTGCGTACCGCGCCGCTGTGGGGACTGCGCCACCGGGCCCGGTTGCTGCACGACGGCCGGGCGGCGGACATCGAGAGTGCGGTCGCGGCCCACGGTGGGGAGGCGGCCCGGGCCCGCGACGCCTTCCAGTCGCTCCCGGAGGGCGCCAGACTTGCGGTGATCCGCTTCCTCAGGTCTCTGTGAGAGGCGGGGTGTGGGCGGTGTGTCAGTCTTGACCCCTTTCGCACCCCTTCTAGCTTTCTTTCCCCACCATCGACTCTCGTTTCCGGGCGCCTGCACATGGTCCACCTGACCAACGTCACCAAGTACTACGGCAGCAAGCGAGCGCTGGGCCCCGTGTCCTTCGAGATCGAGAAGGGCAACACGGTCGGGTTTCTGGGGCTTAACGGCGTGGGCAAGACCACGCTGCTGAGGATCCTTGCCTGCGGGCTGCGACCGTCGTCCGGGACGGCCCTGGTCGACGGCCTGGACGTGCTTCGCGACCCTCACGAGGTGCGCAAGCGGGTGGGCTACCTGCCGGAACTGCCGCCCGTCTACCGCGACATGCCGGTGACCGACTACCTCACCTTCGCGGGGCGCATCAAGGGGATGACTCCCGATGAGGTGGCCCGGCGCATGCCCGAGGTCCAGGAGCGGACGCGCATCGTGGAAGTGCGCGACATGCCGACGGGCCACCTCTCGCAGGGCTACCGCCAGCGTGTGGGAGTGGCGCAGGCGATCATCCACGAACCCGAACTCCTGATACTCGACGAGCCGACCCACGATCTCGACCCCGTGCAGATCATGGAGATGCGGGCGATGATCCGGTCCCTCAAGGATTCTCACACGATCCTCATCTCAAGCCACATCCTGCCCGAGATCAGCCAGACCTGCGATCGCCTGCTCATCCTCAACGACGGCGAGATCGTGGCTTCGGGGACCGAGGAGGAACTGGGTGAGAAGTTGTTCACGTCGCGCAGGATGACGGTCGCCGTGCGTTTGGACGGCGGCCGGGCGGGGAATGGGGACCGCAGCGCTGCGGTCGAGGCCGTGCGGGCGGCCATCGCCCGGGTCGCCGGAGTGACCGACGTGCAGACACCTGATTCCCCCGACAGCCGGGCCGGCGATGGCGGCGCGGTGACCTTCCAGGTGGAGGGCGAGTCGGATCTGCGCGCCGAGGTGTGCCGGGCCCTGGTCGAGTCCGGCCACGATGTCATTTCGCTGAACCGGGCCGAGCGCGGCCTCGAGCGCGTCTTCGTCGGGCTGGTGGGCAAGGGGGGGACATGGCACTAGCAGTCCGCGGGCTGCCAGGAGCGACGGGCATCATCTTCCGGCGCGAGTTCAACGCCTACATCCGCTCCCCCATGGGATACATCGTCGCGGCGGTGGTGCTGCTGATCGACGGCATCCTGTTCTACGTGAACGCGCTGCAGGCCGAACTTCTCTCGGGAGAGGTGCTCGAGAGATTCCTCTACTTCGCCAGCGGCATGACGGCGGTCGCGGCGGTGGCACTGTCGATTCGCCTGATCGCCGAGGAGCGCCAGGCCGGCACTCTGCTTCTCCTGGACACCTCGCCGGTGCGCGACTGGGAGATCCTGCTCGGCAAGTTCCTTTCGGCGCTGGCGTTCCTGAGCCTCATCACGTTGGCGACCGTGTACATGCCCCTGCTGATCCTCGTCCACGGCAAGATCGCGCTCGGACACATCCTGATCGGATACGTCGGCCTGACCCTGCTCGGCGGCGCCGTGCTCGCGATCGGGGTGTTCGCCACCGCGCTGACGCAGCACCAGCTCGTGGCGGCGGCCGTGTCGTCGCTTATCACAGCCACCTTCTTTCTCATGGAGCCCCTCGCCTCGAGAGTCGGGCCCCCGTTCGGGCGGTTCTTTGCCGCCCTCACGATTCACGGGCGTCACTGGGCGGGCTTCGAGACGGGTACCCTGCACCTGCGCGATTTCGTGTACTACCTGGCCATGACCTATTTCTTCCTCTTCGCGGCCACCAAGGTGATGGAGGCGAAGCGATGGGAGTGACGCGCCCCCTGCCGACGTGGCTGTTGCTGGCCGGGCTCGCCGCAGTCTTCTCGGGCTGGCGCGTCTTCGACGGGCTGCCCTTCCTCAGCTACCCGCTGATCGTGGGCGGCGTCGCGACACTGCTCCTCGTTACGGGGTGGTGTTTCCGCGCCCTGAAGGACTCCGAGGACGATCAGCGCTCGGTCGCCGCCATCTTCGCCTGGGGCACCCTCGGTTGCGTGATCGCGGTCGGCGGCTTCGTGCCGGGCACGGACACCGGTCTGGAGTTCCTGGGGCTCGACTACCAGGCGATCGGCCGGAACCTGGGCTTGAAGCGGATCTTCTCGGTGGCGTCGCCAATCCTGCTGGGCTGCTCGCTGCTGCCGGTCCTGGCAGCACAGTGGGCGGTGGGGAAGGGGGGCAGCGCGGGTGCTCTTCCGGTCGACGCACTGCGGGCAAGGGAGAGCTCCGCCAATGCGCTGAGCCTCGGGCTGGCGGGCGCCGCGCTGCTCCTCTTCGGCTACGTGACGACCGCGCTGGACCGCACGATCGACTTCAGCTACTTCAAGACCTCACACCCCGGCGAAGCCGTACGCGAGATCGTGCTCAGCCTGGAGGCACCGCTGCAGGCGGCGTTCTTCTTCCCGACCGTGCACCCGGTCAAGGACGAGCTTCTCGGCTACTTCCAGGAGTTGGCCCGCGCCACGGACCGGGTCGTGATCGAGGATTACGACCGCTTTTCCGACCCCGAGGCCGCCGCGGACTACGGAGCGCGCCGCGACGGAACTCTCTTCCTGCGGGTGGCGGGGAGGACGGAACAACTCGACTTCCCCCTGGACATGGAATTCGCCCGACGCGACCTGAGGATCCTGGACGGCCACATACAGCGCGTCCTGCTCCAGCTGGCCCGCTCACGGCGCTATGCCTACCTGACCACCGGACACGGCGAACTCAACGACCCGCAGGGCACCGTGGAGGAACCCGATGCGGAGGAGATTCGGCTGCGGCGCATTCGCGAGGGCCAGGAGGCCCCGATGGAGCGGCAGCTGCCACTGCAGGTGCTGCGCGGCCTGCTCACGGGGCTCAACTACACGGTCCGCGACATCGGGCTCAGACAGGGGCTCGGCGAACGGATTCCCGACAACGCGGCGATGGTCATGATTTTGGCGCCGCAGACCGCATTTCACCCATCTGAGATGAACGCGATCTTCGAGTACGTGGACCAGGGCGGTTCGCTGCTGGTGGCCCTCGAGCCGGGCTCGGAATTCCCCTTCGAGGAGTTCCGCGACCGCCTGGGCATCGACTACGACCCGGCCACGACGCTCGACGACGAACGCTACATGCGCGAGCGATTCACCGATGCCGACCGGCGGCTCGTACTCACGAACCGGATCTCGACGCATCCGTCGGTCAGTCTGGCCGGGCGACGTTCCGGCGGGCGCATGGATCTCCTCCTCGATGGACCGGGCCGAGTCAGTGCCGCGGAGGACGTCGAGGGACTGCGCACCACCATGATCATCAACACCTTCCCCACCAACTACCAGGACCGGAACGGCAACTTCCAGTTCGACGAGGACACCGAAGTCCAGGAGAGTCACGCGGTTGCGGCGGCCGTCGAAGGTGTGGACGGCGAGGGGGACGGCGAGGGGGACGGGATGCGGGCACTGGTCTACGCCGACGCGGACCTCTTCACGGACCGCATTCTGCCGTTCCAGTTCATCAACCCGGCAATCATCGCGGACGGGATCCGATGGCTGGGGCGGGAAGAAGCTCTCGGCGGCAGCGTGGTTTCCGAAGAGGACGTGCCGATCGTGCACACGCGCGCCGAGAACGTGATCTGGTTCTACTCGATCATCTGGGGCGCCCCGCTCCTGGTGCTGGGCGCGGGCATCTCGGTCCTCTATCGTCGTCGCCGCCTCCGGGAGAGTGACGGCTCGTGAAACGTTTCACAAGCTCCACGAGGCTGTCATGAACGACCTCAAGGCCCACATCGCCCTCTTTGTCCTGGCGGTGGCCGCGACGCTGCTCACCTGGACTCGCGACACCGTGGAGCTTGCGGACCGCAGCCTCACGCTGGTCTGGGACCGTGACAGCACCGACATCGTCGGTTTCGACTACCGGAACCCGACGTTCGACCTGCAGGTGTCGCGCCGCAGCGACGACGACGGAGATTTCCTGTGGGGTGTTCAGAGCCGGGGAGACGAGACGCGCATGGAGTTTCCCATCGGTCTGCAGGGGCACCTTCTGATCGGGGCTCTCGCCGTGCTGCGTGTCCAGCGCGACCTCGGCGAGCTGTCGCCGGAACGAAGGACGCGATACGGACTCGACGACCCCGAGGCACATCTCATGGTCCGCTTCGCCGACGGTGAGCGCGAACTGGTCGTGGGCGCTCCGGTCTTCGGGGGCGGGGACCGGTACGCGATGGACCTCTCCACGGGAATCGGGTACGTCATCCTGGAGGACCTGGTCACCCGTTTGGAGAACGGCGAGGGAGCGATCCGCGAGCGGTCCGTGCACCATTTTGCAGTCAGCGATGTCGGGGCGGTTCGCATCAGCGGGCCGGCCGGAGAGCGCCGAATGGCACGCACCGAGTCGGGTGAATGGACCCGGATGGACGGAGGGGATGCCGACACCGGTTTCGGCAACTTCATGGAGCGGGTCGGCGAGCTGGTCCCGGGGGAAGGCTACGACAACCCTCCGGCACCGCAGACGCTGACGCCCTTCCTGCGCGTGGACTACGTGAGCGTGAACGCCGAGCCCCTGGGATTCGTCGAACTCCTGCACGACGGTGGCGAACCGCTCAAGACGTACTACCTTAGAAGTGAAAGCACGCGCATCCTGGGCCGTGTCCCCAGGATTCTGGGCGAACGCGTGGAACAAGCGGTGGGGGATGTGTTTTAGCGGTCCGCGGCAGAACCCCCGCCGCATCTGACACGAGCGTTGCCGGGCGGACTGCCAAAGCTGTGAGAAGGAGGCGGATCATGGGCGTGGAGCCGACGAGGTCGTTGCATCGGGGGGTTGGGGGGATGGGGCGGGTTGATCGCGGGTGGCTGAAGGTGCGCAGCGGTGCTCAGGTCGCCGTGCTGGCGACGCTGGCGTTTTCGGGGTGCGATTTCTTCGACGGGGAGGGCGAAAAGCGCCAGCGCCTCGCCGAGCTTGAATTCGAACTCACGCCGATCGCAAACGGGGCGGAGGAAATGGCGCAGAGGCACACGGGGACGTGGGTCCTCTTTCAGGCCGCTCTCGCCGATGTGCTTCAGGAAGCAGATCCCCTGAGTTGGATCAACGACCCCCATTGGGGTGGATGGCCGTACGCTTTCGCGCGTTGGTGGGCCGAGGGGCGGTTGCTCGCATCCGCAGTGGAGGACCGCCTGTACACCGAACTCGGCTACGGGGAGGCCGAGTCCCATCCGCTGATGGCACAGGTGCGTTGGGCCACGGGCCTGTCGGAGCTGTACGTGGGAATGACTTACTGCGAGGCCGTTCTGGATGAGGAGTACCTGTCGGACACGCGGTTACTGGAAAGGGCGGAACAGTCCCTGGGCCTGGCCATCGCGACAGCCGAGCGGGCGGGAAGTCCGGACTACCTGAACGCCGCGCGAGCCGGGAGGGCCCTGGCACGCATGCTGCTGGAGGACTGGGACGGAGCCGAGTCCGATGCGATGCTGGTTCCCGCGGGATTCTCGTACGTGTCCTACCACATCGCCGACGACCCCAATCCCCTGGTGCAGTGGACGAGCGATCCGGTCAAGCGATTCGGGTTCCTGCACAAGTGGTGGCCGCTGGTCGAGGAAAGCGAAGATCCGGGGTTCATGATCGACCCCTGGAGCGGGGAGGAGGATCGCCGTATCCCGGTGCACTACGATGGCGGCACCCTTGCCGACTCCGAGGTGCCTCAGTACCGGCCGCTCAAGTACGACTCGCTCGAAGACGACATCCCCATCGTGCACTATGACATGGCGCAGCTGATCATCGCCGAGGCGAGGGCCGTGCGGGGTGACCATGCCGGGGCCACGGCGGTGCTGAATCGGTTGCGGGCAGCGGTCGGCCTGCCGCCGCACGACGTGCCGGCAACCCCGGAGGAGATGGAGGAGCTGATCCTCTGGGAGCGCTTCGCCGAGCTTCACCTGGAGGGGCAGCGGCTGCTCGACCTTCACCGCAAGGGGTTGATGCAACAGGTCTTCGAAGAGTTGAACGACCCCGATCGCCCGGGGGTGGGCCGGCCGTCCAAGTGGGGAGAGTGCGAGGGTAGCTGACGGGCCGCTACCGGAAGTTCCCGAAGTCGGCCACCGCCGTCTTCTCCCCGTCGCTCCAGTCCACCAGGATCGACCCGGACAACTCCGCGGGTATGGTTTCGAGCGGGTAGTCGACCAGCGCCGACACCCTGGCGTAGGCGGTGGGCTGGTAGCAGATCGACGTGCCGAAGCTCACGATGCCGACCTGGATCCAGCGCCCGCGGAACGGGACCATCAGGGGCCCGCCCGAGTCGCCGTTGCAGGTAGCCTCCGAGGAACCCTGCTTCCCGGCGCAGATCGTGGTCTCGAGGATGTTCTCGTCAAGGTGCGTCTTGCACTCGTCGTTGCTGATGATCTCGGTCCTGAGCTTCTTGAGAATGTCCGATCCGTCTCCGCCGACCGAGGTGAGGCCCCACCCGATCACGGTTGCGATGGTGCCGGGGGCGGACATCTCCACGCGGTCCGGGGTGAGAAGCTCGATGCGCGGATACATGAAGTCCCCGTCGAGCTCCAGCAGCGCCATGTCGCTCGAAATGAAGGCGTCCGCGGAAAAGTCCGGGTGGATCCGGATGCGCGTCACATCGATGTACTCGCCGCCCTCGGTGAGATCGCGGGTCCCCGCCAGCACCTGTATCGAGTTGGGATCGAGACCGCCATCGACGCAGTGGGCGGCGGTCATCACCCAGTTGCGGGCGATGAAGACCCCGCCGCAGAACTGGAATTGTTCGCTCCTGGTCACGAGCGCGACCTGGAAGGGGAACTCTCCCTCCTCGGCCTCCTCGCCGCCGATGATGGCCTGAATGGCGGGATTGGAAGCCAACCCTGACAGCCCGGGCGCCGTGTTGGTCCACCCCAGGGTGAGCTCCTGCGTGACCGTGTAGGACAGCCGGTGATCGAGTCCCTCGAAGATGTACTCGCCATCGTCGTTGGTCACCGTGAACACCTCGGTGGAGTCCCTGATCGCGTCGTCGTCCTCGTCCAGGAAGACGATGAACGCCGGGATCGTTTCCTCGTCCTCGTCTCGCACGCCGTCGGCGTTCGCATCGTGCCAGACCACTCCGGAGATCTCGTTCTCGCCGGTACCCGGGGGGTGGAAGACGGCGATCGCGTCGCCGGTGGCGGTGTGGGTTGCGCCCCGGTCGTCGGTCACGGTGAGGCTGGGGGTGTAGGCGCCTGGGGTTGCGTAGGTGTGGGTGACGATCCGCCCGGAACCCGTGTTGCCGTCTCCGAACGCCCAGTCGTAGCTGACGATCTGTCCATCGGGGTCGGTGGAAGAGCTGGCGTCGAAGCGCACCTCGAGGGGGGCGGAGCCTTCGGTGACATCGACGGTGAAGGCGGCGGTGGGGCGCTCGTTGGGCGTGCCCGTCGGTTGGACTGGAGGGTCGCCCCCGCATGCGGCCGCGCAGAGTGCGAGTGCGGCCGCTGCGGCCGGGCGGCAACTCTTCATGCATGACTCCTGATTGGCGTTCGTGAGGGGCGCGGATGCGATGGGGACCATATGGTTACCCCGCCCTTCGGGCAATTGGTCCCGCTTTGGTGTGCGCGCGCGTTGTCCGGTTCCGGGCGGGTTGCCTATCTTCCCAGCCTCGACGCATCCAGTCCCTCGAAACCGCCCGAGGTCCACACCCCATGGAAATCACGCTACGGAGCGCCGCGATCACCGCTCTTCTCCCCCTGACGCTCGCCGCGCTGGCCGGTTGCGGAGGGGACGCCGAAAGCGCGGACGACGGGAACACGGAGGCCGAGGCCGCCGAGGATCAGACCACCGAATCGGGAATCAACGCCATTCTCTACTATCCGGACAGACTCGTGGAAACCGCGCCCGAGACCTTCCAGGTGCGTTTCGAGACCACAAAGGGCGACTTCATCGTCGACGTGCACCGTTCCTGGGCGGCCAACGGCGCCGACCGCTTCTACAACCTGGTCAAGAACGGCTACTACGACGGGGTGTACTTCTACCGGGTGATCAGCGGCTTCATGGCCCAGTTCGGCATGCACGGAGAGCCGCAGGTGGAGGTCCGGTGGTCCCGTGCGAACATAACGGACGATCCCGTGGTGGCGTCAAACACCCGTGGCATGGTGACCTACGCCAAGAGCGGCCCCAACGCGCGCACCACCCAGCTCTTTATCAACTTCGGGGACAATTCGTCGAATCTCGACCGCGACGGTTTCGCACCGATCGGGAGGGTGAGCGAGGGCATGGACGTGGTCGACCAGCTCCATTCAGGGTACGGGGAGCTCGAGGATTTCGGGGGCAACGGCCCGCGGGCATACGACATCCTGGCCCAGGGCAACCAGTATCTGGTGGACAACTTCCCGGACCTCGACCACATCATCACGGCGACGCTCGTCGATCCGGCGGGCGGGTAGGGCGGCGGCCGCGCGGAGGCGTGGCGAGCGTCGGGCCAGCGTCGATCGCATGAGTCCTCGTCACGATCTCGACCGTCTTCGCGAAGAGCTGATCAGGTGTCGGCGGTGTCCGCGGCTGGTCGCATGGCGCGAGAAGGTGGCGCGGGAGAAGCGCGCCGCGTACCGGGACGACGAGTACTGGGGGCGGCCGGTTCCCGGGTTCGGGGACCCGGAGGCGTCGGTGTTGGTGGTCGGGCTTGCGCCGGCCGCGCATGGGGCGAACCGGACGGGACGCATGTTCACGGGTGACCGCGCGGGGGACTGGCTGTACGGGGCCATGCACAGGGCCGGGTTCGCCAACCAGCCGCTCAGCCGCGACCGGAACGACGGGCTCGTGCTGAAGGGGGCGTATGTGACGGCGGGCGTGCGGTGTGCACCGCCGGGGAACCGGCCGACGACCGGGGAGCGGGACCGGTGCGCGAGCTTTCTGCACCGCGAGGTGGAGATCATGTGGGAGCGGCTGCACACGATCGTGGCGCTGGGGGGGTTCGCGTTCGCGGTCGTGCTCAGGACGCTGGCGGAGCGGGGGATTGCGATTCCCAGGCCGCGGCCCAGGTTCGGACACGGGGCCGAGGTGGATCTGGGGAAGGTGGTGCTGATCGGGTCGTATCACCCCAGCCAGCAGAACACGTTCACCGGGAAGCTGACGGAGGAGATGTTCGATGCGGTGTGGGGGAGGGCGGCGGAGCGGGTGAGGGGGAATGGGCCGTGACGTTGAACCGTGGCTCGTTGCCGGTGCCCAGCGACCCGGTTGGCGGGGTTCGACCACCCCTGCGCCGCTGATGAGACCGGATCGGGACTCGCTCCCCCTCCTGCGCCGGCTCCATGAGCGCGTCTTCGGGTGTGACGAGGTGCAAGCGGTCCTCTCGGCCGCGTTTGCCGAACTGGCGGCGGTGCTGGAGGCGCGGCCCCGGTCCCCGCACACCATGTCCGTGATCCCGGTGGATCCGTTCGTGGAGGATCCGATGCCCGCGGCGGAGGACCCGGTGCGCCTGTGCCGCCTGTTTCTGTTGCGGCGCGGTGCCCGGATGGCGACGCCCGAGCGGCATCGCAACAGCGTGCAGCGCCTGGTGTCGTGGCGTGGAGCCGGGCGGATTCACCAGGGGGCTCCGGGTGAGGGGCCCGACGATTTGCGGCCCCGGGAGATTCGCAGTCCACGCGGGGGATCGTCGGCGGGCGGGCGGGCGGACGACAGGGAACTGCGTGCCTGCTGGGACATCGTGCCCGCCGGCGTGTGGCACTATCCGGAGGCGGGCGCGGAGCATGATTGGGCGACGGTGACCTTCCACAGCGCGGGCGAGGATGAAATCGTGGACGAACTATGGGAGGCACGATGACCGGCGGCGGCTCCTCGCGCGGACCCCGCCCCGCGCACGAGTGCTTCGTCTGCGGACCGGACAACCCGATCGGGCTGCACCTGGTCTTCCGCCTGGAGGACGGAGCGTGCGTCTCCGAGTTTACCCCCGGCCCGAACCATGTCGGATATCCGGGCGTGGTGCACGGCGGGATGATCTACAGTGCGCTGGACGATGTGATGGCCAACTGGCTGTACCTGCGTGGCGCGCGCGCGTACACGGCCAAGTGCGAGATCCGCTACCGGGAGCCGGCGGCCCCGGGCGAGAAGCTGTTGCTATCGGGGCGGCCGACGGCGCGGAGGCGGAAGGTGGTGGAGATGGAGGCGATGGCGACGCGGGCGTCGGACGGGAAGGTGGTGGCGACGGCGACGGGGACGTTCGTGGTGGTGGACGAGGAGGAGTTTCTGGGGGTGGTAGGGTGAAGGAGCTACGCAGTGTGAAGCCCGCCACGGAGCATTATGTCAACTATAATATACATTATGTAATGTAGACATAACATTCTGCCCGAGGGACAGTAGTGCTCGGTCCGGCCGTCAGGTTGGTGGCCCATCCGGATGCAGTTCGCAGTCGGGCGGTTGGTGCCGCGTCCAGGACAACCCCGTCACCCGCCATGTATCGCCTTCGCGGACGAGCACGAAGACGTCCGCGCCACAGTGGCTCAGCGCGTCGCCCACGTAGAAGTCATACGGCGTCCACACCATCGCCAGGTCGCCGCTGATCCGAACTTCCGGGTCGAACATGCGCTCGGTGAGGACCTCGTCGCTGCCCTCGACGCGCGCGACCAGGTCGTCCAGCGTCGATGTCGCGATGGACCGTTCGCCGTCGCCCGCCACCTCGACCGAGCGCATCACGACGTCGGGATGCAGCAGTGCGCGCAGGGTGCCCCCGTCGCGTTCGGCGAGCGCGTCGAAGAGGGACTGGACGACGGAGAGGATGGCCGCGCGGTCTTCGTCGGAGGGGAGGTGGCGGGGGGTTGGGGCGGGCGGTTCGGGGGGTTGGGAAGCGGGTTCGTCCGAAGGGGGGGCGCAGGATGCGAGAGCGAATGCCGCCAGAATGACAACGGCCGAGGTGCCGGAGGCCCGCTTCCCGGCTGTCTTCACTGGTCTTGCTCCCGTAGTCCGTACCAGGTGCCTCTCTTCTGGCCATGCATTGCCAATTCGCCTTTTTTCACGAGCCTCCGCAGCAGGCGGGTGGCATGGGCCGGACCAATCTTGCAGAGTTCGACTACCTCCCGTCGCGTGATTCGGCCATGCGCCTCAACGTATTGGAGTACCAGCTGTTCCTGTTGGAGCGGCTCAAAGCCCCTTTGTCGAACATACTGCGACTCGAGTCCTAGGCGCCGATAGGTTGCGGACGAGAGCAGGTATGACTGCCCCTTCCCCCTCCCGCGGGTTTCCACAAGTCCCATCTCGACGAGACGCCGCAGGTGTCTGCGGGTCTCCGCCATTGAGTGCTGCGTGATGATTGCAGCTTCGGCGGTGGTCGTCCGGCGCTCGAGCCACAGATGGTTGAGGAGCAACAGCTCCTGGAGATTGAGAGGACCGTTCTCGCGTCCCTCTTCCACCAGAAGCCGAACAAACCCGAGGTTGGCCCGCCCGCCTGGCAGAAGCAGCGTGACGCCTGTCGCGGTGCTTCGGTCGTAGGAAGGTGCCGGGCGCCCCCCCCGAAGCTGTTCATAGTAGATGGTGTCAATGCCACGAGCGGTGCGCTCGACGATTCCGGCTCGCTTGAAGGCATCCGCCAGAAGCGGATTGCGGGGGCGAGGGTCGGTCACAAGCAGGTTGTCGAGGCGAACCCCTTCGGGAAGGCCACCCGGGCTTGAAATCTGCAACTGTTCGTCATGCCACTGTACGTGCACGGCCCCGAGGCGCGCGTAGTCGCGGTGGATGAGGGCGTTGGCGACCCCCTCCCGAAAGGCCCGCTGAGGATAGTCGGGGACGCCGATCCGTACCATTCCAACGAAGAACTCCTCCTCCTGGTTGGTGGCGCGGAAACGCCCTTCCATCTCGTCCATCACCTTCAGCAGAGGCCACCGAAAGAAGTCGTTGACCTTCACTTGTTCGCCCGAGAGGCGCTGGAAGGCCACCTCATGCGTCGGCATGGCAGCCGCAATTGGCTCTTGATGGCCGAAGAGAAGTAGTCCCAGGACGCGGATAGTGACCTGGTCTCCATCCGTCTCGATGGCGCCCAGGGCCTTGGCCATATCCAAGTCGCTCAACTCCAGGAGGACGGGATCGCCACGCCCGGGGTTATCCTCGATCGCGCCGCGAAAGCGAACGAACTCCCTTGGATCCAGAGCATCCCAACCGATTTCCGGGACGCGCAAAGAGGTGTAGTCCAGAAGACCGAGATCAGCTTGCCTTGAATGAACCTCGTGGAAGTGAAGTGGTACGCAGGCGGGTTTGCCGTCGCCGCCCATCGCGCGGCGGAGGTATCGTCCGTCGGTGGTACCGACCGGCTGACGGGAGCCAGGCACCTCGATGGCGAATACGTTGCCCTCTCCCAGGAGAAAGACATCGGCGCGAACGGTCTGGGATGGGCGAGTGCGGTTGGCGATCATGCTCCGAATCCTGGCCGGATCGATTTCGCCGGAGGGAGTGCGTGGCCTGGCGCCAGTTACGCGACCATCGTCTTCGACGCCGACCAGAAGCCAACCAGGCCCGGTATGGGTCCGATTGGCCAGACAGACGACCGCTTCGACGATGTCGCGGTCCGACAATGGGCTCCGTGACTCGGACTTGAATTCCACATCGAGTGATTCGCCGGCAGCGATCAACTTCTTGATGGTGTCGGGTGTCATTTGGGGCTGGGTTCGAGGATCCTGGTTCGTAGGATGAGGCGCTACGCTTACTGAGGGGGAGTATTCCGGAGAATGATCACCGGTTCATAATACTTATGGATCATGAACATAATAATGAATCATGACGGTCGCCGAACCGGTCGTCAACGTCCGGTCGTGACTTCGGTACCGCGAGTGAACCGTACCGCATTTAGCGTTCTACGCGACTTGTGGAGGTCGGGCTCGATCGGCAGGCAACCTGCCGGTATCCTCTGGTCCGGGAGGCGGTAACTGGAGAAAATGACTCACGTTCATAACGAAAACGCCTCATTCCCAAAACTATGAATCGGTGGTAATTTCCTCCGCCAAGTGGTCTCCCGAGGAACTCGCCAGCGCATTGTGGCGACATCTGGCTACCGCACAATGATCTCGTCCACATAGGTCCACGCTGTCTGGCCGACGAACGGCCACCCATCGGGCACCGTCCCCAGACCGGCAATCCGCACCCTTACGGCCCGCACACCGGCGGCGGCTACCGGGACTTCGACGTAAACCCGTCCCCCCACCGGCCCCTCCTCCCCGGTTCGCGCCGCCACCACCTCACGCACCACCCCCTCCCCGAACCCGGTCCCGTCCTCGCTCACCGCCACCTCGACGCGGCGCGGCCAGTACACCCCCGATCCCGGGTGCTGCAGAAACCCCACCTTCACGGCTTCCACCACCTCGCCCTCGCCCAGGTCGATCACGGCCGTGATCTCGTCGGCGTGGTAGCCCTGCCAGTGGCCCCCACGCCGGTCGATCGAGCCCCTGATCCCGTCCACCAGTCCGGCGTCGCCCGCGGCCGAGTAGCGGGACGAGGACATCGGCTCCACCTCGACGGGTTGTCCCCGCCCGAGGTGCGGTACGCGGTTGCGTTCACTGAAGAGATCGAAGGTGAGCGAAATATCATTGACGGCCTCGGCCGGCGGGTTGTCCATCCAAGGGAAGCGTGGCAGTGGCATTCGGTCCGCCCACAAGCTGTTTACAGCCTCTGCCGCCGCCTCGTCCGGCATCGGGAAACGGGCCAGTCGGTTCGGCCTCTCGCCCGGTCTGAGCGGTCGGATCAGGAACCGGAAGTCCATCTCGCCGGGCCAGATCGTGTACTCGCGATGCGGTACCGCGCCCCAGGAATCGTCACCGCCAACGCCCTGTTGCCGGTAGTCGACGGTTAGGGTGACCTCGTCGCGAGGGACGAGGTCGGCCCAGTGGCGCTGCGCCTTGGTCTCGCCCGCGTCGAGGTCCTCGATCGTGTAGGGCAGCGCCGAGAAGGAGACGGTGGGCAGCCCCGTGACGATGAGCCCGGTGCCCGATCCGTCCGTGAGCGCCACCCAGCGCGTGTCGGTGCGGGTCCCGGTCTCCTGGGGGCGGACGTAGGGGTGGGCGAGTTCCGAAACCGGTGCGGCGTAGCGGCCGAGGGCGGCTCCCGTGCGGCGGTCCCAGTAGTTCTCGTGGGGGCCGCGGCCGTACCACTCGACCTGATTGAGGTCGCCAGGAAGCGTGAGCACCGTGCCGAAACGGGGCATCTCGGGGAGGTCCTCGTCGACATCGGCGAGGTGTGCGGAGATGGCGGTTGTTCCATCGGTGAAGATCTTGTGAGCCAGTGTGTAGTGCGCCCCGATCGAGCGCAGGGAGAAGTGGCTGGTGACCATGACGTGCGCGTCGTCCGGCGCGGCCGTCACGGTGATCGAGTCGAGATGGCGGGACGGCGGGCGACCTGCGAACCGCCAGACCCCCGACCGAACCGGAAAGCCGTTCCCGTAGTCGTTGTCGGTAGGGGCCCGCCAGAAGTTGGGCGCGGGGCCCGTCAGCAGGAGCTTACGGCCGTCGAGCCGCATCGAAGCCAGAACCCCGCTGGAACGGTCGAAACGGAACGTGAAGTCGTCGCCGCTCACCCGGATTTCGGTGCGCGTTTGCCGAGTGCGCAAAGGGCCGCCCGGAAGGGGTTGGTGCGACGTGCTCATGGGCTCGATGATCTGATCCCGGGCCACCACGTGACCTGCCGGCACCAGCGGCGCGTCGTCCCGCGTCCGGAAGGTCACGTTGAGCGCGAGTTCGAAGCCGGGTGCCCGAGAGATCATTGGCACGCCATCCAGCCTCAGCGTATCAGCTCGGCCCGGTGGCGTTGCGAGCCGAGGCAGCGTTCCCTCGAAATCGACGACTCCGTCGACCAGATACTCCCACGTCCCCTCCAGGTCCGACAGGTCGGTGAAGGCCCGGCGGTTCTCGACCACGATCTCGCGCATTTGGCTACCCAACCACGACACCCGCACCGGCTGGTACACCTTCTTCACCTCCCACGCATGCGGATGCGGCTTCCGGTCCGCCGAAACCAGCCCGTTCACCAGAAAATTCCCGTCATTCCGCATCCCCGCGGGCCCGAAATCCCCTCCATACGCCCAGTACTGCCGCCCCCCCTCATCCGTCGCCAGCATCGCCTGGTCCACCCAGTCCCAGATGAACCCGCCCTGCAATTGCGGGTGCGCATCGATCACCGCCCAGTAGTCGGCCAGGTTCCCCACGCTGTTCCCCATCGCGTGCGCGTACTCCACCAGCAGGAACGGCTTGTCCGCCCCCGACCGCGCGTACCGCTCCAGCCAGTACGGCCGCACGTACATCGGCGCCACGATGTCGATGTTGTCCCGCTCCTCCGACGGCTCGTACAGGATCGGACGGCTCGGATCCCGCGCCCGGATCCACGCCGCCGTCGAATCGAAATTCTCCCCGTCCCCCGCCTCGTTGCCCAGCGACCAGATGATGATCGACGCGTGGTTCTTGTCCCGCTCGACCATCCGCACCGTGCGGTCCATGTGCGCCGCCAGCCAGTCGGGACGCCCCGCCAGCGTCACCCCCGGCTCGAATCCCATCCCGTGCGACTCGATGTTGGCCTCGTCCACCACGTAGAGGCCGTACTCGTCGGTGAGCTCGTACCAGCGGGGCACGTTCGGGTAGTGGGCCGCGCGCACCGCGTTGATGTTCAGCTGCTTCATGAGGCGGACGTCCTCGATCATCGACGCCTCGGAGACGACGTGGGCGCGCTCGGGGTCGTGCTCATGGCGGTTGACGCCGCGCAGAACGATGGGCTGGCCGTTCAGGGTCAGGATCCCGTCGATGATCTCCACGCGCCGGAAACCCACCCGCGTGGTCGCGATTTCAGCAAACTCGCCCGTCGGCGCCCGCACCGAGATCCCCAGCTCGTAGAGCGACGGCGTCTCGGCGGTCCAGTGACGAGGGCCGGGGACGTCAAGACTTGCCGTCGCCTCGACTTCTGCATCCAGCGGGACATCCACCTCCAGCACCTCGGGTTCCTCCCACACCCACTCGCCGTCGGGGCCGCGCAGCTGGAAGATCACCTCATGCCTGCCGGCCTGTCCCAGCCCCCGGTTGGCCAGCTTCACCGTGAGCCGCAGCCGCCCATCCTCGTAGTCTTCGTCCAGCTCCGCCCGGGCGAAGAAGTCACGCAGGTACGTCGCCGGCCGCGACACCAGGTACACGTCGCGGTCGATCCCGCTCACGCGCCAGAAGTCCTGGCTCTCGAGGTAGCTCCCGTCGCTCCAGCGGTAGACCTGGACGGCCAGCACATTCGGACCGGGCCGGACGGCCTCGGTGATCCGGAACTCGGCCGGGGTGCGGCTGCCCTCGCTGTACCCGATGTACTCGCCGTTCACCCACACGAAGAACGCCGAGTAGACTCCGTCGAAGTTGATGAAGATCTCGCGGCCGTCCCAGCCGGACGGGATCTCGAAGCCGCGGCGGTACGACCCCACCGGGTTGTCGTCGTGGGGGATGAAGGGTGGGTTCGCCGGGAATGAGTAGAACTCGTCGCGGTACACCGGGTAGCCGTAGCCCTCGAACTCCCAGTTGCTCGGCACCGGGATGGTCGCCCAGCCGGAATCGTCGAAGGCAGGTTCGAAGAAGTCGAGTGGGCGCTGGTTGGGCCGGGGGACCCAGTGGAATTTCCAGTCGCCGTTCAGGTTGATCCGGGGCCTGGCGAGTGGGCCGGGTGCGTCGGGCGGTGTCGAGAAGGTTGTGAACGATGCGTGGGGTGGTTCGCGGTTTTCGGCGAAAACGGCGGGGTCTTCCCAGTAGGGGGCGGGTTCGGTTTGCTCGGTGCAGGCGGTGGCGAAGATGCAGGCCAGCCCCGAAAAGCCGGCCCACGCCCAGTGATGATTGGGGCTCATGGAGTTTGTGAGAATTGCGTGGAATCAGCAGAAACCTACCGATATAAAATACCCACGACACGGCCCCGCTCGTAGATCAGCTCGACGGATTCTCCTTGGCGGCGTGATCGCCCACTGCCGATGAGCCCTCGATCCCGATCCGCCATGGCATCCGCGCCCGGCAACTCATAGGGGTCGGCCATGCTCACATCCACCTCATACCCCAGCGCGGCCATCGCCTGCACCGTGATCGCGCTCAGCGGCGGATTGTCGCCCGGCATCCCCATGGTGTACCAGCTGCTCATGACCTCGTGGCCCACGACGTCGCCCCTCCAGTGGATGTCCCGGTTCTCCTCCGAGTTCTCTACCGGCACCTTTGAGCCCTCGTTCCATGCGGCCCCACCCGCGGCATCGAACGCGGCGACGGTGGCCGGATCGGGGAAATGGGTATCCGCCCCGATCCCCGCCTCCTCGACCGGATTGTGGAGCAGCGATCCCCAGAAGACTCCGTATCCCAGCCCGTGGCCACTGGTGTGCATCATCCACTCCCGCAGGCGGGATTCGGAGTGGAGCCGTTCGACGAAGCTCGGCGTGACCTGGATGTACAGCCACAGGGGACGGATGGACACCGGTGAATCCGCGGCTTCACAGACGGCCAGGACCATCGGGGCGACCAGGTTCGCCCGGATTCTGACCTCGATTCGCATGTCGTCGATCAACCCTGACGTGGGGGTTGTCGCGTCCCAGCAGCGAGTGGGTGGTCGGTAGTCCGGCGGCAAGCGGAAGTCCGGCATGTCACCCGTGATGACATCGGTCCAACGCTCCGTTCCGGCCCGCATGGCTTCCACCTGTTCCGGCGTAAAGCCCGGGTCCGCCACGATATGGATATCGAAGTCGCTTTCGCGGGCCGTGGCC
Source organism: Longimicrobiales bacterium (assembly GCA_965211795.1). GTDB lineage: Bacteria > Gemmatimonadota > Gemmatimonadetes > Longimicrobiales > Gaopeijiaceae > Bin94. The sequence goes on from OZ242973.1 coordinate 404,384, forward strand.
GAGATCGCGGTGAAGAGAGTCTGACTCCTGGCGGCCAGGGCTTGCCTTCCGACGCGATCGCCCAATGTCCACACGACTGCTGCTCTTCCGGTCGAATCCGTGGTGACGTTGTTCAAGTTGACGCTTCCGCTGGGGGGGTCGGTGGAAAAGGAAAGCCTGATCCCGGGCGCAGGGGAGCCATCCTCGTCCACGGCCTGTACCACCAACGGTTCGTGGAGTTGACGCCCCCTGCCCTGAATCTGCCCGTCCCCGGATACGAATTCGATCTCGAACACTTCCTCTTCCGGGACAACCATGCATGCGGAATGGAGGAGTACGACGACGGCCAGCAGGCCGCGTGTGGAAAGAACCTGGTTGCTCATATGTATCTTCTTTTGCCGTAGTTGGGATTCGGTCGGCCACTGGATGCGCCGACGGCATCGAATCAGACGACAGACGGCCGCAGGAGGTTGCAGCCGTCGTCCGTCTCCGCGCGCCCCCCTCACCAGAAGATCACATACAGCACCGCCGCACACCCGATCACCCCACCCGCCCACCACTTCGCCCCCGGCGCCGGCGTCAGGTCCACCTGCGCCGCCGACCGCGGCAGCCTCCTCGGCTCGTCCAAACCCTGACGTAACGTTAGGGTCACCATGAACCCCGAAATCACGATGAACGTGATCGCCATGTGGTGCAGGAACGCGACTTCGGGCAGCAGCCACAGCAACAGCCCGTACACCGGAATTCCCAGAATCATCCCCCCGAAGGCGGCCACCGGCGGCGTCCGCTTCACGAAGATCCCGAACAGAAACGCCGCCACGATCCCCGGCGAGATGAATCCCCAGAACATCTGGATGTAGTCGAAGACGCTGCCGGCCCTCGCCACCAGCGGCGCCCACAGACATCCGACCAGCACCAGAACCGCGGTCGTCCACCGCCCCACCACCATCAGCCTCCGCGACGACGCTTCCGGCCGCAGATGCCGCTTGTAGAGGTCCACGCTGAAGATCGTCGCGGCCGAGTTGAGCATCGAGTCGAGCGAACTCATCACGGCGCCGAAGAGCGCGGCGAACATTGCGCCGGTCAGCCCGACGGGGAGCAGTTCGCGCATCATGACCGGGTAGGCCTGGTCGGGATTCGTCACCTGATCGGCGAAGAGCTCGGCCGCCATGATGCCGGGGAAGACGATGATGAAGGGGATCGCCAGCTTGATGAACCCGGCCAGGAAGATCCCGCGCTGCCCATCCGCAAGGCTCCGCGCCGCGAGCGTCCTCTGCGTGATGAACTGGTTCAGTCCCCAGTAGAAGAGGTTCGGGATCCACAGCCCGCCGACGAAGACAGCCAGCCACGGCATCTCCGGGTGATTCCAGGGGAGGACCGTGTTCAGCTTGCCGTCGGCGGCTTCCAGGAAGGGCTCGATGCCGCCGATCGCCTTGAATCCGAGCACGGTCACCACCACCCCGCCCAGCAGCAGTGCCACACCCTGGATCAGGTCGGACCACACCACCGCCTTCAGCCCCCCGTAGATCGTGTAGCCCCCGGCCAGGATGCCGATCAGCCAGATGCCCAGGTTCAGGTCGATCCCGAAGATCGACTCCAGCGCGAGCGCCCCCGAGTAGAGCACCGTCGCGAGCGCCACGAAGACGTACGCCGCCATGATGAAGGCCGCCATGAGGGTGCGGGTGCGCACGTCGTAGCGGAACTCGAGGTATTCGGGAATCGTGTAGATGCCCGCCTGGAGGAAGCGCGGGAGGAAGAAGAGGCCGACCAGCACGAGCGTGACCGCCGCCATCCACTCGTAGCTGGCGATTGCGAGCCCCAGGTCGTACCCCCGCCCCGCCATCCCCACGAAGTGCTCGGTCGAGATGTTGGACGCGATCAGGGAGAAGCCGATCAGCCACCAGGGGAGGTTGCGGCCCGCCAGGAAGTAGTCGGCGGCGTCGTGCTTGCCGCGCGAGGCGTAGAGCGAGATGCCGACTACGAGCGCCAGGAAGCCGATGAATGCGGCGATGTCGAGGGGCTGGAAGGTCATTGGGTGGGGTGAGGAGGTGGGAGAGGGCGGGTGTGTGGCTCGAAGCATAGTCCCCGCCCGGCGGTGTTGCCAGCGACTTGAGGGGTGCACCACTCTTGTGGTCATCAGGTCGGTCTGAGCCACCGGTCGTGCGTCCACTGTGTCTCCGGACGCACGGACCCGATGGTTCACCGTGGACCGGAAGCCGTCCCTTCCCGCCCTCGCTCAGCGGAGCAGCCCGATGCCCCATCCGCCGACACGCAAGGTCCCCGCGGCCCTTCCTGTCGCGGGCTTCGTGGCCATCGCCTTCGGTGCGTGGCTGACCGCGTGTTCCGATCCGGGCCCACCCGAGTTCGTCGGCGGCAGCGGGACCGGCGCCGGCTCGAGCGACTGGCCCGACCGTCTCTCCGAGTACCATGCGGACCTGGCGGACGTCCAGGAATACCGGGCCATCCAGTCGGAACTCGCGCGCGGCTGGAACACCTGGGACAGCCGTGACGTGCTCCGCTACGTCCTGCTCCCTGCGGGCCTGACGGTGGACCTGGCCATCAAGCGGCACGCGTGGCTCGAGGAGGGCTACCTCGGCGACGCGCTGATCGGCCGGCGCGGCGACGATGTCGAGAAGATCCGTCCCGGTGTCCACGCGCTCGACGGCTCGTACATGCGGCTCGATGTCGAGTGGCGGGGGCTCTCGGCCACGGTCGAGGCGGGGCACGCGGGGGACCACCTGGTGGTGCTGGTCACGCCCCACGACCCGCCCGGCGCGGACGTTGTCGGCCACAATGGCCCTGAAGTGGCGGACAAACCGGCCTCTGCGGACGTTGTCGGCCACAACGGCCCCGAAGTGGCCGACAAACCCGCCTACTATGAGCTGGTGGTGAGCGCCGGCTTCGCCTGGAACCGGGAGGGCACGGTGAGGTCTTCCGACGACGGCTTCGTGGCCCGGCACCCCATCGCCACGCATCCGATCCACGTCGTGGGCGTCGCGGAAGAGGATCCCTACACCGAGACGCTGCTTCGACACCGGGTGGTGCGGTTGGACGAGCCGGTGGGCGTGTCGACCGGGCGGCCGCGCGATCTGGACGAGATCCGCGCCGCGCTCGATGCGGCCGAGGGGTCGCTACGGGAGCGCGCGGCAGCGTACGGCGACCTCTCCGAAGCCTACCTCGCCGTCACCTCCGGCATCGCCTGGAACACGATCTACGAGCCCCGCCACGACCGCGTGGTGTCGACGGTAGGACGCCTCTGGAACCGGGAATACGGCGGCGTGGCGCTCTTCGGCTGGGACAACTTCTTCCTGGCCTACATGACGTCGCTCGACAACCGCGAACTGGCGATCGCCAACGTGATCGAGCACCTGAGGGGCGCGACCGCGGAGGGGTTCCTGCCGAACGACAACCGCGGCAACGGCAGCAAGTCGTGGGACCGTTCGCAGCCGCCGGTCGGTGGGATCATGGTGCGGGAGGTGTACCGGCGGTACCCGGAGCGATGGTTCCTGGAGGCCGCCTTCGATCCTCTGCTGGCGTGGAATCGGTGGTGGCCGGAGAAGCGGCTGAACGGGGGATTGCTGAGTTATGGGTCGCACGAGGCGCGGAACCCCTTCAATGAACCGGCCGTGCGGACCAGGCGAACCGCCGGCTACGAGTCGGGAATGGACGACTCGCCCATGTACGAGGATGTGCCGTTCAACCCGGAGAAGAACACGCTTGAGCTGCAGGATGTGGGGCTGACGAGTCTGTACATTGCCGACTGCCTGGCGCTGGCTGAATTGGCCGAAGTGCTCGGGCGGGCTGAAGAGGCCGAAGAGCTGGCGGCACGGGCGCGCCGGTTCTCGGATGCGCTGGACGCGTTGTGGGACGAGGAGCGCGGTTACTATCTCAACCATCGCACCGACCTCGACCGCCCCTCGCAACGCCGCTCACCGACGCTCTTCTATCCTCTGCTGGCCGGTGTCCCGGACCCGGGGCGTGCCGACCGCCTCATCCGCGACCACCTCCTCAACCCGGCCGAGTTCTGGGGCGACTACGTGCTGCCTTCCACCACGCGCGACGATCCCTCGTTCCCGCGCCAGCGTTACTGGAAGGGCGCGATCTGGCCGCCGCTCAACTTTCTCACCTATCTGGGGCTGCGGAAGGCCGGGGCGTACGATGTCGCGACCGAGCTGTCGCAGCGCTCACTCGACATGTTCCTCTCCGAGTGGCGCCGGAAGGGGTACGTGAGCGAGAACTACTCCTCGATCACGGGCGCGGGGGATGATGAGCGACTGTCGAGTGACTCGTTCCATTCGTGGGGCGGGCTCTTCGGGTTCATGGCGTTCATCGAGGCGGGGTATCTGGGGGCGCCGGAGGGTGGGGTGGGGGGGTAGCGCTGCGACCCCTTGGCTCATTCGGTGGGGCGAATGGCGAACTGATTGATCCAGCGGGATACGGAGGTCCGGCGAGTATCGGTGAGGTGGATGGCGCGGGCGATCTCGTAAAGAGAGAGGCCACCGTACGCGAGAAGTCGGTTGAGGTCGAAGCCGCGGACGCAGGCAAAGACGTGCCAGACAAGGGACAGGGGAAGACCGGAGAGTTCGGACGACTGGAAGTGACGGCGGAGGCGAGGGCCTGAAGGGCGGTCGCGATGTCCCGCCAAATAGCCGTGGGAGAGGGAACGGAAGAAGAGGTGGGCTTCCTCGATACCCCCCGGAGGAAGGGTGCGGGTGTGGCGGCGGGGATTGTCAAACCAGGTGAGAGGCAGAGGACGCAGTTTGGCGTGAACTTCAGGAAGGGTGTGGTGGATGGTGAGCGCCCTGCCATCGCCGCCGATCAGAGACCCGTGGGGACCGAGCGCTTCGGCTTCGGGATCGCCTCCGCGAAGGACGCAGGTCTCGAAACGCTCTCGCTCGTAGCGGGCGGTGACCTCCTCGCGTGAGGGGATGCGCTCGGGGTCGTGCGGGGGCGGGTCGAAGTAGAAGGCGCGGACCTGGCTGAAATCGAGCATGGGAGATCAGCCGGTGGGAGGGTTGCGGCGGTCGATCTCCCGCTGGACGAGGCGCTGGACGATGGCAAGGAAGTCGGCGGCGTCGCCGGGGTGTGCAGGGTGGAGGAGCGACCGGCTATCGCGGACAAGGGTGGCTTGGTCGAGCTCGCTGAGGCCGCGTTGGATCACGAAGAGGTTGGGGGGGTGAATCGTGTTGAAGGCGGTCTCGAGCGCGGTGGAATCCTGGTGGCGGGCAACGGCGAGGTCGTAGAGGTCGCGAGACAGGAAGGCGGATTCGCCGAGAATACGGTAGCCGAGCTTCCTGGCGAGGATTTCCGCACTGGTGTGGACGCCGATTTGGGTGCCGCGCACGGTGTCGGCCGAGCGGGTTTGGGCGGTCATGGAGTAGGAGCTGTCGATGGTGACTTCACCCGCCGGGAGGTCGATTCGGGTGAGACCCTGGTGGAACGTCAGGGTCAGGTAAGCGTGGCCATCGATGTGGCGCGCCAGGTCGTCGCGGAAGCCGCTGGCGGGGAGTCGGAGATGGATGTCGTGGTCGACGAAGAGGTCCACATCGGTGCTGTGCCGGTGCGCCCAACGGGCGGCGAGCGCAGTGCCGCCGCCGAGAGTTAGGTGGTGCTCGCCGCCCAGGTGATAGCCGAGCGGGTTGCGGACGGCTTCGAGGAGTTCGCGAGGGCCGCGCGGGAGATCGATTTCGGCCATCAGACGGGTATTGGGAGGTGTGCCATGGTACGGGTACGATAATCGCCTCCGTCCGCAGTGGTGAAGTGGTTGCCCCAAGAAAACTCTGGAACCGTAGCCGGGGATGTGCAACCATCCGCGCCGTGGTCGTGTCCCCAGACCGAGCGGAGCCGCCTCTGGCCCTGGTCGAAAGCCCACCAACGCGGGAAGACCATGCCCCACCCTACATCGGCGCAACTGCGGTCCACACGATGCTTGCCGCCTGGGGCGGCGCTGTGGGCGTTGCTGGCCACCGGCGCGGTGCCTCATGACACCGCAGCGCAGACCGTCGTCGAGAATTCGCTCGAATCTGCGTGGACCACCACTCCCCCGTGGACACTCGAAGAGGACCTCCGCATCTGGGGCCCGCCCGATGGGTACCTGACCATGGTCATAGCCGTGGCCGCCGATTCCCGAGACAACGTCTACATCCTGGACTACATCACGCAGGAGATCCACGTGTTCGATTCCCAGGGCGGCTTTCTGCGGACGCTCGGCGGACAGGGGGACGGGCCGGGGGAGTTCCGGGATGCGCTGGGACCCGCCATCGCAGGGGGAGACACGCTGTGGGTGGCGGATCAGCGGGCGCCGCGCTATTCGGTCTTCGCACCGGACGGTGAGTTCATCGGTACGCGGGTCCGTCGGGGGTCATGGGGCATGATCACGGAGCGTTGCACGATTGCGGCGGACGGCAGTTATATGGAGTGGTGGACGCGTTTTCCGAGGGAGGAGAGGAGCGGCGACCTGTCCGACATCGACCTTATCCATTTCCATCCGGTCCGCGTATCGCCCGATGGGGCGAAGCAGGACACGCTGCCGTACCTGGAGTTCATCCCGCAGATGGCCGATCTGCCATCGCTGGGCATCCGGCGGCCGGTCATGCTTGGACCAGGCCTCAAGAGGGCCTTGGGTTGCAACGACGATGTCTGGTTCGCGAACAGCGGAGAGTACCGGGTCCACAGGCGTACGCTCGCCGGTGACACAACCGTGGTGTTCACTCTGGAAGGAATCAGGCCGGCGGCAGTCGACGAAGCCGACCGCGACGAGGTGCGCGCCACATTCGAACGCCGCCCCGCCCCCGCGTTGATGAGAGACCACCTGCGAGCCCTGCCGGAGCACAAACCGGTCATTGCCGGCCTCTTCGTGGATGGCGCGGGCCACGTCTTCGTGTTGCCGGAAACCTCAAAGGTCGACGCGGGCACGGCCATCGACGTATTCCGCGAAGACGGGGTGTTCCTGGGGCGGGTCGCGGTTCCGGAGGCGGTCAATATCGACGCCACCAAGGCCTATGCGACCGCGGACTACATCCTCTTCGCGGGCGAGGACGACGCAGGCACCCCCTACGTTACCCGGCTGAGGATTCAGCGGTGACTCCTTCGACCGCCATCACCCGGATTCCCGCTGATCCGGAGCCCCCGGTTGCACCCCCACCCGCCCCGTGCAACCATTCCCCCCCTCGTCGTGTCCACCAGACAGCAACAGCACACCCGGCGCGGGAGCGGAGACGCAACTCGGTGACGGAATCGCAACTCATCCAGCGTTTGAAAGAGGGAGATCACGCGGTCGCGCGGTCGCTGTACGACCTGCACGTCGACCGGGTCTTCCGGCTCTGCTACCGGTTTGCGGGCGAGTATGATCTCGCCCAGGACTTCACGCAGGAGACATTCGTGCGCGCATTCTCGAAGATCGCCACCTTCCGCGGCGAGGCGGCGTTCGGGACCTGGATCTCGGCGATCGCGACATCCGTGTCTCTGAACGAACTCAGGCGAATCAAGCGCTTCCGCACGCGCGAGGCCCCGCTGGACGATCAGCTGATGGGCGCCAGCACGGTGACCAGGGTCGAACCCGACCTGCGCGAGGATCTCCACCGCGCGATCGACGATCTTCCCGAGGGATACCGCACGGTCTTCCTGCTGCACGACCTGGAGGGCTACACCCACGAGGAGATCGGCGAGATCCTCGGTATCAAGGCGGGGACCTCGAAGTCGCAGCTCTTCCGCGCGCGCAGCCGGTTGCGCGAGATGCTGGCCGTGCACGCCGAGGAGTGGGCGTCGTGAACGACTTCGACCGTTTCACAGAGTTCCTGCTGCGGGAAGCCGCGGGCTACAACGAGCCGCCGGACACGCCGGCCGGCGCGATGTGGCCGGGGGTTGCGGTGCGGTTGGGGTCCGCTGGCAGGCGCGAGCGGGAGAGGGAGAAGCCACGTGTCGTGGTTGCCGGGGGAGAGACACTCGTCGATTCGGTCGGCTACAACGAGCCGCCTCCGGCGCCACGCGACGAGATGTGGACCCGCATCGAGTCGGCCTGGGCATTGCGGAGGGCAGCGGGGGCGTCCCGTCTTCGTCCGGCGTGGCTGGGACAGCGCGGGGCGGCGGGTTGGGTGGCGGCCCTTGCGGCGGCGGCTTCGCTGGTGCTGGGGATCGGGCTGGGCAGGGGGACGCGGCCTTCGGCAACGGATGAGACGGTGATTCCACCAGGCCCGCCCCCCGCCGAGATGTTCCGTCAGGTGCAGACAGCCCCGGTCGCGGTCGCCGAGCCGGAGGCGCAAGAGACGGAAGATCCCGGCGAGCCGATCAGGACGGCGGCCATCTCGGGGCAGGTAACCGTAGCCGCTGACGCCCTCTCCGACGATGACGGGGATAGCCGCGTGCTCTTCGCTGTCAGCGAACCGGCGGAGCGGTCGACTCCCCCGACCCGCGCCTTCGAGCCCGATTTCGACTACGCAACCGCCCGTCACATGGGCCGCGCCGCGACGCTGCTCACGGCCTTCCGAACCGACCGGCGCACACCGGCATCCCGGGAGGATCTGGCCGGGTGGGCGCGTGAACTGCTTGTGGAAACGCGCATGTTCCTAGGCCTTTCCGAAACGGCATCCCCGATGGAAGAGGAGCTGCTCGAGGACCTGGAACTCGTCCTGATCCAGATCGCCGGCCTGGGTCCCGGCGCGCCCGATTTCGAGTGGGATCTGGCCCATGAGAGCATGGAACGGCAGGGCACGCTGACCCGGCTGCACGCGGCGAGTGCCGAAAGCGAGACTTGAACATGAACCACTTGCGACACCAACCAACCAGCTTTGCTTCCAGAGGCACGAAGATGATGAACCACAAGACGATGATGAACGGCAGGAAGAGCGGAATGATCGCCGGGACGATCCTGGCCCTTCTCCTGGTGGCGGACGCCGCGGTGATGACCGCCGGACCTGCGGGTGCATGGGAAGGCGGGCACCTGTCGGCCCAGGAGACGAGCGAAGAGGAAAAGGAATTCCTCGCGGCGAGATCGCTGATCAACCAGACGAATTGGATGGACGCCGCCGACAGGTTCCGGCAACTCCGCGAGAAGTACCCGCAAGGGAAATACATCAGTGATTCCTTCTACTGGGAATCCTTTGCCCGCCATCGGATGGGCCAGTTGGAGCGGGCCCACCTGCTTCTCGACTACTTTCTGGAGATGGACGCACACCCTGAAACAGCCGGTGATGAACTGCTTCGACGTCGCATCAACGACGCGCGCCAGTTGCGTCTTCGGATCCTTGGGGAGCTCGCGGAGAGAGGCGATTCCCGCGCGGCCCAGGAAGTGTTGCGCCAGTCGGAACTGACCCTGGGGCAGGCGTGGGACAGCGCTGCGGTCGCGATGGCAAACGCCGTGGATTCGCTCGCGGTAGCGATGGGGCCGGTGATGGACTCGGTCGAGGCGGTGACCAGGGAGGCCTTGACGGAGACCGAGGCGGCCCTGGCGCAGACTGAGAGCAGGCTGGCGCGGTTCTTGGACGGCGTCGTGCTTTCGGCAGAGAATGTGACATTCAATTTCTCCCGCCGGCGTGAGCTCCCCGAGGGGTGCGAGGACGATTCCATGCAGCAGGAGGCGTTGACGGCGCTCCTGCGCCTCGTCGAGACCGATCGGGTTCAGATGCTGCGGGGTGTTATCGGCCGGGAGGACGAGTGTTCGGTCAACCTGCGCGTACGGGCCGTCGAGCTGCTGGCCCGCGAGGGTACGGCGGAAGCGGAGCAGGAAGTGATCGATGTCGCCATGAGCCACCCCGATCCGAGGGCGCGCTACGCCGCTGTGTCGGGGCTGGGGCGCTTCGACTCCCCGACCGCCGTCGGTGCCCTCGTGACCATACTGACTCGATCCAACCACGAGGACACGCAGGAAGCGGCGATCAGCGGACTGCGGCACAGCGAAAGTGCCGCAGCCCGGCAGGCGCTCGCGAGCTACGCCGCCGATGCCGGCAAGCCGGAGGGGCTTCGTGAGGACGCCATTGTGGCGCTCAGCCGCCGCGATGATGTGACGGCCGCCGCGCTGATCCAGCTCTTCGCCTCGCTTACGACCGAAGAACTCAAGTCTACGCTGATTGACCGGCTGCGCCGGAAGGTGGAGGATGGGAGCGAACATGGGGAGACCTGGCTCTTCAATCTGGCCTTCGATGCCAACGAACCGAGCGAGGTCCGCTCCAAGGCCCTGGATGCCTGGGGAAGAAGCCCGTCGCTGGAACTATCCGGCTTGGCCGAGGCCTTCGGAAACCTGGAGGACCCCGACCTGCGGGAGCGGATCTTCTATGCCCTCTACCGCAGAGCCGGTCGTACCAGGGACGAGGCCGCCAAGTCGGAAGTCGTGCGGAAGATGGTTGAACTCGCCCGCCTCGAGACCGATGACGATGTGCGCGAACGGGCGGTCTATTGGCTGGGCCGGACGGGTTCCCAGGAAGCGGTCGAGTATCTGCTGGAGCTGTTGCGCGGGCCACCTGCCGGGTAGGGGCGGCCTCGGTCAACGCGGCACTCAACGGGGATTTGAAACCGGCGCGAAAGCTGCCCATGTTTCTCCACTCTTTTACACCCGGGAGAAACCAGATGACCGCCCCTGAAAACAAGATTGCCGCCGCCACCGCCGCCATCGCCCTCCTCCTCGCCTGCGACTCCGAGTCCCAGCCGGATCTCACCACCTTTGCCACCGACAGCGCCGGCATCAGAATCGTACACAGCCACCCCGCGAACTCCGACGCCACCTGCACGATCAGCGCGGACCCCACCGTCGTCATCGGCGACGACGAGAGCGACGAGAACCAGTGGTTTGCCCAGGTCGGGGACGCGGCCCGGATGTCCGACGGTTCCATCGTGGCGGTCGACCGGGGCTCCAATCAGATCCGCGTCTACGACCCCGATGGCCAACACCTGCGCACGATGGGCAGGCAGGGTGAGGGACCCGGGGAATTCGAAAACGGTCCCTTCCAGATGTGGATCGCCGCCGGCGACACGATCTGGGCCGGCGACTATTTCCCCTGGCGCTACAACCTCTTCAGCGCGGACGGGGAGTTCGTGCGGGGGGTGAGTCTCAACCCGCAGTTCATCAATTCGTCGATGGGCGGAGGCGTGCTGGCGAACGGCTACACCGTGAACTCCACCGAAACGAGGGCGCGGAAGCCGGACTTCAGCGTTGCGGACACCATGATCGTGGAGGCACACGGTCCCGACGGAGAGCTCATCGACACGCTCGCCCGCATCCCGCATGGGAGGTGGGGACAGGACGACCACGAGGCGCTCAGGACCTTCTGGCTTCCCCGTCTCTTCTACGCGGGTGCCGAGGTCGACGCGGGCGGATCCACGGTCGCGCTGGCATACGGGATGAATGCCGAGGTCCGCGTCCTCGACGACGAGTTCAACCTGCGTCTCATCGTGCGGTGGACGGACCCCGGCAGAGAGGTGACCGCCACGGATGTGGGCGCCTGGCGCGAGGACTACGTGGAGACTCGGCCCCGGCCGGACTATTCTCCCATGGCCGAGGCACATGACGCCATGATCAGCGAGGCGCGTCCCGTGGCCGAACTCTTCCCGGCGATCTCGACCGTGATGGTCGCCCGTGACGGCCGCATCTGGGTTCGCCAGTACGACAGGCCCCGGGAAGGCCGCGGATGGCTCGCCTTCGAACCCGACGGGCAGTTCCTGTGCCACCTGGAGCCGCTGCCCGGATCGGTACGGGAATTCGGTTCGGACGATGTACTGTTGCTGCACGCATCGGAACTGGGGGTCCAGACGGTCCAGTTGCACCGGTTGGAATTGCCGGTGCCGTAGACGCCGTATCCGGTGCTGTCCGGGATCGCGAAGAAGACCGAGCGGTGAATGTTTTCCAGTGCTGGCTGTACGGCGAAGGGGATGTAGCTTGCGTCCGAACCGATGAACTCAGCGAAAGAAGGTGCAACGTGTCCCGTGTCCCGGCTCAACTGACGATTGCGGCGGCGTTCTTCCTGACCGCGGCCGCCTGCTCCGTGGAAGGCGATTCGGAGGTTGCCCCGGCGGATGTCCCCACCTTCGAGGGGACAATCGAACTCGAGATCGGCAGGATGGACGGGGAGGACCCCTACCTTTTCTCCGCAATCGGGGACGTTGTGGTTGACGATGGGGGACGGGTGATCGTCGCGGACAGACGGACGAGCGAGATCCGGGTCTTCGAGCCCGAGGGGGATTTCGCTTTCCTCTTCGGCGGCCCCGGGGAGGGTCCCGGCGAAATGACGGACCCCAACGGTCTGCAGTTCGGTCCGGATGGCGAGCTGTGGGTGCGCGAGAGCGTTCGCTACAGCGTGTTCAGGCTGGATTCGCAGGGGGCGGAGTTCCTGAGAGTGCTCAGAAGTCTCAACCCCGGCTATTTCGGTCTCATCGATCCCTTCACCTTCGACGCGGACGGCCAACTGGTCGCTGTCGGACCCGTGCGTGACGACGATGACGTGAGCCTTGAAGCGCGACTCCGCCTGCGCCACGACGGGGTCGTGGACACCGTGATCATGGCGGATGCGGAGCGGCAGAGAGCCGGCCAGAGGACAGAGCGGTTCGCCCGGGAGGGTATTCGAGGCGTCACATACCTCCATGCGCCCTTCGGACCTCGGTGGATCAGGGCCCACGCGAACGGGGGCGCATGGGCGGAGGCGGTCAGCACGGAGTACTCAATCAACTATCATCGTCCGGACGGGACCGTTTCCGTGATCGAGGGTCCCGCGCTCCAGGGACCGGCGCCGAGCCCGGATGAGGTGGCCAGCGCGGAACGCCAGATGGAACGCGATCGCGAACGTGCCGGCCTCCGTGCACATCCCTTCGGCATTCCCGACCGCAAGGCTCCGCTGGCACGGATGTTCTTCGATCGCAACGGTCGGCTGTGGGTCGAGAAGACGGGGGAGGACGGAGCGGAAATCCGCGAGGCCGATGTCTACGACGGAACGACTTTGGCGGCCCGGTATCGGTGGCCGCGCCGCATCCAGTACTGGCCGACTCCCGAGATTGTCGACTCGGTTTTGTACGGGGTGACCGCCGACTCGCTGGGTGTGCAGAGGGTGGCGCGGGTGCGGTTTCGATCGGTTAGCTGAGAGGGCGAGTGTGGACGTGTGGGAGGGCCCGACCGCGTCACATCCGAGGGCCCGCGTTCTTCAGGAAGACGACCGAACGTCCGCTACCAGCAGAGACGGAGCGGGCGTACTCCGAAACCGGGCACGGATCAAAGCGGCCATCTGCGACATCGCCATGCGCGAAGCTCCCGCCATCACGGAGGTCTCCATTCGCGTCGATGACGCAGTAGCCGAATCGGTCCTCGGTCGCGCGCACGTAAATGAAGTGATTGAAGGATCCCCGGTCATCACGGGGGATCGTGCGTTCGTCCTCGTGAAAGGAATCGGGCTCCTTCCCTCCTGCCCCTGTCACGAAATACCGGATTCCGTGCTGGGGCCGGAGCCGCGCGTACAGGTGCTGATGGGCCTGGAAGACGATGTCCACCCCGTTGTCGCGGAAGATCGGCTCGAGCTCTGCCTGTAGCGCCTCATCCTCACGGCGGCATCCGAAACGGAACCATCGACATCGCTTTGGTGCGTAGATCGGATGGTGCATGGCGACGACCTTCCAGCGCGCGCGGGAAAGTTGCAGGGCCTCGACGAGCCAGCGGAGTTGAGGCTCATCCGTTCCGGGCGAGAGCTTGCTCTGTTCGCTTCCGAGCGTATTGGAGTCGAGCACGAACACCTCGACGAGTGGCGGTTCCTTCGGCTGCGCGCTGTCCTGACCCACGCCCGGGTTCCTTCGCCCATCGGCAAGCTTCCCCGGAATCTCGATCGAATAGTAGCGCAGGCCGTTTGCATAGCCGAATTCCGGCGTCGTCAGATGAAATCCCACCGCGCACCCGGACGACAGCTCGTAGGCGGATTCATCGCGGCGAACGGGCCGCAGTCCCGAGTCCCCGCATCGTTCCACGTCGTGATTGCCGAGCGCCGCATGAATTCTTACGCCCTGGGAAGAAACGCCTCGGTACACATCGAGGAACCTGCTGTCGATGGATCGGGCGTCGCCGTGTTCGTAGACGTTGTCTCCCAGCAGGAACACGTGAGAAACGGGCACGGCCTCCGCTTGGCGGCGGATCTGCGCCGCGACGCTTCGGGCGCGGTCATCGCCGGTGCCGGTGTCTCCGACGAAGATGAACCGTGCTGCTCGCGCCGTATCCTGGAGTCCCGCAACGAACGCAGTGCCGCCGGTACTCCGGGTCGCAGCCCCGGTACAGGTCCAGCTCGCGCCGGCCACCAGGGCAAGCACAGGGATGGCCCGAGAGAGTCTTGCGCGACGATTCCGGGACCTCGCGATCGCTGATTCCGCGCGAATGGAGACCTGATGTATACTGTACATAACATAATGTAATGTTGTCTTTACAGTGCAAGTGGGTCGAGCCAAGCGTCCGGCGCGGGAGCATCGCCGGTCGAATCTCCCCGTGAGGGCTTCCATGTGCCGCTAGTCGCGGTTTCCCGGGCCTGGATAGATGGTCAGGATCGCTCTTCCGTTGCCTCCCTCGTCGGCAACGATCAGAGCCCCGTCCTCTCCGAAGGCGATCCCCTCGACCTGACGATGCCACCGGGCCGCAAAGCGTTTCGCGGCCACGACCTCGCCGACTGGAGTAACCTCGGCGATGGCGCCCTGGCGGGCCGCTACCACGAAGTAGTTCCCGGACACCGGGTGTCGCTCGATTCCTGACGGATGGTACCGGTTCGACTCGATTCGGCGAGCGAAATCACGGACAGGCACCGTAGTGGGCGCATCGGCGCGCAGGCGTTTTTCGTCGATCGACCAGCTGTAAATCGCCAGCAGGTCCCTGAGGTCTTCACTACGCGAATCCTTGCACATCAGCAAAAGATCCCGCTCGTCCGCGTCGTAGGCCAGGCCCTCGATTTCACAATCGCGACCGACGCCGGTGGCATACATGCGGTAGAGCACGGACTCGCCGTGGGCCCCTTCTTCGGACTCGTAGATCCTGCCCGTACTGGTCACCAGATAGATCCGGCCGCCGGCCACGGCAATGCCCTCGAAGTCGTCGGCGACGGGATCTCGCACATCCGCCAGCCGGAATTCCTTCACGATCGACCCGTCGTGGGGGTCGATCTCGAAAACGACACCGACCTCGTCGTTGTGCGCCAGTAGACGGTGGTCGCTGGTTGTCGCCAGACCCGAGATCTCCCGGAGGCGCCCGGGGAGCTCCCATTGAGTTGCCGCCTTGGCCCTCAAGTCATAGTCCACGAGAGATACCCCGTCCTGGCGTTCTTGCGCCACCCCGTTGTCGCCCGGCGGAGCAGGCGGCACGCCGATCACGACGGAGGTGTCCGACGAGTTATCCGCCGCCTCTCCGCAATCGATCCCGGCCAACAACAGCAGGCAGGCGATTCCCCCGAAGAGGAAGAGCGATCCCATTCGCCTTCGCGACGCTGCCGACCCGGGCGTCTTGCCATGCATCCTCAGTTCGCGTCCGGGCGCTTTGTGGCCGATTTGCGCTTGCCGCTTCACTCCGCGCCCGGCTCGAGCGCCTCGGGCGAAACGACTCTCCACCCCGATAGTGTGACCGGTTTCGCTCCATAGTTGCTCTTCCACACAGCGAGCATTATTGCGACGAAGATCAGTGATGCGAGGTAGGCCACGACGGTAAGCTGGGTGCCGGTCGCGAGCCCTATTCCGATGACCATCAACATGTAGACGGCGTCCATCGGTTCCTTGATCGTGGCCCGAAAGCGGACGGCGGCCACGATTCCGGCCAGGCCGAAGGCCAGTGGGAGGCTGCCCTTCACCAGGAAAACGACGAGCGCAATGCCGATCGGGGTCACGAGCAGCGCGTGAAGGAACGATTGGTTGTGTTTCTTCGGCGGGCGGGTCCAGCGATACACCCACGTGACCGGCAGGGTCACGCCGAAGGCCAGGATCAGCGCGAGCACGACGGGGATCGTGAGCGAGGGATCTGCCAATTGGCTGACACCGGCCTCATTGCCGAGCCGGCCGATACCCTCCTGCACGTTATCACGCGCCTCGGAGGTGTCGAACCCGGTGTTGTAGAGGTTCACCAGGAATCGGTCCCGTTCCTGGGCGACGTAGCCGAGAATGCTCGGGAACAGGCGGAAGATCCCGGCAAGGAACACGAGCCACGCCGCGTAGTAGACGACGAGACGGACGATGATGTTCTTGGGCATGCGGTGCTCTCCAGTTCTCTAGAACATTTGGCCGGCGCGAAAATAGACACCCGTGATGTCGCGGCCCTTCATCACGGCAAGGCTCATGGTAGTGCGGCGTTCCCAGAACGACAGCCAGAGCCCGCCCCCGGTGCCGTTGTGCCAGTCGTCGGCGTCGGCCGGATCACCTGCATGGTACACCCGGCCCACATCGGCGGCTCCGAACAGACCGAGTTCTCCGGGTACGAGTACGTTGATTCGTGCCACCGCCAGTCTCAGCTCGACATTCGCAAAGAGCGAGGCTTCGCCCGCGAAACGGTTTTTGCGCAGACCGCGCACGGGCCCTTCCCCCTGGCTGATGCCGACCCGGCCGGGGCCACCCAGAAAGGCGCTTTCGAGAAAGGGGAAGTGCCCCCATATCTTCTTTCCGCCCACTCGCAGAGCCAGCGTCGGGCTGGTCGGGATGGGCGCCGTCAGGTAGGTGCGCGCCTCTCCGTCCACGCTTCCGAAGGCGGATTCCACATCCCATGCTCCCAAGTACCCGGCAGCGCCGATCCTGGCGAAGAATCCGTGCGTGGGATAGGCCGGATTGTCGCGGCGGTCGTACTCGATTTCGCCTCGTGCTCCCACCTGGCCGAAGGAGCCCGCTCCGTACAGCGGTTGATCCAGGGAGCCGATGAAGTGGTCCGCGTTCGCATCCTCCGGGGTGTTCGACCACTTGATGACCGGCCCCAGGCTGATGGTGAATTCCGAGCGGGGCGGTTCCGTCCCATCTGCGGGTGCATCCCCGTCCTCTGCTTCGGTTTGGTACTCGAGGGCCGGTGCGAGAACGAAAGTCCCCTGCTGCACCTTGTAGAAGGAGGACGGGTTTTCGAGCCGAAAGTCGTTACCGAAGCCGGTGAATTGGGTCACCTCGATTCCGGAATACTCAAGGGCCAATCTCGCGTCGATACTGGGCCATGCGTGGCGAAAAGTACCTTCATACGACGCGAACGGCTTGTAGCCCCGGCTCGCCATGCCAACTGCGAGGGAATGCCGGGAGGCGAACGGGCCCTTGCGGAATCCGAAGTTCGTCCGGCCGTGGAGGAGCCGGACGAACACGCCCAGATCGGGGCCTGCCCAGATGACCGGGTAGGTGGCCGCTTCCTTTCCCCAGTCGAGCGCGTATCTGGCGGTGCTGGGCCGCCGCGGTTGAGTGCTGGCCGGGGGACGCTGGTACGGGCGCTCATCGATGCTGGCTCCCCTGCCCTTCACGAACACGTTGTTCCCGCGATAGTCGTAGAAGTGGGTCCTCGAAGCGCCGGCTTCCGATGCATTCGTGAATTCGTCGCTCCCGCCGCCGCCGTCGATCCGGACGGTAATCCGGCCCGCCGCGCCGGACACTTCCGCACGGTCGGCTCCGCCCCGGAGGTAGACGCGCACTTCCCGCGTTTCCACGTGTCGGAAGGTCCGCTCGAACCAGGGCGGCATCACCTCTCCCTCGGCCTCGCCCACGACACCGATTCGGACGACGAGGTCACCGTTCGCCAGGTGTTCGAATCGGGCGTACTCGTCCTCATCGGTCCCCAGGATTTCGACTTCGCGGGTAATCAGTTCGTAGTATTGCGAGACGTATTGGGGCAAAGCGTCTCGCCGCGCCTTCAAGGCCCCTTCCAGCCTCTCGCCGACAAGTTCGTAGTACGGAGGAGGAAGCCGTCCCACAGCGTCTTCGATGACCGGATCGGGCAGTTTCGCGCGGAACGACTCGACGACCTCATCCCACGCGGACTTGTCGAGTTCGGCCAGGAGTTGGCGATCCAGCTCCCAGCCGTTCAAGGTCAGGCCGATCACGCTCGGATAGCTGTCGCCGAAGGCGATCGCCCTCGGAACCAGCAGGCGAACCAGTTTCAGGGCGAAACCGCCGTGGTGGATGAACGCCTGGTCGCGATCCTCAGGTACCGGGAGCCAGGTGAAACAGTCGCCGTCGGGAAACCGGGCCCACCGCCATTGGCCGGGATGGCGGTCCCCGTCGCCGATGAGGAAGTCCATGAATCTGGCTTCCAGAAACGCCCTGGCGTCGACGCGCTCGCAGGAGCTGTCCTCGAGGTCGTCCAACATGTTCTCCGACCCGCTGACCTTCCGGGAACCCGCGAAGCCGGGCGTGTCGTCAGGACCCTCCGACGGATGCACTTGCAGCGATCCGATCAGCCCGGCAAACGCATCGCGGTATTCCCCGAGCCTGGGGTCGTCGGGAATCACGACGAGGCTGTGCTTCGAATGGAGTATCCCCGCGGCTTCCAGGAGCGGATCGACCACGAGCGCCCCTGTCGGAAGCAGTGCGCTGATCAGGTCGTGAAGGACATCGCCCACCACCGAGTTCTTGAGTGCGACGGTCAGTCTCTTGGTGGCGTCCTTGTCGAGGGAGCGAACCGCGTAGCGGATGCCGTCCTCGCCTGTGAAGTGAAGAGAGATGGACTGCCCGGCTCCACCGGTTCGAAGGGGCGTCAGGCCGCCACCGACGCTGTCGAGGTCGAGAACCGGAATCTCGATCGGAGTGTTCCACAGGTCCCGGTAGTTGTCCCCGTAGAACCAGCGATGGAAACCACCGGCCCGGAATCGCTCTCCGGGGACCACGAGGTGTGTTCTGGCACCCGGTGGCGGGATCGATCGGTGGATGATGGTGCCCGCAGTTGGCGGAGGTTCCTGAGGTCGGGCTGGCGAGGAAGCGACGAGGGCAAGGACCAGGCCGGGCAGGATGGTTTGTAACGTCCGAGTCGTGAAGTACGAAAACCGATGAGCCCTACACACGCGGGGCGACTCCTCGTTTTGCGAGCGGATTTGACTCATCCCTGCGGCGGTGGGGGACCTGGATGGAACCGACCCTAAACCTAACGTTTGATGCGTGTATGAAGTGTGAACAAACGTCCAAGTTTTGTGTAATATTGTGTCCTGGCATGCGGAACTCTCATGACAGTCGTTTATTCCGATCTCTTCATTGGTCTTCCCGAGGGAAGTGCACTACCTTGCAAGGCCGCACCGGCCAACCAACTCTTCCCCCACAAAGGTGGCCCCAATGAAGGAGCAGCACGCCGGTTTCCGCGACCCTACCGTCCTTACCAGATGGACCAGGCGGTTCCTGTACGCCTACATCGCAGTTGAGCTTGTCGAGTGGATCTGGGGCCCCTCGGATGCTGTGATGGCGGGCACCGTGTGGTCTGCGGTATACATGATCGTCGTCGTGACCACCGGGATCCTCGTGCTGGTGTGGATCCATCGCGCCAACTACAATGCCCGCCAGTTGGGTGCTGCCGACATGAGGTTCACGCCGGGCTGGTCCGTTGCCTGGTACTTCATTCCGGTCGCCTGGTTCTGGAAGCCGTACCAGGTCATGAGAGAGATCTGGCAGGCGAGCGTAAGTCCGGCGGACTGGAAACAACAAGCCAGCTCGCCATTGCTCCCGTGGTGGTGGGGCCTATGGATCCTCTATGTGATTGGTGGATCCATCGCGGGATACATCGCGGGCTTCACCGGCGCCGAAACCGTCGAGTCAGCGATCGACATTTCGGTGGCGATAGTCCTGATTGTATCGCCGGTGCTCGTTCTGCTGGCCATCATCCGAAGAGTTCACCAAATGCAGATGGGACACTACAGATCGCCGGAAGGATCCCAATGAAGGAGCAGAACGGCGGTTTCCGTGACCCGACGGTTCTTGTCAGGTGCACTCAGGGATTCCTGTGCGCCTACATCGCAGTGTTGCTGGTCAATTGGATCTGGGGCTGGGACTTGTGGAATGGATCTGGGCCCCCTGATGAGTTGCTTTTGGTCCTGACGCTCGTCCTTGTGATCACCGCGATCCTCGTGCTGATGTGGACCCATCGTGCCAACTTCAATGCCCACCAGCTGGGTGTTGCCGACATGAGGTTCACGCCGGGCTGGGCCGTCGGTTGGTACTTCATTCCGATCGCCTGGTTCTGGAAGCCGTACCAGGTCATGAGAGAGATCTGGCAGGCCAGCGGGAGTCCGGCGTCCTGGGAACAAGAGGGTCGCAGCTCGCTCGCGTGGTGGTGGGGCCTGTGGATCTGGTCGTTTGGGGTGAGAGTCGTATACGTCACCAGATACGCCACTGGTACCGTAACCGCCGAAGAGGCGATCGTTCACCCGTCCGGGAAATCCATTTTTGTAGCTATCGGGTCGGCCCTCTTACTCCTGCAGATCATCGAGAAGGTTCATCAAATGCAGATGGGACGCCACCAGGCTCACGACGAGGCCGACCCGCACGACAATACGTCATCGAACTTCTGAACCGGTGTGCCGGCGATCTGCCGCCCGGTCGTCAATCGCCCGGTCCTCCGCCACCCGGTCCTCAGCCATGTAGGGAATCCCCGCCCCCCGCTCCGGCCAGTGACGTCGCAGGTACCACACCAGCACGGGAAGCGCCACCGCCATCATGCCGAGGCCAGGAAGCGCCATGGCCTCGATGTCCTGGAGGTCGTAGGGGTAGAGCTCCCACGCCCCCACGAAGTTCACTCTGCTCACGGCGTTGAAGCCGCCTGGGACGATCAGCTTTTCGGTCCGTAGGTACAGCACGGCGGCGACCAGCCCGAAGACCGTCGCCCAGATCACTCCCAACCCCCCGGGCAACACTCCGCGCCACACGCCGTAGAGCAGCGCCGAAACGATGATCCCGGTCCTGATTCCCCACTTCACTCCCAACCGGTTGACCAGGATGCCTCGGAAGATCACCTCTTCGAGGATCACGAGCACCACGAACTGCAACACCACGTAGAGCGCTAAACTGACCACCAAGAAAGCGCTGAAATCGACGGACTGCCAGTCGAGGGGTCGACCCAGGTACCACTCCATCATCCCGGGTGCGATCCGCGACAACCCGTACCCGGTGACGTACAGAGACCCGAGCCCGAACAGGATTGTGACGAAGAGGAGGCCGAGGATTACGGGGGCCCAGTTGTATCCGGTCTTTTTGTCGCGGCCGAGGAGTAAGTAGCCCCAGTCGAATCCGGTCTTGTCGCGGCCGAGGAGTATGTAGCGCCAGTCGTATCCGGTCTTGTCGCGGCCGACGAGACGCCCGATATCGATACCCGACCTGCGACACTCCCAGTACAACCACAGTGGGCAGAGTGCGAAGACTCCGCAGATAGTGACAGTGAACGCCACCTGGGTCGAACTTGCGCCGCCGACGACGCGGAAGACCACGAAAAGACCGAGGATCACGACGGCCATGCGCGAAAAGAGCCATCGGGTGTGGAGGGTCTGGAAGGGGTTGTGCGGTTGCGTCGTCATTTTGGGGTGCTCCTCTCAATGGGCGTCATGATGAGCCCCCCGGAGGACCGGCCAGGGCGTCCAGTCCGTCCAGGATGTCCAGATGGATGTAGTTCTCGTAGGCATTCCACACCGGTAGCCCAAGTGCCTTTTCCAGCATCGCTCTGGCTCGTTCCCTGCCTCCGTCCTCGTCGAGTTTGGGCAGCCTGATCCCGTATTCGTAGAGCAGGATCTTCGAATCCGGGACCAGTTCCAGGGCGCGCTCGTAATGGTAGACGGCGTCCTCCCGGTCGGCGCCGTAGATCCTGCGGGCAAAGAAACCGGCGTCGGCGACATCGGCGTGCCAGCCGCCGAGAGTCAGGTGCGCTCCGGGGTAGTCGGGGTCGATCTCGAGCGCCGCCTCGAGTGCATCGCGAACCTTGCCGGCGAGACCCTTGCGAAGCGCTGTGATCGTGCCCACGCGCTGCGCGTACCGGCCGACGGCGTGGGCGTATTGGCAATGCGCCTCGGGGTTGGTCGAGTCGGCGCGCACGGCTTCCTCGCCCATGCGCATTGCGCGTTCAATGACCTTGTCCCATTCCTCGTCCGCCGCCTCGTAGTGGGCGTATACCGCGAGGGCCTCCGCCGCCAGGGTGTAGCCATCGGAGGTCGCCAGGGCTTCGCCGGAATCCGCGGCTTCCAGGAAGCGGCCGTCCGCGAAGGCGGATCTGGCGTCTTCAATCGACTGTGCGCTCGCGTCAGCAACCAGGAAGAGCACGCTTCCGGCCATTGGCAGCCGGACAAGTCGGGAACGGGTCATTTCACTTTCCTGGCAGTCCGTGGATGACGGTCAGGACGATCCGGGACGAGCGGGCTGCGCGGCTCATGGCCGCGCCCGCGAAGGCGGCGCCCTACTTCAGGTGGCTGGCGCGTGGGGCAGACGGTGGCGAAGCCGGTCGTGCACGACTCGCTCAACTGGGCGAGTGCCAAGTTACCCTCCGGGCGGGATCACGTAGTAACCTCCTTCCGAAGCGACATGGGATGCAACTCGCGCATCCATGCGGCGGCGAGCGTGCCCACGACGACCACTCCCAACGCGCCCCCCAGCCTTGCACCCGGATACGGTCCGGTTGCGATCTGAACGAGGAATTCGGCGCCTACCGCGGTCCAGACAATGCCGGGCACCAAAGCCGGGGCCGCTGCAACCAGATGGGCCAACCCGAAAAGGACGGCCCCACCCGCGAGTGCCGCGGGCACCCAGGTGAGAACCGATTCCTGAAGTGGTGCCGGTACGACGATGACCCCGATCGTGAGCACGGAGCCCCACAGCGCGACGCGCCAGCGGACGCCCGCGCCCGACCGCAGCGAGAGACCACCCAACAGAAGTAGTCCAACCGTACCAAGGAGGAAATCGGCGGCCGCTAGGAGCGGCCCGGCCAGGGTCGGGATGAAGGAGTTGGCCCCGGTCACGTCCGGCCACGCGGGGAGTCCCCCGGGGACCCACTCTCCGAGCGTCGCGAGACCCAACAGAGAAGCGCCCACCGCCACGGCGAGCATGCGTGCTGTCGGCACGTCCACCTGCCCTCCCCGCCCCTCTCCGAGCCACTTGTGGGCGAGCGCGGCCCCCAAACCGACCGCCGCCGACCCGAGAAGGAGAATGAGAAAACTGCCGAAGGCCTCAATTCCAGCCTGGAGACCCCACGGCTGCGTCGGAGAGAAGGTCGCTTCGGACTCCGGCCAGGAGTTCGCCAGCCAGAGGCCCAGCGTCACCGCGGCGAGCAGGGTAGCCCGAATCAACACCCGTGTATCCAGCCCGCGCTTCGCCCATGTGACCACCGCCAGCACGCAGGCTCCGGCAAGACCGAGAAACAGCAGCAGCGCGGTAATCAGGTCCACCACGTTCCGGATTGCCTCGCTGTCGCCCCGGGCCAGCTCCCACTCCTCGGGCACGTTCACCGAGCGGGATACGTCCACGACCTCGTCGCCGGCGAGGACCACCATCACGCGCGCTTCCCCGGCGATTTCCGTGAGCACGGCCCGGTCCTCGAAGTTGAAGCGCCAGTCAGTGCGCTCCGGCCGCTCTGTTTGGACGGCGCCGACTTCCTGGATGGACTCCGGACCCATCCCGAATCGTGTCTGGACGGCGCCAAGCGCGACCGCCCGCGCGTCCTCCTCCTCCAAACGTGCACCCGGACGTGCCTCGGGCAGGAAGTGCCGGAGGCGTACGGGCTCGGCCGACAGGTCGAGGTGGACGCGCAGTTCTTCGACGCGCTCCTCGGGGTCGGCCTGGAAGTCCAGGAAGCGCACGATCCATTGAGGCCTGCGCAGCCAGGTCCCGAGCAGGCTTTCGTACACCTCCGGGCCGGCCTCTTCAAAGACGTACCGGTGGTCGTCCCCCCGAGCGGAATCCACCCGGGTAAGGGGTCTCCACGACCCTACGTCGTGCCCGCGCCGCTCCAGCGTGTCCACGGCGACGGCGATCGCGTCGCTTCTGGACGCCGTCAATCGTAGCGCACCTCCGGTATCCCTGAACTCTCCGGCACCCCAAACCAGCGCGCCGATCGCACCCAACGCGTAAACCAGCTTGCGCCGCGAGAGAACCCCCCGGGCGATCGGGGATACCTCCGCAGAGGGTGACTCGGCTCGGGCCTCTTCCTTCGCTTCCGGCTCCTTGGGGGCGCGCGGTTTCCAAGCGTGGTTGTACGCCCATTCCGGCGCTCTCGCGCGCGCGCCGACCTTCCACCGTGCCCTGGCCAGAATCAGGAGTGGAATCAATCCGACCACTACCACGACTACTCGATCCAGGAGAATGCCGGGTGCGGATGACGCGAAGAGGGGCAGCGAGAGAAGCGAGAGGTTGTAGGTGAAATGGGAGATGATCGTCGGCACGAGACCGAAATGGAGGTAGATCACGCCCCAGAGCAGGGCGGGAATCATGAGCTCCACCAGCCGGGCGTACGCCGGCTGCTGAGGGTAGTTGGCGTGACCCGCCGCGAAGACGACCGCCTGCAGCACCACCGCACCCCAGATCCAGAGGTTCTTCCGCCCGTAGCGTGCCCCCAGCAGGGCCGCGCAAGCGATGGGAATGGCGCGGAACGCGCTCTCTTCCCAGAGGGCGGCGCGGAGGGAACTCGAGACCGCTACAAGCCAGGGTTGCGCGGTCGCAAGCAGATTGGGCTGGACGTCCGGGTCGGCGGGAAGCCACCAGCCCTCGAACCGGGAGGTGGCCAGGTAGAATAGCACCACGTAGCCGAGGTGGAGCCCCAGCAGAAGGTACGCGCCCGCGGTGCGGCCCAGCGCGGGTGTGGAGGCCGCAACCTCGGGCGACCAGAATCGCCATTGTTGGAGGTGACCGGGAAACGCACGCCGGCCGAGCGACTCCCCCGCGAGGAAGATGAACGCGAGAAGCGGAGCGTTGAGGGCGACCGTCACGCCTGCTGCGACCAGTTGTTGGGTCAGGAACGTCTGGGTCGAAACGGCGGTGTCGTAGCCCATCCAGCTCAGCGGGAGGACGTTCACGCTCTGGAGTCCGAGCAGCACGGCGGTGAGGGCGCCCCAGACAAGAGCCGGTCGCCAGACGACCAGACGCTTCCTCATGAGGAGGGCCGTGCCGACTACGCCCCCGAGAAGGAGGAAAAGGACGACGTAGACCGACTGCGATGCGAACGCGATCGAGTTGTTCCGCGACCGCATCTCCCGGTAGCGCTGGGAGAAGGCCTCGGGTACAAATGCGAAGTGGGCAAGCTCGGAGGCTCGGTTCCCGGCTACCCGGATCCGAAGCCGGAAGCGGCTGTCCTCCACCACGGCATCCGTACGCTCGAACACGAATGTGTGATCCACGCGCCCGCCGGGCTGCGTTTCCTCGGACGACTCGAGCAGTTCGAAATCGGAGAGGTCGACCCCCCACTCCACCGCCGTTCCTTCGGCCACGGTCCGCGCTTCCGTCTCGGCGAGGTTGCCGCCGCCCGGATCGTCCTCCGAGAGGCGAAGACGGAACCCGTACGGCTCGCCCGCAGGCGTGAAGCGAATCTGACTCTCCTCTACCGACCCCTCCTGGAAGTGTCGCACAGCCCACACGTACGGCTGATAGATCCCGCGCTCGGCCAGTGCGACGAACGCGTCCCTTCCTCCCCCTTCCAGTTCGACGTAGGACTGCACCTCCGGGTTCGTCTGGCCGAAGATGGCAGCCGTTCGAGCGTCTGCCGGGTCCCATCCGAACTGCCGTGCGAGGGTGTCCGCCCGGGAAACGGCGGCCTCGCGATCCATGGCGAGATCCAGCGCGACGATGGGGAAGGCGGTCGGGAAAAACCGGATCGCGACGACAACGCCCGCGACGCTGAGAAGGCCGAAGAGGATCCAGTGGATCGGTCGACGTGTCATATCAGTCACCTGCAATCAGTGATAGCGAACACTGAATTCCACCCGCGCAAGCAGTCCGCCACATTTGGGAAGAAGCAGGACGAACGCACAGATCGTTTCATCCTTCGGTCAAACCAGCGGTATGATCACGGGATCTTGTTCTCCGGAAGCAGCACGAACCTGGCGTACTGGTCCAGCCGCAGGTAGCGGATCGCGGCCTGCTGCACCTGTTCGGCGGTCCAGCTCTCGATCCGGTCGTACGACGGGATCCGGCGGATGTCCAGTCCGGCCTGTTCGTAGGCTCTGAGCTGGCCGTGCCAATAGCCGTTCTCCTCCAGGTTGGTCTCCTTGGAGCGCCGGTCGGTCTCGCGCACCTTGGCGACCGTCTCGGGGTCCGGCCCTTCGGTCTTCAGACGCTCGATCTCCTCGAAGACCACGGCGCTCAATTCCTCGGCGCGCTCCGGGTCCGAACCGAACTCGACGGTGATCTCGTATTCCTCGTCGGGCCGGTACGAGAGAGACGCTGAAACGCCCACGCCGTAGGTGCCCCCGAGATCTTCGCGGAGCGACTCGCGCAGCTCGATACGCAGAATGCTCGCCATCGCCGTAAGTGTCGTCGATTCCTCGATGGAATGCTCGGCGTCGCCGGCAAAAGTGATCTGCGTCTGGCTCTGCGGCTCCAGTCCCTTGTGTATGACCTTCTCAATCACCCCGGTGGGGGGATCGATCCCGTGGTCCACCCACATCTCCTCACGGCCCAGGTTGGGCAGCCCGCCCAGCCACGTCTCGACCAGTGGCCGGATGCCGTCCGGATCGAAGGCGCCCACGAAGTAGAAGGAGAAATCGGAGGCGTCCGCGAAGCGGTCGCGGTAGAAGTCCAGTGCCACATCGAGATCCGCATTCTGCACGGCCTCCAGTACCTGGGCCATGGAGCCCCCCGCCCGCGGATGCCCCTGGCTCATGGTGCTCGCCACGGTGTCCAGCATGACGAACTGCGGCATGGCGCCCATGTTGGCCATCGCCGCCATCTGGGCCTTGAAGGCCGCGAATGCGTCCTCATCCTTTCTGGGAGCCGTGAAATAGAGGTAGATGAGCTGAAACGCCGTCTCCAGATCCTGCGGGGACGCGCGGCCCGTGATTCCCTCGGTGAGCTGTCCGATCGATGGCGACACCGAGGCCTGCTTCCCGGTCAGCTTGTTGCGCAACTCGATCTGGCCGAACTCCCCGACACCCCCCTGCTCCACCGCCAGGGTCGCGATTTCCGCATCCATGAAGGTCTCGTCGGATGCCAGCGACGTGCCGCCGGGGCTCGTTGCCGAGAAGAGGACCTCGTCGTCCTTGAAGTCGGTGGGCTTCAGCACGACCCGCACGCCGTTCTCGAGCTCCCAGATCGTGACGCCGATCTCGTCCACCGCCTCTTCCGAAACCACCGGAGAACCCCCCGGGACCTCGGCGACCAGCGGCGCTTCGACCTCGGTGAACTCGTACGCCGCGATCTCCGTCCCCGCGACCGCCGCGAAGATGCCGGTCATCTCCTCCTCGGTCGGCACCTCGTTGCCCTCCTTCTCGGGACCCGACACCAGAATCACGCGGCCCTCTTCCCGCATCCACTCCTGACCCACCGCGTTGACCTCCTCGAGGGTGATCCCGGGGAGCAGAAGGTCCACCAGCTGCTTTTCCACTTCGACGGCGGGATAGGGATTGCCCCGCAGGAAGACGTTGATGTAGCGGCTTGCGAGCGACCCCGACTCCCGGTTCGCCACCTCGGCCAGCCTGCTCTCATAGAGCCGTGCAAGCGCGGTCTTCTGCCTCGCCAGCTCACCGGCGGTGAAGCCATGGCGTGCGACCCTTTCCGCCTCGGTGAGGACGGTTTCGATTCCCCGCAGGAAACCGTTGTCGGCCACGTTGGCGGACAGCTGGGCCGCGTTCATGTTGCGGGAGAATCCTCCGCTCAGACCGACACCGGCGCCGAGGAACGGCGGGTCCGCCTGCAGCTGCAACTCGGAAAGCCTGCGGTTGAGCATCCCGGTGTAAAGCGACCGGACGCGGGCGCTGCGGAAGTCACCCAGGGTGCCCTGTGAGTTCAGAGGCCGCTTGTACATCACTTGGACCTGGTTGAACGGCAACTCCGGGTCGGTGGCGATCGAGATGAGCGGACCGTGGTCGATCGGGACCTCCGATTCGGTCCTGGGACGCGGATCGGCCGGGTTCTGCAACACGCCGAACCACTCCCGGATCGTCGCCTCGATCGCGGCGGGGTCGAAATCGCCCACAGCGATCACGGCCATCAGGTCCGGCCGGTACCAGTCTTCGTAGAAGCTCTGCAGCCGTTCGGCGGGTGCGGCGCGGAGGATCTCGGTATCGCCGATCGGGAGCCGGTCGGCATAGCGCGATCCGTGCAGCATGTACGGAAACTGCTGGTCCTGAACACGTGCCTGTCCCCCGCGCCGCCCGCGCCACTCCTCGATCACCACCCCGCGCTCCTTGTCGACCTCCTCCGGATCGAAGACGACGGCGCTCGCCCAGTCCACCAGGATCTGGAAGGCCGTGGAGAGCACCTCCGGGTCGTCCATGGGGACCTGCAGCATGTACACGGTCTCATCGAAACTGGTGTAGGCGTTGATGTCGGGCCCGAAGCGCATCCCGATCGACTCGAGGTAGTTCACCAGCGCCTGCTTCTCGAAGTTCTCCGTGCCGTTGAAGGCCATGTGCTCCACGAAGTGCGCCAGCCCGAGCTGGTCCTCGTCCTCCAGGATCGAACCCGCGTTGACCACAAGGCGCAGTTCCGCCCGGTTCTCCGGCTGGTCGTTCTGGTGGATGAAGAAGGTGAGCCCGTTGTCGAGCGTGCCGGTGACGACGGCGGGGTCGGGGGGGATGGGGGCGTCCATGGGGGCCTGGGCCGCGGCGCCGGTGGTGCACCACAACGTGGCGGCCGCCGTCAGTACGGAAACCCCGGCCGGCAAAGTGCCGGCTGCTTTCCTGACACCGGTCCCGGTGAAGCGGGACGAGAAGGCGGAAAAACGCGTGATCAACATACAGTGTCCTTTCTGCAACGGATTCCATCGGTGGCCGCGGACAGGGACCGGGCCGGGGGCGCGCACGCCGCGTTGTTGGTGCGCACCAACGTCCTTTCTGTCACGAGCACGGTCATCATAACTTCACTTCACTTCAACGGAAGGAGGCTGTGGGCAACCACAATGAAGGATGTGAACCGGATGCTCATGGGGAATTGCTTACCGGGCGTCTTGGGGAATGGAGAGCAGGTTGGTTTGCCCGAAGCCAGTTGTCTTGGGTGGAATTCCCACATCTCCAACAACATGATCCAACAATAGCGGGTTTTTCGTGGACGGTACGTGAATTAAACCCCCCTTTTCGTGTCGGTGCAGTGTATCCGGGTCCCACACCCATCACACGGCACCTCTCTCGTCCCGAGCTAATCGCCTCACGAACCGTGGGCTTGACAACATGGAATACCGCCAACTACACCAGCCAACGCAGCCCCGCCACGACCGAAGCCGTTGAGCCCAAAGCGGCAACCGCGGGCTTGATCGCACCCTCGCGCAGCGGTGGACCGTAGATTCGCGGCAACAGCAGATAGAAGACCACTCCCGCGAGACTCACCGCCAGCAGTCCGAGTCCGAGGTCGATCATCAGGCCCGGGACAGCCCACCCGTCCCCCTCCACCACGAAACCGCCCGCGAATGCGATGAGCAGGACGGGACATTGAACAACGAGCCAGCCGAGCCCGATGTCGCCGAGCAGGCGCCGCATGGGTGGTCCACGGTCGGGTCGGTGGCCGATCCGCGCGACTCCGTACAGGGTCAGCTGGGCGGCGAATGAGCCGGTAAAGGGGACCAGGAGCCACTCCTTTTCGGTGACGGAATAGGCGAACAGCCAGCACATCCCGGCGGCCGTCGTCGAGAGAATGTCGTAGACGGTGTGGGGCCGATCCTCGGTCGAGCGTGGCCAGACCAGACTCATGGCGAGGAAGAAGAGGAACGGTCCGAGAAACCACAGCCAACCGCCGAGCGTGGCGGCGGCGAAGCCGAAGAGGGCGCCCCCGACCAGCGCGCTGTCGTCCAGCCTGCTGCGACGCCGCCACGCCAGCGTGAAGACCACCAGAAGGGCGGCAGCCAGAAGGTGAGCGAGGAGAAGCCGGGTGTCCGCATCCTGGTAGAGGCGCAGAAAGGCGTGAGCGCCGAGAGGGATCAGGAGATTGTCGAGCCCCCGCCACGCAATGAACTCCAGCATCATGACGAGAAGAGCGAGGATCGCGGCGATGAGAACGGCCTCGGCCCGGCCCGTGTCGGTCAGGAGCAGAAGGGGAAGATGGGCGCTGAAGAAGGCCACCAGGAAGAACGCGAGAGACCCCTCGAGGCTCTTCTTCCCCTCCGAGGTCTGGTACTGGAACAGCCCGTAGCGAACTCCCACCAGGGCCGCGACGGCGTCCGCCAGCGTCAGCGTGAGGATTGGAACGACGTAGAGTAGCCAGTCGTCGTGGCCAAGCACGAAGAGGACGGTAACGGCGATGGGGAAGTAGATCTCGCCCAGGGTGTCCCGCCCCACCCCGCCCAGCACCGTCCCGATGCCGCCCCGCAGGCTGCGGATCGAACGCGTGGCCACCATGGCGCCGCACGCGAGGACCGCCAGCACGATCACCGGCCAGGCGCGATCGAAGATCCATGGCAGCGGGAGGACGACCAGCCCCATGCCGACGTGGACCCCCTTGCGCAGCGACTCGGGATGGAGATGACCTCGGCTCTCCGCCGCCTTGAGGACGACCAGGAGAATCGCCAATGCGGCGAGGAGCGCCGCCATGGTGAGGAGGTTGGCGGTGAGGGTCATCTCGGCCCCGTCGTTGCCTCCGCCTCAACCGTCTCGACGACGAACCTGCTGTAGAAGAACGCCTTGTCCTGAAGGTGAAGTCGCTCCGCGAGCTCGGGGTGCGGGGTGAGAGCGTGGTCCAGCTCCGGCGGCCGGCTGCGCGGCACCAGCATGTTCCAGTAGGCGAAACGGGCTCCGGGACGCGCGCGCCCCGTGAGCGTGGCGAGCAACTCGTGGAAGCTCTCGTCGGACATGTACTCGAAGATGTCGCTCAGATTGAAGCAGTCGAAGTCAAGCTCGGGCTCCGATGCGAGCAGCCCTTCGATCGACATGGGGTGCCATTCGAGCCGGTCCAGGTTCTCCCTGATTGCGTCGAAGTTCTCCTTGCGCAGGGCGTGTGGAAGGGCGGTGGTGTGGTGGCCGGTGAGGATCCACTGCAGGTAGGGGTTGGCCGCGGGGTCAAGTTCGGTGAGGGCGTGCCTGGTGCGGGACAGGATCCGCTCCGCCACCGACCCCTCCACGTAGCGGAAGAAGGCGGGATCGCGTCCCATCCGTCCCATCACGAAGCGGGAGAAGAAGAGCCGGAAGAGGAGACGCCAGCGCAGGTTGTCCCAGTGGCGGGCGTAGAAGCGGTGACGTTCAGCCAGCGTGCCGCCCGCCAGAAGCCGGTCGACTCGGCGCCGGGGGTGGATCCACGGCAGCACGCGCGTGCGAAAGGTGGCGAAGTAGCGCTCGAACTTGCCGGCAGCGCCGATGCCGGCCCGGATCAGTTCCAGGTGGGCGTCCCAGAAGTCGCGGGCCTCCCTGTCGAGTACGCCGCGGCAACGTCCGTAGAGAATCTCCCGGTCGGCGCATTCCCGCGAGCCGACGAGTTGCAGGAGTTCGTGGTGCTCGAGCGTGCGGTAGGCCGCGACGCGCAAGGCGAGACATGCGAGCTGCGCCGGGTTCATGTCGACGGCGATCACGCGCGCCGGGCCACGCGAAAGGAGCGAGAGCGAGTTGTCCCCCGCCGAAGCGATCGAGAGGCAGACATCCCCTTCGCGAACGTCGAGTGCCTCCAGGAGAATGTCGGCGTCCTCCCAGCACTGCGCGTAGCGGACGAAGGAGAAGTCGGCGCGCGCCGCGGCTTCGGTGCTCATGGAGCGGCGCCCGGATCCGGCTGGTCTCGGCCGTCGCTGGCGTCCGGGCCGGCCGCGGCCTCCCGGGCCACGTCCGGTCGGTCCGCGGGCCGGGGTTCGATGTCCGGGCTGCCCGTGTGCCGCGGCTCGCTGCTGACGCCGTCCCCGGACTGCGGCCCGACATCCAGTCTCACCGTGCCGCGCGCGCCGTCCATCTCGACCCAGCTCCCGCTCTCGATTCTCGTGGTGACACCGGGGATCGAGACGATGGCGGGAATCCCCATCTCGCGGGCCACGATCGCCGAGTGCGAGAGCAGGCTGCCGCGCTCGACCAGAATCCCCGCGGCGGCCGGGAAGAGCATGATCCATCCGGGGTCGGTGCGCTCCGCCACCAGGATCTCCCCCTGCTTGAGTTCTGCGCCGCGCGGATCGCGAATCACCCGTGCACGGCCTCGGACGACACCCGGACAACAGCCGAGGCCGCGCAGCACATCGTCTCCATCGGCTTCACCCTGGTCTGTTAGCCTCGAATCGCTCCCTTGGCAGCTGTTGGCGATGTACGGAGCGCCGAAGGTCTCGAAACGGTCGGCCGGGGCCTCCAGTTCGGCGTAGCGCTCGAAGGCGCGGCGGCGCACGGCGGCGAGACCGCGCAGGTCGTCACATGCCGCGGCCCCTTCGACGTAGGCCACGATCTCGTCGAGCTCGAGGTAGAAGACATCGCGCGGATCGTCGAGGACCCCCTCAGCGTGCAACCTGCGCCCGACCTCGACGAAGATCCTGCGCACGCGGCCGAAGAGGCGGGTACGCTCGAACCGCAGATTCTCGCGGTCCCGCACCCGTCCGCGGGCGTTGCGGAGCACCCAGGCGAAGACGGCGCGGCGCAGGGGACGTCGCGCGAGGGCCCGGCGCACCTTCGCTTCCGCCTCCTCGCGCACGGTCGACTGGTGGCCGGAATCGAAGCCCTGTCCGCGCGCGAGCCGGGCGGCGGCGTGTCCGATCGAGCGCAGCAGCGGCTCTGGGTCATCGAAGAGCGTGGTCGACTCGAGCTTGAGCTCGTCTAGGCAGCGATCGCCGAAGGTGTCGAGATAGTCCTGGTAGAGATGTGCCAGTTCCTCGTGGCAGCGGAGCGCCTGCACGGCGGCCGGCACCGCTCCGCGGCAGAGGACATCGGTCAGCTCTTCATCGAGCGCCGCGACGGTGGCCATCTCGACGATGCGTCTGGCGGGCTCGGCACTGATCATCCCCCCCTGGTCGCATACCAGGTCGTTGTGCAGCGACCCCTGCTCGTCCTCCTCACCGGGGCACCACTTCGCTGTGAGGCGCCCCAGCACGCCAAAGAAGATCATGGCGAAGAAGTCGTTGATGAGCGGCGCGTCCCAGCGCGTCAGCAGACTCGACTCCAGTTTGCGGTAGTCGTCGACCAGCTGGTCCAGCCGCCTGACACCGAGCGGCGGATCCCGGGGCGCGAGCGCACGGTTGAGACGGTCGTAGAACCGGTCGATCATGCGGGGTAGGCGCAGCTGGTTGCCGACCATTCCGGCCATTGTGCGGCCCAACCGGAGCAAGTCGACAAGCCGTGCCGACCGGGAAGCGCCCGATGCGGCGGCGGTGATCTCGTCGGGAAGACGCTCCCGCACGCCCATCATCTGTTCCATGAAGCGCCGGTTGAAGGTGTAGCCCGGGAGCAGCGCGATGACGCGGTACCAGTTGAGCAGGTTGTAGTAGACGCGCCCGCGGACCAGCCCGAGCATGCGGCGGAAGGTGAGGTCGTTGGCCGCGATCCGGTTCTTGCTCACCCCCAGGAGGCGGCAGAATTCGCGGTAGACCCCTTCGTAGGCGTGAAGCGCGAAGCTGAAGGTTAGGGGTGTTGTGATGCCGCTGTAGCTCTCGACGATGTTCGAGTTGTCCCAGATGGCGTGGACCCCGTCGGGATCGGGGGTCTGGGCCAGGGAGGTGATCGGGCGGGACTGGAGGAGGAAGATCTCGCCGCCTCGCATCGCCCATTCGATGTCCTGCGGCCGTCCGAAGTGCCGCTCGGCCCGGCGCGCGAGTTCCGCGACCTGGGCCGCCTCCTCGTCGGTAACGGCCGGTGCCGACGCGTCGGGTTCGGCGACCTCCCGTTCCGCGACGCCCTCCGCGCTGTCGGGCGACGGCCGGTGCGCCAGGCGCTTGGCCACGATGTCCCGCTCGAGGATCGTCCCGTCGAACTGAACGCGCCAGGTATCGGCGTCGGCGTCCCCCCCGACCAGTGCCGTTCCCAGACCGTGAAGCGCCGAAACCACCGCCACCGAGCGGCGACCGGTCACCGGGTCGGCGCTGAAGGCGACCCCGGAAACCTCGCTGTCGACCATCTCCTGCACCAGAACGGCCGGAGCCTGCGGCAGCCCTTCGAGGTTGTTCTCCCGCCGGTAGGCCAGGACGCGTTCGCTGAAACCCGATCGCCACACGTCGACGATCCGGGCCGGCAGGCGCTCCCGGGTCACGGACAGGTAGCTGTCGAACTGGCCGGCAAAGGAGTGCTCGACGCCATCCTCCTGTACGCCGGAGGAGCGCACCGCGACGAAGCGGGTGTCGCCGCGCAGGATCGCGAAACGCTCCTCAACCTCCGCCAGAACCACTGGCGCGGGCGAGACCCGGGAGAAGAACTCGTGAAGCTCTTCCTGTTCTTCAGCCCGGAGCAGGGTCCGGCGCTGGTCCGTAGAGAGACCGGCTTCGAAGGCGGACGGCGAAACTACGAACCAGGCCGGAATCCTCAGGCCCGTTCCGGCAAGCGAGGAGAGGGCCGCCGCCTTGCCTCCCATGCGGCTGAGATCGACCCCGTCCGAAGACGAAAGAACGAAGCTCATCCCAACTCCCTCCAGAGAAGCGGAGCCGGTCCCAGGCTCAGATAGAGCACCAGTGTCCAGACTCCGGACCAGTTTTCGATCCACTTCCCCGCCCCCGGAGTCTGCCGCCGCAGGAAGAGAGCGCCGATCAGAACCGCGGCACCGAAGGTCGCACCGAGCACTATGGCAAACGGCAGGGCAAAGCCGATGCGGCGCGCGGCCAGGCAGGCGCAGGCAAGCGCGAGCCCAAGTACGGCCCACCACGTGCCCACCGCCCGCCCACGACCCCACACCACGGAATAGGTTGCAACCCCCTCCTCTTCATCGTGGGAACTGCGGATCTTGCGGCCGATCTCGATCACCATGCCGTTGAAGAGGCTGGCCAGCAGAAACCAGCCGAGCCCGGCCGGCGCATGGCCCTGGAAGACCAGCCAGTCGGTGCCGGTGGCGTAGAGGTCGATGAGCGGCATGATGGCCATGTGGGTGACCATGTAGGTGAGGTGCTTGCCGCGCAGCCACTCCCCGACGAAGAACTCCTTGCTCATCAGCGCGAGATAGGTCCAGGTGACGAACAGCAGGACGAGAAGCCGCGCGTCGAGCCAGAGGGCAAGGCCCAGCTGCAGCACGCCACCGAGTACGAACAGGCCGCCAAGTTCGCGCAACGTCACGAGACCGCGGGGCACCGGGCGGTAGGGACGGTAGCGCGCGTCCTCCTCGTCGTCCTTGAACTCGTCCGCAATGCGCAGCTGGAGGAAGAAGATCAGGCAGGAACCGAAGGCGACCACCGCCGACACCGGACTGGGCCATCCCGTGGAAGAGCGCAGCATCCAGGAGAAGGCGACGGCGCTGAAGCTGAAGGCGAGGATCAGCGGCCCGTGCTGCACGAGTGGAAAGCGTTCCCCCTGATAGACCCACCAGCGGCGGATGGCGCTCATGCCGACGCCTCGGACGGCCCCTTTTTCCGGTCTTTCGGCACTCCCCGCGCGAGCGTCTGGTGCGCCCGTGTGAAGTGACCCGCTGCCAACGCGGCGCTGATCGACAGCTCGCCCGCGAGCACCAGCGCGGCGCATACCTCGGCAAGGGCTGCCGCGTTGCCCGGCCCGGAGAGTCGCAGAATATCCAGGCAGGCGTTCTGGCTCGGCAGGCCCGTGCCGCCGCCGACCGTTCCCAGGATGAGGTTGGGCAAGGTGACGGAAGCATAAAGGCCACCATTAGCCGCGGGCTCGAAACGGGTGACCCCCACGGCGGACTCGGCCACGCAAGCGGCGTCCTGGCCGCAGGCGATGTAGAGCGCCGCCATCCCGTTGGCATAGTGTCCCTGCAGCCCGATGTTCCCGCTCATCACACCTCCGATTGCGGAGACCCGGTAGAAGTCCAGCATCCGCTTGGCGCTCGACTTCAGGTGTCCTTCAAGGATGTCGGGCGTGAGCGTCACTTCGGCGGTGACCTTCCTCCCGCGAACGTTCTGGAAGGAGAGATGCGAGGCCTTCTTGTCTCCCGAATGATTCCCCTCGACGAACCAGTAGGTGGGCTGCACCGGTGTCTGATCGAGAATGAAGCGGCACACGGCGTCGGTCGCGATCGTCACCATGTTCTGCCCCGCGGCGTCGCCGGTGGCGTATTCGAAGATCAGGTAGACGTGGTTGCCCTCCATGTTGAAGCGGGTGCGCAGGAGCTCGCCGTGGCGTGTGGTCGATGCGGCGATGTCGGAAAATGTCTGCGCTTGCTCACCGGCCCACATGATGAACTTGCCGACGTCGATCAGGCTGTCGAACGCGAAGACGGGAGCCCGAGTCACACCCTCCCAGATCGCGGCCGCCGTGCAGCCGCCGGCCTGCGTGATGGCCCGCGCCCCGCGTGTGTAGGACGCCACCAGCGCGGCCTCCGTCGTCGCCAGCGGCACGTAGTAGTCTCCCCGTGCAAACAGCCCCCGCATCCGCAGCGGGCCGGCCAGTCCGAGCGGGAGTTTCACGGTGCCGATGAAGTTCTCGATGTTCTTGGCATAGAGGGGCATCTGTTCGCGCGTCATATCGTCCAGAAGCCGGTGCCTCACGGACGCATCGACGTCAAGCAACTGCCAGCGTCCTTCCACCGCCTGGGGGGAGATCGTCGCAAGCGCTCCGCCGCGGGGAACACCTGGCGGCATGTCCTCCCGCGAAGGCATCAGGTCCTGCTCGATTTGCTCTTGAGAGCGTTCGGCGAGCAGACGGTCAAAGTAGCTGCCTACGCCTCGGAGATCAGTTGACATGGCGCTCCAGTTCCTTCTTCAGTTTGGGATAGTCGACCTTCGCATTGTGGCGGCGGTCGACCGGGATGCGGGGTACTTTCACGATCCGGTCAAGCTTGGCCCAGGACAACGTCTCATGCACGCGCCGCTCGGCATCCGCCGGTGCCCGCGGCCCCAGTTGCACCGCCAGAAGGCGCTTGCCATTATGCTGGGCGAGAGCGCTCCGCTCGATCCAGGGCAGCTGGCTTGCCGCGCATTCGGCCGCGAAGGGGTGGATCATACCGCGTTCATCCCGAATGACCGCGCCGGCGCGCCCGAGTAGCCAGAGCCGGCCTCGGGCGTCAAGGTAGCCGGCGTCTCCGGTGCGGTGCCAGACCTCGCCCTCAACCCGGAACTTTGTCTCCTCGTCGCCAATTCCATTCAGGTAGCCGGAGAGCACATGGGGGCCGCCGACTACGATTTCACCGGCCTCGCGCGGGGGGAGCGTGCGGCCGATGAACTCTCCGGCCGTCATTGCCTGGAGGGGCGCGCCCCACCGGTTGGGCAGAATGCGCAACTCGATCTGGTGCACCGGAGTCCCGACCAGAAGCCCCTTGCCGGCATTCATGGCGTCGAGGTCGGCGGGTTCCGCCTCGCTCCAGTCGAGGTGGGCGATGGGTTCGGCCTCGGTCGACCCGTAGACGACGATCACCCGGCCCTGTGGAAGAGCAGAGCGGAGTTCTCGCAACAAGGGCGGAAAGACGGGGGCGCCGCCGGTGTAGAGCTTTCTGAGCCCGCCGAGGCCGGTCTCGCCGCTCTCGCTCCCTGCGCCCGCAGCGGCACGAGCTCCTTGCAGCAACCGGGCATACAGCGCCGGCGAACCCACGGTGCGGGTGACGCGATGACGGTGAAGTTGTTCGAGAACCGGCGCGGGATCGATGAACCCGGGACGCCGGAGGTCGCCTTGCGGGATGACCGTCGTCACGCCGGAGGCCAGGTTGGCGAGCACGAAGATCGGCAAGGTAGCGAGGTCCACTTCGCCGGGCTCCAGCTCGATCGACTCGGCCAGCGCGGCGTGTTGCGCCAGGAGAAACCCGTGGCTGCGAACGGCCGCCTTCGGGACTCCGGTGCTGCCGCTGGTGAAGGTGAGCAGGGCGTCGTGCGACGAATCGCAGGCGGTGATCGAGTGCAGGGGATGGAGGCGCTCGAGCGTGGACCAGCGGGTCGCACCGGGGGCCCGGCCCGCCGTGACGAAGTGCCGCTCGATTCGACGCAAACCAGGGCACAAGAGCCGCAGGAGGTGTGCCCGGGCAGGACCGAGGAAAGCCCTGGGACGGGCAATGCCGCAGCACTGTTCGATGTGCCCGCGTCCGGCCGAGGGGTCGAGCACGGTGGCCACCAGGCCGAGACGGAAGATGGCCAGTAGCGCGACGTAGAGCTCGATGGACATCGGCTGGAAGACGAGTACGCGGTCGCCCTTGTGCAGCCCGGCCTCGCGAAACAGTGACGCCGCCCTCGCCGAGCGATCGGCGATCTGGGCAAAGGTGAGCGTACGGTCGCCCCGCCCACCCGACTCGACGATCGCGGGCTCGTGGGGCCTCCGCGTCGCCTGATCGACCAGAATCTGAGTTATGTTCACGCCGTCATTTCGCACGAATGTATAGCGAACATCACATTATGTATACTTGACTTTACATCCATCACTGTCAGGCTCCACCGTTTTCGTGTCCCGGGCCTCTCCTGTCAGCGACTTCTCGTAGAGCGTGTAGCGACGGATCGTAGTGCCGTAGTGGGCCGAGATGCTCCGCGACCGATTGGTCTCGTGCATCAGGGCGTGAATGGCCCGCTCGAACCCGAGCTTCCTTGCGGCCTGCTGACAGCCGTCCATCAGCAGTCCTCCCAGCCCCATTCCACCACACGCCGGATGTACGGCCATCGACTTCACGATGGCGGTGCGCAGCGGCTCGCCCCGCTCCGGCTCCGCGAGATCCGGAATGCCGAAGATGAATCCGACAAGCTGGCCGGCTCGTTCCGCGAGCAGGACCAGCTCGGGCACCAGATGGGCACGGATCGGCGTGTACGAGGCGATGAAGGCCTCTAGCCCGGTCGGGCTGTAGAGGAGGTTGCGGGCGAACGCCACCAGCGACAGTTCGTGAATGGCCGCGAGTTCGAAGTCAAAGCGCGCGAGGTCGATCGTCCGGAGTGTGATGCTTTCGCGTTCGAGCTCTGCCCTGCGCCCGTCGGAGCGCGGGTCGCGGCGGGTGAGATCCGCGTTGAGGGCCGAGAAGTAAGTGGCCAGCGGCGCGAATCCTGCGTCGGTGAAGTGCCCGGGCCAGTCGTCGGGATTGTCTGGCTCCAGGAAGAAGGTCGGCTCGTTACCGCGCTCGGTCACCAGCCGGTAGCGGTGCCAGGTGGAACCGTCCATCGGACCGACTACGCGCTCGCATCCATCCGCCTGATGCCGCTTCAGGGCATGTTCGAGAAGCTCTCCACCGGCGGCGGCGTCGAGCGCGGCGTAGTGACCGATCAGGCCGGTTGCGGTGGAGGCTCCGAGGGGGTCACGGCCCCTCCACAGCGAACAACGGGCGATCAAGCGGCCCGCCGCGTCCTGAAGTGCGAGATGGTGTGACGGATGGGTGAGGTGGAAGCTTCGGGGATCCAGCGCCTCTACCGGGCCGGCCGGGAGTGACGACAGGTCCTCGGCACGTTCGACCATGGTGAGAAAACCCATTCCTTGCTCGTCTCCTGCGCTCCTCGGAAGCGTCAGCGCACACCCAGCGCCAGAGCTGCGGCGCGGTGGCCTGTGATCTTGAAGGGGATTCCGGGAAAGATGCGGTCCTACCGTGACGCGGACCAGTTCCCGGTCACGGTGATGGACCCGACCGAAGCCAGGTTACCGGTGCCTGTCACGGTGCCACGCATCACATCCCCCGATACCGTGCCCCTGTGCGAGAGCAGAACGAAGCCATCGCCCTCGAAGCGGACGGAGTTCTGGTCCAATGTCCCGCGGATCACGATCGGATCCCCAGCCGTGCCCATCTCGAGATCGAACGATGGTGAGTCGCAGTCCGATCGCCCGCCGTGCGCGCTTCCCGAGACGGAACTTTCGGATTGGCCCAGCCTTACCTGGACACCGGAAATCGAACAGGTAACCGTGCCATGTGCACCCAGGTTGATCGAGTAAGTCGCGGAGTACGTCCAGGACCCGCTGACCTGGGGCGGTTCGGCGTTGCCACCGCGTGCGATGCCGCCACCGCAGCCGCAGGCACAAACGGCTATGAGGGACAGGAAGTGCAGGGCGACGCGTTTCATGGTGACGCCTCTATTGTTGAGTGTGTGATGCAAATCATCATCTCTTATTCCCTTGCTGTATAACAAACTGTACTTGAAACGGGACTTCAAGTCATCCGCCACTTCGAGCGGCGCGAGGTGCCGGGGGGGGACGGTGAGCCGGAACGCTGTGGCGCCAGAGGTCATCCGATCGAAAACACAACTCCGGCCTGAAAGGTCAAGACTCGGTTCTTGGCGCCCTCGCCGGTTTCAGTGTCCTCGATGTTCCAGAGGCCGAGGTTATACATCGACCCGACCCAAATCCCAATTCCATCGGACACCCCGATCTCGAGGCGGGCTCCGGAGGCCAAACCCAGGTCGATTGACTCTACGTCGGCTTCTCCGCAGTCTTCGCTGATCTCCTCCCCCAGAAACGAGCCGGACACCGAGCAAGACACCTTGAAAGCCAGAGCAGGGCCGGTCAGGAGGTGGACCGAGGCACTCTCGTTGAGAGAAAACGCGGCCCCGAACTGTGTGGTGAATTCGAGATAATCGACCTCGAGTGCCACGCCGAGTATACCGAACCCCTTCTGAGAGTAGCCGGCACCGAGATGAAACTCCGACCTCCCCGACATCGGGATTCCGGCGGTGAGCCCGAGTGCCAGCCGGGTGACCGATTCACCAGGGAGGTCCTCTTCGTCGACCGAGAAGGCAAACGATGCCAGGTTCAGGCCGCCGCCGACGATCAGCCTGGTCTGTCCCAGTGCCGACGTTCCCGGCACGAGCGTGAGGAGGATCGCTACGGCGAAGGTTCTGAGGCGGTTCATCTGAATGCTCCGACTGTGGGGGTTCCGCACACCATCGTGGCGCGCGTCACGGGGCACGATCACTCCTGGAATACAGGAACTCCCATGTACTCCCAAAGGTAATCCCTGGTCTGTGTATGATGTGTGAACATCGAATGCTCTATCGTGCGGTTTAGCGTGTATAGCGGCTCTTTCGACGACTTGTGTGCGAATTTGCGAGCAGGAAATGTCGCGAGAAGCGGACGGCCAATCGCTGGGGGTCGGACTCTCGGAATCCTGCCGGAATCCGTGCGGCCGCCCAATAGTGCGATGGTTACGGAATGTGTACGAATCATTTGACCTTCGTGTCATTAGTGTGTATGGATTGAGGCATCTACTCATTTGCATACCTGCTTCGGCATGCGGTACTGTGAAGTCGGCACGTCTTCTCCGTGCCCCCCGCAACGGCTGTGAAGCGAAGACCGCTTTCCCGCAGGCCTTGGAGAGGAGACGATGGGCAGCCTGGACGAACTCAGACGGGAAAACAGGGCGCTGCGGGACCGCGCCGCCAGGCTGAGCGCCGCGATGCTGCGCATCAGCGAGAGCCTCGATGTCGAGATGGTGCTGCACGAGAGCGTAGAGAGTGCCCGCGCTCTGACCGGCGCACGCTATGGCCTGATCACGACGATCGATCCCAACGGAGAATTGCAGGATTTCGTCAGCTCCGGACTCACGGCTGAGGAGCATCGGCAGATGGCGGAGTGGCCGGATGGGCCTCGCTTGTCGCATTGCCTGAGGGACCTTCCTGCGCCGCTACGAGTCGCCGACGTGTCCGGCTACATGGAATCCCTGGGATTATCCTCGAACCTCTGGAATTCAAGCACCCTTCAGATCACTCCGATGTATCATCGGGGCGAGCATCTCGGCAACTTCTTTCTCAGCGACAAGCGGGACGGGGGGGATTCACCGGTGAAGACGAAGAAATCCTCGTGCTGTTTGCGTCGCAGGCGGCCGTCGCGATCGCAAACGCCCGCGCCTACCGGGACGAAAGCCGAGCCCGGGCCGATCTGGAAGCGCTGGTCGACGCCTCGCCGGTAGGCGTGGCCGTCCTGGATGCCAGGACCGGGCGCGCGGCATCCGGCAACCGCGAGTTGCAACGGATAGTGAAGAATCTGCAGGCTCCAGGCCAGCAACTGGAAGATGTCGTGAACGCGATGACGTGCCGGTTCGCCGATGGGAGGGAGGTTGCCACGGACCACCGGTCTCTGGCCAGGGAACTCCGTGCGGGTCGGCGGGTGCGCGCCGAGGAGATCGAGCTGTCGGTGCCCGACGGCCGAAGCATCAATGTGCTGATCAACACGACTCCCATCCGCTCGGAGGATGGAGAGGTCGTATCGACGGTCATCGCCATGCAGGACCTGGCACCGCTGGAGGAGCTGGAACGCTCGCGTACGGAGTTCCTCAGCCTGATCAGTCACGAGCTGCGGGCTCCGCTGACCTCGATCAAGGGATCGACCACGACCGTGCTGACGGCGTCGCCTGAGTTGGACTCCGCGGAGCAGCACGCGTTCTTCCGCATCATCGACGAGCAGGCCGACCACATGCGGGGCCTCATCGGCGACCTCCTCGATACCGGACGAATCGAAACGGGCACGCTGTCGGTTGCGCCCGAATCCTCTGGCGTTTCTGCGCTGGTGGACCGGGCGAGGAAGACCTTCCTCAGCGGTGGCGGGCGGCACACGATCCTGGTGGACCTGGCTGACGGCTTGCCTCCCGTCATGGCCGACCGCCGGCGCATTGCCCAGGTTCTGAACAACCTCTTCGCCAATGCGGCCGGGCACTCGCCGGAGTCCTCCCCCATCCTGGTCGGGGCGGTGCGGGACGGCGTGCATGTCGCCATCTCGGTAGCCGACGAAGGCCGGGGGGTGGAGGCCGAGCGGTTGCCACACCTGTTCCGGAAGCACGCCCTCAGCGGCGGGGGGGACACGACGGTGGGCCATGGCCTGGGCCTTGCCATCTGCAAGGGGCTGGTCGAGGCGCACGGCGGCCGCATCCGGGCAGAGAGCGATGGCGTGGGTCGGGGCTCCCGCTTCACGTTCACGATTCCGGTTGCCGGGGGGGTGCCGGCCGCCTCCAATCGCAGAGCTTCGGTCAGGCCTCTGGAAGGGCGGGAGCGTACGCGCATCCTGGTCGTCGACGATGACCCGCACACGCTGCGCCTTGCTCGCGATGTGCTGTCAAGGGCGGGCTACATGCCGCTCATCACGGCCGACCCGCAAGAGCTGCCCCGAATGATCCGCACCGATGCCCCCGGACTTGTCGTGCTCGACCTGATGCTGCCCGGCACCGACGGGATCGAACTGATGGAACGGGTGCCCGAACTTGCCGGCCTGCCGGTCATCTTCATCTCCGCCTACCGGAGGGACGAGACCATCGCGAGAGTTCTCGAGCTCGGGGCGGCCGACTACATCGTCAAGCCCTTCTCGGCGACGGAATTCGTTGCGAGGATCCGGGCCGCACTACGGCGGTGGGCGGAGCCCGAGGAGTTCGAGGCGGGCGACCTGCGCATCCGCTACGACGCGCGCGAGGTAACCGTTGCGGGTCGGAGAGTCGAGCTCACCGGTACGGAGTACGGGCTGCTGAGCGCGCTTTCGCTCAACGCGGGACAGGTCGTGACCACCAACAACCTGCTGCGGCAGGTCTGGCGCCGGCGTGGTGGAGGCAATTCGCAGCGGGTGCGCACCTATGTGAAGAAGCTCCGCCGGAAGCTCGGAGACGACGCGGCGAATCCCACCTACATCTTTACCGAGCGCGGGATCGGGTATCGCATGGCCAGGCCTGATCCGGAGTGAGTAGTGCCTCCTACCCCCCCGCCACATCCGCCGACCAGGTAACCTCTACCGCCCCCTCCAGGCTCCGCGCCGTCGGGCACTTCGCCACATGCGTCGCCAGCGCCCGGTCCACCTTCTCCCGCGGAGCGCCTTCAGGCAGCCGGATCGTGTAGTGCGCATGGATCTTCGTGAGCACCACCATCCGGTCCACCACCTCGTTCGCGCCCTCCGCCTCCACGCTGATCGCGTCGTTGGCCATCGGGATCCCGCGCACCTCCAGTGCGCCGTTGAGCGTACCGAGTAGTCAGCCGGCGGCGGCCGCGACCAGGTAGTCGACCGGCAAGGGCCGATCCGGTTCCGCGTCCAGGCGGTAGTGGGACTTGATCGGGCCGTGGACGCCGAAATCGATTTCTGTACCGTCCTCCAGGGACGCGCGGCGGTGAATCCCGTCGACTTTCACGACGCTCGCGCGGGCGGTGTAGAAGGGATCGCTCATGGGGGGTTCTCGTTCGGTT
The DNA here is from genome assembly GCA_965211795.1 of Longimicrobiales bacterium. Taxonomy (GTDB): domain Bacteria; phylum Gemmatimonadota; class Gemmatimonadetes; order Longimicrobiales; family Gaopeijiaceae; genus Bin94. The sequence goes on from OZ242973.1 coordinate 448,491, forward strand.
GAAGTGTTGCCGGCTACCGGTGCCGGGAGTCACCACGGAAGCTATCACCACCCCCCACGATCCGCCCATACAGCTCCGGGTCGGTCGCGCCCTCCGTATTGAACACCAGCACGTGCGAGCGCTCATCGAGCCCGATCGCCCGCCGCCGATCCTCGTCCCGCGCGACCTCGATCAGGCCCAGCAACCCCGCCACCCCCGACTCTCCCCCCTCGAACGCCTCCCCCATCCCGCCCCGCGCGGCACGGCGCATGAGCGATGCGATCCCCTCTTCCGGCACGGTCATGAAGGCGTGCGCCCCCACTCCCACCACCTCCCACGCCAGCGGCGACACCTCGCGGCAGCTCAGCCCCGCCATGACGGTGTCCAGGTTCCCGCCGCTGGCCACCGGCCGCCCGGCGCGCGCACTGCACAGCAGCCCGTCGGCCTCCTCCGGCTCGACGATCACCGCCACGGGACGCCGTGCTCCGAGACGCTCCCAGAGATGCCCGATCACCGCCGCCGCGAGCCCGCCCACCCCGCCCTGGATGAACACGTGGGTGGGAAATGGTACCGTGTGGGTGGGCAGGGATGGGCTGACATCCCCCAGAGCCTCACTGATCATGACCGTGTATCCCACCATCACCACGCGGGGAATGTCCATGTACCCCGGGTACGAGGTGTCCGAGATCACCGTCCACCCACACTCCCGAGCGTCGCGGTCCGCCCGCGCGACCGCGTCGTCGTACTCCCCGTCAACGCGCACGACCCGGGCCCCGAACGACCGGATCGCCGCCGCGCGTGCCTCCGTGACGTGCGCCGGGAGGTAGATCACGGCCCTGCAACCGAACCGCATCGCCCCCCACGCGACGGCCCGCCCGTGATTCCCGTCCGAGGCGCAGGTGACGGTCAGCCTGCCAGCCCCGGCCGCGCGCCCCCGCATCACCTCCCTCACCCCGTACGCGCCCCCCAACGCCTTGAAGCTGCCCAGTCCGAAGCGGCCACTCTCGTCCTTCACCCACACCGACCCGACCTCCAGCTCATCCGCCAGCCGCCATTGATTCCTCAGGGGCGTTGGCTCGTATCCGGACCACGAAGTGATCTCCGCCCGCGCATCACGGTGGGCGGCGCGCCCGATGATCTCCCTCAGGGGGGCAGGGAAGGGCCCCTCTGGCGAGGCGTTCGAGTTTAGAATCCAGCTCACTGTGTGTCTCCGAGTCCCCCAATGTGCGAAGAGGATGCCCACCCTATTACCTTCTTTTGGCAATGGAATTACGTCAAATGTTTACCCATCGTTGGAAATCCGAGATCCCCGGACCCCGCGACGCGCTGCCGGGAAGGTCAGAGCCCCTCGCAGTACCCGTCACCCACTTCGTGAACGGGAACCGCATCAAGACCCCCTTCCCGGAGGGCTTTCAGACGGCCTGCTTCGCCATGGGCTGCTTCTGGGGCGCCGAGCGCCAGTTCTGGGAACTTCCCGGCGTGTATTCGACCGCCGTTGGCTACCAGGGTGGCCCCACTCCCAACCCGACCTACCGCGAAGTGTGCACCGGCCGCACCGGCCACGCCGAATCCGTGCTCGTCGTCTTCGACCCCGACCGAATCGACTACCGTACGCTGCTGGCCGCCTTCTGGGAGGGCCACGACCCGACCCAGGGCATGAGACAGGGGGCCGATGTGGGCACGCAATACCGGTCCGCCGTCTACACCGTCGGCGACCGGCAGCATCGGCTCGCAGAGGAGTCGCGCGGCCGGTACCAGGCGGAACTCGCCGCCGCCGGCTTCCCGGCGATCACCACCGAGATCACCCCTGCTCCGGAGTTCTACTACGCCGAGGAGTACCATCAGCAGTACCTGGCCAGGAACCCGGGCGGTTACTGTGGACTCGGCGGCACCGGCGTCTCCTGCCCGAGCGGCATCGTGGAAAGGGACGCGTAACCGCGGATGACGCCGTCGAACCGCGCTCGAAACGGTCCTCCATGGCGGGGCGAGCTGTACGACATCCTCTTCGAGACCGACACGCTGCCGGCCAGGATCTTCGATGTCGCGCTCATCGTGACCATTCTCGCGAGTGTCCTGGTGGTCATGCTCGATTCCGTCGAGTCGATCGTCGCCCGGCACCGCTTCGCGCTCCACTTCGCGGAATGGGTCTTCACGGTCCTCTTCACGCTCGAGTACGCCGCGCGGCTGGCGTCGGTGCAGTCGAAGCGGCGGTACGCGCTGAGCTTCTTCGGCATCATCGATCTGCTCGCGATCATTCCGACCTACCTGAGCGTTCTCCTGCCGGGTACGCGCTTCCTGGTGATCATCCGGGTGCTGAGGGTGCTGCGTGTTTTCCGGGTCCTCAAGCTGGTGCGCTATCTGGGCGAGGCGCGGACCCTGGGACGGGCGCTGGCGGCCAGCCGCTTCCGCATCATCGTCTTCCTGATCACGGTGCTGACGCTGACGGTGATCCTCGGCTCCTTCATGTACCTGATCGAGGGGGCGGAAGCCGGGTTCACCTCGATTCCGGTGGCCGTCTACTGGGCGGTGGTGACGCTCACCACCGTTGGTTTCGGGGACATCACCCCCAACACGGCGGCCGGACAGATGCTGGCCTCGGTGATCATGCTTCTGGGGTACGGGCTGATCGCCGTGCCGACCGGGATCGTGAGCGTGGAGCTGGCTCAGGCGGCACACCGGGGCCGGGGCGCGCCGGGGCTCCCTGACCGGGTGTGTTCAGGATGCCGCAGCGGCGGACACGACGTGGATGCCCGTTTCTGCAAGACGTGCGGGGGCACGGTCGTCGACGTGGGGGGCGAATGACGAAGCGAGACAGAGTGGAAGCATCCGGTACGAAGCCGGCCAAGGTGCTCGAGGTGGACGAGGCCCGCGAGAAGGCCATCGACCTGTTGAGCGAGTGTTTCGCGCGCGACATGCTGTCGGTGGAGGATTTCGAGCGGCGCCTGGACCTTGCTCACGCCGCCGGGTCGATGGCCCAGCTGGGGGAGGCGATCGAGGGGCTGGGCAGTGACGGTCTCACGGCGCCGGAGATGGGGGGGTTGCCCGGGAGGGCTCCACGCAGGGCCCCGGCCGCGGCGTTTTCCGAGGTTCGCCCGGCGGACCGCGCCGTGGCGGTGTTCGGCGAAACCAAGCGGGCGGGACAGTGGGTCCCCGCGCGCCGCAATACGGTTGCCGCGGTCATGGGATCGGCCACGATCGACCTGCGCGAAGCGCGCCTTGGTCCCGGCACGACGACCTTCACGGCGGTGGCCGTCATGGGCGGAATCGAGATCCTGGTCCCGCCGGGACTACACGTCCAGTGCGGTGGCTCGGCGGTGTTCGGCAGCTTCGAGCGTCGTGATTCCAGCCCGGCACCGGCCGCCGCGGACGACACGATGGTTCGGGTGGACGGCTTTTCCGTCTTCGGATCGGTGGAGATCGAGACGCGGCACGTGGGGGAGACACGCAAGGAGGCGAAGCGGAGGCGGCGCTTGGAGAAGAAGCGGCGGAAGCGGTTGAAGGGGTAGACTCCCCGCTTTGCGCCACCGGCACGACCGGCTTACGCTTTCCCCGTTCTTGGTGGTACCAAGCCATTCCCCATGCAGGAGGCGACCGGACGATGTTCAAGGATCATGCCGGATTCAAGGCACTCACACACAACGCGCTGCGGATCGTGGCGGGCTTCCTCTTCACGCTGCACGGTGCCCAGAAGCTCTTCGGGGTCCTGGGTGGCAACCAGGTCGATACCCTGATGGGACAGAGGGGGATCGCCGGGATCCTCGAGTTCTTCGGCGGGCTGCTCATCATGGTGGGGCTCTTCACGCGCCCCGTGGCCTTCCTGGTCTCCGGCCAGATGGCGGTGGCCTACTTCATCGCGCACGCCCCGCAGGGGTTCTGGCCGATCATGAACCGGGGCGAGCTGGCGGCCTTCTACTGCTTCACCTGGCTCTTCTTCTGCGCGCACGGAGCGGGCAAGTTCTCGATCGACGGCTGGCTGGCCGACCGGAAGGCGGCGTCGGAGGAGTAGGAGCCGACAGCCCGTCAGTCCGCGGGCGACTGGAGGTTGCGGCCTGGGGGGCCGGTCAGCAATGCTCCGCGAAGGCGGCCTGCAAGTCGCTCGCGATCGCCGGAGCCGAGCGTCCCTCGATCTGGAAGCGCTCGAGCATGAAGACCACGTCCCCGTCCTTGAGCAGAGCAATGGAGGGTGACGAGGGCGGGTAGCCGACGAGGTGCGTGCGCGCTGCGGCGGTGGCGTCCAGGTCCTGTCCCGCGAAGACCGTAACCTTGTGGTCCGGCTGATGGTCTCCCTGCAGTGCCATCATGACCGCCGGACGGAAGATTCCGGCGGCGCAGCCGCAGATCGAGTTGACCGCGACGAGCACGGTGCCTTCCATGGCGTCCATCGCCTGTGTGACCTGTTCCGCGTCACGAAGTTCCTGAAAGCCGATCCGGGCCAGTTCCTGCCGCATCGGGGCAACCATCATTTCGGGGTAGGGCATGCTTGTTTTCGTCCTGGGGTAGATGGAATCTTCACCAAGTCAAATATAAGGATAGTACCCGGGGGCCGGGCCCGCATGACCTCGTCGGCCCGGTACCCCTCCGAATCCCTGTCGTCCTCCCGGGCGGGAACCCACTGGCCCCACCACCCGCTCAAGACCGATATTGAAGGGTGACGAGGAGATTGCTCATGGAAGTCGTGCGACTCAGGGTCAACGGTGACGAGCGAGTCTGCGGGGTGCCCGCCCACTACACGCTGCTGGAAGCGCTCCGCTACGGACTCGGTCTGACCGGGTCCAAGCAGGGGTGCGACAAGGGTGACTGCGGCGCGTGCACGGTCATCGTGGACGGGCGCGCCATCCTGTCGTGCATTACGCCGGTGTGTGAGGCGGAGGGGCGCGAGGTGCGCACCGTGGAGGGACTCGCGAACGGCACCGAGACGCATCCCGTACAGGACGAGTTCGACCTGAACGGGGCCGCGCAGTGCGGCTTCTGCACGCCGGGCATCCTGTGTAGCTCAGTGGCGCTGCTGGACCGGAACCCGTCGCCGACACGCGAGGAGATCAGGACGGCGCTGGCGGGCAACCTGTGCCGCTGCACCGGTTACGAGAAGATCTACGACGCCGTCGAGGCGGCGGCCGCGAGGCTGGAACCGTGACGAGTCGCAACGGCCCCCGCGCCTCCAGGGATGGCCTGTCCACCATCGGCCGCCCCATGCGCAAGGTCGACGGTCTGGCCAAGGCCACCGGGCGCGCCCGTTACACCGACGACATCCGGCTCCCGGGCATGCTGCACGGGAAGATCCTGCGCAGCCCGCACCCGCACGCCCGCATCGAGTCGATCGACACCACGCGCGCCGAAGCGCTGGAGGGCGTCCACGCGGTCGTGACCGGCCGCGACATGCCCACCTCCTACGGCATCATCCCGTGGACGCCGGACGAGTACCCGCTCTGCGTGGACAGGGTGAGGTACATCGGCGACGGCGTGGCGGCGGTGGCGGCGGTCGACGAGGACACGGCCATCGCCGCACTCGACCTGATCGACGTCACCTACGAGGAGCTGCCCGCCTACCTGGACCCCCACGAGGCCATCGCCGCCGAGGGTGGGCCTTACATCCACGAGCCGCGCAAGCCGGGATGGAACGGGAATGTGACCAAAGTGGTCAAACTCGAGTTCGGGGAAGTCGATGCCGGGCTGGAGGATGCCGACATCGTCGTCGAAAGCGACTACTTCTTCGAGGGCACCACCCACACGCCCATCGAACCCCATTGTGCGATCGGGCTGGCCGAGGGCAACGGGAAGCTCACCGTGTGGTCGGCAACGCAGGTCCCCCACTACCTCCACCGCGAACTGGCGCGCGTCCTGGAGGTGGATCCGGCGAAGGTGCGGGTCATCCAGCCCCCCGTCGGAGGCGCCTTCGGCGGCAAGTCGGAGCCCTTCGACCTCGAGTTCTGCGTGGCCAAGCTCTCGATGATGACGGGCCGCCCGGTCAAGATCCTCTACACGCGCGAGGAGGTCTTCTACGCCCACCGCGGCCGCCATCCCTTCCACATGAAATACCGCACCGGCGCCACCCGCGAGGGCATGCTCACCTCGGTCGATGCCGAGATCGTCCTCGATGGCGGCGCCTACGCGTCCTTCGGACTGGTTACGACGTACTACTCGGGGCAGCTCCTCACCGCTCCCTACCGGATGCCCGCGTACCGCTTCCACTCGACGCGCGCCTACACGAACAAACCCGCCTGCGGGCCGAAGCGCGGACACGGCTCGGTGCAGCCGCGTTTTGCCATCGAGGTGCAGCTGGACCGGATCGCGGAGCGGCTGGAGATCGACCCGATCGAACTGAGGCGGCGGAACTTCATCGGGGACAACACGCGCACGGTGAACGACCTGCGGGTGACGTCGAACGGGTTCCTCGAGTGCCTGGAAGAGGTGGAGCGGGCCAGCGACTGGAAGCGCAAGTACCGGCGGCTGCCGTATGGGCGTGGGGTCGGGGTGGCCGGCTCGACGTACATCACCGGCACCAACTACCCGATCTACCCGAACGAGATGCCGCAGTCTGGGGTGCAGCTGCAGGTGGACCGGTCGGGGCGGGTGGCGGTGTTCTCGGGGGCGTCGGAGATCGGGCAGGGGGTCGACTCGATGGTCGCGTACGTGGTGGCCGAGGAGCTGGGGGTGCCGCTGGAGCATATCAGGGTGCTGGCGGGGGACACGGACTTCACGCCGGTGGATCTGGGCGCGTACTCGTCGCGGGTGACGTTCATGCTGGGCAACGCGTGCATCGAGGCGTCGCGCAAGCTGAAGGCGAAGGTGCAGGAGGCGGTGGCCGAGGCGTGGGAGGCGAAGCCGCGTGAGGTGCTGCTGGCGGGGGGCTGGGCGGTGCGGGCGGGGGACACGGGGACGAGCATGCCGCTGCGTGAGGCCTTCAACCTGGCCGAGGCGAAGTTCGGCACGCTGGGCGCGACGGGGTCGTACAACACGCCCAAGGACGTGCACGGCAGCTACCGGGGCGCCACGATCGGGGCCTCGCCGGCCTATTCCTTCACCGCGCACGTGGCCGAGGTCGAGGTGGACCCTGAGACGGGATTCGTGACGGTCGACAAGATATGGATCGCGCACGACTGCGGGCGGGCGCTGAACCCGGTGCTCGTCGCGGGGCAGATGGAGGGTTCGGCGTACATGGGCTTCGCCGAGGCGCTCATGGAGGAACAGATCTTCAAGTCGGCGGAGCAGGGGCGGGAGGGGCTGCACAACGCGCCGTCGCTGCTCGACTACCGGATCCCGACCAGCCTCGACACGCCGGCGCTCGAGTCGCTGATCGTGGAGTCGATCGACCCGGAGGGGCCGTACGGGGCGAAGGAGGCGGGGGAAGGGCCGCTGCATCCGTCGATTCCGGCGATCGCGAATGCCATCTACGACGCGGTGGGGGTTCGCATGGATGCGCTGCCGTTTTCGCCGCCCCGCGTGTGGCGGGCGCTGCAGGCGGCGGAGGGGGGGCGGTGGGCGTCCGGCCGGGCGAAACCAACCAAGGCAGCGGCACATGCGGGATGAGGCGGGAGTCTGCGGCCGACGGTTCCGAACCGGGCAACCCCGCAGCCGGGGGCGGCCCGTTCGCGCTCAAGTTGCGCGAGGGCCCCGGGGGATGCGATGAACGCCCGGCCGCGGGGGCGGTGGGCGGTTCTGGCAGGCGTCTTCGCGGCGCTGGTCTGCTTCGCGGTCTACGACAGGCTGTGGGACGGTGGCCGGGATGCGGACGTGTCCCAAGCCGCGGAGGACGACGTACCGCAGCGCCCCGCCTCCGGCACGGCCCGCGACTGGGAGATCGCCCGGGAGCACTTCACCTGGGCCACCACCCAGCCCCCCGGCGCCTTCCCCCGTTTCGGCGACCTCCTCGCGCGCATCGGCGAGCGCTTCGTCGACACGCCCTACCTGCCCCACACGCTGGAACTCGCCGGGCCCGAGCGCCTGGTCATCAACCTGGAAGCGCTCGACTGCGTGACCTTCGTCGAGAACGTGTTGATTCTGGCGCGGCTGGCGTGGTCCGCGATGCCCGGTTCGGCAACTACCGGCGGTTCCGACGCGGCCGCCTCACTTCGCACCACTCTCCTCGACGATCCGGACCGCTTCCAGGCCGCCTACGGGGACGAACTCACGCGCATCCGCTACCGTGGCGGCGAACTGGACGGCTACGCCAGCCGTCTCCACTACTTCAGCGAATGGATCTCGGACAACGAGGCCTCGGGTGTGGTGGACGCAATCTCACGTGATCTGGGCGGTGTGGTCGACCCGTCCCCGATCGACTTCATGTCGACCCACCCCGACGCGTACCGCCAACTCGCCGATCCCGATGTCCTGGCCGAAATCACGCGCATGGAGGCACGACTCGGGGAGGTCGAACGCTACTACATCCCGGCAGAGACGATCGATGCGGCGACCGCCGGGATCCGCGACGGCGACATCATCGCCGCCACCAGCACCGTGGCGGGTCTGGACATCGCGCACACCGGGATCGCCCTCTGGCGGGACGGCACGCTCAGGCTGATGCACGCCCCCCTCGTGGGCTCGCACGTCCAGATCAGCGAGGAGTCGCTCGCCGAGCGGATCACCCGGATCGGGGGACAGGACGGGATCATGGTGGCGCGGCCGCTCCCTCCCTGGTCCTGAAATGCTGCGACTTCCCCCCTTCGACTACCACCGCCCGGACACGGTGGCCGACGCCGTCGCGCTGCTCGCCCGCTTCGGCGAAGACGCCCTGCCCATCGCCGGCGGCACCGACCTCATGCCGAACATGAAACACCGGCTCTTCACGCCCGCGCACGTGGTCTCCCTCAACCGGATCGCGGCCATGCGCGGGATCGGCACGGTGAATGGCGCGGGTCCCTCCTCGGACAACGGCAGAGCCCCGCGCGGGGAGGACATCTTCCTGCGCATCGGCGCCATCGAGATCCTCGCCGATGTCTCCACGCACCCGCTGGTCCGCCGCCACTGCACCGGGCTCGCCCAGGCCGCGGGTCTCGTCGCGGGACCGCAGCTGCGCAACATGGGCACCATCGGCGGCAACGTCTGCCTCGACACGCGCTGCACCTACTACAACCAGACCGAGTTCTGGCGGGACGCGCTCGGCTACTGCCTCAAGAAGGACGGCACGGTCTGCCACGTCACCAGGGTCGGGAAGAAGTGCGTGGCCGCCCATTCGGCCGACACCCCACCCAACCTGATCGCGCTCGAGGCCACGCTGACACTCGCCGGCCCCGATGGAACCCGGGAGATCCCCGCCGCCGACTTCTTCGTGACCGACGGAATCTGGAATACGCAGCGGAAAAGAGACGAAATCCTCACCGAGATACGTATTCCTTTAATGGGGTCGGATTCAAATGAAAACGGGCCCCGCCGCCGGAGCGCCTACCGCAAGCTGCGCCAGCGCCACTCGATCGACTTTCCGCTGCTTTCGGTGGCGGTCGTGGCGGACTTTGCCGCGGATGGAACCGTGGCGGGAATCACGGGTGTCGTCTCGGCGCTGGGTGCCAGGCCAAGGGTGCTGGCCGGCTGGAGCGAGATCGCGGCCGGTGAACGGCTGTCGGGCGATCTGATCGAGGCGCTTGCCCGGCGCGCGTGGTCGCAGTGCCGGCCGCTCGACAATATCATCGTGGATCCGGAGTGGCGCCGCGCGATGGTGCCGGTGTACGTGCGGAGGGCGCTGGAGGAGGTGGCGGGGGGCTGAAGCGGGAAATGCAAACGTGGCCTTCGAGCCCGAACCGAAGAGACGGAAGATGAAAGCAAAACGGGCCCGTTACCGGGAACGCACCTGGGCGCCGGTCTGGGCCTGGCTGACCCTTGGCATCGCATTCCTGCTCAGCGTCGGAAGATTGTCGTATGAACTCTACGGCATCACGGTGCTCGGGCAGTCTGTGGAAGATGGGGGGGCCGGGGAACTGGCGTTGATCACGGGTGGCCTGATCGTTGTGTTCGCCCTCATCATCGGGGTCTGGATGTGCCTGAATGTGGAGGTGCGTGCCGACCACATCTTCATTTCGTTCGGATTGGTTCAACTGGTGCGCAAGCGCATCTGGTACAAGGACATCGAGGGCTTGAGACCCACGACCTACCGTCCGTTCCGGGACTTTGGCGGATGGGGGATCCGTTGGCGCGGCAACAGGACGGCGTGGACCATCCGGGGCCACCAGGCGGTCGCCGTGAAGCTGCGCAACGGACGGGAGATCTACGTGGGATCCATGTATCCGCAGAGGCTGGCCGCGCGGATCGAAGCGGCCGGCGGTCCGGGCACGCACCCGCGCGAGCACCGGGAACGGTGAGGCACCGGGCTGGCCGCGAGCAGTCCGTGGATAAAGCCCCGCGAGCACCGAGAGCGGCGAGGCGCCGGGCTGGCAAGGCGCGACGAAGGGGGAATAGCAACGCTATTCGCCCGAGGAGCAACGCAGAGCGCAGCCTTGGAATGGCAATATGTATAGTCGAGATTACATAATGTAATGTATGCTTTACAGCGTGGACAGGTGAAGCGAAGCGGCCAGCGCGGATGCATCGCCGCTCGAATGCCGGGGGGATTTTGTCCACGGGCTGCTATGCCCGCTCCAGGACCATGGCGAACCCCAGCCCACCCGCCGCGCACACCGTCACCAGCCCGAACTGGCCATCGCGCCGCCGGAGTTCGTTGAGCAGCGTGATCGTGAGACGTGCCCCGGTCGCGCCGAAGGGGTGCCCGATTGCGATCGAGCCCCCCATCACGTTGATCCTCTCCGGATCGGGGTGCCCCACCTTTCCCGCGCGGCCGAGTTCTTCGCGCCCGAACCTCTCCGAATCCCACGCCTGAAGGTTGGACAGCACCTGCGCCGCGAAGGCTTCGTGCATCTCGAGCAAGTCGATGTCGGCCATGGTGATCCCGGCCCGGTCGAGCGCAAGCGGCGCCGCGTACGCCGGTCCCTGCAACAGCTGGGCGCCCGGGTCGAGCGCGGTGAAGGCGTAGCTGCGCACGTAGCCGAGCGGTTCCAGGCCGAGGCCGTGCGCCCGTTCGGGGGACATGAGCAGCACCGCGGACGCGCCATCGGTGAGCGGTGAAGCGTTTCCCGCAGTCACGGAGCCGAACCGCCGGTCAAAGACGGGCCGGAGACCGGACAGGGCTTCCAGAGAGGTGTCGGACCGGATCCCGTTGTCCCGGGTGACCGTGTTCTCGTAGCGGGGGGGCACGTAGAAAGGGGCGATTTCGGCGGTCAGCCGCCCGTCCCCGGTGCCCGCGTGTGCCTTCATGTGCGATCCCAGCGCCCAGCGGTCCTGCTCCTCCCGCCCGACGCCGTTCTCTTTGGCCATCCGCTCGGCCGCCTGGCCCATTGTCTCGCCCGTCGAGTACTCGGCGATGGCCGGCGCCACCGGGATCAGATCCCGGGGACGGGTCCTCGCGAAGGTCCGGAGCCGCGCCCCCAGCGTCCTCGCCCGCGACGCGGCCACCAAGGTGCGCGACAGCCGGTCCGAGACCAGGATCGGGATCCGGGACAGGCACTCGGCTCCGCCGGCGACCACCGTGTCGGCATACCCGGCCTCGATGAGGTTCACACCGTCCGAGATGGCCTGGTTGGCGGACGAGCAGGCCCGCGAGACCGTCACCGCGGGAACCTCCTTCGGAAGGGTCGACAGCCCCACTTCGCGGGCGATGTTGGGGGCCTGCGGGTCGTGGACGACGGTGCCGTAGACAAGGTGGTCGACCACGTCGGGCGCAAGTTGCGTGCGCGCGAGCAGTTCGGTGACCGCGTGCCGGCCGAGGTCGATCGCGGTGAGACGGGCGAAGTGCGTGCCCGACTTGACGAAGGGAGTGCGGCAACCGTCGATGACGGCAGTCTTCATGCGGTGACCTCGGCTGGTGGGAACTTTTCAGGGGGAAGCCGGCGTCGAAGTAGTCTGCTTCCCCGGCGGCACCAATCACGCCACTTTACCACGTTCGCGCCATCGACGCATCCTGGCGACCGCAGCGCTGGACGCCGGGGCATGCGGTCCCACACGTCAGCCAAATGCAACCAGCCCGTCGCCAACTCGCCCGCCACCGCACGCTGCGGAAGGACCCATGAAAGCCGTCCAGTTCAACGTGACCATCCCGGGCTTCATCCTCACCCGGACCCTGGGGCGCGTCAGCCCCGCGTTCGTGTACGGCCGCCCGTCCACGCTGGGCATGGTGGACCGGTCGGCGCCGGCGATCCCGGGAAGCGACTGGGTCCGCATCGAAGTCCTGCTCTGCGGCATCTGCGGGAGCGACCTGGGCAACATCTCCTACCAGTCCAGTCCAGCCATGGAACCATTCGGGTCCTTTCCTGCGGTGCTGGGCCACGAGATCCTCGGACGCGTGGTGGAGGTGGGCTCCGGCGTGACGCATGTGGAAGTCGGTCAGCGTGTCGTGGTCGACCCGATGCTCCATTGCGAGGCCCGCGGCTGGACTGCGGAGTCGTGGTGCCCCTCGTGCACGGGCGGCGATCATTCCACCTGCGAGATGTCCGGCGAGGAGGGACCGCTGGTGGTGGGGGACGGGGGACTGGCCCGTGGGCTGACCATCGGCTATCACCGGGACCTTCCCGGCGGCTGGGGCGAACAGATCGTCGCGCACCGGCGCCAGGTCTTCCCGGTTCCGGAGATCATTCCCGACCGGATCGCCGTGCTGGCCGAACCGCTTTCCATCGGCATGCATGGGGTTCTCCGGAGCGGGGCCCTGCAATCCCCCGGCCCGGTGCTCGTCATCGGCAGCGGCACGATCGCCTTCGCCACCGTCTGGGCGCTGCGCACCCTGGGGTTTGCCGGCACCCTCGTCGCGCAGGCCAAGCGCCCCCACGAGGTCGCGCTGGCACGCGCGCTGGGCGCCGACGAGACGATCACGCCCGGCGACGACGCACGCCAGGCGGTGGTGGATACCGGGGCGCGCGCGTACATGCCGGTCATCGGCGACGAAGTGTTCGCGGGAGGTGGCTTCGACACGATCTTCGACTGCGTGGGCAGCCGGTCAAGTGTCGACCAGGCGCTGCGGTACGGTGCCGCGCGCGGCCGCATCGTGATGCTCGGGTGCGCCGGACAGATGCGCAAGCTGGACCTGACGTTCGTCTGGGCGAAGGAGCTGCGTGTCGAGGGCTATGTGGGCTACGGCGCGGAGACCTGGGACGGGCGGACCCGTCACACCTTCGACCTGACGCTGGCACGGATGGCCGACGACCCGCGGGCGCTGGGCGACATGGTCACCCACGTCTTCAAGCTGGCCCAGTACCGCGATGCGCTGCGGGCGGCGTATAACCACCGGCGCAGCAAGGCGGTCAAGGTGGCGCTGCAGCCTTGAGGTGGGGACGGCCCACCCCCCCCAACCCCACCCGCGCGTCCACCGGCACCACCCGATCCGGGTAGACGAAGAGCGGGTTGACCTCAACCTCCGCCACATCCCGCCACCGCATCACGCACTCGGCCACCGCCATCGCCGCCTTCACGATCGGCCCCACTCGCACGGCCGTCCCCCCACGCGCCCCGGCCAGCAGCGCGCTCACCTTCAGCTCCCCGATCGCGGCCTCCACCTCACGCTCATCCACCGGAGGTACGCGGTGCGACACGTCACGCAGCACCTCGACCCAGGTGCCCCCGGCGCCGAGGGTCAGCACGGGTCCGAGTTGCGGATCACGGCACGCACCCACCAGCAGCTCGGCCACCGGCGGCGCCAGCATGGGTGACACGATCACCGCACACTCCTCTTCGGGGAAACCGTGGGCGCGGGCGTACGCGGAAGCGTTCCCGGCGATCCTCTCGAAAGCCGCGCGCGCTTCAACCGCGCCAACCACATCCAGCACCACGCCCCCGGCGTCCGATTTGTGGGTGATGTGCTTCGAGAGAAGCTTGATCGCGACCGGACAGCCGGCCTTCGTCGCTGCTGCCGCCGCCTCCTCCGCCGAACACACCACCTCGGCCTGCTCGAACACCAGTCCCGCTTCCGCCAGCAGCGCGCGCGCCTCCAGCTCGTCAAGCACCACCCTTCCCTCCGCGCGCGCACCACTGATGACGTGATGCGGTGATGCGATGATGCGGTGATGCTCGTTCTCGGGACGCCACCGCGCCGAACGCGCCAAACTCACCCCGCGGCGGTGCACTTCGGCCACCGCCCGGCACGCCACGTCCAGCGACCCGATCACCGGCACGTGCGCCTCACGGAGAGCATCCAGCGCAGCGCTCTCATGCGACGCATACTGGGAGTGCACCACCAGCCCCTTGCCGAGCCCGCGCATCGTCGCCGTCATCGACCGGGCCGCCCCGCCCTCCGCCTCCGCGAGCCCCGCCGAAAAGCGAATCGCGTAACCCCCGAAAAGGCCGACCAGCAGCACGACCCCCACCCCGGGATCCGCTGCCAGGACCTCGAGCGCCCGCGCGAAGGCTCCCGGGTCGGCGTCGGCGGCGCCGGCAACGTCGACGGGTGTGCGAACGGCCGCGGCGGGTCCGAGCAGCGTCCTCAGCCCGGCGGAGGTCTCCGGCGCGAGTTCCGCCAGCGTGACCCCCATCTCGTGCAACGCGTCGACCGCCAGGGTGCTTTGCCCGCCCCCGTCCGACAGAATCGTGACGCCGGTTCCGGCGGGCCCCGGCGGCTGGTACCCCAGCGCGGCGGCGACGGGCAGCAGCTCATCGGTGCGCCGCACCTCGACCGCCCCGGCCTGGGCCAGCCCGGCGCTCAGCCGGTCGTAGGGGCCCGCGACGGCGCCCGTGTGCGAAAGCGCCGCGTCGGCACCGGCCGCGGTCCGCCCCGACTTGATCACCACGACGGGCTTCTTCCGAGTGACCGCGGAGGCTGCGCGGAGGAGCGCCCGCGCATCCCTGCACCCCTCGATGTGCGCGACGACGACCCGCGTCTCGTGGTGGTCGCCCAGGTAGTCCAGCACCTCGCCGAAACCGACATCGACCTCGTTGCCGAGGCCGCAGCAGATCGAGATGCCCATCCTCGAGCGTTCGGTGACCTGTGTCATGAGGTCGAGGGCGATGTTGCCCGACTGGACCAGCAGGGCGATCCCGCCCGGACGCACCCCCCGGGCGCCGATCAGGTTGACGCCGCGCGGGAGGTTGAGCAGACCCGAGGTGTTGGGTCCGACGATGCGGACGCCGGACTCGCGGCCCGCTTGCTGCAGCCTCTCCTCCAGCCGTACGCCGTCTTCCCCCGACTCGCCGAAGCCCACCGCGAGCACCACCGCGCCCGCGATCCCGCGTTCCCCGCAGGCGCGCACCAGTCCGGGGGCGGCGGCGGCCGGGGTGCAGAGGACCGCGAGGTCGGCGGCCTCGGGCAGCTCGTCCACGGCAGTGTACACCGGCCGTCCCAGGATCCTCCCGCCGCCCCGGTTTACCGCGTAGACCTTCCCCTCGTACCCCGATTCGTCCAGGGCGCGGAGAATCTGGTGGCCCCGCTTGGTGGGGTTCGCGCTGGCTCCCACGACCGCGATCGAGCGAGGTTCGAAGATGCGGTGGAGCGCCGAAATGTCATCTACAGTTGACATTATGTCATCTACACATGACATGTTATCTTCGCGACCCTTCACTTCCCCTTGAACCTGGGCGGTCGCTTTTCGTGGAAGGCGGCGAGACCCTCACGCCAGTCCGCCGTGCCGAAGATCTCCTCCAGCGCGGCGCGCTCCCGTTCCAGCGCCTCTTCCCGGGAGAGGGCCGCGGCGGGTCCGATCAGCTTCTTGGCCGCCGCCAGGGGGATCGGGGCGAGACCCGCCAGACGGTACGCGAGGCTGGTGGCCTTGATGAAAACCTCCCCCTCCGGGACGGCCCGGTTCACGACGCCCATCGCCGCCGCTTCCGCGCCCGAGAAGTAGTCTCCCAGCAGGATGATCTCGCGAGCCTTCAGCACGCCGACCCGTTCGGCCAGGGTGTATACCACGCCGCCGCCCACAAAGGTGCCGAGCGCGACTTCCGGCAACCGCAGCCTGGCGTCTTCGGCGACTATCGCGAAGTCCGCCGAGAGGGCCAGCTCGAGCCCCGCGCCGATCGCGTGGCCGTTAACCGCCGCGACGACAGGAGTGCCGATCGTCTGGATGAGGCGGTTGGCGCGCTGGGCCATCTCGATGTAGCGCTGCCGCTCCCCTGGCGACGGTTGACGGTCACCGTAGGCCTTCAGATCGGCTCCGGCACAGAACGCGCGCCCGGTTCCGGTGAGAATCACGCAGCGCACCTCCCGGTCCGCGTCCGCGCCCTCGAGCTCGGCGATCAGGCGCTCGTAGAGGGGCAGGCTGACCGCGTTCAGCCTGTGCGGACGGTTCAGCTCCAGCGTGAGGAGGGGGCCGTCGCGCGAGGCGAGCACGGGGTTGGCTTCACTACCCCCCATCGAAAGCGCCGCCTCCCCGAACGAGCGGGCGCCCCGGGAGCGCCAGCGTGGCCTCTCCGTCACGGATGGCGAACGCCCCGTTCACGAGTACGTGTACCGTGCCGCGCGAGTACTGGTGGGGGTTCTCGTAGGTGGCCATGTCGTCGAGGGTCTCGAGGTCCAGGACCGTGATGTCCGCCAGGTATCCCTCGCGGAGATACCCCCGCTCCGACCACCCCAGGAAGTCGGCCGCGAGACCGGTCATCGAGCGGATGGTGTATGGCAGCGTGAGCAGCTCTTCGTCCAGCACCAGGTCGCGGATCTTCTTCGTGAAGGACCCGAAGGCGCGGGGGTGGGTGACGGGACGGGTGGGGCCGGGGTCGCGGCCGTCGGTGCAGGTCATCATCCAGTCGCGGCCGGCGAGGTAGCGCAGGTTCTCGCCGTCGTAGAGGCCGAGGTTCATCACCGCGGCGTTGCCGTCGCGCAGAATGCGCCGGGCGGCGGCGGGAGCCTGCATGCCCCACTCGTCCGCCACCTCCGCGAGGGTCCTGCCGTTCAGTCGGGGTCGCTGGTCCGCGAAGAGGAGCCTGTCGGCGCCTCCCCGAATCGCGAGCATCTCGCGCGTCTGCCGGTCGATGATCTGCACCGTGTCGGGGTGGTCGAAGCGCCGCACCATTGCGGTGTCTCCCCCTTCCACCGCCCAACTCGGGACCGTGTAGGAGCGAAGGTTCGACTGGGTCGCGGTGTAGGAGTGGTGGGCGCCCGCGACTTCGACGCCACGCGCACGTGCCGCCTCGATCAGCGCGGCCCCTTCGTGCGCCCTGCCGTAGTTGTGGGCGCCCTGGGCGTTGAAATGGCTGAAGATGACCTTCGTCCCCGCCTCCTCCCCGATCCGGATCCCTTCGGCGGTCGACTTCAGATACCCGAACGGCGGGTAGGCCGCGCCCAGGTCCCGGTCGTGCGTGTCGTAGATCGCCCCCGGGTACTCCGCCGCGACCCGGTTGAGTTCGATGACCTCCTCGGTCTCCGCGTAGTTGCCCGGCAGGTAGAACAGCCCGGACGACAACCCATGGGCGCCTTCATCCATGGCCTGGCGCACCAGTGCGCGCATCTCGTCGAGTTCGCCGGCAGCGGGTGGGCGGTCCTCCATCCCCATCACCCACGCCCGCACCGAGTTGTGGCCCACGAAAAGGAAGGCGTTCACACCGATTCCGTCCTCCTCCCAACCGCTCAGCCGTGCCGCCACCTCCGCGCTCCCGCCCCCATCCACCCCCAGCGCCACGCTTGTGATCCCCTGAAACAGGAAGGCGCGCGCGTCACGTCCATGATCGGTTTCCAGCTCCGCGTGCGAGTGCATGTCGATGAACCCGGGCGTTACCATGAGTCCGGTCACGTCGAGGGTGTCCAGGGCCTCGACCCCGGCTTCCGTCGCGTCGCCCACGAAGACAATGCGGTCGCCCGTCACCGCGACATCGGCTGCGGTGGCGTCGTCGCCGGTGCCATCCAGCGCGGAACCTCCCGCCAGAAGGATGTCTGCGGGTAGGTCGTGGCCCGCACACCCCGCGAGTGCGATGAGCGGGAGGGCGTACCACACACGGGCGAGTCCGGGAAGACCTTGTCCGCGAGCTCCCGGAGGGTGGAGATGCCTGCGGGCGGGAACCGGCTTTCGTCTCATGGTTCGCTGGGCTGGACTGCTAGTTCGCTCTCTTCACGAAAAGGACGCCCCCGCCCATCGACGACACCGGAATCACACCACTGGCGAAGAAGGGATAGTTGCTCCAGGAGCCCCAGAGGCTGGGCTGGTCGGCGGCGCCGGGCTCGGTGTTGAAGAAAGCGACTTCCCCAGGATTCTCACGGTCGGAGATGTCCAGGATCCGAAGTCCCCCGGCGTAGTTGGACTGGTACATCAGGTTGCCCGCAACATAGAGGTTGTGATCGGATACGGAGGTACTGTGTTCGAATTCGGTGGCGACGATTGGATCGTCCAGATCCTTGATGTCCCACACCAGCGTCCGCGTCCTGCCCCTGCTGTACTCGTCGAACTCGTCGTTCATGTAGAGGTACTCGTGCTCCTCGTCCAGCCAACCCTGGTGAGTATAGCCCACATCGGGATAGGAGACCGCGGCCAGCGCCGCGGGATCGGCCTTGTCCGACACGTCGGCGATGCTCAGCGCCGTCTCGTTGGAGCCGAAGCAGATCTCCTTGCCCCGGTGCTCGGTATCTGGGCCGCGGTATACAACGCAAATCGCGTCGTGAACGTACCCGGTCAGCACTCTGCCGGTGGACTCGTCGGCGAAGCAACCCGCGAATTGAGGGTCGGTGGGGGTACGGATATCGATCATGTGGAGGCCGCCGCCACAGGTGTCGGCCCCCCCACCTCCGCCGACGGAGAATGCAAAGCCGGTCTCTTCGTTGATGACGATGTTGTGGGCGCTGTGGATCCGGTCGTACGTGGTGTTGGCGGTGAAGTTCTGCGGGGGATTCGAAACGTTGCGCAGTTGCGTGAGGTCGAAGATCTGCATGCCATGTCGCCCAGCGCCGTCGGCCACGATGAAGGCGTGATCCCGGTACACCTTGATGTCGCGCCAGGTGCTGGGGCTCGCCCCATCGGTCAAGGGCAGCAGTCCCGCGTAGGCCGGCCGTTCCGGGTCCTCGAGGCTGATGAAGGCCGTCCCCTGCGAGTGACCGACCAGCGCCCACTCGATGCCGGTGTCGGGGTCGGTCCAGCCCCAGAGGTCGTTTGCGCTCCCCCCCGTGTTGTCCATTGCGGCGAGCGTGAGCCGCGACATCAGGTCGACGCCGCCGCACGAGAAATCACCGGCGATGCCGTCGGTGCACGGCTTGAAGCCGCTGGGTTCCCCGGTCGTGGTGGTGTCGCGCGGCGGATCGATCGGGCCGGGTTCGGCAGGATCCCCGCACGCGGCGGGCAAGGCCGCCAAAGCGAGAGTACATACGAGCGATCTGGTGAATTTCGGCGCGCTTGTCGTCACATCAACCTCCCACGGGCGATACCTGACTTTCGCCAGTGTATACAAACGGCCGATACCCGGCAACTGGCCCGGACAATCCAGATGTTGGGACCTGCGGCCCGAACGACCCGCAGGTTCAGTTCCGGTCCAGGGTCTGCCCCGCGAACAAGCGGCTAGGGATGCCTCAAATCCACCACCAGCCGAGGGGTGCCCAGCATCTCGAGGATTCGGTAGTCGACCTCGCCGCCCGCAGCCAGGATCCACTTCACCCGGTCTCCTTCGTCGCAGGCCTGGGCCGCGCCGCCCAATGTCGGAAAGTCCAGGGTCCGGTCGAGGTCTTCCACCAGCGGCGTTCCACCTTCGTTTGACAGCGCTCCGTCGAACTCCACGACAAGGTGTGCGGGGGCGTCGCCCGCCGACTCGGTTCCGTCGCATCCCCCGCCCCCCTCGGTCGCGTACGACAACTCGTAGCCCGGGTAGCGTTCGGTGAAGGTGAAGACGACGCGGTCGTAGCCCTCGAGCGATTCAGTGGTTACCGCGCTCAGGACGGCCGGCGGGGTGTCGGGGGTTGGGTCTCTGGACACCTTGTTCCGGGACCATGGGAGATTGAGGCGGATTTCCGCCGAGTCCAGGTTTCCGTAGTCCAGTTCGGTCAGCGTCTCGCGGGGGTTCTCGGTCGAGACATAGGGGTCCAGCTCGCGCGTATCGCCGCCGCAGGCGGTCGCGAGCAACACGAGCAGGGGAGTGACGAGGGTCAATGCATGACGATTCGGTATGTTGGGCACTCGGATCTTCCTTTCTGTCCACTCGGTGCGGGCCGCGCTCCGGCTTCCCGCGCCGGTGCGCCTTCCGAAAGTAACGACTATCCGAGGAGGATGCGCCGAGCCGTCTCCACTCCGTCGACAAGTCGTTCCACCTCTTGGACGGTGTTGTAGAGATAGAAGGATGCCCGCGTTGTTGCCGTCAGCCCGAAGCGGTCGACGACCAGCTGCGCGCAGTGGTGCCCGGCTCTCACCGCGATGCCCTGCGCGTCCAGGATGGTGGCCAGGTCCTGGGCGGAGGTCCCCTCGATCACAAAGGGGACTGCACCCGCCCGCTCGGCCGGGTTGGGCGGCCCAAGGATTCGCAACCCGTCCACACCGGCCAGCCCCGCCAGCGCCGTGCTCGTGAGCGCCATCTCGTGCTCATGGACCGCGTCCAGCCCCACGCCTTCCAGGTAGTCGACCGCCGCCGCCATTCCCACAGCCCCCGCGATGTTCGGCGTCCCGGCCTCGAACTTGTGCGGCACTTCGGCCCAGGTGCTGTGGTCGCGGTACACATGCTCGATCATCTCGCCGCCGCCCTGATACGGGGGTATCTCCTCAAGGAGCGACTTCCGGCCCCAGAGCGCGCCCATCCCGGTCGGGCCGCACATTTTGTGCCCCGAGAACGCGTAGAAATCGCAACCCAGCTCCAGCACGTCAACCGGCAGGTGCGGCGCGCCCTGGGCGCCGTCCAGGATGTAGACGGCGCCGCTCTTCTCCCGCACCAGCGCCCCGATCTCGCGCACCGGATTGATCGTGCCCAGCGCGTTCGATACATGGGGCAGCGAGACGACCCGGGTGCGCGCGCCCAGCAGTGCGGCCAGCTGGTCCAGATCGAGGTGGCCGTCGTCGGTCAGGCCGACGTATCGCAGGCGCGCCCCGTTGCGCTCTGCCAGGAGCTGCCAGGGGACCAGATTGGAGTGGTGTTCCATCTCGGAGATGACGATCTCGTCGCCCTGTCCCACGCGGGCCCGGCCGACGGAAAAGGCCACCAGGTTGAGCGCCTCGCTCGTGCCCCGCGTCCAGACGAGTTCGTGCGAGTCCGCCGCATTCAGCCAGCGCGCGACCCGTTCCCGGCTGGACTCGTAGGCCTCCGTGGCCCGGCGGGCGAGCTCGTGGACCCCGCGGTGGACGTTGGCGTGATCGCTCAGGTAGTAGGCGCTGATCGCGTCGATGACCTGGCGGGGCTTCTGGGAGGATGCGGCGTTGTCCAGGTAGACCAGGGGCTTCCCGTCGACCGTCTGGTCGAGGATGGGGAAGTCACGTCGCACGGCGGCGACGTCCATGGTGGACGATGTGTTGCTGCCGGGGACCGTTCTTTCGGTCTCGGGCCGCTCAGTCGAGCCGGAGATAGACGTCGCCATCGCGCACGTCGACCTGAAAGGTCCGAACCGGCGTGATGGCCGGCAGCTGCAGGGCCCGGCCGCTGCAGACGTCGAAACGGGCGCCGTGGAAGGAGCACTCCAGCTCGTCTCCCTCGAGTTCTCCGGCCGAGAGTGGGTAGTCCTGGTGCGAGCACCGGTCTTCCAGGGCGTAGATGTCGCCGTCCACATTGGCGAGCACGACGGGGCCGCTGTCGGTCGACACCCCCCTCATCTCGCCCTCCGGCACTTCACTGACCGCCGCGACGCGGGCCCAGCGTGGTTCGGTGCGGGTGGGGGCGGCGCGTCGATTAAACATACCGAAGCTTCGCCTCGATGGCCTGGGTGACCTTCTCCACCACCCCGCCCAGCGGCAGCTTCGAAAGCACCTCGCCGAGAAATCCGAGCACCACCAGCCGTTCGGCCTGTTCCCGCCGCAGCCCGCGGCTCATGAGGTAGAAGAGGGCTTCCGCGTCGAGCTGGCCCACCGTTGCGCCGTGCGAACAGCGTACGTCATCGGCCTCGATCTCCAGATTGGGAAGAGACGTCGCGATCGCCCTGTCGGAGAGGATCAGGTTGCGGTTCGTCTGGTACGCGTCGGTGCCCTGCGCACCCTCGTGTACCCGGATGATGCCGCGGAATACCCCGCGGGCGGCGCCATCCAGCGCACCCTTGTAGAGCAGGTCGCTGTGCGCGTGGGGCGCCACGTGATCCTGGCTGGTGTTGAAATCGAAGTGCTGGTTCGCGTCGCCGAAGTAGAGCCCCAGCATGTCGCTGTTGGCCCCCGGACCCAGGAGCCGCGCGTTGAGGTCCACGCGGCCGACCGATCCCCCGAGCGCCACGTTGAGCGTGTCCAGTGTGGAATCGCGCTCAGCCAGAGTGCGCTGGTTGGCCAGGTAGACTGTTCCTTCGCCCATGCGCTGCAGCGACACGTATTGCACCTGTGCGCCACCCCGCGAAAACAGCTCGACCGCCGTGTTCGCCAGGGTAACGGTAGAGAAATCGGGGGACAGGATATCGTCCACGAAGGAGAGCTGGCTGAATTCCTCCGCCACGATCAGGATGCGGGTGAAGGTCGCGGTACCCGGCCGCGACACCCAGCGGCTCAGCCGAATGGTTCGGTCCACCCTTACCCCACGGGGGACATACAGGAAGACTCCGTCGCTCCACAGCGCGGCATTGAGCGCGGCGAACTTGCCGTCGGAGGCGGGTACGGCTTCGGTGGCCAGCAGGGCCTCCACCTCGGGTATCCCGGCACGCGCGGCCTCCCGCAAAGACGCGAGAACCACGCCCTGCGCGGCCAGCGCTTCATTCAGCTCTACCGAGACCACCGAACCGTCCACATCGACAATGCGTCCGGCGCTCTCCCGGTCCTGCTCCATGGCGCGCCGCAACCCGTCCGGCAGCGGGCGTCCGGCCATTGCGCCGCCCGCAGTCGGTGTAAGCAAGTCCAGAGGCAACAGCCGCGCCACGTCGGTATAGCGCCACTCCTCGGAGCGCGTGGAAGGCAGCGGCGTGGCCTCGTAGATGTCCCACGCCTCGTCCCGGCGCGCCCTCAGCCAGGCCGGGTCGCGGGCGCCCGTCTCCATCACGGCGCTCCGCCCGATTCCCCGGCGCACCTCCTCGCGCACGGCGGTCGCCTGGCTCACCCGACGCTCCCTTCCATCTCCAGCTCGATCAGCCGGTTCAGCTCGACCGCGTACTCGAGCGGCAATTCCTTCGCGATCGGCTCGATGAACCCGCGCACGATCAGCGCCATCGCCTCGGCCTCGTCCATGCCGCGGCTCATCAGGTAGAAGAGCTGCTCGTCCCCCACCTTCGACACCGTGGCCTCGTGGCCCACCGTCGCGCTCTTTTCGTCGATCTCGATGTACGGGAAGGTGTCCGTCCGCGAAGTCTCGTTGATCAGCAGCGCGTCGCACTCGACGTTCGAGCGGGCATGGGTCGCACCGTCATACACCTTGCAGAGCCCGCGGTACGATGACCGCCCCGTCCCCTTCGAGATCGACTTCGACACGATGCTCGAGGTCGTCCTGGGCGCCACGTGGATCACCTTGCCGCCCGTGTCCTGGTGCTGCCCGTCACCCGCGTACGCAATCGACAGGATCTCGCCGTGCGCGCCCTCGCCCATGAGGTAGCAGGACGGGTACTTCATGGTCAGCTTGGAGCCCAGGTTCCCATCCAGCCATTCCATGTGCGCGCCCTGCTGCACCAGCGCCCGCTGCGTGACCAGGTTGTACATGTTGTTCGACCAGTTCTGGATCGTGGTGTACCGGAAGTAGGCGTCCCGGTTGACCACGATCTCGATCACGCCCGAGTGGAACGAATCCGTCGAGTAGACCGGTGCCGTACACCCCTCGATGTAGTGCGCCCGCGACCCTTCACCGGCGATGATCAGCGTCCGCTCGAACTGCCCCAGCCGCTCCTGGTTGACCCGGAAGTACGCCTGCAGCGGGGTCTCCAGCTGCACGCCCGGCGGGATGTAGACGAACGACCCACCCGACCACACCGCCGAGTTGAGCGCCGCGAACTTGTTGTCGGCCGCCGGGATCACCGTCCCGAAGTGCTTTCGGAACAGCTCGGGGTGGTTCTTGAGCCCGTCCTCGATCGAATCGAAGATCACGCCCTTCGACTCCCACTCCTCCTTCAGCGAGTGGTAGACCATCTCGGAATCGTACTGCGCCCCGACCCCCGCCAGAATCTTCCGCTCGGCCTCGGGAATCCCCAGCCGCTCGAAGGTCTCCTTGATGTTCTCCGGAACGTCGTCCCAGGAGCGCTCCATCTGCTCCTGAGGTTTCGAGTAAAAGTAGGTCTGACTCAGCGTCTCCTCGAGTTCGGAGAGGTCGCCGCCCCACTGGGGCATAGGCTTCGCCTCGTAGATCCTCAGCGCCTTCAGCCGGCGCTTCAGCATCCACTCGGGCTCGTCCTTGCGGGCCGAAATCTGTCGGACCACCTCTTCGTCGAGCCCAGGCCGCGTCTTGAAGACCGGCTCCGAGTCGGTGACGAATCCGAACTTGTAGTCGTCGAGTCCCAGTCCCTGAATGACTTCGTTGCTGGGCATCCATCCCTCCCTGCAGCCCGCGGGCTGCGTGTGCCGAACCCGATTGCCGGGACCGGCGGATTCATATGTGCGGTGCGGTCAGGCTGCGTGGGCCTTCCGGTATTCCTCGTATCCCTGCGCTTCGAGCTCCAGCGCGACCTCGGGGCCGCCCGACTCCACGATCCTGCCGTCCACCATGACGTGTACCCTGTCGGGAACGATGTGGTCCAGGATCCGCTGGTAGTGGGTGATCAGAAGCACGCACATCTCCGGGCTCTCTTCCTTGAGCGTGTTCACACCGTGCGCCACGACCTTGAGGGCATCGATGTCGAGTCCGGAATCCGTTTCGTCCATCACCGCCAGGGCGGGCTGCAACACCGCCATTTGCAGGATCTCGTTGCGCTTCTTCTCGCCGCCGCTGAAACCGTCGTTGACGGGCCGCTGCGCGAAGGCGACGTCCATGTCCAGGAGTTCCATGCGCTCCATGAGCAGCTCCTGGAAGTCGAAGAGGTCCAGCTCCTCGCCGTCTTCCAGTCGGGACTGGAGCGCGGTGCGCAGGAAGTTGGCGATCGAGACGCCGGGGATTTCGACGGGGTACTGGAAGGCCATGAAGACACCGGCCTGGGCGCGCTCGTCGGGCTCCATTTCCAACAGGTCCTCACCCCGGAACTCCACGCTGCCACCGGTGGCTTCGTACTCCGGATGACCAGCGATGACCTTCGCCAACGTGCTCTTGCCGGATCCGTTCGGACCCATGATGGCGTGGATTTCTCCCGGCCTGATCGCGAGGTCGACGCCCTTCAGAATATCGAGATCCTCGTCCGCGACTTCGGCCTCGAGGCCGGTCACGGTGAGGATGTGGGAATCGTCCATCCCGCTATGCTCCTGACTGTCGGAATTAGGAATAATGATTATTGATTGGGGATTGAAAGCTACCGGGGCGGGGGACGGTCGTCAACGAAGGAGGGCGTGGTGAGCGGTTGGGTCAGAACCAGCCACGTCCCAGCGCGAGATCCTCATTCTCCTCGCCGTCGCCGAGAAGAGTCCTGATGTGACCGAGAAAGCGTTCGAACGAGTTCGGAGCGAAAGGGTGTCTCGCGAGAAACCGCCAAAACTCGGCCCGTGCGGATCTTCGGCCCGCTACCGTGGAAAAGCCCCTTCGAATGTTCGACGAGATTCGCTTGGCTTTCCGCAGGACGATGACTTCCTGGATCGGTGTGGCTGTAGTGCTGATCGGAGTCATGTCCAGCCATTCGCAAAGCAGGAAATAACGCGAATTCGGAACAGCCCCCCTTAGATCGTTGGCCGTCGCGACTGCCTCCTGGAACATCGTCTTGTCCAGATTCGTCTTGATTTCCGCAGCCACGTAGGCCAAGTGCGTCTGTGCCTCGATGCTCTCCTTGAACCCCCGATCGTGAGACGCCTTCAGGAACAGGGGGCGGGCCATCACAAAGTCTTGATCCTTCGATCGGACACCCATCCCGCCGCCGATCTCGCCTCTCTGCGGATCCGAATCGAAGCGTAGCTGGGCGAAGCAGTTTGCCGGTCCCATGGTAAGCCCGCGTCCAGCAATGAGATCCGCCAATACGCGTTCCACCAGCCATGGCATGAACTCCTCCACTATCGTATTGTCGAGCTTCAGCTGCCCCTTTTGGCGGTACAGGAAGTCGTCTTCGCTGTCGAACACCAGATCCAGGTCAATCGAAGTCTTGTAACGGTTCAGCGAAGCCACCATCGGCGCCAGGAGGCTGTCGCCGGTCCCTTCGATTGCTTCCAACTCGGCTACCCAGGCGTGATACCTCCGGATGGCGGAACGAACGCGCGGCCGGTCTGCGGCGGGTAGCTTCGCATTCTTCATGAGTGCTCGGAGCTTGTCTCCGTGCGGGGTCGGATGACTCATCTCATGACCGCCGATCCGGCGTGAACCCCTGGTTTCGGAGTAGCGAGCATCGGCGACGGCGACACTTCCGACAGTCGCTTGATCGCCTCGTCGAGTCCTCGACGTTCCTTTTCCGGTGCCCGGAGGCAGGCGGCGGTCCGGCCCAGGACCTCCCCCGCGACATGCCTCGCTGCCAGCAGGCAGGCACTTTCCTCCGGGACCTCGCGAGCAGCACGGAGGTGCAGGATGTCCTCGTATATGTCTGCTCCATAGCGGTTTTGGAATACCCGCTCCTGACGCCGTTCCAGGGTAAGCCCCACACATCGTACCGCCAGTTCCGCGATCAGTTCACCGTTGTAGAAGGCCGTACCCCGTACTTTGGACTCGCGCCCAAGGACGAAGATCAGCCGACCGCGGCGTCTGGTGACACGGGCCGCCTCCCGGATTGCCAACGCCATATCCAAGGAGTATTGGACGACCGTAAGAAAGCGGTTCCCGCGGTTCTGACGATTGGAACCGATCTCAGACCTCGCGACGGCAAGGATGTTCCAGTTGAGGGCCTCCACGGATCGTCGGTATTTCTGGTGGTAGTTGAAGACGTTGATGTATGGAGGCGACGTGAACACCAGATCCGCCGAATCCGTATCCATGGGGAGGTCCCGCGCGTCCGCGTGAGAGACGTTGATCGGTGACGGGGATTCGGGAAGCGTCCGCACGATTCGAGCGAGACGCAGCCAGGTCGCGTGGACCTTGTCGGCATCGAGGTGCTTTTGGTGGAAATCACAGAGAACCACGAGAGCCGCCGCCAGGATCTCCATGGGCTTGTATCTAGCGTCCCGCCACATCTCGACGAGAGTGGCCTCGATGTTGGCACGGCACGACTTCGCTTCAGAGGCAGGCGAGAACAGCGGACCGTGCGGTGGGCCGATTCCCTCGGCGAGCGTGCCCTCCATCTCGCCGAGTACCAGCGCTCTGTCCTGTCGCTCCAAGTTGACGAGTTCGTAGACTCGGGCCAAGGCCAACGCCGCGGGGTTCAGGTCCGCACCGCTGGCGGCCAACCCCAACCGGGCGGCTTCGACCAGCGAAGTGCCGCTGCCGACAAAGGGGTCCAGAACGACGCCTTCCGCCGGTCCGTAGGCCGACAATACGGCCTCCGCGAACTGCGGCGAGAACTGTCCCGTCCACGGAAAATGGTTGGTCCTTGACCGATTGGCGATGTCGAGCGTGCTCTGTGCGAGCGAATCGCGATCCAGAGGTGTGTTGGAAAACGCTCCGTGAAGCAGCATGAATGGTATTCGTTCCAAGGCGAGAACCGGGGCAACTCTCCAGCTTAACACCCGGGTTGGGACATGGGAATGGAAGCATGGGACTTCGTGCGGATCGCCTTCCAACACCCCGGCTGAAACGCGGGACCTTCCTTTGCGTGGACGTGGCCGCACCGCGCAGCGAGAGCGGCGAGGCGCGGGGTTGGGGGGGGCGCGGCATGCCAACCCACGGTAGCGTCGGATGGTGCCCTTGTGTGCTTTCTAGAAGACCGCCCCCCTGATCCACGTGTCCGACCGGGCCCATGCTTCCAGGAAGAGCTTGTGGACCTCGTCCGCCTGCTTCCCCTTGCCCTGGGCGCGCAGTGCCTCTTCCAGCCCGTACAGCGACCAGCCGTTCATGGGATGGTCCTCCAGCGCGGCCGTGAACACCGCTTCCGCCTCCTCGTAGCGCTCCATGTCCAGCAGCAGATCCCCCAGCCAGTGGCGCGCCGAGAAGTTGAGCGGTTCGGGTTCGTCGTAGCGCAGGTCGTCCTCGTGCTCGATTGCGGTCTCAAGAACGGCGACCGCCCCCTCGTTGTCGCCTTCGTGGCGCAGGATCTCGCCCTCCAGAATGCCGGCCACCGTGCCCAGAAGGTCTTTCGCCGAATGGCCGCGGAAGCTCGCATTTTCGTCCGCATTCTCCACCGCGCGCCTCACCTTCTCCAGGTAGACTTCGGCGCGTCCCGGCTCATCGGTGCGGAGGTATGCGTACCCGCGGGCGAAATCCCAGAACCCCCGCTGGATCGTCCGGTCGGGTGGGTCGTCCATCTCCAGGATCTCGTCGAAGCGGCCGAAGCGGAACAGGGTGAGCGCGTGGTAGAAGGCGCCGCCCCCCACGATCTTCCCGTAATCCTTCGCCGCCTGGATGGCGATCGCCCCCTGTCCGTCCATCGACGCGGCGAAGAGGAGCATGTGGAGGTTGTGCGACGGGTAGATTGCCCACGCGAGGTCCTCCTCGGCGCGCTGGTCGGTGTGCCACGCGGCGAGGTTGCCCCGCACCGCGTCGCCCCAGCGCCCGATCCGGTTGTAGGTGTGGGACGGCATGTGCTGGATGTGGCTCGCCCCGGGGATCGAGGCGCCGAGGTGGTCGGCGCACGCCTCGGCCTTCTCGGGCTTGACCGTGGGTTCGGTGGCGTGGACGTAGAGGTGGCAGGCTCCGGGGTGTGTGATGTCCATGGCCAGGACGGCCTCGAGGACGGTGTGGATCTTCTGCACGGCCGGCTTCTCGATGTCCCAGCGGCCGCGCCGCGGCTCGAGCAGCATGAGCGATTCGCCATAGAGCGTCCCCACGTCCAGATCGTGCGGGAACCGCTCGTAGACCTCGGCCATCGCGCGCGCGTACGCCGAATCCAGCATCCTGCGGGTGTCGCTGTCGTGCTCCTCCTCGTAGCGGATCGCCATGGCCTCGATCAGCGCCCTCTCCACGTCATTGGCGTGGTCACCCGCCAGCTTCTTCGCCTTCTGGATGTTCTCGTAGGCCCGCGGTGCGTCGTCGCGGCCCATCGGACCGTTCAGGTAGGGTCCCCAGGCCCACGCTTCGGCCCAGAAGCACATCGCGCAATTCGGGTCCTCTCTCTGGGCCTGCCGGAAGGAGCGCGCCGCCCGCAGCGGGGTGAAGGCGTACATCATCTGGATGCCCTGGTCGAAGAACTTCTGCGCCTCGGGCGAAGCGGTGGTGATCGCGCGGGTCAGGGGCCCGAGCGCCTCGGGGTAGTAGGTGGCCTCTTCGTCGAAGCCGGCGGGGTAGGTCGGGGAGGTGAAAAGCCCGGCATTGCGCTCCACTTCCTGGGCGGTCGCGCCGTGGGCGAGAGCGGCCGTGAGTGAAGCGATGGCGATGGTCATGATGAGGGCGCGTCCGTACCTGGAGCGTGTCGATTCCATGCTTGGCTGTCCGATGGGGATTCAGATGACTGGTGGGCACCGCAAGATGGGCGTTCGCGGGGGTCACCGCCAGAAGTGCGGGCGGACGCATATCGCGTGGCACCGCCACCGGCCCGGCCCGTCGGACTGTCGCGCCAATTGCCAGCCACCCCCGGGCCCGTCCGCCCGTTTCACGTTAGAATGATATGCGTGCGGAAACCGTAGGACCGGAGGTGCCGGCGTGACGTTCGACTCGACCTGGAGACAGATTGCTCCCTGACCTGGAACGGGAACTCCTGCGGAAGTGCCAGGCGGGCAATTCCCGGTTTTTTGAGCCGATCGTCCGGGCGTACGAACATCCGGGCATGCGAATCGCCCTGGGCATGATGGGCAACCCGGACGACGCCCGGGACGCCCTGCAGGACGCTTTCGTGAAGGCGTGGCAGAACCTTTCCCGGTTCGACCTCAAGCGGCGGTTCGCCCCCTGGTTCTTCCAGATCCTTCGGAACCAGTGCCGGGACGCGCTGCGCAGCCGGAAGGTCAGGTTCAACATGGAGGCGCTGGACCAGGGCCTGGAGATGAAGCCCGGCAACCCGGAGGACAGCCCGGAGCGACACGCCGAACGCAAGGCGGCGAAGGAACTCCTGTGGAAGGGACTGGAGCGTCTGAGTGAAGATCATCGCGAGATACTCGTACTGAAGGAAATCGAAGGGTTTCGCTACGGCGAGATCGCGAGGATATTGAACATCCCGGAAGGGACGGTCGCGAGCCGGCTCTTCCACGCGCGGCGGGCGCTGGCGGCGGAGTTACGTGCCGCCGGGGTCACCTATCCGTGAAAGCCCCACGGATGAAACGATTTACGGTCCCTCCGAGGCAGATTGGCCATGGACGGTAGAACACAACAGACGGTGAGCCACGAGGACCTCATGCGGTTCCTCGACGGCGAAGTGACGCCCGAGGAGAGGACAGCCATCGAGGGCCGTCTGGAGGCGTCCAGCGAACTCCGCCGCGAGTTCGCCATCTTCCGCTCCATGAAGGCGGACTTCCGGGACCTCTCGTTTGCGCCGCAGGACGGAGACTCGGTGTGGAACCGCATCCGCACCCGGATAACCATGCCGGTGGGCTGGGGATTGACGATCGCCGGGTTCATGGGCTGGAGTGCCTACGGGATCTGGACGTTCGTGAAGTCGCCGTCGGCAATCGCGGTCAAGCTGGCGGCCGGGGCCGTGGTCATCGGGATTCTGGTTCTTCTCGCCCAGGTGATCTGGGACCGGTACCGGGAGTACGGCTCCGACCCGTACAGGAACGTCCACCGATGATCCTCGCCTCGACCGAAACCGTGGCCGGACACCGCGTTGAACGCACCCTTGGACTGGTGAGGGGGAGTTCCGTCCGCGTGCGCCACGTGGGGAAGGACATTATGGCCAGCCTGCGCAATCTGGCGGGCGGCGAGGTGTACGAATACACCAAGCTCATGGCGGAGGTGCGGGAACAGGCGGTGGACCGGATGGTCGCCGACGCGCGGGCTCTGGGGGCGAACGGGATTCTGGCGATCCGATTCCAGTCGGCGGAGGTGAGCAAGGGGGCGGCCGAGATGATGTGTTACGGTACGGCGGTGAAGCTGAGCGAGGAGGGCTGAGACTCAGGTCGGCGATTGGCGCAGCCCACCGCCTAATTGCTCCACCTCGTGAGTGGCGCGCATCCTGCCGACCGCGATCTGTCTCCGATACTGCTCCATCTGCATGCGGTTCACCCTGCCGATGATGACGAGCAGCAACAGGGTGAGCGGGACTTCGACCGCGTTGGTGGCAAGAGCGGCGCCGACCTCGACCGCCCTGGGATCGGACATCACGCCGAACGTGCCTACCGCCAGGGATACGGCCTGCTCGGCAAAGAACGCGAGAAGCCAGCACATCCACCAGCACCTGAGGAGGACTGATCCCGGCTGGCGCGTCCACCCGGACGGTCTGGCGCTGGCCTGCCAGACTTCCTTCATCGCCTGGTAGGGCTTCCAGAACCAGATCACCGGAACGAAATAGCATCCGACCGACCATCCGGGCGAGAACTTCAACCCGGTTGCGCCCAGTTGCTCAGCGTTGTGGTGGGCTCTGTAGACCCAGACGAATACCAGGATCAATCCGATCAGTCCGACGAAGGCCAGACCGAGGCGCAGCGGCCACGGGAGCACCGCCCCGCCAGTGACCAGCTCCTGGTACGCTGTCGCATGAACGCGGATCCAGGCCAGGTTGAGAGCGACGTAGGCGCAGAGAAAGCCCCGGACCCATTTCGCGAGTGCGGTCGGATCACGGAAGCTGTTCCGCCGTCCGGGTTTCGCCGAGTCGCTACCCATGCCTGCTCCTTCGTTGCGAGTGGCGGCCATGGTGAGGCGGCCGCGCCGGCTGAGGCAATCTATTCAGCTTCTGGCACGCGCCGAAAGCCCGCGCACTCGACCCCGAAACGCGCCAGCCTGGCGGACATCACGCGCGCGGCTTCCGGATTGGAGTCGATCAGGATGAATCGGCGCCCGTTGCGCGCCGCCGCCTCGCCCGTCGTACCGCTCCCCGCGAAGAAATCCAGCACGATGTCGCCCGGGTTCGAGTGCACCTTGACGATACGTTCCAGCACCCCCAGGGGCTTCTGTGTCGGATACCCGGTCTTCTCACTGCCGGTGGGGCTCACGATGGTGTGCCACCACACGTCTGTGGGGGTCTTGCCGCGGGCGGCCTTCTCCTTGCCGACCAGTCCCGGCGCCATGTACGGAATGCGGTCCATCTCGTCGAAGTTGAAGGTGTAGACGCGAGGGTCCTTCGCGTACCAGAAGATGGTGTCGTGCTTTGCGGGCCACTTCCGCTTCGAGCGGGCACCGTAGTCGTACGCCCAGACGATCTCGTTCATGAACGATGCGCGGCCGAAGATCTCGTCGAGCAGGACCTTGCAGTAGTGGGCCTCTCGGTAGTCGATGTGGAGGAAGAAGGAGCCGGTGTGGGTGAGGACACGGTGTGCCTCACGGAGACGAGGTTCGAGGAAGGCCAGGTAATCGTCGTGGCGGTCGTCGTACCCGCTGCGGCCGACGACCTCGGTCCGGTAGCGAACGCCCTGGAAGCCGGTACGGTCCCCGCCCTCGTCGCGCTCGACCCGGATGCTGGTGCGGTGTTGGGTTCTGCCCGTATTGAAGGGCGGGTCGATGTAGATGAGGTCGACGCTGCCCGCGTCAATCTCCTGCAGGACGGAGAGGTTGTCGGAGAGGATGATTCTTCCGGACGGGTCGGGGCTTGAAGGTGTCACTGGCTGGCAGCCGTGAAAGGCGAGGGGCTCCGTGTACGCGGTCGCCTTGCGATTCGGCGTCAGTCACGCTTCCGCGACCGGTGCGGGTCTTGATCAGAAGATACGATACTGCAGCGACATCGAAGAACATGAAGACTCAGCCAACGTCAGTTGTGCCGCCGGAGATGGTACTGGAGGGACAAGGCTCCACCAACATGAAACTTGTTGTCAGAGGTCTCGCCGATGGTGCCGTCGATGGATACCGTCCATCTCCTGAAGGCCCAGCCCAGGCCCGGTCCCAAACCCACGAAGCCATAGCTTTCCCTGTCCCAGGTCTCGGATGGCGCGATGACTCCGACCCCCGCCTCGAGGACCGCGTAGATGCGGGGTCCCCGGACCTTGCCGAGACCCAGCCGGAACCGGGCCGCACGAATCGCGGCACGTCGGCGTTCAAGTGGGCTGTACTGGCCCCGCCAGGGTTCCGATCGCTGCTCGAAGTGATGCATCTGGATCATGAACTGCGCGGACACCCAGACGGGTACCCGCGACCCGTTCATGGCCAGATCCAGACTGGCACCCAGCGGTAGATGCAGGCCCGCGAGGACATTGAAATGCGGGCCGTTCACCGTCGCCCCATCGTGAGGGGGCCCCACCTCCTGGGCATTGAGGCCGGGCGCGGCGAACGCCCCTGCCGCCAGCACGCCTGCCACGAACCACGGCGCTACGCCAAATCTTGTCAAACCCACGATACCCTCTCCAGCTACGAATGAGCGATGTCCGTCGTGGGATTCTACGGCGTTTGTCCCGTGCCGGTTTCCCCCGGGAGGTAACGCTGCCGGCCTGCCCGCCGGCTCCCCGCGAATCGGTCGCCGTTGGCTACCGCAGGCTGGTCTGAAAGAGATGATACTGGAGCGATACGCCCAAGCTGCGATACCGCTCCGGCAGATACCTGGTCCTGTTTCCGAGCCCGCCCTCGACCGAGGCAGTGACCCGGCCGAGCGTCCACCCGAGACCCAGTCCGCCGGCGATCACCGAAAAAGTGTCTCCGTGCCAGATTTCCGGCTCCATGATGGTTCCCGCGCCTCTTTCGAAGAGGGCGTACACCCTTGGCCCCTGCCGCCTGCCGTAGCCGATTCGGACGCGGCCCGAATACCTGTGATTGCGCCGGACCACTTCCATGAACTCAACATTCCAGCGAGTCATCTGAGCGAGGAACTGCAGCGACATCCAGACCGGTGTGTTGGACGCGTTGAGAACCAGATCGAGACTGGCGCCCGGCGAGGTCAGACCGTAGAACTCCCCCCGCATGCCCACCAGCACACCAAGCAGTGAACTCTCCGGTGTCTCCCCACCCGGGGCGCGGTCCGCATCCAACTCCTGGGCCTGCAGCCGGGGTGTGGCGAGCCCACTCCACGCCAGTGCCACGACCAACAGCCACGGGCTCACGCTGTTTGCTGTTCTGTCCTTCATCTGCCTCTCCTTCTTCCGCGTGTACCCATGCCCTTTCCGACCATTGGCGCGTTGGCGGGGTCGTCAGGGGATGTTGTACGAGAGCGTCATTACGAACGAGTCCGCCAAGTCAAGACTGGGACGGTTCGCCCTTCCGAGGGTGCCTTCGAGCGCAAAGGTGATCGGCAGGAGCGTGATCCCCACACCCGCTCCGGCCCCGGACAGCAGGTAGGTGTCCCCCCGCTGGACCTCGGGTGCGGTGCCGATCACGCCGACCCCGGCCTCGGCGAAAGTGTAGAAGAGCGGGCCGTCGCCTCTCCCGAATCCCGCCTTGAAGCGGGCGGCGAAGTGATAGTCGCGCCGGATAATATCGGCTTCAATGGCTTCGGCATGGCCCTCGAAGCGCACCACTTGGGCGTGGAGCTGCGCTCCCAGCCAGGAGCCTCTGTCGCCAGGGGTATCCCAGGTCGCCTGGAAGCTCGCACCCGGAGACGGCAGCCCGTAGAATTCCGCTCTCGCACCCACGGCGAAGTTGAGCTGACCAAAGTCGAACACCGGGGCATCCTGTGTCTCCGGCTCCTGGCCCCGGAGACCGGGCGCGAAAACCAGGGTGACGCTCAGGGCCGTGAGGACGCGGCGAGGACCGTGTCGCAGGATACTTCCGCCGATGTAGCTGCTGGTCATTCTGCGCTCCCGTTCACAGGTGGTCGTGGAGTCCCTCGGCTACCTACGTCCGAAACCGCCACGGCTTTCTCCGCGTTCCGCGTCGTCCTGCACATTGGGTAAGGTGCGATGTACTCCTCCGGTGTCAACCCGGCTGGTTTCCCCCGTCCGAAATCGCCGCGGCCTCCTTCGCCTTTCTGACCATCTCGCGCACGTCCGCCAGCAGCTTCTGCGCGTCGTAGACGATCCCATCCTTAATTGTATACTTGATCCCGCCCACTCGTTCCACCTCGCCGGTCTGGTCGTTGAGCTTCACGCTGCCGTTGCCGTAGAGGACCTTGAGGTTCTGCAGCGGGTTCTCGTCCACCACCACCATGTCCGCCTTGAGCCCCTCCCGCAGGATCCCGAAGTCGATCTTCGCGCCCTTCGGGTCGTGGAGCTCCTCCGCACCGAAGAGGGTCGCCGAACGGATGACCTCGACGGGGTGGAACCCGGCCTCGCGCAACAGCTCCAGCTCACGGATGTAGTCGAAGCCGTAGAGCTTGTAGATGAAGCCGGAGTCGGAGCCGGTCGTGACGCGGCCGCCGGCGTTCTTGTAGTCGTTGAGGAAGTGCATCCACTTCTGGAAGAAGCGCTTCCAGTGGTACTCGTCCTCGGTGGTCCAGTAGAACCAGTAGGAGCCGTGCGCGATGCGCGACGGCTGGTAGAAATCCCACATGCTGGGGAGCGTGTACTCCTCGTGGAAATCGGCCTCGCGGGAGCGCATCACGTCGCGGCTGGCCTCGTAGATGGTCATCGTGGGGTCGAGGCCGAAGCCGAGTTCGAGGAAGCGGTCGATCAGGTCGTTCCACTGCTCCGAGCCGGGCTCGGCGGCCTGATACCAGAGGCGGCCCACGTTGCCGAAGCGGTGCTGCTCGTCCTGGTAGTTGTAGTCGAGGGGCCAGTCCTGGACGCTGTACTCGGTCAGCATCGACTCCATGAGGCCGTAGTAGTGGGTCATCATGTCGAGGCCGACTTCGGCGGCGTCAAGCGCGGTCATGCGCACCACGCCCATCTGGCCGAGGTGGGCGACGCTGCCGAGGCCGTGCTTCTTACCCTCGTCGATCACCGCGGCCATGATTTCGGGGTCCATCGCGCCGAGCTTGAGGCCGTCGATCTTCGCGCCGTCCACGTCGACGCCAGCGGCCCAGCGGACCCATTCGCGCGCCTTTTCGGGGGAGTCCACCGGGCCCTCGTCCCAGGCCTCGCCCGGGCGCGCATAGGTGAACATGCGTGGGGCCACGATCTCGTTGCGCTCGGCCAGGGCCTTCTCCTGCAGCGCCCACATCATCGGGCCGTGGCCGACGCCGCGCGAGGTGGTGATCCCGTGCCCCATCCACAGCTTGTAGGCGTACTCGGGCTGGGGCGCCTTGCCCGCGCCGCCGGTGTGCGCGTGCATGTCCACGAAGCCGGGCAGGATGTACATGCCCGTCATGTCGATCTCTTTGGTGGCGCCCGAGGGCCGGCGGCTATCGTTGATGGGGACGCCGGGATATCCAACTGTCTGGATCTGGGTTATACGATCACCCTCGATCACTATATCCACTGGGCCGATGGGGGGCGCTCCCGTGCCGTCGATGATGGTGGCGCCGCGCAGGATCAGGCGTTCGTGTGGGCCGTCTCCCTCGTCGGCGCCGCGGGGCGTGGTGGTCTCCATCTGGGCGGAGAGGGCGGCGGGAAGGGACAGGGCGATGGCTGCAAGGAATGCGAACATGCGGATCGGGCCGCGCGGGAACTCCATTCGGACCTCCGGGTCGGAGCTTGGTGCTTGTGTTGGGCAGAGACCCCAATGTAAGACGGATGACGGGCGCGTGGACAGAAGGGGCGGGCCGGATTAGCGTTTTCCATGACCCCGAACGACGCCCGGGAGGCCGGTTCGCAGGTATCCGGCGGAGTTGACCCGCAGGGATTGAGCCTCGACGAGGCCGCCGCCGAGGTCGCGCGGCTCCGCCCGGAGATCGAACGCCACAACCGTCTCTACCACGTCGAGTCCCGCCCCGAGATCTCCGACTCGGCGTACGATGCGCTCTTCCGGCGCTTGCAGGCACTAGAAGCGGCCCATCCGGCCCTTGTCACTCCCGACTCGCCCACACGGAGAGTGGGTGCGGACCCGTTGGAGAGCCTTCCCAGCATCGAGCATGCGTCGCCCATGCTGTCACTGGACTCGGCTCGCGAGCCGGCCGACGTCCGGCGCTTCGACGAGAGGCTGCGCAAGGCGCTCGGGGACGAGGAGATCCTGTACATCCTGGAACCCAAGCTCGACGGCGCGTCCCTGGAGCTGGTCTACGTGAGCGGGGTGCTGGAGCGGGCGGTGACGCGGGGCAACGGACGGGTGGGCGAGGGAGTGACCGAGAACGTGCGCACGATCCCCACCGTGCCCCTGCGCCTCAGTGAACGGGAGCGTCCGGCCCCCGCGTTCCTCTCCGTGCGGGGCGAGGCGATGATGTACCTGAGCGACTTCGAGACGCTCAACCAGCGGCGCATCGAGGCGGGGGAGGCGCCGTACCAGAACCCGCGCAACGCGACTTCGGGCGCGCTCCGGCAGCTGGATTCGCGGATCACGGCCAGCCGCCCGTTGACCGTGCTGGCCTACGACGTGATGGACGTGCGAGGCGTCACCTTCGAGACCGACTCGGAGGGGGTCGCCGCCCTGAGGGAGTGGGGACTGCAGACGCCCGAAAGGGTGACCGTCGCCGGCTCGGTGGACGAGATCGTCGCGTACCACCGCGCTTTCGACACCGACCGCGACTCCCTCGACTACGAGATCGACGGGGTGGTGGTCAAGCTGGACGCCGTGGCGCCCCGGGCCGTGTTGGGCAGCACATCGCACCACCCGAGGTGGGCGATCGCCTTCAAGTTCGAGCCCCGCAAGGAGATCACGCGCATCGACAGGATCTTCGTGTCGGTGGGTCGCACGGGCGTGCTCACGCCGGTGGCGCTGCTCAGGCCGGTCGAGGTGGGCGGGGTGACGGTGTCGCGGGCCTCGCTGCACAATCGCGAGGAACTGGAGCGCAAGGACGTGCGGGAGGGCGACCTGGTGCGGGTGCAGCGCGCCGGTGACGTGATCCCGCAGGTCGTGGAACGGATCGACGAGGAGGGACGGGAGCGGAGCGGCCCCTTCGCCATGCCCGGTGCCTGCCCGTCGTGCGGGACGCAACCCGTCGAGAAGGGGCCGTTCACCGTGTGTCCGAACCACTTCGGCTGCCGGGCGCAGCTCAAGGGGCGGATCACGCACTTCGGGGCGCGGGGTGCCCTCGACATCGAGGGGCTGGGGGAGGAGACGGCATCGCTGCTGGTGGATGAGGGCCTCGTGGGTGAGCTGGCGGACCTGTTCGAGCTGAAGGAGGAGGACCTGGTCCCGCTCGAAGGGTTCGCCGAGGTGTCGGCGCGCAACCTGGTGGACGCGATCGAGCAGCGGCGGCGGGTGGAGCTTGCCCGGTTCCTGGTGGGATTGGGAATCCCCGAGGTTGGGGTGGCGGTCGCGCGCGATCTGGCGATGCACTTTCGGGGGATCGAGGCGGTGCGTGCCGCGTCGGATGCAGCGCTCGAGGAGATTCACGGGGTGGGAGAGAAGATGGCGGCGGCGATTACGGGCTTTCTGGGGACACCGGATGTGCGTGAGGCGCTGGACCGGCTGCTGGCGAAGGGATTTCGGTTCAGCGTGCCGGAGGCGCCGGTGGTGGCGGAGGAGGGGGGTTGGGGGGGGAAGACGGTGGTCCTGACGGGTGCGTTGGAATCGTTCTCGAGAGGGGAACTGAAGAAGGTGCTGGAGGGGTTGGGTGCCCGCGTGACGGGGTCGGTGAGTGGTCGCACGGACGTTCTGATCGCCGGGGAGAACCCCGGGGCGAAGTTGGAGAAGGCGCGGGGGTTGGGGGTGGAGGTGCTCGATGAGGCGGCGTTGAGGGCACGGCTCACGTCGGATGGGCCGGATGAAGGCGGTGCTCCGCCGGGCGAGACGCGGTGACCAACGCCCAGCTTGGCGGGTTCGTCGCGGAGTTGGCCGACCTGATGGCCCTGGACGGGGCCGATCGCCGCCGGGTGTCGCACTACCGCCGAGCGGCCAAGGTGATCCGCCGCTTCGACCATTCGCTCGCGGCGCTGATCGAGGAGGGTACCGACCTGTCGCGGGTGCCGGGGGTCGGGAAGGGGTTGGCGGCCTTCCTGGGAGACCTGGTTCGAGAGGGCACTTCGCCGCGCCTGGAACGCTACCGGGAGAGGGTCCCGGGGGGGCTGCCGGAGGTGCTGCG
Source organism: Longimicrobiales bacterium (assembly GCA_965211795.1). GTDB lineage: Bacteria > Gemmatimonadota > Gemmatimonadetes > Longimicrobiales > Gaopeijiaceae > Bin94. The sequence goes on from OZ242973.1 coordinate 487,639, forward strand.
ACTGGACGGTGTCGGCGTGACGAAGGCGGGTGCGCTTTGGGCGGCCGGGATCGACTCGGTGGAGAAACTGGGCGAGGCGCTGGCCAATGGCGAGCTGCGCGGGATGCACGGGTTCGGGCCGGCGGTGGTGGGGCGGGTGCGGAAGGGACTCGCCGAGATGGCGGCGCTGTCGGGGAGGGCGCTGCTGTGGCAGGCCGACCGGGTGGCGGGGACGGTGGCCGAGCGGTTGCGGGGGGCGGGGGTGGTGGTGGAGGTGGCGGGTGAATTGCCGCGGCGCGTGGAGATTGTGGGCGTGGTGGACGTGGTTTGTGCGGCTGAAGCGGGTGATTTGTGGGCGGAAGCAGTTGCGATTGAGCGTGCGGCCCTGTCGAGCGGGCGCGGAACCAACCCGGTTGATTTTTCCCTCGATGGCGTACGTAGCAAGTTATGGGCCGTGCCGCACGGGGTGACCGGTGCCGTAGCTCACCACTTGACGGGGCCGCCCGCGTATCTGGAGGCGCTCGGCGACCGGGCACGCGGCATGGGGCTCGAACTGACTCCGGCCGGGCTCAGCGGTACGGAGGGAGCGAGTGCTTCTGAAGACGCGATCTACGCCGCCCTGGGTCTTCCGTGGATTCCGCCGGAAGTGCGCAAGGACGCCACCACCCTCGCCCGGGCCGACCGCGGCCTGCCCCGCCTGGTTGAGCGCGGCGACATCAAGGGCGACCTCCACATGCACACGACCTGGAGCGACGGGGCCGCCACGGTGCGGCGCATGGTGCAGGCGGCCGCCGACAGGGGGTACCGCTACATCGCCATCACCGACCACTCCCCGTCGACCGGGGTGGTCCGGGGTCTGGACGCGGCGAGGCTCCGAGCGCAGGCCGCCGAGATCGCGCAGGTGCAGGAAGACCATCCCGACATCCGCATTCTGCGCGGCTGCGAGGTGGACATCCTGCCCGACGGCACCCTCGATCTCGACGACGACATCCTGTCCGAGCTGGACGTGGTCCTCGCGTCGGTCCACTCGGTCTTCGACATGACCGAGACCCGCATGACCGACCGGATCATCCGCGCGATGGAGAACCCCTTCGTCGACATCATCGGTCACCCCACGGGGCGCAAGCTGGGGCGGCGGGGGTCGTACCCGGTCGATGTGCGCGAGATTCTCCACGCGGCGCGGCGCCTAGATGTCGCGGTGGAGGTCAACGGCAGTCCCCGGCGGCTCGACCTGGACCACCACGGTTTATCTTTGTGTGGTGAGTTGGGCGTCAGTGTCGTTGTGAACTCAGACGCCCATTCGGTAACTCGGCTGGACAATGTGAACTACGGTGTCGACCAGGCACGGAGGGGTTGGTTGCAGAGCGATCAGATCGTGAATACGGGTACGCTCGACGAAGTGTCGAGTTGGATCGGCCGGAGGCGCGGTTGACCCACGTCCCCTATATCCTGTTGCTGATCGGCGGATTCGGCGCCCTCTGGTTCGGGGCCGAGTGGCTGGTGCGCGGGGCTGCCAGGATCGCGACCAAGATGGGGGTCAGCCCCGTCGTCATCGGCCTGACGCTCGTTTCGCTTGGGACGTCCGCGCCGGAGCTGGTCGTCGGTATCGTCGCAGCGCTCGATGAACGGACGGGGTTGCTGATCGGCAACGTCATGGGCTCGAACCTGGCCAACATCGGCCTGATCCTGGGGGCGACGGCGGTGATCAGGCCTCTGGCGGTGGCGGACCGGGTGATCAGCCGGGATGTCCCGATCATGGTGCTCGTCACGATCTTCATCTTCCCGTTGATGCTGGACAACACGGTGGTTCTGGGTGACGGCCTGATCCTGCTGGTTGTGCTCGTCCTGTACGTGGCCTTTACCTTCCGCACCGTTGACGAGGACATGTCGCAGCTGGACGAAGGGGCGGGCGGGGACTCCGAAGAAGCCGCGGACGCGGCACGCGAACTGCTGGTGAACCTGGGGTTGGTGACAGCGGGAGCCATTGGACTTGGCCTCGGCGGCAAAGCGATCGTCGAAGGCGCTTCCTATCTGGCGTCCGAGCTGGGTGCGAGCGAGGAACTGATCGGGCTCACCGTCGTCGCCGTGGGGACATCGCTTCCGGAACTGGTGACGTCGGTGGTCGCTGCGGCGCGGCAACAGACGGACATCGCGGTGGGCAATATCGTGGGGTCGAACATCTTCAACCTCACGGCGGTGCTGGGTGCTTCGGCGCTGGTGAGCGAACTGCCGGTAGATCCCTCGATCCTCACACGCCAGCTGCCGGCCGTGCTGGTCATTTCGCTTCTTGCCTGGCCGATCACGGCAAGCGCCCGCAGGGTCAGGCGTTCGGAGGGGGTGCTGCTCCTGGCGGCCTACTTCGGCTTCATGATCTGGATCACCGTTGGCTGAAAAGGGGTCCGACGAAGCCTCGCGGGCAGGTTGGGCCGCGCGACTGTCGCGCGTCGAGTCGCGGAACGTCACCTTTCTCGAGAGTCTCCCACCCTTTTGGACACACGCCGCCGGCGCTGCGGTCCAGGATGCCTCGGGCAGGACGTATCTGGACTTTTCCGGTGCCTTCGGCGTCGCCCTGGCGGGGCACAGGCACGGGTTGATCGTGGACAGGATCAGGGAACAGGCGGGTCGCCTGATCCACGGAATGGGGGACATTCACCCACCTGCCATCAAGGTCGAATTCCTGGAGGCGCTGTCCACGCTGCTGCCATGGCCGTCATCCGGGACGATTCTGGGGCTGAGCGGCTCGGATGCCGTCGAGGCAGCGCTCAAGACGGCCCACCTCGCCACGGGAAGGCCTGGCGTAATCGCCTTCGAGGGCAGCTATCACGGACTGACCCTCGGAGCCCTCGCGGCCACCGACCGGGAGCACTTTCGCCGGCCCTTTACCTCGCGGCTGGCGGATCACGTGCGGTTCGTGCGCTTTCCGTCGACGCCGGGGGAGGCCGAAAGGGTCCTGGCACAGGTGACCGAACTGCTCGCGGGCAAGGCGCCGGTGCCCGTGGGCGCGGTGATCGTGGAGCCCGTGCAGGGACGCGCGGGTGTCCGGATCCCCCCCGATGGGTTCCTGGCCGAACTGGGCAGGCGGACGCGGGAGGGCGGCGCACGTCTGGTTGCCGACGAGATCTTCACCGGCATGGGGCGCACCGGATCCCTCCTCGCCTGCGACCACGACGGCGTCGTCCCGGATCTCATCTGTCTGGGGAAGGCGCTCGGCGGGGGCGTGCCGCTCTCGGCGTGCTGCGGTCCCCGCGAGGTGATGGACGCGTGGCCGCCATCGACGGGCGAAGCCATCCACACGAGCACCTTCCTGGGTCATCCGCTGAGCTGTGCGGGGGGGCTGGCGTTCCTGACGGTCCTGGAAGCGCACGATCTGGCCGGATGCGCAAGGCGCCTGGGAGACTATGCGCTCGGGTACCTGAAGGCCGAGCTGGACGGGTGCCGGCGCGTGGTGGATGTGAGGGGCCGGGGCCTCATGCTGGGTGTGGAATTGCGTCAGCGTGGAGGGGACGCGGCACCCGGAGCCGAGGCTGCGGCGCGGGCTTTGGAAAAAGGACTGATCGTCCTGCCGGCCGGCGCTGCGGGTCAAGTCGTGGAATTGACGCCGCCGGCCACGCTCACGCGCAGGGAGATGGAGCGCGGGCTGCAGATCCTGGTGGGCGTGATTCGCTCAGCGGGCTGAAGTCGCGAAGTCGATTCGCTCCGCCAGGTTGAGGTCCCGCTCGGTGACGCCGCCGGCATCGTGGGACCACATCCCGAGAATGACCCTGTCGTAGCGAACGTCGATATCGGGGTGGTGATTCAGCTCGTCCGCGATGGTGGCCACCCGGTTGACGAACACGATAGCGCTCCGAAAGGACTGGAAGGCATACTCCTTGCGAATCGCGCCGTCGCGAAACCGCCACCGGGGGTGCGCCGCCAACCAGGCCTCGATCTCTTCCGGCCGAAGTTTCTCTGCCATGAAGTGTCTCCTCCCGTCTCGACAGCCGTTTCCAGTGGAATACGGACGACCATATGTAGTATAATCACGTCGGAAGCTGGGGCGTACCCGGGATTCGCGCTTTCACCCCGACACATGGCTGCCGGGTTCGCGCCCCCCCCCCGTCGTCTTGGCCCCGGAACGATAGCGAAATACATTTGTTTATGTCGCTTGGGATTACCGCAACGTGTGACGAGGTTTCTATCCTCCGGTACTCATGTTAGTCCCCACGGCCTATGCTGCCGGGTACGAGCGGGCCGCGAAAGCGGCTCCCGAACTGGCGGCTGCGTACATTCGTCACACGACCATCGGTGATCCGCTGGCGGACGCTGTGGCTGGAGACCTGGCATCGCTGCCGCCGAGCCAGGTTCACCCGCTGCTGGCCGATGCGCTGCAAAACCCGGAGGAGCTTCCTTCAGAGGCCCCCGAGTCACTCAGGCGCTTCATCGCCGAAGCACTCGACGTGCCGGATTGGTTCGACGAGAAGACCGCCATGGTCGCCTCGCGCGCTTTCCTGCGCAATTCCGACACCGTACTGGCGGCACTGGTGGGGGGAAGCATCGTCGAGGGGTTCGCCACGCTGATCAGCAAGTCCTTCCGCATACGAGGGCGGGTCACGCAATCGGGGGTGAGGCGTCTCAAGCAGAACGGGCTGCAGCTTGTCGAGCAGTATCTTCCGGGTGGAATGAGTCCCCTCGGCGACGGATGGAAGCTGACCCTGAGGGTTCGACTGGTTCATGCCCAATCGAGACTGCTCATCGCCAGGTCCGACGAATGGAACCACGAGCGGTACGGGTTGCCGATCAGTGCAGCCACCATGCTGTTGGCCGGTTCCGCCTTCTCGGGCCGGCTGATGCAGCATGTGACAGCGCTGGGGGGCGACTTTTCGCTGGAGGAACGTGAAGCGTACGTGCACGTTTGGCGCTACACCGGACTCCTCATGGGAATACCGCCGGAGATTCTCTTCCACGACCTGGCGTCCGCCATACGGGCGTTCGAAGTCGGCCGGTTGTGTGAACCGACTCCCGACGAGGACGCGATCATCATGGCCAACAGCATCATCAACAGTGCGCCTATGGTCATCGGCATCACGGAGGTGGCGGAGCGCCGCAAATTGGCCGGGTATGCCTACCAGATCTCCCGGGAGTTGATCGGGAATGACCTCGCCAGTGCCTTCATGTTCCCGAAGACCAGGCGCAGGGCTGTTCCTGTCCTCAGGATGCAGAATCGCATCAAGCGTCAAATCGGCCGGGTGGTACCCCGGTGGCGGAAATCCAAGGACCTGGAGCGATTCAAGGCCCTGATCGACTTTGTGAATCTGGGAAGGCTGGAGCACTCCTACAGCCTGCCCACCGCTCTCCACGACGAGATGTCGTCGGAATGGTAGGTCTCGCGGCCTTCAATTCCGGATTCGAGCTTTCGAATCCGCGGGGTGCCGCCCCCACCGTGACCTCAGGTTGAATTGCACCATCGCCAGCGCGGGTACGACCAGCATCAGCAGGAAGGTCGCGACCAGGACGCCGAATCCAACGGATGTGGCGAGCGGAACCAGATGCTGGGTTTGTACGCTCCGCTCGAAGATCAGCGGAGCGACGCCCAGGAAGGTGGTCACGGACGTCAGCAGGATCGCGCGGAAGCGGGCCTTGGCTCCGGCGATGACCGCGTCGCGCGGGTTCATGCCGGCCTCTGCCGACTGGTTGATGAACTTGATCATCATCAATGAGTCGTTGACGACCACCCCGCTCACCCCGATGAGTCCCTGGATGGAAGAGAAGCCCAGGCTCAGCCCCAGCATGACATGCCCGAAAAGGGCGCCCACGAGCCCCAGCGGGATGGCGGCCATGACGATCAGGGGCTGCGAGTAGGAGCCGAAGGGGATCGCCATCAGGACGTACATGACCAGCAGCGCGAAGAAGACCGCCCTTGGCAGGTAGGCGTTGAGTTCCTGCTGTTGGCGCTGCTCTCCGCCATGGCTGTATGCGAATCCCGGATCCTCTTCCAGGAGCCGGGCCAGAACGGTGCCTTCCAGGTCTCTGTTGACCCCCTGGCCGGTGACGACCCTGGTGTCCACGCTCGCGGTAACCGTGATCACCCTTCGGCCATCGAGTCGATGGATGGTTGTGGGGGACCTGTCGAATCGGACGTTGGCGACCTGTCCCAGGGGAACTTCGCCCCCGGTCGGCGTGCGAACCGGATAGCGCTCGATGTCGGACGGGGAATCGCGCTCTTCCTCGGGCAGGCGCACGTACACCCTCATGTCTTCGCGGCCCCGCTGCACCCGGAGGGCTTCACTGCCGAAAAAGGCGGATCGCACCTGGTGGGCGAAGTGGTCGAGCGTCAGGTGCAGGGTGCGGGCAGCGGGCTTGAGTGCCAGCTGAAGCTCCTTGAACCCCTCGTCGTGGTTGGTCCTCACGTCGAAGACGCCGGCCCTGGTCTCCAGGTCGGCGACCACCTCGTCGGCGATGGCGGCGAGTTGGGCGGGGTCGTTGTGGGACAGATCGAGATGCACGGGAAGACCCAGGGCGAGGGCCCCTGCCGAGAAGGTCATCGATCTGACTTCGGGCAGGGTACCCATCTCGTCGCGCCAGGTGTTCTGAAACTCGGTGGACGAGAAGTCGCGCAGCCGCGATTCCACCAGCTTGAACTCGACGGCTCCCAGGTGGCCGCGCGGGACTTCCACGGCATCGCCACCCAGCGGATCGAACAGCTGGGCAGTCTGGCCGACCGTGACCGAAACGGAAACCCGTTCGCCGCCCCCGGAAAGCCGATCCAGGGCACGATGGCCGGCGGCTTCGAGCTGCTCCGTGACTTCCCTGGTTCGTTCACTCGGTGTTCCCACGGGCATCTCCACATTCGCGGAGACGATGTCGCCTTCGATCTGCGGCAGGAATTCGTACCTGACGTACCCGCCACCCACCATGGACATCGAGACCACGAGCAGGCCGGCGGTGGCCGCCAGCACGATCCCCGGATGCGCGGTGGTGAAGCGCAGTCCGCGATCAAGAGGGCCCGTCGTGATGTGGTTGAGAAGGGCTTCGACGCGTCCCTGGAGCCGGCTCACCAGTTGGGTTGCCCGGTTGGCGGGCCTGCCGGGAGGGGGCAGATGCGCCAGGTGGTGGGGAAGGACGAGCAGCGACTCGACCAGCGAGAGCATGAGCACGGCGATCACGACGATCGGGATGCTGAGGCCGATCTTGCCGATCGGGCCGGGCGCTCCGAGCAGCACGGAGAATGCGGTGACGGTGGTGAGAACGGCGAAAATCACGGGAGTCACGATCTGTCTGGTGCCCCGAATGGCCGCAACGACTCCGTCCACACCCGTCTCACGCTCGGAATAGATGTTCTCCCCGACGACGATCGCGTCGTCCACGACGATTCCCAGGGCCAGGATGAGGGCCATCAGGGAGAACATGCTGATCGAGACGCCCATGACCGCCATCACCAGGAACGTCCCGGCGAAAGAGACCGCCAGCCCGATGGCGACCCACATCGCCAGCCGGATCTGCAGGAAGAGGGCGAGTGCCAGGAAGACGAGCGCCAGCCCGATGGCCGCATTCTCGAGGAGCAGGCCCACGCGACCCTCCAGATCGACGGCGTCGTCGCGCCAGACATCGACAGCCACGCCCTCGGGCAGTACGGGCAAGACCTCGGTGTCGATATGGTCCCGAATCGCCTCGGCGATGTCGATCACGTTCTCGCCCGCGCTCCGGTAGACATCGATGCGAGCTGCCGGCTGTCCGTTGAAACGCGTGATCAGGTCCGTGTCGGCGAAGGCGTCCCGCACGGTGGCGATTTCGCCCAGGCGCACCGATGTGCCATCCGACCGCGTGAGGACGATGATGTCCTCGAAGTCGCCCTGTTCGTAGTTCTGGCCGATGGTGCGGACCCGAATTTCTTCCTCGCCGGTCGAGATCCTTCCTGCGGAGAGCTCCAGGGAGCCTTGTCTCACGGCGATCGCGACGTCATCGAGGGTCAGGCCGAGCGCCTGCAGCCGGCTGAGCGGTACCTCGATCGAGATTTCGTAGTTGCGAACCCCGCTCGTCCGCACGTAGGAGACTTCGGACAGTGCGAGGATTCCGTCCTCGATCCGGTAGGCCAGTTCCTTCAGCGTCCGTTCTGGAACTTCACCGTATACGACCAGGCGAAAGATGATCTGGCGGCTGGTGATCTCCCGGACTTCGGGCCTCTCCGCCCCAGCCGGGAAGGTCGGAATGCGGTCGACCTGCGCCTTGATGTCGGCGAGAGCCCGGCTCAGGTCCGTACCTTGCCTGAACTCGGCGATCACCGATCCAAGGCCCTCCGCGGCAGATGATTCAGTCCGTTTCAGCCCTTCGACGGACTCGATCTGCTCCTCGATCTTGCGAACGATCGATTCCTCGACCTCCTGGGGTGCCGCGCCGGGGTAGGGCACGACCACCTGGATCCGGTCCAGCGAAGCCTCGGGCAGAAACTCCTGGGGCAGTTCCATGGCGGCGAGAAGGCCGGCGAACAGGAGGAACCCCATCAGAAGATTGGCGGCGACAGGGTTGCGCGCCATGAACGCGAGCGGCCCGCCCCGGCCGTCGACAGCGTTGAGTGGGCTGGTCGATACGGCGTCGGCGGATGAGCCCGCTCCCGGCTTCTTTGACGGATCCATGGGAGTAGGTGTACCGGTCGCGGCCGGGGGTGGCAAGGGTCCGTGCCGGATTCCCGACCCCGCTATTGACCCTGGTTTGCAAAACCGATACGATTAAGGTCTTGCTGCGGGGTGGAGCAGTCTGGTAGCTCATCGGGCTCATAACCCGAAGGTCGCGGGTTCGAATCCCGCCCCCGCTATGACTGCATCGGAGTCCGGAACGCCGCCTCGTGCGGCGTTTCTGGCGTAGCGGCCCGGCGAAAGGGCCGTCGGCATCGACCAGGCCGCCCGGTTCCGGGCCCGAACGGGCTCAGGCACCGGATCAGCCCGGTCGGTTTTTGTCGGTCCGATGTTGGAAAAAGCGAAGGCCAGGTAGCTCAGTTGGTAGAGCACGCGACTGAAAATCGCGGTGTCGGCGGTTCAATTCCGCCCCTGGCCATGAAGAAAAGATAGGTCCGTAGCTCAATTTGGTAGAGCACCGGTCTCCAAAACCGGCGGTTGGGGGTTCGAGTCCCTCCGGGCCTGTTGACACGGAGACCCGCGCCCTCATCGTCTAACGGTCAGGACACCACTCTTTCAAGGTGGAGATCGGGGTTCGATTCCCCGTGAGGGTATCGGCCGGGAGCCGGCTTCCGGCCGGGTAGCAACACAGGGGCTGTAGCTCAGTTCGGTTAGAGTGCCGGTCTGTCACACCGGAGGCCGCGGGTTCGAGTCCCGTCAGCCCCGCTGAGGGTTGTTTGAAAACACGGGTCGTGGAGCGAGTCTCCGTGGGTTTTCCACGGACTGGCAGGCTTGGGGCCGTAGCTCAGATGGGAGAGCGCCTGAATGGCATTCAGGAGGTCAGGGGTTCGATTCCCCTCGGCTCCATTGCGGCCGGCCGATGAGCCGGCACCGCTCGCTCGGGTGGCGGAATTGGTAGACGCGCAGGATTCAGGATCCTGTGGGGGTTAACCCCGTGAGGGTTCGAGTCCCTCCCCGAGCACTCGCAGCCATCGGCTGCTGGAAAGCCCACGTGCTGGAATTGGTAGACAGGCTGGTTTGAGGGACCAGTGTTCGAAAGGACGTACAGGTTCGAGTCCTGTCGTGGGCACTGATGGGGCAGCCCGTGGAAGTACCGCCGCCGGCATGGAGCGGGGCGTCCGCGATTGGCTGCCAGCCGGGCTTCGGCCCAGGGAGCGCCCGTAGCTCAATTGGATAGAGTACCTGACTACGGATCAGGGGGTTGGGGGTTCAAGTCCTCCCGGGCGTATTGGACGGAAGCGGCAGGGTGCGGGCGCGGCTCATGGCCACCGCCCGGCGCCCGAGGCCGACGCGCCGTTCGCGGCGGGTTTCCGGGCGCGTAGCTCAGCTGGTTAGAGTGCCACGTTGACATCGTGGAGGTCACAGGTTCGAGTCCTGTCGCGCCCATAGGCAGTCCCGGGGGCAGTCCGCGCGAGCGCCGAGAGGGGGGCGGGCTGCCGGGCTGCCGGTGAAGGGGCCGTAGCTCAGTTGGGAGAGCGCAGCGTTCGCAACGCTGAGGTCAGGGGTTCGACTCCCCTCGGCTCCACTGGTTTTGGTCCGGCAGGCTGCGGCAGGCCAGCACCCGGTTGCGGGTTGCCCGTCGGTTGCCACCGGCACAAAAGATCGCCACCGTAGCTCAGCTGGTAGAGCACGTCACTCGTAATGACGGGGTCGTCGGTTCGAGTCCGACCGGTGGCTCTCACACGAAAACACAGCCCCGTGGTGTAACTGGCAACACGTCTGACTCTGGATCAGAAGAGTCCTGGTTCGATCCCAGGCGGGGCTACTTGGAGGGATGGCTGAGCGGCTAAAAGCGGCGCCCTGCTAAGGCGTTGGTCCATGGGACCACGTGGGTTCGAATCCCACTCCCTCCGTCTTAGTGATTCTGTAAGTCAATGTTAGATCAACGACTTACGTGATTCACGAGGGCACAGATACCATACCGTGTCCCACGATTGATTCCGGATACGGGAGGCGTAGTCCTAATTGGTAAGGCACCGCACTCGAAATGCGGCGTGCGCAAGCACTTGGGGGTTCGAGTCCCTCCGCCTCCGCTCAGAAACACCCCCGTTCGCTCCATGACCCGAAGGCGAAGATGGGGGAAGCTCATCTCCACGGGGCGTGGCTCAGTCCGGTAGAGCGCTGCGTTCGGGTCGCAGAGGTCCCCGGTTCGAATCCGGGCGCCCCGATTACAAAACCGGGAGCCGGTCCTCACGAGGGCCGGCGACCAAGGACGGGTGGCCGAGTGGCTTAAGGCGCACGACTGGAAATCGTGTGGGCATCTGCCCGCGTGGGTTCGAATCCCACCCCGTCCGTGAGCGTCAGCGAACTGATGGGAGGGGATTCGAACTGCGTCGAGCCGGAGGCGGTCGCGCCGTCAGGCGCGAGCGCTGGAGACGGCTGAGGACGGCGCCAGCCGCCCGCAGGCCCATCCCACCCCGTCCGTCGATGGCGAAACGCCCGTCGTGACGGAGGTCTGGAACCGGAACAACGGCTGCGCTCCGCGTCCAGGGCTAGTTCGCGTTCGCCCAGAGATCCCTGACGGCAAAGATGGGACGCTCAGGCGATTTGGCCGCCACGAAGTCCTGTACCATCGGCACGTCCGGGTAATGGAAATGGGCTCCGCCGCCGAAAAGGATGCCGCGGCCCGACGAGGGGATCGCGTTGGCCCAGATGAGGCTGCGAACGGAACTGCCGAACGAGGTTTCGCCATAGCGGAACAGCAGGAACGCCGGGCTGGCGCCTTCAAGCGCAATGACACGGGCGCCGGCCGCATGAGCCGCCTCGCACAGCTTGAAGTAGTAGTTCTCCTCGCCCGTCGTCCTTGGCCCCGCCCGCCCGTTCCAGGCGTCGGCAAAGTACTCGACCAGTTCGGCACGCGCCCGCTTGTATTCCGGCGTTCCGGCTGTCGCATCGTTGAAGGCGTCCAGGTCCTCCTGCTGATCGAGGTTGAGGGCTTCCAGGCCGATCCAGTCGAAGCCGCCCCCATCGATGACCTTCATCAACTCATCGGCGTCGGTGGAAATACCATGAACGGCTTCCGGAAACAGCAACAGCCCATCGGCTGAAGCGCGAAATCCGGACAGGTCCGGATCGATTTCGACGGAGGCAGTCATGCCGGCCTGCATCGTCTCGTAGGTCGCAAGCTCCAGGCCATAGTCCGGATTGTCCAGAAGATAGGCGTCTTCGCGCCCGATCTTGCGAATCCTGCCGATCAGCGCCTCGACATTGCCGCGAGCCTGCCGCCAGTTGTCGCCGCTGACCACGACATGGCTGATCGGCGCCTCGAACCCCAGCACGATCAGCGAGGAGACAGGATAGAAGGTTGCGGTGAACCCGTCCTTGAACGTCAGTGCGACCCGATGTTCATCCTGCCCGGTGACTTCGGCAAACCGCGGCACGAAGTCCGCGACGATCTCGTCCCGGGACACATCGGCGATGGCCTGGACGCCGAAGAAATCGGTCAGGTGCGGGCTCGGCGTTGCCACGGTGGGCGGAAATTCCGGGTCCATGAAGCTGTCGGGACCCAGGAAGCGCCCGATCACCGCCATCATGTCGATACTGTGCCGGAACCGACTGCTCGCTACTGCCTCTTCGGCGATCGATTCAATTGCGGGGCTGGGCTCGCTGTCCGTATCGGAAGCTGGAGTCCGATCACCGGATACGGTACACCCCCAGAGCCAGGGACCCGAAAGCAGGCAAATGGTTGTCCCCGCGATACGCCGCTTTGGTGAGGTCATTCGAGGCTCTCCCAATAGAACCTGAACTATGGGTCTCACATGGCGTTGCGGCAATGCGCGATCCATGTTCGCATGCCGGATTCTGCGGATTCCACCCCGTGCTGACCAGTGATTCCACCGTATCGTATGCTCAAGGTCCCCGCGATTCGTCATGCCCGGTGACAGAACGGTCGGGCGCCGGAGTGGCCGACCGGCTCGCCGCCAACTGCACCGACCGGTAGTTTTCGGCATGCTTCTCAACTGCGACATGGGGGAAAGCTACGGACCCTGGGAGAAGGGTGCCGACGCTGCGGTGATGCCGCTGATCGACTGGGCCAACATCGCGTGCGGGGGGCACGCCGGGGATCCCGACACGATGGCTCGCACGCTTGCGCTGGCCGCCCGGCACGGTGTGAAGGCGGGAGCCCACCCCGGCTATCCCGACCGGCGCAATTTCGGGCGGCTGCGGCTGGAGTGGCCGATCGACTCCCTCGTCCTCGAGATCCAGGCGCAGATCGGCGCTCTGCAGGCCGTTGCCACCGCCCTCGGTACGCCGCTCAACCATGTCAAGCCGCATGGGGCCCTGTATCTGGCCATGATGGCGGACGACCGGCTGCTGACCAGGCTGGCCGAGGGGGTTGCGGCCGTCGATGCCACGCTCGCATTCGTGCTGCAGGCGACGCCGGAACGGGCCCGGCACGAGGAATTGCTTGCGCACACGGGATTGCGGCTGGTGTTCGAGGCTTTCGCGGATCGGGGCTACGGGACGGACGGACGCCTGCGGCCGCGCTCGGTCGAGGGGGCGGTCCTGACGGATTCAGATGCGGTCGCGGCTCATGTGGCACGTCTCCTGGAGGGGTTCGTAGACACGCCGGCGGGACCGCTGGAGGTAACAGCCGAGACCCTGTGCGTGCACGGCGACAATCCCGCGGCCTTCGAGTCGTTGCGCCGTATCCGGGAACTGGTACCGCGCCCGGGATGATCACCTTTCCGGGGCCCGCCAGCGCCTTGGTCACCCTGCCGGTCGCGCCCGACCGCGACGGGATTGCCAGGGTACTGAGCCTCGAGAAGTTCGCGCGGGAGAGCCTGGCCGGGGTGCGCGCCACGATCCCGGCCTTCAATCGCCTGCTGGTCGAGGGCACGCCGAGCCGCTGGGACCCTGGAGAGATCAGGAGCACACTGGAGTCCGAAGCCCGGGCCGTGCTGCGCGCCGCGCCGATGACGCCGGAGGCGGCGGCAACAGCCATGGTCACGCTGCCGGTTTGCTACGACCCGGATCTGGCGCCGGATATCGAACAGGTGGCCGCGCTGGCCGGAGTGTCCCCGGACGATGTCGCGAGACTCCACAGCGCGCCGACGTACCTGGTACTCGCGACGGGGTTTGCCCCCGGGTTCGCGTACCTGGGCGATGTCGACGCCAGCATCGCCACGCGGCGCCGGCCCTCTCCACGCACTCGCGTGCCCCGGGGCGCGGTGGGTATCGCCGACCGGCGTACCGGCGTGTACCCGGCCGAGGGACCGGGCGGCTGGCGACTGGTCGGGCGTGTCCCTGCGGCACTTTTCGAGGATGCCGCCAAGCGCATCGCGCGGTTCACCCCCGGCGGGACGGTCGAATTTCGCCCCGTCGGGCGCAAGGACTACGAGGCGGAGTGCGGCTGACCGCTGCCGGCCGGACCGGGAGGCCGCATGCCGTCGTGGACCGCCCCGGGCCCTACTGCACGGTCCAGGATCTGGGGAGGCGGAGCGGGAGACGTGCGGGGCTTGCGCCCGGGGGGGCGATGGACCAGCGCGCCTACCTCTGGGCGAACCGGCTGCTCGGCAACGATCCCGGAGCACCCGCGCTGGAGGTCACCCTGGGCGGCTTCTCCCTTCGTTTTGCCGTAGAGACGATCTTTGCCCTTACAGGGGCCGACTGCGGGGCGACGCTCGACGGTCTCGAGATGGCCGCCTGGAGGACCATCCGCGCCCGGCCGGGGCAGATGTTGCGACTGGCGTACAGCCGAACCGGCATGCGCGCCTACCTCGCATTTCCGGGCGGCCTCGAGACCGATCGCGCTTTCGGCTCGGCCTCCTCGGTGGCCCGCGACGGCCTGCCCGGGCGGCTTGGCCGGCCGCTCCTGGAGGATGAACCGCTCCGCTGGGCCGCTCCCGACCGAGTCTGTCCAAACCGCTATGTGCCCCCCCATCTCGTGGCGCTGCCGGGAGCCCAATCGGGCCTGGTCCTCCCACTGATCACCGGCTACGAGTGGCCGGAGTTTTCCGAGGCGGACCGCGACCGCGTGTTCGCCGCGGAGTGGACGGTGGATTCGTCGAGCGACCGGACTGCGATGCGCCTGAACGGACCCGCATTGGCGTCGGGCCCGCGCACGCTGGACTCGTCCCCCCTGGTCGACGGAACGGTCCAGGTTACCGGTGACAGCCGTCCGCTCGTCTTCATGCGCGACCGGCCCACCATCGGCGGCTACCCGAAGCTCGGCGGTGTGGACCCGATTGCACTCGACGCACTCGCCCAGGCCAGGCCCGGTACGACCGTTCGATTCGTATCGGCCGATCCGGAAGCGATTCGGCGCGCCATGGCACGCCGCGAAGCCTTCTTCCGAGTCCATTGGCCTTGAAACGACCCTTCCTCGAAAAGTCCGCGCGAACACTCCCGACCGCTTGCCCCTCCTCCCCGCCGCCCCCAATGTCGAAGCCCTGCCCGCCCCCCCCGATTCCGGCAGGGACGCCCCACTCCATCACACGAGCAATTGACCATGTCGCACCGAATCACGCTGCCGGCCCTCGCCGCACTCCTCGTCCTCACGCTGTCTCCCCCCACCCTCGACGCCCAGCAACGCGGCGCTGGAGGGGCAGGCGGCCAAACCCCCTCCGACCACACCCTCGTCAACCAGACCGCCGCCCGCTCCATCGGCCCCGCCGTCATGAGCGGACGGATCGTCGACATCGCGGTCGCGCAGTCTCCCGGCACCCGCGGCGGCCGCCTCGGCACGGTCATCTACATCGCGGCCGCAACCGGGGGCGTCTGGAAATCGACCAGCGGCGGCGTCGACTGGGAGCCGATCCTTGACGACGCCGGCGTAGGCTCGATGGGTGACGTGACCGTCGCGCCTTCCGCCTCCGACATCGTGTGGGTGGGTACCGGCGAGCCCAACAACATGCGCAGCTCCTCGTACGGGGACGGCGTCTACAAGTCCGTGGACGGCGGCGCCACCTTCGAGCACATGGGGCTGCGCACCTCGCAGCATGTGGGGCGCATCATCATCCACCCCGAGAACCCCGACATCGTGTACGTGGCTGCGGTCGGCGCGCTCTGGGGCCCGGGCGGCGATCGCGGCGTCTTCAAGACCACCGACGGCGGCGAGACCTGGGAGGGCGTCCTCACCATCGACCAGCACACCGGCGTGACCGATCTGACCATGGACCCGACCAACCCCGACGTGCTATATGCGTCGGCGCTTCAACGCGAACGCCGCGCCTACAGCTACGTGGGCGGCGGGCCCGGCAGCGGCATCTACAAGACCGTCGACGGCGGTGCCACCTGGAACAAGCTCACCCACGGCCTTCCCACCTCCGACATGGGCCGCATCGGCCTCGACATCAGCCTCAGTCACCCGGGGACCGTCTACGCCGTCATCGAGGGGTCCGAGCAGGGCGTCTACCGCACCGACAACGGCGGCCGGGGCTGGCGCAGGATGAGCGACATCGCGTCGATCCCGTGGTTCTTCGGCCAGATCCGCGTCGACCCGCGGGACCGCGAGGTCGTCTACCACCTGGGCGTGCCGCTGCAGCGCTCCACCGACGGCGGCGCCACATGGGAGCGGATCGCGCGCACCACCCACGTCGACCACCACGCCATGTGGATCAACCCCGAGGACCCGTGGCACATCCTGCTCGGCAACGACGGCGGCTTCTACGTCTCCCACGACCGCGGCGAGACGTGGGATTTCTCCCCGAACCTGCCCGTCAGCCAGTTCTACGCGGTGGGACTCGACATGCAGGAGCCCTTCTTCGGGATCTACGGGGGACTTCAGGACAACTCGACCTGGGGCGGCCCGAGCCGGACCCGGAACAGCATGGGCATCGGCAACGCCGACTGGATCCGCATGGCCGGAGGCGACGGATTCTTCGCAGCCATCGACCCGAACGACCACAACATCGCCTTTGTGGAGTCGCAGAACGGGAACATCCAGCGCTACAACCGGCGCACCGGCGAGCGCAAGTCGATCCGCCCGCGCCCCGCCCCCGGCGAGGACCCGTACCGCTTCAACTGGAGCTCCCCAATCCAGCTGTCGCCCTTCGATCCAGCCACCGTCTACTTCGCCGGCAACCACGTCTTCAAGAGCACCAACCGGGGCGATTCCTGGGAGGTGCTGGGCGAGGACCTCACCCGCGAGATCGACCGCAACGACCTTCCCATGATGGGCAGCATCCCCGCCCGCAACGCGGTCTCCCGTCACCAGGGCACGGCCGTCTTCTCCAACATCTCCACCATGCACGTCTCCTCGCTCCGCCCCGGCCACATCGCGACCGGCACCGACGACGGCACGATCTCCGTCACCACCGACGACGGCCGGACCTGGCGTAAGATGACCGTCTTACCCGGCGTCCCCGACACCACCTACGTGAGCCGCGTGCGCTGGTCCCACCACGACGAATCCACCCTCTACGCGACCCTCGACGGCCACCGCAGCAACGATTTCCGCCCCTACGTGCTGAAGAGCACCGACATGGGCGAAAGCTGGACCTCGATCGCGGGCGACCTGCCGGAGTTCGGCAACGTGCGCGCCTTCGCCGAGCACCACGGGGATCCGAACCTGCTCTTCGTGGGCACCGAGATCCGGCCGTTCGTGTCGCTTAACGGGGGCGAATCGTGGGTGCCGCTCGAGAACGGCATCCCGCCGTCGCCCGTTCATGACCTCAAGGTCCACCCGCGCGACGATGCGCTGGTGGTCGCGACGCATGGCCGCGGTTTCTTCGTGATCGACGACCTCAACGCGATTCGTGGGCTGGCCGAGGCGAAGGCGGCCGGGGGGCCATATCTGTTTCCGGTGCGCGACCCGCTGGCGTATGTCGTGAACACGTCGCACACGACGGGTACGCACGCGGACCGCAACTACTCGGCGAGCAATCCCACGTACGGTACGACCATTTCGTTCATGGCTCCCCAGGGGACGCCGGGCGAACGGCAGCTGGAAATCGTGGCCACTGATGGCCAGACGCTCCGCACCCTGGATGCACCGGGAGGCGCGGGGCTGCACCAGGTACAGTGGAATCTGCGGCTCGATCCGCCCTGGTCCGGGCCCCCGGCGGCGCCGTCCGGTGGCGGGCCGGGTGGCGGCTTCGGGGGCTTCGGGGGATTTGGTGGCTTCGGAGGAGGAGCGGGCGTCCCCGCGCTGCCCGGACAGTACACCGCGCGTCTCACGATCACGCCGGACGAGGGTGATCCGACCGTGCTTGAGCGCGAGTTCTCGGTGCGCATGGACGACCTGATCGGGATGACCGGGGCCCAACTGGCCGACCTGCAGGCACTGAGGCTGCGCCATCGCCGCCTCTCCGCGACGGTGGGGATTGCCGTCCGGCAGGCGCAGGCCATCCAGCAGGAACTGGAGGGAATGGCGGCCGCGATGCAGCGCGTCGAAACGAGCGAGGATCTGCGGGCCCGGGCCGACTCCCTCGACGACGCGGCCAGCGAGGTTCTGCGGGGGCTGCGGGGTCGGGGCGGTGGGGGATTCGGTGGCTTCGGCGGCGGCCGGCAGGACGACGGACCGCAGCCGGTTCAGCGCATCCTCGCGGAGGCGAACGGGATCCACCAGATCTATGCGCCCGCCACGGAGGCGGAGCGCGCTGCCCTGGAACGCGCGGGCCCTGCGTTGGAGGAACGGCTTCCGGCCCTCAACGAACTGGTGGCCGTGATGGTGGACTTCCGCCGGGCGCTGGACGAGGCGGGTGTGCCGTGGACGCCCGGGAGGGCGGTGAAGCCGCCGGTGTAGGGCGGGTCGTCGACACCTGCCAGTCGCGCGAGTCGGCGGATCTCCGCGTCCCGAATCATATCCGCCCCAGATGTCCTTCCTCCGGGAGATTGACCGCGATTCGCCAGCGCGTGGCGATCCGATGCGGCTTTCTCGGCGTGGACGGATCGAGTTTGCTGATTCCGGCAGTGCGGAGGTCCAGCCACTCGTCGAGCATCCTCGGCTCCGGAGGATGGGTCAGCCCCAGGGCCTCAACCAGAAACCCGTAGCGTTTGACAACGGCGCCGGAGCCGAAGCGGCGCAGATACATCGTCGTGCGGTCCCAGTCGAGGTCGCCGTCTGCTGAAACCAACGCGTTGCCGACCTGGTCCAGTCCTCCGCTCAGATCGGGCCTGTCAAGGCAATCGACGATCGTCTTTTCCCGATCCGTGACTGAATGACGATGGATTCTCCAACCCGTGGTTTGCGGACAGCCGAGTCCGGGAATAGCGGCGCCGTCGCCGCCCATCGACCCCGCCAGGGAACTTTTCGTCTGGATCACTCGTCAGGGAAAGACGAACCACATGCCACACACGGCCAACCAACGGAAGGGAAGAAGGATGACGAGACAAATGACATGGACGGCGGCAGCGCTCCTGGGCGCAGCAGTTGTGACCCCCGCATCACTGACCGCCCAGAACAACTGCAAGTTCCGCGAAGACATGGAGCTCGGCGCGAGGGCGGGCGAGAGCCTGCGGGTGGACGCCGGCGCCGGGAAGCTGGTCATCGAGGGGAGCACCAGGACCGACGAGGTCCATGTCACCGCCACCCTGTGCGCGTCCGACCAGGACCGGCTGGCGGCCCTGGACGTGACACTCGACGGAGGCAGGCTCGACACGGATTACCCGCGCAACGGGGGCAGCGGCTGGTTCGGCGGGAACCGGTACGCGCGCATCGACTTGGTCGTGAAGGTGCCCGCCGGGATGAAATTGCGCGTGGAGGACAGCTCGGGCAGCGTCGAGATCACGGGCGTCGGCGAGGTGGAAATCGATGACGGGTCCGGGAGCATGCAACTTCGCGGCGTGGCATCGGTGGTCATCGAGGACGGTTCAGGCAGTCTCCGGATCGAGGATGTGGCCGGCAACGTAACCGTCGACGACGGCTCGGGGAGTCTCCGGATCGAGGACGTGGCGGGCAACGTCACGATCGAGGACGGCGCGGGGTCGGTCAGGATCCGCACCGTGGGTGGCGACGTGTCGGTTTCGGACGGATCGGGCAGCATCGAGGTCACGTCGGTGGGCGGCACCGTGCGGATTGGCGCGGGTGCGGGAAGCGTCACGGTTCGCGATGTGGACGGTGACCTGGTGGTGACCGACACGCGCCGGTCGCGGATCAGGTATTCGGATATCCGCGGGGCGTTGGACCTGCCCCCGGAGAGGAGGAAGGGGGGCTCCCTCCGTCCGTAGCCCCTGGCAGCCCGTGGACAAAATCCCCCCGGCATTCGAACGGCGATGCATCCGGGCTGGCCGCTTCGCTTCACATTTTCACTATGTAAAGCAAACATTACATTATGTCATGTTCACTATATATCTTGTCACTCCAAAGCTTCGCTCTGCGTTGCTCCTCGGGCGAATAGCGCTGCTATTCCCCCTTCGTCGCGCCTTGCCAGCCCGGCACCTCGCCGCTCTCGGTGCTCGCGGGGCTTTGTCCACGGACTGCTAGCCCGAGGGCCGCGCCTCGAGCCCCAACTTCTCCGCGACCTCCCGCAGCTCCGCGAAGCTGCGCGCATCGAACCGACGACCGTTGACGAAAAGGGTGGGCGTGCCGCCGATGTTGCGGGCCTCGCCGAGATCACGACCTGCGTCGATTCTGGGAAACGAGTCCGCGGGCATGCTCACGCACTCGCTGAAGGCCGCGAGGTCGGGGATCCCGGCCTCTTCCGCAAAGGTTGCCCACGGCTTGCTCCCCAGCGACTCCTGTTGGGCAAAGAGGAGCCGGTACGTCGACTCGAACCTGCCCTGACGATCGGCGCATTCCACCGCCACCGCAGCGGGCACGGATTGGGGTCGATCCAGCGGGAAGTGCTGGAAGACCAGCGCGGCATCGGTGGGGTAGTGGGCGAGGAGCGAGTCGACCGCGGGGACCACCATCGCGCAGAAGGGGCAGGTGAAGTCCATGAACTCGGTGACCACCATGCGAGCGTCGGCCGGACCGATCCGTATTCCCAGGTCGGTGTCCTCCTGCCAGTTCTCAATCTCGGTTGCCTCCAGCCCCTTCCCACGTGAGGGCGACCCGCCGGCGAGATGTCCGTGCACGTAGACTGAAGCCACAACCACGGCGGCCGCCGTAATCAGCATGGTGGCCGCTGTTTCCAGAATCGTTCGAGGTTTGCTCATCTTGCTTTCCTTCCGGTTTGGGACCGGCACTGTGATTGATCTTCGTGAGCCTGCATCATGAACCTCCGTCACCTCCGTCCGGTGAGGGCATGGCGCCGCACGTACTCCACGCGGAACTCGTCCTCCCACACCCCCAGCACGAAATCGCGGCCGATCTGCCGCACATCCAGATCCGGTGGCATGTCCACGCTTCCGAGCCCCTCGCCATTGGGCGCGAAGACCAGCCATCTCACCGGCGCACGGACTTGCCACCGGTAGAGCTCCGCCCACAGCAAACCTGTTTCGTCGACCATGAGCCGCGAAAAGACGGGTATGATCTTCGCCTTCAGATTCTGACGGTAGAGCCGCAGGCGGTATTCGATGAGCCGCTCCCGGGTGGTGTCCGCCATCTCATAGGGAGCGAACTCGAACTCGACCAACTCCCTGAGATCCCTCGGCGAGGGCGCCAAGTCCGCCTCTGCAAGACGGATGACCCGGTGGAGGCCCGAGCTGTCATGCAGTAGAATCTCCGGCCCCTGATCCTCTCCCAGCGTCAGGTACAGGCCGTCAATGCCCAACGTCGCGGCCGGCCAGATGTCGAAAGGAACTCTCGATTGCGCCCAACCGATCGGACTATCAGGAACCACGACGGTGTAGTACTGCGTCCATTGAAAACCCTGCTCCTCCCACATCACCCGCCCGCTGCCCATTTCCAACAGCCCGTAGTCAACGAGGGTAGGCGGATGTGTCTCGCCATGCCCGGCAGGTGATGCCGAGATTCCGCCTACGCTTTCGACCCCCACGATAGCTCCGGCCACGCCCAGTACCATCGTGATGTTGCTCGGCCACGGTACGCGCACACGATGGCCGAACCGACCGCGGTCGTCAAAGGAATTCAGTCTGCGTCCATCGAAGACGACCAGCGAATCGGTTCCGGGAGAAGGAACCAGGACGCAGCGTCCGTTCGGATGGAATTCCCCGGGCCCCTCGCCCCTCCCCCCAGTGTGTCTCAGGAACGCTCCGGCCGTGCCGAAGAATCGCAACTCGCAGCTGGTTCCGTCGACCACCAGGACCCGCCCATCCGGGAGTTGCCGTGCGCCGTCGATTCCCAGAAAGAGATACGGATCCTCCCCCGCTACCGCACCTACCTGGTACTCGGGTACGGTGTCCACCACCCAGCCGATCGGGGCTCTTGCACGGGCACCCAAGGTCGTGGCCACCAGCACCCCGGCGCTATCTCGTTCCAGGAAGGGCACACCGCCGGGCAGTCCGGTCTCGGCCGACTGCTCGCACGCTGCGGCTGCGACGAACCAGGCCGTGAGAAGAGACCGGACCCGGGGGAGCCAACCGCGCCGCATCACGGGCGGGAGACTCCGTCCGGGTCCCGCCATACCCCTGGCTACCACGGTGTGTCTGGCT
Source organism: Longimicrobiales bacterium (assembly GCA_965211795.1). Taxonomy (GTDB): domain Bacteria; phylum Gemmatimonadota; class Gemmatimonadetes; order Longimicrobiales; family Gaopeijiaceae; genus Bin94. The sequence goes on from OZ242973.1 coordinate 509,667, forward strand.
TTAGTACGCATCTCACCACTTCGCCGTTATCGGGCCCACCTGGGTTCCTTGGGCAGTTCCACCGCGTGCACTTCGTCACATAACATTCGAGGCACGCCGTGGGAACCGCTCTGGGCATGTCGCAGCGTGCGCCCGCGATACAGTGATCGAGGCACAGCGGCGGAGCATATTCGGGGCAGTGGGGAACCGTGCAACCCGGGGGGCTGATACCACTCGCCGGGGCACTCGTCATCGCCATGAGCGTGATCGCCAGCACGCCCAGCGAGCGGATCACCAGCGGCGAGAGCCATCCGCTTCTCTTCCGATTCGGTCTCATCTCGTCATCTCCTTTTCTTGAGGTTCGTGGGACCGATTTCCCGCGGTTCACCGACCGCGTGGTACACAATCGCCTGGCCGAACCGACCAAAGAAGGGCGAAATCACCTCAATTCGGATGTGCAATGCCACTTCTTCGCGTTGCACATGTGGAAACTCACTCAACCCCCACCCTACCCCCTCGGAGGTGACGAATCCAGCCGGTCCAGTCATGCCTCTGCCTCCAGCAGTCCGGCCTTGTCGGCAAAGGCCACGAGCTCGGCCCGTGTCCTGAGCTCCAGCTTCGTCCGGACGCGACCCCTGGCGTTGTCCACGGACTTGGCGGTCATGAAGACTAATCTCCTTCGAGGTGAAGCCTCGGGCGGTCAGCGCCACAATCTCGCGTTCCTTCTCGTTCAACCGGGCCAACCGCGCTTCGGTCCCGGATCCGTTGGTCACGACCCTCCGCTGGACCAGCCGCGAGGCCTGACGCGGGAAACACATGCGGCCGGCGGCTACGAGTTCCACCACCATCACCAGATCACCGACCGTCCGGTTCTTGCCGATGCATCCCTTGGCGCCCGCGTAGATGATTCCGTCCAACGACTCCCCGTGTTCGGGGTCGGTGAGCACGAGCATGTTGGTTCCCGGTTCCCGCGCCGTCAGCTTCCGGATCGCCCACAGGGTCCTCCCGCGCCGCCGCCGGAAGCCGATCGCCAGAACATCGGGCTTCGCACGGCTGGCGATCCGCACCGCTTCCTCCGTACAAACCCGTCTCGCCCACGACGGTCATCCGCCCGGTGGCCTCCAGCGCGAGCCTGAGCCCTTCGCGCACCATGGCGTGCGGGTCGGCGAGCACGACTGTGGTTCGTGTGTCCATTGATGCTTCCTTTCGGACCGGGTTCCGAGCCCCACCCGGTTGGAGTGAAGTGACGAGAATTCTTCGCGTCTACCCTTATTGACGGATCTCGCGCCCGAATCTTGCAAAACAGCTGAGAGCAGGCGGCCGACAACCCCACCGGTCCTACCGCAGGTCCAACCCCCTGCACTACCTTGATTCAAGCGTCACCCTTCCATCCCGCCAGCCGGAGGCAACGGCCCTGCAACACCGCAACGCCCCGAAGCCGCGGCTGCGTCCCCGGTCCCCCTTGGCCATGGCGGCGCTCCTCGCGGCGGCATCCCTCTTTCCCGCCGCAGCCGCCGAAGGCCAGCTCATGCAGCTCCTGAAGGCCATCGGCGACGGCGGCAGCTGGATCAGCCTGCCGGTCGAGAAGGGACGCGCGTCCCTCAGCAGTCCGGTGGTGCCGCTGGCGGGAATGTCCATCAACGGGTGCCTGCACGTCTGGACAGGACACTCGGGCAAATGGACCGTGCGGGCGAAGGACACGCTCGGCGACGAGACGCTCGATGTCGTCGCGGAGCCGGGAAAACCGGTCAGGTTCGACTACAAGGCCGGACTCCGCGCACAGCTCGACCTCAACATCCAGTGGAGCGAGCCGCGCGACACGACCCTGTTCATGTGGATCGGTCTGGCCCGCGGGAAGAAGGAGGATGAGAAGAAGGATGGGGAGGAGAAGAAGGAGGAGGGCAGGGACATCTGCCGCCCTGCGCAGTCGTGACCGAATCGGTCCGGCGTCCAGCGCTCATGCCGGCGGCATGACGCGCAACTACATCATTCTGGCCGCCACGCTGGCGGTTTTCGCACCGGGACCGTGGACCGGGCCCGCCCAAGCCCAGACCCTCGCCCTGTCCGGTGCGATCATCCTCAACCCCGCCGACGAATCGATCCGGCACGGTGTCCTCCTCATCGAGGACGGCACCGTATCCCGCATCGCCGAAGCCGTCCCCCCGGACTTCCCCGGCGAGACCCTGGACCTGACCGGCAAGTTCATCATCCCGGCGCTCGCCGACCTGCACAGCCACACCTTCGGCAACAATTCGCCCGCCGGAATGCCCCAGCTGCTGGGCCCACAGGGGACGGCGAACGCCGCCCTCTACACCGGCGTGGCCTTCGTCCTCGACCTCTTCAGCCCCGAAGAGATGATCCTCTCGTTCCGGGACCGACAGCGGGCGGTAGGGGGGCAGGGGGCCGAGATCTTTGCCGCCGGACCGTGCTTCACCGCGACGAGCGGGCACTGCACCGAGTACGGAGTCCCCACCCGCACCGTCGATGCGCCGGAGGAGGCGCGCCGCGAGGTGGCCGATCTGGCCATGGCCGGGCCGGACGTGGTGAAGGTCGTGTACGACCACCAGAGCTACGGTGGACGCAGCTTTCCCACGATCGACCTGCCCACGCTGACGGCCGTGCTGGAGACGGCCCGGGAGCACGGTGTGCGGACGATCGTCCATGTGGGAACCTGGCAGGATATCCGTGACGCCGCGCTGGCGGGGGCGAGTGCGGTCACCCACACGCCCGGCCCAGCCCCACCGCCGCCCGACCTCCCCGAAATCCTGTTGCAGGCGGGAACCGTTCACATCCCAACCCTCGCCGTCCAGGGCGACTTCGTGCGCTCGCAGGACGATCCCTCCCTCCTCGACGATCCCCTCCTCGCGGAGACCGTCCCGGCCGCGCTCCTGGATGCCTACCGCGCCGACGCGTCCGCGGATCCGCGGTTCGAGAGCTGGCTGGGGTGGCAGCGCACCCTGATGGCACCGAACCTGGCGGCCGTCGGGACGCTCGCCGCCGCGGGGGTGCCGATGCTCGCCGGGACCGACGGGGGCAACTTCGGGGTCTTCCAGGGGTACTCGGTGCACCGGGAGTTGGAGCTGCTCGTCGAGGCCGGGTTGTCGCCGTGGGCTGCGCTGCGTTCCGCCACCATCCAGGCGGCGCGGTTCCTGGACCGGCGGTGGGGTGTCGAGCCCGGCGACGAGGCGACATTGCTGGTCCTCGATGCGTCCCCGGTCGAGGCCATCGCGAACACGAAGCGGGTGCGCGCGGTGATCCAGAGGGGAGTGGTGGTGGACCGGGAGGCGCTCAGGACCTGGCGGTAGGGGGAGGGCCGCCGATGGTTATTATCCTTGCGAATCCGTAAGTATATCTTCGATTTGCAAGTCGGCGGAAATAGTCGCTGGCGGGACGGAAGCTTGCCGGACCTATTCGCCGCCGGATGAGCGCCTTGCACCGCGCCGCTGCGGACCAGCACGATACCGCCGACTCGATTCCGGCCGGTCGGTCAGCAGTCCCGGCAACTGCCCCTCGGCTTCACGCTGGACGTAGCTCAGCGCCGCGCGGGCGAGCAATCCGGAACGCGATTCTCCTTCGCGTACCGCGGCCTGGTCCACGATCGCCAGCACCCGCTCCGGCAGCGTGATGTTGACCCGTTTGGTCTTGCTGGAAAGCTTGGAGACATCCACGGGGACAAGGACCCATACGCCATCCTTGTAGTCCTCGTTGGCCTGATGCGTTTCCAGTGAGGCGCGTTCGGGGATCGGCTCGCCGTCCAGGAGCAGTCCCTCGATATGGCAGGCGATAGCCTCCCGGGCCGACTCGATAGCCTCTTCCAGGGTGTCACCGGCCGAAAAACACCCCGGAAGATCGGGCACGGTCACTCGGTAAGCACTTCCCGGGTCCCGGTGAATGACGATTGCATAGTGCATTGGCGATCCTCCCATTCCTCTCTTGGCCAAACGTCGAGCGTGTGATGTGTATTATACACACGCTGTGTCCGGTCCGCCGACGGAAGTTGGTCGCTCCCATCCGCGGGCCGAAGCCATCCCGGACGATCCGGGCGCAATCGCCGACGGCATCGTGCCCTTCTGACTGAGGCGATCTGTGGCGAGCAGAGGACTCCGAATGCACTCCCGGCCTGAGCCGTGGGACAGGACTTAGAACGAGAGAGGTGAGTTGACCTAACATTAGACAGAAAACTAATTTTATGTCGCCTTCTAACAACCTCTAACGATCAGGTGGACCCCATGAAAGCTACAATTGGGTTTCGGAACCCGTTCCGACCCGGGGCTGGCCACACGCCGCCGTATCTCGCTGGAAGGAAGGAGGAGCGAAGGGAGTTTCTCAAACTCCTGAACCAGGACGTCGTCCTTTCCAACCTCGTCCTCACCGGGCTCCGCGGTGTCGGCAAGACGGTTCTTCTCGACACCTTCAAGCCACTGGCGGTGCGGGAGGGCTGGCTCTGGGTTGGCACGGACCTTTCCGAGAGCACGACGGTCAACGAGGAGCGCCTCGCCACAAGGATCCTCACCGACGTGGCCCTGGCGACGTCCGGTTTCGTCTACGACAGGCGGGAGGTCCGTCGTCCCGGTTTCGGCCGCCAGGCGGATTTGTTCGAGGCGACCCTCAGCTATCCGACCCTTCGCGCGGTGTTCGAACAGGCGGGTGGCCTGGTCGCTGATCGGTTGAAGGCCACGCTGACATTCGTCTGGCGGGCTCTGCGCGCGTCTCCGAAGCCACCCCGGGGTATCGTCTTCGCCTACGACGAAGCCCAGAACATGGCGGACCACGCCGGGAAGGACGAATACCCGCTCTCGGTGATGCTCGACGTGTTCCAGTCCATCCAGCGACAGGATGTTCCATTTCTACTGGCCCTGACCGGTCTGCCCACGCTCTTCCCCAAACTGGTCGAGGCCAGGACCTACTCGGAACGAATGTTCCGCGTGCTTTTCCTGAATCGCCTGGATCCCCCCGACGTCCGGGAGGCGATCGTGAAGCCGATCCAGGAGGATGACTGCCCGATCACCTTCACCGAGGAGTCCATCCGCCAGATCGAGAAGCACTCGGGCGGATACCCGTACTTCATCCAATTCATCTGCCATGAGGCCTTTGACGTTTTCGTGTCGCAGATCACCACCGGAGCGAAAAACCCAAGTGTCCCGATCGAGGCGATCACGGCCAAGCTGGACGGCGATTTCTTTGCGGGCCGGTGGTCGAGGGTGACCGACCGGCAGCGCGATCTCCTGCATGTCGTGTCGAGGCTCGAAGACCCTGAAGCCGAGTTCAGCGTTCAGGAGATCGTCGAGCTTTCCAGGGAACTCCCCGTGAAGGGGTTCAGCCCGAGTCACGCGAGCCAGATCCTTGCCGCGCTCATCAACTCCGGGATCGTCTTCAGGAACCGGCATGGGAAGTACTCCTTCGCAGTTCCTCTTCTCGGGGACTTCATCCGGCGGCAGTACCCGGTCGACCAGCGCGAGCTCATCAATGAGGGAAGTCGGTAAGGAAGCGTAGTGTGTACGATACACACTCTCGTCGATTCTTCATGTTTCACCACCCCACCAGTTCATACACCACCACTCTGGGGACATCCAGTTCGTCCCTCACCGTGCCCAGCACCCGCCCCCCGGCCAGGTGCAGCGGCGTGAACCCCTCGGGCGGCTCGAATTCGCCGAGCCAGATTCCATCCGGCCCGATTGCCGTCAGCCGCCGCGGATGGCAGGAGGGTTGCCAACGGTTCTCCAGCCACAACCGCCCTTCACCGTCGTCCCGGATCCAGCCGAACAGGGGGTAGGTCCGGGTGGGGTCATAGTCCCACCTGGCCCAGGTCTCCTCGATCCTTTCCTCGGTTGCGGACGGACCCAGGAGGGTGCGCAGGTAGCTCCGCATGCACATGATGAACGGGTCCCAGTTCTCCTCGCTCGTCAGGAGCCACTCCGGCTCCCAGCGCATGATTTGCCGAACCGTTCCATCGGGACGCCGCCACACGAGTTGGGGCGTGTCGCTGCGTCCGTGGACGAATTCGCCACCGACAGCGCTGACCCTGCCGGAGTGATCCATGTGCCCGGACGACTCCTTGGTCGAAGACGCGATCCAGTCGTAGTGGGCGACGGTTTCCGCGACCTGGGTCGAGAGGTCGTACAGGACCATGTGACCCGGCCACCACGGCTCATCGAAAGCGCGATAGTCCAGTGGCGCGCTGGAACTGACGACGGAAGCCATCAGAATCCGGCCGCCATCACCAATTCCCCTTGCCGACAGACCGGCGACGGCATCGCCCGGCGGAGGCCGAGCGGTTCGCGCCACGGCCCCGCCCGCGAAGAGCGTCAGGCGGACGTGCCAATCGTCTTCGACCAGCAGCGTGTCCGTTCCACCGGCGGTGAGGGTGATGCTGCCGAACTGACTGATCTCGCCCGGTCCATCGCCTGCCCGTGCCAGGACTTTCCGGAAGGCGCCGGCGGGACCGAGGAGGATGATCTCGCGGTTGCCCCAGTCGAATACGGCGGCGCTTCCGTCCGGGTACAGAACGGCGTCCCCGATGCTCGCGAACTGGTAGTCGTCGGGTCCGGTGCCGTGAGTGTACAGGGGTTCGTCGGCGAGGGTAAGCCGGAGGGCGGACGGGGTTCCCGAGTACTCGACGATGCGTATGCCAGCGCTGTCGCGAACCTGGACATCGGCACGGCCCGAGGACTCGAGAGAGTCGCCGCATCCGGTGAGGGCCAGCCCGATGAGAGCAGCGAGGCGCGGCCCGCGATGGTTGCGGCAACCGGTCACTCAGTTCGCCTCCACCAGTTCAAACACCGCCACGCTCTCCACGCCCATCTCGTCCGTCATGACGCCCAGCACCCGCCCCCAGCCGACATCCAGAATGCGAAGTTCGGCCGGCGCCTCCACCATCCCCAGCCACTCGCCCTCCGGGGAAATCACGGTATACGGAGGGACCCCTTCACCCGGGATGCCCGGCATGGAAGTGGCGAGCCAGACCCGGCCCTCCGCATCGGCGAACGGGGACTTGAAATACTCGATGGGATTGCCCAGGTTCGCCTCGTGTTGGGCCATGTTCCGACTGGTCATGCTTTCGACCTCCTCGTCCGAGGCTCCGGGATTCACGAAACGGAGCCTGTCGCGGAGGATCGGCTCGATCGCCTCCAGATCTTCCGCGGTCAGGTACCGGGGATCGAGCTGCCAGCGCGCGATCTGTCTGACGGTGCCGTCGGCCTGGTGCCAGACGACCTCGGGGATGTCCGTCCGCACGTAGATGAACTGCCCGCCCGCGACCAGGACACGTCCAACACCGGGCGCGGGGTTCGATTCTCCCGGCACGTACTGGTAGGACGCGACCGTGTCGACCGCCCCGGTCTCCGGATCGTACCGGGCCATGTGCCCGAGGAGCCATTCCTCTTCGAACCCGGGCAGGAACGAAGTGGTGGCGACAAGGAACCCGCCGGCGTCGTCGAATCCCATCGGCCAGAGCGATGTGGCGCGCCGGAGATCCAGGATGGACGCCGTGTGGGCGGGTGCACCGTTCACGAACAGCGTGGACCGGGTCTGAGCACGGTCCAGGACGACGAGGCTGTCCTGGCCCAACGCGAACATCGATGTCACCAATCGGCTCACTTCGCCGGGCCCCTCGCCGGCGGGTGCGAGCACCGAGTGGAAGGTGCCGTCGGGGGTGAGCCGCACGACCTCGGAACTGCCGGCATCGAAGATCGCCGCGCTCCCGTCGCCGAGCAGGGTGCCCCGCCAGATGCGCGCGAACGTGTAGTCGCCCGGGCCGTCCCCGTGGCGGAAGACCGGTTCCGGCGCGAAGGCGAAGGGGGGCTCGGCGCGCGGTTCTCCCGTGTGCTGGACGATGCGCACGCCCGCGCTGTCTTCGATCACGGCGTCCGCGATCGGGGTGGTGTCGCCGGTGCAGGCGAAAAGGGCCAGGGTCGGGGCGGTGGTGAGGAGGGTGTGGGGTGGACTGCGGTTGGGGGATTCAGGGCGGCTGGTCATTTCCTGCTCCTTGGCGGGGCGTGTACGATACGCACTGGATCCAGACCATAAACGACCACGTGCTGGACTCCCAGTTCGTCGACGACCATGCCGAGCACGCGGTCGGCGGCGGCGTCGAGGAAGGTGAACCGCTCCGGAGCGGTCACGGTGCCAAGCCACGTACCATCGGCGGCGACGACGGTATGGCGAACGATGCCCTCATGGAGGTTACCGGGTTCGTGCTCCTCGAGCCAGAGGCGGCCTTCGCTGTCGGCGATAACGGCCCGGTAGAGGGGCAACGGTTCGTCCGGCACCAGCCGGTAGCTGGCCTGGAACCGCAGGACTGCCTCGGTGAGCATGTCCTCCGGAACCCCTTGCCGTATCAATCCGCGCCGGTAGTACTCGACGAACTGGTCCAGGTGTTCCCGGGTGGGATGTACGCGTTCGGGATTCCAGCGGAGCACCTGGCCTGGTGAACCGTCGGGGAGGCGCCAGGTGAGCTCGGGAATGTCCGTGCGGCCCGTTACGAATCGTCCTGCAGCCGCGGCCATGCTTCCCTCGGCCTGGAAAGGGTTGCTGAACTGCCCCGCCGACCGGTGGAGACCCTCATACGACCCGGCCGTATCGACGGCGGCCGCGACAACGTCGTAGCGCACCAGGTACCCGGTTGTCCAACCCGACGCGCTTGTCGAGGCCGGGTAGCTGTTGGTCGCCATGAGCACGCCGCCCGCACCGTCGCTTCCGAGTAGCCTCAGGTTGTGCGTGTGATGGGCCCCAAAGGTGCGGGCGAGGGTGCCGTCGACGAACAGGGTGAAGCGGCGGTTCCGAATGTCGTGAATGACGATGCTGTCCTGTGAGAGCACCAGCGGCATCGCGCTGCTCACTTCGCCTGGCCCCTCGCCGCGTCGGGCCAGGATTCGGGCGAGGGCGCCGTCACGTCCCAACACCACCACTTCCCTGGTTCCGCCGTCCGAGATCACGGCGCTGCCATCGGGCAGGAACCGGCCGCCCCTGGGAGTGAAGGACGAGATGTACTGGAACTCGTAGTCACCCGGGCGACTGCCGTGGCGGTAGATGGGCGCTGCGGAGAAGCGGAAGTGTGGTGCGCTGTCGGCCGTTCCGGCATACTCGACGATTCGCACGCCCGCGCTGTCGCGGATCTGGACCTGTCCCCCGCCTGTCGGGTCGTCCAAAGTGCCACTGCAAGCATTGCATGCCAGCGTTGGAAATGCGGCGCAGATGAGTACGCGGCGGAAGGAGCCGGCAGCCCTGGCGTGGTGTGTATGATACACATTCCTGCCGGTTCGCACCGCTCACGACCCCACCAGTTCGTAGACCACCACGCTCTCCGCACCCATCTCGTCGTGTACGATGCCCAGGACACGTCCGCCGGCCACATCCAGGACACGCAGCCCGTCCGGCGCCGCAATGCGCCCCAGCCATTCCCCGTCGCGCGACAGCAGCGTGTAGGACGGCGAAAAAAACGGTCTGGCGGCCACGACGTACTCGCCCAGCCAGATCCGGCCCTCGTCGTCCCCAAGACGGATCCTGAAGAGGGGCAGCGGCTCCTCGGGCTTCATTTCATACCTTCCCAACATGCTCTCGACCAGCGCCGCCCTTGCCTCGTCGGTCTGTGCCTGGGGATTGTAGGTGTGGGCGGTCTCGCGGATGTCGTTCGCGAAGAGTTCCCAGTGCTGATCGGTGGGGTAGACCCGTTCGGGCTCCCAGCGAACGATCTGCCGAACCGACCCGTCCGGGCGGCGCCACATGATTTGTGGAATGTCGGTGCGCCCGTACAGTAACTCTTCGCCGGCCCCTTCAACGATGCCCAAGTGCGGAAACGGATTGCGGGGAACGTCGTCCGGTGGAACGAAGGGCACGTAGTCGTACGTGGCCACGGTGTCGACGCCTTCGGTTTCCGGGTCAAAGCGGACCATGTAGCCGGGCAGCCACTCGTCCGGAAAGCCGCGCCGATACCCCGAGGAGGACATCAGCCATGTTCCGTCCGCATCGATTCCGTGGGCGGCGAAAGCGGAGTTCACGACTCCGGGGATCCTCGTTGTGCGAGCCAGCGAGCCGTCCACGAAGAGGGTGAAACGACTGTTGGCGTAGTCTTCGAGGAGAAGGCTGTCCCCTCCCAACGCGAACATGGACGACAGGAAACCCACGTCGCCGGGGCCCTCTCCGCCCGATGCAAGGATGGATCGGAAGGTACCGTCCGGACCCAGGAGCACGACTTCGCGATTCCCGGAATCGAATACCGCGGCGCTGCCGTCGCCCAGCAGTACTCCGTCCCGGATGCCGGAGAAGATGTAGTCGTCGGGGCCGGCTCCGTAGCGATACACCGGTTCGGCTGCGAAGGCGATGGAAGCGTCGGCAGCCGGCGTTCCGGCGTACTCGACGATCCGCACGCCCGCGCTGTCTGCGACCGTCATTCCACCGGTGTCCCCGGCGTCACCGGCGTCCGTGCCGCAGGCCGCCAACGCAAGCGCCAGCATGGGGGTCAGGAAAGGGACGCGGCCGGGTCGGCAGCGTCCGTCAGCCGCGTGATCGCGGTCCGTGGCGGGAGATCGCATCGAAGAATCCTCCGGCTGGGAGTGGATTGAGGCCCCAAGTTAGGTACACCCCGGTCCCCGGCAACCGTTCCGGTGGGTGTCTCATCTCTTAAATTGGTCTTCCGAAACCACGCCACCCCCAATCTCCACAACACCAAGGCAGGCATGAACCGAGACATCGAAGTCATACAGGCGAGGATCCGCGAGACCAGCGGCTTCGTGGACCGTCTCCTCGACGAGGTGGGACGCGTGATCGTGGGCCAGAAGGCCATGGTCGAACGGCTGCTGATCGGGCTCCTCTCCGACGGACACGTCCTCATGGAGGGGGTCCCCGGACTCGCCAAGACGCTGACGATTCGCACCCTGGCCGACGCGATCCGCACCTCGTTCCAGCGCATCCAGTTCACCCCGGACCTGCTCCCGGCGGACCTGATCGGCACCCTCATCTACGATCCCCGCAAGACCGAGTTCGAGACCCGGAAGGGACCCGTCTTCGCGAACGTGATCCTGGCCGACGAGATCAACCGGTCTCCCGCCAAGGTGCAGTCGGCGCTCCTCGAGGCCATGCAGGAACGCACGGTCACGATCGGCGAGAACACCTTCCCGCTGCCGTCGCCCTTCCTGGTGCTGGCCACCCAGAACCCGATCGAGCAGGAGGGGACGTACCCGCTTCCCGAGGCGCAGGTGGACCGCTTCATGCTCAAGCTGTCGGTGGGGTATCCGGACCGTGAGGAGGAGCTGGAGATCATGCGGCGGATGAGCGCGGGGCCGGAGCCGAAGGCCGAGCCGGTGGTGACGCCGGAGGAGATTCTGACCGCGCGCGAGGCCGTCGAGACGATCTACATGGACAGCAAGGTCGAGCGGTACATCGTCGACCTGGTCTTCGCCACTCGTGAGCCGCGCGAGAGCGGGCTGAAGGAGCTGGAGCCGCTGATCGCGTTCGGGGGGTCGCCGCGGGCGACGATCTGTCTGGCCAGGACGGCGCGGGCGCACGCGTTTCTGCGGCATCGGGGCTATGTGACTCCCGAGGACGTGCGCTCGGTGGCCATGGACGTGCTGCGGCACCGGGTCATCCTCACCTACGAGGCCGAGGCGGAGGAGATGACGACGGAGGACGTGGTGACGCGGGTGCTGGACACGATCGAGGTCCCGTAGGGGACGGGGGCGGCGCCGGACGATGATTCCCCGCGAGATCCTCAAGCAGGTCCGCTGGATCGAGATCACCACGCGCGGTCTCGTGAACGAGGTGTTCTCGGGTGAGTACCACTCGGTCTTCAAGGGGCGGGGGATGAGCTTCGCCGAGGTGCGCGAGTACCAGTACGGGGACGACATCCGCGGGATCGACTGGAACGTGACCGCGCGCACGGGCTCGCCGCACGTGAAGATCTTCGAGGAGGAGCGCGAACTGACGCTGATGCTGGTGGCGGACGTGAGCGCGTCGTCGCAGTTCGGGACGCGGGGGCGAATGAAGTCGGAGCTGGCGGCGGAGCTGTGCGGCGTGCTGGCCTTCAGCGCGATCAAGAACAACGACAAGGTGGGGCTGATCCTGTTTTCGGACCGGATCGAGAAGTTCGTGCCGCCGCGGAAGGGACGGCGGCATGGGCTGCGGGTGCTGCGCGAGCTGCTGTATCACCCGGCCGAGGGGACGGGGACGGATGTTGCGGGGGCGCTGGAGTATCTGGCGAAGGTGACGCGGCGGCGGGCGGTGGTGTTTCTGGTGTCGGACTTCATGGCGGGGGGATATGGGCAGGCGCTGTCGGTGGCGGCGCGGCGGCATGACCTGGTGGCGGTGCGGGTGGGGGACAGGCGGGAGGAGGACGTGCCGCCGATGGGATTCGTCGAGTTCGAGGATCCGGAGAGTGGAGAGCGGGTGGTGGTGAATACTTCGGGGAGGGCGTTCCGGGAGCGGTTCCGGGAGATTCGCGAGGGGGCGCGGGAGCGGGTGGACGAGCTGTTTCGGCGGAGTAGGGTCGACGTGATCGATGTGACGACGGGGGTGCCGTACGATCGGGCGTTGAGGCGGTTCTTCGAGGAGCGGGCGAGGAGGGTGCGGTGAGGGGGTGGGGAGAGGCCGTCGCGCGATCGCGACGATATCAAAATGATGTTGAAATGATATCACAATGTCGAAATGGCAGCGGTGCAAGGGGTTACGGCGTAGCGACCACCCTTGGTGGCTTCCTCGCGGGGCCGGCCGCCCGGTTCGATCGGGCGCCTCGGAGGTCTCGCTGTTCGCGCGGTCCTCTGCATGGAATCCTGGTCGGCTTGCTCGCGGCGTGCCAGCCGGCCTCAGCCCAGGAGGCCCGGATCGCGATGACGGTGGACACCACGCTGATCCACGTAGGGGACCCGGTCACGGTGCAGTTGTCGGTCGATCACCCAGAGGGATGGGTGGTTGAGTGGCCGGATTCGTTTGAGGTCGCCCCGTTTGAGGTGCTGCAAGCTGCCCGCGCCGCGCCGGCGCCAGCCGCTACGGGGGAGGGCCTGCGTTCCACCGCCACCCTGGTCATCACCAGCTTCGAACTCGGCGAGCTGGAATTGCCTGCGATCGCGGTGCCCGCAACCGCCCCGGACGGGACGTCCCGCACGCTGCTCACCGACCCCTTCCGAATCGGCGTCGAGAGCGTGGGTCTCGACGAGTCGGGGGATCTCCGCGACATCAAGGGCCCGCTGTCGCTGGCGCGGAGCTGGTGGGTACTGCTGCTGTGGGTGGCGCTTGCCGCCGTGCTGGCCGGAGGCGCCGCCTACTACCTGTACCGCCGGCGCCGTGCGGTGCCCGCGCCCCGCCCCGCCGTCCCCCGCGCCCCGCCCCGCCCCTTCCACGAGATCGCACTGGAGGCGCTCCGCGCGCTCGAAAAGTCGTCACTGCTGGAGCGCGGCCAGGTAAAGGAATACCACGTGCGCATCTCGGAGATCATCCGCCGGTACATCGAGGGGCACTTCGAGGTTCCGGCGCTGGAACTCACCACGCGCGAGGTCGCCGACGGAATGCGGCGGGCGGCGCTCGGGGCTCCGATCATCGAGGCGTTTCGGGGGTTTCTCGCGCGTTGCGACATGGTGAAGTTCGCGAAGTTGCGGCCGGTGGTGGAGGACTCGCGGGAGTTGATGGGGCAGGCGCAGGAGCTGGTGCAGACGACGAGTGGAGCCGCCCCATGATCTTCCGCTTCGAGGACCCGTTCTTTCTGCTCCTGCTCGGCACCATCCCGATGCTGGCGTGGTGGTACGTGGTTCGCGGCCGGAAGAACCGTGGTTCCCTCACCCATCCCGACGTCCCCGGACTGGGCCGCGCCGACCGGCGCAAGGGGCGGTGGCTGCAACACCTGCCGGCGGGACTCCGGGGGCTTGCCCTCACGGTCTTCATCGTGGCCTTCGCGCGGCCGCAGACGGGGGTGACGGGCGAGAACGTGGTCACCGAGGGGATCGACATCGTGCTGGCGCTGGACATCTCCAGCTCCATGCTGGCCGAGGATCTGGCGCCGAACCGGAGCGAGGCGGCCAAGGCGGTGGCGGCGGACTTCGCGGCCGGGCGAAACAATGACCGGATCGGGCTGGTGATCTTCGCCGGGAAGGCCTTCACCCAGGCGCCCTTGACCCTGGACTACTCGGTGGTCGTGTCGCTCATCGGCGAGCTCGAGGTGGGCATGATCGAGGATGGGACCGCCGTCGGGATGGGTCTGGCCACCGCGGTCAAGCGACTGCAGGCGAGCGAGGCGGCCTCGAAGGTGATCGTGCTGCTGACCGACGGCCGCAACAACCGGGGGGAGATCGATCCGGTCACGGCGGCGCAGGCGGCGCAGGCTCTGGGCGTACGGGTGTACACGATCGGGGCGGGATCGCGCGGCACGGCCCGGGTCCCGGTCACGGACCGATTCGGCAACCGCCGCTACGTCACGACCCGGGTCGATGTCGACGAACCCACCCTCCGCGCCACCGCCGAGACCACCGGCGGCCGCTACTACCGCGCCACCGACCGCGAGAGCCTGGAGGCCATCTACCGGGAGATCGACGAGCTGGAGACCACCGAGATCGAGGTCGAGAACTTCACGACATTCGGCGAACGCTTTCACATCCCGTTGCTGGTGGGCCTGTTCCTGCTGCTGGCCGAGGTGGTGCTCGGCCGCACCTGGCTGAGGACGCTGCCGTGAAGCTGCCCATGAACACGCTCCCGCCGGCATTGGACTGCTGATGTTCCGCTTCGGTGATGCCCTGGCGCTCTGGACCCTGGTCCTGGTCCCCCTGCTCGTATTGCTCTACGGCTACGCGGGCCGCCGCGGCCGGGCCCTCCTCGACCGGTTCGGCGACCACGACCTGGTGCGCAAGCTCCGCCCGGCGGTGAGCATCACGGCCCAGCGCTGGAAGGCCGCACTTGTCGTCGCGGCGGTCGCGCTGCTGGCCTTCGCGCTGGCCCGGCCGCAGTTCGGCACCCGCGTGGAGACCGTGCGCCGCCAGGGACAGGACGTGATCGTCGCGCTCGACGTCTCCCGCTCCATGTACGCCGAGGACATCGCGCCCAACCGGCTCGAGCGCGCCAGGATCGAGGTCGGCCGCATCATCCAGCGTCTCGACGGCGACCGGATCGGCCTGGTGGCCTTCGCGGGGGACGCCTTCGTGCAGAGCCCGCTCACGGCCGACTACGGCGCGGCCATGATGTTCCTGAACGCGATGGACCCGGAGTCGATGTCCACGCAGGGGACGGACCTCGCCCGCGCGATCGAGGTCAGCATCGAGGCGCTGGAGGAGACGCCGCCCGAGAACCGGATCGTGGTCGTGGTGACGGACGGAGAGGACCACGAGGGCGGCCTGGCCGAGGCGCTGGTGGCGGCGGGCGAGGCCGAGGTGACGATCCACACGGTGGGCGTGGGTTCGGCGGAGGGCGTGCCGCTGCCGGATGTGGGGGGTGGGTTTCGGCGCGACGATGCCGGGAACGTGATCACCACGCGGCTGAATGAGGGGGCGCTGCAGGACATCGCGTTGCAGACCGGGGGGGAGTATCACCGCATCGGTCAGGGGGTGGGGGGGCTGGGGCGGCTGGTGGAGCGGATCGAAGGGGGTGGTCGGGAGGTAGAATCAAGAGAGGTCACGCAGTACGAGGAACAGTACCAGATCTTCCTGGGGGCGGCGTTGCTCCTGCTGGTTCTGGAGTTCATTGTACCAGGCAGGCGGAAGCGCCCTGCCAGGAGGCCGGAGATAGTATCATGAGAATTCGGGAAGTGGTATCATGAGGTTTCCCGACTGGCGCTCGACGGTTGTGCCCGTCATCCTGGCATTCGCGGCCCCGCTCTCCGCCCAGGAGGGCCGCAGCGAGATCGAAGAGGGGAACCGGCTTTACGAGGAGGGACGATTCCAGGAGGCGCACGCCCGCTACCTGGAAGCGCTCGGGAAGGTGCCGGGACTGTCGCTCGCGCGCTTCAACGAAGGCAACGCGCTCTACCAGAGCCAGGAGTTCCAACGCGCCATGGAGGCATACCTGGAAGCGCTGGAGCACGGCGACCCCGAGTGGCAGTCCCAGGCCTGGTACAACCTGGGCAACGCCATGTTGCGGCAGCAGCAGCCGGGGCCCGCGCTCGAGTCCTACAAGCAGGCGCTGCGGCTGGACCCCACCGATCAGGACGCGAAGCACAACCTGGAGATGGCGCTTCGGATGCTGGAGCAGCAGGAGCAGCAGCAACAGCAGGGCGAAGCGGAGGACGGCGAGCAGAATCAGGATCAGCAGAACCAGGACCAGCAGTCGCAGGGCGACCAGGAACAGCAACAGAACGATCCCTCAGAGGGTGAGGATGAAGGTGAGGAGGGGCCGCAGCCGCAGCCGCAGGAACAACCCGGCGGTGAGCCTCCGGAGTCCAATGAGGAGCAGGAAGGCGAGGGACAGGCTGGTGAGTCGCCCGCCCAGATGACTCCGGAGCAGGCCGAGCGTCTGTTGCAGGCGATCAACGAGGACCCTGGTGAGGTCAACCGGAAGACGGCCCAGGCGCGGGGGCGAAGGCCCAGGAAGGATTGGTAGGATGAGGGAGATGAGATGCAATTGTGGGGCGGTACGGATGCCGGGGGCGGTGCTTTTCGTGCAGCTGCTTGCGGTGTTGGCAGCTGACTCGCTGTCAGCCCAAACGCCCGCCGCCCGAGTTCTTGTGGAGCCTGCCGAAGTCGAACTCGGCGAGCGGTTCCTTGTGACCGTCGAGGTGACGGGGGCACGCGAGGTGGGCGCTCTGAGACGGATGTTCCCCCTCTCCTGGCTCACCGACAATCCTCGCGAGCGTGCGATCCCTTACTCCACCGATATCAAGGCGCCGAATGACGAAACGGGCGGGTCGTTCGCCTTCTCCTATTCGATGGTGGCCGAGATGGCGGGGTCTTTCGAGATCGGCCCCTTCGAATTGAGGGCAGACGGCCGGGAGCTGCTTGCGGAATCGGTCACGCTGGTGGTGACGGTCCCGGATCCCGGCGCGGTCACGGTACGGGCCCGCCTCGACCGCACCGAGGTGCAGGTGGGAGAGGAGTTCGAACTGAGTGTCGCTGCGACGCCTGCCGGTTTGCGGCTGGCATGGGCGGAAAGGCCGGATGTTTCGGACTTTGCTGCCTGGGGGTTGGGCAGATGGGGGGACACGTCGATGGTCTACGTTCTGGTGGCCTCCGCACCCGGCACCCACGAGATCGGTCCCTTCGTGTTCAAGGTTGGAGACAAGACCTTCGAGACGGAGCCGGTAACCGTTGTGATAACCGGCGACGCCCCCAGCATTGAGGCGCACGCGTCCATCAATGCCGAACAGACGTGGGTGGGTAGCGATGTCCTATTGACGATCGAGGTCGCGGGAGTGGAGGAACTCGACTCCGATCCCATACTTCCCGACATGTCGGCCTTCGGGGAATCTCCGCGTGACGCCGGCGATGGATCGTCATACGGTGGTGGCCTGCCCACGGTCAACCGCAGGTACCGCGTTCGCGCCATGGCTGCGGGCGAGTTCGAAATCGGACCGGTACAGGTCATGGCTGCGGGGCAGACAGTGCTGACCGAGCCGCTGCAGCTGATCGTCAATGAGGCTTCTCCGAACCCGCCCGCCGAGTTTGCGCGGGATCTGCGCACCAGCGCGAATGCCGATCTTCAGCGCGTCTACGTCGGCCAACCCGTGATCGTCACCTACCGGCTGCTTGCCAGGGACTATCGGATGGGTTTCGACGGTTGGCAGGTAGAGAATGTCGACACTCTCGTGATGCCCGCGCAGGGGGACTTCCAGATCCTGAGACAGAGTGGCGGAGGCAGGCGGGAGCGAATCCCTTTGGACGGTCGCCTTTTCCGCGTTGCTTCGGAACACCCCATCGGGTTCTTTCCACTCGAAGCAGGCCGCAGGAATATCGGCCCCGCCGAATTCAGGTTCCAGATCCATCATCGCGACAGGGCTCAATCCGTTGGAATGAGCCGAGGCCAGACCTGGATACCCGCGACCCTCGCCACGGATTCCATTTCCGTCGAGGTCGTTCCCCTTCCCGCTGAGGGCCGCCCCGAGTCCTTCCGGGGATATGTGGGCAGGCTCGACCTGGTGTCCCGGGTGAACCGGACGGAGATGGAGGTCGGCGACACGTTGACTTTGCGCGTCGAGGTTTCGCGCGATGTCTACGGTCTGGCCATGCCGGAACCCGAGATCGCGTTCCCGGCCGGGTTCGAAGTCCTTGAGCGGGAGGTGGCCGACAATCGGGGCCGTGGCAGTGGTCAATCCGCCAACCGCCTGTGGGCCTCCGAGACACACGTCTACACCTACCGGCTGATGGCAGCGCGCGAGGGCAGCTTCCGGATCCCGTCGGTGGAGATGTCGTACTTCGACCCCGAATCGGAATCGTACGGGACCGCGAGAACCGAACCCTTCGACCTCACCGTTGCCGGGGCCGCCAGGAATGGAGGAGGCTGAGGCGATGAAGAAGAGAAACATGGGGTCGACCCATCGCATTTCCCCGAGGACGCCGTGTCGTGCCTTCCGGGTGCTGGCTGCTTCGCTGGTGGCTTCGCTCTCCCCGGTCATGGTGACGACTGCCGAGGTGCGGGCTCAGGATCCCTCCGTGCGAGCGTATCTGGAGCCATCCGAGGTAGACGTGGGTGACCAGTTCCGGCTGGTGGTCGAGATACGCGGCGCGGAGACGATCGAGAGCGTGACGATCCCGGAGCGCTTCGATATCCAGCCCAGGGCCCGCTGGGGTCCAGCTGCCGACGCGAAAGTCGAGCATGCAGAGGAGGGATCCCCGAGCAGGTTCACTCTGACCTATTCGTTGGTCGCCCGGGAACCGGGGCTGTTCGAGGTGGGTCCGTTCCGCATCATTGCCGATGGCCGTACGCTGGAGACCCAACCCTTGGCACTGCTGGTGAACCGTAATGATTCGGAGGTAGTGGTCCAGGCCCGCTTCGAGCCATCCAGGGTCGTTGTGGGAGATGAAGTCACCTTGTCCGTGGAAGTCGTCGGTCCGGTGTCCGGGACTTCTGAATTCGTTCCCCCCGATGTATTCGATTTTGCAAGGTTCATGGGTACCACCGGGAGCGTGTCGCATACCAACTGGAATTGGAGTATGGATGTGTTCGAGGAGGGCGAGTTCATCATCCCGCCGGTCAGGGTTGTGGATGGGGATCGCACCTATGAGAGCGAGCCGCTGACGCTGGTGGTCGGGCCTCGCCCCGTGAGCGTCGAGGCGACCTTGAGGTCACAATCGATTTGGGTCGGAGGCGAGTTCGCCTTCGAGTTGGAGGTTAGCGGTGTCAGCACGCTAGACGAAGAGCCCGCGAATCCACTGCCGGACGCCGTTGCAGAGCTTCTCGGGGTTTACGAGCAGTCCATCGACTACATGGAGAAACGCCTCAATCGCACCTACCGTTTCCGTGCCCGCCAGGCGGGCGAATTCGAGATCGGCCCGATGCGGATTGTGGCCGGCGGCCAGATGATCGAAAGCCGGCGGATCTCCCTGGTCGTTGACGAAGTGCCGACCGGCGACGGCGACCCTCCCGCCGAGTTGTTCTTCATGGGTGCTCCCGACAAGACCTTCGCCTATGTGAACGAGCCCGTGGTCGTCGAGTATTCGATTTCCCGCGAGCCCCGGAGCATGGGACCGATGATCGGCACGAGGTCGTGGCCGTCGTTCGAGGACTTTGTCGTCGTGGAGCTCAACCGTGGGCGGTTTCGCCGGGAGGTGGTTGTGGATGGCCGCAGTTACCAACGGCGCCTGGAGCGTCGGGTCGCGCTTCTGCCGCGGCGGGCGGGACGGTTGGACCTGGGCGCCGCCACCGTGGAGGCCAGGGTGATGGCGAGGGGACGGGCAGCCGCCCGCAGCCGGGGATGGTCTTCGATGATCCTCACCTCCGAACCACACACGCTCGATGTTCTTCCATTGCCGGAAGCGGGCCGTCCCGAATCCTTCCGGGGCCATGTGGGCACACTTGCGGCAGTGTCGTGGGTGGACCGAAACCGCGCCGAGGTGGGCGAGACGGTGACCCTCCAGGTCGTGGTGTCGGTCGAAGGGGCAGTAGAGGCGCTCCCGGATCCGGAGATCGGTATTCCCGACGGTTTCGTGGTCTTCGCCGAGCCGGAGCCGGGTGCGGATGCTCCCCGGCTCAGACGGGGTCTGCGCGGCACCCGCACCTACACCTACCGCCTCACCGCCACCACCCCCGGCACCTACGTGATCCCCGCCGTCGAGATGTCCTACTTCGACCCCGAAACCGAAGCCTACGGCACGACCCGGAGCCATCCATTCACGATCACGGTGGTCCCGGCGGGAGCGGAGGCGCGGTAAACGTGCCGATCGCACTCCTTTGCGGCCCCGCGCGCAGTCCGGGGCGCCCGGTACGGCGAACCCCGACCCGGCGAACCCTCCCCCTCCTCGCCCTGGCCCTCGTCCCCACCCCCACCCACGCACAGGACATCCAGGTCCGTGCCTACCTCTCGTCTCCCCGCGTCGGATTCGGCGCCCAGTTCGTCCTCAACGTCGAGGTGTCCGGCACTCAGCAGACCGACACCGACCCCGTCCTCCCCGACATGGAGGAATTCGGCCAATACCTCGGCGCGAGCACCTCGACCTCGATGCAGGTCGTCAACGGCCGGACCAGCGTCGCGCTCACCTACCAGTACCGCTTCCAGGCCCTCAAGGACGGAGTCTTCGAGATCGGGCCCGTGAAGGTCACGGCAGGGGGGCGGACATACCAGACGGAACCGGTCTCCCTGATCGTCTCGGACACGCCGGCGCCGCGGGGCGGAATCGCCGACGCGGTCGAGCCCGCCGACGGCGTCTCACCCGAGGATGTCTTCATCGAGACGGATGTCAGCCGCACCACGGCCTTCGAGAACGAACCGCTGGTGGTCGCGTATCGGATCTTCACCCGGGTCCCGGTCGAGGGGTACAGCATCACCGCGCTGCCGCAGGCGACCGGCTTCTGGACCGAGGAGCTTGAACAGTCCAATTCGCCGCAGGTGGAGAACGTCGTCCGGGAGGGGAGCCAGTACGCCACGGCCGTCATCCGGCGCGTGGCCCTCTTCCCGACCGGTTCCGGCGAGCGAACCCTCGAACCCCTGGGCGTCGAGGCGCAGGTGCGGGTACCCGACCGGAGCCGGCGGGACATCTTCGGGGATTTCTTCGGCGGCTCCAGCCTCTTCGACCGCCGCGTCCCGGTGGCGGTCGCATCGCGGCCGGTCACCATCGAGGTGCAGCCGCTGCCCAACGAGGGCCGGCCCGGTTCCTTCGCCGGCCACGTCGGCGAGCTGGACCTTTCGGCCACGGTGGACCGCGCTTCCGTCGCAGCCAACGAAGCGTTCACCTTCCGCCTGGACGTCACCGGCACCGGCAACCTCCGCGCCCTCACCCCCCCCGAGATCACCTTCCCCGACGAGTTCGAGGTCTTCCCGCCCGAAACCACCGACGATATCGCGCCGGGTGGAGGCAGCATCCGGGGGACGCGCAGCTACGAATACGTGCTGATCCCGCGCGCGCCCGGCGGCGTGACCATCCCGGCGGTCGAGATGGCGTACTTCGATGCGCGGTCGGGCAGCTACGGCACCACGCGCTCGCAGCCGGTCGAGATCACCGTCACGGGGGACGCGGCGGCCATGAGCACGGAAACCGGGGCCGTGCCGTCGGCGGTGGAGCCGATCCGGGAGGAGATCCGCTTCATCCACATCGGCACGCCCGAGTTTCGGCGCACGGGCGTTCCGCTCCACTCGACCGCCGGGTTCTGGATCGTGCTGCTGCTGCCGATGGCCGCGGTGGTGGGGGCGGCGGCGGTTCGTCGCCACCGGGACCGGATCCAGGGGGACGTGGCGTATGCGCGGGTGCGGCGGGCCCGCCGGATGGCCCGGAAGCGGCTGGCGCGGGCAAAGGGACTGGCGGGGGGCGATCCGCGCGACTTCTACGCCGAGGTTGCAGGCGCCCTGGAGGGGTTTCTGGCCGACAAGCTGAACGTGGCCGAGGCGGGAATAGTGCGCGAAGAAGCCGGCACTCTGGCGCGTCGGCGCGGGGTTTCGGAAGAGACGCTGGGGCGCCTTTTCGCATGCCTCGACGACTGCGACCTGCAGCGATTCGCCCCGGCGGGGGCCGAGCGCGAGCCGCCCGAACGGGTGATCGAGCGGGCGGCGGCCATCATGGGGGATCTGGCGAAGGAGTTGTCGGGGTGAGGCGGGGGTTCGCTATCGGAGGTGCCGCCCTGAGCGGGGTGCTTCTGGCTGGTGCGGTCGCCACCGCGGCCGGGCTGTCGGCCGAAGGGATGGTGGACCGCTCCGCCTCACCCCAGGAGTCCCTCTTCGCCGAGGGCAACCGCCTCTACCAGGAGGGCGACTTCGCGGCGGCCGCGGCCAGCTACGGCGCCGTCATCGAGGGCGGCTTCGAGTCGGCGGAGGTCTACTACAACCTCGGCAACGCGCACTTCCGTCTCGGCGAGACCGCGCGCGCGGTCCTCAACTACAGGCGCGCCGCCCGCCTGGATCCGGGCAACGACGACATCCGGGCCAACCTCGCGCTGATCAACCAGCGGCTGCAGGACAGGATCGAGCCGCTGCCGCGCTTCTGGCTTCTGACCGTGTTCGACTGGTGGATGGGTCTGATTCCCAGGGGCATGCTCCAGGCCCTCGTCGCCGCCTGCTATCTGCTCCTCGGCACGTCCGTGGTGCTGATCGTACTGAGGCGCCCGGCCGGGTGGCGCACGCCGCTGCGCCGATTTGCCTACGGGGCGGCCGTGGCCACGGTCCTCCTGGGCGCGACGCTGCTGGTGGGCGAGACGGGGGTGGGCCGGCCCGAGGAGGCGGTCGTCATGGTGGGCGAAGCCAGGGTGTTGAGCGCCCCGTCCGAGGAAGGCGGGCTGACGGTCTTCACGCTGCACGAGGGGACGACGGTGCGCATCGACCGGCGGGCGGGGGATTGGGTGGAGATCGTCCTGGCGGACGGAAAGGTGGGGTGGCTGCCGGTGGAGGCGCTGGAGGTCGTCTGAGCGGGGTCGTGCCGTTTGCGACCGGTGGGGTGGGGGGGCTGGCCGGGGTAGGAACGCAGCCGCATCTCTTGTCAACTCCAGTTTACATTTTGGAAACCGTGATTGACAGGCTGGATCGGTGCAGCCTACCGGATATTGAACTGTATCCTGAGCGTCCGCCCGGGCTGGGGCAGGCCGCACTGGTCCAACACCGTCGAATCGGTGAGGTTGGCCACGCCCACCGTGCCCTCCAGCGCCCACCCCGACGCACCGCTTCCACTGTAGAGGGCGCGCCTCGCCTCCAGGTCGACCGTCGCGCTGGCGTCCATCCGGTCCAGGCCGGCGACCTCGAAGTTCTGACAGTATTGAACGCCGCGGACGCGAAAAAACCCGGTCACAGCCACTTCTCCGGGCATCATCGCACCCAGATTGGCGGTGCCGGAGAGCGCCGGCGCGTACTCGGCCATCTCGTCCAGACCCGACGCGACGGGGTCGCGAATGCGGACCCGCTGCAGGGTCAGGCTTCCCCCGTAGGTGAAGGCGCCCAAGGTCCCCGCGGTGAGGAGTTCCACACCCGTGGAGCGGACCTGGTCGCGGTTGACGCGCTGGAACTTGGCACCGCCCGGCGTCACGGTGCTGACTCGCACGATCCCGTCCGTGAGCCGGTGATGGAATCCCACGATCTGCAACTGGTTGTCGCCGTCGGTGATCGTAATGCCCGCCTCGCCGGCCTTGAGGCTTTCTGGCCGCAGGTCGGGGTTGGGCCGGAAGCGGCCCAGGGCTCCGGAATAGAGTTCCCTGAGTGAAGGGAAGCGGGTGCGGCGGCTGAATCCCGCGTGCATGAGCACGTTGCCGCCCGCCGCCGTGCGGCTCACCCCGGCGCGCACGCCCCAGTCCCACATCGCGCCCAGCGGTTCCTTGTCGCCGCTGAGCGGCGTATCGGAGCCGTCCAGCGAGGCGCCGATCGTCCAGCGCGTGGCGCCCCTGTCTGACCGGAGAACATCCTCGCTACCGACTTCGACCTCGCCTCCCAGGCTCCACAGGCGCTGCTGATACTCGAACGAGTCGCCGGACATGAAGTCTTCGGTGTGGCCGACGCTGGAGACGGTGAGCGCGGTCCACACCTCGGGGCCGGCTTCGAAGTCGTGGTCGCCGAGGATGCGCCCGGTGAGGGTCGTCGTGGTGCCGGTCTCGCCGTCGACCACGGTGTTGTACGCGGGGGTGGCGTATTCGTCGATCTGCGTTGAAGAACGGTCCAGGCCGAAGCTGACTTCGAGGTCTCCCTGGCCGGAGCGCGTGTCGCGCGTACCCGTGCCACCCGACATGGTCAGGAACTGCCGCGACTGGTTGGGATAGCGCCAGAGACGCGGGTCGTCGACGTGCGCTTCGGGAGGGACGCCGCGCTCCGTGTCCGAGGCGGTGACCAGGGTCGAGAGCCACGCGCCCCCGGCTCCGTGAAACCGGGCCGCGACGAAACCGTCGGCGAGACGGCGGTCGGAGTTCAGGCGCCGGTTGTTCGAGTCCCTGAGCAGGTCGTTGCGCAGGCGACTGTCATCCGTGGCCCCGGAGGGGACGGTGACGCCCGGGCTGTCGCGATAACCGCCCCCGCCGCGGAACACCCAGGTGCCCGCGTCGCCCTCGACCGTGGCGCCCGCGGTGCCGGCCGTGCTCATTCCCCCCTCCTGGTCGACGGATCCCGCCCCGAGGAAGGGCGACACCGGCGCGTTGAGCGAGGACCCGCGTCCCACGTCGAACTCGATGGCGCCGCCGAGGACGTTCGGTCCGTGCAGCATCGACGAGAGGCCCCGGTATAGGGTCATCCTGCGGACGGCCGTGAGGGGTATGACCGAGATGTCGGTCCGGTGGTCCCACCCCACGGTGATCGGGACGCCGTCGAGGAAGATCGCGATCTGCCGGTCTTCGGCGCCGCGCAGATCGGGCTGGGCTTCGCCGCGGGAGTTGGCCCGGATCTGGACCGTCGGCATGGTGCGCAGAAGCTCTTCCATTGTTGGCGCCGCCCCGATGCCGATCGAGTCGAGGGAGATCTCGATGGCGCTGGTCCCGCCGGTCGTCGCGATGGGTCGGGGGACCTCGACGCTCAGGGTCCGCAGCCTGACGACTTCCGTGGTGTCCTGGGCGGAGAGGGTTGGCGTGGGGGGGGAAACCCACAGTGCGAGTGCGATGGCGCACGCCCGTGCTGCCGTGTGGAAACCCCCGGGCAGGTCCTGGTCGGTCATTGCCGTGTTGCCATCCCTGCCTCTTTGTGGGGGCGAAGTTACGGAATCGGTGCTCTCGGCTGTGTACAATCTAACGCCGCCCACCGCGAATTGTTCCGCCGGGCGCCCCGGGAAAACCGCTTGTCGGCGCGGCCTTGTTTGGGGTTCGGCCAGGGCGGATGCGTCGGTGCTCGAATAGCCATGAAATTCCCGGGACACGACACTAGGACACGCCGCGGGGGAAAACCGTTACACGAACGGTGGGCTGGTTTTGACGCTATGGACCGCTACACGTGGAGAGACGGAGTTCGGTGGCGGGGTGTGACCGCCACGGCTCCGCGCACCGCGTCGTGGACCGCCGCGGCGGTGATCCCGTACTGCCTGTACATCTCCTGCCAGGGTGCCGAGGCGCCGAAGCGGTCGATCCCGATGGAGATTCCGTGCTCGCCGACCCAGCGCTCCCATCCCATTGTGCTGCCCGCTTCCACCGAGACCTTGAGCACGTCTGTGGGCAGAACCTTGCGCCGGTAGCTTTCGGGCTGGGCCGCGAAGAGGCGCCAGCTGGGCAGGCTGACCACGCGCGTGCCGATGCCCTCCGCGGCCAGCGTCTCGCGGGCGGCCAGCGCCACGCCGACTTCGGAGCCCGAAGCGATGATGACCGCGTCCATGGTGGCGGTGGGCGACTCGCGCAGGACGTAGCCGCCGCGGTGCAAGCGGTCGGCGGACGGGTTTTCCGGTTGGCGGCCGATCGCCGGAACCGTCTGGCGGGTCAGGGCGAGGAACGAGGGTCCCGTTCGGTGGCGAAGTGCCGCCCGCCACGCCTCCGCCGTCTCGGGACCGTCTCCCGGGCGCAGGTCCAGGAGGCCGGGTATGGCGCGCAGCGCGGCCAGCTGTTCGATCGGCTGGTGGGTGGGGCCGTCCTCGCCGAGGCCGATGCTGTCGTGGGTGAAGACGTAGATGACCGGCAGTCCCATGAGCGCGGCCAGCCGGATGGCGGGCCGCATGTAGTCCGAGAAGATTAGGAAGGTGCCGCCGAAGGGATGCACGCCGCCGTGGAGCGCCATGCCGTTCATCAGCGCGCCCATCGCGTGCTCGCGCACCCCGAAATGGATGATTCGGCCGCCCGGAATGTGTGCGAGAAGGTCGCCCCCGCCGACGATGTCGGTCTTGTTGGAGCCGCCCAGATCGGCCGATCCCCCGAGCATGTTGGGGATGGCCGCCGCAGCGCCCTGGAGCACCTTGCCCGAGTGGTTTCTGGTGGCGGTGGGGGGCGCTGTGGTCAGATCCGGGAGGGCGTCTTCCCAACCGGGGGGCAGTTCGCCCGCGGCGGCCGCCTCGAAGTCGGCTGCGAGCTCGGCGTGGTCCGCGCGGTACGCGTCGAGGCGGCGCTGCCACCCCTCCTGCGCCTCGGCCCACGCCGCCGCGCCGCGCCGCCAGTGCTCCACGGCCGCCGGCTCGACGTGGAACGGTTCGAGCGACGGGTAGCCGATGTTGCGCTTGGTGGCCTCGATCTCGGCGGCTCCGAGGGGGGCGCCGTGCGTGGCCGCCGTGCCGGCCATGTTGGGACTTCCCTCGGCGATCGTGGTCGTGAGCACGATCAGGGTCGGCCTCTCGGTCTCGGCCTTCGCGGCCGCGAGGGCGGCGTCGATGGCCTCGAGATCGGTGCCGTCCTCGACGGTGAGCGTGTGCCAGCCGTACCCCTCGAAGCGGCGGCACTGGTCGGTGGCGGTGGCCAGGTCGGTCGCGCCCTCGATGGTGATCCGGTTGTCGTCGAAGATCCAGGTCAGCTTGCCGAGCTTCTGGTGCCCCGCGATCTCGGCCGCCTCGTGCGAGATCCCCTCCATGAGGTCGCCGTCCGAGCAGATCGCCCAGGTGCGATGGTCGACGATCTCGTGTCCGGGCCGGTTGTAGCGATTCGCCAGCCAGCGCTCCGCCAGCGCCATCCCGACGGTGTTGGCGACACCCTGTCCGAGGGGTCCGGTCGTGGTCTCCACGCCGGGGGTGTGCCCGTACTCGGGGTGGCCCGGTGTCCTGCTGCCCCATTGCCTAAACTGGCGGATGTCGTCCAGCGTGAGGTCATAGCCGGTCAGGTGGAGGAGGCTGTAGATGAGCATGGAGGCGTGGCCGGCCGAGAGAACGAAGCGGTCGCGGTCGACCCAGCCGGGGTCGCGCGGATTGTGCCGCAGGTGCCTGGTCCAGAGGACGTATCCGACCGGTGCGAGGGCCATGGGCGTGCCCGGGTGGCCCGAGTTGGCCTCCTGGACCGCGTCCATCGCGAGGACCTTGATGGTGTCGATTGCAAGTTGTTCGATGGTGGTGGATGCGCCCGCGGCCAGGGGCATGAGTCAGCCTCTCTTCTCGGTTGTCTTCGAACCGGTTGTCACTGAACCCGGACCACCTCCCTGGCGACGACGAAGTTGAGGAGACGGTCGGGGACGTGGATGATTCTGCGGATGTCCATTCCCTCCAGGTGGCGGGCCACGTTGGCCTCCTCGCGCGCAAGCGCCGTCACGGCCTCCCGGTCCGCGCCCTTGGGCACCGACACCGTAGCGCGAACCTTGCCGTTCACCTGCACGGCCACCTTCACCATGAGCTCGGCCGCCCTGGCGGGGTCGAAGTCGGGCCAGTTGGCGCCCTCGAAGATGCTCTCCCGGTGGCCGAGCCGGCGCCACAGCTCTTCGGCCATGTGGGGCGCGAAGGGGGCGACCAGCCGCACCAGCGGCTCCACTTCCGCGCGGACCGGGGTCCGTCCCCCGGCGCGCACGGCGTTCAGGTACTCCATCATGGCCGCGATGGCGGTGTTGTAGCGCAGCGCCGCGATCTGTTCGGTCACCCGCTTAATGGTGCGGTGCAGCTTCGGTTCCAGCGCGGAATCGGGGGGCCCGTCCCCGAGTTCGCCCTCGCGCGGCACGACCGATTCCCACAGTCGGTGCAGGAAGCCGTGCGGACCCGAAATCCCCTTGTCCTGGTAGTCGCCGCCCGCCATGAACGGCCCCAGGAACATGAGGTACACACGGAAGGTGTCGGCCCCGTACCGCTCGATGATCGGGTCGGGGACGATCACGTTCCCCTTGCTCTTGGACATCTTGGCGCCCTCGCGGATGATGAGTCCGTGGGCGCGGAACTGCGTGAAGGGCTCCTCGAAGTCGAGCCACCCCATGTCGTGGAGCGCCATGGCGACGAAGCGCGCGTAGAGGAGGTGCAGGACTGCGTGCTCGTTGCCGCCGATGTAGGTGTCGACGGGCAGCCAGCGGCGGGTGATTTCGGGGTCGAAGGGGCGGTCGGGGAAATCCGTCGACGGATAGCGCAGGAAGTACCAGGCGCTGTCCAGGAAGGTGTCGGAGACGTCGGTTTCACGGGTGGCGTCGCGGCCGCACGAGGGGCAGGGGACTTCGTACCACTCGCGCACCCGGGCCAGGGGGCTGACCCCGGACTCGTCGGGTCGGAAGTCCTCGACCCGGGGCAGCACGACGGGCAGGTCCTCCTCGGGCACGGCGACCGGGCCGCAGTGGTCGCAGTGGATGATCGGGATGGGTGGTCCCCAGTACCGCTGGCGCGAGATGCACCAGTCGTGCAGACGGTAGTTCTCCTGGGCTTCGGCGAGACCCTGGGCCGCCAGGTCGTCCACGATGGTTCGCTGGGCGTCCTCCGGAGACAGGCCGTCGTAGCGGCCCGAATTCACCAGTCTGCCCTGCGGGTACTCGTAGGCGATCGCGAGCGGGGTGTCCTTGTCCTCGCCCTCGTCCGCCACCACCCGCACGATCGGGAGATCGTAGGTGTTGGCGAAGTCGAAGTCGCGCTCGTCGTGGCCCGGCACGGCCATGATGGCGCCGGTCCCGTACCCCATGAGCACGTAGTCGGCGATCCAGACGGGGATCGGCTGCCGCGTCGCGGGGTTGATGCAGTACCCCCCCGTGAACACGCCCGTCTTGTGCTTCTCGATCTTCTGCCGGGCCACCAGGTCCATCGCCTGTGTGCGGGCGCGGTAGGCTTCCACCTCTTCCCGGCAGGCATCGCTGGTGACGGTGTCGACCATCTCGTGTTCCGGCGCGAGCACCATGTAGGTGGCCCCGAAGATGGTGTCCGGGCGCGTGGTGAACACCGGGAGCAGAACCTCGTCGCCATCGGCCGAATCCGTGACCACCGAAAACCGGAGTTCAGCACCGCGAGACCGCCGGATCCACGCCCGCTGCGCCTTACGCGTCGTCTCCGACCAGTCGATGCCCGCCAGGTTGTCGAGAAGACGCCCCGCGTACTCCGTGATCTTCAGGAACCACTGCCGGATGAAGCGCTGCTCGACCGGGGTGCCGCACCGCTCGCACGCCCCCACGACCACCTGCTCGTTGGCGAGCACCGTCATGTCCGAGGGACACCAGTTGACCGGGGCCTCCTTCTGCTCGGCCAGCCCGTGCTTGAAGAACTGCAGGAAGAGCCACTGGGTCCACTTGTAGTACCCGGGCGCGGTGGTGTCGACGGTGTGATCCCAGTCGAACATTCCCCCCATGCGCCGCAACTGGCGGGTGAAGTTGGCCACGTTGGCCGGGATCAGGTCCATGGGGTGGACCCCCGCCTTGAGCGCGAAGTTCTCGGAGTGGATGCCGAAGGCGTCGAACCCGATCGGCTCGAAGACATCGTGGCCCTGCATGCGCTTGAAGCGGCCGTGTACATCGGCCCCGGTGAAGGCGTAGATGTTGCCCACGTGCAACCCCTCGGCGGAGGGGTAGGGGAACATCATCAGGTTGTAGAAGGGGCGCTCGGCGGCGCGGAGTTCGTCCAGCGTGAAGGAGTTGGTGCCGTCGCGATCCCAGATGGCCCGCCACTCGCGCTCGATGGCGGCGGGGTTGTACGTCCGGTCGGTTGGGGCGGACATGTGACGGTGAGGTTGCTGGAGGCTCGCGGTGTGGGGCGGTAGAGGTCGGTCGCCAACCGAATAAGCTAACACACAGCGCGCGCCTACAGGCCGGGCGTTGCCGGTTCCCCGGTGACGGGCAGCACTTCGAAGGGATCCTCCACGCCCTCGATCCCGGTCTTGAGCGTCCGGATGGCCTCTTGCAGCGCCCCACCGCCGGCCGCCAGGAACGCGTCGAAATCGGGGAGGCGGTGGTAGTAGCGCATGCGGCTCAGCAGAATGGCGTTGTTGAGGGGAAGGGCGTCGAAGCTGGAGAAGGTGAGCGAACGGAAGCGGGGCCGGATTTCCTCCTGGAGCCGCCGCTGGTGCTCCTCGAAGACGACCCGGCGACGGGCGATCTTGTTGTCCCGCGTGGTGACCGAGTCCCCGTACACGTCCCCCAGCTCCTCCACGAGTCCGTCGATGAAGCGGGAGAAGAGCATCACGTCGTGCCAGCGGTCGCGGGCCCGGTTGCACCACACGGTGTCCGGGCCCCCGCCGGGCCGTGTGCAGAAGAACTCGATGGCGCCGGCCCTGCCCACCCAGGTCGCGAAGCTCTCGTTGAAGCGCACCTGGCCGGGGACGAAGAGGTGGTTGTGGGACAGTTCGTGGAGAATCGTGGTGATGAGTTCGACTTCGTCGTACCTGACGATCGTGGAGAGGAGCGGATCGGAGAACCAGCCCAGGGTGCTGAAGGCCGAAGTCGGCCGCAGCAGGGTGTCGAACCCCTCGTCTTCAAGCTTGCGCTGCTCCTCGAGTGCGTCCTCCAAGTCGAAGAATCCGCGGTACGGAACGTGGCCCACAATGGGAAACCACCAGGTGCGCGAGGCCAGGCGGTCCTGGTAGGCGGCCGAAAGCACCATCGCCAGGGTGTCGCGGTCGAGTTCGGTGTAGGTCGTGTAGCTGTCGCCCACGTCCAGCTTCAGCCCGTTGATGGCGAACTCGCGCGCTTCACGGGCCAGTGTGAGCTTGCCGCGGGTTCGCTCATCGGTTTCCGGCGCGAGGATCACCTCGGGGAGCGGCCGGCGGGCCTTGAGGATCCTGGCCTCGGCCCACCCGGCCTTGATGACGTACACCGGGGAGCAGCCGGTCCCCACGGAAACGGCGGCGATCGCCACGAAAACAGCCGCGATCGCCACGACGACCCTCCTTCGCCATGGCCGCTGTTTCGCAGAATGTATACTAGACATGACAAAATGTAATGTCTAGTGTACTCCTACCTGCCCCCGCCCAGATTCCGGATCAGCGGAATGCCACCTTCGGTCGGCACGTACACCAGCGACCCCTCGGGCATCTGCGCCAGCTGCTGGATGTAGAAGAAGGTCAGGTATTCCTGGGTCAGCCCCTCGCTGATGATGCGCTGGGCCTCTGCAATCCCCTTCGCCTCTTCCGCCTGCTGCCGCGCCTGTTCCTGGATGATCTGGGTCTGGAACTCCTCGGCGGCCACCTGCTGCTCGCGCTCCAGCTTCTGCTCGATCGCCTCGCGGACACGCGCGGGAGCCTGGATGTCGCGGACGAAGACGTCCACCACATCGATCCGGGTGCCGGCCTTCGCCTGAATCTCCTCCTTCATGCTGATCGCCAGGTCGCGCCGGTTCGGCGAGAAGATGTCGTTGATCGACTTGGTGGCGACGGCGTCACGCACCCCGTTTCGCACCGCGTTCAGGACGATACTCCGCTTGATCTGGTCTTCCGTACCGATTTCACCGTAGTGGGTCGGCGCGTTGTCGCCGTTGATCTCGAAGAGGAGTGAGACCTCGAGGGTCACGTTCAGCTGTTCCGAAGTCTGGGCTTCGATCTGCTCGATCCCGCCCTGTGGCGGGAACGACTGCTCCCGCACGGACATCCGCTCCACCGAAGCCAGTGGATTGATGAAGTGCATGCCCTGTTCGAGCGGTCTGGGGTCCACATTGCCCAGGAAGTGCTTGACCCCGACTTCGCCGACGCCGATCAGGACGACGGCGTTCAGGAGGATGACTGCCCCGCCCATGAACCAGAGGACGTAGCCGACCAGCTTGGTGGGAATCTTGGCCGTCCCCTTGGGGAGACTGTAGACGATCGCCCCCAGGGCGATGAGAACGATGGCGATGGGTAGGAAGGTCATTGCGGGTTTTCCTTTCGCGAAGAGTGGACGGCGTTCGCGGTGCAGACACGGCGTGCGCCGATGGTGATCGAAGTGTGAGCTTCCTGACGCCCAATATGGCCCTTTTGGTCGTCCGGCGCGCGTCTACTTCTACGACCGCTACGGGACGGCTGTTCGATCGGGAGGCCGGAATCCCCCCGCATCACCTCCGAAGTCCCGCCAGCGGCAGGTAGCCCTTTCCCCGTCCGCGCCCCTCCACCTGGAGGAAGCCGAGCTCCACCAGCTGGCGCAGTTCGCGCGAGGCCTGGGCGGGTGGCGCCTCGAAGAGGCTCCGGTAGTTGGACTGACGGAGCTTCGGGTCGCGCTGGAAGAACTCGCGCAGCTTGGGTACCCGGTCTTCGAGGAAATAGCGGGTGTCGTCCAGCTCGGGTGTGAGGTAGTAGACGGGCAGCGTGTCCTCGTCCGTGAACGCGCAGGTCGTGATGCCCTTTCTCACCAGATCGTGCACACCCTGCTTCGCTGCGCTTTCCACCACCGCGTTCAGCCTGCCATAGTCTTCGTGAGTAAACCCATCGGGGCGGGCCAGGAGAATCCTCTTCTGATCGGGCGAGATCGGAAGCGAACGCACAACGTTTTTCCACCCCGGTCCGGCCATGGCGTACTGAGGTTCGTTGCGAAGTGTAACTTGAAGCATGCCGTGTTGATGCACAACATTCGGCTCCGTCAGGGAGCTGTCCGACATCTCCTTGACCAGTCGTGCGAATCCTGTGCCGCCGCCCTGCATGATTCCGACATCCGCGAGTACGTGTGCCAGCATCGGGTTGCGTGTGGCGTGCCCGGGGGTTCCCTCGTTCAGCGCCTCCACCGTCACGGGCGCGGGGGGTCCCCCGGGGCTGGACACCTCCAGTCTGTCGTCGTAGAAGGTCACCTCGGTCCCGAGACTCCCGATCTGATAGTCCCGGTGGGCCACGGCGTTGACGATCAGCTCCCGCCACGCGAAGTCCGGATACTCGGGCATGTCGCGGAAGAAGATGTCGCGTAGCGCTTCGGAACGGCGAATCTGCCCCGCGACAAGCCTCATGCCCTCGCGGATTGCGACGGCCAGAGGTGGGTCCACCTGTCCGACGAGGGTCACATTCTGGCTCCGTCCCACCATCGTCCGGGTTCCTGCGACGCGCCGAACCCGCAATCCCGCACGAGGATGCCAGTCCCGTCGGCCGGGTCGGCAGAAGAGCAGGAGGGCCGCATTGGTGATCTGCCATGCGTCACCGTCGCGCCGGATCAGACCGTAGTGTTGCAGGGAATCGAGGACGGACCTGTTTCCGACGGGCGCGGGCCTCAGGAATGCCTCTGCCAACTCGAGGTCGAGGTCATCGAGTATCGCACTTTCCCGGATGCGCCGCTCGAACTCCGGGCCGGCCACTGTGTTTGCGGCATTGCCGGCGGGCCGGCGGCGACTCCTGCGCACGATTCGGTCAACTCCCTTTGGGATGGACTACAGGCATGTTGGCGCTGGGCGTGCGGCGGGAGTGGAATGTCCACATCGGCCTCGAGCGACCGTGGTTTCCTCTAATGAGAATACCTGATCGTCCGGGACGCAATAGGACGATTCACGGCGTCAACGCTGCCGGGGGACACGTCAACTGTAGGCCAAGCCGTCACAATCCCGTCATCACTTCATCAACGTTGTGGATTGCAAACTGCAACTCGTGCAGGCGACGGTACAGTCCCCCGGTTTCGAGCAGGTCCCGGTGGGTTCCCTCCTCGGCCAGAATGCCGTGATGCATGACCAGGATCCGGTCCGCGCCCTGAACGGTCGAGAGCCGGTGCGCAATCACCAGGCAGGTACGGCCCCGCATCAGGCGGTCCGTGGCCTCCTCGATCCGGGCTTCGATCGCGGAGTCGACCGAACTGGTCGCCTCGTCGAGCACCAGGATGCCGGGGTCGAAGGCCAGCGCACGGGCGAAGGAGAGCAGTTGCCTCTCCCCCACCGACAGACTGGCCCCCCGCTCGCCGAGTCCCTGCGCGCCACGGTTGGGCAACCGCTCCACGAACGGGGCGGCGCCAACGGCCTGGAGGGCAGTCGCGACCTGGGCGTCGTCGATGGAGGTGGAACCCAGGCGCACGTTGTACTCGACCGACTGGCTGAAGAGGAAGATGTCCTGCAGCACCAGCCCGATGCGCCCCCGCAGCTCCTTCATGCGGAGCTCTCCGATGGGAACCCCGTCCACCAGGATGCGGCCGCGCTGGGGTTCGTAGAACCGCATGAGGAGGTTGATCAGAGTGGTCTTGCCGGCCCCGGTGTGCCCCACGATCGCCAGCTTCTCACCCGGCGCGACGGTGAAGGAGACATCGCGGAGCACCCAGTCGGGCTCGCCCGTGCCGGAATCGCGGCCCCCGTACGCGAACCAGACATTCTCGAAGCGGATCTCGCCGGGGGCGCCGATGGGATACAGCGACGGCCGGGGTGGATCCACGATGGAGGGTTCGCGGTCGAGCAGGCGGAAGATCCGTTCCGACGACGCCATCGCCCCCTGGAGGAGGTTGTACTTGTCGGACAGGTCCTGAATCGGGCGGAAGAAGCGGCGCGCGTAGTCCAGGAAGGCGGCGAGCACCCCGATCGTGACGGCCCCCCTGACCATTGCGCCGCCCCCGTACCAGATGATCAGCGCGAGCGCCACCGCGGTCAGCTGCTGGACCACCGGGAAGAACAGCGCATAGTACCGGATCGACCGGAGGTGCGCGCCCAGGTAGTCCTCGTTGAGGCCCTTGAAGCGCGCCAGGTCGGCGTCCTCGCGGTTGAAGAGTTGCACGACGCGGATGCCGGTGAAGCGCTCCTGCAGGAAGGCGTTCATGCGGGCCAGACGCACCCGGATGTCACGGTAGGCGCCCCGGATCCGCGACCGGAAGACGAAGGCGGCCCAGGCCACGAACGGAAGCACGCTGAAGGTGACCAGCGCCAGGTCGGCGTCCATCTGGAGCATGGCCCCCACGATGAAGAGCAGCGTGAAGAGGTCGCCAAATACCGTGACCACCCCCGAACTGAAGAGCTCGTTCAGCGTCTCCACGTCGGAGGTGATGCGGGTCATGAGGCGGCCGACCGGGTTGCGGTCGTAGAAGGCCAGGTCGAGGCGCTGGAGTTTCGCAAAGATCTGGGTGCGCAGGTCGTACATGACCCGCTGTCCCAACCAGGTGGTCAGCAGAGCCTGCGCGTACTCGAAGACGAAGCCCAGCACGACGGCCGCAAGGAAAAGGATGGCCAGCAAGGCGAGCTGGCCCCCGTCTCCCTGCGGGATGGCCTCGTCGAGGGCGATCTTGGTCAGGTAGGGGCCGACGACCGCGAGCCCGGACGCCAGCATGAGAAGGAGCACGGCTCCCGCCACCTGAAGCGTGTAGGGCCGCAGGTAGCGGAGCAGCCGGGCCATCAGCCGCGAGTCGTAGGCCTTGCCGAGGACCTCCTCTTCGTAGGCGCCGCTCACGATGGACGGGCTCTTACACCGCTCCCGAGGCCACCAGGTCCAGTCCGTCCAGCAGCCGCTGCATCCGGTCCCACGGCGCCACCGTGGCCCGCAGCCCATCCCCCCTGGGCGAAGCGCTCTGGAAGGGACGCACGCGGACCCCGCACCGCTCCAGCCGCATCGCAGTGTCACTCAGTTCCTCCGCGGGGAGGCGGATGAATACGAAGTTGGCCGCCGAGCGGGGAACCTTGTAGCCGCGGTAAATGAGGCTGTCGCGCACGCGGTCGCGACTGACCCGCGTTTCGGCGATGGTGTCCTCCAGCCAGGACGATGTGCTCGAGATGGCGGCCGCGGCCGTGGCGCTCGTCACGCTGGTGACGACGAAGGGTCCCCGCCCCTTGTCGACCTCGAGCATCATCGGCGCGCTCCCCACGCCGTACCCGGCCCGCAGCCCCGCAAGGCCGTACGCCTTGGAGAGCGTCTTGACGCAGATCGTGCGCTCCCCCGCAAGCGCCAACTCGTAGGGCGTCATGTCCGAGGGGTCGCGGTTGTACTCCCCGTACGCCTCGTCGATGATCAGCACGCTGCCCACCGCCTCGGTGTGCTCGTACACCGCCCGGATCCACTCGTCGGGGACCGCCTCGCCCGTGGGGTTGCCGGGGTTGGCCAGGAAGACGATGCAGGGCTCCGTGCCGGCGAAGCGCACCGGGTCGTCCAGCCCCTCCCGCCACTCCACGGCGACGGGGTGGTGCCCGTTCATGACCGCGAGCATTCCCGCGGCGGGCCAGCCAGGGTCGAGGTACCGCATGGTCGTGGGCGCAACGGCCCGCATGAGCGCGTCGAGCACTCCCGTCCCCCCCGCCCCGGTCGTCACGTTCTCCGGCGCGATATTCAGGCGGGCCGCGACGGCGCCGACCAGCCGGTCCGAGTAGCTGCCCGGGTACTCCGAGGCCGCCGCGGTGTCGGAGCCGGCGAGCACCTCCAGCGCGGCCGGGTGGGCGCCCCAGAGGTTGCGGTTGTCGCTCAGGTCGGCAGCGATCGGCGACCGGTCGGGGAGATAGCGGTCGAGGGACCGATAGTCGGCGCGAGGGTAGATGTTCATGGTGCGTCGGGTCTTGTTGGTAGATTTGCGGGACGGCCACCGCTCCCGTGCGGGCGCGGCAGCCGTTCCACGGTCGGAAGAATCGCGCCTCATGGCAACGGGACGGCAGGAATCCATGGACCAACCGATCCGGATCAGGGGTGCTCGCCAGCACAACCTGAAGGACATCGATCTGGATCTGCCCCGGGGTGCGCTCACAGTCGTCACCGGTCCTTCGGGGTCCGGCAAGTCCTCCCTGGCGCTCGATACCCTCTTCGCGGCCGGCCAGCGCCGCTACGTCGAGGCCCTTTCGACATACGCGAAGCAGTTCCTCGACCGTTTGGAGAAGCCAGATGTCGACCGGATCGAGGGACTTTCGCCCGCGGTGGCCATCGAGCAGCGCAACCCCACCACCACCAGCCGCTCCACCGTAGGCACCGCGACCGAGGTCCACGACTTCCTGCGCCTTCTCTTTGCCCGCGTCGGCCGCACCCACTGCCCCGAGTGCGGCGACGAGGTCCGCCCGGACACCGTCTCCACCGCCGCCGACAGGGTCGCGGCGCTGCCCCCCGGCACGCGCGCCATGATCGCCTTCCCGCTCGCGCGGAGCGGCCGGGTGTCGCACCGGCTCGTGGCGGAGAACCTGCGATCCCTGGGGTTCGTGAGAGTGCTCGCAGACGGGGTGGCGGCGGAGCTGTCCGATCTGCTGGCACCGGAGGCCGAACCCGGTGCGACCGTTCCCGATCTGGCCGACAGCCGCGAGGTGCTGGTCGTGGTGGACCGGATCAGGGTGGTGGAGGATCCGGACCGGGCCTGGGCCGACCGCGTGGCCGATTCCCTGGCGACTTGCTTCAGGGAAGGCGAGGGCGAAGCAATGGTCATAGCGGTCGGCGAGGGAGTCGGCCAGCCGCTGCGCTTCTCCGAGGCGTTCCGCTGCCCCGGCCACCCCGAAGCGGCCTTCCTGGAACCCGAGCCCAAGCTCTTCTCCTTCAACAACCCCTACGGCAGTTGCCCGGTCTGCACCGGCTTCGGCGCCACACTGGAGTACGACCCCGCGTTGATCGTGCCCGACCGCGACCTCTCGCTGGAACAGGGTGCGGTCGACCCCTGGGCCAAGCCCCGCTACACTCGTGAACGCGAGATGCTGCGCCGCTTCGCGGGCCGCGAACGCGTCTCCTGGTACGCGCCCTGGGACGACTTGCCCCCCTCCTTCCGCCGGGGGGTGCTCTACGGCAAGGGATCGTTCCGCGGGGTCATGGACTTCCTCGTCTCGAAGGAGCGCAAGCGGTACAAGCAGTACATCCGCATCTTCCTGCGGCAGTATCAGCGGCCCCTGCCGTGCCGCGCCTGCAAGGGATCGCGGCTCAGGCCCGAGGCAGGCTATGTGACCGTGGGGGGACTCGACGTCGGCGCTGTCTCCGATCTGCCCATCGGCGAGCTGCCCCGCTGGCTGGCGCGGCTCGATCTCCGCGACATGGAGGCCGCCATCGCCGGCACGATCCTGAGGGAGCTGTCGGCGCGGATCGGCTTTCTGGTCGACGTTGGCCTCGGCTACCTGACGCTCGGCCGCCAGATGCGCACCCTGTCGGGCGGGGAGGCACAGCGCATCTCGCTGGCCAACTCCCTGGGCTCGCGTCTCGTCGACACGCTCTACGTCCTCGACGAACCGTCGATCGGGCTGCACCCCCAGGACATGGACGCCCTGCTCGCGCTCCTGCGGCGGCTGCGCGACGGTGGAAATACGGTGGTGGTGGTGGAGCACGACGCGGCCGCGATCATGGCCGCTGATCACGTAGTGGAGCTCGGCCCGGCTTCTGGTGAGGGCGGCGGCGAGGTCGTTTTCGAAGGTCCGCCCGCCGTTTTGACAGATTCCGTGACAAATACTGGCCAGTATCTGTCCAGGAATCTGTCACGGGCGACGGAAAACGGGGTCTGGCCGCCCAAATGGCGCCGACCGGTGGACGGGGCGCGCATCCGGCTCGAGGGCGCAACGCTCCACAACCTGCGCGGCGTCGAGGCCGAATTCCCCGTCGGCGCGATGACGGTGGTGACGGGCGTGTCGGGGTCGGGCAAGTCGACGCTGGTGCACGATATCCTCTACCGGGCGCTGGAGCGTGAGCTGCAGGGCGGGCGCACTTCGGCCAAGGAGCACCTGGGCGAGGTGGTCGGCGCGTACACGTCGCTCACCGGGCTCGAACACCTCGACGACGTGGTGCTGGTCGACCAGAACCCCATCGGGAAGACCCCCCGCTCCAACCCGGTCACCTACGTGAAGGCGTGGGGCGAGATCCGCCGCATCTTCGCGAGTGAACGGGCCGCCCGCACTGCGGGGCTGGACGCGCGCAGCTTCTCCTTCAACGTGAAGGGCGGGCGCTGCGAGGAGTGCGCGGGCGCGGGGTTCACGCGCGTCGAAATGGTCTTCATGGCCGACATCCACGTGCCGTGCGAGGTGTGCGGTGGTAAGCGCTACCGCCCCGAGGTGCTCGAAGTCACGGTTCGCGGCCACAACGTGAACGAGGTGCTCGGTTTCACCGTCGACCGCGCCATGCGCTTCTTCCTGCGCGAACCGAAGCTGGGCCAGACGCTCTGGCACCTGCAGCAGGTGGGGCTGGGATACCTGCGTCTGGGCCAGCCCGCGACGCACCTCTCCGGCGGCGAGGCGCAGCGCCTCAAGATCGCGCGCGAGCTGATCGGCGCGGCCGCGCGGAAGGGGACGCGCAAGGTGTACATCCTTGACGAGCCGACGACGGGGCTCTCGGGGGAGGATGTCGCGCAACTGAACAGGGTGCTCCGCAAGCTGGTGAAGGCGGGGCATACGCTGGTGGTGGTCGAGCACGATCTGGACGTGGTTCGCGCGGCGGACTGGGTGGTCGACATGGGGCCGGGGGCGGGGGCGGGGGGTGGTGAGGTGGTGGCGATGGGGAGGCCGGAGGATGTCGCGACGGTGCCCGAGAGCGTGACGGGGCGGTTTCTGGGGGATCTGGCGGGGGAGAAGCGGACGGGCGACGGCGGACGCCGGGCCGTGAGCGGCGCGTGACTGCGTCCTCGCGAGGCGCTCCCGCGATCTCGGTCGTCCTGCCGGTGCGCGACGGGGCGGCCACTCTGGAGGCGGCGCTGGAGTCGCTCCGCGCGCAGACCTTCACGGACTTCGAGGTGCTCGTCGTGGACGACGGGTCCCGCGACCGGTCGCCCCGGATCGCGCGGGCATGGGAGCAGCGCGACGGTCGCTTCCGTCTGTTGCGGCACGGCCCGGGCATCGTGGCCGCCCTCCAGCGAGGCCTCGCCGAATCGCGCGGGCCGTACATTGCGCGCATGGACGCCGACGACCGCTGCCACCCCGAACGCCTGGCCGCCCAGTTCGACCTGCTACAGCGCACACCGACCCTCGCCGGGTGCGGCACCGGCGTACGCTACGTCCCGCAGTCCACCGTCACCCCCCGGGCCGCCGAGTACGCCGCCTGGCTCAACGCCATGACCACCTGGGAATCCGTCGCCGCCAACATCTTCGTCGAGTGTCCGCTCGCCCACCCCACCTTCATGTTCCGGCGAACCGCGCTGGCTGCCGTCGGCGGCTACCGCGACCGCGCCTGGCCGGAGGACTACGACTTGCTGCTGCGCCTGTGGCGGAGCGGCCACCGATTCGTGGCCGTGCCGCGCGTCCTCCTCGACTGGGGCAACGAACCGGATCGGCTGAGCCGCACCCACCCCGCGTATTCGCTGGCCGCGTTTCGGGCGTGCCGGGTCCACCACCTGCGGCGCAGCCTGCTCACCGGGCGGGAGGGGGTGGTGGTGTGGGGCGCCGGGCCGACGGGGAAGAGCCTCGCGGTCGAGTTCCAGCGTCAGGAGGTGCCGGTCGCGGCCTTCATCGAGGTCGATCCGCGCAAGATCGGGCAGGTGATCCACGGTGCGCCGGTGTGTGAGGCGGGGGCTGCGCGCGAGTTCGAAGCCGCGCTCCATGTGGGGGCGGTGGCGCGATCGGCGGGTCGTGCTTCGGTGCGGACGGCGGCCCGGGAGGCTGGCCTGGAGGACGGGGTTGACTTCGTTTCAATGGCGTGAGGGAGCGGTCCTCACACCGTACTGCAAGACAGGAGGAATCAGCGTGCAAAGATGGACCATGCTGGCGGGGACACTGCTGCTCCCCGCCGTTCCGTCCGTCGCGGCCCAGGAGGGGCGTGGCGCAGTGGCCGGGGAGCGCTTCCGCGACTGTGAAACCTGCCCGGAGATGGTAGTGGTTCCTGCGGGAAGCTTCATGATGGGGTCGCCGGCGTCGGAGGTGGAACGGTGGGATGTCGAGGGGCCGCATCACCTTGTGACGATCGGAGCACCCTTCGCGGTGGGCGCGTACGAGGTGACCTTTGCGAATTGGGACGCGTGCGTGAGCGTCGGTGGGTGCGGCGGTTACCGTCCGGATGATCAGGGCCTGGGCCGGGGGAGCCGACCGGTGATCCATGTGGGTTGGGAGCAGGCGCAGGCGTACGTGCGCTGGTTGTCGCGGGAGACGGGAGAGGAGTACCGGCTGCCGAGTGAGGCGGAGTGGGAATATGTGGCGCGGGCGGGGACGACGACGGCGCGGTACTGGGGGGAGAACGCATCGGGGCAATGCCGCCATGGCAATGGCGCGGATGCCGCGGCGAGAGCGGCGTTCCCCAGTCCTCCGGACTCGTTCTTCATAGGCTGCTCGGACGCGCATGCGCAGACGGCACCGGTGGGCCGGTTCCAGCCGAACCCGTTCGGGTTGTACGACGTCCTGGGCAATGTCTGGGAGTGGACGGAAGACTGCTGGAACGAGAGCTATTCGGGCGCCCCGGCCGACGGGAGTGCCTGGCGGGCGGGCGATTGTTCGCGTCACGTGCTGCGCGGCGGCTCCTGGCTCAACGGTCCGGGGATCCTTCGTGCGGCGTTCCGCTACGGGGACTCGGCCGAGCTACGGAACAGCGACCTTGGGTTCCGAGTTGCCCGGGCCATGAGGTGACCCGCCCGAATGCTCGCCGGTGACATTTGAACGGGCCCCGCGAGCGTCTTCCGAACC
The DNA here is from genome assembly GCA_965211795.1 of Longimicrobiales bacterium. Lineage (GTDB taxonomy): Bacteria > Gemmatimonadota > Gemmatimonadetes > Longimicrobiales > Gaopeijiaceae > Bin94. The sequence goes on from OZ242973.1 coordinate 551,330, forward strand.
ATCGTGATCACCCGTTCCATTCCCCGGTTTTTCGCCTTGAAAGACCCCCCGAAAACCGCTATGATTAAAGGCTGTCCAAGGCCCGTTTTCTGACGCCCCCGGCAGCCCCTCCCGGCCCCACGGCCTTCCGCTCCACTCACCCCGAGTCCATGCCCGAAACCGACCAGGGCGCCGCCGGCGAACGGATCCTCGAGAGGATCCTCGAACAGGAGATGCGCGAGTCGTTCATCGACTACTCGATGAGCGTCAACGTCCAGCGGGCCCTGCCCGATGTGAGGGACGGTCTCAAGCCGGTGCACCGGCGCATCCTCTACGCCATGTCGGAGCTGGGTCTCTCGCCCGGGCGCGCCTACAAGAAGTGCGCGACGGTCGTGGGCGAGGTGTTGGGGAAGTACCATCCGCACGGTGACAGCGCCGTCTACGACGCCCTGGTCCGCATGGTGCAGGACTTCTCCCTGCGGTATCCGCTGGTGGACGGGCAGGGCAACTTCGGGTCCGTCGACGGCGACTCGGCGGCTGCCTACCGCTACACCGAGGCCCGGCTGCAGCGCCTTTCGATCGAACTGCTGGCCGACATCGACAAGGACACCGTCCGCTTTGACGAGAACTTCGACGGGCGGCTCAAGGAGCCCTCGGTCCTCCCGTCCAAAGCACCCAACCTGCTCGTCAACGGCTCGTCCGGGATCGCGGTGGGGATGGCGACCAACATCCCGCCGCACAACCTGCGCGAGGTGGTCGCCGGACTGCTGGCCCTGATCGACGACCCCGATCTACCGCAGGAGTCGCTGGAAGGACTCATTCCGGGGCCGGATTTCCCCACCGGCGGCTACATCTGCGGCACCGAGGGGATCCTGGAGGCGTACCGCACGGGACGCGGACGGATCGTCATTCGCGCCGCCGCCGACATCGAGGACGACGGCGAGGGCGCGGCCCGGATCATCATCACCGAGATCCCCTTCATGGTGAACAAGTCCCGCCTGATCGAGCAGATCGCGGCGCTTGTACGCGTGAAGAAGGTGCCCCAGATCCGGGACCTGCGCGACGAGTCGGACCGGGACGGCATGCGCGTGGTCATCGAACTCAAGCGCGACGCGGTTCCCCAGGTCGTCCTCAACCGCCTCTACAAGCACACCCAGATGCAGTCCACCTTCGGCTCGATCTTCCTCGCGCTGGTCGACGGTGTGCCGAGGGTCATGCCGCTCCGCGAGATGCTGCTGCACTTCATCGAGCACCGTCACAACGTGGTGGTCCGGCGCAGCCGCTTCGACCTGGCCGCCGCGCGGGAACGCGAGCACGTCCTGGAAGGCCTCCGCATCGCCGTCGACAACATCGACGAGGTGGTGAAGATCATCCGCGCCTCCCGCGACGCGCACGAGGCCGCCGTGAGCCTGCGCAACGTCTTCGAACTCTCCGAACGCCAGGCCCGCGCCATCCTCGACATGCGCCTCGCCCGCCTCACGGGTCTCGAAATGGAGAAGCTCGACTCCGAGCTGGCCGATGTGCGGGCGCGGATCGCCGAGCTGGAGCACATCCTGGGCGACCGCGCGCTACGGATGGACATCATCAAGGACGAGCTTCGCGAGGTTGCACACCGCTACGGCGACGACCGGCGGTCCGAAATCCGCGGCAGCGTGACCTCCTTCGAGGTCGAGGACCTGATCGCCGACGAAGAGGTCGTCATCACGATGTCCCGGCAGGGCTATGTGAAGCGCATCCCGATCGACACCTACCGCGCGCAGCGGCGGGGCGGGCGGGGGCTCAGGGGCATGGACACGAAGGCCGAGGACTGGGTCGAGCACCTCTTCATCGCCTCCACCCACGACTACCTCATGGCCTTCACCGACCGGGGCCGCTGTCACTGGGTGAAGGTGTGGGGGGTCCCCCACGGAAGCCGCTATTCCAAGGGCAAGCCGATCGTCAACTTCCTGGATCTGGCGCCCGGCGAGAAGGTCGCGTCGGTGCTCCCGGTGCGTGAATTCGCCCGCGACCGCTTCCTCCTCTTCTGCACCCGCAACGGCGTGGTCAAGAAGACACCGCTTTCGGCCTACGGCAACGTGCGCGCGGTGGGGATCTACGCGATCAAGTTCCGCGAGGGCGACGAGCTCATCGACGTGCGAATCACCGATGGCTCCAACGAGGTGCTGCTGGCGACCCGCCTGGGCAAGGCGATCCGCTTCCAGGAGTCCGACGTGAGGCCCATGGGGCGCAACACGGAAGGCGTGATCGGGATCCGTCTGGGCGAAGACGACGAGGTGGTGGGGATGGTCGTGGTGCGCCGCCCGGAAGACACGCTTCTGGTCACCACCGAGCGCGGGATGGGCAAGCGGAGCAAGATCAGCGACTACCGCTTCCAGCAGCGGGGCGGGCTCGGCGTGATCAACCTGAAGCTCACGGAGAAGTCGGGGGTGGTGGTGGCGGTGAAGGCCGTGACGGACGGCGACCAGCTCATGGTGATTACCCGCAACGGGGTGGTGAACCGGCAGAGCGTGGACGAGATGAGGGTGATCGGGCGGCTGACCCAGGGCGTGCGCGTGGTGAACCTGGACGAGGGGGACTCCGTCGTGGACGTGGCCCTGGTGGTGGGCGGCGACGACAACGGCGACGATGACGACGGCGAGGAATAGCGACAACCTCGTCCCGCTTGGGGACATCCGGGCGGCGGCCGAACGCATCCGCGGCACCGTCGTGCGCACACCGCTGATTCCGGATCTGGACCTGACGGAAAAGGTCGGCGCCGAAGTACGCCTGAAGTGCGAATCCCTGCAGAAGGCCGGCGCTTTCAAGGCCCGCGGCGCCTGTAACTTCCTCGCTCAACTGTCTCCCGACGAGCTTGAGCACGGCGTGATCACCTACTCTTCGGGAAACCATGCGCAGGCAGTGGCCTTCGCCGCCGGACTCGTCGGCACCCGGGCTGTCGTGGTCATGCCCACCACCGCACCCAAGGTCAAGAGCGAGGGCGCCCGCCGCCTGGGTGCGCGGGTCGAGTTCGCCGGGACCACCTCGGAGCACCGTCGCGTGCGCGCCGAGGAGATCGCCGCCGAGGAGGGCCAGGTCATGGTCCCCCCCTTCGACCACCCGTGGATCATTGCGGGCGCGGGAACGGTGGCGCTGGAAGTGACCGACGACTGGCCGGAGGTGGACACGCTGCTGGTGCCGATAGGGGGGGGAGGACAAGTGGCTGGCTGCGCGGCGGCCATGCGGCGGCTGAAGCCGCAGAGCACGATCATCGGCGTGGAACCCGCGGGCGCGCCCACCATGCGGCGGGCGCTCGACCAGGGGTCCCCCACCACTCTGGAACGCATCGACACCATCGCCGACGGCCTCGCCCCCACCCGCGCCGGCGACCTCACCTTCGCCCACGCGGCCGCTCTCCTGGACGATGTCGTGCTCGTCGAGGACGACGACATCCGCCGCGCCGCCGGCCACCTGATCACGCGGCGGAAGCTCGTGGTCGAGTACTCCGGCGCGGCCACCGTCGCCGCGCTTCTCTCCGACCGCGTCCCGGTGGCCGGCCGCAAGGTCTGCGCGGTCCTCTCGGGCGGCAACCTGGACACGTCGCTTCTCGGCGAGATCCTCGACACGGCGGCCGGGCCGGCCCGGTAGCACGGACCAGGCAGCCCATGGCGGAATCCCTGTTGGCGTTGGCGCGCCCCGACTGAGCCGACCGTTGCTCCTCCTCTTCGACATCGACGGCACCCTCACCATCGGGGGTCCCGGCAAGGCGGCCTTTGGCGTCGCATTGGAGCGCACCTACGGCACGGCGGGGCCCATCGTCAACCATGATTTCTCCGGCAAGACCGACCCGCTCATCCTGCGCGAACTCCTCACCGCCGCGGGCCGCCCCGCCGGCGACATCCGAGCCGGCCTGCCGCGCTTCTGGGGGCTCTACCTCGCCGAGCTGGAGGCCCGGATCCAGGCGGACCCGGTGGCGGTGCTGCCAGGCGTGCGCGAACTGCTCGATGCCCTCACGGCCCGTGGTGACGTCCACCTCGGCCTGGTCACCGGCAACATAAAGGGCGGTGCCCGGATCAAACTCGGCTCGGTAGGGCTGTGGGAGTACTTCCCCATCGGGGCCTTCGGCTGTGACCACGAAGTGCGCGACGAACTCCCTCCCGTCGCTCTGCGACGTGCCGAGGCGCACTGGAGGCGGCCATTGCGCGGCGAAGACACGGTCGTCATCGGCGACACACCCCGCGACGTGGCGTGCGGGAAGGCGGTAGGTGCTGCGACGGTGGCTGTGACGACCGGCCGGTTTTCGGCCGAAGCGCTCGAACTGGCCGGTGCGGATCGCGTGCTGCCGGGGTTCGCGGACGTGGAAGCGGCATCGGCGATTGTGGCGTTCCGTGGATGAGTCCGCGCGCCGCACCATTGAGGAGCGGCTGCACGACCTCGAACGGCGAGGCATTCTGGTGGACAACGGCGAACGTAGGATTCCGTTCCGGGCGATTGATCGTGACAGACGCCAGGGAGCTGTCGCTTCCGCCCTGGGCTTCCAGCTCTGACAAGTCCTTGGACTGGCGCCTTGCCAGTCCGGCGCCTCGCCGCTCTCGGTGCTCGCGTGGGTTTATCCACGGACTGCTGATATGGCCGCCCCGAGCCCGACAACCCCCCCATCCTTGATCTCCCTCCGTCCCCTGCCCTTCCTGGTCACAGGGAACGTTAACGGGGGTGCCAGTGTAAAGCTCCGGTCGGTGGGTTTGTGGGAACACTTCCCCGTTGGGGCCTTTGGCTGCGATCACGAGGTGCGCGACGAACTGCCACCCGTTGCGCTCCAACGTGCCGGCGCACATTGGGGCCGACCGTTCCGTGGCGAAGGCGCGGTGGTCATCGGCGACAAGTACAGATCATAAGAGAGCCGCGGCACGAACGATGGGCTCGGCGAGGCCGCCAGATTGCGGCGGCGCTTGAATGCAACAGGGACGGCAGGCTGAGGAGAACGGGCGGAAGGGATGTACGAGAACATCATCGTGATCGATCGGCGGAGCGGCGAGGGCCTGCAGAAACAGATCCGGCGCCAGTTGGCGATCGGCATCCTGGACCGGCAGTTCCCGTTGCACGAGCCGCTGCCCTCGATTCGCCGCCTGGCGGCGGACTTGAAAGTCAGCGTGACGACCGTGGCGCTGGCCTATTCGGCGCTGAAAGCGGACGGATTTGTGAAGTCCAGGAGGCGCTCGGGCTACTACGTGAACGAGGACGTGCTTGCCGATCCGGGCCACAGGGAGGCGGCAGCCGGGCAGACCGTCGATACGGCACGGCCGCCCAGGGTCGACTACACCCGGCTGTTCCGGGGCCGGAGCTTCGATCGCGAGCGGGTGGTCAAGCCCGCCGATAGCCTCGTGCGCTATCGCTACCCCTTCGTGTGCGGTCTGATCGATCCGACGCTATTCCCGCTGGCGCGCTGGAGTGAGTGCGTGCGCGATGGGGTGAGCGCAGTGGGGATTGGCAACTGCGCCACGGACTTCTCCGAGACCGACGACGAGATGCTGATCGAGCAGCTGATCCAGCGGGTGCTGGCCAGACGCGGCATCTTCGCCCGGCCCGACGAGGTGCTCGTGACGGTGGGCGGCCAGCAGGCCCTCTACATCGCCATCCGGCTCCTCTTGGCACCGGGTGAGACGATCGGCGTCGAGGATCCCGGCTACCCGGATGTGGTCAGCATGGCCAGACTCGAGGGGATCAACGTCGAGCGGCTTCCCGTCGACCAGGAGGGGTTGATCCTCTCGAAGCGACTCGGCCGGTGCAGGTGCCTCTACGTGACCCCGAGTCACCAGTTTCCCACGACCGTCACGATGCCGCTGGCCCGCAAGTCCAGGCTTCTCGAGCTCACCAGGCGGCACGGCCAGTTCGTCATCGAGGACGACTACGAGTCGGATGTCAGCTTCAACAAGACGCCGCCGAGGGCCCTGAAGAGCCTGGATCGATGGGGGAACGTCATCTACGTGGGCAGCCTGTCGAAATCGTTGTTGCAGGGACTGCGGCTGGGCTACCTGGTCGCGGACCCGGAGTTCATTCGGGAGGCGAGGGCGCTGCGCCACTACATGCTGAGGCACCCTCCGGTCAACAACCAGCGGAGCGTGGCCCTGTTCCTTCAGCGGGGCTACTTCGACCGGTTCGTCGCCAAACTGACCGGCATCTACAGCGGGCGCTGCGACGTGATGCACGAATCGCTCGAACGGCATTTCCCCGGAGCCGCCGTCAAGCCGGAGTACGGCGGTTCCATCATCTGGCTCAAGTTGCCCGGGGAGGTGGACGCAGGTGTCCTTCACGAACTGGTCAAACCCGATAGCGTTTTCTTCGAGACCGGCGGGTTCACCTTTTCCGACGAGCGCAACCACCGCAACCACATCCGCCTGGGGTACTCGGTCATCGACGAGTCGCTTATTCCCGCTGGGATCGACAGGATCGCGCGGGCCGTCCCGAAGGCGACCTGCTAGCAGTCCGACCGGCGGCGGAGCATCCCACCGGGCGCAGAGCACGGCGCGTGTTCCGCGAGAACTGCAGTCGCCACTCACTCCATCTGTACATATACAAGCCCCCATCTGCCTCTACTAACCGCTGGGCAACTGCCCTATCGGTAAGCCACAGGACTCTACAACGCGTCAGCAGGTCGCCGGATCGCGGTGGCGCTCTATGCACGGGGACGGCAGGCGCGGGAGAACTCGGGATGTACGAGAACATGATCGTGATCGATCGGCAGGCCCGCGAGAGCCTGCAGATGCAGATTCGGCGCCAGTTGGCAATCGGCATCGTCAACCGGCAGTTCTCGTCGGATGAGGCGCTGCCGTCGATTCGGCGCCTGGCGTCGGATCTGAAGGTCAGCGTGACGACCGTCGCCCTGGCGTATCGGTCGCTGAAGAAGGACGGATTCGTGAAGTCGAGGAGGCGCTCGGGGTTCTTCGTGAACACGGATGTGCTGACGGATCCGGGTCACAGGGCGGCGGCGGCCGGGCAGAGCGCCGATACCGCGCGGCCGTCCAGGGTCGACTACGGCGGGCTGTTCCGGGGCCGGAGCTTTGATCGCGAGCGCGTGGTCAAGCCCGCCGACAGCCTCGTGCGCTACCGCTACCCCTTCGTGTGCGGTCTGCTCGACCCGTCGCTGTTCCCGCTGCCGCAGTGGCGCGAGTGCGTGAGGGATGCGGCGAACGTGGTGGGGGTTGCCAACTGTGCCACGGACTTCTCCGAGACCGACGACGAGATGCTGATCGAGCAACTGATCCAGCGTGTGCTGGCCAGGCGCGGCATCTTCGCCCGGCCCGACGAGGTGCTCGTGACGGTGGGCGGTCAGCAGGCCCTCTACATCGCCATCCGGCTCCTGTTGGCGCCGGGCGAGACCATCGGCGTCGAGGATCCCGGTTACCCGGACGTGGTCAACATGGCCAGAATCGAGGGAATCAACGTCCAGCGGCTTCCCGTCGACGAAGAGGGATTGATCCTCTCGAAGCGACTCAGCCGGTGCAAGTGCCTCTATGTGACGCCGAGCCACCAGTTCCCCACGACCGTCACGATGCCGCTGGCGCGCAAATCCAGGCTGCTGGAGTGCAGCCGGCGACACGGCCAGTTCGTCATCGAGGACGACTACGAGTCCGAGGTGAGCTTCAACAAGACGCCCCCGAGGGCCCTGAAGAGCATGGATCGATGGGGGAACGTCATCTACGTGGGCAGCCTGTCGAAATCGTTGCTGCAGGGACTGCGGCTGGGCTACCTGGTCGCGGACCCCGAGTTCATTCGGGAGGCGAGGGCGCTACGCCACTACATGCTGAGGCACCCGCCGGTCAACAACCAGCGGAGCGTGGCCCTGTTCCTTCAGCGGGGCTACTTCGACCGGTTCGTCGCCAAACTGACCGGCATCTACAGCCGGCGGTGCGACGTGATGCACGAATCGCTCGAACGGCACTTCCCCGGAGCCGCCGTCAAGCCGGAGTACGGCGGATCCATCATCTGGCTCAAGCTGCCCGACGACGTGGACGCGGGCATCCTGCACGAGCTGGTCGAACCCCAAAGCGTGTTCTTCGAGACCGGTGGGTTCACCTTCTCCGACGAACGCAGCAACCGCAACCACATCCGCTTGGGATACTCGGTCATCGACGAGGCGCTCATTCCCGAGGGGATCGACAGGATCGCACGGGCGGTGCCAAAGGCGGCTGGCTAAAGGCCTTCCGGCTGCGGGACGTCCCGCTGGCGGAGCATGGCGTGCGCTACGCGAACACTCCGCGTTTCCACTCGATTCATCTGCATATATCACAGTCCCAATCTGCATCTATTGCTCGCGGGTGAACTGCCTTAACTGAACATGGCGCTGGTCTAGGTAACCAGGCTAGACCAGGCGAGAGTGGCGCAAGTGTTTTTCCAGGATGGAGGGAGGTTGGTCATGAAAGCGATGTTCATGAGTGAACTGCGGATTGGGGTGGTGGCGGCGCTGTTGCTTCTCCTGCCGATCGTCGGTTGCGGAGAACCCGAGGTCGTCGAACCGGACTCCGTCCCGACGACGGTCGAGATCACGCCGGATGCGGTGGAGTTGCTGTCTTCGGGCGCGACGACGGGGTTCAACGCGGTGGTCCGCGACCAGAACGGCAAGGCGATGCCCAACGCGTCCGTGACCTGGACCGGTTCGGACCCGGCGGTGTTCACCGTGACCGGCAGCGGGCAGGTCGCAACGGTCACGGCGGTGGCCAACGGCATGGGCACGTTGACGGCGACGGCCGGGCAGGCCAGCGGCACGGCCTCCGTGACGGTTGTTCAGACGCCGGCCAAGCTGGATATCGTGTCAGGCGATGACCAGGAGGCGCTCCTGGGGACAGCGTTGGCGGAGCCGGTGGTCGTGCGTGTGGCAGAGCAGACCGGTGGGGTGATTCCGGGTGTGGTGGTGACCTTTACGGCGGGTGATGAGCGCAGCGGATCGGCCAGTCCGTCCGAGGTGACCACGGGTGCGGACGGGACGGCGTCAACTGAGTGGACGCTGGGCGACGCACGCCGCCAGAAGATGGTCGCATCGGTGGAAGAGCACGAGTTGTTTGCGGATTTCCGGGCCAGTGCCGTGGCCGACCCCCCGATTCCCGACTATACGATCGTGGGCGAACTCGAGCCCAGCCGGTTCGACCCGCTCGATACGGAGACCATCGAGATCAGTGCCCACATCACCAATCTCGGCGACGGCCCGAGTACCGGACCGTTCACGGTCGAGTTGACCGTCGACGGGATGGAGGTGGGAGCCGTCCAGGTCGACCCGATTGATCCGGAGGGGATGGGAACCGCTACGATCACGGCCGGTCCCTTCGAGGCCGGGGAGCGCCGCATCGGGGTTGTGATCGATCCGGATGGCGAGTTCGAGGAGTGGGAAGAAGCGAACAACGAGGGCGAGGATTCCTTGTTGGTCCGACATCAGCAGGTCATCGCGCTCGGCGATTCGGTGACCGTGGAAGGGCCATTCGACTCGGTACGGTTGTTCAAGGTCGAAGTGGAGGAGCAGTTGAACCAGACGCTCACCGTTCAGCTCGACGGGCCCAACGGCGACGCCGACCTCTTCGTCGATTTCAACCTTCATCGGCCCTCGTCCATCGTGGCCGAACGCTTCCAGCGCCGGTGCTTCAGCTGGAACAACGGGACCGGGGAAGCCTGCCAGTTCTATCCGGTACGAGAGGGCACCTACTACATCCTGGTGCACGCATGGTCGCCCTTCACGGACGCTACGCTGAAGGTTGCGACTGCCGAACCACCGGAAGACCCCTTCGCACTCGAACTGGTCATGGTCGACCAGGGTACCGCCTCGCAGAACGCCATCATCACTCAGGTGGCGCAGCGCTATGAGTCGATGATTGGCCTGGGCGAGTCCGATGTGACGGCGAGTGTCAACGCAGACGAGTGCGCGCCCGGGATGCCCGAACTGAGTTCCCAAGCCATCGATGACATCAGCATCTACGTCATGATCGGCCCGGTTGACGGTGCTGGCAACGCGGTGGCGATGTCGGGGGTCTGTGTCCCTCGGACAGGCCCCGGTGGCTGGATCGGGATGCCGGGGGTTGGCGCAATGGTCCTGGACGCGGCCGATATCGCGCAGCTGGAGACGGACGGGGTGCTCGAGGCGGTGGTCACGCGCGAGATGGCGCGTGCCCTCGGGTTTGATCCGCTCATCTGGAATAGACACGGCTTCCTCCAGAATCCGTCGCTCCCCGAGGATCCTGATGCCGACACCCACATGAACGCCCCGCTGGTGGTAGCCGCCTTCAACGCCGCGGGCGGCCAGGGCTACATGGGCGGCAAGGCACCGCTCGAGAACGGAGCCATGCCGGGTATTTCCGATGGACACTGGAGAGAGAGCGTTTTCGGCAACGAAGTCATGACGCCGTACGTAACAGGTGATTCCCAGCCGCTCAGCCGGATCACCCTCGAGGCCCTCTACGAAGTCGGGTACGAGCTCGACGTGATGATGGCCGATCCGTTCACGCTTCCCGGCGCGCGGGCGGCGGCCATGGCGGCGCGTGGTGCGAAAAGGTATTTCGGCATCGACCTCGCCGCGTACCGGGGCCCAGTTGTGGCCATATCGGTGGAGGACCCCGTCAAGAAGGAATAGCCGCGACGCTTGACCCGGCGTTGCCCTTCCAGTACCTGCCGTGGGGGTGGTATTGTTCTCTTCCGCCCCTGCGGCAGGATACTCATTACGCGCCCGCGGCGGGATGCTAAATACTGGGGTGTCAACTCAAGTTGACATTATGTAAGGTCAGGTTTGCGTATGAAGGCAACGGTGTGGAGGTCAGGAGCGGTGATGGCGCTGGCGCTCATCGCGGCGCTTACCGCATGCACGAACGGCGACGAGCTGATGCCCAATCCGCCGGTACCCACGACGATCGAAATTTCGCCCAGCTCGGCGACGCTGAGCTACATCAACGAGAGCGGGGGTTTCGGCGCCAGCGTGTACGACCAGAACGGGAGGATCACGTTTGCGCCCCTGTCCTGGTCGGTCTCCGACACGGCGATCCTCGGCCTGGTCGCCGACACCGTCAGCGACAGCCTGGTGGGGTCCGGCCCGGAGGGACGGGCGTCGACACAGTGGACGCTGGGAGAGGCGCGCCGCCAGACGGTCACCGTCTCGGTCGACGATTTCCGCCAGAGGTTCACGGCCACGGCCAACGCGGGTCCGCCCGTGCCCGACTACGCGCTGCTGGACGGTCTGGACTTCACCCGGCTGGACCCTCTCGACACCGACACCATCGAGGCCAGCGCCACCATCTCCAACCTCGGCGACGGGGCGGGTCCGGAGAGGTTCCGGGCGCAGCTCACCCTGGACGGGGCGCCGCTCCGGATCCTGACCGTGGACCGGATCGCGCCGGGTACCGCCGAGACCCTGACCTTCACGATGGATCCACTCGAGGTGGGTACGCGCCAGGTCGGTCTGGCGGTCGATGCGGGGGACGCGATCGTGGAGTGGGACGAGGAGAACAACTCGGCCGCCGGGACGCTGCGGGTGGTGAGGCAGCGCGAGATTGCCCTCGGGGAGTCCGTAACGCTCGAGTCGTCAACCGTCGACGAGGTGTTCCTCTTCCGGCTAGAGGTTTCGCCTGCGTCCCCGAGAGGATGAGGTCGACGTCGTTCTCGGCCAGCCAGTCGGCGACCTTCACCATCGCCTCGTACTTCAGGTCGCGCGGAAGGTCGACGCCGGCTTTGACAAGCGAGAGTGGGATCAGGGTGAGGAGGGGAACGATCCCGGCAGCGAGCGCGGGAGCGCGTGCGGCCCCCGCCGTGCCGGGTTTGCACCCCGCAAGTCGTGACTGGCACTCCGGAAGGGGTGATGCGCGATGGGCAATCGGCATGGTAAGCTGTTGGCCAGCCCGAGTACACCACCACCATGACCCCACCCCCCTTCCAGCTCTTCGGCACCCCGCACATCGTGGCCATGGCGGCCATGCTGGCCGTGCCCGTCGCGCTGTGAATCTCGTGCTGGACAGCAACTACATGTACCTGTGCGCGGCGCCGGTGACGGCATCGCCCTTCCTGTTCTTCCCATGGCCGTGGTACGTACTGTGGTTGGAGGTGGTGGCGCTGGTGTTCTTCGGGGCGTTGTATCTGCCGGTGTGGCTGGCCAAAAGGGGCAGGGCGGCGTAGTCCGCTTTTGGATCTACCCCGCTTTCACGGACAAGTGAATTCTTGGTAAACCAGGCCGTAACCCGCACCACGTTGTAACGTTCCATCCGCAGGGCGTTTGTTAGTCAAGATGAAAAGATGTCCGTCATAGCGGGGTTAGTCTGCTTCTCCAACGCCAAGTCCTATGATGCCAGGCTGGTCGGCAGTCGCTTTTGCAACAGGTGCGAATCCATTTCAGCGGTGGAATGCGCGCTTTATCTCTGCTATTTATTGTCTATAGGTGTCGTTTTTTCCCCAAGGCGGAGGGCCGAACGATGAAGACATTGATTTGGAGCGAAGCGAGACTGGGAGTGGCCGCGAGTCTGTTGTTGCTTCTCCTGCCGATTGTCGGTTGCGGCAGCGACGAAATGGAACCCGAACCCGAACCGACACCCGTCCCGACTGCGGTGGAGGTCACGCCGGATGCGGCGGAGCTCCTGTCCTCCGGGGCGACGACGGGATTCAACGCCGTGGTGCGCGACGAGAACGGCAACGTGATGCAAAACGCGTCCGTGACCTGGGCCAGTTCGGATCCGGCGGTGTTTACCGTGGAGGGAGACGGGAACGTCGCGACGGTGACGGCGGTCGCGAACGGCTTGGGCACGCTGACGGCGACCTCCGGGCAGGCAAGCGGCACGGCGTCGGTGACGGTTGTTCAGACGCCGGCCAAGCTGGATATCGTGTCGGGCAACGACCAGGAGGCGCTCCTGGGGACAGCGTTGGCGGAGCCGCTGGTCGTGCGTGTGGCGGAGCAGACCGGTGGGGTCATTCCAGGCGTGGTGGTGACCTTTACGGCGGGTGATGAGCGCAGCGGATCGGCAAGCGAGAGCCAGGTGACCACGGGTGCGGACGGGATGGCGTCAACTGCGTGGACGCTGGGCGACGCACGCCGCCAGAAGATGCTCGCATCGGTGGAAGAGCAGGAGTTGATTGCGGTGTTCCGGGCCACTGCCGTGGCCGACCCCCCGATTCCCGACTATACGATCGTGGGCGAACTCGAGCCCAGCCGGTTCGATCCGCTCGATACGGAGACCATCGAGATCACCGCCCACATCACCAACCTTGGCGATGGCCCGAGTACTGGACCGTTCAGTGTGCGGTTCACCTTTGACGGGATGGAGTTGGAAACCGTCGATGCTGATCCGGTCGAACCCGAGGCTACGGAAACCGTGACCATAACGGCCGGTCCCTTCGAGCCCGGGGAGCACCGCATCGGGGTCGTGATCGATCCGGATGAGGAGTTCGAGGAGTGGGACGAGGCGAACAACGAAGCCGATGCGATCCTGTCCGTCTTGCCACAGGAGGTCATAGCGCTCGGCGACTCCGTGGTCGTCGCATTGGCGGGCGGCGCAACCCGGCTGTTCCGGGTAGAGGTGGACGGGCAGATGAACCAGGCATTCACCGTGCTGCTCAACGGTCCCAACGGCGACGGCGACATCTTTGTGGACTACAACATCCGACCCTCGACCGCGTTCGGGCACCGCTGCTACGGCTATGAAATCGGCACCGCTGAAATCTGCCAGCTGTATCCGGTGCGAGCGGGCACCTATCACATCATGGTGAACGCGTTCTCCAGCTTCTCGGATGCGGTCCTGGAGGTCCACGCGGCAAGACCGGCAGACCCCTTCGATCTCGAGCTGATTCTGGTGAACGAGGGCACCGCGTCGCAGAACAGCATCATCACGCAGGTGGCGGACCGGTACGAGGCGATGATCGGTGTGGGCGGCTGGGACGGGTTCTTGACTATCGCGGCGGACTGGTGCGCGCCCGGCATGCCCGAACTATTCCTCCGACCCGTGGATGATTTTGGTCTCTGGGTCATGATCGGCCCGCTTGACGGTGCCGGGAACGCGGTGGCGATGTCGGGGCCCTGTTACTATCGGTCGTTTGGCCAACCCTCCCGGTGGACCGGCTTGATGTTGGCGGGCGCCGTGGTCCTGGACGAAGCCGATATCGATCAGCTGGAATCGGACGGGGTTCTCGAAGCGGTGGTCACGCGGGAGATAGCGCGTGCCCTTGGGTTCGATCCCTTCATGTTCAACTTGTATGGGTTCCTTCAGGACCCGTCTCTTCCCGAACAGCCCGATGCCGACACCCACGTGAACGCCCCCCTGGTGGTGGCTGCCTTCGACAGCGCGGGGGGTGGGTACTACACCGGCGCCAAGGTACCGCTCGAGAATGGGGCGATGGAGGCCATTTCCGACCAGTTCTGGAGAGCAAGCGTGTTCGGCGACGAAATCATGACGCCCTACGTGACGGGTGATTCCCAGCCGCTGAGCCGGATTACCCTCGAGGCCCTCTACGCAGTCCGCGTGGAGATCGACGTGACGATGGCCGATCCGTTCACGCTGCCCGGCGCGGGTGCGGCGGCCATGGCACGGCGGCGTGGTCCGGGGAAGTATTACGGCATCGACCTCGCCGCGTACCGTGGTCCGATTTCGGTTTGGGACCAGTCGGAAGGGGTGATGAAGAAGAAATAGGCCGAGCGTCGACGCACCCTCCCAGGTCTCCCCGCTCTCACGCGTCCGCCCATTCCATCTGTACATATACAAGTTGCAATCTGCATGTATTCCCCGCGTGACAACTGCCCTATCTTGGTAAACCAGCGGCATCCGTGAGCCCCTCTGTGTATCCAGGATGGTGCTTACCGGATAATGCGAACCCCTCGGTAGAAGCACCATGAAGACGAACAACATAGACCCTACCGCCACGGTCCACGCGACGGCCAGAGTGGACCCGTCAGCGACGGTGGGAGCCGGCGCCATGATCGGTTGTGACGTTACCGTGGGTCGTAACGCGCACATCGGAGTTAACGCCATCATTCAGACTGGAGTGTACGTGGGCGAGTACGCGACGATAAGGGATGAGGCCCTGGTCGGGCCGGGAACACTGCTTGGTCCGGGGTCGACTACGGGACGAGGTGCCAGGATCGGCCCGGAGGTCGAATTGGGAACACGCGCCGTCCTGGGCGACCGGACCAATGTCGAGTCCGGATCGCGGGTCTCCGCCGGAGCTCTGGTCGATCAGCGAACGACCCTCCGCAAGGGAGCGCTGGTTGACCGCGACGCCAAGGTCGGCAGCCGCGTTTCGGTTGGTTCCCGCGCGTGGATAGGCGCGGGTGCGCAGATCGGTTCGCGGACAGCGCTCGGAGCTCGAGTGGT
The DNA here is from genome assembly GCA_965211795.1 of Longimicrobiales bacterium. Lineage (GTDB taxonomy): Bacteria > Gemmatimonadota > Gemmatimonadetes > Longimicrobiales > Gaopeijiaceae > Bin94. The sequence continues at coordinate 566,605 of OZ242973.1, forward strand.
CGTCGGCTCCAATGCACAGATAGGAAACCGTGCCCGTTTGGAGCAGGGAGTCGAGATTCCCAGGAACGCGGTCGTGCCGGCGCGCGCCCGCACCATGGTGTAGCCCCTTCATGTCCGGGATCAGTGGGGACGGGGGCCGCGTCATGGATCGGGACGGGACCCGGATCGATCCCCGGCAGGGGTACGCATTCATCAAGGCGCATCGGGGCGAATTCCCTCTTGTGGCGATGTGCAGGGCACTGGGTCTCTCGCGCAGCGGGTACTACGGCTGGTTGCGGCGCCCCCCCTCGGCGCGTTCGCAATTTGACGACGAGCTCCGAGACCGGATCCGGACCATCTGGAGCGACAGCCACGGCGCCTACGGAGCCCCGCGGATCCATGCCGCACTACGGGAGGAGGGCGTCCGCGTCGGCCAAAAGCGGGTCGCCCGACTGATGAGCGGCATGGGTCTGCGTGGCGGAGGGCCCGGAGTGCGCGTGTCGAAGCGAATGACTGCCACGACTTTACCAGCGAACGGAATGCGCGAGCCGAAACGCGGCTGATCGACTACAGTGAAACCCAACGCGAAGAAGCCGGGAACGGATCCCTCCACCGTCGATCGATATCCCTCGGAGTTCAAGGAGCAAATGGTAAAGCTCGTGAGGGCCGGTCGCAGTCCGGGATCACTGGCTCGGGAGTTCGAGCCCTCTCACCAGTCGATCCGGAATTGGGTCAAGCAGACGGAACTGGACGAGGGGCGCCGGAGCGACGGCTTGGCGACCGAAGCGCGCAAGGAGTTGCGGCACCTGAAGCGGGAAGTCAAGCGTCTGCGGATGGAACGGGACATCCTCCGGCGCGCGGCGGTCTGGCTCGCCAGGGAGCGCGGGTCGAACCCCGGCGAGGATATGCGGTCCTGAAGGCGAACCCGGCCGTGGGTTCTGGAGCCGCAGGCGGCGTCCCGCGGGTCCGATACTTGACCGTCGCATGGAAACCTGACGCACCGGAAACGCATGCTCGGGAACCGGAGTCCGGATGAACCGACATGTGCTCCCCCACTGTTGTGGACATCTTTTTGTCTTGATGATTGACCATGTATCGCACCGGACGTTTTGCACAGATGCAGAGCGATTGTCTCTTGTCGGCCAACTTTCGCTGTTTTTTCCGGCCGGACGAATCTCAAGCACAACACTGTACGTATTGGCGGGATAACTCAAGACCAGTGCCTGGAAGCTGGTAGTTTGGCACCGTTTTTGCCTATGAAATGGAGTCACATCCGGGCCCCCGCGACCGGGGGCCGCTTTCCAATCCTTCTCAAACTGGAGAAGAACAGCATGAACAGACTCAAGCTACTGGCGGCAGCCATGTTGCTTGCCCTCCCGATCATCAGCGCGTGCGGGGAGGATCCTCCTGCTCCGCCGCCGACCGGCGCGATTGACGGGCTGGTCTCGGTCGAGGGCCAGGGGCTCGACGGAATCTCCGTCACCCTGAGCAACGGCGCCGTCGCCACCACGGCGAATGGAGGCATGTTCCGCTTCGACGGCGTCGAGGCCGGAGCATACACGGTCACCATCGGCAACTACCCGGACGACGCGAGCTTCGCGCAGACGTCCCTTCCGGCGACGATCGCCACCGACGGCGAAACCCTCACCGTCAACTTCCCGGGCACCTGGATCCGCACCTCCGCCATCATGGGGACGGTGACGGTCGAGAACGAGGGTCTCAGTGGTGTTACCGTCACGATCACGGGTATCAGCGACTCCGAGACCATGACGGATGCGAATGGCCAGTACGCGTTTACCGGCCTCCGCGCAGGGAACTACACCGTAGAGATCTCAGGGTTCGACGAAGACGATGTCGCCTTCGGCTCGGTTGCGTCCACCGCCGAGCTGGCGGTCGGCGAATCGAAGGTCGTTCCCTTCGAGGGAACCTACTTGCGGACCTCCGCGATCACCGGCCAGGTCTCCGTCGAGGGCACCGGGCTGGAAAACGTGACGGTCAGCATGCAGGGCCGTGGCGAAGAGCGGACCGCGACGACGAACAGCGCGGGCCAGTACACCTTCAGTGAACTCCGCTCGGGCGACTACTCGGTGGGGATCACGAACCCGAACACGGACCAGTACGGCTTCGACGTCACCTCGAAGACCGTCACCATCTCGCACGGCGAGACCGCCAGCGTTCCCTTCGACGGGATCCTGCTACGGACCGCGGCGATCATGGGTACGGTCACGGTCGAGGGTGTCGGGATCGAGAACGTCACGGTTTCGGTGCAGGGCGAAGGCGCTGAGCTGGAGACGATGACCAACGCGGTCGGCCAGTTCTCCTTCACGGAACTGCACGCCGGCGACTACTCGATCGGCATCACCGGGTTCGACGACGACCTCTACGGCTTCGATGTCACCACGGCGACGGTCACGGTCTCGCTCCAGGAGACGGCGACGGTGCCGTTCACGGGGATCATGCTGCGCACGGCCGGGATCGCGGGTACGGTCACGGTCGAGGGTCATGCGATTCCGGGCGTGACGGTCACGGTGACCGGCGGCCCGAAGGACGAAGAGCACACCCGCACCACCAACGACGCCGGCTACTACATGGTCGACGAGCTTCACGCGGGCGACTACGCGGTAGCGATTTCGGACTTCGACGCCAACGAGTACGAGTTCGAAGCGACGACGCAGAGCATCTCGGTGGGTCTGCGGGAGACGGCGACGGTTGCGTTCCAGGGCGAGCTTCTGCGCACGGCCGGCATCAGCGGCCGGGTGAGCGTGGAAGGCATGGGCCTTGACGGCGTCATGGTCACGCTCTCGGGCGACGCCGACATGATGGCCGAGACGGCCGACGGTGGTCAGTACGCCTTCACCGGGCTGGCCGCAGGCGACTACATGGTCGCGATCGACGGCTGGGACGAGGCTGCGTACAGCTTCGACATGGCCAGCGCCGAGCTGGCAGTGGCCGAGGACGCCGCGGTGGTCCAGAACTTCGAGGGCATGCACACGCGGACCGCTTCGGTCTCGGGCTACCTGTTCCTGGACGAAGTCGATGCCAACGGCATGCACAACGAGGGCGAGCCTCCCCTCGCGATGACGGAGGAGATGATGGCGGCGTTGATGGAGGCCGGAGTCCCCGGTGTCCCGCTTCTGCTGCAGGGTCCGGGCATTGACGATGTGCAGTTCGGCTTCGCCATGGCGGACGGCTCCTACGCGTTCGAGGGCCTGATGGCCGGTTCGTACCGGGTGCTGATCAACATGGACGCCGAGGGACTGGCGGAAGCGATCAGCCATTTCGGGTTCCGCTTCTCGGGCGAGCTGACGGGCAACGTGGTTAGCGTTGCCGCAGCCGAGGCCGCTATGGTCAACTTCCCCTTCCGGATCGTCACGCAGACGATCGTGGCAGGCGCAGTCATGGGTTACGACACCGTGACCGGCTACCCGGTTGGCGGCGTGGAGCTGGCGATGTACGCCAACGCCGAGGACGCCGACGCCGGCATGAGCCCTCTCGGCATGGCGACGACCGACACGCTCGGCATGGCGATGTTCCACTTCCCGCGCGCCATGGACACCGGCGCCGGCGGACATGGGAACGATCACCTGGTGTTCGTCAAGGTGAACAAGACCGGCCACGCCGATCTCGTGGTCTCCGACGACGGGCACATCGAAATCGAGTATGCGTCGACCGACCGGGTCAGCCATGCTCCGACCGCGGCGAAGCTGCTCAACGCGCGCGCCAACTTCCAGTGGTGGGTGAAGAGCGACGCCGACGCCAGGGACGGCAACGAGTTCCTCGGAGGCTGGAAGGCGACGAACGGGATGGCGACCGATACTACCGGTCTGGCCACCTACTCGGGCATGGTCGACGTAACCGACCTGCCGATGAAGTTCACGGTTGCTCTGGACACCGCCGGCCAGCCCAACATGGGTGAGAAGTGGAAGCAGTCCGCTGCGCTCAGCCACACGCACACCGGCCTCGAGCATCCAATGGCGAACACTTCGGCGATGAACGATCTCGGCCCCATCTACGTCACCTGGACGACGCAGTCGCTCACGCTCGGCGTGTACCGCGAGGCGGACGACGTGGAAGGCTACTCCGACTACCGGAGCCCGGGACTGGCTCGCGGCGACCACCGCCCGAACTCGGGCGTGGGCAACGACATCACCATCGAGCTCCTGACCCGCGACAGCCGCAACCGTCTCCGCACCCTGGAGTACGACCACGACTTCGATGACGAGACGGATCCGATCGAGGCCAGGGGCGACTTCCGCGCAGGCGGCATGAAGACCTTCACGCACCTGCCCGCGAATCTGGAGATCACCGTTCGCGTCCGGGTGGGCGTGAACCGGGTGCTCGTCAGCGAGTACGCGGACATCGAGACCTTCGGCCAGGATCTGGACCTCGGCGCGACCGTGGGCTCTTTCGGCGCAATGAGCGGCGGGGGCCCCGAAGTGAGGCTCTGCACGGCGTCGAGCAGCTCGACGGACGAGTGGTGCTCCACCTACGCGTACCAGTGGACGACCGGTGTGGTCAGTGGCCACGTGGGCTTCGAGAGCGGCCACGCAGTCATGCTTGATCCGACCACGGGCCACGGTGCGACCGACGACAGCACGGGGACCCGCTCCGTGGATGGCGGCAGGGGCAACTACACCCTCTACGGCGTCCAGGACGGCGAGTACGAGGTCATGGCCATCTCCGGCAGCGAGGACTACTCGATCGCGGTCACGCCCGCCAACCCCAACCCGCAGACCGTGACGGTGTACCACGACGAGTATGCGGATGAGGAAGACGAGATGGGGCTGGACACCACCTGGGTCGGCACCCGGGGAACGGCCGGCGCCAACTGGAACACCACCAGGCAGAACCTGTCCATCAGGGGCTATGTCGGCAACGACGACGGCAACAACCTGATGCGGGGCGACGAGGCCGTCGAGGGCGTCACGCTGACGCTCTGGCGGGGTGGCCGCATCTTCCGCGGCAGGCTGACCGGAGCCACGCGGGTCGCGAGCACCACGACCGACAGCCACGGCTACTACGCCTTCGATGACCTTGCGGATGCGGGTAACACCTACCGGATACGGGCGAGCAACGGGAGCGGATACAGGGCGCTGCGGTTCCTGCCGAGCCGCCTCCGTCCGGAAAACGCCCTCGCGGGCCCGACGCGCGCGATGGTCTATCCGGAGCTGCCGAGCGACACCGACCTGGACAAGCCACAGTGGACCGGCTCCGCGACGCTAAACGCGACATCGTCGTACACGGACGATCAGGGCACGACCGACACCGACGACGACGTGACGGGCACGTGGCAGAACTTCGCGCTCGTGTGGGAGAACGGCACGGTGGCGGGTGTGGTGAGCAACTCGGGCGGCTCGAACGGCGGCATCGATGTCCGCATCATCACCCCCGAGGACGCAGACGGGGTGGAGGTGACCTCGGGCACGAGCGGCGGCTTCGAGCTTGCCAACGCCCTGGAAGGCGCCTACACCGCCAGCATCGACGATGTCGGTTGGCTGGTTCCAAAGGTCGACTCGGCCACCGGCATGCCCGATGACGATGCCACGGATTGGGACTCGAATGGTGATCAAACCGTTGACCCAGGCGAGGGAACCGCTCCCACAGAGCTGAGTGTGATGGTCAGTGGCCGGAACGACTACGAGAGCGTTGGCACCCTGCATGTCTACAGCAGGACCGTTTCGGCGAACGACTCGCTGGGCGACGGCGTGAGGGTGTCCGGAAGGATGCACGGCACCGACTTGGCCACCTACAACGACACCACGTCGTGGGCTTCGGGCTGGACCCGTACGGCTGACTCCGAGACGACGGAGAACACCACCAGCCTGGGTACCATCAGCTTCCAGTCGAGGAGCGTCAGGCTCAGCTTCGGCCGCTTCAATGCCCTGATTCCGACGGGTGCCGGCGTGGAGATCGAGGCTGACGTCGGAGAGTGTACGGGCACCACGTGCGAGGTAGGCTTCAACAAGACAGGTACCGCGAATGCCGGGACCAACGTCGAGGACACGATCAGGGTGATGGTCACGGCGGCCAACGGCTACGACGACCATGAGTACTCGCTAGTGGTCGCGATGCAGGCGCCGGCGGGCAACGATATCGCAGCCGCGAATATCGCCCGGGCCGATACGACGGACCTGACGACCCACACGGCAGCGGACGCCGGTACCGATACCGACGGGTTCACCTTCACGACCAACGGTGCGTCTTCCGTCAACCTCGTCTTCATACTGGACACCTTCGGCGACTACGCCAACCGCAACGCCTACTGCGCGCAGAGGGTGAGCGTGAGGGCAACCGGCGGCAACCTGATCGCGGCCAGCGATGACGACAGGGACGATGTCTGTCCGGACACCCGCTACCGCTTGGGCGGATCGGCGGGTAGCGGGACGCCGTACACGGTCACCATTACATCGGAAGATGGCGTGACAAAGGACTACAGCCTCCGCGTCATCGACCCCTAGTGACCCCCAACCCTCTCGCAGCCCAACGAGAGGCCTAAGGATCGCCCCCGCCCGGTTCGCCGGGCGGGGGCGATCCCACAGATACACCAACCAACCACTTCCACGGATTCCCCATGACGACGGAAGACCACAACGGAGTCTTCGAGCAGGCCCTGAACCTCGACTGGCCGTGGTACGTCGACCGGATCCGGTTCGACGACGAGGCCGGGCTCCTCCTCATCCACCTGGACTTCGAGCCGGGGGGAACCTTCACCTGCGGCGCGTGCGGAGCCACTGGCTGCAAGGCCTACGACACCGTCCGGAAGCAGTGGCGGCACCTGGACTTCTTCCACTACCGGACCTTCCTGCAGGGGCAGTCCCCGCGTGTCGCCTGTCCCTCGTGCGGAATCCGGCAGGCGGTGCTGCCGTGGGCGCGCCGGCACCAGAGGCTGACGCAGTCCTTCGAGGAGATGGTGGTGTCGCTGGCCCGGGAAATGCCGATGCGGGCGGTGTCGCGGCTGGTGGGCGAGCACGACACGCGGCTGCGGCGGGTCGTGAACCACTACATTCAGTAGCGTCTCCCACCTTCGCCCGGCCCCGTAGAACCGCGCCGCGGTCCCCGTCAACCCCCACATCCTTGATCTTCACTCGGTCCCCTGCCCATCTTGAAAGCCCCCGCAGGATCTGACGGGTGCGGAACATGGGACCCGGGACCGGCAACGCCCAGCGCCGACACCGTACCAAGGACCGGGCCCACTACGCGAGTGGAGCGAATATGAAGAACTTCTACCTCATCATCCTGGCCGTCGCCGTGATCGGCGGCGGGGTCCTCTTTTTTGCCATCAGGGGCGGCACCCCGGCCGTCGAGCCCGTCGAACTCGGCGAGCTGGACAATGCGGAGCTGATCGAGCTGGCCCAGCCGGCCCACGTCTTCGGCGACCCCGACGCGCCGATGACGATCATGGAGTTCGCCGACTATCAGTGCAACGGGTGCATGCGGTTCGCGGTGATGGTCAAGCCGGAGGTGGACGCGGCGTACATCAGCACCGGAAAGGCCAAGCTCGTGTTCCACGATTTCCCGCTGATGAACCTCCATGCCCACGCCTTCCTCGCGGCCCGCGCCGCCCGGTGCGCCGGCGACCAGGAGCGTTACGCCGGGTATCACGACCTGGTCTTCGCCACGCAGAACGAGTGGTCTACGATGGAAAGCGCCACCGGCCACTTCAAGGACCTGGCGGAACAGCTCGACCTGGATACGCGCACCTTCAACGATTGTCTGGACAGCGACCGGCACGCCGATGTGGTGACCGCGAACATGAGGCTTGGACAGGCCTTTGGGGTCGACGCCACGCCGACCCTGTTCGTCCACCCGGGCGCCCCGCCCGTCTACCGCCTCGGGGGCGCCCGCTTCCTGGACATCCAGGAGGCCCTGGAGTCCGGCGGCCCGGAGAATTGACCGGCTCCGAGGGCCCCTCCGCGATGGAGTGGCTGGAACCGCGGGGCAAGCCGGCGGCCGTCGGCACCGCGGGCGTGCCGCCCAGGAACAGAATGGCCGTCGCGATTCTGTCTCTGGTCGGCGCGTTCCTCGCCTTCTATCTGCTCGCGGCCAATCTGGGGTGGACGCCGCCGGTGCCGTGCGGAACCGGTGACTGCGCGACCGTTCAGTCGTCGGAGTACGCCAGGGTGGGTCCGGTACCGGTATCCGGGATCGGACTGGCGGGGTATGTGGCACTGCTCGCGCTGGCACTGGCGGGCTTGCAGGACCGGCTGACCCGGTCACGCCTGATCCCCTTCCTGCTCTTCGGCGGAGCGCTCTTCGGGGTTCTCTTCAGCGGGTACCTCACCTACCTGGAGGCAGCGGTCATCAAGGCGTGGTGCCGCTACTGCGTGGCTTCGGCCATCATCATCACCATCGTGTTCGCGGCCACGCTTCCCGAGCTGAAACGGCTCCGCGGCGGGGGCGGCCGATGAGTGATGAACGGATCCGCGTCAGGGTCCTGTACGCGGGAAGGGGCGGCTACCACGCGGAGGTCATCACGGTTCCCGGCCGCGGCGTGGAGGAGTACGACCGGCTCATCGACTTCATCCGCGAGGATCCGGCGGTCGCGGCGGAGTGCTACATCGATGCCGCGCGTCTGTGTTCGGCGCAGATCGTGGAGGACGAGGAGGGCGGGGAGGACTAGCCGCCGATCCGGCGACACACCTCCAGCGCCTTCACCAGCGACCAGTCGTGCGTCGCCGTCGGCGGCCATGTACCTGCGTGACAGGCGTGAACCAGCGCTCTTGCCTCGCTTCGGGCACGATCAGCCGACTTCCTGCCGATGTGCCCCTCGCTCTCGGCGGCGTCGAGATCATCCTCGTCGAGCACTCGTACCGAGCCCCAGCGCGGCATCCACACGTCCAGGCAGAGGTCGGTGGTTTCCCACAGGCGTCCGTCGACAAACTTCACCGGCGTGAGGATATTGCCGTAGAACCCCGTGAACGCGCCGTTGGTTCGATGAAAGAGACCGATGTCGTGCCACTTGCCCGGGAAGCTGAACCAGATGACCGGCGACCGGGGCTCCAGGATCGTGAATCCGTCCACCACGAGAGGCCTCGCGATGGGCGTTCGCGGCTGGAGGCTGACGACCAGGTCGGGACCGGACTCCAGGACGATCTGCCGGTAGACCTCGGTGGGACGGCCGATTCGCCGGTAGCGGATGTCGACGATGCTGCCGGCGCGGGGGAGGGTGCCGGTAGATCCCGCCGTTGCCGGACCGGTCATGGCGCCGTGAAGCGGTCCGGGTTGGCTCGCTCGATGAAGACATCCATGATCCCTCCGCACACGGCAGGGCTCCAGGAGACCAGCTCATCGGTCAGATCGACGCGGACGGTCCTGGGGCTGCCGCCCCGGAAGAGTTCCAGCGCGGCCTCGATCACCTCTCCCTCCCCGCAGCCGCCTCCCACCGTACCGGCGATCACCCCATCCATTCCCACCAGCATCCGTGCGCCGGTCTTGCGCGGCGTGGACCCCTTCGCGGCTACGATGGTGGCGAGGACAGCGGGCTCCTCCAATCCCGCCAGCTGCGCCAGCAACTCCTTCTCGTCCATGCCGCGCCTCTATTCCTTTGTCCGGTGTGATGGTGCCGCAGTGCCGGGGCCCCGGTGCCCGAAGAACCGCTCCACGACGCGCTCCTTCTCGACCAGGGGGACCCCCGAGCCGCCAGAGTGAAACATAACGATCTCCGCGGCCACCGAAATCGCGATCTCGACCGGTGTCTGCCCACCCAGATCCAGCCCCACGGGCGCGCGAACCCGGCCCATCTCCTCGGTGCTGAAACCATCGCGCAGCAGCTGTTCATGGGTCGCGCGAACGCGCCGACGGCTACCGATCATACCAATATAATGTGGCGGATGGGGCATGCGCAATAGACGGATCAGACACTCGTAGTCGAAGCTGTGGCCGCGTGTCACCAGGACCACGTGGTCGTACGGAGCGAGCGGCGTCTCCGCAAAGGGGTCGCGGAAATCGATGACGCGCACGGCGGCGGCCTCCGGGAACCGCTCCACGGACGCGAAGTCGGGGCGGTCGTCCAGCACTTCGACGCGCAGCCCGAGCATTTCGCCCAGCCTGGCCAGCGGGATGGCGATGTGCCCCGCACCCACGATCACCATCCGGGCGGGCGGGCCGTGCAGTTCCATGTAAACCCGGGCGTTACCCGAACGTCCGCCGTCCCTGTACTCGAAGTCGCGGCTCAGTGCTCCGCGTGATTCCCTGGGGGGGAAGAGCGCCGGCAGCGCCGCGGCTACCATGGCGTCCAGGAATGGGCTGCCGAGTGTGCCCCCGTGTCGCCTGCCGGAATACCACCACCGCCGCCCGATCAGCGACGGGTCGCCCGCGTCCGTAACGACCGCCGTGTAGATGCGCTCCCCCTGCTCGAGCGCCTCCAGCACTCGGGCGGCTATCCGCGCAGGTGAGGGATTCACGAGATTGCTCCCCCTCGGTGCGGCTGCCTTTCGCCCCTCCCCCCCCGCTCACCCACCGGTCCGCGCGTGTCGGCAAATCGTTCCCGGTACCGCTCCGGCGTGTCCAGGTCATCGGCCACCCCGGGATCGGCGACCTCCACTTCGAGCACCCGACCCGGATCGCTCCTAACGACCGTACGCGCGCCTTCCGGCAGCCCATCCGCGCGGAACTCCGCACCGATGCTCATGTCCACCACCACGGGATGACCCCGCACGCCATCGCAACGGGGCAGCACAATGGCGGCCCGGGACACCCGCCACGCTTCGACCAGCGCCGAAACGGTGGCCGGCACCACGAAGGGATTGTCGACCGGCGTAATCGCGACCGCGGCGGGTGGATCGGCCAGGGCCTCAAGGTGATCGAGCGCCACCCGCAGCGACCCGATCTGCCGGCCGCGGCCACCTGGATTCACGACCAGCACCCCAGGACCCCGGCCGACCTCCCCGGCCAGCGCCCCGGACCCCGACGCGCTCACCACGACTACGGGATCACAGCCCCCCTCGGCAAGTGTCTCGACCAGGCGCGCGACAAAGGTCATGCCTCCAGCGTCCAGTAGCGCCTTGGGCACCCCCATGCGCGCGGAGGCGCCAGCCGCCAGGACGACCCCGGCAACCGATCCCGGGCGGCGCATCTCACCCCCGCGCCGTCACGGCAGCGAGTCCCCGTGCGCGGCGGGAAAGGCACCGTGAAAGGTCTCTCCCGCCTGCGCCAAATCGACCAGCAGGCCACTGGGCTGAAAGCGGCTGCCCACCTCGCCGGCAAACCCCTCGACGACGGACAGAACCTCCGCGAGCCCCCGGTCGTCGGCGTAGCGGAGCAGACCTCCGCGGAAGGGCGGGAATCCCGTCCCCATCACCATCCCCAGATCCACGTCGGCCGCCGAACCGACGATCCCATCCTCCAGAATCCTCGCGGCCTCGTTCACCATGGCCAGTACGATCCGGTCGCACGCGCGGTCCGCGTCCGGAGCGGTGCGGCGCGAGGACTGTCCCATGTCCGCGTACACGGTCCGGTCCACGCCCTTCTCCTTCCCGTTCTCGTACAGGTAGAAGCCCTTTCCACCCTTGCGTCCCAACCGCCCCGATTCCCCCAGGGCGACCAGAGACGTGCTTGGGGCCATCCGTTCGCCGAAGGCCTCGGCCAGCGAGTCGCCCGCGTGGCGCGCGATGTCCATCCCGACCTCGTCGATCAGGCGGCAGGGTCCCATTGGCATCCCGAAGTCCGTCCAGATGCGGTCCAGGGCCTGCACGTCCCAACCTTCGTCGAGCAGGTGTCCGGCCTCGTTCAGCGCGAGCCCCAGGATGCGGTTGACCAGGAAACCCGGTCCGTCGCGGGTCACAACCGGGACCTTGCCCATTCGGACCACCAGCGCCGCGATCGTCTCGACGGTGTCGGGGTCGGTCTTCTCGCCCCTCACGACCTCCACCAGCGGCATGCGGTGCACCGGCCCGAAGAAGTGCATTCCCGCGAAGCGCCCGGGGCGTTCCAGAATCGACGCCATCTCGTCGACCGAGAGCGAGGAGGTGTTCGTCGCGATCACCGCACTGGGGCCGACGACCCCCTCGACCTCCTTCAGAACGGCCTTCTTGATGTCCATGCGCTCGACCACCGCCTCCACGACCAGGTCGGCGCGCCCCACGCCCGCGTAGTCCAGGCCCCCCGAGATCAGGCCCATCTTCCGCATCGCGTCGCGGCGCCGCAGCGACCTGCGCTTCACCGCACCGTCGAAGATCGAGCGCGCATGCGCCAGCCCACCCGCCACCGCCTCGTGCCGCACGTCCTTCATCCGCACGGGAAGATCGTTGTACGCCGCCACCTGGGCGATGCCGCCCCCCATCTGCCCGGCGCCGATCACCGCCATCCGCCCCACGGGTGCCGCACGGCCACCGTCCGCCCACGGCCCCTTGCGCGCCCCTTCGCGCATCTGAAAGAGGAAGAGCAGGTTCCTGCAATGGGGCGAGCCCACCAGTTGTCCGACGGCTATCGCCTCGAGCTCGAAGCCTTTCGCCATCGGGCGTCCGATCCCCTTCCGCACCACGTCCAGGATCCGCAGCGGGGCCGGATAGTGGCCTCTGGTGCGCTTCAGCACCTGCTTCCTGGCGGTGCGGAGTACGACGGCCCGCCCGGGCGCCGTGCCGTCCAGCAGCCATCCCGCAATGCCGCGCCGCCGCCTGACCCGGGCTCGCTTTCGCCGGGCACCGCCCGCCCCACCTCCCGCCCCCTCCGCCAACGAACGCGCGAACTCCAGGCTTCTTTCACGGAACTGCTGCCGCGGAAACACCCGGTCCACCAGTCCGATCCGTTTCGCCTTGGAGACCCGGGCGGGCTTCCCGGTGAGCATGAGGCCCAGCGCGGCCCGAAGTCCCACAAGCCGGGGCAGGCGCGTCGTGCCGCCCCACGCGGGCAGGATCCCCAGCTGCACTTCGGGGAGCCCGATGCGGGTGCGGTCGTCGTCGTCACAGAGGCGGTAGTCGCACGCCAGTGCCAACTCCGTGCCGCCCCCGAGGCTGATCCCCCCAATGGCGGCCACCGTGGGCACGGGAAGCGCGGCGATCCGGCCGAAGAGAGCCTGTCCCGCGCGGACAGCCTCGACCGCGACCTCACGGTCCCCGGATTCCGCAACCGCCGCGATGGCCGTGACATCGGCGCCGGCGATGAACGAACCCGTCTTTCCGGAGTCGATCAGTAGCGCCCGCAAAGTTCCCTCTCGGGCAGCTTCGTCCGCCTGCGCCACAATCCCGTCCAACTCCCGCAGGACCGGTTCGGTCAGGATGTTGTGGACCCGGGCGGGGTCGTCGAAGGTGATTCGTCCGACGCCGTACGCGTCAATCCCGAAGCTTGGGTTCACGGGTCCGCCGCACGGACGCGACGCTCTCGCTAGAGGATCGGTCTAAGCACGGCGTTGGCGCGGGTGAGCCGCACCACGACCGGATCGCCCCGCTCGACGGTAACGGGAACGTTCCAGTAGAGCTCATCGTACAGCAACTCGTAGCGGGCATACACCCAGTACTGTCCCGGCGCGAGCTTGTCGGCCACAGCTCTGCCCTCGGCCCCGGTGGTGTCCCAATGCTGCTCCAGACCCGAGATGTCGGTCAATGCGGCGAATACGTCGGGGACATCCCTGAAGGCCTGGTCGGCCCAGTTTTCCTGCTCGATCTTGAAGGCGTCCAATTGTTCGATGTTCGCCTGCTGCAGCTCAGTGAAACTATCGAACAAAGCCTTGGCCCGCGCCTCGGCTTGCGGCAAGTCGTCGTGCATCGGGGCGAGCTGGTCGTAGATCCGCTTGTACTCGTTCATTGCCCGGTTCAGCCCCTGGAGCTGCGTGGTTAGCCTGGCGATGTCGTCGCGCAGCGTTGCCACGCGGCTTTCTTCCTCCGTCCAGGCCTGCTGCAGTTCGGCGATCTCAACGCGCGCGGCCACCAGCTCGGCGGGCATCATGGGCTCGGGCATGGGCGCGGCTGTTGTCAGGGAGTCGAAGACGCGGTCCCGGTCGAAGGGCAGGAGGCGAATCTCGATGTCTTCCAGAAGCCTCGCGTCCCCACCGTCTTCGCCCTCAAGCTCGACAACGATGGCAATCTGGCCCTGTCCACATGCCGTGAGGGCCAGAGTGGCGATGAGTCCCAACCCGAAACCTTTGCTGCGTCGCATGGTGGATCTACTCCCTTGAGGTCCCCGATAGTGGTCGGCTCCCGTTCGGAACGGGCTGCCGAAATGTTGCAGTGGTCCCCAAAATAAGGACCGAAAAGCTACCGCCGCAACTCCGGCAACATGCCCGGCAGCATATAGCTCATCGGGTTGACCGGCTGGCCGTCCTCGTGGATCTCGAAGTGGAGGTGCGGCGCCTTGCATACGCCCGAGCACCCGATGTGGGCGATCACCTCGTTGCGCTCGACGCGCTTCCCCCGGGGCACGAGCAATCTGGACGCGTGCGCGTAACGACTCTTCACTCCCCAGCCGTGGTCGATCTCGACCATGTAGCCGTATCCCTGCATACTGCCGGCGAAGGTTACCACACCGGGCCCGGAGGCGATGATCGGTGTGCCGAAGACGGCGCTGATGTCCATGCCCTGGTGAGGCAGCCACACATGGTGGACGGGGTGAAACCGGCTGGGGCTGAATGGGCTCGAGAGGAGACCACCGACCGGATAGATCGACGGCATCGCCTCCATGCGGTCCCACTGGTCTTCCATCAGGACCTCCGTCTCGGCGAAGCTCTTCGCCAACAGGTCGGTCCTGCGTTCAAGCACATCGAGATCGTAGCGCGCTGCGTAGGCCAACTCCGAGGCCTCCGGATCGAGGGACCACAGCTCTCCCTCTCCCGGGTTGGCCAGTCCGGGACCGCCCACCCCCACCTCAAGCACGTCCGGATCGATCCCCGACCTGCCCGCGAGCAGCCGTGCCCGCCTATCCCGCTCCGCCAGGCCGGCGAGCTCCGTTTCGAAGTCGCCCACCTTCGCCTGGAGATCCCGCAGTTCCTGCTCCAGAAGCCGATTCTCGCGCGCAAGCAGACTGGCACGCGCCCGTGCGCCGGAGTCATGGACGAGGAAGGCGGTGGCGGTCAGCAACAGCACGGCCAGGATGCCCGCGCCAACGAGCACCGGGCGCACGGCGCGTAGCGGCAGCGAGTATTGCCGTACAGGATTCGCCTCGCCCCGCAGGAACAGGACGGTCCATCGATCACGTATCATCGGGCGGTAGCTTACATATCGATGCCCACGAGGTCAAGTACGGATGTATCCTGATTTGTATCCCACGCCCCGGACTCAAGCCGGGTCCACCTTGGGAAAGAGAGGTGAGCCTACGGTCACCACGTGCCCACCGACCTCCAGTGCGTCCAGATCAGGAAATAGTGGAACGCTGTCTAAACCCAGTCGGAGAGCCAACTTATGGGCCTTTGTCGGAGTCACCGGCTCGAACATGGCGGCCAGGATCGCCAGCGTGCGAACCAGGGTGGCGAGGGTCCGGTCGAGCTCGTCGCCACGCTCCGGATCGCGCGCCAGCGCCCACGGTTCCGTCGCCTCCACGAATCCGTTGGCCCCCCGTGCCAGGTTCATGGCTGCGGCAAAACCCTCGTGCAGACGGTAGCCCTCCAGCCCCTCGCGGTAGGCCGCCAGCGCCCTTTCCGTTTCGGCCGCGAGCCCGTCGGCGGGCGCGTCCGGAACCACACCTCCGCGGTACCTCTTCACCATCGACAGCGTGCGGTGCGCCAGGTTGCCCAGGATGTTGGAGAGTTCGTCGTACCGGGTGAGGAAGCGGTCGGGGGTGTACGACGCGTCCTGGCCGGTGGCCATCTCGCGCATGAGATACCAGCGCACGGCGCCGGATCCGAACCGCTCGCGCAGGTCAAGCGGATCCACCACGTTGCCGAGCGACTTGGACATCTTGGTGTCGCCGACCACCCACCAGCCGTGGGCCAGGATCTTGCGGGGCAGCGGCAGGTCCGCCCCCATCAGCAGCGTGGGCCAGTAGACGGCGTGCGTGGTGAGGATGTCCTTCCCGATGAAGTGCACGTCGGGGGGCCAGCGCGAGGGTCGCAGGTTGCCGAACCCGCGCTCCTCCTTCGGGGCGGTGAGGTCGATGGCGCCGGAAGCGGTGATATAGTTGGTCAGCGCGTCCACCCAGACGTAGCAGACCTGTGCATCGTCCCACGGCAGCGGGATGCCCCAGTGTATGCGCGCCCGGGGCCGCGAAATGGACAGATCGGCCAGCGGCCGGCTCAGGAACCCGAGCACCTCGTTGCGGCGCGTGGCCGGCGCGATCCAGTCCGGGTTCTCCTCGATCTGCCGGACCAGCCGCTCCTGGAAGCGGCTCATGCGGAAGAACCAGTTCTTCTCGCGAATCCGCTGGACCGGCCCCCCGGCAATCGGATCCACGCGGTCGGGGCCGATCTCCTTCTCGGTGAAGTAGCGTTCCTGCCCCACCGAGTACCACCCGGCATACTCGGCCTCGTAGATGTGCCCGTTGTCGTAAAGGCGTTCCAACAGCGCCGCGACCACCGCCCGGTGCTCGGCCTCGGTGGTGCGGATGAAGCGGTCGTGCGAGATGCCGAGATCCTCCCACGCCTCCTCGAAGCGGCCCGCCATGAGATCGCAGAGCTCCAGCGGCGACATCCCCTGCTCGGCGGCCGCCTCCTGGATCTTCTGGCCGTGCTCGTCGGTGCCGGTGAGGAAGAGGACATCCTGCCCCGCGCGGCGCCGGTACCGGGCGATCACGTCGGCGAGGATCGTGGTGTAGGCGTGACCCAGGTGGGGCTCGCCGGAGGCGTAGTAGATGGGGGTGGTCAGGTAGAAGGAGGACATCGTCTCAGCTCCCGTCCCGCGCCGCGGCCGCCCCGATGACGCGCGCGTACCACTCGAGGGTCTCGATGAAGCCGGCGAAGGACTTCTCGTAGTGCGCCTCGTTGGGCTCGCCGTCTTCCGTGAAGGAGCGCGACACGTTGGACACGGCCAGGTGGGCGACCGGCAGCGCCTTGACGCGCAGGAAGAGGAGCTGGAGGTGGTTGTGCAGCTGCACGCCCCCAAAGCCGCCCGCCGACACGGTGACGATGCCTACCGGTTTGCGGAACCACTCCCCGTAGATGTAGTCGAGCGCGTTCTTGAGCACGCCCGGCATGGACCCGTTGTACTCGGGGCTGACGATCACCACCGCGTCGGCCGACGCGATGGTCTCCGAGAAGCGCTCCAGTCCGGGCGGAGGATCGTCGCGCATGTGCAGGCGTTCCTCCATGACCGGGAGGTTGAGTTCGGCGAGGTCGAGGAGGGATGCGTCGGCGCCCGACCTCGCCAGGCGGTCGACGACGAAGCGGGCCGCGCGGATCGACTTGCGCCCACGCCGCACCGAGCCGATGACGACGGGGATGCGGAGAGGGGCGGTCATCGGGGGACTCCGCGCTTGAGCGTCCCCCGGTCCACCTTGCCGAGATGGGTGCGCGGCAGGTCGTCCAGGAGGTGGATCTCGCGGGGATGCTTGTACGATTCGAGGCGCCCGCGCAGGTGGGCACGCAGCACTGTGCGAATCGCCCCGCGGTCGGCGGCCCGAACAGGCACCACGAACGCCGCCGGAACCGTCAGCCCGTCGCTTGTTTCGCTTCCAACCACCACCGCCTCCTTGACGTTCGGGTGTTCGAGCAGGCACTCCTCGGCCTCGCGGGGCGAGAACCACTTCCCCGAGACCTTGAGGAGGTCGTCGTCGCGGCCCTGGTAGGTGAAATGGCCGTCATGGTCGCGCGTCATCATGTCGCCCGAAATGTACCACTCGCCGGCGAAGGCGTTGCGCGTGGCCCGGGGGTGCTGCCAGTAGCCGTGCGCACGGGAATCGCCCCGGACCCGCATCCGGCCGACCTGGCCGGGGGCGACCTCGCGGCCGTCGTCGTCGCAGAGCCGAACCTCGAAGCCGGGGACCGCAGTGCCGAGGGTACCGGGCCGCACTTGGCCGGGCCGGTTCGAGATGAAGACGTGCCACATCTCGGCCGTGCCGAGGCCGTCGAGGAGCTCGACGCCGAAGGTCTCGTTCCAGCGGTGGTGGAGGGGGACGGGGAGGGGTTCGCCGGCGGAAGTGGCAAGCCTGAGGCAGCCGAGGTCGCGGGTGGGCGCCTCGGGGTGCGAGACCATGTGGTTCACCATGGTGGGCACGTTGATGAGGATCGTGGGGTGGTGCCGCTCGATCTGCGCGAAGAGCTCGTCGGCGGTGCAGCGCTCGGGGAAGAGGACTGCCGACCCGCCCGCGGCGAGGGGGAAGAAGAGGTTGGAGCCGGTGGCATAGCCGAAGTAGAGCTTGGGGACCGAAAGTGTGATGTCGTCGGCCGTGTAGCCGATGACCTGCTTCGCGTAGCACTCGGTGGAGTTGGCGAAGGAGGCGTGGCTCTGGACGACGCCCTTGGGACGTCCCGTGGTGCCACCGGAGAAGAGCCAGATGGCGGGATCGTCGGAATGTGAAGCGTAGTTGACATAATGTAAACTGGAGTTGTCAATCTGCGCGTCTCCGTCGTCGGTGCCGAGGACGAGAAGGTGGGGGATGTGGTTCGCGCCGCGGGTCGCGCGGGTGAAGGTGTCGGCGTGGTCGGCGTGGACGACGGCGGCGGTGGCGCGCGTGTAGTCGTACAGTTCGCGAATGCGGTCCTCGCCCAGGTAGCAGTTGACCATCACGCCCACCGCGCCGCGCTTCAGCGTGCCGAAGAGGGCGGCCGCGAAGTCGGGCACGTCGGGGAGGCCGATCAGGACGCGTTCCTCGGGGCGCACGCCGATCGCCTCGAGCGCGTTGGCGAAGCGGTTGGCGCGCGCTTGGAGGCCGGCGTAGGTGACGTTCCCGTCCCGGGTGCGCAGCGCGACCCGCTCGCCCATTCCCTCCCGGATCCGGTCGTCGAGGAAATGGTCGGCGATGTTGAAGGGGTGGGGTGGGTGGGAGGGCATGGGGGATGGGGACGGCGGGGTGGGTGGTGGGGTGCGACCGCGAAAGCGCAGTGCCGGGAAGGATTATCTTAGAGAAGTTGCAGGTTCGGTCAATGGACATCGGGGCCGTGAAGGGGGGTGGATGGTGTCGAACAAAGGCGTCGGTCAGGTGGTGGACCGGCGAGGAGCAGTCGGTATGAGTACAGCATCCAGCGCGCGAGAGTCCCTGCCTGGCTCGGGACGGGCCTTGCGCCACGGGCCGTCCTGGGGGGACGCGACCTGGACCGAGCTGGCCGGGGCCGGGTTGGGGCGCCGCGGGGAGACCGCGCGCATCGTCGCGCTTCTGCCCGTCGGCGCCGTCGAGGCCCATGGCCCGCATCTTCCCCTGGTCACGGATGTCGTGATCGCCGCTGCAGCCGCGGAAGCCGCGCTGCCGGGACTCCGCCGCCTCGGCCTCCACCCCATGCTGCTCCCGCCGCTTCCCTACACCGCCGCCCCCTTTGCAGCCGCCTTCCCGGGGACGATTTCGGTGCGTCCCGCCACCCTCACCGTGCTCCTCGCGGACATCGCCACGTCCCTGGAGCGGCAGGGCGCCGACGCGCTGGTGATCGTCAACGCACACCTCGATCCGGCCCACCTCACGTCGATCCTGAAGGTGGCTCGCGCCTACACCGGCCCCATGCCCGTCATCCATCCCGACCTGACCGAGCGGCGGTGGGCGTCGCGCCTGACCGAGGAGTTCCAGAGCGGTGCGTGTCACGCGGGACGCTACGAGACCTCGGTGGTGATGGCGGCCGCCCCCGAACTGGTCCGCGACTGGGAGCGGCGCCGGCTGCCTCCCAACCCGGCATCTCTGTCGCGCGCGATCGGGGCGGGGAAGACCACCTTCGAGGAGGCGGGGGTGGCGGACGCCTATTGCGGGGACCCGGCCGCGGCGACAGCGGAGGAGGGGAGGGAGACGTTGGAGATCCTGGCCCGCATCGTGGTCGAAGCCGTGGACGAGGTGGTGTCGTGACGCTATCCGGGAAGTGCGCCGTGGTGACGGGTGGTGGGCGGGGAATCGGGGCGGCCGTGGCGGAAGCGCTCGCGGAGACGGGCGCTGCCGTTGTTGTCACGGCCCGCAGCGAGGCCGAAATCGAGGCGGTCGCCGAAGGGCTGCGTGCGCGCGGGTGGACGGCGCACGCGGTTGTGTGTGACGTGACCGACCCCGACTCGGTGGCCGCGCTGGCCGACCGGGCGCGCGAGCTGGTCGGCCACGTGGACATCCTGGTCAACAACGCCGGGGTGGCCAGCTCGGCCCCCTTTCTGAAGGTGACGCTGGAACAGTGGGAACAGGTCCACCGCGTGAACGCGACCGGGGTGCTGCTGGTGACGCAGGCGTTCCTGCCGGCCATGTTGGAGCGTGGGTGGGGACGGATCGTGAACGTGGCGTCGGTGGCGAGCCTCAAGGGGGCCCGTTACATCACCGCCTACGCGGCCTCGAAGCACGCACTCGCAGGCATGGCGCGCAGCCTGGCCGACGAGCTGGCGGGAACGGGGGTGACGGTCAACTCCGTCTGCCCGGGTTACGTGGACACGCCCATGACCGACGAGAACATCGAACGGATCGCGACGAAGACCGGGAAGGATGCGGACGCGATCCGTGCCGGACTGGAGGAGATGCAGCCGGGCGGACGGCTCATCACGCCGCGCGAGGTGGCGCACGCCGTGATGACCTTCATGCCGGAGGAGGCCGGGGCGCTGCAGGGCGTCGAGCTGGTGGTGCGGGGCGGGGGGAGGGCCGCCGGTTGAGCTACGAGATCGTGAACCCGGAGGTATTGGGAACTCCACGGGGGTGGAACAACGGGATGCTTGCGCCGGAAGGGGGGCGAGTGCTCTTCGTGGCGGGGCAGGTCGGGGCGGGGGGCGGAACCTCGCTCGCCGCGCAGTTCCAGGCCGCGCTCGCCAACGTAGCGGCGGTGGTGGAGGAGGCGGGGGGGACGGTCGCCGACGTGGGGCGGCTCACCATCTATGTGACTGACATGAAGGCCTACCGGGGATCGCTGGCCGAGGTGGGGGCCGCATACCGGACCGTCTTCGGGAAGCACTTTCCCGCCATGGCTCTGGTGGCGGTGACCGAGCTGGTGGATCCGAGTGCGGTGGTGGAGGTCGAGGCCACCGCGGTCATCCCGCAGGCTCAACCGGGTGGGCGCCCGGCCATGGACCCGCACACAACGAAGGAACAGCCATGACCGCACTTGATTCCCTCACCCTCGAACGCCCCCGCTCCTTCCTGCTGGACTTTGACGCGGAGACCGCGGTGGCGCGAATCACGCTGAACCGGCCCGAGCGGCTGAACGCGCTGACTTTCGAGGTCTACGACGAGCTCAGGAACACCTTTCGCGGGCTGGATGGGGAGGCCGAGGTGCGCGCGATCGTGATCACGGGGGCGGGACGCGGGTTCTGTACCGGCGGGGATGTGGAGGACATCATCGGGGCGCTCTTCGGGCGGGATTTCGAAGGGCTGCTGGAGTTTACGCGCATGACCTGCGAGCTGATCGGGGCGATCCGGGCGTGCCGCCAGCCGGTGGTGGCGGCGCTCAACGGGACGGTGGCGGGCGCGGGGGCGGTCATCGCGACGGCGTGCGATGTGCGGATCGCGGCGGAGTCGGCGCGGATCGCGTACCTGTTCACGCGGGTGGGGCTGTCGGGCGCGGATATGGGGGCGGCGTGGATGCTGCCGCGTATCGTGGGGCTGGGACGCGCAAGCGAGCTGCTCATGACCGGCGAGTTCATCGACGCGGCGGAGGCACATCGGATCGGGCTGTACAATAGCGTGGTGCCCGACGGGGAGGCGCTGGCCGCGGCCACGGAGTTTGCCGGGAAGCTGGCGCGGGGACCGTCGCTGGCGCTGCAGGTCACCAAGGATGCGCTCAACCGGGAGGCGCACATGGAGCTGGAGGACGCGCTCGAGGCGGAGGCGCGGGCGCAGGCGATGTGCATGCTGAATCCGAACTTCCGCGAGGCGTACGACGCCTTCGTGGAGAAGCGGAGGCCGCGCTTTGTTTGACGGGGGCGGGCTGTCGCTGGATCCGGTGGCGGCGTTCATCGAGGGACGGCACCGGGAGTACCGGGAGCGGGTCGTGGCGTTCTGCCGCGACGAGATCGGTGACGGGCACGATCCGGAAACGGACGCGGCGGCGAGGGTGCGGGCGCGCGAGCTGGTGGGGCGGATGGGGGCGGCGGGGCTCTTCGAGCCGATCCGGGAGGGGGACGTGCGCGGCTGCCTGGTGGCGCGGGAGGTGCTGGGTTGGTGGTCGCCGCTGGCCGATGCGGTGTTCGCGCTGCAGGGGTTGAGTGCGACGCCGGGGCTGATTCGGGGGGCTGATCCGGGGGGGTGGGTGGATCGCGCGTTGACGGGCGAGGCAATGGGCGCATTTGCCATGACCGAGTGGGAGGCGGGCTCCGATGTGGCCTCGATGACCACGACGGCGATACCGGACGGGGCCGGCTACCGGCTGAACGGGGGCAAGGCGTTCATCTCCAACGCGGGGATTGCGGACTTCCATGTCGTGTTCGCGTCGACCGATCCGGAGGTGGGGACCTGGGGGATCTCGTGCTTCGTGGTGCCGGCCGACGCCGAGGGGTTCGAGTTCACGGGTTCGCTGGTGATGAGCGCGCCGCATCCGCTGGGAGAGGTGCGGTTCAATGACTGTCACGTTTCGGGCGAGATGATGCTCGGGGATGTGGGGACCGGCTTCAAGACCGGGATGGCCACGCTGGACCGGCTGCGACCGACTGTGGCTGCCGCGGCGTGCGGCATGGCGGGCCGGGCGCTGTGGGAGGCGCTGGAGCACGCGCGCGGGCGGGAGCAGTTCGGGAAGCCTCTGGCATCGTTTCAGCTGATCCAGGAGAAGCTGTCCCATTCGGCCATGGACTTGACCGCGGGGAGGTTGCTGGCTTACCGGGCCGGGTGGGAGAAGGACCGGGGAGCGGAGCGGATCACGATGGAGGCCGCGATGGCCAAGGCCTTTTCGACGGAGGCGGCGCAGCGGATCGTGGACCGGGCCGTGCAGGTGCTGGGGGGCAGGGGGGTGCTGGCAAGCCACCCGGTGGACCACCTGTACCGGGCCGTGCGGGCGCTCCGGATCTACGAGGGGACGACCGAGATCCAGCACCTGATCATCGGGGGTGGGCTGGTGCGGGGGGACGGGCGCTGAGGCGGTGAAGATCAACGTCATCGGTGGAGGCCCCGGCGGGCTCTTCGCCGCGCTGCTCCTCAAGAAGGACGACCCCTCGCGCACGATCGAGGTCTTCGAGCGCAACCGCCCCGACGACACCTTCGGCTTCGGGGTGGTCTTCTCGGATGCGACGCTGGAGGAGGTGGCCGAGGCGGATCCGGAAACTCACCGCGAGATTGCAAGGCGCTTCTACCACTGGGACGACATCCACATCCACTACCGGGACGAGCTGCTCAGGTCGACTGGACACGGGTTCGCGGGGCTGTCGCGCCGGGAGCTGTTGCTGCTGCTGCACCGGCGTTGCCGCGAGGTGGGGGTGGCGCTCCACTTCGAGGCCGAGATCGACGACCTGACGCCGTACCTCGACGCCGACCTGGTGATCGGGGCGGACGGGATCAACAGCACGGTGCGGGAGCGCTTCGCCGACGCCCTCGAACCGACGGTCGACGTTCGCCCCAACCGTTTCGTCTGGCTGGGGACGACGCGGCCCTTCCCCGCCTTCACCTTCTACTTCCGCGAGAACGAACACGGTCTCTGGCGCGTGCACGCCTACCAGTACCGGGCGTCGGGGAAGTCGACGTTCATCGTCGAGGCCACCGAGGAGACGTGGCGGCGGGCAGGCATGGACACGGCCAGCGAGGAGGAGACCGTGTGCTTCCTTTCGCGGCTCTTCGAGGAGGAGCTGCAGGGTCATCCGCTGATCCGCAACCGGTCGCTGTGGCGTCAGTTTCCGACGATCGCGAACGCACGCTGGTCGACCGGGAACGTGGTCCTGATCGGGGACGCGGCCCACACCGCCCACTTCTCGGTGGGATCGGGGACGCGACTGGCGATGCTGGACGGGATTTCGCTGGCCGGGGCGATGGCCCGCGACACGCTCTCCAATGCCCTGGCCGCCTACGAGGACGAGCGCCGCCGCCCGGTCGAGTCGCTGCAGCGGGCGGCGCAAGCCAGCCTGCAGTGGTTCGAGGACACGGAGCGCTACTTCCGCCTTGAGCCGGTGCAGTTCGCCTTCTCGCTGCTCACGCGCAGCTTGCGGATCTCGCACGAGAACCTGCGTGAGCGCGACCCGGCGTTCGTGGACGTGGTGGACCGCTGGGTGGCCCGCAAGGCCGAGGTCCAGACCGGAGTGACCATCGCCGAGCACGAGGCTGCGTTGGGGATCGTGCGGGCGCCGGAGGATGCCGGCAGCTCGGGGCCCGGCCAAATGCCTCCGCCCCCCCTCTTCACCCCCTTCCGCCTGCGCGACCTGGTGCTCCCCAACCGGATCGGCGTGTCGGCCATGTGCCAGTACTCCGCCGAAGACGGCACGATCGACGACTGGCACCTGGTCAACCTCGGGTCGCGCGCGATCGGCGGGGCGGGCCTGGTGATGACCGAGATGACCGCGATCGGGCGCGACGGGCGCATCTCGCCGGGGTGCGCGGGGCTCTACACGGGGGAGCACGTGTCTGCGTGGCGCCGCCTCGTCGACTTTGTGAAGCGTTTCACAAGCGCGAAGGTCGGCATGCAGCTCGGCCACGCCGGGCGCAAGGGGTCGACGCGGCTGTTCTGGGAAGGGCCCGACGAGCCCCTCGAAGAGGGCAGCTGGCCCATCGTGTCCGCGTCGCCGATCGGGTACTTCGAGCACAGCCCGATCCCTGCGGAGTTGGACGATGCGGGCATGCGCGCGCTGACCGGCGAGTTCGAACGCGCGACCACGATGGCGGTCGAGGCCGGCTTCGACCTCGTCGAGGTCCACATGGCGCACGGCTACCTGCTGGCCAGCTTCCTTTCTCCGCTCACCAACCAGCGCACGGACCAATACGGCGGGAGCCTGGAGAACCGGTTGCGATTCCCGCTACAGGTCGTGCGGGCGGTGCGCGCACGCTGGCCCGAGGAGCGGCCGCTCTCGGTGCGCCTGTCGGCGGTGGACTGGTGGCCCGGCGGCAACGAACCGGGCGACGCGGTCGAGATCGCCCGTGCGCTCAAGGCGAACGGATGCGATATCGTCGATGTCTCGTCCGGCCAGACGGTCCCGTACCAGCGGCCCCGCTACGGCCGCCAGTACCAGACGCCCTTCGCCGACCGCATCCGCCACGAGGCCGGGATCGCCACGATGGCGGTCGGGAACATCTCGTCCTTCGAGGACGTGAACGGGATCATCGCGTCGGGCCGGGCGGACCTCTGCCTCATGGCGCGGGCGCACCTGTGGGATCCATACTGGACGAGGCACGCCGCCTACGCGCAGGGTTATCCTCTGCCGTGGCCGCCGCAGTACGACACGCTGGACCGGTACACGCCGCGTTTCGGGGCGGCCGCAGCCGCATTCGGACCGGAGTCGGGAGATGAATAGACGCGAGGAACCGATGAACTACCAGCGCTTCGCAATGCTTCCGGAGCTGCTGTCCCTGCAGCGGCCGATCTCGGACCCGCCGGAGCACGACGAAATGCTCTTCATCCTGGTGCACCAGGTCCACGAGCTGTGGTTCAAGGCCATCCTGCACGAACTCGACCGTGCCCGTGAGCTGCTCATGGCGGGCGACGAGGCAAGGGCCGCCGCGACCCTGAAGCGCGTGCGTTCGATCGTGAAGGTGCTGGTGGGCCAAGTGGACATTCTGGAGACGATGACCCCCGTCGAGTTCGAGTCCTTCCGTGACCGCCTCGACACGGCCAGCGGATTCCAGTCGGCCCAGTTCCGGGAACTGGAATTCGCTCTGGGGATCAGGCGGGCGGCGGTGCTGAGGGCCTTTCGGGACCCCGGCGAGCAGGGGCGGCTGCAACGAAGACTCGAGGAACCTTCGCTCTGGGACGCCTTCCTGCGGTTCCTGGTCCGCAAGGGCTACGAGGTGCCGGAGCGTGTCCTGGGCCGTGATCGGACCAGGACCGTCAAGGCCGACCCGGAGGTGCAGCGGATACTGGCCGAGGCCTATCGCGCGGACCCCGCAATGGTCAACCTCTGCGAACTGCTGGTAGACCTGGACGAGGGCTTCCAGGAGTGGCGCTATCGGCACCTCAAGATGACGGAGCGCACGATCGGCAACAAACGCGGGACGGGTGACAGCGCGGGGGTGGCCTACCTGGCGACGACGATCAAGCCGGCGTTCCCCGATTTGTGGGAGATGAGGATGGCGCTGTGATCCCGGAGCCGGACGGCGCGGTCCGGCTTCACCCCTCCGACCTCGCGCGCCACTACTCGCGTTTCCGCGTTTCGGAGCGGGTGCTGCTCACCGGACACTCGCACCAGGCGTGGCCGGATGTCGCCTTCGACGCGCAGCGGCAGGCGTGGCTCGACGCCGCCGAAATGGTGGACGACAAGTGGAATCGCGCCTTCGAGGTTGCAGACGAGGTGCGGGCCGGATACCGGCGGTTGCTGGACGACCCGGACGGGCACATCGCGCTGGGGCAGAACACGCACGAGCTGGTGATTCGCTTCCTGTCGGCGCTGCCGCTGCGGGAGCGGCCGCGGGTGGTCACGACCGACGGTGAGTTCCACACGATTCGGCGGCAGTTGGACCGGCTGGAGGAAGAGGGGATCGAGGTCGTGCGGGTGGGGGTGAGTGAAGGTGATTCGATCGCGGAACGAATCATCGAGGCCGTCGACGACCGGACGGCGGCGGTGATGGTGTCGTCGGTGCTCTTCCGCGATGCGCGGATCGTGGAAGGACTGGACGAGGTGGCGCGGGCGTGCGGCCGGGTGGGGGCGGAGCTGTTGGTGGACGCGTACCATTCGCTCAACGTCGTGCCGTTCTCGGTGGTGAGGATGGGGCTGGAAGGGGCGTTCGTGGTGGGGGGTGGGTACAAGTACTGCCAGTTGGGGGAAGGGAACTGCTTTCTGAGGTTCCCGCGGGACTGTCGGCTGCGGCCGGTGTTGACCGGGTGGTTTGCGGAGTTCGGGACGCTGGCGGGGGCACCGGGCGAGGGCGGTGTTTCGTATGGAGAGGGACACGCTCGCTTTGCAGGCTCGACGTACGATCCGGTGAGTCACTACCGGGCTGCGGCGGTGTTCGGGTTCTTCCGCGAGCAGGGGCTCTCGGTGGAGCGGCTCCGAGAGATCAATCTGGCGCAGATCCGGCGGCTGGCGGCGGGATTGGACGCGCTGGACCTGGATCCCGCCGGGCTGTCGCGGGATCGGGACGTGCGGTTGTCGCGTAGGGGCGGCTTTCTGACCATGGACACGCCCCGGGCCGGGGAGATCTGCTGCAAGCTGCGGGGGCGCGCTGTCTACGCCGACTTCCGCGGCCGCGTGTTGCGGCTTGGGCCGGCGCCGTATGTGACCGGGGAGCAGCTGGATGAGGCGGTGGCCGTGTTGCGGGAGGTGGCGACTTCGCCACCATGAAGATCGCCATCTACGGCGCGGGAGGCGTCGGCGGCTATTACGGTGCCGTCCTCACACGCGCGGGCCACGAGGTCTCCCTGATCGCTCGCGGCGCGCATCTCGCGGCGATCCGGCAAAGCGGACTTCGCGTCCTCTCGCCCGGCGGCGACTTCAGCGTGCACCCCGCCGCCACCGCCGACGACCCCACCCGCATCGGCGCGGTCGACGCAGTCATCGTCGCGGTCAAGTCGCCGCACCTGGCCGCCGTCCGTGACGGGATCGCCCCGCTGCTCGGTCCCGACACCCTGGTCGTGCCGCTCCTGAACGGCGTGGATGCACACGAGACGCTGCTGCCCGCAGTGGGACGGCGGCGAATGGGCAAGGGGCTGACGCGCATCGTCAGCGAGATCTCTCGCCCCGGTGAGATCCGGCATGTGGGATTGGAGCCCTACGTGGCCATGGCGGAATGGGACGGTGGGACGTCGCCCCGGGTCGAGGCGCTGATAGCGGCGCTGGCGGAGGCGGGTGTCGAGGCCGAAGTCCCCCCGGACATCGACGCCGCGCTCTGGTTCAAGTTCCTCATGATCTGTTCCATCGGCGGGGTCTGCGCGGCCTGCCGCATGCCGGTCGGTCCGGTGCGGACGCTGCCGGAGACCCGGGAGTTGCTGCGGAAAGCCATGCTGGAGATTGCGGAGGTGGCGCGCGCCCACGGAGTCGGCCTTCCCGTCGACGCGGTCGACCGCGCGTTGAGGATAGCGGACACCCTGCCGCCCGAGGGCACTTCGTCGCTGCAACGGGATCTCGCCACAGGCGTCCCGTCGGAGCTGGACGACTGGAGCGGGGCGGCGGTGCGGTTGGGAGCCCTGGCCGGTGTGGAGACACCTGTCCAGTCCTTCATCTACTCCGTCCTCCTTCCCGGGGAGCTCGCGGCGCGGCAGCGCGGGGAAGGATGAGGCCCGCGGCGGCCGGCCCGGCGGGAGTAGGAGGCGCGATCAGACCTCCCGAACGCGCGGCGCCGCATCGAAACGGGTAGATTTCCAACCCCGAAGTGACGGTCTTCGCGATCCCGCCCCCGGGACCTGACGCCCTCGCCAAACATTCAGGAGAGAAGCCGTGCTGATGACGCCATGGGTTCAGCGCCTGCTGCTGACCAACGTGGTCGTCTTCTTCTTCTCCCTGGCGTTTCCCGCCCTCATCTCGGACTTCGGCCTCGTCCCCGTGGCGATCCTGTACCGACCGTGGACGCTGGTCAGCTACATGTTCCTCCACGGCGGCTTCGCCCACCTATTCTTCAACATGCTCATGCTCTTCTTTTTCGGCCCGCGTCTGGAGGAGCGGCTCGGGAGCACGACGTTCATCCGGTTCTACCTGGTATGCGGGGTGGGCGGCGCGATTCTGTCGTTTGCGACGCCGCTCTCGATGATCGTGGGGGCGTCGGGGGCGATCTTCGGGGTTGTTGTGGGATTTGCGCGGTACTGGCCCCGCGAGAACATCTACATCTGGGGCGTGCTGCCGATCCAGGCTCGGGTGCTCGCGATCTTCATGGTTGCCACCAGCCTCTTCGCAGGCTTCGCGGGAGCCCGCGACGGGATCGCTCACTTCGCCCACCTGGGGGGACTGATCGCGGGTTGGCTCTTCCTGAGGATAGCGGCGGCGTCAGCGGCGGCGTCAGCGGCGCGTCGTGAAACAGCCCGCCCGCCCGCGCAGGGTGTCGATCGTGGTGGACCTGGAGTCGCTCGAGCGGTGGAAGACCATCCCGCGCGAACGGCTCCACGAAATCAACCGCGAAGAGGTGGACAAGCTGCTGCGGAAGGCGCACCAGCTGGGGGCCAGGGCTCTCACGAACGACGAGCGCGAATTTCTGGACCGGATGTCGGGGTCGGGGTAGCTGCTGGCGGCATCGAGGGCTACCGGTTCGATTCCAGGATCGTGAAGACGGAGTAGCGGTCGGCGGCGACGGGAGTTGCTTCCGGATTCGCCTGAACAACCATCCCACCTCGGAGGAAGCTCATGCACGAAGTCAACCTGTTCGCGGTACTCGTAGCCGGAATCGTCCCGATGGTGATCGGCGCGCTCTGGTACGGTCCGATCTTCGGCAAACGCTGGCTGGCGATGATGGAGATGACCGCGGAGGAGGTCCAGGAGGGCTTCAACCCTGTAAAGAACTACGGCGTCACCCTCCTGCTCTCGCTGCTCACGGCCTACATCCTGGCCCAGCTGATCGCCGAAGTGGCCCCCGGGGATGTTTCCTCGCTGGAGGGCAGTGGCGGATCCGCGATGGTCGGGGTCCACGTGGCGCTCATGGCGCTGATCGCCTTCGTCATTCCGGCCGCGCACCAGTCGGTCACCTTCGAGAAGCGCAAGGCGGGGCTCGCGTGGCTGAACGTGGCCTACAACGGGGTGGCGCTGATCGTGCAGGCGCTCGTGATCGCTGTCTGGAGATGAGGGGAGCCGGCTTTCGGCGCCTGAACGACCGAGGCCGCTCTACCCCGACCGCGACGCCTCCCGCTTCGGAATCACCTTCCCCGTCTCCCGGTCATAGTCCACGATGTTCTCCCACTCCGACGCGTCGGAGCGCGCGACCACCGCCACGACATCCTCGGTTTCGCTCTCGTTGAGGACCTCGTGCGGCACCCCGGGTTCGATGAAGATGAAGTCACCCGCGTGGTTCACGATGGAATGACGGAGGTTGGGACCGAAATCGTGGCGCACGGTCCCCTCGAGGATGTAGAGCATGACCTCGAAGTCCACGTGGATGTGCGCGAAGGCGACGCCGCCGGGGGAGATCCGGGCGACGTTCATCGAGAGGTCGCGGGCGGGGACATTCTTCGCCGAGAGACCGGTCTTGTAGTGGATCCCGTTCCAGCCGCGGTGGATGCCGCTGGCGCGGATGGTGTGGATGCCGTCGTGGCCGTCGGGGGTGCCTGGGGTTTCTTGTCGGATGTCGGGCGTCTTGACGGTGCCGCCGCCTTCCGGTTGGCTGCCGGCACCCCTGTTCACGCGTCCCCCGGCGCTCACGCGACCCCCAGCAGGTGGGTGACTCCGGCCATGTCCGTAACGATGGCTTCGGGTGATGCGTCGGCGGACGGGGTCGCGCCGGTTTCGCCCGCACGGCTGGGCCGGTTGACGTGCACGGTGGCGTAGCCGAGGGCCGAGGCGGGGACGATGTCGTGAAAGAGGCTCTGCGCGATGTGCAGTGTGCGGTCCACCGGGATTCCTGAGCGCATGGCCATCTCCTTGAAGTGTGCGGGGGCGGGCTTGTAGCGGCCGACCTGCTCTGCCGTGACGATCCAGTCGAAGTCGGTGTGGAGGTGCGTGGCCGTCCTGGCGAAGAGGTCGTCGTCGACGTTGGAGACGATGCCGAGGCGGTAACGGGTCGCGAGTCGCGCGAGGGCGTCGACCGTGTCGGGGAAGGGGGGCCAGTTGCCGACCGAGGCTGCAAAGGCGTCGCACTCCGCCGAAGTGGGGCCGAAGCCCAGTGCGTGGCCCATGCGGTCGAGGGTCAGGGCCAGGACTTCCCGGTAGGTGCGGTAGCGCTCCGCCTGGACGACGTGTTCCGCGGCACCGAAGGCGGCGAGGATGGCGGCCTCGGTGGGGGATGCGCCGTGTGCGGCGCCGACCCGTTGCACGGCCGCGATGATCCCCGCCTCCCAGTCGACGAGTGTCCCATAGCAGTCGAAGGTGAGGAGGTCGAAACGGTCGGGGTCGAGGTGTTGGGGTTCGGGGCCCGCCTGGTCGGATCGAGATGCGGGCACTCCGGGGGCGGTCGGCATCCTGCTGGTCCGCCGCTACATGTCCGGGGAGTCGGCCGTCGGGCCAAAGAGCTGCGGCAGGGGGACATCGAGCATGCGCAGGTAGACACCCAGCTGCGCCCGGTGATGGATCATGTGATCCATGATGAAGGTCCGCAGCACCACGCCCTTGGGGAGCGTGAAGCGGGCTTCGCCGCTTACGAGCATCGTCCAGGGACTCGCGAGGTCCTCGATCGAACAGCCTTCGATGGCACCGCGTGCGGCGGCGGCACTCTGGTCGAGCGCCGCGGTGAGTTCGGCCGCGGAGCCGAGAGCGGGCAACGGCGGAGGTCCGCCCCCTTCGGGATTGATGTCGAACTCGGACACCGACAGCGTCGCCATCGTCCAGTTGGGGAGGTTGGCCAAGTGTGTCGCCAACTCCCCGAGCGTCCACGACTTCTCGTGCGGCCGCCAGTCGATGCGGTCTTCGGGGACCGCCTCCAGGAGGGTCCTCGATCCGGCCACGATCTGATCGAAGGCTGTTAGCAGGCTTCTGAGCAACCGCTCACCTATCTCGGACATGTTCTCGGCTCTCCACGTGTGTCCTGTGACTGTCTTGACCCCGTTGGTCAGGGAGTCTTGGCCCTGCCGGCCGGGGGGCGCCCGGACCCGTCGGCCCGGGCCGCGGGATAGGGAAAATAGCAGCGTCCCGCGCGGCCGCGCCCACTACCGCTCGATCCGCCAGATGCGCCCCCCGCCCCCCGCCGCCCATCCCACCCGCCCCCCCGGCGCGAACTCCACCGCCCACGCGCTCACCCCGGGCAACTCCTTCCAGCTCCTCCCCATATCGTCCGTATACACCGCCCCCGGCGGCGCCACCGCCACCACGAACCGGTTCGCGCCGGTCCCCCCCGCCGCGCTCCCGTACACGGCCCCGTTGATCGGCGCGGGACTGACCAGCTCCCAGCTCCGGCCCCCATCCCCCGTCACCGCCGCGTTGCCGGCCACCACCTCTTCGCGCCGGTCCAGGTCGCCGCCCAGCACCATGACCGGCCGCCCGTCCGCGACCGCCATCGTGAAGATCCCCGCCAGGGCCCCCTTCACCACCGGCGTCTCGGCCGCCGTCCAGGTGCGGCCATGGTCGTCCGTCGCGAGCACCCGTGCGGATCCCCCCGCTCCGGTGCCGATCCAGCCCCGGCCGCCCGGCCCGGCGCGCGCGCAGGTGCCGCTGGCCGCGAAGCCGCCCTCGCCCTCGTTGGCGGGCGGGGACGTTTCAGCTGAAACGCGCGTCCAGTCACGGCCACCGTCGCGCGTGAGGAGGATGTACGGAACGCCGTCGAAGGAGTCCCCGTAGGCGAAACCCTGGTTTTCGTCCCAGAAATCAAGGCAATCCAGGAAGCCGGCGGGCTCCTCCATGAGGAAGCCGAGGGTCCAGGAGTTGCCGCCGTCGTCGGTACGGTAGATGCGCGACAGGGGGCCTTCGCCCGCAGTGAGCGCGACCGCGGATTCGGACGAGAAGCCGTGGATGTCCCGGAATTGCATGGAGTCGCCCGCCGGGGCGGAAACCCGCTCCCAGGTGGACCCGCCGTCCGCGGTCCTCAGGATGGCTCCGCCGTGGCCGCTCACCCAGACGGTTTCCTCCGAGACGGGGCTGACCGCCTGGAGCGTCTCGGTGGTGCCGCTGGATTGTTCGGTGAGCGTGGGTTGTTGGCTTCCGGCACCCCCGGGTGGGGGGAGAAGGGCGGCGGCGAGGACGAGGGTGGTGAGATGCAGGGTCATGCTGTCATGGGGTGGGGAATGTGGGACTGTCGGCCGGGCATTCATCGTACCGCGGGAAGTGCGGAGTGAACCAGCCCCGACAGAGGATGGGCTTGGCGCCTCACGCGGACCAAGTCCGGCCAACTGCTTCGAGCGCCCCGGCCAGTTTGCCGTGAGGAAGCCCCATCCCCACGTTGAGCCTGCGGCGACGCACCCATCAATCCACACGCATGTCAACCATGGGTAACAAAATGGAAACTCCAGTTGACATGTTCGTCCCTCGTAGCGGACCTCACGCATGATCCTCAAACGCAACTCCACCCGCAATCCCGCGATCACACCTTCGCGCCTCGTCCCTGCCATCGCGCTCGGCGTCCTCGCCCACGCCCACCCGCTTGTCGTCCCCCATCCCCTGCAAGCCCAGACCTTCCAGTTCGAAGAAGCCACCATCGCCGATGTCCACGCCGCCTTCCTCTCCGGCGACCTCACCTGCATCACCCTCGTCCAGGCCTACCTCGACCGCATCGAAGCCTACGACCGGCAGGGCCCGCGACTGAACACCGTCGCCAATCTCAACCCCCGTGCCTTCGACGAAGCCCACGCCCTCGACGAAGCCCTCGCTTCCGGCGGACTCACCGGCCCCCTGCACTGCATCCCCGTCCTGCTCAAGGACCAGGTGGAGACCATCGACATGCCGACCACCTACGGCTCTGCGCTCTTCGCGGACTTCATGCCGGACCGCGACGCGACCATTGTCACCCGCATGAAGGACGCAGGCGCCCTGATCCTCGCCAAGACGAACATGGGCGAGTTTGCGTCGCGCTACGTGGGTTCGGGATTCGGCGTGATTCGCAACGCCTACGATCCGAGACGCAACCCGAGCGGTTCGTCCGGCGGGACCGGCGTGGGCATCGCGGCCAACTTCGGGATGGTCGGGATCGGCGAGGACACCGGCGGGTCGATCCGCGGTCCGGCCGCGGTGGCGTCGCTTGTCGGCCTCCGGCCCACGCTGGAGTTGGTGAGCCGGTTCGGCCTGATGCCCGCCAATCCCACCACCGACACCATGGGCCCGATGACGCGCACCGTCATGGACGCGGCCATCCTGCTCGGGGTGATCGCGGGGTACGATCCGAACGATCCGGTGACCGCGCGCTCATTCGGGCGTGTACCGGAGTCGTATGCGGACGGGCTGGACGCGGGTGGGCTGGCGGGGGCCCGAATCGGGGTGATCCGTGATCCGATGGACCAGTCGGTGGACCCGGAGTCGGAGGGGTTCCGGCAGGTGCGCGCCCGCATCAACGCCGCGCTGGACGACCTGCGGAGGCTGGGGGCGGTGGTGGTCGACAGCGTCGCGATCGAGGGGGTCGAGAGGATCAACGCGGTCTTTGGCATGAATTCGTACGAGACGGAGGAGGCGACCGACGCCTACCTGGCCGAGCACGAGAATGCGCCGTACAAGACGCTCGCGTCGATTTTGCTCACGGGCCGGGTAACGCCGTGGCGGGCTCGTGGAATGGCCGGATTGCTCGGCAAGACGACCCGCGACCCGGGCTACCTGGAGTACCTGCTCGCCCGCGACCGGATCAGGCAGAATGTGCTCGTGGCAATGGCAGAACACGACCTCGACGCGCTCGTGCACGCCACCTTCGACCACCCGCCCACGCTGATCGCCCACGACACCGAGACCAACCCTGCCCCGGCCGACGACTACGGGCTTGGCGACAACCGCCTGATCAGCCCGATCACCGGGTTTCCGGCGCTGACAGTGCCGGCGGGTTTCACGCCGGATGGGTTGCCGGTGGGACTGGAGTTCCTGGGGCGGCCGTTTACCGAGGCGATGTTGCTCAGGTTCGGGTACGCGTTCGAGCAGGGGACGGGGTATCGGCGTCCGCCGGAGCTGGGTGTGAGATGAAGAAGTATGCGTTTTTCGCCAGAAGTGGAGAATTATGTATATCTTTTGCGCCATAAGAGGTGTCTCAGAGCTTTTGTCCGCCACTTCGGGCCGATTGTGGCCGACAAGCGGAGACGAAAGGAGCCGGACCGTGAAGTTCCGTATGCGGATCACCCCTTTCGCCCTGTCGGCCCTGGTCATCCTCCCTGCCGTCGCCTGCCAGCAGGACGACCGGCCCGTGAGCGCACTTCGAGGCCAAATCCGCGACAGCGCCGGCATCCAGATCGTCGAAAACCCCGCTCCCCCCGCCGGCTCTCTCCTCGGGTGGCGGATCGGATCCGAGCCCGGCGTGTCGATAGGCAGCAGCGACGGCGAGGAGCCCTACCTGCTGTACCGCGCCATGGATGCCACGATACTGGCCGACGGGCGTATCGTGGTGGCGAATGGCGGTTCCGGCGAATTGAGGTTCTTCGATGCGACCGGGAGCCACTTGGCAAGCCGGGGCGGACAAGGTGAAGGACCCGGGGAGTTCCTTCAACTGCGGTCGTTGGAGCCGTGGCCGGGCGACTCGATCGTCGCCTGGTTCGGGCCCCGCCAGAGCGTCTCCGTCTTCGACAGCGGCGGCAACTACGCGCGCACGATAGAGATCAACGACGCGAGTGATCCGTGGGCGTGGCGGCTTGCGTCAACGTCGGTGCGCGGCTCGATCCTCGCCGTGCTTCTGTTGGAATACGCGGATACGCTCGTCGTGGAACTAAGGGACGGCGAAGGCGGACTGCGGACCTCGCTGGGGGCGCACCCGAGTTGGCAGCCAGCGGTCCTGGTGGATGAGGGAACCGAACGGGAAATGCAGCACGTGCCCACCTTTACCAGGGAACCGGTATGGGGAGTCTGGGGCGATCTGGTCGCCATCGGCGTGACAAGCCGGTACGAGATCAGGGCATTCGGGGCGGATGGTTCCCTGACCCGGATTGTCAGGCGGGAGCAAAGTCTCCGCGTGCCGACACCGGAGGACGTCGAAGCCTACATCGAGTCGCGTATTCTCCGCTACTATCCGGACGCGACGCCGAGCGAGCAGGAATACCATCGCCGCAACTACCGTTCCGCGCCCGTCGCCGAGCACTTCCCCGTGTTCACCTCGATCGTGGTCGACGCGCTCGACCACCTCTGGATCAGGGAATACGACCTCCCCCGAGAGGAAAGGTCGGCCCCGCTCTGGACCGTGTTCGACCCGGAAGGGCACGTGCTGGGATTCGTTGAGACACCCGCCGAGCTTCGGACGGTCTACGAGATCGGCGAGGACTACATCCTGGGCCACTCCATGGATGAACTCGGGGTGGAGATGATTCAGGTGTGGTTGCTGGAGCGGTCGGGGGGTTGATTGGGCCGGGGTTCGGGGATGGTCTCATAGCCTCGGGAGGACGGTGGCGCTCCGTTGTCCGCCACTGTGGAGCGATTGTGGCGGACAAATGAATCGTTGGCCCCGCGCTACCCCTCCGCCTTTCCCTCCACGAGCACGACATGTTCCCGCCCGATCTCGCGCTGAAAGACGCCGGGCAGGCGTGCCCAGTCGTGGGTATCCACCAGAAAGGGGATGTTGGATTCGTGAAGCGCCTCGGTGAAGGCTGCCAGCTTCCTCATCGAAATCGGTCGCAGCCCCGGTGCGCGGAGGACGAGGTCGAGATCGCTGGCGTCGTGGCTCCGGCCGCTCACGCGGCTGCCGTAGACCCAGACCTCCACGCCGGGCAGGTGCTCGTCCAGCAGTTCCTGGATCGTGCGGCGGTGCCTCGGCATAAGGTGGAGTCCGTCACCCACCGGCTTTCTCCTCGATTACGTCGGCGAGATGGTAGGCGTCGGCAATGAAGTCCGGCAACAAGGTCAGCGTCGCGTCGGCGAACGCCTCGCCGTAGTCGTGCGCCGTCTCATTGCGGTTGTCCCGGTACTCAAGCCACCGTTCGCAGGCCTCTGAACCGATCAGGCCGTGCTTGGCGGCGTGCCTGAACAGGTCCTTGAATGCCAGACGGTCGGCTTGCCGGTTGCTGGCGAAATACCCCACGAGCCGTTTTCTGAGGAGCTTGCCGCTCTGCTCCAGAACGAGTTCGAACTCCTTGACGCAGGCTGCGTGGTAGATGTCATAGGCGATATCGTCGGGGTCGCTGTCCTTGAGCTTCGCGAGGGCGTGCTCGAGGGTGCGGAGGCAGCGCCTGAGGAAAGTCGAGGTGATGTCCCGGGAGCGGTGCTCGTTGGTCATTGGTTTGGGGGGGTGGAGGGAGCATTGACGGAAGATAAGCCTGTCCCGGAGTGAGCAGCGACTCGCCCGCCCTCTTCGATCCGGAAGGGCGAGTGCTGGGGTTCGTGGAGAGGCGGCTGATTGGCGCGGAGCCCCGAACAATCCAATAGTCTTTGGGAGACAATGCGTTGGAGAAGCCGGGATACCGCAATGAGGGAGAACATGAGGACAGCACGGACCGCGACACTCGTTGCCCTGACCGTGCTCGCGTGCCAGCAGGATCAGCAGCAGCGGGAAGGCCCGCCCGGGCTGTCGAGTCTCATTCGCGACAGCGCCGGCATCCGGATCATCGAGAACTCTCGCCCTCCCGACGGTTCCCGCCTCGGTTGGCGAATCGGTCCCGGACCGACAGTCTCCATCGGGGAACGGGAGGGCGAAGACCCCTACCTGTTCTCGGCTGCCACGGACGCGACGACCTTGAGGGACGGCCGCATCGTCGTGGTGGACATGGCCTCGGACGAGCTGAGGGTGTTCGACGCCCTCGGAACCCACCTGGCAACCTGGGGAGGGCGGGGCGAGGGCCCGGGCGAGTTCATCGATCTCTACCATGTCGATCGCTGGCCGGGGGACTCGATCGCGGCGGGGGACTACCGGAACGAGTCGATCACCGTCTTCGATCCAGACGGGAACTTCGGCCGCATCGTGCGCCTGGAGAGTGATCCGTTCCCATGGGATCTGCGGGCGTTCTTTGCGCTCGGCCTGTACATGATGACGCGTGACGGTTCGGTGCTGGTCAGCCGACAGCGACACGGATCCGATGAGGTGGACATTGCGATCCTGGACGGGGAGGGCAGAATCCGGAGCTCGCTGGGCCGGCATCCCGGCTGGCCATCGCTCATCGAGAGGGACATGGTGCTCTACCAGCCCATCTTCAGTCGCGCTCTGGCAGTGGAGCCCTGGGCCGAACTTGTCGTCATCGCTCCGACCGACCGCAGCGAGATCAGGGCCTTTACGCAGACGGGTACCCTGGCCCGCATCGTCCGCCTCGGAAGAGAGCCGCGTGCGCCGGAGCGGGCTCACATCGATGCGTACATCGAGGCGCAGATGTCCCGGGTGTCGAGTGACGATGCGGACTACCGGGCACGGATGCGCGGGGACTACAACGCCCTTCCGGTCGCCGAGCGCATTCCCGTCTTCACGTCGGTCGTCGCCGATGCCCTGGATCACCTGTGGATCGAGGAGTACGAGGTTCCGGGCGAAGAGCCCGAGGGCGTGCTCTGGACCGTCGTGGACCCCGGTGGGCGCGTGCTGGGGTTCGTCGAGACGCCGGAAAGGCTGGAGATCTACGAGATTGGCGAAGACTTCATCCTCGGGCGGGTCAGGGATGAGCTGGATGTCGAATACATTCAGGTCTGGCCGCTGGAGCGGCCGGGGGGCTGAAGCGAAGGGATCGTCATCCGCGATCCGATTCGGCAACGCTTTGACTGAAACCCGAGACGCGGTAACCGGTGTATTGGCATGGCGTGTCGCACCGCCGCCACCCCGGGGTTCCACCACCAACGCCCAAGGGAACACCATGACCATCGCTCGAGTATCCCGTCTTTGCACCGCTGTCCTCCTCTCCGCGTCGGCGATGACGCCGGCCCGGGCCCAGGAGGTGATCGATCTCCCAGCCGAGGACCGATCGCTCACCGCCGGTTTCGAGGAGCTATACCGGATCGGGTCGATCGCGGGCGAGGAGTGGGAACTCTTTACCGATATCGCAGGTCTGGCCTTTGACGCCCGCGGCTTTCTGTACATCCTCGACCGCTCCGAATCCGATGTCCGCGTTGTCGTCGTGGACGACGCCGGAGGCTTGGCGACCGCGTTCGGCCGCGCCGGCGAAGGACCGACCGAGTTCCTGCGGCTGGAACACATCGCCGTCTGGCCCGATGGCCGTACCGTCGCCATCGACCGCGGCCACGGCGCCTACAAGATCTTCGGGTCTGACGGCACGTTCGGGCGTGCGGTGAGGATCGCCGACCTGCCGCGCAGCGGCGGCGGTTTCGCCGCCACGGTACGGCCCGCACGGGAGGGGGAAAGGCTCTTCCTGACGCGCCAGGGCTTCGCCAACGTGAGCCAGGGCCAGATGGATATCGATATGGGTGACCGCACGATCTACCAGGTGGCCCTGGAGGGGGACAGCGCGGCCGGCACGCGCTTCGCCGAGGGGTGGTCGCCCACCCGGAGAGCACAGAGCTCAGCCCAGGTCGACGATCCCACGAGGGTCTTCGATGCGGTGGGCGACGCGCTCTCGTTTTTCGAGCCGCCGCTTGTGTTCGACGTACTTCCGGGCGGCGGAGTCGCCTATTCCGACTCCTCGGGCTACGCGATCAGGATCCAGGAGTCGGCGGGCTCCCCGATGCTCGTTCTGCGCCGGCCGTTGCGGCCGGAACCCGTCACGGACCGAATCCGCGGCCGTGTGAGGCAGGCGGCCATGGAATCCTTCGAGGCACAATTCGAATTGACGGTCGAGGCGGAACTCGGTCCGGACGCCCCGCCGGAGGCACGGGCCATGTTCGAGTCCATGCTGGACGGGATGAAGGGTTTCGTGGAGGGCGCGCGCTTCATGCCCGAGGTCCCCATCGTGCGGGATGTGCGGACCACATG
Source organism: Longimicrobiales bacterium (assembly GCA_965211795.1). GTDB lineage: Bacteria > Gemmatimonadota > Gemmatimonadetes > Longimicrobiales > Gaopeijiaceae > Bin94. The sequence goes on from OZ242973.1 coordinate 606,190, forward strand.
GGAAGGGACGATCTGGGTGCTCCGCCGAGGATCCGACCCGGTGGGGGAAGCCCTGGCCCTGTCGGACACGGGGGAAAGCGAGCCGGGCCCGATCGATGTCCTCAGCCCGGAGGGTCGGTACGTCGGCACATTCGCGCCGGAGGAAACCACGCTTCCGAGGGCCTTCGGTCCGGGTGGCCTCGTTGCGTTCGTCGAGACGGACGAGTACGACGTGGCTACGATCGTCGTGAAGAGACTGCGGGATGAAGTGCGCTGAGGGGATGATTCAGGCTGGCCGCCATCAATCGCGACGCCATTCAACAGCCTCTCGACCACGATCGTGAGCAGGATCCAGCTCGTCGCGCTCCACGAACACTGACCAGGCCGCCGGGCCCGAACGCCCGCCATGGCGCTGCCCCTTCGTTCGGGGCACTATGATCCTGGGAGCCAATGCCAATGGAGAAGCCGGGACGCTGATGAGAGGAAGAACAGGATGAAAGCAAGGACCGCGACACTCGTCGCCCTGGCCGCGCTCGCCTGCCAACAGGACCAGGAGCATCTGGAGAGCCCACCCGCCTTGCCGAACCTCATTAGGGACAGCGCCGGCATCCGGATCACGGAGAACGCCCGCCCACCCGAGGGATCGCGCCTTCCATGGCGGATCGGACCGGAGCCGATGGTGTCGATCGGCGAGCTGGAAGGCGAAGAGCCGTACATGCTGCATCAGGTCTTCGACGCAGCCAGGCTGTCCGATGGGCGCATCGTGGTTGCCAACCGTGGTTCCAGCGAAGTGCGAGTGTTCGACGCGTCGGGAGATCACCTGGTGTCGTGGGGAGGAAGGGGCGAGGGACCCGGCGAATTCCTGAGCCTGGAGAACGTCGCTCCTGGGCCCGGCGACTCGATCGTGGCCTGGTACTCGCCGGGGCTCGGCATCTCCGTCTTCGATTCGGAGGGCAACTACGGTCGCTCCTTCGTCCTCCGGAGCGGCGTGGCCGAGTCGTGGCTGCGTCCCCGCCCGATCGGCGTGCGAGCCGACGGCACGATCCTGTCCATCAACGATCCGGAGGGCGCCGACACGGCGGTGGTCGATATCTGGGATGCCGATGGCGCTCTGTACGCTTCGCTGGGCTCGCATCCGCACAGAGAGGTGATCGTCACCACGGACGAGCGGGGAGCCAGGGGACTCAGCCTGCCCGTCTACGGCCGCGAGCTGGTGACGGGCCAATGGGGCGATCTCGTCGTGGCCAGTCCCACCAATCGGTACGAGATACGGGCGTTCCGGGACGACGGCACGCTGGCACGCATCGTCCGGCGTGAGCACGTTCCGCGCGCGACCACCGAGGCCGATCGTGAGGCCTACGTCGAGGGAGAGCTCGCGAGGGTCGAGGAAGCGCTCGCGAGGGCTGCGGGTCTTCCCGGACTCGAGGGTATGGAAATACGGGCGCGCATGTCGTCCATGCGTGGGGAAGAGGGGCGCGAGTTGTTCGGGTCCACACCTCTGGCCGCAACCTTCCCCGCGTTTTCGACGATCCTGTCCGACGCGTCAGGCAACCTCTGGGTGCGGGAATACGACTTTCCGCAGGAGGAGCGACCCGCGCCGCTCTGGACCGTCTTCGATCCGGAAGGGCGTGTGCTCGGGTTCTTCGAGACGCCGAAGGAACTGCGCATTCTGCAGATCGGCGCGGACTACATATTGGCCCACTCCCAGGACGAGCTGGACGTCGAGTATGTGCGGGTCTGGCCGCTGGAGCGGTAAGGAGGGGGGGAGCGGCCTACGCGCGCACACGAATCGCCGACTCCTCGACAATCCAAAGGCGGCCTTCGAGTTCTGCCTGCTCAAGACTTCGGAGAAACCGTCTTGCGACGCCAAGAACGTGGTCGCGAGCCTGCGACCGAAGTCGAAACACGACGATGCCCGAGTAGTTGCCGGGCGGGTACGTCCGAAGGTCCGCGAAGTCCTTGTCAAATGTGACGATCGCACGGCGCTCACGAAGGCAAATTGAGGCAACCTCGGAGTCTGGGGCCCCACCGAACCCCTGCTCGAGAACCGAGAGCGCATCATGACCGGCGCGTCGAAACAGGAATACCATTTCAGATGGCCGGTTCTCGTCGAGCTTGAACCGCACCGGTGAGCTGACCTATCGGGCCAAGGAAAGGACCCGTTCCTTCGCCAGCTCGGCAGCGTAGCACATGGCTGCCCTGACCGACTCGGGAGTCACCGACGGATAGCTGCGCGCGATTTCTTCAGCATCGAGTCCCGCTGCAAGGTTGTCGAGCACGGTGGTCACGAGCACTCTGGTGCCGGTGATGCACGCCTTGCCGTGGCAGACTTCAGGATCCACGGTGATGTGCTCTCGCCAATTCATGGGATCTCCGATCTCCAGGCCGATCCGGTTCCTGGCCAAACCCGGAACGTTGAACCGACATCAATCCTGCTCCAAGGTAACAGCTATCGATATGTCCGGGCGCCCCCGGGACGCCGACAACCGGTTCAGGTGCAAAGACCCGGCGGCCCCACCACCGCCCCACCTCGGAAACCGCCACCGAATCCACAGCGTAGACCTGCTTGACACCGTAACTTGACGCGTCGAAGATGCCAGCGCTCACCCGCTCCCCATCGCCCCATCTCCCTCTCCCCACCCCACCTCCCCATCCCCCCCCAGACCCGGCTACCCCCCCATGCTGACAATCAACAACCTCGTCAAAGTCTACCCCGGACCCGTCGCGGCGCTGCAGGGCGTTTCGCTCGAAGTCCCCCAGGGAATGTTCGGCCTCCTCGGCCCCAACGGCGCGGGCAAGACCACCCTGATGCGCATCGTGGCCGGGCTGCTCGAGCCCACCTCCGGCACGGTCCACTTCAACGGCGAGGATATCGTCGCCGACCCCCGCCGCATTCGCCGCCAACTCGGCTACCTGCCCCAGGACTTCGGCTTCTACCCCCACCTGACGGGCGAGTCCATGCTGAGATTCCTCCTCGTCCTCAAGGGGGTGCAGGCGCCAGATGGGATTAAGCACCTCGCGTCCGAACTCCTCGACCGGGTGAACCTGTCCTACGCGGCCAAACGCAAGGTGAAGGGCTATTCCGGCGGGATGCGGCAGCGTCTGGGGATCGCGCAGGCGCTGGCGGGTGATCCGAAGCTGCTGGTCGTCGACGAACCCACCGCAGGCCTAGACCCGGAGGAGCGGCTCCGCTTCTACCGCCTCCTGGCCGAGCTGGCCGAGGATCGCACGGTGCTCCTCTCCACGCACATCGTGGACGACATCTCGGTGCTGTGCCCGCGCGTCGCGATCATGTACAACGGGCGCTTCGTGGCGGACACGACGCCCGCCGAGGCACGCGGCCGCCTGGCCGGGACGATCTACCAAGGCGTCGTGGAGAAGGACGACCTCGAGCGGATCGATCGCGACTACCGCGTCACGCAGGCGATTCTGTTCGAGGGGCGCAACGAAGTGCGGATCCACCTGGAGGAGGGGCCGCCGCCGGAAGGCTTCGAGGCGGCGGAGCCCACGCTGGAGGACGCGTACCTGCTGCTGGCACAGGCGAACGGGTCGGGGAGTGCGAGCGCGGTTGGCGAGGAGGCCGGTTCGTGAACGTTTTCACAAGATGGTGGGAAGTCACCCGGAGGGAGTTCCTCGCGGGACTGCGCCGGCCGTCGAACTGGGTGCTCCTCGTGATCGTCGGCTTCATGGCCTGGGGCCTGTCGGATGGCTCGGTCACCGTATCGACCGGCGGGTCCGGGGTGGGATCCGAGCAGCCGCACGTCACCTCGGTCTTCAACCAGGCCATGATCCAGTGCGTCATCATCATGGTGATCGCGGCCTGGTTCCTGGCCATCTCATGCGGGATGGTGGTGATCCGCGACCTGGAGCTGCAGGTGGTCGAGGTCTTCCATTCGACCCGCCTGACCCCGCCCGAGTACGTGTGGGGCAAGTTCTGGGGGGCGGTGGCCATCTTCGCGGCCATCTGGATGCTCTACCTGGGCTTTTCGATGTTCATGGCGCACGTCGTCACCGGGGCCGGGGGCTCCGATACCATCGGCGACTTCGCGCTGGGCAACTACCTGTTTCCGACATTGCTCTTCGGCGTACCCCAGATCCTGCTGTTCGCGGGGGTTCCCTTCCTCGTGGGCACCTGGACACGCCGCCCGATCCTGGTCTTCGCGTTCCCGTTGGCGTCGGTACTCGTGGTGCTGACCTTCCTGTCGACCTGGTCCCCCAGCTGGCTGTCCCCGGAGGTCAACCGGCTGCTCATGCTGCTCGATCCATCGGGCTTCCGCTGGCTGAACGAGACGTTCCTCACGGTGGACCGGGGGGTGGAGTTCTATAATACGGCTACCCTTCAGCCGGACACCGGTTTCCTCCTCAGCCGGGTGGCGTTTGGGCTTGCGGGACTGGTTGCAGTGGCGGGCGCGGCCCGGGTCTACGCGCGCCGGACGCTGGCGGGCGGCGCGGAGTCGCGTTTCCTGCGGTGGATCCTGCGGTGGTTCCGGCGCCGAGGTGGACCGGTCACGGCCCCGGCGACCGCCTCGAAGGCCACCGTGACGGACCTGGAAATGACGACCCGCCCGATCGGCTTCTGGAAGGCCGCCCGGGTCATCGCCCGCAGCGAGATCCGGGATCTCGTGGTGCGGCCCGGGATGTATCTCTTCGTGCCGCTCATCCTCTTCCAGGTACTCAGCACGACGGTACTCGCCATCGGGCCCTTCAATTCGCGCATCCTGCTGACGTCGGGTGCCCTGGCGGTCAACCAGCTCAACACGCTCAACCTCCTGATCTGCTTCCTGCTCCTCTTCTACACCGTGGAGTCGCTGCACAAGGAGCGCAGCCGCCGCCTGCACGAGATCTTCAGCTCGACGCCGGTCGGTACGGGAGCGGTGCTGCTGGGCAAGACGCTCGGGAACAGCGTCGTGGCGGGCTTCATCCTGCTCGCGGCGCTGATCGGGGATGCGGTGATGATCGGGTGGCAGCAGCTCTTCGGGGGCAGCCCGGTCGGGTTCGATGCCTTCCCCTTCATGGCGACCTGGGGGTTGGTCCTCATCCCCACCTTCATCTTCTGGACAGCGCTGATCACCGCGCTTTTCTCGCTCTTCCGCAGCCGCTACGTGGTGTACGGGATCGGGATCGGACTGATCATGGCCACCGTCTTCCGCACGCAGACGGGCGATCCTCTGACATGGGTGACCAACTGGCTCGGGTGGGGTGTCGTCAACTGGAGTGACATGGGTCCCTTCACTCTGCACGGCACGCCGCTGCTGCTCAACCGACTCCTGTACCTGAGCCTGGTGCCGCTCCTCGTGGTGCTCTCGGTGAAGTGGTTCGGCCGGCAGGACTTCGACGCCATGGGGATCATCCACCGCATCCGTCCCAAACCGCTATTGATCGGCACGCTGCGCGCGCTTCCCTTCGCGGCCCCCGCTATCATCATCGCCTCGACGCTGGCCATGAAGGGCGAGTCGGGCTACCAGGGCGACGCCGCCGGCGAATGGCAGGAGGACTACTGGAGAAAGAACACCGCCACCTGGTCCGATTTCCGCATGCCCTCGGTGGCGCACGTGGACATCGGCGTCGATTTCGAGCCCGGCGAGCGGTCCGTCGCGGTCGAGGGCGAATACACCTTCCACAACCACCGCGACCATGCGTACGAGAAGATCCCGGTCACGGCCGGGCCGTGGGATCCCATCGAATGGACCATGGAAGGCGAGAGCTACGAGCCCGACGACCGCGCGAACCTCTTCGTCTTCACCCCGGACGAGCCGTTGGGACCCGGCGACTCCCTCACCATCGGGTTCAGCTACGACTTCGTCTTCATGGAGGGGATGAGCAAGTACGCGAGCGGCGCCGGGGAGTTCATCCTCGAGTCCGGGATCGTCCTGACCGCCTTCAATCCCTCTTTCGCCCCGGTTCCGGGATACCTGCCCGGGATCGGCGTGGACGGCGACAATTCGTCCGAGCCGCGGGACTACGAGGACGACTTCTTCGAGGGCGAGACGGAACCGCTCTTCGGCTGGGGCGGCGCACCGTTCACCGTGCGCACGCGCATCACCACGCCCGAGGAGTATGCGGCCAACGGCGTGGGGCAGATAGTGAGCGACGAGGTTGTGGACGGGCGCCGCACGGTTGTCTGGGAGACCGACCATCCGGTCAGCTTCTTCAACGTGATCGCCGGCAAATACGCCGTGAGCGAAGGCGAGGGCACGGCGATCTACTATCACCCGGAGCACGACTACAACATCGAGGAGATGACCGCGGCCCTGGACGCGGCGCGCAGGTACTACGCCGAGTGGTTCTACCCCTTCCCGTGGGAGCTGCTGAAGATCTCGGAGTTTCCGGCCTACGCGGGCTACGCGCAGGGCTTCCCCACGAACATCTCCTTCAGCGAGAGCATCGGGTTCCTGGCCAAGAGCGACCCGCTCTCGCACGTGGCCTTCATGGTGGTGGCGCACGAGGCGGCGCACCAATGGTGGGGCAACCTGCTCACGCCGGGCCAGGGGCCGGGAGGCAACATCCTCTCGGAAGGGTTGGCCCACTACTCCACCATTCTCCTGCACGACCAGGTGTACGGCGACCGCTACCGCATGGAGTTCAGCAAGCGGCTCGAGGAGAACTACGGCGACGGGCGTTTCGTCGACTCGGAGCGCGCGATGGTCAAGACGGACGGAACGAACACCGGGGACGGGGTCATCACGTACGACAAGGGTGGGTCGGTGATGTGGATGCTGCAACAGGAGATGGGGCGCGACAATATCCTGGCGGGACTGCGGGCGTTCATCGGGAAGTTCAACCCGGACCCGGATTTTCCGGTCATTCAGGACATGCTGGCCGTACTCCGGGACTTCGCGCCCGACACGGCCGCGTTCGACGACTTCGCCGCGCAGTGGTTCCACGATGTGGTGGTGCCGGAGTATGAGTTCTCGGACGTGACGAAGGAGCAGGAGGGGGAGGGGTGGGTGGTGCGGGGGACGGTCACGAACGTGGGCACGGGGCGGATGAGGGTGGAGGTGGGGGCGACCGCTGGTGAGAGGTGGTCGGATGAGGGGGATGACAGGGGGCGGACGGTGGTGGCGGAGGGGTATCGGGACGCGCGGGCGGTGGTGGAGCTGGGGGCGGGGGAGGCGGCCGAGTTCGTGATCCGCGCCGACTTCGAGCCTGAACGCGTGGTGATCGACCCGGATGTGATGGTGCTGCAGCTGAACCGGGAGGCGGCTGTGTTCGAGTGGTGAACGGATGTTTGGGCGTTTCAGCTGAAACGTGAGGAGGAGGATTCTGAGTTCCGAGGGATCGCACCACGGAGGCTTGGATCTACCGCCTCAACGAAGCTCCACGTCCCAGATGTTGATCAGCGGGTCGCCGAAGCGCCCGTAGAAGAGTTCGGAAACCGCGACAGTCGCGCCGTCCACGAATCCGCTCAGCACGCCCTCTCCGTCAAACCAGCGTGATCCCTGGAGGGTACAGGCGACGGGATCGAACACATCCAGGCGGCTGCGATAAAGAGCCGCGGGATCGTCAGAGGGCAACCGGAGCGATTTGCTGCCGTCCGGCCGGGTTCCTTCGGTAACACGGTCCCGCCAGTCCTCCTGGCGGATCTGCACGATCACCCACAGGCGCCCGTCACCAGTGATCTTGAGGTCTCGAACCCGGTTCCACGGCGGATTCTCCATCGACCAGGAGCCGTCGGGGGTGCGGAGGCCGTCGTCGAGGTCCGGTCCCTCGATTCTTCCGCTTCTGGTCCCATCCTCGGTCCAGGACTCGATCGCGTAGTCCCAGAACGGCACCGCGAAGACATCCCAGGAACCGTTGGTACTCAGCCAGCGTTCGGCCGTGAAATAGTCCGTCACGCTGTCCTGCCCTGGGAGGATGCCGAATGACTGGACGAGGTCGCCGTCATCAAGGACATGCAGCGGAAGCCCGGCACTGCCCTCCGCCTGGATCGCGGCCGCAAACAGGTAGCGTACGCCGTCGTCGAGCGGTGCCATGGTAATGCCGGGGTAAGCAAACCTCATCTCCCGGACCAACTCGAAGTTCTCCCCGATTACGGAGATTCTTTTGAGGAGGTCATACACATGCACGTGACCCTCGCTGTCCAGGTGAAAGGGGTGGACGCGGCCGAACTCCATCGGTCCTTCGCCCACCCGCCCAACGGTGGCGACGAACTCCCCGTCGGAGCCGAAAACCTTGATTTCCGTATCCTGGCCAATCCAGTATCTGCCCCTCGCGTCGCGCACGATGTGGCTGATTGTCGAGGCGCCCGTCAGAAAGCCCGGTCCGGGCTCGGGTCCCTCTCCCCCGAGCCGCGCCACGTGGGTGAAGCCGATAGCATCTTCCCGTGGCTCGACCGAGTTGAAGGCGCACACCCCGTCGTCAAGAGACCCGGGGACGACCGCGCGTTCGGCGGGCGGGGAATCGGTGCGTTCACCGGGGGGGGAATCGCACCCGGATCCTCCAGCCAGAACAAACGCGGCGACGACAGCGTGGACGATGGGGACGACCAGTGGGGCGATTGATGGCGTCGTGACTCGCCTGGCCATCTCTATCTCTTCTCGGTCAGGCGGCCCGACAGATACTTGTGGATGACGCTCGACAACAGCGTTTGATAGGGGATTCCCTCTTCGCGCGCTCGTGCGTGAGCGAGGTTGAAGTCGCGTTCGGTCACCCGGAGGTTCACCCGCCGCGTCTTCCTGAAGGTGCTTCGGGCCGCGATCCGGGCCGCTTCAATCTCGCTTTGGGCTCCGGCGGCACGACGCAACGCGCCCCGCTCGAACTTCTCCAGGATCTCGCGTTCTTCCGGGTTCAGCTGGTCGTTCATGGCGATCGCCTCTTCTGGTATTCGCGTGTGGCCGTCCGGCTTGGGATGATCGTCTTCAGGAACCGCGACCCGTCGGCAGCCGTCACTCAAGCCTAACGCCCCTATCCACCCCCCGACGGAGGGCTCGGCTTCAGTATGGCCTTCCGCTCCTGAGCTTGGATCGCCGGGAAGGGGGGTGTGGTCGAGCGGGGAATTGACAAGAATGTCAAGTATGATTTCCAAAATGTAATGTGTAGTTGTCTTACCGGTATCGCCCACCGCTGTCCAGTGGCCTGGCATCGATGCTGCCACGCACAGCCCGCAAGATCCAAGAGTTGATGCTCATCTTGTTGGCTGCTGCCGTGGCCGCCACCAATGCGTGGAGTTCCGAGCCGAGGCGCAGATTCAGCTTCCCCGAGAACGGCCGCCTGGGTTCAACGCCTTCTTCTTCGCACCACTCGAGGTATTCGTCCACCGACCGTTCGAACTCCCGTCGCAGCTGGCTGGCGTCCGTTGCCTCGAAGGTTGCGATCGGATAGGGGCCACTGTTGACGATCCGTCCGTGCAGGACCTCGATGGAGTCGTCGAACTCCACCGCGGCGACGTATCCCTTGTACTCCATCATGGCTCCACTCCGGCGGCTTTCAGGAAAAGGGCGATGTCCCGGACCGTCGCGCGTCCGGCGTTGGGTCGAGCTTGGTTCTCACGGTCCAACGTATCCAATATTGGTACTGATTCAAGTACCACTACGCGCTCCATGCGAATCGATCGACCCGGCAGCCCACTGGACTGCGAAGTTACCTTCAAAAACCATCACCGCCCGACCGCGATGGCCACGGTGCGGCGGATGGCCCTCCAACAGGAGCCCGACCCATGCCGAACCGATGGAGAGACTGGCTGGCCCAGGCGGACCATGACCTCGGCCAGGCTGCTGCGTCGCATCGCGATGGTCGCCACGATTGGTCCTGCTTCGCGGCTCATCAGGCAGCGGAGAAAGCAGTCAAGTCGCTCCATCTGGCATTGGGACGGGAAGCTTGGGGCCACGTGACTGCGAGACTGCTGAACCAGTTGCCGACCCCTCCGCCCGCGCAACTGATCGACCGTGCCAGGATACTCGACAACTATTACGTCCCCGCGCGGTATCCGAACGGCCACGTCGAGGGACCTGCGTTCGAACACTACGGATCCCTTCACAGCTCCCAGGCCCTGGACCATGCCCGTGCCGTCATCGACTTCGTCCGTAAAGTTCTGGCCGACGCCTGACGTCGTCCTGCGGGCTCTCGGGGATTGGGCCGCCCGCCAGGCGAGCGAACGCCCCCAGCTGATTGCGCTCGGATATTTCGGTTCCCATTTCCGGGGGGACACCGGCTTCGGGAGTGACCTCGACCTGGTCGCGGTGGTGGAGCACAGCGATGTACCCCGCATGGAACGCAATCGCGACTGGCCCTACGAACGTCTGCCCGTTCCGGCCGATCTCCTTGTCTTCACCTTGGATGAGTGGCAGGCGATGATGCAGCGAGGGGGACGCTTCGCCGAGGTGATGAAGGATGAAGTGGTATGGGTGATCGGGTCGCGGCCGTGATAGCGCTGTCCGACCGGTAGGGACCCGGCACCGAACCTTCTCGGAAACCCGCTCCGCGCAACCGGCGTAGAGTCGCCTGACAACACGACTTCAGCCAACCGACAAGCAGGCTTGCCCGGATCAACGAGGACCCCGACTCGTGAACAGTTTCACAAGGTGGTGGGAGGTCACCCGGCGCGAATTCCTGACCGGTGTGCGCCGGCCCGGCTACTGGATCCTTCTCTTCCTCATGGGGTTCCTCGCGTACGGGCTTTCCGGCGGCTCGGTGACCATTGCTTCGGGCGGCGGCGAGGCCGGCGACCCGCACCTCACGTCGGTCTTCGGTCAGAGCCGGGTCCAGGCCGTCCTGATCATTTCACTGGGCGGCCTGTTCCTGGCGATCTTCTCCGGCCTGGCCGTGATCCGCGACATCGAACTCCGCGTCGGGGAGGTGTTCCACGCGACGCGCCTGACGATCCGTGAGTACCTGTGGGGCAAGTTCTGGGGGGGTGTGGCCGTCTTTGTCCTGATCTGGACGCTGTACCTGTGCGTGTCGATGGGCTTCAACCACGTCCTGCAGAGCGGGAAGGACCACATCGGCTTCTTCTCGCTGGCCAACTACCTCTTCCCGACGCTGCTGTTCGGGGTCCCCCAGATCCTTCTGTTCGCGGGTGTCCCGTTCCTGATCGGCACCTGGTCGCGCCGTCCCGTCCTCGTCTTTCTGTTCCCGCTGGTGGTGCTCCTGCTCACCTTCACGGTGCTCACCACCTGGTCGCCGGGCTGGCTGTCCCCGGAACTCAACCGGACGCTGATGCTGCTCGATCCGTCCGGCTTCCGCTGGCTGATCGAGACGTTCCTCAAGGTCGATCGCGGGGTCGACTTCTACAACACCTCTCCCCTTCGTCCCGACGTGGGTTTCGTGGTGAGCCGGCTGGCCTTCTGCGCCGCCGGACTGGCCGCGGTGTTCGGGGCCGCCGCGAGCTACGCCCGCCGCTTCCGCACGGGGGCCTCAGGGTCGCGAGTCATGCGGCTGTTCCGCCGCCGCAGGGCCCCCGCGGCCGCCAAACCGGCGTCAGGGGCGCCGCTCAGGGACCTGGAGATGGCGACCCGTCCGCTCGGATTCCTCAGGGCGGCCGTGACGATCGCGCGGAGCGAGGTCCGGGACCTCGTGACCCGTCCCGCCATCTACTTCTTCGTGCCGCTGATCCTGTTGCAGGCGATCTCGACGACGGGGCTCGGCTACGGCTACTTCGGGTCGCGTGTCCTCCTGACCCCCGGAACCATCGCGGAACAGCAGGTCAACACCCTCAACCTCCTGATCTGCTTCCTTCTTCTCTTCTACACGGTCGAGTCACTCCACAAGGAACGCAATCGGCGCATGCACGAGATCTTCAACTCGGCCCCGTTCGGCACCGGTGCGATGCTGCTGGGCAAGACAATGGGCAACGCGGCCATGGCCGGCCTGATCCTCGTCGCCGCGCTGTTGTCGGGCGCGGGGATGATCGTGTACCAGCAGATCGTTAACGACAGCCCGGTGGGGTACGATCTTTTCCCGTTCGTCGCGGTGTGGGGCGGTGTGCTGCTGCCCACCTTCGCCTTCTGGACGGCCCTCGTGACGGCGCTCTTCTCGCTGCTGCGCAACCGCTACGCGGCGTACATGGGCGGGCTCGCGGTCCTCGTCTACACGATTTACAAGCTGGAGACCGAGGGGACCCCGGGCTGGCTGACCAACTGGCTGGGGTGGGACCTGATCCGCTGGACCGACATGGGCACGTTGAGCCTGCACGGCACTCCGATCCTGCTGAACCGGCTGCTCTATCTCAGCCTCGTCCCGCTTCTGGTCGCGGTGTCGGTGCGGTGGTTCCCGCGGCGGGCCTTCGACGCGACGGCCACCCTGAACCGCATGCGTCCCAAACCGCTCGCCCTGGGTGCGCTGCGCCTTCTGCCCCTGGCGGTCGTGCCCATCGTGCTGGCGTCGACGCTCTTCTTCGGTCCCCGCTCAGGCTACCAGCGTCCCGGTGTGAGCGACTGGAGAGGCGACTACTGGGAGCGCAACTACGCAACATGGAACGGGTTCGAGATGCCGTCGGTGTCGCATGTCGACCTGGATCTCGAGATCGAGCCCGCCGAGCGATCCATCGCCGTCAAGGGCGCGTACACCTTCCTGAACCACCGCGACTACGCCTACGAGGAACTCCCGATCACGGCCGGGCCGTGGCACCCCATCGAATGGACGCTCGCCGGAGAGGCCTACGAACCCGACAACCGCGACAACCTGTTCATATTCACGCCCACCGAGCCCCTCGCCCCCGGCGACACCGTCACCGTCGGCTTCAGCTACGATCTGGTACGGCACAAAGGCATGAGCCGGCGGCCGGGCGGCACAAGCCAGTTCATCCTCGAATCGGGCGTGGTGCTCAACGGCTTCGAGCCGACGTTCGCGCCGGTCCCGGGCTACGATCCCTCGATCGGGTCGCCTTCCTTCCGCCGGCCCGAGGTCGAGGACGACTTCTACCTGGGCGAGACCGAGCCGCTGATCGGGTGGGCCGGGAAGCCCTTCACCGTCCGCACCCGCATCAACATCCCGGAGGCGTACACGGCCAACGGCGTGGGCCAGCTGGTCAGCGACGAGGTCGAGGGCGGCAGGCGCACGGTTGTGTGGGAGACCGACCACCCGGTGCGCATGTTCAACGTCATCGCGGGCAAGTACGACGTGATCGAAGGGGACGGAACGGCGATCTACCATCATCCGGGGCACCACTACAACGTCGAGGAGATGTCCGCTGCTCTGGACGCGGCGCGCCGGTACTATGCCGAGTGGTTCCATCCCTTCCCGTGGAGCGTGCTCAAGCTCTCGGAGATGCCGGCTTTCTCGGGCGGGGCGCAGGGGTTTCCGACCAACATCACCTTCAGCGAGGAGATGGGGTTCCTGACGCAGCGCGACCCCCGATCGCACCTCGGGTTCATGGTCGTGGCGCACGAGGCCGCGCACCAGTGGTGGGGCAACCTGCTGGGACCGGGCCGGGGGCCGGGGGGCAACATGCTGTCGGAGGGGATGTCCAACTACGCGACGACCCTGCTCCACGAGCAGGTCTACGGCGACCGCTACCGGATCGAGTTCACGAAGCGGATGGAGGAGGAGTACGTCCGCGGGCGCCGTTTCGACACGGAACGCGCCATGGTCAGGTCGCCGGGCGGTTTCTACAACAAGGGCGCCTGGGCGATGTGGATGCTGCAACAGGAGATGGGGCGGGAGAATACCCTGGCGGGACTGCGCGCGTTCATCGGGAAGTACAGGGAGAACCCGGACCATCCGGTGATTCAGGACATGCTGCCCGTGCTCAGGGACTTCGCGCCGGACGCGGCTGCGTTCGATGCGCTCACCGAGCAGTGGTTCTTCGAGGTGGTGTTGCCGGAGTACAGGTTCTCCGAGGTGATGAAGGTGAGGGAGGGGGAGGGGTGGGTGGTGCGGGGGACGGTGGAGAATGTGGGCACGGGGAGGATGAGGGTGGAGGTGGGGGCGGTCGCGGGGGAGAGGTGGTCGGATGAGGGTGATGATGGGGACCGGTCGGTGGTGGCGGAGGGGTATCGGGACGCGCGGTCGGTGGTGGAGGTGGGGGCGGGGGAGGTGGTTGAATTCGTGATCCGTGCGGACTTCGAGCCCGCGCGCGTGGTGATCGACCCGGATGTGCTGGTGCTGCAGGGGGGGCGGGGGGCGGCGGTGTTCGAGTGGTAAACGGATGTGTGGGCGTTTCAGCTGAAACGTGGAGTGGCGGATTCCGCATTCTGAAAGACTGGGGCTGGCGATCCACTCGCGATCACACGGCCCGAATGACGTGACTTGGGGTTCACATCCGGCCTGTAGTCGCTCGGTGTGGATCACTGCCCGAGGCCATCTGGATCCAGGATGGTCGTCCTCGGCAGCCCGGCTCAGCCGATAGCCCGGTGGCACTCAGATTCGCCCCTCGATTCGTCTTCTCAGCCTCTCCATGGCCGCTGGCCCATCTGACGTTCGGTCGTCCGCGACGTCCCGAAGGGCGTCGTCGGCGAGCTGGCGAATGTGGGTTCTCGCGCGATCCAGAAGTTCTGGTGGGATCCGGTCCTTTTTCTCGTCGCTGAGCCCCTCGAGCATCCACTTCTCGAGTAGCCTGCGGTGCTCCGCCTGTTCCAGCAGACGCAATCCGTGACGTACGACCTCGCTGGCGGTTCGGTAGCGCCCCAGCGAGACCAGGCGCTCCACGAAGGCGTCCTGTTGAGGCGGTAGCGAGATGTTGCGGGTTTGTCGGATGGCCATGTTCACAAGATCGTTGGAGGTGAGTGCTGTGTCAATTATTGCTACAACGCGCATCGGATGTCAATCGCACTTTCCATTATGTCAATCACGCATTACATGTAATATCAAGTCATGTATCACGGACGACCGTCGACGATCAGGAGTGACCCATGAAGACAATTCGGATAGGGCCACTCCCTCTCCTCCAACTTGCCCGGATACGTCCCAACGATATAGCGACAGTCGACAGAGGAGGCCGGCAACCATGAAGATCCGCATCCTGACGATCCCGCTCCTGTGCATACCTCTGGCGTGCGCAACCGAACGGGACGGTCAGCCCGGCCCATCCACCGCAACCCGCGACAGCGCAGGCATTCGAATCATCGAGAACGCGAAGCCGCCAGAAGACTCGCGGGTGTGGCAGGTAGCATCCGGGCCGGCCTTGTCGATCGGGGATCGCGAGGGCGACGACGCCTACATGCTCTACCAGGTCTCGGATGCCACGAGGCTCCGCGACGGGCGGATCGTGGTTGCGAGCAGTGGAGACAACGAAATGCGGGTCTTCGACGCTACGGGGACCCATGTAGCGACCTGGGGCGGTGCCGGCGAGGGGCCGGGAGAATTCCAGTACCTGGAGCTTGTCGAACCTTGGCCCGGCGACTCGATCATCGCGTGGTACGGGCCCCGCAACGGTGTTCTGGTCTTCGACTCCGAGGGGAATCTCGGCCGCGCGTTCACCCTGGAACCAACCATCGAGCATCCGATTGCATCCGTGCGTGCGATGGCGGTGATCCCGGGCGGCACGATCCTGGCCGGACACCACCCGCACGTCCTCGACCCGGTGGTGGTCGAGATCCGGGACGCGGACGGCAGGCTGCGCAGTTCGCTCGGCGAGCATCCCGGTGACGAGCGCCACATCACCCCGGACGGATACCGGTCCGACCCCATCTACAGCGCGCTTGCGGTCCAGGTGCCGTGGGGCGACCTGGTCGTTCACAACCTGAACAATCGCTACGAGATCAGGGCGTTCGCCCAGGACGGTTCGCTGGCCCGGATCGTGCGCCGCGACCATGTGGCGCGTCCACCAACCCAGGCAGAGGTCGACGCCCATATAGAGGAACGAGCCTCCTGGCATCCCGTGGATCTGACACCAGCCCAGATCGAGGAGCACCAGGCGGAGGTGCGCCAGATGCTCCAGTCCGTCCCGGTCGCGGAGCACATCACGGCCTTCTCATCGGTCATCGTCGACAGGCTGGACCACCTCTGGGTCGAGGAATTCGAGCTTCCGGGCCAGGCTCGGCCGGGCTCACTATGGACGGTGTTCGACCCCGGGGGACGGGTGCTCGGGTTCGTCGAGACCCCGGACAGACTGGAGATCTTCGAGATCGGCGAGGACTACATCCTGGGTCGTTCGTGGGACGAGATGTACGTGGAGTACGTGCAGTTGTGGGCGCTGGAGCGGTGACGGTGGCGCGGTAGGGGGGCGAACCTCCGCTGCCCTGGCAAGCAGCGACAAACCGTGCAACTGGAATGTGAGCGTCCTCCATCCTAGAGGTCGACCGCAACAGACCATCGAAAGGAATGCTGGAGGACCAATGAGGACGCTGTTGTTTGCCATACCGACGGTTCTCGTCCTGGCGGGGTGCCAGCCGGATCAGCCCGGTGGGGCCCGTTTCGCCACCATGACCCGCGACAGCGCGGGCATCCGGATCATCGAGAACGCGAAGCCGCCCGAAGCGTCGCGGGTGTGGCAGGTCGGACCAGGGCCGGCACTGACAATCGGGGTGCGTGAGGGCGAACACCCCGACATGCTCCACCAGGTCGAAGATGCCACGAAGCTCCCCGACGGGCGGATCGTGATCGCGAACGGCGGTGACGACGAACTGAGGGTCTTCGACGCGTCCGGGAAATGGCTGGATAGCTGGGGAGGACGCGGCGAAGGGCCGGGAGAGTTCCGCGGCCTCGACCATGTCGACACCTGGCCGGGTGACTCGATCATTGCCTGGTCGGGGCCGGGCAGCAGCATCCTGGTCTTCGATTCCGACGGGAACTTCGGTCGCAGTTTCAAGCTGGAAACAAACGATGAAGACCCAATGGGATTCTACGTCTTTCCGGCAGCGGTGACGGCTGCGGGCTCGATCCTGGCCGGGCAGATTCCCAGCATCTTCGACCGGGTGAGGGTCGAGATCCGGGACGCGGATGGCCGGCTTCAGAGTTCCCTTGGGGAGCACTCCGGGATTGAAACCCACCGGGTGGAGTCCGTCAGGGGATCCGCTCGGATGATAACGATGTACGAGGTGATCTTCGGTCCGACTGTTGCCCAGGTCCCGTGGGGCGACCTCATCGTTCACAGCCTCAACGATCGCTACGAGATCCGGGCGTTCGCCGAGGACGGGAAGCTGGCCCGGATCGTGCGCCGCGACCATGCGGCCCGTCCACCGACCGCCGAGGAGGTCGGGGGATACATCGAAGAACAGGTTTCCGGGTATTCGGACGATATTGCGGCGGAGCAGCGCGGTCGCTACGAATCCGTCCCTGTCGCGGAAAACATGCCGGCGTTCACTTCGGTCATGGTGGACAGGCGCAACCACCTCTGGGTCGAGGAGTACGAGCTTCCGGGCGAGGAGCGGCCGGGTTCGCTGTGGACGGTCTTCGACGCGCAAGGGCGCGTGCTGGGGTTCGTGGAGACGCCGGAGGGGCTGGAGATCTTCGAGATCGGCGAGGACTACATTCTGGGCCTGTGGCGGGACGAACTCGAGGTGGAGTACGTGCAGGTCTGGTCGCTGGACCGCTGACAGGCGAGGACCGGACGCGAAGGGAGCTCAACCTGAACCGGATGTCAATTGCACTTTACATTTTGTAATGTCAGGTTGTCTTTGGCCACTGGAGCGGTCAGGAAGCTGAAAACGGAGGTTGGAGACATGAAGATTCGCACGACTGTGGCCATCGCGGCCATCGCCACCCTGGCCACGGGCGCCTGCCAGCAGGACACGGATCAACAGGAGCGGGACGATGGCGCGAGCCCCTACGCATCCGAAACCCGCGACAGCGCCGGCATCCAGATCACCGAGAACGCCCGCCCGGCAGACGGGTCGCGCCTCGGGTGGAGAATAGGATCCGAACCGAGGGTGACGATCGGTGCCGTCGAAGGCGAAGACCCGTACCTCCTCCAGTGGGTCAGAAGTGCCTTCAGGCTTTCGGACGGACGCATCGTGGTGGCGAACGGCGGCACGCACGAGATACGGGTCTTCACCGCCACCGGGATACACCTGTTGACCTGGGGAGGGAGGGGACAGGGCCCTGCGGATTTCGGTAGTCTATCGATGGCAGCACCGTGGCCGGGAGATTCGATTGTCGCGTGGCACTCGGGCAACTACGGGGTCTCCTTCTTCGATGACGGCGGCACCCTCGGGCACTCTTTCGGCCTCCGGGGCGGCCCGAATCAGCGCTGGAGGCGCCGACCGGTGGCGGTGGGTCGGGATGGGACGATCGTGACCGTCCGTGACGAAAGGGAGCGCGCCACGATGGCGGTCGAGATCCTGGATGGCGAGGGCGGGCTTCATGGTTCTCTCGGCCGCCAGCCGAACCACGAGGAGATCACCGCGCGGGGACCGGGTGGCCACACTGAACCGGTACCGGCGGCCTACAGCAGCGAGCTGGTCACGGCTGCCTGGGGAGACCTCGTCATCGCCAGCCCGAACAAGCCGTATGAGATCAGGGCCTTTCGGGCCGACGGCACGCTTGCCCGCATTGTCAGACGCGAACATGTCCCGGTGGCTCCGACCGAAGCCGATCGGCAGGTCTTTCTCGAACAGCAAAGGGCCCAGTACCGCAGCTCTGTCAATGCGAGCACCGGACAGCAGGTATCCGAGGCCATGCTGGCGGAACGAATCTGGCCGTTCCTGGAGTCCTTCACCCTCGCCGATCACTTCCCGGCGTTTTCGACCGTCCTGGCCGACGCCGCGGGCCACCTCTGGGTTCGCGAATACGACCTGCCGCGGGAGGAAGACCCGGTGCCGCTCTGGACCGTCTTCGATCCGGAGGGGCGTGTGCTGGGGTTCGTCGAGACGCCGGCGGGACTGGATGTCCTGCAGATCGGCGAGGATTTCATCCTGGGAAGGGTCAGGGACGAGTTCGAGGTGGAGTATGTGCAGGTGTGGCCGCTGGAGCGCTCGGGAAGCCAATGAACGGGAGGCTGAAGGCGAAACCGACGACGATTCTGCTTACCTTCGCCGCCATCTCCTGCCAGCCCGGCGACGCTCCGGCCCGGCAGGAGATCGACCCCGGCACCTTTGTGGTGACGGACAGCGCCGGCATCGAGATCGTCGAGAGCGTGAGGGCGGCGTGGGACGGAGATGGCTGGAGGGTGGCCCGCGAACCCACGGTGACGATCGGCCGAACGTCGGGGGATGAGCGATATCTGTTCGGGGAAGTGGTCGGGGCAGTGGTGCTTCCGGATGGGCGTATCGCGGTCGCCGACCGGCAGGCCTACCTGATCCGCGTCTACTCGCCCGAGGGTGTGCACATCGAGGACTGGGGCGGCAGGGGGGAAGGTCCGGGAGAGTTCAGCGGCGGGCTCCGGAAGATCTTCCCCTATCGCGGGGATTCGATCCTGGTCAAGCAGTTCGCCAACTCCGGCTCCAACGTCTATGACGACCGGGGGCGGTTCGGTCGAGCGGTTGCGCCGGAGATGTGGCTGCTGTTCACGTACGACCGCCTGTCGCTCGGCTTCGATCCATTGGCAGGTCCCATGCTCACCTGCTGTACCCTGTGGGGCCCGCTCCCGAACGGCGCGTTGCTGGGCTCGTACTCGGACATGGTTTCGAACGCGGGAAGCGGCACGAGGCGGGGCTCCGTGATGGCGGCCATCGTCCCGGCGTCGGGCGGCGCGCCCGAACCCGCGGGCCTGTTCGAGGGAGGACAGTACCACGTCGACAGTGAGGGAGATTCGTGGGACTTGCAGTTCCAGGTCCGGTTCAGCATGACCGTGGGGCCGGACGGCCACTTCGCGACGGAAGGCGACGCTTACTCGATCGAAGCGTACGACTCGGACGGGAGCCTGCGGCGAATCATCCGACTCGCTCGCGGACCCCGCCCCGTCACCGATGAGGTCAAGGCCGATCACGAGGCACGGCTTCGCGCACAGTTTACCTCACCCGAAAACGAGGCGTGGCTGCGCCGGAAACTCGCCGTCCCCTATCCC
This sequence comes from Longimicrobiales bacterium, assembly GCA_965211795.1. GTDB lineage: Bacteria > Gemmatimonadota > Gemmatimonadetes > Longimicrobiales > Gaopeijiaceae > Bin94. Next base: position 625,988 of record OZ242973.1, read on the forward strand.
TCGCACCTCCCCGCCTTCGATCTGCTCCATGCGGACCCGGAAGGGAATGTGTGGGCAAGACAACAGCGGTTCGGCGCGGACGACGGTATCGCCGGGCCCGCGACGCACGAGTTCTTCATCTTCGGAGCCGATGGCCGCCACCTCGGGGTGATCGAGCTGCCCGGGAGCCTCGAGGTTTACCAGATCGGCACGGATTTCCTGCTCGGCAAGGTGAGCGACGAACTCGGTGTCGACCGCGTACACCTCTATCGGATCGAGAAGTGAGGGGGCGATGAAGATCCGCATTCTCACGATCCTGTCGGTGCTCGCACCGTTGGCGTGCGCACCCGATCGCGACCCTGAACCGCGCCCTGCCACCGTCACCCGCGACAGCGCCGGCATCCACATCGTCGAAAACGCCCGCCCGGCTGAAGGTTCACGCCTCCCCTGGCGGATCGGACCCGAGCCCGCCGCCTCCATCGGAGTCCTCGAGGGCGAAGAACCCTACATGCTCCACAACGCCATGGATGCCACGAAGCTGCCCGACGGGAGAATCGTCGTGGCGAACAACGGGACGCACGAGTTGAGGGTGTTCGACGCGGTGGGAACCCACGTGGCCACCTGGGGGGGAAGGGGAGAGGGTCCCGGCGAGTTCCTCGAACTGTGGCAGGTCGAACGCTGGCCGGGCGATTCGATCGCGGCCTGGTACGCGCCCCGCCTGGGAATGTCGGTCTTCGACGCGGACGGGAACTACGGGCGCACCCTGTGGCTGGAGGAGGTTGGCGCGCGGTTTATCATCGGCCCCCCCGCAACGGGCGGCTCGGTCCTGGCGATCCACAATCCCGAAGGCGCAGATACCCTCGTGGTCCACCTCAGGGATGCCGAGGGCCGGGTCCGGGGTTCCTTCGGCACACACCCCGGCAACGAACCCTTCCGCAAGACCGTGGAAGGGCGCCCGGCGCTTTTCTGGACGATCCTGGGGCGGGATCCGGTGTGGGCTCCGTGGGGCGACCGTGTCGCGATCGGTCACACGGGACGCTATGAGATCAAGGCCTTCGGCGCGGACGGTTCGCTGGAGCGGATCGTCAGGCGCGACCTTGTGAGGCGGGCGCCGACGCAGGCCGATATCGCGGCGCACATCGATATGAGGTTGCCGATCTACGGCCTGTCCGAAGAGGAAGCCAACGCCGTTCGGGCAGAGATGCTGCCCCGGTACGACGACGTCCCGGTGGCCGAGCACCTCCCCGCGTTCGGATCGATCATGACCGACGCGGCGGCCCACCTCTGGATCGAGGAATACGAATCGCCCGCGGACGACTTCCCCATTCGCCTCTGGACGGTCTTCGATCGGGAGGGACGGGTGCTGGGCCTCTTCGAGACGCCGAAGGACTGGCACATCTTCGAGATCGGCGAGGACTACTTCATGGTTCGCGTCGAGGACGAGGTCGGGGTGGAGTCGGTGCAGGTATGGCCGCTGGAGCGGTCGGGGGGTTGAATGGCAGGAAAAGTCGGAACATGGAGTCCCCATGAATAGCAACCGGGCCTCGCTTCTGCTCTCATTCATCCTCGTCGGGGGGACCGCGATAGGCTGCCAACCGGATGTGGACCAGCAGGAGTCGCACCAGGCCAGCGAACCCCTCTTCGAAATCCGTGACAGCGCGGATGTCCGAATCATCCACAACAGCCGTCCCCCCGAGGGCTCTCGCCTGGCGTGGCAGATCGGGCCGGACCCGGCTGTTTCGATCGGCGCCCGCGAGGGCGAAGCCCCCTATCTGCTCAACGGCGCCGTCAGTGCCGCGAAGCTGCCCGATGGCCGGATCGTGGTGGCCGACGGAGGCTCGAGAGAGTTGCGGATGTTCGACTCGGCGGGCACTCATGTGCGGACCTGGGGAGGGGAGGGCGAGGGACCGGGAGAGTTCTGGTGGCTGAACCACGTGGCCGCGTGGCCGGGCGACTCCATCGTTGCGTGGTACCCCGCCCGGGGGCGGGTTTCGGTGTTCGGCCCGGACGGGAGCTACGGGCGCTCCTTCGGTCTGTGGGGCGATTGTCCCCCGGAGTGTCCCGGCGCAGTTGCGGCGCGCCGGGACGGCACCATCCTGACCACGTACCCGGGTGAGGCCACCGACTCGGCCTTGCTGCAGATACGGGACGGGAACGGCGAGTTGCTGGCGTCGCTCGAGAAGCTGCCCGACCGGGACCTCCGGTTCTGGAAGGGTGATCGCGGGGAGAACTGGATGGAGCCCATCCCCTACGGCGCCGAACTCGTCAAGGGCCTCTGGGGGGACCTGATCGTCGCGAGCCGCACCAGCCGATACGAGATCAGGGCGTTCCGGGCGAACGGCGCGCTCGCCCGCATCGCGCGGTTGGAACACCCTCTCCGCGCCACGACCCCGGACGACTACGATCGCTATATCGAGTCGGAACTCGAGGAATACTCCAACTTCCTTACCCGGGGCCGCCCCGGTTTCCCCGCATCGGAACTGGAGTACATCCTGTCGAGGAGACGCGAGACCATCGAGGCCACAACAATGGCGGACACCTTCCCGGTATTCTCGTCGTTCATTGCCGACGACGCCGGCCACCTCTGGGTCCGGGAATACGACTTCCCGGGGGAGGCAAGGTCGGCTCCGCTGTGGACCGTCTTCGACCCCGGGGGCCGCGTGTTGGGATATGTCGAGACGCCGCCCGGACTGCGGATCTTCGAGATCGGTGGCGACTACATCCTGGGGCGGGCACGGGACGAACTGGGGGTGGAGTCGGTTCAGGTGTGGCCGTTGCGGCGCTGAAGGACGAAATGTCCTAGATCTCCCCCCGCCGCGCCGCCCACACCGCGTAGTGACTCGCCCGGGCCGCGAGCGCCATGTACGTGAGCGACGGATTCTGACACGCCGACGAAGTCATCGCCGCGCCGTCCACCACGAACAGGTTGGGCACGTCCCACGCCTGGTTGTGCGCGTTGAGGACCGAGGTGGCCGGGTCGCGCCCCATGCGCGCCGTGCCCATTTCGTGAATGGTCAGCCCCGGCGGCGTCATCTCGTCGTCGATGGTGATGTCGCGGCCGCCGCCCGCCTCCAACATCTCGGCCGCGTTGAGGGCGGCGTCGCGCATCATGAGGCGCTCGTTCTCGCTCCACTCACAGCTGATCCGCAGCGTCGGGATCCCCCACTTGTCGACCTGCTCGGGGTCGAGAGAGACGTGATTCTCCTCGCGGGGCAGGCACTCGCCGAAGCCGTTGATCCCGAACGACCAGGGCCCGGGACGCATGAGTTCGTGCTTGAAGTCGGCGCCGTATCCCGCCATTGACACGCCCCGGCCCCACCCGGCCCGCGACGCCGAACCCTGGTAGCCGTACCCGCGCAGGAAGTCGGACGAAGGCTCGGTGACGTTGGCGAAGCGCGCGACGTAGACGCCGTTCGGGCGCCGGCCGCGCGTGGTGCGGTCCTCCCAGCCGTCGAAGGTCGCCCGCGCGCCGACGCCCATGGTGTGGTCCATGAGGTACTTGCCGAGCACGCCGCTGGAGTTGGCGAGACCGTCGGGGAAGTCGGGGGATGTCGAGTTGAGAAGGATGCGGGTGGACTCCAGCGCGGAAGCGGCGAGGAAAACCGTGCGGGCGTGGAATTCGAGTTCCTCGTGCGACTCGGCGTCGATGACGCGGACGCCGGTCACGCGGCCGGCGGCAGGGTCCCAGATGACGGCGGGTACCACGCTGTCGGGCCGCAGCGTCAGACGCCCGGTCGCCTCCGCCGCAGGCAAGGTCGCATTGATCGAACTGAAGTAGCTCCGGGTCCGGCAGCCCCGGTGGCACGGCCCGCAGTAGTGGCAGGCGCTGCGCCCCTTGTGGTCCACGGTCAGAACGGCCGTGCGGCCGACTGTCATGCGCCGCCGCCCGCCGAAGGCCCTGTCGATGGCCCCGGCCACGTGCTCTTCGACGCACGACATCTGCATGGGCGGCAGGAAGACCCCGTCGGGGACCTGCGGCAGCCCCTCGGCGCGCCCGCTGATCCCCGCGAAAGCCTCGACGTGATCGTACCAGGGCGCGAGATCGGCGTAACGGATCGGCCAGTCGGCGCCGTGTCCGTCCCGCGCGTTGGCCTCGAAGTCCAGGTCGCTCAGACGATAGCACTGGCGCGCCCACATGATCGACCGTCCGCCCACCTGCCGTCCGCGGATCCACAGGAAGGGCTTGCCGTCGTCGGTCGTGTAGGGGTTCTCGATGTCGTTGACGAAGAACTTCCGCGCCACCTCGTCGCAGGCGTAGCATTCGCGCTGAACGGGCTGCTCGGCGGCCAGCGCCTTGCGGTCGTTCCAGCCGCGGTACGGCATCTCGTAGGTGGGGAGATGCTCGGCGTAGTCGCGCTCGGGGACGATCATGGGCCCGGCTTCGAGGACGAGAACGCGGGCGCCGAGTTCGGTGAGCGCCTTGGCGGCCCAGCCGCCCGACATGCCGGAGCCGACGATGATCGCGTCGTATTCCTGGCGGCGGGGGCGAATGTTCATGGGCCGCCCTCCGCCGGAGTCAACGGCGCGCATCCCTCGAAGGTGCGGAAGGAGATCCGGTGTCCCAGCGCTGCCAGTCCCACCTCCGAGGTGAAGTAGGCGGTGATTGTGAAACGTTTCACATGGTGGAAGAAGTGACTGGCCGCGCCCGCGTCGGGCTCCTCGCGCAGGCGGGTGACCTGTGCGTCGAGTTCGCCGACGTATTCGGATTGCTGTTCGGCAGCGCAGTCCGCGAAGTCGGCGCCGAAACGCTCCCGGGCCGCGGCGTCCACCGTGTCGAGCCCATCGAGGAAGAGGTCGCGGTCATCGTCGTCGAGCCAGCCGTCCACGAGCGCGGCCACGAATTCGGCGACGCCCGCTTCGGATGCGCCCGGGGTGTCCGTCGCGGGGATGATCACCTCGGCCAGCGCGGCCATGACGCGGGTGCGGGGAGGGGTGAGGTGGGTGGGGGCGCCGGGAGGTCGAGACGATTTGCGGACCCGTTCGCTCCACGCCAGCAGCTCCGCGAATGCGCCCGAAGGCACGAGGAGGGGACCGGCCGCCACTCCCCCCAGGACGCCGATGGCCTGCCTTCGCTTCATGCGCTACCGTACCCGTTGATCGGGACTGCCGAACCGCAGTCGTGAACCTTCATCGCATGGAATGGGTTTCAGGATGCCGAACCTTACACGTCGTCAGGCCCTCAGGGCAACCGGAGCCGCGTCACTGGGACTGATCGCGGGGGGAGCAGTCGGGCGGGCGAATGGGCAGGTGGGCGCCGGTGTGCAGGAAGCCGGCGGGCGAGTCAATGGGCAGGTGGATTCCGGGAGGCCGGAGGCCGGTGGGCAGGGCATCACCCAGTCCGTCGCGCGGTGGTGCTTTGCCGACATACCTCTGGAGCCGTTTTGCGCAGCTGTCGCGGATATCGGCCTCACCGCCATGGACCTCCTCGAGGTCGACGAGTGGACCGTCGCCCACGATCATGGCCTCACCGTTTCCTGCGGTGATGTCGGCGCCGGAACCATCGAGGACGGGCTGAACGAACCGGCGAACCACGCCGCCATCATCGGTGCCTTCGAGGAGCACATCCCCCGGGCGGCGCGGGAGGCCGTCCCCAACGTCATCTGCTTCTTCGGCAACCGCCGGGGCATGGCGGACGGTCCCGCGATCGAGAACTCGATCCGCTGCCTGCGCGAGTGCGCCCCGATCGCCGAGAGCGAAGGGGTCACCATCCTGGTTGAGGTGCTGAACTCGAAGACGGGTGGACACGTCGACTACATCGGCGACCACATGTCCTACGCGCTGGAGATCATGCGCGCGGTGGACTCGCCGCGGGTGCGCATCCTGTACGACATCTACCACATGCAGATCATGGAGGGCGACATCATCCGCACGCTGACCGATGCGCGCGACTGGATCGGCCACTATCACACGGGGGGTGTGCCCGGGCGCGCGGAAATCGACGAGACGCAGGAGCTGTACTATCCGGCGATCGTGCGGGCGATTCGGGAGACGGGGTTCAGCGGGTACATGGCCCACGAGTTCATTCCGCGGAGTGGGGATCCGATCCGGTCGCTGGCGGAAGCGGTGGAGCTGTGCGCACGAGGGTGAGCGGACCGGCAGTTGGCGGACGGCAGTGGAGCGACTGCTAGCACAATCTGCAAGCAGTCTTGTCTAGTCGCTGTAGAGGAGGACGTGGCGGAATGGGTATCCGTCCTGGGTCCACCTGAGGTGCTGGCAGCAGGGGCAGTCCACCGGTTGACACCGGCCAATGTCCACCATACGTTCTCCTAATTTTATAAGATTTCAGGAGGCGAGGATGAATTGCACCGGATCACCGAGGACGGCGGGCAGACCGGTTCGCGGGACGTTCACATGGCTGCTGGCAGTTGGCCTTTGCGTTTGTGCCGGCTGTGGCGACGGCGCCTCGTCGGAGGCTGGTGAGGAGGCTGGTGAGGAGGCTGGTGAGAATACCGGGGACAGCGCCGGAATCAGGGTCGTCGAGAATGCGCGTCCGGCGGACGATTCGCGCCTTTCATGGCGGATCGGCAGCGAACCGTCGGTTTCGATCGGCGAGTATGAGGGGGACGATCCCTACATCCTGCACCAGGCGAATGACGCGGTGATGCTCGCGGACCGGCGTGTCGCCGTCGCGAACTCGGGGACCGACGAGATTCGCCTGTACGACGCCGAGGGTGTTCACCAGACGACCTGGGGCGGCACCGGCGGGGGACCGGCCGAATTCCAGGCTCTTGCCGGCATCGCCCAGTGGCCGGGCGACTCGATCCTTGCATGGGAGGCAAGGAGGTCGTCATCGGGACGCACCGATCTATGGAGCGGATCGGTCTTCGATCTTGCCGGCAACCTGGGCCGTTCGTTCAGAATCGAGTCGGACGACGGCCAGGGCCTCGAACCCCGGGTGGTCCTGGCGAGCGGTGAGATCCTGGGACGCAGGACCACGGGTGGGGCGGAGGACGGCTACTGGCGCATGGAAGCTGCATACTCCCTCGTGGCCGGCGAGGGCGTCGCCGAGATTGCGTTTGGCACCCACCCGGGCCTGGAGGGGTTTCGCGGCGTATACGGTGGCGTGATGCTGCATGTTGCCCGCATGGCCTTCAGCCGGGGACTCCACGAGGCGGAATGGGAAGGCACGCTGGTGATCGCCACCGACGATCGGTATGAGCTTCGCGCCTACCGCGTGTCGGATGGAGCGCTCGCGAGAATCGTGCGCCGGGAGCATTCAAGCCGGGCTCCAACCCGGGCCGAAGTGGTCGATGCAATGCTCAACGTGTTCGTCGAGGCCGAGCAGCCGGAAGAGGTCATCGAGATGTTCCGTCCCGCTTACGACGAAGCGCCCATCGTGGAGAACTTCCCGGCGTTCCGCGCCTTGCTCGCCGATGCCCTGGGTCACCTGTGGGTGAAGGAGTACACCCCGCCGGACCTCGAGAGACCCGCACAGCTGTGGACGGTGTTCGACCCGGAGGGGCAGGTGCTCGGGTTCATCGAGACCCCGGCGGAGCTCGAGGTCTTCGAGGTGGGCGCGGACTACCCTCTGGGCCGTGCGACGGACGAAATCGGAATCGAGAGGATTCAGGTGTGGGAGCTGGAGCGAGCGGGCGGATAGGTTGTCATTCGCTTCGCCCCGAAGCGCTCGGAATCACGACGAACCCCGTGACCGCGGCGTAGGCCGCCCCGAAGACCGCCCCCCCCACCCCACCCCCGGAATACTCGCCCAGCGCGATCCCGCTCAGCCCCGTGGCCGCCACCGCCGCGACCACCGCGCCCGTGCTCTGCCACGCGAATCTGACCGCCGCCGCCGCCCGGCCCCGCAGCACCAGCCGTTGCACCCCGACGAACGCCGCCAACCCGACGATCACGGCCGCGGCCACCGCAAGAGCACCCCCGTCCACCCCACCCAGCCCCTGCAGCACCCCGAACGCCCCCCCGCCCCCCGCCATCCCCCCGGCAACCATCGCCAACACCATCCATCCCGCCCACGGAACCGATCTCCGCACCACCAGCCACTGTCCCGCCGCGATCCCCACCATGATCCCGCCCAGCGCCAGCGCACCGATCACCACCTCGGCCGCGACCGGCCCGAACGAATCCCCGATGATCCCGCCGGCCCCCAAGCTTACCCGCCGAGCCACCACCGCAAACACGAAACCGCCGATCGCGCTCACGCCGATCCACTGCAGCCAGAGGCCCATTGTCTCCTGCTTCGAATCAGTCATTTCTCACCCTGCTCCTGTCGGTTTGCGCCTGATCCCTGCGACTGCCCGCGAGATTTGCTTCCGGGCCGGCCGGCTACACCGGGGCCTCCCCCCGAATCGTCACCCGGTACCCCGACCGCGTCTCTGGCCAGTAGTCCCAGATGGCGTGATGCTGTGTGCAGCGGTTGTCCCACATCGCCACCGAATTCGCACGCCAACGGAACCGGCACTGGAAGTCGGGCCGCGCGACGTGCTCGAAGAGAAGTCCGAGAATCGCCCGGCTCTCGGCCGCCGGCAACCCGACGACATACTGCGTAAACATTTGATTCACGAAGAGCGCCTTGCGCCCCGTCACGGGATGGGTGCGGACCACCGGATGTTCCGCCGACGGATAGGTCCGTCCCCCGTCGTCGCGGCCGATCAGGCGATTCACTTCACGGTAGTAGGGGCCTCCGTCGTGAACGGCACGCAAGCCGTCCAGCAGCGCCCGCATCCGCTCCGAGAGCGCCTCGTAGGCCGCGTACATGTTCGCGAACAGCGTATCGCCCCCGGTGTCGGGTACCGTGTGCATGCGCAGAATCGAACCCATGGGCGGGCGCGGATCGCAGGAGACGTCGGAGTGCCACTGCTCGCCGGTCGCGCGCACGGAGTTGCTGTCGGCGTGGATCGGCATGACCTCGGGGTGGCCGTCGACGCCGGGGTCGTTGGGGTGGGAGACGAGGTCGCCGAAACGGGAGCCGAAGGCCTTGTGGCGCTCGATAGGGAGGTCCTGGTCGCGGAAGAAGAGGACGCAGTGCGCCATGAGGGCGTCGTGGATGGCGGCGAATTCCGTGTCGCTGAGGTGGCCGAGGTCGACGCCGTGGATCTCGGCGCCGATGACGGGCGTGACGGGGTGGATGGTGAGGGGTGGTGGGGTCATGGGAGGGTGGGCGATTCGGGGTTCGCGGGAATCCGGGTTGAGGGTTTGCCTGCCTGGTCTCTATCGGACTCCAAATCTATCGGAGGATTGGTGGGAGAGAATCTCCTGTTTCTTACGTTGACACTGGTGTCCGGTTCCGCCTATCATATTCCTAAGACATTAGGATTACCGATCCCTGAACCGGTCCCCGACGAGGCTGCGCAAATGCCTCGGGGGGCTTTTCCGCGGGCTGTTAGAGCGAGTGCCGCCTGAGAGGAGGGGAAGATATGACCCGGCAGCAGAGGATGATCACTCCAGGGACCGTCGTCACGCTGGCGCTCGCGATGGCGGTGGCCGCCGCCGGCCTGGCGGGTTGCCATTTCGACGCTTCGGCCCAGGCGACTCGGGACAGCTCCGGCATCCGGATCATCGAGAATGCCCGTCCCGCGGATGACTCACCCCTGCCGTGGCGGGTCGGCCCGGAGCCGGTGGTATCGATCGGCGAGGTTGTCGGCGCCGAAGAGTACCTGCTGCACCAGGCCAATGACGCGACCATTCTGCCCGACGGTCGGATCGTGATCGCAAACACCGGCTCCAACGAGCTCCGGGTGTTCGACGCGGCGGGTGTGCATTTGGCCGCATGGGGAAGGGGAAGGGCCGGGCGAGTTTACAGGCCTCTCGGGTGTCGAGCCCTGGCCGGGAGATTCGGTCGTCGCGTGGAACAACTCGACGTGGGTGATATCGGTATTCGCAGCGGATGGCGTCTTGGGACGGTCCTTCACCCTCGGTTCGGAAGCCGGGGCGCTCGAACCCCGGGCCGTGCTGAAAGACGGAAGCATCCTGGGGCGGACCGGCGAAGTGACGGGCGACGGATACCGGCGCTCGCGGGAGACGTACGAACTGCGCCGTGGCGAAGGGGCCTCGCCGATCGAGTTCGGCACCCATCCCGGCCAGGAATCCCACATCGGATTCGTGGACGGCATCGCCCTTATGGGCTTTCTGCCCTTTGGGCGCTCGCTCTGGGAGGCGCAGTGGGGCGAGCTCGTCATCCTCACCACGGACGACAACTACGAAATCCGCGCCTACGATCCCTCGACCGGCGCCCTGGCCCGCATCGTACGCCGCGAGTATGAGAACCGCGCGCCCACCCGCGAGGAGGTCGACGAAGCGCTCGAGGCAGCGCTGGAGCGGGCCGGATTTACCGGACAGCGCCTGGAAATGGCCCGCCGGGGGTACGGGAGCATGCCCGTCGTGGAGCAATACCCGGCCTTCCGCAAACTGCTGACCGATCCCCTGGATCACCTTTGGGTGCGCGAGGCGACGCTCCCCGGCATGGACCGGCCCGCGCCGCTGTGGACCGTGTTCGACGCCGAGGGGCGGGCGCTGGGTTTCATCGAAACGCCCGACGGGCTGACGGTCTATGAGATCGGTGCCGACTACCTGGTGGGACGCGCGACGGATGAGATGGGGGTGGAGTCGGTGCAGGTTTGGGCGCTGGAGCGGTGATTCTGTAATCTAACCGGGACGGGTGGCGAGACGGAATCTCCTACTTCTTTCGTTGACACCGGAGTCCGGTCCGCCTATCGTATTCCTAAGATATTAGGATTACCACCCCCGACAGGCCGGGGACAGGCTGCGCGGATGCCCGGGGGGCTTGTCCGCTGGCCGTCGACCGGTCCGCGCTCGAGAGGAGCGGAGGATGACCCGCCAGAAGAGAATGATCAATCCGGGGACTGTCGTCACACCGGCGTTCGCGATGTTCTTGGCCGCCGCCGGCCAGGCGGCCTGCCTTGCGAAGGCGTCGGCCCAGGCGACCCGAGACAGCGCCGGCATCCGGATCATCGAGAATGCCCGACCCGCGGACGACTCACGGCTGCCGTGGCGGATCGGGAGCGAGCCGGCGGTATCGATCGGCGAGGTTTTCGGCGCGGAGGCGTACCTGCTGCACCAGGCCAATGACGCGACCATTCTGCCCGATGGACGGATCGTGGTCGCGAACACGGGAACCAACGAGTTGCGCGTGTTCGGTGCCGACGGGGTCCATCTGGCCACGTGGGGACGGGAGGGGGAAGGGCCGGGCGAGTTTACGAACCTGGTGGGTGTCGCGTCCGGGCCGGGTGATTCGGTCGTGGCGTGGAACCGCTGGACATGGGTGATATCGGTGTTCGATGCGGAAGGCGTGTTGGCAAGGTCCTTTTCCCTCGATTCGGACGCCAGGCCACTCGAACCCCGGGCCGTGCTGAAGAACGGGAGCATCCTGGGGCGGACCGGGGAATTGGCGGGCGACGAATGCCGGCGGTCGCGGGAGAGGTATGAACTGCGTAGTGGTGAAGGGGCCTCGCAGGTCGAATTCGGCACCCACCCCGGCCAGGAATTCAACGTTGGACTGGGGGGCGGCATAGCCCTCCGGGGGCTTCTGCCCTTCGGGCACTCGTTCTGGGAGGCGCAGTGGGGCGAGCGGGTCATCCTCACCACGGACGACAACTACGAAATCCGGGCCTACGACTTCTCGACCGGCGCCTTGGCCCGCATCGTCCGCCGTGAGTACGAGAGCCACGCACCCACCCGCGACGAGATCGACGAAGCGCTGGAGAACGCGCTGCAGCAAGCCGGATTGCCCGGACAACGCCTGGAATGGGCCCGCCGGGACTGCGGAAACATCCCCGTCCTCGAGCGATTCCCGTCCTTCGGCAAACTGCTGACCGATTCCCTGGACCACCTTTGGGTGCGCGAGGCCACGCTCCCCGGCATGGACCGGCCCGCGCCGCTGTGGACGGTCTTCGACCCCGAGGGGCGGGCGCTGGGGTTCATCGAAACGCCCGACGGGCTGACGATCCATGAGATCGGCGCCGACTACCTGCTGGGACGCGCGACGAATGAGATGGGGGTGGAGTCGGTGCAGGTTTGGGCGCTGGAGCGGTGAGATATGTCAACTGTGCATTATAGAATGGAAACTTGAGTTGACATAAGGAAGTCCCTCGGCGCAACGATCGGGACAACAAGGGCACGTTGCAGGATCAAACCGTCATGACGCTGTGCGCCGCTACCACTCCAGCGGTGGGAGCACTTCTTTCTGCAGCCGGCACATCTCGTTCACCAGCTCCACCGCCTGCCGGTACGACTCGGTGGTCGGGTCCAGCAGGAGGGCCTGGAGAAGCGGGCGGCGGGAGCGGGCCGCGAACGCGTCGACCAGAAGCCGGTTGATGCTCGTCTGGGTCCTGAGCAGCGCTAGGATCGCCTCGGGGAGCGTGTTCATCGCTACGGGGTGGAGGCCGGACCGGTCCGCGCCGGCCGGGACCTCGACCACGGCGCCCTCGGGAAGGCCGGGGACGTAGTCGAGGTTGGGGACGTTGACCGCGTCGAGATAGCGTGCTTCGCCGCAAAGGATGCCTTCGAGGAGGGGGACGGCGAGCTCGCCGGAAGGTGTCAGGGGAGCGGAGGCGTCGGGATCGGAGGGAGCGTCCGTGGAGCGCAGTGCCGTGCCTTGCGTGGCGAGAGCCTTCCCGGCAGCCTCCCGCTCCTCGCGGCTCCCCCGCGCCCGCTCCCGGCGCCGTTCCGGAAACAACGGCGTCTCCGTCGGATTGTCCCCCAGGTTGTAGATCCAGGTGGGAACCTCACCCGTCTCCCACGGATGCCCCTCGGCGGGATCGTAGAAGAACTGTAGCGCGCTGCTGGCCAGGAAGTCGCCCGCCCAGCGGATGTACTCGCCGATGTGATTCGCGCCTGGACTCGGGAACCGGCCGAAGACCCGCAACAGGATGCGGCTGAGCGCGATCTCGTCCCAGTCGTGCAGCCAGTCGGCGGCGCGTTCGCGTTCGCGCAGACGGGGATAGAGGTCCTCGCCGGTCTCACGGTCGGTGACGGTGTCGAACCAGGTGAAGTGGTTGAGTCCGCTCGCCCGGGCGTCGAGGCGGTCCGGCGGCAGCTCCAGGATTCGGGCCATCTGTTCGATGCCGTGGAAAACGCCGTGACAGAGGCCGACGACGCGGATGTCGGTGAGGCGGGTGGCCGCTTCGCAGAGCTTGGTGAGGGGGTTGGTGTAGTTGATGAGCCAGGCGTCGGGGCAGTGGGCCTCCATCGCGCGGGCGATCTCGACGGTGGGGCCCATGTTGCGGAGCGCGTGGAAAAGGCCGCCGGGGCCGCCATTTTCGCCGAAGATCTGGCGGAAGCCGAAGGCGCGGGGGACGTGGAAGTCCTGTGCCCAGTGGAAGTAGCGGTTGATCTCGATGGCCACGATGACGGCGTCGGCGCCGGGGAGGGCGTCGGGGAGGTGGGTGGTGTGGGAGATGGTGGCCGTGCGGTGGAGCCGTGCCGCGACGGATTCGGCGTAGGCCTGCGTGCGCGGGAGGCCGGACGGGTCGGTGTCGACGAGCGCGATCTCGATGCCGCCGTCGCAGAGGGGGTCGCTGAGGAGGACGTCGCGGATGGTGGCGGGGCCGAATTCGCGGCTGCCGGCGCCGACGAGGACGATCTTCATGGGGTGGGGGCGGGGGATGACGTGTCCTGGTCCGCGAGTCGAACGGTCAGAATCGCGGCGACGATGGAAAGCACCAGCAGCAACGTGCCGACCGCGGCTCGGCCCGTCAGCATGCACCCGATCCCCAGCAGGCTGCCGTAGACGAAGAGCGCACCGAGGCCGAAGCCGGTCCACATGCGGCCGGCCGGCGGGTCGGCGGACTCGATGCCGGTGCGGGCGGCCACCGGACCCCACCAGCCACCGGGACGCACCCGCCGGTGGAATCGGTCGAGCACTTCGTCGCTTTCGGACTTTGTGAAACGAATCACAAGCAGCCACAGCAGGGTGCAGGTGACCAGGATGACGACCGCCCGCACGAGGTCCATTTCGGGCGCGTAGAACCGCTCCGCCATCGAGAGCAGACCGCTGGGCAAGGGAATGGTAGATTGGGCCAGCCCTACCAGAACACGGCCATTCGCCATCACTACCGAACCTACCATGGCCGCGATCTCCGCCCATGCGTTCACCCGCCACCAGTACCACCTGAGGAGCCACACCACCGCCACCCCCGCGGTCAGCTCGATGATGTAGATCCAACCCCGCTGAATCGACTCCATCTGCCAGGCCACGAACGCCGCCAGCACCGCCAGCCCCACCACCGCCACCCGCGACGCGGCGACGTAGTGCCGCTCGGATCCGTCCTTCCTCACGAAGCGCCGGTACACGTCGTTCACCATGTACGACGCCCCCCAGCACAGATGCGTATCCATCGTGCTCATGAACGCTGCCAGGAAGGTCGCGACCATCAGCCCGCGCAGCCCGACCGGCATCAGTTCGCGGATCATCATCGGGTAGGCGAGCTCGGGGTCGGCCGCGAGCGCCGGGTCGATCCCCGCGCCCGCCGGGAAGACCAGCAGCGACCCCAGCCCGGCCACGATCCAGGGCCAGGTCAGCAGCACCGTCCCCGCGAAGGCGAACCAGAGCGACGCCATGACCGACTGCCGCTCGTCCCGCGTGGCAAACAGACGCTGCGCGACGTAGCCGTCGCCCTGTCCGCTCCTCATCCACAGCACCAGGATCAGGCACAGGAAGGACAGCACCTCAAGCGACGACGCGGTCCCCGCACTCGGCACCAGGTCGAGCGCCCCCGCCGGCGCTCCCGGCGCCTCGCGCACCGCCGCCGCCATCTCCGCCGGCCCCCCGAACCGCGCCAGCACGATCCCCGCCAGCGTGATCGACCCCAGCATCCCGGCCACGAACTGCAGCAGGTCCGTCACGACGACACCCCACAGTCCCGACGCCACCGTGTACACCAGCGCGAGGCCCACGCAGACGGACAGCGTCAGCGCGGCGTCCCACCCGAGCAGCACCTCGCTGAACTTCACCATCGCCAGCATCACCCACCCCATCACGACCGCGTTCTTCACGAGCCCCTGGTACACGGCCGAAAACCCCCGCAGGACCCGCGCGGGCGCGCCGCCGTAGCGCAGCTCGATCACCTCGGCGTCGGTGAGTACCCCGGCGCGGCGCCACAGCCGCGCATAGAAGAAGGTCAGCATCAGGATGCCGGCCGCTTCGTACCACCACAGCCAGTTGCCGAAGACGCCCTGGCGGCGGACCAGCGCGGCGGTCGCGAGCGGCGCGTCGGTGGCGAACCAGGTGGCCGCGATCGAGGTGCCCGCGATCCACCAGGGGAGCGAGCGTCCCGCGATGAAGTAGTCTTCGACGCTGCGGCCGGCGCGCCGCGCCAGGCGGAGGCCGATGGAGAGGGTCAGCGCGCCGTACGCGGCGACGACGATCCAGTCGATGGTGGTGAGGGTCACCGCCGCGCCAACACGTTCGACAGAATGCGGTACGCGCCCGGAACCCCGTAGGGAAGCTGCCGGTGCAGCGCTAGCGCCACGTAGCTGTACCGTCCCGCGCCGACCTCGGCGGTCAGCCAGACCCCCCGCTGTGGCTCCTGTCCCGTGTCGTGGGTTTCCACCAGCGGCGTGTACGCTTCGTCCCACTGGGCGAAGAACTTCGACCCGCGCTGCTCCAGCCAGTCGTCGAAGTCGGCGTCCGTGATGCGGTTCGGAGTCGTCAGCAGCGGGTGGCCGGGTTCAAGCAGCGTCACGGGCGCGTCTTCCTCCGAGACCTCCTCCGCGCCGCGGGGCAGAGACGCCGGGTAGGGCGCCATCTCGCCGGGGACGAACTCCTGAGTCTGGTACAGCACCACGACGTTGCCGCCCCGCCGAGCGTAGTCGATCAGTCGGTGATTGTTCTCGACCAAATCGCGCCGCACCGCGTACGCGCGCGTCCCGATGACGATCGCGTCGAAGACGTCGAGATCCCCGTGGACCAGGTCCGCCTCGCCGAGCAGCCGCACCGACGCGCCCAGTGCCTCGATCGCGGCAGGCACCTCATCCCCCACGCCCATTGCATAGCCCACCGAGAGGCCATCCAGAGCCGCCACGTCGACCGGCCGGATCGTGGTCCGGGCCGGCATGCTCAACCGTGCGAG
Organism: Longimicrobiales bacterium; assembly: GCA_965211795.1. Classification (GTDB taxonomy): domain Bacteria; phylum Gemmatimonadota; class Gemmatimonadetes; order Longimicrobiales; family Gaopeijiaceae; genus Bin94. The sequence continues at coordinate 642,013 of OZ242973.1, forward strand.
GGGCAGGTCTCGGTGATCGATCGTCTGAAAACCGGTGCGGTACTCGCCGGGGACCCCGTTCACAGTGGCTTGGGCAACCGCTTCGACGACGGCGTCACCCCTCCACTCGCTGGGGGGCTGGAGGGTGAACAGAGCCTCGGCGACTTCGCCCCGGTTGCGGAAGTCGTGCCGATACGAAATCGGCATCGCCGTCCAGCCTGCGGGAAGTTCGAGTTCGGCTTCGACGGAGAGCTCCGGCTGATTGGCCTCCAGATGGACGAGCACTTCGATCCGCCCGCCCCCGTCCCCCGACAACGACACCACCTGCACCCCCGGCGTCACCGCCACCGAAAGCGCGGGCAGCAACTCCACGCGCCGGGCCAGCGAGCCGTACGGCAGCCGGGACACCGATCCCGTGATGGCCACTGTCCGGGTCACGTGTTCGCCGAGCACCTCGATGCCGACTACTGCACGAAGCCGCGATGCCCCCCAAGGCAGATGCAGGTCCGTGGAGTCCTCGACCTCGTAGCGGTTTGCGGTCAGGCCGGAACGGGTGAAGTACGGCCCGGCGGGGGCGGCGAGCGGCGGAATCCCGATGTCGAACCCTTCGTTGAACACGTCCGCCATACGAGTATCGCGACCGGCGGCAGCGGCGAGGGCGGCGGCACGACCCTCGGCGTCCAAGACGTGCTCGTAGTCGACGTGCAACGTGGACAGAACCTCACCATGTCCGAAGAGCACCTGCACGGCCTCCACATTCACCCAGTCGGACAGGCTGCTCCGCACCCGGACGGTCACCACCCCCTCCTCACCGGGCACGACCGCCGCGCCACCGGCCCGGCTATCAAGCATCGCCACCACCTCCACCCCCGCCGCGGCAACGATCGCATCCTCGAACTGCCGCTGCTTCACACGGAGATGAAATGCCACCTCGGGCGTCACCCGGTCGATCAGGTCATTCAGCAACCCGTACCCCCGCGCCAGCTCCGGCACCGACTTCTCCGGCGCGGTGAAGTCGAAGTCACGCGACACCCCGTCGATGATATCCTGAATCTCGGCCAGCGCTCCTGCGAGCCCGTCCACCACAGTTTGACCCAGCAGTGCCTGCAGACCCCGCAAGCTCGTATCCATCCCGGCGAAAAAGCCTTCCCCGGGCACGTTGTCGGCCACTTCCGGCCCCAAGTGGCCGACAAACCCGGTGTTTTGCCCGTTGTCACGGGTAGAATCTCCGATTCCGAGCCGTTCGTACCGGTATACCCGCCCCCCACCCCCCCGCACCCTCCCCGACGTCTGCGACCGCTGCAGGCTCAGCCCCAGACTCGCCCACCGCTGATACGTGGTCCCAAGCGAGGCGCTGTACACGTCCGCGTCCACGACCACGTCATGCGGTTCGTCCACCCGCAGCCCGCCGCGGAACACGCGCAGTGCCCGCCACGGCCTCAGCCCCTCCCGCGTGATCTGACCGGGAAACCGCTCCGGATCGGCCGCCGCCTCCACCGCCTCCGGCGTCAGCAACCCCGCCGCGTGATGGTGACCGTGCCCGTCCCGGCGGCTGCCATGAAACCGCGACACCACCACGAGTGGGCGGTTGAGGCGGATCACGCGCACCATGTCTTCCAGCACGGCCTCGCGGTCCCAGCTGCGGAACGCCTCCTCCACCGACTTCGAGTAGCCGTAGTCGACCGCGGTGGTGAAGTAGAGGTCGTCGAGGCCGTAGTGGCGGCCCGAAAGGACCAGTTCGCGCGTGCGGATCAGACCGAGCGCGTCGAAGAGCTCGGGCCCGATCGCGTTGGCGCCGCCCTCGCCGCGGTTCAGGCTGAGGAGCGCGGTGCGGGCGCCCCATCCGCGGCTGGCCAGGGTGAGCATGCCGGAGTGCTCGTCGTCGGGATGGGCGGTGATGTGGAGGATGCTGGCCGTGGTGGCGAGCTTGCGGATTCGGTGCCAGGTGCCGGTGGCGCCGCGGTCGGGGTGCAGCTCCTCGCCGGCGATTGGGGCGGGGAAGGCGAGAATGCGGTCGAGGAGGGGTGGGGTCTGGGCGGCTGTGAGGGTGGGGAAAAGTGTGAGTGATGCGGCAACGGCAAACGCCGGCCGGCTCGCCAACGCACGGCAACGGGGCGAAGCCGTGACCATCCTACCGCCGCGTCATCGGGCCCAGCGGACGCCCGCCCAGCAGGTGCAGGTGGAGATGATAGACCTCCTGCCCGCCATGGTCCCGGCAGTTGATCATTACGCGGTAGCCGTTCTCGGCGACCCCCTCCTCCTCCGCGAGGTCGGCGGCCACCCGCAGCATCCTCCCCAGCACCGCCTCATCGCCGGCCGAGACGTCGGCCAGCGTCGGAATCACCTCGTTGGGCACGATCAGGATGTGGGTGGGCGCGAGTGGGTGGATGTCGCGAAACGCGGTGACCAGGTCGTCCTGGTAGACGATGTCGGCGGGAATCTCGCCGCGAACGATCTTCGAGAAGAGGGTGTCCTGGGGCATTGTGCTGGTGGTTTGGTGAGCGTGGGAGAGGTTGGCGTGGGCAGGTATCGTAGCACACGGCAGGCGGCCCGGACGAGTCCCCCCGTCCGGGCCGCCTAGCTAGCTAGCCGTCGGCACTACCGCGCGGCGTGCTGTCCGCCTCTGCCTACCGCTCGTACCGGCTCCGCAGCGAATCGAGCCTCTGCCGGTAGGTGGCGTAGCGCCCGCTTGGCGCCCGGTCCGCGGCCGAGTCCCGGCGCAGGCCCACCGGTTCCGCGAACGCGGTCAGGTGAACGACCGTCCTGCGGGCCACGAGCGCGCCAGCCACCAGGCCTTCGCCCACCACCCCCACATCCCGTCCCAGCCCGACCGCCGGGTGATCGTCGTACGTCCCTTCGACGATGCGGTTCAGAAAGCTCCGCGCTTCCCCTTCCGGAGAATCCTCGCGCCCCTGCGGCCTCCGCCCCAGCACGTCGATCGCGTAGCTGCGTACCAGCTTCGGGAGGAAGGCGGCCAGAGTCGCCGGCCGGTCGAACAGATCCAGCCCGTAACGCCTCCCCCCGACGATGAAGATCGCGCCCACTTGGTCGGGAGCTGCATTCACCGCACCGACGTAGTCGTCCAACGTGTCCTTGTGGCGCTCGAACATGGCGCCCATCTCGCTCGTGGGAGAGGGTGCGCCGAGCACGGCGGCCTCTTCGGCGATCGAGTCCCACACCCGGCCCTGGTCCGAGCGCCTGCTGCCCCGTTCGCGGATCGAGTGCCTCACGCTCTCGAGCTTCTCCGCCCGCCCCCGCGCATTCTGCACGCGGTCGGTCACGTCGAAGTGGGGGGTGCGGTACGACCACCGCCCCGCCTCGACGCACGACACCGGGATGATCGTGGTGCGCTCGGCCGGGATCAGCATGGTCAGGTTGGCGACCCGGTTCTGCTTCGCGCCGACGAGCTCCTCGCCGTCGACGATCAGCACCGGCCGGTCGGCCCGGTTCTCCACCTTGAGCTCCGGGACGCTGCCGCCCTCGGAGACCTCGCGGATGGTGACCATGTCCTTCCGCAGCCCCTCCTCCAGCAGGAGGTAGCGGAGCTTGCTGCGGAAGTCGGAAGTCAGGGGGAAGACGGTGAGCCCTCCCCGGGTCGTGGGCTCGCCGAGCCTCAGGCTGGAGACGGCGGTCTTGACGTGGTCCAATTGGCACCTCCTCTTGTGTTGGCAGTAGTGATCAGTTATCAACAGTAAACTGTAATTGACAGTATGTCAACACTAGTTATCAGTGGACGACAGTGAGCACGACGAAGAAACAGCCCAGCTATACGGCCAGAGAACTCGAAGAGGCGACCGGGTTCGACCGCAGGACGATCGCCTACTACGTGCAGGAGGGACTGCTTCCACGCGTGGGCCGGCGGGGGCCGCGGACCCGGTACCCGAGGCTGGTGCGGGACCGGCTGCTGTTCATCCGGCGGGTGCGCGAGGCGGAGGAGGCGGGAGAGGTTGCGGCGGTTTCGCTGAGTGACATGCGGAAGGTGTTCGAGCGGGTGCCTCCGGCGTTGATCGCGAAGGTGGCCGATGGCGGGATCGCGGTCACGCCGGAGCTGGTGGAGCGGGCGTCGACGAGGTTCCGGCTTCCGGCGATGCGGCGGGCGAGGCTGGAGGAGCGGGTGAGGTCGCGGGACTACATGGAGCCCCCGCCGGAGCCAAAGTTCATGACGGCACCCCGGGCGCCTTCGGATCCGGGATGGGCGGGGGTCCGGGAGGCGCCGGAGATGCCCCGCGAGGTCGGTCGCCCGGAAGGGGATGATCGCGATGTGGACGATGGCGAAGCGGCGGCGCTGGAGCTGGCCGATGCGCTGGGACAATTGCAGGAACGGGCGGGGCGCCGCCGGCGACGCTCGTCGCGTCCGCTCGACACCTGGACGCGCATTGAGGTGTCGCCCGACGTCGTGGTGTCGGTGCGGGGTGCCGGAGAGAAGGACAGGCGACTCGTGGAGAGGGTCAGAAGGGCAATGAAGCGGCTGCTCGGGATGGGTTGGTGAGCGAACTGCCCGAGGAACCAAGCCTTCACGAGGGCGCCAGCCTCTGAACGATCACATCCTCCATGTAGTCGGCGCCCCCATGCTCCCGAATGCCCGTGGGCGAGAGCCCGAGTTGCCGCCGGGTCAGCCGGCGATAGTTCGACTTGGCCGTGAAGCCGAGGGACAGGGCGACGGATCCGGAGGGCTGGCCGCTCCACTCGGCCAATCGCTCCACCGTGAAGATGCGCGCCAGCGAGACGATGATGTTCGGCCGGGGGATCCCGTGGGCGATGCTGTGGCGTTGAAGCGTTCGTTCGTCGACACCGAGGCTTGCGGCGACGACCGGTACTAGTGCCGATCCGATGGCCAGGTTGACGGCGTGGTGGAAGATCCTGTGGGTGAAGGGGTCGGCGCATCGCCGCAAGCGCCCCAGCAGCAGATGGACCCTGCGTACGTCGATGCACCGGAGAATCGTCTCGTCGATGGTACTGAGGTCGTCGTCCGCGCCGGCTCGCAGAAAGGCCGTGTAGGGGTGGCCCAGGTCGGTCACCGGCGCTGACTCGGAACGCGTTCTCGCATAGTGGATGAGCGGCGTTGAAGACCAGGAATGGACGCTCGCCCAGGTGGAGGGCGTCACCCGGGGATCGTCGAGGTCTCCGAAGCCCGGATCGACCAGAGCGGGAGAGCCCGGGTGCCGGTCGCCCAGTTCGGCCAGTTCCTGCCAACTCCCCACGAAGACCACCGGTCCGATCACTGCCTGAGAATCCCCCATGCGGTGGGCCATGAGGATTCGCTCGCACAGCTCTGGACTTGTCTGCAGAGCGAGGAGCGGAGGGGTGGGGAGGTCGGTCAGGTGGCCACCGTCGAGGCCAGCCCCGGGAAGCGGCGGGCAACCAGCACGATCCCCACCGACCCCAGGAATCCCACGACCGCTGCGGAAACGACGCTTGTCGGAACGCCTCCGAGCGGGCTGACGATCAGGAGCCCCGCGGCGAGGCAGGTCCAGGAGGTGCAGAAGCCGCCCAGGACGGTGGGCTCGAGCCAGGACCGGCGTGGGCGTGAAGCTTCCGGAGACGTGCCGGGCGAGGCCTCCACGAGGGCCGTCACGATCTCCTGCACTCGTGATTCGGAAAGCGTCGCTCGTGGCGCGGCGATGCGATGGATCGCGGTGGCCAGCGTTGCCATTTCGCGTTCGGGTTCGGTGAGGTCACGGAGATCAATGGTCGAATCCGGGTCTCGGGTGATCCTGGTAATGATTCGGTCCAGTGACCGGGGGTCCAGCGTGGTGGGGTCGGCTCGGCGGAACCAGGTCCCGGGACGCAGGCCGAGGGCGTGCCGCTCGCGCACGGCCAGGAACGCGGTCAGGAGCAAGGGGATGGCGAGGGGGTTCAGGATGATCCAGATGGGTGAGGTGCCTTGTAGTGCGACGGAATCGGTTGTGGCCAGGAACGGGAACAGGAAGGAGGCCATGAGCGTCACGCCGGATATCCAGTGACCGGCGTCGCGCCAGAAGGGTTGCCATGGGCCTGTGACTTGGCCGATCAGGATGCCGGCTGCTCCGGACAGAAGAACGAAGGTCGCGATGGCAACGGGTATGAGATGGCGCGCAACTTCAAGTGTCGGTGGACGCGGAACTGCCGCCCCTTCGATTGGCTGTTTGGTAAGCGACGAGGTGAGTAATGAAACAGCCTCTGGCCCGACGGCGGACAGCAGATAAGCGATCCCGGCGGTTAGCGTGATGACCACCCAGCGACGAGCCAGTGGCTTGGGCGGGTCGCCACTAGCGGAATTGACCTGACCAACACTAGCCGCGAACAGGGATGGGGAGATGAGCAGCGCCAAAGCAACCATGGAGGGTCCCAGCACCATCTCCACGCGCTCGAGCAAGGCGACATCACCTCCCAACCCCAGAAAAACAGTTAGGGCATAGGAAAGGTAGATCCCGGCCAGTCCCAGGAACCACAGGCTGGTTGAACGACCCAAGCCGTAAGAGGCGGTGTGGGACGAAAGATCCCGAGGGGGTGGATCGAGTGAGGGATTCATCGCTTCCAATCCGCCCGGGGATCAGGGAAACAGAATGCGGCTGGGTCCATCAAGGCTTGCTCCTACTTGTTGCACATCTCGTCGTTCTTGCAATTGTAAACGAACACACAGCACCAGAAGCAACAATACCGCTTCCCCGCCACCTTCTCCTTACAGCAATGATACAACGGATCCCCAGGCCCCTGCGCCCTCCCCTCCGGCGCCAGCACGAACGGCAGCAGCGCCAGATTCGCGAGGAACGCAACGAGGATCCAGGTGGGTTTCTTCCTCATGGTCAATGGTCTCCTTGTTGTTGGGCCACGGTCGGATACTCCGGTGGCGGTGGTGGTGATGGAGAAGGGCCTTGGCGGGAGAATAGCGGAAGGGAGACGGTGGCCACGCGCTGCAGACCTACGGAGTCGAGCAGAACGCCGATGGCATGTGTCTCGGCGATTCGGTAGGGATTGAAGTCCGGGGGGAAGACGACGCGCGAGAAGGTGGCGATCCCGTCGTCGAAGTTCACGGTGCGCCACAACGGACCGTAGCCGAGGGGGTGCGAGGTGCCTTCGAACTCCTGGATCCAGACGCGATGGGGCGCGCACTTGAGGTCGACGCCCAGCGGCTCGTCGATTGCGAACAACTCGACGGCGTTGCGTGCCGCCTCGGTCGCGTATCTCACGATCTCCGCTTCGGAAATGCTGCCGTCGGTGACCTCGGACCGGACCCGGGCCGTCATGTACGCGATCCGGGCGTCGGCGTCCAGCGGGCCGGGATGCCACGACAGGGCGACCGCTTCCTGCCGGTCACCATCGGGGTCCAGCATGAAGAGGGTCCGGGCGACCGGGTCGAGAACCGCGATGCGGCCGTCGGGACAGCCATCCCACAGGGGCACCGGGGCGAGGAGGCTGCCGGCCGGTCGCATGGGAGCCCCAGGGAGTTCCGTGGCGAAATCGATGAGCACCTGCGGATCGCTCCCATCGTCCGGGATGCGCACCAGGCGGCCGTTCCACAGGTCGGTGCCGTGGTTGACACCGGAGTCGTAGCGTGCGGTGACCAGGCCTCCCGGTACCCGGACCGCGCGGAAGGGATCGCCGAAGGTGACGCTGGCGATGTCCGACCGGATGGCCCCGAGCGCGGGAGCACTCTGAGAAGACAGCAGGGCCCCGAATCCGGAAAAGGTGAGGGCCGAGAAGGACCCCGAGTCCCACACGGTGAGTGAACCGGGGGTCTCGCCCGGCCACACGGCGGACGGAAAGCGGAACTCGCCGGGACCCTCTCCCGAGTCTCCGAAGCGGGAGGTCAGTTCGCCGTTTGGGGCGAAGCCGTGGACGTATGGCGCCGACGCCGTGAGCGCCCAGATCGTGCCGTCGTGGGCAAGGACGTCTCTCACTTCCCACAATGGGTCCTCGGCGGGAGCGACAACAGTGAGAGACAGCGGACCGATCGGTATGATCGGCAAGTCCAGGAACGTGCCCGGCTGGTCGCACGAAGCTCCGGCCAGCGCCAACGGGATTGCAAGAATGAGACGTTTCATCTGGCACCTCCCGACATCTGGGCCGCGACAGGTCTGTGAATGGCGGCGATCGCCTCCTCCATGCGCTGCAATTCCGCGCCGTGGTCCTGGAAGCGCAGCACGCCGTCGGAATCGAAGACGAAAACCCAGGGTGTCTTCGAGACCAGCGACGACTCCCGGTCGGCTCGCGCGAGCTGCGCGACGCTGAGCAGGTCCACCTGCCAGCCAAACCGTTCGGCATAGCTGGCCGCCAGGCCGGGAAGGTCTCGCGTGACGGCGATTCTCCGGATCGACGAGGAAGCGGGCGGAGTGGCGAAGTGACTGGCCCATTCAGGTGCCAGGTCGTCACAGAACACGCACTCGGAGTTGAATGCATAGAGCACGGTCACGGTGCCGGGGTCCGCTTCCAGAGGTACGATCGCCAGGACGCCGTCGTCGACGTAGCCCGTCAGCGCTCCGAGCGTGTCCCCGACTCGCACCCCCCGCTCCTGCGCCACTCCGTCCGCCACCGCCCCCGGCCGAACGACTACATGAACAACCTGGGCGATGACGGCCAGCACCAGCAGGAACAGCACCACGTCCTGGTATCGCTTCATCCTGCACTCCTTCTTCAGCTCCGTGTCCGAAGCGTGAAAAACTGGCTGAGGCGCCCGGCGGTGTGACCTCCCAACCACCGGTCCTGACGGCACGCCCCGACACGGCCTCGGTGCCGGACGCCCCAGCTCGCAAGTGTGGTTCTCAGGCGGGTCCGCGGGACGAAATCGCCCGCGCGGGTTCGCGCCTTCGCCCTCTTAAACGCACGAACCCCTCGCCATGGGGGGTCAATTTCCGACATTTGGCCATTTTTTTTCCGAATTCAGCGGAAAACAGCCCTAATTTGCTCCGATCCAGTCCGGTAACGCCTCCCTTAGCCCCTTCATCCTCCTGAGCCGGGTCATCCCTCGCAGCAGGATCGACCGCACTCCCGACTCGCTGATTCCGAGGGCTCCTGCCGTCTCCGCAGTGTCCCTTCCCTCCAGCAATCGCAGCACGATTACATCCCGCTCCCGAGCCGGCAATCGTCCCAACGCGTCGTGGACCACCTGCTTCCAATACTGCTGCCTGGCCACCGCCTCTGCCGACGGCAATTCGTGGCCGTCTTCCGGCGTCTGACCCATGTGGCCGAACGTCATCCCTGCGGCACCGGCAATCCGTCCTCCGCGCAACTTCGACTTGCACAGGTTCCTGCTCACCGTCACCGCCCACGAGGCGAACGAACCACCCCGTGCATAGCTGTCCAACTCCTCCAGAATCCGCAGCCAGCAATCCTGGAGCAGGTCGTCCGCGTGCTCGTCGTCGGGCGCGTACTCACGGATCGCGATCCAGATCCGCGGACTGAGTTCCCGGACCAGCTTCGTCAGCAGCTCCGGATCACGGGCGTGGAGACGCCCAAGGTCGATGGGATCTGTGATCTTTCAGCGCCTTCCCCCGTGGACGATCAGCCGGGCTGACCACCCTCATCGTCCTTCTTCTCGCGGGGCGGTCTCGTCCTGTTCATCCTCAGCGTGGCGCCGCCCAGGAAGGCCGAACCGCTCCGGTCAACCTCGTGATCGCCATCGTATAGGTAGTCCAGAATCGCCTGGTCCCACGACAGGCCCGCCTTGGCCACCAGTTCCATCCAGGGGCCATGCGCGGTTTCGTCGGGTGCCTCGGTGATTCCGCTCCAGATGGTGATCCGGGGACTGAAACTACCGCCGCCCCCGAAACCGGGCGAACCCCTGAGCGGCATATGGATCATGACGCTGTCGGTCATCGGCAGCCGGAAGACCTCGGTGTCGAAGTCGGCGCCGTAGCGGCGGTAGCGGTCGTAGGTGCGCTGGTTCATCTCGAAGACGTCGGGATTCGAGTTGATCCCGGCGGTGATATAATCGCGAATCTTGAAGGCGGCGTCCTTGTGCCGGGGGAAGGAGGGATCGTCGATGTAGCTGAAGCCGGGCATGAACCAACCCTTGTTGAAGCCCCAGTTTCGCTCCGTCACGCGTCCGCTGCGGACCAGACCGCTGTACTCGGAAAAGAGCTGGACGACCTGGTGGCTCGGGTAGCCGTGGGGGTTGAGGAAGATGTCGGGAAACCACATGTCCCAGAGTGCGCCGCGCACCGTCGACTCGGGATAGATGGGGAACGGTCCGAAACCGCCGCCCACGCCCACGCCGAGCGATCCCAGGTAGCCTGCGTGCAGGATGTAGTCGGGGGTGATCCGGTAGAGGTCGTAGGCGAGCTGGGCACCGTCCGGATTGGTGAAGGGATGAATGACCACATTGACCTTCTCCAGCCTGGCGCGCTGTACCGAATCGGTAAGGAGGAGTTCGGCGTGCCGCAGCACATGACTGGTGGAGGAGACCTCGTTGGCGTGCTCGCGTGCCGAGTAGATGACGGTGGGCTTGAAGGTGGTCGCCTTGACGCGCGACCAGTGGGTGGCGGCGATGGGGGACATCAGGTCCATCGCCCAGATCTGCCTGCCCAGGTAGCTCTCGCCGGCGTGATACATGTGTGCTTCGTCGAAGGCCTGACTCATCTTGGCAGTGATCTCGTGGCCCTCGGGCGGGGGAATCGGCGTCTCCCACTGGACGATGCGTTCGCCCTGGTAGCTCCATCCCTCGGGAACGAGGTCCGTCCACACGGGGAGCGGGTTGGGGGACCCGTTGTCGGGGAGGATGGCCGTGACGTGCGACGAGTCCTCCTCCACCTCCAGAGAGTCGGCCTCGACATTCAGCGAGTCCTCCGGTGCCTCCGGCGAGTCCTCCTCCACCTCATCCTCCTCTTCGTCCCACTCCACCCGCACGCGCATCTCGCCGACGTCGTGATAGGCGAGCGCGTCGCGGTAGAGCCCCGCGTCGCGGAGAGCGCCCAGGTTGGTCACGGTCTCGACGATCTGCTCGGCCGAGACCCAGCTCCGGTCCACGAATTCCGCGGACGTGAGCGTCATGAGGGAATCGCGCAGGTTCTCCTCCGAGTCGACCTCGATGCTGAAATCGAGGCGGGGCAGGGCGGGTGATGCGGCCCCGGCCCCTCCCTCCTCCGCCGACGCGATCACCGCGCGGTAGAGACTCGGGCGATCCATCGAGACCTTGGTGATGTCGCGCCGGCGTTCGCCGCTGGTCCCGTCGGCGGTCTCGTAGTTCACGATCACGGTGGGGCGGCTCGTGGCGAATCCCGTCATGGTGATGTTACCGCGTCCGGCCGCGCCGTCCCCCTTGGGACGCATGACCGGGATGATCCGCCCCGGGTAGGAGAGGCCGAATCCCTGCGCGTTACGGCCGATCAGGGAGAAGAACTCGATGGTGCCGAAGTAGAACTCCTCGTGCAGCGCGTCCATCGTTGAGATGATCTCGTTGTCCACGCCGAGACGGTAGTCGGGTTCGCTCAGCTCCAGGTCGATGGTCAGGGTGCCGAAGAAGGGCGCGTCCGGGCCGCCGCTCGGTTTCGCGTCGTGGCGGTCCATCACGTAGTCCCAGATCGCGGGGAGTGTGCTCGCCTGGAAGCGGTCCCAGACCCATTCGGGGTCGGTGACGATGCGCTCGTGGGCCAGGGTGTCGGTGCCTGAGGTGGCGGTCACCCAGCCGGTGGTGACGCGCACCTTTTCGTAGTCGCGGAAGCGATCGACGTAGGGGCGGAGCACCCAGACGGGGTCGAAGGTGTCTTCGAGGATGGTGCTTCCGTCGGGAGCGGTGGCGTGGACCCGGTAGATGGGGCCTTTCTCTGCCATTTCGAAGCGAATCTGGTCTAGGTCGAGGCCCAAGTCGCCCACGAGGATCTCGTCGATGGGGAAGATCTCGTGCAGCCAGCGGAGTGGCGTGTGAATCGACTGGTGGGGCCACTCCTCGGGCGGGTCGTTGCGCAGGAATTCGATCACGATCTCGCCGATTTCGCGGCCCGCCAGCCGCGGCGCGACCGATTCCCGCAGCCAGGAGAAGCCCTGCTTGAAGGCGGACAGGACCTGGACGGTGGTGGCGTCGGGGTCGGCACCGGCGTCGATGAGGCGCTTGCGGGCCTCGGCGGCGACCCTCGCGCGGATCTCGGGGGGCTCCGAGAGGCGGGCTTCGAGGTGGACGGGTTCCCCGTTGTCGACACCTGCGACGATGCGTGCGTCGAAGGCGGACCAGAAGCGGTCCACTTCGGAGGGGACTTCGAATTGGTCGTCGATGATGGTGGACGCGTTCTGCACGTCGCGGTTGTCGATGGTGACTTCGACTTCGGGCGCGATCGAGTCCGGGAAGTGGGCGAGCGCCCGGTCGCGGACGAAGTCGGCAACCCCGTCGGAGGGTTTCCACAGGGACATGAGGATCTCGGCGCTGGTGATCCGCTCACCCGCCGCCGTCATCTCCCCGGTGAGTTCCTCCAGCACCCGGTCCAGCTTGTAGAGCCCGAAGGCCGCCTGTCCCCCCGGGGTGTAACCGGAGAGCGTGCCCCAGAGTTCGTGTTCGATGTCATCGAAGGTGGGTTTGCCGTCGCCGCGGACGCTGACGTTGGGGAAGATCTCGGCCAGGCGTTTTGTGGCCATGGTGGCGCCCTCGGCGTCCGCTCCCGTGACCACCAGCGCGCGCTTGCCTCCGAAGCCGTCGGGGACCGCCTCGATCAGGCCGTGGCCGGGGCCGAGGTCGTCGATCGAGATCGTGCCGGAGTCGATCAGTTCGGTGATGTGGGGATTGTCGCTGCCGACGAGCACGGCGGTGGGCTCGCTGGAGGGGGACTGGATCTCGTCCAGGCCGCGCACGATCGGCACGGTGAAGCCCGTGGTCTCGAGGGTCAAGCGGGCGGTCAGGTCCGGGATGCCCTCCGCGCCGCGTCCCGGAACCACGACCACGTCGACATCGCTCGGGATCTGCCCGCCGCCCAGGAATCCGCCGGTGGTGTACAGGTTGGAGAGGTCGAGACCGCTCTTGGCGCCGCCGCGCGGCCTGGACCCCGGGCCCGAAGGAGACGGTGTCACCAGGGTGGGCAGGATGACCTGACGACCCGCGGCCTCGAAGGTGAGCGCAGCGAGGTCCATGAAGCGCAGGTCGTCGGAACCGGGGCCGTCGGCGTCGTCCCCGACCCGCTCCCACGCGAGGATCTGCAGGCGGTCGAGGGCGTAGCGGGCCCGGGTGGCGCCGGGGTCATCGTCGTATGCGAGGCCGGCGGTGAGGTGGACGTGGTCGGTGGTGTCGGGGAGGGTGGCGCGGTGGAAGGTGAGGGCAGGCGTGGGGCCCGTGCTGTCGCTGCCGGCGAGCCAGGTTCCGAGTTGATCCGTAACTTCCTGCAGCGAAGGACCGGAGAGGTTACTGACGTGGGGCAGGGAGCCGGCCAGATGGCGCGCGGCGCGCAGCAGGGCTTCATCGTTGCCACCGAGGACGGCGACCCAGCGTGCGCCATTGGGGGTGGTGAGGGTGGTGACGGTGGGGGGTGGGTCGGGTGGGGGTGATGCAGGCAGGGCGGCATCCGGATCAGGGGTGGGAACCGTGTCCGTGGGCGCGGCTTCGGCGCCGGGGTCCGGGGGATCGGGTGGCTGCGCGATGATCACGCCGAAGTCGGAGGGTGAGAGACCCACGGTTTCGAGGGCGCGGATGCCGATCAGGATGCTCACGCGGCCGGGCTGCAGGCCGCGACGCACGGGAAGGTCGAGGGACATGGTCTCGAATCCCAGCCGCGCGGTGATCTCGGCAGCGGCTGCCCGTTCGGCGTCGGTCGGGTCCGGTGGCAGGATGATGGACGCGCCGAGGCGGTCGGGCACGCCGTCGCCGTTCTCGTCGAGGAGGAGGTGGCCCAGATCGAACAGGGTGGCCAGGTGGAAGGGTGGGGTCTGGGCGGTGAGGGGGAGGGTGAGGAGTGGGAGCAGCAAGAGGGTGATGAGGAGGGGTGCCGCACCCCTTCCCCAACCGGATCCAGCGAGCGAACACGCCCCCTCGCCCCGAGGCCGAATGGCAGAGTTCTCCCTTGCGGGGGTCACGGGTTGCGTAGACCGGGAGACATGCCCCGTTGTCGCGGGGGTTCCGGAAGCGGTACGGAGTTGGAGACCTGGTCTGTTGATGTTCATCGCTGTGCCGAAGAGGTTGCTTGGTGATTGTCCGGTTCCGTGAACATGTGGCGGAGGGCGGAGCAGGCCAAGGTTGGGGGTGATTCGGTTGTGGCGTCGTGTGTCCCATCGGAGCATGCAGGTGTCCCTTGATTTGCCGCGGCGGCGGGCGGGCGGATGACTTCAGCCTGACGCCCCATCCGAGCATGAGCGTCCCGAATCGTCGGTCTCCGGTCCCATCCGAGCATCAGCGTCCCAAATCGTCGAATCACAGGCCGATCCGACCATGTCGAATTTCAGATTCGCGCTCCTGGGAACTCCGGGACCGCCTCCAGGATGGCCCCCCAGAGGCCCCCGCAGGCCCCAGGATCGCGCATCTCGGCCCGGTGACCCATTCGAGCCGCCTCCACCCCCCGTTTTCGCCTCCTGGACCATCCTGAGAGGCCGAAATTGCCCCGCGTATATTGTACCCGGGATCAACCCTTGCCACACCACCATTTCAGGAGACTCAGACCATGTCCGACGACCTCTTCGAACTCGGCGAACGCATCGCCGATCTCGCCGCCCGCATCAACATCGCCACCTTCGACATGCTCACCCTCGTCGCCGAGTTCGACCGGCGGGAGGGCTGGGCCGACAACTTCGCGTCGTGCGCCGAGTGGCTCGCGTGGCGCACCGGACGCACGCTGGCCGCCGCGCGCGAGAACGTGCGGGTTGCGCATGCGCTTGAGGAACTTCCCCTCACGGCCGAGGTCATGAAGAGCGGCCAGCTCTCCTACACGAAGGTGCGCACCATGACCCGGGTGGCCACGCCCGAGACCGAGGCGACGCTGCTCAGGTACGCACGGTCGACCTCAGCCGCGCGGCTGGAGTGGCTGGCGCGCGGGTGGAAAACGCTGTCGCGCGACGGTGAACTTGCGGCCGAGGAGGCACGCCACCGCAGCCGCACCTTCTCGGTCGCGATCGACGCCGACGGGATGTATGTGGTGCGGGGGCGGCTGGAGCCCGAGGTGGGCGCCGTGCTGATGCGGGCGATCGAGGCGGCGAGCGACGCGCTGTACCGGGGGGAGGATGGGACGCGCGGCCGCGCGATCGTCAGCGGCGGGCCGATGCGGCGGGGCTGGTGGCCGAGCGGGCGCTGGCGGCGGGGTTTGGGGGGGATGGTGAGGCCGATGGTTTGCGCGAGGGCGGTCGTGGCGCCGGGTGCGGGGCCGTGGGGAGCGGCAGCCGCGCCGAGCGCTACCAGGTCATCGTCCACACCGACGCCGCGACGCTGATGGAGCGCGGCGAGACGGGGCGCTCCGAGCTCGACGGGGTGCGGGTCAGCGCGGAGACATCGCGGCGCATGGCGTGCGACGCCGCGCGGGTCGCGATGGGTCACCGGGACGGCGAACTGGTGAGCGTGGGGCGGCGGACGCGCACCATCCCCCCGCACATCCGCCGCGCGCTCGAGGAACGGGACCGCGGGTGTCGCTATCCTGGGTGCGCAAGCCGCTTCACCGAAGCGCACCATGTCAAGCACTGGGCCGATGGCGGCGAGACGAGTCTGGCCAACACGGTTCTGCTCTGCCGCCGCCACCACCGCCTGGTCCACGAGGGCCGGACGCGCATGGCGATGGACCGTGACGGCAAGACCGCGTTCTTCACGCGCGCGGGTCAGGTGATCGCGAGCGCGCCGCCGCTGCCGCAACGGGCGGGGGTCGAGCTGCCCGCGCCGCCGGCCCCGTCCCCCGGCCGGCTCTCCAACGGCGCGCCCCGGTTCGTCGACTCCCAGGTCCCGCTGGAGCTTGAGCTCGAGGCGCTGGAGGCGGTCGCGTGATCACCCGCCCACCCGCCGCCGCGGCAAAAGCGGGGACGCGAGCATGTCGGATTGGGACACCGGCTGGATCAGCCCGCCGCCGCGGCAAAAGCCGGGACGCGAGCATGTCATGAGCACGCAAGTACCCCCCCTCACCCCTCCTCCCCTGGCCGGTACCGCCTGATCGTCGCGTACCGGATCTCCTCCTCGGTCCACGCCACACGCTTCAGTTCACCGCGTGCGAACATGGCCGCCTGATCCGCGTGATGGGCGTCGCCGAGCCGCGCCGTCTGGCCGTACGCCAGAACCGCATGGGCCTCCGGCACGTCCCCGAACTCAACCAGCAGCACCCACGAGTCGCCCCGGTTCGCCGCCCTGCGCCCATCGGCGGTCGGCGCGAACAGGAGGACCCGAAAGCAGCCCAGGGTCGGCGGACAACCGGAGACCGGAGCGTCCACGTCGCCGCGAATGACGCGGTGGATGTCGCCCCACGGCACGTCCAGCGCGATCTCATCTTCCCGTAACGAAGCCACCGCCCCACGGAGCGCTTCCAGCGCGGCGCGCTCGTCCCCCAATCCGCGCGGCGTCGTCACCGGATACGCCGGATCCCACGGCTCACGCCAGCGGAGCGAGTCGGCGACGGCCGCGAAGTACCCGGCGGCCCACCGCTCGAAAAGGACGGCACCCCGGCTTTCGGCGGCCGCCCTGCGGTCCCACGCGCCAAGCACGGCCACCGCCTCGGCCAGCCCCGGATCGTCCGCCGCTGCCAGCAGATCATCCACCACCCGCTCCGCCATCAAAACCCGCGGCGAGTGCTTGAGCGCGATCACGTCGTCCAGCGTCAGCCCGTCACCCGCGCCCGCCGCCAACTCCAGCGACAACTGGCTCCTCAGCCGCAGCCGCCGCTCCGGCAGATTCGGCGGCAGCGTATCGCGGTCCATCGGCACGTTCAGGTTGGTGTAGTCCGGGGGATCGTTCGCCTGCTGCACGTATCCGCCCGGCGGGTTGACGTAGAGCGGCAGCGTCTCCCAGGGAACCAGTTCGGACCAGATGTCGGCGGAGGTGGCCGCGACCGCCGCCGTGTCGCCGGTGACCGGATGGGGCAGCAGCGGCAGCCGCGCATTGTAGTAGTGGACGATGTTCCCGGCGCGGTCGGCGTAGGTGAAGTTCGAGGTCGGGTGGGCACGCATCCGCATCACCCCGAGCCAATCGTCGAGGTTGCGGGTCATCATCATGCGCAGGAACTGCTCGCCGCGGCGGAACTCGCCGTCGCGCGGGTCCTTGAGCAGGTAGACGTGCTCGTCGGTGCGATGAATGACGGGGCCGTGGGGCGTCCTCCATGAGGTCCTGGTTTCGAGAGCGGTTGCACCGTCGGCCCCCAGGTAGTCCACGGTCACATCGTGGCGCGTCAGGGGCAGCGGCCGGCCGTCGAGGACGGCATGGTTCGCCAGAGTGGGATGCGCATCCAGCCGGTAGACCTGAGACAGCGTCGGATAGTTGTTGGTCGTCGCCCAGCCGAGGTCGGGGTTGAAGCCGCCGATGATCCCGAAGGCGGTGCCGATGCGGAAGTCGCCGTAGAAGTCGATCACGCCGGGCACGCGCACGTGCGCCTCGTAGTAGGTCAGGCCGGAGGGGCGCTCGAGAAGGTCGTGGTCGCCGTCCCAGCGGAGGTGCGGGTTGCGGAGCAGGATGGTGTGGCCGGAGGCGGTGCGGGAGCCGTGGAAGGCCCACGCGTTGGAGCCGTCGAGGGTGAAGCCGGCGGAGTCCGGATTCCGGTTGGAGCTCAGCGAGTCATCGGATGCCTCAAGTTGCATCAGAAAGCGACTCGCATCGCGCCGGCTCCAGCTCTGCACGTCGCGGGCCAGCGCGTCGACGCCGGTGAAGTCGGGGGTCAGCCACCCCCGGAACTCGTTGGGGTGCAACCGGATGTAGTGGTTGACGCCTTCCGCGAAACCGGTGTAGACATCGCGGGTGCGCGGGTCCAGGCGGTGAAAGGTCGCCACGGCTCGCGCGTGGCCCTCCCGGGCGACGAAATCCGCATCGAGTTCGTCCGCGCCCAGGTGGCGGGCCAGCGTGCCCCGGCTGGCGATCATCCCGATCGCGATGGAGGCGCTGTAGTCCTCCGACTGGACGTAGCCCAGGCCGAAGCCCATCGCCTTGAGGTCGTCGGCGAGGATGTGGGGGACTCCGTACGCGGTGCGGCGGATTTCGACGCGCGCGGCGAGGGCGGAGGCGGAATCGGTGATCGGGGCGAACTGGGCGGTGAGCCCTACAAGGAACGCCCCGATCATCGCGTGACCACCTCCGCCCGCTCGATCACCGCGCCCTCCTGCACCGCGTCCACGATCTCCATGCCTTCGACCACCTCGCCGTAGATGGTGTAGTTGAAGTCAAGCCGCACGTTGTCCACCAGGTTGATGAAGATCTGGGCGTCGCCGGTGTCGCGGCCGCGCGTGGACAGGCCCACGGTGCCTCGCCAGTGGGGATGATCGCTGATCTCGTCGCGGCTGTAGGGGCCGTCGCCCATGTACTCGTTGGCGTGGGGACTGCCGCCCTGAATGACGAAATTGGGGACGACGCGGTGGAAGGTGAGACCGTCGAAGTACCCCTCCGCGGCGAGGCGCGCGAAGCGGTCGGCGTTGGTGGCGGCGAGGTCGGGGCGGAGCGCGATGACGATCGCGCCCAGATCGGCCATGTGGAGGATGACCTGCGTGCCTGCCAGCTCCGCGATGCGGGCCGCGTCGGGGGGCGGGGTGCGGGGGAGGATCGTCCGTGTGGTCTCGTGGACCGTGCCGGTCGACTCGAACAGCCGCGTGGCTGCCAGGTTGCGCACCACGTCGTCGAAATCGGCTAGGTACGGGGTGAGGTCGTCAGCGGAAAACCCTCCCACCTCACCGATCGCCACGAGCAGGGCGACGCGAACGTCCCGCTCGGTCTCGCGCTGCGCGGCGGTGAAGCGGGCAAGGGAGGCGAGAAGTGGGGAAACAAATGTTTCAGCGCCGGCGTGCGTGCTCAGAAGACGGGCCGCGGTCATCACGAGCTGGGGATCGTCGCTCTCGAGCGCGGCCAGGTATTCGTCACGACCCTCGGCCCCCACCACCACCCCCAGCCCCTGCAACGCCGCTTCGCGCACACTCGGGTCCTCGTCCCCGGCCAGTCCCCCCAGCACTTCCACCTCGCCCGCCCGCCCCGCCGCCCGCGCCGCCCAGGCCCTCACGAACGAATTGTCGTCCCCCGCGAACCGCCGGATCTCGTCCCCCGCGTCACCCGGCGCGATCCCCGCGAGCGCGTAGAGCGCCCGGACCTGATTGCGCCAGTCGGCACCCGGCCCGTCCAACACCGCCGACAGGCTTGCGGTCGCCGGGCCCGGGTCGTTCGCCTCCCGGCACGGTCCCGTCATCAGATCCAGCGCCGTGGCCACCACATCGGGGTCGGAGTCCTCCAGCGCCTGCAGGAACGCGACGCAACCCTCGACCGGAGGCACCCACTGGCCGTGCGCCCGCAGCGCTTCCACCCGCACCCTCGGGTCGGGGTCCGCGAGAGCGGCGCTGACCGCCTCGGCGGGGGCCGTCCCGTTCCGGGTTGCCGCGATCATCGCCTGGCGCCGCACCCCCCAATCCGCGTCTTCGAAGAGTCTGGCCAGGTCCTCGCCCGCCAAACGGTTGGCATGGGTCAACGCCGCCGCCGCGAGCCGCCTGGTCCGCCCGGAAGCCGGATGTTCGCCGGAGTCGCCGCCACTCTCCAGCAACGACCTGGCGATCTCTTCCACCTCCGGCGGAAGCGCAGCCTCCGTGCCGCCACTGCGCGCGAAGGCCTCGATGCCGCGCGCCAGCCCGAGCCGTGCGGAGGGTTCGCGGTCAGCCCCCAACTCACCGAGCCGGTGCCACGCGGCCATCAGCGCCGAAACACCCGCCGCCCGCTGCTCCGAACTCCCAAACGCCAGCCGGCCCAGATTCGTCGCGAGGCTGCCCACCACCTCCGCATCCCCTTCCTCCCCGATCCGCTCCGCCAGCCGCGGCAACACCGCACCCGGGTCCTGTCCGTAGACCGACTGCGCCATCGCCTCCGCGACCGCACTCCTCACCGCCGGATCCGGATCGTCAGACATCTCTCCCAGTTCCGTAACCCGTCCCGGGTCCTCCAGCCGCCCCAGCGCCCGCACCGCCATGGCGCGTACCCACGGATCATCATTCTCCAGGTGTGCCAACACCCGCTCCAGGCCGATTTCCCCCCGCGCGTCCTCTTCGGCGACGATTTCGGCGTAGGCGATCTGCGCTTCGGAGGGCGGCGGCGGTGCGTCGGCGCAGCCCGTTGCGAGGGTCGCCAACGCGAGCAGCATCACCCGTAAGGATCCCATCCGAACCTTTCCCATGAAGCTTCTCCAAGTTCGTCGAATACGATGCCTTCGCGCTCCAGCAGGGCCCTCTGGCGCTGGGCCAGACCGCTCGCACGCGAAGTCGAAATGGCGCCCCGGCGGTTGACGACGCGCCACCAGGGCACGTCGGTGCCGGGGGGCAGGTGGCTGAGCGCGTACCCGACGCCCCGCGCGGCCTGGGGTCTGCCCGCCAGCGCGGCCACGCTTCCGTAGTTGATGATCCGTCCTCTGGGGATCCGGCGCACGCAGGCGTATACTCGTTCGGAAAAGGCGCTCATTGGGCGCAAACCTATTCCCACGGGTCCGGTGGCGCTACGATTTCCGGGGACCTGCAGGACGGCATCGCGGGTAACAGGAAACTGGGGAGAACTGTCAGTAAATCGCAGTAGACAAGAACGTAAATCACAGTATACATGAAGTCTTCAGGGAGGCAGGCAATGCCCAGATCGGCAACGGGACTCCCGGCGGGCCGTGCAAAATGTCGCTTGCACGCCCACGCCGCGCTGGCGGCCGTCCTTTTTCTCGCAGGCTGCGTCGGAAGCGCGTCACGAGCGACCATCGACCCCTCGCGGCCGCCCCCCGAGGCCGAGCCGTCCGCCCCCGCCCCCGCGGTCCAGCCGGAGACACCACCTCCGGACACCGCCGCCGACCCCCCCGAAGCCCCGGTCCTGCCGCGGGGATACACTCCGGCCGTCCAGATCGGGGCGCGCGTGGCGGAGGTGGGCACCGACCCGGCCGAAATCGTCGTCCAGGTCGGCGACTCCCTCGTGATGGGCGAGGACGTGGAGATGGTGGCGTACGACGCGGCCGGCGCCCCGGTTCCCGGGGTCCGGATCCTGCCCAACGTGGATTCCCGCTTCGCGGCGCTGCGGGAGGGGCACATCCTTGGGGTTGCGGAAGGGGAGGCCGAGCTGCGCATGGCGATTCAGGTGCCGCCCGCGAGCGGCACGGGACCACCCGAGATCCGGACCTTCAACTCGCCGGTCAAGGTGGTCGGCCCCCCGGTCGTGGAGGTCGAGATCGTCGACCCGGGCGTGCATTTCTTCCCCGGTGCGCTGATCCAGCTCGAAGCCCGTGCCCTCTCCGGGGACGGAAGCGTGCGGCGGCGCGTCGAGATCGCGTGGACGAGCGACCGGAGGCTGCTGGCCACCGTCGATGAGCGGGGATTCGTGACGGTGCTGCGCCCCGGGCCGGTAACCATCACCGCGACGGTCAGGGAGGGGGACGGGGTGGTCACGGGCACCCTCTCCTTCGAAGTCGAGGAGAACCCGGTGGAGGTGGTGGAGGTTGCGGGGCCGTCGCGCGGCCGCACGGGGGACGTGCTCCGCTACTCGGTGGCCGCGCGCAACGCGAGGGGCGCGGTGGTGGAGGGGGTGCCGGTCGACTACTCGGCGGCGTCCTTCGAGACGCGTGCCGAAATGGGAGCATCGATCTATCCGGACGGGGCCTTTGTCGCGGAGCGGCCGGGCCTGTACCGGGTGACCGCCACGGTCGCCGGGAGGACCGGCCAGGCGCTGGTCGAGGTGGTCGAGCGGGGCATGGAGCACGAGGTCGTCGTGACCGGACGGGGGCTGGTGGCGGACCGTCCCACCTCGGACCTGTGGGCCTTCACCGGCAACGACGGTCGCGACTACGTCTACACCGGCACGCACGCGGGCGGGCAGCGCATGCTTGCGTGGGACATCACCGACCCCGTCAACCCGGTCCTCACCGACTTCGTGGAGGTCGACGCTCGGGTGGTCAACGACGTGAAGGTGAACGCCGATGCCACCGTGGCCGTCATCACGCGCGAGGGTGCGTCGGACCGCAAGAACGGGATCGTCGTACTCGATCTCACCGATCCCGCCCATCCGGTCATCGCCGACACCTACACGAAGGATCTGAGCGGGGGGGTGCACAACGTCTTCTTCTGGTACGATATCCTCTACGCGATCCACAACGGCACCCTCGACGTGCACATCCTCGACATCTCCGACCCGAACGACGTGGAGGAGGTGGGGCGCTGGGGGATCGACAAGCCCGGCAAGTACCTGCACGACATCTGGGTCGTCGATGGCCTGGCCTACGTCTCCTACTGGAACGACGGCGTCTACATCCTGGACGTGGGCGACGGCCGCTGGGGCGGCAGGCCCACCGCGCCGGTCGAGGTGAGCAGCTTCGCGTACGTGGAGGGCAACACTCATGTCGCCTTCCCCTACACCAATGCCGACGGGCACACCTACCTCTTCGTGGGCGACGAGATCTTCGACTGCGAGGACTGCATCTCGCGCAACAACGTTCCGGGCGACGGGTCGCGGGGCTTCGTGCACATCCTGGACATGGCGGACCCGGAGAACCTGCGCGAGGTGGCGCGCTACGAGGTCCCCGAGGCGGGCGCGCACAATCTCTGGATCGAAGACGACAAGATGTACGTGGCCTACTACCAGGCCGGACTCCGGGTCGTGGACGTTTCGGGCGAGCTCAGGGGCGACCTTTACAAACAGGGACGCGAGATCGCCTGGTTCCCCACAGGAACACCGGACGGACACGTGGCCAACTCGCCGATGGCGTGGGGACCGCAGCTGTTCAAGGGCCACGTCTTCGTCTCCGACCTGAACTCGGGGCTGTGGGTGCTGCGGGTGGTGCCGAAGGCGAAGGCGCCGGTGTCGTGAGGAGATTCGTTGCGGGTGCGCTGGTGGGGCTGGCGCTCATTTGCCCCGGGCGCGGGTTGGCCCAGTCGCCCGTCTACCGGGTCTACGTCGCCAACGAGTCCTCGGATCTGATCAGCCGGGTGGCCTTCACCCCCGGCCAGGGTGCGGTGGTCGAGAATGAGATCACCGTCGGCGTCATGCCCGGCGACAACGATGGCGCGCACGGACTCAGCGTCTCGCCCGATGGCCGCTACTGGTACGTGACCATCGCCCACGGCACCCCCTACGGCTACGTGTGGAAGTTCCACGCGGGCCCCGACACCCTGGTCGCGCGCACGCGGCTCGGGCTCTTCCCGGCCACCATGGGCATCACCCCCGACGGCCAGTTCATGCTGGCGGCGAACTTCAACCTGCACGGCGACATGGTCCCCTCGGACATTTCCGTCGTATACACGCCTGAGATGGTGGAGATCACCAAGGTGCGGACCTGCCTCATGCCGCATGGCAGCCGGGTGCGGCCCGACGGCGCGAAGCAGTACTCGGCGTGCATGCACTCGGATCAACTGGTCGAAATCGACGTGGGCACCTTCGAGGTGAGCGGTCGCTTCCGGGTCGCGCCGGGACACGAGGGTGTGATGCACGGCGACATGGAGGGCCACGGCGGCATGGGTGATCAGGTGTGCAGCCCGACCTGGGTTGAACCGGGTCTGGGGGCCCGCGCCAACCGGGTCGTGTACGTGGCGTGCAACCGGAACCGGGAGATCCTCGAGGTCGATACGGAGCGCTGGGAGGTGGCGCGCCGGTTCGCCACCGGGCAGGGCCCCTACAACCTTGAGGTGACGGGGGACGGCGCGCGGATGGTGGCGACGCTCAAGGGCGAGCAGGCGGTGGCGGTCTTCGACCTCGAAAGCGGGGTGGAGATCGGTCGCGTGGAGACTTCGCGGCCGGTCACGCATGGGGTGGTGGCCAGTCCGGACGGCCGCTACGCCTTCGTGACGAACGAATCGGTGGGATCGGTCCTCGGCACCCTGGACGTGATCGACCTCCGGACGCTCGAGGTGGTGGCCACGGTGGAGTTGGGACACCAGTCGGGCGGCATCGACTTCTGGCCCGCGCCCGGCGGGGATCTTTGAGGGGCCGCGACGGACGACTCCGGAGGGCGAGGCGGCGTATGGTGCGCCGTCAAATCAAGAAGCGCGGGATCTCGGACCCGCGGGTGCTCGAAGCCATGGCGGCGGTGCCGCGCGAGGCGTTCGTCGGGCCCGGACAAACCCGGCGGGCCTATGCGGACGGGCCCCTCCCGATCGGCGAGGGGCAGACGATCTCCCAGCCGTACGTGGTGGCGTGGATGGCCGAGGCGGCGGAGGTGGCCCCGGGGAACCGGGTGCTCGAGGTGGGGACCGGCTCGGGGTACGCGGCCGCGGTGCTCGGCAGGTTGGCGGACGCGGTCTTCACGATCGAGCGGCACGCGGCCCTGGCGAAGGGCGCGGCCCGGAGGTTGCGCGAACTGGGTTGCGACAACGTGAACGTGCGGCACGGAGACGGAAGCGAGGGCTGGAGCGAGCATGCCCCCTACGATGCGATCGTGGTCGCGGCAGCCAGTCCGGACGTCCCCGGCGCGCTCAGGGAGCAGTTGCACCCAGGCGGCCGACTGGTCATTCCGGTGGGTGGACGCTGGTCGATTCAGCGACTCATCCGGGAACGGCGCGGCGAATCCGGCGAATTCACCCGCGAGGAGCTGGGCGCGGTGCGCTTCGTGCCACTGGTCTGACCGCTCCTAAGCACTCGCCGCCAACTCACCGCCCTTCGCCGGGACCCTGATCACCATCTCGGTGTACTCGCCGGGCACGGACTCCGGTGTGATTTCGCCCCCGTGCTGGCGGATGATGTCATGGGAAATGCTCAACCCCAGTCCCGTCCCCTTGTCCGTATCCTTCGTCGTAAAGAATGGGTTGAAGATCTTCTCCACAACGTCGCCCGGAATGCCGGTGCCGTTGTCCCGGATGCGGATCTCGACGACATCGTCCCTTCGCTTCGTGGACAGCAGCAGCGCGGGCACGTAGGCATCGTCCCCGTCCTCGCCCCGCTGCCGGGCCTTCTCGGCGGTGGCGAAGCACGCGTTCCCCACGATGTTGGTGAACACCCGGGCCATGTCCTCGGGAACCATCGGAACGGCAGCCACGTCCGCGTCGAACTCGGTGCCGATCTCCATGGTGAACTCGCGGTCCTGGGCACGGTGGGCCTGGTAGGCCAGCTGCGCCTGCTTGGTGAGCAGGTCGGTGAGGTCGACGTGCTGCATCCTTCCGCCGCCACGGCCGATCTTGATCATGTCGTTGACGATGCGGTCCACGCGTTCGCCGTTCGTGCGGATGCGCTTCATGTTGTCGGCCAGGTGCCGGGAGCCCTCGGTGAAGAGCTCGCGGTGCTCGCCGTCCAGCCGGTCCTTCACGTCGTCAAGCGTCTCGTTCAGCTCCTCGATCAGGTCCTCCGAGGCAACAGCGAAGTTCTTCATGAAGTTGAGCGGGTTCCTGATCTCGTGGGCGACCCCCGCGGTGAGCTCACCGAGTTCCACGAGCTTCTGGCGCGCGACGATCTGTTCCTGCGAGCGTCGCAGCTCCTCGAGCACCCGCTCGAGCTCCTCATTCTTCTTCTCGAGCCCCTCGGAGAGCTTCTTGACCAGGTCCAGCTGCATGGCCTTGATCGAACTCTGCCGCAACTTCTCCAGCGCCAGGCCAACCTCCGCGATCTCGTCCCTGCCCTTTATCGGAACCGTGTATTCGAGGTCGCCCGCACCCAGGCGCCGGATCCAGATCTCCATGTGCACGGTCTTCATCCCGAGGTGAATCAGCCGAACGGTGATGAAGGTGATGAGGACGGCGGCGGCAATCCCCAGGGAGAGCCATCGGGTTCGAGCCTGTGCGATCGCCTCCATGGCGGCGGTGGAGGCCGGTTCGGAGACGGCCGCGGGGTCGGCTCCCTCCAACAGCGCGTCGCGAATGTTGCGGGTGGAGTAGTGGCCGTAGATCGGGATCAGCACGGTCACGACAATGAGAGCGAGCATCGCCGTATTGATCTGTGTCGATTTTCGGCGCGGGCTGAACTTGTGCAGGGGAGCGTGGCCGAATTTGAGTTCCGACAATGGGTGACCTCGGTGTTCCGGGTGCTTCGGGTGCCCCAGAGGCCGCGCGGCAGCGGTCCGCGGGCTGATCCGTTGGGGGTCCATCAGGGCGGAAAATGGTGGTCGAGGGGCCGTAAGGCAAATGTGGGACGGGAGTTGGGTTGAGCTGGCGACCGCGGGCTAAATGAGCGCCTCCAGCACACGGACCACGAAGAAGAAACCGAGCAGGATCATGGGCAGAACGAGGGTCAGCCCGACGGAAAAGATCAGTCCGGCACGGAAGAGGTGCGGCCCGACCGGCAGGACCTCGCGGCCCCACAGCTTGTGGGCCAGGCTTTCGACGATGGGCCCCAGGGTGTAGCACGCATTCGCCGCCAGCAGCACGGGAACGACCGGGGTCAGAATCAGCCCCAGCGTGATCGGGTTGCCGAACAGGAGATTCCCCAACCCGGCGACGGTCAGGGTAACCGCGCCTCCCGCCGCGATGATCGCGTTGTACGCAAGCCGCCGCCTCTCCCACCACTTGAAGATGGCGCCCACGCCGCGTTTGGCGGGCCTGGGGTAGAGGAAATCGGCGAGCCGGGAGCGGGACCGGCCCGTCTCGCCGTCGATCTTGAAGAGCAGGTGATCTGAATCGGCCATTGTGGGGTCTGTGTTGAGGTCGTATCCGGGCCCCGGAGTGTCGTGGGTTGCGGCGACACCGGGTGTCACAACCGCCATGACATCCCGGCGGCGGCGACACCCGTGAGACGCTTGAAGGCCGGACTCGGTTGTCCCGCCGGTTGGCAGCCCCGGACTGTTCGCGGCATGAGATCCTGGCTGGTCCGCTTTCGGCGGTGTCCGCATGCCACATACCTTTCTGCATGACCCGGCAGAAACTTCTCCTGGAGGAGATGACCTGGCCCGAGGTGGAGCGGTCCATCGCGCGCGGCTTCACGTCCGTCGTGGTGGCCGCCGGAGCGGTCGAGCAGCACGGCCCTCACCTTCCGCTCCTGGTGGACGCGGTTCGGGGAGACCGTTTGGCGCTCGAGGTCGCACGGCGGCTGGGTGGAACCCTGGTGGCGCCCACGATCCGGGTCGGCTGCTCCGAGCATCACATGGGCTTCGCGGGTACCCTCTCGCTCAGGCGTTCCACGCTGAAGGCGATCTGCAGGGACTACGCCGTGAGCCTGGCGCGACACGGGTTCCGCACGGTGTATTTCGTCCCCTCGCACGGGGGCAACTTCGAGCCGCTGGCCACGATGCTCGACGATCTGCGGGACGCGGTCGCGCCGGGGTGCGAGGTGCGCGCCTACACCGATCTGCATGGGTTCGTCGAGCTCTGGAAGGAGGCGGTGGCCGAGGTGGCGCCGGAGGTGGTGGAACGGGTGGGCGGACACGCCGACATCGCGGAGAGTTCGGAGATGCTGTGCATTAGGCCCGAACTGGTACGGGACGATCTCGCCGCGCCCGGCTACGTGGCCGGTTTCGACGAAGAGGTGGCCGAGCGGATCTTCCGGGACGGTTTCCGCGCCGTCACTCCCAACGGTGTGCTGGGCGACGCCCGGGGAATGAGCCGCGCGATCGGCGAACGCTGCATCGCCCGGGCCGCGGAGGGCGTCGCGGCTGCCCTGCGCGACGCGCCGTGAAGCCGGTCGGCCACATCGCGCTGAACACGATCCGGGCCGCTCGCCCGCGCATCGCCGGGACGGCCATACGGTCCCCGCTTCTGCCGCTGGACGTTCCCGGCGCCCCGGCCAAGGTGTGGGTCAAGCTGGAGTGCCTGCAGCCCATCGGCTCCTTCAAGGTCCGTGGCGCGACCAACGCCCTTGCGCTGGCGGATCCGGCCGTGATCGAGCGCGGCGTCTATACAGGAAGCGCGGGCAACATGGCGCAGGGACTGGCCCTGGCGGCGCGCCGGCTGGGGGTTCCCTGCCGCGTGATCGTGCCGGACACTGCGCCCCGAAACAAGCTCGAAGCCATCGCGCGGCTCGGTGCGACCTCGGTGCCGCTGCCCTTCGACGAATGGTGGGCCGTGCTGCGCGACCACGGCCACCCCGACGAGGACGGTCACTTCGTGCATCCCGTGTCCGATCCGGCGGTGATCGCGGGCAACGGCACGGCCGGGCTGGAGATCGTCGAGGATCTGCCGGATGCGCGCGCGATCGTGGTGCCGTACGGGGGTGGGGGGTTGTCGTGCGGGATCGCGGCGGCGGTGGGGGCGGATGTGCCCGTCTTCGCATCCGAGGTCGAGACCGCGGCGCCCTTCGCAGCGGCGCTGAGGGCCGGTTGCCCGGTCGAGATTCGCCACACACACACTTTCGTCGACGGCATCGGATCGACACGCGTGCTTGACGAGATGTGGCCGCTGGCGAGCGCCTCGCTCGCGGGATCGCGCGTGGTCTCGGTGGAGGAGACCTGTGAGGCGATCCGGGTGCTGTTCGAGCGCGGCCGTGTGGTGGCGGAGGGGGCGGGGGCGACTTCGGTGGCGGCAGCGCTGAAAGGGTTGCCGGGAATCGACGAGGGTCCCGTCGTAGCGGTGGTCTCCGGGGGCAACATCGATACAGGGGTGCTGCGCACGATCCTTGACGGGCGCATGCCCTGACCCCGCGCCGGACTGCCCCACTCGCCCCCGGGCGCCCCGGACCGTAGGTTGCCCGTCGGACGCCATCAAGCTTCCCACCACCCAGAGGCGCACATGCCGACTCCAAAAGGGATCGAGTTCGAACCCGGCCTTTTCCCGGGTCACCCGCGAGGGCTCCCCACGCTCTTCTTCACGGAGATGTGGGAGCGCTTCTCCTATTACGGGATGCGTGCGCTTCTGACGCTGTACCTGACCGGCGTGACGATCGGCACGAACCCGGGGCTCGGGTTCGATGTCGTGACCGCGGGTGCCATCTACGGACTGTACACGAGCTTCGTCTATCTGCTCGCTCTGCCGGGCGGCTGGGTCGCGGACCAGCTGTGGGGTCAGCGCAAGGCGGTCTTCGTCGGAGGCTGCATCATTGCGGCGGGTCATTTCAGCATGGCGATTCCGACACAGTTCACGTTCTTCCAGGGATTGGTCCTGATCGTCATCGGCACGGGGCTGCTCAAGCCCAATGTGAGCGCGGTGGTGGCCGACCTCTACCCCGAAGGAGGAGCGCGGCGCGACGCCGGGTTCTCGATCTTCTACATGGGGATCAACATCGGAGCCATGCTCGGGCCGTTCCTCTGCGGTCTGCTGGGGGAAGGGTACAACTGGCACCTGGGGTTCTCGCTGGCCGGGATCGGCATGGTCGCCGGGCTGATCCAGTTCCGGCTCGGCTACCGCAATCTGGGAAACGCCGGGATCCTGCGTACCGACAAGACTCCCGAGGCGGTGGCCCGCACCGGCCGGACGTTCTTCGGTACCTGCACGGCCATCGCCGTGGCCCTGGTCGCTTTCGGGCTGCTGGTGTCCAACGGCACGATTCCCGTGGGTCTGGCCGGTATTGCCGAGTACATGACCTACATCATTCTGGGAATCATGGGCGTCTACTTCTTCTACGTGCTGTTCTGGGGTGGCCACGACTCCGAAGAGCGCAAGAAGGTCGTGGTGATCTTCTGGCTCTTCCTGCTGGCGGCGCTTTTCTGGTCCGGCTTTGAACAGGCGGGGACTTCGCTCAGCCTCTTCGCGCGCGACTTCACGGACCGGATGATCGGAGACTGGGAGTTTCCGGCCAGCTGGTTCGCGTGGGTGAACGCCCTCTTCATCGTCATCCTGGCGCCCGTCTTTGCGTGGTTCTGGGTGTGGCTGGCCAACCGTCAGGCCAACCCGTCCGTGCCGATGAAGTTCGCCCTCGGGCTCCTGGGTCTCGCGGCCGGTTTCTTCGTGATCGCCTGGGGCGCCGCCAACGCGACGCCGGGCTCTCCGGTGTCGCCGTCCTGGCTCGTCGTCATGTACTTCCTGCACACCGTCGGCGAGCTGGCGCTTTCTCCCGTCGGGTTGTCGGCGATGACGAAGCTGGCTCCTCGTACCCGGGTCGGGCAGATGATGGGCGTCTGGTTCGTCGCGGCGGCCCTCGGGAACCTCATCGCCGGACGGGTGGCCGGGCGGCTCGAGGGTCTCGATCCGTCACCGCTCTTCATGAACGTTGCCCTGATCATCGGCGGGGGCGGTCTGGTCGCGGTCATCGTCAGCCCCTTCATGAAGCGCCTCATGGGGGACGTGAAATAGGTGATCGAATCCCTGCCGCCACCTTGGTCCGCGCCAGCGAAACCGATACCTTGTAACGACCACCCAAACGTCGGCGTAGCGGGTTCGCGCATCCCCGGATCAGGACGGTAACCTTCGTCCATGTCGCTATGGAACAAGATCTTCGGCGGGCCCGTGAGGGCCGAGCGAATCGATTACTACGAAGAGGGGCTCCTGCTCGCCCAGGAGGGCAAGCACCATGAGGCCCTCACCTCGCTGCGCCTGGCGCTGAAGGAGGCCCCGGGAGACCCGATCGTCCTGCAGCAGATCGCGATCGCGTACACGCGGATCGGCATGGAGGAGGAAGCCATCAAGACCTACCGGCACGTCCTCCACAGAAACCCGGAGTCTCCCGGAGCGCACTACGGCCTGGCGTTTCTGATGCTGCGCCACGGCTCTGCGAGCGAGGCGGTTGCGCACCTGGACGCGTTCCTCGCCAATCCGCCCGGCGACGCCGAGGCGCAGGACTACGTCGAGCACGCACGGCGGACACTGGCGGAACTCAAGGGCGGGGCGGAGGAAGACGCGGAGCCCGAAGAATCCTGAATCAGGTGAGCGCATGAAGGCGGACAAGGAAGTTCGGCTCTCCTGGACCGGTTCGGGCCTGGTCTTCGACGGTGGCCCCACCGACGGCCCGCAACTCGTGGTCGACGGTGACTCGGCCACCGGGCCGTCGCCGATGGACCTGGTGCTCACCGCGGTGGCCGCATGCATGGCCATCGACATCAAGGTCATCCTCGAAAAGGGGCGCGTGCCCTTCGACAGCCTGGATGTCACCGCCCGGGGCGAACGCCGGGACGAGCCGCCCCGCCACTACCGCGCCGCCCAGCTCGTGTTCTCCGTCACCGGGGTGGCGCCCGGGAGCCGCTCCAAGGTGGAACGCGCGGTCGAACTTTCCCGCGAAAAGTACTGCTCGGTCCTCTTCTCCCTGAGACGGGACCTGGACCTTGAGATCGTCATTGAAGGGGGATAGGCGGCCCGTGGACAGAATCCCCCCGGCATTCGAGCGGCGATGCATCCGGGCTGGACGCTTCGCTTCACCTCTTTGCTATGTAAAAAAAAGATTACTTTTTGTCATATGCAGTATACATATCGTCAATCGAGGGCTTCGCTCTGCGTTGCTCCTCGGGCGAATAGCGCCGCTATTCCCCTTTCGTCGCGCCTTGCCAGCCCGGCGCCTCACCACTCGCGGTGCTCGGGCGGCTCTATCCAAGGACCGCTAGTCCACCATGTCCGACACGATCAACTACTTCTCAACCCCTGCCGAGGTGCCGACCGGCACCCTGGTCGAACTCTTCCTCGACACGGTTGCAAAACACGGTGACCACGGTGCCTACAACGTCACCGGAGGGGCGGCGCGCACCTGCACCTACAACCAGGTGCGCGACGAGGCGCGGCGGGGTGCGGCGGCGCTGATCCGGTCGGGGCTGAAGCGCGGCGACCGCGCGGCCATCCTCTCGGAAAACCGCGTCGAGTGGGCGCTGGCGGACTGGTCGTGCCTGTGCGCGGGCGTGGTCGACGTGCCGATCTACAGCACGCTTCCGGCCTACCAGGTCGCCTACATCCTGGAGGACTCGGGCGCGGCGCTCGTCTTCGTCTCCGACGCGGAGCAGCTCGAGAAGGTGCGCGAGACCGCGAGCGGGCTGACCCGCGAGATCCAGGTCGTAGTCTTCGACGCATCGGCGGCGGGTGACGGCGCGGTCTCCTGGGACGATTTCCTCGCCCGCGGCGACGACGCCACCAGCGACGATTTCCTCGCCGAGGCGAAGAAGGCGGCTCCCGATGACGTCGCGACGATGATCTACACCTCGGGCACCACCGGCACGCCCAAGGGGGTCATGCTCACCCACAACAACGTGGCGTCGAACATCTGGGCGTCGGCGCAGATCCTGGAAGTCGCCCCCGGCGACGTGAGCATCTCGTTCCTTCCCCTTTCTCACGTCCTCCAGCGCATGGTCGACTACATGTTCTTCGCCGGCGGATGCACGGTGACGCACGGCGCGATCGAGACCGTGGCCGCCGACATGAAGGTGCTGCGCCCGACGGTGCTGGTCTCGGTGCCGCGCCTCTACGAGAAGGTGTATCAGAGCGTCATGAGCGCGACCGGCGTGAAGGGCAGGCTGGTGGGGTGGGCGACGGGGGTCGGGCGGCGGATGGCGCTGCACAGGGAGGCGAAAACGGCGCCGTCGGCTCTGCTGAGGCTGCAGTACGGACTCGCCGACCGTCTGGTCTTCTCGAAGATCCGGGCCGCGGTCGGTGGCCGCCTGCGCTTCTTCGTCAGCGGCGGCGCGGCGCTGGCCCCCGAAATCAACCGCTTCTTCCTCGGCGCGGGGATCACGATCCTGGAGGGCTACGGACTCAGCGAAACCTCTCCCGTCACCAACGTGAACACCTTCGGGGACTTCCGCGTCGGCACCGTGGGCAAGCCCGTGCCCGGTACCGAGGTCAGGATCGCCGACGACGGCGAGATCCTCATCCGGGGTCCGCAGGTCATGAAGGGCTACTACGGACTCGACGAGATGACGCAGGAGGTGATCTCGGAGGACGGCTGGTTCAGCACCGGCGACATCGGCGAGCTGAGCAGCGACGGCTACCTGAAGATCACCGACCGCAAGAAGGACCTGATCAAGACCTCGGGCGGGAAGTACATCGCACCCCAAATGATCGAGAACATGCTGAAGAAGAACGCCTACGTCGACCAGGCGGTGGTCATCGGCGAGGGGCGCAAGTTCGTTTCGGTGCTCGTGGTGCCGGCCTTCGAACGGCTCGGGGGCTGGGCCGAGGCGGCCGGGCTGGACGCTTCCGACGGGGGGGCGCTGCTCA
The DNA here is from genome assembly GCA_965211795.1 of Longimicrobiales bacterium. Lineage (GTDB taxonomy): Bacteria > Gemmatimonadota > Gemmatimonadetes > Longimicrobiales > Gaopeijiaceae > Bin94. The sequence continues at coordinate 674,965 of OZ242973.1, forward strand.
GCGACGCACGGTGCCAGCAACTCCTCCACGACGAATTCTTCGGCGAACTCCGTGATCTGGCGCGTTTCGAGACGCCGAAGAAGATCGGGCTCATCGCCGAGGCCTTCTCCGTCGAGGACGGTACCCTCACCCCGACCCAGAAGGTGAGGCGAACCGCGGTGAACGCGAAATACGCCGACCTGATCGAGTCGTTCTACCGTCCGGAGTCCGTCGAGAAGACGATGTTCACGCCGTGATATCAATGTGATACTATTGTGATATCAACTGAGGATGCGGTGGTCACGGTTCTGATGACGGCCCCCGGGGCGGATGTGGCTGAGAAGGTTGTCCGAAGTCTGCTGGACGAGCGACTGGTGGCCTGTGGCAACATTGTGCCCGGGGCAGTGAGCCTCTATCGCTGGGAGGGGACGGTCCATCGCGACGAGGAGGTGTTGGTGATCCTGAAGACGGTTCACCGGCTGGTTCCCCGGGTCCTCGAACGCGCGCGGGCGCTTCACCCGTACGAAGTGCCCGAGCTCCTCGTACAGGAGGTGGCGGACGGAAATCCGGCCTATCTTGACTGGGTCCAGGAGGAGTGTGGCTGACGTGCGGACAAACATATGATCGACCGAATCAAGTCATTTTTCTTTCGCGAGATGGCCCCGCCGGCGGACGATGCCGGGCGCGGACCGGGCCCGGACGAACTGCGCATCGCGGCGTGCGCACTTCTCCTGGAGGTTGCCAACGCCGACGACTTCTTCAGCAGGGACGAACGCAGGCACCTGCGCGGTCTGGTGCGGCGCCACTTCGGTCTGAAGAGCGAGGCTGCCGACGAGCTGATCATGCTGGCGGAGGACGAGAGGCGGGGAAGCGTGGACCTGTGGGGCTTCACCAACCTGATCAAGACGCACTACTCCACGGGGCAGAAGCTGGTGCTCGCCGAAGCGATGTGGGGCGTGGTGCTGGCCGACGGTGAACTCGCGGCCCGGGAGGACCACATCATGAGAAAGATCTCGCACCTGATCGGGCTCGAGACGGGCTATCTGGCCGAGGCCCGCAAACGCCTGGAGTCGGCGGGCGGGCAGGGGGGAGGGAAACCGTGACGCTCATGGTCAAGATCCTTCTCGGGATCGCGGCTCTGGCGCTGGGCGTACTGCTCGGTCTGCCGGGCAAGGCCGGAAACAGCGGCGTGAAGGCGGAGCGGTGGAAGCTGCACGGCCGCGACCGGAAACGGACGGGAGTCCACCACGAGGACGACCTGCAGGAACTCGAGCGGATGCTCGGCCGGAAGACCAGGCTGAGGCATCGAACCAAGCGGTACTTCACCCCCATCGACTTTCTCAGACGGGTGGCGCGCGGTTCGCACAAGCGCCGGTCGCGCCGCTACTTCCACACCGCCGCGCCCACGAGGAAGCCGCCGGACGCCAAGGGCCGGCGCGCTGCGTCTACCCGAAAAGGGAATCGACCACGACCATGATGCCGCCGATGGTCGCGCCCAGGGCGTAGCCGAGGTAGATGATCATCCGCAGTTCCCGTTCGGTAACCCCGCGGACCATCTGCTCCATCCTCTCGACCGGCAGTTCCATCACCTTCGTCTCCACCCGGCCTGCCACGTCCAGCCGGCGCACCACCGGCGGGATCTGATCCTGGATCCACTCCCACAGGGGCTCGCTCAGGGCCCGTTCGATCTTCGGGACGGCGCCCTCGGGCAGAAACCGTCCCGGCCGCCCGATGGGCCGCTCCAGAATCGCCGTGGCCAGCGCATGGGCTCCCTGGCGGTAGGCCTTGTCGGCGATCTCGCTGCGTGCCGCCCGGACCACCCACTGCGAGATCCGCTCGGGGGGAATGCCGCCGATGAGCTCGCCCCAGGTGCCGCTCGACGCACGGGACAGCCCCTCCTCGATCCTGCCGGTCACGAAGGTGCGGGTGGCCGGATCCCGCGCCAGGTCGACGATCCACGACTCGATGGTGTTGCACGCCCGGATCACCGCCTCGTCGTCCGGGTTGCCGAAGACCTCGTTCATGGGGCGGCTCAGGAGGTCGGCGATCGCCTCTCCGATCCCCCTGGCCATCGCCTCCTTCAGGGGACGCTCCCTGAGCATCGTCCGGATCCTCTCGGCCCCGTCCACTTCGAGGGTCCGGAGGACCTTCTTCACGGTGTCCTCGGTCATCACCAGGCGGGCCACGACACGCTGGTGGAACTTGAGGTCGTGCATGAAGCGCTGGAGGACGTCCTTGACTGCGCGCTCGATGCGCTTGCGCGCCTCGGGCCGGTCCAGGATCGACCCCAAACGCTGGATCGCCAGCGGCACGTAGCCCTCGACCGCCCGCTCCAGCGTCCCGGCCACGCCCGGGGGAAGGATGTCCTGGATCGTCCGGTCGGCGGTGAGCATCTTTTCCGAGGCGCGCCGCACGTACTTCCCCACCATTTCGCGGAAGGCCTCGCCGGTGACGGCGCCGTCGATCCACTCCTCGGCGGACTCGGTGATCCGCGCCTCCCGCGCCGGCGTAAGGAGGTCGCCGACCGGTTCGTCGGCCACCATCTCCGCCAGTGCGCCCGCCCGCCCCTCGACCGATTCCTCGAAGGCCTCGGAGTGCACGTAGCTCTCGATCCTGTCCGCGGAGTGATCGAGCACCTCGCCCACGATGGCGTCGACCTCCTCCATGACCTCCGGTCCGAGAAGTTCGGCCAGCGACCCGCGCTCGACATCGAGGACCTCGTGGAGGAAGCGGGCCAATCCGTCGTCGAAGGCTTCGCGGAATTCGGGCTGGCGAAGCACCTGGGTCAGGTCTTCCTCGGTGAGGAGACGGGTTCCCACCGCGCGTCCGATCGCAGAAGCCAGCCGAGGCTGGTTCTTGGGGATCGCGCCGTGAAGGAAGCGGAGACGCCGTCCGGCCAACGACGGGGGACGGTAGGGGTGGAAGAGCATCCAGATCGCCACCGTGTTGGTCAGCCCCCCGGCCACCGCCCCGGCCAGGATCGTGACGATCGCCTTGATGATCGCTTCGCTCATCAGCGGCGGCTCACCTCTGGAGGTGCCGCACGAAACCCTTCACGGCCATCTGCTCGTCGCCGACCGTGACCTGTCCCGCCACCTCGTAGACGCCGAGCACGGGAAGGATCGGGCCCTCCCCCGCGAGCGCCTCCAGCTCCGAACTCACGGACTCGATTTCGCCCGCCAGGCTGCCGTCGCTGGACCGGAACCGCCACTTCACCGGTATGTCGCGGCGGGCGCGCTCGAAGCTGCGGGACTCTCCCCACGCGAGGGTGACGGTGGGCCAGGAGATCTCTTCGCCGACATGCCACGCCCACGCACGGGAGTTCCCGGTTCCGTCGACGTCGGCCACGAGCAGGTAGAGCGGCCCGTCACCGATCAGCAGTCCCCATTCGGAGGTCTGGCCGGAAGTGTTCGCTCGCGGGATGTAGGCGTCGACCACCACCCCCGGGTACTCCGCGCCGGAAAGGCTCGCGGAGCCGCGAAGTAGTCGCCAGCTGTCGCCGCGCTGCCCGCTCCACTCGGCGATGGCCTCGCCGGGCTGCACCGAGAGGTCGGCGATCCCCTCCTGGAAGTAGATCTCGCGCAGCACGTCGTCGAGCCCCACCACCATCCGCGCCGTGCCCCGGGGCAGGATGCGCCACGGGGTTCGGGTCGTGGGCGTGACCCAGGTCTCGTCCGCGAACTGCTCCCATTGGCCGCCGCGCCCGAGCCAGCCCCGAAGGAAGCGTCGCACACCGTCATCCCCGGTGATGTTCTCGAAGTCCCAGGGCACGAACATGGTGGTCTCGCCCGACACGTCGACGAAGACCACGGACCGCTGGTAGACGGTACCCGTGGCTATTCCCGAGCCCGTGTTTGCCGCCTCGGAGCGACCGGAGTCGGGGGAGTCGTCGGCGTTGCCGGTGTCCGATCCGCTTCCGGAGCACGCTGTCGCGGACACTCCCGCAGCGAGCACGATCGCGGTCCAGGCCGGTGTCCCCTGTCTCACCGGCCGCTGCCGCCGCGCGTCACGCCGCATGCCGCGCCGGTGACCACGGTTCCAGGATCTGTCCGGGCTGGACGTCGAGCGAGAGGTCGAGAGAGCGAAAGAAGTGTCTGATCCTGCGGTAGTTCACGCGCAGGTCGCCCCCGCGGTGGTTGCCCAGGGCGGACATGTCGACGCGCGTCTGACCGTCGGGGTCCAGCGTCACGGAGACCAGGGCGTGGGCCTCCAGCGGGAGAAGAGGGCTGCGCACGTCGGCGCGGATCACGCCCAGCTGGTCGTCGGAGCTGACCAGCGTCCATCCGCTCAGCCCGCCGCGCGACAGCTCCAGCGCCGCCCTCCACACAGGATCGAAGGGTATGGCGTAGGTGCGCCCCGCCAGAACGGGGTCGTTGCTGTCAGGGCTGGTGCGAGCCGCACGTTCGGTGAATCCCTTCCACATTTTGACTCCTCCCCGATACTTGAATGTGTGTTCGAGGGGCTTCTGGAAGCTGTCCAAAACCCGCGTCCGAGGTCAACCGACACCCTCCCGGATCAGCTGAGGGTTCTTTCCCCGGGTAGCGGGGTATGGCAATCTTGAAAGCGGTCACGCGGTGCCGTGCCCGAGATGCGCGGCCGGACCGAAAACCCTGTGGGACTGCCGGCCCCACAACCAACCGAACGGAGCCACGATGGATGACGGTCCCCTGATTCACGACTGGAATGTGGAGGAGTTCGAGACTCTTGCGTGGGGCCGACACGTCGAGCTGGACGACGAGACGTTGCGCGACGGCTTGCAGTCCCCCTCGGTCATCGACCCGCCGATCGGCGCCAAGATCGAACTCCTTCACATGATGGACGAGCTGGGGATCCACACCGCGAACATCGGGCTTCCCGGCGCGGGTCCGCGGGCAGTGGCCGACATCACCCGCCTCTGCGAGGAGATCCGCGACGCGAATCTGTCGATCACGGCCAACTGCGCCTGCCGCACCATGCTGGCCGACGTTCAGCCCGCCGTGCAAATCTCCCACGAGACCGGCGTCCCACTTGAAGTGTGCGCCTTCATCGGCAGCTCGCCCATCCGGCTCTTCGCCGAGGGGTGGACCATCGACGGGATGCTGCGGACGGCCGAGGAATCGGTCTCGTTCGCCGTTCGGGAGGGCCTGCCGGTCATGTTCGTGACGGAGGATACGACCCGGGCGGACGGAGAGACGCTGAAAGTCCTCTACGGCAACGCCATCCGGTGGGGGGCACGCAGGATCTGCCTCTCCGACACGGTCGGCCACGCCACGCCCTCGGGAGTCCGGGCCCTCGTCCGCTTCGTCAAGCGCGAGATCGTGGACCCTTCCGGCGCGAATGTGAAGATCGACTGGCACGGCCACCGCGACCGGGGACTGGGCCTCGCCAACGCCCTGGTCGCCATCGAGGCCGGCGCCGACCGCATCCACGCGACCGCGATGGGGATCGGTGAACGGGTGGGCAACGTCCAGATGGATCTCCTGCTGGTCAACCTCGCGCTGGCCGGGGTGCACGACGCCGATCTGACCCGCCTGGCCGACTACTGTGAACTGGTCGCCCGCGAGTGCGGCGTACCCCTTCCCCCCAACTACCCCGTCCTCGGTTCGGACGCCTTCCGCACCGCCACCGGAGTGCACGCGGCCGCGATCGTCAAGGCACAGGCCAAGGGGGCCAACTGGCTTGCCGACCGTGTCTACTCGGGGGTGCCGGCCGCGATGGTCGGCCGGCGGCAGGAGATCGAGATCGGGCCCATGTCTGGGGTCTCCAACGTCAGGTACTGGCTGGCGCAGCGCGGGTACGATCCTGACGACGCGGCGCTCTGCCAGCGGATCTTCGCGCGGGCCAAGAACTCGGACCACACGCTGAGCGAGGACGAGGTGATGAGCATTTTGCGCGGGGCGGGGGAGGAGCCGGCCGCTTGACGCCGGGCGCCCTGGCCGGCGGGGTACGCCGCGGGCTGCCGGCATGAGGATCCCGCTTCGTTCGGCGGCATGGGCGCTCGGTGCAGGTGCGGTGGTCCTGGTGGCCGCGTCTGCGTGGGGGGTGGCGCGCTGGGCGGCGGCGGAGGCCCTGTACGGCCAGGGTGAGAGGCGCCTCGGCGCGGCCGCGGCCCTGGGTGCCGAGCAACTGCGCGCTTCCCGCGCCCAGCCCCTGGACAGCGTGGCGGCGGCCCTGGCCCTCGCCACCGGCTACCGGGTCAGCGTCTTCGACAGCGAGATGGCGCTGCTGGCCGATTCCGACCTCGACCCGGCGACCGCGGACACCCTGGCGGACCGCGGCGGGCGCATCGAGGTGGAGGGGGCGCTTCTTCGCGTCAGCGCCTCGTCGCGGCGCGCCAGCCTCGTGGACGGCCGGCGCTACCTCTTCAGCGCGGCCCGCCTCTACCGGGAAGGTGAGCCGGTGGTGATCCGCGTGGGCGACCCCGTGGGCCCCATGCAGGACGCCGCTGCCCGAGTCGCGCGACTGGTGGGTGCGGGTGTGTTTGCAGGTGGGCTGATCGTCCTCATCCTGACCCACCGGGGCATCGGCGTGGTCACCGGAGCGCTCGACGACGTGAGGCGTCTGCTCACCCGGATGGCCGCGGGCCGGCCCCCGGGTCCGCGCATCAAGCTCTCCGGGATGACGGAGCTGGCCCGGCTGGCTTCGTCGGCGAACCGGATCAGGGCCGAACTCGAGGAGCAGGTCGCGCGGGTGTCGCGGGAACGCGAAGAACTGGCGCAGCTCATGGACGAGGTCGGCGAGGGACTGATGGCCCTGACCAGCGACGCCCGGATCCTGCGCATCAATCCCGCCGCGAGGAATCTCCTCGGCCTGAGCGAGGTGCCGGCCTTTGCGCCGGTCGGGTCGATCGTGCGCGATACGGTCCTGCGCGACCTTCTGGAAGCGTCGGTCATTCGCCCCGAGGGCAGGCTGGAGGTCACGATCGGCGGTCGCGAGCTGGAGGTCCGCACCAAGATGGGCACCGGGGGAGGTTCGGTGGTCCTCCTCGTGGACGTGACCGAGATGCGGCGCCTGGAGGCGGTCCGCTCGGACTTCGTGGCCAACGCGTCGCACGAGCTCAAGACGCCGCTCACGGTGATCCGCGCGGCCGCCGAAACGGTCATGGACGGGGCTCTGCCCGGGGAGCTGCGGCAGAAGTTCCTGCTGTCGATCGAAGACAACACCGTGCGGCTCCAGCGGCTGGTGGACGATCTGCTCGATCTTTCCCGCTACGAGTCGGGCGCGTGGCGGCCGGAGAGGGAGCGGCTCGACGTCGACCAGGTCGCGTGGGCCGCGTGGCAGGAGCAGGAGGGGGAGGCGGCGCGGCGCGGGGTCGAGTTCGAGGTGGTGGGCGCGGGCGAGGTGGTCGGGGATGAGGCGGCCGTGTACCAGATCTTCCGCAACCTCTTCGAGAACTCGCTCAGGTATGTTCCGGAGGAAGGCGGGCGGATCGTCGTGGTGGTCGGTTCCCGCGGCGGCCATGTGGTGGTCTCCGTCAGGGACAACGGCGCGGGCATTCCGGCCGCATCCCTGCCCAGGATCTTCGAGCGTTTCTACCGGGTGGACGCGGCGCGGTCGCGGCGGGAGGGGGGGACGGGACTGGGGCTGGCGATCGTGCGCCACCTGGTATCGAGCATGGGGGGAGAGGTCTCGGCCGAGAGTGTCTGGGGATCGGGTACGACGATTTCCTTCAGCGTGCCGGTTCACCGGGGTGAGAGGGCGGAGGTGCTCCCGACATGATGGTCGCTGTCCCCCCATTTCCGCGGGCCGCCGCGGCGTTCCCCCTGCTCGCGACCCTCCTGACGGGCTGCTCTCCCGACGCGGGAGAGGGCGGACGCGTCGTGGTTGTCGACGGCTCGAGCAGCCTCTACCCGCTCTCGGAAGCGGTGGCCGAGGAGTTCGCGCACGAGCACCCCGGGTCGCGCATCGTGGTGCGCGTGTCGGGGACGGCCGGGGGGCTGCGGCGGTTCTGCGCGGGCGAGGTCCACATTGCCGGCGCGTCCCGCCCCATGACCGCCGCCGAGTCGGCGCGCTGCCGGAGCGCGGGAATCGGCTACCTGGCCCTCCCCGTCGCGCGCGACGGTGTCGCGGTGGTCGTCAACCCCGGCAACGAAGCAGTCAGCTGCATGACCATGACCGAGCTCAGACGGCTGTGGGAGCCGGGCAGCACCGTCACGACCTGGCGCGACCTGAGGCCGGGGCTGCCGCCGGAGAGGATTCGTCTCTTCGGGCCCGGCAACGTGTCGGGCACCTACCACTTCTTCACCTCCGTGGTCATGGGGCGCGCCGGGGCCAGCCGCTCCGATCACTACCTGACCGAAGACGATCACCTGATCGCGCGCGGCGTGGCCGGCAGCCCGTGGTCGCTGGGATACCTGGGATCGGCCAGCTACGCCGCGAACGAGGACCGGGTGCGCGCGCTCGGCGTGGACACGGGGTTCGGTTGCGAGCGCCCCACGCCCGCGACGGTCGGAGATGGCCGCTACGGTCCCCTGGCGCGTGACCTCTACATTTACACCACCGACATGTACAACAAGATGTACAACAACATGTACACGTTCGTGGCCTACTACGTGGCTGCGAGCCAGCGGCTGGCTGAAGAGGTGGGTTACGCGCCGCTTCCCGCCGGGGAGTACGAGCGCAGCCTTGCGCTGCTGGCGGCAGCGGGGGCGGGATCCTCCTGATGGCCGCGGGAGTCTTCGGGAACCGGCAGGCTCCGCGGGGAATGGCCGACCGGCTGGCCCGCCCGGTCTTCCTGGCCTGCACGGTGGCGACCGCCGTGGTTCTCGTTGCGGTGGTGGGGGTTCTCGGCGTCGAGACGGTACGCTTCTTCGGGGCGGTTTCGCCGACACGCTTCTTCACCGAGGCGACCTGGACTCCCTTCGCCGAAGAGCCCCGCTTCGGGGTGCTTCCATTGCTTGCCGCCACCGCGCAGATCACGGCAGGGGCGGCGTTCTTCGCGGTTCCTGCCGGGCTGATGACCGCGGTCTACCTGGAGCACTACGCCGGTGGCCGGGCGGAGCGGTTCCTTGCCGCGGCCATCACGGTGCTGGCGGCCGTCCCGACCGTGGTCTTCGGCTACTTTGCCCTCACCTTCGTGACGCCGCTGCTCCGCACGCTGTGGCCCGGCACGGAAGCCTTCAACGGCCTGTCGGCCTGCCTCGCGGTGGGCCTCATGATCCTTCCCACCGTTGTCGTGCTCACGCGGAGCGCGCTCAAGGCCGTGCCCGCGGCGCTGATGGAGACGGGCCTCGCGCTCGGTGCCGGCCGCGGCTGGGTCGTGGCCAGGGTGCTGGTTCCGGCAGCCGCCCCCGGGATCGTCGCGGCGGTGCTCCTGGCGATGGCCCGCGCCGCCGGCGAGACCATGATCGTGACGCTCGCGGCGGGCAACCAGGCGCAGCTCACCTGGAGTCCGCTGGAAGGCATCCGCACGCTCACCGCCTTCATCGCGCAGTCGAGCCTGGGCGATGCGCCTTCGGGCACGGTTCAGTACGGCGCCTTCTTCGCGGTGAGCGCGGTCCTGTTCGTGGTGACCTGGGGGCTGCACGCCACGGGCAGGTTTCTGAGGTCGCGGCGGCGTGCGGGGGGTGTGGGGTGAGGGGCACGGGACCTAGCCGTGACCGGATCGGCACGGCGTGTGGGGTGGTGACCGCGCTGGTCGCGGCCGCCTTCCTCACCATGGCCGTCGTGTTGGCCGGCAAGGCCTGGAGCGCAGCCGACCTCGGCTTCCTCTTCGATCCCTCGTCCCGGGTGGCGGATCGCGCGGGGATCGGACCGGCGCTGGCGGGGACGCTCTGGCTCGCCGCGCTGACGGTCGCGTTCGCGCTGCCGGTCGGGGTCGGCACGGCGGTCTATCTCGAGGAATACGCGTCGCGCACGGGGGTGGCGGCGGTGGTGGGTGGGGCGGTGGCGAATCTGGCCGCGGTGCCGTCGGTGGTGTACGGGGTGGCGGGGCTCGCGCTCTTCGTGCGAGGCCTGGGCATGGGCCCGAGCCTGCTGGCTGGTGCCTGCACGCTGGCCGCGCTGGCGCTTCCCACGGTGATCGTGACGTCGCGGGCGGCCATTGGCGCGGTGCCGCGCGGGCTCCGCGAGGCGGCGTACAGCCTGGGTGCGACGAGGTGGCAGGTCGTTCGCGGCCAGGTCCTCCCGGCGGCGGCGTCCGGGATCGTCACGGGCAACTGCGCCGCCTTCACCCGCACGGCCGGCGAGGCCGCGCCGCTCCTCGTTCTGGGCGCGGTCTCCTTCATGACCTTCGCCCCGCTCACGCCGGCCGATCCGCTCACGTCGCTGCCGACGCAGGTCTTCGCATGGAGCACGCGCTCGCAGCAGGACTTCGCGGCCGTGGCGGCGGGCGCGGGTGTCGCCCTCCTCCTGGTGCTGCTCGTCATGAACCTGGTGGCGCGGGCCGTCGGCCGGCGCGTGCGGAGAGTCTCCCGGTGAGCGACCCGTCCACCACCGGTGCGGCGGTCCCCGTCCTCGCCGCGGAAGACCTCACCGTGCGGTTCGGTCGGAGAACGGTGCTGGCCAACGTGACGTTCGCGGTCCCCCGGGGACGGGTCGTCTCGGTGATCGGTCCCTCGGGGGGTGGCAAGACGACGCTGTTGCGCGCCTTCAGCCGCATGAACGAGCTCACGCCGGGCGTGGCGACGACCGGGACGGTGCGCTTCAACGGCGTCGACCTGCACGGGGACGAGGTCGACCCGGTCGAGGTGCGGCGGCGCATCGGCATGGTGTTCCAGCAGGCGACCCTCTTCCCGGGCTCGATCTTCGACAACGTTGCCTTCGGACCCCGCGCCGGCGGCTACCGCGGCGACGTGCTGGAGCTGGTGGAAGAGGTTCTCGCCGCGGCCGGCCTCTGGTCCGAGGTGGCCGAGGATCTCGACCGGCCCGCCATACAGCTGTCGGCGGGGCAGCAGCAGCGTCTCTGCATTGCGCGCACGCTGGCACTGAGGCCCGACGTGCTGCTGCTGGACGAGCCGACCACGGCTCTCGATCCCGCCGCCACCGCGCGCATCGAATCGCTCATCCACTCTCTCAAGCGGGAGTACACGATCGTTCTGGCCACGCACGGACGGCGCCAGGCCGCGCGCCTCTCCGACTTCACCGCCTATCTGGCCGGAGGAGAGCTGATCGAGTACGGTCCAACCGAGGCGCTGTTCACCAACCCGCGCGACCGTCGCACCGAATCCTACCTGACCGGCCGGATCGAATGACCGACCCCCTGCCCGTTCGCGGTCCCTTCGAGGGCGAACTCGACCGCCTGCAGCAGCTGTTGCTGGAGATGGGCGGCCGTGCCGAGGAACTGGTGCGCATGGCGATGGAGGGACTGGGCGCGCGGGACCAGGGGATGACCCAGCTGGTGCGCGAGGCCGACGACCGCATCGACGAGCTCGAGGTCGAGATGGACGAACGCGTGCTCGAGCTCCTCGCGCTCCGGCATCCGATGGCCGGCGACCTGCGGCTGGTGTTCGTGGCGCTCAAGGCGTCCAACGACATCGAGCGCGTCGGCGACCACGCCGTCAACATCGCCAAGTCAAGCCGCCGTCTGATCCGGCACCCTCCGCTTCCCGACATCCTGGAGATCGACGAGATCGGGGGGCAGGTCCGCGGCATGCTCGGCGACGCCCTGGACGCCATGGTGACCCGGGACGTGGAGAAAGCGAGGAGCGTCATCGCGCGCGATCAGCGGGTGGACGATCTTCGGCGCTCGGCCTTCCGGATCATCGTCTCCTACATGCTGGAGCAGCCCCGCTACATCAGCCCCGGCCTCGAGATGATCCTGGTGGTGCAGAATTTGGAGCGCATCGGCGACCTGGCCACGAACATCGCCGAGGAGGTGGTGTTCCTGGTCGAGGGACGGTCGATCAAGCACATGGGAGCGTCGGCGTGAGCGAGGTGCCGGGTGGAGGGGCGCGGGCGTCCCGCGGTCAGGGTGGCAGCGGGATCGGCGAGGCGGTGGAGGAACTGCTGAGCCGGGTGGGGACCGAGACGGCGCCCGATGTGGAGGCGGAGGGCGAGTCGCTGCGGGGGAGGGTGGCGGTGGTCACCGGCGGCTCCAGCGGGATCGGGCGCGCCACCGTGATGGCCTTCGCGGATGCCGGCGCCAACGTCGCCTTCAACTACCTGGACACCGGCGAGGACGACCGGCGGATGGCCGAGGAGACATGCGAGATGCTGCAGGGCAGGGACGTCCGTGTCTTCGCGCGGGCAGCCGACGTGCGCGAGCCCGGCGAAGCGTCCGCGTTCATCGCCCAGGCGCACGACCGGCTCGGGGGGCTGCACTTCCTGGTCAACAACGCAGGGATCGGGCGTGACCGCGCGCTCTGGCGCATGAGCGACGAGGAGTGGCAGTCCGTCGTCGACACGAACCTGTCGGGGGCCTTCTACTGCACGCGGGCGGCGGCCCCGATCATGCGCGCCCAGGAGTTCGGGAAGATCGTCAACGTCTCGTCCGTGCACGGTCTGTCCAGCGAGTTCGGGCTGGTCAACTACTGCTCGACGAAGGCCGGGCTGATCGGCTTCACTCGCAGCGCGGCGCTGGAGCTGGGGTCCGCGAACATCAACGTGAACGCGGTGGCGCCCGGATACATCCGCACCACGCAGCTGACCGAGCGCGTCCCGGCCGAGATCCTGGACCGGGCCAGGGAGCGGAGCGTGCTTGGCCGCCTGGGCGACCCGCAGGATGTCGCTTCGGTGATCCTGTTCCTGTGCTCCGAGGCTTCGCGCCATATTACGGGCGCGGTGATTCCCGTCGATGGAGGATACCTGATATGAAGAAGACCGCCGATCCGGAGCGAAGTGCCGGCGAGATCCGGCGCAGCGATCGCGAATGGCGCCGGGTGCTGACGCCGGAACAGTTCAAGGTCACCCGCAAGGGGGGCACCGAGCGGGCGTTCACCGGGGCGTACTGGGCGCACAAGGAAGACGGAACGTACCTGTGCGTGTGCTGTGGACAGGCGCTCTTCGAGTCCTCGGACAAGTTCGACTCGGGGACGGGGTGGCCCAGCTTCACGCGTCCAGCTGCGGGGGGGCATGTGGGCGAGAAGGACGACCGGAGCTTCTTCATGCGGCGGACCGAGGTGGTGTGCAGCCGTTGTGATGCGCACCTGGGGCACGTGTTTCCGGATGGGCCGGGGCCGGGGGGGATGCGGTACTGCGTCAATTCGGCGGCGCTGGACTTCGAAGCGGTGGACGAAGAGTGAGCGGACGCCGTACCGGGGGACCGGCCACCGCCCGGCCTACACACATACACATATGCACATATGAGTAACACCGTCACAGTCATTCCCGGCGACGGGATCGGCCCGGAGGTCACCGCCGCGGTGCTGAAGGTGCTTGATGCGGCGGGTGCGCAGCTGGATTACGACGAGCGGGTGGCGGGCGAGACCGCGCTCCGGTATCAGGGCAGCCCGCTCCCGAAGGAGACGCTCGATTCGATCCAGGCCAACCGTGTGGCGCTCAAGGGGCCCCTCACCACGCCCTCCGGGTCGGGGTTCCGCTCGGTCAACGTGGCGATCCGCAAGGAGTTCGACCTCTTCGCCAACGTGCGTCCGGTGCGCACCATCCTGCCGGGCGGGCGCTACGAGGACATCGACCTGGTGCTGATCCGCGAGAACACCGAGGGGCTGTACGTCGGGGTGGAGCACTTCATCGGGATGGAGCGCGACCCCAAGGCGGCGGCGGAATCGGTCATGATCACCACCCGCTTCGGTTCGGAGCGGATCGTGCGGTTCGCCTTCGACTACGCTGTGGCGAACGGGCGCGGCAAGGTCACGCTGGCCCACAAGGCGAACATCCTCAAGCACACCCAGGGGCTGTTTCTGGAGGTGGGGCAGCGGATGGCCGCCGAGTACGCCGGGCGGGTCGGCTTCGAGGACCGGATCATCGACGCGACCGCCATGTTCCTGGTGCTGGATCCCTACCGCTTCGACGTGCTGGTCATGGAGAACATGTTCGGCGACATCCTGAGCGATCTGATGGCGGGGCTGGTGGGGGGGCTGGGGTTCGCGCCGGCGGGGAATATCGGTGAGACGCATGCGGTCTTCGAGGCGGTGCACGGATCGGCGCCGGATATTGCGGGGCAGGGGGTGGCGAACCCGACGAGTCTGCTGCTTTCGGCGTGCATGATGCTCGATCATGTGGGGCAGGGGGGGGTGGCGGCGAGGATTCGGGCATCGTTGGAGCAGGTGATCGCGGATGGGGTGGCGCGGACGCGTGACATGGGGGGGACGGATGGGACGGATGCGTTTGCGGGGGCGGTGGTGGGGGGGCTGGGGTGAGGCTTCGGACGGGACGGCTGCCGGACGTGGCCGGAGACTTCAACTGTGCGAGTTGCCGGCAGGTCGTCCGCGCCGCTGACCTCGACCGTCACCTGTGGTGCGAGGAGTGTATCGCGGCGGCCCGCGGGAAGGCACAGCGGATCGGAGTGGGGTTCGGCATCGCCCTGGCCGGAGCGCTGGCGGCGTGGGTTTTTCTGATCGAGAAACCGACCATCATGATCGGCGGCTGGATCGGCGCCGTCCTGGCCACCTTCTGGCTTGGCATGCGCATCGGCCGGGAGTTGACCTACGGCATCCTGCGTGCCCGGTCGGGACCCCGCCGGCCCGTGCAGTAACCTTCTACAGTCATTCACTCAATTCTCTGGAGACCGTCCTCATGGCGGCAAGGTTCGAAGGGTTGGATTTCTACGACATCGACGCGCTCCTGTCGGAAGAGGAGCGCATGGTCCGCGACACGATCCGCGAATGGGTTGAGGACCGGGTCATCCCGATCATCGGCGACGCGTACGTGGAGCGCCGTTTTCCCACGGAACTGATTCCCGAAATCGGGGAGCTGGGGATGCTGGGCGCCAATCTCCCGGCCGAGTACGGCTGCGCCGAACTCAACAACGTCTGCTACGGCCTGATCATGCAGGAGCTGGAGCGGGGCGATTCGGGGGTGCGCTCCTTCGTGTCGGTGCAGGGGGCGCTGGTCATGTATCCCATCTACGCCTTCGGAAGCGAGAAGCAGAGGCGGGAGTGGCTCCCCGGGCTGGCGTCGGGAGAGAAGATCGGCTGCTTCGGCCTCACGGAGCCCGACTACGGGTCGAACCCTGTCGGGATGATCACGCGGGCGCGGGAGACGGACGACGGATGGGTGCTGAACGGCACCAAGATGTGGATCACGAACGGGTCGATGGCCGATGTGGCGGTCGTGTGGGCGCAGACGGGGGAGCCCGGCGATGCGCGGGGGATTCGGGGATTCGTGGTGCCCACCGGCACGCCGGGGTTCAGTGCCCGGGACCAGAAGGGGAAGCTGTCGCTGCTGGCGTCGGACACGAGCGAGCTGGTGCTGGAGGACGTGGAGTTGCCCGCCGACGCGCTGATGCCGGGGACCACGGGGATCAAGAATCCGCTGATGTGTTTGACGCAGGCGCGGTACGGGATTTCGTGGGGAGCCGTGGGCGCCGCCATGGCGTGCTACCACGAGGCGGTGAGCTACGCGGGCCAGCGGGTCATGTTCGACGGGGTGATCGCCGGGAAGCAGATCCAGCAGGTGAGGATCGCGGACATGCTGACGTGGATCACGCAGGGGCAGCTGCTGTGTCTGCGTCTGGGACGGTTGAAGGATGAGGGGAAGATGACCCCGCAGCAGGTGAGTCTGGCGAAGCGGGCGAATGTGAACATGGCGTGTGACATCGCGAGGGAGGCCAGGCGGCTGTTGGGGGCGAACGGGATTCTGGCGGAGTATGCGTCGATGCGGCACATGGCGAACCTGGAGTCGGTCTACACCTACGAGGGGACGCACGACGTTCACTCGCTGATCCTGGGGCAGACGGTTACGGGGATTTCGGCGTTTTAGAGGGGGGGTGGGGAGACTCCGGGATCGGTTGGGGCTGCGGGCTGAGGAGTAGCCTGATCTGAGTGTTGACGGCAATAATGGACGCTGTACGTTAACCTACAGCGTGAAAATCTCTGTCACTACGATGGCCATGGACGCCCAATTGGGAGGGAAGAGACACCCTTGGAAGCTCATCGCTCCGTCAAGCTCAGCGACATCTGCACCGTCCAGATCGGCTACACCGCCCGCCATCGGATCAGGAGGGCGCAGCAGGACGGCGTGCTGACAGTCCAACTGCGCGATGTCCCCCCGAGCGGCAGCGTGGATCCCGCGGGCCTGACCCGTCTGCAGGTTGAAGCCGTGCCGGAGAGATACCTGGTCGGTTCGGGCGACATCCTCTTCCGCTCTCGGAGCGAGTCGAACACGGCGTGCGCACTTGACGACCGCTTCCGGGACCCTGCCCTGGCGATCCTGCCGCTCTTCATCCTGCGCCCAAACCGGGACGTGGTCCTGCCCGAATTCGTCGCCTGGGCGATCAACCAGCCGCGCGCGCAACGCCACTTCGATCGCTTTGCCCGGGGCACCAACATGCGGATGATTCCGCGTGCTGTTCTCACGGACCTCGAGGTCACCGTGCCCGGCCTGGATGTCCAACGCAGGGTCGTCGCGTTGGACGGCTTGGCCCGGCGTGAGCGTACGCTGTCGATCCGCGCGGCTGAGGAACGTCGTCGGCTGTACACCCGGATTCTCGGAGATCTCGTGGCAGAGCCGGCTTCGTCCAGTGCCGAGTTTCCCTTCCTCTGCGATAGTCTTCGGTTTAGGTTCGGTATTCCGAATCCCTCGCGAACACCGACAACAGGGAGCACGCCGCATGGGCCAGCGGACATCGATTGAGTGGACCGAAGTCACGTGGAACCCGACGACCGGGTGTACGAAAGTGTCGGAGGGCTGTGACAACTGCTATGCGGAAACCCTGTCCCGACGGCTGTTGAGCCGGATCTACCGTCGGCGTCTGCCCGTCGTGAACACGGCGGCCAACCGTGCCGATCCGTTCGCCGTGAGGATCTGGCCGGAGCGCCTGGGGCAGCCGACCGGGTGGAAGGGGCGGCGCCTCGTGTTCGTCAACTCGATGTCGGACCTGTTCCACTGTGACATCCCCGTGGATTTCCTGCGGGCGGTGTTCGAGGTCATGCTCGATGTGGACCGGCACACCTACCAGGTGCTGACCAAGCGGCCGAGCCGGGCGGCGCGTTTCGTGCGACAGAATGGGGATCTGTTTGGTGACGGCGGGCTGCCGCCGCATATCTGGATCGGGACGTCGACGGAGAACCAGAAGACGGCGTACAGGATTCGGCATCTGAAGGAGGTTCCGGCGGCGGTGCGGTTTCTGAGTTGCGAGCCGCTGATCGGGCCGTTGAGCCTGTGCAAGGTGCTGAGTTCGGGGGGGATTCACTGGGTGATCGTGGGGGGTGAGAGTGGGGCGGGGAGGAGGCCGATGGAGGGGCGGTGGGTGGAGGATCTGAGGGACGAGTGCGTGGAGGCGAAGGTGCCGTTTTTCTTCAAGCAGTGGGGAGGAAGGACGCCGAAGGCGGGGGGGAGGGAGTTGGGGGGGAGGGAGTGGGATGAGATGCCGGGGTGGTCGGATGCTGTTGGGCGACCGCTCCCACCATTCATTAGGAACTGAGCGAGATATGAACTACAGCCCATACGAAAATGTACCGACCTTCTCCCAGCGTCACGGACTTCGGGAGGTTCCGGGACCGCCGCAGCTGGAGGAGATCAGTTCGCAGGCGAGGACCAATCTCTGGGGTGCTCTTTGGAAGCAGATGAAAGGTAGTCAGTTGTACGGACCAACTGAGGAGCTGGAACTTGGCTTCCCATGGCGGAATATCTTCGCGTGGGTGCACCAAGGGCTACGAGAGCTACCTCTTGACGATTTTGATCCCAGGTTGGACGACTGGCGACTGTTGTGTCGGAATACCCTTCTCCGTGATCCATACTACTCCTGTTTCGATTTCTTGGAGACGCTCATGCGGCATTCGGAATGCCCGAGAGATTTCACGGAAGAGATCAAGAGTATCTTCCACTACCAACTCGCCTATCGGATCGACACGACCCCTCTTCCGACTGTTCTTCCGGCGGCTACCAAGCAGGAGGGCGACGCCCTGATGAGGGCAATTGAGGATCTCCAAGCAGCCGGGATTGGTGGCGCCGCGAAGCACTTGCGGAATGCCGGCCAGCGAATCATCGGCCAGGAATGGGCTGACAGTGTCCGGGAGAGCATCCATGCCGTCGAGTCCGTCGCCCAACAGGTTGCCGCTGGCAATGCCGACACCTTGGGCAAGGCCCTCGCTGTCTTGGAGCGCCAAAACGGTCTTCACGGTGCGCTGAAGAGAGGCTTCGCCGCCCTCTACGGCTACACCTCTGATGAACGGGGAATTCGGCACGCCCTGCTGGAGGACGAATCGAAGGTCACCCAAGACGAAGCGATCTACATGATCGGTTCCTGCGCCGCATTCTGCAGCTACCTTTGGCGAAGATTCGGCTCCCCAGGCGCTCCTTCACCCACGAAGTCCACCCCATGACCGCTACCACCCAAGACCAGGTCAACCAGACAGCGTGGGCCGCCTGCGACACCTTCCGCGGCGTCGTCGACGCGGGCCAGTACAAGGACTACATCCTCGTGATGCTGTTCCTCAAGTACATCTCGGACCTCTGGGACGAGCACGTCGAGACCTACCGGCAGCGCTACGGCGACGACGAAGTGCGAATCCGCCGCCGTTTGGACCGCGAACGCTTCGTCCTCCCGGAAAGCGCCCGCTTCCAGACACTCTACGAGCAGCGCAACGAGCCCAACATCGGCGACCTGATCAACGAGGCTCTGGAGGCGATTGAGGACAGCAACCGCGCGAAGCTCGAAGGGGTCTTCCGCAACATCGACTTCAATTCGGAGGCGAATCTCGGCCGGACGAAGGATCGCAACCGGCGCCTCAAGAACCTCCTCGAGGACTTCGCCAAGCCCGCTCTCAACCTGCGGCCGTCCAGGGTGATCGGCGACGTCATCGGGGAGTGCTACATCTACCTGATCTCGCGCTTCGCGTCGGATGCGGGGAAGAAGGCGGGCGAGTTCTACACGCCGTCCGCCGTCTCCCGACTCCTCGCCAAGCTCGCCGCGCCGAAGGACGGTGACCAGATCTGCGATCCGGCATGCGGTTCAGGCTCGCTGCTGATCCGCGCGGCCGAGGAGGTGGGGTCGAAGAACTTCTCGCTCTACGGGCAGGAAGCGAACGGGGCGACGTGGGCGCTGGCCCGGATGAACATGTTCCTGCACGCGAAGGATGCGGCCCGCATCGACTGGTGCAACACCCTGACCGGCCCCACCCTGATCGAGGACGACCGGCTCAAGACCTTCGACATAGTGGTCGCCAACCCACCCTTCTCGCTCAAGAAGTGGGGCGCCGAGAACGCGGCCAACGATCCCTACGACCGCTTCTGGCGCGGCGTTCCCCCGCCGTCGAAGGGTGACTACGCGTTCATCACCCACATGATCGAGATCGCCGAGCGGCGGAGCGGGCGGGTCGCGGTGATCGTCCCTCACGGAGTGCTCTTCCGGGGCCATCGCGAGGGCCGCATCCGGAAGGCGCTGATCGAGGAGAACCTCTTGGACGCGGTGATCGGCCTGCCCGCGAAGCTCTTCACGACCACCGGCATCCCCGTCGCGATCCTGGTCCTCGACCGTTCCCGCGAAGAGGGCGGCGCGAACGAGGACCGCTTCGACGTTCTGTTCATCGATGCCAGCAAGGAGTTCACGCCCGGCAAGAAGCAGAATGTGATGGGGGAGGAGCACATCGCGAAGGTGGTCGAGACCTACCGGAAGCGGGAGGCGCTCGAGCGGTACTCCCATGTGGCTACGCCCGAGGAGATCATCGAGAACGACTACAACCTGAACATCCCGCGCTATGTGGACACCTTCGAGCCCGAGGAGGAGATCGACATCGCCGAGGTCCAGCGGGAGATCGACAGGATCGAGGCCGAGCTGGTGGAGGTGCGGGCGAAGATGCGGGGTTATCTGCGGGAGCTGGGGGTGGAGGTGTGAGGGGGGAAGTAGGGAACCGCGTTTGGACCGAATCGCTTGACGCGTTACCTTTGGGACTTGGTTGGCGACCAGCGACGGCCAGCCTTCGATTTGAAACCTGGAGACGAGAAAGTTGCCGGATCCTGTTGTAGTGCGGCAGAAGTTGCAGAAAATCGCCGATGAACTCGCGGCCACGGGAAGCTCACCCCGCACGAGCGTCCGCAGCCTTCTGTCGTGGTTCGATTTCAAGCGTCGGGGCGAATGGGTCGTGTATACCGTGGGGCAGGCTCTCAAGGAGGCTGGCCTACGAACCAAGCCAGATTTTGGTGACGTGGATAATGTTGGCTTCGACTCCTTCGTACAGTTCGTGCTGGATCCTGCTGAAAATGATCTCCAGGGTGACCAGCCGGACCGGGACGAGAAACCGGATACTGACGAGGACCTCGATGGGTTGGACGTAAGCGCGCCATGGGGAGACTATCCGCTTGATGGGCTGTTGATTCGTAGTGAGACACGCACCGTTCATGGCGTTTTTCGGCGAATAGAGCAGGGGTTTTACATCATGAACCCTGATTTCCAGCGTGACTTCATATGGAAAGACGACAAGCAAAGTAGATTGATCGAGTCAGTCATTATGCGGATTCCTCTTCCAGTGTTCTATCTTGCTGAAGATGACGAAGGCAAGATGATCGTCGTTGACGGTCTTCAAAGGCTGTCGACGTTCCAGAGGTTTCTCAAGGACGATCTGAGGCTCCGATTGCCTGAACAGCAAGAACTGCACGGCAAACGATTCTCAGATTTAGGTGCGAAACTGCAAAACCGAATAGAGGACTGCAATCTCACCTTCTACATCATGGATTCCAAGGTTCCGGACAGGGCCCGCCTCGACATCTTCGAACGCGTAAACGGTGGCGTTGCCCTGAGCAGGCAGCAGATGCGCAACTGCCTATACATGGGCAAAGGAACGCGCTTTTTGAAAGCAGAGGCACACACCGACGTATTCTTACAAGCTACTGGCGGAAGCCTTCGGAAGGACACAATGCGCGACCGTGAATTCGTCAATAGGTTCTGTGCCTTTCAGATCCTCGGTGTCGACCGTTACCGGGGAGACATGGACCAATTCCTGGCCGACAGTCTCCGGGCGATGAACCACATGGACGATGATGCGATTGTTGTGCTACGGCGTGATCTACACCGGACGCTGCAAAACAACTATAGTGTGTTTGGTAAACACGCCTTTCGAAAGAGGCGTCCGGGCGTAAAGAGGCGGAGTGTGATCAATGCTTCGCTGTGGGACGTGATGTCCACTGGCCTTACGCGATACAAGAACGGTCACGTTTGGGAATGCAGCGAGTCACTTGAGGGAGCGTTCCGCGACTTGCTCCTGGACGAGGAGTTCAATACGGCGATCACCTACGCGACGAATGACGATAAACGCGTTCGAGCTAGGTTCGAAAGGACGAATGCGATGCTGGAGGAGGCTTTGGGTGATCACTCGGCTTGATCTTCGACATTTCAAGTGCTTTCGGGAGCTTAGACTACCCCTTGGCTCCGTAACCCTGCTGTCGGGCAAAAATGCCTCTGGGAAATCAACCGTTCTTCATTCGCTGGGTCTGCTGCAACAAACGATACGCGAGCACGAATGGTCGACACGACTCATGCTTAATGGCGTTTCGGCGCGACTCGGTGTAGTGTCGGACGTGGTCGACCAGGTCTACGGTCGGCGGGAGTGTATGATCGGGTTGGTGTATGGGGAACGCGAGTATCGTTGGCGGTTTCGGGGAGAACGGACCGATATGGCCATGGACATTGCCTCGGTTCGGGCCTACGGCGAGGAGGTCGACGACCCAGCAGTGCTTCGACGCTTGATGCCCGTTGATATCGAAGGCGATTCGCTGGGGAAGCACCTTGAGAGTCTGACGTATCTTACGGCTGAGCGCATGGGACCGAGGGAGGTCTACCAGTTGGACGATCCGCAGGCCGCGCCAGTCGTTGGGCCGACCGGAGAGGATGCGGTCAGCGTTCTTCATCTGGGTCGTGACGAGATGGTACTTCCCGCGTTGCGAGTTGCTGGTCGCCCACCGACGCGCTGGTGGCAGGTCACTGCGCGAATGGAGAGTTTTTTCCCAGGGTGCGGAATGTCGATTGAGGCGATTCCGCATGCCAACGCTGTGACTCTGGGGCTCCGCACCTCTCCGAGCACAGAATTCCATCGTCCGATCAACACAGGTTTTGGACTGACGCAGATCCTGCCGCTGATCGTGGCCGCGATTTCGGCGAAGGAGCACGACCTTCTGCTGATCGAGAATCCGGAGGTACATCTTCATCCGGCAGGACAAGCCGCGATGGGTGAGTTTCTTGTCGAGGTTGCAGCTGCGGGGATTCAGGTACTCATCGAGACGCATAGCGATCACGTACTGAACGGTGTTCGGCGAGCGGTGAAGAACGGAGTGCTCTCCCCAGATGACGTTCTCCTACACTTTTTCCGGCCACGCGATGAGTCGGAGGAAGGTGAGCGACCGCAGGTTGAGAGTCCGGCCATCGACGCGGCAGGGAGCGTGGATGCCTGGCCAGAGGGATTCTTCGATCAGTTTGACAAGGACACGAGCTTCTTCGCAGGCTGGTGACCGAATTGGAACTCTTCCTCAATAACCAGTCTCTCCACGGCCAGTTCCACGGCAGTACGGCCTTTCGGGCGGCCCTCGACCGGGTCATGAGCATGCGGCGCGTGGCGCGGGAATTCGACCGCGACGTCCACTGTGACGGAGGGATCCTGGGTCGCGACGCGTCGCCGGACGTGCCGGTGCAGAGAGCGATCGCTTGGCTCTCACCGGACCAAAGGCGTGCCGCGATGCAATGGTGGACTCGCGGCGGCCCGTTTTGGGACATGGATCGTCAACACGGCGCCGACGAGTGGTTCGAATGTCAGGGCGAGATCGTAACGGACGATGCGCTTGGAGAGGCGGCCTACCGCAAGTCATTGGGGATCGAATGCGACACAGTCAGCTTCGCGCCTTCGCACTGGACTCACTCACCTTTGACGGTGCGTTGGCGACGCAATGAGGGATTCGGGGACCTTCGCCTCGCCGTAGAGAACTTCTGGGAAACGGCAGAACTTCGGGCGCGCCTGCAGAGCTTGGAGCCGCCGACCTCTTCGTGGAGCCAACTCCGGGAAAGGTCCGAGAGGCACTTCACGAATCTGCGTTTTGGTCCGAAATGCTTCCGTCCGCTCCGGGGGTTGCCGTTTTCCAGTGCCGGAGCGACGAGGATCCGCGCGCTGCTCGGCATTCTCGATCGGTTTGCGGTTGCGTTCGAGCCCGACGGCAGTCGGAGCGTCGAAGGCCAAGAGATGTATCAAGACTACTTCACTGGCGACCGAGGGCTGTTCTCGGACTCTTCCGACACCGAGAAGAGCCGGTTCGGGGACGAGTTGCAATTCCCGAATCCAGACAAGGCGGGTGAAACGATTTCATGTACGTGGCACGGGAAGGTGAGCCACATGTTCCTCAGAATCCACTTCTCATGGCCAGTTCGGGCAGGGGAGCCGGTCTACGTGATGTACATTGGTCAGAAGATTACACGGCGTTGAAAGGACAACTACAGTTGACCAAATGTTGCCTCCGCTTGACATGTTCGGCCGCACAAGGAGCGAACGGACTCACACTCGGGGCTAGTTCGCTGTTTCGGCCTGGAGTAAAGGTGACTACTCCCGTCGTCGACCTTGTACGTCACTGGTTAGTGGTCCCGTTGGGAAGCGAGGGTTGGGGTGCGACCCGGGAGGGAATAGAAGGAGACCAAGTCGAGACCAAGTCCGGCACCATTTCGGCACCAAGTCACGTCATCCTAGGTTGGCCCAATGATCGATGTTGGCATCCGCTTGGCGAGGATGGTCAAGTGCGCAGCCCCAGATTCGGAAGGCAGAAGGAACCGTGTCGCTGACCCAGGCCCAGATGACCGAGCTCTTCCAGATGTCTCCGCAGACGGTTGCGCAGATGCTTGGATCGATCCATAAGAACGTGTGGGGCCACAAGCGTCACCACTGGCCTCGGCCAAACTGAATGGGACTGCCTAGCGGCTGGACCTCGCTGCCCCTCGGTGACGTGGTGGACTTCTATTCAGGCGGGACTCCGAAAAAGTCGGATCCAGCGCTTTGGGGTGGCCGAATCCCTTGGGTTACGGCGAAAGACATGCGGTCCCGGCGGCTGCGGAACTCCAGCACTACCAATAGGACTCTTACTGAGCTGGGCTCACGGCAGCTAAGGCTGGTTCCAGCAGGCTCGGTCTTGGTCTTGGTCCGAGGAATGGGGCTGTTCAGAGACTTGCCGATTACGCACTGTGAAAGGCCAGTCTGCTTTAATCAAGACATCAAGTCACTCGTTCCGCGAGGTGGGTTGGACAGTGAGTACTTAGCACTAGCCATGGTGTGCAAGAAGGCGGCGATCCTTCAACACGTTGACAACGCCGGCCACGGCACGGGGCGGCTAGACATTGAATTCCTGAAGTCCACGCCGATTCCCGTCCCCCCGATCGCTGAGCAAATCAGGATAGTGGCAATGGTCGATGCGTGGGATCAAGCAATAGACCATTCGACAGCTATCGCTAACGCTAAGCGCATTATACGCCGAGGCCTAACGCAAGCATTGGTGGCAGGCACACCCCAAGTGCGGCGCGAATCCGGCGCGCGGTGGCGTAGAGTACCTCTGAACCGCCTATTGGTGGAGTCGCGGCGTCGTAGCTGCGGAAGTGAGGAAGTCTATTCTGTATCGGTATCCAAGGGACTCGTCAACCAGATTGACCACTTGGGTCGCTCGTTCGCCGCCAGGGATACCTCGAAGTACAATCGCGTGCTACCGGGCGACATAGTCTATACTCGTAGCCCGACAGGAGACTTTCCGTTGGGACTCATTAAGCGGAGTACTGTATCGAGGGCCGTGATTGTGTCCCCTCTCTATGGTGTGTTCACGCCAATATCCGAGGACGTAGGAATCGTCCTAGCCGCTTGGTTTGAGTCGTCACAGGCCGTAAGTAACTATTTGCGGCCGCTGGTACAAAAGGGTGCCAAGAATACGATCGCAATAGCCAACCAACGCTTCCTCGAAGGCGCTGTCGTCATTCCCACGGTCGAGAGGTATCAGGATCACGTGGCCAGGGTCTTAGAGGTTTCCGAGAAGGAGATTGTAGTGGTTGATCGTCAGATCGACAAGCTTCGGCTCCAGCGACGCGGGGTCATCCAGAGACTGCTCTTCCACAGCCATTTGGAGGAGCGTCGGCCCCATCCGAGGCGCTCATGAGTGATTGGTGGGCTAGGGACTCCATGAGGTACGCTTTACGCTTGCTTGGACATGCCTATCGTGAGAGGTTGCGGTCATGACCTTCAACCCCACCGAGAAACACCAGTCGCAGATCCCCGCGCTGCAACTCCTCGTCGCGCTCGGCTACACCCCACTCTCCCAGGCCGACGCCCTGCGCCACCGCGGCGGCCGCCTCCGCAACGTCCTCCTGGACGACATCCTCACGGACCGCCTGTTGGTGATCAACGGATTCAGCTACCGTGGTCGCCAGTGCCGATTCAGCTTGGAAGATGCCCACGAGGCTATCCGGCGCCTCGAGCCAAGCGCGGATCAGGTCCAGGGACTCCGTCGCACCAACCAGGAGATCTACGACCTCCTCGTGCTCGGGACGAGCATCACCGAGAAGATCGCCGGTGACTCGAAGTCGTACTCGTTCCGGTACATCGACTGGGAGGAGCCAGCGAACAATGTGTACCACGTTACCGCCGAGATGGAAGTGGAGCGCACGGGCAGCTTTAGGACCCGCCGGCTCGATGTCGTCGCCTTCGTGAACGGCATCCCGTTTATCGTCGTCGAGAACAAGCGGCCTACCGAGAGTGTCCAGAAGGCCGGAAGCCAGTTGATCGGCTACCAGAACGAAGAGAACATCCCGCACTTCTTCCACTTCGCTCACCTCCTCCTGGCGCTCAACCGCAAGGAGGCACGCTACGCGACGGTCGGTACCGGCAAGAAGTTCTGGCAGGGTTGGCGGGAGCCGGAAGCGGAGAACGGCGGCAGCGTGCAGCGAGAGATGGCCATGGCTGCCGAGCCCACGATGGGCGACGCGGACACTACGACCGCCATCGGGCCTGACCGAGCCGCAGGCGCTTCCATCCTTACCGACACAACACCGGACTCCACGGGATACGAGGCCGCCGCCATTCCAGCCGACCTCCGAGCGGCAGTGAACCGCCCCCTGACCGCCAATGAAGCCGCCGCCATCTACTCCGGCGACTTCGCCGCCGCCCGCCCGTACTTCGAAGCCCTCGCCGCCGAAGGCGCGCGTGCCATCACCCCCCAGGATCGTGCCATCCACGCCCTCTGCCGCCCCAACCGCCTCCTCGACCTAGTCCGCCGCTTCACCGTCTTCGACTCAGGCATCCGCAAGATCGCCCGCCACCAACAATTCTTCGCCGTCCAGCACGCCATCCAGCGCGTCAAACACCTCGGCCCCGACAACCAACGCCAAGGCGGGGCAATCTGGCACACCCAAGGCTCCGGCAAGTCCCTTACCATGGTCATGCTGGGCCGCGCCCTCGCCCTCGACACTGACATCGTCAACCCCCGCATCATCATCGTCACCGACCGCACCGACCTGGACCACCAGATCCGCGACACCTTCAAATCCTGCGAACTGGAACCGGTCCGCGCGCGGAGCGGCCGTCACCTCATCACCCTCATCCGCGACCGCACGCCCCTCGTCACGACCCTCGTCAACAAGTTCGACACGGCGCTCAGGTACTCCGGCAAACCCGACGACGACCCCAACCTCTTCGTCCTCGTCGACGAGAGCCACCGCTCCCACACGGGACGCTTCGGCGGCCACGGGCAGCTGGCCATGAAGATGCGCCGCCTCCTTCCCAAGGCTTGCTACCTCGGATTCACCGGCACCCCACTCCTGAACCGCGACAAGAGCACCTTCGCCACCTTCGGCGGCCTGATCCACCGGTACGCGATCGACGAGGCGGTCGAGGACGGCGCCGTCGTGCCGCTTCTCTACGAGGGCCGGTTCGTCGACCAGCAGGTCACCGCACAGACCATCGACAGCTGGTTCGACAAACTCTGCGAACCCCTGAACGAGGACCAGAAGGCTGACCTGAAGCGCAAGTTCTCGCGCTTGGACGCGCTGTCCCAGACCGAGCAGGCGATCCGAGCCAAGGCGCTCGACATCTCCGAGCACTTCCGCCGCCACTGGCAGGGAACCGGGTTCAAAGCGCAGTTGGTCGCGCCGTCGAAGGCCGCTGCCATCCGCTTCAAGGAAATGCTCGACGAGATCGGCGACGTGACCAGCGAGATCGTCATCTCCGCGCCCGACGACCGCGAAGGAAACGAGGAGGTCGGCAAGGCGTCCCAGGACCATGTCCGCTCCTTCTGGGCGGAGACGATGGACCGCTACGGCTCGGAGACCGAGTACAACCGGCACGTAATCGACGCTTTCAAGGGTCCCGGCAAGCCCGAAATCCTGATCGTCGTCTCCAAGCTGCTGACCGGGTTCGACGCGCCCCGCAACACGGTCCTCTACGTCTGCAAGCCGCTCAAGGAGCACAACCTGCTGCAGGCGATCGCGCGGGTGAACCGGCTCCACGAAGAGGGCGACTCGGAGAAGAAGTTCGGCTTCATCATCGACTACCAGGGCCTGCTAGGTGAGCTCGACAGCGCCCTGACCACCTACAGCGCCCTGGAGGGCTACGACCCCGAGGACCTCGTCGGCGCCGTCCTCGATGTGCGCGAGGAGATCAGGAAGCTCCGCCACTACCACGGTCGGCTGTGGGACCCTTTCCGGCCCGTCGCGAACAGGAAGGACATGGAGGCGATGGAGCTGTTCCTGGCCGACGAAGCCATCCGCCAGGAATTCTACGGGCGGCTGCGCGCCTTCTCCCGCTGCCTGCACATCTCGCTCTCGTCGGAGAAGGTCCTCGACGTGTTCGACGAGGGGCAGATCTCGGCGATGAAGCGCGACTGGCGGAGCTTCACGGATCTGCGGAAGTCGGTCAGGATCCGCTACCAGGAGGCCGTCGACGTCAAGGAGTTCGAGCCGAAGATCAAGCGCCTTCTCGACGATCACATGGCCGCGATGCCGGCCGAAACGGTCATCGAGCTGGTCGACATCCACGACACGGGAATGCTCAAGGCGGTGGTCGAGGAGACAGGGATTACCTCCGCGTCCAAGGCCGACCGCATCGCGAGCGCCACCCGCCGCACCATCACCGAGCGGATGGACCTGGACCCCGCCTTCTACGAGCGCTTCTCGACGCTGCTCGAGGAGACCATTCGGGAGTATCGCGACAGGCGCAGGTCGGAGGGCGACTACCTGGAGAGCGTGGTCGAGATCGCTTCGAAGGTGGCGCGGGGCCACGAGGACCGTGATGTGCCGGCGGCGCTCCGGGGCAACGACCACGGGATGGCGTTCTACGGGATCTTCAAGGGAGTGCTCAGGGACGCTTGCGGCGAACCGATGGGCGAGGACGAGACGGCCGGGGTCGCGCTGGCCGTCATGGAGATCATCCACGAGCGCCACATCGTCGACGTGTGGTCCAATGAGACGGCCCAGAACGACATGCGCAACGCCATCGACGACTACTTCTACGACGTGCTCCGGGACGAGAAGGGGATCGAACTCACCGAAGCTCAGATGGACGACCTGCTGGCGCAGATCATGAGACTGGCTCAGGCGAGGTTCCCGTAGAATGAGCGCTGTAGGTAGTACTACAGAGCACCACACGGTCGCATACGGTGGGCATCGGATCGACTTCAGTGTGGTCCGGCGGCGGCGGAAGACCCTGGAGATCGCGGTTGAGCCGGATGCGTCGGTGGTGGTCGTGGCGCCGATGGACGCGCCGGTCGAGGCGATTGCGGAGAAGGTGCGGAAGCGGGGGGCGTGGGTCCGGCGGCAGCAGCGGTTCTTTGGGCAGTTCATGCCGCGGACGCCGCAGCGGCGGTATGTAGCGGGGGAGACTCACCTGTACCTGGGTCGTCAGTATCGGTTGAAGGTGGTGCGGAACGGGCGTCCCGGGGTCGAGATGACTCGTGGGTTCATCACCGTTCGCAGTCGGGAGCCGGAGAAGCCGGAGGTTACTCGGCGTCTGGTGGAAGGCTGGTACCGGAGGCAGGCGCGGGCGAAGTTCGTGGAGCGGCTGGAGGCGAGCCTGGTCCGTTTTCCGGATCCGAAGGCGTTTCGTCCGAAGGGGTTGATCGTGCGCCGGATGGAGAAACGGTGGGGATCGCTGTCACCGTCGGGGCGGCTGCTCCTCAACCGCCGGTTGATCGAGGCCCCAGTGGACACGATCGACTACGTGATCGCGCATGAGCTCTGCCACATGGCGGAGCCGCATCACGGGGCGGCGTTCTATGGGTTGCTGGACCGGGTCATGCCGGACTGGGTGGGGCGGAAGGGGCGGTTGGAGGAGTGGATGGCGTAGGCACGCAGCGGTTCGGAGCGTCTATCACCCAGTGCTCCGACTCGTATCTCTCGACCAGGGTCACCAACACCTCAAGCCGGTCGGACTCAGGCGTGACCGGGATCAACGGCCATCAGGCGGTCGATCTCCGCGAGCGCCTCGTCGTAGTCGGTGATGGCCCTTTGGGTTGCGGTCGTCGCCCTCAACCGGAACACTGACACGTCTGCAGCGCTCGACTGGTGGGCTTGGAAACCGAGCCCGACCGAGCGCTCATGAGAAGCCGGAATCAACCCCGGAAAACGGAAGCGTCATGAACTTCAACCGAACACCCCTGTCCGCGCTGCTGGCGCTGTCCCCCCTCCTCATCACCCCCGCCTGCCAACCCGACCCCACCCCCCCACCCTCCGCCTTCGCCGCCAACCCCTGGACCCTCTCCGAACGCGAAGCCAGGATCGGCTCTGTCGACGATCCGGACTACGTCTTCAACCCGATCACCCACATGGCGCTGGGGCCGGATGGGCTGTTGTACACGACGCACGCGGGAGAGGGCACGGTACGCCGGTGGACCTCGGACGGAGCGCCCGCCGGCTCGCTGGGAGGAAGGGGCGAGGGCCCCGGTGAGTTCCAGTATCCCTACGGGCTCGGGTTCTTTGGCGACTCGCTGTGGGTTTGGGACCTGGTCGCCATCCGCGTCAGCCATTTCGACCTGGAAGGGCGATTTCTGGGGTCGGTGTCGGCCAGGAGAAACCCGGGCGGCGCGACCGAGCTGCCCGTGCGGCCGGTCGTCCCGTTACGCGACGGAACCTTCATGGGCATGACGCCCCCGGCTTCCACGTCGATCGCACGCGGTTCGCAGACGGAATCGCCGTACGTACGGATGGACGCGGACGGGAGCTGGCTGAACCGGATCTGGACACAGCCGTGGCGGCGGCACGATACCTTCGCGACCTCCTCCGCCAGCCAGCCCTTCGGGGACGCCCACCTTTCGGGAATGGGCGCGCGCGGCCTGCTCGTCGTCGAGCGCCGGGCGTGGACGGGCGAGGGTGATCCGGCGATGCGGGTCAGCGAGATTGGCTTCGATGGAGACACGATCTTCACCTCGGTCGTGCCTTACGACCCGGTCCCCCTCGCCGCCGAGCGCTTCGACTCCGTGGTCCGTGCCTGGGCAGGGGGCAGCGCCGCCGACGAAGCGCAGATCCGCGAGGTCATGTACCGGCCATCGTACCTGCCCGCGGTGAGCCGCCTGCTCGGGGCCGCCGACGGGAGCATCTGGCTGCAGCGTTTCGATCCGGTGGAATTGGCGGGTGGGGAACGGATGATCGAATGGTTGGTGTTCGATTCCGATGGCTCTCCCCTGGCGCGAGCTCTGACTCATGCCGGTCTCGAGGTGAAGCTGATCACCGAAGACATGGTCTGGGGAATCGAGCGAGACGAACTCGAGGTCGAGTACATCGTTCGCCACCGGCTGATCAGGGACGGGTAGTGGTAGTGTAGGCGCCCTCCCTCAGGGCGAGTCCATCGTCCGCAGCCTCCGCACCGACAGCACGAAGAGCGCGACCACGACCGCCACGGCCGCGGCAGCAGTCAACCCCAGCGCCGTATGCTGGTGGTCCGGAAACCGCCGCTCGTCGGCCCCGTGCATGACCGCGATCGCATGGCTGCGGATGCTGAGAAAGCGCACGCCGTAGACGAAGCGCGAGAAGAGCCCCTCCCACACGACGATGTAGGCGAGGCCGATGCCGACGGCGTGGGGGGTCACCAGGTCGAGCCACATGAACACGGAGCAGTAGAGGACGACCGCCACCACGGCGCCCAGGGTCACGGCCCAGGTGGCGGGGAAGTCGGCGCCGTAGGCGACGTAGCTGGTGAAGAACGCGCTGGCCGCGAGGACCAGGATCGGGACCGACGTGATTCCCAGCAGCTTGGGAAGGACGATCTTCCAGCGGGGATAGGGGGTGAGCGTCACGTTGGCCAGGGTGCGGTCGCTGATCTCGTCCCCGAATGCCGCCCTGGCCGTGGCGAGGGTGGCGAGAGGGATCATCGCTCCGGCGATCAGCGTGTTCAGGACGAGCCCTTCGAACATGCTCACGCCCGGTGCACCCGGGAACAGGAGGATCAATGAGGTGACCGCGAAGGGCGCCAGCGCGAGACCCCCCATCATGACGAGGCGCGAGGGGGTGAGGACCCTTCGCAGCGTGAGCAGGAAGAGTGACTTCATCGCTCGCCCCCATCCACCAGGTAGCCGAAGACGCTCTCCAGCGAATCGTCGAGGGGGACCACCCGGCGCAGGGTCACGGAGTTGCGCTGGGCCAGCCTGGGAAGCTCGAGCTGGAGGTCGAGCACGTTGCGGCTGAGGATGACGATCCTGCCGTCGGGATCCATCTTGACGGCTTCGACGGAGTCGAGCTGGACGACCGCCGAAGCGAGTTCGCGGGGCGAATCGCACGCCACCAGCACGTGGTAGGGACGCTCGTTGAGCGCCGCCCGAATCGCGCGAAAGTCGCCGGAGGCCGCCAGCTTGCCGTTGACGAGCAGCAGTACGGTGTCGGCGATCCGTTCGACCTCTTCCAGAATGTGCGAAGAGACCACGATGGTGCGCCCCTCGCTCGCAAACCTGCGCAGGAGACCCTGGAAGTGGATGCGCTGCTTCGGGTCCGCGCCGTTGAGCGGTTCGTCCAGCAGCAGCACCTCCGGATCGTGGACCAGCGTTCCGGCCAGGCGGATCCGCTGGCGCATGCCGCGGGAATAGGTGCGGATCTTCCGGTCGGCCGCATGCTGCAGTTCCACGTGGTCAATGGCTCGCTCCACGGCCTTGCCGAGCGGATCCACCTCCCGCAGCTCGCCCATCAGTCTCACGAACTGGCGTCCGGTCAGGAATCCGTACACCGTCTCGTGCTCGTGCATGACCCCGATGCGCTTCGAGAGCGGAGGGTTGTTGCGGACGGGTTCGCCGAAGAGCGTGACCGTGCCGCTGGAGACGCGGGCGAGCCCCGCGATGACCCGGATCAGGGTGCTCTTTCCAGCCCCGTTCGGGCCGAGCAGCCCCGTGATGCCGGGGCCGATGTCCAGGGTGATGTCGTTGACGGCCACGATGTTGCCGAACCAGCGCGTAAGGCGCTCGGCCCGGATCACGGGCGCAGAGGTACCGGAGGTCAAGGCTTCAGCTTCCGGTAGTACATCCACAGGACTCCCCCCGGAAGCACGAGCCAGCCGAAATATGCCGAGAGGAGGAACGCCGGGGAGAACGAAGTCGGCTGAATGTCCAGGTCGTTCGGTTGCATGTACCAGGGGTCCACGCCCGGCGCAACGGGCTGCTCGACCCCGTTGAAGATCCACCTGCTCGTCTCCCTGAGAATGTCGCCCAGGCTGAATACCGAGACCCACTCGAGTTGCTCGTTGATGGTGAGAGGCGCAGTCACGGCGTTCGGAATCAGGTAGAGCGCGATGAGGAGCACCGACGCGTAGCCGCGCCGCGTGGCGAGTCCCGAGGCGAGCATGGATATGGTGGCGATCATCGTGGCAATCGCGGCTCCCGCCAGCAGGAACTTCGGGATGTCCGTCCAGTTGTCGCCGAGATAGGCCATCGGATCGGGGTGGCCGAGCACACGGCCGGTCAGCAGGACGAACTGCGGCAGCCAGGCGACGAGTATCATGACGGTCAGGAAGGCGGCCCACCGCGCCTCGACGTAGTCGGTGGCGGTGAGCGGTCTGACCAGGTACAGGTGGAGCGTTCCGTTGCGGCGGTCGGGGCAGAGGAGCCTCGGGGCCACGAGCGCCGCGAATACGAACATGATGGTGGTGGCGAGGATGGAGTAGAAGTAGTGGGACGTTCCACCGAGCAACTCGGCGCCCGCGTCTCCCAGAGTCCGTTGCCCGGCCCCGGCCATGACCGCCAGCATGGTGCTGATGCCGACCATGAGCAGGATGCAGGCCCAGGGAAGCAGCTTCGCCTTCGCTCCCCGTCCCAGGCCCAACACCTTGCGGAAACCGTCCTTGTAGACGGCGAGCCGTGCGCGGCGGCGGCCCTCGCGGGGCCCCGCGTAGCGCTGGTACCCGATGTCGAATACGACGCCTCCCGCCTTCGGATCGCCGGTGGTGCTCGGAGTCGTCGCGTCGGTCATCGACCGGTCTCCCCGGGTTCGGGCTGGTCCCCGTCGACGCCGGTGAAGAGCTCCGACAGTTCTCTCCGGCGCGGTGCCATCCGGCGCAGCGGCGCTTCCGCCTCGACCAGCGCGTCCCTCACCAGGTCGCTGAGGTCCTCGTCGGACGCCTGGACGGCCACGCCGCCCTTCCCCAGCCCGACCTCCACCCCCCGCGCCTTCAACGCTGCCACGAAACGTTCCCGGTTGCCGTCCACCTCGATGAAAAGGGTCCGCGTCTCGGCGGTGTATTCGGCAACCGCTCCCGACTTTGCCACCCGCCCGCCCTCGAGGACGGTGATCCGGTCGCAGGTGCGCTCGACGTCGGACATGAGGTGGGACGAGAAGACCACAGTGATCCCGAACTCACGGTACGTCTTCCGGACGAGATCGAGCATGTCGTCGCGGCCGGCGGGGTCGAGGCCGGCGGCGGGTTCGTCCAGGAGCACGATGTCGGGATCGTGCACGAGCGCCTGGGCGAGCTTCACGCGCTGCTTCATCCCGGTCGAGTAGGTGCCCATGGGGCGGTGCCGCGCCTCGAACAGACCGACGTGCCGGAGCGTGTCCGCCGCGCGCATTCGGGCCCGGGCCGCGGGCAGCCCGCTGACTTCGGCCATGTGGCAGAGGAACTCGGCGGCGGGCGCCTCGAAGGGGAGACAGTCGTGTTCCGGCATGTATCCGAGCCGGGAGCGGACGAGGGGATTGCGGGTCACGTCTTCGCCCAGAACCTGCACCGAACCCGAGGTCGGCGGAACCAGGCCGAGGAGGATCTTGATCGTCGTGCTCTTGCCCGCGCCGTTCTCGCCGAGGAGGCCGGTGATCCCCTCACCGAAGGAGAGGTCCACCTCGTGGAGGGCCACCGTGGTGGCGTACTGCTTCGTGACCTTGCTCAGCGTCATGAGCGCGCCGGTTTCGGGCATCGTGGTCACGTGGAATCGGGCTCGGGTGGCGGTGGGGGGTAGCATCCCGGCCGATAGCCGCGCCTGCAGGCCCAGAAGAAATACTCGTCCGCTCTCTCCTCGTCGCGCTCGACACCCGTCCCCGACTGGTACATCTCGGCGAGGCGGTAGCAGCTCTCGCCGTCGCCGTCGTCCCACCTTCGCCGGCCGCAGGCTTGCCCGTACAGCTCGGCGGCCCGCTCCAGGTCCCGGGTCACGCCGTCGCCGTCGGCGTATTGCCGGGCCAGTTCCGCGCAGCTCTCCCGGTCTTCGGCGTCGCAGCCGCGCTCGAAGAATGCGGCTGCCCGGGACGGATCCGGGCCGATTCCGTCGTCCAGACGGTACAGACGGCCCAATCTCAGGCAGGCATCGGCGTAGTCGTCCCCGGTGCAGGCGGTCTCGTACAGTTCCGCCGCCCTGACGACGTCCCGCACCCTTCCCTCGCCGTCTTCGAAGGCGATGGCCAACTTCACGCAGTTCTCGGTGAGCCCGCTCGCGCACGCCTTTTCGAAGAGGTCGGACGCCTGGGTCAGGTCGGTCCGGACGCCGCGTCCGGCCTGGTAGAGGATGCCCAGCTCGGCGCACCCCGCGCCGAAATCGCCGCTGCATGCGCGCTCGAAGTACTCCGCAGCCTGGCGAGGGTCCGCGGCTATTCCGCGGCCGTCACGATACGCTCCGCCGAGCTCGAAGCATCCCTCCCACTGGTCTCCGTCGCACGCCTGCCGGAGGAAGGGGATGGCGCGGATTTCGTCTTGAAAGACCCGGTCTCCACGGAGGAGCTTGAGGCCGATCTCCTCACAGGCGCTCGGGTCGCCGTCGGCGCAGGCGGAGCGCAGCTGTCTGGTGCGTTCGGCTTCGCCAAGCGCGCACCCGGACCCGGTGAGGAGAATGGTTAGGAGGAGCAGGAGGGGAGACGGCGGCGGGAGAGAGGCGGTCCTGGGCATGGCGCTCCAACCTATCTGCGAGCGTGAACTCATACAAGTTGGACTCTCGGGCTGGTCGGCGACCGCACGGCAGAAAGTCCCAAATCAACATTCCAGTGACCCACCCGACAGGCGAGCTTCGAGCCTCCCGGATTTGACGCACACCGAGGGAGGGATCATGATTGAATCCATGTACGGGATGGGTGTGGATACGCTGAAAGCAGCGAGGGCGCTGGAGAAGGCCGGCTTCGAGCCGGCACAGGCGGAGGCCATGGTCGCCGCCTTCGGTGGGTCCGTGGCCGGTGGTGCCGCCAGCCGGGAGGATCTGCGCGATCTGCAGAGCGCCAGCCGAGAGGACAACCGTGCGTTGCGCGAGGAGATCGTGGAAGTGTGCAGTGAGCTGAAGGCCGAGATCGCGGAACTGCGGCAGGAGACGCGTACGGAGTTCGTGGCGGTGCGTGGGGAGATTGCGGAGTTGCGCACCGAGCTGAAGGGGGAGATCGCGGAGCTGCGGGAGGAGACGCGCGCCGAGTTCGTGGCGGTGCGTGGGGAGATTGCGGAGCTGCGCACTGAGCTGAAGGGGGAGATCGCGGAGCTGCGGGAGGAGACGCGCGCCGAGTTCGTGGCGGTGCGTGGGGAGATTGCGGAGCTGCGCACCGAGCTGAAGGCGGAGATTGCGGAGCTGCGGGAGGAGACGCGTGCCGAGTTCGTGGCGGTGCGCGGGGAGATGCGAACGGGGTTCGCTGCGGTGCGCGAGGAGTTCGCTGTGGTGCACAAGGAGATCGGTGGCTTGAAGGACGAAATCGCCGACCTCAAGACCGAAATGGTGAAGGTCCGAAGCGCCGGCCACGACGACATCAAGAGCTTGAAAGCCCAGATGTACGGTCTGCTGCTGGCTCAGGCGACACTGATTGTGGGGCTGATGGTGGGGTTGCAGCGGTTGCTGTAGCGGCGTTTCCCAGCAAAGACCTGCTGGTCCCCAGCCTACCTCGCCAGCCCCCTCTGCCTCCGCCCCAGCCACAGTGACAGCAGCAGCCACAACCCGGCAACCGGCACCATCGTCCAGGCCAGGGCGGCCGTCCCGAACCCGAGCGCCCCAAGCTCTCCGAAGGACCATATTCCGATCTGGTCGCCGGTGCGGTAGACGAACGTGTCGTTGAAGTTCTTGGCCTTGTACTTGTCGCGGCGGGGGAGCACGGTGTAGAGCACCTCGCGCATCGGCACCGCGATCGCGAAGTTGCCCGCGCGTCTGAGGACATTGAAGACCACCACGACTACGAAGACCGGGGCCACGGCCAACGTGAAGAAGCCCACCATGCTCAGCAGCGGCAACAGCGCGAGCGTCAGCCCGACGCCGAGCCGCTTGACGATGCGCCCGGTCAGGAAGAGCTGGGTGAGGAGCGTGAGGACGTTGACCGCAAGGTCCATGCGGGCAAAGATCGCCGGGTGTTGGGTGTCATCCGGGAAGGTAAGTTCAACTGCGCGCGACACCATGCCGTAGAGGAAGGCGGACCCGATGGTGAAGAGCAGCATGAAGACGAGAATGCCCAGGAGGTAGGGCGAGCGGAACACCCGTGCGATTCCGTCCAGCGGGGAACCGCCAATGATCTCTTCTCCGGTTTCCGTCACCTCGTCGCGAGCCGTCTCCGCACGTGCGTTGTGGTCGGACGGGGAATCGCCGCGGCCCTCGTCGCCCGTTGCACGGGCCGGCTTCGGCGAACCAGCCCGCCGATCGAGCCGTTTCAGACAGAAGACCGCGCACTCGAGGAACAATACCGAGAACCATAGCAGCGCCGGCGGACCGAAGATCCCGGTGAGGAAAGCGGTGATCGAGGACCCGAGTATGGCTCCCAGCGTCCCGCCGACCCCGATCAGTGCGAAGAGGCGTCGGCTCTGACGTTCTCGATACAGGTCGGTCATGAAAGACCAGAAGACCGATACTACGAAGAGGTTGAAAACACTGATCCAGACAAAGAACGTCCGCCCCACCCAGATCGAAGCCTGTTCTCCTTGCGGCAAGGCGTTGAGCAAGAGGAAGAAGGCGACCAGGCACAGCATGAAGAAGCGGTAGGTGACGGTGACGAACCGTTTCCGGGGCCAGCGGGACGCGATCGCTGCGAATACGGGATGCGCGAGCAGCATCGCGACCGCAGTGGCCATGAAGAGCCACTTCAGGTTCTGCGTGCCCCCGGCCACGCCCATCGCATCGCGGATCGGCCGGAGGACATAGTACGCCGACAGAATCAGGAAGAAATACAAGGCCGACAGAAGTACCGTGATCGCTTCGTCCAGACGGGTCCCCGTCAGACGGACCAGTGCGGCCTGTAGGGGGTTCTGCGAATCTCGGTTCATGGGGCCGGCATTAGAATGGAAGGGGTGCCAACGCCAGGCTCCTGCTTGCCTACTTGGAAGGATGGGCTTCTTTTGCGGAACGTCAATCCCGGGCGGCCCTTGCCGAACCGGATCGTGACCCGCGACGCCTGCCTGGCAGAGGAGGAATCACAGTGGCGGTACACCCATGGAACGCCGCGGTCCGACTAGCTGGCCGGCTCGTCAACATGCGCCGCGGCGAACCCCCCCTCGCCACGATGTCCGCCCTCTTCTTCTTCACCGTCCTCTGCGGCTACTTCTTCCTCCGCCCCGTGCGCGAAGCGATGGGCGTCGCGCGCGGCATGGACGAACTCCGCTGGCTTTTCGCGATCAACTGCTTCGTGTCGCTGGGCGCGGTCCTCGCCTTCGGCGGGGTGGTGGCGCGCACCAACCGGCGCCGCTTCATCCCGGTGGCGTACCTCTTCGTGATCGTGTGCCTGATCGGGTTCGCGGCGCTGCTGATCCAGGATGTGAGGTCGGGGGGAGGGCTGATCGGGACCGATGCGCAGACCGCGCTGTCGCGGGGCGTGGGCTACTCCTTCTACATCTGGTTGACCGTCATCAACCTCTTCACCACCAGCGTCTTCTGGGCGTTCATGGTGGACATCTTCGACGTGGACCAGGGGAAGAGGATGTTCGCCTTCGTCGGGATCGGGGGGACGCTCGGGGCGATCGTGGGCAGCTGGGCGACGACCTTCATCAGCGCCTGGACCGAGAGTGCGTATCTGCCCGCGGGCCTGATGCTGATCGGGGCCGGTTTCTTCGCGGCGGCGATCGCGGTCATGCTGTCGCTGGAGCGGATGGCGGTGCGGTCCGAGGCGTCCAGGCTGGAGGCGGTGGGGGGCGGGGGAGCGAGTGACGGATCGGGCGAAAGGTCACCGGACGGCGCGGACGAGGACGCGGGCGGCGCGATTGGCGGCACCTTCTGGGACGGCGCCCGCGCGGTGGCGACCTCCCCGTACCTGCTCGGGGTCGGGGTGTGGGTGGTCTTCATGGCCGTGTCCAACACGCTCCTCTACTTCACCCAGGCGAACATCATCCTGAGCGACTCGGACACCTTCAGCCAGCTGCTCGGCAACTTCGCGCAGTTCGACACCGTCGCGCAGGTGGCCACGCTCATCACCCAGATCTTCATCACCACGCACGTGATCCGGAAGCTGGGCGTGGGGTGGACGCTGGCGATCCTGCCGCTCGTGACGATGGCGGGCTTCGCGGTCCTGGCGGTGTGGCCGGTCTACGGGGTCATGATGATCTTCCAGGCGGTGCACCGCGCGACCCGTTACGCCATTTCAAGGCCCTCCCGGGAGACGCTGTTCAGCGTCGTGACGCCATCTGAGAAGTACAAGGCCAAGCCGGTGGTCGACGTGTTCCTGTACCGGGGCGGCGATCTCGCGGGTGCCGGGATCGACGGGCTCTTCGCGCTGCTGGGGTTGGCGCTGGTGTGGGTTGCGGTCTCGACCGGGCCGCTGGCCGCGATGTGGATCGCGCTGTCGATCGGGATGGGGAGGGCGCAGGCGCGGCGGGTTGGGGGGTAGCGTCAGGGGTTGCCCGGTGGGGACCGCGCGGCCCCCGACCGCGGCGGCGTGCATCCGGGGGCGCGGTTCAGGATACCGGGGCCGGTCCGCCCAGATGCCGCCTGAAGAACTCCACCATCCTCCGCGCCGCATCCACCGCACTCGCCCGCCGCCAAAGACTGATCACGTGCCCCTGGTCCAGGTACGACGCCAGCTGCGCGGGCTTCCCCAGCCGGCGCAGCGCCGTGAACAGCTTGCCCGCGTCGTGGTACGCCATGTCGGCGGTGCCGTGCACGATCAGCACCGGCGTCCTGATCCTGTCGGCGTTGTAGTAGGGCGAGTTGTCGAGGTAGCGGCGCACGTTGGCCCACGGATGCGTCCCCATCCGCCCCTGCCCGCCTTCGCTCCACGCCTGGAAAAACCCGTCGCCGTCCGGGTCGATGTGGCCGTAGTTGCCGAAGAGGTCGAAGATGCCGGAGATGGGGACGGCGGCCCGGAAGACGTTTGTGCGCGTGACGATCGAGGCGGTGCCGTACCCGCCGTACGACTGCCCGGCGATCGCGAGCCGGTCGAGGTCCACGTAGCCGAGTTCGGCGGCCCGGTAGACCTGGGGCAGCAGCACGTCGACCATCTCCTGGACGGGATTGCCGGCTTCCCGGTTGGGCCCCAGTTCCAGGTGGCAGAGCACCACCGCGAAGCCCCGGCTGGTGAAGACCAGGTTCGGCACCGTGAAGACGCTGCCGCCGCCGAAATCGGCCGCTCTGCTCGTGACGTCGCCGCCGGGATACATGGTCACGACGGCCGGAAGGCGGTCGCCGCGTTCGGCGCCGGGGGGCAGCAGGACGGCGGTCTTCACCCTCCTGAGCGTGCCGTCGTGAAGGGGGACGGTGGTCTCGAAGGTCTCCGAGGTGCCGACCTCCACCTCGTCGAGGCGGGGGTCGATGTGGGTGACGCGCTCCCGCGCGCCGAAGTCCCCGTCGAAACGGAAGATGTTCGCGGGTGTCGCCATGTCTTCGTACTGAGCCAGCATGAAGTCATGGTGTCCGCCCGAGGTGAGGTTGCCGAGCTTCCCGCGCGCCTGCCACAGAATCCGCCGCTCGCCGCTCCCGGGGTCGTAGCGGATCACGGCCTTCTCGCCCGTTGCGCGCTCGGTTAGGAGGACCGAGACCGATGAGCCGTCAGGCTGCCACAGCGTGCGTTCGTCGGCCTTGACGATGCGGTCGTAGATCCACCGCTCGTCGTCGAAGGCGATGGTGTGCGGTGCGCTGCCGTCGAGTGGCACGATGGCGAGGCCGCGGGGCCGGGGATCGCCATAGCCGCGATCGTCGAAGAGGTCGATCCCCAGGACGGCCGACTCGCCGTCGCGCGTGAACCCGAAGACGGTCGCGGCGACGTAGCCGAACTCGGGGGCGAGCGGCTGGGGGAAGGAGGGCGTACCCGAGCCGAGGTCGGTCAGGAACATCCGCCTTTCTTCGATGAACATCAGCCGGTCGTCGGTGGGGTGCCAGCTGTAGCTGTTGCTGAAGTACCCGCCCTGGGTGAGGGGGACATTTCGCACGACCACGATCGGGTCCCCTCCCGAAGTGGGCACCACGGCGAGGTCCATCACCGACTCCTGCGACGTTTCGCTCACGGCGCGGAAGCGCGAGAGGTACGCGAACCACTTCCCCGACGGCGACAGCCGCCCGGCGCCGGCCGGGACCGCGGCGTCGTGGGGCACCAGGGTGCGCGTCGCGC
Source organism: Longimicrobiales bacterium (assembly GCA_965211795.1). Taxonomy (GTDB): domain Bacteria; phylum Gemmatimonadota; class Gemmatimonadetes; order Longimicrobiales; family Gaopeijiaceae; genus Bin94. The sequence goes on from OZ242973.1 coordinate 715,865, forward strand.
CGGTGGCGACATCGACCGCCTTGATCGTGACCAGGTGCTCGCGCGCGAAGTGGTCCTCCATGGGGGCGGGCGGTGCGGCCCCGGGCGGTGCGGCCGCCTCCTCGCTGCCGCTCCGGAGCACCACCACGCCAGCCGGGTTCGCGGCCTCGACCTGGGGGGGACGCATCGGGCTGCGGTACTTCCCCTCCGGCGCGAAGCCCACGTAGAGCGTCGCGCCGTCGGGGCTCCAGCGGGGCTCGTCGCCGTCCCAGAGCTTGGGCTTCAGGGGTTCGTCGGAGACCCTGCGAGATCTCCCGGCCGCGATGTCGTGCACCCAGAGGTGGGGCGCGCCGTCGGCGTCCGAGAAGAAGGCGATCGCGGTCCCGTCGGGTGACCACGCCGGCCGCATGCAGGCGCCCCCTGGGCAGACCTCGACGGTCCGGCCGGTGGCGATCTCGGTGTAGTGGATCGTGGCCCCGACCGCCGAGGCCGGCATCCCGTTGGGCAGGTAGCGCTCATCGAGGTTGAGGGTCGTGTCGGGGGGCGTGTGGACGCCGTAGGCGGCGAAACGGCCGTCGGGGGAGACGAACCAGCGCGAGTTCCACGGGAAGGAGGACATCGCGAAGGCGAGGTCGTAGGGGAGGGCGCCGGGGGGGTCGGGGGGGACGGGTTGCTGGGCGGCGGCGGTGGGGGGTGCGGCCAGGAGGAGGAGGCCCAGAAGGGCGACGAGGAGGCGGGGAGCGTAGCGCGGCTGGTTCATTGGGGTCACACGGCGAAGCCTGGGATGAGAGAAATGTATACTATACATGACATAATGTAAGGTGTAGATTACAGTGTGGTCCCCAGCAGCCGGATCGCCACGCCGCGCGCGTCCTCCATCGTCTCCACCACGTGATCCTCCGGCAGGTCCCGCAGGATGTCCAGCGTGCGCACCATCCGTGCGACCTTCCCGGAAAGCCCCATCACGATGCACTCGGTGTCCTCCCTGGCCGCGGTCGCCAGCAGCCGACTGATCATCATGGCTGCGCTGTCGTCGATGTAGGTGGCCCCGGTGAAGTCGAAGATGACCACGTCGTGGTCCTTGATGTCGCCCCCGATCACGCTGTACAGCTTCTGCGAAGACGCGACGGTGAAGCTCCCGTTGAGCCTCACCAGGCCGACCCGGGCCGCGTAACGGTCCATCGTGCGCGCCTCCGCCTCACCCGCGAAGAAGACGTGGTCCAGAAGCGGCACCGAAACCACGCTGTCGAGCTCCAGGCCTTCGAGCTGGCGCGCGTGCACCATCCCCGCCGCGATCAGCCCGATGGCGACCGCGGTGACCAGGTCCACGAACACCGTCAGCCCCAGGGTGAGCGCGATGACGAACAGGTGTTCCCGCCGGATGCGGTGGATGCGGGTAAGGAGCGGCCAGTCGATGATGTCCCAGCCGACCTTCATGAGGATGCCGGCCAGGACGGCGTGGGGGATCGGCTCCACGGCCTGCCCGAGTCCGAGCAGAAGAGCCAGCACCATCAGCGCCCGCAGCGCCCCTGACACCTGCGTGGTGCCGCCCGCCCGGATGTTGGTGACCGTGCCCATTGTGGCGCCCGCTCCGGGCAGTCCCCCGAAGAGGCCCGACACCATGTTGCCGATGCCCTGGCCCACCAGCTCGCGGTTGGGCTTGTGCTGCGTCCCCGTCAGGGAATCGGCGACCAGCGATGTCAGCAGACTGTCCACCGAACCGAGCAGAGCCAGGATCAGCGCGGGCTGCAGCGACTTCACCAGAAAGGCGAGCGTGGGAAGCTCCAGTTGCAGCGAAGGCAGGCCCCTCGGGATCTCTCCGATGACCGGAACATCGGTCAGCCAGAGCACCCCCAGCGCGGTTCCGGCCAGAAGGGCGACCAGCAGGCCGGGCAGGTAGCGCGCCAGCCTCCGCGGCCAGAGCGCGGCCACGCCCAGAGCGACCACGGCCAGGGAAAAGGCGCTGCCGTTCATTCCCTGGATCGCTTCCGGGAGCGCCCGGAGCGCACCCAACGGTCCGCCCGGGGCGGGCGGCAGGCCGAGGAAGGGCAGGGCCTGGATCAGCATGATGATCAGCCCCACCCCCGACATGAACCCGGAGATCACCACGTAGGGCGTGTAGACCACGAAGCGCCCCATGCGCAGCGCGCCGAGCAGCACCTGGATCAGCCCGCCCATCACGACGACGGTCAGGGCCTCGGCCAGCGTCGACGCGTGGGTCGTGATGATGACCGCCATCGCGATCGTCATCGGACCGGTGGGGCCGGAGATCTGGGACTTCGTGCCGCCGAACACGGCCGCGAAGAAGCCGACCGCGATCACGCTGTAGAGGCCTGCGGCGGCCCCCATCCCGGATGCCACACCGAAGGCGAGGGCGACGGGCAGTGCCACCACGGCCGAAGTCAAACCGCCGAATAGGTCGCCGCGGAAGGTGTCGAGGTCGTAGTCGAAGCGGGGCGCCATGACGGCAACTGAGCGCTAGGCACCCGCGCCCGTCAAGGCGGGACCAGGGCGTCGGGTCCGGCTTCCCGGGCTGGGGGGCCCGCGGACGGAGTCCCGGCGGGCGGGGCCGGCGCTAGCGCACCGCCGCGGGCAGCCTCCGCACCGCCACGCTCGCCACGTCGAATTCGTCGAACTCGATGAAGGCGGCCAGCCCGTCAGGGCCGAAGGCGTCGGGCATCTTGGTTGCGTCGGCGGCGAAGGTGCCGACGTAGCGCCCGTCGCTCGTCACCACGTCGATCGGCCCGTCGCTGCCCGGTTCGTCCCCCCCGCGCCGCACCCAGATGCGCCCTTCCCACGTCGTGGAGAGGGACCGCAGGACCGGAACTTCGGGGTAGAACGCTCTCCCCCGGCCGACATTTCGCCGCTCCCGGTATTGCCTCTTGACCGCGTCGGTCACCGGCTCGGGGCGCAGAGGGCGCCGGATGACGCGCGCCACTCCCCCGACCTCCGGAGGTGTGATCTTGAGGGCGTATGCGGACGAATCGGAGTGCACGATGCCCCCGTCCGGCAACACGCCCGCCAGAAGCCGCGGCTCGAAGATGGGGGGTGGGGTGAAGCCGCTCATGGCCGCGCCCAACGCTCGGGCGGCGTCCCTCGAGCCCCTGATGTTCCGCGGAAGGTCGATGTCCTGGTCGCCACGGGGAGGGAGCCAGCCTTCGACGACCGTGTCCGTCCGCACCTCTTCCCCGGCAAAATCCAGATGCACCACGGGACGGGATGTGGGCGGATCGGCCGGAGTCGTCTGGCCGGAGGTGGTGTACGTGATCGTACGGCCACTACCCGCGACACCGGGAAGGTCCCCGGTGAAGACGCCTACGCCACGAGGGTCGGCGAGCAGGGTGTTCCAGCTCTCGACCCCCCGCACCATGCGCTGGAATTCGCCGTTGGCGTCGAAGAGCTGGTAGCCGCGATGCCCGAAGTCCTTCACGACCATGGTGCCGTCGCGCATGACCGCGTACGCGGTGGGCCACTTGAACTCGCCGGGCCCTTCTCCCGGCGAGCCGAACTCGCGCACGAAGTTGCCCGAGGCGTCGAACACCAGGACGCGCACCCCCTCGCCGCTCATCATTGCCTGCAAATCCCTCATTCTCCCTTCCAGGTCGCCTGCGGAATCCCCGCTGCCGCCGATGCCGTCGACGATGTAGAGGTTGCCGTTCGCGTCGAACCCGGCGTAGCGCACGCCGCCCAGCATTTCCCACGAGTCACCGTCCAGGACGCCGATCCGGAAGACTTCCTCGAATTCGGCGTCCAGGGGCTGGTCCTGGCCGGGGAGGTCGATCACTTCCTGGGCGGTGAGGGAGAGCGAAAAGCAGAGGGTGGCGGTGACGCGGGCGAGGCTCGTGGTGGTTGGGATCCTGGCTGGCATCGGTGGCGTCTCCCGGACGGACTGGACTTGCAATGAACCAGACTCGAATAGGTTTGACGCCCTTTGGGAGCGGACGGGTTGCCGTGGGCGCGGACGAGTTCAGCGGCTGGTCCGGACCACCCTCCCCGGCCCATCTTCCGAACGCGCCACCCGCACCGCCGGGCCCGGCACTACACCGGGAGAATCCATGTACACCACCTGCATTTTCTGCAAGAAGCCCCTCGGATCCAACGAGGTGATCGAGTCATTCCCCGTCGGCCGGCGGCTCGCCTTCGACGCGGCGAAGGGGCGCCTCTGGGTCGTGTGCCGGAAGTGCCAGCGCTGGAATCTGACCCCGCTCGAAGAACGCTGGGAGGCAGTGGAGGACTGTGAGCGCATCTTCCGCGAGACGCGCACCCGCGCCTCGACCGAGAACATCGGGATCGCGCGCCACAAGGATGGGCTGGACCTGGTTCGCATCGGGAAGCCACCGCGTGGCGAGTTCGCGGCCTGGCGCTACGGGGACCAGTTCGGGACGCGGATGCGCAAGCAACTGGTCTGGGCAGGGACGATGGGAGGCTGTGTGCTGGTCGGCGCCTCGGGTCTGCTCCCTGTGTCGGTCGTTGCCGGGTCGGCGATCGCCATCGGGGCCTATCCGGTTCTGGCCTGGGAGTACTTGCGCCCCGCGGTGAAGGTCCGTTTGGAGGGAGCCGCCGAAGGGGGTCCCGTAGCGCCGGGCCAGGTCGCCCGATTCAGCCGTCACAACCTTCGTTCCGTCCGGCTGCTGCCCGACGACGATGGGCCCGGATTCAGCATCGAGGTTTCCAAGGGGAAGCGGGAGGCCCGGTTTCCGGGTGAGGGCGCCCGACGCGTCGCCGCCGCGCTCCTCCCACACATCAACGGATGGGGTGGCTCCCGCCAATCGGTCCAGCGCGCCGTGGGCGAGATCGAGTCCGAGGGTCACCCCGGCCGCTTCGTCGCCCACGTTGCCAAACTGGGCTACAGGAACTGGAAGGGCGAGTCGGGGAACATCGCGAGCTTTCCGCTCAGTACGCGGCTCGCACTGGAAATGGCGCTCCACGAGGAGCAGGAGCGCAGGGCACTGGAAGGCGAGCTTTGGATGCTGGAACAGGCATGGAAGGAGGCCGAAGAGATCGCGGCCATCGCCGACAATCTTCTTCTTCCCGCGGGGGCCGACGAGTTCTTCGACCGGCACGGGAAGAAGGGGTAATGGAACTGGACCGGATCGCCTCCCCGGCGCATCTTCCGAACGCGGCAGCGTGACCGCCGCGCCAGGCAACCCAGCGGAGAGTCCGTGTACCAGACCTGCATTTTCTGCAAGAGACCCCTCGAATCCAACGAGGTGGTCGAATCCTTCCCCGTCGGACGCAGGCTCGCCTTCGACGCGGCGAAGGGGAGGCTCTGGGTCGTGTGCGGGAAGTGCCATCGCTGGAATCTGACCCCGCTTGAGGAGCGCTGGGAGGCGGTGGAGGACTGTGAGCGCATCTTCCGCGAGACGCGGACGCGGGCCTCGACCGAGAACATCGGGATCGCGCGTCACAGGGAGGGGCTGGATCTGGTTCGGATCGGCAAGCCGCCGCGCGGGGAGTTCGCGGCATGGCGGTATGGGGACCAGTTCCGGCGACGGATGCGGATGAGTATGCTCGGCGGAGCGGGTGCCGCGGCGGGGTGGGCTGTGATGTGGTCGCTGCAGATTGCCTGGCCCGTTGTAGTCAGCTGGGTGTCCATCGCGGCCGTGTGGCCCTACATCGCTTGGAGCAACTTCCGTACGCTGGCCAAGGTGCGTGTCGGCGAAGAGGTCGGCGACGATGGTTCCGTCACCCCGGAAAGCGTTGTCAGGTTCAAACAGTCCGATTTGAAGGCGGTCCGGGTGTTGCCCAGCGACCACGACGTGGGTTTCGGACTCGAGATCAACCGGATCCGGCGGAAAGCCTGGTTCGAAGGCGAGGACGCCCGCCGCGTCGGGGCCGCGATCGTCCCCCATCTGAACGGCTCGGGCGGTTCCCGGTGGTCCATCCGGCGTGCCGTCCAGGAGATCGAGTCCAGCGGCCATCCCAGCCGCTTCCTTACCGCGTTGGCCAAGAGGGAACACCGCAACTGGCAGGGCAGCCAGGGATATGTCTTCAACATGCCCAAACCCACCCGTCTCGCCCTGGAAATGTCCCTCCACGAGGAACAGGAGCGCAGGGCGCTGGAAGGCGAACTGTGGATCCTGGAACAGGCGTGGAGGGAGGCCGAGGAGATCGCGGCCATCGCGGACGATCTGCTCCTGCCGGCGCACACCGACGAATTCTTCGACCGACACGGAGAGCAACCTTGAACCCCCGCCAAATCCTCCAGGCCGGCATCCTGCGGAGCGCCATCGTTCCGGCCGCCATCCTGCTTGCCACTCTGCTCCCCGCCACCCCACCCCACCCCGCCCTCGCCCAACCCCCCGATCCCGGCGCCCCCGGCGACGCCTACCTCGACGAGACCGCCCGCCGCCTCGTCATCGGCGCCCGCACCGCCCTCGCCGCCACCCGGCAAGCTGTCAACACCCACACCGGCACCGTCCGCGAACGCCTCTCCTTCGACGCCCCCACCAGTCGGCGCGACCGCCCCTGGATGCGCGGCGAACGCGTCCTCAACGCCCGCTGGTCGCGCTCCGCCCCGCCCGCCCTCGACCTCCTCGACGAAGACTTCCGCCACCCCGGCATCGGCCCCGGCAGACCCCGCTACTTCCAGGGCCTGCGCGCCGGTCACCTGCCCGTCGATCCCCTCGCCGACCCTTTCTCCCTCGGCCTCGCGCCGCTCATGCCCCCCGGCGCGGCCGCAGCCACCGTCCACAGCCCCCTCGGCCCCGACGCCGAGCGATACTATCAGTTCCGCTCCGGTGATACTACTTCCCTCCAACTCGGCAACGGCCAGGCCATCCGGACCATCGCCGTCACCGCCATCCCCCGCTACCGCAGTATCCGCCTGGTCGCCGCGATCATGTGGATCGACCGGGAGACCCACGCCCTCGTGCGGACCGCCTACCGCCCCGCCAAGCGCATCGACCACGAGATCACCGGCGCCCTCCGCGAGGCCGACGGCTGGTGGCTGGGCCTCAACATCGACCCCGGCGACGACGCCCCGGCCGAGGACCCGCCCCCCGCCCCCGGCTGGTTCGGCCAACTCATCAACGAGACCTTCACGGCCGTCCTCCTCGGCATCGAGACCGACATTTCGGCGGTCACCGTCGACTTCGCGCCCGCCCGGCCCGGCCACTGGCTGCCGCGCCGGGCCCAATGGACCGGCTACACCGGCATCGAGAGCATCACCGCAACCGGGTCCGTCGTCCCCACCCTCCCCTTCGTCATCGACTGGACGCTGGACCCGGCGGACCCCGCGGACGGCGACGAAGAGTGGGACCCGTCCCGCGCCCGCGACGATGCCCTCGCCCTCGGCAACACCCTCGCCGCCATCGGCAACGGCGACGCGGGCGATACCGTCCAGGCCGCCAGTCCCTGGTACCTCTACCCCCCCATTTGGACCCTCAACCTCATGCGCTACAACCCGGTCGAGGGCGTGTCGATCGGTGCCCAGATGCGGCGCGACTTCGGCTGGTGGCGATCGGTGCTGACCGTGCGCGCCGCCACCCGCGAATGGAAGGAGGTCCCCGACCTCGACCTCACCTTCCAGCGCGACCGCCCCGGCCTGAGGACCCAGTTCTCCATGTACCGCGCGCTTCGTACCGGGGCGCTGGGCGCGGGCGGCATCGACGGTTTCCCCCTCCCCGTCATCCTCGAGAGCGATTCCCTCGACTTCCACCGGTCGACGGGCGCCGCACTGCGCTTCCTGTCCGGCAGCGGCGACCGCCTCGGCCTTTCGCTGAGCCTCTTCGCCGAGCGGGACGAAGTGATCGAAACCGGCGGCGAACATGACCACGAGGACGAGCACGGCACCGAACACGAGCATACGGCGCAGGCCCGGTCCGATGACGATGACCACACCGGCCACGAACGGAAACGGTTCGGCGCCGCCCTCGAGTGGAGGCCGTGGTGGGGCGGGATGGGCCAGGAGTCGGTCGGCGCGGGCGGCACCGTCAGCGTTCGCGGATCGGCGGGCGACAACGCCCACGTTCGTACGGTGATCGAGGGCGCGCTGCTGGTCCCCCTGGCTGCCCGCATCTCGCTGGGTCTGCAGGCCGGCTTCGCCAATGTCTCGGGCGACCCGGCTCCGCAGGACCTGTGGGATCTCGGTGCGACCGGAGCCTTTCTGCGCGGGCATGCCGAGGCGGTCGAGACCTCGCGTGCCTGGATGGGCCGCGCCGACCTCCAGTTCCCGCTCCGCTACGCGCGCCTGTCCCTCTTCGGAGACTGGGCGAGGGCCGAGGGCGAGGATTACTACGCGGCTGGCGCGGGCCTGGTGCTGCTCGACGGGCTGCTGCGGGTGGACTTTGCGCAGGGGTTTACTGCGGAACGTGAAGGCGGGCCGGAACAGGGCCTGCGGATTCATGTGCTGATGGACAATCTGTTTTGATGGGGCGAGGCATCTCGTGAAAGCACCGAACCGTCGCCGACAACGTAGGCGGCGGACGCTGCCGACCCTTCTCGTCCTGGCATGCGCTCTGCCCGGCTGCCTCACCGCGCAACCTCCAAACCCGGTTTCTGCTACCCCTGCCCGGGACGCCTACCTCGACGAGACCGCCCGCCGCCTCATCGTCGGCGCACGCAACGCCCGCGACACCGCGCGTCTCGCCATCGGGTCCTACACAGCGCTCGTCCGCGAACGTGTCGGCTTCGTATTCCCCACCTTCCAGCGCGACCGTCCCTGGGTGAGCGGAGAGCGCGCCGCGCGGGTGCGCTGGTCGCGCGACGAACCGGCCGAGGTGCGCATACTCGATGCGCGGTTCCGCCGCAACGGCCCCGCACCCGGCGGCCTTGCCCGCGCCTTCCCGGAACTGCAGGCGGAGCACTTGGTGGCCGACCCCCACGGCAACCCCTTCGTGTACGGATTCGGTCCCCCGATCGGGGCGGCCATGGGCACGGCTGCCATCGCCGTGCGCGACCCGCTCGGCCGCGACGCGGAGCGATACTACCAGTTCCGCTCAAGTGATACTACTCGGCTGCAACTCGAGGGCGACCATGCGGTTGGAGCGGTGGCTGTTACCGTGATACCTCGCTACCGCAGTATCCATCTCGTCGCCGCTATCCTGTGGATCGACCCCGTGTCGATGGCGCTGGTGCGAGTCGCCTACCGCCCCGCCAAGCGCGTCGACCGCGAGATGCGGGGACGCGCGGTGCACGGCGGCAAGTGGGACCCGCGCGTCTGGATCGACGGCGGCGAAGGTGGTGGCGCACCCGGTGACGATCCCGCGACCCCACCCCCGGGCCTCATCGCGCGGCTGATCAACATCGCAGCCTACCGGATGGCCGCGAAGCTGGAAATCGATCTCGCCGCGGTCGTCGTGGACTTCGCGCCCTGGGAGGGGCGGCACTGGCTGCCGCGGCGCGTGCGGTGGGACGGGCACATGGCATGGGAGATCGTCAGCGCGACCGCATTCGTCGCGCCCGGGGTGCCCTTCGGCGCGGATTGGCTTCTCGATATCGAAGATGTTCGCGCACCCGGCGATTCGCCTCCTTCGATCGCCACCGGTGCGGGCCCCGCCGCCGACGTCTCCGGCCTTCTGCCCCCGTCCATCTGGAGGGACGACCCGTCCGCCGGGCGGGACAGACCGGACGTGGCGGGAGACCTGGCCGCCATCGGCACCGGGCAGGGAGGCGACCGGAGCGAAGCCGCAAACCCGTGGTTCTTCTTCCCCCCGGGAATGGCGCTCGGCCTCATGCGCTACACGCCCAGCGAGGGCTACTCGGCGGGCGGTCTCGTGCGGCGCGACTTCGGCTGGTGGCGCTCGCAATTGACCGTGCGCATCCCGACCAGCGGGTGGGCCGTTCCGGACATGGACTTCACGCTCCAGCACGATCACCCGCACCGGAAGACCCAGTTTTCCGTCTATCGGCAACTGCGCGGTGGGGCTCTGGGCATCGGTGGGCTGGAGGGGTGGACGGGCTACTTCGTGCGGGCTGCCGATTCGGTGAACTTCCACTGGACGCACGGGGCGTCGCTACGGTTCACGCCGGGCAATGGTTTACGTAACCGGTTGTCGTTCAGCGTCTTCGCCGAGCAGGACGCCGAGATCGACACTGACGCGGAACGGACCCGGGTGGGCGGCGCGCTCGAGTGGAAACCGTGGTGGGGCGCCTTCGGGGACGGGTCGGTGGGGGCGGGCGCCAACGTGATCGTGCGGGGATCGGCGGGTGACAATCCGCATGTGAAGGCGATCGTCGAGGGTGCGGTGGTGGTTCCGGTGGTGGGAGGGTTGTCGCTCGGTATGCAGGGCGGAATGGCCGGCGCCTGGGGCGACCCCGCGCCGCAGGATCTGTGGGAGGTCGGCGCGACCGGGTACTGGTTCCGTGGACACACGGGCTCGGTGGAGACGTCGCGTACCTGGATGGGCCGCGTGGATTTGCAACAGTCGGTTCGCTTCTTGCATCTATCCGTGTACGGGGACTGGGCGTCGGCTGAGAGCGCCGACTACTGCGCGGTCGGTGCGGGGCTGGTCTTCATGGACGGACTGCTGCGCCTCGACGTGGCGAAAGGCATCGATTGCGGCCGGCAAGGCTCGTCCCGAGCCGGGTGGAGGTTCCACCCACGAGGATTCACCTTCTTCTGACATCCGCCCTGGTGACATACAGATACAAGCGATGTTGTCGGCCCGAGCGGCGACGGGACTTGCAGTTGGCATCCGGCGGACTGCCGGCTCAATTCCCTGGCGTTTTCCTTCCCCTCCTCCTCCTCGCCCTCACTCCGCCCGCCCCCGCCGCCCCCCAGTCCTCCGACACCCCCCCCGACCCCACCCAAGACGCCTACCTCGACCAAACCGCCCGCCGCCTCATGCTCGGCGCGAAGGCCGCCCGCGACACCTCACGCCTCGCCATCGACGCCTACACGGCCCTCCTGCGCGAACGGGCGGGCATGGAGGCGCCCACATTCCGGCGCGAACGGCCCTGGATGAACGCGGAGCGGGCCGTCCGTTTCAGATGGTCGCGCGAAGAGCCCAACGTGGCGCACGTGCTCGGCTCCCGCTTGTGGCATATCGGGATGGGGCAGAGCGATTCCGACTACTTCCCGGGTCTCCGAACGGAACGTGTCGCGGCCGATCCGCTGGGAGATCCTTTCCACTTCGGATTCACATTCTTCCCGTGGACGACCGATGCCGACATCCGGGTGCAAAGCCCTTTGGAGCCCGGTTCCGAGGGCCATTATCAGTTTCGGTCGGGCGATACGCTTACGATGACCCTGAGCGACGGCAGCGCGGTGAGGGCGGTTTCCGTAACCGCAATCCCGCGCTACCGCAGCGTCCGCCTCGTCTCGGCCCTCATGTGGATCGAGCCGGAGGCGTTCGGGATTGTGCGCGTGGCCTACCGGCCGGCCAAGAAGATCGACAGGGAGATTTCCTGGCACCTGAGGCGGGCGGGGAGATGGAGACCGGGGCTGGATGTGGAATCCGATGGAAAGGATGCCGTGGACAGCATGCCGGTTCCCGATTCGGCTCGCGCGGACCCCGGCCTCTTCGACCGTCTTGTCAACGGTCTGGTGAATAACTCGATACCGCGGATCGAGATGGACGTCCCCACGGTGGTCGTGGACTACGGTCTGTGGGAAATGCGGCACTGGCTGCCCCGGGCCGGGCGACTTACGGCATACATGGGCGCCGGCGAGGGGGTCACCGCCACCGGCGCCCCCCCCGTCTCCATCCCGTGGACCATAGATTGGTCAGTGGAGATTGAGGACATCCGGGAGCGGGGCATGCCGGCGGCCGAGGGTACACCGGCCACGGCCGCCGAAGCCCTCGAACTCTGGCGGCAGGACGAGGACAGCATCAGCGGCGACGTGGAGTCGGAGAGTCCCGGCGAAATGGTGACCATTAACTCTGCCGACCGGGAGGCGCTCGCCAGGAGCGACCTTCTTCCCCCGACGCTGTGGGAGGACGGTCGCGGCTTCAGCGACGACGCACTCGATGAGATCGCGTCCGCTCTGGCGGCGATCGGCGGTGGAGAGGGCGGCGACCGCACCGGGGCGGCGAATCCATGGACCTTCGATCCGCCGGGCAAGACAGTGAGGCTCCTGCGCTACAATCCGGTGGAGCGAGTCTCGGTGGGAACCCGTTTGCGTCGCGACTTCGGGTGGGGGAACGCGACACTGACCACCCGGGTCGGAACGGGGGGACTGGACCTGCCTGACATCGACCTGACCCTGCTGCGGCACACGCCCAGCAGCAGGATCTTCCTCTCCTTCTACAGGGCGTTGCGCGGCGGAGCGCCGGGCCAGCACCGTCGTTCGCTGGGACTCTATGCGACCGGCGATGCGGCCGACTTCCACTGGTCGCACGGTGCGGCCGTCCGCATCATGCCCTCCGCCGGCAACCGGAACTGGCTGTCGCTCCGACTGTTCGCGGAGCAGGACGCCGGCGTCGGCAGCGACACCACGCGCAACCGGGTGGGGGCTTCCCTGGGATGGAGACCGTGGTGGGGCGGCTACGATTCCGGGTCGTTCGGTGGGGGGGGGCGCGCGAGCGTGAGGGGGTCGGCGGGCGACAACCCCTACGTCCGGGCCGTGGCGGAAGCCGTCGTGGTTGTTCCCCTGCCCGACCGCATGTCGCTGGGTCTGCAGGCTGGAACCGCCCGCGTCTGGGGCGATCCGGCGGGGCACGATCTGTGGCGCGTCGGCGGGACCGGCAACTGGCTGCGCGGACACGAGGGAGCGGTGCGTTCCGACCGCGTCGCCATGGGTCGCGTGGACCTGCAACGGCGGCTTCTCGCATTCCGCCTCTCCGTCTTCGGCGACTGGGCGCGGGCCTCGGGCAAGGACTTCTACACCGTGGGGGCTGGAGTCGTGCTCTGGAACGGTATCATGCGTGTGGACGTGGCCAGGGGGTTGCGGTGGGGTGGGGTTCGGTCCCTGGCCCCCGCGCTGAGGGTGCACATTCTGGAGGACGTTTTCTTCTAAGCCCATGCGCCTCCCCCTCCTCCTCGTCGCCGCCGCCCTGCACGGTACGGCATCGGCACAGATCCCCGACACCCTCCCCCTCGACCCCTACCTCGACGAGACCGCCCGCCGTCTCATGCTCGGTGCAAAGGCCGCCCGCGACACCTCACGCCTCGCCATCGACGCCTACACGGCGGTGATCCGGGAGCGAATGGCCATGGAGGCCCCCAGCCTCCGGCGCGACCGTCCCTGGGTGAGCGGAGAGCGGGCGGTGCGCGTGAGGTGGTCCCGCACGGAGCCCAACATCGTGCGCGTCCTGGGTGCGCGCTTCCGCCGTCCCGGCCACGGCCCCGGCGACACCGAGTTCTTCCCCGGAATGCGCGCGGAGCGTTTCGCGGCCGATCCGGTGGGGGATCCCTTCACCTTCGGCATAGCGATGTTCGCGGGGCCGGGGGATGCGGCCATCATGATGCGCAGCCCGCTCGATCCGGAATCGGAGCGCTACTACCAGTACCGGTCGGGAGACACGCTCACCCTGGGGCTGGAAGGTGGCGAGGTGGTGCGGGCGGTCGCGGTCACCGCCATCCCGCGCTATCGCAGCATCCGGCTCGTGTCCGCGATCATCTGGATCGAACCGGAGTCCCACGCGATCGCACGCGTCGCGTATCGGCTGGCCAAGAAGATGGACAGGGAGATGTCCTGGAGGGTCAGCCTCGGCAGAAGAAGCGTCGGGTTTGGGGTGAACGTGCAGGACACCGCGCTTGAGTCGAATTCGGAGGCCGGTCCCCCCCGCTTCCTCGACCGTCTCCTGGGCGGCGTGATCAACGAGACGATGCCGCGGATGGAGATGGACATCACGACGGTCGTGGCGGACTACGGGCTCTGGGAGATGCGCCACTGGCTCCCTCGGAGCGTGAAGTGGACGGGATATGCGGGAATAAGCGAGGGAGTTACCGCCACCGATGTCGTGCCTCCGAGCGCCCCTGCGACCATCGACTGGGCGCTGGAGATCGAGGAGATCCGCGAGCGCGGGACGAATGCGGCGGCGGGAACGCCCGCCTCGGCCGCGGAAGCCCTGCGGCTCTGGAGCCAGGAGGGGGACAGCATCGGGGGTGAAGTCGAGTCTCGCGACCCCGGGGAGACGATCACGATCACCCCCGCCGACCGCGAGGCGCTGACCGCCAGTGACCTGTTGCCGCCGTCGTTCTGGGATGAAGACCGTGCCTTCGACGAAGCCGCCCTGGCCGAGATCGCGTCGGAGCTGGAGGCCATCGGAACCGGCGAAGGCGGCGACGCCGGGGAGGCCGCGAGTCCCTGGTTCTTCCGACCGCCCGGCAAGACGCTCAGGCTGCTGCGCTACAACCCCGTGGAGCGGCTCTCGGTGGGGACACGACTCCGCCGCGACTTCCGCTGGGGGGCCCCGGTGCTCACGGCGAAGGTCGCGACCGGTGGCCTGGACATCCCGGACCTCGACCTGACCGTGCGGCGCGACCATCCCCGCCGCCGGATCCTGTTCTCCGTCTACCGCTCGCTGCGAAGCGGGGATGTGGGTGGTGGCGGGGACGGTTCTCCCGGCCTGTTCGTGACCGGCGACCCGGCCGATTTCCACTGGTCGCAGGGCGCCGCCGTCCGCATTCTGCCCTCCGCGGGCGACCGGAACTGGTTGTCGCTGCGCCTTTTCGCCGAGCGGGACATCGACGTCGTGGGTGATGGCAGGCGCGACCGTGTCGGGGCGTCGTTGGGGTGGAGGCCGTGGTGGGGCGGTGTGGATCCCGGGTCGGTGGGTGGGGGCGGTGGCGCGGGCGTGAGGGTCTCGGCCGGCGACAATCCCCATGTGAGGGCTCTGGTCGAGGGGGCGCTGGTGGTCCCCCTGCCACGCCGGATGTCGCTCGGAGTGCAGGCGGGGGCGGCGCGGGTGTGGGGCGATCCCGCGGGGCACGACCTGTGGCGCATCGGAGAGACGGGGGACTGGCTTCGGGGGCATGAGGATGCCGTGCGGGCGTCGAGGGTCGCGATGGCCAGGGTGGACGTGCAGCGGCCTCTGCTGTTTCTGAGGTTTTCGGTGTTCGGGGACTGGGTGCGGGCGGACGGGGAGGATTTCTACGCGGTGGGGGCAGGGTTGGTGTTTATGGAGGGGACCCTTCGCGTGGATATCGCGAGGGGGTTGAGGCAGGGGAGGGTGGGGGGGAGCGAGGCGGTGCTGAGGGTGCATCTGTTGGGGGATGCGTTTTTCTAGGTTACGCCCGAATGTCCGTGTGGGTAACCGTTGCCGGGAACGGCACTTGGCGTTACCTCATCTTGTCATGAAGCCGATGATCAAGCAGGGTCTGCTCCGCCTTTGCGTTCCCCTGGTGTGCTTGACAGCCCCGGTCCCGGCCTCGGCCCAGAACGTCTTCGCGTCCACCCAGTCGGCGACCCTGCCGACCGCGAGAGCGCTGAGTGCGGGGGACTTCCTGATCGAGATTTCCCACCGCTTCGGCTACCTCTCGGACGGCGCGAGCGATCTTTGGGGGCTGGATGGCTTCGTACTGAACCGCCTCGGCCTGGCCTTCGCCCCCCACGACCACTTCTCCGTGGGGATTCTCCGGTCCAACAGTCTGGACAACACGGAGCTCAACGCGCGCCTGACCGGCCCGGCCCTCGACTTTGCCACCGTCCCCGTCGAGTTCGCCTTACAGACCGGGGTCGCGTGGAACCTGCAGGTGGAAAAGGACGATCACGAGGGTCATCAGCACACGCCGCCACCCGGCGGCGCCGCGGATATCGGCGCCCGCGACGACGAACTGGCCGAGGAAAACGAGATGCAGGCCTACGCCCAGCTGATCGCCAATGCGATGCTCGGCGGCCGCTTCGCGATCGGCGCAGTGCCCACTCTGCTGTGGAATCCGCGGATCCTGAGCCACGACCCGGAGACCACCGTTTCGGTGGGCGTGAACGGCCAGCTGTACCTGGACGACAGCTGGAGCCTGTTTGGCGAGTGGATCTTCAGCGAGGCGCGCGAGGATCAGGAGTATGATTCCGGGTCATTCGGCGTCGAGATCCGCACGCGAGGGCACTTCTTCAAGCTCGTGGTGACCAATCAGCACGAGATGAATCCGACGCAGACGCTGGCTGGAGCGGCGGAGGATTTTCTTGACGCGGGGTCGTGGCGGTTCGGGTTCAATATTCAGAGGAGGTTGCGGTTCTGATTCAACCCATGAATGAATCCCGCCGCACCTTCCTCTTTTCACTCGCTGGAATCGCGCTCGCGACCGCATCACCCACCTCTCGCCTGTCATCGACGAGCCGGGCCAAACCCGGCTTGCAACGTCCACAGGACCCCTTCGTCATCAACCTCCTCGGCAGCCTCCGCAACCCCAACGCCGAAGAAGGCCCCCCCGCAGGCGCCCTCACCGGCGGGCGCCGTCCTCCCGACGCACGCGCCATCTGCGACGCCCTCGCCTCGGGATTGGCCGCCACCAACGCCACGATCGGGTATGTCGCAGGCCGTGCCGATCCGTTCGAGACCTCCGTCGCCGACGTGTCCCACTGGAACCGCATCATCCGTGCACACCCCGATGCGCTGCTGAAAATCTGGACGGCCGGCGACATCGAGAGGGCGGCGCGCGAGGGCAAGGTGGGAATCATCTTCGGCTTCCAGAACGCGGCCATGATGGGGGACGACGCCGCGCGCGTCGGCGTGTTCGCGGGCCTCGGGGTGAAGATCATCCAGCTCACGTACAACACCGCCAACCAGATCGGACACGGGTCGATGGTGCCCGAAAACGGCGGACTCACCGATTTCGGCCGGGACGTGGTCGCCCAGCTCAACGCGGCCAGTACGCTCGTGGACCTCAGCCACAGCGGCGAGCGGACTTGCCTCGATGCCATCGCCGCGTCCACGGCTCCCGTCGCGATCACGCACACCGGCTGCAGGGCGCTGACGGACCTGCCCCGCAACAAGACCGACCGGGAGCTGCGCCTCGTTGCCGAGACCGGCGGCATCGTGGGCATCTACTTCATGCCGTTCCTCGCGGCCGACGGGAAGGCCGTCGCGGAGGATGTGGTCCGGCATATCGAGCATGCCGTCCAGGTGTGCGGCGAGGAGCACGTGGGGATCGGCACCGACGGCGGCACGACGGCCGTGGACGACATGGATGCCGCCTACGAAGCGGCCCGGAGGGACATCGAGGCGAGGCGCGCGGCGGGCATCGGCGCGACGGGCGAGCGTCCAGGGGTGGTGCCGTTCATCCCGGATCTCCAGGGGCCGGATCAGTTTCGCAAGCTTGCCGAAATGCTCTTGGCGCGAGGGCACAGCTCGGGGCGCGTGGAACGGATTCTGGGACTGAACGCGCTGCGGGTCATGCGCGAGGTGTGGGGGGCGTAGGGGAGACATTCCGGACCATCACCGGGAGGCCACGCTCGGTGCGTTAGCTTACTCTGCATGACGACTCCCCCGGACACCGGAGCAACCCCCTTGAGCGAAGGACAGGACCTCGAGTGGAAGACCTCCTGGCGTGACGACCACCTGAAATCGGTGTGCGCCTTCGCGAACGCGGATGGCGGCACGCTGGAGATCGGCCGGGACGACGATGGCAAGGTCGTCGGAGTCGGTGCCCGGGAGCGCAGGCGTTTGCTGGAGGAGCTGCCCAACAAGCTCCGCGACCTCCTCGGCATCGTTGCCCCCATGGACGTTCGCGAGGATGACGGTGTCCCCTACCTGCGGATCGTCGTCGAACCGTACCCCGTGGCGATCAGCTACCGGGGCGTCTACTACCAGCGCAGCGGAAGCACGAACCAGATTCTCCGAGGCCCCGCCCTCGACCGGTTCCTGCTAGGGAAGACCGGCAGGTGCTGGGACGGGATGCCGGACCCGCGGGTCGCGCTGGACGACCTCGATCCAGCCACGATAGCGCGCTTTCGCAAGCAGGCGAGCAAGGAGAGGAGGCTCTCGGGGAACGCGCTCGCTGAAGACGATGCGGGTCTCATCGAGAAGCTGCGCCTCACGGACGGCGACTATCTGACGAAGGCGGCGATTCTACTGTTCCATCGCGACCCGGAAGCGTTAGTGGCCGGTGCGCATGTGAAGGTCGGCTACTTCCGAAACGACTGGGACGTGCGCTTTCACGATATGATATCCGGCGATCTCTTCACCCAGGTCGACAAGACCATGGAAGTACTGCTCTTCAAGTACCTGAAGGCGGGCATCAGCTACGACGGGATCTACAGGGTGGAAAGCTACCCGATGCCCGAACCGGCGTTGCGGGAAGCGCTCGTCAACGCAGTCGTCCACCGGGACTACGCGGTCCCCGCCCCAATCCAGATCCGCGTGTACGATGACCGCATGCGCATCTACAACCCGGGTTCTCTACCCGAGGGTTGGACGCTGGAGAAGCTGCTCGGCCCGCACCCGTCGCAGCCCTACAACCCGGACATCGCGAACGCCTTCTTCCGGGCAGGCGAGATTGAGACGTGGGGACGCGGGATCGACCGCGTTTTCCGAGCCTGCAAGAGGGCCGGGACGCCGAAACCGGAGATCCGATTGGGGCCCGGTGGCATCTGGTTCGAATTCAGGTTTTCGGACGACTACCTGGAGAGCGTGGGCGTAAAGCGAGAGCGGGACGAGGGTTCGGGCACAACCTCCGAGGGACCAGAGCGGGACCAGGCCGGGACCAGGTCGGGACCAAGTCGGGACCAGGTGGCGATTCTCCGCAAGTCGTTGTCGGCGCGGCCCATGACGGAACTGATGGCGGTGATGGGAAGAACGAATCGCAGCAAGTTCAGGAACCAGGTTCTCAGGCCGCTGCTGGACGCCGGATGGATCGAGATGACCATCCCCGACAAGCCCACGAGCAGGATGCAGAGGTATAGGACCACCGCGGCCGGGAGGGAAGTGCTGGGAGAGGTGGAGGAGCGTGGGGAGATCGAGCGGTACCCGGTGCCGGGGACTTCGGAGGAGGAGGGACTGCCGATGGTGAGGTCACCGCGAACAGAGTGGTCCGACGAATAGCTGGGCGCCGGCGACTGTCTCCCGCCGCCCTCACCCCCCGCCCACCACAATCCGAAAACGCACCACCCGCGCCACCCCCAACTCGTCCTCGGTCACGCCCCAGACGTAGTCACCATCGAAGACCGCGTTCGAGAGCCTGACACCGTCCGGCGGCGACACGACCCCCAGATAGGTCCCGTCGGGCTCGAAGACGTCGAAGCGCAGCGGCGTTCTCCACAACACGGGCATCGAAGAAGGATCCCCCGGGTCGTGATCCTCGTTCTCGACTTGGTATCCTTCGGCCGCCACCCTCACCCAGATGCGTCCGTCCCGGCCGGTGAGGAGTGCGCTGAAGAACGGCTTGTGCTTCGGTACCGGCGGGCCGCTCCAGCTCCAGTCCGGATCCCGCTCCCGCATGGAGCGCTCCATCTGTTCGCGTGCGTAGGCGCCCTCCTCCTCGAGGACCGGGACCGGATCCACGGCGCGTTCGATGCGGAGCACGCCGTCGTCCCGGGCAAGGTCGATCCGGTACTCGGAGGGCATGCCGGTGAGGAAATGGCCGCTCGGGTGGAACGTCCACTGGAACCTTGGGTGGAAGGGCCTGACCCCGGTCGGCGAGGGGTGCGACGGTTCAGCAAGTGTGTCCACAGGCGTCCCGTCCGGGCCCAGCACGAGCAGTTGCGTGACGAGAGTGCGGCTGGTAGGCGAATCCCGATATCGGTCGACTATGGGTACCAGCGTGCGACCGTGCATGTCGGTGTACAGCGGGGTGAACGTGTGCAGGCCGCCCGCAGGGTATCGCCACTGCTCCGTCCGACCGGGCTCCGGACCGAAGACCTCAATGCGCTGGTTGCCGGGATTGCGCACCACCAGCCGCCCGTCCGGCAGCATTGCGATGGCCTCGGCGCGGTTGAACTCGCCCGGTCCTTCGCCCTCCCTGCCGAGCGTCTCGACGTGATTCCCCTCAGCGTCGAAGACGCCAACATGCTGGGCCTGGTAGTCGAAAACGTAGACGTTGCGGGCGTCGTCCACGGCGATCGAGAAGATCCAACCGAAGAGGTACTCCTCGGGACCGTCGAGTTCGCCGATGGAAACTTCAGGAACCAGGGTGGCTTCCGTGCCCCACACACTTCCCGACAGGGTGCGGATCACGGTGGTGTCGCCGATGGTCTCGACGACGACATCCGGGCCGGCGGCGGAAGGGTCATTGTCGACTTGGCAGTCTGCGAGGGTGAATGTTGTCGCAGCCAGAGGTATCAGCAGCCTGAATGCCATCGCCGGTCTCCTCCGCAAAGTAAAGTAGAGTTTCCATTATGACAACTCCAGTTGACTATGCTCGACCGAAGCTGTCAAGACCTGCGGGATGTGGCCGAACTCAGCCTCCGTCCACCACAATCCGGTACCGTACCACCCGCTGCACACCCAGGTCGTCCCGGGTCATGCCCCACACGTGGTCACCGTTGAAGACCGGCTCCGGGTATGGCGAGAAGTCACCGGGCGGCACCACGGTCCCCAGGTACCTGCCATCGGGCTCGAAGACATCGTAGCGCACCGATTCTCTCCACACCGTCGGCATCGAACCGCGATCCTCCGGGTTGTAGAACTCGTTCTCGACCGGCTGTCCTTCGGTCGCCAGCCTTACCCAGACGCGGCCGTTCCGTC
Organism: Longimicrobiales bacterium; assembly: GCA_965211795.1. GTDB lineage: Bacteria > Gemmatimonadota > Gemmatimonadetes > Longimicrobiales > Gaopeijiaceae > Bin94. Next base: position 736,354 of record OZ242973.1, read on the forward strand.
CCGCCAGAAGTTGATGGAAGAACGGCTTGTGCTCCGGGATCGGCGGGCCATCCCAGGTCCAGTCCGTGTCCATCTCCCGCATCGCCCGAACAACCCTCTCGCGTGCGTAGTCGCGCTCCTCGTCGTGTACCGGAACAGGCTCGGCGGCACGCTCGATCCGCAGCACCCCGTCGTCGCGCGCGAGGTCGATCCGGTACTCGGAGGACAAGCCGATGAGGAAATGGCCGTTGGAGTGAACGGTCCAGACCAGTGCGGGGCTGAACGGCACGAAATCAACTATCGAGCCGTGTGTGGGTTGTCCGCTCGGCGACACGCCAAAGCGCTCGGCAATGAGAGTCGGGGGCTGATAGGTGACCGAGGGTTCCAGAAGGGTGTCGATCTGCGTTCCGTCCGGGCCGAACACGATGATGTGCATGTCGATGTCGTCCCGACCCAGAGCGCTGGTGCGAACAAACGTACGGCCGTGGACATCGGTGTAGAGTGGCAAGCCCGAGTGCAGGCCGCCTACCTCGTACCCCCATTGTTCCGCCTTCCCCGCGCCGGGAACGAATACCTCGAGCCGCTGGTTTCCGGGATCGCGCACGACCAGCCGGCCGTCCGGCAGCAGGGCGATGACCTCGGCGCGGTTGAACTCGCCCGGTCCCTCGCCCGGTCTTCCCAGAGTCTCCACGTAGGTCCCCAGCGAGTCGAAGACGCGCACCTCCTGAGCCTGGCCGTCGAACACATAGAGGTTCAGGTCATCATCGGCCGCGAATGAGAAGATCCAGCCGAAGAGATACTCCTCGGGTCCGTCGAGCTCACCGACCGAGAGCTCCGGAACGAGGGTCGCCTCGCCGTTCCAGACACCTGCCGACAGGGTGCGAACGATGGTCGTGTCGCCGATGGTCTCGATGACGGTCTCCAGTCCGGCGACGGAAGGACTCGCGTCGGGTTCGCAGGCCGCGAGAGCGACCATGGTCGTGCCCGCCAACGGCAACATTAAGTGGGTCCTCATCGTCCGGTTCGCCCCCCGCCGACCACAATCCGGTACCGCACCACCCGCTGCACACCCAGCTCGTCTCGGGTCACGCCCCAAACTTGGTCGCCGTCAAAGACCGGTTGCACGAAGGACGTGAATTCATCCGGCGGTGCCACGACACCCAGATAGGTCCCGTCGGGCTCGAAGACGTCGTAGCGCAGGGGCTCGACCCAGCTGACGGGTGCTGACCGGGGATCGTCCGGGTCGTACTCCTCGTTCTCGACGCGGGACGCTTCGGTCCACAACCTCACCCAGATGCGTCCGTCCCGGCTGGCCAGCAGTTGCTGGTAGAACGGCTTGTGCTCCGGAATCGACGGTCCGTCCCAGGTCCAGCCTGGAATGTTGGCTTGCAGGCGCCGTTCGACGCTTTCGCGCCGCTGGGCACCCTCGTCATCGTGGACCGGGGCGGGATCGGTGGTCCGCTCGATTCTGAGTATGCCGTCGTCGCGGGCCAGCTCGATTCGGTAGTCGGCGGGTAGGCCCGTGACGAAACGGCCGCTGGGGTGGATCGTCCACTGAAACGAGGGGGCGAAGGGTGCCGGCACTCTGTAGCTCCCAAATCCTCCATCGACCTCGCCTTCGGCCACCACGACTGGAGGCTCGTACGGACTCGAGGGTTCGGGAAGCGTGTCGAGATGCGTCCCATCCGGTCCGATTACGATGATGTGTCTGGCCCAGTCGGTGCTCGACAGATCGCGGGTGTTCAGATATGTGCGGCCCTGCACGTCTGTGTGGAGCGGGTAGGTCGAGCCGGAGTTGCCCGAATCGAATCCCCAATGGTCCGTTTGTCCGGGCCCGGGACCGAATACCGAAATGCGCTGGTTGCGGGAATCGCGGACCACCAGCCGGCCGTCCGGAAGAAGGGCGATGGCCTCGGCGTATCCGAACTCCCCCGGCCCCTCTCCCCGTCTGCCCAGCGTCTCCACGTATGCCCCGGCTGAGTCGAAGACCCGAACGTGCTGCGCCCGCTCGTCCAGCACGTAGAGATCCCGATTGTCGTTCACGGCGATCGACGAGATGCTGCCGAACAGGTACTCCTCGGCCCCGTCGACCTCGCCGACCGTGATCTCCGGAACCAGGGTGGCTTCGGCGCCCCAGACGCTTCCCGACACCGTACGGGCCACGGTGGTGTCGCCGATGGTCTCGGTGACGGTTGCTGGTCCGTCCGCGGAGGGGCCCGTGTCGGCTTCGCAGGCCGCGAGAATGAACGGTGACGTCAACAGTAACAAACAGGTTCTCATCCTCCGATCCTCCCTTCACGAGGTGAACTGCAGTTTACTTTATGGCAACTGTGGCTGACTTTTTCGGATTCGCCGCTAGTCGGCCGGCGATTCCGCGCGAACCCGCCGCTCCAGAGCCCGCTTGTGGATTGAGCGAGAAAGAGTAATCCATACTTGACAAAATGACAACCATAGTTGTCACCTACACCTGTTGTTCCCGGCCCGGCGCCGACGGGTCACCCCCCGCCCAACTCGATCCGGAACCGCACCACCCGCGTCACCCCCAACTCGCCCCAGGTCACGGCCCACACGTGGTCACCGTCGAAGACCGGGTTTACGTGGAATGAGAATCCATCCGGCGGCACCACGACGCCCAGATACGTCCCGTCGGGCTCGAAGACGTCGTAGCGCGTGGACTCTGTCCAGGTGACGGGCCCACAGGGATTCTCCGGGTCGTGGTTCTCGTCCACGACGGGGTGTCGCTCGGTCACCAGCCTTACCCAGATTCTTCCATTCCGCCCGGCCAGCAGCTGCTCGTAGAACGGCCTGTGCTCCGGGATCGGCGGGCCGGTCCAGCTCCAATCCGGGTCAATTTCCCGCATGCTGCGCACAACGCATTCGCGTGCCCGGCCGCGCTCCTCGTCCTGGACCGGCGACGGAGTGGTGGTGCGCTCGATTCGGAGCACGCCGTCGTCGCGGGCGACGTTGATCCGGTACTCGGACGGCAAGCCGGTGATGAAGTGGCCGTTGGGGTGAACGGTCCACTGGAACACCGGGCTGAAGGGTACGGGCGCGCTTTGTTTGATGCTTCCCCACTCGGTGGTTTGCTCGGCCGTCAGCGGGGGTCGCTCGAGGGGGCTCGAGGGTTCGGGAAGCGTGTCGAGATGCGTCCCATCCGGTCCGATTACGATGATCTGCCTGACCCCAATCCGTGCGTTACCAATCAAGGGTATGTTCAGATATGTGCGGCCGTGCACGTCTGTGTGGAGCGGGTAGTAGTTCCTGCCGGGGATGATGCCCGCATCGAATCCCCATTGGTCCGATTGTCCGGGACCCGGACCGAATACCGATATGCGGTGGTTGCGGGAATCGCGGACCACCAGCCGGCCGTCCGGAAGAAGGGCGATGGCCTCGGCGTATCCGAACTCCCCCGGCCCCTCTCCCCGTCTGCCCAGCGTCTCCACGTATGCCCCGGCCGAGTCGAAGACCCGAACGTGCTGCGCCCGCTCGTCCAGCACGTAGAGATCCCGATTGTCGTTCACGGCGATCGACGAGATTCTGCCGAAGAGATACTCCTCGGCCCCGTCGACCTCGCCGACCGAGATCTCCGGAACCAGGGTGGCTTCTGCGCCCCAGACGCTTCCCGACACCGTGCGGACCACGCTGGTGTCGCCGATGGTGTCGACGACCACCTCCGGTCCGGCGGGTGCAGGTCCCGTGTCGGTTCCACAGGCCGCGAGGCCAAGTGTTGCCGTCGCGGTCAGCAGCAGCAGTAGACGGGATCTCATCGTCCGCTCGTCGTCACTTCATGTGAACTGCAGTTTACATTTTGGAAACCGTGCTTGTCTTTACCCCCCGAACAACACACTCACCCCCTGCTCGAAGACAATGTCGCGCGGAATCCCCGCCGCATCCAGCCGGTCCAGATCCGCCTGCAGATCCGGCGGCACCACGCCCTTCTCCTCGATCAGCGCGGCGACCCCCTCGTAGTCCCCGTCCCCCTGCAAGGTCAGGATCAGCTCGCTCAGCCCCGCCACCGCGTCGCGCATCGCGTCGAAGTCGACCCGGTATCTCCCCGTCGCCTCGTCCCTGCTGAAGGCGCCCTGCTCCCGGAAGTAGTTGAAGCGGACCATGTTCGCGCGGCCGTGGGCGCTCGCGGCGCCGAAGCGGACCGAACGGAAGATCCCCGCCAGGAAGGTCACGTAGTGGTGCTCGACCGAGTGCTCGGTCAGTTCGCCCCGCTCGAACAGCTGGGTCACCATGTGGAGTCCGACCACGTCCGCCTTGCCCTCCTCCATCGGCGAAGCGTGCTCGAGCAGCGCCTCCCGCACCGTTCCCTTCCCGTTAATCGTATTCTTGACCCCTAACCCGTGCGCCACCTCGTGGAACATCACGTTGCTGAAGAAGGCGTCGAAGACGACGTACTGCTGTTGGTCCTCGTCGATCAGCTCCTCGGCGATGCCCACCATGATCTTGTCGAACTTGGCCTGCATGGCGTTCTTGAGCTGGAGACGACGGGTCCCCTTGGCGAGCTGGACCTCCTCGTCGTTCGGGAGGTTGATCGCGATCGTCTTGGCGCCCGCGTTGGCGTCGCCGGCGTAGTAGACGGCGTCGTAGGCGTTGAGGTCGGAGTCGGTGCCTGGGGTTTCGGACTTGTATTCGTCGGGGACGGGAAGGCTCTCTTGGAGACTGGGAAGGAGGGCGGCAAAACGCGCCAGCCGCTCGCTCCAGGCCAGGTCTTTGATGAGGACGAAGCCCTCGTGCGCCGCCTTGGCGCCGAAGAGCTGGTCCTCGTAGGTCTCGATCGGGCCGATGACGACGTCGATCGGGTTGTCCTTCATGTCGAGCCACGCCATGTCGCTCGGCTGGTAGTCGTCGGTCTCGAGGGCGGCGGCGCGGAGCATGAGGTAATGGGCGAGGCCGGGGTCGCTGGCCCGGGCGGCCGCTTCGCGGAGCTTGGCGGCGGCGGCCATGTGTGCCTCCGCAAAGGCCTCGTGGTAGGGGTGGGCGACCAGCGTCCCGTCGTCGTCCCGGCGCACGAGAGTGTAGAGTGAGCGGAGGGCCTCGTCATCGGCGGCGGCGGCCTCGAACTCCTCGGTGGTCATGTCGGCCGGGTAGAAATTCGCACCGGCCGGCTTGGCGTCGACGCCTTCGACAAAGGGGCCGTCGCCCCGCAGCCGGTCCCACGGTCCGTAGTTGATCTCGATGAAGCGGCGGGTGGCCTCGTCACCGTCCGCCAGTGCGAGGGCCGCCTCCTTGTCCCCATACGCTTCCTGCCAGAAGACGCCGTCCATGGGCTGGGCAGCCTCGATCAGGAGACGCACGACCTGCCGGTCGTTCTCGGAGAGGTGGGAAAGGTCGGCTTCGAGGCGGAAGACGGCGTACTGGTCGACGAGAGCTTGCATGGAGGATCCGTCGTCCGTGGGGTCGGCATCGTCCGTTGCGGAATCGGCGCAGGCGGCGAGGGAGAGCGAGAGGAGGAGTGCGGCTGGAATCGCTGTCCGGATCGCTTGCGTGCTGGCGTTCATTGGATGCTCCGGGCGTATCTGGTCGGTGTCCGCCCGCGGTGGCTGGCAGCCGGCGGGTGGAGGGTGGGGAGGGAGATGAGAATAGAGGACGTGGGGGGAATCTGCCACGGCAGGTGGGTGGGGACCGTCGTCAGACCTCTGCGCCGAGGGAGCGCTTCAGGTCGGCTCTGTGGCCGGCCTGCTACGATCCATCGACCGGCAACCAGACGAGCGTCCCCCGGGGAGAATGGTACAATGCCTGCTCCGAAACCTGGACCGCCGAGACCAGGACCGTAGTCAGCGTATCGCCCCTCAGCGTGTATCCTCCTTCGAACGGGTGGCCTCCAACGGCGATCGCCAGCCTCCCCATCGCGTCGTGTGAGTAGACACCGTCTCCACCGCCCACCGAACTGGCGCCGTTGTCTCCCTGCCGACGGATCTGGAACCGCATGGCCCCTCTCGCCTCTATGTCCGACACGGTTTGCTGCGACAGCTCCAGCACCGCACTGACACGAGGGGGAGTCCCGGTCACACCATTCACGGTGTGCGAAACCAGGGAGTAGCGCCCGGTCAGATCGGGGATGTACTCCGAATCGCAGGCGGGGAGGAGAGCAAGAAAAGCGATGGCGACCCTGCGACTCATGCCGGCCCTTCGAGCCGTGCATCGTCCCAGGCGGAGGTGCCCGCTGGATCGGTTGGGTGTCACCGTTTGCCTCGTGTGGAAGGTCTTTCCCACTGGCGCACGATCACCTCATGGGAACTGGTCGGCGGCGAGCGCCGGGACGCCTCGGCGGCCGAGTCGGGGAAGACCACCCTGATTCCCTGCGAGCAGTTGTTGGCCAGGTTGTGTTCCTGAGTCTGTGATACGCCGCACATGCCGAAGTAGGGCTCGCCCGGGTCCGGGTGATCGATGAATCGATGGTGCGACCTAATCCTCTGACCCGGGGCCATGTCGCGGTGTTCATAGCGAATTGCCCTCCAATAGATTGAGTCGGCGGTGGTGATGATGGAGTCGCTCGAAACGCGCACGGTCCATTCAGACCACTTCGCAACGGACTCGCCGACATTTCCGAACAGGAAACTCAGTTCGATCGTGCCGTCTCTGACCATCAGCGAATCCGGCCAGGCCTCCAGCACGGCGAGGTCGTGGAGACCCCGAACCGTCACCTCCACCTCTTGTACGGCATACAGTCCGCCGGGATCGGTCGCGGTCACCGTAACGAGCAGCAGAGCATGCTCTCGCTTCCCGTGGATCGTCACGGTCTCGCCCGCTGCGGACACGTCCACATAGGGACCAAGATGATGGGCCACTTCGGTACTGATCGTGATGGGGTCCGCGTCCGGGTCCGTGAAGCAGGGCAGGAACGAGATCGAGTCGCGCATGTCCACGGTCTGGGGTGGTGTCGGGCCGCACGAGAACGGAGCCTGGTTCGGCTCCGAGCACGCTGCCGTCCAGGCGATCAAGGCGATGGAGGCAATCCCGATCGGCGCCGGGCGGCTCATTGCGTGCGGGTCAGGTTGAGCGGGTACGTCCGCTCGTCAATGACCATCGTGCCCGATATCCGAATCATCCCCTCATCCACGGTGCCGTAGTATTCGGCAGGGTGCTCGACGGGGGGATCGACCCCGTCAACCGTGACGCGGAGGTCGAGGGTGACGGACGGATGATCGTAGGTGCCCGTGATGGTGCCTCTGGCCGTTCCGCCTGTAACCAGCAGCACGGTTCCGACAACATCGCCCGGGTTGGGAGGGTCGTCGAAATTGAACGTCCATTCGTCGTTTCCGTCTCTGGTCGAACCCGTCCACTCTCCCGTGAGACTCGGAGTCTCGACGGGGTCGCCGCAGCCGGCCAGCGCGGCCAGGAAGAAGAGGGGGAGGACGATGGATGCGGGGCGCATGAAGAGTCATACCCGTCTATCGAGGATTCGATCCCCGATCACATGCGTCGCGTGCTCCCACGCGTCAAGCGGCGCCTTCCACTCCCGGTCGCGGATCCGTCGCAAATAGGTCATCTGCGCCAGGTGGTAGAGGTAGTGCTGCGCCATGTGGATCACGTCCACGCCCATCCGCGCCCCGGTCTTCCCATCGAGCGAGGTCCGCTCTGCCATGAGCTCCTCGTCGTCGGCGCAACCGCCCACCTCGGCGATCACCTGCTCCTGAATCGTGCGCATCCGCCCGGCGATCTCGTCGGCCGTGCCCGGGGCGTCGTGGGTGATGGCCGGTTCGATCCCCAGCCGCTTCAGGAACCAGATGTCGACCCGGTACATGTGACGGCAGATCTTGCCGATGCCGCGTGAACCCGGCGCGGGGTTCCAGTCGAGGTCCTCCTGCGCGATGCCGTCGAGCACCATGAAGAGCGGGCGCCGCGAGGCCTCGAAGATCTCGATGGTGCGGCTGATTCGGGTCCTGCTCCGCGTGCTCATGCGTGTCCTTTCCCGGGCCGCCGCCAATGGCCACGATCCGCCGTGGCGGCCGCAGTGAACGGCATCATGGCCGCGCCCGTCAGAGTTTGTGCGCCTCTTTCAGCTTGTCCACCGTCTCGTCGAAGGTGTGAACCGGCACGATCTCGAGCGTGTTGAAGGAAGCCAGCCCGGTGTCGATGGCGAACGCCTCGATCCGGTGGGGATCCTCCGCCTCGACGACCCACAGGAAGGTGTGCTCCAGCGCCGAGTGATACCGGGCCTCGATCTGGTGGATGCCGTAGGCCGAGGCCAGATCCGCGGGGTCGAGATCGGCGATTTCCGCGAACACGCGGGCGAACTTGCGAATGTAGATGGGGCAGGTTTCGGGGGTGTGACTTCCGTAGATTCCGTATCGGGCCATGGTTTACCGTCCTTGTTGAAGTGCCCTGCCGTCCAGTCCCCACCCCGGATCGATCTCGACCCCGAGGTGGGCGAGCGCGGTAACCGCGACATCGACGATGCCGGCGGGGCCGGGCTCCGGCCAGTCCGCCGTCGCCGGCCCGCTCGCCAGGATGAAGATCGTCATCTCCTCGGGGGAATCGCCGCCGTGGCCGCCGTCGGGGCGCCGACCGTGGTCGGTGCTGATGAGGACGAGCCAGTCCTCGTCGCCGTGGGTGGGCCTCGCGCGGACCGCGTCGATGAGCATGCCGACATGACGGTCGGACAGCGCGATCGCGTCCCGGTACTCGGCGCCGATCGAGCCATGGCGGTGGCTGGTCTCGTCGGGATCACCGAGGTAGACGAAGAGGGCGTCGGGGTTGGACTGGGTGAGGTGTTCGACGGCCGCCGCCGTGACCATCCCGTCGGCTTCGGCCCAGCCGTGCTCGTAGCCGTCGAATGTGACGCGCGTGTCGATGGTGGGCGGGAGGACGGGTCCGGGTGTGTCGGGGAGTTCCGCGAGAGGGAGCCAGTCGAGCGCGGTGAAGGTGGCCAGTTCGGGGCGGGTCTGCTCGAACCGGGTGAGGAACGAGGGGTACTGCGCGTAGTTTCGTCCCGTGAAGTTGTTGTTGGTGACGCCGTGCTTCCCGGGCCACACCCCCGTGAGCATCGAGGACCAGGACGGGCCGCTGACGGAGGGGGTGGTGGTGCGGGCCTCGGCGGTGTACCAGCCGACGGCGGTCAGCGCGTCGATGTTGGGGGTGGGGACTTCGGCGAGGACATCCGGGCGGACCCCGTCGATCCCGATCAGTAGGACCTTGGGGGTGCCCGGGAAGTCATCCGCGCCGGAGGGTTGCCCATCGCCGCAGGCGGTGACAAAGAGCGACGCGGCCAGCGGAAGCGGTGCGAGCAAAGCGCGATAGGTGATTTTGACCATGGCGACGCTTACGATGAGGTGTCCCGCACGAAGTGTCCAGTACCACACCGGGAATCCGTGTACCAGACCTGCCTCTTCTGCAAGAAGCCCCTCGGCTCGAACGAGGTGATCGAGTCCTTCCCCGTCGGCCGCAGACTCGCCTTCGACTCGGCGAAGGGGCGGCTCTGGGTGGTGTGCACGAGATGCAAGCGCTGGAATCTGACCCCGCTTGAAGAGCGCTGGGAGGCGGTCGAGACCTGTGAACGCGTCTTCCGCGAGACGCCGATGCGGGCGTCCACCGAAAACGTCGGGATCGCACGCCACCGCGAGGGGCTGGACCTGGTGCGGATCGGCAAGCCGCAACGGGGGGAATTCGCGGCGTGGCGCTATGGGGACCAGTTCAGGGTCAGGTATCGAAACGCCGCGGTGGCCCCCTTTGTCGCATGGGGGCTCGGGATAGCGATCAGTTCGGCGGGGCTGGCCATCCCTGCCGGAGTGGCAGCGACAAGTATGGGAGCGGCCATCGCCTGGCATCGCTTGCGCACCGTGGCCAAGGTCCGCATCGGTGGCGACGCGTCGGACGGTGGTCCGGTGGAACCGCGGGATGTCGCCACCTTCAGGATCGGCGCTGTTCGTTCACTCCGGCTGCTCCCGGCCGGCCAGGAATCCCGCTTCGGAATCGAAGTGAACAAGGGCAGGCGCAAGGCCCGGTTCGTGGGTGAGAACGCCCGCCGCGTCGCCAGCGCGCTCGTTCCCAAACTGAACGAACGGGGTGGTCCGCGACGAACGGTTCAGCACGCCGTGCAGGAGATCGAGTCGGCCGGTCACCCCGTCCGTTTTCTGAACGAGGTCGGCAAACAGGGAGACGACTACAGTGACGGTGCCCCCGTGCAGGTGCGGCACTTGGCTCGATCCACCCGCCTCGCCCTGGAAATGTCCCTTCACGAAGAGCAGGAGCGCCGCGCCCTCGAAGGCGAGCTCTGGATGCTGGAGCAGGCGTGGAAGGAGGCCGAAGAGATCGCCGCCATCTCGGACAATCTCCTTCTGCCCGCGGGAACGGACGCGTTCTTCGACCGGTACGGGGAGGACGGTTGAGCCGCCGTGTACCGGACCTGTATCTTCTGCACCAGGCCTCTCGGGTCGAACCAGGTGATCGAGCACTTTCCGGTCGGGCGCCGCCTCGCCTTCGACGGCGAGAAGGGGCGGTTGTGGGTGATCTGCAGGAAGTGCCTGCGCTGGAACCTGACGCCGATCGAGGAGCGCTGGGAGGCGATTGAGGAGTGCGAGCGGATCTACCGCGAGATGCCGGTGAGGGTGTCGACCGAGAATATCGGGATCGCGCGGCAACTGGGGGGGCTGGATCTGGTGCGGATCGGGAGGGCGCGGCGGCGGGAGTTCGCGGCTTGGCGGTATATGCAGCGGTTCAGGCGGCGGATGTTCCGCACGCACGGGGCGCTGACCACCAATTGGGCCGCCATTCTTGCCATGGACATGGGTTTCCTTGCGCTCCCCACGGGGGTCGTGCCCGTGGGTGGAGCGGTATTCCTCGCGTGGTTCTTCATGCACACGGTCGGCCGGGTCCGGGTGGGCGGCGGTGGCGGCGAGGATCGGTCAACGGATCGCAGCGATGTCATCAGGTTCAGATTCAAGGACCACTGGTCGATCCGCCTGCTGCCCGACGATGGAGAGCCCGGCTTCGGTGTACAGGTACACAAGCTGACGCGGAAGGCGTGGTTCGAGGGAGAAGATGCCCGGCGCGTGGCCGCCGCCGTGATCCCCGCGTTCAATCCGGGCGGCGGGACTCGCAGCATGGTCGAGCTCGCGGTGGACGATATCGAGTCCAGCGGTCACCCGAGCCGTTACATCACCGATTTGGCGGACAGGAGCTACCGCGGCCTGAGATTCCGCGCGGGGCACATTCGGTCCTTCCCCCAGACCACCAAGCTCGCCCTCGAGATGGCCCTCCACGAGGAACAGGAGCGCCGCGCCCTCGAAGGGGAACTCTGGATCCTGGAGCAGGCGTGGAAGGAGGCGGAGGAGATCGCGGCGATTTCGGACAACCTGTTGCTGCCGGCGGGGACGGACGCATTCTTTGAGAGGCACCGGCGGGAGAGGGATTCCCGGCCGCGGCGGTAGGCGGGCAGCAGGCCGGGAACTGCGCGCCCTCAGCGGCTCGATTCACCCTGGTTCCCGGAAGCCGTCTGCCCGGCACACGTAGCCATGATGCTATCGGCATCCGCGCTTCCGCGCTTCGTGGGGGCGCCCGTCTTTTCGTGCGTTCTGAGGGCCGCGGTGACGCTGAGCGAGGCCGAACCTTTCGTGCCGTCGTCGAAGACCGTAGCGGTGAGCACATCGCGCTCATTCGTGCCGGGAAGGAAGAACATCTCCTCCGCGGGAAGTTGCTTCTCGCCTCGCACGAAGCCGACCACACCGTCCCCCGCCTCAATCGTGTAGCCGAGATGGATGAGCTGTCGGGTGGCGCAGTTCAGAGCCTGGCTTTTTCCCGCTGGTGCCACCCCCTGCAGGGACATCGGTGCCCCGGTGATACAACCGGTGAGCGCTACAGATGTAGCGGCGATGGCAAGGATGGGGATTCTCGGGTGCATTGTCGTCCTCCTGAAAAGGCTCGAGGTATCGGGTCCTCGGTGACTGGTCGCGTTTTTCTTACCCAGCGGGCTTTGGCGTGGTTCCTGGGCGCTGGCGCCGCTTGGGCTCATAGAGCAAGGAGGAGATCGGCGAAGACTACATCCTGGGCAGGACCGTGAACGAGCTTGGGGTCGAGTCGATCCAGATGTGGCCGCTGGAGCGGGGCTGAAACGCTGATCGCCTGCGCTTTCAGTCGCCGCTGACCCGTCTCCGATGGAAAGTGTGATTTACACTATGTAATGCGTACTTTACTTAGCGTTGCCGTCCGATCGGGCCCTTACCAACTCCGCGAGCCTGTCCAGACAGATCGCCCACCCCTGCTCGTGACCGTCCCGGTCGCCGGGTGTGGGGAAGCTTTCATGGGTCAGGCGGATTTCGGTGCCGCCCTTGACCGACGCGAATGCCACCGTGACCAACGTCTCCTCTTTCATTGGGTGGGATTCTTCCTTCCAGGCCCAGGTGTAGACGAGTCGATTCGGGCGATCGACCTCCTGGTAGGTGCCGCCGGTGGTGTGGGTGCCGCCATCGACCTTCATCCGGATCGAGTAGTGGCCGCCCGGGCGCAGGTCGATGTCCACGTCCACGACCGCGGTCGGGTCCGGGCAGGTCCAGCGCTTGAGCTGGTCGGCGGTGGCCCAGGCGTCGAAGAGGCGGGCGGGGGTGGTGGGGAGGGTGCGGGTGAGGTGGAGGGAGTGGGTGTTTGAGGGCATGGAGATATTGAATGGTTGGGGTCGGTTTGCGGGTGGAGACTACGAGCTACGCATCCTACACTGCCAGGCGCCTTGCCGAGAAGGATGAAGCGGTTGCTGGCGGGTGTTGTGGCAACTGTACCCATATTCCCATATGGCGTATATTGTCATCCATATGAAGACGACCCTGAACATCGATGACACGGTCATGCGCCGGCTGCGCGAGGAAGCCGCACGTCGCGAAACGACGATGTCCGCGCTGGTTGAAGCCGGATTGCGGCTCGTGCTCGCCGCCGGCGGTGCGACCGGGGGTCCACACACTCCGTCGCCTTCGCTGCCCTCCTGGCACAGCGGCGGTCATCTCGTGGATATCTCCGACCGCGAAGCGCTCTATCGCGCGATGGAAGAGGAGTAGGTGCTGGTCTTCGACACCAACGTGCTCCTCTACGCAGCAGATGCGGACTCGGAGTTTCGTGAGCCCTGCCGCGGTTGGATCGAGGACGCTCGGCGTGATCCGTCCCCCGCCTTTCTCACCTGGAACATCTGCTACGAGTTCCTGCGGGTCAGCACCCACCGGCGGGTCTTCCGTGTGCCGTGGACGCCTGCCGACGCGCGACGGTTCATTGCCGCGCTCCTGGCCTCACCCGGGTTCGAGCTGCTCCTTGCGACGCGCCGGCACGCGGCTGTGCTCGAACAGACCGTGAGTGAGCTGCCCGACATTCGTGGGAACCAGATGCACGACCTCCACACGGCCGTGATCATGCGTGAGCATGGCGTCAGCCGAATCTGTACGCGCGACACGGGGTTTCATCGATTCCCGTTTCTGACGGTCCTGGATCCGGTTCGGTGGGAGGTGAAACGGCGGAAGACGACCGGACAATGATCTCAGCCGGGTGACACCCCCCTCCCCGGCGTCCACGGCGCCCCCGCCGCCTCCATGTCCCTCTCCAGCGCGGCCAGCTCCCCATCCAGCAGCGACCTCAGCGCGGCCGCCACCTCACCCAGTCCTTCCCGCGCGATCGCGAGGCTCGCCCTCTGCGTCCGGGTCGGCTCCTGCCGCGTACCCCAGTGCCCCCCGGCCACCTGACCGATGCGCCCCATGATCGAGGGCACGATCGGCTCGTTGAGGCGGCGGGGCGCGGGATCGCTCTGCAGCTCGACCGCGAGCACGGCCAGCCGCCCCTCGATCTCCTCGAGGCGCTGGTAGAGTTCGGCGCCGGCCTTCGGGGTCTCGTCGAGGGCGGCGCGCATGTGGCGGAGACGGTCGCGCGCCCAGGCGATCTCGGCGGCGGCGCCCTGTCCGCGGCGCTGCAGCTCGGCGGTCTCGGCGGCGAAGGCCATCGCGGCGGTGAAATCGGTGGACAGGTCGATGTTGGGGACGGGTTTCACCGTGAAGGGCCGCGGGTCGCCGACCTGTTCGACACCGGTCTCGGTGATAAGGGCCATCTCGACGGTGTAGTCGCCGGGTGGGGCGAGGGGGCCGCGTGACGGACCGGCCCAGGGGGGCGTGAATCCCGGTGGCGTGAGGTCGACGGGGTCGGGGGCGGGGCGGCGGAGGTCCCATGTGACGCGGTGGAGGCCGCGGGTCGCGGGGCCCATGACGCGCCGGACGGGGTTGCCGGCGGCGTCCCGTACGAGCATTGCGACGCGCGGGCCGCTCTCAATCGCTTCGGCGCGGAGGCGGTCGTAGCCGGGGAAGGCGATGTCCTCACCGCGTTCGGCGGCCGCCTTCTCCGCTTCGCGCCGCTCGTCCCGCATCGTTTCGGGCGGGTCCGCGAGCCAGTAGGTGAATGTCGCGCCGAAGTCGGGGTTGGGCGCGACGAACGAGGTCGTGCCGAGGGTCGGCTGGCCGGGGGCCTGCAGCGGGGCGTTGGGGACGTACCACCAGGCGTCACGCGCGGGGAACAGAACGGCTCCTGCCGCAAGCGCACCGTCGGCCATATCTCTCAGGGGAGCGTAGTCATCCAGCACGTAGAAGCCACGGCCAAAGGTTGCCCCCACCAGATCACTGTCGCGGCGCTGAATCTCCAGGTCACGGAACGAGATCGTGGGTGCGCCCGACCCCAGCAGGATCCAGTTGGTGCCCCCGTTCGGCGTGAAGTAGATGCCGTGCTCGGTGCCGAGGAATAGCAGATCGGGACGCACGTGGTCCTGTTCCACCGACCAGAGGATGATCCCGCCGGGCAGGTCGCCCGCGATCGAGCGCCAGTTGCGGCCGTGGTCGTTGCTCTCGAAGAGGTAGGGCGTGTAGTCGCCTTCTTTGTGGTTGTCGGCCACTACGAAGACGGTGGCGGGGTCGTGTTGGGACGCCTTGACGTCGTTCATGAAGGCGCGCTCGGAGACGCCCGGGAGCGGGGCCGCCTGGCGCCAGGTCGCGCCGCCGTCCTCGGTCACCTGGACCAGCCCGTCGTCGGTGCCGGCGATCAGGACATCCTCGTCCAGCGGCGATTCGGAGATGGCCGAAATGGTGGAGTACAGGGACATGGCGGTGTTGCCGTACAGGGCGTCCACGCTGCGGACCCGCCCGGCCATCGGGAGCTCGTAGCGGTTGTCGTTGCGGGTCAGGTCGCCGCTGACGGCGCGCCACGAGTTGCCGCGGTCGTCGCTTCGCCATACGCGCTGCGAGGCGTAGTGGATCCGGCCCTCCGCGTGGGGGCTCACGATGACGGGGCTGTCCCAGTTCCAGCGCTCGGGCGGGTCGCCGGGGGCCGGGAGCGGACGGATGTTGATGAGTTCGTGGTTGACGAGGTTGACCCGCTGCAGATTCCCCTGCTGGGACTGGATGAAGGCAATAGCTGGATCGGTCGGGTCGAAGGCCAGAGCGTAGCCGTCGGCGCCGAGCGGCGCGTACCAGTCGCGGTTGCGGACGCCCTCCCTGTTGAGGGTGCGGGACGGTCCGTGGAGCGTTCCCAGGTCCTGCGCGCCGCCGAGGATGTTGTAGAAGGGCTCGCTGTTGTCGAGTGCGAGCTTGTAGAACTGCGAGATCGGCAGGTTGGGGAAGTGCCGCCACGTCGTCCCCTCGTCGAAGGTCTCGTAGAGGCCCGCGTCGGTCCCGGCAAGGATGTGTGCGCCGTTGGCGGGGTCGATCCAGAAGGCGTGGTTGTCGCTGTGCTTCTCGCGGCCGGTGCCCAGTTCGGCGAAGGTGGCGCCGCCGTCGCGGGTGACGTGCACGAAGACGTCCATCTGGTAGACCAGATCCGGGTCGTGCGGGGACGCCTCGACCTCCTGGTAGTAGTGGGGACCGGTGCCGCCGGAGATGTACGAATTGCGGCGCTCCCAGCTCTCGGCGCGGTCGGTGGAGCGGTAGAAGCCGCGTTCTCCGGGGCCGGCCTCGATGGTGGCGTAGACGACGTTGCGGTCCGCGGGTGAGACATCGATGCCGATCTTGCCCATGTCGCCATTGGGCAGCCCGGTGGTCACGTGCCGCCATGTGCGCCCGCCGTCGGTGGACTTGTGGATGCCCGAGCCGGGGCCGCCCGCCAGGAGTGCCCAGACGCTGCGGCGGCGTTCGTAGGTGGCCGCATACATGATGTCGGGATCCACCGGATCGAACTCGACATCGGTGACGCCGGTGTTCTCGTCGACCGTGAGGACCGCTTCCCAGGTGGCGCCGCCGTCTTCGCTGCGGTAGAGGCCGCGCTCGCCGCCGGGCGACCAGAGGGGACCCTCCGCCGCCACGAACACGACGTTCCCGTCGCGCGGATCGACGAGGATCTTGCCGACGTGTTCGGAAGCTGCGAGTCCCATGTGCTGCCATGTGCGGCCGCCGTCGCGGCTCCGGTAGACCCCGTCGCCCCACGCCACATGGCGCCCGCTCACGTTTTCACCCGTACCGACCCACACAATGTCTGGATCGGACGGGTCGATCGCGACGTCGCCGATGGAATACGAGGGGTGATCGTCGAAGATCGGCGTCCAGGTGATGCCCGCGTTCGTGGTCTTCCAGACGCCGCCGGAGCCGACCGCGATGTACCAGGTGGTGGGGTCGTCGGAGTGGACGGCGATGTCGGCGATGCGGCCGCCCATCAGGGCCGGGCCGATTCCGCGGAGCGCGAGGCCCTGGGCGGCTTCGGCGATGACGGTGGGGTCGGGTGGTGGTGACTGCGCTGTCTGCGCGGAGGCCGTGGGCAGTGTGGCGAGCGCGGTGGGGATGAGCGCGGAAATGGTCGCCGTGACGGGGTGATCGAGCACGGGTCGAATCGTGGTGCGAAGCATGTGCGCGGTCTTGGTTGTGGGGTGCGGTGTAAGGGTGGGGTAGGGGTCGGTGGGGTGGAAATGGATCGTACGGGCATGGGAGCCGCAAGGCGGGGTGTGGGGATGGGGGGGGCTCCCTCAGAGGGAATCCACTACGATCATGGTTCCGCAGTTGACGGGTCGATCGGGTGGAGGCATCCTTCCTTCCCCGGGCCGCGGGTCTCTTACCGCGGCATACTGACGAGAAGCGAGAACCTGTCGATTCAGAGTTGTCATGGCAGATAGCTATCCGATCGTCCAGGTCCACCCGGAGTGGATCCTTGAACAGGAGGACATGGGGACTAAAGAGAAGTTCTGGTATCGGAAGCCGGCCGAAGACGAGAGTGACTGGCTCTTCAAGCAACCACGACAGGGCACGGGTGAACACTGGGCTGAGAAGATCGACGACGAAGTAGCGAGGGTGCTGGGAGTCCCGCACGCAACTGTCGAGCTTGCGGAGTATCGGGAGAAGCCGCTGAAGAGACCCAAAAGGGAATCGCTGGGTACCTGATACTGGACGCGGTGATTGGCAATACGGATCGCCATCACGAGAATTGGGGACTACTGCGGAGGCGGGTGGGAAGCCGATGGGCGGGGCGGCTCGCACCGTCATTCGACCATGCTTCTTCTCTGGACCGGGAACTTCTTGACAGGAGACGTCTACAGCTACTAGAGGAGCGGAGAGTCAGTCGCTACTCCAAGCGGGGACGTGGAGGGATCTACTGGTCCCGGAATGCTCGCTACGGACCGAGCCCTCTTGAGCTCGTGCGAATGGCGGTCGCGGCTCATCCATCCTCGTTCGGGGCATCCCTGGAGCGCTTGACGGATTTGCGAGATGGGGTCGTGTCACAGATTGTGAATCGAGTTCCCTCCGACTGGATGTCGCGGTCAGCGAGAGAATTCGCGATCAATCTGATTACCTTCAATCGAAACCAACTGATGGAGTTGAGTCGATGAACAAGAGCCTCTTCCTCGCCTGGCAGGACAAACGAAGTAGTCGGCAGTGGTTTCCGATCGGTCGGCTGGATGCAGACTTGGAACGCTCCGCCTATCGTTTCCGCTACACCCATGGAGCGAAACGGGCTCAGTCCCAAGCGGGATTCCCCCTCCTGGTCGAGTTTCCTCAACTGGAGCGGGACTACAGGGCTGCCCGCCTGTTCCCCCTGTTTCGAAACCGCGTCATCAACCGCAGAAGGCCGGACTTGAGGAACTACCTTCGCACTCTTGATCTCACTGAACGAGCGGATCCCTTCGAAATCCTGTCTACTAGCGGCGGGTATCGCGTTACCGATGCCTACGAGGTCTTCCCAAAGCTGGTCAAGGGTCCCGACGGATCATTCAAGTGCCGGTTTTTCCTGCACGGCTGGCGGCACGTCAATCCGGGCGCGCAAGAACGTCTGAAGGTCTTGACGCCAGGGGAAGGGCTGTACGTCACCTTGGAGCTGACCAACCCCAGCACCCGGTTGGCGGTTCAGATCCAGACGACGGACTACCATATGATCGGGTGGGCCCCACGCTATCTGGTTCGTGACTTGGCCCGGGCGATGACGGAGCGACCCCGCGACTACGCTGCGAGCGTAGTACGGATCAATCCACAGCCAGCACCGTCGAAGCAGCGTGTCCTCATCGAGATGCGGGGAAAATGGGACGGCTATGAGCCGATGGAGGGCAGCGACTATCGACCGGTGGTGGGGGACTGAGTCCCTGGAAGAGAGAAAATGGCTGAACAACTGCGAATCTGGTTGCTCGGTGGGTCGGGGAAGTGAAACCGCTATCGCCGCTCAGGTGGGCACCATGTACCGGAGGTTGTCATCCGGCGTTGCTTCGCTGCCGGGTGGCGGAACTTCCGGACCATCTGCCGGCATGAGGTGAACGACTGGTTCTGGTTGGACAACAGTGGTTCGGTCCCATCCTGGTCGAGCGAGGAAGCGAGGAATAGCCGATGTCTGATGACATGCCAAGACAAGTCGATTCATGGGTCGATCCGGACGACGTCATGGCCGCCCTTCTCCGCGCCGCCAGGCGCGCCCACGAGATCGCGCGAGACACCGGCACCAAGGTCGTCGTCGTCGTGGATGGCGAGACGGTGAAGATGGACCCCAACCCCGAAATGTTCGACGGGTTGGAACCCGGCCGGCCGCTGTTCATGAGTGCTTCGAAGTGGTCCACCGATATAGCCAGGAAGAACGATGACTGACTCTGATCAGCCTGGCACTTCATCCGACAGGCCCCCCGCCGGAGTGAGGCCTCCCCCCTCCATCTGCGAGAACTGCGGCAGCGTGCGGCCCACCCCGTTCTGCCCCGAGTGCGGACAGAACGACCGCAACTACGCCCGCGGCCTCGCCACGGTGGTGTGGGAGTTCGGCCGCGAGGCCTTCGAGATGGACTCGAGGTTCTTCCAGACGCTGAAGCTCCTCCTCTTCAAGCCCGGCAGCCTGACAAGCGAGTTCTCACGCAACCGGCGCGCCCGCTACATGTCGCCGATCAGGTTGTATCTCTTCACCAGCTTCCTGTTCGTGCTGGTGCTGTCTCTGGCGATGCCGGATTCCTGGTCGGAGGATGCGATCCAGATGGGCGGCGATTCGGACGAGTTGCCCGCGATTGTGGTCGTCCCGACAGGTGAGCCGCGGGAGTCGCCAACGGTGGTGGGGGAGGTGACGGCGGACGATGCGGGTGAGACGCCGCCGGTGGGTGGGGAGGTGACGGACGATGACCCGCAAGAGACACCGCCGGTGGCCGAGTCGGCGCCGAGCCCGAACCTGGACATCTCCCTCGATGCGTTGTCGGTGAGCGAGGCGCAGATCGAGGCCCTGAGGGCGGCGTTGGGACCGACGCAGCGCCGCAGGCTGGACGACATTCTGGGGCGTCCGGACGAAGATTCCTTCAAGAGGGCGGCACTGTTTATCGCCGGCTTGATGCCCGACGATGTTCAGACCGGAACGGGTTCCGTCGACCGGATCCCGCCGGATTTCGTGACGAAGCCTGATACGGGGCGTCTCGCGCCCTCGGAGGAAACGGAGCGCTCAGTCTCCGGGCCGGCCGGTCAGGAAGACCCGGACAGGCCCATTCTGCTTATCAGGATGCTCCTCACCAGCACGATCGACTTCCTCCACGACCCCGAGGTCTTCGTACAGCGCGCGGTGGGAAACCTGCCGATCGCGATGTTCTTCCTGCTTCCGTTCCTGGCCCTGGCCCTCGGTCTCTGCTATGTCCGCAAGAAGCGATACTTCGTCGAGCACCTGGTGTTCGGCATGCACAACCAGACCTTCACCTTCCTCTGTCTTGCCGCCGCGCTGGTGACGCCGACCGGACCGGTCGGAAACTGGTTCCTGGTGTTCTTCATCGTGATTCCCCAGCTGTATTACCTGATTGCGCTCCGTCGGTACTACCGCGACGGGTGGATCCGGACCATCCTCAAGGGGTCGATCGTCTGGTGGCTGTACATGATGATCCTGCTTCCGGGGTTCCTGTTCGTTCTCTTCCTGACGGCGTGACGAGATACAGTCCGTGAATAGCCTCCCGAGCACCGAGAGCGATGAGGCGCCGGGCGGGCAAGGAGGGTTTTCTCGACGGCGTGAGCAGGAGGGCGACATGATGTGGTGGGGGCGCTTCGCCCTCTGCGCCGCTTTGGCCGGCGTCGGGAACGGGTGTGTGGAGCCCGCCCCGCCCGCGCAGCCGTTCGAGGTCGCCGAAGCTTCGATCCACGTGCTCCAGGCGGCGCTGGCCGAGGGTCACACAACATCGGTCGAGTTGGTGGACCTGTACTTGGCACGGATCGCCGCGTACGACGATGCGGGTCCCGTGCTCAACGCAATCGTCAGGTTGAATGCCCGTGCGAGGGAGCAGGCGGCGGCGCTGGACCGGGAGCGTGCCGACGGGATGGTGCGGGGGCCGCTGCACGGGATCCCTGTCCTCATGAAGGACAACTACGACGTGGCTGGCATGCCCACGACCGGGTCGAGTCTGGCTCTGGCCGGGCTGATGCCGCCCGACGACGCCTTTCAGGTTGCTCGCCTCATCGAGGCCGGGGCGATCGTGCTGGGCAAGACCAACCTGCACGAACTTGCGGCCGGAATCACCACGATCAGTTCGCTGGGAGGGCAGACCCGCAATCCGTACGATCCGGCCCGCAACCCTGGGGGAAGCTCGGGGGGGACGGGGGCCGCGATTGCTGCGAGCTTTGCGGCGGTGGGGTGGGGGACGGACACCTGCGGCTCGATCCGGATCCCGGCGGCGGTGCACAACCTGTTCGGGCTGCGGCCGACGAAGGGGCTGTCCAGCATCGACGGGATTCTGCCGTTGTCGCATTCGCAGGATACGGGTGGTCCGCTGGCTCGCACGGTGACCGATCTGGCCATTGCGCTGGACGCGACGGTGGGGATGGACCAGGCGGATGACGCGACGGCGATCCTGGCGGGGCGGGGGCCGCCGCGCTTTGAGGCCGCGCTCGATTCGGCGGCGCTGGAAGGGGCGCGCATCGGCGTGCTCGAGGAGTGGTTGACGGAGGGCGGGGGGAACGCGCCGGTCACGCGGGTGATCCGCGCGGCGCTCGAGGAGATGGAGGCCGCCGGCGCCGAAGTGGTGGACGTGACGCTTCCGGGGCTGGATTCGCTGCTGCGAAGGACCGGACTGATCGACCTGGAGTTCAAGTTCGACCTGATCGACTACCTGGCCGGCGTGCCGGACGCGCCGATTTCGTCGCTGGGTGACATCCTGGACGCGGGGCTGCACCACGAGGCGCTGGACGGCACCTTTCGGCGCCGCAACGCCCGCGACTCTACGGGTGCGGAGGAGTACGCCGGCTACATGGACCGCCGCCGCGCCCTCACCGCCGCCGTCCGAGACCTCCTCGACCGGGAAGATCTCGACGCCCTCGCCTACCCGACCATGCGGCAGGAAACCGCCCTCATCGGTGCGGCCCCCCTCGGCGCCACCTGCTTCCTGAGTGCCCACACGGGACTGCCCGCCCTCACCATCCCCGCCGGGTTCACCGAGAGAGGCCTCCCGGTTGGCCTGGAACTGCTGGGCCGCTCACTCGACGATGCCCGCCTCGTCGCCTTCGCGTTCGCCTACGAGGCTGCACACCCCAAGCGGCGAGCGCCCGTCCGCACCCCGCCACTCGCCAACGGAGCGGCGCCCCCGCCGTTGCAGATCACGACCGACCCACCCAGTGGCGGCGGAATCGACGCCGTCATGGCCGTGAACCTTCCCACCGGAACGCTCTCCTACCGCATCACCATCCCGGACGTCCAACCCGGCGATGTCTACGGCACGGTTCTGCGCCGCACCTCGGATGAGGAGGGCGCGGTCGTCGTGCTGCGCCTCGGCGGCCCGGAGGAGGTGGAGATGAATGGTGCAGCAGAGCTGTCCACGCGACTCCTGAACGACCTCCTGAACGGCAACCTCGAGCTGCTGGTCCACACCAGCCGCGGCCTTGAGCACATTCGCCTCGTCCCTCCGGCCCGACCCTGAGCGTTGCGACAAGCTGAATGTATACTACACTATACATAATGGAAAGTATGCATTACATGTTGAGACGCTATTGCGAAAGCGTCCGAGGCCGGATGCTCCGGTGCTCGCATCGCCGAGATACCTCCGGGACACGATATTCCGACTAGGGTTCACGGCCCTCCCGCAGGAAACCCCCAAACGCGCTTGGAAGAGGTTTCGGGCTCGAGAAGCCCCCACCGGTTTCGATGTCGACGGCCATCGATCCGAGCAGGTCCCGGATCGCCTTCTCCCCGCGGCGCAAAGCGTAGCGATAGAGCCTGCGGTAGCCCAACGTGGCCAGCCCGCCGAACGATGCTCCGCCGACAAGGAAGCCCAACACCGCCGCCCCCACCGCGACACCCCCGATCCCGATGGCGACGGCCGCGCCGCCGCCTGCAATGGCAACACCGACCCCGCCCAACGCCGCGCCGATCCCGGACATGATGCCCCCGACCCACATGTTCTTCTTTTGGCTATGGGTCAGGCTCACTCGAACGGTCAGCTCGGTCGCCGGGGGACTCTTGTCCAGGCGCCGAAGGCTGAAGACCAGTTGTTTGAAGTCCGCCCAGAGCATCTCGTACGCGAACGACTGGTCGGCCGCGGTTGCCGTGTACGAGTAGGCAGGCACGTTGAAGACCAGCATGCCTCCGTCGATCGGATCGGCACCGTGGTGATCGACGAGGCTCAGGCGATACGGATGCTCCGGGAGGATGCGTTGCATGGAGGCGTAGACCTCCTCGGCCGGTGCGTGGATCACCCGGGAGACCTCCAGCGTGCGTGGCGGTTGTCCCAGAAAACGGGCTGCCAGCGCGGATGGCCGCGACTGTGCTCCTTCGACAAGGGCCCTGTTGCGGGATTCGACGAGCGCGTGATCGACGAACTCGAGCGAGATCCCGGCGTCTTCCGCGGCGGCCCGGACATCCGCAAGGCGGTACCCTTCGGTCTCCCGCGTGTCGGAGGGATGCTCCTGGGGGGCCAGCTGTCGCGAACGCTCTTCGAGGCGGCGGGCGGCCTCGGCCTGCAACTCGGCCGCACGGCGCCACAGTGCGCGTGCCTCCTCCTCGGAGATGCGGGTTTCGTCCTGGCTCATTGGCAGGGGGTCGTAGCGAATGGTTAAGGGCCGCGAGAACTTACAACACGGTTGAGATGTCCGACCAGCGCTGTTGCGATGCCTCCGGCCACCGGCATCTTTCCGCTGAACGGCCCCTGGGACAGGATCGTATTGTCCGTCGGGGCTGCTGATCCTGGCCGACCCCTCTTCCCGTCGAACATACCGGAGCAATTCATCGTGACGACTTGTCGCAGATTCCTGCAGAGCGTCCGCGTCGACGCCCGCCACCTCGCGCTGGCCGTTCCACTCGCGGCCCTGATCCCCCTCTTCACCGCCCCCGCCCCCCTCACCGCCCAACCCCCCGGCAGCATCGCCGCCGCCCTCCAGTGGCGCTCCATCGGCCCCGCCATCGCCGGCGGCCGCATCAGCGATGTCGAGATCGTGCCCGGCACCCAGTCGCACATCTACCTGGGCGCCGCCTCGGGAGGCGTGTGGGTGAGCGTCAACCACGGCACCACCTGGACCCCGATCTTCGACGACCAGCCCAACCAGTCCGTTGGCGACATTGCGCTGGCCCCGTCGGACCCAACACAGGTGTGGGTCGGGACCGGCGAGCCCAACAACCGCAACAGCTCCCCGTGGGGACAGGGGGTCTACCACTCCGAAGACGGCGGCGAGACCTGGCGGCTGACCGGGCTGGAGGAGACCCGGCACATCGGCCGCATCGTCGTCCATCCCACCGATCCCAACACCGTCTGGGTGGCCGCCCTCGGCCACCTCTTCGGCCCCAACGAGGAGCGCGGTGTCTATCGCACGACCGACCGCGGCACCACCTGGGAAAAAGTCCTCCACATCGACGAACACACCGGCGTCGTGGACCTCGCAATCGACCCCTCCGACCCGGCCACCCTCTACGCGGCCGCCTACCAGCGCCAGCGTCGCGCATGGGGGTTCGTCGGCGGCGGGCCCGGCAGCGGCATCCATAAGAGCACCGACGGCGGCGACAGCTGGCGCGAACTCACCGACGGCCTGCCCGAGGGCGACAAGGGACGGATCGGGCTGGCGGTTTCGACCCGCAATCCCGCGCTCGTCATGGCGGTGGTGGAGGCCGAGGAAGGCGGCATCTTCAAGTCGACCGACGGCGGCGAGTCGTGGACGCGCGTCAACGAACTCAACCAGCGTCCCATGTACTACAGCCAGCTCCGCCTCGATCCCAACGACGACGAGACGGTGTACCTCGTCGCGGGCTCGCTGCACCGCTCCACCGACGGCGGCGAAACCTTCAACACGGTGGCGCGGGAGGTCGTGTACAACACCGGCGTGCACGTCGACCACCACGACCTCTGGATCGATCCCGCCAACTCCGCCCACATGATCCTGGGCAACGACGGCGGCCTCTACTCCACCTGGGACAACGGCGACAACTGGACCTTCATCTCCAACATCCCCATCGGGCAGTTCTACGACGTGGACCTGGACATGGCCGACCCGTACAACGTCTACGGCGGCCTCCAGGACAACAACTCGTACCGGGGACCGAGCCGGACGCATCGGTATCACGGCATCCTCAACCGCGACTGGCAGGTGATCGACTACGGCGACGGCATGTACGTCGAGACCGACACGTCCGACCTGGGCATGGTCTACGTCACCTCGCAGAACGCGGGGATCATGCGGGTGGACCTGGCGACGGGGGACCGCAAGGCGCTCCGGCCCTTCCCGCGCGACACCGCCGACGAGTACCGCTTCGACTGGAAGTCCCCGATTCTGGTGTCCCCGCACGACAGCGACCGTGTCTATCTGGGCGGCAACCGCCTCTTCATCTCCGACGACCGGGGCGAGAGCTGGCACGCCACCGGAGACCTCACCCGTGCGGTCCACCAGGACAGCCTGCCGATCATGGGGATCCTCCCGGACTCGACCACCCTCTCGAAGCACGATGGCGCGTCGGGCTATGGCGAGATCACGGCGGTTTCCGAATCGCCGGTCACCGCGGGCATCCTGTGGACCGGCGCGGACGACGGCACGGTGCAGGTGAGCCGCGACGGGGGTGTGACGTGGACGGATGTGACGGAGGGGATCGTGGGCGTGTGGGGCGGGCCGCCCGTGCCCTACTACGTGAGCTGGGTTGAGGCGTCGCACCACGAGGGGGAGCGCGCGTACGTCAGCCTCGATGGGCACTGGGATGATGACTATGAGCCGTACGTCCTGGTCACCGAGAACCTCGGGGCGTCCTGGCGGTCGATCGGCGACAGGATGGGCGGCGCCACCGTCAACGTGATCCGGGAGCATCACCGCAACCCCAATGTCCTCATCGCGGGGGCCGAGGACGGCGTCTTCGCGTCGACCAACCGCGGGGCCAGGTGGGGCCGTCTGGGCTCCGGAATGCCGGCCGTCCCCGTCGACGACATCGAGATCCACCCGCGCGACGACGATGTGGTCGCCGGGACGCACGGCCGCGGCATCTGGATCCTGGACGACATCGGGCTGGTCACGCCGCGCCTCTATGTGGACGGTGCCGGGTTTGTGACGGTGGACGAGCCGATCTTCACGCCGCTCCGCCCCGTCACCCTCTTCCAGTACCGCACTGACGTGCCCTCACAAGGACAGGGGATCTACCAGGCCCCCAATCCCCCCTACGGCGCCCACTTCGACTACTGGCTTCCCCGTGCGGTCGAGGAAGGCGCCCGCATCACGATTCGCGACGCGGACAGAACCGTCGTCCGCACACTCGATGGCCCCGGCGCCCGGGGCCTCAACCGCGTCCACTGGGACCTGCGCCACGACCCGATCCCCCATGACACCGCCCGCTACGAAGTGCCCACTCTCGACGCGGGTCCCGGCGGCCCCCTCGTGCTTCCGGGCGAGTTCGGCGTCATTCTCGAGGTGGGAGACGAACGGCGCTCGCAGCGGCTCACGGTGCGTCCGGACGACCGGCACGAGATCTCCGCGGAGGAGCGCCGCGCCCGCCACGACTTCACCATGGAACTGCACGAACTACAGCGCTTCGCCTACGAGCAGGGGGTGACGGCGTACGACGCCCAGCGGGCCGCGGACGAGGGGGTGGAGGCGATGGCCGAGGTGGAGGGGGTCGATGCGGGGGATCTGGAGCGCGCCGAGGAGCTGGCCGCAGAGATCAAGGAGGTGGCCGACGAATGGCGCCGTATCAACCGTGACATCCGCAGCTGGTGGCGGGGACTGCGCGGCCAGTTCGACGGTGGACCGTCCACGATGGGGTCGCTCACGGGGCCGTCGGATGACCAGCGGCGGCGTTTGGCTCGCATGTGGGAGGAGGCCCGGGTGGTGGGGGAGGAGTTGCGTGAGGTCGTGGCAGGGGCGGCGACCGAGCTGGGCGAGTTGCTGAAAAGGGCAGGGGTAGGGCGAGGTTCATTGTGACCTGATTGTTACACAACCGTCGCGTTTCCGTTCGCCTGAGCTTGGAGACTCAGGCATGCAGACAAGCGCGATCCGTTTCAGCAGGCGGTACGGCAGGCGCAGTGCCGGGCCGTCCAACGTAATCCCGTTCCTGGCGGCACCTCGCCGCGATGGTAGCAGTTCCCTGCAGCTTGCCGCCGCTCTCCGTCGCCTGCACAGGGCGGGGTTGCGTGGCGGATTTGTTCTGGTGGTGCCGATGTCCGGTGGCGCGGAGTCAGGGGCTGTTCACAGGGATGTGGCTTGGTGGAGCCAGCTCTGCGACCGGATCAGGGAGCGAACTCGGCTGCGTGTGGCGCTCTTGGACGGGCCCGCAGGCGCCGGAATGGCGTCAGCCGTCGCGGATGAAGCGCTACGGCGAGTGCACGTGATTGACGAAGGCACTCCGGGCGAGCGGTCGGCCCTGATCGAGCTCTCGCGCGGGGTTTGCACTTCTCACCAGTGCCTGCTCGCGGAAGCGCGTGCGATGGGAATGTCGGCGCTCCGGCCCGGTGACCTGGATGCCGCCCTTCGAGACGGGACGCTCTCTTCTCTGTTCGCACACCCGATCACGGTGACGTTGCCGATCTCGGCGTAGCCCGGACAGTCCAGGGAGGAGTCCCTCGCCCCTTGTCCCCCTCAATCCGAGCGCCCCAACTCCCAAAGCTGCACGTACTCCACATCCATCTCGTCGGTGGTACTGCCCAGTATGTAGTCCTCGCCGATCTCGAAGATGCCCAGCCCGCCCGGCGTCGCCACGAACCCCAACGCACGCCCCTCCCTGTCGAAGACGGTCCACAACGTCCCCTCGTACTCGGCGTCGGGAAGCTTGAACTCGGCGACCCAGAGGTAGCCCGGCGCGTCGCCGCGGAGTCTGGAGTAGGACGGAAAGCTCTCCACCAGCGGGACATCGGCGGCGGCCGCCATCCTGGGTTCGCGGTCTTCCTCCGTGAGTCCGGCGAACCGGTTGCGAAAGGCCTGATCTTGTTCGGCCTGGGTTGGAAGCCTCGTCTCGTGGTCGCGGCGGACGATCCGGGCCAGCGATCCGTCGCTGCGGTAGGCCCTGATCTCGTAGGTCTCGGTGTCGCCGATCGCGGCCAGATCCCCCCATGCGGTGGTGACCGTCGTCTTGCCGAAGGGATGCCTCAGCGGAATGACGGCGACAGTCCGGTCATCCTGCGGGTAGAACGCGGAGAAGGTCTCGGTGCCGAGGTAGCTGCCGAGCGACGCGCGGGTGGATCCATCGGCGCCCATGAGCGCATACGTCGACTGCCACCGGTGGAATCCCCGGGTGTAGCCCCGGGGAGTCCGCGTGAGCAATGTGCCGTCCGGCAACACTCTGAGGATGACGTGAGGCTCGACGGAGACGGATCCGGTGTCCGTCGCTGGGCCCGCCGCCGCCGCAATCTCCCGCGTGGTGGGATCGGGTGGGCCGCGCAACGACATTGTCCGGCCGTGAGCGCCGGACAGGTCGAAGATGGAGGCTCTGCCCTGCTGCGAGTCCCCGGCGATCAGTGAATCCCCGGGCCACGGGCGCACGGTGGAGAGCGACCAGAACTCTCCGGGTCCATCGCCCTCGCCCGCCCACGCGCCGAGGTGGTTCCCGTCCGCGTCGAAGACCAGGAGTTCGTTCGAGCCGCCGTTGGCGACCACGATCCTTCCGTCGGCGAGTCTGGTCGCGTCACCGACCCGGTAGAACTGGAAGGCATCGGAGGCGTCGCGAGTGCCAATGGAGACGATCGGCGCATCTCCTACCACCCATCCCAGGCGGGAACCGGGTGCCGGTGCCCGGTTTTCGATGATCCGAATCCCGGCGCTGTCGTGGATCTCACTGGCGATCGGACTCTCGACTTCCGGTGGGTCCTGATCAGCGCCTTCACACGCGGAAGCCGCGATGGCCAACATGCCAGCGCAGCATCCGGCGATGGGTCCCCACGCCCGCCACCGCCTTCCCGCCGAAACCGTCTTCGCTACTTCCCTCTCGCAATACACTCGATCTCTACCTTTGCCCCGAGCGCCAGCCCGCTCCCGGCCATTGCGGAGCGCGCGGGCGGCTCCATGCTCTCGAAGTACGTGACGTAAACCTCGTTCATGGCCGCATAGTCGGCTATGTCGGCCAGGAAGACCGTGCACTTTACGAGATCTTCGAACCCGAGTCCCGCCGCTTCAAGGACACGTCCGATGTTGTCCATGGTTGCCCGGGTTTCGGGGCCGACGCCGCCTTCGACGACCCGCAGTTCGCCGGTGGGTGGGGTGCCGATCGCGCCGGAGAGGAAGACGAGATCGCCGACGCGCACGGCAGGGGTGAAGACTGGGAGACGCGCGACGCCTTCCGGGACGATGTGTTCGATCGGGTTGGGTTCGGCCATTGCGTCGCCCTCCTGTTGTTGAATGTCGCCGGGTGAAGGGGGTGACTCGCAGGCGATGATCGTGACGAGTGTTGCCAGGGAGAGGCTGATGCAGGCGCAACTGGGCCGGATGGTGGCCGGTCTTGAACGCGGGCGCTGCAATAGCGGAAACCGTCGCCCTTGATCCCCCGGACCACCTCTTCCGCGCATCTGGCCATGCGGACCTGACCACGAACCTCTACCGCGCATACCGCACCTCCCCGCCCACGATCGTCACGTCCACGCGCGCGTCCGCAAGTTCCGCGTCCGGCACGGTCAGGATGTCACGATCGATCACCACCACGTCACCCAGCTTCCCGACCTCGATCGACCCCTTGTACGCCTCCTCGAAGGCCGCGAATGCGTTGTTGATGGTGTAGCTGCGGAGCGCCTCGGTGCGGGTCATGTTCTGCTCGGGGTAGAAGATGGACCCGTCGGCCGTCAGGCGGGTGACCGACGAGTGGAAGCTGGCAAGCGGGCTGATGTCCTCGACAGGAACATCTGTTCCATTGTTGATGGGGACGCCTGCGTCCATGAACGCGCGCCACACGTAAGTCCGCTTCTCGGCGCGGTAGGCGCCCAGCCGGAGCGGGATCCAGGGCGCGTCGGAGGTGGCGTGGACGCCCTGCATGGATGCGAGGATGCCCAGTTCGGCAAAGCGGGGGATGTCGTCGGGGTGGACGTGCTGGGCGTGCTCGATGCGCCAGCGGAGGTCGTCCCCCGCGCCCGCCGAATCGAAGACCGACTGGTAGATGTCGAGGACCTCGCGGTTGGCGCGGTCGCCGATCGCGTGCGTGTTGACCTGGTAGCCGTGCCTGATCGCGATGTGCGCGGTGCCGGTGATGTCCTCGACCGTTTCGAGCACTAGGCCGGTGGAAGAGGGCATGTCTTCGTACGGCTCCAGCAGCCACGCGCCGTGCGACCCCAGCGCCCCGTCGATCTGGCGCTTGATGGAGCGCACGGTCAGGTAGTCGTCGCCGTCGGAGGGCATGTAGTAGTCGGCGAGGTGGGCGTCCATCTCCTCGTTGGATTGCCCGCGGACCATGACGTAGAGGCGGACCGGGAGCGCGCCCTCGTTTTCCAGTTGCTTGAGCCCGTCAATGGTGGAAAGGGACGCGCCGGCGTCCTGGAACGAGGTGACGCCCTTGGAGAGCGCCTCTTCGGCGGCGAGCTGGACCTCCAGCCGGAACTGCGCGTCGATCTCCTCCGCCGTGCGGTCGGACTGGGAGCGGGCGAAAGCGGCGGAGACGGGGCGAGCGGCGGTTTCGCGCAGGAGACCGGTGAGCTTGCCGGTGTCGTCGCGCACGAGTTCGCCGCCGGGCGGGGGCTCGGAGTCGTCGTTGTAGCCGCCAGCGGCCAGGGCGGCGGCGTTGGCGAAGGCCGCGTGGCCGGAGGCGTGGCCGAGGAGGACGGGGTTGTCGGGGCTCACGGCGGAGAGCGTGGCGTGGGTCGGATTGCCCTCGACGGCGGGGTCCGGGGGTCGGTCCCACTTCTCCTGGTGCCAGCCCCGCCCGCGTATCCATTGACCGGGCTCAGCCATCGAAGCCGCCTCGGCCACCATCTCCACGATTGCATCCCAGTTGGCGGCGCCGTTGAGGTCTAGGATCGTCTTCGAGTTGCCGAGGCTCATGTAGTGGCCGTGCCCCTCGATGAAGCCGGGCGCGGCGAAGCGGCCGTTCAGCTCGATGACCTCGGTTTCGCCGCCGACGTACGCGCTCACCTCATCGTTGCTGCCCACCGCGACGATCCAGCCGTCGGTGATGGCGAGCGCTTCGGCCATTGTGTTGTCGGCGTCGACGGTCGCGACGGTGCCGCCGCGCAGCACGAGGTCGGCGGGGGTGGGGGCTTCGGCACCGGGCTGTGAATCGGCGCAGGCGGCGAGGAGGATGATGCCGCCGGCAATGGAGGCCGTGCGCACGGGCCGCCGGGCCGACAGTGCAAAGTGTCTCATCTGTTTCTGTTGTCCTGTTGGTTGGGAAAAGCCTCGATGCCCTGGCGCCCCCGCCGAAACGCCCGCCACAGATCCAGCACCTCCCGCTCGCGCTCCGCCCCCACCCCCGCCCTCAGCGCCGCCTGCCGTTCTACCGGCCTCGAGAAGTGATACTCCAGCGTCGCCGCCGCCGTGTCCGCCAACGACCGAAACGTCAGCCCCTTCTCGACCTCGGGCGAGAGGTCGAACCGCGCAAACCCCTCCGCCCCGTCCCGCGCCGGTCGCCACACCGGTAGCTCCCGGTACGGCCGCAGCCCCGCGTTGACCAGGAAGTCCGTGTCCACCCAGGTGAAGGTCGTCTCGGCTGTCGTCACGGCCCGGATCCCGTACAACAACTCCGCCATGGGGCGCGGCGTGCGCGGCCCGACGACGTTGTACGTTCCCGACTCCCCCGCCTCGGCCATCTCGACCAGCCATTCGCCGAAGTCGCGCACGTCGATGATCTGCACGGGATCGGTGCCGTCGCCGGGTGCGAGGACCTCGCCGCCGCGATGAATGCGGATGGGCCAGTAGCTGAAGCGGTCGGTAGTGTCCCCCGGGCCGATGATCAGGCCGGGCCGGAAGACGAGGGTGCGGTCCTCGCCGAAGGTGTCGCGGGCGATCTGCTCGGAGAGCGCCTTGGCGAGCCCGTAGGGCAGCCGCCCGGCACCGGGTTCGACCCCCGCACTCTCATATGTCCAGACGGGCGCGGCAATGGTCATGGGGACCCGGCTGGTGTCCGCGTAGACCGAACGCGTGGAGACGAAGATGTAGCGCTCGCATGTGTCCTTGAGGAGGTTCGCGCTCAGCTCGACCCACTGCGGGGCGCTGGTCGCCGAGTTGTCCACCACCGCATCCCAGCTTCGCCCCTCCAGCGCGGAAAGGTCGTTCGCGCGATCCCCTACGAGCTTCTCCACCCCGGGGAAGAGGTGCGTGTTGGTTCGGCCCCGGTTGAAGAGGGTGACTTCGTGGCCGCGCGACAGGGCGTACTCGACCTGGTGCGGGCCGATGAATCCCGTTCCGCCCAGGATCAGGATCTTGAGGGAGCGGGGAGGTGGGTTGGGAAGCGAGCGGGTGCCGTCGGGCGCGCTCATGGGCCTGTCGCCCGAGAGGGTGCCCGGCCCGGCCAGTCCCGCGGCCAGCGCTCCGCCGGCCGCCGCCGTGGTCTTCAGGAAAGTCCGCCTGTTTGCGTCCATCGTTGGTACCTCCG
Organism: Longimicrobiales bacterium; assembly: GCA_965211795.1. GTDB lineage: Bacteria > Gemmatimonadota > Gemmatimonadetes > Longimicrobiales > Gaopeijiaceae > Bin94. The sequence continues at coordinate 768,661 of OZ242973.1, forward strand.
TCTTACTCGGACTGTTACAAGTCCCGTCTGCGGATGCTCAGGAAACCGGTCACCACGAAAATGGCGGCGTAGGCCACCGCCGCAATGATGATGACGGGCACGGTGGATCCGTTGGTGTGAGTCGGATGTGGGCTGACAACCTACACCGCGCGGGCCTCGGGGAAAGGAGGATGGGTGGCGAGGGTCTCCCGTGCGCCAACACCTCGCCCCATCTTGATGTCCTATTCACAGGAGACCGATCGACCGCCGCGAGCACCAGACTACCACGCGAGGACCCAGGTGACGGACCAGCAACCCGACAGCCAGCAGCCCAACACCTTCTGGGGCGAGGTGCGCCGCCGGGGCGTCTTCCGGGTCGGCGGCATCTACGTCGCCGGGGGCTTCGTCCTGCTCCAACTGGGCGAAATCGTGCTGCCCGCCTTCAACGCGCCGGATTGGGCGCTGCAGACGCTGGTGGTATTCGTCACCCTCGGGTTTCCCGTCGCGGTGGCCCTGTCGTGGGTCTACGACCTCGGTGACGAGGGCCTGACGCGCACGCGGTCGCTCCTTCCCGCGAGCCGGGGACGGCTGCTTCCCGTCCTGGCTCTGCTCGGCGTGACGGCGCTCTCGGCGGGTCTGGGTGCCTGGTGGTTCAGCCGCAGCGCGATGGTGCCGACGGACGCCAGCGGCCCGCCGGTGGCCACGGAGCCCGCGGACGCCGCCTTCGCCTCCCTCGACCCCGCCGCCCCCATCACCGCCATCGCCGTTCTTCCCCTGGCCCACTTCGCCGAGGGCGACGACCTCTTCGCCCGCCAGCTTCACGACGAGATCATCACGCGCCTGAGCGAGCTGACCAGCCTGCGCGTCGTGTCGCGCACCTCGGTCGAACGCTACCGCACCACGGACAGGCTGCTTCCGGAGATTGCGGCCGAACTCCGCGTACAGGCGATCGTCACCGGTTCGGTCGCCATGACCGCCGAGAGCGACAGCGTTCGGATCTCGATCCAGCTCCTCCACGCACCGACGGACACCCACATCGAGTCCCTCACCTGGCAGCGCGAGATGAAGGACATCCTGCGCCTCCAGACCGAGATCGCGGTCGAGATCGCCACGCTGGTGCAGGGGGAACTGGGCGCGGAGGTGGTCCAGGACGTCGAACGAATCGCCCAGGTGGACCCCGAAGCGCACCGGGCGTTCCTGCACGGGCAGGAGGAACTGGAGCGCGGCTCGCCGGAGGGAATGGAAACGGCGCTGACCTGGTTCGACCAGGCGGTGGCCAACGATACGACCTTCGCCCGGGCGTGGGCATGGCGCGCGGGTGCCCGGGTCGCGGCGCTGGGGCGCGGCGACTCGATCTCACCCGACGTGCTCGCGGGCGTGCGCGAAGACCTGGAGCGGGCCGCGGAGCTGGGCGGTGCCGAGGACGAGGTGAGGACCGTGATGGTCGTCCTGGAGGACCGATTGGACGAGGCGGACGGGGGAGCGTTCGAAGGACTGCAGGCCACGATCCAGGAGGCGTTCGGCGAAGGCATGCGGGCACTCGCGACCGGCGATTCGCTCCGGCGCAGGTACGCACGGGAGGAGACGGGGCTGGGTCGGCGACTCGGGCAGCCGTCACCGATGACCGCGGTTCGCCGCCACTGGGAGGCTGGCCAGTACGACAGCGCGGCCGCCGGGCTCCGGACCATGGTGGACGAGAACCCGAGACTGGTGCCGGCGTGGATGGCGCTGGAGGACCTTCACCTCAGGCAGGAGGACTACGCCGGCGCGGTGCAGGTCCGGGAGGAGCGGATCCGGGCGACGATGGGTGAGACGGCGGACGCCCTCGCGGCGGTGGAGGAATTGCGCGGCCGCTTCGACCCCCTGGACCCGGCGACCTACTGGGAGTGGAGGGACTGGAACAACGAGGCGCGGCAGGGGCGGGGAGAGCGGGTGTCCAGCGTCGAGCTCGCGGTTACGGCCTTCGGTCTGGGTGACATCGAGGGCGCTCTTGAACAGCTGGAGGCCGCTGTCGAGAGACGGGATCCGGCGCTGCTGTCGTTGAGACGAGACCCGGTGTGGGATCCGCTGAGGACGGATCCCCGGTTCAGGGAGATCGAAAGGCAAGCCCAGGGGCTGTGGCAGGGTAGGGGGCGGGGGGCTGGAAGGGGGCGGGAGGGTGAGCGCGGGCCGGGGTGAGTTCGAGTACCGATCCTTGCCAATCGCAAAGGAGCTTTCGCGATTGGCAAGGATGACAGGGGACTTCGGCGGGCCGGACCCCTCCCGTGGAGGGGATGTCTGCCCATCTGGGAATGCCAGCCGCATTTTAGCAACTCAAACGAGTCCTCGCGGAGCATTGGAAGGGAGGGGAGCCCTCATGAATCGACTCCGGATCGCGGCGGCCTTTCTGCCCCTGACCTGCCTGTTGGCCGCGTGCGAGAGCCCTCCCGCCGACTCCGACATTGTCCGGACCGACAGCGCCGGGATCCCGATCCTGGAGAGCTCCCGGCCGGAGTGGGAGGAGGGGGAGGGGTGGACGGTCGCCGCCGAACCGGAACTCGCAATCGGCGCGGGCGTGACGGGAGGCGACGATCCGGACAACCCACCGTTCGGGCGCATCCGGGAGGTGAGCGTTCTGTCCAACGGAAGCCTGGTCGTCGGGGACATCTCCACATCCGAGGTGATGGTCTTCGACACCCTGGGGCGTCTCACCCACCGGTTCGGCGGGAAGGGCGACGGTCCGGGCGAACTCAGGGACTTCGGAGCGGCCTCCACCTGCGGGGAGGACACCGTCATCACATCAGATGCCTATGCGTTCAATTTCTTCGATTCCGAAGGCCGCTTCATTCGACGCCTGGCCACGGTCGACGGCGAGACGGGCATTCCCCTCAACGTCTATCTCACCTCCGGCGATTGCCAGCGCTTTGTGGTCACGCGCGATCGATTCCAGGCGCGCGTTCCGGAAGGGCCGGAGGGACTGACGTATTGGGACTTCGCGTGGACGGACGATTCCTTCACAGGGCGTGAGACGGTTGCGCGCGTTCCCGCCAACCACGTGTATCGGGACGGAGCATTCATTCGGCAGGTCCCGTGGACCCAACCCGTCTACCCCATCCTCGTCGCGGGTGACAATCTGGTATTCGGCAGCTCCCAGCGGGCGGAGCTTCGCGTGGTCGATCCGGGCGGCGAACTGCTGCGGATCCTGCGCTGGCACGCAACTCCCGACCCCATCACCTCCGAGGAGAAGCGGCAATGGGATGAGGACCAGGAGGTCGGTCGTGAGAGCGGCCGCCGCATACAGCTCAGCGACTATCCCTGGCTGCCGGTGCACAAGGCGTTCTTCGACAGGCTGAAGGCCGACGACGAGGAGAATCTGTGGGTCCGGGCCCTTGCCCCGCCCGATCCCGCGCCTGAACGATGGACCGTTCTCGGCTCCGGGGGACGGTGGCTCGGCGTGGTCCGGATGCCCGGCGGGTTCACGCTCAGCACGGTTGCGCGGGGTCGGGTCCATGGGGTGCACCGCGACGAGTTGGGTGTCGCGACGGTGCGGGTGTACCGGCTGGAGACCGGCTCACAGTCACCCTGATCCCGGCTGCCACGCCGAACGACAGTCGACTTGTCTCGCCACCGACGATTCCTCATCCTTGGTTATGCATCGAAAGACGTAGTTCGGACAGGAGGCGGCAATGAGATACCGGGTAGCCCTGGAGGAATCCGAAGAAGGGTTCTGCGTATGGATCCCCGGCCTGCCCGGGTGCGTGTCCCAGGGTGAGACTGAAGAGGAGGCACTCTCGAACATGGCCGACGCGATCCGGGAGTACCTTGAGGTGGCCGCCGAAGTAGCGGCGGATACGATGATTCGCGAAATCGAGGTGGTCGTTTAGGGGATGCCCAGGATACCCGGGGTCAACCACCTCCGGGCTGCGCGCGCGCTCGAGAAGTCCGGTTTCCGGGTCGCACGCCAGGGCAAGCACATCGTCCTGACCGATGGTCGACGAATCGTGACAGTCCCTCGTAACAATCCGATCAACGCCCATACCATGGGTCGCATTGTCCAGGACGCAGGCCTGACTGTGGAACAGTTTCGCAAATTGCTGTGAAATCCCGTTGTCGATCCGGGCGCTACCCCCCCACCCCCGCCCCCCGCCCCGCCTTCACCGCGAACATCACGTCACGACCCGGCGGCCCTCCCAGGCGCGGCGCGTAGAACCGCGTCGCGAGGGCCTCCATAACCGGCGCGACGGCCCGTTCCTCGCACAGCGTCACGATGCACCCCCCGAACCCCGCCCCGGTCAGCCGCGCTCCCGCGGCTCCCGCCTCGAGCGCAACCTCGACCATCTCGTCGAGACCGGCGGTGCTCACCTCGTAATCCTCGCGCAGGCTCTCGTGCGATCGCACCATCAGGGTGCCGAAGCGGCCCATTTCACCATTGCGCATGGCCTCCTCGGCGAGCGCGACCCGGCGGCCCTCCGTGACGACATGGCGGAAGCGGCGGAAGAGCACGGGGACGAGGACCCGGCGGGCTCGTCGGACCACACCGTCGAGATCGTGATCGGCGACCAGGTCGCGGTAGCCACCCCCCACCCCCTCCAACGCCTCCCGGCACTGCCTCGCCCGCTCATTGTAAGCCTCCCGCGCCCCCGCCGACTTCTCCGCACGCTCAAGCGACGACGCCACCACCCACCGCCACCCCTCCGGCACGGCCACCGGTGTCACCCGCAGCGGCTCGAACTCGATCCTGAGCGCATGCCCCGGCATCCCATGAAGGCACGCCGCCTGGTCCATCCCGCCGCCCTGCAGCCCGACGAACCGCTCGGCGCGGGCCATCAAGGCGGCGAGTTCGAGGCGCGAGATGGCCTTCCCGGACCGGTGCTCGCCGGCCACGTCCTCGTCCGACGGGAGTCCAGCAGCTACCGGTCCCACGCCACCCTCCGTGCCGCCATCCATCCCGTCCCCCACCCCCACACCGTTCGCCTTCAACAGCGCCAGCGCACTCGCCACCACCAGCGCCGACGAGGACGACAGGCCCGACGCGATCGGCACGTCACCGCTCACCGTCCCCTCGATCCCTCGCCGCAACTCGACCCCATGCTCCAGCAGCCCGCGCGCCGCCGCTCGCACATAATTCGACCAGTCCCCCTGGTCGGCCGCCTCGATGGGACGTTTCAGCTGAAACGCAAAAGGCGAAAAACGCGCCACAAGGCTGTCCAACCGCACCATTGCCTCGCCCGTCACTCTGAAATCCACACGAATCGCCCGATCGATCGCAATCGGCAGCACCGGCAACCCGTTGTAGTCCGTATGCTCCCCGATCAGGTTGACGCGCCCGGGCGCCACCGCCCGCCACCGGCCACCAGTAGCCCGGTTCTCCACTAGCAGTCCGTGGATGAAGCCCCGCGAGCACCGAGAGCGGCGAGGCGCCGGGCTGGCAAGGCGCGACGAGAGGTGAATAGCAGAGCTATTCGCCCGAGGAGCAACGCAGAGCGCAGCCCTGGAGTGGCGAAATGTATAGTGAACATTACATAATGTAATGTGTACTTTACACCGTGGGCTGGTGAAGCGAAGCGGCCAGCGCGGATGCATCGCCGCTCGAATGCCGGGGGGATTTTGTCCACGGGCTGCTAGTACGCGTAGACCCGAAAGTCCTCCACATCCAACTCATCGCGCTGAACCAGAGCGACCCGATCGGCACTGACAGCCATCACCCGGGCTCCCGCGGGAAGGTCCATCCGGCCCCTCAGTTGCCCGTCCGGCCCGACCACGAGCCATGCCCTCGTCTCCTCACCCGGGCGGGCGTACAGCCCGATCCATACCACCTCGCCGGGACCCAGCACGGCCGTCGCGAAGGCCGGAAACGTCTCATTGTACGGCACCTTCTCCACGATCTCGACGAATACCGGTGGCAGTCCGGCCGCCTCGGCAAGTTGCTCCGACCTCCATTCGGCCACATCTCCGGGGCTGACCGCGACGCCACCGCCGTCGCCGTAGATCCGCCGCGTCCGCGTCCCATCCGTCCGGTAGACCGACAGGTCCAACGTTCCCGTCTCCCCGACAACTGCCCGATCTCCGAGGCCGAACGCCACCACGTCGCGGCCGAATCCGACATTGAACCGGGTCGAGCCGCCTCCGGGGATTGCGCTGAAGCTCCACTCGGCGGCGGGCAGCAGGGCCAACGTGTCGGGTTTGCCCTCGGGCTGGGGGAACATCAGCAACGGCGTCGTGTCCCTCCGGGTCCCGTCCGTGCCGAAGTTGCGTGCATCCCCCACGATGGCCAGCGCCTCTCCGTCGATTCCGCGCGCGAGTGGCTTCAGGTCGACGATTCTGCTCCCCGACCCGAATGACCACGACGTGACGAAGTCTCCGGCATCGGTGAATTCGTTCATGCGGCCCATTCGGGCGTCGTACACCAGAAAGCCGTCGAGAGCCTTGACCATGGCGGTGATTTCGCCGAATTCACCCGGACCCTCCCCAGGGCCCCCGGCCCGGTTGTCCAGCGAACCGTCGGCGCCAAGCAGCAGTACCTCGCGCGCCCCGGAGTTGGCGAGCGCGGCGCCTCCGCCATCGAGCAGAATGGCGGCCGTGACCTGGAAGAGCGGGATTTCGTTCTCGAGGGTGGAATAGACGAGGGTAGGGGACAGCTGCGGCGGCGACAGATCATCGACCCTGCCCAGGGCCACCGTCCTGACGCCTCCCGAGTCGGTGACCTCGACCCCGGAGGATCCTCCGTCGTCGCTGCCGGGGCCGGCGTCCTGGCCGCACGAGGCGGTGGCCAGTGCGAGAGCGCCGGAAAGCAGAGCCGACAGTCCTCGTCGTCGCCACGAGCGCTTGGGGATTCTCGTCATCGCTCTCGCCGCGGGCCGATCCGCCGAAGCTTCATCACGCCGCGATCCCCCGTGCACCCCCCTCACCCCGAATACCCCAACCGCGGTAACACCCGGAACAGCCAAACCCCAGCCCCCCCCGACACCCCCAGCGCCACCACCGCCGCCACCCACTCCCCATACAGCACATACCCCGTCCCGAAGAGTGCCGCGTAAACCACCACGCACCCCAGGAACCACGCCAGGAACGCCGCCGTGATCGACCCCGCGTCCGCGCTCCCCTCGCCCACATCCACCACCCGCCGCCACCCGCGGCCCATCGGACGAATCCTGTCATAGAACCGCTGCAGCGTCCTCGCGTCGGCCGGCGGCGTCACCAGCGTCACCGCGAGCCACCCCGCCGTGGTGATGCCCACCCCGATCAGCAACTGCTGCGTCGTCGACAGCGCCTCGAAGCCCAACATCCCCTCGTGCATGAACGCGAAGTACAGAGCCACCAGGAACGAGATCGTCATCCCGGCCAGCTCGCTCCAGACGTTTACCCGGTACCAGAACCAGCGCAATAGGAAAATGAGCCCCGTGCCGGCCCCGATCTGGAGCAGGATCTGGAAACCCTGGAGCGCGGTGTCGAGCTGTAGCGCGATTAAGGCACCGAGCACCATCAGCCCCACGGTCGACGCGCGCCCCACCGCCACGAGTCGGCGGTCGCTCGCATCCGGGTTCACGAAGCGGCGATAGAAGTCGCTCACCACGTACGACGATCCCCAGTTGAGGTGCGTGCTGATCGTCGACATGTACGCCGCCGCCAGCGACGCGACGACCAGCCCCAGCAGCCCGGCCGGCAGGTAGACCAGCATGGCCGGATACGCCAGGTCGTTGCCCACCAGCGACGGGTCGAGCCCCGGGAAGCGGGCCTGGATGTCCGACAGCTCCGGGTAGATGACCAGCGAACAGAGCGCCACGATGATCCACGGCCAGGGACGCAGCCCGTAGTGCGCGATGTTGAACCAGAGCGTCGCCTTCATCGACTCCTTCTCGTTCTTCGCGGCCAGCATGCGCTGCGCCACGTAGCCCCCGCCCCCGGGCTCGGCCCCGGGATACCAGGTGGCCCACCACTGCACCGCAAGCGGCACGATGAAGATCCCCGCCGCGACGCTCCAATCCGAGAAGTCGGGAAGGAACCGCATCGCCTGCCGCAGCTCCGGGTTGGCGACCAGCCCGGCGAGCCCGCCCACCTCCGGCTGCTGCAGCGCGAAATACGCGGCCGCGATCGAGCCGATCATGGCCACCGTGAAGAGCACGAGGTCGGTGACGACGACCCCCCAGAGCCCCGAGGTGGCCGAATAGATCATGGTCACGGTCCCCGCGATCAGAACCGTCGTGAGGGGATCGAGGCCGAGGAGCACGCCGCCGATCTTGGTCGCCGCCAGCGTCACCGTCGCGATGATGATCACGTTGAAGACGACGCCCAGGTAGAGCGCGCGGAAACCCCGCAGGAACGCGGCCGGCCTGCCCGAGTAGCGCAGCTCGTAGAATTCGATGTCGGTCAGCGCCCCCGACCGCCGCCACAGCCGGGCGTAGAAGAAGGCCGTGCACATCCCGGTGATCAGGAAGGCCCACCACACCCAGTTCTGCGCCACCCCGCCGGTGCGCACCAGGTCGGCGACCAGGTTGGGCGTGTCGGTCGAAAAGGTCGTTGCGACCATTGACGTGCCCAGCAGCCACCAGGGGAGTTGCCGGCCCGAAAGGAAGAACTCGTCGGTCCCCTTGCCCGCGCGCCGCGCGAAGTAGAGGCCGATCGACAGGGCTGTGAGCCCGTACAGCGCGATGACGAACCAGTCGAGGGTTACGAGTTGCATGGTGTCTTCAGTCGCGGCTGGTGGAGGGCGGGGAGTCCCAGAGGCTCCGGGGGTAGACCTTCGAGTCTACAAGGGTCCGCAGCGACTCGGCCACTCCGGCGTGATCGCCGGGGAAGGTGACGCCGAGCCAGGTCTCGTCGGTGGACAGAACCCGGCAGTGGACGAGTCCGCGCGCGATGAGCTCGTTCATGGCCTCGGACAGATAGTACTCGGAATCTGTCCCGGGGTCGGATGAGAGGAACTCGGAAAAGAGGCTCTTGAGGTGCGAAACGATGCTCGTGACAGATTGTGGGACAGATTCTTGGGGGAATCTGTCACTGGGCGTCTCCGGGAATCCAAAGAAGTTGGTGCAGACTGGAGAGTCCAACGGGACGTCAAGTGGCCTTCCAGCGCTGTCCCGGCCGCGGACCCGGTTTCCGGCGCGGCGCATCTGCAGACCCTCGGTGAGCTTCTGAAGGGCGCCCGTTTCGTCGACCTGGCAGAGGCCGCGGGAGACGCCGCCGCTCTCGGAGAGGGTGACTTCGAGGGGGTAGCCGACGGTGAGGGCGGGGGTGGGGGTGGGGAGGTGCGCCGACTGGTGGGCCAGGGAGTCGGGGGGTGGGCTGGGTGCTTCGGGGTCGGCGGTCGCGGGTGAATCGTGGTGCGCGGCATCCCGCATGGCTGCTGCCAGCGACGCGTAGGCGCCGCGGCCGTAGAAGTCGTCGGCGTTGCAGAGGGCGAAGGGGCCGTCGATTTGCTCGGCGGCCGTGAGGACCGCGTGGCCGGTGCCCCAGGGGCGGGTGCGGCCGGGGGGCGGGGTGTCGATCAGGCCGGGGTGCGAGAGGGACTGGTAGGCGTAGTGAAGGTCGAGGCCGGCGGTGGCGGCGGGGTGGAGGTGGGCGTCGAAGTCGTGGCGCAGGTCTTCCTGGATGACGAGCAGGAAGCGTGAGAAGCCGGCGCGGGCGGCGTCGTAGAGGGCGTAGTCCAGGAGGGCCGCGCCGGAAGGGCCGATCGGCGTGAGCTGCTTGAGGCGGCCGAATCGCGTGGAGCGGCCGGCGGCGAGGATGGCGAGGGTGAGGGGTGGGGGGGGCATAGGGAGCTCGTTCGAGTTTCTGGAACGTCGGACCATCGGAAGTCTACGTGGCGGACGGCACGAGAGCCACGGTGGCCACCAAGTCCGTTCCCTCATCACGGTTGAACCCCGCGCAGTGCTTCCGACCACGACGATCGAGAAGAGCGATGCCCGGCGACCTTCCTTCCAGCCCAAAGGAAGTCGGCCCGACGGCTTCCAAGGCTCCTGTCCCCATCGGAAGGTGGGCACCACAGGGAAACCGCCAGTGAAGCGACCGCACCCGGCTGCCGATGGCGGCCGGGTTTTCGTTACTAAGTCCAACCTCTTCCCACCGCAGGACCCAGATGACCCCGCCAAGGCGTGGAGCCGAAGAAGATCACGAATCCGATGCCCATCCTGACCCGAATCCATCGGTCTCCCTGTCTCGGGAGCAGCAGAGGCTCCACGGCGCCCTGCGCGAGCTCGATGAGACACTGGGCGCGATGTATCTCGGCGGACTTCAGGTCCTGCACGATCCGGCGAATCCTGATCGCATGGCACAGTCGGCTCACAGCATGAGGGAGCTCATGGAGAAGGTCGTCGATCCGAAACGGCCACTGGGGCTGACAGCCAGGGTGATTGAGGTTCAGGACGAATTCCGAGACCAGAAACCCAAGACGAATTGCCACTCCGATTCCGATGGTTGGGCCGGAACGATAGACCGCCCTCTCCGCAGAATACTTGAGAAGCTGGAGGACTTCCTCAACTGGTTTGCCACCTCGTATCCGCGAAAGAAGGAGCGGTTTCGCCGCGCACTGGGTCGCTGGGAAGGCACTGACCTCGACCTGCCTGAGGAGTCCTTCAGAGAACAGTGGAAGGCCTGGATCGGACTGAACGACTACTTCCAAGCGGTTTCTCATCACGGAAAGCTCACGAGCAACGAGGAACTGAGGAAGAAAATCGCCGGATTGGAGGGTTTCCTGGCGCCTCAACTCCTCAAGACCTTCGAAGACTTGGATGCGATCGATGTCCTGCTGAAGGAGTCCGGCAATGCCTAGTCCGGAAACGGTCGAGCAGGCCTTGGCTCTCATCGAGAGGCGCCCGGTCAATCGGGGGTACTTCTTCTCCAAACTGGAATCACCCGATTGGATCGAGCCCCTGGTTGAAGCGGGTTACTTCAAGGACCCGCCACCTCCTCGGGTCAACGGCGATCTCGTCAGCTATCCCGCCTGGCCCGAATCCAAGTACCTGGCAGGGATGGCGCCCATCGCACCGACCGAAGTGGCTGATGTGATTGGACAGATTCCCGACACGGACAACGTCAGCGTTCACGCAGATCTGGCGCGTGCGGTGGTTCATCTCTCACCCCGGGCGATGGCGCAGTGGGCCACCGACGAAGCAAACTGGATCTCGCGACAGCCGCGTCTCCACTATCCGCTTAGCGAAGCCCTGGGAGCTGTGATTGAGCGCCTGCTTGATGTGGGAAAGGCCGATGCCGCCGTCGACTTGGCCCGTCCGTTGCTCACGATCCGGTGTGTAACGGACTCGGGTCGCCATGGATCCGTTCGCGAGCCTTCTCACGCATACGAGAGCGGTTTGGAACCATCGAGTGGTGAGTCGGCGGGTGAGGAAGCCCCGGAGGTTGCAGAACTGGCCGCCCCAATGGTTGCAGAGCTTTCCAGCCGAATCGTCGGCGTATTGAGTGAGTACGAGTACCGTCAGTTTGTCGAGCGTCATGTGCCGGTCCTGCTCACCCATGGCGGAATCGGAGCCTTCGAGATGCTGTGCGACCTGTTGGAGAACGCAATCGAGTCGGACAGGCTGCGCAGGTACGACGGGGCGATCTGGCGCCCGGCGATTGAGCCACATGCCCAGAACGTTGGCGATGACGTAGCCGATGCCCTGATCGACGCCGTGAGGGACGGATCGAAGCAGTTGATTGATTCCCGGATCGGAATCAGATCAGTGGCTGCGGCCTTGGCCGATCGCAGGGGTAAGATCTTCCAACGGATGGTAGTGCACCTCGCCAACGAGCAGTGCGTGAGGCATCCGGAGTTTGCCGCAGAAGTGGCACTGAGTGACCGCTTCTTCGATGATGGTCTGCTACACGAGTACAGCCGGCTTCTCCGAGGCATCTTCCCGAGACTCGACCAGGAACAGAAGAGTCTCGTGTTCCGGTGGATTGGTCGCGGGCCGACATTTCATGATTCGTTCACCGGTAGTGATGAGGAGCGGCGCGTGTGGACGATTCACTGGCAGGCGCGCCGACTCGCCTGGATACGTGATCACCTGGACGACGAGTGGAAGAATCGGTACGCCCGGATCGTCGAGGAGGTGGGTGAACCCGAACATCCTGATTTCACCTCATACACGACGAGCTGGATGGGTCCGACGAGCCCGTTGGGAGCCAAGGATCTGGGAGCCATGTCGGCCGGCGAGATCCTTGGATACCTGGCGTCATGGAAGCCGACGGGTGACCCCATGTCACCGGATCGCGAGGGTCTTGCACGCGTGCTGGAAGAAGTGGTCGGGCGTTCCCCGGAAGAGTTTGTAACGGTGGCCGACTCCTTCCTGGCGCTACGTGTGCGATATGTCGAAGCCCTGTTGCGGGGTCTGTGTCAAGCCGTCCGTGAAGAACGAATCATCGACTGGACCTCGGTCATCCCCCTCCTGACCGAGGTCACGACGCGGCATCCACGTAACCGCGAATGGCGCTGGGCGCGTCTGGAGGGCGTCAAGCTCCTCGAAGCCGGCATGAAAGACGACGTGATACCCTTGAGCTTGCGGAGCGCTACCTGGACCATCATTGATTCGGCAGCAGACGATTCGCACCCCTCTCCCGAAGACGATGTGAGTCCCAACATCGACGCAGCGACCCAGTCGATCAACACCGTCCGAGGGAACGCCATGCATGCGGTGGTTCGATACGCGCTGTGGGTCTATCGGTCTGTCATGGACGCGGGCAGAGGGGATTCTGTTGCCTTTGATCTGAACAGGATACCTGAGGTTCGCAAGCGGCTTGAGCGCCATCTTGATCCCGCCATCGATTCCTCGCCATCGGTCCGCGCGGTGTATGGGCAATGGTTCCCGCATCTGGCGTTGCTTGACGCGGATTGGACCGGACGGAACGTAGAGAGGATTTTCCCGGACCGATGCCCGGAACTTCGAGATGCGGCATGGGAGACCTACCTGCGCTTCTGCCGCGTCTACAACACACCCTTCGAACTGCTCCGCGAAGAGTATGCGGCTGCGGTGAATCGCCTTCCGGGTAGTGACGAACTCACCGCGACAACGAGAGGCCACCCGGAGAGACGGCTCGGAGAACACCTCCTGACGATGGCTGGCCGAGGTGTTTTGTCCTGGTCAGACGAGGATGCTCTCTTGAGGCGGTTCTTCGAGAACGCCAAGCCGCACGATGCCCAAGGTGCGATAGGCCGAATTGGAAGGGAACTCTGCAAGGAAGAGATTGAGGTCCCCGGGGAGGCTTTGGAGCGATATCGATCGCTCACCGAGGAACTCCTTGCTCTCTTGGAGGTATCGGGACGGGAACGAATGGGCCATTTGAGCTCGCTGGGCTGGTGGATTGCCTCGGGGCGCTTCGACCCTAAGTGGACGCTGGCTCGCCTGGACCGACTTATCGGACTCGCGGGCACCGCCACGCCGTACTCTGAGGTGAAGGAATGCCTGGTTGAACTGTGCGAAGACCATCCCGCTGAGACATTTGAAGTCTTGAGATCATGGCTGAATGCGGATCAGGTCGAGCTACCAAGGCTACTCCGACGCACCGAGGCCGCACGAACGGTTCTCGCGGCAGCGCTGGCGGATCCTTCTTCGAGAGCCGACGCACGCGCGGTAATCCACAGGCTTGGCGCGGATGAGTATCTGAGTTTCCGGGATCTGCTGGAGGAGTGACGGCTGTCAGCCTGCGTCGACCGGACATCGGGCGTTGTCGAGGACCGGGCCGTCATCCCACCTCCCGGTCCAACGCCCACAGCTGCACGTATTCCACCCCCAACTCATCCTCCACCAACCCCAGCACGTAATCTACCCCGATCTCGAAGACCTCCAGCTCCGGCGGAGTCTCGACCAGCCCCTGAATCCGCCCCCCGGGATCGAACACAGTCCAAACCGCATCCCCTTCACCGAACATCCGGTACTCCCGCACCCAGAGATACCCGGCCCGGTCCGAAAGGACCTCCCCGAAGGCCGGGTACGAGTCCATCAGGGGCATGTCCTTGAACCTACTCAGGGCCCGGGACCTGGCCTCCGGGGGCAGGTGGGCGTAGGCCCGGGCGACGTACTCCTCGAGGTCGGCTTGGGTTGGGCTTCGCGGATCCCAGTCGCGACGCACGATTCTGACCAGCGAACCGTCCGCGGAGAATGCGCGAATCTCGTAGCTGTCCTGTACGCTGATCGCAACCAGATTGCCCCACACGGCGCCGCGGGTGCCGCGCTTGAAGGGGTACGGGTTCTCGCCGGTACTTCCGTCCGGAAACGACCAGACCCACTCCTCCGTCGCGAGAAACTCGCCAGGTGATGCCTGCAGCGTGCCGTCCGTGTCCAGAACAGACCATTCCGTGTCGTATTGAACGAGGTCGGGAGATCCCATCGTCCGGCGGTTGAGCAGCAGGTTGCCCATCGACACAATCCTCCCGTCCGGCAACAGGTCCAGGACATTGCCGCGGGTGGCGTCCAAGGCCACGTCGCGGCCGTGGTTGCCGTCCAGATCGAAGAGCGACACCCGGCTTCCTCCCGGAGCGGCGATCGAGTCGCCGGGCCAGAGCGCGACGGCGTTCGGACCGCTGCTGAATTCACCCGGTCCCTCACCCTGCCGCCCCCAGGTCCCCCCGTGGGAGCCGTCAGCGTTGAAGACCCGGAGTTCCCCGCTGCCCGCATTGGCGATCACGATGCGCCCGTCCGCGAGCAGCGTGGCATCCTGGACACGGAACAGTTCGTCCGCCCCGCCGCTTTCAACGGCGCCGATCGAAAGGGACGGCTGGGCGCTGAACTGCCACGGCAGCCGCGAATCCGGCGCGGCCGGGTCATTCGTGACGATGGTGACACCCGCGCTGTCCTCGATCATCACGCCGAGGCCGTTCGGAATGCCTTCTCCGGAGCTTTCGCACGCGGCAGAAAGCCCCAACAGGAGAAGGATCTGCCACTTCGGCGCCCGGACCGTCGAACTGCGCGGGCTGCGGGTGCCCGCCACCGGCGAATCGATCAGAGGTAGCATCAACCCGCCCCCCGCGACAGCGACCAGAGCTGCACGGATTCCACGCCCAGGTCGTCTGTCACCCTGCCGAGCAGGTAGTCCTCTCCGATCTCGAAGACTTCGAGGCCGGCCGGGGTCTCGACCAGCCCCAGGATGCGTCCTTCCGGGTCGAACACGGCCCATCCCCCATCCCCCGCGCCGGACACACGGTACTCGCGTACCCAGAGATACCCAGCACGATCGGACCGAATCTCCGCGAAGGCGGGGTAGGCGTCCACCAGAGGCATGCCCTTCACTGCATCCAGACCACGGATCCGCACGTCGTCGGGGAAATCGGCGTAGAGCCGGGCGAAGTATGCATCCTGATCAGCCCGGGTTGGCTGCTCCAGGTCACCGTCACGGCGGACGATTCTGACCAGCGTCCCGTCGGCGGCAAACGCCTTGATTTCGTAGCTGTCCTGCACCCCGATCGCGACGAGATCACCCCACACCGCTCCCAGCGTGCCCCGGCCGAAGGGGTGCGGCCGGCCGCCCGCGATGGTTCCGTCCTCCCCGAAGACGGGCCAGTACTCGCTGCCTGGAAAAATGCCCAATGAAGCGTGCAGCGTGCCGTCCGAGCCCAGGACCGCCCAATCCGCCCGGCTGCGAACAAGGCCCGAGGGTCCGGTCATTACCCGGTGGCGACCCCCGCTGCCGCTCGTGAAGATCTTCCCGCCGGGCAGCAGATCGACAACGTTGAGCAGGCTGGCGTCGAGGGGCACGTCGCGACCGTGGTTGCCGTCCGTGTCGAAGAGCGACAGGCGGGTCCCCCAGGGGTTCGGAGCGGCGATCGAGTCGCCGGGCCAGAGTGCGACGGCTGTCGGGCTGAAGCTCGTGAATTCGCCCGGACCCTCGCCCCGGCCGCCCGACGTCCCCGCGTGCGATCCGTCCGTGTTGAAGACCCTGAGCTCGTTGCTGCCCGTGTTGGCGATCACGATCCTGCCGTCCTGTAGCCGGGTCGCATCGGTGACCCGGAACAGCTGGTCGGCTTCTCCGCTGTCCACGGAGCCGATCGAAAGAGGTGGGTGTTCGCTGAAGTGCCACGGCAGCCGCGAATCCGGCGCGGGCGGGTCGTTGGTCACGATGGTAACGCCGGCGCTGTCCTCGACCACCGCGCTGAGGCCGTATGGAGTGGCATCTTCGGAGCCTTCGCACGCGGCGGGGAGTACCAGCAAGAGGGAGATCCTCCAGGGTCCTGGGGATCGCTTGTTCATTGGACCGGCTTTCTGTCGCGAGGCGAAGTGGCGTCCCGGTGGATTGGGCACCGCGGGAAGAGGTTGGTGCGGTCCGGCTCGGGGTGTCAAGCGTGGAGAGTGGGCGGCTGGGGACAGCTACCCCGTGTCCCGCGACAACCCCCACAACTGCACGTACTCCACCCCCAGCTCGTCTCTGGACCGACCGAGGATGTAGTCTTCGCCGATCTCGAAGACACCGAGGCCGGACGGCATTTCCACCAGTCCCTGCACGCGTCCCTCCTGGTCGAAGACGGTCCAGACGCGCCTCCGGTACTCCCGTACCCACAGATAGCCGAGCCGGTCCGACAGGATCGTGGAAAAGGCGGGATAGGAGTCGACCAGGTGCATGTCCTTCACCGCCCTGAGGGATTCGGCGCGGCTGTCGGGCGGGCGGTCAGCGTAGCGCCGCTCCCAGTATGCGTCCTGTTCGGCCCGGGTTGGTTTTTCCGGGTCACCGTCGCGGCGGACCACTCTGACGAGCGTCCCGTCCGCGGCGAATACCTTGATCTCGTAGACGGCCTGGTCGCCGATCGCGACAAGGTCTCCCCACACGGCTCCAATGGTGTTGCGGCCGAAGGGGTGCACCTGGCTGCTCTCGATCTGTCCGCCCCGCGCGAACACCGCCCACCATTCGGTTCCGGGAAATTCGCCAAAGGAGGCGTCCAGCTTACCGTCCGGGCCCAGGACTTTCCATTCGACATCCGGGCGCACGAGTCCCGTGGATCCGGTCATTCCCCCGTGCATTCCCGCAATCCCGCCGGTGACGATTCCTCCGTCCGGCAGCAGGTCGACAACGTTGGCCAGACCGGCTTCGAGGCGCACGTCGCGGCCGTGGTTGCCGTCCTTGTCGAAGATTGACAATCGGCCCCCCCGCAGGTTCGGAGCGGCGATCGAGTCACCGGGCCAGCGTGCCACGACGTCCGGAGCGCCGCTGGAGAATTCGCCCGGTCCCTCGCCGCGGCCTCCCCAGGTGCCTGCATGTGAACCGTCGGGGTGGAAGACCCTGAGTTCGCTGCTGCCGGCGTTGGCGATCACGATTCTGCCGTCCGGGAGCCGGGTTGCATCCGCGACCCAGTAAAACTGGTCGGGGCCTCCGCCGGCGACGCTTCCGATGGAGAGGGAGGGTTCGGCGCTGATCCGCCAATGCAGGCGCGAGTCCGGCGGTGGGCGTTCGTTCTCGATGACCGCGACGTCGGTGGTGTCCTGAATCGCCGCATGGGGACCGTCGAGGGGGGTGGCGCCGGCGTTGGTGCCGACGAGGTTGGAGAGGGCGAGTAGGGTGAGGGCGAGCCCGATCGATTTCATGACCTGGGCCTCTGGAGGTAACGGGGAACGGCGTATCTGAATCTGAGACAACCGCTGCGCGCGCGAGGGTTGCGCGAGCGCCCAGATGGGCCTGGTGCCGACTTGACGGTCACTTGGGCGAGTCATCATCTGAGTCATTACACATCGTCTAATGAGTCATCCGGGACTAAACCGCCCCCCCGATTCAGCGCCCAAAGCTGGATGTAGTCCACCCCCAGTTCGCCCTCCACCCTTCCCAGCAGGTAGTCCTCGCCGATCTCGTAGATCTCCAGCCCCTCCGGCGTCTCGACCAGTCCCAACACCTTTCCCCCGGGATCGAAAACGGCCCAGACCACGCCCTCCTCCCCCTCCCCGGGCACGTCGAATTCCTCGACCCAGAGGTGACCGAGGCGGTCGCCCAGGACGGACGAGAAAGCCGGAAAGTACTCCGCGACCGGCGCGGCGCTGTGATGGCGTCGGACCTGCCGGCGACGGTTCACGCTGGCCCTTGAGACCATCCCCGCGATGTACGCTTCGACATGGCCCCGCGTCGGGGAACGCCTCACATGCTCCATGCGAACGATCCGTGCCAATGTGCCGTCCGGCTCGAAGGCCCGGATCTCGTACCGGTCGCTCGCGGTGACGATCGCCAAATTGCCCCAGGTTGCCAGCTTCAGGTTCCAGCCGAAGGTCTCGAAGTGCCAGAACTCATTGGTCCACACGCGCGGTGCGTGAGCCGCATGGGCCCCGAGCGCGCCGAGCAGCTTCCCCTCCGCGTCCCAGACCTCGACCACGGTGGTGCCGGCGCTTTCAATGTAGACGCTGGCCAGAATCGAACCGTCGTCCAGCGCGGCCACCGGCCTAAGGAACCTGGGCCCGAGCGAACCGTCTTCCGGCGGCGCCGGGCGGAAGCTCCGGACGTAGTCCCCGTCCGAGTCCAGGACGGTCACGATCGGGAGGTAGCTCCAGGCCATGATCGAGTCTCCCGGCAGCGGGTGCACACGGCTCAGTTCGCTGAACTCGCCCGGCCCCTCGCCTCTTCCACCCCAGGTCGCCAGATGGGTGCCCGACGTTCCATCGAAGACTCTCAACTCCGCCGAACCGGGCTCCACCACGACGATTCTCCCGTCGCTCAACCTCGTGGCGCCGGGGGCGGACGTGAACAGGTAGGCGTCTTCGCCGTACAGGGCGCCGATCGACACGGTCGGTTCCGGCGCGACCCGCCACCCGAGCCGCGAGCCCTCCGGGGGACGCGCGTTCTCGATGATGTGTACTGCGGCGCCGGTGCGAAGATGTGCTTCGGGGTCGCCGGGCGGGGATTGGTCGGGCTGGCAGCTGAGCACGGCGAGGGTTGCGAGCAGGGAGACGGGCCCCAGGAGCCGGTGGATAGAGCCAGTGGGATTTCCCTTGCGGGTTGCACTGAGTTTCATGGCGTCGGCGGGAGAGGTGTTGGTTTGCCGAAAGCGTGTGGCTGCGGCGGACGAGTGTGGCGACCGGGTGCCCGTCTCGGTTTGATCCGGAGCGGATCGTAGCGGTTGGCTGATCGTGTTGAACCGGGATGCGAGCTGGGCGGACCGTCCGCGCTGACGTGACCTTTCAACATCCGCGCGCCCCACGAGTCCCGCAATTCACGGCTGAATGAAAGTTCGCGGTACGTCCAAATGAAATCCGAGAGCGTTCGGGCTGTAGAAGGCGATCCGCGCATCGTGCCAACCGGTGTGCATCATGAGCTCTTGAAACAAGAAGGGCGACTCGGCCAAACGAAAGAAATGGGTGCGGCGGGCTGAAGACTCCAGACTCACGACGGTGCGGAGAATTGGTGGGGGGCTCTGGGTCCGGCAGCCGATGGTCTTGCCCTCGGGCTATATTGGCCCATCGGGGATCAATCGCGTTCCGTTGACCAGGGGAATCCGCATGAGTCACTCAATCTCGCCCTCACGGTGTTGTTTCTCTCCGATCGGCCCGCTCGGGATACCCTCCCTGGCAGCACTTCTGGCCCTCGCCGGCGCCTGCAGTCAGGATGAAGCTCTAGCCCCTGTCGACGAGGCCATCTTCACGCCCGAGGCGTTCGCCACCACCGATGTCCCACTCAGCGAGAGCCACCAGGTCGCGCTGCTTGCGGACGAGCGGGTCGCGTGCGTACTCGATTCCTACGAAACCAGGGTCCGCTGCGTGGACGCCGAGGGCGTCGTTGTGGGACTCTTCGGCCGAGTGGGGGAGGGTCCCGGCGAGTTCGGCGGCTCTGACTACCGCGGCGCCCTCGACCTCGTGCGCGGCGAGGAGGGCACGATTGGGGTCTATGACGGCGTGCTGTTCCGCTTCACGGTCTTCGAGCCGTCGGGCACCTACGTATCGGATGTGCCGGCTCCATTCCTGCATCCATTCCGGTCTTTCGGCACGGTCCTCTCGGGTGTGGTGTGGCGGGGCTGGATCCCCGATTCGCTGATGACACGGTACGACGTGAGCATCGCCTCCGGGGAGGTCGTGCGGGAGGAAGCGTCACCGAGCGGGCCCTGGGACGTCACGTGTGGGGAGGGCACCTGGGGCATCCCCGACCGGGCGGAGGGATGGGTCTTCGGAGCCTGCGAAGGTCATCTGATCTTCGTCGGCAGCACCGGCGACGTCACGGTGTTGCGCGCGCCGACCGAACTTCCGGACGAACGGGACGTGGCAAGGCTGGAAGAAAGGCTGTTGGCTCAACCACGGAGCCTGGTTGAGGAAGAAGCGATCAGGGTTCTCCGCGGGAGTTCGGACGGCACCTACCGCTCATTCGTCGACGAGATGCTGGAGGAATACCGGGCCAACCCCAAGCGCTACTCTCTGGGCGCGGAACACCAGCTGTTCGACGCTGCCAACCGCTACTGGATCGCCACGCGGCGCGACACGCATGAATGGTCCTACCTGGACGTGTACGAGGATGCCGAATACGTCGGGTCAGTCAAGGTCAGGGACCGCCTCAGAGCCTTCGACCTCCTCGGGTCGACCCTTGTGGTTCTGGTCGAACGGCAAGTCGGCCCGGACGATGCCGACGGGGTTCCGGACCGGGCGCTGGACTGGTACGACATCGGGGAGCTGCCGTTCGGCCGGTGATGTACCGGTTGTCGCGCAGGTTGTTCGGGTGCAGGGTGGTTGTCCTCACGGTCACCTGTCAACTGAGATTGACAGAATGGAAAGTGGAGTGTACATCGGCCCGCGCAGCCTCATAGGCCCGTGGATCAGGAGCCGAACATGAGGCCGGTGTTCAGGAGGCTGCACAGCGGGAAGGACGGGCGGATCTGGGTGGAACTTTCGCCCGCACTACGGTCCATTACCGACCCCTCGCTGGGCGAGAGGATCCGGTACGATGTCTTCGAGCCCGACGGGACCTACCTGGGCGCCGTGAACGCGCCAGCCGACTTCAGGGCGTCGATCAATCCGGTGTTCGACGGCGACCATGTCTGGGCCGTGACCCGGGACGAGCTGGATGTGCAGCGGGTGGTCCGGTATCGGATCGCGCGGGAGTGATTCACCAGGTCCGCTTCACCGAAACCGACCACTCGAACGGTCTTCCGTACACCTGCTCGATATAGGCCGCCGCGGTGCCCCATGCCGACGTCCCGGTCAGCAGATAGCGCTCGTCCGTCAGGTTGCGAAACGCGGATACCACTTCCCACCCGCCATCCGCGCTCGCCAGGCTGATCGAGCCGTGGAGCAGGTGATACCCCTCCTGAAACAGCTGGGGTGTGTTGACCGGGTCGTGATACTGCGACGCCGTGGACGTCCAGTGGATCCGGGGGGTGACGGGCAGACCGCGGGCATGGAATGTCCTGCCGATCTGGAGCGAATGGTTGAAACCGGGTGTCTTGGTCAGCTTGTAGTCCGGCTGCAACGGATTCCTGTTTTCGAGGACAGCGGGGCTCAAGCTGTCGTACTCCGCAGCCAATACACCGATACTGGCCGCGATGTCCCACCCGCCGCCCAGTATCCACGCCACCTCCAGTTCGCCACCCCGGAGATCGGCCGACCCGCCGTTCACGGTGATGGGATTGATCGACTCGCGGATGACGACCTGCAAATCCTCGTAGTCGGCTCGGAAGAGCGCCAGGTTCATCCTGAGACGGCCATCGCCGGTACTGGACTTCAGGCCGATTTCGTAACTGTTGACCGTTTCGGGCTCGTAGTCGGTCGGGGGGGCGTCGGGCGAATTCGGTTCATAGCCGGGTGGGGGAGACGGAACCCGCGCGTCGAAGCCGCCGCTCTTGAACCCCTCGGCGAATCCGACGTAGGCGATCGTGTTGTCGTTCAATCGGTGGGCGAGGTTGGCCATCACGGTCAGCGCATCGAAGTCCCTGGTGAACTCCTTGTTGGCGAGGATGCGGTCCCCGGGCATCATCGGCCCGGTGGCGGCTCGGAAGATCCCCCTGGCCAGGGGCCATGTGGGTCCGTGGATGCTTCCCCTGCCCTGCGATGCGTCACCCAGCGCGTAGACATTCGGCGTCACGGCCTTCCAATCCCTCGTGTAGCGCGCGCCGACCGTCAGCGAAACCGTCTCCGTCACGTCGGCCGTGGCCTGGGCGAACCCGGCCATTGACGAGTTGACCAGGTCCCAGTGGCTGTCGAACGCCCCGGTCGGGAGCGTCACGGCGCCCAGATAGTACCCCGTTTCGCGCACGAGGTAGAGACCGGTCTGCCAGTGTAGGCGGTCGTCGAGGCCCAGGCCGCTCAACTGCAATTCCTGGCTGAGCTGCTCGGATTCGACCTCGATCTGGATCTGCAGGATGTTGGCGGGCGTGTTGTCCGCGTCCCGGGAGCTCCCCATGTCCAGTCCCCGGTAGCCGGTGAGAGACCTGAGCGTGACGCCCCCGCCGAGCGACCAGGAGACCTTGGCGCCGGCGCCCCACGAGTCCAGGTCGTCGTATGCCGGAAAGGTGCCTTCCGACCTGTACGGCCCGAGGAAGCTGTCGGGCCCGTAGCAACCCTCGGCACCTCCCGCGCCCTGTCCGGGCGGGGGGTAGGTCGGCGGCCCCATTTCGGGGAAGTTGGGGTTGATCATGATCGCGAGGCAGCCGGGCAGCGCGGCGTTGCCGAACGTCGCAAAGGCCTGCTTGTCGTTCACGCCGCCGTTGACGGTGGGCGCGCCGTTCTCCCGCTTGCGGGCATAGTCGGCCGTCGCAAAGACCTCGAAGGTCGCCGAGGGACGCCAAACGATCGCGCCGCGGGCCGCCTGCCCGTTGTCGTTGCCCATGTCGAGTCCGTCGTCGTGGATGCGCGTCACGTACCCGTCCCGCTTGCGGACGGCCAGCGCCACGCTCCCGAACAGCCCGTCCCCCAGGGCACCGTTTGCCGACGCGGTCAGGTTGGCCATGCGGTCGTCGCCGAACTGCATCCGCATGCTTCTGCGCGCTTCGGCGTCCGGCCTCCTGGAGTGCACCGACACGGCTCCGCCAACGGCGTTGCGCCCGAAGAGCGTGCCCTGCGGTCCGCGCAGCACCTCGACGCGTTCCACGTCGATGAGGTCCATCACCGCTCCCACCGAGCGCGGCATGTATATCCGTCGACGTAAACCGCAACTCCGGGATCCGTCACCGGCAGGAAGTCACGCTGCCCCACGCCCCGGATGTAGAACTGCGCCGCGGACTTCGTTCCCGCGAGAGCGCCGGAGTGGTTGAAGTTGACGTTCGGCATGATCTGGCCGAGCAGATCGGTCGTTCCGACCTGGCTATGCTCCAGATCGAGACCGGAAAAGGCCGACACCGCCAGCGGGACGCTCTGAAGGAGTTCCTCCCGGTTCCTGGCGGTCACGACCAGCGGCTGCAGCCTGACAATCGAGTCGGGTTCGGGCGGGGGATCCTGGGCCCGGGCGGGCGGCACGGCGACGGATGCTGGGACCACCGCGATCCCGACGACGAAGAAAGTGCGCTTGTACAAAGGTCCCTCCCGCATTTAGGCGGCTCTATCAGCGGGCTGCTGACCCACGGTAGTGCTTGGAGGGGGTCGGCCCCCCACAGGCCACCTAGACCCCCTCGACGATCACGACTTGCCGGGTGCAGGCGCCGCTTACGGTGCTCAGGGCCTCCTGATACTCAGGGTGGTCGTAGTACGCCTGCGCCGACCCCATGTCGGGAAAGCGCTGGATGACGACGATATCGGGCGCCTCGCCCTCGAGCGTTACGCACCTGTCGGCCCGGACCGCAAATTCGCCGCCGAATTCGGGCATCAGCGCCGTCACTCTCTCCACGAATACGGAATAGGCTTCGGGATCGTGAACCTGCGTCCTGATCACTGTGTAGGCTGCCACTTGTGAGAACTCCTTCGGGGTTGAATGGGTCCGCTTGTCCGTGTGCGCGAGGCCGCGCTCGCTTGCTGCGTCGATATACCACAGAATACGATACAGTCTCAGCGTGGAGCACTGCAAGTTACTTGAGAAAAAGGACATACCCGAGCGAGGGGAAGCACTTGAAGCGTTCGCGGCTGCGTTCCAACGAAGACCTGCGCTACGAAGTCGGCGACCGGATTCCCGGGCCGCTCGCGCTTGCGCTCGGCGCGCAGCTCGTCGCCCTGGCCCTGAACGGGGCGGTGCTGATGCCGACGATCGTGTTTCGCGCGGCCGGTGCGGAGGAACTCGTCATGTGGGCGGTGTTCGCCTCGGTCCTGGCGTGCGGCGTATCGGCGATCCTGCAGGGAGCGCGGGTGGGACGGATCGGGTCGGGCTACGCTCTGACGCACATCAGTTCGGCGATCTTCATCGCGGTCTGCGCAGAGGCGCTGATTCAGGGAGGACCGGGATTGCTCGCCACCCTGGTCGTCATCGCGGCGGTCGCCCAGGGGGCGCTTTCCGCGCGGCTCTCGCTCCTGCACCGGGTTCTCACGCCCATCGTCACCGGCACGGTGATCATGCTCCTTCCCGTCACCGTGATGCCGATTCTCTTCGACATGCTGAACGAGCTGCCGCCTGGAGGCCCTGCGTACGCCGGGCTGGTGAGTGCCGTCGTAACGATCTCGACCATCGTGGGGATCGCCCTCAAGGCGAAGGGGACATTGCGTCTATGGGCCCCCGCCGCCGGCATCGTCGCCGGCTCCCTAGTGAGCGCCTTCTTCGGAATCTACGACACCGCGCGCGTCGCCGACGCCGCGTGGCTCGGCATCCCGGACGGCCGGATGCCGGGACTGGACCTCGGCTTCGGTCCGCCGTTCTGGACGTTGCTGCCGGCATTCCTTTTCGTGGCGCTGGTCGGCTCGACCAAGTCGATCGCCGTCGCGGTCGGGGCCCAGCGCGTGGCGTGGCGTCGGCCGCGGGCGGTGGACTATCGCGCGGTGCAGCGGGCCGTGGCCGCCGAGGGCGCCGGGAATCTGCTGGCGGGGCTCGCGGGAACGATGCCCAACACGCCCCATGCCGGTGCGGTGGCCGCCGTCGAAGTCACCGGCGTCGCGGCTCGCAGCACCGCGGTCGCGGCCGGACTGGTGTTCCTCGCGTTGGCCTTTCTGCCGAAGGCGCTCGCGCTCTTCCTCGCCATCCCCGCCGGCGTGGTGGCCGCTTCCATCGCCGTGGTCATGGCCACGCTGTTCGCGGTCGGGATGCGCGAAGCCGTCAGGAGCATGGGCGCGAACCCCCGCACCGGCCTCATCGCGGGCGTCTCGTTCTGGACGGGTGTCGCATTCGAATTCGACATGATCTTTCCCGCCTTCTTCGCGGAGTTCGCGGGCGGTCTGTTGAGCAACGGGCTGACCACGGGGGGTCTGTTGGCACTGGTCCTGACGGCGCTCTCGGTTCGGCGAAAGAGCCGGTTCAGGGGCAAGCTCGACGCGGCCGAACTGCCCCGGATCAGGGAGTTTATTAAGACGTTCGCCGCGCGCAACGGCCTGGAGGCGATCGTGGAGCGCCTCGATGCAGCGAGCGAGGAGACGCTGCTCACCCTTATGCAGTCGCGCGGGGAAGTGGACGGTGTGGAGGTGCCCGGGCGCGAGAGACGCGAACTGCTGCTGACTGCGCGCGAGGACGACGGCGAGGCCGTGCTGGAATTCAGGGTGGGCGCGGCCGGCAGCGGTGAACTCAATCTTCAGGATCGCCTGGAATGGCTCGAGGAGCAGACCAGAGTGGCCCGGGTGGAGCATGAAATCTCGCTTCGGCTGCTCAGACACCTCGCTTCCTCGGTTCGGCACCAGCAGTTTCACGACATGGACATCCTGACTCTTCGCGTTTCCGCCGATGCCGGGGGTGGGTCCTGAAATGGTGGGGAGGCTGATACCGGGCGCCGGCGGACCAAATCGCCCCCGGCATCCGCACGGATTCGTCCACGGACTCCTTGCCCTCGCGGCCGGATTGCCGTTCATGTACGGATGTCAACCGGCGCCCGACACCAGGGAGCTGTCGCTGGCGCACTTCCTGTCGGCGGATCACGCCTTGAACGAGGCCATGTTCACGCCGTTGGCCCAGGAACTCTCCGAGCTCTCGGGCGGCGAATTGACTGTCCGGCAATTCCCCGCAGGGGCCCTCAACTCATCCGCGCCAGCCCAGTACTCGATGCTGCTGAGCGGTGTGGCCGATATCGCCCTTGCCGTGCCCGCCTACACCGCCGACCTCTTTCCGAAGAGCGACCTGATCGCCTACCCGGGCGTCTGCAAGACCGCGGAGGAATGCACCGAAGCCATGCGACGCGCCCGGTCGGTTCTGGAGCCGGAGTACGAGGCCAGGGTCCTGGCGATCTGGGCCAACGAAGCCCCCGTGCTGCTTACCCGCGACAGACCTGTGCGGACGCTCGAAGATATGCGCGGACTCAAGATCCGCGTCTCGACCCGCAGCGCCATCCCGTTCATCGAAGCGCTCGGTGCGAGCGCCGTCATGCAGCCTGGTACGGTTGTCCACCAGAGTCTGTCCACGGGAGTCATCGACGGGGTCGCCATCTCCCCCTCGGGGATCGTCGCGTTCCAGCTTCAGGAACCGGCTTCCTACCTGACCACCTGGCTCCCTCTGTCCGGGCTGCCGTTCGTTCTGTTGATGAATCAGGGAGTGTACGATGCCCTTTCTCCGAAAGAGCAGGGCTGGATCGACGATGTTGCGGATGACTCCCTGTCCCTGGCCGGAGCCGACGCATGGGTGCTCGCCGGCGCCGAGGGTCTGCAGCTGGCCGTGGAGGCGGGTGTCGAGATCATCGAGCTTGCGGAAAGCGAGAAGCGCCGCTTCGAAGGGGCGATCGGCTCGCTCCGTGAAGCGGGGCTTGCGCGCCAGGTGGGCGACATGACCGTCGGCGAGGTCATCCGGCTGTTCAGCGGGGTACGGTGAGCAGTCCGCGGAATCGCGGGAACCTCGGTCTGAGCAGAAGGCCATGACCGTTTTCGAGAACTGCCGGGACCATTTCGCGCGGGCCGAAGTGTATTGCCGCCGATTGGGGACCGCGTTCGTGGCGGTGGGCGGGATCGCGCTCGCCGTGCTGTTGGCAGTCACCGTGGCCGAGGTCTTCTGGCGCTATGTGATGAACGACTCGCTGCATTGGATCGAGGATCTATCCACGATGTCGCTCACCGTTGTGGTGGCGGGCGCGATCGCCTATGGCGCGGGCGAGGGATCTCACGTCTGCGTTAACCTGATCGTGCGGTTTGTGGGCCGATCCGTGACCAGAATCACGGACGTGGTCGCGCGACTTCTTGGCGTGGGAGTGACCGCGGTGGCTGCCTACGCCCTGTTCGCACACGGCAGTTGCGGCCTTGCCTGCGGTGCCGTAACCGGCAGCGTGTCGATTCCTCACATGCCGTTCTACTACGTGCTGGGCACGTCTCTGGTCGCCTACGGACTGCTGCTCGCGTCCCAGCTCCTTGTGGGGTTGGCGGCGTGGAACACCGAGGATCCCAACGAGCCGGCCGATTGATGGACGGAACGGGCATCGCCCTGCTGGGCTTCCTCGCTCTCTTCGTTCTCCTCTTGATCCGCGTGCCCGTGGGCCTGGCGATGCTGGTCGTCGGCGCGGCGGGAATCGCTCTGATTCGCCCCGCCGCCGCAGTGCCGGTCCTGGCGGGGGAGATCTTCGCGGTGGCCTCGCGGTATCCCCTCACGATCCTGCCGCTCTTCATGCTGATGGGCAATCTGGCCGTGGTCTCCGGGATGAGCCAGGACCTGTACCGCGCCGCTCACAGCTGGCTCGGGCGCGTTCGCGGCAG
The DNA here is from genome assembly GCA_965211795.1 of Longimicrobiales bacterium. Lineage (GTDB taxonomy): Bacteria > Gemmatimonadota > Gemmatimonadetes > Longimicrobiales > Gaopeijiaceae > Bin94. Next base: position 796,230 of record OZ242973.1, read on the forward strand.
CCTCGCGTCCGCGTCCATCATTGCGTGTGCCGGATTCTCGGCTCTCTCGGGATCGTCTCTGGCCGCCGCCCTGACCATGGGCCGGGTGTCGCTTCCCGAGATGCGACGGTACAGGTACGATGACTCGCTGGCGACGGGAGCGATCGCAGCCGGCGGAACGCTCGGCATACTGATCCCGCCGTCAGCGGGCCTTGTGATCTACGGAATCATCACCGAAGAGAGCATCGGACGCCTGTTCATGGCCGGGGTGATTCCCGGGATTCTGCTCACGCTTCTGTTCGTGCTGGCCGTCTCGATCGTCGTGAGACGCGATCCGGACAAGGCGCCCCACGCCGAAGAGCCTGTGGCGTGGCGGGATCGACTCCGGGCCACCGCGAGGGCCGGTTGGATCCTGGGCATCGTCGTCGTGACGATCGGGGGCATCTACGCCGGTGTCTTCTCCGCCATCGAGGCGGCGGGAGTGGGAGCGCTGCTGACGCTGATCGCCGCCTGCGCGCGCCGCGCGCTGAACCGGAAGACGATGATCGAGGTGGCCGCCGCCACGCTGAAGGCCAGCGGCACCGCCTTCCTGGTGCTGTGCGGGGCTTTCGTGTTCAAGGTCTTCCTCGGATTGACCGGCGTAGCGTTCGTGGCGTCCGAGTGGGTGGCCGAACAGGGCTTTTCGGGTGCTCAGGTCGTCCTGCTGGTACTGGTCATGTTCATCGTGCTCGGCACCTTTCTCGACGGATTCGCGATGCTGGTGCTGGCCGTTCCCCTGGTTCAGCCGATTCTTGAGTCCCTCGGTGTCGACATGATCTGGTTCGGTGTGATGATCGTCATCACGCTGGAGATGGGCCTGATCTCACCCCCGGTCGGGCTGAACATCTTCGTCGTGAAGGGCGTCGCTCCCGACGTGCCGGTGCATAGGATGTTTCGGGGGATCGTACCGTTCTGGATTGCGATGCTTGTGGGGCTGATTCTGATTGCGTTGTTGCCGGGGCTGGCGATGTTCCTGCCCGACGCGATGTATGGGTGAGGGGGGAGGGGGGCCGCCACCCGATCGCCCTGCAGTGGGCGGTAAGATGTGTGGCTTACATCGGACGTGAGCGAGCCGAATGTAAACTCCAGTTTCCAGAATGGAATCTCTACATTACTTGGTGGATGACATTGGGGAGGATCGCCCAAGCGTCTCGGCGGCTACCTCCTGTGAAGCGTGGGCATGAAGACGTCCATCCAGACCTTGTTCGCGTCGTCAATCCTGAGTGCGGGAATCAGCCCCTGAAACGTCAGGCGCGACAATGTCGGCCCAAAGCGCCGAGACGCCAGAACCGAGCCGCTCTTCACGTCAATCACTTCCAGGATGCTGTCGTACAGCGAATCGCCCAATTCCTTTGTCGACCTCTGTGGCGGGACTGGCGCCCACTCAGGGTCGGCGACGCTGATCAGCACCCACAGCAGCTTCGGGTCTTCCGGGCCGAACGCGATCTGCTTCACGTTTGGCTTCGGCGGTTCTGCCCCCCGCGATGACTCTGTCCAGGGTTGAAACCAGTCGACCTGCCTCCGGTACCGCCGATTCGTCGGTTCAAGTCGCGTACCCGCTATTGAGTAGGTGGACAATTCGTAGGCATTCCTCGATGTGACCCATAACACGCCATCACCGTCGACCGCGATGGCGCGAAGTTCGAGAAAGGAGTTGTCCGGTCGACGCGTGGCCGTTTCCGCACCGAAAGTCTGGAGAACACCACCGTCCGCGCCGACCAGGTGCAGCGGCCACCCATCGGCGGTCCTGATGGTTGAATTGACGATCATGTGGCCCGACGGCAGCGGCACCATGTCGCGCATGTACGCGGGAATCCGCTCCGTGCGAACGAACTCATGGTCGGGATCGAAGACCGATCTGCGCAGTTGTGTATGGTCGTAGACGTAGAGGGTATCTCCGGAGCCCACGACGATATGGTTGATGAACGTGAATTCGCCCGGCCCCTCTCCCAAACCGCCAAGCACCTTCTTGAGCCGACCGTCCTGATCAAACACGCCAACCTGTTTCAGCCCACGAGTGTTCGACGTGGCGTACCAGACGCCGCGCGAATCGCGCATCACCAGGGGGCTGTATGCGAACAGGCCCGGGTGCAGACTGTCCGAGAGACTGATCACCCTGGTCAACTCTATCCGGCAGTCACAGTCGGGAGATTCCCTGAGCGTGGTCACCGCCAGGTCCTGGGAGTCCTGGGCCCGGGCGGACGCGGCCAGTTCGGGGGAACTCGGATTGAAGGCGCAGAGAAGCGCGAGGGCGAGGGAGGGGTGGCGTGGGAGCCAGGTGGATGGACGCCTCGTCCGTTGCTTCGGTCCCTTCAAGCTGGTCATCCGCCCACTCCGCTCGTCAGTTCGTCCTTCTCACGATCATAGATGGGCGCGTATTCAACGATCGTACGCACGGCGAACCGGCCGACCGCCACTATCCCGATCCCGGAAACCAGCGCCCCGGTGGCGATCACTGCCGGGGTGAGGAGCTCGGCGGGCGATCCTTCGAACAGCGTGGAGATCCAGATGACGGCCACGAAGGCCACCAATACGTACGCGAAGACGGATCGGGCTTTCGGGCCCGAGTACTTGTACTGAAACGCGATCACCACCAGGGAAACCAGGAAGACCGCCGCTCCCATGCCGATCCCGGTCACGACCGGCCCCCCGGGAAGGGACTCCAGCTGGAAAAGCGGGAGCAGCACGGCCAGCCAGATCACCAGGGGCATCGTCAGAGCGGCTGTGGCCAGAACGCGGCTCGCGGCGTGTTCCCGGCCCGTGACGGGAAGGGAAGACAGGAAGCGGAGGGAACCGTCGATCTTCTCCTGAGTCATGTTCAGGGCCAGGTTGCAGGGAAGGTAGATGAGGAAAACAGCACCGAACCCCACGGTCATATCCAGGTTCAGCCCGCCCCCCAGGAAGACCGGGACCATCAAGACACCAGCCGTCACCAGCCCCCACTTCGACATTGGCTTCACGGTCCGGTGCAGATGAAGGCGAAAGAGTCTGAGGACGGCGTCGCGTCTCATGGTCCCGCCTCTCCCAGCAACATCCGCTTCGCGGTCTCACGAATGTCAACGCCACTTGTGATCATCTTGCCCTCTCCAGCGGGGTTCTGTGCCTTCCCCTCCTTCAACACGAGGAGGTGGGTGAACGGGATTTCGTCCAGATCTTCCAGAATGTGCGTGGCCAGGACGATCGCGACATCGGGGTGCTGTTGCATGTAGGCGTGAATCTGCTTGAGCGCCTCGTGCCGGGCCAGTGGGTCGAGGCCCGCCGTGGGCTCGTCGAATAGCAGGAACCTGGCTCCCTGGCCGAGGGCTGCGCAGAGAGAGACCTTCAGGCTCTGCCCGCGCGAGAGCTCCCGGAGCCGGTGGTCCAGCTTGAGATCGAGCGCATCGGCCATCTCCAGAGCCTTCGCCATGTCCCAATGGGAGTAGAAGTGGGAGAGGAAGTCGAAGTGCTCGCGCACCGTCATCCATCGGAGTCCCAGCAGCCGGGTCGGGACGATCGCCACCTGCTCGCGGATGCTCGGGTCGACCTGGTCCCGTTTCCTTCCCAGGATCCACGCCGAGCCGGCCGACACTACGCGGTGGCCCGAGAGGATGCCGAGGAGCGTGGTCTTGCCCGCACCGTTGGGTCCCACGAGTGCCACCGCGGAGCCGGGATCGATCCTCAGCGTGAGGGGTCCCAGCAGGAACTTGGGATATCTGAATTCGATGGCCTGGAGGTTGACGAAGGGGGGGGCTGGAGAGTCACCAGGAGGTGATGGACTGGGGTGGGCAGAGCTGGTCACCTGTCCAATCGGTACCTCCGGACCGTCTGTACGCCGAGGGAATCCGAGTTCACTCCAAGGACGGATTGCGCGCCGATCCAGGTGATCCGGAAGTTGCCGGGAGTCGCCAGATAGCCAATGAGCCTGCCTTCGTCGTCGAAGATGTCCCACTCTGGCGAACCGGAATCGTCGACCGGGTCAACGGGATACCGTTCCACCCACAGGTTGCCTGCTTCGTCGGACAGGAATCTGCCGTGGACCGGGTGGTTGCTCGCGAACTCGGTCGCCCGGATTCGTTTCACGGCGGGACCGGACGTTCCCCGGAGGCTCTCCTCGGCCGCGGCCCGCGATTCGTCGATCTCGGCTTGTGTCACCGTCCTCGGAACCCGGTCCACGCGCACGATTCTGCGCACGGATCCCGAGCGGTCATGACCGGCCAACTCGAATCGGCTCGAATGGCCATACCAGGCCAGGTTGCCATCTGCCGCGAACTCCGCCCGCCCGCTGAAGGCCAGCGCGTAGCCGTTGCGACCCAGTTGCTGGCCCGCGAACTCGCCGAGGGTCCCCAGGATCTCTCCGTCACGGCCGACCGCGTACAGGAAGTATGTGGACCGATCGCGGGTGTCCCGGGAAGGAGATCGAGTGAGGGCGTTGATAAGCAGGGTGCCGTCGTCGAGCCAGCCGGTCAACTGCGGGGCAGACGCCCCCGGAAGCCGGGGAATCGGAAAGGACCGAATGAACGTTCCAGAGGATGTGAAGTAGGAAGCCTCCCCCCAGGAATCGAAAGCCGCGATCGTATCGCCCGGCAATTCCGCAATCATCCAGAGGTTTGTGAACTCTCCAGGTCCTTCACCGTGTCGTCCGAACGTGCGCAGATGCCCTCCTCCACCGTCGAAAACGCGGATCTCGCCGGTCATGCCTTCCGCTACGGCGACTTCCCCGCTCGACAGCCGTATGGCTTGCATGATCCGTCCGAAGAGGTCCGGTCCGTCATCCCCTCCCCCGTTTCGTCCGATCTGGAGGACGGGGGGAAGCTGAAGCCGCCATTCCTCGCCCGTGGCTTCGAGGGGGGTCTCGGCGATCAGAACGCCGGCGCTGTCGCGAACGACGGTCGAGGAAGGGTTGTCGGGCGAGACACACGACCCGAGGAGGAGTGCGGCCGCTGTGAGGTGGAAGGGAGGAGGGGTTATTGCGGGCCTCCTGAGAGCGTGGGGCTTCATTGACTGCTCCTCCTCGGGGGTGGGGCGGGGTCACGCGACGTGCTGTTACAATGGGCTGACACATTTGGCGGCGCGTAGGTTGTCAGGTTCGCGGATGGGTTCTGCCGTCATTTCGTCGTGGCCGGCAGTTCATCGGCACGTCCTACCCGACCCCACACGGCCGCCCCGCCTCGCGAATGGCGCTGGCAGCCCCTTCCAGGGAGTAGGTATAACGGACAGCGCCCACTTCCTCCCAGTCCAGTTCGATCACCAGCGAGTCGCTCGCCGTGGAAGGATTCTCCAGGAGGCGTCTGACGAATTCGGCGTCCGAACTCTCGCCCGTTCCCCTGTCTCCGGCGTCGTCCTGGTCGAGGTAGATCCGGTTCCGAACCGGGACCGCGACGGCCTGCAGCACGACTGTCTCGCCTGCCCAAGTGGTCCGCAGTTTCAGAGGTTCCGTCATTATGGACCCCGGAACCGCCCGCGCGGTCGGGCGCGGATGTTCCCGGAACACAAGGTGGGCGGGGGCGACGATGCCCATTTCCCGCTCCTTGGCGTCGAGGCAGAGGTAGCGGATGACGCTTCGGAAGTCGCCCTCAATGTCGGCTAGCGCCTCCGGCTCGCGGGCGAGGGGCGAATAGGCATTGCCCATGGTGTCGATCGGGTTGCCCTCGTCAACGTCGATATCCACCCACCAGCTGGTCGGCTCCTGGCCGGTGGCGGACGCATCGGTCTCCGCGATCAGTGCCATCGCGGCCAGCGCCGCAGCGCAAGTTGCGTACCGCATCCAGTCCTTCATCCAGTTCATCTTGCAACTCCTGTGTCCAATGGGGACTATCGACCGGAAACTGCCCCGGGTTCGCAAGCTACCCGGCCACCAACTCGTACACCGCGACGATCTGCACATCCCTTTCGTCCCTCAGCACTCCGAGGACGAGTCCGCCGGCTACGTCGAGAATGCGGAACCCCGGTGGGGCCTCGACCCTGCCCAACCATTCCCCGTCGGCTGAAATGACGGTGTAGTCCGGCGCGGCTTCGCGGGCACGGCCCGGGCGATAGGGAGGCAGCCATACGCGGCCGTCCGCGTCGCCGAATGGACGGCTGAAGAGTGGCATGAGTCCGCCGATGCTGGCCCGATAGATGGCCATGTCATCTGCCGTCATACCCTCGATGTCGGCATCCGGCGCGCCGGGGTTGGCGGTACGGTAGCGCTCCCGGATTCCGGCCTCGATGCCTTGCAGCAACTCCTCCGTCAGGGGAGCCTGTTCGGCCTGCCAGCGCACGATCTGGGTTGCTGTGCCGTCAGGCCGGCGCCAGGTGATCTCCGGGCGATCGGACCTGGTGTAGACGAACCGGCCGCCTGCGACGGTCACCCTGCCCGACGCCCCGATCGGGTTGAACCGCAGTTCCGGCGGGGTACGCGACATGAAATCGTAGGACGCGACCGTGTCCAGGGTTCCGGTGTCCATGTCGAACGTGGCCATGTGCCCTTGGAGCCACTCCTCTTCAAATCCGGAGCGGAACCCATCCCTGGCCATCAGAAGTTGGCCGGAGGAACCGGTTCCCTGGGCGCCGAGGCCGTACAGATGCCGGGTATCCACCGTGCGGGCGACCGACCCGCCGGCGAATACGGTAACGCGCATTAGTTCGCGGTCTGCTGCCAGAACCGTGTCCTGCCCCTGCGCGAAGACGGCGCTGACGTAGCCGACATCGCCCGGTCCCTCTCCAGGTCCGGCAAGCAACTCGTGCGTCTCGCCGTCCTGGCTCAACACCACGAGTTCGTCGTTGCCCCCATCCGAGACCACGGCGCTGCCGTCCGGAAAGAGACGGCCGGCGTCGATCCTCTGGAAAGCGTAGTCGCGCGGGTTGGCGCCGTGGCGGTACAGTGGCTCGGCCCTGAAGCTGAAGGGGGCGTCGCCGGCCGGGGTGCCCGCATACTCGACGATGCGCACGCCGGCGCTGTCTCCCACCAGGATCGGGATGTCCGTGGTGGGCTGAGGGTCGCCCTGGCACGCGGCGAAGAGCGCCATGGGCACGAGGATGTGGTGGATTCGGCTTCGCATTTCTCCTTCTCCGTCCTTCGCACTGAGGTTGCCCGCTTCTGCATGTAAACTGCACTTTCCAAGATGTAATCTCCACTTTACGCGTCGGACGACTTCCGCGCTCATCTCAACGTCGCCGGCAGTCTCTTCACGACCACCGTGTTCACTCCCAACTCGTCCGTCTCGATGAACGCCACCATCCCGTCGGGACCGAAAGCGGAAGGCAGTTGAATGGCGCCGGCCCGAAAGCTCCCGAGGTATCGCCCGTCCATCGTGATGACGTCGATGGGCCCTTCGTCGTCAATGGGTTCCTCCCCACCCCGCTGCACCCAGATTTCGCCGCTCCAGCCCGTCTTCATTTCACGAAGGATCGAGACTTCCTCGAAGAACTCCAGTTTGGCGACTACCTCGCGCTCCATCCTGACGAGGGATGGATCCCTCAATCCCTCCGACTCGTCGAGTCTCTCCAGCTGCCGATTCCTCTCGCCGTCGATAATCCGGTTCGTCACCGGGATCGGCCGAAGCGGTCGTCTCAGGACACGCCACACACCGGTCCCCGGCCGTGCAATCCTGATTGCGTAGGCCGATGAGTCCGAGAAGGCCACGCTCCCGTCGGGCAGCACCCCCAGAAGCATCCTCGGCCCGAAGACCTTCGCTGACCGCTCGCCAATCGTCACGGGTTCCCCGCCGGGGGGCAACCAGCCCTCGGCGACGGTGTCCTTCGTCACTACTTCGCCCGTGAGGATGAGGCGTTCGACCGGCCGGCTCGTGTGTGACTGGTCACCGCCCTCGTCAAAGAACCGGATGAACAGCGGCCGACTTCCCACCGCGGATACGACGGCGTCGCCCCCGGGGTACGGGAAGTAGTCCGTTTGCATCATCCGGCGGCCCGATACGGGCAAGCCCACCCTGCGTTCGTATTCCCCGTCCGCCTTGAAGAGGTGATACCCGGGATAGCCGATGTCCAGGATCACCACGCGCCCGTCCCGCATCACCGCGAGCCCGGCCGGGATGCGGAGTTCGCCCGGGCCCTCGCCCGGCCCGCCGAGTGTGCGGCGGAGCTCACCGCCCGGTCCGACCACGAAGATGTATTGGGCCTGTTCGTCGAAGACGTATAGTTGGCCCGCTCCATCGAAGGCGACCCGGCGGATGGAGCCGAACTGTTCCCAGTCCTCACCGGACAGCGATCCGACGCGGTGGAGTTCCTCGAATCGGGGATCGAGCCAGCGGTCCTCGCCGGGGAGGGTGATGATCTCCTGGGTGGTGAGCGGGAGCGTGGATAGCAGACAAGCTGCCAATGCCCGGCATGTAGCTGTGCGAATCATTTCATGTGCCTCCATCATTGTGAGCTCCCCGTCTGGACCGAAAGCCGGTCCAGTCCCCAAAGCTGTACATACTCCACCCCCAGCTCGTCCAGCACCTTGCCGAGGATGAAGTCCTCGCCGATTTGGTGGATGACCAGTCCCGGGGGCGTCTCGACGAATCCCTGCACGAAACCCTCGGAGTCGAACACCGTCCAGAGGGCGCGGTCCTCGTCCCCGGGAGGATTGTATTCGCGAACCCAGAGGTAGCCGAGAGCGTCCACCTCGATCGCGGTGAAGGCGGGGAACGACTCGGGCAGGAGGAAGGCGTCGATGCTGGCGTTGTACCGCTTCTGATAGTGGGTGCCGTATTCGGCCCTTGGTGCATTGGCTTCGCGGTAGCTCTCCACATCGGATTGCGTGGGACTGCGCACGTCGTTTGCGCGGCGCACGATGCGCGCCACGGATCCGTCGTGACGGTAGGCCCTGAGTTCGTAGCGATCCGTGGGGGCCAGCACCACGAACTCGCCCCACGCCGCCCACCTCAGCGTTTTCTGGAACGGCGGATCATACAGTCCCATGCCGGTCCCGTCCCCCATGTGGTCTTCGAAATACCAGAAGATCTCGCCACCGGGATGTCGGCCGAGTGCTCCCAGCGGAGACCCGTCTCCAGCCAGGACGGAGAAATCGTGCTGGCTGCGATTCATGCCCTTCTCCGGCAGCGCGGAGGGGTTGCCGACCCGGCGGGATGCCAGAATCGCTCCCCCGGGGAGGACGTCGTGGCACTTCGACCGATCGAGACGGGTCAAGTAGAGTGTGCGGCCGTGGTGCCCTCGGGTATCCCAGACCGAAACGACGTTGTTGATCGCCTGCCGGCTGCCGGAGCACACCGCCAGCGAATCACCCGGCCAGCGTTCCATCCAGAAGACGCTGGGGCTCAGTCCGTCGCTTCCCTGGATCGTGCTGAAGTCTCCCGGGCCCTCTCCCCGCTGTCCCCACGCCTGCAGATACTTCCCGGCCTCGTCGAAGACCAGCAGTTGATGCGAGCCTGCGTTGGCTACCACGATCCGGCCGTCGGGCAGCCTGAGTGCGTCGCCCACCTGGTGAAGCTGAAAGTCCTCGCCGCCCGCGACGGTTCCGATCGAGATGGCGGGCTCCTGGCTTATCTGCCATCCGAGACGCGAGCCGGTTTCCGGGCGGGCGTTTTCGACGATGAGGATACCGGCGCTGTCCTCGGTCTGGGTTTGCGACGGGGGTGGACCGGGTTGGGCGGGTTCGCAGGCGGTGGCTGCGAGCGTCAGCGAGAACGGGAGGATGCGGGTGGTCATGGCCCTCATGACCCAGGTGTTACGAATTCCACTCATTGTCTACCTCGTTGCCGCCACTCGTACACCCTGACCTCCGGTACCGGCGCAGCGACCGCACCGTAAGCGTAGCCTCCGCCGAAGGTGCTGATTCGTGGCAATTCTCCGTACTCCGATGTGGCAAGGATCACTCCACTGGCCGCGTCGATCAGAAAGGAGCCCACCACGGGGCCATCTCCGACTCCCTGCTCCCATTCCTGCTCTTCGTACTGTACCAGCAACTGACCCTGCGGGACGATCGAGAGGGTCACAACGCTCCCGAAGGTGCTCTTCCCTTCCGGCAAACTCCACTTCACCCCGGCCTCCGTTCGCTCAATGACGGCGCCTTCCACTCCGGGCAACTCGGTGGCCCAGAGCAGAGTGCCGTCGCCGCTGTAGCCGTGAACCCGGGGGACGGCGGTAGAGGCCGCGTAAATCCTCCGGTTCGCCGAATCACAGGCGAGGAGCCCCATGTCGGTCAGGTTCAGCATGGCCGCGTCGCCTTCGAGAAACGGCACGCCGAAGGAGGACTTGACGCTGCCCGCGCGATCGAAGCGGTGGATTGTACGGCCGCCGAGGGTGTGCTCATGCGTCAGGACGAGGTAGTCGCCATCGAAGAGGCAGAACTCCCAGCCCCCGGATGTCGGCAACCGGGTCTGGTCTGTGTGTCGGAGCGTGGTCGGCCCCATTTCGTAGCGCGTCACGCGGTGGTTCCAGGCATCGAGCACGTGGACCTCCGATCCACTGACTTCCACCGCCTTCGGGCCGATCAGCTCGCCGGGACCCTCGCCTCTCCCCCCGCCCCACGTGAGAAACTGACCTTCCTTCGTGACTGCGGAGAGCTTGTGGGCCAACTCGTCGACCAGGAACACGATGCCGCGCTCGATGTCAACTGCCAGGCCGGACAGGCGGCCGAACATCAATGTGGAGTCCCCATCGAGAACACCGAACCGCCCCGCTGGGACGAAGTCGGGAAACTCCGCGACGGCCTGGCTGGTGTCCTGGAGCGCCAGGCCGGCTGCCGCCGGAGCCAGCAGGCCGGGGAGCATCATGGCGAGGCGGGGCCATGCGGCCTTCACTTCGCTGGCCTTTCGGTCATTGTGGCGTCCTTTCGAAGGACATCTCCGTGGCGGGCGGTGTTCCACCGTCACACTAACAACAGTTCCCGGGGCCAAAACGTGCAGTCGCGCCGATCCCGGTCCTGGACGTGGCGCCCTCGCGGGGACTCATCGACCTATTCAGCGACCAGCAGTCCGTGGACAAGACCCCGCGAGCAGCGGGAGGATTGCACGTTGCGGCGGCTGGGCCTGTTAAGTTAGTAGACGAGGTCGAAAGCATGCGCATCGCCCAACACCCCGCCTGGCCTTTGAAGCCTATCCGGAGACAGCCTCGGTGCAAGGGCGATAGGAGGCCCGAAGTATGCGAAACAGATGCGAACTCCCCCTGAGGCCGGCGGCATACCGATCCAGTCGTGGCTCTTTCCTCGCCACGGCATTGCTCGCGGCGACCCTCTCAGCCTGCCAGGCCGACACCCGCGAAACCGCCGCCACCCCCGTCCAGATCGAAGACAGCGCCGGCGTGCGGATCGTCGAGTATGCCGGAATGCCGGGCAAGGCGCCCTTCCGGTTCGCCGCAGAGCCACGCTACCGCCACGGCGCCAACCCGGGCGACTACACCTTCCAGAGGATCCAGCCCGGCAGCCTCTTCCCGGACGGCAGCGCCGTAGTATCGGACGTTGCCAACCAGGAACTGGTCGTGTTGAGTCCGGACGGCTCTTCGCACGAGGTGCTTGCGGGGCCGGGCGAGGGACCGGGAGACGTTGGATACGTGGGAGCCACGTTCGCGCTGGGGCAGGACAGGTTTCTGGCGGTCGACGTCAACCTGGACCGCCTGACCATCTTCGCGAGCGGTTCGGTCGAACGCACGGTGGACATCCGGCATGCGGACGACCTGAGCGTCTTGGGAATCGGCGCATCCGGGCAGCTGTTCGGAACTGCGAATTCGCTCACGCCCGACTTCGAAGAGGATTGGCTTCCGGGATACATGGCTGTGTTCGACATGGAAACCGGCGCCCTCGACACCGTCGCGTCGTACGACCTGCTTGCGCGGGCTCCTCCGGGATTGCGCTGGAACCCGATCGGGGCGGCCGGCTGGGTGGCGGTCGCCGCCGGTCAGTTCGTCTACGCACGTTCCGACCGGCCGCAGGTCGCTTGGCATCGTCCCGATGGCACCGTCACGCAGATCGTGCGCTGGCAGGCCGAGGCGGCTCCCCTGACGGAAGAGTCGCTTGAAGGCGTCGAGGCCGGATTCCGGGCAAGGACGCGGTTGGCCAACCCAGGCGCGCCGGATGCCGACATCGATCGCATGATCAATGAGCGGTTGGCCAGGTACCGGGCGGTCCTCGGCGACCCGATGCCCCTTTTCATCAGTCCTTTCGGTGACTCCCATGGCCGGGTGTGGCTGCCGTCCTACCAGCCGGACGACCCGACCGAGGGCACGCCAAGCTACACCATAATCGCCGCCGACGGGACGTGGCTGGGCACGGTGGAGGCACCACCGCGGTTCCGCATCCTGGACGTGACCGGTGGCCTCGTGCTGGGCGTCCAGTTGGACGACATGGATGTGGAGAATGTCGTTGCTTACGAACTGGTGGGGGACGGTTCGTGAGAGATCTCAACCGGGTAAGGCACCCATGAATTCACCGACCTTGCCGAAGAATAATGGCCCTTCCGTGTGTCTCCTGGCCGGTGTTCCCTGGCGCAGGTTGCCGGGGCAGCACTTCCCACCCCGTCTACTGAAACTGTTCACTAACTGAGGTCAATTTGGAGCCATGGCAGAACGAAAGACAACATGATCACCCAAACCACGACAGCGATTCATCGAGGCCGAAGCACTCGCACCGTGCCGTTCCCGGCATCTCTGCTCACTGTCTCGGCCACCACCATCGCCACGACCCTCGCCCTGATCACCGCAGCGACCCCGGTCGCCGCCCAGGACCGGCCCCTGACCACCGACTTCCCCGAGGTCTACCGTGCCGGCGGCCTGGACGCCCCAGACTGGGCACACTTCGCCGGCAGGGGTCCGGTCAGCTTTGACGCGTCGGGGAATCTCCATATCCTGGACCCCGGGAACTACAGGGTTGTGGTCATCGATCCGCAGGGCCGGTTCGTCAAGAGCATCGGTCGTCAAGGCGAGGGGCCGGGGGAGTTCGGGTTCACCTTCCGCATGGCGGTGTGGCGCGACGGTCGCCTGGCCATCCAGGATTTGCAAAACAACGCGATTCACCTATTCGGTCCCGGCGGCGAGTTCGACCATTCCATGAGGGTGCCCAGCCACATTTCACTCACATCCATGGAGCCGGACCCGAACGGCACTGCCATTTACGCGCGGGGATCATCGAGTAGTACTTCGCCGATCCGCGCCGCCCTGGCCGAAATGACCGGAGAAACACCCACGGAGGAGTTTGACGACTTCAGCATCGGGCGAATCGACCTGACCGCCGACGCGTTCGCCGTCGATGTCGTGTTGCAGGCATGGCACGTAACCCGCGAAGATCTCGCCGAAAAGCTGTCCGCGGACGACCTCCTGAGTGACCCCTCCAGGATCATGTCAACCGCGCTGACCAGCTCCCAGGACAGAATGTTCTTCGAGCCCACGCTGCGCTGGGACATTCTGCCGGACGGCCTGATCGCCTATGCGGACTCCTCGGCCTACGCGATCAAGGTTGTCACGCCCGGCGGGCCGCTCGTTGAAGTGATCCGGCGGCCTGTGGAGCCCGAAGCCGTCACCCCTCGCCTCCGGTCGGCCGCGATCGAACGGGAGATCGACAGACTCACGCGAACACTCGAGAGAATCGAAGGCGGCATGTCCGAAGATGTTCGCGAACGGGTCGAGGAGCGTGAGGTCTACCCGGAGGTTTCGGTCATTCGGGAGATACGGTCGACGTGGGCGGGCGGCGTGTGGATTCGGCGGCCCGGCAAGGAGCCGTGGGACGCGGAGGGTCCCATCGATGTCTTCGGTCCGAACCGGCAGTACGTCGGCACGTTTGCAGCCGACGCCACGACAATGCCCAGGGCCTTCGGCCCGGATGGTCTGGTTGCCTACTGGGAGGTCGACGAGCTGGATGTGCCGACGATTGTGGTGAAGAGGTTGCCGAGTGAGGTGAGGTAGTTGGACGGCTACTCCGCTTCGAAAGCCCACAGCTCAAACCTCCATACTTCGGTGCATGTCAACTACACTTTCCAAAATGTAAACTGCGCATTACCGTACGAATCGACAGCGTTGCTCTTCTCTTCATCTGACACCGACCTCCTGGTCGTGCCCCCGATTCCCCTGGACAGTAGTTTGGCAACCCTCTCGGAGACCAGAAAAGAGAGGAGGATAGCCGATGAGACAGCCCCGACTCTACTTCCTCGCGGCGTTTGTCCTTGCGTCCGCGTGCGACGATACCCGCAACCGCTCCAAACTGATGCGGGATGCTGCGCACGACCTCGAAGCCGCCCACCTCGACCTGGCCATGGCCCGTTTCGATTCGGCCCGGACCCTGGCGCCCGATGACGCCGAGGCACATCGACAGTACGCCGAGCTGGCCAGCTACCTGGGCCTGAACGGCGAGGCGGTCCAGGCGTGGGAGCGCGCGCTCGAACTGGAGCCCGAAACGGCCGAGGCGTGGGACGGCTACCTGTTCGATCTGCTCTGGGCCGGCACCTACGAGGCCGACCGAAGATACGGAGAGAAGCTGCTGCGAGTCCTGCCCGAAGCGATGGGATACGCCAGCGGTCATCCGGGCGTATACACCAATGCACTGGAAGCGGCACAGGATCTGGGAGAGACCGAATCCTACCGAGCCCTCCTTCGGGAGCATCTGGGGTCGCGCCCGGATGACCAGGTACTCCTTCATCACCTCGGCGAAGCTGACGTTGCCCTCGCGATTGGTGCGAGGATGACAAGGGAGTGGGTTCTCCGGAGGGATGGTTCTCGAGCTCTCGAGATGGCCTGGTCAGACGGGCAGCAGATCGTGAAGGACTCGCTCGAGACCGTGCTCGACGAATTGGCGTCCCGCCACGATGGCGAATCCGAAGTTGCGGTGCCGACCCTCTTCCGGCTGACGGCAGGTTACGCCCTGGTCGAGAGGGAAGAGAAGAAGGATCGCTGGTTGCCGCGCCTGTTGGCGGCCCCCGACCGCGGCGCATTGGCCGAGGAGCTATACCACCGGGACATGGGAATCCAGCTTCGGGCTCTCCTGAGTGGTCCGTCAGCGGATGCGATGGACGAGCTGACCGGCCTCATTCACGCGGGCTTGACCACGACGAACCTGAGACTGCGCGGCGAGTGGGTTCGGACGCGCTACACGGTCGCGAAGACATGGGCCGATCGCTCCACGGCCGACAAGACGCCTGCTGCGGACGAGGCCGCCTACGAAGCTGGCGGACCCCGAGGACCTCTGCTCGCCGACGAATTCGCGGAGCCACTGTTCGATGCGGTGATGGACCTGCAGCGGTGGGTGCCGGAGCTCGATCTGCTTCTCTCCTCGCTTCGCGCGCTGCTTCACTATGGCGTTGAACCGCGGGCAGTCCTTGAGCAAGCGCGGGACCATGAGGCGGCGCTTCGCGCGGACCGTCCCGGCTACCTCCGTCCCGGAAGCCAGGGGGACGCCCGGGAAGAGGAGCGGGAGTGGTTGATCAACACCGCGCGGCTCCTGCAGGCGCTCGCCCTTACGCAACTCGGCGACGCAGAAGCGGCGGGCGGGTTGCTGGAACAACTCGCAACGGAGGCGCCGGGCAGTGAGACGCTCGGCGAGTACGGGCTACACCTGTTGCGTACCGGCCAGTCGGCCGGGGCGCTCGACATGCTGGTGGAGGCGGTCGCACATGGCGGTTCGTCGTACCGGGGGGCGGCCGAAGAGGCGGCTGCGGCTGCCGGGCTGTCCCCGGAGGTCGTGGGCGGCCGACTGGATGTGCGACGGCCGATCATTGCGGCCGAACAGGCGAGGCGGGCCATCGGCGAACGTCTTGAACGCGAGGCCCCGGATCTCGCGCTCGCCGATCAAGACGGTGTCGAGTGGCGGCTCGGCGATTTGACCGGGAAGGTCGTGGTGCTCAAGTTCTGGGCCACGTGGTGCGTTCCCTGCCTGGCGGAGTTTCCGCACTTCGTTAAGCTCCTCGAGAAGTACGAAGGCGACGACGAGGTTGTCTTCCTCACCGTCGCCACCGAGGGATCCACACGAGCGGGCGTGAACGACATTCTCACGAGGAACGGCTACACCTTTCCGGTGCTCTTCGACGACGGAGGGTACGCGACCGACTTCGGTATCAGTGCCTTCCCGACGACCCTCTACCTGGATCCGGACGGCGTGATTCAGTACAAACGAGAGGGATTTGGCGAAGACGGGTACGAGCGGCAGACCTCCATGCTCATCGACGCTCTGAGGAGGGTCGGGGCCCTCCACGGTTGACAGGATACTGCGATCTGTAGTACCATTAATGCAGATTGCCGTACGACTGATTCCGGAACCGGGAGGAACGCCACAACATGGGCCTGCCGAGAATACCAAACTCCGAACTGGCCGTGATGGAGTTGCTCTGGCGGAAGGGCCGGCTGTCGGCGCGCCAGATCCTCGAACAACTCTACCCGGACGCGGCCCGGTCCCAGCACGGCGCCGTCCAGAGCCTGCTGCAACGCCTGATGCGGAAGGGTTTCGTGGTTCGCGACCGCGACGTGGGCGTCTACCTCTTCTCCGCCGTTCCGACCCGGGAGGAGTACGCGAGTGACCGGCTCAATGCGCTAGCCGGTCGGCTGACCGGGGGCTCGGTGGTTCCGATCATCACGCAATTGCTTGAAGCGGACAGGCTGCCGAAGGAGGAGATCGAAAGGCTCCGCAGGATTCTGGAGGAGTGGAAATGATCGATATCCTGCCGCAGATCGGCGCCACGAAGCTGGCCCTCGCGATCGCCCTGGCCGGGACGGTCTGGGTGGTTCAGCAGCGCGTGAAACGCCCGGCCGTTGTCCACAACCTGTGGCTGATGGTTCTCGGCGCCATGCTGGTTCCCGCGGTCGTGCCGCTTCGGGTTCTGCCGGAGGAGGTGTCGGTGGAGGTTGTGGGGCGGTCCGAGGTTGCGGCTCCGTCCGGTATCGCGCCGCTTCGACCTCCGCCGGAGGATGTGGCGGAGGAGGTTGTGGTGCAATCCGAGGTCGACCCGCCGGTGGTGGTCGCTGACGCCGGGGTAAGCAGCGATGGCATGGCCCCCTGGAGTTGGCTCGTGCGGAACGGAAAACCGCTGACCGCGCTCCTGTGGTTTCTCGGCTCCGCCGGGTTCTTCGCGTGGACCGTGGCGCGGACGGTGCGTTTTCACCGAATGCTCACCAGGGCCGCCCGCCCGGCCCCACAGTTGCAACGGCTCGCGACCCAGGTCGGCGACGCGCTGGACTTGCCGCGAGTGCCTGGAGTCTACACGGCGACTGCGCGGTTGCGCCCTCTGGTATGGTGGGCGGGCGGCCGCGTCCGGATCCTGATTCCGTCGGTGTTCCTCGACGAACTCGACGAGACGGAGCTTCGCGCGGTGCTGGCGCATGAACTGGCCCACGTGCGGCGCCGGGACTACCTGGTGCGATTGGTGGAATTGCTGGCGTGCTCGGCGTACTGGTGGAATCCGGTCGTCTGGTGGGCGAAGCGCAGGATGAGGTCGGCGGAGGAGTCGAGTTGCGATGTACTCGCCGTCTCCGCGTCGAGGTTGACGCGAGATCGATACGCCAAGGCACTGCTGCGCGTGGTCGAGATCATGTCGGCCGTGCCGATCCCGCGGGCTCCGGCCATGGCGAGCACGGCTGGCAGCTGCCGGGATTCGAGGCGGCTGGAGAGGAGGTTGAGGACGGTTATGGCAACGCCTGCGGCGTCGTCCAGGGCTGGAGGGGTCCGCGTGGCGGGCTTGGTGGCTTTGGGGCTCGGGTTGACCCTCGGCCTTGTCTACTGCACCCCCGGCGAGCAGCTGGAGGCTGGTCTGAAGCCTCATCCCACGGAAGAAAACGCCCTCCCACCGGACGCGATCGCGCTGACGGATGATCCGGAGCCGCCTGGCCTTGTGGGTAGGCGACTGGAACGATGGCGGACGGCCCGAGAGCGTTTGATGGGTGCGCGCACGGTCGCAGCGGTCGGATCAAATGAGGAGGGCCCCGGGCTGTTCGGCGAGATCGCGGACGCGAAGGTCGATGAATCGGGCAATCTCGTGGTGCTGGACGAGCAGGCCGCCTCGGTGCGCGTTTTCGGGCCGGACGGCAGCTATCTCCACGGCTTCGGAAGGGTGGGCGAGGGTCCGCTCGAGATGGTCCAGCCCCGCGGCTTGGAACTGCTCGGTACGGACCGGCTGGCTGTGTACCACAGTTTCGAGGCCAAGGTGTTTTCGCGCCGCCAGGATGAGTGGCAGCTCGACAGTATCGCCTCCGTGCCCACCGTGGTGGAAGACAATTGTGCTTTCCCGGATCGGTTCTTCCACCAGGGTACCTCTCACATGTCAACCAACCAGCGACCCGACGCCGTTCGCGTGCTCGACGACTATACCCTGTTCTACGAGGTGGGGTCGCTCGGCGACCCGCCACGGGTCACTTACGGGGGAGCGTACCGGGATGCGTCCTGGCTGATTCGGCACCACCTGTCCACAGGAAGGATTGCGTGTGTGCCGGCAGCCAGCCGGGTGATTTACGCTTTTCAGATCCGGCCCTTGGTGAGGTCCTATTCCGCCGCGACTGGAGAAGTGGACTGGTCAGCTTACGTCGAGAACTACGTGCAAATACGGCTCGAGGAAGAGCCCGAAGGGGGATTCAGGCTGTACGGCGGCCTAGCCAATGATCACTTGGTCACCACTCTGGCCATGCCGTCAGGTCACATCGTCTTGCAGTACCGGCGGGTGGGGTATCTGAGGGAGTTCGAGGCCATCCGCACCTTCCTTCTGGACGCCGAAACCGGCCACGGATCCCTGGTCAGCGAAGCTCTGCCCAGGATCGAATCGTTCCATGAAGGCGGATATGTCGCCTCGTTTGAGGATCCGTACCCGCGGCTCGAGATCAGGGCGCTCGTGCAATGATCATGCGTCACACGCGACTGGCCCTGACCCTTGTCGTCGCCTCCTCCGCCGCTGCGTGCGCAACAGACGCCCCACCTGGAGGCCCATCCCGCGAGACGCTCCCCAATGGCGCGATCCTCGTCCGCTACCCCGACCTCCCCTCCATCGACTCCGTCGGCCCCGCAGTCACGGACGTACAGGTGGACCTGAAGTTGGGCAGTGTTGAAGGGGACGATCCGAACTTCATCTTCGGCGATCTCCGGGGCATTCAGGCCGCGAGCGATGGCACCATCTACGTAGCAGACAACCAGGCGCTCGAGGTCCGGGTGTTTTCGTCCGCCGGTGACTACCTGCGCACGATCGTCCGGCGTGGGGAAGGGCCGGGAGAGATCCTCAGAACAAACGGGATCATCCTGTCGGGCGATACCCTGCTCTGGGTCAACGAAACGAGGCAATGGACGGTCATAGGCGTGGATCCTGAAGGGAACGAGCTTCGCCGGTTTACCACGCCCGTCTGGATTCGACACTTCTTTTGGGATGGCGTGTTCGACCAGCGGGGGCGGTACTGGAAGGAGGCCATACATGAAGATGCGGAGATGGAAGCGCGCTGGGAACAGACGACCGGCTTGTTCAACGGAGAGTCTCGCAGCTACTACAAGTCCTACGACCTGACCACCGGTGGCGTGGATTCGGTCTTCATGAGTAGAGACGTCTACCGCGTGTACATCGTCAAACGAGAAGGACGCACCTTCCGCTTCCCCATTCGCTTCCTTCCATTCAACATGGCCGTGGTTGATCCCACCGGCGGGTTCTGGCACGCGAGCACCGACTCATACCGGCTCATCCGGACCGGCAAGGGTGGCGATACGGTTGTTGTGATCGAGGCAGGACTGCACGTCCAACCGGTCACGGATGCTGACCGGTCGGCGTACGTGCAGGAACGTGTGGAACACTACCCCGAGGAGGTGCGCCGCGGGATCGAGGCGGCCGTAGCGCTGTGGCCGGAGGTCAAGCCCATCCTGGAGAGCTTCTTCGTCGACGACCAGGCAACGCTCTGGGTGAAGAGGGTCGTCCCGCCCGATGCCTCCCCCTTCTACGACCTCTTTTCCGAAGACGGCGACTACTTGGGTTCCGTCCGCCTCGGGTTCACGCCTGCACCCGGCACGGTGATTTGGGTCCAGCACGGCAACATCTATACCTGGGTGGTGGACGAACTGGATGTCCAGTACGTGGTGCGGGCGCCATTGGGATGATCAGGAATCTCCATGGCCATCAGCCACGGGCAGTTCTTCGGTGTGACTTGGGATGAGCTGCAATTGAAGCACGTCGAGGTCAGGAATCCGGAGCTTCCGTAGCGCCGTCCCCATCCCCCAACCCCGCCAGCTCCAGCAACTTCAGCGCATTCGTCGAAGTCGCGATCCCGTCCCGCAGCCGATAGTCGAAGGTGAGTCCCTCGGCCCCATCCCCCACCGACTCCGTGAAGTGGACCGCCACCGCCCGTTCGACGAAGTCCTCGGCGTCGGCGAGGGTGAGATCGTGGGTGGTCACGGCGCCGATTGCGCCCGTGGCGAGGAGGTGCCGCAGCACGGTGCGGGCCGCGATCCGGCGTTCGGCGCTGTTGGTCCCCTGCAGGATCTCGTCGAGGAGGTAGAGGGTGTGGGGGGTGGTGGTGGCTTGGTCGGGCGCGCGCTCCGGAGGCGAGTCCGTGGGCGATGGAATGGCTGGACGGGACGGGCCGACCTCGTCGCGAGCCGCATCCACGACCAGCTTGAGACGCTGCAACCCCGCCATGAAGTAGGACACGCCGTCCGCCAGCGAGTCCTCCACGTAGATGCTCGTCACGATCCGTAGCGGCGGCATTCGCAGGGACCGGGCGCAGACCGGGCCGCCCGCCTGGGCGAGCGCCGCGTTGACGCCGACCGCCTTCAGCAGCGTCGACTTTCCGGACATGTTGGAGCCGGTGACGAGGAGGAACGAACCGGCGGGGCCGACCTCGACATCGTTGGTCACGCAGGCTGCGGGCTCCAGAAGGGGATGACCGAGGGCCTCGCCGTGAAGGGTGGTCGCGGCCGGGTCGATCACGGGGAAGCCCCAGTCGGGGTGATCGGCGGCGAGGGCTGCCAGCGCGCCCAGGGCTTCCGCCTCGCCGGCCGCTTCCAGCCAGTCGCGGACGCGGGTGCCGGACCGCGCCTTCCAGCGCTCGAGCGCGGCCAGTACGTGCACATCCCAGAACAGGACGATGGCCAGGGGGAGGTGGAGGAGGGGTGAGCGTCTGGCATCGGACAGGTCGAGGAGACTGCGCAGGGTCGCGATCTCTTCGGGGGCGGTGCGGCGACCGGCCGGGTCCGCTCCCAATCGCCGGAGAATCTCCTCCGCATAGGCCGACTGCAGAGGGGCGTCGATCAGGACGGCGAGGAGCGGGGCGAAGCGCCTCACCCCGGATTCACCGTCATCGGCCTCGTCGAAGCACCGGTTGAGTCCCTTGCGGAGCCGGATATACAG
Organism: Longimicrobiales bacterium; assembly: GCA_965211795.1. Lineage (GTDB taxonomy): Bacteria > Gemmatimonadota > Gemmatimonadetes > Longimicrobiales > Gaopeijiaceae > Bin94. Next base: position 817,448 of record OZ242973.1, read on the forward strand.
GAGCGTCGATATGACGAGTGGCCACACCATTGCCGGAACCGGCACCAGACCGAGGGAAAAGAGCACGATGGCGGTCAGGTTGACGGCCGGCAGCAGGACGCCCGCCGCTCGGACCCACCACCGGCCAGCCAGCCACGCCTTGCCTTCCGCCCATGCCAGGAATCCATCGATTCCGTCTCCCACCCCACCCCCCATCATCCGCCCCTCGGCGACCAGGCGGTCACGGAAGTCATACGCGCCGGCCATCTCCCCCACCGCCTCCTGGCGCCGCGCGATCGTCTCCGGGTCGGCGCCCTCGAGCAGCCAGCGCTGCAGGGTCTGGCGCCCGGGAGCCGTGCCGCACACGCCGACGAGGTGCTGGAGCGACGCGTGCCCGTGGAGATCGAGGTCGTCGGCGTACTCGTGGTCCGGTGGCGCCGCGGCGGCCGGCGGATCGGGCAACTCGGACCAGCGACGCCCGATGCGCAGGGTCCCTTCCCGGTTGAAGTCGGCCATCGACCGGGCGCGGAAGAGGCGCCTTTGCGCGATGTCGTGCCGGACGACCAGAAACGCGAAGATCAGGGACGCGGACGCCATGAGTGCCCATGCCGCGGCGCCCTGCCCTGCGGCGAAAAGCCACCAGGTGCCGGCGACGGCGGCCGCGAAGAGAGCCAGACGGAGGCGGCCGTAAAGTCGCACGGTGCCGAGTCTTTCAGCCGCCTCCCGGTCGAAGCGGTCGGCTCGTTCCCGGTACACGGCGGTGGGGTCCGCGATTGGCGGCTGGCCGCGATGATGTCCAGATTCCATGCATGAAAGTAAGGCAACCGATTGTCGCAACGACCCTGGCCGCGCTCTTCGCGGCCTGCAGCCCGCCCGGCGAGCCCGGCGGACTTCCCCCCGCCGTGGACGCCGTCTTCGCCGACTACTCCGGCTCGAACGGCCCCGGCTGCGCGGTCGGCGTCATCCGGGACGGCCGGCTCATCGGTTCCGAGGGCTATGGAATGGCCAATCTGGACCACGGGATTCCCAACGGCCCCTCGACCGTCTTCCGCATGGCCTCGGTCTCCAAGCAGGTGACGGCGGGCGCGATCGCCCTGCTGGCGCTGCGCGGCGACCTCGACCTCGATGCCCCCGTCCGCCGCTACCTCCCCGACTTTCCCGACTACCCCCACCCCCCGACCGTGCGCCATCTGGTTCACCACACCTCGGGGGTGCGCGACTACGTCGGGCTCATGCGGCTGGCGGGGAACCGCGACGAGGACTTCTACACCAACCCCGAGGTGCTCGCGGCGATCAACCGCCAGCGCGGACTCAACTTCCAGCCTGGCGCGGAATACCTCTACAGCAACGCCGGGTATTTCCTCCTCGGCCAGATCGTGGCCAGCGTCTCGGGCCAGTCGCTCCGCGAATTCGGCGAGACCCGTTTCTTCGCGCCCCTCGGGATGACCGATACCCACTTCCACGACGACCACAACGAAGTCGTCGCCCGGCGGGCCATCGGCTACTCACCCGCGGAAAACGGCTTCCGCATCAACGTCACCACCCTCGACATGGTGGGGGACGGCGGACTCTTCACGTCGGTGGAGGACTGGGTCGCCTGGGACCGCAATCTGGAGACCGGCAACGTGGTCGGCGGCCCCGACTGGGTCGCCTTGATGCACCAGCCCGGGGTGCTCAACTCGGGCGACACCATTCCGTACGCCTTCGGCATCTCCCACGGCGAGCACCGGGGGCTGGCCACCGTCGGCCACGGCGGCGCCTGGGTCGGATACCGCACCGCAATGACGCGCTATCCCGAGACCGGCTACTCCTTCGTCGCCCTCTGCAACCGCTCGCGCATCAACCCCACGCGTCTCGTCGCGGCCACGGCCGAGGTGTACCTGGAGGACCGGATGGCGCCGTTGGAAGATCCCGGCGAGCCAGAGGAGGAGACGGCCGCTGCCACTCCGGCCGGCGACGCGGAAGAGGCCGCCCCAAGCGAGGAGATCACCGGCCGCGACCGCTACGCGGGGTCCTTCTACAGCCCCGAACTGGACGCGACCTATCACATCCGCGTGGCGGGCGCCGGGGGACTCACCCTGCGAGCGGGAAGGTGGGACCCCGTCACCCTGCTGGAAGCGGACGACCGTGTCCTCCGGGCTCAGGGTCTGACTTTCCGCTTCGCCGATTTCGCCGACGGCCGGTTCCGGTCGTTCATGCTCGATGCGGGGCGCGTCAGGAACCTGCGGTTCACCCGGTTGGAATGAAGCGCCCGCCTCCCCCACTGCACATCGAAGTGGACCACGACCGTTGTGTGGCCAGCGGTCTGTGCCTGACCTTCGCCCCGGGCGTCTTCGCCCACAACGCCCGCCGCCAGGCCGAGGTCGTCGACCCCGAGGGAGACAAGCTGGAGGATATACTTGTGGCGGCCGAGAACTGCCCGACGGCGGCGATCAGCGTGATCGACGCCGCAACGGGGAAACCCTACGAGGTTTAGAGTTGGCGGAGTCGCAATGCCCGCCTACGTCAAGGCACGCGGGTGTCGGCCGTGCCGACGAGTTCGGACGGCTTGACTCGGGCTCGCTGTTGGTGCCGAAGTGGAATACCGGTCTTGGGAATCCGAGTCCCAGACGGACGGTCATTGGTAGCGCGGTTCGGCAAAGGCTCACCCGTCCGGATGCTCCAGCAACGGCTTGTCATCGCCGTAGTCGCAGGGCTACTCCGAACCCGAGACGGTCGCCGACTGGTAAAACGCCGTAGCTGATATCGAGCGCCCCGCCCTGTGTTCGAATCGCTTCATTTCGATCCGAGGCGGTCCGGTAGGCCGACACCATGCGCCACACCCAACCAGCAAGAACCGCGACCGCCGCCACCGCAGCTATTGTCTCCCGCGTGTCCGAACAATCCGATTCCCCGATGATCTCAAGGCACATCAGAGCAAGCGGGAGGCTGCCCAAATTTACCACTGTGGGAAGGAGGCCTCGCTTCACGTCGCCGGCGTACCAGTGGCCGAGCAAGGGAATACCGGGGTGTGCTTCGAGCGCGAGGGCAAGCCCCGGGGATTTCATCCCACCCTGTACTTGGTCGGTCGTATCCTGAGTTTCCTGAGCGGCCACGGGCCCGGCCATGCAGAGCAGCATCGCCACCTTGACTGTCTTTGTTGCGGTACGCATTGTGTCGTCCTCCCACCGGTTGGCCGTCTGAGTAACGAGCTGGACCTGACCCGTTGTCACGGACGGTTAGGTTTTGGGGTTTATGGTGTGTAATATGGTTTCTTTTCTTCCTCCTCCAACGCTGGAGAGGGGCGACGAGCGAGCTGGACGAAGCGAGCGGGCCGGAGAAGCCCGGAGAGCTTCGGCCGCTCCGGCGCTGCAGGTTCGTTTCAGGCCGCATGGTTGATTTTTCGAAGTTCGCCGGCGATTGGTAGCCGATCGCCGAGTGGAGCCGGCGGATGTTGTAGAAGCCCTCGATGAAGCTGAAGACTTCACGCCTGGCCTCTGCCGCCGCCCGGAACCGCCGCCGGTCGAGGAGTCGCAATCGAGCGTCGGGCGAATACCGCCCTCGTCTTCTTTCCGCCATGACTCACCTCCTTGGGTGAACCCAATGGAAAGACTGTCCATCATAGCGGGACAACTCCAAGCCTTGCCTAGATCGTGGGCTGCTAAAAGCGAAGAATAGAGGCAACCGGCGAGGGGTGCAACGAGAGCCGGAGGAATCCGCGGACGAGTACAGTCGAAGACCGATGACAGATTGCCCACTGACGGATTGGGGAGGGGCGACACTGGTGCGGTAGTCAGCCACGGTCGCGCCGCCGCCGGGATTCAGGAGTCAGCGCCCCTGCTCGTTGCCCGGCAGCGGCGCGGGCGCTTCCTTCCCAAGTACACGTGGCAAACCCAAATCGCGTCCCTCGCGCAACCAGCCGCCAGCCACGGGCGGGTTCATCCATACGGACTGCTGAGAATGACCGAAACCAAACAACCCTTCACCACCCCCGACTTCGCGCGCCGCAAGAAGGCGGGCGAACCCATCGTGATGACCACGGCCTACGACGCCCTTTTCGCATCGCTTGCCGATGGGGCGGGCGTGGACTCGATCCTTGTCGGGGACTCGCTCCAGACGGTGCTTGCGGGAGAGGAGACGACGCTTGGCGCCACCGTCGGCCAGATGATCTACCACGGGCGCATGGTGCAGCGCGGCGCGGAGCGGGCGCTGGTCGTGGTCGACATGCCCTTCCTGAGCTACCAGGTCTCGCCCACGGATGCGGTGCGCAACGGGGGACGGATCCTCAAGGAGACGGGTGCCGGCGCGGTGAAGCTGGAGGGCGGTGCGGCGGTCGCACCCGCCGTCGAGGCCCTGGTCACCGCGGGCGTGCCCGTCATGGGACACCTGGGCTACACGCCCCAGTCGGTGCGCCGACTGGAAGCCGGCCGCGGGCGTGACCGGGGCCGGGGTCAGGGCGCGTTCGAGAAGCTCATCCGCGAACTCAAGGCGCTGGAGAACGCGGGGGTCTTCGCCATCGTGCTGGCGCTGATCCCCGCGGTCATCGCCCGACGGCTGACGGAAGCCGCTTCGGTGCCCACGATCGGGATCGGATCGGGCCCCCGCTGCGACGGGCAGATCCTCATGCTCCACGAAATGCTGGGGCTGCACGGGGACGACGCCCCACCCCACGTCAAGCGCTACGCCGAGTTGGGGGACGAGGTGCGGGCGGCGTTGGCCAGCTACGTCGAAGAGGTGCGCCAGGGGGGATTCCCCGGGCCGGAGCACGTGCAGAAGGTGTAGAATACAGCCCCGCCGACTGCTACCCCGCCCCCGCGATCCTCTCCTCGGCCATCCAGTCCGCCGCGGCCGCCGTGCTGATCCCCAATTCTTCCGCCAGAGCGATCACCTGCAGGGTCTGGTCGAAGATCTGCGTCACCTTGGAGTAGATCGTGAAGTCCTCGGTGGGCCGTCCGAAGACCTCCTCCTGGCAGCGGATGAGGCCGCCCGAGTTGACCAGGTAGTCGGGTGCATAGGTGATCCCGCGCTGCATCAGCTCGTCACCATGGCGGGGCTCGGCCAGAATGTTGTTGGCGCCGCCGGCCACCGCCTTGCAGCGAAGACGGGCGATGGTCTCGTCGTTGATCACGCCGCCGATCGAATTGGGTGAGAAGACGTCGCACTCCACGTCGTAGATCGCGTCCGCGTCCACCACCTCGGCGCCCATCTCCGCCGCCGCCTTCTTCGCCAGCGGGGCGTAGACCTCGGAAACCGTCAGCCGCGCGCCCGCCTCGTGGCAGAACTTCGCCAGCGCGTACCCCACGTTGCCCAGCCCCTGAACGGCAATGTGGCGCCCGCCGATCGAGTCGCTCCCGTTGGTGGCCTTGAGGACCGCGCGGATCCCGCAGCTCACCCCGTATGCGGTGGTCCGCGACGGATCGCCCGCCCCCCCCGCCGACTCGTTCACGCACGCGACGTGCCTGGTCGCCCCCCGAATCACCGCCATGTCGTGCGAATTCGTGCCGATGTCCTGTCCTGCTATGTACTCGCCCGCCATCGTGTTCACGAATCTGCCCATCGCCCGCAGCAGCGCCGGGTTCTTCCCCGTCCTCGCATCCCCGATGATGACCGACTTGCCACCCCCCAGATCGACGCCGCTGATCGCGGCCTTGTAGGTCATGCCCCGGGACAGGCGCAGCACATCCTTGAGCGCCTCCTCCTCGGTGGCGTAGGGCAGCATGCGGACGCCGCCCAGCGCCGGTCCCAATGTCGTGTCGTGTATCGCGATGATCGCTCGGAGTCCCGAGTCGTTGTCGTTGCAGAAAACCACCTTCTCGTAATCGTGTTCGCCAAGTTGCTGGAACACCTGCATGGGTTCGCTCAGCTCCTTTCTTCAGGTCGGGTTCAAATCATCGGACCGTCCTCGGATCGCCACCCCCGGAAAACGCGTGGCGGAGAAACGGCGCCGCTTAAGCTAACAGCCCCTCGATCCTCCCGGATTCATCCACGGACCACTACGTTACCGCCTGCGCAACGATCCACGCCGGGCCGGCAGGAGTCGCCGGACCCGGACCAGAATCCAGGAGGAAACCATGTTCAGCCATCGCCGTATCGCAGCCGCCGGGATTCCCTTCGTCGCGTTGCTCGCCGCGGGAGTCTCCATGTCCCCGCTTGCAGCCCAGGAGGAGGAAGCGGACCCCGTCGCCGACCTCGTCGCCCGTCTCACCCTTGACGACTACAAGGCCACGCTGAAGGGCCTGACCCAGTTCGGTGACCGCCGCCAGGGGACGCAGCGCAACCGCGACGCGGTCGACTGGATCGAGGCCTGGCTGCAGGACGCCGGCTGCACGAACACCGAGCGCGTCCACTATACGTATGCGCCACGACGGTTCGCCGAGCCGCCGCGCCGCACACCCGGCCAGGCGCCCGCCCGCCGTCCCCCTCCGCGCCAGCAGGTCGAGGACCTGACGACGGCGACGGGAGGCCTCGTGGGACGCCGCGGACGAGGCTCCGGCGGCAGCACCATCTTCGGCTACCGGGGCCGCACCGGCGTCAACCGCGGCCTCATGGCACAGCCCGACGAGCGGATCCGCGAACTCAACCGCGAGGAGCCGGTCGACGGCGACCGCTCGCAGGTCTACTGCACCAAGGTCGGCACCACCCACCCCGACGAGATGTACATCCTGGGCGCGCACATGGACGGGCACGGCGTGAACGAGGCGGTGGACGACGACGGCTCCGGCACGGCGCTGGTCATGGAGCTGGCCCGCATCTTCAGCTCGCCGGACGTGGAGACCGAGCGCTCGATCCGCTTCATCCTGTGGAACAACGAGGAGACGGGGCTGAACGGCGCGCGGGCGTACGTGGAGCAGCGCCGGGAGCTGCAGGGCGTTGAGGATCCGCCGGGCTCCGGCCAGTATCCCGAGCCGCGCTGGCTGGGGATGATCCAGCACGACATGATGCTCTGGGATCACGGGGCGCCGGGTCCGGACGGCCGGGTCAGCCGCAACCAGCGTCCGGAGGCCGACGTCAACATCGAATTCCAGTGGAACTCGGATATGGTCCAGGAGTCGATGAACCTGGCGTTCCACTTCAAGTTCGCGAACGCGCGCTACGCCACCGACTACCCGGCCGCCGTCGGCCCCCACATGACCAACACCGACTCCACGCCCTTCATGAACCTCGTCGCGGCGATCAGCCTGCGCGAGAACGAGCGGGGGGCGCAGGTGGGGGCGGGGTGGAATCCGAACTGGCACCAGCCCACCGACGTGTGGACCACCTACACGGATGACGACTTCCGGCTCGGGCTGAATGCGGCGCAGACGACGCTGGCGGCGATTGCGCAGCTGACGGTGGTGAGCGTGGAGCGCTAGCGGGTCCCGGACGACATCGGTTGTCGCCGGCTGCCGGCCGTAGCGGGCGGGTTGGCGAGGGAGCCCGGGTCGGCCGATCAGCCCCCCAGGCGGGCGACCTCCGCTTCCGCCGCGATGTACCCGAATCCGGCCCAGCCCGATCCCTCCAGAATCCGCCGGAACATCTCCTCGCCCTGCTCCGCTCGCCCGTTGTAGAAGTGCCAGTTCGCGACACCGTACGCGATCGCCACGCCGGCCGGATCCTCGCTCTCAGGGTCCCACAACTCGTCCGCAGCGATCTCTCCCTTGTACATCAGAAGGAGACGGTGGTAGCTCGTGTTCTCGATCACGTCCAGATCAGCCGTGACCGGTTCCAGGACGGCGGCGGCCTCCTCGTCGCGGCCCAGGCGGCGCAGCGCCATGTACCACCAGTGCGAAATCGCGACGAGCTGGTCGGGGTTGGTGGTCACGGCGAAGTAGTCTTCGTATGAGCGCAGCGCGGCCTCGAAGTCGCCCTTCAGGTAGTGGGCGAGCGCGAGGTGGTAGTGGATGTTCGACTGGAGCGTGCTCGTGGGGATGCCGCGCTCGTTGGGCTGGCCATCCGGTTCGATCTCGTCCGGGTGGCCCTCGACCAGCGCGGCGGCGTGGGACAGATCCTCGATTGCGCGGTCGAATTCGCGGATGCTGATCCGGCGGTGGCCGCGGTGACGATACATGCGCGGGTCGTCGACGTGCTTGAAGATTCCCTCCGAAAAGACCTCGATCGCGTCCCGGTACCGGCCCGTGTAGCCGATGCGGCGGCCGAGCCAGATGATCGCCTCGGCGTCGTCGGGGTCGGACTCGTAGGCGGCGAGGGCGGCGGCGATGTCGTCCTCGCGCTGGGCCGCAACTTCGGGGGGAGCGGGGGTGGGGGAGAGGGGCTCGCCCAGCAGTGAGACGGCCTCGGCGCCTTCGGGGAGGGTCGGGCTGAAGGCGTCGGGAGGGTCGGTCGCGGGAGCGTCGTCCGGAGCACCGCAGGTGGTGAGCAGTCCGGCGAGGAGGGCGGTGGCGGTGAGGGCTTCCCACCATGCGTGGCGTAGTCTGGCAGCGGGGCTGGCGTCCGGTGCAGGGGAGGGCGTGTGGCGCATGGAGGTGTCGTAGGGAAGTGAGGGATGGGGGCGGGTTTGGGACAAGCTGGGTGTGGCGGGCTTGCCGGGTCAACCGGAATCGGCCGTCCGGGCAGCGGCCGCGGGCGTCGGATCAGCCACTGCCTTTGCGCAGTGCGGGCGTGCCGGGTAGACTGTGACATCACGGCTGACAGCAACGGAACGAGGTGCGCCGAATGTCGATCAAGAAGCTGACCGCAATCTCCATGTTGGTGGGAGCCCTCACCTTGCCGGGACTTGCCGGCATCGGCCTCGCAGCAAGCGGACTGGCCGCACAGACTGGCCCGACCACGAACGGTGCGGGGGACGAAGTCACCTACACCCGCGACATCGCTCCCATCCTCCAGCGCACCTGCGTCCGCTGCCACCGCGACAACGGTGTCGCCCCGATGGCCCTCACCGAATTCCACCAGGTGAAGGAGTACGCCAGCCAGATCGTCCGCCGCACCCGGATCCGCGACCGTGCCGGCGCCATGCCCCCCTGGTACGTCGAGAAGGACATCGGCATCCAGCACTTCAAGGACGACATGTCGCTCGACGACGGGGAGATCGACGCCCTGGAGCGCTGGTGGCGCGCCGGCACCCCGGAGGGCGACCCCGCGGACCTTCCGCCCCCGCTCGAGTTCAACGACGACGTGGTGTGGGTGGCGGGCGAACCCGACCTCATCATCCGGTTCCCCGAAGTGCTCGTCGAAGCGGACGTTCCCGACTGGTGGGGCGACATCGAGCCCATCCCCACGGGTCTCACTCAAGATCGTTATGTAAAGTCCGTCGAGGTCCGCGAAGTCAACGACGTCGGCCGCACCGCGGAAGGGGGACACGAGGGCCGTCACACCGTCGGAGGGCGCTTCGTCGTCCATCACATGATCTGGAGCACGGTGGTCCCGCGCGACCAGGCGGCAGGCGGCCCCCGGAGCGTGACCTGGCCCGTCCACGAAGTCGGCCGCGAACCCGACATCTTCGACGATGACGCCGGACGGCTGTTGCGCGCGAACTCATCCATCTACTCGAACTCGCTCCACCTCCACTCCAACGGCCGCGACACCCGCGCCCACCTCGAAATCGGCTTCCGCTTCCACCGGCCGGACTACCAGCCGAAGTACGGCCGAACGACTTTCGGCCTCGGCAACGGCAGCGACATCGACATCCGCGCGGGCGAGTCGGGTCAGGAGCTGCACGCCTACCAGGTCCTCAGCCGGCACACCAAGATCGTGACCTTCGAGCCCCACCTGCACGCCCCGGGCATGCGCATGTGCCTGGAGGCGATCTGGGGCTTCAACGTCGAGACGATCAACTGCGTCGGCTACGATCACAACTGGGTGCGCGGCTACACCTACGCACAGGACCACCAGCCCCTCCTGCCCGCGGGGACGGTCCTGCACATCATCGGCTACATGGATACTTCGGACGGAAACCGCAACGTTCCCGACACTCGAAACTGGCAGGGCTCGGGGAACCGCTCGGTGGCGAACATGTTCATCGACTTGGGGATGCGCGTCTCGCTCACCGACGAGCAGTTCGTGGAGGAGATGGCGAGGCGGCGCGAGCGGCTGGCGCTGGGGGTCAATGATCACGTGATCGGATGTCCGCTCTGCATGGTGATTCCGGCGAACGGGAATCCGCGGTACTGGGCGGAGGATGGGGGCGCGGAAACCGGGTCGGACGGACAGGCGAGTGACTCGACGGGTGTGGGTCGCGGGCGCGGGAGCCGGTAGGGGGATGGACAGTATGAAGATCCGCCCGGCGATTCTGCTGCTCCTCGCGGCCTTCGGTTCAGAGGCTGCCGCCGCCCAGACCTATCAGCGCGGCCAGAACGTCGCCCCCGCCTTCGAGGGCTGGGAGCGCAACGAGGACGGCTCGTTCAGCTTCCTCTTCGGCTACATGAACCGGAACTGGCACGAGCAACTCGACGTCCCCGTCGGCGAACTCAACGGCTTCTCACCCGGCCCGGCGGACCGCGGGCAGCCGACCCACTTCCTGCCGCGCCGCAACCGCTTCGTCTTCAAGGTCCGCGTGCCGGCGGACTGGGGTGACAAGGAGCTCGTGTGGACGCTGACGAGCAACGGCGTCACCGAACGGGCCTACGCCTCGCTCAGGCCCGACTATATCGTCGACAACATGGTCTTCATGTCGGAGACGGGGGCGCTGGGGGCCGGGCACAGCAATGCGGAGACGCGCGGCAACGAGCCCCCGACGATCACCCTCGAGGGTCCGAAAGAACGGGAGACGACGGTCGGCAGCCCGGTCACGATCACTGCGATCGTCGAGGACGACGGCCTGCTGAGAGCACGCCGGCCCCGTCCGCCCCGCCTGGCAACCGCCGAGGACTCCGCACGCGCCGACTCGATCTGGAACGCGCCGCCGACCCTCAGCCGCCGCCAACTCACCCCGCCGACGCGCATCACCGTGCAGAAGGTGAACGGGTTGTTCATGTCGTGGTTCCTGTACCGGGGTGGGGATGGGGTGGGTGGGGGAGAGGACGTGGGCGCTGCTGCGGCCGTGACCTTCGACCCGCCCCAGATCAAGGTGTGGGAGGACACGCGCGCCGGGGCGAATTCGCCATGGGCACCGCTGTGGGTGGCGCCGGAGCTGCCGGAGGATGGGAGGTGGACGGTGAAGGTGACGTTCGATCGGCCGGGGACGTATCTGCTGCGCGGGCGGGCGGATGACGGGGGACTGCTGACGGATGTGGAGGTGACGGTGGTGGTGCGGGCGGCGGCGAGCTGAGGGGGTGTCCGCAGGACCCACGGTTCATCCCATGGTCAGTAATACAGACTCACTTGGGGAGCAATCCGCCTGGATTTGGACCGGGGACTTGACGGATATCAAGCCTCCCGGGCCATGGCTACCCCATGGTGTCGATGAGATGGTTGGCCGCCACCCCGAACACTACGACGGCCATCATGACGACCATCCACACGGCCATGAAGAGCAGGGGTTGTAGCGCGTCCTTGGTGTCATCATGCAGGAGGTCGAGAAAGGCCCTCACGATTCCAGGCGTCTGCTCGGTAATCTTCATGGTGTTCTTCTCCTTTCGGTTGGGGGGGACTGCCTCTATGTGGGGGTTGCCGGCCGCGCGCGTAGCGCCTGAGAGACCTGAATGTAATGTATGGTTGTCATTATGGAAACTGTACATTACTATCTGGATTGGCCTCACTGGCGTGGCCCCTGCTGGTTTGCAACCCTCGGCAGGATTCCTTCTGGTCGTCCGAAGTGGCGGACCAGGCCCTGTTTCTTCAGGGAGATAGCGGGGGATGGGGAGACGAAGCGGTCACGGCTCGGAGAATAGTAGAGGCAGCCGACTTCGTTGTGGGGCCTCTCGTGGATGAACTTGTTCGCTTCGGAGAGGGCGGCCCGCCAGGTTGCCTTCGCTTCGACGAGATCTAGGGGTGTAGCGAGGGCAAGTCGGGCGATGTCCTCTGGCTGGTAGCGACCCCGGCGCTTCAGCTGTTCGAGAAGCGAAGCCGGAGTGAAGCCAGGATCCTTTGCGATGGCTCCCCAGATCATGGCGCCTAGGGGCAGGATGTGCTGATGTGCGTGGAGAGTGTCCACGAAGTCGCGCGCCTCGTCGCGGCCCGCGAGGGTTAGGACCTTGTTAATGGCGAGGTCGACTTCGTGGAGGGCAAAGCCGCCCTTGTCGAGCCGGACCAAGGGCATGAATCGCCAAGCCGAGTCGTGAGCCCAGTCGATCGTTGTTGCCTGATCACCGGCCTTCACGAGTACTCGAACGAAGCCTGGTTGGCTCAGAAGGACCTCAAGGTGGTAGCCAGCATCCTCCAGTACTCGCCTATCTCGCTCGTACGATACCGCGACGGCCTTGACGGAGTCGTGGAAGAAGTCGATATCGTCGCTGAAACGGTGCGACGCGGGAGATAGGTGGAGTGCGGTTCCCCCAGCCAGATATCCATCGGTGCCCCGTGAGCGGGCCAGCTGTGCCAGCACTTCTTCCTGAAGACCGGTTAACGGCACAGTCGCTCCGCCGCCTTCCATGCCCTCATGTCTCCGTTCTTCTTCAGCGTCTCCGCCACCCAGTCCACATCGGCCAAGCCGATGTCTAGGTCCTTGCGGTAGGACCAGAAACACATGGCGTGAAACCTCCGATAAGCACGCCTAGCCTCGCGAACCCGAACCATGGCTTTGGCGGTCTCGGGGTCGAGCTTTCGGCGGCTTTTCCTGCCCCCTTTGCGGCCGATTTCCGCCAAGTACCTTTGGATTTCAGTGTCCATGTCTTATCATAAGCCGCTTATGTTCAAGCGTCCAGTGGGAGATCGCCTTGCAGTGGTCCGTGGATGAACCCCGCTACTCTTCCCCAACCCCATCGCTAGGAGGCGCCGTAGCCGTGGTCGGAACAGCACCCGTCTCCGTTTCGGCAGGATCGGCCTTTGTCTTCTTTCCGCCGTTTCGCTTGGGCTTCGATGGATACCAAGTGGCTAGTCCCCATTGCTTCGTGTCGGGCAGCTGCACGACCTCTCCACGGTCATCCAGACGCCGGAGGGCGGTGGAGACGTTGGCGTAAAAGTTCTTCGCTTGCGTGATGAAGCCGCCTTCTTGAATGCCGTTGGCAATCTCCGTGACGAGTTGCGGACGCTTCATGATCTCCAAGTATCTCTTGATTGCAGCTGGAATCGTCAAGCCGAAAAACTCGTCCGAGCGGATTTGCCCGGCAGGTCCTCTTGCGGGCCTTGCTCCTCCTGCTTCCCCGAGGCTACTTGAACCTTGTCCCAGTATTCGCTCGATAGCGGCAATTGCGGTATCCAGCTCTTCCCGTCGCCGCCTGAGATCCTCTAAGACGTTTTCGTAGTTGATGTTAACGTCCATGATTGACTCCAGTTACTCATGGTGTTAGTGTACCTACCACATAGAAGGGCCGTGTGGGGGGCCCTTTCGGACCCCCCTCGCCCCGTGGGGCGCTTAGACTTTCAAGGCGACCACCCCCTTCTTCTGTCGGCGGCTCCGGGAGATCCCCCTACCAGGTTTCCTACCCGGAGCCGCCATTGTGTCTGGCGGACACCTTTTCGTGCCCAATGCCTCCTATAGTCGCATGCCCCTAGTCGCGTGTCAAGCCCTTTGGCTAGATCAGCTAGACAGACATGTCACAGGGATACCGCTCACGAGAAGATGAGCTAGGCACGCGCATGCCACGCGTCCGAATCGTCCTTCCACTCTAGCCCCCATGCTGACCGTACGCGAGGGACGATCAACAAGCCTTCCCCCCACCCCCCCCCAACACCGCCACCGACGCCAACATCAGCAACAGCGAGTCCACCGACCCACGATCCCCCTCCCCCACCCCCCCCAACCCATCCAGCACCCTCCCCACCTCCCCCGCATCCACGAACGGCACCGCGTTCAGCGCCTCACCCCGCAGCGTATCCTGCAGAAATTCGTGCAGCGGCCCCTCCACGCCGACCGCCGACGGCGCCATGAACGGCCGCTTCACCCGATCGTACACCGCATCCGGGATGTGCGGCCGCACCGCCTCGCGCAGCAGATGCTTCTCGCGCGGATGATCGTTCAGCAGCGCGAGGGGCAGGCTGTTCAGGTACTCGAACAGGTGGTGATCGAGGAACGGGAGGCGAACCTCCACGCCGTGCGCCATGTCCAGCCGGTCGGCCGCCATGTGGTAGTTGACGAAGATCGAGTGCAGCCAGAGGTGGAGCAGTTGCCGGGCTGGTTCCCGCCGCGAGAGGGCGGCGGCCTCCTTGCAGCGGCGGTAGTAGGTGCGGTAGGGGTCGTAGCCGTCGAAGCCGCGCAGGAAGTCGCGTGAGCAGACCGACTGGATGAGACCGAGGCCGCCCGAGAGCCGCGTGAAGAGCGAGGGGGGTGTGGGCAGGAGGAGCGCGATGCGGGCCAGCCAGGGGGAGACGGCGGCAAGGGTGGGGTGGTGGCGTTTGGGGGAGCGCAGCAGTCCCGACAGGATGCGCAGGATCTTGCGGGGTCCGAGGCCACTGCGGGACGCACCGGCCGCCGCGCGCAGGAACTCGTACCCGAAGAACGCCTCGTCGGCCCCCTCGCCCGCCATGACCGAGCGGTACCCGGCTTCGCGCACCTGGCGGGCCAGCAGATACCGTGCGGCCCCGTGGGTGTTATACTGGAGCGTCTCGGCGTGCCGGACGGCGTCGGCGAAGTGGTCGGCCAGGTCGGCGTCGCTGAGTGTGAGAACAGTGTGGTCGGCGCCCGCCGCCGCGGCCGCTTCGCGCGCCCCCTCGCTCTCGTCGAACTCGTGCCGTTCGAACCCCACCGTGAAGGCGGCGACGGGAGCGTCCGTGCAGGTGGCCGCCACCCCCAGGACCGAGGACGAGTCCAGCCCGCCGCTGATCAGGCAGCCGACCGGAACCCCGGCGACCATGCGCAGCCGGATCGCTTCCTCGGTGAGTTCGCGGGTGCGCTCGACGGCGTGGGAGAAGGTGAGGGAATCTCTCCCCGAGGACTTCCCCCGCTTCGACGCCACCGGCAAGTCCCAATACCGCTCCAGCCGCACGCCACCACTCCCTGCCCGCAACACATGCCCCGGCGGCACCTGCCGAACCCCCGCAAACAGCGACCGTCTCTCATCCGGACACGCGACCAGCCAATGGTACACGCCCCGCTCATCCCATCCCCGCGGCACCCCCGCCGCAAACAGCGCCTTCGCCTCGGACGCGAGATACAGCAACCCGCCATGCTCCGCATAGAAGAGCGGCTTGAGCCCGAACCGGTCGCGCGCCGCAAACAGCCGCCCCGTCTCCTCGTCCCAGATCACGAACGCGAACTGGCCCCGCAACCGCTCCAGACACCCCGCGCCCAGGTCCTCATACAGATGCAGCGCGATCTCGCTGTCCGACCGGGTGCGGAAGCGGTGGCCCCGCGCTTCCAGTTCCGCCCGAATCCGCTTGAAATCGTAGAACTGCCCATTGACGATGATGTGCAGCCGTCCATCCTCGCTCGCGATCGGCTGCACGCCCTCCGGGTCGTTGATCACCAGGAGCGTGTGGCCCAGACCCACCCTCCCGCTCGGAGAGACCCAGGTGCGCTCCGCGTCCGGCCCACGATGCCGCAAGGCCCGGGTGGCGCGGCGCACGGCGCCCTCGTCGACCGGCCCGTTCCGCGACAGGATCGCTGCAATGCCGCACATCGTCGCCCTCCTATCCTCCGAAATCCACCATTGCTTCGCCCGCCCGGCAGGTGAAGCGCATGAGCGGCCGCCGCTCGCCGCGGGTCAGTTCGAGGTTGTCGGCGGTGATCCGCTGGACGATCGCGACCGCATCGATCGTGCCCGCGTCGGGGTGCATCCGGGCGTAGCGGCGGGCATGCCGCTCCAACAGCGACTGGCGGACAGCCGCGAGTTTGTCCGGACTCATCCGCAGCCAGATGTTTCCGACCAGGTAGGACTGCAGGAGCAGGTGGCGCATGCTCTGCGGGAAGAGCGCGTCGGGATCGAGAGGGCTCGCGTCGCCGTTGTCGGCGATGGCCGTCACCTCGAAGCGCACGTGATAGTTGCGCTCGTCGACCCAGTCGAAAAGGCGGTAGCTCTGGAAGATGCCGGCCGTCCACAGAAAGGCGCGCGCCGGGTTGTCCCAGCCGGTCGACGAGTAGCGCTCGCGCAGCCGCAGGCCCGTGTTCGCAGCCTCCCAGACGAGATTGACCGCGATCAGCGCGACCAGGACGATCGCGACCCACTCCAGCGGCGCGAGCCCGGCGGCGGGGGCGCCTTGCAGCGTGGCGACCCCCAAAGCCCCCTGCATGATCTCCGGCCCAAAGGGGATCACCATCGCCGCCAGCATGACCGCGTTCGAATACGGGATCTTGAGCGTCAGCGCGATGCCCAGGTGGAACACCAACGCCCCCGCCAGCAGCGGCCACTTGAGGAGCGATCCGGCCGGCAGCACGAAGATGAGCGCGAAGAGGGGTTCCATGAAGAGCGCGGCGTGGGTGATTAGGCGCAGGGGTGTGCGCCAGCGAAGAGTCCAGAACTCCGGAGCGCGCGCGATCGGCATGCGGAGCGCCGCGTGCATGGCCGAACCGTCCCGCCACATCGGGCTCGTGAACTTGTAGGCGCCGGCGACCAGGTAGACGAGCGCCATGTTGGCCAGGAAGATGCGCGGGGCGGCGCCCGGCACGGTGGCCGTGAGCCAGTCGGCGGTGGCGGCGTTCCAGCCGTTTGCCAGGATGGACGTCAGGGTGAGGCTGCTCCCGGTGGGCAGCAGGACGAGCCACAGGCAGAAGATGTGGATCATGGCGTCGTCGAGGTAGGCGACGAGCACGTTCCAGCGATAGGTGGAGACGGCGGCCAGGAAGAGGAAAAGCGCGGCGGCGCGGGGGTGGTAGCCGGCGATGACGAGGAGCGAGGCGGCGCAGGCGCCCAGGTGGACCGCGCGGAAGAGGACGCCGGGCATGCCCGGCTGGAAGAGGCTGAAGCGCGTGGGGGGGAGGAGGCGGGCGACGAGGCGGTGGTCGATGAGGCCGTCGGGGTCGCTGAGGTCGCGGGACTGGCGCAGCGCGTTGAGGAAATAGAAGAACAGGACGCCGCCGATCAGGATGCGGGCGATGTCGAGGGGGAGGGCGGGGAGGGGGGAGGTGAGGGCGGTCAAGTGGGGAATTGGGGGGACATTGGAAAGTGCGCTGGCCTCCGCGACCAGCCGGGCCTGAAAAGGGTCCTGGTTGATGGTGGATGACAAGTTGCCGTATATCGATACCCTATGAAAGGAGACTGCGACGGATCCGGAGACGCGTACGAGGTGGAGATCGTCGACTATCACTGAAGGAGAGAGAGCATGACTCGCCTGGATCCCGTCCATCCCGGGGAAGTGCTGAAGCACGATTTCATGGAGCCGTTCGGGCTTTCCTCCACCGCGCTCGCCAGGGCGGTCGGGGTAACGCCGGCGAGGATCAACGAGATCGCGTGTGGCCGGAGGGGCATTACGGCGGACACGGCTCTGCGTCTGGCCAGGTACTTCGGAACCGATGCCCAGAGTTGGATGAACCTGCAGGACCGCTACGAACTTGCGGTGGCGAAACGGCGGTTGGGGGATGCGTTGGCGGTCATCCAGCCTCGGGATGTGGCATAGGGGTTCGCGGACAGATCCCCCATTTGTCAGGCTTGCCGATTGTCATTCCAATTGACAATCGGCAAGCCTCCTCGAACTCACCTGGTAACCCGCCCGAAGATCCGGAAATCCAACCGCCCGTCCACCCCGCTCCCCGTCTCGATCTCCACCTTCACCGGCTCGCTCAGCCCACCCGGCGCCAGCCGGTCGTGCGACCCCATCTTCCCCGTGAACGACCACTCCCGCCCCTCGTCGCCCACGGCCCGCAGCCGCACGGGTCCATGCACCACGCCGTCCGACACGTTCCGAAGCTGCACGTCGAGCGTGGCCTTGCCGCCCGCCGCGTCGTAGATCACCGGCCCCGTCACGACCAGGAGCTGCGCAGTGATGTCCGTCTCGTCGCCCGCCGGAGCTGCAGGCGCCTCGGCCGCCACCTCCACCGTGGTCGAGAACAACTCGTCAACCCCATTCCGGCGGCTGATCCAGAGGGGGTGAAAGACCCCGTCGGCGTCCGCCGCGAGTCCCAGGTAGTGGCCCGGCTGGTTCCCCCGCGCATTGTCGAAGGTGATCTCGAGAGTCGCGTGATCCGGGTCGCCGAAATACCGCGCCCGGGCCTCCCGTCCCTGCTGCGCCATCTGCGCGGTCATGCGCTGGATCAGGTCCATCTTCGCGAGCTCGTCGGCGGGCACCTCCTCGATGTCCGGATCGGTCGCGAGGTTGTGGACGCGCACCACGGGAGCGTGGGTGGGCGGCGGGCAGGACGGCGCGGTGGCCACGGGCACGTTCGCGCCGAAAGTCTCCCCGCCGTCGGACGACGACGCGAAGAAAAGCTCCCAGCAGCGGCGCGTGTCGTCGCGGCGCCGGTCGTACCACGCCACGCCCACCACCCCGTCCCGATTGACCTCGACCACCGGGATCATTCGGTCGTCGAGCGGGTCGCCGGGTGCGGGCGGTTCGTTGTCGTTGATCCGCAGCGGATCGGACCACCGCCGCCCCCCATCGATGGACCGCCGCAGCCAGACGTCCGAAGTCCCCCCGCTCACCTGGTCCCACACCACGTAGATGTTGTCCCCGTACCGTCCCCCACTGCGGTCCCGGATCACGATCGGCAGCGTGAACGCGCTCGACATCTCGGCTTGCGCATACGGCCACGAGTGATGCCCGATGCGGAAGGCGACCTCCGGCTCGGTGAAGGTCTCGCCGCCATCCCCCGACCGCATGGTGAAGAAGGGCATCTCGGCGTTCTGCGCGTCGGTCAGCGGGAAGAAGTACTGGTAGAAAGTGACGACAATCGTGCCGTCGGAGAGGACGACCGGCTCCGTGGCGACGAGCTTGCCGTCGGGGATGGTGGAGAGGAGCTTCGGCTCGCTCACCGTCTCGCCGCCGTCGTCGAGGGTGTGGAGAAAGAGCTGGAAATCGCCCCGGATGAAGGAGTCGCGCACGTCGTTCCAGACCACGTAGAGGCGGCCGCGGTGCGGACCGTCGCTCCAGTCCGCGGCGATGCGGGGGTGGTCGGGCGGGACGGGACTGCGGAGTTCGGCGGGCCCCACCCAGGTCGCGCCCTCGTCGTCGGTGGACCAGACCTTGATCGTGCCCAGCATGCGCGCGGCCGCCTCCCCGGTCAGGCCGCCCAGCGTGTTCGCGCCGATGTAGGTGTAGAGGATCCACATCCTGCCGTCCGGCCCCGGGACCACCATGGGGTCGAAGGCGCCGGACTCGGTGCCGGGAAGGACGATGGGTTCCCACGAGACGCCGCCGTCTCGGGTCAGGAAGGCGGCGTTGGTGCGGGCGGCGAGGGATGCGGAGGCCGCACCCGGGAAGCTCCATCCGCCGGTCTGGGTCACCGCGATCAGGAAGTCGGGGTTGTCGGGACTGGCGGCGATCCAGGGCTCGTTGTAGCCGCCGGTGGCGACGCGAAGGTTGGGGCCGACGATGACTTCGGGGGTTTGGGCGGCGAGGGGGGTGGTGGGCAGGGTGGGGGTCGTGAGTGCGGTGATGGCGGCCATCGCCAGGGCCGTGATGGGGGCGGGGTGCCAGGCGACGGACGGGACCGTGCGCGGGGAGATGGGGTTGGCGTGGGGGACTTCGGTGTGTTCAGTGGGTGGGTGCGCGGTCATGGTCGCCCGGCTCCTGAGCGGTGGTGGTGGGTGGGGGTTCAGCATGGTGGCCGATTGCGGTCGGGACAAGGCGTGGACCGCAGCGTTACGCAAGATGCTGGATATAGTCAGTCATAACCCATAAGTTTAAATGGTTATTGACCATTAATCTCAAGTAACGACTATCGTGTCACACCGAGCATTCCTGCGCCGTCACCCGGTCTTCACAGGCGCGGAACTGGCTGACCATCTGGCCTCCCGGGGCGAGGTGCGCCGGAGGACGAAGGAGAGTCTCCTGGCCTATTTCACCGGGACCGGTCGTGTCCTGCGAATCCGCCGCGGACTGTACGCCGTCATCCCCGCAGGATCCGACCGGAAGTCCTATCCGGTCGACCCCTATCTGATCGCTTCCAGGCTGACGAGCGACGCGGTCCTGTCACACCACACGGCACTCGAATACCACGGGCGCGCGTACTCCGTGTGGCAACACCTGATCTACTCCGCGGCCCGGCCCTTGAGGACATTGGAATTCCGCGCCCAGACCTACCGCGGCACCAGGTTCCCCGCGTCGCTGCGGCGAGCCGGCCAGGAACACTTTGGCGTGCTGGAATCCGAACAGTCCGGTGTGGCGCTGAGGGTGACGAGCCTGGAACGCACGCTGGTCGATGTTCTGCACCGTCCGTTCCTCGCGGGTGGCTGGGAGGAAATCTGGCGGTCGCTGGAATCGGTCGAGTTCTTCAATGTCGACTCGGTGGTGGAGTACACGCTCCTGCTCGGCAACGCCACGACCTGTGCGAAGGTCGGATTCTTCCTCGAGCAACACAGTGACGCCCTGATGATCGACGGCTGCGACCTTCAGCGCCTGCGGGACCGTCGCCCCGTCCAGCCTCACTACATGGAACGCGGCGCCCGCGGCACCGGACGCCTGTTCCCGGCCTGGAATCTGGTGGTCCCCGAAGAACTGGTCGAAAAACCCTGGGAAGGGAGCATGTGAGCGTCTCCATCGAAAAGCTCCGCGCCGAGGCCGAAGCCACCGGTTTCAGAGTTGAAGTGCTGGCCAAGGTCGTTCGCCTCCTGTCCGTGCTCCGGGGTGTGCGGGATCATCCTTTCCTGAACGGCAGACTGGCCCTCAAGGGCGAGACGGCCCTCAACCTGTTCGTCTTCGACGTGCCCAGGCTGTCGGTGGACATCGACCTGAACTACGTGGGCGCCGAGAGCCGCGACGGGATGCTCGAGGAACGTCCCCGGGTCGAACGGGCGCTGACCGCTGTCTTTGCCAGGAACAACCTGTCGGTCCGGAGGGCGCCGGAGGAGCATGCCGGAGGAAAATGGCGACTTCGCTACCAGAATCCTTCGGGACGAAGCGGAACGCTCGAGGTGGACGTCAACTACATGTACCGCGTGCCGCTGTGGCCCATCGGGACCATGGACTCCTGCCGCCTGGGGAGCTGGGGAGTCCGCCGGGTTCCGGTTGTCGACTTTCACGAACTGGTGGCGGGGAAGCTCTGCGCGCTCCTGTCGCGCAACCGGGCGAGGGACCTGTACGACAGTCGCCTGGCGCTGTCCCTGGGCATTCCGGGGGCCCGTTTCGACATTCCGGGTGAGGCTGTCAGCCACGACTCCTGTCACGGGCTTCTGGACCCGGAGCTGCTGAGAATCGCCTTCGTCGTCTACGGAGCGGCGGCCCGAAAGGACTGGCGGACGGTGTCGATCGAAGACGTGGCGTTCAAGCCGCGGGAACTGGCCGGTCAGTTGCTGCCGGCGCTTCGGCGCCCGGTCGCGCGGGTCGGAGCAGCGGCGGAGTACGGCAGAACACTGGTCGACGATTGTCGGAACCTGCTTTCGGCCGTCCTCCCATTGAGAGAACGCGAGGTCGCCTTTCTCGATTTGCTGCTCGAGCGGGGAGAAATCGACGGTTCGATCCTGACTGGGGACGCAGGTCTTGCGAATCGCATCCGGGCGCAGCCGCTGCTGCGGTGGAAGGCACGGAAGGTGCGAAGCCGCGGGGGACGTTCCTGACGAGCGATGCCGATTGTCATTGCATTCCGAAGCCCCTTGGAACCGATCGGCCCGTGCTGGTGTACTAAAGCGATAGTTTATCGGTATCGATAGGTCCGCCCGGTCGTATGGCCCTGAGGCCCAAAGAGGGAAGCGTTACCGCCGGCCCGGTGCCGGCGGCGACGGGAAACAATGCTGCCACGGAGGATGGCTGAGATGCGCGACGTTCTTTTTCATCGTGGAAACAGGGGGCTGGTAGCAAGAGTGGCTTGTGCGGTCATTCTCTGGGGACTCGCGGGGTGCGCGGGAGACGAAGACTCGACCACCCTCACCCCCGTCGAGGAGTGGACCACCCAGGCCGAATACGAATTCGGCGACCAGCTCGAGGGCGACGCGCTCTTCGGCTTCCTCCTCGACGTCCGCGTCCCGGCCGATGGATCCAACGTCTACGTGCTCGACTCCGAGGCCTCCGAAGTGACGATCCGAAGCCCCGACGGCACGGTGATCAGACGGGTGGGAAGAGCGGGGGAGGGGCCCGGCGAGTTTTCGAGCCCCTCCAGGCTCGTCTTCTTCGACGACGGCTTCTACGTACGTGACGATCGGCGAATCACCAGGTTCACCCGGGACGGGGAACTGGCGGGGACCGACGCGTTCCCCCGCGGCGTGGATTATCGGGCCTTCGGGGTCCAGTACTGGGCCATGTTCACCGACCGCAGCTTCATGGCCCTGGCGTCTCCGCACACGTTGGAGATGCCCGGCTCGCCTGATCCGACCGAGGACCTCGCGCTGCTCCGGGTCTTAGAGGATCGCGGCTCGTGGACAGCCGAGACGCTCGCCCTGTCGAGCTTCAAGGACTACTTCGCCTCGATCCCGGTGGACGGGGATCCGTTTCCGGTCAATCAGCCCTGGCTCGCACCCGACCACTTTCAGGAGGACCCGCGCAACAACAGCCTCATCGTCAGTCGCGCACGGACCGCGCTTCCGGGTGCAGTGGACCTGGTCGAGGTGTCCACCGCGGGTGACACTCTCTGGACCCGCCGGATTCAGTTGCCGCCCATCCCGCTCAGTGAAGACTCGATTGCGGCCGTGGTGGACGAGATGGCCGCCGTGGTCGCCCAGGCTGCGTCGACCGGCACCGCGCGGCCGCAGCTGAAAAGCAGGATCCGGGACAGTTGGATGATCCCCGAGTACTGGCCCGCCGTCCGCCAGATCCGGCTGATGTCGAACGGCGAGATCTGGTTTCGGCCCCCGGGACACGACGACCGGCGCATCTGGTACGCCGTGCGGAAGGGCGACGAGGAGGGTGCGATCCGGAAGGTCTTCGCACCGGAGTCGTTCGTCCCGCATGACGTCAACGACACCCACGTGTGGGGGGTTCGGCGCGACGAAATGGATGTGGGGTATGTGGTGGGGCTGCGACTGGAGCGCGGGGTGGGTGGATAGCGCCTGAAGGGAGATGGGCCGGTCGCAGTCCCGCCATCGAAGGATCGCGAGTTCGCCTTCCTCTATCGGTTGATCTTTCCTAGCGTTCCTTGCGGATCCGCAGTGGAACCGGATTCTGAATGCGGAAGAGACCGCCCATGAACCAGAAGACCACCCTGACCACCCTGCTGGCCGCGTGCGCACTCGCCACCTGCACGGACGAACCCTCCGTCACCCTCACCCCCGTCGAGGAGTGGACCACCGAACCGCACTACGAAATCGGCGACCAGATGGAGGGCGATGCGCTGTTTGCCCGGATCACCAGCGTGGTTCCGACCCCCGACGGATCGAGGGTCTACGTGCTGGACCGCCAGGCGTTCGAGGTGACGATCTGGACTCCCGATGGAACCCTGATCGGACGGGTGGGCCGCGCGGGGGACGGACCGGGCGACTTCGGGTCGCCGGGGAGTCTCTTCCTTTTCGATGACGGGTTTCAGGTGGCCGAGGGGCTCCGGATCACCACCTTTTCCCTGGACGGCGACCTCGTGCGGGCCGACGGGCTCGAGCGCGCGATGAATCCGTCGGGGGACGCGTCCTTCGGGAGGCTCTATCATGCCATCGCGATGTTCGACGATCGGAGCGTAGGGGCAGTCTCATCGGCTGTTCTGGTGTGGAGTGGTTCAGTGACCGAAGAGATGTCCGAAGATGCCCACCCGGTGGTCAGGATCACACAGGACGGTGGGTCCTTCGGAGTCGACACCTTCGGCCTGTTGGGCTATCGCGACGCGTGGCTTACGCTTGGCGCGGGGGGGATTTTTGCGGTCAGGCAGCCGTTTGTCGCGCCGGACGACTTTGTCATGGACCCGTGGAACGGCAGCGTGGTGTTCAGCCGCTCACCGCGGTCGCCCCCGGGGTTGTTGGAACTCATCGAAGTTTCGATTGCGGGCGACACGGTGTGGACTCGTCGGATCCACTTGCCCCCCATCCCCGTCACCGAAGACGAAGTCTACGCAGCAGCCGATGAGTTTGCGGCCTTTCTCGCCGACGGCACCCCCGCGCAGAGGAGAAACAGGGTTCGCGACAAGATGATCATCCCGGAGTACTGGCCCGCGACCCAGGCGATTGGGCTCCGGTCGAACGGCGAGATCTGGTTCCGCCCGGCGGGGGAGGACGACCTCCGCATCTGGTACGCAGTGCGCAAGCGCGAGGACGACGGGCCGATCCGTAGAATCGTCGTCCCGGAATCGTTCAGCCCGCGTGACGCCAACGCCACCCATGTGTGGGGGGTCCGAACCGACGAGATGGGCGTGCAGTACGTTGCGGGGTTGCGTCTGGTTCGTACATCCTGAATCGATGAACAATCACTACGACGCAATCATCATCGGCGCCGGCGTGATCGGCGTCTGCACCGGCTTCGAACTCGCCAAGCGCGGCTACCGCACCCTCAACGTCGACAAGCAGCCCGCCGCCGGGTCCGGTTCGACGTGCAACACCTGCGCGATCATCCGGCTGCACTACTCCACCCCGGACGGCTGCGCGATGGCCCGCGAGAGCTACTTCTACTGGCTCGACTGGGGTCGCTACCTGGGCGTGCCCGACGAGATGGGGCTGGCGAAGTACGTGAACACGGGGTGCCTGGTTTTCAAGAACCACCGCAACCACGACTTGGTGAACGTAATGGCGGCGCTCGACGAGCTTCATGTCGCCTACGAGGACCTCACGGTCGAATACGTCGCCGCCCGCTTCCCCTGGCTCGACACGCGCTCCTACGGTCCTCCCGTCACCCTGAAGGACGACCGCTTCGGCGAGCCCACCGGGGGGCAGGTCCGCGGCGCGGTCTACATCCCCGAGTCCGGCTACATCGACGACCCGACGCTGGCCTGTCACAACGTTCAGCGAGCCTGTGAGGCGCGTGGAGGCGAGTTCCGCTTCAAGACCGAGGTGGTGGAGATCCTGAATGAGGGGGGACGGGTGGCCGGGGTGCGCCTGGCCGACGGCTCCACCCTCCACGCCCCGGTCGTCGTCAACGTGGGCGGACCGCACTCGGCCATCATCAACGGCATGGCCGGCGTGCTCGACGGGATGAACATCACCACCCGTCCCCTCAAGCAGGAGGTCTGCTACGTTCCGGCTCCCGCCGACATGGACTACCACCAGATCGCCCCGCTCCTCTCGGACGGCGACATCGGCTGCTACTCTCGCCCCACCACCGGCAATCACATCCTGATCGGCTCCGAGGACCCGCCCTGCGACGTGCTGGAGTGGGTCGACGACCCCGACGACTACAACACGAACTTCACCCACCAGTGGGAGACCCAGGTCATGCGCGAGGCGCAGCGGGTGAAGGGGCTGGGGATTCCCGGCCAGACCGGTGGGCTGGTCGACCTCTACGACGTGTCCGACGACTGGATCCCGATCTACGACAAGTCGGATCTGCCGGGCTTCTACATGGCCGTGGGGACTTCGGGGAACCAGTTCAAGAACGCCCCGGTGGCGGGCAAGCTGATGGCGCAGCTGATCGAGAAGGTCGAAGGGGGGCGGGATCACGACGCCGAGCCGGTGACGATGCCGCTCAAGTACACGCGAAGGACGTGCGACATCGGCTTCTTCAGCCGGCGGAGGTCGCTGAATCCGGATTCGTCGTATTCGGTGATCGGGTGAGGGATCGGCTGGCGGAATGTGGCCCGCCGCCGGGGGCCCCGTGACCGGAGGCGGCCGGTGCACTGGCTAAAGCTCCGCCGCCTCTGGGACCCCGCCCCCCTCAAGCGCCACTACGACACCGTCATCATCGGCGGAGGGGTCCACGGTCTCGCGACCGCGTATTACCTGGCGCGCAACCACGGCATCCGCGATGTGGCGGTCCTGGAGTCCCAATACCTCGGCTTCGGCGGATCGGGGCGGAACACCGCGATCGTGCGGGCGAACCAGCGCACCGCCGAGAACGTGCGCCTCTACGACGAGGGGCTGAAGCTGTGGCGCGTCCTTACCGACGAACTCGACTTCAACCTCATGTTCTTCAAGTGCGGGAGTCTGCTGCTGGGGCACAGCGAGGCCTCGGTCGGCGCGTTCAGGATGGCGGCGAGCACGCACAACTTCATGGGAGTGCATTCCGAGCTGCTTGACCCGCGGCAGTGCGCGGAGGTGATTCCGGGGCTCGACATTTCAGACCGCCCGCGATTTCCGATTCAGGCGGGGCTGTACCATCCGCCGGGTGGGATCGTGAGGCACGACGCGGTGGTGTGGGGGCTGGCGAAGGGGGCGAGCGCGCGGGGTGTGCACATTCACCAGGGGTGCGAGGTGCGGGGCATCGATGTGCGCGATGGACGCGTAGTCGGCGTCCGCACGAGCCTCGGCGACATCGCCTGCAACCGCCTCGGGATCATGGCGGGAGGTTACAGCACCGCGATCGCGGCCATGCTGGAGATCGAACTCCCCATCCACCCCCTCACGATCCAGGCGATGGTCACCCATCCCCTCAAGCCCTTCCTGCACCACGTCTTCAGCTCGACTGCGTACCACGTCTACGCCAACCAGACGCTAAAGGGGGAGATCGCGACCGGCGCGCACATGGACCCGCAGGTCAACTACACCACCGACGCGACCGCCTATTACCTGAAGCACCAGGCCGAGGCTCTCGTCGAGCTGATGCCGGCGCTGCGCGGAGTGCGGTTCATGCGCATCTGGGCGGGCCTCGCCGACATGACGCCGGACATGGCGCCGATCATGGAGGGGGATCTGGGTTGGGACGGGCTGTATCTTGACGCGGGATGGGGGTATTTCGGGTTCAAGTCGGGGCCGGTGGCGGGAAAGTACATGGCGGAGTACATGGCGAGCGGTGAGCGGCCGGAGATGCTCAGGGCGTTTCAGCTGAAACGTTTTTTGGAGAATCGCTACTCGGGCGAGATGGCGGCGGTGATGAAGTACGGGCATTGGGACTGATGGGGGGGCGACGATGACGTTCCGGCTGACCTGTCCGGTGTGCGGCAAGCGCGACGTGTACGAGTTCACCTTCGGAGGGCAGGAGCGCGGTCCGCGCCCGGCGCAGGAGGGGCTGAGCGCGGAGGAGCACTTTCGGTGGGTGCAGTTCCGGGTGATTCCGGGTGCGGGGGAGCAGGCTTCGCCGCAGGAGGAGTGGTGGTATCACGGGCAGGGGTGCGGGGTCTGGTTCAGGGTGACGAGGGATCCGGGGACGAACCGGGAGGTGGAGGGGGGCGGGGGTGGCTGACGCAGGCCGACTGCCGGAAGGCCGCCTGCCCGCGGGACCCACCTGCCGGGTCGACTTCTCGCGGCCGCTGGCCTTCACCTTCCTCGGCCGGCCCGTGACCGGGTTCGCCGGCGACACGGTGGCGTCGGCGCTCTACGCCGTGGGAGTCCGAGTCTTCAGCCGCAGCCTGAAATACCATCGCCCCCGCGGGCTCTACAGCATGGAGGGCGAGTCGTCGAACACCTTCATGGCGATCGACGGCGTCCCGAACGAGTGTGCCGAGACGACCGCGCTGCGGGCCGGGATGTCGGTGCGTGCCCAGAACGTGCGCGGTGACCCGCGAACCGATCGTTTCGCCGTCATCGACCGCTTCGACCGCCTGATGCCGGCGGGGTTCTACTACCGGCTCTTCCATCGTCCCTACCGGCTCTGGCCGCTCTTTCAGAACGGGTTGAGGCGGATGGCGGGAACCGGGATGCTGGATCCTCGGGGGATTGGCGAGGGTGGGGGGGCGGAGAGCGGCGTGCGTGCCGAGCGGTATCTGAATGCGGATGTGGCGGTGATTGGTGGTGGGGCGGGGGGGATGGCCGCGGCGCTTGCGGCCGCCGAGAGCGGGCTCAGGGTCTGTCTGTTCGAGCGGCGGGGTTGGCTGGGTGGTCACCTGGACTGGAGGACGCGGGATTTTGACGGGAAGGCGCTCCATCGGCGGGGAGAAGCGCTGGCGGCGCGGTTGCTCGAGGTGCAGTCGCGGTCCCCGGAGATCGTGAAGGTTTTCACAAGCTCGCCGGTCACGGGCGTGTGGGGCGAGAACCTGGTGACGGGGTTTACAATCGGGTCTGAAGACGACCCGTTCCGGGAGTGCCACTGGGAGTGCCGCGCGGAGACGGTCGTGGTTGCCGCCGGGTGCATGGACCGGCCGCTGGTGTTCGACCACAACGACCGTCCCGGCGCGATGCAGGTGGGGGCGGCGTGGCGGTTGGCGCGCACGTATGCGGTCAGGCCGGGTAGGGTGGCCGTCTTCAGCGTGGGGGATGACCTGGGACTGGAGGCCGCGATCGACCTGGCGGAGCTGGGCTTGGAGATCCGCGCCGTGGCCGATGCGCGGGAGGCGGGGAGGCAGGACCCCGAGTTGGTTGCGGCGCTCGAGGAGCGGAGCATCCCCGTGCTTGCCGGATGGGCCGCATCCCGCGCGATCGGCCGCAGGCGCGTCAGTGCGTGCGAGCTGCGTCCGCTGAACGGAGCCGGATCGCGTCGTTTCCAGTGCGACCTGCTCGTGGCCAACGCGGGAATGCAGGCTCGCATCGGCTTGCTGGCAAGCGTCGGAGCGCGGCTGGCCTACTGCTCCCACACCCACAGCTACCAGCCCATCGAGCTGCCGCCGGGCGTGTTCGTGGCCGGGAGCATGACGGGGCTGCGCGACCCGCGATCGATAGAGGTGTCGGGGAGGCTGGCGGGGTATCGTGCCGTCACTTGTTGCCTCGACGGTGCGCAGGACCCGGCCGGCAAATCAGCAGCCACCGGCGGGCGCGAGGCAGAGGCAACCGATCGGCACGGCGCCGCTTCGGTCGGCACCGCTCGGCGCGCCGCAGCCGCCACCGCCCGGCGTGCCGCCGCCGCCCTCCCCGGCCCGGTCGCCGGATGCGACATCCGCCATGGCCCCGGGATCGGGCGCGGTGCGAAGGCGTTCGTCGACCTCGACGAGGACGGCACCTACAAGAACGTCGTCGAGTCCGCCCGCCAGGGGTTCGACGTGCCGGAACTCGCCAAGCGCTTCGGGGGGTTCGGGCTCGGGCCGGGCCAGTACCGGGTCGCGGGGCAGAACCTGGCCATGATCATGGCCGAATTGAGAGGCGATTCGGTCGAGGCAGCGATGCCGACCACGGTGCGGCCCCCGCTGGCTCCGCCCAGCCTGGCCACGCTGGCGGGGCCGAACCTCGACGTGCACAAGCGCACGCCGCTGCATGGGGAGCTGGCCGCGCGGGGCGCCATCTTCCGCCGCGCCGGAGCTTGGGAGCGCGCCCGCTACTTCAGCGAGGACCGGGCGTGCCGTGACGAGATCCGCAACGTGCGCCGGAATGTGGGGATCCTGGACAGCTCGCCGCTCGGGAAGTTCCGCATCTACGGTCCGGATGCGCTCAAGGCGCTGCAGCGCGTCTACATCTCGGACATGCGCGGGGCGCGGCACGGGCGCTGCAAGTACTCGGCGATGTGCAACGACATGGGGCAACTCGTTGATGACGGCGTGGTCGTCCGGGTGGGCGAGAACGACTACTACCTCACCACCAGCTCCGGCCGCGCGGGCACGACGGTGGAATGGTTCCGCTATCACACACGCTACGACGGGTGGGACTACAACCTGGTGAACCTCACCGACGTGCTGGGCTCGCTGAACATCGCGGGGCCCAACGCGCGCAAGGTGCTGGAGCGGGTGACCGACGCCGACGTTTCGAACGGGGCGTTCCCCTACCTGGGATGCCGGCGCATCACCGTCGGGGACGGGGTCGAGGCGCGCTGCCTGCGGTTGGGGTTCGTCGGCGAGCTGTCCTTCGAACTGCACGTCCCGTCCAGCTATTGCCGGTACGTGTGGGATCTGCTGATCGAGGCGGGTGCCGACTTCGGGATTCAACCCTTCGGGCTGGAGGCACAGTACTGTCTGCGCGCCGAGAAGGGGCACGTCATCATCGGGGCCGAGTCGGAGGCGCGCGTCACGCTGACGGACATCGGGATGGGGTGGCTGTGGGACCGCGAGGACACGGTGTCGAAGAAGGTTGGGGCGCCGGCGCTACGGGCCTGTGAGAAGCAGCCGGACCGCATGAAGCTGGTGGGGTTCCGGGTGGACGGTAGTGGGCGGGGTCGTGCCGGGCGCGATGGCGGTGAGCCAGGGTCGGGATCGCCCCGCGACGGGGCGGTGGTGGTCGATGGTGACGAGATCGTGGGGTACGTGTGCACGACGCGCCGCAGCGAGGCGCTGGGGTGGCAGTACGGGATGGCGCTGGTGCGTGAGGGGGTGGCGGGGAGGGGGGGCAGGATCCTCATCCGACAGGAGGAGCGACCGGGCCGTCCGGAGTCCTGCACCGCTACAGTCGTCCCACCGCCCTTCTACGACCCCGAGGGTAGGAAACTGCGCTCGTGAGACCCCCCTACCGCCGTTCCCCCGTCACCTTCGACGGCACGCCCGCCGAGACCGAACTTCGCGACGGCTGGACCGTGGTTCTGCGCTACGAAGACGAGGATGACCACCCGGGTCCGTGGCTCGTCGATCTGAGCCACCGGCGTCGCTGGGACTTTCAGGACCGGCATCTTGCGGCCCAAACGTCCATGGACCTGCCCGTGCCCGAAGAGTTCGGCCAGGTCGGCATTCACGGACCGCTCGTCATCAATCGCATGAACCGAACCCAGGTGGCGATCTGGCACCTTGGCGAGGGTCCGTCACCCCCGACGCCTCAGGCCAGCGGCTTCACCGAAACCACCGATGGACACTGCATGCTGGCCTTCGTCGGCCCCGGAGTCCCGCAAGTCCTGGAACACCTCACCCCTCTCGACCTCTTCGACCCGGCCCGCCCCACCCCCTTCCTCACCCAGGGACCCGTCCTGCACGTCCCCTGCCAGGTGGTCACCTTCTCGGCGGCCCTCGTCGTGATGACGTTCGCGCGCGGCTACGGCGGGACCTTCGCCCGGGCGGCTCTCGGTTCTTGCGCGATCGAGGGTCTCCGTCCAGGTGGGGAGGCGTCGTTCCACAGGGAGCTTACGGAGAGCGTCCATCCGGCCATACCACGGGGACCAGCGTTGTGATCCCGGCGTGAATCAGCGAAGCGGCTGCGACCGCCTCCCATCCCAGTTGCCGTTCCGGGGAGGAGGTGGCCCATGCAACACCCAGCCACGCCGTCCCGGCACCGAGCAGCGACCCCGGTACGGACCTGGACCAGGAAGCTCCGGCGAAGTTGGCAGCCCAGGCCGGTGCGATTACGGCTGCTCCGACGGTACCCCATAGGAGCGCTGCGCCGCCGTAGGGCCCCAGCGGCTTGCACCAGTCCTGGGAGTCACTGTTCACGCATGCGAACACCAGTCCGACGAGAGAATGCCCGACCAACGTCCCAAGGAGCGATGCCCCGAGAATAGCCGTGGGCGACGCAATATCCGCACTCGGCACCTGGTAGGTTGACCTGCCCATGAGTCCGGGCCTGCGGCTTGCTGAAAACCAGGGCAATCCAAACTCCGCAATAGCACCGCCCGGCCGGGCATGAAACGGGCTGCGCCGGGCTTCCTCAATGGCGCTGGAAACAGACGTCACCTGGTCACGCCGCGGCGAACCCTGGGCCGCAACCTCCGGCGAGAGCACCAGGGTTGCCACGGAGGCGAGCGCGAGTAGCCCGCAGAAGAACCCCACCGGCATTCGACCGACGATGCTTCTGGCCCGAGCCGCCCCGCTCCAGTTCTGCAAGATGTAATGATTACTTTCCATTATGGAAACTGTAGTGTACATAACGACTCCGCTGGGTTTCTCTTCACAATCCTCAATCCTCTGCGCTGCTCCGCTCGACGCCGGGGTTCCAGCTGACACCGGGGAATCGCACCCGCCGCCCTACCGTTCAGTCCCGGCAGATGTTTCGGCGCTACGGAATCATCGCCCGCCCCATACCCCCCAATCCCAGCAGGTGTTCCTGGAAGTACCGCCGGCTCGCGGCATCCACAAACGCCGCGCTCTGTCCCGTAAACCAGTGCGGCTGCTCCGGCACCACGATCAGGTCGTGGGGCTTCCCGGCCCGGATGAGCGCCTCGACCAGCTTCATGGTTGCCGAGAAGGTGGCGTTCACGTCGCTGGTGCCGTGGATCAGGAGGAGTTTCCCTTTCAGGTTGCCGGCCAGTCTCAGGCTTGACCCGTACTCGTATCCCTCAGGGTTCTCCGAGGGCAGGTCCATGTAGGGCTCGATCGCCATCGACGCCTGGTCGTGAATGTCGAAGACACCGTTGGTCGCGACGCCGACATCGTAGAAGTCGGGCTCCAGCAGCATGGCGCGCGCGGTCATGTAGCCGCCCCACGAGCCGCCGTGGATGCCGACGCGCTCCAGGTCGATCCAGGGACGGGTGGCCGCCGCGTTCTCGAGTGCGGCCCGATGGTCGGGGATCTCGTTGCGGCCGAAGTTGCGGTACGCCACGTCCTGGAAGGCCTTGCCGCGCTCCGTCGTGCCCCGCCCGTCGACCATGAACACCACGAACCCGAGCTGGGCCAGCGCGGCCTGGGTCACGGCCCGTCCATCCAGGAAGGTCTTGGGGACCCAGGTGATGAAGGGACCGTTGTAGATGTAGTCGATGACGGGGTACTTCGCGTTGGGGTCGAAGTCGTGCGGCTTGAAGATGACGCCGTAGAGGTCGGTCTCCCCGTCGGCGGCCTTGACCACGAACTCCTCGGGAGGGGTCCACCCCAGTTCGTCGAGGGCGCTCACGTCGGCCTCGGTCACGGTGTAGACGAAGTCGCCGCCGGTGGTGCGCACCTCGGTGCGGGGTGGGCGGCTGATGCTCGAGTGCGTGTCGACGATGAACCGGCCGTTGGGCGAGATCGCGGTGCTGTGCTGTCCGTCGCCCTCGGTGAGCCTGACCACGTCGCCGCCGTCCAGCGGCACCCTGTACAGATGCGTGTCGTACGGCCGCTTTTCCCGGTGCCCGTTGAAGTAGACGACGCCCGCCGCCTCGTCGACATGCAC
This sequence comes from Longimicrobiales bacterium, assembly GCA_965211795.1. Lineage (GTDB taxonomy): Bacteria > Gemmatimonadota > Gemmatimonadetes > Longimicrobiales > Gaopeijiaceae > Bin94. The sequence goes on from OZ242973.1 coordinate 850,330, forward strand.
GATTCCCACCACCGGCCACTCCCCTTCGGTCAGCCTGCGGATGAGCCCGCCGTCCATGCCGTACAGGTAGATGTGGTCCCAGCCGTCGCGCTCGCTGATCCAGAGGAAGCGTTCGCCGTCGGAGAGCGGGCGGGCCAGCGCGCGCCACGACGGGGTGGTGCCGATCCCCTTGATGAAGGTGGGCTGGGTCTCTTCGAGGACGATCCGGGTTTCGCCGGTGGCGGGGTCCGCGGCGAGCAGGTGGAGGGTCTGGTAGCTCCGCAGCATCCTGAGGAAGAGGAACTCCGAACCGTCGGGCAGCCAACCCACCGGGCTGAGGAGCTGGTCCTGATCACCGATATCGATGGCCACGGCCGTGCGGCCCGGAATGTCGACGATGTGCAGCTCCTGGCGCGGATAAGGGTTGCCCGCCTTGGAGAAGGGGGCGAACTCGACTTCCTCGGTCTGTTTCAGCCAATGGAGGATCGGGACGCGGGGCATGCGGCGGGTGTCGAGCTTCATGACCGCCGCGCGGGCTCCGTCCGGTGCCCACGAAGCCCCCTCCACGCTCCAGGCGTAGTCTTCCTCGCCGTCCTCCAGGACCGGCTGCTCGCGGCCGTCGAAGCCGGCGCGCACCCAGAGGTTGTGATCCTTCTCGGTCAGCAGCCAGCGGCCATCGGGCGAGGGCACCTCCATGACCGCGGGCGCCCCGGCGGTGAAGCCTTCGCGGACGGTGCGGGGCCGGGCGCGCTCGGCGGCCTCCGCTTCGGCCGGCGACGCCGGGGTGACCGTGTAGCTGTCGAGATCGAGCTGGAAGGATCGGTCCTCGAAGGTGAAGCGCACGGTCCGGTCGCTGCCGCCGACGAAGGTGAAGCTGGCGAAGGGGAGTCCTTGGTAGGGAGGCGGGTGACCCAGCATCGGGGTGAGCGCCTCGCGCAGCCGTTCGGTGTCGAAGAGGGGTTCGGTGGTGCTCGTGGCCGGGTCGGAACGGTAGATGACGGTCTGGTCGGGCTGGCCCTCCACGAACCAGAAGCTCTGGCCGTCGGGCATCCAGTTGACGGGGCAGGGACCCCCTCCGAGAAGGCCGGCATCGGGACAGACCACGCCGCCCTTGACCAGGGTGGGGATCGCCATGTAGCGGGCGTACATCGCGTCGCGTTCGGGGTCGAGCGATTCCTGGGCGGTGGTGGCGAGTGGGAGGATCGCGGCGAAGAGGCCCACCAGGACGAAGGGGACGGGGACACGGGGCATGATGAGATGGCTCCCTGGCAGCGAAACGGGTGAACGGGTCTGGCAAAGGATCTTGCGCCGGGCCAAAATACCGGCGGTACAACCGGACAGCCAGAATCCCGCCGTCGCACGACGTGCGGCGGATTCCGGGATGCCCGACAGCTCCGAAACGCCCGACACACACGACCCCGAGGACCCCATGGTGCCCTTCCTTCGCCCACCTCGGCATGACATCGCAAGCGCCCTCCTTGTCGCGACTGCGATCATGTCGCTCACCGCCCAGCCCCTCGCCGCCCAGCAGGTCACCGAACGCGACTACGCCCGGGCAGAACAATTCCTGCCCTGGCACGCGGCCAAGCTGGTGGCGGGCAACGAAGTCACCCCCGAATTCTTCGACGGCGACCGCTTCTGGTTCCGCAGCCGCACCGAGTCGGGGCACGAATTCGTCGTCGTCGACCCGGCGGCCCCCTCGCGCACCCTCGCCTTCGACCACGCCCGCCTCGCTTCCGCCCTCTCCATGGCCGCCGACACCGCCTACGAGGGCAACAAGCTCCCCTTCACCACCTTCGAGTTCGCCGACGACGGCCGCTCCATCCGGTTCCACCTGGCCGACACCGTCAGGTGGCGCTGCGACATCGAGGCCTACACCTGCTCCGGCCCCACCGCCGACCCCGCACCTTCCGTTGCGGATCGCCCCTCCCCCGACGGCCGCTGGATCGCCTTCACCCGTGACGAGAACCTCTGGGTGCGCGACGCCGAGAGCGGCGAGGAGGTGCAGCTCAGCCACGACGGCGAGAAGGACTACGGCTATGGCGCGATCCCCGAGGGCTGCTGCTCGGAGATCACCGTGCGCCGCGAGGGTCGCAAGCGATCGCCCATGCTCCAGTGGTCGCCCGATTCGCGCCGCATCGCCACCCACCGCTACGACGAACGCGAAGTGGGGCGCTTCCACCTCCTCGAAGCCGCCGACGGCCGCCCCATCCTGCACTCGTGGGCCTACCCGCTCCCCGGCGACTCGATCATCCCCACGACCGAGCTGTGGATCTTCGACGTGGAAAGTCGCTCCGGCGTCCGCGCCGAGGTCGACCCGGGACCCGGTGAATACACGCGCGGCGACACGACCTATGCCGCCGTACAGTGGACCGCCGACGGCAGCCAGGTCTTCTACACCCACCGCGCCCGCGACTTCAAGACCTACAGACTCTTCCGCGTCGACGCCGCCACCGGCGCCGCGACCCAGCTCCTGGAAGAGACCGGCCCTACCTACGTCGAACTCAACCAGTTCATGTCCTACCAGCCGGCGTGGCGGGTGATCGGCGACGGCTCCGAGTTCCTGTGGTGGTCCGAGCGGGACGGTTTCGGCCACCTCTACCTCTACGATGGGGCGGGGAACCTGAAAAACCGCGTCACATCCGGCCCCTGGCTGGTCCTCGATGTCATGCGCGTGGACGCGGCCGACCGCACCGTCTACTTCACCGGAGTCGGCCGCGAGGAGGGCCGGCACCCCTACCATGTCCACCTCTACCGCGCCGGCCTCGACGGTTCGCAGCCCCGCCTCCTCACCCCCGAGGACGCCGTCCACCAGATCGTCCCAGCCCCCTCGGGCCGCTATTTCGTCGACCAGTATTCCACCCCCACGATGGCCCCCCTTGCCGTCGTCCGCGACCAGAACGGCCGCGTGGTCCAGGAAGTCGAGACCGCCGACATCTCCCGCCTGGAGGAAGCCGGCTGGGTCCCCCCGGTCCCCTTCGAAGCCAAGGGCCGCGACGGCACCACCAACGTCTACGGCCTCCTCTGGTTCCCCTCCAACTTCGACCCGGATGCAGCCTACCCGGTGGTCGACTACATCTATCCGGGTCCCCAGATCGGCGGGGTCACGCTATACGATTTCTCGACCTCCGGGCGGGGCAATGGCCGTGCGCTCGCCGAACTAGGCTTCATCGTCTTCCAGGTCGACGCCTTCGGCTCACCCTTCCGCTCCAAGGCCTTCCACGACGCCTACTACGGCAACATGGGCGACAACGGGCTTCCCGATCACATCTCAGCGCTCAAGGAGCTGGCTGGACGCCATCCGCAAATGGACCTGGGCCGGGTGGGCATCTTCGGCCACTCGGGGGGTGGCTTCTCGTCCACCGACGCGATCCTCCGCTACCCCGACTTCTTCAAGGTCGCGGTGTCGGGCGCCGGCAACCACGACAACCGCGGCTACTTCTACACCTGGGCCGAGAAGTACCAGGGACAGCTCGTGAAGAACCCCGACGGCACCGACAACTACGCCAACCAGGCCAACCAGGATCTGGCCGCGAACCTCAAGGGCAAGCTGCTGCTGCACTACGGCACGCTTGACGACAACGTGCACCCCAACATGACGATCCGCGTCATCGACGAGCTGATCGCGCACAACAAGGACTTCGACATGTTCGTGCTGCCGAACCGCAATCACGGGTACGCCAACGAGCCGTACGCGGTGCGTCGCACGTGGGACTACTTCGTCGAGCACCTGCTGGGGATGGAGCCGCCGCGGGAGTACAGGATTACGGGATCCGGAGGTTGACGCGTCCGATCGATGACGGCGGAGGCCTTCGGCATCCGACCAGGAAGCCGGCAGCGGTGCGGGGCTGGCGAGTTCCCGAAACGTCGAATCGAACGACATGCTGCACTCCGTCGTCGCTGGTGTCGATGGCGTAGATGCCTCTCTCCGTGATGACCTGTATTTCCATGGCACCCAGACTCGGCGGCACCAGCGGCTGTCCCAGGTACCGACCGTCGGGCGCAAAGACATCGAATCCGATGAGTCCTCCGGCCATAGTGCGACGGACCCAAACTTCCCCATTGCGCGCAACATGGATGTTCTCGAATGCCGGATAGTGGCGCGGGAACTCTCTCCAGTCGATGTCGGTGAGCAACCTCCTGGTACCACCGGTATGGCGCGCGATCAACGAGTCCGCGGCCGCTCTGCGGATCGAGTCCGGAACGGCGACGGGTTCGTACCGGTGGGTAATCGCGAGCAGGTCCTCCAGCGTGCCCAGAGCGACCCGGGCAACCCCATAGCGATCCAGGCCGATCTGGTCGGCCAACCAGAGGTCGAGGTCGGATCCGAAGAAGATGCCGGGCCGGGTGGCAAACGGGATCCCCCCTTGGACGGTGAATGTCAACCCTCCAGCCCCCGTCGTGATTGGTGGGGTGGGGAACCGCATGAGGGGCCACTCGGCGGTGCGGCCTGTCGCCCTGAGCGCTCCGTCCACTCGCTCATAGAACCTGACCGTGTTGGCATTCGGAGAAGTAGCTTCCCGAACGACCATCAGCCCCTGCCGGGTCCAGGCCTGCGACAACCCCGGGCTTCGTCCGAGGACAAACCCATGGCTCTCAATCCAGGTTCCGGCAGTGTCGTAGACCTGGTATTGCCGGACGGAATGCTCCGGGACCCAGATCTCCTCTCCCGGTCCCGAAAACGCGGTCCGGACATCCTGGAATTCCCGGGCAGGTTCGCCCATCGTCCTCACGGTGCGTACGAACTTCCCATCGGCTCCGAAAACCCGGATTTCGTCCGCCTGGACGTCAACCACCCAGATGCGGTCCATCGGATCGACCGCGACGCATCGGGCGTACCCGAATACGGCAGGTCCTTCGCCATCGCGTTCCCCAATCCGCAGGTTTTCGGAGACCTGCCACCGTTGTTCCGGGTGGAGATCCCAGACGCCGACCGAGGCCGAGTCCTGGACTCCCGCCACGGCGGCACAGGGGTTCAGCGCGAGCGTGAGGCCGGAGTACGCGAACACCCTGCGCACTCGACCGATGGTGCGCTGGGCACGCCTTGCCGAATCACTCGTCATGCACCCTCTCCCTTCCGCCGAAACGTCCATCCCCCATACAACAGACTCTTGTAGAACCGCTCCGGCTCCTCAAACCCGGCAGCAATTGCCAGTTCGATGCTCCGCGACGCCGGCGAAAAGTGAATCCCCTCGCGGATCCGGTCGTTGAAGTCGCGCATCTCTTCCGGGCTCATGTCACGGAGCTTCCAGTAGCGCCGCCACGCCGAAAGGTAACGCTCATGCTCCTCCGGCGTGTCGCCCCCGTGCAGGTCGTAGAAGACGAAGACGCCACCGGGCCTCAGCCGCCGTGCGATGTCCGCCAGCAGCGCGGCCTTCCCACCGTCGTCGGGGACGAAGTGGAGGACGTTGATGAGGGTGGCGGCATCGAAGAGGGGGGTGGTGGCAACGTCGGCAGCGTAGCCGTGCTGAAGCGTCACACCGTCACCCACTCCCGTTTCGGCGACACGCCGTTCCGCCAGCTCGAGCATCTGGTCCGACGGGTCGACCCCGTGCACGCGCAGGTCCGGCCGCGCCCGCTTGAGATGGACGATTTCGATACCGGTTCCCGCGCCCACCACCAGCACCCGGCCCCTCCGGGGAAGCTCCGGTTCGATGAGCGCCGTGAACATCGGAAAGAGCGTCCGGTACCCAGGGATGACCCGGCGGGCAAGCGCCTCGTATCGCTCCCCGTAGTTGCCGTCGAAGTCGAAGACATCCTCGTGCAACGGTGTCGGTTTGCCTTATTCTGGAGGGTGCAAGTGGGAACGGTCCGGGGGGTCTTGCGATCACGCCGGCGGCACGTCCTCCGCGCGGCGGCGAGTCGTCCCGCGAACCTTCCTTCACGGCCTGCCAGGATACGACGAATGACCCCAGATCCGCTACTCGATTCCCCTTACCCGCACCCACGGCGGGGCTTCCTGAAGGCCTTGGCAGCCCTGGTGGCCGTGCTCCCCTCGCGACTTTCCGCCGGTTCGCCGACCCGCCCGGCCATTCCCGACCCCCCACCCGCCCAACCCCTCCGTGTCGACGGCGAGCGCCTCAACGCGATCCTCCGGGTCTTCCGCCAGTTCGGCGGCACCGACGACGGCGGCACGACCCGCCTCGCCTACAGCGCCGAGGACATCGCGGGCCGCCGCTACGCCGCGCAGGCCATGGGGCAGAGCGGCCTCGAAGTGTCCATCGACCTCGCGGGCAACCTGATCGGCCGTCGTCCCGGCACTGATCCCGCCGCCCTCCCGATCATCATCGGCTCCCACCTGGACACCGTCCCCGCCGGCGGCAGCTACGACGGACACCTGGGCGTAGCGGCGGCCCTCGAAATCGCCCTCACCCTGCACCACCACCGCGTCGACCTCCACCACCCCCTCGAGGTCGTCATCTTCCAGAACGAAGAGGGCGGCAAGACCGGCAGCCGCGCACTGGTCGGCCGCGTCGAACCGCATGAACTCGACATCGTGACCGCATCGGGCTTCACCATACGGGACGGCATCACCCGTCTCGGCGGCGACCCCGCGCGGCTCGACGAGGCGCGGCGCGAACCCGGTTCCATGGCCGGCTTCCTCGAACTGCACATCGAGCAAGGGGCGGTTCTGGACGCGGCGGGCATCCAGATCGGCGTGGTCGAAGGCATCGTCGGGATCCGGCGCTGGAACGTGACCGTGCGCGGCGCCCAGAATCACGCCGGGACGACCCCCATGAACCAGCGCCGCGACGCCCTCGTCGCCGCCGCCGACTTCATCCGTGCCGTGAACGATGTCGCCACCAACACGGAGGGTAGACAGGTCGCCACCGTCGGTCGGATCGAGGCCGTGCCGGGCGCGCCCAACGTCGTGCCGGGCGAGGTGCGCGCCACGCTCGAAATCCGCGACCTGGAGATGGACAAGATCGCGCGCGTCTTCGACGAGATCGAGGGCCGTGCCAGCGCCGTCTCGGCGGACCACGAAGTCGCCATCGAACTCGACCGCTTCTACGAGAGCCTCGCCGCGCCCACCGACCCGCGCTTCCGCGACATCATCGAGGCGTCAGCGGACGCGCTCGGGTATTCCCACCTGCGTATGCCGTCCGGTGCCGGGCACGACGCTCAGAGCATGGCGGAACTGGGTCCCGTCGGGATGATCTTCGTCCCGAGCCGGGACGGGATCAGTCACTCACCGCGTGAATACACGGCCCCTGAGGACGTGACTCGTGGGGCGGATGTGCTGTTGGGGGCGGTGCTGGCGCTGGATGGGGCGGGGTAGGACGATCCCTTACAAATACGTCACCCACCCCCACGGATCCGGTCCCTCTCCCTTCGCCAGCTCCAGATACCGCGCCTGAATCGCCCCGGTCACCGGCCCCCGCCGCCCCTCGCCCACCTCCAGCGCGTCGACCGACCGGATCGGAGTCACCTCCGAAGCGGTTCCGGTGAAGAACATCTCGTCGGCGCCATAGAGCATCTCGCGCGAGACCAGCTGTTCCCGCACCGTGTAGCCCAGCTCCTCGGCGATCTTGAGCACGGTGTGGCGCGTGATGCCCGACAGCGAGGTGCCGTCCAGGATCGGCGTAACGACCTCGCCGTCCACGACCAGGAACAGGTTCTGCCCACTCCCCTCGCTGACCAGTCCGCCGGGCCCCAGCCCGATCGCCTCCGCGTATCCGTGCCTTGACGCCTCGGTGACCATCAGCGTCGACAGGGTGTAGTTCCCCGACGACTTCGCCCCGCTCGGGATCGTGTTCGGCCGCGGCCGGTTCCACGACGACACGCACACGTCCACGCCCCGCTCGAGCGCCTCCTCGCCCAGGTACGCGCCCCACGGCCACACCGGAATGTACGTCTCGACCGGGCTGTGCTCCGGGTGCATGCTCGACGACCCGTAGCCCCGGAGCACCATCGGCCGGATGTAGCACGAGGTCAGTTCGTTCCTGCGGATCGTCGCCAGCGTCGCGTCAACCAGCTCGTCGATCGAGTGGTCGGGCTGCATCCTGTAGGTGCGGCTCGACGTCATGAGGCGGCGAAGGTGGTCGTGCAGCCGGAAGACCGCGGGTCCCCTCGGTGTCTCGTAGCAGCGCACGCCCTCGAAGACCGAGGCCGCGAACTGCACCGCCAGGCTGAGGATGTGGACGTTCGCGTCCTCCCAGCGGATGAACTTGCCGTCCTTCCAGATCCAGGGGCTGCTCGCGAGCTTGCCGGCCATTCCCACTATTCCTCCGCCCCGGCGTCGCCACCCCGCAGATAGGAATCCGTGCCGTCCAGCCAGTCCTGCCGCGGCGGGGTGAAGACGTCCACGTCGATCGTGTCCTCGAGCGCCTCGGCCTCGTGGGGGACGTTGCTCGGAAGGTGCAGCACCTCGCCGGTGCGGACCACCAGGTCCTGCGGCCCCCCGTCGCCGATCCTGAACTTGAGCGCCCCCTCGAGGACGTAGGTGATCTGCTCGTTGTCATGCGAGTGCATCGGCACGACCGCGCCCTTCTTCAGGTACACGTGCGCGAGCATGGACCGCTCGCCGGTGATGAGGCTGCGGGAGATCAGCGGGTTCAGCTCTTCGGTCGGCTGGTCCGCGACGCGGTAGTGGGTGACCTTGGCGTGGCTCAACGGTGGGCTCCTGGGTTGATTCGTCGAGGTGGGCGTGTGGCGTCCGGCGCATGGGCCGCGCGGGGAGTCCTATTCTGTACCGGGGTTGGTCGTTTGGGAAGACCCGATCCCGGCCGCATTCCCGCGCTCCGGCCGCCATACGGCCTTGCTGGCCCCGATTTCATCCGGTTAGTATGGCGCGTCCCGGCGATCCTTCGGCGAGAGCCCCTTTCGCCACCCCGAGAGCGCACGGAAACCTTTGCCGCCCCGCCGCGTCCCGGGGCAGTCACGACACGTCCTACATGAATCGAATCCGAGGCAAGACCGCGGTTGTCACCGGCGCGACCGCCGGGATCGGCGAGGCGTGCGCCCGAACGCTGGCCGGGGCGGGGGTTCACCTCGTTCTGGTGGCACGTCGGAGCGAAAGGCTGGAGACTCTGGCCGCCGATCTCGCCGCCGTGAGCGGTGTCGATGTCATCCGGCGGGAGCTCGACGTGAGGGATCGTGACGGTGTGGCGGCGTTCGCGGAATGGCTCGATGGGCAGGGGGTGACGGTCGACATCCTGCTCAACAACGCCGGTCTCGCCCGCGGCCTCGACACCTTTCAGGAGGGGAGCCACGAGGACTGGGACGACATGATCGACACCAACGTCAAGGGGCTCATCAACGTGACCCGTGCGATCCTGCCCGGGATGATCGCGCACGACAGCGGGCATGTGGTGAACATCGGGAGCATCGCCGGGCACATGGTCTACCCGAAAGGCAACGTCTACTGCGCGACGAAGTACGCCGTGCGGGCCCTGACCGATGCCGCGAACCTGGACCTGGTGGGGACGAGGGTGCGGATGTCCTCGGTGGATCCGGGGCTCGTCGAGACGGAGTTTTCGCTGGTCCGCTTCAGGGGCGACGAGGAGCGCGCCCGGACCGTCTACGAAGGAGTTGATTCGCTCATGCCTGAAGACATTGCCGACGCGGTGTACTATGTGCTGAACACACGGCCGCGGGTGAACGTGCTGAACATGCTGGTCATGCCGACGGTGCAGAGATCGCCGTTCGTGATGGCGCGCGAGGAGGTGGCCCGATGACATCGTTGCGAAAGGCGTCGCTTGGGGGGGCGTGCTTCCTGGCGTTGCTCCTGACCGGCTGGTCGGCTCCCCGTGACCCCGGATCCAGGCCGCCCTGGGGCTACGCGGGCCATCAAATGGCTGCACGGGCCGCCGCCGCCACCCTTCCCGGCGAAATGCCCGCCTTCTTCCGCGACGCCGGTCCCCAGCTGGTTTACCTCAACCCGGAGCCGGACCGCTGGCGCGTGCGCGTGCGTCGCGAGATGGACCAGGCCTTCCAGTACGATCACTACGTCGACCTGGAAAACGTGCCCGACGGCGCCCTTGATGCGCCCGACCGGTTCACCTATTTGAGGTTGCTTTACGAGGCGGGCCTGGAGCGCCCCGAGCGTGACGCCGGCTTCCTCCCGTACCGGATCATGGAACTGTACCAGCGCACGGTAAACGGATGGCGGATGTGGTCCGCCGAGACGGACCCCGAGCGGCGTGAGTGGATCGAGGAGCGGATCGTCAACGACGCCGGCATCCTGGGGCACTACGTGACCGACGCCTCCCAGCCCCACCACACCACCATTCACTTCAACGGCTGGGACCGTGACACCCCGAACCCCGAGGGGTACACCCGCGACAACGGGTTCCACGCGCGCTTCGAGCGCTACTTCGTCGAGGCGCATCTGACGGATGCCGACCTGGCGCGCCAAATGTCCGCGGGAGAGCCGGTGTCGGTGGCCGGCGCGGCGCGGGAGGCCGTCCGCCGCCACATCCTCGAATCCCACGCCGAGGTGGAGACCCTGTACCGGCTCGACCGCGACGTGGGCTTCGACCCGGAGGCACCGGCGGATCCCGCCGCACGTGCCTTCGCCGCGGAGCGTCTCGCTGCGGGGGCGCGCATGCTGGCGTCGCTGTGGTGGTCGGCGTGGGTGGAGAGCGCGATGCCCCTGGGGCGGGGCGGAGTCGGCGGGTGAGGAACGGTGGCGGACAGCCGGAGGTGGCCGAGACGCCAGGCCGGCCGACTGCGAATGCCACCCGCCAGATTGCGAATGCCACCCGCCATGACGCGAATGCCGCCCACCAGATCGCGGCCGTGATCCTCGCGGCGGGTGCCTCGACACGCATGGGCCGCAACAAGCTGCTTCTCGAGCTGAACGGCGAGACAGTGGTGCGGCGTGCCGCCCGCACGGCGATCGTCGCCGGGCTGGATCCGGTGATCGTCGTGACCGGGCATGCGCGTGAGGCGGTGACGGGCGCATTGCACGGTTTAGGGTGCCGAAACGTCTTCAACGGTGAGCACGCGCATGGGACGCACACGTCGGTGGCGGCGGGGATCGGGGCGGTGGAACCGACCGCCTGCGCGGCCGCCATCGTGATGCTGGCCGATATGCCGCTGGTCAACGCCCCGATGCTGCGCGCGCTGGTCGAGCGCTACCGCGAATCCGGCGCTCCCCTGGTGGCATCCCGTTACGGCGGAGAGGTCAATGCCCCCCCCATCCTTTACGACCGCCGCCTTTTCGGCGAACTCCGGAACATGGACGCCCGGTGCGGCCGCCAAGTCGTTCGGCGCCACCTCGATGAAGCGGTCGAGCTCGACTGGTCCGCCGAAGCCGCGCGGGACCTGGACCGCCCGGCCGACTACGAGTGGATCCGTCAGGCGCTCGCGAACCATGGATAGCGACCTGCTCCGCCTCGCGGCGCGCCTGCTGGACCAGGAAACACCCTACGCGATCGCGACCGTGGTCCGGCGGGAACGCCCCAGCTCGGCGGCGTCCGGCAACACCGCGGTCATCACGGCCGAGGGGAGCGTGCACGGGTGGATCGGCGGCAGTTGCACCCTGCCCGAGGTGACCCGCCACGCCATTGCGTCGCTCGCGGAGCGCCAACCGCGTCTGCTTGCCTTCGGCGGGTCGATGGAACCGCGCGGGGAGGTGATCTCCGTACCGATGTCCTGTGGCAGCGAAGGGAAGGTCGAAGTGCATATCAATCCGGTGTATCCTGCTCCCCGTCTGGTGGTGGTCGGCGCTTCGCCGATCGCGGATGCGGTGGCGCGGCTGGGCGAAGCAATGGGCTATCGGGTCGTGGTGGCGGATGGCGCGGACGCGGCCGCAGCGACTGAGGCGGGAGAAGATCCCGTTGGAGAACGCGTCGGGATCCTTGATGGGCAGTTCGCCTCCAAGTACGCGTCGCGCCCCCAAGGCGCCGCGCTGTACGCCGTCGTGGCCACCATGGGACGGGGCGACGAAGACGCCGTCGAGCGGCTTCTGGCCGCGCGCGCGGACTACCTCGGCGTGGTCGTTTCGCCGAAACGGATGGACCAGGTGCGCGAGTATCTGGCCGCCAGGGGTGCTTGCGGCAGCCGTATCGAGAAGGTGCGCGGCCCGGCCGGGCTGGACATCGGGGCCGTGCGCCCGGAAGAGGTGGCGATCAGCATTCTGGCGGAGATCGTGGCGCTGGCGCGGGCGGGGTCGGGTGGAGGGGAGGGGGCTGCGGCTGCGGAGGCCACCGCAGAGGACTCGGCAACTCCCGCAGGCGCAACTGCGACCGCCACCGACCCGGTCTGCGGGATGACCGTCCCCGCCGATGGATCGCGGCCCTCATCCACCTACCAGGACCAGACGGTGCACTTCTGCTGCCCGGGGTGCCGCGCGCGTTTCGAGGCGGATCCGGCAGCGTATGTGTAGGGCGGTCCGGCGGACCCGCGAGGCGAACCGGCTGTGAGACCCGAGATCGCCCGCCTGCAGGCCGCCATGCGCGAGTTCGACTACGTGGCCGAGCCGTCGATCGTCACTGCCATGCACCTGGGCCGCGCAATGGAGAAACCGCTCCTGGTCGAGGGGGATGCGGGTGTCGGGAAGACCGAAATCGCGAAGGTGATGGCCGGGGTGATGGAGACCGAGCTGATCCGGCTGCAGTGCTACGAGGGGCTGGACGTGAACACGGCCCTGTACGAGTGGAACTACCAGAAGCAGCTGCTGAGGCTGCGGATCGCGGCGGAGGATGGGCGCCACGACGACCTCGAGGACCTCATCTTCAGCCGCCGCTACCTGCTCGAGCGCCCGCTGCTGCGCGCCATCACCGTGCCGGACCGATCCCCGGTCCTCCTCATCGACGAGATCGACCGCGCGGACGAAGGCTTCGAGGCATTTCTGCTGGAAGTGCTATCGGACTTTCAAGTCACCATCCCTGAGTTGGGGACGATTCGGGCCGCGCACCGGCCCCTGGTCATCCTGACCTCGAACCGTACCCGCGAGATCGGCGACGCGCTGCGGCGGCGGTGCCTCTATCTGTACATCGAGCACCCGCCCTTCGAGAAGGAGATCGAGATCATCCGTGCGAAGGTGCCTGGAATCGCGGAGAGGCTCGCCGCCGAGATCACGCGGTTTGTGCAGGAGCTGCGGGGGCGCCGACTGATGAAGCCGCCCGGTGTTGCCGAGACGCTGGACTGGGCGCGCGCGCTGATCACGCTGCACCGGGATCGTCTGGACGCCGAGACGGCGAACGAGACGCTGGGGTGTCTGGTGAAGGATCGGCATGACATGATGCAGCTGGGTGAACGGGAGGTGGGGGCGCTGGTAGAGGTGGTGGGGGCTGTGGACTAGCCGGGCTGTCCCAAACCCGCATGTCGGCGTCCCGGGATTTGCCGCGGCGGGGGGTGGGCCAGGGCGTGTCCCATTGTGACATGCTCGCGTCCCGGCTTTTGCCGCGGCGGCCAGCGGGCGGGCCTGGTCCCATCCCGACATGCCGGCGTCCCGGCTTTTGCCGCGGCGGCGGGCGGGCGGGTGATCACGCGACCGCCTCCAGCGCCTCGAGTTCAAGCTCCAGCGGGACCTGGGAGTCGACGAACCGAGGCGCGCCGTTGGAGAGCCGGCCGGGGGACGGGGTCGGCGGCGCGGGCAACTCGACCTCCGCCCGTTGCGGCAACGGCGGCGCACTCGCGATCACCTGACCCGCGCGCGTGAAGAACGCGGCCTTGCCGTCACGGTCCATCGCCATGCGCGTCTTGCCCTCGTGGACCAGGTGGTGGTGGCGGCGGCAGAGCAGGACCGTGTTGGCCAGGCTCGTCTCGCCGCCATCGGCCCAGTGCTTGACATGGTGCGCTCCGGTGAACCCGCGACTTGGGACGGTGGGCCAACAACACCTGGCGCGCCGCAACCAGACCGCCCGCCCGCCGCCGCGGCAAATCAAGGGACAGCCGCATGCTCATTTGGGACGTTCTGCCCTGGATCCGCACAGTCGGCCACTCCTCAGTCAACCACTCCACCCGTCAGCCACTCCACCTTGATCCCCGCCCCCTCCCGCGCTAAGCTGTTTCGGCTCTTCGCCGAGTGGGTCCGATCCCACCCGCCCGCCCTCACGCGATCCACCCAACCCGCCACCCACGAGACGATCCTCCCACGATGGCTCACGGCACCACCCACGAACACGACGTGATCATCATCGGTGGCGGTGGGGCGGGGCTCCGCGCCTCGATCGCGATCGCGGAGGAGAACCCCGACTTCTCGGTGGCCTGCGTCTCCAAGGTCTATCCGATGCGCAGCCATACGGTGACCGCCGAGGGCGGCGCCGCGGCGAAGATCAAGCCGAACGACAGCCTCGAAGACCACATCTACGACACGATCAGCGGGGCCGACTGGCTCGCCGACCAGGACGCGGTCGAGTACTTCGTCAACGAGGCCCCGAGCGAGATGATCCAGCTGGAGCACTGGGGGTGCCCGTGGAGCCGCGAGCCCGACGGGTCCGTCGCCGTTCGTCCCTTCGGCGGCATGAAGATCGAGCGCACCTGGTTCGCGGCCGACAAGACCGGCTTCCACATGCTCCACTCACTCTTCCAGACCACGCTCAAGTACGGCAACATCGTCCGCTACGACGAGCACTTCGCCACGCGTCTCCTGATCGACGGCAACGGGCGCTGCCGCGGGTGCGCCGCGATCGAGCTTCGCACCGGGAGCGTGAGGGCGATTCTGGGGAAGGCGGTGATCATCTGCACGGGTGGCGCGGGGCGCGTCTTCCCCTTCACGACCAACGGGTCGATCAAGACGGGGGACGGGATGGCAATGGCGTATCGGGCCGGCGTGGCGCTCAAGGACATGGAGTTCATCCAGTACCACCCGACCGGACTGCCCGGCACCGGCATCCTGATCACCGAGGCCTCGCGCGGGGAGGGTGGCATCCTGGTCAACAAGGACGGCTACCGCTACCTGCAGGACTACGAGCTCGGCGAGGCCCTCGACGTGTACGATCCGCGCCACCCGCAGAAGCGCGCCATGGAGCTGGGCCCCCGCGACCGCCTCAGCCAATGCTTCATCAAGGAGAAGTGGGCGGGCCGCACGATAGAGACCAAGGACGGGCACGTGGTCCATCTCGACCTGCGCCACCTCGGCGAGGCCAAGATCGACAAGAAGATCCCCTTCGTGCGCGAGCTTTCCCGCAACTACGCCGGAATCGACCCGGTCTACAAGCCCATCCCCGTGCGCCCCGTCGTCCACTACGTGATGGGCGGGATCGACGTCGACAGCAACTCGGCCACCAATGTGCCCGGACTCTACGCCGCCGGCGAGTGCGCCTGCGTGTCGATCAACGGCGCGAACCGGCTCGGGTCGAACTCGCTCACCGAGCTGCTGGTCTTCGGCGCCCAGGCTGGCAGGCACGCGGCCCGTTTCGCCATGGACAACCCCGACTACGACGTGTCCGAACTCGAGGCCCAGGCCGAGGACGAGGGTGCCCGCATCCGCCGCGCCTGGTTCGACACCTCACGCAGGAACGGCGAACGCATCGTCACCCTGCGCACCGAGCTCCACGACGCCATGGAGGGCGGCGCCGGCATCTACCGCAACGCCGACTCGCTCCAGTCCGCCTGCGAAACCGTCGCCGACCTGCGCGAACGCTACCGCAGCGTCACCCTCGACGATCACACCAACAGCTTCAACACCGAGCTCACCGCGGCCCTCGAACTGGGGTCCCTGATCGACGTGGCCGAGGCAATGGCACATTCGGCCGTCGAGCGCACCGAGTCGCGCGGTTCCCACCAGCGGCTCGACCACACCGAGCGCAACGACGACGACTTCCTCGCCCACTCCATGGCTTACCACCAGCCGGACGGATCGCCGCCGCGAATCGAATACAAGCCCGTGACGATCACCAAGTGGCCCCCGGGCGCCCGCACCTACGGCGCCGGATCGGGACTCAAGGGCGAGGATCGATGATGTCCGCTGAACTCACCATGACCCTCGAAGTCTTCCGGTACCACCCGGAGACCGACGACGAGCCGCGCTTCCAGGCCTACGAGGTCCCCTACGACGAGGACTGGGTGGTCCTCGACGCGCTCAACTGGATCAAGGACCACGTCGACGGGTCGCTCACGCACCGCTGGAGCTGCCGCATGGGCGTGTGCGGCAGCTGCGGCATGATGGTCAACGGCGACCCGAAGCTGACGTGCGCGGTCTTCCTCAAGGACTACTATCCGCGCCCCATCAAGGTGGAGCCGCTCGTCAACTTCCCCGTCGAGAGGGACCTGGTGGTCGCGCTGGACGGCTTCATGGACAAGCTTGAGGCGGTCAAGCCGTACATCATCCGCGACGACGTGAACGACACGTCGGGCGGCGAGTACCTGCAGTCGCCCGCCGAGCTGGCGCAGTACAAGCAGTACTCGATGTGCATCAACTGCATGCTCTGCTACGCGGCCTGCCCCGTCGCGGGCCACGAGGACGAGTTCCTGGGACCCGCCGCGCTCGCGCTCGGTCACCGCTACAACAAGGACTCCCGCGACCAGGGCCAGGCCGAACGCCTCGACGTCATGCTGGTGGGAGAGGCGATCTGGGGCTGCACCTTCGTGGGCGAGTGCACGGTGGTGTGTCCGAAGCACGTGGACCCGGCCGGGGCGATTCAGCAGGCGAAGGCGGTTGGAGCGCAGGAGTTCTTCAAGCGGTTCGTCGCGCCGAAGGGGGCGGGGGTGTGATGAGGTGGCGCGGGACGGCGGCCACGGGGGCATCGAACGAGGTGCGCGCATGAGCGGCCGGTACCACCGCGCCCACGCTTGGGCCTGGTTCCTCGAGCGTCCGGGCTACATCCGCTTCATGGTGCGCGAGCTCACCAGCTTCTTCGTGGCGGGCTACCTGATCGTGCTCCTCGTCACGCTGGGCAGACTCGGTGGCGGCGAGGCGGCCTTCGCCGAGTGGCTGAGCGCGTTGAGCGGGCCGGGCTGGATGCTGGCGCACGTGGTCGCGCTGATCGCGGCCGTGTGGCACTCGATCACCTGGTTTGCCGCCGTACCGCAGGCGATGCCGGTCTACCTGGGCGAGAGGAAGCTTCCGGCGCCGCTCGCCGCGGTGGTCATGGGGTACGGACCGTGGCTCACGGTTACGGCCGTGATCGTCTGGTGGGTGCTCCGATGAAGCGTTCCGACGAAGCCTTCTGGTGGGCGCTCTTCTCGGCCGGGGGCGTGATGGCGGCGCTTTTTGTGCCGGCATTCGTGCTGGTGACGGGGTTCCTGCTGCCGGCCGGTGGCGACGCGGCGGTGGCCGCCGAAAGAACCGCGCAGTTCGCGGCGGCGGCCGGGTGGTGGCCGGTGAAGCTCGCGCTCCTCGGCGTGCTCGCGCTCTCCTTCGTCCACTGCGGACACCGCATCCGCCACACCCTCATGGACCTGGGGCTCAGGCGCTATTCAGGGCTGCTGAAGGTCCCCTGCTACGGCGGCGCGCTGGCCGCGACCGTGTGGGCGGCGATGCTGCTATGGAGAGTCTGAGGGCTCGAGTCCAGCCAGATCCCCCGGACCCAATCCGTATACCACCGCGTTCGTCTCCGTGAGGCCCCGGAAACACCGCTGAATGTGATCCAGGAGCGAATCCCGGTCTTCCGTCGGGATTCCGGCTTCGTCCATCATGTTCAGGATCTGCCGCGCCCGGAAACGCTGCCAGTCAAGTACACAGCACCGCACCGCGGACCGGGTGAAGCGGCGGTACTCCAGTCCCCCCTTCGCGGGATCGATGACCACGGGCCGGAGGTGCCGGTACCGCTCGGCGGACGCGACGTAGCCGTTCACGTAGGCTTCGCGCAGGAGCGACACGTCGTTCAGTTCGTAGACGCCGAGGATGCCCCGGATGTAGGCCTGGTCGTCGATCGCCAGGAACGACATCGGGGCCAGGTCGGCCTTCAGGAGCGGAATGACGGAGGCGATTCGCGACGTGCGCTTGTTGACGTCCACGAACGGTTGCAGGTACGGGATGTGAACCAGGAGGAAGAACGACTGTTCGAAGGGGTCCTCGATACGGGCGGCCGTGCGGACCAGGGCGTCGAACTCCTCCCTGATGGTCGGTTCGTCTTCAGGAGGGGAGTATGTCGACCGGCTGATCGCCACGGGCAGACGGCGCAGGCCTCCCAGCCGGATCGGGTCCGAGATCAGTTGGTGGGCCAGCAGCGCGTGGATGTTGCGCAGATCCCAGGCGCTCACCTCGATGGCGTCCAGGTTGCCGACGACGTACCGGATCGCATCCTTGTGATTGAGAATCATGATCGTGTCGCGACGGGGCCGGCCCCTGGTTGCCTTGGCGAAGCGCACGAGGCGTTCCGTGTCGAGGTGATCGTAGCTGTTGCCCTCCAGCCGGGACGAGGCCCAGGACATGTCGATCTCGAGCTCCTCCAGAACACGGACCGCGTATGTGACTCCGGGCAGATCCGAGAGGGAGGCCGGCGCGGGCGTGCCGGCCTTCTTGAGCTGCTCGCGGTCAGCTGGTGACAGGTAGCGCGACTCGTTCGGCCGGTAGTGCCGCAGGAAATCCCTTCGGTATCGGGTTGCCGGACGGAGATGGGCGGGTGTGAGGAGGTGCGCCAGGACGGCCTCCGCGCCCGCGACGCGGTAGCGGGTGGCGCGCCCTTCGCCGACCATTTCCAGTTTCCCCGCGTCCACCAGCCTGCGCAGCGCCCGCCACACGGTCGACCTGCTGGCTTCAGGGACGACGTCCCGCCGAACCTGTGCACGTCCGCATCCGGGATGGTTCGCAACGTACGCCAATATGACACGATCTGTTGTCATCATGACATGTATTTCCGACGATAGTGATACAATTCACACAAAGATCGCGTGCTGAAGCCGGATCTGTCAAACGAATCATGTCACCAACCTGGTACGCAACAACAAGAAGCCCGGCGACGCCAGCACTCAACGCCGCCGGGCTTCTCAGCCTCGGGTCAGGTCGTCAGCCAATCAGCGTGACCGTCACCCTGATGACGTGGCCCGTTTCCGGATGGGTGAACATTTCGTCATCAAGCAGCCGGACCATGCCCATCTCGTCCATACCCGTGTTGGGCATCAACTGGCGGGGCGCCTGGAACAGGCCGACGCCCGGCTTCTCGTTGACCTCGGTGCCCGCGTCCCAGAGCATGACCATGCTCGTCACGTCGCCGGTCAGCGGCTGGCCGTCCGGGAAGAGGGCGATGCCCTCCGGCGGCGGAGCGAAGAAGAGGTCGTTGGTCTGGACCAGCATGGAGACGAAGGACAGGTACTCGCCGTGCACGGCGGTCACCTGGAATCCGTACGCCCCGCCGGGGAAGAGCGGCCCCGGCATCATTTCTCCGACCGGAATCGCGAAGGCGCCGGCGGTTCGGAACCCTCCGGTCGCCAGCACCTCGGCGCCCAGGATCGTCGGGTTGCCGTCTTCGGCCATGGCCTCGACGCCCGGGCTCGCGGTCGTGCCCGTCCGGAAGACGATGCCGGGGTCGGCGTGGGAAGCGTAGACTCCCGGCGCGATCAGGTTGAAGAGCCCGGTGCCCATCTGGACGGCCGCGGCCAGCATACCGATGTCACCGTCCTCGGCCAGGCCTTCCAGTCCGTGGCCCCGGTCGGGCTGGCCGGGTGTGAAGAGCGGTGCGGGCAAGGTCTCGTCGTGGATCACGAACACTCCCGGCGCGAGCGGCACCTCCAGGCAGAGGCCCCTGACCGTGATCAGCGTGTGGTCCTGGCTGATGTTCTCGATGGTGACCCGGAAGGTCGTCGGCCCCGTGGACTCGAGCGTGACGCGAATGACCGAGTCGACATCGGGAAGGGTCTCCCATTCGTCGTCGGCCAGGCGCACGTTGGGGTTGGGATCTGCCTCGCCGCTCTGGGGCCCGCCCTGCAGCGGCTGGTTCAATCCCTCTCCCGGCTCCTCGTTCATTTCCGTCCCGGCGTCCCACAGCTGGATCTGGTCGGTGATGTCGCCGGTGAGCTGCTCGTGGCCGTCCCAGAGCGGGATTCCCTCGGGGCCCGGTGCGTAGAACAGGTCGTTGGAATGAACCATCATCGTTGCGAAGCTCAGCCGCGATTTAGGTCCGGCCTCGAACTCGAAGGCGTAGCTGTTGCCCGACGTCAGGGGCCCGGGTTCCATCGCGCCGACCGGAACCGCGAAGTGGCCGCTGGCGGAGTAGGGGTAAGGCACCGAGATGTTCTCGATCGCGACCTGGAAGGTGTACTCCCTCCGGGTCCCCATGAACTCGAGCATCTTCTGCTCGCCGACCGAGACGGAGAACGACTCCGAGGTGTTCTCGAAGACGTACCGGTCCGGATCCCACCCCGACATCTCCACGGTGTAGCTGCCCATCCGCATTCCGGTGAACGAGAAGCTCCCGTCGGGGCCGGTCGTTCCGGACTGCGATTCCGTGCCGGTCATGGACACCATGATGCCTTCGAGTCCCATGCCCTCGACCATGACCGTGCCCGAGACGCTTGCCGTGCGGATATAGGTCCCGGCGAAGTCCGCCGTCGCATTCGTCGAACCGGGAGAGATGCTGACCGACTGGGTGGCCTCGAACTGGGTGTCCGACGGGTAGCCGCTGATCGTGACCGTGTACGATCCCTCGATCACGCGTGAGAAGCTGTAGCTGCCGTCACTGCCCGTCGAGGCGGACTGGCTGCCGCCGGAACCGCTGAGATCGACGGTGACGCCACCGAGCGCCGCTCCCTCGAGCGTGACCGTACCACTGACGGACCCCTCGACCGGAACCGTCGGGTCCTCATCGCACGCCGTCGCGAGCGCGCCGATAAGCACGATTCCCGTCAGCGACAGGAAGCGTCCCACTCCTCCGGGGCGTCCGCGCGAGGAGTATCTTACCGTAGTGCTGTGATCCATGATGGTTCCATCCTTTCAAGGTTGCCTTTGGTGAGCGACGCTCAATCTACACCGGAAAACGTAACATGGTCCCATCCGAGCTAATACACGGGGCTACCGCCCCGCAAGGGGGCGCGCGCGATCTGGTCGCGCATCTTGCCCGTTTCGCGGGGGAACTGCGAGGGGCCGGAGTACCCGTCACCCCCGGCGATGAAATCGACGGTGCGGCGGCGCTCGGGCATGTGGATATTGGGGATCGGGAGGAGGTGCGGTTGGGGCTGCGGACCAGTTTGAAGATCGAGCGGCGGGCCTGGGGGGTCTTTGACGCGGTTTTCGAGCGGTGTTGGCGGCTGGGGGTCGCCACGGAACGGCGTCGCCAGCCGCGCAATCCCCGGCGTGCACCGCGTACCTGGCCCGGCGATGGCAATCCACTGAAAGCGCTGGCACATCGGCTGGCGGAAGAGCGGGCGGCGAGGACTGAAGAGCCGGCTCGGTCGGACGGCGGACGCCCCGGCTACAGCCCGCGCGCGGTGCTCCGGCAGAAGTCCTTCGAGGTCTGCACCGAGGAGGAGCTGGCCGAGATGGAGCGGCTTCTGTCACAAGTGGTCAGGAGGATCGCGACCCGGCGGAGCCGTCGGCTGGTGCCCTCGAGGCGCGGACGGGTCATCGACATCCGCCGCAGCTTCCGGCGTTCGCTTGCCCAGGGCGGTGAACTGGTCGACCTCGCGCGCCGCGACCGGGCGGTGGAACGTCCGCACCTGGTGGTCCTCTGCGACACCAGCGGCTCGATGGACCCCTATACCCGCTTTCTGTTGACTTTCGTGCTCTCGCTGGGCCACGTCGCGCCGAGGACCGAGATCTTCGCCTTCAACACCTCCCTCACCCGTCTCACCCCCTGGATCACCGCCGGACACGTGGCCGCCACGCTGCGGCGCTTCGCCCGAAATGTCGACGACTGGTCGGGGGGGACGAGGATCGGCGAGTGCCTGCGCGAATTCGCCGATGATTACTTGCGCCAGGTGGTTGCGGGTGATACATCGGTCCTGATCTTCAGCGACGGGCTCGACCGGGGCGACACGGATGCTCTGGAGGAGGCCCTGCTGATGATCCGGCGGCGCGCCCGGCGCGTCATCTGGCTGAACCCGCTGATGGGCGATCCGCGGTACCGCCCCGAGGCCCGGGGGATGAGGACCGCGCTGCCGCACATCGACGACCTGGTGCCGGCTCACAACCTGGAGTCCCTGGAGGCCCTGCTCCCGATGCTGGAACGCTAAGTGAAGATCCAGGAGAAGTTTACCGTCAACGCCCCGGCCGGCGAGGTCTGGGCGTTTCTGATCGACCCCGAACGCGTCGCGGCCGCGCTGCCCGGCGCGAAAATCACCGAGAAGGTGGACGAGAACACGTACAAGGGCGGGATGGGGGTGAGTGTCGGGCCGGTGTCGGCGGCGTATGACGGGACCGTGGAGTTCGACCTGGACGAGGAGAACCGGTCCGCTTCGGTGCGAGCGAGGGGGCAGGGGAGGGCGGGGATGGGGAACGCGGACATGCAGATGACCAGCAGCGTCGTGGCGCTGGGGCCGAACGAGACCGAGGTGACCGTGGAGGCGAGCGTCGCCGTGACCGGGATCCTGGCCCAGCTCGGGCGCGGCATGATGCAGCACGTGAGCAAGAAGATGTTCAAGCAGTTCACCGAGGTCGTGGAGAAGGAACTGACTTCATGATCGTGAAAATGTCAATCATGGATTACAAAATGTAATCTCCGCTTTACATGCCAAGGAGGTCAGCCGATGATCCCCCCACCATTCGACTATCATGCACCCGGCAGCCTGGAGGAGGCCCTCGCGCTCCTTGGGCGACTCGACGACGCCAAGGTCATGTCGGGCGGCCAGAGCCTGCTGCCGATGCTCAAGCTGCGGCTGGCGACGCCGGCGAACATCGTGGACATCGGACGGGTGCCCGGGCTGGATTCGATCTCCGAGGAGGGCGGATTCCTCCGCATCGGCGCGCTGGTGACGGAGACCGCGCTGGAGGAGAGCGCGGTGGTGGCCTCCCGCTACCCGATCCTGCTCGACACGGCCAAGGTCATCGCCGACCCGCTCGTGCGGAACCGCGCCACGATCTGCGGCAATGTCGCGCACGGCGATCCCGCCAACGACCACCCGGCCACCATGCTCGCGCTGAGGGCCACCATGGTCGCGACCGGGCCGGAGGGCGAGCGCAGCATCGCTGTGGACGACTTCTTCCACGGCCTCTTCATGACCGCGCTCCAGCCCGGCGAGATCCTGACCGAAATTCGCATTCCATCGCCCGGCGCCCACTCAGGCGGCGCGTACCTCAAGCTGGAACGCAAGGTGGGCGACTACGCGGTGGCCGGCGCGGCCGTTCAACTCACCCTCGACGAGGACGGCACCGTCACCCAGGCCGGCATCGGCCTCACGAACCTCGGCATGGCGCCCATCCGGGCCTCGGCCGCGGAGGAAGTGCTTACCGGCCAGAACTTCGGCGACCACAGCGGCCTCCGGGGCGCCTTCCGCCGCGTCCGCGAGGCGATCACCAGCACGCCCTCCGACGACGAGCTGATTGCCGCCGCCTCCCAGGCCGCCGCCGACGCCACCGATCCCGTCGCCGACCGCCGCGGTTCGGTCGAATACAAGAGAAACATGGCCCGCGTGCTGACCGGGCGGGCCACAGCCAGGGCGCTCTCGCGCGCCTCCGCCCACACGCCGGCGGGAGGGTAGTCACATGGCCAGTCACAACGTCACCGTCACCGTCAATGGCGAGGCGCACACGCGCGAGGTCGACTCCCGCCTGCTCCTCGTCCACCTGATCCGCGACGAACTCGCGCTCACCGGCACCCACATCGGCTGCGACACCACGCACTGCGGCGCGTGCACCGTGCTGGTCGACGGCGTGCCCACCAAGTCGTGCACCGTCCTGGCCGTCCAGGCCGACGGCGCCGACATCGGCACGGTCGAAGGACTCGCCGACGCCAACGGCATGAGCGCGCTGCAGGAGGGCTTCATGCAGGAGCACGGTCTCCAGTGCGGCTTCTGCACCCCCGGCATGCTGATGACCGGGACCGCGCTGCTCGCCGCCAACCCGAACCCGAGCGAGGCCGAGATCCGCGAGGCGATATCGGGGAATCTCTGCCGCTGCACCGGATACGTGAACATCGTCAATGCGGTCGGGTACGCCGCCGCGAAGATGGCCGTGGCCGAGGTCGCCGCCGCCGCCGAGGAGGACAACTGATGACACCGAGAACATCCGCCAAGATCTGCGGCATGGGCCACTCCATGAAGCGCAAGGAGGACCCGCGCTTCCTGCAGGGCAAGGGCAACTACATCGACGACTTCACCCTGCCGGGGATGCTGTGGCTCGACATCGTGCGCAGCCCCATCGCCTACGGGAAGATCAAGAACATCGACACCTCGAAGGCCCTCGAGATCGACGGCGTCCTCGCCGTTCTCACGGGCAAGGACCTCGAGGCCTACAACCTGCACTGGATGCCGACGCTTATGTCGGACACCCAGATGGTGCTGCCGACCGACACGGTCATGTACCAGGCGCAGGAGGTCGCGGGGGTGATCGCGACGTCGCGCTACGCGGCCGCCGACGGTGTCGCCGCGGTCGAGGTCGAATACGAGACAATGAAGCCCGTGATCGACCCCTTCCAGGCGCTCGACGACGACGCTCCCGTGCTCCGCACCGACAAGGAGGGCCAGGAGGACAACCGCATCTGGCACTGGGAGGCGGGCGACAAGGAGGCGACGGACAAGATCTTCGACGAGGCCGACGTGGTAGTGCGCGAGAAGATGCATGTGCCGCGGATCCACGTGGCGTCGATCGAGACGTGCGGCTGTCTGGCCGATTTCAACCCGGTCGAGGGACATCTGACCGTGTACATGACCACGCAGGCCCCGCACGCGATTCGCACCGTGCTGGCCCTGGTGGCGGGTCACGTGGGGCTGTCCGAGGAGAAGATCCGCGTGGTGTCGCCCGACATCGGCGGCGGGTTCGGGGGGAAGGTGCCGGTTTATCCGGGGTATGTGATCGCGATCGCCGCGTCGGTCGTGCTGGGCAAGCCGGTCAAGTGGATCGAGGACCGGATGGAGAACCTGCAGGCCGACTCGTTCGCGCGGGATTATCACATGGACGCCGAGGTGGCGGCGGATGCGAACGGGAAGATTCGGGCGCTGCGGATCAAGACGTTGGCGGATCACGGGTACGCGGATGCGCAGGCGGCGCCGTCGAAGTTCCCGGCGGGCCTGTTTTCGATCTGCACGGGGTCGTACGACATGGAGAACGCGTACGCCGAGGTGGACGCGGTCTACACGAACAAGCCTCCGGGGGGTGTGGCGTACCGGTGTTCTTTCCGGGTGACGGAGGCGGTCCACTGCCTGGAGCGGGTGGTGGACACGCTGGCCCACAAGGTGGGGAAGGATCCGGCGCAGCTGCGCGAGGAGAACTTCATTCCGAAGGAGGCGTTCCCGTATCACTCGCCGCTGGGCTGGGAGTACGACAGCGGGGACTACCAGGCCGCGATGGACAAGGCCAAGGAGATGATCGGGTACGACGAGCTGCGCAGGGAGCAGGCGGAGAAGAGGGAGCGGGGGGAGCTGATGGGGATTGGGGTGTGCAGCTTTACTGAGGTGTTGGGGGCGGGGCCGTCGAAGGACTTCGACATTCTGGGGATCAAGATGTTCGATTCCGCCGAGGTGAGGGTCCATCCGACGGGGAAGGCGATCGCGCGGTTCGGGACGAAGTCGCAGGGGCAGGGGCATGAGACGACGTACGCGCAGATCATTGCGGAGGAGCTGGGGTTGCCGGCGGCGCATGTCCAGGTGGAGGAGGGGGATACGGACACGGCGCCGTATGGCCTGGGGACGTACGCGAGCCGGTCGACGCCGACGGCGGGGGCGGCGGGGGCGATGGCGGCGCGGGCGATCCGGGACAAGGCGGCGAAGATTGCGGCGCATCTGCTTGAGGTGGGGGAAGAGGATTTGGAATGGGAGCCCGGGCAGTTCTCGGTGAAGGGGGCGCCGGGGAAGTCGGTGACGATCCAGGACTGCGCGTTCGCGGCGTACACGAACCTGCCGGAGGGGATGGAGCCGGGGATGGAGGCTACGAACTACTATGATCCGCCGAACCTGACGTTTCCGTTCGGGACGTATATCTGCGTGGTGGACATCGACCGGGGGACGGGGGAGGTGAGCGTGAGGCGGTTCGTGGCGGTGGATGATTGTGGGAACATCATCAATCCGATGATCGTGCAGGGGCAGATCCATGGGGGGCTGACGCAGGGGCTGGGGCCTGCGCTGTATGAAGAGATGACGTATGACGAGGACGGGAATAATCTTGCCGGGTCGTTCATGGACTATCTGGTGCCGACGGCGGTGGAGACGCCGGCGTGGGAGACCGGGCATACGGTGACGCCGTCGCCGCATCATCCGCTGGGGGCGAAGGGGGTGGGGGAGTCGGCCACGGTGGGGGCGCCGCCGGCGATCGCGAATGCGGTGGTGGATGCGTTGGCGCACCTGGGGGTGACGCATATGGATATTCCGATTACGCCGGACAAGGTGTGGGAAGTCCTGAGGGGGAAAGGGGTGGCGGGGTGATGAGCGTGATAGTGGTGACGGGGGTGGGGTGGTGGGCGGGGGGTCGAAGTGTGAGGGCGAAGATAGTGGCCGGGTCGGAGGGGATGGCGGATCGGCGCAGGGGGGATTTGAGCGTGGCGATGGTGACCGGAGCAGGGTGGGTGATGGGGGTGGGGGAAGGTGTGGACACGAGGCGGGTGGAGAGCGCGAGGTGCGAGGGGAGCGTGATGTGGAGGGAGGGGGTGGTTGCGTGAGGGGGAAGCACGAGTTTTCCGAACCCTTTGTCCAGCCACACGCCCAAGGTGGACGAGTAGCCATGGAAGTCAGCCAAGAACCGTTTCCCGACCTGCGTGCACGCCTTGCTACGCTTGGCTGCAAGAGACCAACCACACTCTCTCTACTTCCACTTAACTTGGACACGGCATCTACTGTCGCCGACCTCGTTTTTCCGACCAGCGCAGCAACCGTCCATACGCTCCTTCGCCAAGCTGGCCTTTCGTACGACGACATCCTGCCCGGTGACGTATCGAAACAGCATAAGCTCGATCGCTCTGATGATCTGATACTGCCGGCCCTTTTTGTGGCGGCGACATGGTTTTACGAGAATCGTGCGGTGCTGAAGACTGCACTAGACATGTTGGTGGCCTACCTTCAGCGCTACATGATGAGGAGCGATCAGACCCAAGTGTGTTTCGACATCGTTCACGAGAGTTCGGACGGCGACTTCACAAAGACCTCATACAAGGGTCCATTGGAGGGGTTACCTACTGTACTCGACGCCGTCGACAACCGATTGTTGCAGGCAGGAGATCGAGATGATGAATGACGAGCAAATCGGCTTTGTGCGCCGCGTCAACGAGACCATACGTGAATGCGAGCGGTTTCTCTTTATCACCAGGTGTTCTGACTTGCAACGACGTGCTCTTGATGCCATCAATCGAGACTCAGAAGACGTTTCCAAAATCAAGGTGAGGGCAATTGAAAAAGGCGACGAGTTGTACGCCAATGTCCTTCTAGGCATGGAATGCGTGACCGTGGCAATTGCGTCAGAGTTGCGTATGTACTTGGCACTCAAGGCACAGGATCCCGATGCGGCATGGGATCACCTCGTAGACGCACAGAACGCACTCGCAGCTGCTTCTCGGGTGGACGAAGGATTCAAGCACTGCAGGATTCGATGGGAGAAGCTACGGGCGTTTGAGAATGTGGTGTTTCCGTTTCAAATGTTCATGAGCGTTGGAACCATTGTCAAGAAGATAGAGTGTTCGATCTGCGGTGGCGATTATGACGAGTGTGAACACCTCATCGGGCTTCCGTATATGGGGAAACTGTGTGGTTCGATTGTTACAAGTGCGGATTTGGATCACATAGCGATCGTGGAGGAGCCTGCGGACAAGCGCTGTCGGGTAATGACCTTCAGGTCGGGCGGCGTGGAGCGCAACGGTATGACGTTGAGGGAGGTAGGGCAGACAGATGACGCAAACACTTAAGAAAGATTGACTCAAGCCGACTGATTGTGCCGTCGAGGTCAGTGCAGTCCATAACGGTCGAAAGATGTCGTCGGACTGGTGCCATCTGACGTGATGGCCATGCTTCAACCAAGACGTAAAGACACGTTAACCAGTCGTTCCTGCTGACCGGGTGCGCAAACTATAGCAGACGCAACAATGAGAGAACACGAAGCGCCTCGCCAATTTTGCCAGCGGCGAAATTGCGTCGCCGGAGCTTACCCTTCCAGGCGACGTCAGTGGCGATAGCGTCCATCACCGCTTCAACCGACCTGTCGTCGTCGTCAAGGTTGCAGGCTGCCGAGTGGACAGTCGTCAACGTCTCCAACATGCTCTCATCAAAAGTGCGAAGCTCCGTGATGAGAGCCCGGGCTACTGTCTCATCGCGGACGTAGCGGACGGCGTAGTTCGCTGCCTGAGAATGCTTGGGTCCGGGTTGGAGGAGGTCGTCCGCTCCCTTGACCAAGTAGTGCTTTCGCAGGCATCCTGGTTCAGCGTCGCGGTAGGTGAGCGATGGGTCGTACGGACCGAATCGATGCCGGGCGTGCTTTCGAAATACGCCGAGTTCCAGACCGTGTTCCAAGAGGTACGCCACCTTTTGCACCCGCATCCTCGAGATACCGAGCGACTGGTTGTTGGTCAGAAGCCCAGTAATCCAACCGTACACAGCCATCCGGCGAAACGTGACCGGGGCCTTCCCGGCAAAATGGTACGGACTTCCGCGCAGCCGCTCCATTTCAGCCCCGATTGACGCCAACTGGATGTCCTCTTCGCCGACGGGCCGCTTCAGCCATTCCGGGCCCAACGATGCAGCAAGGCAGAGGTCACGAAGAACCTCGCGTTCGGCGGCGTCAAGCGGGGGTTGCCGGCGGTCTGGAGCGAGGTGCGAGTCGGCGAGCGGCGTGGAAGTCACGAGTATGACCCAGTAATCCAACAGGGTCTGGCGCGCTTCGGGTGCCGCGCGCACGTAGGCGGCGATGTCCGGCTTGGAGCCGGCCTCGAACTCGGCCAGCATCTGGGCCTTGAGGTCGTCGACGTAGGTCATTGCTGTCGTTCCGAACATGTTCGTCCCTTCACAGGTCCAGAAGGGCGCGAAACCGTGGATTCTTCTTCAGGCGCCTTTTTGCGCTTCGAAGATGTCTGTGAACCATGCTGGGGCTGATTTCCATGATCTCTGAGACCGAGTCGGGCCCAGAGATCTTCCGACGCTCGATCCATGCGAGCGTGGCTCCCGCCGCCTCCAGGGGTGGCAGTTCAGAGATGATCCGTTGGAGGCTCTCAAGGTCAATGCGCTCCGCTATCTCCTCGGCAAGGTCGCCGTCATCCGGTGAGTTGGCGTCCTCCGGCATGTCGTGGATGGATGCGGTGGCCTTGTGGAGCTTTTTCCGTTGCCTGCGGACCGCATCGATACAGGATTGCTTGAAGGCGCGTCCGAACCGTTCTTCCCAAAAGGTCGGTTCCTCACCGGTCGCGGCCTGGAGGGACTGAAACATGTGGCGGATCGCCTCGGAATGGACATCCTTGCGATCCTCGGGGCGTAGCACCTGTGAAACCGATTCCGCGATCGGGCGGGAACGCTTCAGGAGATGTCTGGCCGCGGTTTCCGTTAGCTCGGGGTCACGGTCATCGAGGCCCTTCCGCACCAGCCATGCCAGCGTCTCCAGCATGAGGTGACGCCCGTCCGCTCGGACCACATTCGTGCGATCCGTGGGGTTGAGTGCGGCGAGCCGCTCAACCTCCGCGTTGGCTTGGTGTGGGCGTGCCAGTGGTCCTCCTCGCTAGATGAATCGGGATGCTACCATCATAACCGCAATCAGCACCCCGAAGTGTGAACCCCGGTAGTTCGAGTTCATCCCGGATGCTGCGACCGGGCGCGGTATCCCCACGGACGGGGACGGCCTCGCCTTGGCGTGGTGCCTCGATCGCCGGACCGACAAAGACAAGGGCTCCTTCGGGCCGGAGGCGGTGGCCGAGGGGTGGATCGGCTGCTGGCTCACGGCGGGGCGGGTGACTGACGACCTCCCCACTTGAACCTCGGGGACGTGCGCCGACCTGCGGCTGGGTTCGCATTGCAGACCCCTGACTGACGAACATCGCGGACATCCAAGCCTTGGCGGTTGGATGGATGCCCGTGACAGCAGCCCCCTCCGGTGGAGCGTCGCCGTCTTGGCCTACCAGACGCTCCACACGTTCCAGAAGCACTTCCTTGCCGGTTCTTGGGGGACGGCACAACCGAAGCGGTTCCGTCTCTGGTTCTTCCGGCTGCCCGACCACCACGCGTGGAAGGACTTGATTCCAGTAAGACTGGCGAGATCGGGCCGCTTCGAGGATCCGGGTTCACACATTTCCCCCCTGAATTCGGTTACCGGGATAGCGACACCACAGACCCCAAAACGGGAGATACAGAAATGACGACAATGACCCACAAGCCGACCACGATCTTCATCGACCAACAGAAGTTCGAGCTCGAAGCGGAAAAGTACACCGCCGCCCAGCTCCTTGAGCTCGCGGGAGAGGTCCCCTCGCAGACGATCCTCGTGCTCAGGATGGGAGACGATCTCAAGCAGCTGAAGAAGGACTCCGTCTTCGAGCCGAAGCCCGATTCGCGTTTCGTGGTCTTCCACTGCGACCCGACTCCCGTCTCATGATCTTTGGGGCGGATCGTCTTCGGTCGGACCTCACGTCGATCGGTTTTCCTGCCGAACGCGCCTCGGGGCACGACGGGACCCTTTTCGTGGTTATTCCGGGCTTCGAGGTGCCGTGCGGACGGTTCGTCGGTCGCGTGATCGATCTGGGACTACAGGCGACCGCCGACTATCCGCTCACCGTCGCGTCCGCGATCCATGTGCGATCAGATCCGCACCTGCTGGACATCGCGGACACCGTCCCGGGAAGACGTAACATCGTCGAAAGTGCCTTGGGGGCGGAATGGCGCTATTGGAGTCACAACCTTGGCTGGTCGGAACCAAAGACTGGCCGTCGGCTGATCTCCAAGGTCAACAAGGTTTTCGAAGATGCTTGAAGTAAACTCGGTTGCGATGCCTTCGTCCCTTGCCAGGAGGTTGCATGGCCTTCTCGTCCGAGATGACGGCCAGGAGGATCTGACGTTCGCGTTGTGGTACCCGTCCGAGGGAATGAACCGCACCACCGCCCTTCTCACTCGTAGAATCGGTGCCGAACCGGGCGACCGCGAGATTCACGGCAACGTCAGCTTCAACCCAAGCTACCTGAAGCGCGCATTGGAGGAGGCGCTTCGACATCGGGCTGGGTTAGCATTCCTCCACAGTCATCCGTTTCCAGGCTGGCAGCACATGAGCGAGGACGATATTGCGGCCGAGAGCCGGATTGCCCGCGCGGCGTGTGCTCTGACCGGCATGCCGTTGATTGGGCTGACCACCGGGAACGACGGTACGTGGAGTGCTAGGATTTGGGTGGCAGAGACCAGCCAGCCGGAACCGCGAATGTCGTGGCTTCCAGAGGTCCGGGTCGTTGGAGAGGCGCTCCGCGTGTCGCGCACGCCTCAAACTCCGCGCCCCCCACGGAAGGACGAAGTGCTGATTCGAACTGTGGCCGCTTGGGGGGACGATGCGCAGGTCGAACTTGAGCGGACCAGGGTCGGTATCGTTGGGTTGGGGAGCGTGGGCTCGATGGTTGCGGAGTCGATGGCACGGATTGGCATGTGGAAGATCACCCTCATCGACTACGACCTGGTCGAGCCCAAGAACCTCGACCGGTTGGTAGCGGCCACGGAGGCCGATGTAGGACGATTGAAGGTGGAGGTAGCTGCCGAGCGGATACGATCGGTCGCGACGGCACCCACGGTCGAGCTCTGTCTGGTCCCCGAAAAGGTCTCCCACCCCGAAGCCTATCGGGCTGCGCTTGATTGCGACATCCTGTTCAGCTGTGTAGATCGGCCCCACCCTCGACACGTGCTGAACTTCATGGCCTACAGCCACCTCGTGCCGGTGATTGACGGGGGCATTCTGGTGCGCCATCGCGATGGGCAGTTCCGAGGTGCCGACTGGCAGGTGCAAACCGTGGCGCCGGGCCGAGCGTGTCTGCGGTGCATCGGAGCGTACGATGAGAACGCGGTCTCGCTGGATCAGGCGGGGTTGCTCGACGATCCCAGCTACTTGGCTGGGCTAGATGCCGGGAGTCCGCTGCAACGGCGAGAGAATGTGTTCCCGTTCAGCGCCAACCTCGCGTCGCTCGAGGTGTTCCACCTGATCTCAATGGTTACCGGGATCGCCGGGCAGAGTGACCTCGGCGTCCAACGCTTTCGGTACTATCCAGGCGTCATGGACCAGCGCGTCGGGTTGGAGTGCCAAGAAGGGTGCGAGTTTGGTCAACTGGTTGCCACCGGCGATCACCACTTCTCCTTAATGGAAGTGGATCCGAGGTCGTAGTTGGAGCATCGCATGTGGTCCGATCCTCGGAATCAGGTGACCACCGGATAACTCATCCCACGACACCCTCGCCGACTGGCTGGATGGCCACTGAACAAGCCGTGGTCGTGGGCGTAGGCCGACGAGACCGGCTGCTTCCGAAGGCCCGTCGAGATCGTTCCGTATGGGAACTACGATTTACATAATGTCAACTGTAGATTACAGAATGATGATGCGGTGGCCACTGGTGACCGGCTCGAGCTCAGTGCTGGGGCTTGAGTGGCACGTTCATGAACGGTCGCGCTTGCTCGACACGGTAGACTGGCCCAGAATCCATGCCATGGATCGTGCCCACGCCTACCCTGTGACTCCCGCCCGCCCCCTCCCGAGTCGGTAGCCCCCATGGTCACCCCCTTCCACATCAAGTGGGCCCCCGGCCGGAACGCCCACGCGGAACCGTCACCACCCCCACCCGAGCTGGCCCGATTCCAAGCTCTCCTCCGCGAGCTCTTCCAGTTCGACTGCGCAGATCTGGATTTCGGGATCTACCGGATCATGAACCACAAGCGCGAGGTGGTGGACCGGTACATCGACCAGGAGCTGCCGAGCGCGATCGAGAAGGCCGTGGGCGAGGGGGCGATTCACACGGAGGCGGAGCGTGCCCGCATCTTCGAGGAGACTCGCGACCAGATGATCGAGTTCTTCGGGGCGGAGGCCATCGCTCCGAGCGGAGAGCTCGTGAAGTACCAAGAGACCCCCCTCGGCCAGAAATACGACCTCTGGCGCGAACGGGCCCGCCATGCGGAATCCGCCACCGACGTCCGCCGGGACATCTACAACCACCTCCACGCGTTCTTCCGGCGCTACTATCAGGACGGGGACTTCGTTCCGAAGCGGCGCTATTCCTGGGAGCACCCCTACGTCGTCCCCTACAACGGCGAGGAGGTCCACTTCCACTGGGCCAACCGCGACCAGTACTACGTGAAGGCGGCGGAGCACT
Source organism: Longimicrobiales bacterium (assembly GCA_965211795.1). Classification (GTDB taxonomy): domain Bacteria; phylum Gemmatimonadota; class Gemmatimonadetes; order Longimicrobiales; family Gaopeijiaceae; genus Bin94. The sequence continues at coordinate 883,524 of OZ242973.1, forward strand.
TCACCGACTACCGCTACCGCACGCGCTCGGGGGTGTCGGTTCGATTCTCGGTGCGCTCCGCGAACGTCGAACAGAACGACATCAAGGGAAAGACCCGCTTCTACTTCCCCCGGGTGGACGAGGCGGTCTGGGACGCGGAGAGCCGGGCGCTGGAAGTGCCTTTCGACCATCGGCTCCCGACTACGGCCGAGGCCAAGGATCTCAAGAAGAACGGGCAGCAGGAGGCCATCCTGGAGCGTGCGGAGGCGTCCGATCCCGAAGCGTTGGCCACGACGCCAGAGGCCGCGAAGGCGCTGCTCGACCCTTGGGAGGGCCACACGGGCGACGACGATGTCCTCTCCCTCTTCACCCATCACGCCCAGCGCTTTGCCCGCAAGCGGACCTCCGACTTCTTCATTCACCGGGATCTCAAGGCGTTCCTCTCGCGGGAGCTGGACTATTTCCTCCGGTCTGAAGTCCTGCGCCTCCGTTCGCTCGTCGCGGGTGGCGAGGCCCGGGCGGACGCCTGGATCGACAAGGTGCGGATCATACGGGAGGTCGGCACGAGTGTGATCGAGTTCCTCGCGCAGATCGAGGGATTCCAGAAGATGCTCTGGGAGAAGCGGAAGTTCGTGGTGGACGTTCAGTACTGCGTGGCCGTCGCGCTGGTGTCCGACGAGCTTCGGTCCCGCATCCTGGAGTGCGAGGAGCAGTGGGACGACTGGCGTGCGTTGGGATGCGTCGTAGAGGACGACGGCCTGTTCACCGAGGGTGACGAGTCCGAGACGCGGCGCGGATTTCTCGAGCGAAATCCGGGCCTCCTGCTGGACACCCGACATTTCGATTCAGAATTCGTCAACGACCTGCTCGCCGCCCTCGGCGACATCGACGACCTGACGGACGCAGTGACGATCCGGAGTGAGAACTGGCAGGCGCTGAATCTGCTGGGGGAGCGGTACCGGGAGGCGCTGTCGTGCGTCTACATCGATCCACCGTACAACACCGACGCCTCGGCGATCCTCTACAAGAACGACTACAAGGACTCGTCCTGGCTGTCGTTGATGGCCGACAGGCTGTCGTTGTCCCGGACCCTGCTGACCCCCGCAGGGATTCTCGGGTGCGCGATCGACGACGAGGAGGTGTCGCGGCTGCGGATGCTCATGCAGGACATCATGCCGAGGGAGCTCGGAACGGTGGTCGTGCGCTCCAATCCGGCCGGGCGGAAGTCGCGCGGGCAGCTGTCGCCGAGCCACGAATTCGCGCTGTTCTTCGGACATGACCGAGCTTCACCGGGATCGCTGAAGAAAACCGAGAGCGAGTTGGCGCGTTACCGATTCGAAGACGAAGTCGGACGCTACGATTGGAACAACCTGATACGGCATGGCTCGAACGACCGGCGCGAAGACCGGCCCAAGCTGTTCTTTCCCATCTATGTGTCCGAGGACGACAGGATCCGGGTCCCGCAGCTGCGTTGGGTCGCCGACGAAAGCAGGTACGAGGCGCTGGATGGGCCGGAGGAGGACGAAGTAGAGCTGCTGCCGATCAGGAGTGCCGAGGGCGGAGAGGTGATCGAGAAGAACTGGCACCACGGGCCCGACAAGATCAGGGGCAATCCGCAACAATACCGCGTTCGGCGGAAAGGCAATGCGATCAGCATCGACTTCATGATCCGCATGGACATGAAGGCGATCCCCAAGACATGGTGGGGCGATCCTCGCTACGCTTCCTCGAATCGCGGCCCCAGAACATCCAAGGATCTCTTCGGCAGCAAGCCCTTCGACTACCCCAAGGCCGTCGGCCTCGTCGAGGACTGTCTTCGCGTGGGCGGGCTAGACCCCGGCACCACCGCCCTCGACTACTTCGCCGGCTCCGGCACCACCGGCCACGCCGTCATCAACCTGAACCGCGAGGACGGCGGCCGCCGCAAGTTCATTCTCGTCGAAATGGGCGGTCACTTCGACACCGTCCTCATGCCCCGCCTCAAGAAGGTCGCCTTCTCACCCGAGTGGAAGAACGGCCGCGCGGTTCGCCCGGCCACCCCGGAGGAGGCCGATCGCGGCCCCCGCATCATCAAGTACTTCCGCCTGGAGAGCTACGAGGACGCGCTGAACAACATCGAGTTCGAGGAGCCGGACGAGGACATGTTCGCCGTGGAGGACTACATGCTGCGCTACATGCTCCGGTGGGAGACGAGGGGGAGCGCGACGCTTCTCAACGTCGCGGCGCTGGAGCGTCCCTTCGACTACAAGCTGCGGCTCAACGGAAACGCCGACGGGGAGGACGTGCCGGTCGACCTCCCCGAGACCTTCAACTACCTGCTGGGTCTCGCCGTCCGCACCCGCCGCGTCTACGACGACGACGGCCGCCGCTACCTCGTCTACGCGGGGCGCACCCGCGACAAGCGCGGAGCCGTCGTCATCTGGCGCAACACCGAGGGGTGGACGCTCGAGGACCGGGAGCGCGACCGCGACTTCGTGGCGGCCCACGAACTGACCGCCGGGGCGGACGAGATCTGGATGAACGGCGACTCGTTGGTGAAGGACGCCCGGTCGCTGGACGGCCTCTTCAAGAAGCGGATGTTCGCGCCCGCGGGCGGCTGACGGGCCGGATCCTACGCAATGTCCCCAGCCTCCCCGTCCCGCACGCTCAAGCGGATCGAGTCGGAGCTCATGCTCCTGGGCTGGGCCAACCTCCAGTTCGGGTTCAGGTCCAACAAGGCGCTCTTCGACAAGATGAAGGGTACGGCGGAGGGATACGACCCGGACGGCCGGAGCCATGTGGCGCGTACGCTCGTCGGCCACGACCAGCGCATGGTCCCCGCCGGCGACCTGGAGCGCTACGACGACAACGTCCGCCGCCACCTCGCGACGATCAACGAGAGGCGGCAGGATCCGATCACGCTTCGCTACTTCCAGCAGCTTGCGGCGCTCTACGCGGAGCTCTTCCTCGACCGGCGCGCCGCGGCCCCGGAGGCGCTGGCGCAGGAAATCGACCAGTATGTGCGGACCAGGGGCCATGTGGCCACGTTCGCCGTCAGGAGGTTCACGCCCGACGACCTGAACAAGCTCGCGTTCTGGATGGCCACCGGCAGCGGCAAGACGCTGATCATGCACCTCAACTACCTGCAGTTCCTCCACTACGGCGGAGCCGACCGGGTGGACAACATCATCCTGATCACGCCCAGCGAGGGACTGAGCGCCCAGCACATGAAGGAGATGGCGACGTCCGGCATTCCGTCGGCGCGCTTCGGCGAGACGGGGCTGCTGGCGGGCCACCGCCGGACCGTGCGGGTGACCGAGATCACCAAGCTGGTCGAGAAGAAGAGGGGGAAGGGGACGGGCGTCAGCATCGAGGTGGACGCCCTCGGAGATCGCAATCTAGTGTTCGTGGACGAAGGCCACCGCGGGGCGAGCGGAGAGGCTTGGCGCAAGGTGCGGGACGCCGTGGCCGCTCGCGGGTTCACCTTCGAGTACAGCGCAACCTTCGGTCAGGCGCTGGCCGCCGCCCGCGACGACCGCCTCACCCTCGACTACGGCAAGTCCATCCTATTCGACTATTCCTACCGCTACTTCCACGGCGACGGGTTCGGCAAGGATTTCCGCGTACTGAACGTCACGGGGGCCGATCCGCCGCCCGAGCTGACCGACCGGCTTCTCCTCGGCAACCTGCTCTCGTTCCACGAACAGCAGCGTGCCTACCGCGAGAGCGCCGCGGCCCTGCGCCCCTACAACCTGGAACCGCCGCTCTGGGTCTTCGTGGGAGGCAGCGTTAACGCGGTCTACAAGCGGAAGGGACGCGACGAGAGCGACGTGCTCGCCGTGCAGCTCTTCCTCCACCGGGTGCTGAGCGAACCGGAGTGGGCCAAGGACGCCATCGCGAGGCTCCTGCGGGGCGAATCCGGCCTCTACTCGGCCTGGCAGGTCGATCTGTTCGCCGGCCGCTTCGACGATCTGGCTAGGTCCGGCGGATCCCCGGGACAGATCTACGCCGACCTGTTGGACACCTTCTTCCACGCCGGCGGGCCGGGCGGCCTGCGGCTCTGCGACATCCGGGGCGCGCCCGGCGAGCTGGGGCTGAAGGCGGCCGGGTCGGACCATTACTTCGGTCTCACGTACATCGGCGACACGGCGAAGTTCAAGAAGCTGGCGCTGAAGGCCGACGCCGGGATCATCATGGAGGAGGACGCCGTGGGCGGGTCCATGTTCGGGCGGGTCAACGAGGCTGGGGCGACCGTCAACGTGCTGATCGGCGCCAAGAAGTTCGTCGAGGGCTGGAACTCGTGGCGCGTCTCGAACATGGGCCTGATGAACGTGGGGAGGGCCGAGGGATCCGAAATCATCCAGCTCTTCGGTCGCGGCGTCAGGCTCAAGGGGAGGGGGATGTCGCTCAAACGCAGCACCCACCTGGACGGCACCCATCCGGCCAATGTCGGCGTCCTGGAGACCCTCAACATCTTCGCCGTGCGCGCCGACTACATGAAGAAGTTCCGCGAGTACTTGGAGCGCGAGGGGCTGGAGGCGCACGATCCCGTAACACTCGAAGTCCCGGTGCGGGCCAACGAGGACTTCCTGGGCCGGCGACTGGTGGTGCCCGCCGTCCCCGACGGCAGCGACTTCGACACGGACGCCAACTTCACGCTCGACGCGGCCAGCGTGACCAACGTGCGAATCGACCGCGCGACGCGCGCGTCTTCTTGGGAGAGCGGGGCCAACGAGCAAGCGACCGAGGGCTCCACCGGCCAGGACCGCGCCGCCGGCGAGCTGCCGCTCGGGCTGGTGGACTGGGAGGAGGCGTACCTGGACCTGGTCGAACACCGGCGCGTGAAGGGCATGCTCCCGCTGGCCGTTCCCCGCCCGGACGCGCTGCGCTCGTTCGTCGAGGACGCAAACGTCACCGTCGCGGCCGACGACCACATCTTCGAGCCCCGCGCCTGGCACGACCGCGAGGACCTTCAGGCGATTGTCCACACCGTGCTCCGCAAGTGCGCGGACAGGCGCTGGGGGACCGCGCGGCGGGAGTGGGAGGCCGAGCGCATGAAATACCGCGAGGTGGATGAGGACGATCCGAACCTGCTGTTGAACGTCGATCCGGGGGTGGCGGCGACGCCGGAGGCGCCGCGGCAGTCGCACTATGTGGTCAGCTTGCCACAGAAGGATGTCGGCCTACGCGAAAAGATCGAGGAACTCATCGAGCAGCAGGCGCTACTGTACGAGCAGGAGCACGGCGACCTGTTCCGCATCCACTTCGACCGGCACCTTTACCAGCCCCTCCTCGTCGAACACCCCAATACGGCGGTGACGATCTCCCCCCCGCCGCTCAACAAGAGCGAGAAACGGTTCGTCCACGACCTGCGCGAGTACTGGCGCGACCACGGCGCTACGCGGTATCCCGACACCGAACTCTTCCTGCTGCGGAACCAGGGGCGCGGGCGCGGCGTGGGCTTTTCGCTCGGCGGCAGCGGCTTCTACCCGGACTTCATTCTGTGGATGATCACCGGCGACCGGCAGCGGGTCGTGTTCGTGGAGCCTCACGGGATGGTGCACGCGAAGGGCTATGAGGTGGACGAGAAGGCGCGGTTGCATGAGCGGTTGCCGGGGCTGGCGGAGGGAATCGCGCGGCGGAGCGGGGTGGGGGGGGAGGTAAGACTTGATTCTTACATCGTGTCGGCGACGGCGTACCACGACCTCAAGCCCAAGTACGGGGACGGGAAGTGGAAGCCAGAGGACTTTGAGCGTAGGCACATTCTGTTTCCGGATGACGAGTGGCGGTACATCGAACGGCTGTTGGCGGGAGGCGACTGAGGTGTGGGCCGATCCGACCATGGGGACAGCCATGGCGCTCGATGGGTTGGCCAAGCACTGTTCGCAAATCCAGAGATTCGGTTGGATGTCCCACCGCTGGGTGCCCGAGCCAGCGGGTCCGCCGCTCTCCGCATTCCCCGTAGCCCAAGGCCCCGCGGATGGCGCGTTCCTTCTCAGGATGTTAGTATTCAGGGTGCCTCCCGGATGCGTTACGATCGTCGACGACCAGCCTTGCCATTAACGTTCAGCGGCCGCTCAATGCGGACACGACCGTGAGGTGTAGAGTATTTCTGAAGATGGCCACAGCGACACTTCCCGGGAGGACCACCGGCCCGGCATGCACTCAGAAAGTGAGACCCCATAATGTCTGTCAGCAAGAGATTCTCCAAATTCCTCGAGAACATCGCTTTAACCGATTCCCAAGCGAAGTCAGGTAAAGAGCGACGAGAAAGAGTTGTTCAAGCGTTAAATGATCACTATTGGGGATCACAGAGCAAGACCCAGCACTCGAAGTTCATTGGATCGTGGGGAAAGTACACTAGGGTACGGCCGCCGCGAGACGTTGACGTCCTCTTTGAGTTACCTGATTCAGTATACTACCGGTTTGAGCGTCGGACTGGGAACCGGCAATCCCAGTTGTTGCAAGAAGTCAAAGGCGTTCTCGAAAAGGAGTTCGCGACTACGTCCGTCAAGGGAGATGGCCCAGTAGTGAAGGTACCGTTTACTTCATATAATGTGGAACTGGTCCCGGCGTTCGCGCGGACTAATGGGCAATACTGGATCTGCATGACAAATGGCGGTGGCTACTATAAGACCGCAGATTACGATGCCGAGAGCAGACATGTCAGGACCAGCAACGATAGCACAAACAAAAACACGAGGAATCTGATTCGCATGATGAAACGATGGCAGGCACATCGCAGCGTGCCGATCAAGTCGTTCTGGCTTGAACTGATCGGGATCGATTTCCTCGATGGTTGGCAGTATAGTGATAAATCGAAGGTTTACTACGATTGGATGGTTCGCGACTTCTTGAAGCACCTTGAGGGAAGAGCCAACGGAACGGTTCATGCTCCGGGGACGTTCGAGGCAATGAACCTGGGGGACGCTTGGTTGTCGAAAGCGCGTATGGCCCGTCAGCGGGCGGAAAAAGCGTGTGACAACGAAGCCGACAATCCGATTGTCGCAGGAGAAGAGTGGCAAAAGATCTTTGGAACGGATATCCCGAAAAGCGTATGACGGACAAGCACAAAGAAGAGATAGTCACTGAATGCCGCAGGCAGGAAGAATCTTGCATGTACACGGGGGCTGGATTGTATATGTGGCAAAAGCGCGCGCGGCGCTGGAAGAATGTGTTCGTCGTTGCACCGATTGTGCTTGGCGGTACGGCGTCATCTCAGATTCTTGTGGGTGGAGATGCGAGTTGGGCCAACTACGTTGCCGCCGGCTTGGCGCTGGTGGCTGGGTTCTTTCCGGCCGTGTTTGAGGCGCTGGGTATGGATATGCGTGTTCGTGAGATCGGTGCTGCGGCGGGGGAGTTTACGAACCTTCGCGACCGGTTCCGGCAGCTGGCGAACCGAGGCGCTTTTATGCCTGTGGAAGAGCTCAGCGCAGCCTTTGACGAGCTCATGAGTCGCATGGATGCGGTCCGGGTCACAGCCCCTGCGCTCCCAGAGACGTTTTTTCGGAAGGGACGCAAGAAGATCAAGCGGGGCGATTATGAAGCAAGTGTTGACCAGGAGAATCGTGTCGATTCCGGGGAGGCTTCTGGGGGTTCAGGCATTCGCCCGCGCCTTCGTGGGGATTTGCGCGGGCGTGACGATTCCCAATCTGTGGAATAGGTCGCGGCTGCACTCGGTGGGGAGTGGCGCCAGACGTCGTGCGGCCAGCGCACGGTGACCGTAACGTGCTCTTGTTGTCCCACATCAGCACGTCTCCGCCCGTCTTCGTCTTCCGGTGCCCGCCGAACCGGATGCAACCGTCGGGGTGCTCGCTGCCGGTCATCTCCATCAGCTCGAGTCCCAGCCTTGACTCGAACAGGAACCGGGTTGCCGCCTCGAACCCGTGTTCGATCTCGAGGTCCTTCCTGATGATCTGGTTCGCCAGCAGGTTCTCGCGGTCGCGTCGGGCGAGTTCCGGCAGGTATTGGTAGAATCGCTCACCCGGCGATGCTTCGTCGGGCACCTCCCTGGTGATCAGATTGGCGAAGTAGCCGATGATCCGCCCGATCCGCTCCGCCTTGTTGCCGCTCACCGGGACACCCGGAAGCGAGGCGCACAGCTTGCGCAGCTCCTCGGTCGACAGGATGCCCAGCACGCGGCTGGGACTCAGGCCGGAGGAGATCACCCGGCCCTTGAGTTCCGACTTCGTGCCCGAAGAGGGAAGTTTCTTCCTGATGAGCGTCTGCCTCAGCTGGCTGACCGTGAGGGCGTCGAGGAGCAGGCCCCACGCGTGCAGCCCGAGTTCCAGGCCGAGGGCGTCCATCACGGAGGCGCGGATTTCGTCCGGAATCACGTAGGGCGCGCCGTCGGCCTTGTTGCAGTGGAAGACGATGCCCCCCCACTGCAGCTTGTTCAGCACGTCGCGGCATTCGCTCGGCGTATGCAGGACGTTGCCACGCTGTGGGAAGTGGTTGAGCTGGGCGAGCACGATACGGAAGACGGCCTCCGACAGTCCGAGGCTGTCGCGGAGAGTACGCAGCAGGTTCAGCTCGCGGAACGTGATCAGCTTGTCGTCCAGCGCCGCCTTGAGCACATCCCTCAGGATTTCGAGGCGCTCGGGATTCTCGTAGCGCAGGCTGTCCTCCGACGCGGCGGCGTCGAGCACGTCCTGCTCCAGGCCCGTCAGGCTCTCGACGATCTCCTGCTCCGTGGCCGACCAGTCGGGACGGTTCACGAACGCCTCCAGCATCAGGATCTGCCGGATCTGGTCCTTGAAGGGACCGTCGAACTGCCTGCCCGCGTTGCGGTGCTACAAAAGGCCTCCGCGCCACCCGGCCTTGGACGCCCAGTCATTTCGAGCGTCTTCGAACGCTTGGTAGTCTGCCGGAGGCCGCTCTCCCTCGGCGGCCGCCCGGCTCCGAGCGGCCTCGATTTGTTCTTCTAGCGGCGGTAGGCCAACGGCGTCCCGGTGAGCTGCGAGATTCTGCGGATCGTCCACCTCGCCCGGCGAGAGACTCCCGTCGGCATCCCAATCGAGCTGTGTGCCGTAGCGCTGAGGGCGCCCCTCGAAGAATCGGATCCGGTCCTCCAGCATCGCGGCGTGTGCAGGATCCGCTTTCCCTTCTCGTGCCGCAGTCGTGAGGAGCGGCAGTGCACGACGGAGCAGGTCGGGCTCCGAGATTGCGTGTTGGAGTATCAAACAGGCGGCCTCTGCGCCATCGGAACCAACCAGGTCCGCCCCTGGCCATCCGACCGACTCGATGATTCGCCAAAGGTGCTGGGCGTTGCGTTGGTGGATCCGAGCCATCCGAGGCTCATAGCCGTTGTTGAAGAGGGTGCCCGAGGCTGCGAGTGCGGCCCGCGCTGAGCGGTCCAACCGTGCCATGTCCAGGAGGTGGTTCCGGAGAGGTTGGGGCTGGCGCGACGCGTTTTCCAGGATGCGTTGCAACATGTAGTGGCTACGAATGGTCTCGTTGACCGAGTCCACGGTCACGGCGTTCACGAGGTCGGCGTTCTCCATGACACCACTGAGGGATTTATCGTCACGAATGGTCTCCACCTGGACTGCCTGGGACACCATGCCGATCAGGACCGTACGTGACAACGCGTGATTCTCACTATTCATCGTCCCCTTGCGAACTACGATGGGGCCGCCGCTGTTGCCGACGAAGACGGATCCGTCAATCAGAAAGGCGCCGTGTTCCGGGTCGCCCTCCAGATAGCCTTGCATCTGAGCGATCGTCCCGGAGCGCACAACCGGGTAGTTCTTCCTCCCGCCTTCGATCATACCGGCCGGAAACCCGATCATCGACACCGGCGTGGATTCCCAGAACCCTATTCTCTTGATCTGTGCCCGGGTTGCGGTGTGTTCGCTGCTAACGGTGGAGATCACCAACGCTCGAAAAGCTTCGTCCGCAGCCTCGTCGGGGATGGGTTCGACATCGGTGTCCAGTCCGAAGGAAGTCACGGCCACGTCTTGGTCCGGGTGCATCCACCATTTGAATGCGCGGATCGTGTAAACGCGTGTACCATCCTCCGTGTCAATCCGGACGGCAACTGCGGGTGTTTCCTGGACACAATGCTGGCAAGTCACGATCCACAGCTGGGCCCAATAGTAGACAGTTCCAGTCTTCGGGTCCGGATCGGACTTGCCCTTCGCGAAGGCCAGCGGCGTGTAGGAATAGATGAACCCCGTCCCTCTGACCTCGAAGTCCACTTGGCTGCCGTCGTAGAAAGGCTGACCACGCGGAAGCGGCGGGGGATCCACGAGGGTGCCGATAGCGACAACGGATTGTCTGATCTCCTGTAGGGGATCTTCGGGCGGTGTTCCCGGTGTCGCTCTATTGGCCATCGGTCGACTCGGTTTCCAGAGCGGAAGCTCGCGGTTCGGAGCTGGCGACCGGTGCCAATCGTTCTTCAAACCACGTCGCAAGTCCGTCGTATCCCAACTCGCCCCGCGCCACGGCTGTCACGGCGTCGGCGACGACCAGATCCTCGACCGCCAGCCGAAAGCCGCTTCTGACCGCCAGCAATTCCGCGAGGTAGAGAGCCGTTCGCTTGTTCCCGTCCACAAAGCCGTGATTGGTAACGACGCCATGCACCAGCGCGGCCGCCTTCTCGTGGATGCGACGATGGTAGCCGTGGTAGGGCCGGGCAATCGCCGACTCGATCGCCGAACGGTTCAGAATGCCTGGGGCACCGCCAGTCAGTAACGCCTCGTCATGGGCACGGATCGCGTCCGCCCACGTGATTTGGTAGTGGCCGTCAGCGATTGGCCAAGACCTTCATGGCCGTGTGTCGGCGAACCGAGACCTCCTTGATGATTGCCTCGGACTCCTTGGAAACAGGGCGCTGCCCCACATGACCAGACGTATCCCTAGCGGAGCGGTTCTTCTCCGCGGTGGTCGTCACGGTACCGGTAGGCTCGGGGCTTGGGTTCTCTTTGGTCATCGTTTCCTCCGTGGCTGATCTCTCAGGGTAGTCTCTTCTTCCAGAGCCGACAACCCAAGGCCATGTCCTCACCGCCCCGATGGACGCACGGCCGCGACCGTTCCAGAGCATGCCGATCATTACACACAACCTCGTTGACAACGAAACCGTTGTGTATTCTCTTTCTGATCCACCAGTCACACCAACAGAAGGAGACCATGAGACCAGCCGCCGGCCGCTGGGTGAGCGGCGACGACTTCTTCGACCGCGAGCCCGAACTGCGGGTTCTGGAATCGCACGTCCGGGACCACAACCACCTCCTGCTGACCGGACAGCGGCGGATGGGCAAGACCAGCATCGCGCGAGAGCTCGGACGGCGGTTGGAGGCCGACGGCTGGATCTTCCTGTTCGCGGATGTCGAGGGCTCGACCTGCGCGGAGGACGCCATCGCGGCCATCGCGAAAGAGACGTACTCCATCCGTTCGATCGCCTCCCGCTTCGGCCGCGGCCTCAAGGAGTGGCTGGGCGAGAACATCGAGGAAGTCGGTTTCCACGGCTTCCGCGCGAGGATCCGGGCCGGGCTTCACGCTGGCAACTGGCGACAACTCGGCGAAAAGCTGCTCCGGCACTGCGCCGACCACGAAGCTCCGGTGCTCCTCGTGATCGACGAGCTTCCCATCTTCCTCAAGCGCATGCTCCACGACGACGGCGACGCGAAGCAGGTGGACGAATTCCTGAGTTGGCTGCGCGGTGCGATTCAGGCGCTGGGAGATCAGGGGCCGGTCTTCATCGTGTCGGGCAGCATCGGGCTCCGGCCGCTGGTCCATCGCCTCGGAATCCCCGACCGCATCAATCAATTCTACCCCATTCGCCTGCACCCCTGGGACCGGGCGACTAGCGTAGCGTGCTTCAAGCGTCTCGCAGCGGCCGAGGGATGGCAGGTTGAAGAAGGCGTAGCGGACGCGGTGTACGATGCCCTCGGACTCGGCATTCCGCACCATGTGCAGTCGTTCTTCGCGCGGATTCGGGACTTTGCGACCCTGAGAGGCACGCGTGCGGTGACCGTCGACGATGTTCGGCACGTGTACAGAACCGGGCTGCTGGGGCCCTTTGGGCAGAACGACCTGGTCCACTACGAGACACGCCTCAAGGACGGTCTGGACGACGAGACCTTTTCCGTTGCGATGGAGATTCTCGCGGAGGCCGCGACCCGGAACGTGTTCACGCCGCGTGCTCGGCGGTGCCTGGAGGACCAGTACGAAGCGCTGGTGACGGACATCCGCGGACGCGTGGCTGACGCGATCGAGGTTCTGGTGCACGACGGCTACATCGAGGACGGCGAGAACGGACACCGGTTTCCGTCCAGGCTGCTGGAGGACTGGTTTGCGGCGCGCTTTCGGGATCATCACGTACCGCTCGAGAGCCGGTGCTCTGACGTGTCGGCAGGAGTTGAAGACCGATGAGAGACCACCCCACCCCCACCATCCGCAAGTTCAACCCCGGCCTGCTCCAGTCAGACGAGGAGATCAGGGAGCAATTCGTGGTTCGCGGTCACGAACTCGGTCTTCTGCTTGATGACCTGCGGCGCAACGTCCGATCCCCCTCCTGCCAGCACGTTCTGGTGGTTGGGCCTCGCGGACAGGGCAAGACCATGCTGCTTGCACGGGTTGCGGCAGAACTGCGTGGCAACGAGGACTTCGCCGGGTCGCTCCTGCCGATCCGGTTCATGGAAGAGAGCCAGGAGATCTTCAGCCTCGCCGACTTCTGGCTGGAGACCATGTTCCATCTGGCCAACGAGGTTGACGAGCACGACGCCGCACTGGCCCGGGAGCTCCGCGACACCCGGGACGCGCTTTCGCGACGCTGGCGGGAGCAGATCACCGAGGCGCACGCCCGTGCCACCGTACTGGATGCCGCGGATCGCCTGGGGAAGCAACTCGTCCTCATCGTCGAGAACCTGCAGTCGCTCTTCCGTGACGTCCACCACGATTTCGGCTGGCAACTCCGCGAAGTCCTTCAGACGGAACCGCAGATCATCCTGCTGGGCTCCGCCACCAGCCGCTTCCGCGAATTGGACGACGTGAGCGAGCCGTTCTTCGAGATGTTCCGCATCGTCGGGCTGGAGCCGCTGGACACGGAGGAGTGCGGTCGGCTTTGGGAAGTCGTGAGCGGCAAGCCCGCGAGCCGGTCCGAAGTCAGGCCCCTCCAGATTCTCACCGGCGGCAATCCCCGCTTGCTGGTGATGGCGGCCGAGTTCGTGCGTCATCGCTCGCTGCGCCGGCTGATGTCCGAACTGGTCACCGTGATCGACGAGCACACCGAGTACTTCCGGGGTCACCTGGAGGCCCTGGCGAAGACGGAGCGGCGCGTGTACGTGGCCGTAATCGACCTGTGGCAGCCCTCCTCGGCGAGCGAAGTCGCGGCTAGGGCGCGTGTCGACATCCGGGTGGCGTCGACCATGCTGGGGCGGCTGGTCGAACGCGGTGCGGTGATTCGGCAAGGTCGCGGCCGGAAGCGCCTCTACTCGGCTGCGGAGCCGCTCTACAGCATGTACTACAAGCTGCGGCGGGAGCGTGACGAGGCGGCGGTCGTCGAGAACCTGATCCGGTTCATGGTGGCGTGCTATGGATTGGAGGATTTGGTGAGCTTCGTAGCGCCGCTATCGACCGAGGCGGTGGAGTCACATGCCCTGCGCCGGGGGGTCCGGCGAGCGCTGGGTACCAGGCCCACTGTGGGTGACTGCGACCTGGATATGAAGTGGGGCACCATTCAGCAGGTCTCGTACGTGGCGGAATCCCTTGCCGAGAGCGCCGCCACTCAACGCCTTCGGTCCGACATCGAAGCCGCGATTGCGGAGGAACAGTACGAGAAAGTCGTCAGTCTGGTCGACAAGTATGTCGCGGACGGGTGGCTTGAAGTCCCTGAATCGATGGCGGCCTTGCGTGTCGCCTGGACGACCTACCTCCTGTCGTTCGCGCATGCGCACCTGGGGAACGCGCGCACAGTGCTCTCGGTCTCCGAGCGAGCGGTTGCTCTTGCCGATCATCCCAACACCACGATTCTGGCTTGGACGGCACCGACCCTGGCGGCGCGGGCGGGAGCACAATTGGAACTCGGCGACCTCAGTTCTGCGGTCGCGACCTGCGACGACATCGTTCGCCGATTCGGATCCTGGCCCCAACGCCCCTTCGGCGCGGTGGTCGCGGATGCGCTTGTCACACGGGGATGCGCCAAGGCCCATCTCGACGACGATCGGGGCGCAATCCGGGACTACGACCAGGTGGTGGAGCGGTTCGACGGCAGTGAGATCCCTGAAATCCAGGCGAGCCTCGTTGCCGCGCTGATGAGCAAGGCCTTGGCATGCCGACGCCTCGGCGACGCCGAAGAGGAGATCCGCAGCTACGATGCTGTCATTGAGCGCTTCGATTGCTCTGATGAGCTGGATATCCGGCAGCACGCGGCCGTGGCGCTAAGCTGGAAGTGCATGGCACAGGCTGATATCGGTCGGGCCGATGAGGCCCTTGTGAGTTGCGAGAGGTTGGAACGGACGGCTCAGTCCTGGCCGATCGATGAGGAAGATCCGTCCGCGGGATCTTGGGTTGAGTGGTTGCAATGGCGCACCGAGGGGGCGAGGTCGCTGGCCTTGGCCGTCCAGGAGAATCATCGTGCTGCGCTGGACTCGTTTCGGGCTGCTTATGCCGTTCTCCTCCCGAGTTACGAGACGACGACGGGGGAGATGCTGGACGTGGTGGTCGGGTTGGTCGGGAGGGGTGTTCCATCGCAAGACCTGCTGGCCGTCCTTGCCAGTGACGCCGGCAAGGCCGCGAGCCTGCGCCCGCTGATCGTCGCCCTGCAAGAGCGCGCGGGCGACCTGATACGCGCTCCGAGGGAAGTCGATGAGGTGGCCGCCGACATTCGTGACCGGTTTCGCGAGGCTGAGGAGCGAGTGGTGACATCCAGCTGAGACACCCCTTTGGTGACTTCGACCGCGACACAACTATGTCATCTATAGTTGACAGGATGTAAAGCACAGTTGACATCAATGAGCTCCGGGGACACCACTGGCCGCTTCGCCTCACATCCCATTGCCAATCAGGCCCATCCTACCATCCAAACGCCCACAACCTTCCCCCACCTTGGAGTCCCCCCATCCCTGAGACTCCATGCACGACGCCTTCCTCAAGTCGGTCTTCGCCGACCCGCGCATGGCCGAGATCCTGATCCGCCACCACGCGCCCGAGTGGGCCACGGAGATCGACTTCTCGACGGTTCGCGAGGAATCCACCGGGCTCGTGAGCAAGAAGACGCACCAGCGACGCCACCCCGACATGATCTGGTCCGCCGACACCGCCAAGGGCGAAAGGGTCCTGTTCCTGCTGGAGTTCCAGCGCACCGTCGAGCGCCTTATGGCCCTGCGCACGACCACCTACGCCGGACTGACGCTGGAGGGAATCGCCGCCGGACCAGACTTCCGTCCTGGGGATCCGCTCCCGGAGTTCGTCTATCTCGTCCTCTACCACGGCGACGGTCCCTGGACCGCCCCGGCCCGTCTGGCCGACCTTTTCCAGCGCTCCGATCCGGGACGGTACCGCCTGATCCCATGGGGCGAGGGTGTGGGCGACGACGGGTCGCACGACGATCTCACGGCGTTGGTCCTCGGTCTGGCCCGCAACCTTGCGCCGGAGGAGATGGCTGTGCAGTTGTCCGCCCTGCGGCGTACGATCGAGAGGCACGGGGACCCGGGCTTGGCTGGCGTGATGGCCCAGACCGTGGATACGATGTTGGAGTTGAGGGACTACCCGGCACGACTGATGAAGGGAGGAGCGAAGACCATGGCAGAGGTGGTGGACAGATTCCAGCAGGGCATGGACGAGTTGGTACAGAAAGGCGAAGTACGCGTCTTGCGTCGACTGGCTGCCCGCAGATTCGGCGAAGAGACGGCTGGGCAGTTGTCCCGGCTACTCGACGAACCGCCTGGTCGCGATGACATCGACAGGGTCACCGACGCCCTGGTCGAGTGCGCCACAGGCGACGAGTTCATCGATCGGGTGCGGAGCGTCTGAAGAAGTCCAGCAGGTCTGATCAGTCGCGATCCAACCCGTAGCAGTTCCCACTGAATTCCGTCGGCCACGTGTACCACTCCGACCGCCTGCGCGGCTCGCGGAATCAGCGTCATCGCTGACTCCAGGACCAACTCCTTCGTCAGGGCCAGTGACGTCTCTAAACTCCTCGCTTCCTTCTCGTGATCGATCATGGAATCGACCCTTCACCGCTCAGCACCGGGAAACTACTTGATCTCTCTCTGGCTGTCTTCTGGGTAGTCTTCTGGGTAGCCTGGACTGTCTCCTGGGCAGTGTCGCGGCGTTCCTGGGTAGTGTCCCCAGGCCGCCAAATCCTCGCCACGAAGCCTGCGCCGACCTCGATTCGGCCTCCGGCAACCCGGCCTTGGCGCAGCGCCGTATCATGTCCAAGGTTACGGTGCCCGAGCAGGTCGGACGGCTCGCTCCGTGGGCGAGACGCCCTGTGCGTCCTCGAATCCGTACTCGTTCCCGACAGACCCACGTAGATGTCGCAGCGCTCGACTTCACCCAGGTAGACCTCGTCGGGCTGCCGGTCCGAAGCCGGGATATCCTCGACCAGGAAGATCTCGAAGAACCGCCACATGAGAGGGTCGCCCCGCAGATAGTCCCGCAGCTGCGCCCGCTCCCGCGAGAACTCGCGCTGAACGCTGCTGACGAAGATGCGGATCGGAGTCATCGGCTCGGGCCCGCCTCGTGTGCGGGACATCCAGCACCTTCCAGTGGCCGCCCTTGTCGGGACCGACCCGCTCGAGGTTGACGCCCAGCCAGACCGCGCCGTCACCGGCGTGGTAGCCGGCGTTCCACTGGAACACCCTCGTTGCCGTCCGAGATGCCGAGGACGCCGCGGGATGGGCTGCCGAAGTCGCGTCCGGGGGCATTGGGAGACTTCCTTGAAGCAGCCCTTCAGGGCGTCGGCGGTTCGATCTCGGTACGCGCGGCCGCGCCGATGGGACGGTTGTCGTCGATTCCTTGCGCCTCCATGTAGTCCTTCGTCACTTCAGCCCGGCGGCTCTTGATCCCGGTACTGATTCGCAGTCTCGCGCCGTCGTAGGTCGGTGGGAATTCCTGCTTGGCCTTCCGGTAGTCGCCCGAACGCATGAGCCTGCTAACAGTTTGCACCGCCAGCCCGGTCTCCCGGCGTCGCTCTTCCGCAAGGGGTTCGAACGCACTCCCGTTCTTCAGTGGCTTGTCGAGGGCATATAGCCATTCCGGAGACATCTCCTCCTCTGAAAACAGGTGGACCCCCAGCGATCTTAGATCGTCCTGGAGCATGCGGACGATCTCAACGATGTTGTCCACGGTCTCCACTCTGTAGGAGGCGCGCTTGTCCCGGTTGTTGCCGTGTTGCCAGGACTGCTGGAGGAACGAAATCTCCCGGGTGACGGCGACCGCTTCGTCCCGCAGCATCCTGAAGCGACGTTTCTTGTTGACACGGCAGTAGACCCACCTGACACCGGCCCAGAGCGGGCCTCCCAAGGACACCACCGACACCGTGGCGAGGTTCTGGGTGATCGCATCCCAGATCACTGACAAGTCCATCGTATCTCCTTTCGTGTGTTCGATTCTGTTCGCATACGAAGGTGACTGGCCAGCGCTTCAGGTGCTACCGTGCCGACAGGATCGAGGCGTGTCGTGGCGCGGGTGGTAATTCCTAAGCATGCCGATCGGTGATTCCACCATGCCGAGCACCGATTCCAGAGCCACTCTCCGGCTGCCAAACGATGCACTAGCGAAAACCATCTTGTATCCCAGTTACTGGGAACCGGCATCATCGTGTATCCGCCTCTGCCAAACAAATGCGCTTTCGCCGGCCTCGGCGGTAAGGCGGATGCGCTCTCGGAAGTCCCCCGCGGATGCTTCCTCGCCAAGGTTCCCGGTCCATGTTGCCTGCGGTCGTGGAATCAGCCTGCCTTCGAGCCCCGACATCTCGCACTCATCGAGAATCACTCTCGCTGCCTTTTCCAGATCGTGGATTCTCTCGTGGTGTAAGCCGCGCTCGACTGCCTCCTTAACGCTTGCAGAGTTCTGAAAGTACCTGGATTTGGAGAAGATCTTCCCGGGCTCCGTCAATACGTCACCGATGTCGCTGTAGTCCGCTACCAAACGCGCCCGGCTATCCTCTGGAAGGTCCGAGTACAGCTCCCACAAGTCGTGAATCTTCTTCGCCCGATGGCAGCGGGTCATTAGAATCGCCTTCAATGCCACCTCACAAGAGAATGCCGCCATCAGGCCCCGCATCATGAGTACGCCCGCTCTCTCCTCCCAAGTGCCGGGGTCTGCTCGCGAAGCTACATCTACATCCAGGTGTATCCCCGACTCATCCAGGCGGTCGATTCGGAGTTTCAATGGCCCGGCGAGATCCAGCTCATCCCAGCGGTGAATCGCCGTTTCGAAGGGAAGGCTGCGGGCTGCGGCGGCGAGGAGCCTCGCCTGCAGATATAGGTATCCAGCTTCGCCCGCGGGGATGGTATCGCGGGTGAGAAAGTACGTGGGCCCCTCCTTTGCCGGAAGCCTGAGCGCCTGCTCTGCCCGCATGTCCCATTGGGCCTGGTCGCGAGGTATGTCGGGGATGATCTTCGCCACGAACTTCGCCGCGGGGCGGTACTCCGGTATTTTCCCGCGCGCTATCTCAGTGAGATTGTGGGTCGCTTCTCGCTCCATGGCACTCCACTCAGCCATCGCCGCATCGTTCGATAGACTGCTCGTACAGAGGGCGCATTCGATTCTTGTGACCGTTCCGCTCTCAGAAGCGGAGAGACGTGCGTCCCCCCAGCACGCCGTACATCGCCATTTGACGATTGGTGGGGCCGTCCCATCTGTCATAACCGGCTCGGGGCTCGCGAGTAACTTCGCCCGCAGGAAGATGGCCGGATCCCGAAGCAGTCTTAGGTGGCGGTCGTTGGCAACGTTCTGGATGATCTCGCGCGTTTCCCAGCGGGCGATCGACGACTCGCCGAGCCCGGTAATCCTCGCCAGCTCCGCTCGCGAGAGATCATACTTAGCCCGCAGATCCCGAATCTCGTTTGCCGTGAGAACGCCCAGGTGTCGGCAGACCTCGTCGTGGCGGATGTCTTCGGCCTGGTCATCGGTGTAGGGTCCGCAGGAGGAGCAGGTCCGGACCGGGATGTCCACGACCAGCTCGACGCCGTCGTCGCCCGCGCCGTAGATGAACGGATCCCGAACGAGCTCGGTCTTGAGGCCGGGGGTCCCGCACATATCACAGGTGTCGGGTCCGTCGAGCTCGTGGAGAACGGTGGGGGGGGATGCGACTCTAGGCATGGTGGTTACGCTCCGAGTGGTGGAAGCTGCGCAAGAGGACATGTGATCCGATGATCTGGAGCTTGACGTACACGAGGGGTGCCGCCGATGCCAGCCGGAATCTGAATACCCAGCCTCGCTCGCCTGGTGGCTGGCGCAGGGTGACGGCTTCCAACGGAACCCCGTTGTCGAGGGCCTGATCGATGAGACGCCACATTCCCGATTATGTCAGCGGCAACCCTCGACTCCGGGTTCACGACCTGGAGGTAGCGTATCCGGGACGGACGGTCGGGAGGCGCGCCGTACCTCACGCGTCGGGCCCGGATGAGGCGAATCAGCTGCTGTCGTACCCCGGAGTGCTCGTCGGGCCAGTTGGCCCGTTCGAGTGATTTCATGATGGTAACTGCCCATATGATATGCTCTCGGCTCCCCAATGCCTTCAATTCATTGGTTAAGAGGTACTCAAAGTAGTCATTTGGTATCGTAAGTCAAGTGTGACCGAGATCCGCCTCTAGGGAGCGAAAGGGGGATCGTCCGGTGAGCAGCGTGACGGGGACCCTCCTGCGGCCGCGATGTTGCCTCCGGGGTCCAGACACTCCCTCGCCCCTCGCGGTGCTTCCGCCCAACCCTGAGCATCGAGGCGCTCCAACGCGACCGGCGTGGGGGCGATATTGGCCTCCTTGATCGGGCGCCGAGCGGAGTACTGCCACGCGTCGCGCGACCAGAGCACGGTGACGTTGTCGGGTCTTGCGACCCGCGGGCGATACTGGGTCAGGAGGAGTGGCCGGGAGATCTCCCGCTCGATGAGTCGCACGACCGGCCAGTCGTCGTACTTCATGCCCTCGAGGTTGACGCCCAGCCAGACTGCGCCGCCACGGGGGTAGTAACCGGCGTTCCACTGGACACCCTCGTTGCCGCCCGAGATGCCGAGGACGCTGCGGGATGGGGTGCCCAAGTCTCTGCCGCGGCATCCGACGACTTCTCTGAAGGGGTCTTCAGGGCGTCGGCGGGGCCGGGCAACCTCACTCTGTCAGGCATCCTCAACCCCGTTCGTATCGTTCCCTTGCGGTCGCGCGGGCGGAGTGGACCACATCTACGATCGTCACGGTGTTGGCGGACTCATCGACGAAATAGTAGAGGACATGCCGCATCATGGGCCAGGCGCGGATGCGTTCTGCCTCGAATTCGCCAACGAGAGGAAACGCGTAGGGGTAGGTCTCGAGAGTGACCGTGCTATCCGTGACCCTGGTCAACCAGTCGGTTGCTCGGCCCGGCCCGGCTTCCTCAGCGATGTAACGAGTCACCTGCCTCAGGGACTCCAGTGCCGTCGCGGAGAAGACGACCTCATATCGGCTCACAGCTCCAGACCCAGCTCCTCAGCCAGATCACGGACCGCTTCTCTCGCGGGTATTCCCGGTTCTCCAGCCCTGTGGGCCCGGATCGCCTCGCGCCAAATGTGTCCGCGCTCGGCCGAATGGACCAGGAAATCGTAGCGCTCGGGACTCATGACGACCATGGCGGCCTGTCCATTCTGGGTGATCGTCTCCACCCGCCCCTCTCGAATCCGGTCCAGGTGTTCGCTCGTGCGTTGCCGAAAATCGCTCAGCGAATAGGTGTCCTGAGTGCGGTGCATGTTGGCCTCCATATGTTATTCGGACTGAATTCAGTATGGCATCCTTTGCGTGGCCTGTCTAGTCCCCCTCGCGGTCACCCTCTCGCAATCGTCCCGACTGCCGCTCTTCAATCGCCTGGGCGTGTTCCTCAAGCAACTGCACCCAAACCTTCCCGTCAGACAGGGCAATGGCATCCAGGTCAAGCAGTGGAGCCGGGGCGTTTGGGCCGGAAAACGGAGCCATGTGAAAGGTCCGGAACCCTTTGGGTGGAAGCGCGTGAAGCGTGAGGGTGCTGGGGGCACTCTCGGACTTGTCGGGGGATTCACGAGCGACTTGGTTCAGGCGCCGCCGCAGACTCGGAGCAAGGGTGAAGACCAGACCAGGCGCCTTCACCCGCAAGGCCACGTCGAAGGTACGGCCCTCAATCAGGTCCGCCAGAAGCCGCAACCCAGTGGCAGTGGCTGCCTTCGCCGTCAACCGAAACCCGGAGCGCGAGGCCGCATCAATGCAACCTCCCGCGATCCTCTTGTTCAGTTGCGAATAAAACCCGAAATGTCTAACTTGGGACCCAGCAATCCACCCCTCGACTCCCACACCGCCACCCATGCCCGACGGCAGCACGACCTCATTGACGGCTCCGGCCCCCACCCCCGACCCGGGAATGCGGTCGATCACGTCCCGCAACTCCATCAATGCGAGGATCCCCGCCACCCACGACATACCCTCCCGCCCCCCAACCCCCCAAGCCCCCGCCCAAATCGCCGACCGCCTCCTCGCCGAGGGCGCCGTGATCCGACGGGCCGCCAGATCCTCTCTCGTAACCGACCGCCAAGTCGCCCTGGGCCAGTATTTCACACCGATGTGGGTGGCGCGACTCATGGCTGCGATGTGCGAAACGAATGGCCGATCCGTGAGAGTGTTGGACCCGGGAGCGGGTGCCGGCACGCTGTTCGCGGCGTTCGCGGCCCGCATCCTGGCCCGGGGCGGCAGTCACCGTTCGTTCTCGATCACCGCGTTCGAACTCGATCCCGCGCTCCGGCCGTTCCTGGAGCGGAGCGCGCGGGCCGTTCGCCGGGCGAGCGATGCATGCCGGGTGCACTGCGACATCGAGCTGCGGCAGGAGGATTTCGTCGAATGGGGTACGCGGTCCGAACTCGGCGACCTGTTTTCGGAGGCCCGAAGATTCGACGCGGCCATACTGAACCCGCCCTACAAGAAGCTGAATGCCGGGTCCGACCTGCGAAGAAGGCTCGACCGGCTGGGGATCGCGGCCCCGAATCTCTACGCGGCATTCCTCGGACTCGCGGTCGGCGCGGTCCGGCCGGGCGGTGTCGTCGTCGCGATCGTTCCGCGGAGCTTCTGCAACGGCACCTATTTCAAACGGTTTCGCCGCTACCTGCTGGATTCCGCCACGATAGACCGCGTCCACCTCTTCGCGAACCGGGATCGCGCCTTCGGACAGGACTCGGTACTCCAGGAGAACGTGGTTCTGTCGTTGCGGAAGCGACCCGCCCGGGTGTCCCGCGTGTCGCTGTCGTTCAGCGCGGGCAGCGAAACCGATCCCATTTGGAGTCGGCGGGCCGATCCGTGTGAAATCGTCCGGCCGGGGGACCCGGATCTCTTCATACACCTTCCCCCAGATGCCTGGAACACGCGCCTGTCCCGGGCCATGGAGAGCCTGCCCTGTGCCCTGGGCGACGTGGGCCTGTCCGTGTCGACCGGTCCGGTTGTGAGCTTCCGTCTGCGGAAGTGGTTCGCTCAGCCGGGCGACTCGCAGGCGGTCGTTCCGTTCCTGCATCCCGCGAATTTTCGTGATCTGGTGGTCCGCTGGCCGATCACCGGCAGGAAGCCGCAGGCCCTGTCGGCTGTGGATGAGACCGAGCGCGCGCTCGTCCCTTCCGGATGGTATGTGGTGACAAGACGCTTCTCATCCAAGGAGGAGGCGCGCCGCGTTGTCGCGTCCGTCATCGACCCGTCGTTTGCCGGGACCGACCGGTACGCGATCGAGAATCACCTGAACTACTTCCATCGTGCCGGCGGGCCGTTGGACCGGGACCGGGCTCTCGGCCTCGCGACGTACCTGAACTCCCTGTGTGTCGACAGATACTTCAGGCAGTTTTCCGGACACACCCAGGTCAACGCCACCGACCTTCGGAGACTCAGGTACCCGAGCGAGGCGAGCCTCTCGCAGCTGGGATCCTCCATTGACAAGCCCCTCAGCGGCGAATCGGCCGACGCGGCCCTTCGCAGATACTGTCCGGAGCTGAAAGACATGCTTGAGCCCAATCACGCACAGGACCGGATCGACGAGGCCCTCTCGGTGCTTCGCGCACTTGGACTGCCCAGAGAGCAACAGAACGAGCGATCCGCCCTGACACTACTGGCAGTCCTGGATCTGTCGCCGACCGACCCTTGGGAAGCAGCGACCGCCCCGCTGATCGGTGTGACGCCGATCATGGAGTGGGTCGAAACCAACTACGGACGCACGTACGCCCCGAACACCAGAGAGACGTTCCGCCGCTTCACGCTCCACCAGTTCGTCGACGCGGGCCTGGTGGTCCCCAATCCCGACCAGCCCGACCGTCCGGTCAACAGTCCCAGGTATTGCTACCAGATCGAGCCTGAAGCACATGCGCTTCTCAAGACGTTCGGAACCGGCCAATGGGATACCATGCTCGCCCGGTATCTCGAGCGGCGGCCGCAGCTGAGGGTCAAGTACGCGCAGTTCAGGGAGATGAGGAAGATCCCGCTCGTCCTGAGGGACGGCGTCGAGATCGGGCTCACGCCGGGGGGACAGAACGAATTGGTCGGCCAGGTCATCAACGAGTTCTGCCCCCGGTTCATTCCCGGTGGCGAGCCGGTGTACGTGGGCGACGCGGGCTCCAAATGGGCGTTTTTCGACCGGAATCTCGCGGCCGAGCTCGGGATCGCCGTCGATGAACACGGCAAGATGCCGGATGTGGTTATCTACGACCGGGACCGCGAATGGCTGTTTCTGATCGAGGCGGTGACCAGTCACGGGCCGGTGAACGCCAAGAGGATGGGCGAACTGAAGGCGCTGCTGGCCAGCGCCGAGCCGGGGCTGGTTTTCGTGACCGCATTCCCGGATCGGAGGACGTTTCTGAGGTTTTTCGGGGAAGTGGCGTGGGAGACTGAGGTGTGGATTGCGGAGTCGCCGGGGCATCTGGTCCACTTTGATGGGGAACGGTTGCTGGGGCCGTATGGGGGTGAGTGACGAGGAATGAGGTGAACTGCTAAATGGCCAAGTCTAGACAACAGCGCAAGCGCCGAAGGCAGCGGAGGAGACGAAGGCCCGCAAGGATGTCTCCAAGTGACAGTGCTACGCACAGAGCATCGCAACCGGATAGGGTAATGCAGGACGGACGTGACAAGACTAACCTCGACGGCGAATTGGATAATCCCCAATATGGGTGGGTGGCAATTGAGCATCGGGACGCTGATGGCAACCCGATGCTCCCGAAAGAAATGATGGCCTCCACCTACCGCCGCCTGTACAGCGAGGTACCTCCTGATGCCGAGATGCGGATCCTCGTACTCCAGGGATACAAACCGAAACCCCTGATGCTGGTCGAACGAAAGATCTACGAAATCCATCGCCTTTCCATCCAAGGCTGGAGACGTCGCGGGAAGATCACCGTGGAGGTCGACGGATGGCGCCATCACGAAGCCGATTGGTTCAATGCGATGCGAGGGGTGAGACTGGAGATCTCTGACCCCACTAGCCTCCAGGGTTGCGTAGCGAAGGCTCCGACTACGTCGTGTCGGAGTCTTCCTTCAATCGGAAAGTAGTGGTCCAGTTCGATAGGACAGGCCGTAAGACCGAGGTCAAGCTCCATGAGGGAAAGCTGGGCATTACAGAATCATGGGGATCAGCTTGGCGAAGGCACAAGACGGAAGTTCTGAGCGTTGGTTGGAAACTGATCTTCGCACCGTTGCTTGTTGCTCTTGGCGCCGGCCTCACGTTGATATGGGTGGACAGGACGCCGAACGTCGCTGGTAGTGACGCCCATCCTCCCGCGACTTCTACGCTGCATGAAGATCGGCCAATCGATGGAGGCATAGGAAGTGATTCATTGGAGAAGACCGGCGTCGAGCAATCCCCCGACAGCGTTGTGCTGCAGTCAGCTGACAAAACGTCAGATGAGGGCAAGTTGGATGAGTGATTTGGGAAGAACTCGCCGCGGTACTTGAACGAGTTCGTGGGTACTTCGGATTGACCGCCATCTCGTCCACGATCAGGCGGCGGACATTGTTCTCGATCGTCTCGGCGACCGCGCGGCGACTTCCCCGGATCCCTTCGGGAAGGCTGCCGATGGCGCCCTCGCCGTCCTTGATGAGCAGGTCCACGAGCGTCATGTCGTCGAACTTGGAAATGACCTCGCTGTCCTCGGCCCGGATGTAGTTGTCGAGAAGGTGCCGCATGGCGGGCTCGAAGACCTGAGGTCGACGTAGTCGCCGCTGGCGAGCTTGATCTCCTGCCGGACCTTCTCGTAGTGGCCCACCTCATCCCGGATGGTCTGCCGCTCGGTCTCGGTGTAGCCCGCCTCGGTCATCTCGTTGGCCAGGTTGGCGTAGGCGCGCACGAAGGCCGCAACCGCGCGGTACAGCGTGAGGCGCTTCCGCTCGTTGGCGGCGAGACCCTTGCCGCCGTCGCAGAAGTAGTGCCGATGCGCGTCCGAGTCGCGGGGCGGCTCGACGGGTTCGCACAGCGCCTTGACCGCCTCGCGGGTCTCCTCCAGCCGCTCCCGCCCCTGCTCCAGGCGATCCTTCAGCAGTCCCTCCACGTCCGCGCGGTCGTAGCCGTCGAACGCTTCGCCGGTGTAGTCGTTGATCGCGCCCTCCAGCGACCGGAAGAGGTCCTTGTAGTCGATGATGTAGCCGTACTCCTTGTCGTCCCCGTCGAGCCGGTTGACGCGGCAGATCGCCTGGAAGAGACCGTGGTCCTGCATGTTCTTGTCGATGTAGAGGTACGTGGCCGGCGGGGCGTCGAAGCCGGTTAGCAGCTTGTCCACGACGATCAGCAGCTTCATCTGCCCGGGCTCGTTCACGAAGCGCCGCTTGACCTCCTTTTCGAACTGGTCGGCCTTGTGCATGGCCGTGTCCTCGGGTTCGCCGAAGTGGTCGGCGAGCATCTTCCGGTAGACATCGTGCTTGAGGTGCTTCTCGGTGAGCCCTTCGCCGGTCTCTTCGCCCGTGATGTCCGCTGTGGTCGGGCTGTAGGAGGTGACGATGGCGCACCTGCCCTTCAGCTCGGTCCCGCTGAACGCCTCGAAGAAGCGGCAGGCCGCGTAGACGCTGTCGCATACGAGCATCGCGTTTCCGCGGCCGCTCTTGAGGCGGTCCCGCGTCTCCATGTCCATCAGGATGTCGGCCACGATCTCCCGAATCCGGGGCAGCGAACTCGTGACCTTCTTCATCGTGCCCCACCGCTGCTTGAGCTGCGCGCGGGCCAGATTGCTGTATCCCTTGGTCTTCGAGTCGCCAGGTGATCCCGCTTTCGCGGCGGCCGACGTACTCCTGGGCCGCAGTGGCACAACGGTGTCATCTATGATTGACAGAATGTAAAGCGTAGTTGACACCATACCCCTCCAGGGACACCATAGCCCGATCCGCCCCACATCCCATCCCCAATCAGGCCCATCCTACCATCCAAACGCCCACGTCCCTCCCCCACCTTGGAGTCCCCACCATCCCGGAGACTCTTTGCACGACGCCTTCCTCAAGTCGGTCTTCGCCGACCGCCGAATTGCCGAGATCCTGATCCGCCACCACGCCCCCGAGTGGGCCACCGAGATCGACTTCTCGACGCTCCGTGAGGAATCCACCGCGCTCGTCAGCAAGAAGACGCACCAGCGACGCCACCCCGACATGATCTGGTCCGCCGATACTGTCAGGGGCGAAAGAGTCCTGTTCCTGCTGGAGTTCCAGCGCACCGTCGAGAGGCTCATGGCCCTGCGCACTACGACCTATACCGCCCTGACGCTCGAGGGAATCGCTGCCGGATCCGACTTCCGTCCTGGAGATCCGCTCCCGGAGTTCGTCTATCTGGTCCTCTACCACGGCGACGGCCCCTGGACCGCTCCGGCCCGCATGGCTGATCTGTTCCGACGCTCCGATCCGGGACGGTACCGCCTGGTCCCATGGGGGGAGGGTGTGGGCGACGACCGGTCGCGCGACGATCTCACAGCGTTGGTGCTTGGATTGGCCCGCAACCTCTCGCCGGAGGAGATGGCCGTGCAGTTGTCGGCCCTCTGGCGTACGATCGAGAGGCACGGAGATCCGGGCGTGGCTGGAGTGATGGCCCGGACCGTGGATACGATGTTAGAGTTGAGAGACTATCCCGCACGACTGATGAAGGGAGGAGCGAAGACCATGGCAGAGGTGGTGGACAGATTCCAGCAGGGCATGGACGAGTTGGTCCAGAGGGGCGTGCGCCAAGGGATCGAGCAAGGGATCCTACAGGGAGCCCGGCAGGGTCAGGCCCTGGTTCTTCGCCGGCAGATCGCACGGAAATTCGGCGAAGAGACGGCCGGGCAGTTGTCCGAGCTGCTCACCGAGGTATCCGACCCCGAACACATCGACAGGTTGACTGACGCATTGTTGGAGTGCGCCACGGGCGATGAGTTCATCGAGCGGGTGCGAATGACCTGAGCGCGGTTAACCCGGCTTCTCGGACCGATCCAACGGGCTCTACGTGGTATCTGACTCCGTCCACCGTTAGGCCAACGCGGTCGGCGACTGCGGCGAGGCTGATCTCGGGATCGCTTCGCAGCAAGGCGTCCGTTCTGGGCAGTGTCGCGGCGTTCCTGGGTCGACTCGGCTCATGAAGATGCGGATCGGAGTCATCGGCTCGGGCCCGCTTCCGTGTGCGCGACATCCAGCACCTCCCAGTGGCCGCCCTTGTCGGGACCGACTCGCTCGACCCTACCTGCCGCGCGCAGCTTGTCCAGGCGGTATCGAATCGTCGACTGGGTGGTGCCGAGTGCGGCGGCGAGTTCGCGGCGGCTCGTGGACGGATTCTGGCGGAGGACGGCGAGGATGCGGTCGGAGAAGGGGAGCGGTTCTGGCTGCTTTCTGGGGGTTCCGGAGGGTTTCTGGTGGTTTTCTGGTGGTTGGCCGCCGTTTCTGGCTGTTTTCTGGCGGTTATGGTGTAGCGCGCCGTCGCCCGGGTCTCGTCGCTTTCCAGAGCGCGCCTTGCTCGCGCTCCCGCCCGCCGACACCATCGGCCGACACGTTCCGCCTCCCATCCCCAATCAGGCCCATCCAACCATCCAAACGCCCACTATCCCTCGCCACCTTGGAGTTCCCACCGTCCCGGAGACTCCATGCGCGATTCACTCACGGAGTCGGTCTTCGCCGACCGGCGTTTCACTGCGACCCTGATCCGCAGCCACGTGCCCGGATGGGCCGATCAGGCCGATTTCTTCACCGCGCGCGCGGAGCCGACACGGCACAATGTCGCGGTTGACCCCGCGAACCGGATCCCGTTACTGTCGGAGTGCAGTTGGGAGGGCTGCCTCGGCGGTCCGTCGGGCCTTTGGGCTCGCCCGGCTGCATTTCTTTTTTTGGGTCCGCAGGATGCCGGTCGCCGTCCCGCCCGTCAACGAATTCCGATGGACCGGCACGACTATGCACCTCCTCTACCTTGATGATTCAGGCTCCGCCGGGAACCCCAACGAGGAGTACCTTGTCCTCGGGGGAGTATCGGTTTTCGAGGCGCAGGCAAGCTGGATCACCCGGCGCATGGACGAGCTGGCAGAGAGCATCGACCCCAGAGACCCCCACGGAGTCGAGTTCCACGCCTCGGAGATCTTCTCCCGTCGACGCGAACCCTGGAAAGGCCTCACCCGGGACGAAGCCCGGGGTGTCCTCAGGTCCGTCCTGGGGGTTCTCGCGGATGCGTACGACTCCGCCCGCGCCTTTGCCTGTGTCGTCCACAAGGCGTCGTATCCGAATAGGGATCCGATGGAAGTCGCGTTCGAGGACCTTTGCAGCCGATTCAACCTGTATCTTCAGCGACTTGCCGGCAGCGGACACCGCGAGCGGGGTCTTGTGATCCTCGACAAGAGCACCTACGAGACGACACTTCAGCGGATGTCCGTCGAGTTTCGAACACTGGGCACCCAGTGGGGAGTGATCAGGCACCTGGCGGACACGCCGTTCTTCGTGGACTCTCGAGCGTCTCGGGTCATCCAACTCGCCGACCACGTCGCCTATGCGGTGTTCAGGCGATATCACGCGAGGGACGCGCAGTATTTCGACCTCGTCGCCAGCAAGTTCGACGCGCACGACGGAGTCGTCCACGGTCTGGCCCACAAAGAGCCCGAGCTTCGGGATTGTATGTGTATTGCGTGTTTCAGTCGACGGCAGCGGGTGTGAGTGGCCTGCCCCCTACCCAACCCGCCTCTCCACCTTCCGCCGGAAGTCCTCCCGCGACGCCAGCGACGAGACCATGTCCCCTCCCACATCCGACAACCTGGCCAGATCCATCCGCGGGATGTCGGCCTGGTCGCTGAAGACCAGAATCGAATCGAAGTCGAGGTGATTCCGGTGAAAGTGAGACAGGATGATCGTGGTCAGGCGGGCCTTGTCCCGATTCGGAACGCCGTAGAGGAAGACCTGGCCGCCGCTCGTCCCCTCCATTCGATAGTCGATCGGGTATGCCTCGGCGTTCGGAAGGTCCGGAAGCAGGTGATCGCGCTGAATCCGATCCTCGTCGGCCGTCTGGAAGAGCAGATCCGCGAGGTCGTCGTAGAACGTCGAGGTCGCACGTGATCGCGAGTGGAGCGTGAGGTCGTAGATCCGGGTCAGAGCACGGCCGTACCGGAAGAGGGCGTCGGAAAGACGGTTAATGGGCGCATCCAGGTGGAACACGCCTCGGTCCTGGTTGACTTCTTCTTCTCTCAGGATTCGCTCGATGAGCCGCCCGCGGCTTCCTGCCAGGAAAGCGTCGATATCGTGGTCGTAGCTGATCCGCATCAGCGTGTCGCCTCGGTCGGACAGGCGGACGCCGCCTGGTGCTTCCGACAGGTAGATCGGATAGCGATCCCCGTCGGGGAACTCGAAATCTGTCTGGAGCATGAGCTCGCCATCGGGACGTCGCTCCACGCGGACGGACGCGCAGAGCTGGTCACACAGCCGCCTCTGGAGGTCGGCAGGATTGATGGCCATGGAACAGACTCGGGTGGTCGGGGTTGGCGCGTATTCCAGACAGGCGCTCTTGCCCCTACCCCCCCACCCGCGCAAACAGCTCCGCGTCGCTGTCGCAGTCGATGATGGCGTCGGCAACCTCGGCGAGCCGTTCCGGGTCCGCGATGTCCTCCAGAACCCGGGACAGTTGCTCCGCGGTCTGCGCTCCGAACTTCCTTGTCGCCAGACGCCCCACGAGCGCCCGTCGCCCTTCGGCCCGTCCGCGCTCCAGACCCTGTTCCAGACCCTGCCGGACACCGTCGCGGTGAACCTGCTCCCGCATTTCACTGACTCTCTCCCACATCGTCTCTTCCTCCATCGTCGTCTGCATCCTTGCCAGTTCCTCTTCGGGAATCTGCCATGCTTCCGCGGCACCCGCCACCCATGTGGACAACGCCATGCGGAGCTCGGCGAACTCCGGCCCCGGAAACCGGCGGACCAAGTCACGCATGACCCGCCGGAGGTTCTCGGGCGAGGGCTCCCCCTCCGCTCTGCCTAGCGAAGTCACCAGGTCCATCGAGGCCGGATCCCTGCTGGATCCCGCGAAGGGCAGAAAGAGCGGCCGACGCTCACGGATGACCATCAAGGCCGCTTGTCGGTCACGGATGATCGACAAGCCCCCTCTGGCGTCGACGGCGGTGACGAAGCTATGTCATCTGTGGTTGACAAAATGTCAAGCGCAGTTGACATCAACGAGCTCCGGGACACCACTGGCCGCTTCGCCCCACATCCCATTGCCAATCAGTCCCATCCAACCATCCAAACGCCCACAACCTTCCCCCACCTTGGAGTCCCCACCATCCCGGAGACTCCATGCACGACGCCTTCCTCAAGTCGGTCTTCGCCGACCCCCGCATGGCCGAGATCCTGATCCGCCACCACGCACCCGAGTGGGCCACGGAGATCGACTTCTCAACGCTCCGCGAGGAATCCACCGGGCTCGTAAGCAAGAAGACGCACCAGCGCCGCCACCCCGACATGATCTGGTCCGCCGACACCGTCAATGGCGAAAGGGTCCTGTTCCTGCTGGAGTTCCAGCGCACCGTCGAGCGCCTTATGGCCCTGCGCACGACCACCTACGCCGCACTGACGCTGGAGGGAATCGCCGCCGGACCAGACTTCCGTCCTGGGGATCCGCTCCCGGAGTTCGTCTATCTGGTCCTCTACCACGGCGACGGTCCCTGGACCGCTCCGGCCCGCATGGCCGACCTGTTCACGCGCTCCGATCCGGGACGGTACCGTCTGGTCCCATGGGGTGACGCAAGCGACGACGGGTCGCGCGACGATCTCACGGCGGTGGTCCTCGGCTTGGCCCGCAACCTTTCGCCGGAGGATATGGCCATGCAGCTATCGGCCCTGTGGCATGCTGTCGAGACGAACGGAGATCCGGGCCTGGATGGACTCATGGTCCAGACGGTGGCTACAATGTTAGAGTTGAGGGACTACCCAAAAAGACTGATGGAGGGAGGAGCGAAGACCATGGCAGAGGTGGTCGACAGATTCCAGCAGGGTATGGACGAGTTGGTCCAGAGGGGGGCACGGCAGGGTCAGGTGCAAATCCTACGTCGGCAGATCACTCGGAGGTTCGGCGAGGAGACGGCTGGAAAGCTGTCCCGGCTACTTGAGGAACCTCCTGAGCCCGAGGAGATCGACAGGGTCACCGACGCCCTGATCGAGTGCGCCACGGGCGACGAGTTCATCGATCGGATGCGGAGTTACTGAAGAACCCGCAGGTCTGATTGGTTCAGCCCAACGGAACCGGAGACCGGGATCAGAGGAGATTGCTGTGCATCGACAAGGTGACCGAAGAATTGCGACTCTGGTCGATTGGCGACTCGGGGGACGTTGAGCCGCTGAAACCGCTCCAGCAGATGCCCACCGAGCTGGAGCTCGAGGAGCTCCTCGTGCGGCCCGGTACTTACAGCGTCGGCATCCGGCCACAGGCAATCCATTGGGGTGGGGACGCCTTCGAAGTACTTCGTGACGCTGTCGATCTTCGTGACTCGGCGCACGGAGGATATGTCCTTTGCTTCAAGACCGGCGACGAGTGGGATGGCCTTCGACCCGAAGTGCTTGGGTTTGTCGACGCCGTGATGGAGAATCGCTCGGTCTCCGGAGAGGTGGGGACCTGAATCGGGGGGGGCAGCTGGTGCTGATGCATGTCCCACTACGGAGTTGACATCTGCAAAGCTCCGGGACACCACTGGCCGCTTCGCCCGACATCCCATTGCCAATCAGTCCCATCCAACCATCCAAACGCCCACAACCTTCCCCCACCTTGGAGTCCCACCATCCCGGAGACTCCATGCACGACGCCTTCCTCAAGTCGGTCTTCGCCGACCCCCGCATGGCCGAGATCCTGATCCGCCACCACGCACCCGAGTGGGCCACGGAGATCGACTTCTCGACGCTCCGCGAGGAATCCACCGGGCTCGTCAGCAAGAAGACGCACCAGCGCCGCCACCCCGACATGATCTGGTCCGCCGACACCGTCAATGGCGAAAGGGTCCTATTCCTGCTGGAGTTCCAGCGCACCGTCGAGCGCCTTATGGCCCTGCGCACCACGACCTATACCGCCCTGACGCTGGAAGGAATCGCCGCCGGTCCAGACTTCCGTCGCGGAGATCCGCTCCCGGAGTTCGTCTATCTCGTCCTCTACCACGGCGACGGCCCCTGGACCGCTCCGGCCCGCATGGCCGACCTGTTCACGCGCTCCGATCCGGGACGGTACCGTCTGGTCCCATGGGGTGACGCAAGCGACGACGGGTCGCGCGACGATCTCACGGCGGTGGTCCTCGGCTTGGCCCGCAACCTTTCGCCGGAGGATATGTCCATGCAGCTATCGGCCCTGTGGCGTGCTGTCGATACGAACGGAGATCCGGGCCTGGATGGATTCATGGTCCAGATGGTGGCCACCATGTTAGAGTTGAGGGACTACCCAAAAAGACTGATGGAGGGAGGAGCGAAGACCATGGCAGAGGTGGTCGACAGATTCCAGCAGGGTATGGACGAGTTGGTCCAGAGGGGGGCACGGCAGGGTCGGGCGCAAATTCTACGTCGGCTGGTCACTCGGAGGTTCGGCGAAGAGACGGCCGGGCAGTTTTCCCATCTACTCGACGAGCCCCCTGGTCTCGTAGACATCGACAGGGTCACCGATGCCCTGGTCGAGTGCGTTACGGGCGACGAGTTCATCGATCGGGTGCGGAGTTACTGAAGAACCCGCAGGTCTGACCGGTTCAGCCCAACGGAACCGGAGACCGGGATCAGAGGAGATGGCTGTGCAGTTGTCGGCCCTGTGGCGTACGATCGAGCGGCACGGGGACCCGGGTTTGGCTGGAGTGATGGCCCGGACCGTGGATACGATGTTAGAGTTGAGAGACTACCCCGCACGACTGATGAAGGGAGGAGCGAAGACCATGGCAGAGGTGGTGGACAGATTCCAGCAGGGCATGGACGAGTTGGTCCAGAGGGGCGAGGTGCGCGTCTTGCGTCGACAGGCGGCCCGCAGATTCGGCGAAGAGGCGGCCGGGCAGTTGGCCGAGCTGCTCACCGAGGTATCAAGCCCCGAACAGATCGACAAGGTGATCGACGCATTGTTGGAGTGTGCCACCGGCGATGAGTTCATCGAGCGGGTGTGGATGACCTGAGCGCCGTTGGACCGGCTTCGCGGACCGAATGATCCCGGACGACATCGGGCGATCGCGTGCCCCAGTTCCAGACGCGATACCGCAGCCCTACAGAAACAGCCTCATCCTCTGTCCCAGAAGCGGACGGCTCAAGATCCCAGTCATGTTGAGACCCTCGAGATTGAACCGGCCGTCGCCCCCGCGCGACCACCATTCCTCCGCGACCCAGCTGCGACGTGTGCTTCGGAGAGCCGCGGCAGCGGGGCGGTGGCCACCGGCAGTCGAAAGACTGGAGGACTTG
The DNA here is from genome assembly GCA_965211795.1 of Longimicrobiales bacterium. Taxonomy (GTDB): domain Bacteria; phylum Gemmatimonadota; class Gemmatimonadetes; order Longimicrobiales; family Gaopeijiaceae; genus Bin94. The sequence continues at coordinate 917,483 of OZ242973.1, forward strand.
CAGTGAGCGACCACTACACCTACCGCATCACGTGGTCGGCCGAGGACGGGGAACATGTGGGCCTCTGCGCCGAGTTCCCGTCGCTGAGCTGGCTGGCGGCTACCCCGGGAGAAGCCCTGTCGGGCATCCGGCGCCTCGTGGCCGACTGCGTGGACGACATGCGGACCAATGGCGAGCCGGTCCCGAAGCCGATGGCAGACCGGGCCTACAGCGGGAAATTCATGGTGCGGGTTCCGTCGGAGACGCACCGTGCCTTGGCCATTCGGGCGGCGGAGCAGGGAGTGAGCATGAATCGCCTGGTGAGTGCCCGGCTCGCGGGGGAGGGCTAATGACATGTGTGGTTGAACTGCGCCGGCCCACGTAACCGGCCATGCGCCGGAGTGGGACGCAGTCGAAGCCCCTTTGGACGTCTGTTTGTCATCTGGCGTTGACAGAATGTCAAGCGTAGTTGACATCATCAAGGATCCGGGGCACCATGGGCCGATGCACTCCGCCCCCCTGCCCAATCAGGCCCATCCAACCATCCAAACGCCCATACCCGTGCCCCACCTTGGAGTCCCCACGATCCCGGAGACTCCATGCACGACGCCTTTCGCCGAACTCCCACTTGTCCGAAGTGCGGCACTGCCGCACATTCTTCAGTGCGGATCTTCACCACTCGAACCTACGAGCGTGCCATTCGCAAGTTGCTGTCGCAGGCAGACCGTCGGGCCATGGAGGCGGCCATCATCGCCGATCCGGGTGCTTCACCAAAGGTGCTCTCTCGGCTCGTGGCCGCGATCAAGAAGGAGGAACGGAACCAATGAAGAGCGGGCGAACTGATCTGGGTCGTGAGGTGGAAGCCGCGCTGGGCGAAGTGCTTTCCCATGTGCGAGGGGAAACGTCGCTCCCCTGCCGCATCGTTGATGATCCCGCTGCGGAGCGTATCGTGGCACTCCGCAAGCGCATGAAACTGAGCCGCCAGAGATTCGCGGCACGATTCGGCCTCGATGCCCGGGCGGTGCAGGACTGGGAACAGGGACGGCGCGTCCCGGACCGGGCGGCCCGTGTCCTGCTGACGGTCATCGACCGCGACCCCGAGGCAGTCGTGCGGGCCCTCGCTGAATGAGCCCGTCACAGGCCAGGCCGCGAATCTCCCGCCAATAGGCCGAGCCGTTCCACGAAGACCTTCCGTCTCCGCGCCGGATGACCGTGCTCATCGTCGGCTTCGGGGATCCCGGCCATCACGAAAATGGCCCTTCACCGGTCGCGGTCCTCCCGAATGAGGATGGTGCTGTCCGTCTGCTTCGTGCCGGACGTGGTCGCCGCCAAAGCGTCCGCGCGTTCCAGAAACTCTGCCGTCCGAAGGTAGTCGGACACCTCGCGCGTCAGCACGTGGCGAACTTCCCCCTCAAGGGAACGCTGGTTCGCCCGTGCCTGGGTTTTGAGGCGGTCGATGACGCCGTCGTCCAGGTTGCGTATGGTGAGGTTGCCCATGAGAGCCTCCAGCGGAGTGTAGTGATGATTGCATGATGCTCGCATGATGCTCGCGGGCACGCATGTACGCACGGGTGGAAGAGCAGGTCCGCGAGGTCTTCGTAGAACGTCGAACCTGCCCTACCGGCTACCGGACGGCCGGGGATGCGGCAAATGCAAGGCTGGCCGCGGCGAGGCCCACGAATCCGAGCGAGACGCACGACATCGTCGTCATCACCCCTGGCCAGCGGGTTGATCCCCGTCGGCATCGACCGGTCGGAGCCCCGCGAGCGGCACGTAGTAGCGGACGTAGCGGCGCCCATCGGACCAGCGCGTGCCCTCCGGATCTTCAACGAGTACCGTGGCGCGCTTCGTGACCCGGTTGACGCGCCCTTGCAGCCGCTCTCCCTGGTAGCGGAACGTCACAAGGGCGCCGACGCTGATTCCCATGGCCGCGGCGCGCTCTGAGCGGGTTATCAGCTGGTGAGTGTGGGCCCGGTGGAGAAACAGCCGGGAAGCGATGTCCTGAAAGCGCTTGCGGCCACAGTGGCTCTCGTCCCAGCACAGCCACTCCGCGAGGTGGACGAGTTCGTGCTCGAACAATCGCTGCAATGCGTCCAGACGGTGGCGACAGGCCACCCCGCCGACGCTCACCTCCGGGTCGCCGTCCGCGAAGCCGTCGAAGAGGATCGAGGTGGCCACGGCGATCTCGAAACGGGGGGTGCCATCCGGGCTCCGCAGCAGCGTGGTCTTCCCGCCCGCACGTGTCATCCGGCTGGAGAGGCGGAAGATCACGCCCTCCGGCCCGAGCACCTTGCCGCAGATTCCGTCGAGGAAACGCTCGTCGTAGGCGGAGAACAGGAACAAGAGGTCGTCGGGATGAATCCGCGTGAAGTCGGGTTCGCAGACGTAGGGCGACGCGCGGAGGAGTCGCCGCCCGATGTCGCGCGTCCAACTCTGGCTCCGGGCTTTCCCCGGGTCCCTCGTGAGCAGAACGCGGGTGAGTGACTGAATGGAATCACCGTGATCCGAGGCCGCGCCCGGGCTCGCTGTCTGGCTCGTCCTCCTGCGCCTCCGGTCCGAAGCGCTCATCCGGGGCTTTCCCCTTGGGTGGACCGGGAATCAGATGGAAGCAACCGAAAACGTCAACTCCACATTACATAATGTTATGCGTAGTTGACAGTTGCCTTGGAAACCGCCACCACCCCTCACGACAACCGCCCCGCCAGAAAGCTCGCACCCACCCGTTCCGCCCAGAAACCCCGGCGCCACGGGAGCGCCCCCTCCACGAACCCGAGATGCCCCCCCCGGTCCGTGAACGCCGCCGTGATGTGCGGGTTGGCGGCGACCACAGCCTCCGGGAGCGCACCCCGTGGCAAAAACGGATCGTCGCGTGACTGCACGAGGAGCGTCGGCACCCGGATGCTGGGGAGGTGGCGGCGCACATCGGCACGGTCGTAGTAGTCGTCGGCTCCGGAGAAGCCGTGCAGCGGCGCCGTCAGCGCGTCGTCGTAGTCTCTCAGCGTCCGGGCCGCGAGAGCGCGCTCGACATCGACAACGCCCTCGAGCACACGGCGTTTCGCACGCACCTTGCGCCGGAGGGCGCGCAGGAAGTGGGAGCCGTACACGCGTCCCGCCAGCCCGCCGGACAGCCGCGCCGCGCAGCCCGCCAGATCGTAGGGCACCGATAGCGCCGCCGCGGCCGCGATCCCCGCATCGTGACCGCGCTCCCCGAGGTGCTTGAGGAGCACGTTGCCCCCGAGGCTGAATCCCGCCGCTCCGACCGGAACCCCGGGATGACGGGCGCGCAGCTCCGCGACCACGTGTGCCAGGTCGCCCGTCTCGCCGGAATGATAGAAGCGCGCGACCCGGTTGGGCTCGCCGCCGCAGCCGCGGAAGTTCATCCCCACGCCCCGAAGGCCCCGGACGAAGAGATGATGGAACATCCCGGACATGTAGCCCCGCTGCGTCGACCCCTCGAGTCCGTGCAGCAGCACCACGACTGGCGCGCCCGTCGCAGGTTCGGGCGCGTAGTCGAGATCGAGCAAGTCGCCGTCAGGAGTCCCGATCCGGCGCCGCTCCAGCGGGACCGCGGCGCGGGGACGCAGGTAGCGGCCCGCGAAGGTCTGCAGGTGCGGGTTGCGGAGCCACCATGCGGGCTGGAAGGCGGTGAAAGAAAACATGGCGCGGCAACGTTGGCGGATTCCGGCAGGTGGGGCAACGAGAGCGGCGGTCCATAGCGATGTCGATCGTGCGCCCCCCCGAGGAAGAATGCCCAGCGCAGATGCGACGAGTAGTAAAGTGGAAGCCCCCCCGCTAGACTGTTGACGGCGTGGACGAGAGACGCGCCGGTTCGTTTCGATTGCCACAGTTGAACCCGAGTTCTAATGCATCCTCGATTCCTGCGACGCCGGCACTTTGCCGTACTCCTCGCCGTGCCCGTTTCCACCGGCCTGTCAGCACTGCCGGTCGCCCCGCAAACGGTCACCTACCAGGTGAAGTTCGAAGGCAACTGGACGTTGGAGAGCACGCCCGGAGGAGTGGTGGCCGGAGCGCACTTCACGACTCTGATCGGTGGCGTGCACGGGAGCGGCGTCACGTTCTGGAAGGTCGGCGAGCAGGCCAGTGCCGGTGTCGAACTGGTGGCGGAGCTGGGCTCCATCGGGACCTTCCGCAGCGAAGTCCAGGCCAGCTCGCACACGCTGTCCGTCATTCAGCGAGGCGTCTCCGGAGGCGGCACCGGCAGTGCAACCTTCAACATCGACGTTACGAGGACGCATCCACGGGTAACGCTCCTGTCCATGATCGGTCCCAGTCCGGATTGGTTCGTCGGTGTGACGGGAGAGTCCCTGCTCGACGGCGAGGATCGGTGGCGGCAATCGTATGTGGTGAACCTCTATCCGCACGATGCCGGCACCGAGGACGGGACGGAGTTCTCGCTAAACAATGACGACACGGATCCACAGGGCGTCATTACGAACATCGCGGGAACGGGCAAGTTCTCCAACGTGCCCATGGGGTGGCTCACCTTCACCCTATTGACGCCGCCGTCGGAGCCTTCCGTAAGCCTCATGGCGTCTCCGAACCCCGTGGACGAGGGGGAGTCGGTGACGGTGACGGCGCGGCTGTCGGAGGAGCTGTCGGATGACGTGACGATCCCGCTGGAGCTGGCGTCCGGAACCGCCGAATCGGGGGACTACGGGTCGCTGGCGAGCATCACGATCACCGGTGGACAGACGACCGGCACGGGCACGATCTCGACGGTCGACGACGCCGACGCGGACGACGAGACGTTCACGGTGTCGCTGGGCACGTTGCCATCGGAGGTGACGGCGGGCGACCCGTCATTTGTCGAGGTGACGATCCGGGACGACGACGACGGTGGGCCACTTCTGCCGAGGGTAAGCCTGTCGGCGTCTCCTAACCCAGTGGACGAGGGACAGTCTGTGACGGTGACGGCGTTGCTGTCGGAGCCGTTGTCGGATGACGTGACGATCCCGCTGGAGCTGGTGTCCGGTACCGCCGAGTCGGATGACTTCGGGTCGCTGGCGACGATCACGATCACCGGTGGACAGACAACCGGCACGGGAACGATCTCGACGGTCGAGGACGCCGACACGGACCACGAGACGTTCACGGTGTCGCTGGGCGTGTTACCGCCGGAGGTGATGGCGGGCGACCCGTCATTTGTCGAGGTGACGATCCGCGACGACGAGGAGGAGCCGCTTCCGCCGACGGTGAGGCTGTCGGCGTCTCCGAACCCCGTGGACGAGGGGCGGTCGGTGAGGGTGACGGCGCGGCTGTCGGACGCGTTGTCGGATGACGTGACGATCCCGCTGGTGCTGGCGCCCGGAACCGCCGAACCGGGGGACTTCGGGTCGCTGGCGAGCATCACGATCACCGGTGGACAGACGACCGGCGCGGGCACGATCTCGACGGTCATGGACGCCGACGCGGACGACGAGACGTTTACGGTTTCGCTTGGCGCGCTTCCGCCGGAGGTGACGGCGGGCGACCCGTCATCGGTCGAGGTGACGATCCGCGACGACAATCCGCCTGTCGTGCGGGCGACCTGCCAGCCCTGCACGGTTCCGCGAGGTGGCGAGGTGCGGCTCAGGGCCGAAGCCTCGGATCCGGACGGCGACTCGATTTCATACGACTGGAGCGCGGCGCAGGGAACGTTCACCGGAGCGACCGATGAGCCGGATGCGCGGTGGACGGCACCGGACCGCATCGGCACCGTCGTCATCCGGGTTGAAGTTTCCGACGGCCAGGGCGGGGCGGCGGCAGCGGAAGTGGTGGTCGAAGTCGTGAACCGCCTCCCGGTGTTCGGACCGCCGCCTCGTTTCGAGATTGCCGAGAACCGCGACGGCCGCGGCACGCCACTGGCGCTCGGCCGCGTTCCCGTGACCGATCCCGATGGCGACGATGTCGAGCTTGCGCTGGCGCCGGGCAGCGACCGTTTTGTCATCGATGCGGCGTCGGGGGCTCTGAGCTACATCGGCCCCGGGGAGGACTTCGAAGCCGGTCCGAACCGCTACGCGCTGACCGTGATGGCGAGGGACACGCTGGGCGGCGAAGCGCAGGCGGAGATCGTGGTGCATGTGGTCGATGTGAACGAAGGCCCGGCGGCCACGGATGACACGCTGAGCGTGGCGGAGGACGAGAGGGCAAGGGCGGAGGTCCTGGCCAACGATGAGGATCCGGATGGCGGAGACCGGATTCGCGTGGTTTCGGTCGGCGCGCCAGGACACGGGCAGGCGCAAGTAGTCGGCGCTGGAGCGGCCGTGGAGTATGCGCCGGATCCGAACTACCACGGCCCCGACCGCTTCACCTACGTCGTCGCCGACGCGGGCGGCCTCGCCGACACCGCGACGGTCGAGGTCACGGTGACTCCGGTCAACGACGCGCCCGAAGCCGCCGACGACCAGGCCACCACCCCGGAAGACGAGGCGATCGAGATTCCAGTGCTCGGCAACGACGTGGATATCGACGGCGACCGGTTGCGCGTCCGGAGCGTTTCGCCCGCCGGGCATGGCGCGGCAGAGATCGCGGCGGACGGAACGAACGTATCCTACCTCCCGGACCCGAACTACCACGGCTCCGACCGCTTCACCTACGTCATCGCCGACCCGGACGGCCTCGCCGACACCGCGATGGTCGAGGTCACCGTGACTCCGGTCAACGATGCGCCCGAAGCCTCCGACGACCGGGCCACGACCCCGGAGGACGAGGCGATCGAAATCCCCGTGCTCGACAACGACGTGGATATCGACGGCGACCGATTGCGCGTCCGGACCGTTTCGCCCGCCGGACATGGCGCGGCCGAGGTCGCGGCGGACGGAACGAACGTCTCCTACGCCCCTGACCCGAACTACCACGGCTCCGACCGCTTCACCTATGTCGTTGCGGACGCGGACGGCCTCGCCGACACCGCGACGGTCGAGGTCACCGTGACTCCGGTCAACGACGCGCCCGAAGCCGCCGACGACCAGGCCACCACCCTGGAAGACGAGGCGGTCGAGATCCCCGTGCTCGACAACGACGTGGATATCGACGGCGACCGTTTGCGCGTCCGGAGCGTTTCGCCCGCCGGGCATGGCGCGGCCGAGGTCGCGGCGAACGGAACGAACGTCTCCTACGTCCCGGACCCGAACTACCATGGCCCCGACCGCTTCACCTACGTCGTCGCCGACGCGGATGGCCTCGCCGACACCGCCAGCGTCGAGGTGACCGTGATTTCGGTCAACGACGGGCCGGAGGCGGTCGGTGTAATCCCCGATCAGATGCTGGACGAGGGCGGAGATGGGGTGACGGTGGAGCTCACGCCCTTCTTCACCGACATCGACGGCGATCCGCTGGCCTTCAGCGCCGAAACCTCCGATGCGGATGTCGTCACCGCTGCGGTGAGCGGGACGGAGCTCGTCCTGGTTCCGGTGGCCTACGGCGACGCCACGGTCACCGTCACGGCAACGGACCCCGGTGGACTGGCCGCGACCCAGCGGGTGACCGTTGGCGTGAGCGACCGGGCGGCGCGAGCCGTGCTGAGTGACGCATTCGCCGCCATGGCGCGCTCCTATCTGTCAAGCGCCCGCATGACGCTCGAACGACGCGTCGCCCCCGGCGCCCACGCAGGGAGTGCCGATGCGGACCGGCAGTCGGGGCTGCGCGTTGGAGGCAGATCCGTGGCGCTCCCGCGCGGCAACACCTTCTGGGACGCGGTGAAGCAGATCGTGAAGGAATGGTTGCCCGACCCTGGGCAGATGGCATCGACGCTGGGTGCTGCGCGGCCCGCTCCGGGCACGAAACTCTCGTTGTCGGACCTTGCCCCCCGATCTCCGGCCGGAATCTCCGGCACGGACTTCACCCTTGCCTGGCGAGGCCAGTCCGCCGACTCGGCACGCCCCGGTATCGCATGGTCGCTATGGGGTCAGGCCGATGTGCAGCGCTACGAAGGCGGTGCCGCCGAACTCGGGTCGGGGCCGGCCGGCATCACCGGCGACTACGACGGCGACCTGCGCGTCCAGTACCTGGGTATCGACGCGCAGCTTCCGAGCTGGCTCTTCGGCGTCGCGCTGGGCCGCAGCCGGGGCTCCGGCGAATGGAACGCGGGGACGGCGAGTGGCCGGCTGAGCACCACGATGAGGTCGGTGCATCCGTACCTGCGCTGGTCCGGAGGGGCCACTGCCGTCTGGACGACTTTCGGCGCGGGCAGGGGGGAGGCCCGTAATGAACGGACCGCGACGGGCCAGGTCGGCACGAGTCCGCTCGACCTCGCCATGGGGCTCGTCGAGTTCCAGCGGCGCCTGGGGCCGGCGGGCGGCCCGGTCGCGTTCGGACTGAGGGCCGACGCCGGGTGGGCCAGCCTGTCGACCGGGGAGGGGACGGAGACGATCGACGACTTGGCCGCGCGCGTGCACCAGGCCCGCCTGGGCCTCGATGTGCGAAGCGAGATGCGGGCCGGCGGCGCGGAACTCGCCCCGTTCGGCGCCGTGCACCTGCGCAATGACGGCGGCGACGGCCAGACCGGACGCGGCGTGGAGCTCTCCGGCGGACTGCGTACACGGATCGGCGTTGTCGGCCTCGACGTGCAGGGACGATGGCTCGCCTTCCATTCGGCCACCGACTACGGCGAGAGCGGCGCCGGCCTGACCCTTACGGTGGGTGGGCGCGAGGAGGAGGGACTCTCACTGTCCGCGTCGCCCCGCTGGGGCGGCCCGACCAGGGGCGGCTACGCTCTCTGGCAGGAGCGCGCGCCCGGCATGACGCCAGGACCGCACGCCCCTCCCGCGGGCTGGACGATGGACCTGCGTGGTGCGTACCGGGCCCGGCTGGGAGACCGGCTGCTCGAGGTCTCCACCGTGTACGATCGCACGTCGGCCGGCCAACGCCTGCAACTCATGGGACACATCGGCCTCGAACTCGCCAACCCTCGGTGACCCTCGGTGCGCCAGCTCCGCCGCGCTACTCGTCCCGCGTCTCCCACAGGTCCAGATGACGCGAGAACACCTCGTCAAGGTCGACCTCGCCCACCCGCTCGGCTCCAAGGCGCACGGGCAGCTCGCCCGAGAAGCGCTCGTGCCCCGGCTCGTCCACGAAGCGCCAGACGTCGACCACATCCTCGACCGGATCCACGATCCAGTATTGGGCGACCCCGCTTCGCGCGTACAGATCGAGCTTGATTCCGCGGTCCCGGTGCGCGGTGGAAGGCGACAGGATCTCGACGACCAGGTCGGGAGCGCCCAGCACCTGCTTCTCGCCGATGATCTTCCGCCTCTCGTCGGACACGAAGATAAGGTCCGGCTGAACCCGATCCGCGGTGCCCGGGAATTCGACCAGGAGAGGGGCGGCGAACACTTCGCCTCGGCCCGCATCTTCCAGAACCTTCATCAGGGCCGCCTGCAGCCGCTTCGAAATCCGCTGGTGCCGGGTAACGGGCGCGGGCGTCACGTACAGGCGCCCCCCGATGAACTCGTAGCGGTTGCCGTCGTCCGGCATCCGCAGGACATCCTCCCACGTCGTCGGTGTCTGGGTCTGCATGCCGGTCGGCGAGCGGGGAATCAACCGCCCGCGGTACGCTCGAGCGTTTCCAGCCAGCGGTAGCCGTAGGCCGGCACGTAGGATGGTCCGGTCACGCCTTCGGGAAACATGTCGAACCTCTCGACGCGCAGTCGGTAGTCGTAGTCGTGCGCGGGCTCGAAGCCGACGATCTCGCCGCGGAAGGGGGCGCCGTTGATGACCTTGCAGTACCCGGGATGGCCGTCGTCGCACTCCACCCGGCCGGAATCGATGGTGATCTCCTCTTCCGTGCCCGCCGCCCCGGTTCTTGAGACGACCTCGCTCAGTACGTATCGGCCATCGCGATACAGGTTGGCGTCGAGGACGTAGTGATCGCCGGCCTCGTACTCGAAGCTGGTGATCATGTCGTCGTACAACACGCCGTCCAGCACCAGGCAGAAGTCGTCACTGCTGATGCACGTCACCCGTGTCGGCGCCACCGACAGGGTGGCGGGCGTGGATGGTGCGACGGTCTTTTCCAGCTGCTCCAGCAGTCGGTAGGCGTACGCGCCGGCATCCTGCGGCGGTTCCCCGTCCCAGGGATCGTGTTTGCCGATTCGGAGGCGATAGTCGTAGCCCGCCTCGAAGGTGAATCCTTCGATTTGATCGTAGAAGAGACCTCCGTCGACCACCATGCATGACTGCAGGCCCACGCCGTAGCACTTGGCGAGCGTTGGACCGACGGTGACCTCCCGTATCTCAAGGTACCCGGGCCCGAAAAGGCCACAGCCGACGAGGACTAGGGTCAGCAGGCAGAAGGGAACCGAACTGCGGGTGCGCAACGAAATTCCCTGCGGCCTGACGGCGTCCCGGTCGCGCCGAAACCCGGTTGCCACCGCTCCCATCGTCCTCGCCTCCTTCAGTTGGTCGGTGTCATACTCCTTCCAACGTAACATCGCCCGCGCGAGTGGTGGGTGAACCCCTACCCGCATCCCCCCGGACGGACCAGTTCGTACACCACGATGTACGGTACATCGAGTTCGGTGGTGCCGGTCGCCCAGACCCTGTCGCCGTGGACGGCCCTGAAGGCCATCCCTTCCGGAGCCGACACGCGGAACTCCGCCTCGCCATCGGGACCGAGGGCGACCCACTGCCCGTCGTACCCGTCCTCTATCGTCGTTTCGCGCAACCACACTCGTCCCGCGCGCGTTACCAGCATGGACTGGATGGGCGCGTAGAAGTCGGGTAGCAAGAGTCCCTCCTCGACCGCCGCCCTAAGGCTGGGAGGGATCCGTTGGCCCATCCGGCGAGCGGATTCGTACGGGCCCTCCGCCTTTTTCATGCCTTCCTCGATGAACGCCCTCTTCACTCCGGACGGGATCGGGCGCAGTTCGGCCCCGATGGTGGTTTCGCGGGTCAGGGCGCCGTACTCGTCGTAGTGGCGGACGGTGACGACTTCCGGCCGGTCGGGCACCCAGTCAGCGATGACGATGCCGTTGCCCTCGGGATCGAGCCGGTGGATCGGCGGGGTTACCGTCGCCCTGAAGGCCCAGACGCCCACGCCCGCGATGGACATGTTCGTGTTGTCGAACCTGAAGGCCAGCGTGTCGCGCGACTCGTCCGAACGGCTTCCGACTGTCATTGGCAGGCGCACCCTTGCCTCGTCGATGGGTCCGGTGGCGGGAATGTAGAACCCGCGTCCCCGGGCGAGCGGAATCGGTTCTCTGGAGGTTCTCTGGGTGCGCGGGCCGGTGCTGGGGGGGCCGCCGCACCGGCAGCAGAGCGGGCGCACCATTCGATTCCGGGACCCAGAGGATGTCGCACTCTCGGACGTTCTATTGGTCATCGGGATACCAATATTCCATATTGGGAAATAGGAAAAATTATTGTAACCGCAATAATGACATATAGTTATATGAATCACTCACACAACCCATACAGATAGCAAAACTCTGGACATTTGATCAGACATCAAATACCCTTATAATTCATGACACCACCGGAGCCCCGCCATGACCAGCGACCGCGAATACCGCCGCACCCACCCGTGGATCAGCTTCCGCCATCACTTGGAACGCGCCGACCCTCTCCATTGGTCGTTGCTCGGCGAGGCGGCCGCTAGGTGCGATCATGTCGCTCAGGCGGTCCTTCCGCCTGTAGGTGCCCGCGAACTGCACCGACTCTACCTGATCAAGGGCGCTCGGGCCACGACGGCGATCGAGGGGAACACGCTGAGCGAGGGACAGATCGCGGACCTCTTGGACGTGCGTCTGGAGCTCCCGCCATCCCGGGAATACCTGAAGCAGGAGGTCGAAAACGTCCTCAAAGCCGTCAATGACATCTTTGCCGACATCATCAGAGGCGAGCCGCCGGTGCTGACGCCGGACTGGATCGCCGGAGCGAACCGGCGCCTCCTCACGGGCTTGGAGGAACACCTCGAAGACGATGTGATTCCGGGAGAGATACCGACTCGTCCCGTCGGAGTCTTGCACTACCGGGGTGCCCCAAGGGAGGATTGCGCCCTCCTCCTCGACCGACTCTGCAGGTGGCTTGAGGGCGACGCCTGGCCGGTGCGTCCGGACCGGCAGGAAGACCGCACCGCGTCCGCCATCCTCCGCGCCGTCTTTGTTCACCTGTATGTCGCCTGGATCCACCCCTTCGGCGACGGCAACGGACGGACCGCCCGATTGGCCGAGTTCATGATCCTTGCGCGGGAGGGTGTGCCATCGCCTTGCGCCCATCTCCTCAGCAACCACTACAACCTCACCCGCGCCGAATACTACCGGCAGCTCGATCGGTCGAGCCGGGCCAACTCCGGTCGTGGGGACCCACTCGGTTTTCTGCTGTACTCGCTGCAGGGGTTCGTTGACGGCCTGCGGGAGCAGAGCCGGTTCATCGCAGGCGTCCAGCTGGAGCTGGCCTGGGAGCACTTCGTGTACGGTGAATTCCGGCGGATACGCTCGTCGCGGGCCATGCGCCGGCGCCGCGAGGTGACCCTGGCGCTCGGCCGCGCGGGTGAGCCGGTCCGCAAGCGGGCAATACCGGATCTGAGTCCCGACCTGGCAAGGCAATACGCGGAAAAGACCGGCAAGACGCTGACCCGGGACATGAACTGGCTGGTGCAGCGGAAGTTCCTGGAGAGAGGAGAGGATGGCTACCGGGCAAGAGTGGAGTCGATGCGCGCCTTCCGGCCTTCGCGCGCGCAGGGGCACGGCACATCCACCTCCGCGAACTGAGCCACTATGTTCATTGAGCAGGGTGATCCGCTTCATCGAGGACGAAACCGAACAGAGGGACACATCCGGTGACTCGGCCAGCGTGTTGTAGGCACAGGCGAAGGCGTGCGGCGAGGCCGCGGGTCGTGTATTGGGCGGTCTTTCCGTTCGCAGTGGCGGTGTGGCCCGGCGAAACGGTGGGTCAGAGCCTCAAAGGGGGACAGGCATCCATGGATGCGCAGAACCGGATGGCCCGCGCCTATGACTACACCTTCCTGGGGAACGCCGCCGAAGTCCGGCGCTTCGTCAGGCTCGGCCGGCTCGTGGAGCTCAAGGGGAACCGCCACTACAGGCTCGACGACGAGGTCTCCTTTCCGTACGCGCGCCCCGAGGTGAAGACCTTCGTCGAGCGGCTGGGCCGCCAGTACCAGGCGGCCTGCGGGGAACAACTCGTGGTCACGAGCCTGACCCGGCCGCTGAACCGCCAGCCGCGCAATGCCTCGCCGGAGTCGGTGCACCCGACCGGCATGGCGGTCGACCTGCGGTGGAGCCTGAGGCGCGAATGTCGCTCGTGGCTGGAGGACGTGCTGCTGCACCTGGAGCGTGTGGGAGCGGTGGAAGCCACGCGCGAGCGCATTCCTCCCCACTACCACGTCGCGGTATATACCCGGGCGTATGCCAGATACGTGGCCGCGCTCCTTGCCGCCGAACGGGTCGCGGGCGTGGCCGGGGCGGAACTGGAGGCGCGGGAGGGGCAGGCCGTGGGATCTGCGGCGGGCGGAATCGTGCAGTACCGGGTGCGGTCGGGGGACACGCTCTGGGGAATCGCCCGCGCCTACGGGACGACCGTGGACGAGATCAAGTCGGCCAACGACCTCCGCGGCAACCGCATCGACGTGGGGCAGCTGCTGCGCATCCCGGTCGGTGCGCTGCCACACTCTCTTCCTGGTGAGAATCCCGAATGAACATGGACATCCTCGGTAACCTCGGCGAGTTCATCGGCGCCGTGGGCGTCGTGTTTTCGCTGCTGCTCGTCGCGCGCCAGATGAGGCTCGGCCACGAGCAGACGCGGCGCAACACGCGGAGCGTGCGCGCGGCAACCTTCAACTCGATGGTCGAGAACAGCATCCGGCTGCTGGAGCACGTCTTCCGTGACAGCGAACTGGCCGATTTCGTCGCGCGGGCGGCCGAAGACCCGGACCGGCTCGACGCCGGGGAGCGGCTGCGCTGGGACTCCTATATGACCGCGGGTTTCCGCCACTTCAGCAACCTGCTCTACCAACACGAGACGGGAGCGATGGAGGAGAAGATGTGGGAGTCCTACCGCCGCTCCTTCAAGCACCATCTGCACAGCGAGGGCTGGGTCGACTGGTACCTCGAAAACCCCCACCTCTTCGACGATCGCCTTGCGGACGAGGTGCGCTCCATTCTGGGAGAGCTGGCAGATGAGGGGGTGCCGCACGCGGTGAAGTGGAAGGCGCGTGGGGGGCGTGTCGGCTTCAGGGGGTTGGTCCGGGGCTGAGCCGCGGCATCCGTAGCCTCCGCCCCTCCGCCTCCGCCTCATCCGAATTCAGGAAAGCGTTGCAGCCCACCATCTCCCGCTCCGCCACCCCCAGCGAACTCCAATCGACCGCGATGGTCCATCGCTGTGCATAGTCCAGGACGCGAACCAGGGGTTCCGGCCGCCCTGTGCGGGACAGCGCTCGCAGCGCCGCAAGATAGTTTCCGCGAAAGACGGTCGGGATCACAATCCGCTCTTCCTCCCCGGCGACAAGCTCGGCGTTCATCATCACGCGCGCGATCCGTCCGTTGCCATCGGCGAAAGGATGGACCTCGCTGACGAGGAACATCATGTAGGCGGCCCGTTCGAAGGGTGACTCGAGGCTCCGGTAGAGGTCGAATCCCGCTTCGAGCGTGCCCGCAACGAGATCTGGAACGACGAACACCGTCAGCCCGGCCCGGTTCTCTTCCTCCTTGAACTCGCCGGGGAGCACTTCCGGACGTCCTCCCATGATCTGCCGGTGGCGCTCTCGCAGGAGGCTTGTGAATTCCGTGAAGCTCGCGGGCGTTCGTGACATCTCCTCCGCGTCCGACACCACCCGCCAGGTTCCGGCGACATCATAAGCGTCCGCTGGCCTGTGGGCCGGAATCTCGCCGGCGAAGACGATGCGAATGGCCTCGTCGACGAGGAATTCGGTTCCTTCCACGAAGTTCGAGAAGTAGGCCTCGAAGAACGCAAGGGTCGTGCGGCCCGCTGCGTCCCGCGCGAGCATTGGCCGGACACTGGGAGGGCGACTGCGGAGTGCCTGGTGCAGCGTGTGAAACAGCTCCAGCCGATCCGGATCGTAGGGTCGTCCACGACCGCGGGCGATGGCCACCGGAGAATCGAGCCGGCTTCGGCGTGTGCCGAGCAGGGCGCCGATCAGCGCGTCGAGTTGAGCGGCCTCGGTCTCCAGGCCGAGTTCGAACGCGATCTCCCTGGCCTCGTCGCGCAATCGGTTGGCGGCCGCTTCACCGGCTGTCCGAACCAGGCGATCGAGGCGCTCTTCGACCTCCGCATGCCTGAACGTGCGTGGCACACGGCCGCCCCGGGCGCGGGAAGGACGCATGTTCTCCAGGTAGGCCCGGGTCCGCGAAGTGAGAAAGAGCCCGCCGACGAACGGCATGTCCGATGCGATCGCCCCGGGTCCCCGCCGCGGACGAAGCGTGACACCGGGCAACTCGACCCTTCGCCCGTGCTCACTGACGATACAGATTGAGCCATCGGACGCGGGACCTGCTTCGAACGCGGTACGGTCCGCAATCAGAGCCCCGGGAAAGTAACCGGCGACGATCCCCCAGAGGTTCCTCCGGACTATGTCTTCGGGAGCGTCGTCCAGATTGCCGGTGTAGAGACGGGAAGCGAGCTTCCGGAGTCGCCCGGCCTTGACCGCCCGTGACACGGCACGACTGATCGCTGTATGGGATACGAAGGCTTCGGGCAGTTCCCCTAGTACGCGGCTCATGGGAATTTTCGGGCGTTAGCAGGTCCGTTAGTGGTCAAGAATGGGAATAAGTGTAATATAAACATGATCAAATGGGAAAAACGGCGGCTTTGAGCATCCCCTGTCGACCCCGCGCACACCCCGGGTCCCCGCCGCTTGAATGCCGGGGAGATTCCTCCACGGGCTGCCGGCCTTGAATCACCCACTGGTCGTCATTCGTAGACGTTCGGAAGCCCGGGGCCTTTTCGAAGACACGGCTCTCGAACAGATTCACTTTCCTGCAACACGGACACAACGGGGTCATAGGGGAACCATGAGCGAGCAAACCAGAGACGTATCGGTCAATCTGAACGTCAACCTGCCAACCCTGCGGGAGGTGGACGACGAGCCACGGTACTCTACGGGGCTCGGTTACGGTCTCTGGTGCGCCTGTCTGATGGGCGCTTGCGGGATCCACCGCTTCTACCTTGGGAAGATCGGCACGGGCGTTTTGTGGTTCTTCACCTTCGGGCTGTTCGGCTTCGGGCAGCTCATCGACCTCATCAGGATGAAGGAGCTGGTGCGGGATGCCAACATCCGCGAGGGGTACATTCCGCATCCGCGGCAGTTGGCGCGCGCCCGGGCCCGGATGGTGACCGGCGAACCGGAACCCGCGCGCACCCCACCCCTCAACCTCCGCCAGCAACTGCTCCACGCCGCGATGGAGAACGGCGGGGAGCTCACGGTCAGCCAGGGCGTCCTGGCCACCGGCAAGACCTTCGAACAGATCGAGAAGGCGCTGAACGGGATGTCCGACAAGGGGTACGTCGACGTGGACAACGCGCCCGGCACCGGTGTTCTCGTCTATCGGTTTCCGGATCTGCTGACCAAGCCGCGGTCGGGGTGAGGCGCGACGGGCTGCTACTTCTCCGCCAGCCAGTCCAGCCCGTCCAGAATGTCCAGATGGACCCACTCTTCGTGGGCATCCCGCACCGGCAGCGCGAGCGCCTTCTCCAGCATTTCCCGGGCGGCTTCCACGCCTCCGTCCTCATCGAGCCCGGGCAGACTGATCGCGTATTCGTACAGCAGGATCTTCGAGTCCGGTGCCAGTTCCATGGCGCGCTCGTAGTGGTGGATCGCGTCCTCCCGATTGGCGCCGTAGATCGTGCGCGCGAGGAAGCCGGCCGCGGCGACATCGGCGTGCCAGATGCCGAGCATCAGGTGGGTCAGGGCGTGGTCGGGGTCGATTTCGAGGGCCGCATCGAGAAGATCACGAATCCTGCCCGCGAGGTTCTTGCGCAACGCGGTCATCGTGCTCGAGCGCTGGGCATACCGGGCGACGGCGTGGGCGAAGTGGCAGTGCGCCTCGGCACTGGTCGGATCGGCGTTGACGGCCGCCTCCCCCATCCGCATCGCGCGTTCCACCACCTCGTCCCATTCCTCGGCGGTCGCCTTGTAGTGGGCGTACAGCGCCAGTGACTGCGCTGCCAGGGCGTAGCCATCAGGGGTTCCCAGGGCTTCGCCGAGGTCCGCGGCTTCCAGGAAGCGGCCGTCTTCGTGGGCGAATCTGACGCTATCGATCGACTGCGCGCTCGCGTCCGCCGCGAGGACAAGCGCGCCGCCGGCGAGCAGCGCCTGAGCGGCCGCCGCCGTGAAGGTCACGCGGACCATTCGCCGGGATTCCTCCTCAGGCCACCGGTTTCGCGCGGAACTTGTCGAACCACGCCTTCAGGTACAGCTGCGTCATGATCCTGTGCGACACCGCGCGTGAACCGTGGTATTCGTCCGGGATCTTGACGTGCAGCGTCTCCTGGCCGAGCACCTTCAGCGCGCGGTAGAACTCCTCGGCCTGGGGCATCGGCGTGCGCAGGTCCTCGACGCCCGACAGCAGCATGGTGGGCGTGGTGACGTTGCCCACGTAGTGCAGCGGCGACCGCTCGGCGTACTCCATCGGGTCTTCCCAGGGCATCGAGCGGAAGCGGCGGTACCAGCCCGACCCGTCGGTCGTCCCCACGAACGAGTGCCAGTTGATGACCGGGCGCTGCGACACGGCGGCGCGGAAGCGGTCCGTTTGGCCGACGATCCAGGCGGTTAGAACGCCGCCGCCGCTGCTCCCCGTGACGAACATGTTGTCCTCGTCGATGAAGCCACGGTCGATGGCGGCATCAACGCTCGCCATGAGGTCGTGGAAGTCGTTGCCGGGGTACAGGTAGTTGATGCCGTTGATGAAGTCCTGGCCGTATCCGGTGCTGCCGCGCGGATTCATCCACAGGACCGCGTAGCCGTCCGCCGCGAAGTTCTGCCAGCTCCAGTTCCAGCGCACGGTGTACATCGCGACCGGGCCGCCGTGGATCCAGAGAAGGAGCGGGTACTTCTTGCCGGGCTCGAAGTCGGCCGGCTTCATGAGCCAGCCCTGCACCGGCCAGCCGTCGAAGGACTCGGTCCAGATCTCCTCGACCTCGCCCAGCTTGACGTTGGCCAGGACGTCCTCGTTGTAGTCGACCAGCGTGGTGAGCTCACCGGGGTCGTCCAGGTCGAAGGTGACCAGGTAGCTGGGGCGGTAGAAGGTCGAGTTGGTGGCGGCCACGCGGCCATTACGCGCGATTGAGACGCCCGAGATGTAGTGGACGCCGTCGGTCACCTTGCGCAGGTCGCCGTCGGTGGAGACGAAATGGAGATTCGACGAGCCCTCCTCGCCCAAGGTGAAGTAGAGCCCCGAGCCGTCCGGCGCCCAGGTGACACCGCTCGGCGAGTTCTTGAGGTTGCCGGCGATCATGCGGCTGTTGCCGCCGTCGGCGTCCATCAGGTACAGGTTCGACAGGTTGCTGTAGTTGTCGTTCTGGTCGTAGCCGGTGTAGGCGATCATGGTGCCGTCGGGCGACGGGTTCGGGTTGCCGTCAGGACCGAGGCGGTCGGTGAGGGTGGTGATTTCGAGGGTGGCCAGATCGATGGCGTGGACCTCGGAGTTGCCGCGCTCGTAGCCCTCCTCAGGCGTGAGGTCGCCGCTGAAGTAGAGCTTCGTGCCGTCCGGCGACCAGCGCGGGTTGCCGTGCGAGTTGTCGCCGGAGGTGATCTGCCGGGGGGTTCCGCCCAGCTCGGCGTCGACGATGAAGATCTGGGTGTTGCCCTTGGGCGTGAGTCCCCGTCCGTCGCGCTGCCAGGCGATGCGGTCCTCCACCACGGCGGGCTTGGCCAGGTTCGCGCCCCTCGGGAAGGACGGCATCTTGATCGGCAGGGGAGACCCGCTCTCGGGGAGGAACATCGTGAACGAGATGTGCTTCCCGTCGGGCGACCACCGGATCCCGCCCGGCGACCGGTCGAGGTTCGTGAGCTGCACGGTCTCGCGCGTGTCGAGCCACATCATGTGGATCTGGTTCGTCCCGCTCTTGTCGGAGAGGAAGGCGATCTTCGTGCCGTCGGGCGACCAGATGGGCGACGACA
Source organism: Longimicrobiales bacterium (assembly GCA_965211795.1). GTDB lineage: Bacteria > Gemmatimonadota > Gemmatimonadetes > Longimicrobiales > Gaopeijiaceae > Bin94. The sequence continues at coordinate 936,555 of OZ242973.1, forward strand.
CCTCGAAGCTCCCGGTCTCGAGCTCGCGGATCCGCCGGGTGGCGAGATCGATGATCATCAGGTTGCTCCGGTTCCGGTCGTTCATCTTGTCCACGCTGCCGCGCGTGAAGAGGATGTGGTTTCCGTCCGGGGAGATCCTGGGGCTGCCGACAGACTCCATCTCCATGTAGGTGTCCATGTCGAGGAGTCCGCTGGGCTGCTGTGCGGAGGAGGTCGCGGGCAGGGCGAGGGCGATCGCCGCGATCGCCGCGATCGCGAGGAAGGGGAGGGTGGGGGCGGTGGGGAAGCGGGCGCGGGGGGTCATCGGGGCCTCCTGGGGTCACGCAAGGTTGCTGCGCGGCTTGAGTTGACAAGCACAGCGCGGGTCGATCGGGGCAATCTTGGCTTCCGGAGCGCTGGAAATCAATGGGAATCGGCCCGCGGACGGTCGGCGGCTCCGCGGGGGACTGCGGATGACGGGCCGGAGCCCGGCGGTTCAACCGTGGGAGACTCCCGCGGGAACCTTCACATGGATGGTCACGATATCCACGTCATGGTACTGCTGGTGGCGAACCGAAGACGCGTGGTGCTTCAGCAGCCTGAGTGAAACGTCATGCCCTGGCGACGCGTCATCGCCCGGATCCCCAAGCACGGCGAGCCGGTCCTGTATGTTGTCGTCCCTCGGCGCCGCGGCAAACTCGAGCACGGCTCCGGCCTTGTCCCGGTAGGCCACCAGGCGAAGTCGGCGCGGCCCAGCCCGTTCCTCCCCGTCGTCCTCCTCCTGGACCAGACTCAGTAGGGTCTCTTCGGCGACGGCTTCCAGACGGTGCGCCATCTCGTCGCTCCAGCCCTCGCGGGCCGCGAAGTCGCGGAGGAACTCCCGTATCCGGGGCACGGCCGAGCTCTCGAGCGCGGCGTCCATCCGGCTTCGGCGGGACTCCGTGAGCTCCAGGAACAGGGTCATCAGGATGGCCGCCAGCCCACCGGAGGTCATGGCATTCGAGAACAGGCCGCCCGCGAACGCAGCCGCCTGCTCCGGGAAGATCATCTCCATCTCGAAGCCGAGACCGATCCAGAAGGCGATGCAGGCGATCAGTCCCTTGCGGTAGTCGAGACCGTCCTGGAGAAGGACCCGGACGCCTACGAGGAAGAGCATTGCCATGAGCACGGCGAGGTAGCCCCCGACGACCGGGCCGGGTATGGCCAGGACCACCGCCAATGCCTTGGGAAAGAGTGCCAGAACGACGAAGATCGCCCCGGTGGCGATCCCCACGCCGCGCGCGGCGACCCCGGTGAGTTCGGCCAGGGCCGCGCTGATCGAGTAGCCCGTGCTGGGGATGGTTCCCGCGAGGCCGGAGAGCACGTTGCTGATCCCGTCGACGTTCACCGTCCCCTGTACTGCACGAAAGTCCACCGCCCGCTTCCGGCGCCACGAAACGCTCTGAACGGCCACGCAACTGCTGATCGAGCGCAGCGTCACGATCAGCATCACCAGCAGGAACGCCGGGATGAGCGACCAGAAGGCCGGACCGAAGTCGAGATCGATGCCGGGCCACGTGGCGCTTGGGAATCCCAGCCAGGAGGCGCTTGCGATGCGTTCGAAGTCGTACAGCCCGAAAAGACCGCCGACGGCCGAGCCCGCGACCACGCCGATCACGGGCGCCCACAGGCGCAGCACCCCCTCGGACTTGAGCGCGATGAGGACGATGGCGAGCACGGTGGCCATCGCGGTCAGGGGAGCGACGTGCGTGGGACTTCCCCCGGGCACCTGGTCCAGCATTCCGAAGATGACCTCCATCGCCGTGACCGGGACCAGCATCAGGACCGTTCCCGAAACGGCCGGCGTGAGGATCCGGCGAAAGAGGGCGAGCCTGGCCGACAGCAGGAACTGGAAGAGGGAGGCGACGACGACGAGCGTGACCAGCAGCGCGGCGCCGCCACGGTCGATCGCGTCGATGGCGAGCCCGATGAACGCCGCCGCACTGCTCATGACGATGACGTGGCCCGCGCCGATGCGGCCGATGCGGCACGCCTGCAGCACGGTGGTGATCCCGCAAATCGCGACGCTCGCGAAGACCACCCACGTCAGATGGGCTTCGCTCGCGCCGCCGGCGCGCATGACGGCCGTCGGGATGAGGATGGGGATGGCCACGATCAGGGCCGTGAGCTGCAGCCCAAGCCCGAGTGCGAGCGGCAGGGGAATGCTGTCGTCGGCCTGGTAGCGGAGCCGGGATTCGCGCGTTGGGTCGTTCCCGCTCATGGGGGGAGCATACGGGCTTGCCGGTGAGCCGACAAGGTGCACTGGTGATCGGCGGAGCCCGGTCGGGGCGGCCCGGTCAAGCCGACATCATGGGAACGTTGTAGCGCGGTATCCGCGAGTCACGGCTGGAAGGAAGTGGGGTGGCAAGCGGGGACTCCGGGGCCCAGATTTGCCTGTTCCGTGCAAACTCCGTGCCGCTTCGCCCACGATGGGTTCCGCTACGGGTTGCTCGCCGAAAGAAACCCATGAAAAGACGTGACTTCGTGAAGACCGCGGCCGCGGGCGCGGCTGCGGGGGCCGTACCTGCCCTGAAGGCTTCGCCCACCGCACCCGCCATCCGCACCCGTGCGACCCGCCCACTCCTTGTCGCCGACGTGTCCTCCATCCGTTACCGCAACGGCGGCCCCGAGAGCGCGATCGAGCGCGCATTCCGCGGCATCACCGAGGGGGAGGACATCCTGGACGCCTGCGTGGCCGGGGTGAACATCCCCGAACTCGACCCGGAGGAGCGGGGCATCGGGTATGGCGGCCTTCCGAACGCCGACGGCGTGGTCCAGCTCGATTCGTGTCTCATGCACGGGCCGCGCAGGTGGGCGGGCGGGGTGGCGGGTCTCGAAGGCGTGAAGACGCCGTCGCTGGTGGCGAAGGCGGTGGCCGAGCTGACCGACCACCACCTCATCGTGGGGAAGGGAGCGCAGGAGTTCGCGCGGGCCCTCGGCTTCGAGATCCACGACGATCTCAACACGGCCGCCTCCCGCGAGCTGTGGCTGGAGTGGCGCCGCCGCGTGGATCCCGGTCATTGGCTCGATCCCGAAGAGCGTCTGCGAAACACGGGACGTGTCCGCGAGGACACGGATCCCGACACCATCCGCCGGGGCCGCGGCGGCCAACCGATCCGACAGCCCGACCCCACCCGGGCCGCCCGCCTGCGCCGCTTCCACGACGCCTCCCTCGCGGCGGGCCTCTCCATGGTCGACGACGGCCTCATCGACGCGGACTCCTTCTGGGGCACGACCAGCCTCGAAGCCGTTTCGCCCGACGGCGATCTCTGCGGCGTCACCACCACCAGCGGCCTCTCCTGGAAGATTCCGGGCAGGGCGGGGGACTCCCCCATCCTGGGAGCGGGCCAGTACGTCGACAACGAGGTGGGAGCGGCCGGCTCGACGGGCCGCGGCGAAGCCAACCTCTACAACCTCAGCTGCTTCATGATCGTCGAGTTCATGCGCCAGGGGATGGCGCCGAAGGACGCCGGCATGGCGGTACTGGAGCGCGTGCGCGGCAATACGGTGGAGTCGCGGCTGCTCAACTCACGCGGTCTGCCGGCCTTCGACCTGCGCTTCTTCGTCCTCAACAAGGCGGGCGACTACGCGGGCGTGGCCATGTACGGCGCGGCGGAATCCGCCTTCGCGGTGTGCGACGAGAACGGCGCCCGCGAAGAACCGCTGGAAGGGCTGCTGGAGGGGTCGCCGCGGGACTGAGGCCGGCGTCACCCCCCCAGATCCACCACCCGCAGATTCCGCCAGCGCACCTTGATCCCGCCCCCGTCATGAATCTGGAGCGCGATCGACCCCTCGGCCGCGCCGATCTTCGCGTCCTCCAGATCGACCATGAGCGTCCCGTTCAGCCATGTCCTGACCCGGTCCCCCACCGCCCGCACCCGCATCGTGTTCCAGTCCCCCATGCGCAGCGCCCCGTCGAGCTCCGCCTCCGGCTGCACCAGCCACCCCCGCCCGTACGACTCGTAGATCCCCCCAGTGGCCATGCCCGGAGGCGCCACCTCAGCCTGCCACCCCGTCACCGTCGTCCCCTCCACGCTGGAGCGGAAAAACACGCCGCTGTTGCCATCGGCCTCCTGCCTGAAGTCCACCCACAGGTCGAAGTCGCGCAAGGTCCGCTCGGTGGTCAAGTAGCCATACTGGGCGTCCGGCCCGCTCTCGCACACCAGCTCCCCGTCCTCGACGTACCACTGCTCGGTCCCGTGAACGACCCAGCCGCCGAGATCCTCGCCGTTGAAGATCGAGACGGGTTCCAGCGGCAGGATCCTGATGTTGCGGTACCAGACGTTGCGCCCGTGGTCCTGCAGGCCGATCGGGCCGGAGTCGGCCGTGCCGTAGCGGGGGAAGGGGGCGAACTTGCTGGCCGCGACGAGGTCCACCCATTCCGGCGAGCCGAGCACGTATTCGACCGTTTTGACCCCGTTCAGCCAGTGCTCCACCACGTTGCCCACAATCCGGATGCGCCCGGAATTCCACTCGCCGGGAGGGTGCAGCGTCTTCTCGCCGGACGCGTGGAGATCGTAGTTGTCGCCCGTGAGATGAGTGTTCATGTCCATCGAGCCCATCTCGATGTACGCCGGGTCGTCGAGGACCTGGTACTCGGGCGCATTGTGCCAGATCGCGGCACCCTCCTCCTCGATCACCCGGTAGAGGACGCCGCTGTTGGCGACCTCCGAGAGCTTGAACTCGAACCCGAGATCGAAGTCGCTGAAGGACTCGGTGGTGACGATGTCGCCGCCCACCGCGACGTCCGGATCCGTCGAGGTGGCGCCGACCACCAGCATGCCGTCCACGACGGCCCAGCCGGTGTCGGGGAATTCTGCGCGATTGTAGCCGCGCCAGCCGTCGGTGGTCTCGCCGTCGAAGAGGAGGCGCCAGCCAGCGGCGCGTTCGGCTTCGGTGAGGGTGTTGGGGGATGGGTCGGCCGTGCCAGCGTCCGCTGCGGGCGGGCCGTCGGATGCGTTGGAGCAGGCCACGGCCAGAAGCGCGGCCATCAATCCAGTGTGTATAGTGTGTATAATCCGCATCAGTCGAGCCTCATGGTGTGTAAACAGAGATCTGCCGGGCCGCGCGAACCCCCGAGAGGTACGCGCCGTGGACGGTCGCCGGATAGTCCTCGCTGGTCGCCTCGCCCGCGAAGAACAACTTGTCGCCGACGGGTTTGCCCAGCGCAGCGTGCTCAGCAAAGCTGGATCCGGCCGGCACATACGAATAGGAACCGTGCGTCCACGGATCCGAGCGCCAGCGGGTGATGCGGGCGTCCCTCGGCGGCGGCACGTCCCCATACATGTTCGAGAGAGCCGCAACGGCCCGCGCCACGACCTCGCGGTCGGAGAGCTGCTCGAGCCGGGTGCCGTACGCGGCGGAGTTGAGCATCGCGAGAATCGGCTGTCCCATGTACGGATACAGGCTGATGGTCTCCGCCCACTGCCCCCGGTCCGCGCTGACGTATTGGAGGCGTTCGACCTCCCGGTCCCAGAAAACGTCGTCGAACAGCAGGTACGCCTTGTTGAGCACGCCCATTTCAAGCTTCGCGATCGCGTCCCTCTTTCGAACCGGCAGCGACGGACGAAACGCGATGAAGTCCTCCTTCAACACGCCGAGCGGGACCGTCACGATGACCATGTCGGCCTCGAAAGTCGCCCCGCCGGCCGTCGTCACGACGATCGTCGACGCTGAATAGTCGATCTCGGTCACGGCCTGCCCTCGCCTGACCGCCACACCCTTCGCCAGCACGTCGACGATCTGCCGATAACCGCCCGGGAAGACCACATCTCCCCCACGAAACCCACCCCCGCCATCGACGCTCCGGTACGAGAGGTCGCCCAGGTCGGCGGCGTATTCGTTCTCGATCTCGGTGGTGAGCATGTAGTCCAGGTAGTGCCTGTCCGCCTCGCCGGTCATGGTCGTCAGGAGTTCTTCACGGACCGACTGAAAGCTCCTTTCGGGATTCGCCTCCGCCAGCCTCCAGAAGTCCCGCATCGCCCGCCGGGCGGAACGCGCCGGCCCGCCGACATCGTGGTAGTGGAAAACGCCGTTTCCCCAGTCGGTCCGGTGCGTCGCGATGTTGTTTTCCCTTCCGATGGCGGCAATCGGGTTCCCGTCAATCCCGTGAATCCACGATGCCCCGAGATCGATCGGGAAACCGTCACCTATCGTGTCCGTCCAGACGCGTCCCCCAATCCGGTCACGCGCCTCCAGCACGACGACATCGTCGAACCCGTTGGCGCGCAGTTCGCCCGCCGCGGCCAGGCCGGCCACACCGGCGCCGACGATCACGACACTCCGATTGCGCTGCGCAGAACCGAGATTGAGGCCGCCACGATCCGCGACACCGGACATCGCGCCCCGCTTCGGCAGGACGGAAACGGCGGGGACAACCCCTGCCACGCCCAGCGCACCCTTGAAGAAGTCGCGGCGGTTCATCCGCGGAGGCTCGGCCCCGGCACGGTGCTCCCGTGGCCCGCCGCCCTGCCCACGGCCCGTCGCACCCATCACCCCAGCCTCATCGCATCCGGATCCCACCGAACGATCCGGTCCTCGAAGTAGCTGTTGTTGCAGGCCAGCGCCGGAGCCGCCGCCCGCAGCCCGAAGGCCGCGTCCTCCAGCACCGCCGGCCCGCCCCGAATCGCCTCGAAAAAGTTGAAGAAGTGGTCGACGTGGGCGCCGCGGTAGCCGCGCTCGACCTCGTACCGAACCTCGGCGGGGGGCAGCATCCGCACCCGCGCGGGCAGTCCCCCCTCGCCCGCCGCCGCCTCGGCCATCTTCTCCTGCGAGAACGCGTCCATCGGGTCGACCGCCACGTTCTTCCGCAGAATCACCTCGGTCCACGTCACGTCCATCGCCCCCTCGCTCCCCACCAGGCGCAGATAGGTGCTCCCCGAAGTCCCGTCCACGAAGTTGACCCGCAGCGACAGGTTGAACCCGGGATGCGTGTCGGTCTCGGGGTAGTCGAAGACGCCCAGCAGCACATCCGGCACCTCGCGCCCGTCCTTCCAGTAGCGCAGCCCCCCCGCCGCCTGGATCCGCGTCGGCCCGTTCGAACTCACCACGAAGTGCAGACTCGAAAAAAGGTGCACGAAGAGGTCGCCCGCCACCCCGGTGCCGTAGTCGCGGTAGTTGCGCCAGCGGAAGACGCGGAGGGGGTCGTAGGGGCGGTCGGGCGCGGGGCCCAGGAACTGCTTCCAGTCGACCGTTTCCTCCGACGCGCCCGCCGGAATCGGATATTGCCACGCCCCGATCGGATCATTGCGCGCCCAGAACCCCTCCGCGTAGTTGAGCTGGCCGATCGCGCCGGCCTCGTACAGCTCCTTCGCCTTCTCGTTGCCGAGCGAACTCATCCCCTGGCTGCCCACCTGGAAGACCTTGCCCGATTCCTCCTCGGCCCGGATCAGGTCGCGGCCTTCGCCGATGTCGTGCACCATCGGCTTCTCGCAGTACACGGCCTTCCCGGCGCGCAGCGCGTCGACCGAGATGGGCTGGTGCCAGTGGTCGGGCGTTCCCACGATGACCGCGTCGATGTCGTCCCGCGCGATCACCTCGCGGTAGTCGCGCGTGGTGAAGATGTCGCCGTGGCGCTCCCGGGCCGCATCGAGACGCCCGTCGAAGATGTCGCACGCGGCCACCAGTTCGACGCCTGGAATGCGTAGCGCGGTGTTCACGTCGGCCATTCCCATGCCCCCCGCGCCGATCACCGCGAGGCCGATGCGGTCGGAGGGAGGGACCTGTCGGTTGCGCTGCTCGCGCGTCAGCGTCCGCCGGACGGCGCCCGACACCAGGGAAGGGAACCCCGCGGCCAGCGCCGAGCCGGCCGCGACGGACTTGACGAACTTCCGCCGGCTACTGGCGGCGGCGGGCTCCGGACCGGATTTTCGTGTTTCAGTCATGGTTCAGCTGCGTTTGGAAGGCTGATCGCGGGCGCGCGTCGCCCCACGATGGCCCGACAACGTAAGCCGGTGCCGATACGGTCAGCAAAGGAAGGGGGGACAGAGTGCGAAGATCCCGGGCGCGGCCAGGACGCCCGCACCGATTCCGGCAGACGGCGACCCGGCGGACGCCGATCACCCTCCTGTCCCTGCTCCTGCTCGCGTTCCTCGGTTCCGGCTTCAGTCACCCCGCCGCGAGCGATTCCGTGCGGGTCGTCTTCGAGACGGAAATGGGCACCTTCGAACTGGAAGTCGACGTGGACCGGGCTCCCATCACCGCCGCCAACTTCCTCCGCTACGTCGACACCGGCCAGTACGAGGGCGGCTCCTTCTACCGCACCGTCCACGCCGACAACCAACCCGCCGACTCGATCCGGATCGCGGTCATCCAGGCCGGCCGCAACCGCGAGGCGGCCGCCCCCTCATTCTCCCCGATCGCACTGGAACGCACCAGCGAGACCGGTATCACCCACCGCGACGGCACGATCTCAATGGCGCGCGCGGGCCCGAACACGGCCACGCACAGCTTCTTCATCTGCATCGGGGACCAGCCGTCGCTGGACCACGGCGGAATGCGCAACGCGGACGGGCAGGGGTTCGCGGCATTCGGCAGGGTGGTTGCCGGAATGGAGGTGGCGCGCGCGATCCACGAGGCACCCTACGATGGACAGCGGCTGACGCCTGCGGTGGAGATCGTGAGGGCGTACCGGAAGTAGTCGGTTGGCGCCTTCGCGGGTTCGCATGCCTTCAGCGGATGGAGTACTGCAGGCCTCCCCGCAGCGCGAGCGCGCGGTTCAACAGTCTGGCGTCACCGAAAGTCCGGGAGTGGTCGATGTCGATGTCTCGCACCCCCCAATGGAACTGCATGTCGGTAATGATCCCCAGGGCGTCGGTCAATCCCAGCTCGAGGCCTCCCCCGAAGATCAGTCCGTAGTCGAATGTATGGAACCTGGAGTCGATGCAGGGCTTGATCCTGTCCGATTCGTCTTCGGCGTCCTCACGATGGCGTTGGCAGGACAGCATCCAACCCACGCCGGGACCGAACGAAAAGCGTGTGGCCAGCCGCTTCCAGATAAACGGGAGCTTCATGTCGAGAAGCGCGTTCAGCCCCACGTAGTGCAGACGGAACTGGATGTATCGGCCCAACACCTGGTAGCCTGATCCCATCTGGGAATAGGTGCCGTTCAGTTGGACGCCGACGCGGTGGAGTTGGTAGGAAGGACCAAACCGAAAGGTCGTCCCGAGACCGACTTGCAGTCCGGTAGTCCGCTCATAGGGCACCTGGAAGGTGGGGTCGTCGAGAGGATCGCCGAATGTGGTCAGGTTGAGGCCGCCAAAGAACGACACGGTCGACTGGCCAGACAAGGAAGATCCCGGGAGGAGCGGTGCGGTGGCCAGGAGGAGTACTGTGATGTGTCGCACGGCTGTCCTCCTTTCGGTGGGGACGATTTGGCACACGTTACAAGCGGTACGCCGCAACGAGCAACTCGATTACCGGGGACTTACCTCTGCGGGCAGCCTCTTCACCACGATGGTCGGCACGTCGAATTCGTCGAATTGCCAATAGGCGACGAGACCGTCGGGTCCGAACGCGGCGGGCAACCCCGGAGCGCCGGCCGCGAGGGTCCCCACATACTCCCGATCCGCGCCGAACACGTCGATGGGTCCCTCGTCGTCCCACGGCTCCTCTCCCCGCCGCTGGACCCACAGGCCGCCCTCCCAGGTGGCGCGCAAGCCCCGCACGACGGGGACCTCATCGAAGAACTCCCCGTTCTCGATCTGCCGGCGGCTCTCGTTGAACATTTCCTGAATCGGCATTGTCCCCCCCTGGGAGGCGATGTCCGCGATGTACCGTCGCTCGATCCGGATCTCCTCGGCGATCAGCGCCGAGCGGATGCGCTGAGTTACGGGTTCGGGAAGGAGGGGGCGCCTGAGCACATCGATCACCGGGCCGCCGGACCGTGCAAGCTTGATCGCGTAGGCCGAGGAGTCCGAATAGGCGATGGTCCCGTCCGGCAGGATGTCCCAGAGCAGATTCGGTTCGAGAAACCTTCTCATGCCCTCGATTTCCGACGCCATCCGGGCGAGATCCTCTGGACTCGCATTCCTCAGCTCCTCGGGCCGGGGCCATTCGTCTTCGTCCCGCGGTATGCGCCACGCCTGCAGCACGGGTTCGACGGTCATGACGTCCGCGTGCAGACTCAGCCGCTCCAGCCCGCGGTCGTCGACCCGCTCGTCCGGCTCCGCCCCCGTCACGGACTCCGCGATAGCCCATCGCGCCGGGTTCGGTGGCGGCCCCTGGACGATCATGGCATCCGCCCGTGGATCGACCCTGACAGCCAGAAACCTCACGAGAATCGGCGCCCCGCCCGTCTTGACGAAGTGATCGAGTCCGCCGTCCGGACCGAAGATCTGGAACGCCTGGTGCCCCGGGTCCATCACAACGAAGCGTCCGTCGCGCCAGACGCCCAGTGCGATCGGCCGAATGAACTCTCCGGGTCCTTCTCCTTTGCGTCCGACCGTCCGCACCGGCTCGCCCCGGCTGTCGATGACCACCACCTGTGACGCATCCGGGTCCAGAACATGGAGATTCCCCGCCGCGTCGAAGCCCATGGGCAGGCCCCCGCCGAACAAGGGGTCGCCGAACTGGGCCCATGTGGGCGCATTGAGCCCGCCCACGCGGTAGACTTCGGCGAAGTCGGCGGTGAGCGGGCGGTCCTGGGCGAAGGCCTGGCCGCCGGTAGCGGCCCATGCGACGAGCCACGCGCAAGCAAGGATCCTGAACCGAACGCGCGGCCGCGCGTGGCCAGGCGGTCCCGGCGATACTCCCATAGTCTGCGGTCTCCTGACCTTCGTCTCTCGGTTTCGGTGCCGCACCGGCGGGCACCGTCGACCCTACCGCACCGCCGCGCCCAGCCTCTTTACAACGATGACCGGCACGTCCATCTCATCGAACTCCCAATATGCGACGAAACCCTCGGGTCCGAACGCCGCCGGCATGCCCGGTGCACCCGCCGGCAGGGTCCCCACGTACTCGCGATCCGCGCCGAACACGTCGATCGGCCCCTCGTCGGCCCACGGTTCCTCGCCGCGCCGCTGGATCCACAGGCCGCCCTCCCAGGTGGCGCGCAAGCTCCGCACGACCGGGACCTCATCGAAGAACCCCCGGTTCCCGGTTTCCTCCCTCATGCGATCCTCGGCCCCCGGGATCATGGTTTCCGCCCGTCCGGCCCTCGCCATTCCCGCCCGTCTCTCGAATTCGCGCTCGAGTTCGCGGAGTTCGTGGGCGATCGTTCCCTCCCTGATGCTCTCCGTCACCGCTTCCGGAGCAATCGACCGCCTCAGCACGTCGATCACCTCACCTTCGGGCGTGGCGAGCTTGACGGCGTAGGCGGTGGAGTCGGACCAGGCGATTGTGCCGTCGGGCAGCACGTCCCAGTGGAAGCCTGGCTCGAAGTACCTGAAATCGCGAAGCGCCTCCTCCATCGCCGCGACACCCGCCCAATCCGTTGGATTCAGGTCCTCCTCGTTCGCCTCCCGCGGGACCCTCCACCCCTGCACGACAGGCGTTGACAAGACGACATCCCCTTCCAGACCCAGCCGCTCGAGTCCGCGCTCGTCGACCCCCGAATCCTCCTCTTCGACCTGAGCGCCCTGCAGCCTGGCATAGGCCCTCGCCATGATGCGGCTGGCCGCGCGCGTTCCCGGGGCGATCAAGGAGTTCCCGAGCGGGTCAGCCCTGATCTCCATTCTGGGCAATGCGAGCATGGCCATCGGTCCCTCCCGGGCGCTCGTCTTCACCAGCCGTTCGAACCCTCCCGCGGGGTTGAAGACCTGATAGCCATTGTGGCCCATCTCCGTCACCGCAAACCGCCCGTCCCGCCACACGACGAGCGCCCATGTCTGCATGAACTCGCCGGGTCCCCGTCCCTTTCGCCCGACTGTGCGCAGCAGCCCGCCCTCCGGGTCGATCACTACGACATGGCCGGCCGCGTCGTCCAGCACGAAGAGGTTGCCGTTCGCGTCGAACGCGACCGGCGGAGGGCGGCCGAACATGGTGCGCTGGAAAAAGGCCCACTCCGGCGCGTTCGTCCCGCCCACGCGGTAGACTTCGGCGAAATCCCCGGCAAGGGGGCGGTCCTGTCCGGCCGCGCCGGATCCGGATCCCAGCAGACCCGCGCCTGCCAAAGCGATCACCACCGTCCTCAAACTCGTCATCGCGCTGCCCTCCCTTTGCATGCGACAGAAACCGGCACCCATCACGATACTACCACACCTCGCTCCGTCGCGGCGACCCTCCCGCCCCCGACCCCTACCGCACCGCCCCCGGCACCCTCCTCACCACAAGCGTCGGCACATCCAGCTCATCGAATTCCCAATGCGCGACCATGCCGCCGGGCCCGAAAGTGACCGGCATATCGAGGTCCTCGGCCGCGAAGGTCCCCACGTACTCGCGGTCCGCGTTGAACACGTCGATCGGGCCCGAGTCGTCCCACGGTTCCTCGCCGCGACGCTGAATCCACAGCGCGCCGTCCCAGGTGGCGCGCAAGCCCCGGACGACCGCGATCTCGGGGTAGAACTCACGCTCCTCGGCCGCTTCCCGGAACGCGTCTATCATGCGCTCCATCATCGGAGCCATGGCTTCGGCTATTTCGGCCAACTCGGGGTTGACCCCCTCCACCCCCAACGCGCCCTCCCCCTCGAATTCCCGGATCGCGTTCTCGATGGACGCCCGGCGAATGCGGTCGGTGACGGCTGCGGGTGACAACGGACGCCGCAGCTCGTCGAAGACCTCCCCTCCGGGCCTTGCGATCCTGATGGCATAGTCGGTGGAATCCGAGTAGGCGATCGTTCCGTCAGGAAGCACGTCCCAGAAGAAGCCCGGTTCGTAGTACCGAACGTTGTTACCCACGCCCACCAGGTTCGCCGGGTTCAACAGGTCCTCCATGTCAAACTCCAACTGCATCTCCTCACGCGGAACCTGCCGCACCTGGAGAATGGGCGTCGCGGACACGAGATCTCCCGTGAGATCGAGTCTCTCGAGCCCGCGCTCGTCAACGCCCGCTTCGGGAATCTCCCCCACGTCTTCGCCGGTGATGTCGGCCATCGCTTCCATCATACTGGACATGACTCCCCCCATCATCGATGGCATCCCCTGAGCAATCAGGGCGCCGCCCGAGGGGTCAGCCCGCACCTCCAGTCTCATCCCGCCCATCATCGCCAGGGGGCCCGCCCCGGCACCCATCCTGACGAAGCGCTCGAGTTCTCCGGTAGCGCCGAACACCTGGTAGGCGCCGTGCCCCATGTCCTGCACGACGTAGCGGCCGTCGGGCCAAACCCAGAATTGTGCGACCAGGTTGAACTCCCCCGGCCCCTCCCCCTTGCGGCCCACGGTGCGGACGAGCCCTCCCTGCGGATCGACGATCACCACATGGCCGGCCTGGCGATCCAGCACGTAGAGGTTGCCGGCGCCATCGAACGCCGTCGGCGCAGAGTCCGCGAAGAAGGCCCACTCCTCCGCGTTCAGTCCCCCGATGCGATAGACCTCCTCGAAATCGGCGGCCAGCGGCCGGTCCTGTGCGGCCGCGGGGCCCGCGGTTGCGAGCACAATGCCCAGCGCGACTCCGACCGGTCTGCCGATCCGGAGCCGTCGCCTGACTGCCGACAGGATTGAATGGTGGATGACGCGACCTGCTCTTGACACTGCGGATCCGACACGGACTGCTGAACTCATCACGCTGGACCTCTTCCTACGCCAAGGTGAACTCGCTGACCCTTCGCAAGCGCTTGCGCGCTTCAGAGGCTACGCGACGAACCGCACTTCCCTTTCACCGGCCGCGCGAGGGATCGCCGACGCCGCCTCCCGCGCGGACCCCCTACCGAACCTCCTGCGGCAACCGCTTCACCACGATCGTCGGCACGTCCAGCTCGTCGAATTCCCAGAATGCGACGAGACCGTCGGGTCCGAACGCGGCCGGCATCCCCGGTTTCCCCGCCGCGAAGGTCCCAATGTACTCGCGGTTCGAGCCGAACACATCGATAGGGCCGTTGTCGTCCCACGGTTCCTCGCCGCGCCGCTGGATCCACAGGGCGCCCTCCCAGGTGGCCTCCACGCCGCGGACGACCTGGATCTCCGGGTAGAACTCGCGCTCCGCGACCGCCTCCCTCTCGGCGTCGATCCTCTGTCTGCGGAGATCCGCCAACGCAGCCGCTCCCGGATCCGCGGCCGCCGCCTCCTCCTCCATCCTTCGGAGTTCGCGGTCGATCGTGGCCTTGCGAATGCGGTCGGTGACCGCCTCGGCCTGGAACGGACGGCGCAGCACGTCGATCCCGGCGCCCGCCGGCCCGGCAAGCTTGATGGCGTATGCGGTGGAGTCGGAATAGGCGATCGTGCCGTCCGGCAGCACGTCCCAGGACATGAACGGTTCAAAGTACCGAATCAGGTTCGTGATCCGCGCGAAGGTCGACGGATCGCTCACGTCATCAATGCTGATCTCCTCTCCTGTTTCCATCGGCGGCACCCGCCAGGCCTGGAGAATGGGCGTCGTCGTTACGATGTCCCCCGTAAGGTCGAGTCGTTCGAGCCCGCGGTCATCGACGCCCGCTTCCGGTGCTTCGGCGGATTCGCCCAGCAATTCGGCCACCTCCTCGAGCATGCCCGACAGCACGTTCCCCAGGACCGACGGCATTCCCTGGGCGATCAGGGCGCCGCCTGCGGGGTCGGGCCGGATTCTCATTCTCTCATTGCCGAGGGTCGAGAATGGGCCTGTGCCGCCGCCCATGCGCACGTAGCGCTCGAGTCCCCCGTCCGAACCGAAGACGTGGTAGGCGTTCTGTCCCCGGTCCGCCACGACGAAGCGGCCGTCCCGCCAGACGAAGAGATCCGCGGCCGCGTCGAACTCCCCGGCGGCTTCACCCTCTCGGCCCACCGTGCGGACGAGCTGTCCCCGCGGGTCGATGATCACCACCTGAGGGAACTGGCTGTCCAGCACATGCAGGTTGCCGGTGGCGTCGAAGCCCGTGGGTGCGCGCCCCCTGAAGAAGGCCCATTCCGGCGCATTGAGACCGCCCACGCGGTAGACCTCCTCGAAGTCGGCGCTCAAGGGCCGGTCCTGGGCGGCCGCCTGGCTCGCGATTCCGATCGCCGCCGCAACCCCGGCGCCGATCACACAACCGATCGATCCTCTCATGACCCGTCCTTCTTCAGTTCTGCAGTGATGGTTCCGTCCCTTCGAAAGTGCACGGGCGTTCCTCTTCGGTACGCAACGAATCCCATTGTACTCTAATCGGACGCTGATGGCTCGGTGTGCCGGGCACCACCGCGAACCCCTACCGGACCTGCGGTGGAAGCCTCCTGACCACGATGCTGGGCACGTCCAGCTCGTCCCGTTCCACGAACGCAACCAGCCCGTCCGGTCCGAATGCCCTGGGCATCTCCGGATCGCCGGCGGCGAAGGTTCCACCGTACTGGCCGTCGGCGCCGAACACATCGATGGGGCCGTTGTCGTCCCACGGTTCTTCGCCGCGCCGCTGCACCCACAGAGAGCCGTCCCACGTGGCCCTCAGCCGTCGCAACACGGGGATCTCGGTGTAGAAGCCCCTGTTCTCGATGGATTCCCGGAACCCCTTCCGGATCTCGGTCTGCATCGCCTGAGAGAACAGTGCGGCCGCCTCGCCGCGCACCGCGAACTCCCTCTCTTCATTTTCCTTGAGCTCGTGTTCCACCAGGGCCGAGCGAATCCCGGCGGTGACCTTCTCCGGCTGCAGCGGGCGCTCCAGCATCCCCTTCGACCGCCCGTCGGGGCCGATGAGATTGATCGCGTAGGCTGTGGAGTCGGCGTAGCCGATGGTGCCATCGGGCAACACGTCCCAGATGACCGGGGGTGCGAAGTGGGGCCGGGCGTCCTCGAGTCCCCCGGGCGGGATTCGCCTGGCCTGTGCGATGAATTCCGCGACCGCGACGTCTCCCCGCAGGTCCAGCCGGTCCAGTTTCCCGGCCTTGCCGCCTGTCTCAACGGGCTCCTGGCCCCTGAGGTGCGCAATCCCCGCCACAAGAAGCGCCGACATACCGACTCCCTCCGCGATCACCGCGCCGCCGGCCGGGTCGGCCCGGACCGTTCGGCGGACCTCGGCCGAGCCCGACTCATCCATTGCGGAGCTCATCCTGACGAAGCGCTCGAGTTCGCCATCCGGCGCAAAGACCTGGTACGCGCGGTGCCCGGTGTCGACCACGGCGAAGCGCCCGTCGCGCCAGACCACCATGTGGTGCGCATCGTCGAACTCCCCCGGCCCCTCCCCCTTCCGGCCGACCGTCATCACCAGGTTCCCGTCACGGTCGATCACCACCACCCGGGCCGCGTCCGGGTCCAGCACATACAGGTTGCCGGACGCGTCGAAGCCCATGGCGGACGGGTCTGTGAACTGGGCCCATTCGGGTGCGGCGAGTCCACCCACGCGGTAAACCTCGGGAAAGTCCCCCCGGAGCGGGCGATCCTGCGCCCCGGTCCCGTTGGCGAATGCACCCGATGCTGCCAGGCCTCCGGCGACGAGAAGTGCGACCCGGGCACGGCGGCACACCGCCCCGATCCGGCGCGGCATTGTTGGCGAAACTCCTGACATTCTTCGTCCTCCTTGGGGAGCAGATGGGAAAGGGTGGCTTGCCGGTCACTGGTGGCCGGGGACCACCCCGTTGACACCATGGCGCCCCCCCGGGGTTGCATTCTCCGTCGCGGCCGCGCTCGCCCCGTCGCGCGCTCCTTTCCCCATCCCACCCCCCCCGCTTTCGCAATCCCGACCCCCTCACCTACCTTATCCCCTGACAAATCCAGCAAGGAGCACACCGGATGTCGTCCTCAACGCACTTCGCCTTTGAGCGGGACATCGTGGAGATAGAGGGGCAGATCGCCCGGCTGCGCGACATGGCGGCCAAGCGCGGTCTGGATGTGGGAGACGAGGTACGGGTCCTTACCGCGAAGCTCGACGTCCTTCGCGAGGAGACGTACCGCAACCTCACACCCATGGAGCAGGTCCAGGTCGCCCGCCATCCACGCCGTCCCTATACCCTCGACTACATCGACAGCATCTTCACCGACTGGTTCGAGCTTCGCGGCGACCGGCGCTACCGCGACGATGAGGCCGTCGTCGGCGGATGGGCCCGGCTCGACGGCAGGTCGGTCATGGTGATCGGGCACCAGAAGGGCCGGGACATGAAGGAGAACCTGCGCCGCAACTTCGGCATGCCCCACCCCGAGGGATACCGCAAGGCGCTGCGCCTCATGAAGATGGCCGAGAAGTTCGAACGGCCCGTGGTCACCCTCATCGACACGCCGGGCGCCTATCCCGGGTTCGGCGCCGAGGAACGGGGCCAGGCGGAGGCGATCGCCACGAACCTGCGCGAAATGGCCCGGCTGCGCACGCCGACCGTCTGCGTCGTCATCGGCGAGGGCGGCTCGGGTGGGGCGCTCGCCCTGGGCGTCACCGACCGGATCCTGCTCCTCGAGCACGCGATCTACTCGGTGATTTCGCCCGAGGGGTGCGCGGCGATCCTCTGGCGTTCGGCCGAGGAAAAGGAGAAGGCCGCCAGCGCCCTGCGCCTCACCTCGGCGGACCTGCTCGCGCTCGGCGTCGCCGACGAGGTCATCCTCGAGCCGCCGGGCGGTGCCCACGCGGATCCGGCTTCGACCATGGCGGCGGTCTCGGCGGCGCTGAACCGCCATTTGAATGCCCTCGAAGCCATGAAAACCGACCGCATGGTCGCGCTGCGATGGGCCAAGTACGAGGCCCTCGGCACCTGGACCGAAGGGTAGCGCCCCATGCCCGGTTTCGCTGAGGTGCGATTCAAGGGGACGCGCCGGGGTTACTTCAACACGGGGAGCCTCGATCTGACCCCGGGTGACCGGGTGATCGTGCAGGCCGACCGGGGCGAGGACTTAGGACAGGTCACCGCGCTGGGGAGCATCGCCGAGCGGAAGTGTTCCTCGTCGGGCGGCTGCGCCACACCCACGCCCACCATGCGGATCCTGCGCCGCGCCGAACCGGACGAGGTCAGCCGGGCCCGCTTCAAGGTCGACGACGAGCGGCGGGCGCGGCTCGATGCGCGCAAGCAGGTGGCCCGCCACGGGCTCAAGATGAAGGTCACCGAGACCGAGTGGCAGTTCGACCGCAAGAAGCTGATCATCTACTTCACAGCCGAGAAGCGGGTGGACTTCCGGGCGCTGGTCCGCGACCTGGCGCGGTCCTTCCGCACCCGCATCGAACTCAAGCAGATCGGCGTGAGGGACGAGGCGGCGCTCCTGGGGGGGGTGGGGCGGTGCGGTCGCGAACTGTGCTGTTCAACCTGGCTCCCCGAACTCAAGCCCGTCAGCCTCCAGCTGGCCAAGGACCAGTCGCTGTCCCTAAACCCGGCGCAGATCTCGGGGTGCTGCGGGCGGCTCATGTGCTGTCTCATGTACGAGCACGACAGCTACGTTGAGGCGCGGCGGCGCTTCCCGCGCGAGGGGCGCACCCTGAGGACCGCCCGGGGGCGCGAGAAGGTGGTGAGCGTGAACATCTTCAACGAGACGATCACCCTGCGGGGCGAGGAGGGGGACGTGCGCGTGGTGACGGTCGCCGACCTGAAAGAGGAGATGTCGACCCGGCAGAGGAACTGACGCGACTCCCCATGACAATCACCCCGCAGCCGCCCCCGAAACCGCCGACACCTCCTCCGCCTCCGAGGCCCCCGGTGCCTCCGCCGAACCCCCCGCGCCCCGTCCCCGGCCTCCCCTCCATCGCCCTCTGCCTGACCCTGGCCGCCTGCGGCGAAGCCACGCAGGACGACGGACCCATACAGTATGAGTCCACCGATATGGGTGATATGGGTGCCATCGCCGAGGAGGTGTGGCAGCGCCAACTCGAAGTCGACTTTCGCGCTCGCGCCCGCGAGGGACTCCCCCTCGACCGCATCCCCCTGCCCACCCTGGAACGCGCCGAAGCCGACGCCGAATTCAGCCGGGACGTCCTCGAGCGCCTCGAAGCCATCGACCCCGCCGCGCTGGACGCCGCCGACCGCCTCACCTGGGAAGTCCTGCACCGCCGGGCCGCGCTGACCGTCGAGGGACTCGATCACTACTGGGTCGTCACGAACGTGCTCACCCCCTATTCCTCGACGATCGGGGCGCTCCGCGCGCTCTTCGCCATGGTGCCGGCCGGCGACGCGGAGGGCCGCGAGAACTACCTGACGCTCCTCGCCCAGGTGCCCGAGGTCGTGGCCTTCGTCGAGTCGCACGCCCGTGCCCAGATGGAGCGGGGAATCGTGGTGCCCGAACCCAACCTGGATGCCGTGGTCGGGATTGTTCGAGCGAATTCCGCCCCGTTTTCCACCGGTCCCTTCGCGGTGGCGGAAGCCAGGCTCGGGGCGGAGGGTGGGGATTTGCACGCCTTCCTCGCCGAGGCCGAGCGCATCGTCAACGACGAGATCAACCCCGTGCTGGATCGCCTCGCCGCCTTCCTCGATGGCGAATACCGCGCCGCCGCTCCCGCCGAGGTCGGTCTATCGCGCCAGCCCGGGGGCGAGGCCGCATACCGCTACCTGGTGCGCGTCCACACGACCATGGACGTCACCCCCGAGGAGATCCACGAGATCGGCCTCCGCAACGTGGCCGAACTCGAGGAACAGATGCTCGCCGTCCAGGCCCGGATTGGCTTCGAGGGCTCCATCGACGACTTCCGCCGCCACATCCCCACGAATCCCGACTACTTCCCCAAGTCCGTGGACGAGGTGCAGGAACGCTTCGACGCACCCTCCCGGGAGTTCTTCGCCCGCGCCGACGAATTCTTCCTCACCAAGCCCGACGCCCCCTTCGGCGCCCGCCGCCTCGACCCCGCGCTGGAGGGTTCCCAGACATTCGGCTACTACAGCCCGCCCACCCCGGCCCAACCGGTCGGCTACTACTACTTCAACGGCTCCGACCTGGACAAGCGTAGCTGGCTCACCTACAAGGGCATCTCGCTGCACGAGCTCTTCCCGGGCCACCACTTCCACATCACGCGCCA
This sequence comes from Longimicrobiales bacterium, assembly GCA_965211795.1. Taxonomy (GTDB): domain Bacteria; phylum Gemmatimonadota; class Gemmatimonadetes; order Longimicrobiales; family Gaopeijiaceae; genus Bin94. Next base: position 956,528 of record OZ242973.1, read on the forward strand.
GTACGCCAACGAGGAGCTGCCCGCGGTGCGGCGCAACGGGATGCACACCGCCTACACCGAGGGGTGGGGCATGTACTCGACCTTCCTCGGGATCGACTCGGGCTTCCTCGCCGACGACCCCCTGAGCGAGTACGGCGCGTACATGATGGAGATGTTCGTCGCAACCCGTCTCGTGGTCGACACCGGCATGAACCTGCTGGGGTGGACGCTGGAAGAGGGCCGCCAGTACATGCGCGACCACATCTTCGACTCCGAGACCCAGATCCGGAGCGAGTCGCTGCGCTATTCCACCGACCTGTGGGGACAGGCGCTCGGCTACCAGATGGGGAAACGCGCGATTCTGGGGCTCAGGCGTAAGGCTGAGGCGGCGCTGGGAGACGACTTCGGCCTGCGGCGCTTCCACGAGGCCGTGCTGGCGCCGGGATCGCTGCCGATTACCGTGTTGGAGAGTCATATCGACCGGTTTATCGCCGCCCAGTCCGGCCCCGGCGTCACGGGGCCATCGTGACTGCGGCGGAGGCCGGGCCGGTGGCGGCGGGCGACGGCGACGTCCGCGTCGAGTTCGAGGGGGTCGACAAGAGCTACGACGGCCGCACCCTGGTCGTCGAGGATTTCAACCTGACCATTCGCAAGGGCGAATTCGTCACCCTGCTGGGTCCGTCGGGATCCGGCAAGACCACGATCCTGATGATGCTGGCGGGATTCCAGAGTCCCACCGCGGGGACCATCCGCATCGACGGCCGTTCGGTCGAGGACCTGCCGCCGCGCAAGCGCGGGATCGGGATGGTCTTCCAGAACTATGCGCTCTTTCCACACATGACCGTCGGGCGGAACCTCGCGTTCCCGCTGGAGGTGCGGGGATTGAACGCCGAAGAGCGTCGGGAACGGGTGGAGCGGGCTCTGCAACTGGTCCGCCTGGAAGGCCTGGAGGACAGGCGGCCCGGGCAGCTCTCGGGGGGCCAGCAGCAGCGGGTCGCGATCGCGCGTGCGCTGGTCTTCGAGCCCGACCTGGTGCTCATGGACGAGCCGCTGGGCGCGCTCGACCGCAGTCTGCGCGAAGAGATGCAGTACGAGATCCGCCGCATCCACCAGGAGCTGGCGGTCACGGTCGTGTACGTCACGCACGACCAGCAGGAAGCAATGGTCATGTCGGACCGGATCGCCGTGCTGAAGGAGGGCGTGGTCGAGCAGATCGCCCCGCCCGAGGCGCTGTACGAGGAGCCGGAACGAGCCTTCGTCGCGCGCTTCATCGGTGAGAACAACCGTCTGCACGGGCGGGTGGTCACGGTGGACGGCGACCTGTGCGAGGTGGAGACAGGCCGCGAGCGGATTCGCGCCCTGCGCATCGCGGACTGCGAGCCGGGAGACGAGGTCACCCTCTCCATCCGTCCCGAGCGGATCGAGGTCAATCCGGAGCCCGGAAGGTTCGGCAACCAGGTGGGTGCGACCATCCGGGACCTGGCCTTTCTCGGCGACCACCTGCGTGTGCGCATGGACGCCTGCGGGCGCGAGGATTTCATCGCCAAGATTCCCAACATCGTGGGCCACGGCGGCATTCTGGTCGGCGACACCGTGCGGGTGGGCTGGACGGTGACGGATTGCAGGGCGCTGAACTTCGAGGAGAAGGACGAGTGAGCCACAGGTGCGAACACCTCCACACGTTATTATGTAAAAAACAGTTTACTTAATGTCAATCAAACTTTACACGTCTTGAATACAAAGGAGAGCGGGACGACCATGATGACAGCGAGACTTCTGACCCTTCTCGCCATTGCCGCGACAACGCTGCCGCACAACCTGGACGCGCAGACCATCACCAGCGTCTCCTGGGGCGGCTCGTACGGCCGGGCGGTCAACCAGGCGGTGAACATCCCCTTCACCGGATCCACCGGGATCCGCGTCAACGTGGAGGACTACAACGGGGGATTGGCCCAGATCCGGGCCCAGGTCAATGTGGGCAACATCCACTGGGATGTGGTGGATCTGGAGATCGCGGACGCGGTGCGCGGCTGCGACGAAGGCCTGCTTGAGCCCATCGACGTCAGCTTTCTGCCCGCCGGCGCCGACGGAACGCCCGCTGCCGAGGACTTCGTGCCCGAGGGCCTGACCGAGTGCGGAATCGGACAGCTCTTCTGGTCCACGGTCTACGCCTACAACACCGATAATATGCCCGGCGAAAAACCCGCGACCATGGCCGACTTCTTCGATCTGGAGAAGTTCCCGGGGCGGCGGGGGATGCGCCGGGTTCCGCAGGTCAACCTCGAATTCGCGCTGATCGCCGACGGGGTACCGCTCGAACAGGTCTACGCGGCCCTGAGCACGCGCGAGGGCCTCGATCGGGCCTTCCGCAAGCTGGACACCATCAAGGACCAGGTCGTCTGGTGGGAGGCGGGCGCGCAGCCCCCGCAGATGCTGGCCGACGGGGAGGTCGTCATGAGCACGGCCTACAACGGCCGCATCTTCAACGCGCAGGTGCTCGAGAACCAGCCCTTCGAGATCGTGTGGGACGGTCAGTTGCTGGATGTCGGCGTGCTGGGCATCGTTGCCGGAACGCCGCGGCTGGACGATGCCATGCGCTACCTCGCCTTTGCCACCAGCGCCGAGTCACAGGCGCGAATCGGGCGCCGCATCTCCTATTCCCCCGCCCGCCGGTCCGGAGCGCCGCTGGTCACGACGCACGTGGCGGCCGGGGTGGAGATGGCGCCGCACATGCCGGCGACCCCCGAGAACGCGAGACGCGCGCTCCGCTACGACTGGGAGTGGTGGGTGGACAACCAGGACGAACTGAACGAGCGCTTCAGCGCCTGGCTTGCGCGCTGAGGCGATGAGCGAGGTCGCCGGGCCCACATGGCTGCAGCCCCGGCCCAGGGGGCTGAGAGCATGAGCAGCGCCGGCGGAGCCCGTCGAAACCCGACCGGCCCTGCACGCCAGCAACGCCTGCGGGCCCTGGGACTCGTTCTGCCGCTGCTCGTCTTCATCCTCATCACCTTCATCGCGCCCCTGGCGACGATGCTGGTGAGGAGCGTCCACGACCCGGTGGTCGCCGATGCCCTGCCCGCGACCCTGGCTGCGCTTGCCGCCTGGGACGGTGAGGGACTCCCGGACGAGGCCGCCTACGAGGCGATCGCGCGCGAACTGGTGCAGGCTCGCGAGGAGCGCACACTGGGTCAGGTTGCAGGGCGGGTCAACCGGGTGCAGAGCGGTCTTCGCAGCGTGTTCACCCGGAGTGCGCGCTCGCTGCAAGACGTGACGGAAGGACCCTGGCGCGACGCCCTGGAGGAGATTGACGAGGCATGGGCCGACCCAGCGACCTGGTACGCCATTCGAACCACCGGGCAGCGCTTCACGTCGCGCCACTACCTCAACGCCGTGGACATGCAGCGGCTCCCCGACGGTTCGGTCGCGCGGCAGCCCGAGGAACGGCGCATCTACCTGCCGCTGCTCTGGCGCACCCTGGTGGTCAGCGCCGTCATCACAATGCTGTGCCTGCTCCTGGGCTACCCGGTCGCGCACCTGATCGCCCACGCGCCCGGGCGTCGCGCAAACCTGTTGCTGGCGCTGGTGCTGGTCCCCTTCTGGACCTCGCTTCTGGTGCGCACCACCGCCTGGATCGTGCTGCTGCAGACGCAGGGCGTGGTCAACGACCTGCTGGTCTCGATCGGCCTTGTCGGCGAGGACGGCCGCCTGGCCATGATCTACAACATGACCGGCACGATCATCGCCATGACGCATGTGCTGCTGCCCTTCATGGTGCTGCCGCTCTACTCGGTCATGCGCGCGATCCCGCCGCAGTACATGAACGCGGCGGCCTCGCTGGGGGCCAAGCCGGCGCAGGCGTTTTTCCGGGTCTACTGGCCGCAGACGCTGCCCGGGGTGGGAGCGGGATCGCTTCTGGTCTTCATCCTGGCGATCGGCTACTACATCACGCCGGCGCTGGTGGGCGGCAGCAGCGGCCAGCTCATCTCCAACATGGTCGCGTACCACATGCAGACCTCGCTCAACTGGGGTCTCGCGGGGGCGCTGGGCGGGATCCTTCTGGCGGGCGTACTCGTGCTCTACCTGCTGTATGACCGCCTGGTGGGCATCGAGCGCCTGAGCCTGGGATAAGGGGCGACGATGAGCACGGCCACCGGCGCGGCCACGGCCCCACCCTCACCAGCCCGTTGGCTGCGCGGGGACGCCCTCGGCCGGTTCGCGTACGTCGCCTTCTGCGCCCTCGTATTCGTCTTCCTGGTCGCACCGATCATCGTGATCGTACCGCTCAGCTTCAACGCCGAGCCCTATTTCACCTTCACCGAAGGGATGCTGCGCTTCGACCCCGAGGCGTACTCGCTCAGGTGGTACCGCGAGATCCTCGAGAACGAGGTTTGGACCCGCAGCCTGGTCAACAGCCTGGTGATCGGCGTTTCGGCCACCGCGCTCGCCACCACCCTCGGGACGTTGGCCGCGCTGGGTCTCGCGAGCGCCGCGATGCCCGCCCGCCGCCTCGTCATGGGCCTGCTCATCTCGCCGATGATCACCCCGGTCATCATCTCGGCGGCGGGGATGTTCTTCTTCTACTCGACCATCGGGCTCGGACAGACCCACCTTGGGCTGATCCTGGCGCACACCGCGCTCGGCATCCCCTTCGTGGTCATCACCGTCACGGCCACCCTTTCGGGCTTCGACCGCAACCTGACCCGCGCGGCCGCCTCCCTGGGGGCCACGCCGCTGCACGCCTTCCGCAGGGTGCAGCTCCCGCTGATCGCGCCCGGGGTGGTCTCGGGGGCGCTCTTCGCCTTCGCGACGTCCTTCGACGAGGTGGTCGTGGTGCTCTTCATGGCCGGCGTCGAGCAGCGCACGATCCCGCGCCAGATGTGGGCCGGGATACGGGAGCAGATCAGCCCGGCGATCCTCGCGGTGGCGACGTTTCTGATCGTTTTCGCGGGACTGCTGTTGGTGACGGTGGCGTGGCTGAGGAGGCGGGGGAAGGGGTAAGGGGGGCTGTGGGGAGCTGTTCGGGATGCCACGGTTTGCCGTCGGCATGATTGCAAGTGTTGATGCGTTTACTCTTAAACTCGCCTTATGTGTGATGATTCCCGCGCCGGGTTCACGGCAAGCAGCGTCAACCTGTATGCCGATCTGCGTGCAGCTCTTCACCCAGCAGCAATCTGGCTGGGCGTCAACTATTGCAAACACCATACCAGGATGCGTAGGCTTCCAGCATCACTCCGCCAGGGCAATCCACAGCTGGAGAAAACAGATGACTGGCACCGGCAGCACGGGAATGAGCCCCCGTGGAGTCGGCGTGCGTCGATGTTCCGGATTCCCTTCGCCGGCCTCCTGGACGTTCCTGGTCTCCGTTCTGGCACTTAACGCCTGTGACTCTCAGGCCCCCGAGATAAGTCGCGCTGATCTCGCAATGGAGGTTCGGGCACTGGCTGCGGAGCGCGGCTTCGAACCCCTTCCCAACCCACCACCGGTACGGCGCGACCTCGTCAAACTTGGGCAGGCACTGGCATTCGACAAGATTCTGAGTGGGAACCGGAACATCGCGTGCATGACCTGTCATCTCCCGGCAATGGCCACGGGAGATGCCAGGACTCTCTCGATCGGCGAGGGGGGCACGGGGTTGGGGACGCATCGCTCGCACCCCGAGAACGTTTTCATTCCGAGGAACTCTCCGGCGGTCTTCAACCTTCCGGGAGCGTCTCGAGTCTTCTGGGATGGTCGCGTAGAACAGATGCCGGACGGCTCGATCAGCACGCCGGCGGGAGACCAGCTCACCCCGGAGATGGCCGAGGCATTCGAGTTCGGGGCCATGTCGGCCCAGGGTCTGTTTCCCGTGACCTCGAGAGACGAGATGCGGGGCCAGCCGGGAGACAACGAACTTGCGGATCTTGACGACGACGATTTCCAGGGCATGTGGCGTCTTCTGATGGACCGCCTGGGGGACTTTTCCGAATACGTCGACCTCTTTGAGAGGGCATATCCCGGTGTCCCGTTCGACAGCATGAGCTTCACCCATGCGGCCAACGCCATCGCGGGGTTCTACACCAACAGTTTCGTGTTCAACAACACGCCCTGGGACCAGTTCCTGCGTGGAAACCACGACGCCCTGAACGACTCCGCGCTGGCTGGGGCAAAGGAGTTCATGACCCTGGGCTGCACGAACTGCCACAAGAGGTCGAGCTTCGGGGGCGAGTTCCACAACGCTGCGCTTCCCCAGTTCGGACCTGGCAAGACCGACGGCGGGGAGGACATGGGACGCGAGGGAGTTACGGGTCAATCCGGCGACCGGCGTCGGTTCATGGCGCGGCCGCTGAGAAACGTGGAGCTCACGGCTCCCTTCGGTCATCTGGGCCAGTTTCCCACGCTTACGACCTTCGTGGGCCACTACAACAACGCGGCGCTGCAGCTGCGCCGGTACGACATAACCCGGCACGTCCCGGATGAAATGCTCTGGCCCACGCTCCTGGACAACGTCGAAGAGATCCTGGCCAACCAGGACACCCTGCTGCTCGCGCTGAGGTTCGACGATGAGGCCCAGGCGAACCTTGTGGCATTCCTCCGGTCGCTGACCGATGAGGCCGCGAGGGACCTCGGTCACACCATACCGGATCGGGTCCCCAGCGGGCTTCCCATCGACAGGATGCACCAATAGGAGTTGAGGCCCCCGCCGACCCCCCTCAGTTGTTCAGCGCCCCCTGCTCGATCCAGGTTCGGATCAGCGCGATCTCCTCCTCGGGAACCTTGTCACCCTCGCCTTCGGGCGGCATGTCCCCAGCAGTAATCATGTCGATCAGAAAGCTGCCGTCCGGGTCGCCGGCCTCGACGACGGTGCCGAACTCGGAACCCACCAGCACCCTCTCGTATTCGATGAGGCTCAGGCTGACTTCGGTGCGGACCTCGCCGTTCTCGTCCTCGGCGCCGTGGCACTTGGCGCAGCGCTTCTGGAAGATGGGCAGGATCTGCTTGGCGAAGCTGACGGTGTCCTGCGGTACCCGGAGGTGGGGATTCGAAGCGGGCGAGGACGTGGTGACGGCGTCCGGAGTGAATCCGGCCACCACGGCGATCATGGCGGCGCCGACCGCAGTGGCGGACAGGGTCCCGACGAGCCCGGAAGATCCTTTTGTTTTCGCAGGTGTCATCCGAGCCCCTCGGCCTCCTTCATGAGCCGCAGGTGCGTGGCCGCCTGTTCGAGGCCGCCCTCGCCCTCTCCCCAGGAGATGCGGCCGTTGCCGTCGGCGTCGGTGCCCGAGAGGATGGCCTGGGTCATGGTGGCGATCTCGTCGGCGAGCGCCTTGGCTGCGGCCATGTCGGTCGCGGCGGCGACCTCGGCGGCCTTTTCCACGATGCTCTCGGCCCACGTGACCACGTTCCGGCAACTGGTCTGCACATGCGTCGAGTGGGTCTTCACCGCGCCCGACGCGTCGTCCGACCCGCCGGCCATCCCGATGTGCTGGGCGCATCCCGAAGCGGCGGCGATCAGACCGTAACCCTTCCCGGGGCCCCGTTCGGAAGTCGAGGCGTCGAGGGCGTGCAGGACATGCGTCGTGTGGCGCTGAATCCCGCTCAGGTCACCCGCGGCGGCGGCGAGTCCGGCGTGTTGCGCGGCGACCTCGGCCTCCATTTGGGCGGCGGGCAGCAGACCGACGTTGTCGGGCGTGCCGTTCCAGGCGTCGGCGACGTGGCCGATGTGACGGTGGGCGGCGCTCTGGGCGGTGACGGTCTCGGCCGCCGGACCCGCGACGATGGCGACCGTCACGGCGGTCAGAATGAGAAGTTTCGGGTTGGCCATGAGGGTCATTCTCCTTCGGATGGGCGATTTGGCTGAATGCGGAATGTGGGCGAAAAAGTTAGGGATCTTCGGTCAGGTCCGCCATCCTGGCCGGCCGTCCTCCCCACGCCGTGCTGCAAAGAGTCTTCCGACACCCCGGGTTGCGGCGTAAACTGTCCTCCTCCGACCGCCCCTGCCGCCGCTACCCCGAAAGGCCGTGCCGAACACCATGACCGCGCCCCGACCCCACGCCTCGCGCGCAGACTCGACTTCCGCCTCACCCCCTCTCCGCACCGGCGCCCGGTTGTTCGTGGGCAAACCCGCCCGAGCGCCGAGCGCCGAGATCCGCCGGGCGGGTGTCCTCGCGTTCGGTCTGGCAATTCTCGCATGCGCGCCTCCCGACCAGGCCGGCGAGTCGGAGTCTGACGCGGACGCCGCCACCGACGCCGCTGACGCCCCTGCCACGCCCACCGCCCCGCTCGTCCAACTCCTCGCCGACGGCCAGGTCCTCTTCGGCGTCTTCTCCGGCGACCGGACCGCCGAGCAGGGCGCCGCGATGGGCCGGAACCGCGAATTGGACTTCGTCTTCTACTCCCTGGAGTCAGGTCCGTTTGACATAATGACAACTAAAGTTTACATGTCGGGGATCGCCGAGGGGTCGGCGCCGGAACCGCCCCACCCGCTCGTGTTGCGAGTCCCGGCCATCCGGGACGGGGTGGAGGCGGCGGAGGCCAACGTGGCAGAAGCGCTTGAGGCGGGCGTGGCGTCGATCGTCTTTCCGCACGTGGAGTCGGCGGACGAGGCGGCGGTGGCGGTTTCGGTGATGGGTGACCGTCTGTGGCCGGGCAACCCGGCGGGCGACCTGGTGAACATCCTGATCATCGAGGACCGGGTCGGGGTGGAACGCGCCGACGAGATCGTGGGCACCGAGGGGGTCAGCATCGTGTTTCCCGGACCGGGGGATCTGCGCAGGGCCTACGAGGGAGACATGGAGGCGGTGGAGGGGGCGATCCAGACCGTGCTCGCCGCGTGTGAACGACACGGGGTGCCGTGCGGGATTACCGCGAATGTGAACGACATCGAGGAGCGGATCGCGCAGGGGTTTCGGGTGTTCATCGTGAGTGACCCGGCGGCCGTGACGGTGGGGAGGGGGGCGGCGCCGCCGGGCAGGCCGTTGGGGTAGCGTGTGGGGATGCCCCGGGCCAACCGGGCTACCAACGCCCTCCAGGCCGCCGGGGGACTGGCCGCGATCCCGCGTTCGCCCCCAATATCTTCCTTCCCGATCGACACCCCCTCCCGATCCCACCGCACGGACAAGACGCCCCATGAACCGACGCAACTACCGGATCGTCACCGCGACCACCCTCGCCTGCGCCCTCTTCCTCGCCCTCCCCACCCCCGCCGCCCCCCAACAGGCCGCCACCGCGGCCCGGGCGGCCGCCACCATCCCCACCCCCGAGGACTTTTTCGGCCACCAGATCGGCGCGGACCGCAAGCTCGCGCGCTGGGACAAGCTCGTGGAGTACTACGAGCTCATCGACGCGGCCAGCGACCGCGTCCAGGTCGTGCACATGGGCCCCTCCACCCTGGGCGAGCCCTTCCTCTCGATCTTCATCTCGTCCCCCGAAAACCTCGCCCGCCTCGACGACTACAAGCGCATGAACGCGGTCCTGCAGGACCCGCGCGGACACACGCGCGCCGAAGTCGACAACGCCATCGAGAACGGCAAGGTCGTCTTCGTCCAGTCGTACGCGCTCCACTCCACCGAGGTCGCGTGCGCCCAGTCGCCCGCCGAGATCATGTACCTCTTCGCCACCCGCGACGACGACGAGATCCGCGAGATCCTCGACAACACCATCTCGATCCTCATCCCCGCCTTCAACCCCGACGGCGTGGGCATCGTCAACGAGTGGTACGACCGCTGGGTCGGCACCGAGTACGAGGGCGCCCGCCCGCCCGAGCTGTACCACCACTACATCGGGCACGACAACAACCGCGACGCCTTCATGCAGAACACCGTCGAGTCGCGCTACGGGGCCGAGATCCTCTTCCGGGAATGGATCCCGCAGGCATTCATCGATCATCACCAGATGGGCGCGTACACGGCGCGCATCTACCTGCCGCCTTACGCCGAGCCGATCCGTCCCGAGGGCGACCCGCTGGTGTGGCGCGAGATGTCCTGGTACGGCGCCCACATGGCCTACCGGATGGAGGAGATGGGCTTCCAGGGCACCGTCAACGCGGCGATCTACTCCGGGTGGGGGCACTTCGGCTTCCACTGGATCACCCCCTTCCACAACATCGCCGGGATGCTGACCGAGTCGGCCAGCGCGCGCCTCGCGACGCCGCTCTACGTGCACCCGGACCAGCTGCGGGGCTCCCGCCAGCTCCCCGAGTACGAGGCCCAGACGACCTTCCCGAACCCGTGGCCGGGTGGCTGGTGGCGCATCCGCGACATCGTGGAGCGGCAGATCGTGGCGACCTTTTCGCCGCTCGAGATCGCCGCGAAGAACCGCGAGACGGTGCTCAGGAACGCGTACAACAAGTCGAGCCGCCAGATCCAGCGCGGCATGGACGGCGAGGTGAAGGCGTACGTCATCCCCGCCGACCAGCACGACCCCCTCACCATGACCAGGATGGTGAACAAGCTGCTCCTGCAGGGGATCACCGTCGAGCACTCGGCGAGAGGGTTCACCCACGAGGGCCGGGTGTACGGCGCGGGCAGCTACGTGGTCTCGCTGGCGCAGCCGAAGCGGGGCGTCATCCGCTGGCTGCTGGGCCAGACCGACTATCCGGACAACAGCTATACCCGTACCGCGGATGGCGATCCGATCCGTCCCTACGACATGTCGGCCGATGTGATCGCAGAGTTCATGGGAGTGAAGGTCGACCCCGTGGGCACGGCCGTGGAGGCGCCGCTGACCGAGGTCAGGGAGATGCTCGAGGTGGTGGGGACGGTGGACGCGGAGGCACCGAACGGACATCGCATCGATGGGTCGCTGAACGATGCCTTCCGGGCGGTGAACGGGCTCTTCGAGGTGGGGACCGGCGTGAGACGGGTGACGGGCTACGGGGTAGGGGTGCGGCCGGGGGATTTCATCGTTGCAGCGGGCGCCGATCCGGGCACGCTCAGCGAGATCGCAGCGGCCACCGGTATCCACCTTACTGCGCTTGACGAAGACGTGTCAGCCGTCAGCCACCCCATCGCCCGGCAGCGCATCGGCATGTACCAGCGCTACTACGGTGGCAACATGGACGAGGGTTGGACGCGCTGGCTCCTGGAGGAGTTCGGATTCGACTACACCAGCCTCTTCGACCCCGAAATCCTGGCCGGCGACCTGCACGAGCGCTGGGACGTGATCATCCTCCCCAACGACTCGAAACAGATGATGCTCGGTCCGACGGGCCAGCCGTCAGGCGGTCGCGGACCGGATCCCGCGGGCACGCCGCCCGAGTACCGCAGCGGGTTTGGCGCGGATGGAGTTGCCGCCCTGGATGCCTTCGTGCGGAACGGCGGCACCCTGGTCACCTTTGCCCAGGCCGGCGAGCTGGTCCTCGACGAGTTCGACGTGCCCGTCCGCAACGCCGTCGCCGGAATGTGGGGGAACGAGTTCTGGGCCCCCGGGTCAACGCTGAAGGTGAAGATTGACACCTCGAGCCCCTTCGCCTACGGCATGCCGGAGGACGCGCTGGCGGCGTACCTGGCTGGTGGTCAGGTCTACGAGACGATCCCGGGTGCGCGCAGCAACGATGTGCGGCGCGTGGCCACCTACATCGACCGCGACATCCTGCAGAGTGGGTGGCTGCTCGGCGAGGAGGCGATCGCCAACAAGGCCGCGATGGTTTCGGTGGACCACGGCGAGGGGACGATCGTGATGATCGGGTTCCGGGCGCAGCACCGGGCCCAGACGCACGGGACGTTCAAGCTGGTGTTCAACGCGCTGGTGGGGCGGGGGGGATGAGCACCCCCCGCAACCACCCCACCGCCTCGACCGAATTCGCCGCGATCACCGACCCCGCCGCCACCCCTACCCCACCCCCCTCCACCCGCTCGACCACGCCCCCCGCCTCCGCCACCAGCAGCACCCCCGCGGCGTAGTCCCACGGCGCGAGCCGCGATTCCCAGAACCCGTCCAGGATGCCGTTTGCCACATAGGCCAGGTCGATCGCGGCAGCCCCCGTCCTCCGCACGCCCGCCGTCGACCGCAGCACCCGGTCCAGCTCGGCCAGGTAGCCCGGCAGCAGTTCATGCGCCTTGAACGGAAACCCCGTCCCCACCAGAAACCGCTCGATTCTGTCCGTGCGGCTCACCCGAATCGGCTCCCCGTTCTCCCACGCCCCGAGCCCCCGCGCCGCGGTCCACACCTTGCCCAGCGCCTGCGCTTCGACCGCCGCCGCCAGCGGACGCTCGCCGTCCCACACCGCCACCGAAGCCGCGTGGTACGGGTGGCCATGCAGGAAATTGGTCGTCCCGTCGAGCGGGTCCACGAGCCAGAGGCGGTCGGTGCCCGGCGCACCATCCCGGCCACCCCCGTCCTCCTCGGCCAGCACCCTGTGATCCGGATGCCGCGCGGCGATCACCGACACCGCGGCCTCCTGCGCGGCCATGTCCACATCGGAGACGAAGTCGCTGTGCGCGGTCTTCTCGTCGATCCATCGGCCGCCGCCACGCCTCGCGGCCTCGCGGTGCACCCGCGCCGCCGCATTCGCGGCCTCCTTCGCGGTCCCCAGCAGGCGATCGGCCGCCGCTACATCCCGGCTGGACCGCTTCGCTTCAGCTCTTCCCAATGTAAATCGTACCTTCCATTATGGAATCTGTAGTATACATCCAATTCGCGATCCCCCCGCTCTCGAGGCGCGGCCGACCCTATCCACGCGCGGCTCGCTCCCGGAAAGGGTCGAAATCGCGGTCACGCTCCGCTAACTTAGCACTCCACCATTACCCGGCGGCCACCTGATCGGCCCTTCCGCCCACCAACCCTCGCACCCCTCCCACCCCCACCCCATGCCTCCCCGCAAGCGCGTCTACTCCGGCATCCAGCCCACCGCCGTCATGACCATCGGGAACTACTTCGGCGCGGTGCAGAACTGGGTTCGGCTGCAGGACGAGTGCGATTGCATCTACTGCGTCGTGGACCTGCACGCCATGACGGCGCCCTACGACGCGGCCGAGTTGCGCGCCGCGTCGACCGGCATGTTCGTCAGCCTGCTGGCGGCCGGCATCGACCCCGACCGGACGATCGTCTACATCCAGTCGACCGTCCCCGAACAGACGGAACTGTGCTGGATGCTCGCGACGCTCACCTCGCTGGGCGACCTCTCACGCATGACCCAGTTCAAGGAGAAATCGGGCCTGCTCAAGACGGGACTCGCCGAGGACGACGGCGATTTCATCTCGGCCGGCCTCCTCTTCTACCCTGTCCTCCAGGCCGCCGACATCCTGGCCTACCGCGCGGACTGCGTGCCCGTCGGCCAGGACCAGTCGCAGCACCTCGAGCTGAGCCGTGGCATCGCGCGGCGCTTCAACTCGCGTTTCGGCTACCTGTTCCCCGAGCCCGAGACCCTGCACACGCCCATCACCAAGGTCCTCTCAACAGCCGACCCGACCCGCAAGATGAGCAAGAGCCTGGGCCCCAAGCACTACATCGGCCTCTTCGAGGAGGAGGATTCGATCCGCCGAAAGATCCGCTCCGCGGTGACCGACTCGGGAGCGGCACCGGCGGCGGACGCGGGAGATGCGGGAGAACGCAAGGCGAGTCCGGGTATCGAAAACCTGCTCACCCTCCTGGGCGCGAGCGGCCACCGGGACGAGGCCGACCAGATGCGGGAGGACTACTTCGCGGGTACTTTGCGCTACGTTGATCTCAAGGGCCTCACCGCGGACGCGCTCGTGGCCCTGACCGGCGAGATGCGGGAGCGCCGCGCCGACATCCTCGACCGCGAGACCGATCTGGAAGGACGGATCATGGCAATGGGTGAAAGGGCTCGCGCCGTGGCGGGTGAAACGCTCGCGCTCGCCCGGGAGAAGATGGGGACGTTCGCTCCCCCGACCTGACTTTACAGCAGACTTTACAGTCCGCCCCCCCGAGGATCCGAAGGAGAAGCAAGATCGACATCAGCGGAGTGATGATCCCCACCACCACCCCTTTCGACCCCGTCACCGGCGAGGTCGACCTGGTGGCCCTCAGGCGCAACGTCGAAAAGTGGACGCCGACCGGCATTCGCGGCCTCGTCATCGGCGGCTCGACCGGCGAGGCCGTCTTCCTGGACGAGCGCGAACGCGACCTCTGCTGGGACGTGGTCGCCCGGTCCGTCCCGGACGAAACGGTCCTGGTCGCCGGAACCGGCGCCGAGTCCCTGCGCACAACCCTGCGCCTCACCCGCATGGCCGCCGACCGCGGTTTCCACGCGGCCCTCGTACAGCCGCCCGCCTTCTACAAGGGCGCCATGACCCCCGCCGTCGTCCGCGACCACTACCTGGCCGTGGCCGACGCCGCGCCGATCCCGGTCATCCTCTACCAGGTGCCCACCCGGTTCAGCACCCTCGACTTCCCGGCCGGGCTGATCGCTGAGCTGTCGGTGCACGAGAACATCATCGGGATCAAGGACTCGCGCGGTAAGCTCGGGACCGTGGGCGAGCTGGTGACGCAAACCGCGCGCGGCTTCCAGGTGCTGGTGGGCAGCGGTGCGCTTCTCTACGCGGCGCTGGAGATCGGGGCGGTCGGGGGAATCCTCGGCGTGGCCAACCTGGCACCCGTCGACTCGGCCCGCATCCAGGCACGCTTCCAGGCGGGCGACAGGGCCGCCGCCGGTCGGATCCAGCACCGGGTCGGCGCCCTGCACAACGCCATCGTCGGCGGCATGGGTGTGGCCGGCGTCAAGTACGGACTCGACCTCCTGGGCTACCGCGGCGGCGTGCCGAGGCCTCCCCTCAAGCCGCTCCCCGAGGGACGGCGCGGCGAGGTCGCGGAACACCTCACGCGGGCGGGCCTCCTTGCCGAAGGGGCGCTGGCGCGCGCGTGACGGGCGAGGGAATGGGCGCACGGGCGCCATCCGGTGCGTGCACCGTCATCGTCGGCTGCCAGTGGGGAGACGAGGGCAAGGGCAAGGTCGTCGATGTGCTCGCCGGCGACATGGACGTGATCGCGCGCTACCAGGGTGGGGCCAACGCAGGGCACACCGTCCACGTGGGCGAACACCACATCGTGCTGCACCAGGTCCCCTCCGGCGTGCTTCATCCCGAGAAGCGATGCCTGCTCGGCAACGGGGTCGTGCTCGACGTGGACCAGTTCTTCGGCGAGCTCGACGGGCTGGCCGAACGGGGGGTGGACACGCGCGGCCGCGTCGGGATCAGCACGCGGGCGCACGTCGTCTTCCCGTACCACAAGGCGCTGGATATGGCGGCCGAGGCGGCCGCACGCCGCAAGATCGGCACGACGGGGCGCGGGATCGGTCCCGCGTACGAGGCCAAGACGGGGCGGCGGGGGGTGCGCATCGCCGACCTTCTCGACCGCGCGCGGGGAGCGGACAGGGTGGGGCGGGGGATCGAGTGGGCGCGCGAACGGCTGCGCCAGCTGGGCGGGGATCCCGACACGGCCGGAACGGTCGAGGACTCACTCGCGCTGGCCCACCGCCTTCCCGACGTGGCCACCGACGTGGGCGACGAGATCGCGCGCGCGCTGGCCGACGGCAAGCGCGTTCTCCTCGAGGGCGCCCAGGGCACCGCCCTCGATGTCGACCACGGCACCTACCCCTTCGTGACCTCGTCCAACACGACGGCGGGTGGGGCGGCGGTGGGGGTCGGGATCGGCCCCACCGCGATCGATTCGGTCACCGGCGTGGTCAAGGCCTACACCACGCGCGTCGGCAACGGACCGCTCCCCAGCGCCTTCGACACCGACATGGACGAGCACATCCGCGAACTCGGCGCAGAGTTCGGTGCCACGACCGGCCGCCCGCGCCGCTGCGGCTGGTTCGACGCGGTGCTGGCCGCCTACTCGTCACGCGTGAACGGCCTCACCGGGATCGCGGTCACCAAGCTGGACGTGCTCGACACGCTTCCCGAACTGAAGATCGCCACCGGCTACCGCATCGACGGGGACACCCACTCGCTCTTCCCCGCGTGCGTGCGTCAGCTGGAGCGCGCCGAACCCGTCTACGAGACCCTGCCCGGCTGGCAGTCCCCCACCACCGAAGCGCGCACCATGAGCGACCTTCCGCCGAACGCCCGCGCCTACCTGCACCGCATCGAAGAGCTGGTGGGCGCGCCCATCGTGATGGTCTCGGTGGGAACGAGGCGCAGCCAGGTGATCCGGGGGAGGTGAAAGCCGGAAGATGGGGACGCGACGAAAAAGAGTCCCATTTCAGCATGGAACCGTCCCTATGGTTGGTTGTATCGTAGTGATGAGACGACGGACCGCCCTTCTGGACTCCACGTCCCCGCTTGGGTACAGTAGCTAAGCAGGCCCACCACCAAGGAGAGTCACATTGCTACGTTTGGAAATCCTGCCCCGCCTGATCGCCGACTCCCACCACGACACACGACAGGAAGCGTTCGAAGAAGCTAGTCGCCGCAAGGCCTCGCCGGTGGCGCCCGACGCTGTGACTCGCATCGACGAGTCGCCTTACGGTGGTTTCAGAGTCTACACCGTGTCATTGCGTCTGGCGATGGAAGTGTTCACGGACATGGCGGAATCAGGTGTTGTGCCCGGGCCCTCCGGTGCGAGGAAATCGGCACCCTACCGATGAGCGAAGAAACCGGAGGGAACCTGCCTGCCCCTGCGAATCCCGATGGACAGCTTGAGTTGTGGGGCGAGATGCTCGCTGTCGAGCGCGAGCGGATCGCCAGCCGGGATCGTGCGGTCGAGGCCATGCGCGAGGGATTCTCGAAGTTGGACGCTGCTGACGAACGCCAGTTCAAGTTCCATACCGACCGGCTACAGCGAGACGACAAGTTTCGCAATCGCCGCTTGACGCATGTGATCCGTTTGACCTGGGTCGGCGCTGCCGTAGCCATTCTGGTACTGGGTGTTGTCTTGTCGATGCTTTTCTGGGGGGGTGAGGAGCAGCGTGCCACCGCTATTCTCCTGACGACGCATTTACTCGCAGCCGGTGGTTTCCTGGCGGTTGGGTTCTTTTGGGGTCGGCGGTCACGAAGTTGATTTCGGTCCGGTCTTTCATTGATTTCGCCTGGCACTCCAGCTATGCTTAAAGGCTGTACCGCTTCCATCGCGGACACCGATGTTTGAAGACCTGAGCAGGAAACTGGACGGGGTTCTGGGGCGCTTCCGCCAACGCGGGCTCCTCACCGAACCCATGATCCGGGAAGGCCTGCGGGAGGTGCGCCGAGCCCTCTTGGAGGCCGATGTCAACTTCAGGGTCACACGGGAGTTCCTGAACCGGGTTCAGGAGAAGGCGATGGGCGAACGGGTCCTCAAATCCGTGTCGCCCGGCCAGCAGATCGTCAAGATCGTGCACGACGAGCTGGCCCGCCTGATCGGCGGAGAGGGCGAGAACCTTCTCCAGTGGTCGCCGGCGCCCCCCACCGTCATCATGCTGGTGGGACTGCAGGGGTCCGGGAAGACCTCGACCGCGGCGAAGCTCGGCAAGCGTCTCAGTCGGCAGCGGCGGTCCGTCCTTCTCGCCGCCTGCGATCTCTACCGCCCGGCTGCGGTCGACCAGTTGCGGGTGCTGGGCAAACAGACCGGGGTGCCGGTTCACCACGAAGACGGCGCCACCGATCCGGTTGCGGTGGCGGCCGAAGCGCATCGCGAGGCGCGCCGCACCAAGGCGGACGCGCTCATCGTCGACACGGCCGGAAGGCTCCAGATCGACGAGCCGCTCATGGACGAGCTGGCACGCCTCAAGCAGGTGCTCAAGCCGCGCGAGATCCTTCTCGTGGCCGACGCCATGACCGGGCAGGAGGCGGTGCGGATCGCCCAGGGCTTCGACGAGGTTCTGGACCTCACCGGCTTCGTCATGGCCAAGATGGACGGCGATGCCCGCGGCGGCGCGGCGCTCTCCATTCACGGCGTGACGGGGAAGCCGCTCAAGTTCGTCGGCACCGGCGAGGGGATGAACGCGCTGGAACAGGTCGACCCGCAGCGCATCGCGGGACGGATCCTCCAGAAGGGAGACGTGGTCGGACTGGTCGAGCGCGCCCAGGCCGTGGTCGACGCGAGCGAGGCCGAGGCCCTGCAGGAGAAGGTGCTGGGCCGGGGCCGCTTCACCCTGGAGGACTTCCTGGTGGCCATGCGGCAGGTGCAGAAGATGGGACCCCTGGACCAGTTGATGAAGATGGTTCCCGGGGCCCACCGGACGATGCCGGTCGGCGACATCGACCCGAAGAAGATCAAGCACATCGAGGCGATCATCCTCTCCATGACGCCCGAGGAACGCCGCCGTCCCGGGATCCTGAACGGGTCGCGCAGGAAACGGATCGCCCGCGGAAGCGGCCGGCCCGTCTCCGAGGTCAACCGCCTCATGAAGCGGTTCGCCGAGATGGAAGACATGTTGAAATCGATGAAGGGGCTCATGCCCCGCCTGAAGACCTGAACCAAGACAGAGCCAATGTCCGTAAAGATTCGCCTCCGGCGTATGGGGAAGAAGAAGCAGCCCCACTACCGCATCGTCGTCACCGACACCCGCGCCCCGCGCGACGGCCGGTTCGTCGAGATCCTCGGCTACTACAATCCGATCAAGCACCCGGCCGCACTGAGGGTCGACCTTGAGCGCGTGGAGTACTGGGTCGGCCAGGGCGCCATCCTCTCGCCGACGGTGGGGAGCCTGGTGTCGAAGGCGCGGGCAGGTGGCGACGACACCGTGGCGCTCGTCGGCGCGGGCGCCGATGGGGACGCGAGTGCCGCGGCCTCCGCTGCGAACGGGGCGTCCGCCGAGGCCGCAAGCGATGCCGGAGACAGCGCCGAGGTGCAGGCCGCAGCCGATGACGCGGACGCCGATGAACCGGCTGCAGCCGACGATCCGGGTGCCGATACGCCGGAAGCAGCCGACGATGCAGAGGAAGCCGCCGACGCCGCCCAAACCGACGCTGCCGAGGCCCCCGCGGCGGAAGCCGCCAAGGCCCCCGCCGCCGAGGAATCCGCGGACGCCGACGACGAGACCGACGACGATCAGGCCCCCGCGGCGGAAGCCGCTGAAGCCCCCGCCGCCGAGGAATCCGCGGACGAGGCCGAAGAGGCCGCAGCCGACGCTGAAGACGCCGAAGCGGAAGCTGCCGACGACGAAGACGCCTGAGCTTGACCGGGGGCGGCCATCCCCCCTTCCTCGTGGTGGGTCACCTCAACAAGGCCCACGGGACGAAGGGCGAACTCTACATCTGGCCGCTGACGGATTACCCCGAAAGCCACTTCATTCCCGGGGCCGTGCACCTTCCCGGCGACGAAAACGGCGAGAACCCGTCGCGCACCCTGCCCGAACTGACCATCGAGTCGGTCCGTCCCTACCGAAAGGGGTTCCTGGCCAGCTTCGCGGGCGTCGGCGACCGGACGGCGGCGGAGCGGCTCCGCGGCCGCTACCTGCTGCGGCCCTTCGACACCATCGACGAACTGGCCGATGACGAGATCTTCTACCACGAACTGCTGGAAGCCACGGTGGTCACCGCCGACGGGTCCATCCTCGGGACCGTGACGGAAGTCTACCCGGTGCGCCCGTCGCACCTCCTTGAAGTGACCGGTCCCGGCGGCGAAGTGCTCCTGCCGCTGAGCCCCCAATTCGTCGTGGAGTTCGACCGGGAGCGGCGCCTCGTCGTGGTCGACCCGCCGGAGGGCCTGCTGCCGTGATCCGGATCAACATCGTGACCATCTTCCCCAGCTTCTTCGGTGCGCCGCTGGAGTCGAGCATCCCCGGCCGGGCCGCGAAGGCGGGGCTGGTCACCTATCGCGTGATCGACCTGCGCGACTACACGCACGACGTTCACCGCACCGTCGACGACATCCCCTACGGCGGCGGCGCCGGGATGGTCATGAAGCCCGAGCCCTTCTTCGAGGCCGTCGACGATCTCGCCCCCAGGGGCCCGATCGTCCTCATGTCGGCGCGGGGCAAGCGCTTCCGCCACGACGACGCAGTCCGCCTGTCGCTCGAACGCGAGGTCACCCTGCTGTGCGGTCACTACAAGGATGTCGACCAGCGTGTGGCCGACCACCTGGCCACGGAAGAGCTGTCGATCGGCGACTTCGTGGTGTCGGGCGGCGAGGTGGCGGCGCTCGCCGTGTCCGATGCGGTCGTGAGGCTGCTGCCCGGCGCTCTCGGAGACCACGAGTCGGCGTCCTCGGACTCCTTCTACGACAGCGATGCGATCTCGGCGCCGTCCTACACGCGTCCCGCGGAGTACCGGGGACACCGTGTGCCGGAGGTTCTGCGCAGCGGCGACCACCGCCGGATCGAAGCCTGGCGGACGGAGGCGTCGGAGCGGCTTACCCGGAGGCGGCGCGGGAAGTCCTGAGGCGGCGCCTCAACGCTCCTGGTGCTCAACCTCGTTCGCGGCCTGCCCGTGATACACAGGCAGAGGAATGGGCGAGCTGAACTCGCGTTCAACCTTCCGGCTCTCCAGTGCCCGGAGGATCTCGACTCTCGACCGCGCTTCGGCCAGCTCGCGCGCCAGCGCCGCCAACTCCGCGTGGTGGGCTCTGTCGATCGTCCTTGTCGGCGCTCCAGACACGAAGAAGGTGCTGCTGATCCTTCTCGGACACTTCTTCCTCCGGAGCTCCCCGTCGCGATCCAGCGTGTAGATCCACGTCGCCCGCATCTGGATCCCGGGCACCTGGAGGTACTCGCAGTTCACCCAGACGCTCTCCCGCCCGTCGAAGGGGTTGCCCGTGATGGCCAGGGTTCCGGTGGCTCCTATCGCGGCACCCGCCAGAATCGCCCCGATAGCCATGATTTCCGTGCCGTTCCGTCTCATTGTGCCGCCTCCGTGCCGAGCGTTGCGAGGATGTGGTTCTTGGACCCATCAGCCACCGGAAACGTTGCAGGAGACCGAGGTCGATCGCCAAGGCCAGGTTTCCGGCGCGCAGGGGACATGCCTTCCCGTACCTGTAGAACCCCCGGGCACTTCCAAAAGATCCGCGTTGAGCCTATTTTTTCTGGCCAGCAAGTCTGCGAAGGAAATCCCCGCTGCAATCCCCGGGGCATTCCCACGGACTGCCGGCGCCGAGACGCAACAAGATTACGAGACACGAAGGGGAGCCCGGCCATGGCGGACATCCTCCACCAGTTGGATATGGAACAGGCGCGCAGCGATCTGCCCGACTTCGCGCCGGGCGACACCATCAAGGTCCTCTACCGGGTCCGCGAGGGACAGAAGGAACGGATCCAGGTCTTCGAGGGCGTCTGCCTCGGACGGCGCGGCTCGGGGATGGGCGAGACCTTCACCGTCCGCAAGATCTCCGGCGGCATCGGCGTGGAACGCGTCTTCCCGGTCCATGCCCCCACGGTGGGCGGCGTCGAGGTCGTGCGCCGCGGACGGGTCCGCAGGGCCAAGCTCTACTACCTGAGGGGACTGCGCGGCAAGGCCGCCCGCATCAAGGAAAAGCGGACCTTCCGGCCGCACTAGCGCGGGATCGTCCACGCGCTGCGGACACCACCTGCTGGTGCCCTCCACTCCCGGGCCCGCCACCGAGAGCCGCGCGACCCCCGCGCCCGACGACATCCTCGAGTACGAGCGCGGGTTCTGGCGACGGAATCTCGCCAATGTGGCGGGGGTGGACGAGGTCGGCCGGGGCCCCATCGCGGGACCCGTCGTAGCGGCCGCGGTCATCCTCGCTGAAGGGGTGTTCATCGACGGGGCCACCGACTCCAAGGCGCTGACCCCGCAGAGACGGTCCAAGATCGCCCGCGAGATCCACGCGCGGGCCGCCGCCGTCGCGCTCGGGGCGGCGTCGGTGCGGGAGATCGACCGCCACAACATCCTCCAGGCCACCACTCGCGCCATGACCAGGGCGCTCGCGCGTCTGCCCGTTCGCCCGGATCACGTCGTGGTCGACGGGCTCCCGGTGAGCGGCCTCGCCTGGGAGCACGATGCGGTGGTGGGCGGAGATGCGCTCGTCCACTCGATCGCCTGCGCGTCGATCGTGGCCAAGGTCTGCCGCGACCGCCTCATGACGCGCCTGGCCCCCCGCTACCCGAAATACGGCTGGGAGCGAAACATGGGCTACGCCACCCGGCGCCACCGGCGCGCCGTGCGGGAAGTCGGACTGACGCCCCACCACCGCACCACCTTCGGACTGCTCCAGCTGGAGTTGCCGTTCCCGGCACCGGATCCGTCCCGCTGACCGGCGGGCGTGGTTACCTTTCCGGCGAGCCGGTAGCTCAGTTGGCAGAGCAACGGACTTTTAATCCGTAGGTCCTGGGTTCGATTCCCAGCCGGCTCACTCGGCGACACCCCCGCGTTGTGAACCCCGCTTTCCATTCTGTTAACTGGAGTTGACATGGACCGCCTCCCCACCCGGTTCCGCACCCCTCGCCAGGCCACCTTCACGTCGCTTCGGCACACAATCCTCGCCCTCTGCCTGGCAGCAGCCGCTTCCCGTCCCGCCGCCGCCACAGCCCAGCGCGTCCAGCTCCAGGGGGACGATCCCGGCCTCGCCACCCTCGCCGCCGAGGTTGCGCGCCTTGCCGAAGCCGCCCGCGGCACCGTCGGCGTCGCCGCCCACCACCTCGAAACGGGACGCGGTTTCACCCTCAACGGCGACCAGCGATTCCCCATGGCGAGCACCTACAAGGTCCCGATCGCGGTGCGCATCCTGTCGATGGTCGACGCGGGCGAGATCGCGCTCGGCGACATGATCGAGATCGAGCAGCGGGACGTCTACCTCACCGCCAGCACCATCAGCGACCTCATCGACGATCCGGGCCTCCAGCTCTCGATCCACAACCTGCTCGAGATGATGCTCCAGACCAGCGACAACATCGCCACCGACGTGCTGATGCGCGTGGCGGGGGGCTCGGCGGCGGTCACCGCGCACATGGCCGGGGCCGGGGTCGACGGAATCCGCGTCGACCGCCCCACCTGGGCGCTGATCGCAAACTGGCTGGGTGCCGCCGAGGTAAGCGAGGCCAACCGGATCGAGCCCGGCCCGTACCGGCAGCTTCTGCAGCGGGAGCGGACGGATGCGGACATCGCGGCCCTGAACGCCGCCTTCAACCCGGACCCGCGCGACACCTCCACGCCTGCAGCCATGGCCGAGCTGCTCACGAAGATCTGGAATCGCGATCTGCTCTCCGAGGAGAGTTCCGCGCTGCTCATCGACATCATGTACCGCTGCCAGACGGGCGAGGGGCGCCTCAAGGGCGTGCTGCCCCCCGGCACGCAGGTGGCCCACAAGACCGGCACGATCGGCCAGACGACCAACGACGTGGGCATCATCGACCTGCCGGGCGATGCGGGTCACGTGGTGGCGGTCGTGTACATCAAGGAGTCGGCGATCGAAACGTATGCGGACCGCGAGCCGGTGATCGCGCACATCGCGCGGGCGATTCACGACTATTTCGTGTTCAATGGGGGGTGAGGGGGGAGGGGGGCGGGTCACGCGGCGCGTTGGTCTGGCGATCACGCTTGCCGGACTCGCAGTCGGCTCGGCGACGGCCTGCCACGACCCGGTGCGGGACGATCTCGACGGGCTCGCCGACTACATCCGCGCGTCCATGGCGGATTGGGACCTGCCGGGGCTGGCGGTCGCCGTGGTGCGGGACGACGAGGTGATCTTCGCCGAGGGGTTCGGGGTGAAGGAACTGGGCCGGGACGACCCGGTCGACGCGCACACCCTCTTCCAGATCGGGTCGGTTTCGAAGTCGTTCGGGGCGGCGGCGGTCGGGGCGCTGGTCGACGACGGGCTGGTGGATTGGGACGATGCGGTGGTCGAGCACCTGCCATGGTTTCGGGTGAAGGACCCGGAGTTCACGCGCCGGATGACGGTCCGCGACCTGCTCGCGCACACGTCGGGGATGCCGGGGGATGCGTGGCCGGTCCTGGCCGTGATGGGGGGGCGGGAGGTGGCGGAGCGGGCGCGTCTGCTGGACAACTTCGGGGTGCCGGGAGATGGCTACAGCTACAGCAATCACGGGTACGGCGTGGCCGGGCTGGTGGTCGAGGAGGTGACGGGGACGGGGTGGGGGGAGTGGGTGCGGGAACGCCTCTTCGACCCGCTTGGCATGCGGGACAGCCGCGCGAGTCCCTTCGAGGTGTGGGATGCGGCCTTCGTCGCCCCGGCCTTCCTTGGGACGGCGCCGGCGGGCAGGGTGGGGATTGCCGACGCGCCGGACAGGAACGTCGCGATGCCCCACGGCGTAGACCGGAACGGCGAGCGGCGCGTACTCTCGTGGCAGTCCTACGACAACATGCAGGCGGCGGGGAGCGTGGTGTCGAGCGCGGCCGAGATGGCGAACTGGCTGCGGATGCAGCTGCGCGGCGGCCGCTTCGATGATCGGATCGTCCTGACGGAGGAGACGGTGGCCGAGATGCACGCCCCGCTGGTCGACGCCGGCACCAGCTTCATCTTCGCGGACACCGCCGCGGGCACTTACGGTCTCGGGTGGAGCCGGACCACCTTCGAGGGCCGGGTCCACATCTCGCACGGGGGCGGGATCTTCGGGTTTCCGGCGTACGCGGCCGTGCTGCCGGAGATCGGGGCCGGGGTGGTCGTGCTCGCCAACGGCAGCCTGTGGACGCCCTACTATCCCCACCAGGAGATCGCCGCCCGCGTCTTCGCGCACCTGCTGGGGACCGAACCGCGCGACTGGCACGGCACGGTCATGGAGCAGACGGGCGCCATCCTTCAGCAGGTCGAGCAGACCTTGGCGGCGCAGGATTCCGCGCGCGTAGCCGGCACCAGTCCGTCGAGGCCCATTAATGAATACGTCGGGCGATACGCGGATATTCACGGGGCGGGCCACGCGGAGGTCGCGCTGGCCGGTGACGGCAGGCTGAGGCTTCGCTTCGGGGCTCCGGGCACCTTCTCCGGCGATCTGGAGCACTGGCAGCACGACGTTTTCCGCCTTTACTTTGACGGCGGTGACGGCCAGGCCTACGGCAGTTCGTTCGCGACCTTCACCGTCGAGCCAGAGGCCGGCGTCACCAGTGTGGACCTGGGTTTCATGGGACAGTACCGGAGAGAACGATGAAGAGCAGGAGCGCGTTCGCCTCCCCTGCGCGGGTCGCGCCGCTCCTGTCCGTTGCGATCGCGGCCTGCGGCGGATCCACCATGACCGTCGAGCCCGACCCGGTCGAGCCGGAGCGGCCCGTCCCCTGCACCTCCGGCAACGCGACCTGCGCGGAACGGGTGGAGATCGTCAGCGGACGCTTCCTGCCGGTCTTCAGCACGCATCTCCTGTCGGAGGGGGACGCGGACGTGACGCGCGGGCTGATCGTCATCCACGGCAACGGCCGTGACGCGGACACCTACTTCGAGACCGGGGTGGTGGCGGCCGCCACGGCCGGCGTCGCCAGCTCCACCGCGACCGTGGCGCCCCACTTCCAGACCATCGAGGACGGCCCCGAATCGGACGAACCCTACTGGTCGAGCGCGGGTTGGAAGCGCGGGAACCTGTCCCGGCCCGAGGGGCCCTCGCCACGGGTGAGTTCGTACGCGGCGCTGGACCGGATCGTGGACGCGTTCCTGAACTCGTCGCGCTTTCCCGCCCTGGAAGAGATCGTGGTGGCGGGCCACTCGGCGGGCGGGCAGGTCGTGCACCGCTACGCGGCGACCACCGAGCACAAGTCGACCGGTTCGGGGATCCCGATCCGGTACGTGGTCACCAACCCGTCCACCTACCTCTATCTGAGGCCCGAACGCGAGGACGGGTCCGGCGGCTTCCTCGTCCCCGAAACGGACTGCGCCGACTACGACGACTGGCACTACGGCCTCCTGAACCGCAACAACTTCGCCGAGAGGCTCGACGGCGACTCCATTCGCGCGCAACTGGTGCGCCACGACGTGCGCATACTGCTCGGGGACGCCGACACGGCCACCGCATCACTCGACGTGAGCTGCGGCGCCAACCTCCAGGGGCCGCGCCGCTACCACCGCGGCCGCACCCTGGTCCGCTTCATGGACGAGATGTACGCCGGGCACGCTCACCGCGAGATGATCGTGCCGGGCGTGGGGCACTCCAGCCGCTCGATGTGGATGTCGCAGGTGGGGGGGGCGGCGCTCTTCGGCAACTGACGGCACGCCGGGGCCCTTCGCTCCCGTTGCTACCTCCGGGTCGGCCGGGTCACTGGACGTGGGAGGCCGCGGCTGTAGAGAACCTCCGGATTCGGCCCCGTCGGCAGGACGGACGCTCCGGCGGCGATCTCCGCGACGGCAGCCGCTGCGGGTCCCCCGCGCAGAATCGCGCGCACACCGCCGGTCGCCCGGTCCCGCAGAATCAGCACAGGGCGGTTCGTGGCGTCGTCCAGGGTAGCGGACCCGGCGGGACCTCTGAGCTCGATTTCCGCGAGGGCGTCGAGCCAGTCCGGGCTGGAGGGTATTGCGAAGGCGAACCCGGCCCGCTCCTCGAGGTCGGCCGCCGTCTCCATGTCGAAGCTGAAGGCGAACAGCGCATCTCCGTCGGCCGTGCGGCCCGCGATCTCGTACTGCCCGCCGCCGTGCGGGAGGGCGGCGGGCGCATCGACGGCGAGCGCCGGATTCAGGTAGGGCACGCCTTCCCTGCTGACACCGCCCCAGACAAGAAGCGCCGAGCCGGACGCCCGGGAGAGGTCCCCCGGCCTCTCGCGGACGAGGCGGTGGTGCATGGCCCGGTAGAAATGGTATTCGCCCACCCACGCCGGTATGCAGTAGGACATCAGGTCCGCCCGTGTCGCCGGCACGAGAACATCGCTCCCGGAGCGAACATCGAGGCCCCATGTTCCGGTTGACCCGTCCGGGTAGGGGTAGGCCTGGTCCACCACCGACCGTACATCGCAGGGGGCGTGGTAGAGGCTCATGTTGTGGCCGAGCTCGTGCGCGATCGTGAGCGCCTCGCTCGGCTCGTCCACGTTGCCGAGACGCACGTAGCTGGTCCACCCGTCGATCCAGGCGACGCCCCAGGAGCCTGTCGCCTCGCCCGAGAGAGCCCCCATGTAGTATCCCGTTCCGCCCTCGATGGTGCGTATCGCGGTCGTCTCGTCAAGCAGCTCGTCCGAATTGTTGGAGGTGGTCATGACGGGCGCGTGCGCCGTCACGGAGAGGTCGCCGACCGGGAGCAGGGTTCGCGTGTCCCACAGCAGCCCGTGCCCCTCTGGGTCCTCCGCCATCTGCACGGCCAGGTCCACGGCGGTGGAATCGGGCTTTTCCCGCCAGATGAAGGGAACCATGGTCAGTTCGAGTGTCGGCATCGCCTCCACGGGCACCGGCAGCCTGCCCGACTCGGGAATCCGGAGCGCCACGCCCAGATCGGGATCCAGCGTTCCCTCCGGGTCGATCTCGACCACCATTTCCAGACCGGGACGCACCACGGAGGCGGGAATGCGGACATTGGCGGATCGGTCGAGCGAGGCCTCCGCCTGCGCGAGTTCGGTCGGAATGGGCGTGGACTGGCCGGGCGCGTCGGCGGCGTACACCTCCGTGCCGCCGACGAAGAAGGACGCCCGGGCGGGAGGGATCGGGGTGTCCGTGCTTTTCGGCGAGATCGGGAACACCCGCAACAGTGCATCCTCCCCGGCCACGAGCGGCACCGGGTACAGGGCCGATTGGACGGACTGGACGAGGTACGCGCTCGAACGCTCCGGGGGCGGATCGCAGAAGGGCATGCGGAAACGGCGGAATACCACCGGGTTGGCCAGCGGAGATTCCGCGTCCACGCACAGCCCGGTGCCTACCCCCTCGAAGCGTCCGAGCTTCGGCATGTACGCGAAGGTCGAGGGGAGCGGTCCGGCCAGCCCGGGATTGTGCGACACGTCCAGCCACTCGAGGGCGTCCATTCGGCCGAGTTCGGGCGGAAGCTCGCCCGACAGATTGTTGTGGCCGAGCCGAAGAGCCGGCACGGCATCCAGGCGGCTCAACTCTACCGGAATGCTCCCGGACAGGCGGTTGCCGATCAGGTTGAGTTCCCCATCCAAGGTCGTCAGGTTGCCCAGCTCGACGGGGATCGGACCGGTCAGGTCGTTGTAGTCCAGGGCTAGGGCCCGGACGCTGGGCAGGTTTGCGAGCTCGGGCGGGATCTCGCCGGTCAGCTTGTTGTACCCGAGATAGAAGGTCTGGATCGAGGACAGGTTTCCGAGTTCGGGCGGGATCTCGCCCTCCAGTTCGTTGAAGTCCATCCAGATGACGACGACTCGGGACAGGTTGCCGATCTCGGGCGGGATGCGGCCTGTCAGCCGATTGTAGCTGATCCGCAGGTCTTCGAGGGCCGACAGGTTGCCGAGCTCCGGGGGTATGGAGCCTTCGAGCCGGTTATCCCACAGGTAGAGACTCGCCAGCCCCGTGAGAGCGCCCAGCTCGCTGGGGATCGGCCCGTCCAGCAGATTGGATTCCAGGTAGATCTCCTCAAGGGTCTCGATGTCCGTCAGATCGAGCGGAATCGGTCCGCGGAGCCAGTTGTAGGAGAGGTCCAGCAGCCGCAGGCGGTCGAGTTGCCCGAGCTCTGCCGGCGCTCGTCCGCGCAGGTTGTTCCCGTAGAGCGCCAGCTCGACCACCCTGCCGTCGTCATCCGTTTTCACGCCGTGCCAGTCCTCGAGAGGCGCGTCGGTCAGCCAGCCGTCCCGGCGCCACCATTGGGCTCCGCGGGTCGCGTCGTACACCGCTTCGAGAACCTCGCGTTCGGAGAGCGGCGCGCATGGCTCGTCGGTGCCTTCCCGTATGGGGATCGCGTCCAGCCACCGCCGAAAGTGCCGGGAGCGGGGAACGCACACCTCCGTGTCGCCGTAGCGGAACTCCTCCAGGGCCAGCGCGTCGAGCGACTGCGGAAGTGGACCCGAAAGAGGGTTGTCTCCCACTCGGAGCACGGAAAGCCGACCGAGTTCCCCGACCGCTCCCGGAAGCCGCCCCCGCACCTCGTTGCCCGACAGGTCGAGCAGCGTCACGCGCCCGAGCGAATCCGCCCCGACCCCGTGCCACAACTCCACGGCCGCGCTCTCCAGCCAACCCGTGGAGTTCGTCCAGTCCGCTCCGCCGGTGCGGTGGTAGAGGTGTTCGAGGGCGGCCACGTCCGCTTCGTTGCAGCGCGGTCCCTGCGCGTCCCGTCCCTCGCCGCGCCACGTCTCGAAATCCGGCGTTCCCGGAGCGCACAGCCCGTCGTTGTATCCCCAGTAGAAGACCCGAAGCTCCGATAGATCCGCGAACGCCGAGGGAACCGAACCTGTCAACCCGTTTTCGTCGACGTAAAACGTTCGAAGTTTGCGCAGACCGGCGAGCTCCGGGGGCAGGGGGCCGGTCAGGCGGTTCCGGTACAGGTTCAGGAATTCGAGCTCTTCGAGCGCGCCGAGTTCGGGCGGAATCGGCCCCGAAAACGGCACATATTCGAAGTTCAGGCGGCGCAGGTCGACGAGCCGCCCCAGCGTGGCCGGAATCGGCCCCTCCAGCTCGATGTGGCCCAGATCGAGCTCCCGCAGACGGATTGCGAGGCCGATTTCCGCCGGCAGGGTGCCCGTAAGGTTGTTCTTCCTGAGGTTCAACGTCTCCAGGTACGGCAGGTGCCCCAGCTCCGGGGGGATGCCGCCGGCCAGACCGTTCTCCGGCAGACGTACGGCGGTCACCGAGCCGCTGTCATCCGTTTCAATTCCATGCCATTGCCTTAGCGGCGCGTCGCTCAGCCAGCCATCGGCCTTCGTCCAATCGGCTCCGCCTGCCGCGCGATAAAGCGCCTCCAGCGCGTCCCGGTCGGTGAGAGGTGGGGGTCGGGAGACAACGATCGCGGCCGCGCCGGTTGCGGCCCCGTGAGCGGCCGTGATGACCGTCGTCCCCGGCGACAGCGCCCGAACCAGCCCCCGTTCGTCCACCGACGCCACCGACTCGTCGCTCGAACTCCATGTGAAGACCGCCCCCTCCACCGCGCTGCCGCCCGCATCGAGCGCCACCGCCTCGAGCCGGGCCGAGTCCCCGAGTGAGGGGAGCAGGAGCAACGCGGGCGTGACGTTCAGGACACTCGCGACCTGGGCCACGGTGACCGCCGCGCTACCCGACACGCCGTCGACGGTTGCGGAGACCGTGGTGGTCCCGTTGGCCACGGCGGCGACCAGCCCCTCCGAGTTGGCGGCCGCGACCGCGGAGTCGCTCGAACTCCACATGACTGCCGCCCCCTCCACCGCGCTGCCGCCCGCATCGAGCGCCACCGCCTCGAGCCGGGCCGTGTCTCCGAGTGAGGAGAACAGGAGCGAATCGGGCGTGACGATCAGGACGCTCACGACCTGGGCCACAGTGACAGCCGCGCTACCCGACACGCCGTCGACGGTCGCGGAGACCGTGGTCGTCCCGTTGGCCAGGGCCGTGGCGAGGCCCGATTCGGATACCGACACCGCGGCCGGATCCCGGGTGGCCCATTCGACGGCCGCACCGCTCATGACGTTCCCGAACTGGTCGTGAACCACCGCCGTGAACTGAACGGTCTCGCCGAGGGCCGCGAACGCTGCCGTTTCCGGACTGACGCTTACCGTGGTGGGGACGGGCGATGGAGTGGGCGGGTCACCACAAGCCACCAGGAGCAGCAGCAACGCGGCACGGATGCCTGGGTCAGTTCGTCCGGACATGGTAGTTCCTTCCCGCTAAAGCCGTACCGGAGACCCGGATCCCGCGATCCAGGGGACAACATCATCCTACCGGGGGAAGGTCCTGCGTTCAAGGCTGGCTACGGGCTGGCTGGCTGAGGACGGGCACGGCGAGCCTTCGGGTCAACGTGGCCGCGGGCGCACGGTGGACCGGCACATCAAGAGCGGTGCGAACCACCGAGGAGCACGCGGACCTGAGCGCCAGTGCATGGCACCTCCTCCGCTCATTCCTTCACTATGTAATGTATGCCTTCCATTATGGAAAGTGTAGTATACATCGTGGATATGTTGGGTGAGGGACAACCTGGAAGCGCTCCACGAATTCGCGGGGTGTCAGTTGACGCCGTACACCGGCGCGGTGGGTACAGCCTACGCGGGACCCCGTAGCCAGGACGCCAAAGGACGCTACACGGTCGCCGAGACGGGAGATGATCGTGCCGGACGCGGGGCACCCCAGCCGGTCGCTGTGGATGTCAGAGGTGGGGGTGGGTGCGCTACTTCGGCAACTGACTGTTGCGAGGGGACCTGACGGGGGTGGGTTCCAGTGGTAGGTGAGGGATGAAACGCCAGATGTTGTGGTGTGCGGCGGCCAAGAGTACACATTTTGCGGTTTTTTGGTAACTTTCCTTCTGAGAGGTCGCCGACTGGGCGGGCGCAGGAAGGGGTTCGACGCGGTGAGTCCCATTCCTGGTCTGGTCGGCAGCCTTCCCAAACCCAAGAACAGGAGCTAGCGGTGCGAAACCTCATTTCCTTCACTGTGACGAGTCTGGCCGTGGCGTGTCTGGTCCTTCTTCCGGTGGCTGGGGTCGGGGCTCAGCAGCCCATGTCGGGCGACAAGCCGGTGACGCGTCCTTCCTCCGGCGAGGTCTCTACCAACCGCGCGGAAGGCTCTCTGGATCGGCGGAAGGCACCGCCGACGGTGGCGATCACGCGGGAGGACGACGGCAACACGGCCACACCCCCCGACTCGGTTTTCAAGGTGGTCTTCAAGTGGTCGGAGGATGTCAGCGGCTTCGTGAAGGCAGACTTGGAAGTGACCGGGGGCCAATTCAACGATGACTTCACCGAACATCAGGCCGACAGCTTCAGCATAACGGTTGTGCCACGGCGTAACGACGATGGTAGAACACTGACTGTTACCGTACCAGCGAATGTAGTAACGAACGCCGGGAGCGAATCCAACGCTCAGGCCGTTATGTCCTTCCAGGTGGACACCAGGTGGCCGACGCTGACGGAGGCCACGGTGAGCCGGGATACGATCTGGCTCACCTACCACGAGACGCTGGATGAGAACTACACCCCGCTCCCGTCAGACTACACGGTTTCCTCGTGGGACGACGTAGGAGGCACGCAGGACTTGACTAACGCAAATCCACAATTCGTACGGATCGAAGGGGCCCGAATACGACTGCTCCTGTCTGAAAGCGACGCGACATCCGAGGGGGACTCCGTTGTAATCAACTACCCGGTACCCAACGCTAATCAAGTCCGCGACATAGCAGGCAATCATGCCGGGGCCCTTACGGACCGGAATGTCACAAACCTCAGACAACCCGATCGCCAGCCCCCCAGCCAGCTCACGGATCTGAGCGCTTCCACCACCTCCACCAGTGTCACGCTTAGCTGGTCCAAACCGGACACGGGCACAGCCAATATCACCGGCTACGAGGTTGGGGTCCAAGCCGGCGCAGCGGAGGATTGGGAAACTCTGCTCGCGGCCAGCGCCAATGATACGGCCCTGACCTTCGTCCATTCGAACCTCACAGCCGACACCACCCTCTTCTACCGGGTGCGCGCGCACAGCCCACACGGTGAAGGGCGCTGGGCAACCGTCCGCGCCACAACCGGCGGCGGGACGACGGGCTCCGATAAACCCGGCGCACCGACCGGCCTCACCGCCACCGCGGCGGGCGAAACCGCCATCAACCTCTCCTGGACCGCCCCCAGCGACGACGGTGGGTCGGCGATCACGGGCTACAAGATCGAAGTCTCGAATACGGGCAACTCCGGCTGGGCCGCTCTTGCCACCGTCACCGCCACCTCCTACCGCCACACCGGGCTAAGCGCCGGGACCACCCGCTTCTACCGAGTGTTCGCTACGAACGCCAACGGCGACGGTCCAGCTTCCAACACTGCCAGCGCCACCACCACTACGGCGTCGCCCCCCGACCCCCCCAGAAACCTGAGGGCCACGGCCGCGGACAGCAGCCAGATCAACCTGCGCTGGGACGCGCCAGCCGACGACAACGGCTCGGCCGTCACCGGGTACTACATCGAAGTGTCCGACAACGCCGGCTCCAGCTGGACAGACCTCGTCGTGAACACGGGTTCAACCGCAACGACCTATCCACACACCGGACTTGATCCCGTAACCACGCGCCACTATCGCGTCTCCGCAATCAACAGCGAGGGCACCAGCAACCCCTCCAACGTGGCCAGCGCCACCACGACCGCAAACGTCCCCGGCCGGCCCACCGGCCTAACGGCCACCGCGCGGGGACAGAACCGGATCGATCTCTCCTGGACGGCGCCTACCAACAACGGCGGCTCGGATATTACCGGCTACCAGATCGAGGTG
Source organism: Longimicrobiales bacterium (assembly GCA_965211795.1). GTDB lineage: Bacteria > Gemmatimonadota > Gemmatimonadetes > Longimicrobiales > Gaopeijiaceae > Bin94. Next base: position 989,561 of record OZ242973.1, read on the forward strand.
TCGCTGCAGAGGACCACGGGGTGGACCGTCCTGGTGGCCAACACGAACGCGGAGGATACGGAATGGGAGCACATCGGCCTGGACGCCGGCAGCACTCGGTACTACCGGGTACGGGCGATCAACTCGGCGGGGTCGGGCGTGCCATCGAGTGTGGCCTTCGCCACTACCGACGCCAGGCGCCCGAGCGCTCCGAGGGGCTTGACTGCCAACGCCCAACGAACAACACACACCATCTACCTACAGTGGACCGAGTCCTCTGACGATGGTGGTGCACCGATCACCGGCTACGAGATCGAGGTCACGGTGGACCCGGACTCGGCTTGGACGGTTCTGGATACCACCGCTACCTCGTTCCCCAGCTACGAGCACACCGGCCTTGAGCCGGGGAGCACGCGCCACTACCGGGTATCGGCGATCAACTCGGCGGGGAAGGGCCCTGTATCGAATGTGGCCAGTGCCACCACGAGGGCGGTACGTCCCGGGGCACCGACGAATCTCATGGCCACCGCCAACGGCTCGACGCAGATCGATCTGACCTGGGACGCGCCCGCTGACGACGGTGGTGCGGACATCACCTCGTACCGGATCTATTTCTCGACGACCAACGGGCTCACCTGGAACATCCTGGAGGGGTTGACCGGGTCCAACGCGACTAGCTGGTCGCATATGGGTCTCGACCCGGCCACTACCCTCCACTATCGAGTGTCGGCGTTCAATTCGGCGGGCGAGGGTCCCCAGTCCGACACGGCCAGCGCCATGACCGATGCAGAGCCTCCCGACCCGCCGACGAACCTGATGGCCACCGCCAACGGCTCGACGCAGATCGATTTGACCTGGGAGGAGCCGTCCTACCACGGCGGCGTGGCGCTCAAGGGATACCAGGTCGAGGTATCCTCGGACGGGGGGTCGCAGTGGGAGATTCTGCCGCCCAACACGTCTCCGCTCTCAAAACGGTACGCCCACACAGGGTTGGATCCCGCCACCACCCGCCACTACCGCGTCTCCGCGATCAACTCCGCCGAGCTCGTGAGCGAACCGTCGAACGTCGACTCCGCCACCACTGACGCGACGACGCCGGATCCCCCGACAAACCTGATGGCCGAGGCCGACGGCACCTCGCAGATCGACCTCTCCTGGACCGCGCCGGCCTACGACGGCGGTGCCGCCATCACCGGCTACCGGATCGAGGTCTCCGTCGACCGCGGACTGGTGTGGAGTGATCTGGTCACGAACACGAACACGACGGGTACGACATACTCCCACACCGGACTGTCGCCCGCGAGCACGCGGCACTACCGGGTCTCGGCGGTCAACCGGGTCGGACCGGGCGATCCGTCCAACAGTGCGGAAGCCACCACCGACGCGACCGTACCGAACGCTCCCGCTGGGCTGACGGCGACCGCCCACGACCATCAGCAGATCGACCTCGACTGGGATGTCCCGGACTTCGACGGCGGTGCCGAGATCACCGGCTACCGGATCGAGGTGTCGGAGAACGAGGGGTCGACGTGGACGAACCTGGTTGCTAACACCGGATCGACGACAACCGCCTACTCGCACACGGGTCTCAGACCGGCCAGCACGCGGCACTACCGCGTCTCGGCGATCAACGAGATCGGGATAGGCGCAGCGTCGAACGTGGCCAACGCCACCACCGACGCGATCGCCCCGGATCCGCCCACGAACCTCGTGGCGACCGCCACCCTGCCGACGCGCATCGAACTCAACTGGACGGCGCCGGCGTACGACGGGGGCGCTCCGATCGTCAGCTACCGCGTGGAGGTCTCGGAGGACGGGATCAGGTGGGCCGACCTGCAGCGCTCCACCGGCGTGAGCCTCACGAGGTACGTGCACACCGGGTTGGAGCCGGGGAGCACTCGCCACTACCGCGTATCGGCCATCAACGTTGCGGGCGTCGGGCTGCCCTCGAACACCGCGAGTGCCACCACGGACGATCCGGTCGAGCGGGCCGGACGCGTCAACGAGGCCATTCTGCCGCACTTCGCGGCGGCGGCGACCACCAGCAGCCTGTCGGCGATCTCGCGCCGGATCGAGACCGTGGCGTCGCGCAATCCGCTGCAGAGTCAGTTGAGCGCGGCGGGTCTCCTGTCGCGGGCCGGTGGCATGGGGCTGCGTGGTTCGTCCGGCGGATTGGACATGGGCAGACTCTTCGACGGGGTGTCCTTCGCCACGGCTCTGGGCAGCGACGGGCAGGAACAGGACGTGGTCACACCGGCCGGCTTCACCACGTGGGGTGGCGCGGAGTACACCAGCATGGGCGAGCCGGGTGGAGCCGATGTCGAGTGGGAAGGCGACATGCTCAGCATACACCTCGGCGCCGACATGCGAATCCATCGCGATATCCTGGTCGGCGTGGCCGGAACCCGGTCGTCCGGGAACTACGACTTCACCGACGTAACCGGTGCACGCGAGGTCGAAGGGACCTACGAAGCCCGGATGACCAGTCTGAATCCCTACGTGGCGTGGCTGCCAGGCCGCACGGGCGTGGCCGCGTGGGCGGCCGGCAACTTCGGGTGGGGCAACGTGGTGGTCGACGACGAACCCGGCGGCCGGCGCGAGAGCGATACCCGCTCGACGGGCGGTGCGCTTGGCGGCAGCCGCATTCTGATGACCACCGGCGCCTCGGCGCTCCGCGTGCGCGCCGAAGGCTGGTTGTCGCAGGTCGAGGTGGATGGGGGCGAAGGGATGGACGCCCTCACGCTCGACATGCACCGGCTGCGGGTCGCGCTGGAGTGGTCGCAGGTTCAGGAACTTCCGGGAGGGCGCGAGGTCAACTTCCTGGCGGAGGGCGGCCTGCGCTACGGTGACGGCGACGGCACCGAGGGCACCGGCATGGAACTCGGCGGTGGGGTGCGCTTCATCAGCGCGACCAGGGCGCTGACCGTCGAAGGGCACGGAAGATTGCTGGCCACGAGCCCGAACGACTACGAGGAGTGGGGCGTCCGCGGGCTGATCCAGATCGATCCGCAGGCACTGACCCGCGGATTCTCGGTCAGGATCGCCCCGGCGTGGGGCCAGTCGGCCAGCGGAGTCCAGGAGCTGTGGGAGCGCGGTGTCAGCCACCGGCCCGACATGAGCCATGAGCTGCAGCGAGGCCGGGTGAACACGCGGGTGGAGTACGGTCTGGGCGATTTCAACGGCACGCCCTACGGCCGCCTCTACCTCGCCGACGGCGGCGCCAAGGCCTTCGGGACCGGCATGCGTTACTCGCTCACGCGGGTCCTCGACCTTCGCCTCGAGGGAACGCGCACCGAGAGCGGCAGCGGTCCGGCACGGCACGGACTCGCCATGAGGGGCCGCTGGGTGTTCTAGCCGGCCTGCCGACAAGACCCGGCGACCCGGCAGGGGGGGCGGCGCGCGAGCGATCGCTTCCCCCTGTCGGGTTTGCCTTTGGCACCCCAATATTACCGTCCCTTCGCACGTGTTCGTTGCAGCCCAAGGAGTCAGGAAGATGTCTCGTCTTCGCTTCCCCACCCCCCTCCTCACCTTCGCGATCCTTTTCGCCATTGCGGCGCCCGCCCCGGCGCTGCTCGGCCAGGACACCGACACCAAGGCCGACCAGGAGGATCCGCCCCCCAGTCCCGCCGAGTTGCTCCTCGCCTCGGAGGACTGGGTCGAACCCCCGACGGAAATCGCCGAGGCCGTGCTCGCGCCCCGGCACACGAACGTCACGCTCAGCCGCCTCAGCCCGGACGGTCGATTCTTCCTGCGCGAGGTGAGCGACGGGCCGATCACCATGGATCGCTTTGCGCGCCCCTTCGACGAGCTGGGCGGGCAGTTCCTGGAGCCGCAGTCGAATCGTCACCGGTCCCTCTCGATCCGCAATTCGGCCGGACTGCAGGTGATCTCGGCCGCGGACGGATCGGTGACCGACATCGAGGTGCCGCGCGGGACGCGCATTTCCGGGTCGCGCTGGTCCCCGGACGGCTCTCGCGTCGCCTTCTATGTCCACACCGACGACGAAACGCACATCTACGTGGGCGATCCCGAGAGCGGCGATTCGCAGCAGATCACGCGCCGGCCCGTACTCGCGACCATGGTCATGAGCTTCGAGTGGACCTCGGACGGTGAAGAGATCGCGACCGTGCTGATCCCCGAGGACCGGGCCAGCCGCCCGACCGCGCCGCCTGTACCGGGCGGACCCCGCGTCAAGCAGACCGAGGACGGCAGGAACATCCTGCGCACCTACGCGAGCCTGATGGCCACCCCGCACGATGAGGTGCTGCTCGAATGGCACGGCACCGGCCAGCTGGCCACGATCGCCGTGGACAACCGGCGCGTAACCGAGATCGGCGCCCCCGCCATGATTCGGGGCTTCGACTTCGCGCCCAACGGCCTGCATGCGCGCGTGACGACCATGCAGCGGCCGTTCAGCTACGTCGTGCCCGTCAACAGCTTCGGGCGCGTCGAGGAGATCTGGGACCGTGAGGGCAACGCACTGGTCGAACTCTCCGAGAACGAACTGAACACCGGCATTCGCGGCGCTCCGTCGGCGCCGGGCGTGGCGGGCGACGAGGAGGAACCCGACCGGCGGTCGGTGATGTGGCGCGAGGACGGGGCCGGGCTGACCTTCCTGCAGATGGAGCCGGAGCCGGAAGAGGAGGAAGGCGAGGAGGACGTCGAGGAAGAAGAGGAGGAGGAAGAGGGGCGGGGGAACGCGCGCCGGAAGGACCGGATCATGCTCTGGGCGCCTCCGTTCGTCGAGGGCGAGGAGACCGTGGTCTACGAGAGCAACCAGCGCATGTCGGGCCACCGCTACTCGGAGGACTACCGGTGGGTCTTCTTCTCGCAGCGGCCCGGTGGTGGCGGTGGTGGTGCCGCGGCGCGGTTCGGTGGAGGCGGTCGCGGCCGGGTCACCGAATACGCGGTACACCTCGACGACCCCGAAACCCGCTACACGATCAGCGAATGGAACTCGGAGGAGTTCTACGAGAATCCCGGCTCGCTGGTGATGGCGGGTGGTGGCGGCGGTGGCCGCTTCTTCGGCTTCGGTGGTGGCGGCGGTGGGGGCGGTGGCGGACACTTCGTGGAGATCGCGGGCGAGGGCGAGGAGGCGTCGGTCTTCCTGCAGGGGACGCAGTACTTCGAGGACCCGCTCGACCAATCGCCGCAGAGCTTCCTGGACCGCGTCAACATCGGCACGGGCGACAAGGAGCGCGTCTACGAGAGCTCCAACGAGGGGCAGTGGGAACGGATCACCACGGTGCTCGACCCGGGCGCGGGCCGGTTCGTGGTCCGGCGCGAGACGCCCACCGAGATCGGCCAGTCATACCTGGTCGAGGGCGGCACGCGCACCCAGCTGACCAACAACGTCGACTACACGCCCGACATCACCACCGCGCCGCGCGAACGCTTCACCGTGGAGCGCCCCGACGGCTTCCGCTTCCTGGTCAACGTCACCATGCCCCACGACTTCGTCGAGGGCGAGCGGCGCCCCGCGATGTTCTGGTTCTACCCCCGCGAGTACCAGGACCAGGAGTCCTACGACGAGCGCGGCCGCACCTTCAACAAGAACTCCTTCCCCAACTTCGGCTCACGCTCCATGGAGTACCTGATCCGGCTGGGATACGTCGTGGTCGAGCCCGACGCCCCGATCGTGGGCGAGGCGGGCCGCATGAACAACAACTACGAGCACGACCTGCGCAACAACCTGGCCGCCGTGATCGACGAGCTGGACGAGCGCGGCATCATCGACCGCCGCCGGCTCGGCCTGGGCGGCCACTCCTACGGCGCCTTCGGGACCGTCAACGCCATGGTGCACACGCCCTTCTTCAAGGCGGGCATCGCGGGTGACGGCAACTACAACCGCACGCTCACGCCGCTCGGCTTCCAGAGCGAACGCCGCTACTTCTGGGACGCGCGCGAAGTCTACCTGAGCATGTCGCCCTTCATGTGGGCCAACAACCTGACCGGCGCCCTGCTCATGTACCACGGCATGCACGACCAGAACGTCGGCACCGCTCCTGATCACGCGCCGCGGCTCTTCCATGCGCTGAACGGCCTGGGCAAGGACGCGGCGATGTACATGTACCCCTTCGAGGACCACGGCCCGGCGACGCTCGAGTCGATTCTGGACCTGTGGGGGCGCTGGACGGCGTGGCTGGAGCTGCACCTGCTGACGGAGGAGAAAGATAAGCCGGTGACCTGAGGGGGGTGTCGTGGCAAAAAGGACGATCACGTGGTCTACGGGAGAGATCGATCCATGAAGAGGGGTGCAGTTCTCGCCGCATTGGCGGTACTCGCGGCCGCCTGCGCGTCGGGTGGAGGGGGAGTGCGCCAACTCACGGAGGCGGAAGCGGAGGTCATGGGCGCGTTTTTCGGCGGCACCTGGGTGCTGGACGAATCCGGCAGTTCGCCGCAGATCGCCGCTCCCAGACCGAAGGAGCAGACGTTCACGGTCGTGGTCTCGTCGGCGGACAGGGGGCGGGTCCCCCCGGAGGTGCAGGAGGCGGTGGAGGCGGAAGAGGTCCGGCAGGCTGCGTTCCTGGTGCTGCGCTGGAGGCCGAAGACACTCGTCCTTCGGGTGGACGGGTCGGAGCTGGCCTATGCGCCCACGCCCGGGCAGAGCATTGCGATCCCGATCAACGGAGGATCAACCACGCAATACGAGGACCGCCACCTGGTCCGCACCCGAGTCCGGTGGGATGGCTTCAAGCTCGAGTTCGATCACCAGGTGGGACCCGACGGCCGGATCGGAGAGGTGCTGGAGGTGGTCGACGCCAGGCTGCGGATGACCCGTACGATACGCGTCGCGGGCGAGACGGTTCCTCCGCTTGTGCTATGGTATGACCGGGAAGGGGGGCGGTAGCGGGGGACGGCGATTCTACCCGGTGATTTCCCGGAGGCGCTGGGCGATGTAGCTGTTCATCGACATCCGCTGTCCCCTGGCGCTGGCAGCCAATCTGCGATGCACGGCAGGATCGACCCTGACCAGGATGCGGCCGGAATAGGGCTTGCTGGGTTCTTTGCCCGTTTCCTCGCAGAACTCGAGGTAGTCGTCCACGGCGCGCTCCATGGACTCTTTCAACTCGGCCACGGACCGGCCCTCGAAATTGATCCCGTCCCGCGTGTCGACGACGTGGCCCGCGAAGAACTCGTACTCGTCGTCGTACTCGAAGACGCCGGTGTATCCCTTGTACTCGATCATGGTGTGACTCCCGCCCTTTCCAGGAAGCGGCGCATGCGGCGGACGAGGCCCTTGCCACACTCGGGGCGTGGGTGCGGGCGATGCACGATCTCGACTTCCCCGTTCAAAACGATGATGATTGACGAGCCCCGTCTTTCATGAATCCGGGCGCCCAATCCGCGAAACATGGATTCCACATCCCTCCACTTCAGATTGCCTCTGGCCTGCGTGTCGAAGATGGCCGCAAGGGTCTTCCGGTGTACCTTTCGCATGATATCATGATATCATATTATGATGTCAAGGGGGAAGAGCCCGCACCATGAAAGTAGCCGACGTCCCCTACCGCGCCATCTTCACCGAGGGCGACGGGACCGAAGTCCGCGTCATTGACCAGACCGTCCTGCCGCACCGGTTCGAGACGATGCGTCTGGAGACCGCCGCCGACGCGGCGCGCGCGATCCGCGACATGGTGGTGCGGGGGGCGCCGCTGATCGGGGCGACGGCGGCCTACGGGGTCGCGCTCGCGATGCGGGCGGATCCTTCGGATGATTCGCTCTCGGAGGCGATTGCAATGCTGGGCGCCACCCGGCCGACCGCGGTCAACTTGCGTTGGGCGCTCGATGCTGCCGGCGTGCTGCTTCGCGGCCTGCCACCAGGCGAGCGCGCGGCCGCGGCCTACGACTTCGCCGCCCGACTGTGCGAGGACGATGTGCGAACCAACCGCACCATCGGCGGCTTCGGGCTCGACGTCTTCCAGAGAATCGCGAGCCGGGTGGGGGCGGGCGGCGGCGAGGGCCGCGCACTCAATGTCATGACGCACTGCAACGCCGGCTGGCTGGCCACGGTGGATTGGGGGACCGCGACGGCGCCCGTCTACCTCGCCCACGAACAGGGCCTGCCCGTTCACGTGTGGGTGCGCGAGACGAGGCCGCGGTTTCAGGGCGCGGGGCTCACCGCGTGGGAGCTCGGCCAGCACGGCGTGCCGCACACGCTGGTGTCGGACAGCGCGGCCGGGCACCTGCTCAGCCGCGGCAAGGTCGACGTCGTGATCGTGGGGACGGACCGCACGACCGCGGCCGGCGACGTCGCCAACAAGGTGGGGACCTATCCGCTTGCGCTGGCCGCGCGGGACAATGGCGTGCCGTTCTACGTGGCCGTCCCGTCGACGAGCATCGACTGGTCGATCGAGGACGGCGCCGAGATCCCGATCGAGGAGCGCGATGCGGACGAGGTGACGCGGGTGTGGGGGGTGGATGGGGACGGGGTGGAGCGGTGGGTGCGGGTCGTGCCGGAAGGGACGCGCGCCGCGAACTACGCCTTCGACGTGACGCCAAGGCGGCTGGTGACCGGGATGGTGACGGAGCGCGGGGTGTGTGGGGCGGGGGGGTTGGGGGGGTTGTTCGGGCGGTGAGGGTGGGGGGGCGCTCGGTCACGCTCCGATGCGACTACGGGCCGCCGTCATGCGAATACGGGACAAGCTGCGCAGGCGGGATTCCGTTGCGGCCTCCCAGCCGTTAGTGTGTTCTCCAGGTGTAGAGGACGCGTACGCGGTGAACCTGTGGATCGGAGGCCCGAATGAGCGGCGAGATGTGGGGGGGACTGGCGGGATTCGCAGTTCTGAGCGGCGGCCTTGTTGCGATCTGGCGAGCGTTGTCCAAGGAGATCCGTGAGATCCGGGACAACCATCTCAAGCACACCGACGAGAAGATCACGGGACTCGGCACCCGCATGGACCAGGCGCGCAAGCACACCGACGAGAAGATCACGGGGCTTGCCACCCGCATGGACCAGGCGCGCAAGCACACCGACGAGAAGATCACGGGGCTTGCCACCCGCATGGACCAGGCGGACCGGCGTATCAGCCGACTGGATGCGCGGCTCAAGGAAGCCAAGCAGGAGTTGAGGGCCGACATTCGTGACGCGAAGGCCGAACTGACGGCCGACATTCGTGACGCGAAAGCCGAACTGAGCGCACACATCCAGGCGAGCGAAGGACGACTACACGCGGCGATCGAGGACCTGCGGCGGACGGCCTAGGAGCCACCTCCCCCAAAACAAACCTCCGCGTCCGCCACCGCTTCCGGATGCACGATCCGCCTCTCCAGCCCGCCCTCCCCATCGTCCTGCCACTGCACCTGCAGTCCCTTCAACGCCCGCTGTGCACCCGCGTTTTCGTGACCCAGCGGGTAGACCTCGTACGGACCCAGCACGGTTTCGGTTGCCGTCGAGAACAGGTAGTTCCGGATCGCGGCGGGGTCGGTCCCCTGTCCGTTGGCCAGGGCGGTGTCGATCGCCTTGGCGACTAGCCCGACGGCGCCGAATCCCCCTGCCGCGTAGTAGCTCGGTGTGGTCCCGTAGATCAGTTCGTAGCGCCTGACGAAGGTCGCGGTAGTGACAATGAGGCCCGATGTCTGGATTGTCGGGACCCATGGGGCATTGCCGGCCACGCAGCGCGCCAGGGGGCCGAGCTCGACCGCGAAGCTGGTCTCGGCCGGTCCCAGGTTCAGGCTCAGGAGCATCGGCGCGTAGTTCACTCTGTCGGCAGCCCGGGTGAAGGCCACGGCGTCCGCGAAATAGCCGCCTCCAATCAGGAGTTCCGCGCCGGCGTCCATGGCGGCGGTCGCCAGCGCGTCGTGGTCCGCCTCTCCCGTCGGATAGCTCCGGTCGAGCACGATGTCCATGCCGTGGGTCCGGGCGGCATCGCGCACACCTTCCGCGACGGAGGCGGGGAACTGGCTGTCTTCGTAGACAAGGGCCGCCGTGGTGGCTCCGTTTGCGGCGGCCAGCTCGACGGATCCCTGCAGGTAGGTGGGAGCGGGGTTGAGCATCTGGACACTCCACTGGCGGGAGCGGCCCGCCCAGATCCCCGGATCGGCCGCCATGGGCGCGACGAGCACCACGCCGGCCGAGTCGGTTACCCCGATCGCGGCCTCCGTGAGCGGGCTGCTGTACGGGCCAAGGAGCGCGTGGAAGTTGCCGGATGCGACGAAGTCCCTGTAGCCCTGCTCGGCGGTCTCGGCCTCGCTCGCGTCGTTGCCGAGCACCAGGAGGACCTGACGGGTGTGAATGCCCCCCGCTTCATTGAGCATCCGGACGGCGAGGGAGTAGCCGTTCGCCATTTCCGTCCCGAGCTGCGCGAACCTGCCGGTCTCCGAGAAGGTCGCGCCCAGGACGATGGGCTCGACCACAATGGGAGGATCGGTCTCGAAACACCCTGCGAGCAGAAACACGGAGCCGAGGACGGCTCCCGGATGGGCGATGCGCATGGCGTCCTCCGAATGCCGGGATTCAGAACTTGTATAGGTGACAGTAACCCGGCCGCACCTACTCGACCACGATCTTCCAGATCTTCCCCTGGAGCGAGTCGCTCACGTACACGGAGCCGTCCGGCCCCGCCGCGACCCCCGTGGGCCGGTAATCGGCCTGGCTGGACGAACTGATCTGGCCTCCCGCGAATCCGTGCGCGAAGACCTCCCACTCGCCGGTGGGCGCGTCACCCTCGAAGGGGATCCAGACGACGTTGTAGCCCTCCTGGACCGGCGTGCGGTTCCAGGAGCCGTGGAAGGCCACGAAGGCGCCGTTGCGATAGGGCTGGGGGAAGTTGTCGCCCGCCGCGAAGGCCATGGCATTCGGAGCCCAGTGGGCGGGCAGGCCGATCGCGGGCATGTCCATGTCCGCGCAGCGACCGACTGTCTCGCCGTCGCCGCCGTACTCGGGCGCGAGCACCTTGGTGTTGTCGGCGGGATCGTGGTAGCAGTAGGGCCAGCCGAAATCGGTGTCCCGGCGGACATGCACGAACTCTTCGGAGGGCTTCTCGGAGCCTTCTGCGGCCGTGTACAGCGATGACCACAGTTCACGGAGCTGGTCGCGGCCGTGAATAACGGCGTACAGCTCTCCGCTGCCGGGATGAATCGCCAGCGCGGCACCGTTGCGCACGCCGGTGGAGAAGAGTTCACCGTCCGCGAGCCTCTGCCCGGTGCGGTCGCTCGCGAATCGCCAGATCCCGGCGCGGGTTCTGAGCTCCGGGCAAGGGTCCCTGCCGGGCTGGCCGGCGGTGCGGGGGATGACCTGGCAGGCGTTGGAGGGCGACCCGATGCCCACGAAGATGCCGCCGTCCGGGCTGAGCGCGATGCTCTTGGTTGCGTGATTGCGATCGCTGGGCAACCCCTCGACGATGGTTTCCGGGGGACCGGAGGGTGTCAGGGATCCGGTGGGGAGCGTGTAGCGCAGGACGCCGTTGTCGGTTGCCAGGTAAAGGACGCCGTCCCCCAGCGCGATGCCGGATCCGGCCACCTCTCCCCAGCGCTGGGTCCGGTCGGCGGTTCCATCGCCGTCGAGGTCGCGCAGAGCCATGACCCCGCCGTTCTGGCGAAGCGCGACGAACACATCGCCGTTGCCGGCAACCACCAGTTGGCGCGCACGACCCACGCCGGTGTGGTAGGTGAGGGCGCAGAAGCCGTCGGGCAGCTGGATGGTGCGGTCGCATGGGTCGTCGTCGCGGTCCACGGGAGGTTCCGGTACGGTGTCGCCTCCGCATGCGAAGACGGCCACGACCGCGGCGGCGAATGGAAGAGGATGACGGGTCGCGCGGCCCCGGGAGATGGCGGCGCGACTGCGTGCCGTGTTTGACGTTCCTGACGGATTCCTCGACTGCATGGTCCCTCTCTTCCTGCCACTCGCGGGCATAGATTCCCCGGGAAGACGCCGGTGCGGCGCAACCCGCACTGCAACATACCGAACCAGAGGAATCCCAGCATGGGCAACGGGCACCGAAGTACCCGCACGACCGCCATCCGGTCGTTGGCCGCCACCCTCCTCCCCGCCGCACTCCTTCCCCCCTCCCCCCTCCACCCCCAGACCCCACACCCCAACCCCTATCGCGCCACCTTCGACTGGGAGCAGCTGCCACCAGGGCGCACCCTCGGCATCGTGAGCGGCATCATCCCGGACCCCGACGGCCGCCACCTCTGGATCCTCGACCGCTGCGGCGCGAACCAGTGCGCTGGCAGCGACCTCGACCCGATCCTCGAGTTCGATCTCGAGGGCAACCTGGCCGCGAGCTACGGCGCCGGCCTCTTCGCCTTCCCGCACGGCTTCGCCCTCGACGCGGACGGCTTCCTCTGGGTCACCGAGGGCGGTGCGCACGGCGATGCCCGCGCCGCGGCCGGCGAGGCGATGGGCATGGGCCACCAGGTCTTCAAGCTCACCCGCGATGGAGAGGTGGTCATGACGATCGGCGAGGCCGGCGTGCACGGCGACGACGAGGGGCACTTCAACGGGCCGTCGGGCGTCGCAATAGCACCAAACGGCGACATCTGGGTGGCGGACGGGCACCGGGGCGGCAACAACCGCATCGTCAGGCTGGCCGCGGACGGGACCTTCATTCGCGCGATCGGGGGCGGAGTGGGATCCGAGAGCCGCGAACCGGGCCGCTTCAGCGACCCCCACGACATCAAGATCGACTCACGCGGCCGCGTGTACGTCGCCGACCGGGGCAACAGCCGCATCCAGGTCTTCGACCCGGAAGGCGAGCTCCTCTACATCTGGACGCACTACGGCAAGCCCAGCAGCCTCTTCATCGACCCGAACGACATCCTCTACGCCGGCGACGGCCTTTCGGGCGACCTGCGAACCGGCCCCCCAGACCCCTGGCGCAGCAACTTCGGCTGGGAAAAGGGCATCCGCATCGGTGACCTGAAGACCGAACAGGCGTGGGTGACGTACTTCATTCCGCAGCACGACGAGAACGTGGGTCCCGGGATCGAGTTCCTGGGCGTGGACCACGACGGCAACATCTACGCCGGCGAGATCAACCGCATGCGCCTGGTGAGGTACGTCCCCGTGCGGCCGCTGCTGATCGGGGGGAGGCGGTAGTCTACCGCGCCAGCGAGAAGGGCGTGCTCGCCACCTGGTCGTCCCACCAGACCGCGAGCGTGCCGCCGTCGGCGGTCATGTCGATGAAGAGGATGACCATCTGGTCCGAGGACATGTCGCTGGTCTTGACGCTCATGGTGGTGCGCAGGACGTCGCGGTCGGTGGTATAGTCGTAGGCGCCCCACAACGCGTCGGGGTTGTCTTCGCGAAAACCGTCCTTCGCGCCCCAGTTCGAGAAGATGAGCGTCCACTCGTTCTCGCTCAGTTCGGCGAACATGCTGTACTCGCCGGCCGGCAGCCGCTGGTCCCCGAACATCAGGTCGGACTCGGTCATGAACCGTGTCGACTTGTCCGCGCCGACCCTCCACACGGGGGCGCCGCGGAGGAAGTTCCGGCCGTAGTCCGCGCCCGACCCGAAGACGTCACGGCCCCGCTTGATCGGCCGCCCGTAGGTGACCACGATCCACGAACCGCCCTCGTAGCGGCCCTGTTCGTTGAAGGTGCCGCCGATCTGCGTGGCGGCCTCACCGCGGGGGCTTGCCGCCCTCCGCTGCTGGGCGTCGAGGGTGCCGGCGAAGGCGAGGATCAGGGGGAGGAATGCGAGGGAGCGGACGGTCTTCATCTGGAACTCCGGGAGGTGGGGAGGGTTGGGGACTCAATAGTAAGCCGCGAGTCTGTCCCGGCAAGACGGGGCGGGGGTCCTTGCGTGCCGGGCCACTCATCCTCATTGTACGAAAGTACGAATTTCAGAAAATCGGAATCGGAGGTGAAGCGATGGAATTCTCCAGGATCACGGCCAGGGGGCAGACGACCATCCCCAAGCGCATACGGGAGGCGGCCGGGCTCCGCGAGGGCGACCTGGTCGCTTTCGACCAGCGCGGCGATCACCTCGTGCTGCGCAAGGTCGAAATCGCTTCCGGCTCGTACCTGGAAGGCGTCTCCGGGTTGATGAGCGAATGGGGATCGCCCGAGGACGAGGACGCGTGGCGTGACCTTTGAGCCGTTCGACATCGTCGTGGTTCCCTTTCCCTTCACCGACCGCAATGCCTCGAAGCGGCGGCCGGCGCTGGTGGTTTCGTCCGCCGCGTTCAACCGGGACCACCGCCAGACCATCCTGTCCATGATCACCTCCGCTCCCGGCGAGTGGCCCAGCGACGTGGCCGTGCGCGGCTGGCGGAAAGCAGGCCTGACCGTTCCTTGCAAGGTCCGCCTCAAGCTGTTCACCTTGGACGACGACCTGATCGTGCGAAAGCTCGGCTCCCTGACCCCAGCGGATCGCCAGGCGGTGGGCAGCGCGCTTTCACACGGTATCGCCACCGGCTGACCCCTCCAGCCCCTCACCCGTCCAACACATGGATCGCCGCCTCTTTCTCCAGACCTCCGTAGCGGCAGGCGTCGTCGGCAGCGCGGGCTGCGTGGCAGACGACAATCCCCCGGCCGCGAATACCGATTCCCCCGCCGACACCGGTGACGCCGCATCCCCCCTCGCCACGCCCTCCACCCCCGGCGAGCGCGACTGGACCGCCCTCGGCCGCGCCGACCTCAAGCCGCCACGTCCGATCGAGGCCCACATCCGCGCAGTGTCCCCCGCGCCCATGGTCTCGACCGACCATCCATATGCCACCGAGGCCGCGCTCTGGGCGCTGGAACGCGGCGGCACGGCAGCCGACGCCTACATCACGGCGGCGCTGGTCCAGTGCGTGGTCGAACCGTCGAGGACGACGCTGGGCGGAGGGTTCGGCGTCACCTTCTTCGACGCGGCCGCGGGTGAGCTGTCCACCGCGGGGGCCGGGTTCTCCTTCCCCAGCGGCGCACCCGCCACCGAGCCGTACGATGAGGCCCGCTCCTGGACCGGTTTCGGCGCGATGGTCCCCGGGTACGTGCGAGGCCTCGAGACCGCCCACGCCGCGTATGGACGACTCCCCTGGGAGGACCTCTGGGAGCCCGCCATCGCCTTCGCGGAGAACGGTTTCGTCATCGATCACACGCTGTGGGGCTACTTGCACGACTACCGCAAGATGGTGGGGCGCTTCGCCGGTCCCGGGCGCGACAACTGGTTCCGCGACGGGTATCTCCCGGGGGTGGGCGAGACGGTGCACCTGCCGGAGCTGGCGGGCACCATGACCCGTCTGCGCGAAGAAGGGGGCGACTACTTCTACACGGGCCCATTCGCGCAGAAGCTCGTGGACGAGGTGGCGCGGCGCGGGGGTGGAATCACGATGGACGACCTCGCGGCTATGGGCGGTTTCGTTTCGCCCTCGTGGAGGTCCGGCGACCCGGGCGGAGCGCCGTACCGGGGCTATGAAATCGCCCCTTCGAGCGGCCTCCTCTTCCAGCTCGGCCTGCAGGTCTTCGAAGCGGCCGACCTGCGCGCCATGGGCCCTCCGACCGAGAGCCGGGAGGCGCTGCACACCCAGATCCGGGTGGCGCAGGAGCTCTGGCACCGGGGCGGGGAGATCGCTCCCGGTGGGGAGGCGGATTTCATATCGCCGGACAACGCGCGGCGGGTCTGGCAGGACATCCGGAACCGCCCGCCGCGCCCCTTCACCGGCTTCGCCGCCGCGACCTGCGGCAACGTGATCTTCGACGCCGAGGGCAATGTGGCCGCAGGGACGCACTCGAGCTCCTCGGAGCCCTTCGGGACCGGGATCAACGTGGACGGTGTGGTCATGAACCGCGCCATCTACCTGCGCAAGTACACCAACCTGCCCGCGGGGTTCTCGACCCAGCTCTGGCTGTACCGGGACGGACGGCCCGCTCTGGTCATGGCGACGCCCAGCCGTTCCCTGATGGAGTGCCTCCTGCAGGGGGCCGCCGGATTCGTGGAGTACGGGATGGACGGGGGACAGGTGGTCGCCGCGCCGCGCTTCGGCCACCCGCACCCGGGCATCGACGCCGCCGAGATCGAGGGGGACTTCGGCGACGAGGCCATCGCCGCGCTGGAGGAACAGGGTCACGCGCTCTTCCCGGTGAGTCCTCGCGATGCCAACATGGGCTCGATCCACGCCGTGCGACGTCTGCCGGACGGTGGGCTCGAAGGGGTGGCCGATCCGAGACGGCGGGGGCTGGCGCGGGGTGGGGAGGGATGACGCGGGGATGGTCGGCCCCGGCATGACGCGGGTCGGCCGATGGCGCGCCTGAGCGGCTCCTGGATCGTCGGGCAGCTCCTGGGACGCGCCCTTCTTCCGCACCACCTCGTCCGCTGGGTCCGCCGCCGAATGATGCGCCGGCGCGTCCCGACAGTGCATGCCAACGCCCAGCTCCTCCTCTACAGCCGCATGCTCCCGGGCGACTTTCTCCACTACGGGTACTTCGACGACCCGGAGGTGGCAGCGGAACGGATCAGCTTCGACGATCTCGACCGCGCCCAGTTGCGGTACGCGGAGAAGCTCCTGGAACTCATCGACGACCCGGAGCGGCCGGTGCTCGACGCGGGTTCGGGGATGGGCGGCATGCTCGGCCTCCTCCGGTCCGCCGGCTACGAGGTCACGGGACTGACTCCCGACCGCTTCCAGGCCGAGCACATCCGGAGCGCCTACCCCGGCATTCCCGTCCTGCACTGCCGGTTCGAAGATCTGGCCCGTGACAGATTCCGTGACAGATTCAGGGTACATTTTGGCACGATCATCCACTCCGAGTCCCTTCAGTACATGGATCCAGAGGGTGTTTTTGCCGTTCTGGGACAGATTCCGGGTAGTAACTGGCAATGGATCGTCGCGGACTACTTTCGGCGCGAAGACGCGGAAGGGACGATTCCGGCCCCTCGGCGCGCCCCCCGCAACCGTTCCGGATGGCTCCTGGACGACTTCCGCACCCGCCTGCGCGAGCACGGTTTCCGCATCGTCCACGAGGAGGACATCACCGCGCACGTCCTGCCCACCCTCGGCTTCGCCCGCCTGCTGGCCGACCGCATCGGCCTCCCGGCCCTCGACTTCGCGAACGACAAGCTCCGCGCGAAATCACCGGGCCTGCATTACGTTGTCGAGAACGTGGTCGAGCGGGCCCGGGACGCCGCCGTACGAGGCGCCGCGGTTCTGGATCCCGCCGCCTTCGCCGCGGAGAAGCGATACCTGATCATGAGCATACGCCGCCGCTAACGGCCCGCGGATGGACCCCTGCTCCGATTGCCGGGAGGTCGTTCCGGCGATTGTCGGCGCGGAGATGGAATCTCAAAGGAGAAGAGAACGATGTCCCGGAGCACCGCCGCCGTCCGTCACCACCGGCACCCACGCCATGCAGGTGCGCCTGCGCTAGCGCTGGCCGTATCCGCCATGGCCATGGCCATCCTGGCCGCCGCCCCCCTCGCCGCCCAGGACGTCACCATCGTGGACTACGAGCCGCGCAACACGCTTGTCGTCCCCGAAAACCTGCTGACCCGGGCGAAGTTCCCCTTTGTCGACATCCACGGGCACCAGAGGGCCACGCGCATGTCGGCGGCCGACGTGGACCGCCTGGTCGCGGAGATGGACGAGCTCAACATGGCGGTCATGGTGAACCTGTCGGGGGGCAGCGGCGTCTCGCTTGTCGACGGGCTCGAGAGGATGGCGGGGCATCCGGGCCGGTTCGTCTTCTTCGCCAACATCAACTTCTTCGGCGTCGGCGAGCCCGGCTGGGGTGAGGCGGCCGCCGCGCAGCTGGAGGAGGATGTGAGGAACGGTGCCGCCGGCCTCAAGATCTTCAAGGGCCTCGGAATGTCCGACCGGGACACCGACGGCAACCGGATCCCGGTGGACGACCCGCGTCTGGCGCCCGTCTGGGACAAGGCCGGCGAGCTGGGGATTCCGGTACTCATCCACACGGCGGACCCGGCTGAGTTCTGGCAGCCCCACGACCGCTACAACGAGCGCTGGCTCGAACTGCGGCTGCGGCCGCGGCGGATCCGTCCCCCCGACCGGTTTCCGTCCTTCGAGCAGATCATCGGCGAGCAGCACAATCTCTTCCGCAACCACCCGAACACGAACTTCATCGCCGCCCACCTCGGCTGGCTCGGCCACGACCTGGGGCGCCTCGGCAAGCTCCTCGACGAGATCCCGAACATGTATGTCGGACTGGGTGCGGTCGTATATGAACTCGGACGCCAGCCCCGCTTCGCCCGGCAGTGGCTGATCGAGTATCAGGACCGGGTGCTGATGGGGAAGGACTCCTACAACAAGGAAGAGTTCCACACCTACTTCCGCGTCTTCGAGACCGCCGATGACTACTTCGACTACTACCGCCGCTATCACGCCTTCTGGCAGATGTACGGCCTCGACCTGCCCGACGAGGTGCTGCGGAAGATCTATTACGCGAATGCCCTCAGGCTCGTGCCCGGAATGGACGCCAGTCTGTTCGAGGGATAGGTCGGCCGCGCGTTTCGATCGGCGGCGCAAGGGGACGAGGTGGAGAATGATCGGACTGCGGCGAAACGTTGCATCGGGTTTGGTCCTGGCCCTCGCAGTTCAGGCGGGGACGCTGGTGGTGCTTGTCGCCGCGGCGGTGCCCCGGGCGGCCATCGCACAGGAGAACGAGCAGATCCTGGCGCGCATGGAATTCGAACGGATCCGTCTCTATTCAGGTGCGGAGCGCAACCTCGCCGTCCTTCTCCAGAATGCGCTCCGCCAGAAGCGGGCCATGCCGCCCGGCGGCGGGATCCTGCCCAGGGGGCTGGTCGACACCCGCTGGCGCGCGCTCGGCCCCGACCGGGTAATGGACGGCACAGTGGCCACGGCGGGACGGGTCTCGGCGATCGCCATCCACCCCACGGACATGAACATCATTTACGCAGGCGCCGCGCAGGGCGGGGTCTGGAGATCGGACGACGCCGGCGAGAACTGGCGCCCTCTGACCGACCGGGAGTGCTCCCTGGCCATGGGGTCGATCGCGATCGATCCGGTGAATCCGGACATCATCTACGCGGGTACCGGCGAGCAGCACTTCTCGGGGGACAGCTACTACGGTTGCGGGGTGCTGCGGTCTCTCGACGCCGGTGAGACGTGGGGGCAATTGGGGGCACAGGCCTACGTCGACAGGGGCCGGGGTGGGGGCGCACGCATTGCACGGGTCGTGATCGACCGCGCGACAGCGGGTTCCGCGACCTCGACCACGGTTCTGGCGGCATCCACCTTCGGACTCTTCCGTTCGACGGACAGCGGCAGATCCTGGAACCTGGTCCTGGAGGGCACGGCCACCGATCTGGTGGTGCACCCCACCGAACCCGCCATCATGTACGCGGCCGTCTACGGAAACGGCGTCTACAAGTCGTTCGATACCGGCGCATCCTGGACGCACACCTCGACGGGGATGAACCTGGACATCGCCAGGCGCATCAACCTCGCGATCGCGCCTTCGGCCCCCGGCACCCTGTACGCGAGCTTCGAGGCCACGGTGCGGAGGGGATCCGGCTTGGCGATGTACCGCACCACCGATGGGGCGGCCAGTTGGCAACCACTGTGGGCGGATGGTGCCAGGTGTTTCTACCAATGCTGGTACGACATGACGATCGCCGTTCACCCCACGGATCCCCTGAAAGTCTACTTCGGAAGCTTGCTTCTTCAGATCTCGCTGGACGGCGGCCAGACGTTTTTCGAGTATCACAACGGGATCTATGTCGACGAACATCTGCTGGTCTTCGATACCTTGCGCGGGCCGAACGCCCTGTATCTGGCGAACGACGGTGGCGTGTACCGCACCATCGATGGTGGGGCCAACTGGACTTCGCTTGCCACCAACCTGGCCGTGGCCCAGTACTACCGGGGCATCGGCCTGCACCCGTCCGCTGCGACGGTCACGCTCGGGGGAACGCAGGACCAGGGGACGCAGCGCTCCACAACCGGAACGAAGGTCTGGGAGAAGGTGTTGGGGGGCGACGGAGGATACACGGCCTTCGACGTCGAGGATCCCTCAACGTGGTATGCCGAAACGCAATGGATCCCCAACCGGGGCCACATCGGGCCCAGGAAGAACGGCATGCAGGTGATCAACGGGATCGATCTGAGCGAGCGGGGACTCTTCATTCCGCCCCTCGTCATGGATCCCGTGGACTCGAGGCGGCTTTACTTCGGCACGCGGAGTCTCTATCGGACGGACAACTCCGCGGGCAGTTGGAAGCGCATCTACAGGACACCGGACGAATCCGAGGTCATCAGCTCGATAGGACTAACGCCCTCCGACGGCAACACCGTGTACGCCGGCGTCCGGTACGGACAGGTCATCGTGACCCGTGACGGGGGGGTGACCTGGCAGCCATCGGGGTCGGGCCTGCCCGACCGGTTCATCGGCGACGTGGCCGTGCATCCGGACGACCCCGAGCAGGCCTACGCGGTGGCCGGAGGATTCCTGGCGGGGCACGTGTTTCATACGGTGGACGGGGGCCTCACCTGGGAGGACCGCACCGGGAACCTGCCCGACCACCCCGTCAACGCGATCCTCTACGATCCGGTGGACCCGGAAGGCGTCTACATCGGTACGGATCTGGGGGTCTTCCATTCGGCCACCGGAGGAGGAACGTGGGACCGCCTGGACGAGGATCTGCCGACGATCGCCGTGTACGATCTGGCGGCCCAGCCCGGGACCGGCCGTCTGGTCGCGGCCACCCACGGACGCGGCATGTTCGAGATCCCGATCGAGGTGCCGCTGTCTGTGCGCCTGCGTCCGGGTGCGGTTGTGGACACCTTGTTGACGACCGACGAGCTCGCTGCCCAGGAGGCGATCGTGGCACCGACCGGGAAGGGCGACCACGCCGCCTCGTGGTGGGCGTCGAGCGACGTGTCGTGGCTGACGCTGACGGGGGGCGAGGGGCAGGGGCGGGGACGCTTTCAGTACCAGCTCGTGCGCGAGGAAATGGAACTCGGGGACAATGAGGCGTTCATCACCGTTGAGGGTGCGGGCTTCGATCCCGTCCTGATCCCGTTCCTGGTGTATGTCCTGCTGCCGAGCCACCTGGTCCTGGAACCCCCGGGTCCGCCCGCCAAGGTGCTCGTCGGAAGCACGGAACCCGTCGCCGATTCGGTGACCGTCCGCTTTACCGGCCCCAGGCCCGACACGAAATGGTGGGCGACGCACCCCGGGGGAACGTGGCTGGAACTCGAAACGACTTCGGGAGCGGGCCCCGGCGCGGTCACCTGGAAGGTGGACCCGAGCGGCCTGGACGTGGGTCGCTATCTTGACACCATCGTGGTGGAGGCCGAGTACGCCACGGGCAGCCCGGCGCTCATCGTCGGCGCGTTCGAAGTGCAGCCACCCCTGGGCATCGAGCGAATGCGGGAGAGTGCGGGTTACGGCATTGACGGATGGTCGTTCTCCCCCGTCGACTCTCTGCATTCGGGTCTCCTCGGGTTCGGGGCGGAAGAGGCGTCGTGGAGCGCGGAGGGTCCGGCGGACGGATGGCTGGTGATGGAGCGGACGGAAGGCGGATACGCTGAGGCCGTCACGTGGAGGCGCGATACCAGGGGGCTGGCGGTGGGGGTGTACGAGGACACCATCACGGTGAGAGTCGACGGGCATCCTGATCTGGTGGGCGTCATCGTGGACCGTTTCGAGATCGTGGTGCCGATCGGGGTGGACGATGCCGCGTATCACCTGCTGGGCGAGGACCGGCTCGCTCCGGCGCAGGTTCTGCTGCTGGACTGGTTCGGCAATCGCGACGGCACTTTCAACGCCGGAGACGTGTTGAGGTGGCTGGATCACTGCGGCACCGGGGGCAGCGGGTCCGGGTGCGCGCCCGGCTCGGGACCGGATCCCGGTATGGCGGGCGCGCGATCGGGGACTCCACGGCCTGCTTTCGGTCCGCTCATTGCCGGGAGGGCGTCATGAAACGGATAGCGTTGGTGCTGTTGGCCGCGACGGTCGTCGTGGTGGCCTATTCCTGTGGCGAGGCCGAACCGCCGGTGAACACGCCGCCACGCGTGGTCGGGTCGATTCCGGCCCAGGAAGTGATGGCGCTGGACACCGTTCAGGTGGACCTGTCCCTGTACTTTGCGGACGACGACGGAGACCAGCTGAGCTACGCGGCCACGTCGGGGAATCTGACGGCGCTGGGGGTGTCGGTAAGCGGGTCGATCATGACCATCAGGGGCCGCAGACGGGGAGAAGGGACGATCAAGGCCATCGCCAGGGACCCGGACGGCCTGGCGGCGACGCAGCAGGTCGATGTCACGGTGCATGGGACCCCGGGCTTCCTGACCGTCGAGATTCGCTACGACGGGGACGACATCGGGGCGGCGGTATTGCTGCTCGAGGGTCCGCCTGCCGATTCGATCCAGGCGGCGGAGGGGTTGACGCTCTATCACGCTCCGGGTGAAGGAGGCGTGCGGACCTTCGTGGCAGGGACGATCCCGACGCGTGGCCCGCTCTTCCGCTTCTGGACCGAGGACGCGAGCACGACCCGGGAATACCGGGGGATTCTGGAGCAGGTTGCGGGGACGGACTACCGGCAGCAGCCGGTGGAAGCGGCGTCGGTCACGGTCGTCAAGTAGTCGCCGCAGCGTCCACCGTCACGCCCAATAGGGTGGAGTATCTTTTGACAAACTGTTGGCGAAAGCGCATTCTGGCATCTCTGCGCCGGCCCATTTTGACGAAAGGACCAGGAAGGGACAGGGACCTGGTGAGGATCGATATTGTCTCCCGGGGCATTGCCCGGGGATGGGTTTCGCGCTTGGTGACCCCGGCGTCAACGCTTCTCGTGCTCGCCGCCTCGGCGGCGCCCCGGCCGGCAACCGCCCAGGAGTCCGAGCAGATCCTGGGGCGCATGGAGTACGAACGGATGCGCCTCTATTCGGGGGCGGAGCGCAACCTCGCCGTCCTTCTCCAGAACGCGCTCCGGCAGAAGCGGGCCATGCCGCCCGGTGGCGGGATCCTGCCCATGGCGCTCGTCGACACCCGCTGGCGCGCTCTCGGACCCGACCGGGTCATGACCGGCACAGTGGCCACGGCGGGACGGGTCTCGGCGATCGCCATCCATCCCACCGACATGAACATCATTTACGCGGGCGGCGCGCAGGGTGGAGTCTGGCGATCGGACGACGCCGGCGAGAACTGGCGCCCTCTGACGGATCAGGAGTGCTCGCTGGCCATGGGGTCGATCGCGATCGACCCGGTGAACCCGGACATCATCTACGCGGGCACCGGCGAACAGCACTTCTCGGGGGACAGCTACTACGGTTGCGGGGTGCTGCGGTCGCTGGACGCCGGTGAGACGTGGGAGCAATTGGGGGCACAGGCCTACGTCGACAGGGGCCGGGGTGGGGGCGCGCGCATTGCACGGGTGGTGATCGACCGCGCGACTGCGGGTTCCGCGACCTCGACCACGGTGCTCGCGGCCTCCACCTTCGGGCTCTTTCGTTCGACGGACAGCGGCAGGTCCTGGAATCTGGTTCTGGAAGGCACGGCCACGGATCTGGTGGTGCACCCCACCGACCCTTCCATCATGTACGCGGCCGTTTACGGCAACGGCGTGTACAAGTCGTCCAATACAGGCACATCCTGGACGCACACCTCGACGGGGATGAACCTGGACATCGCCCGGCGCATCAATCTCGCGATCGCGCCTTCGGCCCCGCAGACCCTGTACGCGAGCTTCCAGACGGGCGAGTCCAAGGGCGAGGGACTGACGATGTACCGTACCGTGAACGGGGCGACCAGCTGGCAGGAGTTGCCGGCCACCGGTGCGAGCTGCTGGTACCAGTGCTGGTACGACATGACGATCGCCGTGCACCCATCGAACCCGCAGTCAGTCTACTTCGGAAGTCTGCGGCTGTACCGGTCCGGGAACGGGGGTCAGAACTTCCTCGACAACCACGAATACATGCACCCCACCGGGATCTACGTCGACCAGCACCTGCTGGTCTTCGACACCTTGCGCGGGCCGAACGCCCTGTACATGGCGAACGACGGCGGCGTGTACCGAACGATAGACGGCGGGGAGAACTGGACCTCGCTGGCGACCAACCTGGCCGTGGCCCAGTACTACCGGGGGATAGGCCTGCACCCGTCGATCGCCGGGATCACGCTGGGGGGCACTCAGGACCAGGGCACCCAGCGGTCCGCCACCGGAACGAAGGTCTGGGAGAAGGTCATGGGGGGCGACGGAGGGTACACCGCCTTCGATGTCGAGGACCCCGGCACCTGGTATGCCGAGACGCAGTGGATCGCCGGCGCCGGATACGCTGGCCCGAGAAAGAACGGGATGCTGGTGACAAGGGGGATCGACCGCGGCGAGCGGGGACTCTTCATTCCGCCCCTCGTCATGGATCCCGTGGACTCGAAGCGGCTGTACTTCGGCACGCGGAGCCTCTATCGGACGGACAACGCGGCCGGGCGCTGGGAGCGCATCTACAGGACGCCGGACGAATACGAGGTTATCAGCTCGATAGGACTCACGCCCTCCGATGAGAACACCGTGTACGCGGGCGTTCGGTACGGACAGGTGATCGTTACCCGCGACGGTGGCGTGACCTGGCAGCAGTCGGGGTCGGGTCTGCCCGACAGGTTCATCGGCGACGTGGTGGTGCATCCGGACGACCCGGAGCAGGCCTACGCGGTGGCCGGGGGATTCCTGACCGGCCACGTCTTCCACACGGTTGACGGCGGCCGCACCTGGGAGGACCGCACGGGCAACCTGCCCGACCACCCGGTCAACGCGATCCTCTACGATCCGGCCGACCTGGAGGGCGTCTTCATCGGCACCGACCTCGGGGTGTTCCATTCGGCCACCGGCGGCGGCACCTGGAACCGCCTGGACGAGGACCTGCCGACGGTTGCGGTGTACGATCTGGCGGCCCAGCCCGGGACGAGCCGGCTGGTCGCGGCCACCCACGGACGCGGCATGTTCGAGATCCCGATCGACGTGCCGCTTTCGATGCGGGTGCGTCCGGGGATGGTTGTGGACTCGGTTGTGTCGAACGACACGGTCGACGGCGGAGTGGTGATCGTGGCCCCGAGCGGGAAGGACGACCACTCCATGACCTGGCAGGCCGCGAGCGACGCGGAGTGGCTCACTCTGACGGGAGGCGTCGGGCGCGGGCGCGGGCGCTTCCAGTACCGGTTCGTGGGCGAGGCAATGGAGGAGGGGGACAATGAAGCGTTCATCACCGTGACGGGTACGGGAGTCGATCCCGTCCTCATTCCCTTCCTGGTGTATTACTTCCTGCCGAGCCACCTGGAACTGGGGCCCGCGGGACCACCGGTCAAGGTGCTCGTCGGAAGCGTGGAACCCGTGGCTGATTCGGTCGCGGTTCTCTTCAGCGGCCCGAGGCCCGATACAAGGTGGTGGGCGACGCACTCCGGGGGACCGTGGCTGGGACTCGAGACGGCATCGGGTGCGGGCCCCGGCGCGGTCACGTGGACAGTGAACCCGACCGGCCTGGGCGTGGGCACCTACGTCGACACCATCGTCGTGGAGGCCGAGCACGCGACGGGCAGTCCGGCCATGTTCGTGGATGTCTTCGAGGTGCAGCCGCCGCTCGGGATCGAGGAAATGCGGGAGAGTGCGGGGTACGGCGTTGACGGATGGTCGCTTTCCCCCGTCGACTCTCTGTATTCCGGTCTTCGCGGGTTCGGAGCGGAAGAGGCGACCTGGAGCGCGGAGGCTTCGGCGGACGGATGGCTGGTGATGGAGCGGACGGAAGGCGGAAACGGTGAGGCCGTCACGTGGAGGCGCAATACCGAGGGGCTGGGTGTGGGGGTATACGAGGGCACGATCACGGTGAGAGTCGATGGGCATCCCGACCTGGTGGGAGTGATCGTGGACCGATTCGAGATCGTGGCGCCGATTTCGGTGGAGGACGCTGCGCATCAGCTGCTCGGAGAGGACCGGCTGGCTCCGGCGCAGGTTCTCCTGCTGGACTGGTTCGGCAACCGCGATGGCACCTTCAACGCCGGAGACGTTTTGAAATGGCTGGATCACTGCGCAGCCGGAGGAAGCGGATCCGGGTGCGCGGCCGGATCGGGTCCGGATCCCGGCGCGGCGGTGTCGCGCACGGGCGGTCCGCAGGATGCCGGGAGGGAGTCATGAAACGGTTTGCACTGGTGCTGCTGGCCGCTGCGGTTGCCGTGGTGGCGTACTCCTGTGGCGATACGGAACCGCCCCCGAACCGGCCGCCGCTTGCGGTAGGCTCGATTCCGGCCCAGGAGTTGAGAGCCTTCGACACGGTGCATGTGGACGTGTCGCAGTATTTCACGGACGAGGACGGCGACCAGCTTAGGTATTCGGCCACGTCCACGGCCCCGGTTGTGTTGAGTGCGTCGATGACGGGGTCGGTCCTGGCCATCGTGGGGCGGACAGAGGGTCGGGGCGCGGTCACGGTTACCGCGCGGGATCCGGACGGCCATTCGGCGACGCAGCAGGTCGAAGTCACGGTGCTGGTGCGCCCGGGCTTCCTGAATGTCGAGTTGCGGTACGGCGAGGAGGACATCGGGGCGGTGGTGCTGCGGCTCGAAGGCCCGCCGGCGGACTCGATCCGGGCGCCGGCGGGGTTCACGGTCTACCATGCGGCTGTGGCCGGTGGGACGCGGGCGTTCGTCGCCGGGGCGATTCCGGGGGCCGGCACCGTGCTGCGTTTCTGGGCCGAGGATGTGAGTTCGCCCGGAGCCTACCAGGGACACCTGGAACAAGCCGCCGGGACAGATTACCGGCAACGCTCGGTGGAAGAGGGCCTGATCCGGATCTACCGGTAGTCGGCGCTTTCCCGGTGGGCCCCGGAGAGCACCTCCAGCCGGCCCTTACGACCCAACACCCAGCCGCCTTCGGCTGTCCTGTGAATTGCGGGACTGCAAGTCCCCCTGCACCTTGACCGTGAGCCGGTCCGTGGGTGGACCGGCGGATTCCCTGTCCGAGGAGGACCCGAAAGATGTTGACTCGACGCGATTGGCTTCGCACCACCGCCGCGGCTGGCGCGGCAGTCTCCCTCAGTCCCCGCATGCTCGGGGCGCTTCGCCCGCAGGATCTGATCACCCGAGCGGTTCCGTCCACGGGCGAACAGCTGCCGATCATCGGCCTGGGCAGTTCGGCCACATTCCGGCGGGTCGCCGGCGGCGAGAATGTGGCCGCGCTGGGCGAGGTCCTGAAGACCTTCACGGACAACGGCGCCACGGTCTTCGACACGGCCCCCAGCTACGGTGCTTCCGAAGAGGTGTCGGGCCAGCTCGCGACCGAGATGGGGATCACGGACCAGATCTTCTGGGCCACCAAGGTCAACGTGGCCGGGCGTGGCGGCGGGTCGGCGGACCCGGACCGGGCGCGGGCGCAGATCGAGCGTTCGTTCGGGTACTTCGGGGTCGACGTCATGGACCTGATCCAGGTGCACAACCTGGGTGATCCGCCCGTCCAGGTGGGGATCCTTGAGGAACTGAAGGCCGAGGGGCGGATTCGCTACCTCGGGATCACCAGCACGAGCAAGCGCCAGTACCCGGCGCTGGCCCAGGCCATGCAGGACTACCCGCTCGACTTCATCGGGATCGACTACGCGCTCAACAACACGAGCGCTGCGGACGACATCTTCCCGATCGCCCAGGACCAGGGCATCGGGATCCTGGTGTACGTGCCCTTCGGACGGAACCTCTTTACGCGCGCGTCGGGCCAGGAGGTGCCGGAGTGGGCAGCCGAGTTCGGGGCCACCACCTGGGCACAGTTCTTCCTGAAGTTCGCGGCCGCGCACCCGGCGGTGACGTGCGTGACCCCGGCCACCAGCCAGGCCCGCCACATGCTGGACAACATCGGGGCGGCCAGAGGGCGGCTGCCCAACGAGGACGAGCAGGCCCGCATGCTCGAGGTGGAGAAGGCCCTGCCGCCGGCTCCGAGGCGAAGGGGGTAGGCGAGCCGCCCGGGCCCCCGATGTAATGCCAACCTTACATTATGTAAAGCGCAATATACATCAGCCCTGCTGAAAGCCCGTCACGCGACGGATCGTCCCGTCCGGGTCGGCCTGGATGTGGTTGAACCCTTCGCTGGGGCCGCCCGGGCCGGTGGCGCGCCATCCGACCAGCGCCTCGCCCCGGCAGATCCGCACGTCACCGGTGTGTTCCAGGGTGTAGCCGGGCATGTACTGGTGGCAGTTGGCGATGTGCATGCCGAGCAGGCCGATGCCGCTGAGCCCGGTCCAGTCGTCACGGAAGGTGATGTCATCGGCGCAGCAGCGGCCGAGCGCGGCCATGCGCTTCTCTTCGTCCTGCTCGTTCCAGGCTGCGATCCATTCGGGCAGGGTGCGATCGAGGCCGGCGGCCAGGTCGGCGCGGTTGGCCGCCAGGTCGAGGCGGCTGAGCTGAAAGTACCAGCCGCCCTCCTGCTCCCTTGCAGCGCGCGCAGATGGCAGACCGGTGTGGCGGAGTTCCAGGCGGGACGCGGCTCCATCCGGGTGGACCTCGAACGACAGCAGCGACGACCCGGCCGGGTACTCCGTCGCCTGCGGTCCCGATTCGGCGCCCCAGGTCAGGACGAGGCGGCGGGCGTCAGGTTCGACGGACCGGATCTCGCCGCTCATGGTGATTCCGTAGTTCGTGAAGACGGCCCTGAACGGGCTTCCGGGGTGAGGGTCGAAGGTGACGTCACCCTGCATCCAGGCGGAGAAGCGGGCGGGGTCGGTGAGGATGTTCCAAACGGTGTCGGCGCTTGCGGCGATGGGGTAGGCAAGTTCGACCGTCGGCGTGCCCTGGTCGGTGTGCGCGGGTGCTCGGTTCATGGCGTCTCCGGTGTCGGGATTCATCCACCGGCAATGGCGTCGGGATTCATCCCCGTCGATCGGGTTGGGGGGCTGACAAAGATAGAGGCTTTGTCGACCGATGGCCTCCGGCCCCAACGACCGGTCATGTGCCGAAACGACCGCTTGCCCGGAAAGTCCGTTTCCGCTTACCCTCCTTTCGGTCCTGCATTTTGTTCTCGGCATCGGAAGGAGGAATCGTGAACCACGTCCGCAACGTTGGCGGTGCGGTGCTGGGGTGGGTCGTGATGGCCGGTGCGATCTTCCTCCTTTTCGCAGCCCTGTGGATGGTTCTGGGCGCGGACGGCGCTTTCCGGCCGGAGAGCTGGGAAGTGTCGGGAATGTGGCTGCTCGGCTCGATCTTCGTCAGCCTGCTCGCGGGGACGATCGGTGGGCTCGTGTGCACTTTGGTGGCCGCCGACGACCGCGGACTGCTGATGCTCATCGTGCTTGTGGTGGTGCTGGGCGTGGCAATGGCAATGGTGGACGCTCCCGCGGCCGAAGGCATCCGGTCCCTGGATGTGAGCATGACCGAGGCGATGAACTCGGCGCAGCAACCGAGGTGGCTCGCGTGGCTCAACCCGGTGCTTGGAGTCATGGGTGCCTTCACCGGTTCGCGGCTCGTGAGAAACCGATAGCGGTTCGCTCCCGCACCCGCGCGGCCGGAATGCGGGCGCCGTCGCCGTGACCGAGCAGAGAGGACGCCCCTTCGACCGGTCCATCGTGGAGGGCCCCATCGGGCGCGCCGTCTGGATGCTGGCCTGGCCCACGATGCTCCAGAACGTAATCGGTGGTGTGCAGGGCCTCGTCGATCACGCCATGGTGGGGCACTTCGTCGGCTATGCCGGCAACGCGGCGATCGGGGTGTCGTGGCAGATCTACCTGGTCGTGCAGGTGTTCATCGGGTCGCTCTTCACCGGGATGGGGGTATTGGTGGCCCGGTTCGCGGGCAGGAACGAACCCGAGACGGTCAACAGGGTCGTCTACCAGGCGTTTCTCACCGCCGGGATCCTCTGCGTGGGGATCCTCGCCCCACTCGGCTATTTCCTCGCCCCGTCGCTCCTGAACCTCGTCAATGCGGCGCCGGCGGTTCAGGCGGAGGCGCTGCCGTACATCCGCACGATGTTCATCTTCAACTTCGGCACGATGGTGTTCTTCATGCTGGGCGGGGCGCTGCGCTCGGCGGGGGACGCGCGCACGCCGCTGCGGCTGGGCATCGCGATGACCATCCTGAACGTGGCGATCAGCGTGATCCTGATCCGGGGACTGGGGCCGGTCCCTGCCTTCGGCACGACGGGGGCGGCCATGGGGACCGTGATCGCGGCCGGGATCATAACCGTTGCCGCGGCCGGCTTCCTGGTGAGCGGGCGCTGGGTGATCCACATCCACCGGGGGCTGAACTGGCGGCCGGATCCGGCGGTCATCCGCCAGCTCTTCCGGTTCGGGCTGCCGACCGGGATTCAGGGCGTGGCGATGAATGTCGGTGGCGTGATTCTGCTGCGCTTCATCGGGTCGCTGGCCAACAGCGCGGAGGCGCAGGCGGCCTACTCGGTCGGCTATTCCCAGCTCTTCTCGCTCGTCACCTGGACCTCGGTGGGGATCATGGGGGCGACGGCGGCGTTCGCGGGCCAGAACCTGGGTGCCGGCAAGCCTGAGCGGTCGGTGCTCGGGGCTCGAATGGCCTCCCGAATCGGGGTCGCGGTGGCGGTCGGAGTGGGGATCCTCTTCCTCTCGGTCCCCGGCCGGCTACTGGGTATCTTCGGCATGGACGATCCGGCAGTCGCATCCGTCGGAGCTCAGTTGCTCGCATTCCTCAGCGTCTCCGGGGTCTTCGTCGCCGTGGCGCTCACATACAACGGGGCGCTGCAGGGGACGGGCGACACGCGCGGCGCGATGTACATCTCGCTCATCTCGCAGCTCGCGCTGCCGCTTGCCGTGTGCTGGGTCCTGCAGGAGACGGTCGGGCTGGAGGCCTGGCACATCTGGCTGGCGATCCTGCTCGGGCACATGACCCGCTGCGTCCTCGGAATGGCACGCTTTCGGCGGGGCCACTGGCGGAGGATCGAGGTGGGGATCGGGTAGGGGCGTGGGGTGAGGCTGCCGCCCGGATGCGCGGAGATTCGTTGCCGGGAGTGCAGGAGCATTGGACGGGCGGGCGTCGCGGCTCCACATTGCCGATCATCACGTCGGCCATGGTTGGAACCCCTCGGATGCCGCGAGGGGCGTCAAGGTGCGCAGCACTGGAGGAAGTCATGATCTTGCGTTTGTGGAATTTGCCGGATGGGCGGACCTGGGCTGCGAGGGGTCCCTGGGGGGAGTGGTGCGCCCTGCTTTGCTTCGCCACCATCTTCGCTGGGCTTGTTGCGGCCGTCCCCATCGCCGCGCAGGAACGCCGTCCCCTGGAACTGGAGGACTACTACCGGCTGAAGAACGCCGGCAGCCCGGCGCTATCACCCGACGGGTCGCGGGTCGCCTATGTGGTCAGCTGGGTGGTGGAAGAGGAGAACAGTCGCCACAGCGAGATCTGGCTGGCCAACGCCGATGGGTCCGGAGAGCCGGTGCGCCTGACCAGCCCCAGCTTCAGCGCTTCGTCCCCGAGGTGGACCCCCGACGGTCGGCACCTCGTTTTCAGCTCCAGACGCCCCGGCCCCGACGGCCGCACCAGTGGCGGGACCTGGTTCCTTCGCATGGACCGTCCGGCGGGCGAAGCCTTCCAGATCGAGGGCCTCGGCGGATCCCCCGTCTTCAGTCCGGACGGGATGTGGATCGCGTTCACGGCGCCGGTGCGCCCGCCCCCCGCGCCGCCCCGCACCTACGCGTCGGAATTCGAGCGACGCACGGTGGAGCGCTTCGACGGGCGCGACTACGACTGGATGAACTATCGCTTCGACCGGCGTGGCTACCTGCCGGACCCGCGGGATCCGCGAGCGACGCCGCCCCGTGAGATCCATGTGATTCCCGCCGCGGGGGGCGAGGCCCGGCAGCTCACCGATCTGGGTGTGAACGCGGGGGGACTGGCCTGGAGCGCGGATGGGCGACGACTGGCGTTTACCGCCGACAGCCACCAGCGCGACGAGCACAGCTACGAGCGGAGCGACCTGTGGACGGTGGACGTGGACGGCAACGTCACTCGGCTCACCGACGACGAGTACAACTACTCCTCGCCTGCGTGGTCTCCGTATGGTGGGCGGATCGTGGTGCGGGGCAACGAGGGGCTGGATGTGATCATCCGGGAGGGGCGGGACCGGGGGGCGTCGTCGGAGCTCTTCGTCTTCGACGCGGCGACGGGTGAGCGCTCCGGCAACCTCACGGCCGACTGGGACCTGATTCCGGGTGGGGCGTCGTGGGCGCCGGACGGGAGGCACGTCTACTTCTCCGCCAGCGCAAGCGGCAACAGTCATCTCTTTCGGGTTCCGGCCGGGGGTGGGGAGGTCGAACAGGTCACCCACGGCGATCGCCGGCTCGGGAGTTTCTCCTTCTCCGCCGATTATTCGCGGATGGCGTACCGGGCCACCGATCCCGTGAGGCCGGGGGACATATGGGTCGCGGCGGTAGGGGGCGGCGGCGAGACCCGGGTGAGCGAGGTGAACGGGGCGCTGCTGGCCGATGTGGCCATTGCTTCGCCCGATCGCTTGCTGTTTCGCAGCGAGGACGGCACCGAGGTGGAGGGGTGGATCCTGCCCGCGCGGGGGTACGACGGGGACGGGGGTGGGGGCGGCGACGGCTTCCCCATGATCCTCCAGATTCACGGCGGGCCCCACGGCGCCTACGGCAACGACTTCTCCTTCGACCGCCAACTCCTCTCGGCGCAGGGCTACATGGTGCTCTACACGAACCCGCGCGCGTCGACCGGTTACGGCGAGGACTTCCGGTGGGGGACGTGGGGCGGGTGGGGGTTCAAGGACTACGAGGACATCATGGCCGGGGTCGACCACGCGATCGCCAACTACGACATCGACACGGCCCGGATGGGCGTGACCGGCTACTCCTACGGCGGCTACATGACCAACGTGGTCATCACGAAGACGGACCGGTTTGCGGCCGCCATCGCGGGCGCGTCAATATCGAACTGGGTCAGCGACTACGGGGTGGCCGACATCCCCCGCACCAAGGAGAGCGAATTCTACGGACCGCCATGGGAGGAGCGGGGACTGGAGAACCTGATGCGCTCGTCTCCCATCATTCACGCGAAGGGGGTCTCGACGCCGACCATGTTCGTACATGGGGAATCGGACCATCGAGTCCCCATCGAGGAGGCGGAACAGATGTACGTGGCGCTGCGCAAGCAACGGGTTCCCGCCCGGTTCGTGCGCTACCCGGACTCCTACCACGGAGGGTGGACTCCCTGGCGGACGGTGCACCGGACGTGGGTGCAGCTGGAGTGGTGGGAGCAGTGGCTGAGGCGGCGGCCGGCGTCGGAGTAAATGCGGCTCGAGTCGCAGTTGGACCGTACCGGTCGACGCGGCGGACTTCTGCCCCATGGCAGACCGGGTCCGACCAATGGAGATCATGGATCATTGCCCGGAGAATAGCGAAATGAGACAGGAATCAACCCGCCCGAAACGATTCGCCCACCTTCTGCCGCTGGCTTTGCTCGCTCTCCCGGCGTGCGCGCCACAGGCACCCGACCTGTCCCCCGAGAACTGGGCCGAAGACTACGACCGTTTCATGGCCGCCCAGCTGGTAGACCGCACCGAGGCGGGCGTGGCCACGGGCGAGAGGGGCGCGGTCACCGTGGCATACAACGGACTCGCCGCGCGTGCCGGGCTCGAAGCGCTCAAACAGGGGGGCGGCGCGATCGACGCGGCCCTCACCGCGGCGCTCGCCCAGGTCGCGCTCACCGCGGGTGCCCCGATCAGCTATTTCGGGATCCTGTCGCTGGTGTACTACGACGCCGGCACCGACTCGGTGCACACCATGAACGCCGAGTGGAACACCGTGCTCGGTGAAGACGACCCGCTGACGATTCCGGGCGGCATCGACATGTCGTCACCCGATGGGATGTACGGCACCGAGGTGGGCGGGCGCACGGCGTTGGTGGGCGGTTTCATGAAGGGTGTGGGCGCGGCGCACGAGCGCTTCGGACGGCTGCCGTGGGCGGAGATCTTCAAGCCGGCGATCCACGTGGCCGAGAACGGGTTCCCGGTTTCGGAGAAGATGGCCGGCTACTGGACGATTCGCGCGCTGGACCTGGCACGCCTTCCCGAGACGCATGCGGCGTTCCTGAAGGACGACGGTTCGCCGTACGTGGAGGGAGACATTTTCGCGCAGCCCGCGCTGGCCGCGACGCTGCGTGAGGTGGCCGAGCAGGGGACGGATTACATGTATCGGGGACCGTGGGCCGAAAGGGCCGCGGCGGCGGTGCAGGCAGACGGTGGACGGATGACCGTCGAGGACCTGGCCGCGTACGAGGTGTTGTGGCAGGACCCGCTTGCGGCGGAGTTGGGCGGGGGCTACACCGTCTACACCAATCCGCCCCCCAACGCCGGTGGTGTGGCTCTCGTGGAGGCTCAGCGATTGGCCGCGGCGTCAGGACTGGTGGAGGACGGCCACTGGACGGAGTCCGCAGACGCGCTGCGCAAGGCGCTCGACGTCACCCGCAACTTCATGCTGGACTTCCTGCCCCCGGCGACTCTGACCGCGCTCTTCGGCCCGGACTTCACGTCCGAACAGCGCGTCACTCCCGAGCACGCCGAGGCCTTCTGGGCGATCATGGAGGCGGGCTTGCCCTTCGGGATGTGGGCCCCCGCCACCCCCGGCCACTCCGACGACGTCGTCGCCATCGACGCGGACGGCAACATCGCCGCGATCACGCACAGCATCAACGCGGTGTTGTGGGGCAAGACCGCCATCGTTGTGGATGGAATCACCATTGGCGACCCCGCCTCCTTCCAGCAGCAACAGATCGCGCGGCTCGAGCCCGGCTCGCGGCTTCCCGCGCCCACCGAAACGGGCATCCTCTTCCACGACAGCCGGCCGCTCCTCGGCTTCGCCTCGATGGGGTCGGGTCTCCACCACCGCACCTTCCAGGCGCTGCTCGGCGTGATGCACTTCGGCCAGACCGTCGACGAGGCGATCAACACCCCCGACTTCTTCTACCCCAACACCGATCCCGCGACCTTCCAGCTCACCTTCCGGGTTCCGGCCGGCGGGTTCCCGCCCGAAGTGTTGGACGGCACCGGATACGCCTACGAGGAACTGGATCCGTGGGAGGCGCGCCTCGCGGGCGAGGGGTTGTGGGTGGCGGTCAGGCGGGATCCGGAGACGGGGGCATTGAGGGCGGCCTCGCACAACCGGAACAACAGCGCGGCGGTGGCCTGGTAGGGGTCAACCCGCCTCGCCCACCAGGACCACCCCGTCCTCCACCCTGAGTACCCGCGCGTCCGTCGCGTTCTCGAAGTCGAAGGGCCAGTCGCCCGCAGCGCCATTGCGGAGCACGACACGCCGTATGCCATCCAGGGTCAGCGGCACCCCTGCGGCGAGTTCGGCCGGGCCGGAGACTTCGTACAGCCATGCGCCTCCGGTCCCTTCAGTGGACACCGCGTACGTCTCATCCTCGATCACCAGCGCCACCCCCTCGTCCAGCCCCACCCCCACCACCGGCCCCTCACCACGCGCATCCAGGAATCGCGCCAGGAATACGAGAAGCCTTCCCTCGCGCCCGCGCTCCATGAAGTGACTGTCCACCAGCGTTGCCGCGAGTTCCGGCTGGGCGAAGGCCGGCATGCTGATGCTCACTTCGCGGCGCAACGGATCGGACAGCGCCTCGGGAGAGGTGACCGTCCCGAACTCGGCGTCGAAGGCCGCCTCGCCAAGCGAGACCGCGCCTGCGCTGGTGCCACCGAACGCAGCGCCCCGCGCGGTCGCGGCCGCGAGAGCAGTGTGGAGCGTGTCGGGCCATCGCCCCAGGTAGTGCCACTGATTGCCCCCCGCGAGCCACAGCGCTTCGGCGCGTTCGACCCGGCACAGCACCGCCGGATCGCCGCCCGACTCGGGCCGGGTCGTTCGCACGGTGACGACGGTGGCGGGGACGGGGTCCGGTTGGAGCGTGACCGAGAAGTACTGGGGATAGCTGGTGAGTGAGCCGGTCGCCCGAAGGATGACAATGTCTCCGCCGCCCGCCGCCTCCACGAATTGCCGGGCCGCCGAGTCGTCTTCGCCACCGCCCCCCATCAGCACCAGGCGCCGGGTCGGTGCACGCTCCGTGTCGGCCCCCGTCCCCTCGATTCCACCGATGTCGATCCCTTCACCGGGTTCGGGACATTGATCGACGGGCTCGGGTTCGAGCGGTCTGGGCATGCCGCCGCCGCAGGCGATGGCAAGAGCGATGAAACCCGGTACAGTGTGGCGGGATAGTATACTGGACATTACAAAATGTAATGTTTTCCTTACATTGCGGACGGGTGAACGCGGTGGCCCATCCCCGGATGCGTCGCAGCACGAATCCCTCATGACCTTGAGCGGTACCCCCGTGGATTGCAGCAATCCCCGCCTCGCGTCAGACGAGCTTCCCGTCCTTTTCCAGCTTGTTCACAACCGCCCAGCCGAGCGCCTGGGTGACGCTCACCGCCACGGCCGCCCTCACCAGGTTCCCGTACACCGGCACCCAGCGAAGCACAAGGTTCGCCCCTCCCTTGCCGACCATCGTGCCGAGGGTGGCGTAGAGGGTCGAGCGAACGGCGCCGTCGGTCCAGGGGATGTCGAACTCGTCGGCCAGCGCGGTGATCATGGCCACCTGTACAGGCGCGATGGCGACCGAGTCCGAACCGGGAACCATCGCTACCCCCGCCGCTCCAGCCGCGACCGCCGAGGCGGAGTGGATGATCGCGGCACAACGCTTCCGCCGCTCGGGGAGGTATCGCTTGAATTCGTCCTTGAGTCCCATGGGGCCGATTCCTGTTCGGGTTACTCCTCTGACGCGGGGGGGTGCGCACGGCGTTGTCTTAATCTACGTAATGGGGGTGATCGGCGTTCCAGGCAGGATGCGGGGCCGCGCCACTTCGATCAGCTCACAATCCTCCCCCTCCGTGGCAACACGACCGCCGGCAGCCCCAGCCGCTCCACCGCCTCGTTGAAGCGGCGCAGCTCGTTCTCGAGGAGATCCAGGTAGCGCACTCGCACGGCGTCCCACTCCTCCAGCAGGTCCTCGAGGCGCTGCATCGTCCCCGCGTGCGGCGCACCTTCGGGACCGCCGGAGATGTAGCCGTCCGACCCGGTCACGCGGCCGTACAGTTCGAGCCACTGGTTGTCCAGCCGGGGCGGGAAGCGGATCGGATCCTGGTTGGACCGGTTCTTCGTCTGCATGAGGTCTTCGGTGACCCCCGTCGACTTTTCGGTCAGCGTGTCGGCCAGTGGCTGAAGCGCGTCCTGCTGGTCCGCCGCGCGGGCCCGTTCCATGACCTCCTCTACCTGCTCGCGGATGGCGGCAAGGTCGTCGATGGCCCGTGAGATGGAGTTGATGGAGTCGCGTGCAAGGATGGCGACGCGGAATTGCTCCTCGTAGCTGGCCGCGACCACTTCGGGGATGCGTGGGTCGGGGAGCAGCTCGAAGTCCCGTTCCGCCATGGTTTCGCCCGCGGTCAGCCGAACCGTGTAGGTGCCGGGGGGTGCCTTGACGCCACCGGTGTAACCCCAGACGACGGATCCTTCGGGCATCTCCGGTCCCGCGTAGTGCAGCGCCCAGGCGATGCGGTTCAGTCCGGCGTCCGCGGTGATCCGCTCACCGTCCGCCTCCTCGGCCGCCGCCGAATCGGAGTGGAAGGTCCGCACCACCTCTCCACGCGGGTCCAGCACCTCGATCCGGATGTCGTCATCGGGCTCCTCGGCCAGGTAGTAGTGGATCTGGGCGCCCGGCGGCGCCGGCTCGGGATTCAGTTCCGCCAACCCCGGGGTGCCCAGGTTGGTCAGGCGCCGCACGTCGCGCGGCTGGAAGAGGTGGGTCCCGGCCGACACCGCCTCCTCGATCTCACGCAACGGAGAGATGTCGTCCATGATCCAGAACGAGCGTCCCTGCGTGGAGAGGATCAGGTCGTCGTGGGCCACGCGCATCCCCGTGACGGGGGTGACCGGGAGGTTGCGCTGGAAGCTCTGCCACGTGTCGCCCGCGTCGAACGAGATGAAGACGCCGAACTCGGTGCCCGCGAAGAGGAGGCCGTCCTTGCCCGGATCCTCCCGCACGGTGCGCACGGGGTGACCGGAGGGGATGCCGTCGGCGATGAGGGTCCAGGACGCGCCGAAGTCGTCGGTGCGAAAGATGTAGGGGTCGAAGTCGTCGATCCGGTATCGCTGCACGGCGATGTACGCCCGCCCCGCGCGGTGTACCGACAGTTCGATTTCGTCCACCGTCCCCAGCTCGGGCATCCCGTCAGGGGTGATGTCGGTCCAGTTGGCGCCGCCATCGCGGGTCAAGTGCACCCGCCCGTCATCGCTGCCCGCCCAGACCTCGTTCGCGTCGAAGGGCGACTCCGCGATCGAGAAGACCACGTTGTAGATCTCCACCCCGGTCACGTCGGCATTGATCGGCCCGCCCGCCTGTTCCTGGTGTGCGGGATTGTCCGTCGTCAGATCGGGGCTGATCGTCTCCCAGGTCACGCCCTCGTCGCGGGAGCGGTTCACGTACTGCGACCCGTGATAGATCACTGTCGGGTCGTGCCGGCTGACCACCATCGGCGACACCCACTGGAAGCGGTGCTGCAGGTCCCTCGCCGCCATCCCCAGTTGCAGCTGCGGGTAGAGCATGATGTTGCGCCGCTGCCCGGACTCGAGGTCGTAGCGGTCCATCACGCCGCCGTAGCACCCGGCGTAGACGATGTGCGGGTGGTCCGGGTGAAGGGCGATCGGTCCCGTCTCGCAGCCACCCACATTCAGCCAGTGCTGCTTGGGGTACAGGGTGTTCACATCCGACCAGGACGGCACCGAAATCGTCGTGTTGTCCTGCTGGGCGCCGTAGAGCCGGTAGGGGAAGCCGTTGTCGACGATCACGTCGTAGAACTCGGCGGTGGGCTGGTTGTAGTAGGTCGACCAGGTCTCGCCGTTGTTCACGGTGACCTGCGCGCCCCCGTCGTTTGCCACCACCATGCGGCTGGGGTCCGAGGGGTGGATCCACAGGTCGTGCACGTCGCCGTGGGGGACGGGGATCATCTCGAAGGTCGCGCCGCCGTCGACGGAGCGGTACAGGCGTGTGTTGAGCGCGTAGACCGTGTTCGGGTCGACCGGGTCGGCCTGGATGTGCGTGTAGTACCAGGCACGCTGGCGCAGGTTGTTGTTCGAGTTGGTGCGGGTCCAGGTCTCGCCCCCGTCGTCGGACCGATAGACGCCCCCGTCCGGCTCGGCTTCGATGATCGCCCACACCCGGTCCGGATCCGCGGGCGAAACGGTCACGCCCACCTTCCCCACGATCCCCTCGGGGAGACCCCCTCCCAGTTTCGTCCACGTGTCGCCCCCGTCGGTCGTCTTGTAGACACCGCCCTCCTCCGCGCCCGAAATCAGCGCCCACGGCTTCCGCTCCCCGCGCCACATTCCCGCATACAGAATGCGCGGGTTGGTCATGTCCATGGCCAGATCGGACGCGCCGGTCGAGTCGTTGAGCGCCAGCACGTGCTCCCAGGTGTCGCCCCCGTCGCGCGAGCGGAAGATCCCCCGCTCGGGGTTCTTGCCGAAGGGATGACCGAGTGCGGCCACGTAGACGAGGTCGTGATCGTGCGGGTGCACCTCGATGCGCGGGATCTGCCCCGCCTCGGGAAGGCCGATGAAGGACCAGGTCCGTCCATCGTCCATCGACTTCCACGCGCCCCGCCCGGTGGAGGTGTTTCCCCGGATGCAGGCCGAGCCCTCCCCGACGTAGATCACGTTCTGGTCCGAGTCGGCCACCCGGACCGCGCCGATCGACCCCCCAAAGTACCCGTCGGAGATGTTCTCCCAGGAGACCCCGTTGTCGGTGGTTTCCCAGACGCCGCCTCCGGTGGTGCCCATCAGCCAGCGGTCGGGGTCGTTCAGGAATCCGGTCGCGGCGGTGGAGCGCCCGCCGCGGTAGGGGCCGACCATGCGGTAGCCGAGGTCCTTGAAGGCGAGGGTGTCGACGGATTGGGCGGTGAGGTGGGGTGGGTAGTGGCCCGCCACCGTGACAGCGGCAATGGCCAGGGAGATGATGGCGGAGCCAATCGCTGGTCGGGGAATACGCGGCAGCAGAGTCGCCAGGTTCATGTCAGATGTCGTCCTGTGGGAGATTCGCGTGAGGAGGAAGAAGAGATTGACGGAAAGCAGAGAGTGACAAGGTCGCCGGGGAATCGCAATATTGGCTATGACGCCGAAGGACGAAGTCCCCTGGATGAGAGTCGCCCGGAACCGTGTGTAGTGTACATCGTGGAGCCTCCGACAGGGCGAGACTGGCGGCGCCTGGTGGCTGTCGGGGGCGTGCTGGTGGCCGGATGCGCCTCGGGTCCCGCAGTCAGCGGAACGAAACCGTGGACCAGGCGGCGTTGCGCGTCGCGCGGGTCCACCGGTTCGAGCCGGCCCGGAACAGGGGGAATGCGATCCCGGTGTGGATCAGCCTGTCCATTTCCTTCGAGCCCCGTCTGTGCCACTATCCACCCCGGCCCGGCACGGTTTTCTTGACGGAAAAACTCAACGCCGGGGACCGGCGGGGTGAAACCACGGTGGCGCTCCTCGTTGACGAGCGCGGATTCGTCCGGCAAGTGAAGGTCGAGGCGCGTTCCGGATGGGACCGATTCGACCAGGCGGCACTTCGAGCCGCGAGCAGATCCCGATATCACCCTGGTTTCGTCAAATGCGAACCCGCGGAGATGTGGACGACCATGAAGTACGGCTTTGGCAAACAGACCGCCGAGACCGGAAGGATTGCGGCTTCGTGGCCCTCCTGGCCAGGGAGTTCATCCCAGGGCGCGGTCCAGGTGGAACGGAGGGGGTCACGATGAATGTACGAAGTTCGTGTCGCAGTGCTGGCGATTCAACCGCGCCCGGCAGGAGGGGTGTCCCGATCACGACCCGGGTCGTGGCCGTGCAGCTCTTCTGCGCGATCCTGGTGGCCGGATGCGCCAGCGCGCCACGGCAGCCGTCTCGACCGATCGTCCCTCAAGCGCAGTGCGATGCGGCCCCGCAACTGATAGGGATCGCCGTTCCGGTTGCCGTCAACTCCGGGATCCGCCGTGGGGGCACAACCACAGTGGCGATCCTGGTTGACGAGCGAGGGGTGGTCCTCGACTCCAGGCTGGAGTCGCATTCGGGCTCGCCGGCCTTTGATGAGACAGTGCTGCGTGCGGTACGCCAGGCTCGGTATCGTCCGTATGCGTCCGACTGCGGCCAGGTGGAAAACTGGACCAAGATCAAGTTCTCCCCTAACCGGCGAACACCCACGCCTTGACGTACGGCGGCCCGGCGACCCTCCTTGCAGGGCGTCGTTGACGGAGCCGGCAGAGTCGGCCGGCGGGTCTCGCCGCTGTTAACTCGCGGGCGGAATCCCGCAGTGCTGTTCGGACGGCTACCGCGCGGCGATCGAGGTTTGTGATGGCGGCCATCATCGGGGC
Organism: Longimicrobiales bacterium; assembly: GCA_965211795.1. GTDB lineage: Bacteria > Gemmatimonadota > Gemmatimonadetes > Longimicrobiales > Gaopeijiaceae > Bin94. The sequence continues at coordinate 1,030,792 of OZ242973.1, forward strand.
ACGTCAGTTTCACCCCGCCACAAACTTCTGCACCCGTCTCCCCGTCGACGCCTCGCCCACGTAGATATTGCCCCGCGAGTCCACGTCCATCCCGTGGGGGCGTATGAACTGCCCCACCTGGCGGCCCCCGCGCCCGAACTCGCCCACCACCTCCAGATCCGACCGGCGCAGGATCCACACCTTGTGGTTGGTGCCGTCGGCCAGGTAGAGCCAGTGCTGCCCGTCGTCGGGTGACAGCGCCACCACGAAGGCCGAACCCGACGCGTGGGTGAGTGGCGCGATCGTCTTCTCGGTCACGTAGGTGCCATCCCGCCGGAAGACCTGGATTCGGTTGCCGCGCCGGTCCGCGACGTAGAGGAGGCCGTCTTGCGAGCCGACGAGACCGTGCACGGTGGAGAACTGGGGCGGGGGAGGGCTTGCCTCCGTGCGGCCCCCGTAGTCGTAGGCCGCTTCGTCGTCCGGAGGTTCACCGTAGGCGCCCCAGTGCCGCAGATAGTCGCCCGTCTCTCCGTCGAAGACGATGACGCGACGGTTGCGGTAGCCGTCGGCGACGAACACCTCGTCGGTTTCGGGGTCGACCCAGATGCCGGCGGGGCCGCCCAGGAGTTCCGTGTCGTTGCTGCCGCCGTTCTCGTCGTAGCGGCCGAGGGTCATGAGGTGCCGGCCGTCGCGGGTGAACTTCATGACGCGGTGGTGGCGGTAGGTCCCGATCCACACGAAGCCGTTGTGATCGATGAAGAGGCCGTGGGAGTTACGGGGGAATTCCGACACGTCCTGCGTGGCGGGGTCGCCCCACGCCTGCACTACGTTCCCGTCGGGGTCGATCTCGATGACAACCGGAGCGGGGACACAACATTCCCCGATCGGCGGATCCTGCACCGCGGCGATCTCCTCGGGCGTGAGCGTCTCGGGCAGGTGCGTGATCCAGACGTGGTCCCGGTCGTCGACGAAGACCGAGGTGATCGAGCCGAGGATCCAGTCGTTGGGGAGTTCGTGCGGCCAGGTGGGGTCGACCTGGAATGTGGGAGGACTGTCGGAGGAAGTGGTGGGATCCTGGCCCGGACTGCGCGAGTCGGTCGAGCAGGCCAGGGGGAGAAGGAGGACCGCCAGCAGGAGCGTGCCGGCAGTGCCGATGGGATGTACGGAAGTGCGACGCACCGTCTCTCCATTCCTGCCAGTGGTTCAACGACTTGAGTGATGCCGGACAGTAACGGAGTGCACATGGGTGCGCGAGTCCTCTACTGTCTGCGGACGGCTACCGGAGGCCGTTGCACGTGCGGATCATGGTCCGTTGCCCGATAATGGTGTCCCCACGCCGTCCATCTTCGAACCGATTCAAGATCACCAAAGGACCAGACCCCATGAGGCTCGCCGGCTTCGTCACCGCCACGCTGCTCGCCACGCACCCCCCCGCCCCCGCCTCCCCCCAGTCCGTCGACGAGGGCAAGACATCCGCCCTCGCCCACGCCACCGCCCTGGAGGACCTCGTCACGGAAATGTCGTCGCGCCTCTGGGACTTCGCCGAGATCGCGCTGGAGGAGCACCAGTCCGCCGGCTACCTCGCCGATGTCCTCGAGGCCGAAGGCTTCACCGTCGAGCGCGGCGTCGCGGGCCTGCCCACCGCCTTCGTCGCGTCGTGGGGATCGGGCCGCCCCATCCTGGGCGTCCTCGCCGAATACGACGCGCTCCCCAACATCGGCAACGCCGTGGTGCCCCTGCGCGCCCCCCGCAAAGACGCGCACCCCCACGGACAGGGCTGCGGCCACAACCTCTTCGGCGCGGCCTCGGTGGCCGCCGCCATCGCCGTCAAACGCATGATGGCCGAGCACGGAACGCCCGGTACCGTCCGCCTCTACGGCACGCCCGCCGAGGAGACCGTGGTCGGCAAGGTCTACATGGCCCGCGACGGCCTCTTCGACGACCTCGACGCGTCGATCGTCTGGCACCCGAGCCAGCGGACCGCCGTCAGCAACAACCGGGCGCGCGCGCTGAACAACTTCGAAGTCACCTTCCGCGGACAGGCCGCCCACGGTGCTTTCGACCCCTGGAACGGGCGCAGCGCGCTGGACGCCGTCGAGCTCATGAACCACGGGGTCAACATGATGCGCGAGCACGTCGAGCCGAGCGCACGCATCCACTACGTGATCCCGAACGCGGGCGACGCGCCGAACGTGGTGCCAGAGTACGCCCGCGTGTGGTACTACGTGCGGGACACCACCCGGACCGCCGTCGAGGAGAGCTACGACTGGATCCTGGACATCGCCGACGGCGCCGCGAAGATGACGCGCACCGAATACGAGGTCTTCCTGATCACCGGTGTCCACCCGTACACACTGGTGCGCCCGCTTCAGGAGGCCATGCAGGCAAACCTGGAACGGGTGGGGCCGCCGCGGTTCGGCGAGGCCGACCAGACCTTCGCCCGCAAGCTCCAGACCTTCCTCAAGGTGGAGACCTCGGGGCTTCGCGACACGATCGATCACCTGGCCGACCAGCCACTGCCCGCCGGGGGCGGCTCCTCCGACGTGGCCGAGGTGAGCTATATCGCGCCGACTGTCGAGTTCAGCGTGACGACCGCGGCCGAGCACATCCCGTGGCACTCCTGGGCGACGAGCGCGTCGCACGGGACGCCGGGCTCGATCAAGGGGGCGCAGGTGGCGACGAAGGCGCTGGCGCTGATGGGTGCCGAGATCATCCTCGATGCGGATTTGCTGCGGCGCGCGAAGGAGGCGCATGCGGCGACGATCGGCGGGGTTCCCTACAGGTCGCCGATTCCGGAGGGGCAGGCGGTGCCGCTGCCGAAGAAGGACGGATCCTGACGGCTAGGAGTCTTCCCCCTCCGCCTCCGCCAGCCTCCCCGAGATCTCCCGCAGGCGCAGCCACTGCTGGTAGAAGAACGGCAGCATCAGCATCGATTCGACGAACTGGAAGACGTACATGACGATCGCGAATACCGCGCCGTACTCCGTCGTCTCCGTCGTGGCCGCGCTCACCGCGAAGACCAGCAGGGCGATCATGAAGACCCAGTTGATGCCGAAGTTGGCCGCTTCGAGATCCGAGAGGCGGATGTTCCAGCGCATCATGGCGCGGAGGTGTTTGGCAAGACGGGCGGGATCGCCGCTGTCGACGGCGTCCACCTGCCGTTCGTGCTCGTCGTTGAGTCCCTGGTTGTAGCGGATCGTCAGCCCTCCGGTCAGGGCGTAGAGCACCACCGTGGCGACCGCGACCGCGAGACACCCCAGGAAGACCGGTACGTTGAGCGCGGCCAGGATCAGCACCGTGCCGCCCAGGCCGATGACGCTGTTGATGAGTTCGGGAAGGGAGTTCTCGAAGAACTCGACGATCTCCCTGAGCATCCCGAGCCGTGCCGTGCGGGTGGAGGTGCTGCTCTCGGCGGCCGATTCCGCCATTTCCTCGCCCAGCGTGACGTAAATCCGCGCGTAGGCCCGGCTGTCGACCAGGCGCCGCAGAACGGCGATCCCCATCGTGACAATGCCCAGGATCGCGAACTCGTAGAGGCCGCGGGTCGAGTCCGCGAGGACACTGTCGATGGCCCGGCCGATGACCAGCGGGAAGAAGATCCACCCCGCCGCCTCGAGTACGACCAGGGTGAGGGTGAGGGCGAAGCGTCCTGCGAAGCGTTTCAGGAGTGCGTGCATGGGGTGGCCGGAAGCGTTCCGGCGTTCTGGAAGTCGAAGTGGGACGGGACCCGGCTGTCGACTATAGCGTATGCACGATCAGGGGGAGTCCGGCAAGGGCCGGCGAATGGCAGGGGCCTGCCGGATGGCGGGCGGGCCCGAAGATGCAAGGCGTGCGGGTGCGGCCGCACGCCGCGAAACTATCTGTCACGCGCAGCTACAGTTGGAGGTTCCGGCCGACCCGCGGGTGTCCCTTCTGGTGGACACTCCGGGTTGCTCCGGGGGACTTTTCCAGCGAGCGATGGTCGACGGGCTCGACCACCTCTTCGCGCTCCGGCAACGACGGCTCCTGGGCCGCCGTCCGGGATTCGATGACTTCGCCGGCGCCCAGTATCAATCCCAGGGACAGGATCAATCCCGCTGCTGTCAGCCGGCCGTTTCCGCGTCGTCTCAGGCGTATGGTTCTCATTTCCCTTCTCCCGTTCTACCCGCCGGGTGCGTCCCGGCGATGTCCACTACTGCAGCAATTTTCGTGCCAGAAAGCACAGTGAAGCGTTCGCTGTTGGTCTTTTGGACCCCATGGAGGGGCAAATGGTTGCATGGTCATGCAGCTTGCAGTCGGTTGAACACCCCCGCCTTCTCCGAAACACCCCCGGAGGCGGGATGGCATTATCTTCTGCTCCGGGTGGTTTGTGCCGCACGCGGGTTGATTCCCATGACTGGAGAAAGTCGAGTGGTCGGGAAACGGTTGGGACCTGGCAGCCGGCCTGTGGCAGGGCCGGTCGCCCGGAAAGCCCGCATTCGGTGGGAAGCGCGCCTGCTGCATGTTGGAGCGGCCGCATGCGTGGGGCTCCTCCCCCAAGCCGGCGCTGCGCAGACCACCGTCACCACGGAGGGCATCACCGCCGTCGAGGGGATCCGCGTCGGCCATTTCACCTACCCGAACGAGCCCACCGGCTGCACCGTCGTGATCGCCCCCGAGGGCACCGTCGGGTCCGTGGACGTGCGCGGCGGCGCCCCCGGAACGGTGGAGACCGACCTGCTGGATCCGGTCAACAGTGTTCGGGGCCCCGACGCGGTCTTCATTTCGGGGGGAAGCGCCTTCGGCCTCGCCGCGCGGGACGGCGTCGTGCGCTACCTGGAGGAGAACGGTCGCGGCTACCCGATTCCCGGCATCGGTGTGGTTCCCATCGTGTCGGGCGCGATCATCTTCGACTTGCGCGTGGCCGGGGTGCGTCCCGGTCCCGATTGCGGGTACCAGGCCGCGGCTGCCGCTGCCGGCGGAGCCTTCGCGGAGGGGAGCGTGGGAGCGGGGGCGGGCGCCACCGTCGGGAAGATGCTCGGGATGAACCGGTCGATGAAGGGCGGTGTGGGAACGAGTTCGGCGACGCTGGAGAGCGGCCTGGTGGTGGGTGCGATCGCCGTGGTCAACGCCGTCGGCGACGTGATCGACCCGGGCAGCGGCCAGGTGGTCGCGGGAGCGCGCAACGAGGACGGCACCTTCGCCGACGCGCGGCTGATCCTGCGGGGACTGGTGCCGCCTCCGTCGCAGCGACAGAACACGACGATCGTCGTCGTCGCCACCAACGCGGCGCTCACCAAGGCACAGGCCGAGAAGGTGGCGCAGATGGCGCACGACGGCCTGGCGCGCGCGATCGTCCCCAGCCACATGCCCAGCGACGGCGACGCGGTCTTCTCGCTCGCCACCGGGGCCCTCACGGAAGGTTACAATGTGGGCCAGGTGGGTGGTCTCGCGGCGGAGGTTGTCAGCGAGGCCATCCTGCGTGCGGTGCGGGCGGCCGATGGCCTGCCGGGAATCCCGGCGGTGCGTGACCTGCCGGGAGTCCGCCGGTGAGCGCCACGCTGCCGGTTCTCCTCCTCTACGTCGTCCTCATCACGGCCGTGGGCCTCGCAATAGGGCGACGCGTCTCGGGGACGAGCGACTTCTTCGTGGCGGGACGGGCGCTCGGTCCCGTGCTCCTCTTCGCGACGCTGCTCGCGGCCAACATCGGGGCAGGCTCCACGGTGGGGGCCGCCGGGCTCGGATACGAAAACGGGCTCGCCGCGTGGTGGTGGGTGGGGTCTGCGGGGGTCGGCACCCTGATCCTCGCGCTGTGGCTTGGGCCGCGCATGTGGCGCATCGCGCGCGACCACTCGCTGAGCACCGTGGGCGACTACCTGGAGCACCGCTACGGGCCATCGGTGCGGGCGGCGATCGCGATGCTGCTCTGGCTCGGCACGCTCGCGATCCTGGCGGGGCAGTTGATCGCGATGGCGTGGATCCTCGAGGTGGTGGCGGGGGCACCGCGCTGGCTGGGGGCGGTGGTGGGGGGTGTGGTGATGACGGTGTACTTCGTCGCGGGGGGACTGCTGAGCTCGGCCTGGGTGAATCTGGTGCAGCTGGTCGTGCTGATGGTCGGCTTCCTGATTGCGGTGCCGCTGGCGGTGGAGGGGGCGGGGGGACTCTCGGCGGTGCTGGACAGTGCTCGGACCGTGCCGGGACACCTGGACTTCATGAGCAACGGATCCTCCGGGTGGATGTACCTGATCCTGCTGGCCCCGGCCTTCATTGTGTCGCCCGGGATATTGCAAAAGATCTTCGGGGCGCGGGACGTTCGGACCGTCCGCCTCGGGGTAAGTGCGTGCGCGGTGGCGCTCATGCTGTTCGCGATCCTTCCGCCCGTGCTCGGGATGGTGGCCCATGCCGTGGCCCCCGGGCTGGAGGACGCGGAGACGGCGCTCCCGGTGATCCTCACCGAGGGGGTGCCGGCGTGGGTGGGGCTGCTGGGTCTGGCCGCGGTGCTTTCGGCCGAGATCAGCTCCGCCGACGCCATCCTCTTCATGCTCTCCACCTCGCTGTCGAAGGATCTCTACAAGCGGTTCGTGAAGCCGGAGGCGACGGATGGGCAGGTGCTCAGGGTCGCGCGCGGGGCGGCGGTGGCGGGAGGACTGGCGGGGGTTGTGCTGGCGGTGGTCATCCCGAGCGTGGTGGGGGCGCTGACGATCTTCTATTCGCTGCTCTCGGTCAGCCTGTTCGTGCCGGTGGTGGCGGGATTGCACTCGCGGCGTCCGGGGTCGGGGGAAGCGCTGGCGGCGGCGGCGGGCGGGGTGGTGGTGTTGCTGGTGGTGCGTTCGGCGGGCTTCGGCGGCTGGTTGCCCCCGACGGCCTGGGGACTGCTGGCGGCTGCGGCGGCGTTCGGGATCTTCTTCGTGGCGCGGCGGATGACGGGGCGGATTGGGTAGGGAATGTCAACTGTAGCTTACATTATGTAAACTAGACATGACTATCGGGACATCGCCCGAGGGAAGCGCGGGCTTCCCCACCGAAATCCGCACCTGCGAGATGCACACCGGCGGTGAACCCGTCCGGATCGTGACCGCCGGATACCCGCACATCCCCGGCCCCACCATCCTCGACAAGCGGCGCCACGCGCGCGAACACCTCGATCACCTGCGCCGCTTCCTGATGCACGAACCGCGCGGCCACGCAGACATGTACGGTGTCATCCCGGTCGAGCCCGACCACCCTGACGCGGATCTGGCCGTGCTCTTCTGCCACAACGAGGGCTACTCGACGATGTGCGGCCACGCGACCATCGCAATGGCGAGATGGGCGGTCGACCAGGGGGTGGTCGCGCCCCGCGAGCCCCGCGCCACCGTGCGGATCCAGTGCCCGTGCGGACTCGTCACCGCGCATGTGCAGGTCACGGACGGCCGGGCCGGGATGGTCCACTTCGAGAGCGTCGGCGCCTTCGCCTCCCTCCTGGACGCGAAGGTGGAGGTGGAAGGCGCGGGCACGGTCGAGGTCGACATCGGGTACGGCGGCGCCTTCTACGCCTTCGCGCCCGCGTCGCGCTTCGGACTCGACGTGCGCACATCGCCGGCGCGCACCCTGGTGGACGCCGCGTGGGCGGTCACCTGCGCGGCCAAGGCGCAACTCGATCTGGACCACCCCGAACACCCGGATCTCGCCTACCTCTACGGCACGATCCTCACCGACGGCACTCCGGGCGACGGCCGTCCCAGCGCCAACGTCTGCGTCTTCGCGGACCGTCAGGTGGATCGGAGCCCGACGGGGAGCGGTGTGACGGCCCGAATGGCCATCCAGAAGGCGCGGGGGCAGGCTGGGGTGGGGGACGAGCGGAGGTTTTCGAGCGTGACCGGGTCGGTTTTCACGGGGTGCATCGTGGAGGAGACGCGGGTGGGGGAGCACGAGGCCGTGACGGTGCTGGTGGGCGGGCGCGCGCACTACACGGGCGAGGCGCGGTTCCGGTTCGAGGAGGGGGATCCGCTCGGTGGGGGCTTCATGGTGCGATGAGGTGGGGTGGGGGGGCGCCAGGGGACGTTGGGGATGGTGCGGAGGGCGTGCAGGGCACCTATCTTGCCGCATGATCAAGCAAAACGGAGGTATCGACAGGGCTGGCCGCGCGGAGGGCGATGGCCGGATGGACCGCAAGGACTTCCTGCGCGCGGCGGGGGCAGTCTGGGGGGCGGGGTGGCTGGCGGGGTGCGCGCGTGAGAGCGCGCCCGCGTCGGGAGAGTCAGCCGCCGAAGGCGACGGCAACGCATCGCAACCGCTCCTCGACGTGATCGGCCTCCAACTCTATACCGTCCGCTCCCTCATGGCCGAGGACGTGGCCGGCACCCTGGACGCCGTGGCGGCGATCGGCTACCAGGAGGTCGAGTTCGCCGGTTACTTCGGCCACGCGCCCGCCGAGGTCCGTGGATGGCTCGACTCGGCCGGGCTCTCCTCTCCCGCGGCGCACGTCGGGATGGAGGAGCTGGAAGGGGCGGGCCTGGAGGCCGCGATCGAGACCGCATCCATGCTGGGACAGCGTTGGCTGGTCCTCCCCTGGATACCCGAAGACATGCGCACGACCGATGGGTATCGCACCCTCGCCGACATGCTGAACGCGGCCGGCGAGACGGCCACGGCGGCCAACTTCAGAGTCGCCTACCACAACCACGCCTTCGAGTTCGACACGGTGGACGACGACGGCACCACCGGCTTCTCGCTCCTCCTTGAGCACCTCGACCCCGCGCTGGCCGACCTGGAGATCGATTTCCACTGGTCGGCGGCCGCAGGCGTGGACTCCGCCGCCCTGCTGCGGGACAACCCTGGGCGCTTCCCGCTATGTCACGTTAAGGACCTCACCGCCGACGGACGCATGGCGGATGTGGGCGCGGGCGAAATCGACTGGGCGGCGCTCTTCGCACTGTCGGACACGGCGGGACTCCGGCACTACTTCGTCGAACACGACCAGCCCGGCGACCCGCTCGCGTCCATCGAGGCGAGCTACCGTTACCTGTCCGGGACCTGACGCCCCGGACGCCGCAACACATCACTTCCAGGGAGGCAAGGTGAGCGAATCGACCAACGGAGGATCGGGTGGGGACCACGGCGCCGACGCGGGCCGTCTGTTTCTGGGCAGTTGCGTCGCCCTGATCGCCACTTCGGTGGCCTTCGCGACGATCGGCGCGGTGATGTTCGCGCTCAAGGGCGAGTTCGGGCTCAACAACGCCCAGGTCGGCTGGATCGGCGGGGCGGCGCTATGGGGCTTCGCGGTGTCGCAGCTGGTCTTTGCGCCGCTCTGCGACACGCTGGGCATGCGCTTCCTGGTGAGGATGGCCTTCGTGGGTCACCTCGTCGGCTCACTGATCATGATCTTCGCCGGAGGATTCGCGACACTCTTTGTCGGCGCACTTGTCATCTCCATGGCCAACGGACTGGTCGAGGCCGCGTGCAATCCGCTGGTGGCAGCGCTCTACCCGGACAACAAGACGGTCAAGCTCAACCAGTTCCACGTGTGGTTTCCCGGCGGCATCGTGCTCGGCGGACTGGCGGCGTTCGGGCTGGACGAGATCGGGATCACGTCGTGGCAGATCAAGGTGGCGCTGATCCTGATTCCGACGGTCGCCTATGGCCTCCTGCTGCTCGGCCAGCGCTTCCCCGCCACCGAAGGGGTCCGCTCCGGCGTCTCGATGGGAGAGATGTTCCGAGCGACCCTCACCACCCCTCTCATGCTGCTCATGCTGCTCTGCATGGCCATGACCGCGTCGATCGAACTCGGGCCGAACCGGTGGGTTCCCGCAGTGCTGGAAGCGGGGGGGATGGCGGGGATCCTGGTGCTCGTCTACGTCAACGGAATCATGGCGGTCATGCGCTACTGGGCGGGGCCGGTCGTGCACCGCCTGTCGCCCACCGGCATTCTGCTGGCCTCGGCGGTGATCTCGGGGGCCGGGCTGCTGTGGCTCAGCTTCGGGGGATCGATGGTGTCGGTGCTGGCTTCGGCGACGGTCTTCGCGGTCGGCGTCTGCTACTTCTGGCCGACGATGCTCGGCTTCGTGTCGGAGCGCGTCCCCAGAAGCGGGGCGCTGGGGCTGGGGCTGATGGGGACGGTGGGGATGGCGGTGGTGGGGTTGGCCACCTCTCCCGTGATGGGCGGGATCGCGGACCGGGTCACGCATGAAGAACTCGACAAGGATCGGGCCTACGTCTTGCTGGTGCAGGCCGCCGGCGCGCTCCAGTCGGAGTCGCTTCGCACGCCGGGTCCCGAGGGTGACGACCTGAGGTCGGCGCTCGAGCTGGTAACCGGCGTGCTCCCACCGATCGGCGGGGATCCGATTCTTCCGGAGCTCGAGACCGCCAGGGCCATGCGCGCCTTCATCGAGTCGGGATCCACATCGCCGGCGGTGGAGCAGGCGCAGGACATTCTGGGGCCCGCGGAGAACCAGGGGGGACTGGTTTCCTTCCGTTACCTGGTGCCGCTCGGCGTGGTGCTGGTGGTGATCTTCGGCCTTCTCTACATGAGGGAGCGGCGTTCGGGCGGGTATCGGGCCGAGCGTCTGTCCTGATCCGGGCCGTGGACAAGGTTCCCCCAGCGTTCGAGCGGCGATGGATCCGCGCTGGCCGCTTCGTGCGGCCTGTTCGCTAGACGCGGCCGCGAAGTGAACCCCCACATCGGCCGTCGGCTCCGGTACGGGATGGTGGGCGGTGGTCCGGGCGCTTTCATCGGCGGCATTCATCGGATGGCGGCCGCTCTGGACGGGGAGTTCGAACTCGTCGCCGGTGCCTTCGCGTCGCAGCCGGAACGCTCCCGGGAGCAGGGTGGGGCTCTCGGGCTCGACGCGCGGCGCGTCTACGGCACCTGGCGGGAGATGGCCGAGGCCGAGGCTGCACTGGGCGAAGCCCGGCGCATCGAAGCCGTGTCGATCGTCACCCCCAATCACCTCCACCACCCCGTCGCTGCCGCCTTCCTGAACGCGAGCATCCCCGTCATCTGCGACAAGCCGATGACGACCACCCTGGCCGACGCCGAAAGGCTGTGCGACACGGTGGAGCGCACCGGCCTCACCTTCGCCCTGACACACAACTACACGGGCTATCCAATGGTCAGGGAGGCGCGGGACCTGGTCCACACGGGCCGGCTGGGCACTGTGCGCAAAGTGGTGGCCGAGTACCCGCAGGGCTGGCTCTCCACGCGGCTGGAGGAGACGGGCCACAAGCAGGCGGGCTGGCGGCAGGACCCGGAACGGGCGGGACGGTCATCGGCGGTGGGCGACATCGGCTCGCACGCGCACAACCTGGCGTGCTATGTAACCGGTCTCGAAATCGACGCGGTCTTCGCCGACCTCTCGGCCCAGGTGCCCGGGCGGGCAATGGAGGACGACGCGGGCATGCTGGTCCGTTTTGCGGGCGGTGCACGCGGGGTCTTCGTGGCGAGCCAGGTCTCGACGGGTGAAGAGAACGGGCTGGCGCTCAAGGTCTACGGGGAGAAGAGCGGGTTGGTGTGGCGGCAGGAACGGCCGGACGAACTGCACCTGCTCTTCCCGGACGCGCCGCGGCAGATACTCACGCGGGGAAGTCCGTGGCTGTCGCCGGCGGCACGGCACGCCACGCGTCTGCCTCCCGGGCATCCGGAGGGCTTCATCGAGGCGTTCGCCAACATCTACCGGGGCGCGGGAAGGGTGATCGGCGCCGCGCTCGCCGGGAAGAAGGCGGACCCGCTGGATCATGATTTCCCCGATCACAGGGACGGTGCACGCGGGATGCACTTCATCGAGAGCGTGCTCGAGTCGGATGCGCGGGAGCGGTGGGTGGCGATGGGGGGGGACGCATGAACCGTCCCGTGACGCTCTTCACCGGCCAATGGGCCGATCTGCCCCTCGAAGTCCTCGCGGAGAAGGCGGCCGCGTGGGGGTACGACGGACTGGAGCTGGCGTGCTGGGGAGACCATTTCGACGTGCAGGCCGCGCTTGCGGATCCGTCCTATTGCCAGGGGCGCCACGACCTCCTGGCTCGGCACGGCCTTTGTGTGTGGGCGATCAGCAACCACCTGGTCGGACAGGCCGTCTGTGACCGGATCGACGACCGCCACCGCACCATACTGCCGGCCCGGGTCTGGGGGGACGGCGACCCGGACGGGGTGCGCCGCCGCGCGGCCCGCGAAATGGCTGACACCGCGAGGGCGGCGGCGCGGCTGGGGGTGGGGGTGGTCAACGGATTCACCGGGAGCCCGATCTGGCACCTTCTGTACTCGTTTCCGCCGGTGCCGCCGGAGTGGATCGACGACGGGTTCCGTGAATTCGGCCGGGCCTGGATCCCGATCCTCGACGTATTCGCGCGGCAAGGCGTCCGCTTCGCGCTCGAAGTCCATCCCACCGAGATCGCCTTCGACATCGTCACCGCGGAACGGGCCCTGGCGGCGCTGGACGGGCACTCGGCATTCGGGTTCAACTACGATCCCAGTCACCTGGCCTACCAGGGCGTCGACTACATCGATTTCGTCCGCAGCTTCGGCGACCGGATCGCGCACGTGCACATCAAGGACGTATGGTGGTCTTCCGGCTTGGCCCAGGCGGGTGTCTTCGGGGGCCATACGGACTTCGGAGACGCGCGTCGCTTCTGGGACTTTCGCTCGCCGGGCCGCGGGCGCGTAGAATTCGAGGAGATCATTCGCGCGCTGAACCGGGCAGGGTATGCCGGCCCGCTCTCGGTGGAGTGGGAGGATTCCGGAATGGACCGGGAGCATGGTGCGGCCGAAGCGTGCGGTTTCGTGCGCGGATTGGCGTTCCCGCCGTCCGATACCGCCTTCGATGCCGCGTTCGGCGGAGGCAAGTAGTGTTGCCCCGCGACGGGGCTGCCAGAGAGGAGAAAACCAGGATGCGTTTGATGCTTGCACTCGGGACCCTAGTGCTGGCCGGTACGACGGGGTGCAGGGGAGAAAGTGCCGGCGGGGGCAACGTTGAAGGAATGCAAACCGGCGCGGCGGAGGCGCAGGAAGTGCCGATGAACCGTCTGACCCCCGAGCAGGAGGGGGCCGGCTGGAGACTGCTCTCCGACGGGACCCTCGACGCCTGGCGTGGCTACCGGCGCGAGGATGTTCCTGCGGGGTGGTCGGCGGCCGACAACGCCATTGCCTTTACCCCGGGAATGGAAAGCGGAAGCATCATCACCAGGGACCTGTTCACCGATTTCGAACTGGCCTTCGAGTGGAGGGTGGAGGAGCGCGGCAACAGCGGCGTGTTCTACAAGGTGACCGAGGCCGAGCGCGCGCCCTACTGGACCGGTCCCGAATACCAGATCCTCGACAACGCCGGCCACCCCGACGGGCGTCAGCCCGAGACCTCGGCCGGGGCGAACTACGGGCTCCATGCGCCGGTCGAAGACGTGACCCGGCCCGTTGGAGATTGGAACGAGGGAAGGATCGTGGTCCGCGGCCCCCGCGTGGAGCACTGGCTGAACGGGGTGAAGATCGTCGAATACGAGCTGTGGACGGACGAGTGGCGGGCGTTGGTGGCGGAGACAAAGTTCGGTGAATGGCCGCGTTACGGGATGGCCGAGGAGGGCCACCTTGGGCTTCAGGACCACGGGGATCCGGTCTGGTACAGGAACGTCAGGATCAGGGAGTTGTAGGACGGGTCCAGTGTCGCCCGGCCGGCAATCGCTTGACATTGTCGGAACTCTCACGTCATGTGAGAGGTATAGGGGAGGTTCGAGGATGGCCTTTTCGACATTCATGTTCAGCCAGGGGATACCAGGAGGTGTTACGATGAACCGGAGATTGATCCAGGCGCTGATTCTGGGCACGGCCCTTACACATGGGTCGGCTTCCGCCCAGATGCAGGCCGAAGTCCGGGGTGGCCTTACGGTCGGAAGCCACTCAGGCTCGGCGGCGTCGCTGGAAATCGCACCGTCCATATCCTTCGACGTGGTCGTCAGACGTCAGATCATGTCCTCCTTTGCCGTGTTCGGCGGGTACTCTCGGACGGCATTTGGTTGCGACGAGGGATTCTGCAAGGACGCAGACCCTGCGATCACCGTCGTTGGCAACCACGGTGTTCTCGGCCTCGAATGGGGCAGTGGCGGACCCTGGCTGCGGACCGGGCTCATGCTCGGCACAACCGCCGCGGGGACCCGGGGCGACCCCCCCGACATCGGGATCGGCGTTCACGCCGCGGGTGGACTCACGGTAGGTTCGGGCCGGTTCCGCTTCCTTCCCGGACTCTCGTACCGCTGGATGACGGCCAAGTCGGCGTCCGATGACGATCATGCTGTCGCGTTGTCCCTCGACCTGGGGTTTGCATTTCAGGTGTCGGGAGGGGGCTAACGCTACTTCGCTGTTGAAGTAACCGAGTCTTCGGCCTCGGGCGCCCGGCTGACCTTGACCTGATTCGGGTTGGCCGGGCGCCTTCGTCTCGGGGTATCGCACGGGTCGCCGCTGTTCGCGGAAACGGCGATTTGCTCCCGACCCGTGCGCTGCTTACGATAACGGCGGTGAAGCGGTTACCTGCGCAGTGGTCCGGCCGCAGGCCCGGACCGGACAAGGAGTCCGAGACGATGAGATCGACTTTTCTCAGGATCCTCTGGCCAATCGCCATGATTTCCGCCGCGGGCTGCGGGGACCTGGCGCTCAATCCCGACCGGGAGCCCGCAAAACTCAAGCTCACGCCCGAGGACACGCTGATGACCGCGGGCGATGCCTCGCAGATGAGGGTTCTGGTGTTCGACAGGGACGACAATCCCCTTCCCGATCCCCCTTCCTGGGCCCCTCCGAGGTGGGATTGGACCGACTCCAGCGCGCTGGAAATCGGGCCGGATGGACAGTTGCTGGCCCACAAGGGCGGCGACCTGCGGGTCACGGCCCACCTGGCGGGTCTGAGTGCGTGGACCGGGCTGCGGATCAACCCGAGCAGCATACGACTGACGGCGTCCGCGATCTATCTCAACCAGGTCGCGCAGAACCAGCAGGGAGACGTCCGGCTCATCGCGGGGCGCCCGGCCCTTCTGCGGGTCTTCGCCACCGGAGACGAGGTCAGCTTCTACCAGCTGACGGTGCGCGCGGAACTCTACCGGGACGGCGAGGTCGTTCAGTCGGCCGTCATCCCCTCGGAGTCGGAAGTGCTGCTGGACGAACCGGATGAGAGCCGGCTCGACCGTTCCTTCAACATGGAGATCCCCGCGGAGTTGATCCAGCCGGGTCTCGAATTGGTCGTCGAGCTGGATACGGAGAACACGGTGCCCAAGTCCCCGGGTAGCATCACGCGCTATCCGGCCGAGGGAACCATGCCGCTCACGATCATCGAAATGCCCGTCTTCCAGCAGACATTCGTGCCCACGATCCTCAACCGGAGCCCCGATCTCGACGTGTTCGAATGGCTGAGAGGGATCAGCCCCGAGAGTCACCATGTGCAGGCCACGCGGACCCTCCTTCCCATCGGCGAGATGGAGGTCTTCGTACACGACACCTTCTACACCGACGTCAATCTCACGACCAATGAAGGGTGGAATTCGTACCTTCGCGAAGTCGAGCTTCTCTGGAACATGGAAGGGAAGATGGGCTACTACTACGGTGTCGTGGTGGTGCCCTTCGGCTCCCCGTGGGGTGGCCTGGGCTACGTCAACGGGACGCACGTAAGCGTCGGGGCGACGAACCCGGATACCTACGCTCATGAGGTGGGCCACAACATGACGCTGCGGCATGCTCCGTGCGGGGGCGCGGGCTCACCAGATCCCGGTTTCCCGTCCTCCCACGGCAGCATCGGCATCTGGGGATACGACTTCCAGCACAGCCGGCTGATCAGTCCGGGCCAGTACAAGGACCTCATGGGGTATTGCAACCCGGACTGGGTCAGCGACTATCACTTCAAGAAGGCCATGGCGCACCGGTTGGCGACCCAGGAGACGCCCCCTGATCCCGCCATGCGCGAGCAGACGCTCACGCTGTGGGGCAGCGCCAGCCACGAGGAGGTGCTGCTGGAGCCGGCCTTCATGATCGAGGCGGTTCCCAACGTCCCCACCGGCGGCGGCGGGTGGCGGCTGACGGGATTCGGCCCGGGTGGTGAACGTCGCTTCGATTTCGGGTTCACGCCGAACTCGACGGAGTATGGCGGCGCCAACTTCATGTTCAACGTCCCCTACGACCCGCAGCGGGATGGGGCCCTGGAGAGCGTGGTTCTGTCGGGTCCCGACGGTGAAGTGACGCTGGGCCGGTCGACTGCGCCGCCGATGGCGATCATTCGCAACAGCGCAACCGGCCAGGTGCGGGCGATACTGCGCGACTGGGCAGGTGGTTTCGCGCGTGTCGGCGGCGACGTCGAGATCATGGTCAGCGATGGCTTGCCGGGAGGTGGCAGCTGAACGCTGGGCGCGTGGGATCTCGCGGGCCATGGGGGTCGCTGTGCGCGGCTCTGGCCATGGCGACGGGCGCATGCAGCGATCTTGTGCTTGAGCCGGACCGCATACCCTCCTTTCTGGTCATTGCGCCCGCTGACACGCTGCTGCGCGTGGGGGACACCGTTCAGTACCGGGTGACGGTCCTGGACCAGGACAGCGCCGCGATGGACGACGTGCCGAATTGGGTGTCCCCGTCGTGGACCACGCCGGTGCCGGAAGCCGTGTACATGACCAGGGACGGGCGCGCGGAGGCGGCCATTCACACCGACACGGAGGTGCGTGTGACCTTTGCCGGCGTGAAGGCGCGAACTCGTCTCAGGGTCAACCCGGATGTGCTGACGGTCAGAGCGGCCGCCTACAGCCTGACGCAGGGTGTCCAGAACGACGACGGTACCGTGCCGCTCATTGCGGGCCGGGGGGCGTTCCTGCGTGTGTTCGTGACCGGTGACGTCCCAAGCTTCTACCGGCCGCGCGTAAGAGCTTCCTTCTACCGGGGCGGCCGGTTGGCCCACCGGGTGGAGATGGGCCTCGACTGGGACCGGCTGCCGATCGCTGTGGAGGAAAGTCGGCTGGACCGGTCCTTCAATGCGGAGATTCCTGGGGGCGCCATCCAGCCCGGCACCACGCTGATCATCGAGGTGGACCGGGAGGGGGTGATCCCGCATGGCCCGGAAAGCCGGTTGCGAATCCCCGCCGAGGGTCGCATCTCGCTTGATGTGCGGTCGATGCGCCGACTCGAGCTGACCGTCGTTCCGGTGCTGGTAGCGTCGGATACGGTGCCGGACGAGAGCGCCTTCGAATGGGCGCAAAACCTGACGGCAAACGGCGATGACCTGCGCCTGGCCCGCTCGTTGCTTCCCATCGGTGACATGGCGTTGCGGATCCATGAGGGAGTAGTGACCAATGCCGACCTGACCACGGGGATCGGATGGGGCGACCTCCTTGAGGAGATCACGCTGCTGCGCGTCAGCGAGGGGTCGCACGGGTACTACTACGGCGCGGTGGCACCCATCCCGGGCAGCCGGTGGAACGGGTTGGCCGTCGTTTCCTTTCCCGTGGCCGTGGGTATCGCCGACGGGGGCACGCTGGCGCACGAGCTGGGCCACAATCAGGGCCTTCAACACGCACCCTGCGGGGGGACGGGTGGGGCGGATCAGGACTACCCCTACGAGGGTGGGGTCACGGGCGTGTGGGGGTACGACCTGCACGCCGGCCGCCTGGTGAACCCGTTCCTCTACAAGGATTTGATGGGTTATTGCAGCCCCAATTGGGTCAGCGACTATCACTTCACGAGGGCCATGGACTTTCGCGAGACGCGTGAGAGCGCGTTGGTCGAACCACAGGGAGGCGGGTCGGACGGGAGCGGCGAGGGCCGGACCCTGCTGCTGTGGGGCAGCACTGGAGGCGGGGGACTGGAGCTGGAGCCCGCCTTCCTAACCGACCTGCCCGTAACCCTGCCGGACGCCGCGGGACCCTATCGCCTGGAGGGATTCGGGCCCGCCGGAGAGCGCCGCTTCATGTTCAGCTTCACGCCCCGTCCGATGGAATTCGGTGGTGGGAGCTTCCTCTTCGCAGTGCCCTACGATCCCTCGGGGGACGGACCGCTGGAACGTGTGGTGCTCTCGGGACCTGAGGGGCACTTCGCCCTGGAGCATTTCGGCACCAGGCCGATGGCCATGATCACGGATCGGAGCAGCGGACGCGTGCGCGGCGTGTTGCGCGACTGGAACGGCGGCTACGACGTCGTCGGTGGCGACGTCGAAATCGTGATCAGCGAGGGTCTGCCGCGGTAGCAGCCCGCGGACTGCCAAGTCGGGACGGCCGGATTCGAACCGGCGACCCCCTGAACCCCATTCAGGTGCGCTACCGGACTGCGCCACGTCCCGAGGGTGATGAAGCTAAACCCTCCGTACGCGGCGGGGAAGTCGCCGATCGTCGAGCACCGCCCTCATCCGCCGAATGTCCTCCGGTCCCACGCGGCAGCAGCCTCCCACCCCCACCGCCCCGGCCGCAATCCACGCCCGGCACGCCTCTCCCCAGTCGGCGACCTCCCTCGCGCGCCCCCAGCGCTTCGCATCCGCGTCCCAGGTGCCGCCGCCGTTCGGGTAGGCCATCACGGGCTTGCGGGTCCCGGCCACGAGCGCGCCGATCAGGTCGGGCAGGAGTGCGGCCTCGTTGCAGTTGACCCCGACGGCGGTCACGCAAGCGGTATCTTCCGCCCAGGCAGCGGCCTCGCCGATCGGTGTCCCGTCGCTGAGGTGGCGTTCGTCGCGACAGGTGAAGCTGAACCAGGCCGGTTTCCCGTTCAGGTCCCCAAGCAGCGCCGCCAGGACCCGCGCTTCCTCGAGGGAAGGCAGGGTCTCGCACGCCAGTACGTCGGCGGGACTCCCCGCAAGCAGGTGGAGGCGTCGGCGGTGGAAGTCGGCCAGGTCGCCCGCGCTGACTCCGTAGTCGCCCCGGTACTCGGAACCGTCGGCCAGGAACGCCCCGTAAGGCCCGATGCTGGCCGCGATCAGGGGCCGTTCAGGGTCACGCAGACGCGATTGCTCTGCCCGGAAGCGGTCGCGCGCCTGCACGGCCAGATCCACCGCACCGAGCAGGATTCCGTCGGCGCGCCCGCTGGCGATTCCCCGGGCCGCGAGACCCTGGAAGGTCGCCTGGTAGGTCGCCGTGGTCACGCAGTCGGCTCCCGCTTCCAGGTAGGCGAGATGCGCGGCCAGGATCGCGCCGGGATCTTCGAGCAGCACCTTCGCGGACCAGAGCGGGTCGTTGAGGTCGTGGCCGCGGCGCTCAAGCTCGGTGGCGAGTCCGCCGTCGAGCAGGATGACCCCCTGGCGCGCCATGTGCGCCGAAAACCTGTTGGTGCGCACGCCGCTAGTCGGGAGCGCGCCGCAGGAAGAGGACGACGTGAAGAACCACGACCACGGCCGCCCATGCCAGGAAGGCGACCGGGTTGCCCGCGCCCACGCCGAACGCGCCCAGGAGCACGAGGGAAACCGCGACCGGGATCACGAAGCGGACCAGGGGGCGCCACCAGAGGCTCACCGTGACCGGTCCCGCGGCTCCCCGGTTGGTCTCTTCGCGGAACGCGCTCCACCCCCACTTCGAAACGACGTAGAGGGCAGTAAGAAGTCCGACGACCGGAAGGAGATAGTCCCCCGAAACGCGGTTCGTGAAATCGAAGAGGTTCATGCCCAGCACGAGGAAGCCGGACCACGGTCCCAGCGACAGGATCACGGGTACGCAGACAAGGAACGCTCCCAAGGCGCAAAGGGTGACGGCCCGCGCCCGGTTCATTCCCGTCGAGTCGGTGACCGAGGCGACCAGCACCTCGAACACGGCGACCTGCGAGGTGAACCCGGCGACCAGCAAAAAGAAGAAGAAGGCCGCTCCGAAGACCGCGCCTCCGGGCATCTCCTGGAAGAGGGCGGTCATGGTGACGAAGAGAAGGCCCGCACCCTGGTCGGGGTCCATCCCGAAGGCGAAGAGGGCGGGGAAGAGCACCAGCCCCGCCACCACCGCCACACCCGTGTCGAAGGCGACCACCGTGGCCGCGTTGCCCGGCACGTCGCTGTCATTCGGGTCGAGATAGCTGCCCAGGCCGAAGGCCGCCGCCATCCCGATCCCGATCGAGAAGAACGCCTGGCCCAGCGCGGCCAGGACGGCCCCTCCGCTCAGCGCGGAGAAGTCGGGGGTGAGATACCACGCGAGGCCGGCACCCGCCCCGGGAAGGGTCATCGCCCGAATCGCCAGCGCGGCGAGCAGCACGACCAGAAGTGGCATGAGGAGCCTTGCCGAACGCTCGACCCCGCGGGTCACGCCCCGGCTCACCACGAAGGCGATGAGCAGGATGACCAGCGCCGCATAGCCGACGACCGGCCCCGGTGTCGCGACGAACCGGTCGAAGGCGGCCCGTGTCGCGTCCGGCGTTCCTCCCATTCCCCCGCCCCCGGCAAAGGTGACGAAATAGGACGCCAGCCACGCGATCAGCATGATGTAGTACGAGGTGATCAGCACCGAGGCGGCGATGCCCAGCCACCCGATCAGGTTCCAGGGACTCGTCCGCGACCCTGTGAGTCGGCGGATCCCCGCGATGGGCGTCAGACGCGCCTTGCGGCCCAGGCTGAGCTCGGCGGTCATGAGGGGGATGCCGATCAGGATGGCGAAGGCGACGTAGACCAGCATGAAGGCGCCGCCGCCGTTCTCTCCGGCCAGATAGGGGAAGCGCCAGATATTCCCCAGCCCCACCGAAAAACCGGCGGTGGCCAGGACAAACCCGATCCTGCTGCTCCACTGTTCGCGCATCGTGGGTGACCTCGGTCTGCTGGTGTCAGGGGTTGGCCAGTTGGTCAGTTGGCATCCGCAGGCTTCCGCAGGTGCGCCCTGTGCGGCCCGCTAGAGCTGGAAGAGCGTTTCCGATCCCTTGTCGCCGTCCCGGACCAGGGTCAGGATCGCCGCCTGCGGCACGACCAGGTACTCCTTGCCCTCGAAGCTGATCTCCACGGCTGCCTTGCGGAAGAAGATCGCGAAGTCGCCGACCCGGGCCTGCACGGGCAGGTAGCGCGCCTCGCCGGATCCGATCTTCCAGGGCTCCTCGTCCAGTTCCGTGGGCGCCCCGATCGGCGTGCCCGGGCCGGTGGCCAGCACCCGCCCGCCCTGTACGGACTGCTTGTCGACTGCCGAGGCAGGCAGGTAGAGCCCGACCGTGGTGCGCTCCTCGCCTTCCTCGGGTTCGATCAATACCCGGTCTCCGACGACGATGAGCTGTTTTCCGCTTTCGCCTTCCATGGGCGCTCCTCCCAGTTTCGCTCCGCGACCAATGTCGTCGCTCCATACCGCCCGGACAACCGGAGTGCCAGAGCTAGCCGAGTCCGGCCAGGG
Organism: Longimicrobiales bacterium; assembly: GCA_965211795.1. Taxonomy (GTDB): domain Bacteria; phylum Gemmatimonadota; class Gemmatimonadetes; order Longimicrobiales; family Gaopeijiaceae; genus Bin94. The sequence continues at coordinate 1,051,984 of OZ242973.1, forward strand.
CATCCTCGAGCGCACCCGCCACCCAGCGGATCTGCTCCGTGGTCAGTTCCGGATAAATGGGCAACGCAAGGGCACGGTCGGCCGCCTGCTCGCTCTCGGGCAGATCGCCCCTGCGGTACCCGAGCCCGGCGAAGCACTCCTGCAGGTGCAGCGGCAGGGGATAGTAGATCGCGGTACCGATCCCGGCGGCCGTTAGCCGTGCGCGCACCTGGTCGCGGTCCGCCACGCGAACGACGTACTGGTTGAAGACGTGTCGGTCCGTGACGGCCTCGGGAAGGGTCAGGAGCGACGGCTCGCGGCGCGTGAAATCCCCCAGGAGTCGGGAGTAGAGAACCGCATTCCTGCCGCGTGCGTCGCTCCAGCCGTCCAGGTGCGGGAGCTTGGCGCGGACCACCGCGGCCTGCAGCGCGTCCAGGCGGAAGTTGCCGCCCACGTGCTTGTGACGGTACTTCACGCCCTCGCCATGGACGCGCAGAACTCTGACCCTTTCCGCACGGGCGGCGTCGTCCGTTACCACCATCCCGCCGTCGCCGAAGCACCCCAGGTTCTTGGACGGAAAGAAGGAGAAGCAGCCGTAGTGCCCGATCGATCCTGCGCGCTGCCCGCTGTGCTCCGCTCCGATCGCCTGGGCCGCGTCCTCGATCACGGTCAGGCCGTGTGACGCCGCGATCTCCATGATCGGGGCCATTTCCGCCATCTGGCCGAAGATGTGCACGGGAATGATGGCGCGGGTCCTGCTCGTGATGCGGCCGGCCAGATGTGTGGGGTCGAGGTTGAGGGTGACCGGGTCGATGTCGGCGAAGACGGGGGTGGCTCCGACCCGCGCGATCGCGCCGGCGGTGGCGAAGAAGGTGTAGGGAGTGGTGACGACCTCGTCGCCGGGGCCGATCCCCTCGGCCATCAGGGCGACGATAAGCGCGTCGGTGCCCGATGAGACGCCGATGCCGAAAGTGCTTCCCGTGTACCGTGCAACGGCCTCCTCGCACGCCTCCACCACCGCGCCGAGGATGAATCGCTGGGAGTTCACGACCCCGGCCAGCGCCGTGTCGATCTCGTCTCGTATCGAGGCGTACTGCGCCGTGAGGTCCAGAAGCGGTACTTTCATGAGTCCCCCAAACTACACGTTGGCAGTCCGCGAATGAATCCGCGCGGATGTTCCCCACGGGCTGCCGGAGCCCCTTCACGCCATTGCAACGCCCAGCGATCCTCATATGCACCACCGTCGTGGCGATGGTGCTCTGTGCGGCGCTCCTGCTGCGCGGCGGCGGTGGTGTAGGACCATTCCACAGTCTGGATGCCATCGTAACGCCGACGGTGGAGATGGAGGGGCTTCCCGCACCGGACTTCAGGGCGGGCGCCGCCGAGACGGCCGATCTGGACCAGCTTGTTGGGACCACACTCATACTTGTCCTGATGGCGGCCGGTACCGCACTGGTGAGTCTTCTGGGCGTCATCACCGCCGCGAACCTGTCGCTGGAGGGAAGGCGGGTGGTCGAGGTCATGCTGGGCGCCCCCCCGCGCCGATTGCTGGGCGGCGCAGCACGAACCTGGGGTCGCCGCGTCCTGTGGAGCGCGGCGGTGGGAGGTGTGGTGGCCGTGAGTATCGCCGCGCTGATGGCGGGCGCGGCACCCCCCGGCATCAACTTCGCCTCACCGTCCTGGTGGTTGGGACTTGGCGGCCTCGTGGGTCTGGGAGGCCTCCTGGCGCTGGCCGTGCTCCTCCCGATCCGGACGATGTACAGCCCGTCGCGGCCACTGGTGCAGGAAGCGGAGAGCCAGCACCTGACCGACCCCAGGCCGAGGCGTTTCAACCGCGTGCTGATGATCGCGGCGCAGCTCTCGGTGGCAGTCACCATCATCGCGTCATCGGGCCTGTTCCTGTTGTCGCGGGAGGGGGATTCGGGCGGTGTGTCCGGGACCGGCGGTCCGGGAGCGAGCGACGGCCACACGGTGATCGGCATGCTCTCGCCGATCGGCGACGTGGCGGGAGACCCGGCCGGCCGCGCCGCCATTTTCCAGTCGACACTTGCCGCTCTGCGCAGCGCACCCGAGGTCGTTGCCGAGTCCCTGGGGACCCCGGGGGCGTGGATCGGGCGCGGTCCGGAGGTGCGTACCGCGAACGAGTGCGGAAGGTGCTCGGTCGGAGGGCTGCCCTTCCCGGTTCACGTCGAGATCGTCAAGCACCACGCCGTCATGCCGGGGTTCTTCGCGGAGCGGGGCCTGGCCTTCGTTGCCGGGCGGGGCTTCAGTCCCGGCGGCCCGCGGACCGAGGGAACGCGCGAAGTCGTCATCAACCAGGCATACGCGAGGGACCACTTCCTCGATCCTCCGGCCGTCGGGCGGAGGCTGGCGCTCGGGGGCATTCTCGGCGAGTGGCATGTCGTGGTGGGCATCGTGCGGGATTCGGGGGGACGCGGTCTGGGTGCCTCCGGATCACCGTACGCGGTCTATTTCTCGGCGCTGGACCACCCGCCGGCCAGCATCGAACTGGTGGCCTCCGTGCCCGCGGGCTCGGCGCTGGACGAGGAGGATTCCGTGCGCATCGTGCGGGAGTCCCTGGCCGCCCTCCCGGGGAGCGCATCGATGGTGAGCCATGTCAGGCCCGCCAACGACGAACTGGAACGCCTGCACGGCACGGCGGTGTGGCTGGGCGGCGGGTCGCGGGGGGCGGGTGCGGCCGCTGCGCTGGCGGCGGTCCTGGGCATGGTGGGCGCGATGAGGGCGCACACCCGGTCGCGGTTGCGCGACATGGGAATACGGTCGGCGCTGGGAGCCGAGCCGCAAGCGCTCAAGCGCCTGATTCTGCGTGAGGCGCTGAGGATGGGGGGGGCGGGGGTGGGATTGGGACTCTGGGGCGCGACCGTGGTGGTGGGTGTGCTGGGTCCGCCGGGGGTCGCCAACTTCAACGCGCTGCTCTTCCTCGTCGTCGCAGTAGTGTTTGTGGGGGTGACGGTGTTGGCGGCCCTGCCGAGTGCCAGGCTGGCGGCCACGGCGGAGCCGCGTGAGGTCATGGACGCGTGAGGTGGTCCGCTACAGGAAGCTCTCCTGAAGTCCCCCGGCCTCTAGGTCCAGAAGGCGCCGCTTTCGGCTCAGGCCCCCGCCGTAGCCCCCGAGATCGCCATTGGCGCGAATCACCCGGTGACAGGGCACCACGATCGCGATCCGGTTGTCGCCATTGGCGCGCCCGGCGGCGCGTGACCCCCCGGGGGACCCGGCCCGGCGTGCGAGCTCGTCGTAGCTGATGGTCCGTCCGTAGGGGATCTCGAGCAACCGGCCCCACACCCGCTCTTGGAACCCGGTTCCCGACAGGACCAGCGGCAGGTCGAAGTCCTGTCGCGATCCGCCGAAATACTCGGCGAGCTGCGCGGCCAACCGATCGAGGTGGGGATGGCTTCCCGGCACCGGCGTTCCGACCTGCTCCCCGATCCGCCTGAGCTGGGTTGGAAGAAGCGGCCGGTCCGCGAACTCGAGCAGACACACGCCGCCGTCGGTGGCTCCGGCCACCACGGTTCCAAGCGGAGTGTCGAGATGTTTCGTGACGACGCGGGTCCGGTGAACGGTGTCCACGAGCCGCTACTCCCCCTTCGCCTCGTCGCACAGCCGGTACAGCACCCACGTCGCCACCGACCGCAGCGGCCGCCACGGTTCGGCCCGCTCCAGCACGACCCCCGGGGACGGGCGCCCCTCCAGACCGTCCAATATGCGCACACCCTCCCGGACCCCCAGGTCACCCGCCGGCATCACGTCGAGGCGCCCCAGGCGAAACATGAGGAACATCTGCGCCGTCCACTCTCCGACTCCCCAAACCGAGGAGAGCATCCGGAGGATTTCGTCGTCGGTCATGCGGGACACGCTCCGCAGGCGCACCGAACCGGCCGCGCACCTGGTCGCCAAATCCTTCACGGCACGGGTCTTCGAGGCGGAAAAACCGGCCGCCCGGAAGCTCTCGTCCGGGAGCTCGAGGCACTCCTCCACCGTGGGAAACCTCGGTCCGGGCGTGAGGGCGCAGACCCGGCCGTAGATCGTCCGCGCGGCGGCCCCGGCCAGCTGCTGGAAGGCGATCGAGCGCGCGATGGCCTGGAAGTGGGAGCCGCGTGCGAGCGGACCGGCGGGAAAACCCGGAAAGGGCGGGACGCGTGCCATCGCGGCGCCCAGTGCGGGGTCCCGGGCGGCGAGCTCCCTGAGTTGGGTGGTCGTCGGCTCAGTCACCGATCAGCCCCGGGATCTCGACCAGCGGATCGACCTCGGCGCCGTAGTCCACCCCCGGCACCTCGAAGCCGAAGAGCTGCAGAAAGGCTGCGCGATATCCGTCGAAGTCGGACACCTCACGCAGATTCTCCGTCGAGACCCTGTCCCACACCCCGAGCACTTCGGCCTGTGTCTCCGGCTTCATCTCCAGGTCGTCGAGGCGGATGAAGCGGTTGTCGTCCGTCACGATCCCGCCCGGACCGTAGACCTTGTCACCGAAGAGCCGCCGGGCCTGCTCCATCGGGCCCTCGTGGTCGCCCTTCTCCTTCATGATCCCGTAGAGGATCGACACGTAGAGCGGCACGACCGGGATCGCCGCGCTCGCCTGCGTCACCACCGCCTTCATGATCGCGATGTGGGCCCCGCCCCCCGCCTCCGCCAGCTCCGCGTCGAGCTCGCCGGCCGTGCGGTGCAGGTCGGCCTTGGCGCGCCCGATCGCGCCGTCGCGGTAGATGGGCCAGGTCAGTTCGGGACCGATGTAGCTGTACGCGAAGGTGCGGCATCCGGGCGCCAGCACGCCCCCGTCGCGCAGCGCGTCCATCCAGAGCCGCCAGTCCTCGCCCCCCATGACCGCGACGGTCGCGTCAACCTCGTCGGGCGTGGCGGGCGGCAGCTCCACATCGGTGACCTGTGCCTTGTCGGTGTTCAGGGTCTTCGACCGGTACGCCTCGCCGATCGGCTTCAGCACCGAAGTGAAGCGCTCTCCGGTGTCCGGGTGGGTGCGCCGCGGAGCCGCCACCGAGTTCACCACGCAGTCGACCGGGGGAAAGTCCCGCCTGAGCGCGGCCACCACTCTGTCCTTCGCCTCGTGCGAGAAGGCGTCGCCGTTGTACGAGGCTGATTGCAGCCCCTCCCGTGCGGCCGCCTCCTCGAAGGCTGCCGTGTTGTACCACCCCGCCGTGCCCGGCCGCCGCCCCCTGGGAGCGCGGTCGAAGAAGACGCCGAAGGTAGCCGCGCCCCCGCCGAAAGCCAGCGCGATCCGGGACCCGAGGCCGTAGCTGGTCGACGACCCCAGCACGAGCACCGAACGGGGGGGGGTCGCGATGGGGTGTGCGCGGGCGTGCGCGATCTGGGCCTGAACGTTGCGCGCGCAACCGGTGGGGTGCGTGGTGACGCAGACGAAGCCGCGAACTCGTGGGCGGATGATCATGGTTGCGGGGGTTGTGGTGGCTGTGGCGATGACCCGCGCCGCCGCCGGGTGGTTCCGGAAGGAACGCGCCCCGGGGCCGGAGCGTGTATCATCGTGAGGGGGGACCCGTGCGCGGGTGCCCTGGAATGCTAACGCATGGACGGGAGAGGTGAACACCAGGTGCCCGAACTGCCCGAAGTGACACTGTATCTGCACGCGCTCCGCCCCCGCATCCTCGGTGAGCGCATCGAACGGGTGCGGATTGCCTCTCCGTCACTCCTCAAGAGCTTCGACCCGGTGCCGTCCGAGCTTCACGGAAGGGTCGTGGAGACCCTGTCCCGGCTCGGCAAGCGCATCGTGCTGGGAGTGGAGGAGGACCTCTACGCCGTCATCCACCTCATGATCGCGGGACGCTTCCAGTGGCGCCCACCGGGCGCGGCCGTCCCCCGCAAGCGAGGCCACGCCGCCTTCGACTTCGCGCGCGGCACCCTCCTCCTCACCGAAGCCAGCACACACAAGCGCGCCTCCCTGCACCTGGTCCGGGGCGAGGCGGCGCTGCGGGCGCACGATCCTGGCGGCATCGAGCCGCTGGAGGCATCGTCCGAAGACTTCGCGGCCGCCATCCGGCGCGAGAACCGCACCCTGAAGCGCGCGCTGACCGATCCGCGCATCCTTTCCGGGATCGGCAACGCGCACTCGGACGAGATCCTGCTCAGGGCCCGCCTGTCCCCCGTACAGCTCACCCGGCGGCTGAGCGACGAGGAGGTCGAGCGCCTCCGCACGGCCGCCCGCTCCTCGCTCACCGAGTGGTCGGCGCGCCTGATCGAAGAGGCTGGAGACGGTTTCCCCGCGAAGGTGACGGCCTTCCACCCCGCCATGTCCGCCCACGGCAAGTACCGGGCGCCCTGCGACCGGTGCGGGACCCCCATCCAGCGCATCGTCTATGCCACCCGCGAGACGAACTACTGCCCCGCGTGCCAGACCGGGGGACGGGTGCTCGCCGACAGGGCCCTCTCGAGGCTGCTCGGCCGGGACTGGCCCCGCACCGTTGAAGAACTGGAAGAACTCAGGCGCACGCCCGGGGCGGAGTCATGAACGACGGGTGCTGCCAGCGCCTGTCCGCGAACCGCTACTTCTTGTCCGGCCTGTCCTCATCGACGATGAGCTCGGGGCGAGGCCGGCAGATCAGGCCCCCACCGAAGCCGAACTTCAATCCCAGGCGTCTCCACCAGCTGAGCTCCTCCTGGCCGTCTCCCTCGCCGTGATGGTGGCCCAAATGCGGGTCGAGCATTGCGATGGGCTGGCGAAACGATTCGGGGAGCTCCTTCATTACGCCGAAGCGCGGTGTCATGGACAGGGCGAGCTGTGCGGGGAGGCCCGCGTCGGCGAGTGAGGTCGCGGACGGAAAGGCGTCGCCCTGTGCGTTCACGTCGGCACCGGTCACGGCGTCGGAGGGTGGCGCATCACCGGCCTTCGCCACAGACACCTCACCGGGCGCCGGCGTCGGCAGTTCCTCCAAAGTGGGCGTGGCGAGCGCTGGGCGTGCCTGGACGAGGATCGGTTCGAGGACGATCGGTTCCCTGACCTCCTCGATCTCCACCAACTCGATCAAAGATTCCTGGAAGACAACCGGTTCGGCCACACCGGCGGGCGCTTCGGAGGGTGGCTGCGCCACCTGGAAGGTGAGCGCGCCGAAGAGGACGCCATGCACGGCCACCGAAATGACGAGGCCCGCGCCCACGGCCATCCTGTTCTGCCGGTTGCGGTTTCGGCGAGTGTTCAACAGACCCTCCTCCTGCTCTCAGAGACGTAATCTCCCAACCAATGTACACAACCATATACCTGCGCGCACGCCCCCGGGTTCCGGTTCACAGGTCAAAATCCGCCAGAACCGGCGCATGATCCGAGGGCGTATCGTGCTTCGGGCCCTTGCGCTGGTCGCGGTCCACCCAGGCGGCCGTCGACGTCTCCGCCACCGGCAGGGTCGCGAAGATGTGGTCGATGCGCAGCCCGTCGTTCCTCGGAAAGGCCAGCCGCCGGTAGTCCCACCAGCTATAGACGCCTCCCTGCGGGTTGTGCTTCCGGACGACATCGACCAGGCCCCAGTCGCGGATCCGTTCGAGGGCCCGGCGCGCATCGGCGTGACAGAGGACGCTCGCCGCCCACTTCTCCGGATTCGCGGCGTCCTGGTCGTCGGGGGCGACGTTGAAGTCACCCGTGAGCACCACCGCTTCGCCGGGGTCGTGGCGGGTCTCGAGCAGGTCCAGCAGGCGGCCCATCCACGCCAGCTTGTACGCGTACGACTCCGAGCCGACGGTGCGCCCGTTCGGGAAGTACGCCGAATAGACCGCCACGCCCCTTACCGTGCCGCCGATCAGCCGCGCCTGCGGGTCGTCGTCGCCCGTCCCCCGCGTGACGTTGGTGATGGGGTGGGGGCTCAGCAGCGCCACCCCGTTGTAGGTTCTCTGGCCGTAGACGGCCGACTCGTACCCCTCCGCCTTCACCGCTTCGTCCGGGTATGCCTCGTCGCGAGTCTTGGTCTCCTGCAAACACAGCGCGTCGGGGCGGTGGTCGCGCAGCCACTTGAGGAGCCGGGCCTGCCGCGCCTTGACCGAGTTCACGTTCCAGGTTGCGATACGCATGTTTTACGGTAGACAGGGGACGGGTTGGCGGGTAGGGCGGGGTTGGCGTCACCGGCGGGCCAGCCCCAAGTTCCCCAGCGCAACCCCGTCATCCCGAGAGGACCCATGCGAACCACCTCACTCACCACCCTCCTCGCCACCGCCCTGGCGCTCACCACCACCCCCCTCACCGCCCAGCGCTACGACGTCCTCATCACGGGCGGCACCGTCGTCGACGGCACGGGCGCCGACCGCTTCGCCGCCGATGTGGCGGTCGCGGACGGCCGCATCGTCCTCGTCTCGCGCGACCCCCTCGACCCCGCCCTCGCCGCCACCGTGATCGACGCGACGGGCCAGGTCGTCACCCCCGGCTTCATCGACAACCACGCGCACGTGCAACAGACCATCGCCGACTACCCCCTCGCCGAGAACTTCCTCCGCCAGGGCATCACCACGCTGATCGCGTCGCTGCACTCGGGGGACCAGCCGTGGCCGCTCGAGGAGTTCGCGTCGGGGCTCGAGATGGCGCCCAACGTGGGCTTCTTCGCGGGGCACACCTGGACGCGCAAGCGGGTGCTGGGCATGGAGAACCGCGCGCCGACGGCCGAGGAGCTGGAGGAGATGAAGGCCCTCGTCGACCGGTCGATGCGCGAGGGGGCGCTGGGACTCTCGACGGGGCTGCTGTACGTGCCCGCCAACTTCGCCGAGACGGAGGAGGTGATCGAGCTGGCGAAGGTGGCGGCCGCGCACGGCGGCATCTACGTGAGCCACATGCGCAACGAGGCCAGCGGGCTCCTGGAATCGGTGCGCGAGGTGATCCGGATCGCGGAGGAGGCGGCGATCCCGGCGCAGATCAACCACCACAAGGCGGCCGGGGCGGCGCAATGGGGATGGAGCGAGCACAGCCTGGCGCTGATCGATTCGGCGAACGCGGCCGGGCTCACGGTCACGCACGACCTCTACCCGTACGCGGCTTCGAGCACCGGCTCGAGCATCCTGTTCCCGCAGTGGGCGCTGGCGGGCGGCGCGGAGGACTTCGCGGCGCGGGTCGCGGATCCGGAGACCCGGGCCCGCATGGAGGCCGACATGCGCACCATCTTCATGACCGACCGCGTGGGGTCCGACATCTCGCGCATCCAGTTCCGGGTGCTCCGCTCCGACGAGTCCTACAACGGAAAGACCCTTGCCGATTACGCCGCCGACCGCGGCCTCCCCAACGACCTCGACACCGGGATCGCGCTCGCGATCGAGCTGCAGCTCCAGGGCGGTTTCAGCGCGATCTACCATGCAATGGATGAAGGGGACGTGATCCGGATCATGCAGCACCCCCTGGCGATGATCGAGACGGACGGGGATGCGGTGGGGTACGGGATTGGGTACCCGCACCCGCGCAGCTACGGCGCCTTCCCCCGGGTGCTGGCGCGTTACGTGCGCGAGCTCGGGGTCATCACCCTGGAGGAGGCCGTGAAGAAGATGACCTCGATGCCGGCCCGGTGGCTCGGCCGCGAGGACATGGGGGTCATCGCCGAGGGGATGCGCGCCGACATCGCGGTCTTCGACCCGGAGGTGATCGCCGACCGTGCCACCTTCGCCGACCCGCACCAGTACAGCGTGGGGATCACCGACCTGCTGGTGAACGGGGTGCCGGTGATTCGTGACGGGGGCATCACGGGCGAGAAGCCGGGGCGGTGGATCCGGGGGCCGGTGCGGAAGCCGGTGAGCTGAGGACGGGCGAGCAGTCGGCCCGGCGCCCTGGATGCTGCGAGATGGCGTTGTCCACGGGTAGCGGGCTGACCACCTCTCCACGAGCTTGCGGACAGATTCCATGGCGAATCTGTCCCCACGGGTCGTCAAAGGCTCTCTTCAAGCCTGTTGAGGGGACCATCCAGCGGGATTGGTGACAGATTCTACCCTGAATCTGTCACGGAATCTGTCACGGCCCATCCGCCGCCGGCTTCACCGGCCGCAGGTACTTCTCGAACCAGGTCAGAATCCGCTCCGACACGTCCATCAGGAACTTGGGTTCGGTCGGCCCGTGCGGCGTACGCGGATACACCACCATCTCCGTCTCCACCCCCAGCCGCCTCAGCGAGTTGAAGAACTCCTGTCCCTGCGTGAAGGGCACGCGCAGGTCCTGCGCTCCGTGGATCACCTGGGTGGGCGTGGTCACGTTGCCGATGTGGTAGATGGCCGAGTGGCGCTCGTAGGCCTCGTAGTTCTCGAAGTACTCCTCGCCCATGTGGCCGACCAGGTAGTCGCCGATGTCGGTGGTGGTCACCATGCTGATCAGGTTGGGGAGTCCCGCGCCCATCGAGGCGGCGCGGAAGCGGTCGGTCTGCGTGACCGCGAAGGAGGTCATGTAGCCGCCGTAGCTCCACCCCATGAGCAGCAGGCTGTCGGGGTGCGCGACCCCCATATCGATCACCTCGTCCACGCCCGCGAGGAGGTCGGAGAGGTCGCCGTAGCCCCAGTCCATGTAGTTGGCGTAGCGGAACTCCTTGCCGTAGCCGGTGCTGCCGCGGGGGTTGGGGCGCAGGACCGCGTAGCCCTCCTGCGCGAAGTACTGGATCATGTAGATGCTCGGGGAGCCGGTGAAGGACTGCGAGTACACGCCCGCGGGGCCGCCGTGCACGTTCAGGATGAGCGGGACGCGGTCGGCCTCGTCGTAGCCGACGGGATAGGTGAGCAGGCCCTCTGCGGGGGTGCCGTCGGGGGCGTGCCATGCCAGGAGCTCGGTGCGGCCCATGGGAGGGCGGGGGGCGTCGGCGTTCACGGCAGTGACGGGGAGGGGCGCGAAGGCGTCGAGGCGGGTGATGTACACTTCGGCGGGCTCGTCCGAGGTCTGCCAGGTCATGGCCAGTTGGCCGGCCTGGGCCGCGATGGCGGCCGAACCGACGACCCCGTCACCCTGCGTGACCTGGCGAATCGATCCGCCTCCGACGGGCACGGCAATGATGTGGCGGGTCGTCCCCAGCGACTCGTTCAGGAAGATCTCGTCGGAGCCGGCCGACCAGCCTTGAATGAACACGCTGCGGTTCGGGGTCTCGGGGAGCATGCGGGACTCGCCGGTGGCCGGGTCGACCACGTAGAGGTCCGCCAGGCCGATCGGCTCAGGCTGATTGCCGGTCGAGGCGTAGGCGATCAGCGAACCGTCGGGAGACCAGCGCGGGGATGACTCGATGCCGGGTCCGGTCAGGAGCTGTCTTACCTCGCCGCCGGTCGCGTCCACCAACGCGATATCCCCAGAGAGCCGTCCTGTGTTGATGCGGGGGTCCGCCTGGTGGGCGAACACGAACCGCCGCCCGTCGGGGGACCAGTCGAAGCTGGTGACGTGGAAATCGCCTTCGGTTACGCGCGTGGCCTCGGCGGTCTCCGTGGCCGCCGGGTCGAAGGGGACGGTGTGGATGTGGCCGTACTTGAAGTTCTGGTCGACCAGGATCACGTCACGCTTTTCCTTCGCAGCCTTCTCCTCCTCCTCGGTCTGCGGGTCGCGCATGAGGAAGGCGAACGCGCTTCCATCGGGCGACCAGCGGTACTGCCCCACGCCCGGCTTCGCTTCCGTTACCTGGCGGGCCTCGCCGCCATCCAGCGGCAGGACCCAGATCTGGTTGCTTCCCGAGCGCGACGTGGTGAAGGCCAGCCAGCGGCCGTCGGGGGAGAAGGCGGCGCCGGAGGCCGACGACTCGCCGCGGGTGAACTGGATGTTGCGGTCGCCGTCGGCGTCGGCCACCCAGATGTGGCTCCGGTACTCGGACTTTTCGCCCTCCATGAGCGGCTCGCGCACCACGTAGGCGATGCGGGAACCGTCCGGGGATAGGGCGACGCCGGAGGGCTGCAGGTAGCGCATGCTGAGCGTGGGGGTCCAGCGGTCGTCGGCGGGTGGAGCGTCGGCGGGTTCCTGGGCGAGGATGGGGGTGGGTGTGGAGACCAGAGCGGCAACGAGCAGGCCCGGGAGAAAGCGGGTTGGGGTGAAGGCAGGTCGCGAGGTTGTCATGGAGCATCCGCCGGTCGGGAGGTACGGGTGGGGGCAGGGGGCCATTGTGCGCCTTCGGATGACGGGCGGCAAGGCGTGGGGAACGGGGCCGGTGCTGGAGTGGCCGCGCGATGAACGGCTTGCCTTCACCCACGGTGCGCACGACAATTCGCCGCGCTGCGCTGCGAGACCGAAGTGATGGTGCAGGGCAGCGTTGACCACTTGCCGCGGTGCCCCGGTCATGGTGCCGCGGTGCGACTACCGCAACCGATCCCCGTCACGAAGCCAACGGAGGGCGACATGAAGAGCAGTCCTTGCTGACCGGGCTCCGCCTTGCCGCGCCGCCGGGCTCCGAACAGGACGCCTTCCCCTTTGCGATTCCCGCGCTTCGCGGCCTCCGCGAGATGCGTTTCCCCGGTCCCGTGACCTTCTTCGCGGGCGAAAACGGGTCGGGCAAGTCCACGCTGCTGGAGGCGATGGCCCTCACCGCCAACCTCCCCACTGTCGGGAGCAGGGAAGCCGGCAGGGACGGCTCGCTCACGGATCAGCGAAAGCTCGCCCGCACCCTGACCGCCATCTGGGACCGCAAGATGCACCGCGGGTTCTTCCTGCGCGCCGAGGACTTCTTCGGCTTCATCGGCCGGCTGGACAGCATCGTGGCGGAGATGGAAGCGCGGCTCGAGGAGATCGAACGCGAATACCAGGGCCGGTCCGAACTGGCCAAACGGCTTGCGATGGGGCCGGTGGCCGCGACCCTGGGCTCGATTCAGTCACGGTACGGCGAGAACCTGGACGCCAATTCACACGGTGAGACGTTTCTGCATGTGTTCCGCGAACGCATCGTGCCGGGTGGACTGTACCTGATCGACGAACCGGAAGCCGCCCTGTCCCCCCAGAGCCAGCTCGGCTTCGTGTCCATGATGGCGGATGCGGTCCGCGACGGCGGCCAGTTCGTGATCGCGACCCATTCCCCGGTGCTGATGGCCGTGCCCGGCGCGACGATCTACAACTTCGACGAATCGCCGCTCCGGGAGGTGGCGTACGATGCGCTCGAGGGCATACAGCTCCTCAAGTCGTTCATGCAGGCGCCCGAACGGTACATGCGGCATCTGTGGGGGGAGGGTGCCGACGGTCCGTAGCGGTGCGGCACGGCTCATCGTGGCTCGGATGCCGGGGATCCGCCCGCCTACGCCTCGTCGCTGGTGACCGCTTCGGCCTCTTCAGCCTCTTCGGCGGGGGCGTCCCTGCCGGCGCTCTTCCTCGCCTTCTCGGCGCGCCAGCGCTCGCGGGCCTCGTCCCAGGCGGTATCCATGTCCTTCACCGCGCGGTCAAGAACCTTCTTCATGTCCTTGAACAACTGCTCGTCCTCGATCCATCCGAGTGCGCTCTGGAAGGTGGTGCGCGCCAGGTGGGAGAACTTGCGCGACAGCTCGGCCATGTCCCGTCCGAAGAGCCGGTCGCTGAACCGGGAAACCCGTTCGAAGATGTGGTTGACGTGGTCGCGGTTCTCGTCGAGGTAGGCGCGCCCGGTGTCGGTGATCGAGTAGATCTTCCTGCCACCGTGGTCGCGCGACGTGACAAGGCCCTGGTCCTCCAGGAGCTGGAGCGTCGGGTACACGGACCCGGGACTGGCCCGGTAGCAGCCGGCGGATTGCTCTTCCAGCTCCTGCATGACCTCATAGCCGTGCATGGGCTTCTGTTCGATGAGCCCGAGGATGGCGAACTTGAGGTCGCCGCGCTCGAACCACTTCCAGCGCTTCCGCCCCTGTCTCTGGCGGCGTTGCCAGGGCGGCGTGCCCCTGCCGAATGGCCAGGGGAAGGCGTCGAAGTCCAGGAAATCGTCGAATCGCATGGGATGTCCTCTCCGTGTCCGTATCGTTGGGTGTGGGGTGTGCCGGGGAGACCGACTTCTCACCGGCGGTTGATGAAGCGTTGTTATTCGATATATCACAAATATATCGCGAAGTTTCAGGATTGGAAAGGTGGGGGAAGGCGGGGCCGGATTCATTGACTACATTTGCTTTCGGAGATTCCAGAGTCGCCTACCCCCCCGGAAGGCAGGACGAGGAAGCAATGATCCGGAACTTCAACCGGCTGTCTTCGAGCCGCCACGCCGGCTTCCTTCCCTGCCTGGCCGCCACTGTCGGCGCCATATTCGGCGACGACCTTCCCAAGGTCAGGGTCAGTGCAGTCGCGCCCGCAGTTGCCGAGGGGTCCCCGGCCCGGTTCCGGTTCACCCGTGAGGGCGATCTGGACACACGGCTCACCGTGCCGTTCACGATTGCCGAGCACGGCGACTTCCTCATGGACGAGCCGCCCGAAGACGTCGAGTTCATGATGGGCTCCGACGAAGTCATCCTGGCGCTGGCCACCGAGGACGACATCATGGACGAACGGGACGGGGAGGTCCGCCTGACCATTGCCCGGACCGACGAATACGAAATCGGCGGCTCGGCGATGGCGGTTGTTCGGATTGCGGACAACGACGCTCCACCCGCCGTGATCACCGCGCAGGCGCGGGTGCACGAGCGCGCGGGGAGCATCGCCTTTCCGGTCACGCTGCGAGGTGCCAGCGCGTACGAGGTCACGGTCGACTGGCTGACCAGCGACCTCACCGCGCGTGCGGGCCAGGACTACCAGGCCGCCGCCGGCCGACTCGCTTTCGCGCCGGGCGAAACGTCGCGGACGATCCGGGTCGCCGTGGTGGACGACCTCCTGCCGGAAGAGGACGAGACATTCGCGATCTCCCTGTCCGGGGCGACCAACGCGGTCATCGAGGTGGCCTCGGCCGTCGGCACGATCCTGGACGACGACGAGGCGGTCACCAAGGCCTGGCTGGCGCGATTTGGCCGCACGGTCGCGAGCCAGGTGGTGGAGGGGATCAGCGGACGCCTGGACGGTTCCGGCCGGGGGGGTTCGCTCTTCGGCAACGCGGCCGCCGCGGGCACGGCGGTGGAGGCAGGACGCGACATCGGGTTGGGCGGCCTTCTCGACGGGAGTTCCTTCCACCTCTCCCGAAAGCCCCTGCCGCAGAAAGCGGGCTTCCTGTCCGGCGGCGTGCTGACCGCATGGGGCCGCGGCTTCCGAACCGGCTTCGAGGGGACGGAGGGCGACATCGGGGTGGACGGCATGGTCCTGACCGGACTTGCGGGCGTGGACTTCGAGACCGGTCCGGTACTGGCCGGGGTCGCCGTGGCGTACAGCGCTGGTGACGGCACGCTGACCGGGGCGGCGCACGAGGCAGCGCGGGAACGGCGCGAAGAGGTCGAGTCGGCGCTGGGCAGTGTCTATCCCTATCTGCGGATCAGGGTGCACGAGCGGGTCTCGGCGTGGGGTCTGGGTGGCCACGGCCGGGGCGAGATGTCCTTCGCCGGCGCCGATGCGGGACGCGCGGACGACATCCGGATGAACATGGGTGCTGTCGGGGCTCGTGGTGCGCTTCTGGGTGTGGAGACGACCGGGTTCGGAGTGGCCGTCAAGGTGGACGGGTTCATGGTGCGCATGAACGCCCTCACCGACGCCGGCGCGACCACGGTGACGGCGGATTTGAACCGGGTGCGCCTCCTGCTGGAGGGTTCGAACCGCGTCCGGTTCGGAGCGGACCATAAGGTTGCGGTCACGCTCGAGGCGGGCGCCCGCCATGACGGGGGCGACCACTCCGAGTCCGGTGTCGGCGCGGAAGCGGGCGGAAAGCTGACGTACACCAACGAGGCGTACGGATTGAGCGCCGAGGGCACGGGCCGCATCCTCTTGATTCACAAGGATGCCGACTTCAGGGAGTGGGGCGTGGGCGGAGCCCTCATGTACCAGCCGCTTGGCCCGGATCGGGGTCTGTCGCTCCGGATGAGGGCGTCGCGGGGCGTGGTGACCGGCAGCGCCGCGGACCTCTGGTCACCGTACGCGGCCGTGAACCTGGTGGCCCAAGGGCGGCGCGGTGGCGGACTGTCAGGAGGACCCGGGAATCGGCTTGTGACACAGGTGCACTACGCAATGGCTCCGTTCGGGGATGACGTCACGGTGTCACCCTTTGCCGAATTCGGCCTTGGCGGCGATGCAGCCGCCGGCGATTCACGCGTGGGGTGGCGCTTCCAGGTTCGTGAGTCTCTGAGGATCAGCCTGGACACGCGACGGGCTGCAGGGTACGTCGGCGGGCGCCGGCTCGGGTTGACGGTGCGCGGATCGCTGGCCCGTTGAGGACACTCGCCCCCGTCGAGACCGATGTGCTCGCCGCCATCGACGAGTCCTGGCTGCTCGAGACCCTGGCCGGCCTGATCGCGATCCCGAGCTGGGGAGGCCGCGAACGCCGCGCGCAGGAGTACGTTGCCGGGGTGATGGCGGGGTTGGGGATGGACGTGGACGCGTGGGAGATCGACGAGGCCGGGCTCGAACGGCACCCGGACTACGCGACGGAGATCGTGCGGAAGGACCCGCTGGGCGTGGTCGGATGGGCCCGCCGGGGGGACGAGGGACGGACGCTCGTGCTGAACGGCCACGTTGATGTGGTGCCGCCGGGAGAGCGCTCGCGCTGGGCCACGCCGCCATTCGAGATGGTGCGGCAGGGCGGGCGCGTGTACGGGCGCGGCGTCGTGGACATGAAGGGGCCGCTCGTGGCGGGGCTGGCTGGGGTGGGGGCGGTGCTGGCATCCGGGACACCGCTCAGGGGAACGCTGCTCTTTCAGAGCGTCATCGGTGAGGAGGACGGCGGCGTTGGGACGCTGGCATCTGTGTTGCGCGGGCATGTGGGCGACGGTGCCATCGTTCTGGAGCCCACGGGACTCTCGGTTGCGACCGCCCAGGCCGGGGCGCTCAACTTTCGCCTGACCGTGCCGGGACGCGCCGCGCACGGAGCGCTGCGCCATGAAGGCGTGAGCGCGCTGGAGAAGTTCATGCTGGTGTACCGGGATCTGGTCGACTTCGAGCGGGAACGAAATCGCCTCGTGGACGACGTGCGGATGAGCGCCCTGGCGGTGCCCTATGCGATCAGCGTGGGGACGGTGCGGGGTGGGGAGTGGGCCTCGACGGTGCCGGAATCGATGCGGGTGGAGGGGAGGTTCGGGGTGGGTGTGCGGGAGGATGTGGGTGCGGCGCGGCGGGCGCTGGAGGCGCGGGTGGCAGCATGTTGCGCGCGTGACGGCTTCCTGCGCGAGAATCCGGCGCGGGTGGAGTGGTGGGGTGGGCAGTTCGCACCCTGCGAGACCCCGGACGACGCCGCGATCGTGCAGGTGGCCCGTGGCGTGGCCCGTGATTTGGGGGTAGGGGGCGAAGGTGTCGTGGGGGTACCGTACGGTTCGGACCTGCGCCACCTGGTCAACGCCGGGGGGACTCCGGGGATCCTCTTCGGGCCGGGGGACGTGTCAGAGGCGCACCGGGAGAACGAGTCGATCGCCGTGGAAGAGCTGGTGGACGGGGCCCGCGCCGTGGCGCTCTGCGTGCTGAGGTTTCTGGCGGCGGCGGACGGCGGGTGATCTGGCCAGAAAATCTGTCTAGCCGAATTTTCTGGCCAGATTGGTGACAGGCAGCCGGACTCAGTTCGATCTGGTCGCCGTGAAGCTGCCGGTTCCGTCACCCATCGCCCAGGTGCCCTCCAGTCCGGTCTCGGTGACGTTTAGCGCGATCGCGAGAAGCCCCTCGGGACCGTTGGCGAGGATGGTGACGGTCTGGTCGACGACTTCGACGGCGGCGATGGGCGCGGGTGGCATGGGGATCGTCTCGGCTCGCAGGATCCCGGTGTAGCCGTCTTCGTCCGCTTCGATGATCATGGTCCCCGTGATGGTCTGGCCCTCGGCCACGGCGCTGAACTCGTAGGTGCCCACCGGGTCGTAGGGTGGCGGTCCCGAAGGGCCCGACGCGCAGGCGGCGAGCAGGGCGGTGGCCGTCAGGGAAACGGTCAGGTGTCGGATGGTCATTGGCTCTCCAGGTTGTGTTGGGCTCTCTGCCATGTTGGCACAGCGGCGGGATCCACGCCATGGCGCCGCACGAAATCGTCGATCAACGCGCGGGCGATGCTATAGGAAGGGGGGACGGGGGGCAGGGCGTCGGCGGCGAACCATCCCACGTCCTCCAGTTCATCGTCGTGGTTGACGAGGGTGCCGTCGCCGTCGCAGGTGGCCTTGAATCCCACCATCAGCGAGTCCGGGAAGGGCCAGGGCTGGCTGCCGAAGTAGCGGATGTCGCGCACCCGTACTCCCGATTCTTCCTCCACTTCACGCTGCACCGCGTCTTCCAGGCTCTCGCCGGGGTCCACAAAGCCGGCCAGGACCGAGTAGGAGCCTTGCGGATGGCGCCGAGAGCGGCCCAGCAGGATCCGGTCACCCCGGGTCACCTGTACGATTACTGCGGGCGAGATCTTCGGGAAGGCGAGGTGGCCGCAATCGGGGCAGGCCCTGGCCTGGTGGTGCTGCGAAGCTACGGTGGCCGTGCCGCAGACGCCGCAGAAGCGGGAGGTGCGGCGCCAGCGCGCCAGGTGGGCGGCGGTCAGGGCGAGGGTGGCTTCGGTTGCGTGGAGCAGGGACAGGGCCGTGCGCAAACTGACGGTTGTTGCGCCGGGGGGTGGCGTCCAATCCGCATTGGCCACCGCGGCAACGGCCGGGATGTCCTCGCCGCGCTCGTTCACCCTGAACCAGACGACCGTCCCGGGATCCCAGGCGCGTACATCCTTGATCGATGGCAGGTGGAATGCGCCATCGGCCAGGACAAGGCGGTTGCGGGCGAAGAGGCAGGCTCTCACGAGCGGGGGCTTGGGGACATGGTGACCCCAAGGTATCGAAATCGGCGCCGGCGGGCGTGGGGTGTGCCGGGTGCGGGGCGCCTGTTCGCGAAGCCCCCGTCTGTCTATTGTGAAGACATGGAACCGGTGAACGGCGCGTCCCGCCCCGCGTGGGCCAAGGTGGTCGACCAGACCCGGTGCATCGGCTGCCATGCGTGCACCACGGCCTGCAAATCCGAAAACGAAGTCCCCCTCTCGGTGACGCGCACCTACGTCAAATACGTCGACACCGGACTCTTCCCCGAGGCGCGGCGCTCCTTCCAGGTGACGCGCTGCAACCAGTGCGCCGACCCTCCGTGCGTGGAGGCGTGTCCCACCGCGGCCATGTTCCAGCGCGCCGACGGGATCGTCGACTTCGACAAGAGCGTCTGCATCGGGTGCAAGGCGTGCATCGCGGCGTGCCCGTACGACGCGATCTTCATCAATCCCGAGGACCACTCGGCCGAGAAGTGCAACTTCTGCGCGCACCGAATCGACATCGGACTGGAGCCGGCGTGCGTGGTGGTGTGTCCGACCGAGGCGCTCCTGGTGGGGGACATGAACGACCCGTCGTCGAAGGTGGCGGGGATCATCAACCGGGATGCGGTGTCGGTGCGGCGGCCGGAGAAGGAGACGCGGCCGAAGCTGTACTACAAGGGCGGCGACCAGGTGACGCTGGATCCGCTGGCCGCGCAGCGACCGGGCGGCGGCCTCTTCATGTGGAGCGAGCAGGGTGAGGTGGAGCACGGGGTCCCGGCGGGGCATCCGGGGCCGTGGAATTCCTCGGCGGCGGCGGTGCTGAGCTACGACATTCCGCACACGGCGCCGTGGGACTTCCGCGTCTCGCTGTATACGTGGACGAAGTCGATTGCGGCGGGGGCGTACCTGGTGCCGCTGCTGCTGCTGGCGTTGGGCGCGATCGAGAGCGCCAGCCCGCTCTGGACGTGGGCCGCGCCCGTTGTGGCCGGTGCGTTTCTGGCCCTCACCGGCGCCATCCTGATCTGGGACCTGGAGCACCCCGAACGCTTCCACCTCATCTTCCGGCGCCCCCAGTGGCGGAGCTGGCTGGTGCGGGGCGGCTTCATCATCGGCGGGTACGGGGCCGTGCTGGCCGCCCACTTCGCGGCCACCCTGACCGGCGCCTCCCCACCCCCCTGGCTTGGCTGGCTCGGCGGCGGCCTCGCGGTCCTCACCGCCGTCTACACCGCCTTCCTCTTCGGGCAGGCCAAGGCGCGCGACATGTGGCAGAACCCGCTGCTGCCGGCGCACTTCGTGGTCCAGGCGGGGGTTGCAGGAGGAGGCGCGACAGTGCTCGCCTCCCTCGCGCTCGGGGCGCCGGCGGCCGTCACCGAGGCGGCGCTGGTGGCCTTCGCAGTCTCGAGCGCGGGCCACGCCCTCATGATTGCCGGCGAAGTCTTCATGCCACCGCCCACCGCGCACGCCCGCCTTGCCGAACGCGAGATGACCCACGGCCGCTTCAGCCGCTGGTTCCTCCTGGGCGTGCTCGGTGCGATTCTCGGTGCGGCCGCCCCCTGGCTGGGGTGGGCCGTCGTGCCGCTGGGACTTGTCGCGCTGCTCGCGTATGAGCATGCGTATGTGCAGGCGGGCCAGTCGGTGCCGCTGGCATGAGTACTCGCCCCACCCTCGACGAACTCAACCGCCGCGTCTCCGCCGCGCGGGCCGAGACGGAAGCCCGCGGCGAGACCTTCTACCCCGGCGCCAGCCGCGTCCACCTGGCCGCCTTCCCCCCGAAGGAGCGCTGGAGCGACTGGGTCGAGCTGGACTCGAAGGCGTGGCCGGAGCGGGTCGAGCGCCGCTACATGCTGGTCCCCACCACCTGCTTCAACTGCGAGTCGGCGTGCGGGCTGCTGGCGTACGTGGACCGCGACACGCTCGAGGTGCGCAAGTTCGAGGGGAACCCGGAGCATCCCGGGTCGCGGGGGCGGAACTGCGCGAAGGGGCCGGCCACCGTCACCCAGCTTACCGACCCCGACAGGATCCTTCACCCGCTGAAGCGCGTTGGGGAGCGTGGGGAGGGGAAGTGGGAGCGGGTGGGCTGGGACGAAGCGCTGGACGACATCGCCGGACGCATCCGCGCCGCCATCGACGAGGACCGGCACGACGAGGTCATGTACCACGTCGGCCGTCCCGGCGAGGACGGCTTCACCGAACGGACCCTGGACGCGTGGGGCGTGGACGGCCACAATTCACACACGAACATCTGTTCCTCGGGCGCGCGCGCCGGATACCACTTTTGGATGGGGATGGACCGCCCCAGTCCCGATCACGAGAACGCCCAGGTCATCCTCCTGGTCAGCAGTCACCTGGAGGCCGGCCACTACTTCAACCCGCACGCCCAGCGCGTCATTGATGGGAAGAAGCGGGGCGCGAAGCTGATCGTCTTCGACACGCGCCTCTCCAACACGGCCACCCACGCCGACCACTGGCTTTCGACCTACCCGGGCTCCGAGGCGGCGGTGCTTTTGGCGATCGCCAACCACCTGGTCGTCACCGGCCGCTACAACCGGGCGTTCGTGGAGCGGTGGTGGAACTGGCGCGAGTACCTGGAGGAGAACCACCCCGGCGAGCCGGTCGAGTTCGAGACCTTCGAGCGCGCGCTGCGCGACCTCTACGACGAGTACACCTTCGACTTCGCGGCGGTCGAGAGCGGCGTTTCAGCTGAAACGCTTGCGGCGGTGGCGGAAGTCGTTGCGGGGGCCGGCAGGCGGCTTTCCACCCACAACTGGCGGTCGGCCGCCGCCGGCAACCTGGGCGGATGGCAGGTCGCGCGTGCTCTCTTCCTGCTCAACGCGTTGCTAGGAGCCATTGCGGTGCCCGGCGGAACCTATCCGAATTCGTGGAACAAATTTGTTCCACGGCCCATCCGCATGCCGCCGCAGCACCCAAAACACTGGAACGACCTCACCTGGCCCGCCGACTATCCGCTCAGCCTGATGGAGATGTCCTTCCTGTTGCCGCACCTGGTCCGGGAGCAGGACCGCCGCCTGGACGTCTACTTCACCCGCGTCTACAACCCCGTCTGGACCAATCCCGACGGCTTCTCGTGGCTCGAGATGCTCACCGATCCCGAGCGGATCGGGCTACACGTTGCGCTCACCCCCACCTGGAACGAGACCGCCTTCTTCGCCGACTACGTCCTGCCGATGGGCCACTCCTCGGAGCGCCACGACCTGACCTCGTACGAGCAGTATGACGGGCTGTGGGTCGGGTTCCGGCAACCTGTGCTGCGCGCGGCGCGGGAGCGGCTGGGCGAAGAGGTCGCGTCCACCCGCGACGTCACCCCCGGCGAAGTCTGGGAGGAGAACGAGTTCTGGATCGAGCTGACGTGGCGGATCGATCCGGACGGCAGCCGCGGGATCCGCGAGTTCTTCGAGTCGCGCGCGCGTCCCGGCGAGAAGATGACCGTGGACGAATACTACGGGTGGATCTTCGAGAACTCGGTCCCGGGCCTGCCCGCGAAGGCCGCGCGGGAAGGCCTCACGCCGCTTCAGTACATGCGGCGTTACGGGGCCTTCGAGATCGACGCGACGATCGGGGCGGTCTACGAGGAGCGTGTGCCGGACGGTGAACTCGACGATGTGCATGTGGACGCGGCCGGGCGGGCCTTTACGAGGGCCGGGGCGCCGCCAGTGCTGAATGTGGTGCCGCTACCGCCGCTCGATGGCGACGGGGAGGGGCGGCGGCGGGTGGGGGTCGAGGTGGACGGGGTGGTGCGGCGGGGCTTTCCGACGCCGACGGGACGCCTCGAATTCTGGTCGCGCACGCTGGCCGAGTGGGGATGGCCGGAGCTGGCCGTGCCGGGCTACGTGCGCAGCCACGTGCACCGATCGAAGCTGGACGGGGACCAGATGTGCCTGATCTCGACCTTCCGGCTCCCGGTCCAGATCCACACCCGCAGCGCCAACGCGAAGTGGCTGAACGAGATCGCGCACACCAACCCGCTCTGGCTCCATCCCGTCGATGCGGCGCGGGTGGGCGTGGAGACGGGCGACCTGGTCCGGGTCGAGACCGGGATCGGGCACTTCGTGGTGAAGGCGTGGGTGACCGAGGGCATTCATCCCGGGGTGGTGGCGTGTTCGCACCACATGGGGCGGTGGAAGACGGGGGACGGGCCGCGCCAGGCGATGGCGACGGTTGCGATGAGCCGTGAGGGGAGCGGGTGGGGGATCGAACGGAAACGGGGGACGGGGCCGTTCGAGTCGGACGATCCGGACACGGCGCGCATCTGGTGGACGGATGTGGGTGTCCACCAGAACATGACCTTCCCCGTGCAGCCCGATCCGGTGTCGGGGGCGCACTGCTGGCACCAGGCGGTGCGGGTGACGAAGGCGGGGGCGGGTGACGACTACGGGGACATTGTGGTCGACACGGCGAAGTCGCGGCGGGCGTTTCGGCGGTGGCTGGAGCTGACGCGGTCAGCCGCGCAACATTCTCCCGATGGGACGCGGCGGCCGTTCTGGCTGCTCAGGCCGGTGAGGCCGGAGCGGGAGGCGTTCCGGCTGCCGGTTGGGGCGGGCAATGGTGGCCGGGGTGCGGCTGATATGTAATGTTTACTTTCCATTATGTAATCTGTAGTATACTTTGGGCCATCGTGGGGGGCCAACGCCCTGCTTGTTCCGCCTTGCCATCCCGGCACCTCGTCGCGCGCGGTGCGCGGACAGCTCCAGTATTTCACCCCGCGCGGGTGTTCGACCAATGGAACTCTTCCGCGCTCTCGGTTCGCTGATCGAGGCCCCGTCCCCGGAGCACACACGGGTCGCGGCGGCGCTCGGCCTTCCAGCGGCACCCACCCCGGCGGAGCACGGGCGTGTGGTGGCGCAGCAGCGGTATCCGTATGCGTCGGTGTACCTGGGGGCGGAGGGGATGCTGGGGGGCGAGGCGCGCGACCGGATTGCGGGGTTCCGGCGGGCGTTGGGATTGGAGGGGGAACCGACGGGTCTCCCGGAGACTGGTGACCGATCCTCCACCGGCCCGATCCCGAGTCAGGAGCCCGACCACCTGGCTGCGCTCCTTGGTCTGCTGGCCGCGCTCGAGCGGTGGCGCTGCGAAGAAGCGGACCCGGCGCGGATGGCCCTGCTCACACAGGCTCGGACAACCCTTCTATGGGAACATCTCACGTCCTGGACCGGACCGTATCTCGCAGCCTTCGAGCGGTGCGATTCCGCGTTCCATCGGCGGTGGGCTTCGCTCCTGGAGGAGACCCTGGCCCACCTGTGCGGCGATGTCGAGTTTCCCGACTATCTCCCGGCCGCGCTGCGCGTCGCCCCCGGCCTCGCCGACCCACGCCAGGAGGGAGGCGCCGCGTTCATCGCAGCGCTGGTGGCGCCCGTGCGCTCCGGCGTGATCCTCCTGCGGGACGACCTGGAGCGGCTCGGGCACGACCTGGGATTGGCCTGTCGCGCCGGCGAACGCCGGTACGTGCTGAATGCGTTCCTGGCGCAGGATCCCGCGCGGACGCTGGAGTGGCTGGCGGACCACGCCGCCGAGTGGGGTCGCAGGGTTGCCGCGAAGGGTCCCGCCCCGATTGCGGCATGGTGGTCGAAAAGGGCGGCGGACACGTCGGCCTTGTTGAAGGAACTTGCCGCCGAGGCTCAACCCGGGTCCACCACGCGTCCGCCGGATCCGGCAATGGACGACGCCGGGAGCCGTGGTGACCGCTCGGCCAGCACCCGGACCGTCCAATGAGCACCCCCGCGCCGCGCCGCAACCGCAACGGCGAAGACCCGGTCGTCGGAGTCGAGGCCTGGACCGGACGCCGCTTTTCGTCGCGCGATGTGGTTGCCGGGCTGAGCGTCACCCTGCTCATCATCCCTCAGAGCATGGCCTATGCCGAACTGGCGGGCCTGCCGAGCGTCCACGGACTCTACGCTTCCGCGCTGCCCCTCCTCGCGGCGGGCCTCTTCGCGTCATGCCCGTACCTGCAGTCCGGCCCCGTCGCCCTCACCGCCCTGCTGACCCATGGCGCCCTCGTCACGATCGCCGTGCCCGGGAGTCGCGAGTACGCCACCGCAGCCGCCCTCCTGGCCCTCATCGTCGGCCTGACCCGGCTGGCCATTGCCACGCTCCACGCGGGCAAAGTCACATACCTCATGTCGCAGCCGGTCGTGCGGGGCTTCACCTCGGGAGCGGCCATCCTGATCCTGCTGTCCCAGTTCCCCTCCACCCTCGGCATGACCGCGGCGGGCGAGAGCGGGCTCGTCGGCAACATGATTCGCGTGCTGGGCACCCCGGGTTCATGGAACCTCGCCGCCCTCGTGCTGACCGTCCTGACCGTGGCGATCACCCTGCTGGCGCGCCGGATCCACCCCCTCTTCCCCGGGGCGCTGGTCGCGGTGGTGGGTGGGGTGCTCTTCTCGGTGCTGGCCGGCTATCGGGGCCCCATTGTGGGCGAAATCCCGGGATCACTGCCTCCCATCAGCCTCGGCCTGCCCTGGGGGATGCTTCCCGCGCTGTTCGTGCCGGGCGTTGTGATCGCGCTGGTTGGCTTTGCCGAGACCACGGCCATCGCCCGCAACTTCGCAACGAATGACCGGGCCCGCTGGAGTCCCGACCGCGAGTTTCTGGCGCAGGGCGCGGCCAACCTGGTCTCGGGTGTGTGTGGCGGCATGCCCGCCGACGGATCACTCTCGCGCAGCAGCCTCAACCACCTGTCCGGCGCGGGGTCGCGGTGGTCGGGGGCCGTCACGGGATTGGCGGTGCTCGTCTTTCTTCCCTTCGCCGGGGTGCTCTCGTCGCTCCCGAAGGCGGTGCTGGCCGGAGTCGTGATCGCGGCGGTAGGCGGACTGGTCCGGCCCCGCCTGCTGCTGAACGTGTGGACGCTGTCCCGGATCCAGGCGCTGGTGGTTTGGCTCACCCTGGCGCTGTGCCTGCTGCTGGCACCGCGAATCGAACAGGCTCTCCTGCTCGGTATCCTCATGTCGCTCGCCATTCACGTCTGGCGGGAACGGCGCGCCGGATTCCACAGCTGGATGGAGGGCGACGTTCTCCACCTGGAGGTCATGGGCATACTCTGGTTCGCCTCGGCGCCCCGGCTGGAAGAGGCGCTCATGGGCCGGCTGACCGACGCGGGCGGCGTGTCCGAGGTGGTCATTCACCTCGAGGGCCTCGGCCGGATCGATCTGACCGGCGCATTGGTGCTCAAGCGCGCGGTGGACGAGATGCGGACGCTGGGAATCCCCTCGTCGCTCAAGGGCGTGCCGCCGCACGCGCGCGAACTGATCGACAACATCTTCGGGATGCCGCCGGCGACGTATCTGTAGGGGTGGCCTGCCGGAGGTCTTCGTAGCTCGGGAAGCTGTTCAAGCTGGATCGAAGATGGCCTGGATCGCGACGGAGAGCGGTTGGCCTGTCCCGCGAGTTGACTCTATCAGGGAATTGCCAGCGGCGGAAGTCTGCCGTGCCGAACGTCGGGCAGATCCAGTCAGCCCCTACCCATCTCGGCCAAGGGGCCATGGTCGCTGCCGCCACCGTCGTCGGTCTCTTCTTTGTCGCCCTCGCCTTCCTCGTCCCCCACCGTCTCAACCTCCGCCTCCGCCTCCCACTCCCGCATCCTCTTCGCCATCACCATCCCGTCAATTGTCTCGATCAACGCCCCCCCGCGCTTGTCCGTGTGCCGGATCACACCCTCTTCGTCGAGCACGAAGATCGTCGGCCATCCGAAGACGCCCCACTTTGTTGCGATCGGCCCGTTCGCGGCCACCACCTCGGCGTCCGGCTGGCTGTGCCCGTCCCACCAGGTGCGGTAGGCGAGGCCCTCTTCCTTCTTCGCCTCGACGATCGTCCCCAGCTCGGCGTCGCTGTTGACGCCCAGCAGCGCGACATCCTCTTCGTCGAATAGATCCAGCATGGCGCGCTGGTAGGGGTACTCGCCGCAGCACGGTCCGCACCACTGCCCGGAGAAGATCACCGCGACGATCTTGCCGCGGTATTCCTCCAGCTCGAACTCGACGCCCTCGGTGTCCTTGCCGACGATGTTGGGGGCCACCCGGCCCGGCATCAGGTACTCGATGTGGAACCGCACCCTGGCCAGGGCCTCGGCGGCTGCCGGGTACGACTCACCAAGCGCCGCCAGCCCCTCTGCCGCGCGCGCCGTCTGCTCGTCGCTCATCCGGCCCCGCTGCAGACCCCAGCCGATGCCCGAGACTGAAACCTCGACGCCGCGCTCGAGATCGGCGGTCGATTCGGGGAGGGAAAGGGCGGCGTCGATTGCCGCGAGCATGCGGTCCACCTGGGCATCCGTGAACGCCTCGCCGGGAGCCGGGTATGTGATCAGTCCGGGCCATGAAAGGGCGCGGCCGACGAAGTCGGGCATGGTCGGCATGGCGGCGGCGTAGTACTCCAGCATGTTCGTGGTCTGGTCGATCATGTCCCGGGCTTCCGGGTGTTGCTCGGCCAGGGCTTCCAGATAGGCGCCGATCCGCTCCTGCTGCTCCTCGCCGACCTCGGGGATCGCGATGCGCCGCCTGAAGCTCCAGAGGTGGAAGTCGGCCTCGCTCTCGAAGTCGGCCAGCGTCTCCTCGGCGGTCATCGCCGCCTCGAGGGCCGTCATGAGCTCCTCGAAGCTCTCGTCGGAGAGAGGCTCACCTCCGTTGTCGTAACGGGCCGCATCCGGGAACCACGGGCGCTCCGCGGCTGCCGGGAGATTCAATTCGGTGGACATGACGGCGTCATCGCCGGTGCCGGCGCCCGTGGTCCCCGCGACCAGCACGCCCAGCCCGAACGAAACGACCGCGGCACCGATTATTGCCAGGGATCTACGCATTATTCCTGTCCTTTCTCGGCTTCGGCCTCCGCTCCGGCCTCCGGGTCCTCTTCATCGTCCGTCTCCGCCTCGGCCTCCTCCGACTCGACTTCGGCAGCCTCCCGCTCCGCCTCCCACTCCCGCATCCTCTTCCCCATCACCAGCTCGTCCACGGCGGCGATCAGCGCCCCCCCGCGCTTGTCCGTGTGCCGGATCACGCCCTCCTCGTCGAGGACGTAGATCTGGGGCCAGCCCAGCACGTTCCACTGCGTCGCGATCGGTCCCTCGGCGGCCACCTGGTCGGCGTCCGGCTGGCTGTGGCCGTCCCACCAGGTGCGGTAGGCGAGGCCCTCCCTCTCCTTGGCCTGCACGATCGTGTCGAGCACGGCGTCGCTGTTGACGCCCAACAGCGCCACATCCTCCTCCTCGTAGATCTCGAGCATGGCGCGCTGGTACGGGTACTCGCCGCGGCAGGGCCCGCACCACTGCCCCGAGAAGATCAGGGCGACGATCCTGCCCCGGTAGTCCTCGAGCGCGAACTCGACCCCCTCGGTGTCCTTGCCGACGATGTTGGGGGCCACGCGGCCCGTCATGAGGTTCTCGATCAGGAACCGCTGCTGGTCCAGCTTCTCCACGGCGTCCGGGTACTTCTCCGCGAGCCTGTCCAGAACGGCCGATACGTGCAGGGCCTGTTCGTCGCTGAGGGTCCCGCGTTGCAGCTGGTTGCCCAGTTGCCAGAGGGGAATCGACGCTTCGTCCTCGAAATTGCCCGAGGCCTCCGGGACGTTGAGCGTGGCCTCGAGCTCCGCGAGCAGCTGGTCCACCTGAGCGTCCTCGAAGGGTTCGCCGTCGGTCGGCAGCCCTTCCGGGCCGGGGAAGAGCGTGGCGAAGCCGACGAACGACGGCATCGACGGCATGGGCGAGGCATAGCTGTCGACGAGCCTCCTGCGCTGGCTGATCGCGCGGCTGTCGGGATGCTCCTCGGCCAGGGCGTCCATGTATGCGTTGATTCGCTCCTTCTGCTCGTCGCTGACTTCGGGGACGGCGAGCCGGCGGATGAAGTTCCACAGGTGGAGGTCGGCCTCGCGTTCGAAATCGGCCAAGGTCTCTTCCGCCGTCATGGCGACCTCGAGTGAGGACATCAACTCCTCGAAGCTCTCGTCCGAAAGGGGTTCGCCTTCGTTGTCATACTGGGCCGCATCAGGGAACCACATGCGCTCCGCGGCGGCCGGGACGTCGAGTTCGAACACGTTGGCCTCGGCGTCGGGGGCTCCGATACCTCCAGCCAGGAGCATTCCCAGCCCGAAGGAAACGACTACCGCGCAGACTACCGCCAGGGGCTGCTTCATTGGACCTGTCCTTTCTCGGCTTCGCTTGCGGGATCGCCGACGTCTTCGGCCTCGGTTTGGGCGTCCGCGTCCTCAGTGGCCTCCGCCCCGGCCTCTGCGGCCTCCCTCTCCGCCTCCCACGCGCGCATCCTCTTGTCCATCAACAGCTTGTCCACCGCCGCGATGAGCTCGCCCCCGCGCTTGTTCACATGCCGAATCACGCCCTCCTCATCGATGACGTAGATCGTGGGCCAGCCGCTGACGTTCCACTCGGTTGCGATCGGCCCCTCGGTGGCCGCCACCTCGGCGTCCGGCTGACTGTGTCCGTCCCACCAGGTGCGGAAGTCCAGGCGTTCCTCCTTCTTCGCCTCGACGGCCGTCTCCAGCAAGGCGTCGCTGTTGACGCCCAGGAGCACCGCATCCTCCTCATCGAAGAGGTCCAGCATGGCGCGCTGGTACGGGTACTCCCCGCGACAGGGGCCGCACCACTGCCCCGAGAAGACGAGGGTCACGATCTTGCCACGATAGTCCTCGAGCGCGAACTCGGCGCCCTCCGTGTCGGTGCCGACGATGTTCGGCGCGACGTTGCCCGGAATGAGATTCTCGACGAGGAAGAGCTGGCGGTCGATGAACTCCGCAACGTCGGGGTTCTCCTCCTTTAGTCCCTCCAGATAGGCCACGATCCGCGCGGTCTGTTCTTCGCTGACCTGGCCCAGCTGCAGACGGTTGCCGAAGCGCCAGAAGAGGGTGCCGGCTTCGCCCTCGATGTCGGAGGCCACCTCGGGCAGGCCGAGCGCGCCCTTGAGCGTGCCGAGCATGCGGTCCACCTGGGCGTCCTCGAAGGGCTCGCCCTCGTTGTCGTATTCGTCGGCCATCCCGAAGAACATGACGCTGAGGGTGGCGGGCGGGGCGCCGGGCATCGATGCGGCGTAGGAGTCGAGCAACTGTCCGCGCCCCTCGATGACCGTGCGATGGTCGGGATGCTGCTCGGCCAGCTTCTCGAGGTACTCCGTGGCCCGCGCCTTCTGCTCTTCCGTGACTTCGGGGACCGCGAGGCGGCGGATGAAGCTCCACAGTTGCGCGTCCGCCTCGGTCTCGAAGTCCGCCAGGGTCTCGTCGGCGGTGAGCGCCGCATCGAGGTGCGACATGAGCTCGTCGAATTGCTCGTCGGCGAGAGGCTCGCCCTCGGTGTCGTAGTTGGCGATGGGGGGGAACCACTCTTGCTGCAGCGCGACGGGGACGTGGGCGAGGGGCGGTGGCGACGCTTCGTCCGCGTCGGGGGCTCCCCGGCTGCCGGCCAGGAGCATTCCCAGGCCGAATGACACGATGACTGCGCAGACGACTGCCAGGGGCTGCCGCATGGGGGACCTCTTTCTCTGCGGGGATGACTGGATGCGGCGATTCAAGGGCCGATGTCGCGGCCCGCGTTCAGACTACGGCCGCGATGCCACAGCCGCAAACGAGACTGGCCCTCCCGTCCCCCACGTCAGCCCTAACCCCCTCTTTGGTCGCCCTCACCCTCCGCCTCGGCCTCCGCGGCCTCCCGCTGCGCCTGGAACTCGCGCATCCGCTTTTCCATGACGAGCGCGTCGACCGCCGCGATGAGCTCGCCCCCGCGCGCGTTCACGTTCCGGATCACCCCCTCCTCGTCGAGCACGTAGATTGCGGGCCAACCGGTGACGTTCCACTCGGTGGCGATCGGCCCCTCGGTGGCCGCCACGTCGGCGTCCGGCTGGCTGTGACCATCCCACCAGGTCCGGTAGTGGAGACGCTCGTCCTTCTTCGCCTGGACGATCGTCGCCAGCTTTGCGTCGCTGTTGACGCCCAGGAGCACGACGTCCTCCTCGTCGTAGATCTCGAGCATGGCGCGCTGGTACGGATACTCGCCACGGCAGGGGCCGCACCACTGCCCGGAGAAGATGATGGTGACGATCCTGCCGCGGTAATCCTCGAGCGCGAACTCGGCGCCCTCGGTGTCGGTACCCACGATGTTCGGGGCGACCTTGCCCGGGGTCAGACGTTCAACCAGGAAGCGCTGCCTGTCGAGGAACTCCCCGGCGTCGGGGTGCTGCTCCCTAAGATCTTCCAGATACGCCACGACTCTCGCGCTCTGCTCGTCGCTGACCTGTCCCATCTGGAGTCGGTTGCCGAAGCGCCAGAAGACGATGCCGGCTTCGTTCTCCATGTCGGCGGCCACCTCCGGCATGGAGAGGGCGGCTTCGAGCGTGCCGAGCAGTCGGTCCACCTGTGCGTTCTCGAAGGGCTCGCCCTCGGTGTCGTATTCCGCGGCGTCGCCGAAAAACACGACCGTCATGTTGGCGGGCGGGGCGTCGGGCATCGAGGCGGCGTAGGACTCGACCATCCCCACGCGCTGCTCGATCATGGAGCGGTGGTCCGGATGCCGCTCGGCCAACTCCTCCAGGTACGCCGTGGCCCGCTCCTTCTGCTCATCGGTGACCTCGGGGACCGCCAGGCGGCGGATGAACGCCCAGATCTGGGCTACCGCCTCGGTCTCGAAGTCCACCAGGGTCTCGTCGGCGGTGAGCGCCGCGTCGAGGTGTGACAGGAGCGCGTCGAACTGCTCGTCGTCGAGCGGCTCGCCTTCGGTGTCGTATTCGGTGATGGGGGGGAACCACTCCCGCTGGAGCGCAACGGGGATGTGGATGGGCGGGGAGGTCTCCTCGCTATCGGCGTCGGGGGATCCCCGGCTGCCGGCGAGGAACATTCCCAGTCCGAAGGACACGATGACTGCGCAGACTACTGCCAGGGGTTGCCGCATGGGAGGACCTCTTGTCGATGGGGATTGCGGATGCGGCTTCAGGGGGCGGGCTGCCGCCTCATGATTACACTAGGGCTCTGTTGGTGTACCTGCAAATGACGCCAAGGCCTTGCGTCAGCGAAGTCGCCCCGCCACAGGCGTACCGCGTTCGGGTCATCCGTGATGCGGGAGGTCATTGCCGCCAGCACCAGGTCCTCATCGGTGGCGTTGAAGGAATCCGGAGACAGGACCAGCGCGGGGCGTCTCCTGGATGAAGTCAGATCGGTGAAGGGGAAGGAGACGAGAACGTGTCGCCCCGCCTAGAGGCCATCGTAGACGGCATCCTCCTCGTTCTCCCAGAAGTCGAAGCTGCGCGCCGAAGCCTTCAACCACGAAACGGCGGCCGCAAGCCGCTTCAAATCACTCTCGGAGAAGCAGTGGTAGGCGTCCTCCAGCCCAGGGTCAACTGCTTCCGCCCTCGGTCTCGGACTCGTCGCCTCCATCGTCCGTCTCAGCCTCCTCTCCCGCCTCCTCCGCCGGAGCCGCCGGCCTCATCCCCACCGGCCCGGATGTCTCATAGTCCCGCATCAGCTTCTCCATCCACAGCTCGTCCAGCGCCGCAATGAACTCACCCCCACGCTTGCCCACGTACCGGATCACGCCCTCCTCGTCGAGGATGTAGATCGTCGGCCATCCCGTCACGTTCCAGCGGGTCGCGATCGGCCCCTCGGCGGCCACCACGTCGGCGTCCGGCTGGCTGTGGCCGTCCCACCAGGTGCGGTACGGCAGCCGCTCGTCGATCTTGGCCTGCTGGATGGTTTCGAGCTCGGCGTCGCTGTTGATGCCCAGCAGCACGATCGGACGGTCCTGGTAGTTCTCCAGCACGAAGCGGTGATAGGGGTACTCGCCCCGGCACGGCCCGCACCACTGCCCCGAGAAGATCAGGGCCACGATGTTGCCCCGGTACTCCTCGAGTTCGAACTCGACGCCGTCGGTGTCCGTCCCGACGATGTTGGGCGCGACGTTGCCGGGAACGAGATTGCTCACCACAAAGATCTCGTCGTCGAGCATCTCGGCGGCGTCGGGGTGCTCCTCCTTGAGCCCTTCGTAGTAGCCCACGACCCGCTCGACCTGCTCCGGCGACAGGCGTCCCTGCTGCAGGCGGCGGCCGAAGCGCCAGAAGTGGAGCCGGGCTTCACCCTCGAAGTCCGCCAGCGACTCGGGGATGTTCAGGGCGATGTCCAGGCGGGCCATCATCTCGTCGATCATGGCGTCTTCGAAGAGGTCGCCGTCCGGGTTGAATTCGTCGCCCTCCCCGAAGAGCATCAGCGAGCCGGACAGGGAAGGGGGCGGACGGTCATTGGGCTCAGAGTAGCTGTCGACCAGTGAGGCCCTGCCGTTGATGATGCCCGCGTGATCGGGGTGCGCCTCGGCGAGATCCGCGAGATACGACTTGACCCGCTCCTTCTGTTCGTCGCTGATCTCGGAGGGCGAGAGGCGGCGGATGAAGTTCATGAGGTGGACTTCGGCCTCGCGCTTGAAATCGGCCAGGGTCTCGTCGGCGGTCATGGCCTCGTCGACCGCGGTCATCAGCGCCTCGAACTTCTCGTCGTCGAGCGTTCCCCCCTCGGTCGCGTAGTCGCTGATCGGCGGGAACCACGGCTCCTGCGCCGCGATCGGGAGCTGCCATTCGGATTCGGCAGGGGCCGCGGCGCGGGCGCCGGAAATGATGAACTCGGAGGCAACCACGCCGAGAACGAACGACGCGACCGCGACCATCAGGACTGCCTGGGGCTTCTTCATTGGGGACCTTTCTTCCCTGGGGCGACCTGTTTCAGCGCCCGTACTGCTTCCGGGTTGGGGAGCGTGCCCAACCCGGCGTACACTCTTCGATTCCTCTGATCTTGCACCCGTTCGCTTACGGCGGCAACGACTTCGGCCCCGGCGGGCGTCCTTTCTCGGCGCAGCCGGCGGCCCGGAGGCCCGCAAGTGGAGAGCCGCGAACCCCTACAGCGCCCCCCTTAGGAACTCCAGAAACTCCTCGCGATCCCGCGTCAGCCCGAGAAACGTCGCGATCGTCTCACCCTCGCCGTCCAGGACCGCGTACAGCGGCAGCGCGATCGTGCCGAACGTCTCCTTCTGGTAGTCCATCTGGTCCTCGTAGACCTCGCCCTCCCCGTCGGTGAAGAGGCGTGCCAGGACGAAGCGCTCCAGCTGCTCCGCGACTTCGGGGATCGTGAACATGTTCGACTCCATCCAGCGGCAGTTGGTGCAGGTGTAGCCGGTGAAGTCGATGAAGACCCGGTTGCCGCTCTCGCGGGCGGCGGCGAGGGCCCCGTCGAGATCGTTCTGATACCAGTGAAGGCCGTCGTGTTCCTCGCCCCGTTCGGCCATGGCGAGCGCGCCTGCCGGGGTGTCCTCAAAGCGCGGCGGCAGGAAGGACTCGATCTCGCCGAGGGGACGCCCGTCGAGGCCGAGGGTGAGCCAGATGCCCAGGACGACGAAGCCGCCGGCGAAGCCGAGGCGGACGGGCTTGGGTCGGGCCGTCGGTCCGCTCGCGCCAGCCGCGGCCACGGCGGACCGCGCGCCCAAAAGGATGTAGGCCGCGATCACGACACAAAGCACCGCCCACGACACGAGCACCACCTGGCGGGTGAAGATCCCCCACCCCAGCACCAGGTCCGCGTTCGAGACGAACTTGAGCGCGGCGCCCAGCTCCACCAGACCCAGCACCACCTTGACCGACTTGAGCCAGCCCCCCGAACTCGGCATGCGCTTCAGCATGCGAGGCGCGAGGGCGAGGAAGAAGAAGGGGACGGCGAAGGTCGTCGAGAAGACGAGAAGCCCCACTACCGGCTGCTGCCACTGACCCTGCGACGCCAGCACGAGCAGCGTCCCCACGAAAGGGGCCGTACAGGTGAAGGTGGTGACCGCGAACGTCCCACCCATCAGCACCGCGCCGACGCCCCCCCCGCCCGAGCCCCGCTCACGGCTGACCCGGTCGAGGCGGGTGAGCAACCCGGATGGGATCCGGATCTCGTAGAGCCCGAAGAAGTTCAGCGCGAAGGCCACGAACATGGCCGCGATCGCCATGTTGGTCCACGGACTGGCCGCGAAACGGGCCATCCCCGCGGCACCGACCAGAATCGAGGTCGCCAGCCCCACCGCCGTGAAGGTCCCGATGATCCCCACCCCAAAGAGCAGTGCATTCTTGACCGCAGCCTGGCGGCTCTCGCCCCCGTGCTTCGCGAAGTACGAGGCCGTGATGGGGATCATGGGGAAGACGCACGGCGTGATGAGCGCGAAGGCCCCCGCCGAGATGGCCAGCCAGAAGAAGGCGCCGTCGATCATGCGCTATCCCTTCTTCTTACGAGCGATCTTGCTCTTCGGAATGATCTTGACCGGCACCGCGATCTTCTCCGTCTGCGCGGGGAGGCAGACGCGGTTGGTGCACGCCTGGTAGCGGGCGCGGACCTCCATCTCGCTGACGTCGGAGCCGGCCTCGATCGACACCTGCACCGGCATCGTGTATGAGACCTTGCCCTCGTGCATCTCCACCTGCATCTGGAAGTTCTGGTCGAACTTCACCTTGGGCTTGGTGCCCTCGACCTTCCCGGCCAGGGTGAAGGGCTGGTCCGCGCTCAGGGAGATCTTGCTCGGCACGGGGCCGCCCTCGCCCTGCGTGATCGAATAGATGTACCAGCCCGCGTCGATCGTCGCCTTCACGGATACGGTGATCTTCGCACCCGGCGCGAGGCTTTCCTCTTCGATCTCCGCGCTCCAGTGGACCGGATCCTGGGCCTGGGCGCTGCCCGTCACGAGCGCCGCCGAGACCACCAAAGCCGGGACCAGCGCCGTCAGCGATATAGTTTTCGATATCATTTCGCGTCTCCCATATAGTTTTCTATATGAATGGTGTGATTCGATGCATCATTCGATCCCGAACTTCTTCAGCTCCTCGCGGAAGATCGGGATCGAGACGCCGAACTTCGAGAAGGCGCTCGCGACCCTGCCGTCCGGATCGATGATGTAGTGCTTGCCGTCGTAGGCGTTGTAGTTCTCGTAGACCTCGGGCATCGACAGGTAGCCGTAGCCGTTCTCGTCGAGGACGCCGCTGGGGTCGCTCACGATGGGGTGCGTGATCCCGTTGTATTCGACGAGGCGCCGCACGGTCTCCATTTCGTCGTAGGTCACCGTGAGGACGGTCAGTCCCTTGTCGTTCAGCTCGCGGTGGAGCTGCTCGACGTGGGGCATCTCCACCCGGCAGCCCGCGCACGAATACCCCCAGAAGACCATGAGCACGGCCTTGTTCCCGGCCGCCAGTTCGGAGAGCGTGACCGTCCCGCCGAGCGACGATTCCAGGGTGAAGTCGGGAGCCGGGGTTCCGATGGGGAGGTCGGCGTACTTGCCGCTCGAGAGCCCGTGGTCGGGGTCGACCGTCTGGCATTCGGCGCCCTCCGGCGGGTTGAAAGCGAAATCGGCCGGATCGGCCTCGCCGCCCTCGCGGATTTCGGTGACCAGGTGTTCGGTGCTCCCCGTCGTCCACACGCTGCCGCCCTCGCCCTCGGTGGTGGTCACGACCTTGCGCGTGAACCCGTCCTCGCCGATGTACAGACGGCTCTTGTAGAGCGGGTCGTCGTCGGGGTAGTTGTAGGCGATCTTGTAGTGCCAGTCGATCACGTCCACCGCGACCCCGTCGACCTCGTCCTTCCCGACGTACTCCACCGAGCGCAGCCCAGGGTCCTCGAGGCGCCACTTCGTGGACCAGTGCCCGGGGACCGCAGAGCGGATCAGCCACGGCCCGAAGTCGAAGAAGCTCCAGTGGATGGTGTTGAAGCTGGCGACCTCGCGCATCCTGTCCGGGGGGCCCATCTCGGCGGTGGTGCAGGACGGGGCGGGCGCACCCTCGGAGGTCCTGATGCTCCACTTCGTCGCGCCGTCGGAAGCCAGGACGTGGGTGCTTTTGGACTCCCTGCGCATGAGTGTCGGGTCGTCCGGACCGGTCGGCCCTTCGTACGCGTAGCTGCTCGTGGTCGCGATGTGGAAGAGGTTTGGGCGCGCCAGGCGGAGCACGGTCGATTCACTCCGATCCATGTTCGCCGCCGACCCCTTCATCTCGTAGACGGCGTGAAGGGATTTGCTGTTGGCGAAGGCTTGGTCGCTGGCTTCGAGGACGGCGACTGCCTTGGAATCGATGCGGGGGTCGCCGGGTTCGCCGGTACCGGTTACGGTGGCGGTTCCGCCGTAGCGGAGGCCCAGGACGACGGCCAGAGCGCCCAAAGCCACTATGAGGAAAGCACTTCGGGTGGTTCTGCGCGCCAAGTCGGACATCGGTGTGCTCCTGATTGGGTCCGGGACATTCCGCCTACAGATTAGCCGATGGGGCGGATGCGGGGCAAGTTGAGAGCAGGACAAACCGTGCCGATGCACCCCTGTCGAATGCGGTCACCCCGAACCAGACTCCAGAATCGCCTCAATCCTCGCCACGATGTCCTCAAGATGCGCCCCCGTCACCCGGTCCCCACCACCCCGCTCCACCCGCCGCGACACCCCGTCCCTCAAGGCGCGCAACTGCTCCCGCACCAGCGGCCGGATATCCGACGTGCTCACATCCTGCGTAACCGGCCCGAACGGGAAACTCGGCGGCTCCTCCGTCATCAGCGATTCCATCCGCTCCAGGTAGGTCCGCTGCAGCGCCCGCCGGTACGGACCGATCTCCGAGACCCGCGCCAGGTTCTCCCACACCGCCGCCCGCACATCGTCCAGAAACTCGGCAAGCGGATACGCGTCCTCGGGCTGGATGACCTCGAGCTCCGCCAGCGCCGACATCCGCGACGTGGAAAGCAGCTGGTTCAGCACCGAAGCCTGCAGCCGCGAGATGTTCGCGACACTCGCCCCATTCGGGCCGATCTTCTCCAGAATCGCGGGATCGTTCAGCCATGTCGGCGCCGTGAACGCCTCGCGCGCCAACCATTCCATCGCCCGCTTCTGTTCAGCCCGCGGCAACCCGTCAAACACCGCCCCCTCCTGGTCCGCCGTCTTCAGATCCACATGCACACCCCCCACCAAGGTCACGATGTGCCGCACATAACGCGTCCACTGCGTGACCGCCTCGCCGTAGATCTCGGCCAGGTCGCCGTAATCCTCACCCGGCTTCGTGGTCCACGCGACCAGGTTGGGCACGATGCGGCGCAGATTGTTCATGCCGTAGGTGTTGGCGCGCACCAGGTCGTCGCCCATGTCCTCGGTTTGCGCGCGCGGGTCGGTCACCCCGAGTCCGCCCGGCAGGAACTTGTACATGCGGTCGTGCGCGCGGTCGACGATCCACTGGTTCAGCGTGGGGATCTCGTCCTCGGGCGTTTCGGCTTCGGGGATCACGCGGTACCCCCAGTTCACCGAATGGTGGTCGTAGACCCCGATCCGCCGCAGGAAGTCCTTCGGCTCCAGCCCGTCCTCCGGCTGCGCGATGTAGTTCTGGCGCGCGTAGTCCATGATCGTCGGCGCCACGCCCATCTTGCTCGCGAAGCTCTGCGAGCGCAGCGAATCGACGGGGTACGACGAGCTGGCCACCATGTTGTGCGGCAGCCCGATCGCGTGCCCGACCTCGTGCGTGATGACCTGCTCCATCGCCTCTTCCATCAGCTCGTCGGTGAGCGGGAGCTGACGGGCGTCGGGGTTGGCGGCGCCGGTCTGCACCATCATCCAGTTGCGGTAGGAGCGCATGTGGTTGTGGAACCAGACGATGTCGGACTCGATGATCTCGCCGGTGCGCGGATCCGACGTGCTCGGCCCCACCGCATTTCGCACCTCGCTGGCCGACCAGCGCGCCACCGAGTAGCGCACGTCCTCGGGATCCCAGTCCGGGTCCTCCTCCTTCGACGGGGCCTCGCGCGCGATGATCGCGTTGCTGAACCCGGCCGTCTCGAAGGCGGCCTGCCAGTTCTCGATTCCGCGCTTGACCGCGTCCACGTAGCGCTCCGGGGTCGCCGGGTCGACGTAGTAGGTGATCGGGTTGACGGGGTCGACCACTTCGCCGCGCGCGTACGCCTCCGGGTCGGAGGGCTCCATGCGCCAGCGTCGGATGAAGGTCTCGGTGGCGGCTTTCTGCTCGTTCAGCCCGTAGTTGATGCGGCTCACGGTGAAGTAGCCGACGCGCGGGTCGGAGTAGCGGGGACGCATGGGTTCGGCCGGCAGCAGCACGAGCGACTGGTTCATCTCCAGCGACACCGTGTTGGTCAGCGCGTCGTTGGGAGGCGATCCGGCGTCCCAGGTCAGCGTGTGGCGCACGTTGATGTTGAGCGGATAGCTCCGCATGCGGCTGATGAAGCTCCGGTCGGCGTCGAGGCGGCGAACCTGGTAGTCGCGGCGCTGGAAGGAGCTGAGGCCCGAGATGGAGGGCGTGTCGCCGCC
Source organism: Longimicrobiales bacterium (assembly GCA_965211795.1). Taxonomy (GTDB): domain Bacteria; phylum Gemmatimonadota; class Gemmatimonadetes; order Longimicrobiales; family Gaopeijiaceae; genus Bin94. The sequence continues at coordinate 1,090,957 of OZ242973.1, forward strand.
GAAGAAGTCGGTGACGTCGATGACCGAGCTGGCCGAATCGGGGCCGCGTGCCTCGACCTCCCAGGACTCGAGGATGGGCGCGAAGTAGTTCGCCTCGACGGAAGCCGCGATGGCGAGCGTGTCGTCGGCGACGGCCGTGCCGTAGTGCTTGCGCAGCATGATGCGGTCGCCGCGCCGTTCGAAGCGGAGCATCTGGCGGTTGACGGCCGATCCGGCGGGGGTGAAACCGCCCATCCCGTCCATCTTGCCGGCGATGCGGCTGATGAGGAGGAGGTCGCGGCCGAGGAGGGAGTCGGGGATTTCGAAGAGGTAGTCCTCGTCCTTCTTGTGGACGGTGAAGAGGCCCTCGTCGGACTCGGCGTCCTTGATGACGTCTTCGTAGGTCTTTTCCTGGGACTCGCCCTGGCCGGGGGAGCCGGGGCGGTCGGGTGTGCCCTCGCCGGGGGAAGGGGCGGGGGTGGCGGGTGGTGCGTTGGTGGTGGCGCGTCCGCCACATGCCGTGGCAAGGGCGATGGTGAGGATGGCGGTCCAAGCGCGGAAGTGGTTCATTGTCGGTTCTCGGGGCTCCTCGTGGGCTTCGGTTTGGGGAGGTTCAACATGCAGCGGAGCCGCGTTCGGTGAAACCTCGTCGGGGGCGCGGGCGACCTTTCGACGTGCATTGGGGCTGCGATAGGTTGCCGGTGGGGAGGCTCGCCGGAAGCCAGTTGCTATCGTCCGGCGATGCATCCGGGCTTGACCGCAGGGCTAAGAGGATCACGATGTCAAGTCAGATTTACAAAATGTCAAGTGTAGTATACTTCTCGTCCCCAAAGGCCTCCGAAGGATCCTGAAAATGCCAAAACTGCTCGCACTCGGCCTCGCCGCCTCGCTACTGTCGATCGCGTGGTTGCTCAGCCCGCCCGGCAACAGCCCTTCCGCCACCCACATCTCCGCCGCCGACATCCTCGCCACGATCGAGAACGCCCCGGACGGACGCGTCAGCGACCAGCAGATCCGGCACATCGACGCGGGTGGGCACAACGTGGGCGTGGGCGTCGTGCGGCGGCCGCCCACCACATCGCTCGGCGCGATTCAGCACCACAACCAGACGGAGGTGTACTACGTGGTGTCGGGGCGGGGCACGATGGTGACGGGTGGGGAACTCACGAACGGGCGTGAGCTCAACCCGGATGGGGCCGTGGTGCGCACGCTCACCGGGCCGAGTGCGGTGGGGGGGATCGAGGGGGGAGAGAGCCGGGAGGTAGGGCCGGGGGACATGGTGATCGTCCCGGCGGGGTCGCCGCACGGGTTCAGCGAGATCACCGAGACGATCACGTATCTCGTGGTGCGGGTGGACCCGGAGCAGTTGGTGGAGTTGAAGTAGGGGGTATCCCGGCGGCCCGCGCGGCTGCCAGGCGGTTTGCCGGAACGCCTTCCGGGTGGGACTCCCGGGTCGGGGTGTTCGCCCCCCGGCGTTACCAGCGGTTGATGGACATCGGGGATGGAGCCCGACGTGTCGGACATCGGCATGTCACGATCTGAGATCGCCGGAGCGCGTCCTCGGTTGGCTACCTTGGCTCCCGATGGCTAGCGATGAGTCTGGATACACAGGCGCGCCCCATTCAGGAGCGCTTCCTGTTCCGCGTCTCCGGTCGCGAGGCCGTGGCCGACTGTCTCTCTCGCCTTTGTCCACGTTGGACAGGCAGGGCATTCATGGCCTTCTGCTTGGTCGTCAGCATTGAAGGCGTTCAATATCGGCAGCGTGAAAGCGGCCCTCTCGGCCTCATGGGCTAGGGACGAGCTGGCTCGACTAGCACTGTCGACGAGTTCGAAGACTTCGTGGGAGACCGGGGACACCATGACTTCCACCAGCCTTAGGTTACCAACCAACCCATCGAGTTCTTTGGCCATTGCGCTGACGGTCGCCGCATCCTCAAAGAGCATCAGCGCGCTTAGGCGCTCGTTACACGAGTCCGGGGGGCGCTTGGGGCGCGCGAGGGCGACCAGTGAGAGCAGGGTGGCTACAATCAGCACGTTCTTCATTCGCCGGTCTTTCCTGGTGCCTGTGGGGGTGTCGAATCAAAGCAAGCTAACGTCGGCCCGAGGTGGTTGCCACGACCGCCTGCCTTCGCGTAGAAATGGACCCGAGCTAGAGGGCGAAACACGAAGGGCTCGCCGGGCTGAAACCCCTGCGCGGGAGGTATAGCACTCGCCCAGGTGAAGGTTGGTCTCCGACATGACGAGCCAGCTACTCCAGGTGCCTCTACGAACTTGCCGCTTGAAGACGGGCCAAGATGGTACTTCGGTGTTGTCAGAGGGCCGGCGAGAGACAGCTGCGTAGAGCTCCGGAAGACTACCGCCAAACGCGCGACCGCCGCACGGACGGCCTTGTCCCCGGGCCCCTACTCGTTCGCTCGCCTCGCCGGAACCGTCCGCATCGCGGGAACGGACTCCACGGTCCTCGAACGGTCCATCTCACGCGTCCGCATCTCCATCAACATGTCGCCCACCTTGGCAATCAGATGTCCCCCCCGGTCCCCGATGCTGCGAATAACCCCCTCCTCGTCAAGCACATAGATCGTCGGCCAGGTCGTCACACCCCAGGCCGTTGCGATCGGCCCGCTCGTGTTCGACTCGGCGTGGCCGTCCCACCACGTGCGGTACGCCGGCGCCTTCCCACTGGCCTTCGCGCTGCGGATCGTCTCGACATCGGCGTCACTGTTGATCCCCAGTAGTACGACCGGATCGCCCTCGAACTGTTCAACGATGAAGTGGTGAAACGGATACTCCCCTACGCAAGGCCCGCACCATTCCCCGGAGAAGATCAGGACCACGATGTTGCCCCTGTAGTCCTCCAGCTCGAACTCCACCCCTTCCGTATCCCTCCCGACGATGTTCGGCGCAACCCTGCCCGGCGTAAAGGAGGCCACCCTGTACCTGTGCTCCGCCAGCGCCCCGGCGATCTCGGGATGATTCGCCTCGACCTCGTCGAAGTAGGCGTCCACGCGCGCGAACTGCTGGTCGCTGATGCGGCCTCGCCTGAGCCGGTTGGCGAAGAGCGAGAAATGGTGTTCGGACTCCGCCACGAAGTCGGCCTGGGTCTCGGGCAGCTTGAGCATGGCGTCGAGTGAAGCGAGGATGCCGTCGATCTGAGCGTCCGAGAACGGCTCGCCATCGGCGCTGAACCAGCTGCGATAACTGTAGTTGGAGACCTTGGACGCGAAGGCGGGGACCTTCTCCGACGGACCGGCGTAGCGTTCGAGCGCCGCCATGTTGGTTTCGACCACCTCGGCGCGCTCCGGGTGCTCTTCCGCGAACGCCGCCACATATGCCGTGACCGCCTTCCGCTGCTCCAGAGTGATCCAGGGACTGGCGAAGCGGCGGATGAAGTTCCAGATGTGGAGCGGGGCCTCGCGGTTGAAACGGGCGAGGGTCGGCCGCGCCGTCAGTGCGTTGTCCAGCGCGGCCATCAGCGCCTCGAAGCGCTCGTCGTCGAGGGGTTCGCCGCCGGTGTCGTAGTCCCCGAGGGGCGGGAACCAGAGTTCGGTGGCCGCGACGGGGACGTTGATCGGTGGGTGATCCCGGTCCGCCTCCGTGCCGCCACGCGCGTCGGCGATGACGAATCCCAGTACGAAACAAACGATCCCCCCGGCGACGATGGCCAGTAGCGTCTTCTTCACGATATGCTCCCGTTGCGCGGCGTGTACACGGCGGTCATCCGGTTCCGTCCTCCGTCTCCGTCTCAACTGCGGTAGCTTCAATCGCCGCCGCCTGCTCCGCATCGAACCGGGCCCTGCGAATGTCGAGCATCATCTCGTCGAGCGCGGCGATCAACTCGCCGCCCCGCTTGTTGATGTGCAGGATCTCGCCCTCCTGGTCGAGCACGTAGATCGCCGGCCAGCCCCGCACCTCCCACGCCGTCGCGATCGGACCGTCGGTCGCCACGATTTCGGCGTCCGGCTGGCTGTGGCCGTCCCACCAGGTGCGGTATTCCGGCGCCTCGCCCCGTGCCTTCGACGCCAGGATCACCTCGGGGTCGGCATCGCTGTTGACGCCCAGGAACACCACCGGCTCGTCCTTGTACTGCTCCATGGCGAAGCGGTGGTACGGATACTCGCCGCGGCAGGGACCGCACCACTCGCCCGAAAACACGAGCACCACGATGTTGCCGCGGTATTCCTCCAGCGAGAACTCGACCCCGTCCAGGTCATTCCCGGCGACGCTCTGGGCCACCCGGCCCGGGACCAGGTATTCGATGTAGTTGCGCCGACCCTCCACCACCTCCGCCAGTTCGGGGTGCTTCTCCGCGAAGGCGTCGAGGTGGGCCAGGACCCTGTCGGTCTGTTCGTCGCTGATCCGTCCGAATTGCAGCCGCTGGGTGAAGCTCCGCAGGAGACTGCCCGCCTCCCTCTCGAAGTCGTTGACCGTTTCCGGCAGCTCCAGCATGGCGTCCAGCCCGGCCAGCATTCGATCGATCCACGCGTCGTCGAAGACCCCGTCCGGGGGATACAGGCCATCGGCGTACACGTGGGACCGGACCGCCGTCATGAAGGCGGGCATCACGGGATAGGCCCGGGCGTACATGCCGAGCATCGAGACCTGCCGGTTGATCAGGGCCTCCTGCTCCGGATGCCGCTCAACCAGACCCATGAGGTAGTGGTTTGCCCTCAGGGACTGATCCTCCGACAGTTCGGGGATCGCGATCCGGCGGAAGAAGCCCTGCACGACCGGCTCGATGCTGCGTTCGATGTCGGCCAGGGTCTCGTCTGCGGTCATCGCCTCGTCGAGTGAACCCATGAGCGCGTCGAAGCGTTCGTCGTCGAGCGGCTCCCCGTCGTTTTCGAATTCCTGGACCGGCGGGTACCAGCTCTTCAGCGCGGCGGCGGGGATGTCGACGGCCGGATCCGCGCCGGCCGCCGTGGCTTCGCCGGTGGATCGCGAGACCAGGAACCCGAGGGCGAAGGCAACGATGAGCGCTGCAGCCGCAGCGGGGTACTTGCGCATTGTGGGGGCCTCCCATGTGGCATCGGCGCGCGTCCGCACCTGGCCCGGTGTCGGATTTCGGTTCTTTCATCGCCCCGCCGATGACCTCAACATGGGGCGGGAGCGGGGGATTGGCCAGCTACGTCGCTCCGTCCGCCCGCGTCTCCTCGAGTAGCTGGTCGACCGCCTCGCTCATCCTTTCCGCCCGCCTGTTCAGAAAACGGATCACGCCGTTTTCGTCCAGGATGAACGTACTCGGCCACGCCCAGACATCCCACGCGGTGGAGATGGGCCCATCGGTGCTACCGTCCCACCAGGTGCGGTAGTGCAGCCGCTCCCGTTCCTTCGCTTCCCGGGCCGTCTCCAGCTCGTCGTCGCTGTTGACCCCGAGCAGGACCACGTTTTCGCCCTTGTAGCGCTCCAGCATCTCGCGCTGGTAGGGGTACTCTTCGCGACAAGGGCCGCACCACTCGCCGGAGAAGATCAGCACGACGATGTTGCCGCGATACTCCTCGAGCGTGAACCTGACCCCGTCGGTGTCGGTGCCGACGATGTTCTGGGCGACCTGCCCCGGCGTCAGGACGAGGAGGCGCCGCTGCTCGTCGATCATCCCGGCGGCGCGGGGATGATCCGCCTTGAGGCCTTCCAGGTGCTCGCCGATGCGGTGGCTCTGTTCCGCGGTAACGAGCCCCTTCCCCAGGGCCCAGCGGAACCCCTGCAGGTAGCGTTGGCCCTGGCGCCTGAAGCTCTTGACGGTTTCGGGGAGCGCCAGGACCGAATCGAGGGTCGCGATCAGCTGGTCGACCTGTCCGTCCGCGAAGAACGTGCCTTCCGGGTGACCGGTTACGGTGCCGCGGAATTCCTCGTGGGCGATTTCCCAGCGGCCTGCGCCGCAGGTGGTAGCCAGGGAGATGGAGAGAAGGGTGAGCCACCTGGTGGGGGGTCTTGTGATCATCGGGGTCTCGCTGTTCCGGCTTTGGGGTGTGACCGGGTCCGCTCATCGAATCTGACGATATTGGGTGACGGATGGTTTCCGCAGCAACGGCGGGGTGCTCCTCCTGCCAGAGGGCTTCCGCTTGCCGCGAGCTTGCGTAACCTCGCGCGCCCGGCGACGATGGGGCGTCAGGAGAACACATGAAAGACCACGAAAGCAATCACGGCCACGATCACGACGGTCACGAAGATCACCACCACGGCCATCACCACCATGGCCACGACCATCAGGATGTCCCCGCCGACATCGCCCTGCGGGTGAAGGCGCTCGAATCCGTACTGGTCGAGAAGGGGATGGTCGATCTGGCGGAGCTCGATGCGATCGTCGACAGATACGAGAACCGGATCGGGCCGCGGAACGGGGCGCGGGTGGTGGCGCGCGCGTGGGTCGATCCCGAGTACCGGCGGCGCCTGCTGGCAGACGGCACGGCCGCCATCGCGGAGTTCGACTACCTGGGGCGCCAGGGCGAGCACATGAAGGTCGTTGAGAACACGGACAGGGTGCACAACGTCATCGTCTGCACGCTGTGTTCGTGCTACCCGTGGCCGACGCTGGGCCTGCCGCCGTCGTGGTACAAGTCGTCCGCGTACCGGGCCCGAACCGTCATCGAGCCGCGCGAGGTGCTGCGCGAATTCGGCCTCAACGTGCCGGACGACGTCGAGGTGCGCGTCTGGGACAGCACCGCCGAGATCCGCTACCTGGTGCTCCCCGAGAGACCGCCCGGCACGGAGAACCTGACCGAAGAGGAACTCGCCGATCTCGTGACGCGCGACTCGATGATCGGGGTGGCCAGGGTCACCGCGCCGTCGTCCGCGGAGGGGTCACCGTGAACGGCATCCACGACATGGGCGGGATGGACGGCTTCGGGCCGGTGGAGCGTGAGGAGAACGAGCCGGTTTTCCATCACCGCTGGGAGGGCAGGGTGTACGCGCTGAACCGGGCGGTGCGGCGGTGGAGCGTCGGTCGCGACTGGCCGGGGTTCCGGTTCGTGCTCGAGAACATCCCGCCCGCGGACTACCTGCGCATGTCTTACTACGAGCGCTGGTTCCACATGATCGTGAGCTGGCTGTCCGGGAGCGGGCTGGTGAGCGGAACGGAATTGGCGAGTGGCCGGGCGGATTCCGGTGCCCGGACGCCCGCGATTCTGCCGCCCACGAAAACGGGTTCGCTGGGGTTCGGCCGGCTCGACGTGGCGGTGCCGGCCCGGTTCCGTCCCGACGACCTGGTGCGGGCGCGGAACCTGCATCCGGTCGCCCACAACCGTCAGCCGCGGTACGTGAGGGGTCGGGTGGGGACGGTGGTGGAGGACTATGGCGTGTATGCGCTTCAGGACAGCGACGAGGTCGGCCGGCAGCCGTGTGACCAGCCTCAACATGTGTACTCGGTGCGCTTCGAGGCGCGGGAGTTGTGGGGGGATCGCGCGGCCGCGCGGGACGCGGTCTACGCGGACCTGTGGGAAGAGTACCTGGAGGCGGTGTGACGGTGGTGGCCGCGTGATAAGACCATGACGACTTCCCCCCGGCTCGACCCGGACCGCCTTGCCGCGCTGCCACCGCTGCCGCGAAACGAGGAAGGCCCCGTCTTCGAAGAACCATGGCAGGCCCAGGCCTTCGCACTGGCGGTGAAGCTGTCGGAGCAGGGCCATTTCAGCTGGAAGACCTGGGCGCGAACCCTCGCCGATGAACTCGCGGCGGCGGCGGCGCGTGGCGGGCCGGACGACGGATCGCGGTACTACCATCACTGGGTGGCGGCGTTGGAGCGGCTGATCACGGAGCGTGGCCTGAGCGACGGAACCACCCTGGTCGAGCGCAAGAAGGCGTGGGCCGACGCGTACCGCCACACGCCGCACGGGCAGCCGGTGGAGTTGCGCGAGCGGAACGCCTCGCCGTCTCGCGACTGAAGCGGAGCTGGCCCCACCGGGGATTGCCCACGGAGAAGACATGAAATCCGTCCTCATCACCGGCTGTTCTTCCGGAATCGGCCTCGACGCCGCCATAACGCTCTCCCGCCGCGACTGGCGCGTCTTCGCCACCTGCCGGCGCGAGGAGGACTGCGAACGGCTGAGCACCGAGGGCCTGGAGAGCTTCCCACTCGACTATGGCGACACGGCTTCGATCGAAAGCGCGGTGGGCGAAGCGCTGTCACGGTGCGACGGCGCCCTCGACGCGGTCTTCAACAACGGCGCCCTCGCCATTCCCGCCGCGGTAGAGGACCTCGGCCGCGACGCCCTGGAGACCATCTTCCGGGTCAACCTCTTCGGCCCGCACGAACTGGTCCGCCGGGTGCTCCCCTCCATGCGCGCCCGCAACCGTGGCCGAATCGTCAACTGCTCCTCGGTGCTGGGCTTCGCCGCCATCCCCTTCAGCGGCGCCTACACCGCGACCAAGCACGCCATGGAAGGACTGACCGACACTTTGCGCCTCGAACTGCGCGGCACGGACATCAAGGTCTCTCTCATCCTGCCGGGCCCCATCCACGGCACCGCCCTGCACGGCAAGGCGCTCGCGCACATCGAGCGGTGGATCGACGACAACGACAGCGTCTGGCGCGACTTCTACGAGTCGAAGATGAAGCCCCGCATGTCGAGCGCGAATCCGTCGCGCGCCCCGTTCAGTCTCGGCGCCGAGGCGGTCACCGCCAAGCTCGTCCATGCGCTCGAGAGCCCGAGGCCCCGGGTGCGCTACTACGTCACGGTGATGGCCTACGTGGCCAGGCTTCTAAGGACCTTCGCCCCGCCGCGGGTGCGCGACGCGGTGGCGGCGCGGTTCTGAGGTCGGGACGCCGCTCCACGGTCGCTCACCATGCGGTCGGTGTACGGTGGACTGAAAATCTAGCCAGATTTTCTAGCCAGAATCGCCGCGCTCCACGCGCGACCCCGCCTCAATACGCGACCGCGTACGCCTCGCGGCGCGGATCCGACGCGGCGATCAGCGTCCCCTCGCGGTCACGCAGAATCATCTGCGCTCCACCGAAGGTCGAGGTCCACCCGTGCACGACATCGACCTCGTGGCCCAGCTCGCCGAGCCGCTCCAGGACGGCGGCCGCGAAACGTTCCTCGAAGGCCACCCTGAGCCCACCGTAGCTCCGGAACCGGGGCGCCTCGATGGCGGCCTGCGGCGTCATGCCGAAGTGGACCATGTTGTTGACGATCTGGAGCAGGCTCTGCGGCTGGCTGTCGCCCCCCGGCGTCCCCAGCGTAAAGGCGAAGCTGCCATCGGCGTTGAGCGCCATCATCGGCGTCAGCGTGTGATAGGGACGCTTGCCCGGCGCGATGACGTTGGGATGGCTAGGTTCCAGATTGAACAGGGCGCCGCGATTGTGCAGCACCACCCCCGTCTCCGGCTCGAGCAGCCCCGAGCCGAAGCCGGCAAACAGGCTCTGAATCCAGCTGGCCGCGTTGCCCCAACGGTCGACGGCCGTGAGATAGACGGTGTCGCCGGAATCGTCTTTGGAAGCGTTCCCGGCATCCCGCCCCCGCGTCGCGCGGTTCGCACGGGAAGCCACCCTGGCCGCATCACCCGCCTTGCCCGCGCCCGCCGCAATTCCCCCATTTGGCACGCCCGCATCCCGAGCCTCGGCCGCCTCCCCCGGATCCACCATCGCCGCCCGTCCCGCCAGATACTCCGGGTCGAGAAGCTGCTCCAGCGGAATCTCCGTAAACTCCGGATCCGCCGCCCACTGGTCCCGGTCCGCAAAAGCGAGCTTCTTCATCTCGATGAGGGTGTGCAGGTATTCCGCGCTGCCCTGGCCCATCCCCGCCAGGTCGAAGGCCTTCGCCATCTCGAAGAGCTGCAGCTGCGCGATCCCCTGGGTGTTGGGGGGCAGGACGAGCATGGTGAAGTCAGCGTAGTCGCCCCGCAGCGGCTCCACCCAGGTGGTGGTGTGGGCTGCCAGGTCGGGCGCGCGCAGGTATCCGCCCTCACCTTCGAGGAACGCGGTCAGGCGTTCGGCGACGAACCCGCGATAGAACCCGTCCCTGCCCTCCGCCGCGATGCGCTCCAGGGTGGCCGCAAGCGCTGGGTTGCGCAGCAGCGTGCCGACCGGCGGAGGCTCGCCACCGGGCAGGTAGAGCGCACGGGCATGATCGCTCAGGGCGCCCGATTGGGCGGCGATGTCGCTGGCGAGCCGTGTGGAGACGGGGAAGCCATCGCGGGCGTAGCCGATCGCGGGAGCCAGCAGTTCGGCGCGGGGCAGGGTGCCGAAGCGGTCCAGCGCGTCGACCCAGGCCGCAACTGCGCCCGGAACCGAGACCGAGAGCGGGCCGTTGCCTGGCACTTCGTCGAGTGCCCGCTCGGCGAAGAGGGCAGGGGTGGCGAGCGCGCCGGCGCGGCCGCTGCCGTTCATGGCGTGCACCTGGCCGGTCGCGGCTTCGTAGTAGAGGGCGAAGGCGTCCCCTCCGACGCCGTTCATGTGCGGACGGACCACGGCCAGCACCCCGGCCATGGCGATCGCCGCGTCCATCGCGTTGCCTCCGCGGCGGAGCACGTCGTAGCCGGCGGTCGCGGCCAACGGGTGGCCCGCCGAGACCGCGCCGCTGACGCCGCGCACCTCGGGGCGGTTGGTGGTGGGGAAGGTCATCTCGCTCGCTCCATCGGCGGTACCCGGCGCATCGGCGCTGCCGCATGCCGTCGTCAGCAGGAGAAGGCTTGCGGGCACGAGCGCGGCACTCCCCCTGCCGAGTGTGCTTCGCCGCGCGTTGGTCATCGTATCCGGCATCGAGTTCTTCTCCTGAACCGGTTGATTGTAAACGACCGGCTGCGTGCGCACGTAGAACACAGTGTGGCCAGCCACCGATCTCATCCTACGCCGACTGTTAGTTCGCACCGGCTTCGGGCGCAACCCGCCCGGTCCGTATGGTGTCAAGAGCATCGAAGACAAATGTGTTCCCGGACAAGCAACCCATAAATGAGGAATCCCGAATGAAGCTCCTCCACCCCCTCGTTCTTACCGCAATCTTACCCGTCATCCAGGCCTGCGACCGCGGCCCCGCCCCCACCGACCCGGCCGTGGACGCATCCCTGACCGCCACGACCGAGGATGTCTACACGGTGGGCACGAGCGCCGGAGAGGATTGGGAGACCTTCGGGGGAATCTCTACGGTCGCGTTCAACGCCGCCGGTGAACTCTCGGTCTTCGACAGCCAGAGCCGCCGGGTCATCGTTGTCGATGTGGACGGCGGCCACCTCCGCACCTTCGGCAGGGAGGGCGATGGCCCGGGCGAACTGCAGTTCCCGCTCGCCTTCACCCTTCTCCCCGACGGGCGCGCGGTCATCTTCGACTTCGGCCGCCCCGGCACCTTCGAGATCTACGATGCCGTGGGCGCGTTCGAGACGGGCGTGACGGTCGACATCATGCAGGGCGTTCCCGGGAGTCTTCTGCTTCCCCTCCCCGACGGACGCCTGGTGTCCGCCGGCGGGCCGCGCTTCAACTTCCCCTCGGCCGATGAAGAGCCGGACTATCGCCGCGACATCCACGTCTTTTCGCTGGCCGGTGACGACACTGAAGTCCTGTACAGGGCTTGGGATCTTCCTCCCACGGAGTCCGAGGTGACCATCGAGGACGAGCAGGGACGGCCGGAGATGACCATCAACCGGATGCGCGCCTTCGAGCCGGGTCTCCACCTGGCCGTGCACGTGGATGGCCGTCTCGCGGTCGCGGACTCGACCACCTACGAAGTGAAACTGGTCGACGCGGATGGAAACGTGACCGGAACCATCGGCAGGCCCATCGCGCCCACGGTGGTGACCGAGGAGATCATGGAAGCCACGAGAGCGCAGCGCATCGAAGCGTACAGCGCCACCACGGCCATCGGATTCATGGGACAGGAGATGTCCAGCGCCGAGTCGGCCCAGATGCGCGAGACCTTCCTGACGCAGGTCGAGACCATGGTCTTCGCGGACGAGATTCCGGTGATCGCGGGCATGGCCGTGGACCGCGAGGGCCGGTTCTGGATCACACGCGCTCCCGCCGAGATCGGCGGCGACGCCCCCACCGACATTCTGACCCCGAACGGGGACTATCTCGGGACACTGCCGGCCGGCGGACACTCGATTCCGGATGCGTTCGGTCCCGATGGGCTCATGGCCTACATCGAGGCCGACGAGGTAGGGGTGCAAAGAGTACGGGTGACTCGACTGGTGGCGCTGGAGCGGGAGTAGTCCCGGGGGAAGCCCCGCTTGGTGACCGAGAGCGGCAATCCGCTTACGGCGGGTCCGACGGCCCCATCGCCGGCCCCACCAGCGACGACCCCCACCGCCGCGCCCGCCGCAGCGCCACGCTCGCGCCCACGGCCATCACCGCGGCCAGCACGTTGAAGAGGATGTCGACGGGGTCGAAGACGCGGCTTGGAATCAGCTTCTGTATCCCCTCGTCGATCACGCCGACCAGCGACGCGGCCACAATCGCGAGCAGGGCAGGCACCGGCACCCGGCGACCCTGGCCGGCGCGCTCCCTCAGCGCCTCGTGGATGAAGACCGCCACCACCCCGTACTCCACCAGGTGCGAGCGTTCCGTCGCGACCGACATGCGCACGAGGATTAACAAGTAGGCTGCCGCGACCCCCAGCGCGACCGCGATCTCGGCGCCCCCGGGCCGCACCTTCAACCCCTGCGTGATGACGGTCAGCAGCACCAGAATGCAGCCGAGCAGGAAGAGCCACACATCGAAGAAGTCGTTGCCCAGCGTGTCGGTCAGCGTGCGGGCGAGACCAAGCGTGGAGTAGATGGCCGCCACGACCACCGCAGTCCAGATCCAGAGTCGGCGTTCACGGTTGGAAGAGAAGAAGGACATGGAGTGAATGTAACCGGCGGATTGAGTCCTTCCCGCCGAAGTTGCCCCGTCCGTCACCGGAATCCCATATTGAAGGCAGTCTGACGCCACCATGGACGACCGACGCCGTGGGGCCACCTCCGGAGGATGACCATGATGAGTTTCCTGACCACAGCGTTCCTGATTTCCGCCCTGTCGTTCCCGGCGGGCGGGTTCGCGCCATCGACCGACGAGCTCAAGTGCGGCGCCAGGGCCGGAGGCGATCCCGGCATGCCGGACGCGGTCATCCTCCTCGACCACGAGTTGGTCGAGGGTGACCGGGAGGACGCAAGATTCCGGATCACCTCGTTGGCGGAAGATATCCACTCGGTGTATGTCGTCTGTTGGCGCTGGATCGAACTGAACTACGGTGTCAAGGTGCGCGTCGGGGGCTCCTACGTCCTGACGAAGGGATGGATTGAGCAGACCCGCAAGGACCGGATCGCCGCGCTGGAAGCGCTGGTCGCCGCCCAGGACCGGCACCGGGAGCGGACCGGACAGTACGCCGCCCGGATCGAGGAGCTGGCGGATTTCGGCGCCCTGTCCGACCACGGCCTGCCGTACTACCTCGTACTCAACCTGAGCAGAACCGGCGACGGCTGGCAGGCACGGCTGGAGCCCAACAAGGACTGGTCAAAAGGCAACCATGAGCCGATGCGAACGATCTACCGTTGCTTCGCGTATGCAGGAACGGTTCCCGCCAAGTGGGAGAAGATGCGGAGTGACGGAGGGCCCGGGCCTGTGGAGCGGAAGCCTGAGTGTTACGAGTCGGGGACGCTGGTCCGAGAGGTGAGGGTCGGCTGAGCTTGGCGTGTTGTCCGCCACTTTGAGCCCTTAGTGGCCGACAAGTCGACGATCAGGGCACGCCCATGAGCTTCGGAGTCGGGAGCATGGTGGCTCCCCTGCGCCGCGTCGCGATGCGCCGGCCGGGGCCCGCGACGTTCGAAGCCGACCCGGAGCTCTGGCACTACACCCGGCGGCTGGACGCCACCCGGCTGGCCCACCAGTACGACCTCTTGGCGCGCCACATCGAGCATGCGGGCGCCGAGATCGAGTGGATCTCCGCCGCGGACGACGGCCTTGCGGATTCCATCTTCGTCTTCGACCCCTCCTTCATGACGCCGCACGGCGCGATCGTCCTGCGCCCCGCCAAGTCGCTGCGCGTCCCCGAAACGGCGCTTCACGAAACGCTGTACGACGGGCTGAACATTCCCGTGATCGGGACCATCGAGGAGCCGGGGACCGCGGAGGGAGGCGACCTGGTCTGGCTCGACCGGACCACGCTGCTGGCGGGCCGCGGCTTCCGGACCAACCAGACCGGCATCGACCAGCTCCGGGACATCCTGGGGCCGCTCGGAGTCGAGATCCATGTCTTCGATCTGCCGGTGTGGCGGGGAAGCGCGGCCTGCCTGCACCTGCTGACGCTGATGAGCCCGCTGGACCGGGACCTGGCGCTGATCTATCCGCCGCTGATCCCCGTGGCGCTATACCAGACGTTGCGGGAGCGGGGGATCGAGTGCCTGGAGGCGAACGGGAAGGAGTTCATGGCGTCGGGAGGGCTGAGCGTGAACGTGCTGGCGCTGGGACCGCGCAAGTGTCTGACGCTGGCGGGGTTCCCGCGAACGCTTCGGACCATGAAGGACGCCGGGTGCGAGGTGACCTGCTTCGTGGCGGATGCGCTCTGCCTGCCGTGCGAGGGCGGGCCGACCTGTCTGACGTTGCCGTTGCGGCGGGGGTGAACCCCCAAATCCCCCAGCCCCGTAGTACACTTCGTCAACGGCGCCACCGCGCGCCCACTCATCCACCGTATCACGGGTGCACGTCATGGAATGGGAATTCATCGCGCCGATGATCATCTCCACCGTATTCATCCTCACCGTCGGGGGGGTCATCCTGTTGCGCCCCGTGATGAAGCGGCTCGGGGCCCTGCTCGACGTGCTGGCCCTCCAGAAGACCGCGGCCCCTGACGACGAGAACCGGCGTCTCCGTGACACGGTCGAGACGATGAACGAGAGGCTGACGCTGATGGAAGAGCGGCTGGACTTTACCGAGCGGCTGATCGGGAGGGGTGGGGCGGAGGATCGGTAGCCGGGCATCCTCGGCTTCTCGAGATGAGGATAGTCGAAACAAGTCGTTGATTGTTGTGATAAACTCTGATAACTTCGGTATAAATGGACCGCCGAACGAACCCCTACGCTCCCGGAGCCGGAACGCCACCGCCCGAACTCGTCGGACGCGATGAACTGATCGAGGATGCCGAGGTCGCGCTCGACCGGCTGCGCAACGGCTTGGCGGCCAAGAGTCTGTTGATGGTCGGGCTGCGCGGTGTGGGGAAGACGGTGCTGTTGAATCGCATACTCCTCGATGCTACCGATCGGGGATTCGAGTGCGTGCTGATCGAGGCCCCCGAGGACCGGTCCCTTCCCGGAGCCCTGGCCGGTCCGCTGAATTCCGCGCTTATCCGAATGAGTCGGAACGCTGCGGCCCGCGAATTGTCGAAACGTGCCCGGCGTGCGCTGGCGGGGTTCGTGAGCGCGATGAAGCTCGGCTTCGACGACATCACGTTTTCCATCGACATCGACCGCGAAGAAGGTGTCGCGGACAGCGGTGACCTCGACACCGACCTGCCCTCCCTTCTCCAGGTTGCGGGAGAGGCCGCAAGGGCCCGGGGCACCGCGCTGGTCCTGTTCATCGATGAAATGCAGTACGTCGAAGAGCGTCAGCTTGGCGCCCTGATCACGGCGCTCCACCGGACGGCTCAGCGGCAGTTGCCCGTCACCGTGATCGGATCCGGGCTGCCGCAGTTGGTTGGCCATGCGGGTGCCGCCAAATCGTACGCCGAACGGATGTTCTCATTCCCTGAAGTCGGCCCGCTTCCCCCCGAGGCGGCAGGGAGGGCGGTGGAGGCGCCGGCGAAGCGACTAGGCGTCGCCTATTCGAGTGCGGCTGTCGACGAAATCCTGCGGATCACGGAATGCTACCCGTACTTCCTGCAGGAGTGGGGCAGCGCCTGCTGGCGGGTCGCCCAGGGCCCGAGCATCACGCGCTCCGATGTGGAGGCCGCGACGCCCGCCGCCGTGCGAGAGCTGGACACCACCTTTTTTCGGGTCCGCTTCGAGCGTACGACTCCGTTCGAACGACAATACCTGCGTGCGATGGCCGAGTTGGGACCGGGGCCTCACCGATCGGGGGAGATCGCACAGGTGCTGGGAAGGGCGGTTCAGCGGGTGGCTCCGACCCGCGCCAGACTGGTGAAAAAGGGGATGATCTACGGCCCGGCACATGGGGATACCGCCTTTACGGTGCCGCTGTTCGACCAGTATCTGAAGCGGGTGATGGGCTGACCCCGTCCATCTCTTCAGGAACCGGGCAACGCGATCCTGTAGCGGACGACCCGTTCAACACCCAGATCGTCCCGCTCGACGGCCCAGACGAATGAACGACCGAAGACGGGAGGAGGCGAAGGGCTGAAACCCTCGGGCGGGACCACGGCCCCAAGGTACGTCCCGTCGGCTTCGAACACGTCGTACCGGAGCGGCTCGACCCAGGTGAACGCGGCCGACTCGGGATTGGCCGGGTCGTGCTCCTCGTTCGGGACCTGCCGCGCCTCCGTCCAGAGACTTACCCAGATCCGGCCGTCGCTTCCGGCACTCAGGCCCCTGAAGGGCGGCTTGTGATCCGGTATGGGGGGACCGTCCCAGTCCCAACCAGCGTCGTACTGGCGCATCCTGCCGAGAATCCTCTGTTCATGGCGGTCGCGTTCATCGTCCAACACCGCCACCGTTGTGTGGTTTCTCTCTATGCGCAGCACGCCGCCGTCCTGCTCGAGGTTGAGCCGGTATGCCGTGGACAGGCCCGACAGGAAGTGCCCGGAAGGGTGGACCGTCCAGTACCAATCCGGGCTGAACGGAACGAACGCGCCAACGGAGATCCACCGGTCCCCGCGCTCGGCCTCGGCATTCATGTAGTATTCGTCGTCGTCGAAGTCGGCAGGGGCGTCGGGGACCGAGATCGTATCGATTTGGGTGCCGTCGGAGTCCATCACGATGAAGCGTTGCTCTTCCTCGGTGATGTCCACATAGACTCGGCCCCGGTCATCCCGGTACAGAGGGGTATTCGCGAAAACCTCACTCGGCAGGTATCTCCACTCCTCGTTCTCCCCTGTCTCCAGCACGAACAACTGCACGCGCCCGTTCGCCGGATCCCTCACGAGCACGCGGCCGTTGGAGATGGCAAGCCCGATGGGCACCTTGAACTCGCCCGGCCCCTCCCCGTCCCTCCCCAGCGTCGTGACGTAGGTGCCGTCCGAATCGTAGACGCGAACGTGCCTGGCCTGTCCATCGAGTACGTACACGTTGCGGTCTTCGTCGACGGCGATGGCGCGTACGGAACCGAAGAGATATTCCTCCGGCCCATCCAGCTCGCCGATCGAGGTCTCCGGCACGAGCGTGGCGTCTCCCCCCCAGACGCTTCCGCTCACGGTTCTGACCACGGTCGTGTCGCCGATGGTCTCCGTCTCGACGACCGGTCCGGTCGCGTCCCCCGAGTCCGAGATTGGCCCGCAGGCTAGGGGCAGTGAAACGGCCGCCAGAATGCAGCCGCGGATGAACGGGGCCATGCGCCCGGCGGCTCCACGGCGCAAATGCGACGTCGGCGGCGAGTTCCTGATGATCGGTGTTGTCATGACGATGAGCCCTCCCGGCAGCAGATCGCGATGCATAGAGGGAGCACTCCTACTACTCCTCCTCCCGAGGCCCGAGCCTCACCAGCAACCCGCCCACGACGGAGGTCAGGAACCAGGCCACCAACGCGATTCCAAACACGTCCCCGGGCCAAAGGATGTCCAAGGCCCAGGCCCCCACCGCGCCCCCGAACCAGAGGGCGAAGTTCTCGATCTGGAAAACGAACTGGGTCTTCCGCTTCATGCTGTGGAGGGCGCGCACAATGAGGTAGAACATGGTTCCCCCGAAGCCCAGCCAGGCCATGGCGAAAAGGTCGCCGGACAACGGCGGCTCGTTGGCGAGCGAGGTGAGAAACCCCAGAATCGTGCCGATGGCGCCCCCGGCCAGGATCCGGCCGGGGGACGGGTATTTCCGTGGCTTGGCGGGAACGCCGGCGGGCTCCGGCGCCGCCACTTCGGTGCCGGGCTCCTCGTCAGCGAGGATTTCCCGGATCGCTCTGCTCGTTGCCTGTTGGTCGATCCCCGCCTCGGCCGCGATACGGTGAAGCTCGTCGACGGTGAGAGTGTCTCCCCGGGCGTCGATCTCCGCCGCGCGCTGCAGGATGAGCGAGACCTGGGATGCGGAGATCTTCGTGGGTTCGTCAGTCATGGGTTGAACTCCGGGCGGGTGGCTTTCGGCAGGGGACAATTGGCAGAACGGGCGACGTGGTCAAGCGGTGTCACCGAAGGCGCTCCGCGGCAAAGTGGCGGCCCTCACCCCGCCACCGCCTCGAGCAGCCGGGGAAACCTCAGCACGGCCGACCGCCTTCCCTTCGCGGGGACGGCCTCCTCCAGCACGCCCTTGTCGCGCAGCCGCGAGAGCATCCGGCGTGCGGTGCGCGACGGGATTCCCCCCGCGGCCGTGAACTCGCTGGCCCGGAACACGGGATTCGCGAAAAGGCGTTCCAGCGCCGTGGCGACGTACCGGGCCCGGGTGCGACGCGCCACAAGCGATTCCACTTCGGCGCGCAGCTCCAGAATCGTCCGGATGGTCGCCGCGCCCTCCTGCGCCTGCGCCCGGATCGCGTCGAGCAGGTAGAGGCACCACCCCGTCCAGTCGTCGTCCCGGGAGACGCCGAGCAGGGCGTCGTAGTAGAAGATGCGGCGCGGCGCGATCTGGCGGCTGATGCAGAAGACGGGCGTGCCGATCAGGCCGTACTGCCGCATCAGGAGCGGGATCAGCATGCGGCCGAGTCGGCCGTTGCCGTCCAGAAAGGGATGCACCGCCTCGAACTCGGCGTGCTGCACCGCGATCTGGACCAGGCGGTCGGGGGAGTCGGCGTGGACATAGCGTTCCCAGGCGCTCATTCCGCCGGGGACCTGCCCGGCCGGGGCGGGTACGTAGGTGGCGGTCTCGAGGGTCGATCCCGATCCGCCGATCCAGACGGGCGCGCGGCGGAATTCCCCGGGGGCCTTGCCGCGGCCCCGGTCTCCCGCGAGCAGCCGGCCGTGCGCCTCGCGGATCACGCGCAGGGACAGCGGCTTCTCGGGGAGCATCTCCGCCGCCCGCCGCTCCGCCGCCAGGTAGTTGAGGACCTCGCCGGCGTCTTCGTGTGAGTAGGGGTTGGCAGGTTCCAGCCCGGCGTCCGTGTCCAGCACTTCGGTGACGCTCGTGAAAATGTTCTCGATGCGCGATGAGGAGACGGCCTCCTGGACGCGCAGGCCGGCCAGCGTGGCGTGCGCGTTGGGCACGGTGCGGAGCAGACTGTCGTACCTGGCGACGGCGGCGGCGGTTGGGCCGATGAGCGGGATCAGGCGGCGCCAGTCGAGGCGGTCCTCGGGGGGAAAGCCGTCGGGTTTGTAGTGAACGGGGGGCATGGAGTGGTGGTTTTCGGCTGTCGAGGTGTGATTCAAAGGGCAGAACGCTCATTTGTCCGCCACTTCAGGGCCATAGTGGCCGACAACGTGGTTTGTCCGCCACAAAAGGGCAATAGTGGCCGACAAAGTCCTTCGGTACGGTTACTGGTGTTCTACCGGGTCCGCCAGAGCCGCAAGGACGATATGGCTCCCGCTTGCGAAGCGCGGCGCACATATCGCTCGTCGGCTGTGACAAACACGCCCCCGAGGTCGAGTGCAACGGCATGGTACGCCGCATCGCAAAACGCGACTCCGTACGTCACGGACAGAGACAGTGCGCGGCGTCTCCAGCTGGAATCCAGCCGAGCCTCCGTCAGGCCGAAGTCTGTCAGGGAATCCAGCAACTCGTCCGCATCGTCGGGAAACCGCCTCGCCAGCGTGTTGCCCACCTCGTAGATCCAGAGCTGGGGAACGACGAGATCGAGGGTTCCGGCCGCCGCCTCGTCACGCAATGCAAGCGCCGCGTCCGTGTCCTGCTCGTCTTCGCCCGGAAGAACCCACTTGAGAAGAACCGAAGCGTCGGGCGTGACGATCACGGCAGACGTTGCTCCCGCGCCTCCCGTATCCATCGGACGATCCGGTCAGTGGCGACTGCGGGTAACCGTGCGCGGAGCGCATCCATTCGGGCGGAGGCGTCGCGCCTCCTGGAAGCGCCCGACCATTCCCGGATCGCGGCGTTGACGGCACGGCTGCGGGTACCACGCGGCAGCTTCTGGAGCACATCCCACGAGTCTTCGTCGATCATGAAGTTCACCCGTCGGGCCATGTCGCTCTCCTTCCAGGGTATCCCGTTGGCATGTGTAAACGTTACACACCACTTGAGAGCGGGTCAATCCCATCCTCTCGGCTCAACCACCTCACACGTCGTCCTCGATACCCACCCGGGCCGCCGCCACCTACCCCGCCCCCCGCAACCTCCTCGACACCCACTCCAGCATCAACAGCCCGACCAGCACCCCGAACAACAGCGGCAGCAGCCGCGGATCGTCCAGGATACCCGCGAGTTCGAGCTCCCGGCTCGCCGGCCTCCCGATTCTCTCGACCAGCGTCGCGAGCGGCGTCGGCTCGACCCGGCCGGGAACCTGGCGGTCGAAGCGGGGCGCGTAGGCCACCCCGCTCGCCAGGGCCGACCACCACAAACGGTGCGCCTCGACGGCGTCGTCGGCCAGGCCGGCCATCCGCCAGCGCCAGGTGTCGAGGTAGCCGATCTGGATGACGCGCCCGTCGCCGACCCGCCACCCGGCGATGGCGATCTTGTCTTCCCGGGTCTCCAGGACCATCGCGCCATCCTTGAGCCGGTAGAGGTCGCCCAGTGCGAGCGACTGGCGCGGGTCGTCGACGTACTCCGGTCTGAAGTCGGTGGGACGGGTGGGAATGCCCTGGCGCGCGGGCAGCAGCGGCTCGAGGGCGCGGACCGAAGAAGCTTCGCCCACAACGACGAGGCCGCCGCCCTGTCTGACGTACCGCGGCAACTGGCCGGCGTAGCGCGCGATCACCGAATCGACCGCCACCACGAAGGAATACCGGGCCGTGTCGAGCCGGATCCGGCCCGCGCCCTGCTCGACGTCGCCCGTGGGGGCCACCGCGAAGCGGGCGTCGACCTCCCAGCCGCGCTCCTCCAGGGCGGCGGCGATGAACTTCCCTTCCCATCCGGCCATTGCCACGACCAGCGCCGACCTTATCGAGACCGAGTCCTGCAGGTCGTTGCTGGCGAGCCCGTCTCCGTCGATGCTCGCCTGCACGCGGCCCTCAAGGCGGGGCAGGCCGAAGACGGTCCCGTGTCCCTCGGCGGTGGTGCTGTCCAGGACGCCCAGTTCGTCGCTCAGCTCGACGCGTGCTCCGGGTTGTGTCGCGATCCAGACCTTCGAGGGGTGATGCGGATCGGCCACCGGTTCGACGCTCATGGCGCTCGGCGCGGGGGTCCGGCCGTCCCAGCTGGCCCCCGTGCCCGCACCGGGGAAGGCCGCGAGCCAGTCGCGGAGGTGGGGCGCGGGGAGCGAATCGAGGGCGACGTGGACGCTGCGCGGGGCCTCGGTGGTGCTCCAGCGCACGAGTGCGTCCTCGACGGCGGGGCCGTCGGCGCGCAGGGAGGGACGTTCGCGCAGGGAGTAGAGCGCGTGGCCGATGAGCAGGACGATCAGGGCCAGCGCGGCGGCGCGGGTCGTGCGCTCGAAGAAGAGGCGGAGGCGGTGGCGGAGGCGCACCACCGCTTCGGGATCGCGGTCGGAGGACGGACCGGGATCGTCCCGCGAGGGGGCGCGGCCGGGAGGGTCAGCTGGTGAGGGCATAGACCACCAGGTTGACGCCGAAGCGCGTGGGATCGACGCCGATGAAGCGCTTGGTGTCGGGGCGGAAGGACCACTCCGAGGTGTAGTCCTTGTTGCTGTACAGAAGCCCGATGCGCTCGTCGCGGTAGACGCCGAAGAGGTGCCGGTGCAGGAGATTGTCGCCCCAGCCGTTCAGCTCGTGGGTGGTGGCGGGCGGGCCCCGGTCGAACTCGAAGAACTTACTGTAGAGCTCGTGGTCGTTGGGGATTTCCTGAAGGGCGTCGGGGCCGAAGGCGCGGGCGATCTCCTCGAGGGCGGTCTTGTGGAACTCGCCGTCGATGTCGTGGTTGTGGTCGTCCACGACGATGAAGCCGCCCCGGTCGACGTACTCGCGCAGGTTCTCCCGCTCCGTTTCGGTGAAGGCGAGCGGGAAGTGGCCGGTGAACCACACGAAGGGGTGTTCGAAGATCTGCCGGCTCCCCAGCGGGACGATGCTCCCGCGCGGCGCCACCGGCAGCACGGTGTAGCGGGCGATGGTGTCGATGAGGTTGGCGACCATGCCCAGGCCGCTCTCCCAGTCGCCCACCTCGTACTGGACGGAGGTCCAGCGGAACTCCTGGCGGGGGAGGGAGGGGACGAGGGGGACGGAGTGGAGCTTTGCAGCGCTTGCCGCGGGGTGTCCGTCCGGGCTGGATACCTGCGGGTCGTCGGCTTTGCGGGCCCAGGGATGCGTCACCTGTTCCAGTTCCCTTGCGATCGGCCGGTCGACGGCCGGAGGGAGCGGCACGCCGGCCGCGGGCCTCATCGGACCGCCGGCCCCGCTCGCCGTCGAAATCCCGGACGCCGGCCCTGTCGGAATACCGGTTGCCGAATGCATCACCGTTTCTCCCATAGCGCACTCCACGATGTGAGTCTTCTGCGAATGATCGTTCTGCCCTCGAGCAGTCGGCGCACCTCGTCCAGCCGCCCCGTCGCATCCTCTCCCCCGCGGATGGCCGCGATCGCCTCTCCGAGCACCGAGGCCAGGTCGGGGAATTCGCGCAGCGCATCCACCTGCATGCGCATGAGCGTGTTCGTGGCGCTGTCGGGAGCCTCGTCCAGCAGACGCACGGCCTCCGCGTGGCGGACCATCAGCTCCAGCTGTTTGTCGTCCGACATCTCCCGGCGCGCGCGCGGTTGAGCGTAGCCGGTGTCCTGCCCCTGCATCCGCACCCGCCCGAGGTTGACGATGAGTTCGGGTGGCTGCCCACGGAAGTAGTACCGTTCCGCGAGCGCGAACTCCTGCAGCAGCTTGAGAGCGGCCCACATGGGCGGCAGCGCCTCTCCCGACTCGGCAATATAGAGCGCCCGCGCGCCCTCCCAGAGCGCTTCGTGAGCCTCGGCGAGGAGTGGATTGGGGTCGAAGACGCCCTCCATGGTCCACTCGTCCTGCATCTGCTCGACGGTCCAGATGATGCGTCGGAGCCGCATGCCGATCGCCTGCGTCGTATCCACGAAGAGTTCGCGGTCCATGGTGCGCCGCTCCTCGTGGACCTCCTCGGTGAGCTGGATGACGTAACGCAGCGTCACGAAGAGGCTGTCGTCGGGTGGGGGGGCGCCTTCGATCGCGAGCGAGTCGTACTCGGACGAGGTCGCGAGGCGCAGGACGCGCGTCTCCGAGGTGGTGTAGCTGGGGCCCGACAGCGTGTTGTTGTCGAAGGCGATGGCGCGCAGCGACAGCATGTCGCCTTCTCCGAGTGCGAAGTCGGCGAGAGGCAGGGTCAGTGAGAGTTCCCCGTTCCTGGCGTTGTCGAAGCTCCGGGGCTGGAGCGTGTCGCGTCGGAAAGTGATGTGTCCCTCGTCCTGTCCCATCGTCGTGATCGACTCGAAGAAGGCGCCGCCCAGGCCGATGTCGTCGCTCATGCGCGCGTGGAGCCGCATGTCGCCCTCAATGACGCGTACGGTGGTGTCGCGCGCGGGGAGGAGCAGCTCGATCGAGGGAGTCTCGTCCCGCCGGGGATCGATCACCACCAGGCGCTGGTATTGGCGATCCCTGAGTTCGAGGGCCACGGCCGAGTCGGGGAGGGTGAAGGTGGTCTGCCAGCCGTCGCCTCCCTCCGGCGCGGGCTCGACGGGCGTGTCGCCGAGAAGGATCTCGATCCCGTCGGGGATGCCGTCGCCGTGCAGGTCGACGGTGCTGCCGACGAGGCCGGCGATGGTGGCCGGGTCATCGAATTCCTCCTGCTGGAGGCCGCTGCGCCGGGCGTAGGCGGGTGGGGTGACCGAACCGCGGAGTGCGTCGAGGCGGCTGGGCATTTCGGCGGTTGCGGTGGCCGCGCCGGAGTCCGTGCCGACCGCGGCGTCGCGCCAGTTCTGCGGCATTGCCGAGTAGGAGACGCCGGTGACGAGGAGGAGGAGCGCGGCCGGGAGGAGCGATCGCAGCGCGGCCCGCCTGACGAAGGATCCGGGGTCGACCCGGGCGATGATCGGGGCCAGACGGTCGGCGAGGCGGTTGGTGTAGTGTGGATCGATGGCCGTGACGAGGGCGTAGCGCAGTTCGGGCGCGCGCTCCTCGACCCAGAGCGCGACGCGCGCCAGAGACCACACGAAGCGGCGGCGCCAGAGGAGGACGGCGAAAGTGGCGAGTCCCGCGACGATCGCGCCGGGGAACATGAAGGTGCGGACGCCGGGGGGGAAGGGGAGGGCGAGGGAGAGGAGCATCGCGGCGACCAGGACGCCGAAGGTGACGCCCGCGCCCAGGAAGAGGGCCGTGAGCGTCGTGAGGAGTCCCAGTCCGCGCTGGGTGCGCCGGACCTGCTGGAGGGGTGTCATGCTGCCCTCCTGTCGCCCTTGCGCGAGCGTGTTCCGTTGCGGCCACCGCTCCGTGACCGCCCGCCCGCGGGACCCTGGCCGGACCCGGTGGCCAGCCTTCGCCTGGCCCAGTGCTCGGCGAGGGCGACGAGGAGGGCCAGTGCGAGAATCCAGGGGACGGCGGGGGTCACCCGCCTGGCCTGGCGGCCGATCTCGGAGGTGGGGGCGAGGGGCCCGTCTCCGGCAAAGGCGGTCAGGAAATCCGCGGAAAGGGGGGACGGGTCGCCGGGTTCGCCGCAGGGATCGTCCAGGCCCTCCAGGAAACGCTGGAAGGCGGGGCGCAGGATCGCGTCGCCCTCGGTGGGCAACGGGATCGCGACCGAACGGATGCAGCCGTCGTCGGTCGCGCGCTCGAAGGCGGCCGGTTCGCCATCCATCCAGCGGGCGTAGACGCGAGTGTCGGTGTCGGGGGTCGCGGCGTCGTCCGTGGACAGGGCGGAGGGTGTGGTGACCGCAGGTTGCCAGCGGCGCACGAAGGGGTAGACCATGACGGCTTCGTTGGCGCGAACGCCGGCGATGGTGTCCGGGGAGGCGCGTTCGGTCCAGAACCCGGACGTGGTGGAATCAGCCCATTCGATCTGCACGGCATGGACCGCCTGGCCCGAGATCTCGGCCGGCCGGCCATCCTCGGCCCCGGCCGGCCCGCGGTCTTCGACTCCCCCCCGTCCCCCCACCCTCACAACCTCGATACGGCCCGGCCACTGCGCCCGGATCCGTTCCGTCGCGGCGTCCCTCCCCTCCCGCGCGAACGGCGAAATCACGACCAGCTGCAGCGAGTCGGCCCCGTCGCGCAGCCTGGAGGCGGTCCGCAGGGCCGTGATCATCGCGCTGGACAGCGATCCCTTGGCGTCCCACGCCTCACCCTCCTCCGCCAGCGCCTCCAGCGAGTCCATCGCCCCCGCCCCCACCTCGCGTGCCTGACCGTCGAAGAAGATCACCGCCGCCGCCCCATCCACATACCCCCGCGCACTGTCCGCCAGCTCGCGCGGATCCCCCACCGCCCGCGACACATCCACCACCGCGATGCGTTCGACCGGCGCCGGGAGCGGCTGAATCATCGGTCGCGCCAACGCCGCCCCGAGCAGCAGGATCAACAGGACGCGCAACACGAGGAGCCACGGGTCGGTGAAGCGCACGGTAATCGAGGTCGCCTGCACCGGCACCTTCGGGATGAACCGTACGGTGGGGAGCAGGTCGGTGTCGGGTTCACGGGTGGAGAGGAAGTGCAGCGCCACGACGCCGGCCGCGATGGCCCCGGCGGCGATCAGGTAGACGGGGGCGAGGAAGATCACGCGCGGCTCGCGGTCTCCGGCGGAAGCACGATCCTGCGCACCGCCTGAGCGGCCCCCTGACCGGTCACCACCTGGGTGTAGGACGCGCCGGCCATGCGCCAGTCCCGGGCCAGCCCTTCGCGCCAGGCGCCGAAGTTCTCCAGGTAGCGCTGCCGCGAGTAGTCGGTGAGGGGGCGTTTCAGCTGCACCGCTTCGGGGTCCACGACCAGCGCGGAGCGGGCGGAGGGCGACATCTCGGTAGTGTGTATCGTGTGTATTGCGTGCACCTCCCAACCTGCGGCCGAATGCCGGGTGGCCAGCTTGAGAAGCTCATCGGCGTCGCCCAGGAAGTCGCTCACGATGGCGATGCGGGCGCGGCGGTTCCGCCGGGCCACCGTCTCGAAGACGGGAGCGAGGGGAGGGGTGCCGACCGGATTGATCGAGGCCAGGAATACGAGGATCTGGTGGACGATCCCGCGCCGGGTTCGTGCCGGGAGATAGTGGCCGCCGGGCTGTCCGGTGGCGACAGCGATGCCCACGGGATCGCGCCCGCCGTGCGCCGCCGAAGCCAGGCCGATCGCGATGTGGCGGGCGAAGTGCCACTTCTCGAGGGTCGTCGCCGGAAACGCCATGGAGGCCGACGCGTCCAGGACGATCATGGTCGGCAGCACGGTCTGCTCGGTAGACAGGCGGATGTAGGCGCGATCGCGGCGCGCGAGGAGCTTCCAGTCGATCTTGCTGACCTCGTCGCCCTGCCGGTATGCGCGGTAGTCCTCGAACTCCGTCGAGATGCCCCGCATCCACGAACGATGATCCCCCGCCAGCCCGGCGGGTGCCTTGCGGCGGGCGGGCCAGCGCAGCGAGCGCACCGCGTCGAGGAGCGCTCCGTCGGCGGCGTTCATCGACATCGGCGGCTGCCCCTGGTCAGACCGTGGCGACCGTGTTCGCGGGGCGTTCGCAGCCGATGGCAGCCACGGGCCGCGCACAGCCGGTTGAAGCCGTCACGCAAGCCACGCGCACCTACGCCGGAATACCGCTCTTCGGCGGCGGCACCGCCTCGAGGAGGTGGTCGATTATGTGTTCGATCGTGATCCCCTCGGCCTCGGCCGCGAAGTTGGGCAGCACGCGATGGCGCATGGCCGGGTGCAGTACGCGCTGGATGTCTTCGGGAGACACATTGAGCCGTCCGTTGAGCAGCGCGTGCGCCTTGCCCCCCAGAATCAGCGCCTGTCCAGCGCGCGGCCCCGCACCCCAGCGCACGTACTGACGCACCAGCTCGGACGCCTCCGGCTGGGCCGGGCGCGTGGCGCGGGCCAGCGCGGCCGCGTATTCGAGCGCGCGCTCGGGCGCG
The DNA here is from genome assembly GCA_965211795.1 of Longimicrobiales bacterium. Classification (GTDB taxonomy): domain Bacteria; phylum Gemmatimonadota; class Gemmatimonadetes; order Longimicrobiales; family Gaopeijiaceae; genus Bin94. The sequence continues at coordinate 1,118,036 of OZ242973.1, forward strand.
GCCACCTCACGGATGAGTTGGTTGAGCGCCAGCAGACCCGGCCCGTCCAGCACGGGCTGCACATCGGCGTCCCCCACCGCCGTTGTCGCCCGCAGGATCCCCACCTCTTCGCCCTGCGACGGATACCCCACCCGGATGTCGAAGAGGAAACGGTCCAGCTGCGCCTCGGGCAGCGGATAGGTCCCCTCCTGCTCGATCGGGTTCTGCGTGGCCAGCACGAAGAAGGGCCGGGGCAGGTCCATGGTCTCGCCCCCGGCCGAAACGTGGCGCTCCTGCATGGCTTCGAGCATCGCCGCCTGCGTGCGGGGCGGCGCCCGGTTGATCTCGTCGGCCAGAATGATGTTGGCGAAGATCGGGCCCGGGACGAACCGGAAGGCGCGGTGCCCGGTCGCCGTGTCCTCCTCCATGACCTCGGTGCCGGTGATGTCGCTCGGCACCAGGTCCGGGGTGAACTGGATGCGCCGGAAGTCCAGCGACATGGCCCGTGAGATCGTCTGGATCAGGAGGGTCTTGGCCAGTCCCGGAACCCCGACCAGCAGTGCATGCCCGCCCGCCAGGATCGCGAGCAGCACCTCTTCGATCACCTGCTCCTGCCCGACGATGACCTTCGCCACCTCCCCCCGCAGTCCCGTCACCCGGTCAAGCAGTTCCTCCTTGGAGGTGTCGGAAAACGGTACGGTAAGGTCGTCGCCGGTCGTGGCGGCTGCGGGGGCCGCCGTTGTAGCCGCCGCGCTAGACGACATCGGCAAGCGCCGTGAAGTTGAAGTCGCGGCTCCGCACCGGCGGCAGCACGAAGGCCCCGCCCGAGGTCAGCACCGGCTCCCCGAGGGCTTCCAGATTGTTCAGGAAGAAGAGGTGCGAGTCCACGTAGCGCATGTTCTTGATCGGCCGCGTGATCCTGCCCCGCTCGATCAGCCACGTCCCGTCCCGGGTCACGCCGGTGAAGACCAGGTGCCGGAAGTCAGCGAACCCGGCGGTCAGACGGCTCACGTAAACGCCGCGTTCGCAGGTCTCGATCATCTCGTCGATCGTCATCAGCGGGGTTCCCGCCTTCGGCTCCAGGCGCACGCGCACGGGATTGGCCAGGGGATACTCCTCGCCCCGCTCCTGAGCGGTGCCGTCCCCGTAGCTCAGCTTCTTGAGGATTCCGTCCTGGAACCAGTAGGTGCGGTCGAAGGGGACGCCCGACCCGTTGAAGGGGCAGAAGGGTCCGTCGGGATCCATCGGATCTGAGACGAAGGACACCCTCTCGTCGAAGATCTGCTGGCCGATCTTGGAGCCGCCCGCCGGGTTCGTGAAAGCCGTGAACCCAGCCTCGGCCCCTTCCAGATCCATGTGGTAGCGCATCATGAAGAAGATCATCTGCGCGTAGGCGTCGGGCTCCAGGATGGCCGTGTAGCGTGCCGGTTCGATCGCCGACGCATCCCGGGACCGGTCCGCCTTGTCGGTCGCCTGAGCGGCCACCGCCACCGTGTCCAGTTCGTCGAAGTTGTTGACCGCCTTGCCGGCCCACCCCGACCCCGAATTGTCGGCGGTGCGTGCCGTCAGCGACATCGTGCCCGTCGTGCTGCGGCAATACGCCACCAGTCCGGCCGAGTTGGCCACCAGCATGGAGGCCGCGCCCAGGTCGAGCGTCCCTGCCGAGACATAGCCCTCCGTCCGTTCGACCGCCTTCACGGCCTTCGCGATCCGGTCTTCGATGTCGGCCGCGTGGGTCGCCTCGGACCAGAGGCCCGGGGGCACGGGATAGGTCCGGGGCTGGATCAGGCGGCTCGTCCCGTGCTCGCCGGGCCCCTCGCGCGTGGCCTCCTCGGCCCACTGCACCGCCTGCATGAGCCCGTCGTCGTCGAAGCGTTCGGTCACGCCTGCGCCGGTCTTGCCGTTCATCATGGACGTGACGGCCACCTGGCCGAGCGAGGCGTCCAGCTGCGTGGTGATCTCGTTGCGCGCGACACGCGAGTTCTGCGCGTTGCTCAGCTGCACCATCACGACCGTGTCCGCGCTCGGATCGGCGAAGGAGAGCACCTTCCGCGCGATTACCTCGGCCTCTTCCTGCGAGAGGATCTTGCCCGTGGTGAGGTCGGCCGGAGCCGGCGAAGTCCGCTTGCTCATGACCGCCTCCTGTAGGTGAACACGTTGACCCCGCGGAACCGCGCCGCCGGAGCTCCGACGGTGCGCCCGATCTGCTGGAAGGGATCGCCCTTGAATGTCCCGCCGCCTCCCCAGTCGAAGGTGCCGGCACCTCCCAGCATGTCCATCGACTGCCAGAATTCGGGGGTGCGCGCCAGGAACGTCGGCCGCTTCACCGGCTCGCCGAGCTCGCCGTCCCTGACCTCGTGGGCCATGCCGCCGCCCGTGAAGCTGATGTTCAGCATGGAGGGATCGACCGAGCCGAAACCGCCCCGGTGCATGTAGATGCCGTCCTCCGTCTCGGCGATCATGTCGTCGATGGTCACGTCCTCCGGATTCGGATCCAGGATTGCGATGCTTGGTGCGACGAGCTGGGTGAGCACCGACCCCCCCGACCCGGCCGTCCCCCGGGACGCCTGAGGCAACCCGTTCCTTTCGTAGTAGGACTTCAGGTGCGGCGCGAACTCGCGTGTGGTGAAATAGTCGAGCAGACGGCCCTCGCGGATGAGCTGGTAGTCGGCCGGCTCAACCCCCTCCGCGTCCCACTTGTACATGCCGCCGGCCCGCGGCGCCGAACCGGTTGCCCGCACATTCAGCATCGGGTTCTTGAAGTCGAACTGTCCCAGCACTTCTTCCGGCGGGCTGAGGTAGCTCGTGCCGCCCGCGTGCATCTCGTAGCCGAGGACCCGGTCGTACTCCAGTGCGTTCACGATCGACGAGTTGAAGACCGACGACACGGCGGAGGAATCGAGAATCACGTCGTAGCGCCCCACATCCGGATCCTTCGCGCCGACCTTCTCGAGCGCCTCCTGAATCGTCTGCTCGGCGTCCTGCGCGAAGGGGATTCCTTCGATCGCTTCCCAGCCGTAGCCGCCGGTCTTGAAGGACAGGGGGGTGCTCGACGCGAAGTCCATTCGGTCTTCGGAGACCACCTGGACGCTGTAGGTGTTGCCGAAGCCGTGGAACCGCTGCGCGATGTACGATCCTTCACTCGAGGCGAAGACGACGTCCGACTTGCCGAACTCGAACCACGAAAAGGACCCGACGCCGGGGTACTTTTCCGCGTGCTTCATGATCGCTTCGTTCGCTTCGACCTGCAGCTCGAGCTGGTCCTGGATCGTGAAGTTCCAAGGGTCGATGTCGATCGGCGTCTCCCACTTGCCGTCCTCGACGACCGGAGTCGGCGCCAGTTCGATGGTGCGCTTCGCGCCCCAGGGGTTGAGCGATGCCTGCCGGCACGCAAGCCGGGCCACCCGCGCGGATTCCTCCTCCGTGACGATCGTCGAGGATGAGAATCCCCACGCTCCCTCGACCAGGACGCGAACCCCGAAGTGGAGCGACCCCTGGACCGCCTGTGTCGAGATCTGGCGGTCCGAGGCAATGGTTGTGCGGGTGATGCCGCTGGCGACGCGGACGTCGGCGTAGCGGGCTCCGGCCGCCTTGGCGGCGTCGAGGGCGGCCATGGCGATGGCGCGAACGTCGGGGTCGTCAAGGAGGGGCCTGAAGGGGCGGTATCTGCGGGCGGCCGCAAGGGGATCGGCCAGCAGGCGCCCGTCGAGGCCCACGAGTCCGGCGGCCGCGAAGGCCGAGCCGGTACGCAGGAAGTCTCTGCGGGACCAGGTCATGAGTCAGTCCTCGGTGGTTGGGGTTGCCGGAAAACCAACGGGCACGATATGGCGGGCGCGGTGCCCTTGCAAGGAGGGCGGCCGCTGAGTCCGAAGCTACCATCCTTCCAACGCCGGCATCAACACATCACGCACCTACAAATGCTCAGGTGCCACCTCCAACGCCCGCCTGTACGCCTCGGCGCCTCGTTCACCATTCCCAACGCAGCGTACCTGTCTCTTTCTCCAGCGAGTCGACCGGTGCCCGCTTCAGGTATCCCCCGTTGTCGGCCACTATTACCCCGAAGTGGCGGACAAACGCGGCCTCAGCCCGGCTCCACGATCCTCGCCACCCGAAAACCGCGCGCGCCTCCAGCCCTCGGATGATCGTTGCGATACTCGAAACCGATGTTCCCGCCGCTGCGGTAGGCGGCACGCACGGTCCACGTGAAAAAGGGCCAGCCACCCCCTCGCCAGGTGGCCCGCTTGCACTCCCCTTCGGGCCAGCCCTTTGGCGCCTCCAGTCGCGGCGATCCGTCGGTCGGGTGACCTCTGTAGCTCTCGTGCCAACAGTCGGCGACCACCTCGGACACATTGGAGAGCATGTCGTGCAGACCCCACGGGTTCGGCGGGAAGGAGCCGACCGGCGCGGTCGAGCGATCGTCCCAGCGGCTGCCGCAACCATCGCAAACGGCCCTTCCCGTGCCGAGTTCATCGCCCCACCAGCGGGCGGTGGCCGTGCCGGCGCGGGCGGCGTACTCCCACTCGGCGTTGGACGGCAGCCGGTACGTTTGTCCGGTGGCCTCGGTGAGCCAGGCCAGGTACTCCTCGGCGTCCAGGCGGGAGACGTGAATCACGGGCCGGCTGCCCCGACCGAACCCCCGATCGGTGGGCCGGTAGCCGCAGCCGCCTTCGTCGACGCAATGGTCCCATTCGTCGAAGGTGACTTCGTACTTCCCCAGCGCGAACGGGTAGGCGATCTCGACGTCGACTTGCGGTCTCTCGATGTCCCGCGTGCGCTGCGGACGACCCGAGACCGGCAGCGCGTCGCCCCGCAGGTCGTAGATCGACGCGAGGACCTGTCCCGTGGACAAATCCGGACGCACCCCGACAATGCGCGATTCGGAGAGGAACGCGACCGGAAGCACGTCCGCGGCCACAGTCCCCAGGTAATCTCCGTCAGGGCCGAGTATGTCGATGGCTTCGGGAGCCAGCCCGCCGCCCCTGCGGGTCACCCACAACCTGCCCCCGGGATCCACCGCCAGCCCCATCACCGGCGCCAGCTCCTCCTCGTGACCCACCGCGTCGACCAGCTCCTCCGCCGAGATTCCGCACTGCCGCATGAACGCTCCGTAGGGCCCGGGACCGATCCGGGCCGCCATCACGGCCATCTCGCGTGAAACCGCGAACGGCCCGATCGGACGGCGGATACTGCCCGCCGGCGAACCGTCGTACCAGACATCGATGCGGTAGCCGGGTCCTTGCAGGTAGTAGAAGGTGTCGCCCGCGCGCGCCCACACCACGTCCGGCGAGAAGATCCTGGGCGCGGGCATGGTCGCGCAGGGCAGCTCCATCAGGGTCATCTCGTAGGAGACTTCGTGGATGACCTGACTTCCATCGGCCGTGCGCACCTCCAGTTGCTGTGCGACCCCCATCCCCGCGCTGCTCGAGGTAACGGTGGCGAAGTACCCGGGGCCGACGGCGAACCCGGGTCCCCAGTAGTCTGTCGGTGCGCGTTCCTCGCCCAGGAAGTCACCCGTGGCGGACCAGCGGCTCAGGACGGCGCGGCGCGAGTCCAGGACCACCAGCACTTCAGCCGGGCCGGGCAGTCCGTGACAGGACTCGCTGTCGCAAGATTCCATCGCGAGCGCGCCGGGGAGCTGGAATTCACCCGGACCCTCTCCCGACCTCCCCACCTCCCCGAGGAATCCCCCCGCGCCATCGAAGACGGCGACTCGCCTCCCCGCCCCGTCCGCCACGAATACGCGCTGTGTGGCCCGGTGCGCCACGACCCCCCATGGACGCGGCGAGAGCGCGTTGTCCGGAGTCACCAGGTTGGCCACGTGTACGATCCGGCCATCAAAGGGATGATCCCCGGCCTGGTTCTCGAAGATGGCGATGCCGGCGGAGTCGCGTCGGAGGGCGGTGGTGGCGTCGCCATTCGGGTCCCTGCCGCAGGACGCGCTCGCGAGCAGGACGGGGAGCAGCAGAGCCGCCTTCGCAAACTGTGCGGTCGGGGTGACCGCGCTGCGCAACCCGACAGGCGTGGTCGGTGCGGAAGCCCGTTCGGGGATCGCCGGCGCGGGCAGTACGATGGGGTGTTTGGGTCGGGTGACCTTCACGGCGGGTGTCCGGGTGAGAGGATTGTGGCAGGGTCAAATCCGCCAGCTTGGGTATATATATCGAAAGTCTATATAATAAGTTCCACTGGGATTTGCAGGAAGGGAAGCACGCAGACAGTTTGACCGTGCTCCTGGAGCGCGAGGGAGCTGTCAGTTGGCAGGAAGACGGAAGAGCTTCGTGGATGGACGCAGGAGTGTCGCGAAAGAGGGAACGCGACAGCAGTTGCCGACCACCCGGAGAGGGACCGGGCAGGAGACTCAGCCCGCCCCGGCCCCGATCCTTGGCGGGTCGTCCGGCTCGCTCTGCTCTTTCCGTCCCATCCGGACCAGTAGTCCCCCGACGACCGCGACGAGGAGCCACGCGACGATCAGCGGGGCCAGTATGTCGTCCAGTTGAATGAAAGGGGCGAGACGGGGAATGGTCACCAAAGCGGCCCCGATCCACACTGCGAGGTTCTCGAATTGGAAGTCGCGCTGATCGCCGCGCTTCATGTTCATCGCCGCGCGGGCGATGAGGTACAGCGTCACCGTACCGAGCCCGATCACCATGTTTCCGGTGAACAGCGGCCAGTCGCCTATCAGGATGCCGCCGACCGGCAATCCATAGATGAACCCGCAGGCGGCTCCCATTGCTCCCCCCGCCGCGATGCGCCAGGGCAGGGACAGGCCCGTCTTCGTTGCGGGAACCCGGGGACTCCGCTCCACCGCGGACGATCCCGGCTCGGGCGAGGGCACCGGCGCGCCTTCCTCTTCCGCCAACAGCTCCTGAATCGCGGCCTCGGTCGCTCTGGGATCAATGCCCGCTTCGGCGGCGATGGCGCGCAAGTCCTCGGCGCTCATCGAATCCCCGCGAGCGTCGATCTCCGCCGCGCGCTTCAGGATGTGCGCGACCTGTGCGTCGGAGAATCTTGTTGGCCGGTCGTTCATCCCACCCCCGTCTCCGCCACCAGCAACAGCAGCGCCCTCTGAATCGCGAGGTGCCCGTCCACGTTCACCCAGTACTCCCCGGGCGAGTGCGCGCCGAACCCCACCCCGCCCCGTCCGATCGTCACGGCCGGAATCCCCAGCGCGATGGGAACATTCGAGTCCGTCGACGAGCGCCGCAGCTGCCCCCTCACGCCGAAGTGCGCGGTCGCGGCCAGGGCGCGCTGCACGAGCGGCGCCTTCGGATCCCCCTCTCCCGAGGGCCGGTCCCCGATCTTGAGCTTCTCGACCGTGAGCGGCGGGCCCTCGCGCCTCAGCGAATTCTCCTCCTCCAGCGCCCGGTCCATCGCCGCAAGGAACACCTCCTCGATACGGGCCAGGCTCTCCGGGCTCACCGAGCGCATGTCGACTTCCATCCAGCTCTCGGCGGGTATGGAGTTGACCGAAGTGCCGCCCCCGATGCGCCCCACGTTGTAGCTGGTGCGGGGCCCGCTCCGCGTCAGCGTGTCGGCCACGTCCTGGAAGTGCCGCACGGCGCGGCTCATCGCGTGGGCCGGGTTGGCGAGCCCGAAGGCGCCCCACGAGTGTCCGCCCCTGCCCTTGAAGGTGACCCGGTACCGGACCGAACCCAGCCCCATCGTCACCAGCCCCGCCAGCCCCCCGCCGTCCACCTCGATCCACGCGTCCGGTCCCTCGTCCGGATCGCGATAGATGTGCTTCATCCCGCGCAGATCCCCCAGCCCCTCCTCGCCCACCACCCCCACGAACACGATGTCGTCCACGGTCTCGATCCCGGCATCCACCATGGCCCGCAGCACCGCGAGCACCACCACCAGCCCGCGCGTGTCGTCACCGATCCCCGGCGCGAAGAGGGTGTCGCCCCGCTGCCGCACGGTCACGTCGGTGCCCTCCGGGAAGACGGTGTCCAGGTGCCCGCCCAGCGCCACGGTGCGCTCGCCGCGCCGTCCGCGCCGAAGCCCGAAGACGTTTCCCTCTGCGTCGGTCCACACCGAATCCGCACCGCACTCGGCGAGGAGTTCGGCGAAGCGGCGGCCGCGCGACTCCTCCATGAAGGGGGGCGCGGGGATCTCGTTGAGTTCGACGAGGTGTTCCAGCGCCCACGCGTCGAGGTCCTCGATGATTCGGAAGGCTTCGCGGACCGTGCTGTTGGCGGCCAGTTCGCGGGCCTCCCGCATGTACTCGGAGGATGCGGTGACCTGGGCGGTGGCGGGGATCGGGGTCATGGTCGCGAGGAGCGCGAAGAGGACTCTCTTCACCGACTACAGAGCCACCGGGTCGTCCGCCATCGGCTCGTCGCGGCTGACGACCCGGGTGGCCGGCCCGACGAGGAGCGGGTCGGGCCCGGTGACGACTTCCTCGTCCTTGTCCGGATACGCCAGCTTCGACAGGAAGTGCTGCATGGACGCGATCCGCGCCCGCTTCTTGTCGTCAGACTTGATGACGGTCCAGGGCGCGTCGGCCGTGTCGGTGTAGAAGAACATCGCCTCCTTGGCGTTCGTGTAGTCGGGCCACTTGTCGAGCGAAGCGATGTCGACCGGCGAGATCTTCCACTGCTTGAGCGGATCGGTCTTGCGGCTGTCGAAACGGCGCACCTGTTCCTGCTGCGAAACCGAGAAGTAGAACTTGAAGAGCAGGATGCCGCTGTTGACCAGCATGCGCTCGAGTTCGGGGCACTGGCGGAGGAATTCGAGGTATTCCTGCCCCGTGCAGAAGCCCATCACGCGTTCGACGCCGGCCCGGTTGTACCAGGAGCGGTCGAAGAGAACCATTTCGCCGGTTGTGGGCAGGTGCTGGACGTAGCGCTGGAAGTACCACTGCCCGCGCTCGACCTCGCTGGGCTTGTCCAGGGCCACGACGCGTGCCCCCCGGGGGTTCAGGTGCTCCATGAACCGCTTGATCGTGCCGCCCTTGCCCGCCGCGTCCCGTCCCTCGAAGAGGATGACGATCTTCTTGCCCGAGCCTCTGACCCAGCGCTGCACCTTGAGCAGTTCGACCTGGAGCCTGGCCTTGTGCCCCTCGTACTCGCGCCGCTTCATCTTCGCGGTGTAGGGGTAGACGCCCTCCTGGAAGACGCGCCGAATGGTTTCGGGGCCGAGGTCGGTGGCTGGGGGTGGGGCGTCGCCGGTCATTCGTCGTGTCCAGTGCGCGGAGTCGGAGGTCGGCTTCAACCTAAGCATTGGACGGGCGACGGCGAAAGCGAGGTTGAGCCCGGCTGCGCAAGGGTGGTCCGGCGGGTCAGCCAAGCATCTTCGGACGGATGTAGTCGAGCAGTTCTCCGCCTGCTTCCGCCTTGCCCCAGTCGTCGCCCTCCAGTTCGATGACCGCGACCGCGCCGGTCGGGAAGGAGCGGATGATGCGGTCGCGCTGGGCCGAGTTGCCGGAACGGGCCAGGTAGGCGGCGAGGGCGTGGGTCGAGGGATTGTGCCCCAGGACCATCAGCGTGTGGGCGGTGGGAGGTGTGGAGGCGATGATGCGCAGCACCGCGCGCGGCGAAGCCAGGTACAGTTCGGAGAGGAATTCAACGTGGGGATGGCCGCCCAGATGCGGCGCCATGCGCTCCCAGGTCTCGCGGGTCCGGCACGAACTGCTGGATCGCACGGCGTCCGGGACGAAGCCGCGCTCGGCGAGGGCGGTGGCCACGAGGGGCGCCGCACGCCGGCCCCGCCCGTTGAGGGGCCGGTCGTGGTCGGCGAGGCTAGGGTCGCCCCAGCTCGACTTTGCGTGCCGTGCGAGGAGCAGACGGCGCATGTCGTCTCCGATGGTTGTGATGTCGCGGTCCAGGTCGGGTCGTCCGCCGGGCGCCGCGGCGGCGGGGGACCTCTCGGCACCTTCGGACATCGACGGCTAGCCTACGATTGCATGCGGGGCAAGGCAATGGCAGGTTGCGTCTCGGAGTTGGCGGGAGTGGGGCGGGGAACCGGACCCGCGGTGAGGCAAGACCTTCCGCCGCGCGACAATACGACGCGAGGAGAATGCCCCGATGAGCATGGGCCGCGTGATGAACGCCCTGATGGTGTTGCTGCCGCTGGCCGCCTGCGCCGCGCCGGACGGCCCACGGCTGCCCGACGAATGGCTTCCGGCGCTCGAGGCCTTCGGGGAAACGATCGCCGCCGATGTGGATGAGGACGGGGTGGGTGGGATCACCGTGGCGCTGGCCCGCGACGGCGAAGTGCTCTGGTCGGGGGCGTACGGATGGGCGGATTCCGAGGCCGGGGTGCCCGCCACCCGGGAGACCATCTACCGAACCGGCTCCATCTCCAAGTCCGTCACCGCGGTGCTCATGGCGATCCTGGCCGACGCGGGTACGGTCACGCTGGAAACTCCCCTGGCGGAGCTGGTTCCGGAGATCGCGGAGTTCCAGGACCGCCCGGAAGGAGCCGACCCGTCGCTGCGGCAGGTGGCTAGCCACACCGCCGGGTTCGGGCGGGAGCCCGGTCTGCCCGGCGCCGCGACCGGACCCATCGAGGGCTGGACGGCGCGCATCCTGGAGTCCATTCCCACCACCCGCTACCGGTCGCCGCCGGGGACGGAGTACTCCTATTCGAACATCGGATTCGGCATTCTGGGCTTCGCGTTGGAGAGGGCCGCGGACGAACCGTTCATGGAGCAGGTCGAGGCGCGCATCTTCGAGCCGCTGGGGATGACCGGCAGCACCTTCGTGATCGACGACGCCCTGCAACCGCGGCTCTCGCGGGGGCACGCCAATGGCCGTGAAGGCCAGGTGAACACCGAGCAACCGGCGCTGGAGCACGCGGGCCGGGGGTACAAGGTGCCCAACGGCGGCGTGTACTCGACGGTGGACGACATGGCCGCCTTCGCCGCCGGGGTGATGGGGCGTGGGGGGTGGTCGCTGCTCAGTGATGAGATGCGCGCCGAAGTGCTGTCGGTGCAGACCCCCGAGGATACGGAGTCGGGGTACGGGTTGGGGTTCTCGATCAACACCGTGGACGGGCGGGTCTTTGCGGGTCACGGCGGATCGGTCTCGGGGTACACGGCGCACCTTCTCTTCGAGCCCGCCACTGGGCTGACGGCGGTGCTGCTGCGGAACTACAACCGCGGGCAGACCAGCCTGGGGAGGGCGGCGCGGGAGCTGCTGGCGGGGCTTTCGATCAACTGATCGGTGCTACCCCACGGTTCATCGATCTTCCACGACCCGCGATCCTCGGTCGAGTTTGTGTCGGCCGCCTTCGTGCGCTCGGCCCCGCCCGGCAGGCACTACCAGGGACTTCCTTCCATGGTACCACCGTAGCGACAAGCCACCCGGAATGGGCACAGGTCTCCAGATGTCGGTCTCGAATGCCGAGCCAATGATCGATCCGACTGCACCTGCCACCAACCCGACCGCGACGCTCGTTACGGGGATCCCAGCGTAGTCGGAAGCACTACTGCAATATGCTGCGCATAACAACGCCGTGAACGCGCCCGCGGAAATCGCCCCGGCCACGAACCCGTACTTGAACCCACGCCTGGTATGGTTCCCGGTACCGCCCCATACTTCGAGAAGCTGCATCCCTGCGTAGGGTGCATACCCGAAAGACAGGAGCAATCCGGCGCTGTCGGCTTCAACGACTATACCGACCTGTTCGCCCGATACCCTGACCGTATCGCCCGGTTGCTGGGCGGAGATGGCACCGACAGCCAGGAGCGGGAATACCGATGAAGCCAGGGCCAACGGAAACTTGAGGCGGTCGGCCACGTCCACGTGTTCGGTCCTTATCTCGTTGGCTAAACCCGGATGAGTATCCCGTCCCCTGAGCAATTTGGGCTCACGTGCCGGCTCGCACAACACGACACGGTGTCAATAATGCTATCCAATATGGAATTGACCACCGAAGGACCGGCAGGCCCAGCCGCCGACACCGTCTCCCGCCGTCCCTCACACGGGGGAAGACATCGCGCTCGTCGCCGACGCGGTGATCGAATGCGAGACCGCCGAGGAGTTCCTGCGGCGGGTGCGGGAGGCTTGCTAATTCCCGGCGCCAGGAAAGAGCGTGAAACCCACACTCCAGTGCCACAGAGTGCCCTCCTCACCCGGATCCTTCAGGAAGCCGAATTCCGGGCGGACGACCCAGCGGTCCAGATCGGCACTCAGACCCAGTCCCAGGTTGGCTCCGAGGAGGGGGTCGATGTCATCTTCGGTCAGCCAGATGACTCCCTTCCCCGCGGTCGTAATCTCTGCGTGATCGTTGATCGTGTGGGTAAAGAGCACCGTGGGGCGAAACATCCAAGACTCGCTGCTGTCGTCGACGTTGCCTCCGAACGCGAACCCCACCGGCATATGAACTGCCAGGCGATCTTCGACCAGGCCGAACTTGGGCCCGAACCCGAGGATGTTGAATCCCTCCTCCCGTTCGGGGGCGATGTCGATGTACTCGTACCGCAGGCGCAGGTCAATCCGGGGCGTGAGACCGGTGGCCACCTGAATCCCGAACTGATTCGTCGTCCGCTCCGTCTCTCCGTTTCCTGAAAGGGATCCCATGGTGTAGCTGGGAGTGATTTCGAACTTGCCCGGGCCCACCAGCCGGGCGCTCTGGAGGTCGGAAGTAACGCACCCCGACAATGAAAGGATCAGTGCCGAAACGACTGCCCTTGCGGTGAGAAGTTCGGCGAAAACGGTCGGGCCTCGAACGACGTAGCGGCTTTGCATCGGTGCATCTCCCATTTGTGAGCTCCACATCTGCCTGTCGATGCCTTGGCTCTACGGGTGATCGCGAGCAGAAGTTCCCCGATGGTCCGGCGCGGTGGGCGAGAGATAGCCGCAGGGTGTGCTACCGGCCGAAGTCCATCCCCACCCGAATGGTGAGGCCCCGGCTATTGACCGACTCGTCGTCATCGTCAATGAGGTTCAGCATTCCGAATCCGTAGAGAGCCTCGACAACCATGTCGCGTCCGCCCACGCCGAAGGATATCCCTGCACCTCCCGTGACCCCGAGGTCGAAGGTCTTGTAGGGGTCATCCTCCAGTCCCTCCCCACAGTCCATGGTCACATTGACTCCCTCGGCGGAAAACGATGTGGAACACCCTATCCTGAGGCCCAGGGTGGGCCCGACGAGCAGATAGGGTCCCGTACCGATCGGGATTCTTCCGAACGCACCGATGTCGACATAGGCCAGGTCGATCGTGGCTTCGAGGCTTTCTCCGGAGTCCAGGCCTCCCGGAATGTCCACAGTCAGTGTCGATCCCCGTTGCGCATATGCCGCGGACAGGAAGAGTCCGGATCCCCCGCTCCCCAGGGACGCGGTGACGGCGAGATGGAAACCGGTCACGTAGGACAAGGACAACTCGGTCTCTTCGTCCTCCTCCGATGCGGAAAGGGTGCTGAGCGTCATCCCCGCCCTGACACCGAACGATGTCTGAGCGGTGATGGGTGTCGCGACGGCGAGTGCGGCCAGAATGGCAAGGTAGGTCCTCATTCCTTCCTCCCGTGGTCGTATGAATGGGATGCGATGCATACCCTGCAATACGACTGCTAGGGGATGAAGTTCCCGGACTTGCCGGTACCCGTCGGGACTGAAACACCCGCGTCCGCCCCGGCCCACACCTCTGCCAGGACGGCGTAGGCCTCACGCGCCGCGACCTCGTCGCCCAGCGCCATGGCGGTGCCCGCCAGTCCCAACAGCGACTGGGTGCGTTTCGGAGTGCGGGCGAGCTGCTCCTCCCAGGCGGCCCGCGCCTCCGCGTGGCGATCCAGAGCGGCCAACTCTGCCGCGAGGAGTTCGTGCGGCGGCATTAGCGTCGCCGGCGGGCCAAACTCATACGGCAGCGCCTCTTCGCGCGCGGCCGCCTCCTCCAGCAGCGTGATTCCGGCCTCGACATCGCCGTCGGCCAACGCGAGCAACGCGTCCAGTTCAAGGAGCAGGATGCCGCGACGGGGGTCTCGCTCGTCATCCGGCTTCCCATAGCGGGATCTGAACCGCGCGGCGCCCTCGGCGTCACCCGTCCGCAGCGCGGCCAGGGCATCCACGAAGTCGTAAGGCAGCGCCAGATCCGGGAACGCCTCCAGGTCGGCCGCAATCGCCCTCGCCGCCCCCCAGTCGCCCCCGTCGATCACCGCACGGGCCCGCATGCTCACGAAGTACCCGGCCTCGCCGCGCGTCGGCCCGTCGACGATCCGTTCCCGGCACGCCTCCATCCCCGAGGCCGCGTCCTTCAGCCGCCCCTGCTGCAGGTGGCCGTAGTGCAACCACGACGTGTAGTGCCCACACACATTCGCCCGCCGCCCTTTCCGCTCCAGCCCCGCGTTCTGCACGTCGCGGGCGCGCACGTTCGCGGTGACCACATCGTCCCAGAGCCCCATTGCCACGAAGATGTGCGAGGTCATGTGCTGCGCGTGGGAGGCGTCCGGCGCGATCTTCGAGTAGGCGCGCGCAGCGGGGCGCCCGAGCGGCGCGTGGATGGGGTCGTCGAAGGCGTGGATGATGTAGTGCGCGGCGCCGGGGTGCATCGGGTTGGCCTCGAAGACGGGCTGCGCGACGGCCGCGGCCTTCATGTAGATCGCGAAGTCGCGGCCGTCGTGCGCGGTCCCGAGGAGCGAGAGTGCGTAGAGGGCTGCCGCGTCATGGTCGTCGGGGTACTTCTCCGAGAGGCGGCGCATGGCGTCCCGGTAGAGGAAGTCGCGCCCCTGCTTGGGGCCGTCGCCGTAGAGGACCTCGACGGTCTCGAACCAGTCGCGTTCGCGCTCGGTCGGGATCCGCGCGAGGCGCTCGGCGGGGGTTGGGGCGTACTCAGCCAGGATGGCCAGCGCCGCGTCGCGGTCCTGTCGCATCCAGATTGGATGATTGTGGGTCTGGGCCTCGCCCCAATACGCCATTGCGAAGCCCGGGTCGATCTCACGCGCCCGCCGGAACCGGGCCGCCGCGTCCTCGTACTCGAAGTTGTGGAGCAACAGGAGACCGGCCTCGAAGTGCGGCTGCGCTTCGGCGGCACCAGAGGTCGGGAAGTTCACCGATCCGAAGTTCTGGGCGGCGCCAGGCAAGGGGGTGAGCGTGAGAAGCGCTCCCACGGTGGTGAGCGCCGGGATCGCAGCCGCCGAGATCCACCTTTGCTTTTTCATCCTTCAGCCTTCCTTGCTGTTCAGTTGGGGCCAACGCGAGGCGTACCCCAATGTTCCCTGGGCCACATCCCCGCGCCAGTCGAGACCGCCCCATGCCCGGTGCGTCGGCGCTGGCCCCGCGGCCGCCCGGCCCGGCGGACCGGCACGACGGCTTGTAGCCCGGCGACCCGTTGGCGCCCCTTGCCGCCGCGTTTAGAATTCGGGCTCCCGAATCCGGTGCCAAACCGGTGCAACCCCCACCAACCCGAATGAAAGACGACACGACCACCATGTCCGACAAACCCCTGGGACGCCTCTCCTGGCACGAGATCATGACCACCGACCCAGACGCGGCCCGCGACTTCTATCCGAAGATCACCGGCTGGGGCACCAGCACTTGGGACGGCGGCGAAGAGCCCTACGAGATGTGGATGAACGGCGAGATGCCAATCGGCGGCCTCATGGATCTGCCGGCGCCGGACGTTCCTCCCTGCTGGCTGGCCTACGTCTCCACGCCCGACCTCGACGCGACGATGGCGAAGGTGCGCGATCTCGGCGGCAGCATCATGGGCGAGATGGCCGTGCCCGAGGTGGGGCGCTTTGCGGTGATCGCGGACCCGCAGGGCGGGGTGATCGCGATCATCGAGCCGGAAGGCGATGCCGCCGGCCACGACGGGTTCCCGGAGCTGGGCGAGTTCTCCTGGCACGAACTCGCGACCACCGACGCCGACGCCGCGTGGGCCTTCTACTCCGACGTGTTCGGATGGGAGGCGACGGCGCGCATGGACATGGGCGACATGGGGTTCTACCAGACTTTCGGCCGGGGCAGGCACCCGCTGGGGGGCATCATGAACGGGCCGCCGGGGATGCCTGCACCCGGGTGGCTGCTCTACGTCCGGGTGCCGGACGTGAATGCCGCGGTGGAGACGGTGAAGGCATCCGGCGGGCGGATCCTGAACGGGCCCATGGAGGTGCCGGGGGGCGACATGATCGCGCAGTGCATGGATCCGCAGGGGATCCCGTTCGCGGTGCACTACACCGAGCGCGCGGAGGAGGAGTAGCCACGCGAGGACCAACTCCCCCAGCAGTGGAGCGCGTCCGGGTGCCGCCTGAGGTCGCCGCGGCCGGCGCGCTCGGTGCGAACGTCTGATGGACGCCGCCCAGCCGCCTGGACGTAAACTCTGATTTCCAGTGCGCCGTGGAAAGGCGCGCTTTCCTGGTGGGTGCGAATCCCACCCAGCAACTGTCGCTCCGGCTGGTAGCGGCCAGGGCGGTTCATGGAGGTAACGACATGGGCTGAAGCACTCTGGCAGAAGGGCCGCCTTGGGCGGCTCAGCGACCATGCAGGCCGGAACGCGAGTGAACGCCGGGCAGGCCGCCCCCGGATGGGCAAGCCGGATTGGGAACCGAGTCGTTGGCAGTCTGGTCAGGTACTGTCGTATGTCCGGCCTCTTGATGCAGCCCATGTGGCCGCGGGCCTGTATGGTGTTCGTGAGATTCGGATCCAAATCGAAACGGCGGGCTCTATCCGTGGCCCTTCGAGGCCTGCTGGTTTTTCCGATCCCGTCTTGCTGACTGTTTGCCCTTACTCGTTCCTTCGTCCTGCCGCCCCCCCTTCCGGCTGCGTTTTCTCGTTCGCCGCGCGCTCAGGCGGCGGTGCGAACCCGATAGTCCTCCTTTCTCGTGGCCACCGCCCAGACGCTCCGCGCCGTCCTGTTGGCGAGCGCCACCGCGACCACCTTCTTCGGCTTGCGCGCCAGCATCCCGGCCAGCCACGGATCCGTGGTCTCGCGGTGTCGGTCGGCCTGCGAGACGACCGCCATGGCCCCCGTGACCAGGAGCCGCCTCAGGTCTTGCTGGCCCATCTTCGATATCCTGCCCAGCCTCGGCTTGCCCCCGGTCGTGTGTTGCCGGGGCACGAGGCCGAGCCAGGCCGAGAAGTCGCGCCCGCGCCGGAAGCTCTCCATCGGCGGCGCGAACGCCTGGATGGCCACGGCGGTGATCGGCCCGACACCTGGGATCGTCATCAACCGCTTCGTCTCTTCGCACTCCCGCGCGCTCGTCCGGATCTTCCGGTCGAGTCCGTCGATCTTCCCGTCGAGCTCGTCGATCCGCCCGAGCAGCAGTCGGCCCAGCTCGACGACCGCCTCCGGCAGGCCGCAGTCCTCGTCCTCGAGCACGCGGGCCAGCTGCCAGATCCGGGCCCTGCCCTGCGGGGCCACAATGCCGTACTCGGCCAGATGGCCTCGAAGCGCGTTGATCGTCTGGGTGCGCTGGCGCACCAGCAGGTCGCGGGTGTGAAAGAGCATCGCCTGCGCCTGCTGCGCCTCCGTCTTGACCGCCACGAAGTGCATGGTCGGTCGTTGCGCCGCCTCCGTGATTGCCTCCGCGTCGGCTGCGTCGTTCTTGCTTCGCTTGACGAAGGGCTTCACGTAGATCGGCGGAACCAGCCTCGCCTCGTGGCCGAGCGCCGCGATCTCCCGGCCCCAGTAGTGGGCGCTGGCGCATGCCTCCATCGCCACCGTGCAGGGCGGCTGCGAGGCGAGAAAACCCAGCAGCTTGCCGCGGCTCAGCTTCGTGCGGTACGCCACCGACCCGTCCGCCCTCGCTCCGTGAAGCTGGAAGCTGCGCTTTGCCAGATCAATTCCGATGATGCTAACCTCTTCCATGTGGATGTCTCCTCCCTGTGATGGTCAGACCTCTCAAGGTCGCGATCGCTTACAGTACCATCCTTGGCACATTGCGATGCCGCCGGGAGGGGGCGTCCACTCCATCGAAACGGTTAATGCGGGAGCCGACCCTCCTGGAATCAGGGGAAGGCCGACGGCCGGCCGGGAAGCGAGCGACAAGCGCACCGGCCGGTTTCCACCGGGTTAATGGCGCCGGCATGCATGGAAGATGGAAAGCGCAGCAACACGGGAAGCCCTGCCGGTGCCGTGCACGCGGCAACCGGAACCCCGCGAGGGGCAGGCTGGACCGGCAGGGTGGCGGATGGGTCCGTAGTACCGGAGACGCGGGGTAATGCCCGCCGAGGGAAGGGGCCCTGAGTCGGGAACGGTACGGAAAGGAGGCAGGGACATGATCACTGGCGAGAGTCTAACAGGGTCGGCGAGCGTTCGGAAACTCCAGACCGTGCTACATGCGAAAGCGAAGGAAGAACCCGGGCGGCGATTTCACGCCCTTGTCGACAAGGTATGGCGGGAGGACTTCCTGCTGGCGGCATGGGGGATGGTCCGGCGCAACGGTGGAGCGGCTGGAGTCGATGGAGTGACGGTCGCGGATGTCGGGGCGCACGGAGTGGAACGCTGGATCGGGGAACTGTCGCGGGATCTGAGGGAAGGCACCTACAAGCCGAGTCCGGTGCGACAGGTGCTCATTCCGAAGAAGCAGCCGGGGAAGTTCCGTCCCCTGGGCATTCCATGCCTGCGGGATCGGGTTGCGCAGACGTCGGCGATGCTGGTCCTGATGCCGATCTTCGAGGCGGACCTGGAGCCGGAGCAGTACGGATACCGGCCGGGACGAAGCGCCAAGGACGCGGTAAGGCGGGTTCACCGCCTACTGCACAGGGGCCGCAACGAAGTGGTCGATGCGGACCTCTCGAACTACTTCGGCGAGATACCGCACGCGGAGTTGATGAAGAGCATCGCGCGGCGCGTGAGCGACGGACGGATGCTCGGACTCATCAAGACGTGGCTGGAGATGCCGGTGGTCGAGGAGGACGGTGAGGGCGGCATGCGCCGCACGAACCGGGCGCGGAAGGAACGACAGGGGACCCCGCAGGGAGCCCCGATCTCGCCGCTGTTGAGCAACATCTACATGCGGCGGTTCATCCTTGGCTGGAAGAAGCTGGGCTACGCCCGGCGCTTCCGAGCGGAGATCGTGAACTATGCGGACGACTTCTGTGTGCTCGGAAAGGCCCCGGCGGCAGAGATGCTGGCGGTGGTCAACCGGCTCATGGAAAGACTGAAGCTACCGGTCAACGCGCGGAAGACCCGATGCCTCCGGTGCCCCGAGGAGCCCATGGTGTTCCTCGGATACCGCATCGGCTGGAACTATCGTCCGACGGACGGAAGCCGGTACATCGGTACCCGGCCGGACAAGGCGAGTGTTCGGGACATCTGCCGCAGGATCAGCGGGCAAACGGACCGGCGGTACGCGGGATGGTCCGCCGAGGAAGTCGTGAAGCGCCTCAACCGGATGATGTACGGGTGGGCGAACTACTTCGACCTCGGACAGGTCAGCCCGGCCTACAAGGCCGTGGACATGCACGCGACCCGGCGGCTGCGACAGTGGTTCAGGCGGAAACACAAGGTGCGGTCGAGGGGCTACGTGCGGTTCCCCGACGACTGGCTGTGGAATGACTGCGGCCTCGTGCGCCTTGGGACCATGCGCCGATACCTTCCGAGGGCGAAGGCATGATCCCGGCTGAGAGCCGGATGCGGGAAATCCGCACGTCCGGTTCGACGAGCGGGGGAGTGGAAACGGACCGCGTGGGAGCCGGACTGAGCACCAAGCGAAAGCGCGGACAAGAAGCACCGGACCCTACCCGGCACCGCGCCACCCCCCGACTCTACAAGTGTAATGTCTGATATACAGTTTCGCGCGCTGACACCCTCGGACTGGCCCGCAATTGCGGAGATCTACCGCCAGGGGATTGAGTCGGGCGATGCCACCTTCGAGACCGAGGTCCCCGACTGGAAGAGCTGGGACAGGGCCCGGAGTCCGGAGTGCCGGATGGTTGCCGAAGTGGACGGCGAGGTGGCGGGATACGCGGGTCTGAGCCCGGTTTCCGAGCGTCCGGTCTACGCGGGGGTGCGCGAGGTCATGATCTACGTGGGGAAGTTTGCGCGCGAAAGGGGGGTAGGAGGGGGACTTCTGCGCAGGCTCGTGGAAGAAACCGAGAAGGAGGGGATCTGGACGCTGCAGGCGGGCATCTTTCCCGAAAACGCGGCCTCGATCCGGATCTTTGAAAAGTGCGGCTTTCGGGTGCTGGGAACGCACGAACGGCTCGGTCGGTTCCACGACGGTCGATGGCGCGACGTAGTGCTGATGGAGAGGAGGAGTGGGGTGGCGGGGATCGGCTGAGTGTGTGAGAGGTGGGTGGAGGAGGAGAGCACTACCTTCCCTGGAGAGGTGCCCACGGTGGGGGCGGCCGACTGTGGCTGCGATTGCCGTCGACGCTTGACCGGCAGGGTTGAAAGCGCCAGGACAGGTTTCCGGATGCAGTTGCCAATGACCGGGTCCGAGATAGCGCGGATTGCCGCATGTACTTGCAACAGCGGACGTTACGGAAGTGACTAGTGTGCACAGGATTGTACACACACGCGCTCCCTTGCGGATCTTGTCTCGCCGGTGGTGAATCACTCGCTTGAAAAATGCGCCAGGATTGGTGTAGTCTACTTGGCGAGCGGCTCTGACTATCCGATGAATGGGAACGTACGTACGGGCTGGACCGAAAGGGGAAGAAATGATGGGCATGTGGTCGCAAACACAGAAAACAGCGGTAGACAGGCTTACGCGTTGTGAGATCGGGACGCGGTCCTGGGTCGCGGTGGTTGGTGCCCTGGTGTGTTTCGGTTGTGATAGTCCACAGCCGCCCGAGGCATGTGGAACAATCCCCGACCAGGTCGTCCACGTCAACGAAACGGTGACCGCACGAGCATGCTTCGACGACCCGGACGGTGACCTTCTTCGGTATACGGCCACCGCATCGGATCCGGGTGTGGCCTTGGTCAGGACCGGGGCAGCCACGCTTGAAATCACTGGTCTGGTACCCGGCAACTCGATGGTGTCCGTCACCGCGACCGATGCGAGCGGACTCATGGCGGTGACAAGCTTCACCGTCCAGGTGCCGAACCGTAGTCCCATCGCTGTCGGCACGATCGCGTCTCTCGTGGTCTCGGCCGGGGACTCGGCGGTCGTGGACGCGGGCGCGTATTTTGCGGATCCCGACGGACAGGAACTGGTCCATGCGGCGGTCTCCTCGGACACGAGCGTTGCGTCGGTGGCTGGGGTGGGGGCCGTGTTTACGGTGTCGGCCCGCGCGAAGGGGCTTGCCCTGGTCACGGTGACCGCGTCCGACCCGGGCGGGTTGACCGCCACCCAAAGCGCCACGGTGACCATTCCCAACCGGGGACCCGCCGCGATTGACTCGCTCTCGGCACGGACGTTGGAAGTAGGAGAAACGGTGACTCGGGATGTCGCCGCTCACTTCAGCGATCCGGACGGAGATTCGTTGAGCTTTGCGGCTGCCTCGGCCGATGTCCAGCGCGTCACGGTGTCGGTTTCGGGCAGCACGGTTGCGGTTACGGCGCTGAAGAAAGGCACCGTGACCGTGACCGTCACCGCCACCGACACGGAGGGGATGGCGGCCACACTCGAATTCGCGGTCATCGTGCCGAACCGCCCTCCCGTTGCGCTGGTCACGGTTCCGGCCGATACGTTGGCGGTGGGAGACTCCAGGAAGCTGTCCGCTTCTTCCCTGTTCGCCGATCCTGACGGCGACACCCTGCTCTACGCGGTCGTGCCCTCGGATTCCACTGTGGTCACGGCCTTGATCGAGGGGGATACGGTCACGGTCACGGCTGTCGCCAAGGGCGAGGCGGCGATAACGGTTACGGCCACCGATACCGAAGGGCTGGCGGCCGTTCAGAGCTTCACGGAGGTCGTGCCAAACCGGGCGCCGGTGGCCGAGGGGACCATCCGTGCACGGACCATCGAGGTCGGTGATTCGGCAGTGCTCGATGTATCACCGTTCTTCAGCGACCCCGATGCCGATGGCCTGTTCTACTCGGCGACCGTGTCGGACAGCTCGGTGACAAGGCTCTCGGTTGCCGGAGCTTCCGTGCACATGGCGGCGATCGCGAAAGGCGAGACGACGGTCACGATCACCGCCGCCGACCCCGAGGGACTGTCCGTTGCGCAATCGCTCGCGGTCGTCGTTCCGAACCAGCCGCCGCTCGCGCAGGGTGATATGCCTTCTTGGGCAGCACAACCCGGAGATTCGACGCAGATCGATCTGGCACGCTGGTTCACCGATCCTGACGGAGACGTATTGCTATGCACGGCGACCGTCACGGACACGACGATGGTCCGGATCGAGGTCTCCGGCACCGCCCTGACCATTGCGGCCATCGCCAAGGGAGAAGCCGTCGTGCTTGTCACCGCCACCGATGGTGAAGGGTTGGCCGCCACGCATTCGTTTGCCGTTACCGTACACAACCAGGCCCCGATCCCGGTCGGCTTGATCGAGAACCGGACCGTCGACGTTGGCGATACCGTGGCGTTCGTGCTATCCCCTTTCTTCATTGACTACGATGGCGACGCCTTGACCTTCGAGCCCGCCGCCTCCGATTCCATGGTGGCGCGTGTTTCCGTTGCCGAGGTGACGTTGACGGTTGCGGGGATCGCCAGGGGCGCGACGACCGTAGCGGTCACGGCAACCGATGCGGCCGGCCTCGCAGCCACCCAGACGTTCGGTGTCACGGTTCCCAATCGCATGCCCGTGGCCATCGGCACAATGGAGCACCTGCGCATGAACAAGTCGGGGGTCAAGCGGTTGACTCCCGGGCCATACTTCGCCGATCCCGACGACGACTCGCTGGTCTTTGAAGCGACGAGTTCGGACTTGCGAGTGGCGAAGGCATGGGTATGGACCGACAAGGTTCTGGTGCGGGCGGTAGGAGGAGGAACCGCAACCGTCACCATTCTGGGCAGGGATCCGGAAGGCTTGTCTGCGCAACAGACAATCGAAGTCCGAGTACGCGGTCCTTCGGACGGGTCCGAGGGAAACAGGTCTCCGGTTGTGAGAGGCAGCATCGGTAGGCAGACGTTGGAGGAGGGTGACTTCCGAAATCTGGCGGTCGCTTCCCGTTTCTCGGATCCCGATGGCGACGAATTGCGGTTTTCGGCCGAGAGTTCCGACACTGCCGTGGTCAAGGCAACCATATCCGGCACGGAGTTGGTGCTGAGAGCGGTGGCGCAGGGAGCCGTCAGTGTCAGGGTGACTGCGCGCGACCCGGGAGGGCTGAGCGCAACCGTGGCATTCGGCGTGACGGTGTCCGAGGCGTCGGGGATCAACCGCGCCCCGGTGGCGGTAGGTTCGGTTGCCGCGAGGTTGCTGACCGAAGGCGACTCGACCACGCTGAGCGCCGTTCACCTGTTCGTGGATCCCGACAACGACGACCTGACCTTTGCCGCCACGAGCTCCGACACCACCGTGGTCACATCAAGCGTGTTCGGGAGCGAAATCGAGGTTCACGCAGTGGCACCCGGAGTCACCGCGATCGAGATCACCGCCCGTGATCCCGATGGGCTGGGGGCATCGCTGGAATTCGAGGTTACGGTGTGGGAACCCGGCACTCCTTCGCCCATTTGCGACCGGACCCAAGCCGTGCGGAACAAGATCCTCGCTCTCGTGGGGGCCAGCGGCTGCGCGGAGGTGACCAGCAGCCAGCTGGCCTGGGTTACCGTCCTGGAGCTCCAGAATGCGGGCATCACTTCGTTGAAGTCGGGGGATTTTGCGGGGCTCAGCGGGCTCAGCCGACTTCAACTCTACGGCAATGAACTGACAAGCCTGCCATCGGATGTGTTTTCGGGGCTGTCCTCGTTGACCTCGCTTCAGATGTCTTACAACCGGCTGACTTCGCTACCGTCTTCCGTGTTCTCGGGTTTGCGTCAATTGGAGGAGCTGAATTTCAGCCACAACGAGATCGAGTCGTTTCCACCAGGTCTATTTGCGAGGCTGCCGTCTCTCAAGTATCTCTTCATCGAGGCCAACGTCACGACTCCATTGCCGTCCGGATTGTTCTCGGGCCTGTCGTCTCTGGAAGTTCTCTTCCTCTATGAGAGCGACTTCGGCAGCCTGCCGGAGGACATCTTTTCGGGGCTTTCGTCGCTCTCGTGGATCACGCTGGAAAAGAGCTCTCTGGACTCCCTGCGAGCGGACACGTTCGAGGATCTGTCGTCGTTGAGCACACTCAACCTCAACAGCAACCGGTTGACCGCGCTCCCGCCTGGCATCTTCGCCGACACCCCGGGTCTGACGAATCTCCTGCTCGGTGGCAACAAGCTCGAAGAACTTCCAGACAGCCTATTCGATGGCTTGTCATCGCTCCGGTCACTGTGGCTGCACGGCAACAAGATTGATCCGATACCGATAGAGGTATCGCTCATTGCCACGAGTTCGGGGGACATCAAGGCCGCGGTGTCCGTGGGGGCGCCGTTTCCCATCGAAGTGTCGCTAACCACGGGGGAGGGGACCACCGACGGCGTGATCACCATTCCTGTCGGAGCGCTGGAGAGTCCTTCCTGGGATCCGGGTGGGGCCACATCGGTGAATATCGCGGCACTTCCCGTCCCGCCGACGACGGAACGGTACGCCAGTGAATTCGAGAACCATCCCGCTCACCACGGCTACATTCTCAAACGGTCACCCGATCTGCCCCTGAAACTTGGCGAAGACAACGAGATGCGAGACGAGGCGTCTGCCCTGTCCCCCTACGCCACCCCGATCGACTCATCCAGGAACACGTCCTGGATCAGGTTCAGCAGCTTCACCCCCTCGGACATCGGCCTCTGGAACGCCTTTCGTCCCGAAATCAAACCCATTCCCCCGGCGCGCTTGTTGATCACCGCCGTGCGCGCCGCCT
Organism: Longimicrobiales bacterium; assembly: GCA_965211795.1. Lineage (GTDB taxonomy): Bacteria > Gemmatimonadota > Gemmatimonadetes > Longimicrobiales > Gaopeijiaceae > Bin94. Next base: position 1,142,739 of record OZ242973.1, read on the forward strand.
GCGCGAAGTCGTTGTCCCCGCTGGAGCCTCCCGAGTTGATCAGCCCAATGCGCCCCATGTAGCAGTTGGCCACCTGGTAGCGGGTCATCTCGATCGGATGGGCGCCGGGGACCAGGTCGGAGTAGACCTTGTCGTGTGTACGCCCGAATCCGACCGCGCGGTAGCCGCCGTCCAGCTCGGCCTGCTTCTGCTTCACGATGTCGGCCTCGATCGTGACTCCCAGGTGGTTGGCCTGGCCGGTCAGGTCGGCGGCGGCGTGGTAGTTCTTTCCGCCGGTGTTGAAAGCGGACTGGCGCAGATAGCACCACAGCACGGTTACCATGCCCAACTCGTGGGCCATCTGGAACGCCTCCGACGCCTCCTGCAACTGGCGCATCCCCTGGTCGGAGCCGAAGTAGACCGTGGCGCCCACCGCCACCGCCCCCAGCTCCCACGCCTGTTGGACGCTCGCGAACATGACTTGGTCGTAGCGGTTCGGATAGGTGAGCAGTTCGTTGTGGTTCAGCTTCACGAGGAAGGGGATTCGGTGTGCGTAGCGGCGCGATACGGAGCCCAGCACGCCCAGCGTGGACGCGACCGCGTTGCACCCTCCCTCCACGGCCAGCTCGCAGATGCTCCCGGGGTCGAAGTAGACGGGATTCGGGGCGAAGGACGCCCCCGCCGAGTGTTCGATCCCCTGATCGACGGGCAGGATCGATACGTAGCCGGTGCCGGCCAGCCGCCCGTGGCCCAGAATCTGCTGCATGCTGCGCATCACCTGGGGATTGCGGTCGGTACCCGCGACCACGCGGTCGACGAAGTCGGGGCCGGGGAGGTGCAGTTGGTTCTTCGGGAAGCCCGTGGCGCGATAGGTCAGCAGGTCTTCGGCTTCGGCGCCGAGGAGGTCGTGGATTCGGTTGGATGCGGGCATGGTCCTCTGGGGTGGGTGGAGGGAGATGAATGTGACGGAAAGTGGGGCCGGTCCCCGCGCGTCGGTCGTCCGATAGTGTGAACCAGGGCGCCTTCGGTGTCCAGTGGTGGCCTGGGCAGGAGCAATTCGCCGCCGGGAAAGCCGGGATGCGACCGAAGCGGCAGTTGATGGCCCCTACTGGCCCGGCCCTATCCGCAGGACGTCGTCCGCGGGCTCCTCCTCGCGGGAACCGTACCACACGATCAGCCCGCCGACAACGGAGGCCACGATCCAGATGGTGAACACAACCGAGAGCATTGCAGGGGTGAATACCCCGCTGGCGACGCCGCCCAGTGCCATCCCGAACCAAACCGCGAAGTTCTCGAGCTGGAAACCCAGGTGTGACTTCTGCCTGATGGCCCGCACCGCTCTGAGGATCAGGCCCACAGCGACTGCTCCGAGCATGGAAACGCCTGCCATTTCGGGCAACTCCAACGTGACGAACGCCAGGGCCATTCCCAGGGCGCCTCCCGCCGCGGTCCAGGGGGGCGAAATGGACTTCGGGTTCTTCGCCGGCAGGTTGGCTCCGTTCCCGGTCGCCGTCGCCGCCGGTTGCAAAGGCGCCTCCGCGCTGGCAGTGATCTCCTGAATCGCCGACTCCGTCGCCGCGCGATCGATACCGGCTTCGGCCGCGATCTGCCTCAGTTCATCGACCGTCAGGGAATCACCGCGCGCGTCGATCTCGGCGGCGCGCTCGAGGATCATCCTGACCTGTGAAGCGGAGATTCGTGCGGGCACTTCGGTCATGGATTGTCTGTGGGCAAAGGCGGATGGTACGAAAACCTCAGGAGATCGATGGCTTCCGGCAACCCGTGTCAGGGCGTGCGAACTGGGAACCGGACTCTGAAGTGCTCGCTTCCGAGTCTCGGAACTCCGGAATCGGAGCCACTCCTGGAACCCGGAAACCGCGCCGCCGCCATCGGGTACCAATCCCCATGGGAATCCACGACAAACGCCAATCGCGCACCCTCGTAACCGGCGCCAGCGGATACGTCGGGGGACGCCTCGTCCCGGCCCTGGAAGCGCGGGGCGAACGGGTCCGCTGCCTGGCCCGCACGCCCCGGTACCTTGAGGGCCGGTTTTCCCCCGCGACCGAGATCGTCCGAGGCGATGTGCTCGACCCGCGGTCGCTCGAAGCCGTTCTCGAGGGCGTCGACACCGCGTACTACCTGGTGCATTCCATGGGATCCCGGGCGGATTTCCGGGAGCGGGACCGCGTCTGTGCGTACAATTTCGCCTGCGCCGCGCGGCGGCAGGGGGTGCGGAGGGTCATCTACCTGGGCGGGCTTGGGGCTTCGGGCGGAGCAGCGGCGCCGACTGGCCGCCGCGAGCTCTCCCCCCACCTTGCCAGCCGCCACGAGGTGGGCGGCATTCTTGCCGCGCACGGGCCGCCCACCATCGAGTTCCAGGCCTCCATCATCATCGGTTCGGGTTCGCTGTCCTTCGAGCTGATCCGTGGCCTGGTCAACCGGCTGCCGGTGATGGTCACGCCGCGCTGGGTCCGCGCCAGGGCGCAGCCGATCGCGATCGGGGATGTCATCGCCTACCTGCTGCGCGGCCTCGATCTGGAGGCGGACGGCAACGAGGTCTTCGAGATCGGGGGCCCCGAACGGGTCACCTACGGCGAACTCATGCGGGAGTACGCCCGGCAGATCGGTGTGCGGCGCGTCATGATCCCCGTGCCTTTGTTGACCCCGCGCCTCTCGAGCCTGTGGCTGGGACTGGTGACGCCACTGTATGCGCGGGTAGGCAGGAAGCTGATCGACAGCCTGCGCCACGATACGGTCGTCCACGATGCGCGGGCATACGAGTACTTCCCGTTCCGGCCGCTCGGAGTGCGCAACGCCATTGCGCGGGCCCTCGAAGAGGAGGACCGGCGGATGGCGCGGACGCGCTGGAGCGACGCGGTGTCTTCGAGCGGAAGACGTCCGGGCTGGGGCGGAAGGTCGATCGGTTCGCGAGTGGTAGACCGGCAGCAGGCGCTGACCGCGGTCGAGCCCGCCCGTGCCTTCTCACCCATCCAGCGGATCGGCGGTGCCAGGGGCTGGTACTACGCCACCTGGCTGTGGGTGCTGCGCGGGGTGCTCGACCTGCTACTGGGCGGTGTCGGCATGCGGAGGGGCCGCCGCCATCCCGTGGACTTGCGGCCGGGCGATCCGCTGGATTTCTGGCGGGTCGAGGCCTGCGAACCCGACCGGTTGCTGAGCCTCAGGGCCGAGATGAAGGTGCCGGGCCGGGCCTGGCTGCAGTTCGAGGTGGAGCCGGCTCGTCACGCTGCGGCAGCGGGGCGCCCGGCCGCGCTCGACACGGGCGGGGACCCCGGACAGTGTGCAGACCCCGGTGCGGGAAGCCGAATCACCCAGACCGCGGTCTTCGACCCCCGGGGGCTGGGTGGACTCCTGTACTGGTACGTCCTCTATCCGGTGCATTGGCTGATCTTTCGGGGGATGCTCCGGGGTATCGTGCGCGCGGGTGTTGCCGGACGGTCGGGGGCGGGCGTTGTGTGGCCGGTGAATCCGCCGCAACTTCCGAACTGAGATTGCCGCCACGGGAACGCCGCCCCGTTTCGATCGTGGCGCCCCAACCCTGACGTAACGTTAGGGTCTGTTCGGACCACCGGCCGCAGGAGTCACCATGTCCAGATCCGCCAAGCTCTTTCGACTCGGACTATTCGCCCCGATCGTGGTGGCCGCGGCCGCCGCCTTCGCCCTCCCCCTCCACGCCCAGACCGACGACGATCCCGTCGTGAAGCTGGTGGCCGAACCCGCCGAATTGACCATGCGGGTCGGCGACGAAGTCGAGGTGAGGATCACGGGGGTGACCCGTTCCGGGGCACAGGTGGACTCGCCATCCGTGCGGTTCGTCGGGCCGCGCTCGGCGGTTCGGGTGCGGCAGGGAGTCGTCACCGCGCTGGCGGCGGGGGATTATGCGCTGATCGCGACGCTGGTTCAGGGTGGCGGCCCTCCCGCAGGCGAAACGGTCATGGTCAGGGTCCCGGTCCGCATCGAATGGCCGGCCGTCGCCCGGGTGGTCGTCACTCCTCTTACAAACCATCGCCTCCTGGTGGGAACCACGATTCGGCTTGGGGTGCGGGCCGAGCACGCGGACGGCAGCGAACGGCCCGGTCCGGAGGTTGAGTGGCGTAGCGAGACACCGGGAGTCGCCCTGGTCGATCGCTTCGGGCGGGTGACGGCGACCGCGCCCGGCACGGCCACCATCACCGCCACGGTCGACGGCGTGGAAGGCGCGGCCACCCTCACCGCGGACCCCTTCACGGCCACCACCCTCACCATCACCGGCGGCGTCCCCCGCGCCCGCACCGGCGACGTGATCGATTTCGGCGCCGAGGTGCGGGACGACGACGGCCAGCTCCTCGCCCGCGTCCCCGTCGAGTGGTCCCACGCCTACGAAGCGCCGCCCGGGACGATCGCGCCGGCCGCCACGGCCCGGATGCGCGGTGGCCGCTTCGTCGCGGACCTTCCCGGTCTCCACACCGTGGTGGCCCACGCCGGCCCCCTCGCCGCGCGCACCACCGTCGAGGTCGTCCCCCGCGACGTGGTCCAGCAGCTCGAGATCCACGGCCACGGCCGCGAGCAGCGGGTGCGCACCACCGATTTCTGGGTCTTCGAGGGCCTGGACGGGCGCGACTACGCGGTGACCGGGGCCAAGCGCTCCGACGGCTACGGGTTCGTGTGGGACGTGACCGACCCCGCGAATATCGTCAAGACGGACTCGATCCAGGTCGACGCCCGCTCGGTCAACGACATGAAGGTGTCCCCGGACGGGCGCTACGCGACCATGACGCGCGAGGGGGCGTCGGACCGGCGCAACGGGGTGGTCATCCTCGACCTGGCCGATCCGGCGCACCCGGTGATCGCGGCGGAGGTCACCGACCACGGCCTGACGGGCGGCGTCCACAACGCCTTCCCCACCAACGACCACGTCTTCGCCTTGGCGGGGGGCGACAAGTACGTCATCCTGGATGTGAGCGACATCTACAACCCGCGCTACGAGGGTGAGTACAACCATCCGGACAGCCGCCTCCACGACGTTTGGGTGATGGACGGGCTGGCGTACTCGGCCGAGTGGGAGAACGGGCTGGTGGTGGTGGATGTGGGGCACGGGGGTTGGGGCGGATCGCCGGAGAATCCGGTCTTCGTGAGCAGCTATCCGCTCCCGACCGGGGGTACGCACGCGGTCTTCCCGTACATCTCGGAGTCGACGGGGAAGCACTACGTGTTCGTGGGCGACGAGATCATGTCGCGGCGTGGACTGGCATGGGAGGGGCCGGGGCAGGGGCGCGGGTCGTACCAGCTGCCGTACGATCCCGAGACCGGCATGCACGGCATCCCGCTGGCGACGCAGGGCTACATCCAGATCATCGACTTCTCCGACCCGAAGGCGCCGGAGATGGTGGCCCGGTACGAGGTCCCCGAGTACGGCACGCACAACATCTGGGTCGAGGACGACATTCTGTACCAGGCCTACTACGAGGGGGGCGTGCGCATGGTGGACGTTTCGGGGGAGCTGATGGGGAACCTGTACACGCAGGGGCGCGAGATCGCGGTCTTCAAGGCCTTCGACCCGGTTGGTTACGTGCCGAATTCGCCGATGGCGTGGAGCGTCATGCCCTTCAAGGGGCGGATCTACTTCTCGGACACGAACTCGGGGCTGTGGTCGGCGCGGCTGGTGCCGCGTATCCGGCCGATCAGTTGATGAGGCCCGCGGCGCGCGCCTGAAACGATCCGGCCAACCGAACGTACACGACGATCATGACTCCATCGATCCCCATCCCCGTCGGAGTGCTCGGCGCCACCGGCATGGTGGGCCAGCGGTTCATCCTCCAGCTGGAGGGCCACCCCTGGTTCAGGGTCGCCTGGCTCGGCGCGAGCGAGCGCAGCGCGGGCCGGCCCTACGCCGAAGCCGCGCGCTGGGTACAGGACGATCCCATGCCCGAGGGCGTGGGCGGGATGGTCGTGCAGCCCTCCGCCGTGTCGGCCGACTGCCCGGAGGTGGTCTTCTCGGCCATGGACGCGTCGGTCGCGGGGGGGATCGAGCGGGCCTTCGCCGGCGCGGGACACTTCGTGCTGTCGAACTCGCGCAACCACCGCCTCGACGCGGATGTTCCACTCCTGATTCCGGAGGTGAACCCGGACCACATCCGGTTGATTGAGCACCAGCGCCGGGAGCGCGGCTGGTCCGGGGCGATCGTCACCAATCCCAACTGCTCGACCATCACCCTTGTGATGGCCCTCGCCCCGCTGCGTCCCTTCGGCATCCGGCGCGTGATGGTGACCACGCTGCAGGCGGTGAGCGGGGCGGGTTACCCGGGTGTGTCCTCGGTCGACATTCTGGGTAACGTGGTGCCGTTCATCGGCGGCGAAGAGGACAAGCTGTCCGCGGAGACGTGCAAGCTGCTCGGGGAGTTGGGGGAGGGGAGGGTGGAGCCGGCGGACGTGACGGTGAGTGCGCACTGCAACCGGGTTCCCACGGTCGATGGCCACCTGGTGTGCGGATCGGTGGAACTGGAGGAGCGGCCCTCGCCGGACGAGGTGCGGGAAGCGATGGCGGGATTTCGCGGGAAACCCCAGAGGCTGGTCTTGCCGACCGCGCCGTGGCGGCCGGTCCTGGTGGCGGACGACGCCGATCGTCCGCAGCCGCGAAGGGACGCGATGGCGGGGCGGGGGATGGCGGTCACGGTGGGTCGCGTGCGCGAGTGTCCGGTCCTGGGGCTCAGCTTCGTGGCCCTCGGGCACAACACGATCCGGGGCGCGGCGGGAGCGTCGGTGCTCAACGCCGAGCTCCTGATGTCGGGGGGATGGATGGCGGTTCGCCGACAAGCCCCGCGCGGCGCCGAGGACGGCGAGGGCCCGGAAAGACAAGGGGGGGGCGACATCCGCGGTCGGCCCGCAAACCGTCCGGATGGGCGCTGAAACCCCCTCGCGGGCCCCACTTCGGATCGCGCTGGTGGGGCGCGGACGGATGGGACGGCTGATCGAGCAGGTCGCCTCGGATCACGGCGCCACGGTCGTCCTGCGGCTGGACGCGTCGAACAACGAGGGCGGCTCCGGGCTGAGCCGGGCGGCCTTGGGCGAGACCGACGTGGCAATCGACTTCTCCACGGGCGCGGCGGTCATGTCCGGCAACCTGGAGCGGCTGTGCGATCTCGGCGTGGACACCGTGGTCGGCACGACCGGGTGGGACGAGCGGCGCGCCGAACTTCTCGCCCACGCGCGCGACAGCGGGATCGGCCTCCTGCACGGCGCGAACTTCTCGGTGGGGGTGAACGCCTTCTACCGCATCGCGGCGGCCGCGGCCCGCACCCTGGCGCGGTGCGACGGCTACGACCTCGCCGCCTTCGAGTCGCACCACCGCGGCAAGCGGGACGCCCCTTCGGGCACCGCACTGCGCCTCCTCGACGAGGTCCGCGCAGCGGGGTGGAACGGCGCGATCGACATCGCCAGCCAACGGACCGGCCACATCCCCGGCACCCACGAACTCCAGTGGGACTCGGCCGCCGACACCGTGCAGCTCCGCCACACCGCGCGCTCCCGGGCCGGATTCGCCTGCGGCGCCCTGGCCGCCGCACGATGGATCCACGGACGCCCCGGCGTGTACGATTTCGCCGAGTGCTGGGAACAGGTAGTGGCGGGCGAGGGCCCCTCAACCGAAAGCAGCCCATGAAGAACGCAGGAAACCGCACGCGGCAAACCGACCCCTGGCTCCGTGGCGGCGGAACCGCTCTGGTGACCCCCTTCCAGGCCGGCGGCGCGATCGACGAGGAACGGGTTCGGGCCCTTGTGCGCCGCCAGGTGGATGCGGGTATTCACTTCGTGGTTCCGGGCGGGTCCACGGGGGAGGGGGTGACCCTGAACCGCCGGGAGAAGGTTCGGGTGACGGAATTGACCGTGGAAGCGGCGGACGGTGCCGTCCCGGTGATCGCCGGCTGCGGTGGCAACGACACCGCCGAGGTGGTTGCGCTGGCACGGGCTCTGGAGAACACGGGTGCAGCCGGCCTGCTCGTCGTCACCCCGTACTACAACAAGCCCACGCCGGACGGCCTCTTCCTCCACTATTCGGCGGTCGCCGACGCCACGAACCTGCCCATCGTCGTCTACAACGTGCCCAGCCGAACCGGCATCAATGTGGCGCCCGGCACGCTCGCCCGGCTGGCCTCGATCCCCGGTGTGAACGCCGTCAAGGAGGCGGCCGGGGACATCATGCAGATGGCGCGGGTCGTCGAGGCGGTGCCGGAGGACTTCGCGGTCCTGTCCGGGGACGATGCGGCGACGCTTCCCGCCATGGCGCTCGGCGCGCACGGTGTGATCTCGGTGGTCTCCAACCAGATCCCAGGTCCGATGGCCGAGCTGTGCGACCGGTGTGTGGCGGGGGACTTCGCCGGCGCACGCTCCATCCACCGGCGCTGGCTGCCCCTCATGGACGCCAACTTCTTCGAGACGAATCCGGGTCCCGTCAAGTTCGCGATGGCCGAAATGGGACTGCTGGAGGCCCGCTGCCGCCTGCCCCTGACTGCGGTCAGCGCCGAAAACCGGCGGCGGGTGCGGGAAGTGATGGAGTCGGTTGGAATGTAATGCAAACATTACAAAATGTAATGTGCAGTATACATAAGGAGCCTTCCTTTTGATCGACCGCCGCATCGACGAGGCCTTCGCCCGCCCCACCCCCCTCCCGGGCGACCACGACCTCTTCGCCGAATTCCGCGACCTCCTCGGCGCCGGCGAGATCCGTGCCGCCCAACCCGACCCCACCGCCCCGCACGGCTGGCGCGTCAACGCGTGGGTGAAGCGCGGGATCCTGCTGGGATTCAGGCTCGGCACCCTGGCCCGGTACGATCTCGGCGACGGCCTTCTCCACTTCAGCGACAAGTCGACCTTCCCCCCGAAGACCTCGCCCCCGGGGGGCGGTACGCGCGTGGTCCCCGGCGGGTCGGCGGTGCGCGAGGGGGCGTACCTGGGACGGGGCGTGACCTGCATGCCCCCCATGTACGTCAACGTCGGGGCGCGGGTGGGCGACGGCACCATGATCGACTCGCACGCGCTGGTGGGCAGCTGCGCGCAGGTCGGCCGTCGCTGCCACATCAGCGCGGGGGCGCAGATCGGCGGGGTGCTCGAACCGGTCGGCGCGCTTCCTGTGATCGTCGAGGACGACGTGCTGGTCGGCGGCAACTGCGGGGTCTACGAGGGCGCGATCGTGAAGCGGGGGGCGGTGCTGGGAGCAGGCGTCATCCTCACGCGCTCGACCCCCGTCTTCGATATCGCGCGCGGCGAGGTGATCCGCGCGGGAGACGACGGTCCCCTGGTCATCCCCGAGGGCGCAGTGGTGGTGCCGGGCTCGAGGCCCATCGGCAGCGGACTCGGACGCGAGTGGAACCTGTCGCTGCAGGCCCCGGTGATCGTGAAGTACCGCGACGACCGCACCGGCGAGCGCATCCGGCTGGAGGACCTGCTCCGCTGAGCGGCCACCTTGTCCGCCATGTGCCTCGTGGGTAGAATGGCCCTGCCCCCATCAACTTGAGACGATCCACGCGACCCAGCCGGCGGCCGCTTTCCATCGCCCGCGACCCGTCCCCGGATCCCAGCGCGAGAGTCCTCCGATCTACTCCTTCGAGAATTCGGGCCACCTCCTGGCCCAGGAAGCCGGCTCCGGCGGTGTGAGTCTGTTGTGGCTCGCTCTGGGCATCGGTGCCGTCGTCGTGCTCCTCTACGTCATCGTCACCGTCTTCTTCGGGTGGGGCAAGTGGAAGTCGAGCCGCCAGAACATCGACATGGAGCTGGAAGCCGGCGTGCGTCCCAAGCTCGACGCTTTTCTGCGTGAGTTCGCCGCCAAAATGAAGTGGAACGACGATTCGACCGAGCGGCTCTGCTCCGCGGCGGAAGAAGCGTTCATGAGCCTGGTGCGGCAGGACGAGGGTGTCGCGGACTCGGGTGCCCGACAGCTGCGAGTGGCCGTACGGCGGGACGGCGACGCGGCCGAAATGGAGTTCATCGCCGCGCCCCAGGGAACCAACCTCGAGGAGCAGATGGGGATGATCAGGGACCGGGACACGCCCGTGAGCGGCCGCGACCTGTCGCTGCGCCTGCTGCGTCACTACGCCTCGTCGGTGAGCCACCGCCAGTACCACGCGATCGACCTGCTGACCGTGCGGGTCAAGGGATCCCGGTAGGGGCCGCGGTTCGTGGGCCTGAGAGAGTGGGTGTCGCGGCGCGGGAACGTCGAGATGTCCCTGGATGCCGGCGTCCGCCGCGTCCTCGAGGAGTTCCTGCGGGAATTCGCGGAGCGCATGAAGTGGGACGACGCCGCGACACGGCGGCTCTGCGCTGCGGGCGAGGAGACCCTGATGAACCTGGTGGAGCGTGGTGAAGAGGCCGCGGGCGGCGCGCGCAGGCTTCGCGTGGCGGCGCGCAACGACGGGAAGGACGCGGTGATCGACTTTCTGGCCGCGCCGCAGGGGGCGAACCTCGAAGAGGAGATGGGGATGATCCGGGAAGGGGGCGTACCTGCCGACGCACGGGAGATGTCGCTTCGGCTGCTGTCGCACTACGCCGCGTCGGTCCAACATCGGCAGTACCGCGCGAACGACCTGGTGACGGTGCGGGTGGAGGAGCGCCGCGCGCCGTAGCCCGGTCCGCTGGCTTGGCCCCCCGTGGCCGTGGCCCGAAAACGCGGCGGTCGGCCTTGAGCGGTGGCGACACGGGTAGTATTTCTAATCCGTTGGCGAGCGTTCCAGTTACAGTAGCAGCAAGGGGGTAATTCCGTGAAGGCGACACCATTTACGCTGGGTCCTGTCACTCTGGGTCTTGCGGTTGTCCTGGCGACGGGCGCCGCGGCCCAGCAGGCGAGCCGGACCCAGCCGGTCGAGGGCATGCGCGACAACGGCACGGGCTACCACGCCCTGGTGGGAGCGAGGGTCGTGACCGGGCCGGGCCAGGTCCTGGACAATGCAACGATCGTGATCCGCGACGGCCTCATCCTGTCGGTCGGGCGAGGCACAGACGCGCCGCCCGGGGCGCGGGTATGGGATCTCGGCGGGCTCACGGTCTACCCGGGCTTCATCGACGCGCACGCCGATCTGGAGATGGGCGCGGTGCCGGAGGGCGGGGACATCGGGCCCACGCACTGGAACCCGCAGGTGCGGGCGTGGTTCTCCACCACCCGGAACCTGGCCGACGACGAAGACCGCCGGGCGGCACTCCGCTCGCAGGGCTTCGGCGCGGCGCTGGCGGTTCCGAAGGAGGGGATCTTCCGTGGCACGGCCTCGCTGGTCAGCCTGGGGGACGAAGGCGTTCGGGAGCGGGTGCTGCGGCCCGACATCGCGCAGGCGATCGGTTTCCGGCGCTCCTTCGAGCTCGGCGGATCGTACCCGAACTCCGCGATGGGCACGATCGCGCTCATGAAGCAGACGCTCATGGACGCGGACTGGTACATGCGCGCGTGGGCCGCCTATGAATCGAGCGGGCGCGCCTTCCTCCCTCCGGAGACGAGCGAAGCCCTCGCGGCGCTCGAAGATGTCGTGCAGGGCAGCCAGCCGGTCGTCTTCGAGACCGGCGGAGAGGAGGAGTACCTCCGGGCACAGACCCTGGCGTCGGAGTTCGGACTTGAGGCCTGGTACCGCGGCAACGGCAACGAATACCGGATCATCGACGTGCTCCGGACCCGGAGCGAACCGTTGATCGTACCCCTGGACTTCCCGGACGCCCCCGACGTCGGCTATCCGGGGGCGGCGCTCGATGCCTCGCTCGCCGGCCTGCGCCACTGGTACCTGGCGCCGACCAGCCCGGCGCAGCTGGCGGATGCCGGGGTCGGCTTCGCCATCACCACGGACGGCCTGTCGTCGCTGAACGAGTTTCTGCCCAATCTGCGGATCGCGGTCGCGCGGGGGCTCTCGACGGACGACGCTCTGGCCGCGCTCACCACGACGCCCGCCGCCTGGCTCGGAATCGATCGCACCCACGGGACCATCGCCGAGGGCAAGGTGGCCAACCTGATCGTCTCGGAGGGTGACCTGCTGACCGAGGAGGCCACGGTCCGCGATGTGTGGGTGCAGGGAAGAGTCTACGGAATTACCCGCCCGGTCCAGATTGATCCCAGAGGAACCTGGGAGATCGCTTCGGATGACGAGTGGGGATTCGACGCCGTCCTGGTCCTCGAGGGTTCGTTGAACCGGTTGCGGGGATACCTCGACATAGGCAGCACAGGCCCCGAGCTTCCCGGCGGCGCACGGGTCGATCTCGCTTCGGCGCGGGCCGTCGCGGAGACCGGGCGGATCGACGCCCGCTTCAACGGCGAAGTGCTCGGCTATCAGGGCATGGCGCTCCTGTCGGGCTCCGTGCGCGGCGACGAGTTCTACGGTTGGACATCGCTGCCGAACGGGGCGGACCCGTCCTTCCGCGGCACCCGCACCGAGGGGTTCGAGGGTCGGGAACGCGGAACCGTGGCGATGGACGTGCCCGAGATCGACCTGCCGTTCATCCGGCCGATGATGGACTACGGCCGATCCTCGATTCCGGAGCAGCCCGCCGCGGTCCTGGTGCGCAACGCGACCGTCTGGACCATGGGCCCGAGGGGCATTCTGGAAGGCGCCGACCTGCTGGTTCGCGCCGGGACGGTCGAAGCGGTCGGCATGGACCTCGATGCCCCTCGCGGCGCGGTCGAGATCGACGCCACGGGCAAGCACGTCACGCCGGGGATGATCGACCCGCACATCCATTCGGGGGTGAGCGCCGTGAACGAGAGCGGCTTCGCGATCGTTCCCGAGGTGCGCATGGGCGATGTCGTCACCCACAACAACATCTGGATGTACCGGCAGTTGGCCGGCGGGCTCACCACCGCGCACATCAAGCACGGATCCGCGAACCCGATCGGGGGCGAGAACGTCTTCGTGAAGATGCGCTGGGGCTCGCTGCCCGAGGATCTCAAGCTGGAGAACGCGCCCCGAACGGTGAAGTTCGCCCTGGGCGAGAACCCGAAACGGCGCCAGGGACGCTACCCCGACACGCGCATGGGAACGCAGGAGATCATCCGCGATCACTTCATGGCCGCGCGCGACTACGAGCGTGAATGGCAGCGGTGGGAGGAGACGGGCGAGGGACTTCCCCCGCGGCGCGACCTGCGCATGGAGGCGATCCTCGACATCCTTGACCAGGAGCTGCTCATCTCCTCGCACGGCTATCGCGCGGACGAGTTCCTGGCGCTCATCCGCCTGGCGGAGGAGTTCGGCTTCCGGGTCCAGGCGCTGCAGCACGGCGTCGAGGCATACAAGATCGCGCCGGAGCTCGCGGCTTCCGGTGTGGCCGCGGTCGTGTGGAGCGACTGGGGCGCTTTCAAGCTCGAGGCCTACGACGCCACGGCGTACAACGCACGGATCCTGATCGAGGCCGGAGTCGTGACCTCGCTGCACTCCGACAACAGCCAGATCGCCAGCCGGATGAACTGGGAGGCGGGCAAGCTGTTGCGCACGGGGCTGACGCCCGAACAGGCGCTGTCCACGGTGACCATCGGGTCGGCGCGGGCGATGGCGCTCGACGACCGCGTCGGCTCGCTGGAGCCGGGCAAGGACGGCGATTTTGTGATCTGGAGCGGCGACCCGCTCTCGCAGTTCACGCGGGCCGAGCAGACATGGGTCGACGGCCGCCGCTACTTCTCGCTCGAGGAGGACGCGGCCATGCGGGACCGGATCGCGCAGGAACGCACGCAACTCATCCAGGCCATCCTGTCCATCGAGGGCGGCGGCGGTCGCAATGTTGAGACGGAGACCAACCGATGACGACGACACAGCGAAGAGCGACGAAGAGCACCCTCCCCGGGGTCGGGCGCAGGGCCACGGCGGTGGTGGTGGTCCTGTGGGCAATGGCGCCGGCGATCCTGGGAGCCCAGGTGCGAATGACGGTGCCCCCGCAATCCGAGCCGGTTGCGCTGGTTGGCGCCACCATCCACACCGTCACCAGCGGAGTCATCGAAAACGGGACGATCCTCCTGGAGAACGGGGTGATCACCGCGATCGGCACCGACGTGGACATCCCGGCCGGGACCCGCGTGGTCGACGCCACGGGGAAACACATCTACCCCGGTCTCATCGACGCCTACAGCACGGTGGGGATCGCCGAGATCGGCGCGGTCGACGTATCCAACGACGTCAACGAGCTGGGCGACTTCAATCCGAACGTGCGCGCGGACGTCGCGGTGAACGCCGAGAGCCGCCATATCGGCACGACGCGCTCGGCCGGCGTGCTCACCACGCTCACGACTCCCGGCGGCGGACTCGTCTCCGGCATGTCTTCCGCGATGGCCCTGGAGGGGTGGAGCTGGGAAGAGATGTCGATGCAGTCGGCAACGGCACTCAACGTGAACTGGCCGAACCCCAACCGCCGCGGCTTCCGCGGGTTCGGCGGCTTCAGGTTCGGCCCGCAGGAGGATCCGCCGAGCTACGAGGAGCAGGTCCAGCAGCTGAAGGACTTCTTCGCGGAAGCGCGGGCCTATCGCGACGCGGTCACCGCCGGCGAGGAGGTGCGCAGCGACTCGCGCTACGCCGCGATGATCCCGGTCATCGACGGGGATCTCCCCGTCGTGGTTGCGGCCGACGGCGCGGCACAGATCAGCGACGCCATCACCTGGGCGCAGGAGGAAGGCCTCCGCATCGTCATCCGCGGCGGACGGGACGCCATCCATGTCGCCGACCGCCTGGTCGCCGAGGACATCCCGGTGATCCTGACCTCGACAATGGCCGGACCCGGCCGGCAATACGAGGGCTACGACGAAGCGTACTCAATGCCGGCGCGTCTGCACGAGGCGGGCGTGCGCTTCGCGATTGCGGGCGGCTCGGGGTCGCTGTACTCGAACCGGCTGCCCTTCGAAGCAGGTGTGGCGGTCGCCTTCGGGCTTCCCGAGGAGGAGGCGCTGAAGGCGGTCACGATCAACCCGGCGCAGTTCCTTGGGCTCGACGACCGCGTCGGCTCTCTCGAGCCGGGCAAGCAGGCGACCTTCCTGATCACGACCGGCACGCCGCTCGACATGACCAGCGACATCGAGCAGGCCTACATCCAGGGCCGCGAACTCGACATGATGGACATCCAGAAGTACTTCTTCGAGAAGTACATGGAGAAGGTTCGACAATACATCCGGCGCGTGATCATGTAGTTGCGGCCCGGACGGGTGCCGTCATCCCGGCTTGAGCGGGCTGCTATCCCCCGAACTCGCGCGAAACGAACTCGACCGCGCGCTGGATGGCCTCCTGCAAACTGAGGAAGTCGTGCCCCCCACCCTCGTAGATGTACGCCTCGAAGTCGGGCGGCCCGCGTCCCAGTGCCTCCATGGCGCGGATCATGGACTCGGCCTGCGACACGGAGACGACCTGATCGATGGTACCATGGTGTAGCTGGACCGCCGGCAGGCCGGCCGCGAACAGGACGGAGGAGCGGCGCGCCAGTTCCAGTCGAACCTCGGCGGGCCCGCGGTCACCCCGTATAAAGGGCTGCACCACCGTCGAGTCCAGGTGGGTGACCCCGGGGAGATTGCGCGGCATCCGGAGCGCCGCCTCCCACACGATTTCCCGCACCCATTCGTCGTAGAAGTCCGTGGGGCCGAAGAAGGAGACGATCCTCCGGATCCGCTCGTCCCGGGCCCCGGCGAGCAGGGCCACCCCGGCGCCCCGGCTGCCACCGATGACGGTGTAGCCGCCGGGTTTGGCCTCCGGCGTGGTTTCGAAGGCGACGGTCATGAGCGCGATCGCGTCGTCCACGTCGTAGTCCCACGGGCTTGAAGTGCCTTCCGAAACCCAGCTTTGCCCGGCGTGCCTGAGCGGTTCGCTGCGAAATGAAGGAAGCACGTACACGAAGCTGTCTCGCAACTCGCCCAGCGGCAGGGCGACGAACTGCAGGTCCGCCACCGAAACGCCCCCGTCGCCACCGTGCAGGTACGCCAGGACATGCAGACTCTCCTCGGATGCACCGTCGGGAACGACTATGGCCCCGTAGTGGCGGGCTCCGGTGACCGTATGCGAAACGATTTTCAGGGTGGCGGGCGATCCCACCAGCGACAGCGCCTCGGTGAGTTCAACGCGCACGCCGGCGGCGGAGACATCGCGAGCGGCCCAGTCGGCTCCGACCGCGTCGATCTCGGCCTGTGAAGGGGGGGCGAAAACCACGTCCAGTTCCGCCTCGAGGTCCAGCGCCGTCGCACCGACGGTGGCGCTGGCCTCACCCGCCGCGACGGTCAGCGTCTGATCGCCGGCGTCCGAGCCGAGGGTCCAGAAGGCATGGGCCTGGCCGGCGGCGTCCGTGGCGGCCGACGCCGAATCGACCTGCCCGTGGCCCGCACCCGGCGTGAAGGCGATCTCGGCGCCGTAGAACGTCTGGCCGTCCTGGTCCAACACGCGGACGGTGACGGAGTCCTCCAGCTGGAGTCCCTGAACGGCGCGCTGGCCGTCACCCGCGATGATCTCGATGGTGGTGGGCACGGGGTCGGGGATGACGGGGTCCGGATCGCCGCACGCGGTGAGCAGGGCGAGGGCGGAAAGCGGGGCGATCGAGAAACGGTGGCGCAATCGGTGCATCGGCGGCGGGCCTCCTGTCGGCCGGGATTACCTCGGAAGCTATGTGGAAGCGACAGGCGCGTCGATGGGGTGCGGCCGTCCGTTCCCGCCTGCCGGGCACTCGATTGGACCGGGGGTACGCGAACTCCATCACCGATCCCGTGTATGACTAATGAATCGACGACTTCGTGGAACACACCAGATGCCGCAGAATCCCATTCAACCATCAGTCCTGTACCAGGACGAATCCGACATGACGGGCTCGTCGGCGTGCACCATCGTCGGCCGAACCGGCCAGGCACTCCGGCAGCCCTTGGCGAGGACACTTCCACCCCCACGAAAGGAGATGTGCCATGTCCCATCGCTACTGTATCAGCGGCGCGATCGCCGCCCTCTCACTCATGATCGTCGTGAGTGGAGCCAGCGGCCTCGCCGCGCAGACCGGCGCCGTGACCGGAGTGGTCACGGACGCCACCACCGGCCAGCCGCTCGACGGAGCCCGCGTCAGTCTCGCGGGTACCCGGATCAGCGCCCTGACCGCTTCGGATGGGCGCTACCTGCTCGGCAGCGTCCCCGCGGGCACACAGACCGTCAAGGTCATGATCATCGGGTACGGGACCCGGGAACGGAAGGTGACCGTCACCCTCGGGAGTACCCTGGAGGCAGACTTCCGGCTGGAAGTCTCCGGAGTTGACCTGGATCAGCCGGTCACGGCGGGGGCGGGTCCGTCGGAGCGGCGCAAGGTCGGCACCTCGCTGCCGGCCATCGACTTCGACAGGATCGGGGAGGATTTCCCGGTCGACGGCTTCAGCCACGCACTCGAGGGACGCATTCCCGGCCTCCGCTCCACCGGGACCAACGGCGGGATCGGCTCGGGCCGCGAACTCCGCATCCGCGGCACGGACTCGTTCGGAGCCACGCGCCAGCGTCCACTGGTGTTGATCGACGGCGTGCGGGTCGACACGGAGAAGCTGGAATGGGGCGGGATGAAGGGCGTCACCTGTTGCTCTTTCTCCGGCGGCGCGGGCGAAGACCGGCTATCCGACCTGAACCCCGAAGAGATCGACCGCGTCGAGGTTCTCAAGGGGCCGGCAGCGGCGGCGCTCTTCGGCTCCGAGGGGTCGGCCGGCGTAATCCAGGTGTTCACGAAGCGAGGCCGAAGCAACACCCCGCCCACCGTTACCGTCAGCACCGGGATGGGTTTCAACCGGCTCCGGGCGAACCTGCCCACCCGGCTGCGTCCAAACTTCACCGGCCCTGACGGCTTCGCCGCATGGGATCCGAACGAACACCTGATCGAGAACGGGATCGTCAACAACTACGATCTGACGATTTCCGGGGGTGGCCGGGACGTGACCTATTTCGCGGCCGGCGGATTGACCTACGAAGAGGGTTCGGTAAAGCCCAGCGACCAGACCCGCGCCAACTTGAGGGTCAACCTCAACTGGGCCGCGGCCGACAATCTCTCGGTCGATTTGGCCTCTGGTTTTGTGCGCAACACGATCCGGCCGCTTCAGACCGGCAACAACTGGTTGGGCGTCTTCACCAACGCGATGCTGAGCAACCCGTTCGACGCCACCGAGGAGGAGCCGTACGGCGGCGGGCTGAATCAGGAAGTGGCCGTGGCCGACGCCCAGGCGATCAGGACCGTTTCGGAAACCGACCGGTGGACCGCGAGAGTCCAGGTCAACTACGAGGCGACGCCCAACTTTACACACCGACTCACGATCGGAGCCGACCGGGTGTCGGAACGGAAGACCCGCACCCTCCCCTGGGGACGCTACTACACCTACCTCGGCGACCGGGGGGAAAGGAACGTCGGGTCCAGGTATTCGGGAAAGTTCACGGTCGATTTCCTGTCGACCTACGACTACGAGGATCTCGCCGGCATGAGGGGGTTGAGCGGCTCCGTCGCCGTGGGGGTGCAGGCGTATTGGGACGACATATCCACGGCGATGGCCACGGGGCGCGGCTACGACGGACCGATATCCACCCTGCACGAAGCCGCGGAGACCGTCGCGGACGAGGGCATGTTCGAGAGGCGCGGCCGCGGGGTTTTCGCCATGAACCGCCTGGACCTCGGCCAGGACTTTTCCCTTACGACCGCCGTTCGCGTGGACGGACGCACGGCCTTCGGGGACGATGTGGGCGCGCAGGTGTACCCGAAAGCCGCCATTGGCTACAGCGTGCCCCATTCGGTTCTACCCGCACCGATTTCGAACCTCAAGGTACGTGGCGCCGTGGGCATGGCCGGCAAGCTCCCGCTCAAAGCGAATTCCCGGGTCCGGGGAGGGGATGGCTGGTCACTTCAGTCGAGGTACGAGATAGACCCTGAGAACAAGCGCGAGCTCGAGACCGGGCTCGATCTCGGGCTCCTGAACGACAGGATCGGGGTTGAGTTCACGTACTACGACGCGCGAGTGCTCAACGCGCTTTTCCCCGTCGTCAGGCAACGCCCCGAGGGCTTGGCCCTCAGACTCGAGAACTGCTGCGAGATCATGAACCGGGGTATCGAAGCGGTCGTGCGAGCGTGGCTGATCGACACGCCCGGCTTCCGCTGGAACTCGAACCTGACGTACGAGTGGAACCGGAACCGGATCACCGACCTGGGCGACACGGCCGCCGACGATTCCATGCCCCTCTATGAACAGAGAGCGGACGGGACCTGGGAGCATGTCGGGTGGCGGCGTGCCGCGCAGCTGAACGGCTGGTTTGTTGGCGAATCCCCAGGGAATGTTTGGCACTATGGGATTGCCGGGTACGATCGGGATGCCAACAAGCACATCCGGACCGAACACCGGTTCAGACATGGCCCTATTCAGCCCGTTCACATGGGCTCGATCTTCAACAGCTTCCAGATCGGCAAGAACCTGAGAGTGGCGTTCCAGGTGCGGGGCGAGATGGGCGCGATGATGCTCAACCAGGACAGGGCCTACGGTGTGCGTGAGGGCGCCTACGACGAATATCTCGTACATCTGACCGGGCACGGGTCCACGAACTTCTGGAGCGACTCGGTTGCCGACTACCATCGGACGGCCTACCCGATCGACAAGCGAGATCACATCCGGTTGCAGGCGGTGTCCCTGTCGTACACCGTTCCGGAGGGAATCGCAGGGCGTATCGGACTGGAACGCACGACCGTCACGCTGTCAGGGTACAACCTGCACTGGTGGGATGACTGCAACTGCACCGACCCGAGCCAGAAGTACCACGCCAGCGACTTCGTGGCCACACCGTTCCTGGGGCTGCCGCAACCGAGGAGGTTTCTCCTGTCGGTTCGGACGCGGTTCTGAGGTCGGGGTGATGGTGTGAAGGTGGTTGTCGCAGCTCGGGCCGCGGGTGGGAGGCGGGGGCCTCCTGCCTGCGGCCCGGCAGTTCGCCGACTTGCCGGTGGGGTCGGCGCTTGCAGGGGGTCGCGCGCACTGCGAATTGTCAACGACGGTTTACATTATGTCAACCGCAGTTGACAAAAAGCGATCAACCCTCGGGCGCTTCCCCTACTTCGATCCGATACCGCACGACCCGCCCCACCCCCAGTTCGTCCCGCGTTGCCGCCCATACATGATCACCGTCGAACACCGGCGTCGGGTACCGGGAGAACCCGGTCGGCGGATCAACAGTGCCGAGGTAGGTGCCATCGGGCTCGAAAACGTCGTAGCGCAGCCCCGACCCCCAATGCACCGGAGAGCTGGCTGGATCGTCGGGGTCGTGTCTCTCGTTTTCCACCGTGTACGACTCGGTCTCCAGACTCACCCAAATGCGGCCGTTTCGGCCAGCCATGAGTTCGCGGAATACGGGCTTTGTCTCCGGGACGGGGGGTCCGTTCCAGCGCCAACCGGCGTACTGCTCGCGCTGCTGCCGCGAAATTGCGTCGGTGTAGTAGCTGCGTTCTTCCTCCGATATGTGAACCGGCTCATAGACCCGCTCGATTCGCAGCACTCCGTCGTCGCGGCCCAACGAGATCGTGTAGTCGGAGGGGAAGCCTGACAGCAGGTGGCCGCTCGGGTGCACCGACCAATGGCCAAGCGGCGAGAAGGGGATCGCGGATCTCGTAAACTCCCACTGGAGTGCGGGCGGCTCGTAGTCGCCCCAGGGATCGGGGAGGGTGTCGAGATGCGTTCCGTCCGGGCCCAGCACGACGATCTCATCGATAAGGGAGGGCCATGATCCCGAGGAAGCCTCGTCGACCCTCGAGATCTCCTGGTAGGTTCGGCCGTCGTTGTCGGTGTGGAGCGGCGTGTTCGTGTAGCTCGTGACGCTGCTGAGGCTGTATGGCCATTGATCCGTGTCATCCTGCCCGGGACCGAAGACCTGGATGTTCTTGTCGCCGGCGTCCCGTACCAGGATCCGGCCGTCCGGGAGCACCGCGACGGCCTCGGCACGGGTGAACTCGCCGGGTCCTTCGCCGGGTCTCCCCAGGGTTCTCACATAGGTGCCCCCGGCGTCGAAGACCCGGACCTCCTGGGCCTGTCCGTCCAGCACGTACACCGTGTGGTCGTCGTCGACCGCGATCGATGCGATGCGGCCGAAGAGGTATTCGTCCGCTCCGTCCAGCTCGCCGATCGACACCTCCGGCACCAGGGTGGCGGTGCTCTCCCACACGCTGCCCGACACGGTTCGCACCACGACCGTATCGCCGATCGTGTCGATGACCACATCGGAGTTGGAGCCTGGTCGCGTCGCATCGCCGCAGGCGGCCAGGGCGAGGGCGGCTGCTGTAGTGGGGACCAGCAGTCCGTGGACAAGTCTGCCGGAGGGACCATTTCCTCGGGTGACCGGGGGCGTGAAGGCGGGACCTGGCATGGAGACGTTCTCCCTCGGGGGACTCGGGCAGACGAAGGCGTAAGACCACGCATATTCTTCTACCGTCACCTGTCTACCGCGGTTCCCGCCGCGGGCCGCCGGCCGCTTCCGGACGTCTCCCTCGGCCTTCGAGCGGCAGTCCGACGTCGCTCAGCTCGCCGGCCGCCCCCCGTTTCGCGGCACGATCACCTTGCCCGGCACCGCCATCACGATTCGCCCCGCCTCCACCACGAACTCCCCGTTCACCAGCACGTGATCGATGCCGGTCGAATGCTGGTGCGGCTGCTCGAAAGTCGCCTGGTCGGTGATGGTCTCCAGGTCGAAGACGACCAGGTCCGCCCAGTAGCCCTCGCGGATCTCGCCCCGCTCGGAGATGCCCATGATGCGGGCCGGCAGCGAAGTCTGCGCCCGAATCGCCGACTCCAGCGTGAGCGCGCCGATGGTGAGCGCATAATGGCGGATCTTGCGCGGGAAGGTGCCGTAGAAGCGTGGGTGCACGGGACCGTCGCCCGGCCACGCGATCCCCCCGTCCGACGCGGTCACCACCCAGGGCTGCCCCGCGTAGTTCTCCACGTCGTCCTCGGACATCGAGAAGCCGCGGAAGCGGCCGCCGCCGGGCCGCGTACGATCGCCCTCCAGCTGTAGTGCGATGGCGGTCTCGATCGGGTCCTCGCCGCGCTCGGCCGCGATTTCGCCCAGGTTCTTGCCCACGTACTCCTCGTTCGGGTACTCGAAGACGACGATCCGGTTAACGCCGCCGCGCCGCCCGATCTCGTGGGTGATGTCGCTCCGGATCAGCGCCGCCGTCTCGGGGTCGCGGAGGCGGATCTCCAGCATGTCGGCGGGTGGGCGCCGGTCGGCGGCGCTGGTCGCGTCCTCGTCGTCGAGCGCCCAACGCGGGATCAGCACGGTGCGGCCGTCGGTGCCGCTGGTCGGATAGGGGTACTGGTCCGCCCACACGCGCACGCCTTCGTCCCGGGCCTCCTGGATCATCTCGATCGCCGAAGCGCTCTGTCCCCAGTAGCCCACGCCCTTCGCCTTGATGTGCGACGCAACGACGCGCACCCCCGTGCGGCGCCCGATCTCGATGGTCTCGGCCACGGCGTCCAGCAGGGTGGGGGGCGTCTCCTCGTGCTGGCTGGGCAGGTACCACATCGGGTCCGCGCCCTCGGCCCGTTCGTGCGAGATGTACACGCCGTCGTAGGGTGCGAGTTCGGCGACCAGGGCGACCAGTTCGTCAGTGGTGCTCCAGCGTCCCGGCACGTATTCGAGTCCCGCCGAGATGCCGACTGCGCCCTCCTCCAGCGCCTGCCGCACCAGCGCCGCCATGCGTGCGGTCTCGCTGGGCGTCGCGGCCCGCCGGAAGTCGTCGCCCATCGCCATGCGGCGCACCGTCCCGTGACCGACCATCAACATCACGTTGGGCCCCACGCCCTGCCGTTCGAGCGTCGCGCGCTGCTCGGCGATGGGCCACGGGGAGCGCCCGTCCTGGTTGACAACGATGGTGGTGGCGCCCTGCGACACGATGTTCGGCGCGGCCTTGCGGTGGGTGGAGTCGTTGCGGATGCTCGCGCGGCGGCCGCTGCCCCCGTCGTCGGCGTGCGAGTGGATGTCGATGAAGCCGGGTGACACGTAGCGGCCCGTGGCGTCGATCACGCGATCCGCGGTGGCGCCCGTGAGCAATCCCAGTGCGACGATGCGCCCGTCGCGCACCCCGATGTCGGCGCGGAACCAGGGGTTGCCGGTGCCGTCGAGGATTCGGCCGCCGCGGATGAGGAGGTCGTAGTGCTGGGGTTGCTGGGCGGCGAGTGGGGGGGTGGCCGAAACCGAAGCGACAAAAAGGGTCGCGACAGCGAGAAGGCTGGTGGTTGCGCAGAGGCGTCGGCGGGTTCGGTGGGCCGGAGTGTGACCGATGGCAGCGATCAGCCGGAGGAGTCGGCGTGGACGGCAGGACCGGGGAGACTGGGAGTTGCGCATGTGAAAGAGGGGGTTCGGGGGGACGCGGGATTCGTGATTCTACTCACGCGCCGGACACGGTGCCAACCCCGGGCAATCCGGGGAGGGAACCGGCCGGCAGCCCGGATCCTTGCCCCTCTCCGTGCTCGCGCGGAATCGACCGCGGACTACGTGCCTTATTGCCTCCAGTCGGCCGGATCGGGAATCCCGCGGCTGAAGAGAACCTCGAACCCCGTCTCTGCCCCCAGTCGCTCCGCGGCCTCCAGCCCCGCAGGACCGGGAGGAAGGTCGCGCACGATCTGCCGGATCTGTCCCGATTCGGGATTGCGCAGGATCGCCATCGGCCGGTCGGTGTTCCTGTCCAGGGTGAACGACCCGCCGGGACCGGAAAGCGTGATGCTCGCGAGCGCATCGGCCCACGTCTCTTGCACGGGCAGCGCGAAGACGAACGACGAACTCCCGTCGCCGTCGGCGACCACGGGCATGTCGAAGCGCAGGGAGAATAGTTCGCTGCCCGCCGGGTCGCGGCCGATAATGCGGTGGGGACCCTCGGAACGAGGAAGGGAAGCCGGAGCGTCGAGGACGAACGCGGGGTCCAGGTGGGGGGTGCCTTCGGCGTCAACACCGCCCCAGAGGAAGAGGACGTGCTGCTGATGGGTCGGCGAGGCCGAAATCGATGTGGCCAGGATCAGGAGTCCGCGGGCTCCTGCCCACCGCCAGGGTGCCCCGCCGCAATAGGGGCGAAGTGTGTTCATCTTCCTCAAGCTCTCCCATGGCCCGCTCCACGAGCATCAAATCGAAAATGTATGCTGTGGTTTACAAAAAGACAACTACAGTTGTCAGTTTCGTTCGGTGACCCGTCGCCCGTCCGCCTCCCTCACCCCAGCAACGCCGGCAGCACCACCCCCGCCGCCCCCCGCAACGCCACCGTCGCCGCGCCCGTCAACTCGGTCGTCTCCGTATTCACCTCGATGACACTGCCCCCCGCGTGCAGCGTTGCCAGCGGAATCCCCGCGGCCGGATAGACCACCGCACTGGTCCCGATCACCAGGCAGACGTCGGCGCGCGCGGCGAGCGATTGGGCTCGTTCCAGCAGTTCACTGTCGAGCATTTCGCCGAAGAGGACCACGTCGGGCCGGCGCATGCCGCCGCACGCCGCGCAGCGGGGCACGGAGTCGCCCAGGGGCTCGGCGTCGGCGCGGAGCCCGCACCGGTTGCAGCGGTCGCGCGCGATCGCGCCGTGGACCTCGATCGGCAGCGCGGCGTCGGGCGGCCCGTCCCCCGCCTCTCCGTGGGCGGCACGGGTGTGGAGCCCGTCCACGTTCTGCGTCACGATCCCCTCCCGGCCCCGGCGCAGGAAGAAGCGGGCCAGCGCGCGGTGGCCTGCGTTGGGCTCGCATTCCGCGACGAACCCGCGCCGCCAGTCGTACCATTCCCACACCGTCCGCGGATCGCGCTCGAAGGCCCCGATTGTGGCAAGTTCCTCGGGCCGGTAGCTGCGCCACAGTCCCCCTGCATCGCGGAAAGTCGGCACGCCAGACTCGGCCGAGATGCCGGCGCCGGTGAGCGCCACCACCCTCTCGGCCCCGGCGACCAGTTCGCGTGCCCGCTCAAGATCGCGGTGTGGCAGTGCTCTCTCCTCCGTTTCGGGGTGCCCCGGCTACCAGTCGTAGCTCACTCGCGTGTAGTAGAAGCCGCCGTTGAATCCGAAGGGCGTGAACTGGCCGAAGCGGTTGCCGACGCCGGCCGCCGCGCCGGGATACTCCTCCGGATAGGTGTTGAAAGCGTTCTGTGCACCGATTGCGAGGGTCCAGCGGTCGGCGAAGGTGCGGGACGCCTCCACATCGAGGAGGAAGCGGGCCGGGTAGTCGATGGTCTCCTGCCGCGGGTCCGCGGGGTCGTAGTACGGCTGCTCGCCGTCGAAGTAGCCGCCCCAGTAGCTGCCTCGTACCAGCACGCGCGACCCCCCGGCGAAGGCGTGATCCGCCACCAGGTTGCCGCGCACGTCGGGGAGTCCTTCCTCGAGGATCCGGATGCGGTGCGCGTTGAGGGTGGCCTCGTTGAATTCCGTCACCGCCGTAGTCGTCCAGTTCCACGCGCTGCTGATGGTTGTGGTGGAACCGCCCCCGCCCTGCATCTCGTACGCGCCCACCAGATCGATCCCCGTCGTGCGCGTCGCGAAGTCGTTGATGAAGAAGCGGAAGCGCGCGAGTACCCCTCCTTCCCGGATGATGCCATCGTCCTCCAATTGCCGGATCTCGTCCGGAGTGAGCGTCCTGTCGGCGCTGGTCGTCAGCCGGTCCGACGCCCTGATCTGGAAGAAGTCCATCGAGAGATTGAACGGGCCACCGTCATACACCGCGCCCATCGCGAGATTGATGGACTTCTCGGGCTTGAGTGGCTTGCCGCCAAAGTGCACAGCCAGTGGGTTCGTGGATGGGATCGTCCCGTTGTTTGTCAGATCCATGATCGCGGGATCGTAGATCGTCGTGATGTTGAAGGCGTTCTGCTGCCCGGGCGTGGGTGCGCGGAAGCCTGACTGGACGCTGGCCCGCAGGGCGAACTGGTCGGAAAGACCGAAACGGCCGGCGAACTTCCCGTTTGCCGTCATGCCGAAGTCGGAGAAATGCTCGATGCGCTGTGCAAATCCCAGCGTCCAGTTCCCGTCGCGATCGTTGATCTCGAGATCGGCGTAGACCGCGAAGTTGTGCCGGTTCCATACACCCTCCGTCAGCGGCCCGAATCCGGTGAAACCGTTGGAGCCCGGTGTGAACCCCTGGCTGGCGAGCGAGCCCTCCGTCCACGACTCCTCGCTCCCTTCGACGATCTCGAAGCGCTCGTTCCGGAACTCGGCGCCGCCCGCCAGGTTGATCCTGTCGTCGAGTGCGTAGGAGAGATCCAGGTTCAGGTTCATCTCCTGCTGGTCGTAGACTCCGGGTTGGAACCAGGGGGTGCACGGCTGATCCGGCACGACGAAGGAAATGTCCCTGCTGTCGTCGGCGCACGGCTGGTCCGGGCCCAGCGAGGCGTTGACGGTGTTGTACATGTAGAAGTCCATGTTGGACTTGCCCCAGCCGGCGCTCGCGTCCCAGTTCAGGTCGCCGCTACTGCCCTTGAGGCCCGCCACCGCGGACGCGTCGAGGATGTGGGAGCCGAACTGCGGGGTGAACCCGCCCGGGAAGTACTTCTGGAACGTCCAGCAGTTGTCGTCGCCGAGGACCCGCTGCCACGCCGCCACGTTGTCCGGGTCGTTGACCACTACACCGTGATCGGTCACCCGAACCTCGGGGCAGCCCGCCGATCCGTCCAGCACGCCATCCGCGGCGTCGAGCATGTCGCCCACCAGCAGGATCCGTTCGCCGTCGGCATTCCGTGTTCCGAAGACGCCGCTGCGGGTGCCCGGATTGCGGAAGTAGAAGCCGCCCTCGACCTGCTTGCGCACGAAGTTGCCGTGGGAATAGAACTGCCTGTTGTCGTCGAGGAAGTACCCCGAGTTGGCCCACAGCTTGATCTCGTTCGAGACCTTGGGAGAGCCCCAGATCTGCGCTGGCGCGCGAACGTGGGCATTGCCCGCCTCGATGAGCCTGAGCGCGTCGGTGCGTTGCGTGCTGCGGTCCGTGGGATGGGTGTTGCCGTACTCCCCGGTCAGGTTCAGGAAGCCGGCCTCGCCGAGCGGCAGGCCGACGTTGCCGGACAGCGTGTACATCTCGCCGTCCCCCGGGACGCTGCCCTCTTCAAACCGCTCGCTGGTCTGGCCGAAGAGGTACCCACCCGACTTGAATGTGATCGAGCCGCCGGACCGGTCGTTCTTCAGCACGAGGTTCATGACGCCCGCGATCGCGTCGGAGCCGTACTGGGCGGACGCGCCGTCGCGCAGCACCTCGGCCTGTTCGAGCGCCAATCCGGGGATGAGTGCGAGGTCGGGCCCCTGGGAACCGTCGGCCAGGCCGTTGCCGTACCAGGTGATGACCGCCGCGCGGTGGCGCCGCTTGCCGTTGACGAGCACCAGGGTGTGGTCCGGCGCGAGGCCGCGCAGGTTGGCGGGCCGTACGAAGGTTGCCGCGTCGCTGATCGGCTGGATGTTCACGTTGAAGGACGGGACCACGTTGCGGATCACGTTCACGAAGTCGATGTCGCCTTGCCGCACAATCTCGCGCGCCTGGACTACGTCGACCGGAACGGGAGACTCGGTCACCGTTCGGCGTTGTACCCGTCGGCTTCCGACGGCGACCAGGCCACCGAGTTCAAGCGTCGTCTGGGTGAGCGCAACGTTCAGCGTGGTGGGCTGGCCGTCCACGATCGTCACCTGCCGCCGCTCGGTTTCGTAGCCGATCAGCATCACCACCACCTCGTGTATTCCCTGCGGAATGCCTGTGACTTCGTAGGTGCCCCCGGGTCCGGTGAACGCCCCCACGCCTGCCAGGCTGACCTGCGCCCCTTCGATGGCACTCCGGGTGCCCGCCGCGGTGACCGTTCCCCGCAGACTGCCCTGCGCGGCGGCCGAACCCGCTTGCGCGAGGGTGAAGAATGCGGCGATTGCTGCTGCTCTTCTCACCATCGGAAATCCCTCTCCTGCCGACTTTGTGGCCCTCGGGAGCCGCTGGCGCCGCGTCTTCATGACACGCCGAACCTGGCTTCCCAGTCGTAAAGCATCTCGAAGTGGCTGCCGTCGGCAACCGTGTAGTAGACTCTCTGCATGCCCTGTCGGCGGTTGGGTCCGAAGGACACGCGCTGGTCGATTCCCATGGCGAAGTTGCGCACGCTGAAGACCGCCTGCTCCAGCCGGGACTTGTCCAGGCGCCGGCCCAGGCGCCGGAGGATTTCCGTCATCAGCTTGGCGTTGAGAAACCCCTCAAGGCTGACGAAGCCACGGGCGAGGGGTTGATACGGTTCGTCCGCGGTGAGTCTCTCCAGGTCATCGGGCAGCTGGGGATCGTACTGAAACATCAGCCGATGGTACTCCTGGATGGCCGGGAAGGTCGAGTCGTCGAAGGCGGGCACGACCTGTGAATTGACCAGGAACCGGGTGTAGGAATCGGGGTCCCTGCGTCTCTCGCGCAGAATCCGCTGCAGGTTTTCGCTCCCCACGAACGACAGGTTGGCCACCGGAACGTGCAGTCCCCGGTCGACGGCGTCGCGGGCGAAGGCGGCGCACGCGGCGTAGGCGCCGATACAGATCACCGCGTCGGGCGACCTGGCCTTCAGGATCTCCACCTGGTCCCTCATTCTCGCGGTGAACGGGGTGCCACGCGCGTAGGTGGCCTCGCCCACGATCGTCTCTCCGTGCCGTGCCAGCGCCTCTCGCACGCCGGCCCAGCCGCTGCGCCCATACGCGTCGATCTGGTAGAAGACCGCCACTCGCCGACGCCCGATTCGTACGAAATTGTCGACCAGCCCGGCCGTCTCCTGCCGGTAGGAGGCCCGCAGGTTGAAGGCGAACTCGCCGTAGGGAGGTTCGCGCTGCGGCTCCGCGCCGGTGAAGGGGAAGAAGAGGTAGATCTGCTGGTCGCGGAATTTTTTCAGCAGAGGGAGCACCCGAGTGACGGTCGGTGTGCCCACATACCCGAAGAGCAGGAAGACGTTGTCGTCCTGCATGAGCCGGATGGTGTTCGCGACGCACGCATCGGGCTGATATCCGTCGTCGTAGACCTTGAGGACGATCCGGCGGCCGTTTACTCCCCCGTTGTCGTTCACGTGGCTGAACCAGGCCATTGCGCCGCGATACAGCTCCGTGCCCAGTCCGCGTGAGGGGCCCGAGAAAGCGGCGGACACGCCGAGTACGATCTCGCCGTCCTGAGTGACGGCTCCGCGGCGGCTCCGGTTGGTCGACAGGGGGGCAGCGTCGAGCGGCTTTGCCCAGGGAACGGTTGCCAGCACGGCGAACCCCGAGCGCAGGAGCGATCGGCGTGTCAGCATGGCTGCAAAGTACTCGCTGATAGGGAGTTCCACAACGGACCAAGCCGCCGGCCGCGGTGGCCCTGTGCCCATAACCACTGTGCGCGGCGCACCCAGCGGTCGGCGGACCAAACCGCCCGGCAGCGAGATCAGCGAGGTGCCGGCCTGGTTGGGCGCGCGGGCTGCCGGTCCGGCCGCGTGCGTGCCTTAGTCCGGTCGATTCCGCCGCACGATCTCCGCCAGGTCGGTGTCCCCTGCCGCCTTCCCCCGATCGGCCATCGCGATGACTTCGCGATAGACCCGGTCCAGCTCGTCCGCATCCAGTTCGTACCCCAGATCCGCACACCGCTGCCGCACCGCGTGGCGCCCGGAGTGCTTCCCGAGCACCAGCGTCGACTGCAGCCCCACATCCTCGGGCCGCATGATCTCGTAGGTGCGGCGGTCCCGGAGCATGCCGTGCTGGTGAATGCCCGCCTCGTGGGCGAACGCGTTGCGGCCCACGATCGCCTTGTTCGCCTGGACGGGTTCGCCGGTCAGTTCGGTGAGCAGCTGGCTCGTGCGAAAGAGTTCGGTGGTGTCGATGCCCGTTTCGAAAGGAAGCAGATCGTGCCGGACGCGCGTGGCCATCACGATCTCTTCGAGTGATGCGTTGCCCGCGCGCTCGCCGATTCCGTTGATCGTACACTCCAGCTGCCGCACTCCGGCCAGAACTGCGGCCAGTGAATTCGCGACGGCCAGTCCCAGGTCGTCGTGGCAGTGCGCGCTGAAGACCACGCCATCCGCGTCACTTACCCTGGCCATCAGGGTATTGAAGAACGCCGCGATCTCGCTCGGCACCGAGTAGCCGACGGTGTCCGGGAGGTTGATGGTGGTCGCCCCCGCGGCGATGGCCGTATCGACGACCTGGCAGAGGAAGTCCATGTCGCTGCGGATCGCGTCCTCGGCCGAGAACTCGATGTCGTCAGTGTACTGGCGTGCCTGGTCGACGCAAATCTCTACCGCGCGCAGGCACTCATCGCGGCTCATACCCAGCTTGTGCTTCAGGTGCAGGTCCGAGGTGGCGATGAAGGTGTGGATCCGGGGCCGGGCCGCGTGCCGGACCAGTCCGCCGACGAGTTCGATGTCGCCCGGGATGCAGCGTCCCAGCGCGGCGATCACCGGCTCCCGCACCTCCCGCGCGATCAGCTCGACCGCGCGCGTGTCGTCCTCCGAGGCGACCGGAAAGCCGACTTCCATGACATCGACCCCGAGCGCTTCGAGCTGGCGGGCAAGTCGAAGCTTCTGCTCGGTGCGGAGCGAGAAACCCGGGGCCTGTTCGCCATCGCGAAGCGTGGTGTCGAAGATGAACAGCCGGTCTGTGGTCATGGGTTGATCCGGAGAGGATGGGGAGAGATGAAGCGCGGGGAGCGTGCGCTTCAGAACTCTCCAAGGTACGGAAGTCGCGACGCCACCTGCCCTACCTCCTCGAATCGGTGGAGCAGCAAGCCCGTGGCGTCCCATTGTCCGGTGAGGAAGGCATCGCGGATTGACGACGGGAGGTCAAGCGTCACGGCGTGGCCGGGCGCGGTGAGCGACAGGTCGCGGACGCTCACGGCAATCGGCGTCGTGGGCTCGTCCTCGGCCATCTGCATGAGCGATTCGATGTCGCCCCGCGACGCTGTCAGGCACGGGAGGCCGATCGTGGTCGCATTCGCCAGGAAGATCTCCGAGAAGGACTGGCCCACGCACGCCCCGATCCCCCACCGCATGAGCGCCTGGGGCGCGTGTTCGCGCGAGGAACCCGATCCGAAGTTCTCGTTGACGAGCAGGATGGATGCGCCGGCGTAGGCCGGGTCGGCGAAGGGATGACCCGGCATCGACCGGCGGTCGTCGGCGAAGACGTGGTCGCCGAGCCCGCGGAAGGTGATCGCCTTCAGGAAGCGGGCCGGGATGATCCGGTCGGTGTCGATGTTGTCGCCCCGCAGCGGAATCGCGGTGCCCTCGACGCGGTCGACAGGCCTCACCCCGCTCACAGCATCGTCCTCACGTCGGTGACCTCGCCGGCGACCGCGGCGGCGGCGACCATGGCGGGGCTCATCAGCAGGGTGCGCCCGGTGGGGCTCCCCTGGCGGCCCTTGAAGTTGCGGTTCGACGACGACGCGCACACCTCGCGGCCGTTGAGGCGGTCCGGGTTCATGGCGAGGCACATCGAGCACCCCGCCCCCCGCCATTCGAAACCCGCATCCATGAAGACCTCGTGCAGCCCCTCCGCCTCGGCGGCGCGCCGCACCTTCATCGATCCCGGGACCACCAGCGCCCTCACGTGCGGCGCCACCCGGTACCCCCTCACCACGCGCGCCGCCTCACGCAGGTCCGAAAGCCGCCCGTTGGTGCACGACCCCACGAAGGCGACGTCCACCGGGGTCCCGCGCAGCGGCGAACCGGCCTCGAACCCCATGAATTCGAGCGCCTCGCCGATCGCGGCCGCCTCCGCGGACGAGCCGGAGGCGCCCGGATCCGGCACCATCTCCGACACCCCCACCGACTGCCCCGGATTGATCCCCCACGTCACTCGCGGCTCGATCCGCGCGCCGTCGATCTCCACCACATCGTCGTAGGCCGCGTCCCGGTCCGAGGCCATCGACCGCCACCATTGCTTCGCCCGCCCGAAGACATCACCGGCGGGCGCAAAGGGCCGCCCCTCCAGGTACGCGAAGGTGGTCTCGTCCGGATTCACGTAGCCGATCCTCGCGCCGCCCTCGATCGACATGTTGCAGATCGTCATGCGCTCGTCCATGGTCATGCGCCCGATCGCCTCGCCGCCGTACTCGTAGGCGTGGCCGACCCCGCCCCGCACACCCAGCCGCGCGATGATCTCGAGGATCACGTCCTTCGCGTAGACGCCCGGCGCGAGTTCACCCGCCACCGAGATCCTGCGCACCCTGAGCGGCGCGATCGCGAGGCACTGCGACGCGAGCACGTCCCGCACCTGCGAAGTCCCGATCCCGAAGGCGACCGCCCCGAAGGCGCCGTGCGTGGACGTGTGGCTGTCCCCGCACGCTATGGTCATGCCCGGCTGCGTGAGACCCAGTTCGGGGCCGATCACGTGCACGATCCCCTGGCGGTCGCTGTCCAGCCCCGCGATCCGGATCCCGAACTCGTCGCAGTTGCGCTCCAGCGCGGCCATCATCTGCTCGGCGAGGTCGTCGGCGAAGGGACGCCTCTGGTCCAGCGTCGGAACGATGTGGTCGACGGTTGCGAACGTCTGTTCCGGGAAGGCCACGCCGACGCCCCGCCGCCGCAGCATGTCGAAGGCCTGCGGCGAGGTCACCTCGTGGATCATGTGCAGGCCGATGAAGAGCTGCGTCTGGCCGGATGGCAGCGTGCGGACCGTGTGCAGGTCCCAGACCTTCTGCAGCAGCGTCTGTCCCAAGGGAATGGACTCTCGTGGGTTCGGTTGCCCGTCAGGTGTACGACGCCACGGACTCAGTTCCGCGCGACCACGTACTTCGTCAGCCCGCCCCCGGCGGCGGCCAGCGAGATCGGCCCCTCCGCGGCGTACACGTTGCCGTCCCCGTCCGCCGCCACGCCTTCGCCGGCGAATCCGAAGGGCCGCTCCTCGGAGATGGCGTGCGGCGGAATGAACGCGGTGACACGGTCCTCCGAAGCATGACCAATACGAATGCCCGTGATCCAGCCCTCATGATTGCGGGGATTCGACTCGGAATCGATCGCATACAGGTTGTCGTCGCCGTCGATGAAGAGCCCGCTGATGCGGCTGAACTGGTAGTACGAGTCCAGATAGTTGCCGTCCTGGTCGAAGATCTGGATGCGGTGGTTGCCCCGGTCGGCCACGAAGAGTCGGCCTTGCGAGTCGAAGGCCATGCCGTGCGGCGTACGGAACTGGCCGGGCCCGTCACCAATCG
The DNA here is from genome assembly GCA_965211795.1 of Longimicrobiales bacterium. Lineage (GTDB taxonomy): Bacteria > Gemmatimonadota > Gemmatimonadetes > Longimicrobiales > Gaopeijiaceae > Bin94. The sequence goes on from OZ242973.1 coordinate 1,175,794, forward strand.
TCCCCCACTCCATGATGTACTCGCCCTCCGGCGAGAACTTGATGATCCGCCCGGTCGAACCCTCGGGGGGGTTGGCATTCTGCCCGCTGTGCCCGTCCGAGACGAAGATGTCCCCGTTCGGCGCCGTGACCACGTCGCAGGGCTCGTTGAAGAAGCCGGGTTCAATGCCCCGCCTTCCCGCCCGCCCCAGGGTCAACAGCACCTCGCCCTCGGGGCTGAACTTGATGACCTGGTGGCCCTTGTCCACCGTACCCATCGAGTCGGTGATCCAGACGTTGCCGTTCGCGTCCACGTGGATCCCGTGCGGAAGGACGAAGAGTCCGGCACCGAAGCTGGCGAGAATCTCGCCGGTCTCACGGTGAAACTTGAAGACCGGATCGACCAGGGTTTCCGCGCATCCGCCCGCAAGTCCCACGCCGCCACAGCGGTCGTACGCCCAGATGTGCCCGTCGATGGGATCGATGTCGACGCCGGCGGTGGACCCCCATTCGCGCCCGTCGGGAAGATCCACCCAGTCCGTGACGACCTCGGCCACCGGGTTGGAGAGGCCGCTGCCCGTCGCCGGGTCCGCTGCCGGGTCGGTTTCCCGTGCACAGGCCGCGGCCCACAGGAGGGCACAGCACGCAAGGGCCCGCGAATCGATGCGGTTCTTCATTTCGTTCTTCCTGTTGCGGTCGAGCGTCGGCGCCCGGGAAGGACGCGCTGGTCTGTGATGCTCGCCCCCGCGTGATCCGGAGTCAAGAATGCGTGCTCAGCGGGGTGGATGGGAGGTGGTTCCAGTGCGCCCTGCGTCGCGGCTGCCTTTCTCTGGCGATCACGCCCACTGCCCCCTACTCTAGCAGCCCGCGGACAACCCTCCCGGCATTCGACCGCCGATGCATACCGGGCCGGACGCCGGAGACCTCCGCGTTGCTTTTTCACACTATTCCCCCGACTTGGAAGGACCATCAAGATGGCGAGACGGAAAGCCTTCACCGGATTCCCATTATTCTCGATTTTGTCGCTCATTATTCCCAATTCCACAGCCGCACAACAGGGAACCATCACCGGAATCGTTACCGATCTAGAAATCGGCACCCCCGTGGCCGGTGCCGCCATCCAGATACTGGGACAGGAAGGTGCCTTCGCGACGACCGACGCGTCCGGCGAGTTCCGCATCTCCGTCGCGGCCGGCACCCATTCGATCATCGTGACCCGGATCGGGTACGAGACCTCGCGCACCGACCGCATCGGCGTCGAGGCCGGCGCCACGGTTGCGGTCACCATCGAACTCCGCTCCCGCGCGCTCGCCCTCAACCAGCTCGTCGTCACGGTATCGCGCCGCGAGGAGAAGGAACTCGACGCCCCGGCCTCCATCTCCACCCTCACCGGTGCACAGATCTCGCGATTGGTGGCGCGCACCCCCGCCGACCACATCCGGACGCTCCCCGGAGTCGACCTGGCGACCACCGGAATCACTCAGAGCTACGCAGTCGTGCGCGGCTTCAACAACGTCGCCTCGGGACGCCTTCTCAGCATCGTCGACAACCGCTACGCGCGCATCCCCGCGCTGAGGATCAACGCCATCAACATGATCCCCACCACCGACATGGACATCGAGCGGATCGAGCTCGCGCGCGGCCCGGGCGCGGCGCTCTACGGTCCCAACGCGGCCGAGGGGGTCCTGCACATCATCACGTGGTCGCCGATCGACAAGCCGGGAAGCACGATTTCGCTGGCGGGAGGCGAGCGGAGCGTCTTCCAGTTCCTGCTGCGCAGCGCCCACCGGGTTTCGGACCGGTTCGGCCTGAAGGTCTCCGGCCAATACCTTCGCGGCAACGACTGGCAGTTCAACGACCCCGTGGAGGTGTTGGCCCGCGAGCAGAACCCCGGCCACCCGCGCATCGGCGTGCGCAACCCCCTCAACGAACGTTATTTCGCCGACATCCGCACGGACTACCGCTTCGGCGAAGACGGCGAGCTGATCCTCTCCGGCGGACTAAACAATTCACTCAGCAGCATCAACCTCACGAGCGTCGGTTCGTCGCAGACGCACGATTGGCAGTACCGCTACGCGCAGGCGCGGCTGGTCAAGGGCCGCCTCTTCGCGCAGTACTTCCTGAACCAGACGCACTCGGGGGACAACAGCTACCTGCTCCGCAGCGGCGAGCTCATCGTGGACCGGTCACGCACCATGGCGGCCCAGCTGCAATACGGGCGCGACATCGGCGAGCGGCAGTCGTTCACCTTCGGGGTCGACTACCAGCGCATCGAGCCCCGGTCGCAGGGGACGATCTACGGGCGCAACGAAGACCACGACCTGGTGGTCGAGGGTGGCGTCTACATCCATTCGGAGTCGCGCCTGACCGAGCGCATCGATCTGGTCACCGCCCTGCGTGTCGACGACCACAACCAGCTCGGCCGCCTGAACGCATCGCCCCGGGCCGCCCTCGTCTTCCGTCCTGCCGATGGCCAGAATCTGCGGCTCACCTACAACCGGGCCTTCGTCACGCCGTCGGTTTCGTCACTCTTTCTGGACATCCCGACCGGCGAACTCCCGATCGCCCCGGGCATCGCGTACACGTTGCGGGCGTTCGGGGTGCCGAAGACCGGCCTGACCTTCGTACACCGTTGTCCCGGCGGATACGAGGAGCTCTGCATGCGCTCTCCGTTCACGCCGGGGCAGCTGCCCGCCAACGCGGCGCTGTTCTGGGATGCGCTGGTCGCCGCGTTTGCCCCGGAGGCGCTGCGGCCGTACCTCCTCGAACCGGGGAGCCGTCCCGGTGACCCGGCCCTGGGGAGTGTGCTGCGGCGCCTCGACCTGAACGCCCTGGGACCCGAAGGCGGTGACCCCTTCCCGCTCGCCCGGCGGCCCGAGGACCTGCAGCGACTCGTGCCCACGGTCTTCAACACCATCGAGGCCGGGTACAAGGGGCTGATCGAGGACCGCATCCGCCTCGCCACGGACGTGTACTTCGCCCACGTCGAGAACTTCGTCGGCGCCCTCCAGGTCGAGACCCCGAACGTCTTCCTGGATCCGGCCGCCACCGGCGCCTTCCTGACGAGCCGCCTGGCCACGCTGATCCAGGCGGGCGTCGTGACGGCGGAACAGGTCGCGGAGCTGGCGGCGGGGCTGGCATCCGTGCCCGTGGGTACCGTCGCCCCGGACCAGGTGGAAGCTCCCGACGTACTCCTCTCTTCGCGCAACTTCGGGACGGCGAGGTATTGGGGAGCCGACTTCTCCGCGCAGATCCTGGCCTCCGACCGGGTCAGTCTGACCGCGGGCTACTCGTTCCAGAGCACGGAGTGCTTCGACTTCGACGACGACGGCGAGTGCCCCGACAGCGACGACCTCGCCCTCAACGCGCCGAGCCACAAGGGTTCGCTGGCGGTCGCCTTCACGGACCGCGCCCGGGGCTTCCACCTCGACGGGCGCTGGCGCTTTTCCGACGGCTTCGACATGCGGTCGGGGGTCTTCGTGGGACCGGTGGACGCGTACCATGTGCTCGACCTGACGGCCGGCTACCAGCTGCCCTTCCAGCCGAGCACGCGGCTGGAGCTGACGGTGTACAACGCGCTCAACAACCTGCACCGGGAGTTCGTGGGTGCGCCGGAGTTGGGAAGGTTGGCACTGGTGCGGGTGAAGTACGACTTTTGAGCGTCCCCACCCCCCCCGCCCCCATCCGCCACGCCGAGCGCCTCGACCCGGCCATCTTCGACTTCCCCGTCGAGAAGATGCGGGGCGGCTACTACTCCGACAAATACTTCGTCCGCGCCCGCGATCTCTTGCTCTCCCGAGGCCGTGGCCCGACGGTCACCATGCAGGTCTTCCAGAAGCGCGACGCCATCGTGGCCGGCACCGACGAAGCCATCGGCATGCTCAAGCTGTGCCTCACCGAGGGCTACGATTTCGCCGACCTCGAGGTCCGCTCCCTGCGCGACGGGGACCGCGCGGGCCCGTGGGAGACGGTCATGCTCATCACCGGACCGTACCCGGCCTTCGTGCACCTGGAGACGCTCTGCGCCGGCGTGCTGGGACGCCGCACCCGCATCGCGACCAACACGCGCGCCGTGGTCGAGGCCGCGTGGCCCAGGCCGATCATGTTCTTCCCGGCGCGCCACGATCACTGGCGGGTGCAGACGGGGGACGGATGGGCGGCGCATGTGGCGGGCGCGATCGGGGTGTCGACCGACGCCCAGGCCTCGTGGTGGGGCTCGTCGGGGATCGGCACGGTGCCGCACGGCCTCATCGCGGCCTTCGGGGGCGACACCGTGACCGCCACGGCGGCGCTCGCGGACTCCCTTTCCGAAGAAGTGCGCATCGTGTCGCTGGTCGATTTCGACAACGACAGCGTGACCACGTCGCTGGCGGTGGCCCGCGCGCTCGGGGAGCGGCTGTGGGGCGTGCGGCTCGACACCTCGGGCACGATGGTGGACCGTTCCATGCAGGACGAGATGGGCGACTTCGACCCGCGGGGCGTTAACTCGCGGCTGGTGCACAAGGTGAGGGACGCACTGGACGGGGCGGGGTTCGGACATGTGCGGATCGTGGCTTCCGGGGGCTTCAGCGCGGCCAAGATCCGTGCGTTCGAGGAGGCGGACGTGCCGGTTGATGCCTACGGCGTCGGCTCGTCGCTCATGGGTGGTTCGTATGACTACACCGCCGACATCGTGCTCGTCGAAGGTGAGCCGAAGGCGAAGGCGGGGCGGTGGTACCGGCCGAACGACAGACTGGAGGCGGTGGAATGAGCGGCCATTCGACGCGCGGCCGTGCCGCCGGTCCTGCCCGCGTCGGCTGGATCGTCGACGTGCAGGAGGACTTCTTGAACCCGGACGGCCGTCTGTACGTCCGCGACCTCTTCGACGACTCCGACCCGGGCGCGGCCCACGTGATCCCTGCGCTGGTGGCGGCCACCGAGTGGATGCGCGCGCATTGCGACGTGATCGTCTACACGGGCGACTGGCACGGTCTCGAGGACGCCGAAATCGACCCGGTCGCGCCGGATCCGGCCCGCGACACCTATCCACCGCACTGCATGGGGCGGTCGCCGGACCCGGTGGAGCGCGCGGGGGCGGAGGTGATCGAGGAGATCCGCACGGAGGACCCCTTGGTGCTGGCCCATGACGCGGTGGATGAGGAGGCCGTCCTCGTGGCCCGCCTGGCCGTGAAGCAGCGCCGCCCCGTTTTCGTGCGGAAGACGCGCTTCGACGTCTTCGAGGGCAATCCCGCCTGCGAGGCGTTCGTGCGGTCGCTGGGTGAGGCGCTGGCCGAGAGCGAAGGGGTCGTGGGCCAAGCGGCGCGCGCGGGTGGCCGGGACGACGGCCCGAACCGCGGACTCGAATTCGTGGTGATCGGGGTGGCGCGGGATGTGTGCGTGACCCAGGCCGTGGACGGGCTGCAGGCGCGCGGATATGCGGTCACCGCTGTGCGAGACGCGACCTGGGGACTCGGGCTCGAGCCGGAGGCCGAGACGCTGGCGCGGTGGGCGGGAAAGGGGAGGGTGGTGACGCTGGCCGAGCTGGACTGCTAGCACAAAGTGCTGGCACAATGAGCCGCCCTGGGCCTCAGCCCTGCTTCCACCTCTCCAGCAGCCCCGCCGCCGGCCTGTTCCGCAGCCGCGTCCCCTCGAACTCCCGCGCGTGCGCCCACGCGATCATCGACTGGAAGGTGCCCGTCTCACGCTTCGCGGGCGGAGTCCGCTGGGTATAGCTGCCATCGGCCGCCATCTCCCAGGCGCAGCGGCGGTCGGATAGCTGAATGTCGAGCGCCTGCCGCAGCTCGGCCCTGAGCGCCGGGTCCTCCACGGGCACAAGCGCCTCGACACGCGCCCCCAGATTCCGCCCCATGCAGTCCGCCGAGCCGATGTAGTACTCCTCGTCGCCCCCGTTGCGGAAGTAGTAGATCCGCGAATGCTGAAGGAAGCGCCCCACGATGCTGATCACCCGGATGTTCTCGGACAGCCCCGCAATGCCCGGCCGGATCCGGCAGCCGTCGCGCACGATCAAATCCACCGACACGCCCTTCCTGGACGCCTCGTAGAGCGCCCGTGTCACTTCCGGGTCTTCCAGCGCATTCATCTGGAACTGCAGCTTGCCGGGTGATTCCTCGGAATGCACCGAGATTTCGCGCTCGATTCGCTTGAGGATCCCGCCGCGCAGATGCTTGGGCGCCACGAGCAGCTTCCAGTACTTGCGCTTGGGACGGTAGCCGGTGGTCAGGTAGTTGAAGAGCTCGGTCAGATCCGCTCCGATCGAGGGGTCGCAGGTCAGGATGCCGTGGTCGCAGTAGAGGCGGGCGGTTTCCACGTGGTAGTTGCCGGTCCCCACGTGCGCGTAACGGCGCAGCCCGTCGTGGTCCTGGCGCACCACGAGGATGAGCTTGCAGTGCGTCTTCAGCCCCAGCACCCCGTAGGTGACGTGAATGCCGTGAGCCGACAGGGCGTTCGCCCAGCGGATGTTGGCGGCCTCGTCGAAGCGCGCCTGCAGTTCGATCACAACCGCGACCTGCTTGCCCTGCCGCGCCGCGTGCACCAGGTGGTCGATGATGCTGCTGCGCGGCGCCATCCGATAGAAGGTCATCTTGATGGCGCGCACCTTGGGGTCCCGCGACGCCTCGCGCAGGAAACGGAGCACCGAGGTGTCGAAGGCCTGGTAGGGATGATGCAGCAGAACCGGTCCCTCTTCCCGGATGACGTGGAACAGGGGGCGGTTGGTGAGCAGATCCGGGTGCTCCGAGGGGTGGTGCGGCGTGTCCTTGATGCTCGGCCGGGGCAGGTCGTGCAGAGCGAGCAGGTCGGCCCATCCCAGCAGCCCGTCGCCCTCGAAGATGTCGCTCTCCTTCAGCCCGAGCTCGTTGGCCAGCATGGTGCGCCGGCCGGGATCGAATCCTTCCTCCACCTGCAGCCGCACGATGGGTGCCAGGTGACGCTTCCTGAGACCCGCCTCGATGAGTTCGAGAAGGTCGTCGGCCATGTCCTCTTCCACGTCGTAGATCGCGTTGCGGGTCACCCGGAAGATCTCGCAGGCCTCGATTCTCATGCCGGGAAAGAGCAGGTCGAGGTTGTTGGCCATGACGCTCTCGAGCGGTACCCAGTCCCCCGAGTCGGCGACCTGGACGAAACGCGGAATCCCCGCGCCCACGGGTACCTTGACCCGCGCCAGCGAAGTGTGCTCGTCGCCCTTGTAGCGCAGGGTGACGAGCAGGTTGAGCGACAGGTTCGAGATGAAGGGGAAGGGATGGGCGGGGTCGGTCGCCTGAGGTGTGACCAAGGGGTAGATGTTGCGCACGTAGTGCTTGCGCAGCCACTTGCGGTGCTCCTGAGTGAGTTCCTGCCACGACGTGACGCGGATGCCCTCGTCAGCCAGCTCGGCCAGGATCTCGGCGCCGCTCTCCCGTTGCCGCGCCTCGAGGTCGCGCACCACGGTGTAGCACTGCTCGATCTGTTCGACGGGCGTGCGGCCGTCCACGGTGCGCTCGGTGATCCCCGCCTCGACCTGCTGCTTGAGTCCCCCGATCCGCTTCATGAAGAACTCGTCCAGGTTCGATCCGACGATCGAGAGGAACTTCAAGCGCTCCAGCAGGGGCGTGCGAGGGTCCCGGGCCTCGTGCAGCACGCGGAAGTTGAAGTTGAGCCAGGTCAGCTCGCGGTTCAGGTAGTACTCGGGCCGGCCGAGGTCGTGCCCGTCGGTGGCGTCCGGGATCGGGGTGGGGTCGGAGGGCGTGCGAAACGGTGCCGGCCGGTCGACATCCGAGGAACGCGCCGGGGCGGCCAGTGTATCATATTCGCGGTTCGCCGGACCCTTTCCCGCGGCCCCGGCAACCTCGCGCCGTGTTCTGGTCTCGGACATGGCGTAAACATATGGTCCCGCGGCGTACGAGACCAGCAGCCGCATCGCCCCCTCTTCGGTTGACGGGCGAAGCGACCTCGCCCAACTTGCTTCCGTGGGGCCACATGCTCACACATTGGGAAAGAAAGGGTCAACGAGGCTCGAGAATGAAGAAACACACAGCCTTCCTCGCCGTGTTGCTGGCCGCCTGCTCGTCCGCTCCCGTTCAGTACTACGGGGTGGCGCCTCCGGGGCTGGACACCGCGTACAAGTGTGCGGTCGCCCAGCTGAACATCATGGGCTACACCATCGAAGACGCTACCGAAGGCATCGTCGTGAGGGGACGCAAGCAGACGTCCGGGCTCGGCCTGCAGCTCTTCACGGGCAACACCCACCACGACGTGCTGACCGCCACCGCCTACGACAATCCCCAGACCGGCGAGACCAGCATCCGGATTACGGTCACGCGAATCGCGGACCAGGACGCTGCCGCGGGCTGGACCGCCAACGACGGGCCGGAAGAGGGGGAGGACGTGCTGGCGCCTTCCGAGACCGGGAAGGCGGACGCCCAGACGCTCCTGAGCAACTGCGGGGTGAGCAGCATCACGGGCCCGCCGCCGGAGCAGGAGGATTTCGCGCTGGAAGGCGTGGCAACACGCGGCAGCATCATGCCGCACGTTGACCGCGGGTTCGCGGGCGGCCGCTAGGCGCTTTCGATCTTGGCGCGACCCGCTTCGCCGCAGACGCGGCCGCGCCTGTACCAGATCCGGCGCGACCTGACCGCGGTTGCGCCAGCCGCCTTTCTCGCCGCAGCCCATGGCGGGCCCCGGGGATTCTGGGCATCCGGCCGTCGCTGGGTGGCCCACGCGGGGGCGGTCGCCGACATCGCGGTTGACGGGGGCCGGGAGGACTGCGGGTCATCGGAACGTCGTTCCCGCTTCGCAGTCGTCGAGGATCGCTCGGCGCGATTGTTCGCAAAGATCGGCGGAGAGAAGGGTGCCCGTCTGTTCGGAGGATTCTCGTTCGCGCCGGGTCCCTGCGACGATCCGGTCTGGTCCTCCTTTCCCCCGGCCCGTTTCCAGTTGCCCGAAGCCGAACTGGAACACGATCCGCGGGCGGGGAAGTGCTCCCTGCTGGTCCGCGGCGCGGATCGGAACGAAGCGGAGAAGTCGTGGGATCGCTGGGCCGACACGCTGTCGCGGCGTGGTGCAGCGGGGAACCCGGTGCCATCCCCACACAGCAGGTCCGGGGTATTGTCGGCACGGAACGCGCGAGCCGCCGAGCGGGCCGCCTGGAGCCGTATGGTTTGGCACACGCTCCACCGGATCCAGGCCGGCGAGGCGGAGAAGGTGGTGCTGGCCCGCACGCTGGACGTCACGCCCACCCGTCCGGTGTCGCCGCTCGACCTGGTCCTCGCGCTCTGGCAGGAGAGCCCCGGGAGCCATGTGTTCCTCTTCGAGCCCGCGCCCGGGGAGGCGGTGGTGGGGGCGGCGCCGGAGACGCTGGCGACGGTGGTGAACGGGGTGGTGCGGGCGACGGCGGTGGCAGGAAGCGCCGGGGTCGGCGCCGATTCGGTCGAGACCGCGCAGCTGGCGCGCCGTCTCTTCAACAGCGACAAGGACCGGGCCGAACACGACTTCGTGGTCCGGCACATGGTGGCCAGGCTGTCCGCCCTCGGTTGCACGGTGGAACGCGACGTGGAGCCGCACGTGCTTACGCTGGCCCGCATCCAGCACCTGGAGACCAAGATCGCAGCCGGCATCCCCGAAGGCGTCACGCTCCTCGACATCCTCGCGTCCCTCCACCCGACGCCGGCCGTGTGCGGGAAGCCCCGTGACGTCGCCCGCTCGATCCTGACCGGGAGCGAGGTCTTCGACCGCGGCTGGTACGCGGGACCGGTGGGCTGGACGGGATCGGACGGAAAGGGGATGTTCGTGCCCGCGCTGCGTTCGGCGGTTTCGCGCGGCGCCGGCTGGCGCCTCTTCGCCGGGGCGGGGATCGTGCCGGGGTCGGACCCGTCGCTGGAGTGGGAGGAGACCGAGCTCAAGTTCGATTCGGTGCTCAGGGCGATGGCGCGGGCCGAGTTCTCGGCACAGGCGGCGACCGGTTGACCACCGGCGCGTTCAATCTCAAGTGGGCCCGGGCCATCCTCGAGGCCCTCGCGGAGTGCGGCGTCGAGGAGGTGGAGATCGCGCCCGGCTCCCGCTCCGCGCCCCTGGTGCTGGCGGCGCAGATGCTGGCCGGGATCAGGATCCGGGTCCATCTGGACGAACGCTGCGCCGGGTTCTTCGCGCTCGGTTACGGACGCAGCCACCTGGGCCCGGCCGCGGTCATCACGACCTCGGGCACCGCGGTGGCCAACCTGCTGTCGGCGGTGGTCGAGGCGGACCTGTCGGATGTGCCGCTGATCGTGGTCAGCGCCGATCGGCCGCCGGAAATGCGCGGCGCGGACGCCAACCAGACAATCGAGCAGCCGGGCATCTTCGGGGAACGGGTGCGCTTCGAGGCCGACCTTCCGCTGCCGTCGGTGCATGGGCTCAGGGCGGTGGGACCCCGTTCGGTCATCGAGGTCGTGCGCCGCGCCGCCCGTGATGCGATGGGGCCGCCGGGCGGACCCGTGCACCTCAATGTGCCCTTCGACAAGCCGCTGGAGCCGGAGTCGCCGGAGGGACTTGAGCTGGGTGGCGGCAGCGAGGACGTGCCTCCGAATCTGACCGCGGCCGCCGAAGCGATCGAGCGTGGTGACCCCGGCCGGCCGGGGGCCCGGGAGGGTGGCCGGCGTGCGCGGGGGCACGACCAGGATACGTTGCTGGCCCTCCGCCTGGAGACCGCGCGGCGGCCGCTCCTGGTCGCGGGTCCCGTCGCCGATCCCGGTCTGGACGGTCCGGCCGTGGTTCGCTTCGCCACACGAACGGGTGTGCCGGCGCTCGCCGATCCTCTTTCCGGTGCCCGCTTCGAGCGCGGCCTCGGCGACCCCGCATCAGCCCCGGTCCTCGGCGCGTACGATCACTTCCTGCGCGACGACGAAGTCCTTCGCCGGCTGCACCCCGACCTCATCATCCGGATCGGCCGCACCCCCACGTCGGGAGCGCTGGAGGCGGCCCTCGAACACTGGCACCAGGCCACGCAGGTCGTCATCGACGACGGGGCACATCGGAAGGACTACCAGGGCCTCGCGAAACACTACCTGCACGCCTCGGCCGGGCGGGTGCTCAACAGGCTGGCCGACGGCCGGGACGGCGACCCGCTCCCCCGTCCCCCCTGGACGCGCGACTGGATGGAGATCGAAGCGGCCGCGTGGTCTGCCATCGATGACGACCACGCCGACGCGGACCACGAGGGCGCCTACGCGGCCGCCACACTCCGCGCCCTCCCGCCCGGCGCGACCCTGTTCGCGTCCTCCTCCATGCCGGTCCGCGACGTCGACGGGTACGGCCGCCCGGCTCCCCTCGACGTCCAGGTTTTCGGAAACCGCGGCGCGAGCGGGATCGACGGTGTCGTCTCGACGGTCATGGGGTGCGCTGGGGGCGGTGCCGGCCCGGTTGTGGCGCTGATCGGCGACATCGCCCTCTACCACGACATGAACGGCCTCCTGGCCGCGCGCGACAGGACGCTAAACGTCGTCTTCGTCTTGGTGGACAACGACGGGGGCGGCATCTTTCACATGCTCCCCATCCGCGGCTTCGAGCCGGCGTTCACGCCGTACTTTGCCACACCGCACGGGCTCGACTTCGCCCACGCAGCGCACCTGTACGGACTGCGCTTCACCGACGCGGCCACCCCGGCCGAACTGGAGAAGGCCGTCGCGGCCGGCTGCCGGCGCACCGGCACGGAGATCATCCGGGTGCGGACCGACCGCGAACGGAACCGGGAGCGCCACGAGCGCACCCGCGCGCGGGTCGCCCGCCGCGTGCACGAACTCATGAACCGGGAAGAGACATGACCGCCACCGAATGGCAGACCGTCAAGTCCTACGAGGACATCACCTACAGGAAGCGCGACGGGGTCGCGCGCATCGCCATCAACCGCCCCGAGGTGCGCAATGCGTTCCGCCCCGAGACCCTCTTCGAGCTTCTCGACGCCTTCAACGACGCCAACGAGGACCCGTCGATCGGCGTCGTGCTGCTCACCGGCGAGGGCCCCTCGAAGGACGGCAAGTACGCCTTCTGCTCGGGCGGGGACCAGCGTGTGCGCGGGGACGCGGGCTACGTGGGGGGTGACGGCGTGCCGCGTCTCAACGTCCTCGTTCTGCAACGGCTCATCCGCACCATGCCCAAGCCGGTGATTGCGCTGGTGGCGGGATACGCCATCGGCGGCGGCCATGTCTTGCACGTCGTCTGCGACCTCACGCTCGCGGCGGACAACGCCGTCTTCGGCCAGACCGGACCCAAGGTGGGCAGCTTCGACGGCGGCTTCGGGTCGTCGTACCTGGCGCGCATCGTGGGGCAGAAGAAGGCGCGCGAGATCTGGTACCTCTGCCGCCAGTACAATGCCGCCGAGGCGGTGGAGATGGGGTTGGTCAACAAGGTGGTGCCGGTGGAAGAGCTCGAGGACGAGGGGTTCCGGTGGGCACAGCGGATCCTCGAGCACAGCCCGCTGGCGATCCGGCTGCTGAAGTCGGCGATGAATGCCGACGTGGATGGACAGGCGGGGCTGCAGGAGCTGGCCGGCAACGCCACGCTGCTCTTCTACATGACGGAACAGGGCCAGGAGGGGCGCGACGCCTACCTGGAGAAGCGCAAGCCGGACTTCCGCAAGTATCCGTGGCTGCCGTGGTGACGCGTACCCAGGCCTGGATCCTCGCCACCCGTCCGCGCACCCTTTCCGCGGCCGCCGCCCCCGTCGTCGCCGGTTCGGGGTTTGCGGCGGCCGACGGCGTCTTCGCACTTCTCCCCGCGCTGGCCGCCATGGTCGGCGCGCTCCTCATCCAGATCGCGACCAACCTTGCCAACGACTACTACGACTTCGTCAAGGGCGGCGACACGGGAGACCGGCTCGGCCCGGTGCGGGTGACCCAGGCGGGCATTCTTCCGCCCGAGGCCGTCTTTCGCGGGATGGTGATCACCCTGGCGCTGGCGACCTTGACGGGCGTGTACCTGGCGTGGGTCGCGGGCTGGCCCGTCATTGCGGTGGGGCTCGCCTCGATGCTGATGGGCGTCTGTTACACCGGTGGACCGTACCCGCTCTCCTATCACGGCCTGGGCGACGTCTTCGTCTTCGTCTTCTTCGGGCCGGTCGCCACGGCCGCCACCTACTACGTGCAGGCGCAGGTGTGGTCCCCCGGCGCGATCATGGCGGGCGCGGGACTCGGGGCGTTCAGCACGGCCATGCTGGTGGTGAACAATCTGCGAGACCGCGAGACCGACGGGGCCGCCGGCAAACGTACGCTTGCCGTGCGGTTCGGGGACACGTTTTCGGCGGTCCAGTATTTCGCGTGTCTTGCTGCTGCGGCCGCAGTCGTCGCGATCGGTATGACAACGATGGAGTGGTCCCCGTGGACGCTCCTTTCCCTTGCGGGCGGGCTGCCCTGCATGCCGGCGGCGTCTCGCATCCTGGCGGTGGCTCGGGAACCTGAGACGGTCGACCGGCGCACGCTCAACCCCGCACTCGGCATGACCGCGCGAGGTGTTGCACTCTACGGTGCGGGTCTTGGTGTGGGTGCGCTTCTCGGGGCAATAGGCCCCTTCGCCTGATCTTGACCGGAGAGTCCGGCTCGACCCGCCTGGTTGACAGGGGCGATTACGCGGCGCAGCGGCCATCCAACCCGGACCAGGCGTCACCCCCTTCCACCCCCGCCGACGACCTTGCCCGGCGATCGGCCGAAACCCCGTCGGAGATCGCGCTGGCCTGGAACGGCGGCCACATGAACTACCAGGCACTGGGTGCCCGTGTGGCTGCCATGGCGGCCGGCCTTCGGGCGCAGGGCGCGACCCCCGGCGCTACGGCTACCCTGTGCGTCAACCCCGGTCCCGACGCCATCGCCGCCCTTTTCGGCCTGTGGAGGGCGGGGTATGTCGCGGTGCCCCTGCACGAGCGGCTAACACCGACGGAGATCGAATACGCACGCCAAACTGTAAACTCCAGTTTACATATTGACAATCATGGTTTACATAACCTACTCCGCGATCCCCCAGAGCCTCACGGGGAAGACCGTAGCACCCTTCGCCCCGACGTCATCGCCTACATCCTCACCTCCGGCTCCACCGGCCCCCCCAGGGCCTTCGGCTTCACCCGTTACAGCCTCGCCGCTTCCGCCTCCGCCGTCGCGAACCGCCTCGGCCTCGGACCCGGCGACCGCTGGGGCCTGTGTCTCTCACCGGGCCACATCGGCGGCCTCTCGCTGATTGTGCGGGCGGTGATGACGGGGGCGTCCGTGCGGCTCTGGCCGTCGTTCGATGCCGGTGCGGTGGCCCGCGCGATCCTGGCCGGCGAGCTGACCCACCTGGCCATAGTGCCGGTCATGCTGCAGCGAGTCCTCGCCCGTCTCGAAGGCCATCCCGTCCCCGGATCCCTGCGCTGCGTCCTGGTCGGCGGCGCGGCCGCCCCCCGTGCGCTCCTCGACCAGGCGTGTGCCGCCGGACTTCCCATCGCCACCACCTGGGGCATGACCGAAACCGCCTCCCAGGTTGCCACCGCACCCCCCGCCCTGGCCCGGCAACACTCCGGCACCGCAGGACTCCCCCTGCGCGGCACTGAAGTCCGCTCCGGCCCCGGCGGCACCCTCCAGGTTCGTGGCCCGACGCTCGCCTCCGTCGTGATCCGCGGCCCCGGGGGCCCTCCCGAACCGCTTCCGACCGACCGCGACGGATGGTTCGCCACCCGAGACCTCGGCCGCGTCGACGAAGACGGCCTCGTCTGGATCGAGGGGCGCGCCGGCGCGATCATTGTAAGCGGGGGGCTCAATGTCAGTCCCGGCGAGGTCGAGCGGGTGATCGAGGCGCTGCCGGGGGTGCGCGAAGCGGTGGTGCTGGGCCTTCCCGACGAGGCGTGGGGCGAGGTCGTGGGCGCGGTGGTCGAGGCCAAACCGGCTGCCGTGACCGCCGCCGCCGTGAGCCGCCACTGCCGGAAACATCTGGTACGCGGCCGCTGCCCCACACGCATTGTGGTGGTCGACGACCTGCCCCGCACTTGGACGGGCAAGGTAATGCGGCCGGCAGTGAGTGAGCGCTTCGGGCCGGAGCTGGAAGCGGCGCCGCGCGCGCCCGGCGCGAGCAGAAACCCAAGGGAGACCACATGATCGAGGAACTTCGCTGGCGCGGCCTCCTCGCGGACGCGAGCGAGCACGCGGCGGCGGCCTTCGCGGCTGGCCAGGTGACGGGCTACATCGGCTTCGATCCGACCGCTTCGTCCCTGCACGTGGGGTCGCTGGTCCCCATCATGGGACTCGTGCACCTGCAGCGTGCGGGCCACTGTCCGATCGCGCTCGTCGGGGGCGGGACCGGGCTGATCGGTGACCCGTCGGGGAAGGCCTCGGAACGCGCCCTCCTCGACCGGGAGCAGGCCGAGGAGAACGCCGCGGGGATCCACCGCCAGCTGGCGTCGTTCCTGGACTTCGAGTCGCGCACCGCGCCGGCCCGCATGGCGAACAATCTCGACTGGCTCGACGGGCTGGGGCTGGTGGACTTCCTGCGCGATGTCGGCAAGCACTTCTCCGTCAACGCAATGCTCCGCAAGGAGTCGGTGCGCCGACGCCTGGCCGAGGAGGAGTCGGGCATCTCCTTCACCGAGTTCAGCTACCAGCTGCTGCAGGCGTACGACTTCCGCGAACTGAACCGCCGCTACGGCTGCACCCTGCAGATGGGCGGCTCCGACCAGTGGGGGAACATCACCGCGGGGATCGACCTCGTGCGGCGCATGGGGGGGCCGCGGTGCCACGCCGTCGTCTTTCCGCTCGTGGAATCGGCGGCCGGCGTCAAGTTCGGCAAGACCGAGGAGGGTACCGTGTGGCTGGATCCCGAGCGCACCTCGCCGTACCGCTTCTACCAGTTCTGGGTGAACACCGACGACGGTGACGTGGTCGACTACCTGAAGCGCTTCACGCTGCTGGACCGGACCGCCGTGGACGAACTCGCGGCGGCTGCGGCCGAACGGCCGCATCGGCGCGAGGCGCAGAAGCGGCTGGCGGCGGAGATGACGCGCACGGTGCACGGCGCGGACGGGCTGGAGCGCGCCGAACGGGCCTCGCGCGTGCTCTTCGGGGGCAGCCTGGAGGGGCTCGGGGCGGGGGACATTGCCGAGATCTTCGCCGACGTGCCCTCCACCGTGCTGGCCAGGTCGGCGCTCGAGGGGGACGGGGTGGAGTTGGCCGTGCTGATGTGCGACCACGGAATGACGGCTTCCCGCAGTGAGGCGCGGCGGCTGATGACGGGTGGGGGGGTGTATCTCAACGGCGAGAGGGTGGGCGAGCGGGGGGCGGTGGTGGGGACAAATGATCCAATTGAGGGGCGATTTCTTGTCGTGCGA
This sequence comes from Longimicrobiales bacterium, assembly GCA_965211795.1. GTDB lineage: Bacteria > Gemmatimonadota > Gemmatimonadetes > Longimicrobiales > Gaopeijiaceae > Bin94. The sequence continues at coordinate 1,192,063 of OZ242973.1, forward strand.
GCGGGGAAGAGGCGTTATTTCGTTGTGGAGGTGAAGTAGGAGAAGGACGAAGCAGCCAATGCCCCATGCACCCCGCGCCGGACGATCGCCCGAGCCCCTCGAGGCACGAAGCCAATTGAGCTGGAAGCCATCGCGCACGCTCGGGTTCGGGCTGGCGGTCGCCCTCGCCACGGCCGGGATCCTCACCTGTGACGGCGGCACGGAGCCGCCGGCAAACCAGGCCCCGCGAGCGGTTGGCACGATCCCAGAGCAGGTAGTGGAGGTGGACAGCGCGGTGGTGGTCGATGTCGCGTCGTACTTCGCCGACCCGGATGGGGATACGCTGACCTACTCGGCGGTTTCGTCCAGCGTGGCCAACGCGACGGTTTCCGTGACAGGGAGCATGGTGACCGTAACCGGTGTGGCCGCGGGGAGCGCCATGGTGACGGTGACGGCGCGAGACGCGGAAGGGCTGACCGCGGAGCAGGCCTTTGCCGTCATGGTTCCGAACCGCACGCCGGTGGTCGTCGGCACGATCGGGGACGTGGACGTCTACGTGGACAGCGTGGCGGAGGTCGATGTCGCCGGGTACTTCGCGGACCCCGATGGGGACGAACTGGCATACCAGGCGGTCTCGTCGGACACGACCCTGGCAATCGTGGCGGTGTCGGGCAGCATGGTGACGTTGACCGGGGTGGCCGTGGGGATCGTGAACGTCACGGTGACGGCACAGGACACCGCGGGGCTGTCCGCCGAGCAGAGCTTCGAGGTGACGGTCCCGAACCAGGCGCCGGTTGCGGTAGGGACGATCGCGGACCGGGAAGTGGAGGTGGACAGCGTGGCGGTCCTGGATGTGGCGGAGTACTTCACCGACCCCGACAGGCAGGAACTGGAATACTCGGCGGTGGTGTTCGACACGATGCGGGTGGCGGTGGGGGTGACTGACAGTGAGGTGACGGTCGCGGGCGTGGCCAAGGGCAACGCGACTGTAACCGTGACGGCGACCGACCCGGGTGGGCTGACGGCCGAACAGAGCTTCGTGGTCACCGTCCCGAACCGGCCGCCTCACGCGGTCGGCACGATCGCGCAGCAGGATGTGTACGTGGGCGACACGGTTGAGATCGAGGTGGTCGCGCACTTCAGCGACCCGGATGGGGACACGCTGGCGTATATGGCCGCCTCGTCGGACACGGCCCTGGCGGCGGTTTCGGTGTCGGAGGGCACCGTGGTGGTGACCGGGATCACCGTCGGGAGTGCCGCGGTGACCGTGACGGCAACTGATCCGGAAGGGCTGGCCGCCGAGCAGCAGTTCGCGGTCACGGTGCCGAACCGGGCGCCCGAAGCGGTGGGCACGGTGGCTGCTCGGGAAGTTCATGTGGGCGACTCGGTGACCATCGATGTCGCCGCCAACTTCGTCGAACTCGACGGACAGGAGCTTGAGTACGCGGTGGCCACGTCGGATGCGGCGACGGTCTCCGTGGCCGTGACGGGCAGCGAGGTCACGGTGAGGGGGGTGGCGGTGGGGATGGCCACGGTGTCGGTAACGGCGCAGGATCCGGAGGGGCTGTGGGCGGGGCAGGAGTTCGTCGCGACTGTGCCGAACCGGGCGCCCGAGGCGGTGGGCACGCTGCCGGACCTCGAGCTGGAGGTGGACAGTGTCGCGGCGTTCGATGTTGCGGCACACTTCAAGGAGCCGGACGGTGAGGGACTGGAGTATGCCGCCGCGTCGTCGGACACGACGCGGGTGGCGATCGCGATGGCGGACAATGTCTTGACCTTGACGGGTATTGCGGCGGGACAGGCGACGGTGACGATTGTCGCAACCGATCCGGGTGGGCTGAAGGCCGAACAGGGCTTCGGGGTGAGGGTGCCGAACCGGCCGCCGGTCACCGTGGGCTCGATCGCTGACCGCGTGGTACAGGCTGGCGGTTCGGCAACGTTGAATGTTGCGGACTACTTTGCCGACCCCGATGGGGACACGCTCCGCTACTTCGCAGTCTCGTCGGACACGGAGCGTGCGAGGGCGACGGTGCTGGGTGGGGTACTGACCCTGCGCGGAGTCGCGAGAGGGATCGCCGAGGTCAGGGTGACGGCCAGGGATCCTGAGGGGTTGTCGGCGCTACAGTCCTTCGTCGTGGCCGTTCCCAACCAGGCGCCCCGTACGGTGGGGACGATCACCGATACCACGATAGCCCGGGGCAGGTCAGCCTCGGTTGATGCATCGGCCTACTTCACCGATCTGGACGGGGACGACCTGTCATACACTGCCACTTCTTCGCGTACGGCGACGGCCACGGTGACCGTATCCGGGAACAGGGTCACCGTCAGGGGCCGTGCCGTCGGCACGGCGACCATCACCGTGACCGCCGAGGATCCTGAAGGACTTCAGGCCGTGCAGAGCTACCGTGTGACCGTGCAGCGGCGCCCCAACCGGGCACCGCTCACGGTCGGCAAGATCCCGGACGGGGTGCTCCTGGTTGACGAGGAATACGTGGCCGACCTGGAGCCGTACTTCAGCGACCCCGACGGTGATCCGCTCACGTACGCCGGCCAGTCGTCGAACAACTCGGTGGCCGACCCCGAAATCATGAGCGACAGAATCTTCGTCACGGCGACTGGCCACGGCTCCGCGACCGTCTCGGTCACCGCAACCGATCCGGGAGGCCTTTCCGCGACGGCATCGTTTGAAGTGCGGGTTGTGCCGGGGTTCGACATGGTGCTCGGCTTTACTCCGGCGGTCACGGAGGCTCAGCGTGGCTGGTTTGAAGCAGCACGAAATGCCTGGGAAGCGGTGCTGCGCCGCACGGAACTGGCCAATGTCGGTATTTCCAATCCCGAGTGTCTGGACCTCGTGGCACCTGTTGAAGCCGTGGACGACCACCTCGTAATGGTGCATGTCGATTCCATAGATGGCCCTGGAGGCACCCTGGCCTACGCCGGGTACTGCTACATTCGCCGGTCCGACGGCACTCCCGTGGTCTCCGCGACCTGGTTCGACGAGGACGACATCGACTGGCTGATGTCGCTCGGGATGCTGGGTACCGTGGCATTCCACGAGTTTGCCCACGGTCTCGGGTTCACAGACCACTATTGGGATTCCCACGGGCTGCTCGACACCGGCGACGACCCGCATTTCCATGGGTCGTTGGCCATCGAGGCCTTCGACGCGGCGGGAGGCGCGGCATACCCCTATGCCAAGGTCCCGATTTCGTCACCCGACTACAGCCATTGGCATGAGGGGGTTTTCGGACGCGAGGGAATGACTCCCGCGCTGACTCTGGGCGTAGCGAACCCGTTTAGCGCCATCACCCTTCAGGCGATGGCAGACGTGGGCTACCTGGTGGACGTGTCCCTGGCCGATGACTACCAACTCGCGAACGCCGCTCCCCCGGACCCGGCCGCCGACCAGCCCGGCCAGGTCCTCGATCTGAGCAACGATGTCGTCCAGGGCCCAGTCATGGTCCTCGACCGGAATGGCCGGGTGTTGCGCGTCATTCCACCCCCGCCGGGGACGCCCGTACCGTCCCTCGGCCGCCACGAAGTCCAGATCGAACGTCGTCGCCGGGACGATGCGCGGGACGGCGGCCTCACCCTGGCGTCCCCCTCGCGCGAGCCGATCTGGCGCCTCCTGCGCCCCTCGCCCGGCCGTTCCCCCAGGTGACCTGATCCCGCTCCAGCGGTGCTCCGGTGCCGTGCCCGGCCAACGCCCCGACCCGCCCCCACGACTCCCGCCGCGGCGTGTCGGACTATTCACCCAGCCCGCGGATACGACCCCAGCACCCTGAACATCGTCGCGCGGTCCCGGATCCCCTCCAGCGCCTCGTGCACGACCGCGTCCGTGCGGTGCCCCTCCAGATCGATCAGGAAGATGTAGCGCCCCAGGCTGCGCCGGTCGGGACGGGACTCGATCCTGAGCATGTTGATCCCGCGCGACGCGAGTTCGCCCAGCGCACCGTGCAGAATCCCCGCCGCGTCCTCGCTGAAGTCGAAGCAGATTGAGGTCTTGTCGCGGCCGGTGGGGGCGGCGTCGCGCTCGGCGAGGACCACGAACCGCGTCTTGTTGCTGGACACATCCTCTATGTTGCGCTCGGCCACCTTCGCGCCGAAGATCTCGGCAGCACGCAGACTCGAGATGGCGGCCGCGGGGCGCTCGCTGCCCTGCATGTCCCGCACCGCGCCCGCCGTGCTGAGCGAGGCCACGGGTTCGGCGCCCGGCAGATGGCGCTCGAGGTAGCCGCGACACTGCGCAAGCGCCTGGGGATGCGAATACACGACACGCACATCGCCCGGGACCACGCCGGGCTGAACCACCAGGCAGTGGTGAATCGGAAGAACGATCTCTCTGCGGATCTTCAACGGTGTGTGGTGGATGAGGAGGTCGGCCGTGTGGGTCACGATGCCTTCGAGGCTGTTCTCCACCGGTACGACCGCCTCTTCCGCCGCGCCCTTCTCGACGGCCCGGACGGCGGCCGGGATGCTGGCGAAAGGAACAAGTCGGGGGGACTCGCCGCGTGGCGCGACAGCCCGGCGGGTGTGCGCGGGACGGGTGCGTTCGTCCGCCGGCCCGTCGGCCCGGCGGGCATGCGCGAGTGCGGCCTCTTCGCTGTAGGTGCCCTCGGGCCCGAGGTAGGCTATTCTGATCATTCTGTCAACTACAGTTGACATCTTGACAAGTACAGTTCACATTCCGCTTCCCCCCGCCACCCCGCCCAGTCCCGGGCCGTTCTGCCTTCGGGATCCGTCGCCGACACGTCCACCCCCCGGCCGACCAGCAACTCCACCATTTCCAGGTGGCCGTTCACCGCCGCCATGTGCAGCGGTGCCCCGAAGGTCCCCTGCTCAAGGTCGAAGCCGAGGTCCGCCATGAGCTTGACCGCATCCAACCGGTTGGCGCCGGCGGCGTCCTCAATCAGGCCATGGTGCCGCGACTGAACCCGCCCGGGAAGATCCGCATCCCGCCGGATGGCTTCGAGCGCGGCCACCGCATCGCCCATCATGCACGCGCCCGCAAACCGGTCGACCCGGTCCAGCCGCGGGGATTTCGCCCCGTGCGCAACCAGCAGATCGGCGAGGCCGGGGTGGCCCGCGATCACGGCGGCCCTGGAGAGGCTCATGCCGCCGTTTGTCCGCCCCGCGGCGTCAGCCCCGTGCTCGACCAGCAGCTTCGCGCGCGCGACATGGTGCTTGCGCACCGCCCAATCCAACTGGTAATCGAGCACCCGTCCCTTGCCGGATCGCCAGTTGACCCGGTGCCGCCGATTCAATCCGTACTCGAGCAGGATCTCCAGGCAGCGGTTGCATGACCCGAACATGCGGTTGTACAGCGCCTGCCCGTCGTTCGGATCCGCGCCCGCGTCGAGGAGCAGCCGGGCCATCGCCTCCCACTCCGGGTGCGCTGGCTGGTTCACCGGGCCCTGCTCCCCTTCGCCGAATGCGCCCGTGAGCGCGGTGAAGCGGTAGTCACCTCCCCAGAGATAGCAGGCGTTCGGGTCGGCACCGCGCTCGATCAGGAGCCTCGCCAACTCCAGGGTCGAACCCCCGGGCGCCTCTACGCGTGAATAGGTCGTGTAAAGCAGCGGCTCCCAGTTGAACCATCCGCCCCGCGCGTTGACCAGGGGCGGGTCGGCGTCGAGCATGCGGCGAGCAGACTCGATGTTGCCCACGCACGCCGCGGACCAGATGTCACGCAGGCCGAGCGCCGGGTCCTCCGCAAGCAGGTCGCGTGCGCGCCGGCGGAAGTCAGGGCGATCGTCCCGGTAGTTGAGGCAGGCGAGGTGCAGAAAGTCGGCGTCATCGCCGGGGACCAACTGGGCGATATGGAGGGGCCGCGTGCTTCGTGCCATGCCGGCAAGCTACATCTGGCGATCTGCGGACAAAACCCCCCGCAATGGTCGTTCGAAGTGACGATGGACGAACGAATTGAGATTCAGGCGAATCGGCAGCGAGCGTGTCCCGGGTTCCCGGGCTCTCGAAGTTCGCGTGGCGGTTTTGGCGATCTGTCGGATCGTGGTACCATAGGGTAGCCGGGATGTCGCGCAGAATGTCATCAAGCCAAAGGAACCTGCCGTGAGTCGAATCCGCTTGAGTTCAGCCGTCACCGCGCTGCCCGCGTTCCTGCTGGTCACCAGCTTCGCACTGGCCGGGTGTCGCGACGGCAACGCCCAGCCGCAATCCTCCGATCTTGACACGTCTTCCCCGCGCTCGTCCGGAGTGGTCGCGGAAGCATCGCTTCATCCCATCGCCGCGACCTCGCCGGAACGGATGGCGCAGACAGCCCGGGAGTTTCTGGCCGCGCTGTCCAGCGAGCAGCGGAGCGCCGCCGAGTTCGCCTTCGACGCCGATTCGGAGCGAACGCGCTGGAGCAACCTTCCGGCGAGCATGGTCGAGCGCGGCGGCGTCAGGGTGGGCGATCTCACCGACTTGCAGAGGCGGCGTTTCCACGACCTCCTGCGAGCATCCACAAGCAGCCAGGGATATCAGAAGATCGCGGGCGTAATCCGCCTCGACGAGGTTTTGCACGATGAGGCGGTGGCGGCCGTGGCCAGCGGCGAGCGTCGCCTCCCGGCCGAGCTCGTGGAGAGCTGGACGTCGGCCAACTACTGGGTCGCCATCTTCGGCCAACCCGGCGATCCCGCCTGGGGGTGGCTCATCAACGGCCACCATCTGGCCGCCAGCTTCACGGTGGCGGGTGACCGCGTCGCCTTCACGCCGCTTTTTCTCGGCGCCGAGCCCCACGAGATCAAAAACGGGCTGGACGCGGGCTGGCGGGTGCTGGCCAACGAAGGAGAAAGGGGCTGGCGACTGCTGCAGGCGCTCGATGAGGACCAGCGCTCCGCCGCGGTGCTGGGTGACGAAATCCCGCGCGACGTGCTCACCGGCCCCGGCCGCAAGGGGAGTCTCAGCGAGTTCGCCGGGCTTCCCGCTTCCGCGCTCACGGAGACCCAGCGCGTCCTGCTGTGGGATCTGGTCGAAGAATACGCCGCCAACGCTGACCATGGCGCGGCCGACGCGCAGCTGGAAAAGATACGTGCGGACGGTCTGGACGCCCTTCACTTTGCCTGGATCGGTCCCACCGGCGACATGTCGGCGCGGTACTACTACCGCGTTCACGGCCCCTCCGTGCTCATCGAATACATCGTCGAGGGCGGAGTCGGTGGCAGCGCGGCCAATCATGTGCACAGCATCATGCGCGACCCCGGCAACGACTACGGCGAGGACTGGCTCGGCAAGCACTACGAGGAACACCACGCGCGGCGATAGTCGCCCATGTGGGCGGGCTGTCAGACTCCCACCGGATCCACCCGCACGCTCACGATATCGGTATCGTGGTACTTCTGGTGCCGTACCGACGTAGCCAGATGGCTCAGCAGCCGCAGCGAAAAGTCGTGCTCGACCGGCACCTCGGCCGCACGCCCGCCGACCAGGGCCATGCGATCCTCGATGTTGCCTTCGCCGGTGGCCGCGAGAAACTCGAGCTCGGCCCCACCGGACTCGGCACGAGCCGTTACCCGTAGCCGACGCTCCCCCAGCGCCTCATCCCGGTCCGACTGTTCGAGCAGCACCAGCAGCGTCTCCTCGGCCGCGAGTCCCATCCTCCCCGCCATCTCGTCCCCCAATCCGGACTTCGAGGCGAAGTCCTCCAGGAAGGCGCGAATCTTCGGCTGCGCCCCGACATTCAACTCCGTCTCGATGCGCCGCCGCCGCGGCCCCGATAGCTCCATGAAGGCCGACAGAATGATCGCGGTGAGTCCGCCCGAGGTCATCCCGTTCTCCAGCAACGACCCGGCCCAGGTCCCGAAATACTCCGACGGGATCTGCCCGCTCTGGAAGCCCGCCCCGACCCAGAACGAGACCCCGATGATGGTGGCCTTGCGGTAGTCGATCCCGTCCTGCGCGACCATTTCGACGCCCAGCACGAAGAGAATCGCGATCAGCACGATGATGTACGCGCCGACCACCGGGTCCGGGATCGCGAGCAGCACGGCGGCGGCCTTGGGGAAGAAGGCCAGCGCGATGAAGATCACGCCGATGCAGACGCCCACCCGGCGCGCGGCGATCCCCGTGATGTCCACGATCGACACACTGTTGGAGTAGGTCGTGTTCGGGACCGTCGCGAAGAGGCCCGACAGGAGATTGCCCACCCCGTCCGCGGCGACCGCGCCCTGCACGGCGCGAAAGTCCGTCGCCCTCCGCTTGCGCCACGACACCCGCTGGATGGCCATCCCATCGCCGATCGTCTCGATCGCGCCCACCAGCGTGACGAAAATGAAGGCCGGCAGCATGGCCCAGAACTCGGCGCCCAGACGCAGGTCGAATCCGGGCCATCCCCCCGCCGGCACACCGAACCAGGCCGCCTCGCCCACCAGTCCCATGTTGTAGATCCCGTACGCGCTTGCGACCAGGCATCCGCCCACCGCCCCGATCACCGACCCCCAGAGCCGCAGCGCCCCTCTTGCCCGCAACACGATCACGATGGTGATCAGCATCGTCGCGAGCGCAGTGAACGGTGCCGCCGCCGGTGCCGCCCCTTCCGGTGCCTGGAAGCTCAGGTCGAACCCGATCGGCATGACCGTCACCGCGATCAGCATGATCACCGTGCCCGCCACGGTCGGCGTAATGACCCGTCTCAGCAGCGACAGGCGCGTCGAAATCAGGAACTGGAAGAGCGACGAGGCCACGATCAGGGTGGCCAGCAGCGAGGGCCCGCCCAGCTGCAGCGCCGCTACCGACACCGCGATAAACACCCCCGAAGTCCCCATCAGCAGGATGTACCCGGCCCCGATCCTCCCCGCGAGCGGTTTCGCCTGCAGCAGGGTCGTGATGCCGCACACGATCAGCGCCGCGAACGCCGCCCACGTCAGGTAGTCCTCGCTGCCGCCACCGGCACGCACCACGATCGCCACCGTAATGACGATCCCCGCGATGTTGAGCAGGATGTACTGGAAGGCCAGCCCGAAGGAGACCGGGTAGCTGGGCGTCTCGTCGGCCTGGTAGCGGAGATCCTGCCGGCTGTCGGCTGGTGAGGACATCGAGCGGCTACTTCGGTGTGGTGGAAGGATCGACCCGCACGGTCACGACATCGGTATCCGCGTACTTGTGATGCTGCACCGAGGTGGCGAGGTGACGCAGGAGCCGCAGCGAGAACTCGTGTTCGCTCGGGTCTTCGGCCACGTGCCCGCCGATCACGGCCATGCGGTCCTCGATATTGCCCTCGCCGCTGGTGGACAGGAACTCGAGCTCGGCGCCGCCCGCGTCGGTCCGGGCCGTCAGCCGCAGCCTCCGCTGTCCGGGCGTCGCATCATCCTCCGCCTCCCCGACGAGCAGCAGGAGCGTCTCTTCCGCCGCGTGCACGAGCCGCCCCGCCAGCTCGTCCCCGAGTCGCCTGCGACCCGCGAAGTCCTCCAGGAAACGCTGGATCTTCGGCAGCGACTCGACCTGCAGCATGGTTTGCATGCGCATGCGCCGCCGCCCTGAAAGCTCCATGAACGCGGTCAGGGCCAAGGCCGTCAGTCCGCCCGAGGTCATCCCGTTGTCGAGCATTTGCTCCAGGAACGGCGGCAGTCCCGTTGTGGGGATCTGGCCGCTCTGAAAGCCGACTCCGACCCAGAAGGAGAAGCCGATGACCGTGGCCTTGCGGTAGTCCATGCCGTCCTGCAGCGCGATCCGGGCGCCCAGCACGAACAGCACCGCGATGATCACCATCGCGTAGGCGCCGATCACCGGATCGGGGATGATCAGAAGCAACTGCGTCACCTTCGGCAGGAAGGCGAGCACGCAGAAGATCAGCCCGATGCAGATTCCCACGCGGCGTGCGGCGATCCCCGTGATCTCCACGACCGAAACGCTGCTCGAATAGGTGGTGTTCGGCACCGTGGCGAAGACGCCGGAGAGCAGGTTGCCCAACCCGTCGGCGGCCACCGCCCCCTGCACGGCGCGATAGTCCGTGGCTCGCGGCTTGCGCCAGGAGACGCGCTGAATCGCCACGGCGTCGCCGATCGTCTCGATCGCGCCGACCAGCGTCACGAAGGTGTAGGCGGGCAGGATCGCCCAGAAGGCGGGACCGAAGTCGAACCCGAAACCCGGCCACCCCGCCACGGGCACCCCGACCAGTGCCGCCTCTCCCACGGGTGCGCCGTCGATGAGGCCGAAGAACGAGCCGGCGATGCACCCCGCCACGATCCCGATCAACGGACCCCAGAGACGGGCGGGGCCCGTGAACCGCAACATCACCACCAGCGTCACCACGAGCGTGGCGAGCACCGTCACCGGCGAGGCGAGAGGATCGCTGCCCTCGGGGACGTTATCCAGAAAGTCGAAGAGAAACGGCATCACGTTCACCGCGATCAGCATGATCACGGTTCCGGCCACCGTCGGCGTGAGGATGCGCCGGAGCAGCGAGAGACGCCCCGCAAGGAGGAACTGGAAGAGCGCCGAGATGATCACGAGCGTGGCCAGCAGGCCCGGACCGCCCTGTTGCAGGGCCGCCACCGACACCGCCATGAATGCCCCCGATGTCCCCATCGTGAGCACGTAACCCGATCCCAGCCACCCGAACCGCCTGACCTGCACGATGGTCGCGAGGCCGCACACCAGGAGCGCCCCGAAGGCCCCCCAGGCCAGGTAGGTCTCGCTGGTTTCGGCGCTGCGGAAGACGATTGCGACCGTAAGCACCACGCCGCCAAGGGCGAGGATGGAGTACTGAAGTGCAAGCCCCGCCGCGATCGGCCAGGGCGGCTTTTGGTCGGGTTCGAAGCGGACGCCGGGGTCGGCTGCGGTTCCAGGGGGGGATGCCATCCGGTTCTCCTCGAACGAGGGGGGCTCAGGCAGGATCAGGGTGTGAGCGGTCCTGGTGCGCTGACCATTCGAAGCCGGGTGACCGCCGCGACCAAAATCGGGGCGGGATGGACGAATCGCAAGCAAGAAAACGAGTTGGGCCGACTCGGAGCCGCACGCTCGTGTCGGACGCGGGCCGCCCGCACCCGTGTGCCCGGCTACCGGATCGAAACGTACAGAGGCCCCTCCGGCCGCTTCTCCCCGGCCGTCACCGCAAGCGCAAGCCGGTTCTCCCGCGGCGGAAAGCTGCACACCGAGAACGGCGTGAAGGCGCACGGCGGATTGTACAGCCGGTTGAAGTCGATCACCGTCCAGCCATCGTCGTCCGGGAAGGGGACGTGCATGTAGCGCCCCAGCGGGTAGGTGTCGGCGAAGGCCGTCGAGTCACGTAGCATGACCAGGTAGTCGCGGCTTCTTTCGTTGGCGAAGGCGATGAGACGGTGTTCGCGTCCCCCCGCGTGAAAGACCAGTTCACCCGGCGAGACATTCTCGACCGTCCCGCCCTTCACGTCGGCCATGGGAACACCGCGGGGTTGCGCGTAGGGATCGAACCGCGCCGACACCCGCCACTCGTTGGCGACGGGGAAGTAGGGCGGCAGCTCGAAGGCGTCGGTCCGCGGCGAATCACGGTCCCATGCGCGGAGCCAGAGGCGGTCGGTGCCCCGTTCGGCATGGATGCGCAGGCTGAGAGAGCCCAGGTCCAGGATCGTGGTGTTTCCGCTGCGGTCGTCCTGCAGGTCCATCGGGCCGGTCACCGGGCCCCCGTCGCGCACGGCGATTCCACGGCCGGCCTCGGGGGTCAGACGCACCCGCCCGCCGGCAAGCTCGAGTTTCCCGGTGAGCGGGCGGGAATCCTCGGCGGGCAGCACGATCGCAAGCGTGGGGTCGGAGCCGAACCAGTTCGAGCCTTCGGCCAGTTCCCACAGACCGATCCAGCTCACGACGCCGCCTTCGGGGTTGGCGAGGCTGTTGCGGCGACCCGTGCGCCACTCTTTGTGTTCGGTGGCCAGGGTTTCGGGGGGAATGGGCGGGGGAGGGGGGGCGGGCGCCTCCGTGCAGGTGGTGGTGGCCGCGACGATGAAGGCGAGAGCGGTGGAGGTCAGGATCCGAAACGGAAGGATCATCGTTTTGCCGTCGGGTTCGTGGGCGTCCTGAAGACGGGATCGGCGAAGATGTAATCCCGACATTACAATATGACAAGTATGGTTGGAGTCCCCCACGCGCCTCGTGCGCGCAACCTCTCGACAAGGATCGCCGCGTCCATGAACATCAACCAGCTCAACCACTACAAGACCAAACTGGCCTTCGAGACCGATTCGTGGGACCTCTTCGAAGCCATGACCCGGAACGACCCCGTCGTCGTGGTCGATGGCCGTTCCGCGGAGGCGTATGCCCGCGAACACATCCCGGGATCGGTCAACCTTCCGCACCGCGAGATCGACGAGAACTCCACTGGGTCGCTCGACCGGTCGAAGCTGTACGTGTGCTACTGCGACGGGATCGGCTGCAATGCTTCCACAAAGACTGCGCTCAAGCTCCTGACGCTGGGATTCCGGGTCCGCGAGTTGATGGGGGGACTCGACTGGTGGAAGCGGGACGGCTACGCCACTGAAGGAGAGGTCTGCCAGGTGGGAACCGAAATCAACTGCGGGTGCTGAGGCCGCGGACCCTCGCCTAGTCCTCCACCACGTACGTCGCCAGGATCTTGTCGTGCCAGCCCTGGTTTTCCCTGTCGATCAGGATCCAGACGTAGCCCAGCAGGAAGACAGTGCCCGAGATCCATTTGCCGATCCACTCGCGGCCGAGCATGGTCCAGAACCCCGCGCCGGCACCGTTCTCCTTGATGATGCGCATGTGGAGCAGGTGCTTGCCCGGCGTGGTCCCCCTGGTGAAGAGCACGAGCGCCACGATGCAGTAGGCCGCCAGGACGCCCAGGGCGATCAGGGCACCGACCCCGAAGGTGGGTTCGTTACCGGTGAGTATGGTGTCGAAGACGAAGGCCGTGAACATGAACCAGGCCACTCCAAGGGGAATGACGGAGTCGAGGACGTAGGCACCGAGTCGCTTGCCGGGTGTCGCCAGGCGTCCGAGCCCGGGGTTGTCGATGTTGCTGCGGCAGAGCGTGCACCACTGGGTTCCCGCGACGCGGTCCGCGCCGCACGAGGGACAGGTGTTCACGTAGTCCATCGGGTCATCCTCTCCTCTGCTGAATCAGGCGAACAGGTTGAATCGCGGTTTGTCGCTGGTTCGGCTCCGCCTCCCCCCGCGCCGCGCTCAGCCTGTCATACGAAGGACGGGCGGGGATTGTTCACCTGCGGCTGGGTCGAGACGACTACACGGGTCGTGACAGATTCACGGCCAGATTCCATATAGAATCTGTCACAGAGACAGGTTGCGGGTATACATGGAGCCCGCTTTCGAGTCCGAAGAATAGAGCTCACGGCCAGATTCCCAGTAAAATCTGTCACACGCAGGGATTGTCCCTAGTCACGCCCCATATCGCAATCCACCAGTCCCGTCTCGTCCACGGCGTCCCGCGACTCGATCGTTGCCGTCCAGCGCACGGCGGTCCCGAACATGCCGGTGCCGTCGCCGAACACCGAGGGAACCGGTACCGCGCCGGCGACGTGCACCTGGCCGGGACGGATCCAATTGGCCCAGTTCCGGTCGATCGCCGCGACGGCCAGGTCGACCGTCACCCCCCATGGCAGGCCGGACTCCAGCCTGCGGGCCGCCTTGCGCGCGTTGGACGGCACATTGCCTTCGATCAGCGTCCGGGGAAACCCCATTTCGGCACGGTAGGAGGGTTTGGCCATCCAGGCGGCGGTGAGATACAGCGGATCCTGACTGTCCCAGAGGTTGCGCCTGAGTCCCTTGAACTCCGCTTCCGCGATGTGGGCCCAGGCACCTCGGATGGAGCCCCAGCGGATCCTGTAGTTGGTTTCCGGATCAGCGCGGCAGCGCCCGTCCTCAAGGGATGGTGGTGATGGCGTGAAGAGGCCGGGTATCGTGCTGGTCCCGAACAGCTGCCGCCCGTCGGGCAGGGCGACCTGCAGCGACAGCTCCGCAAGCGGTGCGAAATGGGCGGATGGGACCGAAGCGACGTAACAGGTCCCCACCGCGGTAGCGCCTTCCGGGCGGCATACCTCCCGCGTATCGGGCAGCTCCTCGAGCCGCAACGCCCGCCCGGACTTATCGACGATGCGCACCGACGCTCCCTGGACCCGGTCGTCGGCGGAGTCGCGGACGAGGTAGGCCAGGACATCGGTGCTCCGGACGGTCGAGTCCATCGGGTCTACGGTCAGGACCACGGTCGCGCTCGCGATCACGAGCGCCGGGGCCCGGACTTCGGTCCAGTCCAGCAGGCAGGCGCCGAGCAGCGGCAGCAGCGCCGTGATCGCCCAGCGAGCTCGTGGACGGAATCCCTTCAATGCGCGCATCAGAACGACACCTCCACTCCGAGGGTGGGAAGGATCGGCACAAGCGAGACGCCCCGGCGCCCGGGCCGGCCGATCCCGGGCTGGCCGAAGTAGTCGTCGTACTCGTAGAACACCACGTTCCTGCGGTTGTACACGTTGAGCACGTTGAGCCAGGGAGTCACCACGCCCCAGCGCTTCCGAATAACCTTGCGCAGGCTGATATCGAGCCGGTGATGCACCGGATACCGTTCGCCGTTCCTCGGGCCCAGCCAAACCACCGACTCCCGGCCGCCCGGCCGCAGGTCGATCATCCTCCGGGGATTGACGGAGTACGTCGCATGGCGGGTGAACGGGAGACCTGTGCCGAGGCTCCAGCGCAGCCCGCCTTCCACGCTCCAGGGCAGCCGGCGCTGAACGACCAGGTCCAGCGCCAGGCGGCGGTCGAAGGCGGGTGGGTACTCGATGGACGGCACAATGTTGTCGATGCCCGCGTGCCCCTGACGGGGAAACTCCCGTGTTGCCTTCAGCAGGGAGACCGACACCCACCCGGTCGTCGCGCCCCTGTTCCGTCGCAGAAGGAACTCGGCTCCGAAGGATCTTCCCGTACCCGACTTGAAGTCGTCCGACCGAACGCCGGGGTCGTCGGCCCAGTTTCTCGCGGCGAGACCCTCGTAGCCGCGATGGAATCCCACCGCCGAGGCGAACCACTCGTCGTCGGTGCCGAAGAAGCCCTCCAATCCCCCCTGGAACTGGCGGGAGACCAGCGGCGACACTTCGTTGCCCGCGAGCACCCACGAGTCCAGCGCGATCGGCAGCGATTCGTCCCGAACCGACTGCAGGAACTGGACGTAGCGTCCGGCGTCCAGTCGCACCGCCCAGCGCCCGTCCCACAGGAAGCGCTTGAGGGCGATTCGGGGCGAGGTGCTGGTCCCGCTGTCGAACCAATGATCCAGGCGAAGGCCGCCCTCCATGAGCCAACGCGGGTTGGGGGACCAGTTGAACTGTGAATAGGCGGATGCCCCCAGGCCGGACGAGCGGCCGTTTCTCACCAGCGACTCGACCTCGCCTCTGCTGATATCCGAATGTTGCAGGTACTCGAGGCCCAGCCCCGATTGCCAACGGAACGTCGAGGTGGGCCTGAGCTCCAGGTCCGCACCCAGCGAGACCCGCCGAATCGCGGTCTCGAGCATCGGCGACCCGAACTCGGACAGGTTGAAATCGCCCTCGAAGCGCGAGTAGGACCCGTGGACGTCGAGCGAGCCTCCATTGGAGCCGGGACGCGTCCAGGAGAAGCCGAGAGCCCTGTTTCCCCAACGCCAGGTGACGTCCTGTTCTGGGTGGAGTTCCGGATCCCATGTAGAGCGCTCGAGGCGCTCCCAGGCCGTCAGGTTCAAGGCGTCCGTCCCCGAATAGTAGGTGATCCCCAGCCGGCTTCCGCCCCTGGTCCAGGCCTCGAAGCCGAACTGCCGGTCCCCCAGGTGGTAGGGGAAGTCGGCCGACAGGAACGGATTGGCCAGGACGTCGGCGTAGCTGCGGCGCCCGGAGATCCGCCACCGCGCGGCGGCCAGGCCGAACCCGTCCCTGGCTTCTTCCGGCAGTCCCCCGGAAACCGCGAGCCGCGCGGTGAGGAGACTGAGTCCCGCGTCGACGCCGAACTTCCCGTCGCCCAGGTCGCTCTCGACGAGCAGCACCGACGAAGCCCGGCCTCCGTACTCGGCCGCGAAGCCTCCCGAACGCAATTGCGTCCGCTTGACCATATCGGCATTGAAGACCGAGAAGATCCCGAGCATGTGGAAGGGATTGAAGATGGGGACACCGTCCAGGAGGACCAGGTTCTGGTCCGCCGAGCCGCCTCGCACATTGAAGGAGGCTCCGATCTCGGACACCCGGGTGACGCCCGGGAGCGCGTCGACCGTCCGGACCGGGTCGGCCTCGGCCGCGCCGGGTATGGACCGGACGCTGGCGCGGCCCATCTCCATGGGTACGCCCGCCGCCGACTCCCGGAAGCGCGCCCGGTCGCGCTCGCCGAGACCGTCCACCTGGATCCCCTCGACCGGGACCGGCCGCACGGCCAGCGCGATCCCGACCTCGGCGACGCCACCGGACGTTACAGTGACCGCTGCGTTGTGGCCCGCGTAGCCGAGGCGGCCGACCGTGAGCTCGTAGGCGCCGGCGGCCAAGTCGTGGAAGGCGAAGAAGCCCAGCTCGTCGGTGAGGGCCATCCGCGCGTCGGTGGAATCGCCCGACGGGCGGAGGATGGCGGTTGCGTCCTCGAGGGGAATCGCGACCTCCGTGCGGACCCTGCCCCTGATGGTCGCGTCGAAGCGCGGCGCCCCGGATGGGGCCAGGGGGACGACGATCACCTGGGTTCCCAGTTCGACGTACCCCAGCTCGGTGCCCTCCAGCATGTGGTCGAGGGCGCGCGCAATGTTCAGCGTGGCACATTCGCAGGCGACCTGGTGGCCGGTGGGGAGCAGGCTGGGGCTGAAGGCGATCTGGACGCGCGAGCGCTCGGAGAGCCGGGTGAGCGCCGCGGCCAGGGGCAGCCGGTCGACGGTGAGGCCGGCGGGAGTGGCGAGCAGGGAGCCAGGTTCTGGTTCGACGCCGGTCTGGCCGCGAAGGAGGGCGACCTCCTGCGGTTTCTGCGCGGCGAGAGGGGCCGCGATGACGGCGGTGACGAGCGCGAGGGCGGCCGCCGACCGTCCCGCCCGCGCCGGGAGCGTCGCGGCTCGAGCATCTGGGGGCCTTGCCCCGCGTGCTCCCCGGCCCCTCACGACTGCGCCCCGGCCGCGCGGGCCTCGATCCGGACCGTGGCCTCGCCGATGGTGCAGTGCGCGTCGACCACGCTGCAGACCACGGTCATCACCTCTTCGAGGGACTTTCCGTTGAACCACATCGTCAGAGTCCTTTCCTTCAGGGCGGGATCGCCGATCTCGACCTCGGTGCCGTACCGCTCGCCGATCTCCCGCATCGCCACACCGAGCGGCGTTTCGTGAAAGATCAGGAAGTCGCGGAGCCAGTCCGCCATCTCCTCGACACCGGGAGCGTCCTCGACCGGTTGGGCGTTTCCGCGCACCAGGCGGGTTGCCTGTCCCGCGCCGACCTCCACCTCCTGGTTCCGGCCGGCCAGCGCGACCCGTCCCTCGACGACCACGACGGCCAGCTCGTCGGCCTGGGCGGCAAGGTGGAAGCGCGTCCCGAGCACCCGAGCCGAGCCGGCGGCCGTGGTGACGACGAACGGCCGGGCTTCATCCTCCGCGATGGAGAAGTACGCCTCTCCCTCGAGGGTGACCTGCCGCGTGAGCACATCCGCCGAGTGAGCTCCGGAGGTGGTCAGCCGGCTTTCGGGACCGAGCCGGACGACGCTGCCGTCGTCGAGCCGGACCATGGCGGTTTCATCCGTTGTGGTGAGGAAATCGCGGACGGTGACTGTACCGTCCCGGGCGGGGCCGCTGGTGTCGTTCGAGACGTTCCAGAGGGTGAAGCCGGCAGCGGCAGCCGCCGCCGCGGTGATCCATGTTCCGGGATGGCCGAGCCATGTGCGCGCGGGCCGGGGGCGAGCCGCCAGCTGCGCCCTCCGGGCCTCCGCCCGCCAGATCAGCTGCTCAACGGGTGGCGGGTCGCCCGGGTCGATCGCCCGGTCCGCCGATTCCCCGGCCTGAATCAGGCTGCGGTAGTCGGCCAGAACACCGTCCGCGTCCGCGGTGCGGGTGCGCCAGGCTTCGACCGACCGGCTCTCTTCCTCCGTCGTCTGCCCGCGCAGATGCCGGAGCAGCAATTCATCCATCTTTCGCAATTCCTGTCTCATGTGGCCCGTCCCAATCCGGGTTTTCCCTGAAAGCGCATGAACCCCGCCATGACTACCATGTCACCCCTCCAGCGCGCCCGAGTCGGCGACCGCCTTCCGCACGGTGCGAAGCGCGGCGCTCATCTGGTTCGCCACCGTCTGCGTCGACAGGCCCATCACCTTCGCCGTGTCCGCATGGGAGAGACCCCGAATGAAGACGAGCTCGAAGACTTCGCGGCGACGGTCCGGGAGCGATGCCACGGCCGCCTCGAACACTTCGGTGAGCAGTTTCGCGTCCAGGACCTGGTCGGGGGTCACGACATGTGTGGCCGGTCGCGAATCCCGGGTCGCCAGCCATCGCCGCCGCACCGCCTGCTTCCGCTTCTCGTCGATCACCAGGTTGCGCACGATGCGGTACAGGTAGGCCCGCGCCGACCCCCGCGGCTCCCAGGCGCGCCTGCGCTCCCACACCTGGATGAGCGTTTCCTGAACGATGTCGCGGGCGAGGTCCACGTCGCCGACCTGGCGCGCGGCGTAGCGCACGAGCTCCGGCCAGCAGAGGTCCATCAGCTGACCCAGGGCCGACTGGGAGCCGCCGCGGATGGCGTCCATCAGCGGCGTGAGGGGGTCGGCCTCGCGTGGAGTCGGGTGTTCGGGATCGGACATTGGGCAATCGGTCCCGGCTATGGACGGCTCTCCACGGCCTCCGCCACCTCCAGGGTGTAGACCTTCCGCCCCTCCCCCGTGTGATCCTCGGGCAGAATCGCCCCGCCGTCGCTGAACCAGAGCGTGATCTCCGCGGTGCCCGGCTCGTCAAAGATCCTCGTTGTCCTGTGTTCGATGAACTCGCGATGGGTCGAGCAGCCGCCGACAATGAAATAGTCGTGGGGGATTACCGTAGCCGACCGGCCGTCGACGCCTCCACGGGTGTCCAGATACTCATAACAGCCGCTCCCCCCTGTCCAGACCGCTATCTCCACGGGGACCCCGACGGTTGCCGTTTCAGGGATCTGTGGCAACGGCCAGGTGGGATCGTCGAAGTCGATCTTCCCGATCACAAATCCCCGCGACAACTCCGGGTCTTCGCAGGCGAGGAGGCCGATCGCGCCGATCGCGACCGCCAGCGTCGCCAGGTGGCGAAGGGCCTGGCGCTTGCGCTCCGGGTGCGCGCCAGCGGAGGGAATGCCTGGGGTGAAGGGAACGCTGTTCATGGGAGCTCCTCTCCTCTGCGAGGTCGCGATTCGGGTGAGAGTGTCTTTCAGGAATAGCGGTTGGGGCGCGGCGTGCTACCATCAGCGGAGGATCCGGCGGCCGCATACCGGCGGAGGCCCGTGACAGATTCCGTGACAGATAAGGGCATGAATCTGTCACGGATGTCGTGATTGGCCGGCTTCTGACAGGGCCGACAGGTCTCCCTGACAGCATCTCGGACAGATTCCGGGTAGAATCTGTCACGAGGCCGCACCCTTGCCGGGATCGCGACAGGAGCTAATGTGGTGTGACGCAACCGCCCCACTCCACCGCAAAACGGCCCACCTCATGAAGACTTCGACTCCGTATTGCCAACGCCGCCGCGCCACGGCGTCCCGCGACCCCCGGGCGCGGGCAGCCGCGCAGGCCGAACGTGGACGCCCCGCCCGCCGGCCGCGCGGTTCCCGCACCGCGCCCGGAGCGGCCGCGCTCGTTCTCCTCCTCCTTCTCCCCACAACCGCAGCGCCCCAGACACCCGAGCTCGTCTTCCTATCCGACATCACCGCCACCTCACGCGGCGGCGATCCCCTCACGACCGTCGAGGAGCAGACCGCCGCCACGCTGGACGCCCTCGGCGAGGCGTTGCGTGCGCGCGGGCTCGGTTACGAAGACGTCGTCGCGATGAACGTCTTCCTGCGCGACTCGCGCCACTTCCAGGCGATGAACGGGGTCTACCGGGGGTACTTCGCCGAAAACCCGCCCACGCGCGCGACCGTCGAGGCCGACCTGTCCGACCGGGACGCGCTGGTGCAGATCTCGGCGGTGGCCACCCCGGCCGAGACGGAGGTGATCGCGCCGTCCGGGCTGCAGTCGCCGTCGCTGCCCTATTCGTGGGGCATTCGCGCGGGGGACGTGCTCTTCATCGCGGGGGCCACGAGCCGCGACCCCGAGACGTATCAGCCCGTCCGGGGCGATGTGCAGACCCAGACGCGGCGCGTCTTCGGCAACATCGGCATGGTGCTGGAGGAGGCCGGGATGGACTACGGGGACCTGGTCGCGTGCAAGGTCTTCCTGGACGACGTGCGCCTCTGGGGTGACATGAACACGGCCTACCGCGAGTTCGTGACCGCGGAGGATCCGCCGGCGCGGGCGGCGGTGCGGGGCGGGCTGATGAACCCGGACTTCCTGGTCGAGATCCAGTGCGTGGCGGAGCAGTCGGCGGAGCGGAAGGTGGTGCTGCGCGAGGGCCAGCGGCTGGGGCGGTCGCCGCTGTCTCCGGCGATCGCGACGGGCGAGCGCGTCTGGCTGTCGGGGATGCTGGCGCGCGGCGAGGACGCGGAGGGGGAGGCGCGGGCCACCCTGGCCAGACTCGGGGCCACGCTCGAGGCCGCGGGACTCGGGTTCGGGGACGTGGTCGACGTGTGGGTGTACCTGACGGACGTGCGGGACGCGGGGACGGTGCTCGAGGTGCTGGCCGAAATGGTGCCCGAGGGGACGCCGACGACGGTGGCCGGGTTGCCGCTGGTGGGTCGGCTCGGTGTGGAGATCCAGATGACGGCGGTGGTGCGCTGAGGGTCGCGCGAGCGCGGGGTTGACCCGCTTCGGCCCTGCCGCTAACGTCGCGCGCTGTAGCGAGGGGGTCACCGGAAGTTCGGTCAGAAGCCGACGCGGCCCCGCCACTGTGGGAGGCACGGAACCCGCCAGGAGTCCACGGACTCCCGGGGTTCCGCAGGACTTGCTCGATTGCCACTGGGAACGTTCCCCCGGGAAGGCGAGCGATGTCGCCTCGAGCCAGGAGACGCGGTCCCCTTGTCCCTTGTGTCGTTTCCCGGCAGCTCGTGTGCTCGAATAGCCAAGAGATTTCCGGGACACGGCACCAACACCATCCTTCGAGGGAGGGAAGCCGGTGTCCGTACAGGCCCGAACGTGGCGCATCTCCAGCCGGGTCGCCGTTCTCGCGCTCGCGGTCCTGATCGCAGGAGCCGTCAGCCTCTCCCTCGGAGCGTCGGGGCTCGGTCCCGGCGACCTCTGGCGCGCGCTCACGGGGGCCGCGGACCCCGCGACGGAGACCATCCTGCTCCGGCTGCGATTGCCGCGGGCGGTCGTGGCCGCGCTCGTGGGTGGGGCGCTCGGCCTCAGCGGCTGCACCTTCCAGGCGCTTCTGCGTAATCCCCTGGCCGAACCGTATGTGCTCGGCGTTTCCGGGGGCGCCGCGGTCGGCGCGGTGTGTGTTTTCGTGACCGGCCTCGCCGTGGCGCTGCCGTGGACGCTGCCGCTCGGCGCCTTTCTGGGCGCGGTCGGCGCGATGGCGCTGGTTCTGGCGATCGCGACCAGGGCGTCGCGCGGGGGCATGGACACGCGCGTGCTGATCCTGTCGGGGGTGATCGCGGGTGCGTTCTTCAACGCGATCATCCTGCTGCTGCTCTCGCTCGCCGACCTGGAGTCCTTCCGCTCGGCCATCTTCTGGATGATGGGGAACCTGTCGGCTGCGGACTGGGAGGCCGCCGCGGTGCTGGCCGTGTTCCTCGTGCCGGCTTCGGTGGTGGTGCTGTCGCTGGCGCGCGCCTTCAACCTCCTCTCGCGCGGTGAGGAGGTGGCGTACTACCTGGGCGCGCCGGTGCAGCGGGTGAAGCTCACGGCGTACCTGGCCGCGTCGCTCATGGTGGCCGCGTCGGTGGCGGCGGTGGGGGTGATCGGCTTCGTGGGGCTGATCGTGCCTCACGCGGTCCGGCTGGCATGGGGGAACGACCATCGGCTGCTGCTGCCCGCGTCGTTCCTGGCCGGGAGCGCGTTCCTGCTGTTGGCGGACACGGTGGCGCGTGTGGTGGTGGCGCCGGCGGAGCTGCCGACGGGGGTGGTGACTGCGGTGGCGGGGGTGCCGTTCTTCGTGGTGCTGCTGATGCGCGGGGGGCGGCGGTGAGGGGGGGGCGGGTGGGTGCTTCTCCGGAGGGCTGGCGTCCAGTGCTGCGGGGACGGGATCTCACCTTTACGCACCCACGGGCGGAGGAGGCGGCGGTGCGGGGGGTCTCGCTGTCGGTGACTCCGGGGAGCCTCCTGGCGGTGGCGGGGCCGAACGGGGCGGGGAAGACGACGTTGCTCAGGGTGCTGTCGGGATCGCTGGCTCCACAAGAGGGGGAGGTGATGCTGGACGACCGGCTGCTGGGTGATCTGGACGACCGCGAGCGGGCCCGCGCGGTAGCCGTGGTGCCCCAGTCGGAATCGTCCCCCTTTCCGGTGACCGTGCGCGAGATGGTGGGGATGGGGCGGTACGCGCACCTCGGCCCGTGGGCAGGAGTCGGCAGTGGGGACCGGGGCGTCGTGGACGCGGCGTTGGAGCGCTGCTCGGTCGGTCCCCTGGCTGGCCGGCAGCTCGGTGAGCTCTCGGGGGGAGAGCGCCAGCGCGCCCGGATCGCCCGCGCGCTCGCGCAGGAAGCGCCGGTCCTCCTCCTCGACGAGCCGACCGCCGGCCTGGACCTGCGCTATCGGATGGAGCTCTTCCACCTGCTCCAGGAGCTGCGGGCCGACGGGCTGGCGCTGCTGGTGGTTACTCACGATCTCAACCTCGCCGCCCGGTTCGCGGACCGGCTGCTTCTGCTGGACCGCGGGCGTGAGCGTGCCGGGGGCGCCCCGCGCGATGTACTGCTGCGTGAGACCCTGGAACACGTGTATGAGTGGCCCCTCAGGCTCGTGCCGCACCCCGGTCCCGGAAGCGACACGGGGGCGCCACAGACGGTTCCGCTGCGGCGGGACGACGCTTGACGCTTCCACAACGAGGGGGACGCGGGCGCTGAGCGCGGACAAACGTCGCGCCTTGCCAAGCCCGGTGCTTCCCGATGCTCCGGGCTCGCGCGGATTCGCCCACGGCTTCCTACATTCAACCCGCCGATACGGACATTCCACCGAACCGCCGACGCCATGAATCCCTCGATCCACCGCCGCCCCGCCGCCGCCGCCCTCCTGGCCTCACTTGCCCTGGTCACCGCCTGCGCCCCAGCCCCCGCCCCCATCCCCGTCGTCGAGGCCACCATCGCCGGCCTCCAGGAGGCCATCTTCGCGGGCCGCACCACCTGCCGCATGGTCGTGCAGGCCCATCTCGACCGCATCGCGGCCTACGAGGACCGCATCAACGCGATCACGGTGGTCAATCCCGCCGCCCTCGACCGCGCCGACGAACTCGACGCCGCGCTGGCCGCCGGCGACGAACCCGGCCCCCTCTTCTGCGTGCCCATGCTCGTCAAGGACAACTTCGACACCCACGACATGGTCACAACCGGGGGCTCCATCGCGCTCGCCGCCAGCATCCCCCCCGACGACGCATTCATGGTGCGCCGCATTCGCGAAGCGGGGGCGGTGGTGGTCGCCAAGACCAACATGGCGGAGTGGGCCTTCAGCCCCCGCCAGTCGGTAAGCTCGTCCTTCGACACGACCCGGAACGCGTATGCGCTTGACCGGGTGCCCGCGGGATCCAGCGGGGGCACGGCCTCGGGTGTCGCGGCGAGCTTCGGCGTGATCGGGCTCGGGAGCGACACCGGCAACTCGATCCGGGGACCATCGTCGCGCCTGGCGCTGGTCGGGATCCGCTCGACAATCGGCCTCACCAGCCGGGACGGCGTGATCCCGCTCTTCTTCGACCGCGACATCGCGGGGCCGATGGGGAGGACCGTGGAGGATGTGGCGAGGGTCTTCCACGTGGTGGCGGGCTACGACCCGGCGGATCCGTACACCGAGGCCGGGCGGGGTCGCAGGGAGGACGACTACGCGCGCTTCCTCGACTCGGATGGCTTGCAGGGGGCGCGGATCGGGGTGTTGCGCGCACTGGTGGATGTGGAGGACGCCGACTCGGGAGTGGTCGCGGTGTTCGAGAAGGCGCTACGCGACTTGGAGGGCCTTGGCGCGGAAATCGTCGATCCCTTCGACTTTGACGTGCGTGCGCAACTTCAGCGGGAGAACATGTCTTGCTCGCGTTTTCGCTACGACATGCACGTGTACCTGACTTCGCTCGGGGACGGGGCTCCCTTCACCGATGTGCTGGCGGTGCTGGAGACCGGCGAGCACTCCGGCTACGTGGAGCGGTCGCTGCGTTCCTTCACGGACTCACCCCTCGACACGCACCCGTCCGAGTGGGACCCGCCATGTCCCGACTATCTCCGGAACGAGGGGCGGCAGGGGTACTTGGGTGATCTGGTCGCGGCGATGGACGCGGCGGAAGTGGACGCGCTCGTCTACCCCACATGGCTGAGTCCGCCCGCCCACATCGACCGTGCCCGCGAGGAGTACGGCGGCGACAACTCCCAGCGCGTGGCGCCCGCCACGGGGATGCCCGCGATCACCGTGCCGATGGGGTTCACGGAAGGGGTACACCCGGCGGGGCTGCAGATCCTGGCTCGGCCCTACGCGGAGGGGCTGCTTTTCCGGTATGCATACGCCTACGAACAGGGGACGCGGCACCGGAGGCCGCCGGAGGGGTTTGCGGAGCTCACGCCCGCGACCGCCGCAAACTGAGCCGCCATTGGTCGAAAGACGTAAACGCGACATTACTCAATGTCATGTGTGATTTACATTCGACTTGGTGTCATGTCGCACATCACACGTCGGACGCTCAAGCTTCACGCGTGCGTCGTCCGTGGTAGACTGCCAGTCGCCTCCCAGTCCGAAGTCGGCATGGCGCTGCGGCGGGATCATCCAGCCGACGCGCAGCTGTACCTGCTCTTGGGGGGGCGGCACGAGTCCCGCCGGTGGCCTGTCCCATTCCGACATGCTCGCGTCCCGGGTTTTGCCGCGGCGACGAGTGGGCGCCTGATTACGCCACCGCCTCCAGCGCCGCGAGTTCCAGCGAAAAAGGGACCGCCGAGTCGACGAAGCGGGGGGCGCCGTTGGACAGGCGGTTGGGGGGCGGGGGCGGGGGAGGCCCAGACCCGGAGTCAAACCGTCCGCCCGCCGCCTCGGCAAATCAAGGGACAACCGCATGCTCGATTGGGACGGCCCCGGCTCGATTGACTCCGCTCCCTGCCTGGCGTCATGTCAGTCGAGCACCATTTCACGTGTGACAGGACACTTAGTCCCCCGGCGGCCACCTCGGCAGCGCGCGCCCCGTCGTCCACGGCACCCCCGCCGCCTCGAGCCGCGCCTCCAGCGCCGGCAGGTCCGTCTCGACGAGTGCCTGCAAATCCGGATAAATCGCCTCAAAGGCCTCCCGCGCCACCCGGTACTGCTCCCTGTGCGTCCCGGTCGGCCCGTGCATCCCGTTCCAGTGCCCGCCCACGATCTGGTTCACCCGTCTCGAGATTCCGGGGAGATCGGGTTCGCTGCGCGACGTGCGGGTGGTTGAACCGTTCAACGCCTCGGAGAGGCCCATCAGGCGCACTTCCAGGGCGCGGGCCTCGGTCATGAGCTCTCCCGGTGCGGCGGGCCAGCGCCCCAGCGCCTGCTTGATGGCGGCGACGCTCGCCTGTGCCTCCGCCACCACGCGCTGCGATCCCGCCACCGCACGCAGCAACTCCCCCGTCTCCCGCTGGAACGCCAGCACCGCCGCCCGGTCCTGCGCCGCGATCGCCGGTTCGTTGATCGGCGCGATCCGGAACGGCACCGGCCCGGCCAGTTCCGTCACCACCCCGTCCACCCGTTGCGCGAGCGACACCGTGTAGTCGCCCGGCATCGCCATCGGTCCGTTCCCGCCGCCGAATCCCCCGAATCCCCCGAATCCCCCACCCCCCGTCACCGGATTGTACCCCGGATACCGATAGTTCCACACGGCCCGATGCACGCCCCGCGACGCCGCCCCCCGCACCACATTCACCACCTCGCCCCCCTCGTCCCGCACGGTCAGGAACACCTGCGGCGCCTCCTCCCGGTCCTCCTCGCGCAGCGCCTCCCACGACGGGTACGGGGTGTCCTCACCCGCGCGCTGCGCCCTTCGCTCGTCCGCCCTCCGCTCCGCCTCCCGCGTCTGCAAACTTTCGCCCATCCAGTACGTGAACGTCACCCCGAAGGACGGGTTGTCGGCCGTGTAGAAATCGTCGCCGTTCGCGCCGCCCGGGTTCCACTGCACGTACATGTCCCCGTCCGCCACCTCGAAGATGTGACCGCCCGACGCCAGGATCGTCTCCGACCCGCGCGCCAGTTCGCGCAGCGGCGTGTAGTCGTCCACCACGTAGAAGCTGCGCCCGAAGGTCGCCGCCACCAGGTCGCCCTCGCGCGTCTGGATCTCCAGGTCGCGCACCGAAATCGTCGGCAGACCGCTCGAGAAGTCCATCCACGACTCCCCCCCGTCCACCGACACGAAGGCCCCGAACTCCGCCCCCAGGAACAGCAGTCCCGGCTCGACCGGGTCCTGCACGACCGAGAACGACGGACTGTTGTCCGGCAACCCCCCCGTGATCATCGTCCAGCTCCGCCCCCGGTCCTCCGAGCGCAGCACGTACGGCCGGAAATCGTTCCGCTTGAAGTTGTTCACTACCACGAACACCCCGTTGGGATCGTGCACCGAAGCCTCCACGTCGTGCACGAAGCTCGTGTCCGGCACCCCCGGCAGGCTCTCGACCGCGCGCCACGTCTCGCCCCCGTCCTCGGTGACCTGCACCAGCCCGTCGTCGGTCCCCACGTAGATCAGCCCCTCGACGAAGGGCGACTCCGAGACCGACACGATGTGCCCGAACGACGATGTCGAGCGATTCTTCGCCACCGCGTCCACGCTCCACACCCGCCCCATCACCTCGAGCTGGTTCCGGTCCAGATTCCGCGACAGGTCCCCCGAGACCGCGCGCCAGCTCGACCCCTGGTCGTCGCTGCGGAAGAGGATCTGCGCCCCGAAGTAGAGCCGGTGGTTGTCGTGCGGCGACATGATCAGCCCCGCGTCCCAGTACCAGCGGAGCGGCGGCCCGTCCGGATCCGGCTGCGGCTGGATGTCGAGCCGCTCCTTGCTGCCTCGGTCGAAGCGCGAAATCACCCCGTACTGCAGCTGCGAGTAGATGATGTCCGGGTTCTCGGGGTCGACCACCGGATCGAAGCCGTCTCCGCCCAGCGTCACGTACCAGTCCGAGTTGCGGATCCCGCCCCCCAGCGTCTGCGACGGCCCGCCCAGCGTGTTGTTGTCCTGGGTGCCGCCGTAGACGTAGTAGAAGGGCTCGTCGTTGGAGGTGGTGACCTTGTAGAACTGGGTCAGGGGCAGGTTCGAGAAGTGACTCCAGTTGTCGCCGAAGTCGAAGGTCTCGTAGAGCCCGCCGTCGTTGCCGACGATGAGGTGCTCGGGGTCGTCCGGGTCGAACCACATGGCGTGGAAGTCGACGTGGACGCCCTGCGTGGGGAGCCGGCCCCAGGTGTTGCCGCCGTCGGTGGACATTTCCATGAAGGTGTCGAGCGAGTAGATGCGGTCGAAGCGGTGGGGGTCGGCGTAGAGCTCGTGGTAGTACATGGCCGCGCCCGACTGGTAGTTCGAGGTGCGGCTCCAGCTCTCGCCCATGTTCTCGGAGCGGAAGGTGCCGCCCCGGCCCATCGACGACTCGACGATCGCGTAGAGCACGTCCGGATCGATCGGCGAAATGGCCATCCCGATCTTGCCCTTGTCGCCCCCGGGGAGCCCGCGGTTGATCTCGCGCCAGGTGTTCCCTCCGTCGGTGGACTTGTGGATCCCGGACCCGGGCCCGCCGTCGATCATCGTCCACTGGTGGCGCCGCCGCTGCCACGAGGTTGCGTACATCACATCGGAGTTACGCGGGTCGAAGTAGACCTCGTTGACGCCGGTGTGCTCGTCGATCTCGAGGACGAGTTCCCACGACTCGCCGCCGTCCGTGGTGCGATAGAGCCCGCGCTCCCCGCCAGCGGCCCAGAGGGGGCCCTGCGCGGCCACGTACACCGTGCGCGAATCGTCCGGGTGGATCGCGATCATCCCGATGTGGCGCGAGGTCTCCAGCCCCATGTTGATGAACGACAGCCCCCCGTCGACGGACTTGTAGACCCCGTCGCCGTACCCGACTGAGCGCTGGCCGTTGTTCTCGCCGGTGCCGACCCAGAGGGTGAGGGGGTCGTTCGGGTCGAGGGCGATCGCGCCGATCGAGTAGGAGCCGTAGTTGTCGAAGATCGGCGTCCAGGTGGTGCCCGCGTTGGTCGTCTTCCACACGTTGCCCGAGGAGGCCGCCACGTACCAGGTGCTGCGATCGGTGGGGTCGACGGCGATGTCGGCGATGCGCCCCGAGGCCACCGCCGGGCCGATGCTCCGCCAGCGCAGGGAGGAGAGGAGGCCGGAGGTGAGTTCGGGGGGGCCGTTGTCGTCGTCCTGGGCGTGGAGGGGGGTGGGGGAGGGGAGGAGAAGCGCGGCGAGGGTGAAGAGCGCGAAGGGGTTGGGCAGGCGAAGGGCGTGCATGGTCGGTCCTGATGGGGTGGGGATGATGAAGGTGACGCTGGAGTTTACGGTTGACCGTGGGGTCACCGCGAGTGCGAGGCGTATCCCGCCGCCCGCGTTCGACCTACCGCAACCTGGGCCGTAGCCGCTTCACCACCACGGTCGGCACGTCCAGCTGGTCTCTCTCGACCAACGCGAACAAACCGTCGGGGCCGAACGCCGCCGGCATGGGGGTGGCGGCGGACGAGTACGTGCCCAGGTAGCGGCCATCGGAAGTGAGAACGTCGATGGGGCCGGCGGTGGCCAGCTCGGTGCTGCGTCGCTGGACCCAGATGTTCCCGCTCCAGGTGGTCTTCAGGTCTCGCACGACCGGAATCTCGTGGTAGAATACCGTCGATTCAGCTCGTCGGCGGTTTCGGTTGGCCATCTCCTTCGCGATCTCCGCATAGTCTCCGCCAAGGCGGGCGAGGTCCCTCTCGTAGCTCCGCTCGAACTGGATTCGCCAGTCGATGAAGAGGGCCTTGTCTCTTTCGGTGACGGGATCGGGCCGGATCGGCCGGGTCAGTATGCGTACCGGATCCCCATTGCCCGAGACGATCTTGATCGCGTAGGCGGACGAGTCCGAATAGGCGATGCCCCCATCCGGCAGCGTGCCAATGACCAGTTGCGGGGCGAATCCGGCAGGTTCACCCGGAGGGCTCCACGCCGCGACCACGGTGTCGACCGTCGCCAGGAAACCGTCAAGGCCGAAGCGTTCGATCGCGCGGAATGTCGGACTGTTTCCGGCCCGCCTGCGAACATCCGCCGACGGGGCTGTCGAGGGCCGGAGGACCGGACTCGTGGCGAGCACGGCGTCGGTGCCGGGGAGTGCCTGCAGTCCCATAAACGTGGTCCTGGACCCGCCCGCGATGCGGACCGTTCGCTGGTATTCGCCATTGGCCCCGAACACGACGAAAGCGCCCCGGTTCCAGGCGTAGACCACGGCGCGCCCGTCCGGAAGGACGGCCATCCGCAGCATCTCGCCGAAATCGGGCTCGAACTCTCCGGGCCCTTCACCACGCTGCCCGAACTGGCGGACCAGGGCGCCCGACGGGTCCACGACCGACACTCTCAGAGCCTGCGTGTCGAAGATGTACAAGTTGCCGGCCGCGTCGAAGGCCAGGTCCCCGATTTCGCCGAAGGTGTCCCATCGGCCGCCAAGAACGGCTCCCACGCGGTACTGCTCGACGGCGTTGCCCACCATGAAGCTGTCCTGGGCCGGGAGCTCGATCACTTCCTGCGCGGACAGGGGATCGGTGAGTGCAAGAGCCAGCACCAGCCCCGGCAGTCCGCGTGCCCTCACCCTCCTCCGGGCAGCCCGCGGACGAAGTCCCCGCGGCATTCGAGCGGCGATGCGCGTACTGCGCCTCATGAGCGACTCCCTGAGAGTTGGCTTTTCCCGCCCGTGCCCGGCCATCGGAACCACCGGGATCCCGAACCTCCCCATATTCGACACCTCCGCAGCCACAAATGGTTGTCGCCAAACCGGAACGCCCACCTCACCCGCGGTGGCCGTCTCCGCACCAGCACCCGGCCGACCACACCGTGAACATCCTCGTTGTGCTCAGGGGCGCGCCTTCTTCAGCCCGATCGGTGCCCCCAGCAGCTCGTCCGGAATCCCGAAGGCGTCCACCAACTCCACCGCCCTCGGCGCCAGCTCCCGGCAGTACCGATTCACCTCGTTCCGAATCGCCTCGCTCTTGGACGACTCAAAGTAGCCCTTCTCCAGGTACCACGCACGGTCGTTTTCCAGGGTGGCAAGGCCATGCAGCGTCACCACGCGCTCCACCAGCACCTTCGCCTCGCCCTCCTGCATCGTGTCGAGGGCTTCGTGAGCGGCCTCCAGCACGATCCGGTCCACGTGGGAACGCGCAAGCGTGATCAGGTGGTCCTGGCAGGCGTTCACCGCCTCGAAGCTGTCCATGCCCTGGTCCAGGCGGGCCTTCAGGCGCCTGGCCGCCGAACGCAGCAGCCTCTCCTCCCGGTAGAGCATGGCGGAGTGCTGGAAGTCGCGGCCGGCAAGGTGGTCGGAGTCGGTCCTGCGGGTCACGACCGGGTTCATGTCGGCCAGGCGGGTTCCGGCCAGTTCGGCCAGGTAGCGGGCCATGCCCCACATCGTCAGGTCGCCCATCTCGCGGCGGTAGCGCGAGAGGAGACCCTTGGCGGCCAGCTGCAGCAGGACGGGGTTGGCGCCTTCGAAGGTCGTGAAGACGTCGGTATCGGCCTTGAGGGCGGCGAACCGGTTCTCGGCCAGGTAGCCCTGTCCGCCGCACGCCTCGCGGCAGGCCTGGAGCGTGTCGAGCGCGTGGCGGGACGCCGCGGCCTTGAGCGCGGCCGCGCGGACTTCGAGTTCGCGGCGGTCCGGTTCCGGGTTCGCGTAGCGGCGGATCAGGTCGCGCACGGCGAAGGCCATCGCGTAGGTGCGGGCGACGCGCGGAAGGAGCTCCCGCTGTAGGGCCAGATAGTCCAGGACGGGGACTTCGGGCCCGGCCGCGGGGCCGAACTGACGGCGCCCGGTGGTGTACCGCACCGCTATGACGAGGGCCTTCTTTGCCACCGCCTGCGATGCCGCCGCGATGCTGATTCGCCCCGCGATGAGCGTGCCCAGCATGGTGAAGAAGCGGCGGCCCGGACTGGGGATGGGGCTGTGGTACTCGCCGTTGGGGCTGACCTGGGCGAAGCGGTCCAGGAGCGCGTCGCGGGGGACGCGCACGCCATCGAACACGATGCGCCCGTTGTCGACCCCGTTCAACCCTTCCTTCGCGCCGCAGTCCTCGATGCGCACGCCGGGGAGGACCCGGCCGCGGTCGTCCCGGATGGGGACCAGGAAGGCGTGGACGCCGTGGTCGTCGAGGAGGGGGAATGCGGAGTTGTCGGGATGGTCGTGCGGTCCCGGCGTGGAGTCCTCGCCGCCGCACGGCACGCGCAGCCGGGCGAAGACGGTGGCCATGCGGCCGTGGAGCGCCGCGTTGCCGATGTAGTCCTTGCGGGCGTCGTCGTCGGGGGTGTCGATCACGAATTCGCCGGCCGCGAGGTCGTAGGTAGCGGTGGTGCGGAGGTCGCGGACGTTGGAGCCGTGACCGGTCTCGGTCATCGCATAGCACCCGGGGAGTTCCAGCGAGGCGATCCGCGACAGGTGGCGGCGGTGGTGCCTCTCCGTCCCCAGTTGCGCGATGCTGCCGCCGAAGAGCCCGAACTGCACACCGTACTTGACCAGCACGCTCAGGTCCCCCAGCGCGAGCTCCTCGAAAACGGCCACCGCCCCACACGGGTCGCCCTCTCCGCCGTACTCGCGCGGGTAGGCCACCGCGCCCAGCCCCGCCTCGGCCAGCGCCTTGACGGCCGCGAGGGTTCGCTCCCGGTACTCGTCGCGCGGAATCTCGTCCGGGATCCGCAACTCGGGGCGGGCGAGCACGGCCCGGGTCCTGGCTCTCAGGCCGGGGTGGTCGCCGTGGATGAGCGGCGCGACCTCCTCGGCCAGACCCCGCACGCGCGGCCCCACCACCACCGCCTCGTGCCCCTCGCCGGTGATGTCCCGGAGCGCCTCCGCCCCCGCGACGCCGAGTTCCAGTTCCATCCGCCCCAGCGTCGCGATGGCCTCGTCGCGCCACGCCCCCACGTCCCGTCCGGCCCCCGTCGGATCGGCCTCGACCACGGCGATACCAGCCCGGGTCAGGGTCAGGGTGCCGTTCCTGGCGGCCGCGCGGATGGCGGCGGTGGCCGCCCCGAAGACCATCGGCGATGGGGGATTGCAGGGATCCAGCCAGTCGCGCACCCGGGCCCGGCCCTCGGGGGTTATCCACAACGCGCCGTCGAGTGCACTGTTGACCGCGTCGAGTTCCTCGTCCTCCATGAGGCCGTCGGCCCACACCGCGCAGAGGACCGGCAGGAAGGCGAGGAAGGTGGGCTCGCGGGAGAGGGTGGGGGTGGGGGACATGGAGTGGATGGCGTGGTTGAGGTGATGACCAGCTTATGTTTGAAGATACGCTGTTCAGGAGGGCATGGTTCCAGGGACAGAAAAGTCAACTGTAGTTGACATTTTGTAATGTTGACATTACAATGCCACCCGTCCACGCCCCTTGAAATCCCCCGTCTTCCAAGACAGAATCGATTCTTCCCCCTTCCACCCTCCACCCGATCCTCCCCCAATGAGCCGACCACTGGCTGGCGTGATCATGGGATCCCGCAGCGACTGGGCCACGATGAAGCACGCGTGCGACACCCTGGACGCGCTCGGGGTCCCCTACGAAGCACGTGTCGTGTCCGCGCACCGGACCCCCGACCTGCTCTTCGAATACGCCTCGGCGGCCGAGGGGCGCGGCATCCGCGTGATCATCGCCGGGGCGGGCGGGGCCGCGCACCTGCCCGGAATGGTCGCCTCGAAGACGGTCCTTCCGGTCATCGGCGTGCCGGTGCAGTCGCGCGCGCTCAACGGAATGGACTCTCTGCTGTCGATCGTGCAGATGCCCGGGGGCGTGCCCGTGGGGACGATGGCGATCGGCGAAGCGGGGGCCACCAACGCCGGACTGCTGGCGGGAAGAATCCTGGGTGGGGAACACCCGGCCATACGTGAAGCGGTACGCGCCTGGGCCCGCGAACGCACCGAAGCGGTTCTGGCCGACCCGGACCCGCGCGAGTCTCCGCCTCGGTGAGGGTCGCCGTCCTCGGCGGCGGGCAGCTCGGCCGCATGCTGGCCCTGGAAGGGATTCCGCTGGGACACCGCTTCACCTTTCTGGAGCCGTCGCCCGATCCTCCCGCGGGCGCACTCGGCTCGGTGATCGCCGCGCCCTATGACGATCCGGACGCATTGGCACGGATCGCGCAAGGCGCGGACGTGGTCACCTACGAGTTCGAGAACGTGCCGGCCGACAGCGCTGCGTACCTCGCCGATCGTCTCCCGGTTCTGCCGCCGCCACGGGCCCTCCGCGCGACCCAGGACCGCCTCGCCGAGAAACAAATGTTCACAGACCTCGGCATCCCCACCGCACCCTTCCACCGCTTCGACACTGCGGCCGACCTGGACGCCGCCCTCGCCACTACCGCCCTCCCGACAGTCATCAAGACCCGCCGTTTCGGCTACGACGGCAAGGGTCAGGTCGTCGCCCGATCGCGCGCCGAGGCCGCTGCCGCCCTGGAAGCCCGCGGCCCGGGCCTGATCGCCGAGCGCTTCATCCGCTTCGAGCGCGAGTTGAGCATCCTCGCGGTACGCGGCCGGGACGGCCAGCGCGTCTCCTACCCTCTAACGGAGAACCACCACCGGGGCGGGATCCTCCGCGCCAGCTACGCGCCCGCCCCCGAAGTCACACCCGCGCTGCAGGCGGCCGCCGAGGCGCTGGCCGGGCGTGTCATGGACGAGCTGGACTATGTCGGCGTACTGGCCGTCGAGCTCTTCGAAGCGGATGGCCGCCTCCTCGCCAATGAGATGGCCCCGCGGGTGCACAACTCGGGTCACTGGACGCTGGACGGTGCGGACACCAGCCAGTTCGAAAACCACATCCGGGCCGTGACCGGACTCCCGCTGGCCGCGCCCCGGGTGCCGGGCCCGGCCGCCATGCTCAACATCATCGGGGAGCTTCCCGACACGGCTGCCGTGGCCGAGGTCCCGGGCACCCACCTCCACCTCTACGACAAGGCGCCGCGACCGGGACGCAAGCTCGGCCACGTGAACATCACCGGGCCCGACGAGGCGGCCCTCCGCGCCAGCTGTGAACGGGTTTGGGCCCTGTTGCCCGGTGAACCACCCGTCCTCCCGGATGGACGCGGGCGCGGTTAGCTTTCCTTCTCATTCCCCGGACCGGCCGGCCGCCACTTCCGCAGCACCCACGCCAACAGACACGGTCGGCTCATCCTCCCCAGGCACCCACGAAGGCACCGGCCCATGCTCGACGAAATCAAGACGAAGATCTCGGAAGAAGTCGATGCCCTGACCCACGAACTCAACGTGATCCTGCCGGAGCGCATCCGGAAGGCGGTCGAACTGGGGGATCTGCGCGAGAACTCCGAGTACAAGTCGGCGCTCGAGCGCCAGCAGTTCGTGCAGGCACGGATCGGGCACCTGGCCGGGCGCATGGCGGAGATCTCGAAGATCGACCTGACGGACATGCCCGCCGACAGGATCGGCTTCGGATCGCGGATCGAAGTGCGTGACCTGGCGTTGGGGAAGGTCGTTCACTTCACGATCGTGGCAGGCGACTTCATCGACTTCGAGAAGGGCCACATCTCGCTGGATTCGCCTCTGGGACAGGGGTTCATCGGTGCGCGCCAGGGCGACGAGGTCACGGTCCGGCTGCCGGCGGGCGAGCGCCGCTTCGAGGTGGTGGCCCTGACTACGCTGCCACAGCAGTTTGCGGGCTAGCCGGACTCAGAACCCCGGCGGCCTGGGCACCCGGGCGATGATCATTCGGGTCCCGAAACCCGAGAGGACACGGAAGACGGCGGCAGCGCCTTCACCCGCCGCCTCGAAGTCGTAGGCCCGCAGTCCGCTCCCGCCGAGTTGGCCGGCGAAGGTTCCGGATGTCGCGAGATCCACGGCCGACACCACGTCGTTGTCGTCATCGCCGACGATCGTGACAGGCCACGGATAACGGCCCGGCGGGTCGGGGGTCGAGAAGATCTCCGTCGCGGTCGGGAAGTCGTAGTGCAGGAAGCGTGGAACGGTCTCGTCCCCGAGCGTGCCCTCCGCGCCGGCGATCGTCATCGCGGTCGCGTGCGCTGTGAGCAGATCGGCCATGCTCTCGCCCGTCACCGCCACGAGCCCCTCGACACCGGGTGGGGCGAGCGAGTCGTTGAGCTCGGCCACGAACGCCACGTCGGAAGCGGTTGCGTTCTCCGCGCGGGCCATGACGCGGTCGCGCAGGAGCCGGTGGAAATGCCACCCACTCCCGTAGACGTTGCCGTTGTCCCGGGGCTCGAAGGTGATCGCGTTGGGGTCCGGCGAAAAGGCCCGCACGACGCGTGCCATGATCTGAAATGTCCCGTAAGACTCTTCGCGGGCGCTCTGCCGTCCGTCGCGCATCATGTCGCCGGTGACGCGGGTCCCGGCCGTCGGACCGCCGGCGCGTTCCCAGGCGAGCCGCGAACTCATCTCCTTGGCGATCTCCGCCCTGCCTTCTTCGACCCACGTGGGGTTGAAGGTCCTGCCGCCGGGGGGCCGGCCCCGCACGTTGTAGCTCCGCACGCGCTTGTAGAGCGAACTCACGTGCGCCGCTTCGTGGACCATCCCCGAGTAGGCCCACTGGGTGTTGTCCAGCAGGAAGGCGCCCCGGCTGATGTGGATGAGCTCCATCTCGTTCGAGGCGGCGCACTGGGCGGTCGTAAAGGTCATGTCCCCCGACCACACGAATGCGCGCACGCCGGTCAGTGTTGGATCGATCAGCACGGTGATCCTGCCGTTGTTGTCGACATCGCTCACGCCGCCGAAGTACTCCTCGATCACCTCCGCGCCGTGGTCCGCGTAGAAGTCGAGGATCCTGTTCGCGTTCGCGACCGGCACCGGAACGGTGGTTCCCACCTCCTGGTACACGACGAGATGGTCGTTCTCCGCGATGATGTCCGCGACCACCGTCGTGTCGACGTTGCAGTTGTTGCTGCCACCCCGCCGATAGAGCCGGAAGGTGTGAGGCGAGGGGCTCCGCGCCAGCGTGCCCCGCCGCGCCTCCTGGGCCTCGATCCCCTGCTCCAGCATGAACACCAGCCGACCCTCCTCGGCCAGGCGGCGATGGAGTTCGATCTCGCTCTGCCGGACCTGGTTGTGAAGAGCTTCGTTGGCCGCCTGAATCTCCAGCTCACGGGTCCAGTCCACCTCCTGAACCGGGGACGGGCTCACTGAGACCGGCGCCCGGTCCGCGACGACGGGGCGCAGGCCTGCGGCTGCCCCCGATATCCCCTCGACCACCAGCTGCATGTTGAAAAAGAGGTTCGCAGCGGGGTCCTGCCCTGCGAACGAGACCCGGTAGTAGGCGGACGCGTCAGGGGCCCGCACGAAGATGCCGCACGGTCCAACGGCCCCTGGCTCGAAGGAGCGCACATCGCCGACCGCGAGCCCCAGCGGTCCGTCGCACACGCGCATCTCCAGCTCCGCGCTGTCCTCCTCGCCGTCCGAATCGGCGACGCTCACGGTGAATTCGAAATCGCCGCCTTTAGTCGGCGTGCCGTGAATGTTGCCATCGGTCGTGAGCTCGAGCCCCTGGGGAAGGGCGCTGCCGTCGCCGAGACTCCAGACGAATCCCTCGTTGGTGCCTCCCCGTGCTTCGAGGACTTGATCGTACGCTATCGTGGCCCGGCCCCAGTCCAGGGAGTCGACAACAATCGTCACGGGCCCCCGGACCGCGGTCACCATGAACTCGGCGGTCATCCCGGCGGTGGTCGCGGACAGCGTCTGCACCGATTCGGAACCGAGCGTCCACACGGTCTCGGCGATGCCGTCGCCCCCGGTGACCACGGAGGTCTCCGAGATGGTGCCTCCACCCGAGGTCACCTCGAACGACACGGTGATGTCCCCGGCGGGATTCCCGTTGGCGTCCAGCACCCTTGCCGCCGGCGACTCCGGCAGCGGCTGGTTGTAGAAGCCCTCCTGCCCGTCGCCCCGCGCCGTCTCGATGTCGGTGGGCACCTGCCGCACGGTGGCCGATGCCCGGCCGGAGACCGCCCCCGCCCGCGCGGTGATGAGGGTGCTCCCGTTTCCGGCCGAAGTGACCACTCCCGACCTGATGTCCACCCGCGCCACTGTGGGAAGAAGGCTCACCCACTGGACTCTCACGTTGGCCATGGGATTGCCGTACTGGTCGAACACCCGTGCCGACAGCTGCTCGGTATCGCCGACCGATTCGAAGGAGACCTCCGACGGGGTCACCTCGACCGAGGTCGGGATGGGGGGATCGAGCGGGTCTTCGGTCGCGCAGGCGTTGAGGACCGCGGCAAGGAGAAGCAGGAGAAGTCTTTTGGCAGCCATCGTGAAATCCTGTCCGATCAGTTTTCGTTCATGATCGCCCGTTCGACGAAGGGCCTCAGGATCCGGTCGACGGGTGCGGCACCGAAGGGCTGCAGCTGCGTCCACGCGAAGGCGACGATTTCCTCGGCCGGATCGATCCAGAAATAGGTGTTGGCCACGCCGGACCACCAGAAGGTGCCGTTCTCCTCGCCCGCCGGAACCGCGAATCCCAGCCCGAAGCCCATGTCGGGGATTCCCATCACGGGAAGCAGGTCGTCTTCGAGGTGGTTGCGGGTCATGAGCCGCACCGTCTCGGCCTCCAGCAGCCGCATGCCGTCCAGCTCGCCGCCGCCCAGCAGCATGAGGCAGAAGCGCAGGTAGTCGCTGGCCGTCGAGGCGAGACCGCCGCCGCCCGACAGCCAGTCGGGGGTCCGCGTGTAGGAGCCTTCCGTCGGCGAATCTCCCATTTCCAGGCCTTCGCGGGTGCGCTGGTACATGGCCGTGAAGCGGTCCTGTTTGTCGGGGGGGACCTGAAAACCCGTGTCGTGCATGCCCAGGGGTTCGAAGATGCGCTCCTGAAGGAAGCGGTCGAAGGTCTGGCCGGATACCACCTCCACAACCCGGCCCAGCAGGTCCGTGGACAGGCTGTAGTTCCAGCGATCGCCCGGGTCGTCGACCATCGGCAGCGAGGCGAGGACCTCGGCCCATCCCCCCAGGTCGAGCCCCGCGTCACGCGTTCGGGCGAACGCCGCGTTGTACATGGAATCGACTCGGCTGCTGCCGAAGACGCCGTAGGTGAGCCCCGAAGTGTGGGTCAGGAGGTGCCGGATGAGCATGGGACGGTCGGGAGTTCGGTGGTTGCCGTTGTCCTGGTAGACCCTGACGTCGGCGAAGGCCGGGATGACGCTCCCCACTTCGTCGTCGAGCGAGAGCTTGCCGTCCTCGACGAGTATCATGACCGCGACGCTCGTCACGGGCTTGGTCATCGAGTAGATGCGGAAGATGTCGTCAGGCTCGAGGGGATCCTCGTCCTGCACCCGCCATCCCTGCGCCTCCCAGTGCACGATCTCGCCGCGCCGCGCCACCAGGGTCATGATCCCGGTGGTGACGCCGCGGTCGAGCGCGAACTGCATGGCCGGCCCGATGCTGTCGAGGACATCGCCGTTGAGCCCCACCGCCTCGGGCTTCGACGTTGTCAGCGTCTCCTGGACCTCCTGGCCGGCGGAGCCGGACTGCGCGTCGAGTGCGAAGGTCGAGACCCGCGGCGCGCCCCCGCCGATCGTGAGTCCGGCGGCCACGGAAACGAACTGCCGTCCGTCCACCTCGTATGCGACCGGCGAGCCCGCGCCCCGTCCCACCTCCGCCGACCACAGCTCCTGCCCCGTGCGCGCGTCGAGTGCGGCCAGACGGGTTCCCGTCGCCCAGAAGACCAGGTTGCCCGCGGTGGTCATGGTGCCGCCGTGGGTGCCGTCCGCCGGCACGCGCCACGCCTCCCGGTTCTCCGCGGGATCCCAGGCCAGCAGCACGTTGGCCGGCCCCTTCAGCGCCGGGCGTTCGGGCCGGCCGGCGGCGCTCCCGCGCGTGGTGCCGGTATTCCAGCGCCCCGACTGGAAGTCGTAATCGCCGGACTTCTCGAAGTAGTAGTTGTTGTTGGTGGCGGGGAGGTAGACGAGTCCCGTCTGCGGGCTGTAGGACATGGGATGCCTGTTGTGGGCGCCCCGCGGGCCGGGGGCGAGGTAGACGCCCCTTCCGGTCACGCCGTAGCGCGCTTCCGGCGTCTCGACCGGGCGGCCCGACTCGAGGTCGACTTCGGTGGCCCAGGTGAGGTCGTCGGCGAAGGGTTCCGCCGAGATCAGTTCGCCGGTGATCCGGTCGACCACGTAGAAGAACCCGTTCTTGGGCGCCTGCACGATGACCTGCCGCTCGCTTCCCGCGATCTCGAGGTCGAGCAGCATGAGCGGCTGCGTGGCCGTGAAGTCCCAGTCGTCGCCGGGCGTGGTCTGATAGTGCCAGGCCAGGGAGCCGTCCCCGGGGTCGAGCGCCATGATCGACGACAGGTAGAGATTGTCGCCGCCGCCAGGGCTGCGGTGGTCGCGGTTCCAGGGCGAGCCGTTGCCGGTGCCGATGTAGAGCAGTCCCGCCGCCTCGTCGACCGCCATGGCGTCCCACACCGTCCCGCCGCCGCCCGAGGTCCACCACTCGCCGGTCCAGGTTTCGGCCGCCGCGCGCATGGCCTCGTTCTCGAAGCCGTCCGCGGGGTTGCCGGGGACCGTGTAGGTGCGCCAGCGCTGCGCCCCGGTCTCGGCGTCGTAGGCGGTCACGTAGCCGCGCACGCCGTACTCCGCGCCGCCGTTCCCGATCACCACCGCGTCGCCCACGATGCGGGGCGCCCCGGTGATCGTGTAGTCCGAGCCTGCCGGAGTGGTCTGCACGGTCCAGCGCACCGAGCCGTCGGCGCGGTCCAGGGCGACGAGACGGCCGTCCAGGAGGCCCGCGTAGATCAGGTCGCCGTGCATGGCGACGCCCCGGTTGACGTCGCCGCAGCAGGTGCGGGGACCGCCGAGATCCTCGTGGGGGATCGCCGGGTCCCAGCGCCAGATCTCGTCGCCGGTGGCGGCGTCGAGCGCGAAGACGAAGGAGAAGGCGGCGGTGCCGTAGAGGACCCCGTCCACGACCAGGGGCGTGGTCTCGAGGCGGGCGCCGGTCTTGGGGATCTCCCAGCTCCAGGCGAGGCCGAGCCGGGAGACATTCTCGGCGTTGATCCGGCCGAGGGAGCTGTGGCGGGTCTCGGCGGCGTCGCGGCCGTGGTGGGGCCAGTTGGTGGCGCTGTTGAGTGCGCCGGCCGGGGCGGTCTGTGGTGTGGCGGTTGGCGCAAGTGTGGCCGAGATCGACAGTGCGAGAAGGGAAGGCGCCAGGAGGAGGTGGTGGGCGGCGCTACGGATGCTTTTCATGCAGGGCGGTCCGTTCGAGGTTGCGGGGTGGTGCGGAGTCGAGGCACCTGCTGACATAATGGTCGCGGACGGGCGTTTTCGCGACCGTGCCGAGCGTGAGGCGCACTGGTGGCTTAGCTTTTGGACGGCGAGCCGTCGGACTGACAAGGTGTGACGAGGGCGCGGTCGCCGGGCTGTTTGCCCCCGGAGTGACGGGCGTGGGAAGCTCTGGAGAGACATGATGTATACTATAGATTACAAAATGTAATGTTGTCATTACACTCACAGGAGCTGAGCGAAGTGGTTCAGCGCGGAAGCATTCCCGCTCGAAAGTCGGCGGAGTCTCTCCCACGGAGTACGGTGCCGGCCATCGGGCGCACCCGCGATTTCGTCCGCGGACTCCATGCGATTCCGCGCTGCGCCGTGCTGTTGGCCGTGTCCGGCGCGATCCCCGCCTGCGCCCCCGACCCCTCCGACTCCCTCCCTTTCGACGCCGTGGCCGACGGTCGCCAACTCATGGTCTCGGTCATCGAGCCCGCCGCCGAGGTGTACTGGGACGCGGTGGGCGTGATCATGGACCTGGAGGGCACCCATGAGATCGAGCCGCAGAGCGACGAGGAGTGGGAGGCGGTCGAGAACGCGGCCTGGGTGCTCGCCGAATCGGGCAACCTGCTGTTGATGGAGGACAGGGCGCAGGGCAGGGAGCACTGGATCGCGATGTCCCGGGCGATGATCGACGTGGGTCGGCGCGCGGTGGACGCGGCCGTGGCCAAGGACCCCGACGCGGTCTTCGACGTGGGGGCCGAGGTGTACTTCGTCTGTGTGGGATGCCATGCGGCCTACGCGACGGAGACCATTCGTCCCAGTGACATGTCCGACTCCGCCGCCGAGGCCAGGGCCGACGAGGCCCCCAGAGACCCGTGATCGAGCGCTTCCTGGCGTGGCTGGGGGAGACGCCGTGGAGCGTCGCGCTCCTCGAGTCGCTCTACGCGTGGCCGCTTGTGGAGTCCACCCACGTCCTCACCCTCGGTCTCTTCGTCGGTGCCACCATCATGATGGACCTGCGGCTCACCGGACTCGCCTTCCGCAACGTGCCCGTGCAGTCGTTCACGGGGCGACTCCTGCCCTGGACGCACGCGGGCTTCGTCATCATGGTCGTGACGGGCCTGCTCCTCTTCTACTCCCAGCCGCTCCGCTACTACCACAACGTGTTCTTCCGCGTCAAGGTCCTCGTGATGATCGCGGCCGGAGTCAACGCGTTCGTCTTCCACCGGGGCGCGCACCGCCGCGCGGCCGAGTGGGGTGCCGACGCCATCCCCCCCCGCGCCGCCCGCATTGCCGGAACCGTATCGCTGACCGCCTGGGCGCTGGTCGTCGTAACCGGCCGCCTCATCGCCTACAACTGGTTCGACTGCGACATCCAGCCCCAGCCCGGCTGGGTCAACTGGCTGGCCGGTTGCGAGGCCGTCACGGAATAGGCGCGTCCCATGCTCGAACCCTTCTTTCGCTGGTGCGAATCGACGCTGGTCGGACGTGCGATCGCCGACTCGGTGTGGGCCTTCCCGATCCTCGAGGCGGTCCACCTGCTCGGGCTCTGCCTCCTGGGCGGCGCGCTGCTCGTCGTCGACCTGCGCATGCTCGGAGTGGGCCTCACGGGCCAGCCCGTCTCGCGCCTGGCCCGCCACGCGCGTCCCTGGCTCGTCGCGGCCCTGGTCGTGATGGTCGCGACCGGCATCCCCCTCTTCCTCTCGGAGGCGATCAAGGCCTACTACAACACCTCGTTCTGGGTGAAGATGTCGACCCTGCCCGTCGCGCTCGCATTCACCTTCGGGGTGCGTGAACGGGTGGCCCGCAACGAGGGGATGGAACCCGGTCCGCGCTGCAAGGTCATCGGCGCCGTGTCGCTGGCGCTCTGGTTCACCGTGGCGGCGGCGGGACGGTGGATCGGGTTTTCCTGAGGGATTCCGGCCAGGAGTCGATTCCGCTGCAAGCCGGAACACGCTCGATCACCCATGTGGATGGGCCAACAGTATCCCCTCTACCAGGTCGACGACTTCGGCCAGGGACAGCGCGGGATTCTCCGGCACCAGGTCGATGATGTCCGGCCGCCAGCCAGGGAAGGGACGGCGGACCTTGCCGAGCGGACGCCACGTCTCCCCCAGGCTCATCGTTCCTTCGTAGTCCTCCAGCCAACCAACCGCGACCTTCCGCAGCAACACCAGGTCGTCGCGGAAGGCCAGCGCCTGATCCGAGTTCGCGCCGTGTTCGGCCTTGGCCGCCTCCCAGCGCTCGGCCACGCGCATCAGGTCCTCGATCCACATGGGGTGGTTCGGGGTGGAGGCCGTCCATATGAAACTGAGGTATCCAGACATGCGCTTCGCTTGCCGCGCCCGCTCGTCGCAGAGCTTGCAGTTGACGGCGAACGCGTCTATCCGGTTGCCGGGAACGTAGCCTGCGTGGTCGGTGGGGGCCGGGGCCGGGGCCGCTTCCGGTGCGGTCGCACTATCCGCCGTTCCGTCCGGTGTATCCGCGCAGGCCGCGACGCCGGCGAGCAGCAGGAGGGCGGTGGGGGTGGTGATGGTCTTCATCATGGTTCCTACCCGCTTCCTCAGCACCGCCCCTTCTCCCTCCGCGCCTTCAGCAGCTCCTCCTCATACGGCGCCCCCGTCCCCGACGACCCCAGGAAGATCTTGCTGCCGTCGGTAAACGTCACATCCCGCCCGTTGGCCCTCTTCAGCGAATGGTCCTTGGCCTGGTACCCGTCCACGATGATCTCCGTCCCGGGCTCCAGGCAGTCCCGCCTCAGTCCCCGGCGCAGCAGCACGTTCGGAGTCCCCCCCTCCACCGCCCACACCTCCTTCGTGCCGTCCTCATTCTCGATCTCCAGGTGGATCCAGGTGTGCGGGTTGACCCACTCCAGCTTCACCACCTTGCCCTGCAGCCGAATCGGCATGTTGCGGTCGAACTCCGCCCCGAAGGCGTGGTGTGCGACCACCGGCACGGCGACGACCGCCAGCAGCGCAATTCCGCCCAGCAGAATGGTCAGGTGCCTGCTGCGCATGATCATTTGTTCCTCCGTTCTTCCGCCCGGGCGCCGCGCAGCACGTTCTCCAGCGCGTAGTTGCCCTCGTGGCAGGCGTATTCGTAGACGAGCCCGTCGAGCCGGTTGAAGGGGACTTCACCGCGCCACGGATGCTCCCACCGGAGCGGGTCCTCGACGGTGAATTCGTAGTGGATCCGATCTTCGCC
Source organism: Longimicrobiales bacterium (assembly GCA_965211795.1). Classification (GTDB taxonomy): domain Bacteria; phylum Gemmatimonadota; class Gemmatimonadetes; order Longimicrobiales; family Gaopeijiaceae; genus Bin94. The sequence goes on from OZ242973.1 coordinate 1,235,756, forward strand.
GGCGCGGGTGAAGCGTTCGGTCACCCGCATCTCCTCCGAGGGCGGGATCCCCTGCAGCGACTGGCGCGGGTGGATGTTGGTCGTCTCGACCACCAGCGTGTCCCCCTCCCAGCGCCCCCACGAATCCCCCATCCAGGGGCGGATGTGCTTCGGCAAACGCTCCGGTTCGCCCAGGCGAATGATCCGCACGTCGTGCACCATCTCGGTCATGATCATGACGTGGTCTGGCGTCTGCACGATCGTGTAGTTGTTGTTGTAGAAGTAGTTCGGCAGCATCGGCGGCCCCGCGTTGGACCCGAACGACATGATGCAGCGCTCCGCCAGCGGACGGTTCTCGGGGTTGTCGAATGCACCCATCTCACCCCGGTTGCGCCGCTGCTCCGCGAACCAGGCCCGGGCCTCTTCGCTCAGAGGCGGCAGCCGCCCGTTCTCCGGGTCGACGACGAGCGAGGTGCGCGGTTCCCAGTTGAAGACCGCGATCTTGTCGCCGGAATCGATGAAGAAGGCGTTGTAGCCGCCGGTCCCGCCCGAGGCGGCGTCGAAGAGGGGGTCGCCGGTCCACTCTCCGCCCACCGCGGGCGGTCCGCGGTTGGGGTCGCTGTCGGCTGCGGCGGCCTCGCGCGCGGTCATCACGCCGCTCTCGATCAGCCGGACCTGCTCCCAGGTGAAGGTGGGGCCCATGCCTTCCTGCCGCTGAATCGGGGTGACGGTGGCGTTGGACCAGTTGCCCTGGAGATCGGGGTGACCGGCGGGCGTGCGCGGCACGACCCAATCCGGATCGGGTTTCTCCTGGGCGCAGACCGGTTGGTTCAGCCAGGGGACGCTGGCGAAGGCGGCCAAAGCGACGGCGGCCGGCAGCGTTCCCGCCCACCGGGTCCCTCCGCGCTCCGGGCGCCCCACTCCACCCCTCTCCCTACCGGATCGGATTCTTGCGCAGGTGTCCATACATCAGCTCCTCGACGAACTCGACGCACTTGAACTGTCCCAGCCGTGCGTTGGGGTCGATGTTGCGGTAAAGCGGCATCCGGATCGTCCACGGCCGCGAAAAGGTCGCGGGGTCGTCGATCTCGGCTTCGTACATGATGTGGTCGGGACCGGCCATGGTGTAGCGTTCGGTGACGTGCAGCCCCGCGCTGTGGTGATTGCCGGCCCGGTCGAACCAGGTCTGCCCGTTGAATCCGTTCACCTCCACCACGAAGGTGTCGCCCTCCCAGCGGCCCACCGACTGCCCCATCCACGAATCGACCTGCGGCGGACCGGGATCCTTCAGGTAGACCTCGCGCATCGCGCCCGCGTACTCGTATGCCATGAAGACCTTCTTCTCACTCTGGAAGATCCGGAAGGGGAAGGGCATGTAGGTCGCGCGCGGCACGCCCGGCAGATAGCACTTGATCTCGGGGTCGCGCTCCAGCCAGTGCTCGCGGTTCTCGTCACGCAGCGCCAGCGCCTCGGGCAGGTAGGGGATCTCACCGCCCACGACCACGCCATAGCCGGACGGGACGGACCCCACCGCGCCCAGCGCGAGCACCCCGTTGGCAGGCACGGGAACGACCGGGCCCGGCTGCATGGCCAGAGCGGGACGGGCCGCGTGCGGCTCGATGTCCCAGTGCGCGTTGCCCAGCGCCTGCCAGAGGCCGTTCATGTCGGGCTTCCCCGACGCGGTGCGGGGGATGTCTCCGCTCTGGGCGCTCAGGCCCAAGGGGACGACGGCGGCGCAGGCCACGAGGAGCAGCGTGCGGGCCGAAACCGCGGTCTTTGCTGGATTGCTCATGCGTGACAATGTGTTGAACCCGCGCGCCGCAGGCCAGCCGCAGCCCGTCAATTCCCCCTCCCGCCCGGGTCCCCGACCCCGAAGGCGAGCAACAGGTTGCCGGGCATCTGGCCGAAGGTCCCGTAGCCGCTGTTCACGAAGAGCATGCCACCCGCCACGACCGGGCCGGGCCCGTCGATGGCGCCTCCCCTGCCCGGCACTCCCCCCACCGTCTCGACCGGCCGCGTCGTGTCGAACTCCCAGATCACCGTCCCGTCCATGGTCGAATGGGCGCGAATCACGCCGTCCAGACCACCCGCGAAGACCACGCCGTCGATTACCGCCGCGCCTGCCGAGTTGGAGGAATAGCAACCCCTCTTTCCCTCGCAGGCCTCCGCTGGCGGCACGGACTCCCACACCACCTCCCCGGTCATTAGATCGAGCGCGTACAGTCCCGGCGAGAGTTCGCGTTCGGGGTGCACGTCGACGATCACCGCCGCCCGGTCGGAGACGGGTGCGTAGGCGTAGCGGCCGTCGCTGGCCATCCCCCAGTGGATTCCCCCGAGGGCACCCCCCTTGCCGACCGTCGCCGACCATAGGACCGCCCCGTCGTCGTCGGGGTCGAGGGCCCACACCACCCCGGACTTCTGCCCGGCGACCAGAATCTCCTTCCCGTCGGCGCGGGTGACGAGCATGGGCGCCATCCCGAAGTCCAGGTCGGGTCCGGGAGGGTCGGGGCAGTTCTCCCGGTATGCGGCCTGCGTGCACGCCATGTTGAATGCGTCGTCCGCGGTGCCCTGGAAGGACCACACCACATCCCCGGTTTCCAGGTCGAATGCGAGGATCGCGTCGCTGTTCTCCGTGGTGGGGTGGGTCAGGTTCTCGCCGGTCCCGGCGTAGAGCAGCCCGCGTTCGGGGTCCACGGTGGGACTGGACCAGACCGCGGCCCCGGATGGCCCCCAGTTCGTGGTCCCGATCCCGTTCTTCCCGGTCTCTTCCGGAAAGCCGGGGATCACGCGGTGGTACCAGAGGACTTCGCCCGTGGCGGCGTCCAGGGCGGCGACCGCGCCGGACGAGGTGCAGCACTCGTAGCGGGGGTCCCCCGCCACCGCGACCTCGAGAGAGGAGACGGGAACGAAGAGCCGCCCGCCATACAGGGCCGGCGAGCCGGTGCCGTATGCAATGGCGTGCCAGCCGACCTTCCGCTTCCACAGCAGCGACCCGCCGGCCAGATCGACCGCGTACGCGTTGGTGCGCGAGTCCACGAACCAGGCGGTAGAGCGGCCTTCGGGACCCTCACCGACCACGATCGCCCCGCGGATCGCCGCGTCGGCCTCGAAGCTCCAGCGCGCGCACCCCGTGGCCAGATCCAGCGCCACGACCTCTCCGAACGGCCCGGCCACCAGCGCGGCGTCTCCGGCCACGGCGGGCGAGGTGCGCATGTGGCTGCCGCCGGGGAAGGCGAACGCCCACCTCAGTTGCAGATCCGGCACGTCGGAGGCGGTCAGCCCGGCCCGCTCGGGAGGCTGGTAGCCGGTGCCCGCGAGGTTTCCGGCGAAGCCCATCCAGGAGACGGCGGCCGGATCGAGGCCGGTCCACCCGGGGTCGGTGCACAGGGCGGCCTCCGGGATCGCCTCGGCCACGTAGCTGCGCCGGGTCAGATACTCTGCCACCTGAATCCGCTGTTCAGGGGTCAGATCGGAGCCCTCAACCCGCATGACCCCGTCCTCCAGCACCGCGACGATCGCCCTCGGCGAGAGCTGCCCGAGCAGGCTGGGGCCGGCCGCGCGTTCGGTGCCGGCGGGCGTGTGACAGCTGGCGCACTGCTCCTCGAACAGCCTTTCGCCCTCCTGGGCGGCTGATGGCGTGCAGGCGAAGAGTGAAGCGAGGGACAGGATGGCCGATGGAACAACAGCACTGCGAGGGGTCATCGAAAACTCCCAAACGATAAGCCCCCGGAGGCTCTGGACATCACACAGAACCTCCGGGGGCTTCTTTTGAAACCGGCCGCAACCCGGCGCGAAGACCGCTTACGGCGCGAACGATTCGATCGTGATTCGGCTTAGTGGCCGAAGCGGCGATCGCTTGCCCTTGCCGGGTTGGGCTGGGTACTGGGACTAGACAAGTGATCACCTCCTTTTTCAGGGTTTGACATCGGGCGGGACACCAGGTCCTGCACGAAACCCGGGGCTGCCACCATGACCGCACCGGACTTGGCTTTGTGAGCCAAATTGAATGTATACTGGCGGGTGCCGGACGGGCAAGGTCATCCCCCGGGACTGGTATTCGCCCACTTGGGACGACGTGACTTGCAGCTTCAGAAGGGGTTCCTGTGAACAGATCCGTGATGCGCCTGGCGACCCGTTTCGTGGTGATGGGTTGGATGGTACTGGCCGGTTGTGCCGAGAATGCCGAGTCCCCCGCCGACCTCGTGCTGACGGGCGGCCGCGTGATCACCCTCGACGCGCAGAGCCGTGTGGCCGAAGCCGTGGCGGTGCGGGGCGAGAGGGTGGTGGCGGTCGGAACCACCGCCCAAGTCGAGACCCTCGCCGGACCCGAAACGCGGCGCGTCGATCTGGACGGCCGCGCCGTCACGCCCGGCCTCATGGACGCCCATGTGCATTTCGCGAGCGGCGGCGCGAACCGCCTCTACCGACTGGACATGAGCTATCCGAATGTCGAGAACATCGCCGACGTGCAGGCCATGGTGGCCGAACAGGCGGGCCGCGTGGGAGAGGACGAGTGGGTGCGGGGCGGTGGCTGGGACGAGGGCAAGCTCGAGGAACTCCGATACATATACGCATCCGACCTGGACGCGGTCGACGAGGGGCGCCCCGTCTGGCTCATGCACACGATGGGACACTACGGCACGGCCAACTCGGTCGCGCTCGAGATGGCCGGGATCACGACGGAGACGCCTGATCCCCCCGGCGGCACCATCGACCGGGACGATGCCGGCCGTCCCACCGGCGTCCTCAAGGAGTCGGCGATGGGCCTCGTCACCCGCCTCATTCCACGCTTGGGTCCCGACCAGCAGCGCGAAGGCATCCGCGCCCTCGCCGACGCCTTCAACGCCGAATGCATGACCGGCGGCAAGGATCCGGGCATCGTGCAGGCCACCTGGGACGCTTACGCCGATGTCCTCGCCGACGGCGACCTGAGCGTCCGAATCTTCGTCCTTTGGAGCGCATTGGACGCCACCATCGAGGAGGTGCGCGCCTACGCGGAGCGCCTCGCCACCTTCACCCGCCCCTACGAGTCCACCGGCGACGACCGCCTCATCGCGGGCGGCGTCAAGCTCTACATCGACGGCAGCGGCGGCGCCCGCACGGCCTGGCTCCACGACGACTGGAACCGCGAGTTCACCGGCACCGACACCGGCAACCGCGGCTACCCCACCATGGACCCCGACGAACTCCGCCGCCGCTTCCGGGCCTATCACGACGCCGGCCTCCATGTCAGCATCCACTCGATCGGCGACCGCGCCATCGACTGGACGGTCGAGAGCTTCCAGGAGGCCCTCGCGGCGACCCCCACCAAGGGTCTCCGCCACGGCATCATCCACTCCAACATCCCCACCGACCGCGCCCTCGACGCCATGGCCGAACTCCAGCGCGAGTGGCAGGCGGGCTACCCCGAGCCCTCCCCGACCTTCACGTGGTGGATCGGCGACACCTACGCCGGCAACTTCGGCCCGGAGCGCGCCCTGCGTCTCAACCCCTTCCGGTCCTACCGGGAGCGCGGAATGATCTGGGCGAGCGGTTCGGACTTCTTCGTGACGCCCTTTCCGGCACGCTACGGCGTGTGGGCCTCGGTCGCGCGGCGGCCGCTGCTGGGGGTCTACGGGGAAACGCCGTACGGCACCGAACAGTCGGTGGATGCGGAGACCGCGTTGCGCTCGTTCACGATCTGGGCGGCGCACCAGATGTTCCTGGAGGAGAAGGTGGGGACGATCGAGCCCGGCAAGTACGCGGATCTGGCCGTCTGGGACCGCGACCCTCTCACCGTCCCCACCGACGAGCTGCGCGACATGGTCTGCGAGATGACGGTCTTCAACGGCGAGGTGGTCTTCGAGACCGACCCCGCTCCGGGTACTTAGGCTGCCGCTATTTCGCAGCCCGCTCCCGGGACCACAGCAGGATGAGACCGCACGCACTCTCACCGAATCGGCCGGGCACCCGCCCCGGCTGGTAGACCTCGGCCAGTTCCAGGTACTCTGCCGGGATTTCGTTGAGGCTCAGCCCCACGATGCCTGCACCAACGGGCTGTCCGTCCAGCAACACCGGTATCGGACAGCCACCGTACGTCGTGAGGACGGTATTGGGGCCCCGGAAGCCCACAATGACCCCGGGCAGTTTGCGGAAGGCGTCCGCCAGGTTCGGTCTGCCCTCCTCCATGAGCACCTCTCGGGTCATGAGCGAGTCCGGCCATCCCCGCTCGACCCTCCAATTCACGCCCATTCTCTCGAGGAAGCTGGATCCTGCCTCCACCTCGATGGGATCCAGGACGATGGCGTCGATCGCCATCGCAAACTCGACGACCGTCGTGCTCTGCGCGTCCAGCGAGACCGTTTCAGCGCGCGGTTCGTAGCCGAACCCCTCCACGCTGACCTCCGCGACCGGCCCATTCAGGTCCCTGAACTCGACCGAACCCTGCTCGTCCGACAACTGGGCTCCCTCTCCCGCGACCAAAACTGACGCCCCTTGTATCAGGCGCCCGGAGCCGAACTCAGAGACCCTCACCAGCAGCCTCCCGGGAATGCTCGTGTCCACGTCGCCCAGTTCGCGCATCATCACCCCCAGGTCGCCCTCGCCGGCCACCCGGAAGGAACCGAGCAGCGGCGTGTACCCGCCCTTGTTCGCGGTCATGGTGTAGCGTCCTGCCGGTATCTCCACGGAGACCTGCCCGTTCATCCCGGTGACGTACGGCCGCTCGTGGCCCGGCAGCTCGATCAGCGCGCCCAGCAACGGCGTCTCACCGTCCACGGCGCGCAGGTGCAGGGTCACTCGATACGTTGTCGTGTCCCGACCGGGCTCAGGGGGTGCCAACGCGGGTGCATTCCCGCCTGCGCCCACGACCGAATCAGGGGACGGACGGTCAACTGCGCTTTCCATTTTGTCAACTGTGATTGACATTTGTTCTCCCGGAACCGGAATGATCACGCTCTCGACCATGGTGGGCGCCCCCGGCGGCACGAAGAACGTTTCCCTCAACACCGGCTCTTCCTCCCCGGGGGCACTCACGCTCAGCCGCAGGCGCGACCCTCCCGGTACGTCGCAGAGCATGAAGAGCCCCCGCCAGTCGGTGATGGTTCTGGCCAGCGCGAACGCGCCATCCCGGCCAGTCGTCCACGCGAGGTCCGCCGTCCCCTCCAAACCGCGCGGGGCCGCGATCGACGCAACCGAGTAGCCCCACGCCCGCGGCCACCGCGCCTCGACCGTCATCTCCGGCCTCGGCGTGCCGGCCCCCGTCGTGATTCGGCCCAGGAACGCGACGGTTCCCCCGGGACGAGGCTCTCCCCCGCACGAGGCGGTCAGCGCATACGGGATGGATGGAGTACGCAGCCGGACGTGTGTGACCTCTCCCAGCCGGCCGTCGGCGGCCACCTCCTGCGGCGGTGCGATCCCCCATTTGGAGAGAAGCGGGTGCTGGACCCGGAGCACGTGCCGCCCCTCGTTCAGCCCGGACAGCAGGAAGGAGCCGTCCTCTTCGGTGATGGCCCGCAGGCTCGTCCCCACGAGTTCCACCACGACGGGTTCAGGCGGCGGCCCTGTCTCCGGCGGGCCCGTGACCACCCCCGAGATCGTTGCAGATCCGGCGTGCAGGATGGTCCGTCCATGCACATCCGTGATGGCCGCCGTGACCCCTCCCTCTTCGCGGTAGGCGGAGCGCCAGATCCGACCTCTCAGTGCCGGTGCGAGGTGCGGCATCCGGATCCGCCACTCGCGCACGATCCAGGCGCCGTCCGGAAGCCGCGTGAAGGCGACCTCCCCACCCGGTTCCCCCACCTCGCGCGAGCGAATCAGGTTCAGGTAGACGAACTCCAGCCGCTCGAGCTCCGAAGTCTCGGCGTTCACCCACAGAACACCCCCGATATCCGGCACCTCCCGGCTCTCCAGCGGCCGGAAGATGAGCCCGATCCTGCCCTCCTCCCCTTCGCGCAGCCCGAAACAGTGCGTGTCCAGAAAGGCATCCGAGATCAGCGCCCCGGCATCCGGCGCGAAATAGGCGGTGGTGCTGTCCTCCGCCTGAACGAATCCACGGTTCGCGAGGTAATCGGCCGGAAGGGACTGGAAAGCCGCCGTCAGATCCTCCGCGATCACCGTGTCCTCGTGGAGGACCTCCTTCGCGTCACGGTCCAGCGTTCGCTCGAAACGGGCCAGCGTATAGCGGTAGAGTGACGCCTGGCGCGTGTATTCCTCCGCCGACAGCGCCTTGCGCACTTCTTCCCACACACGCGCCGTCGCCCTTCCCTCCTCCGGTCTGACTTCGCATCGCCGTCCGCCCGATACGTCCAGCCCCGCGAGGGGGATCGCCTCCACCGGGACCTGTATGGTGAGAAGCTCGCGGCTCCCCGGCCGGAAGGGGTCCGTGGTCCAGTTGGCGTAACCGATCCGCTCCACGGTGATGTGGTGGGGACCGGTGTTCTCCGCGAGGACCAGGAACCTGCCGACCGCGTTGCTGAGCACCCGGTCCACCTGGGTTCCCGTACTGTCGTAGAGGATCACCATGGCGCCCGTTACCGGCGTGCCCGTGCCCTCCTCCACGACTGCGCCGATGACCGGCTGCGCGGCGGCGCGCAGGGGGATGAGGACTGCAAGGAGCGGGATCAGGCGGGCGATGCGCATGGTTGTAGATTCGATCCGCCACGGCGGCGGCGCCAGAGGGGAAGGGTCGGTTGGGGGGCGTACCACGCGCGGCGCTACCGGCGAGCGTCTGCCGCCAGTTGCCTGACCACCACCGATTGCACGCCGAATTCGTCGGTCTCCGCGAAGGCGAGCCCGGGATCGTCCGAATCCACGTTCGGGAACCGGTTGCCGTCCCGTGTCTGCAACCGGCCGCCGCTCCCTGCCCAATTGAATTTGACGCATGGAGTAGTGGAGTCGGCGGGCGGCGGCGGAGGACGAGGGCGAATCGTCACAGAACGGAAGCTGAGGTTACCAGGCCGTGTGCGAAGCACTATCGTTGGTGCGGTTGCTTCTCAAGCCAAAGGTTCTGATGCCGTGAGACAATTCACCGTGGTGGTCGAGCAGGACTTCGAGACCGGTTTGTTCGTAGGCTATGTCCCGGGCTTTCCGGGGGCTCACTCCCAGGCGAGCAGTCTGGACGAACTGTCCGAGAACCTCCGCGAGGTCATCGCGATGCTGCTGGAAGATGGCCTTCCCGAGCTGGAGGCCGAATTCGCGGGGATTCAGACGATCACGGCCTGAGCCCGAGTGTCCCGCCTGCCGGTCCTGAAGCCACGCCACCCCCCTCACGCCGCCCTGTACGCCCTCACGAACACCACCCCGCTCACAATCACCGCCACCCCGATCCACACCACCCCCCACGCCGTCGTGGACAGTGGCGTGATCTCGGCCAGCATGGCCGCATCCGACTGCAGGTGCGGCCGGTCCAGCACGTCGCTCTTGATGTCGAGGATCGCGTAGAGGCAGCTCGTGAGCCCCAGAGCCGTAAGGATGACCTTGCTCGCAGCCGGCCCGAGCTTGCGGCCGGCGATCACGAGGGCCGTCCCGAAGCCCAGTCCGAAGGTGAGCCCGAAGCCGTTCCTCACGTACAGCGCCGTCAGCAACACCACCAGGCCGCCGACCACCGTGAGCAGCATGTGGTTGGAAACGCGCCGCGAACCTGCGAGCCCCAGGAGCACGACCCCCCACAGGAGGCTGCCGAGGTACCCCGCCGACAGGGTGAGGAATGCGTTGCCGCCGCCGCAGTGGCAGACGCCGCCCTGGTAGGGGTCAAGGATGATCTTGTCGATCGTTCCCCCCGTGGCCAGGGAGGCGATTCCGTGGCTGATCTCATGGAGCATCACCACGAAGATCTTGAGCGGATAGATGGCGGGCGTGTCCCAGAGGAGCCAAACCGCGGCGAAGTATATGGCGAAACCGGCGAGGAAGGTCAGCTTCCGGCGTGCTGTCGATGGAGCTTGATCGTTCATGTCTCGCATTCCCGGCTGAGGGAAACTCTGTATGATCCCTTTACGTGTGGCGGCGCCAACGGGTTCCGGTGCCCCCCGCCCAGTCCATTCGGCGCCCGGTGCCGGTGCAGGGGTTGCCCCCGGGGAAGCTCCCGGACTGCAACATGCGCCTGCAGGTGGCGAGCTGCCGGACTCTCGGCCCCCTCGGACCATTGGCGCGCATCCCCCCTTCGAGTAGCTTGTCGCCGTGCGGTTGGAAAGTCCAGACGGAGGAGTCCCGTGAAGAGAAGCTTGATCGCATTGGTGGCGGCCATGGCGTGGATGGGGTGCGCGATGCCCGACTTCAAGCCCCTGGAAACAGGCGACGAGGTTCCCGCGTTTGCCGCGTTGACCCTGGACGGGGAGGATTTCAACGGTACCGACCTGGTTGGCGCCCCCTACATGCTCAACATATGGGCCACCTGGTGCGCGCCCTGCCGCCACGAAATGCCGGAGCTGCAGCAGCTCCACGACGCCTACTCCGAACAGGGATTCCAGGTGGTGGGCGTCAGCGTGGACGACCGGGGCTCGCGCGAGACGATCCGGGAGTTCCTCGCCGAAATCGAGGTGACCTTTCCCATCTACCACGACCCGTCCTGGGAGATCTCGGACATCTACGGTCTGCTCGGCCTGCCCGGCACGTTCCTGATGGATGCCGAGGGGCGCCTGGTGCGGAAGTGGTTGGGTGCGTTCCAGCCCATGGCCGAGGACGTGCAGGAGGACGTGCGGAAGCTGGTGGGCTCCGCGGCGCCGGAGCAGCCGTAGACAGGCGGTGTTGAATCCCGCAACCGGCTCGGGGGACGGCGACCAGGTCGTAGTCGCAGGACTGAGCCGGGATCTGGGACTGGTCTCGGCGCTCGCGATCGGGACCGGCACGATGATCGCCGCCGGGATCTTCACTCTGTCCGGGCTGGCGGTGGGGTACGTCGGCAGCGCCGCGATCGTCTCCTTCCTGCTGGCTGCGGTGGTCGCGGCCTTCACCGCGCTGACCTACTGCGAGTTCACCTCGATCTACCCGTTCTCGGGCGAGGGCTACCTCTACGCGCGCAAGACCTTCCCGCCGCTGCTCGCGTACCTGGTGGGCTGGTGCATCCTGCTCGGCTACTCGTCCTCGTGCGCCTTCTACATCGCCAGCCTCTCCACCTACTTCAACGAGTTCATCTGGCACGTGCCCCTGGCGGCGCTGCCGGGACTGGTCTTCCTGGCCGCGCTCACGCTCCTGAACATCAAGGGGACCAAGGAGAGCGGGACCTTCCAGGTCGTCGTCACGGTCGCCAAGATCGCGCTGCTGGTGTGGTTCATCGCGGGGGGACTGGGCGGCTTCGACACGGCCGCGATCACCGAACGCTTCAGCAGCGACCTTCCCATGATCGCGTCCACCGCAGCGCTGGTCTTCATCACCTTCTTCGGGTTCTCGGCGATCGCGGCCTCGGCGGGCGAGGTCATCAACCCCACGAAGACGATCCCGCGCGCGATCTTCATCTCGATGCTCGTGGTGACGGTGCTCTACGCGCTTGTGGTGCTGGTCGTGGTGGTCGCCGACCTGACCGAGTACACGGAAGCCGCGATGGGTGTGGCCGCGCGGGCCTTCCTTGGGCCGATCGGCGGCGCGGTGATCGTGGGCGGCGCGATCTTCTCGATGATCTCCGCCTCGAACGCCTCGATCCTGGCCGGGTCGCGGGTGGCGCTCTCGATGAGCCACCGCCGCCACCTGCCCCGTTTCTTCGGCCGCATCGGCGCACGCTCGCATACGCCCTTCGTGGCGGTGCTGGCGGCGGGAGGGTCGATCGGCCTCTTCGCCCTCCTCCTTCCGCTCGAGGACCTCGCCCACTTCGCCAACCTGGTCCTTCTGCTGGCGCTCTGCTTCGTGAACGCGGCGCTGATCGTCCACCGCCGCCGCTTCCCCGACATCGAGCGGCCCTTCCGGGTTCCCCTGGTGCCGCTTCTGCCCGCGCTGGGGATCGCGGCCAACATCTACCTGATCCTGCAGATCCCCATTCAGGGGCACCTGCAGCCGGTGCTGCTCGCCATCCTCGCGCTGCTCGTGGGGCTCTTCTGGTACGCCGCCTGGCGCGGCACCCGCTACGAGGTCCCCGACGCCGCCGGGCCCGGCTCGCGGATCGTGGCGCTGCGTGCTTCGCCGCGCACGGCGCCATTCCGCATCCTGCTTCCCGTCTACAACCCCCACACGGCCGAGCCCCTGCTCCGGATCGCCGCCACCCTGGCCCGGCACCGCGACGGCGAGATCACCGTGCTGCGCGTGGTGCGGGTCCCCGATCAGCTGCCGCCCGAACTCGCGCGCAAGGCGATCGAAGCCGATGACGACATGCTGGAACGCCTGCAGAAGCTGGACGGCGCGCTGGGCGTGCCCATCACGACCGAGCTGCGCGTGGGGCGCAACGTGGCCCGGGCCATCCTGGAGGCGCGCCGCGAGGACCGCTCCCACCTGATCGTGCTCGGGTGGAAGGGCTTCACCACCCAGACGCGACAGATCCTCGGCGAGGTGACCGACGACGTGGTGCGGCTCGCGCGCGCCGACATCATGCTGGTCCGCTTCGGGCCCGAGCGGGTGGTGCCGCGGAGCATCCTGCTTCCCACCGCGGGGAGCGTTCATGCGCGCAAGGCGCAGGGCTACGCGCTCGGCCTGACGGAGGGGGATGGCGGGTCGCTGACGCTGGCCGGAGTGGTGCCCGCGGGAGCTTCGGAGCGGTTGCTCGCGGAGAAGGAGCGGTGGCTGGCCGGGGAGCGGGCCGGGATGCCGGAGGGGGCGGTGGTGGAGACCCGGGTTCTGGCGGGAGACGTGGTCGAGTCGATCGTGTCCGCGGCGGGCGAACACGACGCGGTCATGGTGGGGGCCTCGGGCGACAGCTTCTCGAGCCGCATCGTCTTCGGGACGATCCCCGAGCGGGTCGCGCGCGAGGCGCCGGGCACGGTGATGGTGCTCAAGAGCCACGACCGGGTGAGGGCGTTCATGGGAAGGGTGGCGGCGGATTGAGGACAAATGTCATCCATAGTTTACATTGTGGAAACCAAGGTTGACATATTGACCTCGGTCAGCTGACCTTGCAGGGAATGCAGACGTCCTGGAACGCCCCGCTCACCCGCGACGGAATGCTCGATCGCGCCATGGAAATCCGCCCCTGGCACGTCATCGTGGTCGGCGGCGGGTGCACCGGGATCGCCACGGCCCTTGATGCGTCGGCGCGCGGCTACCGCACGCTGTTGATCGAGCGTGGCGACTTCACCGGGGGGACCTCGAGCCGCAGCACCAAGCTGATCCACGGCGGGGTTCGCTACCTTCGCCAGGGCCAGGTGCAGATGGTGTACCGCGCACTCGGGGAGCGGCGGCGGCTGTGGCGGAACGCGCCGCACCTGGTGCGAAGCCTGTCGCTGATCGTGCCGGCGTACCGTTGGTGGGAGCAGATGTGGTATGGCGCGGGTCTCAAGGTTTACGATGCGCTGGCCGTGGGACAGGGGTTGAGAGGCTCCCGCCTGCTGTCCCGGCGAAAGTGCCTGAACCGGCTCTCCACCCTGCAGGAGCGGGGGCTCCGGGGCGGCGTACTGTTCCACGACGGGCAGTTCGATGACTCCCGGCTGGGGTGGGCGCTGGTCCGCACCGCCGCCAACCTGGGGTGCGTGGCGCTCAACTACGCGGAGGTGACGGGCCTGATCGAGTCGCGCGGAGCGATCAGAGGGGTGAGTGTCCGCGACCGGCTGGGTGGGGCGGAGTGGGTTGCCCGGGGTGCCGTGGTGGTCAACGCGGCCGGTCCCTTCGCGGACGCGCTGCGGGCGATGGACGAGCCCGGTCCGGGTCCGGGCGTGGTGCTCAGCCGGGGCGCGCACATCGTGGTGAGCAGCGCATTTCTCCCCGGCGAGTCGGCGCTGCTGGTCCCATCCACCGACGACGGACGGGTGCTCTTCGCCATTCCCTGGCACGGCCACGTCGTGATCGGTACGACCGACGTACCGGTCGCGAACCCGTCGCGGGAGCCGGTGCCCGGCGACGAAGAGGTGGACTACCTGCTCGACCACGCCGGCCGCTACCTGACGCGGTCCCCCGGCAGGGCGGACATCCTGTCGGCGTGGGCGGGACTGCGAGCGCTGGTGCCGGAGGGCAGCGGAGAGGATACGGCTGCTCTTTCGCGCGATCACAGGGTCAGCGTCTCGCGCCGTGGGCTCGTCACCGTGGCCGGGGGCAAGTGGACCACCTGCCGCAGGGTCGGCCAGGATACCGTCGACATGGCGGCCGATGCGGGCGGACTGTCGCCGGCCCATCCGGTCACCTCCAACTTGAGACTCTACGGCTACACGAGGCGTCGCGACTTGCTCGATCCGTGGCGGGTGTATGGCGCCCAGGCGGATGCCGTGCGCGGGATGGAGGGCGAGGACGCGCGGCTCGGCGACCTCATGCATCCAGGCCTGCCGTACCGGCTGAGCCAGGCGGCGTGGGCTGCCCGCCACGAGATGGCCGTGCGCGTCGAGGACGTGCTGGCGCGGCGGACGCGGGCGCTATTCCTCAATGCGAAGGCGGCCATGGCGGCGGCGCCCGGGGTGGCGCGGGTGATGGCGGCCGAGCTGGGGCGGGGCGACGACTGGATCGAGGGGGAGGTGCGGTCGTTCAGGGGGTTGGCGGATGGGTATGGGGTGGGGTGAATGGCGAATGGGTTGCGGGAGCAGGAGTTGGGGGAGCGGGGCGTGCGTGTGGTGACGGAAGGTGAACGGGCGGGATGATGAAACGCTGATCCGCTTGAATTGGTTCAGTTCCCCAGAGGGAGTATCTTTGGACCTGGGATTCCCAGGCGTGACGGCGGTGGTGACGACGAACGGAGAGCCGGACATGAATCAGGCGGCGTGGGTGGCGGTTGGCAGCGCGGCAACCATTGTTCTTTGTCTCGTCGCCCTGTGGCGGCTGCTGAAGTACGAGATCGCCAGGGAGGTTGGTGCGTTGCGACGCGAGTTCACGACGCTCCGTGAGAACGACTTTGCCCATCTGGAGAGGAAGGTTGCGGACCTGGATGCGCGGATGAACCGGATGCGGGAGCGGATGAACCGGATGGGGGACCGAATGAACCGGATGGGGGACCGGATCAGCCGGCTGGGCACACGGATGGATGAACAGCACAGGGAAGTCAGACAGGAGATTCGGGACACCCGCACCGAACTGAAGAGGGATATGCTGGCCATGGAGGGACGACTGCTGGAGGCGATCAAGGGCCTCAGTCCCTCGGCCGGGTGATATCTTTGCGGGTCCGGCCCAGTTGCCCGCGACCACCACCAGCCGACCAGGACCCGACGCACCGATGCCCCATTCACCGACCAGACCCCGCCCCGACGAATACGCCGACTTCTACGGCACCTACATCGCGGCGGTGGAGGGGCCGCTGCTGGAGACGCTGGAGATCGATTCCCGGCATTGGCAGACCCTTCTCGCTTCCGTGCCTCCCGCCCGTGAAGGATACCGCTACGAGCCCGGGAAGTGGTCCATCCGCGAGGTGGTGGGACACGTCATCGACGCGGAACGGATGTTCAGCGTGCGCGCGATGGCCTTTGCCCGCGGCGACCAGGCGCACTTCCCCTCCTTTGACGAGAACGCCTACGCCGCAGCCTCCGGGGCCGACCGCCGCAGCCTGGCCGACCTGACCGAGGAACTGTGTGCGGTGCGCAGGTCCACGCTGCTTCTGCTGAAGAGCTTCGAGGAGGAGGCCTGGGACCGGCGCGGCACCGCCAGCGGATACGAATTCACAGTGAGGAGCCTGGCCTGGATCATGGCGGGGCACTCGCGGCATCATCGCGGGGTGCTGGCGGAGCGGTATCTGGGATGAACATCCGTATCATCTCCCGCGACGAGATCCTGTCGCTAATCACCATGAGCGACGCCATCGACGCCATGGCGCGTGCCTTCGCGCAGCTTTCGAAGGGGAAGGCCGAGATGCCGGTGCGCGTGGCGCTCACATCCGGCGACGGCATCTCCCTCTTCATGCCGGCGCGGCTGGGGGCCAGCGGGGAGCGGGGGGCCAAGGTCGTGTCGCTCTTCGGGGACAACCGCGCCCGGGGGCTGCCGAGCATCAACGGCGTCATCCTCATGATCGACGACGAATCCGGGCTGCCCGCGGCGCTGATGGACGCGGGGGAGTTGACCGCGATCCGGACCGCCGCCGCGGCAGGGCTGGCGGCCAAGCTGCTCAGCCCGGCCGACTCGCGGGTACTGGCCATCTTCGGGGCGGGCGTTCAGGCCCCGCGGCAGATCGAGGCGATCCGGGCGGTGCGGCCGATCGACGAGGTGCGGGTGGTGTCGCAAGGCGGGGATTCCGCGCGGCGGCTGGCGGCATCGCTGGAAGGGGTCGAGGCGCGGGCGGTCTCCGATTCGGCCGAGGCGGTGGACGGCGCCGACATCATCGTCGCGGTGACCACATCGGCCACGCCCGTATTCGATGGTTCGGCACTCCCCGCCGGTACCCACGTGAGCGGCAGCGGGAGCTTCCAGCCGCACATGCGCGAGGTGGGCGACGAGGTCGTCACGCGGGCGCGGGTTGTGGTCGAGGAGCGGGAGGCCGTGCTGGAGGAGGCGGGTGACCTGATCATCCCGATCCGGGAGGGCCTGGTGACCGCAGGCGTGATCGACGCCGACCTGGGCGAGATCGTCGACGGGGAGGCGCCCGAGGGGAATGCGGGTCGGGAGCTGACCTTCTTCAAATCGGTGGGTACGGCGGTCCAGGACGTTGCGATCGGGGCCGAGGTGCTGCGCCGCGCCGAGGCGGAGGGGGTGGGGAGGGTGGTGGAGGTCTAGGGCTTCAGGCCAGGGAGTTCGCGGCTGCCCTCAGCGCGCGGTCGAAGGTCCGGACGCGGGTGACGCCGCGCCGCTGACAGCTGGCGAGGTGGCACAGGTCGCGGGCCCCGAGTCCCGGGTGCCGAACGGCGAGTTCGAAGCCGAGGACCACGTCGTCCCGCTCCAGGGGCCACACCTCCATCCGGGTCCGGTCGACCAGCCGCAGTGCCGCGGCAAGAGCCCGCGGTCGCTCCACGGGCAGGTATGCATGAGCCAGCTCCTGCAGGACCTCGGACGACGTTGCGAGGGGTTGCTGGTCCGTCGTCGCCTCGGCGAAGAAGCGGCGGGCCGTTGGGCGGAGCGGGTGTTCCCGTCCCACCGCGTACATCAGGACGCTGGTGTCGACGAAGATCACAGAGTCAGGTCCCTGCTGCGCCTCGGTCCCGGGACGCTCTCATGACGGCGAGGTGCTGCTCCCAGTCGGGCTCGGGGCCACATCCCGTCTCGGCGTCACGGTCCTCGAAGAACCGCCACACGTCGTCCTCGGTGCGGAATGGTTCAGCGCTCGCGCGACGGTCCAGGCGGTCGGCGGCGGCGGCGCGCAGCCAGGCGCTCAGGGTGAGGCCTTCGCGGCGGGCGGCGGCGGCGTAGCGGGTGCGGTCCGGCTCCGAGACGACCAGGTGGATTCGCGGCATCGAGTGCTTTCAGGAGTGGGTATGGTTCATGTGTAGTCACATACATACTACACATGAACGACCCGGTCCTGCAATCGCGCGGCCCCCGAGAGTCTGCCCTAACGCACCTCTCCCGCCTCCCCGGCCAGCACCTCGATCATCTCCATGTAGAAGTCCCGGCGCGACCGCTGGTCCTGGGTCAGCGACGCGACCACTCCTTCGATCTCGCCGCTGAGTCGCCCGATCCGGCTTAGCAGCTCGCCGAATTCGCGGGCCAGATCGCGGAGTTTCGCAGCCCGGGGCCCGGTGTCGTCCTCGGCTACGTCGGCCAGCGCCGTCTCGATCCTCTCCAATTCGTCCGCTGCCCGGGCTCGCTCCCCGGCCAGTTCCAGCAGCGTGTTCGTCCACGCCGCGCGCACGCCGGGCGACACGTTAAGCCGCGGATCCTCGCGAACCTCGAACTCCTGCCACGACTCGGTCCCGGCCGCCCCCAGACGGGCGATGTAGGTTCCGGGCACGACCAGCGGCCCGCGGCCGTCCTCAAGCTGGTGCCGCATGTCCCACACGACGCGGTTCATCCCCTGCCGGGTGGTGGCCTCCACCGAAGCGACGCGACTGCCGCCCTGCTCGATCGAGATCGTGACCTCACCCTCCTCCTGCTCCTCCGCGAGCCAGTAGTCGAGGATCGCGCCGTTCGGGGGGTTCTCGCCGCGGTAGAAGATGTCGCCCGTGTGTGCCTGGCGGCCCGCGCGTCGGATCTGCACGGCCGGCTCGATGGTGAAGAGGTGGGCGGCGCGCGCCATCACCTCCGGGGTGAGTTCCTGGAGCGCGTTGATCTGGTCGAGGATCCAGATGCCGCGGCCGTGCGTCCCCAGCACGAGGTCGTTCTCGCGCGGGTGGATCACCAGGTCGTTGAAGGCCGCCGTGGGCATCCCGGCGCGCAGTTCGGTCCAGTGTTCGCCACCGTTCATCGTGTAGAAGAGGCCGATTTCGGCGCCCAGGAAGAGGACGGACTCGGTGCGCAGGTCCTCGCGGGCGGTGCGCAGGACGCGGTCGGGAGGAAGGTCGCCCGTGATGGAGACCCAGCTCTCGCCGTAGTCGTCGGACCGGTACAGGTAGTTGGCGTAGTCATCGTTGCGGTAGTTGTTCCATACCGCGTAGACGCGCGCCTCGTCGTAGCGGGAAGGCTCGATGCCGCTGACCCAGGCGCCGGGGGGCAGGCCGGGGAAGCCGGTGGGGGTGATCCCGCGTGTCGGACCACCTCCGCCGACGTCGTCCGAATCGGTCGCGTCGCGCGCGGAAACGTCCGTCCAGCGCTCACCTCCATCGCGCGACACGTGAAACCGGCCGTCATCGGTGCCGGCGTAGATGAGCCCCTCGCGCAGGGGACTTTCGGCGACCGCCGAGATGGTGGGCCAGTAGGGGATGCCGTCGTCCAGGGACGGCGTCAGTTCGTGCGAGGCCTCGCCCATGAGCGGGAGCGTGCGACGGTCGACGCCCGTGGTGAGGTCGCCCAGCGCGCGCCAAGAATCGCCCCGGTCCGTTGTCTTCCACAGGAGGTTCGTTCCCGCGTACAGCGTGGACGCGTCGTGCGGCGAGATGATGAACGGCCCGTCCCAGTTGGCGGGCGCCATCGCGTTGCCCAGCCGCTGCTCCTCGTTGGTCCCGACCTCTTTCCAGGTCTCCCAGTTGCGCCGCCCGGAGATGTGCCCGGCCGGGTCGCCGGGACGGATGGAGGTGCGCTCACCCGTGCGCATGTTGAAGCGGGACAGGTTCAGGTATTGCGACTCGGTGTACACGATGAAGTTGTTGGTCGTGTCCACCAGGTTGATGAAGCCGTCGCCCCCGCCCAGCCGGGTCCAGTCGCTGTTGACGATGCCGTTCTGTCGCCAGGTCTCGCTGGGCCCCACCCACGAGCCGTTGTCCTGCAGTCCTCCGTAGACGTTGTACGGCTGCGCCATGTCCACCGACACCCGGTAGTACTGGCTCACCGGCAGGTCGGAGATGTAGAGCCAGCTGAGCCCGCGGT
This sequence comes from Longimicrobiales bacterium, assembly GCA_965211795.1. Classification (GTDB taxonomy): domain Bacteria; phylum Gemmatimonadota; class Gemmatimonadetes; order Longimicrobiales; family Gaopeijiaceae; genus Bin94. The sequence goes on from OZ242973.1 coordinate 1,255,151, forward strand.
CCCAGGAGATGCCGAGCCCGCCGTCGTCGGCCTTCATGACATGGCGGGAGTCGGCGGGGTTGACCCAGACCATGCGGTCGTCGCCGTGCAGGCTCTGCGGCGGAACGGTGAAGGTGCGCCCCCCGTCATCCGAGAAGGAGTAGCTGTTCATCATGTAGACGCGCTGGTCGTCGCTGGGATCGACGAGGATCTGGCTCGCGTACATGGGACGCGGGTTCCAGTCGCTCATGTGCTCCCAAGTATCGCCGCGGTCGTCCGAGCGGTAGATGCCGGCGCGGCGCTCGGTGTAGGCGGTTGAGGCGTTGTAGCGGTAGCCCTGCTCGACGCTCGCGTAGACGATGCGCGGATCGCTCCGGTAGATGGAAATGCCGATCCGTCCCAGGACCCCCTCGGGGAGGCCGCGGGTGACGCCGGGGCCGGAGAGGCGGTTCCAGCTGTCGCCGCCGTCGGTGCTACTGTAGAGCGCGCTGCCGGGACCGCCGCCGTGGAAGCCCCAGGGGCGGCGCCGGCGCTGGTAGGTGGCGGCGTAGACGACGGTGGGGTTGTCCGGGTCGAGAGCGACGTCCACGACGCCGGTGTTCTCGTCCACCTGGAGGATCGGCTGCCAGGTCTCGCCGCCGTCGGCGCTGCGGTAGAGGCCGCGCTCGTCGTTGGGGCCCCAGAGGTGGCCCATCGCGGCCACGTACACGAGATCGGGATCATCGGGGTGAAGCGCGATGCGTCCGATGTGACGGCTCTCGCGCAGCCCCATGTTGGTCCATGACGCGCCGCCGTCGGTGCTCTTGTAGACGCCGTCTCCCCACGAGGAACTCTGGCGGTTGGCGCGCTCGCCGGTGCCGACCCACACGATCGAGGTGTCGCGCTGGTGGAGCGCGATCGCGCCGACCGAGTGCGTGCCCTCGTGCTCGAAGACGGGGACAAGCGTGGTGCCGTTGTCGGTGGTCTTGAAGACGCCGCCGGTCGCGGAGGCGACGTAGAAGGTGACGGGGTCGGCGTCGTGGACGGCGAGGTCGACGATGCGGCCGCTCATCACCGCCGGGCCGATGTTGCGGGGGCGGAGCGCGTCGAGTTGCCGGGTCGTGACCTGGGCGGGGAGGGGGGCGGCGGCGGCCGTGAGGAGGAGGGCGACGAGCGCCGGGGTGGGGCGGGGGGAGGGGTGGTTGTGGAGCATCGGTGTCGGCATGGTGTATTGGGGGAGGGCTTGGCGATGGCCCTCAAGTTCGGGTGGCTCGGCGGGGTGATCAACCTTGCCGGGTTCGCAGTTGATGCCGCAGCCCGGGTTCACCTTCAGGAGAAAGGGACAGGCAAGTGACCTGCAGTCCACGGAGATCGCACGGTTGCCGGACGGTCGTTGTCACGTTGCTCCTGGGTGTCGCGGCGGTGACGACACCCGGTGTCCTGCGCGGCCAGGACGTGGCGGTCGACGCTTCGTCGTGGACGGTCGGCGCGGAACCCGTGACCATCTACGGGTCGGTCGACGGAGTTGCCGCTGGCGGGTTCGTCCATGTCGTGGGTGTGGCGCATGGCCCCTCGGGCATGATCGCGGTCGCCGACGGTCAGCTCCTGTCCATCAGCCTGTTTGGCGCGGACGGAAACCTCGTCGCGACAATGGGACGCCAGGGCGAGGGACCCGGGGAGTTCAGCAGCATCGGCAGCCTGGTGAGCGACGCGGAGGGCCGCCTCTTCGCCTTCGACGACGGTCATCAGCGGCTGTCGGAGTGGACCTTCGAGGGTGACTTCGTGCGTGATACTCGATTGACTCGGCAGGGATCGGACCGGTCGATCGCGCAAGTGGGACGATTCGGGGACGGGAAATGGTATGCGAAGGAGGTCGGCCAGGTCGTTGCTGTCCAGGTCAATTCGATGGTCCAGGACACGGTGGGCTTCTTCGCGCTCGTCGATGGGGTGGTGGGCGAGTTTTTGGCGCGCGTTCCGGGAGGGATCACCACCCAGATCGATCTGGGTGGGCAGTGGGTGGGTCGGGGCGTGCTGTTGTCGCCGCGCTCGCTGGGGGTGACGTGGGGCCGCTGTCTGCTGGCCGGCACCAGTGACAATCCGGTCCTTCGCGTTGTGGACAGCACGGGTGGCGAGGTCGGCGAGGTAAGCCTCATGGTTGAGGTTGAGCCGGGACGGGAAGAACACAGGAGCGAGTGGGTCACCGCAATGCTCGCAATGGTCGGGGAAATGGCGGGTCCGCAGGAGAGAATGATGTTCGAGACCCTTGCCGAAGCGACTCCGATGGCGGAGAGGGTCCCATTCGCCGGCGACCTGCTGGTAGACGAGCTCGGATACATCTGGGCGCAGCGCTACGAGCTGCCGGAAGGCGGTGCAGGCACCGAGTGGCGTGTCTTCTCCGAGACGGGCAGCAGCGTCGGAACGGTCGTCCTGCCCGAGCGCTTCCACGCGGTCGGGATCTCCGCAGACGCCATCCTGGGCGTCTTCACCGATGAACTGGGACGGCAGGATGTCAGGGTCTATTCACTGAATCGCGGTGGGGATACGGCCACCCGCCCGACGCCTGCGGGTTGCAGCTGAGCCGCATCACCTCCCGACGGCGGCCACTCAGGCCATAGTCGCCTTCCCGTGCGGAGGCATCGAGGCCACCACGACACGCTGTGTCTCGTCATCCCAGAAATAGTAGATGCGAAGGGAGTGGCGCGGGCCGCACGTGTCGGTGCCACACTGGAGGCACCATTCGACTCGATGGCTCTGGCCTCCCCAGTTGCACTCGACGCAGTCGGCGTCGCAGGGGCGGTTGACGACCTCATCGCCGATGTGGTCGATGCGTCCATGCCGGTGCGGATTGCCGCCCTGGAGACGTGCGTCCCGATAGTGGTGGGCAAGCCAGTGGATGCAGCGGGCAGCGAGCCCGACGTCCTCGAATTCGGTGTTGCTCAGTTCCCGGCGGGCGTCGCGCGAAAGCGAGACACACTCGCCCAGGTGTTCCTCGCACCAGGGTTCGAACTGCTCCCAGGCGGTCGGAAAAGAGGTCACCACATCGGGGTTGCCGCCCAGCATCCGCACCATCTCCGCCAACTGCTCTGCCCGGTTCAGGGCCTCATCGCGCTCACGCTCCGCCCTGATGGCCCGCCGCCTCGCCTGCTCGTACCGGCCCGCCGGAGTCTGAGGCGTTGCGGCGGACGTCCGCGGCTCGCGCCGCACCCGGCCAGTCCGGGCGGGCAGCTCAGTGCCGGTCTCCGATGCTGCGGGAGCGGGCTCGCGAACCGTGGTTCGCACGGCTTCGGGTCGGTCCCGGAGGCCTTCGGTGAGCATCCCGCCGGTGTTTGCCGCCGACGGGGTGGCATACTCCGGTCGTGACGGTTCGGCGGAACCGCTCTGCAGAGAACCCCGCAGGAACGCAACCAGCCGGCCCGGACCGCGCGCCCCTGTTGCTTCCTCCCGCACGAGGTCGTCGTAGCCCACGGGGAACCGGCTTTCGAAGCTCGCCCGAATCCGCTCTTCGACAGCCATGTTCAGGAATTGACGCATGGTCTCCTGAACCCCCCGGTCGTCTGCCATCCGGTTCCGCAGGACGAGCGGATGGTGGTTGCGGTCGGCAAGGTGATTGAAGCCGGGCCGATAGAATCGCCACGCACCGAGGAAGACCGAAAGCGACTTGGTAACGAGGTCGCTGAGGCGGTAGGTCATCTTCGGTGGAAGGACCCACACGATCGCCAGGCCGGTCAGAGCGCGGGCAAGCGATAACCATTGACTTCGTAGCGGATCGACGTTGTCGATGTCGGGAGGTACGGAAGCCACCGCGAAGGGCATTTGGCGCCCCGGATCGACGAGCATGCGATGGAAGCCCTGCATGGTCTCCGCCGACTCCACGACGATCGGCGCATGGCTCAGGGTCCGTCCAGCCTGAAGGAGAGGAACCCGTTCCGCCATTTCGGCAAGCATCTCGGCGGGGTACTCGGCGATGGGGTCGGTGGGGACCACGGAACGGTCCACCACCTCGATGCGGACCAGCGGAGCACTCCCCTCGGGCTGTGCGACAACGACTTCCGCGACTGTGGCCTGGCCCTTGTGAGGAGTGCGTTCCAGCTGGGCGGCCCAGAAATCGCCCCGCACGTCCCGTATCCGCACGGCCCGGCACGCCGAGTCCGGGCCGGTGGTTGAAAACGACCGGAGAGCCATGCCCCGCCGGGGCAGCGGGGTACCCATTTGCTCCTGAAGCCAATTGAGCGCGGTTCTGCGACACTCGTGTGCCGCCGAGGGATCCGCGTGGGGCGCGATGTCCGCCTCTACCCGCAGCGGGGAGATCCCGGCTGGAGCGGGATCCTTCTGCAACACGTCACCAGCTCGTGCCGGCCCCCCGTCCGGTTTCCATTCGTCGCCGATTCTGGGTCCCTGTCGCATAGCTCCCCCTCACAACACGCATCATTGGTAGCATGACAAAGAAGGTTGATCGGAAGCGTCCGGGGCGCAAGCTCGGCGCAGCGGGCGTCATCAGGCCTGCAGGGCGATCACCTCCTTCAGTCCCCGGAAGAAACGGACGGATTCGTGGGTTCGGGAGGTTGTCCGTTCGGGCTCCCGTGAGTGGGCGAAAAGGCCCGTGACCGTGGCGGAGACGTCCGTCCGCTTCCGGAGGAGGCGTTCGAGGGCCAGGGTTTCCGTGAACGGGATGAGGTGGTCGCGCCGGCCATGGAGCAGACGAACGGGGGGTGGGGCAGTGGCGTCGTCCACGTCGACGGGCGGCTCCAGCTCAGGGTGGGTCCGGCGCGCGGCGTCGGCCAGCAGGTGAATCATCTCCCGGGCCGGACCCGGTGCCGGCTCGCGGTCGGCGGGAGGCGCGAACACGCGAAACAGGTGCCGGTACGCCGCCGGTAGCGAGCGTGCCAGGTCATCCTTGGCGATGTCGTAGCCGGGATCCCACGCCGTGATCCTGCGTTCGCCGGCGAGGACGGCCAGGCGGCGCAGCGCGCGAGAAACGCTCTCGGCATCTCCGTATCCGGGGACACGGTGGAGGTAGTTGGCGGCCACGACCCAGCGGCCGTACGGATCCGGCCGGAGATAGCGGGTCGTGCCGCGCCACCGGAATTGCCCCGTGAGGCCGAACCGAAGGGTGTCGGCAAGGCGACAGTAGCTGCCGAACCCCCCCAATCCACGGACGAGGCCCTCCGCCGCCAGTTGGCCGCCCACGCGGAGGACCTGCGGAAAGCCGAAGGAGAGTCCCACCAGCACCACGCCCCCGGGGCGTACGGCCGGGTCGCTGGACATGTGCCTCGCTGCGCGGGTCAGGGCTGACTGGGCAGGACCGGGATCGAGGTCCAGCCGCCGCCATGCGGGAATGTCCGGCACCAGGACCACCGCTCCGGCCCAGGCGAGCGCCGACGCGAAGCGCACGATGGCCGGGTGATCGGGCCCCGGGCACGTCACGCCGTGCAGCAGCACCCACCCCGGGGCCGGCGACCCTTGAGAGACGCGGCGGTAGCGTCGAGCGCCGAGCGGCGGGGTGCCGTTGCCGATCGTCAGATCCTCGATGTGGACTCCCGGAACGGCGATCTTCGCAGGGCCGACGGAGGCGGTGGGGGAGTGGTCGCTCTCGGAAAGGTGCCGACCCCTGGTCCAACCCCGGATGTATCGGATTGTATCCCAAACAGGACCGGGCATGGCCTCACCTCACGGCTCTCGACTCGGGCGGATCCGGCCCCTCCCGGGTCCGGCACCTTGCCAATCTACGGCGACACGACATGATCAAGTACATGACAGCGAAACCCGTTCACTCCGACAGCAGCCCGCCGAAGCCCCCGTATCCGGCCGCCGCCTGCGCCGCTGCGGGCGTCTTCCTCCTCTACGTCCTGACTCTGGCTCCCTCGACTGCGTGGTGGGACACCAGCGAGTACATCGCCACGGCCCACACGCTTGGTCTGCCGCATCCGCCCGGCAATCCCCTTTTCGTGACGGTCGGGCGGGCCTGGTCCATCCTGTTGGCGCCGTTCGGCCTGCCACCCGCTGTTCGCATCAACCTGCTGGCGGCGGCGACATCGGCGGGTGCGTCGTTCTTCTTCTTTCTGATCGTGCACCGTACCCTGGTGCAATTGCGGGGCGCGGGCCGGGAGGCCCTGATCGGGGCGGGGACGGCGGTGGTGGTGTCGGCCACGGCCTTCACGGTCTGGTCCCAGAGCAACGCCAATGAGAAGGTCTACACGATCTCGCTGCTGATCGCGGCCGCCGTGAGCTGGCTGATGCTGCGCTGGTGCGACCGCAGGCACGAGCCGCGGAGCGTGATGCTCGTGGTGCTTGCCGTCTACCTGATGGCGCTGGGGGCCACGAACCACCTCATGTCGGTACTCCCGGCGGGGGCGGTGCTGCTCTTCATCTGCCTGACCCGGCCGCGGCTGCTGGTGCACCCCCGGTTCCTGTCGTGGTGCGTGGGGGCGGTCGTCGTCGGACTGTCCTTCAACTTCTTTCTGCCGATTCGCGCGGCGCAGCGTCCCGTGATCAACGAGGGAGATCCACTCTGCGACGGGGTCGTGGAGACCGCGGTGGCGATCTACACCAACGGAGCCGCCGGATGCCCCGCGCTGGCCTCGTCGCTCAGGCGCGACCAGTACGCGAAGCCCCCGGTCACGACGCGCATGGCGCCGTTTTCGCACCAGCTTCTCAACTTCTTCCAGTACTTCGACTGGCAGTGGTCGCGAGGCTTGGACCCGGACGAACCTCCGAGCCGCAGCCGTCTCCCCTTCACGCTGCTCTTCCTCGTCCTGGGAGGGGCCGGCCTGTTCACCGTCTGGCGGGGCGACCACAGGACGGGCGCGTATTTCGTACTGTTTGCGGCCACGTTGTCGGTGGCCCTCGTCTTCTACCTGAACTTCCGCTTCGGGTACTCGCTGGCGCCGGAGGTGGTCGGTGTACGCAGCCACGAGGTGCGCGAGCGCGACTACTTCTTCCTGCTCTTCTTCGCGCTTTGGGGGGCGATGGCGGGGCTGGGGGTGGCGCGGCTCTGGCTCTGGCTGTCGGACCGCATGGGGAGCCTGCGAAATGCGTCGCCGGTGCTGGCGATTGCGGCGATCCCGTTCTTCCTGAATCTCAGCTGGGCCAACCGGGCCGGCGACTACGCGCCCCGCGACTGGGCCTACAACCTCCTCAACAGCATGGAGCCGTACGGGGTGCTCTTCACCAACGGCGACAACGACACCTTTCCGCTGTGGTATCTGCAGGAGGTGGAGGAGATCCGCCAGGACGTCACCGTGGTGGTGGTGCAGTACCTGTTCACCGATTGGTACGCGAAGCAGTTGCGCGAACGGACCGAACCGGGACAACAGCGGCTCTTCGTGCCCTTGGAAGGACTGCCCTACACGGACCGCGAGCCGCCCGGCGGACCGGTAGTGAGTCTCACGGACGATGAAATCGACACGATCGGCGATGGGCCGCTTCGCGACGACCTGCCCGTGCGCGCCGGCGACATGACGATCCAGTATCCCCGGGGACTGGACGTGCGCAGCGGCCATCGGATCGCGCTCGCGATCATCAACGATTCGTCCGCCGAGCGGCCCATCTACTTCGCGTCCCGCCACGGAGAGATGCAGGAGATGGGGCTCAGTGAGTGGGGCGTCTCCGAGGGTCTCGCGGTCCGGCTCCACATGCGGGACCTCGAGGGCGAGCCGCCTCCTGAATACCGCCGGACCGCCGAGACTCTGGGGAAGGAGTGGTTCAACTACCCGCGTTCAAGGCATCTGGTGGACGAGGTCTACAGCTACCGCGGACTGGGCGCGCGTGCGGTGTGGCAGGACTATTCGACCAAGGGCATCGTCTACGGCTACTACCGCCTGACGGCGCTGCTCGCCGCGCTTGCGGAGGTCGGTCGCGACATGGAGACCAGCCTCCGCTACCAGGAGATGGCCAACGAGTTCCTGCAGGTCTACTTCGGGGGACTCGAAGCCAGGCGGGAGCGCAGCATGGAGGGGACGGGGTAACGTAGTCTTCGGACTACCAGAGGGCGTCGAGGTCCTCGATCAGGTCGCGCTCCGAGCTCGTGACCGCGATTCCCAGGCGATCGTCGACAAATATCCAAAACGAACTGCCTTCGCCGACGCTCAACAATATCCGGTCGCGCGGTTCGTCGTCCTCTTCCACACTTCTGACCTTGACAACGCCGCCCCTCAGCACCAGCCGGTTGCCTTCGACCCGGATCCGATCCGCTGAGACTTCGATGTGCTCCGCCCGGAGGTCGGGATCGAATTTGCGAACACCGGGGGGAAGCCCCCGCCCCATCAGCTTGTTCGCGAATTCCGCGGGTGTCTCGTTGCGGAAGGCGAGTTGCGGAGGCGCCGCCCGGTCGGACAGCTCTGTCGCGTAGAACTCCACAATCCGTAATTGGCCCCACTCCACGATGGGAAGTTCCTCCCAGAAGATCCCCGCGATTCGAGCGTCTCCATTTCCGTCGTCGGCGCTCTCGACCGCCTGCGCCTCGCCCACCGCTGCATCGCGGGCCTTCTCGATCTGGGTCGGGGCCGGCGCGTCGCACGCGATTGCCAGTGCAACAAGTGCCGCGCCCGCCAGCAGCACGGTCTGACTCCCCTTCAACTTCACCTGTCCCTCGCTCATCGTCTTCAGCCTCCGTTCGAGCAGACTTCTGGGTTGGCCCATCGCCAGGGCGAGTCCCCAGCGGGCATGAGACCGCGACCCCGCGTCCAGGAGGACGGCTCCGTAGTCGGAAGCCCCGATTCCTGACGCGATGACCCGCTGGTCGCAGTCGATTTCGATGGCGGCGCGCAGCCGCCGGCACATCCACCAGACCGCCGGGCTCCAGGGGAAAGCCGCCAGGACGAGTCCGGCGTAGAGCAGCGCGAGGTGATCGCGGGCACGGGCGTGTTCCTGCTCGTGCCGGACGATCGCGGCCCGGGCGGCCGGTCGGAGCTCCAGCACCCACGCGGGCAGCACGATGTCGGGCCTGGTGATGCCGACGAGGGCGGGGCCGAAGCGGCGCGACACCCGAACCTCCGTGCCGTCGACATATCGGCGCGGCCACCGGCGGCGCGCCCTTGCGACTGCCATCAGCAGGGCGGCCAGCACGGCCAGGGTGGCTGCGGATCCGGCCGCCCACGCGAAGTTGGCGGTCCGGGTGGTGTCGCGACTGGCGGGGAGGGGCAGTTGCGGGACGATCGTCCCGCGGGGTTCCGACACCGGTTCGGCAATCTCGAGAATCTCGGCGGCGGTCACGACCACGGGTGCCTTCGGCCTGCGCGTACCTCCCATGAGTGGTATCAGCACCGCGAGGGTGAGCGCGGTCAGCCACACGAAGCGTTGCGGTCTTCCCGAGGCGGCGGCGAGCCGTTCAAGGGCCACGGCAGCGGCGGCGACGATCCCTCCGACGAGGGCCGCGTAGGCCATCCAGGCGAGCATAGGGTGGTTTCCCCGTCCCGTTAGCGGCGGACGTCGGCCGGGATCATCGGGAGCCGGCCGGTGACCGTTTCGTGGACGCCTGGCCGTCCCTCTCGGCATCGGGGACCGGCGGCTCCGGGGACTTCTTCTTAGTGTAGATGTGGATCACGCCGTTCGCGCCTTCCCTGCCGTAGCGCTTCTGTGCCACTTCGCCCTTGCCCACCTCGATGCGGTCGATGCGTTCGGGGTCCAGTTCGGGGAGCAGATCGCCCAGCCCGGCGAAGCCGCCGTCCACGCGCACGCCGTCGACATAGACGACCGGCTGCCAGCCCGGAGGCGCCTTCGTCACGACAGTTTCGGCGAACCACTGGTCCCAGTCCCTGACCTCGTCCGTCGCCTTTCCGTGTCTCGCCACTACGAACTGCCTGACGGAGGGCACTATGATGACCTCGGCGGTGCGCTTCTGTCTCGCGCCTCCCGCCACCACGATCTCCCTGCCGGATGGAACGACAATCTCCCCCGCTTCGTTCACCACGGTTTTCTCGTCCCCGATGGACGGCATGACGACGACTTCGGTAGGGAGTTCACCCTCCGTGAAGATCTGAATCACCCCGCCCGCCGCTTCTTCCCCATACACCTTCACGGCGGCCGGCCCCTTGAGGACCTCGACGCGGTCAATGCTCTCGGCAAACTCCCGGACCTGGCCCGTCTCCACATCCGCGAGGTAGAGCCCGTCCATGGAAAGCAGGTCCTCCTCCGACCGGATCCGGACACCGTTCACATACAGGAGCGGCGCGGGGTCCGTGCCGAAGGCGCTGGCGCCCAGGAATCGCTCGATCCGGTCCTCCTGCCCCGCATCCGCCCCCTGCGCGTCCTCGTCGGCCATCACCTCCTCGAAGGCCTCGCGGACCTCCGTCGGCACCGGGGTGTCGCACGCCACCACCAGCGCCCCCGCCGCCACCGCCACGAGCAGCGCCGCGTATCCCCCACTCAGCTTCTTTCCTGTCTCGCTCATCGTCTTCAATCTCCGTTCGAGTAGACTTTCGGGTTGGCCCATCGCCGGGGAGAAGCCCCACCGGCCGCGGGCACGGGATCCCGCGCCCAGGAGGACATCGCCGTAGTCGGCGACTCCGATTCCCGACGCCAGGACGCGTTGGTCACAGTCCAGTTCCACGGCGGCCCGGAGCCGCCGGTACATCCACCAGATCGCCGGACTCCACGGGAACGCGGCCGTCACCAGGCCTCCGCAGAGGAGGACGAGGTGGTCGCGTGCGCGTGCATGTTCGGCCTCGTGCCGGATGATCGCCTCGCGGGCATCAGGTTCCAGGTCCAGCACCCATGCCGGAATGACCACCTCCGGCCGGGCCACGCCGACCAGGGCAGGGCCGAAGCGGCGGGACACGTAGACCTCGGCCCCGTGCACCCTGGTTCGGCGCCAGCGCCGCCGTCCGCGCGCCACCTGCGCCAGCACGCCCGCCAGCACGGCCAGCGCCGCCAGCGAGCCGGCGCCCCAGGCGATCAGCGCGATCCGGCCACTGGCCATGCTCTCGGGGACCGGCAGGGTGGGCATCGCACTCCAGAAGCTCTCGCCGGAGGCATCGGCCGTTCCCACGAATTCGGTCGTTCCGTACTCCACTGTCGTCGTCGTCGCCGGCGCCGGCTTGCGCCATCCGCCCGACAGCGGGATCACGACTGCCAGCGTCAGCGCCACCAGCCACGCGATCCGCCGCGGCTGCCCCATCGCGGCAGCCAGCCGCTCCATCGCCAGCCCGCCCACCGCAACGATTCCCGCGACCAGGCCCGCGTACGCCATCCAGGCGATCATCCGTCGTCCCTCCTGCGCTCCGCCCGGTCGAGGATCGAGCGCATGCGGGCGATCTCGTCGGCGGTGAACTCCCGGTCCTCCACCAGGGTGGCCAGCAGGCGCTCGGCGGAGCCGTGGAAGATCTTGTTGACGATTCGGGTGAGCGCGCGCCCGCCCGCCCGCACCGACTCCACAAGCGGGAAGTAGCGGTAGGCGCGCCCTTCCTGCTCGTGGCTGACGGCGCCCTTCTCCTCCAGGATCTGGAGCATCTTGAGGACGGTCGTGTAGCCGACCTCCTCGCCGAGCGCCTCGCGGACCTCGGTCACGGTGCCCGACCCCTCGCGCCACAGCACGCTCATGATGTCGAGTTCCCTCTCGGTGAAGCCCTTCGGCTCACGCGTTTCTCGCTGGACGGTCATCCGTTCTTCTCTCCCCTGGTCGTCGCGCGGCACAGGGGGGCCGCGCTTGCACGAAGGATCTCGTAATGTCCGTACCCACGTTAAGGAGCAGGGATCCCAATGTCAACGACGATCTTCGTACAAGGTCCCCCGGCCGACCGGCCGATCCCCTCGCGACCTGACGGTGTCCAGCGAATCGGACCAGAGTCCCAAGGTGACGACCGTGGAAACTGTGGTTTACAAAATGTCAATCACAGTTGTCATTTTCCGTCGCAGGTCAGGGGTGGCGAGGAGCGAACGCCGCCCACCCTCAGAGTCCTGAGCAACCTTCCCGCCCGCGCTGCCACTCCTCCTCCGTGAACCCACGATCCTCCCCCAGCAGGGCCTCCCTCTGGCTGAGCTCCGGCGCCCCCTTGGTGAAGATCAGAATGATGCCGCTGGCCTCTTCGCCGTATACGAGGCAGGCCACGTGCGGACCCTTGATCACCTCCGCGCGTTCGATGTCCTCGGGTGGGAAATCGAGGAACGCGGCCCGGTCCACGCGGACGCCGTCTATGGAGACGATCGGCCCATACGCCAGGAAATCCGAGTCCCTGATCACCTCCTGGCGCTCCTTCAGCGTCCAGGCCGCCCGCGATGCCAGCACCAACGTGTCGGTCGCCGCCCCGCGCAGCCCCGGGGCTTCGTCAGCGGGTCGCGCTGCACCTCGCCGGTGTGCGCGCGGCGACCCGATCGGGTCCTTCGTGAAGACATGGATGACTCCGGCGGCCGCCTCGGGTCCGTACAACCTCTCGGCATCCGCTCGCTTGACGGCTTCGACGCGCTCGATCCGGGAATCCCAGACGGGGTCACCGAGGAAGCTCCGCACGGGCTCAGGCATGTCTTCGAAACGTTCCGGAGCCATGCGGACGCCGTCCAGATAGACGCGCGGAGCCCCTTCATAAATCAGGAAGTCCCAGCCCTCGAGGCTGACGACCGCACTCTCCACATCGGCGACCCCGGGGCCCCGGTCGACCATCACCTCCTCGACCGTCTCAATGGGCTCCGTCGGCACCGGCACGTCGCAGGCCGTCACCACCGCCCCGGCCACGCCCGCGAGTAAGGCCGCGCTTCCGAGGCTCGACTTCCCTCGCTTCTCGATCATCGTTCCCACCTCCGTTCAAGCGGACTCCTCGAACGAAGCTATCGGCCCTGGCTGCCCGCGGACAATCCCGCGCGAGCGCGCCGAGGCAGATATGGCGGGCCCGAATCGGCGGTGCCGGGAGCGCTGCGGAGGCGCCGATCAGGGCCGTCTCATCGGCCCCCCGCCCCCTCCTCCTTCCCCGCCGCCACCGTCTCCATCACCTCCCGCACACGGTCCCCGAAGCCCCGCGCGCGCTCCATCACCTCCTCCTCGTCCACGGTCAGGATCTCGCGATCACGCACCACCACCCGCCCGTTCACGATCACCGTGGTCACGTCGCTGCCGCGCGCCGCGTACACCAGATGGGAGTACACGCGGTAGAGCGGCGTCAGTCCCGGGCGGCGAGTATCGAGGAGCACGATGTCGGCGCGCTTGCCCGGCTCCAGCGATCCGATCTCGTCGTGCAGGTTGAGCACACGCGCGCCGCCCATCGTCGCCATGCGGAATACCGTCTCCGCAGGGAGCGCCGCAGGGTCGCCCAGCATGAACTTCTGCACCTTGGCGGCGGCGTCCATCTCGTCGAACATGTCGAGGTCGTTGTTGCTGACGGGGCCGTCCGTTCCGATCCCCACGGGGATCCCCGCCGCCAGCGCCGCCGCCACCGGGGCCGCCCGTGAGACCCCCAGCTTCATGTTGCTCTGCGGGTTGTGCGCGATCCCCGCGCCCCCGGCCGCGATGCGACCCAGGTCTTCGTCGGACATGTAGATCGAGTGCGCGAGCACCGTCCCGGGCCTGAGCGCGCCGATCGATTCCAGCGCCTCGATGACCCCCATGCCGGTAAGTTCGCGCGCGGTGACGTCCTCGGAGGGGTCCTCGACCGTGTGGATCTGGAAGGGGGCGTCGTACTGCTCGGCGAGGCGGAAGGCGGCTTCCACCGCTTCGAGGGGTGTGGTGTAGAGGGCGTGGGCGGCGACGGCCGGGACGATCGTGGGGTGGTCCTGGTACCGTTCCATGAACTCGGCGGCATCCGCCAGCGAGGCCTCGGGGTCGGCGAAGTCCGGCGCCGGGAAGCCGATGACGTGGGGCCCGGTTACGGCACGGATGCCCGCGTCAATGGTCGCGCGGGCCATGTCGTCGCGGAAGTAGTACATGTCGGCGAAGGTGGTGGTCCCCCCCTTCAGCATCTCGACCGAGGAGAGCAGGGTCCCCCAGTAGACGAAATCGGGAGCGACGAGCGCGGCCTCGGCGGGGAAGATGTAGTCGTTGAGCCAGGTCATGAGCGGGAGATCGTCGGCGAGACCGCGCAGCAGCGACATGGCGGCGTGGCCGTGCGTGTTGACCAGGCCTGGGATGACGAGATGGCCGGTGGCGTCGATGACCTGGACGCCGTCGGGGCGGGGTTCGCCCGCGGCGATGAGGGCCGAGATGCGGTCGCCTTCGACCAGCACCGCGCCGCCCTCGAGGATGGTTCCGGCCTCGTCCATGACCACTATGGTGCCGCCGTCGATGAGGAGGGGGGCGTGATCCTGGGGCGGGGCTGCGGCCGAGTCGTCGCCGCATCCGGCAAACAGCAGGAGGAGGGGGAACGCCAGCCGGGTTCGCGGGGCCGTAGCGAGGGACCGGGAGTGGTCACGGAAAACTCCGAACATGGCCATGAGGTGCTTTCGGCGTAGCGGGTTTGGTATCTTCGAGTTTCGATCAATGATACCCGATGGCAGGACTCCACTTCAACCATCGAGCCACTCTGAGCCGAGCGAGAGAACATGGCCACCGCAGATCGCACCAGGGTCGGCGCCACCAACGCCGGGCGTGACGACCCTCGCAGCTCTCTGCGCCGCCGTGACCGCGGCAAGGACGACGCCTGGGTGGCAGGCTTCCTGAAACGGGCGGCCTACGGATTCCTGGCGACCGTCGGGAAGGGGGGGCAGCCGTTCCTGAATTCGAATCTGTTTGTGTATGACGATGCGGGCGGCGGACGACGCATCTACCTCCACACGCACCGTACCGGCCGCACCCGCGACAACCTGGAGGCGACCGAAAGGGTTGCGTTCAGCGCGGTGGCGATGGGCCGGCTGCTTCCCGCACCGGAGGCGCTGGAGTTCTCCGTCGAGTACGCGGGTGTAGTCGCCTTCGGCAGGGGACGTGTCGTCGAGGATAGGGATGAAGCGCGGACCGCCCTGCAGATGCTCCTGGACAAGTACGCGCCGCATCTGAAGCCCGGGACCGACTACCGGCCCACCACCGATGACGAGCTCCGCCGCACCGCGGTCTACCGGATCGACGTCGATAGCTGGAGCGGGAAGCAGAAGGAGGTGGCGGAGGACTTTCCGGGCGCGTTCAGCTTCGAGCTTCCGCCGGTACCGTTTCCGGAGCGTGCCGCAGGGTCATTTGAAGACTGACGGATCGCGGGATCAACGATTCCCGGCCCGTCCTACCCCGTGTGCTTCGCCGCCAGCGCCTCCAGTCCCGCGTCGATCTCGGCGCGGGGAACCCACCGCCCCCCCACCATCACCCCCACGCGGTCGAAGAGGTTGGCCAGGTCGACGAGGGGGTTGGACCCGAGCAGCACCAGGTCGGCCCGCTGCCCCTCCGCGATCGTCCCGAAGTCGCCGTCGAGACCCAGGTGCGAGGCCACGTATTCGCCCACCGTGACCGTCCCGCTCTTCAGAATCTCGTAGTTGGACATCCCGGCGTCCGACATCACCTGGAGCTCCCGGTGCAGCGCGAACCCCGGCACGTTGAACAGCTGGGGCGAGTCCGTCCCCATGAGGATCCCGGCCCCCGCGTCGGAGAGCTCCTTCAGGACGCGCTTGCGCAGGTCGAGGTACAGCTCGACTCCCTCGCGCCCCGAGCCCGCCCGATACCGCCAGCTCTCGCGCGTCTCGGGCGACACGTACCTCATTTCGGGCTGCTGCAGGATCCGGTCCGCGTCGGGCGACCCGTAAAGGTTCTCCCACAGGTACATCGTCGGCACCACGTAGACGTCGTGATCGATGGTGAGCTGGATGATCTCCGCGAGCCTCGCGTCGTCCACCCCCCGCGCGAGTCCTCCGAGGCTGATGGTGCCGGCGTTCACCTGCGCCTGCACGTCGTCCGACGCGATCGCCTGAACGTACCCGTCCAGGTGGTCCACCGTCGACATGCCGGTCTCGATCGCGTGCACGAGCCCGACATCGGCGGGGATATGTCCGGCCCAGGTGATGCCCACCTCTTCGGCGACCTCCACCATCCGGTCCCAAGCGGCCAGCGGCACCCCCGGGTGAATCTTCTGCAGGTGGTACCCGGCCGCCGCGTGCGTGCGAATCAGGGTCTCCGCCTCCTCGGGGGTGCGCGCGGTTCCTCCGTTCAGCGAGGGCGCGCCGACGTAGAAGTTCGGCCCGAGCACCTCGCCGCGCTCGATCTCGGCCGCGAGCGGAATCTGGTAGTCCGAGCCGAGCATGCCCCGGATCGTGGTGATCCCGTTGGCGACGTAGAGGAAGAGAATGTCCTCGACCTCCGCGCGCGGCGGATTGGCGCCCGGGGGGACGTGGGCGTGCATTTCGGCGAGACCCGGCATGAGGTAGCGCCCGCTGCCGTCGACGATCGTGGCGCCGCGGGGTACGTCGACGTCGCCCGCCGGTCCGGCGGCGGTGATCACCCCGTCCCTCACGACGACGGTCTGGTCGGGCAGGGCAGCGTCAGAAGCCATGGGCAGCGCGGTCACGTTGGTGAACGCAAACAGGCCGGGAACGGTCTGCGCTTCGCACGAGGTGAGGGTGGCGATCGCGATGGCAGCGGCGAGGGCCCCGTGTCGCAACGTCTTCATGGTCTTCTTCCGATCTTGTGCATTGATCCGGGGATGGGCGGCGGTGCCCGGGATTCTCAATGATGATAAGGTGTCGGCGGCCCTGGGACAGGGGGCAATGGCGGCGACTCGCTGGCTCCGGTGCCCGCCCCGGGGTAATCTTCAACCCGCCGAATCCCCGACACTGCCGCCTGGAGACGCCTATCGCTGCGCCCGTCGCGAAATCCGACCGCATCGTCGCGATCGACGTGCTGCGCGGCTTCGCCGTGCTCGGCATTCTGATCGTCAACATCCAGGGCTTCGCGAGGGTGGCCTCCGCGTTCATGAACCCCACCTCCGGGCGGGTGTTCGAGGGCGCGGACCTGTGGACCTGGAGCGCGATCTACCTCTTCGCCGACACCAAGTTCATCTCGATCTTCTCGCTGCTCTTCGGCGCGGGAATCGCCATGATGAGCGAGCGCATGGCCGAGCGGGGCGTCTCCGGCACCGGCCTCCACTACCGGCGCAATGCCTGGCTGCTCGCCATCGGGCTCGTGCATGCCTACCTGATCTGGCACGGCGACATCCTCGTGACCTACGCGCTGTGCGGCTTCCTCCTCTATCCGCTGCGCAACCTTGAAGCACGCCGGCTGCTCTGGATCGGGGGATGCGCGGTCGCGGTCGTAATCCCCTTCTGGACCCTGCTGGCGGTCTCGATTCCGTACTGGCCGGAGGCGGACCGGATGGCGCTGGTGGCCGATTGGGCCCCGTCCCGGGAGGCCATCGACGCCGAAATCGCGGCCTTCCGCGGCGGGTGGACCGAGCAGGTGCTGGCTCGCGCACCCATCGCGCTGGAGCTGCAGACCACCGCGCTGGCGGGCATGCTGCTGTGGCGCGCCGGCGGGATGATGCTCGTGGGCATGGCGCTCTACAGGTTAGGCGTTGTGACCGCCAAACGCTCCTCGGCTTTCTATCGCCGCATGGTCGTGGTGGGACTGGCTGCGGGGCTGCCGCTGGCGGCGGCGGGGGTCGCCTACAAGATCCACGTCGGCTTCGCATGGGACCGCGCCATGTTCCAGGGCGGCCTCTTCAACTACGTCGGCTCGATCGGCGTATTCCTGGGCTACCTCGGGCTGGTCATGCTGACGGTGAAGGGTGGTCGGTTGCCCCGGCTGCAGCAACGGCTGGCGGCGACGGGCCGCATGGCGCTGACCAACTACATGACGCAGAGCCTGATCTGCTCGCTCGTCTTCTACGGCCACGGGCTGGGGCTGTTCGAGCACGTTGGGGGGCCGGGGCAGGTGGCGATCGTGGCCGGGATCTGGGCCCTGCAGCTGATCTGGTCGCCCTGGTGGCTCGCCCGCTATCGGTTCGGGCCGCTCGAATGGTTGTGGCGCTCGGCAACCTACGGGAGACGGCAACCGATGCGTGTGTGAGTCCGAGGACAAGCGTTAAGGGTCCGTGCTGCTCCATCATCTCGGTGCGGTGCGTGTGTCACTCGCCGACCTGAAGGCGGGGGACGACGGGCGCACGGTGAGAGATTCGCTCGTGGCGGTGCTCGACGAGCCGGCCAGGCGGCATGAGGGGGATGACGGCGTCGACGCACCGATCCTGTACGGTTGGCGGCCGGCTGCGATCCCCTCCAGAAGGAGGATGAGAAGGACCTCTGGCTGGAGCGCCTCCATGTCGGCGCCGGACCGCGGCGTCCTGGCGGACGAGCTCCGGATGTGGGACCGGATGAACGGCTTCCGCGACGCACTTTTCCGGGAGGAGGCCGAGGCTCTATTCCAGTCCTCCATGGCGGTCCTCCGTTGGCAGTTCCCCGACACCCAGCTCCAGGTCCTGCAGAGCCTCGAGTCGGCGCCATCCTGGTTGCGACGTTAGAGTATCTAACAGCCCTGGACCAACCCCGCGACAACACGAACGGATCGATGGTTAGCCGCACGGGTAGAAGCCATCCGCAGCCAGCCGCCGCATCGGGACTCCTGCGAGCCGGGCGCCGTCCGCCGCGCCCTCGCATCCGTCCCTCCATCATGGAGCCAGACATGAAGAGAACCCTCCCGCCCCTGATCCTCATTCTGTTGCTTGCCGCCACCGCCCCCCCCGCCCTGGCCATGCAGAACATCATGGTGGGCGGACGCGCGGGAACGCTGGGGATCGGCCCCGAGGTCGCGGTCGGGCTCAGCGAACAGATCACGCTGCGCGGCGGCGCGGGTCTCCTCGGCTTCGACATGAACCTGACCGGCCGCTTCGGCCTGGCCGACAAACGGACCGCCAAACTGACCCTTCCGAAGGCGTTCTACACAGTCGGAGCCGATCTTCAGCTACTGGGAATGCGTGTGGGCGCGGGCATGCTCTTCAAGTCCAGGGATCCCACCTACAAGGTCACGCTGGACGAGGGTGCGTCGATCGACATCGGTGACGGGAAGTACACCGAACCCGAGGTCAGGACCCTCACCACGACCCTCTCCTCGGGAAACCGGGCGCCGTATCTTCTCCTTGCGTTCGGTTCCCGCTCCACGTCGGGACTGGCCATCACGGCGGACATCGGCCTGGTGCGGCTCTCCGGCGCCGAACTGACGATGGCCGCCACCGGGGACAGGGAACTCCTCGAGTCGGACGAGTTCCTCGCCAACCTGGAGCTGGAAGAGGAAGACACCCGCGACGACTTCGGCAACTTCGTGAACTACTGGCCCATCATCAGCGTCAGCGTGCGCTACGGACTCTCGGGAGGCGGGGCCGGCCGGTGACGGCGAGCGGTTCCGGCTCCGGCCTCACCCCCCGCGAGGCGGCGCGCTACGCCCGTCACCTGGTCCTCCCCGAGGTCGGCAGGGCGGGGCAGGAACGGCTGAAGGCGTCGCGCGTCCTGTTGGTGGGCGCGGGTGGGCTCGGCTCTCCGGCGGCGCTCTATCTTGCCGCGGCCGGGGTGGGCACGCTCGGCATCGTGGACCCCGACGCGGTCGACGTCACCAACCTGCAGCGCCAGATCCTGCACGGCACCGCCGGCCTCGGCGCACCCAAGGTGGACTCCGCTCGCGCCCGCCTGCACGATGTCAACCCGCACGTCACCGTGGAGACCGGCGCGGTGCGTCTCACCTCGGCGAACGCGCTCGAGATCGTCGCCGCCTACGACGTGGTCGTCGACGGCAGCGACAACTTCCCGACCCGCTACCTGGTCAACGACGCCTGCGTGCTCGCGGGGCGGCCCAACGTCTACGGGTCGGTGTACCGCTGGGAGGGCCAGCTGTCGGTGTTCGCGGCGGAGGGCGGGCCGTGCTACCGCTGTCTCTTCCGCGAGCCTCCGCCGCCGGGGCTGATTCCCAACTGTGCCGAGGCCGGGGTGTTCGGCGCGCTGCCCGGCGTGATCGGCGCGGCCCAGGCGATGGAGACGATCAAGCTGCTCCTGGGGGTGGGTGAGGTTCTGGTGGGCCGGTTACAGATCTTCGACGCGCTTTCGTACCGCTGGAGGGAGCTGGAGATTCGGCGGGATCCAGGTTGCGCGATCTGCGGGGACGATCCCACCCAGACCGGGCTGATCGACTACGAGGTGTTCTGCGGGGTGGAGGCCGAGCCGGAGGAGGTGGGGATGACGGTCGGCAGGGTGGAGGCGGATGAGCTGGACGCCCTGCTGGAGGGCGATCCGCGCCCGTTTTTGCTGGATGTGCGGGAGGTCATGGAGTGGCAGAATGTCAATCTGGCGCACCTGGGGGCCGTGCTCGTGCCGATGCGCGAGGTCCCCGCGCGCATGGACGAGATCCCGCGCGACCGTCCGGTGGTGGTGTACTGCCATACCGGGGTGCGTAGTCTGGAGGTGGCGAGGCTGCTGGCGGCCGAGGGGTACGAGGATGTGCGCAACCTGGAGGGCGGGATCGCGGGGTTGGTGGGGTGATGGGGGAGAGGGGCGGGGATGGGTTGCCGCCGACTGGGTCACTGGACGACATCGCGCGGCGTTGCTTCGCGAGCGATGAGGGGGGAACGCCGGTGAGTGGCAAGGGGGTCGCCATGTTCATGATCCTGATAATCGTGGTCGCGTACCTGACGTCCGTGTACCCTGCCGACTACGCCCTGGGGTTCTTGCTCGGACTCACTGGTCTCGTGCTCGCGACCTCTTCCCTTTCGAGGTCCTTGCTGGCGCGAATCCGTGTCCGCCGCGCCCTCGCAGCCTTTCGAGCCGGCGATTCGACCGCTGTTGGAAAAGTCCACCGATTCGCCGCACGCGAATTCCGCCTGCAGATCGAAAGGCATCGCGCGCGCACGCTCGGTGCGGACTCCGAATGGGGGATGGCGCGCGCGGCACTCGCCGAGGCCGCCGACGAGGCCCAGCGATCCGTCGCATATTGGAAGGCCCGCACTGAGCAGGAACCGGACAACCAGTTGGCGGCCGGTCAATCGAGGACTGCATCGGATCTGGACGGCAAACTCCGCTCCGCCCTGGCCAAGCTGGACGCGCGGGCAGACACGCTCCTGAGGTTCTACAACGACTGCGATGCCAGGCTGTCGCTCATGGACCGCTACAACCAGGACATGGAGGAAACCCGCCGCCTGGAGGAACTGTCGGGCAGGACCGATGTCGCCATCGCGGGTGCGGAAGACACTCTGCTTGCGATCGGAGAACAGTTCGTCCGCGAAGCCCAGGCGGTGGGTCGGGCGCTGGGTGGTCTCGCGCGGGTCCAGATCAAGTCGCTGGCCGGTGATGCCCCGCTCGACAACATCGAATACCTGGCCGACCGGATCATCGAGAGTTCGGACGCCGAGCGCAGGGCGGTGGAGGACTTGGACCGGGTATTGCAGCAGAAGTGAATGTAATCTTTGCATTACTTTTTATCATGTAAAGTTTACGCTATTGTCCGCTGTAGAAAGCCGGTGCACTAAAGCCGAGCGCGTTAGCAGCTGGTCTCAATCCGACATGATCGCGTCCCGGCTTTTGCCGCGGCGGCGGGCTGATCCAGCCGGTGTCCCATTCCGACATGCCGGCGTCCCGGCTTTTGCCGCGGCGACGA
This sequence comes from Longimicrobiales bacterium, assembly GCA_965211795.1. Taxonomy (GTDB): domain Bacteria; phylum Gemmatimonadota; class Gemmatimonadetes; order Longimicrobiales; family Gaopeijiaceae; genus Bin94. The sequence goes on from OZ242973.1 coordinate 1,276,569, forward strand.
GTGGGCGGGTGATCACGCGACCGCCTCCAGCGCCTCGAGTTCGAGTTCCAGTGGCACCGCCGAGTCGACGAACCGGGGCGCGCCGTTTGACAGCCGGCCGGGGGACGGGGCCGGCGGTGCGGGCAACTCGACCTCCGCCCGTTCCGGCAACGGCGGCGCACTCGCGATCACCTGACCCGCGCGCGCGAAGAACGCGGCCTTGCCGTCACGGTCCAGCGCCATGCGCGTCTTGCCCTCGTGGACCAGGCGGTGGTGCCGGCGACAGAGCAGGACCGTGTTGGCCAGGCTCGTCTCGCCGCCATCGGCCCAGTGCTTGACGTGGTGCGCCTCGGTGAACCGGCTTGCGCACCCGGGATAGCGACACCCGCGGTCCCGTTCCTCGAGCGCGCGGCGGATGTGCGGGGGGATGGTGCGCGTCCGCCGCCCCACGCTCACCACATCCCCGTCCCGGTGACCCATCGCGACCCGCGCGGCGTCGCACGCCATCCGCCGCGATGTCTCCGCGCTCACCCGCACCCCGTCGAGCTCGGAGCGCCCCGTCTCGCCGCGCTCCACCGCCTCGCCATCACCAAACCCCGCCGCCAGCGCCCGCTCGGCCACCAGCCCCGCCGCATCGGCGCGCCGCTGACGGTTGCGCGGCCGGGCCTCCCCATCCTCCCCCCGGTACAGCGCGTCGCTCGCCGCCTCGATCGCCCGCATCAGCGCGGCCCCGACTTCGGGCTCGAGCCGCCCCCGCACCACATACATCCCGTCGGCGTCGATCGCGACCGAGAAGGTGCGGCTGCGGTGGCGTACCTCCTCGGCCGTGAGCTCACCGTCGCGCGACAGCGTCTTCCACCCGCGAACCAGCCACTCCAGCCGCGCGGCCGACGTCGACTGCGCGTACTCGAGCAGCGTCGCCTCGGTCTCGGGCGTCGCCACCCGGGTCATGGTGCGCACCTTGGTGTAGGAGAGTTGGCCGCGCTGCATGACCTCGGCCGTGAGGGGAAGTTCCTCAAGCGCATGAGCGACCCGCACGTTCTCGCGCGCGGCGGCCAGCGTGCGCCCGGTGCGCCAGGCGAGCCACTCGGCGCACGACGCGAAGTTGTCGGCCCAGCCTTCGCGGCGGTCGAACTCGGCGACGAGGGTGAGCATGTCGTAGGTGGCGATGTTGATGCGGGCGGCGAGATCGGCGATGCGCTCGCCGAGTTCGAAGAGGTCGTCGGACATGGTCTGATCTCCTGAAATGATGGTGTGGCAAGGGGTTGATCCCGGGTACAATATACGCGGGGCAATTTCGGCCTCTCAGGATGGCTCAGGAGGCGAAAACGGGGGGTGGAGGCGGCTCGGATGGGTCGCGAGGGGCGCGGATTCGATCCTGGGGCCTGCGGGGGCCTCTGGGGGGCCATCCTGGCAGCGGTCCCGCAGTTCCCAGGATCGCGAATCTGAAACCGGACATGGTCGGATCGGCCTGTGATCAGACAATTTGGGACGCTCATGCTGGAATGGGACCGGAAACCGACGATTCGGGACGCTCATGCTCGGATGGGACGTCAGGCTGAAGTCATCCGCCCACCCGCCGCCGCGGCAAATCAAGGGACAGCCGCATGCTCGAATGGGACGCTCCAACTCGATTGACCCGGCTCCCCGCTGCTCGGGCGAAACTCGCGGACCCGCTTGGAGTAGAATACTGCATGAACGCGTCAACCCTGCTCCGAAGCATGCTCCTCCTGGCCCTGGCCGGCACGGTCACCCTGTCCGCCCCCCGCCCAACCGCTGCCCAGCCCACGCGCACCGACTCCGCCGCCGTCCTCCTCGCCGCCGCGGAGAACTTCGCGGACCGAGGTGCGGGCGACATCGCCGAGGCGCTGTACCGGCACATCCTGGAACGATTCCCCGGGACGGCTGCCTCCGAAACCGCGCGTACGCGTCTTGATGCCTTTGCGGACCAGCCGTCCCGGACGGGCGGCGAAGTCGAGATGAAGGTGTGGTCGACCATCTACGGCCTCTACACGGGGGGTGCCCTAGTGCCCATCGCGCTAGCCTCGATGGAGCCGGGGGTGGTGGGAGCCGGTCTGTTGCTGGGTGGCCCGGCCGGGTTTCTGGTCGGTCACAAACTGGCCGGATCCCGTCCCATTTCGCCGGGTCAAGCGCGGGCCATCACATGGGGCGGCACGTGGGGCACCTTTCAGGGGGCGATGTTGGTGGAGGCGCTGGACCTGGGCGAGGACATGTATCAGAGCACCAGCGGCGAGGTCCTGGCGAGGGCCATGATCGCCGGCGGGGCATTGGGGATCGTCGGCGGTGCAATTGCCGCACGCCGTCCGATCACACCCGGCACCGGCACTTCAGCCATGCTGGGGAGCCTGTGGGGCACTTGGTTCGGTGCTGCCGCGTCGGTCCTGATGGATATCGAAGGGGACGGCGTCCTGGCCACGATGATGCTCACGGGCAACGCGGGCCTGATCGGAGGCGCACTCGCGGGAAGCCGGGTGCCGCTCAGCCGAGGACGCTCCCGCCTGATCAATGTCGGGGGCCTGATCGGTGGCTTTGCCGGGGCGGGAATCGCCCTGATTGGTGTTTCCGACAGCGAGAAGGCGGCGGTCGGCATCCCGCTCGTGACCAGCATCGCCGGCCTCGCACTGGGGGCGGCGGCCACACGCGACATGGACCGGGGCGATGCGTCCGGCGATGCCGGGGCCGAGGGTTCCCTCCCCATGCCCGGCTCGCTCCTCAATTGGTCGGATGGAAACTGGGCGTTGTCGACCCCGCTCCCGACGCCGGTGCTGGAGCCCACCCCGCGAAACGACGGTCGTGCCAGCCTCTTCTGGCGGGTCCCGCTCTTGAAGGCGCGGTTCTAAACCGGCGCAAGCACCGAAAGGGGCGAGGCGCCGGGCTGGCAGGGAACCCGACGAAACATCCGCATCCCCGTTGGAGTAGTCCATCCCATGAACACATCAACACTGCTTCGACGCCTGCTCCTCCCGGCCCTGTTCGCCGCGGCCCTGTCCCCCCACCCCGCCTCCGCCCAGTTCACGCGCACGGACACGGCCGCAGCCGTGCTCGCCGTCGCGGAAGACTTCGCGAACCGGGGCGCGGACGACATCGCCGAAGCGCTGTACCGCCACATACTGGAACGCTATCCGGGGACGCCCGCCGCCGAGACCGCGCGAACCCGGCTCGAGGTCGTCACCGGCCGGCAATCCCAGGCGGGTGGCGAGGTCGAGCTCAAGGTGTGGTCGTCGCTGTACGGGTTGTGGCAGGGTGTCGCGATACCGCTGGCGATGGATGTGGACGATCCGGAACCGTATGGTCTGGGACTCCTGGTCGGGGGACCGGCGGGATTCCTGGCGGGGCGTGCCCTGGCGCGGTCACGGCCGGTTTCGTTGGGCCAGGCGAGAGCCATCACCTGGGGCGGGACCTGGGGCGCGATCCAGGGGTGGGGATGGGCGCGCGCGCTGGACTTCGGGAAGGGCGAGCGCAACGCCTACAGCGGCAGACTATACGGCGAGGACGAATCCACCCAGGCAGCCGTCGCTTCGATGATCGTCGGGGGGGCCGCCGGGATCGCGGGTGGTCTGGCCCTGGCAAGGCGCGAGATCACCCCCGGTACCGCCACCTCGGCCATGCTCGCCAGCCTGTGGGGCACTTGGTTCGGTTTCTCGACGGCATACCTGGCCGATGTCGAAGGTGACGGACTCACTGCGGCCGCAATGATCGCCGGCAACGTCGGGTTGGCGCTCGGTGCCCAGGCGGGACGCATTCCCCTCAGCCGCGGGCGTGCCCGCCTGATCAGCGTGGGCGGGTTGATCGGTGCCTTCGGCGGGCTCGGGCTCAACCTGCTCGTCCAGCCGGACGACGACAAGACGGCGATGGCGATTGTGCTGACGAGCAGCATTGCCGGCCTCATAGCGGGCGCGGCCGGGACCCGCGACGACCGCGGCGAAACGGATTCGAGCGAAGACCTCGAAGCCGCCGCGTCCATTCTCGCGCCCGGCGCGCTCTTCAACTGGTCAGACGGCGACTGGGCATTCTCGACCCCGCTTCCCACCCCGGTGCTGGAGACCTCCCTGCGAAGCGAGGGTCATGACGGCCTCATCTGGAAGGTTCCGCTTCTGAAGGTGCGCTTCTAAGAGGCGAAGCCCCCCTCAGTACCCCGCCAACCCCAGAATCCCCTCCAGCACGTCGTCCTTCTGCGGCAGAATCGCCTCTTCGAGCCGCGGCGAATACGCCACCCACGTATCCAGCGCCGCCACCCTGCGCACCGGACCGTCCAGCCACGGGAACAGCTCGTCCGCGATCCGCGCCGCCACCTCCGACCCGATCCCCCACGAGAGCGCGTCCTCGTGCGCGACCATCACCTTGTTGGTGCGCCGCACCGAGTCCCCGATCGTCTCCATGTCGAGCGGCGACAGGCTGCGCAGATCGATCACCTCGGCGCTGATGCCGTGCCGCTGCTCGGCCACGCGGGCGGCGTCCATGGAGCGCTTCACCATGGCCCCGCAGGTCACCACCGTCAGATCGCGGCCCGGCCGCACCACCTTCGCTCTCCCCAGCGGGATCATGTAGCCGGGACCGGGGTCGGCGCCCTTGTTGTGGACCTGGCGGTAGAGGTGCTTGTGCTCGAGGAAGATGACCGGATCGTCGCAGCGGATCGCCGTGCACAACAGGCCGTTGGCGTCGAGCGCGTTGGAGGGCAGCACCACGCGCAGCCCCGCCGTGTGCGTGAACAGCGTCGCGCCGGTCTGCGAATGGTAGATTCCGCCCTTGATGTAACCCCCGTAGGTCACCCGCACGACCACCGGCGCGGCCCAGGCCCCGGCTGAACGGTACCGCATGGTGGCCAGCTCGTTCCTGATCTGCATGAAGCCCGGCCAGATGTAGTCGACGAACTGGATCTCGACCACGGGACGCAGTCCCCGCGCCGCCATCCCCACCGCCCGCCCGATGATGTTGGCCTCGGCGAGCGGTGAGTTGTAGACCCGGTTGCCCCCGAAGCGCCCCTGCAGCCCGTGGGTCACCTTGAAGACGCCCCCCTTGCCCTTCACCTCGTGCAGCGCCTCCTCGCGCGACGCGTCGGCCACGTCCTGTCCGAAGACCACGATCCGGGGGTCGCGCTCCATCTCGGTGCGCAGGCAGCGGTTGAGGAGGTCGACCATGGTGAGCGGCTTGTCGTCGCGGAAAGCGGGACGGTCCTCGGTGTCGAAGTCGGGGCCCGTGGGGTCCACCGTCTCGGAGTAGAGCCACTTCATGGCGGTGTCGGGGGCCGGTTGCGGATGTTCCAGCGCCTGGTCGCTCGCCGCCGCCACCGCCGCCCCCACGTCGGCCTCCAGACGGTCCAGCTCCGCCGCGGTCGCCATCCCCTCGTCGATCAGCAGTCGGCGCGCCTTGCGGATCGGATCCCGGCGATCCTGGGCCGCGCGCTCGGCGGGGGTCCGGTAGGCCGACTCGTCGTCGGAGCCGGAGTGCGAGTAGGGACGCGTGGTGTGCGCGTGCAGCAGAGCCGGCCCGCGCCGCTCGCGGCACCACGCGACCACCTCGCGCGCGGCCCGGTGGCTCTCGAGAAGATCCGTGCCGTCGCATTCCACGATCTTGAGCCCCGGAAACCCGGTCAGGAGCCGCGAGACGTTGCCACCCGCGGTCTGGACCTCGACCGGGACCGAGATGGCGTACTCGTTGTCCTCGATGACGAAGAGCACCGGCAGCTTCAGGTTGCACGCCGTGTTCAGCGCTTCCCAGAACTCGCCCTCCGAGGTGGTGCCGTCGCCGGCGGTGCAAACCACGATCTCGTCTTCGGCGAAGGTGCCGACGTGGCGCTGCAGCTCCGGCGCGGTCGCCGCGCGCAGTCCGGCCTCGGCGACGCCCACGGCCTGCAGGAACTGGGTCCCCGTGGGTGACGATGCGGACACGATGTTGAAGCGGGTGTCCCCGTAGTGGGCGGGCATCTGGCGGCCGCCGCTCGCGGGGTCGGCCTCGGCGCCCATCCCCTGCAGGAGCTGCTCCATGGGGGAGACGCCGAGGGACAGCGCGAGGGCGCGGTCGCGGTAGTAGAGGCAGAACCAGTCCGAGGCGGGGCGAAGGAAGTCGGCCAGCGCGACCTGAACCGCCTCGTGGCCCGCGCCCGCGATCAGGAAGAAGACCTTGCCCTGACGGAACAGCTTGACTTCACGATCGTCGATGGCGCGCGCCGTGACCATCGTCCGGTACCACGCCAGAAGTTTCGTCCGGTCCGGAAGGTCGGCTTCGATGTCCGTCCCGAGGTCGTCTTCGCGTGTCGCCATATGCTCCCTGGGTGGAGTTTCCGGTCAGCCCGCAGGACTGACAGATTGGGCCCGCGCGAGCGCCGCGTCCAGACCCGTCGGGTCCGACACCGGCTCCTGGCAGGTCGTCCCGACGCAGACGAAGGCCTGTCCGGCGCGGTCCAGCCTGCCCTCCATGGCGGGCAGCGCGGCGATCGCGGCATCTTCCGGGTCGCCGCCGGCGATGACCCGGTTCGGGTGGGGGTGTTGATGAGCCACGTCCAGCATACCCGAAAGTGATGGCGGGGATCCCACCAGCGTGATCTCCAGGCGGGGGGCCGCGTGCTGGACCGCCGCGGTGAGAAGCCGGCCCACCGCCGACGGATAGCGCTCCATCGTGCCGCGTTCCCGCGCGAAGACGGCCTCGGCGATCTCGCCGTGCCCAGCCGATCCGGTGATCGCCGCCAGGCGGACGAGCAGCTCCACCGCGAGCGAATTCCCGGACGGGGTGGCGTTGTCCATGATGTCACGGGGGCGCACCACCAGCGCCTCCCCGTCGGCGGGGGCGTCATGGAAGAGGTGTTCCGCGGGGGACCAGAAGTGGGCGATGGTGGCGTCGGCGATCCAGGCGGCCTCGGTGAGCCAGCGCACGTCCATCGTTGCCTCGTAGAGCGACAGGCAGGCGTTGCCGAGCGCGCCGTAGTCCTCCAGGAAGCCGTCGATGTGGGCGCGGCCCGCCGCGAAGACGCGCAGCAGTCGGTCGCCGCGCCGCATGGTTTCGAGCAGGAATTCCGCCGCGCGGGCGCCCGCGGCCGTGTAGTCGGGGCGCCCCAGCGCGGGCCCGGCCTCCGCCAGCGCGCGGATGGTGAAGCCGTTCCACGAAGTGAGCGCCTTCTCGTCGCGGAGCGGTTCGGGACGCGTGCTCCGGTGCGCCTTCAGCGCGGCCAGCGACTCACGCAACCGCCCGTCCAGCTCGTCCCGCCCGACCCCCTCCTGGCGGGCGACCGCGTCGAGATCGTGGGGCAGGTGGAGGATGTTCCTGCCCTCGAAGTTCCCCGCCTCGCTCACGTCGTAGACCCGCGACACCAGGCGCGCCTCTTCGCGGCCGAGCACGGCGGCCACCTCGGCGGGCGTCCACAGGTAGAAGAGCCCCTCCTCCCCCTCCGAGTCCGCGTCGCGTGCCGAGTAGAAGACCCCCTCGGGCGAGGTCAGATCCTCCAGCACGTAGTCCAGCGTCTCCTCCGCGACCGCCCCCAGGTGGCGCGCCCCGAGCAGGTGCGCGCGCGTCAGCGCCCGCGCGATCAGCGCGTTGTCGTACAGCATCTTCTCGAAGTGCGGTACCAGCCAGCGCGCGTCGACGGAGTAGCGGTGGAAGCCCCCGCCGGCGTGGTCGCGGATGCCGCCCGCCGCCATGCGGGACAGCGTGTGCGACGCCATGGAGACACCGTGCGACTCGGGCCCACCCGTCCGCAGCAGGAAGTCGAGGAAGTCCGGCTGGGGGAACTTGGGGGCGGCGCCGAAGCCGCCGTTGGTGGGGTCGAAGGTGCGGCCGGCGGCGGAGACGGCGTGGGCGAAGAGCCTGCCGTCTGACAGGTCGAAGGGGCCGCTCGCGGGCTGCGGTTCGGTGGCGCTGCGGTTGAGGACCTCGGTCAGCTGGGCGCCGGCGCGCGTCACCTCGTCGCGCCGCGAGTGGTAGGCGTTGGCTGCGGCGGCGAGCACCTGCCGGAAGGAGGGCATTCCGTGGCGGGGTTCGGGGGGGAAGTAGGTGCCGCCGTAGTAGGGGACGCCCGCGGGCGTGAGAAAGGCGGTCAGCGGCCATCCCCCGTGTCCGGTCATGGACTGCACGGCCCGCATGTAGATCGAGTCCACGTCGGGCCGTTCCTCGCGGTCCACCTTGATGTTGACGAAGGACCGGTTCATGAGCGCGGCGGTCCCGTCGTCCTCGAAGGACTCGCGCTCCATGACGTGGCACCAATGGCAAGCCGAGTAGCCGATCGAGAGAAGGATGGGGCGGTCCCGTTCGCGGGCCAGGGCGAGGGCCTCGTCGCTCCAGGGATACCAGTCGACGGGATTGTGCGCGTGCTGCAGCAGGTAGGGGCTGGTCTCGGAGGCGAGGCGGTTGGGCATGGGGGGGGAAGATACCGATGGGGAACGGTGGGAGCGAGGGGGGTGCCCCGCGGCGGCACCGATCGTGTCGCCAAGTCGATTACCTTGAGAGATTCGACGATATATTCTCTCCCCGCCTACCAGGAGGAAGAGCGCTGGGCATGTATCGCCCATTCCTGCTCCTTGCGCTCCGGCGCCCCCGGCTGTGGCCCGCCCTGATCTCCGCGGCGTGGGCTTTCCGTCCGAAGGACTGGTTCCGCAAGCCGCCCTTTCTGCCCCTGCCGTCGAAGGCGTACATGCGATGGCGGCTGGAAACGGCGTACGGCGAACCGGACGCGGTGCCCCCCGCCGACGAGATCGCGCGCTTCGTGACCTGGTCGGCCGGCATGCGGCGGCGGATGCGGCGGAGTAGACGGGTCCCGCTTGCGGTCAAGCTCCTGCTGATCGTCACATTGGCTGCGTTCATGGTCTGGGTGAACCTGCGCGCCGGCGACGTGGAGGGGGCGCTGGACGCAGCGGCGGCCGCGGGGTATCCCGGGTTGTTCGTGGTTTCGGTGGTCAGCGGCTTCAACGTGGTTTGGCCGGTCCCGGTCGCGTGGTTCTATCCCTTTCTCATCGAGGCGGGCTTCGAACCTGTGCCCACCCTGGCGACGATCGCGGTGGGCATGACGGGGGGTGACTTTCTGGGCTACCTGATCGGTAATACGACTCGCAACATTTCGTCATACCGCCTGGCCCGCTTCCGTGCCCGGGCCGAGGCGTGGCACGCCCGTCACCGGTTCCTGCCCCTCGCGCTCCTCTTTCTCTACGCGGCCTTCGTGCCGCTGCCCAACGAAATCCTGGTGATCCCGATGGCGTTCATGCGGTACTCGATGGCCGCGGTGATGACGGCGGTGCTCTTCGGCAACGTGATCTTCAACACGTTGATGGCCCTCGGCGTGTCGCTGATCTTCGGAGCGGTGGGCTGAGATGCTGATCGTGGGGCTGACCGGCAACGTCGCTGCGGGAAAGTCGGCCGTCGCGGAGCTGTGGCGAGAGGCGGGAGTGCCGGTGGTGTCGGCGGACCAGCTGGCGCGCACGGCGGTGGAACCGGGGACGGAGGCGCTGGCCCGGATCGGGCAGTTGTTCGGGCCGGGGGTGATTCGGGCCGATGGGACATTGGACCGGGCTGCCGTGCGGCGGATCGTTTTTCGCGACGAGGATGCGCTGCGCCATCTGGAGGCGATCGTGCACCCGGCGGTGCGGCGGTTACGGGACGAGTGGACGAGTCGGCGGCGCGAGGACGGCGCCGAGATGGTCGTGTGGGAGATTCCGCTGCTCTTCGAGACGGGGATCGAGGACGAGGTGGACGTGGTGGTGGTGGTCGACGCGCCGGTCGAGGTGCGCCGCCGGCGGATCGTGGAGACGCGGGGGATCGACCACGAGGAGGCGGTGGCGATCATGGAGGCGCAGATGGCGGCTGAAGAGAAGCGGAGGCGGGCGGATATGGTGGTGGAGAACGGGGGGACGCGTGAAGAGCTGGTGGGGCGGGCGGGGGAGGTGTTGCGTTCGCTGAGGCCGTGGGGGTCGTGATGGCGTGGGGCGCGTGGCTGTGACGCAGAGCGGGAAAGAGGCGGAAGGCATGGATCGCGGGATCTGCCTGGACCGCGTCCTGGAGCTGCTTGCACGGGCCACTTCGGTCGTGATCACCACGCACGCGAACGCGGATGGCGACGGGGCGGGGTCGGAGGTGGCGCTCGCGGCCTTCCTGCGGGCGCGTGGGGTGGAGGCCTGGATCGTCAACCCGACCCCCTTGCCGGAGAGTTACGCCTTCCTGCTTCCCGATCCCGGCTGGGCGATATCGGCGACAGGCGAAGAGGCTTCGCGTCGGTGCCGCGAGGCGGACCTGGCCGTGGTCGTGGACACCGCCGAAGTGCCGCGCATCGGGCGCGTGAAGGGACTGATCCGGGATCTTCCCAAGGTCGTGATCGACCATCATCCGCCCGGGAAGCGCGCGATTGAGGGGGTGATCTTCCGCGACACGGCCGCCTGCGCGACGGGTGCGCTCGTCTTCGAGCTGATTGAGCGGGCGGGAGGTCCCTGGGACGAGACCATGGCACGGGCGCTCTACATCGCGGTGCTGACCGACACGGGGGGCTTCCGCTTTGCGAACACGAATGCGGCGTGTCTGCGCGTGGCGGCGCGGCTGGTGGAGCTGGGGGCGTCGCCGGATGAACTTCACCGGGCCGCGTACGGCAGCTTCCACCCGCGCCGCTTCGAGCTGCTGCGCGAGTCGCTCGCCACGCTGACGGTCCACGAGAGCGGCCGCATGGCGTGGATGATCGTGCCGAAGGAGGCGTACGATCGGCTTGGGGCCACGGTGGAGGACCTGGAGGGGTTCGTCGATGTGCCGCGGGACGTCGCCGGTGTGGAGGTGGCGATGCTCTTCCGCACCACGGCCGACGGGCGGATCAAGGTGTCGCTGAGGTCGTTGGCGCCGGTGGACGTGAACGTGATCGCGGTGGAGCTGGGGGGCGGGGGGCACGTGCGTGCGGCGGCGGCGGTGGTGAAGGGGCCGCTGGTTGAGGCGCTCGAGCGCGTGGTCAGGCGGGTGGAGGAGGGGTTGGGCGGGGGGTGAGGGGGGCGGGGGATCCAGGGCCGTGTCCAGCAGCGAACTGCGGCGTCCGTGCGAGGCGTGGTAGATTGGGCGTTGCCAATTCTCGCAAAGCGGCAGGCGTGTCACCCAACTGGCGGCTGGCCTCGCCAGGATGCGCCCACGACGGCACCTGACCATGCAGACAACGCCACCGACCCATACCGCCCTGGAAGCCGACGACGACCCGGGCGTCCCGGAGGCCCTTCCCCGAACCCTGCGGGAAGTCGGCACGCGTCTGGGCCCGGCCGCCATCGATTGTCTGTGGATCTTTCCGCCCTTGGTGCGTGGGAGGCGCGAGTGGGGACTGGTCGCGGCCGGCTGTTTCGATGGCCGTGGCGCGCGCAGGCTCGTGACCGCCCGCTACTCGGCGCAGCGGACCGGCAAGGGCCTCTACCTCGATACCCGGTTGCATGACGAAGGGGTGGCCCCGGCCGACAGGCTCCCCCGGGTCATGGAAGGCGTGGTGCGGCGGGGGCCGGAACCGCTGGGGAGTCCCCGCCTGGTGGAGCTCGGTGGCGCGGCCGAGGCCTTCGAGTCGCTGATCGGCGAGTATCCCGGCGAGTTCTTCACCGAGCCGGTGGTGGGCCCGCCGCTCCCGGGCTGAGGCGTGCGCGTGCCCAACCGTCCCGACCCCACCACCCCCGCCCGCACCGGCGCCCGCACCATCCACGCGCTTCCCGCCGGACTCGAACGGCTGCCCTGGGAGCTCCCGCGCGTCTTCCTTGGACTCGACGGCGCCCCGGCCACCCCCGAGGGCGCGGCCACCTGGATCCTGCCCGTCCCCTACGAGGCCACCACCAGCTGGGGCGCGGGCACGCGCCTGGGACCCCGCGCCGTGATCGACGCCTCGCGCTACGTCGAGCTCTACGACCACGAGCTGGGCCGCGACCCCTCGCTCGAAGGCGTGTACACCTTCCCCGCGCTGGAACTCGCACGAGGCGACGCGGAGCGCGCCATGGCGGAGCTCGAGGACGCCTTCACGAAGATCATCGAGGCGGCGGCCGAAAAGCGCGTGATCATGCTCGGCGGCGAGCACTCGGTTTCAGCCCCCGCCATCCTCGCCCACGCCCGCCGGCTCCCCGAACGGCTGAGCGTCCTGCAACTCGACGCCCACCTCGACCTGCGTCCGAGCCTTGACGGCAGCCCGTTTTCGCACGCCTGCGCCATGGGCCGTGTGATCGACCGGGTGGATCTGGTGACCGTGGGAGCACGGGGGATCAGCGGGGAAGAGTGGGAGATCGCCGAAGGGCGCGACAACGTCACCGTCATCACCGGCGAGGAGGTCGCCTGCGGCGGGGACTGGATGGACCGCGCACTCGAGGCGCTGGGGGATCCCGTCTACATCACCTTCGACGTGGACTTCTTCGATCCGGCGGTGATGCCCGCGACGGGCACGCCCGAGCCGGGCGGGGGAGATTGGCACACGGCGATGGCGCTGCTCGGGCGGGTCTTCGGCGAACGGCGGGTCGTGGGCGCCGACGTGGTCGAGCATGCGCCGGTCCCGGGGCTGTCCGCGCCGGACTTCACGGTGGCCAGGCTGGTCTACAGGATGATCGGGTACTGGGGCGGCGCGGGCGCACACCGCTAAGTGCCGAACACCCGGCAACGTGGGTTCCTGCTCAGGTGTCCACGATAGGACCGGCTTTCTTACCTCAGGAGGACACCATGACCCGTGTCGCGTCCCGTTTCCCGCGCGCCCGCGCTTTCCACCTTGCCGTCGCGGCGATCGCCGCGGCCGTCCTGGCCGGCCCGTTCGCCGCCACTGCCCAGCTCACCGAACAGATCCCCGACGACATCTGGGAAACCTTCCGCTGGCGCTCCATCGGTCCGGTGAACATGGGCGGCCGCGTCACCGATGTCGAGGGTCTGCCGAGCCCGTCAAAGACATTCTACTTCGCGGCCGCCGCGGGAGGGATCTGGAAGACCACGAACAACGGGATCACTTTCCGCTCGATCTTCAACGACCCGCGCGTGGCGTCGATGGGCGACATCGCCATCGCGCCCAGCGACCCCAGCCAGATCTGGGCCGGTACGGGCGAGGAGGATTCGCGCAACTCGATCTCGCCAGGGGGCGGGATCTTCAAGTCCACCGACGGCGGCGACAGCTGGGAGTTCAAGGGGCTGAGGAAGACCCAGGTCATCGGGCGCGTCGTCGTCCATCCGCTGGATCCGGACATCGTCTTCGTGGCGGCGCTGGGACACATCTGGGGCTCGAACCCGGAGCGCGGCCTCTACCGAACCACCGACGGCGGCGACAGCTGGGAGCTGGTCAAGTTCATCAGCGACAAGGCGGGGTTCGTGGACGTGGCCTTCCGTCCCGGCGATCCCAACACCCTCTTCGCGGCCAGCTGGGAGCGGGTGCGCGGCCCGTGGTTCCTGAACAGCGGCGGCCCCGGGAGCGCGCTCTGGAAGTCGAGTGACGGCGGGAACACCTGGACGGAAGTCACGGGCAACGGCTTCCCGGCCGCGATGAAGGGCCGCATCGGGATCGCGATCAGCGAGAGCGACCCGGATGTGATGTATGCGATGGTCGAGGAGGAAGAGGAAGAGGAAGAGGAAGAGGCAGTGGCTGGGGAGGAGGACGGCGGCAACGGCCTCTACCGGAGCGCCGACGGCGGCGACACCTGGGAAAAGGTCAACGACGCCAACACCCGCCCCTTCTACTACTCGCAGGTGCGCGTCGACCCGCAGGACCCCGACCGCGTCTACTTCTCATCCACGCCCGTGCTCTTCTCCAACGACGGCGGGCGCACTACGGGGAGCACCACCGTCAACATCCACGTCGACCACCACGCCATGTGGATCGACCCGGTGGACCCGGATCGGATCGTGGTCGGCAACGACGGCGGTGTCGCCATCACGTATGACGAGGGCGGCAACTGGCGCTACCTGAACACGATGGCGCTGGGGCAGTTCTACGACATCTCATACAACATGGAGAAGCCGTACCGCGTCTGCGGCGGGTTGCAGGACAACGGCACATGGTGTGGTCCAAGCCGCTTGTCAAGGGGCGACATTTCCAAGTACCACTGGGCCACGATCAGCGGTGGGGACGGCTTCGTCACCGCGCAGGATCCGGAGGACCCGAACCTTGTGTGGGCCGAGTCGCAGGGCGGCAACATGCGGCGTCTCAACCTGGCCACGCGTGAGAGCACTTCGTTGCAAAGACCGCGCTGGGAAGACGCGTGGCGGCCTCTGCAGGACAGCATCGCGCTGGCGCTCGAAGCCGGTGCGGCCGAGGACGATCCGCGGATCGCGGCTTGGCGCGAACAGGCCAACGCCGACTCCGCCAGCCACATCATGCGCTGGAATTGGAATACCCCTTTCTTCCAGTCGGTGCACGATCGAACCAACTTCTACGCTGCCGGAAACCGTGTTGTCAAGAGCACGGAGCTCGGAGATAAACTTAAGATCATCTCGCCGGACCTCTCCTACGCCGACCCCGAGAAGATCGAGGTGAGCACGCGCACCACCGGTGGCATCACCCCCGACGTGACCGGCGCGGAGACGCACGCCACCATCACCGCCCTGGCCGAGTCGCCGCTGGTGCAGGGACTGCTCTACGCGGGGACCGACGACGGGCGCGTCTGGATGTCGCCGGACGACGGTGGCGAGTGGACCGAACTGACCGAGCGCTTCGAGGGGGTTCCCACGGGTACCTACGTGAGCCGGGTGGAGGCGTCGCGCCACGATGCGGAGCGGGTCTACGTCTCCTTCGACGGCCACCGCACCAACGACTTCACGCCCTACGTGTATGTCTCGGACGATGGCGCCGACTCCTTCCGCTCGATCGCCGCGGGGCTGCCCACCGGCGCCCCCGATTTCGTGCACGTCGTGCGCGAGGACCCGCGCAACGAGAACCTGCTCTTCGTGGGGACCGACGTTGGCGTGTACGCGTCGCTGGACCGGGGCGCCACCTGGCGGCGCTTCATGGAGAGCCTGCCGGCGGTGCCGGTGCACGACCTGAGGATTCACCCGCGCGACCGTGAATTGATCGCGGGGACGCACGGACGTTCGATCTGGATTGTGGACATCGCGCCGCTCCAGGATCTGACGGCGCAGGTGCTGGCCGATGGGGCGGGTGTGTTCGAACCGGCCCCGGCGTTCCAGTTCGGCGAGGAGGCGCGGGGCGGGGAGTCGTACGGCCAGGCGTGGTTCTCGCGGCCGACGCCGGGGGCGAACGGGCGGATCAGCTACTACATCGGTGAGGATGTGGCGGAGGCGATCGCGGCCGCGGCGGTGGAGGAGGCCGGGGGTGAGGAGGCCGAAAGCCAGGACGAAGCTGGGCAGGCGGGGCCGGGTGGGCGGAGGGGTGGTGCGGGGGGACCGCAGGGCCGGCGCGGGGCGCGAGTCGAAATCACCGTCAGCGACGCGGCGGGCGAAGTGGTGCAGACGCTGAACGGGCCTGCCGGAGCGGGGCTCCACACGGTGACGTGGAACATGCGCGGGGCGGCCGCGGCGGCGGAGCCGCTGTCTCCGTCCGAGCGGCGGGACAGCATTCAGATCGCGGAGCGCGCGCGGGTGGTGGCCGATTCGCTGATCGAGGCGGGGTGGGACGAGGAGCCGCTGCGCCGCATGGTCGGTCTGTTCACGGGCGAGAGCAGCCCGCAGTCGGTGTTCGGGGGGTTCGGGGGCGGCTTTGGCGGGGGTGGTGGCCAGGGTCGGGACCCCGAGGCGTTCCGGGAGCGGCCGGGGGAGAACATGCGCGGGGGTTGTCGCCGTGGTGGTGGTGGCGGAGGCGCCCCGAACTTCAATCAGATGCGGCAGTTGGCCGAGCTGATCCGCCCCGGGGTGGGGATGGGCGGGCTGTTCGGGGGGCGGCGGGGTGGGGGCGGGCAGGGTGAGCTGGTGGCGCCGGGGAGCTACACCGTGACGGTCAGGGTCGGCGACCGCGAGTTTGAGCGGACGCTCGTGGTGGAGCGGGTGGGCGCCATGCGCTGAGCGAGCTCCGCGGGAACTGCCTCCGGCCGGGTGGCCCGCTGCGGTTGCGATTGGGCGCGCCAGCGGCGAGAGTGGTTGCTCACTGACCCCGCAACGCCCCAACAGAGTCGCCCGACCATGACCGAGTCCGTCGGCTTCCCCATCGCCTTCGCGGCGGGGGTGCTGTCCTTCCTGTCCCCTTGCGTCCTTCCCCTGGTCCCCAGCTACCTCTCCTTCGTGACGGGGATGTCGTTCGAGGACATGCAGGAGGGCATCGAGCGCCGGCGGATTCTGGTGCACTCGGCCCTCTTCGTGACCGGCTTCACCGTGATCTTCGTGCTGCTGGGCGCGGGCGCGAGCTTCATCGGCCGCTTCCTGCTCTACAACAGCGACTGGATCGCGCGCATCGGGGGGGTGATCATCATCCTCTTCGGGCTGCACCTCATGGGGGTCTTCCAGCTGATGCCCCTGCTGAGCGAAAAGCGCGTCCACCTCGCGGACAAGCCGGCTGGATACGCAGGTACGCTGATGGTGGGCGTGGCCTTCGGCGCGGGATGGACCCCGTGCATCGGTCCGATCCTGGGCGCGATCATGACGATGGCGGCGTCGCAGGAGCACCTGGCGACCGGGATGCTGCTCCTCTTCGTCTACTCGATGGGGCTCGCGGTGCCGTTCATGCTGGCGGCGCTCGCGCTCGAGCGTTTCCTGCGCGGGTTCACGCGCTTCCGCCGCTTCCTCCCGGCCGTGCAGAAGTTCGCGGGCGCGCTCCTGATCGCGCTTGGGTTGCTTCTGGTCACCGGCTCGTTCGTGATGCTGGCCGCGTGGCTGAACCGATTCACACCGGAGTTCCTGCTGGAACGGCTGTAGTCCGCCGTCGGCCAGCCCCCGCCATCCCGTCATCAAAGGAGATTGCCGCCCATGGCACTCGTGCCGTCGACCATGCTTCCGCTGGGCACCCCCGCGCCCGACTTCTCGCTCCCCGAGCCCTATACCGGCCGGACCGTGTCGCTCTCCGACTTCGACGGGGCGTCCGCGCTCGTCGTCGCCTTCCTGTGCAACCACTGTCCGTACGTCAAGCACATCGCCGACCACTTCGCGGCGGTGGCGGGCGATTTCCAGATGGACGGCGCTGCCGTGGTGGGCATCAACTCGAACGACGAGACCACGCACCCGGACGACAGCCCGGAGAACATGAAGGACGAAGTGGAATGGCGCGGCTACACCTTCCCGTACCTCTTCGACGAGACGCAGGAGGTTGCCAAGGCGTACCGCGCGGCGTGCACGCCCGACTTCTTCCTGTTTGACGCGAACCGGCGGCTGGCGTACCGGGGGCAGTTCGATTCGACCCGGCCGGGGTCGAAGGAGATTGTGACGGGAAGGGATCTCATGACGGCGATGAAGGCCGTGCTGGCAGGGCAGAAGCTGTCGGAGGAGCAGGTGCCGAGCATCGGGTGCAATGTGAAATGGCGTGCGGGAAACGAGCCGGATTGGTGGGGGTGACCGCGCACCCCCCGGTCGATTGCCGAGCTGGTGGCAGCGGCGGTATGACGCCAGATTGAGGTAGTGGCCGCTGCTGACACGCGGCTCAGGCAAGAACCGGGAGGAGAGATGAAGAACCCCGTATCGATCGGTCCCCTCGTCCTCCTGTGCCCGATCCTGGCAACTGCGACGCCGACCCCCACCGCCGCCCAGCCACCACCCGACCCCGACCCCGCCACCTGCCGCGACTGGGGCGCTTTCGGTTTCTTCCGGACGGCCTCGGCGGACACGGTTGTGGCCTGTCTTGGCGCGGGCGCGGACCCCTCCGCTCCGGTGGACGAAAGCGGCGGGACTCCCCTGCACCGTGCCGCGCGGCTGGCACCGGACGCGACCGTCATCGACATCCTCCTGCAGGCCGGTGCAGACGTGAGCGCCCGGGACTTCAGCGGCCTCACACCACTGCACGAAGCCGCGCGCTGGAATCTGAACCCCGGCATCATCGCCGCTTTGCTGGAGGCCGGTGCGGACGTGAACGCCCGCGACTCGCGCCGCAACACGCCGCTGCACAGCGCCTGGAGCAACCCCGGCGTCGACATGCCCTGGCAGGATCCCCGGATCAACCCGGCGGCGGTGGAGGAACTGTTGCGGGCGGGCGCCGATCCGCTTGCGCGCAACGACGATGGCTTGATCGCGAATCCGGCCGACTGCGAGCTCTGGCTGACTCCGGTATTCCCCCTCGCGGCCGACTTCGCCGTGTACAGCTTCTGCATGAACGCGGGGGCCGACATTGCGACGGCCAACGCCTACGGCACCACCATCCTGCACCACGCGGCCTCCAACCCGGATCCGGCCATTACCACACTGCTGCTCGGTTCCGGCATGGAGGCCGGGGCGCGGAATGACGCCGGCACGACACCACTCCATATCGCGGCGGTGCACGAGAACCTGGCCGTTGCGACCGCCCTGCTGGGCGCGGGCGCGGACGTGGGCGCGGAAAGTGATGGAGGGAACACCCCGCTGCATGCCGCCGCCCGGAACACGGCGGCGACCATCGTGCAGATGCTGCTGGAGGCGGGCGCCAATGTGAATGCACGCCGCGGGGATGGAGTGACGCCGCTGGTTCTGGCGGTGGGCATCATGGGCCGGCGCCCCAACACGGTCGTCATCGACGCCCTCCTGGAGGCGGGGGCGGATGTCAACATCACGGAGACGTTCTTCGAGAGGACTCCCCTCCACCTGTCGCTGAGCGGGTACGCGGCCGATACGGTGAGCGAGCTCACCAGGAAGCTGTTGGCGCATGGCGCGGATCCGACAATCCAATCCAGGTACGGGGGGACCCCGCTGCAGACGGCGGCCTGGGAAGCGGGCCCGGGCGTGATTCGCGCGCTCGTCGAGGCCGGGGCGGATCCGAATCTGCCGGGCTATGAGCGGCGGTCGCCGCTCCATGTGGCGGCCGAGAATGGCCAGCCCCGTACAGTCACCGCCCTGGTGGACGCCGGCGCGGACCCCGAGGCCGTGAACGACGACGGCGAGACCCCGCTGCACTGGGCGGTCCGGGAGGGACGTGCGGACAACGTTGCCGCGCTGATCGAGGCGGGCGCGAACGTCGACGCGCGAACCGGTCCGGGCGATACGCCCTTGCACCTGGCGACGGCCCACCCCGATGCGGCCATCGTGTCCGCGCTGTTGGAAGCCGGGGCGGATGTGAACGCCCGCAACGGGGTGGGTGACACTCCCCTGCATGCAGCCTGGAGACACGACAATCCCGCCGTCATCGAGCGGCTTCTGTCGCTGGGCGCCGACGCACAGGCCCGAAACACCCCTGGGATGATTCCGGGTCCGGTCTGCGACTGGAGCGACAACCGCTTTTTTTCCGCGGCCACGGTGGAGAGTGTGCGGGGCTGCATCGCGGCCGGCACACCTCTCGATACGCGCGACGAACGCGGCCGGACGCCGCTGAGCCGGGCGGTCAGCGGCTTCGACTTCCGAGCTGAAGCCACCATAGCGATCGCCACGCTCCTCCTGGAGGCCGGCGCGGAGGTGAACGACACAACCGGGCGGGGTTTGACGCCACTCCATTCCGCTGCGAACCTGCCCGCGGAAGGGAACGTCCTCGTGACCGCCCTGCTGGAACGGGGAGCCGACCTGAATGCCCGCACCCGCGGCTCGTTCGGCCACACTCCGCTGCACACCGCGGCCCAGTCGTGGAAGGACAACGACGCACTGGTCGCGCTCCTCGTCGAAGCCGGCGCCGATGTCGACACCCGCAGCGCGCGGGGAGAGACGCCGCTCCACCTGGCCGTGAAGGAGGACAATCCCCGGGTCGCCGCCCGACTGCTGGAGCTGGGTGCGGATCCCACCGCGCGCAGCGATTCCGGCATGGTGGCCGATCCGGTGAGCTGCGAGCACTGGAACACACCGGTGTTCTTCGCGCTCGCGGATGCGGGGCGGGTCTCCGCCTGCATAGCGTCCGGGTCGGATGTCAATGCGAGGACGGTGCGATACCGGATCGTCACGAGGGGCTCCACGCCCTTGCACGTGGCCTACGCGCTGACCCGCGACACCGCGGTCATCTCCGTGTTGTTGAGGGCGGGCGCGGACGTGCACGCGCGGGACAACTCCAACTACCAGCCCATCCACCTGGCCGCGCAGCACCGGAACGCGGCCATGGTGCGGGCGCTGCTTCAGGCCGGTGCGGAGGTGGATGCACGGGCCAAGGGGTATGACGTCCACTACGGGTGGGACTGGACGCCGCTGCATGTGGCCGCGGCTTACAACGAGGACCCGGACGTCGCGGCGGTCCTTCTGGAAGCGGGCGCCGACCTGCACGCGCGCGGCTACGAGGGAGAGACCCCGCTCCAACAGGCCGCGGGCAATGACAATCCCGCGGTCGCGGCCCTGCTGCTCGAGGCCGGCGCCGACGTACACGCCCGGGGATCGACCGGATGGACGGTGTTGCACGCGGCGGTCGGCGGCACCTCGAACCCGGCGGTGCTCGCCGTCCTGCTGGACGCCGGAGCGGAGCTGGAGGCGCGTGCGGAGTTTCCGGACTCGCACTGGGCCTACGGCAACAGGACGCCTCTTCTGGAAGCGGCCGGGGTGAGCCGCGACCCGGCGATCGTGACCGCGCTTGTCGAAGCGGGGGCCGATGTCGGCGCAAGGGTGACCAGCGCGTCGATTCCCCTGATGATGGAGGGGGCGGCCACGATGACGATTCCGGAAGAGAGGGGGGCGACAGTGCTCCACATGGCGGCTCGCCGCAGCGGAAACCCGGAGATCATCGAGGCGCTCGTGCGCGCGGGTGCGGATCTGGAAGCGCGCGACCAGCGCGGCCAGACGGCTCTACACGTGGCGGCGAGGAGGGCCGCCGCCGCCTTCCAGATGCTGCTCGAGCTGGGCGCCGATCCCGCGGCGCTCGACGACGAAGGCATGACTCCCATGGACTACGCGAGGGGAAACAATGCGCTGCAGGGGCTGCAGGTGGTGATGCGGCTGCGGGGGACGCCAATAAGGGAGCCCCGTCGACGATGAACCGTCCCCTCGTTCTCCTGTGCGCGGTTCTGGCAACTGCGATGCCGACCCCCACCGCCGCCCAGCCACCACCCGACCCCGACCCCGCCACCTGCCGCGAGTGGGGCGCGTACAACTTCTTCCGCACGGCCTCGGCGGACACCGTGGCGGCCTGCCTGCGGGCGGGTGCCGATCCCGTCTCCCGCCTCGACGAGAGGGGCGGCACTCCCTTGCACCACGCCGCCCGCGCCACCCCGGATCCGACCGTCATCGGGATTCTCCTGCGGGCCGGCGCGGACGTGAACGGGGCGGACTTCGGCGGCCTCACGCCCCTGCATCATGCCGCGCGCTGGAACGTCAACCGTGACATCATCGCGGCGCTGGTGGAAGCCGGTGCCGACGTGACAGCGCGCGACTCGCACGACAACACGCCCCTGCACGCCGCGTGGACCAATCCGGTGGACCTCCCATGGCCCTGGCAGGATGCCCTGATCAACCCGGCCGCAGTGGAGGCACTTCTGGACGTCGGTTCCGATCCCCACGCCCGCAACGACAGCGGCGAGCCTGCCGATCCGACCCACTGCGAGCTCTGGCACACAGCGGTGTTCCTCCACGCGGCCGACGCTGCCGACTACCGCTCCTGCGTGGAACTGGGCGCCGATGTCCGGGCTGCGGGCGACGGTGGAATCACCGTGCTTCACCTTGCGGCCGCGCACCCGGATCCGGCCGTCGCCGGGTTGCTGCTGGCCGCGGGTGCGGAGATCGGGGCGCGAAATCCTGATGGTGCCACGCCGCTCCACATCGCGGCGAAGTATGAGAACCTGCCCGTTGTGACCGTCCTGCTGGAGGCTGGGGCGGACGCAAACACTTTCGCCCGCTCCGGTACACCGCTGCACTGGGCGGCCGACTACAACCGGACTGCGGGAGTCGTCGAGGCGCTCCTGGCGGCGGGCGCCGACGTGAATGCGGGTACGGAATCCCTGGAAACACCGCTGACCACGGCGGCGGGCCCAAGGGGCCGGACCCCGGTCACCGATGCCCTCCTGGAGGCGGGTGCGGATGTGAATGCCGGGGCGTCCGACAGGCATGGTCCTCTGCACGTGTCCTTGCGTTGGCAAAGGGCCGATTCCCCCAACGATCTTACCAACGATCTTACCCTGCAACTGCTGGCGCTTGGCGCGGACCCCAACGCCAGGGGATACGGTGGCGAAACCCCCCTGTATGAGGCGGCCGCTGCGCATGGTCCGGGCGTGATCCGCGCGCTCGTGGAGGCCGGCGCGGACCCCACGATACTGAGGGACGACGGCGAGTCACCACTCCATCCGGCGGCCGAGTCCGGTCGGCCCGGCACCGTCATCGCTCTGGTGGAGGCCGGTGCGGATCCCGATGCGTTGAACGAAGACGGCGAAGCTCCCGTCCACCAGGCGATAGGGAGGGGCCGGGTGGAGAACGTGGCCGCGCTGATCGAGGCAGGCGCGAGCGTCGGCACACGGAACAGTGAAGGGGACACGCCTCTGCACCTCGCGGCTGCCGAGGGCGATGCCGCCATCGTGTCCGCTCTGGTCGGGGCCGGGGCGGACGTGAACGCCCGCAACGAACGGGGCGAGACTCCCCTGCACACAGCCTGGGCGCGTGACAAGCCGGCGGTCATCAGCATGCTTCTGGAGCAGGGTGCCGACGCGCAGGCGCAGGACGACCGCGGGGTGGTACCGGGTCCGGTCTGCGACTGGAGCGACTTTGACTTTCGCCGCACAACCGTGGAGAGCGTGCGGGGCTGCATCGAGGCCGGCACGCCGCTTGACGCGCGGGACGACCACGGCCGGACGCCGCTGATGCGGTTGGGCACCAGCCTCGACTTCGGCGGTGACGCGACCGAGGTGATGGGCATGCTGCTCCTGGAGGCCAGAGCGAACGTGAACGACAGAGGCGAGCGGGCTACGACGGCACTTCACTTTGCTGCGGGCCTGCCCGCTGAAGGGAACATCCTCGTGTCCGCCCTCCTGGAACGGGGGGCTGACGTGAATGCCCGCACCTCGTTCGGCCACTATCCGTTGCACACCGCGGCGCAATCGCGGCACGGCAACGAGGCCATGGTCTCGCTGCTCGTTGAGGCCGGTGCCGACGTTAACGCGCGAACCGCACGGGGTGAGACGCCGCTCCACCTGGCCGTGACGAACAACAATCCCCGGATCGCCGCCCGGTTGCTGGAGCTGGGGGCGGATCCCAACGCGCGCTCGAATTCCGGCATGGTGGCCGATCCGATCAGCTGCGAGCACTGGAACACCCTGATCTTCTTCACGGTCGCCAGCGCGGAACAGGTCTCCGGTTGCCTGGCGGCCGGCGCGGACATCGGAGCCAGGACAGAGAGATACCACCGGGACGTGCGGCGGGGTTCCCCCCTTCTGCACCTGGCCTCCGCGACGACCCGCGACGGCGGCGTGATCTCGGTGCTCCTTGAGGCGGGTGCGGACGTGAGCGAGCGCAATGCATGGGGCTATCAGCCCCTTCACCTGGCCGCCCAATACGGTACTCCGAGCATGGTTCGAATCCTGCTCCAGGCCGGCGCCGCCGTGGACGCGCGGGCCCAGGGCTACAACATCCACTACGGGTGGAACTGGACGCCGCTGCACAGGGCGGCGGGGCACAATCCGGACCCGGAGGTTGTCGCGGCCTTGCTCGAGGCCGGCGCGGACCCGCACGCCCGGGGCTACGAAGAAGAGACCCCGCTCTACGAGGCCGCAGCCAACGAAAATCCCGCGGTTGCCGCCCTCCTTCTGGAGGCCGGAGCCGATGTGAACGCCCGGGGGTCGACCGGTAGGACGCCGCTGCACCAGGCGGCCGGAAGGAACTCGAACCCCGAGGTGCTGGCTGTCCTGCTGGGTGCTGGAGCGGATCCGCTGGCTCGCGGGGTCTTTCCGGATCCGCGCTGGCGTCACGGGAACACGACCCCCTTGCATGAAGCGGCCCGGCTGAACAGCAACCCGGCGATCGTGACGGCGCTCATCGAAGCGGGCAACGATGTCAACACCAGGGTGACCCGGGCCGATGCTCCGATCTTCATTGAAGGGACCTCCTTGATGACGATCCCGGAAAGAAGGGGTGCGACCCCTCTGCACATGGCGGCGCTGGTCAATCGCACTCCGGCCGTGTTCCAGGCTCTGGTGCGCGAGGGGGCCGACCTGGAAATGCGCGACGGGTTCGGCCGTACGGCGCTGCATGTAGCGGCGGAGAGAAACGCCGCCGCATTCGAAGCGCTGCTCGAGCTGGGCGCCGACCCCGAGGCCGTGGACGACCAGGGTATGACTCCCATGGACTACGCCAGGGAGAACGGTGCGCTGCAGGGGCTGGAGGTGGTGATGCGTCTGCGGGGTACGCCCGTGAGGCGGCCGCCGCCTGGGCCCTCTTCAGCGAGGTAGCGCCCGACCGGCTCCTTGGACGAGCAGTCCCGTGGATGTCATCTAAGCTTTACATTTTGTAAACTATAGATGACACCGAATGGGGTGTCTGCTACCCAGCTCAGCTGCCCTCTGCGCCATTGAGCTGGTGAATGATCTCGCCATCTCGCGCAATCAGCAGCCCTCGAAACGCCTCCTCGAGGCCCCACCATCCGAGACCGGCGGGAAGTTTGCCGAGATAGAGCCTGTCATCTCCCTCGCCCACGATCACGCCGGCCACGCCGTCATCGTCCAGTGTCAGGATGAGGCCCTCCCCGCCACGATTCGAATCGAGGCCCAAACCCACGCGATAGGTGCCGTCGACGACCTTCACGCTGTACCCCGTCCGCTCGAATCCTTCAGCGTCGTTGATCACCAGCCCCGTGCTCGGCGCGATCCGCCTGCCGATGTTCGGATCGGGCACCGGGTCGCCCAGCACGACCCGGTCGAAGCCGTCCTCGCTGAGGATCACGATGCCGTTGGCCGCGTGATCGTAGTCCTGGTAGTAGCCCATGTAGGCTTCCTCCTCCTCATACCTGGACGCCCAGACCTCCCGCACCCGGGCCTCGTCGGTGCGCACGCGGTTGGCGGCCTCGGGGATCGGCGCGCCGATCAGAATCCGCTCGCGTCCAGCGTCGTCCTCGATGATCAGTCCGCGTGCGCGCAGCACACCGTCCGTTGCCGTCCCGCCTGTGGCGAACAGCACGGCAATTGCAACGGTCATCAGGGCCGCGTATGCCTGGAGCCAGCGGATCGCAGGTGTCAGTCGTTCGGCATTGGTACTCACGGATTCTCCTTCGGAGCCGGAGAGCTCTCCCGTTAGAGATCAAGTGTTGGTCCTCCCGGCGATGGACAACGGTCGTGGCCGGATGGTTGCATCCCTTGATGGGAGGTTGATGCCACGGACAGTTCCACCCCAGATTGAACATCGGTGCCAGAGCCTCACCGGCATGTCGAAATGCATTGGAGGAAACATGAGAGTGCCCGCTTCGACCACTCCCCTCATCCTCCTCTGCGGGGCGTTGGCAACCGCGCCGCCCGCCGCCGCGACCGCCCAACCCCCGCCCGAACCCGATCCGTCCACGTCCTGCCGGGATTGGGGCGCCCACAAGTTCTTCCGCACGGCCCTGGCGGACACGGTGGCGGCCTGCCTGCGAGCGGGCGCGGTTGCCGTGGCTCCGGTGGACGCCAGCGGCGGGACGCCTTTGCATCACGCCGCCCGCTCCACCCCCGACCCGTCCGTCATCGCCCTTCTCCTGGAAGGCGGAGCGGACGTGAATGTCGCCGACTTCAACGGCCTGACGCCCCTGCACGAGGCATCGCTCCGGAACTTGAACCCCGGCATCGTGGCGGCGCTGTTGGAGGCGGGCGCCGATATCAACGCACGCGACGGGCACGGCAATACACCGTTGCACGGCGCGTGGAGCAATCCGGACAACGAATTGTCCTGGCGTCTCCGGATCAACGTGGCCGCGGTACGGGAACTGCTGCGGTCGGGCGCCGATCGGCTGGCGCGCAACGACGACAGTGTGATTGCGGACCCGGCCAGTTGCGAACTCTGGCACACGCCGGTCTTCGCCCGGGTGGCGGACTTCGACGCCTACAGCCTCTGCCTCGACCTGGGCACCGACCTCGGGGCGACGGACGAATACGGCAACACCGTCCTGCACCATGCAGCTGCCAACCCGGATCCGTCGGTCACCACGCTGTTGCTGGAGGCCGGCGTGGAGCCGGGGGCGTTGAACGATCTCGGCGACACGCCGCTCCACATCGCCGCGGAGAAGGAACACCCGGACGTCGTCACCGCTCTGCTGGAGGCCGGCATGGACGTGAACGTGCGGGGGGGTTGGGGGAACACCCCGCTGCACCAGGCCGCGCGGAATGTCACTGCCGTGGTCGTGCACACGCTGTTGGCGGCGGGTGCGGACGTGAATGCGCAGAACGAAGTCGGTGAGACGCCGTTGCTCACGGCGGTACCGAATCGGGTCGTCAGCTTTGCCCTCCTGGAGGCGGGTGCGGAGGTGAACGTCGCCGGAAGCTCTAACGGAAACACAATCCTGCATAATCTGTTTCGAGGGAAAGCAGCCGATTCGCTGAGCGAACTCGCCTTGAAGCTGTTGGCGCTTGGCGCGGATCCGAACGCAAGGGACAGTTTCGGACAGACCGCCCTGTATCGCGCGGCGTTCGAAGATGGCCCGGCCGTAATCCGCGCGCTCGTCGAGGCCGGCGCGGACCCGACGTTGCGGACCGAGGCCGGCGAGTCCCCACTCCATCCGGCAGCCAGTTTCGGCCAACCCGCCTCCATCGCGGTTCTGGTGGACGCCGGTGCCGACCCTGACGCGGTTGACGAGGACGGGGAGACGCCGCTGCACCAGGCGGTTCAGCGACGCCGGGCCGACAACGTGGCAGCTTTGGCGGTAGCGGGCGCGAGCCTCGACGCGCGGACCACGAACGGCGATACACCCCTGCACCTGGCGGCCGCCGAAACCGACACCGCCGTCGTGTCCGCACTCGTCGGCGCCGGGGCGGATGTGAATGCCCGCAACGAGCGGGGCGAAACACCCCTGCACACGGCCTGGAAGCACGACAACCCCGCGGTCATCAACCGGCTCCTCGCCTTGGGGGCCGATGCACGAGCGCAGGACAACCGTGGCAGGGTCCCGGGCCCGCTCTGCGACTGGAGCGCGCGTAACTTCTTCAGTGAAGCCACGGTCGAGAGTGTGAGGGGTTGCCTGGCAGCCGGCACGCCGGTGAATTGGAGAGACGGAGACGGCCGGACACCGCTGAGTCAGGTGGCCGCCTCCGGGTTCCAGGGTGACGTGACCGTCGCGATCGGCGCGCTGCTGCTGGAAGCGGGTGCGGCGGTGAACGTCATCGCGCGCCATGGCGAGACGCCCCTTCACCTGGCCGCGAGGATGCCCCCCGCCGGCAACGCCTTCGTGAGCGCCCTGCTGGAGCGTGGCGCCGACGTCAACGCGCGTACCGCTTCCGGCAACGCACCACTCCACTACGCAGCATACAGAGGTCCCCGGCCCACCGACAACGACGCCATGATCTCGCTGCTCGTGCGGGCGGGTGCCGACGTGAATGCGCGCAACGAGCGCGGGGAAACTCCGCTGCACAGGGCCGTGTCGGCGGACAGGCCCGCCATCGTCGCCCGGCTGCTGGAGCTGGGAGCGGACGCGGACGCGCGCAGCGATTCCGGTGTGGTGGCCGATCCGGTCAGCTGCGAGCACTGGGACACGCCGATCTTCTTCGCGATCGCCAACGCGAGGCAGGTCGCAGACTGTATCGCGTCCGGGTCGGACATCCACGCCAGGGCGAAGAGACACCGGAACGTCACGGCGGGCTCCACACCCCTGCATATGGCCTACGCGTTCACCCGCGACACCGCGGTAGTCTCCGTGCTGCTGAGGGCGGGCGCAGACGTGCGCGCGCGGGATGACGAGAACTACCAGCCCCTCCACGTGGCCGCGCGGCACCGGTCCCCGGCCATGGTGCGGACACTGCTTCAGGCCGGCGCGGAGGTGGACGCGCGGGCGGAAGGGTATCGATACCACACCGGATGGGACTGGACGCCCCTCCACCTTGCGGCGACGCACAACGCGGATCCCGAGGTGGCGGGGGCGTTGCTCGCGGCGGGTGCGGATCCGCACGTCCGGGGCTATTACGGAGAGACCCCGCTCCACGAGGCGGCCGCCAACGAAAACCCCGCTGTCGCTGCCCTTTTGCTGGAGGCCGGAGCCGATGTTCACGCGCGGGGACTGGCCGGAAGGACACCGCTGCACGAGGCGGCCGACCGGAACGGGAACCCCGCGGTGCTCGCCGTCCTGCTCGACGCGGGAGCGGAGCTGGAGGCGCGGGGAACCTACCCCGACGCACACTGGGCCCACGGAAACATGACTCCCCTGCACGAAGCGGCCCGGTCGAACTCCGACCCGGCAATCACGACCGCACTGATCGAAGCGGGCGCGGATGTCCACGCGAGGGTGACCGGTGCGGAGATACCGATCGCGCTTTCGCAATACCTGATCGGCGCGACACCGCTGCACATGGCGTCCTTCAGCAATGGAAACCCGGCTGTGATCGAGGTGCTGGTCCGCGCGGGCGCGGATCCGGAGCTGCGCGCCGACGCCGGGCACACGGCGCTGCACTTGGCGGCGAGGTGGAGCGCGGCCGCCTTCCAGACACTTCTCGAACTGGGTGCCGATCCCGCCGCGCTCGACGACGACGGCAGGACCCCGATGGACTACGCGAGAGAAAATCCCGGACTGCAGGGGGTGGAGGAGGTGATGCGGCTGCGGGGTACGCCCCTAAGACGGTCTCCGCCGGATCCCGCTCCATGAGCCGATGCACACCCCCGGACTTGGGACGGTTTCTTTGTCATGTCAACTTTGATTTACATTATGTAAAGTGTGATTGACATTTGGGTGCCCCCTCAGGCCGCCCCCGCCAGATCCTGCTCCAGCAGCTGCCTCCTCAGCAGCGACGCATACGTCCCTGCGCGCGCCACCAGGTCGTCGTGCCGTCCCCGCTCCACGATCCGCCCCTCGTCCAGCACCAGGATCAGGTCCGCGTCCTTCACGGCGGTCACGCGGTGGGAGATGATGAAGGCGGTTCGCCCCGCCAGCTCGTCGCGGAGACCCTGCAGGATGCGTGATTCGGTGGCCGTATCCACCGCGCTGAGCACGTCGTCGAGGATGAGGACGGGGGGATCGGTGGCGAGGGCGCGCGCCAGGGTGGCCCGCTGCTTCTGTCCGCCCGACAGGTTGATGCCGCGCTCGCCGAGACGGGTTCGGTAGCCCTCGGGGAAGGCCTCGACGGTGTCGTGAAGGTCGGCGGCCGCGGCGGCGTCACGGACGCGCTGGCGGAGGGCCGCTTCGGGTAGGGAGGGATCGAGACCCAGGGCGATGTTGAGGCCGAGCCGCGCCGAGAAGAGGAAGGTGTCCTGGGGGGCGAAGCCGATGCGGGCCCGGATGTCGGCGGGGTCGTAGTCGCGGAGCGGGACGCCGCCCAGCAGCACCGCGCCGGAGGTGGGGTCGTGGACGCGCGCGATGAGGGAGACGAGCGTGCTCTTGCCGGAGCCGGTGGGGCCCACGATCGCGACGGTGCGGCCCGGTTCGGCGGTGAAGGAGACGTCGTCGAGGACGAGGCGGTCCGGGTCCGGCACGCGCGTTCCCGTTTCGGCCACCCGCCTCTCATCCCCCTCCTCCCCCATCCCCGAGCCATCCCCCCTCCCCGCGTACCGGAAACACACGTTGCGAAACTCGATGGCCGCGGCGCCCGTGGGCGGCGGATGCGGGACCGTGGGCGGCGCAATGGCGGGCTCGGTCGCCATGATCCGGTTGATTCGCCCCATCGACGCGGCCCCGCGCTGGAAGAGGTTGACGACCCACCCCAGCGCGATGATCGGCCAGCCGAGCAGCACCAGGTAGTAGGAGAAGGCCACGAAATCGCCCGTCGTGATCGCGCCGGTCATGACCTGGCGGCCCCCGTACCAGAGGACCACCACCATGGCCCCGCCGGTCAGCAGCCCCATGATCGGGTGGAAGGCCCCCGAGACGTACGCGAGGTGCATGTTGCGCTTCAGGTAGCCCCGGTTAAAGGCGTCGAATTCGCGCGCCTGCGCCGCCTCCTGCGCGTACGCCCGCACGATGCGGACGCCGGTCAGGTTCTCCTGCACCATCGTCGAGAGCGCGGCGAACTGCTCCTGGATGCGTTCGAAACGGTTGTGGATGGTGCGGCCGAACCATAGCACGATGGGCGGCAGCAGCGTCATGGGAACGAGCGCGGCCAGCGTCAGGCTGGGGCTGATCCAGATCATGACGCCCAGGCCCAGGACGAAGTTCACGATGGTGTTCGCCGAGTACATGACCGCGGGGCCCGCCGCCTGGCGGACGGCGAGAGTGTCGTTGGTGGCGAGGCTCATGAGGTCGCCGGTCCGGGTGCGGTTGTAGAAGCCCGCGTCGAGGCGAAGGAGGTGGCGGAGGAAGTCGTTGCGCAGGTCCACCTCGATGCGGCGGCTGAGGCCGTTGAGGATTTCGCGCATGCCGTAGCGGGCGGCGTTGCCCAGGAGCGCGACGCCGACGATGAGGAGGGCGTAGGTGAGGACGGTGCGGCCGATGGCCTCGGAGTCGGCGCCGGTGTTCGCGGTCAGCGCGTCGATCGGGAGCTTGAGGAGGTAGGGGTTGGCCAGCGAGAAGGCGTTTGCGAGGATGACCAGCACCAGGCCCCAGAACAGCGGCGTGCGGTAGGGGCGGAAGTACGGGAGGACGGTCCGGAGTTCGCGCATGGGTGGGGTGGGGAGGGTCGGCTGGCTGGTGGTGGGGGGCTAGTGGGGTCGGTTGGGGCTGTGACGGGAACGGGCGTGTGGGGGTGTCCGGTGCGGTGACCTGTATATTAATGCGGTCGGGGCGGAGTCCGGGGCGTTCGGACGTGGCAATTCTTCTTCAGGGGGCGTGGCAATGGCGAAATCCCAGAGGCGGTGCCGGGAGCTGGCCGCGCTTGCGGCGATGCTGGTCTGCGCGGTTTTGTTGGGTGCCTGTGGGGGCGATGGGGAGTCGTCGGCGGAGGATGGCTTGCCGGAGGGTTCGGATACCACGTCGCAGACGGAAGGCGCGGAGGCCGTTCCCCCCCCTTCGGACCAGGACGATCCCGGAGTTGACGCGGAGCTGGAGGAGGCAGGACCCGGCGCGGCGGAAGATTCCACCGCGGCGGAGGACGAGGAACCCTCCGAAGAGGACCCCCCCGAACCGCTGGCCCCGATTCTCATCCCCGTGGGCACCCAGATCGATGCCGCCCCCGACGAGGACATCTCGACGGCCGCGTACCGGGTCGACGACCCCGTGATCGTCACGGTGGTCCGCGACGTCCACGGGCAGAGCGGCGAGTTGCTGCTCCCTCAGGGGGTGCGGTTGCTGGGGCGCGTGCGGACTTCGATGGGCTCGGGCGGGCCGGGCGAACCCGCCGTTCTCGAGATCGACTTCGAAACCCTTTCGGCCGACCGTTACGAGCGCCCGATCGAAGGCACGGTCGTCAACCGGCCCGTGATTCTGGATCCCCTGGCGGCGGGCCGCCGCCGTTCCGCGTCGAGCCGGGTGGCGGCCAGGACCGTGGTGCCAGGGCTGATCATGGCGGGGACGATCATCGAGGTGGAGTTGCGGGCACCGGTGGAGGTGCCGGGGTTCGTGGCTCTCCAGGCTCCGTTTTCTCCGGGCGACTCGCTCATCCTGCGTGGGGACTCGTTGGTGCGGCGGGATACGATGCCGACACCGGCTACGCGCTCAGACAGCAGACGGTGAGGAGCGGCGGCCACTTTACGAGACGGCGGTTCGAGAAGGATGACTTGATGCGGTGAAGGAGCGCCGGACCTCTCCATGGAAGAAGATCCGGGTTCGTCCGCCCTATTGTGTGCGTGGTCACAATGGCAGGGTCCCCGAGTTGCGACTTCACGGAACGAGATACTTCCGGATTCCGTCCGAAGGTGGCTGAGAACGCCTTCAACAGCTTCCTGACCTCGGGCATGCGCATGTCGCGCGTACCGTCGAGACAGACGTCGAAAGTGATCGCTATCCGTCCCGTCCCGGCTTTGGCGGAATCCCTCAATACTCGTCTCAGCTCCACGAGTATTTCTCCATAGCTGTCCGTGTGCTCCAGGACCGAAACACAGTAGACCAGGTCAAACGATTCGTCTTCATAGGGCAGGGTCCTGATGTCCGCAGTCGAGAATTCGATGTCCCCGTTCATATTGCTGTTGAGCGAGGAAAACACGTCTCCCAGAGTGGGATCGTTGTCACAACAGCTGACACTCGTTTCCTTGAAGCGATGTCGAATGTAGTACGGCAGAAACGTGGCGCCCGAGCCCGCATCCAGGATTCTTGCGCGGGGCCGATCCCGAACCGCTTCGGCCACTCGGTGGAGCACATACGGGTATTCCCACTGTCGGCTCCAGGAGTGCAGCGGGTTGTCTGAACCCCATTTGCTGATGTAGCCCGCCAGGACACCCCGATTCCTGTCCAGGAATTCCTCGGAAAACGTCTCCATTTCCCGATAGTCCGCCGACCGCAGCACAGCGTCGTATTCGCTCTTGAAGGGGATTCCATCGCGTGTCGAAGCTGGCATGAGCGGTTCCGGAGACTGTGTGTGAATGGAGGGCCCCGCCTCTGCTACTCCCGGAACCCCAGCGCCATCCCGCCGCGCCGCGGATCCGACCACCCCGTCAGCGATCCGTCGGGCATGACCATGATCAGCTGTACGTCGCCCGACATCCCGCCCGTGAAGTAGGCCTCCGCCGGGCCCGGATCGCGCTCCACGACGGTGTGGCCCAGCGCCCTGAGCGCCTGCACGGTGGACTCCGGAAGGCCGGCGTACTCGAAGAAGACCTGGTCGGGCAGGTGCTGGTGATGCACGCGGGGAGCGTGGACCGCCTGGACCACGTTCATGCCGTGATCGATCACGTTGAAGAGGGTCTGGAGTACGGTGGTGATGATCGTGGCGCCGCCCGGCGTCCCGCTCACGAGGAAGAGCGCGCCATCGGCGTCCTCGACGATCGTGGGGCTCATCGCCGAGAGCATGCGCTTGCCCGCCGCGACCGCGTTGCGCTCACCCTGCACCAGTCCGAACTGGTTCGGCGTGCCGGGCTTCGCCGAGAAGTCGTCCATGGTGTTGTTGAGGAAGAACCCCGCCCCCTCCACCACCACCTTCCCGCCGTACCACGAGTTCAGGCTGGTCGTCACAGCCACCGCGTTGCCCGCCGCGTCCACGACCGCGTAGTGCGTGGTGTGGCTCTCGTCGATGACCGCGTCCAGCCCCGGCCGCACCTCGGCCGAGGGGGTCGCGCGCCCGGTCGAGATCGTCGCGGCGCGCTCGTCCGCATACGCCTCCGAGGTCAGTTCGGCGATCGGCATCTCCACGAAGTCGGGATCGGCCAGGTATTCGTTGCGGTCGGCGTACGCCCGCCGGAATGACTCGGCCATGAGATGAATCGTCTCGGGGGTGTTCCAGCCCAGTTCGGCCAGGTTCCAGCGCTCCAGCATCCCCGCGATCGCCGCCATGGTGACCCCGCCCGACGACGGCGGCGGCATGGAATAGGCGGTGTAGCCGCGGTAGCCGAAGGCGACGGGTTCGCGCCAGATGGCCTCGTATTGCTCGAGGTCCTCGCGGGTGATGATGCCGCCGCCCCGCACCATCTCGGCCTCGATGAGGCGCGCGGTCTCGCCCCGGTAGAAGTCGTCCGGCCCCTGGTCGCGCAGCCGGGTCAGGACGGCGGCAAGGTCGGGCTGCTCGAAGATGGCGCCGATGGGTGGAACGTCGCCGCCGGGCAGGAAGATGCGGGCGCTATGCGGGAAGGCGAGGATGCGGTCGCGCGCCGCCGTCAGCGTGGAGACGAGCCGGCCCGTCACCTCGAACCCCCCTGCCAGCCGGATCGACGGCTCCACCAGGTCGGCCCACTCCAGGGTGCCGAAACGGCGGTGGGCCTCCCAGAGTCCGGCCACCGTGCCCGGTACCCCCGCCGAAAGGTGCCCGACGATCGACTTGTCGGTGACGTTGCCGTCCTCGTCGAGGTACATGTCGTGCGTGGCCGCGAGCGGCGCCTTCTCGCGGTGGTCGAGCGCGTGGATGCTGCCGTCGGCGAGGCGCACCATCATGAAGCCGCCGCCGCCCAGGTTGCCCGCCTCCGGATTGACCACGGCCAGCGCCAGCCCGGTGGCGATCGCCGCGTCGATCGCGTTGCCTCCCGCCGCGAGGATGTCGAGACCGACCCGCGTCGCGAACTCGTCGGTGGTCGAGACCATGCCGCCGCGCGCGGTGACGGGCGGGGTGGCGGGGGGGAAGGGCCAGCCGTCGGGGAAGGTGGCGCCAGCCTGGGTGAAGGGGCTGGGTGGGGCGGGGGGTTCGCAGCCGGGAAGAGCGAGGAGGAGGATGGCGGGGGCCGCCCCGCGCAGGGGAGCGCCGCAGCTACGGATTCGGTGGGTCAGTGGCATCGCGGACTCCGAGAATCCAGGTGGTGGGTGGGTCGGTCCGGTGGGCGAGGTAGAAGTGTTCCGGTTCATGCTCCAAAGCAGGCACCAGATAGACGGGCGTCGTGGGCTGGTAGGAATCGACCACCACAAAGTCGGTGTCGAAGACGGCCCGCAGGACGCTGTCGGGCTCACTGCTGAACGGATAGACCACCGAGCGCCGGTTCGTGACTGCGTAGAAGAGACGCGGCTTGCGTACCGTGATTACCGCGTCGGGCGGTGTGTTCGACTTCACCCACTCCGCAGCCTCGAAGAATCGCCGCAACCCCGAATAGTAGCCCGCGTAAGGGTCGCCGGCGGCGTACCGCGTGATCATGTCGACGTTTCCGGGGATCCGAACGGCCTGGGCCCCCAGCGCAAGGGCCGCCAGGACACCGGCGAGGAGTATGGGGAAGGACGGGGGCAGGAGGTTCTTCGCGGCGCGGACGAGCATGCCGGCGCCGTCCATTGCGTAGATGAGGGCCAGGGGAATGAGCGGCACCAGGTACCGCACGTCGTTCACACTGGTCTGAAAGAGCATGATGGCCACGCAGATCAGCACGAAATAGCACTCCGGCGCGCCCGGCCTCTGGCGAAAGGCACGCGCCAGACCCAGCAGGACCAGACAGGAGACCAACACCGCAAGGGCGACCACGGGGAAGGCGGAGGCCCAACTGCTGTCGGAACCCGCGAGTGCCCGGGGCAACTCGTGCGAGGCGTACAGCCAACCGTTCTCGAAGAAGCGCGCCATCATTCCGGTGAAACCGAGGTAGCCTGCTTCGGGATCGTACACATTGCTCAGCAGGAACTCCTCCAGGTAAGGGGTCGCGGCCCCTTCGGCCAAGCGGTTGCGGATCAACCAGGGGATGGTCAGGCCTGCGCCCACCACGCCATGGACCAGGAACTTCCGCCACCGGCGCCGTGCCAGGTAGGAGAGCGAACCGGCGGCCAGCAGCAGCGCGCCGATCGACCGTACGTAGAAGCCTATGACGGCAGCCAGCAGGGCCAGCCAGAAGGACCTGCCCATGCCCTCCTCGTCGCGGTCCCGGTCGAGTTGCCACAGAGCGAGCAGGGTGAAGAGAAGGAACGGGGCTTCGCTGAGCATCCAGCGCGAGTAGTCGATGACACCGGGGCTGACCGCGAAGGCCAGCGCCAGAAAGAACCAGGGCGTCGGCTCGCGCCGGCGCCGTGCATACCGGCAGAACAGGAACACCGACGCGGCCGTGAAGACGACCGAAAGCAGCTTGAGCACAACGAAGTGCCGGCCGAAGAGCAGGACCAGGGGCGCGAGAAGGGCGGGATAGGCCGGTGGGTACTTGGTGTGCGGCTGCGGCGGCCCCGGTTCCCAGGACACGGAGTAGCCGTCGCCGGAGGTCAGCAGGCTCTCCGCCAGCAGGACATACGTCGCACTGTCGCCGCCCATGTGGATCTTGGGGTCGAAGAGAACGATGCAGAGCACGATGTGAAGGGCGACCAAGCCGATCGTCACCTGCGGAATCCGCCCCTCGAGCCAGCGGGCGAAGGTGGGCGCCGGCGACGGGTCGGCGCGGGGTGTCCGGGGCTTCCGGGCTCGTCGTGTGCCCTTCCGCTTCACCTTGCGCTTGCTCATGATTCGGCCGGCCTCCGCGCGTACACGATCATCTTGGTGCGCGGATCGAAGTGCAGCTTTCTCTCCGACAGGCGCAGCCAGCGCACGAGCCGCTCAAGCGCCCCCCCGGCGCGTGGATACGCCAGCCTGGCCCGTCTGGCCAGAAAGTCCATCCGGATGGTGAGGCCGAAGGAATCGATCCGGAGGATCTCGAAACCCGCGCGCTGCAGTGCCCGGCGGATCGTCGCACGGTTGAAGAAGAACAGGTGCTCGCGGGTTCGCCGAAAGTCCTCCAGCCGCTTGCCGACGATCCGCGACACCAGGGAGTCCGAATCCATGGTGGACAGCACGAACACGCCGCCGGGCCTGGTCAGGGAACGGGCCTTGGCCAGTGCGCCCAGCGGCTGCGGCAGGTGCTCGATGACGTCCAGCATGGTTACCGCGTCGCACGCTTCTCCCTGGTACTCCATGAAGTCGCCACAGAAGGCCTGGAAGCCGTACTTCTCCGCCACCCAGTCGGTTGCCGCACGGTTGTAGTCAACACCCGCTACCCGAAAGCCGCGCGCGCTGGCGGCGCTCATCAGGTAGCCGAGTCCGCACCCGATGTCGAGGAAGCTCCGGCCCCTGGTGACGGGGGGATCGAGGCACCCCGCCAGCCGATCCAGAATGCGATGGTTGTCCTGTTCCTTGGCCGGGTGCTCCGAGAAGCAGTCGAAGTAGCCGTAGATCTGGTCGTCGGCGTCGAAGAACCGCGGGTTGCGGTAGTAGTGCTCGCCGTAGACCTCGTGGAGTTCGGCCTGGGACGGCGGGGGATGAAGCCACATGAAGGTGCAGCTCCTGCAACGGAGGATCTCGTGGGTGCCGAGGTCGTATCGCGTGAAGACCGACGCGTCGCCGCAGAAACCGCAATCGTGTCCGTTCGAACCAGCGGTCGGCATTCGTGGCCGCTCTCCCTTCGGTTCCAATGAAGATGGTTAGCTTCCGTGTGGCCCTCCCCCCGTTACGACAGCCCGGCGCCGCACCGCCGAAGGAGCAGCGTCGAGTTTCATCAAGTCTGCCAGGTGACTAAAGATGCTGGATGACCGGCTGACAGAGCAACGGAATCCCCGCAGCAAGGGTATCGACCGGCTCTCGTCGCTGGAGGTCGTGCGGGTGATCAACCGCGAGGACGCCTCGGTCGCGGAGGCGGTGGAGAAGGAAGCGGATGCGATCGCGCGGGCCGTAGACCTGGTGGTGGAGGCCTTTCGCTCCGGTGGGCGGCTGATCTACGTCGGGGCGGGGACATCGGGGCGGCTCGGGGTGCTCGACGCGGCCGAGATGCCGCCCACCTACGGGACGGATCCGGCAATGGTGCAGGGGGTCATCGCGGGGGGCCACGCGGCGCTGGTGCGGTCACAGGAGGGCGCCGAGGACCACCCGGAGGACGGAGCCGCGGAGATGGACGAAAGGGATGTGGGCGCGGGGGACTTCGTGCTCGGGATCGCCACCTCGGGGACCACGCCGTTCGTGCACGGGGCGCTGGCCCGCGCCCGCCAACGGGGAGCCCGCACGGGATTCCTGCTGTGCACTCCCCCGGGCCGGGAGCTTCTCGACACGCACGATGTCGTGATCGCGCCGCTGACCGGCCCCGAGGTCGTCACCGGGTCGACGCGCATGAAGGCGGGGACCGCCACCAAGATGGTGCTGAACACGGTCACGACGGCCGCGATGGTGCGTTTCGGCAAGGTGCACGGGAACCTCATGGTCGACCTGCGGGTAAGTTGCGAAAAGCTGCAGGACCGGGGCGAACGGATCCTGATGGCGACGCTCGGGCTGGGCCGCGAGGAGGCGCGCGGGCTGCTGGGGGAGGCGGACGGGCACGTCAAGACCGCGCTGGCCATGCGGCGGCTGGGGGTGGGGGCGGACGAAGCCAGGGCCGCGCTGAAGCGCGTGCACGGGGTCATGGGCGCGTTGCCCGATCACCGTACCCCGGGAACCCCCACTGGCGGCGGCCGCGACAGCGCCCGATAATCCGGGCGAGCGGCGCGAAGCTTCACATTCCGGACCGGCGACCATGAGACCGAAAGCCCTCCTCTTCATCCTCCTCCTCCTCACGCCCGCCCGCCCCGCCGCCGGACAGGCCGTCCCCCCCAACGCAGACTGGCGCCAGCTCACCACCGAGCACTTCGTCATCACCTACCCCGAAGGCCTTGTCGAGCTGGGCGCCCGCGCAGCCACGAGCGCCGAACGGGCCTACGCCCTCCTCGCGGACCGTTTCGTCGATCCCCCCAAGGGACGGATCCAGCTGCTGCTCAGCGATCACGTGGATCTGGCCAACGGCTTCGCCACGCCGGCCCCCTACAACCAGGTCACCGTCTATGTCCGCCCCCCGATGGACGGGGGCGCCGTCTCGTACTTCGACGACTGGCTCGACATGGTCATCGTCCACGAGCTGGTCCACACATTCCACCTCGACATGACCGGGTTCGTCGGCAAGGTGATCCGGACCGTCTTCGGGAGGGTTCCGGGGACCTGGCCCATCTTTCCCTCGGGTTCCGGGCCCACCTGGTTCCTCGAGGGGCTGGCGACCTACTTCGAGTCGGCGTTGACGGGGGCGGGCCGCGTCAAGGGGACCTGGCAGGAGATGGTGCTCCGCACCGCCGCGCTGGAAGGCGGGCTCGACAAGCTGGACCAGGTTTCCGGAGACTCGCCGGTCTGGCCGGCCGGCAACCGGGCGTACGTGTACGGCGCGCGCTACTTCGACCACATCGCCGCCACCTATGGCGAGGAGGCGCTGGGGGACTTCGCCCGCTCCGTCGCCGGGCTCTGGGCGCCGTACTTCCTCAACATGGCCGCGCGCGAAGCCTTCGGGACCGGCGTGGGCGACAGCTGGGACGCGTGGGCCACGCAGATCACCCGGGAGTACCGTGACCTGGCCGCCAGCCTGGCCGAGTCGGCGCCTCTGACCGTCGGCGAAAGCGTGGAAGACGTGGGGCGGCACGCCCGGCAGGCCATGGTGTCGCCCGACGGCGCGACCCTCGCGTACACCCG
This sequence comes from Longimicrobiales bacterium, assembly GCA_965211795.1. Classification (GTDB taxonomy): domain Bacteria; phylum Gemmatimonadota; class Gemmatimonadetes; order Longimicrobiales; family Gaopeijiaceae; genus Bin94. The sequence continues at coordinate 1,315,487 of OZ242973.1, forward strand.
CTCCGACGGAGTCGACGCCACTCAGATCCGCGTGGCGGCCCCCGACGGCAGCGGGTCCCGCCTTCTCACCCGTCTCAACGGCGCCAACGGCTCCCTGTCCTGGGGCCTGCGCAGGACGCTGGCCTTCACCCAGCTCGACTTCACCGACCGCTACCACCTCACGAGCGACCTCTACGTGGTCACGCCGGACAGATCGCCGCGGCGCCTCACCCACGGCGAGCGCATCACCCACGCCGACATCTCGGCGGACGCCCAAGAGGCCGTCGCGGTGCAGGAAGGGGGCGGCACCAACGCTCTCGTGGTGGTCGAGACGGGAACGGGCGCGGTGACGCCCCTGACCGAACCCGACCCGCGCGTCCACTGGGCCCACCCGCGCTGGTCTCCCGGCGGAGACCGCATCGCCGCGACGCGCTGGACGGAGGGTTCGATGGACATCGTAATCCTCGACTCCGCGGGGAACGTGACCCTGGAGGTGACGCGCGACCGCGCGATCGACATGACCCCCTACTGGACGCCCGACGGCACCACGGTGCTGTGGTCGTCGGACCGAACGGGGATCCCGAACCTCTACGCCGCGACGCTCCGGGACGGGGCCGGGCCCGAGATCCGCCAGGTGACGAACATGCTCGGGGGCGCCACCCATCCGTCGGTGGACCCGCAGCGCCGGTGGATCCACTTCTCCTCCTATCACAGCGACGGTTGGCACATCGAGCGGATCCCGTTCGCGCCGGAGCAGTGGTTCGCGCCCCAGCCCGCCAGCGAGCGCTTCGCCGAGGCGCCGGCGGATCCCGGCGAGGGAGCGGACCTGTCGGACGCCGGACGCAGCTACCGGCCCTGGTCCACGCTGCGCCCCTACTACTGGCGGCCGCTCTACACGCCCGCCGAGAGGGGGATGAGCCTGGATACCACCTGGTACGACGTCATCAGGCCGTACGTCGGACTGGCGACCGAGGGAGAGGACATGGTCGGGCGGCACCGCTATTCCTTCTCGGGCCGCGTTTCGATCGACGGAGAGCGCTTCACCGGCTCCTTCGGATACAGCTACTACGGCCTCGGCAACCCGGTGCTGGGACTGTCCGCCGGGCAGAGCCACGACGCGTCGTCCCGCTCGATCCCGGTCCGGGTTTCCGTGGACGAGACACGGGAGTACTTCCTGTTGGAGAGAGAGCGCTGGGCGAGGTTGTCGGCATCCTTCCTGAGGCGCCGCTATCGCACCGGGGTGGGGTTCTCGCTGAACGGCAGCGTGGTGCGCGAGAATCTCACCATTCAGGATCTCCAGGGGAATGTGGGCCCCGAACTCTCCCGCCCCGCGCCCAGCACGACCTTCCTGCAGGGTCGCGCCACCCTGTCGGCTTCCAACGTCCAGCGACGCTCCTTCTCCATCTCCCGGGAGGACGGGGTGAGCGCGTGGGTGAGCTGGAGGATGCGGCGGGTGGTGAATCTCGACCGGCTGCTTCGCGGGGAGGTCTACGAGGACCGGGGGTTCGGCGAGCTGACGGGAGAACTGGCGGCCTACAAGGGGCTCCGCGGGTGGGGATTCGCCAACCACGTGGTGGCCCTGCGTGCCTCGGGCGGGATCGGCTTCGGGCCGGGCGCCGATCTGTCGCACTTCAACGTGGGAGGGGCTGAGGGCACCCCCGAGGGCATCAGCGGGTTCGGCCTCTTCGGGGGCTCCGGGAAGCTCCTGCCGTTGCGCGGCTACTCCGGAAATGCGCGATTCGGGCGGATCGCGTGGACCGCCAGCGCCGAGTACCGCTTCCCGGTCGCGCTGGTCGACCGCGGCGTGGGCCCGTTTCCTCTCTTCTTCGACCGGCTCCACGGCTCGGTCTTCTTCGATGCGGGCAACGCCTGGGGTCCGCTCCTGGGCGAGGACATCAGGGACTATCACAACCCCCGGCGGTCCATTCTCATGAGCGTCGGCGCCGAGGTGTCGGTGGTCGTGGTGCCGATCTACCAGGGCGGTCTCACGATCCGTTCCGGCGCGGGCGTGCCGTTGGTGGACGGCGATGGTCCGAGAGTCTACATCCGGGTCGGAAACGCCTTCTGAAGGGGATCATCAGCCACAGTCGGACATCCACCCTTGACCACAAGTGATGGGGGTGTTACAATACTAACCCCACAACATCTGGTAGTTCCCTTTCCCAAACGCTAGGAAATCCCCGCATGACTCCGCCAGCACAGGACCCCCGTGTCTTCGACGACCACGTCCCCCCGGATCTGCCTCCGGCCAAGCTCTCGGAGAACGCCCGCATCGTCCTTGCCAAGCGATACCTCAAGAAGGACGAGGCCGGCGAGCCTACCGAGGACGCGGAGACCATGTTCTGGCGCATCGCGCGCGTCATCGCCGAGGAGGACGGCAGGTACGGCGCCTCCGAGGCGGCCGTCGAGGAGGTCGCGCGGAGCTTCTACGAGCTCATGACCACCGGAGAGTTCGAACCCAACTCCCCGACCCTCATGAACGCGGGCCGGCCGCTGGGCCAGCTGTCGGCGTGCTTCGTGCTCCCCGTCGAGGACGCGCTCTCCAACGGGGCCAGCGGCATCTACGACACCCTGCGCGCGATGGCGCTGGTGCACCAATCCGGGGGCGGCACCGGGTTCTCCTTCTCGCGCCTGCGCCCCGAGGGAGACACAGTCCGGTCCACCATGGGCGTGGCTTCTGGCCCCGTCTCCTTCATGCGCCTCTACGACGCCTCGACGGAGGTGGTCAAGCAGGGCGGCACCCGCCGCGGCGCCAACATGGGCATCCTGCGGGTCGACCACCCCGACATCCGCGAGTTCATCACCTGCAAGAACGACACCTCCCAGGTCACCAACTTCAACATCTCGGTCGCCATGACCGACGAGTTCATGCGCGCGGTGCGCGAGGGCGAGGAGTACGACCTGATCAGCCCCCGCTCCGGCCAGGTCGCCGGCCGCGAGAAGGCACACGAGATCTTCGACATGATCGTCGAGGGGGCGTGGAAGACCGGCGAGCCCGGCGTCTTCTTCATCGACCGCGCCAACGAGCACAACCCCGTGCCCGCGCTCGGCTCCTACGAAGCCACCAACCCCTGCGGCGAGCAGCCGCTCCTGGCCTACGACGTCTGCAACCTGGGCAGCATCAACGTGGGCGCCTTCGCCCGCGACGGGCACTTCGAGCGCCCCGAGGACGGCATCGACTGGGACGCCTTCCGCCGCGTCGTGCACCTCTCCACCCACTTCCTCGACAACGTGATCGACGCCAACCGCTACCCCCTCGGCGAGATCGACGACCTGGCCAAGAAGATCCGCCGCGTGGGACTCGGCATCATGGGCTGGGCCGACCTGCTGGTGCGCCTGGGCGTGCGCTACGACTCGGACGAAGGCGTGGCGCTCGGCCGCACCGTCATGGCCTTCATCGAGGAGGAGACGAGGGTCGCGTCGGCGAAGCTGGCCGAGTCCCGCGGCGTCTTCCCCGCGTGGGAGGAGTCGGTCTGGGGCCCCGACGACACCTGCGCCCGCGACGCCTCCGGCAACCGCATCCGCGACCACCGCCGCCTCCGCAACTGCAACCTCACCACCGTCGCCCCCACCGGCACCATCTCGATCATCGCCGGATGCAGCGGCGGCATCGAACCCCTCTTCGCGGTGGCCTTCATGCGCAACCAGGCCGGCGTCATGATGCCCGACGTCAACGAGGACTTCGTCGCCCGCGCCAAGGCGGAGGGATGGCACTCCGACGACCTCATGAAGCGCATCGCCGAAGAGGGCCACATCCACTTCGACGAGGTCCCCGAGGAGGTCCAGGACACCTTCCGCACCGCCCACGACATCACCCCCGAGTGGCACGTGCGCATGCAGGGCGCCTTCCAGGACCACGTCGACTCCGCCATCTCCAAGACCACCAACTTCGCCTTCGAGGCCACCCGCGAGGATGTGCGCAAGATCTACGAGATGGCCTTCGAGCTGGGGTGCAAGGGGGTGACCGTGTACCGCGACGGCTCGCGTCCCATGCAGGTGCTGTCGACGGGGAAGACGGGGCAGGAGGAGGGGGGGGCGGACGATGTCGGCATGGAAGCTCTGAAGGCGCAGCTGGCGGATGCACGGGCCGAGAAGCACGAACTGGAGGGGGTGCTGGAAGAGGTTCGCGTGCAGCTGAAGGAGCATGACCGGGAGGCCGCGGCGGCGCGCCACAAGCGCCGGCGGCCCTCGATGCTGAAGGGCCGCACGATGAAGCTCGAGTCCCCGCTGGGCGACCTCTACGTCACCATCAACGAGGACGACAACGGCAAGCCGTTCGAGGTCTTCTGCACGGTGGGGAAGGCGGGGGGCGCCGCGATGGCCGACTCGGAGGCGATCGGGCGGCTGATCTCGCTGTCGCTAAGGTCGGGGATTCCGATCACGGCGGTGCGGGACCAGTTGCGGGGGATTTCGTGTGACCGCGCGGTGGGGGTGGGGCCGCAGAAGGTGCTGTCGGCGCCGGATGCGATTGCGCAGGCGATCGAGCGGTACCTGGCGGAGAAGGAGGGGGTGCAGGAGTCGCTGCCGATGGAGGTGCCGGTGAGGGTTGGGGGTGGGGTGGGGGAGGCGGGGGTGGCGGGGCAGGGGGAGTATGTGGTGGATCATACTGCGCAGACGCTGGGGGCGTGTCCGGATTGCGGGGCGGGGCAGTTGGCGTTCGAGGAGGGGTGCAAGCGGTGTTATGTGTGTGGGTTTTCGGAGTGTGGGTGAGGGGGAGATAGTGGATATACGGACAGAGCTGGGAATCGAGGAGGCACAGGTCTAGAGTGAAGACAGACCTAACGAAAGGCCAACAGGAAATCGAGAAGTACTGTCGAGAAAATAACATCACGCTATCCGATGTCCCCAGACAGGATGGGAAGAAGACGTCTGACTATAAGATGGTCATCGGAAGCGAGACCATCATAGTCGAGGTCAAGGATATCGAGAGAAACCCCGCCGAGCGGAAGTCCGACGAGGAGAACGACAAGAAGTATGGAGTTGGTAGAGTCCGTAGCCGTGGGAGCGATACCGGTGGGATGGTCGGGGACCGCGTGCGGAACAAGATCAAGAAGGCATCATCCCAAATAGCTGACCATACAGGGGTTAGGTACTCCGGACTACTCGTGCTTTACGAGCATGACTTCCCGCCTACCCAAAGCGACCCCACTTTTGTCAGGTATGCTATGTACGGTGATGATGAGGTTGCATCCAATGAGCCGACGAATTGGGGATCTGGTGGTGGTCAAAGAATGACTAGAGAACAAGGCACGTCTATCAGTGCGGTTGCTGTCCTATGGCCGAGGCCATCACCGGAGAAGAGGACGTTGTACATCTATCACAATGAATACGCCCGTGTTCCGATCGACCCTGTGGTCTTCGATGGATATCGGGTCCGTCAGTTTGAGCATGTTCGCGACAAGCTGAATTGGAGAGAAGTCGGAGGCCCAGCGCCTCCAGATCCCGAATTCGTCGTCGCATCATTCCCATAGGCAGCTGACCAACTCCGATGGCACCGCTTCGACATTTCGGCGTCGCGTCGCAATCAGCAACTAGCCTCATGATGCGGTCGCTATCTGGTGTAGCTGTCGAAACCGAGGATTGTCGCTTAGCCCGGGCTGCTCTTCCTGGATCCGCGGGGCTTCGCGGCCTTCAGGTCAGCCAAGCACTTGAGAGCTACGCGCGGCACGGGACGGGAGATTCTGCCCGCCAGCACCGGAGAGGGCGAACGGAACCGCGTCTCAGCCGGAATGCGGCAGCATCACGAAACCCGCCGCCGCAAAGTGAAGGTCCAGCGTCAGGGCGTCGCGAATCCCAAGCTCGGTCATCACGGCGAAGCTGGCGGCGTCCGCGAGGGAGAAGGGCTGATCGGAGAACGGCTCGATCCAATGGCTGATCGCGGCCGCTGTGCGCTCGGGCGTGATGGTTGCGACCCGGTTCGGACTCTGGCGGACCGATTCGAGGAAGTCGAGGGCCGCCTGGCGGCCCGCGCGGCGGAGGAGCAACGCGTGGGTCTCGGCCACAACCAGGTTGGTGGTGACGACTCGCGTCCCGCTCCGGATCTGCCAGCGCAGCTCCCGGGCCAGAGCGTCGTGATCCCGGTGCACGGCATTGGCAAGGGGATACCACGCGCTGGTGTCGACGAACAGCCCCCTCACTTGGGCTCGCCCTCATGGGGCGGCTGCGGTCCCGGCCACGAAGCGATCTCGCAGTCGGCGAGCACATCGTCGTGATCCCGCGCGACATCGACTTCGGGGTCGTCGGCCACGGAGACGATCCCGATGATGCGTAGCGCCGGATGGTGCTCCGGGTCCGAGATCTGGCGCTCGAGCGCTTCGAGGCCCCGCCTGAGGACATCGGACTTGGTGGTCTCCAGCCTCGCCGTCAGCCGGTCCAGGCACTCCTTCTCGGCCGGGCGCAGATACACCTGAACCGGCTCAGCGGCGCGCCGAGAGGATCGTGATTCATGATTATCTATCATGAATCACGATACATCTTGGGGTTGCGGCTGGCCAGAGGGGCGGGTGCCGAACGCTCGACTAGCATCGTCCGCGTGCGTTCGATTTCCCGGGCGAGGAGCTCTCGTCCGGCAGCGCCGTACGATACTCTGCGGCCATGACCTTGTTCGGAAGGCCTTCCAGCGCATATCGCGCGACCGATTCATCCTTCTGGGCGCAGAGAATCAAGCCGACCGGAGGGTTCTCTTCGCGGCGGACCCATGCTCCCTCACGATGACCACGAGGCAGCGGAGGCCGCGGTGAAAGAAGAGAAGATCGACACGATACCACTCGTCGCCGATGCGCAGCCGCCGTTGTCGCGCGATGAAACAGAAGTCGCCGCCCAGCTCCAAGAGGAAGGCTTCAAGATGGCGGATCAGCGCGTCCTCAAGATCGCTCTCGGAGTACTCGTCCTTCAGATCGAGGAATTCGAGGACGAACGGATCCTTGATCTGCTCCACGGGGAGAACGCTGTCCCCGGGACGCCTCATGCCGCCCTCGGTGAGCAGCGCGGCCTTGTTCCTCGTAAGCGCGGTCCGCTCATAGAACTGGGTGCTGATCTGACGGTCGAGCTGGCGGACCGTCCAGCCACCGCGAAGCGCTTCGGCCTCGTAGAAGGTTCGCGCCCGCTGGTTCCGCACCGAGAGCAGCCGGACATAGGCCGACCACGGGAGCGGAAACCGTGATCGGACCTTGGCCAGCAGGGATTCTGCAGACAGTGTCTGCATAATTCGATCGTCCCCCGATTCTGCAGACGGTGTCTGCACAATCGGCCATGCGAGGTAGAACGCACGCATGAGCCAGACGTTACGGACCGAGAACCCCCGGCCGTACCGTGCCGAGAGGTCGGCCGCGAGCCGCTCGACGGTCTCCTTGCCGTATTCCGCCCGGCTCCTAACCTCCTGTTCGAGTTCGGCGATCTGCCGTCCGATCAACCAGTACGCGGCGGTCATCACGGCGTTGACCGACCGCGCCGCCGAGCGGCGGGCGGCTTCGACGATCTCGGAGACCTCGCCGAACACCGTCTCGTAGTGGGCAGCTTCGCTGGCGGAGGACAAAGGGTTCGTCATTCCGGTGAGCTGCCACCACGCAGCATCATCGGCTGTTGCGAGTGTCGAATCCACACGGACGTGTCCACGATGATCAACCCCGGATCTCCCGTGGACGCTTCCGCGGTGGGACCCAGGCGTCCGGATCGGTTGGCAGGCGAATGAAATCCTCGGCCGCGATGGCCTGCGGGTCGTCCTCAGCGACACGAACCAGGTGGTCGAAGTGGTTTCGGATCACCGTCTCGACGTCCCCTTCCAGGTCGACTCGGCAGAACTCGCCCTCCCAGTTGCTATCGAGCACCGCCCAGTTGACGTGGGAGCGTCGTGGATCGGTCCTGTGCCGCAGCCGCTTCGATGTGTAGAAGTCGACATCGGCGGTGGTCCCCGTGGAGAGCGGTTGGAGTCGGCGGACCTGGTCATTTGACGCCTTGGCGGTGGGGAATCGCGGGCTACTGGGCCAATGGGATAACACTCCGGCGTGGTGGGGCGACGACTCTCGTCCCTTGGCGCGGGCCCGAGAATGGTTTACAGTCGCCCATCACCTCCCGATCATTGCGGAGCCTGTTCACGTGAGGGTCTTTGGCAGCACTGGTCGAGAAATGTCAAGTATGGTTGACATAATGTAATCCATACTTGTCAGGTCAGCGGCTTAGTAACATCGCCTTCACGCCCCAGTCGAAGTCCTCGGCCTCCCAGTCCTCAACCGCCAGTCCACACTCAGCCGCCCGCGCCCTCTCCGGTGCTGGCGGAATCTCCCATCCTGTGCCGCACGTAGCTCTCGAGCACACGGTTCATTCGCGTCTGCTAACCCTTCCCCGGAGCCTTGAAATAGGCCAGTACGGAGCGTTTGACCCGTATGGTGATCTGGTCGTTGCGACCGGTCCCTCGAAGATTGACCGCCGCCCGCGGCGCCGTCACTCCGCCGGAGGGCTCGCGAACTTGCCTGCGAAGAGGATGGTGCCCGAGAGACGTTCTCGAATGAAGAAGAGGAAGGGCCGATCGGCGCGAACGACGGGAATACTGCTCGTGTACGTTGCCACCGAGGTCGCGGCCGCCGCTTCGGTACCCTCCTCGTTGACATCCACCCAGGACTTCTGCTTGACCTCGGAGATGGCCAGGGGTCCAACGGGCGAAAGCCTCGTGAGATCCGCCCGGTCGAGGTCGAACGCGTCGATCATACCCAGGGCGGCAAGGTCGTCGTTGAGCATCCGTTCATAGCTCATGCGAAAGCGCGGAAGGAAGACTTCCACTCTTTCGTCCCGGAAACCGTCGGCGATGTCCTCCCATTCCCCCGCGTCCAGGTTCGCCGCGAGGGTGTCCACGCTCAGACCCTGCTGGGGAAGCAGCACGGTCATCGTAAAGGCGCGGCCGCCGTACGGAAGGTCCACGGCCTGGAACCGGCTGTTCTCCTGATAGGGGAGGGTTTCCTTGAGGGTCATGAGCGGCACCGTCTGAGTGGAACCGTCGTCCAGGTGGAAGGCCTCGGTTCGGGTTTCGGACGGATCGAACTGCAAGGTCCACGAACCCTTGAAGTAGATCGCGTTGATCAGGTACATGACGACCCTGCCGGGAATCACGTCGGGAACGATGTCCTCTATCCGACCGCGTGTCGCGGCCTTGACCCACTCGTTGATCCGCGCGGGCGCCGAGGGGTTCGCGAAATCGAGTTCCGCCACCTCGGCGTCAAAGGTCTCCGTCACGGTGTCCAGGAAGTCCGCGTGCACCGGGAAGCCCAGCCGCGTCCACACGGAGTTGCCAATCGCCATATCAACGGTGGGATCGAGGCCGACCAGGAGTTCGAGCAGGGACTTGTAGGAGGCGTTGATTTCTTCCTCGACGAGGCTCCCGAACCCGAGCACGTCCCGCATCTGGTTCCAGGTCTCCCCGGCTGCTCCGTTCATGGTCATCCCGAGCGCCATGGACGCCGAGAGCGGCGACAAGAAGAGATTTTCGTCGGCGCGGTTGGCCTGCGCGAGAAGGTCGAACGCGAACCGGTTGCTCCCCCTGATGACCTCGACCTCCGCCGCGGTCAGGGCGCGTGGAAGCCGCGTGATCTCCTCTACGTCGGGTTCAAGCAGCCCGCACCCGGCCGGAGACAACAGGAGAAACAGGAGAAGGGCTGCCGGAATGGAAAACCAGCGGCCATGCCCGGCGTTGCGGCCGCGGCCGGCCGGCTCCGGGTGGTGACGCTTGATCATTTTGTCTCCTCCTGCATGTCCAGCCAAGTAGCGTAGACTCAACCTCTCCTATTCATCAGCCTGTCTTGTCACCTACCCCCCGCCAGGTTCCGATGTTCCAGGGGCGGATCCCGGTCCCCCACCCGAAATGGGGACGGACCAATAACCCTCGTATCAACTATCCCCCCGCCCGCCTGCGATAGTCCAGCGGCGGATCCCGATCCCCCACCAGCGACACATACTGAGGTGGTGCCCGCAGGCGTGACCCGCGCGCATCTCGAACAGGGGCGTGGGCTCGGGGGTCCGGTCCTGGGTGATTCCCGGCAGCGCGTCGAACTCGGCCAGGATGCCGATCACCGGCGAGCCGGAGCCCCAGCTGGCCACGAAGGCGGTGGGCATGCCGGCGACGCCCGTCTCGATGTGGAAGCCCGCGTCGGAGAGGTGGGCCTGGAGGAGGCTGGTGGATTCGATGAGGAGACGAGTAGCGAGGGTCTCTGGGTTGGCCATAGCGAAGCAAGTGAGGCCAAGGTGCCAGTGGGACAGTTTGGCGAATTGGCTGTCAAATGCAATCGGCCCAACACTTTCCGGTGATGACGTGATGGCGGAGATGCAGAGCGGGTTCCCAGGGGATTCGCAAGAGGAACGGAGAACGAGGTACTTGGGGCACTCGGCAATTCCAAGAATCGACGTCACGTTTTGGACCTGTCGTGACCACTACTAGGTACACATTCACTCAAGCAGAAGGGAAGGACGGCCGTGATCAATCCAGTCGCTGTCAAGATTACCCGGGCCATCGCCTGTACCCGTGCACTTCTGTCGCCTCGCCGTTCGGCCGACGCACGCAGGAGCGACCTGTTCGCGAAGCGAGGGATGACCACGGCAGGCCTGATGGCCGTCAACGTCTCTCTTGTCGCGGTCCTTGTCAGTGCCCCTCCTGCGGCCCAAGCGCAGGATATTCCGACACTCCGCATTTGCAGCTGGTGCTACGAGGGCTACGAGCGCTGGAACAGCCGGTATGTGCATGCGACCAAGAAACTGAGGCGTCTGAAACTCGTTACAGGCATGACCATCACTCACCGCCGACCCGACCACAGATACCGCGGAACATGCTGGGGAGCCCACCCCGATGCTAGGTGCTGCGACCCAGACGACGACGGGGAGGATGGTGTGGATTGAGTGCGCCCAGGAGACAGATGGTCAGGAAGGCAACCAACTTTGTCTTGGTGGCTACTGCTCTCATTCTGGCTTGGACGGCCGCTCAACAGTGGAAGTCCCGGTCGGAATCTCAACCGCCCGGCCTCCCGGCGGGAACCAGGTTCCCCTCCATGGCTCTCATCGGGTTGAGTGGAGATACCGTCGCTGTCGATTTCACCGGGGGAACAGGGGATCGGTTGGTCGTTTTCTATTCGATCGATTGCGAATACTGCCAGCGGTCACTCCCGGTGTACAGGGTGGTGAGCGAGATGTGCGATCCTGCCTTGACGCTAGCGTTTACGGGCATCTCGGAGGCGACGCTGGCTGCTTGGTGGGAGGCCAACGGCAACGGGTTTTCCGAAGATTGCAGTTCCTTTTCCCTGGGTCGGCTGTTGGCACCGCCTTCCCGGTATGAAGTGAGGGGCACTCCGACCCACTACCTGATCGGGAGCGATGGACAGGTGAAGTATCACGGCGAAGGGATGCTCCTTGAGGTCCCTCACTGGCTTGACCGATGAGTTGGCGCATCGCTGCGGTGCTGGTGGTCGTCTCTGTCTCGTCCGGCTGTCAACCCGACGAAGCAACGGAATCGGCGTCCTCCGGGCAGGCGTCACCCGGGGAACCGTGCAACTGGCTCACCGCAACCGAACCCGGCGAGAAGGATGAGCCGCTCTGCGACATCGAGTTCCGCGAAGTGGCCCGCCTCCAGGACCTGGACAGCATCACCCCCCATCCACCGGTCATGGTTCTCCAGGACGGGAGATACGTCACTGCCACCTATTCGCTCGGGAAGATCGCTCTCTGGTCACCTGATGGCGTACTCCTGGATGTCGTCGGACAGGGTCCCGGCGAGGGTCCGGGCGAGTTCGACTACGCCGAGGGTTTTGCACAGGTTGTGGACGACGCGTTGCTCGTCTTCACGGGTCTACCCGTCGTCCACAGGTACACGACGAGCGGGCGGTACGTGCGCTCCATTCGGCTGCCAACGGCCGGAGGGGCCACCGCAGCCGTCACGTACCGCGGATTCGCGATCACGACGGCTAATGCCTCTGTCGGCCGGCAGGGCTTCTTGCTCAGAGGTGATAGTGCTCACGCATTCGGGCTCCGCGGACGACTAGAGTCGGCGCTGGTTGTGGCCGCGGCCGAAGACATCGGGGTCTCGGAACCTGCCAACGACTTTGAGACACTTTCCGATTCAGTTTAGTGAGTCCTCCTTTCTCGCGTCGGCCGACTCTGCGCCATCGGCAGCCGCGACGGAGAGTGCGCGGTTGATCCAGACCTCGGCCGGGAGCTTCGCGGCCCTCGGCGGGCCGCCGACGAAGCGGTTGGGCCGGGCGGCGTAGGCCGCATCCAGGATCTGCTGTCTGTGCTCGATCACCTCGGATGCACGGCCGAAGTGGACCTGTTCCGGTGTGAGCAGGCCGATGCCTCCGTGCCGGTGTTGGGTGTTGTACCACTCGAAGAACTCCCGGCAGAAGCCCTTCGCTTCCTCGATGCTGCCGAACCGTCCCGGGAAGCCCGGGTGGTATTTGACGGTCTTGAACTGCGCCTCCGAGTACGGGTTGTCGTTCGAGACCCGGGGACGGCCCAGCGACTGCGTGACGCCCAGATCGGCCAGGAGCTGAGCCGTGCACTTGGCCGTCATGGGAGATCCCCGGTCCGAGTGCAGCGTGAGCCCCTGGGGCTGCACACCGTGCTTGAGGCATGTCTCCCCGACCAGGTGCCCGGCCAGTCCCGCGGTCTCGCGCTCCGCCACCATCCAGCCTGTGACGTAGCGGCTGAAGATGTCCAGGATCACGTAGAGGTAGAAGTACTGCCACTTCTCGGGTCCCAGGAGGCGGGTGATGTCCCACGACCACACCTCGTTGGGCGCGCGCGCCACCGCCTCGGGCTTCGGGTGGTTGGGATGGCTGCGTTGCGCCCGGCGCTCCCGGACCGCCTCGTTCTCGGCCAGAATCCGGTACATCGTCCGCTCCGAGCAGAGGTAGGTCCCTTCGTCCAACAGCGTCGCGTACACCTCCGCGGGTGCGCGGTCCGCAAAGCGCGGCGCGCACAGCACTCCGAAGACCTCCGCCCGCTCCGCCGCGTCCAGGGCCCGGGCAGGAGCCGGCCGGGGCTGCCGCTGCCCGGTCTTCGGCCTCCGGCGACGGTAGAACGTCGCGCGCGCAACCCCCAGCGCCGCACACGCCGCACGTACACCCACGTGCATGGCCAAGCCTCTGGCCGCGCTCAAGAGTGCTTCCCGTCCCCGGGGCTCACGCCCAGCAGCCCCGCAACTTTTCCCTGGACATCGATGATGATGCGCGCCTTGCGGAGTTCCTCGCGCAGCCGCGCGTTCTCCCGCTCCAGCTTCCGCACCTTCCTCGCCTCACGCTTCCCGCCCGAAGGCTTCGGGCCGCGCTTCTTCGCCAGCCTCCGCAGCGATCCCTCCCGCGCCGCCTTCCGCCACGACGACAGGTGCGAACTATACAAGCCCTCGCGCCGAAGCAGCTCTCCGATCTCGCCCGGCGTCTCGCAGGCGTCCGCCTTCTCCACGATCGAAAGCTTGTATGCCGCCGTGAAGCGCCGCCTCGTCGCCTTCGCCGCAACCTCCGGATCCGGCGGGGAAGCTGCCGCGCTTCGCTTGCCCTCCCCCGAAGAGAGGGGCGTTCCGTTCATCTTCATTCCTTCTCCTCGTTCCATCCTGCTTCTCTCTGCCTCGCCCTACTCTAATCTCTTTCTCCTCTCGTGTCTCGCGCGTGTTGGCAGAGAGGGTCTGGTCGGTCGAACATGACCGCTATGTCCTGAGGAGACATGCGTTCCCCAGCGGTTCAGTGGTGGATTCTCTCGTGGTGACCCGCGACTGGTTCCCCGGTCCCAGGGGCAATGAGGGGGTGATCTACGGGCTCCACGCGGACGGACGGGGCCTGGTATGGACCGTGGCCAGCGTCGCGGATCCCGACGCGCCATCTGACGACTGGACAACGGCCAGGCTGGAAGAGCCCGTCGACTTGGAGGAGGATCCAGCCGACGCTGTCAAGTTCCGGGATATGGTCATCGAAGCATTTACGCCGGACGGCCGGCTGGTCGCGTCCGCCCGATTCGACTCTTACGGGGAGGCGGCCGAACCGATGCACGGAAACACCTGGTATCGCCAGACCGAGGACATGTTGTCCATCGTTGTGCTGGAAGTGCGGTTGACAGAGCGCAGGTGATCGGTACGGGAAGCTGCTGCATAGCGGAGGATCGTGCTGCTCACGGCCGCGCACATGCCCACGCCCGATCGCATCGGCATTCCATATCATCTCCTGCATGTGGACGTCACGGTTCTTCGGGTCGTTCCGTCCGCAGACCGCCTTGGTGCCAAGAGCCGAAGACATTGCATGGCGTTACATCAGGTTGATCGACGGGGACCGGTTCTCGTGGCTCACAGGAGATCGTATCGGATCGAGCGATGGGAGGGGAAACTCGGCGACCAGAGTCCAGAAACGAAGGGACTCGACGCTGCCCTTCAATTGAGGGGATTGTGTGACAGCATTGAATAGGGAAGAACAGAAGGGTGGTTGCGGTCGAGCGGCTTGGTGCGCATTCTTGCCCGGATCGGAATAGGGCCTTAGTTAGGAGGGAAAGGAGGGGCAGAGGTGAGCCGACCGCCAGATCAGCAGTCAGATTCTTCAGGCCAGCCCAGCGACGAGGTAATCGCCCGGTGGGTCCGGGAGCATTGGCTTGCGATGCTAACGGAAGCCCGGAAGTGGACGGGCGGTTCCGTGACCGCCGAAGACATCGTGCAGGAAGCGCTGTATGTCGCGTACCGCGATTTCCAGCAGTTGAAGGATGCTGACAAGACAAGGAATTGGCTGGTTGGGATCGTGAAGAACATGGGTCGGCAACAGACTAGGAAGCGGGCTCGTCGAGCAAGTCTTCTCGAAGAAAACCAGGTGGACGTGGAAGCGTGGTCGAAGCCCGAATTCACCACGAATTTCCGGCGCGAGGAAGTACTGGCTTTCGCAGATTCCCTGCCGCCAAGACAGCGCGAAGTCATTCGCCTGACGGTGTTGGAACAGATGCGGAGTTCGGAGATCGCGGTGCGACTAGAGACAACCGGCGCGGCCATCCGGCAGACCCGTCGGAGGGCCATCCGCCGCTTGAAGGTGATGGTGCGGGGGGGGGCTCAAGCCCTGATGTAGAAGTGGGAGCTATCCGATCACACGGTCGCTACCCCTACCCCCCCGCCCGCCTCCGATAATCCAGCGGCGGATCCCGGTCCCCCACCAGCGACACATACTCGAAGTCGCCCCCCACCCTCTCCCGATACTCGGCCGTAGCCGCAGCCAGCAGCTCCGCATCCACAAACAGATCCACCATCGTCATCGCCAGCGTCTTGGCCGCCGCGATCATCCCCTTGTTCCCGATCGACATGCCCCCGGCCGCGATCGCCTGCCATGAGTGCGCCGGTGTTCCGGGCACCCACGTCGCGGTCACGATCCCCACCGTGGGCACCACCCAGCTGACATCGGCCACATCGGTCGACCCGCCCCCCTTGCGCGGCATGTACGGCTGCACCTCGGCCGCGCTCTCGAGCGGCATCGGGTTCACCAGGCTCTGCTGAACAATCTCCGCGAATGCCGTCTCGGACTCGTCATACACCACCCCGCCCACCCGCTCCAGGTTCGCCTGCGCGCGCCGCTGCAACACGTCGTTGCTCAGCATCGCGTACAGCCCGTGAATCACCTCGTACTCCATGCGCGTCCCCGTCCCCATCGCCGCCCCCTCCGCCGCCTTCACCACCCGTTCGAAGATCGACCGCACCAGCTCGACCTCCGGGTTGCGCACATAGTAGTAGACCTCGGCGAAGTCCGGGATCACGTTCGGCGCGTGCCCCCCCGCGGTGATCACGTAGTGGATGCGCGTCTCCTGGGGGACGTGTTCGCGCAGCATGTTGACCATGTGGTTCATCGCCTCGACCCCGTCCAGCGCCGACCGCCCCTCCTCGGGCGCGCCCGCCGCGTGCGCCGAGATCCCGTGGAAGCGGAACTTGGCCGACTTGTTGGCGAGCGAGGTCGAGGGGCTGGCGTTGTTGCTGCTGCTCGGGTGCCAGTGGAGGACGGCGTCGACATCGCTGAAGAGGCCGCCCCGAACCATGTAGACCTTGCCCGCGCCGCCCTCCTCGGCAGGTGTGCCGTATAGCCGAACCGTCCCGGGTGTTCCCGAAGACGCCAGCCAGTCCTTGACCGCCAGCGCCGCAGCCACCGATCCCGTGCCGAAAAGGTGGTGCCCGCAGGCGTGACCCGCGCGCATCTCGAACAGGGGCGTGGGCTCGGGGGTCCGGTCCTGGGTGATTCCCGGCAGCGCGTCGAACTCGGCCAGGATGCCGATCACCGGCGAGCCGGAGCCCCAGCTGGCGACGAAGGCGGTGGGCATGCCGGCGACGCCCGCCTCGATGTCGAAGCCCGCGCCGGAGAGGTGCGCCTGCAGGAGGGCCGTGCTCTCGACCTCCTGGTAGCCGACTTCGGCCAGGTCCCAGATCTGCTGGGCGGTGGTCCCGTAGGCGGCCGCGTTGGCCTCGACGTGGGCGAGGACGGCGTCGTGGGGGGACTGGGGGGAGGCGGGGAGGGGGAGGAGGATGGCGGCGAGGAGGGTGGTGCGAAGGAAGCGTGTCTTCATGGGGTTTCTCTGGACGTGGTGTACGCTCTGGGTGGGGACCCTGCGGGAAGGGTGATGATGATGTGGGTGAGGATAGTCCCAACCGGTGCCGGGGGTCCAGTCGGCTGACTTGCCGCCGCGCGCGACAACTCTCGTCTCCGACGCGCAGATCGTCGCTCTGTGCCCGGAGTACGGGATCTCGGCCATCCTCACCAACGGCCGGGACTGCCGGTAGCCGCTAGTTGCTGAACAGCCACGCGATGAGAAGGCGACCGAGCTCGATCGAGTCGAAGTCGGGAGCGTGCGGTCCACCGTCTATTGTCCAGAGCTCCAGTCGGATTCCGTCTCTGCAATTGGCCTCGTACCGGAGTGGCAGCGTCTCCTCCCCGGGGAGGTTGAGAACCAGGTCGATCGGATCCAGCTGCTGGGCGGCATCCACATCGCACCCCGCGCGGGCAGCCCAGCGCTCCACCGCTTGCCGGGCTCCGGGGTAGTGCAAGTCGCCTGCCTCGCTTCCGCGGAATCCGCCTTGGTACCAGATGGTGGAGTCATTCGTACCGTGCAGGTGCAGAACGGGGATCGGCGTGGCCCCCGCACAGCGGTTCGGATCGTGGAAGGTGGATCCCGCCAGGCTCACGATCCCCTTCAGCCCCGGCATCGACTCGCAGGCCATCCGGTACGCCATGAAGCCGCCGTTCGATTGGCCGAGCACATACACGCCGTCGGTAGCGACGTAGTAGCCGGCTTGCTCATACAGGCGGTTCAGATACCCTGCGTCGTCGGGATCGTCGTTCCCGTAGTCGCAACAGAAATCGGTCGCGTTCCAGAATCTCTCCCCCCAGATATTCCTGGTCCCCCGCGGCAGGATCACCGCGAATTGGTCGTGGTTGACCCGTCTTGAGATACCGAAATACCGGTCGATGGCTCTGGGGTGGCCGCCGTACCCGTGCAACAGGATCACGACTGGTACTGGCGTGCCGACGACATAGTCCTTGGGTCGAATCAGGGTTGCGGGACGCAGGCGGCTACCGATCGTGAAGATCGATCCCCCGGTGTCGAGCGGAGGCAGACCCGATTCACAACCCAAGGGCAGCAGCACCATGGGCGCCAGAAGGAGCCTGAGGGTTCTCATGAGTCTCACTCCTCCCGCTCGTCGGCGTCGCCGGAAAAATCCGGTGTCGGGGTGGTACGCAAACTCACTCGCCAAGGCTTGGAGATGGTCGGAATTCATCGTCGGCCACGCGCGGTCTGGTTCACGCAATGTGATTCTCAAACCTCAGTCCCCGAAACGTACCTTGAACCGAATAGCCTCCACCGCGTCCCGCTCATCCGGCCCCGCGAGTTCGATTAGCCCCTGATCCAGCGTGGCAAGAGCCCCGCCGTGCCGCAGCGCCAACGCCAGCAGGTGCGCATCGGTGACCTGCCGGTAGCCGGCGACACGTCCGAACGGCGTCGCATCAGCACCGGCGGGCGAGACATCATCCGCCCAGAAGACGTGCCCCGCGAGTCGGCGCATCCGTCGGAGCAGCGCGATCGCCTCGGCCGGAGTGGACGCTCCGGGAATGACGCGGCGGTTGCTCGACACCCTCACGAAGCCGGACTCGGTGACTGGGCAGGTGGCCCAACCGTCCCGCTGGTGTGCCCGGAACCACTGGTGCGCGAGCCCGTGATGGACGTGATTCGGCCACGCGAGCGCGACGAGAACGTTCACGTCGAGGAGCTTGGTCAGACGTCCTCCAGCGCGTCGCGGACCATGTCTGGCGTCAGCGGTGGTGCGTCGGGACCCACGGCGAAGACGGGGAAGCCGTCGGCGCGGGTCGCTTGGTCGCGGGGCTGCAGCGCAGCTCGTGCCAGCGAGGACACCACGGTGCCCAGGCTCTCTCCGCGCTCCCTGGCGATGCTCCTGACCGCGTGATGGATGTCGGGGTCGAGTGTCAGTGTGGTTCTCATGGTGTGACATCATGACATCACAACATCATGATGTCAACGCATCATCGACTGGGTGGGGACATCGTGATGAAACCCTCCGTGCCGGTACAACCAAACGCAGTCGGCAATCTGTCCAACAGAAGGAGACTCCCGCGCTGCCGGCGTTGCCATGACGCCTCGCGGCACACGGCGCGCAGAGTGTATTCGCGAGCACCATCGATGTGGAGGGCCCGACATGCCGACGACTACCCCGCCCAAGGCGGCAACCACTCCCAACCTGGCCAGATTGACCCTGCTGCTGGCCGCAACCACGGTCCTGACCGCGACCGCCCGGCCGACCCCCCTCAACGCCCTGCCCCAGGAAGCCCCCGAACGTCGTCCCGCCGAGACCGCAATCTTCGATTCCGCCGGCCACTCCGACAGCCGCCTCTCGGAGATCGGACGACTCGGGACTGCCATGTTCCTGGAGCCCGGACGTTTCGTCTTCGTCGACACCAGCGTGCCCCACCTGGTGTTCGTCGATATCGCGAGCGGCGAGGTGGTGTCCGCGGGTCGTGAGGGCGAAGGGCCCGGGGATTTCCGGCGGGCGACGCTGCTGAGCCGGAACCGGGACGGCACGGTCTTCGTGTGGGACAGTCGGAACCAGCGCATTTCGCGGGTGGGCATCGTGGACGGGCAGGGTGTCGTCACGCAAGCCGAGTACGACGAGTCGCTGTTCAAGAGCGGCGGACCCCTTACCATCCTCGGATTCGGGAACCGTCCGGTGGCCGCATACCCCGGCGGCACGCTCATCGTCCGCGAAAACCCGTCGCCGTCCGGCGATATGTTCGGTATGCCCCGCCGTGATCCGGGTTCGTATCGGGACACCGTTCCCTACCGGGTGGCCGCTCCCGGCGGGGAGACGCGCCTGCTGGCGGAAATGCTCGGCACGCAGAGCTTCAGTTCGGTTTCACGCGGGGGAAGCCAGAACACCGGCCCGTGGATCTTCGGGCATGAGCTGCTCCAGCGGCAGGTGGGAGAGCACCTCGCCGTCGCGCAGACGGACCTGGGTTCGGTCCGGGTCTTCGACCGATCGGGGGCCGTCGTCGCGGAGATACCGTTGCCACCCGGCAGGAGAGCGTCGGAGAGTCAGATCGAAGCTGCCCGCGAGCGTCGCATCGCCTCGTCCGAAAGAACGGCCGGCATCTTCGCCGAAATGGCCGGCAGGATCGCCCAGGAACAGGGCCGGGAGGTGAGCGGTATCAGGGGACCCGAAGACAGCGCCGACCGTATGGGCGACCTACCCGCCAACGAGGTCGCACCTCCGATCGACCGCATGCTGGGCGACATGGACGGGAGACTCTGGCTGCGCCTCTTCGACCCCGCCAACGGGAACCTCGATGACAGCGTGGTGAGCGAGGAGTGGCTGGTCTGGGACATCTCCGGGCCGCGGCTTGTATTCAAGGTGACTCTGGCCATTGGCCAGGATCTCCTCGATGCCGCCGGCGACCGGGTTCTGCTTCGTACCCGGGACGAGTTCGATGTGGACTACGTGGTGGTCAGGGAGATCGCGAGATAGGAGATAGGGGGATGAAGGGGAGGCGTGGGGATTGGTTGAGCTGCGCCACATCACCTTGCCAGGTGTTGCCGATGCGGGCGGTTGGCGGGTGCCGCGACTCGGGGTCAGCCCTGGTTGCTTGCAACGCTAGCATCCAATACCTTACGTTCCAACCCGGGAGGTCTGACACATGGCAAACATCACGATCCGCAACCTAGACGACGGAATACACACGCGGTTGCGTGTACGGGCGGCGGGCAACGGCCACTCGATGGAAGAGGAAGTGAGGCAGATCCTCGGCAAGGCGGTCGGACGCGCGCCGCGATCCGGAGATCTCGCGAGCATCATCCGCTCCCACTTCGGGCCGGAGAATGGAGTGGACTTGGCGTTGCCGCCGCGGGAGCCCGCGCGCGAGCCTCCGTCTTTCGAGTGAGTGCACACCCGTGACAGTGCTGCTCGATACCAATGTCGTTTCTGAACTGATCCGGAAGTCACCAGCCCCCGCCGTGGCCCACTGGGTCTCCGGCCATCCCCTCGAGGACCTCTTCCTGTCGGCAGTGAGCGAAGCGGAGTTACGCTACGGTGCGGCCATCCTCCCGGCGGGCCGACGCCGGGATACGCTGTTCCTCAAGATCGAAGCAATGCTCCGCGACGCCTTCGACGACCGGGTGCTTCCCTTCGACAGCGATGCCGCGCGGGCCTACGGTAGCATTGCGGCCGTGCGTCGCTCGACCGGACGGCCGGTCGCACCGGCGGATTGCCAGATCGCGGCGATCGCGGCGTCTCGCGGAATGGCGGTGGCAACGCGCAACGTTCGCGATTTCGAGGGCACGGGGATCGAGATCCTGGATCCCTGGGAGGGTCGATGAGCGGGACGAACCCCATGCCCCACCGCCCCCACGTCCGAGTCGCCGCCGTCCAGCCGCGCGGCTACCCCTTCGACCCCGCCGCCGCCATCGACCACCTCCGCGCCACCACCGCCGAGGCCGCCGACCAGGGCGCCGAACTCGTCCTCTTCCCCGAAGCCTTCATCGGCGGCTACCCGTGGGGACTTTCCTTCGGCACTGCCGTGGGAGGGCGCAAACCCGCCGGCCGCCGCACCTTCGGCCGCTACTACGACGCCGCCATCCCCGTGCCGGGACCCGAGACGGAACGAATCGGCCAAGCAGCGGCAGCCGCGAACGCCTACGTGGCCGTCGGCGTGATCGAAAGAAACGCTCCCCGCGCCCCGGGCACCCTCTTCTGTACCCTCCTCTACTTCAATCCTGACGGAACCCTGGCGGGCCTGCACCGCAAGCTCAAACCCACCGCCGCCGAACGCCTCATCTGGGGCGAGGGGGACGGGAGCACGCTGCCGGTGATCGAGACGCCGTTCGCGCGGGTCGGCGGCCTGATCTGCTGGGAGAACTACATGCCGCTCGCGCGCATGGCCATGTACGGCAAGGGGGTCGAGATCTACCTGGCGCCCACCGCCGATTCGCGCGACCGCTGGCAGGCCACGCTCAGGCACATCGCGCTCGAGGGGCGCTGCTTCGTGATCGGGTGCAACCAGTTCGTCACCAAGGAGCACTATCCGGCGGACATCGAGATCCTGGACGAGTTCGAGGACTGGCCCGACGTGCTGTCGCGCGGGGGGACCTCGATCTACAGTCCGCTGGGCGAGACGGTGGCGGGGCCGCTGCTGGGCGAGGAGGGGATGCTGGTTGCGGACCTGGATCTGGGGGACATCGCGCGCGGCAAGTTCGACTTCGACGTGATCGGGCACTACGCGCGGCCGGACGTGTTTCAGCTGCGGGTGAATGAGGAGGAGATGACGGGGGTTGAGACTTCGCGTGCCGGCGTTGGGGATTCCCGGCGAAGGCCGCTAGACTAGATTTCCCCGCCTGGAAGTTGGGGACCACCCGTCCCCCCGAGTACCGCCCACCTCAGGAATCACCGACAAGATGACCACCATGACCGCCCCCCCGCCCACCTCCCGCACCAACCGCTACCTCGAAGAGGCCGACCGCTACTCCGCGCACAACTACCACCCCCTCCCCGTCGTGCTGGAGCGCGGCGAAGGCTCCTGGGTCTGGGACGTCGAGGGCAATCGCTACCTCGACATGCTCAGCTCCTACTCGGCCGTCAACCAGGGCCACCGCCACCCCGCGATCATCGCCGCGGCCCGCGAACAGCTCGACCGCCTCACCCTCACCTCGCGCGCCTTCCACAATGACCGGATGGGGCCGTTCCTGCGCGAGCTGTGCGAGGCGTCCGGCTTCGACGCGGCGCTCCCGATGAACACCGGCGCCGAGGCCGTCGAGACCGCGATCAAGATGGTGCGGAAGTGGGGGTACGAGGTGAAGGGGGTCCCGGATGACCAGGCCGAGATCATCGTCTGCGAGGACAACTTCCATGGGCGCACCACGACGATTGTCGGCTTCTCGTCCGAGGACCAGTACCGCGAGGGGTTCGGGCCCTTCACGCCGGGCTTCACGCTTATCCCGTATGGGGACATCGATGCCCTGCGCGCCGCGATCGGGCCGAACACGGTCGGCTTCCTGGTCGAGCCCATCCAGGGCGAAGCGGGGGTGATCGTGCCGCCCGACGGGTACATGCGCGAGGCGGCGGAGGCGTGCCGCGCGAAGGGCGTGGCGCTGGTGGCCGACGAGATCCAGACGGGGCTGGGGCGCACGGGCCGCATGTTCTGTTGCGACTGGGAGAGGGTGCGCCCCGATGTGCTGATCGTCGGAAAGGCGCTCGGCGGAGGCGTTTACCCGGTCTCGGCCGCGATCGCCGACGCCGAGTTCATGGACGTCTTCCGGCCAGGCGACCACGGGTCGACCTTCGGCGGCAACCCGCTGGGCGCGGCGGTGGGGAGCGCGTCTCTCAGGGTGATCATCGAGGAGGACCTGCCGCGCCGCTCCGACGAGCTGGGCAGCTGGTTCATGGACCGGCTGCGCGCGATTCCGTCGCCGCACGTGGAGGAGGTGCGGGGGCGGGGGCTCATGATCGGCGTGGTGATCCGGGAGTCGTCGGGGACCGCGCGGCCGTTCTGCGAGGCGCTGCAGGAGCGCGGTATCCTGGCCAAGGAGACGCACCGCCAGGTTGTGCGGTTCGCGCCGCCGCTGACGGTGGCCAGGGAGGACCTGGAGGCTGCGCTGGTGGAGATCGAGGCGGTGCTGATGGGGTGAAGGGGGGCGGGTCAGCTGCCCGGCGGCCCGATTGTCCCCTGTTTGGAGGTGTCGATGTCGGCGACCTCGCCCTCGCCGAAGAGCACCGCGTTGATCTGCCCGTAGAGGAACTCCCGCGACTCGGCCTTGCGGGGGTCGAGCCCGTAATGGTTGATCAGCAGCGTCTGGTGCTGGAGCCAGTCGCGCCAGCAATCCGCGCAGATCTCGCGCTGCAGGCGATCGCCCAGGGGGGAACGGAAGGGCGGGCGGGGCAGGGGCGGTCCGGGCTTGCCGGGGTGCCTGCGGCAGTCGATGGGGTCCACGTCGTTTCTCGTGTTCCGGGTTGGTCTTACGACGGGCTGGCGTCCCGGCGCGCGGGGAAGATAACATTGCCGTGGGAATTGGACGGCGGTGCCGGGTTTGATAGATTTGCTGGATAACGTCCGAGCGCAGGAGAGGGAGGCAACAATGGCGCTACAGAACCCGACCGGGATGGACGGCGCGATGAACGGCGCCGGTCCCCTTCTTTCCAAGGAACAGCTGGACCACCTCGAAGAGAGGCTTCTCCAGGAGCGGAAGAAGGCGTTGCGCGCGCTTGGGCGCTTCGACCAGATCGCCAAGGCGGACCGGGCGTCGGGCGACTCCGATCTCGCCGCGTACACGGACCACATGGCGGACCAGGGTACCGAGGCGATGGAGCGGGAGAAGGCCGCCCTCTTCGCGACCAAGGAGGGCCGCTACCTCTACCGGCTGCAGGAGGCGCTGCGCCGGCTCTACCGCGATCCGGACAACTTCGGACGCTGCCACGGGACGGGGAAGCCGATCAGCTTCCAGCGCCTCGACGCGCTTCCGCACGCGCGCTACTGCATCGAGTACAAGAGGGAGTTGGAGGCGAAGGAGGGCTGACGGGGGGTTGGCCGACCGGCCTACAGTGCCCTCAACAACCTCCGCCCCAGGATGTCCACCTGCCATCTGCGCACGTCGGGCATCGCTTCGAGTTCGGCCGGCGTCACCGGCCCAACGGCCACCACCTCGCGCAGCACATGGTTGGCCATTACCCGGCCGCGGTCGAGACCCAGTTCTTCGGCAACCGCATTGCGCACCGCCGTGATCCGGTCGAGCGTCGCCTCCTCCTCGGGCGTCGGACGGCCGCGTCCCCCACGCCGAACGGGGTAGGGCTGCAGCTCCCGGTCGGCCAGCCGGCGCACCCTGCCGAGCGCATCGAGCAGCGACCGGCCGCTCTTCGCGGCCAACCGGGGTGAGAACCCTTTCACGTCCGCGAGCTGCCTCACGGAAGCCGGCCGGGCCGCCACGGCGGCGAGCAGCGCCGCGTCGGTCGCCACCCTGAACGGGGCGCGGTCGAGTGAGCGGGCGATCCGGTCGCGCCACGCGATCGCCTCCCGGAGCGCGGTCACGGTGCGGGCGTCCATGCGGCGCGCGCCCTTGAAGCGCGTCACGGGGTCGGGCGGGATCTCGGGCTCCGAGGATTCCGCTGCGGATGCCACCAGCCAGCGGCATTCGTCCTCCGCCCATTGCAGGCGGCCGAGCTCGCGAAGCCTCTCCTCGAGGACATCGGTGAGCCGGTGGAGGTGGCGGGTGTCGCCGGCGGCGTAGTCGATCATGTCGCGCGGCAGCGGCCGCCTGGCCCAGTCGGCCTTCTGGTACTTCTTCGCGAGCCGGACCCCGAGGTGCTTGTCGAGCAGCGTCTGCAACCCGGTCGCCGGCTCTCCGAGGAAGCTGGCGGCCACCTGCGTGTCGGCGAGGCGGGCAACGGCGATGTCCAGGTCGCGGCGCAGGAGCCGCAAATCGTAGCTGCCCCCGTGCATGAGCACACGCCGGGCAGAGTCTTCCAGGTGCGGCTTGAGGTGGGAGGCGAGGTCGACGGAAAGGGGGTCGAGGACGAAGGTCTCCGACGGGGTGGAGAGCTGCACCAGGCAGAGCCGGTCGGAGTAGCGGTGGAATCCTGCGGCTTCGCAGTCCACGGCGAGGTCGCCGGAGCCGGCGAGCGATGGGGCGGCCCGTTCCAGGCCGTCGGCGGTGTGAATGTACTGAACGGGGTGATTCAAGGTTTTCTCTTCCGTTACCCTGCCGATCGCGGTCCGTGCGACAGCCGGTGGAGTTTTCGAGGAATATGGTTCCGGGCATCGAGCTTCGGTAGCTTCACGGTTTGCTCCGGGTAATGGCGAGATGGCCGCACAGGGCGGCAGACACTCCAGGAGGTGTCCCCAGCAGTCCGTGGACAAAATCCCCCCGGCATTCGAGCGGCGATGCATCCGCGCTGAACGCTTCGCCTCACCTATTCACGAGGTAAAGATGACATTACAATATGTCATGTATAGTATACATTCGGCGACCCCAAGGCGGCGCTCCGCGTCGCTCCTCGGGCGAATAGCTCCGCTATTCACCTGTCGTCACTCCTTGCCAGCCCGGCGCCTCACCGCTCTCGGTGCTCGGGCGGCTTTGGCCACGGACTACTAGCCGATGATGAGAACGAAGGTTGTCGCGACGATGGGTCCCGCCGCCTCCACGCTGGAGGTCGTGACCGATCTGGTGCGGGCCGGGATGGACATCGCGCGGATCAACATGTCCCACGGGCACCACGAGCACCACGGGCGCGGGATCGAACTCGTGCGGGAGGCCTCGTGCCGCGTGGGACGCCCGGTGGCCATCCTGGCGGATCTGCAGGGGCCCAAGCTTAGGATCG
Source organism: Longimicrobiales bacterium (assembly GCA_965211795.1). GTDB lineage: Bacteria > Gemmatimonadota > Gemmatimonadetes > Longimicrobiales > Gaopeijiaceae > Bin94. Next base: position 1,341,306 of record OZ242973.1, read on the forward strand.
GGCACCTCGACGACCCGGTGCGGCTGGATGACGACGACATCGTGACGATCGCTCCGGAGGAGGAACACGCGAGCGACGAACTGCCCACCTCGTACACCGGTCTGGCGCGGGAGGTCAACAGAGGAACCCGGCTCCTGCTCGACGACGGGCAGATCGAGCTGGAGTGCGTCAACACCGATGGGAAGCGTGCCGTCTTCCGGGTGTTGCGCGGCGGTATCCTGCGTTCCCGCAAGGGGATCAACCTTCCGGGCGTGAACGTGAACACCCCGTCGCTCACCGAGAAGGACGAACGCGATCTGGAATTCGCGCTGGAGATGGACGCGGAGTACATCGGCCTCTCCTTCGTGCGGAACGTGAACGACGTGCTGGGCCTGAAGGACCGGATCAAGGGGCGGGCGTGGCTGGTCAGCAAGATCGAGAAGGCGCAGGCGCTCGACGACCTGGACGGGATCCTCTCCTTCAGCGACGCGGTTATGGTGGCGCGCGGCGACCTCGGCGTGGAGCTCCCCTTCGCCTCGGTGCCGCTGGCCCAGAAGCGCATCATCCAGGCGGCGAACGGGTACGCGTGCCCCGTAATCACCGCCACCCAGATGCTCGAGTCGATGACCACGTACCCCAGCCCCACGCGCGCGGAGACCTCGGACGTCGCCAACGCGATCCTCGACGGTACCGACGCGGTCATGCTCTCGGGCGAGACGGCGGTGGGGAAGCACCCGGTGCGCACCCTCGAGGTCATGGTGCGGATCGCGGCCGAGATCGAGGACAGCGGCGTTCTGCTGAAGGGACCCCACTACCTGGACCAGATGGGACCCGTGCAGCGCCGGGGCGCCTCGCCGCGCGAACACGCGGTCGCCGCCTCGTCGGTCCGCTCCGCGCAGGACCTGAACGCACCCGCGATCATCGTGATCACCCGCAGCGGGTTTTCGGCGCGGCTGGTGGCGTCGTACCGCGCCCCGATCCCGGTCTTCTCCGTCTGCACCGAGCCCAAGGTGCACCGGCAGCTGTGCGGGGTGTGGGGGGTGCGTCCCGTGCTGGCCGACAAGGGCGAGATCACCTACCAGAACCTGACCGACTTCGGAAAGCGGGTCGTGCTGGGCTCGGGAATCGGCAAGACGGGCGACCCGGTCATCGTCACATCGGGCTTGCCGTTTCACAAGCCGGGCTCGACGAACACGATGCGCGTGGAGCAGTTGTAGCTTGCAGCTGACCTTCCTCGGGACGGGGACCTCCATCGGCGTGCCGGTGATCGGTTGCGACTGCGCCAACTGCACCTCCGACGACCCCCGGGACCGGCGCACCCGTCACGGTGCGCTGCTCGCCCTGGACGGCGGCAACCTCCTCATCGACACGCCGCCGGAGCTGAGGCTGCAACTGCTGGCGGCGGGCGTCGGCCGGGTGGGCGCGGTTTGGTACACGCACCTGCACGCGGACCATGTGCACGGCATCGACGACGTGAGGGTCTTTTCGACCCGTAACCGGGGGGCGGTCCCCGCCTACCTGCCCGACGAGCTCATGGGGCAGATGAAGTCGCGTTTCTCGTACATCTTCGACCCGGAGTTTCGCCCGCCGGAGGGGACGACCAGACCACAGATCGCGCTGAAGGGCTATGCGGAGCGTGTGCCGGTGGAGGTGCTGGGCGCGGAGGTGATCCCGTTTCGGGTGCCCCATGGTCCGGTCGATGCCTTCGGCTTTCGCGTGGGGCGGCTGGGGTACGTGACGGACGCCAAGAGAGTCCCCGCAGCGGCGCGTGAGATCCTCGACGGGGTCGACGTGCTGGTGCTGAACGCGCTCTGGCGCGGGCGCGTGCACCCGACGCACCTCAACGTCGAAGAGGCGGTGGAGGTGGCGGGCGAAATCGGTGCGCGGCGCACCTTCCTCACGCACCTCACCCATTTCGTGGGCCACCGCGAGCTGGCCGCGTCGCTGCCGGACGGGATCACACCGGCGTACGACGGGCTGACGGTGGAGCTGTAGGGGCCGTGGAAGCCTTGCCTTGCGGGGCGCGCGCATGACGGCCGGGTCACCTCTTCCCGTGATCGATTTCGGCAACATGGTCGCGGGCGTGCTGGAGGGGGCCGGGCTGGATCCGCTTCGCTTGCGCGGGAATCTGGCTGCGCGGTTCCGGGTCGCCCACGACGAAGTGACGGAGCGCCGCGAGGCCGGTGCGATGGGGTTCTTCGACCTGCCGGAAGACTCCGGCCTCGCGGCCGCCACCCGGCACGCGGCCGACACATTCGCCCGGCAGTGCGACGCGTTGGTCGTGATCGGCATCGGCGGCTCGGCGCTCGGTGCGGCCGCCCTCCGGGACGCCCTCCTGCCCCCCTCCTGGAACGAACTGGACGACGAAGCCCGCAGCCGCCTCCCCACCCTTCACATCCTCGACAACCCCGATCCCGACACGGTCGCCGCGCTGCTCGCCCGCCTGGACCCGGCCCGCACCCTCTTCAACGTGGTCAGCAAGTCGGGCACCACGGCGGAGACGATGGCGCAGTTCCTGGTGGTCTGGCGCTGGCTCGAGGACACGCTGGGGGCGGAGAGGGCGCGGGACCGTTTCCTGTTCACCACGTCCCCCGAGCGGGGCACGCTGCGGGAGCTTGCCACCCGCTACGACATCCCCACCCTCCCCATCCCCGATGCCGTCGGCGGACGCTTCTCGGTCCTCTCGCCGGCCGGCCTGCTCCCCGCCGCGGCCGCGGGCATCGACATCGAAGCCGTTCTGGCGGGCGCCTCCGCCATGATTCGCCGTTGCACCACGCCCGGGTTGACCGCGAACCCGGCGGGGACTCTGGCGACTCTGCTGCACGCCGCCGACACCGAGATGGGAGCGCCCGTGCAGGTGTTCATGCCCTACGCCGACCGCCTTCGCGGTTTCGCGTACTGGGTGCAGCAGCTCTGGGCCGAGTCGCTCGGCAAGGCACTGGACCGCGCGGGCCGGCGGGTCGAGACCGGCCCCACCCCGGTACCCGCCTTCGGAGCGGCCGACCAGCACTCGATCCTGCAGCTTCTCATGGAGGGTCCCCGCGACAAGGTGGTCGTCTTCCTGGGCTGTGGAGCGCCCGGCGAGGATGTCGGGATCCCCACCCCCTTCCCGGACACGCCGGAGCTCGCGTACCTGGGCGGTCACACGCTCTTCGAATTGCTGGACCGCGAGCGCCGCGCGACCGCCGAGGCACTGCGGCGCGAGGGCCGCATGAACATGACCGTCATGGTCGACCGGGTGGACGCGCATTCGCTCGGCGGCCTGTTCATGCTCTTCCAGATCGCCGTGGTGTACGCAGGCGCGCTCTACGGTGTCGATCCCCTGGACCAGCCGGGGGTTGAGCTGGGGAAGGTGCTCACCTGCGGTCTCATGGGCAGGACCGGCTACGAAGTGCCCTCGATCGCCCCGCCGGACCCCCGTTGGCGCGTGTGAGTCGCCGGGTTAAGTTACTCCTGCACCGGGGATTCAAAGGCGCCGCGAGGTGGCGTCCCGGTGCGAAACGCAACACTCCAAGACAAGCAGGGAGGCGAGGATGAGCACGGGGGACGATCAACATACGGTCATCATAGAAAAGGGCCACGGAACCGAGATCGGGGCCTTCCTCCTCGGGGCGCTGGTGGGCGCGGGAATCGCGCTGCTCTTCGCGCCCGCGAGCGGCGCGGACACCCAGGCGCGGATCCGGAAGCAGGCCAGGAAGCTGAAGGACCTGACCGGCGAGCGGGTGCGCGGGCTGCGCGAGGACCTGGGGTCGCGCATGGCGCCGGCCCGGGACGTGGTCGAGCAGGGACGCCAGATCGCGTCCGATGCGCGGACGGAGCTCGAGGACAAGCTGGAGCGCTCCAAGGCCGTGTACCGGGCCGGGATCGATGCGGCGCGCCAAGAGAGCAGGCGACAGCTGGATGACGGCGGAGGAAACGGATCCTCGACCGAAGAAGCTTAGGGGCAGGGACCCTCGAAGCAGCAGGACACTCTTGAAAAAGGAGAATCAGGACCCGGCATGAAGATCTACCTGGACACGGCGAACCTGGCCGAGATCCGCGAGGCCGCCCGCTGGGGCATCCTGAGCGGCGTGACCACCAACCCCAGCCTGATGGCGCGCGAAGAGGGCGCCGACTTCGAGGACACCATCCGCACGATCGCGTCGCTGGTCGACGGACCCATCAGTGCCGAGACGGTCTCCGAGGACGCCGACGGGATGGTCCGGGAGGGGGTCGAGTACGCGGCCTGGCACTCCAACGTGATCATCAAGGTCCCCGCCACGACCGCCGGCCTGGAAGCGGTCGCCCGCCTGGGGCGCCGGGGCATCCGCTGCAACGTCACCCTGATCTTCAACACCAACCAGGCGCTGATGGCCGCGCTGGCGGGCGCCTTCGTGGTGTCACCCTTCATCGGGCGGCTGGACGACATCTCCCAGGACGGCATGGAGCTGATCCGCGAGATCGCGGCCGTCTTCGAACAGGACCCGGACATCCGCACGCAGATCCTGGCCGCGTCGATCCGCCACCCGCGCCACGTCATCGAATCGGCGCTGGCCGGGGCGCACATCGCCACCTGTCCCTTCGGCGTGCTCAAGAAGGGGATGCGGCACCCGCTCACCGACAGCGGCAACGCCGCCTTCCTCGCCGACTGGCGGGCCCGCGAGGCCACGATGGCGCTCGCCGCCGCCGGGGACTGAGCGGCAGCCCGTGGGCGCGCCGCCGTCCGGTGGCTCGCGGAAGATCGTCGCCCGCAACCGGAAGGCCCGTCACCAGTACGAGGTCCTGGACACGCTGGAAGCCGGGCTCGTGCTGGTGGGCACCGAGGTCAAGTCGATCCGCGGGGGCAAGGTGGCCTTTCGGGACGCGCATGCCCGTGCGCAGTCCGGCGAAATGTGGCTCCACAACCTCCACATCGCGCCCTACGAGGCCGGGAACCGCTGGAACCACGACGAGATGCGGCCGCGGAAGCTGCTTCTGCACCGCGACCAGATCCGCCGCATCGCGTCCCGGTCGGAGGAGAAGGGGCTCACGATCGTTCCGCTGGATCTGTATTTTCGCAGGGGGCGGGCCAAGGTCACCCTGGGACTCTGCCGCGGCAAAAAGCACCGGGACCGGAGAGAGGAACTGAAGCGCAGGACGATGGATCGCGAGGCGCAGCGGGCCATGAAGGACCGGGGGGGACGGTAGCGGGAAGTGGGTGAAGCGAAGCGGTCCAGCGCGGGCATGCCGTCGCCAGGATTCCGGGATGGATTTCGTGAGCCGCCGGTTGCGGACCTTTTCGGGACGCGCTTCTCCAGTCCGGTGTTGTTGGCCTCCGGCACCTGCGGTTTCGGCGAGCCGGTGATCGACGTGATGTCGCCATTCGAGATCGGGGGACTGGTGACCAAGTCGGTGACGGTCGAGCCGCGGTGGGGCAACCCGGCCCCGCGCGTCGCCGAGTTCGAGGGCGGCATGCTGAACTCGGTCGGGCTCGCCAACCCGGGGCTGGAGTTGGTGCGCGCGGAGAAGCTGCCGTGGATGCGGCGCAATCTCGGCGCGCTGCCCGTCTTTGTGTCGGTTGCGGGGGCGACCGTGGACGAGTTCGCGGCCGTCGTGAGCGGCCTGGATGGGGAGGACGGTTTCCGCGGCTTCGAGCTGAACCTGTCCTGCCCGAACGACTCGCACCTGGAGGGCCGGCCATTCTGCCTGGACGAGGATGCGCTGCGCCAGGTTCTGGACACGGTGCGGCCGCAGACAGAACGGCCGCTGGTGGTCAAGCTCGCGCCGAACGACCCGGATATCGCGGCCACCGCGGTGGTGGCGGTCGAACACGGCGCGGACGGGATCACCGCGATCAACACGGTGCCAGGCTTCCTCACGGGGCGCGACGGCGAGACGCGGGTGGGGGCGGGGACCGGGGGGACGAGCGGCCCGGCGCTTCTTCCGGTCGGGCTGGCCGCGGTGCGGGCGGTGGCGGGGGCGGTCGACGTGCCGGTGATCGGGGTGGGGGGCATCCTGGCCGCGAGAGACGCACGGGCGTACCTGCGGGCGGGGGCCTCGCTGGTGCAGATCGGCACGGCTTCGTTCGCTGATCCGAGGTGCGCGGCCCGGGTGGCGAGGGGGCTGGCGGTGGATGCGGCGACACCCCCGAGGGCCAAGGTCTAAAGACGTTCGGCAACGAAAATGTAAACCAAACATGACAAATTGTAATCTCGGCATTACATCGTGAACGATTTCACAAACCGGGAGGCAGGTACGCGAAGCCCATTGAACGACCGGATTATCGTCGCACTGGATGTGCCCGACGCGGCCTCCGCCCTCGAGCTCGTCGACCGCATCGGCCCGGCGTGCACCTTCTACAAGGTCGGGCTCGAACTCTTCGCGGCGGAGGGGCCGGGGGTGGCCGGTGCGCTCAGGGGGAAGGGGAAACGTGTGTTCCTGGATCTCAAGCTGCACGATATCCCGAACACGGTGGCGGGTGCGGTGGCCCGCGTGGGCAGGCTGGGGGTGACATTCGTGACGGTGCACGCAATGGGGGGACGCGACATGATGGCGGCCGCGGCGGAAGCGGCGCCCGCTTCGCTCACGCTGCTGGGCGTGACCGTGCTTACGTCGCTGGACGCGCCGGGGCTCGAGGAGGTTTTCGGGCGCCGCGTGGCCGATGCGGGGGCGGAGGCCGATCGTTTGGGGCGTCTGGTGCGCGAGGTGGGGCTGGGGGGGGTGGTGTGCTCGGCCGCCGAGGCTGCGCGCGTCAGGGAAACCATGGGGCCGGAACCGTGTATCGTGACTCCCGGCATCCGTCTTGCGGACGACTCCCACGACGATCAGCGCCGTGTCCGCACCGCCGGCGAGGCCTTCCGCGCGGGGGCCACCCACATCGTCGTCGGCCGTCCGGTCACACGGGCCCCGGACCCGGCCGCCGCCTTCGCCCGCCTGGCCGCTGACGCGCGCGGCGAGCGTTGACCCGACAGTGATTCCCGTCCCCTATTCTCCGTTCCCATGAACCTCCACGACTCGCTGACGCGCGAAACCCGCCCCTTCGAACCGCTGCACCCCGGCCGGGTCGCCGTCTACGGCTGCGGCCCGACCGTCTACGATTTCGCGCACATCGGCAACTTCCGCACCTTCGCCGTCTACGATCTTCTCCACCGTTACCTGCGCTGGCGCGGCCACGAGGTCGAGTTCGTGGTGAACTTCACCGACGTGGACGACAAGACGATCACGGGGGCGGCGAAAGCGGGACGACAGCTGGGCGAACACACCGAAGCCTTCGTCCGGGCCTTCCTGGACGATTCCGAAACGCTCGGCTTCCTTCCCTTCTCCAGCCACCCGCGGGCCACCGCGTACATCCCCGCCATGGTGGCGTTCGTGAAACGGCTCGTGGACCGGGGAAGCGCCTACGTCGCGCCGGACGGATCCGTCTACTACGCGGTGACCTCCTTCGACGACTACGGACGCCTGTCCGGGAAGGGTGGCGAAGAGGACTCGTCGCGGGCCCGGATCGACGCGGAGGACTTCGAGAAGCGGGACCCGCGCGACTTCGCGCTCTGGAAGCCGTCGCAGGCCGCCGACCGCGAGGTGGGCGCGGTCTGGGACTCGCCCTGGGGACCGGGGCGTCCCGGCTGGCACCTGGAGTGCTCGGTCATGGCGACTGCTCTGCTCGGCGACACGATCGACATCCACCTGGGCGGCGAGGACCTCCTCTTCCCCCACCACGAAAACGAGATCGCACAGTCGGAGGCGGCAACCGGGCAGCCCTTCGCCCGGTTCTGGCTGCACGTCAAGCACCTCAAGGTCGACGCCCGCAAGATGTCCAAGTCGCTCGGCAACTTTCACACGGTGCGCGAACTCCTCGACGAGGGCTACGACCCCGCCGCGATCCGATGGACGCTCCTCTCGGCCCACTACCGCAGCGAACTCAACTTCACCCGCGACGGCCTCGACGACGCCACCGCCTCGGTGCAGCGGCTGCTGGACTTCCGCCGCAGGGTGCGCGACGCCGGGGAGGCATTCGGTGACACGGCGGAGCTGTCCGAGCGTGTCGGCGGGCACCTCGCTGCCTTCGGCCGGGCGCTGGACAGCGATCTCAACGCCCCCCGCGCCCTGGCCGCACTCTGGACGATGGTCAGGGAGGTGAACACGGCGCTGGACGATGCGGGAGGCGGGCTGGCCCCCGCGAACCGCGAAGCCGTGCTCGACGCCTTGGCCGAGATGGACTCCGTACTGGGCGTCGTCGACCTGGCCGAAGCGTCGCGGAAGCTCGCCGGTGCCGGCGAGGAGTGGGTGCGCGCCCTGGTCGAGGCCAGGGAACAGGCCCGCGCCGCCCGCGACTTCGCCACGGCCGACCGGATCCGCGACGAGCTGGCGGCCGAGGGGATCAGGCTGGAAGACACTCCGCGGGGCACGCGCTGGACCCGCGTGCGCAACTAGCCCGGGCCGCTCGGGCGAACGGCCAGCCGGGGCCAGCCGGGGCTGGGGCTTCCACACTCCTTCCGCAGGGGCGAACTTTCGGGGTCCGCTGACGTAGCTCAGTTGGTAGAGCAGCTGATTTGTAATCAGCAGGTCCGGGGTTCGAGTCCCCGCGTCAGCTTCCCGCGTCGTTTCCCGGCGTCACCTTCTATTGATCCCCCCCGACGGAATAGTTATCTTCCTTTGCTCGTTTCCATCCGAGCCCGAGTGATGCGCAGCCAGCCTGGCGGGCGGGGTGGGAACGTGTTTTTTGGTGGGGTACCGAAGCGGCCAACCGGGGCAGACTGTAAATCTGCTGGCGAATGCCTACGGAGGTTCGAATCCTCCCCCCACCATGGGCAGGCCTGACGGGGGAGTTCGACAGCCCCCGGACGATTGCGGGAGTAGCTCAGTTGGCTAGAGCATCAGCCTTCCAAGCTGAGGGTCGCCGGTTCGAGTCCGGTCTCCCGCTCTGGGTCCGGCCACGGGGACGCGTCCCGCGCGGCCGAACCGGAAGCGAGGTGCTCTGGTAGCTCAGTGGTAGAGCGCTTCCTTGGTAAGGAAGAGGTCGCGGGTTCAATCCCCGCCCAGAGCTTGGCGGGGCGGGAACGGTCCCGCCGGCAACACTTTGGCAGCGACGGAAACTCAAAACACGAACGACGGGGACCGCCGCGCGGGCCCCTGCACCCAACACGGAGCAAGCATGGCGAAGGAGACCTTCGAGCGAACGAAGCCGCATGTGAACGTGGGGACGATCGGCCACGTGGACCACGGGAAGACGACGCTGACGGCGGCGATCACGATGGCGCAGGCGAAGAAGTTCGGCGGGGACGCGGTGGGGTTCGACGAGATCGACAAGGCGCCGGAGGAGCGGGAGCGCGGCATCACGATCGCGACGGCGCACGTGGAGTACGAGACGGCGAACCGTCACTACGCGCACGTGGACTGTCCTGGGCACGCGGACTACGTGAAGAACATGATCACGGGCGCGGCGCAGATGGACGGAGCGATCCTGGTGGTGAGCGCGGCGGACGGCCCGATGCCGCAGACGCGCGAGCACATCCTGCTGGCGCGCCAGGTGAACGTGCCGCACATCGTGGTGTTCCTGAACAAGGTGGACATGGTGGACGACGAGGAGCTCCTGGAGCTGGTGGAGCTGGAGGTGCGGGAGCTGCTGAGCGAGTTCGACTTCCCCGGAGACGACCTGCCGGTGGTGATGGGGAGCGCGCTGCACGCGCTGGAGGCCGGGGGCGAGGGCGAGGCGGGCGAGTGCATCGACGAGCTGATGGATGCGATCGACACGTACATCCCGGAGCCGGAGCGCGACATCGACAAGCCGTTCCTGATGCCGGTGGAGGACGTGTTCTCGATCACGGGCCGTGGGACGGTGGCGACGGGCCGCATCGAGCGGGGCGTGATCCACAAGGGGGACACGGTGGAGATCGTGGGGATGGGAGAGGACCGCAAGACGGTGGTGACGGGCGTGGAGATGTTCCGCAAGATCCTGGAGCGGGGCGAGGCGGGAGACAACGCGGGACTGCTGCTGCGGGGCGTGGGGAAGACGGAGATTTCGCGCGGCCAGGTGCTGGCGATACCGGGGTCGATCACGCCGCACACGAAGTTCAAGGCGGAGGTGTACGTGCTGACGAAGGAGGAGGGCGGCCGTCACACGCCGTTCTTCCACGGGTACCGTCCGCAGTTCTACTTCCGCACGACGGACGTGACGGGTTCGGCGATGCTGCCCGACGGGGTGGAGATGGTGATGCCGGGGGACAACGTGCAGATGGAGGTGGAGCTGATCACGCCGATCGCGATGGACGAGGAACTTCGCTTCGCGATCCGGGAAGGTGGCCGGACCGTGGGCGCCGGCGTCGTCACCGCCATCATCGAGTAGAGGGATACGGGAACCATGTCACGGATTGCCGCCGCAAGAGACTTCGTGCAGGAGTGCATTACGGAGATGGAGAGGGTCACCTGGCCCGACCGGGAGCAGCTCCGCAACGCCACCTGGGTGGTCATCCTCTTCACGATCCTGCTCACGCTGGTCATATGGATCATGGACATGGCTTCCGGCCTGGTGATTGTCGACTTCATCATGGGGATCTTCGGGGCTTGAGCGTGGAAGAACGCTGGTACGCGGTTCAGACGCAGGCCCGGCACGAGAACCGGGTGCGCAATCTGATTCAGCAGGAGATCGACAGGAATCCCGTCTCCGCACGGGAGATCCGCGAGGTCCTGGTGCCCACGCACGAGGTCGTCGAGATCCGTCGCGGCAAGCGCGTGCCGGTCACCAAGCCGCTGTACCCGGGGTACGTGCTCGTGCGGATGATCCTGAACGAGCGTACCGAACACGCGATCTCCGCCATGAAGGGGGTGCGTTTCGTGAGCCAGGGCGGCGATCCCCAGCCGGTCCGGGAAGAGGACATGAACCGGATCATGGGGATCGAAGTCGAGGAGGAGGCCGGTGTGCGCGACGAGATCCCCTTCCGTCCCGGCCAGGTCGTCGAAGTCATACAGGGGCCGTTCACGGACTTCTCGGGAACGGTGCAGGAGGTCTACCCCGAAAAGGGCAAGGTCAAGGTCGAGGTCTCCCTCTTCGGCCGTCCGACCTCGGTGGAGTTGGACTTCACCCAGCTGAGAGGTTTCTAGAAATGGCGAAAGGTCCGAAGAAGAGAGTCCTCGGGTTCATCAAGCTGCAGATCGTCGCCGGGCAGGCGAATCCGGCGCCCCCCGTGGGGCCCGCGCTGGGTCAGCACGGCGTGAACATCATGGACTTCTGCAAACAGTTCAACTCAAGGACCCAGCAGCAGGCGGGGACGCTGATCCCCGTCGAGATCACGGTCTACGCGGACCGCTCGTTCACCTTCATCACCAAGACGCCGCCCGCGTCCTTCCTCATCAAGAAGACCCTGGGGCTGGAGAAGGCGTCGTCGGAACCGCACGTCGACAAGGTGGCCACGCTGTCGGTGGCCCAGGTGCGGGAGATCGCGGAGGCGAAGATGGAGGATCTCAATACGGAGGACATCGTGTCGGCCATGAGGATGATCAAGGGCACGGCACGGGCGATGGGGATCGAGGTGGACGGGGAGCTTACGGCCTGACGGAGGAAAGCGTGCCAAGACGCAGCAAGAAATACACCGGGGCGCGGGAGTCGTACGACCGGCTCGTCCGGCAGCAGCCGCGGGAAGCGCTCGGACAGGTCAAGGAGATGGCCTACGCGAGCTTCGACGAGAGCATCGATGTGGCCACGCACCTGGGCGTGGACCCGAGAAGGGCCGACCAGGTGGTGCGCGGCACGGTCGTTCTGCCCCATGGGACAGGAAAGTCCCCCCGGGTGCTGGCGATCTGCCAGGGCGACAAGGAGGCCGAGGCCGAGGAAGCCGGAGCGGACTACGTCGGCACCGAGTACGTGGACCGGATCAAGGGCGGCTGGCTGGACTTCGACGTCTGCGTGGCGACGCCGGACCTGATGCGCATGGTCGGGCCGCTGGGCCGCATCCTCGGTCCCCGCGGCCTCATGCCCACGCCCAAGGCGGGCACGGTCACCTTCGATGTGGGCCGCGCGGTCAGCGAGATCAAGGCGGGCAAGATCGAGTATCGCGTGGACAAGACCGGCAACCTGCACGCGCCGATCGGCCGGGTGTCGTTCGAGGTCGATCTGCTCACCGAGAACCTCAGCGCCTTCATGGCCTCGGTGCTCAGGGCCAAGCCCGCGGCCGCGAAGGGCACCTATGTCAAGAGCGTCACCGTGTCGAGCACGATGGGGCCCGGTGTGCACGTCGACCCCAACAGCTTCACGAGGAGCGGCTGATATGACCAGGGCGGAAAAAGAGGCGTTCGTCGCCGAATTCCAGGAGCGCCTCGAGCGGTCCGAAGCCATCTTCCTGACCGACTTCACCGGGCTGAACGTCCAGGCCATGACCAGCCTGCGCAGCCAGCTGAAGAAGTCCGGCGGAGAATACCTGGTGGTCAAGAACCGCCTGGTCAGGCGCGCGTTGGCGGAGACCGAACTCCCCGACATCTCCCGTTTCCTGGAAGGTCCCACGGGAGTCGTCTTCGGTGACGACGACGTAGTGGCCGCCGCCAGGACGGTCACCGACTTCGCAAAGGAAAACGAGGACAGGCCGGTCTTCAAGGTCGGTGTCCTCGAAACGACCCTGCTCGACGCGGCGCAGATCGACCGCGTCGCCAACCTGCCGTCCCGCGACGAACTGCTGTCACAGGTGGCGGGTGTCCTGAGCGCCCCGATGTCGGCGCTCGCGGGCGCGATGTCGGGCAAGCTTCAGGAGATGGCGGGCCTCGTGGACGCACTTCGCGGGGAACGCGAATCCGAATAGAACGGTAACAGACCCAGAACGTCCGGCGAACCGGGCGAATCCAAGGAGGGAAACAGAGAATGGCTGTGAACCAGGAAGAACTTCTCGAGACTTTCGGCAACATGACGGTGATCGAACTCTCGGAGTTCGTGGAAGCCTTCAAGACCCGTTTCAACGTGACCGCCGCCGCGGCGCCCGTCATGGCGATGCCGGGAGCGGCCGGCGCCGAAGAGGCCGCCGCCGAGGAACAGGACGAGTTCGATGTCGTGCTCGAGTCCTTCGGGTCCAAGAAGATTCAGGTCATCAAGGTCATCCGGCAGATCACGAGCCTCGGCCTCAAGGAGGCCAAGGAACTCGTCGACAAGGCACCGAGCCCGGTCAGGGAAGCGGTCAGCAAGGACGAGGCCGAAGACATCAAGGGCAAGCTCGAGGAAGTCGGCGCTACCGTCATCGTCAAGTAGGTGCGCCCCGCCGAGCAGAGGCTCCGGTTCCCGAAGGCGGCTGGGACCGGGCCGATCGGGGTGTTGATCCCGGGTTCACGGTCGGCGTGTATCCTCGCGCCGGATCTCCGTACGCCCTCACGCCGCGACCTCATGTTCCCGGCAGCCCGCTCGCGTCACCGGTCCCGGTGCCCGCGCGGGTCTGTGCCGGGACTGCCAACCATTATGGGGGATTGGTCCATTGGCTAGTCAGAACGGTACCATCGAGGCTGCCCGTCCGGTCGTAAGCTTTGCGAAGCTCCACCCGGCGATGCCCATGCCCAACCTGCTGGATGTCCAGACCCGCTCCTTCGGGAAGCTTGTCGACACGGACGTGTCCGAGGTTGAGACGTGGGATTTCTGTCTCGATCGCGTCTTTCAGGACATCTTCCCGGTCACGGATGTGAACGGTGATCTGTCCCTGGAGTATGTCTCCTGCCACCTCGGTGAGCCCAAGTACTCCGTCGAGGAGTGCATCGAGCGCGACATGACCTTCGCGGCGCCGCTCAAGGCGACGCTCCGGCTGATCATCTGGGAAAAGGCGGGCAGGAAGAAGCAGGCCGACACGATCATCGAGAAGGAGGTCTACCTCGGCGATCTTCCGCTGCTCACCAACCTGGGCACCTTCATCATCAACGGGGCCGAGCGCGTGGTGGTCAGCCAGCTGCACCGCTCTCCCGGCGTGGTGTTCGAGGAGGACATCCATCCCAACGGGGCCCGGCTGAACAAGGCGCGGATCATTCCCTTCCGGGGCTCCTGGGTCGAGTTCACGATCGACATCAACGACATCTGCTACGTCCATATCGACAAGAAGAAGAAGTTCCCGGCCACGGCTCTGCTGCGCGCCTTCGGATACGGAAGCGATACAGAGATCTACCAGCTCTTCTTCGAGGTTCGGTCCACCGCGGTGCCGGGCCCGGACGACGACGCGCGCGAGCTCCTAGGTGCGGTCATCGCGGAAGAGGTGGTCGATCCGGAAACGGGCGAGATCCTGCTGGACGAGGGGACGGAGCTGCAGGAGGACGAGCTGCTTCTGCTGCAGCGCGGCGGCATTTCCGAAATCATGGTCTACAAGTCCGTCCATCAGGGACAGGGGGGGCGTCCGGGTGAGAGTCCCATCGTCAAGAACACCCTCCGGAAGGACCCCACCGCCGGCGAGGAAGAGGCGCTCAACGCGATCTACTCTCTGCTGCGTCCCGGCGAGGCTCCCAACATCGCCACCGCGCGGGCCGCCCTGGAGCGGGTCTTCTTCGACCCGCGGCGGTACGACCTGGGCCGGGTCGGCCGCTACAAGATCAACCAGCGCCTGGGACTCGAGGTTCCACCGGGAGAATCGGTCCTGACCAAGGAGGACTTCGTCGCGATTCTGCAGTACCTGATCGAACTCAGCGAGGGCAGGGGACGGATCGATGACATCGACCACCTCGGAAACCGGCGCGTGCGGACGGTCGGCGAGCTGATCGCCAACCAGTTCTCGGTCGGCCTCTCCCGGATGGCGCGCCTGGTCAAGGAGCGCATGTCGATCAACACCGACCCCAAGAAGATCAACATCGACGACCTGGTCAACGCCCGCACGGTATCGGCCGTGATCCAGGCGTTTTTCGGCTCCTCGCAGCTCTCCCAGTTCATGGACCAGACGAACCCGCTGGCCGAGCTCACCCACAAGCGGCGGCTCTCGGCGCTGGGACCGGGCGGACTGACGCGCGAGCGCGCGGGCTTCGAGGTTCGCGACGTGCACTACTCGCACTACGGCCGCATGTGTCCCATCGAGACGCCTGAGGGACCCAACATCGGCCTGATCACTTCGCTGACCACCTATTCCCGGGTCAACGACCTGGGGTTCGTTGAGACGCCGTACCGCAAGGTCGTCGACGGCAGGGTCACCGGCGAGATCGCGTGGCTGTCCGCGAACGAGGAGCAGGAGGCCACGATCGCGCAGGCCAACGCGCCGCTCACGCCGGACGGGGATTTCGTCAACGAGTACGTGCTGTGCCGTCGCCGCGGGGACTTCCCGCTCGAACAGCCGGAACGGATCGACTACATCGACGTGGCGCCCGACCAGCTCGTTTCGGTCGCGGCGGCAATGATCCCCTTCCTGGAACACGACGACGCGAACCGGGCCCTGATGGGGTCGAACATGCAGCGGCAGGCGGTCCCGCTCCTGTATACCGATTCCCCGCTGGTGGGCACTGGACTCGAGGAGAAGGTGGCCAAGGACTCGGGCGCGGTGATCACCGCCAGGCGCGACGGCAAGATCGTGCGCGCCACCGCCGAGGAGATCGTGGTGGACACCGGCATGAAGAAGGGCGCTTCCAAGGAGCCGCTGGCCAAGCTGGCGCAGTTCGACCGCTACCGGCTCAAGAAGTTCTGGCGCACCAACCAGGACACGGCCATCAACCAGCGGCCGCTGGTCAAGGCGGGCACGAAGGTGAGCACGGGTGACATCGTCGCCGACGGCCCGTCGACCGACCGCGGCGAGCTGGCGCTGGGCCGCAACGTCCGCGTGGCCTTCATGCCCTGGTACGGGTACAACTTCGAGGACGCCATCGTGATCTCGGAGCGGCTGGTTCGGGACGACCTCTTCACGTCGATCCATATCCAGGAGCTGGAACTCCACGTCCGCGACACCAAGCGCGGCATGGAGGAGATCACCCGCGAGATCCCGAACGTCGCCGAGGAGAGCCTGCTGGACCTCGACGAGCGGGGCATCGTGCGCATCGGCGCGCGGGTGAAGAGCGGGGACATCCTCTGCGGGAAGATCACTCCGAAGGGCGAGACCGAGCTGTCCCCCGAGGAGAAGCTGCTGACCGCGATCTTCGGCGAGAAGGCGAAGGACGTGAAGGATTCCTCGCTGCGGATGTCTCCCGGCATGATCGGAACCGTCATCGACGTGAAGATCTTCTCGCGGCGAATCGACGATCCTCTCCTGGAGCGCGAGCACGGGGCGCGCATCGGCCAGCTGCGCAAGGAGGAGCGCGAGGAGATCCAGCGGATCATCGGAGCCCGCGACGAGGAACTGCGAGCGCTGCTGACCCGGCCCCGCAACCAGACGATCGCGCTGTGCCTGAAGAAGGGCACGGTCGAGCCCTTCCTCGAGGAGGGGACGAAGGTCAGCGCGGCGCTCCTGAGGAACGTCCGGCTGGCCGAGGTCGATCTCACGACGCTGAAGGTTCGCAACCAGGCCGTCAACGAGAAGATCCGCCGGTTGATCGACGAAGCCAAGAAGCGCATCGAGCGCGTTCGGGAGCGCACCGAGGAGCAGATCGACAAGGTGTTCCAGCCCGACGAGCTGCCACCCGGCGTGGTTCAGCTGGTGAAGGTGTACATCGCCGAGAAACGCAAGATCTCCGTGGGCGACAAGATGGCCGGCAGGCACGGGAACAAGGGAATCATCGCCAGGATTGCGCCCCAGGAGGACATGCCCTATCTGCCCGACGGGTCCTCGGTGGACATCGTCCTGAATCCGCTGGGCGTGCCGTCGCGCATGAACGTCGGACAGATCCTGGAGACCCATCTTGGGTGGGCCGCGGACAACCTGGGCTTCGAAGCCAAGACCCCCGTCTTCCAGGGAGCGTCCGAGGACGAGATCTCGGTGCTCCTGAAGCTGGCGGGGCTGAAGTGGGCGGTGTCCAGCCTGAACGCCGGTCTGGAGTGGCCACTCGATACGGGCCACTACCAGCAGTTGCTCGAGGCGGTGCAGTCACACCCCGCCGCGGGCCGGCGCGAGCACGCCGACACCGGTTCCAACGGCGACGGTGTATCGTCGCTCGTGGGGATCGGCAAGAGCTTCGACGACTACCTTGGAGACGACAGCGGTCCCGAAGCTCTCGAGGTGTTGCGCACGGTCCGTGACTACGTGGTCCGGGCCGGGGCCCGCATCGCCGGAAAGCGGGACCGGCAACTCCGGGACATGTTCCCGGCCATCGGAACGCTGGCGCTGCGGGAACTCGGCGAGGGCGGTCTCGAGGCGGCGGTACAGCAACTCATTTCCGCCGGCGAGATCCTTCCCAACGGAAAGGTCTGGCTCCGGGACGGGCGCAGCGGCGAACGGTTCAGGTTCCCGATCACGGTGGGCATGATCTACATGCTCAAGCTGTCCCACCTGGTCGACGACAAGATCCACGCCCGCAGCATCGGTCCGTATTCGCTGGTGACCCAGCAGCCCCTGGCCGGCAAGGCGCAGTTCGGTGGACAGCGCTTCGGCGAAATGGAGGTCTGGGCCCTCGAGGCCTACGGGGCCGCGCACACGCTGCAGGAAATCCTGACCGTCAAGTCGGACGACGTGAACGGGCGGTCCAAGGTCTACGAGGCGGTGGTCAAGGGAGACAACCTCCCGAAACCGGGCATCCCCGAGTCCTTCAACGTTCTGGTGAAGGAACTGCAGGCCCTGGGGCTCACCGTGGAACTCGGCGAGGAGGAATGAGGGCAATGAGAGCAATCGCGCAAACCGCAATGGAGCGGAGTAGAACATGATCGATTTCCCCCGCACCAAAGAACCCCGCCTGACGGACTTCGACTACATCCGCATCCGGATTGCGTCGCCCGAGGACATCCGCGAGTGGTCGTACGGCGAGGTGACCAAGCCGGAGACCATCAACTACCGCTCGTTCAAGCCCGAGCCTATGGGACTCTTCTGCCAGCGCACCTTCGGTCCGGTGAAGGACTGGGAGTGCTCCTGCGGCAAATACAAGCGCATCCGCTTCCGCGGCATCGTCTGCGACCGGTGCGGCGTGGAGGTCACGCTGTCGAAGGTGCGGCGCGAACGCATGGGCCATATCGAGCTGGCCGTTCCCGTCTGCCACATCTGGTTCTTCAAGACCCTGCCGAGCCAGCTCGGGTACCTCCTGGGCATGACGCTGAAGGACCTGGAGAAGGTGATCTACTACGCGGCGTACGTCGTCACCCATCCGGGCAACCAGGATGTGGAATTCCTGGAGCTGCTGGACGAGGACGAGTACTACGACCTCCGCGTCAAGGCCCGCGCCGAAGAGGACGAGGACTTCGTGGCCGAAATCGGGGCGGAGGCGGTCAGGACGCTGCTCAAGCGGCTCGATACGCCCGAGGCGCCCGTGGCCGAGCAGAACAAGGACGGCAGGGGACTCGACCGGCTCGCCGCCTGGCTGCGGGAGGAGATCAGGACCGAGACCTCGCAGCACCGCAAGAAGAAGAAGCTGCGGCGGTTGAAGGTGGTGGACGCGATTCGCAACTCCGGGGATACGCCGGACAAGCGCAATAGGCCCGAGTGGATGGTGCTGGACGTCATCCCCGTCATTCCCCCCGACCTGCGGCCGCTGGTGCCCCTGGACGGGGGACGCTTCGCGACCTCCGACCTGAACGACCTTTACCGGCGCGTCATCAACCGCAACAACCGGCTCAAGAAGCTGATCGAGATGCGGGCGCCCGAGGTCATCCTCAGGAACGAGAAGCGCATGCTGCAGGAGTCGGTGGACGCGCTCTTCGACAACGGGCGACGCTCCAAGGCGATCCGCGGCCGGGGGAAGCGGCCGCTCAAGTCGCTCTCCGACATGCTGAAGGGCAAGCAGGGCCGCTTCCGGCAGAACCTGCTCGGCAAGCGCGTGGACTACTCGGGCCGTTCGGTGATCGTGGTGGGTCCCGAGCTGAAGCTGCATCAGTGCGGACTGCCGAAGGCCATGGCCGTGGAGCTCTTCAAGCCCTTCATCATCCACGAGCTGGAGAAGCGGGGCGAGGCGGAGACCGTCAAGCGCGCCAAGAAGATCGTCGAGCAGGATGATCCGAAGGTGTACGAGGTGCTGGAGGACATCATCCGCGACCACCCCGTCCTCCTCAACCGGGCCCCGACGCTGCACCGGATCGGGATCCAGGCCTTCGAGCCGGTCCTGGTCGAAGGGAAGGCGATCCGCATCCACCCCCTGGTGTGCGCGGCCTTCAACGCCGACTTCGACGGGGACCAGATGGCGGTTCACCTGCCCCTGTCCTTCGAGGCGCAGCTGGAGGCCCGCGTCCTCATGCTGTCCAGCAACAACGTGCTGTTGCCCTCGAACGGCCGGCCGGTGGCGTCGCCGACCCAGGACATGGTGATCGGTTCCTACTACCTCACCAAGCCGCCGCTCGAAATCGCCGACCTCGAGCCGCAGGCCAGGGATACGAATCTGCCGCAGAAGGTCCGCGACTGGGCCAACTCGCGTCTGGACGAGCTCTACGAGGACGCGCCGCGCTTCTCGAGCCACGGACAGGTCGAAATAGCGGAGGCCCTCGGCCGGGCGGAGTTTTCGACGCCTTGCTGGTACTGGGTCCCGGCCCACGGGGACCCGCGCGGCCCCATCGCTCACGAGCCGGCGCACTGGGCCCGCACCACGGTGGGCCGCGTACTCTTCAACTCGATCATTCCCGAACCGATCGGCTTCCTGAACCAGACCTTCGGCAAGAAGCAGCTCGGCGATCTCGTCTTCCAGTGCTTCACCGATGCGGGACTCGCTGCCACGACGGAGTTCCTCGATCACCTCAAGGACTTCGGCTTCCGCTACGCGACCACGGGTGGTGTCTCGGTCGGGGTCGAGGACCTCGAGGTCCCGCCCGAGAAGTCACACCTGCTGGAGGAAGCGACCGGCGAGGTGGCGCGCTTCCAGAACGCGTACGAGGCCGGCTACATCTCCAACGGGGAGCGCTACAACAAGATCATCGACACCTGGACCCACGCCAACAACGACGTGGCCGACGCGATGGTCCAGCACCTTGAGCGCTCCAAGGGAGGCTTCAACCCGGTCTACATGATGATGACCTCGGGCGCCCGCGGGAACCGCGACCAGATGCGCCAGCTGGCGGGCATGCGCGGCCTGATGGCCAAGCCCCAGAAGAAGCTGACCGGCGGCATCGGGGAGATCATCGAGAGCCCGATCCGGTCCAACTTCCGCGAAGGGCTCAGCGTGGTCGAGTATTTCATCTCCACGCACGGCGCGCGAAAGGGACTGGCCGACACCGCCCTCAAGACCGCGGACGCCGGCTACCTGACGCGGCGCCTCGTGGATGTGGCCCAGGACGTGACCATATCGGAGGACGACTGCGGCACCTTCCAGGGCCTTGAGATGAGCGCGCTCAAGGAGGGCGAGGACATCGTCGAGCCTCTGGCCGACCGCATCGCGGGGAATGTGGCTCTGGACAGCGTCTACGACCCCATCGACGGCCTGTTGATCCTCGAAGCCGGCGAGATGATCAGCGAGGAGGCGGCAGACGCCATCGAGAACGCCGGGATCCAGTCGGTCAAGATCCGCTCGGTCCTCACCTGCGACACCGAGCGGGGGATCTGCCGGATGTGCTACGGGCGCAACCTGGCCACCATGGGTCCCGTCGATATCGGCGAAGCGGTGGGCATCCTGGCGGCCCAATCGATCGGTGAACCGGGGACGCAGCTGACGCTGCGCACCTTCCACATCGGGGGGACCGCGGCCCGCATTGCCGCCCAGAACCAGCGCAAATCCAAGATCGCCGGGGTCATCGGCCTGGAGCGGGTCTCGCTGGTCGAGGACCGGAAGGGGAACCGGATCATCACCTCGAGGGAGGGGAAGATCGTCATCCAGACGCGGGAAGGGCAGGTGCGCAGCCGGCTCGCGGTTCCGTACGGCGCCGAGATCCACGTCTCCGAGGGTGACTCGATCAAGGCGGGCGATCTGCTTTTCAGCTGGGACCCGTACTCGGAGCCCATCGTCGCCGATGCGGAGGGCTACCTGCACTTCGAGGACATCGTCGAGGAGCAGACCGTGCGCGAGGAACTCGACGAGTCGACGGGCCGGCGCCAGATGATGGTCATCGAGGACCGGGACAAGAAGCTGCATCCGGCGATCCAGATCCGGGGCGGAGAGGCCCGCACCAGCGAGGTCGTGAAGGAATTCATCATTCCGGTGGGAGCTCAGCTCATGTGCGCCCACGGAGATCCCATCCATCCGGGGGACAAGATCGCCAAGATCGGGCGCGAGGTGTACAAGACGCGCGACATCACGGGTGGCCTGCCCCGGGTTGCGGAGCTTTTCGAGGCCAGGCGCCCGAAGGACCCGGCCATCATCACCGAGATCGACGGCCTGGTGTCCTTCGGCCCCATCAAGCGCGGCAAGCGGCGCGTCATCGTGTCGCCGAAGCAGGGGCAGCGGCGGGAATACGACGTGCCCGTCGGGAAGCACATGCGCGTCCACCAGGGCGATCAGGTCCGCGCCGGCGACCGCCTCTCCGAGGGGCCCATCAATCCCCACGACATCCTTAAGATCAAGGGCCCCCGCGCGGTGCAGGAGTACCTGCTGAACGAGATCCAGGAGGTGTACCGTCTGCAGGGCGTCAAGATCAACGACAAGCACATCGGCGTGATCGTGCGCCAGATGCTGCAGAAGGTCCGCGTCGTCGATCCCGGCGATACCGGACTGCTGGAGGGCGAACACGTCGACCGGGTGGCATTCCGTCTCGTGAACGACGAGGTGCGCGTCGAGAACGCCAGGCGGGCGAAGGACGACAGGGACCTCCTGAGTCCGGCCCGCCAGGAGCCGTTGCTCCTCGGGATCACCAAGGCGAGCCTGACCACCGACTCGTTCATCTCGGCCGCATCGTTCCAGGAGACCACTCGGGTCCTCACCGACGCGGCTGTCCGCGGCGCCAAGGACGACCTGAGGGGACTCAAGGAGAACATCATCATCGGACACCTGATTCCCGCGGGAACCGGGGTGCACCGCTGGCACGATGTCGAGTTCACGGTCGAGCAGGCCTACTACGACGAGGAGATCCTCCCGCTGACGGCTCCGGGCGAGGTGCTGCCGGGGCTGGGGGAGATGCTGGAAGAGGAGGTTTCGGCGGAATAGGGGGACGGCCCCGGGGCAACGGCTTTCCCGTTCGGGC
The DNA here is from genome assembly GCA_965211795.1 of Longimicrobiales bacterium. Lineage (GTDB taxonomy): Bacteria > Gemmatimonadota > Gemmatimonadetes > Longimicrobiales > Gaopeijiaceae > Bin94. The sequence goes on from OZ242973.1 coordinate 1,363,342, forward strand.
TCACTTCCGGTTGGAACCCGGAATCGATTTGACATTCCCCGATTTCCTGCTACCTTTTCCAGGCTGTCCAGGAAATTCCTGGAGGGTCGGCCTCCGGGACGGCTCGGGCGCGCTTGAACCCATCTGCAAGCGCGCCCTTGTTCCGCCCGGAGGCTGGTTTTGGACTGTCCCCTTCGGAAAGTCACGAGGAACGAGTTCGGCTCCCATGCCCACTCTGAATCAGTTGGTGCGGAAGGGCCGCGCGCGGCTCAAGAAGAAGAACAAGTCGCCCGCGCTCCAGAAGAACCCCCAGAAGCGGGGGGTCTGCACCCGTGTGTACACCACCACCCCCAAGAAGCCCAACTCCGCGTTGCGGAAGGTGGCTCGTGTGCGGCTGACCAACGGGTACGAGGTCACGGCGTACATCGGGGGCGAGGGTCACAACCTCCAGGAGCACTCCATCGTGCTTATCCGTGGGGGCCGGGTGCGGGATCTGCCCGGCGTGCGGTATCACATCGTCCGCGGAACGCTCGACACCTCGGGCGTGTCGGTCCGCAAGCAGGGACGGTCCAAGTACGGAGCCAAGCGGCCCAAGTAGGGGCGCACGGACTGGAGTTGACGCGATGAGCCGCCGAACCCGAGCCCTGCGCCGCGAGATTCCGGGCGACCCGCGCTTCGGTTCGGCGACCTGCCAGAAGTTCATCAACGGACTCATGCTGAACGGCAACAAGTCGCTGGCCGAAGGGATCTTCTACGAGGCGATGGACATCGTCGAGGAGAAGGCGGGCCAGCCCTCCATCAATGTCTTCCAACAGGCGCTCACCAATGCGAAGCCGGCTCTCGAGGTCAAGAGCCGTCGCGTAGGCGGCGCCACATACCAGGTCCCCATCGAAGTGAGGCCCGAGCGGCGACAGGCGCTGGCGATCAAGTGGCTGATCGGGTTCTCAAGGAATCGAGGGGAACGGACCATGGCCCAGCGGTTGGCCGGCGAGCTTCTGGCTGCCAGCCGAGGGGAAGGCGCGACCGTAAAGAAGAAGGACGATACGCATCGGATGGCCGAAGCCAACAAAGCCTTTTCGCACTACCGCTGGTAGGCCGTCCGCCCGCAGCCGGCCCCCGCGGGTGCCGGCCGGCAGGGAGGCAACTCCGGCGGGATAGCTGTTTGACAGGCGCAGACGATCACGAGTTGACGAAACAGATATGCCCAGGATCACACCACTGCCAAAGCTCCGGAACATCGGCATCATGGCCCACATCGATGCCGGTAAGACGACGACGACGGAGCGCATCCTGTTCTATACGGGCAGGCTCCACCGCATGGGCGAAGTCCATGAGGGGGCCGCCGCCATGGACTGGATGGAGCAGGAGCAGGAGCGGGGCATCACGATCACCTCGGCGGCCACGACCGCGTTCTGGCGCCGCAACGATTCGGAGTACCGAATCAACATCATCGACACCCCCGGCCATGTGGACTTCACGGCCGAGGTCGAGCGATCGCTCCGCGTACTGGACGGGGCGGTCGCTGTTTTTTGCGGGGTAGGCGGGGTGGAGCCGCAGTCGGAGACGGTGTGGCGCCAGGCCGACCGCTACGGCGTCCCGCGGATCGCCTTCGTCAACAAGATGGACCGGACGGGAGCCGACTTCGAACGGGTCGTGCGCATGATGCGCGACCGCCTCGGCGCGAACGCCTTCGCGGTGCAGTACCCATTGGGCGAGGCCGACCTGTTCACCGGCGTGATCGACCTGGTGGCCATGCAGGCGTACGTATGGGACGACGAGCTCGGCGCCACGATCACCGAAGTGGGGATTCCGGACTCGCTCAGGGAGAGGGCCGAGGCGCTCAGGCACGAGTTGATCGAGGCCGCGCTGGAGCACCACGACGAGTTCCTGGAGAAGTACCTTCTCGGCGAACAGCTGACGGAGGACGAGGCGCGGCTGGCGATCCGCGCGGCCACCGCCTCGGGCGCCTTCTTTCCCGTCTTCTGCGGCTCCGCCTTCAAGAACAAGGGCATCCAGCGCCTGCTCGACGGCGTCATCGACTACCTTCCCTCGCCGCTCGACGTACCGGCGATCGAGGGGCGGCCGCCCCACAGCGACCAAATCCGGCAGTGGCGCGAAGCCGCCGACGATGCGCCGCTGTCGGCACTCGCCTTCAAGATCATGACCGACCCCTTCGTGGGGAAGCTGACCTATCTGCGCATTTATTCCGGATCTCTCCCGAAGGGGAGCCGGGTGTACAACGCCACCCAGTCCCGCAAGGAACGCGCGGGCCGGCTCCTGCAGATGCACGCCAACAAGCGCGAGGAGCGCGCTGAAGTGTACGCGGGTGACATCGCGGCGGTGATCGGGCTCAAGAACGTCCGGACGGGCGACACGATCTGCGATCCCGCCCAGCCGATCATCCTCGAGGCGATGGACTTCCCGGAACCGGTGATCTCCGTCGCAATCGAGCCGCGGACCAAGGCCGACCAGGACAAGCTGGGCACCGGCCTGGGCAAGCTCGCGGAGGAAGACCCGACCTTCCGCGTGCACACCGACCCGGAGACCGGGCAGACGATCATCAGCGGGATGGGCGAGCTTCACCTGGAGATCATCGTCGACCGGTTGCGCCGCGAGTTCTCGGTGGACGCGAACGTCGGCCGTCCCCAGGTCGCCTTCCGTGAGACGATCCGGAACGCGACGCCGGGGGTGGTCGGACGCTTTGTGCGGCAGACGGGCGGCCGGGGCCAGTACGGCCACGTGGTGATCGACATCGAACCCGGCGAATCCGGATCGGGCTTCGTCTTCGAGGACAGGATCAAGGGCGGGACGGTCCCGCGCGACTATATTCCCGCCGTCGAGCGGGGGGTGCAGGACGCGCTGCAATCCGGGGTGGTCGCGGGCTACCCGGTCGTGGACATCCGGGTCTCGCTCGTGGACGGGTCCTATCACGATGTGGACTCGAGCGAGATGGCCTTCCGGGTCGCGGGGTCGCTCGCGCTCAAGGAAGGGCTCAGGAAGTCCTCTCCCGTGATGCTGGAGCCGATCATGGATGTCGAGGTGGTGACCCCACAGGAGTACATGGGCGACATCATCGGCGACCTGTCCGCCCGCCGCGGCAAGGTGGGCGGGATGACAGACCGGGGCGACGCGCAGGTCATCGGCGCCAGCGTCCCGCTCGGTGAGATGTTCGGATACTCGACGCGGCTGCGGTCCCTGAGCCAGGGGCGGGCCGTGTTCACCATGCAGTTCTCGCACTACGACGAAATCTCCCCGGACAAGAAATCGGGGAAGTCCCGGCGCAGGAATGCCGGGCAGGGAGTCCTGGCGGGTGTCTGACGACCCCGTCCCAACACACAGCTAACCCAACACGGAGCAAGAATGGCGAAGGAGACCTTCGAGCGAACGAAGCCGCACGTGAACGTGGGGACGATCGGGCACGTCGACCACGGGAAGACGACGCTGACGGCTGCGATCACGATGGCGCAGGCGAAGAAGTTCGGCGGAGACGCGGTGGGGTTCGACGAGATCGACAAGGCGCCGGAGGAGCGGGAGCGCGGCATCACGATCGCGACGGCGCACGTGGAATACGAGACGGCGAACCGTCACTACGCGCACGTGGACTGTCCGGGGCACGCGGACTACGTGAAGAACATGATCACGGGCGCGGCGCAGATGGACGGTGCGATCCTGGTGGTGAGCGCGGCGGACGGGCCGATGCCGCAGACGCGGGAGCACATTCTGCTGGCGCGGCAGGTGAACGTGCCGCACATCGTGGTGTTCCTGAACAAGGTGGACATGGTGGACGACGAGGAGCTCCTGGAGCTGGTGGAGCTGGAGGTTCGCGAGCTGCTGAGCGAGTTCGACTTCCCGGGCGACGACCTGCCGGTGGTGATGGGGAGCGCGCTGCACGCGCTGGAGGCCGGGGGCGAGGGCGAGGCGGGCGAGTGCATCGACGAGCTGATGGATGCGATCGACACGTACATCCCGGAGCCGGAGCGCGACATCGACAAGCCGTTCCTGATGCCGGTGGAGGACGTGTTCTCGATCACGGGCCGTGGGACGGTGGCGACGGGCCGCATCGAGCGGGGCGTGATCCACAAGGGGGACACGGTGGAGATCGTGGGGATGGGAGAGGACCGCAAGACGGTGGTGACGGGAGTGGAGATGTTCCGGAAGATCCTGGAGCGGGGCGAGGCGGGAGACAACGCGGGACTGCTGCTGCGGGGCGTGGGGAAGACGGAGATTTCGCGCGGCCAGGTGCTGGCGATCCCGGGGTCGATCACGCCGCACACGAAGTTCAAGGCGGAGGTGTACGTGCTGACGAAGGAGGAGGGCGGCCGTCACACGCCGTTCTTCCACGGGTACCGTCCGCAGTTCTACTTCCGCACGACGGACGTGACGGGTTCGGCGATGCTGCCCGACGGTGTGGAGATGGTGATGCCGGGGGACAACGTGCAGATGGAGGTGGAGCTGATCACGCCGATCGCGATGGACGAGGAACTTCGCTTCGCGATCCGGGAAGGTGGCCGGACCGTGGGCGCCGGCGTCGTCACCGCCATTATCGAGTAGAGGGATCATGTCAGCGACACGCGGCTCGGGGCCCACGCCGGCCAAGGCAGGGCAGGGGACGGCAACCAAGGGTATGAGCAACCGGATACGAATCCGCCTCAAGGCCTTCGACCACTGGGTGGTGGATCAGACGGCCGCCGACATCGTGCGTACCGCGCAGAAGACGGGCGCGACGATCCGCGGCCCCATCCCACTGCCCACGCGCCGCCAGCGGTGGACCGTGCTGCGTTCGCCCCACATCGACAAGAAGAGCCGGGAGCAGTTCGAGCTCAGGACGCACAAGCGCCTGATCGACATCGTCGAGAGCCGCCCCCAGACCATCGACGCGCTGACGAAGCTCGACCTGCCTGCAGGCGTGGACGTCGAGATCAAGGTGGACTGAACGATGCCCGGATTGATTGGCAGAAAGATCGGCATGACACGGGTCTTCACGGACGAGGGCCGGTCCGTCCCCGTGACCGTGCTCGAGGCGGGACCATGCACCGTGGTCCAGGTCAAGAACCGGGATTCCGACGGTTACGAAGCGGTCCAGGTCGGGTTCGGCGAGCGGAAGCACAAACATGCAGCCAGACCCGAGTTGGGACATGCGGCCAAGGCGGGTCTGGACGCCGCACCCCGTCTCCTGCGCGAATTCGCGCCCGAAAAGGGAGGCGCCTACGAACCCGGCCAGGAGCTGACGGTCGAGCTGTTCGAGACCGGTCAGAAGGTGAAGGTGACCGGGGTCACCAAGGGAAGGGGCTTCCAGGGGGTGGTGAAGCGGTACGGGTTCGCCGGAAGGCCCGCTTCGCACGGCCACCCCATGTCCCGCAACCCGGGCTCGATGGGACCGGGCACCGACCCCTCCCGGGTGATCAAGGGGAAGAAGCTTCCCGGCCGCATGGGCGGGAACAGGAAGACGATCCGGAACCTGGAAGTCGTCCGGGTCGACTCGGAGCGGAATCTGCTCTTCGTCAGGGGAGGGGTTCCAGGCAGCAGAAACAGCTACGTCCTGATCCGACAATAGGGCAGCCCATGAACAGAATCCCCCCGGCATTCGAGCAGCGATGCATCCAGGCTGGTCGCTTCGCCCGGCGTCATCGCACTGTAAAGACAACATTACAAAATGTCATGTTCAGTATACATTGTCTGTCCTTGAGGCTGCACTCTGCGTTGCTCCTCAGCCGAATAGCGCTGCTATTCGCCCCTCGTCGCGCCTTGCCAGCCCGGCGCCTCGCCGCTCTCGGTGCTCGGGCGGCTCTGTCCACGGACTGCTGACCATGTACCAGGCACCCTACTTCAAGACCGACGGATCCGCCGGGTCGGAGGTGACGCTTCCGGACTCGCTCTTCAACGGCGTGATCCACGAGGGTGCGCTTCACCAGGCCGTCACCGCCTACCTGGCCAACCAGCGCCAGGGCACCGCCTCGAAGAGGAATCGCAGCGCGGTCAGGGGCGGCAGCCGCAAGCCATGGCGCCAGAAGGGAACGGGACGCGCCCGGCAGGGCACCATTCGCGCGGTCCAGTGGAGGGGCGGGGGCAGGGCATTTCCTCCGCGGCCGCGCTCGTGGACACAGAAGATCCCGAAGCGGGTCCGCGCACTGGCGCGCACCTCGGCCTTCAACAGCCGGGCGGCGGCGGGACGCGTGGCCGTCATCGAGGGCTTCGACTTCGAGGTCCCCAGGACGCGCGAACTCACGAAGCTGCTCGACAAGCTCGATCAGCCCGGCAAGATCCTCTTCCTCACCCACGGCTTGAACCGCGAACTCTACCTCTCCGGGCGCAACCTTCCCGAAGTGCGGGTCCTGCCCTTCGGCACCGAGTCGCCCTACGACGTGGTGTGGTCCGGGACGCTGGTCATCGAGGAGGCCGCGCTGGAAGGGCTGGGCGACGTCCCCGCGCAGGAGGAGGAGCGCGCAAGGCGCCGCCCGCTGCAGCTTGAGACCGCGGCCGAGCCGGAAGCAGAAGGGGAGGCGGCCTGATGCGTGAAGCCTACGACGTGATTGTGGCCCCGGTCGTGACCGAGAAGACCACCGAGCAGATGGAAGCCAGCCTCTACACCTTCATCGTGAACGAGCGCGCCAACAAGCACGAGATCGCGCGGGCTGTCGAGGCTCTTTGGGACGTGAAGGTGACGGGTGTCCGCACCATGCGGTATCCCGGGAAGGCCAAGCGCGCGCTGCTCGGCCGGATGGTGAAGAACTGGGAGCTGGGCCGCACTTCGTCCTACAAGAAGGCGGTGGTGCAACTGGTCCAGGGTGACGAGATCGAACTGTACGAGATGGGTTGATCCGATGGCGCTGAAGAAATTCAAACCCGTGACGCCCGGAACACGCTTCCGGTCGATCACTGCCAGGGACGCGGTGACCCGCAAGGGCCCCGAGAAGTCGCTGACCGAGCCGCTGAAGCGCTCCGGGGGCCGCAACCACCATGGCCGCATCACCGTGCGCAGGCGGGGCGGCGGCAACAAGCGCCGCTACCGCAAGGTGGACTTCAAGCGCAACAAGCACGGCGTCAAGGGACGGGTCGCGGAGATCGAGTACGATCCCAACCGCTCCGCGCTCATCGCACTGGTCCACTACGAGGACGGGGAGAAGCGCTACATCCTGTACGTGCGCGGCATGGGAGTCGGCGACGTGATCTCGTCGGGTCCCGACGCGGACATCCGTCCCGGCAACGCGTTGCCGCTCGACCGCATACCCCTCGGCACCACCGTACACAACGTCGAGATGAAGCCGGGCAAGGGTGGACAGATGGCCCGCAGCGCCGGAGCGGGCGTGCAGATCGTGGCCAGGGAGGGCGACTACGTCACGCTGCGCCTCCCCTCCACCGAGGTTCGCAGAATCCACAGGCGGTGCCTCGCCACGGTCGGCCAGGTCGGCAACGTGGACCACAGCCTCCAGTCGCTGGGCAAGGCGGGCGCCAGCCGCTGGCGGGGTCGGCGTCCCAAGGTGAGGGGCGTAGCCATGAATCCGGTCGATCATCCCCTGGGCGGGGGTGAGGGGAAGGCGTCGGGCGGACGTCCGCCGGTGACTCCCTGGGGCAAGCCGGAGGGCAAGAAGACCCGCAAGAAGAAGAAGCTGTCGAACAAGTTCATCGTCCGTGGACGCAAGCGCGGCAAGGCGACGCGCTGACCATGGGCCGTACGGAGACCGGATAGAGCCATGCCGCGAAGCGTCAGGAAGGGGCCGTTCATCGACGAGAAGCTGCTCCGCAAGGTGGAACTCATGAATGCGCGAAACGAGAGAACGGTGATCAGAACCTGGTCCCGCGCCTCTACGATTTCACCCGATTTCGTCGGGCACACCATCGCGGTCCACAACGGCAACAAGTTCATCCCCGTGTACATCAGCGAGAACATGGTCGGCCACAAGCTCGGCGAGTTCTCACCCACCCGGCTCTTCCGCGGACACGGCGGCAAGCTGGCCGACAAGCGGGCGAGGAGGTGATGGAGTTCGCCATGGAAGCGCGCGCGGTCGCAAAGGAGATCAGGATGAGTCCCCGCAAGGTCCGGCTGGTTGCCGACCAGATCAGGGGACGCTCCGTGAACGAGGCCATTTCGCTGTTGCAGTTTTCGAAGAAGGCGGCCGCCGGGCCCATCGACAAGACACTCCGGTCCGCCGTGGCCAACGCCCGCGAAAAGGCCGATGTGGAAGGGGACTCCGTGGACATCGACGAGCTCGTGGTGAGCCGGATATTCGTCGACGAGGGTCGCACTCTGAAGCGATGGAGAGCGGGCGCGATGGGTCGGGCGACCCCGCGGCGGCGCAGAACGAGCCACATCACGGTGGTCGTGACAACGGAGGAGAGTTAGCGGATGGGCCAGAAAACGCACCCCCACGGATTCCGCCTCGGGATCGTCGCGGACTGGCGCTCCAGGTGGTACGCGGAGCGGGACCTGCCTGCGCTCCTGAAGGAGGACCAGGTCATACGCACCTACCTCCACCGGCGCCTGCACCACGCTGCGCTCGCCACGGTGGAGATCGCGCGCAAGCCCTCCAAGCTGGTCGTCACGCTGCACACTGCGCGCCCCGGCGTCGTGATCGGCAAGCGCGGCGCCGAGGTCGACAAGCTGCGCGACGAACTGGCCGTGCTCACGAACAGCGAAGTCTCGGTGAACGTGGAGGAGATCAAGCGCCCCGAGATGAACGCGCGCCTGGTCGCCGACAACGTCGCCCACCAGATCCGGCAGCGCATCTCGTACCGGCGCGCCATGAAGCGGGCGGTGCAATCGGCCATGCGCGCAGGTGCCGAGGGGATCCGCATCCAGTGTGCGGGGCGGCTGGGTGGGGCCGAGATCGCCCGCACCGAGGGATACAACGAGGGCCGCGTGCCCCTGCACACCCTGCGGGCCAGGATTGACTACGCGCACGTGGAGGCCCGCACGACGTACGGAGTGGTCGGGGTGAAGTGCTGGATCTTCAAGGGCGAAGTGATCGAGGACCGCTTCGGACGCACCTACTCGACCGGGCCGGGCGCCTGAGGAGGACTGGACAGAATGCTGGCACCAAAACGGATACGGCGCAGGAAGACCCACAAGGGGAAGATGCGCGGCAAGGCGTACCGGGGGAACAGGGTGTCCTTCGGCCAGTACGGCCTGCAGGCGCTCGAGGCGAGCTGGATCACCAACCGGCAGATCGAGTCGGCCCGTGTGGCGATCACGCGGCACGTGAGGAGGGGCGGGAAGGTGTGGATCCGCATCTTCCCCGACAAGCCGGTCACGAAGAAGCCGGCCGAGACCCGCATGGGGAAGGGGAAGGGCAACCCCGAGGAATGGGTCGCGGTGGTGAAGCCCGGCCGCATCATGTTCGAGCTGGAAGGCGTCGACGCCGGGACAGCCCGGAGGGCCATGCAGCTGGCCTCCTTCAAACTGCCCGTGAAGACGCGTTTCGTCGAGCGGGAAACGCAGCTCTAGACGAGGCATAAAGGACGATCAGGAGAGCGATACCGTGAAGGCAGAGGAAGTCAGGGAGCTGGAAAACGCGGAGCTGGAGCACCGGCTGGGCGAGCTCAAGCTGGAGCAGTTCCGCCTCCGTTTTCGCAGCGCGGTCATGCAGCTTGAGAATCCGCGCCTGCGGAGGGAGATCCGGCGCGACATCGCCCGCATCAAGACGATTCTGCACGAGCGGCAGACCGCTCAGCAGGGTGGAGATTCATGAGTAACGGCGCAAAGGAGACGACGGTGACAGCGAGCAGCGCGCGCAGAAGGCGCAAGGTCCGCACTGGTGTCGTGGTGGGAGACCGGGCCGACAAGACGGTCACCGTCATGGTGGAGCGGCGTTTCGCCCACCCCCTCTACGGGAAGCAGGTCAAACGCACTAAGAAGTACCACGCGCACGACGAAGCGAACGAGTACCGGATGGGCGACAAGGTAGCGATCATGGAGACGCGGCCCCTTTCGAAGACAAAAAGGTGGCGCGTCGTCCAACTGGTCGAACGGCCCGACTGACGCCCGGCTGGCAGAAGACGAGATGACGCGATGATCCAACAGGAATCGATGCTGAAGATCGCCGACAACACCGGCGCCAAGCGGGCGCTCTGCATCCGGGTGCTCGGCGGATCGAGGCGGCGCTACGCCCGGATCGGGGACCGGGTCGTGGTCACGATCAAGGATGCGGTCCCTAACGCGCCGGTGAAACGGGGCGAGGTCATGGAGGCGGTGGTCGTGCGTACCGCCAAGGAGATGCGCCGCCGCGACGGCACATACATCCGTTTCGACGACAACGCGGCCGTGCTCATCAACGCGCAGAAGGAGCCGCGGGGAACGCGCATCTTCGGACCGGTCGGGCGCGAACTCCGCGAAAAGCGCTATATGAGAATCGTCTCCCTTGCGCCGGAGGTTCTGTGAACATGGCCAGAGGCACCAGCAGAATCGTCAAGGGCGACCGTGTCCGGGTGATCCGCGGCAACCACCGCGACGCCGAGGGCACCGTGCTGAGGGTGCTCCGAAGGGCGGACCGGGTGGTGATCCAGGGGGTGAACATGCGCAAGCGCCACACGCGGCCGACCCAGGCCAACCCCGAAGGCGGCATCATCACCTCCGAGGCTCCGATCCACATCTCGAACGTGATGCTCATCGAGCCGGCCAGCGGCGAGGCGAGCCGGATCCGGATTCGCGTCGAGCCGGACGGCCTCAAGGAGCGGATCGCCGTCAAGAGCGGCAACCCCATACCGAGGAACCAGCCATGACGCCCCGCAAGTCGGCGAAGAAGAACGGTGGGCCGGCCGGGCGCAGGTCACCCGTCGCAATCGAACCGCGTTTGCTGACCCACTACAGGGACGTCGCGCGGCCGGCATTGCAGGACCAGTTCGGCTACGCGAACCCCCATCAGATTCCCCAGGTGGTCATGGTCAAGCTGAACGTCGGGGTCGGAGAGGGCAGCCGCGACCGCAAGCTCATCGAGTCGGTTGCGAGCGAGTTGGCCGTGATTTCGGGCCAGAAATCCGTCATCACGCGTGCCCGGCAGTCCATCTCCAACTTCCGCCTGCGGGAGGGCATGCCGGTCGGGGCGACGGTGACGCTGCGCCGGCGCGGAATGTGGGAATTCCTGGACCGCTTCATATCCGTGGCGGTCCCGCGGATTCGCGACTTCCGGGGCCTGAATACGCGCTCGTTCGACGGCCGGGGCAACTACACCGTGGGCATCAGGGAGCAGATCATCTTTCCCGAGGTCGACTACGACAAGGTGCGGCAGATTCACGGCATGGACGTGACCGTGGTCACGTCGACCGACAAGGACGACCAGGCCTACGCCCTGCTGCGCCAGCTGGGGTTCCCCTTCCGGGGCGAAGTCCCCGTGATCATCGGGGCCAACTCATGAATGAGGACACGAACCGACCATGATGACCGATCCCATCGCGGACATGCTCACCCGGATCCGGAACGCGGGCAGCGCCGGACACCGCTGGGCCGACGTGCCGCTGTCCAAGCTGAAAGTCGAGGTGGCGCGGCTTCTGAAGGAGAACGCGTACGTCCACGACTACAAGGTGCTGAACGACGGCAGGCACGGCATCGTCCGCGTGTACCTGAAGTACTACGAAGGCAGACACGTCATCCGCCGCATCGAGCGCGTTTCGCGTCCCGGCTGGCGCCGGTATGTCGGGGTCGACGAGATCCCGCGCATCCGCAACGGACTGGGAATGGCGGTGCTCTCCACTTCGAAGGGCCTCCTCTCCGACCGCGGCGCCCGCGACGCGCGGGTGGGCGGCGAAATCCTCGCGGTGGTCTGGTAGGAGGGCACCATGTCACGAATTGGAATGCAACCGGTCGAGATCCCCGCCGGGGTAACCGTCACGCTCGATGGCCAGCACTTCGCGGCGAAGGGTCCAAAGGGCGAACTGGAGTTGCAGGTGCGCGCTCCCATCGCGGTGGACTGGGACGCCGACGGTGGGAAGACCCTCGTGGTCACGCGCCCCGACGATCAAAAGCAAAACCGTGCGCTGCACGGCCTTACGCGTTCTTTGGTGGCCAACATCGTCGAGGGTGTCAGCCAGGGCTTCAGCAAGACCCTCGAGATCGTCGGCGTGGGATACCGGGCCCAGGCCCAGGGCACGGGGCTCCGGCTCAGCCTGGGGTTCTCGCATCCGATCGAGTTTCCGGCGCCGAAAGGGATTACCTTCGAGGTGCCGAACCAGACGACGATCGTCGTCAAGGGCGCCGACAAGCAGCAGGTGGGCCACACGGCCGCGGTAATTCGCGCATTTCGTCGTCCGGAGCCATACAAGGGCAAGGGTGTGAGATACCAGGGTGAGCACGTCCGGCGGAAGGCCGGCAAGACGGCTGCATCATGACCAGGATCAAACCGAGCAAGTTGAGGAAGAGCCGCCAGCTCCAGCGGCGGCGGCGCCACACACGTATCCGCAAGCGGGTGCACGGCACCTCCGAGCGGCCGCGCCTGGTCGTGTACCGGTCGCTCAGGAACATCGAGGGCCAGCTGGTCGACGACGACGCGCGCCTGACGCTGGTCGGCCTCTCGACGCTGGCGCCCGAGTTGAAGAACGGTGAGGCGGCCGAAGGAAACCGCAAGGTGGAAGCCGCCAGGGCGGCCGGAAAGCTGCTCGCGGAGCGGGCGAGAGACCGGGGGGTCACCGCTGTCGTTTTCGACCGCGGCGGCTTCCGTTATCACGGACGAGTCAAGGCGTTCGCGGAGGGCGCGCGGGCGGGAGGTTTGGTCTTCTGATGGCCAGAGACAAGGGACCGCCGGAGGGCGCGGAACAGGTCGAGAACCTGATTCACATCAATCGTGTGGCCAAGGTGGTCAAGGGCGGCCGCCGGTTCTCCTTCACCGCACTGGTCGCCGTGGGCAACCAGTCCGGACGCGTGGGCATCGCGCACGCCAAGGCGAACGAGGTGGCGGAGGCGATCCGCAAGGCGTTCGAGCAGGCGCGCCACAACATGATCGACATCCCGGTCGTGCGGGGCACGATCCCGCACGAGATCGTGGGGCGCTGGGGTGCGGGACGGGTGCTGATGCGGCCGGCCGCGCCGGGAACGGGCGTAATCGCCGGGGGCCCGGTGCGCGCGGTGATGGAGGCCGCGGGCATCACCGATGTGCTTACCAAGAGTCTGGGCACGAACAACCCGATCAACGTGGTCCGTGCGACGGTGCATGGGCTGGAGAACCTGGTTACGGCCTACGATGTGGCGACGGAGCGGGGGATCAGCGTTGAGGAACTCGGAGTGGGAAGAAGTGGCTGACAGGATCAGGATTACCCAGGTTCGCAGCGCCGTGGGACGCCAGAAGGTCCAGCGGCGTACCCTGAGGGCGCTCGGAATACGGCGTCACCAGCAGGCCGTGGAGCATGACGACACGCCCGCGATCCGGGGAATGATCGCCAAGGTGGACTATCTCGTAGAGGTCACGGAGGTGGACTGACGCTATGATCGAACTGCACAACCTGCGTGCCCCCAAGGGCTCCCGCCGCAACCGGAAACGCGTCGGCCGCGGCCCCGGTTCGGGGAAGGGCAAGACGTCCGGCAGGGGCGAAAAGGGCCAGAACTCGCGCTCCGGCGGCGGTGTGCCACCCTGGTTCGAGGGCGGACAGATGCCGCTCCAGCGCCGCATCCCGAAGCGCGGCTTCAAGAACCGGAACCGCGTGGAGTACCAGGTGGTCAATGTGGGAGACCTGCACATCGTGGATGGCGATGCGACCCCCGAAGCACTCAAGGCCGCGGGCCTGATCCGTTCGCTCCGGCGGCCGGTGAAGATTCTCGGCACGGGAGAAATCGAGGTTGCCGTCGACTGCTCGGTGCACGGGGTGTCCGCCACGGCGCGGCGCAAGATCGAAGCCGCGGGAGGGTCGGTGACCGTCCTGCCTCTGCGCGGTGGGGGCGGCGAATCGTGAGATTGAACGGGGAGGCGCGCGAAGATGGCTAATCCGATCCCGAATCTGTTCCGGGCTCCGGAGCTGAAGAAGAAGATCCTCTTCACGCTCCTGATGATGCTGGTGTACCGGATCGGGTCGCACATTACGGTGCCGGGCATCGACGTCAACGCGTTGCAGCTCTTTGCCGGACAGCTCGACAACACCTTCCTCGGCGTCTACGACATGTTCGTCGGCGGGGGACTCAGCCGGGCCACGATCTTCGCGCTCGGGATCATGCCGTATATCTCCGCCAGCATCATGTTTCAGTTGCTGGCCGCTGTCCTGCCCACGGTGGAGAAGCTGCAGAAGGAGGGCGAGGAAGGGCGGAAGAAGCTGACGCAGTGGACGCGGTACACGACCGTACTCCTCTGCGTCGTCCAGGCCTACGCTTACGGCGCCTTCCTGTTGAACATTCCGGGTGCCGTCAACAGTCCGGGACTGGGCTTCACCTTCACGACGGTGGTGGTCCTCACGACCGGTGGCGTGTTCATCATGTGGATGGGTGAACAGATCACGGAGCGCGGCCTCGGCAACGGCATGTCGCTCATGATCTTCTTCTCGATCATCCAGGGGTTCCCGGCGGCGGCGGCCCGCACGTGGGAAAGCGTGGCCACCGGAGAAATCGGCCTGCCGGCGCTCATCGCTCTGCTGGCGGTGGTCGTGGGGATCACGGGTGGTGTCGTGGCCATGACGATGGCGGCCCGCAAGATCCCCATTCAGATCCCCAGGAAGGTCGTGGGGCGCGGGCGGATCCGCGAAGGACAGAAAAGCCACATCCCGCTGCGCGTGAACTCCGCGGGCGTGATGCCCATCATCTTCGCACAGTCCTTCATCGTAGTCCCGGGGACGCTCGCCGCCTTCAGCTCGATCGGGATCTTCGAGGAACTGTCGCTCATCTTCCAGCAGGGAAGCTGGCCCTACACCATCACCTATGCGGCCCTGATCATCTTCTTCGCGTATTTCTACACGGCGATCATCTTCAATCCGGTGGACCTGGCGGAGAACCTCAAGAAACAGGGCGCCTTCATCCCGGGCGTCAAACCCGGTGCGCGCACCGCAGAGTACATCGACCGGATCCTCACCCGGGTCACCCTGCCGGGATCCATCTACCTGGCGGTCATTGCGCTCATGCCCTTCTGGATCCTCGACATCTTCAACATCCAGACCTTCCTCTTCGGCGGCACCAGCCTCCTGATCGTGGTCGGCGTGGGACTCGACACCGTGCAGCAGGCCCAGCAGGACCTCCTGCTCCGGCGCTATGACGGGTTCATGAAGAAGGGACGGGTGAAGATGCGCGGGCGCGGGCGCTACATGTAGGCGAGCAGCCCGCATATGACCGAAGCGAATGGCGGGGGCAGGGTCGTCGTCCTGCTCGGCTCCCCGGGGGTCGGGAAAGGGACGCAGGGAGTGCGGCTCGGACGGGACCTGGGCTGGGCCCATGTATCGACGGGAGACCTGTTGCGGGCGGCGCTCACGGCGGGCACGCCGCTCGGACTCGAAGCCAGGAAGTACATGGATGCGGGCGAGCTGGTTCCCGACGACGTCATCGTCGACCTGGTACGAGAGCATCTGGCGTCCATGCCGGTGAACCGCGGGGTCGTGTTCGACGGATTCCCCCGCACCGTTCCCCAGGCCGAGGCGCTGGATGTCGTTCTGGCCGAAGGGGGGCGGGAGGTCGACCGGGTCTGCCTGCTCGAAGCGCCCGAGGAAGTGCTCGTCAAGCGCATCTCCGGAAGACGCTCCTCGCCCGGCGGACGGGTCTACAACATCTACTTCGATCCTCCGCGGAGGGACGGGTTCTGCGACGAAACCGGCGAAGCCCTGATCCACCGCGCGGACGATCATCCGGACACCGTGCGGACGCGGCTCGCCGTCTACCAGGAGGTCACCGCGCCGCTCGTCGGGTTCTACGACGGCAGGGGACTGCTGGCGCGGGTGAACGGCGAGGGCGGCATCGACCCGGTGTACGCTGCACTGCGCGCGGCGGTCGGAGAGTAGGGAACATGCCCGCAACGCCTTGTTGCGCGATCGGCTGATGGTCAGGCAGCGGCGTCCCCTGATCCACCTCAAGTCCGCGGACGAGATCGAAGCGATGGAACGGTCCGGGCGCATCATCGCCGGCCTCTTTGCCGAGATCGAGCCGCAGGTGCAGCCCGGCGTCTCCACGAGAGCGCTGGACCGCTTCGTCGACCACTTCGTACGCTCTCACGAAGGAGCCGTGCCGGCGTTCAAGGGACTGTACGGCTTTCCGGGCAGCGCCTGCGTCAGCATCAACGAAGAGGTGGTACACGGCATCCCCTCCGCGCGGAGGGTCCGCGACGGAGACATCGTGTCGATCGACGTGGGCGTCAAGCAGGGGGGATGGTGCGCGGATTCGGCCTACACCTTCGGGGTGGGGGAGATCGGTGGGGAAGCGGCCAGCCTCATGGAGGTCACATACAACGCGTTGGGTGCGGCCGTCGCGGCCGCCCGCCCGGGCCACCACGTCGGCGACATCGGTGCGGCGGTTGTCCGGACCGTGCGCCCGAGCGGCTACGGGATCATCCGGGATCTGGTCGGTCACGGAATCGGACAAGCGATCCACGAAGAGCCCCAGGTCTCGAACATCGGCAGGGCCGGCTTCGGCGTGCCTCTCCGGGCGGGGATGGTTCTGGCGATCGAGCCCATGCTGGCTGTCGGAACCGACGAGATCCGAACGCTGACCGACCGCTGGACGGTCACCACCCTCGACAGATCGCTGTCGGCCCACTTCGAGCACACGGTCGCCGTTACGGAGAAGGGACCGCGGATCCTTACGGGCGGCGGTATCTGGAACCATGCGGCGGTGGCGGCGGGCCACCCTGGCTCGCAAGAGACTGGGGCTACCGTTCCACAACCGTAAGCGTTATCGTTCTATGCTGTGCCCCGAAGGAAGGGGTGGAGCCTGGTCAGGCAGGGACATCAACGAAAGGGGAGCTTCGGCGTGAAGGTTCGAACCAGCGTCAAGCCGATGTGCGAGTATTGCCGCGTCGTCCGTCGCAAGGGCGTCGTGCGGGTCATCTGCAGCCGCAATCCCCGGCACAAGCAGCGCCAGGGCTGAGCGGCAATGGCACGCATCGCAGGCATCGATCTCCCCAGAGCGAAGCGGATCGAGGTGGCGCTGACCTACGTGTTCGGCGTCGGCCGCACCTCGTCCCGGAAGATTCTCGAGGCGACCGGGATCAACCCGGATCTCCGCACCCACGAACTGAGCGACGAGGACGCGAGCCGTCTCCGCCGCGAGATCGAGCAGAACTACAAGGTCGAGGGTGCTCTCCGCACCGAAGTGTCCATGAACATCAAGCGGCTCATGGACATCGGCTGCTACCGGGGTCTCCGGCACCGCCGGGGTCTGCCGGTTCGGGGTCAGCGGACCCACACGAACGCCCGCACCAAGAAGGGCCCGAGGCGGGCCATTGCGGGCAAGAAGAAAGCACCCAAGAAGTAGCGCCCGGCTGAACGGAAACTTCTCGCAACGGATCCACGAAGGGGGCTCGTCCCCGAAGGAAGGTGCCGGTTGGCAACGCCCAGATCTGGCAGGACGAAAAAGACGAAGAAGGTGGTCGCGGCCGAGGGCGTCGCTCACATCAAGGCCACCTTCAACAACACGCTCATCACCATCGCCGACCAGGCCGGCAACGTCCTGGTCTGGGCCTCCGCGGGAACGGCCGGCTTCAAGGGCTCCAAGAAGTCCACGCCCTTCGCCGCCACCATGGCCGCGGAACAGGCTGGACGCGACGCAGTGGCGATGGGTGTCCGCAAGATCGTGGTCCGCGTGCAGGGTCCGGGGTCGGGCCGGGAATCCGCCATCCAGGCTCTGGCCGCGGCCGGGCTCACGATCGAGTCGATCCACGACGTGACCCCGCTGCCGCACAACGGCTGCCGCCCGCCCAAGAAACGCCGCGTCTAGCAGCCCGTGGAAAAGATCCCCCCGGCATTCGAGCGGCGATGCATCCGCGCTGAACGCTTCGCCTTTTCTATTCACGAGGTAAAGATGACATTACTACATGTCAAGTATAGTATACATTTGGCGACCCCAAGGTGGCGCTCTGCGTCGCTCCTCGGGCGAATAGCTCTGCTATTCACCTCTCGTCACTCCTTGTCAACCCGGCGCCTCACCGCTCTCGGTGCTCGGGCGGCCTTATCCACGGACTGCTGAGGAGCTGGAATCCACCAATGGCTCGATATACCGGTCCGGTCTGCAAGCGTTGTCGCAGGGAGGGACAGAAGCTCTTCCTGAAGGGCGCGAAGTGCTACACCGAGAAGTGCCCCGTCGAGAGGCGGCAGTATCCGCCCGGACACCACGGCCCGGCTTCCGTGCGCCGCCGCAAGCAGTCCGACTACGCGGTACAGCTGCGCGAGAAGCAGAAGGTCAAGCGCATCTACGGGCTGCACGAGAAGCAGTTCCGCAACCTCTTCGAATACGCCGCCGGGCGCCCCGGCGTCACCGGCGAGAACCTCATCATCGCCCTGGAGAGCCGGCTGGACAACGTGGTCTTCCGAATGGGTCTCGCGGTCAGCCGCCGCCAGGCCCGCCAGCTGGTCCGGCACCGGCACGTCGAGGTGAACGGTTCGGTGGTCGATGTGCCGAGCTACCGGTTGTCGGCGGGAGACGAAGTTGCGCTGCGCGAAGGCTCGCGGGACCTGGAAGTGGTCGAAGTAAGCCTGGGGGCGCGGACCCGGCCCCAGTTGCTCGACTGGCTCGCCCTCGACGAGGGCAAGCGGGTAGGCAGGGTCATCAGGCAGCCGGTGCGCGGGGACATCCCGCTGGCTGCCCAGGAACAGTTGATCGTCGAACTCTACTCCAAGTGATCCACGATCGCGGACCGTAGGCACGGTTCCGCTTCGAGGATCAGGATGGACGCAAGCAAAAAGGGGGAATTCCGAGCGTGAATCAGGAGATTGATCTTACCGGTCTCGTGCTTCCCGAACGCATCGAGATGACTGAGGAGTCGGCAGACGGCCGTTCGGCCGATTTCGTCCTCGAGCCGCTGGAGCGCGGCTACGGCCACACATTGGGTAACGCCGTGCGGCGGGTTCTCCTGTCGTCGCTTCAGGGGGCGGCCGTGAGGGCCTTCCGGATCGAAGGGGTCGTTCATGAGCACCAGACGATTTCGTCGGTGGTCGAGGATGTCCACCAGGTCATCCAGAATCTCAAGTCGCTGGTGGTCTCGCTGGACGACGACATCGACGAAGCCATTCTGGAAATCCATGTGAAGAAAAAGGGCCCGGTCACGGCCCGGAGGATCCGGGGCCCGGCGTCGGTCACGATCCACGACCCGGACCATCACATCCTGACGCTCGCGGACGACCGCGAGGTACACGTCGAGCTGCATGTGAACAAGGGGCGCGGCTTCGTGCTGGCCGACCAGCAGCCGCTTCCCCAGGGGGCACCGGTGGACCTGGTCCGGATCGACGCGATCTACAACCCGGTCCTGCGCGCCAACTTCACCGTCGAGGAAACGCGGGTGGGGCAGCGCACCGACTTCGACCGGCTCACCGTCCGGGTCGAGACCGACGGATCGGTCGCTCCCGTCAGCGCCGTCCGTTATGCGGCCGAACTCGTGCGGTGCCATCTGCGCTACATGCTCTACTTCGCCGAGGGTGGGCTTCCGGAGGCGGAGATTCGCGAGCTGGCTCCGGTGCCGGACGCCGCCCTGGCTCTCATGGACAAGTCGATCGACGATGTGGCCGAAATCAGTGTGCGTTCGCGCAATGCGCTTCAGCAGGAATCCATCCACACCGTGGGCGACCTGATCAGGAAGACGGAGGAGGACATGCTCAGGATCCAGAACTTCGGCAAGAAGTCGCTCTCGGAGCTGTACGGCATCCTGGACGAGCACGGACTCCGCTTCGGCATGAAGATGGAGGAGGGCGAGGACGGGCAGCTGTTCTACGTCAAGGAGCGGGCCGCCGCCGAGGTAGAGGAGTAGGCGGAGCAAACGAGGAACGAGAACCATGCGTCACCGTAAGAAGGGGAGAAACCTCTCTCGCTCCCCGAGTCACCGCAGGGCCCTGCTGCGCAACATGGCCACGTCACTCTTCCGCCACGAGCGGATCACCACGACGACGGCGCGGGCCAAGGAACTGCGACCCTACGCCGAACGGCTGATCACGCTGGCCAGGCGGGGAGATCTGCACGCACGCCGCCTCGCCGCGCGCCGCATCGCGGACCGCGAGATTCTCGGCAAGCTCTTCGACGATATCGGACCCCGGTACGCCGAACGTCCGGGGGGATACACGCGCATACTCAAGCTCGGCAACCGCCAGGGCGACGCCGCCGACATGGCGCTCATCGAGTTGGTGTGATAGAATCCGGCTCTGACAGGGAGGCTGTGCGGGCCTCGGATCGCGAATCTCGACAAGCAGAGGGGTAAGGCAGAATGGCAACGTTGAAGTCCCGGGCGGGGGCCGTCAAACTCGGCACACCGCTGATGGTACTGAGCTTCCTGATGGTCGCGGGCTTCATCTACTGGCTCGCGGTGACCGCCGAGCCGACGGAGGTGGTGGCGCCGGAGCCGGAGACGACCCTGGAGAATGTGGTTGCCATCGAGGAATTCTCCGCCGGACCCGATGGATTCGTTGGCCAGGTCGTCAGTTTCGAGAATGTCGGCGTTACCGGTCGCAACGGGAACCATGCGTTCTTCATCACCCTGACCGATGCGAACAGCAATGGCTACCTGCTCCATCTGTCCGACTCGCTCGTTGCCGACACCACGGTCTCCATTGCCACCGGGATGACCATGTCGGTTACGGGGACGGTCGTGGCAACGAACGATTCGGTCCTCGATGCCTGGGAAGCGGCGGGCGCCTTTACCAATTCGGCGGAAAGGCTCATGGCGGAGTCGACCTACTACCTGAACTTCCTCGAGGTCACCGTGATCGAGTTGCCGGAGGCTGACGCCGACGAGCCCGGCGAGGGCGATGAATCCGGTTCCGACGAGGGCAACGAATCCTAGTAGCCCAGGGCCGGAATCGAAGCTGCCTTCAAGTTGTCAGGCTGACCGGCTGCCCGCGTCGTCCAATCGAGGTGCGGTGCCCGCGTTTCGGGCGATGACGACGGCCACTTCGGTTGCACGCCGGGATTTGTTGCGGGTGATTCGGCTCGTCGGTGCGGGTCCCGTTGAGGGGGCGACATGAGCGAATCACGACTGGCCGGGATCCGCCGCAAGGACGCCACATTCGGTGTGATCGGATTGGGCTACGTGGGGTTGCCGCTCGCGGTGGAAGCGGCCCGCAACGGTGTCCGGGTGCTCGGCTTTGACGTGGACCCAATGGTGGTGGAAGGAGTAAACGGGGGCCGCAGTCACATCCGGGATCTGGCCGGCGAAACAGTGGCCGGCCTCACGCGGGGGGGCCTCATCACGGCCACCACCGACATGTCGCGCCTGGAGCACTGCGATGCGATCGCCATCTGTGTGCCCACGCCGCTCTCCAAGACCCGCGATCCGGACATCTCGCACGTCCTGGCCGCCGCGGAGGCGGTGGGCGAGGTCCTGGCCGAGGGGCAGCTGGTGGTGTTGGAGTCGACGACCTACCCGGGGACGACCCGCGAAGTGGTGCTACCGATTCTGGCCCGAAGCGGTCTGAAGGTGGGACGGGACTTCTTCCTCTGCTTCTCGCCGGAGCGGGTGGACCCCGGCAACGATGTCTGGAAGACGGGCAACACGCCGAAGATCATCGGGGGCGTGACACGCGCATGTACCGAGGCCGGCACCGAGTTCTACACCCGCTTCGTGGAGCGGATGGTTCCCGTGTCTTCGGCGGAGGCCGCGGAGCTGACCAAGATCCTCGAGAACGCCTTCCGCGCGGTCAACATCGGCCTGGTCAACGAAATGGCCCTGATCGCCGACCGGCTCGGGCTGGACATCTGGGAGGTGATCGCGGCAGCCGAAACCAAGCCCTTCGGCTTCATGAAGTTCACGCCCGGTCCGGGGCTTGGCGGGCACTGCCTGCCCGTGGATCCCCACTACCTGTCCTGGAAGATGCGGAAGATGGACTACCGCACGCGGCTGATCGACATGGCCTCGGAGATCAACGCCGAGATGCCGACCTTCGTGGCGGGCAAGGTGAGGGAAGCGCTGAACGGGGTGGGGAAGCCGGTCAAGGGGTCGCGGATCCTGCTTCTCGGGGTGGCCTACAAGAAGGATGTGGGGGATGTGCGCGAATCTCCGGCGATGGACATCATGGACCACCTGGAGCGCGATGGCGCCGAGGTGCTGTACCATGACCCCCACGTGCCCGCGTGGGGTACGCGGGATGGCCGCACGCTGACATCCGCCCCCCTCACCGACGAAGTGCTGCAGGGAACGGACGCGGCCGTGATCGTCACCGACCACTCCTGCTTCGACTCGGCCCGGATCCTCGCCATGTCGCCCGTGGTGGTCGACGCGCGCAACGCGACCGCATCGGTGCCGGCAGCGGTTCCCACGGCCCACCCGCAGCGCTGGATCGTGAAGGGATGACCCCGCCGGCATGAAGATCGCGGTAGTTGGCAGCGGCTACGTGGGCCTCACGACGGGTGCCTGTCTGGCGGATACGGGCAATGACGTGATCTGCGTGGACATCCTCATGGAGCGTATCGAGGGGCTCAACCGCGGCGAGATCCCGTTCTTCGAGCCGGGACTGGCCGCGCTCGTGACGCGGAATCTGGCCGAGGGGCGCCTGAGCTTCACGACCGACGTGGCCCGTGCCGTGCGCGCGTCCCCCGTCATCTTCATCGCGGTGGGGACCCCACCCGACGACGACGGGTCCGCCGACCTGCAATACGTCCTGGCGGCAGCGCGCGACATCGGGCGCGCGATGGACGGCGAGCGCATCGTAATCACGAAGAGCACGGTGCCCGTCGGGACCGCGCGACGGGTCCGCGCGGCGATCGAGGCCGAGACGGAGCACCGGGTGCACGTCTGCGCCAATCCCGAGTTCCTCAAGGAGGGCGCGGCGGTCAGCGACTTCAGGAAGCCCGACCGCGTCGTGCTGGGGGTGGACGATCCGGGGGCGGCCCGGGTCCTGCGCGACCTCTACGCGCCCTTCGTCCGCACCGGCAACGAGATCCTGGTGATGGACGTCGCCTCGGCCGAGGTGACGAAGTACGCCGCCAACGCAATGCTCGCCACGCGGATCAGCTTCATAAACATGATCGGCCGGCTCTGTGAGCGGGTTGGGGCCGACGTGGACCAGGTTCGCCTTGGCATGGGATCCGATCGCCGCATTGGCCCGACGTACCTCTTTCCGGGAGTCGGGTACGGGGGTTCCTGCTTCCCCAAGGACGTGAGGGCCCTCGCTTCCACGATGGAGGACCTCGAGCTCGATGCTTCGATTCTGGACGCCGTGGAGCGGGTCAACGCACGGCAGAAGCGGCTTCTGGTGGAGATTGCGGTGGAGCGGTTCGGCGAGGATCTGCACCGGCGGACCTTTGCGGTCTGGGGCCTGGCCTTCAAGCCGAACACCGACGACATGCGCGAGGCACCCAGTCTGTCCACGATCCGCGGCCTCCTCGAGCGTGGGGCCAGGGTCGTCGCGCACGATCCGGCGGCAGTCGGCGAGGCCCGGCGCATCCTCGGCGACGCCATCGAGTTCCGCGAGCACAACTATGATGCGCTGGAGGGCGCCGACGCCCTCATCATCCACACCGAATGGCATCCGTACCGCCACCCCGATTTCGCGCGGATGCGGAAGCTGCTCAGGGGTGCGGTGATCCTGGACGGCCGCAATCTCTATTCGCCGCGGACCATGCGTGCGCAGGGGTTCGAATACTACTCGGTGGGTCGCCGGCCGGTGACCCCGGAAGCGGCATAACGGTCCGTGCGCATCCTGATTACCGGCGCTGCGGGGTTTCTCGGCTCCCATCTCGTGGACCGCTTCCTGGCGGACGGATGCGAGGTGGTCGGCGTGGACAACTTCGTCACCGGATCGCGGGCGAACCTGAAGCACCTGGAGCGGGAGCCGCGCTTCGATCTGATCGAGCACGACATCTCCAGGCCGTTCTTCGTGGAGGCGCTGGTGGACGGAGTCCTGCACTTTGCGTCCCCCGCCAGCCCCGTCGACTACACCGCGCTTCCGATCCAGACGCTCAAGGTGGGGGGACTCGGGACGCACAACGCCCTGGGTATCGCCCTTCGGCACCGCGCCCGCTTCCTCCTCGCCTCGACCTCCGAAGTCTACGGAGACCCCCAGGTCCACCCGCAGACGGAAGACTACTGGGGGAATGTGAATCCCGTGGGGCCCAGAGGTGTATACGACGAAGCGAAGCGGTACGCCGAGGCGATGACCATGGCCTACCACAGGGCCCACTCACTGGACACCCGCATTGTCAGAATCTTCAACACCTACGGTGCGCGAATGCGCCCCTCGGACGGACGGGTCGTCTCCAACTTCATCGTTCAGGGACTGCGCGGCGAGGCCATGACGATCTACGGAACCGGCGAGCAGACCCGGTCCTTCTGCCATGTGGACGACCAGGTCGAAGGCATCGTGCGGCTCTTCCACTCGGAGCGCGTTGATCCGGTCAACATCGGCAACCCGGACGAGTTCACGATCCGGGACCTGGCCGACATCGTCTGCGAGGAGACGGGCAGCCGGGCCGTTCCGGTATTCCGTCCGCTGCCCCCCGACGATCCCGCCGTACGTTGCCCGGACATCTCCGCCGCGCGCCGTGAACTCGGCTGGAGGCCAACCATCGGGTTGCGCGAGGGCGTCAGAAGGACGATCCCTTACTTCAGGGGGTTGGTCGAACAGGCATGAGGATTGAACGGGGAATGAAATTGATGCTGTCGTGGGCGGCGCTCGCGACGATCCTTCCGCTGTGCGCTGCCGGATGCGGCAACGATCCGGCGGAAGAGACCGCGCGACTGCGCGGAGACCGTGCCTTTGCGCGTGGCGACTACGAGGAGGCGCTGGCCGAATACCGCCTCTCGCTACGGCGCGAAGATCCGGGCACGGACGGATTCGTGCGCGCGGCCCACGCCTATGTGGCGCTCGGGCGCGTGGACGAGGCCCGGACGCTCTACGACGAGGCCGCCCGCGAAGACAGTGCTCACGTCGATCAGGCCGTCTCCGATTTCGTTGCCCTGGCAAAACGCCTGCACGACAACGGCGACAGCTACGGCGCGGCTTCGGCGATGGAGGCGGCGCTTCACTTCCGCTCCGGCATCCTCGTCGAGGAGTTGGCTCTGCCTCTGGCGCGGCATTACAGCCGGGCGGGCGAGTACGGTCGCGCCGGGGCGTTCTTCCTGCGTGCGCTGCGGCGGCACCGTGAAGATCCCGACGTCCTCTTCGAAACGGCGCTGGTGCACGAGGAGATCGGGGACTGCGAGAGTGCCCTGGTGTACTACGACGAGTTCAGGGAGCTGGCGCCACGACGGGAGGGGGAGATCCGGCTGCACGTGGGCAACTGTTCCTTCCGCCTTGCCGGCGAACGCCGCGCGGAGGGCGCGAACGAGGAGGCCATCGAATACCTCGATGCGGTACTGGAATTGAACGAGCCGAGAGCCCTCGTGCCGCAGGCGCACTTCGAAAAGGCCGAGATTCTGGCCGGAATGGGGGATTGCCTGGCCGCGCTGGAGTCCTATCGGGCGGTCGCCGATGCGGGGACGACCGGGCCAAGGGCTCTGGTCCGCAGGGCCCGCGACCGCATCGACGAGATCAGGTTCGGCCGCGTGGAGGACGGGCTGTGCTGAACCGTTCAGTGGTTGCGAGCGCGCTTGCCAGCCCGGCGCCGCACCGTTCCCGGTGCTCGCGCGGACTGATACCCGGTCTGCTGATGGGCCTTCTGGGGGCGGCCTGCTCTTCAGCACCCCAGTACGCCGGCTGGACGGAGGCTCAACTCTACGAGCACGGGCAGAGGGCTTTTGATGAGGGGGACTGGGGTGAAGCGCGGCGTGCGTTCGAGCGGCTCGTTCTCGCCTTCCCGCTCTTCGACCAGGCTGTCGAGGCGCGCTACTACCTGGCCCGCGCGTTCTACGAGGATGAACAGTATGTGAGCGCCATCTCCGAGTTCACCCGCATCGTGCAGGTGTTCCCGGACCATGCGCGGGCGAGCGATGCCTGGATGGGGCTGTGCCGGGCGTACGCGGCCATGTCTCCCCACCCGCAAAGGGACCAGCAACCCACGGTCCAGGCGCGCAACACCTGCCGCAACGTCGCCAGTGACTTCCGGGGAGTGGCGATCGGCGATTCCGCATCCGCTGTTGAGCGCGAAATGATCAACAAGCTGGGCGAAAACGCCTTCGGCATCGGCCAGTTCTACTTTCGGCAGGACGTCTACGAGTCGGCCGAGCGGATCTTCAACCAGGTGCTCGACGAGTATCCGGACACCGACGCGGCTCCCCGCGCTCTGGCCCTTCTGATCGAGATCTACGAAGAATGGGGGTGGGACGACCAGCGCGAGGAGGCCCGGTCCCGTCTTCTGGCGAGATACCCGGACTCTCCCGAGGCGCGGGCGATCCCTCAGGCCGCCCGCAACGACACGGTCTCGACCGTCGTGAGCCGCGCCCCGCCCCGTTCGCGGTCGCCACCGGCATGGACGCCGGGCGGCGGATAGGGGTCTTCGGCGGCACCTTCGATCCACCTCACCTGGGCCACTCGATCGTGGCTGCCGAGGTCATGGAGGCGCTCGAGCTCGATCGTCTTCTGTGGGTACCCGCCGGAACCCCGCCCCACAAACAGGGCCGCCCGGTCACGACCGCCGAGGTGCGACGAAGGATGGTCGCCGCCGCGATTGCGGAGCACCGGGGCTTCGAGCTTTGCGACCTGGAATTGGCGCGAGGCGGGATCTCGTACATGGTGGACACACTGCGGGAGCTCAGGTCGGCAAATCCCGGGTGGTCGCTCTTCCTGATCCTCGGCGCGGACCTGCTGGCAGACTTCGCATCGTGGAGGAATCCGGATGCGATCCGCAGGATGGCGCAGCTGGTGGCGATCTCGCGGGGCGCGAAGGCGGTGCCTTCCCGAAAGGACCTTCCCGCGGGAGTTCGAACCATTCGCGTGACGCCGGTCGATGTCTCTTCCTCGGAGGTCCGGAGACGGGTTGCCGGTGGAAAGGCCGTTTCCACCATGGTGGCGACCCAGGTTCTGTCCATTATTGAAAGTGAACGACTCTACCGAAGCCCCCGCCCGCAGGGGCAAGGGGCGCGGTAGGCACGAAGAGGCGGATGTCCCTCGCCAGGGGGAGGTCCGAATGACAGCATGATCAAGGGAATATTCAAGAAGATCGCCGGCTCCAGGCACGCCCGCGACGTCAAGCGGCTGAACCCGCTTGTGGAGGAGATCAATGAGATCTACGCGGGGCTGGAGGGGCTGTCCAACGAAGAACTCGCCGGGAAGACCGCCGAGTTCCAGGGGACCATCGCGACGCGCACCGGGGAAACCCTCGACGAGATCGAGTCGATCCGCGCGCGCAAGAGCGTGGCCACGGACCCCGACGTGCGTGAGGACCTGACGCTCGAGATCAGCAAGCTCGAGGAGCGGGTGCAGGAGGAGCTCGCGGAGGTACTGGAGGAGATTCTGCCCGAGGCGTTCGCGGTGGTGAAGGAGGCGTGCCGCCGCCTGATGGGACAGGAGGTGATGGTTACGGGGCACAAGCTGTCGTGGGACATGATTCCCTACGACGTGCAGCTGATCGGTGCCGCACAGCTCCACCGGGGACGCGCCGGCGAGATGGCGACGGGCGAGGGGAAGACGCTCGTGGCCACGATGCCGCTCTACCTGAACGCGCTGGCCGGCCGGGGCGCCCACCTGGTCACCGTCAACTCCTACCTGGCCCAGCGCGACGCGGAATGGATGGGGGCGATCTACAAGCTGCTGGGCCTCAGCGTGGACTGCATCGACCTGCATGAGCCGGGATCGCCCGAGCGCAGGGCCGCCTACAACGCCGACATCACCTACGGGACCAACAACGAATTCGGCTTCGACTACCTGCGCGACAACATGGTGCACACGCTGGAGCAGCGGGTGCAGCGGGGCCATCACTACGCGATCATCGACGAGGTCGACTCGATCCTGATCGACGAGGCGCGCACGCCGCTCATCATCTCCGGACCGGTCAGCCGCGACACATCGACCCCCTTCAAGCAGATGGCGCCGACGGTCGGTGCGCTGTACCGCAAGCAGACCCGCATGGTCAACCGGCTGGTCGCCGAGGCCGTGAAGGAGCTGGAGTCGGAGGACGGGGACGAATACGCCGCGGGCGAGAATCTCCTGGCAGCAAAGCGCGGAGGTCCCAGGAACAAGCGCCTGATGAAGCTATTCGCCGACCAGCCCGGGGTGGTGAGGATGGTCGAAAAGGTCGAGGGGGACTACATGCGCGAGAAGCGTCTTCACGAAGTGGACGAGATGCTGCTCTTCGCGATGGACGAGAAGGGGAGCAACGTCCACCTGTCGGACGCCGGGCTCGACGAGCTGTCGCCGGGCGACCCCCAGGCCTTCGTCGTGCCGGACCTGTCGGAGGTCATGGGCGAGGTCCAGGAGGACGAGACGCTCTCGGTGCAGGAGAAGCGGGACCGGGTGGCCGAGCTGGAGGCGCAGTACGCCGACAAGTCGCAGCGGATCCACGTGATCCACCAGCTGCTGAAGGCGTACACCCTCTTCCACAAGGACGAGCGCTACATCATCGGCGAGAACGGCGCCATCGTCATCGTCGACGAGTTCACCGGGCGCCAGATGCCGGGGCGGCGATGGAGCGACGGGCTGCACCAGGCGGTCGAGGCGAAGGAGGGGGTGGAGATCCGCGGCGAGACGCAGACGCTGGCCACGATCACCATCCAGAACTACTTCCGCATGTACGAGAAGCTGGCCGGGATGACGGGGACGGCGGAGACCGAGGAGACCGAGTTTCACCAGATCTACAACCTGGACGTCTCGGTGATCCCCACCAACCGCCCCATCGCGCGGGACGATCGCGACGACCTCATCTTCCGCACCAAGCGGGAGAAGTACACCGCGATCATGGACGAGATCGAGCGCCTCAACCGGCTCGAGCTGCCGGTGCTCGTCGGGACCACGAACGTCGAGGTGTCGGAGACGCTGTCACGCATGCTGAGGCGGCGGCGGATCACGCACAACGTGCTGAACGCCAAGCAGCACAAGCGCGAGTCCGAAATCGTGGCCGAGGCGGGGCGTCCCGGCGCGGTCACGATCGCGACGAACATGGCCGGCCGCGGCACCGACATCAAACTCGGGCCCGGCGTGACCGACGCGCGCACCGTCGAGTGGGCGAACGAGCGCGGACTGGAGCTGCCCACGCTGGCGGCCACCGACCCGACTCGCTACGAGGAGCTGGAAGACAAGCCCGACGACCACGTCATCGAGGTCGGCGGCCTGCACATCCTGGGCTCCGAGCGCCACGAGGCCCGCAGGATCGACCGCCAGCTGCGCGGACGGGCGGGCCGGCAGGGCGATCCCGGCGCTTCGCAGTTCTTCCTCTCCCTCGAGGACGACCTGATGCGCCTCTTCGGAGGGATGGAGCGGATCGCCAACGCCATGGACAAGATGGGTGCGGAGGAGGGCGAGGTCATCACGCACGCCCTGGTCACCCGCTCCATCGGCAGGGCCCAGAAACGGGTCGAGGGCAACAACTTCGAGGCCCGCAAACGGTTGCTGGACTACGACGATGTCATGAACCAGCAGCGGGAGGTCATCTACGACCTGCGCCTCTTCGCGCTGGAAGGCGGCGAAGACCTCAAGGGCGAGATCTGGGAGATGATCCACCACACCATGGAGGGTGTCTTCGCGGACCACCTTCCCGAGTCCGACCTGGCGGAGGGAATCGAGATCGAAGGCCTCAGGCAGCGGATGCTCCTCGACCTGCACACCGTGCTGCCCGCCATCGACAACGAAGACGATCCGGAGGAGTTGGACCGGGCAGAGGTGCTCCAGGTTGCCGAAGAAGCCGTGCGCGAGTCCTTCGAACGAAAAGCCGAGTCCTTCGGCGAGCACGGCGAGCGTGTGATGAGCTTCGTGCTGCTATCGACCATCGACGGCAAGTGGAAGGACCACCTGTACGACCTGGACCACCTCAAGGCGTCGATCGGCTTCCGCGGCTGGGGCCAGAAGGACCCGCTCGTCGAGTACAAGAAGGAAGCCTACGAGATGTTCGTCGGTCTCATGGACGACCTGCGCCGGACTGTGACGCAGCAGTTCTTCCGGGTGCGGCTGGAGCAGCCTCCGGCCATGCGCCTGCAGCAGCAGCGGCGTCTCTCCTACTCCGGGCCGGCCGACACTCCCGGCGGTGGTCTCCGCGCCCCGGGCCGGCCGGACCCGCGCGCGGTCGCGGCACGCCGGCCGGTTGACGAGATGGGTGTCGCGGCCGGTGCGCGGCGAGCTCCGGCGGCGGCAGCCGCGGGGGCGGGCCCCGTGGGTGCGGCCACCGACGTCAGCCGGCTCGCAACCAACCGTGGCGAAGCACGGCAGAAGGTGCCGGTGACCGCCACCAAGGCCCCGGGCCGCAATGCCCCATGTCCTTGCGGCAGCGGGCGGAAATACAAGAAGTGCTGTGGGCGGATGGCGTAGCCGCCGGGTGATGAATCCCCGTTTGCATGCCGGACGGCTCTTGCCCGCGGGTCGTTGGTGATGGTCAGGTTCCGCGTCAACCCGGAAGCCGATGGCATGCCCGAGGGAGGGGACAGCCCCGTCCACCCTCCGGAGGCGCGGCCGCGGGAGAGGCTTCAGCGCTTCGGCCCCGGCCCCCTCTCGGAGCACGAGCTGCTCGCCCTCGTGATCGGTTCGGGCAGCGGGTCCATTTCAGCGCGCACGCTCGCCGAACAGGTACTCGGTCTCTCCGGCGGACGCCTCAACGACCTTGCGCAGATGGACCCGGGACGTCTGGTACAGATCCCGGGGATCGGTTTCGCGGTCGCCGCGAGGATCGTGGCGGCGATCGAACTCGGCCGACGGGTGGGGTCGGCACGCCCGAGCCGCGAGGACCCCATCACCGGTCCCGCCGATGTCCACGACATCTTCGCGCCCACCCTGTGCCACCTCGCCCACGAGGAGTTTCACATTCTCCTGCTGAACTCCCAGAACATCCCCATCTGCCAGCGCCAGGTCACGAAGGGGATTCTGGACGCGTCGCTGATCCACCCGCGCGAGGTCTTCCGCGACGCCATCGTGCTGCGGGCCGCGGCGCTGATCCTGGTGCACAACCACCCTTCCGGCAATCCCGAACCCTCGGCCGAAGACCTGAAAGTGACACGCCAATTGTGCGAAGCGGGGGACCAGATCGGCATCCCGGTGCTGGACCACATCATCGTGGCGGGGGGGAGTTTTTCTTCGCTGGCCGGAAGAGGGTGTCTGCGAGGGGCGGGGCGCTGAGTTGCAAAGACTTGGGGCGTAACGCGTTGCTGTAGGACCGGGAGGCGGCCGCGCCCCGCACGGCGGGCCCGGGGTGCAAATGCACCGGCGGTGAAGTTATGATGACCATGCTCGTAATCAGGAGGACGTTGGCGCGTACCGACTGCGTGGCGTGCGCGCCCCCGGCCCGGTCCCTGCCTGCGGCCACCGATGGAATCCGTTGCAGAAAGGACACTGATGTTGATCACGCGTTTTTCCGCCCTCTCGTCCCGCGTCACCGGAGCCGGTTTCAGGAAGGCGGTAGGCACTTTGCCGGCCGGAGTTTCCGTACTGGCGGCGACCGCCACGCTGTTCGCCACCGGCGCCGTGGCCCAGGCCCCCATGAACGCCCCCATCCCCCCCGACCCCGCCGTCGTAACCGGAACGCTCGACAACGGGCTCACCTTCTTCATCCACCAGAACGACCAGCCCGAAAACCGGGCCGAACTGCGCCTCGTCGTCAACGCGGGTTCGATCCTGGAGGACGACGACCAGCTCGGACTGGCGCACTTCGTGGAACACATGGCCTTCAACGGCACCGAGAACTTCGAGAAGCTGGAGCTGGTGAACTACCTCGAGTCGATCGGGATGCGCTTCGGGCCCGACATCAACGCCTACACCAGCTTCGACGAGACCGTGTACATGCTGCAGGTCCCGATGGACGACCCGGAAGTGCTCTCCACCGCCTTCCAGATCCTGGTCGACTGGGCCGGCGGCGTCCTCTTCGATCCGGAAGAGGTCGACAAGGAGCGCGGGGTGGTGATCGAGGAGTGGCGCGGGCGGCGCGGGGGCCAGGCGCGGATCCAGGACCAGCAGTTTCCTTACATGCTGCATGGATCGCACTATGCCGACCGGCTCCCGATCGGCGATACCGAAATCCTCCGCACCGCACCCGCCGAACGGCTGCAGAGCTTCTACGAGGACTGGTACCGGCCGGACCTGATGGCCGTCATCGCCGTGGGCGACTTCGACCCCGCCGCGATCGAGTCGACGATCCGGGAGCGGTTTGGCGTGTTGCAGAACCCGGCCGATCCGCGTCCGAGGACCGAATCGGAAGTCCCGATCGACCACGGTCCGCTCATCTCGATCGCCACCGACCCGGAGTTGCCGTTCAACCAGGTCCAGGTGATGTACAAGCGGCCTCTGAACTCACAGGGCACCGTGGGTGACTTCCGCAGCGCCCGCGTCCGGTCGCTGTACAGCGGCATGATCAGCCGCAGGTTGTCGGAGTTGCAGCTGCAGGCGGACCCGCCGTTCCTCGGCGCCGGTGTCGGTCTGAGCGGGGGGTTCTCCCGCAACATGAACGCGGCCCAACTGTCCGCCAACGTGGCGGACAACGGTTTCCTGCGGGGAATCGAAACCGTCCTCACCGAAGCGGAACGGGTCGCACGGCACGGCTTTACCGCCGGTGAGCTGGCGAGACAGAAGACCGCGCTTGCACGGATCTACGAGAGCAGGCTGGCCGAGGTGGAGAACCGGGAGTCCGGGTCGCTCGCAAGCCGCTATATCAACGTCTTCCTGCGGGGCAATCCCTATCCCGCCGTCGAAGTGGAAAAGCAGCTGGTGGACATCCTGCTCCCCGGGATCACCCTCGAGGAGGTCAACGCGGTGGGTCACGAGTGGATGCAGGAAGAGGGTCGCGTGATTCTGGTCTCGGGTCCCGAGAAGGAGGGCAACGAGGTGCCGACCGAGGAGGAGATGACCGCCATCTTCGCGGCGGTTGCGGGGAGTGAGATCGCGCCGTACGAGTTTACCGAGGTCGAAGCGCCGCTGGTTGCCGAGGTCCCCGGGGGTTCACCTGTGGTTTCGGAAGAGGCGGTGGACGAGATCGGCGTCACGATCTGGGAGCTCGAAAACGGCGTCCGGGTCGTGCTGAAGCCTACCGACTTCAAGGACGACGAGGTCCTCTTCTCGGCCACGAGCCCCGGGGGCACGTCCCTGGCGTCCGAAGAGACCTTCATGGATGCGGAAATCGCGATCCAGGCGGTGGGGCAGGGGGGTGTCGGGGAGTTCGACCAGATCGCGCTGCGCAACAAGCTGACCGGGAAGCAGGCCACGGTGTCACCATCGATCGGCCAGCTTACCGAGGGGATCACCGGCCGCGCGTCTCCGCAGGATCTGGAGACGGCGTTTCAGCTCATCTACCTGTATTTCACGGCTCCGAGAAAGGATGAGGACGCATTCGCGGCCTTCAAGGCACAGATGGCGGCGATGGCCAACATGGGTGCCATGCCGCAGTTCGTCATGCTGGATACCGTGGCGAGCACCATGAGCCAGGGACACCCGCGGGCGGGGGGCTCCATGGCCCAGGTACTGGAGGCCGTGCAGAATGCGGATCTCGATGTGGCATTCGACTTCTACAGGGACCGCTTCGCGGACGCCTCCGACTTCTCCTTCTACTTCGTGGGCGCCTTCGACCTGGACGGCATCCGGCCCCTGGTGGAGACGTGGCTGGGTGGGCTGCCCAACCTGGGCCGTGAGGAGATGTGGGTGGACCACGGGATCGATCCCCCCACCGGCGTGATTGAAAAGGTCATACACAAGGGACTGGAGCCGCAGAGCCAGACGCAGATCATCTTTGCCGGCGACGCCGAGCATTCCATCGAAGAATCGACGACGCTCACGGCGATGGCGAGCATTCTGCGCATCGAGCTGCGCGAGTCGCTACGCGAAGATCTGGGCGGCACCTACGGCGTGGGCGTTTCGGCGTCTCTCTCCTACCGGCCCGACGAGGAGTACCAGATCACCGTCCAGTTCGGCTCGGACCCGGAGCGCGCCGAGGAATTGAGCGCGGTCGTCTTCGAGGAGATCGAGCGTCTGAAGACCGAAGGACCGGACCCCGAGACGGTCGCCAAGGTGCGCGAGACCGACCGGCGCTCGAAGGAGACCAATCTGGAGGAGAACGGCTATTGGCATGGCCAGCTCCGAGCCTACGAACAGGCCGGGATGGACATCCGCAGGATCCCGTTGTACGACCGGATCGAGAGCTGGACCGCCGAGCAGGTGCAGCAGGCCGCCATTCGCTATCTGCGGCTGGACCAGTACGCCAAGTTCGTGCTGCTTCCGGAGAAGAAGATCCCGTAAGGCTCCTGGAGGGAGGCCTCGTTTCGAGCCCCGAGCGGGGCTTCCCCCCCAGGGCTTTCCCGCCAAACCACCCATGTCCACCGCCGACCTGACCCGGCGCGAACGCATCCCCGTTCGCGTCCTCGACGATCACGACAGCATCGCCGCCGAAGTAGCCGGCCGCATCGCGTCCCTCATTCGGGAGCGCACGGCCGAGGGCCGCACCGCCGTGCTCGGTCTCGCCACCGGATCCACGCCCGTCGGGGTCTACCGCGAACTCATCCGCATGCACCGCGACGAGGGCCTCGACTTCGCCAACGTCGTCACCTTCAACCTCGACGAGTACTTCCCCATGCGGCCCGGCAGCCTTCACAGCTACCACCGCTACATGCGGGAGCACCTCTTCGACCACGTCAACATCCCCCCCGCCCACCGCCACATCCCCCGCGGCGACCTCGACGAGGCCGACGTGGAGGCGCACTGCCGCGACTACGAGCGCCGCATTCGCGAAGCGGGCGGAATCGACCTGCAACTGCTCGGCATCGGCCGCAGCGGCCACATCGGCTTCAACGAACCGGGTTCGGGACGCGAGTCGCGCACCCGCTGCCTCTACCTCGACACCGTCACGCGCGGTGACGCCGCCGCCGACTTCTTCGGCGAGGAGAACGTGCCCGCCCGCGCGATCACCATGGGGGTGGCGACCATCCTGGACGCGCGCGAGGTGGTGCTGCTGGCCACCGGCGAGCACAAGGCCGAGATCGTGCAGCGGGCCGTTGAGGGCGAAATCCATGCCGATGTCGCGGCCACCTTCCTGCAGCAGCACCCCGCCGCCACCGTCTACCTCGACCCCGCCGCCGCCGCCGCGCTCACCCGCATCCGCACCCCGTGGCTGGTCGGCGACGTGAAATGGACCCCGCACTGGGAGAACGAGGCCGTCATCTGGCTGAGCCGCCGCACCGGCAAGCCGATCCTGCACCTGGCCACTGACGACTACCGCGAGCACCACCTGGGGTCGCTGGTGTCGCGGCACGGGTCGGCGGAGCCGCTCAACGGACAGGTCTTCAACGCGCTGATCGCCAAGATCCGCGGCAAGAGCCGCCTCCCGCGCGGTCGGAAGATGCTGGTCTTCTCGCCGCACCCCGACGACGACGTGATCTCGATGGGCGGTCTCCTGCGCAAGCTCGCCGAGAACTGCAACGACGTGACCGTCGCGTACCAGACCTCGGGCAACATCGCCGTCTTCGACCACGAGGTGCGCCGTTATCTCGACTTCATGAGGCGCGCGGCCGACGTGATCGATCCGGGGGACCGCGAGGCCTTGGAAGCCGTGTTGAGGTCGGTGGAGGGGGACCTTGCGCGCAAGGAGTCCGGCGATGTGGATCCCGAGGTCGTACAGCACCTGAAGCGCATCATCCGCGAGAGCGAGGCGTGCGCGGGGATCGAGTCGCTGGGGCTGTCGGGCGACCGCGCCCGCTTCCTCAACCTGCCCTTCTACCAGACTGGCGAGGTCCGCAAGAATCCGGTCACCGAGGCGGACGTGGCGATCGTGCACGAGCTGCTGGAGGAGGTCCGCCCGTCGATGGTCTTCGCCGCCGGCGACCTCTCCGATCCGCACGGCACGCACCGCATGTGCCTGGAGACGGTCGAACGGGCGCTGAAGCGCTACAGTGGTGAACCTCCCTGGCTGTGGCTCTACCGGGGTGCCTGGCAGGAGTGGAGCGTAAACGACGCGACCGTGCTGGTGCCGCTCTCGGAGCACGAGATGCGGGGCAAGGTGCAGGCGATCTTCAAGCACGAGTCGCAGAAGGACTCGGCACCCTTCCCGGGACCGGACGCGCGCGAGTTCTGGCAGCGCGTGGTCGACCGCAACCGGGGCACGGCCGACTTCCTGGCGTCGCTGGGGCTGCCCGCCTACCGTGCCATGGAGGCGTACGTTACGGTGCGAAAAGGGCGCCGCGTCGAAGCGCGGGAGATCCCTACCTCGTCGCTGGCGGAGGAGTCGGCCTGAGGGTCTATCGTGGCCGACCGGGCCCGGTGCGTCCACCTGGCGACGGACTTTCGCGAAGATCCCGACTACTTTCAGATTCACACGGCAGTGCGGGGCAAAGCCCGTGTCATCTGCTCGGAACCCTATCGGGAACCCTCACGCACGGTGCCGGCCTGGACGCCCGTCCCCAACGGCACCGTGGCCACATTCCGAGGCGGACATGCTGGTAATCAAGATCGGCGGCGGCGACACAATCAACCTCGCCGGGATCGCGCGCGACCTGTCCACCGTCGAGGGCCCCAAGGTGATCGTGCACGGCGCCAACGCACTCCGCGACCGTCTGGCCGAGCGGCTGGGCGTCGAGAAGGAGGTCCTCACCTCGGTCTCGGGCTACACGAGCGTCTACTCCGACGAGGAGCTGATCGACGTGATGCTCATGGCGTACGCGGGACTGAGGAACAAGCGCATCGTGGAGTCGTTTCAGGCGCACGGGGTCAACGCGGTCGGGCTCACCGGGCTCGACGGCGCCCTGGTTCGGGGCATGCGCAACAAGGGGATCCGCGTGCGCGAGGGCGGCAAGACGCTCGTCAAGCGCGACTTCTCGGGCAAGCCGGTCGCCGTGAACCGAAAGCTGCTCGGATTGCTGCTGGACAACGAGTTCGTGCCGGTGATGACGGTGCCGATCATCGACGAGCGCAACGTGGCCGTCAACTCGGAGAACGACGACGTCGTGGCGCTGCTGAGCGCGGCCCTCGAGCCCGAACTGGTGGTGCAGCTGATCGAGGCGCCGGGTTTTCTGGAGGACGAGAACGATCCCGGATCGGTGGTGGCCGACATCCCGCGCGCGGATCTGGCCCGCCGCGAGAAGGAGGCGACCGGGCGCCTGAAGCGCAAGTTGATGGCGATTCGGCGGTTGGTGCAGTCGGGGTCGACCCGGGTGGTGATCGCGGACGGGCGCAGCGAACATCCCGTGGCGGACGTGATGGCGGGGAAGGGGACCGTGATCGGGTGAGATACATGTGTATGTGTGTATGTGAGTATATGAGCAGGTGTGATGAGTAGCCGCGAGCCGGGGGGCGGGGGACGGGGGGTGGAGGGCGCCCGCGAGGTGGAGCAGGAATTCGGGCTCGAAGTGTATCCCAAGCGCGACATCACGATCGTGAGGGGGCGGGGGGCGGAGGTGTGGGACGACCGGGGGCGCCGCTACCTCGACTGCGTGGCCGGGATCGGGGTGGCGAGCGTGGGGCACGCCAACCCGGCGGTGGCGGTTGCGGTGGCCGAACAGGCGCGAACGCTGGTGACCTGTCCCGGGATCTTCTACAACGACGTGCGCGCGAGGCTGCTCGCGAAGCTGGCCGCGATCGCGCCCGGCGGCCTCTCGCGCGGCTTCCTCTGCAACTCGGGGGCCGAGTCGGTCGAAGCGGCGATCAAGTTCGCGCGTCTCACGACCGGTCGCACCGGGATCGTGTCCACCA
This sequence comes from Longimicrobiales bacterium, assembly GCA_965211795.1. Taxonomy (GTDB): domain Bacteria; phylum Gemmatimonadota; class Gemmatimonadetes; order Longimicrobiales; family Gaopeijiaceae; genus Bin94. Next base: position 1,401,082 of record OZ242973.1, read on the forward strand.
TGCGCGGCTTCCACGGCCGCACCCTGGGCGCGCTCTCCGCCACCCACAAGGAGGCGTATCGGGACGTCTTCAAACCCCTCGTCCCCGGCTACTCCTTCATCCCATTCAACAACCCGGGCAAGCTGCGCGCGGCCGTCGGCGAGGGCACCGCGGCCGTGCTGATCGAGCCGGTACAGGGCGAGGGCGGGATCCGTCCGGCCACGGCGGAGTTTCTGGAGACGGCGCGAGAGGTCTGCGACGAGACGGGCGCGCTCCTGGTCTTCGACGAGATCCAGACGGGCTTCTGCCGCACCGGCCGCATGTTCGCCTGCGAGCACTACGGGGTCGTCCCCGACATGCTCTGCCTGGCCAAGGCGATCGCCGGGGGCGTGCCGCTGGGAGCCGTCATGGCCGACGAACGCGTCCAGGTGCCGCCCGGCAAGCACGGGACCACCTACGGGGGCAACCCGCTGGCGTGTGCCTCGGGGCTGGCCGCGATCGGCTTCATGGAGGAGGAGCGGCTGGCCCAGCGGGCGGAGGTGCTGGGCGCGCGCTTCCGTGCACGCTTCGAGGCGGCGATGCCGGATCGGGTGCGCGCGGTTCGCCAGGTTGGCCTCATGATCGGGGTGGAGCTGAAGGAACGAGTCCGCCCCTACATCGAAGCCCTTGGCGCGGCGGGGGTGCTCACGCTGCCTGCGGGAACGACGGTGATCCGGGTGCTGCCGCCGCTGGTGATCACCGAGGAGCAGATCGACGAGGTGGTGGGGGTGATGGTGCGGGTGCTCAAGGAACAGGAGTAGTCGGATCCGTATATTCAGAAGCCGCTTCCGAAAAGAGCGGCTGCTGTTGTACCCCTCCTTTGCGAAAGGTCAATCAGATGAGAAACACCCTCACCCAACCGATCATGGCTATCGTCCTCGCGCTCGCCTTTGCCGGAGTGAGCGGCTGCGGCGGCCCGCGCGAAGAGGCGGCGGACTCCGCGGGCGCTGAACAGAACGAGCAACTCGAAACCGGTGAACAAGTGGAGGGGGGCGCTGGGGAAAGTGCCCAGGGGGGGAAGGCCGGTGAACATGCCGAGGGTGGCGAAGGTGGCGAGCACGATGAGGGTGCAGAGCACGCAGAGGGCGGCGAGCACGCCGAGGGCGACGAGCATGGTGAGGGTGGTGAGGGGGATGAGGAATCGGGAGAGTACATCGGCCGCGCGGACAGCTGGGACGCGACGCGGCGCGGGATCCGGCTGACCCTCTCCTTCGACGAAGAGCGCGGCGCCTTCATCGGCACGGCGGAGAACACGACCGATGGGACCGTGTGCGCCGTTCGGGTGGAAGTCCATCTGGCGGGCGGTTCCGAGCTCGGCCCCACGGAGCGCCAGGACCTCGGTGCCGGCGAGTCGGCCGCCGTGGAGCTCTCCGCGGGGGGCGAGGATTTCGAGAGCTGGACCGCCCACCCGGAGACCTCGGCCTGCGACGCCGGCTGACGGCTTGCGCGTAGCGGGTTCGCGGGCGATCCGCGAATCCGCGGACACTTCGCTCGCGGTCGTTCAGACGGTACTCGGCGTGCCTTGGCTGCCGAGTTCCTCCAGCGCCCCCAGCGCGAGGAGCGGGGCCCAGCTCTGGAAGCGCTGACCGCACCCTTCACCCGTGCGGGCATCGAAGTTCTCGCGGCACATTCCCGTACGGCGACGGTCGGCGAGGAACATGCGCGCACCCTTCCAGGCGAGGTCGTGGGCGAGGTCGTGGAAGCCGTAGCGGCGCAGTCCCTGGAGGACGAGGTAGTTGATCGGCGGCCAGATCGCGCCGCGCCAGTACTGCTGGTCGTCGAAGGCGGGGTCGTCGCGCGGGATGGTGGGCAGCATGTGTTCGCCGTGGAAGCGGGTGGGGTCGCGCAGGGTTTCGATCATGCGCCTGGCGCGCCGGGGGGAGGGGACGCCGGCGATGAGCGGGAGGAAGTTCGATGCGGCGACGCGCGGCGACGGGCCGGAGGGGAGTTCGTCCAGGTAGAGACCGGCCGGTGCGGACCAGAGGACCCGGTTCATGGTCGTCGCCAAGCGGCGGTAGTCGCGCTCCAGCCGCCCGGCGGTGGCGTGGTCTCCGACGATGCGCGCGAGACGCGACAGGCAATCGAGGTCGAGGGCGCGGTAGCTGCACAGGTCGACGGCCGACATGGCGAGGATCTGCCGCTGCGGGTCCCACTCGGCCTCGTCCCAGAGGGGGAGGTCGTCCTGGCCCGACTCCCAGGCGGCGCGCTGGTGGCCGTCGGCGCCCTCCTCCCACGGGGGGACGCGGCCAGGGCCGGGTACGAGGTCGGTGTCGGAACCCCAGGCGAAGAGGCCCGGCGTGAGGCCTTCGCGGCGCGGCCGTCCGTCCTTGTCCGTTACCCACCAGTCGCACCATTCGAGGAGGCCGTGAAAGGCGCTGGAAAGGGCGGCGGGGTCGGGGTGGAGGTGGTGAAGTCCCAGGGCCGCGAAGGAGCCGATCGGGGGCTGGGAGCGGTCGGGGGTGCCGCCGTGGCGACTGCGCCAGTTGGGGACGTTGCCGTTGGGGTAACGGGACTCGATGCCGGTCAGGAGCGTGGACCAGGCTAGTTCGCCGGAGATGGTGGCCAGCAGGAGGGCGTTGAAGAAGGTGTCCCAGCCGAAGACGGTCCAGTCGTCGGGGCCGGGGTCGGCGTCCGCGCCTGAAGCGAGGCTGTCTCCGGGTGTGTCCGAGGGCCGGCTGTTCGCCGCCGGCTTCGGAAAGATCCAGCGCCGGCCCGCGGGGGTGTAGAGCCTGCCGGTTCCGGGTTGCAGCAGGACCATCCACATCAGGTTGTCGGTGATGCTCTCCACGAGGTCCGGGGGGACTCCCGCGACGCCGGGCTGCCGCATCCTCCACTCCGCGCGCGCCTCGTCGATCCAGCGGTCCGCCCGTCCGACGAGTCCGGCCGCCTCCACCCCCACCCCCTCCCCACCCCACACGGCTACCATCACCACGCTTCCCTCCACCCCCTCCTCGACATCGAGGCATCTCGCCACCTCACCCCGCGACGACCCCGGCACCCGGCACGGCATCGTCCCCTCCGAGAACGCGGCCGCGATCTCCACGCCACTCTCGAGACTCCCCCGCCACCCCTCACCCCCCGCCCCCTCCCCATCCCCCCCCACCTCCACCCACCGCCCCGCCCATCCCCACGGCGCGTCCCCGATCACCTCCAGACGGCCCGGCGCCTTCACCGTCGCGCGCACCGCCACCGCGTTACCCCGGCGCGACCACTCCAGGATCAGCGTGCTCGCCGACGGTGTCGAAGACGGCGACGGTTCCGCGCCCAGGTCGAACTCGACGCGCGCGTACGACCCGTCGGGCACGTGGGGGCCGGCCCGCGAGACCATCCAGTACCAGTCGTCCCGGTCGCGGCGGTGTCCCCGCGGGTCTGTGAAGGCGAGCCGCACCCCGATCCCGTCGTCCGGTCCGGCGGCGAGGACCAGGCCGGCCCAGCGGTTCGCCTCGAGGGCGCCGACGAGCATCAGATCCGGCTGTTGGCTACTATGCGCACCTCGACGCTCCTTGTCGGGCGGGGCACCCGGCAACCCGCTCACCACGGGCTGTCGGGGTGAACCAGGACATCGCTGCAAGCTAACCGGGGCCTTCGAGGCATTTCCAGAACATCCCCAAAGACCTGAACACCGTGCCGCATTCCGCTCTCGTCTCCGCGACCCGCTCCACCCGCGAGATCGTCAACTTCGGCAGAAACATTTGTTTCCGACCGCGTCAACGCTACGCCCCGCAAACCGAAGACGAGGTATTGCGGATCCTGGACGAACACCGCGACGGCACGATCCGCGCCGTGGGTGCCCGACACTCCTGGAACCCCGGCATCGAAACGCGGGACGCGCTCGTCGACCTCCGTCACCTTCGTGCCATCCGCGTGCACGACGATCGCGCCTGCGTGACGGTCGGTGCCGGGTGCCGGATCGGTACGCTGTTGCGACACCTCGCGCGACATGGGCTCACGCTCCCGTCGATCGGGCTCATCGACCGCCAGACGGTCGCGGGCGCGGTCGCGACCGGGACGCACGGCTCGGGGAGAAACAGCATGTCGCACTACGTCGTGGCCATGCGCATCGCGTGCTTCGGCGAGGACGGGCGGCCGGTCGTGCGTACCGTGGATTCGGGTGCGGGGTTGCGTGCCGCCCGATGCTCGGTCGGGGCCATGGGCATCGTGCTCGAGGTCACGCTTCGGTGCGTGCCTCAGTACTACGTGCGCGAGCGCTGCGTCTGGCGGGACGGACTGGACGATGTGCTGAGGGGGGAAGCGACCGCCCCCCTGCAGCAGTGGTACATCCTTCCCCGCGTGTGGACGTACCTGGCGCACGAGCGCGCCGTGGCCGCGGACAACCGGCGGTCGGGAGCGGCGGCGCTGTACCGGGTCTACTGGTTGCTCGTGATCGACGTGGGCCTGCACGTGTGCGTCAAGTTGGCCGCATCCTGGCTCCGGAGCCGACGGCTGGTGAGGATGCTGTACCGGCGCATGCTCCCGGCGTGTCTCTTTCCCCGCTGGCGGGTGACCGACCGCAGCGACCGCCAGCTCCTCATGCGCCACGACCTCTTCCGCCACCTTGAGATGGAGGTGTTCGTGCCGCGTAATCACCTGCGCGAGGCGCTTGTGTCCGTAGTCGAGGTGCTGCGGTCCGCGGATGATGCCGGCCATGTGCCGTCAACCGAAGTGCGCGAGAGCATCGAGACGGTCGGCGAGTGGGAGGCGTTCATGGGGATTCGCGGCACCTGGAGTCACCACTATCCGATCTGCGTCCGCCGCCTCCAGCCCGACGACACGCTGATCTCCATGGCGTCCTGCCACGGGATCGAAGAGCAGGACTGGTACGCGATCAGTCTCATCACCTTCACCGAGCCGCGCACTGACTTCGAGGCGGTGGCCAGACTGCTGGCGGTGGTCATGGCGGCGCGGTTCGGGGCGCGTCTGCACTGGGGCAAGTGGTTTCCGCTCGACGGATCGCAGGTGGAGGACGGCTATCCGGGGCTGGGCGAGTTCAGGGCGATCTGCGAGGAGTGCGACCCGGATGGGGTTTTCCGGAACGAGTTTGTGAAGAAGGCACTGTTCGGTTCGGACGGGTAGCATTCGGCGGCGTCGCGGACCTTACCGTGATATCCGCGTCGCCATCGGTCCGAAATGGAAATTTCAGTTTACAGAATGGAAACCATGGTTGACACATTGGGTTGTTGAAACAGCTGAGCTGCCCGCTCAACGCCGTCCCGGCGTCAACCGAACCCGCGCCGTGACGCGCCCTGAGTCACCCGAGAACCCGATCCTGAGCCTCCCTTCCCCCCCGCCCACCACCTCCACCGCCCCGTCCACCACCTCCACCGCCACCGGCGTCCCGAACAACCCGAAGTCATACGCGCGCCCCGCGTTGCCCTCCACCGTGAGCAGCCACCCCTCACCCTCCGCCACCAGGTCGATCACGCGCGGCCCCCCGCTCCGCTGCCCGGGCTCCAGATCGATCCTTGGCGGCGCCACCGTGAGCCCGCCCTCCCAGGTCGCGACCAGCTCGATCACCTGGCCCTCGGTCACGCGGACCGTAAGCGGGACCGGCCCGGGGCGCACGCGTTCTCCCGCCAACGCACCGCCCACCTGATCCGTTCCCTCAACCTGCACCTGCATCCCCGTCGCCCCCACCGGCAGATCCGGCACGAAGTGAACCACCATTGGCGGCCCCTCGCTGCGGATCACCACCCTCTGTTCCCCGCCCCCCGCCCCCCACTCCTGCGCGATCGCCACGTCCAGCGTGGTCGCGCCCGCTCTAAGCCCCCGCACCGCCGCCTCCGGCCAGTCCGGCGGCAGCTGTGGCGCCAGCCGAGCCCTGCCATTCGGCGCGTCCGGTGCCCACCCGAACACACCCCTCAGCAGCGGCGTCACCAGCATCGAGGTGGCGAAGAACTGGTGCGGGACGGTCTGGTCGAGGGGCTGGTAGAAGGTCCCCGAAAACAGTTCGCCGTGGCGGCCGAGGCTGAAGTCGAAGGTCATCTGCTTGATGGCGTCCATGAGGTGGAATCCCGCCCAGGGACGGCGGTAGCGGTACTGTCCCCACGACGCGAACCCGGTCACGAAGGGCCACACGGTGCCCATGTTGTACTGGAGCGGGTGGTAGAGCGGGCTCTCGGTGGAGAGCATGTGCGCGCCCCAGTCGGAGGAGATGCGGTCGCCCGCGATCCGGGACAGGGTGCCGCGGGCGCGGTCCTCGTCGAAGAGGCCGAATGCGGCGGCGGCAGCGGGCCACACGGTCAGGTTGTCGTTGGTGCCGCCGCCCGCGAGGATGCCGAAGGCGTGGTGTCCGTCGTCATCGCGCCAGTAGGCGTCGTTGAGCGTTCGGCGGGCCGTCGGGGCGATGCGGTTGGCGGCGTCGAGGACCTCGCTGTCCTCCATCCGCTCCGCCATCTCCGGCGTCCCCTCGAGCGCCGCGACCCAGACCCCCGCCAGGTAGATGTCCTGGTGCAGGGCCTCGCCCAGTCCGCCCACCTCAACCGCCCCCAGCCCCCCCACCGTGTTCTCGATGATCCCGTCACCGTCGGTCTCGGCGCTCAGGCACCACTCCCACGCGCGCCGGTACGCCGGCCACAGTTCGCGCAGCAGGTCGTCGTCGCCGCTCGCCAGCCAGTACAGGTAGAGCGCGTACATCCAGTGGGGGGTCGTGTCGGCGTGGTAGTAGGCGTACGGGTAGGTGTCGAACCAGGGGATGTGGGCGGCGGCCTGCGAGATCTCGTGGGTGATCTTGCCGTCGTCGCGCTGGTACTTCGCCAGGAAGGCGAGCTCCTCGGCGACCAGCTCCCACTGGCCCAGCGCATCCATGGCGTAGGTGTTGATCATCGCGTCCCCGCCGAAGAACCAGCCGAAGCCGGGGCGCGTGCCGTTGCGCGACAGACCCCACCCCGCGACGAACCCGCACCCCAGGTCGGGGTTGCAGACGCGCTGCTCCTCCAGATTGATCTTGGCCCACTCGAGCGCCAGGTCGAGCGACGGGTCGGGGGTCTCGACCGAGGCGGTGTTGGCGAGCGCCGAGTCGGCCCAGGCGCGGGTGCCCTGGTACAGCGCCTCGGCGTTCGCGATCAGGTGCGCGTAGCGGGCGAAGACGGTGTCGCGCGGGACGCCTCCACCCGCCACCGCGATCGGGATGAATTCGCGCCGAGCGCGCTCGGGATCGACCGGAATGACCATCGTGCGCGGCGCCTCGCCGAGCTGGTGCGCGGGGTGCTCGACCGAGTTGGTGGCCCATGGCGAGCCCACCACCGCGTTGCGCTCCTGCAGGCTCTCGGAGAGCACGAAGACGCGCCGCCCCCCATCCCAGTACGCGTACTGCCCGCCCAGCGATCCCGGCCACATGTAGTTGAGGACCGGGTGGAACTCGGCGACGATCTCCATCGGTTCCGGGCTGTCGACTTCGAGCAGAACCAGGATCCCCGAGGCGGCCGTGTCCCGGGGCGCGAGGATGTGCTGGCGCACCTGGAAGGCCGCGTGGCTGTAGGTGATGGTCGCGAGCTCGGGGCGGATCTGCACCGTGCGCGCGACGCGGTCGCCGGGGATGGGCGTGCCGTAACCGGGCGTCGAAAAGGAGAGCTGAAAGCCGTTTCCGACCTTGAGGGGGTGGATCCACAGTTCGGCCTGGCCGGTCTCGAGGCCGAGCCACGCGGCGCGCGGTCCCGTGACGCCGAGGTACTCGCCGGGACGCACCGGACCGGTCAGCTCGATGGGGGAGGGGGGGATGGGGAAGCGGGGGACGGAAAGCGTGGCCAGGTCGCCGGAGGGGGGGTCGGAGAGGCGCTGGGGGTGGGCGGGGTGGGGGAGGAGGGCGGCAACCAACGCCAACGGGGTGAGCCGAGCCAACATGGCCTAGACGACCACCTCGATTTCACGGATCTTCATGCCTGCGGCGTCTCCTGTCCGGCTCCGCTCTTCAGTAACACTCGAAGGATGGATTGCCGCCCTTCGGAAGGCAACAGGTTTGCTACCCCCCACCGCGTCTCAACCGCCGCACCTGCGGATGCTGCACATCCATTTCGTCCGTCCACACCCCGAGGACCTCGTCCACAGCGATGTGCATCACCCGGAAGTCCTCGGGAATCTCCACGCCCCCCAGCCAGCTTCCGTCGGGACCCAGCACCAGCCATTGCACCGGTCCGCCCGCCTCGCTCATCCCCCGGAACGGCCGGAGCCAGATCGCCCCGGCCGGGTCCACCAGCAGGGCCTCGTACGCGGGCCGGGTCTCGGGTGAAGGCATGTCCTCGATGGCCTGGACGAAGTACGGCGGGAGCGACGCAACACCCTGCGGCAGCTCAATGTCGAGCCGCGCACTCCGTTCGGCCTCAACCTGTTGGGGCGTCAGTGCCAGCGGGAAATCGGGGATGCGGAGAATGCGCACGGTATCGCCGCTTGGCGTCAGTTCCTCGACCTGCATCCGGTCCGAGGCACCCGTGTAGATCCGGCCCTCGTACGTGTCCACGAGTGCCTCCTTCTGGAAGAGCGGCGGCGCGCTGAGAACTTCGGCGACATACTCCTCCCCGCCCGAGGTCGAGCCGATGCTGTCCCCCCGGACCCCCTCCAGATCATAGAGCACGAGTGCCTCGGGCTCACGCACCACACCGTACGTCTCGGAGAATTCCATGATCGCCTGTACGACCAGGGTTTCGTCGCGCAGATGGTGGAGGTTGCGCACATAGTCCTCGAGCCGGGTGGTGCGGAGGTGTTCCAGGCCGGGTCCGAAGAGGGCGACGCGCGACCGGATGCCCCGCGCGATGATCGAATCGCCCACCAGTTCGATCTGCTGCAGGTTGCTGAACTCACCGGGACCCTCGCCGTCCCCGCCCGCCGAAGCCAGGAATCTCCCGTCGGCGGAGAACTTCCGGATCTCGTTCGAACCCTGGTTCGCCACGACCAGGGACCCGTTCGAGAGACGCCTCATGCCCCTGACAAAGTAGAAGTTGTGCGGATCGCCGGTCCCGGATTCGGCGAGGTCGAGGAGGGGTTCAGGGTCGACACGCCACCGTGCCGAGTCGCCCCACGCGGGACTGAAGGACTCCACGATCGTGATGCCTGCGCTGTCCCGCTGGAACGCCTGCGGCGGAGCGTCGTCGGAGGGTGCGCAGGCGTGGAGGACTGCCGCCGTGGTCGCGAGGATGAGGCGTCCGGGAGCCACACCGCGCCCGAACTTCGGTCTTGAGAAGGGGTAGGATGGGTTCATGGGGCGAAGCTACTGTCGGTCCCATCCCCCGTCCACGGGTGGGCTTCCCGCCCGCCGCCTGGGTCAGCCGCCGCCTCCGACCCCACCCCGCCTCAACCGGAACACCATGGGATGCTGCTGCCCCAGCTCGTCGATCCAGCTCCCCAGCACTTCGTCGGTCCCGATGTCCCAGATCCGGACGTTGGTCGGCACCGTCACGCCGCCGAGCCAGGTGCCGTCGGCGTCGATCACCTGCCAGTCCAGCGGCGTGCCGCCTTCGGTGATTCCCTCGTGGGGCCGCAGCCAGATCGCACCGGTCGGGTCCACGAGCATGTCGCGGTACGCGGGCCGGGTTTTGGGCGTCGGCAGGGACTGGATGGCCTCGCCCAGCATGGCCGGAACGCTCCCCAGGCGCGCCTGCCGTTCGGCCTCCACCAGTTCCTCGCTGAGTTCGAGCGGGTAGTCTGGGATGCGCAGGACGCGCAGGAGCTCACCGCCCGGCCCCAGTTCCCGGACCTCCATCAGGTCGGCGGATCCATAGTAGATCCGGCCATTGCGCGAGGCGACGATGGAGGACTTGGGGAAGAGGGGCGTGCCGCTGAAGGACACGTTGTCGGTGTACTCTTCGGACCCGGCGATCGTCCCGATGCTGTCCACCGACTGACCATCCAGGTTCAGGCGAAGGAGCGCGCGCGGAGTGCGCACGATGCCGGTGGCGGCGGGCGGTGGTTCCGACGTGATCGCCGGTACGACAAGCGTGCCGTCGTCGAGGGAATGGAGGCCCCAGATCTCGACGTAGTCCAGGCTCATCGTGCGGATGTGGATTGGGTCCGGGACGGGACCGAAGACCGCAATGTCGCCATCCGAGTCGAGCGCGAAGATGGAGTCGCCGACGAGTTCGATCCCTTCAAGTCTGCCGAATTCCCCCGGTTCCTCGCCCTGGCCTCCGACCGACATGATGTGATCGCCGAGCGCGGAGAAGAGGCGGATTTCACCCGTGCCCGCGTTAACGACCGCGATGCCGCCGTCGCCCAGCCTCCTCATTCCTCGGATCCGGAAGAAGGTGTACGCGTCTGTGGGTCCCAGCGCGTGCAGATCGAGGACCGGCTCCTCGTCCAGGCGCCAAGCGGTCGAGTCGGTCCACACCGGTACGTGGGCTTCGACGATGCGGACGCCGGCGCTGTCGTGCTCTGTGACCGGGGGACCGTCGTAGGGGCGGTCGCAGGCGGCCACCAGGGGGAGCAGGAGGAGCGCGACGATACCCCGCGAGAGGGCGGGGCGGGGGACGGCTTGGCAGGTGTTCATGCGGTGAATCGTCACCCGTTGAGCGCCTCCACGACCCGGTCCGGCGTGAACGGCATGTGGCGAAGCGGTCGTCCCGTGAGCGCCGCGAAGGCGTTGGCGACGGCACCGGCCGCGACCGGCACACCGGGTTCGCCGAGCCCCATCGGAGCCTCGTTCGACTCGATGAAGCGCACCTCGATATCGGGCATGTCGGACATGCGCAGGATCGAGTAGTCGTGAAAGTTGGACTGTTCCACCCGGCCGTCGCTGAGGGTGAGTCGCTCGAACAGCGCGGTGCTCAGCCCGTTGACGATGCCGCCCTCGATCTGGGCGCGGGCGTTGCGCGGCTGCACGACGACGCCACCGTCGGCGGCGCACCAGAAACGGTGCACGCGGATCCTGCCGGTGTCTTCCTCGCGTGAAATCTCGGCCACTCCGGCGGCGAGCGTGCCGCTCCGTTCGACGAAGGCCACGCCCCGTGCTCGCCCGCTCGGCGGCGCACCCCCCCAGTCGGCCATCTCGGCCACCAGGTCCAGAACCGCGATCCCGCGCGGCGATCCCCTGAGCAACCTCCGCCGCAATTCGACCGGATCGATGCCTTCGCCGCGGGCGATGTCGTCGATGAAGGACTCGATCGCGAACTTGTTGGGTCCGTGCCCGACGGCCCGCCAGTGCTTGGTGCGGACACCATGGCCGGCCGTGCGCATCTCGATGCGCTGATTCGGGATGTCGTAGTACTGGATGCCGATCCCCGACGCGAGCAGGCCCCGGCCGTCGCCGACCACCGTGTGCGTCCACGCGGTGAGATTGCCACCCGCATCCACCCCGCCCGCCAGCCGCTGCAGCGACATCGGACGAAAGGCGCCGTACTGCAGGTCGTCCTCGCGCGTCCAGGCCAGCTTCACCGGGCGCCGCACCGACCGTGACAGCTGCACGGCCTCGACGATGTAGTCGGCCATCGTCCGTCGGCCGAGTCCGCCGCCCAGGTAGCAGGGATGGAAGGTGACCTGCTCCACGGGCACGCCGAGTTCGCGCGCGACCGCCGCGCGGGCCATGTCCGGCGCCTGCGTCCCGGCCCAGACCTCGGCGCCGTCACCCGCCGGGTTCACCGAGGCGACCGCGCCCAGCGGTTCCATCTGCGCGTGGTAGACGTAGTCGTTGAAGTAGTCGGCCTCGTAGCGCGTGGCCGCGCTCGCCATTGCGGCCCTCACGTCTCCACTCGCGGAGAGCGGGCGTCCCTGGCTCTCCCCGTCCGCGATCCCCGCATAGGCTTCCAGCGCCGTCACGCTGTCGAACCCGTCGGCCTGCGCCCCTCCCCACTCGATCTCCATCGCGTTCCGCGCGGCGAACGCATCCTCGACCGTCTCGGCGACCACCCCGACCCCGTAGTCGAGCGTGACGGTCCCCACCACCCCCGGCCGCCCCCGCACCTCGGCCTCGTTGAACGACGCCGGACTCGCCTCGTGAACGGGCGCCCGCGCGATCACCCCGTAGAGCATCCCCGGCACCTGCACGTCCAGCGCGTAGATCGCGCTGCCGTCGGTCTTCGAGGGGACATCGTGGCGCGGCACCGAGTGCCCGATCAGCCGGAAGTCCCCGGGCGACTTGAGCTCCGCTTCGCTCACTTCGGGCAGCTCGTCCGGCACCTCGGCGAAGGCGGCCACCTCGCCGTACGAAATCCGCCGCCCGCTCGCGGCGTGCACGACCACACCCGGCTCGGTCGTCAGTTCGCCCGCGGGCACGCCCCACTCGCGCGCGACGTTGTCCAGCAGCACGCGCCGGATCTGCGCGCCGGCCAGCCGCAGGTTCATGTAGTACCCTCGCACCGCCATGCTGCCCGCCGTCATCATCGATCCGCCGCGTCCGCGGCCGCTCCAGCTGCGACCGTACACTCCGGGCTCGACCGGCGAATGCTCGATACGGACCTTGTCCCAGTCGGCGTCCATCTCCTCGGCGAGAATGACGGGGAGCGCCGTCATGGACCCCTGGCCCATCTCGGCGGCGGGGTTGTAGATGAGGACCTGGCCGTCGGTCGCGATCCGGACCCAGGCGCCGAAGGGGTGTTCCGCGGCGCGCGAGTCCGGTGTGTCCGCGCGCATCAGGGCGTCGAGAGTGTCCGGGGTACCCGGGCGGCGCGCGGCCAGGCCGGCCGGGCCGAAGACCAGGACGAAGGAGAGGCCGCCGCCGGCTTTCTTGAGGAAGGATCTGCGTGACTGTGAGGCCTCGCGGGGTGGGGACTGCGTGTGCGTCGTCATCGTGTCCTCCCGGCGGGCGCCGCGTTCACGGCGGAGGCGCGCTCGATCGCGCGGATGATCCGGCCGTAGGTTCCGCAGCGGCAGAGAATGCCGTCCATATGGTCGACGATCTCGTCGCGGGTCGGCGACGGATTCGCCGCCAGCAGGCTCGCGGCCTGCATGAGCTGGCCGGACTGGCAATAGCCGCACTGCGGCACCTCCTCCTCGATCCAGGCCTGCTGCAGCGCGTGGGACCGGTCGGGCGAGAGGCCCTCGATTGTGGTGATCGCCCGCCCCTCGACGCGCGACAGGCGCAGCCGGCAGGATTGCACCGGCTCTCCGTCGAGGTGAACCGTGCAGGCCCCGCACTCGCCGACCCCGCAGCCGAACCGGGTTCCGGTCAGGCCGAGTCGCTCGCGCAGGACCCAGAGGACCATGGCGTTGCCGGGAGCGTCGCTGGTGACGGGCTTCCCGTTGAGGGTGAAGGTGGTGCGCATGAGGCGCCTCCCGGGAGTAATGGGAATCTTCTCCCTGGGAAGCTGACAGTCCAGCTACCCCTTCGGCAACCGCTCCCGCCTCTCGAGCAGCCCGTGAACAGAATCCCCCCGGCATTCGAACGGCCATGCACCCGGGCTGGCCGCTTCGCTCCACCTTTTCGCGATGTAAAGTACACATTACACTGTGTCATGTGCGATATACATTTTGCTGATCCAGGGCTTCGCACTGCGTTGCTCCTCGGGCGAATAGCGCTGCCATTCCCCCTTCGTCGCGCCTTGCCAGCCCTGCGCCTCGCCGCTCTCGGTGCTCGCGGGGCTCTCTCCACGGACTGCGAGTGGTTCAGAATCGCAACCGCACTCCCAGCGTCAGGCCGAAGCGCCCGCCGACGCTATCCAACATCCCCAATCTGCTGGTCGGCAACGGGATCAGGGTGAACCTGCTGGTGGCCAGTCCCACCACAGTACCCACGACACCCCCACCCAGCCCGCCAATCGGCACAACTGTCACGAGGACAAGTCCGCACATAGAGGAGGCGGTAAACTCTGTCGGCTGATCCGAAGGCTCATCCGTGATCCAGAAGAGAAGACATGCGACCGACGACAAACCCAACCCGGCACCGGCCCCGATCGCTATGCCCTTGAACAACCCTTCCAGCGCCCGGGTGCCGACCAGCAGTTCCAGTGATGTGACGTCATCGTACGGAACGAAGCCGGTGGACAGGTAGAGGCCCGTGCTGTCGGAGCGGATGAATTGAGCCGTCAGGTTCCCGGACACTCTGACGAAGTCGCCTGACTCCTGGCCAGCAAGGGGGTTGGAGGACGTCAGCGCACCAAGTAGCGTTAGCGCCAGCAGGTATCTGGCCATCCCCGGCGCCAAGTCGCGGGCGGTGGCCGAAAGGACCCCGCTTCTCCCTGGATGATCGCACGCGATGCCGACACGAGCGGACCGAACACCGTCAAGAGCGAAGGATCGAATCGTCATGGGGTCTGTTCCTTTCCGGGACCGACTGACGAGCCCGCCGTGTTGTCACCACCGGATGGAGGATCCGGCCCTTGGGCAGGCGGCCCCTTACCCTTACACCGTCCGTGCGGATCGGGTTTCGGCGGTCGGTGCTCAGTCTCGCGCGGATTTGGCCACGGACTGCTACATTTCACCACCCCATCCACCGGCCACCCTGGACAACGAAGGACACCATGGCCAAGTACATGTTTCGCACCAGTTACACGCAATCCGGCCTGAAGGGACTGCTCGCCGAGGGCGGCACGGGCCGGGAAGCCGCTCTGCGCCAGACGATCGAGGGCGCCGGCGGCACCCTGGAGGGATTCTACTACGCCTTCGGAGACTGCGACCTCTACCTGATCGCCGACCTGCCCGACGAGGCGGCGGCGACGGCGCTCTCCCTGAACATCGCCGCCGCGGGTGCGCTCACGGTGGAGGTGACCGTGCTGCTCACTCCGGAGACGGTCGACGAAGCGGTCGGCAAGTCCATTCCGTATCGGCTGCCCGGGGCCTAGAAGTCGCTCGCTAGCGCGGGCCGTCTGGCGCCCGCGAGCCACGCGGCAGGGTCCCGCGGTCGGGACCCGGTTCCCCTGCTGCCCGGGGCAGGGTATCCACTTCGACATCGGCCGCGGCGGCGGCGCGTGGGAGCGACGCCCGCGCCTCAAGCCGCCTGATCGCGTCCGCGACCGCCTGGCCGGTGGGGTTTCGCCCGCCGAAGTTCGTGAGGATTGCTCGCAGCCGGGGTAGCGCCTCCACGGCGTGGATTTCGGCAAGCGCGTTGGCCGGGTGCTCGGCGGAGCGCCAGCGGATCGAGTTGCAGAGCGCCTCGATGATCTCTTCGCGGTATTCGCCGTCGTAGGCCTTGAGGCGCGCGAAGTTGCCTCCCGATGCGCCCAGGAAGGCGTCGACGAGTACGTCCTCACCCAGCTGCCGCAACGCATCGGCCACGCGGTCGCAAATGGGCCGGCCATCAGCCAACTTGGTGTCGCCGAGTCTGCGAACAAGTGGGCCGATCGCACTCGGATCTCCGATTTGGGCGAGTGCTTCGATGGCCCGTGCGATGAGCACGATGTCCCTGTCCTTGAGAACGGCGGTGAGCGCGGAGGCGGCTTCGGGGTCTCCGAGCCGTCCGAGTGCGGAGGCCGCGTCGCGCCGCGGCTCGTTCCCCTCCCAGATCAGGTGCCTGTCCCTGATCTGCCCTCCGGGAGCGCGCAGGCGGCGCATGTGAATCCTGACATCGTCCTCGTACGCTTTCCCCTCGTGACACACCTCCTGCAGGACCTCGGAGAAAAGGTCGAAGAGGGTACGGAGCCGTCCGAGATCCTTGATCGATCCGGTGGCCTGGAAGTGGAGTTCGTCCACCCCGGCGGGGAACTTGCTGAGCATTCCCTCGTGCGCCTTCACCGACAGGCGGATTCGCGGCAGGGCGTCGATAAGCCGACGAATCTTCTCGTTGTCGAAGAGCCGCCGGACGCGTCCGGGTGCATTGCCCTTGATGACGAAATCCCGGTCAAAGCGGGGATGACCGACCTCGATGTCCTGCATCCCCATCCCCTTCCACAACTCGGTGAAGAACCCCGCCCGATAGATCTCGAACCTGAAGCGTTCCGGGTTGAAGTAGGGAGCGCGGAGTCTCGTGTAGGTGGCGCCCGAATTCGGGTCGGAGAGGGTGTCGAGCGTGATGATCCAGTCGTCGGTCCGAGCCTGAACGGCGGATGGCCTGAAGACGCTGCCGTCGAGGAATCGCCCGCCCACCTCCCGGGCAAGTTGCCGCCAGATTTCCTCGCGGCTCGCCCCGAAGAGGGATTTGAGCGCGCTCATTCGGTTTCCTCCCGCTCGTTCATCGCAGTCGCACCACCGGGTGTTTCGCCTTCAGATCGGTCTTTCGTTGCAGGTCATGTACCGTTACGCACAGCCAGCGGTTTTCGTCAACCGAGTAGGTGACGCGCAGGCGGGGCGCCGTGCCCCTGCCCGCCGGGTTGAGCGGCAGCGCGGGATCGGCCTCGTTGAGGCACAGGCAGAACGCGCGCTCGCCGGCGGTCGTGGGGACGAAGTAGCGGGAGCCGTTGGGCCGCGCGGTCCAGCCGACCGGACGCCCGGCCACGCGCCCGACCTCGCAGATGAAGAGGTTGATGTGGCGCTGGCCATCGAAGCCCGGGGCGTAGTAGCGCGTCACGAAGTTCTCGGCCGTGGGGAAGCGGGTTCCGCCCGGGATGAGCAGCTCGTACTCGGCGCCCTTGTCGTCCTCGGGGAGGAGCCGGATCGCGTAGTCGTGGTAGATGAAGTCCTCCACGTGCGCGCCCCCGGCGAAGATGCAGGCCCCCCGCGCGACCGCCTCGAAGGGCAGCCACTCCCGCACCTTCTCGCGCCCCAGCACGTCGCCCACGACGTTGCGCACCTCGGGAAGGAGGGTGGACCCGCCCTCGAGAATCACGTCATCGATCTCGGCGGGTGGCACACCGTGGCGGGTTCTCAACTCGGTGAGCAGGGCGTCGAGCAACTCCCTGATTCGCGCGTACAGCCCGTTTTCGGCGAGGATGTCGCTCAGGACGTCGTAGTCCAGCCGCCCGTAGGACTCGTTGCGGAAGGTGAAGTCGCCCTCGCTCCCCGCGCTCGCCAGCAACTTGACGCGCTCGGCTTCCCAGCGGAGCGCGACCTCCCACTCGGGCCAGTCGTGCAGGGCCGACGGTACAAGGCGCTCCAGGATCCAGCGGTCGATGTCGTCGCCGCCGAGTTCGACCGCCTGCTTCGCCAGCACCTCGGCCTGGCCTGTCTCCACCGTCCGCGCGCCGTGGGTTCTCACAACCGCGGCCTCCATCGTCCCGCCGCCGAAGTCGAAGGCCACCAGCGTGGTGGGGCGTCCCACGTCGACGCCGTATCCGAGCGCGGCCGCGACGGGCTCGTCGAGGGTGCGGAACACGATCCCGCCCGGCTTCCGCCGCAGCCGCGCCCACAAGCGGTCCCACCAGCCCCGGCGCTTCACCCTTCGCAGGATCGTCTGCAGCTCGGCCCGGTACGTTTCGTAGAAGCCGCTCGGCGTGGCGATGGTGACGTCGGTGACCTCTTCGTCGAAGCGCGCCTCGAGGGTCCGGACGACCTCGCGCAGGAAGAACGAGGTGACGTCGTACGCGGTGAATGCGCGGCCGCCGACGCGTGCCATGGTGCGGCCCCGCTCCATGCCGAGGTGGCGCTTGAAGCCGCGCGCGAAGCCGGTGGCGCGCCCGTCCCAGTTGTAGGTGACGGCCTCCTGCCCGATCAGGACCTTCTCGCCCTCCCGGTCCATGACGCACACGCACGAGGGCATGACGGGGGTCTGCGTGACGGGTTCCAGCTTGGCGAGGTCGGGCAGGTTCACGACGTGCGGCCGCCCGGAGCGGTCCTCGCAGATGGTCGTGTTGGAGGTGCCGAGGTCGATGGCCCAGTGGGTTGGCATGGGAGGAAAGTGGAAGTGGCGCGTCCGAATGACAACTGTGGTTGGCAGAATGGAAACCGGAGTTTACGATGGAGATTCGAGCGTGGGATGATGGTCCGATTGTGCCCTGGAAGGTCTACTGAAATGACGCGTCGCCCAATCAAGCTCTTCATGGCGGTGGCCATCGCCGGCCTGGCCACCGTCGCATGCGGCGAGGTCGAGCCGGAGGGGTCGTTCACGGTGTCCGGAACCCTGACCGATGTACGTAAGGCGGGCTTGGCGATCCCCGGTGCGTCCATACGTCTGGAAGGCAAAACGACATCTTCCATGACCACCGATTCCGTCGGACGGTTCCGGTTCGCGGATGTGCCGGGGGGGAAGTTCGGGATCACCATTGGCGCCCCTCCCGGCTACAGCCATCCGGTGCCCATCGAGTTCACGGCGGATTCGGACCTCACCATGGATCTGACCCTGGCCCATACGGGAATCCCGCCCTTCGACGGCACGGTCTGGGTAACCCCGGACATCCTCGGCCCGGACGACCCTTCGTCGTTCGGCAGTGTCACGTATACCGGTCGCGGGATGCGGCAGATCTTCGACCGGCGGGCCGACGCCTGGATCACCGTGAATGCCTATCTCTTCGACGTGCAGTTCGGCGAGCGGACGGTGGAGTGGCAGTTCAATCCGGAGTTCGGCAGTTCGGAGGCGGCGGCAGTGGAGATCGAGGTGTTCGCGCCGGCGATCGGGCGACTGCCGGCAGCGCTCCTGGCGGGACTCAGGGAAGTGGAGGTGAACGCGGGCGAGGGGCTCTTCGGGGGAAGCCCCTACACCGGAGGCATCCTGATTCACACGGAAGACAGTGCGACGAGGTTCGCCATCGACGAGGGGTTCCTCGAAGAGGTGCTCATGCATGAGGTCGCGCACGCCTCGCTCGACATGGAACATCGCGAGGCGCCCGCCTGGCTCGCCGCCCAGGAGGCGGACGGTGCCTTCATCTCCGACTACGCGGAGGAATTCCCCGGCCGGGAGGACGTGGCCGAGAGCATCCTGCCGTACTTCGCGATCCGGTACAGGCCGGCGCGGCTGACCGAGTTGCAGCGCTGGCACATGACGATGACGCCGCCGCACCGGTGGGACTATTTCGATGGACTGGAGCTGGACATGTCGCCGTACACGCCGCAGCCGCATGTCGTGACGGTGCCGCCGGAAACGGTGACGCCGCCGGTCGTTCGGGGCGGCCGACGGTTTGAGGATCCGCCGATCCCGCGCCCGAAGGGCCGGTGAGCGGTGCGGGTGACGGGGAGCGCGTGAACCAGAGCGGGCTGCCGGCAGGACTCCTCGCCGGGCTGGTGATCGCCGTGCTGGCGGTGCCCGGCATCGGTGGGCGCTGGTACCTCCATGGAGACTTCAACGTCATCCACGCGCTCTTCAGTCTCTTCTTCTCGACGAATCTGCTGATCTGCCACTGGGAGATGTGCCTTTACTTCCGCAGGGACCGGATCGGAACCCGCGCCGAGTACTGGCGCCGGCGGCGACGTGAAACCGGCCGAACCCCGGCCATCGAATTCCTCACCAGCCGGATGCCGCTGAGACGGTTTCTGTCTCCGACGGTCGGGGCGGACGTCTGGGGGGCGTACTCGACCATCGATCCGTCCTATTCGGATCGGAGCACCCTCGCCTTCAACGTCGATGTCGGCAACGGTTTCGTCACGCCGCTTCCGACGCTGTTTCTCTATGCGGCGTATACTCTCGAATTCGTGCCGGCGGTCGTCGCCGGGATCGTCGGGGCCATGCTGTTCTGGCAGTGGGCGTACGTGTCGTCGCTCTACTGGGTCAGCTTCCTCGTGGCCGGGAGGCAGAACCAGAGCCATGTCTCCAGGGGCGAACTGTATGTTTACGTTGGCGTGCTGAACGCCATCTGGGTACTCTTCGGGGTGTTCGGGATGTATGTGTCGATTCGGCTGATTCTGGAGGGTGGATATGGGATTCTGGGGTATTGAGGGGAGGTCTGGCTTGGGTTCGCCAGGCGTGGCGATCCGCAGACGTCTTCGGGTGCCGCTGGCCATGAGCGCAGTCGGTGCACCGGTCTTTTCCCCGGTCGCAAGTCCGGACGCCGAGTTGAGTGGCGCCCAAAGCGCTCCACCGCCGGAGATGGCGCAGATTGTCGCGAGGATCGATAGCGATCCCCTGCTGACGATCGGCGACAAGCCGGAGGATGCGCTCTTCCGTGTGGTTGGCGTGGCGCTGGTCGGAGATGCGCTGGTCGTGGCTGAGGCGAGTTCGAACACGCTGCGCTACTACGATCGAGGCACTGGCGAACTGCTGCGCACAACCGGCGGGGATGGGGAGGGCCCGGGGGAATACCAGGCACTCGTATTCCTACAGGCGGTCGAAGACAGACTGTACACCTTCGACTTCGCGAATCGTCGATTGACCGTGCTTGGCGCGGCCGGTGCAGTGGAGAAGACAGTCACCATTCAACCCTGGGAAGGTTATCCCTACCCGGATGTTGCAGGGGTCTTCGCCGACGGCTCGATGCTTGTGGCCTCCTCGGTTCAGAGGCCCGAGGGCGTAGAGGCCCCCACGGTCAGGCGAATCCCCTGGATCCTGGCCCGGTATGACAGTACCGGCACCTTCGTGGACAGTCTTGGCCACTACCTTGCGGGTGAAGGCCTCCTGGTGCCCTTCGGGCGCGGGGGCGCGGCGACGAGCCGGTGGCCGGGACCCTTCCGCCGGGCAGCTTCCTCCGGGGTCCTCGGCGACGAGTACTACATCCGGGACAACATGGAGTTCGCGATCCCCATCTTCGATCGGACGGGGGCACTGGTCCGCGAGCTGGGGTTCGGCGCCGGCCCCGAACCGAGAGCGGTGACACGCAAGGACCGTGACCTCTTCGAAGAGCTGGACGGGGCCGAGAGCTGGGAGCGTCCCGAGTTCTATCCCTACCACAGTGGGATCCGCGAGTTGAACGGGTTGATCTGGGTCCATCAGTACCACTGGTGGGAGAGTCCGGGGGAGAGATGGACGCTCTATTCGAAGGAGGGCGAGCGGGTGGGGGAGGTTGCGAGCCCCGAGAATCTCTGGGTCGCCGCAGCGGACGGTGACGTGGTGGCCATACTGCGCCGCGACGAGCTTGATGTGGAATTGGTGGAGCTGCGCCGGCTGGTCGGGTGGCGTTGAGAATCCGATTATCTGATCTGGTAACACGTCATATGCGGCGTATATAATTCTATACTGACCATTACACGCCTGATACGACGTTTCTAGACAGCCACCAGAACCACCGGTTACCTTCCGTACCGGAAGGAGGTGACCGACCCATGGGAGCGATCGTCGCGACCAGCCGGACCCCGGAGGTGCTGCGCGAAGTGGGCGCGCGGCTGAAGGCGCTGCGTCTTCAGCAGAACCGGCGGACAAGGGATCTCGCGGCCGATGCGGGGGTCAGCCCGCGCACCATCGACCGCCTTGAGGCGGGGCAAAACATCGGGACGGAGAACCTGGTGCGGGTGATGCGCGCGCTGGGCCGGCTGCAGGCGTTCGAAGCGCTGGTCCCGGTGCCGGAGGTGTCGCCCTACGATGTCGAGCGGCTGCGGGGGAAGGTGAGGCGGCGCGCGTCGAGGGGGGACCGTGAATGGTGACCTGAGGGTCCGGGCGCGGATGTGGGGGCGCGAGGTCGGCATGTTGCGGGAGGGCCCCGGGGGCCGGATCACCTTCGAGTATGCGCGGGGATTCCGGAGCTCCGGGCCGGAGATCTCGCCGATCCATCTCCCCGTCGCGCGACGGGGGCCGGTCTCCTTCCCGGAACTCGCCCGGAAGCCCGCGTTTCTGGGCCTGCCCGGCGTCTTCGCCGACGCTCTGCCGGACCAGTTCGGCAACGCGGTCATCCGGCGCTATTTCGAGGAGCGCGGGCGGCCGGACGACGCGCTGTCGCCCCTGCAGCGGCTCCTGTACATCGGCGGCCGCGCCATGGGCGCCCTCGAATTCCACCCTCCCCTGGACCCGGGGCCCGGAACGGAGGAGGCGCTGGAGGTCAGGGAGTTGGTCGGCCAGGCTCGGCGGGTGATCGAAGGGGACGTGTCGGTTGCGGTGCCCGAGATCGTGCAGGTGGGGGGCAGCGCGGGAGGGGCCCGTCCGAAGGCGCTGATCCTGTGGGACCGGGCGGCAAACCGGGTGAGGTCGGGTTTCGCGCCGCCCGAGCCGGGAGAGGAGCCGTGGCTGATCAAGTTCGACGGTGTGACGGCGGATGCGGCGGGGCAGGGGATGCGTTGCACGCAGAGCCCGGGGCCGTGGGGCCGGATCGAGTACGCGTATTCGCGCATGGCGAGGGAGGCCGGGGTCGAGATGCCCGCGACGCATCTGCTCCGCGACGGGGAGTTTGCGCACTTCATGATCCGGCGTTTCGACCGGGTGCTCGACGACGACACCTGTACCTTCCGCAGGCTTCATTTCCACAGCTTGAGCGGACTCCAGCACATCGACTTCAACGACCGGTTCGTGTTCAGCTACGAGGCGTACTTCGACACCATCCGCGCCATCGGTCTCGGGCAGCGCGCGGTGAACGAGGCCTTTCGGCGGATGGTCTTCAGCGTGGCCACCGTCAACTTCGACGACCACGTCAAGAACTTCGGGTTTCTGATGAATTCGGCCGGGCGATGGCGCCTGGCGCCGGCGTACGACGTTACATATGCCGAGAACGATGCGTGGACGCGGCAGCATCAGATGTCGGTGAGGGGAAAGTTCCGCGGGATCACCCGGGGTGACCTGCTGGAGGTGGGGGAGATGTTCGATGTGCCGCGGGGTGGGCGTGAGATCGTGGGCGCGGTCGAGGAGGCGGTGGCGGGGTGGCGGGAGCAGGCTCGCGCGGTGGGCGTGCCGGGTGAGGTGGTGGATGGGGTGGAAGGAAGGATTGGGGGCTTGGGCGACGCCTGATTGCGGAGGCCGGTCGGGTTCGCGTAGGGTTTTCGGGGGAACCAGCCGGGTCCGGTCCGCGTAGAGTCTTCGACCCGTCCGTTGGATCGGCGCCTGTCGAGAGGAGCAGCAGGGTGTCACGAACTTCACGTCTTCTCATCTTCGCCGCTCTGTCAGCCCCGCTTCTCGCGTGCGAAGACACTTCCTCCGAGCCGGGGCACGCGGATGCCGTCACCACCTTCGATTCCGCAGGCGTGGAGATCGTGCGGATCTCCGACGTGCACGCGATGGAGCTGCCCGAGGTCGAGCTGCGGCTGGTCCATTCGACCACCGATCTGCAGAACCTCCACCTTGACCGGATCGCGGGAGCGGTCTTCCTGCCGGATTCGTCCCTGGTCATCGGTGACGGCGGCTCGAGCGAGCTCGTCTTCCTCAACCGGGACGGAAGCATTCGCGCGCGCTCCGGCCGCGAGGGGGAGGGGCCGGGGGAGTACGGCTGGATCGAGCGGGTCGGTGTCGGCGCGGACGGCGCGCTGTTCGTCTTCGACAGGCGTCAGCGGCGCTTTACCTTTCTGAACGCTCAGGGAGAGGTGGCCCGCGTACACCGCCTGGAGCAGGGGGCGGGGCTGGGCGCGGCGGTGCCGCTCAGCCGCCTGGAAACGGGAGAGGTTCTCTCCGCGCTGGAAACGCGCCCGACCCTTCCGCCGGGGCTCCAGCGGGGTCCGGTCTTTCTCGTGCTGAGCAACGACGCCGGGGAGATCGTGGACACGCTGGGTGAGTGGGCGGGCAAGGAGCGTTACGTCACGGACGACTGGCTGCCAGTCGGTTTCGCGGGCACCGCGCTCTTCGCGGGCCGTGGACCCCACGCGCTCGTCGGCACGAACGATTCGCTGGACCTCACCCTTTACCGGGGGGCGGTCCCGGTCACCCGTATTCGCGGTGCGTATTCCGGGCGCAGCGTCACCGCCCAGGAAAAGGACGAGTGGACCGAGCGCTTCCTCGCGAGGTTCCCGGAGGACTATCAGCCGGACTGGCGCCGGAGGCTGGAGCAGTCCACGATCCGGGACAGCTATCCCGCCTACGGAGCGATCAGCGTCGACGCCGACGGCAGGATCTGGATCGGGGACTACGCGAAGCTGGCCGACGAAATGCGGCGTTGGACGATCCTCGAACCCGACGGGACGCCGGTGGCGGCCGTGAGTCTTCCGGTTCTGTTCCCCGTGTGGCTGGAAGATACCGTTGCTGTGACGAGCGAGCCCCACGAGGTCCTGGATGTGGCCCACGGGCGGATCGCGGTGCTCCGCCGGGACGAATTCGACGTGCAGTTTGTGGAGGTGTGGGAGATGGTGGGGGCGCCGTGGTGATTGCGCGGACCAGGGCGGGCGCGCTCATCGCCAAGGCGTGGCGGGCGCGTGCGGAGACGCTGATGTCCCCACCGGCCGACGAGGCGGCCCTGGGTGATGTCATGGCACGGGTCGAGGCCGATCTCACCAAGGCCTGCGAGATCTGTGAGCAGGCGGGTGCGAGCAAGGAGCACTCCGTCGCCCTGGGCAAGCTGGGACATGTCGCTTTGGACCTGGGCCGGCCGGAGAAGGCCCGGACGCTGTTCGCGAAGTCGGTGGCGGTCGCCAGGGAGACCGGCGACCCGCTGCGGCTCGCGCACGCGGTGCGGCACCTTGGCCAGGTGAACCGCCGCCTGGGCCGGCTTGAAGCAGCGGAAAGGTGCTATGAAGAGGCGCTCGCGCTGTATGACCGCGCCGGGACGGCGCATCCGCTGGACCACGCCAACGCCCTCCGGCCCATGGCCATGCTGAGGGAGGAACTCGGTGATGTGGAGACGGCGCGGGTGCTCTGGCGCAGGGCGGCGGAGCTGTACCGCGCCGCCGGTGTGGAGGAGGGTGTGCAGGAATGCGAGGGGCGCCTGTCAGGACTGTAGGGGTCGCTCCACTGCCCGCACCAGCCGCCCCACCCTTCCCCTCTCCACCCCCCGGCGTTCACCCTCCGGCGCGCACCCCAACAACAAGTGCACGCACCGCAGGTCCTCGCGGTACTCCTTGAGCCGGCGCCGGTAACCGTCACGATTCTTCGTGCAGACCAGGGTATAGGGACTGCCCCTGCGCTCGGTGACGTGATCCAGGTCGAGCCGATGGCGTTCGATCGTCCGGTGCAAATGCCTCCGCAGATCCTGGCGCACGCTGAAGCGTCCGACACGCCTGGCAGGATCCTCGCAGAACGCGCGCAGTTCGGCGCAATACTCGCAGTCGCAGTCGATGTCGGCGGAGATCACCCAGTCGGACGGTTCGGCGGGGGGTTCGGAACTGCGCTCCAGAAGGGAGTCGGCGGCTTGGCGCCACAGGACACCATAGGCGGCCGCGCCGGCCAGGCCTTCTTCCCGGTGCATCTCGGCCAGCGCCGCAGGGAGCATGCGGTCGGGGGTCACGGTTTCCGGATGGTCCCCGATGGCGCGCGCGGCCACAACGGCCGGATCGCCCAGACCCAACCGCCACGCGAGCACGAAGAGATCGCGGACTGCCTCGTGGTCCATTCGTTCGTCCACGGGGGGCCGGGGATCCGGATCGAGGCCCAGGGCTCGCATGTCGGACCGGAGTCGGTATCGCCAGTCCGCCTTTTCGCGAGCTCGGTCCTCGCTCGCCGCCTCCAGAGCCGCGCCCAGTGAGGACAGCGCTTGGCCCACGACCCCGCTCAGCACATCGCGCCAGGCCGGATTCCCGGTGAGCCTCCGGCTTGCGCCCGCCCGTGCCAGGAAGGCGATGACCGACCGGGGACGCCGGGGCAGGTGCTCCTCCGCGAACCCCGGAAGAAAACCCGCGGCCTTCTCCGGGCCGAGCACGGCCAGCACGGAAGCCAGTTCCTCGTTCTCGCTGCCGTCGTACCGGTCCATGACGACGCGCTGCAGGAAGCCAGCGGCGACATCACCCTCGCCCTTGGTGCGCAGCAGGCGGAGCATCGCGGTCCGGTCCTGCTCGAGGTAGCTCTCCTCTCCGACCGGCCAGAGTTCGGTCAGCCGGGCCAGGAGTCGCCGCGCAGTGCCGTCCTCGGCGGCGCCCGGCCGGGCACACTCGCCAGCCGCCCAGGCGACGGCGCGGTCGATGCTCCCGCTTGCCAGGATGTCCACCGTCTTCGCTCGCGGCCACAGGACCAGCGCCGCGTACCGGTAGAAGAGTTCCAGCGTGGGGCCGGTGTTGCCGGTGAATCCTCTCAGCCTGTGATCATCCGGCTCGGCGTCGTCGAGGGCGCCATCGGGTAGGAGCTCGTGGTGCTTGAGCTCGATCTGTCCGAAGGGTGGTCGGCTGCCGTCCCGGGCGGCCCAGCCGTCGAGAGCCTCCCAGTGGTCGTGCACTTCCTCCATCGTCGTGCCCGGATTGGCTTCGGGTCCCCAGCCCCAGTCCCCATAGGGTGATTCGGTCTCCGGCAGACCGCACTCCTCGATGCGCAGCACCGCGGCGTGGAACTCGCAGTCCGCGCGGTCGGCAGCCTCGCCGAGCACCTGTGCCACGGCTGCGTCGGTATTCTTCAGCGTGTGGAAGGACAGGCCGTCCTCGCTGTATCCGTGTTCGAGGAGCCAGACGAGCTTGTCGGTCGTCCCCTCGTCCCTCCAATCGGCCAGGCGCTCCGCGATCGGCGACGCTCGGTCCGCAAAGTCGCGCGCTCCGAGGAACCGGCCTTCGCTGGAACGCACAAAGAGATTGAAGACGATTGACACGCGGTGGCCGCTCGTCACGGGCCGCGCCTCGTGCAGACAGTCCGCGTAGAAGGCCGCGAAGGCCAGTTCAGACGGCTCCTCCGCGGTCATGTCGAAGGTGGTCTCCTTGTCTTCGTGCCAGACCACCAGTTCCCCGCCGGCGCCTTCGGCCGGTAGCGACACCGACAGTGTTGCGACCATTCCGGGGAGCTTCTCGGTGTCCCGGTGCGCCGCGAAGAATCCTCCGGGCCGATAGACGAGCAGCTTGTACGGTTCGGCACCGAGGTTCCCAGCCGGGAGTCCCAGCCCGTCGGCGACCAGCTCCAGCACCCTTGCCAGCGAATCCGGCCACGCGCGGCCGTTCAGGCGCACCTGCTCGTGGTCGATCTGCCAGCAGTCGCGCACCGACCTGTCCACGACGGTCTCGGTGCCCCTGCCATGGGGAGCGCGCTCCGTCGCCTCGATCAGCGCGTCGATCTGCATTTCAGGCACCGGGAAGGACAGCTGCCCCACGCCATCCACCGTGACGCGCGGCATCGGCGTGAACAGCCGGCCGCCGACGCAATAGTCGCCCGGGCTCTTGACGGACCGGAGCAGCTGTTCGAGCCGTTCGTGATCGAGGCCGTAAGTGATTCGTTCCATGCTCGTCGTCGCTCGTGGTTGCCGGTCGGAATGGGAACGGGTCGTCCCACCTCCGTTGGGGACCTGTGGGGCTTGATCGCAAAGGGCGTGGAAGGTCAACCAGGCATCACAAAATGTCAACCCGGCATTACATTTTGCCACATTCCGGAGCCGCTCCAACGCCGCGAGGATGGTGCGCACGGCAGTCCGAGGGCCATGCGCCGCTCCGACCGGTCAACTGGAACCACCGGTGCCGTCGGCGGTACACTTAAGCACCATTCGCGGACACATTCCCCGCTGCAGGAGATGAGCAATGAATCGCGCTCGGAAACACCCTCCACATGCCGGAAGCTCCGCGAAGAGCACCTGCATGCTTCTTCTGTCCTGTCTGCTCCCCCTGGCCTGCGGCGACCCCGATACACCCGGGATTTCCGGCACCTGGCTGGGCGAGGACGACGACAACGGCAGGTGGGAGGTCGAGTTGTCGGGAAGCGCATCCCTGTCGGGCACCTACGTCCTGACGCACGGGCTCGAAACGGCCGCACTGCGCGGTGACGTCAGCGGGCAGTATGCCTACCCGGACATCTCTCTGGATTTCCAGATCATGTGGTTCGCCGACCGTACCCAGACCTGCGAGTTTCGTGGTACGATGGCGGAGTCGGGCGAGGCGATAGCCGGAAGCGTGACCTGCGTCGGCGATGGCCAGGAATGGAGAGTCACGCTGGATCTTCGGCGGGGGTAGCCCCCCCTCCTCAGGCTTCGGGCCTGGCCACCGTGAAGCTCCGGGTGCCGGTTGCCGTCGACCCGTCCAGCAGGGCTACCCCGATGTTGAGCACGTAGTCCCCGTTCTCGAGCCCGCTGATGTCCAGCCCGATGGCCATCGGATGCAATGGGGCGGAGGCGGGTTCCGACCAGGACACCACCGGTCCCTGGCCGTCGCCCCTGATCCGCAGCGCACGCAACACCCGGGTGAAGAACCCCTCGTCCACCCCCTGAATCGAGATCGAAAACTCCAGCGGCTGCCCGCGGACCAGCCCGTAGACTTCCCAGTAGACCGCCAGTTCGGCGCCTGTCCCGATGGTCGTCGTGCCCATCATTCGGGCCACGGCAGCATCCCGGCTGTTCGGCAGGTTGAGGCTGTCGGGGATGACCAGGAGCGGGTCGGAGAGCACCAGTCCCTCCGTGGCCAGCGCCGCCAATCCGACCCGGGAACGCGCGGCCACGCCCGCGGCATCGAGGAACTCGAGACTCGCGACCACCGGGACCGGCGCCACGAGCGCTTCGACGAACGGACGCGGCCCGCGCACGCGGGGTTCGAGGCCCACCGGGTAGCTTCCCGGCCGGTCGCTCACCAGGAATACGGTCCTTGGCCGCCGCAGCGGGACGCGGTCCAGAGCGGCGGCGGCGACCACCGCCACCGAGTCTCCCTCGAGAAACCGCGCGAACTGGGAGGGCACCTGGTGGACGGGGCCGTAGGTGTCCGGGGTGTAGCGCTCGTCCTCGCGGCGCGCGGCCAGTTCGTAGCGAAGCTCCTCGATTCCCGCGGAAATGGCGGAGACCGGGGAGAACTGGTACGTCGCGGCCATGATGCTCGTCCAGCGCGGGGCCGGGAGGCCGATCTTCGACCAGGAGTCCTCGTGTCCCCGGCGCACCACCGCGACCTCGTGACTGTAGGGATGCTCGTTGCCGGTCGTTTCCAGGATCTGCTCGTGGAGGATGAGTTCGAAGCGGCGGCGGATGTGCCGCGTCCAGCGGTCGTTGCCCGAGATGGACCACATGGGGTTGGTCAGCCACCAGAACCGTCGCTCGAAGTCGCCCCGCTCGCGGCCCCCGAGCTTCCGGTACTCCGAACGGTCGTCGTCCTCGTCCAGCAACTCCGCGATCGCCGTCAGCCGCGAGGTAAGCGCCGGATCCGCGGCGGGTAGCGCGGCATTGAAGCGCGCCTGGGCCTCGCGCGGCCGCTCCGAGCGGTCGTAGACCATCCCCATCAGCAGGTCGCACCACCACGCGGCGAACGCACACTCGCCGCCCATCGACTCGGCTTCCTCCAGATAGCCGAGCCGCGCATAGGCGTACACCGCCTGCGCGAACACGAGCGGATCGCCGGGTGCGCTGTCGGAGGCCTCGGCAAGCCTGGCCAGGAAACGTTCGGTGTCCCCCGGCTGGCGGCACTGTGAGCTGGTGCAGTATTGGTCTTCGTGATCGCCGCCGTTGTAGCAGGTCTCACCCTTGTCCGCCCGGCAGCTCTGCATCACGTCGGAGTGCTTGAGCGCCGGATCGTAGTAGTACTTGATGATGTTCCTCGCGTCGCCTTCGATCTTGCCCATCCAGTCGATTTCAATCTCGGCGATCGGCCTGGCCTGCTGCGCGCGGGAGGTGTGGGGATGGACCAGGGCGAGGACGGTGAGCGCGAAGGCCACGGGGGCGACGGGAAGCTTCATGGTCATGGTAAGGTAGCCGTCCGCAACGGGATCGGGCAGATGGACAGGTGGGCACCGACTTCTACCCCGGAGACACTTGCCCGATCCCTTCCCGTTGTATGCGCCTTCCCGAAACCCCGTTGGTGCCGTATGCGTAGTTCGCGGCGGAGAGGCCACGGTGCCGCGAGGACCGTTCGGGCTGGTGCCGAAATCCAACGGTGTTCACGGCCTCCGTCCCCCTGACCCCCGCCAACCGTCACCGGAGGTTGACGACGATGAAAACCCGTGCCTGGTGCTGGACCACGGTGCTATTCCCGTTCCTGACGGTGGGTTCCGCCTCCGCTCAGCAACCGGGCGACAGTGTGAGGGTGTCGGGCGACCTGATCGGCGTGGTTGTCGACGCTGACAGCGCCGGGCTGCTCCTGTCTTCAGCGTATCCACCCTACGCCGGGATGCGGAGCCTCGAAGTGCCCTACGCCGGGATGCGGAGTCTCGAAGTATGGGGCGGTACCCGGACCCATGCCGGGCGTGGGTTCAAGTTGGGCTTTCTGGCGGGGGCGATTCCGATCGGCGCGATGGGTTGGGCTTTGTGTTACGGATTCAGAAGCTGCGGTGAAGGTGCGAGTCTTATCGTGGCAATGACCGCTGTGTCCGGGTTGCTGACCGGACTGGTCGGAGCGCTGATCGGCGCGGCAATCGAAACCGACATCTGGAAACCGGTGCCCGTTCCGGGTGGGCTGTCGCTCAGGTTGGCCGTCGGGGGTCGCTACCGGATTCCCTCAAGCTGAATCCCGCGCACGAAGTATCGCTGTGTAAAGAGGAACAGCAGCGCGATCGGGAGCACCGCCACCACGCCCGCCGCCATCTGATACGGCCAGTTGATCTCATAGGTCGAGTGGAAGGCCGCGATCCCCACCTCCACCACGCGCATCTCCATGGAGCGGGTGACCAGGAGCGGCCACAGGAAGTTCTTCCAGGCGTCGATGAAGGCGAAGAGCGCCAAAGTGGCCACGGCGGGCTTCGCCAGCGGCAGTGCCACGCTCCAGAAGATCCGCAGGGGACCCGCGCCGTCGACCCTCGCGGCGTCTTCCAGCTCGCGCGGCACCGTTCGGAAGTACTGCCGCATGAGGAAGATGCCCCACACCGAGACGAGTTCGGTGGAGATGAGGCCCTGGTAGCTGTCGATCCATCCCAGCGCGTCGATCATCAGGAAGCGGGGAATGAGGACGATGACGGCAGGCACCATCATGGTGGCCAGGAAGAGCATGAAGACGCGGTCGCGGCCGGGGAATTCGAGCCGCGCGAAGGCGTAGCCGGCGGTCGTGGCGGTGGCGACCTGGCCGG
This sequence comes from Longimicrobiales bacterium, assembly GCA_965211795.1. GTDB lineage: Bacteria > Gemmatimonadota > Gemmatimonadetes > Longimicrobiales > Gaopeijiaceae > Bin94. Next base: position 1,431,692 of record OZ242973.1, read on the forward strand.
CGACCACGGCGGTAGCGAAGACCAGCGAGTTGAGGAAGTAGCGGGCGAAGGGCTGGGCGGTGAGCGCGTGGGGGTAGTTGGACCAGAGGGGGGTCTCGGGGAGCAGGCGGCCGGACGAGAATACCTCCAGCTGGCCCATGAGGCTGGTCGCCGCCATCCACAGGAAGGGCGCGGCCATGGCCAGGCAGGCCAGGATCAGCAGGCTCGTGCGGGCGGCACTACGCACTCGCCCCCCTCCCTTCCAGGAACCGGAAGTGGAGCCACGTCGCGGCAAACACGACCGCGAAGAGGATCCAGCTCATCGCGGCCGCGTTGCCGAAGCGCAGAAACTCCCACGCCTCCCGGTAGATGTGGTAGACGGCCACGTCGGTCGCGCCCAGCGGCCCGCCCTCGGTCATGACGTAGACCAGCCCGAAGACCTGAAACGATCCGATCACCGAGGTGACGAGCACGAAGAAGAGGGTGTGCCTGAGACCCGGCAGCGTGATGTGGCGGAAGCGCTGCAGCGGGCCGGCGCCATCGACCCGGGCCGCGTCGTACCAGTCCCGCGGGATCGCCGCGAGTCCCGCCTGGAAGACGACCATCTGGTAGCCGACCACCATCCACACGCTGATCGCCATCAGGGTGACGAGGGCGGTGTCCGGAGAGGTCAGCCAGGGCACCGAGTCGAGCCCCACACCCTCGAATGCGCGATTGACGAGGCCGTAGCCGTCGTCGAGCAGCCACTTCCAGACCACCGCGATCGCCACCACGCTGGTGATGCCCGGCAGGAAGAGCGCGAGGCGGGCCCAGCGCACGGCGCGGCGCGACCCGCGTGTGAGCAGGGCGAGGCCGAGCGCGACGGCCATCGCGAAGGGGACGTGGAGGGTGAAGACGGCGGTGTTTCCGATCGCGGACCACCAATTGCCATCTAACAATAGTGTTAGGTAGTTGTCAATACCCGTGAAGGGATGGACCCGGTCGACCAGGTGCCACTCGTGCAGGGAGATCCAGAGGGAGAAGAGGAGGGGGCCGAAGGTGAAGACGAGGAGGAGGGCGGCGGCGGGGGTGAGGAAGCTCCAGGCGGTGAGGGTGCGTCGCAGCGCGCGGGGACGGGTGGAGAGGGGGAGGAAGAAGAGGATGAGGGCGGTGATGAGTGCCGAAGTGGCGGCTGTGGCGGTGAGGGGGATGGTGGGGGAATGGGTGGCTTCGTAGCCGGGGAGGGTGCGGCGGAGGGTGGTGGGGGTGATGGGTTGGGAGGGGGAGGTAGATATCGTGGTGGTGTCGGTTGGCGTGGTGGTGTCGGATGGCGTGAGAGGGTCGGATGTCGCGGGTGACTGGGGGACGGATGGGTCCGCAGTGGCCGGAGGGAGACCGGCGGCGCGGCGGGCTTGGCCGCGGTCGGCGCCGTGCGCGAGGGCGACTTCGGCGGCGCGTGCGCCTTGGGTGGCGCGCTCGGTGCTGAGATCTTCCAGGGCGTGGTGGGCCCAGGCGGTGGCCGCGACGGCGGTGGCGGCCAGGAGAAGGGTGGCCAGCAGCGCGGGTGGGGTGGGGTAGCGGGGGGGCGGGGGGGATCGTCGCCGTGCGATTGCCCAGGCGGACATGAGCGAGAGACCCAGCAGGGCGAGGGTGGTGGGGAGGAGGGGCCAGGCGCGGCCTCGCTCACCAGGCGATACGGCGATCCATGCGGCGGGCTCGAGTTCGCCGGTTCGGTAGGCGTGGGCGCCAGGGCCGGATGGCGCTTCGTCGGTCCTTACGGGCTCGATCGTCGCGCGACCCTCCAGGAAGGAGGCCACGGCCTCCTCCCGGCCTCCGGGCAGTTCCCACAGGGCGGCCGCCATGCGCCCCACCTCGCTGGCCGCTTCGTGACGGGCGCGGTTCGCCGTCCCCGCGGCCACCGCCACGATAAGGGCAAGGCCGACGCCGACAGCGGTGGTTGCGGCGGCGCGGAGGGTGGCGGGATTCAGCCGTGGGCCCCGCCCCCTCACCGCCTCAGCTCCTCGTCCACGCGCCGCGCCACGTCCCCCGCGCTCTCCGCCAGGGCCTCCCCATTCAGCAGCCGCCGGTCCATGATCTCCACCGCGAGCGCCTCGATCCGGGAGAAATCCTGCACGTACGCCCCCCACGTCATTCGCGCCCCTGCGGTCAGCGCCAGAAACGCCCGTTCCACCCCGGTCGGGTCCGTGGCGGCGATCTCGGCCGCCACGTCCATGCGCGATGCAATGGCCAGACCGGACCGCACCCGGATCCGCTGCGCCTCCGGCGACGCCAGGAACCCGGCCAGGTCGATCGCCCGTCGCAGATTGGCGGCGTTCGGCGGTACGGCCCACCCGGACGCATAGATCACGCTGGTCGCGCGGTCAAGGGATGGGTGGTGCGGGATCGGCAGAATCGCGAGGTCGAGGGTGCCGTCCGCCACCAGGTCGCGGAAGACGCGCAGCGTCCAATGCCCCGAGAGCAGGAAGGCCTGGCCGCCCGAGGCGAAACGGGCCTCGCGCGCCGGGTCGCCCTGCTGCACGAACTGCGCACCGGGGGTGAGGCCGTCCTCGGCCAGACCGGTCAGGAAGGCGTACGCGGATAGCGCTTCGGGACCGTTCATGTACCCGGTCGCGGCACCGCCCCCGGGAGCCAGGATGTCCCCCCCGGCCGACCACACGAACGGCACCCACTGGTACAGGTTGCGCGGGAAGTCGAAGCCGAAGACATCGAGGCGTCCGTCGCCGTCGGTGTCCCTCGTGACTGCTTCAGCCGCCGAGCGGAAGTCGTCCCACGTCCACCCGGCGGGCGGCGGCATCTCGACTCCCGCCCCCGCCAGGACCGACCGGTTCGCGTAGATGACCATCGGCGTGAAGTCCTTCGGCAGCGCGAAGATGGCGGGCCCGCGCCGGAAGGCGTCGAGCACCTGCGGGAAGACGCTGTCGGCGGCGAAACCCAGCGCGTCCCGGTATGGGGCCAGATCCGTCGCGAGGCCGCGGTCGACGAAGGTGGGGACATCGGGCGAGTCGAGCAGGTAGACGTCGGGGGGATGCCCGGCCGCGATCGATGTGAGGAGCCGCTCCTCGTACCCGTTCGGCGCCGATTCGAGGAGGACGCGCACGCCGGGGTGGAGGTCCTCGTAGCGGTCGGCGACCTGCTGCTCGATCTCGAGTTCGTGGCCGCCGGCCCAGAGGGCGACGCGCAGCGTGGTGGGGGAGGGGGATGGGGTGCAGGCGGGGGCGAGGAGGGTGGTGAGGAGGAGGGGCGCCAGCCGGGCCGCGCGTGACGGGGCAGCGGGCTCAGGCATCGTCGCCGGTCACGGTGGGCGTGGGCGGGGAGCCGGTGCGGGTGCCGTCCGGGCCGAAGAGGTGGGCGCGTTCCCAGGCGACGGAGACCTGGACTACGTCGCCGGGGGTGACGGGGTGGGTGGGGGACGTGCGTGCGATCCACGCCGCGCCGGCAGGGCCGTCGAGGTGAACGCGCTGCTCGCTTCCGAGGGACTCGACGCGCAGGACGGTTGCGGGGAAGTGGGGTGGGGGCGGGGTGGGGTCGGGGGGGACGCCGTTGGGGTCTGGTGGGATGCCGGTGTATCCTGGTGGGTGGGCAGGGATGCCCTGAGTATGCTCGGAGATACCGTGTGGGTGGGCAGGGGTGGGCGGTGATCCCACCGTGATCGTGAGGTCCTCGGGGCGCACGGCGAGGGTGGCGGTGGGGTGGGGGGGGCTTCCCGGGAAGACGAACGGGCCGCCGGAGAGGCGATCGTCCCGGGTGGCGAGGGGGAGCAGGTTGATGGGAGGAGACCCCACGAAGCCCGCGACGAAGAGGTTGCCCGGCCGGCGGTAGATCTCGCGGGGCGTCCCCACCTGCTGGATCCGTCCCCGGTCCATGACCGCCACGCGCTGCCCGAGCGACAGCGCTTCGACCTGGTCGTGAGTGACGAAGATCATGGTCGTGCCGAGGCGTCGGTGCAGGGCGGCGATTTCGTCACGTGTCCTGAGCCGCAGTCCCGCGTCCAGATTCGAAAGCGGTTCGTCGAAGAGGAAGACCCCCGGGTCGCGCACCATCGCGCGCCCCAGCGCCACCCGCTGCTGCTGTCCCCCCGACAGCTGCCCGGGACGACGCTCGAGCAGGTCTCCGAGTCCCAGCACATCGGCCGCCCGCCCCACCCGCTCCGCCACCTCGTCGCGCCCCGTCCCCCTTACGCGCAGTCCGAAGCCCAGATTCTGCGCGACCGTCATGTGCGGGTAGAGCGCGTAGCTCTGGAAGACCATCGCCACGTCGCGGTCGCCCGGCGCGACATCGTTCACCGCCCGCCCCCCGATCCACACCTCCCCCGCCGTCGGTTCCTCCAGCCCCGCGATGAGGCGCAGCAGCGTGCTCTTCCCGCACCCCGACGGCCCCACCAGCACCAGGAGTTCCCCCGCCCGCACCTCGAGATCGACGGCCGCCACGGCGGTCACGTCGCCGAAGCGCTTTTCCACGCCGCGAAGGACGACATCCCGCGCGGCTCTAGTCATGCCAACCCACCCTGAGCGGCTCCTCACGCGGCCCATCGTACCATTCCCCGTCCACCTTCACCGACACTCGTCCCCCGTCCACCTCGACCGCCACGGCTCGTCCCCGCGCCCGCACCGGCCCCAGCGTCACCCGCGGCAGCTCGTGCGGCAGCGGCCACACCTCCACCCCCTCCTCGTCGATGTGAAGCCCCGCGATCCCCCGCGCCAGCAGATCCAGCACCCACGAGTGCTGGTAGTCGTCGATCCCCCGGAAGTGGCAGGCGCGCCCGGTGTAGGGATTGTAGTGCTCGAAGCAGTTGGGACGGCCGGGATTGCCATCGGTGAACATCATCCGCACGAAGCGGACGAGCATGTCCGCGGCGAGCGCACCCGCCCGCTCGCTGCCGCGGCGCCGGCATCGCAGCAGTCCCTCGATCACGTGGCTCGTGGTCATGGGCCAGACGCGTCCGTTCCAGGGGCAGTTGCGGCGCTTTCCGCGCCAGATTCCTTCCGCCGAGAAGCGCGGGTCGTCCACGCTGGAGGAGGGGATGGGGAAGGGGGTGCCGAAGGTGCGCGGGTCCTCGAGGTGGTCCATCATGGCGTCAAGGCGGGCGTCGTCGACGAGGTTGGTCAGCATGGGGTAGAAGCCGACGGCGGCCTTGACGTTGGTGCGGGTGAATGAGCGGGCACCGTCGCCCATGGCTTCACCGTCCGCCCCGGTGATGCCGGCATTCCGCCCGCGGCCCTCCGTGCGCGCCAGGGTACGCCCGTCCACATCCGTGAAGAGACGCGCTTCGGGGGACCACATGTGATCGTTGATCGCGTTCCCGCTGCGGGCCGCCAGAGCCTGCCACTCCGCTTCGTCCCACGTGCGTTCCAACTCGCGCGACACCACGGCCAGCGCCCGGAACAGCTGGTGCGCGTACACCGTCACATCGATCCCCTTGAGGCGGAGCCGCGGCTGCCAACCGCGCACGTCCGCCTCCGGGTCCACCGCCATGTAGCGCGACATGTACTCCTGCCCGGTCTCGAAGTGGTTCACGACGGTGAACATGCCCGAACCCTCGGGGTCGCGCGACCGGTTCAGCCATTGCGCGTACCGCGAGAGTCCCTCGTAGCAGCGGGCAAGCGCGGCGTTGTCGGGGTGCATGGCGTGCACGGCCAGCAGCGCGTCTCCCCAGTTTGCGTGATAGAAGTCGGTACGCTCGAGGTGGTTGGGGTAGAGGCGGCCGTGCAGGGAACCGTCGTCCTTCTGGTTGTCGAGGAAGTTGAGGAGCGAGCCCCACGCCTCCTGCCCGCCCGCGCGCCAGCGCATCTCCATCATGTGGCACTGGGCGCTGTAGGTGATGGGGACGTGGAAGTACTCGGGGCCCTCGGCGATGCAGGGGTGGCGGATGTTGCCCCACGGCCCCTCGATGCGGTTGAGGCCGAGGCCGTGAATGCGGTAGTCGAAGTAGCGGTCGAGGTGGGGGTCGGTGGAGGTGAAGGAGGGGAAGGAGTTGAAGAAGGAGGGCCAGGTGGGGGGGGTTGTGGGTGTGTGCGGGGGAGCAGCCGCGTCCGGATGGGCCGGTGGGGACAACCGGGGGGTGAGGCGCAGTCTGAGCGCGAGTGCCATGTCGTTCGTGGGCGCCACGGGAATGGCAACGGCGATCCAGATCCAGCCGATGTTGTCTCCTGGGGACGGGTGGGCGATTTCGTCCACTCCAGGGACGTCGCCGCTGCCGCCCTCCGCGAACGGCGTCAGCGACCAGTCCGGAAACACCCCGCCCTCCGACGGGAGGACGCGCCGCCAGCCGGGCGTGCGGGATCCGTGCAGTTCCATCTCGACCGCCAGCTCCCGGCCCATCCGGTCGCTCACGGTCCGCAACCATTGCACACCCCGGTCCGTGACCCGCACATCCGACACCGCACCCGCGGGTTGGGCGGTGAATGCGACCAGGTGGCCGGAGGTCAGGGCGCGCGGGAGCGTCCACGAGGATTCGAGGATTCCGCCGGGGAGGACCTGCTTCGTCTCGGTGGCCGCGTGATTGCCGTGGGTTTGCCACGCCGTGGTGAGCGAACCGGGGCACCAGCGGCTGGCCGGTGGCCCGGAGTAGTGGGTGGAGTGGAGATTGTGCGGGGAGCTGCCGCCAGCAAGTCGAATCTCCCCACCCCCGTCGTCCAGCAGCGCGACCGAGAAGCACGGCCCGACCTCCTGCTGCAGCAGGTGGACCGGGTCCCAGAAGCCGGGTCGATCCAGTCGGCGCGGAAAGGGCGGTGCCCAGAGGACGCCATCCAGTCCCCCCAGGTACCATTTGTCCCTGCGGGCCAGGGCCTCGATGCGGTGTCGGGGGGAGGGGGATCGCATCGCGCGTGCTACGGGGCGGGATTCGCGAAGAAGAGATCCCTCACCAGGCGAGGCGTTCGCGCCACACATTTCGTCGTCAGCAGGTGAGTGGTCCAGGAGTCGAGATGGTCCGCGAACGAAGCGTCCGCCGACGCGTCCCAGAGGTTGAGCGCAACGCAGTCGCGCCACAGCGATTCGTCATCCAGGAAGCTGTCGAGCATTGCGACCGCCACGGTTCGGTTCAGTGCGCGGTCGACATGATGCGTCTCGAGGGCCGCAAGGTTCCCGGACAGCCACGCCGGGAAATGTGCACGCGGCACCGCGGGAACGCAGCCCGCAATCGAATGGGCGTACGTTGCAAAGTGTGGGGCGAAGTCCTCCGCGCCGAACACCTCCGGCGGCGGACAGTGCCGGAATCTCTCGGAAAGGCGGATGAGGACGAAGAGCGCGGCGACTTCGCACAGGCTCTCTTCGAACCACTTGTGCCGGTGATGCCGGATGCGGTCGAAACTGACGAGCACGTGACACAGTTCGTGGGAGAACTGATACGCGTACTGGCACCAGTAGGTATCTCGCGCGCTGAGCCAGATCCGGTACGGCCTCCGGTCCCGGGCGATGTACGGCGACCCGTCCCCAGGCATGACGCGCACCGGTGCGTCGGGCCACCAGTCGAAGGCGCCGCAAAGGACAGCCGCCGCGGACTCGAGAACCGCCCCTGCGGCGCGAAGGCTCGTGGCGCCCCAATTGCCGTTGGCGATCTCCACTGCGGGTTTCGACACGGCCATCAGTCCTCCCCGCGAATCTTGGGCGATGTGCGAAGCGGCCCCCTCTCGCCGCGTTCGTCCCCGAGCAGCAACCGCTGCATGTCTCGAAGGTCCTGACACAACCAGCCTTTCGCTTCGAGGCTCGCCCGCTGCTCATCCGGGAACTCCGGCGCAAAGAGTACGAACTCCTGCCGCCATCCGGCAAAGCGGCGGCCGGTGGACGACAGGAACGCTTCCGCGTGGGCTCGAAACCGCTGCAGCGCGCGGGCATCGTGTTTCGTGAAGCGGCGTTTGCAGGAGCCGAAGCGCACGACCTCGTCGTCCCGGTTCCAGGCGACCAGGTCCAGTTCGACCGAAGCGTCGGCCCTGCGCGGGCGGTTCCAGTAGCCGCTGACACGCTCGGTGACCGCGAATCCGGTACCGCGCCGTGACAGCTCCTCCGTCGCCTCGGTCACGATCCGTTCGAAGGCGTGTCCCTCGAGGGTGCCGAGCCGACGCACCATGCCCTCCGCCACGCGGGCCGCGGGGATGATGCGGGCCGCCTGGCGCGCAGGCTGGATGACCCGGAGCCATGCAAGGAGGAACGGGTCCGACACGACATACCGGGCGCGGCGCTGCCTGGCGCTGGTGAAGACGGGCCGAATCTTCTCGATGAGACGAAGATCCCGGACGAGGGTCTTCAGGTACGGCCCCAGCGACACTCCGGGCAGAGCGACCTGCAAGTCCGCGTGCGTACACGGGCCGTGATGCGCCACGGCGCGCAGGACGGCCAGGTAGTTTCGGCGCAACTCCCGCCCGAGGAGGCTCGCACCTTCCTCTCGCAGCGGAGCGTCCACACGCAGGAAGAGCCGTTGGCACACCTGCCAGGCCCATCGGCTCCAGACGGGAATCTCCGCCAGCCCGTCGGCCTCCGCATAGTCCCGCCAGTACTTCGGCACGCCGCCGAAGAGGGTTCGGAGCGTCAGAAACCGCGACGGATCGCCGGCTCCGTGCATCCGGGCGACATCCAGGGCCGTGGAGATGCTCCAGGGGCCCAGGGAGATGTCGAATGTCTTGCGACCGAAGAGCGGGGCCTGGCGATCGTCCAATATCGCTTCCATCTCCGTCTGGACGGATCCAAGCAGAACCAGTCCGCCGACCGGGCTTCGGTCCTGCAGGCGGTCGACGCGAGCCTTGAGCAGCGAAGGGAAGCCGCTCAGGGTCCCGCGTCGGCAGACCTGGAATTCGTCGAGCACCACGGTGACCCCCGCGCCGCAAAGCGAGCTCACCGCCTGGGCCACGCCGGGCAGGTCGGTGATGGGCTGGGGCGACTCGATCAGGTTCGAGAGGCCGACAGCCTCCACGGCGCTTCGGAACACCGTGGCGAAGTCGCTTGGGGTGCTGTCGGGGACCTCAACCAGAAGCCAGGGGCCGGGGTTGGACGAGTCGACGCTCATCGTCTCGAGGGCCTGCTGGATCAGTGCGGTCTTTCCGATTCGCCTCCGACCGCGGATTGTGCCGAAGAACCAGCGGGATCGTCGCAGGTGCTCGAGGAGGGCGCCGAGTTGCTCGCTGCGGCCGTAGAAGGACCAGTCGGTAGGCATGGGGGATAATGTAAAATATTTTCCGAAGAATATGGAGTGGCTCGATTCGGCTGCTCGGTGCCCATCCCCCAGGGTCACCCGTGGAGTGGCCCGCCGTGCACGGCAAACACGGTCACAAACAGCTCCCGCTCGTTTCGAGGACTCCCGCCAACCCCCTACATTACCCCCATGGCGACCACCACCACCCCATCCCGCACCGAGACCATCCGGGGCCTCCCGCGCCCCCTGGCCCGCGCCCTCGAGGTGTACGCCAGCCGTCTCGACGTCGACGCCATCCGGTCCGCCTACGAACTCGCCGCCGAGGCCCACTCCGAACAACGCCGCGCCTCGGGCGAGCCCTTCATCAACCACGCCGTCGAGGTGGCCACGATCGTCGCCGAACTCCAGCTCGACACCGCCTCCGTCGTCTCCGCGCTGGTCCACGATGTCGCCGAGGACACGGTCGTCTCGCTGCAGGGGATTCGCGAACTCTTCGGCGAGGAGGTCGGCGCGATCGTCGACGGGGTCACCAAGATCGGGCGGGTCCGCTTTCGCTCCAACACCGAGCGCCAGGTCGAGAACTACCGCAAGCTGCTGCTTTCGATGGCGCACGACGCGCGCGTGATCCTGATCAAGCTGGCCGACCGTCTCCACAACATGCGCACGCTGGAGCATCTGCCGGCGAAAAAGCAGGGACCGATCGCGCGCGAGACCCGGGAGATCTACGCGCCGCTCGCGCACCGCCTGGGGATGGCCGCGATCAAGTGGGAGCTGGAGGACCTGGCCTTCAAGTTCCTGGACCCCGACGCGTACGCCAACCTGCGCAAGCTGGTGCGGCAGCGGCGCCGGGCGCGGGAGCGGCACATTCTGGAGATGCAGCGGCCGCTCACCGACGCGCTGGAGGGGGCCGGCGTCCCCGCCGAGGTCACCGGCCGGCCGAAGCACCTGTGGTCGATCCACCGCAAGATGATCACCCAGGACCGCAGCTACGACGAGATCTACGACCTGATGGCGCTGCGGGTCATCACGGACTCGGTGCAGCACTGTTACGCGGCGCTGGGGATCATCCACAGCCGCTGGACGCCGATCCAGGAGCGCTTCCACGACTACGTGGCGACGCCGAAGTCGAACATGTACCAGTCGATCCACACGACGGTGTACGGTCCGGGGGGGCGCAGGTACGAAGTCCAGATCCGCACCGAGGAGATGCACCGCACGGCCGAGTTCGGGATCGCCGCGCACTGGCGCTACAAGGCCGAGGGGAAGGAGAGCGGGGTCGACGACGCGCTCACCTGGTTCCGCCAGGTTCTCGAGTGGCAGAAGGACGCCAGCGAGCCGGAGGAGTTCATGGAGTTCCTCCGCATGGACCTCTTCCAGGGCGAGATCTTCGTCTTCACGCCCAGGGGGGACGTCAAGCAGCTTCCGGTCGGCGCTTCGCCCATCGACTTCGCCTTCTCCGTGCACACCGAGGTGGGGCTGCACTGCGCGGGGGCGAAGGTGAACGGCCGCATCGCGCCGCTGTCGCGGGAGCTCACCAGCGGCGACTCGGTCGAGATCATCACCAACCCGCGCCAGTGGCCCAACCGGGACTGGCTGGGGTTCGTGAAGACTTCGCGGGCGCGCCAGAGGATCCGCCAGTGGATCCGCCGCCAGGAGTTCGACACCGCGCTCAGGCTCGGTCAGGAACTCTTCGCGCGGGCGCTGCGCAAGGGGCGCCTCCCCAAACCCGACGACGACGAGGCGCAGCGGGTGGCGCGCAAGCTCGGCTACAAGAGCTTCGACCTGGCGCTGGCCGCTCTGGCCCGCGGCGACATCGGTCCGACGGCCGTCATCCGCGGCTTCTACCCGGACGACGATCCGGCGGAGGTGGTCAAACGGTCGCCGTCGGCGCTGGAACGAATCGCCGAGAAGATCCGCAAGTCGAACCGGGGCGTGACGATTCAGGGGATGGACAACCTGATGATCCGCTACTCGAAGTGCTGCGAACCCGTCCCGGGGGACAAGGTGATCGGGTACATCACGCGGGGCAGGGGCATTTCCATCCACCGCACCGACTGCACCAACGTCCTCAGCCTCAAGAAGGATCCTGAGCGCCGGGTCGAGATCGAGTGGAAGGCCGAACGGGGGGACCGCTTCTTCGTCCACATCCACATGGAGGGCACCGACAGGCGCGGCCTCCTGGGCGACGTGGCCCGCACGATCAGCGAGACCGCCACCGACATCCAGCACGCCGACATGCGCGCCGACGACGGCGGGATGACCGCGGCGTTCGTGATCGAGGTGCAGGATCTGAACCACCTCAAGCGCGTCATGCAGGCGGTGCAGCGGGTCAAGGGCGTGCTCTCGGTGGTGCGGCGCGAGAGCTTCCGCGAGAGCGACCTCGTTTGATGATGCGATGCGGTGATGCGGTGATGTTGCGATGCCGGGAGGGGGTGGGCGATGCCTGACTTCGAGATCCGCGCCCCCTTCGAGCCGCACGGCGACCAGCCCTCGGCCATCGGCGAGCTCGCGGCGGGGGTGCGCGACGGCGCCCGCTTCCAGACGCTGCTGGGCGCCACCGGCACCGGCAAGACGCTTACCATGGCCCATGTCATCGCCCAGTCGAAGCGGCCCGCGCTGGTCATGTCGCACAACAAGACGCTGGCGGCCCAGCTCTACGGCGAACTCAAGTCCCTTCTGCCGGGCAATGCGGTCGAGTACTTCGTCTCCTACTACGACTACTACCAGCCCGAGGCGTACATCCCCGCCACCGACACCTACATCGAGAAGGACGCCTCGATCAACGAGGACATCGAGCGGTTGCGGCTGCGGGCCACCTCGTCGCTGATCGAGCGGCGGGACGTGGTCGTGGTGGCTTCGGTCTCGTGCATCTACGGCCTGGGCAATCCGGTCGACTACCGTGGTCTCATGCTGCACCTCAAGGTCGGCGACGAGGTTCCCCGCCAGCAGATCCTGCGCGGCCTGGTCGACATCCTCTACCGGCGCAACGACATCGCCTTCGAGCGGGGCACCTTCCGCGTGCGCGGCGACACGGTCGAGGTGTTCCCCGCCTACGAGGAGCAGGCGATCCGGATCGAGCTGTGGGGCGACGAGGTGGAGCGCATCACCCGCTTCGATCCGCTCACGGGGGAGACGATCGCGGTGCTCGACCGGACCTCGATCTATCCCGCGTCGCACTATGTCACCCGCCGCCGCACGATCGAGGAGATGGCCCCCCTGATCCGGGAGGAGATGGAGGAGCAGGTCGAGAAGTTCCGGGAGGCGGGACGGCTGCTGGAGGCGCAGCGGATCGAGACCCGCACCAACTTCGACCTCGAGATGATGCTCGAGATGGGAACCTGCCCGGGTATCGAGAACTACAGCCGCTACACGAGCGCCCGCCGCCCGGGCGAGCGCCCCGCCTGCCTGATGGACTACTTCCCTGAAGACTTCCTGATCATCGTCGACGAGTCTCATGTGACCATTCCCCAGATCCACGGGATGTACAAGGGGGACCGGTCGCGGAAGGTCACCCTGATCGAGCACGGGTTTCGCCTGCCGTCCGCGGTCGACAACCGGCCGCTCACCTTCGACGAGTGGTACTCGCTCCTGAACCAGGCGCTGTTCGTGTCGGCCACGCCGGGGGACTACGAGCTGGAGCTCTGCGGCGGCGTGGTGACCGAGCAGATCATCCGCCCGACCGGGCTCGTGGACCCGCCGATCGACGTGCGCCCGGTGCGGGGCCAGGTGGACGACCTCCTCGCCGAGATCCGCGAGCGCGCCGCCCGCGACGAGCGCGTCCTGGTCACGACCCTCACCAAGCGCATGGCCGAGGACCTCGCGGAGTACCTGCAGTCGGTCGGCGTGCGGGTGCGCTACATGCACGCCGACATCGACACGATCGAGCGGATGGAGATCCTGCGTACGCTCCGCCTCGGGAGAATCGACGTGCTGGTCGGGATCAACCTGCTGCGCGAGGGGCTCGACCTGCCCGAGGTGTCGCTGGTGGCGATCCTGGATGCGGACAAGGAGGGCTTCCTGCGCAACGCCCGCTCCCTGATCCAGACGGTGGGGCGCGCGGCGCGCAACGCCAACGGCAGAGCGATCCTCTACGCGGACACGATCACGGGATCGATGCGGGTGTGCATCGACGAGACCGAGCGGCGCCGGCGGGTGCAGCTCGCGCACAACGAGGAGCACGGCATCGTGCCGAAGACGATCCGCAAGAGCGTGGAGGAGATCGAGTTCGCGACGCGGGTGGCGGACGCGCGCGACAAGCCGGTGGCCAAGGTGGCGGAGCCCGGGCGCGGGTATGCGGACGAGATCGACTCGGAGGCGTACATGAAGATCATCGAGGAGGAGATGGCGAAGGCGGCGGAGTCGCTCGACTTCGAGCGGGCGGCGGCGCTGCGGGACCAGTTGTTCGACTTGAGGGCGGCGGGGTGAGGGGGGTGGTGGGCGTGAGGAGGCGGTGGGGGTCGGCGTGAGGGTGAGGGAAGAGGAGTTGGTTGCTTGGGGGCAGAGGGTCGGGGCCGAGGTGAAGGTGCCGGTCTTCATCGGGCTGAGGGGGCCGCTGGGTGCGGGAAAGTCAGTGTTCGCGAGGGCGGTGGCGCGGGGGGCGGGGGTGGGGGGGGCGCTGCCGTCGCCGACCTTCAACATCGTCTTCCGGTATGCGTTGCCGGATGGCCGCGCGGTGATCCACGCGGATCTCTTCCGGCTGCGCGATGCGGCGGAACTCGCGGGGATCGGGTGGGAGGACCTGGTGGACGACGACGGGGCGATCGCGCTGGTGGAGTGGTGCGAGCGCGCGGGGGACGCGCTGCCGCGGGACAGGTGGGAGATCGTGCTGGGGTTCGTGCCGGGTGAGGATGGGGTGCGGGGGGTCGAGATTGTGCGGGTCGGGGAGCCGGTGGCGCTGCCTCGTCCGCGGGTGGCGGTGGGGTGAGGGGGGTGGGGGGTGGGGGTCGGCCCGCGGGATGGGTTCTCGGGATCGAGACATCGTGGCGGGTGGGCTCGGTGGCGGTGGGGAAGGGTGGGGCGGTGGCGGCGCGGCGCTTCCTCACGACTCCCTCCGCACATGCGTCGGGGCTGATTCCGGCGGTCGAGGAGGTGGTTCGCGAGGCGTGGATCTGCCTCGGCGACCTTGCCGGGGTCGTGGTGGGGGCTGGGCCGGGATCGTTTACGGGTGTCCGCATCGGGGGGGCGGCTGCGAAGGGCCTGGCGACGAGCCTGGGGATACCGCTCTACGCCACATCGAGCTTGCGGGCCGCGTCCTTCGGGTTGGAGGCGCTGGGAGCGGGAGTCAAACTGCCCTCCGAAATGGTGACGGACGACGGGCCGCCCGGCTGGCGCACCCGTCCCCCCGCCCTGACCGGCGACGACCGCGAACTCCGGCACGTGCTCCTCGACGCACGGCGCGGCAGGGTCTACGGCGCCTGCTACGACGTGGGGGCAGACGGCCCGACTGAGGTGGCCGCCCCGCACGCCGGCACCATCCTCGACGTGATCAACGCCCGCCCACCGCTCGATACGGTCTTCATGGGGGACGGAGCCGTCGCCCACAGCGCTCTGATCCGGGCGTCGGGCTACACCGTGCGACCCCTCCCCGCCGGGATCCCCGTCGCGGACGCCGTCGTGCGATGCTGCTCCTGGCTCGCCGTCGACGCGGCCGCCTGGGAGCCGCGGTACGTCAGGGAGTGGCGTCCGGGATGACGGCCCCCGTCGCGCTGCGCCCGGCCCGACCCGGCGACCTCGCCGCGATCATGTCCATCGAAGGCGCCAGCTTCCGGCGTCCCTGGCGCCGGGAGACCTTCGCCTCGCTCTTCGACCGCTCCACCACGGACGTGCTCGTGGCGACCCTGGACGGGATGGTCGCCGGCTATGCGGTGCTGGTCTCCCAGGCCGGCGACACCGAACTGGCGAACCTGGCGGTGGATCCCGGCCAACGCCGACAGGGGATCGCCTCTGCCCTGGTGCGCGGGTGCCTGGAAATCCTGCGCGACCGGGGCGAGCCCTGGGTCTTTCTCGCGGCCCGTGCCTCGAACGAAGAGGCGGCCAGGCTGTACGCCGCATTCGGCTTCCACGAGCTCGGCCGCCATCCGGGCTACTACCAGGACCCCACGGAGGACGCCGTCATCTTCGCGCTGGAGGTCGGCCGCCCACACCCTTAGCAGTCCATGGATCCACCCGGCCGCACGTCGCGGCGACATTCCCACGGCCGGCGGGTGCGCGGGATCGGGCTGGCCGGGACTTCACGTTTTCGCCGGAGCGGCTACCTTTCTGAAACAGAGGTTGCACAGCCCCTATGGAGAACATGCCCCACGACAACCGCAAGGTCCTGGTTACCGGCGGTGCCGGCTTCATAGGGAGCCATGTCGCCGAAGCCCACGTCGACCGGGGCGACCGGGTCTGGATCGTGGACGACCTCTCCTCCGGGCGGCTCGATAACGTCCCCCCGGGTGCCGAGTTCCACGAACTGGACATCGCCGATTCACGGGTTGGCGACCTCGTTCGCAGAGTCGGCTTCGACCTGATCAACCACCATGCCGCCCAGATCGACGTGCGCGTGTCCGTGGGGGATCCGGCGCTGGACGCCCGCGTCAACGTGGCGGGTCTTCTCAACATCCTCGAAGCCGCGCGCGCGAGCGGAACGAGGCGCATCGTCTTCGTCTCCAGCGGCGGGGTCGTCTACGGCGAACCGCGCGAAATCCCGACCCCGGAAGGTGCGCCGAAGGAACCGCTGTCGCCCTACGGCGTCACCAAGCTGGCCGGCGAGCACTACCTGAACTACTACCGGGCAGTCCACGGCATGGACTACGTGGCGCTGCGCTACAGCAACGTCTACGGCCCCCGCCAGGACCCGCACGGAGAGGCCGGCGTCGTCGCGATCTTCTCGCAGCGCCTCCTCCGCGGCGAACCCCTGGCCATCTACGGCGACGGTCAACAGACCCGCGACTACATCCACGTCGCCGACGTGGTGCGCGCCAACCTGCTCGCTGCCCGCATGGAGCTCTCCCCGGCACCGGGACTGGACGCGCGCGCCTACAACGTGGGCACGGGCATCGAGACATCCGTAAACGGCCTTGCTGGCGTCCTGGAAGAAGCGGTGGACATTCGCACCGGCCGCGTCTTCGAGGCCGCCCGCCGCGGCGAACTCCGCCGCAGCGCGCTGGCCACCGCCAGAATCCGCAAACGAGGCTGGGCCCCCGCACTGCACCTGCGCGAAGGCCTGGCCGCCACCTTCGAGCACATCGCCTCCCGCGCGGAGGCGGTCACGGTCGCATGAACGAACTTCTGCCCCAGGCGCAACCGCTACGGAACCCGTTGGACATGATCCTGGGGGCCAGCATCCCCACCCAGGTGGTGCTCGGGGTGCTGTTTCTCTTTTCGGTCCTCTCCATCTGGGTGATCATCGCGAAGGTCCGGCACTTCCAGGCCGTGCGGCGGCAGGGCGACCGGTTCCTGGGCAAGATGGAGGAGGCCGGCAATCTGACCGAGGCGTCGGAGGCGCTGATCGGGCTTCCCGAGTCCCCCTATACCCGCCTCTTCCGCGGCGGCCTGTCCTTTTTCGCCGAGCTCAGCCCCGGCGCGCTCTTCGGGTCGAGCAAGGCCGGCGGACTCTCATTGACCCAGCTGGAAGCGCTGCGGCTGGTGATGGACAAGGTGGAGGCCGAGGAGGTCGACGAACTCGGGCACGGCCTCAACTGGCTCGCGATCATCGGGTCGGTGTCGCCGCTGCTGGGGCTGATGGGCACGGTCATCGGCATCATGAACACCTTCCTCGGCATCACGGCGGCGCGGTCCACCAACATCAGCGCGGTGGCGCCCGGGGTGGCCGAAGCGCTCATCACGACGGTGGCGGGCCTGGCCGTGGCCATCCCGTCGGTCATCGCATACAACCACTTCGTCTCGCGCCTGAACCTGGTGCGGGGCGAATTCGAGGGCTTCGCGAGCGAGTTCATCGGCACGCTGGCCAAGGAACGGCACGTGTGATGAGGCCGGGATCGTTGCGGGCCTCGCGCGAGCACGTGGTCCTCCGTTCGGTGGCGGTCCCGGGCAAGATCGGGCGTCGACCATGAGCAGGCGCGACCGGCAGCGCGACGGCCTCCCCGTTCGCGCCGAGATCAACGTGACCAGCCTGGTCGACGTCGCCTTCACCCTGCTGATCATCTTCATCATCACGGCACCGGTGCTGCAGGGGGGAATCGAGGTGAACGTGCCTGAGGGGCCGGTGCGGGTCATCGAGGCGTCGGACGACCACATCATCGTCGGTGTCGACGCCGCCGGGACATGGTACATCGGAGACGCGCCGGTGGCGGAAGACGTCTTCGATGTGACGCTGGAGCGGTTGATCGAGGAGCGAAACGCGGATGTCGTCTACCTGAAGGGCGATTCGGCCGCGCTGTACGGCCGCGTCACACGCGCGGTGGCCGCCGTGAGCGCACAGGAGGGAGTGCGTCTCTCGCTGATCCTGCGGGAGTTGCGGCGATGACCGCGATCATATCCAGCGGCGAAGCTTTCGGCCGCAAGAAGCGCACGCCACTGCAGAAGGGGCCGCTGGCGGTGTCCATCACGGTACATCTGGCGGTGCTGGCCGTACTCTTCGGGCTGATTCCCGCCCTGGAGGCGCCTGTGCACATCTACGAGACGGTGGACATCGAGATGACCGCGATGGCTCCCGAGCCCATAGAGGACCTCATCGTGGAGACGCCCGACGATCCGCCGCCCGCCCCCGAGCCCGAGGCGCCCGCGATCGACCCCGAGCCGGAACCGGAGCCGGAACCGGACTCCCTGGATACACCGCCCCCCGAGGAGGAAACCCCGCCGCCGGCCGAACCCGAGAAGCCGGCAACCACCGAAACCCCCGACGACGGCGAGGACGAGATCACCCGTGAGGTCGAAACCTTCCGGCGCGACTATCCGGGGTATTTCGAGAACATCACGAACCAGATCCACCGCTGTTTCCGCTGGGAGGACTCCGGCCGTCTCGAAGTGGTGATGACTTTCCGGATTCTTCGCGACGGGAGCGTCCCGGACTTCGACGTCGCGGAATCATCCGGCGATCACGCCTTCGACCTGGCGGCGATGGCGGCGATCGAATGTGCCGGCACACCGGCCCGCATGGGTCCGTTGCCGGAGGACTACCCCTTCGAGTTCCTTCCCGTCCGTTTCACCATCACGTCGAGGATCGGATCGGCGACACCGCCGGTCCGGCCGCAGGAGGGTGTGCATTGAGTCGATCGACTACGCGCAGTCCACGGATGAACCCGTGCCGGCATGGTGCGCGACGAATGCCGGTGAGGCTGTTTCCGCAGGCCGTCGGCGCGCATATGTGCCTGCTGTTCCTGCTGGCCGTCGGCGCGCGGACCCCGGTCTCGGCCCAGGAGACGGAGACCGTTCCGGGCGTCGATCTGGGAATCATCTTCGACAAACCCTATGTCCCCCCCATCGCCATCAAGCCGCTGACGGTGTATGGGGAGGACCCCGGCCTCGGGCGCGAGATCGAGGGCATCATCGCGCTGGACCTGGACTACAGCGACAGCTTCCGTGTCATCGACTCGCTGCCGGCCGGACTGGGAGGCGAGGGTGTGCAGTATGCACTCTGGGAGCAGTTTGCTGCGGACTTTCTGGTGACGGGGACCCTCGAGGCGGCCGCGCCGGGCGGAGGCCTCACCTTCGCGGTGGAACTCCACGACATCGTCTTCGGGAGTCTCAAGGCGGCGGCCACCTTTATGCTTCCCCCGCGCGACCGCCCGGACTTCCGCCTCGCGGTGCACAGCGTATCGGACGCACTGGTCGAATGGGTGACGGGCGAACGGGGGGTCGCCGCGACCCGCATCCTGTTCAGAATGCAGGCCTTCGGCGAGGAGAGCGGCAAGGAGGTCTACAGCGTCGACTTCGACGGCGAGAACCTGCGCCGCCTGACCTGGGACAGGAGCATCGCCACCTCCCCGGCGTGGTCGCCGGACGGAGAGCGGTTCGCCTACGGCTCGTTCAAGTCGCTTCCCCCGCGCATCTACGAGCTGAACCTGGAAGATGGCCAGGAGCGCCTGCTGGTTCCGGAGGGGCACGGCCAGCATGACATGCCATCCTATCATCCGGACGGGAACTCCATCGCCTTCGCGATCGTCGGCGAGGGAGGGCCCGAAGGCCTCTTCACATACAACATTCGTGACGGCTGCTGCCTGGAGCACCTGGGCGGCGGCCGCTTCAAGGACTCGCAACCGGTCTTTTCGCCGGATGGCGAGTGGCTGGTCTTCATGTCCACTCGCCTCGGCTTCGGCACGCCCCAGGTGTACCTGCGACAGTTGGCGGGCGGCGGCGACGAGCTCCTGTCGCCCTTCCGCTACGGCGAGGGCGGGTTCTTCACCGACCCGGACTGGTCGCCCTGCGGGGACAGGGTGGCGTTTGCCGGCGGCATCGGCACCAGGAGGCAGGCCAACCGCTACCACATCCTGGTGGCGGAGGTGGAGGGGGGCGGCAATCGCCTGCTCCAGCTCACCCAGGAAGGAAACAACGAAGACCCGAGCTGGGCCCCCAACTGTCGCCACATCGTATTCCAGGGGACACGCAGCTACGGGTCCGGGGTGTTCATCGTCGACACGGTGACGGGGCGCACGCGCCTGCTGGTGGCCAACGTCGCGGCGGAGGATACCGACTGGTCGCCGTGGCTGGCCGAGAACGGGGTGGTCAGGTGAGCGGATCGCGGTGTTTCCCGCGCTTCAAGTCGCCGACGATGGAGCGGTTTCACCGGCCCTGTCGGAAGCGGCCGCGGGCGGTGGTGCATGCGGGCGCGCAGCGGCGTCCGGCAGCCGTCCCGCAACGCCGACAAACCCTTTACCGACATTGCGGATTTTGGGTTATATTTTGAATGTGTCGAGTCCGGGCTCCAGAGCCGCTAACACGTACCTCCACTCACCGGGAGAAGGGATGTTCAACCCACGGTTGGTCCTTGCCGCCTTCGCCACTGTCGTCCTCGCCGCCGCCTGCCGTCCGGAGCCCCCTCCGCCGGTTGTTCCCCAGCCCACCGGGCCCACGGATGAAGAAATCCGGGAACAGTTTGTACGGGACTCTATCGCCCGCGCGCAAAGAGAGCAGCGGCAGCGGGACAGACAGGCCCAGCTTGAGAGGGAGCAACGGGCACGCGAAGCCCGGGCCACACTCGACGAGATGGTCTTCTTCGACTACGACGAATCCACCCTCACCTCCCAGACGACCGCGACGCTGCGCGCCAAGCTGGAAATCCTCCGCAGCTGTCCCAGCGTGCGCCTCCGTATGGAGGGCCATGCGGACGAGCGGGGAACCTCGGAATACAACATCACGCTGGGCAGCGAACGCGCCCAGTCGGTCTCCGACTTCTTCACCGGCTTCGGGCTCGAGGCGGCCCGCTTCGGCACAGTCTCATTCGGTGAGGAAGCCCCCCTCGCCCAGGGGTCCAACGAGGCCTCGTGGGCCCGCAACCGGCGGGTCGAGTTTGTCATCACGGCCGGGGCCGACGACCTCGGACGGTGCCAGGGCTGACGATCCCGGACGGCAAGCCGTGAGACGCGCAGCCCTGATCCTGATGGTCCCGCTCGGGGCCTGCGCGACCCGAGGGGACCTCGAGGAGCTCCAGGGTGAGTTGCGGGTCCTCTCCGCGCGGCAGGATTCGGCCACCGCGGCGGTGCACCGTGCGATCACCGAGGCGGAACGGGCGATGATGGATACGGTGCTTGCCCTGTCCAACCAGGTTTTCGACTTCCGTGGCAACGCCAGCGGCAGAGCGCTCGAGATCGAGAAGGAGCTGGAGAGCCTGCAGGAACTCGTGGGTCAATTCCAGCGCTCGGTGGACCAGTTGCGTGACGATATGGACGTGCAGCAGCGGGAGTTGGAACAGAGAATCGCACGACTGGCCGAACTGGGGGATTCGACGGTCGAGGGCGGTGACGTCGAGGCCGCGGATCCTGTCGACACACCCGACACCTCGGCGGAGGAGCAGGCACTCTTTGACGTTGCTGTGAGCAACGCGGAACGGGGCCTGACCACTTCGGCCCTGCGGGGATTCGCGACCCTTCTCGAGGAGTATCCGCGCAGCGCTCTGGCGCCAGCCGCATACCTCCACAGGGCCGAGTTGCTGACGCTCGAGGACCGGCTCGAGGACGCGATCGCCGACTATCTCGCGGTCCCCAGGCTGTTCCCCACATCGGACCGCATCCCGGCGGCCCTCTACCTGGCCGGGCTGCGCTGCATCGAACTGGAGGACTACGACCGGGCCCGCGAATACCTGGAGCGTGTGATCAACACCTACCCGGACGATCCATACGCCGAGCAGGCGCGGGGAAAGCTCGCAGAGATCCCCTGACATTCCCTGACTCGGATCCAGGTACTCCCGGGGCCCGCCGGCCATGATCTGTCCCGTCTGTAGCTCGAGTTCGATCAAGGTCGTCGATTCGCGCACGGCGCGGGGTGGGCGCGCGATTCGCAGACGGCGCGAATGTCTCGACTGCAAGCGGCGCTTCACCACCTACGAGCACGTCGAGGCGCGCCCGCTCCAGGTCGTGAAGCAGGACGGCAGCGCCGAGGACTTCCAGCGCGACAAGCTGGCGGCGAGCGTCGCGGTCGCGTGCGCCAAGCGTCCGGTCTCGCCGGGCGACATCGAGGCGCTGGTGGACAGGGTCGAGGATACCGTGTCGGGATCGGCCCGCGTCGAGGTCACGTCGGCCGAGATCGGCGAGGAGGTCATGGAGGGGCTGAAGCCGCTCGACCGCGTGGCCTACATCCGCTATGCATCGGTGTACAGGAACTTTCAGGACATCGACGAGTTCCAGGAAGCCGTGGACGAGTTGATCGTGAGGGAGCGGCGCGAGGGACGGCGGCGCTTTCAGGGCGAACTTCCCCTGCCGCTGGGCGACGGCGGGAGCGGCGGGGACCGATGAACAGGCTGCGCGATGGCCTGCTGGCCCGGGTGAAGGACAATCCCAAGGCCGAGATGCCCTTCCTGGACCACCTCGAGGAGATGCGGTGGCGGATCCTGTGGAGTCTGCTGGCGATCGTTCTCGGGTTTGGGGTGGGGATCTTCGTCGTCATCTACTTCGACGCGATGATCATCCTGCTCGCGCCGGGGCAGGAGATCCTGGGAGAGGACTGGCTTCCCCAGGCATTGGGCCCCAACGAGAACTTCTTCTTCCTTCTGAAGGTCGCGATCTGGATCGGTCTCGTCCTGGCTTCTCCCACCCTGGTCTACCAGGCGTGGCAGTTCCTGTCTCCGGCGCTGGAGAAACACGAGAAGCGCGCGATCGTCCCCTCCCTCTACCTGGGCCTCGTGCTCTTCATCGCCGGTGTGGCGATGGCGTACTTCATCGTCCTTCCCTTCTACCTGAGGTTCATGGTCGGGATCGGGACCGACTTCATGACGCAGGGCTGGACAGGCAACCTGTACTTCAGCGAGGTCATCAAACTGTTGCTGGCGGTAGGGTTCATCTTCGAACTTCCGGTGGTGATTCTGGTCCTGAGTGCGCTGGGCATCGTG
Organism: Longimicrobiales bacterium; assembly: GCA_965211795.1. GTDB lineage: Bacteria > Gemmatimonadota > Gemmatimonadetes > Longimicrobiales > Gaopeijiaceae > Bin94. The sequence continues at coordinate 1,454,281 of OZ242973.1, forward strand.
ACGCCCCGCTTCCTCAGGAGCAAGAGGCGCCACGCGATCGTTGGGAGTACGATCCTGGCCAGCCTGATTTCACCTGGCGACGCGCTCACGATTACAGCTTTCATGGTGGCTCCGATATTCCTGCTCTACGAATTCAGCATCTTCCTCTCGGTGCTGGTCTGGCGGAAGCGCGATGCGCGCGACAGCGAGGTGGCGGCGGCGGGCGCCCCCGAAGAAGCTGTGGCAGTCGAAGACCCGAGCGCCCCCGAAGGCACCGCCCCGGCCCCCACCCCCTACGACCACGGCGACCCCGCGCGGCAGGGAGACGCCGGCCAGCCGGCGACCCCCGATCCGGATACGTCCGAGTCCCCTGACACGCCGGAGTCCGCAGACACGCCCGACCCCTCGGAAAACCCCGAGTCCCCCGACACCTCCGAGTCCCCTGACACGGACGGCGAGGAGTAGCGAGCGGATGGCCAGCCGGTTGCGTGTCCGTATCCTCCCGGCGATCGCGGGATTGATCACTCTCGCGACGGTTGCGGGAACACACGCGCCGTTGTCCGCGCAGGAGCTGCCCGATTCGCTGCGGGACGTGGTCAGGGAGCGCCTCGAACGCCTGACACGTGCGCTTGGGGACTCGACCGGCCTGCTCCCCGACTCGGTCCTGCCGGATTCGCTGATGGGCGAGATGGCCGAAACGGAGAACGACTCCACGCTCATGCGGCTGCTGAGCCTCGCGGGCTACAACCTCATCGAGTACCGGTCCGACAACGCCACCTTCGAAACCGAGTCGAAGGTGTTGACACTGGAGAGCACCAGCGGGTCCCAGACGGTCATGAACCGTGACGGCATGGAGTTGGCGGCCGACTCAGCGCTCGTCTTCGACGACAACACGGGCCGCCTGGTGTCCCTCGGCGGCGAGGCGACCTTCACACCCGAGGACGGCGAACCGGTGCTCACGCGGCAGATCATCTACGATCTCAACGAGCAGCGGGGCACCGCGCTGGACGCGCAAACCCAGACGAGCGTGCACGCGGGCACCTGGATCGTCCGCGGCGACTGTCCCTGGGTCGACGGCGATGTCTCCTACTGCCACCGCATGATGTTCACGAGCTGCGACCACGAGGAACCCCACTACCACTTCGTGGCGGGCGAGATCAAGATGTATCCGGGCGGCACGATGGTGGCGCGCGACGTGCTGCTCTACTTCGCGGACGTGGGCGTCTTCTGGCTCCCCTTCATCGCGCAGAGTACGGCGACCGAGCGCCGGTCGGGCCTTCTCCCCCTCCAGTTCTCCGTCAACGACATCGTGCGCACCTCGGGCGGGTACGCGCGCCGGGTCTCGAACATCGGGTACTACTGGGCGATCAACGACTACGCCGACGCCCAGGTGGCGCTCGACTGGTGGAGCGGAAACTACACGGGCGTCAACGGTGCGCTCCGCTACGACTGGAAGCGCCAGTTCCTGAACGGAGGCGTCAATTTCCGGCAGTTCTGGCGTGTCGAAGGGGGCTCCGAGCTGGCCATCGATACACAACACAGATGGGAGCTGTCGGAGCGGACCCACATGGACGCCTCGTTCGCCTACGCATCCAGCAGCGACTTCGTGCGCCGCAACTCCTTCGATCCTCGTGAAGTCACCCAGTCGATCGATTCGAGGGGCGGTCTCTCACGGCGATTCGACTGGGGGAATCTCTCCGTGAACGCCAATCGCAGACAGTTCCTCTCCGACGACCGTGTCGAGTCGACCTTCCCCCAGGTCAGCCTCTCCCTAAAGCGCATTACCCTGTTCGACGCCCCTCCCAACCGCGCCCGCTTCTACAACAACATGACCTGGTCGGCCAGTGGGAATCTGTCGCGTGCGTTGCGGGACCTGCCCGCGCAGAACCCTGATTCCGCCTTCGACTTCAGGTCGGCGGACACCGAGGCGTGGCGGGGCAGCTTCTCGACCGGCCTGTCGCTCGGCGCCTTCTCGGTCGCGCAGAGCGTCAACCTGAACCGCAACACCACCCGGGACCTGCCGCTGGATTTCTTCGAACCCGATGCGACAGCCGGCGTCGGTGTGGGAAGCGTGGGAGACCTGAACCGGCCGTCGTTCTTCCCGCGGGTCGCCGATCCGATGGACTTCACGGCCGAGGACCTCACCTGGTCGACCGGCGTCAACTACCAGGTGACGCTGGTGGGCGCCACCTCGCTCACCCCGAACCTGTCCATTTCGGGCCGGTCGATCCGTTCCGACACCGCGACGGTGGGTGGAGGCGGGTTCATCGCCGCGCCGCGCCGCCTTTCCTTCGGTGCGTCGCTCAAGGCGGACCTCTTCGGCTTCTACTACGGCGACCGATTCCGCCACAAGTGGTCGCCGACCTTCGACTACGCGTATTCTCCGGAAACGAACCCGACCGACCTCCAGAAGGCGACCTTTGGGGACCGGGCCATCCAGCCTCGCAACGAGATCCGCTTCGGGATGAACAATACCTTCGAGATGAAGAAGGAGGAACCGGCCGCCGATTCCGCTGCCGGGCAGTCCGCCGAGTCGCAGCCGCGAGACCGCTCCGAAGGCCCGCGCCGCCTTCCGCGGGCAGAGACCGTTACCGTTCTGGCGGTGCGCACCAGCGCGCTGACCTACGATTTCGTCCAGGCCGACGAGCAGGGTCACTTCACGCGCGGTTTCGCCGACAACCTGCGTATCTCGAATCAGATCAGCTCCGACTACATGCGCGGACTCTCCCTCTCGATGGAACACGACATCTTCGACGATGGGGCCGGGGGCGCGGGCGGAGCGCGGGGCTTCGCGCCCTTCCTGTCCAGCGCGAACCTCTCTTTTTCGGTGAGCAACGAATCCACCGTCTTCCGCTGGCTCAGGCGTCTGACGGGTGGAGGAGAAGAGGGCGATACCGCCACGAGTTCCACCCAGGCGCCGCAGGAAGAGGACGATGAAGAGGCGCTGGACCCGACCGGTCTGGAGACGGAGGATATGGGGTCATCGTCGGTTCTGCCCCGCTCGGACGAGCGCCGGTCCGAGCGCCGATCCAGCCAGCGAAGGGGCGGGGTAGGCACCTGGTCCGCGTCGATCTCCTATTCCCTTGCCCGCAATCGGGGTGTGGAGATGGCCGGCAACCAGATGATTCAGGGGAACCTGCGGTTTCAACCCACGGAGCTGTGGTCGGTGGACTGGCGCACCTCGTACGACGTGGTTTCCGGTGCCTTCAACGACCACGTGGTCCGCCTTACGCGCCAGATGCACCGCTGGGAAGCCGAGTTCGCCTTCCAGCAGACCGCCACCGGCAACTGGACCTTCCTCTTCGAGGTCGCGCTGACCGACAACCGGGACCTGCACTTCGACTACGAGCAGCGGACCGGGGGAGACCAGGCCAGGCGGCGCCCGGGAGCGCGCCGCTGAGCGGTCCCGGCCCACGTGCCGGGCGCTGGCAGCCCGTGGACAAAATCCCCCCGGCATTCGACCGGCGATGCATCCGCGCTGGGCGCTTCGCTCCACCGGTTCACGACGTAAAGACAACCTTACATTCTGTAAATCACAGTGTACATTCGGCGACTCCACGGCTCCGCTCTGCGTTGCTCCTCGGGCGAATAGCTCTGCTATTCCCCCTTCGTCGCGCCTTGCCAGCCCGGCGCCTCGCCGCTCTCGGTGCTCGCGGGGCTTTGTCCACGGACTGCGAGTGTCCACCGGCGGGTAACCCGTCGTCCCTCGACGGGGACACGACGAGGCCGCCCCTGTTTTCCAAATGCTTTTGCGACATGAGCTTACGATTGTGGTACGGAAAATGCTGGAAAGGAACGGCGGCGGCGAGTCCGTGATTGATCTCCGGGTGCTGCGGGTGGTGGAAGTTGGGGCTGCCGGAGTGGGTTTTGGGACAGTCGCCAGCACCTTTCCAACTGAACGAAGCGAGGCGAAGAATGCGATATCGGCTAATGATCCCGGCGGCGCTGGTCATGAGCGCGGGCGGGTGCGAGGGTGCGTTCGTGGTGAGCGCGGACCCGCCCGCACCGCCCGAAGACCTGGAGGGAGAATACTACGCCCACGGCGTGGACCTGTATTGGCAGATGGGGTCCGGATGGGATGGCGAGGCCTTTCGCGTCTACGGAAAGCGGACCACCGACGCGGACTACTTCCTGATCGCGGAGGTGACCAGCTGCACGGAGGGAGAGTGCCTCTACCGCGACATCAACGTGCGTCCCGACCATACCTACGAGTACTACGTGGCCGCCGCGGATCCGGACACGGGGGAGGAGAGCGCCACTTCCTACTCAATCGAGGTCTTCGTTCCATTACCCATCCCGCCTCCGGTGCCTGACGAGGTGGAAGCCGTTGCGCTGGACGACGCGGTGTACCTCCGGTGGAGCACGAACTCGACCGCCGCAGACGACTTCGTCGCGTGGCGGGTCTACTACGCCGGCGACGACGGCGACCAGTACCTGGGCGACACCGACTCCCCCGGATACATCGATCTGCTGGCCGCCAACGGGAACACGGCGACCTACTACGTGACCTCCCTCGACTACCACGGACACGAGAGCGATGGGAGTGTGCTCGTCGAGACCACGCCGCGCCCCGACTACACGAGCGAAATCATGTATCCCTATGAGTCGAAACCGGAAGCTGCCGGTTTCCGCTTTCAGGAGACGGAAAACGTCGAAGCGGTCATGGACGGAGACGATCCCGACCGTCACTTCAGGATCGAGGTGGACTCCGACGGACTCTGGTTCGTGCCCGGTCCGGGAGCCTTCATCCATCCCACCCGCCGCCAGACCTCGGCGCTGAAGTGCGGGCCCGGATCGGATTCGGACTGCACATCGTGGGAGAAGGCGCCGACATCGGGTTACCAGTCCGGCGACGTTCTTCTGGAGGGTGGCTACACCTACATGTTCCACGTACCGGGCGACGACGGAGAGATGCGGTACGGCTCGGTCAGGGCTTCACACTCCGGCGGTTGTCAGGAGGGCCACATCATCATCTTTGACTGGGCCTACCAGACACAGGCCGGCAATCCCCAGCTGATGCAGGCGGGCGGATCGGAGGGCCTGTAGAGGCGCCTGCGAAGGGCGGTGTCGCGCCGCTGGTGGAGGCCGTTCCGAATTTCAGCGAGGGGCGAAGTCCGGAGTTCGTGTCCGCGGCAGCGGAGGCGTTTGCCCGGACGGGGTGCGATGTGCTGCACACCACCCGTGATCCCGATCACAACCGATGCGTGATAACGGTCATCGGTGGACCCGAAGAGGTGGAGGAGGGGGCGGTGGCGGCGGCCAGGATTGCGCGCGAATGGATCGACATGCGCAAACATCGCGGCGTGCATCCGCGCGTCGGCGCCCTGGATGTGCTCCCCTTCGTGCCTCTGCGAGGCGTGGAGATGCTCCAGGCGGTGGCGCTGGCCCGCCGCGCGGCCACCCGGATCGCACGCCTCGGGATTCCCGTCTACTACTACGCCGAGGCATCCGAGCCCCCTGGGCGCACGCTGGCCTCCATCCGCCGGGGCGGCTTCGAGGCGCTCGTGGCGCAGGCCGCGGCCGGCCGTGACTGTGCCGATGTCCCCGGGATTGGCGGCGACGGGGCACCGGCGCACCTCCATGCACACTCGACGGTGGGGGCAGCGTGTGTGGGGGCCAGGGGCGCGCTGCTGGCGTGGAACGTCGATATCGACGGTGTCTCTCTCAAGGAGGCCCGCGGGATCGCTGCGGCCGTCCGGGAAACGGGTGGGGGCTTTCGGGGTCTCCGGGCCATGGCGCACTTCCTTCCGGAACAGGGCCGCATGCAGGTGTCCATGAATCTGGAGACGCCGGAGGCGGTGGATCCCCTGGAGGTATTCGAAGCGATCGGGGCGCGCGCGGCCGGTCTGGGTGGAAGTGTGGCCGGCACCGAAGTGATCGGACTGGCGCCCGACGCCATCACGGACCCGGTCGCGAAGACCATGGGAATACGGGACTGGTCGCCCGACCGGATCCTGAGTCGCCGGGTTGCGGCGCGGTTGTCGGGGGATACCGCGAGGTAGGGAGGAACTCTGCGCCGGCGGAGGCCGCTCCAACGGGCTCTGGCGGTCCGAATGTGACCTTTCCGGCGACAGTCGCTAACTTTCCGGAACACGTCCTCTCACCCCCGCACATGACGAAGACTACAACGGCTCCCCGGAGAACCGCCCAAGGGCTTGCCGGGATACAGGCGCCGGTCAGAGACCGGCTCGAACTCGTGCTGAAACAACTGCGCGAGATAGCGGTTTCGGACTTCTCGATGATCGAGGAGGTCAATGCCTATCTCCTCAATGTTCCCGGCAAACTCTTCCGGCCCACGCTCGTGCTGCTGGCCAGCGACGTGGGCGACGAATCCTGCGATGACGCCGTAACGCTGGCCGCGGTGGTGGAACTCGTGCACATCGCGACGCTCGTGCACGACGACGCCGTGGATCATTCGGTGCTGCGGCGCGGGATGCCGACCGTCAATTCACTGTGGACGCACCAGATCGCCATCATCATGGGCGACTACCTGTACAGCCGCGCCGTGACCGAGTTGGCGCGGCTCGGCGATCTGGAAGCCATGCGTGTACTTGCGTCGGCCGCCAACACGATGAGCGTCGGCGAGATGCGGCAGCTCCTCTCCTATGACGACATCTCGTACTCCGAGTCCGAGTACTACCGCCTCATCGCGGCCAAGACCGCATCGCTGATTTCGGCGGCCTGTGAGATGGGGGCGCTGGCCGGAGTCCCCGCGCACCGCGTCGCGCTCCGGCGCTTCGGGCACTTTCTCGGCATGGCCTTCCAGATCGCCGACGACATGCTCGACTACGCGGGAAGCGAGGACGTGACCGGAAAACCGGCCGGCCTGGACCTGCGCGAGCGGAAGGTCACGCTCCCGCTGGTCGGAGCCCTCAATGAGATGTCCCCCGCCGAAGTCGACCAGGTCCGACACCTCTTCACCCTCGTCGAACCGGGCGACGAGGAGATCCGCGGCGCCATCGAGCTGGTTCGTCGCAACGGCGGCCTCGAGTACGCGCGCAAGAAGGCGATCGAGTACGCCGATTCCGCCCAGGCGGAGATCGCCCGCCTCACGCCCGGCCCGGCGCTGGACGCCCTCACCGAATCCGTCCTGTACGTAGTCAACCGATCCAGGTAGTCGCCATGGAATCGAACAACTATCGGCGAAACATCACGCGAGGGCTGTGGACCGTGGTATGCGGGATGATTCTGGGCGGGCTGCTCACCATGCTGGCGGAGAACTTTCTCCCTGGGGGCGTGGCGCGTTCCTTCCTGACCGCTTCGGTGGAAGCGTCGTTCGGACCCGTCTCCCTCGATCTGGTCGCGGTGGCGTTCACGCTCGGGCCGGTGTCCTTCGCGCTCAATGTGCTCACCCTGGTCGGAATCGCGATCGTGGCTTTCGTGGTCCGGTCCTGGCTGTAGCAGCCCGTGGACAAGTCCGCCCCTTTTCGTTTGCGAAAGGGCTGGAATCGGTTAGGTTGTTGATTAAACCGGTCGCGGGCGGTTCCAGGAGAATCTCCGGAACCTTCCGAACACAAGGAGGTCGCGCAAATGCCTTTCAATCTCGGAATCGGCGAGATGATCCTGATCTTCCTCGTCGTGTTGCTCCTCTTCGGGGCCAAGCGGCTTCCCGAGATCGGGACCTCGTTGGGGAAGGGAATTCGCGAATTCAAGTCTTCCGTCCGGGAGATCGAGTCTTCGGTCCGCAAGGAGGGCGAGCTGCAGCCGCCGCGGGAGAACGTATCGGCGGCTCAGACTTCGGAAACGAGCGAACAGGGGACGCCTCGCCGGCTCAGCCAGGGTTGACCCGGACGCGACTGCCCCGCGCCCCCGCCGCTTAGAAGACCGTAGGCAACTGTATCTGGTTGGCGTCTTCTGGAGGATTGAGCACTTCCTCGCGCCGATCGACAATCTCCGCTTGCGCTCGCAGCGCCCCGATCCACTCCACGAGCCGTTGTTCACGGAGCACGTTCAGCAACTGCAAGCGCTGAACATCGACCTGGTCCACCCAGGCCAGGCTGTCAGCGGCCTCCGAGGCGGTGCGTTCGATCACGAAAACGTTCTGGTTGGCCTGAACCGCGCCTGAAACCTCGCCGATCTCCAGCCCGAATGCGGTCCCCACAGCCGGGTTGTACTGTCCGAGGCCAGACACGAACTCGGTCCGTGTGAAGGGTCCCGCGTCCCGCAGTTCCAGCCCCAGCTCGCGGGCGACTTCGGCCAGGGAACGCCCGGCCCGCGTCTCGTCGGCCGCTTCCCGCGCCTCGTCCATGGCAATCTCCACCTTCTTCGCAGTGGCGATCTCGGCCCGGATCGCCGTCTCCGCTTCCTGCTGCGTGAGATAGCGCGACGGTTCGACCGAAACCAGCTCCAGGGCATAGAACGCCACACGGTTCTCGAACACGGGACTTACTTCACCGGGTGATGTTTCGGGGTCGAAGGCCCATTCGCCGCCGTCCGCCACGTTCCCGGCCCCCGGAACGAACGGAAGGTTCTCCAGGAATTCGAGGGTGTCGGCCTCGAGTCCCAGCTCGGATGCCGCTTCGGCGAGCGCCATGGATTCGCCCAACTCCTCGAGCGAGTCGGCCGCGGTGAAGAGCGCGATCTCGGAATCTTCGCTGTGCTCGAAGGGAAGCAGGATGTGACGCGCCTGGGCCGAATCGCCGCCCCAGCGCTGCGAGACCTCGATCAGGTGGATGCCATAGGTGGTCCGCACCGGTTCGGTGACCCGGTTGAGGCGCGCCGCGAACACCGCCGAGTCGAAGGCGGGGACCATGTGGTCCCTGGGAAAGACCCCCAGGTCGCCGCCCTCGGGGGCGGTCGTGTCGTCCGACGATTCGGCCTGCGCCACCTCGGCGAAGTCCGCTCCGTCGAGAATCTCCTGCCGGAGCTCTTCGGCCCTGGCCACCACGGCCGCGGTGTCCGCCTCCGTCAGGCTCTTGGAGATGGCCACCGAGATGACGCGCGCGCTGGCCGGCACGAAATAGTCCTCCCGGTTCTCGTCGTAGTAGTCGCCGACCTCGTCGTCCGTGATCTCGAACTGGTCGTCGGAGATGCGCACCAGGGGGTCGAAGGCGACGAATCGCACGCTGGCCTTCTCGTTCTGGTTTCTGTACGTGTTCCAGAGATCGCCGTCGGAGACGTAGATCCCGGATCCCACCTGGCGGAGCAGCTTGGAGCGCGGGATGACCGTCCGATAGTAGTCCTCCAGCGCCGCCAGGTCCGTAGGGGGCAGCACCGTTAGGAACTGCTGGTACTTGGCGAGGTCGAACTCGCCGTCCGTCTGAAGTTCGGGCCTCTCCATCACCCCCGGCGGCGGGCTGAAACGCGCCGCGCTCAGGATCTCCTCGTCGGTAACCACGATCCCGCGCCGGTTCAGTTCCTGCTGGATCAGGATGTTGGTGACCATTTCCTCCCAGGCCTGATCCTCCAGCTGGGAGTTCTGGGCGCCGGTAACCGGTTCTTCCTGGCTGTCCGCGGTCTGGCTGTAGAGGTTCTGGTAGGTGCGGAAGTAGTCTTCGTACATGACGGAGGTTCCGTTGACCCGTCCGATCTCGCCGTAGGATCCCGCCGACTGGCCCGTAATGTCCATCCCCCACTCGAAGAACATGAGCCCCCCGAAGGCGATCGCCACGAGGATCATGATCCACTTCGTACTTTTTCGCAGTTGCTGCATCATGGCTGGTGCATCCTCCTTGTCACGGAAGCTAACAGCCCGCTAACCTACCGCGAACCGCGTGTTCGAGGAAACGGGGAGCGGGCAGGGCAAGGACGCACCGGCCCCCGTGGGTCCGCTGGATGCGGGCCGCCGAAAAGGAGTCTCTCCGGAAAGGACCGATCGTGAGGATCGCCGTTGTCCACGGCCCCAATCTGAATCTGCTCGGCGTGCGCGAGCCCGAGGTGTACGGTACGGCGACGCTGGACGACGTGAACGGAGCGATGGAGGGCCTCGCCGCCGAACTCGGAATCGAGGTGGAGTGCTTCCAGTCCAACCACGAGGGGCGGATCCTCGATTTCCTCGCCGAGGTTCGCGGGCGCGCGGAGGGCGTGGTGATCAACCCGGCCGGACTCGGACACACCTCGGTCGCGCTCCTCGACGGTCTGCTGGCGATCGCCCGGCCCTTCGTGGAGGTGCACCTGAGCAACCCGGCGGCCAGGGAATCGTTCCGGCGCCGCTCGCTTCTCACCCCGGCCGCGGTGGGGGTGGTCGCCGGTTTCGGGGTTGACAGCTATCTTTCGGGGCTTCGTTGCCTGCACAATCATCTGTGCCGGCTCAGGGCTCCCGGATCGTGACCCGCCTTCGGCCGTGCGCCGGGGCCGATCGGGCCCGCAACCCGTCCAAGAGGAGATCGACCGCAAGCCAATGGCGAGCACCGCTGACTTCCGCAACGGCATGGTCCTGGAAATCGACGGGGCGCTGTGGACCATCACCTACTTCCAGCACGTCAAGCCGGGCAAGGGCGGGGCGTTCGTGCGCACCAAGCTCAAGAACGTCCTCTCGGGCGCGGTCGTGGACCGCACCTACCGCGCGGGCGAACGCGTCACGAGCGTAAGGCTGGAGCGGCGTCCCGTGGACTACTCCTACACCGACGGCGACCTGTACTACTTCATGGACCAGGAGACCTACGACCTCATCCCCATCAGCGGGGACATGCTCGGCAAGGGCCAGCTGCAGTACCTGAAGGAGAACATGGAGTGCGAGGGACTGGTTCACGACGGCACCGTGCTCAGCGTCGAGCTCCCGGCGTTCGTCGAGTTGGAAGTGACCGAGACCGACCCCGGCTTCAAGGGCGACACCGCCCAGGGCGCCACCAAGCCGGCCACGCTGGAGACCGGCGCGGTGGTGCAGGTGCCCCTCTTCATCGAGACCGGCGATGTCCTTAAGATCGACCGGCGCGAGGACAAATACCTGACGCGGGTGAGCGGATGATCGATATCGAGTTTGTGGAGTCCCTGATCCGGATGCTGGACGAGTCCTCCCTCGACAACCTGGAGATCAGGCGGGGAGGCACGCGCATCCGGCTGTCGAAGTCCGCCGGGGGGAATGCGGTCGCTTCGGTGGCGCCGGCCAACAGTGCGGCGCCGGATGCCGCGCCGGCCGCCGCAACCGCCCCGCCGCCCGAGCTGGAACCGGCGGCGCCCTCCCCGCCCGAATCCACCTCTGCGAACCTGGTCGAGATCACCTCGCCGATGGTGGGGACCTTCTACCGGGCGCCCTCGCCCGAGGCGGCCCCGTACGTGGAGGTCGGGAGCACGGTGGCCGCGGGCGACGTGCTCTGCGTGATCGAGGCCATGAAGCTCATGAACGAGCTGGAGTGCGAGACCTCCGGCCGGATCGTCGAGATCTGCGTCGACAACGCGGAGCCGGTCGACTTCGGCCAGGTCCTTTTCCGGGTCGACCCCGCGTAAGACAGCCGTCTTACCAGAGCCTGTGTTCTCCAAACTCCTGATCGCGAACCGGGGCGAGATCGCGCTCAGGATCGTGCGCGCCTGCCGAGAGCTGGACATCGCCACGGTGGCCGTGTACTCGGAGGCCGATCAGGAGTCGCTGCACGTGCGCTTCGCCGACGAGGCCGTGTGCATCGGGACGGCGCAGGCGGCGGACTCGTACCTGAAGGTGACGCGGATCGTGGCCGCCGCCGAGATCACGGGCGCGGAGGCCGTGCACCCCGGCTACGGGTTCCTGGCCGAGAACGCGGAGTTCGCGGAGATCTGCCAGCGCTCTGACCTGGTCTTCGTGGGGCCGACCCCGGACCAGATCCGCGCCATGGGCGATAAGGCGGTGGCGCGGGAGACGATGCGCGCGGCCGGGGTGCCGGTGGTGCCCGGTTCGGACGGAATCGTGGACGACGAGGAGGAGGCGCTGCAACAGGCCCGCGAGATCGGGTTCCCGGTCATGATCAAGGCGACCGCGGGGGGCGGGGGGAAAGGGATGCGCATCGCTGAAGACGACGATTCGTTCCTGAGGCACTTCGCGGCGGCCCGCACAGAGGCGGGGGCGGCCTTCGGCGAAGCGGGCGTGTACCTGGAGCGGTGTCTGATCCGGCCCCGCCACATCGAGTTCCAGGTCTTCGGCGACCAGCACGGCCGGGTGGTGCACGTGGGTGAGCGGGACTGCTCGATCCAGCGCCGCCACCAGAAGCTCGTCGAGGAGGCGCCCTCTCCGGGGCTGTCCCCCGAAGTCCGCGAGCAGATGGGCGAGGCGGCGGTCGCGGCGGCGCGCGCGATCGACTACGTCGGCTCCGGCACGGTCGAGTTCCTGCTGGACGAGTCGGGCGAGTTCTACTTCATCGAGATGAACACGCGCATCCAGGTCGAACACACGGTGACCGAAGTCGTCACCGGTCTGGATCTCGTCAAGGAGCAGATCCGGGTGGCGGCGGGCGAACCGCTGTCCTTTCCGCCCGGTCCGCACAGGCCGCGCGGCCACGCCATCGAGTTCCGCATCAACGCCGAGGATCCGTCGCGCGGCTTCGCTCCCGCCCCGGGGACGATCACCACCTTTCACCAGCCGGGCGGGCCGGGGGTGCGCGTGGACACGCACGTGTACTCCGGCTACCGCGTCCCGCCCTACTACGACTCGCTGATCGCCAAGCTGATCGTATGGGGGAACACGCGGGAGGAGGCGGTGGTGCGGGGCCGCGAGGCTCTGGAGTCCTTCATCGTCGAGGGAATCCCGACCACGATCGGCTACCTGTCGCGGATCACGCAGGACAAGCACTTCGGGGCGGGCGAGGTCGACACCGGGTTTGTGAAACGTTTCACAAGCGGCCCTGAGACCTGAGGCGAACGAATGAGGGTTGATGTCCATTTCACCCCGGAGGAGGCGAGGGCGGGCGACCTGGCGGGTGCCACGGGGGTGGTCATCGACGTGGTGCGCGCCACCTCGTGCATCGTCGAGGCGATCGCGAATGGAGCCCGGGCCGTCCATCCCGCCGTCTCGGTCAAGGAGGCGGCGGCGCTGCGGGCCACCCTGAACGGTCGCGGTGACCGCGCCCTACTGTGCGGCGAACGCGGCGGGATCCGGATCGACGGCTTCGATCTGGGCAACTCCCCCGCCGAGTTCACGGCGGCGGCGGTGGGCGGGCGGCGCCTCGTCATGACCACCACCAACGGGACGCGCGCCTTCGCCGCCGCGCGGCACGCCGACCGCGTCCTCGCTGCCTCGTTCTTCAACCTGAGCGCGGTGGCCGATGCGGTGCGGGATGACGACGCGGTGGCCATCGTGTGCGCGGGCAAGGAAGGCCGGTTCTCGCTCGACGACGCGGTGTGCGCGGGCCATATCGTGCGCGCCTTGCTGGACCGCGCGGCCGACCCGGTCACGCTTGCCGACGGCGCGGTGGCCGCCCGCGATCTGGCCGCCGTGCACGCCGTCACGGCCGACATGCTAGCGGGCACGGCCGCCGGTCAGGCGCTGGTGGAGGTGGGGCTCGGCGCCGACCTGGCCCTGTGCGCACGGGCCGATCGGCACCAGATTGTACCCATGATGCAAGATCGCGTGATCACGGCCCCGCGCTCGTAGCCGTGGCCACCCCGCGCGGCCGACGGAGGGTGGCGAAGAGGACGGCGGCCCGGAAACGCGCCGCGCCGAAGAAGCGCCCGCGAGGGCCGAAGCAGTCGCCCGAGCTGCGAATGCGGCAGCGGCGTGCGCTGGCCGCAGTGACGGCGGTGCTCGCCTTTCTCGTTGCCGCGGCGCTCTTTCCGTTGCAGTGGCTGGGTCAGGGGGCGGTGGCGCTGTTCCCGACGGGCAACCCGGTGGGGACGGTGGGCGACGCCGTCAACGCCCGCCTCCTGGCCGCGCTCGGGATCGGGGTCGTGGCGGTGCCGCTGGCGATTCTGGCGGCCGCCGCTTCGTTGGGTGAGTGGTGGAAACCGGCCCGCCGCAAGAGCTTCTGGGTCGTCGCCGCGGCGCTGTTGGTGCTGCTTCCCGTTTCGGCGCACCTGGCGGGGGGCGGAGACACGCCGAGCGGCTTTCTCGGCGCCTTCCTGGGGGCGCCGCTGCGCGATACGGTGGGGTGGTTGGGTGGTTGGGTGGTCATCGGCGCGGTGGGGGTGGCCGCGTGGGCGGTGGCCTTCACCTTCAACCCGCTGGCTGCGCCGGGCAGGTTGGCCGCGAAGGTCTTCCAGGGTGCGGGACGGGGCGTCCGCGCGACGGGGGTGGTGGTGGGGCGGTGGGGTGGGCGGCGCCGGGAGCGGCTGGCGGCCAAGCGGCAGGCCGGTGAGTCCCAGGCCCCGGCCGGGCAGCAGGCGGCATCGGCTGCCGCGACCTCGGCCACCACCCCCGCGACCACGGACGCCGAATCGCCTGACACCTCGTCATCACCCATCCCGGACGCCCCCTCCACCCCCGACCTCCTCCCCGAAGACCACCTCCCGCCCCCCGACTACCCCCTCCCCGCACTGGAACTCCTGCGCGCCCCCGAGCGCGGCAGCCGCCTGGGCATGGAGCGCGAACTGGACCGGCTCGGCGACGTCCTCATCGACACCCTGATGACCTTCAAGATCAGCGGCGAGATTTCGGGGCGCACCACCGGCCCCGCGGTCACGCGCTACGAGGTCGTCCCCGCGGCGGGCGTCAAGGTCAACCGCATCGCGAACCTGGACGCGGACCTGGCGCTGGCCATGAAGGCGAAGAGCGTCCGCATCGTCGCCCCGATCCCCGGCAAGGGCGCGGTGGGCGTCGAGATCCCGAACCCGCGCCCCGAGATCGTGCGGCTGCGCGAGATCCTCGAGGCGCCGCTCTTCGCCCGGTCGCGCGGTCTGCTCCCGCTGGCACTCGGCAAGGACCTGACCGGCAGGCCCTTCGTCGCCGACCTGACGAAGATGCCCCATGCGCTGATCGCCGGCGCCACGGGGTCGGGCAAGTCGGTGTGCCTGAACACCGTCATCACCAGCCTGGTGTACCGGCACGCGCCCGACCGCCTCCGCCTGCTGCTCATCGATCCCAAGATGGTGGAGCTCTCCGCCTACGCCGACCTTCCCCACCTGCGCCACCCCGTGGTCACCGACCCCAGGGACGCCGCCGTGGCCCTCAAGTGGGCGGTGATGGAGATGGAGCGCCGCTACGGCCTTCTGAGCGCGAACGGCGTGCGGTCGGTGCAGGAGTTCAACGAGCGCCTGGAGCAGGGGAAGGAGATGAAGCTGGCCACGCCGGACGGTCCTGAGGAGGACGAGGACCGCTGGCGGTACAAGGAGGGCCCGCTTCCCTGGATCGTGGTGGTGGTGGACGAGCTGGCCGATCTGATGATGACGGTGCAGGCCGAGGTGGAGAAGCCGCTAACCCAGCTGGCGCAGAAGGCCCGCGCCATCGGCATCCATCTCCTGGTGGCGACCCAGCGTCCCAGTGTTAATGTGATTACTGGACTGATCAAAGCCAACTTCCCGTGCCGCATAGCGTTCCGCGTCGCGTCGAAGACCGATTCACGCACCATTCTGGACCAGAACGGGGCCGACTCGCTCCTCGGTTCGGGGGACATGCTCTTCCTCCCGCCGGGCCAGAGCGAGCCGGTCCGCATGCAGGGCGCCTTCATCTCCACCGACGAGACGGAGGAGCTGATGGGGTGGTACCGGGAGCAGGCCGACACCCTGGAAGCGCTGAAGGCCAGGGTGAAGAGCGACGAGGGGGACATCCTGGAGGTTGTGAAGGCGATGGAGGGCGCGGACGAGGACGGCGGCGACGGAGTCATCCGGGGCGACTGGGACCCGCTCTTCCGCCAGGCCGCCGAGGCGTGCATTCACCAGAAGGCCGGGTCGACGTCGCTCCTGCAGCGGCGGCTGCGCATCGGGTACGGGCGCGCCGCGCGGATCGTCGACCAGCTGCACGACGCCGGGGTCCTCGGCCCCCCCGACGGCTCCAAACCCAGGGAGGTGCTGGTCATGATGGTGGAGCTGGACGAGATATGTCCGGCTTGACCAACCGGAGAGACGCGCCGCCAGGACGCGGCGAGAGGACCGCTGGGAGGGCCGGAACGATCGCCCTCGTCGCGATCATGGGACTCCTTACGCCTGCGCCCACGGTGGCCCAGGAGCCCGATCCGGCCCTGCGTGCCCTGGAGGGCGCTGCGAGACACTACCGCGAGGTCAACGCCATGTGCGCGGACTTCGAGCAGGTGATCGAGGTGCGGCTCGTGCGACGGACGGTCGAGAGCGAGGGACGGGTCTGCCAGCAGCGGCCCAACCTCTTCTCCATGCGCTTCACCGATCCGGAGGGCGACATGGTCATCTCGGACGGCACGCACTTCTGGGTCTACTACCCCAGCATCGACGAGTTGCAGGTGGTGCGCCAGCCGGCCGCACAGTCCCCTGGCCGTCACGACTTCATCCGCGAGTTCCTGGATGACCCGGCCAGCAAGTACACGGTCGAGGACGGCGGCACCGAAATGGTGAACGGGAGGGAGTGCCGGGTCGTGTCACTGACCCCGCGGGCCGGGGCGTCCTACCGCGGCGCACGGCTGTGGCTGGACGCGGAGAGCTACCTCATTCACCGGCTGGAGCTGCACGAGGAGAACGGCAATCTCCGGACCGTGACGCTCGGCAACACGGTCTTTTCGTCCGGGCTGGACCCGGATCTCTTCGTCTTCGAGGTGCCCGAAGGGGCGCGGGTCAAGGGGCCGCCGGGGCGATGAGGCTGCGGACACGCGAGCTGCCGGTCTTCCCCGTGGGGGCGGGACCCGTCAGGCCGGGCGTCGATCCCGGTGTGCGCGCCGTCGATCCCCGCTCCTTCGACATCGGCCCCGAGGACGGGCCGCGCCTGGGTCTCGTCACCCTGGGGTGCGACAAGAACACGGTCGATTCGGAGCACATGATGGCCGCCCTGGTCGCTGCCGGCGCGCGCGTTACCAGCGACGTGGAGAACGCGGACGTGGTGGTGGTCAACACCTGCGGATTCATCGACGCGGCCAGGGAGCAGTCCATCGACACGATCCTGAACGCCTGCGCGCTGAAGGAGCGCGGCCGGGTGAGGGCGGTGGCCGCGGTGGGGTGCATGGTGCAGCGCTACCGTGACGATCTGGAGCGCGAGATTCCCGAGGTGGACCTCTTCCTGGGGATTGCCGAGATGTCGCGCCTGGTGCCGGAGCTGCGGGCGCGTGGGCACATCAGCGACGGGTTCGTGCACAACATGGAGCGGCCGCTGCGCATCCTGGCCACCGACACGCCCCACGTCTCCTTCCTCAAGATCAGCGAGGGGTGCGACCATCGCTGCGCCTTCTGCGCCATTCCGCACATGCGCGGCCTCCACCGCTCGGCCGACCTGGACGCACTCGTGGCCGAGGCCCGCGCGCTGGGGGAGCAGGGGGTGCGCGAACTCAACATCGTCTCGCAGGACACCACCTGGTACGGGCGCGACCTCTGGCGCCACGACCGTTCCGCCCCACTCCTGCAGGACCTCCTGGAAGCGCTGTTGGCCGGGACCGGGGTCGACTGGTACCGGCTGCTCTACATGTACCCGTCGGGGATCACGCCCGCGCTGGTCTCGCTGCTGGCCCGGGAGCCCCGCCTGCTGCCGTACCTCGACATGCCCCTGCAGCACGGCAGCGACCGGGTGCTTGCGCGCATGCGGCGGCCCGAGCGCCGAAAAACCGTGCGCGAACGGGTGCGCTGGCTGCGCGACGAGATCGAGGACCTGACGTTGCGCACCACCGTCATCGTGGGCTTCCCCGGCGAGACTGACGAGGACGTGCGCATCATGCTGGACTTCCTCGAGGAGATCCGCTTCGACCGTCTGGGGGCCTTCGCGTACTCGATCGAAGAGGGCACCGCTGCGGCCTCCATGCCCGACCAGGTGCCGGACGAAGCGAAGGCCGAGCGCCTGGAGATGGTGATGGAGCGCCAGCGCGACATTTCGTGGGAATCGAACCAGGGGTGGATGGGGCGCCGCGCCGAGGTCCTGGTGGATTCGATGACCCCGGGCGAAAACGGTCACGATGCGGTGGGCCGCACCGGCGGCCAGGCCCCCGAGGTCGATGGACGGACCTTCCTGACGGAAGCCGGCTCGGCCCGCCCGGGTGATATCGTAGAGGTGGAGATTGTGGACGCCGACGACTACGACCTGACGGGGAGACTGACGGCATGAACCGGGCGGACAGCGGCAAGGTGCGGATCGGGGTGATCGGCACGGGTGCGATCTGCCAGCTCATGCACCTCCCGATCCTCTCCGAGCGGCGGGACGTGGAGGTGGCCGCCGTCGCCGACCTGGACGACCTGAAGGCGCGGAACGTGGCCCGCCGTTTCGGGGTGCGCCGCGTGCTGAACGACGAGGCGCTGGTGGCCGACGACGAGATCCAGGGGGTGGTGATCAGCGCCCCCAGCTTCGTGCACGAGAGCCTGGCGAGGGCCTGTCTGGAAGCGGGCAAACACGTGCTGGTGGAGCGTCCCCTGGCGCTGTCGGCCGGTGGGGTGCGGTGGATCATGAAGGCGGCCCGGGAGGCGGGCCGCGGGGTCATCCTGGGGATGGCGCAACGGTATCAGCCGAATGTGCGTGCCTTCCGCTCCGCGATCGCGGACGGGGTGCTGGGGACGATCAGCTCCGTTCAGGTCACCTGGCTCAACCGGGCGGTCCGCCGTCCCCGCGGAGGATGGCGGCGGCGTGCCCTGGAATCGGGGGGTGGGGCGTTGATGGACCTGGGTGTGCCGGCACTCGACCTGGCGCTCTGGACGATGGGGTATCCCGAGGTGGCGCGGGTGTCGGCGGTGACCCCCGGCGACGGCTTCGACGTCGAGGAGGAGGCGCACCTGTACGCAGTCACCCGGGATGGCGTCGCGCTCTCGCTCGCGGCCAGCTGGCGCCTGCACGCCTCCGACGACCGTCACCAGCTCGAAGCGCTCGGGTCGGAGGGCTCCGCGCTGCTGCTGCCGTTGACCATCCACCGCGAGGAAGGGGGGCGCACCGTCGACGTGACTCCACGGCATCCCTCCCCGCGCGGCGGCGAGACCCTCTTCACCAATGGGTACCGGCGCCTGCTGGACCATTTCGTGGCGGTCGTCGCGGGAAGGGCCGAGGCGCGGCCCCCGGCCGAACAGACCGCCCTGATGGAACTGGTCGAGGCGGCCTACGAATCCGCGCGGGAGGGCCGCGAGGTCGAACTGTCCTCCTGATGGAGCGGGCGCGGTGGCCAGGGGTTGCACTCGCCGCCGCCTCGGGTGTCGCGATCGGCGCCACCTTCTCGCCGTATGGGGGGCCGGTTCTTCCGTTCGTGGCCTTCGCGCCGCTTGCGTTGGCTCTCCAGCACGGGGTGTCCGGCCCCGCACTAGCCAACCCCGCTGCCCCGTTCCTGCACGGGTTTGTCGCCGCTGCCACCGCCCACGCGATCGGGCTCTACTGGATGGTGCCCGCGCTGTCGTGGCGGACCCGGCTGGCGGTGCCGGTCTATCTGCTCGTGGTGGCGATGCTGGGGGTGGTGGGGGGTGCGGCCTGTTCCGGCGGCGTCGCGCTCCGGCGCATGAGGCGGTGGCCGCTGCCGGTGGCCCTTGCGGCGTGCTGGACCGGGTTCGAGTGGGCGGCCGCGCATGTGCCGGGCGTGTCGTACGCGTGGCTCAACGTGGGGGGATCGCTGGCGTGGCATCCGGTGGCGGGGGCGGGGGCGGAGCTGCTGGGCGCCCGTGTCCTGACGTTCTGGACGGTGGCGGTGGGGGGGGTGGTGGGGGTCGCCGCACACCGGGGCCTTGGGGCCGCGAGTTCCGATTGGATGCGGGCGGCGGTCCTGGTCCTGGGTCTGGTCGGCCTGCCTCTTCTGGCCGGCAACCTTCGGCAGCGGGCGTTCGACGGGGGTGGTGTCGCGGTGGTGGCGGCCGCCGTGCAGGCCGGACACGGCGGGAGCGGTGCCGACGCGGCCGCCGGACTGGAGCGGTGGCTCGAACCGCTCCGGGATCTCGCGGAAGACAGGCGGTTCGACGTGGCCGTCTTCCCCGAGCGCTTCCTGGCGGCACCGCTCCGGCACTTTGACGGTGCCACGGCCACGCCGACGGGACTGCGGGTTGCGGACTTCGCCGGGGAGCTGAACGTGCCGACGCTGGTGGGCGCGCTCGACGCCGAGCTTCGGGACGACCGCGAGGACACGGTCTGGTACAACGCCGCCTTCGTCCAGCCCGCCGGGGACGTCCTGTCGGCGGCGTACCGCAAGGACCGCCTGGTGCCGGGCCTGGAAGGAACCGGCTGGGTGCCGGGCGGCGCCTTCGGACTCACCAGCCGGGGGTATGGACGCGGCCGGAACCCGCAACCGCTCCCCGTGGGTGACGGAGCGGTTGGCGCCATGGTGTGCTACGACTCGGCGTACGGGCCGACGGCACGGGCCCTGGCACGCGGCGGCGCCGACTGGCTGGCCGTGCTCTCCAACGACGACTGGCTGGACCCCGATCGGCCGTTCCGGGCCACCTGGGCGTACTGGCAGCACGCCACGCACGCGCGCCTGAGGGCGATCGAAAACCGGATCTCGGTGATCCAGGTGGCGGCGACCGGGTACACCTTTGCCGTGTCGCCGGGGGGCCGCGCGTCCCCCCTGGTGCTCGAGGCCGGAGAAGAAGGCATCGCGGTCCTGCCCGTCGAGCGCCGGGGCGCCGTCACCCTGTACACCCGCATCGGAGACGTATTGGGGCTGGTCTGCTTCGTGGTCTTCGCGGTGGGTGTGGTGTTGGCCCACCGGATGGGCAGTGCGCCTGCCCGGGATTCCTGACCCGCCCCGGCCGGTTCTATCTTCAGAGTCGGCTTCGACCGCGCTTTTCCGAGGCCATCCCCGATTCTCCTCCACCCAGGACCATGGAGACCGTCATCGACCCGCGCCTGGCGCAACGCGTCGCCGAGACCGAGGAACGCTTCCGCGCTGTGGAGCGACAGCTCTCGGACCCGGATGTGATCCGCAATCCGGACCGGCTGCGCGAGCTCGGCCGGGAACGTGCGGGGCTGGCCGGAGCCGTGGAGGCCGGGCGGGAGGTTCGTGCGGTCGAAATGGAACTGGGAGACGCGCGGGAGCTGCTCGCCGAGTCCACCGACGCGGAGATGACGGAGCTGGCCGAGGAGGAGATCGCGACGCTGGAAGCGCGTCTGGTGGGCGCGGTGGCGCGGTTGCGCGGGGCGCTCATCCCCCCGGACCCCATGGAGGACCGGCCCGCCGTGGTCGAGATCCGCGCCGGCACGGGTGGGGACGAGGCGGCCCTCTTCGGCGCCGACCTGGTGCGCATGTACCGCAGGCTCGCCGAACGGCGCGGCTGGACGGTGGAGCTGATGAGCCTCTCGGAGGGGATCCCGGGCGCCGTCAAGGAGGCGATCTTCACGGTGCGCGGAAAGGGCGCGTACGGGCGCCTGCGCTACGAATCCGGCGTCCACCGCGTCCAGCGCGTTCCCGAGACCGAGAGCCAGGGACGGATCCACACCTCGGCGGCCTCGGTCGCCGTTCTGCCGGAGGCGGAAGAGGTGGACATCGAGATCGACCCGGCCGACCTGCGCATCGATGTCTTCCGCTCGTCGGGCCCCGGCGGCCAATCGGTCAACACCACCGATTCGGCGGTTCGCATCACCCACCTGCCCACCGACCTGGTGGTGACCTGCCAGGACGAGAAGTCGCAGCACAAGAACAAGGCCAAGGCCATGAAGGTGCTGCGTTCGCGGCTCCTGGACCGGGAGATCACGGCCCGCGAGGCGAAGCGCGCGGCCGAACGCAGGTCGCAGATCGGCAGCGGCGACCGCTCGGCCAAGATCCGCACCTACAACTTCCCGCAGAACCGGGTCACCGACCACCGCATCGGGCTGACGCTCTACCGGCTGGGCGACGTGCTGGACGGCGATCTGGATGAAGTCGTGTCGGCGCTGAGGCTCGCGCGCGAGGAAGAGCGGCTGGCGGGGGGTGGGGAGAGCTGATGGCGGCAGGGGCCACCGCGCGGGAGCAGCGCGTCTGGACGGTCATGGATGTCATTCGGGCCAGCGGCGAGTACCTCGACGCAAAGGGACTGGAGCATGGTCGCCTCGACGCCGAACACCTGCTCGCGCACGTCCTCGACATGGGGCGCCTCCACCTCTACCTGCACTTCGATCGCCCCCTCACCGTGGAGGAGCGGGGTCGTCTCAAGCCGTTGCTGAGGCGCCGGGCGGCGCGGGAACCGCTGCAGTACATCCTCGGGTCGGCGCCGTTCCGGGACCTCGTCCTGGAGGTCGACCGGCGGGTCGCGATCCCGCGTCCGGAGACCGAGTACCTGATCGATGTCCTCCGGCGAGCAGCCGGCCGTGACCGCATCTTCGAGTCGGCGCTGGATGTGGGGACCGGCTCCGGAGCGATCGCGCTGGCTCTGGCCACGGAGGGACTGGCTCGCTCGGTGACCGCGACCGACCTGTCCGCCGCAGCCCTCGTGGCCGCACGCAACAACGCAGCCGCCGCCGGTGTCACCACGATCGACTTCCGCGAGGGGTGCTTGCTGGAACCGGTGTCCGGCCGGACGTTTGATCTGGTTCTGTCCAATCCGCCGTACCTCACCGAGAGTGAATGGCGGAGTGCACAGCCTGAGGTAAGGGAATGGGAGCCGCGTTTGGCCATGGTCGGTGGCGAGGACGGTCTCGAGGTGATCCGCAGTCTGGTCGGCGGTCTGGATGACGTTCTGCGCCCTGGGGGCTGGGTGGGGCTGGAGACGGGAAACTCCCATGCGGAGAAGGTCGTACACATGCTGGAGGCGGTGCCCGCCCTGGACTCCGTGGGCGTGCATGCCGACCTGACCGGCCGACAGCGCTATGTTCTTGCACGAAAACCCGAGGGATCGCGGGCACAAACGATTGCCTGACAGGAGCGAAACGATGGCGGAGATTCACGAGATGGCGGAGTCGCTGGGCCGGGCCCTGGGACGGACTGCGGAGTACCGTACGCTGGCCCGGGCCATCGAGAGCGCCGACCACGACCGCGACATGGTGGCTTTGACGAACGAGGTGCAGGGACTGCAGGTGGTGATCAGGACGGCCGCTCAAAAGGGTGAGGAGCTTCCAGCGGCCGAGATGGAACAGCTGGAGGCCGCCATGGGGAAGCTGCAGGCCTCTTCGGTCTACCAGAGCGTGGTGGCGGCGCAGGCCAACTTCGACCGGATCATGCAGCGGGTGGACGCCTCCATCCAGGAAGGGATGCGCAAGGGCGCGGCGTCCCCCATCATCCTGGCCACGTGAGCGGCGCCGTGTCCGAGAGCCGCGCCACCCCTGCACCGCCTCGCCCCCGGAAATCGATCTCCAGCCTGCGCGAGCCCGTCCAGCGCATCATCGGACCCGTCACCAGGTGGCTCATCCGGCGGCGGGTCCACCCGAACGCGATCACGGTGCTGGGATTCGTCGTGACCGTGGTCGGCGCGGTGATGTTCTCGCAGGACCATGTGCACATCGGGGGAATCCTGGTTCTGCTGGGCGGCCTCCTCGACGTCTTCGACGGCAGCGTGGCCAGGGAGTCCGGACTCGCTTCCAAGTTCGGCGCCTTCTTCGACGCGACCCTCGACCGCATCTCCGAGATCGCGATGTACATCGGACTCATGACGCTCTACAACGCCTACCAGCTCGAGTTCGTCGACATCTGGATGATCTACATCATCACGCTGGCGCTGGGCGGGTCCCTCATGGTGAGCTATACGAGGGCCAAGGCCGAGTCGCTGGGTCTCGACTGTTCCGTGGGACTCATGGAGCGCGGCGAACGCATCCTTGTGCTGGGCCTCGGGGCGGCCATCTTCGGCCTGGCCTGGGACGGCATGGTTCTGAGCTCGATCATCGTGATCGTGGCGCTGCTGACCAACGGCACCGCCATACAGCGCATGTTCTGGGTCTACAAGCGTGGCACGGGCGTACCTCTCGACGATGGCGGCGACGCCGCCGGAAAGGCATAGAAGTTCGTGGACAATACTCCCTTAATCCCGCCGTCCGATGGCAAGGTCGGTGTCCTCCTTCCCGGGCTCGGCGCCGTGGCCACCACGGTCGTCGCCGGAGTGGAGGCGGTCCGGCAGGGGCTCGCCCAGCCCTTCGGCAGCCTTACCCAGATGAACACGGTGCGCCTGGGCAAGCGCACCGAGGAGCGCACGCCGCTCATCCGCGACCTGGTCGACATCGCCGGCCTCGACCAGCTCGTCTTCGGCGCGTGGGATCCCATCCCCGACGACGGCTACGAGAGCGCGGTCAACGCGGGCGTGCTGGACCGGACCGCCCACCTGGACCCCATCCGGGGTTTCCTGGAGTCGGTGAAGCCCATGCCGGCGGTCTTCGACACCGCGTACGTCAAGCGGCTGGACGGCCCCAACCGCAAGACCGGCATGAACCGGATGGAGCTTGCCGAAGCGCTGCGCGACGACATCCGCCGCTTCAAGGCCGACAACGGCTGTACCCGCGCCGTGATGATATGGTGCGGCTCCACCGAGGTGTTCCAGCGCTCGGGGCCCGCCCACGCCACCGTCGAGTCCTTCGAGCGGGCCATGCGCGAGGACGACCCGGCCATAGCCCCCAGCATGATCTACGCCTACGCCGCGATCATGGAGGGCGTGCCGTACGCCAACGGGGCCCCGAATCTCTCGGCGGACGTCCCCGCCCTGGAAGCCCTCGCCCGGGACCGCGCGGTCCCCATCGCCGGCAAGGACTTCAAGACCGGCCAGACGCTCATGAAGACGATCCTCGCCCCCGGACTGAAGGCGCGGATGCTCGGCGTCAGCGGCTGGTTCAGCACCAACATCCTGGGCAACCGCGACGGCGAGGTCCTCGACGACCCCGAGTCCTTCAAGACCAAGGAGGAGTCCAAGCTCGGCGTGCTGGAGTACATCCTGCAGCCGGAGATGTACCCCGAACTCTACGGGGAGATCTACCACAAGGTCAGGATCAACTACTATCCGCCCAGGGGCGACGACAAGGAGGGGTGGGACAACCTCGACATCTTCGGGTGGCTGGGGTATCCCATGCAGATCAAGGTCGACTTCCTCTGCCGCGACTCGATCCTGGCGGCGCCCATCGTCCTCGACCTGGCGCTCTTCCTGGATCTGGCCGGCCGCGCGGGGATGGGGGGGATCCAGGAGTGGCTGTCCTTCTACTTCAAGAGCCCGCATACCCCCGAGGGTCTCTACCCCGAGCACGACCTCTTCATCCAGCACAAGAAGCTGAAGAACACGCTGCGCTGGCTCGCGGGCGAGGAGCAGATCACCCACCTGGGCCGGGAGTACTACGAATAGCGGGCGGCGCCATGACCCGCGGCAGGTTCATCGTCGTCGAGGGGGCCGAGGGCGTGGGCAAGACGACCCAGGCGCGCCGTCTGGCCGCCTTCCTGGAGACTGTGGGCGTCTCGGTCGTGGTCGGCCGCGAGCCGGGCCGGACCAGCATCGGCGAGGGCATCCGGGAGCTGCTGCTGCACGGGACCCGTACGGCGTTGCCGCCCCAGACCGAACTTCACCTCATCCTGGCGGCCCGGGCGGCGTACGTGGCCGAAGTCGTCGAACCCGCCCTGGCGGCGGGCAAGTGGGTCGTCTCCGACCGGTTCGATCTGAGCACATTCGCCTACCAGGGCTACGGCACGGGAATCGACGGTGAGAGGATCGCCGTGATGAACCATGACGTTACGTCAGGGTTGGTGCCCGATCTGTACCTGGTTCTGGACCTGGGCGTGGAAGAGGGCATGGCCCGGCGCGAGGGCGAAGACAGGGACTGGGACCGGTTCGAGACCGCCGGCTTCGCCTTTCTTCGCAGGGTGCGGCGCGGATATGTTGAGTTGGCCGGCGCCCGGGACAACGCGGTTCTGGTGCCCGCGGGCGGTACGCCGGGAGAGGTCGAAGAGCGGATTTGCGACGAAGTCGTGCGCGCATTCCCGGAAACCTTCAGCGGCGGCAGGGTTTAGCAGATACCGAAGCGGTCGCGGTCCACGCGGCCGGCTATGGAGACTCGATGAGCAAAGGCAAGGCAGTGGCGGTGCCGGCGGTGATCGCCGTCGCAGCGGTCGCGAGCGGGGGCTGGTTCCTGCAGACCGACGTTGGTGCGGGTGCGAACCTCTACCTCCAGGCGAGGATTCTGGAAGAGGTGGTGAGCCGGATCGAGCGCCACTTCGTGGACGAGATCGACGTCGAGGAACTCTACGACGCGGCACTGGAGAGTGTGGTCCGGTCGCTCAACGACCCGAACTCGGCCCTGTTGCAGGCGCCGGACTGGGAAGACATGCAGATCCGCACGCGGGGCGAGTACGGCGGCGTGGGACTGGAAGTCGTCCAGCGGGACAGCTTCGTCACCGTCGTGGCTCCGGTTCCGGGCACGCCCGGGTCCAGGGCGGGGCTCCGGCCCGGCGACCGCATCGTCGAGGTCGAGGGGCGGTCCGTCGTGGGGTGGAACACCGACGAGGTCGCGCAGATCCTGAGGGGCGAACCCGGGACGAGCGTGCGGATGGGCGTGCGGCGCCACGGTGTGGAACGGATCATCCCCTACGAGCTCACCCGGGAGGTGATCCAGTTGAGTGCGGTTCCCTTCGCGGCGCTGCTGGAGGGCGGCGTGGGGTACGTCCCGGTCGAGGTCTTCAACGGGACGACCACCCTGGAGGTGAAGGCCGCGGTCGACTCGCTGAAAGGCGAAGGGATGGAGTCGCTCATACTGGACCTGCGCCGCAACCGGGGTGGCCTCCTCATGGAGGGGGTGGGTCTGTCCGACATGTTCCTGGACGACGGCTCGTCCATCGTCGAGGTTCGGGGACGCGCGTCCCCGGTCGAGCACTACCGCGCCGGGTCCGACCAGGAGCATCCGGGGATGCCCGTTGTCGTCCTGGTGGGGTACGGGAGCGCGTCAGCCTCCGAGATCGTCGCGGGGGCGTTGCAGGACCACGACCGGGCGCTTCTGATCGGCGCGCCGACCTTCGGAAAGGGGTCCGTTCAGTCCCTCTTTCCGGTGTCGGGGGGCCGCATGCTCAAGCTGACGACCGCACGGTGGTTCACGCCTTCGGGGCGCTCCATTCAGAAGGACAGGGATCCGGGGTACCAGGGGGTGACCACCGAGACCGGGGTGTTCACCCTCGGGGGAGAGGTGGTCCAGCGCCCCGATCTGGCGGACCGCCCCCGCTTCAATTCGGCGGGTGGAAGGACCCTGTACGGTGGGGGCGGGATCGTCCCGGACCTTTGGGTACTTCCGGACACCCTGACCGCGGAGGAGGGAGAGGGGGTGGGGAATCTATTCGGGGTTGGCGGGGAGTACGTCCAGGCGATGCAGAACTGGGCCGTGCGCTACCTGCAGGAGCATCCCGCGCTGGAGCCCGGATTCGCCGTCACGGATGCGGATATCGCCGGCTTCCACGCCCTGCTGGTTGAGCGGCTGGCCGAGCGCGGGGTGGAGATAACCCTTGCCGACCTGCAACAGGCGCGCCGGACCGTGGAATACCATCTGGGAAGCGAGGTTGCGCTGCAGGCGTGGGAGGACCGCGGCCGTTTCGAGCGCAACGCCGCCCTTGACACCCAGTTGCAGGAGGCACTCGATCTGCTGCGCGCGGCCCGTAGCCCGCAGGACCTCTTCAGGTTGGCCGGCGTGCAATCGGGGGATGCATCGCGGATCGGGGCCGGGGCCGCTGGCGGGCGTGACTCTTCTCGATGAGCGCCTTCGGGAATTGTTCCCATTCCACCATGGATGCGCCCGCGGACGACGCCCACCATACGAGTCCGGCGGGGTGATCCGCGGGCCCCTGGTCGGCTGGAGACCACGGGACGCCTGCCGGGACGGCCGGTAGCCGCGGTGCGCCGATGTCCCGCATAGAGCCCGGCAGACCGGCTCTGGAGGTACGGTTCAACCGGGGGCGGGTCCTGGAGTCGAAACACCGGGTGCACGCCGTGGTCGCCGAGGCGTCCGATGGGCTCGTCGGCAGCTGGGGCGACCCGGCCTGGGTCACCGTACTCCGGTCGGTGGCGAAGCCTTTCCAGGCTCTGCCGCTGGTCGCGGACGGCGCCGCACAACGCTTTGGCCTCTCGGGGGAGGAGATTGCTCTTTGCTGTGGATCCCACAATTCGGAGGAAGTCCACATGGAGGCGGCGCGCTCGATTCTCCGGAAGGCCGGAGTCCCCGAGGAGCTTCTGGTCTGCGGTGCGCACGCCCCGCTGCTGGCCGCGCGCCGCGACGAACTGTCGGCTGCGGGAACCCCCTGGACGCCTCTGATGAGCAACTGTTCGGGCAAGCACGCCGGCATGCTCGCGCTCGCGGCCTTCCACGGCTGGCCGCTCCGCGGCTACGAACGCACGGACCATCCCCTCCAGCGAAGGATGGGCCGGGAAGTGACGCGCTGGACCGGTGTGACGCCTGGCGAAATGCCCTGGGAGACCGACGGATGCGGTGTGCCGACCTTCGCGCTGCCGCTTTCGGCTCTGGCACTGGCTGCGGCCCGCCTGGCCGTCGCCGCCTGCGAAGAAGGCCCCCCGCGTCAGGTCGTGCGGGCCATGACGCGCCACCCCTTCATGGTCGCCGGCACCGGGCGGCTGTGCACCCGGCTCATGGAGGAGGAGTGCGGCCGGGTCTTCGCCAAGGTGGGTGCGGAGGGGGTGTACCTGGCCGGCGACCTGGAGCGGGGACTGGGTGTGGCGCTCAAGGTCGAGGACGGGGCCTGGCGCGCGGCGCTGCCGGCGCTGATGGCGGTGCTGGACCGGGCCGGGATTCTGTCGTCCGGGGCGAAGCGGGCGCTGGGCGACTTCGCCGAGCCGGTGCTGCGCAACACGCTGGGCGACGAGGTGGGCCGGGTGACCGTGGAGGAGAAGCGGTGTTCATAGACTCGGTCCGCATCGAGGTGGAGGGCGGACGCGGGGGGTCGGGAGCGGAGGCGTTCCGGCGCGAGAAGGGCGTGCCGCGCGGGGGCCCGGCGGGTGGCGACGGGGGGAAGGGGGGCGACGTGATCCTGGTGGGCGACGCGGGGCTGACCACGCTCAGCGACTACCGCTACAGGCGGCACCATCGGGCGGAGCGCGGCCGGCACGGCGAGGGCTCGCACCGGACGGGACGGAGCGGGCGGGATCTGGAGTTGCGGGTGCCGCCGGGCACGATCGCGGTGGACGAGGAGAGCGGCGACGTGCTGGGCGAGCTGCTCGCGGCGGAGGAGCGGCTGGTGGTGGCGCGGGGGGGGCGGGGTGGCAGGGGGAACGCCCGCTTCGCGTCGTCGACGCACCAGGCGCCGCGGCGGTGGGAGCCCGGTGAGGAGGGACAGCACCGGCTGGTGCGGCTTGAGCTCAAGCTCCTTGCCGATGTCGGTCTGGTGGGAGAACCCAACGCGGGCAAATCCACGCTCCTTTCCCGGATCAGCAGGGCGCGGCCGAAGATCGCGGACTACCCCTTCACGACCCTCACCCCGAATCTGGGCGTTGTGGAACTGCCCGACTTTCGCTCCTTCGTGGTGGCCGACATCCCCGGGATCATCGAGGGGGCCCACGAGGGGAAGGGTCTCGGCCACCGCTTCCTCCGTCACATCGAACGGACACGGGCGCTCGCGATCCTGCTTCCGGTGGACGACGAGGATCCGGCCACCGTGCTGGCGGGTCTGCGTGACGAACTGGCGCAATATTCGCCCCGGCTGGCCGAACTGCCCTTCGCGGTTGTTTTCTCCAAGATGGACCTGCACCCCCCGGACGCGGGAGAGCCGGCGGTGGAGGCGCCCGGCGCGTGGGGCGTCTACCACGTCAGCGCGGTTACGGGCAGGGGGCTGGACGCCCTGTTGGAGGGTTGCTGGCGCCGGCTGAAGGAGGCGCGGCGGGCCGAAGAGGACGGGGGGGACGGTTGGTAGCGCCGGGCGACTTCGCCGAACGGGAGCGACGCAGGGGGGGGCGGATGGCTGCCCCGGGGCCCGCGGAGGAGGCGGCAGCCGCCCTCACGTTACGCGGCCTCCCGGGCGTCGGCGCCGTGCGATTCCGCGAACTGGTCGATCGGTTCGGGAGCCCCCGTGCGGCGCTGGCGGCGGATCCGGTGGGTTTCGCTTCGGTTGCGGGGCGGCGGGCCGAATCCAGGCGCCGCCGGGGTGTAGCGGCGCGCCATGCCCTGAAGGTAGTAAAGCGGTGTGCCGGGGACGGCATCGCGCTGCTCGTGTACGGAATGCCCGGATATCCCCGGCGGCTGGGCGACCTCAGCGCACCCCCATCCTTAATCTACGCATTGGGAAGGCCGGAGCTTCTGCTCGAACCGGGAGTCGCGGTCGTGGGGTCGCGGCGCGCCACCGCGTACGGCCGGCGGATCGCGCACCGGCTGGGGGCCACCCTTGCCGGACAGGGACGCTGCGTGGTCTCGGGGATGGCGATGGGGGTCGACGCGGCGGCCCATCGCGGCGCACTCCCCGGACCCACGGCCGCGGTGCTGGGTTCGGGCGTCGATATCGTCTCGCCGCCCCGCAACGCGGCACTCTACCGCGACATCGTCGAGAGCGGCGTGGTGATCTCCGAGTACGCCCCGGGGGTGACGGCGGAGCCCCACCACTTCCCGGTGCGCAACCGAATCATCGCCGCCCTGGCCAGCGATGTCGTGATCGTGGAGGCGTCGCGGCGAAGCGGTGCGCTCATTACGGCAGGACAGGCGCTCGACCTCGGGCGCGAGGTGCACGCCGTGCCCGGACCCATCGACCGCCCCACCAGCGAGGGCACCAACCGACTCATCGCGGACGGCGCGGGCGTGATCGTCGATGCGGGGCTGAACGATACGGTCGCGCCGGGTGCGTCTCCGCCCGTGGAACCGGAACTGCGGGAGCTCCTCGCTGCCATCCCGGAGGCGCCGGTCACGGTGGAGGAGATCGCCCTTGCCGTAGACCGCCCGGTGGAAGAGGTCGCGACATCCGTGACCGTCCTCGAAGTCCGCGGTCATCTGGTCCCGACGAGGGATGGGCGGGTCATGAGGATGCCGGGTCGCGCGGGCACGATGGTGCGGTGATCGTGTCCACGCACGCCGGCCGGATCACGAACGTCTACGTGCACGCCCCGTTCTGTGCTCGCCGTTGCTGCTACTGCGATTTCGCTGTGGAGGTTGACCGCAACCCCGTCGGCGCCCGCTGGCTCGCCGCGATCAGAGGGGAGTTGGAAGCGCTCGGCGAGGCCGGCGAAGCGCCGCTGGCCCCCACGCTCGACACGCTCTACGTCGGCGGCGGCACCCCCTCGCTGCTGGAGCCTCGGTTCGTCGCCGGGCTGGCCGGGGTGATCGAACCGCACCGGCTGGCGAACCCGGTGCTCGAGTGGACCGTCGAGGCGAACCCCGAGTCATTCAGTAAACGGGTGGCGGAGGTGTGGGCGGCCGCGGGAGTGAACCGCATCTCGTTGGGCGTGCAGAGCTTCGACCCGGCCGCGCTCCGTTGGATGGGACGGCTGCACTCCGCCGCCGACGCCGGGGCGGCCGTGGCACGCGGCCGCGCGGCAGGAGTGGCCAACCTGTCGGTGGACCTGATCTTCGGGCTCCCCGACAACGTGCCGCGCTCCTGGGAGGAGGACGTGACGCGCGTCCTCGAGCTGGAGGTGCCGCACATCTCCCTCTACGGCCTCACGGTGGAGAAGGGGACGGCGCTGCACCGCGCCGTCGGCGAGGGGCGCGCCAGGATGCCAACCGAGGCCCGCTACCGCGAAGAGTACCTCCAGGCGGCCGAAACCCTGTCGCTTGCCGGGTATCGCCACTACGAAGTCTCGAACTTCGCCTTGCCGGGATTCGCCTCGCGTCACAACCGCGCCTGCTGGAAGGGGGCGCCGTACCTGGGTCTCGGAAACGGCGCGCACAGCTACTGCAATGGGCGGCGCTGGTGGAACGAGCGTGACTGGGCAGCCTACGCCGAAGGCATCACGAGGTCGGGCCGGGCCCGCGCGGGCGAAGAGATGCCGACCGTCGAACAGTCACGACTGGAGTCCCTGTGGCTGGGACTGCGCACGGCCGAAGGGCTGGAGGATGCGCGACTGGAAGCGCAAGTGGCCCAGGCGGTTGTGCGCCGTTGGGAGACCGCGGGATGGGCTGTACGCACCGGCGGCCGGACCCGTCTGACCCCGCGGGGCTGGCTCCTGCTGGACGAACTCACGGTCGAACTGGAATCCATCCTGGGGGACCGGGGTATCAGGAGTCGTCCACTGGCGCGGCCGACCCTGCCCATGCACGGGGGTGCTTGACGCCTTGGCGTGGAATGGGAAGTTCAAGTTACGGCGGTCCATGGCGGAACCCCTCATTGCAAGGAGTGCGTGGGGGCGCGCGGCCGATGGCGAGAAGGTCCGGCAATGACTTTGCGAAGGCGTACAAAGGGCAGTCCGCTCACCCAGCGCGAGCGCGGGGTACTCGAGGCGGTCGTGCGTACCTACGTCGAGACCGCGGAGCCGGCCGGCAGCCGGACGCTGGCCAGGCGCTATAACTTCGGGGTCTCGGCGGCCACGATCCGCAACACCATGGCCGACCTCGAGGACGAGGGATACCTGACGCATCCCCACACCTCGGCCGGCCGGGTTCCCACCGATCTGGCCTACCGCTTCTTCGTCGACAGGGTGGTCAAGCCCGAATCCCTGACCGAGGTGGAGAGGTCGCTGATCGAACGCGAGCTCTCGGCGGGAGACTCGACGCTGGAGCGGATCCTTCGGAGCGCCACCCGGGCGCTGGGCATACTCGTCAACGAGCTCGGCGTCGGTTCCGTACCCCGACTCGACGCGGCGAGTCTGGAGAAGATCGACCTGATCCGCGTGTCGTCGAGCAAGGTCCTCATGATCGTCACGGTGCGGAGCGGAATGGTGCGCACCGTCTACGTCGACCTCCGCGGCGATGTCCCCTCCGATGTCCTGAACGGGCTGCAGCGGGTGCTGAACGAGCGCCTCGCCGGCCTGACCTTCACCGAGATCCGCCGGTCCTTCGGGGAACGTCTGCGCGACGCCGTCGAGGATCCGGCGGCCCGCGACATCCTCAACATCTTCGTCGAGTCGAGTGACGAGTTCTTCGGGCCGGGCCCCGCGCCGCAGGACCAGGTGGTGCTCGGACAGACCTCGTCGATCGCGGGGCAGCCGGAGTTCGCGACCAATGAACGCCTCAGGGATCTGATCGCGCTGACCGAGCAGAAGGAACTGCTCGCCAGGGTATTGGGGAAACGGGTCGCGGGGGGAGGCCCGTATGTTACCATAGGTGGTGAACACGCACCGGAACTCGCCGGGTTCACGCTGGTCACCTCGGGATACCGGCTCGGCGGCCTCAGGGGGGTTGTGGGCGTCATCGGGCCCACCCGGATGCCATACGAGAAGGTGATCGCGATCGTGGACTACACGTCCTCGCTGGTGACAAGAATGCTGGAGCCCTGAGCGGGCGACACGGATAATAGATGGCCGACTACTACGAACTGCTTCGGGTCCCACGCGACGCCGGACAGGAAGAGATCAAGAAGGCGTACCGCAAGGTCGCGCTCGAATACCACCCGGATCGAAACAAAGGATCCCGCGAGTCGGAGGAACGCTTCAAGGAGGTGACGGAGGCGTACGAGGTCCTTAGGGATTCGGCCAAGCGGGCCCGCTACGACCGCTACGGCAAGGAGGGGTTGCGGGGTCCGGGCGGCCCCGGTGGCGGGTTCGACTTCTCCGATGCGCTGGAGGTCTTCATGAGGGACTTCGGCGGTTTCGGAGGATTCGAGAGCCTCTTCGGAGGACGGCGTGGCGGCAACCGGCCCGTGCGGGGGAAGTCGCTGCGCCTGAAGCTTCCCCTCACCCTGCGGGATGTCCGCGCGGGAGTGTCGAAAAAGGTG
This sequence comes from Longimicrobiales bacterium, assembly GCA_965211795.1. GTDB lineage: Bacteria > Gemmatimonadota > Gemmatimonadetes > Longimicrobiales > Gaopeijiaceae > Bin94. The sequence continues at coordinate 1,487,886 of OZ242973.1, forward strand.
AGGGTGGCGGTTCTCGAGGTCTGCGACTCCTGCGCTGGTACTGGCGTGAAGGACGGCGCCCGGCCGCTCCCGTGCGCGACCTGCCAGGGTTCCGGCGAGGAGCGCCGGGTCGAACGCTCCGTCTTCGGGCAGTTCGTCAGTGTCGCGCCGTGCCGCAGCTGCCGCGGTGAGGGCACGGTCATCTCCGAACACTGCCAGGGCTGCCACGGCGAGGGCCGCACCCGGGTCGACAGGCGGATCCAGGTGAACGTCCCGGCGGGCGTGTCGTCGGAGAACTACATCACCCTGCGGGGAGAGGGCAACGTGGGTCCCCGGGGCGGCCCGCGCGGCGACATCATCGTGCTGCTCGAGGTCGCCGGGGACGACCGCTTCACGCGGGACGGGATCGACCTGATTCTGGAAGTCCCCATCACCTTCAGCCAGGCCGCGCTCGGGACCGACCTGACGGTTCCGACCGTGGACGGCGGCACCGCCGAGGTCGAGGTTCCAGCAGGGGTGCAGAGCGGTGAGGTCATACGAATCCGGGGCGAGGGCCTGCCCGAATTGAATGGCCGCCGCCACGGTGACCTCCTGGTCCGCCTCGCTGTGTGGGTGCCGGAGCGGCTCAACGCCGAGCAGGCACGGCTGGTTCGCCGGCTCGCGAAGGTGGAGGATTCCGCCCCCGAAAAGATCGACCGGGAAAGGCCAAGGGGCTTCTGGTCCCGGGTGAAGGAAGCGCTGGGGTAGCATCCCGGCTGCCAAGCGGCCCTGTCACGGAGCCGTGAGGCGGCGTGCCTCCTCGGCCTTGATCGCCCATCGGCTCAGTGCAACCCGCGATGTCGTGTCGACGTCCATCGCCAGCGCCGACAGGCCATGCCACAAGGCCGTGGCGAGACCGGAACTGTCCGGTTCGTCCTCCGGACTGGTCAGGACGACCCAGCTGTCCACCAGTACGCCGCCCCTTCGGTTGCCGAGTGAGTCCAACTTCACTTCCAGGAGCCGCAGACGGTCTCCCGACTGGTCGACCAGATGCCGCAGCTTGTCCGGATGCAGCGCGATGGCGGGACGGCGGCGGAGGAGTTCCGCCCTGAGCTTGCGTTCCGACAGGACGCCCGGTCCGCACCGCCGCAGAATGTCGACCACACACTCGGTCAACTGTACCATGATCGCTCCGTATCGTCTTTGTGGGTGAGAGGTGCAGCTCTACTCTACCCGCATACCGCGGCGGTGGATATGGTTGGATGGGACAATCCTGCTGATGAGCCGCCGGGGTCGCTGACAACACATTGATCCGCGCCGGTCCGTCATTGCCCATATTCAGGATTGCCGGCTTCCGCGGACTCCGGATCCCGGCGACCAGTCCACCAGGGGCTGCCGGTCACGGGCCGGCGGCAGCCGCAACACACGGAGGAACAGGTGAAGGCTTCGCTCAAGGCCACGTTGCGCTCGGACCTGAACGATGCCAGGCGGGGAAGGGACCGGGAGCGCACCCTGGTGCTGTCCACCGCACTGGCGGACGTCCGCAACCGCGAAATCGAAACGGGTGAAGATCTCGATGACGAAGGGGTGCGCGGCGTTCTGGCGCGGGCTGTCAAGCAGCGCTTGGATGCGTCCTCCCAGATGAAGGACGGCGGCCGCCCGGAACTTGCCGCGAGGGAGGAGGAGCAGGCGAAGATCCTGCGCGCCTACCTCCCGGCCGCACTCGACGGGGCAGAGGTGCGGGAGATGGTGAGGGAACTCATCGGCGCCGGCGCCGGGCACATGGGCGCCGTGATGGCCGGGCTGATGCCGAAGATTCGCGGTCGCTTCGACGGGAAGGCCGCTTCGGCGATCGCCCGGGAGGAGCTGGCCGGCCGGTGACGGGCACTTCGCGGCAGGGGTGACCATGTCCACGAGCGCCCTCCGGGTCCTCGACTTCTGGAAGGTGCTGGAGTACGTCGCCGGGTTCGCCGCCACCCGCGCGGGCAGGGAGGCGGTGCTCGCACTCGAACCCCTGTCGGAGCCGGACGGAATCCGCGAACGGCTGACGGAAGTGGAGGAGACCCGGCGATTCCTGTCGACCCGCGAGGACTGGGTGTTCCCGAGCGTGCCCGAGGCCGGTGCCGCCATCGGTCGCCTGGGCGTGGAAGGGTCGGTCCTGGCTCCGGAAGAGTTGGCCGGTCTGGGTGGTCTGCTGCGGGACGGCGCCGCGCTGAAGGGTCAGCTCGCCGAAGGTGCCAGTGGCCTGCCGACGCTCCGGGCGCTCCGGGGCCGCCTGCTGGCACAGCCGCAACTGGAGACTGCGATTGGCCGCAGCTGCGACGCGGACGGGACCGTGCTGGACACCGCAAGCCGGGAGCTGGCACGCATTCGCGGGCAGCTGGCGGGTGCCCACAACCGCGTCGTGGCTCACTTGGAAGGGTTGCTGGAGGGACTGCACGAACGGCACCGGGTCGCGGGTGCATCGGTGACCATCCGCGAAGGCCGCTACGTGATCCCGGTGCGCAGAGAGGGTCGCCGCACGGTGGGCGGGTACGTTCACGACGAGTCGTCCTCCGGGGCCACCCTCTTCGTGGAGCCGCCGTCGGCCATCGAGATGATGAACCGGGTGCGCGCGCTCGAGCGGGCCGAGGCGCGGGAGGTACACCGGGTGCTGCGCAAGCTGACCCAGCGTTGCCGCCCGTTCGCGGAGGCAATGGAGGACTCGCTGGCGGCGCTGACCGAGATGGACCGCAGAGTCGCGCTGGCCCGCGCGGCCGACAGGTGGGATGGGAGCGTTCCCGAGGTCGGCGAGGGGCCGCTCTGCATACGGAGCGGACGCCACCCGCTGCTGGTGGTTGCGGGTTCCGGAGTGGTGCCGTTCGATCTCGACCTCGACGCCGCCGAAGGGGTGGTGGTCGTCACGGGCCCGAACACCGGCGGCAAGACGGTCTTCCTGCGGTCGGTCGGGCTGGTCTCGGCACTGGCCCAGTCGGGCGTGATTCCGCCGGTGGGCCCCGGAACCCGTCTGCAGGTCTTCGATTCCTTCCTGGCCGAATCGGGCGACGGACAGTCGATCGCCGACAGCCTGTCCACATTCTCCGCCCACCTCCAGGGCCTGCGCTCGATCCTCCACGAGGCGGGTCCCCGGTCCCTCGTCCTCATCGACGAACCGGGCGCGGGCACCGATCCCAAGGAGGGCGAGGCGCTGGCGCGCGCACTCGTGGAGACGCTCGCCGAACGCGGATGTACGGCGGTGGTGACCTCGCACCTGGGCGGGCTGAGGCGCCTGGCCGCCCCCGGCAACCGCATCGTGAACGCGTCGTTGAACTTCGACGGCGAGCGCCTCATGCCCACCTACCAGTTCAGCAAAGGCCGCCCCGGGCGCAGCTACGGTCTCGCGATCGCGAGCGGACTGGGCTTCCCCAGGGAGGTCCTGGACCGCGCCGAAGCCTACCGCGACGACGCCGATGCCAACATGGACGACCTCCTGGCCACCCTGGAACGCAAGGAGCGCCTGGCTTCGCGGATGCTGGCGGACCTGGAGGGCGAGCGGGAACGTGCGGTCGCCCTGCGGTCGGAGATTGAGACGCGCGAGGGGGCGTTGCGCCTCGCAGAGCAGGAGCACGCCGCGAGGGCCCGGAGCGAGGCCCGCCGCATGCTCCTGGAGGCGCGTGCCAAGGTCGAGGAGGCGATCGCCGGTCTCGAAGAGCGGGTGCGCGCGGGTGACGCACTGCGCGAGGCCTCCCGCAAGGCGCGCCGGATGGTGGAGGATGCGGTTCGGGAGCTGGAGGAGCCGGGGGCGCCGGAGCCGCGGGTCGATCCGGCCACGGATTTTCACCTGGAGCCGGGCGCGAAGGTGCGCATGATCGACTCGGGCGCGCGGGGTGCGGTGGTGGCGGTGGACGGTGCACGCGTGGTCGTCAACGTGGGGGGGGTGCGGTTGCGGGTGGGGCGGAGCCTGCTTGCGCCGGATGGCGATGGGGACGAGGGAGCGCGGTCAGGCCGGGGGAGGGTGCACGGCGGTGCGGTTCGCCCGGTGCAGGGGACGGCCGGGGATGTCGAGGCGAAGACCGAGGTGGACCTGCGGGGCCAGCGCGCCGACGAGGCGGAGTTGGCCCTCTCCCGCGCCCTCGACGCGGCCACCGTGGCCGACCTGCGCGAGCTGCGGGTCATTCACGGCAAGGGGACGGGAGCCCTGCGCGAACGGGTGGCCGTGGTGCTCGGCCGGGACGCCCGGGTGGAGCGGTTTCGCGCGGGCAAGCCGGGCGAGGGCGGATTCGGGGTGACCATCGCGAGGATTCGGTAGCATGATTCCGGACGACGTCGTCGAAGAGGTTCGCGCCCGCGCCGACATCGTCGGGGTCATCGGCGAGTTCGTGCAGCTCAAGAAGGCGGGCAAGGAGTTCCGGGGGCTGAGCCCCTTCAAGAAGGAGAAGACGCCCTCCTTCTATGTGATCCCCGCCAAGGCGTTCTTCCACGACTTCTCGTCGGGAGAGTCGGGGGACGTCTTCTCCTTCCTCATGAAGCACCAGGGAATGAGCTTCGTCGATGCGGTCAAGTACGTGGGCGCGCGCAGCGGCGTCGATGTGCGCGAGGTCAGGCGGGGACAGGGGCGGGAAGATCCCTGGCGGCCCTACTACGAAGCGTCTGCATACGCCAACTCCTTCTTCCGGGAGCGCCTGTGGGAGTGGGAGGGGGGAGAGGGCGCGCGCGCCTACCTGGAAGGGCGGGGAATCAGCCGGGAGGCGGGCGAGCGCTTCGGGCTGGGATTCGCGCCCGACGAGTGGGGCGCCTTCCGCGAAGCCGCAGCGGTACACGGACTTGACGAGGGCATTCTGCTCGAGCTGGGGCTGGTGAAGAAGAGCGAAAAGGGGGGCGAACCCTACGACGCCTTCCGCAACCGGATCGTCTTCCCGATCGAATCGGTGACAGGACGGGTGCTGGCCTTCGGCGGCCGGCTCCTGGGCAGGGAGGGAAGGGGCGCGCCGAAGTACCTCAACTCGCCCGAGAGCCCGATTTTCCGCAAGGGCGAGGTCCTGTACGGCCTGAGCTGGGCCCGCAACCACATCCGCCGCGACGCCTCGGTGATGGTCGTCGAGGGCTTCATGGATGTGGTCTCTCTGGCGGCGGTGGGGATCCGGAACGTCGTGGCGCCGCTGGGGACATCTCTGACGGAATCGCACGCCCGGCTGCTGAAACGGTACGCGACCCAGGTGCGTCTCCTCTTCGACAGCGATCCCGCCGGGCAGAGGGCGACGTTCCGGGCCGCCGACACGCTGCTTGGCCAGGGTCTGCATGCGTCCGTGGTCACCCTTCCCGACGGTGAAGATCCCGATTCGGTGGCGCGCTCGGGAGGGGCGGAGGCGGTGCGTGGGTTCGTGGCCCAGGCGGTGGACGTGCTCGACCGGAAGATCGCCATCCTGGAGGAACACGGCTGGTTCGACTCGATCGACAGGAAGCGCCGCGCCCTGGACCGCCTGCTGCCTACGCTCCGGGCGGCGCGGGACGCGAGGGTGCGCGACCTCTACGTGACGCGGGTGGCCGAGCTCACGGGGGTGCAGCGGGAGACGCTTCTGGCCGAGTTGCGACAAGGGCCGGTGCGCCCCGGTCGAGCCCCCGCGACTGTCGCGAGGCGGCGACCGTCTCCCCGCGTTCACGGTCTGGGAGCGGAGCGCACGCTGTTGCTCCTCCTCGTCAAGGAGCGCGACTGGATCGAGAAGGCGGGAGAACGCATTGGCCCGTCCGATTTGGAGGACGGGGCCAACCGTGTAATCTTCGAAGCACTGATCGCCGACCCGGGACTCGACGCGCTGCCGGCCGACACGGTGCCCGAAGCCGTCCGGCGGTTCGAGCAACTCATGGACGATCCGGAGGCGCTTGCGTCCCCGGAACAGATCTTTGCGGATACGGTGGCGAAGATCGAGGGCAATGGATTCGATCGTCGGCTCGAGGCGATCGAAGCAGAGATGCGGCAGGCCGGAACCGAGGAACAGGTCAGGCTGGTCCGGGATAAGGAAAGGTTGATGAAGGAAAGGCGGGCTCTGTCCATCGACTGGCGCAGGCCCACGAGGAAGCTGCTGGCGTTCGGAAGAACACGACAAGGGGGAGAAGACAGAAAGTGACGCGCGACAACGGCCCGATCTCCAGCCAACTGCTGGAGCTCCAGACCATGGACAGAAGGATCCGCGAGACCCGGGACCGCATCGATTCCTACGATCCCTTGCTGGAGGAGGTCGAAGCACCGGCCGTTCGTCTGGACGAGGATGTCGGCGTGACCGAGAATCGAGTGCGAGACTTGCGGCTGGAGGAGCGGAGACTGCGGCTGGCGGCCGAGGAGAAGCGGGCCCGCGTCCACCGGCTGGAGGAGCGGCTGAATCTTGTGAGGACCGTTCGCGAGGAGGCGGCGGTGCAGGCCGAACTGGGGCTGGTCCGGCGTGCCCTCGACCAGGAGGAACAGGAGGTGGTCAACCTCCTCGACCAGATCTCCAGGTTCGAGGAGCGTCTGGAGAACCAGCGAGGGGAGCTGGAGGAGGCGCGCTCGGCGGTGGGGCCCCGCCGCAACGAACTGCTGGCCGAGAGGGAGCTGGCGTTGGCTGAGGTCACGTCGCTGGAGGCGCAGCGAGACGAGTTCGCAGCCGCCATCGACCCGCGTTATCTGCGTGCCTACGAACATCTGGCGCAGGGAGGCCGCCGGATCGCGGTCAGCCCCATGACCGAGGACGGAGCCTGCGGTGCGTGCTTTTCGGTGATTCCCCTCCAGTTGCAGAACGAGATCCGCACGCGCGCGCCGCTGATTCGCTGCGAGGCGTGCGGCGTCATCGTGACCGCGCCGGCAGCGGCCGCCGAAGCCGAGTCCCCGTCGCTCCACGGGGCGGACGCGTAGCAGTCCGTGGTTGAACCCACGCGCGCACCGAGAGCGGGGAGGCGCCGGGTTGGCGGGCCGCCAGGGCCACCCATGGACTGCCGGGGTTGACTCTGCCCGGACCTCCCGCCGCGTGAACCGGGGCACCGCCGGCACCGATGCCGCGTTCGCGGCGCGGCCCGTCTGGAAGCTTCGTCCTCCCCCCGATCCCGCCGCGGTCCGCGACCTCGAACGCACCCTGAAGCTGCCGGCCGCGCTTTGCCGGCTTCTCGCCGTACGCGGACGCGCCACGCCCGCCGCCGCCAGGTCCTTCCTGCGACCCCTCCTCACCTCTCTGCACGACCCCGGCCTGCTGCTCGACGCCGAGGCTGCCGCGCAGAGGATCGTGCAGGCCATCGAACGGGACGAGATGGTGGTGGTCCATGGCGACTACGACGCGGACGGCATCTCGGGGGCCGCGCTTCTGACCCACTGGATCCGCGCGCTCGGAGGAAAAGCCGAGCCGATCGTTCCGGACAGATTCCGGCACGGCTACGACCTGTCCCCCCCGGGAGTGGAGCGGGCTGCCGCCCGGGGCGCCTCGCTGCTCGTGACCGTCGATTGCGGAATCGTCGCCCTGGAGCCGGTGCGTCTCGCCACAGCTGCGGGGATGGACGTCATCGTGACCGATCACCACGCGCCCGGGCCGCGCCTTCCCGATGCGCTGGCGGTCGTCAATCCCAACCGCCCGGGGTGCTCGTATCCCAACAAGGACCTGTGCGGCGCCGGGGTCGCTTTCAAGGTCGGACAGCTGGTTGCGGGTGCGTTGGGTCGGCCGGCCGATGATGCGTGGAACTACCTGGATCTGGTGGCGGTGGCGACCGTCGCGGATCAGATGAAGCTGCAGGGCGAGAACCGGATACTGACTCGGTACGGCCTCCGGGTGCTTGCGCGGACGGCGAGACAGGGGCTGGTGGCCCTGATGAGAAGCACCGACATGATCCCGGGAGATTCCGTGGAAGCCGAGAAGATCGCATTCCGGATCGGCCCGCGCATCAACGCGGCGGGACGGGTCGGGGACGGAGGGGCGGCGCTAAAGCTGCTGCTAACCGAGAACCCCGACGAGGCGCGTCGGCTGGCGGAGGAACTGGAAGGGAACAACCGCGAGCGCCGCGACCTGGAACGCCGGACCGCGGAAGAGGCCGTTGCGGTGCTCAGGGAGAGCTATGACCCGGCGCGTGACCGGGCGGTGGTGGTCGCGGGAGAGGGGTGGCATTCGGGGGTGATCGGCATCGTGGCATCGCGCCTGGTGGAGCGCATCCATCGGCCCGCGGTGGTGATCGCCATGGACGGGGAGAAGGGACGGGGGAGCGCGCGATCCATCCCGCCCTTCGACCTGCACGGTGCCATCTCCGCGTGCGCCGAACACCTGGACCGCTTCGGGGGTCACCACCAGGCGGCCGGACTCGAAATCCGCCACGACCGGATTCCCGCATTCCGCGAGGCGTTCCAGGCCGTCGCCCGGGAGCGCCTGGGGAGTGCGGAGCCGCGCCCGTTGCTGCAGGTGGACGCCGAGATCGGCCTCCGCGAGGTGGACCTCGAACTGAGCCGTTACATGCGCTACGCGGGCCCCTTCGGCCGGGGCAACCCGGAGCCCGTGTTCATGGCGCGGCAGGTCCGCTTCGCCGCGCCCCCGCGGGTGCTGGCCGGGGGTCACCTCAAGTTCCGCATGGTGAAGAACGGCACCGGGTTGGGGGCCATCGGCTTCCGGCTCGTGGAACGCGTGTCGCTGGAGGCGATCGCAAACGGCCCGGTGGACGTGGCCTTCACACTCCTGGAGAATACCTTCAGAGGCGCGACCAGGGTCGAGGCGAAGGTCGTGGATATCCGTCCGGTAGCGTGACCCGCGCGCGTCGGCGCATGGCGGGGTGGTCCCAGGTGCCGCACCTCATCCCATTCATAACCTACGGAGGAGCGCAGTTGCGAATCATCGCCGGCAAATGGAAGAGCCGCAGGCTGGCTCCGGTGCGTGGCCGGGGCGTGCGTCCCACGACCGACCGCGTGCGGGAGGCATGGATTTCGATCCTGGGCCCCCGGGTTGTCGGCGCCGCCGTCGCCGACCTGTTCGCGGGATCGGGGGCGCTTGGCCTGGAGGCGCTGAGCAGGGGGGCGTCGCACGTCACCTTCGTGGAGCGGAGCCGCCGCGCGATCGGCGTGCTGGAGCGCAACATCCGCTCGCTGGGCGCGGAAGATGCCACCACGGTGGTGCGCGGTGACGCCCTCGCCCACCTCCACAAGCTGGACCCCGCCGGTTGCGACCTTGCCCTGGCCGATCCCCCCTACGGCCGATCCCACGCTCGCCGCCTCCTGACCCTCTACACACGCCGGCCCTTCGCCCGCGAACTCTGGATCGAGCACCGCGCCGACGAGGCGTTGCCCCCGGACGTCCCCGTGCGGCAGCGTCGATACGGCGATACCGCGCTGACTGTCATCGCGCTCCCGCCAGGCAGCCCGTGATTTCGTCGCGCCTTGCCAGCCCGGCGCCTCACCGCTCTCGTTGCTCGGGCGGACTCATCCACGGACTTGCTGGAGCGAACCGGCGTCCTGCCGGCCCCCGGAAGGAGATGGACCGATGAAGAAAAGCGATTTCCGCCAAGCCGGACAGGATTCCCCCGGAGGGAAGCCGGGCTCGGAGGCTCACCGACCCATCGTGGCGGTCTATCCGGGGTCCTTCGACCCGGTCACCCTGGGCCACGAGGACATCGTCCGGCGCACGCTCCGCTTCTGCGACCGGCTGGTCGTGGGCGTCGCCGAGACCGCCACGCAGCCGAAGGGGAGTCTTTTCCCCGTTTCGGAGCGGCTGGAGATGATGCGGGGGGTCTTCGCCAGCGAGTCCCGGGTCGAGTGCGTCTCTTTCTCGGGGCTCCTGGTCGACTTCGCGCGCGACGAAGACGCCCGTTTCATCATCCGGGGGCTCCGGGCCGTGTCGGACTTCGACTACGAGTTTCAGATGGCCCAGATGAACCGCGAATTGTGGGACGAGGTGGAGACGATCTTCCTGACGCCCGAGGTGCACTACTCGTTCCTTTCCGCCACGCTGGTCAGGGAGGTGGCGGCGTTGGGGGGCGACGTGAGCACCTTTGTGTCGCCACTCGTGCTGGAACGGTTGCAGCGGCGCTCTTCGTGACCTTTGCCGAGCACCTGGAGGCGCGGGCGCGGCGTCTCGGGCGCAGGGTCGCGTTCCCCGAGGGGGACGATCCGCGCGTAGCCGAGGCGTTGGGCGTGCTGCGCCGACGCGAGGTGGTCGACCCGGTGGTGGTGGAGGGGGCGGATGGCGGCGCGTTGATGCGGGCGGCCGGAATGCTCACCGAGGGTGCTGTCGACGGAGTGGTGGCGGGCGCGATCCACACCAGCGCCGAGGTGATCCGTACGGGGCTGAAGGAGGTCGGACTGAGGCGGGGCGTGCGCACCCTGTCGTCGTCGTTCTTCATGGAGGTGCGCGACTTCCGGGGGCGTGGGTCCGAGGTGCTGACCTTTACCGACGCGGGCGTGGTCCCCAACCCCGGGCCGCGCAGCCTCGTCGAGATCGCAGGGGAGGCGGTGCGTCTGCGCCGCCAGGTGGTCGGGGACGAGCCGCGCGTGGCCTTCCTGTCGTACTCCACGCGGGGGAGCGCTGCCGGGCGTTCGGTGGACCGGGTCCGCAAGGCCGTCGAGAGCTTCCGCAAGTTGTTCCCGGAGGTCCCCGCCGACGGGGAGCTGCAGGCGGACGCCGCGCTGATTCCGGCCGTGGCCCGCGCCAAGGCGCCCGGATCCGCGGCCGGGGGCAATGCCAACGTCCTGGTCTTTCCGTCACTGGACGCCGGGAACATCGCGTACAAGCTCGTGGAGAGGCTGGCCGGGGCGAAGGCTCTGGGTCCCATTCTGCAGGGGCTGAAGTTCCCGCTGAACGACCTTTCACGGGGGGCGTCAGTGGGGGACATCGTGCATGTGGCCGCAATCACGGCGCTGATGGCCGCAGGGGGCGACTGACATTGCGCGAACGTCCGGACCTGCACGGGACCGCCCGCCTCCGTATTATTCGGGTCGCCAACACTTGGCCTGGAGTCACCCCCAACACACCTCGGCTGGAAGAGCCCCATGTCCTTTAGAGAACGAACCGTCGGGCGCGCAACAGTTTACGATGTCGACGGACAGCTGATCGTCGGGAACCGCCACGAACTGAAACGCATGGTGCTGGACGCTCTTGAGGGTGGTGCGCGCCGTTTCGTCATCGACTTCTCGCGCACAGGCTACATCGACTCTTCGGGACTGGGAGTCCTGATCACCCTTTCGAAGGAAATCCGGGCGCAGGACGGCGACCTGCGGCTGGCCTCGCTCAACCAGGACCTGCGGCGACTCTTCGAGCTGACCAAGCTCGACACCTTCTTCCGGATCTGCGCCGACCTGCGGGAAGCCCTGGAGGAGTAGCAGCCCGTGGCCAGGACTCCGGACGCGCCGCCCCCGCCGCGCGACGGGGTATCGGGCCCGGCCCATGAACGCTCCACGGAAGCGTCCGGCACCGTGGTCCTCCTCCTCCCCAACGACATCGGCGCCATCGAGGATGCGGTCGAGGATGCGGTGGAATGCTGCGCGCCCGCCGGAATGGACCGCGACCGCCTCCTCTTCAACTTCCGCGTGGGTCTCACCGAGGCGATCTCGAATGCGATTCTCTTCGGCAACGTGGACGACCCCGAAAAGCGGGTAAGGGTCGAGTTGCGGGTGCGGTCCGGCGAGGTGCGCGCGCGGGTGAGCGACGATGGTGGCGGCTTCGATCCCGCGGCGGTCCCCGATCCGCGACTGCCCGAGAACATCGCGAAGGTCAGCGGACGGGGGATCTTTCTGATGCGGGCGCTGATGGACGAAGTGCGCTTCAACGACGCGGGCAACGCTGTCAGCATGGTGTTGCGCGACGCTCCCGGCACGGCGGCCGCCGCGCCGCCCATGCCCACGGATTACGCGGACAGCGAGGCGGCCGTGGCGCCCCGCCCGGAGGCCTCGCGTCGAACCCGGGAGGGAATCGCGCTCGACGGTCTGTCGCGCGAGATGCGGCTCGCCCATGACCTCCAGATGAAGTTGTTGCCCCCGATTCCGCGCGTTCGCGGCGTGGAGGCGGCGGCGCGCGTCGTGCCCGCCGAGTCGGTGGGGGGCGACTTCTACCAGGTGCTGCAGCTGCCGGGCGGACGAACCGGGGTCATGATCGGCGACGTCTCCGGGCACGGGTTCCCAGCGGCGCTGATCATGGCGCTGGTCATGAGCGCGGCGGCGATCTCCGCGCAGCAGGGCGGGGACCCCGCAACCGTGCTCGAACACCTGGACCGCGCGATCGGCGACGAACTGGAATCGACCGAGATGTACCTCTCGCTGTGCTACTGCGTGCTGTCGCCGGGGGTTCCCGAGGTGGCGTACGCGAACGCCGGGCACCCGCACGCCTTCATCGTGGAACCCGAAGGGACAGCGCGGCGACTCCGGGCCACCGACCCGCCAATGGGGATCGGGGGGGCTCCGTTTCGCGAGTCCCAGGCGAAGTGGGCGCCGGGAGAGGACCTGCTGCTTCTCTTCACCGATGGTCTTTCCGACACGGTGGCGCGGCGCGGGCGAAAGAGCGGCGAAGACCTGGTCCTGAAGACGGTCGCGCGGAATCACCACGAGTCGGCCGTCGAAATCCTCGAACGCCTCTTCGAGATGTCGGCAAAGTCGGTGCCGCTGATTCCCGCGGACGACCGTACGGCCGTCGTCGTGCGGGCGGAGTAGGCACTCGTGGCCGGTCTCGGTGCTCGCGGCGGTCCGGCTTGGAACTTCCGGCGGTGAAGCCGCGCCGCCGCCCCAAGCGCTCGCTGGGACAGAACTTTCTGGTGGACCCGAATCTCCAGCGCAAGATCGCGGGGGCGGTGCGGGCCGGGGAGGACGAGCCCGTACTGGAGATCGGACCCGGGCGCGGAGCGCTGACGGGGCATCTGGTCGAGCGCGGGGTGCGGCTGACCGTCGTGGAGTTGGACGACGAGCTGGCCGCCCAACTGGCGGCCCGCCACGAAGCCAACGCCCGCGTCGCGGTGGTGCACGGCGATGTCCTGTCCTTGGATCTCCCGTCTCTGGGTGAGGACTGGGGCCGCACAACGGTGGTGGGCAACATCCCGTACAACATCACCACGCCGATCATCTTCCGTCTGCTGCGGCTTCCCTACCCGCGCGATATCGTGCTGACCGTGCAGGCGGAGGTGGCAGGACGGATCCTGGCGGGGCCCGGGACGCGGACCTACGGCGCCCTCTCCGTGGGCGTGGGACTGCACGCGCGCGCATCGAGGATCTGCAAGGTGCCGCGCTCGGCCTTTCGACCGGTTCCACGGGTGGACTCGGTGGCGATGCGGATCACGCCGCGTTCGCCCCCGCGGCTGACCCGCTCCGCCGCTGCGCGAGTCCGTGTCCTGACGCGGGCGGCGTTCTCGTGGCGCCGCAAGCAACTGGGGACCATCCTGGCGCGACACCCCGACCTGAACTGCCAACGGGATCGGATCGGAAGCGTGTTGGCCGACTTGTCGCTGGCGCCCACCCTGCGACCCGAGCGGCTGTCGCCGGAAGACTTCACGGCCCTCGCCGCGGCGTTGCTGCGGGAGAATGGCTGACGCTCCGCGGACAAACGCCCCCGACCCCGGAAACCGGCCGCCGGCCCGGCGACGTCGCCGCTCGTGCAGATTCGTCCATACGCTGCTAGCTTCAGCTTGTGAACGATTTCACAAGCCGAATCCCGGACGCGACGGTTCGCCGACTCTCGCTCTACCTCCGGTTCCTGGAGGACTTCGAGCGCTCGGGCGTGACCAGCGTTGCCAGCGTGGCGCTCGCCGAGCGCGGCGGAACCACTGCCGCCCAGGTGCGCAAGGACCTGTCCCACCTGGGTTCGTACGGCAAACGCGGCCTGGGGTACTCGGTGGCGGAGCTGACCGGTGTGCTGCGGACCGTGCTCGGACTCGACGCGACCTGGCGTGTCGCGCTGCTGGGCGCGGGGCGGATCGGCACCGCGCTCTTCGAATACGAGCCCTTCCGCCGGCGCGGTTTCCATATCATGACCGTGATCGACAACGATCCATGCAAGGTCGGCACAAGGCTGGGCTCGATCCGGATCCGCGATCAGCATGAGCTTGAAGACGCACTGTGTCGGGACCGGATCGATCTGGTGATCGTGGCGGTGCCCGCGCCGGTTGCGCAGCGACTGGTGGACCGGGTCGTGGCGGTCGGTATCAAGGCGGTGCTGAACTATGCCCCGGTGCAGCTGCTGCTGCCGGCGGATGTGGCGCTGCGCAACGTAAGCATGCTGGTTGAGCTGGAGAGCCTCTCGTACGATCTCGCACGCCGCCGGTCGTGACGTCGAAGGGGGGCCGCCGTTCTCTCCTGCAGGGTGCCTGGGAGGCGCTGCGGGGAGGTCCCCTCGCGACTCCCGAGCTGGCGAGGCGCGTGCTGGGCCTGAACGGCCATCCGGGTGCTGCCTCCGCGGCCGTCTTCGCGCTCCTGGGTGCCGATGACCGCTTCGAGGTGGACGGCGAAGGCGTGTGGAGCCTGCGAGGGGACGTCCGCCGCCCCGGCGCGCTGCTCTCCCGGCTTTCGTACGCGGTTGTGGACGTGGAGACGACCGGCGGCCGCTACGAGGGCGGGCACCGCATGACCGAAGTGGCCGTGATCGAGGTGCGGGAGGGCGCGATTCAGGACGTGTTCGAGACACTGGTGCATCCGGGGCGCCGCGTGCCCCGTCCGACCGTGGCGCTGACCGGGATCACCGACCGGATGCTCGCCGGAGCGCCAACCTTCGACGAGATTGCGGAGGAGGTGTTCCGCCGCATCTCCGGCCGCGTCTTCGTCGCCCACAACGCCAGCTTCGACTGGGGGTGGCTGCGGGTCCAGCTGGGGGACGCGCTTGGTGACGTCCCCGAGGTGGAGCGGCTCTGTACGATCTCCCTGGCCCGGCGCCTGGTGCCGGAACTGCGCAGCCGCAACCTGGACGCGCTGTCGGAGTTCTTCGACATCCCGATTGACGGTCGGCACCGGGCCCGCGGCGACGCGCTCGCCACGGCGCGCGTGCTGCTGCGCCTGCTGGACCGGGCGGAGTCGCTGGGGATCGGCGACTTGCGATCGCTGAAGCGCTACCGCCCGCCGCGGGGGGCTCGCTATCAGCCGGATCTCTTCGCCGAGGGCGGACTCGGCCGCCGTGGGTAGGGCCCGTCCGGCCCGTCGTCGGAGGCCTTCCACGGGCCGCGATCCGGGCAGGTGCCGTGGAGAGGAACCTCCTGGTATACTGTTGGATGACTCTTGCTTTGCATTGAAACGATGAACCCGAAACCCTTGAGGATTCTGCCGTGCCCGACACTGCCCGCACACCCGTAATCCTGGACGGCGTCCGCACCCCGATCGGACGCTTCCTGGGAGGGCTCAGCCCGCTCTCAGGACCCGAGTTGGGCACGGTCGTGGTCCGCGAGGTGGTGGCGCGGACCGGAATCGACGTCACCGAGGTCGATGAAGTCATAATGGGCAACGTGGTGAGCGCCGGTGCCGGTCAGGCTCCGGCCCGCCAGGCCGCCGTGAACGGAGGGGTGCCGGCGAGCGTTCCCGCCGTCACCGTGAACAAGGTTTGCGGTTCCGGTCTCAAGGCGGTCATGCTGGCGGCTCAGGCCGTCAAGGCGGGCGACGCGCGCCTGGTGGTGGCGGGTGGCTTCGAGTCGATGTCGAATGTCCCGTACTACCTGCGGGGCATGAGGGGTGGGGTGAAGTTCGGGGATCGCACCGTGCACGACGGGCTGGTGCACGACGGTCTCTGGTGCTCCTTCGGGGACTGCCACATGGGGGGACACGCCGAATACACGGCCGCGAAGGCCGGCATCACGCGCGAGGAGGCGGACTCGTTCGCGCTCGCGTCCCACGAGAAGGCGGTCGCCGCGATTGACGACGGCGGGTTCGGACCGGAGCTCGTGCCGGTCACGGTCGAGACCCGCCGCGGCGCGAGAACAGTGGAAACGGACGAGGGCCCACGCCGCGACACCTCGCTGGAGGCGCTGGGACGTCTTCGGCCGGCCTTCCCGCGTGACGCTCCCCCGGGACTCGATGAACTGGTCGTGACGGCCGGAAACGCGCCGGGACTCAACGACGGGGCATCGGCGCTGGTCGTGGCCAGCCAGGAATACGCCGTGACCCACGGGTTGCCGTTCCGGGCGGTCATCACGGGGTACGTTGCGGGTGGCACCGAGCCGCGCGACCTCTTCTTCGCGCCCGTCCAGGCCGTGCGCAATCTCATGCGGCGTGAGGGGACGGGGATCGAGGACTACGGACTGGTGGAGATGAACGAAGCCTTTGCGGTGCAGGCCATCGCGGACATGCGGGAGCTCAACATGGATCCCGGGCGCGTGAACGTCCGGGGCGGTGCGGTGGCGCTGGGGCACCCCATCGGGGCGTCCGGCGCACGAATCCTGGTTACCTTGCTTGGGGCGATGGCCGCACGGGATGTCGAGACCGGGATGGCCACCCTGTGTCTGGGCGGCGGCAACGCGGTCGCCCTGGCGGTACGAGCGAACTGAAACGAGGAAGCGGCATGATCCAGTCTCACCCGACCACAGACCTTGCCCTGGAAGCCGAGGTCCCCCTGGCGTCCTCACCCATTTCGCGCTTGCTGGCCGCAAACCGCCCCGTCGCGGTCCCGGTGGCGGTCGTCGTGTTCGCCGCCCTGACGGCGCTGGGGGCACACGTCGCCGTCCCTCTCGGCTTCACCCCGGTTCCCATGACCCTGCAGACGCTCTTCGTGCTGCTCGCGGGCGTGCTCCTCGGGCCGGTTGCGGGCGCCGCCTCGCAGCTCCTGTACCTCGGGCTGGGACTGGCGGGGGTTCCCGTCTTCGCGATGGGCGGAGCCGGCCTCCCCTGGCTGTTGAGCCCGACCGGCGGCTACCTGTTGGCCTTCCCGGCGGCGGCGGCTCTGGCGGGTTGGATCGCCGGACGTGAAAAGCACCGCGTGCGGACGGCGGTGGCACTCCTGGTGGCGACAGCGGTGATCTTCGCCTCGGGGGCCGGCTGGCTGTCGGTCGTGACCGAGCTTGGTCCGCGCGAGGTGTTTGCCTCCGGCGTGCAGCCGTTCCTGGTGGGCGCGGTGATCAAGGCAGCCATCGTCTACGTGATTGCACGGGGGAGATTCTCTCGGCGATCCGCTTCGGGCGACCGGCTCTCCTGATCCGCCTCCAGACCACCTTGCCAGCCCGGCGCCTTGCCCTCCCCGGCGCACGGGCGTCTCCGTCCGCGGGCCTCTAGACCCCGTCGTGCGTTTCCTTCCCAAGAGGAGCGAAATCGCCTCCATCCTGTTCCGATTGGGCGGTTTCGCGGCGCTGTTCGTCGCAGTTTCAATCGCCCTGCTCGGTCTGGCGGGACTGCCCGACAGTCTGGCCGCGCAGGGTTCGCTCCAGCTTGTGGCCGCGGTGGTGGCAAGCGCAATCGTGCTGTGGATGGACGGGAAGCGGGCACTTCCGGCGATCGGATTGCCGCGGCAGGGGGCGTTGCCCGGGCTGCTGTGGGGCACCCTGCTCGGCATCGCCATCGTCCTGCCGGCTCTGGCCATCGCGGTCGGATTGGGCGGACTCCGATACGGTCCGGATGGGGGCACCGTGATCGAATACGCGGCCACGGGGCTCTGGACCGGATTGATCCTCCTGCCCGCGGCGGCTGGCGAGGAGATTGCCGTGCGAGGATACCCGCTGCGGGTGCTGGTCGACCGGTGGGGACCCTGGCCCGCCCTTGCAGTGACCTCGGCGGCCTTTTCCCTGATGCACGGGTTCAACCCCGGCGTGGGCCGACTGGCGTTTCTGAACATCGCGCTGGCCGGGGTCCTGCTCGGTGTGGTCTGCCTGAAGACGGGGGATCTGTGGTGGGCGACCGGAGTACACACCGGATGGAACCTGGCGACCGGTTTCCTGGCGGATCTTCCGGTGAGCGGTCTGGAGCTCGTGGACGCTCCGCTGGTCGAAGTTTCGGCCCCGGGCGCGGCGCTCGTGACCGGCGGAGACTTCGGTCTGGAGGGGGGACTTGCTGCAACTTTCGCGCTGGCGCTGGCGATCCTGGTCGTGGCGCGAACCCGAATCGTGCCCTCACGTTGGCTGGAAGGACCGACGCAACCGACAGAGGAGACTGAATGACCATCGAACGAGTGGCGGTCGTGGGCGCCGGCACCATGGGGAACGGCATCGCCCACGTGTGCGCGCTGGCCGGGCTGGAGGTCATGCTGGCGGACGCGGACCAGGGCGCGCTCGACCGCGGTGTCGCGACCATCGAACGCAACCTGGAGCGGCAGCGGTCGAAGGGGAAGATCAGCGGGGCGGAGCGGGGCGGGGCCCTGGACCGCATCGAACCGGCGGCCGCGCTCGAGCGCCTGGACGGCGTCGGGCTGGTGGTTGAAGCCGTACCGGAGATCGCGGAGCTCAAGTACGAGATCTTCCAACAACTCGACCGTCTCGCACCGCGCGGCGCGATCCTCGCCTCGAACACCTCGTCGATCTCGATCACGGCGATCGCCGCCCGCACGACGCGTCCCGGGAGGGTCATCGGGATGCACTTCATGAACCCCGTACCGGTCATGAAGCTTGTGGAGGTCATCCGCGGCCTGCGCACCGACGACGCCACCACGGAGGCCGTGATGTCGCTCTCCCGGTCCCTCGGAAAGGTCCCTGTCGAGGTGCGCGACTTCCCCGGCTTCGTCTCCAACCGGATCCTGGCCCCGATGATCAACGAGGCCGTGTTCGCGCTCATGGAGGGGGTGGCCGAGGCGGAGGCCATCGACACGGTCATGAAGCTCGGCATGAACCACCCCATGGGTCCGCTCGCCCTGGCCGACCTGATCGGTCTGGACACCTGTCTGAACATCCTCGAGGTGCTGCACCGGGAGCTGGGCGACGACCGCTACCGCCCCTGTCCGCTGCTGCGCCAGTATGTGGCGGCGGGGTGGCTGGGGCGCAAGACGGGGCGGGGCTTCTACCCCTACCACGACTAGCGATGCTCACCCCTGAACAGCGCGAGATTCGCGACCTGGCGCGGGACTTCGCCGAGGGCGAGATCGTGCCCCGTGCGGCCGCGTGGGACAGGGACCGGGCCTTCGACCGGGAGGTGCTCGACAAGCTGGCCGAACTCGGCTTCCTCGGCATGCTCACGCCCCCGGAGTACGGAGGTCTGGGCTTCGACGCCCCGACCTATCTCGTTGCTCTGGAAGAGATCGCCCGCGGCGATGCGGCCCTGGCCCTCACCGTGGCGATCCAGAACGGTCCCGTCCCGCATATCCTCCTGACGCATGGCAGCGAGGCGCAGAAGGCCCGCTGGCTGCCCGCGCTCGCCACCGGGGAGATGATCGCCGGGTTCGCCCTTTCCGAGGCGGAGGCGGGGAGCGACCCCTCGGGGATGACGACCCGGGCGTGCACGGAGGAAGGGTCCTGGACGATCACGGGGTCGAAGAAGTGGGTCACCAACGGTTCCCGGGCCGATGTGGTGTTCGTCTTCGCCAGGACCGGACCGGCCGGGTCGCGGCCTCCGATCGGCGCCTTCCTGGTGGACACCGACGCCGCGGGGTACCGGGTGGGCAGACGCGAGAAGACCATGGGTCTGCGCGCCTCCGAGACCGTCTCGGTGGACCTCGAGGGGGTTCGGGTGGGCGCCGAGCGGCTGGTGGGAGATCCGGGCCGGGGACTCGCCTACGCCCTGGGCGCGCTGGACCTTGGACGACTGGGGATCGGTGCGCAGGCGGTTGGGATTGCCCAGGCCGCGCTGGAACACTCCTCGAGGTACGCAGGTGAGCGGCGGCAGTTCGGCCGTCCCATCGCGGACTTCGGGGCCGTCCGCAGCAACCTCGCGAACATGGCCACGAGGATCGCCGCCTCCCGGGCGCTGGTCATGGACGGCGCGGCGGCGTGGGAGGCACAGGGTGCGAGTGACGGCGAAGGCCTGCCGGTCACGGCGCGGTCGGCGATGGCCAAGCTGCTGGCAAGCGAGACGGCCATGTGGGTCACCGAAGAGGCGGTGCGGATCTTCGGCGGCTATGGTTTCATGCGCGAATTCCCCGTGGAGAAGCTGATGCGGGACGCCAAGGGCACGGAGATCTACGAAGGGACCAGCGAAATCCTGAGGCTGGTGATCGGCCGCGCGGTCACGGGGTCCTCGTGAGCACCCGGGGCGGGTTCGAAACGGTCGGCCGAACAGGCGCGGAAGACCCTGGAGAGGAAACGGGACGCCCGATGCGAAACCTCGAAAGAACGGACGAGCGGGTCCATCGCGCGGTGCTGGGTGAAGCGTCCCGGCAGCGGGGCCAGCTCGAGATGATCGCGAGCGAGAACTTCGTGTCCCCCGCGGTGCGGGAAGCCCTCGGCACGGTCTTCACCCACAAGTACGCGGAAGGATTGCCCGGGAGGCGCTACTACGGAGGCTGCGAGTTCGCCGACCAGGTCGAGGAATTGGCCCGCACCCGTGCCACGGAGCTCTTCGGCGCGGATCACGCGAACGTCCAACCCCACTCGGGGGCGCAGGCCAACATGGCCGGCTACTTCGCCTTCCTCGATCCCGGCGACCGCATCCTCGGCATGAACCTGAGCCACGGCGGCCACCTCACCCACGGCTCGCCCGTCAACTTCAGTGGACGCTTCTTCGACGTGGCCGCGTACGGCGTGCGCGAATCGGACGGCCGGATCGACTACGACGCGGTGCGCGACACCGCCATCCGGACGCGCCCGAAGATGATCGTGACGGGCGCCTCCGCGTATCCCCGCACCATCGATTTCGAGGCCTTCGGCGCGATCGCCCGCGAGGTCGGCGCGGTTCACCTGTGCGACCTGGCGCACATCGCGGGCCTCGTGGCGGGCGGTCACCACCCCAGCCCGGTGCCCTACGCCGACGTGGTCACTACGACCACCCACAAGACGCTGCGCGGTCCCCGCGGCGGACTGGTCATGTGTCGCGACGAGCACGCCAGGGCGATCGACAAGATGGTTTTCCCCTTCATCCAGGGAGGCCCGCTCGTGCACGTCATCGCCTCGAAGGCGGTCGCGCTGGGCGAGGCACTCCGGCCGGAGTTCAGCGAGTACGCACGCCGCGTCGTGGAGAACGCCCGCGTGCTGGCGGACACGATCATGGAGCGCGGGGTGCGCCTCGTCTCCGGGGGGACCGACAACCACCTCATCCTGGTCGATCTCAGAGACCGCGATCTCACCGGGAAGGATGCCGAGCAGTCGCTGGAGAGGGCGGGGATCACCGTCAACAAGAACACCGTCCCCGGCGAGACCCGGTCCCCGTTCGTGACGTCGGGGCTGCGCATCGGCACGCCCGCGATCACCACGCGGGGCATGGGGCCGGGAGAAATTCGCACGATCGGAGGCTGGATCGCCGATATCCTCGAGCGTCCGCGGGACGAAGCCGCCATCCGCGGCATACGGAGGCAGGTCG
Organism: Longimicrobiales bacterium; assembly: GCA_965211795.1. Taxonomy (GTDB): domain Bacteria; phylum Gemmatimonadota; class Gemmatimonadetes; order Longimicrobiales; family Gaopeijiaceae; genus Bin94. The sequence goes on from OZ242973.1 coordinate 1,509,142, forward strand.
GCGAAATGTGCGCCTCCTACCCGCTTTACGACGAACTGGCGCCCCCCACCTGACCATGTGAAATTGGGTCATGGGCACCTACGATCACTTCGAGTCCCCGGCCGCCGTCAAGCCGAAGAACGTCCGGTTCCACCGAGACGCATACGGGTTTCTCCTCGACGCGCTCCACACGGTGATTTCGAATCTGAGCGAACGGCGTCACATCTCCGGGCAGGAGTTGGCGGAAGGGGTGCGCAGGCTGGCGTTGGAACGGTTCGGGCCGATGGCGCGCACGGTCCTCGAGTACTGGGGCATCCATTCGACCGACGATCTGGGCGAAATCGTCTTCGACCTGGTCGACATGGGGGTTCTGGTGAAGAACCCTCGCGACCGCCCGGAGGATTTCGCGGATGTCTTCGACTTCGAGGAGGTCTTCGATCACAACTATCCCTGGACCGTTTATCCGTGGAAGGTGGCGACCGTGTGTCCCTGGACGGTGGTCACAAGGCCGGATTGAGGGCGCGAGAGCCGGTTTTTCGAGCGAAAATCGCGGTCATGTCTGGCAAACGGGCGGGTTTTCTGGTAGCTTCCGCCCCCTAGCAACTTGCGAGGGCCGATGGCGCGAATTAGGGTCGGCGGACCGCAAACCACACCTGGAGGCGACCTTACGCGGGTCGTCAAGATTAGGCCAATGACGAGGGTTCGATGAACACGTTGGATGACAACAGTTTCGCCAGCTGCAAGAAGTGCAACGACGGTGTCTTGCTCCCCATGTCCGACTATGGACGCGACGGAGCTCCGATCCGTTACAAGGCCTGGGTATGTTCGAACCCGGACTGCGGATTCAACATCCGTATCGATAACGGCGAGATCACCTTCGGGCGGTCGATCGGTCAGAGCTACAAGTAGGCCGTGAACCCGGGCCGCCTCAAAGGGCCGTTCGGGAAACCCGAAGTACGAGCGCCGACCGCCAACCAGGCGGCCCGTTTCGACCACACCGCGATCGTCGAGCGCGGAGTCCCTGAGGCGGCCCTCATGGAGAATGCCGGCCAGCGGGCTGCGCTCATCATCGAACACCTTTTTCCCGAGGGACGGGCGGTCGCGCTTGTCGGTTCGGGTAACAACGGGGGTGACGCGCTTGTTTGTCTGAGGGCCCTGTCGGCCTGGGGACGGCGAGTGATGGCGGTGCAGGTGGGGAAGCGGCCGCGACCGGACCCTGTCCTGCACGGTTGGGAGATACCGTGCAGCACCTTCGATCCCGGGCGGCCCGGTGCGGCCGAAGCGTTGGCTGGCATCATTGCGGACACGAGCATCGTGGTGGACGGATTGCTGGGTACCGGCATCCGCGGAGCGCCGCGCCAGGGGCATGCGGCTGCCATCGGGGCGGCGAACGAGGCAGCGGCCGCGGTTGTGGCGCTCGACACGCCCTCCGGCGTGGACGGCACGAGCGGCGAAGTGCCCGGCGACGCGGTCCGCGCGGACGTCACAGTGGCATTCGGATGGCCGAAGCTCGGAACCCTCCTCTACCCGGGGCGGGAGCGGTGCGGACGGATCGTTGCCGTCGAGATCGGGTTTCCCCCGCAGGAAGCGGAGGACTGGGCGCGCCTGGCCACACCGGGATGGGCGCGGACGGTTCTCCCGCGCCGCCCCGCCGTGACGCACAAGTACGACGTCGGGGCGCTGACCATCGTAGCGGGATCGACGATGCCGGGGGCAGCGGTCCTCGCCGCAAGGGCTGCATTCCGCTGCGGAGCGGGTCTGGTCCGAGTGTGTGCCTCCGGACCGGCTGCGGAGGTGCTCGGTGAAGTTCCGGAGGCGCTCTTCGTGGACGCCGGCGACGAGGATGCGTTCCGGAGCGCCGTGGAACGGGGCGACGCCCTGGCCATCGGGCCGGGTCTGGGCACGGGAGCGGCGGCGCGGCGCCAACTGGAGTTGGCCGTGGAGGTGCGGGGATTGCGGCCGGCGGTCATCGATGCCGATGCGCTGACCCTCCTCGCGCAGGGTGCGTGCGGGGGGATCTCGGCAGTTTCCGGCACGAACGCCGTCGCCACGCCCCACCCCGGCGAGATGGCCGGCCTGACCGCCGGCACCGTGGCGGACGTCCAGCGCGACCGCGTCGCCACAGCCCGTGACTTCGCCGCCGCACACGGTTTGGTGACGCTGCTGAAGGGCACCCCGTCGCTGGTGGCCGATCCGGAGGGGAGACTGCTGGTCAGCACCCAGGAGGCCGGGTCGGACCTGGCGGTGGCGGGGATGGGGGACGTGCTCACTGGCGCGATCGGTTCGTTCCTGGCCCAGGGCGTCAAGCCTGTCCACGCGGCCGGCCTCGCCCTTCACGTTACGGGCCGTGCCGCGGCGCGGGACGGCCTGGGGGCGGCACTCATGCCCTCGGATGTCGTGGAGGCGATTCCCGCGTCCCTGAGCGAGAATGGCAACGGCGACACCGACCTGCCCTTCCCCTTCGTAACCTTCGATCAGCGGTGTCCCGGTGGCTTGCAAGGGAAATCCCCGCTGCACCCGGGGGGCGATGCATCCGCGCCGGACCGGTCCGGTGGATGAGCGGGAGCTGGTCCGGCGCCTCGTCTCCGTCGGCTGGAGGGGGAGCCGCGCCGTAAGACTGGGTCCGGGGGACGACGCGGCCTTCCTGCGCGGCGGACTGGTGCTCTCCACCGACATGGCGGTTGAGGGGGTTCACTTTCGTCTCGACTGGATTTCTCCCCGGGAAGCGGGCTTCAGGGCTGGAGCCGCCGCGCTGAGCGACCTTGCGGCCATGGGTGCGAAGCCCGAGGCGCTTCTGGTGTCGCTGGCCGTCCGCGGGGACCCCTCGCTTGCGGTGGAGTTGCAGCGAGGCGTCCGCAACGCCGGCGACCGGGTGGAAGTGGCGATCATCGGGGGCGACGTGAGCCGGTCTCCGGGTCCGGCCGTGGTCGATGTGGTGGCCGTGGGGCGCGCGAGGAACGTGGTGACGCGGGGTGGGGCGAAGGTGGGACAGGGGGTGTGGGTCTCCGGGTCTCTGGGCGGGGCCGCGGCCGCGGTGACCGCGTGGGAAGCGGGGACGGACGCGGAGCCGCGGGCCCTTGAGCGGTTCGTGGCGCCTCCCGACCGGGTGCCGCTGGGGTTGGCGCTGGCCGCCGCCGGACTGGCCACCGCCATGATCGACATCTCGGACGGACTCGTCGCCGACGCCGGGCACGTTGCAGAAGCCTCCGGGGAGATGATCCGCATCGATACCGGCGCCGTGCCGGTGGATGCCGGTGCGGGGGACTTGAACCTCGCCCTCGTAGGGGGCGAAGATTATGAACTGATGTTTACGGCCCCCGCCGGGGCCGGACCACGTATCAGGGCCCTCGGAAAGGAGATGGCGGTGACGCTGACTCGCATCGGCAGGGTGGAGGAAGGGACGGGGGTCATCCTACGGGGCCGCCACAGGGCTCCCGGACCGGGAGGCTATGACCACTTCGCTCCCGCGGACTCCGGTGGCACCCCGTGACCCGGACCATCTGGGCCTACGCCGTGATCCTCGGAGCGACGCTATACTCCGGCGGCCGTGCCATCCTCTACTACTTCCTCTGGCCCCGCCACTTCCAACGGTGCGCAGACCGGCTCACCGGCGAATGGAGCTCGATCATCCTGTGGGGCGCCGGCACCCGGCTGGTTGTCAGGCACGGCGACCGCCTGGGGCGGGGACGGGGCCAGATCCTGGTTTCCAATCACCAGAGCTGGTTCGACATCTTCGCCCTGGGCACCGCTCTCAGGGACAGGTTCAGCTTCGTCGGAAAGAAGGAGCTCTCGCGCATCCCCGTGGTGGGCGCCGCCTGGGAGAAGGTCGGCAACATCGCCATCGACCGGTCCGATCAGCAGGCCGCCATCGACTCGCTGAAAAGGGCGGACGAGCTGATGAGGGAAGGGAGGACGATCATCATGTTTCCGGAAGGCACCCGTTCCCCGACCGGGGAGATGGGGCGCTTCAAGAAGGGCGCCTTCGTCATGGCGATCAAGTCGCAGGTGCCCGTACTGCCGGTCGCGGTCGTCGGCACCCGCCGGATCATGAGGAAGGGCAGCTGGAAGATGTCCGCGGGGACGGCCACCGTCGTTGTCGGCCACCCCATCGAGACGGAGGGCCTCACCCTGAGGGACCGGAACCGCCTTTCCCGGGAGTGCCGGGAGGCGATCGAGGGACTCCTGAATGGGGCGGGGGAGGCCTGATGTCGGCGATCGTGGACGTGCGCGGGCGCGAAATCCTGGATTCGCGCGGAAACCCGACCGTCGAGGCGGATGTGGTGCTGGCGAGCGGCCACCGCGGGCGCGCGGCCGTTCCGAGCGGGGCGTCCACCGGCGAGTACGAAGCGGTGGAACTGCGCGACGGTGATCCGGCCCGCTACCTCGGCCGTGGTGTGCTCAACGCGGTTCGCAACATCGGCACGGAGATCCGGAGCGCCGTCTTCGATCGGGAGGCGGGCGACCAGCGCGACATCGATCGAGCGATGATCGGGCTCGACGGAACTCTGGGGAAGGGCCGCCTGGGTGCCAACGCGGTGCTCGCCGTCTCTCTGGCGGTGGCCCGCGCGGCCGCGGCGGAACAGGGCCTGCCCCTGTACCGGTACCTCGGCGGGGACGAGGCCCGCACCCTGCCCGTTCCGATGATGAACATCGTGAACGGCGGCGCACACGCGTCCAACAACGTGGACATCCAGGAGTTCATGATCATGCCGGTGAGTGCCACGTCCTTCACCGAGGGGCTGCGGATGGGGGTGGAGGTCTTCCACGCGCTCAAGAAGGTGCTGACTGACGCCGGCAAGAGCACCGCGGTGGGTGACGAGGGGGGATTCGCGCCCGACCTGGGATCCGATATCGAAGCCGCCGAGGTGGTCATGCGGGCGATCGAGGCGGCGGGTTATCGCCCCGGCGAAGACATCCTGCTCTCCGTCGATGCCGCCGCTTCCGAGTTCTTCGCCGACGGTGCGTACACCTTCCACAAATCCTCCGGTGCGTCTCTCTCCACCGAGGCCATGATCGCCTTCTGGGAGGAGATGGTCGCGCGCTTCCCCCTCGCCAGCCTGGAGGACCCCCTCGACGAGGACGACTGGCCCGGCTGGGCCGCCCTCACATCGCGCGTGGGCGATCGCTGCCAGATCGTGGGCGACGACCTCTTCGCCACCAACCTCGCCCGCCTCGAGCGCGGGGTGCACGAACGCACCGCCAACGCGATCCTGGTGAAGGTCAACCAGATCGGCACCCTCACCGAATCGATCGACGCCGTGCGGGCCGCGCAGGAGGCCGGATTCGGGACGGTCATCTCCCATCGCTCGGGCGAGACCGAGGACACCTTCATCGCCGATCTCGCGGTCGCCACCGGCGCCGGCCAGATCAAGACGGGCGCGCCCAGCCGCACCGACCGTGTCTCCAAGTACAACCAGCTGCTGCGGATCGAGGAGCGGCTCGGCGGACGGGCGGAGTACGCCGCACGGAGGTGGCGGCGATGAAGGGGTGGAAGCGCATGGTCTTCCCGGGGATCGTTGCCGTTGCCCTCTACGTCGCGGTGGCGGGAGGAGAGCACTCGCTGATGGATGCGCGGCGGGCCAGGGCGGAGCTGGCCGAGAGGCACGCCGAGTTGCGCGCCGTCCGGCAAGAGATCGATTCCCTGGGCGCGCGGATCGATTCGTTGCGGCACCACGACGGAGCGCTCGAACGTCTCGCGCGAGAGCGCTACGGGTTCATCCGCGACGGAGAATACCTCTACCGCATCTCCGAGGGCGCGGACAGGGAAACGCCGGACGAGCCCGAGGGCGACTCAGTCCCCGGTGTCCTCCCCGGTGGCGTCCGCCGCCGCTGACTCCTCTTCGCCGGAGCCGGCCGCCAGTCCCAGCGCCTTCTTCGCTCCCTCCAGGACCTGCTCCACGTCCCCCGCTTCGAGTGCCGCCGTCACCTCGTCGCTTCCGGCCCCGAGGCTCTCGACTGCGGCCGCCGCCAGCTCCTTCGCGGCGTCCTTGCTGAGCTGCGTCGGGAACCCGCCCCCCGGCACGCCCGTCGCCTTCTCCACAAAGGGCGCGAAGAGGTCCACCGGGATCGGGAAGAGCGTCGTGGAGTTGTTCTCGGCCGCCACCTCCACCACCGTCTGCAGGAAGCGAAGCTGAAGCGCAACCGGATGCTGCGAGATCACCTGCGCGGCGGCGGACAGCTTCCGGGAGGCCTGGAACTCGCCCTCCGCCGCGATCACCTTGCCCCGCCGTTCGCGCTCGGCCTCCGCCTGCTTCGCCATGGCGCGCTTCATCTCCTTGGGCAGGTCGATGTCCTTGATCTCGACCGCCGTCACCTCGATCCCCCATGGATCCGTCTCGAGGTCGATGATCCGCCGCACGATCTCGTTGATCCGCTCCCGCTGGGCCAGGAGTTCGTCGAGTTCGGACTGTCCAACCACGCTGCGCAGCGTGGTTTGCGCGATCTGACTCGTAGCGAAGTAGTAGTCCTCCACCTCGACCACCGCCTTCGACGGGTCCACGACCCGGAAGTAGACCACGGCGTTCACCGTGCAGCTCACGTTGTCCTTGGTGATCGTGTCCTGGGGCGCGATGTCGAGGGCGATGATTCGCAGATCCATCCTCCGCATGCGCTCGATCCCGTACGGTACCATGAACACGAGCCCCGGCCCCTTTGCGCGGGTGAGCTTGCCGAGGCGAAAGACCACGCCGCGCTCGTACTCCCACAGAATGCGCAGCGAACTGAGCAGGCCGATCACGCCGAAGGCCGTGATGGCGGGAATCAAAAAGAAGCCGAAATCCATGAAATGTCCTCCTTGGCGTTTGCATGTCGGTGCCACGGAATAGGTGGTTGCCGGGGATGGTTGACAAGGCCCGCGGGGCCACCTGCGGGCAGTGCACGCGCCATCGGGTGACTGGCGGGAGGATTGCGCACCGGTTCAACGGCTTCCGGCCGTGGTCCAGCCGCCTGCCCGCCCCGAGGCCAACGGCGACCATTGACATGGACCCCGAAGACTTGGAGCTTTTCTGCTCTTCGCCGGAGTAGCTCAGTTGGTCAGAGCAGCGGAATCATAATCCGCGTGTCGGGGGTTCAAGTCCCTCCTCCGGCATTGGCGACGCGGGGTCGCGCGACGGATACGGCGGACCGTGGCGCGACCGCCGCGGCCCCCGACCGGTGACGCGAGCCCCCCGGCAGCCGGGCGAACGCCATGGACCAGACCTCCACAACGAAATCGCTCCACCGCCGCGTCGCGGTGGACACCCCCGAGCACGTCCGCCTCGACTATGTGCTCGCGGACGTCGGGTCGCGCGCCGCCGCCCTGGCCATCGACCTGGGCGTGCTCATCGTGGGGCTGCTGTTGCTCGGCCTGGCCTACTACTACATCGGCCGCCTGGGCGGTTTCTTCGGTTCCGTCAGCGGCACCGTGCTCCTCTTTGCCGTCTTCTTTGTGCAGTGGGGCTACTTCCTGCTCTGCGAGTGGTTCTGGGACGGGCGCACACCGGGCAAGCGGGCGATCGGGTTGCGGGTGGTGCATGTGGGCGGCGAGCCCCTGTCCTTCCAGGGTTCCGCGCTGCGCAATCTCATCCGGATCATTGATTTGCAGCCCGGGGGGACTGGGGTCGCGGGGGCGGTCTGCATCCTGGCCAACAAGCGGGCCCAGCGTCTGGGAGACCTCGTTGCGGGAACCATGGTGGTGCGCGACGCGGGCGGAGGAGAGCTTCTCGGCACCGATGCGCTCCCGCCGGGACGAGTGGGACGCCCCCGGCTTTCGGCCGGGCAATTCGAGCTGCTGGCGGGCTACATGGCCCGCCGGGAAGGGTTGGAGCCGCTGGTGCGACGCCGTGTGGCCGAGTCGGTCCTCAAGGCCCTCGACTCCGCCGTCGAGCTTCAGCCGATGAATGCGAAGGTCACTCCCGAGGAAGTGCTTGCCCGCCTCCACGAGGAGGAAGCGCCCCGGCACGCGGCCCGCCGCGGCGGCGCGAGCCTCCAGGCCTCGACCATGGCCCGCGACCAGCGCGAGGAGTGGGCGGCCTACTCGGGCCTGGTCGAGAAGGGACGCAAGCGAGGCCTGAACAGCTTCACGGAGGGAGAGACGCGCAGGTTCGGGCAACTGTACCGCGGCATGATGGCCGACCTGGAACGGGCCCGCACCTACGGAGCGTCGCCGGGGCTGCTGGGCACCGTGCAACGCTGGGCGGGAGCCGGGCACAACCTGCTCTACCGCGCCCGCGGCCGGGTGACGGTCTCGGTCTGGCGCTGGGTGGCCGCCGGGTTCCCGCGATCCGTGCGCCGGTTCCACCGCCCGATTCTGCTTGCCGCGCTCCTCTTCTTCGGTCCCATGGTGGCCACCTACACGGTGGTCGATGGCCAGCCGCAGGTGGCGCGCTCGCTCATCGGACCCGGAATGTTCATTCGGGCGGAGAACACCGTGAAGGGCGACATCAACACACTGTACCTAGGGGAGGAGGTCGGCGCGGCCGCAATGCCCATGTTCTCCTCCTCCCTGATCACCAACAACATCAGTGTCACCTTCGTCACCTTCGCCGGGGGATTCCTGGCGGGTGCGGGGACCCTGTACATCCTCATGCTCAACGGCATCTCGATCGGGGCGGCACTGGGGGTGTACGCCAACGAGGGGGTGCTCGGGGTGATCCTCGCCTTCGTCTTCTCGCACGGCTTCCTGGAGCTCGGCGCGATCTGCATCGCGGGAGGGGCGGGATTCGGATTGGGGTCGGCGCTGCTCATGCCGGGACGGCGCACGCGGGCGGAGGCGCTCAGGGAACGCGGCCGCACCTTCGTCTCCCTCCTCGCGGGCACGTCGCTCATGCTGGTGATCGCGGGGTTGATCGAGGGCTTCTACTCGCCCTCTACGCTGCCCGCGGTAGCGAAGTTCACCTTCGGCGGCACGACCGGTGTGCTCATGTTGCTGTACTTCGGGTTGGCCGGCAGGAAGTCCGGCACTCTCGCGGTGGCTACAACAGCCCCCGCTCCTTGATCTCCACGTACTTGTCCAGCGTGCGGACCAGGGTGTCGCCCGGGGGCGTGTCCACCACCAGGATGCCCGACTGGCGCATGACCTGCAGCGTCGTCGCGCGAGCCTGCGCCAGCTCTTCGGCCGCGGCCCGGTAGTAGCCGTCCTTCGGCTTGGCCACCTCCCGGATGGCTGCCGCCTCCAACGCGGGGTTCCTGATCGCGATCGCCAGGGGAAGGTGCGCGCGCCCGATCCGGCTCAGCGAACTGACCAGCGCCCGCGACACGGACCCGTCGATCACGTCGCAGAAGAGGATCACCAGCGAGCGCTTGCGGAAGGTGCGGCCGAGCGTGGCGAGCGCCAGCGGGTAGTTGGGTTCGACCAGCCGCGTCTCCACACCCGCGAGCACCCTGGCCAGCGCGGGCGGATCGGCCCGGCGCGGGGGCGACACGTGACGGATCCGGTCGTCGAAGACCACCACCCCGATCCGGTCGCCGAAGTTCTGAGCCCGGCTGGCGAGCATCATGCACGCCCCGAGCGCGTAGTCGATCCGTTCGCGCAGCGGTGACAGCCGTTCCCGCATGTGACGCCCCGCGTCGATCGCAAGCACGATGTTCTGGCTGCGCTCCGCCTCGTAGTTGCGCACCACGTACTTGCGCCGCTTCGCCGACGCCTTCCAGTCGATGGCACGCGGGTCGTCACCCTGGGCGTAGTCGCGCAGGCTCTCGAACTCACGTCCCTCGCCCCACTGGCGGTTGCGGCGCTGTCCCGGGGTGCGCAGCCGGCGGCGGATGGCGTAACCGCTGCGGTCGCGGAGCAGGTCCCGCACCCCCGGCTGCACCTGCAGCGTGTGGGAGACCTCCACGCTGGAGCGACGCCATGCGAGTCCCCAAGGAGACAGGGTCCGCATGTGAACGGTGCCGAGCTCGAGGAAGCCCCGGGTTCGGGGCGTCACCCGATAGAGGCACTCCACCGGCGAGCGCGGCGGAATCGCGACCTGGAAACCCTCTTCCCACGGATCCACTCCATCGGCGCCGGCGACCCGGCGCAGACAGGGATCGAGGTCGTCCGTCACCCTGACGGTGACGGCGTGTTCGGCAGGGTTCGTGACGGTCAGCGCCACCTCGGTCACGGCCGCCAGCGCCGAGATCCTCGGCACCTCGCGCTCGGCCGAGGGCGCCCGCGTGCGCCTGCCGTCGACGAACGCCAGCAGCACGATCAGCGCGTCCACCGCCAACGCCAGTCCCACATCCACCAGGAAGAGAAACGACGCCAGCAGCAGCAGCTTGAGCGTGCGCGCGCTCGGAATCAGCGTGAGCCGCATGTGCCCAGTCTCGTCATGATGTAATGCACACTTTACAATTTGTCATGTATAGTATACCGGTTCTCCTTCCCCGGCGAGGGTCCGGGCGGTTTGCTACCGGGGTGCCTCCAGCGTCTCCAGCAGCGACTGCAGCTCCTCATCGGAGGACCGGCCCTCGACCTCCGCCTCGGCGGTCAGCACCACCCGGTGCCTCAGGACCGGGAAGGACAGCGACTTGACGTCGTCGGGAGTCACGAAGTCGCGCCCGCTCAGGTACGCCTCGGCCCGCGCGGCCTGGAAGAGCGCGACCCCGGCCCGTGGACTCGCCCCCAGCACGAAGGCGGCGTCGCCGCGGGTCGCCCTCACGATGTCGGTCACGTAGCGCCGCACCCGCTCGTCCATGTGCACGCTGTTAACCGCGGCGCGCATCTCCAGCAGCTCCTCGCGCGTGGTGGGGTCGCCCATGGGATAGGTGACCTCGTCGTCGGCCCTGAAACCCCCTTCGTGCCGGTCGAGGATCTCCCGCTCGGCCTCCTCCGGGGGATAGTCCACCACGATCTTCATCAGAAACCGGTCGACCTGCGCCTCGGGGAGGGGGTAGGTGCCCTCGTATTCGACCGGGTTCTGGGTGGCGAAGACGGTGAAAGGGAGTGGCAGCGGCCTCGTCTTGCCGTCCACGGTGACCTGCCGCTCCTCCATCGCCTCCAGGAGCGCGGCCTGCGTCTTGGGCGGCGCGCGGTTGATCTCGTCGGCCAGCAGCAGGTCCGCGAAGACGGGCCCGGCCCGGTAGGTGAACCCGGTGTCCCCGAGTATGTTGACGCCGACGAGGTCCGTCGGCATAAGATCCGGGGTGAACTGAACCCGGCCGAAATCGAGTCCCAGCCCCTTGGCCAGCGCCCGCACCGCGAGCGTCTTGGCGGTCCCCGGAACGCCCTCGACCAGGGCGTGCCCGCGGGCGAGCAGGGTGATGATGAGCTGGCGCAGGACGACCTGCTGGCCGAGGACGACGTTGTCGAGGTCGCCGAGGAGGCGCAGCGCGGCGTCGGGTGGTGTCATGGTTGGATCTCCTTATGGGGATTCATCCGCGGGCCGCCAGGTATTCGTCGATGCCGGCGGCCAGCGCGGTGAGGTCGGGTGGATCGGTGCCGAGACCGCTTCGGGCCCGGGCCAGGGGAGTGTCCGAGCCCGGGCCGACGTCCAGTTTCCTCAGCAGGGAAGCGGCTTCGGCGGTGGTGCGGGGCGGCGGGTGACGCGTTGTCCTCGCCAACCGCCCCACGAGCAGGAGGGCGGCCGTGTTGTCGGCTCCCGCCTTTCGGTAGAGGTCTCCGAGCGCCGAGACGTGTTCCAGCGGCGACCGGCGCTCCAGGTCGGGCGGGGCAACGGCCGGGGTGGGTGCCCCGAGTCGCAGCCCGAGACAGGCCAGGATCAGGAAGCCGACGACGACGAGGTGGAGGAGGGTCCGGCCGGCCGGGTTGCCCAGGAAGAAGTCCCTCAGCACCTCGGCCCGGGTCCGATCGCCCCGTATCCCCTGGTGAAACTCGTCGAAGAAGACCGTGTCGGCCTCGCTCGTGTAGGCCAGGGCCGCCCGCACCGCGAGCACGGCCAGGGGGTGCTCGCCGGCGCGCTCGTTGGAGACGGGGCCGCCCTCGGAGAGGATCACCACGCGCCCCTCCCCGAAGGCGAACTCGGCCGCGAGGATCCACTCCCAGTCACTGCTTCCGGAGTCCTCGGCGGTCAGCAGGCGGCGGACATCGTGAACACCGGTCGAGTCGGGATAGTCCTCGCCATCGATGCGCAGCCCGTGAACCAGGGGACCGGATGCGCCCAGTCCCGCCGTGAGCGCGTGTTCATGCCAGACGGGCTCTTCCAGGGATTGCTCCCGTATCTGGTCCGCCAGCGTCAGAACGCGGAACCGAACGCCCAGCGAGTCCATGAGTGGCGACTGCGCCGCCCCGTCTCCCGTTGCCAGGTAGCGGGGGATGTAGAGCAGCGTGCCACCCTCGCGGACCATGTCCAGCAGCGTTGCAACCTCCCGTGGGCTCAGGACCACCGCCGGCTGAAGGAGTGCGATGGTCCCTCGCAGCGGATCGGATTCGTCCGCTTCCACGAACGGCGTGGTGCGAGGGGCGGTCGCGCGTCCCAGGCGACCGATCCCGCGGGCGATCGCCGCCACCCCGTCCGGTGTGGTGCGGAAGTAGCTGCGGCGAACGTCCTGGCTGGCCTGTCCCTGCGGGCGGTAGACGTACCCCACGCCCAGCGCGATGACCACGATCACGATGATCCAGAAGAGGGGCTGCCGCGCCCATCCCCCGGTTTCGGTTGCGGGTCTGCTCACCGCGGACCGGTTTCCGTGTCCCGCCGCACGGGCCCGGTTGCTTCCCGCCCGATCCCCTTCTCCGGCTGCACGGCCCGGCTCGCCGCCTGTCCGGCCTCCGCGGACGCCTCTGTGGCATCGGCCGCCCCCCTGCCACCCCCGGCCCCGCCTCCCGTCTCCGTTCCATCCGTGGGACATCCCGCTTTTCGTGCCAGCCTGGCCAATCCGTCGTAGCCCGCCGCCGTCGGCCTCTGCTGTCCGAAGGAAAAGTCCTGGAAGGAATCAAGAAACCGCGACCCGGCGGCCACCGCGCCGCCGCCGCCCCGCCCCATTTCCAGCGCGTAGTCGCCCGGCGTCTTCGAGCTGTGGAATGAGAGCGCCCCCTGTCGGTCCAGCGTCAGGAGGAACCCCTGGTAGAGTGCGGTCGCCGCGGGACGAAGCTCGCCCCGCCCCGCCCGGTCGGTCGCCAGCCTCAACCACTCGCGTGCCGTCGCCGGCGTCTCCGGCGCGGCCTCGCCCTCCTCATCGTCACCGCGCCGCAGCCACTCGGGCGCGTACCGGCGGGCCAGGTACACCGCGAGCACCGCGACCGCCACCACGATCACGACCGTGACGATCTCGGCGGCGACGCCCTGGTCCCCAAGCGACTCCCTCAGCCACCTCCAGAGGTCTCGCACCGTCCGGGCCACCCAGTCCAGAAGCCTTGCGAGGGGGTTCTGCCGGAAAGTCGCGAATTCGGGCCCGGACAGGATCTCGCGGAGAACCTCGGAAACCTCGTCCGATTCAGGAAGCTGCCGCCCCGCCCCCCGCTCCTGCATCACGGGGCGTCCATGGTGCCCGCGAGCGTCTCCAGGTCATAAGCTTCGCTTCGCACCCGCCGGTCGTGGAAGAGCATCATGATGCTTCCGACCATGAAGGGTGCGGTCAGGGGTGTGATCAGCAGGCTGGCCGTATTCATCAGCCACTGGCTTTCGGCGTCCACGGTACCCAGCGCTTCCGGCGAGGTGAACAGGTCCTGCAAGCCGAAGAGGATCGTGATCGCCATCGTCGGTGCGAGGTTGATGATCGACGCCACGACCATGATCCCGATCACGCGGAGCCAGCCGCCCCTGCAGAGGCTGAGCGAACGCTGCAGCGCGCCGATCACCCCCTTCCCTTCGATGATCACCGCCGGGAGGATGGCGAAGGTGGCCGCAAGCCAGAACAGCGTGATGCCCGTGACCACGAGAATCAGGCCGAAGCCACCGATCAGCATGAGTGCGATGTTCCCGGAAAACACAATGGGCATGGCGAACACCATGGACCCCATTGCTACCGCGCCGCCGACGAACCCGAACAGGAGAAAGGCCAGTATGGTCGCCCCTGCCGCCCTGGGAAGGTGGCGTAGCGCGTCCCGGTAGGATCGCCCCACCGAGACCTCACGCCCCTCGATCCGGTTCGCCATCGCCGCCGCGACCGCCACCGTACCCACCCACGCGAAGACGGCGGCGAGCAGGAGCGAGATGCCGGCCACCACGGTGGCCGCTGGATCGGCCTCGGAGGCGTCGGCCAGCAGCGTGGTATCGGCACCCGTGACGAGCATGATGATGTACCCCGGGACCGCCGCCAGCAGCGCGATCAGGTAGTACTGGCCGAAATGGCGCCGGTAGAGCTGCAGCGCCCCGTCCACGATTTCACCGAAGCCGAGGGGGCGGAGGGGGATGGTCGACATGCCGGGAAGCTAGCGAACCACCGTCCCGTCACGCCAGATTGCCGACGGTCGCCAACCAGGCCACTCAAGACTACGGGAGAGAGATCCACATGCGACGCAGTGCCCTAACGAGCCTGTCCTTCCTTATCCTGGCGGGGATCGCCGGCGGGTCTGTTTCGCCGTCCGCCCTCGCGCAGGCGCCTCCACCCTGGCCTCCGGCCGGCACCTTCTCGATCGTGGGATACGACCCGGAGACGGGTGAAGTGGGCGTTGCCGTGCAGTCCCGCGTCTTCTCGGTGGGCAACGGGGTGATCTGGGGCGAGGCCGGCGTGGGCGTGGTGGCCACCCAGGCGATCGTGGACGTGAGCTACGGCCCGCAGGGGCTGCAGCTGCTGCGCGAGGGCTATTCCCCCGCCGACGCCGTGCGCGAGATCCTCGCCCGCGATCCCGACCCGAACCCCGAGCGATGGACCCGGGAGGGGCGCCAGTTCTCGATCATGAACGCGCGCGGCGAGGTGGCCACGCACACCGGTCCCCGCGCCAGCGATTGGGCGGGCCACCGCATCGGCGAGTACTGCTCCGCGCAGGGCAACATCCTGGCCGGTCCCGCCGTCGTCGACGACATGGTCGAGGCCTTCGAGTCGACCGGGGGACACCTGTCGCTCCGGTTGCAGGCGGCGCTGGAAGCCGGACAGGCCGCCGGGGGCGACACCCGCGGCATGCAGTCCGCGGCGATGCTGATCGTGAAGGAGGACGGGGGCGTCTGGCTCAACAACGACGTCGTGCTCCGGCTGCATGTCGACGACGACCCGGAGCCGATCGCGGAGCTGCGGCGGCTGGTGGAGAAGGCGGCGGCACAGCGGGACCGGCGTCGGCGGCGCTGAACCGGCGGTCCGTGGACAAAGCCCCGCGAGCACCGAGAGCGGTGAGGCGCCGGGCTGGCAAGGCGCGACGAAGGGGGAATAGCACCGCTATTCGCGCGAGGAGCAACGCAGAGCGGAGCTTTGGAACGGCAAGATGTATAGCGAATACGACATAATGTAATATATGCTTTACAGTGTAGACGGGTGAAGCGAAGCGGCCAGCCCGGATGCATCGCCGTTCGAATGCCGGGGGGATTTTGTCCGCGGGCTGCCAGGACCAGTCGGCCCTCAGAAGCCCCGCAACCCCCGCAGCACCGCCAGATTCTCGCGATCCGCGCTCACTCCGTCGTCGCCCTTCGGAGTCTCCAGCACCTTGGGCACGGCCCGAAACCGCTCCGAGTTCATGAGGCGGCGAAACGGCTCGATCCCCAGCGTCCCTTTCCCGATGTGCTCGTGCCGGTCAAGGCGGGAGCCGAAGGGCGTCCGGGCATCGTTGAGGTGGAAGAGCTCGATGCGGTGCGCGCCGAAGGTGTCGTCCGCGCGCATCCACACGCCCTCGAAGTCGCCGCGCAGGTCCAGTCCGGCCACCCAGGCATGGCAGGTGTCGAAGCAGACCCCGACGCGGTCCCGGTGCGGCACGGGAACCAGTTGAATGATCCGCGCAAGCTCCTCGAAGCTCCCTCCGACGGAAGTCCCTGCCCCGGCGGTCAGCTCCAGCAGGACCCGCGGCCCTTCCGGCACGGCCTCCAGCGCCTCGGCAACCCCGGCGGCGTTCCGTTCGATCCCGCTCGCGCGGTCCCCGTCCGTGGCGTTGCCCGGGTGGGTGACCACCGCATCGAGACCAAGCAGCGCAGCACGCTCCACTTCCCGGCGAAAGGTGTCCGCCGAGCGGCGCCACAGCCCAGGCTGGGGGCTGGAGAGGTTGATGAGATAGGAATCGTGAGCGGCTGCCCAGGTCACGCCGCGCCGCGCCTCCTCCTCGCGATATCCCGCCACCGCGTCCTCGCGCAACACCGGATCGGCCCAACGGTTCGGCTGCCGGGTGAAGATCTGAAGGACGACCGCCCCGATTTCGGCCGCCCGGCCCGGCGCGCGGTCCACGCCCCCGGCCACCGACACGTGCGCGCCCAGTTCGTCCACGATCGACATGACCGCCCAACTTCGACCACCCCGCTGCGGCCGGGCAAGTGGTCCGGCTGCCAACCGGAGAGGTCCCCGGCAGATGAGTCACCAGGTGTGTCCGCACCGCTGTCCGAAACACCGTCGCCATTCTGTACACAATTATGTACATGTAGTTGCACATGAATCTGTACAAGTACCTCCACCCGCCCTCCCTTGCCCACCCCCGCGCCCCGGTTCGACCTTTCCCCTCCACGAAATCCACCGGCGGCACCAAGCCACCTCCCCGCCGACACCACGAGGACCCTGCCCGATGCGTCTTCACCAGACATCGTTCGCGCTCGCCCTGCTCGCCACCCTCGCCGCCTGCGCCACCGCCCCGCCTCCCCCTTCCCCGGGCACCCGCGACGCTCCCGCCGCGAACGCTCCCGCCGCGAACGCGCCCGCCCCGCGCCCCGAACCCGACCCCCCCACCCCCTCCCCCTTCGACACCGTGCAGGCCGGCCCCTTCGACAACGGCAAGATGTGGACCTTCGACGCGCCGCCCACCGAATACCTCCAGTCCACCTACAACTTCTCGCCCGACGACGCGTGGTACGCCCGCGCCCGCCTCGGCGCGCTCAGGATCCCCAACTGCTCGGCCTCGCTGGTCTCGCCGAGCGGCCTGGTCATGACCAACCACCACTGCGCCCGCGACTTCGTCACGCAGGTCACCGCCGACGGCGAGAACCTCCTCGACGACGGCTTCTACGCGGCCACCCTCGCCGACGAGCGCCCGCTGGAGGACTTCGAGGCCGACCAGCTCATCGAGATCGTGGACGTCACCGACGAGATTCGCGCCGCTGTGGACGCGGTGAGCGGCGCGGAGGCCCGGAGCGCACTTCGCGACAGCCTCACCGAGGCGGTGGCCGAGCGCATCGGCGAAGAGAGGGGCGGCGAGGAGGCCGGGATCGAGGTCGAGGTGATTTCGCTCTACAACGGCGGCCTCTATTCGGCGTACATCTTCCGCCGCTACGAGCACGCCAGGCTGGTCATCGCTCCCGAACTCCAGCTCGGCTACTTCGGCGGCGATCCCGACAACTTCACCTATCCCCGCTACTCGCTCGACTTCGCCTTCCTGCGCCTCTACGACGACGACGGCCGGCCGCTCCGCACCGACGACCACTTCCGCTGGAGCGAGACCGGTTCCAGCGCGGGCGACCTCGTCTTCATCATCGGCAACCCCGGCACCACGACGCGGCTCCAGACCGTCGCCGAGCTGGAGTTCCGCCGTGACGTGGAGATGCCCGCGCTGCTGGGCTTCCTCGGCTCCCGGATCGAGGTCATCGAGGGCTACATCGAGGGCCGCGAGGACGAGCCGGGCATCGACGAGGTGCGCAACTCCGTCTTCAGCCTCCTCAACGCGCAGAAGGCCTACACCGGCATGCTGCGAGGACTCGAGGATCCGTACGTGCTCGCGCGCCGGGCCGCGTCCGAGGCCGGCTTCCGTGCCTCGCTCGAAGCCGATCCGGCGCTCGCGGCGAAGTATCTGCCGCTCTTCGGCCAGATCGCCGAACTGCAGTCCCGAAAGGCCGCCATGGCCGCCGAGTTCAACGCCTTCGCGGCCTTCGGCAACACCGACTACGAGTCGTCGCTCATCCTGCGGACGCTGGCCACTTTCCAGTACCTCGGCGCGCAGCAGCAGGGGGCCACTCCGGAAGAGCTCGAGGAGATCCTCGATCTGCTGAGAGGCGTCACCAACCGGCCCCGCGCACTCGACGAGGCGCTGCTGGCCGCCCGCTACCGGGATATTGCAGACGCCTTCGGCACCGGCGACCCCTCGGTGCGCGCGCTGCTGGGCGGCCGGAGCGCGGAAGGGGCGGCCGCGGTGCTCATGGGAAGCTCGGCCATGGCCGATTCGGCGAGTGCGGTCGACGTGGTGGAGGGGGGCATGCTGAATCCCGCCACCGAACCCGCCTTCGCCTTCGTGCAGGCGCTGCTGGGCCGGTTCGGGCCCTACCAGAGCGTCATGGCCAGCGTGATCCCCGAGGAGGAGGCACTCGCCGCGGGCCTGGGCCGCGCCCGCTTCGAGGTCGACGGCACCCGCATCCCGCCCGACGCCACCTTCTCGCTGCGCCTCGCCGACGGCGTGGTCGAGGGATACCCCTACAACGGCACCGTGGCCCCCACGCACACGACCTTCTACGGCCTCTACGACCGGCACCACTCCAACCCCGGTGCCGACGAGTGGGCGCTGCCGGAACGGTGGCTGAACCCCTCATCCGACTTCGATCTCGCGACGCCCCTCAACTTCGTGAGCACCGCCGACATCATCGGCGGCAACTCGGGTTCGCCGGTGGTGAACCGCGACCTGGAGATCGTGGGGCTGGTCTTCGACGGCAACATTCAGAGCCTGCCCGGCGACTACATCTACATGCCGGCGCTGAACCGGTCGATCGCGGTCGACGCCCGGGGCATCCTGGAAGCGCTGGAGGACATCTATGGCGCCGCCAGGATCGTCGAGGAACTGACCGGCGGGCGGGGGTGATCTTCCGCCGTCCCCGTCCGGGCCACCCGTTCCTGGGGGGAGCGCCCGTTCTGGTGGCGCACCGGGGCGGGGCCGGTCTGGCTCCGGAGAACACCATGACCGCCTTCCGGCGCGCGATCGAGGATTGGGACGCCGACATGCTGGAAATGGACGTGCACCTGACCGCGGACGGCCAGGTTGTGGTTCTGCACGACGAGACGGTAGACCGCACGACCGACGGCACCGGAGCCGTCCGGGGCATGCCGTGGGACGCCGTGCGGCGACTCGACGCCGGCCACCGTTTCCGCGATTCGGCGGGGGAGTTCCCGTACCGGGGCCGGGGAGTGCGGATCCCGCTCTTCGACGAGGTGCTCCGGGACCTGCCGCACATGCGGATCATGGTGGAACCCAAGGTGGCCGAGGCGGCGGGTCCGCTCGTGGAGGTGATCCGGGCCCGGGACGCCGAGCACCGTGTCCTGATCGGGGCGCTGTTCGAACCCACCCGCGTCGATGCACGGGGCTACGGGGGCCCCTGGGGCGCCTCGCGCAACCAGGTCATGCCCTTCTGGCTGTGGCACCGGATCCCCGGGCGCTGGTACGTCCCGGCAGTGGACGCCTTCCAGATCCCGGAAGAGTGGGGGCGGCACCGGGTCGTCACGCCGGCCTTCGTGCGGGCGGCGCACCGGGCGAACATTCCGGTGCACGTCTGGACGGTCGACGATCCGGATGACATGCGCCGGTTGCTCGACTGGGGTGTCGACGGCATCCAGACCGACCGTCCGGACCTGCTGGCCGATGTGCTGACGGAGGTGGCGGGACGCCCGCCGGCCCCGGCCCGGGCGAGGGGAGGCGCACGATGAGCGGTGCGCCGGACGGGACCGGTCTGGCCGCGCGCTTCCGCGACCACCTGACGGCATCCGGCTGTCTGGACGGCGCACGGCACGCCGTCGTCGCCCTGTCGGGGGGTGTCGACTCGATGACGCTGCTGCACCTGCTGCGCTTCGGCGGCGCGGCCCCGTCCCCGGCGCTGCACGCCGCCC
The DNA here is from genome assembly GCA_965211795.1 of Longimicrobiales bacterium. Lineage (GTDB taxonomy): Bacteria > Gemmatimonadota > Gemmatimonadetes > Longimicrobiales > Gaopeijiaceae > Bin94. The sequence goes on from OZ242973.1 coordinate 1,528,906, forward strand.
ACCTCGACCACCGGATGCGCGCGGAGAGCGGCGCGGACGCGGAGTGGCTCGGCGAGGTGTGCGCCGATTGGGACGTGACGCTCCACCTTCGCACCGCGTCCACTCCGGTCCGCACCGAAGCGGAAGGAAGGGAGCTGCGCTACCGGTTCGTCGCGGAGGTGGCGGAAGGCCTCGGCACGGGCGCGGTGATCCTCACGGGTCACACCGCCGACGACCAGGCCGAGACCGTGCTCTTCCGGATCGCGCGGGGAAGCGGTCCCCGCGGCCTGGCCAGCATCCTCCCGGGACGGCCTCCGTCGGTGTTGCGCCCCCTGCTTCCCTTCCGGCGCGCCGAGGTGGAGGCGTATGCGGCCGCGCACGAGGTCCCTCACCGCGAGGATCCCACCAACCGGGACCTGCGCTGGACGCGCAACCGGATCCGTCACGAGATCCTCCCGGCGCTGGAGGCCGCGGTTCCCGGGGCAGCGGCCTCGCTGGCGGCGCTCGCCGGCACGAGCCGGATGGAGTCGGCCGCGCTGGACCAGCTCCTCGACGAACGGATCGCGGCGCTGGCCCTTGCACAGCCCGCCGATGCGTCATCCGCGGCCCTGTCCTTCGATCGCGAGGCGCTTACCGCCCTCCCCGACCCCCTCCTGACCGTGATGCTCCGGCGCGCCGCCATGCGAATGGGCGGATCGCCCGGCCGCGCTGCGACGGCGGCGCTCCTGCGCTTCGTGCGGGAGGCCCCGAGTGGGCGGAGCGTCACGCTCGAGGGGGGCATCACGGCCGAGCACCACCTCGGCGCGATCCACCTGCGATGTGCCTCGGCCGGGTACCCGGAAGCGCAAGCGGCACTCGATTCCGATGTGGCGGTCTCGCCGGTTCGCCGTTCTTCGCCCACCGCCACGCTCCCCCGTGTGCGCGTCGAGCCGCCCAGCGGCGAAGCGGGCTTCACCCACGGCGCTTGCACGGTCGCCGTATCCTGGCGGTCCACGGTCCGGGGGCAGCCCGCGGAACAGCCCCCGCCGGCCTTCGAGCACCGGTCCATTCAAGCTGTATCGCCGCGCGCGGCGTCACATTCCCCCTTCGTTGCGCACTTTGCCCCGGGTGACGTAGGGTTTCCACTCCATGTGCGTCCCTGGGTGCCGGGCGACCGAATGACCTTGCCGTACGGGAAGAAAAAAGTGAAGAAGATCCTTCTGGAGGCGCGAGTTCAGGCCGACCGCCGCGAAGGGTGGCCGGTGGTCGCCGATGCCGCCGGAGTCATTCTGTGGGTCCCGGGGTACCCGCAACCGTCCCGCGCCATCCCCCCGTCACCCGGGGACGATGCGCTCCGCCTGGAAGTCAGGATTCGATCATGATGAAAGACACGGCCCTCCCCGAGACGAACAACGGCCGCCTCCGGCGCGTCGTCTACTCGTCCGACGTCATCCGCCGCCGCGTCGGGGAGCTGGGGCGCGAGATCGGAGCGGCCTACACGCCGGACGACGACGTGCTCGTGCTCGGCATGCTGAAGGGATCCTTCATCTTCGTCGCGGACCTGGTGCGGGAGATCCCCATTCCCATTCATGTCGACTTCCTGGTTGCCGGGAGCTACGGAAACCGCATGACGAGCAGCGGCGAGGTCCGGCTCTTCTACAACCCCCGGACGACGATCACCGGACGCAACGTATTGCTGGTCGAGGACATCATCGACAGCGGGAACACGCTGCTCCGCGTTCTCCCCCTGCTGCTGCAACAGGAACCCGCAAGCCTCGAGATCTGTACGCTGCTCCACAAGCGTCTCACACGCCTTCCGAGGGACGCCCGCTGGGTCGGTTTCGAGGCCCCGGAGGAGTTCCTGGTGGGCTACGGGTTGGATTTTGGCGAAGATTTTCGGCACCTTCCGTATATCGGGGCAATGTAGCGAAGTCGCCACACCGACCCCGGAAACACTTGGAACACAGGCATGTCCGATAAGAATCCCCCGCCTGCGGAACCGCCGAAGAAGCTGAAGCGGGTTTCGCGCACGGCGTCCTTCTGGCTGCTGCTGGCGCTGATGTCGCTCTTCGCCTTCCAGCTCATGCGCGGCGGCGATCGGTCCATGGGCCGAATCAGCCCGTCGGAGCTCTACCGGCAGCTCGACAACAACAACATCCTCGAGGTCACCTTCTTCGGCGAATCGGAGGTGCGCGGGGAGTTCAAGAACACGATCGAGGTGGAGGAGACGAACGTCAACGAGTTCGTCACCAACATCGTCCCCGGGGCGGCGCCGGATCTGGCCGAGCAGCTCCGGGCGCAGGAGGTGGAGGTGGATGCGCGGCCCAAGCCGCCGGGCTGGCTGCCCATGATCGGGACCTTCCTGCCCTGGCTGCTCATCATCGTCTTCTGGATCTGGATCCTGCGCTCCATGCAGGCGGGCGGGAACCGGGCCTTCCAGTTCGGACGTTCGAAGGCACGGCTGATCAGCCCCGACACGCCCCAGGTCACATTCGCCGACGTGGCCGGTGCGGAGGAGGCCAAGGTGGAGCTCGAGGAGATCATCGAGTTTCTCAAGGATCCGCCCCGGTTCTCGCGGCTGGGCGGGCGCCTCCCGAAGGGGGTCCTCCTGGTCGGCCCGCCCGGGACCGGCAAGACGCTGCTCGCCCGCGCGGTGGCCGGCGAGGCCGCGCGTCCCTTCTTCCAGATGTCCGGTTCGGACTTCGTCGAGATGTTCGTGGGCGTCGGCGCGTCGAGGGTGCGCGACCTCTTCGAACAGGGGAAGGCGCACGCGCCGTGCATCATCTTCGTGGACGAGATCGACGCGGTGGGGAGGCATCGGGGGGCCGGGCTCGGTGGCGGCCACGACGAGCGCGAACAGACGCTCAACGCCCTGCTCGTGGAGATGGACGGCTTCGAGGCCAACGAGGGGGTCATCCTGCTGGCCGCGACCAACCGCCCCGACGTGCTCGATCCGGCGCTGCTGCGTCCCGGCCGCTTCGACCGCCAGGTCGTCGTGGATCTCCCCGACGTGAAGGGCAGGGAGGGGATCCTGCGGGTGCACGCCCGGAAGCTGCCCCTGGAGGAGGACGTCGAGCTGTCGCTGATCGCGCGGGGTACGCCGGGGCTTAGCGGGGCCGACCTGTCCAACATCTGCAACGAGGCCGCCCTCTTCGCCGCCCGCCGCGGTGTGGACCAGGTCGCGATGGAGGACTTCGAGCAGGCCAAGGACAAGGTCATGCTCGGCACCGAGCGGCGCAGCATGGTTCTCACCGACGCGGAGCGGAAGCTGACCGCGTACCACGAGGCGGGGCACGTCGTGATCGGGGTGAAGATCCCCGGCCTCGATCCCGTCCACAAGGTGACGATCGTGCCGCGCGGGCGGGCCATGGGGCTCACGGCCTCACTCCCCGAGGAGGACCGCCACTCCTACACCCGCGACTGGATGACCGGCCAGCTCGCCATGCTCTTCGGGGGACGCGTGGCCGAGGAACTCGTTTTCGGGGCCGAGAAGGTCACCACGGGTGCCGGCAACGACATCGAACGCGCAACTTCGATGGCCCGGCGCATGGTGACGCGCTTCGGCATGTCGGACCGGATCGGCCTCATGGCCGTGGGCGACTCCGACCAGGAGGTCTTCCTGGGCCGCGAGCTGGTTCAGCGCCGCGAGGTGTCGGAGTTCACGGCGCAGCAGGTGGACGAAGAGGTCAAGCTTCTCCTCGACGAGGCGCATTCCCGGGCGCGGGAGATTCTGGAAGCGAACCGCGGCCTGCTCGACGACCTGGCCGAAGCCCTCCTGGAACGGGAGACGCTCGATGGCGACGAGATCCAGCTCCTGCTGGAAGGGAAGTCGCTGCCGCCCATGGTGGACGAGTTCGAATCCGAGCAGCCGCAGCTCCCGCTTCCGGGTGCCGAAACCGCGGCGGCGCCGAAGGCCAAACCCGGGCTGGGAAGTCCCGACCCGCTTCCGTCACCCGGCTGAGCCTCGGCCGGCGGGGGGCCCTCACCGGTCCCGTTGGGCGCGGGCCTGTCCGCGGACAGTTACGCAGGCTCCAGCGGAGGCGTTGCGAGTCCCTCGGCTGCGGACCGGGGCAGCGACGCCTCGAGCATCTCGCGCAGGCGTTCGGCGGTCACGCCGGATTCGATCCTGCCCCGGTAGGCGACCGAGATCCGTGATGTCTCCTCGCTGACCACGATCACGATGGCGTCCGTCTCCTCGCTGAGGCCGATGGCGGCCCGGTGGCGCGTGCCCAACGTGCGGTCGCCCACCGGGTTCTGGGTCAGCGGCAGGATCGCGCCGGCGGCCTGGATGCTGTTCCCCACGATGATCACCGCGCCGTCGTGAAGGGGGGAGTTCGGCGCGAAGATCGTTCCGAGCAGCTCGGGCGAGAGCACGGCCTCGACGCTCCTGCCGGTCTGCGCGTATTCCCGCAACCCCGTTTCCCGCTGCACCGCCAGGATCGCGCCTACGCCGGCCCTGGACAGCTGCTCCGCACCCTCCACCAACCGGTCCACGATCCTGGCCGCGGGAGTCGACCCGAGCATGCGCACGAGCCGGCTCTGTCCCAGCCGCGCGAGGGCCGCCCGCATTTCCGGCTGGAAGACCACCAGCGCCGCGATGGCCCCGTACTGGAAGATGGCCTCGATCAGGCGCCGGATCAGGGAGAGGTCCAGAAGGACCGAGATGAGGTACAGCCCGGCCAGCAGGAGAACGCCCAGCAGCATCTGCATGGCCCGCGTCTCCCGAATGAGCAACAGGAGCCGGTAGACCAGGAGGAAGACGATGACGATCTCGATGAGGTCGTTCCACCCCGGCCTCAGAAACTGGAGCTGCTGCAGGAAGCCGTTCATGACTCCTTTACGATAACAGGAGCCGGAAGGACGCACTGCTCGAAAACGCGTACAGGAGACCCTGGAGATTCTCCACGGACCCCTACAGGTGGCGCCGTTCCGGCAGGGGCCGCATATTGTCGTTGACGCTCGGGGCCCTGCCTCCTACATTGCGGCCGGGTTCCGCTTTCAAATTCCATCTCAGCCCATTTCCCGGAGCATCCGTTGAACAGAGACTATGAGCTTCTGACGCTCTTCGCCGACGGCGGCCTCATGATGTATCCGCTCGTCATCTGCTCGCTCATCGGCCTCGGTGTCATCCTCGCGAAGTTCTGGGCCCTCTGGATGGCCGGCCGGCAGACCGCGTCGGTGATCGAACAGGTGGAGGAAGCCGCCGCCGCCGGCCGTATCGACGAGGCGGCCGGAATCGCGGCTGCGACCCCCGGGCCCGCTGCCGCCATCCTGGTGGCCGGGCTGCGGAGGATGCGGGGGCTCAAGGTGCAGGAAGGGGAGGTGGAGCAGGTCGTCTCCACCACCGGCGCCATCGAGCTCAGCTTCCTGGAGCGCGGACTGGTGATTCTGGCCACGATCGCAAACGTGGCGCCGCTGATGGGGTTCCTGGGCACGGTCGCCGGGATGATCCTCGCCTTCGAATCGATCGCGGCGGCGGGCGACGTGGATCCCACGACGGTTGCCGGGGGCATCAAGGTGGCGCTCCTGACCACGGCCGCGGGGCTCACCATCGCGATCCCCATCAACATCGGCTACAATTTCTTCGTGAGCCGGATCGACAAGCTCATCGTGGACATGGAGGAGAGCACCCAGAAGGTGCTCAACATCGCATGGGACCTGGAACGCGACGGCAAGCTGCAGGTCCTGTCGTGAGTTTTCGGACGCCCGGGGACTGGAGGAACATCCGGGAACCGGTTACGGTATTAGAAACGTAAGAGAAGGCCCCTAGAACAGGAGATCCCAGCAATGGCGGTTCTTGGCACCAAAAAGTCCAAGGTCTCCGACGAGATTCCCTCGTCGTCCATGGCCGACATCGCGTTCCTGCTGCTCATCTTCTTTCTGGTCACGACGACCTTCCCCAAGGACAAGGGGCTGGCGATCGTGTTGCCGGAGCAGCAGGCGGAACAGGAAGTCAGCCAGAAGAACGTCCTCCACATCATCATCAACCCGAGCGGGACGGTGACCATCAAGCGCGGCGAGAGCCAGCAGGAGCAGCAGGTCCGCCCCAACGACGTGGAGGCCATCTGGAGGCAGGGCTTCTCGGAAAACGAGAACCTCATCGCGGCGGTCAAGACCCATCCCGACGCGCCCTATCGCTTCATGGTCGATGTCCTTGACGCCCTCCACACGGCCGGGGCCGCGAAGATCTCACTGCAACTGCTGGAAGGGTAGCGAAAATGGGTCTCAAATCCGGTGGGCTGCAGAGAAAGTCCAAGGCGTCGCAGGAGATTCCGTCGTCTTCGATGGCGGACATCGCCTTCCTGCTCCTCATCTTCTTCATGGTTTCCACGGTCTTCCAGAAGGACAAGAAGCGGGAGATCCTGTGGCCCGAGGCCGAGGCCAGCGAGAAGATCGACGAGAAACAGAAGGACATCCTGAACATCTGGGTGGAACCGAACGGGGACGTCTACATCAACGACCTCCAATGGCAGATGGACGAAGTCCGAACGGTGGTCAGGCCGTTGTTCGGGGAAAACACGAATCTGGTGGTATCGATCCGGTCCGACCAGAATGTCCCCTATCGCTATATAGATCTCGTGCAGAAGGAGCTGCAGGCAGCGGGAGCGCTGCGGGTCGTATTCGCGGCCGAACTCGAACAGGACATCATGAGGGAGAGACGATGAACGAGCAGACCCAACTCGATGTTTCGGGGGAGATCCTCGAGACCGCCAACGACGAATTCAAACGTTCCTTTTCATCCTGGTTCTGGGGATCGATCTCCGTCGCCACGGTGCTCCACTTCGTGGTCTTCTGGCTGGCACCCGCCATGCAGGCGGATGATGTCAGCATGTCGATGGATGAGATCCCCGTGATCGACATCCCGGAGGAGATCGAGATTCCGCCTCCGCCCGAGGCCATCGCGCGGCCGGCCACGCCGGTCATCACCGACACGCCGATCGACGAGGACATCACGATCGAGGACGTCACCTTCGACGCCAACCCGGTCGAGCACCTGCCGCCGCCTCCCGACGAGGTCGAGACCGACATTTCGGCCGCCCCCGTGTGGACGGACGTCGATATCCTGCCGGTCCTCAGGAACCGGGACGAGATGTCACGTCTGCTGGAGCGCGAGTATCCGCCCCTGTTGCGGGATGCGGGCATCGGCGGCACCACCAAGGTCTGGTTCTTCCTCGACGAGACCGGCAAGGTGGTGAAGACCCAGGTCCACACCAGTTCGGGACACCAGGCGCTCGACGATGCGGCCGAGAAGGTCGGGGACCAGCTGGTGTTCTCGCCGGCCATGAACCGGGACAAGCCGGTCCCGGTATGGGTCGCCCTGGACATCAAGTTCGAGACCAAGTAACAGCGACCGCGCGGCCGCGATCCGGGGGAGGACGTTCACGTTCTGCCGCGGGCCGCCCGGACAGCGCGAACGCCCCGCCGACCGCGTGGCCGGCGGGGCGTTCGCTCGTCCGGCCTCGACGTTTTCGCATTCGGAGCGAAATGCACGCCCAGGACCCTTACGCCCGTTCCCTGCACGAACGCCTTCCGCGCGTCCGGGAGGTGATCTCGGCCGCCGCCGAGCGGAGCGGCCGGGACCCGTCGTCGGTGCGCATGGTTGCGGTGACCAAGGCCCACCCGGTGGGCGCGGTGAGCGCGGTGCTCGCGGCGGGGCTCCGCGACATCGGCGAGAACCGGGTCGAGGAGCTGGGGGAGAAGGTGCCCGTCGTGCGAGATGCCGACGTGAGATGGCACATGATCGGTCACGTGCAGCGCCGCAAGGCGAGCCGGGCGGCCCGCCTCGCGACGCTCATTCACAGCGTGGACTCGATCCGCCTCGCCGAAAAGCTGTCGCGTTTCGGCGAGGCGGAGGGCCGGCGCGTGCCGGTGCTCGTCCAGATAAACGCGTCGGGCGAAGCGGCCAAGGGGGGCTTCGCGGCGGCGGGGGCCGTTGACGCGGTCGGCGGGATCGCCCAGCTGGCGGGGCTGCGGGTTCGGGGCCTCATGACCATGGCCCCCTTCACCGGCGACGAGGCCGTGCTCAGGTCCACATTCCGCAGGGTGCGCGAGGTCATGGAGGCCGCGGCCGTTCTGCCCGGGGTCGAAGGGTGCGAACTTTCGATGGGAATGTCCAACGACTACGGCCTGGCCGTCGAGGAGGGAAGCACAATGGTGCGACTGGGTACGACCCTGCTGGGACCGCGGCCGTGACGGCGCGGCGCGAGATGCAGCGCCTGCGCGAGGCGGTGGCGGCGGTGCGGGGGGCGGGGGGGACGCGTCCCCGGGTCGGAATCGTGCTCGGCACGGGGCTGGGCGGACTGGCCGACGCGATCGAGGTGGAGGCCGCGCTGGCGTACGAGGACCTGCCGCACTTTCCGGTCTCCACGGTCGAGAGCCACCGCGGCAAGCTGCTGCTGGGGACGCTGGAAGGTGTGCCGGTGGTGGCCATGCAGGGGCGCTTCCACCGCTACGAGGGGTACTCGCTGCGGCAGATTGCCTTCCCGATCCGCGTCATGAAGCTGCTCGGGGCGGAGACGCTGATCGTGTCGGCGGCGTGCGGCGGCATGAACCCGCTGTGGGGACCGGGCGACCTGGTCCTCCTCGACGACCACATCAACTTCATGGGCGACAGTCCGCTCACCGGGCCGAACCTGGATGAGCTGGGGCCGCGCTTCCCGGACATGTCGACCCCGTATGACGCCGGGCTGCAGGAGAGGGCCGCCGCTGTGGCCATGGCGGCCGGGATCCCGCTCCGGCGAGGCGTGTACGTGGCCGTGGTGGGGCCCCAGCTCGAAACGCGCGCGGAGTACCGGATGCTGCGGGCCATGGGCGCCGACGTGGTGGGCATGTCGACCGTGCCCGAGGTGATCGCGGCGCGGCACATGGGCATGCGCGTGCTGGCCGTCGCGATCATCACCGATCAGTGTCTGCCCGACGCGCTCGAGGAGGCGGATGTGCCCACGATCATCGCGACGGCGCGGGCGGCCGAGCCGAAGCTGGCACGGGTGGTGAGGGGGGTGCTTCGCGGGATGGGAGACCGCGCGTCGACGGCCCCCGCCGGCAACGGAGACACCGCCGCATCCCGCCCCGGTCCCAATCCCGCGTAGACCGCCGGCTGCCCGTGGACAGGACCCGCTACCCCCCCCTCCCCGCCTCGCGCGTCGCGCTGGAGGAGTCAGTCCTGGAGACCTGGCGCGAGGAGGACACCTTCCGCCGCACGCTCGAGGCCACCCGCGACGGCGAGCAGTTCGTCTTCTACGAGGGCCCCCCCACGGCCAACGGCCGCCCCGGCCTGCACCACATCATCAGCCGCGCGATCAAGGACCTGGTGTGCCGCTACCAGACCATGCTCGGCAGGCACGTCACCCGCATCGCCGGCTGGGACACGCACGGCCTCCCCGTCGAGATCGAGGCGCAGAAACGGCTCGGCATCGAGGACAAGAAGGAGATCGAGGAGCGTGGCATCGACTGGTTCAACGAGCGCTGCAAGGAGTCGGTATTCACCTACAAGGACGAGTGGGAGCGCTTCTCGGAGCGGATCGGCTACTGGCTGGACTATTCGCGCCCGTATGTGACCTTCCACGCCGAGTACGTGGAGTCGGTCTGGTGGCTGCTGAAGCGGATGGCGGACCGGGGACTCCTCTACCGGGGACACAAGGTGGTGCCGTGGTGCCCGCGCGACCAGACGGTGCTGTCGTCGCACGAACTCTCGCTGGGGTACAGGGATGTGGAGGATCCGTCGCTTTGGGTGACGCTGGAGCTGCTGGACGGGTCGGGCCGGCATCTGCTCGTGTGGACCACCACGCCGTGGACGCTGGTGTCGAATGTGGCGCTGGCGGTCCATCCGGGGATCGAATACGTGGAGGTGGAGCACGAGGGCAGGGTGCTGATCGCGGCCCGGAGCCGCGCGGAGGCGCTCTTCGGCGAGGAACGGATCGGGGGCCGGGTGGAGGTGAGCGACTTGGTGGACGCAAAGTACCGCCGTCCTTTCGAGTTGATTCCGGACGCCGACGCGAGGGGGCGCGCCTGGGAGATCATTCCGGGCGACTTCGTTTCGGACGAGGAGGGGTCGGGGATCGTGCACATGGCGCCCGCGTACGGCGCCGACGACTACCAGGCGGGGAAGGACTTCGGACTGGCCGTGCTGGAACCGGTCCAAACCGACGGCACCTTCGCGGCGCACCTGCCGCTGGTGGGCGGGATGTTCTTCAAGGACGCCGACGGGCCCCTCGTCGAGGACCTAGAGGCGCGTGGCCTCGTCTTCCGCGCGACGCGCGAGGTCCACTCGTACCCCCACTGCTGGCGCTGCGACACCCCGCTCGTGTACATGGCGCGGCACAGCTGGTTCGCCCGCACCTCGTCGCTGAGGCGGGAGCTGCTGGACAACAACGACCGGGTGACTTGGCATCCGCCCGAGGTGGGTACCGGGCGGTTCGGCGAGTGGCTGAAGGGCAACGTGGACTGGGCGCTGTCGCGCGACCGCTACTGGGGCACGCCGCTTCCCGTCTGGATTTCCGAGGACGACCCGGAGAATGTCGCGTGGATCGGGAGCTTCGCCGAACTGGCCGAACACGCCGGCAACCTCGGCGACGACTTCGACCCGCACCGCCCCTTCATCGACGAGGTGACCTGGCGCTGCCCGGAGACCGGCTCCGTGATGCGCCGCGCGCCCGAGGTGATCGACGTGTGGTTCGACTCGGGCGCCATGCCGTGGGCCCAGTGGCACTACCCCTTCGAGAACGTGGAGATGTACGAGCGCCACTTCCCCGCGGACTTCATCTGCGAGGCGGTGGACCAGACGCGCGGCTGGTTCTACTCGCTGCACGCCATCTCGACGATGCTTGGTTTGGGCCCCGTCTTCCGCAACGTGATCGTCAACGACCTGATTCTAGACGCGGCGGGGCGCAAGATGTCCAAGTCGCGGGGCAACGTGGTGGACCCGTGGGACGCGGTGGCCGATCACGGCGCCGACGGCGTGCGCTGGTACATGATCACGGTCAGCAACCCGTGGCTGCCCACCCGCTTCGATCCCGACGGCGTGAAGGAGAGCGCGGCGCGATTCTTCGACACGCTGCAGAACATTTATCGGTTCTTTGCGCTGTATGCGAATGTGGAGGAGTGGGTGCCGGGTGATGGGGGGCGGGTGGCCCGCCCGCCGCTCGACCGCTGGCTTCTTTCGCGGCTGCACACCCTGATCGCGCACGTCCGCGACGAACTCGACGGCTACAACCCCACGCGCGCCTACCGCGCGGTGGCCGCGTTCGTGGACGGAGAGCTATCGAACTGGTATGTGCGCCGCGCCCGTCCGCGCTTCTGGGGCAACACCGATCCGGGCGACGCCGACGCCGCCTTCGCCACCCTGCACGAGGCGCTCCGCACCGTCGCGCTGCTCATCGCGCCGGTCACGCCCTTCATTTCCGACTGGCTGCACCGGGCCCTCACCGGTCGCTCCAGCCACACCGAGCCATTCCCGGAGGCGGATCCGGCGCGCATCGACGAGGAACTGGAAGGGCACATGGACGATGTGCGGAGCCTGAGCACGCTGGCCCGGGCCGCGCGCGAGGAGGTCAGGATCCGGGTGCGGCAGCCGCTCGGGCGCATGCTGGCGGTGGTGCCGGGCGCGGCTCCCGCCGACGACGTGCTCGCGCTCCTGATCGACGAGATCAATGTGAAGAAGGTGGAGTTCGCGGCTTCGTCGGAGGGGCTGGTGACGTTGTCGGCGCGACCGGCGTTCCGGGCGCTGGGGCGGCGGTTCGGGAAGCAGACGCAGGAGGCCGCGGCCCGGATCCGGGAGCTGGGCGAAGGGGAGTTGCAGGTGGTGCGGGGTGGGGGGGTGGTGCGGATCGAGGTGGGCGGTGGGGTTGAGGAGGTGGGCGGCGACGAGATGGATGTGGTCGAGGAGGCGCGGGGGGGATGGGTGGTGCGGTCGGAGGGGCGCTACACGGTGGCGCTCGATCCCGCGCTGGACGAGGGACTTCGGCGCGAGGGGCTTGCCCGGGAGCTGGTCAACCGGATCCAGCGGCTGAGGAGGGATTCGGGGCTCGACATTACGGATCGGATTCGTCTGGTGGTGGGCGGCACGGAGGCCGTGTGTGCGGCGGCGCGGGAGCATGAGGCGGCGATCGCGCGGGAGACGCTGGCGATGGAGGTGGGGGTGGGCGTGGAGGTGGGCGAGGATGCGGTGCGCAAGGAGGTGGTGGTGGATGGGGAGGCGGCGGTCCTCGGGTTGACCCGGCAGGCGTGAGCAGGGGAGCGGAAACCGGGTCCTTCCGGAACGAGGGCGATCGTGGGTCCCGGATCGCGGGCGACGAGGGAGTGGGCGAGTCTCGGGCTGCGGAGGGCGATGGCGTTCGCGGGTCTCGGATCCCGGAGAGAGAGCGCGTTCACCACCGGTGGACGGTGGGGAGCGAGACGCAGGGTCGGCTGGACAGCCATGTGGCGGACCGGACGGGTCTTTCGCGAAGCCGGGTGGCGGCGCTGATGGCGGAAGGGCGCGTGCTCGTGGACGGGCGGCCCGCGAAGAAGTCGGAGGGGGTGGTGCCGGGCCGGGTGGTCGAGGTGCGGGTGCCCCCGCCGGCCCCGAGCGAGGCTGAGCCCGAGGACATTCCTCTGGAGATCGTCTTCGAGGACCGGGAACTGGTGGTCGTCAACAAGCAGGCGGGGCTCGTGGTGCACCCCGCGCCGGGACATCCCGCGGGCACACTGGTCAATGCCCTGCTGCACCATGTGGGCGACCTGTCCGGGATCGGCGGGACGCTGCGGCCCGGGATCGTGCACCGGCTGGACCGAGACACCTCGGGGCTGATGGTGGTGGCCAAGACCGACCGCACCCACCAGGCACTCTCCGACGCGCTCAGGGAACGCCGGGTGAAGCGCGTCTACCTGGCGGCGCTGTGGGGGATGCTGGCCGAGGAGCGCGTGGTGGTGGACCGGCCGATCGGGAGGCATCCGCGAGACCGGACGCGGATGGGGGTGGTGGCGGGGGGCAGGCCGGCGAGGACGCGTCTGCGGCACCTTGAGCGGTGGCGGGCCGCGTCGCTCTGCGAGGCCGTACTGGACACGGGACGCACGCATCAGATCCGGGTGCACGCGGCGTCGATCGGGCATGCGGTGGTGGGGGACGAGGTCTACGGACCGGGGCGGGAGCGGGGTTTCGGGGGCGAGGCGCGCCGGTGGGCGACGGAGTTGGCCGCGCGCGCGCCGCGGCAGTTCCTGCACGCGCACCGTCTGGAGTTCGATCATCCCGCGACGGGGGAGGTGATGGCGTTCAGGGCACCGCTTCCGGGTGATCTGGCGGCCGTGCGGGGGTGGGCGGTGGGTGAGGGGGGGTGATTGCGTGGCGACTGCGTCAGGAATGATATCGAAACGATATCGAAACGATATCACACGGGATCCTGGTCGCCGGGAGGGGCGCTCGGGGCTTGCGCCGCGAGTCTTGGCGAGCTTCCGGATTGCGATGCGGATGTCGACGGTGCTCGCGGCTGCCCCGGCATCTTCGGTGTCCGCCCAGACCCCGCCCGACCTCACCGGTTGGCGGTCGCTGCACGGCACCACAATCACGGCCCGCTACCAGGGAACGGACTCGCTCCGCGCCGCGCGGGCCCTCGCCCTGCTCGAATCGACCACCCGGCTGCCCGGACTTTCCCAACCCGGCCCCCGCCTCACGCTGACCGTCGCCCCGACCCGGGCCGTCATGGATTCCCTGGTCGGCGGGCGCGTCCCGGAGTGGGCGGGGGCCGTCGCGATCTCCGAACGCATGGAGATGATCATTCCCGGCGGCCGTTTCTGGCCCCGGACGGTCCCGGAAGAGGTGCGCCTGCTTCGCCACGAATGGGCGCACCTGTTGCTGGCACACGAGATGGGCCCGCTGCGCATTCCGCGCTGGTTCAACGAGGGCTACGCGGAGTGGGCGGCTGGAGGCTGGCCCGGTACCGACGGATGGAAGCTCCGGGTGGCGCTCGCCTTCGGGGAAGCGCCGCCCCTGGATTCGATCACGCTCAGCTGGCCGCGCGACCGCGTGCCCGCGGAGGTCGCGTACCTCCTCTCGGCATCCGTCATCCAGTACCTGGTGGAGTCGAGCGGGACGCGGGGTCTGGAGACCTTCCTGGCGGAGTGGAAGCGGCGCCGGTCCTTCGAGGCGGCGCTGCGCGGCGTCTATGGCGCGACGCTCGGCCAGCTCGAGGCCGACTGGCGCAAATGGGTGAAGCGCCGGTACGGCTGGCTCACGGTGCTCGCCAATTCGGCGGTTTTCTGGGCGATACTGTCTGTCGCGCTGGTGGCGATGTTCGTGGTGAGGCGCCGGTACCGGCGTGAGCAGATGGCGCGCCTGCGCGCGGACGAGCCGCCCGACGCGCCCGAGTACTGGAAGTCGGGCGGGGGAGAGCCGGTTGACCCCGGCCCGCCGTCTCGGTAGCGTCCGAGCATGGCAAGAAGGAAGAAAAGGGCTGCACCGGAACCGGCCCTGAAGTTCTCGAAGACCAACCTCTGGTTCGCCCTGGGGGGACTGGCCACGATCGCGCTGGGCTACTTCCTGCTCGGACAGGGCTCGATCACGCTGGCGCCGGTGCTATTGGTCGTGGGATACGTCGTCTTGCTGCCTCTGGCGATTATTCTCCAGCGGTCGTGAAGCCGGGGCTCCGCTCCTGGGCCGAAAAACCTTGCGAACCACTCCGCGCGGCGGCAGTATCAAATAGTGCACGGCAGTATTCATTAGTGTGTACAGACCCATTCCGAGGGCACCTTCACGGCCATGACCAGACTCGCTTCGGTCTTCGTCCTGGCGGCGGTCCTGGAAGTGACCCTGGCCGCCGGGACCGGTTCGGCGCCACACGCGAACGTCCCGTCGCCGCGTGACTTCGCGGCGTCGCCGGCCGCCGCCGAGGAAGATCTCGTCCAGCAGTACTGCGTCCGCTGCCACAACGCGCGGCGTCTGCTCGGCAACCTCACATTGGAGGAATTCGACGCGGCGGACCCCGTCGCCAGCGCGCCCATCGCCGAGAAGATGATCCGCAAGCTGCGGGCCGGAATGATGCCGCCGCCGGGGGTTCCGCGACCGCCTGACGACGAGGTCGCCATCTTCGTGACAGCCCTGGAGGAGAAGCTCGACGCGGAGGCGGCGCGGAATCCCAACCCGGGCAGCCGCACCTTCCAGCGCCTCAACCGCGCCGAATACGCGCGCGCTATCCAGGACCTGCTCGGCATCGAGATCGATGCGTCGGCGTACCTGCCGAATGAGACGGTGAGCGCCGGCTTCGACAACATCGCCGATGTGCAGAACCTGTCGGCGACGCTTCTCGAGGCATACCTGACCGCAGCCAGCGAAGTCAGCCGGCTGGCGCTGGGCGACGCCAACGCCACTCCGTCCGAGGCCACATACGAGGTCTCCCGCTACGCCGAGCAGCGCGAGCACGTCCCCGGCGCGCCGTTCGGCACCCGGGGCGGGATTTCGGTCGTGCACAACTTCGTCGCCGACGGGGACTACTACTTCCGGCTCGCGTTCCAGCACGAGTCGACCGGGAACTTCTTCGGGCAGACGGCTCCCTTCGACGAACAGGTCGAGGTGTCGGTGGACGGCGAGCGGGTCGCACTCATTCCGCTGGACCGGTGGATGCACCGGCAGGATCCGGGCGGGGTCGAGGTGGTGACCGATCCGATCCGGGTTACGGCCGGGGCGCACCGCATCTCGGCGGCCTTCCTGAAGGTCACCGAGGGACCGGTCGAGGACTTGACATCGCCCCACGAGTGGTCGCTGGCCGACAAGAAGATCGGTTATTCGTACGGAATCACCGGGGTCGCCCACCTGCGCGATCTCACGATCGGGGGGCCGTACGATGTGACCGGGGTGTCGCGGACGCCTGCGTGGGAGCGGGTGATGAGCTGTGTGCCTTCCTCGCCCGATGAGGAGACGGCGTGCGCCCGCGAGATCGTCACCCGGCTGGGGACCCGCGCCTTCCGCCGCCCCGTCACCGAGGCCGAGGTCGGCGGGCTGATGGGCCTCTACGGCGAGGGCGCCGAGGCGGGCGGCTTCGAGATCGGGGTGCGGACCGCGCTCCAGGGCATCCTGGCCAGCCCGGACTTCGTCTTCCGGTTCGAGGAGCCGGGCGACGGGGACGGGACCGGGATGTACCGAATCAGCGACGCCGCGCTGGCCTCGCGCCTGTCGTTCTTCCTGTGGGGACGGCTTCCCGACGAGGAACTGATCGAGGCCGCGTCGGAGGGCGGGTTGTCCGATCCCGCAACCCTGGAGCAGCAGGTCGACCGCATGCTCGCCGACCCGCGGGCCCAGGCGCTCGGAACCCGCTTCGCCGCGCAATGGCTGCGACTGCAGGACCTGGACCAGGTGCACCCCGACGCGCTTCGCTACCCCGACTTCTACGAGCAGCTCGCCCGCGACATGCGCCGTGAGACGGAGACCTTCTTCAACGCCCTGGTCCGGGAGGGCGGGACGCTGACCGACTTTCTCACCGCCGACTTCTCGTACATGAACGAGCGTCTGGCCCGCCACTACGGGATCCGGGGCGTCGCGGGCGAGCACTTCCGCCGCGTCGAATACGCGAACGAGGCGCGCCGCGGGATCCTCGGGCACGGCAGCTTCCTTACGCTGACTTCGCACGCCAACCGCACATCGCCGGTGCTGCGCGGCAAGTGGGTCATGGAGGTCCTCCTGGGCACGCCTCCGCCCCCCCCGCCCCCCGACATCCCCGACCTGGACGTCACCGCCGAGGCGACCGACGGCCGCTTCCGCACGGTGCGTGAGAGGCTCGAGGAGCACCGCGACAATCCCCGATGCGTCTCCTGCCACCGTTTCATCGACCCCATCGGGCTCGCGCTCGAGAACTTCGACGTGACCGGGACCTGGCGCGTGCGCGACAGCAACACCCCGGTCGAGACGATGGGCGAACTCTACGACGGCACCCCGATCCACGGTCCCGCGGACCTGCGCGCGGCGCTGCTCCGCCGGCCCGAGTCGCTCGTGCGCAACTTCACCGAGTACCTCATGGCCTACGCGCTGGGACGCCGGATCGAGTACTATGACATGCCGGCCGTGCGCCGGATCGCCCGGGAGGCCGGTGCGGAGGATTACCGACTGACCGCGTTCATCAAGGGCGTGGTGAGGAGTCAGCCGTTCCGAATGGCCAGCGCTGGGGGCGTGGTGGAGGACCCGATGGGCGCTGGCGGCACGAACTGAGGAGGATCCAGCATTGCAATACCTTACCGGAGCGACGATCCCCCGCCGGAGCTTCCTGCGGGGCCTCGGGGCCACCGTCTCGCTGCCCTTCCTCGACGCAATGGTCCCGGCCGGCCGCGGCTTGAGCGCGGCGGCCGACGGTCCCACCCGGCTGGTCGCCATCGAAATGGTGCACGGCGCCGCCGGCAGCAACGCGTGGGGAAGGACGCGGAACTACTGGTCCCCCGCGCTGGCGGGACGCGACTTCGACCTGTCGCCGAGCGCGCTCAGTCCCCTGGACCCCTTCCGCAAGTACCTCACGATCATCAGCGACACCGACATCGAGCCCGCCGAGGCGAAGAAGCCCAAGGAGATCGGCGGCGACCACTTTCGCTCCAGCGCGACCTTCCTCACCCAGTCGCATCCGCGCCAGACCGAGGGGTCGGACATCTTCGTCGGGGAGTCGCTCGACCAGATGTTCGCGAAGCGCTTCGGGCAGGAGACGCCGATCCCCTCCATGCAGCTCTGCATCGAGAACGTGGACCAGTCGGGCGGTTGCGCGTACGGGTACGCGTGCGTGTACACCGACACGATCAGCTGGGCCTCGCCCACCGAACCGCTCCCCATGGTGCGCGACCCGCGCGTCGCCTTCGACCAGCTCTTCGGCGCGGGCGGGAGTCCCGCGGAGCGGGCGTCGCGGCGGCAGGTCAACAAGAGCATCCTGGACTTCATCACCGGGAGGGTGTCGCAGCTGAAGCGGCAGCTCGGTCCCGCCGACCTGATCCGCCTCGACCGCTACCTGGAGCATGTGCGCGAGCTGGAGCGCCGCATCGAGCGGGTTGAGGTGCAGAACCGGAGTGGCGAAGGGCGGGAGTTGCCCGAAGCGCCGGCCGGCGTGCCCGACTCCTTCCAGGAACACGTGCAGCTCATGTTCGACCTGCAGGCGCTGGCCTTCGCGTCGGACGTGACCCGGGTCTTCTCCTTCAAGATGGGCCGCGACTCCTCGGCCCGTGTCTTTCCCGGAAGCGGCGTGAACAAACCCTTCCACCCGGCCTCGCATCACGGCGGCAACGAGAAGAACATCACCGACTTCGCCGAGATCAACCGGTATCACATCAGCATGCTGCCGTACTTCCTCGAGCGGCTCGAAAGCACCATGGAGGGCGACTCGCACCTGCTCGACCGCACCATGATCATTTACGGGTCGCCGATGGGGGATCCCAACGTGCACAATCACAAGCGCTGTCCGCTATTTGTCGCCGGAGGGGCGAATGGGGGACTTGAAGGCAATCTGCACTTGCGCGCGGAACCGGGGACGCCGATGGCGAACGTGATGTTGAGCCTGGCGCACAAGCTGGGGCTGGACGACATGGAGCGTTTCGGGAAC
Source organism: Longimicrobiales bacterium (assembly GCA_965211795.1). Lineage (GTDB taxonomy): Bacteria > Gemmatimonadota > Gemmatimonadetes > Longimicrobiales > Gaopeijiaceae > Bin94. The sequence continues at coordinate 1,547,400 of OZ242973.1, forward strand.
AGCACGGGCGACTTTTCGCTGGGTCCGTAGAATGATGAGAGCCGCCTCGGTCGCCTGGCTCTGCCTGCCGCTGTGGCTGTCCGCTTCCACTCCGGGCGACTCCCCCGTTGCCGACGCGGCGATGCGAGGGGATGTGGCGGCCGTCCAGGCGCTGTTGGCCGAGGGCGCCGACGTGAACGAGCCCCAGGGCGACGGGATGACCGCGCTGCACTGGGCGGCGTACAACCGGGACGCGCCGCTGGCGCGGATCCTGCTTGAGGCGGGGGCGGATGTGGGCAACGGGACCCGGATCGGGGGCTACACGCCGCTGCACCTGGGCGCGCAGGTGGGGGCGGGGGAGGTGGTCGAGATGCTGCTCGGGGCGGGGGCCGACCCGTCGGCGCGCACCGAGGGGGCAGGAGCGGTAGCGCCGCTGCACTTTGCCGCCGCGTCCGGGAGCGTGCGCGCGGTCGTGGCCTTGGCGGCCGCCGGCGCCGGCGTGGACGCCGCCGAGCACGCGTGGGGGCAGACGCCCCTGATCTTCGCCGCTTCGAAGGGGCGGACCGGTGCCGTTCGCGCGCTCCTCGCCGCCGGAGCCGATCCCTCCATCCACACGCGGGTGAGCGACGTGGCCTCGCGTGCCGTCTCCGACCGGATCGAGCGAGCCGAGCGCAACCGGCGGATCAGCGCCGGGGAGCGGTGGGGGCCCGACATCGCCGAACAGGTGCGGCGCGACCAGGAGGAGGAGACCCGCCGGGCCCGCGCCGAGGAGGCGTCGCGCAAGGAGGGCGAGACCCGGATGATCGAGGAGCCGGAACCGCTGTCGTACGGTGAACTCGTCGGCGGTCACGGCGGCCTCACCGCGCTGCTGCACGCGGTCCGCGAGGGGCACACCGAAACCGCGCTTGCCCTGCTGGCCGCAGGCGCGGACATAGACCGGGCCAGCGCGGGCGACGGCACCAGCCCCATCCTCATGGCCACGATCAACGGCCACTACGACCTGGCCATGCTCCTCCTAAAGCGCGGCGCCGACCCCAACCTGGCAAGCTACGCGGGCACCGCACCCCTCTTCGCCGCCATCAACACGAACTGGGCGCCGAAGTCGCGCTACCCGCAGCAGCACATCTACATGCAGCAGGGCCACACCTACCTGGAGGTCATGCGGAAGCTGCTCGACTCGGGCGCCGACCCCAACGCGCGTCTGAACCGCCACCTCTGGTTCATGTCCTACAACTTCGACCTCCTGCAGATCGACGTTCGCGGAGCGACCCCCTTCTGGCGCGCGGCGTACGCGCTGGACGTCGAGGCGATGAGGCTGCTGGTGGCGTACGGCGCCGACCCCTCGATTCCGACCAGCAAGGGTCCCTCGCGCAGATCCCGCGGAGGCGGCGACAGGCCCGATCCGTCCGGGCTGGCCCCCGTCCCCGTCGGCGGCCCGGCGGTGTACCCCATCCACGCGGCGTCAGGGGTCGGCTACGGACAGGGCTACGCGGGCAACGCCCACCGCCACGTTCCCGACGGGTGGATTCCTGCCGTGCGCTACCTGGTCGAGGAGCTGGGCGCCGACGTGAACGCGCGCGACCACGAGGGCTACGCCCCGCTGCACCACGCCGCCGCCCGCGGCGACAACGAGCTGATCCGCTACCTGGTGTCGCAGGGTGGCGATGTGATGGTCGTCAGCCGCAGGGGACAGACCACGGTCGACATGGCCAACGGGCCGGTCCAGCGGATCCAGCCGTTCCCCGCGACGATCGCGCTGCTGGAGGGTCTGGGGGCGGTGAACAACCACAACTGCGTCTCCTGTTGACGGGGGGCCGGGCTCGGCACGGGTCAGCCGGTCACACGCGCGAATACACGGCGCTGTCGATCGTCGCGGTGGCGCTTGCGTTTCCGGGTGGCTGCGGGGACAGCGTTCCGGAAGCCGCTGTGCGCCGAGATGCCGCGGGGCCTGCAGTCATTCCCGTCGGAGAGATCCTCCTCGAGGAGACATACGAGGCCTATCTGGGGAACCCGTATAATCTGGTAGTCGACACGGCGGACGGATCGCTTCTGGTCGCGGACTACTTTCAGGGACGTATCGTCCGCTTCGGCCGGGACGGCGGCATCGTGCAACGCTACGGCCGGCCGGGAGAGGGGCCGGACGAGTTCAAGGGGATGGGGCCCACCTTCATCCTGAACGATTCGGTTGTCGTGGGTCTGGACGTACAGAGGCGGCTATTCAAGCTGTTCTCTCGCGAGGACGGAGAATACCTCGAGTCGTTCCGGTATCGAGGCTCCATCCGCGGTGATCTGTCCGTGGTGGCGGGGATGGTGGTTGCCCCGTCGATGGAATTCGAAGAAGGCTTCACCTCGGTGATGATATGGGATCCGGGTGAAGGCTCCTTCAGGTATCTCGTCGACCTGCCGGACCCGTACATGCTGTCCCTGAAGAGGAATGGACCGTTCGCGGGGACGCTGGCGGGCGGGAGCGTTCTTGCCTGGCCCGACACCGTGCTCGTCGGGATGCTTGGCATGAACGAACTGGTTCTTGCCACCTGGGAGGGCGAGGCGCTGGACACGATCCACCCCCCCAGTGTCCGGCGGCGCGGCGCACCCCATGACCTGCACGTGAAGTACGACATAGACATGTCGATGACCTTCAAGGACCGGGTCGAGACGATGTCACTGCTGACGGGCATTTACGGGATGCTGAACGGGGAGACGGTGCTGGTCCACGCCGACCAGACGGTCAGGGGCGAGATTCCGAACGTGGAGTGGCTGGCGGACATCTACCTGACGGTCCTCTCCGCCGATCGCCGAACCGCTTGCGTGGACGGATTCGTGCCCTACACGAACGAGACCCGGGCCAGACTCACGGTGTCGCGCGACACGCTGTTTCTGCTGGACCGGACGATCAACGAGACCAGGGACGGCCTGGAGACGTGGATCCGCCTGTACGAGATCGATACGTCAGGGTGTGCGTGGCTGCCGGTGCCGTAGCCTGCGGCCCTTGCTTCATGGCCCGCAACGCCTTGCAGAACCCCCGTCCCGGCGGCAGTATCCAGTGTTGTGTACATCCAAAACGATGAGGATCCGCAGGCGGGGATGACGAGAATCGCTTCCGTCCCGGTCCCGGCAGAGGTCCTGGAGGTGCCATGCTGAAGTTGGCGGGCTCCCTGGCGGTGGCCGGCGCAATCGTGGCCGGCCTGTCAGCCCAGGGCGAGTCGCGCGCCGCGGATCCGGCGGTTTGCGGCGGCTCGTCGCCCGACCGGTCTCCGGAACTTTGCCTCGAGCACACGCTCCCCGGCGATCCGGACGCCATCTCCCCGCCCCCCACCAACGACGTCATCGAGCAGTACTGCCTCCGCTGTCACAACGACACGCGCCTGCAGGGCAACATGTCGCTGGAGCGCTTCGACGCCGCCGACGCCCCCGCCGACGCGGAGCTCGCCGAACGCATGATCCGCAAGCTGCGCGCGGGCCTGATGCCGCCCCCCGGAACCAGCCGCCCCACCGAAGACGCCCTCGCCGCCCTCACCCTCTCCCTCGAAGAGCAGCTGGACGCCGCCGCCGCGGCCAACCCCAACCCCGGCCGCCGCTCCTTCCAGCGCCTCAACCGGGCCGAGTACCGCGCATCCATCCGCGACCTCCTCGACCTCGAGATCGACGCGGGCGCGTACCTGCCGCTCGACACGAGGAGCGCCAACTTCGACAACATCGCCGACGCGCAGCTCCTCTCGGCCACCCTGACCGACGGCTACCTGCGCGCCGCCTCCGAGATCAGCCGCCTCGCCATCGGCGACCCTCACATCACCCCCAGCGAATCCACCTACCGGGTGTCCCGCTGGGATTCGCAGACCGAACGCGTGGAGGGTGCGCCGTACGGGACCCGGGGCGGCGTCTCCGTCCTGCACAACTTCCCCGCCGACGGGTACTACGGTTTCCGCGTCTCCTTCCACCACGAGACCACGGGCGCCCTCTTCGGGAACGGGCGCAACGCGCTTCACACGCGCGAGGGCGAACCCGAACTGCTGGAGATCTCGATCGACGGGGAGCCGGTGGCGGTCCTCGAGGTCAACCGCTGGATGCACGCGTCCGATCCGGACGGGGTGAACATCCGTTCGGAGCGGGTCTTCGTGCGGGCGGGGCCGCGGCAAGTGTCGGCGGCGTTCATCCGGCGCTCGGAGGGACCGCTGCAGGATCTGATCTCGCCGCACGACTGGTCGCTGGCGAGCACGAGCATCGCTGGGTCGTACGGGTTTACGGCGCTGCCGCACCTGCGGGATCTGGCGGTGGGGGGGCCGTATGACGTGGTGGGGATTTCGGAGACGCCGAGTCGGGCGCGGGTGTTTTCGTGTCGGCCCGATGAAGGTGACGATGCCCGTTCCTGCGCCCGCGAGATCATCATCCGCCTCGGTACCCAGGCCTACCGCAGGCCGCTCACCGATGACGACCTTGCTGGTCTCCTCGGCCTCTACGATGCGGGTACGGCGGCTGGCGGATTCGAGGAGGGCGTGCGAACCGCGCTGGAGGGGATCCTCGCCAGCCCGCACTTCGTCTTCCGGGTCGAGGAACCGGCCGGCGAGGGTCGGGACGGGGACGGCCCCTACCTGGTCGGCGGCACCGATCTGGCGACGCGCCTGTCCTTCTTCCTCTGGGGATCGGGGCCCGACGCCGAACTGCTCGCGGCCGCAGCGGCCGGCCGCCTCGCCGACCCCGCCGGCATCGAGGAGCAGGTCCGCAGAATGCTCGCCGACGAACGCGCCCGCGCACTGTCGACCCGCTTCGCCGCCCAGTGGCTGCGTCTCCAGGACCTGGAGAAGATCCAGCCGGACGTGCGCGTCGCCCCCGATTTCGACGAATCGCTCAAGCGCGCGATGCACTGGGAGACCGAGGTCTTCTTCGACAACCTGGTGCGCGCCGACCGTCCCGTCCTCGAACTGCTCACCGCCGACTACACCTTCGTCAACGAGCGCCTGGCGCGGCACTACGGCATCCCGGGCGTGGCGGGGGACCGCTTCCGGCGTGTCGTCTATCGCCACAACGAGCGCCGGGGTCTGCTCGGCCACGGCAGCATCCTCACCCTGACCTCGCACGCGGGGCGCACGTCGCCCGTGCTCAGGGGCAAGTGGGTGATGGAGGTGCTGATGGGCACGCCGCCGCCCCCGCCGCCTCCCGACATCCCCGAGATCGAGGACGACGCGGTCGAGGACGGACGGTTCCTGACCGTGCGCGAGAAGCTGGAGATGCACCGCGACGATCCCCGGTGCATTTCCTGCCACCGCATGATCGACCCCATCGGGCTGGCGCTCGAGAACTACGACGTGAGCGGCGCGTGGCGCATCCGGGACCGCGGGACGCCGATCGACGCGGCGAGCGACTTCTACGATGGCACGCCCATTGCGTCGCCCTCCGATTTGCGTGCGGCGCTGCTCAAGCGGCCCGAACCGCTGCTGCGCACCTTCACGGAGAACCTGATGGCATATGCGCTGGGGCGCCGGCTGGAGTACTATGACATGCCGGCCGTGCGGCGCATCGTCCGCGAGGCCGCGGCGCACGACTACCGCGTCTCGGCCTTCATCCTGGGGGTGGCCACGAGCGACGCCTTCCGCATGAAGGCCGGTTCCGTGCGGGTGGACGAGGGTGCTCCGGAGCGGGCGGCTGGAGCGGTCCGCGAGACTGGTCCCGGGCGCATGGACGGGGCTCCCAACCCGAGCGAAGGAGCGACTCCGTGAACTTGATCACCGGCAAGCATCTGCCGCGCCGCACTTTCCTGCGCGGCCTGGGCGCCACCGTCGCGCTTCCCTTCCTCGACGCGATGGTCCCGGCGCGGGAGCTGTGGGCGGTCACCCGGTCCCGCACCGCCATGGACCGGACCCGCCTGGTCGCGATCGAGATGGTCCACGGCTCGGCGGGCAGCAACGCGTGGGGCGCGACCCAGCACCTCTGGTCCCCACCCACCATCGGACGCGGCTTCGATTTCGGCCCGAGCGTGCTGAGTTCACTCGAGCCGTACCGCGACCAGCTCACGATCATCAGCGACACCGACGTCGAAGGCGCCGAGGCCACCAAGCCGAAGGAGATCGGCGGCGACCACTTCCGCTCCAGCGCCACCTTCCTGACCCAGGCGCACCCGAAGCAGACCGAAAGCTCGGACGTCTACGTCGGCACCTCGCTGGACCAGCTCTACGCGCAGCGCTTCGGCCAGGAGACGCCGATCCCTTCCATGCAGCTCTGCATCGAGAATGTGGACCAGGCGGGAGGTTGCGCGTACGGGTACGCCTGCGTCTACACCGACACCATCTCGTGGGCGGCCCCCGACCAGCCCCTGCCGATGGTCCGCGATCCGCGCATCGCCTTCGACCAGCTCTTCGGCGCCGGAGGCACGCCGGAGGCCCGCGAGGCCCGCCGCCGGTCCGGGAGCAGCGTGCTGGACTTCATCGTCGGCGAGGTGAACTCGCTGAAGCGGGCGCTGGACTCCGAGGACACGCGTCGGCTCGACCGCTACCTGACCGACGTGCGCGAGATCGAGCGGCGCATCCAGCGGGTGGTGGCGCGCAACGAGAGCGGGGTGGAGAGGGCGCTGCCGGGGGCGCCGGCGGGTGTGCCCGACTCCTTCGACGAGCACGTCAAGCTGATGTTCGACCTGCAGGCGCTGGCCTTCGAGGCGGACGCGACCCGCGTGTTCTCCTTCAAGATGGGGCGCGACGCGTCCAGCCGGGTGTATCCGGAGAGCGGCGTGGACAAGGGATTCCATCCGTCGTCGCATCATGGAGGCAGACCCGACACCGTGCTCGAGTTTGCGGAGATCAACCGGTATCACGTCGGGCTGGTGCCGTACTTCCTTGAGAAGCTGGCGAGCATTCAGGAGGGTGACGCGAGCCTGCTCGACAAGACGATGGTGATCTACGGTTCGCCGATGGGGGACTCGAACGTGCACAACCACAAGCGGTGTCCGCTGTTCGTGGTCGGGGGGGCGAATGGACGGCTCGACGGGGACCTGCATCTGAGGGCCGCGCCGGGGACGCCGATGGCGAACGTCATGCTCAGCCTGATGCACAAGCTGGGGATGGACGACGTGGAGAGCTTCGGCGACAGTACCGGGGCGTTTTCGCTTTCGCCATGAGGGGGTTGGGGGACTTTTGGGCCGGTTGGCGCTCTGGGGTGCGTTCCTCGACGGGTGGGTCGCAATCGCCTGGTGCGGACAGATTCGGGGTAGAATCTGACCTGAGGAGTGTTGTTTTGTTGGTGGGGCTCGTCTTGTGGCCGGGTGATGACGGATTTGTGGACAGATTCTGGGTAGAATCTGTCACGGAATCTGTCACGGTGGGTGAGGGCATACGGGTGGACGACACCGATGTGGCCAGCGAATCACCCGTCGCCGAGGCTGCCAAACGGGACGACATCGAGGCCATCCGGGCGCTGCTCGCGGACGGCGCCGACGTGAACGCCGCCCACGGAGACGGGATGACCGGCCTTCACTGGGCGGCCCTGAACGGGAATGCGGAGATCGCGCGGCTGCTGATCGACGCGGGGGCGGCGCTCGAAGCAGCCACGCGCCTGGGCGCGCACACTCCGCTGCACGTCGCCGCGAAGGAAGGTCAGGGTGAAGTGGTGGCGATTCTGGTGGAGGCGGGGGCCGACCCGGCGGCGGTGACCGAAACCGGCGCGACGCCGCTCCACTTCGCCGCCGCATCCGGAGACGTGCGCGCGGTCACCGTCCTGCTCGACCATGGCGCCGCGGTGGACCCCCGCGAACCCCAGTGGGGACAGACCCCCCTCATGTTCGCGGCGGCGCTCGGCCGCACCGGGGCGGTCGCGGCGCTTCTGAAATCCGGGGCGGACGGCACGGCGACCGCCCACATCATGGACCTGGTCGAACGGGACATCGCCGACCGCGCGTCTCAGCGGCACCGCGGCAGGGTGGTCGCGGCGCTGCGCGAGGGCAGGGAACTCCCACCGGATCCCCCACCCGCGCCCGCCCCCAACCCCCCCGACACCTCACGCGCCGCCCAGGCCCGCGACGCCGCCCAGGAGGCCCTCGAGACCCAGCTTCGCACCGGCGAACCCATCCCCCTCAACTACGCCGGCCTGGTCGGCAAGCACGGCGGCCTCTCCGCCATCCACCTCGCGGCCCGGGAAGGCCACGCCGCCACCGTCGGCGCCCTCCTCGACGGCGGCGTCCCCATCGACCTCCCCAGCGCGGCCGACAACACCACGCCGATGCTGGTCGCCGTGATCAACGGCTACTTCGATCTGGTGGCGGAACTCCTCGCGCGCGGCGCCGACCCCAACGCGGCCAGCGACGCGGGGGCCACGCCGCTCTACGCGGTCCTCAACGTGCACTGGGCGCCCAAGGCCCGGCACCCGCAGCCGCTCGAGCACGAGCAGCAGGTGACCGGCTACCTGGAGCTGATGCGCGCGCTGCTCGATGCCGGCGCGGACGTCAACGCCCGGCTCAGGCACACCCTCTGGTATACGACTTACAACCGCGACCTGCTCGGCGTCGGCCGCGCCGGCGCCACCCCCTTCTGGCGCGCGGTCCACGCCACCGACGTGCCCGCCATGAAGCTCCTGCTGGAGTACGGCGCCGACCCGGATCTACCCACCATCAAGGTGTCGCAGCGCGGCGGCGGAAGTCCCGACCGGCCCGACCCATCTGGACTGCCGCCCGTCCCCATAGGCGGACCGGCCGTCTACCCCATCCACGCGGCCGCCGGTGTCGGCTACGGCCAGGGCTTTGCGGGCAACTCCCACCGCCACGCGCCCGAGGGCTGGATGCCCACGATGAGGTTTCTGGTCGAGGAACTGGGCGCCGATGTCAACGCCCGAGACCTCAACGGCTACACCCCGGTCCATCACGCCGCCGCCCGTGGCGACAACGAAATGATCCTCTATCTGGTGGAGAAGGGTGCCGATGTGACGGCGGTGGCGCGCAACGGCCGGACCACGGCGGACATGGCCAACGGTCCCGTGCAGCGGATCCAGCCGTTCCCGGCGACGGTGGCGCTGCTGGAGCGCCTGGGGGCGAAGAACAATCATCGGTGTGTGAGCTGTTGAAGATAGCCCTGTAGCCGGAGGACGGGGGGGGTGTCGGAGTATCCGGAGCGAGCCGTGGTCAGCCGACTTCGGGGAGGGGCGGCCGGTACCGTTCAGGACGCTGAATCCGGAAGAAACGGTGGGTCACTGTCGCCACGCCCGAACAGGGGTCACGCCAGCATCAGGCGCTCGCCCTTGGGTTCCGGCACGGGCCGTCCCAATTCCCGGGCCCGGTCGATCCAAAACCGCATCGCATCCTTGATGTTCCCCAACGCGGTCTCGTGATCGTCTCCGTGCGCCATGCACCCGGGCAGTTCGGGTGCCTCGGCGATGAATGACTGATCCTCGTCGCTCCAATAGAGAATGATCTCGTACTTGTACATCAGTCGTCTGCTCCCAGCTTGTATTTGAGGATCAGGCGCCGAACCTGCCTCACCTGATAGGGCTTGGCGTGTCCGTCGCGGCTCTGCAGGTTGACGATTTCCACGATGCCTTCCTTGTCGAAGAGGTGGTGGCTGCCGCGCACACGCTCCTGGAATCCAAGATACCGCATCAGCGCGCACAGTGCGCTGAAGCGAATGTTCGCGTCCGACCGTCCGCGAAGTGTGGTCCGCACCAGCCGCTCATGGCGACTCATCGGCTACTTCTCCCAACCCGCTGGAATCAGGAATCGAGTCAGTCAACATAACGCTGTCCCACCCCCGCGTACCGCACCCCCGTCAGATCCGCCATCTCACGCTTCCACGTGGTCAGGTCCCGCATGCCGAACCCGTTCAGATGAGCGTGGCCGCACGCCCGCGCCAGGATCTTCATCAGTTCCACCGTGGCGTCGAGGTAGTTTGCGAGCTGCCGGGCCGAAGCGTACACCTGCAGCCGCGCCCGCAACTCCTCCCGCTGCGTGGCGATCCCGACGGGGCAGTTGTTGGTGTGGCAGGCGCGCATGCCCAGGCAGCCGATCGCCTGGATGGCCGAGTTCGCAATGGCCACGCCGTCGGCGCCGAGCGCCATCGCCTTGACGAAGTCGGATTCGGTGCGGAGGCCGCCCGTGATGATGAGGGTGACGTCACGACCCGCTCCGCGCGCGTCCAGGTGGCGGCGGGCCCGGGCCAGGGCGGCCATGGTCGGGACGGAGATGTTGTTCTTGAAGATCTCGGGGGCCGCGCCGGTCGCCCCGCCGCGCCCGTCCAGGATGATGTAGTCGACGCCCACGTCGAGGGCGAAGTCGAGGTCGTCCTCGATGTGCTGGGCCGACATCTTGAAGCCGATCGGGATGCCGCCGGTCTCCGCGCGCACCTCGTCGGCGAAGGTGCGGAAGTCGTCGGTGGTGACGAGATCCGGGAACCGTGACGGGCTGATCGCGGGGGTGCCGGGCTCGAGGCCGCGCACCTGGGCGATCTTGCCGATGACCTTGGTGCCGGGCAGGTGTCCCCCGGTGCCGGTCTTCGCCCCCTGTCCCCCCTTGAAGTGGAAGGCCTGCGACAGGCGAGCCTTCTCCATCGACCACCCGAATCTGGCGGACGCCAGCTCGTAGAAGTAGCGCGAGTTGCTCTGCTGCTCCTCCGGAAGCATGCCGCCCTCGCCCGAGCAGATGCCGGTGCCGGACATCTCGGCCCCCTTGGCGAGCGCCAGCTTGGCCTCTTCGCTGAGGGCGCCGAAGCTCATGTCGCTCACGAAGAGGGGGATGTCGAGGCGCAGCGGCCGCTTCGCGCGGGGACCGATGACCAGCTCCGTTCCCACCGGGTCGTCGTCCGCGAGGGGACGGGTGGCCAGCTGCGCGGTCAGGATCTGCAGGTCGCTCCAGCCGGGGAGTTCGGTGAGGGGTACGCCCATGGCCGAGACTACCCCGTGATGGCCGACCTTCTCCAGCCCATTCTTCGCGAGCTCCTGGATGTAGTGGTTGTGGGGCTCCTCGGGGGTTCCGTGCACGTCGGCGTAGAGGCCCAGGTATTCGTCGCGGCGGTAGGCTTGCGGGAACTTGTCGTGCCAGGCCGCGACTTCGGCCTCGTCCACGAAGACGGCGTCGGCATCGGTGTCGATCCACGCACCGAACTTGTGGAGCGCTTCCTCGGGGTTGTAGGAGCTGACGCCGGTGTCGAAGCGGTAGTCCCAGTTGTGGACGCCGCAGATGAGGTCGTCGCCGCGGATATGGCCGTCGGAGAGGAGGGCGCCGCGGTGGAGGCAGCGGCCGAAGAGGACGGAGACCTGGTCGTCGTAGCGGATGACGACGAGGTCGACGTTGGCTACGAGCGCGTAGGCGGGGCGGCGGTCTTCGAGGGTGCTCCAGGTGGCGACCCTGGTGGCGGTTCGGGCCTTGGATGGCATGATCATGGGGGGCTCGTGGGGGGGTGGGGGCTGTGTCACCCTTTGGTAGTACGGGGTGGGGCGGTCGTTCCAGGGTTCCCGAGACTACCTGACAGCCAAGACCTCCCGGGCATCCTTATGGTCCCGATACCTGGTGTACAGCGCGGCCACGATCCCCGTCATGACCGCGCCGACCGCAGCGGTGACGGGTGGCAGCGTGGTTTCGGCATTCCCCCCGGCGATGAAGAAGGCGAAGGCGGCGATCGCGACCAGACCCCCCAGAACCGGGAAGTCCCACCAGCGTTCCACTTCATCCAGTCGTCTGGCTTCCCGCTGGATCCGGGCCATTGCCCGCTCGTTGAGGCCGGGGGGGACTTCGACTTCGGGATTCAGTGCATAGCGGGCTCCGTGCTGGATCTGCCAGTCCAGCCAGCACGAAGGGCAACTCTTGAGGTGCTCCACCACCTCGGGGTCGGGTTCCGGCGAGTTTGCGCGCGAGAGCAGGGTGGGGTCGGGGCAGGTCATGGTTTGTAATCTTTCATCAGGTGGCGAAGTTTTTTCGCCGCGTGGCGAAGGTTGGAGCGCACTGTGGACGGTCGGGCCTCCAGCTTCCGCGCCGCCTCCGACACGCTGTACCCCATCACGTGGATCAGGGTGAATGTGCGCTCCTGCCTTGGGGGCAGCTCCGCGAGCGCGAGTCTCAGGTCGTCCATGAACTCCGTACGTTCCATCAGCTTTGAAGGGTCTTCAAGCACCGCATCATCCTCACCCAGGGCGATCACTTCGGTGGCGTGCCGTTCCTGAACCGTTTCCCGTGCGGCTTGCGCGCTTTTCCAGTTCCTGCAGAAGTGGTGCGTGACGCGGTTGATCCAGCCACCCAGCGGACCCCGGGCTGAATACTGTGTCCGCCGCTGCCACAGGCGCAGGCTGATCTCCTGGTACAACTCCTCGCGGTCGTGGGCGTTGTCGGTATAACGAGCCACGATGCTCTGGATAAGCGGACCGAAGTGGTGGAGTACGGCTCGGAATGCAGTGGAATCGCCACGGTGGAATGCGTCGAGATCGACTCCCGGGGCGACTTCGTCGTCTCTGTCCACTCCAACCTCCCGAACGCGGGGGCCGACTCGGCAACAGGGCGGCTGCGGCTCGTGCGACGGACCGGCCGGTATCGGTCACGGCCCGGGGCAGAGCTGCATCTGCGGCGGGTGTCATCCGCGCCTCCTGCGAATCAGGTAATACAGTAGCAGCGCTTCGGTTATTGGCAAGGCCAGAGGTGCCCAGGCGCTTAGAACTCCCGATCGCAGGGTTCCGTCGCGGAGGAATGGCTCGACGGGGGAGGCGATCGATACACAGGCGAAAAACGCGATGCCTCCGGCTACCCCGATGGCGACTCGGGTATTGCGACAGGCGCCACGCCGGAGGTCGCCGGTCAACTGAGCCGACAACAGGCCGAGGAAGACGTTGACGAGACCGAATACGGCAAGAGCGGCCGGGCGGTGTAGGATCCAGCGGAGCACGTTTGGCGGGTGCTCGCGCGGAGCGTCAACTGACATGCTGTATTCCTGCAGTGGATTCTCCTCGACGGAGCGAAGATTCTGGAGTACGCCGGGCGGTGTTTGAGGTCCAAACTCTACTCGCGCGGCCGTCCCCGACTCGGAACTGATCAGGTACCGATAGTGGACCGTAGGTTCGACCCAAGCCGTCAAGAGGTAGGAGAGAGCGCTCAATGCAATGCCCGAGACAACCGCAACCCGGACAAGGTGACGTGACCTCGGGAGCACCGCAGACAGGGCCACTCCGCCCGCGAACAGCGCGAACGGAATAGCCAGACCGATAAGATCGACAACAGATCGGAGCCACCACAGCGCGGAATTCGCAACATCCCGCCATTCCGTGAGTTGGAGCAATATCAGGCTTCCCACGACCAGGATGCACCACAGTGAGGTGGCTCGAAGGGTTGCCCCTGCAGCTCCGAGGGGTCGTTGCCGCCTATTCGCAGGGGCAATCTTGTCGGGTTTTTCGAACGCGGTCACGGGAGTCAGGACTCCTGACAGTCGCTGTCACTGTCGCAGTCTTCGATCAGCACACAGCAGTCGAGACAGCAGTATGCGGCAGGGCCCGTGCCCCGGCAACAGTCGCGAAACCAGTCCGCGGACCCTCCCTCACTCCTCCTCGAAGCCGTCAGAGTCGCTCCCAATAGCAGGTTCACCAGAATGAGTACCATCGCCATCGCGCGCATTTCCATCCTCCTCGTGTTTGAGGTTCTGGTCCGACCGTGGATCGATCGGTCCTTCACTGATACTGACAGTCCTGGAGCCCAAAACGTGCAATCGCGTCTTCTCTAGGGAGCGGCTTCGGGGGGCAGGGGCCGACGAGGCGATCTCCTGAGAGGCCTCTACCGGGAAGGGGCCGGGCTGGCCGGGAACACCCCAATGGAGGAATCGGCAGCTGTTCGCTTTGCACGATTCAGCCCCGAGACCTGTCAAGCTTCATGTAGGGGCCGACATGCGGCGCGGCCCCCGGTTCTCGTAGCGAGGAGGTATCAGATGGGTCACGGTCGAAGCTATGGCGGATCATGGAATCGAGCAGCCACGGTTCCGCTGGTCAGGCCGCGGTCTCGGAGGGATTGGATCATCGTGGGAGCGCTGGCTCTCATGGCGGTCACGCAGGCGGTGTTCATCGGGAATCGGCTGTTCGGTCACAATTCCGATGAACACGCAATCAGGGTCGGGCACGATCTCTCGCAGGTAGCGCTCGAGCGGGCTGACGGAACCGAGTTCGGCCTTGCCGATGGCCGCAACACCCTGCTGCTGGTCTTCGATCCGGAGTGTGTCCACTCGGGTAGGGTCGCGGCCATGTGGAAGGAGTGGCTGCCGGCAGGTGCCAGGGGGGATCGGGTGCTTGCGCTTTCCCCCGGTTCGCTTCCTTCCGCCAACGCCTATGCGTGGGACCGGCATTGGCCGGTGGAGGTTGTGTCCGTCAAGACTGCCGCCGGAAATGGAGTCCACGCCCTCACCCGACGTTCGCCGTGGGTCTATGCAGTAGGCGGAGACGGGCGGGTGTTGGCCGGCGGCCATGGGCGGAAGCTCCCCGAGGTGGCGCGAGCGCTTCCTCACAATCGGAGTATCGTGATGAGATATGCCGGTGGTGGAATGTGACACGGCGTCAGTCCGAGTCGGTGTGGGTGGGCTCGTACTGGTCCGGCAATGTGAGTTGGAGCCAGTCGACGAAGCCGAAAACGGCTCCCTCAGCTCTCGTTCGTATGCGGTCCTCGGTCCCCGGCTGGGCTCGCTCGCCAAGCAGAAGCGCCTCCGACCGCCGTCACCCACCCTCCAAATCCACCAACGGCGCCGAATATTCCCCCGAAAAACACGCCGCGCAGAACGGCCCCCCCTCCGCCACCGCCGCCTCCATCCCATCCAGCGACAGATACCCCAGCGAGTCCACCCCCAGATCGGCCGCGATCTCGTCCACGGTCATCCGGGACCCCATGAGCTCCTCCTTCGAGGGCATGTCAATCCCGTAGTAGCACGGAAACCGCACCGGCGGACTCGCCACCCGAAAGTGCACCTCCGCCGCCCCCGCCCCCCGGATGAACTTGACCAGGCTGGTCGACGTCGTCCCCCGCACGATCGAGTCGTCCACTACCACCACGCGCTGGCCCGCCAGCACCTCGCGCACCGGGTTGTACTTTATGCGGGCGCCGAAGTCGCGGTCGGCCTGCGAGGGGCGGATGAAGGTGCGGCCCACGTAATGGTTCCGAAGCAGCCCCAGTTCGTACGGGATCCCGCTCTGCTCGCTGTAGCCCAGCGCCGCCGAATTCGCGCTGTCGGGCACCGCGATCACGCAGTCGCCATCGACCGGATGCTCGCGGGCCAGCTGCCGCCCGAACGACCGCCGCGCCCGGTCGACACTCATTCCCCACAGGCTCGAGTCGGGCCGCGCGAAGTAGACCAACTCGAAGATGCAGGGCGCGGGGGTCTCCGGGTGCAGGCCGTGGAGGCTGTCGGCGCGGCCGCCCTTGAGGCGCAGCAGCTCTCCGGGCGCGATGTCGCGCACGTAACGGGCTCCCATGATGTCCAGGGCGCAGGTCTCGCTGGCGACGACATGTCCCCCGTCCAGCTCCCCGAGCACCAGCGGCCGGAAGCCGCGCGGGTCGCGCACCGCGTACATAGTGTCGCCGACGGTCACGACCAGGGCGTAGGCGCCCTCGACGAAGCTGAGCGCGTCGCGCAGCTGGGCCTCCACCGAGCGGTGGCGGGAACGCGCGACGAGGTGCACGAAGAGCTCCGAATCGGAGGAGCTCTGGAAGATCGCGCCTTCGCTCACCAGTTCGCGCCGCATGAAGTTGGCGTTGGTCAGGTTGCCGTTGTGGACGATGGCGAGGTCGCCCTCGGCGTACCGGACCACGATCGGCTGGGCGTTGACCCGCTGTCCGCCGCCCGCGGTGGAGTAGCGGACGTGCCCGAGGGCGGTGTGGCCGGGCAGGGAGGCGATCCGCTCGGCGTTGAAGACGTCGGAGACGAGGCCGAGTTCCTTGTGGAGCTTGGTGTGGCCGCCGTTCGCGGCGCAGATGCCGGCCGCTTCCTGGCCGCGGTGCTGGAGCGCGTAGAGTCCCAGGAAGGCGAGCTCGGAGGCGTTCTCGACGTTGCTGATGCCGACGATGCCACACTCCTCGCGGGGACGGTCGTCGAGGAGGGGGAGGTGGACATCGGTGGGGCGTTTCATCCCGCCTCGCTCATGATGCCGGGGATGGTGCCGAAGTAGTGGTCGCGCAGCACGTCCAGGTTCAGCCGGAGGGCGGACGACCGGGTCTCGATCTCGAGTGGCGACTCGCCGTTCGTGACCGTGCCGATCCTCGCGCACGGGACTCCGTACTGGGATGCGATGCGGCACACGCGCTTCTCCTCATCCGGTCCACAGCTGACCACCACGCGCCCATGATCCTCGCCGAAGAGGAGCGCCGTGCCCGGGAGGTCGTCCTCGAGGCGAACCGACGCCCCCACGGCACGGCCGGTCCGCGGGCGGCCCAGGCAGCTTTCGACCAATGTAGCCGCCAGACCGCCGCTCGCCACGTCGTGGGCGGACTTGAGCACCCGGAAACCGGCCAGGGCCAGCAGGCAGCGCTGGAGCGAGCGTTCGGCCGGGAGGCTCACCTCCGGGGGCTCTCCGGCGACGATGTCGTGCACCGCGTACAGGTACTCCGACCCGCCCAGCTCCCCCCGGTTGGTGCCGAGGAGGAAGATGGCGTCGCCTTCGTCCCGAAAGGAGTGCCGCACCACCGCGCCGACATCGTCGATGACGCCGACCATGCCGATGACCGGCGTGGGGTAGACAGCCTGGCCGTCGGTCTCGTTGTAGAAGGAGACGTTGCCGCCGGTGACGGGGGTCTCCAGGTAGGCGCATGCGTCGCGCATCCCCAGCACCGCCTCGCGGAACTGGTGGCGGATGTGGGGTTTGAGGGGACTGCCGAAGTTGAGGCAGTTGGTGACGGCCATCGGCACGGCGCCGGTGCAGGCCACGTTTCGCGCGGCCTCGGCGACGGCGCCCATTGCGCCCTGGCGCGGGTTCAGGTAGGTGTGGCGGCCGTTGCAGTCGGTGGTGGCGGCGACGCCGCGGTTCGTGCCCGGCACCCGGAAGACGCCGGCGTCTCCCCCCGGCCGCTCGATCGAGTTGGCACGCACCGTGGTGTCGTACTGCTCGTAGACCCACTGCTTGGAGGCCACGTTCGGGGAGCCGATGACCGCGAGGAAGGCGCTTTCGAGGCCGTTCGGGGGCGACACGTGGGGTAAGATGTCCGTCTTACGCAGCTCGCGTATCTCCGGCGACTCCTCCCCCGGGCGCTCGTAGGTGGGACAGCCTTGGGTGAGCGGCAGGGCGGGGATGTCGGCCACGGCCACCCCGTCCTCCAGGACCCGGAAGGTCCCGGTCGCGGTGACCTGTCCGATCGTCTCGGCCTCCAGTTCCCACTTCTCGAGGATCTCGCGCACGGCGTCCTCGCGCCCCGCCTCCGCCACCACCAGCATCCGCTCCTGCGATTCCGAGAGCAGGATCTCGTACGGCGTCATCCCCTGCTCGCGCACCGGCACCCGCGCCACATCCATCACGACCCCGGTCCCCGATCGCCCCGCCATCTCCGTCCCGCTCGAGGTCAGCCCCGCGGCGCCCATGTCCTGGATCCCCACGATGTGCCCGCTCGCGATCAGCTCCAGCGAGGCCTCGAGGAGCAGCTTCTCGGTGAAGGGGTCGCCCACCTGGACCTGCGGCCGGCTGGCCTCGTCGTCCCCCTCGGAGAGCTCCTCCGACGCGAAGGTCGCGCCGTGGATACCGTCGCGTCCCGTGCGCGCCCCCACCGCCATGAGCGTGTTGCCGACGCCCTCGGCGGTGCCCCGGATCAGCTCCTCGCGGCGCATGAGACCCAGGCACATGGCGTTGACGATCGGGTTGTCCTCGTAGCCCTTGTCGAAGTACACCTCGCCGCCGGTCGACGGGATGCCGACACAGTTGCCGTAGTCCCCGATCCCCTTGACCACGCCCGAGAAGAGGTAGCGGACGCGGGGGCGGTCGAGGTCGCCGAAGTGGAGCGAGTTGAGGGTGGCGACGGGACGCGCGCCCATGGTGAAGACATCGCGCAGGATGCCGCCGATTCCGGTCGCGGCACCCTGGTAGGGCTCGACGGCCGAGGGGTGGTTGTGCGACTCGATCTTGAAGGCGAGGGCCCAGCCGCCCCCCACGTCGATCACGCCGGCGTTCTCGCCGGGGCCCTGGATGACCCAGGGGGCCTGTGTGGGGAGGAGGCGGAGCAGGCGCTTGGAGTTCTTGTAGCCGCAGTGTTCGGACCACATGGCCGAGAAGACGCCCAGTTCGGTGAAGGTGGGCTCGCGGCCCATGATTTGCAGGATCTGGTCGTACTCGTCGGGGGAGAGGCCGTGTTCGTCGACCAGTTCGGGTGTGATGGGGGGGTCGCCGCGGCGGGGGAGGGGGATTTCGCCGTTGGGGGAAGCGGTAGGTTGTGTGGTGCCGTTGCCGGGGCTGCGGCGGTCATCCGTCATCAGGCCACCTCCGATCGGGCGGCTGCCGTGGCCGTCGCCCTGGTTCCCACCAGCGACTCGAAGAGCGGCAACCCGTCCACCGAACCCAGCACCTCCTCGATGGCGCGGTCGGGGTGGGGCATCATGCCGAGGACGTTGCGGCGCCGGTTGACGATCCCCGCGATGTGGTTCAGGGAGCCGTTGGGGTTGGATTCGGGGGTCACGTTGCCCTGGGCGTCGCAATAGCGGAACACGACGCGCTCTTCCGCCTCCAGTTCGGCGAGCGTATCCGCGTCGGCGTAGTAGTTGCCGTCGGCGTGCGAGAGCGGCATGCGGATGATCTGGCCTTCGCGGTACTCGCCGGTGTAGGGGGTGTCGGTTCTTTCCACCCGCTGCCAGCAGTCATGGGACTGAAAGCGGAGCGACCGGTTGCGCAGCAGCGCGCCCGGCAGGAGTCCCGCCTCGCAGAGCACCTGGAAGCCGTTGCAGATGCCGACGACGAGTCCCCCCTCGCGGGCGAATCCGACGACCGCGTCCATGATCGGGCTGAAGCGGGCGATGGCGCCGGGGCGCAGGTAGTCGCCGTGGGCGAAGCCGCCGGGTACGATGACCGCCTCGGCGCCGCCCAGCGAGCGCTCCCGGTGCCAGAGATAGCGCGGCGACCCGCCGGCCAGCTCAACCGAGCGATGGCAATCCTGGTCGCAGTTGGACCCCGGGAAGGTGACGACGGCGACGTTCATCGGGGCGCCTCCGCGGTCACGCGAAAGTCCTCGGTGACGGGGTTGGCGAGCAGCTTGCGGCACGCCTCCTCCACCCGCTGTGCCGCCTCCTCCGCCGAAGCGGCCGCGACCTCCAGGTAGATCGCCTTGCCGACACGGACATCCTCGACGGCGTCGTATCCCAGCGACGCGAGCGCGTGGTGGATCGCCTTCCCCTGCGGGTCCAGAAGGCCCGGCCGGGGGGCGACCAGGACCTCGACGGTGAATCGGCTCAAGAAGTGTTCTCCTTCCAGTCCTTCAAGTTCGGTTCGCGGGTGAGTTCGTGGTAGTCCAGATCGCGGGGCTCGACGGCCCCGTCGGGTGTCTCGGGAGCGTCGAGCAGGGGGTCGCGCTCGGGCAGGCGCTCGAGAAGGCCCAGGAAGACCGACCGGAGCAGCCCCCAGAGCGTGTAGCCGATCAGGAAGGGGAAGAAGCCGTAGGCGGGAAACAGCAGCAGCCCCGCGATGGTCACCGCCACCAGGGACGTCCTGACCACCCCCCTCCGGCTCTTCAGGTCGATGCGCGGGAACTTCGCATAGGGCACATGGCTCAGCATCAGGATCGAGATCAGCACCATCGTGATGACCATGGTCCCGGGCCAGTTCAGGTCGCCCAGGTACTGCTGCGCGAAGGCCGTCTGCGAGAACGGGTAGTGAGTCCCCAGGATCATCCCGGCGGTCGGGGTCGGCAGTCCGTGGAAGTGGCGCCGGGCCTCGCCGCCCTGCTCGACGTTGAAGCGCGCCAGCCGGACCACCACCGCCGTGACGTAGACGAAGCCGATTACCCAGCTCCAGTCGGAGCCCGTGAAGTAGAGAAGGATCATGATGAGCGCCGGCGCGACCCCGAACGAGATCGCGTCGGTCAGCGAATCCAGCTCGGCTCCGAAGGCAGACCCCGTGCGGGTGAAGCGCGCGACCCTCCCGTCGAGCAGGTCCAGGGTGGCCGAAAAGACGATGAACCAGCCGGCCCAGGCGAAGTCCCCGCGGAGTGCCGCGACGACGGCGTAGAGGCCGAAGAAGAGGTTGCCGAGCGTGAAGGCCGACGGGAGGATGATGACGCCGCGGCGCAGGCGGCCGCGCGACGCGCTTCGGCGCAGTGGGCGTCTCATGGGACTACCCTCGCCACCGGGGTTTCGCCGCCTCGCACCTTGTCTCCCGGCTCAACGGTCACCGGCCAGTCCGGCGGCAGAAACAGGTCCACGCGCGAGCCGAAGCGGATGAGGCCGATGCGGTCGCCACGCGCGACGGTATCGCCCTCGCGCGGATACGTGGCGATGCGGCGGGCGACCAGGCCGGCGATCTGGCGGACCAGGAGCGGCCCGGCGTCCGTCTCGATGCCGAGCGATGCGCGTTCGTTCTCACGGCTGGCCTCCTCGCGCCACGCGGCGACGAACGTGCCCGGCCGGTAGTCGTAGTGGGCGATGCGGCCGCCCAGCGGTGCGCGCTGGACGTGCACGTTGAAGATGTTGAGGAAGATCGTGACGCGGGTCGCGGTCTCGCCCATGAAATGCTCGTCCGGGACCGGGCCCACGCTCATGACCTTGCCGTCGGCGGGAGAGACGACGAGTAGCGGGTCCGACGGGGTGTGGCGCTTGGGGTCGCGGAAGAAGTAGGCGACGAAGAGGGTGAGGGTGAGGAAGAGGGCGGGGGCGGTTGCGCGGAAGCCCCAGCCGCCGCTACGGGCCCACAGGGCGGCCAGGGCGGTCAGCGCCAGGAGGGCGAGGATGAAGGGGAGGCCTTCGCGGGCGACTGGGAGGGTCATGGGGTGGCGACGGCGGTCGCAGCGGGATCAAACCGCGGCGGTTCGTAGGCGTCGAGGTCTGTGCCGGTGAGCCTTCGGAAGACGTCCCGGTAACGTTCGGAGGTGGCCGCGACGACTTCGGGGGGGAGGGGTGGGGGCGGGTACCGCTTGTTCCAGTCGGGCAGACTCTCCAGATAGTCGCGTACCGGCTGTTTGTCGAGCGACGGTTGGCCGCGGCCCGGGGCGTAGTGCTCCCGAGGCCAGAACCGGGACGAATCGGGAGTAAGCACCTCGTCGATCAGGAGAAGGTCGCCCTCGGGCGTGGTCCCGAACTCGAACTTGGTGTCGGCCAGGATGATTCCCGCCTCGGCGGCCGCGGCGCGTCCCCGCTCGTAGATGTCGAGGGAGCGCGCACGGAGGCGTCCGGCCAGATCCCCGCCCAGAAGGTCCGCCGCCTGCTCGAAAGTGATGTTCTCATCGTGGCCCTCCTGGGCCTTCGTCGCGGGTGAGAAGATCGCGGGGACGAGGGGGTCGCTCTCGGCGAGTCCCGGTGGCAGCGGTTCCCCCGCCAGCGTCCCGGATTCACGATACTCCTTCCAGGCGGAGCCGGACAGGTAGCCGCGCACGACGCACTCGACGGGGAGGGGGTGGGTGCGGCGGACCAGGGTTGCGCGGCCTT
Organism: Longimicrobiales bacterium; assembly: GCA_965211795.1. GTDB lineage: Bacteria > Gemmatimonadota > Gemmatimonadetes > Longimicrobiales > Gaopeijiaceae > Bin94. The sequence goes on from OZ242973.1 coordinate 1,568,906, forward strand.
CCCAGGTCTCCGGGCAGGCGGCGAGCGCCGGGATGGCGCGCCGAATCTCGTCGGGGCGCACGGAGACGAGGTGGTGGGGGATGTCGGAGAGGTGGGTGGCAAGCCACCAGGCGGTGATCTGGGTGAGGACGCGGCCCTTGTCGGGGACGGGTTCGCGCATGACCACGTCGAAGGCGCTGACGCGGTCGGTGGCGACGAGGAGGAGGGGGGGGTTGGGGGTGGAGGTGGCGTCGGTACAAGCGGCGTCACCGCTGGGCACGGCGTAGACGTCCCTGACCTTGCCGCGGAAAAGGAGGGGAAGGGGGAGCGCGCCGTCACCTCGCCGAGCTCGCGGGCGGTGTTGGGTCAGGGTTGTGTCTCCCGTGTGTTCCGAGTGGCGGCGAAGTCTCGACCGCGCCGCGGGTCATGTGGCGTCACATCGGTGTGGTTGGTGACAATATACCGCGTTCGCCGTTCCCATGTTCGACCCGTCGCTCTTCGGCCCAGCGACCAACCCCGTCGCGGTGCGAACCGACGAGGGGCGGGCGCGTGATGACCGCCACAAGCGCCTACACCCAAAGTCCAGCTTACACAGGCGACCCCCGCCTCACCGTGATCAACGCCCTGACCTTCGCCGGAGAGGCAGGACAACCAGCGAGTGGACATCCAGCGCGTCGACTCGCGACGCCACCACGTAGTCTCTTCCAATCTCCCAGACCTCCAGGTCGTCCGGCGTCTCGCTCTTGGCTACCACGGTACCGAGCGAATCGAAAACCGTCCAGGACACCGGATCGTCTCCCGGCATGTCATAGTCCCGCACCCAGAGGTAGCCTGCGTCGTCCCCGATCACCCTGTCGAACATGGGTAGGTGGGACGCCATCGGAAGATCGGTATCCCGAGAGCTGCGCTCGGGCGAGTCATTGAAGTAGGCTTTGCGATCAGCCTCTGTAGTGGCCACACGTGACTTGGCCAGTCGGACGACGATCTCCAGCGCACCATCTCCCCGGTACGCCCGCAACTCATACGTATCGTTGGATCCCACCACAACGAGGTCTTTCCACGTGCCGCCGACCGCTCGCCGAGAGTATGGGATCGACGCGATCGCAAGCGACATCGAGGTCTTGTTGATATGGAACTCGGTGTGCGGGTACGGCCCCAGAAACGCTGTCGGTTCTCCTGCACCATCCCGTATCTCGTACATCTGTCGTTCGCGGCGGTATCCGCTACGGAACTGATCCATGCCCGCCTCAGGGCCGAATTCGAAGGTTGTCTCTCGTCCCAACACAAACCTCTCACCCGACATAACGCCCACCAGAAACGGACTGCCGAGTGTGATGACCCTGGACGTCCTTCCAACCTGCCCCTTCGAGTCGAACACGGAAAGTCTGCGTCCAAACATGTCCCAGACTACCACGGAGTCTGCAAGCCACCTGTGCATTCCCGTTACTGTTGTGAACTCGCCAGGTGCGTCGCCCTTTCTTCCCCATGTCGACAGATACCGACCATCGGGCCCGTATTCCCGTACGGTGGTTGTCCCGCGGTCCGCAACCACGACGCCACCGCGAGGGGTCCGAAGCGCACCGGCGATGAATGTAAACAAGTGCTCCCATGAGGCTTGGCGATCCGAGCCTACAGCCAGTATGGGATCCAGATCGATACTCCACGCTGGGGTCTCATCGCCGGAGGATTCCGGATTCTCGGCAATGAGAACCCCAGCGCTGTCGCGACCTGCCGCTGTCCGGTTGGCCTGAGGGGGCGTGTCCGAATAGCAGCCTTGGGTGGACAGGACAACAGCCAAGGCATATGAATACGTCCGCAACGTCATGGCGCTTCCAGCCGCTGTGTCGTCCATGTCCACTCGTGCACTCATCGTGAAGGGTAGCCGTCCCCATCGAGTTCTACCAACACCAGGTGACGGTCTTCGGTACCGTCGCGCAAGAGGAGAAGCCGACGCGGATCTCCCAGGGCAAACCTCGCGCTTGCCCTGCTGACCGGCAACTGCCATGCCTGTTTCATGGACCCGTCAACGCGGTATAGCTCGATGGAGCGATGGTCTTCGTCGCCGACGGACAGGGCTCCAAGTACCAGGACTTCGCCGGATTCCAAGACCATGAAGTCCGCGATCGACGAGATCGACACCTTCACCGGCCCTAGTGTTCCCAAGCTGACGCTGGGTGCGTCCAAGTGAGTACGCAGCAAGGGCTCGGGGGCGCATCTCTGCACCCTGAGTTGTGGTCCTGATTGTCCGTCCACGGTCCATATGGACGACTGAATGCGCCACGCGACATGCAGCGTTCCGTCGTCCTGAGTACGCATCCGGAATGTCGGTGCGCGGCCGTTTTCAGGATCTACGGCCATGCCAAAGTCTTGCAGCGTCCACAACCGCCGGGTTGTCCCCTTTTCTACATCGAGTTCGAAGATCCCCGCTCCCGCAGCATAGATGATCGAGCTGGGGCCACCTGCCACGGCGTGGGTTGGATCCCCGAAGACCGGATGTGATCCATCCCGTCCAGGCATCACAAGCGCCGGTCCGGCCCAACTGTCGATCGCTGCGATGTCTCCCGTGGGCAGCATGGCGAGCACCTCGGGATCCATCCACCGTCTGGAAGGTCCTGTTCCGTCCTGCCATCGAACGACCTCCCGTAACTGCTGGTCCAGTACAACGATGTCACCCGCCGCCTTGTCAACGACCATCCATCCGTCAGGCACACTCTCAGCGACCAGTCCGGTCACGTTGGAGTTTCGCGCGACAACGCGAACATCAAGCGGTTGACGATCCATCTCGCATGCGTCGTTCAGCCTACCCATGGGGTCACTACCGAAGGCGTCGCGTCGCACCGTCACCAGCTGCTGGGCGGACGCCTGCTCGGGCAAGGAGATGACAGTGGTCCCACCAACCGCGCTGAGCAGTATCACCAGGAGGTGCCGTCGCGCGGACTCCAGGGTCGGCATCCAGCATCGTCTCAGGTGTTCGTTCATCGATCTATGTCCTCGATATGGTCATGGTCGACCCGTCGTCGGAAGTACACGAGAGTGTGAACTTCCAGCTCCACGAAAACAGCGACGCGAACCAGTGCACATCGACATCACAGTCCCAGCATCCATCGACGGACACGTTGTCGGGAAGGTAATCCGAGAAGTCGAAACAGTCGCCGCTCGATTCGGCGGCGCACACCGGGACGGCCGCAAGCGCCCAGGCGCCGATCGCCAGGCAAGCCCCGACCATGGCAACGCCCAGAACGGGCGATAGGCGCCGAACTCGGGGTGTCCGTCGGGGCTGATCGTCTGTTCCGAAGGCAGTCCGATGTTCCCCATGATGGTGACCAGCAGTGATCTTCTGGCCCTTTCTCTGTTGCATGTACATCGTTTCCTCCATTCCTGAAATCAGGTTGAACGTTCGTGTGACTTGGTGTAGCAAGCAGCCTAGTCGATCGTTACGGTAAAGCAGCTTGTCCCATCGACCGTTACGCTGATATCGAAGCCGTCCCACGATCCTTCGCAGGTTCCGTTCGTAACGCATGTCTTGATCGTGGTCACGCCTTCGCTGTTGCCGACATCGACCGTAACGTTATCGCCTCGGCAGGAGAAGCTGTTGTCAGCGCTCGAATGCTCACCGTTTAGGGACGTGGCAAGGGCCGAAGGCATACACGGCGGCGCGGCTGAGGAGAACAACGCCGGGACATGCACTTTCCGAGTGGCGTCGGCACCGTCGAAGAACGGAGGAAGGTCACCAGCGGGAGTCAGCAGGTTGTCGGACAGGTAGGCGACCGGGAAAGGCACAACTGCCGACGGGTGATGGGGGGCTTGCCACTCGACCGGAGGCGTACCAACCGCGTGTAACGGTGTGGCCGCCATGGCTGCGGCCAGGAAGGCCGCTGGCAGGGTACGGGGAAGCTTCTTCCCGGTGGCGGTGAGTGCGGTGCTCGCGAAGAAGCGCGAGGCTGGGGTGAGGGAGATGATCTTTCTCATCGGGTGGCCTCCTTTGGCCGTGGAGTGAGTTTCGTGCCAGGACCTTCTGGAAGCGGTCCTCGGCGAGCGGTCAACCAACCGCGTGGTACAAACTCACCGACACACAACCGGTTCATAAGGGGAAAAAACCCACCAATTGGCGCGGAAAAACCCATTTGATGCTGCCACACGTCTTGTCTGTGACGAATCCGCCGGCGCAATGCCCCGCTACACCCGCACCTCCCCGGCACGAATACCCACACTCTCACCATACCGCCCCACGACCGGCCCCACGTGCTCCACCAGAAACCGGTCCACCTGCTCCACCGCCCTCCCCACCAACCCCTCCGGCCGCGCCATCGCCTCCAACTCCTCGGCCCCCACCCCCAGCGCCTCATCCCCCGCGACCCTCTCGAACAACCCACCCTCTTCACCCTCCGCCACGCGCCGCGCCGCCTCCAGCGCATGCCGCCGGATCCGCTCATGCGCCTCCTGCCGGTCCCCGCCCCCTCCCGCCGCCCCCATCATCACGCCCTCCATCACCATGAACGGCAGGTGCACCGCCAGATTCGTCTCCACCACCTCCTCGTTCACCCGCAACCCCGACGCCACATTCGCCGCCAACACCAGGATCGCGTCCGTCGCCATATACGCATCAGGCACCGCCAGCCGCTTGTTCGCCGAGTCGTCCAGCGTCCGTTCCAGCCATTGCGTCGCCGCCGTGTGTGCTGGATCGGCGGCCAGCGCGATCACGTGGCGGGCCAACGCGCAGATCCGCTCCGAGCGCATGGGGTTGCGCTTGTACGGCATCGCCGAGGAGCCGACCTGGTCCTTCTCGAAGGGCTCCTCCAACTCGCGCAGATGCGACAGAAGGCGAATGTCGTGCGCCATCTTCGACGCTGAAGCAGCCACCCCGGCCAGCGTAGCCAGCATCGCCTGGTCCACCTTGCGCGGATAGGTCTGCCCGGTAACCGGATAGCACTCCTCGAACCCGAGACGACGGCAGACCGCCCCCTCCAGCGCGTCCACCTTGCCGTGATCACCCTCGAACAGCTGCAGGAACGACGCCTGCGTGCCGGTTGTCCCCCGCACTCCCCGCAACTTCAGCGTCGCCAGCCGGTGCTCGATTTCCTCCAGATCCAACAGAAAGTCTTGAATCCATAGGGTAGCGCGCTTCCCCACGGTGGTGGGCTGGGCCGGCTGAAAGTGTGTATACGCCAGCGTCGGCAACGCCCGATGCTCCTCGGCGAAGCGGGCGAGCGCGCGCACCGTCGCGACCACGCGGTCCCGCACCAGCGTCATCGCCTCCCGGTGCTGGATCAGGTCGGTGTTGTCGCCGACGAACGCGCTGGTGGCGCCGAGGTGCAGAATCCCCCGCGCCGCCGGCGCCACGTCGCCGAAGAGGTGGATGTGCGCCATGACATCGTGCCGGAAACGCCGCTCGTAGCGGGCGGCAGCGTCCAGGTCGATGTCGTCCAGATGGTTGCGCATCTGGGTTATCGCCTCGTCGGGGATGTCGAGCCCCAGTTCCCGCTGCGCCTCGGCCAGTGCGAGCCAAAGCCGCCGCCACGTCCCGAAGCGGAAGGCCGGAGCGAAGATACGCTCCATCTCGCGGGAGACGTACCGCGCGGACAGCGGGTGCGTGTACCGGTCGGGAGCGCTCGCGGCCATGGCATCTACCTCCAGGTCAGCAGTCCCGTGCGCACAAGGCGCCCGCCGCGTTCGAAAGCCAGGAAAAAGGACCGGCCGCCCTGCTGTGTCCGCCGAAGTTCCTCCGCAGCCTCGCGCGCCGTGTCCACGCGGCGGTTGTTGACGCCCAGAAGCACATCACCCGTGGCGAGTCCGGTCATCTCCGAGAGGTTGTCCGAGATCTCCACCACCAAAGCCCCCTCCGACGACGCCAGGCCTCGCTCCGCCTGAATGGCGGCCGTCACCGTGACGACCTGCAGGTCCTCGAGCAGTTCGACCCGTTCGGCGATCACCGACGGGAGCGCGACGGCCTGAACCACCACCGGGCCGCTCCCCTCGACCGCAAGCTCGATCCGGTCTCCGGCACGCAGGTCCAGCATCGCGGCCTCGTAATCGAGGGGTGTAGCCATGGCGCTGCCCCCGACCTGCAAAAGCCGCGCACCCGACCGCACCCCCGCCTCGGCCGCCGGCGAACCGGCCGTCACCCGCGCTATCCTCACGCCCCGCGAGCGGCCGAAGTTGTCCGCCTCCACCGCGTCCACCTGGAAGCCGAGCCAGGCGCGCCGCACCTCTCCGAAGTCGGCGAGATCGCGGGCCACCTTGAGCGCGCGGTCGATCGGGATGGCGAAGCCGAGTCCTTCGCTCCCCCCTGAACGCGACAGGATGGAGGCGTTGATCCCGACGACCTCGCCGAGAGCGTTGACGAGCGGCCCGCCCGAGTTGCCCGGGTTGATCGAGGCGTCGGTCTGGATCATTCCGAGGTGGAAACCCTCGTCGTCACCGCCGGGGACGAGGTGGCGGCCGAGAGCGCTGACCACGCCGGCCGTCACCGAGGGCTCGGCGTTCGAGAGCAGCCCGCCGAAGGGGTTGCCGATCGCGACCGTCCATTCGCCGATCATCAGGTCGGAGGCGGTGCCGAGGGGGGCGACGGGAAGGTCCTCTGCGTCCTGCAGCACGAGCACGGCGATGTCGGTGGCGGGATCCGATCCGGCCAGACGTGCGGTGAAGTCACGCGCGTCGGGGAGGGTGACGAGGATCTCGGTCGCGTCGTCCACGACGTGGTGGTTGGTGAGCACCGTCCCGCGCGGGTCGATGATGAAGCCGGAGCCGAGTCCCTGGGTCTCGCGGAAGGGGAGGTAGTAGGGGTCGAAGAAGGAACGGCGCCGGACGCGTTCGCGGCGGCGGACGGCGATGGTGACCACCGCGGGAGCGACGGTGCGGGCGGCGCGCACGATCGCGGTGGTGCGGCTGGAGGTGAGTTGGGAGGTGGGGTCGGGGTCCTGGGTTGGTGGAATGGTGGCAGGGGATGAGCCGCCGGAGAGCTGCGAGCCGAAGTCGCTCGAGCTGGTCCGGTAGGCTTGCGCGCCGGCGGGCGACTCCGTGGAGGCGGTGCCCTCCGCCAAGCCGGGTGTATCGGCAGTACGGGGCGCCCCGTCGCACCCCGCGAGCAACAGGCCCGCCATCGCGGCCAAAGACAGGAATGTCAAGTGCAGATTACACATTGGAAACTGCGGTTTACATTTGGCGGCGATGGGTTCATTGGGCATTCGTCAGTCACTTCTTCGCGGGGCCGTCCGCCGGGTCCGCGGGGTAATCGACCCGGGTCAGAAAAAGCCCCTGCGGAGGCGCCGGGCGCGAAGTCGTCAGTTCCGTGTTTCCACTCAGCAACAGGGCCATCTCCTCCTCTTTTCGGCGCCCACGCGCGATGTCCACCATGGTTCCTACCAAATATCGCACCATTCGGTGGAGAAAGCGGTTGGCGGAGATCTCGAAGACCACACCCAGGTCCTTCCATGGGCGCCAGCGGGCGATGGATACGCGGCAGACGTATCCCCGTTGCGGCTGCCCGGACTTCGCGAAGGCGCGGAATGCGTGCTCGCCGGGAAGCAGCCGCGCGGACCGGTTGGCGGCGTCGAGGTCGAGGGGGCGGCAGAGCGGCCAGCACCAGCGGCGGTGGAAGGGGGAAGCGGAGAGCGGCGCGGTGCCGATCCGGTACTCGTAGCTGCGGGAGATCGCGCCGTAGCGCGGGTGGAAGGTGTCGGGGACCGGTTCGATGTCCCGGACCCAGATCGTCCCGGGAAGCACTGCGTTGAGGGCCCGCGCCAACTCCGTGGCCGTCCAGGGCGCGGGCATGTCGACCGTGGCGACCTGGCCGGTCGCGTGCACTCCGGTGTCGGTGCGGCCGGAACCGAGGACCGTGTGATGTTCCCCCGTGAGCCGTACCAGGGCCTCTTCGATGGCGCCCTGCACCGTGGCCGCGCCGGGCTGGAGCTGCCAGCCACGGAAGGCGGCCCCGTCGTAGTGGAGGGTGAGCTTGAAGCGGGTTTTGGGGTTCGTCATGCCCCGCAAGCTACGGTGAGTTGTGTGACGGCGCAGTTGGGGGGTTGAGAAGGCTGGGCATTCTCCGCGGTCAAGTCGACGGCGACAGGTCCAGGTCCAGGAGACCTGTCTCCAGGGCGACGCTCACGATTTCCGCCCGCGTTGTGATCCCCAGTTTCCTTCTGATGGCCGACCTGTAGTTGTCCACGGACTTGGTAGCGAGGTGGATCCGGATGCCGATCTCTCGTGCCGTGAAGCCTCGGGCGGTCAGCTCCAGAACGCTACGTTCCCTCTCGCTCAGCCTCGCCAACCGCGCTTCGAGTCCTGCCCCGTTGTTCAGGATGCGACGGTGAACCGGCCGCGAAGCCCGCCGCGGCAAACGAATCCTGCCGGCGGCGACGAGGTCAACGGCGATCACCAGTTCCTCGGCCGTGCGGTTCTTGCCGATGCATCCCCTGACGCCTGCGTCGACGATCGGATCCAGTGATTCCCGGTGCTCGGGATCGGTGAGCACGAGCACATTGGTTCCCGGCTCCCGGGCATTCAGCTTCCGGATCGTTCGTAGTCCGCTTCCGCGGAGCATCCCCGAGTCGACGGCAAGGATATCGGGGTTCAGACGGAGCGATAGGTGCACAGCTTCCTCGACGGAATCCGTCTCGCCCACGACCGTCATTCGCCCTGTCTCCTGCAGCACCAGTTTCAGCCCATTGCGCATCATGGCGTGCGCATCGGCGAGCACGACCGTTGTACCCAACTCCATTCGACCTGTCCTCCACGCTTGTGTGGCTCCGCTCTGCTTCACTTTGGAGGGAATCACCCCCCTCTGTACTGTCTGACAGGTCTCGGGGCGAAAACGTGCAAAATGTCCGACACACCGCCCCGCTCCTCCGTGCTACCTTTCTGGATCGACCGCGTACTGCGGCACCACTACCCCAGCGCTTCACCTACCCGTTGACCCACTCCACCGCCATCCTCGTCCCCCTCCTCACCAAGGCGGTGAGCGGCGAGGACCTCACCTCCGTCGAAGCCCGCGCCGCCTTCTCCCACATCGTCTCCGGCCAGGCCTCGCAGATCCGGACCGGTGCCCTCCTGGCCGCTCTCCAAACCAAGGGCCTTGCCCCCTCCGAGGTGGCCGGCGGCGTCGAAGCGCTTCAGGCAGCCATGATCCCCGTACCCGCCGGCGACCGCTCCACCCTGGTCGACACCTGCGGCACCGGCGGCGGCCGGGTCTCCACCTTCAACATCTCGACGGCCGCGGCCATCGTCGCGGCGGCTGGTGGGGTGCGTGTCGCGAAGCACGGCAACCGCTCCTTCACCTCCAAGTGCGGGAGCGCCGACGTGCTGGAGTCGCTCGGGGTGGCGATCGAGCTGACTCCCGAAGGAGCGGCCGAGGTACTCGCCGAAACCGGGATCGTCTTCATGTTCGCGCCGCTCCATCACCCGGCGGTGCGCCATGTGGCGCCGGTGCGGCAGGCGCTGGGAATCACCACGATCATGAACCTGCTGGGGCCGTTGGCGAATCCGGCGGGGGCGCGGCGGCAGGTAGTGGGCGTTGCCGATCCCGCGTTCCTGGAACTGGTGGTGCGGGGCCTGGCCGAGCTGGGGCACGAGCGGGCGATGGTGGTGCACGGGGCGCCGGGGATGGACGAGGTCAGCCCGTGCGGACCGACCCGGGTGGCGGAGCTGCGCGGAGGGCGGGTGTCGGGCTACGAGGTGACGCCCGAGGACTTCGGGATTGAGTCGGTGGAGCCTAAGGCGCTGGCCGGAGGGGAGCCGGAGGAGAACGCTGCGGTGGTGCGGGGCGTGGTGGAGGGGAGAGAAAGGGGGCCGGCGAGGTCGGCGGTGCTAGTGAATGCGGCTGCCGCTTTCGTGGTCGCGGAGCGTGCCGATTCCCTGGGGGATGGGGTCGCGGCCGCCGCGAATGCGATCGATTCCGGGGCTGCGGGCACCGTCCTGGAAAAGCTGGTCCGGTCCAGCCAGCGGGTTGCGGGGAGGCGTTAGGGGTCTACCGGCCGCCAGCGCCGAGCCAGCCTCCGACCTCCGCAGTCGCCCCGCCACCACGATCTTCGAGCGCACCCGGTTCAAGCGTCCAACGGCGAACATCATCCTCATCTTTTCCTCCTTTTCGGGGTGCATTGATCCTCTCGGAGTGGAGTTACTTCATCTGGGCGGCGGGTTCTCTGCGGACCGGCGGCCGCTCCTAATACTGCCGAATCAGCCCCACCACCACCCCCTGCACCCGCACGTCGGCCGCGTCCTCGATGATCGGCTCGACGTTTTCGTTGGCGGGCTGGAGGCGGATGCGGTTGCCGCTCTCACGGTAGAGCTTCTTCACGGTGGCGGCCTCGTCGCGGACCAGCGCGATCACCATCTCGCCGTCCTCGGCGGTCTCGCGCGCGTTGACGACGATGTGGTCCCCGTCACGGATCTGCTGGTCGATCATGGAGTCGCCGGAGACGCGCAGGACGTAGTGGTTGAACCCCGAGCGGATCATCTCACCCGGGATCGAGAGCGTCCCGTTGTCCTCGACGGCCTCGATCGGCATGCCGGCGGCGACGGTGCCCAGGAGCGGGAGGGGAATGGAGGGCTCGACTTCGGGCGGGAACTCGACGGAACGGCTCTCGCGGTAGGAGCGGCGGATGTAGCCCTTGCGCTCCAGGTTGCTGAGGTGCTCGTGGACGGTCGCCAGCGAGGTGTAGCCGAATTCCTCGCGGATTTCGTCGAAGCTGGGGGCGTAGTCGTGCCGGTCGATGAACCACTTGAGGTAGTCGAGGATCTGCTTCTGGCGTTTCGTGAGAGGCATCGCGTTTTTCCCTTATCTTTGGGCGGCCGTGCCCGCGGGGAGCGGGTGAGGGGCCGTGCCGCCAGCTACCGAACAGGCTCCGAACAAGGTAACCGAAACTTGACCGAAGTGCAAGCGCCGGGGTCCAGCCCGGATGCATCGCAGACCGAATTCAGGGGGGATCCTCTCCGCGGGCCGGCGGCGATTCTGGACCGGATCGTGGCGGGTAAGCGGGCCGAGGTGGGGCGGCTCGGGCCGAAGCGCCGGGATCTGGCGCGGGCGGCGGATGACGCGCCTGCTGCGCGGCCGGTGTTGGAGCCGCTGCGGCAAAGTGCCCACGTCGGGGTGATCGCCGAGGTGAAGCGGCGGTCTCCGGGGGCGGGGGCGATCGACCCGGGGCTGGATCCGCTGCGACTGTCGGCCGGGTACGAGACGGGGGGAGCGTTCGCGATCAGCGTCCTCACCGACGCGACGTGGTTCGGGGGCTCGCTGGACGATCTGCGGGCGGTGCGGGAGGCGCGGGACGTTCCCGTCCTGCGCAAGGACTTCGTGATCGACGAGGTCCAGGTGTCCGAGGCGCGCGCCGCCGGGGCCGACATCGTGCTGCTGATCGTGCGGATCCTGGAGCCGGCGCTGCTGCGAGACCTGCGCGCCATGATCCACGACCTGGGGATGACGGCGCTGGTCGAGGTGCACGACGAGTGGGAGGTGGACGCCGCGCTGGAGGCCGGTGCGGGTCTGGTGGGCGTCAACAACCGGGATCTCACCGTGTTCGAGACCGATCTGGCGGTGACCGAACGGCTGGCGCGGTACGTGCCGGGCGATGTGTTGCTGGTGTCGGAGAGCGGGATTCGTGATGGGGACGACGTGGCGCGGGTGGCCGCCGCCGGGGCCGACGCGGTGCTGGTGGGCGAGGCGCTGGTGCGGAGCGGGTCGCCGGGGGAGCTGGTGGAGGAGATGGCGGCGGTGGGACGGGTGGGGCGGGGATGACGGGGGTGATATGGGTCAAATGGGCGGTATGATATGGATGATACAGGCCAGTATGATATGGGTCCTACGGGCAGTATGATATGGGTCGTGTGGGCAGTGTGATATGGGTCATGTGGGCACCCGGTGGGGGCGTGACTTGAGCGGGCGACGGGCGGCTTCCGGCGTGCGGGTCAAGATGTGCGGCGTGAGGACGCCTGCGGACGCCGCGGTGGTGGAAGCCGCCGGGGCCGACTTCATGGGCGTGATTCTGTCGCCGGGGTACTTCCGGAGCGTGGCGCCGGCGGAGGCTCTCGTGGTGTACGAGGCCGCGCGGGCGCGCCGGGTGGGGGTGTTCGTGGATGCGACTGCCGAGGTGGTGGTGAGGACCGCGCGGGCTCTGGATCTGGACGTCGTGCAGCTCGGGGGCAGCGAGGAGGTCGCGACCGTGGCGGAGGTGGGGGGGGCGGGGGACTGGGCGGTGTGGAAGACGATCCACGCGAAGCCGGGCGTGTCCATGGCGGAAGCGGCCGCGCCGTACGCGCCCGTCGCCGACGGCATCCTCGTCGACGCCTGGGACCCGTCTCAGCCAGGCGGAACCGGCCACACCTTCGCCTGGGACGCGGTGGGCGGAGAGGTGCGCCGCGCCATGGGTTCCGCGAGCTTCATAGCCGCCGGTGGCATGACCCCCGAGAACGCCGGCGCGGCCATCGCGGCGCTCGGCCCCGACGTGCTGGACGTGAGCTCGGGGGTGGAATCGACACCCGGCACCAAGGATCCCGGCCGGACCCGCGCCTTCGTGGAGGCGGTCCGGCGCGCGGGCGGTGGAGGACAACAGTGACAGCCACTCCCGCCACGACCGGACGCTTCGGCCCCTACGGCGGCCGCTACGTGCCCGAAACCCTCATTCCGGCACTCGACGAACTCGCCGCCGCCTACGCCGAGGCGACCGCCGACCCCGCCTTCCTCGCCGAGGCGGACGACCTGGCGTCCCACTACGTCGGCCGCCCCACCCCCCTCTACCGCGCCCGCCGCTTCGAAACCGCGGCCGAAATCGCCCCCATCTACCTCAAGCGCGAGGACCTCAACCACACCGGCGCCCACAAGATCAACAACACGGTCGGGCAGGCGCTGCTGGCCAGGCGCATGGGGAAGCCGCGCATCATCGCCGAGACGGGCGCGGGACAGCACGGCGTCGCGACCGCCACCGCGTGCGCGCTCTTCGACATGGAGTGCGTCGTGTACATGGGAACGGAGGACGTGCGGCGGCAGTCGCTCAACGTCTACCGCATGGAGCTCCTCGGCGCCGAGGTCCGCCCCGTTGAGTCCGGGACGCGCACCCTGAAGGACGCCACCAACGAGGCGCTCCGCGACTGGGTGACCAACGTGGCCGACACGCACTACATCATCGGTTCGGTGGTGGGGCCGCACCCGTTCCCGCTCATCGTCCGCGACTTCCAGGCGGTGATCGGGCGCGAGGCGCGCCGCCAGATCCTCGAGGTGGAGGGGCGGCTCCCAGCGACGGTGGTCGCGTGCGTCGGCGGCGGCTCGAACGCGATGGGGATGTTCCACGCCTTCGCCGGCGACGATGAGGTGGCGCTGATCGGGGTGGAGGCGGCGGGGGAGGGGCTCGGGAGCGGCCGGTCGTCGGCGTCGCTGGGCGAGGGGCGTCCCGGGGTGCTGCACGGGTCGCTGAGCTACCTGCTCCAGGACGCCGACGGTCAGATCGCGCCTGCGCACTCGGTGGCGGCGGGGCTGGACTATCCGGGCGTCGGTCCCGAGCACGCGCACCTGCACGACTCGGGGCGGGCGCGCTACGTGAGTGTGGGGGACGGGGCGGCCGAGCGCGCGTTCCGCAAGCTCCCCGCGCTGGAGGGGATCATACCCGCGCTCGAGACCGCCCACGCGCTGGCCTGGGTGGAGGAAGCGGGGCGGCGGGGCGAAATCGAGGCCCCCGTGGCGATCTGCCTGAGCGGCCGCGGGGACAAGGATGTGGTCCACGTCTCCTCTTTGGGCGAGTAGGAGATCCGAAAATGTCGCATAGTCGGATCGAAGCACGTTTCGCGGACCTGGCGGCTGCGGGCCGACCGGGATTCATCCCCTACGTCACCGCCGGATACCCCACCCTGGACCACACGCGCGACCTGTTGGCAGGGCTCGCCGAGGTTGGTGCCGACGTGATCGAACTCGGCATCCCCTTCAGCGATCCGATGGCCGACGGGCCCACGATTCAGCGCTCCAGCCAGGGCGCGCTCGACAATGGGACCACAGTAGACGATGTGTTCGCCGCGCTTGCGGAAGTGCGCCGCGCCAGCGAGGTGCCCATCGTGATCTTCTCGTACCTGAATCCGCTCCATGCGCGGGGGGTGGAGACCTTCGTGAGCGAAGCCGCGGACGCCGGAGCCGACGGAATCCTTCCCACCGACCTTCCCCTGGGCGCCGACCCGGCTCTCGAAGCACGGCTTCTGGAATCCCCCCTCGACTTTGTACGACTGATCGCACCCACCACCTACCCTGCCCGGGTCCGCGAAATCGCCCGCTCCAGCCAGGGTTTCGTCTATTACATCGCCCGTACGGGGGTGACCGGCGCCCGCACTGAACTGCGCAGCGAGCTGGCCCGCGAGGCCGGTGCGGTACGCGCGGTATCGCCGGTGCCCGTCGCGGTGGGATTCGGGGTGTCTACGCCGGCCCACGCACGCGCGGTCGGCGCGGCGGCCGACGCGGCGGTGGTGGGCAGCGCCCTGGTCAACCGTCTGGACGAGGCCGGGGTGGAAGGGACGCTGGCATTGGCCGCTCGGCTGCGCGACGCGCTGAACACGGTGGAGACCGGTTAGCCATGGCCAGGCGAAGCAGAACCGGAGGGCGGAAGAAGTCTCCCAGCAAGAAGAAACCACCCAGGAACGGTAAACGGGACGGCCGCGCCCGCGAATCACGCCCCGCCCGGTCGCTGCTCGAATGGATCAAGTCGGCGGCATGGGCGGTGGGCATCGTCCTCATCCTGCGCCTTTTCGTCTTCCAGACCTTCTTCATCGATTCCGGTTCGATGCAGAACACCCTGCTGATCGGCGACTTCGTATTCGTGAACCGTCTGGCGATGGGATCGCCCGTCCCCTTCAGCAACATCAACATTCCGGGGTACGGGGAGCCCGGCCGCGGAGAGGTCCTCGTCTTCGATCCCCCGCACGACGACACGCTGACCGTCATCAAGCGCCTCATCGGCATGCCGGGAGACACCCTCGAGATGCGGGCCGGGCAGCTCTACCTGAACGGTGAGCCCCGCGACGAGCCGTACGCCATCAACGACACCACGACCGACGGCTTCGACCCCGACATGCTGTGGCAGCGGGAGATCCTGCTCGGCGGCCCGCGCGACGATTACTGGCCAACTCGTGACACCTGGGGTCCGCTCGTGATCCCCGAAGGCCGCTACTTCATGCTCGGCGACTTCCGCTGGGACAGCCTCGATTCGCGGTACTGGGGACTCCTGGAGCGGTGGCGGTTTCGGGGCCGGGCCGTGTTCATCTACTTCTCCTACGACCGTGACTCGATGCGGCCGTTTCCGTGGCTCACCGAGATGCGGGGGAGCCGGATCGGGGACCGGATTCGCTGAGGCGCTCCGCCAGGGACGGGTCCGGGGCCACGAAGACCGTCTGAACGCGATCCGGGACGACCGCCCCGGGTGGCGCGCCCCTGGGCTTTCTCACCCACTTGCGGCGGGTCCAGTCCACCGGGACGGTCCCCGAAGCCCTGGCGCCGGAGTGGTTGGCCGCGAGGACGGCGGCTTCTTCCAGGTCGGTGGCGGGGGGACGCTCGGGGCGCGTCCAGCGCAGGATGACGTGGGCACCGGCGGCGTGGCGGGCGTGGAGCCAGACGTCCATGGGACGGGAGTGGTGAAAGGTGAGGTCGTCGTTGTGACGGGCGCCGCGGCCGACGCGGATTTGCAGGCCTCCGGAGCTGGTGTAGGACCGGTAGGGCGGGGTGGGGTGGGAGGTGCGGGATCGTGACGGCCCGGACGACGGAGGGGTGAGGGTATCGAGTTCCCCGGGGGACAGCTGGCCGCGCTGTTGGCGTTCGCGCAGGGCCGCGATGCGTGCGAGTTCTTCCTCGGTTGCGAGGATCCGGTGGCGAAGTGTGGCCGCTCCCCGTTCGAGACGCCCGGCGCGGCGGAAGAGCGCGTTGGCGTGGTCCTGGGGCTTGTGCCGGGGATCCAGCCGAATCCGATGCCGGCGCCCGTCGAAGCCGGATAGGGTGACTTCCGTGGCACCGGTCTCGATGAGGTGGAGGGAGGACAGAATGAGGGCGCCTTCCTCGCGCAGCCGGTCGGCCGCCGCGGTCTTCTCCAGCTGGGCCCGGAGGCGCTTCAGCATTCGTTTCAGGCGGCGGGACTCGGCGGTGAGCAGGCGGGCGGCCTGCCCGGTGGCGGGCCTGTCGGCATCGTCCCCCGCGGCGCTGACCCTGGCCATCGCTTCGAGCAGACTGTCGACCGCCTCGGCACGGCCGCCGCCCAGGCGCCACGGATATGGCTGGACGCCGGAACCCCGGTGGAGCAGGTGCGGGGAGACTTCCTCACCCGAAGCCATGCGGCGCCACAGCCGGAACCCCTCTTCCCGGCTGGGCGCATCCAGCAGGGCCCCGACGTTGAGCCCCGACGTGTATGCCACATTCGCCAGCAGCGCCGCACGCGCATCCCCCTCCCCCGGCCCCTCCACCAACCCCCGCCACCCCGCCTCGTCGACCTCGCGCCTCGCCCCGTCCGGCACCCCCTCCCCGGGCGGCGCCCACGGCTGCCCGATTCGCAGCGTCCGCCCCTTTACGCTCCTCAACCGCTTCCGCACCCGCAGATCCGGCCCGTCGGCGAGGATCGCATTCCGACGGTTGGTCGCGAGCTCCAGGATCAGCGACGGGTTCGGCTTCCTTCCCCGCACCCGGCGGAAGCGCATCACCAGGACGCGCTCGTCCCACAGGGCCTCCACCTCCGCCAGCACGGCGGGGAGAGGCTCGGCGTCGCCATCCGGTTCCGCCGCCGGCTCCAGCGTGACCACCCCCCGCTGCGGCGACAGGTCCACCGCCAGCGTCCCGTCGCGGAAGTATGCGACCACCTGCCGGTCGTCGCGCCGAAACGACAGCGCCCGCGCCCGCGCTCCCCTCAACCGGCCATGCAATTCGGCCGCGACCGCGCGGGCGAGACAGGGGTCCCAGATCATTCTGCCATCGTCCTCTCCGGCATGCGGGCGCCGGTACATCCGTGTACGGTTGCGTCACTCCAACTCATGTAATGTAATATCCACATTACATTATGTCATGTATAGTATACTTTTGTATTCGGGGTGCCTCAGGCTGAACTCCGCGCCGCGAATCGCCGACCACGCGATTGATTACCTTTCTTGGCCAGCCCGCGGACTCCCGGCATCCGCGGTTCATTCGTCAACGGTTGGTAGCGGACTTGTGATGCGCCGTTTCATCAAACCACTCCTCCTGGTCTCGGTCACGCTGGGGATGTTGATGCTCCTCGCATCGGGTCTGGGACAGTGGATCCCCGAGGACACCACCCCCGCCGGCGAGGCCATCCTTGCTCCCGGCACCCGTATCACGGTGGAGGTGCGCAACGCCGGCGGCGTCGACGGGATGGCGCGCACCGCGACCGATCATCTGCGGAGTGTGGGCTTCGACGTGGTGGGCATCGGCAATGCCGCCCGCTTCGACCAGGCGGAATCGGTGGTGATCGACCGGGTGGGCCGGCCGGAAACGGCGGCCGATGTTGCTTGGGCGCTGGGCATCGACAGTGTGAGGAGCGAGCCGGATCCAAACCTCTTCGTCGATGTGACCGTACGGTTGGGTTCGGAGTGGGTGGCCCCGCGGCAGGAGCCGGAACCGGTCCGGAAGCCGGTCTTCGAATGGCTGCGGGGTCCGGAAACAGACAAAGGAAACGAACGCTAGCGATGGGCAGAAGGCGCACAGGGAAGAGGAACAGGGGCTCCGCCGCAAGGAAGCAGGCAGCCCGGGAACGCAAGGCCGGTACCGATACTGGAAAGAAGAACGGTGGCGCGGACAACGCCAGGAGTGGCGGCGACGGGGGACGTTCGGGGGGAGCGGAATGGTTGAAGGCGATCGTGCTGGCCGTCGTCCTCTTCTTCGTCCTGCGTCTCTTCATTCTTCAGACCTTCGTCATCACCTCCGGGTCGATGGAGGGCACCCTTCTGGTGGGCGACTTCCTGGTCGTGAACCGTGCCGCGATCGGGTCGCGCGTACCCTTTACCGGCATTCGCATTCCCGGCTACTCGGAGCCCCGGCGCGGCGACGTGCTGGTCTTCGACCCCCATCACGAAGAGAACATGACGCTGGTCAAGCGGCTCGTCGGGATGCCGGGCGATACGCTGGAAATGCGTGACAAGGTCCTCTACCTG
Organism: Longimicrobiales bacterium; assembly: GCA_965211795.1. Classification (GTDB taxonomy): domain Bacteria; phylum Gemmatimonadota; class Gemmatimonadetes; order Longimicrobiales; family Gaopeijiaceae; genus Bin94. The sequence goes on from OZ242973.1 coordinate 1,586,993, forward strand.
AACGGCGCGCCCCAGGACGAGCCGTACGTGGTGACGACCCGCGCCCCCGACGGCCCGGACCCGACGATGCTCTGGCAGCGGGAACACCTGGTCGGCGGCCCCCGCGACGACTACCGGCCGTCGCGCGACAACTGGGGCCCGCTCGCCATTCCGCCCGGTTACTACTTCATGCTGGGGGACAACCGGGACTCGAGCCTGGATTCGCGCTACTGGGGACTGCTCGAAGGATGGCGCTTCGAGGGCCGCGCGGTGGCGATCTACTTCTCGTACAACCGGGGGTCGGCGCGGGCGTTTCCGTGGATCCGGGAGATTCGCGGGAGCCGGATCGGAGACCGGATCCGGTAGCGGTTCGCGGATGCATCCACGCCAGGACCGAGAGCGGTCAGGCACGGGGGTGCCGGGGGATTGTGACGAAGGGCGGCCGGTTCTGGAACCGCTTGGCGCGGCCACCAGTAGTAGGTGATAGCCGGCGGGACCCGTCATTCATACGAAACGGAGGATCATCGTGAAGCGTATCGGAATCTCTCAAGGCCTCCTGGTGCTCCTGCTCATCCCCGCCGGTCCTGTCTCCGCGCAGGTTGCCGTCGGCTTCACGGCCGGACAGACGAGTTCCACGGTAACGGCCGGCAGACTGGGCATTTTCGAGCAGACGGCTCTTTCAGGCCACACGGTGGGTCTCTCCGCATCGCTCGACCTCCACCGTCACTTCGGCGTGGCGCTGGGCCTGGCCCACACGCGGAAGGGCACGAGCTACGCCCTCCCCGCGTGGGCGGTTGACCGTCCGGGCCAGTCCGAAGGCACGCTCAACTACGAGCGCAACTACATCGAGATCTCGGTGCTGGCCCGGGCCAGGCTGCCCCTGGGTGGCGGGAGGGCGTCTCTCTATGCGCTCGCGGGACCCGCCCTCGACGTATCGAGCGGCTGCGACGTGGAGTTCGTCGAGAGGCTGGGATCATCGACCTGGGGCGGCTCGTCCTACCCGCGTTGCCACCTGCCCGACTACCGGGGTGCGATCGAACTTGCGCAGCAGTACGACCTGGGAGCCGTCGGCGGGATCGGCGGCGACCTTGCGATCCCCTGGGGAATGAGGCTGTCCGCGGAAGTCCTGTACACTGTCGGATTGAAGTCGGATGGACTGAACTGCGAGGACGTCCGGAACCGCACCCGGACCCTTCAGTTCGGCCTGTCCTACGCGCTGGGGCAAGACCTCTAGGAGCCCGGGGAACCCCGCTCCGCGCGCCGCCTGGCGCGCAGCTGGCCGCACGCCGCGTCGATGTCGCGCCCCCGGGGTTCCCGCACGGCCGCCGGCACTCCCGCCACCTCCAACCGGTCGCGGAACTCCCGCACCCGCGACGGACGGCTCGGCTTCCACTCCACGTAGGGGATGGGATTGAAGGGGATGAGGTTCACGAACGCCTGGACGCGCGTCGCCAACTTCGCGAGCGGTGCGATCAGGGTGGGATCGTCATTCACGTCCCGGATCATCGTGTACTCGAAGGTGATGCGGCGGCCGCCCTTGCTGTTGAAGGCCTCCAGCGCTTCCATGAGCTGGTCCAGGGGATAGCGCCTTTCGAGGGGGATCAGTTCGGCCCGCAGTTCGGTGACCGGTGCGTGCAGCGACAGCGCCAGGCGGAACTGCTCGGGCCGCCGGGCGAGCGCGGAGATGCCCGGAATGACGCCAACGGTTGAAACGGTGATGCGGCGGGCGCCGATTCCGTACCCGGCGTTCAGGATGGTCAGGGCGGGGAGGACCGCCTTGCGGTTGGCCAGGGGTTCCCCCATTCCCATGAAGACGACGTTGGTGACGGGGCCGCGTCCGTGCTGGGCGGCCCATCGCGCCGAGGCGCGGTACTGGCCGGCGATCTCGGCTGGCGTGAGCTGGCGGCCGAAGCCCGACCAGCCGGTGGCGCAGAAGCGGCACTTGAGCGCGCAGCCGGCCTGCGACGAGATGCAGAGCGTGAGACGATGCCGCGTGGGGATCAGGACGCTCTCGACGACTTCGCCCCCGTGCAGCGCCCACAGGTGCTTGACGGTGCCGTCGCCGGACTCCGAGACGGTGTCGACGGTGGGCTCGTCGAGGCGGAACGAGTCCCCCAGCGCGTTGCGTTCGCGGAGCGGCAGGTTGGTCATGTCGCCGAAGGAACGGGCGTCGCCGTGGAAGAGCCACTCCTCGACCTGCCGGGCGCGGTAGCCGGGCTGTGCGCGCCGGCTGAAGTGCGCCGTCAGCGCATCGTTCAACTCGGGCGGTGTCATCCCCAGGAGATTTTGGCGATCGAGGGTCATGTGAGGAGGCGGCTGTCCGGCGAGGAATAGTCTGTTAACTTTAGCGCGAGAACACGTCCGGCGCCGCTGCGACCGCCGTCGGCCGGTAAACCCATGGCCCACCGGAGACGGCCAGTTGCCGACAAGCGAAAGAACCGCGACCACGATGCGCACGGCCGGAGCCGGTCGGGTCACGCAGGATGCGGTGGGCCGGGAAGTCCAGGTCGCGGGATGGGTGCACCGCAGGCGTGACCTGGGGGGACTGGTGTTCATCGACCTGCGCGACCGGTCGGGCATTCTGCAGGTCTCGGCGGGCCCGGGATGGTCCTCCCCGGCGGCATTGGACACGGTGCGCGGCCTGGGTCCGGAAGACGTCATCGCGGTGCGCGGTGTCGTCTCCAGGCGGCCCGAGGCGGCGCGCAACCCCGACATGGCGACGGGTGACATCGAGGTCCAGGCCACGGAGGTGGAGATCCTCAACGAGGCCCGCACGCCGGAGATCCCCGTCTACGTTCCCCCGGAAGAGGAACTGCCTTCGGAGAAGCTGCGGCTGCGCCACCGCGTTCTCGATCTGCGCCGCCCCGGCCTTCAGTCCAACCTGGCGTTGCGTCACCGTCTCATGCTGGCGGTCCGGAACTACTTCGACCGCCAGGGCTTCCTTGAAATCGAGACGCCCATCCTGACCAAGCCCACTCCCGAGGGCGCGCGCGACTTCCTGGTGCCGAGCCGGATGCACCGGGGCGAGTTCTTCGCGCTGCCGCAGAGCCCGCAGATCTACAAGCAGTTGCTGATGATCGCCGGCTTCGACCGCTACATGCAGATCGCGCGCTGTTTTCGCGACGAGGACCTGCGTGCGGACCGGCAGCCCGAGTTCACCCAGATCGACGTCGAGGCGTCGTTCGTGGAACCGGAGGACATCTACGGGTGGTGCGAGGGACTCATGGGCGAGCTGGCGGAAGTCGGCGGGATCGAGGCGCGGACCCCCTTTCCCCGGTTGACCTACCGCGAGGCCATGGAGCGCTACGGCTGCGACCGGCCCGACCTGCGCTACGACCTCGAGATCCGTGACTTCACCGCGGTGCTGGGCGAGCTGGAGTCGAACATTCTGCGCGGCGCGGTGGCCGGCGGGGGACGGATCCGCGGGTTCGGCCTCGAGGGGGGTGCGCTCCTGTCCCGGAAACAGATCCTGGGGCTCGAAGCGGCGGCGAAAGCCGGGGGCGCTCCTGGACTTCTGTGGGCCAAGATCACCGAGGACGGCGCGACGGGACCGCTGGGCCGCTTCTTCCGGGACGACACCCGCGCAGGGCTTGGGCTGGCCGCGGGCGACCTCCTCGTCGCGGCCGCGGGACCCGACCGCACGACCTCTCCAGCCCTGGACGCGACCCGAGGCGCCGCCATCGAGGCACTCGCGCTGCCCCGCACCACCGAGCACGCCTGGCTGTGGGTCGTCGGCTTCCCCGTCTTCGAGGAGGCGGACGACAGCTCGCTGACGGCCAACCACCACCCCTTCGTGCAACCTCATCCCGAAGACGCGCATCTTCTTGAAGCGAAACCGCTTGCGGTACGTGGTCTCGCGTATGATCTCGTCTACAACGGCACCGAGTTGGGGTCCGGCAGCGTCCGTATCCACGACGCCGGGCTGCAGACGCGTATCCTGTCCATGCTGGGGCTGGAGCCGGACGAGATCACGGCCAAGTTCGGCTTTCTCATCCGGGCGCTGGGTTCGGGGGCCCCGCCGCACGGCGGGATCGCGCTGGGTGTGGACCGGCTCGTGGCCTGCTTCGCGGGAGCCGGCAGCCTGCGCGACGTGATCGCGTTTCCGAAGACGACGGCGGCACGGGCCAGCTTCGAAGGGGCGCCATCGCCGGTGGTGCCGGCTGAGTTGGCCGCTCTCGGGATCGCCGTGAGGGATCGCAAGTGACGGGCGCCACCATGGTGGAACACCACCTCAACGCCGAAGGGGCCGACCAGTTCATCCTGGCCGGCGTGGGGGACGCGAACTTTCGCGAGCTGGAGTCGCTCTTCGGCGTGAAGGTCGTCCTGCGCGGCGACAGCGTGCGGCTGGAGGGCGAGCTGGATCGGGTGGCGGACTCGGCGCGGGTCGTGGAGCACATGATCGAACTGGCGCGGCTGGGCAGGGCATTTCGTGCCACCGACGTGGCCCGCTTCGCCGCCAGCCTCGAGTCGCGCGACGGACCTGACATCCGCAGCGACGACGAACGGCTGCGGATCACGGTGCCGGGATCGCGCCGAACCATCACTCCGCGCTCCGAGGGCCAGCGGCGCTACATGCGGGCCATGGAAGAGTCCGACATCGTCATCTCGATCGGGCCGGCCGGGACCGGGAAGACTTACCTGGCCGTGGCGCGCGCGGTGGACGAACTCTTCCGCAAGCGGGTGCGGCGGATCATCCTGGCGCGGCCGGCGGTCGAGGCGGGCGAGAACCTGGGGTTCCTGCCGGGCGACCTGCAGGAGAAGGTCGATCCCTACCTGCGGCCCCTCTACGACGCACTCGGGGACATGATGCCGTCGTCGCGGGTGCAGCGCGGAATCGCCGAGCGCACCATCGAGATCGCCCCGCTGGCGTACATGCGCGGCCGCACCCTGTCGGACGCCTTCGTGATCCTCGACGAGGCGCAGAACGCCACCGCCGTCCAGATGAAGATGTTTCTGACCCGCATCGGGGTGAATTCGCGGGTCGTGATCACGGGGGACAAGACGCAGATCGATCTTCCCCGCGCCCAGGTCTCGGGGCTCATTCAGGTGGAGGAGATCCTGAAGGATGTGGACGGGATCGAATTCGTGTATCTGGACGAGCGCGACGTCACCCGTCACCGCCTCGTGAAACAGATCGTCCGCGCCTACGCCGCGGCGGACGAGCGCAAGGACGGTGGCCGCGGCCATGAGGCGCCGTAGCCGCAAGCCCGGCCTGCTCTCGCGGGTCCCGGAGAAGCGCTGGCCGGACGGGGTGGTCCATCACGGGGCAAGGTTGTTGCTCCTTGTGGCTTTTGCGACGGGACTCGTGGTGATGTACCCGTCGGATCCGGGTGTCGGGATCGGACGCCACCGCGCGGGAACGGTCGCCGCGCGGGACATCATCGCCCGCGTGGACTTCCAGGTGCCGAAGGACTCGGCGGAGCTGCGGCGGGAGCGGGAAGAGGCCGAGGCCGCGGTCATACCCACCTTCCTGTTCCAGGAAACCGCGCGCGATTCATCCCTCACTGCCCTGGGCGACTTCTTTGCGCGAGTGGATTCCGCGGGTGCGAACGACGGTGTAGCGGGGATCAGCGCGGTTCTCTCGGCCGCGTCGATCGACGCCTCGCCGGAGCAGGTCGAGGTTCTTGACGACCGGCGGCGGGCGGTGGCTCTGAGCGATCTGGCAGCGTCGGCGATCCGGATGCTCACCCCCGATGGCGTCATGTCGCCGAGTTCCGCTTCTCAGCTCGGTACCGACTCGATTCGCGTGGTGCGGGCCGGCTCGGCCACGGTGGTGTCGCGCAACTCCGTGTTGTCCGGGCGTGACTTCTACGAGCGTGCGCTTGCAGGCCGGGACCCCGGCGCGGAAACGGGACTGCTCCGCCTGGTCCTCGCGCGCTACCTGGCGCCCAGTCTCGTACCCGATACGCAGCGAACCAGCCGCGACCGGGCGCTGGCCCGCAACGCCGTACCGATCGTGGAGGCCCGGGTACTGGAGGGCGAGGCCATCGTGCGCGCGAACCAGCAGGTGGGCGAGGCCGAGTTGCGCAAGCTCGATGCATACCGCGACCGGCTTCGGGCCGAGGGGATCAGCGTGGACAGCTCCAACGTGGTGGGCAATCTGGGCGGCTTCGTCCTCAACGTCCTGCTGCTGGCCGTCTTCGGCGTGCTGGTCTTCTTCTTTCGTCCCGAAATCTATCGGTCCTACCGCGCGGTCACGGTCGTTGCGGCGATCTTTGCCATCTATTTCCTCTCGGGCCTCCTCGTGACGGGGCTGGGGGTTCCCTCGGCGGCCATGCCCATCGTATTCGTCGCCGTCTCGCTCTCGATCCTCTGGGGAGGGCGGCTGGCCCTGCTGGCCACTCTGGTGGTGTGTTCCCTCACGGTGATCCAGGAGCCCTTCGAATCGGTGCAGGCGTTCGTCATCCTGCTGGTTGGCGGGTCCGCGGCGGCGCTGTCGGTGCGCGCGTTCCGCCGACTGGCCCAGACGTGGATCTTCGTCACCATAACCGCGGGATCGTTCGCAGTGGTGATCCTGGGCTTCCTGCTGAGGGGCGCGGACTTCACCTTCTGGACGACACTGGGGTGGGCGTTCGGCAGCACCGTCGCCGGCGCCTTCATGGCGATCGGGTTCATTCCGGTCTTCGAATGGGTAACCGGGATCACGTCGGAACAGACCCTCATCGGCTGGGCGGATGCCAATCGTCCGCTGCTGCGCCGGATGGCCGTCGAGGCGCCAGGCACCTTCGCCCACACCATCCAGGCGGCCAACCTGGCCGAGGCGGGGGCCGCCGCCATCGGGGCCAACGCACTGCTCTGCCGGGCCGGGGTCTACTATCATGATGTGGGCAAGATCGAGCGGCCGGGGCATTTCATCGAGAACCAGCAGGGCGGCAATCCGCACGACCGCCTCACTCCACGGGAGTCCGCGGCAATCGTGCGCGGTCATGTGATCGATGGCGTCAGGCTTGCGCGGCGCGAAAGGGTGCCGGAGGTCCTGCTCGACTTCATCCGGGAGCACCACGGCGATCAGAACATCAGCTTCTTCCTGCGGCGCGCGCTCGAGCAGGCGGAAGCAGAGGGGCTCGACCCCCCCGACCCCAGCCTTTTCCGATACCCCGGTCCCCGTCCCCGCAGCCGGGAAACCGCGATCGCCATGCTCGCCGATTCGACCGAGTCCGCGGCCCGCGTGCTGGCAGACCCCACCGAGGAGCGGCTTCGGGAACTCATCGACGGGATCTTCGCGGGAAAGGCGAGGGACGGCCAGCTGGACGACTGCCCCCTGACCTTCCAGGACATCACGGTGCTCAAGCGGCGGTTCCTGCGTTTCCTTCTCGGCATCTACCACAGGCGTATCAGCTACCCGGACACGGCGGATCTGACGTCGGAGAAGGGCGATGCAGAAGAAGCCGCCGCGGAAGAGGACGCATCGGACGTGCTCGGCACCGATCCGAAACAGGAAGACGGGCGTTGATCACGATTCACGTCAACGCGCCGGACGGCACTCGTGTCCCCCGCCGCCTCATCGAGAGCGCGTTGCGCGCAACCCTTTGCCGCGAGCGCGTTTCCCGTGCCGAGCTGTCGGTCACCTTCCTGAACGACCTGGATATGACCGAGCTGCATGACCGCTACCTGGGCTTGGCCGAGGCGACCGACGTTCTGTCCTTCGCATTGCACGAGGACGGCGAGGACCCGCTCGGTGACGTGTACGTGGGCTACGCACAGGCCCTGCGCCAGGCGGCCGAAGCTGGAACGCCAGCTGACCGGGAACTGGCCCGCCTCGCCGTGCACGGCGCCCTCCATGTGCTGGGGTACGATCACCCGGACGGGCCGGAGCGCGACCGCTGCGACATGTATCGTGTGCAGGAGGAGGTGCTGCGCGGACTGGAGAATGAGCCGGCCGCCCGAGCGATGACCGTGCCGCCGGCCGAGGAGGCTCCTTGACCGCCGACCCCCCCCCGACCGTGGCCAGCCGCGCCGCGCTGGAGGAGCTGCTGGAACTCGTCGAACGCGGCGAACTGGCCCGGGTACCCGCGCTGGTCGGCGAGATGCACCCATCGGACATCGCCGACCTCCTCGCCTCGGTGCCCTCCGAGGACCAGCGCCTCGAAGTCCTCAAGGCGCTTTCGACCGAGGTGGCCTCGGAGACGCTGGCAGAGATGGAGGAGGACGAGGACCGGGCGGAGTTGCTGACCGAGCTGGGCGCGCGGCGCGGGGCGGAGTTGCTGCAGGAGCTGGCCGACGACGACGCGGCCGACCTGCTCGGGGAACTCGATCCCGGCGACCGCGACCGCATGCTGGCCGCGCTGCCCTCCGAGGAAGCCGGCGAGATTCGCGAACTGCTGCGCTACGGCGAGGAGACGGCCGGCGGCCTCATGACCACGTCGCTCGTGGCGGTCTCCACCACCACGACCGCCGCCGAGGCCATTGCCGAGATCCGCGAAAAGGGCCGCGAGGTGGAGGAATTCTACACGGTCTTCGTGGTCGACCAGCGGGGGCGGCTGGAGGGCACCGTGCCCCTCGACGACCTCATCCTGGCCGATCCGGGCGACGCGGTGGAATCGCTCGTGGTTCCCGTGCCGGCCACCGTGTTTCCCGATACGGACCAGGAGGAGGTGGGACGGGTGATGGGCCGCTACAACCTGGTCAACATCCCGGTGGTGAACGACGAAGGATCGCTGCTGGGCCGCATCACCTTCGACGACGTGATCGACGTGATCGAGGCCGAAACGACAGAGGACATCCTCAGGCTGGCAGGCGTGTCGGACGAGGAGGAACTGAAGGGTGGGTGGGTCGACGCGGTCCGGTCGCGGCTGCCGTGGCTGGTGCTCAACCTGTTCACCGCGGGCGTGGCCGCTTCGGTGATCCTCTCGTTCGAGGACGTGATCAGGGAGGTCACCTTTCTCGCGTTTCTGATGCCCGTGATCGCGGCCCTGGGTGGGAACACGGGGACCCAGGCCCTGGCGGTGACCATCCGCCGCATCGCCGTGGGGGACGAGCTGCCCGGCGGCCGTTTTCATGTGGTGGGGAAGGAGGTGCTGGTGGGGCTTCTGAACGGCTTCGTTCTCGGCCTTGTCTTCGCCGTCTTCGCCTATGCCCGCGAGGACGATCCGCGTATCGGAGCGGTGGTCCTGTTCGCGATGTGGGTGAACATCGTGGTTGCGGGTTTCGCCGGGGCGCTGATTCCTACCGTACTCAAGCGGCTCGGAGTCGATCCCGCCGTTGCGTCGTCGGTGTTCGTCCACACCCTGACCGACCTGGTGGGGTTCGTCATGGTGCTGAGTCTGGCGCAGGGGTTGCTCTTCTAGCGAAGCCTTGGAGAAGTGACAATGTATACTATAGTTTACAAAATGTAATGTCGGCATTACTTCGTGAACCGGCGGAGCGTAGTGTCCCTGGCGCGTCGAAGAGCGCCTCGGGACGCAATCGGTTGGTGGAGGATTTCCGCGCCCGCAAGCGACCGGCGCTGGCCCGGGCCATTTCGATGGTGGAGGGTGGACGGCCCGGAGTCGGCGTGCTCCTCCAGGAGCTGCTCTTGGCGCGGCCGCAGGCCTGCCGGCTGGGGGTGACGGGTCCGCCCGGCGCGGGCAAGTCGAGCCTGATCGCCGGGCTGGCCACGCTCATGCGGGAGCGCGGCGAGGAGGTGGCGATCGTCGCCGTCGATCCCACATCCCCCTTCTCGGGGGGAGCGCTTCTCGGCGACCGCATCCGGATGAACGATCTGGCCACCGATCCGGGTGTCTTCATCCGGTCGATGGCGACGCGGGGGTCGCTCGGGGGACTGGCCGCCACGACCCGCGAAGTGATCGATCTGCTGGATGCGTTCGGCTTCCCCAACATCCTCGTGGAGACGGTCGGTGTGGGGCAGACGGAACTCGAAATCGCCTCGACCGCCGACTCGGTGGCGGTGGTGCTGGTGCCCGAATCGGGGGACGGGATCCAGGCCATGAAGGCGGGGCTGATGGAGATCGCGGACCTGTTTGTGGTCAACAAATCCGACCGGATCGGCGCGGACCGGATGGTCAGGGCCATTGGGCAGGCACTCCTGCTCAAGACCGGGCACGGTGGCCACGATTTGCCGGCCCACCACGGCGTGGACCTCTCTCGCGCTGGAGTCGAAACCGGTGCTCCCGCGGATACGGGCGCCACCGCGACCGACCCGCCCCCCCCACCCCCCGCCCCCCACTGGAACATCCCCGTGCTGAAGACCTCGGCCGGCCGGGGAGAGGGCATCGACGAGTTCCTGGAACATTTTCGTGCCCATCAGCACTATCTCAAGTCGTCGGGCGCGATGGAGCGGCGTCGCCGGTTGCGTGCCCGGCGCCGGATCCGCGATGTGGTCGAGGGACGTTTGCGGCGCCGGGCCGGGGAGTTTCTCGACCGGCATCCGGAGCTTTCGCGCTGGGTTGCCGAGGTCGCCGCCGGGCGCGAGACGGCGTACGGGGTGGCCGAAGCGGTCATTCCCGCCATATTGAGGAGGGATCCGGAATCCGGGACGTAGCGGCCCCGCGGTGAGCAGGCGCAACGAGACTTCGGGCCCAGAGGGGCTGCCAGGAAAGGCGAGACATGTCAACCACCGAAAACCGGTTGCGCGACCGCACCGAGCTGCTGGCCGAGATCGAGGCCCGCCGGCGCGAGATCGAACGCCTCAACGCCGAACTCGCCGCCTGGGAGGCCACCTGCGAGGCGCTTCCCAGCCGCCTGCCCTTCTTCACGACAGTCTCCGGAAACGAAGTCGAGGCGCTCTACACGCCGAACCACGCCACGGGCAGCTACCTGGAGAAGCTCGGCGTACCCGGCGGATTCCCCTTCACCCGCGGGCCGTACGCCACCATGTACCGCACACGGCTGTGGACGATGCGACAGTTCGCGGGCTTCGCCACCGCCGAGGAGACCAACCGGCGCTACAAGTACCTGCTGGACAAGGGACAGACCGGCCTCTCGGTGGCCTTCGACTTCCCCACGCTCATGGGGTACGACGGCGACCATCCCCGGTCGCTCGGCGAAGTGGGGGTCTGCGGGGTGGCAATCTCGTCGCTCGCCGACATGGAGACGCTCTTCCGGGACATCCCCCTGGACCGGGTCTCGGTCTCGATGACGATCAACGGGCCCGCCATCATCCTCTTCTGTTTCTACGTGGCGGCCGCCGAGCGGCAGGGCATCTCCCCCGACAAGCTGCGCGGGACGGTGCAGAACGATATTCTCAAGGAGTACCAGGCGCAGCACGCGTGGGTGTTCCCGCCCGAGCCCGCGCTCCGGCTCATCCTGGACATGTTCGAGTGGTGTGGCGGGAACGCCCCGAAGTACAATCCCATTTCCATCTCGGGCTATCACATCCGCGAAGCCGGCGCCACCGCGGGCCAGGAGCTGGCCTTCACCCTCGCCAACGGCTTTGACTATGTGCGCCGCGGCATCGAGCGGGGACTCGACGTGGACATGTTCGCGCCGCGCCTCTCGTTCTTCTTCGATGTCCACAACGACTTCTTCGAGGAAGTGGCCAAGTTCAGGGCCGCGCGGCGGATCTGGGCCCGGCGCATGCGGGACGATTTCGGTGCCCGCAAGCCGCAGTCGTGGCGGCTGCGCACCCACGCCCAGACCGCGGGCGTGACGCTCACCGCGCAGCAGCCGGAAAACAACATCGTGCGGGTCGCCTACCAGGGGCTCGCCGCCGTGCTGGGCGGCACCCAGTCGCTTCACACCAACTCGATGGACGAGACGCTGGCGCTGCCGACCGAGAAGGCCGTGACGATCGCGCTCAGAACGCAGCAGATCCTGGCTCATGAGAGCGGCGTGGCCAACACCATCGATCCGTTGGCAGGTTCATACCATGTCGAGGCCTTGACCGACCGGCTCGAGGCCGAGGCGGAGGAGATCTTCGCCCGCATTGAAGAGGAAGGGGGGGTTGTGCCGGGAATCGAGAACGGGTGGTTCCAGAGAGAGATCGCCAATTCGGCGGCCACGCAGCAGGCCGAGATCGAGGCCGGCGTGCGTACCGTCGTCGGCGTGAACGAATTCGTCGAGGGCTCGGACGAGGTGGAGATCGAAACGCTTCGGATCGATCCCGGTGCGGAGGCGCGGCAGCGCGAGCGGCTGGCCCGTCTGCGCGCCGAGCGCGACGACGAGCGGGTCCACGCGGCATTGAACAGGCTTAAGACGGCCGCGGCCGGACGTGAGAATACCGTGCCGCACATCCTCGAGTGCGCCCGATCGTACTGTACCCTGTACGAGATTCGGGCGGCGATGGAGGAGGTCTTCGGAGCCTACCGGGAGCCGGTCTTCTTCTGACCCCCCGCCGCTGAGCCGCCACCACTCCGCCGTACCCGACCCGTTCCGACCGACTTATGCGTCCCCGTGTCCTGATCGCCGACGACCAGCCTGATGTCGTCGAAGCGCTGCGGTTGCTGCTCGTATCCGAGGGCTTCGGGCTCGAGACAGCGTCCACTCCCCGGGAGGCTCTGGACCGCGCCAGGGCGGGCGAGTTCGACGCCGCTCTGATCGACCTGAACTATGCGCGGGATACCATCTCCGGACGGGAAGGCCTGGATCTGCTGGCGAAGCTGCGGGACCTCGACACTACCCTGCCGGTTGTGGTCATGACGGCTTGGGGCAGCGTGGAGGGGGCGGTCCAGGCGATGCAGCGCGGCGCCCGGGACTACATCGAAAAGCCGTGGGACAACACACGTCTGCTCGCGACGCTGGAGACACAGATAGAGTTCGGGCGGGCTCTGCGGCTCTCTCAGAAGCTGGAGACCGAGAATCAGCGGCTGCGGCGTGGCCACCATGGGCTCCCCCCGCTCATCGCTGACTCGTCCGCGATGGAGCCGGTGCTGAAGATGATGGACCGGGCCGCGCCGTCGGATGCCAACATCCTCCTCACCGGTGAACACGGCACGGGAAAGGAGGTAGCCGCGCAGTGGCTGCACGCCGCGTCCAGCCGCCGCGATGCGCCCTTGGTGACCGTCAACATGGGCGGATTCGCCGAGGGGGTGTTCGAGAGCGAGCTCTTCGGGCACGTCAAGGGCGCCTTTACCGATGCCCGGACCGACCGCGTCGGGTGTTTCGAGCTCGCCCACCGCGGAACGCTTTTTCTGGACGAGATCGCGAACACGAGCCTCAAGGTGCAGGCCAACCTGCTGCGGGTTCTGGAGACCGGCGAGATCCGGCGCGTGGGGTCGTCGGTGGTTCGCCGCTGCGATGTCCGCGTCCTCTCGGCCACGAACGCCAACCTCGACGATGCGGTGGCCGAAGGCCGCTTCCGGGAGGACCTTCTCTACCGCCTGAACACCGTGGAGATCACGCTTCCGCCCCTGCGCGACCGCCTTGAAGACATACCGGTGCTCGCGGCCCACTTTCTCAAGCGGTATTCCACCCGTTACGGGCGGCCGGGGATGTACTTTTCGGCGGAGGCGTCGAAGGCCCTGCTGCACCACCCCTGGCCCGGCAACGTCCGTGAGCTGCTGCAATCGGTGGAGCGCGCGGTAGTGCTGTCGGCCGGGCCGGAGATCGAGGTCGAACACCTGGGACTGCGCCGGACCTCGATCGGGGAAAGGTCCCTCGACGGACTGACCCTCGCAGAGGTCGAGCGCGTCCTCGTCAAGCGTGCGCTCGAGCAGTCCGGAGGCAACGTCAGCCGGGCCGCGACCAGGCTGGGCCTCAGCCGCAGTGCGCTCTACCGGAGAATCGAGCGACATCGGATCGGAGTGGATTCGTGAGTCGGGGGGCAACCGAGTCGCGTGCCCGGAGCGCTCTCGCGCCGCCCCCCCTTCCTCGCTGGGCCCGCCCATGGCGCCACCTCGAGTTCGATACCCAGATCGTCCTGCTGTCCTGCCTGGCGGGAGTGCCTGCCTTCGCGTTGGCCATGTACCTGCTGTGGACCGAAGCCGTCGGTCTCGGGACGCGCTGGTTCACCACCGCCGCGCTGCTTGGCCTCTGGGCGCTATTGACCGCGCTGCTCAGGGCACAGTTGGTGAAGCCCCTCCGCGCCCTGTCCACGGTCCTTTCGGGGTTGAGGGTAGGGGACTTTTCCCTGCGCACCCGCCTGCGCACCCGGCAGCAGGGTCCACTGGCCGCGGCCTTCCACGAGGCGAATCAGCTGAAGACCATTCTGCGCGAGCAGCGCCTCGGCGCGGTCGAGGCCACCGCCCTGCTCAGGAGGATTCTGGAGGAGATCGACGTGGCGGTCTTCGCCTTTGACTCGAACGAGGAACTGCGCCTTCTCAACCGCGCCGGAGAACGGCTCCTGGGCGAGCCCGCCACCGACCTGATGGGCATGCGGGCCGAGCACCTCAACCTGGGCGAGGCCCTGTCCGGACCCGCACCGCGCACCTTCGAGTTACGGCTGCCCGGCGGTCGGGGGCGCTGGGAGCTGCGGCGTACGACCATCCGCCAGGACGGCGCCCCACTCCGACTTCTCGTGCTCTCCGATCTGGCCCGGGCGCTGCGCGAAGAGGAGCGTCAGGCGTGGAAGCGAATCATCCGGGTGCTCAGCCACGAGATCAACAATAGCCTCGCCCCGATCAAGTCCATCGCTGGCAGCTTGCGCACGCTGATGCGACGAAACCCGCCCGATGCCAGCCTCGGGACCGAGTTGGCGGGTGGCCTCAAGGTCATCGCCGGTCGGGCGGAGTCCCTCGGGCGGTTCATGGCGGCCTACGCCCGGCTGACCAGGCTGCCGGCGCCGGTGCTGGTCCCGGCCCACATAGAGCCGTTGGTCCGCAGAAGCGCCACGCTGGAGACCCGCTTGCCCGTGGTGGTCAGGGAGGGGCCGCCGGCCCGCATCCTGGCGGACCCGGACCAGTTTGACCAGCTCCTCATCAACCTGGTGCGCAACGCCGCCGACGCCTCACTTGAATCCGGCGGAGAAGTGACGGTGCGCTGGCGGATCCCGGACGGCGAGACGCTCGAACTCCTCGTGGAGGACGAAGGGCCCGGATTGGAGGACGAGACCAACCTCTTTGTTCCCTTCTTCACCACGAAGCCCGGGGGTTCGGGGATTGGCTTGACGCTCTGCCGGGAGATCGCCGAAGGTCACGGAGGCCGGATCGTGCTGCGCAACCGCGACCCCAGGGGAGCGGTGGCGGTTCTCTCGCTGCCGCTGGCGCCGGACACGCCGCGTGCCCATGCCCACGGCATGTGATCACGCAGAGCTACCGCCCCAGATCACCCTCCCCGGCGGTGATGATGAACTCGACCCGCCGGTTCCGCGCCCAGGCCTCCTGGGTGGAGCCCTGCACCAGTGGATTGCGCTCGCCCAGGGACAGCACGACAAAGCGGCTCGCGTCCAGACCCGCCTCGACGAAGAAGGCGAAGACCGCATCACCCCGCATCTGACCCAGAACCAGGTTGTACTCCTCCGATCCTCTCTCGTCGGCGTGTGCTTCGATACGCAACTGCACCCCTGGCCGCGCCAGCAGGAGTTCGACCTTCCGCCTCAACAAGGCCGCAGCGTCCTCCCGAATCGCGGACTCGTCGTAGTCGAAGAAGATCCTGGTCTCGAGGATTCGCCGTTCCTCCGCCGCGCGCAACGCGCGTTCACGCTCGGCGCGTTCACGCTCGGCGTCGAGGCGGCGCTCCTCCTCCGCCCGGGCCCGGGCGATCGAGTCCAGCCGCATCCGCTCGAGTTCCTCGGCCGTGGGCCCGGAAGGGGGTGGCGGCGGTGGGGGTGCGGGTGGTGCTTCGGTCCTGCCGGCGCAGAGTGAGAGCCTGGCGCCACAGAAGGCCACCGAGCCCATGATCCCGAACTTGCGGGAGCGGTAGGTCGAGTGGTCGTCGTAGGGCAGGCCCAGTGCGAAGGCCCCGACCCGGATTCCTCCCGCGTCGATCTGCACCCCGGCGTTGACGTCGAACCCGTTGAACTCCGCCATCGCGTGGAGCACGCGGCCTCCGCCCAGACTGCGATGCACCCCGGCGCCTCCAAAGAGGCCGCCGAATTCCGTATCGGCATAGAAGTCGCGGTCGCCGCCCGCCGAGAACATGCCGGCGCCCCAACCCGCCGTAAGCGTCATGTCAAGGTCGTCGGAGCGCACGGCGTGGGCCGTTGCCACCACATAGGGGCTCACGTTGGAGCTGAACTCTCCGTACACGGGGACGTCGCCGACCAGCCGGTAGTCGGGGTGTCCGAGGCGGCCCGGTTGCAAAGCGCCCAGGCGATACCTGTCGCCGTAGGAGGGCGACGAGACGTATCGTGCGCCCACGGCGAGGCCGATCCTGTCAACGGAGGCCGGCAGGAGGGAGGCCCGGGCGAAACCGCCGAGCATGTTCCCCCCGTTTTCCTCCGAGTCGTAGTGCTGGACGGTTGCACCCAACTCGATACGGTCGAAGAGGCCGATGGCGAGGGATCCGTCCGAGTTCCACTTGTGGTGCCGGGCGCCTCTGTAGACCTCTTTCCCATCGCGGTCGAGGACGATGACCCGATCGAACGAGAGCCTGAAGCCCGAGTATGTGCCCACAACGGCCAGGTGAGGCAAGACCGATGCGACCGGAATGTCCAGGAGCCCCGAACCGTACCGGAGCGTATTCGGCATGCGGAACTCCTGGCCGGCGACCGGCTGAGCCAGCGCCAGCAGAAAAATCGCGGCGGCGCGGCCGGAAACCGGCCGCGCCGCCCTGTCCGTCAGCATTTGGTACCTCCCTGCATTCTACCGCATGGTGTTCCGGAACCAGTTGCGGGTCCGGTGAAGCGGGCCACGGATCTTGTTCCGCTGGCCGATCTGCGACTTGACGGTGTCCACACCGCTCAAGCCGAAGGTTCCGGCCTGGGCCCTGGGTTCGCCCCGCTCAACCCCGACCGTGTCGGTCGTAACGCTGACGGTATCGGTCCGCGTACCGACCGTGCGGGTCTCCTCGCTTTCCGTCTCCGTCGCGCCGATCAGGCGCGTGGTCAGCACCGTTTCGGTCTCCGTGAAGGTGTACGTCCGGGTGATCGTCGTGGTCGCGATGGTGGTGCGAATCGGCGTGATGGTGGTTTCGGAGCGCTCGGCGTAGCCGGTGACGCTGAAATCGACGCGCCGATTGCGCGACTCGGTGCGGACCGGGGTGGGGCGGGGATCCAGCGGCATGTCCTCACCCCGCGAAGCCGCCGTGAAGCGGCCCGCCCTCAAGCCGGCGTTCGTGAAGAACTCCAGCACCGCGTCGGCGCGCCGCTGTCCCAGCCTCACGTTGTAGCCTTCGTCCCCACGTTCGTCGGCGTGGCCGTCGATGTTGAGTGTGATGGTCGGGTCGGCGCGCAGGATATCCGCCTTGGCCTGCAGGACAGCGGCGGCCTCCTCCGAGATTGCCGACCGGTCGAATGCGAAGAGGACCATCTCCTCGAGGGTCGCCCGGTCCGAGTCGGGAAAGGGGACCTCCGTGGTTGTGGTGTCCGCCGTGGTTACGGTGTTGCGGACGACCGAGGTATCCGCGGTCATCGAGGTGTCCGCCGTGATCACCGTTTCCTGCTTGTTCGGGAAGGCGAGCGCCGCCTGCAAGCCGAACTTCCGGGAGCGATAGGTGGAATGACCGTCGGCGGTCAGCCCGTGGGAGAAGGCGCCGACCCTGACGTTGCCCAGGTCCATCTGCAATCCGGCATTGACCTCGAACCCGTTGTACTCCGCCATCAGGTGCATGAGACGGCCGCCGCCCATGGCGAAGTGGAGGCCGGCACCGCCGAAGAGACCGCCCGCACCCCCCGAGCTGTAGAAGTCCAGGTCGCTGCCCGCGGAGAAGAGCCCCATCCCCCAGCCCGCGGTGAGGGTCATGTCGACCGACCCCGAACTGACGGCGTTGGCCGTTGCCACCACATACGGACTCAGGTTGCCACTGAACTCATCACCGGTGGCGGGACTCGCCAGGACCCGGTAGTCGGGGTGGCCGAGGCGCCCCGGCTGGATGTCCGGGAAGCCGGACCCGTAACTCGGAGAGGTCACGTAACGGGCTCCTGCCGCCAGAGCGAAGCGCTGCATCGAAGCGGGCAGGAGCGAGACGCGGGCGAAGCCCCCGAACATGTTGCCCCCGTTCTCCTCGTCATCGAAGTGCTGAATGCTGGCCCCGAGTTCAACGCGGTTGAACAGCCCGATGGCGAGCGCGCCGTCGGACAGCCACTTGTCGAAGCCCTCCTTAGTCCCGGCCTCCCTGCCCATGCGGTCGAGAAGGATGGTCTGGTCGGTGGAGACCTTGAACCCCGAATACGATAGGGTGAGCGCCCCGTGGGCCAGCACGGATGCGACGGGGATGTCGAGGAGCCCGGAACCGTAACGAAGCGTGCTCGGCATCCTGAGGTTCTGCGCGGTCACCGCCTGGGCCGACACCAGCACTGCCAGCGCCAAGGAGGTGCCGATCCGGAGAGCGGCGAGGTTGATCATGTTGCGTAGCAGCCTGACGTTGTCCCGCATCTTTCCTCCTTGTTGCGGTGGATGGTCAAGCGGGAAGGATATGGCCGGGTTTGATGCTTGGCAATGGGTATTGGTGACGATGAGGACATCCGGTGGGCCATGGGGCCCAAGGACCGGCGGGCCAGGCCGCCTCAGTGGTGGCCGATCGGTTCGAAAGACTTTTGCCATCCCACCGTGAGGATCCAATCCGTCTCCGGCTGGGGCCCGTTGAGCGACTGGCGGACGGGAAGGTGAAACTCGGCCGCGACGCGGTGTCCCTTCAGGATCCCGTGATGATGTCCGGTGACGTGCGCCCCGGAGTCCTCCCCTCGGTGGCCCGGAGCGGATCCGGCGTCCCCTCCGCCGTGGGCACCGTGGCCGCCGATGCCTTCGTGGTGGGGGCATCCCGGGCCCGGCATCGCCGGAGCGACGGACGGCGCGAGCGAGAGCGCCACGAGCACGCCCACGAACCTCAGGCTCGCCCGCCCTCTGCCGTATCTCGTCATCAACACGTCGCATCTCCGTGCCGTCTCCGGTGCATCAGCCCTGGGAACCGGCCTCCCGCAGTGCCTCGATCTCGATCTTCCCCATTGTAAGCAGTTTCTCCATCACCCGCCTGGGGTCGGCGCTCATCAGCTCGCCCATCTCCGCGGGGATCACCTGCCAGGACACCCCGAAGCGGTCGTCGAGCCAGCCGCAGAACCCCTCCCGCCCACCGTCCGAAAGCGCGTCCCAGTACCTGTCGATCTCCTCTTGGGACTCGCAATTCACCACGAAGGAGATTGCTGGCGTGAACTTGAACATGGGCCCGCCGTCGATCCCCTGGAAGGTCCGCCCGGCCAGCTCGAAGACCACGAACGCGTTCCCCTTGGCCGGGCCCGCGCCCACCGTCGAGACATTCACGATCCGGGAATCGGGGAAGAGGGATACGTAGAACTCCGCCGCCTCCACGGCGCGGCCCTCGAACCACAGACAGGTCCCGATCAGGTCAGGCGTCGCCATCGTTGTCCCCTTCCGCCGGCATTTGGCTCAACCCCCCGTCCGACACCGCCTTCTCCCCCTCCTCGCCGAAGTGCTCCGCGAACCAGTCGAACATGCGCCGCCAGTGGTCGAGGAAATCGGCGGCGGTGCCCGCGCGCCCCGCCCCGTGCCCCCCCGCCGTGTAGTGCACCCACACCACCTCCTTCCCCAGCCGCCTCAGCGCGTAGTACATCTCGCGCTGGTTCGTGGCCGGCACATTCCAGTCGCCCTCGCCCGAGAGCATCAGCAGCGGCGTCTCGATGCGGTCCGCGAACATGACCGCCGAGTGCTCGATGTACTTGTGCGGCTGCTCCCAGAGCGTCGCGCCGATCCGGTCCTGCCCGACCTCGGCGGCCGCGTAGTTGCGCGTCGTGATCTTCGGCGAATCGCCCAGGAAGGAGATGATGTTGACCTTGCCGGAGACATTCGCCGCCGCGGCGAAGCGGTCGGTCTGCGTGATCAGCAGGTTGGTCGCGTAGCCCCCGTAGCTCTGCCCGTAGACGCCCACCCTCTCCGGGTCGGCGAGCCCCCGCTCGATGATCCTGTTGATCGCGTTCGGCACGGCCTTCAGCCACGCCTCGCCGGGGAAGCCCTCCTCGAAGCGCACCGACGGGCGGAACCCGAACCACCCCCGCGCGGTGATCAGGTTCATGTTCTCGTTGAAGCCGTTGTCGAAGTACTGCTCGTAGATCTCGGCCACGAGCGGATACTGCCGCCCGGGCTCGTAGCCGGCGGGGTAATACAGAATGCCGTAAAGTGTATTACCGTCCACGTCCAGGTACTCGACGAGTTCGCTGCGGGTCAGCGCGATGTCGTCGAGTTGGGGATTGGAGGTGGTGAGCCGCCGGGGCGCGGGCGGGTCTGTGGCGGTGGTCCAGATCTCGTTGGGGCGGTCGCCGTCGGACATGGTGTAGACGAGGGTGCCGCCGTCGTCGGAGATGTTCCATGAGCGATAGAGGTTGCCGTCGAGGAACAGGGTCTCGATGTCGCCGGTGGCCGTGTCGAGGCGCTTCAGGCCGCGCTGCCAGCGGTCCCGGGCCGAGTAGCTGAAGTAGAGGTGGCGGCCGTCGTCGCTCCACCCCTGGACCTGGCGGCGGGGGCGGGTGTCGTCGTCTTCCTCGAGTTGGAGGAGGATGCGGAGGTCGTCGGTATCCAGGTCGAGGAGGTGCCAGGCGTCCTGCGAGCTGAGCAGGAGCCGGTCGCCGGAGGGGCTCCAGCGCTGGACGGAGAATCGGATGCGGGTCGAGTCGGGGCCGGCTTCGTCCGGGTTTTCGCCGTCCGCCTCCGGGTCCCCGCCCTCGTCCGCGGGCCCCCGATGGCCGGCCGTCACATCCACCGGCTCTTCCTCGTCCAGCCGCCGCACGAAGACGGAGCCCCGCTCACCGTAGGCGAAGGCATCCCGCGCCTCGTTCCAGGTCACGTTCATCCGCTGCTCGCCGGTGTCCCTGAGCGACTCGGGCTCGCTCCTCTCCGCGAGTGCCAGCCGGAACAGCGCGTACTCCGTCCCGTCCCGCCTGGTGTACGAAGTCTTCGTCCGCGTGGCCGTCGAATACGTGATGTACGACCCGTCCGCCGAAAAGCGCGCCCCCGATGGCGTCACGTCGCTCAGGATCTCTTGCACGCTGCCGTTTTCGAGGGAAACAAGCGCGGTGATCTGCTTCGCGGCGATGTTCCTAACGCGGTCCCAGGCCAGGAAGTCGTTCCGTGAATCCTGCACGATGACCGGCGCCTCGGTCAGGGCGACGAAGGCCGCGCGCGCCTCCCCGGCCCACCCGTCGGGACGGAGCCCCACCAGCACCTCCGCCCCGTCGGGCGACCACACCAGCGGGGAAGACGACGCGATCTGCTTCCCGGTTTGCAATGTCACCGTCCTGCCCGACCCGGTACCCGCATCGAAGATCCGCAGCCGGTATGCGCCGCCCTCGACGGCGAAGTACGCCAGCCGCTCCCCGTCGGGCGACCACGCGAAGCCGCGGAGCTGGGCGGGGTCCTCGTGCACCCATGTGCGGGCCCCGCTGCGCGTGTCGATCACCATCAGCCGCGAGGTGGTGGGGGAGATGTACGTGGGGTCGCCGTAGCGCTGATGGTCGACATCGGTGCGGTCGCGGCGGGTGCGGACGGTCGCGGCGATGCGGCGGCCGTCGCCGGTCACGGCCGCGATGGAGACGCTGCTTACATCGAGGGCGACCTCGGGCGTGAAGAGGCGCTGCTGGGGGTGGGCGGGGTGGGGGGTGAGGAGGGGGGCGGTCAGGGCGGCGACCAGGATGGTGTTCGCGACGGCGGTCGTCGGTGGACGAGCGAAGGCGAGAACGCGAGGGATCGTGGTGCGGTGTCGGGAGATGCGCATGAGCCGGGGTGTGGTGCGGGGTGGGGGGGCAGCGGTGTGCAGGAACGTAGGATGCGGCGCTGCTTGGGCGAAAGCGGGTCCTCGGGAGAATCTGCTCGAGTCAGACTATTGAGCCCCGGTCGGCTCCAGGGTTGCCGGCTTCATCTCCCTGGCGCGCATCCACAGGGCTGTGGCGACGCAGAAGAAGGACGCGACCCAAGCCGAGTAGCCGAACCCCATGCCCGTCCATAGCACCGTCCATGCCAGGTTAAGCACCGTCGCAAAGCTGACGAGCCCGGCCAGCCAGCGGGTGCGGCTCGGCCGTGCAGCGCCCAACTCCAGCAGCGTAGCCAACATGAGGAGGTTGGTGAGCGGACCGAGGTATGTGATGAGGACTGCAACTGCGTGACCGAGGGTCGCCAGGGGACCGAAGAGCACGCGGGAAGGGAGGGTTGCCGCCCCAGTCAGAACAAACGAAGCCGCGAACATCGCCCACCCTGTCACCAGCCACCGTCGCCATATCGGCCTCCGCGCCTTCTCGAACTCACGTGCCAGCGCGGTGCCCAGACCGAGTTCATGTCGTACGATCGCGAATGTGCGCGCGGGGTCCATCCCGGCGTCGAGCTCCAACTCCAGGTCCAAGCGCGCCCGCAGATGATCCTCCAGCTCATCCACCTCGCGAGGCGACAGCGACGAGCGGCGCCCCAGCTCCTCGCGCCACCGCTGAACCGCCCTCTCCAGGTTGAACATGACCACCTACCGAGGCAGATATGTGAACTACAGTTTACTTAATGTCAAGTGTGGTTGACTTCCTGGCTGACGGTCTTTCGCTCAAACCATGCGAACACCGACACCCTCGCCGTCACGACGCCAGTACCTTCCCGGGACTCGCCGCCCTCGATTCGCTCGCGCGCAACCCCAAGGCCTTTGCGACACACAGGAACGAACCGCTCCAGGCCCAGAAGCCCACAAGAAGAGGGGGATCCGACAACAGCCAGCCGATACCCCCGCGCTGAATCGAGCCATATACCAGGCCTCCAAACGCCCAAAGGAGAGCAAGCACGCCCACTGCTCCCAGCGTCCGCCGCAGCCAGCGATTGCTGGACAATCGTGCCCGCCCGAACACCGGCACGGTCGCGATCATCGCCAGGTTCACGAGGAGAACAGGTGTGGTTCCCGGCAGGTCTTCGATGATCTCCCGGACCAGGTCGAATCCATACATCCTGTCGAAGAAGAAATCCACCACCGGCAGAAAAAAGGAAGCCGCGAACATGGCCCACCCTGTCACCAGCCAGCGCCGCCACCTCGCCGTGCCCGCCTTCGCGAATTCCTTCGAAAGCGCCGCCGCCTCGCCCAGCTCGCGGCGCGCGATCGCGAACGCCGCCGCCGGTGCCAACGCCGCGTCCAGCTCCACGTCAAGGCGCGCCCTCAAGTGATCCTCCAGCTCATCCAGCTCGCACGGCGCCAGGGACGCTTCCCGCTCCTGGCTCTCCCGCCACCCGAGTACCGCCTTCTCCAGGTCAAACATTTCGACCTCCTCCCCATGACATCTCCAACGCTCCGTGCACCGCCCGCCACCCCGCCCGGTCGCGCGCCAGCTGGCCCTTCCCGCGATCGGTCAGCCGATAGTACTTCCGCCGCCGTCCCTCGTCGGTGAGTTGCCAGCGGCCGGTGATCATCCCGTCCCGCTCCAGGCGGTGAAGGACCGGGTAGAGCATCCCGTCGGACCATTCCACCTCGCCGCCGGAGAGCAGCTTGACCTGCTTGAGGATCTCGTAGCCGTAGTTCTCGCCGCCCGTCAGGATGGAGAGCACCATCGGGCGCGACGAGGCGGCCACGAGTTCCTTGTAGACCGGTTTCTTCATCGAACCTCTCCTGTACCTTTCAGTGCGATATACCTTGTCATATAAGGTATGGGATGCAATCGGGCATCACAAGGTTGCACGGGTGGCCCCCGGTTCCCTGTCGGCCTGGCTTGAGGCGCCCTTCCAAAGTCGGACACGGTCAAGCCGTCGATTCCGCGGTTCTGGCCGTCGCCCGGCCACGGTCGCGGAGCCACAGGGCGGAGGCGGCGCAAACGAACGACAGCGACCACACCCAGAAGCCGATCCCGAGATCGGCGAACACGGGTTCCCACCCGTTCCCGCGCATCTCGATCCGCGGCGCCAGGAAGGCCAGGGCCAGCGTCACCAGACCGACGGTCGCAAGGGCCCACCGCAACCCGCGCCGGCGTCGCCCCGACCTGCCCAGGAGTGCGGGCAACGTGAACACCAATAGCAGATTGGGCATCAACGCCGCGAGCATGTTGGAGAGCTCGCCATCTTCCGACAACAGTCTCCAGAACACCTCGTATCCGAAGTAGGGCTCGGTGGCGAATGGCCGCGAGAAGAGCCCCAGCCCCGGACCCGACATGAAGAAGGTCGGCAGCAGGAAAGACACCCCGAAGAGCGCCCAGCCCACGGCCAGCAGTCGACGCCACCCGGACTTGCCCGCCTTCGCGAACTCCCGTGACACCGCGGTCGGCTCGCCCAGCTCTGCGCGCGCGGTCGCGAAAGCCCGGGCGGGCTGCAGTCCCGGGTTCAGGTGCGACTCCAACTCCGCACGCGCCCGCAGATGATCCTCAAGCTCGTCGAGCTCGCGCGTCGACAGCGACGAACCGCTCTCCAGACCCCTTCGCCACTTCCGAACCGCCTTGTCCATGTCGAACATGACCGCCTCCTCAGGACCGGTATGTGAACTTTGGTTTACGTTATGTCAAGTGCAGTTGACTCTTCGTCCTGCTTGAACCGAATGTTCTGTTTACCTTGAGATACAAGGTAACTTGTGATGTAAGGTATGGCAAGAGCTCGTGGTGGCCAGGCAGCGGGGCAAGTCGACCCTTCAAAGCACGCCGGGGATCAGCGCTCTGCGCCGGGCGGGATAGTCCTGGAACTTCTCCCTGTACCACCGGTGATGGCTCAGCGCCCGCGGAAACAGGTTGGCCACCGCATAGGCGAAGAACGCCAGCCCGCCCAGCGACCAGGTCGCGAGCGCCCAGCCCGCCCACTCCAGGAGTTCTCCGAGGTAGTTGGGACAGGAGACGTAGCGGAACGCACCGCCCCGGGGGATGGAATAGCCGGATCCGCCGGGCTTCCGCAGCTTCAGGAGCATGTTGTCGGAGCGCACGTTGAGTGCGAGCCCCCCGAGGAACACCGCCAGTCCGGCCAGAAACCGAGGGTCCACCAGCCAGGCGACGCCATACTCGCCCAGGTGCGAGATGAACCGGGCGTTCACGTACGCGTTGATCAAGTTGAAGACGAATCCGGCCGCTGCGACGAGCACCGGCATCCTGCGGTTCCCGCTGCGGATGCGAAGGGGGTAGATGAAGTTCCGGTTGAGATAGTGGCACTGCCACATTCCGAGCAGGACCAGCGGAACCGGTTCGGTGGCGGCGTCGCCCAGCGCGTAGACGGACGCGAACACCAGCGTCGCCGGCAATTCCATGACGATCCAGCCGGTCCGGTTCGGGATCTCCGGCCCCCAGCCGGTTCCCGGGTAATGTCGGCCGTAGGGGGCTCGCAGGCGGAGCAGGGCGGCGAAGGTGACGGCCGCCAGGACGAAGACGGCCCACACGAGGGCGGCGTGTACGGCGGCTTCGGTCATTGAGGTGGTTCCGGTCGGGGCAGCCGGTATGCTCGAACCCGGGGCTCGAACATCAGAGGGTGATGTCTCCCCCCGGGTCGCGCTGGCGGAGGCGGGCCAGCGCCGCTTCGGCCTCCTTCAGACGGGCTCGGCGCAGCTCTTCGTCCACCTCGGCCGCGTCCCATTGCGGCTCACCATCCGAGTGCGGAACACGCAGCACGCTGCCTTCCCGGACCGCGGCCGACAGCTCTGCGAGGGGGACTTCCGCGCTGCGTCCGTCGTCGTCGGCCACCAGGACCGCGAGCGGCTCGTTCACGCGGTCGACGACCCATATGTGCGTCTTCACCTCCACGCCGTCCCCGCTTCCTTCGCCCGGGCGAGTCAATAGCTGTATGCGAGCACGGTCGCACCCTTCGAGTCGTACAGCGTTGCCGTGTCTCCGTTGTTGTTCCAGACGGCCTGGCGCCGGCCCATGTAGAAGCGTTCACCATTCGGCTGGCCGGAGCCGGTGTGAACCACGACCCGCCCTCCGCCCCTGATCGCGGCTCCTGCGGGGAACTGGAAGCAATGGTTGGCGAGATCGCAGAGGCGCCACCCCCCGATCGCGACCGCCTCGGCGCCAGAGTTCTCCACGATCGCGTATTCGCCGTTGGGGTTCTGGTGATCGTTCCCCGGCGCGTCGGCGTGGACGGTGATCCGCAGCTGAGTGTTTGAAACAGGCGCGCGCGTCGCGGATCCCGCCATTGCCGACCCTGCCGCCACCGCCTCCGCTCCCCTCCTCCGTCCCCCCGCCTGGGCCGAAGCCACCTGATCCCCCTGCACGACCACGTAGCTGCCGTCCCCGTGCCCGCGCACCTGCAGGTGCCCATGAAGATCCGTGCGGAATGTCTCGCGGGCGGTCGCGGCGTAAGCATCCAGCGCCGCCTGTCGCGGATGTCCATAGCTGTTGTTACGTCCGACCGAAATCACGACGATCCGGGGCCGGGCCGCCTCCAGAAAGCCCCATGTGAACCCGTTGTCGCTGCCGTGGTGCGGCGCCTTCAGCAGCGTGAGCGCGGGCACCACGCCGAGCCCGGTGAGGTGAGTCAGCTGCCTCACCTCCGAATCGCCGCTCAGCAGCGCGGTGAAGTCGCCGAAGCGCAGCACGAGGGTGATCGAACGGTCGTTGTGCTCCGCGGAGCCGCGGGGCAGGAGCGGAAGCACCTCGAGCGTCGCGGTGCCCAGGGAGATCGTTCGCGGTGTGGCTTCCAGGTAGGCGATTTCGGGCCTCGCCTGCAGCGCGGCGATAAGGCCGCGGTAGGTGGCGGTCGTGTGCGGATCCCCGTTGTCCATGAAGAACCGCACCGGGATCGACTCGATCACCCCGCGCATCCCGCCGATGTGATCCGCGTGCGGGTGCGTCGCGACCAACAGGTCGATCTGTTCCACCCCCAACTCGCGCAGCAGCGGGACGATGTCGGAGCCGCGGCCCGCGTCGACCAGCGCGGTCTGGCCCTCGGGTGCCTGCAGGAGGATCGCGTCGCCCTGGCCGACATCGAGGAAGGTGACGCGCAGGACGGTGTCGGGTTGGAATGAGGCGTGGTGGAGATGGATGTGGGCGGGAGAGGGAAGGAGGGCGGTGGCCGCGCTCGGGGAGGTGAAGAGGATGGCCGCCAAGACCATGTAGGTACCGACCGCGGGGCAGTTTGCGGCGATGCACCGTGCTGAAGACGGTGGCCGCCTGACGCCGGGCTTTGCCATGGTCGATTGGGACATACGGGTAGTGTACGGGAGTCGGAGCGAAGCGACCAGAATGGACTACGCGATCCCTCCGACGCAGTCGCCTCTCGGGATTGTCAAGTGACCATCGACACATTACGATTCTTGATGATACGCAGCTTTCGGCATCGTGGGCTCAAGCGTCTCTTCCTGCGCGGAGATCGTAGCGTTATCCGACCCGATCTCATTGATCGCGTGGAAGTCATTCTTGCGCTCCTGGATGTCGCCCGCTCTCCGCAAGCCATGCGCCTGCCCGGCTATCGGCTGCACGCCCTCAAGGGTGGCCGGAAGGGCTATTGGTCCGTGAGAGTGTCAGGGAATTGGCGCGTCATATTCCGGTTCGAAGGCGAGGATGTCTACGATGTCGAGTTGATTGACTATCACTAGGAGCCCGAAAACGGCAAAGGAACACTCAGAACCATGGCCATGAAAAACCCGCCTCACCCGGGGAAGGTAGTCAGGCTTTCCTGCCTGGTGCCGTTGGGCCTCAGCGTAACCGACGGCGCCAGGGTGCTCGGTGTCAGTCGTCAGGCACTTTCCAATCTCGTGAACGGGCACGCTCGGGTCTCGACAGGAATGGCGATTCGGCTCGCCAAGGCATTCGGTTCCACGACGGAAACGTGGATTCGGCTCCAGGCCGCCTACGATGTCGCCCAGGCCCGGACGCTGGAAGACGACATTCAGGTGGATCGTTACCGGCCGAGCCCCGTCGTATAGCGCGCCTGCAATCGAGGATCGCCCGCTTCGGTCGGAACCCGCGCAAACCCCCGTGGTATCAGTACCCAGGGGAAGCCACCCGGCCCCGCAGCATCCCACCCACGTCAGGAGCCAACGAAGATGACCGAGAAGATTCAGCAACCCGACTTCCCCGAGCACGGCACGACCGCCAACGACCGATTCAAGCGCTCCTTCTCGTTCTGGTTGCCCGGCTCCATCACCGCGGCCACGGCGGTTCACTTCCTGGTCTTCGCCTTCTGGCCGACGATGGGGGTGGTGGCGGAGGTGGGTGACCGCAACGTGGTCGAGGTGGTCAAGGTCCCGGAAATCGAGATGCCGGAGACTCCCGAGCCCATCGCCCGACCCGCGATTCCGGTGATCACCGACACCCCGATCGAAATGGAAATCCCCTTCCATCCATCCACCTTCGACGACAATCCCCCCGGAAACCTGCCTCCCCCGCCCGGCGACGCGACGGAAAACGTCGGGAACATTCTGGCCTGGACGTCCGTCGATGTTCGTCCGGCCTACAGGAACAAGGACGAGATCGAGCGTGCACTCGAACGCGAGTATCCGCCGCTTCTCCGGGACGCGGGCATCGGGGGGACAACGGTGGTGCTCTTCCTGATCGACGAGACGGGCAAGGTCCTCGAGACGAAGGTGCAGACCAGCTCGGGACAGGCCGCTCTCGACGAGGCGGCCCTCAAGGTTGCGGAAGTGGCCGTGTTCTCCCCGGCCATGAACCGGGACAAGCCGGTGCCCGTCTGGATTGCGCTGCCGATCACCTTCCGGACGCGATAGGGACGACTTCGGGCCGGCTGCCGCGTTTCAGCGAGCCTCCCACACAGCCACGCCGCCCAGTCCGGCCGATCTCCGCCCGGAAGGATCCGGACCCCGCGTACGTATGTCCCCGAACACCATGAAATGATTGACACCCCATCCCGCGCGGGCGAACTTCCTAGGCTGTCATTTGGCGCCGGAGTTTCCGGAGCGGCGCCGGGGGTTCAAGAAGGGGTCAGAAACGCATCATGCTCAAATCATTCTGGGGCCGGATCGTTGTCATCGTGCTGGCGATCGGCATCTCCGGCTGGTACCTGTGGACCCGGGGACTCAAGTTGGGACTCGACCTTCAGGGCGGGATGCATCTCGTCCTCGAAATCGACGATCCCAACGGCACCATTACCGCGGAGCGCCGCGATTCCCTGACCGAACAGGCGCTCAAGATCCTCCGCACCCGGATCGACGAATTCGGCGTGGAGGAGCCGATCATCCAGAAGCGGGGCAGCGACCGCATAATCGTGGAGCTTGCCGGGCTGGACGACGAGGACCGGGCCAAGGAGATCATCAACCGGCAGGCCTTCCTGGAGTGGAAGCTGGTGCTGCCGACCACCGAGGTGGACCGGGCGCTCCCGCGGCTTGACCGCGCGATCGTGGCGGCCCTCGGCGAGGACTCTCTGCGGGTCCTGGGTGCCCAGACCCAGGTCCGGGAGACCGAGGAGCTTTCGCCCGAGCTCCTCCTCTTCCCCGAAACGGACGACACGGCCCAGGCCGGCGACAGCGCCGCGCTGGAGGACGAGGCCGCTCCCGAAACGGATGTCGCCGGCGACTCCGTGGCGCAGGAGGAAGAGGAGGACGGCAACCTGTTCCGTCCCTTCGGGGCCATGCTTCTCACCGGTGGGTATGACGACAAGCAAAGGATGGTCAGCTACCTGATCGACGTGGACAACGTCGAGAAGGCCAGGATCTACCTGGGGCTCGACGCGTTCCAGCGTGCGCTCCCGCGCGATCACAGCCTGCAATGGGGCATGGACACGGTGCAGGAAGCCGGCCGCTTCTACCAGGAGCTCTACGTCCTCGAGGAGGATGCCTTCCTGACCGGGGCCCAGCTTCAGAATGCCACCGCCACCCGGGACCCGCAGTTCAACCAACCGGAGGTTATCTTCGAGCTCAACCGCCTGGGCGGCCGCGCCTTCGAACGGGTCACCATGAACGCCATCGACGAGCGGATCGCCATCGTGCTGGACGAAGAAGTGGTGAGCGCTCCGGTGGTGGAAAGCCGGATTCGGAACCGGGGATCGATCAATCTGCGCAATGCGGCCATGGCGGAAGCCGCGGACCTGGCGCTGGTGCTGAGGGCGGGGGCCCTGCCGGTGCCGCTCAGGATCATGGAGGAGCGCACCGTCGGCCCGTCGCTGGGCCAGGATTCCATCGACCAGGGACAGATTGCGGGTATGGTGGGGATCGTACTGGTCATCGCGATCATGATGTTGTACTACCGCATGGCGGGTATGCTCGCGGTCGGCGCGCTGGGGATCTACCTGCTCCTCGTACTGGGCGGGCTGGCGGCGCTGGACGCGACGCTCACGCTGCCCGGGATCGCCGGCCTGATCCTCTCGATCGGGATGGCCGTGGACGCGAACGTGCTGATCTTCGAGCGAATACGAGAAGAGCTCGAGGCCCGGCGCGCTCCCCGCACGGCGGTCGACGAGGGCTTCGGCAACGCCGTGTCCGCCATCGTCGACGCCAACATCACCACCCTCATCACGGGCCTGATCCTCTTCCAGTTCGGAACGGGGCCCGTGCGGGGCTTCGCGGTCACGCTCTGCATCGGAATCGTGGCCTCCTTCTTCTCCGCCATGTATGTGACCCGCACCCTCTTCCTGATGTACCTGTCGGGCAAGCGGGGTTCGGATCCCATCAGCGTCTAGGCGCTACCCATCACGGACTGATACGGCCATGTGGCTCTTTCACAGATCGAAGTACGAATTCATCAGTTTGCGCCGGAAGGCATACGTCGTCTCGGGCGTCGTCCTGACGCTCGGGATCGTGGGTATCGCCCTCAACCTGGCCCGAACCGGGACGTGGCAGGAATACGGGGTGGACTTCACCGGCGGCGTGCTGGTCCAGATCCGCTTCGACCAGGAAACAACCGACAGCGACCTGCGCCAGGCCCTCGGCGGTGTGGATGCTCCGCCGATCACCCGCTTCGGCGAGGAGAACGAGTTCGTGGTGCGGGCGCCGATCACCGAGGGTTCGGATATCGAAGAGGTGGCCAGGGGCATCGCCGCACAGGTCGCGGTCGCCTACGACACCGCCGCATTCGAGATCGTGCGGCGGGAGTCGGTCGGCGCCAAGGTCGGCGAGGAGCTTCAGGGACAGGCGGCCATGGCGATCCTCTTCTCCTTCGTCCTCACGCTCCTCTACATCGCGATCCGCTTCGAAATCCGGTTCGGCGTGGCCGCGATCATCGCGACCGCGCACGACATCATGATCACGTTGGGACTGCTGGCGCTCTTCCGGGTCGAGATCTCGCTCCCCACCGTCGCGGCGATCCTGACCATCCTGGGGTATTCGCTGAACGACACCATCGTCGTCTTCGACCGGATCCGCGAGAACCTGAACAAGCGCGGCGGACGGCGCGAAGACCCCTACCGCCTCGTGAACCGTTCGATCAACGAGACGCTCCCCCGCACGGTCCTCACCTCGGGCACCACCCTGGCCGTGCTCCTCTCGCTCCTCATCCTCGGCGGCGCGGTGATCCGTCCCTTCACCCTGGTCCTCATCCTGGGCGTGCTGATCGGTACCTACTCCTCGATCTTCATCGCCTCTCCGGCGCTGCTGGAGATCCAGAAGCGCTACGGCACGGCGGACCCGCGCGAGAAGGAAAAGAAGCGTGCCGCACGGAGGGCCGCCGCGGTGTGAGGTTCGCGGACTCCCACTGCCACCTCACCGACCGCGCCTTCCGCGGTGACCGCGCGGCCGTGCTCGCACGGGCGCAGGAGGCTGGAGTTCGCAGCATCGTGACCATCGCCTCGGACGCCGGCGATTCCCGGGTCGCCCTGGCACTCGCCCGGGCCCACGACCAGGTGTGGTGCACGGCGGGGATCCATCCGCACTCGGTCAACGGGCCCGCGAACGACGATCTCGGCGCCGTGAGGGACATCGCCGCCCACCCGCGCTGCGCCGCCATCGGCGAGACCGGGCTCGACTACTTCTACGACAACGCTCCCCGTGCAGCGCAGCGCAGGAGCTTCGCGCGCCACGTCGAGCTGGCCGCGGAGCTGGGCCTTCCCGTGGTGGTCCACTCGCGCGAGGCCGTTGCCGACACCGCCGCCGTGATCCGCGAGAGCGACGGCCGCGTGACGGGCGTGCTCCACTGCTTCACCGGCCCCGCCGATCTCCTCGAGCTGGCCATGGACGCCGGGTGGTACGTTTCCTTCACCGGAATCGCGACCTTCAGGAGCTTCGACGCCGCGCTGGCCCGCGACGTGCCCCGCGACCGCTACATGATCGAGACCGACGCGCCCTACCTCGCCCCCGTGCCGAAGCGCGGCCGCCGCAACGAACCGTCCTTCGTGCCGCACGTGGCCGCCGCCCTGGCCCGCATCCGCGGCGAGGCGCTGGAGCAGGTGGCCGCGGACAGCTGGGCCAACACGGGTTGCTTCTATGGGTTGAACAAGCGTGGCCGCGCGGCAGCATCCGCACCCGGCGATGACCTCCAGGAGCGCGGCCCCCGCCCATGAAGACGCAGTCCGACGCCCCCCGTCCCCGCATCCGCGTCCTGCCGGACCACGTCGCGAACCAGATCGCGGCCGGCGAAGTCGTGGAGCGGCCGGCCTCGGTCGTCAAGGAGCTGGTGGAGAACGCGCTGGACGCGGGCGCCGGCGCGGTGACGGTGTCGATCGAAGGGGGCGGCAAGGGCCGCATCCGCGTCGCCGACGATGGTTGCGGCATGATCCGCGAAGACCTCCTCGTGTGCCTGGACCGCCACGCCACCAGCAAGATCCGCCACGCCGAGGACCTGCGCGACATCCACACCCTCGGCTTCCGGGGCGAGGCGCTCCCCTCGATCGCCGCCGTGTCGCGCATGGTGATCGAGACCGCGCCCTCCAAACAGGCCGCGGGAAGCCGCCTGCGCGTGCTGGCGGGACGCATGCAGGGCGTCGAGGACGCGCCCCGCCGCCCCGGCACCACCGTCGATGTGCGCAACCTCTTCCTCAACACCCCCGTGCGGGCCCGCTTCCTGCGCGCCGCCGGCGTCGAGACCCGCGCCGTCTCCGAGGTACTGCACGCGCTGGCGCTGGCGAACCTGGACACCCGTTTCGTCTTCCAGTCGAACGGGCGGACCGTCTTCGACCTCCCGGCGGGACGGGACCTGGCGGCACGCATTGGCGCGATCTGGAAGGACGCGGACGCGGCGGGGCTCATCTCCGTGGCCACCCAGCGCGGCGGCATGCGCCTCTTCGGCGCGTTACAGCGCCCCGACCGGGCCCGCCCCGGGTTCCGGCGCGCCCACCTCTTCATCAACGGGCGTCCCTTCCGGGATCCGGGTGTGCTTGCGGCCGCCGACCGCGGCTACCGCACCACGGTGCCGGAGAACACGCGTCCCTGGCTGTTCCTGTTCCTGACCGTGCCGCGCGGCCAGGTGGACGTGAACGTGCACCCGGGGAAGGCAGAGGTGCG
The DNA here is from genome assembly GCA_965211795.1 of Longimicrobiales bacterium. Taxonomy (GTDB): domain Bacteria; phylum Gemmatimonadota; class Gemmatimonadetes; order Longimicrobiales; family Gaopeijiaceae; genus Bin94. The sequence continues at coordinate 1,620,203 of OZ242973.1, forward strand.
CTTCCAGAAATCCGCGCAGGTGGAGGACTTCGTGGAGGCGTCCGTGCGCGAGACCCTGGAGGGGATCGAGTCGGCCGCGACGTGGGGCGAGCCGCGGCCGCTCCACGTGGTGCGGGAGGGGGAAGGGGCGGGGCAGGGTGGAGGGGTGGCGGTGGGTGCCGGGGACGCCCCGGGTGAAGAGGCGGGCGACATCTCCCAGATCAACCTCTTCCGGGCCCGCGCCGCCCAGGCCGAGGACGCCGCGGCCTCCGAGGAAGTGTACATGCCGCGCGCCGCGAGGCCCGCGCTGCTGCAGATCCACAACAGCTTCATCCTGGCCGAGACCCGGGACGGGGTCATCATCCTCGACCAGCACGCGGCCCACGAGCGCATCCTCTACGAGCGCATCATGGCCGGGTTCGAGGATGGCCGGAGCGAGGGACAGCGGCTCCTCTTCCCCCTCACCGTCCGTCTCACCAAACCCGAACTCGAGATCGTCGAGTCGGTCTCTGAGCCCCTTGCGCGGCTTGGCTTCGACCTCGCGCCCTTCGGCTACAATGCGCTCCTCGTGCAGTCGGTGCCGAGCCCGCACCCGTATTTCGACGCCGAGCGGTGCATTGGGGAGATGATCCAGGAACTCCTGCACGGGTCGGAGCTCACCCGCTCGGCCAACAACCAGAACGAGCGGGTGGCCATGAGCTTCGCCTGCAAGGCCGCGATCAAGGCCGGCCAGAAGCTGGCCCAGGAGGAGATGCACGAGCTCTTTGACCAGCTCTTCGCCACCGAGCTTCCCTATCACGACATCCACGGCCGCCCCACCGTGGTGCGCCTCGGACTGGGAGAGCTGCGGAGGAAGTTCGGACGGTCGTGAGCGGGGTGGGCCCGCGTGGTGGTGGCCGCCCGCCCGACTTCCTCGCCATCGTCGGCTGCACCGGCACGGGCAAGACCGCGCTCTCGCTCCTGGTGGCGCGCGAGCTGGACGGCGAGGTCATCTCGATGGACTCGCGCCAGGTGTACCGCGGCATGGACATCGGCACCGCGAAGGCCACTGCGCGCGAGCGGGCGCTCGTGCCGCACCACGGTCTCGACATCCGCGACCCCGGCGAGCGCTACAGCGCCGGCGACTTCGGCCGCGGCGCCCGCCGCTGGATCGCGGAGATCCGGTCTCGGGGACGCGTGCCTTTGCTGGTCGGCGGTACCGGGTTCTTCCTGCGCGTCCTGACCGATCCCATCTTCCGCGAGCCGCCGCTGGACCCGGCGCGGCGGGCCGCCCTGGAGGACGCGCTGGGCACGCTGTCACGTCGGGAAATGATGCGCTGGGTGCGCGTCCTGGACCCGGAACGAGCCGAGATTGCAATCGCGGGGGGATGCCAGCGCATGCTCAGAGCACTCTCGGTGACCCTTCTGACGGGTCAAAGGATGTCCTGGTGGCATGGCCGTCATCCCACCGAGGGAAAACGGCTCGTCGGCGTGGTATGTCGGAAATCGATACCCCCTGCGATGCTGCGGCGGCGCATCGAGAACCGGACGCGCGAGATGGTGGCGGCCGGTTTTCTGGACGAAGTGGAGGGGTTGTTGCGGGCCGGCCATACCCCGGACGACCCTGGCATGAACGGCGTCGGGTACCGCGAGATGGCCGCGCATCTGGCCGGCGGGATCACCCTGGACGAGGCGGTCGAGCGCACCTGCCGGGCCACGCGCCGGTACGCGAAACGGCAGCGCACCTGGTTTCAGCACCAGTTGGGACCGGGCGTGGTCGAGGTGGACGGCACGGCCCCGCTCGAAGCGCAGGCGGCCACGGTGGTCAAGGCGTGGCGCGAGCGGAATCGGCGTCCCGGCGCCCACCTCGCTCCTGCCGCTGACACGGCCGCCGCACCGGCAACCGCGGAGCCCGCCCACCCATGAAGATCGGCATCACCTGCTACCCGACCTACGGCGGCTCCGGCGCCGTCGCCACCGAGCTGGGGATCGGCCTGGCCGACCGGGGCCACGAAGTCCACTTCATCTCCTACGCCCAGCCCTTCCGCCTCTCGGGGTTCCGCAAGCGCGTGTACTTCCACGAGGTGGAGATGGAGCGCTACCCCCTCTTCGAGCACCCGCACTACACGCTCGCACTTGCCGCGGCCATTCACGACACCGCGCTGCGCGAGTCCCTCGACCTGATCCACGTCCACTACGCCATCCCCCACGCCACCTCGGCCTGGATCGCGCGCGAGATGCTCGAGGAGAACGGCGGACCGCCGCTGGTCACCACCCTGCACGGCACCGACATCACGCTCGTGGGACTGCACCCCTCCTTCCACCCCATCACGCGCTTCTCGATCATGCGCTCGCAGGGGGTCACCGCGGTCTCGCACTTCCTGAAGGAGGTCACCGTGCGCGACTTCGGGGTCCCGGAGGATCGCATCGAGGTCATTCCCAACTTCGTCGACACCAAACTCTTCCGGCGCGGCCGCGACCCCTGTCACCGCGAGGTCTTCGCCTCCGAGGACGAGAAGATCGTCATGCATGTCTCCAATTTCCGCCCGGTCAAGCGGGTGGTGGACGTGATCGAGGTCTTCGCGGGGATCCGGCGCGAGATGCCGGCGAAGCTGGTCATGGCCGGGGATGGCCCGGACCGTCCCCGCGCGGCCGGACGGGCACGCGACCTCGGCGTGGAGCGCGACGTGATCTTCCTGGGCAAGCACGGCGCCATCGAGGAGCTGCTCTCGTGCGCGGACCTGTTCCTCATGACGAGCGACCGGGAGTCGTTCGGCCTGGCGGCGCTCGAGGCGCTCTCGTGCGGGGTGCCGGTGGTGGGGTATGGAGTGGGCGGGCTGCCGGAGGTGGTGCCGGACGGCGAAGGTGGGGTGCTGGTCGGGCTCGGCGAGGTGGGGGAGGCGACGGCGGCCGCGACCCGCCTGCTGAGTGACCCGGCGCGCTGGCAGCGATTCAGCGAGGGGGCGCGGGCGGTGGCGGTGGAGCGATTCGGCCGCTCGTGCGTGCTGCCGCGCTACGAGGCCTACTACGAGGCCGTGATGGGTGGATCATGACCTGGTACGAAGGGGTCCTCCTGGGTCTCCTCCAGGGGGCCACCGAGTTCCTCCCGGTCTCCAGCTCGGGGCACCTCGTGATAGGCCAGAAGGTGCTGGGGCTGGAGGTGCCGGGGATGGCCCTCGAGGTGGCGCTCCACGTCGCAACGCTGCTGTCGGTGGTGGTCGTGTACCGGGAGCGGATCGGGGCTTTGCTTGCGGGGGTGGTGCGGGGTGATCGGGTCCAGCTGCGCTACGCGGGGCTGCTGGTTCTGGCCTCGGTGCCGGCGGGGATCGCGGGCGTCGGGTTCGGGGACTTCTTCGCGCGGCTCTTCGACAGCGCCGCGGTGACGGGCGTGGCGCTGCTGGTGACGGGTTGCGTGGTGTGGTCGGCGCGCGGCGCGCTGGCCCGGAGTCCCGACGGGAAGCCCGGGACGGGTACCGCGCTCCTGATGGGGCTGGCGCAGGCCGCCGCGATCGTGCCGGGGATCTCCCGTTCGGGGGCGACGGTGGTGGCTGCGCTGTGGCGCGGCGTGGACCCGCGCGAGGCTGCGGCGTTCTCGTTCCTGATGTCGGTCCCCGCGATCGGGGGCGCGGCGCTGTTGAAGGTGCCGGAGCTGGGGGGGCGGGGGGCGGGCCGGTGGGGCCTCGGGGATGGATGTGGTCTCGATGGGCGTGCTCGGTGTGGCGGCGGTGGTCGCGTGTGTAACGGGCGTGTTGGCGATCCGGGCGTTTCGCGCGATGCTCGAGAGCCGGTCGCTGCATCGGTTCGCGCCGTATCTGTGGGCGGTGGGCGCGCTGTTCCTGTGGTTCGTGAGCGGGCGATGAGGGGTGGGCAGGGGATGGGTGGGTGGGAGGGGCGATCCGCCGAAGCGTGGGCGCGGCGGCTCTCGGTGCCGACGGTGGAGTTTCACTCGACGGTCCCGTCCACGAACGACCGTGCCCGGGTGCTCGTCGGCGAGGGGAGGCCGGTGCCGGCGGTGGTCGTGGCCGAACGGCAGAGCGCGGGGCGGGGGCGGCGGGGGCGGCGGTGGGAATCGGACACGCCGCGCGGGCTGTGGCTGACGGTCGCCTGGGAGGTGGGCGAAGGCAGCGTGGGGGGGTTGCCGCTCAGGGTGGGGCTGGGCGTGGCGGTGGCGATCGAGTCGGTCGTGCCGGAGCTGCGGGTGAAGGTGAAGTGGCCCAACGACCTGCTTGTCGACGGTCGGAAGCTGGGCGGGGTCCTGTGCGAGCGGTGCGGAGACCACGTGCTTGTCGGCGTCGGACTCAACCTGAATCACGAGCGTGGTGATTTCCCCGATGCGCTCGCGGCTTCCGCAACCTCGATCCGGCTCGCCAACGGCCGGCCCGTCTCGCGTGCGAAGATCCTGACGAAGGTCATCGACGCCCTCGCCCGGATTCGCACGAGTCAGCAGTCGGAGATCCCCGCTGGTGAACTGGCGGAGGTGAACGCGCGCTCCCCCCTGGCCGGGCGCAGTTTGTGGATCGACGGAATTGTGAGACATTCTTCGGAGCGCCCCCGCACCGTCGAGGGACTCCCGGTCACCGCCGGATCCATCCTCGCCGACGGAACGCTCGAGGTGCATGACCACGGCGGCACGACACTCCGGTTCATCGCCGGGACCATCCGCCGTCAAACGGTATCCTAGGAGCTGAACATGGCCTGCCAGCTGGTCGCCGACGTGGGGAACACCGACACCGTCTTCGGTCTCCTGAGCCTCACGGGACGCGAAGTCCACGCACATTGGCGGATCAGTACCGGTGTGCCCCGCACGGAGGACGAATACCGGGTCCTGCTGCGTGCGCTGCTGGACTCCGGGGCGCAGGATCCCGCTCCCATTCGCCGGGCCGTCATCGGGTCGGTGGTGCCCGCCGAAGACCGCACGCTGCGCCGGGTACTCTCGTCCATCGTGGAAGGGCCGGTCATTCAGGTGACCGCCAGGTCCGATCTGCCCATCACGATCGGTGTCGAAGAGCCGCTCACCGTGGGAGCCGACCGGATCCTGAACACGCTGGCCGCACGGATGCGCTTCGGCTGTGACACCATCGTCGTCGACCTGGGCACGGCAACCACTTTTGACTGCATCACGGAAGAGGGTGTCTTCATCGGAGGCGTGATCGCGCCGGGGGTCAGCGCCGGACTCGACTGGCTGGCGCGCAGTACGGCCAAGTTGCCGCGCGTGGACCTGGCGCCGCCCTCCGAGGTCATCGGGCGCCGCACCGAAGCCTGTATCCGGAGTGGTGTGTTCTACTCTGCGGTGGGCGCGATCGACACCATCGTCGGGCAGATCAGGGAAAGCTGGGAATCGGAGAAGATTCTGGTGGTTGCGACCGGTGGCTTCGCGCCGGTGATCGGGCCGCACGTTTCATCGGTGGACAGGGTGGAACCGCACCTGACGCTGGAGGGACTTGGGATCGCGGGAGCCCACCTGGACCGCCAAGCCACCCGCATGGGTTGACGAACCGCATCCCTCCTGCGAAACTCAAGCGCCGCTGTTAGCACTCGCAAACTGTGAGTGCTAACGGCCCGGGCAGATCGCCCGAAAACCCGAACCCAACCCAGACACCCAAGGAGGAGCGCATGTCTGCCGCAGACCGGATCAAGCCCCTGGCGGATCGCGTGGTGGTCAAGGCCCTGGAAGAGGGCGAGCAGATGCGGGGAGGCCTGTACATCCCCGACACCGCCAAAGAGAAGCCGCAGGAGGGCGAGATCGTCGCCGTTGGACCCGGCAAGGTGAACGACGACGGAAGCCGGAGCCCGATGGAAGTGAAGGCCGGGGACCGTGTCCTGTACGGGAAGTACAGCGGCACCGAGGTCACCGTCGACGGGGACGAGTACCTGATTCTCCGCGAATCGGACGTCCTGGCCATCGTCAACTAAACCACCCGCCGGGGGGCGCCAGCGGGGCGCTCACCTAGCACATACCAGGAGACAAGCGAAATGGCAGCGAAGGAACTGGATTTCGACATCGAGGCACGCGGGCGGCTGAAGTCCGGCGTGGACCAGCTCACCCGGGCGGTCAAGGTCACCCTCGGGCCCAAGGGCCGCAACGTCGTCATCGACCGGAAGTTCGGCTCTCCCACGGTCACCAAGGACGGCGTGTCCGTGGCCAAGGAGATCGAGCTGGAGGACCCGGTCGAGAACATGGGCGCCCAGATGGTCAAGGAAGTGGCCACCAAGACGTCCGACGTGGCGGGTGACGGCACCACCACAGCCACCGTGCTCGCCCACGCCATCTACGGCGAGGGGCTCAAGAACGTGACCGCCGGAACCAACCCCATGGGCATCCGCCGGGGCATCGACCGGGGCGTGAACGCGGTCGTGAGGTCACTCGCCGACACGTCCACCGAGACCAAGGGCAAGCGCGAGATCGCCCAGGTCGGGGCCATCTCGGCCAACAACAACATGGAGATCGGCGAGCTGATCGCCGAGGCGATGGAGAAGGTCGGCAAGGACGGCGTCATCACCGTCGAGGAGGCGCGCGGCCTCGAGACCGAGCTGGACACGGTCGAGGGCATGCAATTCGACCGCGGCTACCTCTCCCCCTACTTCGTGACCGACCCGGAGCGGATGGAGGCAGAGCTCGAGGAGCCGATGATCCTCATCCACGACAAGAAGGTGTCCTCCATGAAGGACCTTCTGCCGATCCTCGAGAAGGTCGCGCAGATGGGCCGTCCGCTCCTGATCATCGCCGAGGACGTCGAGGGCGAGGCGCTCGCGACGCTGGTGGTGAACAAGCTGCGCGGCACGCTCAAGGTCGCGGCCGTCAAGGCGCCCGGCTTCGGTGACCGCCGCAAGGCCATGCTGCAGGACATCTCGGTCCTGACCGGCGGACAGGTGATCTCGGAAGAGGTCGGCTTCAAGCTGGAGAACGCCGTGGTCAGCGATCTCGGCACCGCGAAGCGCGTCGTGATCGACAAGGACAACACCACGGTCATCGACGGGGCCGGCGGCGAGGACAAGATCCACGGGCGCATCGAGGAGATCAAGGTCGCGATCGACAAGTCCACCTCGGACTACGACCGCGAGAAGCTCCAGGAACGCCTGGCGAAGCTGGCGGGCGGCGTGGCCGTCATCAACGTGGGCGCGGCCACCGAGACCGAGATGAAGGAAAAGAAGGCTCTGGTCGAGGACGCCCTGCACGCGACCCGCGCGGCCGTCGAGGAGGGCATCGTTCCGGGTGGCGGCGTGGCGCTGCTGCGGGCCCAGACGGCCGTGGACGGCCTCGACTTCGACCGTGAGGACGAGCAGGTCGGCGCGAACATCCTGCGCCGCGCGCTCGAATCGCCGATCCGGCAGATCGCGGAGAACTCGGGCGCCGAGGCGTCGATCGTGGTCGCGAAGGTGCGCGAAGGCGAGGGCGGCTACGGGTACAACGCCCAGACCGACGACTACGAGAACCTGGTCAAGGCCGGCGTGATCGACCCGACCAAGGTCGTGCGGAGCGCGTTGCAGAACGCCGCATCGATCGCGAGCCTGCTGCTCACCACCGAGGCGGTCGTCGTCGAGCGCCCCGAGGACGAGAAGCCGCCAATGCCGGGCGGCGGGGGCGACATGGGCGGGATGTACTAGCCGCACCCCGAATCCCTCCCCGCGCGGGTTCGGCGGGATGGGGGCCGGTTGAACGGAGCGGGGTCCGGGCGCGACAGTGTCCGGGCCCCGTTTCTCTTGATCCGTGGCGGGTACGCGTTTGAGCCTCCGCCCTCCAGCGCCTATCGTGCCTCCTCGCGCACCCGCGCACTCATCATGCAACATCCCCCCCCACCGTGCCCCGAAACGAGGCTCCCATGCGCATTCTCGCCCTGCTCCCCGCTGCACTTCTGGCCATCGCGGCGCCCGCCGCCGCCCAAACGACCGAACTTCCCCCTGTCGTCAAGGTGCGCAACTACCTGCCCCACATGACCCGCCCCGAGGTCGAGGATCTCCTGACCCGCAGCGACATGGTGATCATTCCAGTGGCTGCGCTGGAGCAGCACGGGACCCATCTGCCCATCGGCACCGATTACCTGAACGGGGTGGAGCGGGCAAAGCTGATCGGGCTTCGCGCCGATGTACTGGTCGCGCCGATCCTCCTTCCCGGACAGTCTCCCTACCACATGGGATTCGCCGGCACGATTACGCTTCCATCAACACTGGTCCAGGAAGTGTATGTGGAAGTTGTCAAAAGTCTTATTCGTCATGGATTCAAGCGATTCCTGATCATGAACGCCCATGGTGGAAACCGGGCGATCACGACCTTCATCGTGAATCGCATCAATCAGGAGACGCCGGGCATCGCGGTCGACCTCGGGGCGGTCACGGGTCCCTTCAGGGCAGCCGGAACCGTCTCCACGGCGACAGGCGGGCCGGCTCCCCAACTCGACCGGCATGGCGGCACCGGCGAAACGTCGCGATTGCTGTACCTGATTCCGGAACTGGTCGACCTGGGTGCGGCCCACCCCGCGGAGGTGACCATGCCGTCCCACCGGGAGGCCATGCTGGACGAGGTTCTCGCGGGCGACCCGACGGCGCTCGCGCTCTTCCTCGCCGAGGGACTCAAGGCGGAGGAAACCGGCAAAGGCACCTCCGCGGCGGAGATGTCGAGCACCGGGGTGTGGGGCGTTCGTGATCCCACTGAAGCCTCGGCTGAGCGGGGCCGGGCCATGACCGCGGCGTCCGTCGATGCGGCGGTCGCCTTCATCGAGCGCTGGAACCGGCTCCGGCCCCCGGGGACGGGGTGACCCGCCTGCGCACCATTTTTCGGTGCGCGCGCGGTGGCTCCGCTCAGCGCCCCGACGTCCCTCGCCTCTCCCGTGGGCAGATCCACGGACTCTCGGGCCACCCTTTCACCCTGCTGGCCGACAGGGCACTTTGGGTTTGCAGTCGCCGTGCTACCAGCTTACGCCACTCCCATCGGAGGAAATCGCCGTGAAGATCTACCGTGCCATCCCCCTCTGCCTCTTCACACTCCTCGCCGCCATTCCCCTCGCCGCCCAGCAGGTCGGCCCGGCCAGCGGTACGCTGATCGTCGCCGGCGGCTCCCTCTCCGATCCCGCGGTTTTCGCCCGGTTCGTCGAACTCGCTGGCGGCCCGTCGGCGCCAATCGTCATCATTCCGACGGCAGGCGGCGGTGACAACTACGATCAGTTCTTCGGCGGCCGCCGTCCCTTCGAGCGGGCGGGCGCGACCGACATCACCATCCTGCACACCAACGACCCCGAGGTCGCGAACACCGACGCCTTCGTCGAGCCCCTGCTCGAGGCCCGGGGCGTGTGGTTCACAGGAGGGCGCCAGTGGCGGCTGGCCGACGCCTACCTGGACACGAAGGTCCACGATGCGCTGTGGGAAGTCCTGAACCGGGGCGGCGTGATCGGCGGGTCGTCGGCGGGCGCTTCAATTCAGGGGTCATACCTGGTGCGGGGAGACACCCGCACCAACACGGTCATGATGGGAGACCACGAGGTGGGGCTCGGATTCCTCAGGGGTGTCGGGATCGACCAGCACCTGCTGCGGCGGAACCGCCACTTCGACATGGTCGAGGTGATCCGTGCGAAGCCCGAGTTGCTGGGGATCGGGCTGGATGAGAATACCGCGATCGTCGTGCGTGGCGACCGCTTCGAGGTCGTAGGCCAGAGCTACGCCGTCATCTACGACCACGATGCGACACTCGATGGGGGTGGACTGTTCTACTTTCTCGCGCCGGGAGACCGGTATGACATGGCGGCGCGGCAGGCGTTCCGCCCGAGTCGCGACGAGCAGCCGCTGGGGAGGGTTACGGACAGGCCGTGGCCGCCGGGGAGGTAGAATCCCGTCAAGAAACCTCCGGTGTCTCGCCGTTCTCACTGCTCGTGGGGATTGGTCCGCGGACGGCTCGCCGCCGCTCCTGAGTTCCGCGCTCCGTCACTGCGGAGAACCTCGCTGCAGACGGTGCGAAGCGGCCCACTCCCACCTCGCCACGGTTGCGGGTTAGCTTTCCCGCCATGCAAAGCCAACCCATCCAAGTCTCCCTCCCCGACGGCCGCTCGGTGCCGCTGCCCGCCGGCGCCACCTCCGCCACCCTCGCCGCCGAAATCGGCCCCGGCCTGGCCCGCGCCGCCCTGGCCGCCGTCGTGGACGGCGAGATCGTCGACCTGAACCGCCCTCTCGCCGATGGCGACTCGGTCCGTCTCCTCACCGACCGCGACCCGGAGGCGCTCGGCGTGCTCCGCCATTCCGCCGCCCACGTCCTCGCCACCGCGGTGCGCGAACTGGTCCCCGGCGCCGGCATCGGCTTCGGCCCGGCCATCGACGACGGCTTCTACTACGACTTCGACGTGCCCGAGCCGTTCACGCCCGAGCAGATCGAGGCCATCGAGAAGCTCATGGCCGATGTGGTGCAGTCCGACCACCCATTCGAGCGCCAGGTCGTCACGAAGGCCGAGGCCCGCGACCTCTTCGCCGACGACCCCCTCAAGCTCGAACGGCTCGACGAGTTCGACGAAGACGAGGTCATCACCGTCTACCGCGACGGCCCCTTCCTCGATCTCTGCCGCGGCCCCCACATCCCCAGCACCGGCCGGCTGAAGCACTTCAAGCTGCTCAGCGTGGCGGGCGCGTACTGGCGAGGCGACGAACGCCGCCAGATGCTCCAGCGCATCTACGGCACCGCCTTCCACAAGAAGAAGGACCTGCGCACCCACCTGCACCGCCTGGAAGAGGCGAAGAAGCGCGACCACCGCGTGCTCGGTAAGCGTCTCGACCTCTTCTCCATTCAGGAAGAGGTCGGCCCCGGTTTCGTGCTGTGGCACCCCAACGGCGGCCGCGTCCGGCGCATCATCGAGGACTTCCTGCGCGAGACCCTCGTCGAGCACGGCTACGAGATCGTCTACACGCCGCACGTCGCCAGCGAGGAACTCTACCGCATCTCGGGCCACCTCGACGTCTTCGCCGACGACATGTTCCCGGCCATGGACGACGACGGTACGCGGTTCCGCATGAAGCCGATGAACTGCCCCCACCACTTCATGATCTACCGGTCGCAGGTCCGTTCCTACCGCGACCTGCCGCTGCGCTTCGCGGAGCTGGGCACCTGCTACCGCTACGAGCGCTCCGGGACACTGCACGGCATGCTGCGCGTTCGCTCCTTCACCCAGGACGACGCGCACATCTTCATCCGCGAGGACCAGATCGCCGAGGAGTACAACCGTCTCCTCGACCTGGGCGACTACCTGCTCAAGGTCTTCGGCTACGAGTACCGCGCCGCGCTCTCCACCCGCCCCGAAAAGGCGATCGGCGACGCGGCGGTGTACGACGCGGCCTCCGACCGGCTGGCCGAAGTGCTGCGCGACCGCGGCCTGGACTACGAACTCGACGAGGGCGGGGGCGCCTTCTACGGCCCCAAGGTCGATATCCTGGTCACCGACGCGCTCGGAAGGGAATGGCAGGGCGGGACCTTTCAGCTGGACTTCCTCATGCCGGAGCGCTTCGGCCTCGAGTACGTGGGCGCGGACAACCACCGCCACCGGGCCGTGGTCATCCATCGCACGCTGCTCGGGTCGATGGAGCGGTTCATCGGCGGCCTGATCGAGCACTACGGGGGTGCGTTCCCGCTCTGGCTGGCTCCCGTGCAGGTGCGCATTCTGCCGGTCTCGGAGCAGTGGGCGCCATCGGCGAGGGAGTTGGCGGCGCAGTTGGAGGCGGGGGGACTGCGCGTGGAGACGGAGGAGCGCGACACGCTCGGTTACCGGATCCGGGCGGCGGAGACGCAGAAGGTCCCCTACATGGGGATCGTCGGGGAGCGCGAGGCGGAGGCCAGGACGGTCTCGGTGCGGATGCGGGGGAAGGGGCGAAAGCAGGTCACGATGGAGCGGGGGGATTTCGTGCGGCGGCTCAGGGAAGAGGTGGCGAGCCGGGCGCTGGGCGCCCACGGATAGGTGGGCCCCGGGATGTCGGCGGCAGTCATGCCATGGCCTCACGACATTTGACGACGACAGTCATTTTCCGCTATGATTCAAATCTGTACCTGCCCTCATCGAGGGCGTATCGCCGCGGCGGTTGCGGCAAGGACAAGTCAGGAAGAAGAGGACTGACCGCCTCTCACCCCCAGCTCTTGGGCTTCCGGGTCACAGGTCGGCGAGCGCAGGCTCCGTCCGGCAGGTCATGTGGCCCGGTTCTTCCGGGCTTTTCCATTGCCCTTGACGTCGGCGGCCGGAAGTACGGCGGGTGAACCGCCACACACGACAGGAGGGACTCAAGATCGCAGAAAAACGCGTCCGGGTGAACGAACAGATCCGGATCAGTCCGGTTCGGTTGATTGGGGAAGGCGGGGGACAGATCGGGATCGTTTCCCTGGACGAAGCACGTGCCAGGGCCGCCGCGAGGGGACTCGACCTGGTCGAAGTAGCCCCCGATTCGAGGCCGCCAGTGGTCCGGATGATGGACTACGGCAAGTACAAGTACAAGGCGGCCCGCGCGGCCCGAGAGGCCAGAAGGAAGCAGCACACGACCCAGATCAAGGAAGTGAAGTTCCGCCCGGGAATCGAGGATCACGACTATGAGTTCAAGCTGCGGCACGCCCGCCGCTTCCTCCAGGAAGGAAACAAGGTCAAGCTGACCATGATGTTCCGCGGAAGGCAGATCACTCACCCGGAACTGGGACGCCAGGTGCTGTTGCGCCTCACCGAGGACCTCGACGAGTTCGGAAAAATCGAGCAGTACCCGAACTTCGAGGGCCGCCAGATGTCCATGATTCTGACCCCGCTGAAGGACTGACGGAGAGCGGCCGTCCCCTCCCGCTGCAATCGGGAGGACACCGCTCGACTCAACCCGCGACCAGGATACTCAAGGGAGTACCCATGCCGAAAATGAAGTCGAACCGGGGTGCCGCGAAGCGGTTCCGCCGAACCGGAAAGGGGAAGCTCGTCAGGAGGCGGGCATACAAGTCCCACATCCTCACGAAGAAGAACAGAAAACGGAAGCGTCGCCTCCGCTCGTCGACGTCCACGTCCAAGGCCGACGTGGCGCGGGTGCGCCGCATGCTTCCCGGTACATAGGAGGACGAGACCATGCCGCGCTCGACTCGCGCTGTCGCACGCAACAAACGCAAGAAGAAGGTCCTCAGGAACGCCAAGGGGTACTTCGGCGGGCGGAAGAACCTGTACCGGACGGCCAAGGACGCCGTGGAGAAGGGCTGGGAGCACGCCTACCGCGACCGGAAGAAGAAGAAGCGCAACTTCCGCCGCCTCTGGATCACCCGCATCAACGCCGCCGCGCGCCAGAACGACCTCTCCTACTCCCGCTTCATGAACGGACTTCGTCGCGCCGGGGTCGAACTCGACCGCAAGGCGCTCGCCGACCTCGCCATTCGCAGTCCGCACGCTTTCTCTTCCCTGGCGGACCGGGCGAAGTCGGCGCTGGAGAACTAGCGGTGGCTGAACCCCTCGTAGCACCGGGGGTTTCGGCCATGGTCCTCTAGGCGCGCGTCCCGACCGGCGGTGATCGACGACCTCCGCAGGATCGAGGCGGACGCCCGGGCGGCGATCGGGCGGGCGGCGGACCCGGACGAACTGGAGCGGGTCCGCGTCCGGTATCTGGGCCGCAAGGAGGGCCGGGTGTCGGCGCTGCTCCGGCAGCTGGGCCGGCTGAGCCGCGAGGAGCGTCCGGCGGCGGGTGCCGAGGCGAACCGTGTGAAGAAGGCACTGTCCGGGGCGCTCGAGGAGCGATCGCGCGAGTTCTCGGCTGCGGCCGTTTCCGACCCGGACTCGCTGGACCTCACTCTTCCGGCGCGTGGCAAGTGGCGGGGGACGATCCACCCGGTCAGCCAGGTGGTCGACGACATCTGGCAGATCTTTAGGAGCCTGGGCTTCACGCGGGCCCGCGGGCCCGAGGTGGACAACGAATGGTACAACTTCGTCGCGCTCAACACGCCCCTCGATCATCCCGCCGCCGACGAGCAGGACACGCTCTACCTCGCCCCCGGCCTCCTGCTTCGCAGCCACACCTCGCCGGTGCAGATCCGCACGATGGAGAAGTACCCGCCGCCGATCCGGATCATCGCGCCGGGCATGGTCTACCGCCGCGACACCTACGACGCGACCCACACGCCCGCCTTCGCCCAGGTCGAGGGGCTGGTGGTGGACGAGGGGGTGACGTTCGTCGACTTCAAGGCGACGCTGGCCGAGTTCGCGCGGCGGTTCTGGGGACCGGGGACGCAGGTGCGCTTCCGTCCGTCGTTCTTCCCGTTCACGGAGCCGTCGGCGGAGGTGGACGTGAAGCGGGTGATCGTGCGCGAGGACGGCCGCGAGGAGGAGACCGACTGGATCGAGATCATGGGCGCGGGGATGGTCGACCCGGCCGTGCTGGACAACGTGGGGTACGATTCGGAGCGCTACACCGGGTGGGCCTTCGGGATGGGGCCGGCGCGGGTGGCGCTGCTGCGCCATGGGGTCAGGGATCTGAGGCTGTTCTACGAGAACGACATGCGGTTCCTGGGGCAGTTCACGTGAGCGGGACGGTGTCGGGAGGGCCGCGGTCGCGGGTGGTTGGTGAGGATCGTCGTATGAGGGCGGCCCGATGAAGGTCTCGTACCGCTGGGTGCGCGATGTGGCGCCCGGAATCGGGTTGACGCCGGCGCAGGCGATGGAGCGGCTGGCGCTGCGCGGGGCGCCGGTGGAAGAGGTTGTCGACCTCGCCGAAGGATTGGCGGACGTGGTCATCGGCCGTGTGCTCGAAGCGCGGCCGCACCCGAATGCCGACCGGCTGACGCTCTGTCGCGTGATGGGACCCGAGGGTGAGGTGTCGATCGTATGCGGGGCTCCGGTGGTGGTGGAGGGCGCTTACTATCCCTTCGCGCCGGTGGGGGCCGTTCTTCCGGGCGGTTTCCGGATCGGGAAGCGCAAGATCCGCGGCGAGGTCAGCCAGGGCATGCTCTGTTCCGAGCGCGAGCTGGAGCTGGGCGAGGACCACGCCGGGATCATGCTGCTGGAGGGCGAGTACGAGACGGGGGCGCCGTTCGCACAGGCGGTGGGGCTGGACGATGTCCGCCTCGACGTCGAGGTCACGCCCAACCGGGGGGACCTGCTCTCGCATGTGGGGATCGCGCGGGAGCTGCACCCCGAAGGTGAGGCCGCGATCGCGCTACCGTCCTTTCCGGGAGAAGCGCCGGTGCTTGACGCGTCCTTCGCCGGGGGGACCGCGGAGAGCGGCTCGGCGGGAGTGCGCATCCAAATCGAAGATCCGGATCTCTGTTCGCGGTACCTCGGGGCCGTGGTCCGGGGCGTGAAGGTGGGGCCTTCGCCGCGCTGGCTCGCCGACCGCCTGGCCGCCGCGGGGGCACGTCCGATCAACAACGTCGTGGACGCCACCAACTACGTCATGCTCGAGCTGGGGCAGCCGCTCCACGCCTTCGACCTGGACCGCCTGGCGGACGCCACGATCGTGGTCGGCCGGGCACGGCCGGGAGAATCGCTGGTCACCCTCGACGGCGAGGAGCGCGCGGTCACCCCCGACATGCTGATGATCCGCGACGCGGAGGTGCCGGTGGCCGTGGCGGGGGTGATGGGGGGGCGCGACTCCGAGGTCTCGGCCGAGTCCGTGAACATCGTGCTCGAGTGCGCGCTCTTCGAGCCGCGCCAGGTGCGGGCCACGCGTCGGGCGCTCGGCATGTCCACCGACGCGAGCTACCGCTTCGAGCGCGGCGTCGATCCCGTCACCATGGAGACGGCGCTGACCCGGGCCGCCTCGCTGATCGTGGCGGTTGCGGGTGGGGCGGGGGAGGGCGAGGTCATCGATGTCCACCCCGTGCCCTGGGAGGCGCCGGTGGTGTCGCTGCGGCCTTCCCGCGTCCACCATCTGCTCGGCGTTGAGTTCACGCCCGGCGAGATCGCCGCGCTGCTGACGCCGCTGGGATACTCGGTGACGGAGCGGGGCGGCGACGAGCTGGAGGTGGTCGTCCCCGGCCACCGCAGCTACGACACCCGGCGCGAGGTGGACCTCATCGAGGAGGTCGCCCGCACCCACGGCTTCGACGCCTTCCCCGAGGTCATGTCACCGGCGCGGCCCGGGACCGTCCCCGACGACCCGCTCTTCCAGCTCGAGGATACGCTTCGCGCGCTCCTCGCCGCCGACGGGATCAGCGAGGCGCAGACCCCCGCGCTGGGACCCGCCCGCCACGGCGACGTGCCCCTCCTGAACCCCATGTCGCGCGACGAGGGCTACCTGCGGCGCGACCGCCTCCCCGGGCTGCTGGCGCACATGGAGCACAACATGGCGCGGGGCGTGCGCGACGTGCGCCTCTTCGAGATCGGGACGGCGTTCGCGCCCTCTCCCGTGCCGGGTGAGGCGCCCGCGGAGTCGTCCCGGGTGGCGGTGGTGCTGACGGGGCGGCGCACGCCCCCGCACTGGTCCGCGCCGGGGGAGCCGTTCGATGTCTACGACCTGGCCAGAGTGCTGGAACTGGTTGCCGCGGAGGCGTTTCCGGGGGGGTGCGTGGTCCCGGTGGATGGTGGCGCGGCCGAGGCGCCGTATGTGGCGGGGCGGGGGTACGTGCTGAGGAGTGCGGGGGGTGAGGTGGTGGGGCGGGGGGGGGTGATCGATCCAGGCGCGATGGACCTGCCGCGCTGGGCGGGGGTGGTGGTGGGGGGGGAGGTGGTGCTGCCGGATTCTCCCGCGCCCAGGCCGGAGGTGACGGCACGTGATCTCCCGGACCAGCCCGCCGTACAGCGTGACTTTGCCTTCCTGGTGCCAGCGGACAAGGCGGTGGGGAAGATTATGGCGGCGGCCCGCAAGGGCGCCGGCAAGCTCCTCGAGGCGGTCGAGGTTTTCGATCTCTACGAGGGTGACGACCTGCCCCCCTCCATGAGATCGGTTGCCTTGCGCTTGCGTTTTCGCGCCCGTGGGCGAACCCTCACGGACAAGGAAGTCGACAGGGCCTGTCGGCGGGTGCTCAGAAAAGTCAAGGAGGAGACCGGTGTCGAAGCGAGGAGTTGAGCGGTCGGCCGGTTCCCGGGCGCCGGGACTGGACTCGCTGGAGACGGCCGTCGATCTGGCCATCGCCGAGGTGAGGGCGGCCCGTGAAAGAGCGGCCAGGGGCGAGGAGCGGGCCGAACAGAGCGCGGCGATGCTGCGTCAGTTCGTGGAGGGCGAAGAGGATCCGGGGACGCTGTCGCGGCGGGTCCAGGAGCTCGAGGCGGAGAACCGGGATCTGCGTCGCCGAATCGAACTGGGTCGTGCGGGCATCGACCGGATCGCGGCCAGCATTCGCTTCATGGAAGACAGGCAATGAGCGACCGGGGGCGGGGGTCGATCACGACCGTCCAGGTCGAGATTGCGGGAAACACGTACACGCTCAGGACCGACGCGGACGAAGCCTACACGCGGCGCTGCGCTGCGGTGGTCGACGAACGCATGCGGCAGATTGGCGGAGTGGGCCAGGTGGACGCGAAAAAGACGGCCATCATGGCCGCGCTCGCGCTGTCCGACGAGCTGCTGCAGCAACAGAGCAGGTTCCGGGAACAGGCCCTGGCGCTTGCGGGGCGCATCGAGGAGGCGCTACGGGACGAGCGGTCCGGGGAATCCGGCTGATGTGGAGCATCCCGCGTACGGATTCCTCCCGGCATTCGAGCGGCAATGGATCCGCGTCGGCGGACTGCTAGCGGGGGACGCCCTCGGCTATCACGCCGCGCCTGGCTCGCGACCGCGTCAGGTACGGCGGCCACCGGTCTGGTCATGACGCGCTGGGACGCGCTCAAGGCCACAGTCCAGGATCCGCCCCCTCCCCCCGTCGACCCCACCAAAGTCCCGGGAAGATTCGTTTCAGAGGTGGGAACGCGCGCACCCGGCGAACAACCCCGCCGCCTCCTGAGGACCCTGGCGCTGTCCAGTTCCTCGCGCACCCCGCTGCAGGACCTTCACGGCACCATCACGCCCTCCGATCTCCACTTCGAGCGTCATCACGCGGGCGTGCCGGAGATCGCCGCGGAGTCCCACGAGCTCCTCGTGCACGGCATGGTCGACCGCCCGACGGTCTTCCGGATGGCGGACCTCAAGCGGTATCCGCAGACCTCGCGCATCTGCTTCATCGAGTGTTCCGGCAACGGCGGCGGTGCCTACAGCCGCGACCGGATGCCGACCGCCATCACGCCCCAGCAGCTCGACGGGCTGGTCAGCACGAGCGAGTGGGCAGGCGTGATGCTCTCGACGATCCTGCGCGAGGTCGGCGTGCGCCCCGGCGCGAGCTGGATCCTGGCCGAGGGGGGCGACGCAGCCGTCATGTCGCGCAGCGTCCCCCTGGACAAGTCGATGGACGACGCCATGCTCGCCTATGTGCAGAACGGCGAGGCGATCCGTCCGGAGCAGGGCTACCCGGTACGCCTGCTGCTTCCCGGCTGGGAGGGCAACGCGCAGGTCAAGTGGCTGCGCCGCATCGAGGTCACCGACCGGCCCACCATGACCCGGGACGAGACCTCCCGCTACACCGACCCCCTCAAGGACGGAACGGCGCGGCAGTTCAGCTTCGTGATGGACGCGAAGTCGATCATCACGTTTCCGTCGTATCCCTACGTGCTTCCGGAGCGGGGATGGTGGGAGATCGAAGGGCTCGCGTGGTCGGGGCGTGGGCGGGTCATGCGGGTCGAGGTCAGCACGGACGGGGGAAGGTCGTGGACCGACGCCGTGCTGCAGCCGCCGATCCTCTCGAAGTCGACGGTGCGCTTTCGTCACCTGTGGAACTGGAACGGCCGCGACACGGTGATCCTGAGCCGCGCCACCGACGAGACCGGATACGTGCAGCCCACCGTGCATCAGCTCTGGGAGGCCCGCGGGGAGCGCACTTCATATCACCAGAATCACCAGCGTGCCTGGAAGGTCGCCGGGGATGGAACCGTGACCTTCGGGCTGGGGGACCTGTTGTGAAGGCGGGTGCGGTGCTGGTCGCGGTGCTTGCAGGCGCACTCGCGGCCTGTTCACCCGAGGAGCCGGCGCATTCCGCCGCCGTTGACGAACCCGGCACCACCGCCCTCCCGCCTCATGCCCCGGAACACTTCGGGTTCGGCACGCCCGCGTCCGAAGATCGCGTGGCCGCCTGGGACATCGACGTCAAACCCGACGGAGAGGGCCTGCCGCGAGGAAGCGGATCGGTCGCTGAAGGCCGGGTCCTCTACGAGACCTACTGTCTGCAATGCCACGGCCCCAGCGGCACCGAGGGGCCGAACGACCGGCTTGTGAGCGCGGGCGAATGGGATCAATGGCCGGCGGGGAGGACCGTCGGCGGGTACTGGCCGTACGCGACGACCCTCTTCGACTATACGCGCAAGGCGATGCCGCAGACGACGCCCGGCACGCTCACCGACGATCAGGTCTACGCTGTGGTCGGCTATGTGCTCCACCTCGCCGGGATCGTATCGGCGGATGCTGTCCTGGACTCTGCGTCACTCGCGGCGGTCGAGATGCCTGCCCGGAACCGCTTCGTTCCCGACGACCGAACCGGCGGACCGGAGATTCGGTAGTTCGCTTGCGCCCACTTTGGCGCCCGGACTATTGTAATCGAGCAAACCAGGAAGCCGTGGGCCGGGTGAGCCGGCCCCGGCCGTCAACGAGTCACACGGCCGGACCTGCTCCGGTCTTGGAGAAGATACATGGATCCGCTGGGTGTGGGCCTGGCGGCCGGTGCGGTTGCTGTCGCCGCGGTTCTGGGGTACCTGGTGGGGAGGGGCAGGGAGCGGACCCGGCAGCTCAAAGAGAAGGAAGCGGCGAAAGACGAAGCCTCGCTGATCCGCAAGCGGGCGCAGGACGACGCCGACAACCTCCGCCGGTCCACCGAGTTACAGGCGCAGGAAACCAGGTTTCGTCTCAAGGAAACCTGGGAAGAGGAAGAGAGTCGGCGCAGGGAAGAGGTGAAGCGCGGCGAGCGCCGACTGGTCCAGCGCAACGAGGCAGCCGACCGCAAGTCGGACCAGCTTGACCGCCGGCAGGACGCCCTGGACGAACGCTCCCATGCCCTGGACGGCCGTCTGGGGGACCTGAAGGACCGCGAACGGCAGTTGGCGGAACGGGTATCGGAGGTGGAGCGAACCAGGTTGGAAGCCCATGAACGCCTTCAGGCCGTGTCTGGCATGACCGCCGAGGCAGCGAAGGCCCAACTGATCGAGGCCCTCGAGGACGAAGCCCGGGCTGCCGCCGCCAATCACCTGCGGGAAATCCGCGAGGAGGCCCAGCGTACCGCCGACCGCGAGGCCAAGAGGCTGGTGGCGATGGCGGTGCAGCGCATGGCCGCCGACGAAGCCGCCCAGCTGACCGTCTCGGTCGTGCAGTTGCCCTCGGACGAGATGAAAGGGCGGATCATCGGCCGGGAGGGGCGCAACATCCGGGCCTTCGAACAGGCGACCGGAATCGATGTCATCATCGACGACACGCCCGAGGCGGTCGTTCTATCCGGATACAACCCGATCCGCCGGGAAGTCGCGCGCGTCGCCCTGGCCAAGCTCATCGAGGACGGCCGAATCCATCCGGGGCGAATCGAGGAGATCGTGGCCAAGAGCCAGGAAGAGGTCGAGGTCGAGATGCGGGAGGCCGCCGAGGAGGTGCTCTACGGGCTGGGCATCCACAACGTGCACGCGGAGATCGTCAAGGTCCTCGGCAACCTGAAGTTCCGCACCTCGTACGGGCAGAACCAGCTCGCCCATTCCCGGGAGGTCGCGGTGCTCGCCGGAAACCTGGCCGCCGAGATGGGGCTGGACGTGCAGATGACGCGCAGGGCGGGCCTGCTGCACGACGTCGGGAAGGGTCTCACGCACGAGCAGGAGCTGAGCCACGTCGAACTCGGCTACCGTCTCTGCAAGCGCTACAAGGAGCCCGACCTGGTCCTCAACGCCATTCGCTCGCACCACGACGAAGAGCCCCACCGATACGCCGAAGCGTGGCTCGTCACCGCCGCGGATGCCATAAGCGGGGCCCGTCCGGGGGCCCGCCGGGAGATGTTCGAGGGCTACGTCAAGCGGCTCGAGAAGCTGGAGGAGCTGGCCATGGAACAGCGCGGAGTGGAGCGCTGCTTCGCGATCCAGGCCGGCCGCGAACTCAGGGTCATGGTGCGCCCCGAACGGGTATCGGACGAGGACATGGCCCGCATCTCCGAGACGGTGGCCCGCAAGATCGAAGGCGAGCTCCAGTACCCCGGGCAGATCAAGGTGGTCGTGATTCGTGAAACGCGGGCCATCGACTTCGCCCGCTGACGCCCCCGCACCGTACGGGCGCTCCGGAGGAACCTCAAACCAGACAGGAAGACATGCCGGCAAGAATCATCTCAGGCAAGGACATCGCCCGGACGATCCGGGACGAACTCAACGCACAGGTCGGGGAGCTCGCCCGGGAGGGATTGGTGCCGGGGCTCGCCACGGTGCTGGCGGGCGACGACCCGGCCAGCCGGCTCTACGTCGGCATGAAGAACAGGGCGGCTGCGGAGGCGGGGATCCACTCGCGGCAGGTCACCCTCTCCGCCGAGACGACGGAAGAGGAACTGCTCGGCCTGATCGCGGAGTTGAACGCCGACCCGGCGATTCACGGCATCCTCGTGCAGCTGCCGTTGCCGCGTCAGATCGACGAGTCCAAGGTCCTGTTGGCGATCGACCCCGAAAAGGATGTCGACGGCTTCCACCCCGTGAATGTCGGCCGCCTCGCCACGGGCGACCTGGACGTCCTGGCACCGTGTACGCCGCGCGGCGTGATCGAGATGCTGCTCCGCAGCGGGGTCGACCCATCGGGGAAGCACGTCGTGGTGGTGGGCCGGTCGAACATTGTGGGAAAGCCCATGGCGCTGCTGCTTCTGCGCCGCGCTCCCGGCGGGAACGCCACGGTGAGCGTGGCCCACAGCCGCACCGCCGACCTGGGCGCACTCACGCGCACGGCCGACATGCTGATCGTCGCCGTCGGACGTCCGAACACGGTGACCGGGGAGATGGTGAAACCCGGCGTCACGGTGATCGATGTGGGCACGAACCGCGTGGACGACCCGACGCGCGAGCGGGGCTACCGGGTCGTCGGCGATGTCGACTTCGAGGGGGTGAGCGAGGTGGCCGCGGCCATCACCCCGGTGCCGGGTGGGGTGGGCCCCATGACGATCGCCATGCTCCTTGCGAACACCGTCGAAGCCGCGATCAGGCTGCGGAAAGCGGGCAGGTGACCGACCGGACCTTCGACCTGTTCACGGACTCTGTTCCGCCCGGCGGCGGAGCGGACCGCCCGCGTGAGACGAACCGGCCCCCGCCCCCGCGCGTATGGACGGTGCGCCAGGTCAATCGCGCATCCCGCCTCCTCCTCGAGGAGACCTTGCCCCGCCTCTGGGTCGGCGGCGAGGTGACGAACTTCCGCAGGCAGCGCTCCGGCCACTGCTACTTCACCCTCAAGGACGAGGCGGCCCAGCTCCGCTGCGTCATGTTCCGTCGCGACGCCGCGCGCCTGCCGGCCGATCCTGACGAGGGAATGACGCTGCGCGTCTTCGGGGGCCTCACGCTGTACGAGGCCAGGGGCGTCTTTCAGCTGGTCGCATCGAAGCTGGAGACCGAGAGCGAAGGCGGGATGTGGAAGCTCGCCTTCGACCGGCTGCGGGCGCGGCTCGACGCCGAGGGCCTCACCGACCCGGGCCGCAAGCGTGCATTGCCGGCTTTTCCCGGCACGGTGGGTATCGTGACGTCGCCTACCAGTGCGGCACTGCGCGATATCGTGGCGGTGGTCGCGCGGCGGGCGCCTTGGCTGCGCCTCCTCGTGCGAGGGACGCGGGTGCAGGGGGTGGGGGCGGGGGAGGAGATCGCGGCGGCCGTGTCGGCCTTGGCGCAAGCCCCGGGAGTGGACGTGATCATCGTGGCCAGGGGCGGCGGATCGATCGAAGACCTGTGGGGGTTCAACGAGGAGGCGGTCGCGCGGGCGGTGGCCCTCAGTCCGGTGCCGGTGGTGTCGGGGGTGGGCCACGAGACCGACGTGACAATATGCGATCTGGTGGCCGACGTGCGCGCCGCGACGCCGTCGGCGGCCGCGGAAACGGTGGCGCCGGATCGCGAATGGGTGGCGAAGCGCCTGGAAGCAATGGGCCAGAGGCTCGGACGGGGCCTGACCGGGCAGGTGCGGTCGCGGCGCTGGTGGCTGGAGCAGCTGGGTGATTCGCTCTTCCGCCGCGGCCGCCGCCGGGTGCAGGTGTCCCGGGACAGGGTCGCGGCCGCCCGTCTGGGGATGGCGGTGGCGATGCGCGCCCGAATCCGGCACGAATCGAGCCGGCTGTCCAGGGCCGCCGCGTCGCTGGACGCGCTGTCGCCGCTCTCGACGCTCGCTCGCGGGTACGCGGTGCCCCTCGGCCGGGACGGGACTCTTCTGCGCAGGACAGGGGACTTCCCGCGCGGGCGGGACTTCAGGTTGCGTGTGCTGGACGGGTATGTTCCCTGCGCGGTAACGGAGCGGCCGCTGGAAGCCGCGACCCACGCCGCGAAGGAATGGACAGGAGGGGACGACCGTGGCACATGACACCGGACTGGACGCGCGGCTGAAGCGGATCGAGGAGATCGTCGCGGCACTCGATTCGGACACGCTGGAGCTGGACGAAGCCCTGGCCCTCTTCGAGGAGGGGGTGGCCCATTTGGGGCACGCCCGTGAGATGCTTGCGAAGACCGAGCTGCGTGTCGAGGAGCTCATCGGGCCCGAGGGCGACGCCGTGGAGGAAATGAGCGTAGGGGACGGTGGGGAGCCTGGGGGGACGGGCGATGGCTGACCTTCCCCTCGCCAATTTCCTGCGGAGCCGGCGAGAGCCCGTCGAACGTGCGCTGCACCGATCCGCGGACGCACTGGCGGCCATCGTCTCTCCCTCCCTCGGTGCGGCGGTGCGCGCAGGTGTCCTCAGCGGCGGAAAACGCCTCCGCCCGATCCTCCTCGTCGTCGCCTACGAAGAGGTGGGGGCCCGGCCCGCGCGCCCACTCTACGACTTGGCCGCCTCAGTCGAGCTCATCCACGCCTACTCGCTCGTCCACGACGACCTTCCCTGCATGGACGATGCACCGCTCCGTCGCGGAAACCCCACGGTCCACACCGCTTACGGAGTCGAGACCGCCACCCTTGCGGGCGGGTTGCTGATCCCCTGGGCCGCCAACCAGGCTTACAAGGCCACGCTTGCCCTGGGCCGCACGGAGGACCAGGCGCGAGACATCGCCGCCCACCTCCTGGAGGCTGCCGGCGCGGGGGGCATGATCGGAGGGCAGGCGCTCGACCTCCTGGGCGAGAACCGGTCGCTCGACGAATCCGAGCTGGCGCAGCTGCACGCCCTCAAGACCGGGGCGCTGTTGGCGGCGTCCCTTGAAATGGGCGCGATGGCCGCCGGGGCGGAGAGGGAACTTCTCGCGGCGCTGGGAGTCTTCGGGAGGGACATCGGGTTGGCATTTCAGGTCGCCGATGACGTGCTCGATGCCACCGCAACCGCGGAGGTCCTGGGGAAGCGTCCTTCCGACGCGGAGATGCACAAGTCGACCTACGTCGCGCTGCTGGGTGTCGAGGGGGCCCGTGCCCACGCGCGGCGCCTCGTGGCCCGTGCGGTGGCGGCGCTCGACCGGGTTGGACTGGCCGCCCCCCGGCTGCGACAACTCGCCCGTTTCATAGTGGAGCGCAGGCGATGACGAGCAAACGGTTTCGGCGGCTCGCGATCGTCGGGCGCGAGGGTGCCGGACCGGACCGGATCCGTTCGGCGCTGGATGAAGTCACCGCCGTTGCACGCGACTTCGGCGCCTCCGTGGCGGTGGAGCGAAGGCTCGCCGCAATGCTCCCAAGCGTGGATACCGTCGACGTGAAGCGCGAAGAGATCGACCTGCTCATCTCGCTCGGGGGCGACGGCACCCTTCTGAGGGCGGCGCGCTCCATCTTCGGCCGCGACATTCCCGTCCTGGGCATCAACCTTGGCAGCATGGGCTTCCTCACCTCGGTGTCGGCGGTGGGGATCGAAGAGGGCCTGCGCCAGGTCCTCGGAGGTCACTACGCCATCGAGGAACGCAGGACGCTGGAAGCGGAAGTCCGTTCACCCGAAGGGCAGGTCCGCAACACCTACCGGGTCCTCAATGATGTCGTGGTCCACAACGCCGGGGCGGCCCAGGTGCTCCTGCTCGATCTCTGGGTGGGGCCCCAGGACAACCTGGACGAGATCGGCAGCTTCTCGGGCGACGGGGTCATTCTGGCCACGCCCACCGGTTCCACTGCCTATTCGCTTTCGGCGGGCGGCCCGATCGTGGTTCCGGAGATGAACTGCTTTCTCGTCACCCCCATCCTGCCGCACACGCTCGCCGTCCGTCCCCTGGTCGTGCCCGGGAGGGAAGAGATCACGGTCACCGCGCTCGACCGTCGCGAACCCCTGTTCCTGACCGCTGACGGGCAGGAGGGAGGACCCGTGGGGCACCTCGATCGCGTCGTGGTGCGGATGGGCACCGTGAGGACTCCGCTGGTGCGGCTGCCCGAACACTCGTTCTTCACCACGTTGCGGCAGAAGCTTAGCTGGGCGGCCAGGCCCGTCGACGGAGGCTGATGGCCCATCCAGCCATGTCGGCGCCCGTCCGGCGACCCCAGATTCAACCACTATGCTGACTGAGCTAAGAATCCAGAACTTCGCGGTAATAAAGGACTTATCCGCTTCGCTTCAAGTGGGATTGAATGTTGTGACGGGGGAGACCGGAGCCGGAAAGTCGATCGTGGTGGACGCCGTGGAGGTGCTCTTGGGCGGTCGCGCCTCGGCGGGAGTCGTGCGCAGCGGCGAGGGGCGTGCGCTGGTCGAGGGGGTGGTCCGGGTTCAGGATCTCGACGAGTTGGGGGACCTGCTCTCCGAGCTGGGACTCGAAGCCGAGGATGGACACCTGATCCTGCGCCGGGAGGTGCGTGCCGAAGGACGGAGCCGGGGATGGGTGAACGGATCACCGGTGACGGCGGGCGTCCTGCGGCGGATCGGGTCGCTGCTGGTGGATATCCACGGACAGCACGAGCACCAGCGGCTCCTGTCGGGGGACTTTCAGCGGGCGGTGCTCGACGCTTTCGCCGGATGCGGTGATCAGGCGGCGGAGGTGGAGGAGGCCTTCGGGCGGATCACACATCTGCGCCGGAGCGCACGGGCCCTGGAAGAGCGGCGGCGGGAACTGGAGAGCCGGGCCGACTTCGTCCGCTTCCAGCTCGGCGAGATCCTCGGCGCCGGGATCCGGGCCGGCGAGGACGAGGAGCTGCGGACCGAGGCCAACCGGCTGGCCAATGCGGATCAGCTGGCGCGCGAGGGCCACCTCCTCCATGAGTCGCTCCAGGCCGGAGACCACGCGGTCACCGACCGCCTCGCCGACGCGGCCGCCCGCCTGCGCCGTCTCGGCGACACGGATCCCACCCTGGCGCCCTTCGCATCCGCCCTGGAAGACGCGTACCACCGGGTCTCCGACACGGCCACCGAACTCGGGCACTACGCCGCCGCCATCGACCACGACCCCGCACGTCTGGAGACTCTGCGCGAACGGCAGGCGCTGCTGGAGCGCCTCCAGCGCAAGTACGGTCCCGCGCTGGCCGACGTGATCGCGAGGGGCGAGGCATTGCAGGGCGAGCTGGACGAACTCGATACGGCGGACTTCGATGCCGATGCCATCGACCGTGAGCTGGATCGCGCGCAGACGCAGTGGGACGCCGCCGCCGCGGAGCTGTCACGAAAGCGTCGCCAGGGGGGAGAACGGCTGTCCCGGGAGGCTGTGGCCGCCTTCCCGGGGCTCGGTCTCGAAGACGCCCGTTTCGAGGTGTGTTTCGAGGAGTTGCCCGCGCCGGCGCCCCGGGGACGAGAGCGGGTCCGTTTCATGGCCTCCATGAATCCCGGGTTTCCACCCGCGC
Source organism: Longimicrobiales bacterium (assembly GCA_965211795.1). Lineage (GTDB taxonomy): Bacteria > Gemmatimonadota > Gemmatimonadetes > Longimicrobiales > Gaopeijiaceae > Bin94. Next base: position 1,647,014 of record OZ242973.1, read on the forward strand.
CCCTGTCACGGATCGCGTCGGGTGGGGAGCTGTCTCGGGTGATGCTCGTGCTCAAGTCGGTGCTCGCCGGGATCGACGACCTGCCCACCCTGATCTTCGACGAGATCGACGCCGGGATCGGCGGGGTGGTGGCGGGGAGGGTGGGGGAGAGGCTCCAGGAGGTGGCGCAGGGGCGGCAGGTGCTGGTGGTGACCCACCTGGCGCGCATCGCCGCGCGCGCTTCCAACCACCTGCTGGTGGAGAAGGTGGCCGGTGGGGACATGACGGCTACGGCGCTGCGGCGCCTCGACGGCGAGGAGAGGGTCCGCGAGATTGCGCGCATGCTGGGAGGCGACCCGGAATCGGCCCCGTCGCTGGATCATGCCAGGGATCTCTTGGGACGGGCCTCACAACCCGTGGAATAGGGGACGCTACCCTCCCCACAACCCCATGAAGAAGCGGAATCCCGCCTCGATCGCACCGGTCTTCGGCACGTTGCCGCCGCTGCCCCCCACGACCCCCCTGTACAGCAGGCGAATCTCGAGCGGCCCTCCCGTCGTCCCATCCGCGCCCGGCACCGCACGATTGTACACCATCCCGAAGGTCACCCGGCTGTACGAGGCACCACTGTGCGGCACCAGAATCTCCGGGTCGAGCACGCCGCTGGCCTGTGCGGACCCGGGTTCGCCCGCGACCGGCCTGGTGAAGCTGTCGCGTCCCTTGCGGTAGTAGCGGTAGCCGGCCACCACCGTCATCGATTCCACCACCCGAAACCACGGCGACAACTCGAGGAACTGGTAGTCCCCCGGATTCCAGTCCAGCTGTTGTAGCGACGCCGCCGGAGCGAAGGTGAAGGTCGGATCGAAAACCCGCCGTTCCGTGGTTCCCGGCAGCTGGATGCCGTAGCGGACGTCGGCCCAGAGCCCGAACCGGCCCGACCAGCGCCCGTTCATCCAGCCACGGACTTCCACGTCGATCTGGGCGTCTCCGGTGGCGGCGTCGAGGAAGTTGGCCGGGTCGTCCTGGGTCCCGGTGGGGAGGCGGACGCGGGCGCCCGCCCCGGCGATGACGTGGCGGGGACCGTCCGGCGCACCGGATTCCAGAAGCCGTGCGTCGGTCCGCACCTCGATGTCTCCCAGTCCCCAAATCGCCCGCCAATCGCCCGGCGCGTGGGTCGCGCCGATCCCGAAGGCCGGATCGGTGATCATCTCCTGGATGTCCTCGGGGGAGAGGAACGCACCGGCCAGGGGTATGGACGCCGGAATCCCGGTCACGCCCGCGGACTCGAAGGCCATGGCCAGGGAGGCCAGCCGCGCATGAAGCGCCATCCCCGCGTCGGACCCGCCGAGCGGCGCAAACCTCGTCCCGTACATGCTCGCGAGCCCGCCCTGGAAGCTCAACGCGTCACCCAGCACCGCCATGGCGTCACTGCACGCCGGTGAAGATGGATCGGCGGCACAGGTGGCGTCGCGATAGGCACCGTACGCGTCGATCGATCGCCCGAGTCCCGACAGGAAGCCCGAGACCGCACCGCCTTCCGGCCCGAACCCCGCATTGGCCCCGGACGAATCCGCCTCGAAGTGGAAGGCGAACTCGGTTTCGTGCTGGACGGCGGGGACCACTACACCCGCCGTGAGCCAATCGAAGATGCCGACATCGAGCGACACGGGCACCCGGGCGGTGTTCCGCTCCATGAACGAGGTCATGGTACCCAGGCTGATGCTGTAGTCGTCGCCCAGCGCCTCGCGCACGGCCGCCTCCACGGGACTCAGGAAGGGAAACAACCGGGCGCCTGCCGGGCCGGAGAAGGGATCGCTCAGATCCTCCAGCCCGCCCCGGGTCGACGACCCTTCCGTCCAGGTCCGGTAGCGGGACGAGAAGGACGAATACTCGCCGCGGATCTCCAGCCGCAGCTTGCCCCGGGGGACGAGAGGCGAGTAAGGCTCCTGGGCGGCGGCGAACCCAGGTGCGAGCGCGGCCCATAGAAGCGCGGGCAGCAGCCCGTGGGCGAGATGGGTTGAGGTTCGGTGCACGGCGCATCCGGGTTGTCGTTGACCCCGCGTTCGGGCAGCCGATCCGCGGGGATGCAGGAGACAAGATAATGCCGCCCGCGCGGCGGGCGAACCGCGTGAACAAACCGGGGTTCAGCGCTTGACAGCTTGTGCGCCCGCGTCTAGGGTACTAGTTCCATTCGGCGCAGTTCGGTCCCTTGGACGACGTTCCCGGGCAGCCGGGTTGCCGCCCGAAAGGTGGCGAACCGCGGGAATAGCTCAGTTGGTAGAGCACCACCTTGCCAAGGTGGGGGTCGCCGGTTCGAGTCCGGTTTCCCGCTCTGATACACCGGTTGGCAGTCCCTGGATGAGATCCGCTCGAAGCCCGAAAGGATTGTTCCACGGACTGTCGGGGGGCGACGGCCGCTGCCGGGCGCCCCCTTCGTGTCGGCGCCGTAGCCAAGTGGTAAGGCAGAGGTCTGCAAAACCTCCATTCGGCGGTTCGAATCCGCCCGGCGCCTCTTCTCCGCCCCCCGGGCTGCTACGGAATCAGCCGCCGCGGATGTGGCCTCAGCAGGAACACCCCTTCGTACATGCTGGTCACGATCACCGTGCCGCTCTCGAAGAAGGGGTACGCCGTCCAGGCACCCACGAACCCCGGCGGATCGCCCTCGTAGGGCGTGGTGTCGAACCAGCCGATTTCCACGGGGGATTCGGGATCGCTGATGTCCAGGAGGCGGAACCCGGCCTGGTAGTTGGCCTGGTACATCCGGTCCCCCTTCACGTAGAGGTTGTGGTCGGTGGCGCCGGAAGGCCCGTCCACGCTGCCCACCAGGATCGGGTCGTCGAGCTCGGACACGTCGAAGATGAAGGTGCGGGTCTTCGGGGCGGTGCCGACCAGCTCGTCGAGTTCGTCGTCGAGGTAGTAGTAGCGGTGATCGTCGGTGAGCCATCCCTGGTGCACGTACGCGAGCCCGGGGTAGGTGGCGGTGCCGATCGGCGCGGGCGACTCCTTCTCCGTGACGTCGATGATCCTGAGCGCGGTCTCGTTCGACGCGAAGCAGAGCTGTCTGCCCTGGAAGCGCTCGTCCGGGCCCCGGTAGACCACGCACTGGGCGTCGTGGGTGCGGCCCTGGTAGATGAGCCCCTCGGTGTCGGTGAAGCAGCCCGCGAAGACGGGTGACTTCGGGTCCCGCACATCCACCATGTGCAGCCCGCCCCCGCACGTCTGGCCGCCGCCACTGGCGCCGACGGGAAAGGCGAAGCCGCTCTCGGGATCGAGGACCAGGTTGTGCGCGCTGGCGATGCCGTCGTAGACCGCGTCCGGCTCGAACTCGACCGGTTCGGCGGGCGCCCCGCGCAGCCGCGTGAGGTCGAAGACGACCAGGCCGTGCTCGCCGGCCCCATCGCCCGTGAAGAAGAGGTGGTCGGCGTAGACCTTCAGGTCGCGGGCGCCGCTGGGGTTGGCTGAGACTACACCGACGTACCTCGGTCCGGCCGGATCACTGACATCGACGATCGCCGCCCCGCCGCTCCGCCCCACCAGCGCGTATTCGCGTCCCGTCTCCGGATCCGTCCATCCCCACACGTCGCTGACCCGCTCCCACGGTTCCCCGCCGATGACCGAGATGGGCAGGAAGGCGAGCAGATCCACGCCTTCGCAGGAGAACCCCGCCGCGGCTCCCTCGTCGCAGCGCACCTCGCCCTCCGTCACGGCATCGAGACCCGGGCCGGGACGGAGCCACTCGGGGTCGCTCCACGGTCCGCCGGGATCGCGCCGGAATACGAGGGCCGCGCCGAAGCCTCCGTCCGTTCCCGGGGCGCCCACGACCGCGGCACTGGTGCCGAGCGCGATCGCCGATCCGAGGGCCGCGTCCGGCCCGGCTTCCGGTGCTTCGAGGGAGGTGGGCCGCCAGTCGCCGTCGACGAGGCGAAAGCGGTGTACCCGACCCGACCCCGAACGCGCCCCGGGCGCCCCGACCCACAGCTCGTCGCCCAGGAGGGCAAGGGTCGTACCGAAGGCACCCGCGGATTCGGCGCCGTCCGCTGCCGGTACGACATCCGCGTCATCCACGTCCCCCCCCGCCGTTTCCGCTTCTTCCGTCCCTTCCGTCCGCTCTGCTCCCTCCGCCCCCTCCGCTTCCTCTGTCCCCTCGGTCCCCTCTTCCCCCTCCCAGCCCGAGAGCACCTCTTGGAACTCCCACTCACCATTGTCGAACCGCCGGTAGGCGAAGACGAGGCCGGAACCCTGCCGAGCACCGGGCGCGCCGATCAGAAGACGACTTCCCTCGACCGCCAACGCGGCCCCGAAGCGTGCTCCCGCCTCCAGAGAGTCGGGTGGAGCGATGGTGATGTTCCCCAGTTCACTCTCCCGGGGACGGTAGATGAACACCCTGCCGTCGCCCTCCGCCCCGGGCGAGGACACGAGTACCGCATCGCGGTTGACAGCCAGGGCCGCCCCGAAATCCGGGTACTCGGACGCAGGGCCCGGGAGCGGCACGACGGTCGGCGCGCCCCACCTGCTCCCGCCATTCCTCTGGAAGATGTGCACCCCGCCGAGCGCGGATCCCTCGCCGGTCACCGACACGGCCACCCGGTCGCGTTGGAGCGCGACCGTTCTGGCCGGCGGTTGCAGGATCCGCATGACGCCCGCAAAGTCCACCGCCGCCCCGCCCGGTCCACCGGCGCTCGCCGGCGGTTCCGGAGTCCGCCCACGGCGAAGCTCCAGCCCCCGCTCGTACACCAGGCCGTCGCGTGAGTCCTCGAAGAGGTGGGCTCCGAACCGGACATCCGGATCGGCCGAACCCACGACCAGGCGCTCGCCCCTCCACTGGATGGAGGGCGCCAACCTGTGTCCGCTGCCGGCCGTGCCCGGAGGGGAGAAGGTCCCGGTCAGCACCCAGGTACCCGATGCGTCGCGCTCGAACCGATAGAGGGCGGCCGGTCCGCGCGCCGCACCCGGTTTGCCGACGATCACCGTCGCGCCTGACACCGCGACCATCCGCCCGAACTCGTCCTGCGCCGCCGCGGGGGCAGCGGCCGGAAGGACGGCTGCCGCAAGGACCATGCCGCGCATCGAATGGTGAACGCACTTCGCCTTGAACATCGATTCTCTCCCGTTGGATGGCTCAGTGTTGAAGCTGTGGGTAGCTTTCCGTGCCGGCAATCCGCCCGGGCCGGGTGCAAGTTCCCCGGTCCCGGCCGGATGTGAAGGCCGCACTTCACGGATGAACGAAATTGGCCTATATACGATACATTCCAGCCGCCGAGGCGGGACCCCGTCTCTCGCGTTTGTACGATCGCTACTCGGACGCGCACGGGAGGCTCGACAACATCCTGCGGATCCACTCGCTGAATCCGCCCTCGATGGAGCACCACTACGACCTGTACCGGCACCTGATGGCCGGGCCGTCGCCGCTCTCCCGGGAGCAGCGCGAGATGATCGCCATAACCGTTTCCGCCGAGAACGATTGCTTCTACTGAATCAACCACCACGGAGCGGGTCTCCGCAGGCTGACCGGATCGCCCGAGCCCGGCCGTGCGCTGGCCAGGGGCGAGAGACCGGCATCGCTCGCAACGGAGGACGCCGCCATGCTCGACTACGCGGTGAAGCTGACCCGCGACCCGGGCGGGATGAGCCCTGGGGACACCGAGGTGCTGCGCGCCGTGGGCTTCGACGACAGGGCCATTCTGGATATCTGTCAGATCGTGTCGTACTACAACTACGTGAACCGCCTGGCCGACGGGCTGGGTGTGGAACTGGAGGAGGGTTGGGAGGATGAGGAATGCACGCTGACGCACGAGGAATTCGAGGCCCTGCGGGGGCGGCGGCGGGCGGGACCGGCCGCATGATCACCATCGATGGTCACACGCTGACGCTCGGGGAGGTCGAGGCCGTGGCGCGCAACCGGGTTGAGGTGCGGCTGGCGGACGAGGCCGCCGCGCGGGTACGGGCATCGCGCTCGCTCCTGGAAGGCCTTCTCGAAGGGGAGGCCCCCGTCTACGGCGTGAACACCGGGTTCGGACGGCTCGCCGACGTGAGGATTCCGCGCGACGAGCAGCGCGCGCTCCAGCGCAACATGGTCCGCAGTCACGCGGCGGGCGCGGGGGCGCCGCTGCCGGCCGGCGAGGTGCGCGCGATCATGCTGCTCCGCGCCAACACGCTGGCCCGGGGCCAGTCGGGTTGCCGTCTCGTGGTGGTGGAGCGGCTGCTGGATCTGCTGAACCGGGGCGTGCATCCCGTCGTGCCCGAGACCGGGTCGGTGGGTGCGAGCGGCGACCTGGTGCCGTTGGCGCATGTTGCGCTGGCGCTGTTGGGGGAGGGCAGGGTGGAGGTGGACGGGCGGGAGGGGGAGGCGGCGGAGTTGTTGGCAGGTGCAGGGATCAGCCCGCTGGAACTCCTCGAGAAGGAAGCGGTGGCGCTCCTCAACGGCACCCAGGCCACGACCGGGATCGGGGTGCTGGCGCTCGGCCGGTTTGCCCGGGCGCTGGACACCGCGGATGTCGCCGGGGCGATGTCGCTGGAGGGTCTGCGGGGGACTCCCGACCCCTTTCGGCCCGAGATTCACGAGGCCCGCCCCCATGCGGGTCAGGTCGAGAGTGCGCGCCGCCTGTGGGCGCTGCTGGAGGGCTCCGAGATCCGCGAGTCGCACCGCACGGACGACCCCCGCGTACAGGACGCCTACTCGCTGCGCTGCATGCCGCAGGTCCACGGCGCGGCCCGCGAAGCGTGCGGGTACGCCCACCGCATCCTCACCACCGAAGTCAACTCGACCACCGACAACCCGCTGGTGCTGCCGACTCCAACCGGCGATGGGTCGACCGAGGCCGGTGTCCCCGCGGACCGCCGGACGTCCCCAAGCGGCCGGGCCACGCCACCTGGAAACGCCGAAGTCCTCAGCGGCGGCAACTTCCACGCACAGATCGTCGCCCAGTGCCTGGACCTGGTCGCCATCGCGGCCACCGATCTGGCTTCCATCGCCGAACGCCGGATCGACCGCATGCTCAATCCCGACCTCTCCGGCCTGCCCGCCTTCCTCACAACGACGCCCGGAACCCGCTCCGGCCTGATGGTCGCGCAGGTCACCGCGGCCGACGCCCTCTCCGAAATGCGCGTGCTGGCGTCCCCGGCGAGCATCGACTCGGTGCCGACGTGCGCGTCGCAGGAAGACCATGTCTCGATGGGGATGGCAACGGCGCGGAAGGTCCGCCGCACGATCGAAATGCTGGAGACGGTGCTCGCGGTGGAACTGCTGTGCGCCGCCCAGGCCGTGGAGTTCAACCGTCCGCTTCGCGCCGGTACCGGGGTGGAACAGGCGCTGGAGATCGTCCGCGCCCGCGTACCCCGGCTCGACGAGGACCGCGTGCTCAGCGGCGACATCGCATCGCTCACCGGCCTGGTCCGTGAAGGCGCCATGTCGCAACCCGACCTGTAGTCGCACCGAGGAAGCGATCCCGAAATGGACGACACCCCCGCCCCCCGCACCATCCGCGCCCCACGCGGCCCCACCCTGCGCTGCAGGGGCTGGACCCAGGAGGCCGCGCTGCGGATGCTCATGAACAACCTCGACCCCGAGGTGGCCGAGAAACCCTGCGACCTCGTCGTCTACGGGGGAACCGGCCGAGCCGCGCGCAACTGGGCCGCCTTCGACGCCATCGTGGCCACCCTGGAGACCCTCGCCGACGACGAAACCCTCCTCGTCCAGTCCGGCAAGCCCGTCGGCGTCTTCCGCACCCACGCGCACGCCCCCCGCGTCCTCATCGCCAACTCGAACCTGGTCGGGCGCTGGGCCAACTGGGAGCACTTCCACGAGCTGGAGCGGCGCGGCCTCATGATGTACGGCCAGATGACCGCCGGCTCGTGGATCTACATCGGCACGCAGGGGATCCTGCAGGGCACCTACGAGACCTTCGGCGCGATGGCGCGCACCCACTTCGGGGGATCGCTCGCGGGGCGCTGGATCCTGACCGGGGGGATGGGGGGGATGGGGGGCGCGCAGCCGCTCGCGGCGACCATGAACGGGGCGGCGATCCTGGTGGTGGAGGTCGACGAGGCGCGGATTCGGCGGCGGATCGAGACGCGTTACTGCGATCGCATGACGCACGACCTGGATGAGGCGGTGGGGTGGGTGCTGGGGGCGGCGGGGGCGGGGGAGGCGGTCTCGGTGGGGCTGGTCGGCAACTGCGCCAAAGTGCTCCCGGAGCTGCTGGAGCGCGGTGTGATCCCCGACATCGTGACCGACCAGACCTCCGCACACGACCCGGTGGACGGGTACGTGCCTTACGGTTTCTCGATCGATGAGGCAACCGTCTTACGAAATCGTGATCGAAACGAATATCGCTTACACTCGATGAAATCGATCCGCCGGCACTGCGAAGCCATCGTGGGGATGATGGGGCGCGGGGCGGTGGCGGTCGACTACGGCAACAACCTCCGCGGCTATGCCCTGGAGGCCGGCTTCGAGGACGCCTTCGCCTATCCCGGCTTCGTTCCCGCCTACGTCCGCCCCCTCTTCTGCGAGGGCAAGGGCCCCTTCCGCTGGGTGGCGCTCTCGGGCGATCCCGCCGACATCCACCGCACCGACAACCTGGTGCTGGAGATGTTCCCGGAGGACGAGCACCTGTGCCGCTGGATTCGCATGGCGCGCGACCAGGTGGCCTTCCAGGGACTGCCTGCGCGCATCTGCTGGCTGGGACAGGGGGAGCGTGCGCGCTTCGGCGTGGCCATGAACGATCTTGTGGCCGGCGGCGAGATCACCGCCCCCATCGTGATCGGGCGCGACCACCTGGACACGGGCTCGGTTGCGTCGCCGTACCGCGAGACCGAGGGCATGAAGGACGGCACCGATGCGGTTGCCGACTGGCCGGTGCTGAACGCGCTGCTGAATACGGCGTCGGGCGCGAGCTGGGTGTCGTTCCACCACGGGGGCGGGGTGGGGATCGGGGACTCGCTGCACGCGGGGCAGGTGCTTGTGGCCGATGGCACGCCGGAGATGCGCAAGAGGATCGAGCGGGTGCTCACCAACGACCCCGGGCTGGGCGTGGCCCGGCATGTGGATGCGGGGTATGAAGAGGCGGTGGCTACGGCGCGGGCCAAGGGGGTCAGGATCCCGATGAGGTGAGGGTGGGTGGGGAGCGGGCGGTCGTGTAGGCACCGACCGCCCGCTCCCCTCCGCCTACTTCTTCTCCAGCACCCCCTCGACGATCTCGACGTAGGGAACGCCGTCCTCTCCGATCCTGTAGACGTAGCCGGTCAGTGAGTTCCGGAAGAGACGCGGGGGAAGGAGCGCATCGCCGCGCATCACATCGCCCAACAGATGCGACTCGGAGGCGAGGAGTTGCGCCGAATTGACGTCGATCACCTCGGCGACCATGTGGACCAGGGTCTCGCTCAATTCATCCACTTCCCTGTCAAGCTCCGGGGTCCAGCGCCTTCCCCCCTCCCTCATGATCTCTTCGTACGGCTCCACCGCTTCGGCAGGCCCTCCGGCCTTCCGCGGCTTCTCGCCGAATCCTGCTCTGCCGTACTCCGAGACATCGAGTGCCTCCTCTCTCTTGGACCCCGGAAGGGTTGCTAAACTACTGTCCAGAGAAATCGGGGGCACTATAGAGGGGGCGGCCCAGAAACCCCGATTCCCGCGAGGGTATGCGATGGCGCGGTCGTGACCGTAGTGGCCGCTCGCGCCCGTTCCCTCTTCGGATGTTCCGAAGGTGTCGTCGAGAGACCCGTCCCGGTTGACGATCCGGAAGTAGGCGTCCCCGGTCGACGGATGGGCGGCGCTCGCCAGAATCCTCCCGTCGTAGTACGGCGCGAGGGTTTCCGTCTGCTCCACGATGGTCTGATACCCGATCTGGCGCCCAGTGACCTGGCGTACGAATTCGTGCTCGGGAGAGAAGACCATCCAGTCCCGGGAATCAAGCACATGCAGGGTGTCGCCGTCGTCGACGAAGAGCGTGAGCCCCTCGCCCTTGAACTCACCGGGACCCTCGCCGGCGCGTCCGAACGAGGACAGGTAGGCGCCGTCCGCACTCCACACGCTGATCGTCGATTCCCACCCGTCGGCGTTCGCCGAGTAGTAGCGCCCGCGTCCGTCTCTGACGACCAGGGGCCCGGGATCGGGCCGCGAGCCGTCGGCGGCCCCGGTCAGCCTCACTCCTGTCGGCCGGAAGAAAAGACGACACGGCGGTTCATTCGTCACATCCCGGACGGAACCCTTCGTATAGAATATCGCCGGCTCCCGGGGACAGGGCGTGGCTTCGGAAGTCTGGGCCGCGACCCCGTAGGGCATCACGGTGGCTGTGATCGCGGCCGCGAGGAATCCGGCGCAGGTCGTCGCGCGAGAGTCGATAGTCATCCGCATTCTCCGTGGGTGTTCGGTGGTCGAGGGCGGGCATCCATACCGAATGGCACCCGTCGCGGTCTCTCAATGACAGGATTCCGATGGGGTGATGTGGCGAGAGGAGCGGGCGACCGTGTCGCCGGCCGCCCACTCCCCCTCCCGTAACCCCCTGCTTATTTCTTCTCCAGCACCCCCTCGACGATCTCGACGTAGGGGAGGCCGTTCTCTCCGATCCCGTAGACGTAGCCCGTCATTTCGTTTCGGAAGAAACGCATGGGAAGCAGTGTGTCGCCACGCATGACTTCGCCTACCGGATAGGCGTGGGATGCGAGCAGCTGTGCCGACCGGGCATCGATCACCTCCACGACCGCGTGAGTCAGTTCCGCGACCAGAGCGTCCATTTCCCTGTCAAGTTCCGGGGTCCAGCCCGTTCCGCCCTCCCTCATGATCTCGTCGTACCGCTCCATCGCCTCGGCGTATTCCTCCGTGGGACGCCACACTTGAACGACGAGCAGTTCGTCGAGGGTGATGTGCAGGGATCTGACCGCCGGAGAACGGTTTCGGTTCCCTGTCCACTTGAACCAGGGCTGGTGGCGACGCAGCGACCGCACAATCCCCGGTCTTCGCGCTTCTGCCGGGAGTCCCTCGTCACCCGTGACGTCCCATTCCTCGAGGACGTATTCGGCGGCACCTTCCAGCGAGGGGGCCGCCCAGAAGTACTTGTAGCCTGCGGAATAGGCCATCGCGCGACCATGCCCGTAGTACCCGCTGGCACCCGTCCCCTCGTCCGATGTACCGAAGGTGCCATCAAGAGACCCGTCCCGGTTCACGACCCGGAAGTAGGAGCTGTCCGTCGAGGGATGGGGGCTGCTCGCCAGAATCCTCCCGTCGTAGTACAGCACGAAGGTCTCCTGCTCGTCCAACAGGTTGGCGGATCCCATCTGGCGGACAGGGACCTGGCGCGCGAACTCGTGCCCGGGAGAAAAGACGGCCCAGTCGCGGGCACCAAGCACGTGCAGGCTGTCGCCTGCGTCGACGAAGAGCGCCAGCGATTCATCCTGGAACTCTCCCGGACCCTCACCGGCGCCCCCGAAGGAAGTCAGATACGTGCCGTCCATGCTCCAGACGCTGATCGTGGACTCCCACCCGTCGGCGTTCGTCGAGTAGTATCGCCCCCGCCCGTCCTTTACGACGAGTCGCCCCGGATCCGGCCTTGAGCCGTCGGGGGCCCCGGTCAGCCGCACGCCCGTGCGTCGGAAGAAGAGACGGCAGGGGGGCTCATTCGTAACGTCCTGGATCGCGCCCCGCTCAACCAATATGGAGAACGCCCGGGGACAGGGCGCGGCTTCGCCGTCCTGGGCTGCCAGCCCGACGGGCGACGTCGCAACTGCGATCGCCGCAGCGAGGAGGACTGAGTTGATCATCGTGAACTGGATCACCTGACAAGCACTATAGCTGTGGATCTGGATTACAGGGACCGTGGAAGTCCTGCGCCTTGCCTCCTTCGAAAGCGTGCCCCGGACCATCGCCATTGTAGGGGTCTCCATGTGTCTTCCAATCGGCAGATCTGATGGTAACATGTGGACTTGACCGGGAGTGGGCCCAGCGCCAGCCCAGTGGCCACCACTCCCAATCCCTGTAGTTCTGCCAAGCTATGCAAGAAGAGCCACTGTCATCCGTGTCATCGTCTCTGACGCACTCCGCAACATGGACCCCTGGCAGTGACATCCCTTGTTCCCGGTTTTCCCATCGTTGGTTCCGCAACACCGGGGCGGGCGCGATGGCGGACAGAGGCCCCACGACATCGCGACAGACCTCCGGACCCGCGCCCAGGAGTGCGGCCCAATCACTCTCAGGGAGTGCCGACACTTGGAGTCCTGTCGGAGGGTCGGCGACTTGGGCCCGCGCGGACTGCGCCTGCCCCTCCGTGAACGCCAGGCACAGAGCAGCGACAACGAAAGCGACGGGTCTGGTCCACACCGACAAGGACCAACTCCACGAACGGGAATGGGCGTTGCGATCATACATGGTACTCCTCCTTGGGAGTTAGGGGATTCCTCCCAGGAGGCATTTCCTCCCAGGAGGCATTTCCTCCCAGGAGGCATTTCCAGTGTTTTCCGATCACGGTCCCTGCACTAACAGGTATTCGGTTTCCGGGGGGAATAAACCTGAAGTCCGGGACGAGGAGATCGTTGGAGGTGACCCGTGTCACTTGGTAACAAACGGACTTTGTACGCTCGACCGGATCCGTGTCTACATGGACATCGCGCTGCTGGTCGGAGCCTCCCGCGACTTGGGCATCATCCAAATCACCGGGTGCGAATCTCCCCTGTTTTGGGGAATCGGGACACCTCCTCAACTTTCACCAACCCCTTCCCCGGGCCTGGCCCCACACTCCTCAGACCACCCCGCGTTCAATCTTCATCTCCCGGTGGAAAGACTTTGTCCACCGGCGAAACTCTATCATAGAATGATCATTGTTCAGCTTGATATCAAGGTGATTGCCCTTGTCGCCTGTCCTTGTCGCCCGCCCAGGTCGATTGGCGCGAACAGTGGTTCTGCTATCGGCCACCCGTTAGGGCTCCACCCCACCTCCCCACCGCCGCCTCGAACGCACTCGCCACCACCTCCTCACGCTCATGACACCCCTCCTTCACCACCCATTCACCCCCTAACATCACGTCCCGCACCGGGTTGTCCGACCCGGAGAACACCCACGAATCAAGCACGGCGTCGCCCTCGCCACGCCCCACCAGCGCTGGATGCCTGGCCTCCAGCACCACTACGTCGGCCCGCTTCCCGATCTCCATCCGTCCCCCCTCCCACCCCAACGCACGACATCCACCGCTCCACGCGTTCGCCAACAAGGCACCTCCGGCCCCATCCAACACCCCCCCGCCCCCACCCCCCCACCCCCCCCGCCTCCCTGTCACCAGCCGCTGCCCATACTCCAGCAATCGCAGCTCCTCCACCGGACTCCTCGACACATGACTGTCCGTCCCGATTCCAAACCGTCCCCCCGCCCTCACGAACTCCCCCAACGGAAACACCCCGTCCCCCAGGTTCGCCTCCGTCGTGGGACAGAGCCCCACCACCGCCCCACACCCAGCCACCCCCGCGATCTCTTCCCGGCTAACCTGCGTCGCGTGCACCAGGCACCACCGCTCGTCCACGGGACCATTCGCCAGCAGCCACTCGACCGGCCGCGCCCCGTGCGCGGCCACACACTCACGCACCTCCCTCTCCTGTTCAGCCACATGGATATGCACGGGCACCTGCGAATCCGCCACCAACCCCTCCATCCCCCCAACCGACTCCTCCCACACCGCCCGCAAGCTGTGCAACGCCCACGCCAGCCTCGCCCCCGCCGCCTCGAAATCCCCCGCCAGCTCCTCCCGCATCCGCGCCGCCCCCTCCAGGTCCAGCCGAAAACGCCTCTGCCCGCCCACCAGCTCCTCCCCTCCAAACCCTCCCCTCTCATACACCACCGGCATGTGCACCAGCCCGATCCCCGCGGTCCGCGCCGCCGCCAGAATCCTCCGGCTCATCTCGGCCCGATCATCGTACCGGCCTCCACCCGGCGGATGGTGCAGATAGTGGAACTCCCCCACACACGTAAACCCCGCCTTCAGCATCTCGACGTAGAGCTGCGCCGTGATCGCCTCCACATCATCCGGCGTCAGCCGCTCCAGAAACGAGTACATCACCTCGCGCCAACTCCAGAACGAGTCCGGCCCGCGTCCCTCGGCCAGCCCCGCCATCGCCCGCTGGAACGAATGGCTGTGCACGTTGGGGACTCCGGGCACCGCCCATCCCGTCACCATCTCACAACCCTCCGGCGCACCGCCTGGTTCCAGGGACGCGATCCGCCCGGCGGCGTCCACCTCGACCCGGACATCGCGCTCCCAGCGGTCCCCCACAAGGAGCCGCTCGAAGCGGAAGGGCCGGCGCTTGCCGCCCTTCGGCAACATTTGTCCCTCCCCGGCCATTGGGCTCGGTTCCCTCCCCGGTCATGGGCCGGGTTCCGGACCGCGCGCGGATTGTCCGGTCGGCCCGAACCCGGCCATCTTGCGATCCTGCGATCGCACGCGCATCAATCTGGCCTGGAAGGCGAGTGTGGGGCAGGGGGCAGCCCGCGCGACCGGCGGCGTATCCCCGCGCGACAGACCGAGACAACCTGACGGAGGCGACCGAAGCCGATGCCCGAACCTCGCTGGGACCGCCTCTGGACCGATGTCCACCTGGCGACCATGACCGACCCCTCGCTGGGCATCGTGCGCAACGGCGCGATCGCCGCCAGCGACGGCCGCATCGCCTGGGTGGGACCCGCTGCCGAGCTCTCCGCACCACCAGACCACCTCGCCGCCGAAGTCATCCCCTGCGAAGGCGCCTGGCTCACCCCCGGCCTCATCGACTGCCACACCCACATCGTCTTCGGAGGCGACCGCACCGGCGACTTCCGCCGCCGCCTCCACGGCGAATCCTACGAGCAAATCGCGCGAGCCGGCGGCGGCATCATGTCGACGGTTCGCGCCACCCGTGCCGCCTCGAACGAGGAGCTGACCGCGAGCGCCGCCACCCGCGCCAGAGAACTGTCCGCGTGGGGCGTCACCACCATCGAGGTCAAGTCGGGCTACGGCCTGGACCTCGACACGGAGCTTCGGATGCTCGAAGTCGCCGCCGGCCTCACACGGCACGTCCCCGCCGACATCTTGCCGACCCTCCTGGCCGCCCACACCATCCCCTCCGAGTACGCCGGCCGCCGCAACGACTACGTCCACCTGGTCGTGAACAAAGTCATCCCCGCCGCGCTGGAACAGGGCCACGCGACCGCCATCGACGTCTTCTGCGAGGACATCGCCTTCACCCCCGACGAGTCCCGCGCCATCCTCGAGGCCGGGATCGCGGCCGGGCTGCACGGCCGTCTCCACGCCGACCAGCTCACCGACCAGGGCGGGGGCGCGCTGGCCGCCGCCGTGGGAGCCCGCTCGGCCGACCACCTCGAGCACCTGTCCCGTGACGGTGTCCACGCAATGGCTGAGGCGGATGTGTGCGCGGTCCTCCTCCCCGGCGCGGCGTACACCCTGGGGGCGGACCGCAGGCCGCCCGTCGCCACCCTGCGCCGTGCCGGCGTGACGATGGCGCTGGCCACCGACGCGAACCCGGGTTCGTCGCCGATCAGCAACGTGGGCATGATTCTCAACCTCGGCTGCATCCTCTTCGGCCTCACGCCCGAGGAGGCGCTGTTCGGCTTCACCGCCGCCGCGGCCAAGGTCCTGGGTCTGGAAGGTGACCGGGGCACGCTGGAGCCCGGACGCCGCGCCGACCTGGCCCTGTGGCGTGTGGGCGACCCGGCGCAACTCTGCTACTGGATGGGCGCGAGCCCTCTTGAGACGCTCGTCAAGGACGGTCTGCCCACAGGAGGGTCCGCACTCCGAAAATGACAAGCGGCCTTTACATTTGTAAAGACCACTTGACATCTGCGGGATGCAGTTGAGGTTCGGAGGAGTGTCGACCTTCTTCGGTCAGTCCTTGCCTCCTCGCCTCGGGGGGGGCTTCTTCGAACTGCCGGAACGCCGCGAGGGCGGCCGTGCCTTGGGCTTGGGCGGGGCCCGCTTCGGGGCCGACGCCTTGGGCTTCGGCGCGCGCTTGGGAGCGGACGCCCTGGCCTTTGCCGGGGGCCGCCTGGATGGCGCCGGGCGCACCTTGGGCGGAGACCGTCTGGTCGGTGTTGGACGCACATTGGTTTTGGGGCGCCGCGACGTGTTGGGTCGTGCCTTCGGGGTCGGCGCGCGGGGTGGGGACGTGCGCGCCGTGGATGACGGTCGCCTGGTGGTGGGCGGGCGTACCACGGGCGTCGTCCGCCGGGGGGTTGCCGGCTTCGCCCTGGGCGTTGCTCTGCGGGTGGGCGTCGGCCGGGCCCGCGTCCTGGTCTCGGGACGGGTTCTCAGCCTTGGAGGCGTCGAGCGCGTCGTTTTCGGCTTCGCGGTCCGCGTCGGCGTCCTTCTCGTCGTAGCCGCGTCCGTTCTGGTGCCGGTACGGCCGTTGTCGGTCACGCGGGTCGTCCGGGGATCTTCCTTGTAGCGGGGACCGAAGAGGGGAGAGTTGCGGACGATGCGGTCGCCGGTGTAGCCGCGCGGCGTCGCCCGGCCGCCCGACCGGTAGCCCCGGGGCGTCGCGTACCCGCCATCGTCGTAGGGGTCGTGCACGTAACGGACCGGGGGCCTGTAGCGGTAGCGGTCCCATCTCCAGCGGTAGCGATCGGGGTACCAGCCCCAGCCACCGTGCCAGAAGGGGGAGAACCCGTACCAGTGATGGTGCACGACCCGGTACGAAGGCCAACTGAAGTGACCGTAGAGCCCCCAAACCGGTCGATGCCAGCCCCACCAGGGCCCGAAAAAGCCCGTGGCGTAGTACGAGCGGCAACCGAACCACGGATCGTACCACTCGTAGTACCAGCAGTCCCAGGGGTCCTCCCAGTGGAGCCAGCCGCCGTGATGGCCGTAACCGTATCCGTAGCCATCGTCGTAGTCCGAGAGTCGGAGACCGGCCGAAAAACCGACACCCAGGTAGGTGCCGCCGCGCGCCGAATGGTGGGCCGCCGCGACCCCGAATCCGGACCAGTATGCCGGATGGGTTTGCTCCCCCAGGCCGATTCCGATGGACAGGTGGCCCGTCAACTGGGCCGTCCCGGTGCCCGGAACGGCGAGCAGGGCGACCGACAACAGGACTCGTTTCGTGCTCTTCATGTCACCACCTCCTGCGGTAGGGATTCGCCGTTACCCTGATGCATTCAGCGTGCCAGAATCCGACGTACCGCTAACCTGTTATTCGACAACAATATAGCAGGGGGTGTCGATTCGGGTGGACGAATCCGTGTCCAGATCCTGGGACAGGTGGGTGCGGCGTGAGGACAGCAGAAGCCCGCCATTCGCGGTCGGGCCCGGAACGAGCGGAATCGCGTACTGAATCCGCGTGCACTTGCCAACGGCGGGGGAGAAGTGAATCTTGTTTGCATCGACGCCGTGCTGTAGCAACCTCCCTTGAAGATACCCTGCGCGGCGTGCTTTTCGGATTCCGAGGCCCACTCCCGGGTGATGTCTGTATTGTGGCCGTTACCCGTGCGAGGGGGCGAGCCATCGCCGCAAGGGGGACCAGCAGGCACGGCGGGGTCCGTACGACCGCTCAAGTTGGAATGCGTTCTCCATTTGGAAGGTGCGACAACCGTGACCGATCACACTACACCCGAACAACCCGCAAGCGCAGAAGGCACGCCGGACGGATCTGCGCCCGCCGGCCCGGGATCCGCCGAGGCGGCCCCGGCCTCCGAGTCCGGTCCGGCAACGGACGTGGCCCCCGCTCCCGAGGCTCCGCCCGATTCGCGTCCCCGCCGGCCCCGGAGAGGCCGGGGTCGCCCACGCCACCGGCGCGGCCCGTCCCGCCCCCACGACGACCCCATGCGCGGCGGTGACAGGGATCCGGGAGAACTACTCGGAATCCTCGAGGTGCTCCCCAGCGGTTCCGGCTTCATCCGCCGCGCCGCGGACGGATATATTCCGGGGAAGAACGACATCTACGTCGGATCGCGCCTCATCCACCGTTTCGGACTCCGCACCGGGGATCAACTCGCCGGTATCGTCGGGCGCCGGCCCCGCAACGGGAAGAGCCCGCCGCTGCGCTTCCTCGATCAGGTCAATGGACTTCCCCCGGACAGTGCGGCGCGCAGACCGGATTTCAACCGCCTGAGCGCCATGCACCCGCGTCATCAGCTCAAGCTGGAGTGCGGGCGCTATCACGCAGGCGAGCCGGACATGACGAACCGCGTCGTGGACCTCTTCTGTCCCATGGGCAAGGGCCAGCGGGCCATGATCGTTGCGCCGGCCAAGGCGGGGAAGACGACCATCCTGCAGGCCGTGGCCGAGGGCGTGGAGAAGAACCACCCGGAGTGCGAACTCATCATCCTCCTGGTCGACGAGCGCCCGGAGGAGGTCACCGAGATGGAGATGTGCGGCTTCGGCGAGGTCATCGCGTCGACCTTCGACCTGACCCCCGAGCGCCACTGCCAGGTCGCCGAGATGACCCTTGCGCGGGCCCGGCGCCGGGTCGAGGCCGGCAAGGACGTGGTCATCATCCTCGACTCGATCACGCGGCTGGCCCGCGCCCACAACACCGTCGAGGAGGGCAGCGGCCGGACCCTTTCGGGGGGACTCGACGCCAGTTCGCTCGAGAAGCCGAAGCGTTTCCTGGGGAGCGCCAGGCTGATCAAGGAGGACCAGGGGGGCGGCTCGCTGACGATCATCGCCACCGCGCTGGTGGACACCGGGTCGCGCATGGACCAGGTCATCTTCGAGGAGTTCAAGGGGACGGGGAACAGCGAGCTGGTGCTGAGCCGCGAGTTGGCGGACCGGCGCATCTATCCCGCCATCGACCTGCGCGCGTCGGCGACCCGCAAGGAGGAGCTGCTGCTGTCGCCCGAGGCGCTGCGGGTATCGCGGGCCATGCGGCGCCAGCTCTCCTCGTCGCTTCCGGCCGAGGCGATGGACGAGCTCCTGCGCGTGATGCGCCAGACGGACACCAACGACGAGCTGATCACGCGGGCGCTGGAAAGGTTGTAGGACCGCTACCGCGAAGTTCCCGCCTCGACCACCGCCTTCAACCGGTCCAGGCTCTCCTGCAGCTGCCGTCCCTGCGATTCGTCCATGGTCAGGGCGGTCCATCCCAGCAGGGGGTTCCAGCCCAGGTCGGCGCGCTCGGTCCAGGTCACGACGGATCCGCCGGCGCCGGCTGCGACAGTGATCGTACCCTCGAAGCGAATCGCCCCGTCCTCCACCAGGACCTCGTAGTCGACACCGGAGGAGGGACGTGATCCCACCAGGGTCAGCGAGCCCGATCCCATCCCCGGATCGTCCCACACGCGGCGTGCACCGGTGCCCGTCGCGGACCCCTCCAGGCGTGACTCCACCTCGCCCCAGGGCGTCCACTCGCCCCATCGTTCCAGGTCGTCGAGGAGGGGGAAGACCGCTTTCGGCGCGGCCTCGATCTCCACCGAGCGCGTCACCTCGACGGTCCCGGGGAGCAGGATGCCCACGAGCACGAATCCGCCGGCGAGAAGGGCCAGGATTCCGGCGACGATCGCGCCGGGCCGCGAAATGGCGGCGAAAAGGCGCGGACGGGGGGGCGATGTCACGCGAAGAACCTGCGCAGTCGCGACACCGCCCGCCGCAGGGTCTCGGTCCGTTTGCAGAATGCGAAGCGCACGAGCTTGCGCCCGTCCTCGGGCCGGTGGTAGAAGGAGGACCCCGGCACGGGCGCCACGCCGCATTCGCGCGCGAGAAAGTGGCTGAAGGCCGTGTCGTCGAGGGAACTGAGCGCCGAGAAGTCCGCCATGATGTAGTAGGCGCCCTCGGGTGGCCGGCAGAGGAAGCCGGAGTCGCGCAGCCCCCGGTGGAGGATGTCGCGCCGCTCCCGGTAGCCTCGCGCGAGCTCCGCGTAGTAGTCGCTGCCGAGTGACTCGAGGGCGGCCGCGCAGGCCTCCTGCAGGGGTGCGGGGGCGCCGACGGTGAGAAAGTCGTGAACCTTGCGGATCGCCGAATTCAGGGCGGCCGGTGCCACGATCGTGCCGATCCGCCAGCCGGTGACGCTGAAGGTCTTGGACGCGCCGGAGATGGTGATTGTTCTCTCGCGCATGCCGGGAAGGGTGGCGAGGGGGATGTGATCTCCGTCGTAGACGATGTGCTCGTAGATCTCGTCCGTGATCGCCAGGATGTCGTGCTCGGTGCAGATCCGGGCCACCGCGCCCATTTCTTCACGGTCGAAGACGCGGCCGCACGGGTTGTTGGGGGTGTTGATGACGATGGCGCGCGTCCGCCCGGTGACTGCGCGCGCAAGGCGGTCGGGGTCGAGACGGAACTCGGGCGGCGACAGGGGCAAGAAGACCGGGGCCGCGTCGCAGAGGATCGCGTCGGGGCCGTAGTTCTCGTAGAAGGGCTCGAGGATGACGACCTCTTCGCCCGGGTCGATCGCCGCGAGCATGACGGCTGCCATCGCCTCGGTGGCGCCGCAGGTGACGGTGATTTCGCGCTCCGCGTCCACCTCGATGCCGTACCATTCGGCGTACTTCGCGGCCAGCGCCGTACGGAGACCCGGTGTTCCCCACGTGATGGCATACTGGTTGACATCGTCCTGGATGGCGCGGCAGGCGGCGTCCTTCAGGAGCCGGGGGGCGGGAAAATCGGGGAAGCCCTGGGCCAGGTTGATCGCGCCGTGCCGCCGCGCCACGCGCGTCATGTCGCGGATGACCGATTCGGTGAAGGTATGGGTGCGGACGGCCGTGCGCTGGCTCATGACTGAAGGATACGCGCCGTGTTGGTGGGGTGCCAGTTGACGACATGGGCCGTTGTCTGGTATGTTAGGCGCCCGCCAACTCTACCCCCCGCACCCCTCATGAGCCTCTCATCCCACCCGGACTACCACGACGCAGTGGAGCGTCTGCTCGGTTGCGCCGTCCTCTTTCACGGTGCCGAGACGCTGGCGGACCTCGCGGAAATCGACATCGCCACCCTTCTGGAACAGAGCGGACTCGGCGAGGCGGCGGGCGATCTCGAATTCATTGCGGCGGCCGAGGCCCTCCGCGCCGAGATCCAGATCGGCAGGGAGTTCGCAAGCGTTCTGGAAGGTCTGGACGAACGGCGCCGCATCATCGCGCGGCGGCGTACCTATGCCCGTGCTCCGGAAAAGCTGGCGGTGCTGGGCAAGGAGTTCGGGGTCAGCCGGGAACGGGCACGCCAGCTCGAAGTCAGGCTGCGATGGGAGGTGGAGCAAACCGCATCGCGTATCGTCGAAAGGGCGGCCGCCTGGCTCGAGAAGGCGGTGGGTGTGGCTGCCCGGCCCGAGAAGTTCGAGAGGATCCTGGGGTTGCTCGTCGACGACGCTCCGCCTCGGTGGAGGACTGCGGTGGAAGTGGCGATCATGGAGGCGGGCGGCTACGAATACCTGGACGGCGTGGTGGGGAGCGAGGCGTTCCGGGTGTTGATCGAAGAGGCCCAACAGCTGGCGCCCGGGTTCACGAACGAGGCGGGGGTGATCGACGAGGATGCCCTCCGAGCCAGGATCGGCGCGGCCGATGTGCCGGAGTGGGACGCGCTGGCGCGAAACGCGGGGCTGGCGCGGATCCGGGGCAGTCTCGTGCTGCGCGACACGCGCCGCGCCCGGGTCTTCCTGGCCTTGCGCGAAATCGGCGAGGCTTCCAGAAGAGGGGCGATTGCCGATGTCGCCGGAATCGATGACAACTCATCGCTGTCCAGCCTTCTCTCCTCCGATCCGCTCTTCGTCCGGTTCACGAAGGAAAAGTGGGGGTTGAGCGACTGGACCGACGACCCCTACGAGGGCGTCGTCGATGCCATCATGAAGCGAATCGTGAGGGCCGGCGGCGAAGTGAGCGTCACGTCGCTCCTCGAGGACATCCCGGCGAGGTTCGAGGTCCTCCCCGCGACGGTCCGCAACTACCTGGGCACACGCAAGTTCGAGGTCGACGGGGACAGCGTGCGGATTGTCCCTGCGCCCGTCGCCCAGGTGCGCGACCTCGGTGAAGCGCGCGATGTCGTGTGGTCGCCTGACGGTACTCCGGTGCTCCGCTTCCCGGTTGGAATACACCACCTCAAGGGCAACAGCCAGAAGATCTCGGTCGCGGTGGCCCAGCAGCTCGGCGTCGGACCCGACGGATCCGTGAAGATCCCGTTCGAGCACCCGCCCGGCGTCGACGACGCCTCGGTGATCTGGCGTTCGTACGACCCGAACGGGCCCGAGATCGGCCGGCTCCGCGAGGCGCTCCTGGAGTGCGGGCTGCAGCCGGGCGAAGAGGCCCTCGTACTGCTGCGGCGGGACGGGTTGCGGCTGCTGGACGAGGGCTCCGGACTGTTGGCCGAGAAGCCGGAGGTGTGAGCCGGGCGGACGCCGATCCCCGCCGCTGGCGCATGCTGACGCTGCTGGCGGTCGCCGAACTTCTGGGCATGTCGCTGTGGTTCACCGCCACGGCCGTGTCGGGGGAACTGGGCGCGCGCTGGAACCTCTCGCCGGGGGAGGTCGGCTGGCTGGCCACCGCCGTCAACCTGGGGTTCGTGGTGGGGACCGCGGTGGCGGCCGTGCTGAACCTGGCGGATATCGTTCGTTCGCGTGTGTACTTTGCCGTCGCGGCCGTGCTCGCCGCGCTGGCGAACGCCGCGGTGCTCGCGGCACCGGGCTTCACCGTCGCGGTGGGGTTGCGGTTCGCCACGGGCTTCCTCCTCGCCGGCGTGTACCCTCCAGCCATGAAGATGGCCGCGACCTGGTTCCGCTCTTCGCGCGGGTTGGCCATCGGGACGATCGTCGGGGCCCTGACCGTGGGGAAGGCGATGCCCTACCTGGTCAAGGCATTGCCGGATGCGGGGGTGGAGGGGGTGGTGCTCGCGGCGTCCGGCGGTGCCCTGCTCGGCGCCGCGCTCGTGGCGGTCTTCTACCGCGACGGGCCCTTTCCCTTTACGCGGGGCCGGTTCTCGTGGGGACTCGCCGCCCGGGTGGTGCGTCACCGCGAGACGCGCCTGGCCACGGCGGGCTACCTGGGTCACATGTGGGAGCTGTACGCCATGTGGGCGTGGGTGCCGGCCTTCCTGGCCGCCTCGAGCGAGGCGGCGGGGCATGGGCACGGCTTCGTGGAGCTGGCCAGCTTCGGGGCGCTGGCGGCGGGGGGTGCGGGGTGTGTGTGGGGCGGATGGGCGGCGGACCGGATCGGGCGGGAGCGGCTGGTCGTGTGGGCGATGGCGGTGAGCGGGCTGTGCTGTCTGGTGATCGGGCCGCTCTTCGGCGCGTCGTTCGCGGTGGTGGCGGCCGTCACGCTGGTGTGGGGCTTCTTCGTCGTGGCGGACTCGGCGCAGTTCAGCGCGCTGGTCACCGAGGTGGCGCCGGAGGGGGCTGCCGGGACCGCGCTCACGCTGCAGACGTGCGTGGGGTTCCTGCTGGCCTCGGTGACGGTTCAGGCGGTGCCGTCGGTGACGGAGGCGGTGGGGTGGCGGTGGACCTTTGCGGTGCTGGCACTCGGGCCCGCGGCGGGAATCCTCGCCATCAGGCGTTTTGCGCGCCTGCGCGCTCGCGGCGAATGAGCACGATTCCCCACGTGAGGACCGGCAGGACGAAGACCGCCAGGTAGCCGTAGGTGATCATCCCGTAGCCCTTGGCGATGAGGTCGATCAGACCGAACTGGGCGATCACCGCGCCGAGTCCCAGCAGTCCCAGCGCCGCGGCCACGCGGGTTCGCGCCGGCAGCGCCCGGTCGCGCTCGGCGAAGGTCCGCGCGATGCGCTCGTTCACGGCGTGGATCAGTCCGGCTCCGGTCTCGACCAGGGTGCCGAAGAGCATGACCTGGAAGACGATCTGGAAGGAGCGCGAACCCAGCAGCTCCAGCATGTGGTTGATCGGTACCTCAGCGGTCAGAATACCGGGGTATTCGCCCACTATGGCGCAGAAGAAGAGCAGCGCCGGGATCATCGCGATGGGACCGGTCAGCAGTCCAGCGATGAAGGTGTCCCTGCGATTGCGGTGATGCCGGATCGTGATGAGCACGGCGGGAAGCACGCCCAGGTTGTACCCGGCGTACTGGAGGCCTCCCTGGATCCAGCTCCCCTCGATTCCGCCGCCCGAGAGGGAAGCCTGGATGGCCGGACCGAAGCTGCGCACGCACATCACGAAGAAGACGAAGTAGACCAGGTACAGGACCCCCGACCACCCCGCGAAGGCCCGCTCGATCACCCGGTTGCCGCCGAAGATCAGGAATCCCACGAGCGTCAGGATCCCCACGACCCCCACCAGATAGCGAATCCCGAACGTCTCTTCCGCGATCGATCCGGCGGCGGCGGCGATCACCGCCAACACGATCATCATGAGCGCGACGTAGAGCACCTCGAAGGCCACCCAATACGGTCCGAGCAGTCTCTGGAAGAAGCTCCTGTACTCGAAGGCCCGGAAGACGCGCGCGAACTCGTAGCTCACGATGCACACGGCGCTCCACACGGCCGTGGCCAGCGCCATCGCCAGCAGTCCCCCGAGGGGGCCGCGCGAGAGGAAGAACTCGGCCAGTTCGCGGCCGGTTCCGTACCCGCCGGCGATCACAACCGACTGGAAGACGAAGCCCGGGAGCAGGTAGCGTCGCAGTGCGTTCACTGTCAATCACCTCCGTGAAGGGGGCTGGAATGTATACTGGACATGACATTTTGTAAATCCGACTTTACACTCCTTTCGGTGCCACACCGCCCTCGGCCCGGGCCAGCCCCCAGTCCACGAACAGCGCGAGCACGGCCGCCGGAACGGCGCCCGAGAGGATCATGACCGGATCGGAGAGGGTCAGCCCGGCCACGATCGGGTCTCCGAGTCCTCCCGCGCCGACGAAGGCCGCCAACGTCGCGGTCCCCACGTTGATGACCGCCGCCGTGCGCACCCCCGCCATGATGATCGGGGCGGCGAGGGGGAGGCGAATCCGCCTGAGCAGCTGCCCCTCGGTCATGCCGAGTGCGCGTCCGGCCGCCACCGCGTCGGGCGCGGCCTCGATGATGCCCGCATAGGTGTTGCGCAACACGGGCAGGAGGGAATACAGGAAGAGGGCCACGACGGCCGGCGCCGCCCCGATCCCGAAGAGCGGGATCATGAAGGCGAGCAGCGCGATGCCGGGGATGGTCTGGAAGAGTCCCGCCGCCCGGATCACGCTCTCGGCGATTCGCCGCCGCCGCTCGAGCGCCACCCCGGCGGGGAGCGCCACCAGGATCGCCGCGCCCAGCGACGTGAGGACGAGAAGAAGATGACGGGCCACCTGGCGGGCCAGCACCGTCCGGTTCTCCCACATGTGCCCGGGAAGCGACAGCAGCGTCTTCTCGTCCCGCCCTCGACCGGAAGTAGACCGCTCGCCGCTGGATTCGGTCTCGCCCGCGGGGTCACCGAGACCGACGGCCGCCAGCAGCTCGCCCGCCGCATCGGCGATGGACGCGCCCTCAACCTCGATCCGCTCGTTCGCCCGCCGCACGGCCTCCTCGTCGATCCTCCCGGCCATTCGGGTGAGCACCATGACCGCTCCGGGAAGCTCCTCGTACAGGTCGCCGCCGACGAGCGGGGCGGCGTCGTACGGAGGGAAGAAGCCGCGGTCGTCCGCCAGCACGGTGAGGTCGTAGCGGGAGATGGCGCCGTCGGTCGAATAGCCGTCGATCACGTCGACCTCGCCCTCGACCAGCGCCTGGTACTTGACCGCCTGCAACAGGCTGTGCGTCTCGCGGAATTCGATTCCGTAGGTGGCCGCGAGGCCGTCCAGGCCGTCCGGGCGTCCGATGAAGTCGGGCGAAAAACCGCCGGCGAGCCCGTCGGCGAGCGCCGCCAGCCCCGACAGCGTGCGCACGTCCAGCGAGTCCGCCAGCGTCCGCCGCATGGCCATGGCGTAGGTGTTCTCGAAGCCGAGGGGCGGGAGAAAGTGAAGTCCCCAGCGCGCCTCGAAGGCATCGCTGACGCGCCTGAAGACGGCGGCCGAACCGCCCTGCGCCGTCTCGCCCAGGACCGCGGCGAGGGCGGTCCCGGTGTACTCGGGATAGACGTCGATGTCGCCGCCGCGCAGTGCCTGCAGCACCAGTTCGGTGGTCCCGAGTCCGGGGCGGCGCTCCACGGTGTAGCCGTGGGCCTCGAGAAGCTGCGCGAAGGCCTCCGCGAGCAGGTACGACTCGGCGAAGGGCTTGGAGGCGACGACGACGGGGCGGGGGGCGTCCTGCGCGTGGAGCGGACACCGGGCTGCCGTCCACAGGGTGGAGGCGGCGAGGGCGGCGGCCGCGCCCGCTCGTATCCGGCCGCCCCGGCAACGCCCCCCGCGCATCACACCGACACTCCGGACCGGGCCAGCAACTCCGCCGCGTAGCCGGTCGCTCTCTCGGCCAATTCTCCGGCGGGCGCCTCCATCACGATCCTGCCCGCGCGCATGACGGCGACCCGGGAGGCCACGCGGAGCGCTTCACCCAGGTCGTGGGTAACAAGCACGGCGGTCACCCGGGCCGAGGTCCTCAGCGCGATGAACGCCTGCTGGGCCTCGTGGCGCGTGATGGCGTCGAGCGCGCCGAAGGGCTCGTCGAGCAGCAGGATGTCGGGATCGGCCGCCATGGCGCGCGCGATGGCCACCCGCTGGCGCTGCCCGCCCGACAGCTCGCGCGGGTAGCGTCCCGCGAAGACCGCCGGGTCGAGCCCGGCCGCATCCAGGGCACGGCGGCCTCGAGATTCGGCGTCCGTCCGGCCCAGCAGCGAGGGGACCAGGGCCGCGTTGGCGAGACACGTCCAGTGCGGGATCAGGCCGCCGTCCTGCTGCACGTAGCCGATCGAGCGGCGCAGCGCCACCGGATCCAGGGTTTCGACCGGCTCCCCCCGCACCACCACCCGCCCCCGGTCGAGCGCCGTGAGCCGGTTGATCGTGCGCAGCAGCGTGGTCTTTCCGGAACCGCTCTCTCCCACCAGGGCCACGCACTCGCCGGCCCCGACCCGCAGCGAGACGCCGTCCAGGGCCACCGCGTCTCCGTAGCGCTTGCCGGCCCCCTCGATCTCGATCAGGGCCACGGGGCGCCCTCCCGCAGCGCGCGGACCACCATCCCGTCGTCCACATTGCCCCCCGAGATCAGGGCCACCACCGTCTCTCCCGCCTTCACGGGGACCCGGCCATGCATCAGTGCGGCCACCGCCGCCGCTCCCGAGGGCTCGGCCACCAGCTTGGCCCGGGTCAGCAGAAGCCGCATCGCGGAGAGGATCTCTTCGTCGCTCACAAGCACCACGTCCTCGGCGAACTCGGCCACATACCGGTAGTTCAGCTCACCCGCCATGGGCGGCGCCAGCCCGTCGGCGATGGTGTGCGTGCCGTCCAGGGTGGCGGCCCGGCCCTCGTCGAGGCTTCTGCGCATCCCGGGCGCCCCCTCCGGCTCGACCCCTATGACGCGCATGCGTCCCCGCCCGGCCAGCCTTCCCGCCGCGGCCAGCGCCCCCGCGATCCCCGCGATCTGGCCGCCGCCCCCCACCGGCACCACGATCACCGCCTCACCCGGCACGTCCTCGCCCACCTCGAGTCCGGTCGAACCGTGACCCGCGATCACGGGCTCCGCGTCAAAGGGATGCAGAAAGACGAGCCCGTCCTCGTCGGCGCGCCTCCTGGCCTCGCCGAAGGCCTCCGCGGCGTTCCCGTGCAGCACGACCTCCGCCCCGTAGCCCTTCGCCGCCACCACCTTGGTCCGCGCCGCCGCCTCCGGCATCACCACGACTGCACGCACACCCGCCCGCCCGGCCGCCCATGCGACCGCCTGGGCGTGGTTCCCGGCCGAGATCGTGATCACGCCCCGGGCCCGCCCGCGTCGATTCAGCGTCGCGATCGCGTTGAGGGCGCCCCGCACCTTGAAGGAGCCGGTCTTCTGGAGGTTCTCGCACTTCAGCCAGGGACGCGTCCCGTTCGACCTTCCCAGCGTGCGAAACGGCAGCAGGGGGGTGCGGTGCACGGCACCGTCCACAAGGCGGCGTGCCGCCGCGAAGTCCTTCCGTTGCAGCCATTTCGTCATTCTCGTCCCCTCGATTGGTCCCGCCCCGGTGCGCCGCAAGGCCGTGACGGAGCGATGCGCCCCGGCGGCGCGTGTTGGAACGCTTCCCGCGCGGACCTGTCCACAGGCCGCCTGGAGAATTGTGTTCACCTTTCCGATTCCGTACCTTCGGCGGACAAGACAAAGTACGTCCCCCCCGCCAAGGAAGGGTATCATGAGCGTCGGACTTCGTTTTGCCACTTTGTTCCCGGTCGCCCTCGCCTGCAGCATCCAGACCGGGGCGCTGGCCGCCCAACAGGGGACGATCACGGGACGTATCACCGATGCCGAGACCGGCCAGCCACTTGGCGGTGCCTCGGTGGAAGCGCTCGGGCAGGGCGGCCCACAGGGCTCGAACGACGAAGGCCGGTTCAGCCTGACGGTGTCGCCGGGCACACATTCCGTGGTGGTGAAGCTCATCGGCTACGAGACGACGCGCATCGACGGCGTAAGTGTAGCCCCCGGTGGCACGGAAGAGGTCGAAATCGAACTGCGTTCACAGGCCCTGGTGCTCAATCCGGTCGTGGTCACGGCGTCGCGCCGCCAGGAGAAGGCTCTGGACGCACCCGCATCCATCGCGACCGTCTCCGGCGAGGAGGTCAGGCGAATCGCGGCCGTTACGGTGGCCGAGCACGTGACGACGCTGCCAGGAATCGACCGGGCCCAGACCGGCCTGGCGCAGGGCACGGTGGTGGCCCGCGGCTTCAACAACGTCTTCTCGGGTGCGTTGCTGACCATCATCGACAACCGCTATGCGAGGGTCCCTTCGCTCCGCTTCAACGCCTACAGCATGTTCCCGACCAACGACCTCGACATCGACCGCATCGAGGTCTCCCTGGGGCCCGGTGCGGCTCTCTACGGCCCCAACGCCGCGTCCGGCGTCATGCACCTCATCACCTCGTCTCCCCTCGACAGGCAGGGTTCGTCGATATCGCTCGCCGGAGGGGAACGTTCGGTGTTTCACGGCCAGTTCCGTACGGCCCACTCCCCCACGGAGAACTTCGGGCTCAAGATCTCCGGGCAGTACATGCAGGGTAACGACTGGGAATACGACGATCCCGCGGAAGCGGCGGCTCGCGAGGCCGGATGCGAGATCTGTGGACGCGACTATGCCGCGAAACGGTACTCGGTGGACGCGCGCATGGACTTTCGCGTCGCCGACGACGGCGACCTCGTGCTGAACGGAGGAACCTCGACGCTGAGCAGCGGTGTCGAGATGACGGGTATCGGAGCCTTCCAGGTGAAGAACTGGGGGTACAACTACCTGCAGTCCCGCTTCTCCAAGGGCCGCCTCTTCGCCCAGTACTTCCTCAACATGACCAACTCCGGGGGGGCGCCCGGAACTCCGGTCACGGAAGGCACCTTCGGTCTGCGCACGGGAGAGCGCGTCGTCGACCAGTCGCGGACCATGGCGGCGCAGTTCCAGTACGGCCTGGAGCTGGGTTCCATGCAGAGCTTCACCTACGGAGTCGACTGGCAGAGGACGGAACCCCGAACCGGGGGCACGATCAACGGCGCGAACGAAGACGACGACGAGATCTCCGAGATCGGGGGTTACCTGCATTCGGAGACATCTCTGGGTGACAGGCTTGACCTGGTCACGGCCATTCGGGTCGACAGGCACAGCCGACTCGACGACCTCAACATCTCTCCGCGGGCCGCGCTGGTGTTCAAGCCGGCGGAGGAACAGAACTTCCGCCTCACCTACAACCGCGCCTTCGGCACGCCGACCACCAACAACCTTTTCCTCGACATCAACGCGGCCACGCTTCCCCCTCCAGTCAACTTCTATGACGTGAGGGCACGCGGGGTGCCTTCGACGGGCTACACCTTCAACTCCATGTGTCCCGGCGGGTTCAGCTCCCTCTGCATGCGTTCTCCGCTGGCGCCGGGGCAGCTGCCCGCCAACGCGGCGCTCTTCTGGGACGGCCTGCTGCAACTGCTGGCTCAACTCGCGCCGGAACTCCAGCCCATCGTTTCGGCCCTCCAGATGCCCGGCGCGATCCCCGGCGATCCGGAGATCGGCACGGTGTTGAGGCGGCTGAATATCAACACTCAGGAATTCCCGCTGGACGACGGTCCGACTGCGGTCGACCCGCTGAAACCGACGCTCCATGAGACCTTCGAGGTGGGCTACAAGGGGTTGGTCGGAGGCCGGGTCCTGCTCGCAGCCGACGTGTACAGGGCCAACGTTCAGAACTTCGTCGGCCCCCTGCGCGTGGAGACGCCCAGTGTCTTCCTCGATCCGGCGTCGACCCACGCGTTCGTCTTCGCCCGTCTCGCCACGCTGATTCAGGCGGGGATCATCACCGAGGCGATCGCCAACGAGATCGTCGCGAACCTGACCGCGGTTCCGATCGGCACGGTCGTGCCCGACCAGTCCGAGGACCACCACCTGATGGTTACCTACAGGAACTTCGGTGAAGTCGACTACTGGGGAGCCGATCTGGCGGCGCAGATTCTGGTCTCCGACCGCCTGCGGTTCGACGCCAACTACTCCTTCCAGAGCAACGACTGCTTCGACGACAACAACGACGGCGACTGCGGCGGACTGCACGACATCGCCCTGAATGCACCGCGCCACAAGGGTTCCGCCGGTTTCACCTTCGACGATCGTTCCTCCGGGTTTACGCTGCAGGCGCGCGCGCGCATGACGGATCGCTTTCCCATGAACTCCGGCGTGTACATCGGCGATGTGGAGGGATACGTGGTGGTCGACGCCGCGATCGGCTACGAACTGCCCTTCCGCCGGGGGACCCGGGTGTCGCTGACCGCCAACAACGTCCTGAACAACGTGCACCGCGAGTTCTTCGGGGCGCCCGAGATCGGACGGCTCCTCCTCCTGCGCCTGCAGGCCGACTTCTGAGGCACGGCGCGGCCGAGGCCGGAACGGCGTGAAGTCGGGGGGGAAGCGGCGGCGGCAGGCCAGCGTGTTGCGGATCATCCGGGAGCACCGGGTCCCGCACCAGGAAGCCCTGCGCGCTCGCTTGGCCGCCGAGGGGTTTCCGGTGGCGCAGGCGACCCTGTCGCGCGACATCCGTGATCTGCGGCTGGTCAAGGTCGTCGGCGCGGACGGGAAACCGCACTACACGCTGCCCGAGGAGTGGGAGAGCGTCCCGCCGCTGGATGCGGTTCTGCCGGCGCTCTTCGTCTCGGCAGAGTTGGTGGACAATCTGATCGTGGTGAGGACGCTGAGTGGGGCGGCGCAGGCGGTGGCGTCGGGGATCGACTGGGAGGAATTCGAGGGGCTGGTCGGTACGATAGCGGGGGATGACACGGTGCTCGCGATACTGCGGGATGCGGGTGCAGCGCGGGACGTGGCGGCGGCGATCCGGGGTCTGGCTGCGGGGGGCTCGCGCCAGGGCCGCAGCTGACATATACTTGACAATCAGGCCTTGCTGCATATTGTTTCACCGTAACTGAATATTTTTTGCCACGCCCCGACACCGATAAGCGGGTCCGGAGCATGGGGATTGATAGTACCGTACGGCCTTGGCGGGAGACGTACGGCCCCCGTGTTCCGGCCCGCGTGCGGGTTCAAGGGCAGTCGAACAGGAATCGTTGCAAGCCGTGAAGATCGTACTGGGATATTCCGGAGGGCTCGACACGTCCGTGATCGTGCCCTGGTTGAGAGAGAACTATCATGCGGAGGTCGTCTGCATGGCGGCCGATGTGGGGCAGCGGGGCGGGGTGGAGCGCCTGGCCGCGAAGGCCTTCACCACGGGCGCGTCCGCGTTCTTCGGAGAGGACCTGCGGGAGGAATTCCTGAGGGACTTCATTCTTCCCGTGCTGCGCGCCGGCGCGGTCTACAGCCGCAAGTACCTGCTGGGTACGGCGATGGCCCGGCCGGTGATCTCGCGCCGTATGGTGGAGATCGCGCGCCGCACCGGCGCCGATGCCCTGGCCCACGGGTGTACGGGCAAGGGTAACGACCAGCTCCGCTTCGAGCTTTCCTTCGCCGCCCTGGCGCCCGATCTCAGAGTGGTCGCGCCGTGGCGGGAGTGGGATATAGCGTCACGCGAGGACGCCTTTGCGTACGCGCGGGCCCGGGGGATTTCGCTCGACGGCATCGACGAGGAGAAGCTCTACTCCCGCGACGAGAACCTGTGGCACATCAGTCACGAAGGCGGTCCCCTGGAGAATCCGGCCAACGCTCCCGGGCCCGATGTCTTCGTCTGGACGCGGGACCCGGTGGACGCGCCCGATGTGCCCGCCGAGCTGGAACTTGGCTTCGAGTCCGGCGTCCCGGTCACCATCGATGGTCGTCCGCTGTCACCCCTCGCGCTCCTCACCGAGCTCAACGAGGTGGGGTCCGAGCACGGCGTGGGCCGCGCCGACATCGTCGAGGACCGGGTGGTGGGGATCAAGTCGCGGGGCGTCTATGAAACACCCGGTGGCACGATTCTGCTCACCGCGCTCCAGGAGCTGGAGCAGCTGGTGCTGTCGCGCAGCGCCCTGGCTCTGAAGGACTCGCTCGCGCCGCGCTACGCCGACCTGGTCTACGAGGGGCGCTGGTGGACGCCGGAGCGGGAAGCCATCGACGCGACGGTCGACGCGCTCATGTCCAACGTTACGGGGACGGTGAGACTTCGCCTCTTCAAGGGACAGGCGACCGTCCTCGCACGGCAGGCGCCCGTCTCTCTCTATGACCTGGATCTGGCGTCCTTCGGCGCGTCGGAGGGCTACGCACACGCCGACGCGTCCGGCTTCGTGAAGCTCTTCACCCTTCCGCAGCGCGCGGTGGCGGTTCAGCAACGGCTGGCGGCGGCGCGCGCGACCGGGAATGGCCGGAAGTGGCGGCCCGCCGCCGAGGTGGCACACGCTCAGGGGGACTAGGAGGTCCGTGGACAAGCCCCACACGTCCATTCCCCCCGAGTCCGGCGCGCCGCGTGACGACGAGGCCCACGCCCTGTGGGGCGGGCGCTTCCAGGACGGCCTGGCCGCCGAGATGCAAGCGCTGAACCGGTCCCTCGACATCGACTGGCGCCTGTGGCCCCAGGATGTCCGGGGAAGCCGGGCGTGGGCGCGGGGACTCGCACGTGCCGGCATCCTGTCGCGTGACGAAGCCGGCAGGATCGATGCGGGTCTGGCCGCGGTTGCCGCCCGCCTGGAAGCGCTGCCCGGGCCCGCTGGACTGCCCGAAGAGGACATCCACACCGTCGTCGAGCGCATGCTGATCGAAGAGGTCGGCGCCGTGGGCGGCAAGCTGCACACCGGGCGTTCGCGCAACGATCAGGCCGCCACCGGCTTCCGCCTCTGGGGAAGGGAGGCGATCGATGCGGTGGGCGACGGGCTGGCGGCGCTGGTGGAGGAGATCGCCCGCAGGGCGCGCGAGTACTCCGACCTCGTGATGCCGGGGTTCACCCACCTGCAGCAGGCGCAGCCGGTGCCCGCCGGCCACTGGCTGCTGTCACGGGCCTGGCCGCTGGTCCGCGACATGGAACACCTCGGCGCGGTCTGCCGCGAGTGCGACGTTCTCCCGCTGGGCGCGGGCGCGGTGGCGGGTTGCCCCTTCGAGATCGACCGGCAGGCGCTGGCGCGCGACCTCGGCTTCAGCAGCGTCTCCGAGAACTCCATCGACACCGTCTCCGACCGCGACTGGGCCGCACGGCTGCTCTTCGGCGCGGCGATGACCGGCGTGCACCTGTCGCAGCTCGCCGAGGATCTGGTCCTCTTTTCCAGCAGCGAGTTCGGATATGTCCGGCTGGGCGACGGCTACACGACGGGCTCGTCCCTCATGCCGCAGAAGCGCAATCCCGATGTCGCCGAACTGACGCGCGGCAAGTCGGGGCGCCTGGTCGGCAACCTGGTGCGGATGCTGACCGTGCTGAAGGGACTGCCCACCGGCTACAACCGGGACCTGCAGGAGGACAAGGAGGCCGTCTTCGACTCGGTGGACACGCTCGCGGTCGTCCTGCCGGCCATGACCGGGGCGGTCGCGAGCCTGACCCTGGATCGTGCCCGGATCTCGGAAGCGCTGGGGACGCAGATGCTCGCGACGGACCTGGCCGACTATCTGGTGCGGCGCGGGGTGCCCTTCCGGGACGCCCACCACGTGGCCGGCGCGCTCGTGCGGGTGGCGGAGGAATCGGGCAGGGAGCTGAGCGGCCTTGCCCTGGAGGAAATGACGGCCGTGCACCCGGCTTTTGGCGACGATGTCCACGGGGTGTTCGACCCGGCCGTGTCGGTGGAGTCGCGCGCGGTCCGCGGTGGCACTTCAACCGCGGCCCTGGAGGCCCAGTTCGACGCGTTGGCCGCGGCGCTTAAGAGGACGGCGGATGGCTAGAATGTCAATCCAGCATTACATTTTGTAAAGAGAAGTTTACAGCGTCCGTCCAGCCGCCTCCGCGAAGGCACGCAGTCCACGCATCATGCCGGCGAACTCCGCGAACGTGAGCGACTGATCGCCGTCGGAGGCCGCCGTCTCCGGGTCGGGATGCACCTCGACGATGAGCCCGTCGGCACCCGCCGCCAGCGCCGCGAAGGCGAGAGGTGCCACCAGATCACGGCGGCCCCCCGCGTGCGACGGATCGGCGATCACCGGCAGGTGCGTCTCCAGCTTCAGCCAGGGGATCGCCGCCAGGTCGAAGGTGTTGCGCATTTCGCCGCCGAAGGTGCGGATCCCGCGCTCGCAGAGCACCACGTCCATGTTGCCCCCGCTCATCACGTATTCTGCCGCAAGCAGGAAGTCCTTGAGCGTTGCCGACATTCCCCGCTTCAGCAGGACCGGACGCTGGAGCTGTCCGATCTCCCTGAGCAGCGCGAAGTTCTGCATGTTGCGGGCCCCGATCTGCAACATGTCGGCGTATCCGGCCACCAGTTCCGCATGGCGCGGATCGAGCACCTCGGTGACGACCGGCAGACCGGTTTCCTCCCGCACGCCCGCCAGGATCCTCAGCCCCTCCTCCTTGAGGCCGTCGAAGGAGTAGGGGGATGTGCGCGGCTTGAAGGCACCCCCGCGGAGCAGCGAGGCACCCTCGGCCGCCACCGCCCGTCCGGTCTCCGCCATCATCCCGGCCCCCTCCACCGAGCAGGGACCGGCCGCGACCAGGCACGCCGGCCCGCCGAAGGTGCGGTTGCCCACCTGCACCTGCGAGGTCGGATCCGCCGAGAAGTCCCGCGCGGCAAGCTTGTAGGGGCGCATGACCGGATGCACCGAGCGCACGCCCGGAATCGAGAGCAGCGACACGCCGGCCAGCCGCGCCTCGTCTCCGATGCACCCGATGATCGTGCGGCGCACGCCCTTCGAGATGTGGGTCCGCATTCCCAGCGACTCGATCCGTTCGCGGATGTGGTCGAGCTGGTCGGCGGTGATGTTCTTTCTGGCGACGATGATCACGGGTCTGTTCCCGGGAGGTCCGGGGGGCCGGACGTTGGAATTGGGGGTGGCCGGCGCGGGCAGGCGCGTGAGCGCTCCGCCACTTGCGGCCCGCCCGGAGCATGCTCCGCGGCGCGCCAGAGAAGATGGCGATTTTTGTCCGGAAGCTGAACCGCCGGGGACTTCCAACTGGTGACCACCCCCGGGTTCCGGTAGATTTCGCCGCACACCCCCTCCCGACCCTCCAACCCCGCGAGGCATTGGCCCGAAGCTCCCTGGACGAGATGAAGAGCATGGCGGGACGCGACGCCGCCCGGAGCGTCGCATCCGGCATGCGTCTGGGCCTGGGGACGGGCTCCACGGTGGCCTATTTCCTGGAGCATCTGGGGGCGCGCATGGCGCGGGGGGAACTTTCCGGCGTGGTGGGCGTCCCGACCTCGGTGCGCACCGAGAAGGCCGCCCGCCGGCTCGGCATCGCCCTGGCTGCCCTGGAAGAGGTCGGCACCCTCGACCTGACCGTCGACGGCGCGGACGAAGTGGACCCCGGGCTCGACCTGGTCAAGGGGCTGGGGGGTGCGCTCCTGCGCGAGAAGATGGTGGCCCAGTCGTCGGCCCGCATGCTGGTCATCGTGGATGACTCCAAGCTGGTGGGGCGCCTGGGCGAGATCGCGCCCGTGCCGGTCGAGGTGGTGCCCTTCGGCCACGCGAGCCACATGGGGTGGCTGAGGGACCTCGGGGCCGAGCCCAGGGTACGGGATGGAAGCAACGGCCGACCCTACCGCACCGACAACGGAAACCTGATCGTCGATTGCCATTTCGACGGGGGGGTCGCGGACCCCGCCGGGCTGGAGCGGCGGCTGGCGCGCCGGGCGGGCGTGGTGGAATCGGGGCTGTTTCTGGAGATGGCGACGGAGGCGGTGGTGGCGGGGGCGGGGGGCGTGCGCCGCATGAAGAGGGGGGTGCAGTGAGCATCAGGATCGCGCCGTCGATTCTCAGCTGCAGCTTCGCGGAGCTGGGACGCGAGGTGCGCGCGGTCGACGAGGCCGGCGCGGAATGGATTCACGTCGACGTGATGGACGGGCACTTCGTACCGAACATCACGATCGGGCCGCTCATCGCGGACGCAGTGCGGCAGGTCACCGCCCGCACGGTGGACGTGCACCTCATGATCGAGCACCCCGACCGCTACATCGGGGACTTTGCCCGGGCGGGTGCGGACGTGATCACCGTCCACGCCGAAGCGACGGTCCATCTGCACCGCACGCTGGGCCTGATCCGGGAATCGGGAAGCTGCGCCGGGGTCGCGCTCAACCCGTCGACGCCGCTCGCGGCGGTGGAAGAGGTGCTCGACGAGATCGACCTGCTCTGCATCATGTCGGTCAACCCGGGATTCGGGGGCCAGGCCTTCATCGGGCAGTCGGTGGACAAGGT
The DNA here is from genome assembly GCA_965211795.1 of Longimicrobiales bacterium. Classification (GTDB taxonomy): domain Bacteria; phylum Gemmatimonadota; class Gemmatimonadetes; order Longimicrobiales; family Gaopeijiaceae; genus Bin94. The sequence continues at coordinate 1,683,675 of OZ242973.1, forward strand.
GGCGCGTGCCCGCAACATGCTGGAGACGCGCCGCAGCGGAAGGGTGGAGGTGGAGGTCGACGGCGGGGTGGACGCGAAGACTGCGCCGGCGCTGGTGGAGGCCGGCGCGACGGTGCTGGTGGCGGGTTCGGCGGTCTTCGGCCACCCGGAGGGACCCGCGGCGGGTGTCGAGGCCATCCGGTCCTCGATTGCCGGGATCCGCTGGTGGGGCGAGGAAGGCTGAGTTCGTGCCATGCGCCGCCTGATCCACGAAAGAGAGCTGCCGTTTCCGGTCGGCCGGGTGTGGGACTGGCACATGCGCCCGGGCGCGCTCGAGCGCCTGATGCCTCCCTGGGAGGATGCGAAGGTGGTGGGGCGAAAGGGTGGGATCGACGATGGCGGCACGGTGCATGTAAGGGTGCGTCGCGGACCGGTGAAGATCCACTTCAAGGCGCGTCACACCGACTTCGAACCCGGCCGGCTTTTCGTCGACGAGCAGGTGTCGGGCCCGATGGGGTCGTGGGAACACCGCCACGAGTTTGAACCCGCGGGAAGCGATGCCTGCCTGCTCCGCGACCGGATCAGGTACGCCCCACCGCTGGGCGCGGCGGCCACGGCGCTCGCCGGGTCCACGATCGAGGGAGAGATGAAACGCCTCTTCCGTTTCCGCGACCAGCGGCTCGCGCAGGACCTGGCGCGCCACGCCGCGTATGACGGCCCCCGGTTGAGGGTTGCGATCACCGGTGCGAGCGGCTTCGTCGGGTCGGCGCTGCGCCACTTCCTGACGACGGGTGGCCACGAGGTGTTGCCGATCGTGCGCCGCCGGCCGGACCGGGAGCAGGGTGAGATCTACTGGGACCCGATGGAGCGCAAGATCGAGGGGACGCGCCTGGAGGGGGTGGACGCACTGGTGCACCTGGCGGGGGAGAACCTGTCGAAGGGGCGCTGGAACCCGGCCAGGAAGCGGGCGATCTGGAAGAGCCGCGTAGTGGGTACGCGGGTGCTGGCCGATGCCCTGAATCAGTTGCGCGATCCGCCCCGCGTCTTCGTCTCGTCGTCGGCGATCGGATACTACGGCAACCGCGGCAGCGAAAAGCTCGTCGAGCGGAGCCGGCCCGGGAGCGGCTTCCTCGCCGAACTGTGCCGTGAGTGGGAGAGTGAGGCGCTCAAGGCGAGGCGGTCGGGGGTGCGTGTCGTGACCCTCAGGACCGGGCTGGTGCTGAGTCCCTCGGGTGGCGCTCTCGGCACGATGCTCCTGCCCTTCAAGATGGGGATCGGGGGACGGCTGGGATCGGGGCGCCAGTACGTGAGCTGGATCGACCACGACGACCTCGTCGCCCTCATCTTCCACGCGCTCACCGACGCCTCGGTGCGGGGACCGGTCAACGGCACCGCCCCCCACCCCGTTCCCAACGCCACCTTCACCACCAAACTCGGTCACGCGTTGCGCCGTCCCACCCTGCTGCCCGTTCCGTCGCTGGCGGTGCGCGGCATGTTCGGCGAGATGGGCAAGGCGCTGCTCCTCGATGGCCAGCGCGTGTTCCCCGAGGCGGCGCGGCGCAGCGGCTTCCGCTTCGACTTCGAGGGCATCGGCGAATCGCTGGCCTTCCAGCTCGGCCGGGCCGCGCCCGGGCCGTAGCAGGGGGCGGACCGAAGTGTTGACCAACTGCGCATCCCTGAAACGCGACGACCTGTCGCCCGACCCCGTCGAGCAATTCGGCCGCTGGTTCGCCGAAGCGGAGGCCGACCCTCGGATCGTCTTTGCGGAGGCGGTCTGCCTCTCCACGCTGGGTCCCGGCGACACTCCGGAAGGCCGGATGGTGCTCCTGAAGCACTTCGACGAGCGGGGCTTCGTCTTCTACACCAACCTGGAATCGGCCAAGTCCCATGCGCTGAACGCTCACCCACGGGCCGGGATGACCTTCTACTGGCAGCCGCTCGGGCGTCAGGTCCGGGTGCGGGGTGAGGTCGAGACCGTGTCGGCGGCCGAGGCGGATGACTACTTCGCCAGCCGGCCCAGGGGAAGCCGGCTCGGGGCGTGGGCCTCGGACCAGAGCCGGGTGTTGGACAGTCGCGCCGCGCTGGAGGCCCGGCTCGCCGCGGTGGAGGCCTGCCACGCGGGCGGCGAGGTTCCCAGGCCGCCCCACTGGTCCGGCTACCGCATCGTGCCCGACACGATCGAGTTCTGGCAGGAGGGGCTGTCGCGCTTACACGACCGGTTCGAGTACCGGCGCGGCGAAGCGGGAGATTGGGAGGTGTGGCGGCTGTATCCGTAGTGGTACGTGGCCGACCCCTTGTGGCGACGGCTTTCTGTGCACCCTTCGGGGCGGAGCCGGGGGGTGGACGGGACGACCGAGTCACGATAGGTTCATATGAACCACATGTGGAGGTCATATGAACGAATCAAAAAGAGATTTCTGCGCCTACGACCCCGCGGATCTGCCGGCCCGGCTGGTGCGCGAGGCGCGGCCGGTGTACGGCGACCCGGCAAGCCTGGAGGAGTTGCGCCATGTGGCGGAAGCGGGACTTCCGGTGGAGGCGGTGAAGGTCCTTCAGGCCGAGTTGAAGCGTTTCGGGGTGCGGCGCGCCTCCGAGTTCGTGAACCGGATCGTTCCCCGGGCCACCCGGAAGCGGCGCAAGCGGCTCAAGCGGGAGGAAGGGGAGGCGGTGCTGCGCGTGGCCGCGACGATGGCGCTGGCCGTCTACGTCTGGGGTGAGGAAGAGAAGGCGGCGGAGTTTCTCACCACTCCGCACAAGTTGCTGGGAGGGGTGATTCCCATCGAGTTGGCCCAGTCGGAGGTCGGGGTGCGGCATGTGGAGAAAATACTCTGGGGCATCCACTACGGGTTGCCGGTCTGACTCGGTTGGTAGTCTACAGGGTTCACGACCGGCGCTTTCCTGCGCTGAGCGGCTTCGGGGCCGCACGGTGGGGCGGCAGATGGAATCCGCCGGGAGTCGCCGTGGTCTACACTTCGGCTGCCTACGAAGGCACATTGCTGGAGGCGCTCGCCCATGCGGAAATCGGCAGCATACCCGCCGACCACGTCGCATCCCGGATCGTGTTGCCGGAGAACGCAGCTGTACAAACCTTCGACGAAACCGAGCACGCGAACTGGCGCAGATGGCGTCGCTCCCACGAGTTGGGGCGGGAGTGGGTCGAATCGGGTCGGACGCTCGCCCTGGTCGTGCCCTCGCTGGTGGCCCGGCCCTGGGGCCGCAACGTCGTGCTGAATCCTGCCCACCCCGACTTTGCCCGCGTGCGGGTTGCCGAGGTGGTGGACGTGCGCTGGGATCCGCGGTTGTACTGACGGTCTTGCGTCGCGCCTTGCCGGCATGGCCCCTGAACGCTCTCGTTGCCGGTGCGCATCCGTCCAGGGACTACCGGGGGGTGCGCCCCAACCCCGCCCGGCGGTATCATCCACGTCCGCCCGATCACACGCACCCTAACCCCCGGAGTCACCCCCTTGCAATACGCCCGTCTCGGCGACAGCGGCATGATCGTCTCGCGCATCGCGCTCGGTTGCATGAGCTTCGGCAGCCGCGAGTGGCGTCCCTGGATCCTCGAGGAGGACGAGGCCATGCCCTTCTTCCGGCGCGCCGTCGAACTCGGCATCAACTTCTTCGATACGGCCGACGTGTACTCGCTCGGGGTCAGCGAGGAGATCACCGGGAAGGCGGTGCGCGAGTTCGCGTCCCGCGACGAGGCGGTCGTCGCCACGAAGGTCAAGATGCGGATGGGACCGGGGCCGAACCGGGGCGGGCTGTCCCGCAAGCACATCATCCAGTCGTGCGAGGCGTCGCTCCGGCGCCTGGGCGTGGAGCGGATCGATCTCTACCAGATCCACCGCTGGGACGCGGGCGCCCCGGTCGAGGAGACGCTGGCCGCGCTGGACCAGCTGGTTCGCCAGGGCAAGGTCCTCTACCTGGGCGCGTCGTCGATGTACGCCTGGCAGCTCATGAAGATGCTGTCGGTGTCGGAACGGCGCGGGTGGGCGCGCTTCGTCTCCATGCAGAACCACTACAACCTGGTCTACCGCGAGGAGGAGCGGGAGATGATGCCGCTCTGCGCGGCGGAGGGGATCGGGGTGATTCCATGGTCGCCGCTGGCGCGGGGGCTGCTGACGGGGAAGCGCAGGCGCGGGGAGCAAGCGGCGTCGCTACGGGACGCGAACGACGACCTGGCCGGCGAGCTCTACGACCACGAGAACGACTGGGACGTGGTGGACGCCACGGTGCGCGTGGCCGAACGGCGGGGCGACGAGCCGGCCCAGGTGGCGCTGGCGTGGCTGCTGTCGCGGCCGGCGGTGGTGGCCCCGGTCGTGGGGTTCACGAAGGTGGAACAGTTGGATTCGGCGTGCGCGGCCGTGGAGCTGGCGCTCACCGGGGAAGAATGCGCCGAGCTGGAGGCGCCCTACAGACCGCACGCCGTGCGCGGTTGGCTGGACGGGCCGGTGCAGTTGCCGGGGATCAGCTCGTGAGCGGACAGGGGAGGGTTGCGGTCGCCGACGGGGTTGGGCGCGCGGGTGGAGCCTGGGTGCAGCGGAAGGGCATCCCCGGTTTGACGCTGACGCGGGCCGACTTCGAGGCCGCGCGCCGCCACGTCGCCCCTCACGTCTACCGCACCCCGATGCTGACCAGCCGGTCGCTGAGCGAAGTGTGCGGTTTGGACGTGCGGCTGAAGGCCGAACTCTTTCAGCGCGGGGGGTCCTACAAGGTGCGGGGGCCGCTCAACAAGATCGCGAAGCTGAGCGACGAGGAGCGGGCGCGGGGCGTGATCTGTTCGTCGGCGGGGAACCATGCGCAGGGCGTGGCGATCGCGGCGCGGCACTACGGGGTGCGCGCCGTGGTGGTCATGGCCGAGAACGCCACCCGTTCCAAGATCGCCGCCACGAAGGGCTACGGAGCCCGGGTCGTGCTCCACGGCAGCATATGGGACGAGGCCAACCGGAGGGCCCTCGAGCTGGTGGAAGAGGAGGGCTTCACCTACGTCCACCCCTTCGACGACCCCGACCTGATCGCGGGGCAGGGGACGGTGGGGCTGGAGATCATGGAACAGTTTCCCGAAGCCGAGCTGGTTGTGGTGCCGATCGGGGGCGGGGGGCTGATTTCGGGGATCGCGATGGCGGTGAAGTCGGTGAAACCGGGTGTCCGCGTGATCGGGGTCGAGTCTTCGGGGGCGCCGGCCATGAAGCGCAGCGTGGAGGCGGGCAGGTGCGTGACGCTCGACGAGATGGGCTGCATCATCGACGGGCTGAGGGTGATGAGGGTGGGGGACCACACCTGCTCCGTCGTGTCCCGCTTCGTCGACGAGATCGTGACGCTGCCGGACGAACGGATCTTCGACGCGGTGCTCTGGCTGATGACCCGGGCGAAGCTGGTGACCGAGGGCGCGGCCGCATCGCCGGTGGGGGCGCTGCTGGAGGGGCTGGTGGATGCGCCTCCGGGAACGAAGACGGTTTGCGTGCTGAGCGGAGGGAATCTGGATGTGGAGCAACTGCGCGGGCTGTCCTGGAATTAGGAGACGAGGGCGTGATCCGCAGGGGGGGATCCAATGAGCCAGGGTGAGGCCCGGTTCATCGTCCGGTTGGCGGCCGAGGTCGCCAGCAAGTCGAATCGCACTCGTCGGCGATTTCATAAACAACTGGTGGCCAATCTGAAAGATGCGCTGACCTCCAGCGATACTGGAGGCAAGGTGAGCGACCGCTGGAGCCGCATGTTCGTGACGGTTCCCGAGTCCGGGACCATGGCGGCGGCAACACGGATCTTCGGGATCAGTTCCTTCTCCGAGGTGGACGCCGCCGTGCCCTCCGACCTCGAGACGATCGTGCGGGTCGGGCATGAAACGTACCGTGAAGCGGTGACGGGCCGCCGGTACGCGGTCGCCGCCCGTCGCACCGGCCGCCAGCCCTTCTCGTCCCAGGACATCCGGGTACAACTCGGAGCCGCCCTCAACCCGTACGGCACCGTCGACCTGACCAACCCCGAAGTCACCGTTTCGGTCGAGGTGCGCGACGACCGGGCGTACCTTTTTTCCGGTCGTAGCGAGGGACCGGGCGGGTTGCCCCTGGGGGTGCAGGGCCGGGCGGTCTGCCTCATCTCCGGCGGCTTCGATTCGGCGGTGGCGGCCTGGCTTCTTCTCAAGCGGGGCGTCGCCCTCGACTACGTCTTCTGCAACCTGGCGGGACCGGCGTTCGAGCGTTCGGTCGTGCAGGTTACGAAGGTGCTCGCCGACCACTGGAGCTACGGACACCGGCCCCGCATGCACATCGTGGATTTCGGCCACGCGGTGGCCGAGCTGCAGAGCCGCGTCACGCCCCGCTATTGGCAGGTCGTGCTCAAGCGGCTGATGTACCGGGCGGCCGAGCAGGTGGGTTCCGAGGTGAACGCGGACGCGGTGATCACCGGGGAATCGCTCGGACAGGTGTCGTCCCAGACGCTGCGCAACCTGCGTGCGATCGAAGCCGCGGCGACGCTTCCGGTGCTGCGCCCGCTCGTCGGGTTCGACAAGGAGGAGATCATCCGCATCGCTAGGCGGATCGGCACCGCCGCGCTCTCCGCGCGGGTCCGCGAGTACTGCGCGATCCTCGAGGGCAAACCGGTCACGGCGGCGAAGGTGATCGCGGTGGACCGGGAGGAGGCGCCGCTGGATATGGCACTGGTGAACCGCGCGGTCGCGGCGCGCAGGGTGCTGGATCTGCGAGGCGTGGATGACGCGGAGCTGAATCACGACTACCTGTGGATGGACGAAGTGCCGGAGGGCGCGCGCGTCATCGACTGCCGTCCCGGGCACCAGGACGACGGCTGGCGCCTTCCGGGATCGCGCAGGGTGTTGCCGGCGGACTTCCCGGCGTTTGCCGAGTCGCTGCGCAAGACTGAACGCTACATCCTCTTCTGTGACAACGGTGCCCAGTCCGCGCAATTCGCGAACGTTCTGCAGACGGTGGGGTATGAAGCATACGCGCTGAAGGGTGGAACCCGGGTTGCGCGACGCCATTCCGAGTCGGTCTTACCATGAAACGCATGTCGCTGTCGGATCCGCACCTGTCCGGTTGCCGTCGGTTCTCCGCCGTCTCCACCTCCTCTGCGCTCGCGGCGGCAGTGCTTCTCGCCGCCTGCGATGATTCGCAGCCCCCGGTCGTGTGCGCCACCCTGGAAGACCGGACCATGCATGTGCATGCGGACCACTACTTCGAGCCCTGCTTCGAAGACCCGGAAATGGGCGCGATCTGGCTGCACGTGGAGTCGTCGAACGAGAGGGTCGTCACCGCGGAAGTGGTGGGATACGGAGTTTCGATCAGGGCGGTGGGCGTCGGAAGCGCCACCGTTACGGTGACGGCCTTCGATCCCGACCACATGTCGGCCTCGGTGAGTTTCACCGTGCTGGTTCCGAACCGGCCGCCCTGGAGGCGCGGGAGGATGCCGGACGTGCATCTGTTTCTCGGAGGGAATGCCAGACGGTTGGCTGCCGAGTATTTCACCGACCCGGACGGCGATCCGCTGACCTACTCCGCAACCTCGGCGGACAACGCGGTCGTGTCGGCGACCATGTTCGGCGATACCGTCATCCTGAGGGGCCGCGGCGAGGGCTCGACGACCCTGACTGTGACGGCGACCGATGCCTTTGGGGATACCGTGTCGCAGGTGGCCGCGGCGACGGTCGGGATTCCGGTAGACATCTTTCGCGACGACTTCGAAACGGAGGGGAGCCTTTCCGACTGGGAGATCAGCAGGAATTCCGACGCGATCATCAGCGAAGGAAAGCTCCGGATCTACAACGTGGTGGCGGGGCTGCTGGGGTGGGCCGAAACCGAGGTTGCAGCGTCTCCATGGGAAGCTTCCGCGTTGATGGGGAATGCAACGGACAGCGTCTTTGTGGCCCTGGTCGCCGGAGTCGACCATTCCCGTTTCACCGCCTACCTCATCCAGATCGGGAGGGACAGCGAGACCTTCCCCGATCTCGGGCAGACGAACTATCGTTTTTTCGTGTTCGATGCTCAGCACCGGCGCTGGATCTATGCGGACGACTGGTACGGCATGTCGGACAGAATCGCGGATGTCGGGGATCTGACGGAGGTAACGCTGACCGCCCAGGGTGGAGATTTGACAGTGCATGTTGGGCCGGAGGAGCTGGTGCGAGTAGACCTGGCGGGTCGCGGTTGGTCCGACCAGCTGACCTACCTGGCCCTGGCGACTTGGCCCAAGTGCTGTGATACGGGTCATGCCGGCATCGTCGACTGGCTGAAGTTGAGAGGGGTTCCCGTGGACGCTTCTTCGATGGGCGGCTTCCGGGCCAGCGGGATCGTCGGCCGGCCGTCTGAGATCCGGCTCGAACGCGGCCTCCTCTCCGAGGCCGTCAGGTTCAGGTCGGACGAGCCGGGGTCGCGTATTTCGAACCGCCGGAAATAGGGCACATCGGACTTGCCGACCCGCGGTGGCACAACCCGCGGTGGCACGACCGTAGCGTCTCCACCGTCGCCTTGCTATCGTCCAAATCCCTGCCGCCGCAACCCCAACCGCTGCCACGAGGACGACCATGACACTCCGTATCAACGACATCGCCCCCGACTTCGACGCCGAGACCACCGAAGGACCCATCAGCTTCCACGACTGGATCGGCGACGGCTGGGCGATCCTCTTCTCCCATCCCAAGGACTTCACCCCCGTGTGCACCACCGAACTCGGCACCATGGCCGGTCTCAGGGACGAATTCGCCAGGCGCAACTGCAAGGTCCTGGGGATCAGCGTGGACGGGGTCGCCGATCACAGGGAATGGTCCTGGGATATCGAACGCTCACAGGGACACGCGCTCAACTACCCGCTGGTCGGCGACCCGACGCTCGCGGTCGTCAAGCGCTACGACATGCTGCCGGCCGACGCGGGCGACACCAGCGAGGGCCGCACCCCGATGGACAATGCCACCGCCCGATCGGTCTTCGTGATCGGTCCGGACAAGCGCATCAAGGCGACGCTGACCTACCCGATGAGCACCGGCCGCAACTTCGCAGAGATCCTGCGTCTGCTCGACTCGGTTCAGCTGACGGCGAAGGAGCAGGTCGCCACTCCGGCCAACTGGGAGCATGGGGACGATGTGATCATTCTGCCGGCGGTATCGGACCAGGACGCGAAGGAGAAGTATCCGGAGGGCTGGGAGCAGCCGCTGCCGTACATGCGGATCGTGCCGCAGCCGGAGTAGGGGGCTTCGCGCGCACCCGCCGGGCGCAACCCTGACCTAACGTTAGGGTTGGGATTTGCCGTGCACTCGCCTCACCAGCCTGACGTAACGTCAGGGTTCGACCATATTGCGGCCCGATTGTGGCGAACATAGACGCGGCAGCGGGGATCAGCGCCCGGGAACTTCGCGGCCGGTCGCGTAGACGTGGAGGTTGGGGATGCGGATCGGGTCCGCCAGCCGCATCCGCCACAGTATTGCACCGCTGACTCCGTCGGGGTCCAGCACGCCTTCCGTCCCGAGCGCCTCGCGGTAGACGAAGCGCGCCCCGTCGCCCGGCAGCCCGTTGTCCGCGTTGAGGATCTCGGGGGCGAACTCGGCAAAAGTGTCGTCCATGCCGCTGCCGAACTTGCGGATTTCCACCTCGATCGGCCCCGCGATGGGCGTGGCGGACACGTTCTTCAGCCGGATCCACAGGTCGAGCACGCCGGTCTCCGCGTCGTAGCGCCCCGGGTCGTTTACCAGTTCGATCCGGCCGGTGACGTCGATTGGCTCGCCGGCATGCACGGCGGGCCCGGGGGCGTCGCCATGCTCGATCCGCACCCGCGCGGTGTACACCTGGTACGTCCCCGAACGCGAATCGGCCCAGATGGGGTGGAAGTGCCCGTCGGCCGTCGTGGTGAGGCCCATGTAGTCGCCGCCGTTCACCCAGCGCGAGGCCGCGGAGAGGAGGCCGACCCGCAGCTCTCCGTCCGGGCCGTTGAAGGCTGTGGGCGTGGGAAGCAGGTTCCCCGAGCCCATGGGCCGGGAAAGTGCGCTGGAGACGCGGTGCGGTTCCGTGAAGGTCTCGCCGCCATCGAACGAGGCGGCGAAGTACTCGTGGAACGCGAACTCTCCGGACGGCGCGTCCCGCGTGTCGTACCAGGTCACCCCCAGAACGCCATCGTTGTTGACCGCGACCGCGGGCTGAAACTGCTCGGCTCCCGGCACACCGTGCGGGGCCACCGGCCTCGGATCGCTCCATGTCGAGCCGCGATCGTCGGACCAGGAGATCACCACGCGCGGAGGACCCCCGGCGTAGTCCGGCCACACCGCGTAGGCACGGTCCCGGAAGCGCTCGCTCCGGTCCACGGCATAGAGGACCCAGGACCCGCCGCGGAACCGCTCGCCGCCCTCTCTCGCCCCGCGAAGCTGGTCGCCGGTCATCTTGACCGGACCGGGTTTCGGCTCGGAGAAGGTAACGCCGCCGTCCGTCGACACCACCGTCCAGATGCGTGATTCCGTCCAGGCGGCCGTCTGTTCCGGCGTGAACGGGAAGTCCACGAACGGCACCAGGATCGCGCCGTCGTGAAACACCAGCATGGGATCGACGTTGAGTCCCCGCTCCCCCCCGCCGTCGATGAACTTGACCGGACCGATCCAGCTCCGGCCGTCGTCCTCCGAGCGGAACACGCCCAGGCTGTAATCGAGGCCCCCGTACAGCACGCTCATGTACAGACGTCCCGCGTAGCGGCCCGTCGTCTGGTCGGCCACGAGCATGGGGTGGTCGTAGGAGGCGCCCAGGTTGAAGGCGTCCGACCAGGTCCGCCCTTCATCTTCGGACCGGTACGAGTGCAGGAAGGCCCGCGTGCGCCCGGTCTCGTCCGGCCCGATCGCGAGGGTCGCGAAGATGGCCGTGCCTGCAGGGGTGAATGCGACCTGCGGATCCCCACCACCCATCTCCTTCTGCTCGGCGAAGGTGATGTCGTCCCAGACGATGCCGCCGTCATGGCTCACATAGGCCTTGGTGGCCGAGCCACCGTCCGGGCGCGTGAAGGTGATCACGCCCGCGAGCAGATTGCGCACGTTCCTCGGGTTGGCCGCCGCCATGACCTCGACGTGAGGCCGGTCCCCGTCCCTGCTGACCAGGTAGTCCGGGCCCACGACGATCCGGGGCCCGGTCTTCACCTCCTGCGCGCCGCCGGCCGCGCCCGTCGACAGAAGCGCGACGGCGAGCAGCACCGCGAGACGGAGGGGGATGGCCGGGCTCGGCATCGCTCAAGCCTACGGAATCAGCCTCCGCGCCCGCGGCCGCACCAGGAACAGCCCCTCGCGCCGGCTCGACAGCAGCACCGTCCCGCTCTCGAAGTAGGGATAGACGCTCCAGGTGCCGTCGAACCCCGACTCGTCGGCGCTCCACGGGGTCGTGTCGAAGAACCCCAGCTCGACGGGGTTCTCCGGGTCACTGATGTCGAGCACCCTCAGTCCCGCCCGGTTGTTCGACATGTAGAGCCGGTCGCCACGCACGTACAGGTTGTGGTCCGTGACCTTCGTGGGGCTGTAGTACTCCTTGATCAGGATCGGGTCGTCCAGATCCGCCAGGTCCCAGATCAGGGTGCGCGTGGCCTCGACCACGCCGCTCACCTCGTCCAGCTCGTCGTTGGAGTAGAAGTAGCGGTGGTCTTCGGTCAGCCAGCCCTGGTGCGCGTACGCCACGTTGGGGTATTCCGCCTTGGCGACCGCGACGGGGTTCTCCTTGTCGGTCACATCCGCCACCGAGAGCGCGGTCTCGTTCGAGTTCACGCAGATCTCGCGGCCGCGGTAGTCCTCGTCGGGCCCGTGATAGATGACGCACTGGGTGTCGTGCGAGTTCCCCGTGTTCGAACGCCCCGTGTTGGCGTGCGCGAAGCACCCCGCGAAGACCGGGTTGAGGGGATCGTTGATGTCCACGATGTGCGAGCCGCCGCCACAGGTCTCGCCACCGCCCGACGACCCCACCAGGTACGCGTACCCGGTCTCCTCGTTGATCGCCACGTTGTGCACGGATCCGATGTCCGTGTACATGGCGGTCGCCTCGAACTCCTGGGGCTCGGCGACATCGCGCAGCAGGGTGAGGTCGAACACCTGCATGCCGTGCGCTCCGGCGCCGTCGGCGACGATGAAGGCGTGGTCCTTGAAGACCTTGATGTCGCGCCATGTGCTGGCCGGGCTCCCATCGGTTCTGGCCAGGTTGCCCAGGTAGCGGGGGTTGTAGGCATCGGTCACGTCGACGAACGATGCCCCGTCCATCCGGCCGACCAGCGCGTACTCCCGCCCGGTCTCCGGGTCGGTCCAGCCCCAGACGTCGTTGAGGCGCGCGCCCCTGGCGGCGCCCATCTCCTCGCGGGGCAGGAAGGAGAGCAGGTCGACGTGGTCGCAGTCGTAGTCGGCGGCCTCGCCGTCGTCGCAGGCGATCTCGCCGCCGGTGATGGCGGGGAGGGGGGCGTGGTCGGCGACGAGGCGACCCGATCGCACCCATTCACCGGACTCGTTGGAATACACGAGAACCGCACCCATTCCGAAGTCGGCGGAGGGGTCGGCGGCGAGCGCGAGCTGGCCCGAGAGGGACAGTGTCGTCCTTGCGGGCGTACCGTCCTCGTTGTACAGGGGTGAGACGCCCGCCGGCACCCACCCATCGGCGTCGCGGCGGTACGCGAAGAAACGCAGCGCGCCGCCCACCAGCAACGTCTCGCCATCGGCTGCGAGCGTCTGTCCGAATCCCGTGCTGCGCTCCTGGTCCGGTGGCTCCAGGGTGCCGACCGATTGCCAGGTTCCGTCCACCCTGGCATAGCGGTGGACGACGCCTCCCCGCATCTGCGCGACGAGGACTTCGCCGCCCGCAATCGCGATGGAGGAACCGAAGAAGGTGGGCTGCGAGGGCTCGTCGGGGGGTGACAGAACTGCGGCCGGCCCCCATTCGCCACTGTCATCCGGCCTTTCGAAGAGATGCACGGCGTCTTCGCCCGGATTGCCGACCACCAGCAGATTGCCCTCGAGGGCGACCGGGGAGGTGGCGATCGGACCCGGTGACCGTGGTACGATGAACTCTCCGGTCGGTGCCACGTCCACCGCCTCGGCGCCGACACGGTACATGTTCATTGCCATGCCGCCCACCCGCCCCGCCAGGGTGACCATGAGGTCGGATTGCTGACCCGCGAGTGCATCGGCGACTCCTGACCCGTGACTGACCCAGAATGGCCATTCCTCAACCGCTTTCCCGCTCCCGACGTCCTCCACGGGGTAGGCGTATACCGTTCCCCCGTCCGGGCCACCGGCTCCGATCCAGAAGAAGTCACCCGCGTGCGCCAGCGTCTTGCCGAAACTGTCGCCGGTGCTTGACCCGTCGCTTCTCAAGGCGGCGACCCGCGTCCACCCCTCGCCGTCGCGCGCGAAGACCCATACGGTGCCGGGTTCTCGCTCGTGGGCCGCTTCGCCGACAAGGATGTAGTCGCCGGCGATGAGGACGGCGCCGCCGAAGGCCTGGGCGGTGGCGGGGGTGGGCAGGGCCGCGAACACCGAAGCCGCAACGACGGCGGTGGTTACAGCGAAGACAGGCACCAGTCGGGTGGACCGGCAACGGTTGACGGAACAAGCGTCCGCCAGGAGTTGGAACAAACGCACGGCGAGATCCTCCGCTCGGCAGGTGGGAATGGATTCGGTAATCTATGCCGCTTCCGGACGACAGTCGACATGTAATGATTACTTTCCATTATGGAAAGTGTAGTGTACATTGGGCAACCCCTACCACCGGCTGGACACAGTTGCGACCCGATGGGCTACTTCACCCCCTCCGGCAACCGCCTCACGACCACCTCCGGCACGTCCAGCTCATTGATCTCCAGGTAGGCTGCCAGGCCATCCGGTCCAAAGGCTACGGGCATCACAGCGCGCGGCAGGGTTCCGACATACGCGCCGTCGGGCGTCAGGATGTCGATGGGACCGGGCCTGCGCGGCCGCGGCCTGTCCTGCGAGGGAGCGAAGGTCCCCGACAGCATCGCCTCGAAATCCAGATCGGGGAATCCGTCGGCGGGGACGCGTCCCACCCAGATGTTCCCCTCCCAGGTGGTCCTGAGTGCCTCGATGAGCGGGATGTCCCCGCTGAACCGCGCCTCGCCGATACGCGAGATCAGGTTGTCGATGCCGCCGACGATCGCTGCCACCCCTTCCCCCGAAGCGGCCGCCTCCCTGAAGCCGCGTTGGAGGTGCCTCGTGTATTCGTCCAGGCGCTGGCCGGTCCAGGGTCGCGGGGCCAGACCGCGAACCAGGATGCGGGTCACTTCCGGGGACGGTCCCGTGATCCGTATGGCATAGTCGCGCGAATTCGAGATGGCCACGGCTCCGCCCGGGAGTGGCCCGAACAGGAACTGCGTCTGGAAGCCCGCACCCTCATCCCTGCTCATGACTGCACTGACGGTGTCCTCCCGGCTGTCTTCGTCGTCGAGGTGCAGGCGCAGGACCTGCCGGGGACCGTCGACGACCCTGATCGACCCCTGTCTGGTCACGGAATCGATCTGCACCTCCCACACGTGGGTGACGCGCAGGATCAGTTCTCCAGACCAGCGGTCCGCCATGCGCAGCCGCGGATTCCTGCCCGGTGTCTCCGCGGGAGTGCGGTTGTGGTTCGGTCCGACGCCCGGATACCGCACCATGCGCTCGAAACTCCCGCCCGGAGCGAACACATGGTAGGCGAAGTGTCCGTTGTCAGGCACCACGGTGCGGCCGTCGGGGAGCGCGAAGGCCTCGGTCGCGTCGCGGAATTCCCCCGGGCCCTCGCCCTTCCGGCCGAAGCGCCTGACCAGTGTTCCCCGTGGATCGACGACGATCACCTCGAGCTCGTTTCCCGACAGGTCGGCGATGTGCAGGTTCCCGCTCGCGTCGAAACTCAGGGAGGTAACGGTCGTCAGCAGTTCCCAGTCGGAGCCGCCGCCGCCGACCCGGTAGACTTCCGGGATGTCGGCGTTGAGGAGCTGGTCCTCGACGGGCAGTTCGACGACCTGCTGGGCGTGCGCGGGTCCGGCGCCCGCCAGGCCAATCAGGATCATGGCCGGAACTTGCAAAGGGGAGAGGTTCATTCGGTCTACCGCGGACGCAGGACGAAAAACCCCCCGCTCCGGCTCGACACAAGCACGCTGCCGCTATCGAAGAACGGGTAGACGCTCCACGCCCCCACGAACCGTGACTTGTCCGCTCCCGGGGAGGTCGTGTCGAAATGACCCGCTTCGATGGGGTTCACGGGGTCGCCGATGTCCAGTACGCGCACACCGGCCCGCTTGTCGGTGATGTAGACCCGGTCACCGTGGACATAGAGGTTGTGTTCGGGACCGCCGGTCGGCGCAAGGTACTCTTTGACCATGATGGGATCGTCCAGGTCCGAGACGTCCCAGATGAGGGTGCGCTGGCTTTCCACCAGTTTCGTGATCTCGTCCAGTTCGTCGGTAGAGTAGAAGTACCGGTGATCCTCGGTGAGCCAGCCCTGGTGGGCATAGCCGATGCCAGGATAGTGGGCGATCGCAATGGGATTGGGGTTCCGCTTGTCGGTGAGGTCCGCGACGGAAATGGCGGTCTCGTTTGCGCTCAGGCAGATTTCGCGGCCCTGGTGGGTTTCGTCCGGGCCATGGTAGACGACGCATTGGGCGTCGTGGGTGGTCCCCGTGAGCTGGCGGCCCGTGCCGGGATGCGCAAAACAGCCGGCGAACACCGGGTCCAGCGGTTCGCCGATGTCCACAATGTGCGCTCCTCGGCCACACGTCTCCCCGCCCGACGAACCCAGCAGGTAGGCGAACCCGGTCTCCTCGTTGATCGCCAGATTGATCGACGCTTCAACGCCGTTGTAGAGAGCGGAGGGCGTGAATTCGCGGGGTTCGGTCACTTCCCGGAGCTGCCGCAGGTCGAACACCTGCATTCCATGCGTTCCCGCGCGGCCGGCAACGACGAACGCGTGGTCCCGGAAGACCTTCATGTCGCGCCACATCGTGGTCAGGCTACCGGGGGTTGCGGCCAGGCTCCCCAGGTAGCGGGGCAGGTGGGGTTCGGTGACGTCGACGAAGGCGACCCCGTCCATGCGACCCACCAGTGCGTATTCCCGGGCGGTGCGAGGATCCGTCCACCCCCAGACGTCGTTGAGCAGGATGCTGTCGGCCGCGCCCAATTCCCGTCGCGACAGGTGGGAAAGGAGGTCCACGCGGTCGCACGGGTAGCCGTCGGCGGATCCGTTCTCGCAGGGGGTCACGTGAACGGGCTCCTGGGCCACGCCTGGGGTCGTGAAGGCGAGGACCCACACCCCCCACGCTACGGCAAGAGCGCGGATTCCATGGACGGTGGCCTGTGGGGAGGTCCGTCCCTGAAATCCTGCTCGTTTCATCGAGAGAGCTCCATCCGCTCTGCCAGAACCTCCACCACGTGCCGTGCCCGTCGCCCCGTACCGGCATGGATCTGCGCGCGGCAGCTGAATCCGTTCGCCACAACGGTGTCTGACGGGGGCGTGGCCCGCAAGGAGGGAAAGAGCCCCAGCTCGCCCATTGCACGGGAGGTGCGCAGGTGTTTCGCCGTGTACCCGAAAGATCCCGCCATGCCGCAGCAGCTCGACTGGATCGGGATGGCGGGCGCACCGGTCAGGGCGGTGAGCGCGGTGCCGGCGGTCCCTTCGGTGCCGGCCGCCTTCTGGTGGCAGTGGCCGTGGATCCGGACTGCCGCGCCGGTCGCAGCCTTGGGAGTGGCTGCGTGCTGGTGTCCGGGGATACCGCCTTTCCGCGTGGGCGCGGGGGCGAACCGTGCCACCAGAAACTCGTCCACAAGGAACGCGTGATCGGCTACCAGGCGGGCGTCTTCGCCGGGGCAGAGGTGGAGGACTTCGTCCCGCAGCGTCAGCAGGCACGAGGGCTCGAGGCCGACGATGGGGATGCCCCGGCGGACGAGAGGGACGAGGGCATCCAGGGTGCGGCGCAGCTCGGCGCGCGCATGGTCGAGGAGGCCGGCGGAGATCCAGGTGCGGCCGCAGCAGAGGGGTCGGCGGGGGCGCGTCGGCGCCCGCGCGGCGACCAAATCGCAGCCAAGGCGGCGGAGCACGTCGCGGGCCGCCCGAGCGACCTTCGGGTCAAAATACCTGATGAATGTGTCCACGAAGAGGGTAACAGGCCCTTCTGACGGGGGTCTACCCCCTCCAGCAACCCCACTTGTGGACAGATTCATGGGGGAATCTGTCACGGAATCTGTCACGGCACTCGAGCCTCCACCCCACTCATCCCCCTCCATCCCCAGCTCCGCATCACGAAACGGCCGCCCGTGCCACTCCGGCAGTTCACTCTCCGCCGCGATCCCGAGCGCCCGCTCTCCGGCCCACCGCAGCACGCGGCTCCGGTTCCGCAGGTTGAACAATCCCGGCACCCGCGCCGCCACCGGCGCCAATCGCGGCAGCGAAGCGAACAGGCGTTCCCGCAACGGGATCCCCACCTGCCGGTTCCGCAGGTTCAGGACCTCCGCCTTCATCCGCGCCATGTCCACGCCCGCCGGGCATTCACGCTTGCATGCCTTGCAGCCCACGCACAGCTCCATCGCCTCGGCGACCTCGTCCCCCGCCACCCCCCGGCCCCTCGACCCCCGGCGCTCCCCTTCCGGCCCACCGCCCCCGCGCGCACCCCCCAGCCGGCCTCCACCACCACCCCCCCCAAGCTGCCCCGTCATCGCCAGACGCAGCACATTCGCCCGGCCCCGCGTCGAATCACGCTCCTCCCGCGTCACGCGGTACGACGGACACATCACGCCCGGCTCCATCTTGCGGCACGCCCCGTTGTTGTTGCACGCCTCGACCGCCTGCGCGAAGCCGCCATCCTCGGACCAGTCGCTCACGGTCGGCAGTTCCACGCGCCGCGGATACCCCGGCCCGTACCGGAACAGCTCGCGATCGTCCATGCGCGGCGCCCCCACGATCTTCCCCGGATTCATCATGCCCCGAGGATCAAAGGCGTCCTTGACCTCGCGGAAAGCCCGCGCCAGCCGCCGCCCCAGCACCGGCTCGATGAACTCCGAGCGCAGGATCCCGTCGCCGTGTTCGCCCGAATGGGAGCCCCCCAGCCGCCCCACCACCCCGTGAACCTCCTCGGCAATGGCGCGGAAAGCCCGGATATCGGCCGGATCCTTCATGTCGAGCGACGGGCGCACGTGCAGGCACCCCACCGAGGCGTGCGCGTACCAGGTCGAGCCGGTGCCGTGCCGCGCGAAGATCTCCTCGACGGCGGCCCCGAACTCGGCCAGCACGGGGAGCGGGACCGCGCAGTCCTCCACGATCGAGACCGGCTTCCGGTCGCCCTTCATCGACATCACGATGTTCAGCCCCGCGCGCCGCACCGCCCAGATCGCGGCCTGGGCGGCCGGGTCCTCGGCGCGGGTCACGCCGCACCCGGGGCCGATGCCGCGCACCACCTCCTCGAGGCGGGACAACAACCCCCTCAGCGCCCCCTCCTCGTCCCCCGCGAATTCCACCAGCAGCAGCGTGTGGGCCGCCGCCGGGCAGAGGGCGTCGACCGTCGAACGGAACGCCGAATTCTCCTGGGCCAGGCCGGTCAGGGTGTGGTCCATCAACTCAACGGCGTGGGGCTCCAGTTCGACGATGTGCTGCACGGCCGCCAGCGCGTCGAGCAGCGACGGGAAGGCACACACGCCCAGGACCCGCCGGGTCGGCCGGCGCGACAGCTTCAGCTGGATCCCGCGGAAGAAGGCCAGCGTCCCCTCCGACCCCACCAGCACCTCGGCCGGCGAGGCCCCCGGCCGCAGCAGACGGTGCAGGTTGTAGCCGGCCACATGACGGAGGACCTTCGGTATGCGGCGCTCCAGTTCCGCCGCCTCCCGCGCCGCGATTCGGCCGACCGTCTCCACCAGGTCGTCCGCGGACGGCCAGTACCCCCCGAACACCCCCACCCGCCCATCCGCCAACACCGCCTCGATGGCCAGCACGTTGTCGGCCATGATCCCGTAGCGGATCGAGCGGGCCCCGCCGCTGTTGTTGCCCGCCATCCCCCCGATGGTGGCGCGGCTCGCGGTCGCCACGTCCACCGGGAAGAACAGCCCCGTCGGAGCCAGGCGGCGGTTCAGGCCGTCGAGCACAACGCCCGGCTCAACCCACACGGTCCGGCCCTCCCGGTCCACCGGGCCCACCTCGCGCAGATACCGCGAAGTGTCCACAACCAGCGCGCGCCCGACCGCCTGCCCGCACTGCGAAGTCCCCGCCCCCCGGGGCAGCACCGGCACCCCTTCCTCGCGCGCGATCGCCATGGCCGCGCCGATGTCGTCGAGCGTGCGCGGCAACACCACCCCGACCGGCTCCATCTGATAGATGGATGCGTCGGTCGAATAGAGGCCCCGCGTGAGCGCGTCGAAGCGAACCGGCCCCTCCACGTTGTCGCGCAGCCGGGCGGCCAGGGTGGTAAACATATGGCAAATTGTGAATAATCCCTTAAGCCCACAAGCAAACCGGTTGCAAGGAGGTACTCGGGGACAATGTCGCAGACGGCAGGGGGATTCGGGCGTGTGCATTTGGAGAGTGCCCTGGCACTGCGGAAAGGGAACCCCAGCCCGGCGGCTCGCCGCTCTCGGTGCTCGCGGGGCTTTGTCCACGGACTGCTCGCGGCTGTGGCGGTGCTAGTCGTGGGTTGCAGTGGCGGCACCCCCGCCGAGGCGACCCGCGAACTCAGCTTCGGGCACGTGGGGGCGCCCGGATCGCTCTTCGCACTCACCGCGGAGGAGTTTGCGCGCCGGGTGAACGAGCGCCTGGATGGCGAAGCCGAAGTGGTCGTCTACGGATCGAGCCAGCTCGGCGGCGACGATGTGCTGCTGCAGAAGCTCAAGCTGGGGACCGTCGACCTGGCGCTGCCCTCGTCGATCATGTCGTCGCGGATCGAGGAGTTCGGCCTCTTCGAGATGCCCTACCTGGTCCGGAACCGCGACCACATGTCCCGCATCGAGGAGGCGATCGTGTGGCCCACGCTGGCGCCCCTCGCGGAGGCCCGGGGCTACCGGATCCTGGCGGTGTGGGAGAACGGCTACCGCCACGTCACCAACAACGTGCGCCCGGTGCGCGTGCCGGACGACCTGGACGGGATCAAGCTGCGCACGCCGCGCGGCACCTGGCGGGTGAAGCTCTTCCAGCAGTTCGGCGCCAACCCCGTTCCGATGGCCTTTTCGGATGTGCTGCTCGCGTTGCGCACGGGGGTGGTGGACGGTCAGGAGAACCCGCTTGCGCAGATCAGCGCGGCCAACCTGCACGAGGTGCAGGCCTATCTGTCACTGACCCAGCACGTGTACACGCCGGCGTACGTGACCGTCTCGGCGGAGCACTGGGAGGGACTGCCGGAGCACGTGCGCACAGTGGTCGAGGAGGAGGCCCGCGCTCTGAGAGAGTTCGTGTACGAGACCGCGAAGCGGCTGGACCGCGAGCTGCTGGTGGAGTTGGGCAACCGGGACATCTCGGTCAACTGGACGAACAAGTCGGCCTTCGAGGACGCCAGCCAGCTGGTGTACGAGCAGTTCGCGTCGGATGTGACGTCGGGGCGGGAGTTGATTGACCAGGCCCTGATGCTGGCCAACCAGCCGTAGTCCGTGGACGGACCCGCTCGGATTCCGGGGAGATCCTGTCAGCGGGCTGCCGGCAGTCCGTGACCGAATCCCGGACGGGGGCGGGGACAAGGAGGGCGCGGCGGGTTTTTCGCAGGACGCTTGAAGCCGTGGTTGTCGTGCTGGTCGTGGCGCTAGCCGCGGTGGTCGTGCTGGGCGTCGGTTTCCGCAAGGCGGGGGCGGCGCTGGTGTGGTACGACGAGGCCGCTTCGATCCTGCTGGCGTGGCTGACCTACTACGGGGCGGCGCTGGTGGCCCTGAAGCGCGGGCACATCGGGGTGCCGGTCCTGGTCGAGCGGCTGCGCGGGCGGGTTCGCACGGTTGTACTGCTCGTGGGCGAGGCCGCGGTCATCGGCTTTTTCCTCGTGCTGGCCTGGGCGGGCCTGCAGGTGCAGGGCGCGCTGGCAGGGACGACGCTGGTGAGCATGCCGGCGGTGCCGACGGCGCTGGCACAGTCGGTGATCCCGATCGGGGCCGTGCTCTTCATCGTGGCGCAGCTGCTGAGCCTGCCCGATGCGCTCCGTGGCGGGAGCGGTGAGGCCGACGAGGGTGGAGGTGTCCTCCGGTGACCATCGCCCTGGTCCTGCTGCTCCTGGTCCTCATTCTGGTGAACGTGCCCATTGCGGTGGCGCTGGGGCTGGTGGCGGTGGTGGCGATCGTGGCCACCGGGGGCGTGGCGGCGCTCCCCAACGCGGGCCTGCTGATGTTCTCCGGGTCGACGAAGTTCCCCCTCATCGCGATCCCGCTCTTCATATTGGCGGGGGCGATCATGAACCGCTCGGGGATCTCGCGGCGCCTCGTGGCCTTCGCCTCGGCCGTCTTCGGGTTCATCCGGGGCGGCCTCTCGATGGTGAGCATCTCGGCGTCGATGTTCTTCGCGGAGATCTCCGGCAGCGCGGTGGCGGACGTGGCCGCGCTCGGGTCGATCCTGATCCCGGCCATGAGGAAGCGCGGCTACTCGCGCGAGTTCGCGGCCGCGGTGACCTCGTCGTCGGCCACCCTGGCCGTGATCATCCCCCCGTCCATTCCCATGATCCTCTACGGCGTGATGTCGAACGCGTCGGTGGTGGAACTGTTCGTGGCGGGAATCCTGCCGGGCATCGCGGGCGGATTCCTCATGATGTTCGTCGCGTACCTGTGGGCGCGGCGCGCGAAGCTGCCGATGGAGGAGGCGTTCCGGCTGGGGCACGTGTGGCGAACCTTCCGCGAGGCCGGGTGGTCGCTGCTCCTGCCGGTGGTCATCCTGGGCGGGATCTTCGGGGGATGGGTCACCGCGACGGAGGGGGCGGGGCTGGCGGTGGTGGCGGCGCTGCTGATCGGTGGGGTCGTCTACCGGGAGCTGAGCGTCGCACGGCTCCGGAAGGCGATCCTCGAGTGCGGACACCAGACCGCGGTGGTCATGCTGCTGGTTGCCTCGTCCGCGCTCCTGGGCGACTTCCTCACCGAAGTCAGGGTGCCGCAGCAGATCGCCGCCTCGATCATGGAGGTCACGGACTCGAAGCTGGCGATCCTGGCGCTCCTCAACCTCTTCCTGCTGGCGGTCGGGCTCTTCCTGCACTCGGCCGCGGCGATCATCCTCGTGGTCCCGGTGGTGATGCCGCTGATCCAGGCCGCCGGGATCGACCCGGTCCATTTCGGGCTGATCGTCACGCTGAACCTGGGGATCGGGCAGCAGACGCCCCCGGTCGCATCGGTTCTGGTCACCGCGTGCTCGGTGGCGCGCGCGGACATCTGGCGGGTGACGCGCGCGAACCTCTGGTTCATCGCGGTGCTGTTGGCCATCCTTGGCGTCGTGACGTACGTACCGGGGTTCTCGATGGCGCTGGTGGAGCTGTTCTACCGGTGAGCGAGGCGGCGCGTGTGGCGACGAGCCGCGAGGGGGGGATTGTGACGGTGAGACTCGACCATCCCGCGAAGTTGAACGTGTTGGACCGGGCCGGGTGGGAGCGGTTGGGTGGGGTCTTCGAGGGATTGGCGGGGGATGACAGTGTGCAGTGCGTGGTGGTGGAGGGGGCGGGGGGACGGGCGTTCTCGGCAGGCTCCGATATCGGGGCGTTCGAGGAGCAGCGTTGGACGCCGGAGCAGGTGGATCGCTATGCCGCGGCCATTCGGCGGGGACTGGGTGGCGTGTACGACTGTCCGCACCCGACGGTGGGCGTGGTGCGGGGGATCTGCGTGGGCGGCGGGCTGATCATCGCGGCGTGCTGCGACGTGGTGGTGTGCGGGGAGTCGAGCCGGTTCGGGGCGCCGGTCAACCGTTTGGGCGCCACGATGGCGTACGAGGAGATGGGGCCGCTGCTGGCCGCGGTTGGAACGCGGGCGGTGTTGGAGATTCTATTGACGGGTGATCTGGTGGGGGCCCGCCGTGCGCGGGAGATGGGGATTGTAAGCCGGATCGTGCCGGATGAGGGGGTGGGGGAGGCGGGTGCGGAGATTGCGCGGAGGATCGCGGCGGGGGCGCCGTTGGTGAACCGGTGGCACAAGAAGTTCGTGCGGCGGATGGCGAAGGGGCGGCCGCTGAGCGACGAGGAGCGGGCCGAGGCGTACGAGGCGTTCCGGACGCGTGACTACCGGGAGGGGACGGTAGCCTTCGTGGAGAAGCGTGAGCCGCGGTTTTCGGGGGAATAGCGTGACGGTGACCGGTAACGAGATTGCGGGAGGACAGGCCGCGGGGGCCGGCAGGCGACACGGGGCGCTCGCCGGGATCCGGGTCGTGGAGCTGGCGCACATCATGGCGGGGCCGGTCTGCGGCCGCATGCTCGCGGACATGGGAGCCGACGTGGTGAAGGTGGAGGCGCCGGGGGGTGGGGATCCGACCCGGGCGCTGGTGCCGCTGGAGGGTGTGGACACGTCGGGTGCCTTCGTGATGATGAACCGGGGGAAGCGCGGCATTGTGGTGGACCTGAAGGCGGAAGCGGGGCGGGGGGTGATGCGGCGGATGCTCGCGCGCTGCGACGTGGTGATCGAGAACTTCCGCAAGGGGGTGATGGAGGGGTTCGGTCTGGGGTATGAATCGCTGCGGGCCGCCAACCCCGGTCTCGTCTACTGCCAGATCACCGGCTTCGGACGCACGGGACCGCTGGCGGACCACGGCGGCTTCGATCTGATCGCCCAGGGCATGACCGGTCTGATGAGCGTAACGGGGGAGGGACCGGACCGTCCCCCGGTCAAGTGCGGTCCTCCGGTGACCGACATCACGGCGGGGATCCTCGGCGCGATGGGTGTGGTGGCGGCGCTGTATTCGCGCGAACAGACGGGCGTCGGCCAGCGGGTCGATACATCCCTCTACGAGGCGGGGCTCGTGCAGACCTTCTGGCAGTCGGCCGTCGCCCTCGCGACCGGCGAATCACCCGGCCCCCTGGGCTCCGCCCATCCGCTTGCCGCCCCCTATGAGGCGTTCCCGGCTGCGGATGGCTGGATCACCGTGGGGGGATGGAATCAGGTCAACTGGCTGCGCCTGCTGGACGCTCTGGAGCTTCGCGATCTGGCCGACGACCCGCGCTTCGCGACCAACGACGCCCGCATGAAGAATCAGGCGTTGCTGCGGGAGTTGTTGGCCCGGCGCCTGCGGACAGGCTCGGCCGACATGTGGCTGCGGCGGCTGGAGAAAGCGGCGGTTCCCTCAGGGCCTGTGCTGAGCATGCTGGAGGCGCTTCGTCACCCGCAGACGATCGCGCGGGAGATGGTGGTGACCGTGCCACAGGGCGTGAAGGCCGTGGAAACGCTGGGCGCGCCCGTCAAGCTGTCGGAGACGCCGCCCGCGGTAGATCGCGGTGCGCCGGGGATCGGCGAGCACACACATGAGGTGCTGGGGGAGTACGGGTTCGAAGGGGCAGAGATCGAGGAGTTGCTCCGTTCGGGTGTCGTGGGCAGCTTCAACGCATGAGCATGCAATCCCAAACCGGCGGTGAGGATGGACTCCCGCCGGTGTTTCTCCACGGACCGCCACCTGGCGCTCCCCGTGATCCGGAGGCGATAGCAGGGTGGATTCTCAGTTAGACTTGCAGCAGTTGTGGACCAAAGCGCTCGATTACGTCGAGCCCCGCTGGCTGCCCAGCCTCATCGTCCTTGCAAGCGCCGGCATCATCTACGTCGTGGCCGGCTGGATCCTCCGCCGCGTGGAAAAACGGCTGGCCGCCCGGACCGAGACAGACCTGGACGACGAGTTCCTGCGGGCGCTGCGCAAGGTGGTCCGCCTGACGGTGGTCGCATGGGCCATCGCGCAGCTACTGGGCGAATGGGTGCCCCTCCTTGGCACGGAGCCTCCCGAGGGCGGCGAGTGGGTGGCGAACGACGTTCAGCCCCAGGACTGGGTGTGGGGTATCTGGACCGTCCTCGTCTTCTTCCCGATCAGCCGGTTCGTCGGTCACGTCATGGCCACCTTCGAGCAGAAGGTGATGGCCCGCACCGAAACCGCCCTCGACGAGACGGCCCTGCCGATGGTCAACCGGTTCGTCCGGTTCCTCGTGATTGCCGTCGGCGTGCTCCTCGCCCTCCCCCAGGTGGGCATCGGCATCGCGCCGCTCCTGGGAGGCGCGGGCGTGATGGGCCTTGCCCTGTCCTTTGCCGCCAAGGACACGCTCTCCAACCTGATCGCGGGCGTCCTGCTCATCATGGACCGCCCGTTCAAGGTGGGGGACAGGATCGAGCTCTGGAACGCGCCCCGCGAGACCGGCACCTGGGGCGACGTGATCGAGATCGGCCTGCGCGCGACCAAGATCCGCAATCCCGACAACCTCGTGGTGGTGGTGCCCAACAACGAAATCATGCGGCGCGACATCATCAACTACACGATGTCGGGCGACGACATCCGGCTGCGGATCCCCTTCTCGTGCGCCTACGAGTCGGACATCGAGCGGGCGAAGGTGCTGCTGAAGGAGGTGGCCCACGAGGTGAAGGGCGTGAAGCTCGATCCCGCCCCGATCGTGATCGTGCGGGGCTTCGGGCCGTCGGAGGTGAACCTGCAGCTGCGCGTGTGGATCATGGAGGCGCGGTCGAGGCGCCGGATCGCGGACGAGATCACCGAGAAGGCGATGGTGGCGTTCGCCGAGTCCGGGGTGGAGATCCCGTATCCGAAGCGGGAGCTGTACATCCGGGGTGGTGACGTGCAGGGGTTGCTGCCGAGTGCCGAGTAGGAGTCAACCCGGGTTTACATGATGGAAAGTGTAGTTGACATTAGCGCGCACAGAACCGCCTACCGAGCCGGCTTTGCCCTCGCATTGGGGGCCTCGTTCCTCCTCGCCTGGGTGAGCCCCAGCGTCGGACTCATCGGGGCCGATGGCGACCCCGCCAACGCGATGTACATCGGCGTATTCGCCGTCGGCGGCGTCGGCGCCCTCGCCTCGCGCCTGCGGCCTCGCGGCATGGCGCGCACGCTCGTCGCGATGGCGGCCGCGCAGGCGCTGGTCGCCGCGATCGCGCTCTTCGGGGGACTTGGCCGCCCGTGGAGCGGACCGCTGGAGATCGTGCTCTCGAACGGTTTCTTTGTCGCGCTGTTCGTTGGATCGGCGTGGCTCTTTCGGCGCGCGGGGGCCGCGCCCACCAATGACCAGGACACCCCATGCGCTTCGACTTCAAGCCTCACCTCGCCGCGGTAGCACGCTCCGTATCGTCGCCGGAACGCGACGACCGGCCCGCCCGCGCGGTAACGCTCTCCCGCAGCTATCCGACCACGGAGGAAGACCTCTGGGACGCGGTCACGAACCCGCAGCGCATTCCCCGCTGGTTCACGCCGGTCAGCGGCGACCTCGAACCGGGGGGCCAGTACCAGCTCGAGGGAAACGCCGGCGGCGTGATCGTGGTCTGCGGACCGCCGTCGCTCCTGGCGCTCACGTGGGTATTCGGTGAGTACGTCAGCTGGGTGAAGGTGCGCGTGTCCGGCGACGCGGGTGGCGGGGCGCGGCTCACGCTCACGCACACCGCGCCGCATTCGGAGCATTGGGACCAGTACGGAGCGGGTGCGACGGGGGTCGGCTGGGAGCTGGCCCTGGCGGGACTCGCGATCCATCTCGGCCAACCGGACGCGCCGAAGCCGGACGAGGGCGAATTCGCTGCTTCACCGGATGGCAGGGGGTTCATCGTGGGGAGCAGCGAGGCGTGGGAGGAGGCGGCGGTGGCGGGCGGTGAAGATCCAGGTGCCGCGCGGGCGGCGGCACGGCGCACGACGGCGTTCTACACGGGTGAGGCGGACGGGGGTGGCTGAATCCTCCAGCCTGCCCGCGGCTGCAAGCTTACCCCGCGCCGTGGGCCCGCGGAGATCTGCCCGACGACTCGCCGCCGCCAGCTGCCTTGCGATCGCCACTCAGCTCGCACATCCCCTTCCCGCCAACCCGCTGGCAGGGCAGGAGGAGCGTACGTTCCGCCCACTCCGCTCGCTTGGCGCGGGCAGCGAACTGTCGGCCTCCGTGAGCCTGGGCGACGTGAACGGCGACGGTGCCCTCGACGTGGTCGTCGCCAACGGCCGCCACTGGCCCGGTCAGAACCGGATCTACCTCAACGACGGGCGGGCCGCCTTCACCCTCGCGCGCCCGCTCGGGGAGGAGCAGGCCGGCAGCTACGCGGTCCCGCTCGCCGATCTGGATGGCGACGGAGACCTGGACATCGCAGTGGGGAACGACCGCACGCGAAACCTCGTCTTCCTCAACGACGGCAGCGGCCGTTTCGAGGCCGGAGCCACCTTCGGCGCCCCGAGTTCGACGCGCAGCCTGACGCTGGCCGACCTGAATGGCGACGGACACACGGACATCCTGGTGGTCAACCGGAGGCGGCAGAACTTCATCTTCTTCGGCGACGGGTCGGGTGCCTTTGCCGATGGCTTGCCCTTCGGGTCAGGGGACGACTCGACGATCGATGTCGCCGCCGCGGACCTGGACGGCGACGGAGACCTGGACCTGGTGCTCGCCAACCGCGACGGCGGTGCGAACACGATCCACTGGAACGAAGCGGGCGGCTTCGAGAGGGTAACCGGGTACGGATCCGGGAGCGACGAGACGCGTGGGGTGGCGGTGGGCGACGTGGATGGAGACGGTCTGGCCGATATCGTGACGGCGAACATCGGGGAGGCGAACGCAGTGTACTTCGGCGACGGGGCGGGAGGATTCGGGCGTAGCGTGCGATTCGGGCCCGGCGACGATCGGAGCTACGCGGTGCGTCTCGTGGACGTGGATCTCGATGGTGATCTGGACATCATCGTTGCGAACGTTGGCGCGCAGAACGCGGTGTACTTCAACCGGGGAGGCTGGGGCGGGGGTGGTGTCGCCGGCGCCGATTTCGGCGATGCCGAAGGGTTCACGGAGTTTCGCTTCGGGTGTGGGGATTGCGCCACCTACGGGGTGGCGGTGGGGGATCTGAATGGGGACGGGTTTCCGGAGATTGTGACGGCGAACTCGGGGGCGCCGAATGGGGTGTTCGGGAATGTGGGGGTGGGGGACAGCTCAACCACTCCCCCGATCCCACCATGACGTCATCGTTGCTATTCAACGAAAAAATGTTAGTATTGACGTATGATTCATACGTTCTCAGTATCCAACTACGGGTCAATACGTGAAAACGTGACCTTGGATCTCCGGATCCCGGGCACTGCGCCGGACCTTGCGTGCTTCAGGCGGAGTGCGGCTAGCCCTGATGTCCGCCTTCCCACAGCGGCTGTACTGATGGGACCCAACGGGTCGGGGAAGACGACGTTGCTGCGGGCCATGGTGGAACTGGGGCGGATTGTGTCGTCTCCTACCGATCCCGTCCAGCTGCTGCCTTTTCTGTCGAATGACACCAGCGGGGAACCGACGCGGTTCTCCCTGGAAGGGGAAGGGGACTTCCTGGCCCCGGGCGAGACCCCGCGAAGGTTCCGCTATGAACTCGCGTTCGGACGCCAACGGACGAACTACGGGACCCAAGATCTCTTCGTCGTTCATGAAGCACTGGTCCACTTTCCCAAGGGACGCCGTCGCAGGCTATTGGAGCGCGGAGTTCCCGGAACACCCATCTACGTATCTCGCGAATGTGGTCTCACGTCCAGTGACGATCGACTAAAGGCGGTCGACCGAAACCGATCTGCGGTTGCCACTCTGGGGTTCCTGAACGTGCCTGTCGCGCAGCGCTTTGCAACCTTCCTGCAATACCGGCTTGCGAACACGACCAATATCGTCGGCAATGACACATGGGCTCCAGACATCTCCTCTGTTATAAGATGGTTGGAGGGCGATCCGGATTTCAGACTTTGGGCTCAGGCGCAAATCCAACGAAGCGACCTGGGTATCGAAGAGATCGGAATCACTGAGATACCGGGCGGCAAGCACCTGTGTTTCAGCCACAGAGGATTGGATGGTCGGATTCTCCTGCCTCTCGAGTCCAAAGGTACTCGGCGTCTGGTTCATCTCCTGCCTCTGATCAGGTACGCACTCGACGTGAGCGGATTTGCGATCCTCGATGAGATTGACACTCTGCACGTTGATATGTTGGCCGAGATTCTCGGTTGGTTCCGGTCCCGCGAGAGCAACTCGCGGGATGCCCAGTTGCTTGTATCCTCGCATCACGTCGGCCTCCTCGACGATCTGCAGAAGGAGGAACTGTTCATCGTCGAGAAGGACGGTACCGGGGCCACCAGGGTCTACGGCGCTCAAGATGTGCGGGGCCTACGACGCGATGTCCGGCTATATCCGAAGTACCGCGCTGGCGTGCTTGGCGGGCTTCCGAAAATCGGCTGAGGCGAGATGCGGCGGCGGGGTGGGATTCATCGTCGGCAGGTCCTATTCATCGGAGTTGAAGGTAAGAGCGACCGCGCTTTCGTGAGGTTTCTCGGTCACGTTTGCGATGAAGAGGGTCTTCACCTTCACCTCGACGTCAGACCGGCTTCCGGTGGTGACTCCGTAGCGGTCGTTGAGGAAGCTGGACGCCGGTTGAAAAGGCATCCTGACCCTCGGGCCATCAGCAGGCGGTTGGTACTGCTGGACTCGGATCGGATTGAGGCCGATCAGGCGGCGGGTCGGGATGCTTGGGCCGCCGCATCCAAATGGGGACTGGAGGTCCTGTTATTGACTCCCAACCTGGAGGGTCTGCTCGTTCGACTACACGAGGGACACGAAACGCGAGTGATGACGGCAAGCCATGCCCAGCGCCAACTCAAGACGCTCTGGCCAGGGTACGACAAGGGTTCGCTTCGCGCGGAGCAGTTGAAAGGCCGTTTTGCGGTGACCGACCTCAGGCGCGCAGCCCGTTTTGACGAGGAGCTATCCGATTTGTTGGGAATCCTTGGGATTTGAGGCGTCGCTACCCGGTCCAGACCCTCGCTCACCCCCCCGATCCGCATCCCGAATCCCCCGAAACTCGTTCCCCCGCCAGTTCGGCCAATCCTCCGACGCAGCGATCCGCTACCCCACCCGGAACACCAACTCCAGGTCATCCAGCGCCCCCGTCAGGTCCCACGACGGGGCGAACTCGTCCGTCACCTTGTGTGGCGGCCCGGATTCCGCGATAGACTAGGTCCCATAAGGTTTTTTTGGGGTTCGTCCAGTGGCCGAAATCCGTGTAGTGTTACCTATGATGACGGCAAGCCCGATTCGCGGTTACCTTTCGGCTTCCCCGAAGCGGGGACGCCTCCGGGACCGGCCCGGAGCACCCCCGTTTCCACCCGCCGGAGGTGGCCGAAGCATGGGGCAAGGTGGCCGATGCTCTGGAGGCGCTACCGCCTCCGGTGGAACGGGACGCCAGCGAATGGACGATTCAAGCCTACGAACGGCTTCGGAACGCTGTAGGACCGGCATTGGCCAAGGAACTGGCACCCGTGTTGGCCCGCATCACGGCTTCCGTGACGGTCGGAGGCGAAACCCCCCGGATGGTCCAACGGGTGGGACACTGGCGTGGCCACCGCATTGAAAATGCTAACGGACCTAATGGAGCAAGGGATAAGCCATCCGGTAGCCTTCGGCGACGGCTACCGATATGGGGTTTCCGCCGTCGTCCAAATGTGGATGGACGAAGAGGAGAAGTTGGCCGGGCTACTGGATGCCCCGGACGAAGACGGCGGAACGCCAGAGGTGGGGGACCGGGAGAAGATGGCCCGTGAATCCACCCGAAGCGGATACGGAGCGTAGCCACCTTCTGGACCGCGCGGGTAGCGTTCGATTCTCCCGCGCGGGGGTTGCAGTGGTGCGCGACACGTAGCACGTTGACCGCGAACCGTGACGGTAGGGGCTGCCTCTCGGTAGGGTCCGATGGGGGAAACGCCTCTGCCCGCACTCCCGGCCCATGATGGCCGGAGGAAGGAAGGGGCCACCATGACCGAGCGTCTCCCTTTCGACAGCTACGACAGCCCGGCGGATAAACGTAAGCCCGATAGGCACGAAGTCTATGACGAATGGCCCTACGACCGCGATAACCCGACGGATTATCTGCCCCGCGAACCCAGTAGTATCGAAGTCATTTGCCCGGACGATCCACCCGAAGACCCGGACGACAGACCCGATAGCCCCTTCATTGACTACGATGCCCCGGAAGATGAACGCGAACCCGGCACTATTGAAGACCTTTACTTGGACGATAGTCGGCTAACCGAAGCGGCGGTTGAAACGGAGATGGAAGCCGAAGCGGAGGCGGAAGCCAGAACACTTGAAGACGAAGAAAGGGGGCCACCATGACCCGTACCGCCCTACTCGCCGTGCTGGCGCTACTCTGTCCCGTTCCGGGATCGGCACAGAAACGCGCCATAATGACCGAAGAGATAGACCGCTTCCAGCTTTTTTCAAACTGCGATCCCCTTAGACTCTCGGTCGTTTTCGACGGCAACGACTGAGGTGGTCCCGGTTTTTTGGACAGGTCGTTAAGGTGGATTCCATTATGGAACAGGAGGCACCGAGATGGCCAGGAAGAGACGACGATTCACGGCGGAGTTCAAGGCGCGCGTGGCGCTGGAGGCGCTTCAGGAGCGCGACAGCGTGCAAGCGATCGCGGCGCGGCATGAGCTTCATCCGAACCAGGTGAGCGCCTGGAAGCGGCAGCTGCTGGACGCCGTGCCGGAGGTGTTCGCCAAGGGCGGCAGGCGGAAGCTCGCCCAGGAGCATGAGGCGAAGATCCACGACCTGCACGCCAAGATCGGAGAGCTCACGGTCGAGCGGGATTTTTTTCGGCGTGGGTTGAAGCGCTGAGCCGGGCGGAGCGGATGGGGATGATCGAGCCGGACGGACCGCTGAGCCTGTCGAGGCAGTGCGTGCTGCTGGGCGTGAGCCGGTCGTCGCTCTACTACCGGCCGAAGGGGGAGAGCGCGGAGAACCTGGCCCTGATGCGGCGCATCGACGAGCTCCACATGGACTTTCCGTTCTACGGGAGCCGGCAGATGATGCGGCATCTGCGCCGCGAGGGTGTGCCGGCGGGCCGGCACCGGATCCGGCGGCTCATGCGGCTCATGGGGATGGAGGCGGCCTACCGGCGCCCGCGCACGAGCGTGGCGAACTCGGCGCACCGGATCTTCCCCTACCTGCTGCGCGGCCTTGAGATCTCGCGAGCGGACCATGTCTGGTGCGCGGACATCACGTATATCCCTGTGACACAAGGGTTTTTCTATCTTGTGGCCGTGATGGACTGGGCGACCCGGCACGTCCTTTCCTGGCGGCTGTCCAACACGATGGACACCTCGTTCTGCACCGGGGCTCTGGACGACGCGCTCATCCGGGCGACCCCGGAGATCCTGAACACGGATCAGGGCTCCCAGTTCACCAGTGAGGCCTTCGCCGACCGGGTGCTGGGGGCGGGCGTGGCGTTCTCGATGGACGGCCGGGGCCGGTTCCTCGACAACATCTTCATCGAGCGGCTGTGGCGGTCGCTGAAGTACGAAGCCGTGTACCTCCACGAACTCCGCGACGGGCTGGATGCCGAGCGGATCATCGGCTCGTGGATCGACTTCTACAACGAGGTGCGTCCCCACTCGGCGCTGGGCGGGCGGACGCCGGGCGAGACCTACCGCAACGGCGCGAGGGCGGCATGAGCAGCCCGCGTCGTGTCCAGCCGGCCGGTGTCGAGTGCCCGGAAGCTCCCGTCCGTCCACGGGTCCGAGCACTGCGCCGCGCACCGGGGCGCAGACCCATGAGGCTGCGGTCCGGAGGCACACCGTGCTCTCCGCCGACTCTGCACGCTTTTCCCGACCGCCAGCAAGCCCCGGTCGCCGGTCGGGTTCCCCTCCCGGCGACCGGGGCTTACGTTCACCAAAGCGAAGGTACCCGAGGGCACTCAAACCCAGTCGGAATCCACCTTAACTCCGCCCTCGGACTGTCCAAAGAAGTAGGACCACCCCAGACCTAGTAGACGGATTCCTAAGCGAACACTCAGTAACCGAAACCGCGAGCGTCATACTGCGGTGGGCCAACCTCTACAGAGAAGGAAGCTACGCAGACGAAATTGTGCCGATTGGTTCGCGCGTCCGGGTTCACGTTCGCGTAGCCAACGGCGCGTATTCGATCACTGTAGCACTGCAAAAGCGGCTGTCTGACCATACCACCGATTTAGAACACTACGCTACTACGTGGAGCCGGGAGACATTCGCTAACGCGCAAGATCGCATAGCCATCAGTCGTCTAGACGCGCTGATACGGGAGTTTGTAGATGAATACACCCGCGTAAATGAAGCCGCTTGCAAAGTGAAAGACTTCTGGAAGGGACCGAGATAACCGACTGCTTCCGGTAATCAGCCGGAAACCCCCCGGCGGGTGGGCATCCCGCCAGACAACACGGAAGCGCGCGGGACGAAGCGGAGCGAAGGGAGGTAGGACGATGGACGCAGGAAAGCGGGTACTAATCCTAATCGGTGGACTACTGGCCGTAGGGCTGGCCGTCTGCCTATTCCAACGTGACACGCAGTCACCCGTCCATTCCTCGCCGTGCTCGACGTGGTCGATCCCCGAATCGGTGTAGAGCGAGGGAACGCCGACCTTGGCGAAGCTGAAGTGGCCGGAGCGGTAGTAGAATCCCTTTTCGGGTTCTGGATCTGGACGCAGTGTACGCTCCACCGCGTCGGCCGCGTCGGCCGGGTAGTCGTCCAGCTCCGAGGGGACTCCGGCGAAGGGGCTGCGGCGTACGGTCGATCGACGGCCACGCTCAAGATCCGGTCGAGGGTGGCCGGGTGTCGCGGACGCGGCCAAGATGCAGGATCCGGATTCCGACAGGATCGCGTTGTCGTCCCGGGGGCAACGAACACAAGGGAGGAGAGCAGCACCATGAAGATGCAGATCGTCGCAGGGATCGTCGTCCTGGGGATGGCGGCCTGCCAGCAGGACAGGGAGCAGGACGACGCCTCACCTGAAGCGTCCCCCGGTGACGCCGTCATTCAGAGCACCGATGTCCAGTCCGGGGACTACCCGATCGAGGTTTGGGGCGACCTGCCGGTCTCCGCCGGCCGGGACAGCGCGGGCATCCGCATCGTCGAGAACGCCAGCCCGGCGGAGGGTTCGCGGCTGCACTGGGTGATCGGACCGGAGCCGGACGTCACGATCGGGGACATCGATGGCGAGGACCCCTACCTGCTCAGCTACGCCTGGGACGCCACGAAGCTGACCGACGGACGGATCGTCGTGGCCGACCGTTCCACGAGCGAGCTGAGAGTGTTCGACGCTGCCGGCGTGTACCTGACCAAGTGGGGTGGCCAGGGCGAAGGCCCCGGTGAGTTCCCCCCGATGAGCCTCGGAAACGTGGAGCCCTGGCCGGGCGACTCGATCGTGGCGTGGTATGCGGATGCGCAGACCATCTCCGTATTCGACTCGGCTGGGAACTTCGGCCGGTCTTTCAATCGGCCGGGCGCCGGCCAGGCGCCGTGGGAAGTGACCCGGCCGGAGCTGGTCAGAAGGGACGGGAGCATTCTGGGGATTCTCGCGGAGAGGGAGAACGCGGGCACCGCCGAGGTCCGCATCCTGAACGGCGAGGGTGGACTCCATGCGTCCCTGGGCGACCACCGCAGCCGGCGGGCCCTGTACTTCAGCCGGGAGCTGAAACTCGGCCTCTGGGGCGACCTTGCCGTGGTGGCTCCGAGCGACCGGTACGAACTCAAGGCCTACACCGACGACGGCACGCTGGTTCGAATCGTGCGCCGCGAGCATGTCCCCCGGGTCCCCAGGGCGGAGGACATCCTGGTCGACCCCCGGCTCCGGCCGGAATGGCGGATTCCCATGGAAGCCGAAATGCTCAGGGTCCCGCAAAGCCAGCTCGAGGAGTTCTTCCCGGCCTTCGCGGAGATCATGTCCGACGCGGCCGGCTATCTGTGGGTCCGCGAATACGAACCCCCGAAGGAGGCGGGTCCGGCCCCGGTGTGGACCGTGTTCAGCCCGGAAGGGAGGGTGTTGGGATTCGTGGAGACGCCGCCGGGGCTGAAGATCTACGAGATCGGTGAGGACTACCTGCTCGGGCACGCCGAGGGCGACCTGGATGTGGAGATGATCCAGGTCTGGCCCCTGGTGCGGTAGGGGGAGAGGCCTCGACTCAGGCCTTCAAGGACTGATCCCGCCCTCGGACACCACCACCGGTCCCTCTTCGCCCTCGAGCGTCTCCAGGACCTGTCTCCACTGGAACTTCTCGCCGATCCCCCGGACGTAGTAGTCCATCCAGGCCTTCTCGCTCACGGCCTTGACCAGACGGTTGCGCGGGTCCGGAATCCCATGGCTTCGCCCCGGATACATGAACAGTTCCGTCGGCACGCCCAGCTTCTTGAGCGCCATGTGCAGCTCCACGGACTGGGGACTGGGGACGCGCGGGTCGCCCTCCACGACATGGATCATGGTGGGCGTCTTCGCGTTCCTGATGTACTTGAGCGGTGACTGGTCGAAGTACGTGTCGAAGTCCTCGTACAGGAATCCGTCCCCGACATAGAATTGGCGGTTCCGCTGCACGTCGCTCTGCGCGTACATGCTGATCCAGTTCATCGTGCCGGCGCCGGAGCTGATCGCCTTGAAGCGGTCGGTCTGGGTGAGGATCCAGTTGGACCAGTGTCCGCCCGCGCTCCAGCCCAGTGCCCCCATCCGGTCCCCGTCCACGATCCCCTGCTCGATCAGATGGTCCACCCCGGCCATGATGTCCTCGTAGCCCATCGTGAAGTAGTCGCCCACGATGTCCGTGCGGTGCGCGTTCCCGTAGTTGCGTGACCCGCGGTAGTTGGGCTTGAGCACCGCGTACCCCGCCCCCGCGTACACCTGGGAGCTGTAGCCTCCGTTGAACCGGAGAACATCGGCCGACGCCGGACCCCCGTGAATCGCGACGATGAGCGGATACCGCGTCCCCTCCTCGTAGCCGACGGGATAGACCAGCACCCCCCCGACCGTCCTGCCGTCGGACGAGCGCCAGTTGATCTCGACCTCCTCGCCCAGCGCCATCTCGCGGATCTGCGGGTTGACGTCCACCAGCTGCGTCCACGTCGAGCGGTCGGGAATGTCGCCCGCATTCGCCACGGTGAAGACGGTGGGCGGCGTCTTCGGGTCGCTGTAGCCGAGCAGGAGCGTCCCCGTGTCCTCGTCCCGGGAGACCGAGAGCGCGGCGCGCACATCGGTGAGCTGCCGGACCGCGCCCGTCTCCACGTTCAGCGCATGTAGCTGCGTCGTGACCTTCACGCCGGCGTTGAAGTAGATCGTGCGCGAATCGTCGGACCAGAATCCGGTATTGAGACTCTGGTCGAAGTCCGCGCCCAGCTTTCGGAAAGCCGCTCCGCGATCGCCGACCTCGCGGATGTAGACGCGGTTCTCGGTCATCGAGTAGCGCTCCATCTCGTCGGGCGCCGAAAACGCGATCCAGCGGCCGTCGGGGGAAAAGCCGAGGCCGCTTTCGCCGACCTCGTAGTTGTCCGTGAGGCGTTCGATCTCGCCCGTGGCCACCTCCATGAGGTAAAGGTCCGCGTAGAGGCGCTGCGCCGTGATATTGCGCTCGTAGCGCTCGGGCGACCCCCCCGTGATCCCGATCCAGCGGCCGTCGTCGGAAAGCGTGAAGCCGTTGATGCTGTAGGACGGGTCGTCCGTCTCCCGCCGCTCCTCGGCCGTCGCGACCTCGACGCTCCACAGGCTCGACAACGGCGTGACCGCATTGCGGATGTCGACGGTGAAGCCCGCCTCCCGCCGCTCCTTCTCGTCCTCATCGAAGGAGTCGGGGCGGGTGAAGTAGACGCGGCCTCCGTCGGGGGAGAAGTCCCACTGGCCAACGCCTGCGTCACCATCGGTGAGTTGGGCGGGGTCCGCTCCCGCCAGGTCGTCGGCCGGCACCCGGTAGAGCTGTTCCTGGCCGCTCTCGCCCGAGCGATACACCAGCCAGCGCCCGTCCGGGCTGAAGCCGAAACCCGACACGCCGTCAGCCGCATCGGTGATCCTGCGGGCCTCGCCTCCGTCGTGGCGCATCATGTAGAGCTGGGTCCTGTCGCCGTCGCGGTTGGAGGAGAAGAGGAAGTACGAACCGTCCGGGGCCCAGGTGGGGCTCGTTTCGTTCCTGTCCTCCGTGTAGGTGAGCCGGCGCGCCGAAGGGACGCCCTCGCTGAGCGAAACGAGGTGAATGTCGGTCTGCGACTCGGCCGCTTCCCAGTCGGGGGTGGTGACGGTGTAGAGCATCCACGCGCCGTCCGGGCTCGGGGTCCAGGAGCCGGCACGCTTCATCTGCTGCACGTCCATGAAGGTGAGGGAGGGCTGCTGGGCGGTGAGTGGGGCGGTGAGTGAAGCGGTGAGGGCAGCGATTGGGAGGGTGAGGGGGATGAAACTGAGACGAGAGCGGGCCTCGGCGTGGGCGGTGAAGGGGAGACGCATCTGAACCTCGCTTTGGACGGTGAAACGGTGGCCAAGCCCTAGCGGCTGCCTGGAATGATCCGCATTGAACAGGCGCTGGACAAGTGATGCGGGGGGGAGCGAGTGATGCCCCGTTGCCGTGAAACCAGGAGCCGTTTAGAGTCCACACGAGCCAAATCCACCTGACACGTGGGCACGCCTGTTCAGCAGACCTCCCCCAACTCTTCAGGAAAGCCGAGATGCGCAGATCCAACCAGGACTGGTGGCCGAACCAGTTGAACCTTAAGCCACTTCACCGCCATGCCCGCTCGACCGACCCCATGGGCGACGATTTCGACTATGCCGAGGCGTTCAAGTCCCTCGACCTGAACGCCCTGAAGGAGGACCTCTGCCAGCTGATGACGACGTCGCAGGACTGGTGGCCGGCCGACTACGGCCACTACGGCCCCCTCTTCATTCGCATGGCGTGGCACAGCGCCGGCACCTACCGGATCAGCGACGGCCGTGGCGGCGGCGGCTCCGGCACCCAGCGATTCGCACCCCTCAACAGCTGGCCCGACAACGCGAACCTCGACAAGGCGCGCCGGCTGCTCTGGCCGATCAAGCGGAAGTACGGCCGCAAGATCTCGTGGGCCGACCTGATGATCCTCGCCGGCAACTGCGCCCTCGAGTCGATGGGATTCGAGACCGTGGGGTTCGGCGGCGGCCGCGAGGACGTGTGGGAGCCCGAGGACATCGACTGGGGGTCCGAAGACACCTGGCTCGGCGACGAGCGCTACAGCGGCGACCGTGAACTCGACGAGCCCTTCGGCGCCGTGCAGATGGGCCTGATCTACGTGAACCCGGAGGGACCCAACGGAAAGCCGGATCCCGTCGCGGCAGCCAGGGACATTCGCGAGACCTTCCGCCGGATGGCGATGAACGACGAGGAGACCGTCGCGCTCATCGCCGGCGGACACACCTTCGGCAAGGCGCACGGGGCTGCGGATGTGGGCCGCTACGTCGGTCCCGAACCCGAGGGGGCCGACCTGGAGGAGCAGGGCCTCGGCTGGAAGACCGGCTTCGGCACCGGCAAGGGCGCCGATTCCGTCACGAGCGGGATCGAGGGCGCGTGGACGACCGACCCGGTCAAGTGGGACAACAACTTCCTGGAAAACCTGCACGGCTACGACTGGAAGCAGGTGAAGAGCCCCGCCGGTGCGGCGCAGTGGACCCCGAAGGAGGGCGCGGGGGTGGGCACCGTCCCCGATGCGCACGACCCGTCGAAAAAGCACGCCCCCATGATGCTGACGACCGACCTCTCCCTGAGGATGGACCCGGTCTACGCGCCGATCGCGAAGCGCTTCCTGGAGAACCCGGACGAGCTGGCGGACGCCTTCGCGCGGGCGTGGTACAAACTGACGCACCGCGACATGGGTCCCGTTTCGCGGTATCTCGGCCCCGAGGTGCCGGCCGAGCCGCAGCTGTGGCAGGATCCCGTCCCCGAGGCCGATCATGAACTGGTCGACGCGCAGGACATCGCCGACCTCAAGGGCAGGGTGCTGGCGTCGGGGCTGTCGGTGTCCCGCCTGGTCTCGACCGCCTGGGCATCGGCGTCGACGTTCCGCGGGACCGACAGGCGCGGCGGGGCGAACGGGGCGCGCATACGGCTTGCGCCTCAGAATGGCTGGGAGGTGAACGACCCGGCCGAGTTGGCGAGGGCGCTGGGGGTGTTGCAGGGGATTCAGGAGGATTTCAACGGTTCGCAGTCCGGGGGAAAAAGGGTCTCGCTCGCCGACCTGATCGTGCTGGGCGGGTGCGCGGCCGTCGAGCAGGCGGCCCGGGACGCCGGGCACGATGTCGAGGTGCCCTTCTCACCGGGGCGCACGGACGCATCAGCGGAACAGACCGACGTGGAGTCGTTTGCGGTGCTCGAACCGAGGGTGGACGGGTTCCGCAACTTCGGAGGTAGCGGAAACGGCCGGCCGGCGGCAGAGTTGCTGGTCGACCGGGCGGACCTGCTGAACCTGACCGCTCCCGAGATGACGGTGCTCGTGGGCGGTCTGCGCGCCCTGAATGCCAACTCCGGGGGGTCGCAACTAGGGGTCTTCACCGACCGGCCGGGTACGCTGACCAACGATTTCTTTGTGAACCTGCTCGACATGGATGTCGAGTGGCGGGCGTCCGGGGCGGGCGAGGACCGGTTCGAGGGCCGTGACCGCACGACCGGCGAGCCGAGGTGGACCGGCACCAGCGTCGATCTGGTCTTCGGTTCGAACTCGGAGCTGCGGGCGTTCGCGGAGATCTACGCCTGCGACGACGGGCGGGGGGCGTTTGTGCGTGACTTCGTGGCCGCGTGGGACAAGGTGATGAATCTGGATCGGTTTGATCTGGGGTGAGGGTGGACTCGCAATGACGGTCTGCCCGATCCCGCTGGCGGGGCAGGACGGCGGACCTTTCGCCTGCTCATAACCCCTGGTGTGTCAATCGCAGTTTACATTATGACAAGTGTGGTGTACATTTGGGCGGCATGGTTGACCGAACCCGCTGCCGTCAGACCGGACGCCGGACCTGCGACCCCCCACCCGGAGCGGACCGCAAGCCATGAAGAAGAGGAACCGGGCACCGAGCCCGTTCGGAATCGCGGCGCTCGACCTGTTTGCGTCGGCCCTCGGCGCCTTCATCCTGATTGCGGTCGTCATCTTCCCGATGATCGGGAAGGCGGTGCCGGACATCCCGGCCCCGCCCGCTCCGATCATCATGGCGGTTCCAACGCCCGACTCGGTCGTATGCCCGGTGTGCCCCACCTGCCCGGTCGTCGCCGCCGTCACGAAGCCGATCGACTGCCCGGTGTGCCCGACGTGCCCGGTCCCGGAACCCGTGCCGGAGACGATCTGTCCCGAAGTCGCCGTACCCGACCCCGTGGAGTGCCCGGTCTGTCCTCCGGTGCCTGCCCCGGTCATATGCCCGGAGCCCGCCCCCGCGCCCATCCAGGTCAACGCCCCGCACTTCCGGTTCCCCCACCTCGACATCATCGTCGCGCTGGACGTCACCAACAGCATGGGCGGGCAGATCGCCAAGCTCAAGGCGGAAGTCGAGCAGCTCGCCGTCCTGCTGAACCGGATCTCGCCCAGCTTCGGCATCGGGATGGTGGCGTTCGGAGATCGCCGTTGGGAGAGCCCGATGTTCCTGTTCCCGCTGCGGGAGCT
Organism: Longimicrobiales bacterium; assembly: GCA_965211795.1. GTDB lineage: Bacteria > Gemmatimonadota > Gemmatimonadetes > Longimicrobiales > Gaopeijiaceae > Bin94. The sequence goes on from OZ242973.1 coordinate 1,724,141, forward strand.
CTCCGGCCCGGCTGCGAACCGCGATGCGTTCCGCACGTTCGTGAACGGCCTCTCGGTGGGCATGGGAACCGGAAGCGGTACCAACCCCGATGGGCCCGAAGCCTTCTACGACGCGCTTGCGGCGGCGTCGCGCATGACCTGGCGGCCGCGGTCCGAGCGAAGGGTCGTCGTGCTGGTGACCGACAACCCGGCGTACCGCGAGGAGATCGACCGGTCCATACAGGCCGCGACCGGCATCGGCCGATCCGAAGGGCATCGTGTCTCCACGGTCTACGTCAAGACGGGGAGCGGAAACCAACCCGCCACTGAGGAGTTTCTCCGGAGTGTCGCCGAGGCCGGCGGCGGCCAGTACGTGCGGGACGTGGGCGGCTCGTTGACGGTCAATCTGCTTCTGTCCCTGTTCTGACCGGCGCTGCCTGCCGTCGGCACCGGCGCGCCCCCGCTACCGCCGCCCGGGACTCCGTTCCTCGTGCAGCCTGTTGGACAGATTGTTGAGGCAGTACTGGCCGATCCGGTTCAGGGCGCCCTCCTCCTTCCCCTGCATGATGTGCATCGCGAACATCAGCAACGCCGATTGCAGGAGGGCGAGCAGGGTCGTGTAGAACGCAACCCCCAGGTCTCCCGTCACCTGCTCCATCATCTCGGGTCCGATCGATCCCTCCATGATGCTGGCCCCCGCGAACATGACCCCTGCCGTGCGCATCGCGAACGCGATGCCGAGCACGGTTCCGATGAAGCCCAGAGTCGGTATCAGCCAGATGACGTAGCGCAGCATGTTGTAGCGCAGCTCGATTTCATGCTGGTAGAGCTCGAGCGAGACGTTGATCATCGAGTTGACTTGGTCCACCGATCCGCTGTTGCGGAACTGCAGCAGCGCGCCTGTCAGCAGTCGTTGCAGCAGATACCGCTTCTCCGGGTCGGACTCGACCACGCGCTCGTAGATCGGGGTCAGATCGCGTTTGCGCAGAATGGTCTCGTCGTCCTCGGGAAGCAGCCCGAGGTAGATCTGGTCGCCTTCCCGGCGGCCGGTGGAATGGCGAACGACCAGCTCGCCGGCGGCCACGCAGAAGGCGAGCCACATCACGTTCTGTATGGTGAACGGATAGGGGAAGATCCGGGTGTTCCTGTCGACCAGCAGCTCGGCGCCCACGCTGTCGGTGCCCGCAGGGAACACGTAGGACAGAGCCCCCACGAGGATGATCCCGACCAGCAGCGAGGCGAACAGGGTCACCGCCCTGAACGGTACCTGCTCGTCCCTCTCCATGGGCTGCTTCGAAGTGTGCACCCCTTCCGAAGGCGCGCCCGCCTTGTCGCTCATTGCCGCCCGCACTCGGGGAGGCGAACCCCGCCCAGCTGGGGATTGATGCCGGACTCGAAGCGCATCAGCGCCCTGGGTATGCACCCTGACAGGCGATTGTTGCTGAGCGTCAGCCGCTTCAGGTCGGTCAGGTTGGCCAGCTCGGCGGGTATCTGCCCGGAAAGCTGATTGCCGCTCAGGGCGAGGAGCTCGAGCCGCTGAAGTCCGCCCAGCTCGGGCGGTATCCGGCCGGCGATCTGCGTTCCGGACAGGCGCAGCCGCTTGAGGTTCGTGAGGCTCCCGAGCTCGGGCGGGATGATCCCGGTAAGGGGATTGTTGTAAAGGTGCAGGTCTTCGAGGCCCGACAGCGCACCCAGCTCGGCCGGTATCTGGCCCGACAGCTGGTTGTCTTCGAGGAACAGACCCTTGAGTTCGCGCAACGCGTCCAGCTCGGCCGGAATCGCGCCGGACAGCCGGTTACCGCCCAGGTTGAGGAGTTCCAGCTCTGTCAGTCTCGCGAGCCGCGGGGGAATCCCGCCCCCCAGATTCCGTCCGTTCAGATCGAGGCCGACGACGTTCTCACCGCGTGACTGCACACCCGTCCAGGACCGCCGGTTCAAGCCGACGCGCCAGTTCAGGTCGCCGGTGGTCCCGGCCAGAGCGCTCTTCGAAGCGAGCAGCAGCTGGTCGTCGGTGAGCCGCTCTTCGGCCCGTCGCTGCGCTGCCTCCAGCATGTCGGCCTGTCGCCGCTCCGGATTCGCCAGCCGGGCGGCCGCGGTCCGGCGGGCCTCCTCCAGGCGTTCCTGCTCCGCCTGGCGGGCTTCCTCAGCCAAGCGTTCCTGCTCCGCTCGGCGGGCCTCCTCCGCCTGGCGCTCCTGCTCCGCCCGGCGGGCCTCCTCCGCGATCCGATCTTCTTCCGCCCGACGAGCCTCCTCCGCGATCCGGTCCATCTCCCGACGGGTCTCTTCCGCCAGCCGCTCTTCCTCGGCCCGGCGGGCCTCCTCCGCCAGCCGCTGCTCCTCCTCGCGCCGGGCGGCATTGAGGCGGGCCTGTTCCGCCAGCCGCTCCTCCCGGGCGATCCGGCGTTCCTCTGCGAGCCGCTGCACCTCGGCTTCCGCCTCCTCCCTGCGGCGTGTCTCCTCCGCCTCCGCCTCGGCCTGCCTGCCGGCCGCCACCAGTTCCGCCAGGCTGGCGCGGTCCAGGTACCCCGTGGCCTCGATTCCCTGGTCCGCCTGCCACTTACGCAGTCCCTGGCGGGCTTCGGGCTCCAGCACGCCGTCGGCTTCCCCGGAGTAGTGGCCTTCGGCGGACAGTCCCAGTTCCACCAGCGCGAGGATATCGGTGCCGAGACCGAGCTGCGCCTCCTGGGCGGCGGCGAGCTGCTCGGGCGTGAGGGTCCGGTTCCGCGCGATCGAGACCATGGCGGCCGCTACCCCCACGACCATGATGACGCCGGCCGCATAGTGGAGACGACGACGACCGGCCCCGGAACGGTGCATCACCGGCTCCAGGCGAGACCGATCTCGGTGCGGCCCACGACCCGCCTGACGAACAGATCCGGCCCGACCCGGGCGGCGGGAGCCCCCCGCGGCGACGGCGCTGCGGTCACGCGCGAAATCGCCTCGATCTCGGACATCTTCCTCGACCCGATCACCCAATCGACCGCGCCCCAGAGTGCGAGCACGCTTCCCACACCGATGAACCACCTGTTCGCGCTTTCGGTCCGGTCCCGCCTGTGCACCGCGGACAGGTATTCCCACTCGGTGTCGTAGTCCTCCCGCTCCGGAACGCCCAGCCAGGGCAGCCACTTCACCGTCACGTAGGAGCCGCCGGCCATGATCGAGCCCCAGAGGAGTTTCCGCTTCCCCGACCCGCGCCTCGCGCCGGCCTCCCCGTACTGCACCTCCAGAGCCGGGTCGGCCAATGCGGGAAGCTCTCCTTCCATCGTCACCATGTCCCGGCTTCCCAGGACGTAGTCGGCGGCCCCCCAGGCAAGGAGGCCGGCACCGGCCAGCGTGACGGCGTTCCTGACGGTCCGCGCCGTGGAGTGCCTGTCGACCGCGGCCTGGTGGGAGGCCGAGTCGGCATAGGCATCCTCGTCCCCCGCCTCGAACAGGACCTTTGTTGCGACGATGGCGACGATGGCCAGCGTCCCTCCCCGGAGCCACCGTTTGAGACCCGACTCCCGGCGCGCCTTCGATCGCTCGTACTGCGCATGGATGTCCGGGATCCCGGCCCCCGCCGTCGCGGGATTCCCGCCGCCGGACGCGCCTCCCACGATCTCGACTTCGGAGGCGAGGACATACCCGATCAGGTCGTCCTCGCCGGGCTCGCCGGGTATCGAAACGATGTGGTACGGACCGGACTCCCCGATCCAGTTCAGCGTCGCACCCGGCGCCAGGTTGGCGATGACCGGGCTGGAATCGGACGGGTCGAGCCGGACATCCGCGCCATCGCTGAGTGCTCTGACCTGCTGGGCGGAAGCGGACCCGTGTCCGAGAGATGGTGCTGCGAAGGAGACTCCGATGATCATGATGCCAGCGCCGACCAAGCCGTGCTTCAGCTTCATTCTCGTTGTTGCTTCCTCGCGCTGTCCCGATCCGCCCCGGCGGACCAGTCCCGCTCTCGCGGACGGTTGGTTGCCCGGTGGAATTTAGTGGATTGACGGGATGGGGTCTATGGAAACCTGGTGTGTTCGATCGATACATGGCCCGTACGGTGCGGGCGATGTTACGTTCGAGAGGGATTCACAGCGAGGAACTGGAGGGGGCATTGAGCATGGATACGGTTACTGCCGCGTTTCAGCGGAGCCTGGAGGAATTCAGGCAGGAAGGCCGCGAGCAAGGGCAAGTCACGCTTCTGCGGCAACAGGCCGCTCGCAAGTTCGGGCCATCGACTGCCGAGGAGGTGTCCCGGCTGCTTGCGGATGTGCCGGATCCGGTGACGATTGCCCGGATCTCGGAGGCTATTCTCAATTGTGACAGGGCGGAAGAGTTCCTGGCTTGCGTGCGGGGTGGGTGAGGGCCGGACTGACCGCTGAGTCGCGAAAGCCGACCAGCCTGCGACAGGCGATAGCCCGGTTCGCTTTTTCCGATCCGAATGGTCCGCCCAGGGAACGGATTCGTGCGCTACAGCAGTACGTGGCCTGTCGCCTCGTCATCGAAGGCGGTTTCCACCCCGACCGGATCCGGCCGCGTCCGCCGATCTCCGTGGAGAGAAACCGGCGCGGAGCTTACGATCTTCGGTGGCATTGCGACCAGGAAAGTCGACGTGACGGTCACGGTTGCCGACATCGGGCCGGTGCTCGCGGTGTCGCTGAAGGGGACTCACCTCGGATTCGATGACGTAGTGTCACCAGCCGTGATACCGAAGTCTGGTTCTACGACGACCGGGTCGAGATCTCCAATCCGGGGAATCTGATCGCGCCGGTGACACTGAAGCGCTTGCGTGAGGGTGGCCCCGTGCACGGAACACGGAACCCGATGCTCGTCCGGGTACTGGCAGACATCGGGGCCATGCGGGACGAGGGCGAAGGCATCGCACGCATCTTCGACGAGATGGCGGACCGGCGCCTGCCGGAACCGGAGATCGAATGCGAGGATGGTCTGTTCACGATCAGGCTCTTCGGAGAGTATGACCACGCCGAATGATGGCGCCCGTCACCATGGCCCTCCGGCTCGCTCCCTCAACAACGCGATCATGCGCCCGCCGAGTTCCTTGAACCGCCCTCGCAACCGACGGTTAGCGCTCAGGGCGTGCCGCATGCCCTTCGCCAGGAGATAGTTCTGCATGGTGCTGTCGCGGTAGGTGTCGTTCTCGATTCGCTCCAGAAGAAGGCTGGCGAGGCTGCCGCCATCTGTCATGTACTCTTCCAATTGCTCGAGTTCCGATATTGCAAGCACCTGCATGGGGCGCGCCATTGCGTGGCTCAGTGCATTCCGGCTGGCGATGACGTCTTCGATCGTCTGATAGAAGAACGGCTCGACGGGGATCATGTCCAGAGTGACCACCACCGGCAGGTAACGGGTCACCGTACCCGGCCGAACCCAATCTTCCAGACATCCGTCCTCAATGGCCAGAATCGTATCGTCGAACTGTTCCGCGGCCGTGCCGAATATGTTCGCAACCTTGCTCCGCAGCATGTCGAGGTCTCCCTCGGCCCGGACTCCGTAGGGAAGAAGCGTGGCCTTGCATTCGAACAGCAGAGCCGTGTCCCCGTAGAGAACGACGCCGTCGCACGCCTTCATCCGCGCGGGGATTCGCTGCCGAAGCGCCTTCTCGTCGACGTATCGTCGGGCCTCCTGCGGAAAGACTCGCCGGAACAGGGCCTCGACGTAATCTTCGAACACATGGCCGGCGTAGTCGAAATACTCAAGGCGCCGCGCCTCCGCATTTCTCTCACTGGGCCGGAGAAAGACATGGTGCAGCCCGGTCGTGAGCTTCCAGCGGAGGAGCCGTACCGAAGGACAGTAGAGACGTCCCTCCAGGCTGACCAGGGGCGAGCGGTCCAGTGGCTGGATGTCATAGGGCCGCAAGGAGTCCGGCCCGCAGCCGCGTTCGCGAAGCGTCGCCCTTGCTTCACCCGCGTCCACCGCGAACAGTCTGGTCAGCGCGGTGATCTCGTCTTGGGAGATGTTGAGAGCCGACATGGAAGTTTCGAGGCTGAGTGGACCGGGTGGCCGATCAGACCTCGGGTCTACGGTCCGCCAGTTCGCAAGCAGGGCCAGTCCCATGGACCATGCAAAATCGGGGTCAAGTCCCGTAATCTCTTCGAAGCGAGTCCGAAGATCGACGGCGCCGTCGCCGAGTCCGGGTCCGTTGTGGTCAGGGATGTACAGGTCGTGGGTTCGGGCCAGGGAACACGCAAAGTCGTCCGAGGTATTGAACGTCCCGTTCATGATAATGAATCTCAGCCAGGCGTCCCGGTTGGCTGGTGACCGGTAGTCGGGCGTGTCTGGCAGGTCGTCTTCCCGGTCGATCAGATCGGCCGCCATGATCAGCGCCTCGCCGATGGGCTCGAACGACCCGCTGGACCTGTCCGTCACATGCGGGCAGACCAGAAGTGCGATCTTCGCGATCGCGACCACCTGTTGTTCGCTGAAGAACCACACCGGGTCGGTGACCCCTTCAGGCTTCAGCCGATCCCAGTAGTCCTGGAAGGCCCGACCGACCTGGTAGGGGTCCCGAAACAGCGCCTGGATGACACGGCGCTGGCCTTCGAGCGGCTCGTAGGAGTTGAGCACGGCGCTCACACCGCCCAGCACGAGCAGTACCTGACCGAGACCGAATCCCGACAGGCGATCGGCCACATCCGTCCAGGAAGGACTCTCCCCATAGAGGTCGTGCCACCTTCCACGGAGCTGAACCCACTCCATTCTCGAGGGCTGACCTGGGCTCGCCAGCCGGTCGGGCAGGAATAGCCCCGTTTTGGTGGAGCGCGTAAACCGCCGCGCAATGTCCATGCCGGGGCCAGAGTCTCCCGAGGTCCCCTGTCTTCTCATGCTTTGCGGAGGGTTGTCACCGAAGTTGGTCCTGGTTCCTGTCTCTGTGGTCCGAAAATAGCCGAATCGCCCGGACGACGAGATCTGCCACCTTGGATATGTAAACTACATATTACATAATGACAAGTATGATTGACATCCGCGAAGGCGAAAGCGTGTTACGAATACCTACCCAAACCGCGTCTCCACATACCTCCCCGCACTCTCCGGCGCCAGCTTCACCGTCCCCGGCCCGCTCCGCACGAAGAAGTCCCCCTCCTCCCCCCCCTCCCCCCCCTTCCACCGCAAAAACACCGGCTCGGGACTCCTCTGGCAACTCACCACGCACACCGTCCCCCCCTCCAGCTCCTGGGTCTTCGGATCCACACACGTCCCCGCGCGATCCCCCAGCGCATTCCGCACGACCTGGACGAGATGCAGCATGAACTTGTCGTCATTGTCCAGCCGGTCACGTTCGATTCCGACGACCGACCCATCGTCGGCCACGCCAATCAACAGATCGCCCCCCTCGGTGTTCAGGAACGCCGCAATAGTCTTGAGCGACGCGTGGGTCACCCGATTGTCCTTCCGGTCCTCCTTGAGATTCCAGCGCAGGGTCGACTTGAACTCCAGCGTCTTCGACTCGCCCTGCTTGATCAGCGCCTCGGCGTTCCGGTGCGTACGCAGGTACTGATCGAACATGAGCGTCTTCACCAGCTCGCCGAAGGCCTCGTCGTCGGTGATCCGCTTGTAGAGATCGAAGTTCGAATCGACGATCTCCTGGATCACCTCCTCAACCTTGTTGTCGAAGGTCAGGCGGACGTTCTCGCGGGTGTTCACGCGGGCGGCCGCGTCGAGCGCACGGTCCTCTTCGAGCCGCTCCATCATCTGCTGGAGCGTGACCCGGTGCTCCGGCCCCAGCTCGATGCCGAAGCGCTCGTTCAGTTCGGCGATGATCCGCGACAGGGCCTCGAGCTCCTCCTGGGCGCGACCCTGATGGATCCCGGTCGTCCTCGGGTCGAGTACCCCGGCTCGTTCGGACAGTCCGATGCCGCCGCTTCCCGTCCGCTGCAGCCGGTACGACTCCATGTCGATGTTCTTCTGCACTTCTCGCGGAAGCTCGGTTCCGTCTCCCGGGAGCAGAGGCCGAAGATAGCGGGCCAAGACGTGGAGCTTCTCGAGGTCGGCGTCGCTGAAGGTCAGGATCTGGGCCAGGAAGGAATAGAGGCGGTTGTACTTCCGTAGGCCGCCCCGGAAGTCGGATCGCGCATCGGCTTCGAGATCACGGAAACGATCCACGATGCCTGCGAGCCGCGCGTACAGCTGATCCTGAGTGGCGCTGCGGTCGAAGTAAGCCCCGGCGAATGCGTCCACCTCCGCGTCGGTGTAGACATCGAAGTCCCGGAGCTCGCCCTGGATGTCGTACAGCAGGTTCGGGTCGGTCCCGTCCGACAGCAGCGTCGTGTCGTAGTAGGGCTCAAACGCGGCCCGGATGTGCTCGGCCTCGTTGGCGAAGTCGAGCACCGCGGTCTCCTCCTTGCCGGGATGCGTCCGGTTGAGGCGCGAGAGGGTCTGCACCGCGTTCACGCCGCCCAGCTTCTTGTCCACGTACATGGTGTGGAGGAGGGGCTGGTCGAAGCCGGTCTGGAACTTGTTCGCCACCACCAGGAACCGGTACTCGGGCTTGGCGAATTCGGCCGCCGTCTGCTGTTCCCCGATCATATGACCTCCACCGGCCGAATTCATCCCGGGCTCGGTGTATTCCTTCCCGCCGTCCTCCACCTTGCCGGAAAACGCGACCAGGCACTTCCACGGATACCCCTTCTCGGCGAGATACGCGTCCACGGCGAGCTTGTAGCGCACCGCGTGCAGGCGGGAACGGGTCACGATCATCGCCTTGGCCCTGCCGCCGATCCTGTCCTGCACCTCGGCGGCGAAGTGCTCGGCCATGATCTCGACCTTGCGCCCGATCGCGTGCGGGTGCAGCTCGACGAAGGACTTGAGCAGATAGGCCGCCTTCTTCTTCTCGTAGCGCGGGTCGTCCTCGACGGTCTTGAAGAGCTTCCAGTAGGCGGAATACGTCGTGTAGTTGGCGAGGACATCGAGGATGAACTCCTCCTCGATCGCCTGCCGCATGCTGTAGAGGTGGAAGGGCTCGAACTTGCCGTCGGCGCGCTGCACTCCGAAGAGCTCCAGGGTCTTCGCCTTCGGAGTGGCCGTGAATGCGAAGGTGGAGAGGTTGGGCAGGGGACCGCGCCTTTCCATCTCGGCGAGGATCGTCGCCTCCAGCTCCTCCTCGGGCGTCGCGGCGCCGGCCTCCTCCGCTTCCGCCGCCTCGAGGCTCCCGGAAGCGAGCACCGCCTTGAGGCTCTTCGAACTCTCGCCGGACTGGGACGAATGGGCCTCGTCGACGATCACGGCGAAGCGCTTGCCGGGCAGCGACCCGATCTCCTCGGCGATCACCGGGAACTTCTGGAGCGTGGTCACGATGATCCGTTTGCCGGATTCCAGCGCCTGCCGGAGTTGCCGCGAGGTCCGGTCGATGTTCTCGACCACGCCGAGCGTCTGCTCGAACTGGCTGATGGCGCGCTGAAGCTGGCGGTCCAGGACGCGGCGGTCGGTGACGACGACGATGGAATCGAAGACCGAACGGTCCCCGGCGTCGTGCAGCGTGGAGAGCTGGTGTGCGAGCCAGGCGATGGTGAAGCTCTTGCCGCTCCCGGCGGAGTGCTGGATCAGGTAGCGCTGGCCCGCACCGTGTCGGCGGGCGTGGGAGATCATGCGCCGGACGGCGTCGAGTTGCTGGTAGCGCGGGAAGATCAGACGGGTCGTTCGCCGGCCGTTGTCGTCCTCATCCTTGATTTCGTGGATGAACTGGCGGACAAGGTCGAGGACGCTGTCCCGTGCCCAGACCTCGCCCCAGAGGTAGTCCGTGGCGTATCCGCGCTGGGTGGGAGGGACGGGGGGATTGCCGGCCCCGCCGAACTTGCCGCGGTTGAAGGGCAGGAAGCGGGTCTTCGGACCTCGGAGGCGGGTGGTGACGAAGACCCAGTTCGGGTCGACGGCGAAGTGCGCGAGACAGCGGCGATGGGCGAAGAGCGGTTCGCGCGGGTCGCGGTCGTTCCGGTACTGCAGGATCGCCTTCTCGACGTTCTGGCCGGTGAGCGGGTTCTTGAGTTCGGCGGTGCAGAAGGGGATGCCGTTGAGGAAGAGGGCCATGTCGACGCTCTGCTCCGTCTTGGTGCTGTAGCGGAGTTGGCGGATGACGGAGAAGAGATTCGCGGCGTGGAGCCTGCGGGTCTCCTCGTTGAGGCCGCTCGCCGGGCGGAAGTAGGCGAGGTCGAACTTGCAGCCCGAGTCCTTGATGCCCTTGCGGAAGACGTCCAGGGCGCCGCGCCGGTCGAGTTCGCGGGCGAGGCGGTTCAGGAAGCGCTTGCGGACATCGGCGCCGTGGTGCTCCTTGAGGCGGTTCCAGGTGCGGGGCTGGGTGGCTACCAGGAAGTCGATGACGTCGCGGGGGATGAGGCAGAGGTGGCGGTCGTAATGGGTGTCGGAGGTGCGGCGGTGGTAGCTGCCGGGGGCGAAGCCGTCGCCGTAAGGGGGGGCGGGGGGTTCGTGGAGGAGTCCGTCGCGCTCGGGGCAGGCGTCGGGGCCCCAGCGGAGGAGGGCGCACTCGATGGCGTCCTCGAAGGCGCGTTCGGAGGTGGGGGCGGGGGTCATGGGGACCGCTTCCGACAGCGCTATTGCGTTTGGGGACCAGCGCTGGGGAGATTCTTCACCCACATGCGGCCATTGCTGCTGAGAACGGTCTTGAGTGCCGGTCCCTGCTCGAACGCTATGGTGGCCAAGTGATACAATGTAAGGACAGCCTCCTGCAGATCCTGGTTTTCTTCGAGATCGACTACGTCCAGGTGCTGTCCACGGGCCTCCTCGCGGCCGATCCGTCTGCCATGACTCCTGTGCCCTGGCCCGCCGAAGTGAGCCGCAACATTCTTCGCAAGCGTCGCCGAGTCATCGCGGGTCCGGAACATGTACCGCTTCAGCCAGTTCTCGACCAGGATCTGCGTGTACTCAATCGACTTGCGTGCCTCTTCCAGCAAAGCCGGTCCAAAGGCGCGCAGCACCGGCGCCCAAGCATGAGCCGTTAGGGGGTTATCAAGGATCTGTAACTTGGCTTGATCAAACTGTGAGACTATCGAGTGTGCCGAGTAAGGCCTCTGCCCAACAACAAGCTGAGGGTCAGTGGGTCCAAGTTGGCTTTGGCGACCCATGATGATCCGATCGCATCCCAGAGCCACCATGGTGCCCGCGGACATGGCATAGGTCGGAATCACCGCATGGATGTCGGCGTACTTACTCCGCAGGTACGATACTATCGTTTGTGCAGCGTCCGGCAATCCGCCGGGAGTGTGCAAAAGCAGGAGAAGGCGCTTCTGAGGGTCGAGGCCATGAACGCCTGCCATGAAGCCGTTGATGTCCTCTGGGTTGATCGCCGTGAGGAGCCCGGGAACCTGCGGCTTCTGAAGAAAGGCGGAAGTGTACGCTATGACGTTCCGATCCGAGATTCCGGCGATCTCCGCTACCGCTTCCCGTGTCGTTGCAGCAATCCATTCGCCTCGTTCCTCTGGAGGGCGTCCATTGAACTCGTCCAGGAGTTCAGACCAGGTAGCCATGACGGCCTTCCCTGACGACCAGGCCAATGGGATTGTCCCATGAGTAGTCCGCGGGATGGGTGGCGTCCGCGTCCAAACCGTCATCGAGATCCGCTAGCTCCATGGTTTCTTCGTAGCGGTTGAGCGCTTCTTCGAGCAGGCGCATGACCTCACCCTCGGCCGAGCGGGCTTGGGCTTCGGGCTGTTCGTCTGGCTGCTGAGCCTCACTCATGAGCTGCCCTCCTCGTGGTGCGTGATGGTGTGGAAGCGCCTTCGGCTGGGCCTCGAAAGGTAACTGCTTGGCGGTGTCGGTGGTATGACTCGGGGCGGTTCGGGAAGCGCTTGCGGGGACCGGCGCCGTGATGCTGCCTCAGGCGGTTCGAGCGTGGCTGGGTGGCTACGAGGAAACCGATGACGTCGCGGGGGATGAGGCAGACGTATTGGATGCGTGGTGTGGCGGTGGTCACTGCTGGGGGCGAAGCCATCGCCGTAGTGGGGGTGGGGGATTCGCGGACGAGTCCGTCGCGTTCGGGGCAGGGGTCGGGGCCCCAGCGTACGGAACGCGGACTCGAAGGCGCGTTCTGAGGTGGGGGTGGGGGTCATGGGATGTGGTGGGGGGTGGGTGGGTTGGGAGATGTGGTGGTCTGGAGAAGGCTTCGCACATCGATCTGTCCGGTGACGGCGGCGGATACCAGGGCGGTACGGTATTCGTTGAGGTGGGCGATGGCTTGGCGAGTCTTGGCAATGAGCGCGTCAATCGCAACAGTCTCCTTTCGGACGAAGGCGACGATCCGGTCCTGCTCCGCAACGGCCGGGACAGGCATTGAGAGGGTTTTTACGTCGGGCATGCCTATCGTTCGTAGCGTCGCACCCATCGTCAACCGCACTAGTTCTTCCTGCATCGTATCGAAAACACGGAGCAAGTATTCTGGAAGCAAGGTCTCATGACAGATCCAAGCGATAAAATGCTGGGACACCGCCATCGGGCGCTCCGTGATCGCACAGAGTCCGATGGTCGCGTCTCGCGAGAAGATGACCGAGCGCGGTGGAAGAAGACGGGCCGATGAGTTGCTTAGCCCGAGTTCGTTGGTGTAGTATTCCGTATCGCTGATGTAGTCGTGATCCTTCAGGTATCCCGTGTCACTCAGAGATACCCAGGGTACGTCCCCGTCGTTCCAATAGGCATCGACTTTCTTGTCCGGAGTGTGGCCGCTTTCCATCCGAGCAGCCCACTTCACGCGCTTTACCTCCCAATGCGCCGGAATCTCCCCCAGCCACTCGACGCCGGAGTCCTTCATGGCAGTATCGGGGTCAAGGCCCTTCGTGACCGCATGGTTGATGAGCGCAGCGCGTTTCTCCTGCAGCAATCTGATCAACTCTTGTTGCTTGGCGACGAGCGCGTCGGTTTTGGCCGCCTCCCGATCGAGAAAGTGCGCGATGGCACGCTGTTCAGCCACCGGAGGAAGAACTACCAAGAGTCTCTTCAACTGGTTGCCGTAGATGTGCATCACAGTCATACCCCGGCTTACGCGAGACTTCTGCAATGCCATGTACGGAGCGTTCCCAGTGTAGCCCAAGAATCTTGGGCTCACTTCAATCCCCGGCCGCAGAAGAACGATGTCGCCGCCGCAGAGAGTATCACTATCCATGAGGTTCACCGCAGCCCGTCCGATCTCCTCGATCGTTTCTCCTGAAGCGGCGAAGAGTAGGTCGCCATATCGAGTCGTAGAATACCGAGGCGCGCGTTCACGGGACACCAACGCTCGGCTTCGTGTTATGAAGGAGTCGTATTGGGTGTAGAGATCACCGTATCGGATGCAAGGAACACCGTCAGATGCCTCGTCGGACTTGGGGCCACCGCTGCATTTCGCAACCGGGCCGATTTTCCCCAGCCTCCTCACCTCCCAGTGCGCCGGAATCTCCCCCAGCCACGCAACCCCGGAGTCCTTGTATTCCAGATAGCGCACCCAGCCTCCGGCGGCTTCCGGATTGGAGCCAAACGGTTCAGTCATGGCCAACACCCTCCCCAGCCGACTCGTCCCGCCCGGCCCATGGGCCACCGGGAGGCCAGACAAGGTCGAACGGTTCTTCTCGGGCGGCGCTTTCCCAAACAGGGGTCAGAAACTCTCGCGCGATGTCTCCGGCCTCAGCGAGTGTCGCAGGCGCGGCTGCCCATACCGTGCTGGACCGCTGGAACGACCTCCAGAGGCTCGCACTATCCACATCGTAGAAGGACGCTCGAAGCGGCGGCGGAAGCGCATGTGCGGGAATCGTGCCCCGTTGCGCGAACGTGTGATCCACCGCCTGCCGGAGCGTGCGCCCGTCGAAGGTGAAACGGACTGCGAGCGCGGCCACGTCCCAGATGTCCTTGATGCGGGTGTAGCGCGTCTCGAAGCGCGCCATCGCATGAAGCTTCTCTGCGACGGCGGTCTCCCGTGGAACGGTCCAGAGTACCGGAGCCGGATGGTCGAGAAGTGTCGGGATCGTGGCACGGTTCCGACCCGGCGTGACCGTCTCGTCGAACCCGACGTCGACCTGCAGCGACAGCCGTGCAGTACCCAGTCTTCCCCTCAGCTTCGCGCGCACGGCGCGGCCGGGCAGGTCCGGATCGACAGGCAGGTCGGACATGGAGATGCTCTCGGGAGCAAAGGCTATCCCGTCCTCAACGCGCCGCTCTGCGGAAATCCTCGCGAGCGTTTCCCGAAGCGCGTCACGACCCCCGTACTCGTACCGCACGAAATCTACATCGCGAGTGCTTCGCAGTGCGTCGCCACACCACACGAGGAACAGCGTCGCTCCCTTGAGCGTGAAGTCGTCGGCTTCCGGGGAGATGCTGAGGCGATAGAGGAAGCGCTCGGCGGTGAACCGCTGTAGTAGCTGATTGAAATCTCGATCGGGTGTTCGGAGATTCTTGAGACGTGCGAACACGGACGCGCTCACGTTGCGCGGCGTTCGGCCGGCCATGTCAGCGAGCCCGCTGGTAGAGCAGTGGCTCCACCAGGTAGCGTGCACCACAGGCCTTTGCGGCACGCCAGATCTCGTCGGGCGTCGCCTTGCGCTCCAGGAGCACCTCGTCGAGAGCCTCCAAGGCGGCTTCGAGACCTACCTTGCTCCGGAATCGGAAGCAGTCAACCACCGTCCGGGCTGGCGTCGTAATCCTGGCGGGGACGCCCTCGAACTCCGTGTCCACGACGCCGTACCGGAGGGAAGCGCCTGAGAATCGCGTCACGTGGAGCCGGATCGAGTCCATGGTGGGCGCTCGCTCTCCGTGCGGTACGGCGATCCACACGCCGTATCCGAGTTGTGTGCCGATGTCGTGCACCGACAGCGCCGTGATCAACGAGACGATCGCGGTCGGCACTCGCGCGCACACCGCGGCAACGCTGTGGTGCTGCGTGATCTCCGCGTCCGCGCGACGGTAAAGTCCCCACCCCTCCCGCTCAACGAGTCCGGCTCCAGCCATTCGCCGCAGGCGGTGATATGGGATACCGGCTGCCTCTGCGTCCACAGGACGGAAGAATGCAGGCAGCCCCGCGCGCCGGAGCCGCTGTGCGTCATCGGTTCGTGTCAGCAAGTTCGCACTTGTAGGAAAAAGTCACATTCACAGATGAATGTTGCATTTTCTCACTGTAGAGGATCGATGTCAAGGGTCTGGACGTGGACGCCTCCCCTACTCCGAAACGTACGATGTCCCCGCCACCTCTCGAAGCATCGCCACCATCTCGCGCTCGATCCTGCGGATGTCGGCCTCGATCTCCCCGAGCGGCCGGGGCGGCTTGAAGCGGTAGAAGTAGCGGTTGAAGTTGATCTCGTAGCCGACCGGTCCCACGCGGCCGTCGCGAGCATCGCGCCTGCTCGTGTTGATCCAGGCGTCGGGCGCATGGGGCTTGACCTCGCGGTCGAAGAACTCCTGAACGCTCGCCGGAATCCCCACCTCGTCCACCGGGTCGGCCCCGTCGGGAAGCGGCACGCGCTCGGTGTCCCGGAGTTTCGGATCCGGCTCTGGAAGGCCACGCCTGTCACGGCAGATGGCCGCCGTCTCATCGCGTTCCGACAGCGCCGTCAGGATGGCCTTCCTGATCGGTGCGCGCAGCTTGATGCCCGCCTTCTTCAGAACCGCATTGAGCGCGGCGACGAAACTCTCGCGATCCTTGTGGAGCGTATCCGGCATGAGCCTGAGCGCAGTCTTGATGGAGTCCTGAAGCGCGCGGCCCTCGGCTTTGGCGCGCTCGCCCGCCTCACCCCGCCTGCGCGACTTGGCCAGATTCGCGAACGCCCGCTGGTCGTCCAGCTTGGCGATCCTGTCATCGCTGGCCTGGAAGTTCAGTCGTAGCGGACGCTCGACGGTGATCTTGCGGAACCCGAAGCGAGTGGTCGGGAAGATGCGGCTGACGGCCACCTCTTCGTCCTCGCCGTCTTCCCGCACCGTGCGGGTCTCGCCGTCGGTGAAGCCGCGAAGCAGTTCCAGGATGTCCGCGGACTTTTCGGGCGGGACGTCGCGCCGTTTGTTTCCCAGGCTCTTCTTGAGCGGCGACCAGAAGGAGGTGGCGTCGATGAGCTGGACCCTGCCGGCCCGCTCCGGTGCCTTGCGGTTGGTCAGCAGCCAGATGTAGGTGCCGATGCCGGTGTTGTAGAAGAGCTGTTCGGGGAGCGCGATGAGCGCCTCCAGAAGGTCGTTCTCGAGGATGTGCCTGCGGATTTCGCTCTCGCCGCTCCCGGCGTCGCCGGTGAAGAGCGGGGAGCCGTTCATGATGATCGCGATGCGCGTCCCGCCCTCCGCCGGCGCCTTCGCACGGGCCAGCATGTGGAGGAGGAAGAGGGTCTGCCCGTCGCTGATCCTCGGGAGCCCCGGTCCGAAGCGCCCGGCCGCACCGCGTTCGTGCTCCGCCTTGACCGCGGCCTTGTCGCGCTTCCAGTCCTTTCCGTAGGGCGGATTGGCGATCAGGTAGTCGAAGTGGCGGCCCGCGTGGCGGTCGTTGGAGAGCGTGCTGCCGAAGGCGATCTTCCTCGCGTCGCGCCCGGTCGGATCCTTCATGAAGAAGTCAGACTTCGAGAGGGCCCAGGTCTCGGGGTTCACCTCCTGCCCGAACAGGTGGATCTCCGCCTCCGGATTGATCGAGGGCCGAAGCATGGTTCCGTTGGCGGTCCGGCCCTGCAGAATGTGCTCCTTGGCGATCATCAGCATCCCGCCCGAACCACAGCAGGGGTCGTAGACGCTGCGGACCACACCGGTCCCCGAGATCCGCGCTTCGTCACCCGTGAGCATCAGGTCCACCATCAGATGGACCACGTCCCGCGGCGTGAAGTGCTCCCCGGGATTCTCGTCGAGGGCCTCGTTGAAGCGGCGGATCAGCTCCTCGAAGATCGTCCCCATCGCCGGGTTGTCCACCGCGTTCGGATGGAGATCGACCTTGCGGAAGCGCTCGAGCACCTGGAAGAGCAGTCCGGCCTCGTCAAGCTTGCTGATGGTGTTGTCGAAATCGAACCGCTCGACCACCTCCCGCATGTTCTCGCTGAAGCCCGCGATGTAGTTGCGGAGGTTGGAGGCCACCTCCGGTGCGTCGGCCAGAAGCCGGTCGAAGTCGTAGCGGGAGGTGTTGTAGAAGGCGAAGCCGGAGGCGCGTTCGAGTTGGCGGCGCCGGTCTTCCAGGCCGAGGTCGCGCAGCTCGGCGTTCCGCGCCAGTACCTTCTCCTTCGTGGGCGCGAGGACGCAGTCGAGGCGCCGGAGGACGGTGAGGGGGAGGATGACGTCCTGGTACTTACCGCGCTTGAAGCTGTCGCGGATCAGGTTCGCGACGTTCCAGATGAAGCTGACGATTTCGGTGTGGGTCATGGGGTGGGCAGTGAAAAGCAGTTGGTTTTCTTGACCAGCGTACTGCCGAGCTACGATAGCGACAAGTGCCCTCCGGCGCACGAACTCCCCGGGAACGACACAATGCGGAGTGGAAACAGTAACGTTTACTTTACACAATGTAAACTACACTTTACTGTGTTAGCTTCCCTTGAGATCGACAGTCAATCTGACACTCAGGTCTGGATCGCGCCCAAGCTAAGTCGCTTCGGCGTCGGGCCACTTGGGCTAGCCATTCTCGCAACATGACGGATAGTAGACCTGATGGCTTGGTGAAGTAGTCTACTCTCCGCAGACGTGAGAGGTTTCCCGATTCCCTCCGCTTTCCTCGCGGCAGTGCCGCCTCGCGTAGAGGACAGCTCTGCAATTCGGTCGAGAACACCTCTATCGATTCGCCATCTTCTTGCAGCTTTTTCGCGGCGCTTTGGAGGCTGCACAGAATGTTCCAATACCGTCAAGCAGAAGTAAGCCATGCTGGCCAATGGCTCCTCGTTCTTACAAAAGCCGACATAGCGCATGTGCATGGCCTTGACGTCGGGATGTTGGAAGTCGCAATCCGCGGGAGGCTCAGGGTAGTGACGACTGACCGCCTGGAGCCGCGCGGACGCCCGTGGTGCTCCCGCTCTCGCGCTCATGCGGAGGCTGACGCCATCAGACGGCGGTTGCCGGTCAACGATGTCTGCGTTTTGGAAGGCCAGCCTGAACGAGCCGGGTCCCCTGTCTAGATCCGCACTCATCTGCCACGACTCTATGTACTGGGCTACGGCATTACGCGCTTCTCTCTCCGAGGCGAAGTGTTGCTTGAACTCGAAACGCGCCAATCCCTCCGTCACTTGCAGGCGAAACTGAGACTCATCACGGCTGAGGGCCGGCGGATTGCGATAGGCGACCGATCTGCTGTGTTTTATCCGGTACGTCAACGCCACCACATGGGGATCTACCATCCGGTTGTCGCCGATCCACTCTTCAATTGGACTATTCTCGTGATCCCCGGCCGCTCCATCCCCTCATTGAAGTAGCAGTCAACGGCCTCCCGGACGTTCCGCCGGAGCTCCTCCATCGAATCGCCCTGCGTGTGGATCCCGTATCCGATCGCGCTGGCCGAGTAGCCGCCATCGATCTCGTCCTCGGTCACTTTAAAAGTGATCTCGGTCATTCGCTGTCCGTTCCATTCTCGCGAGGGCCTTCGATTCGGTCCCCAAACAGCCTGGAATCATACCACAGGTCTGCCGCGCAGGGGAGCACGGTCGGTGGTTCGTGTCGGAGCCCCACCCCCCTCACGACACCGCCCTCCCCCGCACCCGCACCACAAACAACCCCTCCCCCCAGCTCGACACAACCACGATCCCGCTCTCAAAAAACGGATAATTACTCCACGCCCCCCCAAACGCCGGCAACCCCGTATCATCCGGCACCGTGTCGAAGAACCCGATCTCCACCGGATTCTCCACATCGCTGATGTCCAGCACCCTGAGCCCGCTCATCAGGTTCGCCTGGTATAGCCGGTTCCCGCGTATGTACTGGTTGTGGTCGATCGTCCCCGTCTCGGCGAAGTGCTCCCTGAGCAACAGCGGATCGTCAAGGTCGGCCACATCCCAGATGAGCGTGCGGGTCCGGTCCACGCCGCCCTGCGCCTCGTCCAGCTCGTCGCCCATGAAGAAGTAGCGGTGGTCTTCGGTCAGCCAGCCCTGGTGCGCGTAGCCCACGTTGGGATACTCGCCGCGGGCGATGGCGACGGGGTTTTCGCGGTCGGTCACGTCGGCGATGCTGAGCGCGGTCTCGTTGGCGCCGAAGCAGATCTCGCGGCCCTGGTAGTCCTCGTCGGGACCCCGGTAGACGACGCACTGGGCATCGTGGGAGTAGCCGGTGCCCGAGCGGCCGGTCTCGCGGTCGGCGAAACAGCCCGCGAAGACGGGCTCGGCGGGGGTGCGCACGTCGATCATGTGGAGGCCGCCCCCGCAGGTCTCGCCGCCCATGCTGTTGCCCACGGCGTACGCCATCCCGGTCTCCTCGTTGATGACGATGTTGTGGGCGCTGTGGATGCCGTCGTAGCGGGCGGTCTCGGCGAAGGTCACCGGCGGGCCAGCTACGTCCCGAAGTTGCGTGAGGTCAAAGACTTGCACGCCGTGCGCCCCCGCCCCGTCGGCGACGATGAAGGCGTGGTCGCGGTACACCTTGATGTCGCGCCAGAGGTTCTCGGTTGCGCCCTCGGTCAGGGGAAGTTCGCCGGCATAGCGGGGACGCGTTGGGTCGTTGAGGTCGACGAAAGCCGTCGCGTCCGAACGTCCCACCAGCGCCCAGTCCCTGCCGGTCACCGGATCGGTCCAGCCCCAGATGTCGTTGACGATGGTGCCGGGATCCGCTCCCAGCGCGGCCAGCGGCACGAAGGCGACGAGGTCGACCTGTGAGCAGTCGAAGGGACCGGTCGCGCCGTCGGTGCAGGGGGCCTCCCCGCCCACGACCGCGTCCAGGGTGCGGGTGGACTCGCGCAGGGTTGTTCCCTCGACCCAGGCGCCGCCATCACGCTCGTAGACGACGGCCGCGCCCATCCGCAGGTCCGCGTTCAAGGCCGCGACCACCGCCACGTCATCCCGCAGGGCGACGAAGGAGCCGAAGCGCGATTCGACGGCGAATCCGGGCGCCGGGATGATGTTCTCGCTCTCGAGCGCCGGGATCGCCTGAGCCGTCGTGAAGACCAGCGCGCCGCCCGTCCCCCTGTCCACGGCAGTCGCACCGACCCAGGCGCTCCGGCCGTCGAAGGCCACCGCCGCGCCGAAACCGGCCGGACCCTCGCCGGGGAAGGGGAAGCGGGCAGACTCGCTCCATTCCCCGTCGTCCCCATGGGTGAAGAGGACAACCGCGCCAGTCCCCGCATTCACACCGGGCGCTCCGACGAGCACGGAGGCGCCCGCTCCGCTGAGGGCCGTGGCGAAGAAATCGCCGCCGAGGCCATCGTCGAGCGCCAGGGTGGCCGTGGGAGTGGCGTCGGTGGCCGGGAAGTCGGCGGCGAAGATGTAGGCCGCGCCGCGGTCGTCATCGGTGCCGGGCGCGCCGACGAAGAGGTGGCCGTCGTTCAGCGAGAGGGACGCGCCGAAACGGTCGGGCGAAGGGGAGGGGGAAGGGAGAAGTGTGGCCGACCCGCCGGACGTGGAAAACCGCAGCACCGCGCCGGGGCCGGCGTCCGAGGGCGCCCCGAGATAGACGGCGTCTCCGGAGAGCGCGACGGAGGTACCCGCGCCCCGAATCTCCCGATCCGGAGGGACGAACTCGACCGTCTGCACCCACACGCCATCCTCACCCCGTGCGAAAACATAGGCCCCGCCGACGCCATCGCCCCGCCCGGGCGATCCGATCAGCAGCCGGTCGCCGTCCACCGCTAGGGCGGCCCCGAACTGGTCACCGATCTCCACATCGTCGCCCGTGATGATGTGGGCGAACTCCCACCCGTCCTCCCCGCGTTCGAACACGTACACGCTTCCGGGTGCGGGGTAGATCTCACCCGCCACCCCTCCACCCGTCCTCCCCACGAAGATCTCACCATCACCGATCACAATGGCGGCACCGAAGCCCGCAGCCCGCCAGACCGACTCGTGCTCGGGCGACAGGGACTGCCCGCTCAGTGGTGAAGCGAAGCCCGCAGCCTCGTACACGCTTGATGGCACGTTTACAAGCACACTCGTCACGATCACCCTGGCTGAGAGCCTCATCTCCGATCTCACTTCCGTAGTTGGGGGTACGTCTCCAGTTCGTTCGCTCGCGATTCAGCCACGACCATCCTACAAGAAGCGGCGGCGTTCCCGCTTTCGCCAGTCCTCTTGCGAAGCCTCCTGGCAGTCTTGCCCTACTCGCTCTGCTGCTGTCATCCTTCTCCAGGAGTCGACTTGTCCTTCCTGGGAATGGACCATGACCTGTCGCAGGATCGTCCTGGCACTGAGCGCGCTTGCGCACGCCTGGACCTGGGGCGTCGGATTGTTCCACGTCTTCAATCCAAACGCCTACAGCACAACGTCAGCCTCCCTGATTGAGGTGAACGGACTCTCGGCGGTACTGGCACTGCTCGTGCCCATCGTCGTTTCGGGGGTGTTCCTGGCGGTCGCCGTATCGAAACCTGGCGGCCGGGCTGTGACGGTCGGTCTGCTGTGGCTAACCGCCATCGTGATGCTGGGATTCTGTGTCCTGGGAGCGGCCTCGATAGGAATCGGCTACGCTCCTGGAGCACTCCTGATGCTCGCGGCGGCCCTTGTCGACTCTTCCTCCTTGAGTTCCTAGCGGTACAAGGCAGGCTGCCACTCCGCGGACTCGCTCCCGTACTCCGGTTGGGGGACTGCTGACGACATCACGGCAGCAGCAACGGCCCCAGCCATTGCGCCCACAGAAAGCCGCCCAGAACCACCCCTGCCATCGTCGGAACAAGGGTTTCCACCCTGCACCCGCGAGGAATCGCGCTCACAAGGAACCAGTATCCGACCACCAGACAGGCCAGGCCGAGCAGCAGCAGTAGGGACTCGGGGATGCCCGTGATCAACGCCAGAGACCCTTCGTCCACATTCGATGTGCGCCGTTCACCGGTGAGCTTCATCGCGAGGATCGGAAACGCGATCACCCACCGCAGCGGTGCCACCAGGCCGATTCCGAGGACCAGTGCAAGCGGTCCGGGACCGAACCGGCGGACCGCAAGCACGCAGGCGATGACCGTCAGATAAGTGACCACCGGTCCCGCGGCCGCGGCGACGGCTATGTGCCACGGTTCGGCGAGCGCCGCGGCAGCCTCCACGTCTCCGGCCCGCATGAGCGATCTGAACTCGCCGGAATGGGCCCAGCTGACTGAAGCGTACCGGAGGACCGGATCGGGGAGTCCGAATGCGAGGTATGACCCGAAGTGCCCGAGTTCGTGAACCACGACCGCAATGGGGAAGCCCAGCGCGCCGCCGCCAATCCGGGCCCACCACCCGCCGTCTCGCCACCATTTTCGCATAGTTCGGCCAAGGTGTTACATCGTCCGCCTCCCGGCAACCGCCCCGCCTCGCCCCCAACCCGTCCCGGCCCGACGCCCCGCTCGGACTCGCCCGCCACCGCAGTTCCGTGCTACTCTTGACGTTCGACGCCCATGGCTGCCACGACGACAGCCCATCCCCCAACCCGGAAGAGCTCGATGAGCGAGAAGAACACCAGCAACCGGCACTCCGAACACACTACCGCCCACGGCAACCCCACAAGCGTCTCCGATGCTGCCGACCCCGCCGCCGGCGCCTCCGACCCGCCACCCCCCGTCGACCGCCGCAACTTCCTCTCCCACGCCGCCGCCGCCACCGCCGGCGCCGGCCTCCTCGCGGCCTGCGGTGCCGACAGCGACTCCGACGACACCGTCGAAGGCGCCCCCGCCGTCCAGACCGGCGAGCGCATCCGCTGGCGTTGCGCGTCCAGCTTCCCGCGCGGCCTCGACGCCATCTACGGATCCGCCGAGATGATCGGCGAACTCACCTCCGCGCTGACCGGCGGCCGCTTCGAGATCCGCGCGTACCCCGCGGGCGAGCTCGTCCCGGGCCTCCAGGTCATGGACGCCGTGCAGCAGGGCACGGTCCAGGTGGGGCAGAGCACGAGCTACTACTACACCGGCAAGAACCAGGCGCTGGCCTTCGACGCCGGAGTCCCCTTCGGGATGACCGCGCGCCAGCAGGACGCCTGGCTCAACGAGGGCGGCGGCCTGGATGTGGTCCGCGGTGTCTTCGCCGACTTCAACATCATCACCTTCCCGGGCGGGAACACAGGCGCGCAGATGGGCGGCTGGTTCCGCAAGGAGGTGAACTCGCCGGAGGATCTGGTCGGCCTCAAGATGCGGATCCCCGGACTGGGTGGCGACGTGATGGACCGGATGGGCGTGACCGTGCAGGTGCTCGCCGGGGGCGACATCTACCCCGCGCTGGAGCGAGGCGCGATCGACGCCACCGAGTGGGTCGGGCCCTACGACGACGAGAAGCTGGGCCTCCACCAGGCCGCCGAGTACTACTACTACCCGGGCTGGTGGGAGCCGTCGGCCTCGGTCTCCTTCGAGGTCAACCGGGACGCCTGGGACAGCCTGTCCGCCGACTACAAGGCCGTCTTCGAGGTCGCGGCCCAGGCCTCGGCCCGCCGCATGCTCTACACCTACGACGCCCGCAACCCGGCCGCCCTCCAGCGCCTCGTCGCGGGCGGCACCCAGCTGCGCCCCTTCTCCGACGAGATCATGGCGCGGGCCCGGACCACGATCAACGAGATCCTCGAGGAGTACGCGGCGGCGGACACCCAGTACCGGCAGGTGTATGACCACTGGCGCAACTTCAAGGAGGCGTCGTACCGCTGGTTCGGCACGGCCGAACTGAGATACGCGGGGTTCGCGTTCGAGTTGTAGGGGGACATCGTCGAGGAGCGCGTGACGCAGCGAGAGGGCACATGACAAGACGCATTCAGCTTCATGGGATCGAATGGCTTGGGAGGGCACCGAGCGCGGCAGCAGGTGATCAGAACCGATGCGGGGCACGAATCGGCCTGTTCGTCCTGGCGAGTTGGATCGGGGCATCGGCACCGGTGTCGGTTAGGGCTCAAGAGGTCGTCGAGGTCGCCGATGACATCGCCTGCCCTTCTTGTCTTGTTGAGACCGGCCCGCCGGTAACCCTGGTCGCGCCGGACGACAGTATATGGTTTTCGAGCCTGTCGGGTGTCCGTGTCTCGCGGGACAGTGAGGGGAACTACATCGCGGCTCCGGTGAATGGTAATGGGCTCATCGCCGTGTTCGGCACGGACGGCACGTACAGGTCAGCGTATGGGAGAATTGGTGAGGGTCCGGGAGAATTCGCGACCGACATTTCGCTGTTGGTTGAAGTCGGGGACGGGGATGTTCTGTACGCGATCGATCCGGTCCACATTCACACTCTGGCCCCGCGGGCCGAAGGCAGCCTTGACCAGGCGCGCATGCCGGTCAGGGTGATAGGTGATGCGGTGGTCCTCCAGAACGGCATAGCAGTCGAGGCCACAGTCCGTACCGAGGCTGGAATCGCCACAGTCCAGCTCATTCAGCCTGACGGGACGATCGTTCAGAGTATTGGAGCCACTGAAACCGGCAATGAAGCGAGTGGGGATTTCACCCTGCGGCGCACACTGGGAACATCGAATGATCGCATGGATGTGTGGAGCGCGCGCATCGACCGCTTCCACATCACCCGTTACGGCCCGGACGGCGAGGCGAAGGCTCGCATCGAACGCACTACGAGCCTGTTCCAACCCAGCGCGAGCTACATACCCGGGGCACCATTCCAAGTGCCTGCCCAGTCGGTAATTACCGGCATCGTCCAGGATGGAGACGGGTTGCTATGGATCGCTTTTACCCGGCCGCCGCACTCGTTCTCGCCTCTTGCAAATCCTGGTGGGGCTCTCGATGTTCCTGGCGGCGAGAGGCCCCTCAGTGATCGGGAACTGAATATGGATATGAATCGGTTTCTTCACACCACTGTTGAAGTACTCGATCTGTCCGCCGGGACGGTGATCGCGCGCCGAGACTTTGACGAGCAGGTCAGATTCGTCCGTACGAGAGATGACGATGTGCTGGTGCAGTCACTTCGGGTCGTTGAGTATGGTCGTTTCGAGTGCATAGTGACGCCGCTGGCCCTTCGAAGACCTGACCAGCCTCCCACCGCGCGCCCGTAGAGCGTTACAAACGCTTCGAAATGCGGTAGCCGAGCAAGTTGTGCTTCGCAAGAATGCCGCCGCGGTGGCCGTCACCAACGCTCGATATCGTCAATGGCTTGCGGATTGACGACACAATCGTCATTTTGCCTGTCATTATGACGACAGGGTGAACCTGCTTGCGGGCCGTGCCGTGATGCGTTCCATGCATCCATTCATGGCCGGCGAAATGGCCGGCACCTTCGATCTGGACGCAGTCCTCCAACGCGGTGCCGTCCCGACGGTGGTCTCCTCCCGGGACCCGTCGTCCACCCTTGCCGCCTACGCCGCGCTCTACGTGGACCAGGAAGTCCGCGCCGAAGGCCTGGCGCGCGACATCGGCAGCTTCTCCCGGTTTCTTGAAGCGGCCGCCTTCCCACACGCAGCGACGCTCAACGTCAACGAACTCGCCAGGGATTGCGAGACGAGCCGAAGCACCGTCGCGGGATACCTTGAACTCATGGAGGACCTGCTCCTGTCCTTCAGGCTGCCGGTCTTCACGCGACGCGCCAAACGGCGCCTCGTGTCACACCCCCGGTTCTTCTACTTCGACTGCGGCGTTTTCCGGAGTCTCCGTCCGTCGGGCCCTCTCGACCGGCCGTCCGAGATCGACGGTCCGGCGCTCGAGGGACTGGTTGCCCAGCACCTGCGCGCCTGGCTCGCGTACTCGGGAAGCGATGCGAAACTCCACTACTGGCGGACGCGCGGGGGAGCCGAGGTGGACTTCGTGCTCTATGGAACCCCAGGCCTCTGGGCCTTCGACGTCATGAACTCCGACCGCGTGCGGCCTGCCGATCTCCGCGGGCTGACCGCGTTCGGGGACGAATACCCGGGGGCCCACCGGATTCTCCTCTACCGCGGCGAACACCGGCTGGTCCGGCGAGGCATACTGTGCATGCCGGTGGAGTCCTTTCTCAGGGGCCTGCACCCTGCACGAGCGTTGGAGCCAGGTCAGCGCACCACCTGAAACGCCCGCGCCCGCCGCGGCCCGTAGCGATAAATCGCAAAGCCGTTGTCAAAGGAAGCAACTCGTTCCACGCCCAGCCGTTCCATGACGGCGAAGCTGGTCCGGTTGACGATGGGAAAGTCCTGATGCTGGAACGCCCGCCCGATGGCCCACGCGGCGTGCAGGTCCGCGGGCCCGACACTCTCGATCCGCGCAATCCCGCCGCGCAGCCCGTCCCAGAAGGTCTCGGCGGCGGCCCGGTGAATGCGAGCCTGAAGCAGCGTCCAGCATTCGACGAGCACGTGATCGGTGGTCACCAGCCGATCCCCCCCGCTCAGGATCTCGCATGCCCGGGCGTTGGCCCGGTCCGCGGAATCCGCCGCAGCATACCACACGGTGGTGTCCACAAAGAGCGTCACTGTCCCTGCCCCCGATAGGCTCCGGCGATCATCGAACCCCTTTGGCCGGCGATGTTGGAGGCCCGCGAGCGCCCGAGATTGAAGATCGCGCTGGGATCCACAGACGTTTCGTCCCCTTCGAGATCCGCCGCCACGAGCCTGCGCACGTATTCCGCCAGGGAAATCTCCAGGCTGTCGGCGCGGCGCCGCGCGTCGCGCAGCATCTCGCGTTCGAACGACAACTGGGTTCGTGTCATCATGATGTATGTATCATGATGTAAGACGCGGTATCCCGCAAGTCTACAGGGGTTTAGCCTCCCTGCCCGCCTCGCCTCAGTCCACCAGCCCCGTCACCAGTCCCGGCCACTGGATGATCAGCAGCAGCCCGATCAACTGGATGATGATGAACGGAATCACCGCTCGATAAAGATCCGTCGTCTTTACCTCCGGCGGCGCCACCCCTCGCAGATAGAAGAGTGCAAACCCGAAGGGCGGCGTCAGGAACGAGGTCTGCAGGTTCATCCCGATCATGACGCCGAACCACACCAGGTCGATCCCGAGTATCGAGGCCGCCGGGGCCAGCAGCGGGATGATGATGAAGGCGATCTCGAAGAAGTCGAGGAAGAAGCCGAGGATGAAGATCGTCAGGTTGGCGACGAGCAGCAGTCCGATCTTGCCGCCGGGAAGACCGGTGAGCAGGTCCTCGATCCAGATGTCGCCGTAGAGGCCGCGGAATACCAGCGCGAAGGCGGTCGACCCGATCAGCAGGAACATGACCATGGTGGTCAGCTTGGTCGCGCCGACGCACGAGTCGCGCAGCACGCTCATGGACATGCGGCCGCGCGCGCCGGCCAGCAGGATCGCGCCGACGGACCCGATCGCGCCCGCCTCGGTGGGGGTCGCGACGCCCGCGAAGATCGACCCCAGCACGATCAGGATCAGGAGCAGCGGCGGCAGCATCACCACGACCACCCGCTGGAGAAGCTCGCGCCACGGGATGTCCGTCATCTCCTTGGGCAGCGCGGGCGCGGCGTCCGGCTTCACCGAGGCCACGGCCCCCACGTACAGCGCGTACATCGTGGCCAGCATCAACCCCGGAACCAGTCCCCCGATGAAGAGGTCGCCCACCGAGATCCCCAGCTGGTCCGCCAGCACCACCAGCACGATGCTCGGCGGAATGATCTGGCCCAGCGTCCCCGAAGCCAGGATCACCCCCGACGAGAGCCGCTTCGAGTAGTTGTAGCGCAGCATGACCGGCAGCGAGATGCTGCCCATCGCCACCACCGACGCGCCCACCACCCCCGTCGCCGCCGCCAGCATGGCCCCCACGATCACCACCCCCAGCGCCAGCCCGCCCCGGTGCCGTCCGAAGAGCGTGCCGATCGTGGTCAGCAGGTCCTCCGCCAGCTTCGCCTTCTCGAGCACCAGTCCCATGAAGATGAAGAACGGCACCGCCAGCAACACCTGGTTCGACATCACCCCGAAGATCCGCTCGGGCATGGCGTAGAGCAGATTCCAGTCGAAGATGCCAAGCTCGACGCCGATGAATGCGAAGACGAGCGAAGCGCCGCCCAGCGCGAACGCCACCGGATACCCGCTGAAGATGATCACGAAGACCACCACGAACATCAGCGGAGCAAGGAAATCCTCCATCACAACCCGCGTGCCCCGACGTCCTCGAACGCCTCGCCCTCGTCTTCCTCGTCCTCATCCGGTCCCCGCAGCACGGCCACGTCCTTCAGGAGCTGCGAGATCCCCTGCAGGACCAGCAGCACGAACGCCACGATGATGATCGCCTTGATCGGATAGCGGGGCAGGCCGCTAGGGTCCGGCGACCCCTCCCGCACGATCCACGAATTGCGGATCGAGGGCCACGAGACCCACAGCACGAAGATGCAGAAGGGGAGCAGCATCAGCGCCGAACCGATGACGTTGATCTTCGCCCTCGCCTTGCGACCGAGCCGCCCGTAGAGCACGTCGACGCGGACGTGCGCGTCCTCCTTGAGCGCGTAGGCCGCCCCCAGCAGGAAGATCAGCGAGAAGAGGTACCACTGGAGTTCCAGGTAGAGGTTGGAACTCAGGCTGGCGTGGATGAAGCGCCCCAGGTATCGCGCGATTGCGTTGTAGGCGCCGATCAGGACCATGCACAGCGTCAGCCACGAGATGAATCGGCCGAGGCGGCTGGTCATGCCGTCGACGAAGCGCGAGAAGGGGTTGGTGGTCATGACCCGCCCAGACTATCCCGGGGGGGTGCGCCGAGCAAGGAGCGTCCGGTCATCTCCGGAGGCTGGGGGATGGCCATGAGCTCGAGGATGGTGGGGGCCACGTCGGCGAGGATTCCGTTGCGCAGCGTCGGGGCTCCGGGACCCGCCTCCGGAGCGACGAGGATCAGACGCACGGGGAAGGTGGTGTGTGCGGTGAAGGGGTTGCCGTCCTCGTCGAGCATCTTCTCGGCGTTGCCGTGATCGGCGGTGACGAGCGCGGTGCCGCCCAGAGCGCCGATGCGGTCGAGGACGCGGCCGACGCAGGTGTCCACGGTGTTGACCGCCGCGATGGCCGCCGGAACGCTCCCCGTGTGGCCCACCATGTCCGCGTTGGCGTAGTTGACGAGGACGAAGTCGTGGCGGGCCTTGCCGAGGTGCGCGAGGAGGGTGTCGGTCAGCTCCGGCGCGCTCATCTCGGGCATGAGGTCGTAGGTGGCGACCTTCGGTGAGGGGATGAGGTGGCGGTCCTCGCCGTCGAAGGGCTCCTCGCCGCCGCCGTTGAAGAAGTAGGTGACGTGCGGGTACTTCTCGGTTTCGGCCGTCCGTAGCTGGGTGCGGCCGGCGCGCGCGAGGACCTCACCGAGGGTGTTGTGGAGGGGGCGGGGGGGGAAGAGGACGGGGTGGGGGAAGTCGTCTTCGTAGCGGGTCATGGCCATGAAGGTGCCGAAAGTTCCGCGGGGGCGGGGGAAGTGGGGGAAGGCGCGGTCGGTGAGGGCTGCCGTGAGCTGGCGGGCCCGGTCGGCGCGGAAGTTGAAGAAGAGGCTGCCGTCGCTGGGGTGGATGCCGTCGGTTCCGCCAATCACCGCCGGAGGCAGGAACTCGTCGGTGGTCCCCTCCGCATAGCAGCGCGCGACGTACTCGATGGCGTCATCCACTCGCGGCCCCGCCCCCTCGACGATCGCGCGATACGCCCGTTCCGTGCGCTCCCACCGCCTGTCGCGGTCCATCGCGAAGTACCGCCCCGACACGGTCGCGATCCTCGCGTCGTGCCCCGCTGCGGTCCGCTCGGCCAGCTCCTCGATCCACCCGATCCCCGATGTCGGCGAGGTGTCGCGCCCGTCGGTGATGCAGTGCACGCGGACCGGGACGCGCGCGCCGCCGGCCCAGTCCAGGAGCGCATGCAGGTGGCCGATTTCGCTATGGACACCCCCGTCCGAGCACAGCCCGATGAGGTGGAGCGCGCCACCGGTGCGCTGAAGCGTCGCAGCGAGGGTGGCCAATCCGGGAAGCGCGAAGAAGGACCCCTCCGCGATCGACGTCGAGATGCGCGTCACGTCCTGGTGCACGATCCGGCCCGCGCCCAGGTTGAGATGCCCCACCTCGGAGTTGCCCATCTGGCCGGGCGGCAGTCCGACCGCCTCACCCGATGTCTCGAGCAGGCACCAGGGACGCGCTTGCAGCAGCCGGTCTCGAACCGGTGTATGCGCCATGGCCACCGCGTTGCCCTGCCGCCGAATCCCGGCGGGGTCCGACGCCCCCACACCCCAGCCGTCGCAGATGATCAGGACGGTCGGCTTCCTGCTATCGTTCATCAAGTGGGGTTTCTTGTACGCGAAGGAGGCTTGGTGGGCCGGGGGCGGCGGTGAACAATCTAACGAAAGGCCTGGCGGCATTTGAGCGACCGGTGGAACCATTGCGTGGATCCGCGTGGCGGGCCCGCATCTCCGGTTCATTGGGTCCGGGCGGCACCGGCCGACGACGAGGCCGAACTGGCTCGCTGGCGGACCGTGGTGGGGCCGGTTCGGGTGGCCGAAACAACCGGGATCACCAGCCCGAACCGGCCCCTGCGGGTCGTTGCCTGGAACGCACAGGTGGGAGGTGGAGCGATTCGAAGGCTGTGGGACCGCCTCACCGCAACGGATGCCGGCACGGACCCGCTCCCCACCGTGTTGCTCCTCCAGGAGGTCTTTGCCACGGGATCGGATCTGCCGGGAGTTGCCGGCGGCAGCGCCTGGGCCTCCCGCATCACCGGCACACCGCAAGGCGAGGACCGCACCGACATCGTGTCATTCGCGCAGAAAGCCTCGCTGTCCCTGATCTACGTCCCGTCAATGAGGAACGGGGGACCGGACGGAGGTCCTCCGGAGGACCGGGGCAACGCGATCCTCGCCAACGTACCGCTCTCCGCGGGGTGTGCGATCGAACTCGCCTTTGAGCGGCAGCGGCGGGTGGCGGTCGCGGCGGAGGTGGCCGTCGCCGGCCATCGGGTCGCGCTCTGTTCGGTGCATCTGGAGAATCGTGCTCCGTGGAGTCGCGTGTGGCGCACGCTCGGAAGTGGGCGGGGGCGGCAGATGGAGGGGCTTCTGCGAGTTTTCCCGGATTGTTCCAGAGGAGATGCTTTCGTCCTGGGCGGCGACCTCAACACCTGGGTGCGCGGACGCCGTGAAGCTGCCTACACGCTGGCCAGGTCCAGGTTCCCGCAGCCGGAACACCCCGATCCCCGGCCCACGCACCACCTCGAGATCGGCGGCTGGCTCCGCGACGCGGACTACCTGATGTTCCGGCTCCCGCGCGGCTGGCACTGCGAGTACCGCCGCCTGGATGACAACTTCGGATCGGATCACTATCCGCTGCTGGGGGGTATCAGCCCTCCCGGGTAGCCCAGTACCCCCCCCGCTCGTGATCGAAGACGATCTCCCGCCCCACCGCCTCCCCCTCCACCCGCCCCTCGGCGAACACCGTGCGTCCCCCCACCCAGGTCCGCACCGGCCACCCCCTGAGCACCGTCCCGTCCCACGGGCTCCACCCGCACTTCGTCCACTGCTCCGCGTTGCGCACCGCGCGCTCGGCCGCCATGTCCACCAGCACCAGGTCCGCGTCGTACCCCTCCTCGATCCGCCCCTTGCCCACGATGTCCCAGATCCGGGCCGGACGGTCGCACATCCACGCGGCCAGATTCTGCAGCGTGCAACGCCCCCGGTTGACCTCGTTGAGCATGAGCGGCAAAACCACTTCGACCGACGGCACCCCGGCCGGTGAAGCGGGGTAGGGCGCGTTCTTCTCCTCGAGGGTGTGGGGCGCGTGGTCGGTGGCGATGATCTGGATGGCGCCGTCGTGGAGGCCGCGCCAGAGCGCCGCCCGGTCCTCGGCCGTCTTCAGGGACGGATTCATCTGGGCGAGGGTGCCGAGACGGCCGTAGTCCGAGATGTCGAGGAAAAGGTGGTGCGGGCAGGCCTCGGCCGTGATGAGGCCGTCCCGCTGCCGGGCCAGGAGGTCGACCTCCTCGGCGGTCGAGACGTGCAGGACGTGGAAGCGGTGATTGTGGCGCCGGGCCAGGTCGATCGCGCGCAGGGTGGCCGTCACGGCCGCGCGGTGGTCGCGGATGCGGGAGTGGTCGTGCACGGTGAGCGGCGGCCGCAGCGCGGCCCGGTTGGCGCGAACGGTGGACTCGTCCTCGCAGTGCGCGGTGATCGGGAGCGTCGTCTCGGCGAAGATCTCCTCGAGCCGCTCCTGGTCGTCGACCAGCATGTTCCCCGTGCTCGACCCGATGAAGATCTTGATCCCCGGGGTGCGGGAGGCGCGCCGCAGCTCGGCCACGTTCTCCGTGGTAGCGCCGATGTAGAAGCCGTAGTTGACCACCGCGCGCCGCGCGCCGAGCGCCAGCTTCGCCTCCAGCGCCTCGACCGTCACCGTCTGCGGTTCGGTGTTCGGCATCTCGAGAAACGAGGTCACGCCCCCCGCGGCGCACGCCCGGCTGCCCGTTCGCAGGTCCTCCTTGTGGGTGAGGCCCGGGTCGCGAAAGTGCACCTGGTCGTCGATCACGCCGGGCATGAGGTGGAGGCCGTCCGCCTCGACCACCTCATCGGCGCGTGTGTGGGCCGCCGCGCCGACCGACACGATCCGCCCCCCTTCGATCAGCACCGGGGTCCGCGCGGTCTCGCGCGGCAGGACCACCGCCGCGCCACGGATCAGGGTGCGGTGGGGCACTCCTCTTCAGCCCGAGCCCGCCGCCGTCCCTGCCTCCACGAGGACCCGATCAGGTGAAATAGGGGTTGTCCCCGCTCGCGTGATCCGTCACGTCGTGGATTGCCGTCACCTCCGGAACCGACTGCGACACCATGCGTTCGACCCCCTGGCGCAGCGTCATGCGCGACATCGCGCACCCCTGGCAGCCACCCGCCATCTCGATGAAGATCTCCGTGCCCTGCACATCCACCAGGTTGATCACGCCGCCGTGCGCCGCGATCGCCGGGTTGATCTCGGTGTCCAGCACGTGCGTGACCCGGTCGGCCAACTCGCCTGCGGGGCCCTCGTCGCCCATCGCCGCCTTCACGGCGTCCGGGTCCGGGGTGATCTGGAAGCCGCTCTCCTGGATGGTCTCCACGAAATCCACCGTGGCGCCATTCAACCGGTCCGCGCTCCCTTCGTCCACCAGCACGGTGAAGGAACCCGCGTCCACCTCGAGGTCGGACTCGCCGCGGCTGTCCGCATCCACCAGTGTGAGCTCGTAGTTGGGCGCGAAGGGACTCCCCTCAACGGCGATCCTGAGGGCTTGCAGCCCGTCCTCCTCCAGATCCATGAAGGAGGTGACCATGTCGCGGGCCTTGTCCGAAAAGTTCAGCTTCATTTCATTCCTCGTTGGTTCCGATGAACCGGGATGTCAGACCGTTCAGGCGTTCCAGCTGCTGGACCATTGCTAAATATGCCCCGACCATGGTGAGAGTGTCCACACGCGAACAACGACCCCTGAAGAAACGTGGGAGGAAGATGAGGACGGTCATTGTCACCGGAAGCAACCGGGGCGTAGGTCTGGCGACGGCGCGGAACCTGGCCGGCCGGGGCTACGACCTGATCCTGGTATGCCGCGACGAGCAGAGGGGCGAGGTGGCCCTCGAATCGTTGCACTCGCCCCACAATCGCGGGAATCACAGACTGGTCGTCGCCGATCTGGCCTCGCTCGATTCCGTCCGCGCGGCGGCTGAACGCATCGGGGAAACCGGGGCGCCCATCACGGCGCTGGTCAACAACGCGGCCTGTCTCCCGCGGAAGCGGCGAACCAGCGCCGACGGTTTCGAACTGCAGCTCGCGGTAACCCACCTAGGTCACTTTCTCCTGACGAACCTGCTGCTTCCGCGGCTCCGCAGCGCGCCCGCGCCGAGCAGGGTGGTGACGGTGGCGTCGGCCGCCCACTCCGGCCCGCCCTTCGACTTCCGCGACCCCAACTTCGAGCGGCGCCGGTATCGGAGGCGGCGGGCCTACCAGCAGAGCAAGCTGGCCAACATCCTCTTCACGCTCGGGCTGGCCCGCCGGGTCGCCGGCAGCGGGGTGCAGGCGGTGGCGCTGCACCCCGGCGTATACGACACGGGACTGTTGCGCGACTACATGGGCCGGATTCCGGGTGGCGGGGTGGCGGCGCGAGTCGGGGCGGCGCGCGCGGAGAAGGGCGGTCCGCTGGTCGCGGAGCTGGCCGTGGGGAGAAGGGAGGAGGACCTGAACGGTCTGTACTTCCACAAGAGCGTTCGGGCCGAACCATCGGCTGCGGCCCTTGACCCCGGGGCGCAGGAGCGGCTGTGGAGCTGGAGCGCGGAGGCGACGGGGCTACTGCCACTTCGGTAACTTTAGACGCCCGCGAGGAGCCGAGCGGCGGTCGACCGCCGCTCGGCTTCCAACGCGGGCTTCCGCGGGTACACACCAACCACACGATCGGGGATACGCCGTGCCGGACCGCATGGAGAAGATCGTCTCGCTGTGCAAGCGGCGGGGTTTCGTCTTTCAGTCTTCGGAGATCTACGGAGGGGCCGCGTCGGTCTGGGACTACGGGCCGCTGGGCGTGGAGCTGCGCAAGAACGTGGCGGACGCGTGGTGGTCCGCCATGGTGCACGCGCGCGACGACATCGAGGGCCTGGATGCGGGGATTCTCATGCACCCGCGCGTCTGGGAGGCGTCGGGGCACGTCTCCGGGTTCACGGACCCGCTGCTGGAGTGCAAGACCTGCAAGAAGCGCTGGCGCGCCGACCACCTGGAAGAGGCGGGCTGCGCCCGCAAGCCGTCGGTCGCGCCGGGGGAACACAAGGACTGCGAGCTCGGCGAGCCGCGCCTCTTCAACCTCATGTTCAAGACCTTCATGGGTCCGGTCGAGGAGGACGCCTCGGTCGTGTACCTGCGGCCCGAGACGGCCCAGGGATCGTACGTCAACTTCCTCAACGTGCAGCAGACGTCCCGGCAGCGCGTGCCCTTCGGGATCGCGCAGCTGGGCAAGGCGTTCCGAAACGAGATCACGCCCGGGAACTTCATCTTCCGCACCCGCGAGTTCGAGCAGGCCGAGATGCAGTTCTTCGTCAAGCCCGGCAGCGACGACGAGTGGTTCGACTACTGGCTCGAGCAGCGCATCGCCTGGCACCACGAGATCGGCATCCGCCCGGAAAAGCTGCGCCGCCACGCGCACGGTCCGAACGAGCTGGCGCACTACGCCAAGACTGCCGTCGACCTCGAGTACGAGTTCCCCTTCGGGTGGCAGGAGCTGGAGGGGGTCCACAACCGCACCGACTTCGACCTGTCGCGCCACCAGGAGTACTCGGGGAAGCGTCTGCTCTACATCGACCCGGGTTCGGGGGAGCGCTACGTGCCGTACGTGGTGGAGACGGCTATGGGGGTCGGCCGGGCCGCGCTGGTGGCGCTGGTCGACGCGTACCGCGAAGAGGAGGTGGACGGGCAGCCGCGGGTGGTGCTGGGACTCGATCCGAGGCTGGCGCCGATCAAGGCCGCGGTCTTCCCGCTGATGAAGAAGTTCGGCCAGCCCGAGATCGCCCGGGACCTGCTGAAGGCGTTGCGCGACGCCAGGTTGCCTGCCGGCTACGACCAGGCCGGGTCGATCGGGCGCCGCTACCGGAGGCAGGACGAGGCGGGGACGCCGTGGTGCGTCACCATCGACAGGCAGACCTCGGAGGACCGGACCGTGACGATTCGCGACCGGGACACGCTGGCGCAGGAGCG
Source organism: Longimicrobiales bacterium (assembly GCA_965211795.1). Taxonomy (GTDB): domain Bacteria; phylum Gemmatimonadota; class Gemmatimonadetes; order Longimicrobiales; family Gaopeijiaceae; genus Bin94. Next base: position 1,759,660 of record OZ242973.1, read on the forward strand.
CGTGGGGCTCGATTACGTGGTCGAGTGGATTCGGGAGCGGTTGGAGTAGGGGTCCGGATTCTCACGTTGGCCGGCCCGCAAGCGGCCCAGGTCCGGGAATCAGTTGGCCGGCGGACACGATTGGTGGTCGCCGGCGCAGGGCCGGCTGGGCGTCAAGCCGGAGCCACACGCTATATTGGACATCGGAATCAGGCGTCAGGTCGGGATCAGGCGCAGAACCTCACGGTCCTCCAACGAGGCCATGCCGTCTTCGAAGGCCATGACGAACATCCGAAAGCTGCTCACCGCCGCCACGCTCACGGTGATTCTCGGCGTGTCCATCCCGGTCTCCCTGGCCGCCCAGGACAAGCCCCCGCGGTCTCTGGCCCGGCTCGGGCTACCCGACGATCCCGCGAACGTCCCGCACCTGGTGGCGACGAGGGACCTACCGATCTTCCACCTCTTCGAGGTCGGCTGCCCGGCCGACGGCGGATGGGTCGCCGCCGCGTTCGCCGCACTCGAAGCAGCAGCCGAGACGGACACGATCGTGCAGGCGCGGCTCGGATCGGCGCTGGGGGCCAGGGTGCTCTCGCGGGAGCTGTGCCCTGACGACCTCCCCCGGTTCGAAGCCTGGCTCGCCGACGAGTTGCGGCGGGAATGGAGCGGCGGGATGCTCGCCGCGTTCGACCCGGATGACATGCGGCCGTTCAGCCTCATGACCTTCCTTTCGTTTGCGCGGGATCCGGCCACGTGGACGCTTTTCCGGGACATCGCCACGGACGCCGAGGTTGCGGGGTACTGGCGGGACCAAGTGGCCGGGGGGATGGTCGATCAGCGGTACGGAGAGGAGTCGGCGAGAACGGACCGCGCGACCGACCGGCGCTACCTGGATGCTCTCCGGTCGGTGCTCTTCGATCTGGCCCATGGCCCCCCTCTCCCCGAATTCGAGGAGCGCACCGCAGCATGGCTCCGCGACACGCTGGGCCGGAGCTTCCAGCGCGAGTACGACCAGGTTCTGCGGGACGCCGGACGAAAGGACGGTTCGCCGGCCTGAGGTCCCTGGGTCGGGCCGGTGTCCCCGGCCAGTCTGGCCAAGAGCCCGCCGGGACAGTACCGTTGCCTGCCCAGTAACGTCCACCTTCGCCCAGGAGCCGCCGACCGTGTCGACCCGATCCGCAGTCTTCACAACCCGCTGGGGAATGCTCCTGGCCATGCTCGGCATGGCGATCGGCACCGGAAACATCTGGCGCTTCCCCCGCATCGCGGCCTCCAACGGGGGTGGCAGCTTTCTGGTGGCGTGGGTGGTCTTTCTGCTCCTCTGGTCGATCCCGCTGCTGATCCTGGAATTCGGCATGGGGAAGGCGACGCGCCGCGGCACCGTCGGGTCGTTCATCAAGACGATCGGGCCGAAGTTTGCGTGGATGGGGGCCTGGGTCGCGTGGGTCGCTACGGCGATCCTGTTCTACTACACGGTTGTGATGGGGTGGACGATCCGCTTCTTCTTCGCGACGGTGAGCGGCGAGATCCCCACGTCGATGCCGGGCGAGTTCTGGGGCGCCTTCAACTCCACGCCGCAGGCGGTGCTCTTCCACGCGATCGCCATCGGGCTGGGCATCTTCGTCGTGGCGAAGGGTGTGCGCGGGATCGAAACCGCGGCCCGCTTCCTGATCCCCTCGCTGGTGATCCTGGTGGTGGTCCTGGCGATCAAGGCACTGACCATGCCGGGTGCGTCCGACGGGCTGGCCTTCCTCTTTACCCCCGATTTCAGCCAGCTCGGCGACGTGAAGATCTGGCTGGAGGCGCTGACCCAGAATGCATGGGACACCGGTGCCGGATGGGGACTGGTCCTCTCCTATGCGGTTTACATGCGGGCGCGCGAGGACACCGCGCTCAACGGCTTCGTGATCGGCTTCGGCAACAACTCGATGTCGCTGCTGGCGGGCATCATGGTGATGTGCACGATCTTCTCGGTCATGCCCGAGGCGGCGAACGAGATCGTGGGCGCGGGGAACGAGGGGCTGACCTTCATCTGGGTCCCGCAGCTCTTCGCGCAGATCCCGGCCGGGCAGTTCTTCATGGGGCTCTTCTTCCTCGCGCTGGTCTTCGCCGCGTGGTCGAGCCTGGTGGCCATGATCGAGCTGTCGTCGCGGATCCTGATCGACCTGGGGCTGACCCGCAAGCGTGCCATCACGATCGTGGGCACGGCGGGCTTCCTGCTGGGCGTCCCGTCGGCGATGCGGATCGGGATCTTCCAGAACCAGGACTGGGTGTGGGGCGTCGGCCTCATGCTGTCGGGCTTCTTCTTCGCCTTCGCCGTGCTGAAGTACGGGGTGACGAAATGGCGCGAGACCTTCATCAACACGCCCGATTCCGATGTGCGGATCGGGAAGTGGTGGGACTGGGCGATCCGGCTGGTGGTCGTCGAGGCGATCGTGCTGATGGTGTGGTGGCTGCGCGCCGCGGGCGGCGAGGACTTCTGGTCGGCCGAGACGTGGACGCTGGTGTCGACCTACAACGTCGGTTCGGTGCTGATCCAGTGGGCGGTGGTGCTGCTGGCGCTGTTTGCGCTGAACGGGTGGATGGTGCGCCGGATCCAGGCGGCGCGCGGCGGCGCGGCGGCGGCGGATCCCGGCGGCGGCGGATAAGCCTTCACGGGGCCGCACCTTGGCCGTCCACGACGCCTACGCCCGCTTCACGCCCTACGAGTTGCTGCTCCCGGACCCGGAGTTTCCGGACCGGTGCTTCACTGCGATCACGCGCGAGGCGGAGGAACGCGGGGTGGACGCATGCAATCCGGCCGCGTACCTGATGCTGGGGGCGGTGCAGGGTGCGCTTGCGGAGTTGCGTGAGGAGGATGCCGGGCCGGAGTCGGCCCACGACCACGCGGGGATCCTCTTCTTCGCGTACCACTTCTGGCGCTGCGACGGGACGATCGTGCTCGCGCGACAGAGTACGTTGCGAGAGTTGTTGGCGGAGGGGGCTGGGAGGAGAGGTGATGGCGGGTCGGGATCCGGAGTGGGAGCGGACAGCGGTGCGCGATCGGTGGTGGTGGAGGCGGGGGGTGGAGAAGCCGACTGGGAGGGAGACCTGGGTGGGCGTGCCGGCTACGTACAGCTTCCCCAGCACTTCGCGTGGGTGGAATCCCCGGACCAGCCTCCCGAGTCGGTGGACGGCTTCTTCTGGTACGGAGACGACAGCGGCGTATTGCACCTCGCCCTGGTGGCGGGAATGCGCAGGGACCGCCCGGGATGCCTGGTCGTCAGTGTTCCGCCCCAGCCCCTCGCCGCCATGTCCGGGTGGGCATCGGGACCCGCGCGGGAAGGGGGCGGCGACTTCGCGACCTCGTTGCCCGGTGCCGAGTTGGACGGCCTCGCGGGGATCCGCACGCCGGCGGAAGTCTTCAAGCTTTCGGCGCTGGTGCTCGGCCGGGTCGCGCGCGAGCGGCCCGAGCCCGTCGCGTCCCCGGCCCCTGCGACGCCCGGCAGCGAGCCCGGGCCCAACGATTCAGAACCCCGGCCGACATCGCTTCCGTTCGCAGTCCTGTGACCTCTTCCACGACACCCGTCAACCTGTCCGCCATGCCCGGTATGCTCCGCGATGACCTGGGTATACTCTGCCATGCCCTGAGTATACCCTGCCATGCCCTGGGTATACTCCGCCATGCCCGGAATGCCATCCGCCATCCCACAGCCCTTTCCGTGACCTTCTCATGACCCCCCGCGAATCGAAGAAGAAACGGACCGCCCGCGCCGGCGAGATCTACGACATCCTCCTCGCCGAATACCCCGACGCGAAGTGTGCGCTCGACCACGCGTCACCCTACGAACTGGCGGTCGCGACCGTCCTCTCCGCCCAGTGCACCGACGCCCGCGTGAACATGGTCACGCCCGAACTGTTTCGGCGCTATCCCGACCCGGAGTCCCTGTCCGCGGCCCTCCCGGAGCAACTGGAAGAAGTGATCCGGTCGACCGGCTTCTTCCGCAACAAGACCCGCAACCTGATCGGCATGGCGAATGCGCTGGTCGAGGAACACGGCGGCGAGCTGCCCCGGAACATGAAGGAGCTGTCGGCACTGCCGGGAATCGGGCGCAAGACGGCCAACGTCATTCTCGGCAACGCCTTCGGAATCGACGAAGGGGTGGTCGTGGACACCCATGTGAAGCGGCTGTCCCGACGGATGCGCTTCACCGCCGAGGCCACCCCGGAGAAGATCGAGAAGGACCTTATGGTGCTCTTTCCGCGGCGCGTCTGGACCATTCTCGCGCACCTGCTGATCTTTCACGGCCGACAGGTGTGCAGCGCCCGCCGGCCACGCTGTAACCAATGCGCGATTTCGCACCTTTGCCCTTCCAGCACCGTCTGAGAGGTTCCCGATGCCCACCCGATCCGATGCCGTCGCCCTCCTCGAGGAATGGGTCGACAGCGAAGCGCTCCGGAAGCACATGTACGCCGTCGAGGCGGCGGTGCGCCACTATGCCCGCCTCATGGGCGAGGATGAGGAATTATGGGGACTGGCCGGTCTTCTCCACGACCTGGACTGGGAACGCCATCCCGACGAACATCCGCACATCGGCGTTGCGCGGCTGCGCGAACTCGGCTATCCGGACGAAGTCGTCCGCGCCGTCCTGGCGCACGGCTATCCCGACCGCTCCGACATGGCTCCCGAATCGCCGCTGGAGCGCGTCCTCTATGCCTGTGACGAACTCAGCGGTCTCGTGTACGCCTGTTGCCTGGTTCGTCCCAACGGTATCGACGACCTGAAACCGAAGTCGGTCGTGAAGAAGATGAAGGACAAGGCATTCGCGCGGGGCGTGCACCGGGAAGCGGTACACCTGGGGATCGAGCTGATCGGGCTGCCGCGCGCCGAGCACATCCAGAACGTGATCGACGGGCTCCGGACGGTGGACGACGTGCTGGAGGTCCGGGGCGAGGACATGGCCGCCCGTCGGGGGGCCGGCCGCACCCCGTGACGGGACGGCCGGTCCGGCTCGAGGATTACTCTAGAGCCCGCCCTGGTCGCGGCGGGCCGCCAGCCGTTCGCGCAGAGCACCCAGCCGTTCCGCGCCTTCGCCTTCGGTGATTTCGCCATCGGCGATGGCCTTGTGGATCTTGGCGGCCGCGATGCGGAATCGGATTTCCAGGCCGAGGGACCGGAAAGCCGCGGCCAAGAGAGACAGGGGCGTATGCAGCCGGTGCGGGGTGGCGGAAGTGATCACGGCTGGCCTCCCGGAGCGTCCTGGAGTGTGGGTGCGGATGTGGTTCCCGTGGGAGTATCCTACCGGATTCCGGTCAGCTGCGACATGGGGCCGCGTTCCGTCGATTCTGTTCAAGGCCCCGTGGGCTGGCCGCCTTGCCTCGCCGCCCCCGTTTCCGCACCTTATCGCGGCCACGACAACCACCGCTCAGTCGAACGGAAACCGCCCTCATGACCACAGCAACCTGGATCACCATGATCGTGATCATGGCGTTCGTGTGGGGAGGCCTCGCCATCGCCCTCCGCACCGCGTTCCGGAAGGAATCCGAGAAGAACGCCGACTAGCCCGTGGAAATTGCCTAAACGCGCCGACATCGACTCGATCCTGATCCTGGGGTCGGGTCCCATCGTGATCGGGCAGGCCTGCGAATTCGACTATTCCGGCACCCAGGCCGTGCGCGCGCTCAAGGAGGAGGGCTTCCGGGTCGTCCTGGTCAACTCCAATCCGGCGACGATCATGACGGATCCGGATCTGGCGGACCGGACCTACATCGAGCCGCTGACCCCCGAGTGGGTGGAACGGGTGATCGAGCGGGAGAAGCCCGACGCGCTGCTGCCCACGATGGGGGGGCAGACCGCGCTCAACATCGCGATGGACCTGCACCGCAAGGGGGTGCTGGCCGCGCACGGCGTCGAGTTGATCGGTGCCGACGAGCGCTCGATCGTGATGGCCGAGGACCGGGAGGAGTTCACCGAGGCGATGAACCGGATCGGCCTCGCGGTTCCCCACGGCGGATTCGCGCGCAGCCTCGACGAGGCCCTCACGATCATCGAGGACACCGGCTACCCGGCGATCATCCGGCCCTCCTTCACGCTGGGGGGTACGGGCGGCGGCACCGCCTACAACCTGGCCGAGTTCGAGGCCCAGGTGCGCAGGGGTCTCGACGCCAGCCCGATCGGCGAGGTGCTGATCGACCGCTCGGTGATTGGGTGGAAGGAGTACGAACTGGAGGTCGTCCGCGACGGCCTGGACAACGTGATCATCGTCTGCTCGATCGAGAACTTCGACGCGATGGGGGTGCACACCGGCGACTCGATCACGGTGGCGCCGGCGCAGACGCTCTCCGACGCGGAGTACCAGCGCATGCGCGACGCCTCGATCGCGATCATCCGCGAGATCGGTGTCGAGGCTGGCGGCTGCAACATCCAGTTCGCGGTGAACCCCGACAACGGCGAGATGCTGGTGGTCGAGATGAACCCGCGCGTGTCGCGGTCGTCGGCGCTGGCGTCGAAGGCGACCGGTTTTCCCATTGCGCGCGTCGGGGCGAAGCTGGCGGTGGGGTATCACCTGTACGAGCTCCCCAACGACATCACGAAGACGACGCCGGCCTCCTTCGAGCCCGCGCTCGACTACGTGGTGGTGAAGTTCCCGCGCTTCGCCTTCGAGAAGTTCCCGGATGTGGACGACACGCTGGGGGTGCAGATGAAGGCGGTGGGCGAGACAATGGCGATCGGGCGCACCTTCCGTTCCGCGTGGCAGAAGGGGCTGAGGGGGATGGAGGTGGGGCGGATCGGGTGGGTGACGGGAGAGACGCCGGAGGACGACGGGCTCGATTCGGACGAGCCGGAGGCGATTCTGGCCGCCCTTCGCCGGCCCACGACCTTTCGCAAGTACCAGCTCAAGCGCGCGCTCGAGGCGGGGATTTCGATCGAGCGCCTCCACCGCGCGACCGGCATAGACCCGTGGTTCCTCGACCAGTTGGTGCAGATCCTCGAACTGGAACGGTGGTTCAGGGACCTGCCGTCCCTCGATGCGGCCTCGGTGCGGCGGATGAAGCGCGAGGGGTTCGCGGACGCGCAGCTGGCGGCCCTGCGTGGCGTCGACGAGGCCGCCATACGGTCGCGGCGCTGGAAATGGGGGATCCGGCCGACGTACAACGTGGTCGACACCTGCGCGGGGGAGTTTCCTGCGGCGACGCCCTACTACTACTCCTCCTACGAATCCGAGGACGAATCCGACCCCTCGGACAGGCGCAAGATCGTCATTCTGGGGAGCGGGCCGAACCGGATCGGGCAGGGGATCGAGTTCGACTACTGCTGCGTGCAGGCTGTGCTGGCGCTCAGGGAGGCCGGATTCGAGACGATCATGGTGAACTCGAACCCGGAGACGGTGTCGACCGATTTCGACGTGAGCGACAAGCTGTACTTCGAGCCGCTGACGCTGGAGGATGTGGTGGAGATCGTGGAGCGGGAGCGGCCGGTGGGGGTGATCGTGCAGCTGGGGGGGCAGACGCCGCTGAACCTGGCGTACGCGCTGGCGGAGCTGGGGGTGCCGATCCTGGGGACTTCGGTGGACGCGATCGACCGGGCGGAGGATCGGCGACGCTTCGAGGAGGTGTGCCGGCGGATCGGGGCGCGGGTGCCGGCGAACGGGACGGCGATGAGCGAGGAGGAGGCGCTCGTGATCGCGCGGGAGATCGGCTTCCCGGTGCTGGTGCGGCCGTCGTACGTGCTGGGCGGGCGCGCGATGGAGATCGTGTACGACGAGGAGTCGCTGAAGGGGTACTTTGCACGGGCGGTGAAGGCGTCGCCCGACCACCCGGTCCTCGTCGACCGCTTCCTGGAGGACGCCTTCGAGGCGGACGTGGATGCGCTGTGCGATGGGACCGATGTGGTGATCGGCGGGATCATGCAGCACATCGAGGACGCGGGGGTGCACTCGGGGGACTCGGCGTGCGTGCTGCCGCCGTACCTGCTGGGGCGCGAGGAGCTGGACGAGATGCGGCGGCTGACGAGGCGGTTCGCGCTGGAGCTGGGGGTGGTGGGGCTGCTTAACGTGCAGTACGCGGTGAAGGATGGACAGGTATACGTGATCGAGGTGAACCCGCGGGCGTCGCGGACGGTGCCGTTCGTGGGGAAGGCGACGGGGGTTCCGCTGGCGCGGCTGGCGGCGCGGGTGATGGCAGGGGAGAAGCTGGCGGATCTGGACGTGCCGTCGGAGCCCGAGGTGAACGGGGTCGCGGTCAAGGAGGCGGTGTTTCCGTTCAACCGGTTCGACGTGGACACGCTGCTCGGGCCGGAGATGCGCTCGACGGGCGAGGCAATGGGCGTGGACGACTCCTTCGGGATGGCCTTTGCCAAGGCGCAGGTATCGGCGGGGAACCGGCTGCCGGAGGGGGAAGGCGAGCTTTCGGTGATCGTGACGGTGAATGACTCCGACAAGCCGACGGTGACGCCGCTGGTGCGGCGGCTGGCGGATCTCGGCTTCCGGGTGCTGGCGACGGGTGGCACGCGAATCCATCTCACGCAGCTCGGCATCCCTTGTGAAAGGATTCACAAGGTCGGCCAGGGGCGGCCCAACATCGTGGACCTGATTGTGAGCGGACAGGTGGCGCTGCTCATCAACACGCCGCTGGGCAAGAAGTCGCAGTACGACGACTACGCCATGCGCCGCGCCGCGATCGCGTACGGAGTGCCGTACCTGACGACGATGTCGGCCACGAGCGCGGCGGTGGACGCCCTGACGGCGATGCGGACGCGCCGCGCCGAGATCCTGAGCATCCAGGAGCGGATCGCGCGGGTGCCGGAGCCGGTTGGCGCGGAGTAGGCTGGGCGGCATGGCCGAATCACCCCCGACCGCCTTCCTCATGCACCCCTCGGCTGTGCTCCACGACACCGGCTGGGGCCACCCCGAACACCAGGGGAGGCTGCGCGCGATCGCATCGGCGCTGAAGGAGGATCTGGTCGCGCTGCACGGCAAGGTGATCCAGGTGGAGCCGGAGGCGGGCAGCGAGGAAGACGTGGCGCTCGTGCACGACGGCGCGCTGATCGAGACGGTGCGGGAGGCGGTGGACCAGGCTCGGGAGTTCGGCCAGCCGGCGGCGATCGATGCCGACACGCGGGTTTCGGGGGCGTCGTGGGAGGCGGCGCTGGGGACGGTGGGGGCCGGACTCGAGGCCGTGCACGGGGTGGTGGCGGGACGCTACCGCAATGCCTTCGTGGCCGCGCGCCCTCCCGGGCATCACGCGACGCCGGGCCGCGCAATGGGATTCTGCCTCTTCAACAACATCGCCGTCGCGGCCGCGGGTCTCCGCGCCCGGGGCGAGGCCGAGCGCGTGCTGATCGTGGACTGGGACGTCCACCACGGGAACGGCACGCAGGACTGCTTCTACGAGGACCCCGACGTGTTCTTCCTGTCGCTCCACCAGTACCCGCACTATCCCGGCACGGGGGCCGCGAACGAGACGGGGAAGGGGAAGGGGGAGGGGTTCACCCTCAACGTGCCGCTCAGTCCGCGGACGCCCCGGAGCGACTACCTGCGGGTGTTCGGGATGGCCCTGGAGACGGCGGTTGCACGCTGCGAACCCGACTTCATCCTGGTGTCGTCCGGCTTCGACGTGCTTGCGGGCGACCCTCTCGGCGGCCAGTTGCTGGAGCCGGAGGACCTCCACCGGGCGGCGCGGATGGTGATGGAAGCGGCGGAGCGCTGTTGCAGGGGTCGCGTTGTGGTATTCTTGGAAGGTGGCTACGACCCGCAGCGCACGGGTGCGGGGTGCGTGGCCGTGATCCGGGCGCTCGCAGGGGTTGCGATGGATGTCTGAACGATGAAGGGAATCGACCACGGACGGTGGTTCTTCGCGCTGCTGTGCGCCGTGTTGGTGTCGGCCTGCGGATCCGATCTCCCGCCGGAAGCTGCCGAACTCGCTTCGCGCGAAGCGTCGTCGATGGCCGTGGAACTCCACCCCGAGGCGAGCGAGGCGATCTCGAAGCTGCGCTCGCCGTTCTGCAAAGGGTTCATGCTCGAAGTCTGCACCTCGGGCGACGCCGAGGAGTTGCGCGACAGCCTCCAGGCCGGTGCGCTCTTGGGCCTTAGCGCGGACAGCCTGGTGGAGTGGATGATCGCGAGCTACGGCGAGGAGTACCGCGCCCTGCCGGAGACCAGCGGATCCGGCCTGCTGGCTTGGCTGGTGCCCCCAGTGGCGCTGCTCCTGGGCTTGACTCTGGTCGTGGTCGCTCTGCGCAGGCTGAAGGGGCCGGTTCCGGCGGGGGTGGAGACCGATGCAATCACCGAAGACGAGCGGGACCGCCTCGACTCGGCCCTCGCCGAACTCGAAGAGATGGAGGAAGCACAGCTATGAACCCGGAAGCGGGTGACTCGAGGGCGTTGCTGACCACCGGAGATGGCGTCGCAAGGGTACAGGCGGCGCTCCGCGACATGGGACTGGACGGCTGGCTGCTCTACGACTTCAAGGACCGCAACCCGATCGGGCGTGCCCTGCTCGGGCTGGAGTGGACCACCCGGCGCGGCTTCGCCCTCGTTCCCGCCTCGGGTCCCCCGCGCCTTCTGATCCACGCCATCGAGCACTCGTCCTGGCGTCACCTCGACTGGCCCCGCGAGAGCTATTCGAGCCGCCTGCAGATGGTGGACCGGCTGCGCGACCTGCTGGCCGGGTGCACGCGCGTGGCCACCGAGACCTCGGCGCGGGGCGATGTCCCCTACCTCGATCTCCTCCCCGCGGGCATCCGCGACATCATCGTGGACACGGGAGTCGAACTTCACAGTTCGGGCGACCTGGTGTCGACCTTCTACGCCGTGTGGACCCCCGCGCAGCGCGAAGAACACGGTCGCGCGTCGGAGCTGGTCAGGGTCCTGGCCCGGGACGCCTTCGCGCGCGCCGCCGACCACGTCTCCCGGGGCGAGACCGTCACCGAGGGCGCGCTCTCCACCTGGATCCGCGACGAGCTGGCCCGGCGCGGCGCGCCCGTTCACGCGGACTGCATCGTGGCGATCGGCCCGAAGGCCGCCGATCCCCACTACGATCCCGGCGAGACCGGCGAGCCCATCCGCGCCGGCGACCTCCTCCTGATCGACCTGTGGGGCGGCTTCCACGAGAACTCCGTGCCCGCCGACCAGACGTGGATGGGCTTCATGGGGAACGTGCTGCCGACGCGAATCGCCGCGCTGTGGGAAACGGTGAAGGCCGCGCGCGACGGGGTGGTCGAGTCGCTGCAGGCGCGCTGGGCCCGCGGGGAAGTGCTGCGCGGCTACGAGGCCGACGATGTGGCCCGCCGCATCATCACCGAGGCCGGGTACGGCGAGTATTTCATCCATCGCACCGGCCACTCGATCGACCTCGACATCCACGGCCGCGGCCCCAACCTGGACAACCTCGAGACCCGCGACGACCGGGTGCTGGTGCCGGGGGTGGGTTTTTCCGTGGAACCGGGGATCTACATCCCGGACGATGTGGGGCTGCGCACGGAGATCAACGTCTACATGGGGCCGGACGGTCCGGAGGTCACGGTGTCGGAGCCGCAGCAGGACGTCTTCCTGCTGCTGGGAGGTTCTTGAGGGCGCGGCGGCCCGCGGTAGCGGCCTGATGCCCGCCGGGCCGGGTTCCTTCGTGGAGGTGGCGCTTCCTGTGCCGGTTCGGCGTGCGTTCACGTACCGGGTCACCGGTACCGCGCCCGCTCCGGGCACACGGGTGCTGGTGCCGTTCCGCAACCGCAAGCTGGTGGGGTGGGTGCTGGGGGAGGGGGCGGAAGTGCGGGGGGTGCGGGATGTCGCCGCGGTTCTGGACGCCGACCCCTCCGTCGGGCCCGAACTGATGGAGCTTGCCCGATGGATCGCCGGCTACTATGTGGCGTCGCCCGGGATCGTGCTGCGGACCATGCTGCCCGCCCGCATGGCCCGGGCGGCCGGAAGACAGCCGTCGCCCGCGCGGAGGTCGTTTGTGCGTGTGGTCACGCCGGTGGGCACGCTTGCCGAGTTGGATCGGATCTTCGGGCGGGCGCGGCGCCAGCGCGAGGCGTATGAGCGGCTTGTAGGCGCGGGTGGGAGCCAGGCGTTGGCCGCGCTACTGGAAGCCGGCTTCAGTCGCGGAGTCGTGGGGGGGCTGGAGAAGAAAGGGCTGGTTCGCGTCGCGAAGGAAGTCGTGGCAAGGGATCCGTTTCGGGGCGACACGGTGGAAGCGGAGCCCGGGCACGCTCCCACCAGGGGCCAGCGCAGGGTTCTGAACCGCCTCGAGGGGGCGGTGGGCGAAGGGGGTGGGTCGTTCCTGCTGCACGGCGTTACCGGGTCGGGAAAGACCCTGGTCTACATCGAGCTGATCCGGCGGGTGGTGGCGCGCGGTGGGGGTGCCATCGTGCTCGTGCCGGAGATCGCGCTGACGCCCCAGACCGTCGCCCGCTTCCGCCAGGCCTTCGGGGATCTGGTGGCTGTCCTGCATTCGGGGCTCTCCGACGGCGAACGCTACGACGCCTGGCGGCTGCTCCGGTCGGGCGAAAAGCGAATTGCGGTGGGCGCCCGCTCGGCCGTCTTCGCCCCGGTTGCCGCACTCGGGGCCGTGGTCGTGGACGAGGAACATGACGGCAGCTACAAGCAATCCGAGTCGCCCCGGTACCACGCACGCGACGTGGCGGTAGTGCGCGCCCGCCGTTGCGGAGCAATCTGCCTGCTGGGCTCGGCCACCCCCTCGCTCGAGAGCTGGATGAACGCGCGCTCGGGCAAGTACGCGCTTCTCGAACTGCCTGACCGAGTCGGCGGCGGCGTCCTTCCGCAGGTGCGTGTCGTCGACCTGAGGAAGCGGCCGGGTGAGACGGTGTCGCCATCCGGCGGCTCCACGCCCGCCACCACCCCGCCCCAACCCTCCCCGCGCATCCTGTCCCCACTGCTCGCCGACGCGGTGCGGCAGCGCCTGTCACGCCGTGAACAGACCATCCTGCTGCTCAACCGCCGCGGCTACGCCACCTTTGCCCTGTGCGAGAGTTGCGGTGCAGTGGGGGAGTGCGTGGACTGCTCGGTGTCCATGACGCTGCACCGGTCGCGGCGCCGCATGATCTGCCACCACTGCGGCCACGCCGAGGACCCGCCGTCGCGCTGCCCACGTTGCGGTTCCCGCGAAATGACCTTCGGGGGACTGGGCACGGAGCAGGTCGAACGTGTTCTCGTCGAGAGCTTCCCGGAAGGGCGGGTCGCGCGCATGGATGTGGATACTACTCGTGGCAAATGGTCGCACCGGGACATCCTGGAGCGCGTCCGCAGGGGCAAGGTGGACATCCTCCTGGGAACGCAAATGATCGCCAAGGGCCTCGATTTCCCCCAGGTGACGCTGGTGGGAGTCATCAACGCCGACACCGGGCTGCATCTTCCCGACTTTCGCAGCTGCGAGCGGACCTTCCAGCTCCTGTCGCAGGTGGCGGGGCGGGCGGGGCGGGGAAGTCTGCCGGGCGAGGTCATCATCCAGACCCATGTGCCCGACCACTACGTGGTGCGCGCGGCGGTTGCCCACGACTACCACGGGTTCGTGGAACGCGAACTGGGGGCGCGTACGGATCCCCCCTATCCGCCACACCTGCGCATGGCCAGGATCCTGTTGAGCAGCCCCGCCCAGCCCGATGCGCTGGAGGCGGCCGAATCGCTGGGCGCATGGTTGCGGGACCGCCGCCTCGCGGGGATCGAGGTGTTGGGACCGGCCCCGGCACCCATCGAGAGACTTCACGGACGCTTCCGCTGGCACGTCCTGCTGCGTGGTAGTGTGGCGGGCATCGGGTCGGCAATTCGCTTGGTGTCGGACAGCTTCAAGGCCAGGGGTGCCGACCTTCGCGTCTCGCTCGACCGGGATCCATTGCATCTCATGTGACGGCGCGCTTGTGGTCGTGGGAGGTTCCGCCACCGGCCGTTGCAACGTTATTCTCACATGATAGGTCCGGCGTGCAGGAGAGCCTGGGTTCCCAACTCACGGAGGCAGGCGTGAGCTGTCTGGCGTTGAACGCTTCATACGAGCCGTTGATGATCGTCCCCTCCCGGAGGGCGATCCGTCTCGTGCTGGACCGGAAAGCCGAAGTGCTCGAGGAGGACGCGCACCGGTCGTTCCGCTCCGTCCGGCTGCACCATCCCTGTCCGGTGGTCATCCGCCTGGTGCGCTACGTGCATGTCCCGCGCCGCTTTCGAAGACAGGTCACCAACACCTTCCTCTTCGCCCGTGACGGCTACGCCTGCCAGTACTGCCAGCGCCACAAAAGACAGCTGAAGAACCGCGAGTTCCTGACGCGAGACCACATCCTCCCGATCTCGCGGGGTGGCGACAATACCTGGCAGAACGTCGTCACCGCCTGCTCCACCTGCAATCACCGCAAGGGGAACCGACTGCCGCAGGAGGCCGGACTCCGGCTGCACGTACGTCCCGTCGAGCCGAACCACGTCGAGCTCGTGTGGGCCGTCAGGAGAGTCACGCCCATTCAGGCCAAGTACATCCGGATGTTCTTCGGTGACGATGTCGTGCCGTTGGGCGCAGGTGCCGGATCCCCACGGGGATGGAAGAGCAAGTGAGCGACGGTGCCGACGACGGGAAGCGGCCCGTCCCCGGTCCGGCCCGCGCGCAGGATCCGCGGAGTGAGTCTTCCGACAACGACCATCCGGGCCCGCCGTCGCCGGGCTCCGACCGCCCCGCGTCGGTGCGCGAAACGATGCAGCGCAGGAGGCGCTACAAGAGCGGGCCGGCGCGCCCCGGACCGTCCCGGAGGCGAAAACCTGCGTCGCCGCGAGGCCGCCCGCCGGCGCCCGCCCGCGAACTGACCGATGGTCCGGTCGCGGAGATCCCGTCGCGCGAGATCGAAGTCGGGAACGAGGCCTGGAGGGTGCTGGTCCGGGGCTCGTCCGTGACAGGATCCGGAAACGCACCTGGAGTGCGGCTGCTGAGCGTCGGCCTGGAGTCCCCCGGCGACCGCCCGAACCCCGAGGGCACGCACTATCTGGTCGCCGAAAGGCTTGACGATGTGGACCAGGAAGTACTCGAGGGATTGGTTGCCAGTGCCGTGCGCAAAGCCGAGGCGGCGTCTCCATCGTCGCGTACTTCCCGGAGTCCTCGAAGGCGGGGGCGCTTGCGGCGCGAAGACCGGTGAGCCGGCCCCTGATGGCGGCACCAACCGCCGATGGCCGTCTCCTGTCCACCTGTTGGCAAGCCCGGGCTTCCTCAACGGGAAGTGCGCTACAGGTGTCTTGTTGCAGGAAATGAAGGATCGCTCGGACGCCGAGTTGGTGATCCAGGCGCGCGCCGGCGACGCGGAGTCGTTCGGAGAATTGGTCCGGCGGTATCAGCGGGCCGCATACTCCGTCGCGCTGTCCGTCATCGGC
Source organism: Longimicrobiales bacterium (assembly GCA_965211795.1). Classification (GTDB taxonomy): domain Bacteria; phylum Gemmatimonadota; class Gemmatimonadetes; order Longimicrobiales; family Gaopeijiaceae; genus Bin94. The sequence continues at coordinate 1,774,968 of OZ242973.1, forward strand.
AGGCACCAGGACGCCGAGGATGCGGCCCAGGAATCCTTCATGGTCGCTCTGGAGCGGCTCGAGGAGTGTCGGAACCCGGCCCGGTTCGCCGGCTGGCTTCTGGCGATCGTGCGCAACCGCTCTCGCAACCTCATACGCAGGGAGAGTCTGCGGAGAGGCGACGAGATACCGGCGAGCGCGAGTTCCTCGGGACCCAGCCCGGAGCGTGCCGCCGACATATCGGCCCTGCGTGAACGGCTTAAGGAGGCTTTGAACACATTGAGCGAAGTGCAGCGGGAGATCGTTCTGCTTCACGACCTTGAGGGTTGGAAGCACGCCGAGATCGCCGAAAGGCTCGGCATGCCTTCCGGCACCGTGCGGTCCCACCTGCACTTCGCGCGCAAGGCGTTGCGGGTTCAGTTGTCCGAGTGGAAGGACTACGGAAAGGGCGTCTGAGATGAACACGAAAGACAGAGAACGGATGGCAGGCCGGCACCGGGGGGTCGGCGCCACGGACCGGGATTCCTCTCCTGAACCGCGGGCTTCGCTTGAAGCCGTGGACCCGGGGTACGGGTTGCCGGGCTACTGGGAGCGGTTCCACGCCATGGTCATGGAGCGGGCGGCCCTTGAACTGGCGAGGCGGCGCAGGCGTGCCCGCGAGTCGGTGGCCGCCGTGCTGTCCGGATGGTCGCGGAGTCTGATTCCGGTGGCGGCCGCGGCGGCGGTCGTGGCTGCCTTCCTGGTCGGCAGCGAGGTGCGCCACGCGGCCGACAGTGCGCCGCCCCTCGCGCTGGAGGACGTACTCGCGAGCGAAGTCGAGGACGGGGCCCCGCGGCCCGTCATTAACGGCCAGGCCCCCGCTAACCCGGTGGCCTTCATGGCCCTGGTGGAAGGGAATGTTCCGTAGATGGCAGGTATGAGAAGAGCCTCCGTTCTTTCGGTCGCGCTCCTCGTCGTCACCCTGGTCGCCGGATTCCTCGGGGGAGTTGCGTGGCAGAAGAGCCAGGTCGCTCCGGTGCAGGCGGAAGAGGGAGAGGACGATCCGCGGCGCGACAGGAGCGACCGTCGCATGGTTATCGACGAAGTGGGTCTGGAGCCCGGCAAGCGGGCCGAGGTCGACGAGATCATTCAGCACTTCATGGTCCACATGCGGGCGCTGTATGCCGAGTTCGAACCCTACAGGGAACGCCTGGAGGCGCTGAACGACGAATACGAGCATGCGTACCGGCCGCAGCAGCGAGAGCTTTTCCGCCAGACCCGCGACTCGATCAAGGCCATCCTCGCACCCGGGCAACGCGCCCTCTACGATTCGCTCCTGGCTGTCAGGTACGCCAGCATGGACCGGGGTCGCGATGACCCCGGCGAAGATGAGCCCAGGGACCGTCCCGACGACGGGGGTGAACGATAGAATGAGACAGACTCGGATATGGATCGCTTGCGCTTCGACGCTCCTGGTCGCCGTTCCCGGCGCCGGAGCCGCCGCACAGGAAGAGATGCAGACGGTGTCGCTTCAGCGGGCAATCGAGTTGGCCCAGCTCCACAGTCCGCAGCTGGCCCAGACACAGGCGAGCCTGATCAACGCCGGTAGCAGCCAGCGCCGGGCCTGGGGATCCTTCCTGCCCAACATCAGCGTGAGTTCGGGCGCTTCGGTGAACAGCTCGAGCCGCTTCGATCCGAATACGCAGCGCATCGTCCAGGGCAGCAGCGAAAACTACAGCGCCGGCTTGAGCGCGAACTACCAGATCTTCCAGGGCGGTCGCAAGTACCACGAACTGGGTCGGAGTGCCTCGGCCCGCATCGAGGCCGAGGCGCGCCTTCAGAGCCAACGGTATTCGGTTGTGCTCCAGACCACGACGCTCTACATGAACGCGTTGCGCCAGCGGGACCTGGTGAGCGTGTCGGAGGCGAGCCTCGAGCGCGCCGAAGAGAGTCTGGCGATCACGCGGGCCCGTGTGGAGGGTGGCGTGGCCACCCGTTCGGACACGCTGCGCACCCGACTCGAACTCGCGAACGCGCGCCAGTCCCTCCTGCAGGCGCAGAATCAGCTGCGCGCCGCGCAGTTTGCCCTCGGCCGGCAGGTGGGCATGAACGGTCCCGTGGCTCCGGCCGACGTTGGCGATCTGGCCCCGGCCCCCCTGGCACTGGCAGAGTCGGAGATCATCGCGCTCGCCGAGTCGGTCTCGCCGGCGGTCCGCGCCGCCGAAGCGGCCGCCGCAGTGGCCGGTTCGTCCTGGAGCAGCGCCAGAAGCTCCTACCTGCCCTCCCTGTCGGCTTCGTCGTCCTACTCCTGGGCAAACCCGGACCGGTCGCTCACGGGTGGCAACACGAGCTGGAGCTTCCGGCTGAACGGCAGCTACACGCTCTTCGACGGCTTCGCGCGTGAACAGAGCCTGGGCCAGGCGACGGAAAGCCGCCGAGTGGCGCGCCTGACCGAGGAAGACGCGCGGCGGGGCGTGCGGCAGGATGTGGACGCCGCGCTCCGAACCCTGGAGACGCAGGAACAGGCGATCGCCATCGCGGTGGAGGCGCGGCTGGTGGCGGAAGAGGACCTCAGGCTGAACACGGTCCGCTATCAGGCCGGCGGCTCGGCCACCATCCTCGACGTCATCACCAGCCAGGTGGCGCTGGACCAGGCCGAGGCCAATCTGGTGTCGGCCCGCTACGACTACGCGCTGGCGAAGGCTGAACTCGAATCGATAGTCGGAAGGGAACTCTAGATGAACCACGGTGGATGGAGCCGGGTGCCATGACAATGCCTGTGAACGGCGGCGGGCACAACGGCGTTGTGATCCGGACGGAGAACCTGCGCAAGTACTACGTGTTGGGTGCCGAGACGGTGCGTGCCGTGCGCGGCGTGGACATGACGGTGCGCCGCGGCGAATTCGTCGCGATCATGGGTCCCTCCGGGAGCGGGAAATCGACCTTCATGAACCTGATCGGCTGTCTGGACACGCCGACCGCCGGGCAGTACTGGCTCAACGGCCGCGAGGTCTCCGAGCTCTCCGACAATCAGCTGGCCCGGGTGCGCAACCGCGACATCGGGTTCGTCTTCCAGACCTTCAACCTGCTCCCGCGGGCGTCGGCGCTCCACAATGTCGAGCTCCCGCTCATCTACGCGGGCATGCGGGCGAGCGAGCGCAAGAAGCGCGCGGAGGAGAAGCTGGTGCGGGTCGGTCTGGCGGACCGGATGCACCATAAGCCGCCGGAGCTTTCGGGGGGGCAGCGGCAGAGGGTGGCGATCGCACGCGCGCTGGTCAACGATCCGGCCCTGCTTCTCGCCGACGAGCCCACCGGGAACCTGGACTCGCAGACTTCGAGCGAGATCGTGGAGATCCTGAGCGCCCTGAACGACGCCGGCCAGACGATACTGTTGGTAACACACGAACCGGACATCGCGTCCGCGGCGTTCCGCCAGGTCCATCTTATGGACGGGTTGGTGGAGCGCGACTTCATGAATGAAGGGATGGCAATCTGATGCGCAACCTGACGCCAAACACCACCTGCCGGGTAGGTCTCCTCGCGGCTGCGCGAACCGGGGCGGCCCTGATTCTTCTCGGCACCCTCGCTTGCGAAGAAGCGGCGGATACCGAAGGCTTCTCCATTCAGTCGACGCCGGCGGAACTCCGTGGCATGCGGATCACCGCGGAGGCCTCCGGACAGCTGGAACCGGTCCTCAGGGTCGAGGTCAAGTCCAAGGCGTCCGGGGAGATCCTGGAGCTCTTCGTGGACTCCGGCGACGAGGTCCAGCTGGGGGACACGCTGGCCAAGGTCGATCCACGCGACGTGGAGAACGCCTGGGATCAGGCCGTCGCCGACTACGAGGTGGCCGAGGTGCGGCGGAATCTCGCCAGGGAACAGCTGCAGCGCAGTGAAGATCTCCTCGCGGCGGAGGTGATCACGAAACAGGACTTCGAGTCGCGGGAACTGGAATTCGCCAACGCCGAGGCCGCATTCGTGCGTGCCCAAACCAACCGTGAACTAGCGGCGCTGCGGCGCACCGACGTGACGATTTCGGCGCCGATGGCCGGCACGATCCTGGAGAAACTGGTGGAGTACGGCCAGGTGATCCAGTCGGCCACCCAGAACGTATCGGGCGGCACGACGCTCTTCGTCATGGCCAACCTCGACAACATGCGCGTGCGCACCCTGGTCGACGAGACCGACGTGGGCAAGCTGGAGGCCGGGCTGCCGGCCGCGGTCAGCGTCGAGGCGTTCCCGGACCGCAATTTCCAGGGGTACATCGAGAAGATCGAGCCGCAGGCGATCGCGCAGCAGAACGTCACGATGTTCCCGGTGATCGTGTTGCTCGACAACAGCTCGGGGCTGCTGAAGCCGGGGATGAACGCCGAGGTCGAGGTGCTGGTGGACGAACGCGCGGAGACGCTGGCCGTGCCCAACAACGCGATCGTCCAGCCGCAGGAAGTCACTGCCGCGGCAGAGGTGCTGGGGCTGGACCCCGAGGCGACGTCGGTTGACTTCCAGGCGTTTGGCGCCCTGATGGGCCAGGCCGCCGCCCGGTTCGCCGAGCTGGGGGGCAGCAACCAGGGAGCGGGCAGGATGGCCGCCGGGGGATTTCCGGGTGGTCGCGGCGGTGCCTTTGGAGGCGGGGCGGGCAATGCAACAGCGGGTGGTGATTCGCAGGACGGTGGAGAAACCGCCGCCGGTGGTGCAATGGCCGGCGGGACGGCCGGTGGGTCGGCGGCTGCGAATGGCATGTCGATGGATGAGATTCGGCAGAAGATGATGTCCGGCGAAATCTCCCAGGACTCGGCGCGCGCGCTGTGGTCCAACATGAGGGGGCAGTCGGGGGGTGGGGCGGCGGGTGCTGAAGGTGGCGCTGCGGGACGACCGAATGCGGGTGAGAGCGGCAATGCGGACCAGGCAGGGGCAGCCGCGGGTGGAGGTCGGCCGGGTGGCGGTGGCGAACGACCCGCTGGAGCGGGAGGACAGCGTGGTGGCGGCTTCGGTGGTGGTGCCGGGGCAGGTCGCGGCGCCGGTGGATTCGGAGGCGGGTTCGGCGGAATGATGGGCGCCATGGGCGGCGGCAACGACCTTCCCTACCGGCCCGCCGTGGCCTTCGTCATCGACGATGCGGGCAACATCGCACCGCGTCCCATCGTGATCGGACTAAGCGACTGGGATTACGTCGAGGTCCTGGCGGGGCTCCAGGTGGGCGAAGAGCTCGCCCTCATTGGCGCCGCCCAGTTGCAGGCAAGGCAGCAGGCACAGATGGAGCGGATGCGGCAACGCATGCGGCCCTTCTGATCCACGGACTTCTAAGGCAACGAGGGCGCCCACCATGTTTGTTTTCAGAGAAACCATCAACGTCGCGCTGGCGTCAATCCGAGCGAACGCGCTTCGGTCCCTCCTCACGACGCTGGGCATCGTCATCGGCACCGGTGCGGTCATCACGATGGTCGCGCTCGGCGAGGGCGCGCAGCGGGCCGTGGAGGCACAGATCGAGAGGATGGGGACCAACGTGCTCACCGTGCGGCCGGGCCAGCAATGGTGGAGAGGCGTCTCCGGCGGCAGCGTCCGACTTACGGAAGGCGACGCGTTTGCACTCCGCAACCAGATGGGAGCGATGTACGACATCGCTCCGGAGGCCGAGAGCCGCCTGCAGATCTCCTACCTGCGGTGGAACACCTCCAATCAGGTGATCGGGACGTGGCCGAACTTCTTCGACATGCACGAACGGCACGTCGAACACGGACGCGTATTCAACGAGGGAGAGCTCCAGGGGCGCCAGCGGGTGGCCGTCCTGGGCTACGGCATTCCTGAAGCCCTGAACACTCCGGCCCCGCTGCTCGTTGGCCGCGAGATCCAGATCCGCGGCATCCGCTTCGAGGTGGTCGGAGTTCTGGAAGAGAAGGGGAGCATGGGGTGGGAGAACCCCGACGAGCAGGTGTACATTCCGCTCTCGACGGCCCTGTACCGGGTGATGGGCGGACGCGAATACCTTCGTGCCCTCTACGTTGCCGCTCCTTCGCCGGAAGAGCTGGAGCCGGCCTGGGGTGAAATCGACCGGATCATCAGGCGCGAACACCGCATTCGGGCCACCGAGGACGCCGACTTCCGCATCCAGCAGGCCTCGGATTTCCTCGAAACCCTGGGGGAAACCGCAGAGACCTTCACCATGCTCCTGGTGGGCATCGCGGGCGTCAGCCTGCTGGTGGGCGGCATCGGCATCATGAACATCATGCTGGTCAGCGTCACCGAGCGGACGCGCGAGATCGGGGTCCGCAAGGCGCTGGGGGCTACCCGCAAGGCGATCCTCTTCCAGTTCCTCGTCGAAGCGCTGGTGTTGTGCCTGCTGGGTGGGATTCTGGGAGTGGGGTTCGGCTTCGGCAGCGCGGAACTTGTGACCCAGCTCTACGAACGGGACACCGCAGTTGCCGCGGAGGCAGTCGTCGTCGCCATGGGCTTCTCGATCATGATCGGTCTCTTCTTCGGGATCTGGCCGGCGCGGCGCGCCTCCACCATGGATCCGATCGACGCCCTGCGGTACGAGTAGCGGATTCGGCGCAGGCGGTTGTTGCGAGGGTCTCGGGAGCCCGTAGCTACCCCTGCGGACGTGGGAAGACGATCTTCACCGACTCCCTGTTCCGAACAACGGCAAGTTCAATCGGAGTGGAGAGTTCCACCAGCAGACGGCGAAAGTCCCTTACGTTCTCGAAGGTCTTGCCTTCCACCGATACGATGACATCGCCGGAACGGAAGCCTGCCTGGCGGCCAGGGCTCATCGGGAACACATCGGTAACCAGGACACCCTCTTCCACGCCGAAATAACTGCGCCCCATTTCCCCGGGCAGGTCACGAACCAGCACGCCCCCGAAGAGTGCCATGCCCCCCGCCTGAGGGAAGAGAAGCGAGAGCCGGCCTTCGCCCAGGCTGTCGAGTTCACCGGCCAACTCGGTTCCGCCACCACCCGCCGAAGGGGGCGATTCCGATTCGACACCCTCCCGCCGCAGGGACACACTCGCCTCGCCCCTGCCCTGGTCCGGCCGCACGAACACGGTTCCCGTGGCGCTGTCCGGGTCCCCGAACGTGACCGTCATGGTGGCCGCATCGACTCCGAAACCACCGTGAAACGTGATGTCCGGCATGCCCTGCCACAGCAGTTCGGCCCCGCGCGGCAAACGCAGGAAATCCTCGAAAATGGAGTCGAACCGTGCCGCCACGAACTCCATTCTGTCGAGGGGATTGGGTAGGACGAAGGCCGGAGCCGGGTCCGCAACCACGGTCACCTCGCGTTGGCCCCCATTCCGAACGAGGACGAGTTGGACGGATTGGCCGGCGCGCAGGTTGGAGGTCGAGCGCAACCAGGTTTCGTGGGCGGTGAGCGGACGGCCGTCGACGGAGATAAACCAGTCGCCGGGAACAATGCCCGTCAGGTCGGCAGGGCTGTTCGGGTAGACATCGGCCACCAGTAGCTGGAAGGAGCTTTGAAGTACCGATGGCGCCGGAGTCGTTTCGGCGGTGAAGCGGATCCCGATCCATCCTCGCTCGGGCAAGTTGAGGGTATCCTGCATGGCGGTCGCGGTCGGCACCACCGTACCGCTGGCGGCCAACGTTGCCGATATTCCCACCAGCAGTCCACGGATGAGTCCGCCCGGAGGCATCGCAGGCAGGGTGCCGGGAGGCCTCTGTCCACGGCCTGCCCGACCGGGAGATCCCCAAACGGGAGTAAGGCCGATCACGGCATCAGCGCCAGTCGGAGATGAAGTCGCGAATGATCTGGTCCCGTTCGGCGTACGAGCGTACCCAGACCTCGTTCAGGAACTGGTCTCCGGGAGACTGTTCCACAGCCGCGCGACTGGCGGCCATGAGCGTTGCAAGCGCGGCCAGACGAGCGGCAGGATCCCCGGAGGGACGGTCCGGGCCCGGGGCGTTCACGAATTGTTGAAGTCCGCCGTCGTATGCGGCCAAATACTGTCCCCACGCTTCATCCACTGCGGCCTTCCACTCCTCGACAGACGCAAACGAGGCCGGTTCGGGCGGGGTCCCCGCCGCGCTGAAGTCCTCCGGGGAGGATCCCGTCACCCACCCCAGCGCGGTGCCGCCGATGAAGATGACCAGGGCGGCTGCCACCTGCAGCCACTTCCGCCAGAGGTGGTTGCTGTTGCGGGGGCCGAAGATGAGGCCCGCCTGCAAGAGCTTCTTCTCGAGTTCGTGCCAGCCGCCGGGAGGGGGAAGCACGGCAGGGAGGGTGCGCAGCGCCTCGGTCTGGGACCGCATCGCATCCAGCTCCCGCCGCGTGGCGGGGTCTCCCTCCAGGACCGCCCGTTCCTCCGGCGTCGGCTGCTCGTCGACCAGACGAGCCAACTGTTCCAGATTCAAACGCTCCATGCTTCAATTTCCTTGGGACGGGTTTCGTTTTCGTATCCTTTGAGCATGCGCCGCATCTTCGCCCGCGCCTTGAACAGCTGCGACTTGGACGTGCCCGAGGTCACCCCCAGGGCGGTGCCGATCTCTTCGTGCGTGTAGCCCTCGACATCGTGCAGGATCAGTACCTTTCTCATTCCGTCGGGGAGCTTGGCCAGCGCCTCCTCCAGTTTGCGTTGCATGAGTGTGTCGCCCATGCGGGGCGGCACCGGTATGACATCGGGCAGCGGCACCTCGCGCTTCCGTCTCGTCTTCTCCTTCCTGACCGCCTGAAGCGCCGAATTGACGGCGATCCGGTGCAGCCAGGTGGAGAACCGGGCCTCGCCGCGGAAGGTGGGCAGAGCCCGGATGGCCCTGATCCACGCTTCCTGGGCGTAGTCCTCCGCCAGATCGTCGTCGCCGGCGATCCGCCGCACTACCGCGTACACCCGCGGGGAGTACCGGTCGTAGAGGGCGCGAACGGCTCGGCCGTCTCCCTCGCACGCGCGGCGAATCAGTTGGGCTTCGATGTCTCTGGATCCGGGTTGTAGTGCCTGCGGCACGGTTGCACTGCGCGAACCACTCCCGTGGGAACGGCCCCGCTACTGCTGCCATCGCCCATGAGACGCGGTAACTGCAATCTAGGGTTGCCTGCCAGCCCGCTTCCACCCCTGTACCGAGGAGGCCAGCTTTGAGGTCCACCATAATCGCATCCCCTCCAACCCCCGAGACCTCCTGATGAGCCACCCCGCCCCCCACCTCCCCGGCGCCGCGTTCTTGGAATGCGGTGCCACCGGCGAGACGTTCGAATCCGAGCAGCTGATCGGTCTTTCGCCAGCCGGAAAGCCGCTGCTCGCCCGCTATGATCTCGACGCCCTCCGGGGGCGCTTCACCCCCGAGGCCGTCGCGGACCGTCCGCCCACGCTCTGGCGCTACGAGGAGGTGCTGCCCGTCCGTGACCGCGCCTGCCGCATCAGTCTGGGCGAGGGGTTCACGCCGCTGCTGGAGTCTTCGCGCATGGCCCGCGCGCTGGGAGTCGGACGGTTGTGGATCAAGGACGAGGGACAGAACCCGACCGGGTCCTTCAAGGACCGGGGTCTCTGCATGGCCGTTTCGCGTGCGCTGGAACTCGGGGCACGCGAGCTGGCGATTCCGTCCGCGGGGAACGCCGCCGGTTCGACTGCAGCCTACGGCGCAGCTGCCGGGCTGCCGGTGCACGTCGTGGTCCCAACGGACACGCCCGCCCCCATTCTGGCCGAGATTCGGGCGCTGGGCGCCGACGTGCAACTCCTGGACGGCCTGATCAGCGACTGCGGCAGGGTGGTGCGGCAGCAGTGCGACGAGGCCGGCTGGTGGGATCTCTCCACCCTCAAGGAGCCGTACCGCCTGGAGGGCAAGAAGACGATGGGCTACGAGCTTTTCGAGCAGTTGGGCGGGCGCCTTCCGGACGCGATCGTCTACCCTACCGGGGGCGGGACGGGCCTGATCGGGATGTGGAAGGCCTTCGACGAGATGGAGGCGCTGGGCTGGATCGGAGCCGGGCGGCCGCGGATGTTCTCGGTCCAGAGCACAGGATGCGCCCCCATGGTGCGGGCGTGGGAGCTGGGCCACGAGGAGGCGGAGGTGTGGGAGGACGCTTCCACGTACGCGGCGGGGCTGAGGGTTCCCGGGGCCGTGGGGGACTTTCTCATTCTGCGCGCGATTCGCGAATCCGGGGGCGGGGCGGTGGCGGTACCGGACGGCGAAATGGAGGAGTGGGTGGGCAGGATGGGGGCCGCGACCGGGATCTTCGCGGCGCCGGAAGGCGGGGCGACGGCGGCGGCGGTGCCCCGGCTGCGTAAGATGGGGCTCATGGGCGCAGGGGACGAGGTGGTCCTCTTCAACACCGGCAGCGGGCTCAAGTATGTGGGGATGGAGCCGGTGGGGTGACAGGTAGCGCGTCGTGGCGGGTCACCTCGGCGGTCGAATGCCGGGGGGTCTTCGCGCGGGCCGCCTAGCCCCCGGACTGGAAACGGTAGCTCAGCTCCGGCAGCGGGATGAGGATCGTGCGGGGTGGGCGCCGATCCTCGGGATCCGGGCGTTTCAGGGCGAGGGCCCGGTTGAGGTAGATGTTCATCGACACCGCGTGCCGCGAACCGATATCCCAGTTGAGGCCGGTGGGAAAACGGGCGATCAGGCCGTACCCGGTACCCTCCTCGGTTCGGGCCAGGAGTCCCCAGAGCCCAATCCCCACGAACGGCTCGACCTTGTACGAACCGACGTACTGCCTCGCGTTGACCGAAAGGCTCAGGTCCCGGAACTGCCAGGTTCCCGCCTGCACCTCGAGACCCTGGTGCGCCCACCTGTGCTCGACCACCAGGGCCACCGTGCTCGCACCCCCGAAGGAGACGCCGAAGCGGTATTGGGCCGTGGCGGCGCCGGTTGTGGCGGCGGTCAGGGCGGCGAGGATCGCCCCTGCGAGAAGGGCCCGGCGTGCGCGCGCAGCGGTGCCGGACGGGGTGGGGGCGGGAGGGGGGGGCGACAGGGTCATGGCGCGGGAGTATACTGGATCGGCGGGGCGGTTTCCAGACCGGTGACGGATGGAGGGCCGCCACGATCGTTCATCCTGTGATACCCATGGCGCACAAACCTGTTCGCTCGACGCGCTCATCGTTTCTCCGTGCCCTTGCGGTGGTAGTCCCGCCATTCCGGGGACGAAAAATTCCCCGCAGTCGAGCGGCGGTCATCCATGGCCTGCTCCTCGCCGTTTCCGCCTGTGCGCCGCCGGACCACCCAGCCACGGCGGACCCGCCTCTGCCAGAGGCCGCGCTGGAATGGCTGGCGCCCGATTCCATCCGGAACAGCGCCGTGTCGGAGGGCGTCTCCTATCACTTCGCCTGGTCCGCGCGCGGTCCGTGGGCGCTCCACCTGGTGGCGGCCGATCTCAAGCGATGTGAACTGGAGCTGGTCGTCGTGCCTGCACTGGCGGAGGACGGAGTGACCCGCGTGCGCAAGAGGGTGACCGCAATGACGCCGGACATCGAGGTGGCGGCTCTGGCCGGTGTGAACGGGGACTTCTTCGCTCCGGGCGGGGCGCCGGTGGGGCCGGAGGTCACATCGACGACGCGACGTCCCTCGAGCCGGCCCGCACTCGCATGGGACTCCGAGAGGGTTCCCCGGATCGGACCGGATGGCTTGTCCACCCGGGACGATGGCGAGACGGCACGGCTTCAGATCGTGGGGGGGTTCCCCGAACTGCTGGACGGTGGCGTCCGCGTGGGCGATCTCGAAGTGGGGGACCGGCCGGGATTCGCCGCCGCACGGCATCCACGCACGGCGGTGGGGTTCGACGCCGGCGCCGGCCTTCTCTGGATGGTCGTGGTCGACGGTCGCCAGATGCCCCGCTCAGCCGGAATGTCGCTCCCGGAGCTGGCGGAGCTCTTCCTGGCTCTTGGCGTGACGGAGGCGCTCAACCTCGATGGCGGCGGCTCGTCGGTGATGACGGTGGATGGACGGGTGGCCAGCAGTCCCTCCGACGCCACCGGGGAACGCCCGGTCGGCAACAGTCTCTGGCTCGTGCGCGACGGCTGGGCCTGCGAGGCCGGTCAGCGCGGTTCCGAGGCCGATTCCCAGGCCACGGACAGCCCCAGATAGCCGCCACGGTCGGGCCCGGGCTCGAAGTAGCGGCCCCCGAATGCGTTGACCACGACCGAAGAGGCGTAGCGGACATCGGTCAGGTTGGTGACGGCGGCGAAGGGTGAGAGCCGGAGATTGCCCACACGGACGCTCGTGGCCCCGAAACGCAAGTCGACGAGGGTAAAGCCGTCTGCCGCGGCGTCGTTGGCGTCGTTCGCGGGAACCTCGCCACGTCTCTCGACGCGCAGCTCGCCGAACCAGACCCCGCCCCCCATCCGCAACGCGCCCTCCACACGATGCGGGGCGATGCCGGGAACCCGGTTATCGTCGAAGGTGTCGTCCCCGAGGGTGAACTCGGTGAAGCGGGCGTCCACGTATCCGTAGGCCAGGGTGGCCGTGAGGAGCGACGACAGACCGGCGCGGGTGGAGAATTCGAACCCCCGGACGCGCGACTCGCCGGCGTTTCGGTAGAAGGTCCGGCCCGGCGCGGCCGGGACCTCGAAGGGGACGAGCTGGTTCGTCAACGTTGTGTTGAAGATCGCGACGTCGTAGGTCGAACGCCTCCCCAGCGTGCCCCGGATCCCGCCCTCGACCGTCCAGCCGCGCTGGGGTTCCAGGCCGGGATTGAAGCCTCCCGCGCGGTCGGGCCGGTTGGCCAGCTCGGTCGTGGTGGGCGTTTCGAAGGAGCGCGCGACCGAGGCGAAGAGGCCGTGATCACCCAGATCCAGGTGGAGTCCGAAGGAAGGACTCACGTTGCCCATGGCGCGGTCCCCCGAGTCGTCGGGATTGTCTTCGCCGACCAACCGGTCGTCCGCCCTGAAGTTGAAGCGGTCGACGCGCAGCGCCCCCATCGCCGTCAGGCGCGTGCCCAGGGAGAGGCTGACCTGGCCGAAGGCCGCCATGGCCCGCACGCTTTCCTGCTGGTCCACCTGCAGCTCTCCCGCTGCGCCCCCCTGATTCGCGTAGTTCCTGCGGTCGTCGCCCTGGAAATCCCCTTCCACCCCGAAGTCCACCCGGCCGGCACGATCGCTCCCGCCCCACTCCCTGCCTAGAGCCGCACGCAAACCGCCGCCGTTTCGCTTCAGGTCGATTACCCGCGTCGGGATGGGATTGTCCAGTTCCCGCCTCACTCCATACGCCGAAAAGGTCCCCTCGAAGCCACCCAGAGGACCGCTCCAGCTCACCCCCGCCTGACCCTGCCTGACATCCTTGCGGGTCTTGCGCGCTACGTTGAACCCCCACGCCTGGCTGCTGCCCTCGTCGAAGAGGTCCGCGGGGAGGGAACCCGGGTTGAGCGCGTCGAGGTCGAGGCCGCTCAGCTGCACCGTCAGAGTGCCGCCGCCGGCCGCGGACCCCAGGACCGCATTCACGGTCGTCCGTTCCGCCCGGCTGTACGGATCCTCTCCCGATTCGGAGACGTTGTCGCGGAAGCCGTCGAAGACGTTGCGCGCGACGCTGGCGCGGACCCGGATCCCGCCGCCGGTACCCGAGCCCGTCGCCTGCATTCTGAGCAATCCGTCGGAGCCCACCACGACCGTCGCCTCCTGCCGGTAGGCACCTCCGTACGGCGCTGCGCTGCGAAAGAGGAGCACTCCTCCCGCTCCGTTTCCGTAAAGTGCGGCGGCCGGTCCCCGCAGAGCCTCCACTCTTCCCAGGGAACCCACGTCCAGGTGATCCAGCGTGGTCTGGCCGTCGGGAAGGGTGGCCGGGATTCCGTCGACGAGGACCTTGATGCCGCGGACCCCGAATTGGGAGCGGGCGCCAAAGCCGCGGATCGAGATCCTCTCGCCGACCGAGGCGTTGTAGCGGTTCTGCACCCTCACCCCCGGCAGGGCGTGCAGGGCCTCCTCGACAAAGAGGCCCGCAGCGCCCTCCGTGAGGTCGGGGCCGGCCATCACCGAAGCCGAGAAGGGGAGGTGGTCCAGCCGCGCCGGCGACCGCAGCACGGACACAACGACGGGAGGGAGCGTAACCGTGTCGCCCTCTTCGGTCTGGGCCATTGCGCGGGACGGCGAAAGCGGGACGGCCGAGAGGACCAGTCCGGTCAGCGCGAGGGTGCGTGCGGTCACGATTTCTCCAATGGGATTGTCGAGCGCTCCGGCCGATGCTCTCCAAAGCCGCCGAAGGATCACATCGGGTTGATCTGCAGATTGAGTCTTTCCAGCAACGACGTTGGTGGCACGATGATTTCCTGCTCCCGGGTCAACAGTTCGAAGTCCTCGAGGGTCAAGGTCTCCGTTCCGTCCCCCGGACCCACGACGACCGCCACATCGAGCGTGGTGTCGACCGGAACCCAGCAGGCGCGGTAGTACCCCGAAGCATTGGTCGACACCACGACGCCACCGCGACCCGTGCCCACACCGACTGCCCCCGACCCGCTCAACAGATCGAACCGGTCCGAAAGGATGCGGACCATCGCGTCCGGGACCGGATTGCCGGCGGCATCGGTTACCCGGCCCACCAGGACACCCTCGAGCGAGACCGCCTGCCCGCCTGACCGCTGCGCGTCGGGTCGGTCCACGTCCCTGCACATGCCGCGCCTGATCCGGGCAAAGTCCGGGGCCGTGAAACTGATTTGGGCCGGTGTATCCGTGTCCGGGAGCACCTCCACGTCGAAGGGTTCGGGCACATAGCCGAAGGGCTCCATGTAGGGATGAGAGAAGGTGACCGCGTAGATGCCGGGATCCAGTCCCGCCAGGTGGAACTTGCCCTCGGTGTCCGTGACCGACTCGATCCCGGTCCCCTGCACAAAGACCCGTGCGCTGGGAAGTCCCGCCCGCAGGGTGTCCAGGATCGTTCCTGCGATTCCGCCCGCGAGTTCGGCCTCGAGAACCGTACCCTCGTTGCCGTGTACCCTTATGACGTCGCCGCCCTGGACGATGATCTCCTCGAGAATCGCGGCTCCCCCTCCCGACACCAGGTTGGTTCCCATGCCTGCCTTGGGCATCCGGATCCTCCACGAGTTCACGATCCAGGTACCGTTGGGCAGCGCCTCGAACTCCAGCGTTCCCCCGATGCCGCCTCTCTGGATCGTTCGCGGAATGTTGAGGTTCCGGTAAGCGAAATCCAGGCGCTCGAGCCGGGACGTGGAGAGATCGAGCCACAGCGTGCCGCCGATATCCGGCAAGCGCCGGCCCGAGATGGGTTCGAAGGCGAGTCCGATCAATCCGGGGGCGCCCTCCGCGTCGGTCTTCAGGTTGAAGCAATGGGTGTCCAGGAAGGCGTCCGAGAGCAGGACCTCGGCGTCGGGTGCCCAATACAGCGATTCTCTGGGCGTGATGCGGGCGAACCCCCCGTTTACGAGGGAATCCGCCGAACGGGCCACGTAGGGGGCCTTCATGTAGCCACGATTGTACGTCCGGTCCTCTCCGAGAATCTTGATGCCGTCGGGGCCGAGACGCCGGTTGATGTTCATCATCTCGTACTGGTAGTAGCCGCGTTCCTGCGTCCAGGCAGCCGCGCTCAGCGCCTTGCGCGCCTCGTCCCAGACGCGTGTGACCGCCAGCCCCTCCTGGGGCCGCACGGTGCATCTGCGTTCTCCGCCGGCCTCGAGACCCTCGAGCGTGATGGCTTCCACCGCCGCGACGATGTTCTGCGTGATCGTCTCGCCGGCCACGAGGTCGAAGAAGTCGGAGTGCGTGGTGGCGTAGCCGATCCGCTCGGCCCTCAACCGATAGCTGCCCGGTGCGGGGGCCTCAAGCAGAAACAGACCGTTGCTGCGCGACAGAGTGCGCTCGACCTCCGTTCCGTTGCTGTGTTCGAGCACGATCATGGCGCTGCCCAGACCCGTTTCCCCGTCGGCGTCCAGGAGCCGGCCCCGCACCGATTGGGCGTCCGCGTGAATGGGGACGTTCGCGGCCAGCAGCAGTAGGAGAGAGAGATGGCGAATGGCGTGACCGAGCGGGCGTCTCACGGGGACCTCCTGATAGTGAGGTGAAATCCCTGGTAACCGGGTGAAAGTAATACGCCCGAGGTCAATCGGCATGTCCGTTGCGGAGATCGCGTGCCGACTTGAGCCGAAACACCGTGCTGCCTACGTTGCCGTTCGGGTTCTTCGCCGCGCGGGTTCCCGCGGGGTTGGGAATCGCCGTTCGTGGTCGGGGTGCCGGTCGAAATGGCGCCGCCGACGCCGATGGACCGAAAACGTCGAGGAGTCGGAGATGGCAAAAGCAGGCTGCGGGCCGAACGCGGGCGCTCTGCGCCGGTTCCTTTTCGCGGCGGCCGTGGCAGTCATGGTCCTCCCGTTCCCGCGCGCCGGGATGGTGGCGCAGGTGCCGGGGTATGCCCCCGAACTGTACTACCGGCTGGTGGGCGTTGGGGAGGTGGCCGTGGCTCCCGGCGGCAGTCACGTGGCGTTCACGGTCACAACGGTGGTCGAAGAGGAGAACCGGCGGCACCGGGAAGTCTGGCTGCAGACCCTGGAGGGCGGCCGGCCGACCGGTGCCGCATTCCCGGTGACCAGCTCCAACGAGGAATCGAGCGGCCCCCGGTGGTCTCCGGACGGTTCGTTGCTTGCCTTCTCCTCGTCGCGGGGGGACGACCCCAATCCGGTCTGGTTCCTGCGCGTGCGGGGGGCGGGGGGAGAGGCCTTCCACATCGACGGCGTCGAGGGCCCTCCGGTGTGGTCGCCCGACGGGACCCGGATCGCCTACGTGAAGGCGCCGGAGGATGGTGCACCGGAAGGTGAAATCGAAGGACGCGAGGGCTGGATCGCACCCGACGCGGTGACCCGCACGCTGGACGCGTCCCGCTTTGACGGACGTGTGATTACCTCCACGCGCTACAAGCGTGACGGCAGGCTCGTCCTGCAGCCCCACTATCTGTCGCGTGCCAAGCGACAGGTCATGGTCGTGGACGCGGGCGGAGGCGTGCCGCAACAACTCACGCAGCTGTCCTTCAACGCGGGCGCCCCGGTGTGGTCCCGGGACGGAAGGGTCATCTTCTTCACCGGCGATGAACGCGAGGACGACGAACTCGACAGTGAGAATTCCGGCGACATCTGGGCGGTCGACGCCCAGGGCGGCACGGTGCGGCGCCTCACCACCAACCCCGGTACCGAAAGCGCACCGGCGGTTTCGCCGGATGGCCGTTACGTCGCCTTCCTCTCCACCCCCGCACGAGGCAGTCAGACCGACCTGCTGGTAGCCGAAATCGGTTCGGACGGTCACTTCCGGGGTCTGCCGGTGAACCTGACCGAGAACTGGGACCTGCGTCCCGGCGCGCCGATCTGGTCCGCCGACGGAGCCGGCGTGTACTTCCAGGCCGGAATCGGCGGCGACAGCCACCTCTTCCGCGCGGTTCCGGGCGGACCCGTATCGCAGGTCACCGGCGGCGCGCGCAGGCTGTCCTCGTTCTCCTTCTCCGCCTCCGGAGACGTGATGGCCTTCACCGGCACCGACGCCGTCACCCCCGGGGAACTGTACGTCGGGCCGACCGACGGATCGAGCGAGCAGAAAGTCACCCGCTTCAACGACGGCTGGCTGTCCGAGGTGAACCTGCTGCCCGCCGAAAGGCTGACCTGGGCAGCGGAGGACGGGACCGAAATCGAGGGTTGGGTGGTGAAGCCCGTCGGTCTTCGCCCGGGGGGTTCCTACCCGATGATCCTGAAGATCCACGGCGGGCCGCACTCCGCATACGGCAACACCTTCTTCCCCACCTTCCACGTCCTCTCTGCGGCCGGGTTCTTCGTGCTGTATACGAACCCGCGCGGATCTTCCGGGTACGGGCACGACTTCCAGTACGCGACCCGCGGAGCATGGGGGATTGCGGACCGGGAGGACTACCTGGCCGGGGTCGAGGCGGCACTCGCGGCGTACCCGGAGATCGACGCGAACCGGCTGGGTGTCTCGGGCGGCAGCTACGGCGGCTTCATGACCAACTGGCTCACCGCGACGACGGACCGCTTCCGCGCGGCGGTGACCTCGCGCTCGATCACAAACTGGGAGAGCTGGTGGGGCACCTCGGACGCGCAGCGCCTGACCGAGTACGAGTTCTACGGCCCTCCGTGGGAGCAGCGCGACCTGTATCGCCGCCTGTCACCGATTTCATACGTCGAGAACGTCACCGCGCCGACCCTGATCATCCACAGCGAGCAGGACTACCGCACCCCGGTCGGGGACGGCGAACAGTGGTTCATGTCGCTGAAGAAGCGGGGCGTCCCGGTGGAAATGGTGCGCTATCCGCGGTCGTCGCACGGACTGTCGCGAACCGGCGAGCCGTGGCTTCTGGTGGACCGCCTGGAGCGCATCCGCAGCTGGTTCGTGCACTTCCTGATCGACAACCCGCCGCGGAGCCGCGCCGCTACGGGTTCAGGCCGCGGGTGAGGAGCGACAACCTCCCGCCGATCCCGTACGGTGACCGGCGCAACCGGGTGCTCGCCCGGTTGGAAGACGCCTCAATGCTCCTGCCGGCGGCCCCGGTGCGCTTCAAGAACAACGACTCCGAGTACCGCTACCGCCCCGATTCGGAACTCCTGTACCTGACTGGATGGGACCGTCCCGGGTGCATCGCGCTATTGCGGGGCTTTGCGGACGAGGACCGTTTTGTGCTTTTCGTGCCGGAGAGGGACCCCGAGAAGGAGTTGTGGACGGGTCCGCTGGGTGAACCGGAAGAGGTGGGGAAGCTTCTCGGGGCCGACCGGGTGTTTGCCTTGGGGGACTTTGCGGAGAAGGCGCCGGGGTTGTTGGCTGCGGGCGATGGAGTATACTACCGGCTCGGCACGAGCGATGTGTGTGACCGGGTGGTGCGGGGGGCACTGGGGAACGGACGGCGGCTCCGGGCCCGAAAGGGGACGGGTCTGTCGATGGTGGCGGATCCCGGTGCCGTCCTCGACCCGATGCGGCTGCGGAAGCACCCGGCCGAGATCGCGCGCATGCGGGAGGCCGCGCGCATTTCGGTGGCAGCCTTCGGCGACGCTTTGGGGCACGTGCGAGAGGGTGTGGGGGAGTGGGAGGTGGAGGCGGCACTGGAAGCCGGATTTCGCGGCCGGGGAGCGAACGGCCCGGCCTTCGCGACGATCGTGGCCGCGGGTGGGAACGCCTGCACGCTCCATTACTCGGCGAACAGCTCCCGTATCGGGGCGGGCGACCTGGTCCTCATCGACGCGGGGGCCGAATGCGACTTCTACGCGGCCGACATCACCCGCACCGTCCCGGCGTCGGGGAAACTGGGAGGCGCGCGGCGCGAGGTCTACGAGGTGGTGCGGGATGCGCACCGCGCAGCAGTGGCCGCCTGCACCCCGGGCGGCACGCTCGATGCGGTGCACCAGGCGGCCGTGCAGACGATTGCGGCGGGACTGGTGGCCATGGGCGTGCTGGACGGCACGGTGGACGAGGTGGTGGACGAGAGGTCGTACCGCCCCTTCTTCCCGCACCGGACGTCCCATTGGCTGGGACTCGATACCCACGACGTGGGCCCGTACCGTGACCGCGACGGTCCCGTGAAGCTGGAGCCCGGCATGGTCTTCACGGTGGAGCCGGGTCTGTACTTCGCGGTGGGGAGCGGTCCCGGGCTGCCGGAGCTGGAAGGGACCGGGATCCGGATCGAGGACGATGTGCTGGTGACGCCGGAGGGTTCGGAGGTGCTGACCGGTGGCCTGCCGGTCGATCTGGATGTGCTCGAGGAGGTAATGGTGTCATGACCCCATCTGCGGCTGATCACCGGCTCCTCTCGACCGGATGGTGATCGGGGAGCTGGAGGGCAGATGACATCCCGCCCGACTGACCGGGACGGGGGCCTGGAAGCCCGCCGCGCCGCGGAGGACGACCCCGCCAGTCCGTCCACCGATATCCTGGTGCGTCTGCGCGCACCGGGGCCGCTGGTCGGCGTGGAATTGCGGCCGCCCCGGCTGGGCCTGGACGCGGTCCGCGGCATGGACGTATGGATCGACATGTACCATTCGGTGCGGCGTCTCTCCCGGAACGGAACATTCGTCCTCCTCACCGATGACGCGGCCGGAGACCCCGAGGAGGAGAGCCTGGCCCACCTGGCAGCGAATCTCGGCGGCGCCGCGGACTTGGCGACGGTTGTGCCGTTCCTGACGTGCAAGCACGCGCTGGAGTATTGCCGGCTCTTTGCGCAGCGGGCGGCGGGGCTGGGCGTGGCGGCGGTGGCTGTGGTGGGGGGCGATCACTCGGTGGGGCCCGAGCGATGTGTCCCGCACGGCAAGGACCTGCGCGCCATCCTGCGGCGCGAGCAGCCCGGGTTCCCGCTCGGGGGTTGGGCGAATCCGCACCGGGACCCGGTCGAGCAGGCCCGATTCGTCGCCGACGCCGACTTCAGCGCCGACTTTGTCCTCACGCAAATCGTCTCGCACCACTCGCTCGGCCAGGTGGAGCTTTTCCGCACCGAGCTGGAACGCCGGGGCGTGGAGATCCCGGTCGTGTACGGCGTGTTCCTGTACCGAAGCGCCAATCCACGCACGCTTGGCTACCTGAACCGCTATTTCCCGGTTCCGGGCCGGGAGATCACGGCGGAATTCGCAGCCGGGATGAGTGCCGACGAGATCTGTTCGAGGTCGATCCGGCGCCTCCGCGAGGCCGGGGCGGAGAAGGTGTATGTGAGCAACCTGCGGGGTGGGGAGGTGGTGGGG
This sequence comes from Longimicrobiales bacterium, assembly GCA_965211795.1. Classification (GTDB taxonomy): domain Bacteria; phylum Gemmatimonadota; class Gemmatimonadetes; order Longimicrobiales; family Gaopeijiaceae; genus Bin94. The sequence continues at coordinate 1,795,516 of OZ242973.1, forward strand.
CGGTTGGGCCGGGTGGCGGGGGGGTAGGCGGATCGCTAACGGCCAAAATCACGGCAGGAGATCACGTAAGTCAAACTGGGGCTGCACGATCTGCCACTCTTGCCGTTGGACCAAGTTCGGTCGTGTCGGGTCGGGAAAGCGGGAAAACCGGGGTCAATTGGCGGGACTCCCGAGCATGGTCGAATGCGCTCACCGATTTCGGGCGCGAAGTCGTGGTCCCCATGGCGGCGACCGGGGTTTGGCAGGACCTATCTGTATAGCGTTAGCCGAGCTTTGGGGTGGGCAAGACAGGCGCCCGGCTCAGCGCGACGCGGTGCGGTTCAGCCGGTGGACCGCCACCGACTCCACGCCGAGGTCGGGGTCGGTCAGCACCCCGACGATGCGATCCCTCGTGATCCAGGTGACTCGGCCGAACGGCAGCGACATCGTCCCCAGCCAGCGGCCCTCCGGGTCGAAGACGCTCCACTCGCTCGACTGCTCGTCCAGCCGGTTCGCCACCCAGAGGTTCCCGTTGATGTCGGTCATCAGCCCCGCGACCCTCGCGCGGTACGGTCTCGGCGGATTGCGCGCCACGACCCGGTCCCACGCGTCCCAATCCAAAGGTCCCTCCATGGACAGCCGCGCCTTCCAGGCCTCCAATTCCGAGGCGAGGATGGGGATCGGCTCCACCGCCGTGCGCCTGATGATTCGGCGAAGGACACCCGTCGGGGAGAACTGTTGAACTTCATATCGGTCTCCACTGCTGATGTACACCGAAAGGGGACTTCCCCCCGCAGCCAACACCGCTTCGGTCGGGAAGAGCAAGGGGAAAGGTGGCAGAGTCGCGAGTACTTGTTGGCCGTCCCACCACCCGAAGGAGTGCGTGGCGTAGGCCGAGTCGACCCTCAGGAAGCCAGTGGGAATCCTGAAGCGCGTGTCGATGACGGGAGTCCAATCCCCGGGCTTGACGTCAACCAGGAACGTTCCGTCCGGAAGGGGCAGGGCCATCGACTCACCCAGGCGTTGCTCCGGCGTTTGCGCCGCGGCGAACACCGCGCCCAGGTCGAGGGTCCGATCCCTCAGGAGCGTTCCTGATGGATCGAAATGGCCGATGCCACCCCACATTCGGTCCCAGACCACGATGGTGTCCCCAGGAAGAACCTGAAGGTGAAGGGGATAGGAGAATTCGCCGGGGCCTTGCCCCTTGCGCCCGAATGCAGCGGCAAGGGCGCCCGTGGTGTCGAAGACCAGCACCCATGGCTCACCACCGGAGAGCACGGCCACCCGCCCGTCCGAAAGAAGCGCGGCCCCCTTTAGCCGCCACAGCAGGTGAGCGGGATCGTCGGCCGCCTGGGACGCGCGATTCCCGCCGATGACGATCTCCGGGTCGGGGTCCACCGTCCAGAAGCGGGCGGGATCCCATGCGGGGGCATGATTCTCGACGATCCGGATGTTGGCCGAATCCCGGACGGTCACCGTTTCCTGGGGGGCCTCTCCCTGAGCGGCCTCGTCGCCATGCCGGTCACACGCGGGCAGGGCGAGGAACGACGCCACGACGACGAGGCACGCGGCCGGTCGGGGCAGGAGCGGAGGGGATCCTGGACGTCGCTCTCGAACCATATTCGCGGTCACTTGGACGAAGCGCAGTCTATCGCGAAAGCTCAGGAGTCGCTGAAACTGTCGACCCGGACCGAAGCTCGGCCGCCAGCATCGCTCGCACCCCCGGCAGCACCGGGACAGTACCAAAGACGCGGTCGGGGTCGCAAGCGCGGACGAGACCGATTCGGAGGGAACCGGGACGCCGAATCCCGTAACTGCAACTAGCACAGTGAGATGTAAGCTTGTGTCAGTCTGCGTGGCAGGCTCCTCCTTCAATCCCCCAGCCCCTCCACCACCCCCAATACGGCTTCCGCCCCCTCGCGGACCGCCGAGATCTGGAACCCGGCAACTTCACCCCGCAACTCCCCGGCCACCTCGCGAGCAATGGCCATCCCCTCGGCCGAGGCGCGACCCGCACCCCTCTCCTCCGCCCGGCGCATCCGCTCCACCACCCGGTCCGGCAAATGGACGCCCGGGACTTCATTCTGCAGGAACTCCGCCTGCCGCGCGCTCTCCAGAGGCAGAATCCCCGCAATCAAGGGGATTTTCTGTTCCGTTTCGGCGAGGAATTCCCTCAGCCGCCCCACGTCGAAGACCGGCTGGGACACGGCAAAATCCGCGCCCGCGTCCACCTTCCAGCGGAACCGGCCCAGTTCCCGGGCGCGATCACGGGCCGCCTGGTTGAGGGCAACCCCCACCACGAAACCCGCCGGGTCACCCAGATCGTTGCCGGAAGGGCCGACCCCGGCGTTGAGTCCCGCAACGACATTCGTGAGCCCTATCGAGTCGACATCGACCACGGACCTGTAGTCGGGGTAGGGAGCGGGACCGGGAGGATCGCCGGTCAGGAGCAGGACGTTGTGCAGACCGGTGGCTGCGGCACCCAGGAGGTCGCTCATCATCCTGGAGAGCTGGCGGTCGCGGCAGGTGTAGTGGACCAGCGATTCGATGCCGGGACACGAGTCGGCGATCAGTGAGGCTGTGGCGAGGACGCCGAGGCGGGCGGCCCCCCGATCCTCGTGCACGGCGATCAGGTCGGCTCCGGCCGCGGCCAGCGAGCGACAATCCCTGACGAGCGCCGCGGTATCCCATCCCCGGGGGGGAAGGACACGGACCGAGGTGACGAAGTCGCCCCGCGCCAGCCGCTGGCCCAGGGCGGATCGCGCCGCCAGTGGAGGCGTCGGCTTCCCGCCCGCGTCGAAGGCCGTCTCGCGAGCAACCCGGACCGACACCGTGCGCGGCCGGCTGGCGGCGACCTGCTCGCTGATGCTGCGTATGTGCTCCGGCGTGGTTCCGCAACAGCCGCCCACGATCCGTGCGCCCGCTTCGATGAGGCGGCGCGCATACTGCGCCATGTAGTCCGGGCGGGTGAGGTACATCTTGCGCTCCCGCACGGCCGTCGGGAAACCCGCGTTGGGCTGGGCGGAGAGGGGAAGGGAGGTCACCCGCGCCATGCCCTCCAGCGCCTCAAGCACCACCGCCGGGCCGACCGAGCAGTTGAGGCCCACCACACTAGCCCCCCAGTCGTCGGCCGCGCGCGCGGCCTGCTCGACGGGTGCCCCCGATGCGGTCTTGGCTTCGTCGCCCTCCACCGTCACCTGAACGATCACCGGGAGGTCGCACCGGCTTTTCACCGCCCGAAAAGCCTGCTCCAATTCGGCCAGGTCGGAAAAGGTCTCCAGGATGAACCCGTCCACGCCGCCGGCGAGCAGTCCGTCCACCTGACGGCCGAAATACTCCCGTGCTTCCTCCAGCGAAGTGGGGCCGAGCGGCTCGACGCGAATCCCCAATGGCCCGATCGCGCCCGCCACCGCCACCCGTCCCCCCCCCGCCCGCACGGCGATCTCGACGGCGCGGCGGTTCAGTTCCTCGGTGCGGTCTTCAAGGCGGTACGACGAGAGCTTCACCGGGTTCGCGCCGAAGGTGTTCGTCTCCAGGATGTCCGCTCCGGCTCGGACGTACTGCGCGTGCACCTCCCCAACAAGTTCGGGGTGCGTGGCGTTGAGCTCGTCGTAGCAGACGTTCACGAACACACCGCGCTCGTACAGCATCGTACCCATGGCGCCGTCCGCCACCAGGACCCTTCCATCGGCCAGCATCGCTCGCAGGTCAGCCACGGCCGCCCTCCCTTCGCTCCGCTTCGCGGCCCGCGCCCGCAACCGCGCCCGCCTTCGCGCCCTGGCCGCGTCCCCCGTCCCCCGCCTCTTCCACCACGTTCTGTGCCAGCCACCGCCCGGCTTCCTCCACGGACATCCCCGCGCGGCGGGCGTAGTCCTCCACCTGGTCGCGGCCGACCCGTCCGACCCCGAAGTAGAAGCTGTCCGGGTGCCCGATGTACAGCCCCGAAACGGAAGCGGCCGGGAACATGGCGCAGCTCTCGGTCAGCGTCACCCCGATCCTCTCCGCGCCCAGCAGCTCGAAGAGGGTCCTTTTGGCGGAATGATCCGGGCATGCCGGATACCCCGGCGCCGGCCGTATCCCCCCGTACTCCTCGCCGATCAGCTGCCTGTTGGTCAGCGACTCCTTCGGCGCATAACCCCAGAACTCGCGGCGCACCCGTTCGTGCATGCGCTCGGCGAAGGCCTCCGCCAGCCGGTCCGCGAGCGCCTTCACCAGGATGCTCTGGTAGTCGTCGCCGGCGGCCTCGAACTCGGCGGCGAGCTCGGCCACCCCTTCGCCGGCCGTCACCACGAAGGCGCCGGCGTAGTCGGCCGCGCCCGAGGCGGCCGGGGCCACGAAATCCGCCAGGCACAGATTGGGACGCCCTGCACCCTTCGCGAATTGCTGGCGCAGGCATGGGAAGACCGCGGCCGGGGTGGACCGCGACGCGTCGGCGTAAAGCACGATGTCGTCGCCCACGGCATTGGCCGGGTAGAGCCCGACGACTGCCCGCGCGACCAGGCGACCCTCCTGGCGAAGGCGCTCCAGCAGGGCGACGGCGTCCCGGTGCAGGCTGATGGCCTCGGGTCCGATATCGGGATCCGAGAGGATATCGGGGTAGTTGCCGCGCAGTTCCCAAGCCTGGAAGAAGGGACTCCAGTCGATCCGATCGACCAGTTCGCCGAGGTCGTAGGAGGCAGGAGCGGGTTGCGGGGGGGGGGCGGCTGAGGGACCGTGGCCGCCGGCGACGAGGCGGCCGGGCGCGGTGCGCGGGCCGCGGCCGCCCGCCACCCGGCGGTCGCTGGGAGCAGGGAAGATGCGGTTGCCGGTCCAGGCCGGGCGGACGGGCCTGTATCCGGTCCAATCCAGCGGCAGCCGGTTTGCGCGGGCTTCTTCCAGCGGCAGCAGCGGAGCCCGCCGCCGCTTCGCTCCCCTCCTGCGCCGCACGTCCGCGTACTCCTCACGGATGCCGGCCGTGTACGCCACCACACTGCCCGGATCGAGCAGCTTCCCCGCCACCTCCGCGCAGCGCGAGGCATCGAGCACGTGAATCGTGGCGCCCGAATACCGCTCCTCGATCTTCACCGCCGTGTGGACCCGCGACGTGGTGGCGCCGCCGATCAGCAGCGGCGTCTCCATGCCGGTGCGCTCCATCTCGGAGGCCACATGCACCATCTGGTCGAGGCTGGGCGTGATCAACCCCGAAAGACCGACGATGTCCGCGTCCATCTCGCGCGCCTTCTCGAGGATGACCTCGGCGGGCACCATCACCCCCAGGTCGAAGATCTCGTAGTTGTTGCACTGCAGCACCACCCCGACGATGTTCTTGCCGATGTCGTGGACGTCACCCTTCACGGTGGCCAGCACGATCCGCCCCGCCGACCGGTCCTTGCCGCCCTCGGGCTTCTCACGCTCGAGATACGGCACCAGGTACCCCACCGCCCGCTTCATCACGCGGGCACTCTTGACGACCTGCGGAAGAAACATCTTTCCCGAGCCGAAGAGATCCCCGACGGTGTTCATGCCCGCCATCAAGGGCCCCTCGATGACTTCCAGCGCTCGCTCCACACCACCCCGCGCCTCCTCGGTGTCCTCCTCGATGTAGTCGGTGATCCCGTGCACCAGCGCGTGGCTCAGGCGTGCCTCCACCGTCGCGTCGCGCCACGACAGATCCACGGCGTCTCCGGCCGCCCCGTCCCGGTAGCTTCCGGCCAGAGCCGTCAGACGATCCGTCCCGTCCTCGCGCCGGTCGAAAAGCACGTCTTCAACCGCTTCAAGCAATTCCTCCGGTATTTCATCATAAACCGCGATCGCACCAGCATTTACTATCCCCATATCCATCCCCGCCTGACCCGCGTGATACAGGAAAGCCGAATGCATGGCCTCGCGCACACCGTGGCTGCCGCGGAAGGAGAAGGACACGTTGCTGACCCCGCCGCTCACAAGCGCGTGGGGGAGATCCGCCTTGATCCGCCTCGTGGCCTCGATGAAGGCGACCGCGTATTCGTTGTGTTCCGCGATCCCCGTCGCGACCGCGAAGATGTTGGGATCGAAGATGATGTCCTCGGGGGGGAAGCCCTCCTGCCGCACGAGGATGTCGTAGGCACGCGTACAGATCTCCACCTTGTGGTCCGCGGTGGCCGCCTGGCCGCTCTCGTCGAAGGCCATCACCACGACCGCCGCCCCGTAGCGTCGCGCCAGCCGCGCCTTCTCCCGGAAGGCGACCTCGCCGTCCTTCAGGCTGATCGAGTTCACCACCGCCTTGCCCTGCACGCACCTCAGCCCGGCCTCGATCACCTCCCACTTCGACGAGTCGATCATGAAGGGGACGCGTGCGATCTCGGGCTCGGCGGCCATCAGGTTCAGAAAGCGCACCATCGCCGCCTCGGCGTCGAGCAGCCCCTCGTCCATGTTGACGTCGATGACCTGGGCGCCGCCCCGGACCTGCTGGCGCGCCACCTCGAGCCCGGCCTCGTAGTCCCCGTCGCGGATCAGCCGGGCGAATCGGGCCGAACCGGTCACGTTGGTGCGCTCGCCCACATTGACGAAGAGCGAGTCGGGCCCGATGGTGACTGGCTCCAGCCCCGCCAGGCGGGTCCGCACGGGATGGTCGGGGAGCGGCCGCGGTGCCACACCCTCCACCTCCTCCGCGATCGCGGCGATGTGTTCCGGGGTCGTCCCGCAGCACCCTCCCGCGAAATTGAGAAACCCCGACCGCGCGAACTCGCCCATCGTGCGCGCCATCTCTTCCGGGGACAGGTCGTATTCTCCGAACTCGTTGGGCAACCCCGCGTTGGGGTGGCAGCTCACCCAGCTCTCGCACACGGTCGCGAGTTCCTGCAGGTACGGGCGCAGCGCATCGGGCCCCAGCGCGCAGTTGAGTCCGAACGAAAGCGGGACGGCGTGCCGGAGCGAATTGTAGAAGGCCTCCGGGGTCTGCCCGGTCAGGGTGCGCCCGCTCTGGTCGGTGATCGTCCCCGAGATCATGATCGGGATGTCCAGCCCGGTCGCGTCGCGTACCTCCAGGATGGCGAAGAGCGCCGCCTTCGCATTCAGGGTGTCGAAGACGGTCTCGACCATGAGGAGGTCGGCACCGCCCGCGATGAGGGCGCGGACCTGCTCACCGTATGCCGAGCGGAGTTCCTCGAAGGTGACCTGCCGGGCCCCCGGGTCGTTCACGTCGGCCGAGATCGAGGCCGTGCGGTTCATCGGCCCGAGGATCCCGGCTACGAAACGGGGCCGCTCCGGGGTGCGCTCCGTGTACTCGTCCGCAGCTTCCCGGGCGATCCGCGCGGCCGCGAGGTTGATCTCGGCCACCGCGTCCTCGACCCCGTAGTCGGACATCGGCAGCCGGGTGGAGCTGAAGGTGTTGGTCTCGATGATGTCGGCGCCCGCGGCCAGGTAGGCGCGGTGGATCTCGCCGATCACGTCGGGGCGGGTGAGCGCGAGGAGGTCGTTGTTGCCGAGAAGGGGGGTGGGGTGGGAGGCGAAGTGGTCGCCGCGGAAGTCGGCCTCGCCCAGGCCGTATCCCTGGATCATCGTCCCCATCGCCCCGTCGAGGACCAGAATGCGCTCGCCGGGCAGCCGTCCGATCTGGCGGTGCCGGTGCGCGCGGGTGTCGGTGATCGGTGCGGAGTCCGCGAGGGCCGGACCGGCATTGTCAGCGGTCCGCGTGCCTCGCGCCGAGTACCCCCGGCGACCCGCACCCGCGGCCTCACTGCTGGTCGATCTCACTTGCTGCCACGCCTCCTCCGCCGGAACGCCGGCGCTGCGGGATCTCGGCCGGGGCCGGTCCCCACGGGGCGAGGAGTGGCGTGGCGCGGTACGGGAAGGCCATGTTCGGCAGCCTCGAAGGACCCGCAGCAGTGCGGGTGGCTTTTTAGCTGTTCCCGGCCGCAATACGCCACAAATCGCCGTGTCATCCGTTCGGTATCGCCCTGTGGCGAAGACCGTTGTCCCATTCATAGCAGGGAACCGCGTGTCCATCAAGGGGGTAGTAACCGGTGTGCGGCGGCGTCGCCCGCTGGCCACCGCGATGCGGCACTGCGTGAGCCCGCCCGCGGGACTGGCGTCCCGTGGTTCCGAAGTCTTAGCTTTTGGTAACGTCCCGGAACGAGTTGCGTATTCTGCTGTTGGCGGCACCGGGCGTCCGCGACGCCGACGGCCGGGTGCGTCAGCCCATCGAATGACTCTTGGGAGCGCTCGCACGGGGTGAAGCAGGTTCCGGAATCGAGGACACGGCTTCAGCCCGGCAGGGAGGCAAGACACATGATCGGCATGAGCAGGTTGATCCAGCCACCTTCGAAGCGTACGGGCCAGCACCGGAAGGCGTCCTGTCGGCCGGTCATCTCGCGCGCGGTCCTCGCATTGGCGGTTCTTTCCCTCGCCGCCGCGCGGGATGCGATGTCCCAGGAAAGGGACGGGGAGCCGGTCTCGATCACGGGCCGGGTCGTCGATGTGCTCAGCGGCGACCCCATCCCCGGCGTGGAGGTTGTCATCCGCGGCACCGGCGGCTCCGAAAGCGAGTTCTTCGTCGAAACCGACGCCACTGGGCGGTTTCAGCTGACCGGTATCGCCGTGGGGGACTACAGGCTCACGCTGAATCACTTCAGGTACAATCCGGCGGTCGGCGAATTCACCGTCATGCGCGCCGGCAGCTTCACCACCGAGATGTTGCCGCTGGACAGGGGATCGAACGAACTCATGACGGGCATCATAGGGGTGGTCACCGACCGGGAGACGGGTGCCCTGCTGACCGGCGTACACGTCACGATGGGCGGTGGCGGGCAGCAGGGGGTTTTTTCCGACCCCAGAGGAGAATTCGTGCTGGATCGGCTCGTCGGCGGCCAGCATGTGGTCGAGTTCTCCATGATCGGATACGCGCCGCGGGCGGATACCGTGCGTGTCGTGCCGGGGCGCGTCACCACCGTGGAAGTATCCCTGTCCGTCGACCCCGTCGTACTTGATCCCATCGAGGTTGCCGTCGAGAGACGGGAGGTCGTACTGCAGAGGAGGGGCTTCTACCACCGCCAGAGGGTTGGCTTCGGCAAATTCGTCGACCGCGAGGAGATCGAGGCGAGGATGCCGAATGAGATCACGGACCTGTTCAGCGGGATGGCGGGTGTCGAACTGGTCCTGGACCCAGCCAACCACTTTGAGAGGTGGGTGGTGCTCCGACGTGGCCGACTTCAGACTCCCGAAGCTAGGGAGGGTGGAGACCCTGATGCGGCGGACGAACCACCGACACCCGCAGACCGCTACGGCTGCTTCCCGCGTGTGTACGTCGATGGCATTGTCGCGCACCGCGGTGGAGACGAGCCCGCCCGTCTGGACACTTTCGTGGACCCGATGAGGGTCTCGGGCGTAGAAGTCTACGCGTCGGTGAGTGGCCTTCCGCCCGAATACCAGGGACACGGCGCCTTCTGCGGCACCATTCTGATCTGGACGAGACGCTGAGCAGGTCCCTGCAGCTGGTGAACACGGGAAGGCCGCGCTCGGTGCGACGCGGGGTTGTTCACCGGATCGCCGCGACCGGGTTCGCATCGCTGATCCTGATGCTCACGGCAACCCCCGTCTTCGCCCAGACAGCCGAGCAGAACGACAGCTCCGCCCGGGCCGCGGAGCGCGCCAACTCGCTGCCTCTCATCCCGGCGCGGACGCTCGACTTCACGACGGACGAGGGCTCCTGGATATCGCTCGACCTGTCGCCGGACGGAGAGACCATCGTCTTCGAGCTGCTCGGCGATCTGTACACCCTGCCTGCCGGCGGCGGCACCGCGACCCGCATCACCAGCGGCCAGGGCTACGACATGCAGCCGCGCTATTCCCCCGACGGCGCCGAGCTCGTCTTCGTCAGCGACCGTGACGGTTCCGAGAACCTCTGGGTGGCCAGCGCCGACGGGACGGACCCCCGCCAGCTGACGGATACCCGGCGCGACAGCTACATGTCCCCGCTGTGGACGCCGGACGGTGAGTACGTGATCGCCAACAAGGGGTCGCAGCTGTGGCTGTACCACCTGGATGGCGGTTCGGGCATCCAGTTGACCGGTCATCGTACCGGGGACGGCCCGCTGCCTCCCTCCCACATCGGCGCCGCGTTCGGCTCCGACCCCCGGTATCTGTGGGTCAATGTGCGAGGCAACCTCGGGGGCGGCTTCCCGACCGGGGTGGACGATATCGCGGACTTCGACCCCATCCCCTTCGGCCCGGACCACTCCCCGCGCAGTTCGGCGCGCCAGATCGGCGACTACCAGATCGCCCTGCTCGACCGCGAGACCGGACGCACCTTCGTCCGCACGCACGAGCACGAGGGCGCCTTCCGTCCGGTGCCGAGTCCCGACGGCCGCTGGCTGGTGTACGCCACCCGCTATGACGCACGCCAGGCGCTCCGGTTGCGCGACCTGGCGAGCGGTGAAGAGAGCTGGCTCGTCATGGACGTGCAGCGCGACGACTCGCAGGGCGGGGGAATGCGTGACCGCGACGTCTATCCCGGCTCGGCGTGGACTCCGGATTCACGAGCGCTGATCACGAGCTACGGCGGGAAGATCATGCGGGTGGAGGTGCCTTCGGGCGAGGCGACCGAGATTCCCTTCACGGCGCACGTTCAGCAGGAGCTCGGGCCGCTCGTCAAGTTCGACTATCCCGTCAACGACTCCACGCTGACCATTTCCCAGATTCGCGGTGCACGGCCTTCGCCCGACGGCAGCCAACTGGTCTTCACCGCCCTGGACCGTTTGTGGATCGCCACCCTTCCCGAGCCCGCGGGAACCCAGACCGAGGGCTACCCGAACATCCTCGATGCCCGCCGCCTCACCTCCTCCACCGACGTCGAGCACGGTCCGTCCTGGTCCCCGGACGGCCGCCACATCGCCTACGTCACCTGGAACGACTCCACCGGCGGCGACATCTGGCGGGTGCGCGCCGACGGCGGCGCCGAGCCGGAGAAGCTGACCGCCGCCCCGGCGTTCTTCGACCGGGTTGCGTACAACGGCGACGGGACGCGCATCCTGGCCGTGCGGGGCTCGAAGATGCACCGCATGCGGACGCTCGAGGATTTCGGGTTCCACAGTGCCGCCGCCGAGCTCGAATACGTGTGGATGCCCGCGGAGGGTGGGGAGCCGACGCGGATCGCGTGGGTCGGCCGGGGTGCGACCCAGCAGGGACGCGGCGCCCCTCATCCCGGCCCCGACCCGGATCGCATCTACGTATGGGCGGGGTCAGAGGGCCTGTTGTCGATGCGCTACGACGGCACCGACATCCGTACCGTCGTCAGGGTCACGGCCCCTTCACGCGGTGGTCCGGGGGCGGGCGGCGCGCCCGACGAGGTCGTGCTCTCGCCCGACGGCAGGCGCGCCATGGTGCGGGCGAACCGAAACGCCTACATGATCACGGTGCCGCCGGCGGGTGGCCAGGCCCCCACGGTGTCGGTCGCCTCCGCTTCCTCGATGCCGACGCGCCGCCTCACGCGGATAGGCGGCGACTTCGTCGGATGGAACCAGGATGGTTCGGCCGGCTACTACTCCATCGGACGCAGCTTCTTCCTGCACGATGTGGCGCTGGGCGACTCGCTGGTGGCCGATTCGGTGGCCTCCGCACGCGCCGAGCGGCGGGACGAAGCCGAGGGCGCGGAGACGGCGGACGCGGAACCCGCCGACTCCGCCGATGTCGTGGTTGCGGAGGGCGAAGAAGAGGACGCGGACGCAGGCGGACCGGTCTACGAGGCGGCCCGCTACGACGTGGAGATCACGGTGCCCAAGGACAGGCCACGCGGCACGGTGGCGCTCACCGGAGCGCGTTTGATCACCATGCGCGGCGACGAGGTGATTCCCCGCGGTGACATCGTGGTGCGCGACAACCGTATCGCCGCTGTGGGCGCCACCGGAAGCGTGGAAATCCCCGAAGGCGCCGAAGTGCGCGACATGTCCGGAAAAACGATCCTGCCGGGACTGGTCGACATCCACGCCCACACCTGGGTCGCGTGGGGGGTCCACCGCAGCCAGGTGTCCCAGTTCCTGGCACAGCTGGCGTACGGCGTCACCACCCAGCGGGACCCCCAGACATCGTCGGAGGATGTCGTCACCTACAGCGACCTCATGGAGACCGGCGAACTGATCGGTCCGCGCATCTACTCGACCGGTCCCGGCGTGTTCAGCAGCGATGCCATCTCGAGCCTCGACGAAGCGCGCGACGTGCTGCGGCGCTACTCGGATCACTTCAACACGCTCACGATCAAGCAGTACATGGCGGGCGACCGCAGGGTGCGCCAGTGGATCATCATGGCGGCCCGCGAACTGGGCCTCACCCCCACCACCGAGGGCGGCTCGAACTTCTCCATGAACCTGACGCTCGCGCAGGACGGCTACGCAGGCCTCGAGCACAACCTGCCGATCAGCCCCTTCTACCGCGATGTCGTACAGCTGGGCGCCTTCAGCGGAATGGTCTACACGCCGACCCTCATCGTCGCCTACGGCGGCCCGTCCGGGCGCCAGTACTACCTGACGCGCACCAACCTGGACGAAGTGGAGCGGTTGCGCTTCTTTACCCCGCGCGATGAACTTGACAAGTGGAAGACCACGACCTGGTACCGTGACGACCAGTTCCCGCACTTCCTGCACTCCGAACAGCTGGTCAAGTGGATGGAGGCGGGCGGACAGGCGGGCCTCGGCTCTCACGGCGAGGTGCAGGGCCTGGGGACGCACTGGGAGCTCTGGATGATGGCGTCGGGGGGAATGGACAATCACGACGCGCTGCACATGGCGACGCTGATGAGCGCCGACGCGATCGGGCTCGCGGGTGACATCGGGTCGCTGGAGGCGGGCAAGCTGGCCGACCTGCAGGTTCTGGGGTCCAACCCGCTCGACAACCTCCACAACACGATCGACATCGAATATGTCATGAAGAATGGCCGCCTCTATGATGCGGCGACACTCACCGAAGTCTGGCCCCGCCGAAGGCCGCTCCCCACGCAGTGGTGGTGGAGAGTGGAGCCACCCGGGGCGCAGGAAAATCAGAGGAGGTAGCAGTGATGCGATTCTTGCGATACCTGAGTTCTGCGGCGTGCCTGGCCATGGCTCTCCAGGTCGGGGCGGCTGCATTGGCGGCGCAGGTTCCGGCACGGGAATTCGTCGCCATCACCGGCCGGGTGATCGATCTGGTGTCCGGGGAGCCCATCGAGGGGGTCACGGTAGTGTTGGAGGGGACGGGCCTCCGGTTCCAGACCAACGTCAGCGGCGAGTTCACGGTCGACCGAATCGCGCTCGGCTCGTATCGGCTCCAGCTTACCCATCCGGAGTACAATCCGGCGGTAGGTGACTTCGTGGTCTGGCGCGCGGGAACATTCCAGACGGAAATGGCACCGGTTGCAATGGTGGGGAGCGAGGTCATCACCGGCATCATGGGAGTGTTGACCGACCGCAATACCGGGAATCCGCTTGCCGGGGCGAGAGTGCAGCTTGACGGGGGCGTGAACGGCACGCTGACGGACGGCCGGGGCCGGTTCATGATGGATGAGTTGAGTCCCGGCTGGCACATGATCGGCTTCCAGCAATTCGGATACGCCTCGCGTACGGATTCGATCCAGGTGGTCCCGGGACGCGTGACCAACGTGCAGGCTTCACTCTCGGTGGATCCGGTGCAGCTGGCACCCCTGGAAGTCGTTGTCGAGAGACGTGAAGTCGCGTTGCAACAGACAGGATTCTATGAGCGCCAGGAGGAGGGGTTCGGCGAGTTCATCGATCGTGAGGACATCGAGCAGCGTGGACCGAGCGAGATGTCGGACATGTTCCAGGGGATTCCCGGGGTGTTCGTCGAGGCGGAGGGTTTCGACCAGAGGATCATTCTCCGCAGTGGCCGAATCGGGGACGTGCAGGGGAATACCTGTTATCCGCGCGTGTACCTCGACGATGTCCTGATTCACACGGGTGGGGAGGAGGCGGTCGGGATCGACCAGATGCTCACCCCCGGCGTGGTTGCGGGCATCGAAATCTATCCGTCCACGGCGGGCATGCCGGCACGGTATTCTTCAACGGGGGCGAGCTGCGGTGTCCTCGTAATCTGGACGCGTCGCTGAGGCGGTAGCCCACTCGCGGTGCCGGGACGGGGGTGGTGCCCGGCCCCGCCGGAAAACGAACGGCCCGCGCGGGAGACCTTGTCCCGCGCGGGCCGTTCGTTTTGTCTGCTGCCCGCCCCGAATCTAGCCAGAAAATCTAGCCAGATCAGGTCGGCATCTCCTACCGCCTCCTTATCCCGGCCGCGGCCGCGCTCGCATCCGGTTCCGCCCGCCGCTTGCGCTCCATCGGACGCGCCTCCGGATAGACCTCGTCGAGCGTCATTCCGTCGTACAGCCGGCCGTCCTTCATCACGTAGCGGATGTCGACGGTGTTGCGCAGATCGTCGAGCGGATTCGAGTTGAGGATCACGATGTCGGCGAACTTGTCCTTCTCGATGCTGCCGAGCTGGGCGCCGAAACCGATCGCCTCGGCACCCAGGATCGTCGCCGCCCTCAGGATGTCGTGAGGTGACGCCCCGCCGGCCCCCATGGCCCACATCTCCCAGTGGTATCCGACGCCCTGCAGCTGCCCGTGGCTTCCCACGCCCACGCGGCCATCGGCCTCGAGCATCTGCTTCACGAATTCGGCGTGGCGGGGGAAGACGTGCTCCTCTTCCAGGAACCACCCGGCCGCGCCCGGGCTGCCCCCGGCACCGGGACCGCGCCGCCGCGTCCGCGCGTCCATGTACTCCGCCGGGGCGAATACGTTGAGCTTCTCGTCGTCGTGCGGGTTCTCGGTGACGTAGTAGAAGTTCTCGCCGAAGGGCCCGCCGTACGACACCAGCAGGGTCGGCGAGTTCGTGGTCTGCGATTCCTCGAAGAGCTCCACCACGTCCGAGTAGATCGGCGTGATCGGGAGGTTGTGCTCGATGCCGGGGTAGCCGTCGATCGCGTGGGTCATGTCGATCTTGTAGTCGAGTCCGCCCTCGGTGGTCGGCATCAGCCTCAGCTCGCGGGCAGCCTGGATGATCCACTGCCGCTGCTGGCGGTTGCCGCTCATGTACATCTTGAGCGTCTTCGTGTCGAAGTACTGGGCGTACCGACGCAGGACGGTCTTCGCGTGGTCGGCGTCGCGGATGTTCTCGCTGCTGAAGACGCCCGGACCGGTGGAGTAGATGCGCGGCCCCGTCATGCCGCCCGTGAGCACGCGGTCGGTATAGCTCAGGATGTCGGTGACCGCGGTCTGCGGATCGCGCGTGGTCGTGACGCCGTAGGAGAGCGTCGACAGGTACTGCCACACCTCCTCGGGGTGGACCTCGGGGACGAGCCACATGGCGTGATAGTGCGTGTCGATGAACCCGGGCACGAGCGTCTTGCCGGCCACGTCGATCACCACCGCCGTGTCCGGGATCTCGACCGAGTCGGCCATCCCGACCTCCACGATCCGGTTGTCGGTGACGACCACCACCCCGTTCTCGATCACATGAGGCTCCCCGGTGGTGTCACCCGGCTGGTCCGCCATCGTGATGATGCGCCCTCCGGTGAGCGCCACCGTGCCGCGCGGGACATCCCGCGGCAGCTTGGCTTCGATTCTGCGCTCCTTCGCTTCGTAGGATTCGGTCGAGTCTTCCAGAATCTCCTTGTCGCCTTCGCGGATTCTGCCGGCCTTCTCCGCGTATTCCTCCGCAGCCTGGCGGATCGAGTCGGCGCGCGCCATGAGCGAATCGGCCACCACCTGCACCGAGTCACCCGCCAGCCGGTCGATCTCCGCCTCGAGCGAGTCGGGCACCTCCTCGTCGGCATTCCTGATGCTGTCCGCCTCGGCGCGCTTCTCCCTGAGCGTGTCGGATATGGCGATGGCCCGCGCGCGAATCAGCCTGCGGGCGTGACGGATCTCCTTCACCTCTTCCTCCTCCGCCTCCACGAAGTCCAGGTCATAGGAGAAGAGCACGTTGCCGAGCGACCAGTGCACGGAGGAGCCGTCCGGCGCCCACGACGGGAACTCCCCGCCGACGTCGGTCAGCTTGCGCGATGTTCCCGGCGTGGTCACGACGGTGGCCGGCTGTGACCCCGCCTCCGGAATGTCCACCACGTAGATGTCCCTGCCGATCTGGGCGAAAGCCCGGTCCCCCTGGGGCGACAGGATCACCAGCCCGGCGGGTTGCGGGAACCCGGGTTCGGCGGGAGGATCGGGCTCGGGGTCGGTGGGGTCGGGCGTCTTCCGCCACGGGAACACGCGCCTGGGCAGGTACTCCCACTGTTCCGGGTGCGGGTCCACGATTCCGGGCGCGCCCACCATGCCCCTCACCAGGAGGTGGCTCTTCACGTCGGTCCCGTCCCACCGGAACGACACGAGCCCCTCGATCGGGCTGTAGGCGTAGATCCGGTCGGGCTGGTCAGCCGCGAAGTGCATCACATCGCGGAGGCCGGTCGGTGAGATCACCTCGGGCTCGGCGGGCTCGATGCCATCGGAGGGCACCCAGACGAATGCACCCCCGAGCGGCCCCGCGAAGAGACCGGAACCCGCCAGCAGGTCGCCGGCGGCACTCCGCGTCGCGACGACGCGGTCGCCGCCGGGCGCCCAGGCGATGTTCGAGTAGGCCGCCGCCGTCGCGGAGAGCTGGACGGGCTCGCCCCCGGTGGCCGCCACCTTCATGATGTGGCCGCCCTCGGCGTCGTCCCAGGTCACGTAGCCGATCCACTGTCCGTCGGGCGACCACTGCGGGTGGAATTCGCCCTCGTCCCGCTCGGTGAGGCGCGTCGGATCCCCGTCGGGCATCTCCTGCACCCAGAGGCGGTCGAAGGCGACGAAGACCATCCGGTCACCGGTGGGCGACGCGACCGGGGTGCGGACCTGGCTCGCGGTGACCATCGCGGTCGTGTCGATCTGGTAGGCGAACTTCACCTCGGGACCGATCGCCAGCTTGACCGGAACCTCGAAGGGGATCTCGGCCGGGTCGCTCCCGTCCATCGGGACGTTCCAGATCTTGCCTCCGTACGAGACCACGATCGCCGAGCCGTCCGGCGTGAAGGAGTATCCCGGCATCACGTCCAGCGGGGACCGCGACTCCTTTTCGTCGCGCTGGACGGGGTAGGCCAGCCACTCCTCGTTGCCCGTCGCGAGTTCGCGCTTGCGCAGGCCGGTCTCGGTGCCCCAGCGCGTGGCGTAGACGAGCCACTGCCCGTCGGGCGAGATCGCGGGCCGCATGCCCGAGCCGTAGCGGCTGGTCATGACCGAGCTGGAGGCCCGCTCGCGGTCATACCGGTACACCTGGTAGAGCGGGAAGGTGGCGTTGTACGTCCAGTCCGAGGACGACCGGGCGTACCAGAGGTAGCGACCGTCGGGACTGAACGCGGCGCCGATGGTCTTTCCGCCGGCCAGGCCGCTCATCGCCGCCGGGGTCCCCCGCTCGGCGTTGAGCATGACGAGCTGGGCCACGCCTCCCAGGCCCCCCGAACGGCTCGCGACGATGTAGTCCCCACCGGGCTCCCACTCGGGTGACAGGTAGAGGTTGTTGTTGCCGCGCGTAACCTGGGTGGTGTCGGTGCGGTCCAGCCGCATCGTCCAGATATTGTCCCCGCCGCTGCGATCGGAGACGAAGACCACCGACTCGCCGTCGGGGCTGAAGCGCGGCTGAACCTCGTAGGCCATCCCGGTGAGGAGCGGTGACGCCTCGCCGCCCGTGATGGGCATGGTGTAGAGGTCGCCGAGCAGGTCGAAGACGATCGTCTGCCCGTCGGGACTGACGTCGAGCGAGATCCAGGTCCCTTCCGTGGCCGTGAACTCCGCCGTCCGCGCGCTGCGGAGCGGCAGCGGGTTCTGCCGTCCTCCCGGCCGCTGGGCGTCCACTGGCGTGTTGAGGACCGCGAGCGCGAGCAGGGCCAACGCGGCCGATCCGAAGAACTTCATCCGGGAGCTCATCGCTCACCTCCCTTCATCCCTGCGCGAACGTTCGGGGCGAGATGCCTCCATGCTTCGTACGGCGCGGACCGTTGGCGGGGCCAGAGCTCGTCGAGCGTATCGCCGTCGTAGAGCCGACCGTTCATCATCACCTGGTGCACCGTGTTCGTGTTGCGGATGTCGTCGAGCGGGTTCGCGTCGAGGATCACCAGGTCGGCCAGCTTCCCGGGCTCGATCGAACCCAGATCGCCGCCCAGCCCGATCGCCTCGGCGCCCATGAGCGTCGCGGCGCGGAGCGCGTCGTGTTCGTCCATCCCTCCGGCCTGCATGGCCCACAACTCCCAGTGGAACCCCAGACCCTGCAGCTGGCCATGGCTCCCCACGCCCGTGCGGCCGCCGCCCTCGACGAGCTGTGTCAGCCAACCGGCGTGCTTCGGGAATGCATACTCGTCCTCCATGAACCAGGCGCCCTGTCCCGGCCCGTCGGTCTGGAGGCGCCGCGTCTTGATGTCGAGCTCGCGCCGGGGCGTGAAGTGGGTCAGCTTCTCGTCACCGAAGATGTCCCAGCGCGTGTAGAAGTAGTTCTCCACCCAGGGCCCGCCGTAGGTGACCAGCAGCGTGGGCGAGTTCACCGTCCCCGACTCGGCGAAGAGCTCCACCACATCGTTGTAGGCCGGCACGATCGGGAGGGAGTGCTCGATCCCCGGGTAGCCGTCGATCGCGTGGGTCAGGTTCATGCGGTATTCGAGCCCCCCCTCGGTGGTGGGCATGAGCCCGAGTTCGCGGGAGGCCATGATCAGCCACTGGCGCTGCCGGCGGTTGCCGGTCATGTACATCTTGAAGGTCTTGGTGTCGTAGTAGCGGCTGTACTTCGTGAGCACCTCCAGCGCGTGGTCGTAGCTGCTGATGAAATCCCGGGAGAAGACCCCCGGCCCGGTCGAGTAGACGCGCGGCCCGACCATCCGCCCGGCGCGCACCAGGTCCTCGTACGAGAGCACGTCGGTGGTGGCGGTCTGCGGGTCGCGGGTCGTGGTCACCCCGTAGGCCAGGTTGGCCTCGTAGATCCAGGACCGCGCCCAGTGGAAGGTCCACAGGTTCCACATGTGCGCGTGCGTGTCCACGAAGCCCGGGACGATCGTCTTGCCCGCGACATCGATGACGGTCGCGCCCTCGGGCACCTCCCCGGGACCCGCTGAAACGGACATGATCCGGTTGTTCGTGACCACGACATCGGCGTTCTCGACGATCTCGTCGCCGTTCATGGTGATCGCGCGGGCTCCCCGCAGCACGACCGTCCCCTGCGGGATGTCCCGGTCGGCCGTGACCTCGATCTGCCGCTCGGAGGGGGCGTAATCCGGGTCGCCAGCGGCCGCGTCGAGGTCGTAGGTGAAGAGCGCGTTGCCGAGCCACCAGTGAACGGTGCGGCCATCCGCGCCCCAGGAGGGGAATTCCACGCCGAGGTCGTTGAGCTTGTAGGCGGGGACCGCGGCCGAGTCCGGCTTCCCGACCTCGATGGTTGGCACCGACGGCCCCACGTCGGGGACCAGCACCGCGTACAGGTCATCGCCCACCGCCGCGAGCGCCCAATCTCCCCGTGGGGCCATCTGGACAAACCCGGCGCCCAGGCGGAAGTCCAGTTCCGCGGGCTCCTCCTCGAAATGTTCCTGCGGCAGCACGAGGTCCGAGGTCTCGGAGCGCCTGGACCCGGTGCGGAAACTGCCCGCCGCAATGTTGGCGCGGGCCGTCACGCTCAGGTGTCCGCGCTTGTCGGTGTCGTCCCAGCGCGCCGACGAGAGTGCGCTCCCGAACCCCCCGGGAGAGGGTGGAGATCCTGGAATCGGGTCTGCGCGCAGAGAGCCGTAGTAGTAGATGCGGTCCGGGTCCCGGGTGAAGTGCGGCGCCCGCCGCCCGAGCGTCGGGCCGATCACGGTTTCATCGCCGCCCGTGGCGGGAATCCAGATGAACTCGGCCGCCTGGGCGGAGGCAGACGTGCCGAGCGACTCCCGGACCGTCCGCGCCGTAGAGCGCACCGCGACGATGCGCGCACCGTCCGGCGACCATGCCGGTTGCTGGTAGTACGCCGGGACGGTCGTCAGGTTCGTGGAAGAGCCACCACTCGCGGCGATCCGCCGGATGTGCCCCTCCCCGGCGTCCTGGTCCCAGGTCACATACGCGACGTCCTGCCCGTCGGGCGACCAGACCGGCTGGAACTCGCCGACCTCTTCGCTTGTGAGGCGGCGCGGTTCCCCGTCGGGCAGTTCGGCGACGTACAGCCGGTCCAGCGCGGTGAAGACCACCCTGCCGCCGTCCGGTGAGGCACGCGCATCACGGATCTGCTTGACCGTGAAGGTGGGCGTGTCCTCGATGGGGTATTCGAACTCCACCTCGGGGCCGATCGCGATCTCGGCGTTGACGGTGAAGGGGATCTCCGTGGGATCGCTGCCGTCCACCGGCACCCGCCAGATGCCCCCTCCGTAGGAGATCACGAGCGCCTCCGAATCGGGGGTGAACGAGTAGCCGGGCAGTACGTCCATCGACGCCGTCGACTCCATGTCGTCGCGCTGGATGGGGTAGGCGAGCCACCGCTCCTGTCCGGAGTCGAGTTCGCGGAGCCGGAGTCCCGTGTCGGCGTCGTCGCGGCTGCCGTAGGCCAGGAGCCGCCCGTCCGGCGAGAGCACCGGCCGGAACGCCGACCCGTAGCGGTTCGTCATCGGCGTCCGGGTGCCCGTTTTGCGGTCGTACATCCAGATCTGGTACTGCGGGAAGATGGCGTTGTACTGCCAGCTGCCGGTGCGTTGCGCGTACCAGATGTAGCGTCCCTCGGCGTCGACCGCCGCGCCGAGCATCCGCAGGCCTGGCGAACCGCCCACCATCTCCAGTCCGGTACCGCCGTCGATGTGATAGAGCCAGAGCTTCTCGAGGCCCCCGAACGGACCGAGGCCGGCGGCCCTCGACACGATCACGTACTTGCCGTCCGGCATCCAGTCGGGTGACAGGAAGTAGCTTCCGACGCCCTTGCTCAGCTGCCGCGGATCCCCCCCGGCCGACGGCATCAGCCAGACGTTGTTGTCGCCGCTCCGGTCCGACACGAAGACGATCTGTTCTCCGTCCGGGCTGAAGCGGGGCTGCATGTCGTAGCCCATGCCGCTGGTCAGCCGTGTGGCCTCGCCTCCGGTGATGGGCATCGAGTAGAGGTCGCCCACCAGGTCGAAGACGATCGTCTGCCCGTCGGGACTCACGTCGAGCGAGATCCAGGTGCCCTCGCTGGTGGTAAAGCGCGCCCAGCGCGCGGGTTCGAGGGGAAGGCCTCGGTCGGGGTCCAGCTTCTCTTCCTCCTGCGCCTGAAGGGCCAGGGGAGCGAGAAGCAGGAGCACGGCCGCCCAGGGGCCGCTCTTGAAGTAGCGCATGCGCCGACTCCGTATCTTTAAAGGGACTATCTTCCGCGTGCTGCCGGAACGCCCTTCCCGGCAGTCTTCCGCAACCAGCCTTCAAGACGAACGACGAGTATAGTAGTGCGAACAGTTGGCAGCAAAGAGACCGCCCCTCGCGACATCGCCCTGGTTTCCGTCTCGATCGACCTGGGAGCGGGCCGTCGCGGGGTCGACATGGGGCCCTCGGCGCTGCGGATCGCCGGAATCACCGGAGAACTGGAGTCGATCGGCCATACCGTGACCGAATTCGGCACCATCACCGCCGGCGGACTGGAGACGACCGAAGCCGGCGAGAGCGCCCTGCGCTTCCTCGACGAGATCGAGAAGGTGGTGGCGCGGACGCACAATGCGGTCAGGGCGGGCCTCGACGGCGGGTGCTTTCCGCTCGTGCTGGGTGGCGACCACTCGCTCTCGATCGGATCGGTGGCGGCGGTTGCGGAACACCATCGGGATCGCGGGGAGTCCATCGGAGTGATCTGGGTGGACGCGCACGCGGACATGAACCGTCCCGAAACCACTCCGAGCGGCAACATCCACGGCATGCCGCTGGCGGTGTTGCTTGGGCGGGGCCACCCCCGTCTGACCCACCAGGTCCCCAGCGTCAAGCCGGAGAACGCGAGCGTGCTGGGGGCGCGGGAGCTGGACGCGGGCGAGAAGAGGCTCATCTCCGAGCTGGGCGTACGGGTGTTCACGATGACGGAGATCGACGAAAGGGGGGTCGCCATCTGCATGGACGAAGCGCTGGAGCGCGCAAACGCCGGAACCGCCGGGTTCCACCTGTCTCTCGACCTCGACGCGCTCGACCCGCGTGTCGCGCCGGGGGTGGGAACACCGGTCCAGGGCGGCTTGACGTATCGCGAGGGTCACCTCGTATGCGAGAAGGCGGCGCGCTCGGGTGGACTGCTGAGTCTCGAGGTGGTGGAAATCAACCCCGTTCTCGACGATCGTAACCACACGGCGGTGCTAGCGGTGGGCCTGGTGGCCTCCGCGCTTGGAAAGACCATCCTCTGACCCCATACCGAAAGGAATCCATGAGAGCCACGACGCTGAATGGCGGACCTGCTGAACTCAAACTGATCGACCTGGACGTCGGCTATCGGAAGGGCCGGCCGGTGCTGGCCGGTCTCTCACTCGATGTCGTGCCCGGCGAGGTGCTGGCGGTGGTCGGCCCCAACGGCTCCGGCAAGACGACCCTGTTTCGCACGCTCCTGGGCGTTCTCGCGGCGGTCGGGGGCGAGGCGTCGGTTTCCAGCGTCGCTCCAGCGGACTACAGGCGCCGGCACGGCGTGGGCTACCTGGCGGAGGACACGGCATTGCCTCCCGGGTGGACCTGTGACGGCCTGCTCACGATGGCCGCGTCCGCGTCCGGCCCCGACGCCGACGTCGACCGGGCCTGCCGCCTGGCGGGGGTGGACTACGACACGGATGTCCTGGTCGACAAGCTCTCCAAGGGGATGAGGCGCCGGATGGCGCTCGCGATGGCGCTCATGCGGCCGACCGGACTGCTTTTCCTGGACGAGCCCGAATCCGGACTCGATCCGGGGCAGCGCATCCGTCTCCGCAGACAGGTCGAAGAGATTCGCGGCGACATGACGATCCTGGTCGCCAGCCACGACCTCGGCGAACTCGCCATGATGAGCGACCGTGTCCTCCTGATCGACCAGGGGAGCGGACGTGTCGTGGAGCAGCCGGAAGGCGGGTTCACGCGCGAATACCTCGAAGCGGAATTCCTCGGGCTGGAAGGGGCCGTGTCATGAACATCGTCAAGGCGAGTATCCGGAACGCGGTGCGGCGGAAGTGGAAGTTCGCACTGGTGGTGTTTCTGTTTGGGGTGGGGTTGGTCGTACTGACGAACGTGTACGATGTGGCGGGGGCGTCGGCGAGAGTTCAAGAGGCCAGCGAAGCGTTCCTGGCGGGGGAGGCGATGTCCGACGAGGAGGCGAGTGAGTTATCCCGGGAGATGGGGGCGAGTTCGGGAATGCTATTGCTCTTCAGCACCTTGTCCATGTTCTTTGTTTTCGGCACCGTGTTGTTCGGCTTTGTCATGCCGGGCGGGATGGTTGCCAACGAGCGCGGGAGCACGGCGATCATGCTGTGGGCACAGCACCCGATGCCGCTGACCTCCTTCTACATGTGGCGCTTCCTGGGCGTGCAGGCCGTGACCCTGGCCGCGATGCTCGTCTTCGGGCTGCTTGCCGCCATTTCGGTCTTGCCGGGGGAGGCTTTCGCCGGCAATGGGATCGGGGCCGTCGTGAGCACCTGCCTGGAAGGCGTGCTCGCCTGCGCGGTCAGCTTCGCCGTTACCGCGCACGGGATTCGCCGCGCCGCGTTCTACACCATGGTGTTCTACCTGGCTTCGGGCGTCTCGACGGCGGTCCTTCCCCCTGCCGAGCTGTCCACCTCCGGGATCGCGGTGCTGGCGCGGGGCGTGCTGCCGTTCGTGCTCTTCCCGGTGGGAGCGATCGAGGATTCCGTTGGCGGGTTCGCATCCGGAGTTGCGTGGGAGTGGGGGGCTGCGGGGATGGTGCTGTACCACTTCGCGGTGTGGACGGCTATCGCTTGGTTGGGCCTGCGGAGGATGGAGAAGTGGCCGCTGAAGCTGTAGCCTTGGCGGTCCCGTTGGACTACCCGGCATAGATGTATACTGCACATGGCAAAGTGTCATGTGTACATTACATAACGGGACGGCACAGTGGGCTGGCTGCCGAACATCCCGCCACCTCCCTCTCCCTCACCCGCCAGCACCTTCCCCGCTAGGTTTCAACCCCTGGCAGTCCGTGGATAAAGCCCCGCGAGCACCGAGAGCGGTGAGGCGCCGGGCTGGCAAGGCGCGACGAGGGGCCAATAGCAGGGCTATTGGGCTGAGGAGCAACGCAGAGCGCAGCCATGGATCGACAAAATGTATAGTGGACATGACATAATGTAATGTGTACTTTACAGCGTGGACAGGTGAGGCGAAGCGGCCAACGCGGATGCATCGCCGCTCGAATGCCGGGGGGATTTTGTCCACGGACTGCTAGCCGGGGTGGTGAAATCGGTATACACAGGGGACTTAAAATCCCCCGGGAGCATACTCCCATGCGGGTTCGAGTCCCGCCCCCGGCACTTCTCACCTCCCCCGGTACGACCTCACCGGCGGCAGCCGCGCCCCTGTCCCACCCGCCGGCTCCTCCTCGCCCACCACCGGAATCGTGAGCGTCCCGATCCCCTCGATGGTCGCCTCGATCAGGTCGCCCGGCTGCAGGAAGCGCTGCTCCCCGCGCACCGCCGTCCCCATCCCCACGCCCCCCGATGTCCCATTGTTGATCACGTCCCCCGGAAAGAGGGTGATGATCGACGATCCGTACTCGATCAGCTCATAGAGGGTGTGGATCATGTCGCCCGCGCGCGCCTCCTGCATCTGCTCGCCGCCCACGCTCAGCGTCTGGTGCAGATTCTCCATGGGGTCGCCGTAGAACTCCTTCGGCACGATCCATGGGCCCATGGGGGCGAAGGTGTCGTGGCCCTTGCCCACGAACCAGTCCGAGGTCAGGGGATTCCCCCCCGGCGGACGCCCGCCCCGGTCGGAGATGTCGATGGTGACCGTGTACCCGAAGATGTGGTCCCGGGCGTCATCGGCGGAGACGTACTTGGCGGCGCGGCCGATGACGGTGCCGAGTTCGACCTCCCAGTCGGTGCGGTCGCGCCCGTAGGGAATCACCACCTGGTCGTCGTCGCCGATGACCGCACCGCGGCTGGGCTTCAGGAAGAGGTAGGGGACGCCCCGGTTCTCGCGGCGCTGGCGGCGGGCCTCGGCGCGCTCCTCCGGCGTGCCCGTCTCGTTGACGTGGCTGTAGAAGTTGACCGCCGCGTTGAGGATCTTGCCGGGGTACACGATCGGCGGAAGGGTACGGACTTCGTCCACCGCGTGGATGAAGCCGGGGCGGGCGTTGCCGTCGATCATGTCGTGCGCGGCGAGGTGGTTGACGATCTCGTAGAGGCGCGGCTTGACGCCGTACTCGTAGCGGCCGATCAGGTCGAGCATGTCCGCAGGCATGGGGATGCGGGGATAGGCGGGGTCGCGCTCGAGGGCCCGGTTGGCGGCGCCGATGTCGACGATTAGGGCGTCGCGGAGTACGAGCCCCACACGGGCCTCCCCCTCGATCTCGAAGGTGCCGACCTTGAAGGGCTCGGCGATGGTGGGGTCGGAGGTGGTCTGGGCGGGGAGGGGGGCGGTGGCAGCGATGAGGGCCGCCAGCGCAAGGGGGGGCGTGATCATGATGCGGTCCCGTGTGAGGTGGAGCGGGGTGTCGACAACACTGTCAGCCACGTACACCGGATACGCAAGCGGAGAAGGCGGATGGATCCTCGTGGCCACCGGGCTCTGAACGGGCCCAGCCAGCCGACCGCCACCCCAGCCCCGGCCGGGGCCGTCCGTCCTACAGGATCGCGTCCAGATACAGATCGACGCGAAAGCGCTTGTGCGGCCCCTTGAGTCCGTGAGACAGGTCCATGCGGATGAGTCCGTCGAGAATGCTGCCGCCCAGGCCGACCCCGTAGAGGACATCGTCGGAATCGATGTCGCTTCGATCGCCCGCCCAGCCGGCATCCCCGAAGAGGATTGCGGATCCGGCTTCGTAGAGACGCGACACCTCGACACGTGCCCGCCCGTGCGACAGTCCCGAAAGCGTCGAGGCCGAATAGCCGCGCAACGATTCGGCACCGCCCAGGAACCATGAGCGCTGAAGGGGCGCGTCGCCCCAGGTGGTTCCGGCTGCGGCCTCCAGGCCGATGTTCCACCGGCGCCATCCGTCGCCCGCGACCGGGACGATCGCCCGCAGAGTGGCGCTGGCCTGCTGGTAGGCCGTTCTCGGTTCCTCGCCCGGCGCCCGCCACGTCGCCCAGCGGCCATGGAGCTCCACGCCGAGCTGCACGCCCCCGGGATCGTTGCCCAGCCAGGGTGCCAGCCGCACTTCGGCGCCAGCCTCCTCGACATGGTCCGCCTCGATGCTCGGCCGGAACGTTCCGTCGCCGTCGAAGGCACGGAAGAGGGCGAAGTCGAGCCCGTTCTCGACCGCGCTCTGCCGCTCCGCATATACCCGCAGGGTGAAGGACTCGCGGGCGCCGTCCGGCGGACGCCAGGTGAAGTCGCCCCCGGTGGCACGGAAGTACTCACCGCTGTCACGCCCGAAGAAGAAGGCGTTCAGCGAGTTGCCGAAGTCCAGGTATCGGCCGGAGGGGTCGGTGGGCCGAAGCTCGTGATAGGCTCCCAGCGTCAGCCTGCGCCGCATGGTCGAGCGCTCGAGATCGACGCGGACCTTGGGCCGGAGGTCGGCCAGCCCGAAGAACCCCGAGGTGCCCAGGGAGAATCTCCGCCCGAGCGTCCGCTCCAGGCGTCCTCCGAGGGCCGGCCCTTCCACGCGGTTGTAGCGGATGAGGTCGGGACGCGCCCAACCCCAGTGGAACCCGAACGCGGCCTGGGCGACGGAGGGCGCCGGGAGATCGGCCAACTTGTCGATGAACCGCTCCAGTTCGGAGTCCGACGGAAATCCGATGGCGTCCTCCCAGATCGGGGGAGGCAGGTGCGGGCTTTCGGCGACGAGGTGGAGCTCCTTCGGGACGATGAGGAGCGAGCTCCGTCCTGCCGCCACCTGATCCGCCGAATCGAGGGACTGGTACTCGACCAGCTCGTCCTCCGAGAGGAGCTGGGCGATGAACGCCATCGCTTCGGCGCGGGTCTCGAAATGCACCTCCTTGAGAGGGGGTGTGAAGGGTTGATCCGCCTCCGCGGCGGGATCGGCGACCTCATCCTCCACCAGGGCGACCGACTCGATGTCATAGGAGATGTCGGCGGTGACCGGAATCTTGAGAATGCCTGCGGCCGCCTCGCCCTCGATGCGCATGCTGTGCGGAAGCCAGGCCTTGAATTCCCACAGCGAGTAGTTCACCGCGACGACGGTGATGTCGAAGGTCCAGGGCCTGAAGAGTCCGGGTACGAAGCGGAAAGTCCCCCGTTCCTCCTCTCGTTCAAGGTCCGGAATGTCGCGCATGGCATCGAACTCCCGGCTCAGGCGGTACACCGCCCGCACCAGTGCGCCCGATTCGGGCTCGATCCAGAGCACCCCGCTGATCCGGTTGGCGTCCGCCTGCCGGGGCAGGACATCGAGCTGGATCGCGCGCAGTCGGCGCCCGTCGGGGAGCGACAGCGTCAGGGTGTCGCCGCTCCTGAACCGGTAGAGCGAGTCGGCTCCCCCGGCCAGTGGGTGCGCCAGCCAGTATTCGTCGTCCTCCGGCTCGAGGGAGAGGTTCCCCTCGTCGGGAATCCCGAAGAGCAGCCGGTCACTCCCGGGATCGAACGGTCTGTCAAAGGAGAGGTCCTCGAGCCAGTCCAGGTCGCCGTCCTGAATCGCGGCCTGGCGGCCGGGGTACTCGGACCGGGTGCCGAGAACCTGAACGACCGCCTCGTGGTCCCGCTCCCAGAAGGCGCGCACCACCGTCTCATTGTGGTAGAGGACCCGGTCGCGGAAGAGTGCCCGGATCGATGTCGCCGCCCTCTGCCGGATGAGGGCGGTGTAGCGCTGAATCGACTCGTCGAGCGACTTCCAGTTGGCATGGGCCGCCGTATAGAGCAGTTCCGCCACCGAGTCCTCGAAGGTGTCGGAGGCGAAGTTGGACTGGGGATGGGCAGGTGGGGGGGTGGTGGCCGTGATTGCCGCCGCCAACGCACACGCGAGCAGGCCCGGCCTCACGACCCCGGTTCCTCCGCGTCCACCGCGTGGAACCGCACTTCGCGGAAGTCCTCCCACGCGACGTAGCGCCACTCCGGGTCGTCCCGGTCTGCCTCCGTCGAGTCCACCGCGGAAAAGATGAAGATGCCCCTGTTGTCCCGGTCCACATCGTTTCCGCCCGTCAGGTGGAAGGACCGCCCGTCCCGCAGCGTCACGCGGGCCCCATCGGACTCCTCGCGGGCGATTTGCCTGATGTTCCCGAACTCGATCGAGAACTCGACGTTCTCCGAACTTCCCTGCAGCAGCTCCCAGGACCACTCCTCGTCGGCGTCCCACCGGATGCGGCCCACAATCTCTTCGCCGTCAACGGTGACCACGCTGCCGGACAGCAGTCTGCCGCCATCGAATGCACCGTAGCCGGGGACGCCCGGGGAAGGCTCGAAGCGCAGGATCCGCACTGCGTCCCATTCAACCTCGATCATCCCCAGTGCCGGATCGGAGATCTGGACCGGCCTCGGATCCCGTTCAAAGGGCTCGCTGCACAGCTCCATCACCGAGTCCGATTTCAGCGTGACTCTCGCGAAGCAGGGAGTGCGTTCGAGCGAACGGATCTGCGAGAAGCGGAACGACCGCTCGTAATCGTCCGATTCCCAGGGATTGGCCAGTTCGGGGACGTCCTCCCAATAGCCGCTCAGCAGGTACGACTCCAGCACCTGGTACCGGTCCCATGTCACGAAGCCCGTGAACGAACGTCCGCTTCTGTCTTCGACGGTTCCGTATAGCCGCGGTGACAGGGGAGGCCCCGTTCCGGCCGGGGCTGCGGCGAACTCGATGCGCGTCACGTCGCGTCCACGGACGTTGATCGAGCGGCCGCCGCTCTCGACCACCAGCTCCATATCCCTGAACCGCTGCACAGTGGTCAAGCCATAAAAGCTCGATGCCAACACGCCCGGTCCATCCGGCATTGCAGCACCGTCACGATGAATGGGCACGGTATCGGCTGCCAGCCCGAGCGGCGTCCCGGGCCGGGTGCGCGTCACCACGACCACGTCCCCCTCCTCGTCCCTCGTCAGGCCGGCCAGGTGTCCGAATCGGATGCCGGAGCGGTGGCCGCTATCGAAGGACGGGTGTTTCTGGTCCCAGGTGATCCTGTAGCCCTTCAGTTCGATCGTCCCCACATGGGGCTTTCCGCCACGCGTCGCATCGAGCCAGTCCTGGTACTGTTCCTCCGGGATCTCCTTCGTGGTGACGAGCACATCGGTCCAGCTCGCGGCGCCTCGCCATCGACCCACATGGATGAACCCCTCGTGAACCTCGCCGTCCTCCATGAACACGCGCCCCCATATCCTGTCTTCGTGCTGGGCATGGACGGGAGAGGCACAGAGGAGCAGCGACGCGGCGACGCCGCCACGCAGAGAGAGCAGGGGCATGCGGTTGGGTGGCATGGGGGATTCGGTCGACCTGTCACTGGATACGCGCCCGCGCCCGGGCGGGTTTCGGAAAGATACAACGCCGCCGTACCTTTGCGGTTCCGTGAACCCCCTGCTCAGGAGTGCGCAACGATGAACATCCGGAAGCTGCTGTCGATCCCTTTGGCCCTCGCAACCGCCGCCGGGGTCCTTGCTTGCGGGTCGGGTGACGGAGGAGGGGCCGACGGGGCCGCCGCCGGCACCGAAGCCGCGCAGGCCGCCGCCGAGACCCCAGAGAACCCCCGCTTCGGGGTCTGGCAGCTCGAGAGCGACAGGCCGCCCCCGTACAGGAACATCATGACGTACGAGCCGTATGGGGACGGCGGCATGAAGATCACCGTCGCGACCACCAACACCGAGGGCGAGACCTCCGCATGGGGTTATGTGACGATGTTCGACGGCGAGTTCCACCCGGTCGAGGGCGGGGGTGAGGGTGCCACCACAGCGGTCGAGGTCGTGGACGACCGCACCAACCACATACTCAACGCCCGCGACGGCGAGGTCTACCAGGTGATCGTCAACGTGCTCTCCGAGGACGGCAACACGATCAACAACGAATACCGGCGGACCCGCGAGGACGGGACCGAGAGCGTGAGCCACGCGGTCTACCGGCGCATCGAGTAGAGCCGGCCGGCACCTTCAGGCGTAGTGGGTCGTCGTGCCCCCCTGGGACGGCGCCCGTAGCAGAAAGCGTGGGATCTCGGCGCGAAATACCGACCCGTCCCCGCGCCGGAAGTGATAGTACCCCTCCATGAACCCGTTCGGGCCCTGGAGCACGCAGAAGCTGTTGTATTCGTGCACGTCGCCGGGAGCCAGGGTGGGACTCTCCCCGACCACGCCTTCGCCGCTGACCTCTTCGTCGCCCGCAACCTCGTCGTGGATCTTCCAGTGGCGCCAGAAGAGTTGCGCGGTCTCGTCGCCGATGTTCTCGATGCGGATGAAGTACACGAAGACGTAGCGGTCCGGGGGCAGCGAATGACTGGACGAATAGACGGGCTGGACGGTGATCCGCATCCGGTCCGGGAGGATCGGGGGTTCGGGGGTGGGGTCGCGCGCGAGTCGGATCATGGGTTTGCCGTGGACTTGTGGTCGTAAAGCTGTAGAATACAAGCGGTCTGCGGGGAAGGTTCCCCCCGGCTTGGCGGGAGTCGTTCTCCCGTCCCCCGGCCTCCGGCGAATTCCACAGCCAAGTCCGCCGATTCCGGTCAACGCCGCTGTGGTGCGAAGGTGACCCACGTCTGCGTCCCACCGCAAGGTTGAGCATGGGCGGATGACGGGCGGCGGCGGCCCGCGAGTCGGCGGAGGGCCCGGATGGACTCGGAAGAAAACGGAGTTGCTGAATGCCCCACTGTTCCAGAAACGCCAGGGTTGTCCCTCGTCACGGGCGTGCGTCCATCCCGATGTTCCGGGTTGTGACGGCATTGGCGGCCCTCTCGGTTCTTCCCGCGGAGGCGCGGCCGCAGGACGTTGCCGGCGTGGTCGCGCGTCTCGAACCCGAGATCCGGCGGGCCATGCTGGACGGCAACATCCCCTCGCTGACGATCGCGCTCACCGACCGGCAGGGCGAACTTTGGAGCGGGGCGTACGGCCAGTCGAACCTGTGGGCGCGCACCCCCGCCTCCACAGGCACCGTCTACCTGATCGGCTCCACCTTCAAGGCCCAGTCCACCGTGGCGCTGCTGCAGCAGATGGATCAGGGGAAGTTCGCGCTGGACGACCCGGTGAGCGACCACCTCGACGACTTCATCATCCGCGGCGAGGACCCGGCGCATCCCGTCACCTTCCGCCACCTGCTGACCCACACCTCGGGAATGCCCGTCGACTTCGGCCGCCACACGGTTTGGGGCGACACCGCTCCCCTGCCGCTTGGGGATTACCTGCGCGACTCGCTGTGGGTGAACACGCCGCCGCTGGACGGGGTGGTCTACTCCAACATGGCCTATTCGCTGGTCGGCCACCTGGTGGGAAAGTTCTCGGGCGTCCCTTACAAGGATTACATCCGGGACGAGGTGTGGGGCCCGCTCGGCATGGCCTCGACGGAGTTCAACCCTTCGCCGGGAACGGCGGAGCGTCTGGCGGTCCCGTACGTCCCGGACGGGGAGACCGGGCGCAACACACCCACGGAGCGGCTCAAGGCCAACGTGTGGCCGGCGGGGATCGTCTATGGGACGGTGCACGACCAGGCCGCGTGGGTGCGCTTCAACCTGGGTGACGGGAGCTGGGGCGGACAGCGGCTGCTCCGCGAGGCGACGCTCGACGAAATGCACGCGCTGCAATACGAGCAGTTCGCGGGTGAACCGATGGGCGGCGGTTGGGGGTACGAGAATCCCGGATACGGGCTGACGTGGTGGGTTTCGACCCGGACTGGCGAGCGCTTCTTCGCTCATTCGGGCAGCGTTCCGGGCTACACGGCCTTCGTCTCGGGCAACCGGACGCGCGGGTTCGGCGTGGCTCTCCTGACAAACGGCCACCGGGCCCACCCCCACCTGGTGCGACTTACGCGGCTGGCGCTCGACCTGCTGGCCGAGGAACTGGGAGAATCGAGGTGACATTGGCATGATCCCGCAACTTCCCGCATCCTGGCCGTCGCTGGCGGCCGCCTTGGCCATCCTCGCGGTGGTGGCGTGGGCCGCCGGCTGGGTGGCCACGCGAATCCTGCATCGTGTGATCAGCGGCGTGACCTCGCGCACGCGCTCGACCTGGGACGACCGCCTCATCGAGCGCGGCGTCTTCAGGCGGCTGGCGGGCGTGGTCCCGGCGGTGGTGGTCTACCTGGGGATCGGGCCCGCGCTGGGCGTCACGCAACCCGGCAACGAGGTGCTCGCCTCGGAAACACTGTTGCTGCTTTGGACGGGGGTGCGACGCGTGGCGGCCGCGTACATCGCGTTCACCGTGGTGCGCGCCTTCCAGGCATTCCTGGATGCCGTCAACGACATCTACACCGAGAGCTACGCCGAGGCCAAATCCCGGCCGATCAAGGGCTACCTCCAGGTGGCGACGCTGGTGGCCTATCTCGCCGCCGCCGTGGTGATCGTGGCGGTGCTTGCCGGCAGGTCGCCGGTGGTCTTCCTGTCGGGGCTGGGGGCGCTGGCCGCCGTCCTCATGCTGGTCTTCCGCGACACGATCCTGTCACTGGTCGCCAGCATCCAGATCGCGTCGAACGACATGATCCGGATCGGGGATTGGGTGAGCGTGCCGCAGGCGGGCTCCGACGGCGAGGTCATCGACATCGCGCTCCATACCGTCAAGGTGCAGAACTGGGACAAGACGATCTCCACGATCCCGACCAGCAAGTTCATCACCGAGTCGTTCAAGAACTGGCGGGGGATGTCGGAGTCGGGGGGACGGCGCATCAAGCGTTCGCTGAGGCTCGACATGAACTCGGTGCGGTTCCTGACCGAGGACGAGATCGGGGAGCTCTCGCGCCGCGAGCTGCTGCGGGACTACATGCGCGAGAGCGTCGCCGCGATCACTCGCTACAACGAGGAGAAGGCCGCCGGAAGCCCTGGCGTGATCCCCGAGATCCGCCGCCTGACAAACCTGGGCACCTTCCGCGTCTACGTGCAGAAGTACCTGGAGGCGCACCCCAAGACCCACAAGGACATGACGCTGCTGACGCGGCAGCTGGCGCCCGGGCCGGAAGGGGTGCCGATCGAGGTCTACTGCTTCTCCAACGACACGGCGTGGGCCAACTACGAGGGGTTCCAGGGGGACATCTTCGACCACCTGATCGCGACGCTGCCCGAGTTCGGGCTGAGGGCGTTCCAGGCGCCGGGGGGGAGTGACTTCAGGAAGGCGTTGGGGGGCGGGAACGGACACACATGATGTATGTCACAGTTTCCATTTTGTAAACTCTACATTACATCACGAGTCCGTTCGGGAGACCGTCCGGTCCCCTGAGCGCTTCAGCTTAGAGGCTGCGCGACGAGGTACGCAGTGACGGCGACGACGGCGGCGCCGAGAAGCAATTCGATCATGGCCGGGTTGCGGATGAGTCCGATACGGGGACTCCGTTCCAGTGCCGGGCGCACGAAGCGCCAGTTGTAGAAGCCGAGAGCCAGCACCCCGGCGACGACAACGTCCTTGACCAGCAGCGACCTCCCCCACGCGGTGGTCCATAGATCGGAGAGGGATTCGACGTGGATCCACACCTTGATCGCGCCGGTGACCAGCAACAGCGCGACGGCTACCTGCGCAACCCTCGAAAACGCACCGACCATGCCGGCCAGTCCGGGCCCGGACACCGCGCCTGCGCCTCCGTGCTCGCGCAGGGCCGGAAGCCCCGCCAGGACGAGGCACGACAACCCCCCGACCCAACTCCCGGCCGCCACGATGTGCAGGTACGTGGCAACGGCGGACAGCGCACGCGGACTGTCCGCCCATCCGTGCCCGGAGAGGACCGGCACGACGGCGAGCAGGAGCGCACCCACGGCGGCGATCTTCCACCCCGCGGCGCGTGCTCCATCCTTGCCCGCCACCACGAGTCCGACAATGGCCATCGATGCGGCCACGAGCTGTAGCCACCAGCCCACCGCCCACGTCGACCCGGCAGCGACCGTGAAGAGATTGCCGAGCAGGTCTTCCGGAAAGAAGACCGCGGCCTGGTATGCCAGGCGAAGGGGCAGCGACCCCAGCAGGATCCCCAGCCCGATGCCGGCAATGAGCGCCGCCCGGCGCGTGGCGTAGCCGACAACCTCCCGCGATTCCCCGGCCCCGTGCAGCCTGCCGAGTACGAGGAACCGGAAGACCGAGGCGCCGAGCAACGCCAGGATCCCGAGATAGAACCCGAAGCGGACGAAGGTGCGGCCGAACGTGAAGCGCGGCCCGGAGTCGCCGCCGACCGCCTGCTCGGTCGCCGAAGTGCCCGTGGCGCCCACGGGCTCAGCCGAATCCACCGCCGGCGTCGCCGCTTCGGGGGACGTCTCGTCCAATGGAGCCTCCACCCGGAACCCGAAGTCCCCCGAGATCCCGTGGCCATCCGGACCCGCGGTGGTCCACGCCACGGTGTAGCTGCCCGGCCTCAACGGCTCGCTCAGCGGCAGCACCAGCACATCGTGCCTGTCGTCGGCGAAGTAGGCCAGGTCACCAGCCGGCGCCACGGCCCCACCGACACCCGCGGCCCGGACGGTGACGGTGCTCAGAGCCAGTTGCACGTCGGTCGTGTAAGTGAGGGTGACCGCGCCGGGGGATGCCTCCAGCACGGTGTCCGCCGCCGGATCCGACTCCTTCAGTTCGGTGTGGAGCGGACTCGTCCCGGCGGCCGCGAGGGCTGCCACCAGAATCGTCGGCACCGCGACTCCGGCGGCCAGGGCCCGAAGGCCGAGACGCGGGAACCGCCGGCGGACTTCAGGCCGTGCTCCCGTCACCTCCCCCTACGCCTCCGGCAACCCGTGCTCCATCGCCCACTCCATCGCCTCGCTGAACCGGTCGATTTCCTCCAGCGTCGTGTACACGCTCGGCGAGATCCGTAGCCCGTTACACTCCTCATGACCGATCGGGACGTTGATGATCCGGTGCTTGTCCCAGAGCCAGTTGCTGAGCGCCGCCGTGTCGAGTCCGTCGACGTGCACGTTGCCGATCCCGCACGCGAAACCCGGCTTCTGACTGGTGTTCAGGCTGACGCGGTCGTTTTCCAGAAGACGGTTCGCCCAGTAGTCGCGCAGGTAGATCAGCCGCTCCGCCTTGCGCTCGGCGCCGATCCCCTGGTGGAAGGTCAGCGCCTCGCCGATGGCCAGGTAGTTGGCCGCGGGGTGCGTGCCGATCTCCTCGTACTTGCGAATGTCCTCGTCCATGCGGTCGGGCGCGGCCATGAGCGGCCAGATTTCGGCGATCTTCTCGCGGCGCACGTAGAGCAGTCCCGTTCCGTGGGGCGCGAAGAGCCACTTGTGCAGGCTGGTGGAGTAGTTGTCGCAGTCGAGGTCGGTCAGCTTGAAGGGGAAGTGGGCCATCGCGTGGGCGCCGTCCACGATGACCGGGATGTCGTGTCTGCGCGCCATCTCGACCACCTCGCGGACCGGCAGGATCTGGCCCGTCAGGTTGATCATGTGGCACATGAGGATCAGCTTCGTGCGCGGCGTGATCGCCTCCTCGAAGCGTCGCACCACCTCGGCGGGGTCCTCGGCCGGCACGGGCACCTTGATCTGCACCATTTTGATCCCCTCGCGCCGTTCCCGCTGCCGGAAGGTGGTCAGCATGCGCCCGTAGTCCTGCGTGGTCGTGAGGACCTCGTCGCCCGCCTCGAGGTCGTAGCCGAACTGGCAGGTCTGCAGCCCCTCGGACGCGTTTCGCGTGAAGGCCACTTCCTCGGTGTCCACGCCCCACTCGCGCGCCATCCGGGCCCGGACCCCCTCGCGCTGCGGCCCGAGGATCTTCCACATCGTGTAGGTGGGCGCCTCGTTGGAGTAGTCCAGGTGGCGCTTCATGGCGTCCTGCACGAACGAGGGCGAGGGGCTGACACCGCCGTTGTTGAGGTTGACCAGTGTGCGGTCGACGGTGAACGCGCGGGCCACCTCGGCCCAGA
This sequence comes from Longimicrobiales bacterium, assembly GCA_965211795.1. Classification (GTDB taxonomy): domain Bacteria; phylum Gemmatimonadota; class Gemmatimonadetes; order Longimicrobiales; family Gaopeijiaceae; genus Bin94. The sequence continues at coordinate 1,831,489 of OZ242973.1, forward strand.
AGTTCTCGTCCGAGGCGGTGTCGGCGGGAGATCCCGGGTGTTTCGCCAGATCGCGTGCGATGTCCGCGGCGCGGGAGTTGAATGCCGGCAACTGGGACACGCCGACGACGGCGGCGGCGGAGCCGAGAAAGTCGCGGCGGCTGGGAGTTCGCGGGGTTGGGCCGGGTGTGGACTTGCGGATACGCATCGTGTGCTCCGGGGACGGGCTTGGCGGCGTGTGCAAGGACGGTGCGGTCCCGCGCGCGTTCGGTTGCGGGGAAGGGCGCCGCCCATGTCGGGTTCCTGCGTTTGATCGTAGCGAGCGCCCGCGCCAACGGGCAAGCGGGTGGTGGGGACTCCCCCATGGCGCCCGGGTGCTACAGTTTAGGAGTCCGTGGATCCCAACATGCGCACTCGCCCGTGATTCAACCGCGGAACTCGCGCATCCCCCATCTCCCTCCGGCCCCGCACCAATGATCAGAGTCCGATTCCTGGGCACCGCCGCGGCCCGTCCGACCGTGAGCCGGAGTGTGTCCGCGATCGCCGTTCAGCGGGAGGGCGAGTCGTTTCTGTGGGACTGCGGGGAGGGGACCCAGCGTCAGATCATGCGTTTCGGGACCGGCTTCTCATTCGCGCACATCTTCATCACGCATACGCACGCGGACCACTTCCTGGGCCTTCCGGGCCTGCTGAGAACGATGAGCCTGCAGGGAAGGGAGGAGGCCATGCGCATCCACGGCCCCGCCGGGACGGAAGGGGTTCTCCGCGCGGCGGTGCGGCTGGGGGTGGAGCGGCTCGCCTTCCCGGTCGAAGTGAAGGGGCTCTCACCGGGGGAAAGGGTGGATTTCGGCGACTGGGCGGTGCACGCCTTCCGCGCGGATCACGGCGTCTCGGCGCTCGGGTATGCGCTGGTCGAAGAGGCCCGGCCCGGGCGCTTCGACGCGGAGACCGCCCGAAAGCTGGGCATCCCCGAGGGCCCGCTCTTCGGAAGACTGCACAGGGGCGAGACCGTCGAAATCGATGGCAGAACCATCTCGCCGGACGAATTGGTCGGTCCGCCCCGCCCGGGACGCAAGGTCGTCTACAGCGGCGACAGCCGGCCCACCGGCGAAGTCGTCGAGATGTCGATGCGCGCCGACCTCCTCATCCACGAGGCCACCTTCGGGGCCGGCGAGGGGAAGCGCGCCCGCGAGACGCGGCACTCCACCGCCGCCGAAGCGGCCTCGGTCGCGGCGCGGGCCAGGGTGCGGCGCCTGGTGCTGACCCATGTGTCCGCGCGTTATGCGGAAGCCCCCGCGCGGCTGGAGAAGGAAGCGTGCGCGGTTTTCCCGGGGGCGCAGGTTGCCCGGGACGGGTTTGAAGTGGAGATCGGCTACCGTGACTGAGCGCGGCCGGACTGCCGATTCGGCCGGGTGGATCCGCTCGGTGACGATCATCGGGCTCGGTGTCATGGGCGGGTCGTTGGCGAAGGCGGTGGCGCGCAGGATGCCTGCGGTGCCGGTCGTGGGTGTCGAGCCCGATGCCGGGAGCGCGCGGGCGGCGGCACGGGACGGTGTCCGGCTGGTGCGAGATCTCGAGGAGTGCCGCCCGGATGGGAGCGTGGTGGTCTTCGCGGTCCCTCTCGACGCGACGGTCGCGCTCGTTCGCGATACGGCGGCCATGTGGAGGGAGGCCGTGCTGGCCACCGACGTGGCGAGCCTGAAGGTGTCCGTGCTGGCGGCGGCGGGGCTGGGTGGGGGAGGCGGCGTGTTCGTGGGGGCGCACCCGATGTGCGGATCGGAGCGGTCGGGCTACGCGGCGGCTCGCGCGGATCTCTTCGAGGGTGCCGACGTGTGGCTTTGTCCCGGCGACGGGACGGGAGACGGACGAGCCGAAGGTGAATCCGCCCTGGAGCGGGCCTCGGCCTTCTGGAGCCTGCTCGGCGCCAGGCCCCGGACGATCGCGGCCGACCGCCACGATCGCATGATGGCGTGGGCGAGCCACCTGCCGCAGCTGTTGGCGAATGCGCTGGCCGCGGCGCTCGACGGGGCGGGCGTGACGCGCGAATTGCTTGGTCCGGGCGGCACCCAAATGACGCGTCTCGCAGGCTCGAGTCCGGAGGTGTGGTCGCCGTTGCTGAAGGAGGCGGCCGCCGAGGACTCGCGGGCGTTGCGGGCCGTGGAGGCTCACGTCGCCGCGATCCGCCGGGCGCTGGAGGCGGGTGACATCGCGGCCATCGAAGGCATCATGACCCGGGGGAAGCGGTGGGCCGCGACGACGGTTTGACGATCCGGGTCCCGGGGGACAAGTCGATCACCCAGAGGGCGCTGATTCTGGGTGGCCTGGCGGACGGCGAGAGCCGGATTCGGGGTCTGCTCCGGGGGGCCGACCCGCTGGCCACGGGCCGTGCCCTGGGTGCGCTCGGGGTCGGTATCGCAGGCCTGGAGGAGAGCGGGGACGACGTAGTACGGCTGCGCGGATGTGGTCTGCGTGCGTGGCGGCAGCCGGACAAAGCGCTCGATCTGCGCAACAGCGGCACCGGTGCCCGCCTGCTCGCCGGCGCCCTCGCGGCGCAGCCGCTCTCGGCGGTGCTCACGGGCGATGCGTCCCTGTCCGCGCGCCCGATGCGCAGGATCGCCGACCCGCTCACGCGCATGGGCGCCACGGTGGACCACCTGGATCGCGACGGACACCTCCCGATGCGCGTGACGGGCGGAGCGCTGACCCCGCATCGCCACGAGAGCGCGGTGGCGAGTGCGCAGGTCAAGAGTGCGGTGTTGCTGGCGGGGGTGGGGGCGGGGGTGGCGGCCGAGGTGTGGGAGCCCCGGCGGTCGCGCGATCACAGCGAACGGATGCTGGAAGGAATGGGAGTACGCGTTGTCGAGGAAGAGGTGGCCGGGGGTTGGCGGGTACGGATCCCGTCGCCGCCGCCCCGGCTGGAACCACTGGACATGGAGATTCCGGGAGACTTCTCGTCGGCGGCGTTCTTCGTGGCGTGGGCGGTGCTTTGCGGTGGCCATGCCCCGCTCGCCGTACGTGGGGTCGGCCTGAATCGAACCCGAACCGGCCTCCTGCCGGTGCTCGCGCGAATGGGTGCCCGCGTGGAAGTGGTGCCGCGCGAAACCGCGGGGGGAGAGCGCATGGGTGACCTCAGGGTGGGCACGAATGCGCCTCGACTGAAGGCCGTCGACGTGGGATGGGACGAGATCCCGGGCATGATCGACGAGGTGCCGATCCTGGCGGTGCTGGCGGCCCGGGCGGAGGGCGTCACGCGCATCACCGGAGCCGCGGAGCTGAGGGTCAAGGAGTCGGACCGGCTGGCGGCGCTCGCCGCGAACCTGCGACGGATCGGAGTGGCCGTCGAAGAGCTTCGCGACGGACTGGAGATCGAGGGGACGGACCGCCCGCTCGCGGGGCCGGTCGAGTCGTTCCACGACCACCGCATCGCGATGGCCTTCGGCGTTTTGGGTGCCACGCCGGGGTGCGACGCAATCGTCGACGACCCCGCGGTGAGCGACGTCAGCTTTCCGGGCTTCTGGAGGTTGCTGGAAAGGGTGGAAGAACGCGCCGAGAGGCTCAGCCGCCGCGGTGCCGGAGGGTCCTCCCCGACCGGAGGGCATGAGGATTCTCCCGATTCGGAGTACCATCGCTGCCTGGTCGTCGCCATCGACGGGTCCGCCGGTTCGGGAAAGTCCACCACGGCTGCCGCAGTGGCAGCCCGCCTGGGTTTTCGCCACCTCGATTCGGGTGCGATCTATCGTGCCGTCACACTGGCGCTGCTCGATTCCGGAGCGAGCGATTCCACCCTTGGGAGCGTGACTCAAGCCGATCTGTCAGAGCTGGAAATCGAAGTCAGGTGGCGTGAGCAGGGCATGGAGGTCCGGACCGGGAGCCGGCCGGTTGCGGAGAAGGCTCTGCGCTCGGAGCGCGTCACGGCCATGGTGTCGCAGGTCGCCGCCGTTCCGGCGGTCCGGGCCCATCTCCTGGAGCTGCAGCGCAACGCCGCCCGGGGCCCCGGACTGGTGGCCGAGGGCCGCGACATGGGCACGGTCGTCTTCCCGGAGGCCCAGGTGAAGGTCTTTCTGGACGCCCATCCCGGGGAGCGCGCCCGCCGGCGTCTCCTGCAGCGCGGCATCCGGCCCGATGCTGCGGAGATCGAGGCCGAGGCCGCCCGCCTCACCCGCCGCGACCGGCGCGACGCTTCGAGAGCCGTGGCGCCGTTCCTGCAAGCCGGAGATGCGGTGCTTCTCGACACGACCGATCTCGATCCCGTCGCCCAGACGAACGCGATCGTTCGCATGGTGGAGGCCGCTCGCTGACGGCGTTGACACACGCGGCGTCCAGACACGGGTTACCCGTTTCCATGCGGATTTGACTAGATTTAAGGACTGTACCTGTGAGCAAGCGCGGGTTCGACGCCCGCGTATGCCGAAAGCACGGGACGAGAGCGGTCCCGGGTCAGCCGCGGGCGGACCCGGCCGCGACACGATCACTCAACCCGGTCTCCCGCGAAGATCCGCCAGGCCGGCATCGATCCCCGGAGCGCCAGCCCCGTGCTGGCGATGCGACCATGAACGAGAATCAAGAACCCCAGCCGGGCGACGACGGCCCGCCTCTTACGACAGATCCCCCGCCTTCGAACCAGGCCCTTCCCGGCGAGATCTCGCCGGAGCTGATTCACGATCCCTTCGGCGAAGAAGTCCTCGATGTCTCCAGGGACGACTTCGAGGCCATGCTCAACGAGCACCGGACGGCCGGCGGCGACATCCGCGAGGGACAAATCGTCCAGGCCCGGGTGCTGCGAATCACCGAGGCCACCGTCATCCTCGAGTTCGGATTCAAGAGCGAAGGCGCGGTCCCGCTCGACGAATTCAAGGAACCGGACGAGATCGAGGCCGGCCAGGAGGTGGAAGTCCTCCTCGAGAGCCTCGAGGACGAGGACGGGGTCGTTGTCCTGTCGAAGAAAAAGGCGGACTTCCTGCGCGTCTGGGAGCTCATCAAGGACGCGCACGAGAACGACCGCCCGGTCAAGGGTCTCCTGACACGCAAGATCAAGGGCGGCGTGACCGTCGACATCATGGGCGTCGACGCCTTCCTCCCGGGCTCGCAGATCGCGCTCAGGCGGGTCCCCAACATCGAGGACCTGATCGGCGAGAGCTACGACTTCATGATCATCAAGCTCAACAAGCGGCGCCGAAACATCGTCGTGTCGCGCCGGGTGATCCTCGAACGCGAACGCAAGAAGAAGCGCACCACCCTGGTGAAGGAGCTTCTCACCGGACAGGTCCGCGAGGGCGTGGTCAAGAACATCACGGACTTCGGCGCCTTCATCGATCTGGGCGGTCTGGACGGACTGCTTCACATCACCGACATGTCGTGGGGCCGGGTCGGCCATCCTTCCGAGGTGGTGACGATCGGGAGCCGCCTCGACGTCAAGGTGCTGGACATCGACTGGGACCGGGAGCGCATCTCCCTGGGCCTCAAGCAGCTGTTGCCGTACCCCTGGACGGATATCGAGGACCGCTATCCGGTCGGTGCGCGGGTGCGCGGCAAGGTCGTGTCGATCACCAACTACGGCGCTTTCGTGGAGCTGCAGAAGGGGGTCGAGGGGCTGGTTCACATCTCCGAGATGTCGTGGACACGCAACGTTCGTCACCCGTCCAAGCTGGTGTCGATCGGCGACGAGATCGAAACCGTGGTCCTGAAGGTCGACCCCACCGACGAGAAGATTTCCCTCGGCATGAAGCAGATCGAGGAGGATCCCTGGCTCGCGCTTCCGCTGAAGTATCCCACCGGAACCCGTCTTGGCGGGACCGTGCGCAACCTGACCTCCTTCGGCGCCTTCGTCGAGATCGAGGCCGGGATCGACGGTCTCGTGCATGTCTCGGACATGAGCTGGACCCGTCGCGTGGAACATCCCTCCGAAGTGGTGCAGAAGGGGATGGAGGTCGAGGTCATGGTTTTGGACGTGGACTCTGACAACAAGCGGATCTCGCTGGGCATCAAGCAGCTGCACGACGATCCGTGGCCGGAGCTCGTGACCCGGTTCACCAAGGGCTACGAAGTGGACGGACGGGTGGCGCGGCTCCAGGACAAGGGTGTCGTGATGGAGCTGGAGGAAGGGGTGGAGGGCTTCGTTCCGGGTTCGCACGCGGCAGTGCCCGCCGATTCGCTGGAGGAGTACTTCCAGGCCGGTGACGCCGTGTCGCTGCGGGTGATCGCTTCCGACGCCTCCGACCGGCGCATCGTGCTCGAAGTCACGAGCGCGCCGGAGCGGCGAAAGGCGAGTGAGGTCGCGGACGAGGTGACCGCAGAAGCCGAGGTCGTTACGGACGAAGCCGAGGTCGTTGCGGACGAAGCCGAGGTCGTTGCGGACGAAGCCGAGGCCGTTGCGGACGAAGCCGAGACCGCGGACGAAGCCGAGACCGTTGCGGACGAAGCCGAGGTCGTTGCGGACGAAGCCGAGACCGCAGACGAAGCCGAGGCCGTTGCGGATGAACCCGAGAGTGCGGCCGAAGAGCCGGAACCTGTGGTTGAAGAGGCTGAAGCTGCGGCAGACGAGGCTGCGAGTGCGGAAGACGAGCCCGAGGCCGTCGCGGACGAGGTCGAGAAAGAGGCAGACGAACCCGAAGCCGCGGCGGAACCGGACGAATCTGCCGGCGATGCCGAAGACGAGGGCTCGCCGGGTGAGGATGAGGCGCCACAGGAAGCGGCGGACGAGGAAAAGGATCCGACAGACGAGTAGGCAGCCTGTGGCAAACCCCAGCGCAGCGGTAGGCAGGGCCGGTGTCGCATCCATCGCGGCCGTATCGCGCACGCGCCCTGTCGGTCCGTCGCCTCGCCGTTCCCGCCCGCGCGGGCTTCGCCACGCAGCGCTGGCCTCAACGTTGATCGGCTCGGTCCTTGCCTGTTCGACGAGTGCACACAATGCGGTGGAGGCGGTTGCTGCACGATCACCTGAAATCGGCCCGGGGATTGCCGAAGCCGAGCCGGATTCCGCCCTTGTCGAGACGGTCGACACCGAGTCAGTGGAGCCGGTCTACCCGGGTGCGGAGGAGCCACCCTCTGCCGAACTGCTGATCGGCGCGGTACTTCCGGTCTCGGGCTCCCCCTCGAACCGGCGGTACGCGCGTCTCTTCATTGAGGGGTTGGAAGCGGGCGCCCTGCTGGCCCGCCGAAACGGTGTCAATGTCGAGGTCGCGGTCGAAGACAACCTGGGGACTGCATCCGGCAGCGCCCGCGGTGTCGACGCGCTCCTGGCCCAGGGTGCGCTGGCCATCATCGGTCCCCTCGACGCGAACAACGTACGCGCGGCGGTGAGGGCCGCGCCCCGCGATCTGGCTTTCTTTTCGCCCACCGCCACGCAGCTCCCCTACGGCCGCCGGGGCGTCTACAGCCTGGCCGCGGGCGACCCCGAGGCCGGTCGTACGCTGGCCCGGGCCCTGTGGGATCTCGGCTATGCGGACGCCGTCATCATACACTCGCGAAGTTCGCGCGAGAGCGTCGAGATGGACGCCTTCCGGCTGGAGTTCCTGTCACTGGGCGGTGTCATCGGGCGCCGAATACGGTACGACCCCGGCGAGACGACCTTCGAGGACGACCTCACGCAAGCGAAGGCCCTGGGGCCCTCGGCGCTGGTCGTCGCGGCCCCTCCCGCCGACATCGAGTTGCTCGCGCCCCAGATCGCATTCTTCGGGCTCGACGAGATCGAGCTGCAGGTCGCGGGCACGGCCGGGTGGACGGACCCGCTGGTGGTCGAAGGGGTGGCCCGGCGCCACACGGACAGCGTCATCGCCGTGAGCGCGACTCCGCCCGGAGAGGTGCGGGAACCGCCGCCGGAGTTCGTCGAGGCGTACGAAACGCTCTTCCAGCGTTCTCTCACCAGCATGATCCCGGCGGCCGGCTTCGACCTGCTGCGCATGGCGGTGAACGCGCACCGCGAAGGCGCGCTCTCTCCGGATGAGGTGATCGCCACCCTGGAAGAGCTGGGTCCCTTCGAAGGTGTCACCGGCACCTACTCCTTCGCCGATGGCCGCCTCACGCGACAGTTCTACCCGGTCCGGATCCTCGGGGGCGCCCTTCACCCGCTCGTTGCGGATTCCACCCTGATCCCGGCGATCCGTTGAGCCGTTCGCACGTGAAGGGTCCCCGGGGTCCCCGATGACGATGAAGGCGGCGCTGGAGCGGCTGGCGGCGCTCAGGCGCGAAGCGTCTCTGGGAGGAGGCGAAGCGCGTCTGAAGGCGCAGCACGAGCGCGGCAAGCTCGGGGCGCGGGAACGCCTCGACCTCCTCCTCGACGAGGGATCGTTCGTCGAGCTGGACCGGTTCGTGACCCACCGCTCGACCGATTTCGGCCTCGATTCGAGGAAGTTCCTGGGCGACGGCGTCGTGACCGGCTACGGCACGATCCGGGGCCGCCTGGTCTACGTCTTCTCGCAGGACTTCACCGTCTTCGGCGGGTCGCTCAGCGAGGCCCACGCGGAGAAGATCGTCAAGGTCCAGGAGATGGCCCTCAAGAACGGCGCGCCCCTCATCGGCCTCAACGATTCGGGGGGAGCGCGGATCCAGGAGGGCGTGGTGTCGCTGGGCGGGTACGCGGACATCTTTCTGCGCAACACGCTGGCCTCGGGGGTGATTCCGCAGATCAGCGTGATCATGGGTCCGTGCGCGGGCGGGGCGGTGTACTCTCCCGCGATCACCGACTTCGTTTACATGGTGCGGGGGACGAGCTTCATGTTCGTGACCGGGCCCGGGGTCGTGAAGACGGTGACCCAGGAGGACATCGACATGGAGGGGCTGGGTGGCGCCGACGTGCACGCGGAGACTTCCGGCGTCGCCCACTTCGCGCACGACAGCGAGGCGGAGTGCCTGGCCGGCGTCCGCGACCTCTTCCGGTTCGTCCCTCAGAACAACACGGAGCGTCCGCCAGCGGGCGCGGACGAGGATCCGCACGATCGTCGCAGCGAGAAGATACTTGAACTGTTGCCAGATAAGCCTAATCGCCCCTATGACATGCTTGACGTCATCCGTGAAGTTGTCGATGACGGCGAGTTCTATGAGGTGCACGCCGGGTTTGCCCGCAACCTGGTGACCGGCTTCGCCCATCTGGGGGGGCACGCCGTCGGAGTGGTGGCCAACCAGCCCGCCGTGCTGGCGGGGGTGCTGGACATCGACGCCTCCGACAAGGGAGCCCGGTTCGTACGGTTCTGTGACGCCTTCAACATCCCGCTGGTCGTCTTCGAGGACGTGCCGGGGTTCCTTCCGGGCGTCGGGCAGGAGCACGGCGGCATCATCCGGCACGGCGCCAAGCTCCTCTACGCCTTCTGCGAGGCGACCGTCCCCAAGGTCACCGTCATCACCCGCAAGGCCTACGGCGGTGCCTACGACGTCATGAACTCGAAGCACATCCGGGGCGACATCAACCTGGCCTGGCCATCGGCCGAGATCGCGGTGATGGGGCCGAAGGGCGCCGTCGAGGTCCTCTTCCGCAAGGAGATCGCCGCTTCGGATGACCCCGAGGCGGAGGCCGAGGCGAGGAGGGTCGAGTACCGCGAGAAGTTCGCGCATCCCTACATCGCGGCCTCGCGAGGGTACGTGGACGACGTGATCGATCCGCGCGACACCCGGCCGAGGCTGGTCAGCGCGCTGGACATGCTGGTCGACAAGCGCGACGCCAACCCGCCGAAGAAGCACGGGAACATCCCGCTCTGAGGCCGGCGGCCCCGGACCCTCGCACACGACGGCCGCACGCCGTGGCGGGCAACCGCCTGTCGCGCATCCGGCATCCCATCGACAGTTACGGGCGGTCTCTGCGTCGCGTGCGGGACCGCGGAAACCACAAGGAGGCATGACGATGTCCAGGAAGATACAGGCAGGACGGGCCGCGGGGCTGGCGGGACTTGCGGCGCTGGTGTTCACCGCATTGCCGATGGTGGCGCCCGCGACCCTGGCCCAGGAGACGGAGGAGGAGCGCCCGCCATGGCGCTTCGGCGTCGAGCTCGCCGAGTCGGCGATGCGGCCGATGCTCGGCGTCATGGTCAGGAGTGACGGTGACAATGAACTCGGGGTCGTGGTGACGGACGTGCTGGAGGACGGTCCGGCGGCGAAGGCGGGAATCATCGACGGCGACATGATTCTGTCGGTCGATGGGCACGACCTTTCCGAACCGTTGGAAGGCGAGGACGAAGAGGACCCGGACCTGCCCGGGCAGCGGCTGCGCGCACTGGTCGGCGAAGTGCCGGAGGGGGAAGCGGTGACCCTCGAGGTCGACCGGGATGGCGAGCGGCTCACCTTCGCCGTGGTTCCCGAGGCCATGCCGTTCTATTCGTGGGGAACGGGCAGCGATGCGCTCCGCGGCCTGAGCGATTGGTGGTCGGATGAATCCAGGCGGGGGGAAACGCTCGAGCGCATCCGGGAGTTGTCGGAAGGGATCCGCAACCGGACCGGGACACTCCAGTTGGACTCGGCCAGGTGGAGGTTCCCGGGCACCTTGCGTTTCCGCGCGGACACGCTTCGTTCCAGGCCTGTGGAGCTTCGCTGGGGCGGGAACTGGTTCGGCAGCCGCGGCACACACGGACTCGACCTGGTCGAGCTCAACCCCGGACTCGGGGCCTACTTCGGCACGGCGGAGGGCGTGCTGGTCGCGGACGTCGAAGACGACTCGCCGCTGGGACTCCGGCCGGGCGACGTGGTGGTCGCCGTCGATGGGCGGGTTCTCGACGACATCGCCGAACTGCACCGGATTCTGGGCTCGTACGAGGACGACGAAGAGATTGCATTCCGGATCTTCAGGAATGGCGCGCAGACCACGGTGACGGGTACCATTAACTGATATCCGACAGCCGGTTGCCGGGTCGCCTGTTTCGTACGGGCGACCGAGGCGTCCGGCCCCTGGACCTTGCGCCACGGGGCCGCCAGCCGGCTGAAATCATCCACCGGCGCCCCGGAGTCCTGGCGTTTTGATCGAATCCGTCCTCGTCGCCAACCGGGGCGAAATCGCGTTGCGCGTCATCCGCGGAGCCCGCGAACTCGGGATCCGCACCATCGCGGTCTTCTCGGAGCCGGACCGGGGGGCGCCCCATGTCCGCCACGCCGACGAAGCGTACCCGATCGGGCCGGCGCGGGCGGCGGACAGCTATCTGAATATCGGCAGGCTGCTGGAGGTTGCGCGGCGCGCCGGCGCCGATGCCGTGCATCCGGGGTATGGGTTCCTGGCCGAGCGCGCGGACTTCGCCGATGCCGTCGCGGGGGCAGGGCTCGTCTTCGTGGGCCCCGTGGCGGAGACGATCCGGGTGATGGGGGACAAGACCGAGGCTCGCCGCTGCATGGAGGACGCCGGGGTGCCGGTCGTTTCGGGGACGAGCGAACCGCTGGCTTCGGGGCGGGAGGCGCGTGGTGTGGCGGAGGCGGTGGGGTTCCCGGTCGTGCTGAAGGCGGCGGCGGGGGGTGGGGGGAAGGGCATGCGCGTGGTGAAGCGGCCGGATGAGGTGGCCGGTGCCTTTTCGGCGGCCAGGCGCGAGGCGGAAGCCGCGTTCGGTGACGGCCGGGTCTACGTCGAGCGGTTTCTGGAGCGGCCGCGCCACATCGAGGTGCAGCTCTTCGGGGACGGCCACGGCAACGTCGTGCACCTCTTCGAGCGCGAGTGTTCCATCCAGCGCCGCCACCAGAAGCTGATCGAGGAGGCGCCGTCGGCGCTCCTCGGAGAGGATGAAAGACGCACCATGGGCGAGACGGCGGTGCGGGCGGCCCGGGCGGTGGACTACGTGGGCGCGGGCACAGTCGAGTTCCTCTACCAGGACGGCGAGTTCTTCTTCCTGGAGATGAACACTCGCCTTCAGGTCGAACACCCGGTCACCGAGATGGTCACGGGGATCGATCTGGTCGAGTGGCAGTTCCGGGTCGCCTCGGGGGAGCCGCTCCCGCTGCGACAGCATGAGATTCCGCTCCGGGGACACGCCCTCGAGTGCCGTATAACCAGCGAGTCCCCCTTCGACGGCTTCCTGCCCGCGACGGGAGTCGTGAGTGGCCTGGAGATTCCCGGAGGCCCGGGAGTCCGCTGGGACGGCGGGATCGCGCGCGGCACCGGGATCGGCCTCCACTATGATCCGTTGCTGGGCAAGCTGGTCGCGCACGGCGCCGACCGGGAGGTGGCGCTGCGGCGCATGAAGGGAGCGCTGCGCGAACTCGGGATCCACGGGGTCTCCACCAGCGCCCCGCTGCTGAGCCTCGTCATGGACGAACCCGACTTCCGTGCGGGACGCATCTCCACCCGCTACCTGGAAGAGCACCCCGAACTCTTTGACGCCGAAGTCCCGGCCTCCGCGCGAAGGGCGCTGGTGGCCGCCGCCGCTCTCCTCGAGCACTCGGCAAGACCTGGACGCGCCTCCCCCCGCATCCGCCGAAGAGCCACCCCCCTCTCGAGGTGGGCTCGCGCCGTCCCGGCCACCGATCCCCCCCGTCCCAACGGCCGATGACGCACACGCGCGCGAATGCGCCCGCCGGCACGCGGTACGTCGTCTCCCTGCTCGGCGAACGGCACGATGTCGAGGTGCGCTCCGACGGGACCCTCATCATCGACGGCCACCCGGCCCGCGCCTCGCTCGCCCCGACCACGCCCCCGAACTCCGCCGGACGGAGGCGGCCGCATCCGAGCGGAGAGGCCTACTCCCTCCTCCTTGACGGGACCTCCTTCGCCCTGAGGGCCCACGGTGGCCGGGGCGGCGAGTGGCAGCTGGAGCTTGATGGCCGCAGCGTCCCGGCCGAGGTTCTGGATCCGCGTGCGCACCGGGTGCGGTGGCTGTCGGCGAAGGCCGGGGCGGGCGCGAAGGTGGCGCCCCTGAAGGCTCCCATGCCCGGTCTGGTGGTTCAGGTGGCGGCGAGGGAGGGCGACGAGGTCGAGGCGGGTGACACGGTACTGATCGTGGAGGCCATGAAGATGGAGAACGAACTGCGCGCACCCGCGGCGGCGAAGGTGAAGCGGCTGCTCGCGGCGCCCGGCGACGCGGTCGAGAAGGGACAGTTGCTGGTCGAGTTCGCGGAGGTGGAAGAAGCGTGAACCGCCGTGAGGGTGACCCCTTCCTCGACGCGCCGCCGGACGGCTTCATTGCGGCCGGCGATCTGGGCGAGCCGGGCGAGTTTCCCTTCACCCGGGGCGTCTACCGCACCATGTACCGGGGACGCCGCTGGACGATGCGCCAGTACGCCGGCTTCGGCACGGCCGCGGAAACCAACGCCCGCTACCACTTCCTCCTGAACCGGGGCACGACGGGCCTCTCCGTCGCCTTCGACCTCCCCACCCAGATGGGCTACGACTCGGACGCGGCGATGGCCGCCGGCGAGGTGGGCCGCGTGGGCGTCGCGATCGACTCCATCGCCGACATGCGCACCCTGCTCGACGGCATCGACCTGGGGGCGGTGTCGTGTTCCATGACCATCAACGCGACCGCTCCGATCCTCCTCGCCCTCTACACGGCCGTTGCCGACGAGACGGGCGTGCCCCGCGACCGGCTGCGCGGCACCGTCCAGAACGACATCCTCAAGGAGTACGTCGCACGCGGGACCTACATCTACCCGGTGCGGCCCTCGCTCCGCCTGGTCAGCGACCTCATGGCCTTCTGCGCCGCCGAACTGCCGCGCTGGAACACGATCTCGGTCTCCGGCTACCACATCCGCGAAGCGGGGTCGACCGCCGCCCAGGAGGTCGCCTTCACCCTGGCCAACGGCATCGAATACGTGCGCCACGCGCTGGCCCGCGGGATCGAACTGGAGGACTTCGCGCCCCGCATCTCCTTCTTCTTCGCGGCCCACAACGACCTGCTCGAAGAGGTCGCCAAGTTCCGCGCGGCGCGGCGGGTGTGGGCGCGTCTCATGCGCGCGCGCTTCGGCGCTTCCGACCGTTCGTGCCGCCTCCGCTTCCACACCCAGACCGGCGGTTCCACGCTCACCGCCCAGCAACCCCTCAACAACGTGGTGCGCGTGACCGTGCAGGCGCTGGCCGGCGTCCTGGGCGGCACCCAGTCGCTGCACACCAACGGCTACGACGAAGCGCTGGCGCTGCCGAGCGCCCGTGCCGCCGCCCTCGCGCTGCGCACCCAGCAGATCCTGGCGGAGGAATCGGGCGTCGCAGACTGGGCCGACCCCCTCGGCGGGAGCTTTCTGGTGGAGCATCTGACCGGCCGCATCGAGGAGGAGGCACTTGCCATGATGGGCCGGATCGAGGAGATGGGCGGGTCCGCCGGGGCCATCGACTTCATGCAGGAGGAGATCCACCGGGCCGCCTACCGGCACCAGCTGGAGGTCGAGTCGGGGACGCGGGTCGTGGTGGGGGTGAACCGGTACGAGACCGAAGATTCGCACGAGCCGCCGCCCGGGCCGGAGTTCCGGGAGCTGGAGGCGCGCCAGGCGGCGTCGCTGGCGGCGTTCAGGTCGGAGCGGGATCCGGTGGTGGTGGATGCGCGGTTGAGCGCGATCAGGGAGACCGCCCGCGGCGAGGACAATCTGCTTCCGGTGATGATCGCGGCGGTGAAGGACGGAGTCACCCTGGGCGAGATCAGCGACGCATTGCGCGCCGAGTGGGGGACGTACGACAATCCGCGGTGATGGCCAACGCGGCTGACCGGCCCCGGCATCGAGACAGTGAGGGGATCTCCCGCCAGTGTTATTTTTCTTGGCTGGACAGCTCTCGACCGCCCTCCCAAACGGATGCCGGACCGGCACCAGATGCCCACCTACGACTACAGATGCCGCGCGTGCGGCCGTGATTTCGAAGTCTTCCAGCGGATGAGCGACCGACCGGGAGCCTCGTGTCCCGATTGTGGCCACGCGTCCGAACGGCTGATCTCCGGCGGAGCCGGCTTCCTCTTCAAGGGGGACGGTTTCTACATCACCGACTACCGGTCGGACGACTACCGGAAACGGGCGCGCGAGGAGGCCGGGGTCGGGGCGGAGACGAAGGCGGGGGACAAGGCCGGCGCAAAGGATGGATCCGGATCGGCGGGTGACGCGGCGGGGTCCGCCGGGGCGAAGGGGGACGGTGGGAGCGGTGGCAAGGTGGCGTCGGGATCCGGGGTGGACTCGGGCAAGGACTCCACGGGGGGGAAGGGCGCCTGACGGGCATGCACACCGAGCGGATTTCGGACGCACTGCGCGAAGCCGCGACGGGGTGGGGAGTCGATGACATCCGCTTCCGTCTGGACAAGCCGAAGGAGGCCTCGCACGGTGACCTCGCGTCGAACATCGCGCTTGCGCTCGCCTCGCGCCTGAAGCGTCCCCCCAGGGACATCGCGGGGGATCTGGCCGATCGGCTGGCCGGCATCGCGGGGGTGGAACGGATCGAGGTCGCCGGGCCGGGGTTCCTCAACTTCTTTCTCGAGGCCGGGACGGTCGGCGGGGTGCTGCACCCCATCATCGCGGCGGGATCCGCGTACGGACGCAACGAGGACGGCGCGGGCCGCCGCATCATGGTCGAGTTCGTCTCGGCCAACCCGACGGGACCGCTCCACCTCGGCCACGGCCGCCAGGCCGCGCTCGGAGATGTGATCGCCCGGCTGCTCGAGTGGTCCAGCTGGGATGTTCACCGCGAATTCTACTTCAACGACGCGGGCGTCCAGATCACCCGGCTCGCCGAAACCGTCCGGGCCCGGTACCGGCAGCTGCTCGGCCACGACGAGCCGGTTCCCGAGGGCGGCTACCACGGCGAGTACGTCGTGGAGATCGCAAGTGCCTTCCTGGAGCAGGAGGGTGACCGGTACGAGAAAGACGCCAGCGAGGCTGCGCTGGAGGCCATGCGCCACTTTGCGGTCGGCATCCTGCGCGACGAGCAGAAGCGTGACCTCGCCGGCTTCAATGTCCACTTCGACGAGTACTATTCGGAGAGAAGCCTCTATGCCGACAGGCGCGTCGAGGGGACCCTCGAGGCGCTGGACGCGACCGGCCTCACCTACCGCCGGGACGGCGCGCTCTGGCTCCGCACCACCACGTTCGGCGACCAGAAGGACCGGGTCATGGTCAAGGGCGACGGGTCCGCCACCTACTTCCTGCCCGACGTGGCCTACCACATGAGCAAGTGGGAGCGGGGGTTCCGCGAGGTGGTGAACGTCCAGGGCTCCGATCATCACAGCACCGTGGACCGCGTCCGCGCGGGGCTGCAGGCACTGGGGCGCCCCGAGGGATATCCCGAGTACGTGCTGCACCAGATGGTGACCGTGGAGCGGGGCGGCGAGGAGGTGCGGTTCTCCAAGCGCGCCGGCTCGTACACGACGCTCGCGGAGCTGGTGGCCGAGGTGGGGGCCGACGTGGCCCGCTACTTCTTCCTCATGCGCCGCCCCGAAGCCCACCTCACCTTCGACCTCGACCTGGCGCTGGACCAGTCCGACAAGAACCCGGTCTACAAGGTCAAGTACGCGCACGCCAGGCTCTGCCGGCTCGAGAAGCTGGCGCGTGAGAGGGGATGGGATGTCCCCGACGAGTCGACCGCCCCGCACGCCGACACCTCGCTGCTCGAGGCACGCGAAGAGAGGGAGCTGATCAAACAGCTGGCCGAGTTCCCGGGGTTCCTGCGACGGGCCGCCGCCGGGCGGACGCCGCACGTCATCTGCGATTACCTGGAACGCACCGCCGGGCTGGCCAATTCATGGTACCAGGCGGGACATCCGACACGGAACCCGGAGCTGGCGGCGCTGGTGGAGGATGCCGGCCTGCGTGAAGCGCGGCTTACCCTGGCCCTGGCGGCGCGGATCGTGCTGCGGAACGGACTGGCGATGCTCGGTATCGAGGCGCCGGAACGGATGGTGCGGGATGAGTGAGGCTACCGTGTGCGGACAGATTCTACCCGGAATCTGTCACGGAATCTGTCACGAGGCTCCTGGAGGGTCCAAAACGAGCATCGCGGACCCCCCTTTCCCGGTCGATCCGGACAGATAGTATGCAGATTCTGTCCGTCGGCAGTGTGGCGCTCGATGCGGTGGAAACGCCCGCGGGCAGCGT
The DNA here is from genome assembly GCA_965211795.1 of Longimicrobiales bacterium. Classification (GTDB taxonomy): domain Bacteria; phylum Gemmatimonadota; class Gemmatimonadetes; order Longimicrobiales; family Gaopeijiaceae; genus Bin94. The sequence continues at coordinate 1,848,430 of OZ242973.1, forward strand.
GGACGGTGTGATCGGCGGGTCGGCGGTCTTCTTCAGCGCCGCTGCTTCGCTCCTCGCGCCCGTGCGCGTGGTCGGGGTGGTCGGGGACGACTACCCGCTCGCGCAGCTACGCTTTCTGCGCGACCGGGGCGTGGACTTCACGGGGCTGGCGCAGCAGCCCGGCGAGAGCTTCTTCTGGGGCGGCCGCTACAGCGACGACTTCCGGAGCCGGGAAACCACCGTAACGCGCCTCGGCGTCTTCGCCGACTTCGACCCGATGGTGCCGGACGAGTACCGCGACTCGAAGATCGTCTTCCTGGGCAACATCCACCCGGAACTCCAGCTCGGGGTGCTCGACCAGATGCGCTCGCCCGATCTGGTTGCGGCCGACACCATGAACTACTGGATCGAGCGCACCCCGGACGCGCTCATGCGGGTGCTTGCCCGCCTGGACGTTCTGCTCGTCAACGACGAGGAGGCCTGCCAGCTCGCAGGCGAGGACGACCTGTCCGTGGCCGCCCGCTGGATCCGGCGGCACGGCCCCACCCTGGTGGTGGTCAAGCGGGGCGAGGACGGCGCCGTTCTCTTCGCCGACGACTGGACCTTCTCCTGTCCCGCCTGCGCGGTGGCGCGGATCATCGACCCCACCGGCGCGGGCGACGCCTTCGCCGGGGGCTTTCTCGGCCACCTCGCCCGTGCGGGCACGTCCGACGCGGCGGCGCTCAAGCGGGCGACGATGTACGGAGCGGCCACCGGATCCTGCGCCGTCGAGGCCTTCTCGGTGGACCGTTTCCGCACGCTCACGCCGGGGGAACTGGAGGACCGTGTCAGGACACTGGAGGCGTTGGTGGCCCGGGGACCGCAACTTGCGGTGGCACGCCGCTGAACGGGAGACTTGCGTGAACGACCCACTCACCTACCGGGACGCGGGCGTCGACCTGGACGCCGCCGACCGCGCCAAGCGCTCGCTCGGCCCCCTTCTCGACGCGGCCAGCGACGAGAACACCCTGTCGGAGCTGGGCGCCTTCGGGGGCCTCTACGCCGTGCCGGGCGGCCTCGCCGAACCCGTGCTGGTGTCGAGCGCCGACGGCGTCGGCACGAAGCTGAAGGTGGCGTTCCTGACGGGTCGGCACGACACGGTGGGGCGCGACCTGGTCAACCACTGCGTCAACGACATCCTGGTGCAGGGGGCCCGTCCCCTCTTCTTCCTGGACTACCTGGCGACCGGCGAGATGGACGAGGGCGTGGTGGCGGAGGTGGTCGGGGGGGTTGCGGCTGCGTGCCGCGAGAACGCGTGCGCCCTGCTCGGCGGCGAGACCGCGCAGATGCCGGACTTCTATGCGCCGGGCGAGTACGACCTTGCCGGCTTCGTGGTGGGCGTGGTGGAGCGCGCCCGCCTCGTGGACGGATCCGCGGTTCGCGCGGGGGACCGGCTGGTCGCGCTCCGCTCGTCGGGTCTGCACACAAACGGCTTCACCCTGGCCCGCACCATCGTCTTCGACCGGATGGGCCTCGGCGTCGACGACGAGTTCCCCGGGGAGAACGCGTCTGCCGGGGAGGTGCTGCTGCGGGTGCACCGGTCGTATCTCGGGGCGCTGTGGCCGCTGCTGGAGCGGCGGTGCATCCGGGCGATGGCACACGTGACCGGCGGCGGGATCGCGGGCAACCTGCCGCGGGTTCTGTCCGAGGGGGTGGGGGCGCGCATCGACTGCGGTTCGTGGACCGTGCCGAACGTCTTCACTCAGCTCGCTCGCGGAGGCGGCGTAGCGCTGCCGGAGATGTACCGCGTCTTCAACATGGGGGTGGGGATGATCCTGGTGGTGTCGGCTGCGCACGAAGCGGCGGTGCTGGAGGCACTCGGCGACGAAGCGTGGAGTGTCGGCGAAGTGGTCGATGGCGAGGGTGTCGAACTGGTCGGAGGGGAGTAGGTGCGATGAGGCGGGGGGGGATCGCGGCTGCGCTGGCGGCGCTGGTGGGCGGATGGGCCGGTGCCGCAACCGCGCAGGAGTTGCCGCGGGGACGGACCGGGATCGAGGGGGTGACCGAGCTGGCCATGCGCTGTGCGGCCGCCGACCGCGACCTGATGTCGCCGTGCCGGGAGCTGGTGCTGGCGGCGCTGGCGGTGCAGCGGGGGGTGGGACTCGCGTCCGCGCTGGGCAGCGATGTTCCGGGGACGTCGAGCACGGCGGGGCGCCGCATGGGCAGCGTTCCCCGCTTCGGCTTCGCACTGGCGGCGAACGGGATCGGGATGGGGATGCCGCGTGTATCGGCTTCCTCCGTGGAGGGCCTCGCGGAGGAGGTGGACCCGACGGTGATCGGTCTGCGAGCCGTGGTGTCGGCGGGCCTGGTGGACGGCTTCCAGCTCGGCCCCGGCTTCGGTGGGATCTTCTCGGCGGACCTGATCGGGTCGTATTCGCGGCTCTGGCTGCCGGAGGGAGAGGGCTTCGGGGGTCCGTCGTCGGGGGTGGGCCTGGGGGCGCGGGTGGGGATTCTGCGGGAGTCGTTCACCGTGCCGGGCCTTTCCGTCTCGGTTGCGCGGCGCTGGCACGAGACCATCGGGGCGGGTGATGTCGGCGAAGGCAACCCCGGCGAAGTGGAGGCCGACCTCGAGGTGACCTCGCTGCGGGCCATGCTGGGCAAGAACTGGTTCGTGGTGGGATTGATGGCCGGGGCGGGCTGGGACCGCTACGTGGGCGAGGCGACGGTGTCGGCGACAGGCGCGTTGGACGAGACCGGCGCGGTGACGGGCCGGCTCGCCAGCGAGCGCACGGTCTACTTTGCGTCCGCGTGGTACAACTTCCTGATCTCGCAGCTGTCGCTCGAAGTCGGGGTGGCCGACGGGGTGGGCGATCCCTTCGAAGACCGGAGCGGCGAGTACGATCCGTCGCGCCGGAGCTGGTTTGCGTCGGTGGCCGTGAGGGTGACGCCGTGAGGGCGCCTCTTCGCGAGGCAGCCGGCGGCGAACGCCTGACCGCCACCGATCACGGGTTCCTCTCCCGTGCCATCGAGCTCGGGCGGGAGGGGTGGGGCCGGGTGCACCCCAACCCGATGGTGGGCGCGGTGCTGGCGCGCGGCGGAGTCACGCTGGCTGAGGCCCACCACGTGGAGTTCGGGGGACCGCATGCCGAGGCGGCCGCGTTGGCGGAAGCGGGGGAGCGCGCCCGTGGCGCCACGCTCTACAGCAGCCTGGAGCCGTGCGCGCACTCGGGGAAGACGCCGCCGTGCACGGAGGCCATACGCGCGGCGGGAGTCGCGCGCGTGGTCTACTGGGCGGCCGAGCCGGGTGCGGCGGAGGGGGGTGGGGGTGAGTGGCTGCGCAGGCGGGGGGTGTGTGTGGTGGGACCGTGCGGGGAGCGGCACGACTGGGCCGCGGAGAACCCCGTGTTCTTTCACGCCGCGGCGACCGCCACCGCCAGGCCCTACGTCGCACTGAAGCTGGCCGTGAGTCTGGACGGCCGGATCGCGCCGGGCGGGGGCAGGCGGGTGTGGTTGACGGGAGAGGAGGCGCGGTCGGAGGTGCACCGTTTGCGTGCGGGGTTCGACGCGATCCTGGTGGGCACCCGCACATGGAAGGCCGACGACCCGAGGCTGACCGCGCGCGGAGATGTGAAGCCGCGTGTCCCGCCGGTGCCGGTGTTGCTGGACCGGCGTGGGGAGGTGGCCGCGAGCCTGCGGGCGCTGAAAGGTGGTGGCGGGGGACGGGCGATCGTGGTGACGGCGCCGGGGGGGGTGGGGCGGGTGGAGGGGCGGCTGGGGGACCGGGCGGAGGTGGTGGCCGTGCCGGCCGGTGGGCGCGGACTGGATCTGGCCGCGCTCATGGAAGCGCTGGCGATGCGGGGTGTTGCCAGCGTGTTCTGCGAGGGAGGCGGCGAGCTGGCGGCATCGCTGCTGGCGGGCGGGCTGGTCGACCGGCTCTACCTCTTCGTGGCGCCGGTAGTGATCGGGGAGGGCGGCGTCCCGGCCTTTCCGCTCGCTCCAGGCGGCCGGCCGGAAGACATCGGCACCCTCTTCGAGGGGTGGCAGCCGAGGCTAGACCCGCTGAGATTCGGAACTGACACCCTGATCGTTCTGGATCGCGGAGGCTGATTGTTTACCGGGATCATCGAATCCACAGGCAGGATCGTGGCGGTCACCGAGGAGGAGAGCGGTCGCACCGTGGCGATCGCGGCCCCCTTCGCCACGGAGCTGGCCCCGGGGCAATCCGTCGCGGTTGACGGGGCCTGCCTCACCGTTCGCTCGCTCGCCGAAGGCACGTTCACCGTGCAGATCGGCGCGTCCACCATGGAGCGCACCGTCGCGGCCCGGTACGATGCCGGCGCGGCCGTCAACCTGGAGCGGGCGGTGAAGGTGGGCGACCGGCTCGATGGCCACCTGGTGCAGGGTCACGCGGACGGCGTGGCCACCTTTCGGGGATTGCGGGCACAGGGCGAAACGCGGTTCATGCAGTTCGCATTGCCCGAAGACGTCTTCGCCGCCACCATTCCGCGCGGTTCCATCGCCCTCAACGGCGTCAGCCTCACCGTGAACGGCCTTCGCGGCGACCGGTGTTGCGAGGTGGCCATCATCCCGTACACCTGGGAACACACCAACTTCTCCGCCCTCGAGCCGGGCGATCCCGTCAACGTGGAGGCCGACCTCATCGGTCGATACGTCAGGCGTTTCGTCGAGGCCGGAAGATCGCTTCCCCCTCGAGAGAGTCGCACCCATGCCCCTTGACAGCGTCCCCGCCGCGATCCGCGACATCGCCGCGGGCCGGCTCGTGATCGTTGCCGACGACGAAGACCGCGAGAACGAGGGCGACCTGGTCTGCGCGGCCGAGAAGATCACCCCCGAGCTGGTGAACTTCATGACCAAGTTCGGGCGGGGACTCATCTGCGTCTCCATGACCGCCGAGCGAGCGGACGCGCTGGAGCTTCCGCTCATGACCGAGCGCGGCACCGACCCGCAGGGCACCGCGTTCACCGTCTCTGTCGACGCCCACCGCCGCTTCGGCGTCACGACGGGGATCTCCGCGCACGACCGGGCGAAGACCGTACAGGTGCTGGCCGACCCGGAGTCGACTCCCGACGACCTCAGGCGGCCCGGGCACATCTTCCCACTCAGGGCCCGCCGGGGGGGTGTGCTGCGCCGGGTGGGCCAGACGGAAGCCGCGGTCGACCTGGCCCGTCTCGCCGGTCTGGCGCCCACCGGCGTGATCTGCGAGATCCTCAACGAGGACGGGACGATGGCCCGCCGGGACGAGCTCGAGGTCATGGCCCGCGAACACGACCTCAGGTTCATCACGGTCGAGCAGCTGGTGGCGTACCGGCTGGCCCGGGAACGCCTGGTCAGGCGGGTGGTGGAAACGCGGCTGCGCACCGCCTGGGGCGAGTTCCTCTTCATCGGCTACCGGACCGACATCGACGATCGCGTCCATATCGCGCTGGTCAGCGGGAATGTCGCTGGAAGGAACGACGTGCTGGTCCGGATGCACGCGGAGAATCCGCTGGCCGAGACCTTCGATTCGCTGGACGAGCGGCAGGGCAACCTGCTGGCGGGCGCCATGCAGCGCATTCAGAGGGAGGGCGAGGGGGTGGTGGTGTACATTCACCGCGACCGCGCCGGCGACCGGCTGATCGAACGTCTGCGCCGGTTCGGGGGGAGTCCGGCCCCCGACCGGGATCCTCCGGCTCCGCAGCAGGTTCTTCGCGACTACGGCATCGGCGCGCAGATCCTTCTTGACCTGGGACTGACCTCGATCAGGTTGCTGACCAACAGCAGCCGGCGTATCGTCGGGCTCGATGGATACGCCCTGCAGGTGGCGGGGCGGGTGCCCTTCGCAGGGGTGCGAATCGACAACGGCAACGTGATGGCGATGGACTCCGGTGCCGTCGCCGGGGCGGAAAGGGAGGAAGGGGAGTGAGCATGGAACCCGAAGCCGGATCATTGCGGATCGTGCTGCTGGTGGCACGCTTCAACAGCATGGTCACCGAGCAGTTGCTGGAGGGTGCCCGCCAAGGGTTGCTGGAGCACGGACTTGCGGCGGAGAACATCACCGTCCTGTACGTACCCGGCGCCTGGGACCTGCCGCAGGCGGCCCGCAGGATCGCGGACTCGCGGAGGCACGACGCCATCATCGCCATCGGGTGTGTGATCCGCGGCGAGACCGCCCACTTCGACTACGTCGCCGGGCAGGCCAGCGACGGACTGGGCCGGGTGGCGCTCACTGCGGACATTCCGGTCGTGTTCGGTGTGCTGACCACCGAGACCGGCGAACAGGCCCTGCTGCGCGCCAACGTGTACGGTGCGAACAAGGGCGCCGAGTTCGCACAGTCCGCCTTGGACATGCTGTCGCTCTACACGTCCCTTCCGGAGAGGCCGGAGGGCTCTTGAGCCGGTCGCCCGCGGCGCGGAGACGGCGGGATCGCAGCCGGTCGCGGGCCTGGTTCCTCCAGGTGCACTACCGGTGGGAGACGGAGGGTGAAGGCGGCTCGATGCCGGAGGCGCTGGCGGTCACCATGGGGGAGCGGACGGTGGCCCCCGCCAGGGTACGCTACCTGGAGCGGCTGGTCCGCACGTTTGCGGAGGACCGCGGCCGGATAGAGGATGCGATCGTCACCTGCATGGACAACTGGCGGCTCGATCGCCTGTCCGTCATGGACCGCGGCATTCTGCGCCTCGGTGCCACGGAGATCCTGTGCCTCGCGGACCTGCCAGCGAAGGTGGCAATCCAGGAGGCGGTGCGTCTTGCGGAGAGGTACGGCGGGGCCGATTCGCCGCGCTTCGTGAACGGCGTCCTCGATGCGGTGTACCGCTCCGCCCGGACCGATGCGCCCGGGCCGGCCTGACCGTTGACCGAGTCCATCGGCCCAAGGCTGAGGATCCTGGTCGTGAACTGGCAGGATCGCGAGAACCCGCAGGGGGGAGGTGCGGAGGAGCACCTGCACCAGGTCTTCGGCAGGCTTGCCCGGCGGGGCCATCGGGTAACGTTGCTCTGCTCGGGGTGGAAGGGGTGCGCGCCGACGGCCGAGATCGACGGCATCGAAGTGCATCGCACGGGCGGCCGCTACACCTTCAACCTGGCGGCCCCGCTGTACTGCCAGCGCCATCTGGCCGACCGGGCCTTCGATGTCGCCATCGAGGATCTGAACAAGGTCCCCATGCTGGCCCCGGTCTGGGCCGGGGCCCGGGCCGACCTTCTCCTGGTCCACCACCTCTTCGGCGCGACCGCCTTTCGCGAGGCGAACCCGCTCCTCGCCACCGCCACCTGGCTCTTCGAGCGCATCATTCCGGTGGCGTACCGGGGACTGCAGTGCGTCGCGGTTTCGCAGAGCACTCTCGAGGATCTCGGTCGCCGCGGACTCGATCCCTCCCGCATCGCCGTCATCCGCAACGGTGTGGAACTCGACGGGCTGGGCCCGGCCGCCACCCGCTTCGCGGATCCGACCGTGGTCTACCTGGGCCGGCTGAAGCGCTACAAGCGGGTGGACCTGGTGCTGGCCGCATTGGCGCGACTCCGCGAAGGGGGCAGCCGCGTGAAGATGATCGTGGCGGGAAAGGGTGATGCCCGTCCCGCTCTGGAGGACACGGCCCGGCGGCTCGGGATCGAGGACAGCGTGCACTTCGCGGGATTCGTGCCGGACGAGCAGAAGAGGGAGCTGCTGTCCAGATCGTGGGTTCACGCGCTCACGTCGCCGAAGGAGGGGTGGGGAATCACCAGCATCGAGGCCTCGGCGTGCGGGACCCCCACCGTCGCCTCCAACTCGCCGGGACTCAGAGAGACGGTCCGGCACGGGGAAACCGGTCTGCTCGTGCCGCACGGCGAGGTGGACGCGCTCGCTGCGGCGCTGGGCCGGACCCTGCAGCCCGAGACCCGTGATCGCATGGGGCGGGCCGCGCGAGCCATGGCGGAGCGCTACACCTGGGACGGTGTGGCCGACGCCTTCGAAGAGCTGCTGTTCTCGTTGGTTGCGGCGGACGGCGGCCGCCCCGACCCGGGTTGACGGGGTTTCCCGCCGGGCGCGGGGTGCTAAACTAGGGACGGACGGAGATGTCGTATCGGTTGGACGCCACCAGAATCCCACCAAGGAGACGACAGGATGACGACACGAATCACGGCCCACGGATGTGAAGTCAACCCGGGACTGCGCGATCGCGCGGAGTCCCTGGCGCAGCGATGGCCCCGCTTCGACCCGGCCGTGATGGATGTGAGCGTCGTCTTCCGTCTCCAGGGCCGATCGCACACGGTCGAGGCGATCGTTTCGCGGAGCCGGCGCCAGCCGATCGTGGCCCGCGGCGAGGGTCCGGACTTCCGGGTGGCACTCGACGATCTGGACACCCATATCAAGCGTCGGCTGAAGCGTGACCGTTCAAGGCGCAAGGAGTTCCGTCAGGTGTCGTCGAGCTGAAGGTACCGCCGGCCGTGGAAACGACTCCCCCGGCTCCGGCTGCGCCGTGAACGTCTACGTCACCGTCGGGGAGCTCCTCGATGCCCGGGAGGCGTCGCTGCAGCTGGAACTCCTCACCCCTCGCGTGGCCCTCGACCGGCGGATCGCCAATCCGGACGTATCCAGTCCGGGTCTTTCGCTTGCGGGCTACACGGACCGGTTTCCGGAAGGCAGGACGCAGGTCTTCGGCAAGACGGAGATGAGTTACCTGTCGACGTTGACACCTGGGGAGCTGGAGGAGCGCCTCGCGACCGTATTCGCCCACGACGTTCCCGCCGTCTTCGTCACACGCGGGCAGAAGGTGCCGGACCCCTTCCTGGCGGCGGCCGAGCGCGCCGGCGTGCCGGTACTTCGCACCCGGATCGAAACGGGGGACTTCTACCGGGCGCTCAAGCCGTATCTGGAGGATGTGCTGGCCCCGGTCACCACCGTACACGGATCGCTCGCCGATGTCTACGGAATCGGACTTCTCTTCACCGGGCCGAGCGGAATCGGCAAATCCGAATGCGTTCTGGGGCTCGTGCAACGCGGACACCGGCTCGTCGCTGACGACCTGATCTTCGTATCGCGGCGCGGCAACGACGTGCTGATGGGCAAGGGCCACGAGCGCCAGGGGTTCCACATGGAGATCCGCGGCATCGGCATCGTCGACGTCGCGTCGATGTTCGGGACGCGGGCCACCCGCCAGCGGAAGCGGGTCGAGGTGATCGTCGACCTCCAGACGTGGGACGACTCCCGGGAGTACGACCGGACGGGTCTGGACCGGGAAATGGTGCGGATCCTCGGCGTCGAGATTCCCAGACTGACGATCCCGCTGAATCCCGGCAAGAACCTGATCGCGATCAGCGAGGTGATCGCCATGAACCAGCTGCTCGCCTACTCGGGTGTCGATGTTCCGAGGCGCTTTGACGACGGCCTGCGCGGTGCCATGAACCCGCGGGACTCGCTGATCGAGGACTATGAGTGAATCGGGGCGACAGGCTCTGGCCAGTGACGGTCCGATGACCTGTTCGCTCGAGGTCGAGGTGCCCAACCGGCTGGGCATGCACGCTCGGCCGTGCGCCGAGTTCGTGAAGCTCGCGGGCGGTTTTTCCTCTTCGGTCACGGTCAGGAAGCAGCGGCTTTCGGTGAACGGGAAGAGCATCATGGGGGTGCTGATGCTGGCCGCGGAAAGGGGGAGTTCGCTGACCATCACCGCCGAGGGGGACGATGCCGCGGCGGCGGTGAAGGCGCTGGCCCGCCTGGTGAGGGGCGGCTTCGGTGAATGACGCGACCTGCACCATCGTCCTCAAGGGCTTTCCCGCCGCCGAGGGAATCGCCCGGGGACGGGTGCGCAGGGTCGATTGGAGTGTCCCCGATGTGCCCCGTGTTGCCGCTCCCGCTGGCGGGCCGGACAGGGAACTCGAACGCTTTCGGCGAGCGCTCGGGCGGGCCCGGCAGGAACTCGATGGCATCCAGCGAAAGACCGCGTCCCGTCTGGGGCCGATCGAGGCGCGCATCTTCGATCCGCAGGTCCTCATGCTGGACGACCCGGAGGTCGTGGGGGGCACCGAACGCTACATCGCGGAGAACCGTCTGACGGCCGCACGCGCCTTCGACTGGCGCATGCTCGAACTGAAGGACCGCTGGTCCCGCACGTCCCACCCCATGGTGCTCGACCGGCTCAACGACCTCGAAGACCTCAAGGTCCGGATTCTCCGCCGGCTGCTGGACCTCCCCGATCCGTGGGACATCGGGAGTGCGGACCTGGGAGGAATCGTCGCGGTGGCGAAGGACCTCACGCCCAGCTTCGTCGCCTCGCTCGATCGGTCACGGGTTGTGGCCCTCGCAACCGACGAGGGGACGCGAACCTCGCACTGGGCGATCCTGGCAAGGTCGCTCGAGATCCCCGCGGCTGTCGGACTGGGCGATGTCAGCACGCGGGCCGGCGACGGCCAGACGATCGTCGTGGATGGGTGGTCGGGCCGCGTCGTGATCGAGCCGGACGCGCGGGAGGTGGACCGGTTCGAGCGGCGCCGGGCCACGATCCGAGGGTGGAAGCGGGAGACCGCGGCGATGGCGCTGGAGGAGGCGGTCACGCTGGACGGGCAGTGCGTCACCCTGCGCGTGAACCTGGACCTTCCGGGCGAAGCGGCCCGTGCGCGTGTGCTCGGCGCCCAGGGGGTCGGTCTCTTCCGAACCGAGTTCCTGGTTGTGGGCCGCAGCACCGTGCCCGGCGAGGATGAGCAGTACCGTGCCTACCGTGAGGTGGCGGAGGCGTTCCCCTCCCACCCCGTCCTAATCCGGACCTTCGACCTCGGCGGGGACAAGTTCCCCGTCTTCCTGCGCACGCCCGCCGAGGACAACCCGTTTCTCGGCAGGCGTGGGGTGCGCGTATGCCTTGATGAGCCCGAACTCTTTCTGACGCAACTGCGCGCCATGCTGAGAGCCGCCGTCCACGGCGACCTGCGTATCCTGGTGCCCCTGGTGAACACCGCCCCCGAGATGGCGGCGGTGCGGGAGTTGCTCGGCATGGCGGAGGACCAGTTGCGCAGCGAGCAAATCCCCTTCGGACGCTCAGTGGAGGTCGGCGCAATGATCGAAACCCCCGCCGCCGCCCTTGCCTCCCCCGGACTGGCTGCCCACGCCGACTTCTTCTCCGTCGGCACCAACGACCTGGTCCAGTACACGCTGGCCGTCGACCGGACGAATACGCGGCTCGCCCACCTCTATGATCCCTTCCACCCGGCCGTGCTCCGGCAGATCTCGATGGTGGCCCGTGCCGGTCGCGCCGCGGGTGTGGAAGTGAGCGCCTGCGGGGAGATGGCCACACGTCCCCTCGGCGCACTGCTCCTTCTCGGCCTCGGCGTGGACGTGCTATCCGTTGCGTGGCGATCGCTGCCCGGCATAAAGCGACTGGTGCGCAACTGCCGCCTCGACGAGATCCATGCCGCCGCCGCCCTGTCCCTGGAAGCACCTGACGGGGCGGAGGCCAAGCGGCGTTTCGCCACCGCCCTCCGTCCCACCCTGGATCGCGTGTTTCCGCCGGGGACTTGACGAGTCGCCCAAATCTTCCTTCCGTGACAGTCTGCCACAGGGGTAACCGTCTCGCTGGCAGGACCTTCACCACCCACAGCCCCTCTGTGTTCCCCGTCAGGAGATCCGTACGTTGAGCCTCAGCCTCTTTACCTCAGAATCCGTCACCGAAGGGCATCCGGACAAGGTCGCGGACCAGATCTCGGACGCTGTTGTCGACGCCATTCTGAAGAAGGATCCGGGAGGCAGGGTGGCGTGTGAGACGCTGGCGGCGGCCGACAGGGTGCTGGTGGCCGGCGAGATCGGGACCGAGGGCGAGCTTCCCGATGTGCCCGCGCTCGTCCGGAAGGTGATCCGTCAGGTCGGATATGAGAGCCCGCTCTACGACGGGTCGGACGGGACCGATTGCCATGTGGCGCTCGTCCGCCAATCGGACGAGATCGCGGCCGGCGTGAGCGAGGGCGGGGCGGGGGACCAGGGCATGATGTTCGGATTCGCCTGCGACGAGACGCCCGAGTTGATGCCGGCCCCCATCGCGGCGTCCCACGCCCTGGCCATGCGCCTCACGGAAGCCCGGAAGTCGGGAGAGATCCCGTGGCTGCGACCCGACGGCAAGTCGCAGGTGACGTACGAATACGACGGGGTGGTGCCGACGCGCGTTGCGACCGTCGTGGTCAGCACGCAGCATGCGGAGAAACATCGGGGCGCGGAGTTGACACAGGCCGAGATCCGCGACGAGGTGATCGCGAAGGTGATCGCGCCGTCGCTCCCCGAACGCCACTTCGACCCGGACGGCACCGTCAACCACGTCAACCCGAGCGGCAGCTTCGTGCATGGCGGTCCCGCCGCCGACTCGGGTCTCACGGGGCGCAAGATCATCGTCGACACGTACGGCGGCATGGGACGGCACGGCGGTGGCGCCTTCTCGGGAAAGGACGCCACCAAGGTGGACCGCTCCGGTGCCTACGCGGCGCGCTGGGCGGCGAAGAACCTGGTGGCTGCCGGCGCCGCCAACCGCTGCGAAGTGCGGCTCGCCTATGCGATCGGCAGGGCCGACCCCGTTCAGATCTGGGTGGATTCGTTCGGTACCGGCATGGTTCGCGACGAGGATCTTTCCCGGGCCGTGGAACAGGTCTTCGACTTCACGCCCCGGGGAATCATCACTGCCTTGGGGCTCCGAAATCCGGTCTTTCTGCCCACCGCCGCCTATGGACACTTCGGCCGCACTCCCCGTACGCTCATGGAGAACGGGCGCCGTGTGCGACTCTTCGGATGGGAGCGAACGGATCGGGTGGATGATCTGAAAACGGCGTTGAAACTGTGAGATCATGTCCCGCAAGCGAGGATCGCGTGTGATCGAGGTCAGTGTGAAGAGCCTCGCGTTCGACCGCACGTCGAACACGCCGGTCGTGATCCTCAAGGAGGTCGGCACGGAGCGGATTCTGCCCATCTGGATCGGTCCCGGCGAGGCGAGCGCCATCGCAATGCACCTGGGCGGCGTCGCCTTCCAGCGTCCCCTGACGCACGATCTCCTGGTCTCGGTGGTGGGTGGCATGGGCGGCACCCTGAAGCGCGTGCTGATTACAAGGGTGGAGAACAGCACCTACTTCGCCGAGCTGATCATCGACCGGGACGGCGAGGTCATTTCCGTCGACGCGCGGCCTTCCGATTCGATCGCGATCGCACTGCGCATGGAGGCGCGCATCTTTGCCGACGACTCCCTGCTCGAGCAGGGTACGCTGGTCATGGAAGTAGCGGAGACGGAGGAGGGCGAGGAGTTCGGAGGTGATGAAGACCCGATGAGCGGCGAGGCACTGGAGGAACATCTGCGGAGGCTCCGTCCCGAAGACCTCGGCCGATTCGACCGCTGACGGAGTGGCCGCGCATGCTGGGTCGCCCGCCGGTGCGAACCTGCGCGGCCGTGCGATCGGTGTTGCCCGGGGATGGCCGGGTCCCGGTCGTCCGTTTCCTGGCAATCCTGGCGGCGTCATCGATCGGACCGCAGGCCGGAACCGGTCTGGCGCACGGCCAGGAACCCGGTGGAGGCGTGCTCTCCGGCCAGGTCCTTGTCGGCGATCAGCCGGCGGACAGCGGCACCGTGGTGCTTCACCGTGTGTCGTCGCAGTTCTCCGGAGAGATCGACAGCGTTCCGGTGGGGGACGGTGGAGCCTTCGAGATACGGTTGCCCGAAGTGTCCGGCGACGGCACCGACGATGTCTTCGTCGCGACGATCCGCTACCAGAACGTGCTCTACATCGGTGAAGCGATCACCGCGCACCCGGCGGTCGAAGGCACCTACCTGATCCAGGCGTACCCGGCGATTCCGGCCGCGCCTGGTGCGGGGGCCCGGATCCGGATCCGGAATCTCTTCGCCGAGCCGCTGGATCCCGGGCCCGGCTGGGCGGTTGCGGACTACTTCGAACTTGGCAACGATACACGGGCCACCCTGGTTGCCAGCGAGCAGGGACCCACCTGGTCCCACGCACTTCCCCCCGAGGCAGCCGACTTCCGCGTCGGCAGCGACCTTGCGCCCGGCATGGCGAGCTTCCGCGACGGACGGGCGAATGTCTCGGCACCGATACTGCCCGGCGAGAGCGTCTACCTGTTTCGCTACACGATCTCCACGGAGCGTTTCAGCGTTCCCATGGAGGGGACCACGGGCTCCATGGAGCTGCTGGTCCGCGAACCGGCCGGCGAAGTTGCCGTGACCGGGCTGGCCAACGTACCGGAGGTGGAGATCGAGGGAGTGCGATACCGCCGGTTTGCGGGTCGTGACGTGGCGTCGTCGGTGGTCACGGTCGCAGAGGGAGGGACCGCGGGGCCCCTTGGATCGGTACCCCTCGCCGCGATACTCATCACCCTCGCGCTGGCGGGTGCGGGGGCCCTCGTGTCGGCGCGCTCACAGGCCCGGCGTCGACGGAGCCCGGCCCGGCGAACGAGGCAGGAGGTTCTCGTCGCGATCGCCAGGCTGGACGAAGAGCGGGAAGCCGGCCGGGTTCCGGAGAAGAAGTACGTGCAGCGTCGGGCGCGTCTCCTTGAGGAACTGAAAGCGTGACCGCGTCAACGCTCGACGCGCGGCCCACGGTGCGGTTGCGCCCCGCCGCTTTAGCGTGGTCGGAGGGTTCGGCGACAGGGCCCCGCCGATGTCCACCGTAACGACACCCGCGGTTCTGCTCCAGGCGCATCCATATTCGGAAAGCAGCCGGGTCCTCAGGTTCTACACGCAGGAATTGGGACTTGTGGCCGTGATGGCGCGGGGCGTCAGGAAGGACGCCTCGAAGGGGCGGGGGACTCCGGGCACCTTCGGAGAGGGGGTCGCCGCGATCGTTGTGCGCGAGCGCCGGGAACTCCAATCCCTTCGGGAATTCACCCCGGTGAAGACGCGCTTCGGGTTGGCCGGAGACTTCCAGCGCCTGGCCGGTGCGTCGATCGCCGCCGAACTCGTCCTGCGACACGCCGGCCAGGAGCCCCATGCCGAGCTTTACGACGCCCTCTCGGCGGGTCTGGACCGACTCGAAGCCGCCCAGTCGGCGGACGTGCACGGAGAAGTGCTCGCCCTGGGATGGAGGATGGTGCAGATCCTCGGGTTCGGTCCCGAACTCTCCGCGTGCACGGCGTGCGGCGAAATGCTCGAGGAGGGGGAGATGGGCCGCTTCGACCTGGCTGCGGGGGGTGTACGGGGTTCGGCGTGCCGGGCGCCCGAGGGTTCGCGCAGGATCGGTCCCGTGGCGCGCGCTCAGCTCCAGGACCTGCTCGACGGAGAAGTGCCGCCCGACCTGCTGGGGTCACGCGCCCACCTGTCGCTGCTGGACGATTTCACCACCTTTCACATGCTGGGCGGCCGCCGCCTCGGCTCATTCCGTTTCCTCGACCCACCCGATGTGGTGCGCGATGAGTAGCCCGCGAACCAGCCTCATCCTCGGCACCGCCGGTCACATCGATCACGGGAAGACCTCGCTGGTGGAGGCCCTGTCGGGGGTGGACACCGACAGGCTGGCCGAGGAGAAGCGGCGTGGCATCACCATCGAACTCGGCTTTGCGCGCTACGCTCCCGCCGAGGGATACGCATTCGGCATCGTGGATGTGCCCGGTCACGAAGGGTTCGTGCGGACCATGGTTGCGGGCGCTACCGGGATGGACATCGTGCTCCTGGTGGTGGCCGCCGACGAGGGTGTGATGCCGCAGACGCGCGAGCACCTCGCCATCGTGAGGCTGCTGGGGGTCGAGGGGCTTCTGGTGGCCATCACCAAGGCCGACCTCGTCGAAGCCGAGTGGCTCGAGCTGGTGACCGAGGAGGTGGGGGAACTCCTGGCCGGCACGGACTACCGGAACGCGGAGATCATCCCCACATCGGTACGGACGGGCGCTGGCCTGGCAGAGCTGTCGGATGCTCTGTTGCGCTCCGCCGCGCAGGCCCTGGAGCGTTCCGCCACCGACCTCGCGCGGCTGCCCGTCGACCGGGTCTTCGCCATGGAAGGCGCGGGCACGGTCGTTACCGGGACGCTCTGGTCGGGAAGGGTCTTGCGCGGGGCCACCGTGCGGATCCTGCCGCGGGGCGACGAGGCGCGTGTGCGTGCCGTTCAGGTGCACGGCACGCAGGTGGAGTTCGCGGAAGCCGGCGAACGGACGGCGCTCGCACTCACGGGGGCGGCGGTAAGACGTGGGCTGGTGGCCCGCGGCGATGTCCTGGTTACGGACCCGAGCTGGTCGCCGTCCATGATGCTGACCGTGGAGCTCCACGCCCTGGAGGACACCGGGTGGCGGCTGGAGCACGGACAGAGGGTCCGGGTGCACCTCGGAACCGTCGAGGTCATGTGCCGCGTGGCCCTCTTCGGGAACGGGGAGGTGGAGCCGGGAATGAGCGCACCGGCCCAGCTGAGACTGGAAGCACCCGTCGTTGCGCGCTGCGGGGACCGGTTCGTGGTCCGCTCCTATTCCCCTGTCACCACGATCGCGGGCGGCGTGGTTCTGGAGCCCGTCCCCCCCAAGCGGAAACGGCTGTCAAACCAGGAGCGTGACGCGCTCGGAGCGCTCGCCCGCGGTGGGAAGCGCGGCCTCCGGGGCGCGGTCGTGCTCGCCAGGTGGAAGGGGCTGGAAGAAGGATTGCTCGGCGTGCGGGCGGGGTGGGGCGGGGAGCCCCCCGGCACGGTGGGCGAAGATCTTTGGCGGCTGAACACCGTGTACTTCGATACCGGGATCGCAGCCGCTGGCGAAGCGAAGATCCTGGAAGCGGTTCGGCGCCACCACGACCGCCATTCCCTGGCTGCGGGGGCACCCCTGGCGGCACTTCGCGCGTCGCTGCCCTCACACGCACACCCCAGGCTGGCGGACGGACTGGCGGCCCGCCTCGAGCGCCAGGGACGTTTGATCGTCGATGGCAAGGTCGCCCGGCTCCCTGGCTTCGAGGTGGCTCTCTCAGCGGAGGAGGAAGAGCTGTCGAATCGCATCCTGGGATTCCTGGAGCACGCAGGGCTGCAGGGACCCGCCACGGACGAGCTGAAAGCGCTGGTGTCGGGTCATCCGCGTACCGGTGCCGTGCTCGCCTTCCTCGCGTCGGAGGGACGGATTGTCCTCCTCGGCGATGCCTACTGGGTCCGGACAGCTGCGATCGAACAGGCCGCGAACCGGGTGGTGGAGGAGCTCGGGGGTGAAGAAGGACTAGGCCCGGCCGATTTTCGCCGGGTCCTCCCGGTTACCCGAAAACACCTGATTCCAATCCTCGCCTACCTCGACGCGCAAGGCGTGACCCAGCGGCTGGACTCGGGGCGGCGGGTGTCCGGGTCGATCTCCCAAGGAGTCCGACGATCTGCCCGCTGATCTCCCCGACCTGGCCGGAAGAGCGCGCGTCCCGGGATCTTTCCTTGACCTGTGGCGTACCCAGTAGGTAAGATATACGAGCAAGACAGCAAAGCTCACGGCTCGATTGAGGTCCCAGCCCTGGGAGGGCCTACGTACCAACGCTACTGACCGAAAGCAGGATATCATCGTGAGGCGCACTCTCTGCGTCATCCTTCTACTCTGTTCCGGCGGCTTCACCGCGTTAGCCGCCCAGGAGCGTCCTCCGCCCGTGGTCGGGAAGGATCCCGACTTCAGGCTGGAACAGAACTACCCGAATCCCTTCAGCACCGAGACGAAGATTCCCTTCGTGCTCGAGAAGGCACTCTTCGAAGAGGGGGAGACGGTCACGGTATCCCTGCGCATCTACAACATCCTTCAACAGTTCGTGGCCGCTCCCAAGACGGTGCGCTACCCCGGTGGCGAGGGACTGCCGCTGCTTCAACTCGAATACCGCACCGACGGCCGCTATGAAGCCTCCTGGGACGGCAAGGACCGCAACGGCAAACCGGTCGCTTCAGGCGTCTACTTTGTTCAGATGCGTGTCGAGGGCCGGGGCTCGGCGGCGCCGTTGAGGATGTTCGTCAACAGGTAGGGGTTGCGGAAGCGGTATTGATCCGGCCGAGCGGCCGGCACCTTGGCAGTACACCCTCCCGGCTACACTCCCTTCGAATCCAGCAGGCCGAAGAACTCCGAGGCGGTTTTGAGCGCGGCAAGCCTGTCCGGCACGTCCGCTTCCTTGGCGAACTGCGCGACCCTGCCCAGCGCCGGCAGGTACTGGCCCGAGACTTCCAGCGGCGGAGCCACGATCAGGAAGAAGTGCCGCGCGGGGCGGTTGTCGATGGATGCGAAGTCCACACCCTTCAGATGCCGACCATACGCCATGTGCAGACGTGTCACGACGAGCGAACGGCAATGAGGGATCGCGATCCCCCGGCCGATGCCCGTCGAACCGAGGTTTTCCCGTCGGCGCAACGTTCTTGAGAGAACGGTGCGTGCACGGTCGTCCAGTTCGAGGAGTCCGATGAGCGCCTCCAGGACCTCGTTCCGGGAACCACCATCCAGGTGCAGGTGGACTCGTTCCGGTGTGAAGAACTCGCGAAGATGCATGGCGACGGGCGGGCGCGGACCGCTCAAGGGGAGAAGAGACTGTGACGACACGCGCCGCAAGATATTCGGCATGGGCGCGGAAGGCCAGCGAGACACGTGAGGACTCGCTCCCTGCCGGTTGACTATCGGCCCGGCCATATCAGGTTGGAAGTATGAAGACACTCCCGTTCACGCTGGTGGAGCGCCCCGCGACACCCCTCTTTCTGGCCCCCCAGGCCGGGGTCTCCGAATCCCCGTTCCGGAGACTGTGCCGGAGCTTCGGCGCGGATGTGGTGCTGACCGAGTTCGTGAGCGCCGAAGGGATCGTACGGGGCAGCGGACGGACCGCGCACTACCTGCGTTTCGACGACGAGGAGCGCCCGATCGGGATCCAGATCTTCGGGGCGGACCCGGGGACGATGGCCGAGGCGGCCGCCCTCGTGACCGAGGTCTACGAACCGGACTTCGTGGACATCAACTTCGGGTGTCCGGTGAAGAAGGTCGTAAAGCGCAACGGAGGATCCGGGTGCCTGCGCGACCTGGAGCTCGTGGCACGGATCGTGCAGGCGGTCGTGGCCGCCACCCCGCTTCCCGTGACCGCCAAGATCCGGTCCGGCTTCGATGAGGACAGCCGCGACCCGGTCGCGATCGGGAGGACCTGCCGGGACGCCGGCGCCCGCATGGTGACACTCCACCCCCGCACGCGCGCCGACATGTACTCCGGGCGGGCCCGCTGGGATGAGATCGCGGCGCTGGCCGATGCGCTCGATGTTCCGGTCATCGGCAACGGCGATGTACGCTGTGGCGAAGACGCACGCCGGATGAAGGAGCGAACCGGGTGCGACGGCATCATGATCGCACGGGGAAGCCACGGAGCGCCCTGGCTCTTCCACCAGGCTCGCGCCGCCCTGGACGGGAGGCCGGTACCGGGCGAGCCGGAAGTACGCACCCGATTCGAAATCTGCATCCGTCACGCCGAGAACGCGGTCGCCTTCGAGCGCGACGGAGACAAGGCGATCCGCGAGTTCCGCAAGCACCTGGGCTGGTATACCCGGGGACTGACGGGCGGACGCCGGCTCCGGCAACGCCTTTTTCAGGTCCGCGACCTGCGCGAAGTGCGCGAAGTCCTGGGAGGGTATCTGGAACGCGCCGGCGACGAGGGGTTTGCGACGCTTGCGGGTGGCTTTACTGTTACTGGTTCACGCGCGCACCCGGATTCGTTCCGGAGCGCGCAGGCGGGCCGCTGATTGACATTCATGGGGGCGACACGGCTTCGACGTGTTTGGGGAACTCCAGGCTGCGTGCCGAGGTCCGGGGGCCTCGCTAATCATCCCCGGAAACCACACAATTGCCAATTCTGACTTGGCTCTGGCCGCTTAGACACAAGCGACCCGTTTCCCGGTCTGCCCGCCCGAGGCGGGCCGCGGGAGCGTCGACGATTCGGGCTGGTTCTCCGGTTTGGGCTACCGAACGGGAGAACGAGACATCAGGTAGCTAGCCCGGTGGGGGCGGTTCGCCGGCCCACGCCGAAGGCGAAGCCGAACGGCGATCTACGCACGTAGAAGCCTGGAAGGACTCATTCGCGGACGCGGGTTCGACTCCCGCCGCCTCCATTTCTCCGGTCACCACACCAGACCAGGCGGCCCGCCCTGGCAGCCGGTGGACAAGATCCCCCCTGCTTGACGGAAGACCGGTACCGGCCCCGCACCGGCTCACCAGCGGAGAACCTCATCACCGTGAAACGAAAACTGGCATTTCTCGGCACCGCCCTGCCGATCATACTTCTTGCCGACATCCTCACCAAGCGCTGGGCGGAGGCAGCGCTGGAGAATGCGCCCAGACCCGACTTTCTGGGCGGCTACGTGCCCCTTACGCTGGCCCACAACACGGGCGCCGCCTTCGGAATCTCGATCGGGGACGATTCGCGCTGGTTCTTCATCCCCGTGGCGCTCATTGCGCTCGGCCTCATGGTGGCGCTCCTTGTGCGCGCGCACGAGCGCGACCACCTGCGCCTCACCGCGCTGGTTCTGGTGATCGCCGGGGCGCTGGGCAACCTCATCGACCGGGTGAGGTGGGAGAAGGGGGTGGTGGACTTCATCGGCCCCATCGACCTCGGTTTCACGCACTGGCCCATTTTCAACGTGGCGGACATGGCGATCTCGTGTGGCGCGGTCCTGCTCGCGGTGTCGTTCTGGCAGGAGGAGCGAGCGCTGAAGAAGGCAAAGGCTGAAGAGGCCGGGCCCGACGGGACCTCGGGGGCCGCGAGCGGCCCGGAACCCACGGAGGGCTGACGCCCGCGCGGTTGCCACCCGCAGTCCGGCCCCGCCGGGAGTGCTACTCCCGCCGATCGAAGAGCACGTACTCGATCCGTCGCCGGCTCACCTTCAGAACCCGGAACCGCCCGCCCGGCGCTTCGACCGAGTCACCGGCCTTGCCGACCCCTTCCAGGGCTCCGAATACGTAGCCGCCGATGGTGTCGAACTCCTCGCCGAGCTCGATACCCAGCCGATCCTGCACGTCCTTGACCGGCGTGCCGCCCCAGACGACGACCCGGCCGTCATCCATGGTGCGGAAATCGCGGGGTTCATCGCCTTCGTGTTCGTCCTGGATCTCCCCGACGATCTCCTCGATCAGGTCTTCCAGGGTGACGAGGCCGGCGGTGCCGCCGAACTCGTCCAGCACGACGATCATCTTGGTGCGCCGGGCGCGCATTTCCCGGATCAGCTCCTCCACGGGCTTGGAATCGGGGGCGAACCGCACCGGCCTCGCGACCTCGCGCACTCCCTCGATCCCTTCGCGCGCGGCGCGCCAGAGATCCCGCGCGAGCAGGATCCCCACAATCCTGTCCAGGTTCCCCTCGTAGACCGGAAGGCGGAGCTTGCCCCGGTCCAGCATCACGTCCATGGCGTCCTGGACCGTCGCTTCGACCGGTACGGCCACCATGTCGATGCGTGGCGTCATCACCTCACCAACCGTGATCTCGTCGAGTTGCATGACGTTGGACAGCACCTGGAACTCTTCCTCGTCGATCGCTCCTTCCTGGCGGCCCAGCTCCGCCAGGGCCCCGATCTCGGCCCGGCTGATGGCGGCCCGGGACGTGCCGGCAGGCCTGATCCAGCGACTCAGGACCGCGAGCGGAACGAGTACCGGCTTCATCACGATCACCAGGAAGCGCAGCAGGTGGGCGGTCGGCGCCGCCAGCTGGTTGCAGAAGGTTGCCCCGAGCGTCTTGGGGATGATCTCCGACGCAACCAGGACGGCGAGGGTGAGCACTGCGGTGAAGACACCGAGCCAGAAGTCTCCGTAGACACGGTCCACGATGGCCCCGCCCCACGCCGCGCCCACGGTGTGCGTGATGGTGTTCAGCGTGAGGATCGCCGCGATCGGTTCGTCGATCTCCCGCTTCATCCGGTTCAGGATGTCGCCCGCGCGGTGCCCGCGGCTCTGCAGCAGCGCAATGTAGGAGTGGTTGACCGAGAGGAGCACGGCTTCAAGGATGGAGCACATGAAGGAGCCCGCGAGCGCCGCCCCCACGACGAGCAACAGATCGGTCATGGCGAACCGCCCCGTCGCGGCCGCGCCCGGTCACCGGCTCGAGGAACACGTCGCACCTTGCCAGCCCGGCGCCTCGCCGCTCTCGCCGCTCGCGGGGACTGCACGGGGGCGTGTTTTCGGATTGTGATCGTCATGGATGTCGTCCCCTTGCCTTCACGGAAAACTCCTCCCTACCCTTCCACTCCGGCAACGACCCGTCGTCGCAACCGCTGATGGAGGATTGCACTTGAGCAAGCGGTCATATGCCGTCTGCGTGTGGATGATCGCGGTTTCGTGGGGAATCGCAGGTCCCGCGGCCGCCCAGGAGCCCCCGCGCGCGGACTACTACATTTACGTTGGAGCCGAGTCGGAAGATCTCCTCCACCGCGTCCGCTTCGGACCCGCGGGCGCGGTCCTCGACCGCACGATCCCGGTGGGCGAGATCGCGGTGGAGACCGAGGGGCCCCACGGCCTCAACATCTCTCCCGACGGGCGCTTCCTCTTCATGACCACCGGGCACGGCGTGCCCGATGGCAAGCTCTGGAAGTTCCACGCCGGTCCCGACACCCTGGTAGGCGATCCGATCCTCCTCGGTTACTTCCCCGCCACCCTCGACCTCACGCCCGACGGACTCTACGCCTTCGTGGCCAACTTCAACCTCCACGGCGAGATGGTGCCCTCGTCGGTCTCGGTCGTGTACACCCCCGACATGATCGAGGTCGAGCGGATCGAGACCTGCACCATGCCGCACGGCGCCCGCATGGACGCCGCCGGTTCCTTCCTCTATTCGGCGTGCATGATGGACGACCAGATCGTGGAAATCGACACCCGCTCCTTCGCGGTCTCGCGCCGGTTCTCGGTCGCGGCGGACCGGGAAGGACCGCTCCCCGCCGCAACCGGGACCGCCGGAAGCCACGCCCGCGCCGAAGCGGGGAACGCCTCCACCGGCCATGCCCCGCCCACCTGTTCGCCCACCTGGGTCGTCCCGACCGGCGACGGCCGCTCCCTCCTGGTGGCGTGCAACCGCGGCGACCGCATCCTGGAGATCGACCGGGCAACCTGGTCGCTGGCGCGCATCTTCGAGACCGGACGCGGTCCCTACAACCTCGCCCTCACCCCCGACGATGCGGTCCTGGTGGCAACGCTCAAGCAGGGTGCCGGGGTGCAGTTCTTCGATCTGAAGGCGGGGCGGGCGGTGGCGATAGCCGGCTCCTCGACGACCGTCACACACGGAGTAGTCACAAGTCCCGATGGCCGCTATGCCTTCGTGTCCGTGGAGGGTGTGGGTGCCGAGCCGGGAAAGGTGGACATCTTCGACCTGGGCGACTTCTCCCGGGTGGCGGAGGTGGAGGTGGGGCAGCAGGCCGGGGGGATCGTCTTCTGGAAGATGGAGAGGGGCGCCGGGCATGATGGGGGGACGGGGCGGCTCAGCCGACCGGAACCGTGACGTTGTCATCGTCCCAGGAGAAGTCGTACGTCCGTTCCCTGCCGCTGCGCGTCTTGAGATTGACGAGATTGCGCTGGTCCTCGAAGACGTTGAAGAGCAAGCGGTTCCGAACAGCGACACGTTCCACCCCCGGGGGTAGGGCATACTCCAACCGATACCACCACATCACCTCGTCGATTCGGACCGCGTCCTCGATTCCCCGGGCGGTCACCTTGCCCTGGAGCACGGAATCCCCGGCCTCCAGGACCAGCATCTCGTTAATGTAGGCTTCGATGATCGCGTCCACCTCGTCGGTCTCGGCGAGCTCGAACCGCATGTCCGAGCTGTGCTCCATGACCGCGAGCTGCAAATCGTCCCAAAAAAAGCGGATACGGGCTTCGAGTGACGTTTGGAACACATCGGCGTCGGTGACAGTAAGACGGAATGGATGAAGACGGTCCGGGCCGTGAACGGCTCCGGTCGCCGAGACGCAGATCACGGCCAGTGCGGAGGATCGAATGGCACGGACCACGATACCGGAGCGATTGCGATAGATTTCCATATGGCTCACCACGACGAAAGCGGCTGTTCGATGAATTGTACCACATTCGACTCCGGTGGTTTCATTTGCTTGACCCGGACCGGTCGGGCGCGGGATTCCGAAGATCCCTGCGCCCCCCTACAAGCTGTGGCTGCCGATATCACCGAATCAACCTTGGGAGTGGGCGTGGTGACCGGACCGGACTCCATTGCGGCTGGGGCGAAGGGAATCGACGCGACCCGGTTTGTCCGCCGCGCCGCCGCGGTTGTGGCGCTGAGCGCGGCCTGCCTGATCTCCGCCGCGCCAACGGCGGCCCAGGTTCGCGCCGGCGGGCATGTCGCCTATCGGACCGAACTCATCGAGGGGACCACCGGGTATGGAGGCCGCGTCGAGATCGACCTCGGCTTCCTCTTCGAACAGTTGACGCTCATCGGCATCTACGACCGCCTCTCACCGAACTGCAACCAGTGCGAATTCTGGCAGACCTCGGGGCAGCTCGGCCTGGTCGGCGCGGTGGGATGGATCGGCCTGGGTGTGGGGTTCTCGCGGCTGGACGACCCGGGGTCGGTTCTGGAAGAGGTCACGGAAGAGTGGACCTTCGAGCTGTCCGGGGGTGCAAGGTACCGGTTCAAGGGGTTCCTCACGCCCTTCTTCGAGATCCGCAACGAGTTGGGGGATGGCATCCTGAACAACCAGACGCTCTCGCTGGGCGTCCTTGTGGGCCCCTACCTCGGTAGCAGCGGCAGACGCCGTACCTCCGCCCGCGGGACAAGGTGACGGGAGCCGCCCTTTACGAGCGTCCCGTGAGGGCGGTTGGACGGTGGTGGGGACTCTGGGCGGAGCATGGCGGGCAACTCGGTCTGCTGCTGTGGGCCACCGCCAGGGCGACCTTCCAGATGCGGGTTCCATTCAGGGATTTCGTCAATCAGCTGTATGTCATGGGGGTGCAGAGCATCCCGATCGTCATGGTCACCGCGATCCTCTCCGGGATCGTCACTTCGCAGCAGGGCGGCTACCAGATCACCGCGACCGTACCCCTGTACGTCCTGGGAAGCGTCACGGCGAAGAGCCTTGCACTCGAGCTCGCGCCGGTTCTCACGGCCGTCGTCCTCGTAGGTCGCGTAGGGGCCCGCATCACCGCCGAACTCGGCACCATGATGGTCTCCGAGCAGATCGACGCCTACCGCTCCCTGGGGAGGGACCCGCTGATCGTGCTGGGGGCACCGCGCATCCTGGCCGGGCTGCTGGTCATGCCGCTCCTTGTGGGCATCGCGAACATCGTGGGTCTCTTCTCCGGGATGGTCTCGTCCCAGCTCGCACTCGGGCTGTCCTTCGAGACCTTCCTCTTCGGCGCCCGCCTCTTCTGGTTCTCCTGGGACCTCCTCTACTCGCTGCTCAAGTCGGTTGCGTTCGGCTTTGCGATACCGGTGATCGCCATTCACATGGGATTGCGGACGAAGGGGGGCGCCGAAGGAGTCGGAAGCACCACGACGGCGTCCGTCATGTTCCAGACACTCACGGTGTTCATACTGGACGCCATGTTCCCGTCTCTCTTCCTCGGGTAGCATTCCTCGATGAACACCGATCCCGTCATCCGTTACCGGAACACCTGGAAGGCGTTCAACCACCCTGTGCTCTCGGGTGTGGATCTGGACATCCACGAAGGCGAGATGTTCGCCCTCTTCGGGCCTTCGGGCACCGGCAAGAGCGTCCTTCTGAAGACGACGATCGGGCTGGTGGTACCGGACCGGGGCGACGTTGAGGTCAACGGCCTGTCCGTGTACTTCGGCGGCCGCGAAAACGTGGAGAGCGTGCGCAAACAGGTGGGCTACGTCTTTCAGCACGCGGCGCTCTTCGACTCGATGAACGTGTACCGCAATGTGGAGATGGGACTTCCCGAGAGCCGCATTCGGCGGATCGGCGCCGGACGGGCGGCGCGCGCGGTCTGGGAGGCGCTCGAGCTGGTCAACCTCGAACCACGGCAGGTGCTGCACCTGCTCCCGTCCGAGTTGTCGGGCGGCATGAAGAAGCGGGTCGGCATCGCCCGCGCGATCGTCGGGCGTCCCGGCATCCTTCTCTGGGACGAGCCCACGACCGGCCTCGACCCGGTCAACACGGCGGCCGTGGAGCGGCTGATCAAGCGCCTCTCGGGCGAATTGCGGGTCACCTCCATCCTGGTCACCCACGATGTGGAGGGCGCGCTGTGGATATGCGACCGGGTGGCCATGCTGGAGGGGGGGAGGATCCGGTTCTGCGGCACGCCGGACGAGTTCCGGATCTGCGCCGACCCGGTGGTCAGGGCATTTGTCGATCGAGCGGCCGCCGAGGCCGCCCTTGAAGTCGTGGAGATAGCATGAACAACAGCGAACAATCCCGCAGGCGAAGGCTCTCGGACGAGGAAATCCTGCGTGCCGTGCCGCCGACCGCGAAGCTGCGGGAATTCCGGGTGGGTGTCTTCGTGATCCTTGGAATCGCGGGATTCTTCACCTTCCTCTTTCTGATGACCAACCCGGGAACCTTCCGGGGCCGGTACAGCGTCCTGACGCACCTGGACAACGCCCAGGGGGTGCGCAACGGGGACCCGGTGCGCATCCGGGGGATAAACATCGGCAGCGTCGAGCGGGCGCAGCTCGAAGGGGAGGGGGTTCTCATCACCCTGGAGATCGAGGGCGAATGGAGGATTCCCAGGGGTTCGCGCATCGAGATGTACTCCGAGGGCGTCCTGGGGGGCATGGTCGTCTCGATCGTGCCGGGCGAGGGCGAGGGGTTCGTCGAACCGATGGAACTGATCCCCGGCGAAACGTCCCCGGACCTGCTTGCGTCGGCTGGAGGCATCGCGGTCGACGCTGAGCTCGTCCTCGGACAGATCCGCACACTGCTCAATGATTCCTCGGTGATTGCGGTTGGAGAGGTGGTGGCCCACCTGCGCGATGCGGTCGGCGACCTCTCCGAACTCACGGCGGGTCAGGCCTCCCAGGTCCGCACCTTGATGGAGAGCCTGCAGAGGTCCGCCGAGAATGTGGAGGGGGTCACGGGGGCCGACGAGTGGAAGAGGGCGCTCGCCTCCGCCGACGCGGCCCTCGCCCTGCTCAACCGAACCTCCGGCGAAATGGAGAAGACGGTCGCCTCGCTCAACACGATTCTGGGCCGCCTGGAACGGGGTGAGGGAACCCTCGGCAGGCTCTCCACCGACGACTCGCTGTACGAGGAGGTGGAGGCGACGGTCCAGTCCCTGCGAGACCTCCTGACCGACATCAAGGCCAACCCGGGCCGGTATCTGAAGATCGAGATCTTCTAGGTGTAGGACTCAGCGCCCGGTTGCACTACCGGCAGGTTGACCGCACCCGGCAATCGAAGGGCGCCGACAGCCAGCCATTGGACCTCGAAAGGCCACAAGCCGGCCGTCGGCGCCCAGGCCTCGGCTCGACGCGACCCCGCTACCAGCCAGGCAGGAAGGCGACCCCCTTGACCCACCCTCCCCGCCTGGGACGCTGCCAGGCGTAGGCGGTATAACCCTCCAGGATCAGGGCACCGAGGATGTTGACGCGCAACGCGAACCCGGAACTGGCGACCGGAATGCGCCCCGGGTAGGTCCGTGACCACTTCCAGTGTTCCACGGGGTACCTGCTGTCCCATGCTACGCCCACATCGGTGAAGGCGACGAGTTCACTGGGCAGATACGGGAAATTGACCAGTCCGAATTCCTCGATCCCGGTAAGGGGAAGCCGGAATTCCGCGTTCACCACACCGACTCGATGGCCCTGAAGCCGGGTCCATTCCACGCAATTGGATTCCGCACCCGGAGTACATTCCAGACCGAAGTCGAATGAGCCGTACGAATAGCCGCGCATGAAGTATGGATCACTCAGGTAGAAGGGGTAGAGCTGATTCCTGTAGAGACCATCCACATCCCCGTAGCGGCCGAGGTGGAGCCCCCGCAACGCGAAGGTCAGGGGACCCACGGGGTTGAAGTAGCGGCGGTAGTCGAACGTCGCGGTCTGGAAGTTCAGCGTACCGACCGTGGTCTCCACGCCGAGCCTGAAGCGTTCTCCACGCACGGGACTCGTAAACGCCATGTAGGAGTTGTCTCCGACAAATGCGAGCGAGGCCGAGGCCAGGTTCAGCGGATCCCGGTTGAGGTCGACCTCTCTTCGTTCCACGCCGATGATTTGCCGGAACTGATTCAGGTACAGCGTTTCATCCTCGCGATGGTAGGAGTATCGCGTCACCCCGCCGGTCGCTTCGAGCCTTCGGGTGCCCGACAGGGGATACGCGACCAACCCGGTCAGCGCATCCACCGTGGTACGATACTTCTGGATGACAATCCGGTCGGTACCCACCAAGGGGTATTGAAAGAGGTAGGGCATGTGCTGCACGCCCACCCCCCAGTTCCAGCGCCTCTTCTGGTTCATGTAGAAGACCTGGCCACCGATGTCCCTGACACCTCCGTTGACCCTCAGCAACATGCCCAGGGACCGGTCTCCGAGCATGTCGCTGAAGAAGGCGGAGGTGCCGCCTCCGAACCGGCCGATGCCGCCGTAGGGGTCGGTTGACCCGCCCACCGAGGGCTGGCCGATGAAGTCGAGCTGCAACCCGGGATCGTACGGTTCGGCCTGGTCGGCGGTGTACACGTCGTCCTCGACCAGCCCGGTGAACTGGTCGTCGAGGTAACTCGCCACCCGGCTGCGGACTCCGGGACGGCCGGGAGGAAGCAGGCGCCCGGGGTGGACGCTCCCGTCGGCGACGACATCCACCAGGGTGGCCATGTCGTCCGGGTATGCGGTGTTGACGATGTAGCCCCGCTCATGGAACACGGAGAAGGCCAGAAGATCGGCCTTGGGCGCGTACGAGAACGCCGGTGAACTGGCGGTGATCCCGGTGACGCCGGTGACGGCCCTGGTGATCCGGCGCATCTCGCCGTCCGCCAGCCGCATGTGGTAGATGTCCGGGAAGCCGTCGGGATCCGAGACGAAGTACAGTCCCTCGCCCGTGTCGTCGAAGGCCGGGTTGATGTGCTTGGCCCCGGGGAAGACCGTCATCGAATTGACCGCAAGCGTCTCCAGATCCACGAAGGAGAGGACATAGTTGCCGAAGGTGAGTTCATCGAAGTTCGTGTCCGGCCCCCGGTCCGAAACGAAGGCCAGTGTGCGGCCGTCGGGTGACCAGGCCGCCTGCATGTCGGCGTGCTTGTCGTTGGTCAGCTGCTGCACCTCGCCGGTCTCCAACTCGTAGACATAGAGATCGGCAATCCCCCCCTTGAGCCCGGTGAAGGCGATGCGGCGTCCATCCGGGGACCAGGCCGGGTTCTGGAGCGCCCCCAGACCCTCGATCTCGATGCGCTCCTCCAGGTCGCCGCTCTGCACATCCATGATGGCCAGCTGGTTGTTGCCTCCGGCGAAGATCACGAATGCGAGCTTGCGACTGTCGGGAGACCACGACCCGCTGCTGTCGATGAAGCGAATGCCGTCGACGTACGCGGTCTCGTTGCGGCGCAGCGCGCGCAGGATCCGGCCGGTCCCCACATCCGCCAGGAACAGGTCCATGGAGAACAGGTCCTTCTCCGACTGGAAGACGATGTACCGTCCGTCCGGGCTCAGCGAAGGGCCCACGTTGGTGCGCCCGGAGCCGCACTCCACGCACAGCAGGACGTCGCCGGTGTCGTACGGGTCCGTCTTGCCCGCCATGAGCGGACGGTATTCGGCCTCGATCGCCCGCCACCACTGCATCGAAATGCTGTCCTGGGACAGGCCGAATTCGTACTCGATCGCTCCCTCCCAACCCCGCTGAAGCGAAGTGCGGAAGAAATCCTGCACGGCATCGTCGCCGTAGATGCCGCCCAGATAGGAGATGAAACCCTGCCCGAAACGGTACGCGAAGTACTTCCGGTTGCGGGTGATTTCCTTCAGGGTCGGCTTCTCGTCCCTGAGAATGTGATCCCGGAGCCACATGGCCGTATGGGGGTGTTCGCGTCCCATGGACAGGTATTCAGCCATGCCCTCGACCACCCACAGGGGAAGCTGGAACAGCCGCATCGCACCTCCGCTGCTCGCACTCTGGGCGATGTTGAACTGGAAGGCGTGGACCAGTTCGTGCCCCAATATGCGATCGGTTTCGCGGTAGGCGGAGGTGAGGGGCATGATGACCCGGTTCTTCAACGACTCGGTGACGCCGCCCGTTCCCTGGGAGATCGTTCCCGAGAGCGTGTTCGTCTGCTGAAAGTCCGGATGGTCGGCGTAGATGATGAGGGGCTTCCTGCGCTCGAACTCGTGCTGGAAGGTCCGGGAGAAGCGTTCGTACCACCTCTCCGCCATGCGGGCGATATCCTCGATCGCCTCCGATTCCTCCGCATAGAAGTAGATGACCCAGTTCTGTGTGCGGAGTTCCAGGAATTCGCGGCCCCCCTCGTACTGGACCTTGTTCCGCCCGAAATACTGGGCCGAAGCCGGCAGGGGCGCCGAGAGAAGGAGCGCGAGCGTTCCCATCCCCGTGACGAAACGGGCTATCCGGTTTGCGGTGGTGCGCTTTGGTGACGCCATGACTACCCTTTTTTCGCGTGTTCTCGTCCAGGAGCCTCGAATCACATCACCGATGATGCACCGGTGGCCGCGCCGGGCTCTTGACCCACTGCCCTACATATACACTACGTTCGCGCGCGAGGTCCTTACCGCCGATCGCGCCCGGGGACCGCCGCCATGGCCGCAATCTCTCGACGAGCCTGCGGCCTGCCGGTCGGCATCTCGCCACATCGACAATATACCATAGGGACACCCATGACCACACCAGCGTTATCCGGGAGCCGCCTCAAGCGCCGCGGAATACCTGAATGGGCGCGCGCGAGGGCGGCCCCGTGGATCCTTTGGCTCCCCGTAATGTGTGCGTGCTCAGACGCCGCGCCCCCCGGCCACGGGAGCGGCCAGCCGTACCTGGCCTCCGACGGGACCGGCGTCTGGATGAGCTGGCTCGAGCCCGCTGCGGGTGGACACCGCCTCGCAGCGTCCTACTTCAGCGGTTCGTGGACCGATCCCGTCACGGTGGCGGAGGGGAAGGAATTCTTCGTCAACTGGGCCGACTTCCCTTCAATTCGGGCGGTGGGAGACCGGCTGGTGGCCCACTGGCTATGGCGAGGAGGGCAGGGAACATACGACTACGGCGTGCGCCTGGCCTGGTCGGAGGACGGTGGAACGACCTGGTCCGCTCCCTGGACCCCGCATGAGGACGGCACCCCCACGGAGCATGGATTCGTCTCCCTGTTTGTAGACGGCGACGCGGTGTGGGCCACCTGGCTGGATGGCCGCGCGATGGCTGCCGAACCTTCCGGCCCCATGTCGTTGCGGACGCGACGGCTGCCTCCTGGCGAGTCGGCGGAAGTGACCGCCGCGGGTCCCGAGATGCTCCTGGACGCCCGCGTCTGCGAGTGCTGCCAAACCAGCGCGGCGGTTGCGGCCGGCATCCCGGTCATCGCCTTTCGCGACCGGGCCGAGGGGGAAGTGCGCGACATCCACGTCACGCGCCGCCTGCAGGACGGCTGGACGGAGAGCGTCCCGGTTCACGAAGACGGCTGGGTGATCGGGGGATGTCCCGTGAACGGTCCCGCCGTGGCCGCACGGGAACAGGTGGTCGCGGTGGCATGGTTCACGGCCCCGGACGGGGAGGCGCAGGTGAATGTCGCGTTCTCTGCCGATGCGGCCGCGACCTTCGGACCTCCCGCGCGACTGGACCTGGGCCGGCCGCTCGGGCGCACCGATGTCGTCCTCCTCGACGATGGCACGGCGTTGGTCACGTGGCTGGAGGAGGAGGGTGGGGGCACGGCGGCGTCGATCATGAGCCGCAGAGTGGCGTCGGACGGGGCGATGACAGAGCCGCGCCGGCTGGCGGGCACGGAGAGCGCCCGTGCCTCCGGCTTCCCCCGGATCGCGCGGCTCGGAGCAGAGCAGCTGCTATTGGCATGGACCGATCCACGGGGGGAGGGCAGGGTGCGGGTCGCGGTATTCGCGGTCGCCGACTGGGTGGCGCCGTCATGAAGTGCGCCGCTTCACGATCGACCGGCGTGGTCCGGGTCCAGGGAGCAGTTGGCTAGATGGACCGGGCACGATTCGCACAACTGTGCGACCGCTTTGGGCGACGCCGGGTAGTGGTCCTGGGCGACCTGATGCTGGACCGCTATGTGGCCGGCCAGGTGGATCGCGTCTCTCCCGAGGCGCCGGTTCCGGTGGTGCTGGTGGAGAAGGAGTGGGACGCGGTGGGCGGTGCCGGGAACGTCGCCGCCAATCTCCGTGCCTTGGGCGCGCGCTGCGACGTGATCGGCGTCGTCGGCGATGATGAAGCGGGGCAGCGGATCGGTGCCGCCCTGGAGGAGATGGGCACCGGCTGTCACTTCGTGCGCGACGAGGGAAGGCACACGACCGTCAAGACCCGGGTTCTGGCCCGGGGGCAGCAGGTCGTCCGTGTGGATCGCGAGGAGTGCGACACCGTGTCCCGGGCCACGAGCGACAGGCTGACTGCAGGGGTCGCGGCACGACTCCAGGGTGCCGGCGCAATGGTGATGGCCGACTACGACAAGGGCGTCATGTCGGCAGGTGTGATTCGATCGGCGCTGCACGTGGCGGCGGCGCTCCGCGTTCCGGTTGTCGTGGACCCGAAGCGTCTCGGCTTCTTCCGGTACGGCGGTGCCACGGTCTTCAAGCCGAACCGCAGCGAGATGCAGGCCGCCTTCGGCGAGGCCGTCCGTCCGGACGACGCCGGGTGGATGCAGGCCGCCCGCGAGCGCCTCGGCTGCGAGCACCTGCTGCTCACTCTTGGAGAAGACGGGATGGTCCTTGCGTCTCCGGAGCGCGTGATGGAGCGGGTTCATGCACCTGCGCGCGCCGTGTACGATGTGTCCGGAGCCGGAGACACCGTGTGCGCGGTCGTCGCGGCGTGTCTGTCGGCGGGTGCGGAGCTGTCTGAAACGGTGGGACTGGCGGCGCACGCTGCCACGCTGGGTGTGGCGAGGGTCGGCGTTGCCACGGTGGCCCCGGATGAGATCGCAGCCGCGCTTCCGCATCCCTGAGAATGTGACGCCGCGGTCCGTTTCTCTCCGCTAGGCCGCCCCGCTTGACTCACCGGTCACGATGATGTGAGAGTTGTCGGCACATTCGTGCCTCACAAAAGGAGCTCGCGCTGCAACATGCCGAAGATCGCCGCCGTTCACACCGACACCGCCCCCGAAGCCCTCGGTCCCTACTCTCAGGCCATCGTGAGCGATGGGTGGATCTTCGCGTCCGGCCAGATTGCCATCGACCCGGCGACCGGGTCACTGGTAAAGGGGGACGTGACGGTCCAGAGCGAGCAGGTCCTCAGTAATCTTGCTGCGGTTCTGGCCGCGGCCGGCGGAAGCTTGCAGACGGTCGTGAAGACCACGGTCTATCTGTCCGACATGTCCTACTTCGCGGACATGAACACCGTCTACTCCAGGCACTTCGGCGACCACCGGCCCGCGCGCGCAACGGTTGCCGCCGGGGGATTGCCGAAGGGCGTGGACGTCGAAATCGAGGTTGTGGCCCGGGTCGGGTGAACCCCGGAGTGGAGATGGTGGACCGGAAGGACGGGCCATTCCTGCCGACACGGTGAAGTTGACCTCGAAATCGCCTTGAGTACCTTTAAAGGCTGTTCAGCTTTGCTGGACGGTTCGATACCATGAGTTCAATCACTCTGGCGGAGTACTCAATGTTCGCTGTATTCAGAACCGGCGGGAAGCAGTTTCGTGCCGAACCGGGGAGAACCCTTCTGATTCCGGCGCTGGACGTCGAAACGGGGGAGTTGGTGACCTTCGACGATGTCCTCCTGGCCGGATCGGAGGAGGACGTCGCGGTGGGGGAGCCCACTGTGGAGGGGGCGAAGGTGACGGCGGAGGTGCTGGCCCATGACCGCACGAAGAAGATCACGGTCTTCAAGCGGAAGCGTCGCAAGGGCTACCGCCGCAAGCAGGGTCACCGCCAGGACTTCACCGTCGTGCGCGTCGCCGACATCACCGTCTAGGGAGGGATTCCGATGGCTCACAAGAAGGGTGTTGGGTCGTCCAGGAATGGACGTGACAGCAATCCAAATCGTTTGGGCGTAAAGCGTTACGCGGGCGAGCAGGTGTTGGCGGGGAACATCCTGGTGCGTCAGCGAGGCACCCGTTTCCACCCCGGAAACAATGTCGGAAGGGGGAGGGACGACACCCTCTTCGCGAAGGCGGATGGCGTCGTGAAGTTCGAGAATCTGCGTCGTCGGCGGGTCGTTTCGGTCTACGCGGAGTAGGTCATCCCCGTGGGCCTCGAACGGCGAAATCTCCTCACTCGAAAAAAAAAGCTTGCGGTTTCTGAGTTGAGGTATTAACGTGGTTCTCCCGATGCGGAGGGGGTGGCCCGAGAGGGACACAGCCGAAGCGGAGGGGTCGGACCTCGGAGAGGGCCACGAAGGGGGAAACCCCGGAAGGGCAACCGGCTGAGGGTCGACACGCCGAGGAGGGCCGGAGACGGCAAGCCGAGGCGGGCGCGGGTTCGGATTCGGCCGAAGCTGCGACGGCTGCGGGGTCGCTGGAAGCAGCCGAAGTCCCCGGGAACGGGGGACGCCCTGGGCGGCGGAGACGCCGGTCGGGGGAAGAGACGGGAAACCGGCCGCAGCACAAAGCGGCGCCGAAACGGAGCTTTCCGGCTCGCCAGCGAGACGAAGCCCCCGAGCGGGTAGTGTGCTGCCCGCCGGGGGCTTCCTCTGTTTAACCCGTCTCAGGGACGAGCTGGCTCCGTAGGAGACCTCGCCGGGGGCGGGTATTGCTGCTTCCGGGCCGAAGCCATGATCTGCCAGATCAGGTTCCGCACCAATTCCTCGTCGACTCCGGCATGGCGCGCCAGCGTGGCGGCTCGCCGCGCCACTTCCGCCTCCCGCCCCGGATCGGTCACCTGCCGTCCAAGCCGGGCCTTGAGGGCGCCCACTTCCTGCACCAGGTCCTTCCGCCGGGCCAGAATGCGGACCAGCTCCTGGTCGCAATCCAGGATCTCCTTGCGCAGGCGTTCGAGGTCGGTGTTCCCGATCGCGGACTCTTCCGGTGGGGGCTCAGTTCCGCGTGTTTCGTGGCGATCGTCAGACATTCAGGTATCCCTCCACGTGTTCGTTCTCCTGCGGCGTTCCCCTCAGGCTGACAGTCAGGAGAACCGGTATGTGGACGATCAGCCCCAGGATTCCCTCGTGCATCCCCAGCGGCTTCAGCTCCGGCATCAGGAAGAAGAAGACCGAGACGGCCGAACCGGCCAGCAGTCCGGAGCCGACACCAGCGGTGGTGGCGCGTCTCCAGTACAGCGCTGCGACCATCGCCGGCATGTACTGGCAGATGATCCCGTAGGAGGCCAGCAGAAGGTCCACCAGCGAAAAGCCCTCGACCAGAGCAAAGAGGTAGGCCACGCCGCCGACCGCCACCACCAGAATGCGGATGAGCAGCCGCTGCCCGCTGTCCGAGAGCTCCCGGAACGGCTGCACCCCGTCTTCCACGACCACCGACGCCGCACCGTGCAGCAGTGCGTCGCCGGTCGACATCGAGGCCGACAGCGCCCCGGCACAGAAGAGCCCCACCACGAGGGCGGGCAGATCCGACCGGAGGATCAGGAAGGGAAGGATGAAGTCCGCCTGGTCCGGTGACTCGGGAAAGAGGACGCCGGCGAAGCCGATCAGGAAGACCGGGATCAGGAAGAGCTGAAAGGTGGGGAAGAGGATGACCGTGCGGCGGATGATCTTGTCGCTTCGGGCCGTGTACGCCTTCATGAAGAGGTGGGGCCACATGGTGACCCCGATTGCGCTCGCCAGGATCGCGGTGGAGTAGGCTCCCCAGCTCCACGGCTCGCCGCCTCCGGTCAGGCCCGGCAGCGAAAGGAGTTCGGGACGGGCCTCCAGGATCTGCTCGAACATCGGTCCCACGCCGCCGTAGAGCCGATAGGGCAGATAGATTCCCAGCGCCCACGCGATGACCAGCATGAAGACGCCCTGGAAGGTGTTGGTCCATCCCACGGCCGACACGCCGCTGCTCAGCACGTACACGAGCACGATGGCATACGCAAGAGCCGCACCCGCCGCCAGCGGGATTCGCCCGTCGGTGACGGCCTCGATCACGATGCCCGCCCCGCGCATCTGGATGGTCACGTAGGGCACGAAGGCCGCAAGCGTCAGGATGGCCATGAGGGCGGAGAGGCCGCGCGACGGGAAGCGCCCCACCAGGAGCTGCGCCTGCGTGACGAACCCGAAGCGCCGTCCCAGCGCGGCGACTTTGGGGCCCATCGCGTACCAGGGAGCCATGCCCAGGACGCCGTAGGTGAGGATGTAGAAGGCGGCCGCTCCCCGGGAATATGCCCATCCCGGCCCGCCCAGGAAGGCGAAGGCCGAGAAGACGGTGGCCCCGGTGATGAAATACATGACCAGGAGCCCGAAGTCGCGGTCGCCCGCCACGTAGCCCTGGACGCTCCGCGACGCTCGCCGGCCCGCCACGAGGCCGACGCCCAGTGTGACCGCCAGATAGGTGAAGATGACGACCGTGATCAGGGATGACTTCTCCATTATTCGTCACCCCCGGTTGAAGCGGCCCGAAGATGGCGGGTTCGTGCCGCGTCGAGGCGCCACAGCACCACCAGACTTCCGAGGACCCATCCGGCCGGCCACACCATCAGGAAGGGGAGGCCGAGGACGAACGGTTCAGGGGTGTTGAGCAGACTCTGGACCGGCCAGACGACCGCCACTGCGAAGCTCAGGTGGTATGCCCAGGCAATGCGGCGCCAGGTATGAAAGCGCATGGAAGGTACTCGCGGTGAGGTGGGAACGCTGGGAGGGCTGGGATTGTACGGCTGCGGCGAGGTTGTCGCGAGACTGGATCCTCACCGCCCCATAAATCGAGGCCGGCGCTTTTCCACGAACGCCTGAACGCCCTCGCGTCCGTCCTCGGAGGCGAAGGCCTCGAGGAAGAGCTCCTTCTCGGCGGCGAGACCCTCCGACAGGGGGCGTTCGTACGCCTCCCGTACCGCCTTCTTGACCAGCTGCAGGGTGACGGTGCTCCAGCGTGTCATTCTGGCGGCCAGCTCGCGGGCCCTGGCCAGGTGCTCGCCTTCGTCGGTGAGGAACTCGACCAGGCCGATGCGGTGGGCCTCCGCCGCGTCGACCAGATCGCCGGAAAGGCCGATCCTCAGCGCATGGCCGGGTCCGACCAGCCGCGCGAGCCGCTGCGTGCCGCCCGCGCCGGGGATCAGGCCGAGACGGATCTCGAACTGGCCGAAGCGGGCGGTGGCGTCGGCGACGCGGATGTCACAGGCGAGCGCCAACTCGTTGCCGCCCCCGATACAGAAGCCGTGGACGGCGCAGATGACCGGCTTGGGGAACTCGGCGAGAGCGTCGTAGACGCGGCGGTGGCGGTAGACCTCGCGCTGCTCTTCGGGGGTGCGGGCCGCGAATTCGCTCACGTCCGCGCCGGCCACGAAGGCCTTGTCGCCGGCGCCGCGCAGGATCGCGACCTTGACGTCGTCGCGAGCGGCCAGGTGGTCGAACACCTCGGTGAGTTCGCCGCGCACTTCCTCGTCGAGAGCGTTGAGCTTGCCGGGACGGTTGATGGTGACTTCCGCGACAGCGTCCGCGACGGAGAGAAGGACCGTCTTGCGATTCATCGTTCGATACCCGGGTCACAAGACGCCATCCTGATCGATCGGGGAATCGTCTTGCAGTTCACGGTTTGTCGCTCCAGTCGTAAAACCCGCGGCCCGATTTCTTTCCCAGCCTGCCCTCGGCCACCATGCGTTCCAGGAGGGCGGGGGGGCGGAAGGCCTCGGAGCCGAGCGACTCGTGCAAGTAGCGGGCGATGCCGAGGCGCACGTCCAGCCCCACCAGGTCGGTGAGGCGGAGCGGCCCCATCGGGTGACGGTATCCGAGCACCATCGCCCTGTCGATGTCTTCCGGCGAGGCCACGCCAGCCTCGACCATGCGGATGGCCTCGAGGCCGAGTACGATCCCCAGACGGGACGAGGCGAAACCGGGCGAGTCGGTCACCACGATGGGCTCCTTGCCGAGGTCGTGGACGAAGGCGAGGCAGCGGTCGAGGACACCGGGGTCGGTGGCGTCGCCCTTGACGATCTCGACGAGGGCCATGATGTGGACCGGGTTGAAGAAGTGGAGGCCCAGGAAGCGGTCCGGTGCGGCCAGCCCCTGCGCCATCCCGGTTATGGACAGCGATGAGGTGTTGGTGGCGAGGATCGCCTCCGGTGGCGCCGCGGCCTCTGCCTCGGCGAAGATCCGGCGTTTGAGCGCCATCTCCTCCGGTACGGCCTCGATCACCAGGTCCGCGCCGTCCGCCGCCTCACGCAGCCCCCCGGTCCCCGCAAGGCGTGCCAGCGCCCCGTCACGGGTAGTCGCCTCCACCTTGCCCAGGCGGACGCCCTTGTCGAGGGTGGCCTCGATCCGCGCGAGGGCGCGTTCCAACTGCGCGGCGTTCACATCGCAAAGGACGGTGTCGTGGCCCGACATCGCCGCCACCTGCGCGATGCCGTGGCCCATCGTCCCGGCGCCGATGACGGCGACCTTGCCGATTCCGTGTTCGGCCATCTCAGGCCCGCTCCATCACGGCCGCGATCCCCTGGCCGACTCCGATGCACATCGTGGCGAGGCCGAGCCCGGCGTCGCGGCGCCCCATCTCGTGCACCAGCGTGGCCAGGATGCGCGCCCCGGAGCACCCCACCGGGTGGCCCAGCGCGATCGCGCCGCCGTTCACGTTCACGCGCGCCGGATCGAGATCCAGTTCACGGATGCAGGGGATCGCCTGTGCGGCGAAGGCCTCGTTCAGCTCGACCAGGTCGAGGTCGCGGGTGGACATCCCGAGCCGGGCCAGGCAGCGCCGTGTCGCGGGAACCGGACCGATGCCCATGCGGTGCGGCTCCACCCCCGCCACCGCCGCCCCCCGAATGACCGCCATCGGTTCGAGGCCGTGGGCGCGCGCCGTCTCCCCCTCGACCACGAGCAGGGCGGCGGCCCCGTCGTTGATCCCGGACGAGTTGCCGGCCGTGACGGTTCCGTCCCGCGCGAACACGGGGCGCAGGCGGGCCAGTGCCTTGGCCGTGGTGCCCGGCCGCGGGTGTTCGTCGCGCGCGACCACCACGGGCTCGCCGCGGCGCTGCGGGATGGTGACCGGCACGATCTCGTCGTCGAAACGCCCGGCCTCGATCGCGGCGGCCGCCCTCGCCTGGCTGGTCGCCGCGAAGTTGTCCTGTTCCTCGCGCGTCACGCCGAACTCCCGGGCGACCACCTCGGCGGTCTGTCCGAGCCCGATCGTCCATTCGTCGGGGAGCCGCGGGTTGGTGAAGCGCCATCCGAGCACCGTGTCTGCCACCTCGGGCACGCCCCGCGTGTAGCCGCGCTCCGGCTTGAGCATGACGAAGGGGGCGCGGCTCATCGATTCGACGCCGCCCGCGATGAAGGCGTCGCCCTCGCCGGCGCGAATCGCGTGGAAGGCGCTCGCCACCGCCTGCAGACCCGACCCGCAGAGCCGGTTCACCGTCTGGCCTGGGACCTCGACGGGGACGCCCGCCCGCAGCAGCGCCATCCGGGCCACATTGCGGTTGTCCTCGCCGGCCTGGTTGGTGCACCCGAAGATGACGTCGTCGAGGCGTTCGGGGGGGAGAGGGTTGCGATCGAGCAGGGCCCGGATGGTGACCGCGGCCAGATCGTCCGGCCGCACCGGCGCCAGCGCCCCCCCGTGCCGCCCGATCGGAGTGCGGACGGCGTCGATGATCCACGCTTCACGTATGGCCGTCCACCCCGCCACCGGTACCGCTTTCCGGATGGCCCGGCCGAGCTCCGCCCCCGGGCGCCTCAGGCGATCCATCCCGGCCCTACCGGTCCAGCGCCACCCAGACGCTCTTCAGCTGGGTGTACTTCTCCAAGGCCGACTGGAAGCCCAGGTCCCGCCCGAAACCGCTTTCCTTGTAGCCGCCGAAGGGGGAGGCGGGCGAGTACTGGTTGTAGGTGTTCACCCACACCGTCCCCGCGTCGATCTCGGCGGCCATGCGGTGGGCCATGCCGATGTCGCGCGTCCAGACGCCGGCCGCGAGCCCGTAGAGCGAATCGTTGGCTTTTGCGACCGCATCGTCCACGTCGTCGAAGGGGATCACCGCGGCCACCGGGCCGAAGATCTCCTCGCGCGCGATCGTCATGGCGGGGTCGACCTCGCTGAAGACGGTGGCGGTCACGAAGTTGCCGCGGCCGTCGACCTTCACGCGGTCGCCGCCGGCCACCAGCTTCGCGCCGTCACGCCGCCCGCTCTCGATGTACCCCATCACCCGGTCGAGCTGCTCTTCGCTCACGATCGCACCCAGGCGCGTGGTGGGGGCCATCGGGTCACCCACGGTGGCCTTCGCGGCGAGTCCCTTCAGCCCGTCCACGAACTCGTCGTGCACCGCGCTCTCGACCAGGATGCGGCTCCCCGCCGCGCACACCTCGCCCTTGCCGTAGAAGACCCCCATCGATGCGCCCTTCACGGCGCCGCGCATGTCCGCGTCGGCGAAGACGATGTTGGGGGACTTGCCGCCCAGCTCCAGCGAGACCTTCTTCAGCGTCCCCGCCGCCTCACGCATGATGATCCGGCCCACCTCGGTCGAACCGGTGAAGGAGATCGCGTCGACACCCGGGTGCCGCACCAGCGCCGCGCCTGCGGTCTCCCCGAAGCCCGGCACCACATTCAGCACGCCCGCCGGGAATCCGGCCTCGGCTGCCAGCTCCCCGAAGCGCAGCGCGGTCAACGGCGTCTGCTCGGCGGGCTTGAGCACCACCGTGTTCCCGCAGGCCAGCGCCGGCGCGACCTTCCACGCCGCCATCGACAGCGGGAAGTTCCACGGGATGATCGCGCCGACCACCCCCACCGGCTCGCGCAGCGTGTAGTTGAGGAACGGGCCCGGCACGGGAACGGTGTCGCCCTGCACCTTGTCGGCCAGGCCCGCGTAGTAGCGGAGCGTCTGGGCCACGCTCGGAACGTCGATGCGGCGCGCCTCGAAATAGGGCTTGCCGTTGTCCCGCGTCTCCAGGAGCCCGAGCTCGTCGGCGTTGGCCTCGACGAGGTCGGCCAGCTTCCAGAGCAGGCGCGACCGCTTGTGGGGGTTCATGCGCCGCCACTTGCCGTCGGCGAAGGCCGCGCGCGCCGCCTTCACCGCGCGGTCGACGTCGCCTGCGCGCGCTTCGGCCACCTCGGCGATCACCTCTTCGGTGGCCGGGTTGACCGTCGCGAAACGGTTGCCGCCCTCCGCGTCGGCCCACTCGTTCCCGATCCAGAGCCGGGTGCGGATCCCGTCAGTCATGGTGCGGCCCGTCCGTCAGCTGCCCGAGAAATCCGGCTTGCGCTTCTCCACGTAGGCGTTCAGCCCTTCGCGCGCATCGTCGCTGGCGAAGAGCTGCTGCTGCAACTCCCGCTCCAGAGCCAGGGCCGTTTCGAAGGGGATTTCTGCACCGGTCTGGACCGAGCGCTTGATGAGCCCGACCGCCCTGGAGGCCCGCCCCGGGGGGCAGAACCCGCGCGCGTAGTCGATCACCTTCTCCATGAACTCGTCGAGGGACTCGGTCTCCCACACGTCGTTGACGATGCCGAGTTCCTGCGCTGTGTCGAAGCCGAAGGTCTTTCCGGTCGCCATGAGCTCGATCGCCCTGGACTTGCCGACGAGACGCGTCATGCGCTGGGTCCCCCCGGTGCCGGGGAGCACGCCCAGGTTGACCTCGGGCAGGCCGCACATGCTGCGTCCCGCGCGGGCGATGCGGATGTCGGCCGCCATGGCGATCTCGAGCCCGCCGCCCACGGTGTGCCCGTTCAGGGCCGCGATCGTCAGCTTCGGGGTGTGCTCGAGACGGTTGAGCGTCTCGTTGGCGTGGAGACAGAAACAGTACTTGAAGCCGGTTGTAACCTTCGCGAGCATCCCGATGTTGGCGCCGGCGGAGAAGAACTTCTCGCCGTTGCCGGTCAGCACGATCACATGGATGTCGTCGTCGAAGCGCGCCTTCAGGATGGCGTCGTCCAGCTGGCGCATCATCTCGTGCGTGTAGGTGTTGGCGGGAGGGTCGTCGAGGGTGATGAGGGCGACGCCGCCGCCGGCGTCGGAGTAGCGAACGAGGGTCTTGTCGGACATGAACGTGTGGAGTTGCAGGTGGTTCGATCGCACGGGCGAGTGGGCCCGCGAACGTATCATGGGAGGCCCGCGGCGGAGGGCCCGCCGCGTTCGGGACCGGTGACAAAGATAACACGTGACCGGCATGGAACCGGGCACCAACATCGGGCGTTGCGGTCGCGTTACATTACACGGATGCAAATCCTCCAATTCGTGTCGCCGCGGGGCGCGGCGGGATCCCTCCGACACCGCCTGGTCGCCGCCGTGGTCGCCGTGGCGCTGCTCGCCGGGTGCAGGGAAACGCTCACCGAAGTGGAATCCGGGATCGTCGAGGCCGAGACCTGGCCGGCGCTCGAGATCGAGCAGACTCTGCCGGGCCTGGGAGACCTGATCTGGACCAGCCGGGCCGGTCCCGGGCAGACCGCGATCGTGGAGCGGTGGGAAGCCAGCTGGGACCATGGCACGACAACAGGAGGGGAACTGCGGGAGGAGATCTACCGGGACCTCGAAGCGCTTTCGCCGATGGTCGATTCGACCGCGATGCGGGTTGCCGCGGTGTCCCTGCGGGGGGCGTTGGACGAGGTGTCCCAGTTCGGCGGATCCCTTCCTCCCCATCTTGCCGGCAGAATCGAAGATGCCGAGGGGTTCCTGGCCGAGGCGGATAGGGCGAGTTCCATGGAAGACTGGGCGGGGAAGGGGCTTGGCACCCTGAGGGCTGCCGATGCACTGCGCGAGACGTCACCTCGTTCCGCGGCCCTTACCCTGGTCGAGGCGGCCGAAGACGTCCTCGGGCCTCCTCCCTCGGAGGTCGGCGGCGAACCCGCCGGCCGGGCCCGTGCACGACGCCTCGCGTGGTGGAGCCGGATCGCGATCCAGCGGGAGCACTACCCGCTGGCCATCCAGCGGGGGTACTACGCCTGCCTGCTGCTGGGGGTCAGGCTGCCTTGACGCCAGTCAGCGCCGCCGGCCGCCCGATCTGCGGGCGAACGCGGCTTCGCCGCCGTAGATTGTTCAGAGTCTGCTACACGTACTCGACCAGGAGACTGTCGGCGTCGCTCGCGACGAGCGGCCGGGTTGCGCACGAACCGGTGCGGCACCCTCGCCATAGGGGCCGGCATGGCAGACAGTGGGGGATGAACGCCATGAACAACATCCAGGCAGCGGTCGCCAACCGGCTCTGCGCCGGTCCATTCGCGCTCCTGACCCTGTCCGTGCTGGCCGCTCCGGCCGCGGGACAGAGGCAGGTGGTGCGCGTGCCCGTGACCGGTACGGTCGAAATGGGGCTCGCCCCCTTCATCGAACGGGTGATCGAGGAGGCCGAGGCCGGGGGCGCGGCTGCCGTCGTACTCGACATCGAGACGCAGGGGGGACGGGTGGACGCGGCACTGCGGATCACGAGCGCGGTCGGCAGGTCGCGGGTGCCGGTGTATGCCTTCGTGAACATGTACGCATATTCGGCGGGTGCGATGATCGCCCTCTCCACCGAGCGCGTGCTCATGCGGGAGGGCGCCGTGATGGGGGCCGCGACGCCGGTGGACGGAAGCGGGACCAAGGCGTCCGAGAAGATGGTGTCGGCCATGCGGGCCCAGATGCGCGCGATGACCGAAGCCCGGGGTCTCGACCCGGCGGTCGCCGAAGCGATGGTGGACGAGGAGCTGGCCATTCCCGGGGTGGTTGAGCGCGGCAAGCTGCTGACCGTGACCACGCAGGAAGCCGTCGACCTGGGCTACGCCACGCCGGTGGCCGACTGGGAGGGGGTGCTGGCAGCACTGGATCTCCCGGCGACCGACGTCACCGAGGCGACCGTCAACTGGGCGGAACGCATTGTGCGCTTCTTCACCAATCCGGTGATCGCGCCCTTCCTCCTGTCGCTTGGCTTCCTGGGGCTCCTCGTCGAGGTCAAGACGGCGGGGTTCGGGCTGGCGGGAGCGGCGGGGCTGATCTCGCTGGCCCTTTTCTTCGGTGCGCACCTGCTCATCGGGCTGGCCGGGGCCGAGGACATCATCCTGGTGGGCGTGGGGGTCGTCCTGGTTCTCGTTGAGATTCTTGTGGTCCCCGGGTTCGGCATCTTCGGGATCGCCGGGATCGCGGCGCTTCTGGGCGGCCTCTTCATGGCGCAGATCGGGAACCTGCCCACCAGGGCGGACATGGTCCAGGCGGGCTCGGTGCTCCTGGCCGCGATGGTTCTGATAAGCATGACCGCGTGGTCGCTGTTGCGTTCGCTGCCGGGCAGCTGGCGCCTGCGCCGCAGCGGCGTCATCCTCGGCGAATCCACGGACCGCGACGAGGGGTACACTTCGGCGGAGGTGCGTTCGGAGCTGGTCGGGTCGGCGGGGGTCGCGATCACCGACCTCCGGCCGGCCGGTGTGGGTCTCTTCGGCGACGAGCGGGTGGACGTGGTCTCCGAGAGCGAATGGATCGAGGAAGGCACGCGCATTCGCGTACTCAGCGCCGAGGGGTATCGCCACGTGGTGCGTGCCGTGAAATCAGGGCAGGCGGCCGATCACGACTGAGATGCCGTCTGCCGGCAGAATGTCAATTCAAGAGTAAAGGACGAAAACCCGCATGGACCTCACCACGATCGCCCCCTTTGCCCTGCTCTTCGTGGGCATCATCGCCATCATGGTCCTCCTTTGGGCCGTGCCGGTTCGCCTCTGGATCGAGGCGGTTTCCTCCCGGGTCAAGCTGGGGTTGGGCAGCCTGATCGGTATGCGCCTGCGCAAGGTCAGCCCGCCCGCGGTGGTCCGGCCGTTGATCGCCTCGACCAAGGCCGGGCTTCCCCTCGATGTCTCCCACCTGGAGGCCCACTACCTGGCCGGGGGGGATGTCAACCGCGTGGTGCGCGCGCTGATCAGCGCCGACAAGGCCTCGATCGAGCTGCCATTTCAGCGGGCCGCGGCGATTGACCTGGCCGGCCGCGACGTCTTCGAGGCCGTGCAGGTGTCGGTGAACCCCAAGGTGGTGCAGACGCCGCGGGTGGCCGCGATGGCCAAGGACGGGATCCAGCTGATCG
This sequence comes from Longimicrobiales bacterium, assembly GCA_965211795.1. Classification (GTDB taxonomy): domain Bacteria; phylum Gemmatimonadota; class Gemmatimonadetes; order Longimicrobiales; family Gaopeijiaceae; genus Bin94. The sequence goes on from OZ242973.1 coordinate 1,893,416, forward strand.
CCATCGCGCGGGTCACGGTGCGGGCGAACATCAACCGCCTCGTCGGCGGCGCCGGAGAGGAGACCATCCTGGCGCGTGTGGGCGAGGGGATCGTGTCGACGATCGGCTCCGCGGACACACACAAGAAAGTGCTGGAGAACCCGGACGCGATCTCCAAGACCGTGTTGCAGAAGGGCCTCGATTCGGGTACCGCCTTCGAGATCCTGTCGATCGACATCGCCGACGTGGACGTCGGCAAGAACATCGGCGCCGAGTTGCAGACGGACCAGGCCGAGGCCGACAAGCGAATCGCGCAGGCCCGGGCCGAGGAGCGCCGCGCCATGGCGATGGCCGCCGAGCAGGAGATGAAGGCGCGGGTGGAGGAGATGCGCGCCGAAGTGATCGCGGCCGAGGCGAAGATCCCGCTCGCGATGGCCGACGCATTCCGCAGCGGCAACATGGGCATCATGGACTACGCCCGCTACCGGAACATCGAGTCGGACACCCACATGCGGAGGGCCATCGCGGAGGGTGATCCCGACGGGCCGGTGGCCACCGAGTAGCCGGGGATGCACTGCCGCTCGAACGCCGTGCAGATTTCCATGCCGGGCACCTGAGAGGACGCGAACATGGACATCCGGTTTCTCGCGGTCATCGTCATCGTCGCGATGATCATGGAGATGCTCGCCAAGATGGCCAGGAAGAGGCGGGGGGAGGAGGAGGGACTCGAGGAAGAGATTGAGCCACGCAGGCCGGCGGACCCGCTGGCCGGCGTGCTCGAGGAGATGCAGCGTTTGACGCGGGGCGATGAGGGTGGGCGTGAAGTGGTGCCGGAAGTCGATGATCGCCGGATTCGCGAGAGAGAGGTGGCATCCCGTGCGCCGGAGTTGCAATGGGAGTTGGACGTGCCGGACCAGCCGGATCCGCTGCCTCAACGGCCGGCTATGGATCCCGTTGCCCCTCTGCCGACATCCGGGCGGGCGCCGGAACCGGTAACCCTGCGCGGCCAGATCGAGAAGATGTTCGAGCCGATGCCGCGGCCGCCCACCGTGCCGGTCGTGGTGCCGGAGCCACCGTCGCAACCGAAACCGGTGGTTCCCCGTCGCGACGGGTCGTCCCGGCCGGTCGAGGCCCGTCCCCGTGAAACGCGGCCCAGGGAGGCGCGGGATATCTCAGAGCGCGCCTGGGCGGAGGAGCGGGACGTGTCCACGGATGCACCGAAGACGGCGGACGACGCTGGACGCCGTGTGGAGACGCGGTGGGGAGGGGAAGCGGGAGGAGGGGAAGCGGGAGGAGGGCCGGGCCTTGGTTCGGTGCGCGACCTGCGCCGGCTTGTGGTGGCACGCGAGGTGCTTGGGCCGCCGCTGTCCCTGCGCAGCGGAGAGCCTTTTACGGAGCGTTAGGCAAGGTCCCTCTTCGGAGAGAGAGGCGACACGCGGCCCGCCGCCCGCCGCGCTATCCTGTCGGCCTTGTGATCTCGTATTGGCCCGGCGGCTCCGCCCCCAGCAGGTGGCGCACGAAGTAGTCCCAGCGCCGACGGATGAAGTAGGGCTCGTTCAGCCCGTGCGCCCGGTTCGGCGCCCATATGAAGTCGAAGTCGCGGTTGGCCTTGATCAGCTCGTCGACCAGCTGGACGGTCATCGCGGGATGGACGTTGTCGTCCATGTCGCCGTGCATGAGGAGCAGCTTCCCTTCGAGGTTGGCGGCGTAGGTCTTGTTGGCCGCGGACTCGAAGTTGTCCTCGCCGCCTGAATCGGACTCCATGACCCCCTGGTACTTTTCGGCCCAGTAGATGTTGTAGCTGCGGTTGTCGTGGTTGCCGGCACCCGAGACGGCCACCTTGAAGAACTCGGGAAAGCGCAGGATCGCGTCGGTGGAGGCGAAACCGCCGCCCGAGTGCCCGTAGATGCCCACGCGGTCCAGGTCGATGAACGGATAGCGGGCCGCCAGCTGCTTGATCACCGCGATGTGGTCCGGGATGCCGTTGTCGATGAAGTTGCCGTAGTAGTTGTCGTGGAACGCCTTGGAGCGGTGCGGCGTCCCGAGGTGGTCGATCTGCACCACCACGAAGCCGAGCTGCGCCAGCGCGAAGTTCTCTCCACCCCCCTTGAACGCCCACGCGCCGACGCTGCCCACCTGCGGTCCCGGATAGATGTGCGAAATGATCGGGTACTTCGCGTCCTCATCGAGGCCGGGGGGCAGGTAGAGCACGCCGTAGAGATCGGTGATGCCGTCGCGCGCCTTCGCCGAGAACACCTCCGCAGGGGTGAAGCCGATCTCCTCGATCGCGGAGATGTCGGCCCGCTCCAGCTCCAGCACGGCGCGGCCGTCGTCGGCGCGGCGCAGGACGATGACCGGCGCCGTCTCGATCCGGGAGTAGGTGTCCACGAAGTATTCTCCGCTCGGTGAGAAGATGATCTCGTGATTGGCGTCCTCGGGGGTGAGCAGCGTGAGGTCCGAGCCGTCGAAGTTGACCCGGTAGAGGTGCGCGTAGTAGGGATGGCGTCCGGGCTCGCGGCCGCGCGCGACGAAGTGAATGCGCTGGCGGGCCTCGTCCACGTGGAGGACCTCGCCCACCACCCAGGGCCCCGAGGTGATCCGGTTCTTCAGGTTCCCCTCGCCGTCGAAGCGGTAGAGGTGTCCCCATCCATCGCGCTCGGACCACCAGATCACGTCGCCGCCGCTCTCGGACACGTACCACGACGGGGTCCCCCCGCTCGACCCGCCGCCCCGGTGCCCGAGTGAGACGAAAGTTTGGGTGGAGTCGCCCAGAATGACCCTGGCGGTGCCTGTCGCGGCGTCGATCTCGGCAAGGAACACGCGCTGGGAGCCGCGGGTGAAGTAGTTGACGTGCAGGCTGGTCCCGTCCGCGCTCCACGCCGAGTCGGGAGCGGAGCCCCGGAAGGAGAGTTGATGTGGAGTCGGCTCGACCTCGACCCGGTGGTTGGCGGTGGCGCGAAGGCCCGGAGCGCCGCCGTCGGCCGGACCGGTCTCCTCGAGCGCCAGGATGTGGACGGTCGGCAGCGGGATGACCGAGTCGCCGGGCAGCGCGTACGGCTGCGAGAAGTGGTGGGGGCGCTGCGGCGTGTAGGAGATGTAGTGCATGTGCTCCACGTCGCGCTCGTCGCGCCGTGACACCGCGATGTAGCGCGAATCGGGTGACCACGCGAGGGTGGGAGCACGCGGCCGCACCCCCTGGCGCTGCTGGTTGGGGCTGGGCTCGTTGTAGCCGTAGGCGTAGTACTTCTCGCCGTCAGTGGTCAGCTGGACCGAGTCGCCGCCTTCCGCAGGGCGCACGTACAGGTTGTACTGGTGCGCGAACGCCTCCCAGCGCCCGTCGGGCGACTCCACGAAGGCGGTCCGCGAGGGGAGCGTGTCGGCGACCGTGCATGCGTACTCGGCGATGTCGCAGAGAAAGCGCCTGCCGCCGGCCCTGAACTCGATCTCGCTCTCGGTGTCGCCGAAGCGGAAGGTGCTGAAGGGCAGCTTTTCGGGGACGTAGCTGGTGTCGTTGGCGAGCGACATGGCGCTGGCCAGCCGGTAGTGGTCGAAGAGATGGTCGCGGCTTGCGGCGGCCGGGTTGACCAGGATGAACTCGTAGCCCGACCCGGTGTTGTTCCGGTACCAGAAGCGGTCGGTGTCGCCGGTCTCCATCCAGTTGGGGTTGACGCTGGCTCCGGCGATGAGGGGCTGTGTGTTCCAGGTGAGGAAGCGCTCGGCGCGGGAGTAGTCGACGGTTTGGGCGAGCGCGGGGCTGGGGCTTGCGACGGCGGTCAAGAGGGCCGCAAGGACCAGTCGGATTGGAGTGAGGCTCGGGCAGGGTCCGTGGGCGACAGGTGGGCGAACGGGGCGCGACATTCTGATGCTCCAGAGGTTGAGGGGGACTTGACGAGTGCCAAACGGATGGTTGACTCCTCGCCGACTGTCGGCAATTCAGGTTGGGCCGCTTCGCCCACCTGTTTATGGTGTAATGATAACATTACAAAATGTCATGTATAGTATACATTTCTGGCCACCCTTGTCGCGCTTTGCCAGCCCTGCGGCTCTCGCCGCTCTCGGTGCTCGCCTTTTCCACTGACTGCTGGGTTTCGGTGTCCGGAGCGGTTCTCGTTACCGGTAGGCCCTGACGTGTCAGCGCGGCTTCCGCTGGACGCACTGCGCGATCCGGTCCACCAGCCTTTCCAGCTGCAAGCGGCGGTGGCGGCCCATCGATTTCATGACCTGGCGCATCGGCACGTAGAGACTGACGGTAAGACCTATGGGGAAGAGGGCCGCGAAGAGTGCCGGTACTTCCATTCCGAATGCCAAACCGACTGTCCCCATTCCTATTGCGACGCCGCCCACACCAAGCCCAAAGAATATTCCAGCCCAGCCGTGAAGCCTCCGTTTCGCCTGGATTCGCGTGTCGCCGCTCCGGGAGACAACCGTCACCTCAAGCGATGTGGCAAAGTCCCACCAGGTCAGGGTGCGTCCGACGATGGTCCAGTCCCCGTGCACCTCGGTGGCGCTCTGGATCTCCTCGACCAGGCGCTCGTAATCCTCCTCCGGCAGGTCGCCCGGAATGACCTGTTCGGCACGAATCACGAGCGGCGTGCCTGCCAGCGCGGCCCCCATCCCCGAGGCTTCGGGGCTGTCGATTCGGGCCGCGGCCAGTTGGAGATAGCGGGGCTCGATCCCCACTTCCGCGGCTGCCTCCTGCAACGCAACGAGGGTCGTGCCCCCGCTCTCGGGGGCGGGGTGCCGCTCGGCCTCGTCCTTCTCCTGCAAGTCAGTTGCGTACTTTAGGAGGCGGCTGACCTCCTTTTCGCTGTAGTGGCGGGCCTTGTCGTTGGGGTTGTCGGGTGGCATCAGCAGTCCGCAGGCCGACGGCTATTCCGCAGCCAGCCTCCTCAGCACCGTATGCAGAATGCCCCCGTTCCGGTAGTACTCGACCTCGACCTCCGAATCAAGCCGGACCGTGGCGGCGAAGTCGACGACCGACCCGTCACGCCGCGTCGCGCGCACCGCCACCTCCCCACCCGGCTCCAGCCCCCCCGCGATTCCGGTCACGTCATAGACCTCGAACCCCGTCAACCCGAGCGTCTCCGCGCCCTCCCCCTCCGCGAACTCCAGCGGCAGCACGCCCATCCCCACCAGGTTCGAACGGTGGATCCGCTCGTAGCTCTCCGCGATCACCGCCTTGACCCCGAGCAGGTACGTCCCCTTCGCCGCCCAGTCGCGGGAGCTCCCCGTCCCGTATTCGCGGCCCGCGACCACGACCAGCGGCGTTCCGGTCGCGCGGTACCGCTCCGAAGCCTCGAAGATCGTCGTCATCTCGCCGCTCGGGACGTGCACCGTGTAGCCGCCCTCCTTGTCCTCGAGCATGAGGTTGCGCAGCCGCACGTTGCCGAATGTTCCGCGCATCATCACCTCGTGGTTGCCGCGCCGGGACCCGAAGGTGTTGAAGCGGATCGGGGGCACGCCCTGGTCCTGCAGGTAGCGGCCCGCGGGCTCGTCGCGGGGGATTGCGCCGGCCGGGGAGATGTGGTCGGTGGTGGTGGTGTGGCCCACGAGCGCCAGGGCGTGGGCGCCGTGCACATCCGCCAGCGGCGGCGGCTCGGGGCCCATTTCCTGGAAGAAGGGGGGATTGCGGATGTAGGTGGACTCCGGGTCCCACTCGTAGAGGTTGCCCTCTTCGGGGAGCGGCAGGGCCTGCCAGTGTTCGTCGCCGTCGAAGACGCTCGCGTAGCGCTCGCGGAACATCTCGGGCTTGAGGGAGGAGGCGACCGTGTCGCGGACCTCTTCGGGAGTGGGCCAGATGTCGGCCAGGAAGACGGGGCGGCCGTCGGCGGCACGGCCCAGCGGCTCGTTGTAGAGGTCGATGTCGATCCGGCCGGCCAGCGCGAAGGCCACCACCAGCATCGGCGAGGCCAGGTAGTTGGCGCGCACCAGCATGTGGATGCGGGCCTCGTAGTTCCTGTTCCCCGAAAGGATCGACGCGACGACCAGGCCGTGCTCGGAGACCGCTTCCGCCACCGGACCGGGCAGGGGACCGCTGTTGCCGATGCACGTCGTGCAGCCGTACCCCACCAGGTTGAAGCGCAGCTCCTCCAGGTACTTCATGAGGCCCGCGGCTTCGAGGTAGTCGGTGACGACCTGGGAGCCGGGCGCCATGCTCGTCTTCACCCAGGGCATGACTTCCATCCCGAGGGCGCGCGCCTTCTTTGCCATGAGGCCCGCGCCGACCATCACCGATGGGTTCGAGGTGTTGGTGCAGCTCGTGATCGCGGCCACGACGATCGTGCCGTCCCCGATCTCGACGGTGTGGCCGTCCATCTCGATCTCGACGGTGCGGCGGCGGGTGGTGGCCACGGCCGTGCCGCCACCGCTCCCGGGGGCGCCGTTGCCGTCCAGCGAGAAACCGGAGGGGACCAGGGCGGGGAGGTCGCGCGCGAAGGCGGGCCGGATGTCTGTCAGGTCGATGCGGTCCTGGGGGCGTTTCGGCCCGGCCACGCTCGGCTCGATAGTGGAGAGGTCCAGCTCCAGTGTGGAGGTGTACTCGGGATCGGGAGTGTCGTCGGTGCGGAAGAGGCCCTGCTCGCGCGCCACCCGCTCCACCCGCTCGATCATCCCCTCGCTGCGGCCCGTGCCGCGCAGGTACGTGAGCGTCTCGTCGTCGACGGGGAAAAACCCGACCGTCGCTCCGTACTCGGGAGACATGTTGGCCAGGGTGGCCTTGTCGGGCAGCGTCAGCCCCGAGAGCCCGGCGCCGTAGTACTCCACGAACCGGCCCACCACCCCGTGCGCGCGCAACAGTTCGGTCACCCGCAACACCAGGTCGGTCGCCGTCGCCCCCTCGGGCAGCGCCCCGGTCAGCTTCACCCCCACCACCTCCGGGAGCAGCATGTAGTACGGCTGCCCCAGCAGCACCGCCTCCGCCTCGATCCCCCCGACCCCCCAGCCCACCACGCCCAGTCCATTCACCATCGTGGTGTGCGAGTCCGTCCCCACCACCGTGTCCGGATACGCCAGAAAGGTCCCGCCGTGCTCGCGCCTGTGAATCACCGACGCCAGGTACTCCAGGTTCACCTGGTGTACGATACCCGTCCCGGGCGGCACCACGCTGTAGTTCTCGAAGGCCTCCTGGGCCCAGCGGAGCAGGGCATAGCGCTCGCGGTTGCGCTCGTACTCGCGCGCCACGTTCTTCTCGAAGGCGTACCCGGTCCCGAAGAAGTCGACCTGCACGGAGTGGTCGATGACCAGGTCGGCGGGAACGAGCGGGTTGATGCGGGCGGGGTCGCCCCCCATCTCGCGGATGCCGTCGCGCATGGAGGCGAGGTCCACGATCGCGGGCACGCCGGTGAAATCCTGCAGAACGACCCGGGTGGGCATGAAGGGGAAGTCGGCGCCGGCGTTCGAGGGACTCCAGGCCGCGACGGCCTCGACGTGTTCGGTGGAGACGTAGCCGTCGCCCGCGTTGCGCAGCACGTTCTCGAGGAGGACGCGGATGGAGAAGGGAAGGCGGTCGAGAGTGGCGAGACCCACCTCTTCGAGACGGCTGAGGCGGTAGAAGGAGGTGGGACCTTCGGCGAGATCGATGGTGGCGAGGGCGTTGAAGGGGTCGGTCGGACGGGAGGGCATCGGGGTGCGGCTCCAATGGCGGTCGGATGTGGAGAACGGCGTCTTCCTAGGATAGCGGGGCCGGGCGCGGGCGGACAGGCGGCCCCTTCACGACCGTCGCCAACCTGCCTAGAATGGTTGTCCCGACTCCAGGAGTCCCCAGCTCCGTGCCCACGCGAGCCACGAGAGTGGGAGGGCGCCGGGCTGGCGATGCGCTTTCACGGGGCTCCCAGGCCGAGGTGGCGGAACCGGTAGACGCGAAGGTCTCAAAAACCTTTGCCCTTGCGGGCGTGAGGGTTCGAGTCCCTCCCTCGGCATTTCCGGGTCGGAACGAGTACATTGGGAGATGAGGGCCGCGCGGTATTCCCGTTCGTGGCGGCCGTTCGCGTGAGGAAGCCAGACCATGGAGGACGCAGGATGAACATGAAGAAGCTCGCGGCGGCCGGCCTGCTGGTCGTCGGCGCCCTGTTGGTGATTTCGTTCCGGGGATCGGATGCGGATGTCGGCACCGACCCCGAACTTCACGTCTACAAGTCGCCCACCTGCGGATGCTGCAGCCTGTGGGTGGACCACATGACCGAGGCCGGCTTCAAGGTGAGTGTGGAAGATGTCACCAATGAGGTCCTGAGGGACGTGAAGATACGCCACGGAGTCCCCCTCGAGCTGTCGTCCTGCCACACCACCGTGGTCGGCGACTATGCGATCGAGGGCCACGTGCCCGCCAGCGTGGTCAAGCGCTTCCTGGAAGAGGCCCCCGAGGTCAGGGGCATCGCCGTGCCGGGAATGCCGACCGGCTCACCCGGGATGGAGGGGCGCAACCCGCGGCCGTACGCGGTCATCGCATTTGACGGCAAGGGCAACCGGACGGTCTACGAAGAGGTCGATCCGCGAAGGTAGCGGGAGCAGGACGGACATCCAGCAGTACGGGGCCCTTCTCCGGGACCCTCGTTCTCTAGTAGAATAAGGGTTGGACTTCACTTCCCAGCCCCCTCACCCGGCACTCCGCCGCCCCCGGAGACCCAATGTCCGACCACGATACCAGGAACACCCTCAGCATAACCGACAACCGCACCGGACGGCAGTACGAAGTCGACGTCCTGGACGGCGACGTCATCCGCGCCATGGACCTGCGCCAGATCAAGGTCAACGACGGCGACTTCGGAATGATGGCCTACGACCCCGGCTTCACCAACACGGCCTTCACCACCAGCCGGATCACCGACGTCAAGGGCGGCAAGGGGATTCTGGAGTACCGGGGATACCCGATCGAGCAGCTGGCGGGGCAGTCGACCTTCCTCGAGGTGTGCTACCTGATCCTGAACGGGGAACTTCCCACGCAGGCGGAACTTGACGAGTTCGTGCACCAGGTCACCTACCACACCTACGTCCACGAGAACGTCACGACCATCCTGCAGGGCTTCCGCTACAACGCGCACTCCATGGGGATGATGATCTCGACGGTGGCGGCGCTGTCCACCTTCTACCCCGAAGCCAAGCAGATCGACGACCCCGCCATCCGGCACGCCCAGATCGTGCGTCTCCTGGCCAAGATGCCCACGCTGGCCGCGTACACCTACCGGCACCACAAGGGCCTGCCGTACGTCTACCCGGAAAACGGGCTCTCCTACACGGCGAATTTCCTGAACATGCTCTTCCGGATCGGCGGCCGCGAGTACAAGCCGCCCCCGGCGCTGGTGCGCGCGCTGGACATCCTCTTCATCCTGCACGCCGACCACGAACAGAACTGCTCGACCACCGCCATGCGCGTGATCGGGAGCTCCCGTCCGGACCCGTACTGCGCCATGGCGGGGGCGATGGCCGCGCTCTACGGGCCGCTGCACGGGGGCGCCAACGAGGCCGTGCTCAGGATGCTCGTCGAGATCGGCACCACGGACAACATTCCGGCCTTCATGGAGAGCGTTCGGCGCGGCGAACGGCGGCTCATGGGCTTCGGCCACCGGGTCTACAAGGCGTACGACCCGCGGGCGACGATCATCAAGAAGGCGGCCGACGAGGTGTTCGAGGTGACGGGACGCAACCCGCTCCTCGACATCGCCCTGGAGCTCGAGAAGATCGCGCTGCAGGAAGAGTACTTCGTGAAGCGCAACCTGTACCCGAACGTCGACTTCTACTCGGGGCTGATCTACCAGGCGCTGGGCTTCCCGGTCGAGCTTTTCCCCGTGCTCTTCGCGATCCCCCGCACGGTGGGGTGGCTCGCGCAGTGGGAGGAGATGGTGGTGGACCGGGAGCAGAAGATCGCGCGGCCGCGCCAGGTCTTCAAAGGGCATCCACGCAGGGACTACGTGCCGATGGGGGAGCGCGGCTGAGCGGGACCGCGCCGGGAGAGAGGGAAACATGACGTGGGCTGTGGCGTATAACGGACAGGGTCACAATCGAACGCGGGAGGGCGTCATGTCCGGTACAGGTTCACAGTTGCTGCGGATGTCGGTCCGGTCCGGCCCTCTCTTCGCGGGGCTTCTGGCCGTGGTGCTGTCGGGGTGTCTGGGGACGGGAGTCCGGCGCGACAACCCGATGGACCCGGAAGCGGTCGGCAGAGAACAGATCGAGCTCCTGGTCCGCAACAACAACTTCAGCCAGGCGACCATCTACACCTCCCGCGAACACGGCTCCAGGCGTCTGGGCATCGTGAACGGCAAGAGCGAGGCCACGCTGAAGTTCGAGTGGCACCTTTCCGAGATCCGGCTCCGGGTCAGGTACCTGGGCGGGCGCGAATTCCTCACCGAGAAGCTTCCGGTCGCTCCTGACGACCTGCTCGAGCTGATCCTGGAAGCCAGGCAGTAGCAAGTCGCGCGGGGAGCCTCCCCCGCGTGCGGCAGCCCGAGGGCTGTCGGGCAGCGTCCCGGGCCCCGATATTCGAGGTTTCGGCAGCCGAAGCCAATCAATACCGGGAGGTCCCCATGCGAACGTGCCGCCACGAACCCGCAGGCAGCATTCGCCACCGCATTCGTCCCCCAGTCCTCGTGGCAGCAGCCGCACTCCTGGCGGCAATCGCCGGCGCACCGCTCGCCGGGCAACAGAACGGCGGCCAGGAGGACGCCGGCCGCACCTTCACCGTCGACGACGCCATCGACATGGTGCGCGTGTCCGGGCCGCAGCTCTCGCCGGACGGGTCGCGGATTCTCTTCACGAGAAACGAACTCGACTGGGAAGAGAACAAGCGGGAAAGCCGCATCTGGGTGGTGGGTGCCGACGGGCGGAATGCGCGGCCCTTCACGGGTTCGCCCGACGACCGCTCCGCGGTGTGGTCGCCCGACGGGCGCTGGGTGTCCTTCACGCGACCCGCGGGGGAGGGGGACAGCAGGCGCCGGCAGCTCTTCCTCCTGCCGGTGGACGGAGGGGAGGCCGCCCAGCTGACGAAACACGCCACGGCGGTGGGCAGCTACCGCTGGTCCCCGGACGGGACATCGATCTTCTTCCTGGCCAGCGATTCGCTTCCGGACGACGAGGAGAAGGAACGCAAGAACGGGGACGACGCGATCTTCATCGACGAGGGACCGAACGGCCAGACGCGGGGCTCCTGGAACGGGGTGTGGCAGGTGGCGGCGGGGATCGCTGATGCGCCGCGCGAGGCCAAGCGGCTCACCGAAGAGGGGCGTATCGTCGGCAACTTCGCGCCCTCGCCGAACGGGAACTTCCTGGCCTACACCTACCGCACCGAGAACCGCCGCAACGCGGGACACCTGGCCGAGGTGGTGCTCCTGACCATCGAGAGCGGCGACGAGGTACACATCACCGACAACGACGCGCCGGAATCGCAGCTGGCGTGGTCGCCCGACGGCCGTGCCATCACCTTCGTGGCGCCGGACCTGGAGACGTGGGAGCTGGACCAGGGCAACCTGTACCACCACTACATTCCCACCGGCGAGACCCGCCAGCTGATGCCCGACACCGACATGGACATGCGGGGCTACCGCTGGAACCCGGGCGGCCGCTCCATCGACATCGTCGCCCTCGACCGAACCGTGGCCAACATCTACCGGGTCGGCGTGCGGTCGGGCGACATCGAGCAGCTCACGCACGAGACGGGCGTGGTTTCGGGCGCGTCCTTCGACCGGCTGCACCGGAAGGCCGCGTTCCAGTTCGCCGGCCCGACCGACCCGGGCGATCTCTGGCTGGTCCACCTCGATGACGGCACGAAAGTGCGGCTGACCGAGGCCAACCCGGGGATGGCGGAAAAGGACCTGGTCGAACCGGAGGTGGTGCGGTGGACGAGCTTCGACGGGCTCGAGATCGAGGGCCTGCTCTACCGGCCCGCGGACCGGGATTCGCCGGGGGCGGCCATTCTCGAAATCCACGGGGGCCCGGCGGGCGTCTTCACGCGCGGCTTCGACGCCGACGCGCAGATCATGGTGACGCAGGGATACGCGGTGCTGCAGCCGAACGTGCGTGGATCATCCGGCTACGGCGACGCGCTGCTTCGCGGCAACATGAACGACATCGGCGGCGGGGACTACCACGACCTCATGACCGGGGTGGACGCGATCATCGAGCGGGGGGTGGCCCACCCGGACTCGCTGGCGGTGAAGGGATGGAGCTACGGGGGCATTCTGGGCGGGTGGACCGTCACCCGCACCGAGCGGTTCAAGGCGGCGAGCCTGGGCGCCATGGTCGCGGACTGGCGCAGCGAATTCGGCAGCGGCTTCAACTTCGACGTGGTGCGCTGGTACCTGGGCGGCGACCCCTGGTCCAACCGCGACCACTGGACCGAGCGGTCGGCCTACACGCACCTGGACCGGGTCACGACCCCGACCATCCTCTTCCACGGGGCCAACGACCGCACCGATACCATGGAGCAGTCGATGAACTTCTTCGCGGGTCTGCGCCATCTGGGGGTCGAGGCCCGCTTCATCCTCTTCCCGCGGGAGGGGCACGGCATCAGTGAGCCGCGCCATCGCCGCACGCTGATGATGGAGGAGATGCGGTGGCTGCACCGGTACGTGAAGGGGCTGACGGACTGGGAGCCGCCGCCTCGGGAGGTGGCGGGCGAAGAGCAGGATATCAAAGTGATATCATAGTGATATTACGACCGATGAGGCGATCACTGCTCGATCTGGTAGTGCCGTGAATCTCCCCTCGCTGGATCAGCTCACCGCCTCCGCGGCTGCCGTACTGCGGCGATTCCCCGAGGTCGCCGCCTGCGCCGTGGTGGCGGGGTGCGCCGCGGTGACGGCGGTGGGCGAGGAGACGATCGGCTTCGCGGCCAAGCTGGCGTTCACCTCCACCCTGGGGCTCCCGCTCTTCATCACCCTCGCGCTGGTGAGCGAGCGGCGCGGCTGGGCGCCCCGGTTGCGCTGGGCGGCTGCCGCCGCGGGTGCGGCGCTGCTCGTCTACATCCATTTCCGTCTCCGCCCCTGGAATGATGAGGCGCTGGGCCAGCGGTGGGGCCACCTCGTCCTCACCTTCCACCTGGCGGTGAGCGTGGTGCCGTACATGGGCTTCGCCGCGTCCCACGGCTTCTGGCAGTACAACCGGGTCCTCTTCTTCAGGTTCCTCCTTGCCACACTCTATTCGGGGGTGCTCTTCGCGGGGCTGTCGCTGGCCCTGGCGGCCGTCGACAATCTGCTCGGCATCAACGTGCCCGACCTGCACTACCCGCGCCTCTTCTTCCTGATCGCCTTCTTCTTTCACCCGGTCCATTTCCTGGCAGGTGTGCCGACCGACTTCGAGGAGCTGGAGGAGAGCCGCTACTATCCCGGGGCGCTGAGGGTCCTTTCGCAGTTCGTCATGCTCCCGCTGGTGGCGGTGTACGTGACGATCCTGATGCTCTACCTGGGCCGGATCGTCGTGACGACGACCTGGCCCAGCGGCTGGACCGGGTACCTGGTGTCGAGCCTGGCGGTGGCGGGGATCTTCTCGCTGCTGGTGGCCCATCCGGAGCGCATCGGCGGGAAGAGGGCGTGGCTCGACCGCTATGCGCTGGCCTTCTGGATTGCGATCGTGCCGGCGTCGGTGATGGTGCTGCTGGCGCTGTGGCAGCGCATCGAGCAGTACGGGATCACGGAGAGGCGGTACCTGCTCGGGGTGCTGGCGGTGTGGCTGGGGGCGACGGCGCTGCACCGCGTGATCACGCGCAGCCGCGACATCAAGGGCATCCCCCTGTCGCTGACGGCCATCGGCGTGGTCACCTTCGTGGGGCCGTGGTCGGCGTACGCGGTGGCGGAGCGGAGCCAGGCGGGGCGGGTGGAGGAGATCCTGGCCGCGCACGGGGGGCTGGTGGATGGGCGGGTGGGTACCGATGCGGTCGAGATTCCGTATGGCGAGTGGGAGCAGGTGGAGGAGGCGGTGGGGTACCTGGTCGACAATCACGGGACCGGGGCGGTGGAGGGGTGGGTCGGGGATGACGGGCTCGTTCTGGTGGACAACGCGGGGACGCCCCTTGACCGGGACGACCGCATCGAGCGGATCGTGGAGGCATTGCGGGTGTTGCCGGGTCCGCGGGAGCGGCCCGTGGACGTTGAGGCCGTGGACCGGGGGGCGCCGCTGCCCATCGACGGGTTCGACCTCGCGATCGTGGCCAACGAAACGGGGTCGGCCCGGGTGGGGGACGAGGATCTTCGCTTCCGGCTCTCGGAAGATGGCACCGCGGTGGTCATGCGGCTGGGAGGTAGCGAGCAGGGGCGTGCCTCGCTCGAGTCCCTGATCGAGTTCACCGAGGAACGGTCGCGGTTCCTGGACCGTTTCGAGGAGCTGGAGGTTTCGCGGGCCTCGATGACCTTCGAGGTGGACGGTGAGATGCTGTCGGCCCGGCTGGTGCTGCGGAGCATCCGGATGGAGCGTCGCGACGGTCGCCTGGTTGCGACCGGCTTCGAGCTTGACGCCGTGCTGCTGCGTTGGGAAGGGGCGGGACCCTGAGCGGGGCCTGGGCGGGGGCGGGCCGGGTGGGAAGGCGGCGGGACGCGCGGTGAGGACGCGGGTCATTCCGCAGCAGGTGATCGCCCGCAAGCGCGACGGGCACGCACTATCGGCGCACGAGCTGGAGGGGTTCCTGAAGGACTACCTCGACGGACTGGTGGGCGACGACCAGATGGCCGCGTTTCTCATGGCGGTGTACTTCCGTGGGCTCGACGACGGGGAGCTGGACGTCCTGGTCGAGGTCATGCTGCACTCGGGTGAGGTGCTGGAGAGGGGTGGGGCCGAGGCGCCGCGTGTCGACAAGCACTCGACGGGCGGGGTGGGGGACAAGGTCTCGCTGGTGCTTGCGCCACTGGCGGCTGAGCTGGGTCTGGTGGTGCCCATGATGTCGGGCCGGGGGCTGGGACACACCGGCGGCACCCTCGACAAGCTCGAATCGATCCCGGGTTTTCGGACCCGGATTTCGCCGGACCGCTTCGACCGGATCCTGCGCGAGGTGGGGTGTGCGATGATCGGCCAGACGGAGGAGATCGCCCCCCTGGACCGCCGGCTCTATGCGCTGCGCGACGTGACCGGCACGGTGCCCTCGCTTCCCCTGATCACGGCTTCGATCATGTCGAAGAAGCTGGCCGAGAGCCTGGACGGACTGGTGCTCGACGTGAAGGTGGGCGAGGGGGCGTTCCTGTCGCGAATGGAGGATGCGCGCGCCCTGGCCCGTGCGATGGTGGGGGTCGGCGGTGCACGGGGACTCGCGGTGACCGCGGTGCTGACGGCGATGGACCGTCCGCTCGGAAGGACCGTCGGCAACGCTCTGGAGGTCCGCGAGGCGGTGGATTGCCTGGCGGGCGGGGGACCTGGCGACTTGCGCGAGGTGGCGACCGAACTGGCCGCCGAGATGGCGCTGGCGGGCGGCGTGGTCCCCGGCCTGGCGCAGGGGCGGCGACGAGCCGCGGAGGTGCTCGCCGGTGGAGGGGCGCTGGAGCGCTTCGAAAGGCTGGTATCGGCTCAGGGCGGCTCGCTGACGCTGTCCGGCGACGGGTACGGGCTGCCGGCCGCCACCTCGACCAGGGTGGTCGCCGCCAACAGGGCAGGGGTGATCGCGGGCATCGATCCTCATGCGCTGGGCTACGGGATCATTCCCATGGGTGGGGGAAGGACGCGCCAGGATCAGGACATCGACCCGCGCGTCGGCTTCGAACTGCGGGTCAGGGTCGGCGACCGGGTCTCGCGCGGTGATCCACTGGCGGTCGTACACGGCGCCTCGAAGGACGACCTGTTCATCGGGGCTCGTGTGATCCGGGAGGCGGTGACGGTCGCGGACGGTCTCGAGAGGGCCCCGCTGCCGCTGGTCGTGGAGCGGATCACGGCTTGAGCCGGCGGTCCGCGGGTCAATCCGGGAAACGCGGTCGGGCCGGCAGCAGGCGTCAGGCCTTCAGCACCCTGTACAGAATCCGCTCGTCGTCCAGTGCCTGAGCCAGTTCGTCGGCACGATGCACCGGCGTCCGCAGGGCGACTCCGCAACGGGCCCCTCCATCCGGCGGCGCGGGGACGACCTCGGCGGGAATCGCCTGGTCACGGGCCACATCCTCGGCCCACATGGCGTGGTGCGTGGTCTCGAAGACGAAGGTGCGGGTGGAGGATTCGTCGGTCATGGGTTCCAAGGCGGTTGCGGGTTACGGCTCACGGCGGGGCGTGGTGCGTCGGAATGAGGCGAAATCGCAGAACTCGGTGGGTTCGGTTCCCGGCAGGTACAGTTCGTCGTATGCATCTTCCACGGGACACCATCGCGACGCCAGCAGGCCGGTGCTGCCGTCGACCCGGCGGGTAATGAGGCCGTCCGGGATCGGCCATGGGGTGGGGATGGGTAGGAGGGGGAAGGACTCTTCGTCGTCGGCATCGCCGTAGTACACGCGTCGCATGAACTCACCCCAGACCGGGGACGCGAGGCCACCGCCCGAGGCCCTCGGAACGATCGGTTCCGGGAGGTCCATGCCGAACCAGACCGCAGCGGCCAGGTTGGGAGTGAACCCGAGGAACCAGACGTCGCGGCCCTCGTCGGTCGTGCCGGTTTTGCCGGCGGCCGGAACTTCTTCGGACAGCCCGGCGATACCCCGGATTCCGTTGGTGCCGGTCCCCTGCGACACCACGTCTTCCATGAGCGAAACGGTGAGCCGGGCCGGCAGCGAGTCCAGCGCCCGGGTACGTTCCGGCTGGGGCTCCCAGAGCAATTCCCCCTCGGCGCTCTCGACTCTGAGGATCGGGAAGGGGCGCACCCTCGTTCCCAGCGTCGCAAAGGCGGAATACGCCTCCAGCATCTGGAGCGGGATCACCTCCGCCGCCCCGATCGCGCTCGACTCGTACGGCTCTACTTCCGTACGGATTCCGAGGTGGCGGGCGGTCTGGGCGACCGATTCCAGGCCGACCGTCATCCCCAGCCTGATCGCAACCGTGTTGATCGACTTGCGAAATGCATGACGAATGGTGATGGGCCCCAGGAACTCCTCCTCGTAGTTGCTGGGCTTCCACAGCGTACCGTCGGGCTGTTCCAGGACGATCGGTGCGTCCACGATGATCTCGGAAGCCGGGATCTCGCTCTCGAGCGCCGCCGCGTACACGAACGGCTTGAAGGACGACCCGGCGGGCCGCAAGGCGTCGGTGGCCCGGTTGAATTTCGAGTGCACGTAGTCGCGTCCCCCGATCATGGCCCGCACATGGCCCGTCGCCGGGTCGATCGCGACGAACATCCCCTGCACGTAAGGGATGTCGGTAATGTTGAACGTGTCCGTCTCCTCGGAGAATTCCCGGTAGGTCGGATGCTCGAATCCGGGCCGCTCCTCGATTCGTGCCCACCCCGCCTCCATGGCCGCCTGGGCCGCCGCCTGCATCTCCAGATCGAGGGTCGTGTAGACCTTCAGGCCGGCGGTGTAGAGCTTGCTCCCGAAACGATCGTCCAGGATCTTCCGCACCCACTCGACGAAATAGGGCGCCTGCACGGTGACGTTCCTGGCACGCTCCAGCGGTACCGGCTCGGCTTTCCACCGCTCCGCCTCCTCCTCGGTCAGGTAGTCCTCCCGCGCCATGAGGTCGAGCACCAGATTCCGGCGTCTCGTCGCGGCGTCCGGATCGTTGAGCGGGCTGTATCGTTCAGGCCGGAGCACGATCGCCGCCAGGAGCGCGGCCTCGGCGGGGTTGATGTCGATCGCGTTCTTGCCAAAATAGTTGCGAGACGCTGTCTGAAGTCCATACCAGCCATGGGCATACCCGATTTGGTTCATGTATGCCTCGATGATCTGATCTTTCGAATACGCCTCCTCCAGAGCCAGCGCGACCTGCCATTCCTTGAGCTTCCGAACGACCCTTTTCTCGAAGCCGATGCGCTCGGTGAACATGTTGCGGGCGAGTTGCTGCGTGATGGTGCTGCCGCCCGCGCCGGAGAGTGAGCGTGTACGAAGGGCCTCCAGCCCGGCGCGCGCGATGCCCTTCCAATCGAGGCCGCCGTGCGAGTAGAAGCGCCGGTCCTCGATGGCGATAAAGGCCTGGGGGACGTGCGGCGGGAGGCTGGCGAGTGCGACGGGGGTGCGGCGCTCCAGCCCGATCTCGCTCACCAGGGTGGAGTCGCGCGCATGGATCTTGCTGGTCTGCTGCGGTTCGTAGGTGTAGATCTGGGCGATGGAGGGACAGTTCGAGCAGAGGTTCCTCCAGGCGCCCACTGCGAGTCCCGTGCCGCACGCGGCCAGAAACAGCAGCGCCAACCAGATCCAGCCAGGGATCCGGACCCTTCGCAACCTGTTCAGGGTTGCCATCAACACCGTGCGCGTCTCCCGAATTGCGGGTTCTCGGTTTGGAGCCGCGTGTCCGGAGTCGGCGGGCGGCCCCGGAGAACGTCTGCGAAGGGCGATGGAACAGTCTCCCCCCGGACTTCGGCTCCCGCTTCAATTTATCACCATTCAGCTTGACAACGAGCCTGCGGCGGTGCCTGCTTCGATACTGTGCGAAATCCACGCTACAGCGAAGTACGCGTCGCTTCCCTCACCGGCGACTATCCGGTCCGTGTGGGAGGCGGAGTCCGTGCCCTCCTTCCCGAGACTGTGTCCGGCGCGGCATCCGCGGGGCGCTGCGCCTTGATCAGCGACGAAAACGTCGACCGGCTCTGGGGCCGGGAGGTCGCCCGATCGCTGGCTGCCCGGGAGATCGACGTGGTCGCGGCGACTTTCCCGGCCGGAGAAGCGCACAAGACGCGTGCAACCTGGGCCGCGCTGACCGACGTGCTCATGAAGGCCGGGCTGGGGCGGGACAGCTGCGTGGTGTCGCTGGGGGGTGGGGTTGTGGGGGACGTGGCCGGGTTCGTCGCGGCGACGTTCCTGCGCGGAGTCCCCTTCATCCAGCTGCCGACAACGACCCTTGCGATGATCGACGCATCGGTCGGGGGGAAGACCGGGGTCGATCACCCCGCCGGGAAGAACCTGGTGGGGGCCTTTCACGCACCGGTGTCCGTACTGGCGGACCCCGCGTTTCTGGGCACGCTGGATGTCGGAGTTCGCGCCGAGGGGTACGCCGAGGCGGTCAAGCACGGGGTGATCCGGGACGCCGGCTACGCGGATTGGCTGGCCGCGCACGCCGAGGCCTTGCTCGCGGGGGAACCGGACCTCGTGGAACGGGCCGTTCGGCGCTCCGTAGAGATCAAGTCCTCCGTGGTGTCCGCAGACGAATTCGAAGCGGGCCGGCGCCAGATCCTGAACCTCGGGCATACAGTGGCCCACGCCCTGGAACTTCATTCGCAGTACACGCTGCCCCACGGGCATGCGGTCGCGGTGGGGCTGGTGGCGGAGGCGCGGATCGGCGAAGCTCTGGGAGTGACCGCCCCGGGTACGGCCGATGAGGTCCGGAGACTGGTGCGGGCCTTCGGCCTGCCCGACTTTGATGCCGGGCTCCTGAGGCCCGGATATCTGGCCGGCCTGATGGCGCGGGACAAGAAGACGCGGTCCGGAGTAGTACATATCGTGCGCCTGCATGAAGTTGGGCGCGTAGGTGAAGGGAACGGGACGACCATCCCGGTCCCGGACGAAGATCTTGTCGGTATCATGAAGGGCTGGTCCTGATGGAGCCTGCGGGAGGCGTCAAGCCCCGAACGATCAATTCGATCCTGGCGTACCGTGCGGCCGTGGATCCCGGCGCGCCGTACCTGTGCACGGACGAGGCCGTCCTGTCGTTCGGCGAGGTGGACGACCAGGCCGAGGCGTTGGCCGCGTCGCTCGCGAATCTGGGGATCGGTGCGGGAGACAGGATCGCCCTGGTGCTTCCGGCGTGGCCCGAGTTCGCGATATCCGTCTACGCCGCTGCCAGGATCGGTGCGCTCGTCGTCCCGGTGGACCCCCGTCTGAGGCTGCCCGAACTCCGCTATGCGCTCCGGCACTCGGGAGCGGCGTGCGCGGTCACCGCCGAGAATGCCCACGGGATCGACTTCCTGCAGATCTTCGAGGATTTCCTGGTCGAACTGCCGGCGCTCAGCCACCTGGTGACCGTTGGCGAGGAGGATCTCTGGTACGACGACCGGATCTTCCAGTGGGAGGATCTCATCTCGGCCGGGGTGGGACGGGACTTCGCGGCCCCGGCGGCAGCCCCCGATGATCCCTTCGCCATCCTCTACACCTCGGGCACCTCCGGCAAGCCGCGCGGGGTCGAACTCTCCCATGGCAACCTCCTTCACGCCGCAACCGAAACCACCCGTGCCATCGCGCTTGCTCCCGGCGATGTCGTGGCGGGAATCAGCGCGCTGCACCATGTCTTCGGCCTGGGTCCGGGGCTGCTGGGAACCGCGCTCAGCGGTGCCGCCCTCCTGCTCCGGAGCGAGGCCGATTCCGGCGTCGGCCTGACAGCAGCCGGTGGTCATGACACCACCGTTCAGTACGGCGTGCCGACGGATTTCGCCACCCTTCTCGGGCACATCGAAGAGCAGGGCGGCCCTCCGCCGAAGCTTCGCCTCTGCCTGTCTTCCGGCGCCCCGATGAGCGACGATCTGGCCCGCCGGATCGAGGCGTCGCTGGGCGTCCCGCTCGTGATCGCCTATTCCCTGACCGAGGCGGCGTCCACCCTGGCCATGTCCCGCCCCGGCGACCCGGTGCGGAAGCGGCACTTCACCGTCGGCCGTCCGGTCGGGGGCACCGAGGTGCGCGTCAAGGAGCGCGACGGCACGATCCTGCCCCGGGAGAGCGTTGGCGAGATCGCGGTTCGCGGTCCCGGTGTCATGCGCGGCTACTACCGCCAGCCCCTTGAGACGGCCGCCGCAACGGACCCGGACGGATACCTGCACACCGGCGATCTGGGTATGTTGGACGAGGACGGGTACCTCCACCTGGTGGGACGTCGCGAGGACGTGGTCATCCGGGGCGGCTTCAAGGTTCACCCCAGGGAGGTGGAGGACCGGATCATGGCGCATCCGGCGGTGAAGAGGGCAGCCGTGGTGGGTGTTCCGGACGAGATCCTCGGCGAGGCTGTCTGCGCCTGCGTGGTCCAGGTGGAGGGCGGGGTGGTGACCGAACCGGAGATTCAGTCGTGGAGCGCTGCGACGCTGGCAGGATACAAGGTGCCGGATCTTGTTAGCTTCATGGATGAACTTCCCCTTACCGATTCCGGCATGGTAAGGCGGCGCGAGCTGGCCCGGGACGTTTCAGCAACGATCGTGCGCGCTCCCGCAGACAGTTCGCCGGACGACAATTGAAAACTGAAAAACACATGCAGAATCCATACAGCAAGGCTCTTCACGCCGGCCCGGGCGGGCCCCTCTCCCAGGAGGCCCCCAACGCGGCGCTGCTCATCGATTTCGACAATGTCACGATGGGAATGCGCAGCGATCTGGCCAAGGAGCTGAAACACCTCCTCGAATCCGACATCATCAAGGGCAAGGTGACGGTGCAGCGGGCCTACGCCGACTGGCGCCGGTATCCCCAGTACATCGTGCCGCTCTCCGAGGCCTCCATCGACCTGATCTTCGCTCCCGCCTACGGAAGCTCGAAGAAGAACGCCACCGACATCCGCATGGCGATCGACGGGATCGAACTGGTCTTCATCCGGCCCGAAATCGGCACCTTCATCCTCCTGACCGGCGATTCCGACTTCTCCAGCCTCGTGCTGAAACTCAAGGAGTACGGCAAGTACGTCATCGGCATCGGGATCCAGGAATCCAGTTCGGACATTCTCGTCCAGAACTGCGACGAATACTACTCGTATACGGCGCTTACGGGGCTGAGCAAGACCTCGGAACACGAAGTGGGTGCGCCGGATGCATGGCAGTGCGTCGAGGAGGCCGTCCAGCGCATGGTCTCGCGCGGCGACGTCATGCGCTCGGACAGGCTGAAGCAGGTCATCATGGAGCTGTCTCCCGGCTTCAACGAGCGTGACCTCGGCTTCAAGAAGTTCTCGAAGTTCCTTGTCGAGGCGGCCAACAAGGGACTGCTGGAGATCGAGCGCGCGTCGAATGGACAGTACCTGATCGCGCCGCCATCGCAGGGTGGCAGGGCGGCCGGCTCACGGGCGCGTGGTGCGGTACCGGCTCCCAATGGGGACGAGCAGCGCGTGCGGGCCCGTCGCGGCCCTTCGGGGCGCCGGCCGGCGGCGGGGAGGGAGATGCGTGGGGGCCGCGGCCGTGATGCCGCCGCGGACGGCGGCGACTCGAAACCGGCGCAGGCGCAACCGTCACGAGACCGGGGACCCGCTCTCGACCTCCTGCGGCAAGCGTTGCGGGAGGTGGCCGGCAAGAACCATGGACCGGCCCGCGATTCGGATGTCAAGCGCAAGATGGTCGCGATCGACAGGAGCTTCAGCGAGAACGCATTGGGGTTCGGAAAGTTCAGCAAGTTTCTCCAGTTCGCGGCGAGCGAGGGCGTTGTGTCGGTGGACCGCGCCCGCGACGGCAGCTTCCGGGTCCGCATGGTGGAGTCCGCCACGCCGGCCGGACCTCAGGAATTCGACATCAAGGCTCTGGAGTTGCCCACGAGCACCAGCTCCATCGAGAAGTACCTTGCGCACCGGTACAAGGGCGTCGGCGTCAAGACCTCGGAGCGGCTCGTGAAACACTTCGGCACCGACGTATTCAAGGTGCTGCAGCACGAGCCCGAGCGGGTTCGGAAGGTGCTTCCCAGGTTGCGCGCGGACAGCGTTCTGACCAGCTGGGCCGCCGACTTTGAACGGAGACACAAGGCGTTGGAGAAGAAGGCGGCTGCCAGGGGTCGGCCGCCGCAGCGCCAGAACAGGGATGCGAGGAGTCGCCCGGCCGCCAGGGCGGCGAGGCAGCGGGCACCGGTCCGACGGGCGCACTCCGCGGAGCCGGCCTCCGCGGCCACCTCCGCTCCACGTGACTCCGCCGAAGCGCGGTCCAAGTCCTCGAAGGGCACCGAAGAGTCCGCTTCCACCGGCGGCAAACCGGCGCGATCCGGACTGTTCGGCTTTCTCCGTCAGGGTCGACGCTCCCGCTAGCGGCCTTTGCAGGAGCTTCTCGCCGGAGGCACGGCCGACGTAGCCCGGCGCCTCCTGGGGTCACTCCTCGTCTCCACCATCAGTGGCCGCGAAACGAGCGGGCTCGTCGTGGAAACCGAGGCCTACCTGGGAGGTGACGACCCCGCCTCCCACGCCTTCAACGGACGGACGCCACGCAACGACGCGATGTTCGGCGCGCGGGGCACGCTGTACGTCTACGTCTCCTACGGGATCCACCACTGCATCAACGTCGTCACCGGGGAGGAGGGGGACCCGGGGGCGGTGCTGATCCGGGCCATCGAGCCGGTATCGGGACCGGAAGTCATGGCGGAGCGGCGCGGGCGTGACACGGATCTGTGCACCGGTCCAGGCCGGCTCGCCCAGGCACTGGGCATCACGATGCGCCACAACCGCCACGACCTGTCCCTGCCCCCGCTCCGGCTCCTTGCCCGGCCGGCACCCGCCGCCTCGGAAGTCGGGATCTCCGGCCGCATCGGCGTGTCCCGCGCGATGGACCGGCCGTTGCGCTTCTTCCTGAGCGGGCATCCGGCGGTGAAGGCGCCGAGGTGGTAGCTTTACAGACATGAACGATCCGACGTGGGTTTCCATCCTTCCGCCGCTCCTGGCGATCGGGCTCGCCATCGCCTCGCGCCAGGTCTACCTGTCCCTCGCCGCCGGACTCTGGCTGGGCTGGACCATCATGCTCGACTGGAACTTCGGCACCGGGCTCATGAGGACGGTGGAATCGACCGCCGAGGTGTTGAACGACACCGGCGACGCGATGGTCATCATGTTCACCCTGGTCATGGGGGCGCTCATCGCAACGGTCAGCGCTTCGGGGGGCGTGACCGGCTTCGTGACGGCGCTCGAGCGCAGGAAGTGGGTGACCGGCGGCCGCGGCGCACAGCTGCTGGCCTGGGTGATCGGGATCGTCATCTTCATCGAGTCGAACCTGACGGTGCTGGTTGCGGGGTCGGTATCGCGCCCGCTCTTCGACCGCTACCGGAAATCCCGGGAAAAGCTGGCCTACCTGATCGACTCGACCAGCGCGCCCATCTGCATCCTGATTCCGCTCAACGCGTGGGGTGCGTACAATCTGGCGCTGCTGGCCGAATCGGGGGTGCCCGAGGGCGACACCCTGGGCATCTTCGCGCGCTCGATCGTCTTCAACTTCTACGCCTTCGCGGCGGTCCTGCTGGCCCTGGCCGTCATCCTCTTCAAGCTGGACTGGGGACCGATGAAGAAGGCCGAGGCGCGCGCCGCCAAGGGTGAAGTGCTCTGGCCCGACGCGACCCCGATGATGGACGAGGGGGTGCTGGAACCGAAGGAAGAGGCGCCGATTCCGGCCCGCGCCGCCAACATGATCGTCCCGATCGTGGTGCTGGTCGCGATGATGCCCGTCGTGCTCTACCTGACCCGCACGGAGACGCGCCCCTTCGGCAACGGCGCGATGGCGGTGCTCTGCGCGTCGCTCTCCGGACTGGCGGCCGCCTGGATCATGATGCTCGTCCAGAGGGCCTACAAGATCGACGATCTGGTGCGGATCGCGCTCCGCGGGGCCGGGGGTCTGGTGCCGCTGGCGGTGATCCTGATCCTGGCGCTGGCGCTGGGGGGGATGACCAGGGAGCTGGGTACGGGAGACTACGTGGCCGCGATCGCCCAGGATGTCCTGTCCCCCGCGGTCTTCCTCCCGCTGGTCTTCGTGGTGTCGTCGGTGATCGCCTTTTCGATCGGGTCGAGCTGGGGCACCTTCGCCATCATGATCCCGATCGTGGTCCCGGCCGCCGCGGCGCTCGGCCTCGACCTGTCGCCCTTCCTGGCGGCGGCGCTGGCCGGCGGAATCTTCGGCGACCACTGCTCCCCGATCAGCGACACGACCATCATCTCGTCGATGGCGGCCGCCACCGACCACGTGGACCACGTACGGACCCAGTTGCCCTATGCGCTGGCGGCCGGAGGCGTGGCCACCGTCTGTTTCGCCGTGGTGGGCGTGTTCCTGTAAGCCGGCACGGGGAGACCAGCGTTGAACATCACCGTCTGCGTGAAGCGCGTGCCCGACACGGAGACCCGTATCCGCATCGACGACGGGGGCCGGGACATCGTGCCCGACGGCGTCAAGTACGTGCTCAGCCCGTACGACGAGTTCGCGATCGAAGCCGCTCTGCAGCTGACCGAGGAGGCGGGCGCGGGCGAGGTGACCCTCCTGAGCTTCGGGCCCAAGGCCGCGAAGGAGTCGCTGCGTTCGGGGCTGGCGCTGGGCGCGCACCGGGCCGTGCTTCTCAAGGGCGAGGTGACCATGGACGGATGGGCCACCGCGCGTGTGCTGGCCTCCGATCTGGCCGAGAGCGATGCCGGACTGGTGCTGTTCGGCGTCAAGGCGGTTGACGACGATCAGCAGCAGGTGGGCCCGATGGTGGCCCGGTTGCTTGGGCGGCCCTGCGCGACCTCGGTTACGGCGATGGAGGTGGGGGACGGAGTGGTGACCTGCCGCCGGGCGGTCGAGGGGGGCCAGGAGGTCGTCGAGATGGATCTTCCCGCCGTGGCGACGCTGACCAAGGGGAAGTACGAGCCGCGGTACGCGTCGCTGAGGGGGATTATGATGGCGAAGCGGAAGCCGATGGTCGAAAAGGAGGCGGCCGCCGTGGAGCCGGGGCTGGTCATTGAGGGATTGGAGTATCCGCCGCCGCGGCCCGAAGGACGGATCGTGGGGGAAGGGGTGGAGGCGGTGGACAAGCTGGTGCGGCTGCTGCGGGAAGAAGCGAAGGTGCTGTAGCAGTGGACATCCTCGCGGTGGCCGAAGCGAAGCAAGGTGCACTTGCGGCCGTGTCCCGCGAGACGGTGACGGTTGCCCGAACGCTCGCCGATTCGCTGGGCGGCTCGGTCGATGTCGCCGTGTCCGGGGCTGCGGCCGATGAGTTGGGGGCGTGGGGCGCCGAGCGCGTGCTCCACTTTGACCCTGGAGACTCAGCGCCGTCCGGTCCCGATCTCTTCGCGGCCGCGCTGGCCGGCCGGATCGGCGGAGGCGGCTACGCGGCGGTCGTCTTCGCCGCCACCGCCACGGGCAGAGATCTTGCCCCCAGGGTCGCGGCCAGGCTGGGTGTGCCGCTGCTCACCGACTGTACCGAAGTGGAGGTGGCCGACGGCAGCGTCGTAGTCACCCGCCCGGTTTTCGCGGGCAAGGCGCTTGCGCGCGTCCGCGCCCTCGCTGCCCCCGCGCTGCTTTCGATCCGGCCCAACGTTTTCCCGGCCCGGGAGGCTTCCCGCGCGTCGACATCGGGGGAGCTGGATGCAACCACCGCCGCGACCCCCGCCGGCTACCGCGTGATCGGGTTCGAAGCGTCGCAGGGCGCGGCGCTGGATGTCTCCGAGGCCACCATCGTGGTGTCGGGGGGCAGGGGCATGAAAGGGCCCGAAAACTGGCACCTTCTCGCCGATCTCCGCGACGCGATCGGAGAGGCGGCTGCACTCGGCGCTTCGCGGGCGGTGGTCGACGCGGGATGGCGCCCGCACGCGGAACAGGTCGGCCAGACCGGCAAGACCGTCACCCCGAAGCTTTACTTCGCCGTCGCCATCTCGGGAGCGATCCAGCACCTGGCCGGGATGCGCACATCGGGGGTGATCGTGGCGGTCAACCGCGATGCGGACGCACCGATCTTCGGGGTGGCCGACTACGGCGTCGTCGGGGACGCCTTCGAAGTGGTGCCGAAGCTCGCCGAGGCCATTCGGGAACTTCGGCAGGGCTGACCCCGGACCGGACCCCCCGCCCGTCACGACCTGGGGACCGTCAGCGTTCCGGCGGCTTCCCCAATACCTTCACCGGATCCACCTCGCGTCCCCAGCGCCAGAACTCGAAGTGGAGGTGCGGCCCCGTCGCGTTGCCCGACTGGCCCGTGCGGCCGATCACCGTGGCCTTGGTGACCTGCTGGCCCTCCCTGACCGAGATCTCCGAGAGGTGGGCGTACACCGAGAGCGCGTCTTTGCCGTGCTCGATCCGGATCACCCTGCCGTAGCCGCTCATCGTGCCGGCGAAGCGCACCCGGCCGCTCAGAACCGGGCGCACCGGCGTACCGATGTCGGCCGCAAGGTCGATCCCGCGGTGCATGTCACCGAAGATGCCGCCTCCCCGCACGCCGAAGGGCGACCGAACCGGACCCCGGATGGGCCACTGCGGCGTCTGGCAGGCCTGGAGCAGGATCAGGCAAGACATCAGGGCAGGGAGCCCGTGGATGTTTCCACGTGGACGTAGCGGTAAGCGAATGCCGCACGGTCCCCCAGGAGCCGACGCGCGCTTCATCCTCGTCCCGGAAGCAGCAGAACCGAAACCGGGTCACCCTCCTCGACACGGCTGACCCCCTCCGGCAGGACCGCCAGCCCATCCGCATCGCGCAGTGAACGCACAAGCCCGCTGCCCTGCGGTCCGGTCAGGGAGCAGCGAAGTCCCATACCCGCGCCGGGCTGGCGCGCATCTCCCACCATCTCCGGCTCGGTCGCGCTGCCGCGCCGCGCCGTCCCCCAGTCGCCGAACAGCCTGACGCGGAAGAAATGGGTCAGGCCGGGCGGCGAGGAGAGCGTGCTTTCGGTTCGGGCCTGGACGGTGGTCCCACGCGGACGCGGCGACCCCAGCCGGGCCCTCAGGTATGGGGTCACGAAAACATGAAAGGTCACGAACGCCGACGCGGGGTTGCCCGGCAACCCGAAGACGGGCAGGGGAGTACCTTCCCGGGGCAGGTGCCCGAAGGACAGAGGACTTCCAGGCCGGACCCGGGCCCGCCAGAAGTCGAGATCGAAGCCAAGTCGCAGAAGTACCTTCTTCAGCAGATCCTTCTCGCCCATCGAGGCGCCCCCGGTAGTGACGAGCGCGTCGACCTCTCCCACCGACTCGAGCTTTTCGAGCAGCGCCCTCGGACTGTCCTCGGCCACCCCGAGGTCGACCGGCACGCCACCCCCCTCCACCACCGCCGCGGCCATCATGGCCCGGTTGGTGTCCGGAACCCCCCGGCCCGCGGCAACAAGGTCGAAACGGTCCATATCCACCAGTTCGTCGCCGCTCGACAGCACGCCCACGCGCGGCCGCCGGTACACGGGGACCGGGTCGCACCCGCTGGCCAGAAGCACCGGAAGCGACCCGGAATGCACGACGGTCCCCGCCGGAACGGTCTCGCTTCCCGCACGCATGTCCTTGCCGGCCGCGCGGATGTGCTTGCCCACGTCATCAGTGCGGTGAATCACCACGAAACCGGGTTCCGCTCCTCCGTCGGTGTGTTCGACACGGATCACCGAGTCGAAGCCATCGGGTATGGAGCCTCCCGTCATCACGCGCACGGCCGCCCCTGCCGGAACGCCCTCCAGCGGCACCGCCCCCGGGTACGACTCGCCCCCGACCGGCAGCCGTATCGTTCCGCCCGCGTGCCCGTCCAGGTCACCGCTGCGCACCGCGAATCCGTCCATCGCGCTGTTTCGCCACGCCGGGAGGGTGGCGCGTGCCCGGACCGGCTCCGCCACCGACCGGCCCAGCGCCCCGGCTGCGCCCACCGGCGTCGTGGGCATCGGCCGCGCATGCGCCAGGATACGGCCCAGCGCCTCGTCGCAGGAAAGCCAGTCGGCTTCGAGGTCGTGCGAGCCGGCCACGCCCTGTCTCCCCGTCAGAACCGCCAGGCGAGGCTCACCGTGAGTCCGTATCCGCCCACCCACTCACTCTCCTCCGGGGTTTGGAGGGGGTCCTCCTCATCGCCGGGGCGCTTGGTGGGGTCGTCGAATCCGGTCGGCGTGCCGAGTTGCCAGAGCTTCAGGCTCGCGTCGGTCCTCAGCATGAAACGGCTTCCCAGCACAAACCGCGCGCCGGTTCCCGCGTTGGCCGTGAAGGCGGTGCCGAAACGGAAGACATCCTCGGGCAGGAGGACTTCCTCGACTTCGTTTCCGCGTCCCGCGTCGTAGGCGACGCCGGCCCCGATGAAGAGGTGGGGGGTGAGCCGGTTCCACGTCCGGCGGCCGGTCAGGCTGAAGGAGAGCCTGGCGTCGAGCATGAGCAGGTGGACGTTGGTCTCTCCGATGGACCGATCGCCCAGCTGCCGCCGCGGGTCGATCACGTCGCGCACGGTGGGCAGGTAGCTGAGAAGTCCCTCCAGGAAAATGGGTCCGCCCACTTCCAGCGCGTACCGTCCTCCCACGAACGTCCCCGACCTGGGTCCCAGGTCCAGCGACCCCGTGGCGAGCGACATGTAGCCGCCGACCAGGGAAGCGGCCTGGCGGTTGTCGATGAAGCGGTAGGGGGAGGGGATCGTCTGCGCGGCGGCGAAGTCGCCGGCGAATGGAACGAGTGCGACGCCGAAGGTCAGCAAGGCGTGCCGGGACCAGGCGCGAAGGGTGACGCGCGTGCCGCGACCGGCTGTCGGAGGGTTGCTGTATCGGCGTGCGGTCATCGATGGGATGGGGAGGCGGTGTTTGCGGAAGGCTCCAGTGAATGTAATGTCATTGGTCCGTGTGTACGGTCGTGGGGCCGGAGGGGTCCGGACGTTGCGGGCGCCGGGGTGAACCCCGGCAACGGGTGTCTCGTATGAAAGAGTTGGGTCCATGAAGCCAAAAGGTTGCCGGAGGCGCCGGTGAACAAACCCCGGAAACGATGAGGTGTTCCACCTGCGGGGAGACCCTCTTCGACGGTGAGGATCGCTGTCCCACCTGCGGAGCCGCGGTGGCACGGCGCCCCGTATCGGTGGTCGAGGACAGGGTGCGCCAGTGTCCTCGCTGCGGCCACCGGGGCGACCCGATCCCGTACTTTCAGAAGCCCGGGCACATGGCATTGCTGGTTGGCATCAGCATTCCCACCTACGGCATCGGCGGTCTGATCTACTACGCGTCGCGACGCGCGTATCGCGTGTGTCCGGGTTGCGGATTCGGGTGGGAGCACTCCCGCAAGCCCGAAGAGGTCGGTGGCGGTTGGAGCCCTCCGGCGCGCGTGCCGGCGAAGCGCAGGCCCGCACCCCCTCCCCCCGACGCGCCCCTGCCTCCCAGCGGAATAGGCCGGCGCATCTTCGGCGGCGCGCTGGCCGTTCTGGGCACGGTCATGATCACCGTCGGCATCGCCGGGAGTTTCGCCGAGCCCATCATGGCGGGCTCGATCTTCGGAATGGCGGGGTCCGCCACCTTCCTCTGGGGGTGGAAGTCGCTGCAGGAGCGCCGCCAGTCGGTGATCCAGTCGCTGAACCGCAAGGTGCTGAGGCTTGCCACCGAACGGGACGGCGTCCTGACCGTGACGGATGTGGCTGCGGACCTGAACCTGACGCTCCCGGCCGCCGAGAAGATCATGATCGGCATGGACGACGGTTTCCGGGTACGCTCCGAGATCAGCAAGGAGGGGGTGCTCTACTACGAGTTCCCCGAGGTGATGCACCAGAAGAAGCTTCGATCCGGTGACCGGAAATAGCGCAGTTCCCCAGGAGTTCAGATGACCCAAGGAGAGGATTTCCGTGCGACGATTCCGTGATCACGAAGGGGATGCCTGGGTTGCGTCGGTGGCCCAGGAGCAGGGCGGCGACTACAAGGGACGCTTCTACTTCGTCGTGGACGGCGAAGGAGAACACGAAGGCCGCCGCGTTTCCCTCACCGACGTGCGCTGGAACTCGTTCCGCACGGCGGAGCGCACGCTGTCGACCATGTCCGAGGTGGAGTTGCGACGGCGCCTGCGTTCGGCGCTGGGACGGGCGAACCGCGCAGCCGCCGTCTGACCCGCCGAGGGTGCGGCCGGGGATCACCGGCCGGATCCTGACAGGGGACTACTCGGGCTCGCGGTCCCGGGGGTGTTTCAGGCGCAGGCGGAACAGACGCCGGTGAGTTCCAGCCGGTAGCCCGTGACGTGGAAGCTGGGACAGGATTCCAGCTCCTCCACCACCGCGGGTGGAAGGTTGCCGGGCACGTCACGCACCGTTCCGCACTCCTCGCAGCGCGCATGGTGGTGCGGGTCGGTGCGGCCGTCGTAGCGCGAGGAACCGTCCGAATAGGTCAGCTTGAGCGCCATGCCGCAGGCGACCAGAGTCTCGAGGTTCTTGTAGACCGTTGCGAGCGAGATCGCGGGCAGCTCTCCGCGGACGCCGTTGAAGACCTCTTCGGCGGTGGGATGGGTGTCCGTGCCGGCCAGGAAATGGTGGACGGCGCCCCGCTGTTCGGTGAAGCGGTGGCCGTGGGTCTCCAAGGCCTCCCTGAGGTGGTCCTGAACGGTGGGTTGTGGGGTGGCGGACAACGCTTTGCTCCTCTTCCCGGACAGACCAATGTGCACCGGACCGCACGCCACCAACTTGCCGACGGAGCGGTTCCGTGTCAATCGAGTTGCCCGGCGGCGCCCGTCCGGTTCATACTCGGAAGCCCGTCACATCCACGTCGGCCGATGCCCACAAGGAGTCCCGTGAATGACGCATGACCGAGCAGCCCTCGACGCGCTCCTCACCGAAAAGCGCAAGTTCGCTCCACCGGCGGAGTTCGCCGCGACGGCCGTCGTCTCCGATCCGACCGTGTACGACAGAGCCGAGGACTTCGAGGCCTTCTGGGCCGGTTGGGCGGAGGAGCTCGACTGGTTCGAGCAGTGGGACACGGTGCTCGAATGGAACCCGCCCCACGCGCGCTGGTTCGACGGGGGGAAGCTGAACGTCTGCCACAACTGCGTCGACCGGCACCTGCACGGCCCGCGCAGAGACAGGACGGCGCTGCTCTGGGAGGGTGAGCCGGGAGACAGGCGGAGCTTCACCTACGCCGATTTGGCCTGCGAGGTGGGACGCTTCGCCAATGTGCTCCGGAGCCTGGGGGTCAGGAAGGGGGACCGCGTCGCCATCTACCTGCCCATGATCCCCGAAGCGGCCTTCGCCATGCTGGCCTGCGCACGCATCGGGGCCCCGCATTCGGTGGTGTTCGGGGGATTCAGTCCGGACTCGCTCGCGGACCGGATCAACGACGCCGAGGCCAGGGTTCTCATCACCGCCGACGGAGGTTGGCGGCGCGGGACGGTCGTGCCGCTGAAGGCCAACGCGGACCGCGCCGTGGCGCGCTGCCCCGGCATCGAGCACGTGCTGGTGGTGGCGCGCGGCGGCCTGGACGACCGCCCGGTCGACATGGTGGCCGGCCGCGACCACTGGTACCACGAACTCGCCGACGGGGTGGACGACGACTGCCCGGCCGAGGTGATGGACGCCGAGGACATCCTCTACATCCTGTACACGTCAGGCACGACGGGTAAGCCCAAGGGCGTGGTTCACACGACCGGCGGCTATCTCACCCAGGTTCACGCCACCACCAGGACCGTCTTCGACCTCAAGGACGACGACGTCTACTGGTGCACCGCCGACGTGGGCTGGGTGACCGGGCACAGCTACGTGGTCTACGGGCCGCTGGCTGCCGGGGCGACCGTGGTCATGTACGAGGGGGCGCCGGACTGGCCCGACCGGGGGCGGTTCTGGAAGATCTGCGAGGAGTACGGGGTCACCGTCTTCTACACGGCCCCCACCGCGATCCGCGCCTTCATGCAGTGGGGCGAGGAGTGGGTTACGCGGAACGACCTCACCAAACTGCGCCTGCTGGGCACGGTGGGCGAGCCGATCAACCCCGAGGCGTGGATGTGGTACCACCGCGCGGTCGGAGGCGAACGCTGCCCGATCGTCGACACCTGGTGGCAGACCGAGACCGGGGGGATCATGATCACGCCGCTGCCCGGGATCACCCACACGCGGCCGGGGAGCGCATGCCGTCCCTTCCCCGGGATCGAAGCCACGCTCCTCAACGACGCGGGCGAGGAGGTGGACGCTGGCTACCTGGCCGTCACGCGCCCGTGGCCCTCGATGCTCCGCACGATCTGGGGGGACGACCGGCGCTACCGGGACACCTACTGGTCGAAGTGGGAGGGCGTGTACTTCCCCGGAGACGGCGCCAAGTTCGACGAGGACGGCTACCTGTGGATCCTGGGGCGGGTCGATGACGTGCTGAACGTGGCGGGCCACCGCATCGGCACGATGGAGGTGGAGAGCGCGCTGGTGGAGCACCCGGCCGTCGCCGAGGCGGCGGTGGTCGGGAAGACGCATGCGGTGAAGGGGCAGGCGATCGCGGCGTTCGTGACATTGATGGGGGGCAGGGAAGGGGACGAGGCACTGACCGTCGAGTTGAAGAAGCACGTGGCGAGCGCGATCGGCCCCATTGCGCGGCCGGAGGCGATCCTCTTCGCGGCCGACCTGCCCAAGACGCGGTCGGGCAAGATCATGCGGCGGCTGCTCGGTGACATCGCGGCGGGAAGGGCGCTGGGTGACACCACCACGCTGGCTGATCCGGCGGTGGTGCGGAGCCTGAAGGACCGCTACGAGGCGAAGGAGGGGTGAGAGGGTCCGAACCCTAACGTTACGTCAGGGTTGGAGAGGGCGAACGACGCGGCGAACCCTGACGTTACGTCAGGGTCCACCATCCAAGCGGACGGTGAGCGAGGGATGGGAACAGGGCTGCGGCTCGTCACCACTCGTAGGGCGCAATCGAGGTGCCAGCCATCTTGAAGGACACCGATCCGTACAGGTTCGTGGTCTTCTCCACGGTCAGGGTGCCGTGGATCCAGACGGGATTCCAGAAGGAGACCGGCACGCGTTGACCGTTCTCCATTCTGACGTAGACCAGTTGGTTGGGGGGCGGGGGCGGGGTGTGCACGCAGGCCCCAACGTACGGGACCACGAGGAACTCCGAGACCTCGCCGGCCCAATCCTCCAAGGGGACCATGTATCCGGGCACCCTCACTCCTTGCCCCACGACCGACTCGAGTTCCCTGGACATCTCTCCCGTGCGGTAGTCCAGGGAGGCCAGCAACTGCCAATCCACCTCGACGGAGTCCGCCGGGACACTGGCCGCGCGCATCCTCGCTCCATCGCTCGGATCGGCCGGCAAGGAGCGGGGGCCCGACGTGAGCACGAGGCAGCCGCCCATGATGACCAAAGCGAATTGAAGGCGTCGCCAGGGAATCGGGAATCGGCAACGCGGTTTTGGCATCTTGACAGGTGTCCTCGCTTTCGGGGAACCAGGATATGATAATGAGAATACACTATCACTAGTGCATCTGCATTCGTACTCTGTATGCATGCAACCTCCACCAGGGCCCTCACCATGATCTTCGCCACTCTCGATCGACCACAAGTCCGCTCACCTTTCCTCGGGTGGATGATCCCGTTTGTTCTGCTGTGCGCCGCATGCGGCGATTCATCCTCCTCGCGTCCTGGTCCTCCCCTGGTCGAGGGCGAACCGTTGGGGACTGCAGGGGCCCACGAACACGGCATCGCCCGACTGGGTCTGGCCGTGGACGGCACCCGCCTCACCGTCGACCTGGAACTCCCCGCAGAATCCGTGTTCGGCTTCGAGCGCGCCCCCCGCTCGGCGCAGGAGCGGGCCACTGCAGCGGAGGCCCTCGGCAGACTCCGAACCGGTGGCGCTCGTCTCGTCGCCTTTCCGGACGGGGCGTCCTGTGCGCTGGATTCGGCGGAGGTGCAGGCGCCCGAAGGTGTGGAAGGTGACCATGCCGACGAAGACCACCAGCCTCACGAGGATGTGGGCCACGAACACGAAGAGGATGAGGGCTACCAACACACGGAGGTGCGCCTCCTTGCCTCCCTCACCTGTTCCCGTGAGCCCCTGGGGCCGGCGAGCCTGCGGTTCGCGGACATCCTGCCCGGCGTGGTGCAGGTGGACCTGACGGTGTTCACCGAGGCAGGGGACGCGGCCGGTCGCGTCGCGCCCGATGCCTCGTTCCGGTTCTGAGCTGGTGAGCCGGGGATGCCGTTTCAGCGCCGCCCTGTGCGACGGCCGACTCCCGTCAGATCGGGTCCAATTGCAAGAGCAGATCGTGCAGTCCCGGTTGGACTCACGTGACTTCTTGCTGTGATTCGCGTTTCCTCGCCTCCGCCGGACCTCGTCGCCGTGACCACCGATCCCCCCAACGCTCGCTAGCAGCTAGCGTTTTCGCTCGAAGATCGACACCCTCATGGCCAGGATCTTCTGTCCAACGTAGCCGGCGACCGGCGTACCCGACATGCGCGCGTCGATGTCGCGGCGGTACACCGCCGCCTTACCCTCGAGCGTCGCGCACTCGTCAAGAACAATACGCGTCCCGTAGGTGACGAAGCTGTCTCTCGGGAGCACCCCTTCCTCCCCCACGATCCACTCCGGCCTGCCGAGGCCATCGATCGGCCCTTCGGACCGGGGCACGCCTATCTGAGAGAACATCTGCTCGACCTTCACCGTGAGGGGGAGGTCCAGGGGCTCGCTCCATCGGTTGAGCAAGTCCACGCTCACATCGAAGCTGCAGGAGGCGGCGTCGAACGTGCTTCTGTTGACGAGAACCGCGACCGAGTCGGTAACGTTGCGTCCGAGGTCCGCATTCCACTCGGCCCGAGTCCTGGCCGTGCCAGCGACCTCCACGGGCGCGGAATACAGCTGTGCGACCCCGGTCCGGTTGTCGACCCATACGGGGTGGAATCGACCGTCTGCCGCAACCATCATTCCGACGTAGTCTCCCACCTGCTCGTAGGTGCGGTACGCTCCGCCCGTGATGATCGTGATCCAGCTGCTGCCGTGCCCGGGGTCGCGGACTACGTGGCCCAGGCCCACATACCCTTCGCGTTCTCCCTCCCCTCGCGCGTAGGTGTGTGCGGCCTCGCTCACCGCAACGCTGGGCAGCACGCTTTCGCCCCCGTCCAGAGAGGCCGTGAATCGCTGGCGGAACTCCTGATTGAGGGGATCTTCACGACGGTCGAGCCATGTGATCCCAACGACCCCGTCGCGGTTGACCGCGATGTCGGGCATGAACGCGTTCGGGCCCGCGGAATCGAGGGGAATGCGGGGGTCGTCGACTGGAAGGGGGCTGGCCCATTCCTCTCCGTCGTCGGACCAGCTCAACATGATCTGACAGCGTCCGTACGTGTGGTCCGTGAACGCGAGGTAGACCCGCCCGTGGAATGGGCTGTCGGAATGATCGACCGCGATCTCCGGAGGACCGCCATCAGGCGTGCACGGCGTGGTCCTTGCGACGTGGTGCGGTTGGCGGATGACCCTCCCACCTTCGGTGACCGTCACGACGGAGGTGAAGTTCTTCGCGGCCGTGTCTCGGTGGGCTTCCCACCAAGGGGGGTCCCACCAGGGCGTCGGCGAAGGAGCGGGGGGCGTAGGCTGAAACGGGGGACGGACATCGGCGGGAACGAAGACCCGCCCATCCGGATGCACGACCGGTGCACCGACCTGGCCCTGAAGCCAGTCCTTGGGGATGAGCATGTCGACGGGACCTGCGTAGCTCCGGCCGGAGTCGGCCGAGACCACGAGCGACACGTGCCGCCGCGGAAGCTCGCCCTCCTCCTCCTTGACCCGCACGCCCACAGCATAGACGTGTCCGTGATACGGCCCGCCCGTCCAGTCGACGACGAGATCCGCGTTGTCCACGAACGGTCCGAGCACGGGTCCGCCCCACGTGCGGCCACCGTCCGTCGAGCGGAAGAAGTGGGTGATGACGTGTGACTCGTAGGCGATCCTCGGGTCCCCGCGGGCCGGTAGCGACGCGAAGTAGACCATGCCTCCCGGCCCGAAGGCGCACGCGGGGTCCCATGTCGTGCCCCACCGCGAGATCGTGTCGTTCAGCGCCATGCCCCAGGTCGCACCCGCGTCATGGGACAGATAGATGCCCGTCGACAGCCGGCTTCGGGTGGGGTCGACGATCATCGAGCACACCGCCATGCGGGTCGAGTCCGAGGGATCGGCATGGGCGAAGTACTCCGAGTGCGCTGCAGCCGCATGATCGCCACTGACGAGCACATTCCGTCCCACCTGGATCAGGGAGCGCCCATGCTGGGGCTGCTCAGGCGGCGCGCACGCCGCGGTCGTGAGGATGAGTACTGAGGCGAGGACGAACACGGCCGCCAGGCGGAAGCCGGAGAGCACGGTTACGGGAAGGCGTGCGTCGTTCAATTCGATTTCTCCACGGGCTCGGGATTCGGTTGGCCGTCAATTGCGTCGGCGAGCGAGCGCCAAGCTTCGGGGAGCGCCTGTGGCGGCAGTTGCCCGGAAGGCCGTTTCCATTGGCGCAGGACGGCGCGGCGATACTCCAGACCGCAACGCGCGAGAGCCCACTCCTCGTAGTCCGCGATGCGGCGAATGGCGGCAACGGTCAGGTCAGCCGGTACGCGGGGCGACGGAGGCATCTGTGCAGCCGGGATCATGTCGGGCCTCCAGATCGGCTCCTGGACCGTCTCCAACGGAAGCCAATGGGGTTGAAACTGGTAGCGTCTGAGGAAGACGCCACCCTTCCGCGGCGTTCCATACAGGAGCCCGAAACCCCACAACATGAGCCGGTCGCCGTCGGGCAGCGCGAGCGTGTAGCAGGTCGATCCCGCTTCTCCCTCGGGCGGCCGTCGTTTGAGGAAGCCCGCTTCGAGCAGGAGGTTGCCTTCCGGACGCACGATGTCCCGGCCCCAGTTCCAGCACTGCCGGTGCAGCAGTTCCTGCCCCCTGCTTCGGCAGGCGCCGATGACCGGGCTCACAGCCACGCTCCGCCCCAGGCCAGCAAGGCGCTGAACCCGGCGGCCGCCGCAGCCTGCCGGCCCACCAACCGCAGCGCGAACGTGCGGCCCTGCTCGCGCGCAATCGTCAGGCAGGTGACCAGGCAAGGCAGCAGCACGCCGGCCAGGTAGACGGCCGTCAACAGTTGGACGGCGCTGAGGCTTGCGGCAACGCCCGGCTCCGCCAGCAACAGGATGCCGTCCTTGCGCACGCTCGCGAGGACCACCGCCGTGGCCGCCTCCGTGGGCAATCGAAAGGTGGCCATCGCCGGCTCGATGACGGCAGACGCGGCCTGCAGCGCGCCCAGCCAATGCAACAGAGACGCCGCGGCCGTGATTAGAAAGAAGACCGGCAAGGCCCTGCGAAAGAACTCCAGGACAACGCCTTGCACCTCCAGCCAGACGGCCCTCGGGCGCGGCCAGGTCAGGAAGGCCCGGCCCTCGGCAGGCAGCACGTTGAAGGGAGAACGAGCCGCTTTCGGCGCGGTCAGCCGGGCGTAGGCGAGAGTCGTGGCGCCAAGGAACAGCAGGTAGGGCACGACCAACCCGGGTCGTCCCGCCGCCGCGAGGACCGCCAGCGTGGCTCCCAGCTGATACGAACAGGCCGAGCCGAAAGCGATGGCCGAGACGCACGCCCCACGCGAGCAGGCCGGCGACGAGCGCGCGCTGATGACGGCGGGCACGTTGCAGCCGAACCCCATCACGACCCGCGCCAAATCCCGGCCCGTCATGCCGAGCGGCCGCAGCCACGGATTCATGCCGCTTGTCAGGCGATCGAGCAGGCCGCTCGTTCTGTACCCGCCCATCAGCAGCGCATGGAGCACGACGACCGGAGTCGCCCACACCAGCAGCAGCGGCCCCATCGTGACAAAGCCGTAGTCACCGGCCAGGATCTCCGCAAACGGCTGCGGCCAACTCGTCAGCAACCCGGCCAGCGGCTCGGTGCGGGCGCGGACCCAGGGGTCGACTAGATTCGCGAGACGGTTGGCGGCGGCGACCGCGGCCCACGCGGGCGCCAACAACAGCAGCAGCGCCCAGAAAGGTCCAGGGGCGGAGCGCCTCTTGTCGGCGTTCTCCTTACCCAACAGAACCACGGTTCGAGTTGGCGTGCGGAGCGTTTCACGGCCCATTCAACAAGCGCATTCACCGCCGCAGCACGACAGATCGTCGAGGTACATTGCGTAGCGGCGGTAACTCTCCAGCGGCTTGGTGCTCACCCCCAGGCGGCCGGCGATCTGGTTGGCCACCACGGCGAAGCGTTGGCGGAACTTGTAGATGAAACAGAGGACGAGATCGTCGTGGCGCACCTGCGGGCCGATCAGGAAGAGCCCAGTCGTCACGGTGGACTCGTCGTTATCCGTCAGCAACGGAAAGCACTCATCCCGCCAATCGAACAACGAGCGAACGAGGCTTGCCGAACCAACGAATCCGGTAGCCAGGATCGGCTTCTCGGCGCAGTCGACGACGTCGCCGTTTTCGAGCCCCAACCGATAGCCGCTGCCGTTGCGGCGAACGCCGGTGACGGCACAGCCGCCGCGCAGCGTCACCCGGCCCGAGTCAAAGGCCGAGATCAGGCGCGCCCGCGTAAACGGTGACAGGAGTTGACTGGGGTCCGAGCCTCTTCGATTCCACGGCTCCCCGCGGTCGAAGACGACGGCTTGCCGGCCGGCGGCGGCCAGGGCGACGGCGGCGTCGACGCCGCTCTCGGCGCCACCGATGATGCACCTTTCGCCGCCGGCGAGATCGTCCCACGAGGTCACGTTGGCGTAGTGCAGGCAAAGCTCGGCGCCGTGGAAGCCGTGGGTCCGCGGGTACTGCATTTCGCCGCCCGCCCATACCACGAACCGCGCGCGGATGTCGCCGCCACTCGTCTCCACCCGAAACCGCTTGTCTTGCGCTTTCCTCGCGACCGAGAGAACGTCGATCCCGGTCTCCACGGGCAACTCGAAATGCTCCGTAACCCCCCGGAGATAGTGAGCGTACTCCACCCCCGTGGGGTGCTCGACGCCGACCGAGAAGGCCGGCGAGGTGTCCAGACAGACGGCGTTCAGGTCCAGCAGGCCGAACTGGTTGCTGGCGAACGACGGCGTGATGAAGCGCGCTTGCCGGGGCCAACGCAGGAATGAGGCACCCACGGCGGCCCGGTCAAGGATCGCGAAGTTCTCGATTCCCAGGTGGCGCAGCGTCACCCCAAAGCCGATACCCGCAGCCCCGGCGCCGACGATGACAACGTCGAATGACCGGGCTTCTTTCGTCATCGGCTCACTCGAGCCGTTTTGCGTCCGCCGAGGCGTAGCGCGCCATCGCGCGGTCGAGCCCGGCCTGATCTAATGCTCGTGCACATGGATATGGAGCGGTTGAGTCACGAAATCCGCGTGCCCGGATCCGATCGAGCCGTGCATCAGGCTGAAGGAGATCTCGGTGTCGCCCTCGGCGTGTCCATGCAGGTGTCCCCCGAACTCGCCGGGAGTGTCCTGCTCGAAGTCGGCGATGGACTCGTCCTCGACATTCACTTCCAGGTAGAAGTCGTCGTCGAGCTGAACCGCATCCCCGTTGTGGTCTACAAACCGCACGGCAATGTGGGCGGTTTCCTCGCCAGGCTCCACTTCCAGTTCTCCGGTCCACGCGCCTGTTTCGCCGTCGTAGGACGCGATCGTCTGGCCGCCCAGCACCAGGATCACACCCTCGACCTCCTCGGCATGGTCTTCTTCGGGCTCGGTGGCGCTCTCGCACGCCGAAAGGGCCAGGATGCCCGCGCTCAGCAGGGCGAACGGCATTCTCAGTCTCGAATGTCTCATCTCTCTTTTCCTCCGTTGGGTTGATGTCTTGGTCGTCCCTGTCGCGAATTGTCTTCGCAACCGGCTAGAAGACGACTCGATATGTCACGCTGATGGATCTCCCCGCCTCGGGCATGATCTCCTTCACCCGCGACAGGTGACGCCTGTATTCGGTATCGCCGAGGTTCTCGAGGTGGAGCGTCACGACGTGGAGCCGCCCGGCGAAGGTGAGACGCCTGCCGCCCGAGATGCCAAGGACCGCGTATCCGTCGGTTGGTTCCTCGAACCGCCCCGTCCGTTCCTGGCTCCGAGCCATCCGCGCCTCGGCCTCCACGAACCAGTCCACCGGTGAATAGCCGATCGCAAGGCGCCCCTGGAGCGGGGGGATGAACGGGAGAGGTTCGTTTGTGGCGCGGATCGTGCCGCGCACATGCGACGCGGCGGCCTCAAGCTTGAATCCGGCGGGCACCGACCACCCGAGCTGGCTCTCGAAGCCGGTCAGAGCGGCGTCCTCGCCAACGAACTGATAGATGGGGAGCAGCACACGGCTGAGTTTGCCCGTCGCCTGCGGGAAGATGTAGCCCGCGATCGTGTTTCGAAACCACGTCACCTCGGCGCTAAGGCGTTGTCCCGTGATGCGTCCGAACACGTCGATTCCAAGTCCCGTTTCCGTCTCGAGCGAGGGATTGCCGACGTCGAATGAATTGGCCGCGAGGTGCGGCCCCTCCGAGTAGAGTTCGTGTACATCCGGGGTGCGAAAGGCACGGCCCACGCTGGCTCCCAGGGTGAACTGCTCCGTCACCCGCAGAAGTGCGCCCAGCGATCCGGAGACCGCGCTGAAGGAACGTGCGCGGATGTGCCCGATGTCGGACAGCTCCTCCCTGTTCGGTTCCAGCTCGACCCGGTCGTAGCGGAGCCCGGCCTCGATCAGGACCGGATCGAGCTGGATCTCCTCGAGGACATACGCGGCCTGCGTCCTGCGCCGTGTATTCGGGGAGTACAGGGCGCCCCCGAATCCGAAGTGCTCCCACGAGACCCTCGCTCCGACGGCGCCCGATGCGAACGGCCCCCACCCGGCGTGTCGCGCCCGAGCCTCCCCGCTCGCGATCTGGCGCTCGAACAGCGTTCCCAGGATGTCCGGGGGTTCCCACTCGTTGTGCCGGTACCACGTGTAGCCGGCATCGAGTTCAATCGCCTCGAAGCCTCGCCCAGGCCGGATGACGCTGCGAAACCGGCCTGCGGCTCTCTCCTGCTCCGTGCGCACCGGGGTCGTGTGGCCGCCGAGAAATCCTCCCGGGATCCCATAGTCGTTCGTGTAGAAGCGAAACGCACCGCCCGCGTAGCCCCAGTCGTCCACCCACGATGTCCCGGCCGCCACGCTCCACGTGTCGGTCTGGGTGCCGGCAAGCGTCCCGATGGGTGTCCGCAAATCCCCACCCTGCTGTTTCGTCACCTCGACGCGAAGAGGGACGTGCTCGGTGACCCCGACCGTTATCTGGCTGCTTCCCCCGAAGGCCCGGGTCGCCGTCCGCGCCTGGAGCGAGGTGAAGCCGGTCGCACGGTAAGGTACCGCGCGAGGCACCTCTTCCCGAACCACGTTGATCACGCCGCCGAGTGCGTTGCTGCCGTAGAGAATCGCGCTCGGTCCGCGAATCACTTCGATCCGCCGGGCCGAGGAAGGGGAGAGCGCAGTGGCGTGGTCCGCGCCGCTGTTGACGACGTCACCCACCCGCTGGCCGTCTTCGAGCATGAGGATCCTGTCTCCGCCCAGACCGCGGATGACCGGCTGGGAGGTGCCCGGCCCCATGCTGCCCACGGCTACTCCCGGAACCGACGCAACCGTCTGCGCGACGGTTGCCGCCAGCCGCCGCTGCAGCTTCTCCTGCGCAAAGACGGCGGAAGGCCTGATCGTCTCGTTTGCAGCCGTGGGACTCAGGACCGCCGTGACGACAACGTCCGGCAACGGGACGGCGGCCACCTCGAGGTCGACCGTGGCCGGCTCCCCCTGTCCGACCTCGACCGTAGCCGCCGCGTAGCCGAGACGATCGATCCGGATCCGGTGCAGCTCGGCATCCGGCACGGCGATGCGGAACGACCCGTCGCCGTGCGTGACTGCGCTTCCGCCCGTGCTGAGGACCACCACCATCGCGCCCGCGAGTGGCACCCCGCTTTCTGCCGACCGGACGATCCCCACTACGTCGTTGAGGGTATCTGCGGCCTGCTGATCGACGTGTGTCGAGCCCGCGGAGTGTGCTGGAACGACTGCGGGAATCATCCCGAGGAGGAGAAAGAGCACGGGGAAACGTCTGGATATCGTGATGGACATGTTTCCTTTCATGGCAAGGCGGGGACGGTCGCAAGCCCGGAGGCGTAGAGGCGTGAGTGTGTCACCGTCCGGGAGCAGCGGCCTGCCGGGTGGCGGAGTGATTTGTTTCCCGCCGAGTGCGCCGTCAGCGACGCAACCGTGGACAGACCTTCGGTCGACCCTGGGGTGGGCTCAGCCGACTCTCGTTACAGAGAGACGGAGAGGGGGGGAGCGCGGCTCCGATGGGGAGAGAAGTGGATGGCCGCTGGGGCCGGCTGGTGTCCGGTGATCGCGGGAGCCTGAAGCAGGTTCGGGCCGGCGAGACCCGGCGTAGGCGACCCGGTCGTGTGGCCAGGCGTCTTGCTCAGGTGGCATACGGAACACTCCGCAACCGAACCGCACTCTTCCTCATGCGAGTGGGACGCCTCCGCGACGGAGACGACGAGGAGCGAGAGGACGACGGCGATTCCGGTGAGCGCGCGCACGCGCTCCCGAATCCGGCTCGGATCAGCCCGGTGGGCCATCGGTTCCCCCGTGCCGCTTCATGGAC
The DNA here is from genome assembly GCA_965211795.1 of Longimicrobiales bacterium. GTDB lineage: Bacteria > Gemmatimonadota > Gemmatimonadetes > Longimicrobiales > Gaopeijiaceae > Bin94. Next base: position 1,936,520 of record OZ242973.1, read on the forward strand.
CAGCGCGAGGCCCCGAAGCGGGACCGATGGCTACGCTGACCGGAAATGTGTCCATGGATCATGTTCGCACTGAAACTCCGGATTGATTGCGCCCGCTCTTCTTCGCGCGGCCGATGGTGTCAGGAACCCTTGACAGCAGAAAGCGGGCACGGTTGCCCGAGTGCTAATGATAATGGATTATTGATAACCAGCAAGACCGGGGGGTGGCTCAATCCTTCAAGGTGCTCTTGACCGCGCGGGATATGAGGGAAGGCGCGAACGGACCACTGACGTGCCAACACATGACCGGAAGGAGAGCTGATGAGCCTCGGGGATACGGGCGCTGCGAGAAGGGGCCGCACGATGAACTCTCTGCGGCGGTCACGGCTTCGGTCGACTGTTTTCCGTAGCCTCGCAGCAGTCCCGCTCCTCACGGCGGCGGCGTGCGGAGGCAGCGTCAAGGAGAATTTGGACATCGTGCTCGCGCGACACGTCCACACAGATCTCTACGACGCCTACCCGGGCATCCCGTCGCCTACCGGCAACCGGGTCGTATTCGCCGACTATGCTGCAGACAGCAGATCGCTGACGGTCTACGACGTGGCAACCGGGGCCGGCCGCATGTTGACGAGCACGCCGGCGGGACGGTCGCGGGTGACCTGGTCGCCCGACGGTTCGCGCGTCGTGTACGTCGACCGCTGGTCCGAAAGTCATGGGGTCTGGACCCTGGACCCGGCCACCGGCCAGGAGTCGCGCATCGTGGACCCCGGGGAGGCGCGCATCGACTATCCACGGTTGCTGCCCGACGGGACCGTGACCGCGCTCCGGTACGCGGGTGCGGATACCGCATGGGTCACGTATGCGCCGGGACCCGGCCGCGCGGCATCCGTGCTCGTCGACGGTGCCGGCGGATGGACCGCGCCGGTGCGATCTCCCGAGGGGAGCGCGGTCGCGTACTTTCGCGCCGCGGACGGACGCGCGGCACTGGCCGTGACGGAGATCGCGACGGGCGAGACGCGCACGCTCGCCACTGGTCTCCAGCTCGGATGGGACCGCCGCGTGGAGTGGTCCCCCACAGGCGGAGCGCTCTATCTGGCGGCAGCGGGGATCGACGACTCGCTCTTCGTCGCCTGGCGCGTGCCACTGGACGGAGCCCCGGCCGAACGGCTGGTGCATGGCGGCCGTGACGTGCTCGCGGTCACGCCGCTCGCCGATGGTCGCGTCGCTCTCAGTGTGTACCACACGCGGACGGCCGTCGGCCTCGTTCCGGCGACCGGAGGAGAGCCCACCGATGTGACAGCGGCAGGTTCCACGAGCGCCTTCCTGCCATCCTGGCACCCCGCCGGGGGGGCGCTGGGCTTCATCACCTTCTCCTGGCGACGCGTCCGCATGCCCGTCGACTTCGACCTGGGCGTCCTTGACCTCGATGCGAAGGGCGCCCCGGCCGGCACGGTCCGGGTGCTACTCTCGGAGGAGGGCGAAGACTACGGAGCCGCGTGGTCGCCCGACGGCAGGTGGCTCGCCTTCCACGGGCACCTGGAGCAGAGCGACGACATCTGGCTCGTCGGGGTTGGCGGGAGCGAGCGGCCCACACGACTCACGCGGTTCGGACCGGGCGCGGACACCGGCGAGCCGGACTGGAGGCCGGACGGGCGGGCTCTAGCCTTCAGCAGCAACGGCCCGCCGCTCGAGGGGAACCCGGGGTCCGTGTACACGATCGCCGTCGATCCCGGCACGGGGCTCGCGGTCGGCGACCCCCTCCGGGTCCCGCTCGACGGGTTCCAGGGCTCTGCCATGGGTGCCCGCTTCTCGCCGGACGGCGAGCGGCTGGCCTTCTACGGACGCTCGCCCGAGGACGGACGTGTCACCGCCTACACTGTGCCGGCAGCGGGTGGAGTCCCCGCGGCTGTTATCTCCTTTGCCAATGGGGAACCGTACAGCGCGCCCGAGTGGAGCGCCGACGGCGCGTCGCTCTTCTACTCGCGCAACGACGGCTCCGGGCCCTTCCAGGTGTGGCGGGTGGACATCCTCACCGGCGCGACCGAACAGGTAACGACCGGCGTGCTCGGCGCGCTCCAACCGAGCGTGAGCCCCGACGGACGCACGCTCGCGGTCACGATGCGTGAGGCTGCGATCGAAGTCGTCGCGCTCGCCGCCGGGAGCACGGGTGCCGACGACGGGTCGGGCGGTTGATGATCAGAGATCCGCCGGGGTCCCTGTCGAGCGATCGGACCGGGCCACAGCGAACCTTAACGTTACGTCAGGGTAATGCCTCCGGGCGGACCCAGCGGCCGAGTTGGCGACCTGACAGTCCGTTGTTGTCCGCGGGTCGTTATTCCTCCGCCAACGGATCCCGCGTCGGAGCACGCCGCTCCCCCCCCGGCTTCCGCGTCGCCGGCCGGGCCGGAACCCCCACATGCACCGTCCCCGGCTCCGTGTCGCGGGTAACGAGCGCCCCCGCGCCCACCATCGAATCGGGCGCCAGCGTGGTCCCGGCCAGCACGGTGGCGTGATACGCGATCCGCACCCCGTCCCCGATCACGGTTCGGGGCGTGCGCACATCGCGCGCGTCGCGGATGTGGTGACTGTGCGAGTAGACGTTCACGAAGTCCGAGATGGAAGCCCGGTTGCCGATGCGAATTCCCCCCCGGTCATCAAGCAGAACGTGGCGGTGCACGACCACGTCGTCCCCCACCTCCAGCCCGTACCCGAAGCTCAGCTTCACGTAGTGGAACGCCTTGAAGTTCCGGCCGCAGCGGGCGAAGATGCGCTTGGCGAGGATGCGTCGGAACTTCACCCCCAGGTGCACGTTCTCGCCGAGCAGGCTCTTGTCGAACATCTCCCACAGCCATATCAGCGGCTTGACGCGGTAGTAGCGGTCCAGATCGGTCTCGCGGTAGTACTCGGGCTCCAGGGTGACGTTGCGGGGGTCGAGCTGGTCGAGGAGGATCCGGGTGGTCAGCGGGAGGGACTGCGCGGGGAGCGTCACCGCGTCCGCGCCCAGTCCCCCGGGAAAGTAGATCTCCTCCAGTACGCGCCGGCAGAACTCGTTGCGGTCGGTGCCGGGATCCGAAAGCTCCTCGTCGAGCCGGGCCAGCCAGCGGTCGTACCGGTCCCCGGAGTCGCCGCCGGGGCGAACGGTGCGCAGGGGAAGGAATCGGTATTCGCTCATCATGTCGGAAATTAACCCCCGACTTGCATAAACGGTCCGCCGGAGGCTTCTTATCTGGCATGCACGACGTCCTCAGAGCCCGCGTGATGCGGCTGATCGAGAGCCTCCCCGAGGAGCAGGTCTACCAGGTGCTCGACTACATCGAGTTCCTCGACTCGAAGTATGGCTCCCCGGACCAGCAGAAGCAGGCCGGGGGATTCCAGCGCATTGCCGAGGGGCTCGAGGACGGCCTGCGGAACCGGTCGCTGGACCCCTCCCGGTTGCGCGAGGCTTTTCAGGTGTTCGCGGCGGCCGACCGGGCGATGAGCGGGGTGGCGAAGGCGGGCCGGCAGCTTTTCGAGGAGATTGCCGGGGGTGGACGGGTGGAGGTGGAAGGTGCGGAAGAGGTGGAAGAACGCGAAGAGCCGGGGCCGGAGGGGTCGGCGGAGGGTGAGGATCGCGGCCCGGCGGACCAGACGGAGGAATCGCAGGACGGCGGATAGAGGGACGCGCTGGGGCGCATCGGCGGTCGGGAGGGACTCCCCGTTGACGCGCATTTCGCGGCGTGTCTATTTTTGCTGATGGACAGCGGCAAGGAGTCCGGACTCCCGTTGCGCGGGACCGTCATCAAGGAAGCCCTCACCTTCGACGATGTCCTTCTGGTCCCCGGCCATTCCCGGGTGCACCCGAAGGACACGGACGTCTCGACCCGGCTCACGAACCGCATCAGGCTCCAGGTCCCCCTCGTCTCCGCCGCCATGGACACGGTCACCGAGGCGCGCATGGCCATAGCGGTGGCGCGCGAAGGTGGGGTCGGGGTCATTCACAAGAACATGTCGATCGAGCGGCAGGCCCAGGAGGTCGACCGGGTCAAGCGCTCCGAGAGCGGCATGATCCTCAACCCGATCACGCTGGCTCCCGAAGCCTCGTTGCGGGACGCGCACCGGCTCATGGCGCGCTTCGCGATCAGCGGCGTGCCGATCGTGCGGGACGGCGGCGTCCTTCTCGGGATCATCACCAACCGGGACCTCCAGTTCGAGAGCGACCTGGACCGGCCCGTGTCGTCGCTCATGACCTCGCAGGGGCTGGTGACCGCCCCCGTGGGGACCACGCTGGAGGAGGCGCAGGAGATCCTGCACCGGCACCGGATCGAGAAGCTTCCCGTGGTCAACGCCGACGGGAGGCTGGCAGGGCTGATCACCGTCAAGGACATCTATAAGCGGCGGCAGTTCCCGAATGCGTGCAAGGACGAGCACGGCAGGCTCAGGGTCGGGGCTGCGATCGGGGCGTCGGCGGGCGACATGGAGCGGGCGGCGGCGCTGGTGGGGTCGGGGGTGGACTTCCTGGTGATCGACACCGCGCACGGGCACTCCGAGGGTGTGCTGAAGGCTGTGGCACGGGTGCGCGAGGCCTTCCCGGACCAGGATCTGGTGGCGGGGAATGTGGGGACGGCCGAGGGTGCGAAGGCGCTGATGGAGCGTGGGGCCGATGCCGTGAAGGTGGGGGTGGGGCCGGGGTCGATCTGCACGACGCGCGTGGTGACCGGGGTGGGGCTGCCGCAGCTCACCGCGGTGATGGACGCGGTGGACGGGGCGGGCGGACAGGTCCCGATCATCGCCGACGGCGGCGTCCGCTACTCGGGAGACGTGGTCAAGGCGCTGGCGGCAGGGGCCCACTGCGTGATGATGGGCTCGGTGCTCGCGGGGACCGAGGAGTCGCCGGGCGAGGCCTTTCTGCTCGAGGGCCGGCGTTTCAAGACGGTACGGGGCATGGGGTCCCTTTCGGCGATGGAGGAGGGGTCGGCGGATCGCTACTTCCAGGACGGCCCGGATGCACGCAAGCTGGTCCCGGAGGGAATCGAGGCGCGGGTCGCGTACAAGGGCCCGGTGTCGGACACGGTCTTCCAGCTCGCCGGCGGATTGCGGAGCGGCATGGGCTACTGCGGCGCCGCGTCGCTGAGGGACTTGCGCGCGACGGCCCGGTTCGTCCGGGTTACGGCCGGGGGGCTTCGGGAATCCCATCCCCACGACGTCACGATCACGCGTGAGGCACCGAACTACAGCCACTGAGCGGGGACGGCGACTGGCCGGAAACGCGCCTCCGATACGGGATGGCTGTCGCTTCCCGCTGGAAGCCCCCAGCCCGGCCCGGCACCGCCCTCGGTGCACGGGCGTGCGTACCTGCGCATTTCCGCTGGTCATGGTCGCGCTGTTCCTGTCGGCGTGCGGGCGGCATGTCCTGCCTCCTGCGCTCGCGGATGCGCCTCCGGTCACCTCTGGAAAGCCGGCGACGATCGTCGAGCAGCCCGAACCCGGCGCTCCTCCGTCCCCTCGACCCGAGCAGCCGGATCCGCGGCCAGCGCGCGAGCCGATCCGGTCGCCGCCCGCTGCTCCCCCCGACGATCCCATCCTGTCCTCGCCCTCGACCGCCGAGGAGAGGATCGCCCAACGCGTCGACTGGTGGGTGAACTACTGGCAGACTCGGGCCAGCGGCCGCTTCAAGCGTGCACTGGTTCGAATGGGCAGGTACGAGGACTTCATCGATGCCGAGATCGCGGCCCGGGGCCTGCCGCCGTCTCTGCGCTATCTGCCGGTGATCGAGGCCACGTACTATCCGTCGGCCGTGTCGCCGGCCGGGGCCGCCGGGCTGTGGCAGTTCATGCCGGGCACCGCCCGCTGGATGGGGCTCGGCATCACGCCGCTGGTCGACCAGAGGTTCGACCCCTGGGCCGCTACCCCGCGGGCGCTCGACTTTCTCGCCGAGCTGCAGAAGCAGTTCAAGTCGTGGTTCCTGGCGTTGGCGGCCTACAACGGGGGTCCGGGACGCCTGGAACGGGCGATTCGGGATCACGGCGGCGGCGCACCCCGCGACGACGACCTCTTCCGGCGCATCCGCGGCCGGCTGCCTGCCGAGACCCGCGACTTCATCCCCAGGTTTCTTGCGGCGGCACGCGTTGCGAGCGACCCGGAGGCGTACGGGCTCGGCGACTACGTGAAGGACATGCCGTGGACCTTCGACGAGGTCGTGGTCGAAGAGGCGGTCTCGATCGACGTGGTCGCCATCGCGGCGGAGGCTCCTGAGGAACGGGTCCGGGACCTCAACCCGCACCTGGTCCTGGGGCTGACGCCGGCGGGGGACTCCACGCTGGTGCGCGTGCCGAAGGGGTCGGGGGTCGGGTTCGCCGAGCGCCTGGCCGCCATTCCCGCGGACCGGAGGGTGACCTTCACGTCACACGAGGTAGCCGCCGGTGAGACTCTGTGGCGCATCGCGCTCAACTACCGGGTCCCGGTTTCCGCGCTGCAGGCGGCGAACCCGGATGTGGAGCCCCGGCGGATGCGGATCGGCAGCCGGCTTGTGGTGCCGAGGGCCGGGGCCGTGCCGAAACCGGAGGTTGGCGACGGAAGTGCGGGGGAACAGCTGGCGAACCCCCGGCCGCCGGGGGGCGAACGCGTCCACACGGTGAAGCGGGGAGACACGCTGTGGCGGATTGCGCGGCTCTACGAGGTGGAACTGGATCGCCTGCTCGCCCACAACAGGCTGGAGGCGGACGTAACGATCTGGCCTGGGGACGAGATAAGGATTCCGCCCGGCAGCCCCTGAAGGCTGCTCAGCCCCGCCGCCAGCTTCCGCTGCGTCCCCCCGATTTCTCCAGCAGCCGGATCGACTCGATCGTCATGCTGCGGTCGACGGCCTTGAGCATGTCGTAGGCGGTGAGAAGCGTGACCGCAACGGCTGTGAGCGCCTCCATCTCCACGCCGGTCTGGCCGGTGATCGTGGCCGTAGCCGTGACCATGAGGCCAGGCAGCGACTCATTGGGCTCGATGTCGACAGTGATGCTCGCGGCCGGGAGGACGTGGCACAGGGGAATGAGTTCACCGGCCCGCTTGCCGCCCATGATTCCGGCGACGCGCGCGACCTGCTCCACGTCCCCCTTGGGGTTGCCGCCTTCGACGAGCAGGCGGTAGGCACCGGGGGAGCAGCGCAGGACGCCCTCCGCGACTGCGCGACGGGATGTGGACGCCTTGGCCGTGACGTCCACCATCGTGGCGCTGCCGTCCTCGTCCAGGTGGGTGAGCGAGGTCTCTTCGGGCCGGTTCGGTTTTTTCGCCATCAGGCTGCCCGGGTCAGGGTTTCCTCCAGTTCCAGCAGCATTCCCGAGATCAATAGCTGCGGGTTCACGTTGCCGAGCGCCAGCATGCGGGTCGCTTCGACGCGGTCCACCGCGGCCGCCACGCGGTCGGGCGTCAGCGCCAGACGGCGGGCGGTCTCGCGGAGGAGGGGGAGCTGATCGGCGTTGACGACGCGGTCGTCGCGGCCGAGGGCGGCGGCTCCCAGGTCGCGAATCCACAGCTGAAGTGCGGCCAGCAGCCCCAGCAGTCCCCGCGCGCCGCCGGCCCCGAAGGCGAGCGCGGCCTTGTAGGCGTCGCCGCGCCGCCCCTCGGCCGCTGCGCGCAGGAGTTCCAGCGACCCGGTTCTCTCGGTGGCATGGACCCCTTCGCGGTCGAGGTGCCCGAGCGCCGCACCGATGGATCCCTGTGACCGCGCGGCGGCGTTCATGGCGGCCGCCGCATCGGCCCGGCATTCTTCCTCTAGGAACGCCGCCACTTCCGAGACTGGCAGAGGCGGCAGGTGGATGGGAAGGGCGCGGGAGCGGATCGTGTCCAGGAGGCTGCCGGGGCGGCCCGAGGTGAGGACGAACCGGCTGCCGTCGGGCGGCTCCTCCAGCAGCTTGAGAAGGGCGTTGGCGGCCTCCGGACTCGCCTCCTGGGGGACCAGGTACTCGGCGTCGCCGATGATGAAGAACTGTTGGCTGCCCATCGCGGGCCGCTTGTGCGCCCGGGTCCGGATCGAGAGGACCGCGGCCAGGTAGATGCCCTTGACTTCGGTGTCTCCCTCCGCGCGAAGGGGCTGTCGGCGGAAATCTGCGAGCCGGTCGTATCGCGCCTCCTCGAGGGCCTCGGCAAGCTTGCCGGGGCCGGAGGCGCGCTTCGGGCGGGGCAGGGGGAAGTACCAGTGGATGTCGGGGTGCTCCAGGCGCAGCGCGAGGCGGCAGCTGCGGCAACGGTCGCAGGGGCGGGAGTCGCCGGTGCAGAGCGCGGTGCGGGCCATCCACAGGGCGAGGGACTGCTTGCCGCAGCCGGGCATGCCGTGGACGAGGACCGTCGCCGGCAGCGTGCCGCGCGAGAGGGCGCGGTGGAGGGATGCGCGGAGAGCGCGGTGGCCGCGGAAGGCGGGGGGTGGGGAGGGGGGGGTGGGGGCGGGGGTCATGATGTGGTAGAAGGTATTCGACCCCGCCGCCGCCCCGCCAACCCCACCGCCAGCCCCACGGCCGCAATCATCGACGACGGATCGGCCACGCCCTTCCCCGCGATATCGAACGCGGTACCGTGGTCCGGCGACGTCCTCACGAACGGCAGCCCGATCGTCACGTTCACCCCCCGCCCGAAGGCCGCCGTCTTGAACGCGGCCATCCCCACGTCGTGATAGGGCGCCACGACCGCGTCGAACTCACCCGAGAAGGCCCGGTTGAAGACCGTGTCGGCGGGTACGGGACCCGTGACGGACCACGCTTCACCGGAGAGTGCGGCCAGGGCGGGGGCGTAGACGTCCCGCTCCTCGGTGCCGAACATGCCGTCGTCCGAAGCGTGGGGATTGAGGGCGCAGAGCGCGATCCGGGGCGCCTCGATCCCCCAGTCGGCTTGCAGCGCGCGGCCGAGCAGACGGGTCTGGGAGACCAGCAGGCCCGGCGTCACCAACTCCGGAACCCGGGCCAGCGGGACGTGGATGGTCGCCAGCAGGACGCGTTTCGCGGGCTGGCCTTCCGCGCCCTCGTCGCACATCACCATGCCCACGCGCGGCACGCCCGCCAGCGCCATCAGCATCTCGGTGTGGCCCGGGTGGTATCCGGCCGCCGCCAGCGCCGGCTTGTGCACGGGAGCGGTCACGACCGCGTCCACCTCACCCGCCAGCGCCAGCTCCACCGCGCGCTCGACCGCCAACCCCGCCGCCTCCCCCGGCCCCAACCCCGCCGCCCCGCCCCCCACCGCCTCGAAGCGGCACGACCCCACATAGTCCCCTCGACACTCGACCGGCCCGACCACCCGCACGAGATCCCCCCGCTCTTCGGGGCCGCCTGCGCCCCCGAACGCCGCCAAATCCCCACGCCCACCAGCGTCGCCACCCTTCCCCAGCCTCGCCAGCGCCCCGGCCACCACCTCGGGCCCGATTCCCCGGGGATCGCCCAGCGTAACGGCCAGACGTACCGCGCCAGCGGGTGTCCCCAGTTCAGAACCCCCTGATTTCGACGAAGGTCTTTGCGCGCAGGCTCTCCACCAGGGCTTCCACCCGCTTGCGCTCGATGAGGTTTGCGCGGATCGACTCCCGGAGGTCATCGAGGACGTACTCGCCGGCTTCGCGGACCTGGATGATCTTCAGCACGACGAAATGATCCTGTTCCTGGAACTTGAACTCGATGGGGCCAACGATCTCCCCGGCCTCGCGCTGGCTGAGGGCCGCGACATACGCCGGAGGGAAGTACTGTGCGACTTCATTTACCGGGACGGTGGCCGAGTCGGGAGTCTCGGGGTCGTGATATTCATCGATCAGGGCCTGGAAGTCCTCGGAACCGGCTCGCTCCGCGATCTCTTCGGCGAGGTCGCGGGCCCTCGTGATGTCGGAGTAGTTCACCACCGGGCGGATCAGGATGTGGCGGGCCTTCCGTTCCACGGCGCGAATGCGCTCGACCAGAATGATGTGAAATCCGTACACCGTCTCCACAACGTCGCTGATCGCCCCTTCGGGCAGCTCGAAGGTGGCTTCGTCGAAGGCGCCGGTCATGGCACCCCTGCGGAACCAGCCCAGGTCGCCACCCGCGGCGGCCGATGCCGGATCCTGAGAGTACGCACTTGCAAGCTCGGCGAAATCCTCGCCCGCGCGCGCGCGCTCCAGGAGCTCCTCGGCGCGGGTGAGGGCGACCGTCCGCGACGAGTCGGAAGGGACGACCCGCATCAGGACCTGCTTGAAGGTGACGGTCGCGGGTCGTTGCTGCAGGCTGGCGCGATTCTCCTCGAAGGCGGCCCGGATCTCGTCTTCCGTCACCTCGACGGCTCCCTGGCCGATGTTCGCCTGGACATAGAGGGAGACAAGCTGCTGCTGGGTGTAGATCGATCTGCGCATCTCCCTGAGCGCCTGAATGGACAGCCCTTCCGCGGCCAGCGCCCGCTCCAGTTCGGCCTGGTTCGGGAACCGGGCCACAATCTGGTTCATGGCTTCGTTTACCGCCTCCTCCACCTGCTCCTCGTTCACGGTCAGCAGGGTGTCCCCGGCCGCGGCCTGCAAAAGGATCTGGTCGCTCACCATCTCGTCGATGAGCTGCCGGCGGATGCTGTCCCGCTGCGGCGTGTCTTCCAGCGGCAGCGTCAGGCCCGCGGCCTCCATCTGGCTTTCCCGCTGGATGATGTCGCTGAGGAGGACCACGGAGTCCCCGACGATCGCCACGATCCGGTCCACCAGGTTTTCCTGGGCACTCGCCCTGCCGGGTGCGACGGCGACGAAGAGAAGCAACACCACCAGTGCGCGGCATACGCCTTGTCGGCCTCTCGGGAAGGGTATCTTCTTCATCCTGCTGCTCGTGTTCTGTCGTGACCGGGGTCTTGGGGACTGGATGCTACGAGAATAGGATCTCGGCGATGCGCGCGACCGTTGTCTCGATCCGGGACTCGTGAATCCTCCAGGAGCCCTGGTCCCTGAGGAGTAATGTAACGCCACCCAGCGGGACGATCTGCTGCTGTCCCGAAATGACGCGAATCAGCGCCGCCTCCACCCGCTCGGCGGTGGTCGCCGCAGTCGGCGGCGCAGGGGTCGCCACCACGCTGTCCGCGCCTTCGAGACCGGGAGCGGCTACGCTGTCCCCCGTCTCGCCGCCGGTCCCGGGGACGAGACCGATGGCTTCCGCCCAGCCGAGGATCACGCCGCGCGCCTCGTGCGCGACCGAGTCCCGTTCCTCCTCGGTCGGACCCAGTCCGCGGGAGCGTGCTTCCGCGATGATGAGCTGCTCCTGGCCCAGTTGCCGGAGCGCAACCTCCAGCTCTTCGTCCGAGGCGGTCGCCACGTTCTCACCGAAGTCCTCCGGCGCGTTTCCGAGGATCTCCACGAACTCTCCCGCCGTGTAGGCGCCGCCATCCCATGTCACGAGGTCACGGCGGGCCGCGCCCCGCGAGAGGCTGGACGGCGGAGCGGCTGCCAGGGCCCGTGCAATGTCCAGTGCGCCCTCGGCCAGGCCCAGCCCGTACGCCGAGTCGAGCCCGGTGACGTACTCGGCTTCGGCCCCCTCGATCCGCTCCAGCTGAATGCGGCGGCGGAACTCGTCGCCCACTTCATCGAGGTCGGGCACCTCGAGAGCCTCGAGGCGCAGGAGATGGTAGCCGAGCTGCGTCTCGACCGGGTCGCTGAGCTGGCCGGGCCGGAGGCCGAAGACGGCGTCATCGACCGGGGCTAGCATCTGCCCCCGCCCGAAGGTCCCCATGCTGCCTCCGCGCGGCCCGCTTCCCGGATCGCCGCTGTAGCTGCGGGCCAGCGTGGCGAAGTCGGCGCCTCCGGTGAGCTGCAGGTGGAGCTCCTCCGCGACCAGGCGCACGCTGTCGCGCTGCCGCACGGTGGCGCCGCGGGGGAAGAGGAGGAGGATCTGCGACGCCGTCGCGCGCGCACCGGGCATCTCGGTGGCGAAACGGGCGGTGAGCTCCTCGTCCGTGACGACCGTGTCCACGGGCACGACTTCGTCCCGCAGCCGTCCCAGCATGGACTCCCTGAGTGGCTGCTCGATCGCAAGTTCCACGTCGAACGCCGCCAGTCCGCCGTCCCTCTCGAGTTGGGCGGACAGGAGCGTGTAGTCCACCCACAGCTCGGCGACGGCCCGCACCACCTGGCTGTCGCCGGGAACCGTGCTGTGGGTTGCGATCAGCCGGGCCGCGGCGTCGACCGTCAACCGGCTTCCGCCGGCCTCGGCCAGGGGTCCCGGCCCGCAGGCGGCGAACGCAAGCGCCGCCAGCAGTGCGGATTGCCGCAACAGGTAGTGGCGGCGGTCGTTCGGACCGTGTTCCGCCGGGCTGGAGGGGCTTTGCAGCATCGTCTTCGCCTTTCGGTTCCGCAGTCGGTTACCCACAAGTCACCCAAGTCATTATACGGTTGCCGGGTCCCCCTGTCCGCCCAGGGCGTCCGCGGCCCGAGCCACGACGCCGGCCACCCGTTCTTCGTTCCCGCAACGCAGGATCAGCGACAGGGGCTGGATGCGCCGAACCTCGATGGTTACGCCTTCGCCCTTGAGCGCATCCTCCAGTGCGCTCATGCGGGGCACGACATCGGGACGGAAGCTCACCCGTGCACTACCCCCTCGCACCAGGATACGGTCCACCCCCGCATCCCGTCCCGCGAGCCCCAGCAGCGCCTTGTCCAGCAGGCGGCGGGCCTCGGGGGGAGCCCGTCCGAAGCGGTCGGCGATCTCGGCGGCGAGCTTCTCGACATCCTGCCGGGTCGACACCCCCGACAGGCGCCGGTACAGGTGGAGTTTCTGGTGCGGGTCGGCCACGAAGGCGTCGGGAAGGTACGCGCCGGCCTCCATGACGACCTCGGGGCGGGGGAACGGTTCCCGGCCGGGCGCTTCGCGCATCCGCTTCACGGCCTCCTCCATCATGCGCATGTAGGTGTCCAGCCCCACGGCGTGCGCGAACCCCGACTGGTCCTCGCCCAGGAGGTTGCCCGCGCCACGCACCTCCAGGTCGCGCATGGCGATCTGGTAGCCGCTTCCCAGCTCCGTGTAGTGCTCGAGCACCCGCAGCCGCTTCTCGGCCTCCGGGGTGATCGCCTCCGGGACGACCAGGTAGCAGTAGGCGCGCCGGTCCCACCGCCCCACGCGCCCCCGGATCTGGTACAGCTGAGACAGCCCGAACCGGTCCGCCCGGGTCACGATCAGGGTGTTCGCGTTGGCCACGTCGAGCCCGTTCTCGATGATGGAGGAACAGACGAGCACATCGGTGCGTCCGTCCACGAAGCGTGTCATGGCCCGGTCGAGGGGCGCGGCGCCCATCTGGCCGTGGGCGACGTCGATGTTCGCTTCCGGAAGGAGTCGGCGCACATGCGCGGCCGCGGTGTCGATCGTCTCGACCCGGTTGTGCAGGAAGAAGACCTGGCCGCCCCGGTCGAGTTCGCGCTGGCAGGCCTCGGCGATCAGGTGGTCGCTCCACGCGATCACATGGGTCATGACCGCCATCCGGTCGCGGGGCGGCGTGCGGATGAGCGAAAGGTCGCGGATCCCGGTGAGCGACAGATAAAGGGTGCGCGGGATGGGGGTCGCGGATAGGGTCAGCACGTCGACGGTGGTGCGCAGGCGCTTCAGCCGCTCCTTCTGGCGAACCCCCAGGCGCTGCTCCTCGTCGACCACCACCAGGCCCAGGTCGTGGAAGACCACGTCGCCGGAGAGGAGCCGGTGCGTGCCGACGACGATGTCGACCGTCCCGCCGCGCAGCCCCGCCAGGACCTGGCGCTGCGCGGCCGGCGTATCGAAGCGGGAGAGCGAGGCCACTTTCACGGGATAGTCGGCGAGCCGGTCGCCGAAGGTCTTCACGTGCTGCGCCACCAGGACCGTCGTGGGGGCCAGCACCGCCACCTGCTTGCCGTCCTGCACGGCCTTGAAGGCCGCCCGGATCGCGACCTCGGTCTTCCCGTAGCCGGCATCGCCGCAGACCAGCCGGTCCATGATCCGGGGCGACTCCATGTCCCGCTTGACGTCTTCGACGGCGGTGCGCTGGTCCGGCGTGTCTTCGTACAGGAAGGCGGACTCCATGGCGTGCTGCCAGCGGGTGTCGGGGGGGAAGGCGTGGCCGGGACGGGAGCGGCGGGTGGCGTAGAGTTCGAGCAGTTCGGCGGTCATCTGGCGGATCGCCGACTCGGTCTTCCGCCTCAGGGTCTTCCAGCGCTTGCCGCCGATGCGGTGCAGCCGGGCAGGCCGGTCTCCCGGGTGCGCGCCTACCCAGCGCTCCACCTGGTCCAGACGGTAGACCGGGACGCGCAGGATCTCGCCGCCGTCGTACTCGACCACCAGCGCCTCGATCGATTCGCCGCCGATGACGACGCGCTCCAGCCCCCGGAACCGGCCGATTCCGTGCTCCATGTGCACGATGTGGTCGCCGGGCGAGAGCTGGGCGAGGCTCTCCAGGGCGGCCGCGCCGCGAAACCGCCGGCTGCGGCGGAGCTTGCGGTCGCGCCTGAAGATCTCGTGATCGGTGAGGATGTTGACGGGGGGCTGGGAATCCTCCACGCAGAACCCGTTCGAGAGGGAACCGACGACAAGGTGGCAGCCGGGCGCGGGCTGTCCGCGGCGGTCGGCGATGAGGTCGTCGAGGCGCCTCGCCTGGCCGTCGTTGTCGCAGAGGATGCAGGTCTCGGCGCCCCGGGCGGCCGCGGCGGACAGGAACGAGCGGAGCCGGTTCATCCTGCGCTCGAAGGCGGGAGGACGGCGGGCGTGGAAGACGGGCTCGCCTACGTGCTCCTCCACGAAGGTGAGACGCGGGTGCCGGGCCACGCGCTCCGACAGCGCATCGGGCGGCAGGAGGAGGGTGCGTGGGTGGATGGCGGGGTTGTCGTCGCGGAGCGCTTCCCGGTAGCGGGTCTCGGCCCGGTGCCACAGTCGGCGCGCCCCGTGGTCCCACGGTTCGTTTCCGGCCCGGAGCAGAATGGTGTCCAGGGGCAGGCGGTCCAGGATGGAGCAGGAGGTGCGCGGCGCCCCCTCGGCCCGGCCCCCGAAGCGCACCGGCAGGATGTCGATGCGCCGCACGGTCTCGGTGGAGCGCTGGTCGAGAATGTCGAAGAGGCGTACGGACTCGACCTCGTCCCCCCAGAACTCGACCCGGGCGGGCCCCGCCGCCCCGAAGGAAAAGAGGTCGATCAAGCCACCGCGCACCGCGTAGCGTCCGGCCTCTTCCACCATCGGGACGCGCTCAAGGCCGCGTTCCTCCAGAACGGCGATGAGGTCGTCGCGGCGAAGCTCCTGACCGGTGGCGACGGTGAACCGGAGGTTGGCCAGGTCGTCCGGGATGGGGGCCAGCTCCTGGAGTGCCCGCCGGGTGGCCACCATGACCCGCGCCCTCCCGGAGAGGATTGATTCCACCGCTTCCACGCGTTCCCCCTCGACTTCGGCGTAGTCCTCCACTTCGCCGGGGGCGGCGTCCCCCTGCTGGGGGAAGTGCACGGCCAGCTCGGGGCCAAGCAGCGTGTCGAGGTCGGCCAGGTGCTGGCCGGCATCGGCGGGCGAGGCCGCGGCGACGACCCAGACGCGATTCGGGAGGTGCGCGACGAGGGCTGCAAGTGTCGCGAGGGGCAGGGACCCGGCGGCTCCGCCGACGGTCAGCGACTCGCCGGGGCCGGGCAGGGTGCGCCGCAGTGCCCGGTAGGCGGGCGTGCCTGCGGCCGCGGCGGCGGCGGGATGGAGTTCCGTGGGGATTTCTTCCACGGACCGCCTACCCCGAACGACGGGCTCGCAGCGCGCGGGAAGCGGCCACCACCGTCTCCGCGATCAGGAGCCCGAGGACCAGCACGGCGAGGAGACGCCACGGCTCGGGTCCGCGCCCCGTGCGAAAGATGTGGCGCGACCAGGCGGCCGCGTTATCGACGACCGTGGAGAAGCCGGGCACCGCGCGGCGGATTTCGGAGGTCGATGCCGGTTGGAGATCGGTCTCCGAGGCGGGGGAATTGACGGGGACCGTCTGCAGAACGCTGTCGCCGGCGAGTACCCGGTAGAGTCCGGTGGTGGCGGTGGCCAGAAACGGTTGGTCGCCGTCGACGGCGTGTGGGGTGCCGTCGGGCGTGTGGATGGTGGTGGCGGTGGGGGGTGGGCGGAAATTGGCGCCGGCGATGACCTCACGCGAGAGGCCGCCCGTTCTGGCACCCTGCTCGATCGCCCACTCCAGCAACGGGATCATGGCCGCCGAGACTGGAAGGCTGGTCGCCTGGTCGTCCAGCGGAGATGCCAGCAGGGTGTACGGGCCGGTCGCGCCGTTGCCCGACAGAAGCCACGGGTCTCCGTTGGCCAGTGAGACCACGGCTCCGGTGCGCGGTGCCGCGCCGGGTTGTTCCGGGGCCCTGCCGTTGTCGGTGACGGGGTCCCGGTTCGGGTCGTCGCCCTCACGCGCCGGGGCGATCGAAACCACGGGGAAGTATCGGCGGATGTCGACTTCCGCGAGATCGATCGCGAAGTCCCCGGGAGCGACGCGCGCCCCCTCGAGGTTGCCGGGTTCGTAGCGGTAGGGGATTCCCGCTTCGGCGAGTCGGCGGTTCAGCGCAGGGAGTTGCGAGGGGTCGGCGACAGGGATCACGAAGGCGCTCTGCGTGAGGCCCCGGCGATCGAGACCCTCTCCTCCCACGCTGATGAGCGTCGCTGCCCGTGCCGCGCCCCCGATCGAGATCCGGTCGCTCTCCTCCAGTACGGCGAGTGCCTCGGTGAGGAAGAAGGGAGCGGGGCCCAGGAGCGCGACCGGGGTGGGATCCCGCACGCTGAACGAGAAGTAGCGGCGGTCGTCCGCCGTCAGGGGATCGGGATCGATCTCGGCGTACCCTTCCACGCTGCCGGGCGGGAAGGGGCCGGCCGGAAGCCGCACGGTGGCGCCGGCCGGGGCCGTGGCCGCGGCCCTGAGTTGTCCTCCGACATAGAGGCGGACACCCACCGTGTCCCCCGGCGCGCCGCCTGCGATGGAGACCGCCGCCTCGGTCCGGCGTCCCGCCAGCGGGGGGAGCCCGTCCCCGAAGGTGATGTCGGTGATGCCCCGGTTGCCGCGGTCTCCGGCCGGGGCCCCGAAGATCACCACCGGAACGTCGTCCGTTGTGGCGGGTGCCTCGGCGAAGGCGGTGGCCTGCAGGTCCGTGAAGACATGCACCTCCCGGTTCGGCAGGTCGCTCTGTCCCACCAGCGCGCGGGCACGGGCCACGGCGCTGCCAAGGTTGCCGTGCGTGTGTCCGGGCTCGGTCGCGTCGACCGCGGCCAGCGCCTGTGCGCTTCCGCCGGGAACCGCCGGTTCCCAGGGCGTTCCCGCCCGCAGCACCCAGATCACATCCTCGTGATTCGCGCCCGCCACGCTTTGCCGCGCCACCGCCTTGAGCGTATCGAGGCGCCGCTGCCCGTCCTCGATGATGGTGGCGCTCAGCGAGTTGTCCAGCACGAGCGCCAGCGCGGTGGGATCGTGACTTCCCCCCGGCCCCGCGACGTGTATGCGAGCGCCGAGCAGGACGAGGAGGACCACGACCGCGGCTCGCAGCAGGAGCAGCAGGAGTTGTTGGGTGCGGATCTGGCGCGCGTGGTCCCGCTCGGTCCGCAGCAGATAGAGGATCGCCGGGAAGGTGAAGGTCTTGCTCTCCTGCCGGTAGAAGAGGTGCAGGAAGATCGGCACCAGGACGACCAGTCCGGCGAGCAGGAACATGGGGTTGAGGAAGCCCATGCTAACGGCCAAACCGCAGACCGGGAGGAGCGCTTCGAGGACAGCGGAATCGCATGAGCGGTCAGGGAAGACGCTGGCGCTTCCAGAGATAGAAGCGCAGGGCCCGGGAAAGGGGCTCGTCGGTGCCGATCGTCGAGTAGGCGATTCCCCGGCTCGTAAGGGCGGTGGTCCAGTCGGCGACCGCGTTCTCGACGGCGTCCCGGTACTGCCGGCGCATGTCCGCCACCGACACCTGCAGCGAGTCCCCCGTCTCGGGGTCCACGAACCGGGTTTCGCCGGTGGTGGGCAGATCGCGCTCGCCGGGGTCGATAAGATGGAAGACGAGCACTTCATGCCCGGTGTGCTGCAGGTAGATCAGCGCCTTGGCCGTGGCCTCGGGACTGACCAGCAGATCCGAGATCAGGATCACGAGCCCCTTCCGTTTCAGCCGCATGGCCACGTCCTTGATCGCCGACTCCGAGTTCGTGCGGCCGCTGCCCTCGAGCGCGTGGAGGTGCTGCAGGAGCATGCGCCAGTGCACCTTGCCCCCCCGGGCCCGGGTCTGGCGCACGATCCGCTCGTGGAAGGCCATGAGGCCCACGATGTCGCCCTGCCGGATCAGGATCAGCGAGACGGCGGCCGCCAGGTGCTTGGCATACCACAGCTTGGAGGGCAGGCGCGCCCGCGAGGACCACGCCATCGACTCGCTGATGTCGATGAGCATGTATGCACGCAGGTTCGTCTCCTCCTCGTACTGCTTGACGTAGAAGCGGTCCGAACGCGCGAAGAGGCGCCAGTCCAAGGTGCGCAGATCGTCGCCGGGCTGATAGGCGCGGTTCTCGGCGAACTCCGCGGAGAATCCCCGGTTGGGCGACCGGTGGAGTCCCAGGAGGAACCCGTGCACGACCTGCCGTGCGATGATGTCGATGCCGCCGAGTTGGGCCAGCGTGGCGGGATCGAGGAGGTCGCCGCGGCGGTCGCGGTGCGGGGTGACGGTTTCGTTGGTGGCCATGGTCCATTGAATGTGGACGCGGGGGGTGGCGTGGGGAAGTGGGGGCCGGCTCGCCGCCGTCGCGGTGTACGCGGCGGGTGCCGCATTGCACCATGACCTAGCAGATGCTAGCATTCAGGTACTGATGCTGACGTGAACCGGGGAGACGCCCATGGCCAAGGTGCAGATCAACGTCAGAGTGGACGAGGCTCTGCGGAACGCGGTCGTCCGCCATTGCCGATCAAGAGGTGTGATCCTGAGTCACTTCGTCCAGGAGGCGCTGCTCGATCGTCTGGAAGAACTGGAGGACATCGAGGATCTGAAGAAGATCCGGCACGAGCCGACGCGGCCCCTGGCCAATGTCCTCACCGATCTGGGTCTTGATGCCCCGGTATGAAATCGAGGTCTCCCGAACTGCGGAGAAGCAGTTGCGAAAGCTGCCACGGCCGGATCAGGAGCGGGTGGCCCGCAAGATGCTGGCACTTGCGGACGCCCCTTTCCCGCCAAGTGCCAGAAAGCTCACCGGCTACGAGGATGTCTACCGCGTTCGCGTCGGTCGGTACCGGGTCCTCTACAGTGTGAGTGGGCGCAGACTGGTCATCATCATCCTCAAGATTGGGCATCGCAAGGACGTCAGTTCCCCATCCGATACGTCAGCGAGAGCTTGATCCGCCGGCCCTTGGGGCTGTGCGTGAAGCCGTCGTAGGACGCCTCCCACCTCACGAGAGGTGGCGGCGCGTCCAGAACATTCAGCACGGACAGGCCCATGTCGAACTGGTCGGACGCGCGCCTGAGCATACTGAGATCCCACGTCAGGAACCGGTCGATCTGTTCGTACTGGGTGCCCACAAAGGCTTCGTTGGTGTACCCCGAGACCGTGTTCAGGTAGTTGACCACGCTGTAGTCGCCCACGTGGTATCCGGCCGAGAAGCTCGATTTCCATTGGGGCAGCGGAGGGGCGATGGGATTGGCCCAGTTCAGCTTCCCGGTCGCGTCGTGTTCCCCGAGCACCTCAACCCCACCCACATCCAGCGCCCGGACAGTGAACTCCCTGCCGTAGGTGCCATCCATTTCCAGAGAAACCATGGCTTCCCCCCGAGGAATACGGGTGCTGGCGTGAAAATCGATGCCCGACATGTGGACGCCCGGCCAGTTGACGAAGCGCACCTCGATCCGCTCCACCGACTGAATGTCACATGAACCGTCTTTCCTGTTTCCGGGACAGGTCACGAGATTCTTCACCGCTTCCCGCTGGCTTCCGCCTGCCGCATACAGGCTGGCGACGCCCTCGTAGGGCAGGACATCGATGACGTTCTCGAAGTCGTAGTCCCAGTAGTCGATCGAGGCGCGGAAGCGCGGCAGCTGGAAGGTGGCGCCCACGTTGTAGGTGAAAGCTCGTTCGGGCACCAGGTTCTTGTCGCCGTAGGTGTCGATCCCCTTGTAGATCCCGGCCGCGCTCACATACTCCAGGCCTGTGTTCACACCTTCGTTGAGGTCGTCGACGGAAGGGGTCCGGAAGGTGGTCTGGACCGATGCGCGAAGCGCGATGGGCTCCGCCAGCTCGACGCGCACCGCGACCTTGGGGTCGAAGCTACGGATCGAACCGTGGAATTCGTAGTTCGCCGCGATCTGCCCGTGTATCCGGTGCCCGAGATCGATGCCGGATTCCGCGAAGAACCGGTGTACGGTCTGGGCGTCGTCGTAGGGGAAGAAGCTCCCGGTGAAGTGGAAGGGGCCAAACGGGTCGGTGCAACTGCGGTCCCCCGGGACGGCGCACGGCGTCACATTCAGGTTCCCGGGATCGTTCGGCTCGGCGCCCACGCTCAGCCTGCGGAACTGGTAGCCGACCGCGTATTCCGTCTCCGCCGCCAGGGCGCCCTTCAGTAGCGCGTCCACGACGAGGAGATTGGCTTCGTTGTCCAGGTTGCTTTCGTCGTTGATCCAGTCGAGCAGCTCCGGGGTGTTTTCGAGGCCCGGGACGTAGTCGGGGTTGTCCTGGTCGCGATAGCGCGCCCCCGGCTGAACGGAATTCCTGTGGGCGTTGCTGAACGGGTTGTAGTACATGCAGTTCCCCTGCCCGGCCACCTGGCCGTTCAAGGGTCCCAGCGCCATCCCGGACGGGCTCGACGGGTCGGTCACCACGCCGACGCCGCAGTTCGGCCCCCCGAATCCGCGAAACGCCAGGAACTTGCGATAGAGGAACTCGCCGGGGAGGTTGGCGTTGCCGGTCGACCGCGAGAAGTTGGCGGCCAGCTCGAAGGCCGCCTCCCGTCCCCCGAAGCCTTCGAATGCATGTTCAAGGGAGGCGGCGAAGCGCTGCGTGCGGGAGTCCCGGCGCAGCGTCCGCGGGGGGCCGGAGTTTCCGACCATGCGGCCGAAGAAATACCAGTCGTTCTCCAGGCACGCTTCCGAGCTGGCGAACCCGGCGGCTTGACCGTAGCTGTTGCAGAACACCTGCCGCCCCGGATGCGTGGGCTCGATCAGCTGCGATCCGTTGTACGGAGAGATGGGCGGATATGAGGGCGTGGTGAGCCAGTTGGGCGTGCTGGCCTCCGCCCAGAGTGCCTCCAGGTGGTAGCTCGATGCTTCGCCGAATTCTCCATTCAGTTCGGCAAAGGCCCGGATCTGACGGGAAGCGTCGGTCAGGTTGTCGAAAGGTCCGTAGTCGAAGCGACAGGTTTCGTCCGGTTCGAGGAAGCCCCCGAAACCCTCGCACTGCGGATCGACGAAGACGCCCCCCCAGCCGCCGTAGTGCGCGTCCAGCAGGGCCGAAACGAACTCATCCGGTGTCTCGTCACCTGTCAGCCGGGGGAAGAGGAATGCGCCCGGATTGCCCGTGTACGACCAGCCGCCACCGCCCGGGACGAAGCCGCCCAGCGTCCAGTCCCGCTCCTCGACCTCGAGTTCCTGCGTGAAGAACGCCTCGGCGGAAACGACCGCGTGCGCACGCTCACCCAGCTCCGAGCCCCAGATGGCACCGACATTCGTTTCACCCGCTCCCGAGAAATACTCGTGGGAGCCGGAGACTTCGAAGCCCTGGAAGCTGCTGCGCGTCAGGAAATTCACCACGCCCGTCACCGCGTCGGAACCGTAGACCGCCGACGCCCCTTCCTTCACCGTCTCGATCCTGTCCAGGGCGATCGAGGGGAACGCGTTGACGTCGACGAAGCGGCCTCCGGCGAGGCGGATCGGGATGGGCACCTGGCGGCGGCCGTTCAGGAGTACGAGGGTGCGCGAGGCCCCGAGGCCCCGGAGATTGACGGATGCCACGGTCTCCGATACAAGGCCGGGCGGCCGCGTGCTGTACCACCCCTGGCGGGCGCCGAGAATCCCCTGGCTGGCCGGGAGGTTCCGGAAGAAGTCGAAGGCCTGCGGTGATCCCAGTTCGGCCAGGGTCCTGCGGCCCGAAATCGAGACCGCATAGGGGAGTTCGACGGGAGACTCCTCGAAGGCCGTGCCGGTCACCACCAGTTCGTGGAGGTGAAACACGTCCGGCTCCATACGCAGTTCGACGAAGACGGCATCGCCCGCGGTCACCGTGACGGACTGGGACAGGGTCTCGTGACCCAGCATCTCTACCTGAATCTGATGCGTTCCCGCCGGAACGCCGTCGATGACGAAACGCCCCCCGTCCTGGGACACGACCACCCTGCCCAGCGCAGGCAACTGGATGCGGGCGCCCGTAACGGGCTGGGCCGTCGCGGCGTCCACCACGGTGCCCGTAATGGTACCGGTCTCCTGTGCACCGAGTCCCTTCGGAAACGGTCCGCACACCAGAAGCCCAAGAGCGAGAAGCGAAACGGGGAACCGCGGGAGCCATCGTCGCATCGAAGTCACCTTCCTTCAAAGGGGTGCGCGTGGGCAGGCAGCCGGTCTCCGCGCGGCCCAACCCGTGCGCAAAGCAATGAGGCGCATACCGATGAAACGATGATGAAGCGATGACAATGTCAATATGTGACTTACGCCGCTCGGGAAGCTCCATTCGCCCCAGGCTGCGCCGATTCGCGCCGTTGGCCGTCCCGTGTCCCCATCCCCGAACGCCGTTGGGTGTTCGGAAACCCCGGCACACCGGAAACCACCTCGGCACGCCCGATTGACCGTCCAAAATCGGCCCGGTTACCTTCGAGAAACCGTCCTCCGGTCCCGGCGGGATCGCGGGCACGAAACTGCCTGCGGCCCGCTCCAAGCTCCCCACCACCCGGGTCTCCCCGTGCGGACCGACTTCATTCGCAACTTCTGCATCATCGCCCACATCGACCACGGCAAGTCCACGCTGGCCGACCGGCTCCTCGAGGCCACCGGCACCCTGGACCGCCGCCAGATGAGGGACCAGGTGCTCGATGACAACGAACTCGAGCGGGAGCGGGGGATCACCATCAAGCTCCACGCCGTGCGCATGGCGTACACCGCCCGGGACGGCCGCAACTTCGACTTCAACCTGATCGACACCCCCGGCCACGTCGACTTCACCTACGAGGTCTCCCGCTCGCTCGCGGCGTGCGAAGGCGCGATCCTGGTCGTGGACGCCACCCAGGGCGTCCAGGCCCAGACGCTCTCGAACCTCTTCCTGGCCCTCGAGGCGGACCTCGAGATCATCCCGGTTCTCAACAAGATCGACCTGCCGGGCGCGGAGCCGGAACAGCGCCGCCACGAAGTCGCCGACCTGATGGGGATCGACCCCGGTCAGGTGCTGGAGGTATCGGCCAAGGAGGGCTCGGGGATCGAGGCCGTGCTCGAGGCGGTGGTCGAGCGGATTCCGCCCCCGTCCGGCGCGGCGACCGCCCCGCTCAGGGCGCTGATCTTCGACTCGTACTACGACCAGTACCTGGGCGCGATCCCCACGATCCGCGTCGTGGACGGCACCCTCAAGGCCGGCATGACGATCACCTTCGGCGCGGTGACGGTCGGCTACGAGGTGACCGAGGTGGGACACCTCCGGCTGGGCCGCGTTCCCGCGGAGTCCCTCGGCCCGGGGGAAGTGGGCTACCTGGCGGCGGCGATCAAGGCCGTCACGGACACGCGCGTGGGCGACACCGTCCTCGACGCCGCGAACCGGTCGGACGAGCTGCTCCCCGGCTACCAGGAGGCCAAGCCCATGGTCTTCGCCGGTCTCTACCCCTCGGACGCCGACGATTACGAGGAGCTCCGCGACGCGCTCCACCGTCTCCAGCTGAACGACGCCTCGCTCCGGTTCGAACCGGAGACTTCCCGGGCACTCGGGTTCGGCTTCCGCTGCGGCTTCCTGGGCCTCCTCCACCTCGAGATCGTGCAGGAGCGGCTGGACCGCGAGTTCGGCGTCAAGCTGGTCACCACCGTCCCCAACGTGAAGTACCGGGTGACCATGTCCGGCGGCGAAACCCTCTCGGTCGAGAACCCGGCCGAACTGCCCGACCGCGCCCTGGTCGATTCGGTGGCCGAGCCGGTGGTGCTGGCCCGGATCATGACCCCGGCCGACTACATCGGGAACGTGCAGAAGCTCTGCCACGAGCGGCGCGGAGTGTTCCGGGGGATGACCTACCTGGATCCCCGCCGGGTCGAGATGGACTACGAGCTCCCCCTGGCCGAGATCGTGCTGGACTTCTACGGCCGCCTCAAGGGCGGGACGCGCGGCTACGCGGCGCTGGACTACGAATTCCATGAGTACCGGGGCGGCGACCTGGTGAAGCTCGACATCCTGGTGAACCAGGAACCGGTCGACGCCTTCTCGGTGATCCTCCACCGCGACAACGCCTTCCAGCACGGGCGGGCGCTCGTCCGCAAGCTCAAGGAGCTGATTCCCAGACAGCAGTTCCAGGTCGCGCTGCAGGCCGCCATCGGGGGACAGGTGATCGCGCGGTCGAACGTCAAGGCCGTCCGCAAGAACGTGACCGCGAAGTGCTACGGCGGCGACATCACGCGGAAGCGCAAGCTCCTGGAGCGCCAGAAGGAGGGGAAGAAGCGGATGAAGCAGGTGGGGTCCGTCGAGATTCCGCAGGAGGCGTTCATGGCGGTGCTGCAGCTGGACGCGGACCGCTCGTGAGGCCGCCGGAGGAGATTGGGGGCGGTGGCAGTGGCGATCGGGGCGGGGAGAAGGCCGGGGATTCCGGGCGGGAGAGGGCCGGCGCGCCCCGCTGGATCGCCGGGGTGGACATCGGCGGGACCAACCTGCGCGTGGGGCTCGTGCCGTTCGAGGGGGGGGCGCCGCGTGTGGTCAGGCAGGAGCGCACGCTTTCCGAAAGGGGACCGGCGGATGTGGTGGCGAGGGTGGCGGACATGCTTCGCAGCGCTGTGGGGGAGGCGGGGCGGGGGGCGGCGGCGGGGATCGGCGTCGGGTGTCCGGGGCCGCTGGACCGCAACGCGGGCGTGGTGCTGGAGACGCCGAACCTAGGGTGGCGGAAGGTGCCGCTCCGCGACATGGTGGCCGAGGCGACGGGACTGCCGGTGACGCTGGAAAACGATGCCAACTGTGCGGCCTACGGTGAATGGTGGTGGGGGGCGGGGCGGGGAGCGGAGCGCCTCATCGGGCTCACTCTGGGGACCGGGATCGGGGGTGGAATCGTCCTCGGGGGCGAGATCTATCACGGCGCGTCCGACGCCGCGGGAGAGGTAGGGCACATGTCGGTGGACTACGACGGGCGGCTCTGCGCGTGTGGTTCAAGGGGATGCGTGGAGGCGTATGCATCGGGGCCGGGAATCGCGGCGCGGGCGGCCGAAGGGCTGGCCGAGGGAGCTGATTCCCGACTCGCCGCCATCGCGAGGAACGGGCGTGGACGAATCACGGCCAGGCTGGTGTGTGAGGCGGCGGAAGCGGGCGATGTCTACGCCTCTCGGATCCTGACCGAAACGGCTTGTATCCTTGCGGTTGCGGTATCCAACCTCATCAACCTCTTCAACCCCGACGTCATCGTCATCGCGGGGGGCGTGACCGCGGCGGGTGACCGCCTCCTCGGGCCGCTCCGCGACGAAGTGGGCCGCCGGGCGTTCGCCTCCGCCGTCGCCGCCTGCCGAATCGTCCCCGCCCAACTCCCCGACACCGCCGGGATCATCGGCGCGGCGGGGGTCTTCAAGCGCGCCGCGTACGGTGACGTGTGACCCCGAACCCGGTGCTGCTCCCAGGCGACTCGGGGTGCTGGGCACGCTGGTGTGGGACACGATCCGCCACTCCGGCGCCCACCGCCCCGTCGAAGCGTGGGGTGGGATTGCCTACGCCCTCACCGCCTTCGACGCCGTCCTCCCGCCAGGCTGGACCCTGGTACCGGTCCTCAAGGTCGGCGGCGACCTCCACGACGCGGCCGCCGCCTACCTGGACTCCCTCTCCCGGGTCGGCGACTCCGCCTTCGTACGGCCCGTGCCGGAGGCCAACAACCGGGTCGAGCTGGTGTATTCCACCCCCGCCGACCGCACCGAAATCCTCACCGGAGGGGTCCCCGGCTGGTCCGCCGCCGAGCTGGACGAGGTACTGGCCACCCTCGATGCCCTGTACGTCAACTTCATCGCCGGCTGGGAGCTGGACCTTGGCGGCGCGCGCCACGTGCGGAGGCAATTCCGGGGTCCCACCTATGCGGACCTGCACTCCCTCTTCATGGGTGTCGACGCCGACGGGCGCCGTTTCCCACGCCCCGTCGACGACGCCGAGCACTGGGCCCGGTGTTTCGACACCGTCCAGATGAACCGGGACGAATTCGCGCTCTTCGCGGGCGACGCCGGGGACCCGTGGGCGGCCGCTCTGTGGGCTCTGGCGGGCCGGGCGGGAACCATCATCGTGACTCGTGGAGCCGACGGAGTGGAGCTGATGACTTCGACCGGAGGAACCGGCCCGCCCGCCCGCCATCGTTTTCCGGTCCCGGGCGGCCCCGCCCCCGGCGACCCCACCGGTTGCGGCGACATCTGGGGCGCCACGTACTTTGCCCACACGCTCGGCGGGCACGACCTTGTCGTCGCCGCCACGAACGCGAGCCGGATGGCGCGGAGCAAGCTCGGGTCGAGCGGCGCGGAAGCCTTCCGCGCCTCCCTCCCAATGGACAAATCCTCTTCGCCCTCCCACACGATGTAAAGAAAACATTACATTATGTCATGTATGGTGTACATCGCGCTGAGGTCATGCAAGGACTCCTGACATGCGCGTGATCGAGGTCCCCTCTTCGCTCGACTACCGGAACATCGAGACGCTGCATGCCCGTATCGAAGCCGACGCCGCGGGCCCGCTGCTCTTCGACGCCCGCCGGCTGCGCTGGATCGATCCCAACGGGATGCTCGCCCTGCTCGGTGCGGGGAAGGTTGCCGGAGAGGGCGGCGCGCGGCCCCGGATCTCCCTGCCGACCAGCGCCGAGGTCACCGGCTACCTCGATCGCATGGGTTTCTCCCGCGCCGCGGCCGGAATCTTCCAACCACCGCCGCGCCGTGTCGGCCGGCGCCGAGCCCGCGCCTCCGATGTCCTTCTCGAGATCACGCCGATCACCACCAACTCCGACGTCCACGAGGTGGTCGACATCGTGCAGGCCCGCGCCGGGGCGATTCTGTCGCATACGCTGCGGTATCCGCCTGCCGCGGTGGTGCAGTTCTCGGTGATCCTCTCCGAGGTGTGCCAGAACATCGTCGAGCACGCGGAGGGCCCGGGTTGGGTCGCGGCCCAGGCATACAACTGGACCCGGCGGCTCGGACGACACGTGGCGGTGATCGCCGTATCGGATCTGGGCCGCGGCTTCCGCGCCTCGCTCGCGGACGAGCATGCCGAACGCTTCGCCGACCGCTGGGGCGACGTGACCGCGCTGGAGGCCGCGTTCCTCCTCGGGCTCACGCGGTTCCCCGATGTCGGCCGGGGGCAGGGGATCCAGCAGATCCGCAAGCAGGTTGGCCGCTGGAACGGCCTGCTCTCGATTCGCAGTGGAACGGCGCGCATCGCGGACACGCCGCCCTGGAGCCGGAATCCGCCTGTCGAAGAGGGCCTTCGGCACTTCCCGGGTGCCCAGATCAACATCATCCTGCCGGAGAACTCCGGTGACTGAGCGCTCGCGGCGGCGCGGCCGCAACGGGTTCGCCATCGATGTCGGCGCGCTCATGCGGGACCACCTCGGGGCGTCGAACGCGAATCTCGTCACGCGCCCGACGGGAAGGGCCGTGCGAGAGGCGATCGAAGACGCGCTCGCGGAAGCCGTTTGGCCCGTCTCGGTGTCGGTGATCGACCTCACGGGGGTCGGCGTGCTCGACTT
The DNA here is from genome assembly GCA_965211795.1 of Longimicrobiales bacterium. Lineage (GTDB taxonomy): Bacteria > Gemmatimonadota > Gemmatimonadetes > Longimicrobiales > Gaopeijiaceae > Bin94. The sequence goes on from OZ242973.1 coordinate 1,964,288, forward strand.
CAGCTGCGCCGACGAGGTGGTCGCCAGGCTCCTGCTGCGCTATCTGCCGCCCGAGCGTCCCGGCGATGTCTTTTTCCTCTTTCGCGCTGTCGAGGAGGTGCACGGGCACGCGGTCGGCGAGGTCCTCGCAAGGCATGGACTGGCCGCGGTCTGCGACTTCGGGGACGGCGGCCGCAGGCTCCTGGGACCGGCGACGACGGAGGAACACGCCGCATGGTCCGTCCTGGAACGGAGCGAGCGGATCGGCGCCGGGTCGTCGGCGTCGCTGTTGGGGACTCGGGGCGAGGTGCTGCTGCAGCGACTGTCCGAACGGAGGCTCGCATACCGGGGCCCGGGCGGAAGCGCGTCTTCGCTGAGTGCGCTTGCCGGTCTCCCGCTCTGGAAGGACGAAACTTGAACCGAACCAACACGGAGAAGATGATGGACAGTGATCCGAGCAGAAACGGCAACCGCGGACTGGCCACCCGCGCAGTTCACACCGGACAGCCCCGCGCGCAGCCTGGGGCACCGGTCGTGGCTCCGATCGTGCGGAGCTCCACCTTCCACTGGTCCGGCCCCGGCGACGGCATCGATCTGCTCTACAGCCGGTACGGCAACAACCCGAACCAGCGCTCCGTCGCGGCCAAGATCGCCGCGCTGGAGGGCACCGAGGACGCGCTGGCGCTGGCCAGCGGCATGGCCGCGATCTCGATGACCCTGCTCGCGGCCACCCGCGCCGGCGACCACATCGTCGCCAGCCGCCACCTCTACGGCGCCACCCATGCGCTTCTCTCGCGCGAACTGCCCCGGCGCGGCGTCACCACCACCTTCGTCGACCCCGGCGACCCCGCCGCCTGGCGCGCGGCCACCACTCCCGCCACCCGCGTCGTGCTCATCGAGCTCCCCACCAACCCCACGCTGCGCGTCTTCGACATCGGCCCCGCCCGCGACGCGGCGCGCGCGGCCAACGCCATCCTCGCCGCCGACATGACCTTCGCCACCCCGGTCAACCTCCGCGCCGCCGAACACGGCGTCGATGCGATCCTGCACTCGGCCACCAAGTACCTGGGCGGCCACTCGGACCTCATCGCCGGCGCGGTTGCGGGGAGCGCCGAACTCATCCACGGCGTCACGAAGATGATGAAGCTCTACGGCGGATCGATCGACCCACAGGCCGCGTGGCTCCTCGAACGCGGCATGCGCACCCTTCCGGCCAGGATGGAGCGGCACAACCGCACGGCGCTGGCCCTGGCGCATTGGTTCACAAGTGTGGAGGGCGTCACCCAGGTGATCCACCCGGGTCTCGCAAGTCATCCCGATCACGAATGTGCCACCCGCATGCTCGACGGCTACGGCGGCATGCTGTCCATCGTACTCGACGGCGGCGGCGAGGCTGCCGACACCTTCTGCGCCAACCTCGCCCTGGCGGCCGCGGCCCCCTCCCTCGGCGGCGTCGAAACCCTGGTCTCCCAGCCGCGACACACCTCGCACGTGGACCTGTCGCCCACCGAGCGGGAGGCGCTCGGAATCCCGGACGGCTTCGTGCGCATCTCGGTCGGACTCGAGGACCTGGAAGACCTCAAGGCGGACTTCGCGCAGGCGGCCGGCGCGGCATCGGGCGTCCTCGTCCGGGGCTGACCGCGCTTCGGTCCAAATCTGGCCAGAAAATCAGGCTGGACAGAAAAGCTGGCCAGAATCGGCCGCCCCTTGCCTCGTTCTACGACTACTCCGCCCCCATGAACGGATACTCCACGCTCCTGGGCGGTACCAGGTTCTCCTTGATCGTCCGGGGCGACAGCCACCGCATGATGTTGTACGCGGAGCCCGCCTTGTCGTTCGTCCCCGAGGCACGCCCTCCCCCGAAGGGCTGCTGTCCGACCACCGCGCCCGTGGGCTTGTCGTTGATGTAGAAGTTCCCGGCGGCGTTGCGCAGCCTCTCCAGCGCCTGGCGCACGCCCGACCGCTCCTGCGAGAACACCGCACCCGTAAGCGCGTACGGCGACGTGGAATCCACGATGTCCAGCGTCTCCGACCAGGCGTTGTCCGGATACACATGGATCGACATGACCGGGCCGAAGATCTCGTCGCACATCGTCTCGTGGTCGGGCGTCCTCGCCAGAACGAGGGTGGGACGGATGAAGAACCCGTCCCTGTCCGAGTACTCGCCCCCTGCGATAACCTCGGCATCGGGGCTGGCCTTGGCCCGGTCGATGTAGCCCGTGATCGAGTCGAAGCCCCACTTGTCGATGACCGCGTTGACGAAGTTGCGGAAGTCGGCCGGATCGCCCATGGCCAGCGCATCGGTCTCGGCCGCCAGGTCGTCGCCGATCTCCCGCCAGAGCGAAGCCGGAATGTAGGCGCGCGACGCCGCCGAGCACTTCTGTCCCTGGTACTCGAAGGAACCCCGCACGATCGCGGTGCGGAGCGCCGCCGGGTCGGCGCTCGGGTGCGCCACGATGAAGTCCTTCCCCCCGGTCTCGCCCACCAGCCGCGGGTACGACCGGTAGCGGCCGATGTTCTTCCCCACCGTCGTCCACAGCGACTGGAACACCGCCGTCGACCCCGTGAAGTGCAGCCCCGCGAAGTCGGGGTGATCGGTGGCCGCCGCGCTGATCTCGACCGGATCGCCCGGCACGAAGTTGATCACGCCCGGGGGCAGTCCCGCCTCCTCAAGCAGCTTGTAGGTGTAGTACCCCGACAGGACCGCGGTCTTGGAGGGCTTCCACAGCACCCCGCACCCCACCATTGCCGGCGTACCGGCCAGGTTGGCCCCGATCGCGGTGAAGTTGAAGGGGCTGACCGCATAGACGAAGCCTTCCAGCGGCCGGTACTCGATGCGGTTCCAGACGCCCTTCTCGGAGACCGGCTGGTGGTCGAAGATCTGCTCGGCGAAGTGCGCGCCGAAACGGAAGAAGTCGATGATCTCGCAGGCGGAGTCGATCTCGGCCTGAAAGGCGTTCTTGCTCTGTCCGAGCATGGTGGCCGCGTTCAGCGTCGAGCGCCACGTGGTCGAGAGGAGTTCCGCCGCCTTGAGGAACACCGCCGCGCGGTCCTCCCAGGGCCAGGATGCCCACTCCCGGCGGGCCTCCAGCGTATTCGCGATCGCCTTCCTGGCCTCCTCGGCGCCTCCCGCGTGCCAGACGCCCAGCTCCAGCCCGTGATCGTGCGGGGCGCGGATCGGGTGGGTGTTCCCGGTACGGATCTCCTCGCCCCCTATGATGACGGGGATGTCCGCGTCCTGTTCCGACATCGCGTGCAAGGTGGATTTGAGCTCGGCCCGCTCGGGCGTGCACGGAGCGTAGGAGAAGACGGGCTCGTTGACGGCGGGGGGCATGCGAATGGTACCGGACATGGGCTCTTTCAGGGTTTCTGGGTTGGCGGGAGTGCCCGAATCGCACGCAATTTCACGCGGCTGGCCGAGTTGCGCAACAGCGGATGGGGACTGTGGCCGCTCTTTGGACCCGAACGCCCGAAATGCTTCCTTCCCACGCCGTTGACCTCGCGGAAGTCGCCGCGGTACCTTCCTTGCCAATGAGCAACAGCGGACTTGTGGACACCGTGACCCACGCGCTCGGCCGCGTGGTCAACCCGGTGACCGGCCAGGATGTGGTGACGGGCGGCCAGGTCGCCGACATCAGCGTCGACGAGCAGTGCAGGGCCCGCTTCGTCTTCTCCCTCAGGCGGGGCGATCCCGGAGCCCTGGTGCGGCAGGCGCGTGCCGCGGCCGAAGGAGTGGAGGGTGTCACCGCCGTCAAGGTGGATGTGCGGCTTCCGCAGAGCCCTGCCGGCGGGGAGCAGGGGAGCGCCGCGTCCGCCGGAACGGCTGATGGATCCCGCAAACCGGCGGAGCCGGGTTCCGCCCGCCCCGGGGTGCCGCGCAGACCCCTCGCCGGTCAACCTCCCAAACGTGGACTGCAGCCGGGGTCGGTCCCCGCGCCCACCCCGAAACCGGGGATCCTGTCAGGGGTCAAGCGCGTCGTCGCGATCAGCTCGGGAAAGGGCGGAGTCGGCAAGTCCATGGTGGCCACCAACCTGGCCGCCCGTGCGGCGTCCCGCGGCCTGACCGTGGGGCTGATGGACGCCGACATCTACGGTCCCAACATTCCCGTCATGTTCGGCGAAGAGCGGCGCCCTGCAGTCGCCGGAGCGAAGGGTTCCGAGATGATCGTCCCGCTCGAGACACACGGCGTCCGCCTCATGAGCCTGGGCTTCCTCCTGGAGCGCGAGCAACCCGCGATCATGCGGGGTCCCCTCATTGCGGGGATTCTCAAGCAATTCATCGAGCAGGTGTCGTGGGGCCGGCTCGATCTCATGATCGTCGACATGCCCCCCGGCACGGGCGATGCGCAGCTGTCGCTGGTTCAGACGGTCGATCTGGACGGTGCGCTGATGGTGACGACGCCCCAGAAGGTCGCGACCGGGGATGTGCGGAGGGGCGTCAAGATGTTCGAGCGGGTCAACACTCGCGTCATGGGGATCGTCGAGAACATGTGCGGCTTCCGGATCCCCGGCACGGGCGAAATCGTGGACCTCTTCGGGCGCGGCGGCGGAGAGGATCTGGCCCGCGAGCTCTCCGTACCGTTCCTCGGCAGGATTCCGCTGGACATGGCGGTTCGGGAGGCGGGTGACGAGGGACGGCCTACGGTGCTGTCGGCACCCGACTCCGACGCGGGACTGGCGCTGGCGCACATCGGCGACGAACTGCTGGCTGCCCTCGAGGGACTGCCGCCGCGGCGGTAGAGAAAACCCGCCCCGTCCCTGCCACGTCTCCGCTACCGTTGGAGGCGTGTCCTCAGTCTCATCCGGCGACGACCTATTCGCGCTCCAGCCAGCGACGATCCTTCGCGGAGAGATAGCCCCGGTTGCCCCGCGCCCACGCCCATATCTTGAGGGCCGCCCATCCCAGGAACATCACGGGCGCGACCTTGAAGAGGAGGAAACCTGCGATGGTCATCGTCAGCCCGAGCAGGGAACCCACCACCGAGAGCACGATCCAGACCACGACGATGCTCACGATGCCCACCGCCAGGAATGTCAACAGGGTTCCGATCATGCTCCCTCCCTATGAGTCCCGGCACCGCGCCGGACCGGAAATCCCGGCCGTGAGGCGGTGCGACTGGTCACTTGTCTATAATAACGAATCTGGCAGTCCGTGGATCAATCCCTGCGGGCAAAGACGAGCGGTGCGGCACCGGGGGGCCGGTGCGTTCAGCGCCGCTATTCCCCTTTCGTCGCGCCTTGCCAGCCCGGCGCCTCCCCGCTCTCGGCGCTCGCGCGGGTTTATCCACGGACTGCTAGGAAATCCATTCCAGGTCCACGCTGCCCAGAACGGCGGTGATCTCGATCTCGACCTTGCGCTCGGCGCTCTCCCAGTTGGCCGACTGGTATGCCTTCCCCCGCTTCTCGAGGCCCTCGGTCTCGAAGGATGCCAGGAAGCTGCCCGGGCGCGTAAGCCTGACCCCGAGGGACCTGGGAACCTGAAGTTCCAGAGCGCCCAGCCCCATATCCACGAGCAGCCGGCCGTCGCGGGCCCATTCCCCGTCCAACCGCAGCGTAACCGCACCCAGACCTGACTTCACCGTCACCTGATCCGCATTCAGATTGCCCACGCCATGGATGTGAAGGTCGGCGGCTCCGACGTTGATGGCCGCCGACTCCATGCGCTCCCGATTCACTTCGTCAACCCGGATCACCGATTCCGACGCACCCGTGTTGACCTTCAGCTTCGTCACCGCCAATCCGGTGAGATCCAGCTCGGCCTGGCCGGCCCCGAAGGCCAGTTCGAGGTCCAAAGGCACCCCCGGTGAGAGTTTCAGTTCCAGCGACGCCTCATCGGGCCAGTCGTCGGAATCCCGATTGCCGTTCTCGCTCGCCGAGAGCCCCACCTCCAGCCGCCCGTTTGCGTATTCGGTCTTCGGCGTCGCCCAGTCCTCGGCGAAGTGGAAGATTGCGTTGTACAGTTCGCCGGCATCTCCGCGCCGCACGGTGAGCACCCCCGCACCGTATTGCACCTCCACGCGCAGTTTCTCTTCGTTCGTGACCTGCCGCGCTGCGGTTACGGTCTTCCAGCGCTGTGCGTCGAGATCGGCAGGGCCCGCCAGCCCCGTGACGGCCAGCATGCCCGCAACGAGCGCACCCCGCATCCTCATCCGGGGCGGGATCACAGGGCTCCAGTACTCATCTCTCACCATCTGTCTCCTCCGTCCTCGTCATCGCCAAAGTCATCGTACGGCACGGCCCAGCCGGTCGGCCGCACGCCTCCACGGGTCATGATCACCGCGCCGAATCCCGTGGCCACCGCCAGCAGGAAACCCATCGTTCCGGCGGCCGTGAGCAGATTGCCCACCCAGCCCGTCAGCGGGAGCACCTGCAACCAACTCCCCAGCACCCACGGGACAAACAGCGTTCCCAGCCCGAGAAGCCTCGTGTACGTGAACGAGGGCTGGGCCGGATCACCGCGGTTGAGCCAGCGGTAGCCCCGCCGGAGCACCCACTTGCCCACATGATCGCTGACCCCCACGAGCCCGACGAGAGCCGCCGCCAACACCACCAGCGGGAACAGCGGCACCCAGAAGATCAGGAGGGGTATCCCGAGCATGGTGGCCACCAGGACGGCGATCCCGACCAGATACGCGGGTGCGGTCGCGAATGCGCCGGCAAGTCCAACCAGGGCACTGCGCGCCGGCTGATGTGAAATGGCCCGCACGACCACGTCCACCCGTCCACGCGCCAGCGCCGTGGCCAGCCAGACGAGCAGGCCGACCACAACAAAGGTGATCAGGATGTCGAAGGTGAACCTCGAGGCCTGGCGGACCTGCTGGACAAACCGGCTGCTGCCCTGTGACTCCTGCGCCGCCACACTCAGTTGGCGTCGCAACTCGGCCCGCATGCGCTCCGCATTCTGCAGCGCCTCGCGCCGCATGCTCTCCGTGATGTCGGCAACATCGCCCGCGACCCCGCCTCCCGGACTCTCGAGGCGGGAGTCCACCAGCCGAACATCACCCTCGATCAGACCTCCCGACGCAAGGGTAACGGATCCGTCCACTACGATCACGTCGCCGTACACCCGCCCCCGTACACCCAGTTCGCCGTCCACGAGCAGGATACCGCCTTCAGCCTGCGTTCCGGCCCGCACGACATGGTCCTGACCGACCAGCACGGTCAACGACTCGACATCGATGCCATCCAGTGCCCTGACGAACGCCTCCTTGTTTTCGCTTTGGGCCATCGCCTGCAACAGCGAATGCCCGCTCTCCTCGTCCGGGATTTGCGTGTCCGTGTACGTGCCCTCGAGCGCGGCGGCGAAGTAGCCGCTGACCGCTGCCAGGAGATTTCGCTCGGCAACGTCCACCGCCGGATCAGGCTGCCATCGTCTCAGTTCCTCGGCGAGTGGTCCGTTGGACAGGGAAAGGACCCGGCTCAGAAGGCCCCGCCATTCGCGGTCGGCCGCACCGTCGGGCGCGTAGGATCCCAGCGACTGGCCGTTGACGCTGGCCCTTCCCTCGGAGAAGGTGATCGAGAGCCCCTCTCCGTCGGAGAACTCCAGGTGGAGCGAAGCCTCGGCCCGGGACACTTCGATCCGGTTGGAGACGATCGTGCGTTCCTGGGCGGCTACCGACACGGCGACACCGGCGACGAGCAGCACGGCAGCAACGTGCAAGGCGGCTGCGCGGCGCCAGCGGAGCGCGCCAGCCATGCCCGGACGCTTTCGGGGGGCCGGCGCCGTGGCGAGGAAGGGGTTGGAACGCGAACCGCGAACGGCTCGGTCCGGATCGTTACACCGATACATGGCGATTCTCCGATCGTGAGACCTTGACGACATTCCTGTACAGGATCCATGCAGAGAGGAAGGTGAGTACGCCGAACAGGATCAGTCCGGCCGCGAAGGTGGGACCACTCACGGTCCAGGCGTCCAGAATACCGGAAATCCGCCCGACCGCGAAGCTGGCATCCGGGTTCCCGTAGACCGCGTCCGTCAGCTGCGAGACTGCCCCGCCGGCCCTGGTCCGCACGAAACTCGCGACGTTGGACGTGGTCAGCAGCGGATTGCTGGAGAGCATGTGGAGGGTGACGAGGAACACCGCGACCGGGCCGACGGCCATGCCGGAGGTCACGGCGAACCGGTCGCGGGGCGTGGGCCAGCGGGCATCGACCCACGTGGTCACGATTTCCCAGTACCTGGAGGGCGAGGGCAGAGGTGACAGGGCCCGGGCCCTGCGGCGCCCGGCACGCGCGACCTCCGGCCGGGCGGCTCGCTGCTGCTCCAGAACACGCAGGCGGACCATGACCCGGTCCGTGAAACCCTCGGATGGCGCCAGCCCGGGCAGGGACTCCAGCTCTGCGAAGAGCCGCTTCCAGCCGGCCAGCGCGGCAGCCGCCTCGGGATCCCTGGCCACGAATGCGGTGAGCGCCCTCGACTGGCGCGCCGTCAGCCCCTCGTCCAGGAAAGCGGTGAACACATTGGACATGGGCTCGGGCACGCCGAGAAGCCGGCGCCGCAGGCGCACCCACCAGGGGTCCGGAGTGTTCAGATGCGCAAGCACGCGTACGCGGAAATCGCTGGACGGGACATACGCGGCCATTTCGTCCAGCGTGGCCACGAGGGCCCTGTGGTCCTCGACTTCGCGGGCGCGTGCCGGGTCAGCCGCCAGTTCCGCCTCGTAGGCGTTCCGCTCGACAGCACTCAGTGTGCCATCCAGGTACGACAGCATCCGCTCCGTCTGTGGATCCGGCGCAGCTATTTTCCGGTCGGTTCGCATCGACCTGCAGCTCCTCCTCTGGTTACTGGCCCCAATACGATTCGGCGCACGACCCGGTTTCACGCGGGCGCCTGCACGCGTTGTCGGCCGCCCCAACAATTCTAACGACGTGCTGGACCGCGGTGACCTCCCTGCAACGGCAACCCCCGCCGACGGTTCCGCCCTACCTGATCTTCACCGTCACGATATCCGTGTCGAGGTATTGCTGGTGGCGCACTGAAGAGGCGAAGTGACGCAGAAGTCTGAGCGAGATCTCGTGTTCCAGCGGTCCTTCCGCGGGCTGGTCCCCGATGAGGGCCAGGCGGTCTTCAAGGTTCCCTTCGCCGAGCGACGCCACGAACTCCATCTCGGCGCCGTCACGGTTGGGGCGGACGACAAGGCGGAGCCTGCGCGCCTCGTCGCCTTCCGCGCCCTCGATCTCCCTGGAGGAGAGGATCTCGATGGTCTCTTCGGCCACAAGCCGGATGCGGTGGACGATCTCCTCCCCCCAGCCCTTCCGCGTCGACATCCTGCCGAGAACCTCGTCGATGTCCTCCAGCGCCCGCGCGCTCAGTTCCGTTTCGATCCGCCTGCGCCTGGGAGAAGTGATCTCGAGAAAGGCAGTCATGACCAGCGCGGCGAGACCTCCCGCGGCCATACCGTTGCCGAGCAGCTCACCGGCCCATCCCTCGAGGCCCCCGGGGAAGAAGAGGTTGTGCTGGAACCCGGTGCCGATCCAGAAGGAGAGGCCGACGATCGCGGCCTTGCGGAAGTCCATTCCGTCCCGCACCACGATCCTCATGCCGAGTGAGAACAGGATCGCGATCATCACGAGGAGGTAGAACGCCGCCACGGGGCCCGGGATGGCCAGGAAGAGCGCCAGCACCTTGGGCAGCAGCGTCAGAGCCAGGAAGAAGACCCCGATATAGATGCCAACGCGGCGCGAGGCCACGCCGGTGACCTCGACGGTGGCCACGCCGGAGGCGCAGGTGGTGTTCGGGACCGTGCCCGCCAGGCCGGAGAGCAGGTTGCCGACACCGTCGGCGGCGACGGCCCCCTGAACGGAGCGAAAGTCGGTCGCCCGCGGGGTGCGCCAGGAGACCTTCTGAATCCCGACCACATCGCCGACGGTCTCAATGGCCCCGACCAGCGTCACGAAAACGAAGGCCGGCAGCAGCGCCCAGAAAGCCGGTCCCAGGTCGAAGGCGAAGCCGGGCCAGCCACCCTGCGGCAGTCCGAACCAGGCGGCTTCGGCCACCCGCTCCACCTCGTAGAGGCCGTAGAAGGCCGCGACGATGCAACCCGCGACGACACCGGCGATGGGGGCCCACCTGCGGACCCCGCCGGATCCGCGCAGCATCATGACGAGGGTGACGAGAAGGGTCGCGGCGCCACAGGCGTAGATGCCGGCTCCGCTCGCCCCCTCGGGTACCTCCTCGAGGAGTTCGGCGACGACGGGCATGATCGTGACCGCGATGAGCATCATCACCGTTCCGGCCACTGTCGGGGTGATGATCCTGCGCAGCAGCGACAGACGCGCCGCCAGCAGGAACTGGAAGAGGGAGGAGGCGATGAGGAGCGTCATCAGGAGGCCGGGGCCGCCTTCGGTGAGCGCCGTGACGCACACGGCGATGAACGCCCCCGAGGTGACCATCAGGAGGATGTATCCCGATCCGAACCTTCCCACGCGCCGGGCCTGCATCATCGTCGTGATCCCGGAGATCGCAAGAGCTGCAAACGCGGCCCAAGCCAGGTAGGCGTCGGTTCCGCCCGCGGCGCGGACCACAACGACCGGGATGAGGATGATCTCGCCCAGCTCGAGCATCATAAGCTGGAGGGCCAGAGCGAGTGCCATACCGTGAGGGGGGTGTTCGTCGGGCTCGTAGCGGACGGTGGCCGCACGTGGATTGGAATGAGGCATGAGTCCCGATTCCAGGGTGGAGTAGGTGGTCGAAGGGCCAATCTGGGAGGCGTATGCGCTCCGAACAAGCTGCAAGCGGGCTGGGAGGGTCCGGGCGATGGTGGCGGTCCGCGTGTGGGTGATTCCGGCGCAGGTCCGGGGGCATTCGGTTGGTGGGGGACCGGGGGTTGCGGGACGGTGCCGGTGCCCCTATCGTTCGCGCGCGTCATGTCCGCCCCCGGCCCTTCTCCCCACTACGCCAAGCGCATGCCCAGCGGCTCAAAATCCGTCATCCCAGGCCTCCCCTCGCGTGCCCCACGAACCGCTCCGGCGCTAACCGACCTGGAGCACCGGATCCTTGAGTACATGGTCCTCTACCTGCGCACCCACACCTATCAGCCGTCGATCCGGGAGATTGGACACCACTTCGGCATCAAGAGCACAAAGACGGTCTCGGAACTCCTCCAATCGCTGGCGGACAAGGGAGTGGTGGAGCGAGACCCCTCGCGTTCCAGGGGCATCCGCATTCTGGGGCTGGACCTGAACGCCCGTACGGTATCGCTGCCGTGCTACTCGGACCTGACCGAGGCGGTGGCCGGTCTTCGGGGCGGCCGGGCCGAACAGCGCGTGTGCCTGGACCGGCAGCTGGCCAGTCGCAACGGCGGCTTCATGGTGCGCGCGCCCGGCGACAGGCTGGCCGCGGCCGGGATCGGCGAGGGGGACTTCCTGGTGGTCCAGCCGGTGCAGGCCGAAGAGTTGCGCGACGGAGAGGTCGTCGTGGCGCGCGCCCGGGGAGTCGCGGACTACTATCAGCTTGAGAAGCGTGGCTCGCGCGTGCTCCTGCGGGCGGTGGGGGGCGAGAGGAGGACTGTGGACGCCGCGAGGCAGCCGGTCATCCTGGGGAGGGTAGCCGCGCTCTACCGGCACGTGGTGCCGCTCCCCTTCGCAGGGCCGTTGACCGCGCACTAGACCGGCACGCCGCCCGTGCCCCCCGCAACCCCGGGCGACCGCGACTTCACCTGGATGGCCCGCGCCCTGGAGTTGGCCCGTGCGGGGGGGCTGCGCGGCGAAGTGCCCGTCGGTGCCGTAGTCGTTCAGAGCGGGGTGGTGCTGGCCGAGTCCCACAACCGCACCCTGGAGCGGGGTGACCCCACGGCCCACGCCGAACTCGTTGCAATACGTGCCGCCGCCCATCGCCTCGGGGATTGGCGGATGACCGGCTGTACCCTGTACGTCACCCTGGAGCCCTGCGCCCAGTGCGCGGGAGCGATCGTCCTGGCGCGCATTCCGCGCCTTGTCTTCGGTGCGCGGGATCCGAAATCGGGGATGGCCGGCAGCCTCGGCAACCTGGTGCAGGACACGCGTCTGAACCACCGCGTGGAGTTGCTCGGCGGGGTGCTCGCCGATGAATCCTCGCGGTTGCTGCGCACGTTCTTCCGGGCGCGAAGGAGGAGGAGCGGCCAACCCTGACGTTACGTCATGGTTGCCCTTCGGTGGCCGTCTCCCCGCCGATCTCCGCGATGGGCGTGCCGAACAGGCGCAGGACGCCCGCCAGCACGGCAACCCCCGCCAGCAGGGCGACCCAGTGCGGGAGCCCCAGCGAGGTTCCCAGGCTCCCGAGCAGCAGACCCGTTATGCCCACCAGCACCGCGTAGGGAAGCTGGGTCCGCACATGGTCGACGTGGTCGCACGCCGCGGCCGTCGACGAGAGCACCGTCGTGTCGGAGATGGGAGAGCAGTGGTCGCCCCAGATCGCCCCCGCCAGCACGGAACTGGTGGTGGCCAGCAGGATCCCGTAGAGGGAGCCGTCCGCGAAGCCGGTGCCGCCCGCGAGCGACACGGTGAGCGGGATCACGAGGGGGATCAGGATGGCCATGGTCGTCCACGAGGTGCCCGTGGCGAAGGCGATCGCGCCCGAGGTGACGAAGACCACCGCCGGGAGGAGGACGAGGGGGAGGTTGCCGCCCAACAGCTGCGTCAGGTAATCGGCCGTTCCCACGTCGGTGGTGACCGCGCCGAGCGACCAGGCCAGCGTCAGGATCACCATCGCGATCATCATCGCCTTGACGCCGCCCACCCACGCGTCGATGCACTCGTGGACGCTCAGGAGCCGCTGCCCGATCGACAGCGCGGCCGCGACCAGGCACCCGGCAAGCGATCCCCACAGCAGCGTCGCGAAGGGGTCGGCCGCCCCGAAAACGTCCTTGAGGGCCGCATCGGGACCCACCGCGGCGCGGCCGGAGGTGTACAGCCCCCCCAGGACCACCAGCACCACCGTCAGGACCGGGATCGCCGCGTTCCACCACCGGTGCGGCGCGCCGTCCTTCGCCTGCACGAATCCCTTGCTGGTGTCGGTGGCCAGCATGGCGCCTTCGCGGTGTAGTCCGCGACCCGCCGCGGCCCTGGCCTCGGCCCGGGCCATCGAGCCGAAATCCCGGTTCATGGCCGAGGTCAGGAAGACGAACGCCAGGGCGAGAAGGGGATAGAAGAGGTAGGGGATGGTCTCGATGAAGACGGCGTAGGGACTCAGGCCGCCCAGGAAGGCGGCGTCGGCCCCCGTGGCCTCTCCGACCGCGGAGCCGAGGCCGTCGCCGATGAGCGAGACCTCGTAGCCGACCCACGTCGAGATCGGGACGAGCGCGGCCACGGGCGCGGCGGTGGAGTCGACCAGGTATGCAAGCTTCTCGCGCGACACCTTCAGCTTGTCGGTGATGGGGCGCATGGTGTTGCCGACCACCAGCGTGTTCGCGTAGTCGTCGAAGAAGATCGCCAGGCCGGCGAGCATGGTGGCGATCTTTCCGCGCCGCCGGTTCCGTGCCAGCGGCGCCACCGCCCGCACCACCCCCATCGTCCCCCCGTTCCTGCTGATCATACCGACCATGCCCCCCAGCAGCAGGCTGAAGACCACGATCTGGGTGTGGCCGCCGTCGGTGTCGCCCAGCGCCGGCACGATGTACTCGTCAACGAGCCGCCAGGTGGCCTGCAGCGGATTGTACCCCGCCACCGCGAGCGCGCCCAGCCAGATCCCTGCCAGCAGCGCCGTGATGACCTCCTTGAAGATCAGCGCGAGCACGATTGCAAGGAGCGGCGGCAGGATCGAGAACCAGGCGGGAGCGTAGGGGGCGGAGACTTCGTGCACCACCCCGCCGATGCGCACCTGGAGGGGCAGGGCTTCGCGCGAAGCGACGGATATGTCGCGGATTTCGCGTTCCTCGCCGGGGGCCACCGTGGCGGAGGCGAGGAGCGTTCCGCCCGCGTCGCGGACCTCGACCAGCGCCGACATCTCCACTCCGCCGTGGACCGTCAGCGCGAAGGGCACCGAGGAGAGGATGACCTTGGGGCCCTCGACCGCGTCCTGGGCGTGCAGGGCGGGGGAGGCCGCGGCCGCCAGAGAGAGGCAGATGCACAGCGGCCGGACGGCGCGGCGGAAGGATGCTGCCGCTCGATGGCCGGGAGAGTTCTGTCCGCGGGCTGCTGAACGGGTCATGGAGGCTCCAGGGTTCCGGGGAGGTGTGGGTGCGGAGACCGCAAGTCCCATGATCATGTTGGCCGGGCGCTTCCGTGGCAATTACCTTTCTGCCGCCCGCGGGCGGAGGAGCACGGAGGACCGCCCGGCGCGAAACGTAAGAGTCCCCGGACAGGAGCACAGATCGGACAGGTGACCCCGGCAGAGCCTACGGTGCTGATGGACGGCGCGGATGTCCGCCGCGCGATCGACCGCATGGCCCACGAAGTGCTGGAGAAGCTCGGGGGCACGGAACGTCTCGTCCTCATCGGAGTGCAGCGCCGGGGGGTCGACCTGGCCGACATGATCGGCGAGGCGATCAGGGCCGCCGAAGGGAATCCCGTCCCCACGGGCACCCTCGACATCACCTTCTACCGCGACGACCTCATGGCGCTGGGGCCGCGCCCGCTCGTAGGCGAGACCAAGCTGCCCCCCGGCGGCGTGGACGATCGCGCGGTCGTGCTGGTCGACGATGTCCTCTACACAGGCCGGACGGCGCGGGCCGCGCTCAACGAACTCATGGACTGGGGGCGCCCGGCGCGCATCGTGCTCTGCGTGCTGGTGGACCGGGGGGACCGCGAGCTGCCCATCCAGCCCGACATCGTGGGGCGCGAGTTCCCCGTCCTGGCCAACCAGAGGATCGACGTGCTGGTTCCCAGGCTGGACGGTGACCTGGCGGTTGTGCTCAGCGGACTGGAGCGCTAGCGGCCCGTGACCCTGACCACGCCCCCCCTGGGCAAGGACCTGACCGGGCTCGAACCCCTGTCGGCCGACCAGATCCGGGTCATCCTCGACACCGCCGAGCCCTTCAAGGAGATCACCGAGCGGCGCGTCAAGAAGGTGCCCGTGCTCCGGGGGAAGACGATCGTCAACCTCTTCTTCGAGGCCTCGACGCGGACGCGCATCTCCTTCGAGTTCGCCGAGAAGCGGCTCTCGGCCGACACGGTGAACATCGGCGCGGTGGGGTCCTCGGTGTCGAAGGGCGAAACGCTGGTGGATACGGCGCGCAACCTCGAGGCGATGAGCATCGACATGGTGGTGATCCGGCACTGGTCCGCCGGAGCGGCGGCGTTCCTGGCGGCGCGCATTCCGTCGAATGTGATCAACGCGGGCGACGGCGCGCACGAGCACCCCACGCAGGGCCTGCTCGACATCCTCACGCTGCGCGACCACTTCGGCGCCCTGGAGGGCCTCCGGGTCTGCATCGTTGGGGACGTGCTGCACTCGCGGGTGGCGCGCTCCAACATCTACGGCCTGGTGAAGCTCGGCGCGGAGGTGGGGGTCTGCGGGCCACGCACATTGCTGCCCGCCGCGATCGAGGAGCTGGGCGTGACGGTCTTCGGCAGCGTGGAGGAGGCGGTCGAGTGGGCGGATGCCATCAATGTGCTGCGATTGCAGCTGGAACGCATGCAGGACGGCTTCGTCCCCTCGCTACGCGAGTACAACCGTGTCTTCGGGATCACGCGGGAACGGCTGGAGCGCGCTCCCCGGCGCCTTCTCATCCTGCATCCGGGCCCGATGAACCGGGGTGTCGAGATCGATTCGGATGTGGCCGACGGGCCCCACTCGGTGATCCTGCAACAGGTGACCAACGGGGTGGCCGTGCGGATGGCGGTGCTGTACCTGCTGGCTGGGGGGGCGCCGCACCTGGCGGAGGCGGCGCGGGATTGGACGGGGAGTTGAGCGGGGTGGTCCGGACGAGCGCGGTGGCATGGGCCGGTGATCCCGGGGTCGACGGAGCCGGGGGGACCGCGTGAGCAGGTTGCTGATCCGGGGAGGACGGGTGATCGACCCGGCGACGGGTGCGGATCTGGAAGGCGACGTCCTGGTCGAGGAGGGGCGGATCGGGGCGGTGGGGGAGGATCTGGACGCCGGGGGCGCCGAGGTGGTCGATGCGGCGGGGCTGGTGGTGGCGCCCGGGTTCGTGGATCCGCACGCCCACCTCTGCGAACCCGGGTGGGAGCACCGCGAGACCATTCGCACCGGGTCGCGGGCGGCGGTCGCGGGCGGATACACGGCCGTGTGCGGCATGCCGGACACGGATCCGGTCGTGGACGATCCGGCTTCGGTGGGGTTCATCGTGGCGGAAGGGCGGCGGGCGGGGGGAGCGCGGGTGTTTCCGGCGGCCGCGGTATCGGCGGGGTGCAAGGGAAAGCAGCTCACCGAGTTTGGTGAGGTAGTGGACGCGGGTGCGGTCGCCGTTGCGGACGCCGGACGGGCTGTGGAGTCCTCGATCCTGATGCGCCTCGCGCTCCAGTACGCACAGTCCTTCGATGTCCCCGTGCTCGCGCACTGCGAAGACGCCGAACTCGCCCGGGGCGGCGTCATGCACGAGGGCGTGATTTCGACGCGCCTGGGTCTGCGCGGCAAACCGGCCGTCGCGGAGGAGATCGGCGTCGCGCGCGACCTGGCCCTGGCGGAGGCGACCGGGGGCCGCCTGCACATTCAGCGCGTCTCCACGGGAGCGGCCGTCAACCTGATCCGGCGTGCCAGGGCCCGGGGCGTGCGCGTCACCGCCGAGGCCACCCCGCATCATCTGCTCCTCACGCACGATGTTCTCGCGAACTACGGAACCGAGTACAAGGTGGACCCGCCGCTCAGGACCGCGTCCGATGTCGAGGCTCTGAGAGAAGCGCTGTCCGATGGAACGATCGACTGCATCGCCACCGACCACGCGCCCCGGCACTACGATGAGAAGGAACAGGCGTTCGACGATGCGCCCTTCGGCGTCGTGGGCCTGGAGACGGCCTTCGCCGTCCTGCACACCCGGCTGGTTCTCGCAGGCGAGTCGACGCTGCCCACGCTGTTGGAACGCATGTCGACGGGGCCGGCGCGGGCACTTGGTGTGGAAGGGGGCACGCTGGCGCCGGGCCGGCCGGCGGATCTGGTCCTGATCGATCCCGAGGCGGAGTGGACCATCGAAAGTGCGGGTTTCGTCTCCAAGGGACGGAACACGCCCTTTGACGGGGAGAGGGTGGTGGGGCGGGTGGTCCGCACCCTGGTGGGGGGCGAGACGGTGTGGATGTTGGGCGAAGGGGCCTGAAGCGGGTCCTCAGGCGTGGTCCCGAACCATTCGGTCCAGCTGGGACTTCATCCGGCCGGCCTTGTTCGGGTGCATGATCCGGCGCGTGGCGGCCCGGTCGATCAGCGCCACGGCGGCCCGGCGATGCTCGTCGGCCTGTTCGTGCGACTCGGCTTCGCGAACCCGGCGGATCGCGGTGCGAATCCGCGACCGGGTCACACGGTTTCTGCTGCGCGCCTCGCGGCTCAGTCCCATCCGCTTCTTCGCGCTCTTGATGTTGGGCATCTCGGTCCGGCTTCCCCGTGTTGTCGGTGTTGATGTGGCAGCTTCCGCGTATGCGCCGCGCACTCGGCCGGTGCCCGTCCGCAGGGTGCGGTGACCCCGTCCTCGGACGACGACCGGCACGAAAGGTAGAAAGGAGGGCCCACCGGATCAACGGGCGAAGCGCGGCGCAACCGGGCGTGTACGAGACGGCCGGGGCTGGTGCGGACTCATCCGCACACCGCTAGACTTCGTTCATGGAACTCCTGCTGATCGTTCCCGTTCTGCTCTTTTCGGTCGTGGTGCACGAGGTGGCCCACGCGTGGCAGGCACTCAGGGAGGGGGACACCACCGCCCGCGACCTGGGGCGGATCACCCTCAACCCGCTCCCGCACCTCGATCCCGTGGGGTCGTTCCTCGTCCCCCTGCTCCTCTACTTTCTGCCGGGCGATTTTCTCTTCGGGTGGGCGAAGCCCGTGCCGGTCAATCCGCGCAACTATCGCAACTACCGGGCGGGTGACATCCGCGTCTCGCTGGCCGGGATCGTGTCGAACCTGTGCCTGGTGGTGCTGTTCGCACTGATCCTCGCAACGCTCACCCTCCTCCAAGGCGTTCCATTCTTCAGCGGATCATTGGGCGCAAATATCGTTGCAATAGCGACTTATGGCATTTTTATCAACCTCATTCTGGCGTATTTCAACCTCATCCCGATTCCTCCCCTGGATGGCTCGCACGTGCTCTATCACCTGTTGCCACCCGCAGCCGGTGCCCGCTACCGGGAGATGGGGCGCTACGGAATCACGCTGCTGTTTCTGACCGTGCTTGTGTTCCCGGGTGGCTTCAGCACCCTGCTGTCGCCGGTGTTCGTCTCCTTCTCGTGGATCGTGCGGCTGGTGGCCGGATGACGGGCGACGGCCTGCTGGTGGTCGAGACGGATCGGTTCCACGGACCGCTCGACCTGCTGCTGCACCTGATCCGCACCCAGGACATCGATATCTTCGACATCCCGATCGCGCGGATCACCAGGCAGTTCCTGGAGGCGATCGAGGTGCTGGCCGACACCAGCGTGGACGAGGCGGGAGAGTTTCTCGAGATGGCTGCCGTGCTGGTCCGCATCAAGGCCAGGATGCTCCTGCCGGCCCCGGAGGGTGAAGCGGACCACGATCCGCGCGCCGAACTGGTCCGGCGTCTGCTGGAGTACGAGATGATCCGTGAGGTGGCCGCCCGTCTGCGCGCGGCCGAGGACGACCGCGGGCGCCGGTTCGAGAAGGGGTATGTGCAGCCGCGCCCGCGCCCGCGTGCGACCGAGGTTCCGCTTGAGGTGAGCCGGGAGGATCTGCTGGCCGCGGCGTTGCGGGTGCAGGCGCCGGTCGAGCGTGACCTGGAACACACGGTGGCGACACGGCGCGTGGCCATGCGCGAGAAGGTCGGACTGATCGTGAACACCGTGCGGCGGGCTCGCCGGATCGAGTTCACGAGTCTGGTCGCCCCGTGGCGGGAGCGAATGCACGGTGTCATGACGCTCCTGGCCGGGCTCGAACTGGGACGCCGGCGCGTGGTGTCGCTGCGGCAGAGGGAGCACTTCTCGCCGCTCTGGTTCTACCGGGGGCGCAATCTGGACGATCGGTCCGAGGGGTCCGTGCTGGGGGTTGCGCTGGGGTCGGGGGAAGGGGCCGCCGGTGGTGAAGTTGTCGGGGACGGAGCGGAAACGGGCGCGGCGGGCGCCGGAGGAGGAGCCGCGTGAACGACGCTCGCATCGTCGAGGCAATCCTCTTCGCCAGCGACGCGCCGCTCTCGCCCGGTGAAATCGCCCGTGCCGACGAGGCGCTCGACGAGGACCGCGTGGAGGCCGCGCTGGCGGTCCTGAAGGCCGAGTACGACGATGCCGGGCGCGCCTTCGAGTTGCGCGAGGTGGCCGACGGCGTGCAACTCATGACGCGGCCCGAGTTCGCTCCGTACCTGGAGCGCTTCGACACGGTGCCGCGGTCGTCACGCCTGTCGGGGCCGGCGCTCGAGGCCCTCGCGATCGTCGCGTACCGGCAGCCGATCAGCCGTATTGAGATCGAGTACATACGCGGGGTCAACTCGACGGGTGTGATTCGCACCCTCGTGGACCGCGAACTGATCGCGGGGGTGGGACGCGGGGAGGGGGTGGGACGGCCGGTGTTGTACGGCACGACCTCGAAGTTCATGGAACACTTCGGCTTCCCCTCCATGGAGCACCTGCCCCGGCCGGAGGAGTTGCCGGTCGTGCTGCGGGACGGCGAACCACTGGAGGCCGGGACGGAGCCACCGGACGACCAGGAGCAGGCGGAAGACGCACCCGTCCTGAACGAGGAAGAAGCGGTGGCGGCGGTGCTGGCGCACTCGCAGCAGCTCCCGGAGCCGCCGGAATGAGCCCGGGCAACCGGACCCCGATGCGGGTGCAGAAGTACATCTCCCAGGCGGGTGTGGCGTCGCGCCGCCAGGCGGAGGTGATGCTCGGCCAGGGCCGCATCGCGATCAACGGAGAGCGGGTGACCAGCCCTGGGACGCGGGTCGTCCCCGGTTCGGACACGGTGTCGCTCGACGGCCGGGTCGTGCGGCCGGCTCCCCGCCGCTGGGTCGTCTTTCACAAGCCGGCCGGCGTCCTCTGTACGCGAGCGGATCCCCACGGCGGCAAGACCATCTATGATCTCCTCCCGGACTGGGCAGGCGGGTTGCGGTACGTGGGACGGCTGGACCGCGACACCTCCGGCCTGCTGCTGCTCACCAACGAGGGGGATCTGGCGGCCAGGCTCGCCCACCCGAGCGGGAGGGTCGAGCGCGAATACCTGGCCGGTGTGGCTGGGAAGATCACCGCCGCGGCGCTCCGGCGCCTCAAGCGGGGTGTGGAGCTCGAGGACGGGCCGGCTCGCCCGAAGCGGGTTCGGCGCGTCGAGCTGGGCAAGGACGAGTGGGGTGTGAGCCTGGTTCTCACGGAGGGCCGCAAGCGCGAGGTTCGCAGGATGCTGAAGGCGGTGGGGCACCCTGTGCGGATCCTGGTGCGAACGCGGTTCGGTCCATTCCGGCTGGGCACGCTGAAGCCCGGGGCCTGGCGGCCGGCGCATCCGTCAGAACTGGCCACCGCCAGATCGGTGGCGGCATCGTCCGGCCGCAAGTCCGGAGCGGCGGGACCCCGGTCGCGTACGTCCTCCCGCTCAAAGCGCGTTTCCAAACGCAAAGAGAGATAGGAATGCCCGACTCGACGCTTGAAGTCGTCCATCATCCGCTGATCGAACACAAGCTCTCGTTCCTGAGGGACAAGGACACCGGCAGCCGGCAGTTCAGGGCCCTCCTGGAAGAGGTTACGCTGCTCCTGACCTTCCACGCGACCCGGCACCTCAAGGGCGACGAGGCGACCCTCGATACGCCACTCGAGACCATGCGGGCCCGCCGCATCCGCGAGGACCGGCTGGTCGTGGTCCCGATCCTGCGGGCGGGCCTGGGAATGGTGGAAGGGGTGCTCCGGCTCATTCCGGGCGCACGCGTCGGCCACCTGGGGTTCTTTCGCAACGAGGAGACCCTTCAGCCGGTTCGCTACTACGGCAAGCTGCCCCCGGAACCGGCACGACGAAACTTCCTGCTGGTCGACCCGATGCTGGGCACGGGCGGGACCGCGACAGCCGCCACGAGTGAATTGAAGGAGCAGGGTGCGCGCGATATCCGTTTCATGTGCCTGGTCGCGGCGCCCGAGGGCGCGGCCCGCATGGCCGAGGCGCATCCGGATGTCCCCGTCTACACGGCAGCTCTCGATCGCCAACTCAACGACATCGGATACATCCTCCCCGGGCTGGGGGACGCGGGAGACCGGATCTTCGGAACGCAGTGACCCACCGCTTGCCGCGCGCCCCTCGCGGTTCCCGTGCAACCCCCCGAATCGTTATCGTTACGCGGGCCCATAGCTCAGGCGGTTAGAGCAGCGGACTCATAATCCGACGGTCGGGGGTTCAAGTCCCTCTGGGCCCATGGTTGCACGATGTGATCGCGCTTGACGATGCCGCCCCGTGCGGCTTCCTTTTACGCAGTATCACGGCGATCCTGCTCCTGACAAGGTGGCTGAGCTTGTTCGTTCGCCATTCGGGCAATAAAGAGTTGTGGCGTGCCGCGGTCGTGTGTGTGGCCTTGCCGCAGATGGTGTCGACGGCCGCGCTGACCCACGCCGACGCGCTGCTGGATGGCGAGCGCATGGGAACGCCGGACCACGTCGAATCGCCCGACAACAGCGACTGCCCCGTTCACCACGACCACATCTTCTGCCAGGTGGTCCGATCGCTGGCGCATGCCTCGATCTCAAGGGGAATCGCGACCGAACAGGGTTCCGTGCCGCCAATCCGGGTCGTGGAAGCCGACTGCGAATCGGGAGAGGCCCGAGGCGCACCAACCCTCTTTGGATCGGCCATCCCCCGGGGTCCGCCCAACGCATGACCCTCCCGGGGGCCATCGCTCCCGATGCCCTTACCGCGCCACCCTGTCCAACCTCACCGTGCGTCTTGCATTTCGGTGGACCCGTATCGCGCCAAATGCTCCTGTCCCCATACCAAACCATAGTTTCGACCGGCCGGACGATCGTCCTCGCCGTGTTGGGGGGTCTCGTCGTTCTCCCGGGGTCCGTCTCCGCGCAGCACCCGGAGCATGAACGCGAGATCGAGGGTGTGGTCCGCGACTCGGTGACGGGAGAACCCCTGGCGGGGTCGGTGGTGTCGGTGGTGGGGTCGGGAACCAGGGCGGTTACCCACGGGGATGGAACCTTCCACCTCACCGGCATCAGGAAGGGGGAGTACGAACTTCGCGTCGACCGGCTGGGATACCATGGAACGACGATCGAGGTCATGGTGGAACACGAGTCGGCGTACGTTGTCATCGGACTCGTCTCGTCGCCGATCGCGCTCCAGGGCATGGTGGTGACCGCCACGCTCTCGGAGCGGCGGGCCGCAGAGGCGCTCAGGCCCGTCGGCGTCATGGCGGGCGACGAACTGCAGCGTCAGATGGAGAGCACAGTGGCGGCGACGCTGGCCTCGATGCCGGGGCTGGCAGCCACGAGCATGGGCCCGACCGTGACCCAGCCGGTCATCCGCGGGCTGACCGGTGACCGCGTGCTGATGCTTGAGGACGGGGCCCGGGTGGGCGACGTGTCCAATTCGGGTAGCGACCACGCGACCGCGCTCGATCCCGCCTCGGCGCGGAGAATCGAGGTGGTGCGGGGCCCGGGTGCGCTGCTCTACGGGGGCAACGCGCTGGGCGGAGTCATCAACGTCATCCGTGACGACATCCCGTCCAATGTTCCCCACCACGCCACCGGAGCGGGGACGCTGCAGACGCAGTCCGTGACGGGCTCGCTCGCCGGCAGCGCCACCACCCTGTTCGGCCTGGCGGAACGGGTGCCGGTGCGGGTAGAGGTGGCATTGCGGAGGGGGGGAGACCTCAAAACGCCTGTCGGCACCCTGCTCAACACCGACGGAGAAACGTTCAGCGGGGGTGCGGGTGCGTCGTTTCTCACCGATTGGGGTCACGTCGGGGCGTCCGTGCGCGGATATCGGAACGAGTATGGAATCCCGGGCGGTTTCGTCGGGGGGCACGAGGAGGGCGTCCGCATCGAGATGGAGCGTGGCTCGAGCAGGTTCCAGGCCATCGTGGATGAGACGGACGGGTTCTTCCGGGACCTGCGCTTCGACGCGAGCTACACCTGGTACGAGCACAGGGAAATCGAGCCGCCGGACATCCTCGCCACGGTCTACACCCGGCAGAATCTGAACGGCGACGTGCTGGCCAGGCACGGGCAGTGGGGTCCATTCACGGCGGGAGCGGTCGGGGTGCGCGTGTCCTGGGAGGACTTCGGCTACGGCGGTGGGCTCTATACGCCGGATACGAGGCGGACCCAGGCGGCCGCCTATTTCCTGGAAGAGATGGACCTGGATCCGCTGCTGATCTCATGGGGTCTCCGGTACGACCTGATCGGCGCGGATCCGCTGGAGGAGGACAGGAACTCGGACATCGGCGAGATCCGGGACCGCACCTTCCACTCCTTATCCGGATCGGTGGGAGTGCTGTACAGCGCCAGGTCGGGAATCAGCCTCGGGGCGAGCGCGGCGCGGGCGTACCGGAGCCCCGACATCAACGAACTCTATTCGGAGGGGCCGCACCTGGCGGCCTACTCCTTTGAAGTAGGCAACCCGTCCCTGGAAGGCGAGGTTGGGAGGGGTCTCGACGTGTTCATGCGTTTCGAGTCCGAGCGGCTCAGAATGGAGGCGGCGGGATTCCACAACGATATCAGGGGATATGTCTACGGGGAGGACACCGGCGAACTGAGCCGGGTGCTCCTTCCGATATACCAGTTCCGGAGCAACCACGCCGTGTTCAGGGGTTTCGAGGCGAGCGTGGACGTTCATGCGGGAGGCGGATTGGCGGTGGAGGGGGTGGTTTCGTCGGTCAGGGGAAGCCTGAAGGAATCGGGGGATCCTCTGCCGCTGGTTCCGCCCCTCAAGGGGCATGCGGCCCTCAAGTACGAGCGCCCGCGCTGGTGGGTGCGAGGAGAGGCCGAAATGGCTGCCCGGCAGGAACGTGTCGGCGAGTTCGAGACACCGACCGACGGGTACACGGTCCTCAATGCGTCTGCCGGAGTGCGCCTCACCCTTTCGGGGCGCCTGAACGTCCTCACCGTGGGCCTGGACAACGCCACGGACACGGTATACCGCAACCACCTCTCCCGGGTCAAGGAGATCATGCCCGCGGCCGGGAGGGGTCTGAGCCTGACCTATCGAGTCGTATTCTGAGGCATGTCGATCAACGCCTCGCTACGCGACTCCGACAAACAGACATTGAATCTGCAAACATGGAGAACTCAAGATGAAAAAGTTGATTCACAGACAAACACTGGGCCTGGCAGCGATGATCCTCGTTCTGGGCGCGTGTTCGGACGACCCGATGGAACCGGAGGAACACGCGGAGCCCGAGGGCGTCGAGCTGATCCTGGGCGGAAGCGTGATCGCCTCCTACGACGGCGATACGCAGACGTGGACCGGCGAACTCGAAGTCGACGAGGGTGAGGAAACCGCGCACATTACGGTCCGCTTCGTGGACCACGACGGCGACCCGATCCCGATAGACGACGACCTGTACCTGGAAGTCGACATCGAGGACGAATCGATCGCCGAATTCGAGCAGGACACGCCGGGCGAGTTCGGCGGCCACCTGCACGGTCACATGGAAGGCGAAACGGATGTCACCTTCAAGCTCATGCATGGGGAGGTCGGGAGTGGACATGCCGACTTCATAACGGAACCCGTGCATGCCCACGTGCACGAGCACGGGTAGCTGCTTGTGCAAGAGGCTCCCGCAGGAGTCGGGTGGCGAAAGTTGCAGAGGCCGGGAGGCATGACCCGGTCAACCGGGCGCCCACGGTGGAGGATCACCGTGGGCGCCCGGGTCCCTGCATGAACACCGGGTTCCGGCCGATCCTGCCGGCCATTGCCTCCTTGGCCGTGCTCCCGGCCGATTGCGCCAACAGCGACCCGACCGATACGATCGACCCCGACACCGCGACGGTCGCTCCCGACGCGCTCTACGAGGATGTGACGAGCACCCATCTGCCCTCCGGGGTGCTGACCGGTCTGAGCATGGACGCCGGTGTGGGGGATGTGGACGGGGATGGGGATCTCGATATCGTGATCGCCAACGAGTTCAATCCGAACATTCTGCTCCTCAACGACGGCGACGGCCGGTTCAGCAACGGCAGCGCCCGCCTGCCCGCGGCCAGCCGCGATTCGGAGGATGTGGGTCTGGCGGACTTCGACGGCGACGGCGATCTCGACATCGTGGTTGTAAGCGAGGACGACCGCGTCAACGAGCTCTACTTCAACGATGGCTCCGGCCGCTTCACGGATGAGGGCGACCGCCTGCCCGTCCAGGGAACCACGAATGGAGTGGTGGTGGCCGACCTTACCGGTGACGGTTTCCCGGACATCCTGCTCGCGAACAACGGTCAGGACGCGTTCCTGGTCAACGACGGCGAGGGGAACTTCGTCGACGAGACCGCGGAGCGGCTGCCAAGTTCGCGGGACGTGACCCAGGATCTTGAGCTTGGGGACGTCGATGGGGATGGCGATCTCGACCTCGTGGTGGGCAACGAGGGGCTCAACGCTCTTTACATCAACGACGGCGAGGGGCGCTTCAGCGACGAAACCGAGGCGCGCATCCCGTCGCGGGATGGCGACGAGGAGACCCGTGAGGCGGACTTCGGCGATATCGACGGTGACGGCGACCTCGACCTTCTCTTCGCCAACGTCTCCGCCTTCGTGAGCGGCGCCGACCCGCGCAACCGCCTCCTGGTCAACGACGGCAGCGGCCATTTCGCAGACGAGACCGCGTCACGGGTCACGTTCGCGCGCATCTCCTCCTTCGACGGCGACTTTGCGGATGTCGACGGGGACGGCGACCTGGACATCGTGACCGCCAACGCCGACGTGGACCTGAGCGTGGGGCGGATCGCGCCGAGCCTGTACCGCGCATACCTGAACGACGGCGACGGGGTCTTCACCGAAGCGTCGGCCGAGGTCTTCGGGAGCACCATGGGGACCGGTTTCGACCTGGAGTTCGCGGATTTCGACGGGGACGGGCGGGCGGACTTCTACCTGGCAAGCCGGGGGACCGCGGACCGGCTGCTCTTCAGACGCTGAGATCTCGCGAGCCCTCAGTTCCCCACCACATCGACCCGCATATACCAGATGCGCCCCGCGATCCCATAAGGCGACTCCGACGGATAGTCCATCGACCAGAGCTGCGCCACATGGTCGTCCGGGAGGCGGCTCGGGAGCCTGTCCAGGATGTTGTTGGCGCCGAGGCTCAGACGAATGTGGTCCGCCAGGCGGAAGTTCACCTCCGCGTCGGCAATCGTCGCGCCGTCGATCATCGTGGCCTGCTCGAAGATGAAGGGGGTCTCCACCTCTCCGATGCTCCTCATGCTCATCCGCACCCCCACTCCAGCCGCAAAGCGCAGGTCGGCGCCCACCCCCAGCCGCCGGTTCGGCTGGGCCGACTCGATCAGCAGGGTCTGCGTCATTCCCATGAAGTCCGGGTTGCGGTTGTCGGTGATCTCCGTCTCGTTCCAGTGGTAGCTGGTCCAGAGGTCCGCCGCGCCCCAGCTCCCTCCCCGGTGCCGCCAGCTGGCGACGATGTCGACGCCCATCGTCCTGGTGTCGATCGCGTTGGTCCAGAATGCCACGGCGTCCACCGGCCGTCCCTGGAACTGCGCATTGGCCCTTAGACCATGGTCCTGTGTGAGCGATTGAGTCAGCGCGATAGCGTTGGAGACCGAGACCATGTAGGCGTCGGCCGTCACGTTGAGGCCGGCGTCGCTCGAATAGACGAATCCGCCGGTCAGGCTCAGGGAAGTCTCATGGCTCAGAGAGCAGGCGTCGAAGTCCTGGCATGCGATCTCGTCGCCCTCGGGCAGGAAACCGGCGGTCACCAGGCCATCGCTGCCGCCTACGAAACCGAGGGTGTTGAAGCCGCGCTGGGCCAGACGAGGCGCGCGGAAGCCGGTCGAAACGGCTGCCCGGAGAGCCGCGTTCGGTCCGCCAAGTCCGATCCGCGCGGCCACCTTGCCGGTCAGCGAGGCGCCCGCGTCGTTGTAGTTCTCGAAGCGCAGAGCTCCGCTGACCATCGTGGACTCCGACGGACGCAACTCCATGTCTCCGTATGCTCCGAAGCTGTTGCGGTCCCGCTCGCTGCCGACGGCTGAACGCGGACTGTACCCCGGATAGCCCTGTATGCCGCAACTCGCGAAGGTTGACCCGTCGGCGTTGAGGTCATGCGCGGCCGGGAAGCTCCCGGGGTTGTCGCTGGGCCCGCAGGCCCAGGAAACCTGGTCCCCGGCCTCCATCCAGTAGGAGTCCCGCCGGAATGCGCCGCCGACGGCCAGGAACGCGGGCGTGGAACCGAGCTCGAGGTCGCGCGTGGCGTCGGCGTTCAAGGTCAGCTGGCGAACGTTGAGCGACCCGCTGTAGGCATTTCGCGGACCCGCATTGGCCGCGATGGCCGACCCGCTCGCCCCCGGATTGTTGGCCAGGTACTCGGCCGCGTACGCCGGGTTGATCGAGTTCGCGGCACTGAAGGCGAAGCGCCCCTGTCCGTAGCCGAGGCTCAGGTCGGCAGACCATTCGCCCAGATCTCCCCGCAACCCCGCGACCGCCGAGCCGTCGTCCATCTCGGACTCCTCGTACGGGAAGAAACCGTCGGGGTAGACGTACGACACGGTGCGCGGCACCCAGTCGGCCTTGCGGTACAGTCCGTCGGAGACCGCCTCGCGCTCGGAGTACCCCCCGAAGGCGTACAACTCGCTCGACTCCCCGACCGGGACCGACGCGTTGCCGAAGAACGCCGCCGACTCGTAGTCGGGTTCGCCGTTGCGCTGCAGCAGGATTCTCTTGCCGCCGTCGGCGCAGGGTGCGTAGTCCGGGTTGGGCCCGAAGCAGGTGGGGGCCTCGCTGGCGCGATTCGCGGCTCCCTGCCGCGCCACCTCGACGGTCAGATTCAGGAATCCTCCGGCGAAGGGGACGCCCGCATTCGCGGAGGTGAGCAGCCGCGCCCCGTCTCCGCGGGAGGTGCGGCCCAGGTAAGACGACGCACTTACCCCGTCGGCGTGGTCCTTGAGCACGATGTTGATCACGCCGGCGATCGCATCGGAGCCGTACTGCGAGGCGGCCCCCTCGCGCAGCACCTCGATCCGCTTGATCGCGTGAACCGGGATGGCGCGCAGATCCGTGCCCGTCGTGCCCTGTCCCACCGCCGCGAGCAGCTTCGCGAAGGCGACGGGGTGCCGGCGCTTGCCATTGACCAGCACCAGCACCTGGTCGCCGTTCATGCCCCTCAGCGTCGCCACGTGCAGAGCCGCCCCGTCCCCTGCCGACAGGCGGGCCGAGTTGAACGACGGCGCTATGCGCCCGAGCACCTCGGCCAGATCGACCTCGCCGAGACGGGCGATCTCTTCGGCGCCGTAGATGTCCACGGGGACCGGAAGCGTGAGAGGATCCGTGATGCCGGCGCGCGAGCCGACCACGACTTCGAGGGCTCCAAGGTCGACGGTGTCGGGGGGGTCCTGGGCGAATGCGGAGGCCGGCAGGGTCGCGAAGACCAGGGGGATCGACAGGGTCGGCTGAAGCGGGCGACGAAGGGCGGGGAATTGCGCGGCGTTCCGGACCATGGTTATCTCCTTGCGTGATATGGATCCGACTTCTGGATTCTGGGGAAGGGGTTCCGCCGTCGCAACGGAAGTGGTGGTCTCGCGCCAACTTCCACCGCGAAGGAACGCAGGATCGTGTCGGCACCCCAATGCAACGGAGTGAAATCGATGGAGCGAGGAAACCGAACCATGAACATGAGAGACAAACCGTCCCCGGCCGGCACCTCCGGCCTTTCCCGGCTGGCGGCCACCTGCCTGGCCCTCCTGGCCACCGCCTGCGTCACCGATTCCGGCGGCGCGGACTTCACCATCGACTTCGAGCGCTACGAACTCGACAACGGCCTCGAGGTCATCCTGCACGTCGACGACTCCGACCCGCTGGCGGCCGTCGCGATGACCTTCCACGTCGGCTCCGCGCGCGAGGTGGAGGGGCGGACCGGCTTCGCCCACCTCTTCGAGCACCTCTTCTTTCTCGATTCCGAGAACCTGGGTTCCGGGGGGCTGGACCGCCTCATGACGCGGATCGGCAGCTCCACCAACGGTTCCACCAGCCGCGACCGCACCAACTACTTCGAGGTCGTCCCCATCGACGGCCTCGAAAAGGCGCTCTGGGCCGAGGCCGACAAGCTCGGCTTCTTCATCAACACCGTGACCGAATCGGTGGTGGCCAAGGAGAAGCAGGTCGTCAAGAACGAGAAGCGGCAGAACGTGGACAACCGCCCCTACGGCCACAACGAGTACGTGATCGACCGCGCGATGTACCCGGAGGGACACCCCTACAGCTGGCAGGTCATCGGGTCCCTGGCCGACCTCGACGCGGCCACCCTCGAGGACACCAAGGAGTTCCACGTCCGCTGGTACGGACCCGGCAACGCCACCCTGGTGGTGGCCGGCGCGCTCGACGTCGAGCAGACGATGGCGTGGATCGAGAAGTACTTCGGGGAGATCCCGGCGCGCGAAACCCCCACCTCCCCCGACCCCCCAGAGGTGCGGCTCACCGAGTCGCCCCGCCTCTACCACGAGGACAACTTCGGGAACCTGCCGCTCCTCACCCTGTCCTGGCCCACCGTCCCCCGCTACCACCCCGACTCCT
Organism: Longimicrobiales bacterium; assembly: GCA_965211795.1. Lineage (GTDB taxonomy): Bacteria > Gemmatimonadota > Gemmatimonadetes > Longimicrobiales > Gaopeijiaceae > Bin94. The sequence goes on from OZ242973.1 coordinate 1,993,983, forward strand.
ACGCGCTGAACGTCCTTTCGAGTCTGCTCACCGAGGGCAAGTCGACCCCGCTCTACAAGGTGCTGGTCGAAGAGGAGGAGCTCACCCCGCAGGTGTCCACCTACCATCGCGCGGACGAACTGGCGGGCCAGTTCAACTTCCAGTCCCTCGCCTTCGCGGGGACGGACCTCGACGACCTGCTCGCGGCCGTCGAAGCCGGGTTCGCCCGTTTCGAGGAGGAGGGCGTCCCCGATTCCGAGCTGCGACGCGTCAAGGCCGGGACGGAGACAGGCTTCTACCGCGGGCTGTCCAGCGCGATCGGGAAGGCCTTTCAGCTGGCCGACTACGCGATCTTCGCGGGCGATCCGGGGTACGCGGGCGAGGACCTCCGCCGGATTCTCGAGGTCTCGGCGGACGATGTCATGCGCGTGTACGAGACCTACCTGAAGGACCGGCACTACGTCGCCACCAGCTTCGTGCCGCGGGATCAGGTGGAGCTGGCGCTCGAGGGCTCCGAACAGGCCGAGGTCGTGATCGAGCCGATCGTGCAGGGGGCCGAGGCGGAGTTCACGGTGGTGCGGGGCGAGGAGCGAACGCCGGGCGGGTCATTCGACCGCTCCGCCGAGCCCCCCTTCGGTCCGTCTCCGACCTTCCGGGCCCCCGAGGTGTGGCGTGAGACGCTCGCCAACGGCCTCGACGTTCTGGGGGTGGAGGACCGCGAGACCCCGATGGTGCAGTTCGAACTGGACTTCCGCGGGGGAATGCTGGTCGAGGCGGCGGGAAAGACCGGCGTTGCCAACCTCCTGGCGCAGACCATGATGGAAGGCACCGCCCAGCGCACCCCCGAGGAGCTGGAAGAGGCCATCGACCTCCTGGGAGCCGCGCTGAGCGTGTCGGCCGGCAACACCGGCTTCAGCATCTCCGGCAGCGTGATGGCCCGCAACTACGACGAGACCATGGCGCTGGTCGAGGAGATCCTCCTGGAGCCGCGCTTCGACAGCGACCGCTTCGAGCTCGCCCGCCAGAGGGTGGTGAACCTGATCCGGAGCCTCGACGCGAACCCCTCCGCCGTCGCCTCGCAGGCCTTCAACCGCCTCCTCTACGGCGACCATGCCCTCGCGCAGAGCTCCTACGGCACCATCGACGGCGTGAACGCCCTCACCCTGGACGATCTCCGCGCCTACCACGCCTCGGCGCTGGTCCCCGGCGCGGCCGCCTTCCTCGTCGCGGGTGCGGTGTCCCCCGGCGAGGCCACGGCCCCCTTCGCCACCCTCGCCGAACGGTGGGAGGATCGCCCCGCGCCCGAGATCCCCGCTCCCCCCGAGTGGTCCGACGACCGCGCGGGCCTCTACTTCATCGACGTCCCCGGCGCCGCCCAGTCCGTCCTCAACATCGGCTACCTCGCGCTGACCCGCACCGACGACGACTACCATCCCGCCACCGTCATGAACTTCCGGCTCGGCGGCGGCGGCTTTGCCTCCGACCTGACCCAGGTGCTGCGCGAAGGCAAGGGCTACACCTACGGCGTCGGCTCGGGCTTCAGCGGAGGCCACTACCCGGGACCCTTCAGCATCAGCAGCTCGGTGCGATCGAACGTCACGCTGGAATCGCTGGAGATCATCAGGGACATGCTGGTGACGTACGGCCCCACTTATGACGACGAGGACCTGGCCTTCACGCAGGGCTACCTGCTGCGCGCCAACGCACGCGCCTTCGAAACGCTGGGCGCCAAGCTCGGCGTGGTGAGCGCTGTGAACGAATACGGCTTCGCGCCCGACTACGTGCTGCAGCAGGAGCAGACCGTGCGCGACATGACGGTGGAGCGGGTGGCGGAGTTGGCCGGGCAGTACCTGAGCGGCGACATGATCTGGCTGGTGGTCGGGGACGCGGCCACGCAGATGGGCCGTCTCGAGGCGCTGGGGCTGGGGACGCCCGTTCTGCTGGACCGGTCGGGAAGGCCCGTCGTGCCACGGCCTGGCATGCCCGTCCTCGTCCGACGGAGTCGATAGTAAATCAAACTTTACTTAATGTAAACTCTACATGACATACATTCCTCCACTTCCACGCGTGGCCGCCACCATTCTCGCCACCGCGGCGCTCCTCGCCGCGCCGGCGATCTGCCCGGCCTGGTCCGCTTACTCCCAACAGGGCCCCGGCAACGGCAACGGCTCGGCCACCGGCCCCACGCTCCCCGGCACCGCTACCGCCGCCCGCACCGACACTCCACCCGTCATCGACGGCGTCCCCGACGATGTGGCCTGGACCGCGGCCACTCCCCTCACCGCCTTCACCCAGCGCGAGCCCCACGACGGCCAGCCCGCCTCCGAGCCCACCGAACTGCGCATCCTCTTCGACGCCGATGCGATCTACGTGGCGGTCTGGGCCTGGGATTCGCAGGCGCACGCGATCGTCCCCGGCGACGCCATCCGCGACTACGAGGTGAGCGACGCCGACGCGGTGATCATGGTTTTCGACACCTACAACGACCAGCAGAACGGCTTCGTCTTCGGCACCACCCCCGCGGCGATCGAGTACGACGGGCAGGTCGCGTCGCAGGGGAGCGGGGGAGGGTTCTTCCTCGGCGGCGGCATGAACAGCATGCGGCGCTTCCAGGCGGGGGCCGGCGGCGGCTTCAACAAGAACTGGGACGGCAGCTGGACCGTAGCCACGTCGCGCGACGACGAGGGATGGTACGCCGAGTTCCGCATCCCCTTCAGCACGCTCCGCTACGGTGCGGAGAATGACACCTGGGGCTTCAACGTGTCGCGCCGCATCCGCCGCCTGAACGAGGAGGACTTCTGGTCCGCGGTGCCCCGCGAGTTCGGGCTCTACCGCCTGGACTTCGCCGGACAGCTGGCGGGTGTGGAGCCGCCCTTCCGCCGTGCCGCCACCGTCACCCCGTACGTGCTGGGTGCGACGGTGCGCGACTACACCGACCCCGCTCAGAGCACCTTCGGGCGCGACGGAGAGATCGGGGGCGAGGCTAAGCTGCAGGTCACCCAGGGCCTCACCCTGGACATGACCGTCAACACCGACTTCGCCCAGGTCGAGGTCGACGATCAGCAGGTCAACCTGACCCGCTTCTCGCTGCTCTTTCCCGAGAAGCGGCCCTTCTTCCTGGAGAACGCGGGCTTCTTCGCCGTCGGCGGCGGCGGCGCGGACCTCTTCTTCAGCCGCCGGATCGGCATCTCGGGCGGCCACCCGGTGCCGATCAAGGGCGGTGGGCGGCTGTCGGGGCGCGCGGCCGGGCTGAACCTGGGCCTGCTGCACATCCTGACCGGCAACAACGTGCCGGAAGGGCCTGAAAACTCGTACTCCGTGGCCCGAATCGCGAAGGAGCTGCCGAACCGCTCCCGCCTCGGCGGGCTCTTCGTCAACCGCGCCGGCAACCTGGACGGCGACTACAACCGCACCTTCGCGGTGGACGGGCAGGTGGGGATCGGCGACAACCTGACGCTGACCTCGTTCGCGGCGATGACCGAAACCCCCGGCCTGGAGGGCGCCGATCACGCCTGGAACCTTACCGCGGGATGGAGCAGCCGCAGCTTCCGCGCCAACGCAACCGTCCGCGAGATCGGCGAGAACTTCAACCCCGAGGTGGGCTTCGTTCCGCGCAACGGCCACCGCTACATGCAGTTCTTCGTGCTGCACAACATCCGGCCGACGCGCTTCTTCCGGGAACTCCGCCCGCACGTCTCCTACTACACCTACCGCAGCCTGCGCACCGGCGTCGAGAGCAACTTCAACGAATCGGCGCGCCTGCACATCGACAACCACTGGGAGTGGCCGTCCGGGATGGAGCTGCACACCGGCGCCAACTACGTGACCGAGGGCCTCTACGAACCCTTCGTGATCCGCGGCACCGATGTCGTGGTGCCGGAGGGCAGCTACTCGGGCTGGGAGTCGCAGATCGTCTTCTTCACCGACCAGTCGCGGTCCCTGTCCTTCAACTCGCGCTTCAACTGGGGCGGCTTCCTGTCGGGGAGCAAGCGGACCAGCAGCGCCGACGTGACGCTGCGCGGGGGCACGCGCGCCAGCGCCACGATCCGCGTCTCCTACAACGACGTGATGCTCCCCGAGGGCGACTTCACCACCACCCTGGCCGGGGTGAACCTGGGCTACTTCTTCACGCCGCGCGTCTACATCCAGTCGCTCGTCCAGTACTCGGACCAGATCGACACCTGGTCGGCCAACGTGCGCTTCGGGTGGCTCAACACGGCGGGGACGGGGCTCTTTCTGGTGTACAACGAGGTGCAGGGGATTGAGGATCTGACGGGGCCGCTCGGGCGGTCGCTGTACCTGAAGTTCACGCGGCAGGTGAGCGTGTTCGGGGGGTAGGGGGGCGGGACGCGGTCAACAACAAGGACCGTATCTCCTTTCCTCGAAACCCATTCCCGCTCAACGCGCGTAGTTGGATTCAGGATCCGCAGCGCGTTTCAACCTGGGGGAAGCCCAATGACCACACGCACCGCAATCGCATCGGGGACACAGTCCGCAGCCGCCGCCGTCGCCCTGACACTGATTCTCGGCACTGCCTGCGGCGATCAACCCGCTGCGGCCCCGAGGATCGAGGTCGACAGCGCCGGGGTCAGGATCGTGACCATCGACCCGCTCGCTTCCGATGCCGTGTGCACCCTGAGCGAGGAACCGACCTTCTACATCGGCGACAGCGAGGCGAGTGACGAGCAGTGGTTCACCCGCGTACTGGGTACGGTCCGCCTGTCCGACGGCTCCATCGCGGTTGCCGACGACTACACCATGCAGGTCCGCATCTTCGACGAGTCGGGCGCGCATGTCCGCTCCATGGGGCGGGAGGGGGAGGGTCCGGGGGAGTTCAAGCGGCTCTGGCTCATGTGGCGCTTACCCGGGGACACCCTGTGGGTGGGTGACTATCGGCCCTGGCGCTACCAGGTGTACACCGCGATGGGGGAGTGGATTCGGACGGTGACGATGGATCCGGTCTATCCGAACCCTACCAGGGCCGGCGGTGTGCTGGCGAACGGGGTCTCGATCAACGTCCGGGATGAGAGGGCGAGGAAGCGGCAGGACTTCAGCACCCCCGACAAGCGCCACGTCGAAGCCCACGGGCCGGACGGCAAGCTGATCGGCGTCCTCGCTACCCTGCGGGGCCGCACCTTCGGCCAGGTGGACGACGGTACGCTCAACTACTACCTGAGCCCCTGGTACGACTCCAATCCCACGATCGACGCGGAGGGCCGAACGATCGTCACCGCCAACGGCCGCGACCCCCAGGTCCGGGTTCTTGACGACGAAATGCGCCTGCGCCTGATCATCCGTTGGGACGACCCCGGCGCAAGTGTGACCTCCGCCGACATTCAGGCGGCCAGGGAGGCCGAACGGCGCCGGGCCCTGGAAGATGGAGAGATCGGTCCGTTCGAAGAGGCCAACCTGAGCCCGAAGCGCCCCGCTGCGGACGTCTTCCCGGCAGTCAGTTCGGTCAATGCCGGAGTGGATGGGACCGTTTGGGTCTATCGCTATCGGAGACCCGGGGCGCCCCCCCGGCCCCGGCTGATGGCGTTCAGCCCGGATGGGGACTTCGTCTGTCACCTGACAACCGGAAAGAGCGGCTTCACGATCCGCGAGTTCGGGGCCGACTACGTGCTTGGAACCCACACGAACGATCTGGGTGTGCAGCATGTGGCGATGTATGACCTGGTGCGGCCGGTTTCAGACTGAGCGGCGCACCCCGCAAGCACCCCGGCCCGGACCACGCTGACGGTTTCCTGACCCGCGACCCCTAGATTACGGGGCGAACACGACACCCGCCCACCTCCACAGCGCCAGGAGCGGCAGCCCCGGCACCCATGACCCAGGACATCCACGAGGTCCTCCACCGAGTCTTCGGCTACCCCGGCTTCTTCGGCCAGCAGGAGGCCGTCATCGAGCACACCGTATCGGGCGGCGACAGCCTGGTGCTCATGCCAACCGGCGGCGGCAAGTCGCTCTGCTACCAGATCCCTGCGATCGTGCGCGACGGGGTGGGGGTGGTGGTCTCGCCGCTCATCGCGCTCATGCGGGACCAGGTCGAGGCGCTGCGCCAGACGGGCGTGCGGGCCGCCTGCCTCAACTCGACGCTCTCCTACCAGGAGGTGCTCGAGGTCGAGGCGGCGGTGACGAACGGCTCGCTCGACCTGCTCTACGTGGCCCCCGAGCGCCTCTTCGGCGAACGCACCCTGGAACTCCTCGCGCGCACCCGCCTCGCCCTCTTCGCCATCGACGAGGCGCACTGCGTCTCCCAGTGGGGACACGACTTCCGGCCCGAGTACCTGCAACTCTCCGAGCTGCGCGACCGCTTCCCCGACGTCCCCCGCATCGCGCTGACCGCCACCGCCGACGAGCCCACCCGGCGCGAGATCGTGCGCCGCCTGGGGCTGGCCCGCGCCCCGCAGTTCGTGAGCGGCTTCGACCGTCCCAACATCCGCTACGCCGTCGTGCCGAAGAACCGGGCCCGGCATCAGCTGCAGCGCTTCCTGGAAGAACGTCATCGCGGGAACGCGGGCATCGTGTACTGTCTGTCGCGGCGCCGCGTCGACGACACGGCCGAGTGGCTGCGCGGCATCGGCGTGGATGCGCTGCCGTACCACGCGGGCCTCGACGCGGATGTGCGCCGGCGCAACCAGGACCGCTTCCAGCGCGAGGAGGGGGTCGTGATCGTGGCCACCATCGCCTTCGGGATGGGGATCGACAAGCCGGACGTGCGCTTCGTCGCGCACCTCGACCTTCCGAAGAGCGTCGAGGCCTACTACCAGGAGACGGGGCGGGCCGGGCGCGACGGGGAGCCCGCGGACGCGTGGATGGTCTACGGGCTGCAGGAGGTGGTGGCGCTCCGCCAGATGGTGGAGGGATCAAGCGCCGGCGAGATGCGCAAGCGGCTCGAGGTGCGCAAGCTCGACGCCATGCTCGGCTACTGCGAGCTGACCACCTGCCGCCGCCAGACCCTGCTCGCCTACTTCGGCGAGACGCTCCCCGACCGCTGCGGCAACTGCGACAACTGCCTGACCCCGGTCGCCTCTTGGGACGCGACCGAAGCATGCCGGAAGGCGCTCTCGTGTGTGTCCCGCACCGGCCAGCGCTTCGGCGCGGGGTACCTGATCGACGTGCTGCGGGGACTCGAGAACGAGCGCATCCAGCGATTCGGCCACGACCGCATCCCGACTCACGGCGTGGGCGCTGATCTCGACCCGTACAGCTGGCGCTCCGTCTTCCGCCAGCTGGTGGCGCGCGGCCTGCTCAGCGTGGACATGGAAGGATACGGCTCACTCAAGCTGACCGAGTCGAGCCGGCCCGTGCTGCGCGGCGAGGAGGAGGTGCTCATGCGCCGGGATCTGCGGCCCGGGCGGGCGGCGAAGAAGCGCAAGCCGAAGGAACCCCTGCCACCTCCGGACCCCGCCACCTGGGACGAAGAGCTCTGGGAAGCGCTGCGGGCGCGCCGAACCGACCTGGCGAAGACCCAGAAGGTGCCGCCCTACGTCATCTTCCACGACTCCACGCTGCGCGAGATGGTCGAGCAGCGCCCGCGCACGCTGGAAGAGTTCGAGCGCCTGAGCGGGGTGGGGGAGACGAAGCTGCGGCGCTACGGTGAAGAGTTCTTGGCGGTGATCGCGGAGCCGGAAGGCGGTTAGCTCCAGCGGTGGGGCTTACCGCTCCGGTCGCTTGGTGGTTCCCGGAAAGTTGCCGAACGGGGTCCGCTCGACGAGCCCCTTGAGTCCGCCCTCCACTCGGCGAATACGATCCCCGGACCCGATCTCGCGAAACGGCTTGAGCATTTCGTCGAGGCGCCGTTTCAGGCGCGTATCGGGTTCCATGTCACCCAACGGGATTCCGGTTACCTCGACCCAGTCAAAGAATACGGGCTGCCCGGTGGTTCCCGGTCCGGGCCAGGACACCAGAGCCACGAAGGTTGCGTCACCGGAAAAACCGTTTTCGCCTAGGTCCATCTGTAACAGTTCCGTCGACCCGGCGTTTACCGTCAACACTCCACCCCCGGCAGCTATTGCGATGGTCGTGAGTTCCCCGACATCCCCGATGGCGTCCGACTGTCCGTACCAGCCATCGTCATAGAGCCAGCCTACCAAACCGCCGGCGAACACCAAGAAACGATAGTCCGATTCGCCGAATTCAAAACTGTTGCCACTCGCGCCGATCTGTATCTGGTACGCGGAAAACACTTCGTGATCGGCGCCGACAACCAGGGCCGCCCATGCATTGTCGGTCGCATTCCCCAGAGACGCTGTGACCGTCCATTCCGTGGCGAAGAGGTTGGCGCTGGCAAAGGCCAGGAACTGTGCGTTGGTATTCTCCAGCCAGAACCTGCCCTCCTCGACACTCGCTTCCGAGTTGTCGCTCAGTGTCCAGTTGGCGAGGCTCTCCTCGGTTTCGAAATCGTCCCTGACAAGGCGTTGAGGATCCTCGACCGACACGGCGAAGGCCTGCGAGACGCTGAGCCCGCCGGGATCCGTAGCGGTAATCGTGACCGTCGCGGATCCCGTATTGCCGGTGGTGGCAAACAGTGTATCGCCGGCCACCGATCCCGTGATGACGCTCGGGTCCGAGGATTCGGCGCGGTAGGTGAGGTCCTGTCCATCCGGGTCGTCGAAGAAAAGGGAAAGCAGGATTCCGCCCGAACGGCCCGGGGCGAAGCGCAAGTCCGGAATCGCCCGGATGACCTCCGGCGCCCGGTTGGGCACCAGGACATCAAAACGCACCTGAGCCGTCAGGCTGTCCGGATCGGTCGCGGTGACCGTTACGGTCGCGTTGCCCGGAGAAACGCCCCGGATCTGAACGGCACTGCCGGATATCGAAGCGTCCGCCACCTCGCTGTTCGACGACGCGGCCGACAGGCTGATCGGTTCCATCTCCGGGTCCTCGAAGCAGGGCGTGACAACCTCGCGTTCCCCCGCATGGAGGGTCTGTTGCGGGATGGTTCCACACGCGACGGGAGGCTGCGGATCGCCACAGGCGCCGAGCCAGACGGCCGCCGCGAGCACGAAGGCCGGGCCCGGGAGGCGGGTGCTGCGTCCAACGGAGTAAAAGGGATCACGGGATTCGCTGCGATACATCGGTTGTTCTCCGAAATGGCGGGATCGGTCACACGGCCAGGGCATCGGGATCTCAACGTGCCCGAAGCCGCTACGGGAAGAGAGGACAAGATAACCGGAATCCGTGCCGGGCCTACAGCACCGGTGCCTTCCGCGCCGGCCTGGCGGCAGCCGTTGAATCCCGCCCAAGCCGCAGCCCCTACCCCTCCTCCGAGTTCGCCTCCTGAAACGCCTCCACGAACTCGCCCAACTTCGCCTCCATGACCGATTTGAGCGTACCCGCCGCAGCTCCCGCCTGCGCCACCCCCACCGCGCTCGTCCACCACGTCACGGCCTCCGAGAGGGTGATCTGCGTGTCGCGGATCATCTGGGTGGCCTGCTGGACGCGCACCGACACCGAGTAGCCCACCGCCCCCGCCACCCCGCCCCCGCACTCGAAGGTCACCCGCAGCTCGGGGAGGCCCGGACTGGCGAGCATCTCCTGCTCGGTGAGGAGCGGTACCTCGGCCGCCTCCAGCACGGCCGTCGCGTCCGCGCGTATCGACTCGGCCGAAACCCCCGCCCCCTCGCAGCCCAGGTTGGTCTCGGCGCGCACGTACACGCCGGGAAGCCCTTCAAGGGTGTAGCGGTTCCAGGTCGTGTCCTGGGCGGCGGCGGCGACGGGAACCAGGAGCGCCGCGACCGCGATGCAGACCCCCGGCCGCCCCATCAACGAGCCCCGCACGTCCGGCACCGGTGGTTGTTGTCCGACCCGAGCTTCTCGAGCAGCGCCACCGTGGCCGGGTGTGGCTGGGCTCGTTGTTCAGGGCTGTTGGCCAGATCCGCCGTGGTCTGTCCCCGCCGGCTGATGACGCGCACGTCCGCACCCCGGCTGACCAGGAACAGGATCGTCGCGTTGTCGCCCCGCGCGGCCGCGTGGTGGATGGCGGTGAAGCCGTCCTTGTCGCGCAGGTTGGGATCGACGCCGAGTTCGTCGACCAGGTAGCGCACCGCGGGCAGCCACCCGTCGGGGACGCTGCGGTGCTGCTGCGCCACCCGCGAGGTGCCGAACCCGACCCCGGACGCCGCATGCAGCGGATGGATCGCCGGACCGCCGTCGGGAACGGGGGGCAGTCCGGAGGGGTCCAGGCGTTCCTCCTGCTGCTGGGCGGGGACATTCGCTCCGAAGAAGCGCCGGCCCGGTAGCTTGATTGTCCAGATGTTGGGATCCGCGCCGTACTCGACCAGGAGGCGCATGGCGTCCACGTCGACGGCGTAGGCTGCGCGCCAGAAGGGCGTGGCCCCGGTGAAGTCGACGCCCATGCGGCCCGCGTTGTACGCCGCGTACCAGATGTGGGTGCTGGTCCGCTGGTTCGGATCGGCGCCCGCCTCCAGGAGCAGCCTCATGAAGTCGAGGTAGTGGGTCTCCTGCTGGCGGAAGGCTTGCGGCTGCGGATACCAGGTCCTCAGCGACCACTCGATGTTGAGGGTGGCGAAGAGCGGGGCGGCGCCGTCGTCGCTGACCTGGTTGGGGTCGGCGCCGCGCTCCAGCAGGTCCCGCGCCAGGTCGTAGTTGCCGTTGATGACCGCCACCAGCATCGGGCTGGTCTGGTCGCCGCCGGTGGGCTGGTTGATGTCCGCGCCGCCGTCGGCCAGGAGCCCGGCGGTGGAGCGGTGGCCTTCGCGGGCCGCGTAGTGGAGCGCCGTGAAGCCGCCCTGTTTGCCGATCTGCTCGATCGAGCTGAGGGCCCTGACGGGCGGCTCGGGTGGGGGCTTGGGTGCCGAATCGGGTGGGGTGGCCGCCGGGTCGGCGGGGTTGGCCGCATTCGCCGCCGCGGGGGCTGGCCGGGCGGGGGTGCGGGGCTGAGCCGGCGGGGTCTGCGCCTGCTGAGCCTGGGCGCGCGGTTCCTCTTCTTCCTCCTCTTCTTCCGGCTCTTCCGCGGCTGCCCGCACACGTCTGCGCTGCTGTTGCTCGGCGCGCCACGCGGTGCTGATGGCCGGGTAGTCCTTGAGGGCCGTCGTCAGGGCCGGGTCGGCTCCGGCTGCCAGGAGGGCGGCGAGGGCGGCGTCGGCTCCGCGGACCGACGCGAACATGAGGGGGGTGCGCTCGGAGAAGGTGTCGCGGGCGTCGACCTGGGCGCCGTGGGCCGCGAGTACGGCCACGACCTCGGGCGCGTCGGCGTCGGCGGCGAAGTGCAGGGCCGAGACGCCGGTGGTTGTGTAGACATTCGGGTCCGCCCCCGCCTTGAGGATCTGTTCCGCGACCTCGGCGCTGCCGGCGCGGCTGGCCAGGTGCAGCGGCGTGTACCCGCCCAGACGTGTGGTCGCGCGCACGGTCGCGCCGGCGTAGAGGAGGGTGCGGGCGACCTCGGCGTCGTTGCGGCTGGCGGCCCAGTGGAGCGCGGTCATGCCGTCGCTCTGGGCCGTGTTGACGTCGGCTCCGTCCCTGAGAAGCGCGCGCACCGCCTCCAGGTCGCCGCGTTCGGCCGCGTCGGCTACCGGGGAGTCGGTCGGCCCGGCGGCACCGAGGACGGCGAGTGCCAGGACGAGCGCCGACAACATGGTGGTCCAGGGCCGCTTCAGCCCCTCGCCGACAGATTCCGTGACAGATTCATGCCGGAATCTGTCCGCTGGGCCTCTGCCAGTGCGTTGAGTGGTGCTTTGAATGGTCATCTTCGGCCTCCTTGTGACAGATTCCCACCGGAATCTGACCGGGAATCTGTCACGAGCGCGTTTTGGTGTTGCCGGTCGCCCGTGCCAATCGCATCCCGGGCGGTCTCAGATATCGAATCGCCCCGTGCTGTCCCCGAACTTCTCGATGTCTTCCGCGCCGAACTTGTGGAGCAGGCTCAGCATGACGTTCGCCATCGGCGTCCCGGGCTGGGCGCGGATGTGCTGCTCGCCCTCCAGGATCCCGCCCGCGCCCCCGACCAGGAAGAGCGGGCAGCGGATGTGGTTGTGCAGGTTGCTGTCGCCCATCGCGGAACCGTACATGAGCATGGTCTTGTCGAGGAGCGTTCCGTCGCCCTCGGTCGACTGCTGCAGCTTCTCGAGGAAGTAGGGGATCAGCGAAATGTGGTATTCGTTGATCCGCCCGAACTGCTCGACCCTCTCCGGCCGCCCGCCGTGGTGCGAGGCCGCGTGGAAGGGCGTCTCCACACCCGACTCGGGGTAAACGCGGGGAGACGCGTCGCGGCCCAGCTTGAGCGAGAAGACCCGGGTCGTGTCCGACTGGAAGGCGAGCACCTGCAGGTCGAACATGAGCTTGACGTGATCCGCGAAGGAGTCGGGCACGCCGACCGGCGCCTCGGGGATCTGGCGCTCCTCGCCGCTCACGTTCTGCGCCTCGATGCGCTGGATGCGCTGTTCCAGCTCGCGGATGTTCTGCGCGTACTGGTCCAGGCGGTGCACGTCGGCGGGATCCAGTTGCCGCCGCATGGACGACATCTCGCCCATGACCCAGTCCAGGATGCTCCGGTTGGTGGTCAGGCGCTCGGCGCGCTGCTCGGCGGTGCCGCCCGCCCCGAAGAGCTGCTCGAAGACGGCGCGCGGATCCCGGATCATGGGGAGCGGCTGGGTGGGCGTGGCCCAGCTGATCGTGTCGGTGTAGACGCAGGCGTATCCGTAGGCGCACCCGCCGGCCTGGTCCACGTTCTCGATCGAGAGCTGCAGCGACGGAATCGGCGTGTCCTGGCCGAAGCGCTGCACGAAGAGCTGGTCGAAGGAAGTCCCCACGCGCACGTCCGACCCCTGCGTCTGTTTCGGGCGTGCCTGGGTGAGGAAGACCGCGCTCGTGCGGAAGTGGTCGCCCCCGATCTCCGCAGGCGCGTAGGCGTCGGCCATGCGCGAGTCGGTGTCGCTGACGATGGTCAGGTACTTCCGGAAGGGTTCGAGCGGCTTGAGGTTGCTGGGCGAGAGGTCGAAGTTCCTCCCCGTCTCGGCGGGGGACCAGAGGTTCTGGCTGGCGCCCCAGTCGTTGCAGCCCGCGGCCCCGTGCACCTGTTCGATGCAGACGAGGCGGGTGCGGTCGGCGGCCTTGCCCGCCGCGGTGGACGCCCACAGGCGGCCCGCGGGGATCATGGCGTCGAGGAGAGGCAGGCTGATGGCAGCTCCGGCTCCCTTGAGCATGGCGCGCCGCGAGATGTGCTTGCCGCTGAGGTATTTCATTCGAATCAGTCCTCTTGGAATGGGTGACTCGTGCTATTCATTGGACACCGTCAGTTGCCCCGCTGTTGGGACTCGTGGCCGGGGTCCTCCTCTTCGGCCACCGGGGTGCCGGCCCGGGCCATGCGGAAGGCGGGGCTCGCGACCACACCCAGCACGAAGGCCGACATGCGGTAGTCGTTCCCGGACGCCTCGCGGATGATGGCCCGGACGGTGGGCATGTCATAGTACTCGACCCTGCGGCCGAGCGCGAAGGCCATGAGGTTCTCGGTGAAGGTGCTCAGGACGACATCGGGGATGGCGAGAAGTGCGTCGCGGAGGTCCGCCGGGCCCCTGAGCTCCCTGCCGTTGTACATCTCGCCGACGGGATCGACCGGGTTGCCCTCGTCGCGGAGGCGCCAGACCCCGGTCACGTCGAAGTTCTCGAGCGCCAGCCCCAGGGGATCCATCACGATGTGGCAGGAGCGGCACTGGGGGTTCCTGCTGTGCTCCTCCAGGCGCTCGCGCACGGTCAGAAAGCGTCCCTCCTCGGCGGCCGCGGTCTCCTCGAAGGCGGGGATGTCGGGGGGCGGGGGAGGGGGCGGCGTGCCGAGCAGCACCTCGAGGACCCACTTGCCGCGCAGCACCGGGGAGGTGCGGTCGGGGTGTGAGGTCAGGGTGAGGATGCTGCCGTGCCCGAGGAGGCCGCGGCGGTGCTCGGTGGGGTAGGTGACCTTCTTGAAGCCGGGTCCGGTGACGCCTGTGATGCCGTAGTGCCGGGCCAGACGCTCGTTGGCGAAGGTGTAGTCGGCGGTGAGCATCTCCAGGACGGAGCGGTCCTCCTCCACCAGGTGGTGGAAGAAGAGTTCCGTCTCGCGGTGCATCGCGTCGGCCAGCGTCTGGTCGAAGTAGGGGTAGGTGAGCGCGTCCGGGTGGATCTTCTCCAGGTCCTGGAGGCGCAGCCACTGCGCCGCGAAGCGGGTGGCGAGGGCTTCGGCGCGCGGGTCGGCCAGGAGGCGGCGGGCTTGCCGCTCGAGTTCGGCGGGGGCGGAGAGGGCGTCCGAGCGGCCCAGCTGCAGGAGTTCGTCGTCGGGGGGGGCGCCCCAGAGGAAGAACGAGAGCCGGGACGCGAGGTCCGGGCCGGCGATCTCGTAGATCCCGTCGGGTCCCGCGTCGGCCGGTGTCCGTTCGACGCGGAAGACGAAGTGCGGGCTCGCCAGGATCGCCTGCAGGGCGGTGCGGATGCCCTTCTCGAAACCGCCGTCCGCCGCGCCCATCTCGTAGAAGGTGAGCAGGCCTTCGACATCGCCGTCGGTGGCGGGGCGGCGGTAGGCGCGGGTCACGACCCGCTCGATGATCTCGCGGGCGCAGGGCAGGGCCTCTTCGGGAAGGGTGGGGCGGCAGGTGAATACGGCGCGGCGCGCCGGAGTGTCCGAGATGCCGGTGACGTCGAAGGGGCCGAGCACGGTGAGCCGCTGCAGGTGCTGCTGGGTGGTGACGCCGTAGCCGATTCCCATCTGGCCGTCGGCGAGGGTGTGGTCGATGGGGCGGATCAGGTCGTCCACGACGCCTTCGAACTGGCGGATGAAGGCTGCCGACACGCGCTTCTGCCCGGCGGTGACGTAGATCGAGTCGGTCCGGATGTTGAGGCCGGTGGGCTCGGACTCCGACATCCAGCGGTCCACGGCGAGGAGCGCCACGCGGGCGCCGTCGATGGAAACCTCGATCTGCTCGTTCCCGAAGGTGCGGCCGAAGACTTCGCCCTCCACCGCGTTGTACGGCATGATGTGGAAGACGTACTTCCCGTCCGCAGGGAAGTTGTGCAGCACCGAAAGCCCGCCGCGCGTCCCGATCGGCGCCCCCGCCACCTGCTCCTTCTGCGACTGCACCCGCGGAATGCGGTACTCTGTGGACGAGACCTCCGCCTCGGGGTCGCCCAGTGCTAGGCGGCTGACCTGCCCGGCGGCGCGCAGGTATCCCTCCATGACCGTCGCCGAGGGCATCTGCACGTCGGCGATGTTGTCGAAGTTGGCGCTCTTGGTGTCGAGTGGGAGGAAGGTGGCGACATCGATGTCGATCCCCAGCAGGTCCCTCACAGCGGCGGCGTACTCGGCCCGGTTGAGGCGCTGGAAGGTCCTCCGTCCCGGGTTCGGGTCGCTGGCCGCGATCCTGTCCATGGTCTCTTCGAGCTCCGTGGCCATCGCGGCGACGACCTCGGGCTCGGGGCGCGGCACCCCCGCGGGCGGCATCATCCCAGCGCGCAGCTTGCGGATCATCTTCTCGATCGTGGGACGGCGCGAGGCGGCGTCGGCGATGTCGAAGCCCTCGAGGACGAGGTTCTGGATGCGGCGGCTCTCGTTGTGGCAGCGTGTACAGTACTGAGCGACAAGCTCGTTGGTGTCGATGGTGGCGAAATCGCCCGTCGCGGTTGACGTTTGGAAGGTCGGCCGGGGAACCGCCGCGAGCGGCGCGGGGTATGATGCCGGGGTTTCCCGCCCGGCGAGGCCGATACCGAACACACCGACAGCGAGGAGCGCAATGGCGTATCTGCTCATGACAACGCTCTCATGATGAGGGTACGGCCTAAAGATATGCGACCCATGCCCTTTTTCGCTACTGCCGCGATGGTGTTCTGCATGCAGATCGGTATTCCGGGAATTGGAGGGCCGGTGGTCGCGCAGGAGGGCTCACGGGAGGCCCGCCCGCAGGAAGATTTCGTCCGCCTGACCGCTCGGGTGATCGACGGCTGGAGTGAACAGGGGTTGCTGGGTGCGGTGATCGAGCTGTCGGGGATCGCGGACCGATTTGTGACGGGCGTGGACGGGCGCGCCGAGATGGAGGTCCCTCAGGGGAGCTACACGCTCACGGTGCGAAGAGGCCGCTACGAGGTGCTGAGGGGGGACCTGGACGTGTTCGAACCGGGTGAGTTCACGCTGGCGTTGGAACGCCTGGGGACGATGGACGCCTCCGCGACCGCCACCCTGGAGGTCCGGGTGGTGGACCACGAGTCCGGCGTGGGGATCGCGGGGGCGCGGGTATCGATCCTGGAGGGTCCGGTCGGCGTGGCCGACGCCTACGGGTATGCCGAGTTCAGCGGGGTAGACATGCTGGTCGCCCAAATCTCGGTCGAGGCGGACGGGCATGCGACCCGCACCGCCCCCGTCGCGATGCATCCGTTTCGTACGGCGGCCGTGCGAGTCGCGTTGACGGAGGGGGGGGCCGCGCCCCAGCCGGTCGAGGTCATGGTGCGCAGCCGGGCGATGAGTGGAGGAGTCTATCCCATCGCCGTATGGCGACGGGGGCAGCGGGTGGCCGTGTTCACGCGCGACATGCTCGATGAACGCGGCGTCGGCAGGGTTTCGGAAGCGTTGGCGAGCTTGGAGGGGTTTCGCGTGGAGCGCCCCGGCCCGGACGAGGCGAGGCTCGTGGCACCCCGGCAATGCACCCTTCCCGTGAGAGTGGACGGAGTCCGCCGAAGGTTGGATCGGACGAACATCGACGTCATCCCGGTGCACCAGCTGGAAAGAGTGGAGGTCCATGTGCTTTCGAGCCGTGGCTGCGGTGCCGTGCTGATCTGGACGCGGCGTTGACGACCCCCGGTTATCTTCGAGGAATCACAATGCAGCACTTCAAGACAGGAGATCCATAGGTGACGAGACCCTGGTACCCCAATCCTGTCCGCAGGCGGTTGCGGGGTGCCTCGCGCGCCACCCTGCCCGGGCTGGCCGCCCTCCTGCCGCTCTGCATGCCGCTGTCCCCGGCGAGGGCGGCCGCCCAGGAGACCACGCCCGACCAGGGACTCATCCCCCTGACCGCCCTGGTGCGCGACGCCCTGGATGAACGCGGGTTGCGCGGTGCGGTGATCGAGCTGAGCGGCGTCGTCACCCGCCATGTGACCGGCGAGGATGGACGCGCCGAGCTGAAACTTGCTCCCGGGACGTACGTGCTCACGGTGCGCAAGGGGGGATACGCGGAGCTGGTGGGTGATCTGCGGGTCTTCGAACCCGGAGAGTTCATCCTGGACATGGAGAGGGCCAGGGACGTCGACGTCCGTGTACCCCCGAAGCTGCTGGTTCGCGTGGTGGACGGGCAGTCCGGAAACGGAATCGAGGGGGCGCGGGTTTCCATTGCGGACGGTGGGAGCAGGGTGACGAATCTCCAGGGCAGGGTGGAGTTCACGGAGCTTCAGCTGGGTGTCGCCCGGGTCAGCGTGGAGATGATCGGCTATGCGAAGCGGACGGAGCCGGTGGCGCTGCACCCGGACCGCACCACCACGGTGGAGGTCGAGATGGCGCCGGAGGCGATCGAACTCGAGCCGATCGTTGTGAATGTGCGTTCGCCCCACCTGGAGCGCTGGGGTGTCTATGAACGCCTGGACCACGGACTGCCCAGGCGAGTTCTGACCCGGAGCACGATCGACCAGCGAGCGATCGCGCGGCTCTCGGATGCGTTCTACGGAATGCCCGGTGTCCGCGTCAGACCGCGTTCGATCCACTCGACGAGCCTGATCGCGCGCGCGAACTGCACGCTGAGCGTTTACGTGGACGGTTTCCGCTGGGGGACCAATATCGACGCGGTCCCGCCGGAGTGGGTGGAGCTGGCCGAGGTCTACTGGGGACTGAGCACGCCGATCGAATTCACCGGATCCAACCGGAACGCGTGCGGTGCCGTGCTCATCTGGACCCGGCTCGGAGCGTAGCGCGAGGCGGCCGTGGTGCGGTTGTGCGCGTGCCTG
Organism: Longimicrobiales bacterium; assembly: GCA_965211795.1. Taxonomy (GTDB): domain Bacteria; phylum Gemmatimonadota; class Gemmatimonadetes; order Longimicrobiales; family Gaopeijiaceae; genus Bin94. The sequence continues at coordinate 2,011,878 of OZ242973.1, forward strand.
ACCATCGCTTTGACGGCGTCCGCACCCGTACTGGCGGCCCAGGAGCCCGAGCCGGAGACGGAAACGCTTCGCGTGACCCTGCATCTGCGCGACGCGGACACCGACGGGCCCCTGATGGGTGCGTTGATCGAGATTTCGGGCCAATCGCGGCGGTACGTCACCGGCGTGGGAGGGCAGGCCACTTTCGAGCTGCCGGCGGGACGCTACACGTTCACCGCACGCAAGGGCGGGTACGCCACGCTCCGGGGTGACTTCAGAGTGGTGTATCAGGGAAACCTGATGGTCATGATGCACGAACTGGCCGACGTGGACACGAGTGTTCCCGGACGGCTTCTTGTCCGGGTCGCGGAATCCGGATCAGGTCGCCTGATCGAAGGGGCGGCGGTCTCGCTCGCGCAGGGAGAGGGACGGCTGACGGACGGGCAGGGGTGGGTCGAGTTCAGGGATCTCGACGGGTCGGTTGCCGAGGTCACCGTGCAGATGTTCGGCTACGAGACGCGCACCGAGCCCATCTCGCTGCGAGAGGGTCGCACGACGGTCGTTGAGGTTGCGATGGCGATCGACGCGGTGGTGCTGGCACCCATCGAGGTGACGGCCGAGTCGCGGTTCCTGGAGAAGCAGGGCGTGTACTGGAGGATCGATCGGGGCTGGCCAGACAAGCTGCTGACCCGGGAGGAACTCATGGAGCGGTCGGTGCCGAGGCTGGCGGATGCCTTCCGGCACCTCGCGGGGGTCTGGGTGGACTACTGGGGGCCCTTCGCGTTCCTCAAGACGCACACGGGTTGCCCGATACCGGTCTTCCTGGATGGGCGGCGGCTCGGGTCCGACGTTACAGCGTTGAACTTCGTCGTGGGGCTGAACATCGATGATATTCCCGCGGAGGATCTGGAGCTGGCCGAGTACTACGAGCCGGGCCGCGTGCCCTCGCGATTCGTGACACCGTCATCAAACAACTGCGGTGCCGTCCTGCTCTGGTCCAGGCGGCTGGCAGGGAGGGGGTAGGACAATGGCCAGCCAGTCAATCCGGTGCGCCGGAGCATCCCGGTTGGGAATCGTCGCCACCCTGTTCATCTCTTCGCTCGTACCCGCGCCGGCTCTCTGGGCACGGGACTCCGGCCAGGAACCGGTCCGCGTGACGCTGCAGCTGCGCGACGCCGAGAGCCTGGCCCCATTGCTGGGCGCCCTGATCGAGGTGTCGGACCACGCAAGGCGTTACGTGACCGGGGTGGACGGCCAGACCACTGTCGAGGTTCCGGCCGGGACCTACGTGGTCACCGTCCGCAAGGGGGGATACACCACGCTGACCCACGAACTCGAAGTCGGCGGCCCGGAGGAGGTCACGCTCTCGCTCAGGAGATTGGCGGAGGTCGAAGCCGGCCTCCCAGGGACGCTGTTGGTCAGGGTCCGCGAGGCGGGCACCGAGCGGGCGATCGAGGGGGCGGCGGTCTCGCTGGGGGATGAGGAGATTCGGATCACGGACGGGAGCGGGAATGTCCAGTTCTCGACGTTGTCCGGCCCCGCGCGGATCGACGTGGAGATGATCGGCTACGCGAACCGGAGCGAGCCCGTAACCGTGCACCCTGACGGCATCACCGTGGTCGATCTGGCCATGTCGGTGGACGCGGTGGTGCTTCCGCCGATCGAGGTCGAGGTGCGGTCGCGGTTCCTCCTGGCCAATGGCGTGTACAGGAGGATCGACAGGGGTCAGGTGATGCGGATGATCACGAGGGAGCAGCTCGAGCAGTTCCCGGTGAGTTTTCTTTCGGATGCCCTTGCGAATGTTCCGGGCGTCCGGGTGGACCGGCAGACGGTCGGCGACACCAGGGTCTTCGGCCCCAGCCGGGGTGACCCGAATGGTTGCGAGTTGCAGCTTTACGTGGACGGAATGCCCACCGATGCGAACATCGACGCGTTCTCGCCGGAGATGGTCGAGTTGGCCGAGATCTACTGGGGGCAGCGCATACCCGTGCAGTACACCGGGCCCAACCAAAGCAACTGCGGCGTCGTGTTGCTGTGGACGAGGCGGGGAGGCCGGTAGGATCGCGAACCGGACAGTCGCACATGGAGAGGGGAGACCGGCACCAATGACACGTGATTCGGCGCGGGGGACGGGCGTGTTCGTCCGAACATGTTGGGGCGCGGCCGTGATGTCGCTCGCGGCTTTCCTCTCCCCCGGTTCGCTGCTCTTCGACTCCGTCGCGGTGGCACAGGAGCCCGGCGAAGCGGTGGAGACGGTGCAAGTGACCGCGCACGTCCGCGACGCCGAGACCGGGGTGCCGTTGCTGGGCGCTCTGATCGAGCTCTCGGGCATGTCCCGGCGCTACATCACCGGCGTGGACGGGGAGATCACTTTCGAGGTCCCGGTAGGGCACTACACCTTCACCGCGCACAAGGGCGGATACGCGACACTGCGAGGTGACTTCGGGGTCATCGGCCCGAGCGCGCTGACCCTCACGATGCACGAAGTGGGCGACGTGGACACAACCATTCCCGGGCGGCTGCTGGTGCGGGTTGCGGAGTTCGGATCGGGGCGCCTGATCGAAGGGGCGGCCGTTTCGCTTCCCGGCGGAGGGGGCCGGCTCACCGACGGGAGCGGATGGGTCGAGTTCACCGATCTGACCGGGCCGGACGCCGAGATCACCGTGGAGATGCTCGGATACAGGAAGCGTACCGAGCCGGTGACGCTCTTCGAAGGCCGGACGACGGTCGTGGAGATGGCGATGTCGATCGACGCCGTGGTCCTGGCCCCGATCGAGGTGGAGGTGCGCTCGGGATTCCTGGAGGCGCAGGGGGTGTACTGGAGGATGGAGCACAATCGGACGATGCACGTGTTCGACAGCGGGGATCTGATCGAACGCGGCGGCCGTCCCTATCTGACCGAAGCCTTCAGAAGACTGCCGGGCGTGACGGTGCTGGGAATGGGAGAGATCACGGGGCCGCGGGGCTGTGAGCTTTCGGTGTACTGGGATGGGAGGCCCGCGGATGTGATGATTCCGTGGCAACTCGACGAGATTCCGCCGGAGGAGGTCGAACTGGTCGAGGTCTACACGGGCATACGGACGCCCTTGCGCTTCAGCCGCGGGGGCGGAGACATCAACACGTGCGGGGCCATCGTCTTCTGGTCGCGGCGCCGGGCGGATCGGAGCCGTTAGTCATCCCGTCCGAATGGCGGGGACTTCCTCCGTGCTGCTAATCTTCGTTGGTCCACCCATCGCGGCGGGGAGCGCCGCCACACTCGAACACGAAACAATATGGAGGCAGCCTTGAGCGGGCTCGAAACAGGAACACAGGCACCGGACTTTTCCCTTCCGCGGGTACTTGGCGAAGACCCGGTCACTCTGTCGGGACACCGGGGCGAGCCGGTGGTGCTGATGTTCGTGCCGCTGGCGTTCAGCGGCGTTTGCACGAAGGAGTTCTGTCACGTCGCGGAGAACTGGGAGGTGTGGGGATCGATGGGGGCCAGGGTCTACGGCATCAGCATCGATTCCCCCTTCGTGAACGTGAAGTGGGCGGAGGAGATGGGGGTGCCGTTCCCGATCCTCTCCGACTTCAACAAGACGGCGGCGGCCGCGTACGGAGTGCTGCGGGATGAGATCGCGGGGCTGCACGGCGTGGCCAACCGTTCGGTATTCGTTGTCGATGCGGACGGGCGAATCGGGTATGCGTGGGTCAGCGAGGACCCGCACGTCCTGCCTCCCTTCGACGAGGTCGTGGACGCGGTGCGTGCATTGGGGTAGCGAGTCCGCGGAAGCGTCTGCTCGAACGCGGGGACGGCCGCCTCCACGGGCTTGTAGTGTGAGCGGGCCGGTGACGGGGGCGGCCGGCGTGGTGACGCGTTGGAGCCGGACCGCATGTGTCGGCCTGGCCGCCGCGGCCGCGTGGGTCTGCGCTTCGGCAGCGGGCGTGTCGGCACAGGAGGGGGCGGTGGCGCCGGTATCCTTCACCGGGCAGGTCATCGACACCTACTGGGGCAGGCCCGTGGAGGGGGCGGTGCTGCGGCTGCGCGGCATGATGCGGCCCGACAGCACCGCCATCGTGGGGGTGAGCGACGCGGCCGGACGCTTCAACATCGAGCGCGTGCCGACCGGCCCGAGCGAAGTCCTGGTCACCCGCATCGGCTACGCGGACCTGGTCCAGGTTCTCGATATTCAGGCGGACCAGTTCGTCGAGGTGGCCGTGATCCCCAAGCCGGTGGTGCTGGAAGGGATCGAAGTGTACGTGGACAGGCTTGACGCGCGGGTGAGGGCGCTTCCCCACATCGTCGCCACCTACGAAGAGACCGCGCTCCGGGCCGCCCCGGACCTCAACGTGGCCCGGTACCTGGACAGCCAGCCGGGATTCGCCTTCGTCCCCTGCTTCGAGGGTGCGGCCTCCGCAGGGGGCGCGGTCCGGCCGGCCCGCGAGTGCATGCGGACCCGGGGGACCCTGGCGGAACGTCCCAGGATCTTCATCGACGACGCGCCCGCCTTCGGGGGGGTTCAGGAACTCGCGACGCTCCCTACCACCGAGGTGTACCGGGTGGAGGTGATTCGCGGGTGTGCACAGATCCGGATCTATACGGTGACCTACACCGAGGAGACCGCCGTGCGCCGGCGTCCCCTGGTGCCGATCATCTGCTGAGCAGGCGCCGGCAGCCCGCGCTCGGCGCCTGACCGTCCCGGCAAGGGGTCGCCGGCCGCCGCGGCCCGGTGGATCCGGGACACCTCAATCCTCCCGGTCCGGGGTGGCCCGCAGGCGTTTCACCCGCGACCGCCGCTTCTTCTTTTCCAGGCGCTTGCGCTTCTCCCGCTTTGGCACCCGGGTGGGCACGCGAGGCCTGTCCCGCCGGTTCCGCGCTTCGAGCTTCTGCTTAAGCCGTTCGAGGGCGGCCTCGCGGTTGCGGTGCTGGGACCGGTGTTTCCGCGACACCACTACGAGCCCCGTGGGCCGGTGCGTCAGGCGAACACCCGACTCGACCTTGTTCTGATGCTGGCCGCCCTTCCCGCCGGAGCGGAACGTGTCCACACGGCATTCGGCGAGCAGACCGGCGTCCTCGCGGGGGCCGGAATCCGGCTCGTCGTCGGCGCTTGGGGAGGGCCCAAGGGGTTTTCGTGGCTGTGCCTTGTTCATAGACTCAAGCAGTCCGTGGACAAACCCGCGCGAGCACCGAGAGCGGCGAGGCGCCGGGCTGGCAAGGATTCAACCCTGCGGGAGAACTTTCGGTACCGACGTGGTGTTTTTCGATCAACAGGACAAGACTCCGGGTCTTCGTTTCCTCTTCACACTCGCGGTAGGGGTCATTCTGATCCAGGGCTTGCGCTTCGCCCAGCCCATCGTGTTGCCGGTCGCATTGGCGGGTTTCCTCGCGGTGATCTGCCTTCCGATCGTGCTCTGGATGAAGAGCAAGCGAGTCCCGGTCGTCGTTGCCGTCCCCGTCACTGTGCTGGCCGTGGCCGGCGTGTTCGGGCTGCTGATCGTGTTGGGAACCCAGCAGCTGACCGGCCTGCAGGAACGCTTCATCGAACAGGGCGAGGCGGTCGTGCCGGAGCTGAGGGTCTGGATACGCGAGATCGACGCGCGGTTTCCGTTTCTGGGCTTGGACGTGGAGGACCTCGAAGCGACCGTGTTCGGCCTGTTCGACGTGTCCAGGCTGGCGTCCATGGCGGCGGGAGTCACCACCTGGGCGCTGTCCTTCGTGTCGACCACCTTTCTGGTCTTCCTCATCCTGGCCTTCGCGCTGGGCGAGGCCGTGGTCTTTCCGCGAAAGCTGGGGGTCATCGCGGGAGATGCGGTCGCCTCCAACGAGCGACTGACCGCGATCGTCGACGAAGTCCAGGGGTACCTCGTAATCAAGACGCTGGTCAGTCTCACCACCGGCATGCTGCTCGGTCTGTGGACCTGGGCGATGGGCCTCGAACACTGGCTCCTCCTGGGCCTGATCGCCTTCGCTCTCAACTACATCCCCACGATCGGGTCGGTCCTCGCCTCGGTGCCCGCGCTCGCGCTGGCGCTCATCCAGGTCGATCCCATGAGCGGTGAGTTCGTAGGCGTCGACATTCAGCACGCCGTGATCGTGAGCCTCGGGTACCTGACCGTCAACATCCTCTTCGGGAACTGGCTCGAGCCGATCCTGATGGGGCGCCGGCTGGGACTGTCGACATTGGTCGTGGTGCTTTCGCTGGTCTTCTGGGGGTGGCTGTGGGGGCCGGTGGGGGCGGTGCTTTCGGTGCCTTTGACCATGGTGGTGAAGATCATGCTGGAGAACACCAGGGATCTGCAGTGGGTGGCGGTGCTGCTGGGCAAGGCGCCTCCGGCGGAGGCACCGGTTGGCGGGGGGACAGCCCCGTGAGAGCGATGAGCAGCCCGCGAAGAGAACCCTCCCGGGATTCGACCAGTGTCGGCATGGAGGACTTTCCGGGAAGCGCCCGGATCTGGATCTTCGGGACGGACCGCGAACTCGGAGCGCCGGAGACAGGGGAACTGCTCGGCTCGGTCGACGGTTTCCTGCAGGCGTGGGCCGCGCACGGCGTCCCGCTGCGGGCGACGAGATCCTGGCGGCATGGACGCTTCCTCATCGTGGCAGTGGACCTGGAGCACGCGCCGCCCTCGGGCTGCTCCATCGACGCGCTGGTTCACCGGCTGCGGGACCTCGAGCAGCGGTTGGGGGCACGCTTCCTGGGGAACGAGACCGTGTGGTACAGGGACAACAGCGGCGCCATCCGGCGGGCTTCGCGTCCGGAGTTTCGCGCACTCGCCCGGGCCGGCGGGGTGACGCCAGATTCCGTCGTCTTCGACAACTCCATCACTGCGCTCTCGGATCTGCGCGCCGGTCGTTGGGAAGGACCCGCCTCGGAGCGCTGGCATGCGGCACTCTTTGACCGGTAGCAGCTGTGGAGGTGGACTGTCAGCGGGAAAAGGAAGAGGCCGGCGGGGCGACCCCCGCCGGCCTCTTCACGCGATTGGTGCGAAGCGGGCGCTTCGCGTGCCGTTACTTCAGTTTCCCACGCGGATCACGTTTTCCGCTGCGGGTCCCTTGGGACCGTTGACCATGTCGAATTCGACCTGGTCGCCCTCGGCCAGGCTTCGGAATCCGTCGCCCTCGATCGCCGAATAGTGAACGAAACAATCGCGCTCTCCGGCACTCGGGCTGATGAAACCGAATCCCTTTGCGTCATTGAACCACTTGACGGTTCCCGTGGTCCGCATCCTGTGCTCCTTCAGGTAAGCTGTACTCTCCTCCGGCCCTCGACATTCGCGACGACCGTCCGGCGGCCATCTCGAAACAAAGTGTCGGGCCGCCGACTACATGTGTCTGACCCTATGTTAAGGGGGAGGATCAGTCAAGGACTTCGACCGCGTTCAACGAAGGCTCACGGGTAGGTGTCTCGACTTCTGGCAACACTAAAGGGAAAGGGCAAGTTATTGGCATGGATACAGATATGGATACACGAGGCGCGCTGGCGGATATCCGGAAGGACCGCCGTGAAGCCCATCGGCGGATGCTTCCGGCGCCGGCACTGCTCGTCACCGTCACGATACCGTGGGCGCTCGCCTGCGCCTCCGTTTTGGGTGGGCGTGCGGAGGCCCAGGAACGGTCCGCCGTGGCGTTCGGCGACACCCCCGTCCTACTGAGCACGGTGGTCCGCATGGCGTTGGAGCGAAACCGCGACGTCCTGGACGCCGAGTACCAGGTGGCCGTCGCGGGCGAGCAGGTGGCCGAAGCGTGGAGCAGCGTCTACCCGAGCGTGGACCTTTCGAGTTCGTTCACCCGCAACGTGGCGCCCCAGGTGAGTTTCCTTCCCGCGCAGATCTTCAACCCGAATGCGGCCGAGGGTGAGTTCATCCCGGTGCAGTTCGGCGCGGACAACATCTGGAACCTGTCGATCAACGCGGAGCAGAAGCTCTTCGATCCCAGGGCCTTCGTCGGCCTGGGCGCCGCGGCCGGTTTCGAGCGGGTCCAGCGGGAGGCGCTGCGCGGGCGGACGCAGCAGACGGTCACCCGGATCCGGACGGCCTTCTACGACCTGCTGCTCGCGCAGGAGGAGGTGCGCCTTACCGAGAACTCACTGAAGCGGGTCCGCCAATCGCTCGACGAAACCCGGGCCATGCAGGAGGCCGGACTGTCCCCGGTCTACGATGTGCTGCGGCTCGAGGTCGAACTGGCGAATCTGGAGCCCAACCTGAGGCGGGCCCGCAACCGGATGAAGTCGGCCCGTAGGGAACTCACGGTCGAGCTCGCGCTGGACCCGGAAACACACTTTGAAGTGGCCGGAGCCCTGGCGCGGATCGACCTGGAGAGCTTCGACGCCAACTCGCCGGCCAATCGGAATATCCTGTCCTTCAACGGTGTACCGGATGTGGACGAGGCGGGGGTGGCGGAGTTCGTGCGCCGGAGCGCCGCCGGCCGGTCCGACATCCGGCAGCTGGAGATGACGCGCGACCTGCGCCACGCGGAGCTGAGAGTCGAACAGGTCGAGTACCTGCCCAAGGTATTCGCCTTCGGCACGTACGGTCTGGCGGCGCAACAGAACGGCACGCCGGACTTCTTCGGGAGAAGCGTCGAGCGCGGTTCATCGAAGCAGGTGGGGCTCCGCGTCACGATTCCGATCTTTTCCGGGTTCGGCCGCGACGCCCGGATCGATCAGAGGCAGGCCGCGCTGCGTCAGGCCGAGTCGCAGACCCGCGTTGCGGCGGACAGGGCGGAGGTACAGCTGCGCAACCTGGTCGACGAGGTGCATGAAACACGCGCGCGCACGGCGGGGCAACGGCTGGCCGTTGGGCAGGCGCAGCGGGGGTACGAGATCGCGAGTGCGCAGTACAGGGAGGGGCTGGGGAGCCAGCTCGAGCTTACGGACGCCGAAGTGGCACTTCGGCAGAGCGAGTTCAACTACGCGCAGGCGGTGTATGACTATCTTGTTGCGCGGGCACGCCTCGACGAGGCGGCCGGCCGGGTGCCGCTGGTCGATGTGGATCCTGTGGCCGGCGGAGTGCAGGGCGCAGCAGGTCGATGACGAGGATGCAAACGGGAAACGGAGCGAGAGAGATCATGAGTTGGAGAATAGATGTGGTGACGGCCAGGATGCTGCTGCTGGCCTGGGTCGCCGGAGGCGTGGCGGGTTGTGGAGGAGCACAGGGCGAGCCGTCGGAGGAGGCACAGGCCGCGGGCGAAGGTTACCGCCGGGTGGTCAACGTGGAGGTGGAACGCGTAGAGGCGCGAAACTTCACCAGCACCATCCCGCTCACCGGGGTGGCTCTGGCCATGCGCGACGTGATGGTGTCTGCCGAGGAGGCAGGGGTGGTGCGGCGGGTACTTCTCGACAAGGGGAGCCCCGTTCGGGCGGGCAACGCGATTCTGCGCCTGGACGATACCATCCTGCAAGCCCAGGTTCTGACCGCAGCCGCCAAGTCCGAGTACGACCTGGAAGTGTGGGAGAGCCGCAAGAAGCTCTACGAGGAGGACGGCATCGGTTCGGAGCTGGCCTACCACGAAGCCCAGGCCACTGCGGAGCAGAGCCGGGGCAACCTCGAAGCGTTGCAGGCACGTCTTGCCCGCGCGACCATCCGTGCACCCATCCGCGGGATCCTGAACGACCGCCTCGTAGAGGTGGGCACCATGGTGTCGCCTGGGACGGTCGTGGCCCGGGTGGTCCAGGCGGACACGATCAGGATCATGTCGGGGGTCCCTGAACGGTACGCGCTCTACGTGGCCGTGGGGGCCGACGCATCCGTGTCCTTCGATGTGCTCCCAGGCGAGGTCTTCGCCGGTTCCATGACCTACGTGGGCGCGGTGGTGGACCTGGACGCCCGCACATTTCCGGTCGAGCTGATGCTTCCCAACCCGGGAGGAGTGATCAAGCCGGGCATGGTCGCCGAGGTGTCTGTGACGCAGGGCGAGATGGCCGACGCCATCGTGGTTCCCCGGCAGGCGCTCGTGTCCATGGAGGACGGGCAGGTGGTGTTCGTGGCCGAGGAGGCCGGGGGCGAAACGGTTGCGGCCGCTCGCAGGGTGGAGGTGGCGGCGAGCCAGGGCAACGACGTCGTCATCGGGTCGGGACTGGCGCCGGGTGACCGGCTGGTGGTGGTGGGGCAGCAGGGGCTGACCGATGGCGACCGCGTGCGGGTGGTGGATGGGGAGGGTGGCGACTCGTGAGCAACGGACGCCACAGGTCCCCGGAGGGACGCGATCCGAAGTCCTTCAAGGAATTCGTGCTGACGTCGCTGGCCGTCGAGAACCGCACGTCCGTCGTCGTCCTCTTCCTCTTCATCACGATCGCCGGGCTGGTCTTCTACCGCGCCATCCCGAAGGAGTCCTTCCCCGAGACCGAGATCCCCTCGATCGCCGTCAACACCGTCTATCCCGGGGTGTCGCCAACGGATATCGAGACCCTGGTGACCCGCAAGATCGAGGAGGAACTCAACACGATCTCCGGACTCAAGGAACTCACGTCGACCTCGGTCGAGGGGTACTCTTCGATCGTCGCCGAGTTCGAGAGCTCGACCAACATGGACGAGGCGCTGCGGAAGGTGCGGGCGAAGCTGGTCATAGCCCGCCGCGAAATCCCCGCGGACGCCGAGGATCCGGCCATGTTCGAGTTCTCGATGAGCGACGCGCCCGTCATGCAGGTCAACATCGCGGGCGGCTACGGACTGGTCAGGCTCAAGGAGGTGGGCGAGGATCTGCAGGAGCGCATCGAGGCGATTCCGGCGGTGCTGAGGGTGGACCTGCGTGGCGGCCTGGAACGTGAAGTAAAGGTTGAGGTCAACCTGGCCAAGTTGCAGTACTACAACGTTTCGTTCGACGATGTGCTGAGTGCCATCCGGCAGGAGAACGTGAACATCCCGGGCGGGTCGATCGACGTGAACGGCTTGAAGTATCTGGTTCGCGTGGATGGTGAGTTCGACGATCCGTCGATCGTGGGGGACCTGGTCGTGACGACCGTCGGGGGGCGTCCCATCTACGTGCGCGACGTGGCCACCGTGGAGTTCGGTTTCGCCGAGCGGGCAAGCTACGCGCGGCTGGACGAGGAGCCGGTCGTCACCCTGGACGTGGTCAAGCGCTCCGGCGAGAACATCATCGCGACGGCCGCGGCGGTGCGCGCCGAGATCGACGCCATGCGGCCGCTATTCCCCCCGTCCACCGTCGTCTCCATCACCTCGGACATGTCCGCCGACATCGGCGACATGGTGAGCAGCCTGCAGAACAACATCATCTCCGGGCTGATCCTTATCGTGGGCGTGCTGCTGTTCGTGTTGGGCCTGCGCACCTCGATCTTCGTGGCGATCTCGATCCCGACCTCGATGTTCCTCTCCTTCATCGTGCTCTGGGCGCTGGGCGTCTCCATGAACATGGTGGTGCTCTTCTCGCTGATCCTCGCGCTCGGCATGCTCGTCGACAACGCGATCGTGATCGTCGAGAACATCTACCGCTTCATGGAGGAAGGGTGGGACCGCAGGACCGCGGCGAAGAAGGCGACCGGCGAGGTGGCCGTCCCGGTCATCGCGGCCACCGCCACCACTTTGGCGGCCTTCACCCCGCTTCTGTTCTGGCCCGGGATGGCCGGACAGTTCATGCAGTACCTCCCGCTTACCCTCATCGTGACGCTGTCGAGTTCGCTCTTCGTGGCGCTGGTGATCGTGCCGACGCTTTGTTCGCTGTTTTTGGATCCGGAGAGTTCGCGGCCGCGGCGGCTTTCTCGGCGGGCCCGGGTGCTGCTGCTCTGCCTTGCGGGGCTCGTTCTGGTGGAAGTGGCCATCTTGAATCCCCTTACAGCTGTCCTCTTCGTGGTCACCGCGGCGGCGCTCTGGCTCCTGCACGCAAAGGTGCTGGACCGCATGGGCAAGGCCTTCATGGCGCGTGGCTTCCCCCGTCTGGTCGGGTGGTACGAGCGGCGCCTGCGCTGGGCGCTGGACCATCGCGCGCTGGTGCTGTCGGGTTCGGTCCTTGCCCTGGTGGGCACGGTCATGATCTACGGCAGGTTCGCGGCCCCGGTCGAGTACTTCCCCGAGGACATCCCGCCCGCGACCGTCTACGTGGCCGTCGAAGCGCCGGTGGGAACCGCGGCGGAGGTGACCGATGGCTACGCCCGCCGGCTGAAGGCGGAGTTGGCGGGGATCACCGGACTCGGGGACGCGGAAACAGTGGTGACCACGGTGGGGTCGGGAGGTGGTGGGGGCGGCTTCATGGACGGGGGCGGACCGTCGGGCCCGGAGGCCGGCCGGATCACCGTGAGCATGGTCGACTACCAGGACCGCCGCTTCGACGTTTTCGCCACGCTCGCCGACATGCAGGAACGGGTGGGCACCAACCTGGCGGGCGCCGAAGTGCGGGTCGACAAGATCACCGAGGGGCCGCCCTCCGGACCGCCCGTGAACATCGAGATCAGCGGCGAGGACCCGGTCCTGCTCGAGGAGCTGGCCAACCAGGCGGTCGACCTGATCGAGGGCGCACCGGTGTATTCGCGCCTGGTCGGGCTCGAAAGCGACATGGACGACGCACGGCCCGAGCTGCGGGTCGAGGTGGACCGCGAAAAGGCCAGCCTCTACGGCCTTTCGACCAACGACGTGGGATTCGTGGTGCGAGGGGCCATCAACGGGCTGGAGGCGGCCAAGTACCGCACCGGCAACGACGAATACGACATTATCGTGCGCCTGCGTGAGGAGGACCGCCGCGAGCTGACGGACCTCAACCAGCTGACGGCGTTTGCCGACGGGATCCAGATTCCACTGCTCTCGGTGGCCGACTGGACGGTGGGCGAGGGATACAGTTCGATTCGCCGCAAGGACATGGACCGCGTGGCGACGGTGAGCGCGGAGGTGGCCGCCGGCTACAACAGCAACGACGTGCTCGGCCAGGTGGAGGAGGTTCTGGCCGGCTTTGCCGCCGCGCTTCCCCCCGGCTACGCCCTGGCCTTCACCGGCGAGCAGGAGGACCAGCAGGAAGCGCAGGAATTCCTGATGACCGCCTTCATGATGGCGCTCATGCTGATCGCTCTCATTCTGGTCACCCAATTCAACTCGGTCGTCAAGCCGCTCATCATCCTGTCATCGGTGATCATGTCGACGATCGGGGTGCTGATCGGCCTCCTGGTCTTCCAGATGCCCTTCGTGATCATCATGACGGGAGTGGGCGTGATCTCGCTCGCGGGGATCGTCGTGAACAACGCGATCGTACTGATCGACTACATCGACGTGCTGCGGAAGCGGGATGGCCTCAATCGCCGGGAAGCGGTGGTGCAGGGGGGCAAGACGCGGCTGCGGCCTGTGCTGCTCACCGCGCTGACCACCGCTCTGGGACTGGTCCCGCTCGCCGTCGGGCTCAACTTCGATTTCTTCGGGCTCTTCGCGAGCCTCTCGCCGGAGCTGTTCTGGGGTGGGGAGCAGGCGGCGTGGTGGGGTCCGATGGCGGTGGCGGTGATCGTCGGCATCATCTTCGCGACGTTCCTGACGCTGATTCTGGTGCCGGTGCTCTACAGCGTAGTGAGCGACCTGGCCCGGTTCTTCCGGCGCAGCGAGCCGGAGGAGGGGGCCGGCGTCCCGGCTGCCGACGGCGATTCCGCCATTCTGGTGCCGCCGCTGGTTCCGGACCCGGAGCGGGAGGGGAAGGTGGCCGCGGTCGCGGGAAGCTGAGCGCAGGGGACGGTCAACCACGCTTTCCATTTTGTCAACCATGGTTGACCTGTCCCTTGTGGACCTGGCAACCCGACGTACACTATTGGGCTTCTCAACGCCACACCTCCCCTTGGGAACCAAACAGAGACGGAAGAACCAGATGAACCCGCGCCGATTCCTGCAATTCGTGCCGCTCCTGGCGGCCCTCTTCGCTGCCGCCTGCGGCGCCCCCGCCGCCGAAACTCCTGAAATCACCGTCGCGCGGGGCACCCTCGAGTCGGGCGGGGGAATGGTCGTTTCGGCCTACCCGCACGCCAGCCGCGCCGGGGCCGAGGTGCTGCGGGCCGGCGGCAACGCCGTGGACGCCGCGATCGCCACCGGCTTCGCGCTGGCGGTCACGCACCCCGCGGCGGGCAACATCGGGGGCGGCGGCTTCATGGTGATCCGCTCCCCGGACGGGTCTTCGACGGTCATGGACTTCCGGGAGAAGGCGCCGCTCAGGGCCCACCCGGAGATGTTCCTGGACGAGGACGGCGAGTACTCCTACCAGATCCACCACCGCAGCCACCTGGCCGTCGGCGTGCCGGGTACGGTGGCGGGCTTCGCGCAGGCCCACGAGAAGTACGGGTCCGCGGCGTGGGCGGGGCTGGTGGAGCCCTCGGTCGTCCTGGCCCGCGACGGCTTCGAGGTGAGCGAACGCCTGGCGGGCTCGCTGGCCGGACGGCTGGATGCGTTCCGCGACTATCCGGCCACCTTCGCCCAGTTCTTCCGCGACGGCGAGCCCTACGCACCGGGCGACACCCTCGTGCAGGCCGACCTGGCGTCCACGCTGGCACGGATCCGCGACCAGGGGCGCGACGGGTTCTACGCCGGCGAAACTGCGCGCCTCCTCGCCGAGGAGATGGAGCGCGGCGGCGGCTGGATCACCGAGGAGGACCTGGCCCGCTACCAGGCCGTGGAGCGGGAGCCGGTGCGCGGGACGTACCGCGGGTACGACATCATCAGCATGGCGCCGCCGTCCTCCGGCGGGACCGCGCTGGTGGAGATGCTGAACGTGCTGGAAGGGTTCGACATCGCCGCGATGGGCGCGAACAGCCCCGACCACGCGCACCACCTCATCGAGGCCATGCGGCGCGCCTTCCGCGATCGCGCGACTCACCTGGCCGACCCCGACTTCTCCGACGTGCCGGTCGCGCGGCTGACCAGCAAGGAGTACGCGGCCGAGATCCGCGCCACGATCCAGGCCGACGCCGCGAGCGTTTCCGATCCCGGCGACGTGGCGGGCGACCCCGGCTGGGAAAGCTCCGAGACTACGCACTATTCCGTGGTGGACGCCGACGGAATGGCCGTTTCGGTCACCTATACCCTCGAAGGGGGCTACGGCTCCTACATCACCGTACCCGGCGCCGGCTTCCTCCTGAACAACGAGATGGGGGACTTCAACGCGCAGCCTGGCCTCACCACCGACCGCGGCCTGATCGGCACGGAGCCGAACCTGGCGCGTCCCGAGCAGCGCATGCTGTCGTCGATGACCCCCACCATCCTGGCCCGCGACGGTGAACTGGTCGCGGTGGTCGGCAGCCCCGGGGGACGCACGATCATCAACACCGTGCTCCAGATCGTGGTGAACGTGGTCGATTTCGGGATGTCCCCCGCCGACGCGGTGGCGACGAAGCGGCTGCATCACCAGTGGCTCCCCGATGCGGCCCGGCTTGAGGACGGCTACATGAGTGAAGAGGACGCGGCCCTGCTGACCGCAATGGGGCACCAGATTTCGTTGAGCGGCCGCCAAGGGATCGCGCACTGCATCTTTGTGGGGGGGGGCGGGGTGCTGGTGGGGGTGCCCGATCCGCGGGACTCGGACGGTACGGCGGCGGGGTACTGAGACGCTCCTTCAATCGCCAGGGTCCGAAAGGATCGCTTCCGCCAACCGGCTCGCGGCCTTCGGATCGGCCTTGCCCCGCGTCCGGCGCATCACCTGTCCGACGAAGAACCCCAGCAGACCGGTGCGGCCCTCCCTGAACGCGGCCGCCTTGTCCGGAAACTCCTCGACGAGGCCCTCCAGCATGTCGCGCAGCGTCCCCTCGTCGTCGATCTCCGCAAGGTCGGCCGCCGCCCGGGCCTCCTCGAACGAGCCTCCTCGCGTGAGCAGCGCGGCGAGGACCGTGCGGCCCTGGCGGTGGGACAGATCCCCCGAATCGACGGCGCGGACCAGATCGGCCAGAGCGACCGGTTCGAGCCGGGCCGCATCGGTCCGGTCGCCGCTGCCGAGCAGCCTTGTGAAATCGTTCACAAGCCAGGCCGCGATCGATGCCACCCCCTCGGGATAACGCGCTCGCGCCGCCTCGAAGAGCTCCAATGCGGTGGGTGACCGCACCAGGCTCGCCGCGGCCGCCGCGCTGACGCCGAGCGATCGGAGGTCCCGGAACCGGCGCCTCTCCTCGTCGGAGCCGAGCGTCTCCTCGGGCGTGTCCGGTCGTTGGGCGGTCCCGCCGTCATCCCCATCGGCCTTTTCCCGGACGGAAGCGCGGGGTCCGTCGATGCCCGGCGACCGCTTGTGCAAACGCGCGCCCCAGCTGTCCCGCATGGTGACGGTCCGGTTGAAGACGAGCCGGTCTTCCCCCGAGTCCACCGGATCGGTGAAGAAGTACCCGTGCCGCTCGAACTGGAAGTGCGTACCTGGAGGCGTCCCCGCCACCCCCGGCTCCACCAGCGCGTCTGCCACGATCCTCTCCGAGTCGGGATTCAGCGCCCCGACGATGTCGTCCGGCGGCGGTTCCGGCACCGCGAACATCCGGTCGATGAGCCGCACCTCCGCGCGCACCGCCCGGTCCGCCTTCAGCCAGTGGATGATCCCCCGCACGCGGCGCGAACCGCCCCGGGTCGCGGGGTCGAAGGAGCACCGAAGTTCGGTCACCCGGCCGGCGTCGTCCTTTACCACCGCGTCACAGCGGATTGTGCACGCGTACTTGAGCCGCACCTCGCCTCCGGGCCGCAGCCGGTGGAAACCCGGGGGCGGGGTTTCGGCGAAATCCTCCCGGTCGATGTACAGCACTCGTCCGAAGGGAAGCTCCCGGGTCCCGCGATCACCATTCTCCCCCGGCATCCGCGGCGCGCTGAAGACCTCCTCACGCCCGGCCGGGTAGTTCGTCAGCACCACCTTCAGCGGATCCAGCACGCAGAAGGCCCGCGGCGCCCGCCGGTTCAGATCGTCGCGCACCGCGAACTCGAACTTCCCGAAGTCCACGCGAGACTGGGTCCGGGCGACCCCCACCATGTCGCACAGCTTCCGGATCGCCTCTGGCGTGACGCCGCGCCGCCTGAGCCCCGCCAGCGTGGGCATGCGCGGGTCGTCCCAGCCCCGCATGTGCCCGGTCCGCACCAGCTCCTTCAGCTTGCGCTTGCTGGTGATCACGTAGTCGAGCACCAGCGGCGCGAACTCGGTCTGCTCGGGGCGGGGGACCGGCGCGTCGACGTGCACCAGCAGCCAGTCGTAGATCTCGCGGTTGTTCTCGAACTCGAGGGTGCAGAGCGAGTGGGTGATCCGCTCCACAGAGTCGGACAGGCAGTGCGCGAAGTCGTACATCGGGTAGATCGGCCAGTCGTCGCCCTGCCGGTAGTGGTGCGAATGGCGGATCCGGTAGAGCAGGGGATCGCGCATGATCATGTTGCGGTGGGCCATGTCGATCTTCGCCCTGAGCACGTGGCTCCCGTCGGGGAACTCGCCCGCTCGCATGCGCTGGAAGAGGTCGCGGTTCTCCTCGCGGGAGCGGTCCCGGTAGGGGCTGTTGACGCCAGGCGTCGTCACGCTGCCGCGCCGCTCCCGAATCTCCTCCTCGGTCGACGAGTCCACGTAGGCCAGCCCCTTGTCGACAAGCACCAGCGCGTATCGGTACAGCTGCTCGAAGTAGTCCGACGCGTGGTAGAGGTGTTCCTCCCAGTCGAATCCGAGCCAGCGGATGTCGCGCTTCATGGCCTCGACGAACTCGGCCTTCTCGGTATCCGGGTTGGTGTCGTCCAGGCGGAGATGGCAGACGCCCCCCGCGTGCTCCGCGGCCAACCCGAAATTGAGGCAGATCGACTTGGCGTGGCCAATGTGCAGGAAGCCGTTGGGTTCGGGGGGGAAGCGGGTGACGACGCGGCCGTCGTACTTCCCGGTCTTCAGGTCCCGCGAAATCATGCTTCGGATGAAGTCCATCGTCGCGCCTGGTCGGATTGGAACGCTCCTGGGGACGCCGGAAAAAGTAATCGAACCGGGCGGGGTCCCGCAGGCCGGGTCGCTTCGCGGCCACCGAAAGGGCACCCGAAGGTACCCGAGCGTGCGGCCGCGGCCGTGGCCGCCGCGCCATGGAGTGTTGATTTTTCACCAGCCAATGCGTATCTTCGACGGGAACGAGTCCAATCCCCCTCGACTGAATCCCGTCCACTCCTGACAGAGGGAAGAGCAATGGCCGAGATGCCGCCGCTCAGCCGGCGAGAGCGACAGGTCATGGACATCATCCACGAACTGGGTGGAGCGACCGCGGTCCAGATACGCAAGCGCATGTCCGATCCGCCCACGGACTCCGCCGTGCGGTCGATACTGCGGATTCTTGTCCGGAAGGGCCACCTGGCGAAGGAGTACGACGCTCCCCGCTACGTCTACACGCCTCGCATTCCGGCACGCGCGGCCCGCCGCAGCGCGATGAGGCATGTTCTCAAGACCTTCTTTGGAGGTTCGGTGGAAGGAGCAGTTGCAACGCTCATCGCACTGGAGGAGGGCCCGCTCGACGAGGACGAACGTGAACGCATCATGGCGTTGATCGCCGAGGCCTCGGAGGAAGGACGATGATGGACTTCCAGTGGGTGGCCGAATCGGCGCCGCTCCCCGGCTTCGTGATCCGGGCTACTGTCGTGCTGGCGACGGGAATCGCCCTTGCCTGGCTCATGCGAAAAAGATCGGCCCAGGTGCGTCACCGCCTTTGGACCGCGA
Organism: Longimicrobiales bacterium; assembly: GCA_965211795.1. GTDB lineage: Bacteria > Gemmatimonadota > Gemmatimonadetes > Longimicrobiales > Gaopeijiaceae > Bin94. The sequence goes on from OZ242973.1 coordinate 2,030,437, forward strand.
CTCTCCTCCTTCTCCTGCTTCTGCCGGCCCTGACGTTCCAGGCTCCCCGGTGGGAGATGCCTCTGCTTCCTGTGGCAACGCGTCCGGCCGCGGAGGCGGTAGCCATGGGGTTGCCGGGCACCGAGCCCGCGGAGTTTGCGGCGGCATCGGCGTCCAGCGCCGCCAACACGGCGCCTCCGCGTTCCGAGATCACGATCACTCCGCCGGAGCCTTCAGGCCTGGAGAAAGAACCTGCGACCGCGCCGGCGCGCGACGTCGTGGCGGGATCGGCCACAGGACCGGATCCGGAGTCGGCCGGAGCACGAAACGCGAAGTTCGAACACGTCTCAGAGACGGTGGGGGGATCCGCGTCGGAGCCCGCCACCCGGCGTGGCGGGGGGCCCATCGCCGCTTGGGGTCCACGCGCGCAACTACTGCTGCTATGGGCGATCGGATGCCTGGCCGGCCTGGTGTCTCTTGCTGTCGGACACCTCCGCTTCCGCACCCTGGTTCGGCGGGCGCATCCGATAGAGGACCCCCTCTGGATCCGTGACCTGGGAGCCGTCGGATCTCGGCTGGGCCTCCGTCGAGATGTGCGGCTCCTCGTGAGCGAGGCTGCCGGGACTCCGATGACGGGGGGATTCCGGAAGGCGGTGATCCTCCTTCCGGCGTCCTCGGCGACGTGGGACCCGGAGCGAAGGACGGTGGTGCTGATGCACGAGGTGGTACACGTCCGCCGGCGCGACGCGCTCCGCCAGCTGCTGAGCGGGATCGTGCTCTCGCTCTACTGGTTCCACCCGCTCAGCTGGGTCGCGTCCAGGCTGGCGGCGGCCAGCCGCGAGGAGGCATGCGACGAGCGGGTTCTCGAATTCGGCTCACGGCCTTCGGAATACGCGCGGCACCTGGTGTCCCTGGCCACGGAGACCACCTCCCCACGCCTCCCCGTCGCCGCCCTCTCGATGGCCCGGCAATCCCCATCACGACTGGAGAGAAGAATCATGGCCATACTGCGACCTGGCCGCCCGCGCACCAGCGCACTCGTCTCCGGAGCGCTCCTGACGGTGACTGGCCTGCTGGGACTGTCCACGGCTATCGCCCATCCGGTTCCCAGGGAACAGGCCGACGCCCCTGTCATCCAGGCCCACGAGCCCTCCTCTCGGGAGATCGACCTAGAGAAACCGGCCGTTGCCGTCGATGTGGCTGACATGCAGCCCGAGGATCGGGGGACTTACGGTTCCACGGCTGTGGAGACCGCCAATAGCGCTGGCCGAGGGCCTGCCGAAGCGGGAATTGGTGACGGTGGGAATGGTGTGCCGGGACCGGGCATCGGCGACGGGGCGTCGATCACCGGAGCGGTCGACCGCGGACGAAGCGCGGTCTCCAATCCGCCGGGCATCGTCACAGCCGGGTACGACGTGACCGCGCCCCCGCCCGTGGATTTGCAGGAGATGAACTGCTGGCCTCCGTCCGCAGGCCAGGAGGAAACCGGAGACACGGTCCCCGGAAGCTCCCCCGTCCCGGTCTTCAACGTCCGGACTTTGCCCATCGGCATCAAGCGGGAGGGTGAGGACCAGTTTGCCGTGACATCCGTCGAAGAGGTGCAACTCTGCATGCGCTTGCACGGCGAAGTGGATCTTGGGCGCAGCGGGACCCCAACCATCGCCGCGGGCGGCTGGATCCTCCTCGAATCCGAAGGTGAGAAACTCCATCGACTGATCATGCGGCCCGTGACCAGGCGGCCGGGCGAAGTCGGTGTGGAACACTGGTGGAGCGTCGGACGTGAGAATCGGCCCTTTGACGAACTGGCCCGACAGTGGCGGGACGGGATGCTCACCGTGCTCAGAGGCCTCATGGATATCGATCGGATCTATCATGAGGAATCGGAGCTTGAGGACGGAATAAAGCGGCGTCTGGGTGCGGTGTCGGGACTCGAGGACCAGGGGGCATCCGACCGCGGCGTCGTCGCGGGCCTCCAACGCCAGGTCGCGTACCACCAGAGCGTCGTCGCGGACCTGTTGGACGAAATTTCCTACCACCAGGAGGTGCTGTCGGGCATGCGCGGCGAGATCGCCTACCACCGGGGTGTCGTCTCCGGGATGCGCGGCGAGATCGTCATGCACCGTGCCCGGGTAGCGGCGTTTCAGGAGGTGAAGGCCACATACGAGGCCCAGATCACCGCAATCATCCCGCGCCTGAAGACCGCGGTCTCGACCGAAAGGGAATCCATCGATCAGAGCATCAAGACCTGGGAGGAGCGCATCAAGGGCATCGATGCGCAGATCTCGGCGTACGGCCTGTACGGGAAGGTCCGGAAGGTAGAGGACCGGATTAAGAGCTACACTCTCGACAGGAGAGTACGGACGATCGAAGACCGGATCACGGCCTATGAGGACTACGCGGGGTTGCAGAAGATCGAAGCTGAGATCGAGGAAAAGACCGCGCGCCTGGACGAGGTGACCCGGCGCACCGAGCAGGCGATCACGGCGCGGGCGGGCCGGATCCGGGAGACCGGGCAGGATACTGGCGCGTCCACCGGCACTGATGTGGAGATCGCGAGACTGGACGAGGTCGCGAGACTGGAACAGCAGCTGCGGGATCTCAATGCCGACCGGCTAATGGAGATGATCCGGCAGTCGGTCGACCAGGCGCGCAAGGATCTGCTCGAGCTGATCCGAAGTCTCTGAGGGGGGTCGGTGGCGGGTGAATGCCCGCCGCCCCGGCGTCGGGTGCGTGCCGGTACCCGTCCATCAAGCCGGGCTTGGCGAGTGTCGTCGCGTGCGGCTGGCCCAGGGTGGGGACGCCGGATCAGGCAACCGGTGGACAAGGAGTCAAGGGCGGCCGCCGAAGGGCTACAGGCCAGGCGAGCGTTGAGGGAGAGGACTAAACAAACGCTGCGAACCGCCATGAACACCAGGAGTATCGAGACAATGACCAGAACCGGACTTGATCGACACAATGCGGCCGGCGGGTGGTTGACTTCCTGCCTGCTCCTCGCCCTGGCAGCCTGCGAATCGTCTCCGGAATCTCCGGGCATTGAGCGGTCCGATTCCGCCGGCATCCCGATCGTCAATGCGCTGGCCCCGCTCTGGAGCCCCGGCGAAGGCTGGACGGTCGGGGACGAGCCTCTGGTCCGGATCGGCAACATCGGCGGGCCGCCGGAGTACCTGCTGGACTGGGTGGCCGGCGCCGTACGGCTGAGCCGCGGCGACATCGTGATCGGAGAAATGATGAGTGGTGAACTGCGGCGGTTCGACAGAGACGGCACTTTCGTGTGGCGGGCGGCGGGAAGGGGGCAGGGGCCCGGGGAACATCTGGAGCTGTCGTTCCTGGGTTCGCTCCCGGGGGATTCCGTGGTCACCTTTGACCATCGCAACAACCGGCTTCAGGTGTTCGGTCCCGATGGCGGCGTATCCCGCACCGTGCCGATGGAATCTCCCTGGCCCGGGTTCAGAGCGACGGACGTCATCGGTTTGTCGGAACGTCATTTGGTCATGACCTTTTCCGACTACCGGGGAGAGATGCCGGTTGGCGTGGTGCGGTGGCCGGGGGTGCGGATCGCGAGCTACTCGCTGGATGATGGTTCCATGCGAGAGTTGATGGCCGTGCCCGGTGGCGAGCAACACATCCAGCGGTACAGCGGCGGGCAAGTCCGGTATACCGGCTACGAATTCGGGAAGGGGCCCCGGTGGGCAGTGATACCCGGGCGTCTCGCCGTCGTTGACACGGAGTTCTTTTCCATCAGGTCGGTCTCCCTCGACGACACGTCCACCACGGCGATTCTCCGGCGGAACGACCCCGTGCTGGAGGTCACAAGCGAGCACGTGGATGCCTTCCTCGAATCGATGGTGTGGAGGAACATCGAGTACGGCGGTTACTCGCGGGAAGAGGCGGAGGCCAGCATACCGGCGTGGCGCGAGCTTCCGATGGCCCCGACGCTTCCGGTCCTCGAGTCGATCCATCTCGACGCGGCCGGGAATCTCTGGGTGGAACCGTACTCCCTTCCCGGCACACCGGTGCCGCCGTTCGAGGTCTACTCGGCAGACGGCACCTGGCTGGGTACTGTCGCGATGCCGCCCCGGCTCCAACTGGACATCGCCGGGTTGGAGATCGGCGAGGACTACGTTCTGGGCGTGTGGCGCGGGGAGCAGGATGTCGAACAGGTTCGGTTGTATGGGCTACGGAAGTAGGCTCCCAAGATCCCTGATTCGCGGCCTCCAAACGAGCTGGAACGGCGGGACCTCCAGGGCGGTGGGGTAGACCGCGCGCCAACTGCTCGTGGAAAACAACCCCTGGTCGGCCCAACGCAGTCCCTCGCGCGCCGCCCACGACCGCTGCCCGGCGCGGCGCGCCCTACACACATACTCATATACTCATATACACACCTACACAGACGCCGCGCGGCCTCAAGCGAACGAGCACCCCCGCTATCCAATTGGCCGAAGCGAGTAATCCGCACATGACATTCTGTAAACCCGGGTTTACAGCATGCCGCTCCCGCAGAGGACAACGATGATCATTGACGAGAGTAACCACGGGGGGTAACTACCAGGGTGGCCCCGCCGACCCACCGGGCTGCGGCCAGCGATGCCGCCCAGATCGAAGGAGAGCAAGAAATGCCGGGCCGAACCCACCTTGTTTTTGCGCTGGCGGCCGGGTTGGCGGCCTGCGCAGGCGACACCTCGACGCTCGGCGGTACCCCGGTTCAAGTCGAGGACAGCGCGGGCGTGCGGATCGTCCGGTACGAGGAAACGCCGACCGCCGACCCTGCATTCCGCCTGGCCGGGGAACCACGGTACCGCCACGGGGCCAACCCGGGTGACTATGCCTTCCAGGAGGCCGGCATCGGGCGCCTCCTCCCTGACGGCAGCGCGGTCGTCTACGACGCGTTGAACGCCGAACTGGTCGTGTTCGGCCACGACGGCGCGACCTTCGATGTGCTTGCCACGGAGGGCGAGGGACCGGGGGATGTGGGACATGTCAGCGCCTTATTCGCACTGGGGCAGGACAGTATCCTGGCCGTCGACGCCATGCTCCGGCGCATGACTCTCTTTGTTGGTGGCGAGGTCGCGCGCACAACCGGCATCCGGCATACCGGCGGCCTCGGTGTGGAGGGAATCGGTCGATCCGGGGGGTTGCTGCTGGCCTCCGTTTCTCCCTTCGGATTCGAAGGGGACTGGTTCCCCGGGTACATGGCCCGGCTCGACACGGAGACCGGGGCCGTCGACACGGTCGCGTCGTACGACTTCATTCCGCGAATACCGCCGGAGCTGCAGTTGGACCCGATCGCAGCAATCGGTGAGGTCATGGTTGCCGGCGGACACTTCGTCTACACCAGGGCCGACAGGACCGAGGTCACTTGGCATCTGCCCGACGGCACCGTTGCACAGATCGTCCGGTGGCAAGCCGAACCGGACTTGCTGACCGAGGAGTGGCTGGAGCCGTTCGAGGCCGAGCACCGAATGTCGGTTCGCATGCAAAACCCCAGCCTACCCGATGACCTGATCGCGGCGATCGTCCGCCGCAACCTGGCCGCCTATGAAGCCAGCATCGGCCGGCCGTTGCCACGGTTCGGCACCCCCTTCGCCGACGCCGAAGGCAGGGTATGGCTCCCCTCCTACAAGCCGGGCGGCGAGCCCAATAGCGTGCCGCCGTACATCGTTATTTCGTCCGATGGCGAATGGCTGGGCACGGTGGAGGCTCCGTCCGGATTCCGGATTCTCGATGTGGCCGGGGGGCTCGTCCTCGGTGCCGAGAAGGACGACATGGATGTGGAGAGTGTGGTGGTGTACGAGTTGATTGGCGGGTAGGGGCGCGTCTGCGGCGCCCGCTGGCGCCGAAATGACCTTGCTGGTAGGCTACCAACCGGTTCCGGCGCCCCACAATCCCCAGCGGGATAACGCCCGGATAGCACACGAACCCGGAGTCCCACTCATGCCCGGCAAATCAACCTTCTCCCGCATCCTCCTCCTCGGCGCCCTCGCCGCCACCGCCACCGACGCCACCGCCCAACGCACCCAGAAGCCCGTCCTCCACGGCAAGGACTGGATGGCGATCACCGGCAAGCCCCTCGGCGCGACCGCCGGCGCCATGATGTTCCTCAAGGGCGGCAACGCCGTCGACGCCGCGGCCGCCATGCTCGGCGCCACCGCCACCATGTGGGACGTGCTCGGCTGGGGCGGCGAGACCCAGGCGCTCATCTACAACCCCGAGACCGGCAAGGTGATCGGCATCAACGCGCTGGGGGTCGCGCCCACCGGCGCCACCCCGGAGTTCTTCCACGAACAGGACATGGACATCCCCCCCGCCTACGGCCCCCTGGCCGCCGTCACCCCCGGCACCCCCGGCGGCCTCATGGTCATGGTGGCCGAGTACGGGCGCCTCAGCCTGGCCGAAGTCCTCGCGCCCTCGATCGACATGGCGCGCGGCTACCCCATCGAGGCGCAGGCGGCCGATGCGCTGGAGCGCGAGAAGGAGCGCCTGGCCGGGTGGCCGTACTCCAAGTCCGTCTTCCTGCCGCACTTCGGCGACGAACGCGCAGCCCCCGCCCCCGGCGAGATCTTCGTCCAGGAGGACCTCGCGCGCACCCTGGAGAAGCTCGTCGAGGCCGAGGCCGAAGCGCTCGCGGCCGGCGCCTCGCGCAGGGACGCCATCATGGCCGCCTACGACCGCTTCTACCGCGGCGACATCGCCGAGGAATTCGTGCGCGGCTCGCAGGAGCAGGGCGGTCTGCACACCATGGCCGACCTGGACAACTGGCAGGTCTACCTGGAAGAGCCCGTCACCACCTCCTACAAGGGCATCGACGTCTACAAGCTGACCACCTGGGTCCAGGGCCCCGTCCTCCTCCAGGCGCTCAACATCCTCGAGGGACTCGACGTGGCCGCCATGGGCTACAACTCCACCCGCTACATTCACGCCGTCTACCAGGCCATGAACCTGGCCTTCGCCGACCGCGACTTCTACTACGGCGACCCCTACTATCCGCCCGAGGAGCCGGTCGCCGGACTGCTCTCGAAGGACTACGCCGCCGCGCGCGCCGCCGAAATCGACTGGGAGAAGAACAACCCGGACGTCCTCCCCGGCGATCCCTATCCCTTCCAGAACGGCACCAACCCCTTCCTGCACCTCATCAAGACGTGGAACGCAGAGCCGGTCGCGACCCCCGAGTCGGCCGAAATGAGCGCCAACGAAGCCTTCTACGCCGGCACAACCTCCATCCAGGCGGCCGACGCCGACGGCTGGGTCGTGTCGATCACCCCGTCCGGCGGCTGGATCCCGGCGGTCATCGCCGGCAGGACCGGCATCGGCATGAGCCAGCGCATGCAGAGCTTCGTCCTGGACGAACGCGCCGGTCCCTACAACGTCGTCGAGCCCGGCAAGCGCCCCCGCGCCACCCTCACCCCCTCGCTCGCCCTCAAGGACGGTAAGCCCTTCCTCTCCTTCGCGGTGCAGGGCGGTGACGGACAGGACCAGAATCTGCTCCAGTTCTTCCTGAACATGGTCGAGTTCGACATGAATGTTCAGCAGGCGGCCGAGGCGGCCAACTTCAACAGCTACCAGATGCGCAGTTCCTTCGGCGCGCACGAATCGCAGCCGGGACGCCTCCTTCTCAACGACGGGGTGTCCGCCTGGGTCCGGGCCGAGCTCCAGGAGATGGGGTACGACCTGACCTTCTCCGCGCGCACCTCCGGCCCCATCAACGCGATCTTCTTCGACGCCGTGACCGGCACGATGTGGGGCGGTTCCAGCAACCACGGCGAGGACTACGGCATCGCATGGTGATCGAGGGGAAGGGCCACACCCCCGTCTCGGGGCTCCTGACCGAGGCGCGGTCCCCCTCCTGTCTCCTGGTCCTCGGACACGGTGCCGGGGCGTCCATGACCCATCCGTGGATGGAGGCGGCGGCCGAGGCGATGGCGGACGAGGGGATCTCCACGCTCCGCTACAACTTTCAGTACATGGAGGCTGGTCGTAGGCGGCCCGACCACCTCCGCCGACTCCTCGCGGTGGTGGCTTCCGCGTTGCGCGCGGGACACGAGTGCGCGGACGGGTTGCCTCTTTTCGCGGGGGGCAAGTCGATGGGGGGGAGAATGAGTTCCACACTGGTGGCGGAGCGGGCGCGGGCGGCGGCGCTGGTCGGTGCGGACGCGATCGGCCGCCCCCTGCAATCCGTCGATGAATCCCGGGCGCATCGCCGCTCGAACACCGAGGAGGCCTTGTCCCAGGCCGCGGGGGGCGACGCCGAGTGCCCGGCGGGGTTGGTCTTCCTCGGCTTCCCCCTCCACGCCCCGGGGCGTCGTGAGAGCGTGCGCGGCGACCACCTCATGCACGTCCCCTGTCCCATGCTCTTTCACCAGGGCACGCGCGACCGCCTTGCCGACCTGGAGCTGCTCCGGCCCCTCCTGGAGCGGGTCGGGCCGCATGCGACGCTGAACGTTCTGGAAGGGGGCGATCACTCGCTCAAGATGCTGAAGCGATTGGGGCGGACGCAGGAGGATGTCCTCGCGGAGGTGGCGCGGGTGACGCGGAAATGGGTGGATACCGTGCTCGGTGCGACTTGAGCATCCCGTCGTCACCACCGCGCGCGACCGGCCCCTCATGAGCAGCAGCGCCAACCCCCTCCTCGACCACACCTTCCCGGTCCCCTTCGACCGCATCGAACCCGGAGACGTGGGCCCCGCGATAACGGAAGCCCTCACGCGGGCCGGGGAGCGCATCGAGGAGCTGGGCGCGGGATCGGGCGGTTCGTACGGCGACGTCGTGGGCGAACTTGACGCGCTCACCGAGGAGGTCGAACGCACCTGGTCCCCCATCTCCCACCTGCACAACGTCGATGCCACCCCCGAGCTGCGCGAATCCTACGCCGCGGCGCTCCCCGAGATCACCCGCTTTTCCAGCCGCCTCCACCATCACGAGGGACTCTACCGCCGCCTGCGCGACTTCGCGGCCTCGCCCGAAGGCACCTCCCTGACCGGCCTGCGCCGCCGCCACCTCGACCGCACGCTGCGAGACTTCCGCCGCGCCGGCGCCGCCCTGAGCTCCGCCGACAAGAAGACCCTGGAGGACCTGCGCCTCGAACTCTCCGAACTCGGCCGCAGCTTCGAGGAGAACCTCCTGGAGGAGACCGCCGCCTATGGCAAGGTGATCACCGATCCGGACACGCTGGCGGGCCTCCCGGAGACCGCCCTCGAACGAGCGGCCCAACTCGCCGCCGACCGGGGCGAGGACGGCTGGCTCATCACCCTCGACATGCCCAGCGTGCAGGCCGTCCTCCAGCACGCCGATGACCGGTCGCTCCGCCGCGAGATCCACACGGCCTACCTGGACCGCGGCACCACGAGCGAGCGCGACAACCGCCCACTGGTCGCGCGCATCCTCGAGCTGCGCCGCCAGGTCGCCGAACTGCTCGGCTATCCCGACTTCCCCGACTACCGCCTTGAGACCCTGATGGCCCGTTCCGGCGGCCAGGTCCGCACCTTCCTCGACGAACTCATCGACCGCACCCGCCACTTCCACGACCGTGACACCTCCGAACTGGAAACCCACGCGCGCCGGTCCGGCCTGAACGACCTCGAGCCCTGGGACGTGGGCTGGCTCATGGAGAAGCTGCGCAAGGAGCGCTTCGACGTGGACGACGAGATGCTCCGGCCCTGGTTCCCCCTGGAAGAGGTCCAATCGGGGCTCTTCGAAATCGCCGAACGTCTCTTCGGCCTCTCCGTCAAGCCCGTGGACAACCCCGCCGTGTGGCACCCCGATGTCGGCTTCTTCGAAGTCCGCGACGAAGCCGGCGTCCACCTCGGCTCCTTCTACACCGACTGGTTTCCCCGCGAGACCAAGCGCCAGGGCGCATGGATGGACAGCCTCGTCTCGGGCGGCCCCACCCGGGACGGCGGCTTCGACCCCCACCTGGCCTTCATCGGCGGCAACTTCACCCCGCCCACCGCCACCCGTCCGGCCCTGCTCACCCACCGCGAGGTCTGCACCCTCTTCCACGAGTTCGGCCACCTCCTCCACCACACGGCCTCCCGCGTTGAGATCCGCGCCCGCGGCGGCGTCAACGTCGCGTGGGACTGGGTCGAGGTCCCCTCGCAGATCATGGAGAACTGGTGCTGGGAGCGCGAAGCCCTCGACCTCTTCGCAAGACATTACGAGACCGGCGAGCCGCTCCCGGACGCCATGCTGGAGCGCCTCCTCGCCGCGCGCCGCTTCATGGGAGGCTGGATGCAGATGCGGCAGCTCTCCTTCGCCAACCTGGACCTGGAGCTCCACCGCACCTGGCGCGGCGGAGTCCCCGTCATGGACTACGCGGCCGGGGCACTGCGCCCCTTCGTACCCTCGGACCGCTTCGTCGAACGTCACATCCTGCCCTCATTCGCGCACCTCTTCGGGGGTGGGTACGCGTCGGCCTACTACTCGTACATCTGGTCCGAGACGCTGGAGGCGGACGCGTTCTCCCGCTTTGCCGGGGAGGGGGTGCTCAACGCGGCGACCGGGCGGGCGTTTCGCGACTGCGTGCTCGCGCAGGGGGACCGGCGGGATCCGGAGGAGCTGTTCAGGGACTTCATGGGGCGGGATCCGGATCCGGGGGCGCTGATTCGGCGGAATCTGGGGGCGTAGGGAACGAGGGATGTCCACTGCCCGGTGGGACGGCATTCATGAGTGGGGGGTGGAAATCGCGATCAAGGGTGTCGATGTTTCTCCCGCAAACGCGAACCACAATCACCTGGCGTTCCATTGATCCGAGACGACCCACCGGGGAGAGGATACCACGAATGAGAAGCCTCGCCGGAGTGTTGGCAATTCTGGCCACCGCGTGTTTCGCGACGCACGCTGCGGCGGCGCAGATCCCTGCGGGGAGCGAGCAGGAGGCTCTGATTCGTGATTTACTCAGCAACGATCGCGACAGGGTGGCACGTGCGGTGGGTCTGCTTCCGGTGGACTACGACGGCAACCGCGGTTGGGTGTTTCGGGGAGGGTACGAGGCGACTACTGCGCTGGTCGAAGCCCTGATCGTGGCGCTTGAGCGTGAGAATCGACTCTTTCGGGACGAAGACGGAGGCGGGCTCGGTTCACACCTGGAGTTGCCCCTGGAGCTCCTGCACGTCGTCATCGCCACGAGAGACTCCTCGACGACGGGTGTCCTGACACGCATGCTCTGGACGGGAGGCGCTGCCCGCCAAGCGTTGTTGTCCTTCGGTCCGGGCGCGCTTCCCGAGGTACTCGATCTGGCGGAGAGCCCGATGTCCACGAATCTGGAGGCATCAAGCGCACTGTTGGCGCTCCAGGAGGCCGCGCGTCAATGGGAAGCGGTGCTCGACCCGGAGATTCGTTCGAGAATGAAGGAAGTGACCATCCTGTACCTCAAGGGGCCGCCCGACCATTTTGTGAGCTACAAGGAACGGCACTGGACGTTTTCACGTGCCGTCGGGCTGGCCGAGGCGCTGCAGGATCCTGAACTCATCGCCCTCGCGCGATCCTTGGCGGGACCGGGACGGCGAAGGTGAAGCCAACACGGAAAAGCGGGACGGCTTAGGCGAAGAGCCAGCCCGATTTCGATCTGGACTTCGGGCTGGTTGCGAGGTTACGTCCATTCCGAACCCCGTCGCGTCGCAACCTCAAGCGGTCCGGAGCCTCCGTGTATCAGACCTGCATGTTCTGCAAAAAACCCCTCGGCGCCAACGAGGTCGTCGAGACGTTTCCGGTCGGCCGGAGACTGGCCTTCGACGCGGCCAAGGGTCGCCTCTGGGTCGTGTGCCGCAGCTGTCAGCGCTGGAATCTGACGCCGCTGGAAGAGCGCTGGGAGGCCGTCGAGACCTGCGAGAAGCTGTTTCGCGGGACGCGGATCCGCACCTCGTCCGAGAACATCGGGCTGGCACGCCACGCCGAGGGGCTGGAGCTCGTGCGGATCGGGAAGCCGCTCAGGCCGGAGTTTGCCGCCTGGCGGTACGGCGACCAGTTCGGGCGGCGGCGGAGACGGACGATCGTGTACACGACCGGCTTTTTCGCTGGGTCGGTCGTGGGCTCGGCACTGATGGGCATCACTGGAAGCATCGCGGGTCTCATGGGAATGAGCATCTGGTCCTACGCCGACACGTGGCAGACCTACCGTCACTCGATACGTTTTCGGCCTTCCGATGGTCAGGTGCGCGGGATGAATCGGCTGATTGTCGCTCATACCCTGATCCGGCCGTACGACGACGAGGTCGGCTTCCTGGTTGGTGCAGGCAAGGGCATTCTCAAACCCCGAGAGACCGAGTGGTTCGCGGGCGAAGATGCCCGACGCGCCATCAACGCCATTCTGCCCTCGATCAACCGGGGAGGCGGAAAACTGAAGGAGGTCCAGTCGGCGGTTTCGGAGATCGAGTCTCACGGGCATCCCGAGAGGTTCGTGCACCAAGCCGCCGAGCGCTGGCGGGAGTATCGCCACAGGGGCACATGCGGCTTCCTGGGTGCCATGCCGCACCACACCCGCCTGGCCTTTGAGATGGCCCTGCACGAGGAGGAGGAGCGCCGCGCGCTGGAGGGCGAGCTGTGGAGGCTGGAACAGGCCTGGCGGGAGGCGGAAGAGATCGCGGCGATCGCCGATGATCTGCTGCTGCCCAAGGGCACGTCCGGGTTTGTGGATCGCCACCGAGGGTAGGTCAAACGTGAGGGGGCTCACATGTCCAACATAGCACCGGCCAGCGGCAGCAGCACCACACATTCCCATCCACAGCTGCCGCAGCTCCCTACCCCACCATCCCCCCCAGCCGCCCCAGACTGCCCCCCAGATCCGGCCGCACCTCCAGCACCTCACGCATCGGATCCCCCCGCGCCGCCATCCTCTCCGGCACCGTCCTGATCGTGTAGTCCGCGATCGCCAACCCCTCATCCACCTCATCCCACTCCAGTGGAGCCGACACCGGCGCCCCGGGCAGCGGCCTCACGCATAGCGGCGCCACGATCAGCCGCCCGTGCCCGTTCTGCAGAAAGTCGACATACACCTTCCCTTCGCGCTGGGAGGGCAGCCGCGCGACGGTCGCGATCCCCTCCAGCTCCCGCACCGCCATCAGCGCCAGGAGGTAGCCGATGTTGCGCGACTGCTCGTAGGTGACCTGACGGCCCAGCGGCACCAGCACGTGCAAGCCCGTCGAACCACTCGTCTTCACGAACGACGGCAGCCCGATGTCGTCGCACAATTCCTTCAGAAAGCGCGCGATCTTCACCACGTCGGAGAAGGGCGCATCCTTGGGGTCGAGGTCGAGGACGCAGAAGTCCGGGTGCGAAATGTCGGCGACCCGGCTCTGCCAGATGTGCAGCGGGATGCTCGCGCTGTTGGCCACGTAGAGGAGCGACTCCAGGTCGTCGGCGACGAAGTAGTCCAGATCCCGCTCGGACCCTTCGCTGTAGAGACGGATGCGCCGGATCCACGACGGCGCGAACTCCGGGGCGTTCTTCTGGAAGAATGACTTGCCGTGAATGCCGTCGGGGAAGCGGGTCAGGACGACGGGCCGGTCCGCGAGGTAGGGGAGGATCCAGGGGGCGATGGCCCGGTAGTACTCGACCAGGTCGCCCTTCACGTACCCGTCCTCGGGCCAGAAGGGCTTGTCGAGGTTGGAGAAATGGACGACCCGCTCCGGGGCGGCCTCCACCGGTGGCGCGGGTTCGGCCAGCCGCCTCCCCGCATCGACGGGAACGCACTCCTCGGGGGGCTTGTCGTCGCGCACCCGCAGGAACGACGGATGACGCAGGACACCCGCCTCGGTGATCTCCTTGTAGCGCACCTCGGCGACCAGCTCCGGCGAAACCCAGTGGTGACGGCCACTCCCGGCCACCTCGGCGCCCGCCGGGGGCTCGGCGGACGGCAGGCTTCGCAGCTGATCCCCCAACTCTTCGAGCAAATCGGACGAAAACCCCGTCCCCACCCGCCCGGCGTAGACGAAGTCGTCTCCCTCCCGGAACGCCAGGTGCAGCGCCCCGAATCCCGTCCTCCCTGCATCGGGTTCGGTAAACCCGTGAATGGCGAAATCCGCAGTGTGTATAATACACACCTTCAGCCACGAGCGGCTGCGCCCGCCAACGTACACCGAGTCCGCCCGCTTCCCCACCACCCCCTCCAGCCCCATCCCCACGAGGTGCCGGAACATCTCCTCCCCCTTCTCGGGGATGTGGTCCGAGTACCGAACCGGACCCGTGGGGGGCAGGACCTCGCGCAGCAGCGCCTTGCGTTCCAGCAGCGGCAGGCCGCGCAGGTCGTACCCGTCGAAGGCGAGCAGGTCGAAGGCGTAGTAGCTCGCCGGCAAGGCGATTGCGGCCTGCGCGATGTCCCCCTCGCGCTGCAGCCGCCCCCGCTTCTGGATCATCTGAAACGAGGGGATCCCCTCGGCGTCGCTCACCACGACTTCGCCGTCCAGCACCACCGCGCGGTACGGCAGCTTCCCCAGCACCTGCGCGACCTCGGGGAAGACCCGGGTGAGGTCGTTGCCGTTGCGCGAGATCAGCTTCGCGTCACCGCCCCCCGCCTCCCCCAGCAACCGGTACCCGTCGTACTTGATCTCGAAAACCCACCCGGCCCGCGAAAACGGCTTCTCGCGCCGCTCCGCGTTCATCACCCTCACCGCCTCGGCCTTCACCTCGCCCTCGACCGCCCCCGCCACCCCGCACCTCTCCCGGATCCGCGCTCCGAAGTCACCCCCCTCACCCAGCTCCTCCACCGTCAGCCCCGACAGGATCGATGCATCCGGGTAGTCCCCCGTCCCCCCCTCCGGATCCTCGTACGCGTCACGCTCCTTGATCAGCAGCCAGTGGTTGTCCTCGCCGCCCTTCGTCTTCACCAGCGTCCAGCGGCCGCGCAGCTTGTACCCCTTCAAGTCGAAGAGGAGCTTCCCCTTCTTCATCCCCTCGTGCGGGTCCTCGACCGCCGTCCAGATCCCCCGGTCCCACACGATCGAGGGCCCGGCGCCGTAGCTGCCCTCCGGAATCACCCCCTCGAAGTCGGCGTACTCCAGCGGGTGGTCCTCGACGTGCACCGCCAGCCGCTTGTCGCCCTGGTTGGGCGACGGCCCCCTCGGCACCGCCCACGACACCAGCACCCCGTCCATCTCCAGCCGCAGGTCCCAGTGGAGCGACGACGCCCGGTGCTTCTGCACGACGAAAAGGCGGCCCCCGCCCGCGCTGGCGCCCCCGAAGGGCTCGGAGGTTGCCGACGCGGAGCGCTTCGCCCGGTACCTCGCCAGGCGGTCCTCGGGGCCCTGGTCGCCCGCCGGCTCACCCGCCGCTTCAGGCCCGGGTCTGCCCTCCGGCCTTCCACGCCGACGCCCCCCCTCACCCACCGTTGGCCCCCGGAACCATATGTTTGTACGTTACCCTCATGGCTGCCCGTCCTATCTCCACGTCGACCGTCTCCTTCGGTCTGGTCTCGCTGCCGGTCAAGCTCTACTCGACCGGACAGTCCTCGGCCAA
This sequence comes from Longimicrobiales bacterium, assembly GCA_965211795.1. Classification (GTDB taxonomy): domain Bacteria; phylum Gemmatimonadota; class Gemmatimonadetes; order Longimicrobiales; family Gaopeijiaceae; genus Bin94. The sequence goes on from OZ242973.1 coordinate 2,045,857, forward strand.
GGTGCGCTTCAACTGGATCAACCGCGACACCGGAGCGCGCGTCAAGTACCAGTATGTGGACAGCCAGAGCGGGGACCCGGTGGAGCGCGACAGCCTGGTCAAGGGCTACGAGTTCGCGAAGAACCAATATGTCACCTTCGAGCCCGACGAGCTGAAGGCGATCGAGGCCCAGTCGACCGAGATGATCGAGATCACCGAGTTCGTCCCCGCCGCGGACATCGACCGGATCTACCTGGAACGCGCCTACTACCTGGGCCCCGCGCGGGGCGGCGCCCGCGCCTACCGGCTCCTCTCCGCGGCGCTCACCGAGATGGAACGGGTGGCGATCGCGCGCCATTCGGCCCGCGGCAAACAGCGCCTGGTCATGATCCGCCCGCTCGGCGACGGGCTGATCCTGGAACAGCTCTACTACCCGGACGAGGTGCGCTCCTTCGACGAAGTGCCCCTCGAGGACGGCGAGGTCGGCGACGCGGAGCTCGCGCTGGCCAAGCAGTTCATCGAGCAGGCCGCCAGCGAGTCCTTCGACCCGGCGCGCTACAGGGACGAAGTCAAGGAGCGCGTCCAGAACCTCATCGACCGCAAGATCGAGGGGGAACAGATCACGATGGCTCCCCAGGAGGAGCCCGAGACGAAGATCATCGACCTGATGGAGGCGCTGAAGGCGAGCCTGGGCGGGGCGGGGGAGAAGGAAAAGGGCGAAGCGAAGGTGGCCGCGGGGGGCGTAGGGTAGAAGAGATAGCGTCGGCGGATAGCCGATGGCCGGTCCCAGTCATGCGCAACGGACCGATTCCTACCGTTGCCCCTCCCGCATGATCCAGACGCGGATCAGCACCGCACCCCACACAAGACACACGCCTCCCCACACCAGCTTGGCGTAGAGGGGAGGCAGATCAAGACCCGCCTGAATCATCAACCCGCCGCCGGTGGTCAGCAGCAGGGTGCCGATGAAGAAGGCCGTGTCTTCCCACTGGGAGGTCTTCTTGCTCATTTCACCGTCTTGGGCTCAAGGGGGACTCCGGGTGAAGGGCGGGTCCATCAGTCCGCAAGACCCCCATTCGAGTGGATTCGTCCACGAACCGCGACGCCGGGCGACCGGTGCACAGTCTACCAGCATTGGGGGTCTCTCCGCCACCTGCGACCTTCAGCGGGCGCCCCGACAAAGCCCGACCGGGAACGACCCTGCTTACGGCCTCCGCGACTGCCCGGCTCGACCCTCGGTCTCCGCCCCCGCGCACTGGAGCCTGCTTGCAGCCGCGGTTAGCTTCGTCATCAAGGAGGCGGTGTGCGGCGGCACTGCCCCCTATCTTTCGCGCCCGTAGCTCAGCTGGATAGAGCATCGGCCTTCTAAGCCGAGGGTCCCAGGTTCGAGTCCTGGCGGGCGTGCTATGCCGGCGGCACCGCCTCCATCAGAAGCTCCAGCGCACGGCGGAGCGCACCCCGGCCGGGCCCCGACCCTGTGTAGTGACCCAGCCGCACCACCACCATCTCGTGCGACGGAATCACGATCGTGTTCTGGCCACCGGCCCCCGCCATGTAGAATGCGCTGGCGGGCACCGGGAACTGCCCGCCCTGGTTCACCCAGAAGAACGCACCCCCATACACTCGCCGGCCATCCGCCTCCCATGCGGGCGCCAGGGTGGCTGCATAGTCCACGTACCCTTCCGGCAAGACCCGGTCCCCGGTCGGAGCGACGCCGTTGGTCAGGTAGAGATTGCCGAGCCGGGCCCAGTCGCGGCCGCTGCCGAACTCGTAGCCCTGCAGGAGGAAGTTGCCGTACGGATCGGTCTCGGGGATCAGGTTGCGGATCCCGAGCTTGTCGAAGAGGTGGCGCTGCGGGAACTCGTGATAGTTCTCGCCCAGCACCTCCTCCACTCCCAACCGCACCAGGTAGTTGGTGATCACCGGGTCGGAGTTGCGGTAGCGGCCCACGGTGTTCGGCTCCCACTGCTGGTCCTTGCTCGCCGCCCACGCGAAGGAGTTGACCGTGCCCGTGTACACGTAAATGTGGTCCGCGTAGCCGGCGTCAGGGTCGAAATCGGGATCCTGCGGCGCACGGAAGCGAAGCCCCGAGGACATCCGCATGATGTCGCCGATTCGGATCGCGGCGCGTCCGTCCCCTTCGCCCTGCCACTCCGGGATGGGCGCGGGCTGCCACAGTTCGTACACCCCCTTGTGGATCAGCACGCCCATGAGCGTCCCCGTAAGGCTCTTCCCCATCGACCAGCTCTCGAGCGGCGTATCGTGGCCGATCCCCTCGCGGTACCGCTCCGCGAGCAGGCGGCCCCGGTGGGTCACCACGAAGGCGGCGGTCATCGCCTCCGGCGGATCGAAGGCGGCGGCTACCGCCTCGGCGACCTTCTCCATGTCCACGTCGGCGGGGAAGGGCTCGTCCGGGAGCACGTCGCCGAGCGGCCACGGGGTGGTCGCGGGATCGGGCAGGTCGGGGACGACGTCGACGGCCTCGTAGTAGGGCTCCGACTCGCCCACCGGGAGCGCGACGCAACCCTGGTCTCCGTGCACCTTGGCGGATCGCACCGTTCCGTCCGGCAGGGTCAGGTGAACCCGCCGGTTCTCATGGTCCACAACCGTGTCGGTCACCGCGCCGCGGAGCTCCGCCGGGGACGAGAAGAACCCCGTGTTGGCCGCCGCGAACTCAGGGTCGAGCCCGCTCAGGAAGACGTTGGAACAGAGAATCTTGGCGAACCCGGCGGTTGCGTGGACCAGCGGATCGCCCGGCGGGATCGCCCACTCCCCGGGAATCTCCAGCGAGTCGCCACGGGCGATCAGCGCGGCGGTGGGATCCTCCGTGGGGCTGGCAGCCGTCGCGGCGTCGTCCGTCTGGCCGCAGGCAAGGAGCAGGAACGCGGCGGGTGAGACCGCGAGAAATGGGCGCGGGATCATGGAATGCACTCCGGAGTGGTGGGGAATCGGGCCGGGGCCTCGCCGGACAGGATAGTTACGGCGGCGGCATGCGGCAAAACGCGCTGGGGCCCGAAGGCGGGATACCGTCCCGACCGCTTGGCAGCCGCGCGTACGCACCAGGCAGCCCGGCCTGGGCCCGCTCACCGTGCCTTGCCGCACCGCGCTGGTTTACCCGTCCGGGGGATTTCCTTAGCTTACTGCGCCGTGGAATCTCCCGCGGTGACGCACGGTGGGCGTAGCTCAGTCGGTTAGAGCGCCGGATTGTGGTTCCGGAGGTCGCCGGTTCGAATCCGGTCGCCCACCCTGGGGAAGGGACGGGTGGAGTCGAAGAGGGCTCCACGGCCGGTCCTGCCGGCCGGCTCCCGCGACACTCCCGCGAACTCCGGTTGACACCGCGCCCTTATTTCCCTACGATTAGGGTCTACCGATTATCACCGGGTCCTCCCGGTCGGTGGCGGGACCGCGTCCCCTGCACGGCTGCGAAGAGCGATTCCGGTTTCGGGCGGCTTCGGCCGCCCTTGGTTTTTTGACAATCGAGGTCATGAGAAGCGGGCGGGCCCTTCGCCGGCGAGCACTGTGTCTCGCCGGTTTTCGTTCGGACCGGCGTCAAGGCCGGGCGGACGAGAGGGTTCAATCAACGCAGATTTCGAACACGGGATCCATTGGGATCCAAATGTTCATTCAGAGCTATCTCAAGCTATCTATCATGGAGAGTTTGATCCTGGCTCAGGACGAACGCTGGCGGCGTGCCTAACACATGCAAGTCGAACGAGGACCGGGTGCTTGCATCCGGAGCCGAGTGGCGAACGGGTGAGTAACACGTGACCAATCTGCCCTTGGGAGAGGGATAACCTGGGGAAACCCGGGCTAATACCGCATGACGTGCGGCCATCGCATGGTGGCGGCACCAAAGGGGGGCCTCTACTTGTAAGCTCTCGCCCAGGGAGGAGGTCGCGGCGTATCAGCTAGTTGGTGGGGTAACGGCCCACCAAGGCGACGACGCGTAGCGGGTCTGAGAGGACGATCCGTCACATTGGGACTGAGATACGGCCCAGACTCCTACGGGAGGCAGCAGTGGGGAATATTGCGCAATGGTCGAAAGACTGACGCAGCGACGCCGCGTGTGGGAGGAAGCCTTTCGGGGTGTAAACCACTGTCAGGTGGGAAGAAACACGCACGTCCAAACAGGGCGTGCGCTTGACGGTACCACCAGAGGAAGCGCCGGCTAACTCCGTGCCAGCAGCCGCGGTAAGACGGAGGGCGCGAGCGTTGTTCGGAATTACTGGGCGTAAAGCGCGGGCAGGTGGTCCGCTAAGTCTTTTGTGAAACTCCGGGGCTCAACCCCGGACATGCAGGAGATACTGACGGACTAGAGACCGGTAGAGGCTAGTGGAATTCCTGGTGTAGCGGTGGAATGTGTAGATATCAGGAAGAACACCAGTGGCGAAGGCGGCTGGCTGGGCCGTGTCTGACACTCATCCGCGAAAGCGTGGGGAGCAAACAGGATTAGATACCCTGGTAGTCCACGCCGTAAACGATGGGCACTAGGTGCCGGGCCTATAGACGGGTTCGGTGCCGGAGCTAACGCATTAAGTGCCCCGCCTGGGGACTACGGCCGCAAGGCTGAAACTCAAAGGAATTGACGGGGGCCCGCACAAGCGGTGGAGCATGTGGTTTAATTCGAAGCAACGCGAAGAACCTTACCTGGGCTTGACATCCTGGCGAAACCTCCTGGAAACAGGAGGCCTCCTTCGGGACGCCAAGACAGGTGCTGCATGGCTGTCGTCAGCTCGTGTCGTGAGATGTTGGGTTAAGTCCCGCAACGAGCGCAACCCTTGCCCTATGTTGCCAGCGGATCATGCCGGGGACTCATGGGGGACTGCCGGTGCCAAACCGGAGGAAGGTGGGGATGACGTCAAGTCATCATGGCCCTTACGCCCAGGGCTACACACGTGCTACAATGGCCGGTACAAAGGGCTGCAAACCCGCGAGGGTGAGCGAATCCCAAAAAGCCGGTCCAAGTTCGGATTGCAGTCTGCAACTCGACTGCATGAAGCCGGAATCGCTAGTAATCGTGAATCAGCTACGTCACGGTGAATACGTTCCCGGGCCTTGTACACACCGCCCGTCACGCCATGGAAGCCGGGAGTGCCCGAAGTCCGTGACCCAACCCTCGGGAGGGAGCGGCCGAAGGCAAGTTTGGTAACTGGGGCGAAGTCGTAACAAGGTAGCCGTAGGGGAACCTGCGGCTGGATCACCTCCTTTCTGGAGTTTCGAGTAGGGGCAGACCCTCGGGGCTGCCGCGAAAGAATCTCGATGTCTACCCGTCCGCTTCTCATGACCCTCGATTGTTTCTCGCGCCTCGATGAAGACTGCATGGACGCCGAGTCCCCAGCCGACCGCACCACTGCCACTGGACCCTCAGGACCAACGCGGGCAGGCTACGTCGTGCTGGCTGGTCTTCCGAACGCGGGGAAGTCCACCCTGCTCAACGCTCTCGTCGGTGAACACCTGAGCATTGTCACGCCAAGGGCCCAGACGACGTGGGAGAGGGTGGCCGGAATTCGAACCGAGGCCGGCGCGCAGATGGTATTCCTGGACACTCCCGGCATCGTGACCGGCCCCCAGCTCTTTCACCGCTCGATGATGGCCGAGGCGGAGAAGGCCCTCGGCGAGGCGGACGTGGCCGTGGGAGTTGTGGACGGAACCTCACCCGGTTCTCCGGCGCTGCGGGAGGCCTTCCTGAACTTCCTGGGGCGGTGCTCCTGTCCCGCGGCTCTCGCCGTCAACAAGGCCGACCACGCCCGGTTCGACCCGGAACACGCGGGAGGACTCGCTCGCGAGCTGCGAATCCCCGCCCTCGCAATCTCGGCGCGAGAGTCGATCGGACTGGGCCCGCTTCTCGCCTTCCTCCACGCCAACCTCCCTGAAGGACCCTTCCTCTACCCCGAGGACGACATCGCCGCGGCGCCCACGCGCTACTTCGTGCAGGAGCTCGTGCGCGAGACGGTCTTCGAGAACTTTCGCCAGGAGATTCCGTACTCGGTCGCGGTGCGCGTCGAGGAGTTCCGGGAAGCGGAGGACCCCGTGTACATCGCGGTGGGGCTCCATGTCGAACGGAAATCCCAGAAGGGGATGCTGATCGGCAAGGGTGGGGCGGCGATCAGGGCGGTCGGTGAGGGCGCACGCGCCAAGATCGAGCACCTTTTGGGCCGTCCGGTGTATCTTGACCTGTGGGTGAAGGTCTGGCAGGGATGGAGACGCAAGAAGGAAGGACTCATGGCTTTCGGATACAGGGCGCCTGATGACGTCGCGTGACGCCATTCGGCTGGTCGCGGCGCTGCTGCTCGTGCCATTGCTGCTGGCGGCGGCGCCTGCGCGGGGGCAGGAGCTCGCGGACGACGGCGACACCGAGGAGGGCGCCCCGTTTCTCCTCCTGCCCGTCGGCGCCCAGGGAATCGGGCTGGGACGGGCGATGACCGCGCTCCACAGCGAGGAGGGGGTGTTCTGGAATCCCGCGGGGATCGCCGCCGAAACCGAAAGGCGGGCGCTGATCTACCGTGGAGAACAGCTGGCCGGAAGCGCGACCGCGGCCAGCTTCCTCTTCCCCTGGCGGCGTGTGGGCACCTTCGGGCTCTCCTACCTGCTGCTCGATGTGGGCGACCAGGAGACGACCGACCGCCTCGGCAACCACCTGGGTTCCATCTCGGTGCGCAATCACCTCGCCATCGCCAGCTTCGCCACCTCCCTGCCCTGGGGCATAAGCGCGGGCGCCAACCTGAAGCTGGTCCAGTACAGAGTGGGCTGCAGGGGGCAGTGCACGGATTTTGTGACCACGCGCTCCGCCTACGGGGTGGACGTGGGAGTGCAGGCCCAGCCCTTTTCAGCGCTCCCGCTGCGCCTTGGCTGGATGCTCGCCCACGCCGGCACGGGATTCGGGAGCGGGGACGAGGAAGAGTCGCAACCGCTGCCCACCCGGCTTCGCTTCGCACTCGCCTACGAAGTCCTCAGCCGTGTAGTCGAAGACGGGATGATGGACCTGTGGGCCACGGTGGAGGCCGAGGACCGGGCCCGCGATCCCGGTTCGCCATCGGTGTACGTCGGCCTCAACTTCTCCGCCGCGGACTTCATCTTCGTGCGGGCCGGCTACGTGGGGGGCGAGCTCGACCAGACCGACGGCGCGACCGTGGGACTGGGTTTCCGCATCGATCGCTTCGAACTGAACCTGGCCCAATCCCTGACGCGTTCGCAGGTGACGGGGGAGACGCAGCCGGTCCACGTCTCCCTCGGAGTGGTCTTCTAGCGGATCCGCTCCTCGCGCCGGGGGGCTCCACGCCGCGCCGCGGCTTCCTTATGTTTCGAGGCGGCGGACATCGTCCGCTTCCTTCGTCCGGCTCCATTTTCCGCTACCGGTATTCCCATGCCTACCATCGTCGACGCACCCCAACGGCTCCGGGCCGCCATCCGGCGGGTCGAGGAACTCCGGGGGTATCTTTGACATCGCCGCTCGCACAGAGCGGCTCGCCGTGCTCGACGAAGAGATGGCAAGGCAGGGATTCTGGGACGACCGGGACACCGCCCGGCGTGTCATCGAGGAAGCCAACCATCTCAAGGGCTGGGTGGGGCCGTGGAAGGCGCTGCGGACGAAGGGCGAGGAACTCGGCGAGCTGAGCGAGCTTCTTCGGGAGGAGGAGGACGCCGACCTCGAGGAGGAGTGGCGGCAGGAGATCCTGTCCCTGGAGGAGGGCCTGGCCCGGCTGGAGCTGCGGACGATGCTGCAGGGTGAGGACGACCACCGCGAGGCCATGCTGACCATCCATCCGGGTGCGGGAGGGCTCGAGTCGCAGGACTGGGCCGAGATGCTCTCGCGCATGTACATGCGGTGGGCCGAGAGGCGCGGATTCGGCCTCAGGGTGCTGGACCTCCAAGCGGCGGAGGAAGCCGGCATCAAGAGCGTGACGCTGGAGATCACCGGTGAACATGCGTACGGATACCTGCGGGCGGAGAAGGGGGTCCACCGCCTGGTCCGGATCTCTCCCTTCGACTCGCAGTCGCGGAGGCACACCTCCTTCGCTTCCGTGTTCGTCTACCCCGTGCTCGACGACGAAATCGAGATCGAGATCGACGAATCCGATCTGCGCGTCGACACCTTCCGTGCTTCGGGAGCGGGGGGGCAGCACGTCAACAAGACCGATTCGGCGATCCGCATCACGCATGAGCCGACGGGAATCGTGGTGTCGTGCCAGCAGGAGCGCTCACAGCACAAGAACCGCTCCACCGCGATGAAGATGCTGAAGGCGGCGCTCTACCAGCGGGCGCGCGAGGAGAAGGAGAAGGAGAAGCAGGCGCTCGAGTCGTCCAAGACGGAGATCGCCTGGGGGAACCAGATCCGCTCCTACGTCTTCGCGCCCTACACGATGGTCAACGACCACCGCACCGAACTCAAGAAGGGCGACGTGAACGCGGTCATGGACGGTGCTCTGGATCCCTTTATCGAGGCCTACCTGAAGAAGTTCGGCGCGGCGCGGGTGGCGTAGCCGCATGTCCAACCCGAGCGACGACCTCCCGCGGGTCAGGAAGGCCCGGCTCGAGAAGCTGGCGGCGCTCGAGGAGCGGGGCGTGGAGCCGTTCGCCTACTCCTTCGACGTGACGCGTCACGCGGCGCCTTCGGTGGCCGAGTTCGAGGAGAGGGAGGGCGGGGAGGGAGAAGAGGGACACGGCGGGCGTTGGGCGGGGCGCATGGTCGGGTTCCGTTCGCACGGCAAGAGCGCGTTTGCCGACCTGGAGGATCACACCGGCCGCGTGCAGGTCTACTTCAGGCGCAACGTCCTGGGCGAGGAGTCGTATTCGCTCCTGGACCTGCTGGATCTGGGCGACTGGATCGGCGTGGAGGGGACGCTCTTCCGAACCCGCATGGGCCAGGTGACGGTCATGGCGGAGGACTTCCGGCTGCTCAGCAAATCGCTGCGGCCGCTGCCGCTCGGCAAGGTGGAAGAGGACGCCGGGACCGGGGAGAGGATCACCCATTCCGGCTTTGCCGACCGCGAGTCGCGCTACCGGCAGCGGTACGCCGACCTGGCGGTGAACCCGGATGTCCGGGAGGTGTTCCGGGCGCGGACCCGGATCGTCACCGCAATCCGCCGCTTCCTCGACGATCTCGGCTTCGTCGAGGTCGAGACACCGGTGCTGCAACCGCTTTACGGGGGCGCGTCGGCGCGGCCGTTCGTCACGCGCCACCTGGCGCTCGACCGCGTGCTGTACCTGCGCATCGCCGACGAACTCTACCTGAAGCGGCTCATCGTGGGCGGGCTGGACCGGGTCTACGAGATCGGCAAGGACTTCCGCAACGAGGGGATCGACCGCTTCCACAACCCCGAGTTCACGATGCTGGAGTTCTACCAGGCCTTCGCCGACTACGAGGACATGATGGAGCTGGTTGAGCGTCTGCTGGTGGCGGTGGCGGAGGCCGCAGGCGGGAGTCGCAGCTGCACCTTCCAGGGGGTGGAGATCGCCTTCGAGCGGCCATTCTCGCGCGTCCCGTTCGTGGACGGGCTGCGCGAGGCCATGGGGGACGATCCGCTGGAGACGCCGGAGGAGGAGTTGCGTGCGCGGGCGGAGGGACTGGGGGTGGGGGATCTGGAGGGGGCCGGGCGCGGCAAGCTGCTCGACAAGCTCTTCGGGGAACTGGTCCAGCCGGCGCTCGTGCAACCAACCTTCGTCGTCGACTACCCAAAGGAACTGAGCCCGTTGGCCAAGGAGAGGCGGGGCGCGCCACAACTGACGGAACGGTTCGAGCTTTTCGTCGCGGGCGAGGAGCTGGCCAACGCCTTCAGCGAGTTGAACGATCCGATCGCGCAACGGGCCCGCTTCGAGGACCAGGCGGCCCTGAGGGCGGCCGGAGACGCGGAGGCACAGGTGGTCGACGAAGACTACATCAGAGCGCTGGAATACGGACTGCCCCCGACCGGAGGCGTCGGGATCGGGGTCGACCGGCTGGTCATGCTGCTGACCGACCAGGCGTCGATCCGGGACGTCATTCTGTTCCCGACGCTGCGCAAGGAGGAGCAGGGGTGAGGTCGCAGACCCGGCTGGCGTGGTTCCTGGCGCGGCGCTACCTGGCGTCGAGGAGTGGCGGCCGTTTCCTCTCCTTCATCACGTGGATCGCGCTGGGCGGGGTCACCCTGGGCGTCACCGCGCTCATCGTGGTGATCGGCGTGATGACCGGCATGCAGAACGAGTTGCGCGCCAAGATTCTCGGCTCCAGCCCGCATATCATGGTGTGGAAGGACGCCAGTCCACTGAGACTCGACGACTGGAGAGGGGCCGTCGAAAAGGTGGAGGCGGTCGACGGGGTGGTCTCGGCGTCGCCGGTGGTCTGGACGCAGGTCGGGGTGGAACACCGCGACTACCCGCAGGTCCTGGACCTCTTCGGCGTCAGCCTCGATGCGGGAGGACCACCCGTCACCTCCATGGAGGACAGCCTGCAGAGCGGGTATCTGTCGCTGGAGAGAGAGCCGGGAGGCCTCAAGCCCCTGGTGCTGGGCAATGGCATTGCACGACGCATGAACCTCTTCGCGGGGGATACGGTGAGGATGACGGCGATCGAGAACCTCCAGGTGTCACCCAATGGAGACCTGGTGGCGCCCGCCGAGGAGTGGGTGGTATCGGGGATATTCTCGACGGGCATGTCCGAGTACGACATGCGCCACGGCTACGCCGCCCTGGCCGATGTGCAGGATCTGCTTGACCTGGACGACGGGGTGGTCGCGTGGGTGGGCGCACGCGTCGAGGACCCCTGGGGCGCGGAAGCGGTGGCGCGGGCCGTGCGGGAGGAAATGGGGGGATGGCCGTATAGTGCGGACCCGTGGACGCAGACGAACCGCCAGCTCTTCTCGGCGCTGAAGCTGGAGAAGCTGGCGATGGGCGTGATCGTGTCGCTGATCATCTTCGTGGCGGCGTGCAACATCGTGAGCACGCTGGTCATGGTCGTGGTGAACCGCACCCGGGAGATCGGCATCCTCAAGGCGATGGGGCTCACGCGGAAGGACACGCTTCGCACCTTCGTCTTCCAGGGGCTGTGGATCGGGGTCATCGGCACCCTGGCCGGACTCGGACTGGGCTTCCTCCTCGCGTACCTGATCGAGGAGCACGGTCTGATCCGCATTCCGGCGGACATCTACTTCGTGGACCGGCTGCCCGTTTCGATCGCACCCTCGGACATTCTCTGGATCTGCGGGGTGAGCCTGCTGATCTCGCTGCTGGCTACCCTCTACCCGGCCCGGCAGGCGTCGGGACTGCAGCCCGTGGAGGCGATCCGCCATGACTGACGCGGCCGTGCGGGGCCCCGTGAACGGCGACGGCAACGGCCCGGGAGGGCGGGATGGACCGCCGGCACGGGGGAACGGGGATGGCGGCCCGCCGCTCGAGGCCCGCGGACTGCACCGCACCTACCGGGGCGTCGCCGGCCCGGAACTCCACATTCTGCGCGGCGTGGACTTCACCCTGAACTGGGGCGAAGCGGTTGCCATCGTGGGCGCCAGCGGCTCGGGGAAGTCTACGCTGCTGCACCTGCTGGGCGCCCTCGACCTCCCTTCGGCGGGCTCCGTGCACGTGGGCGGAACCGACATCGCCACGCTGACCGACGAGGCGGCGGCGAAGCTGCGGAACAATCGCATCGGATTCGTGTTTCAGTTCCATCACCTGCTGCGCGACTTCACCGCACTGGAGAATGTCATGGTGCCCGGCCTGATCCGTGGTGACAGCCCCGGCAAGGCGAGGTCAAGGGCCACGGAACTGCTCGATCAGGTGGGACTCGGTGCCCGGCTCGGCCACAAGCCGCGCCAGCTGTCGGGTGGTGAACAACAGAGGGTTGCGGTGGCGCGCGCGCTGGTGAACGAGCCGTACATCCTGCTCGCGGACGAGCCCACAGGCGATCTGGATACGGCCACCAGCAGGGACGTTCAGGACCTCCTCTTCGAGATGAAGGAGCGGCATGGAGTTGCGCTCGCGGTCGTAACTCACAACCGTGAACTGGCCTCGAAGGCCGAGAGAGTCCTGCGGCTCCGGGAGGGGGTTCTCGACAATGTCTGAGATGGACAGGGTGTGTGACACCCCGAACTGCGTGAATCCGGCCCATGTACACCTGACCGAAGTCGTGGACAACAAGATGTCCACCCAGTACCTGTGCAAGTCTTGCGCGGAGGAAAAGGGACTGGATGCGGGTTCGGGGCAGGGCGACGCCGTCGCCGAGTTTCTCGAGCAGCTCACGCGGGGGGACGAGGGGAGCGAGGAGAGCGCCGCCGCCGAGCCCTGTTCCTTCTGCGGCCTGAGCCTCGATCGCTTCCGCGAGACGGGCCGTCTGGGATGCCCCCACTGCTACACCGCCTTTGAACCCGGACTGCGCCGCCTGCTCAATCGGATCCACGGCGCGGCCCGGCACGCGGGCAAGGTGTACCTGGCGCCCGATCCCGCCGGAGCGGAGCGGGACCGCCGTCTCGACGACCTTCGCCGCCGTCTGCGGAGCGCCGTGGAGACGGAGGATTTCGAGCGGGCCGCGACGTTGCGCGACCAGATTCGCGAACTCGAACCGGCCGGATCCGCATGAAGATCCCGGAGACCCTGCGCGACTACGGCCTCGGATGGCTCGACGGCAGCGGTCCCCATGCCGACATCGTTCTGTCGACCCGGGTGCGCCTGGCGCGCAACCTGCAGAGCTATCGCTATGCCACTCTGGCGGGCAAGGAAGACCGCGAAGCCGTGTACGGCGCCGTTGCCGGGATCGTGGAGACCCCTGTGTTCCCGGGAGGCACCACACTTATGCGCATGGGCGAGCTGGACGTGCACACGCGGCGGATCTTCCTGGAGCGGCGGCTTGTCTCGTCCGACCTGCTGGGCCGGCAGCGCGCGGGCCGACCCGCCCCCGGCGCCGCCCTGCTCGTCTGTCCCGGCGATCCGGTCAGCATCATGGTCAACGAAGAGGACCACCTGCGGCTGCAGAGCCTGGTGTCGGGCCTCAGCGTCACGGAAGCGTGGAGCCTCGTCGACCGCCTCGACGATGGGATCGGCAGGGATCTCCCGCTGGCGTATCACCCCGAATTCGGATACCTGACCTCCTGTCCCACCAACACCGGCACCGGATTGCGGGCGTCGGCCCTGGTGCACCTGCCGGGTCTGGTCCTGACGAAGGAGATCACCCGGGTCCTCGAGGGGCTCGAACGGGTCGGCCTCACGCATCGTGGCCTCTACGGCGAGGGATCCGATTTCGTGGGGAATTTCTTCCAGATCTCCAACCAGAAGACGCTGGGCAGGAGCGAGGAGGACCTGGTGGAGCACTTCGGCAACACCGTGAGCACGGTCATCGAGAAGGAACGCAGCGCGCGCCAGGTCCTGCGAGGCGCGGGGCCCAGGACCGAAGACCTGATCTGGCGTGCGTACGGACTGCTGCGCCATGCCCGCCTCCTGACCTACCGCGACCTGATGGAACTCCTCTCCGGCGTGAGGCTCGGGGTTTCGCTGGAAATGCTGCCGTCGCCCCGGGTGAGCGCGCTCAACCGCATCATCATCTTCTCGCAGGCGGCGCACCTGGCCGAGGCTGCGGGGCGCGAACTCGACGCCTCGGAGAGACAGGCTCACAGGGCCCAGTACGTACGTAGGGTACTGGAGGGCGAAAACGGTTCCCCCACTACCGATACCGGGTCATGAAGGCGACTTTTGAAGGAGAAGGGCGCAGCGACGCGCGGCTGATGGCTCCGGAGGGCCGACGAGGATGAACTACAACTTTACGGAGAGGGTCCGAAAGGTCCTTTCGATGGCTCGCCAGGAGGCGATTCGGCTGCAGCACGACTATGTGGGCACCGAGCACATCCTGCTGGGGCTCATCCGTGAAGGCGAGGGAGTGGCCGCCCACGTGCTCGGCAACCTGAGCGTGGATCTGGACCGCATCCACGAGCGGGTCGAGGAATCGGTGCGGAAGGGCAAGGCCACGATCGCCCTGGGTGAACTGCCGTATACCTCGCCGGCGAAGAACGTGCTCGAGTTCGCCATGTCGGAAGCGCACGAGCTCAACCATTCCTATGTCGGCACGGAGCATCTTCTTCTGGGGCTGCTCCGCGAGAGCAAGGGAATAGCCGCCCAGGTGCTGAACTCGCTTGGCGTGACCATCGACGAGGCGCGCGCCGAGACGCAGAAGGTGCTGGGGTCGGACGTCGGTTCGGGGCCGTCGGCGACCGCCGGCGGGATCGGCAGCGGCGGGAGCAGCCCGGTTCCGGGTGCCGGACCCTCTCGCGGCGAACGGAAGTCGAAGACTCCCGCGCTGGACCACTTCTGCCGCGACCTGACGGGACTGGCGCGCCAGGGAGAGCTGGACCCCACGATCGGTCGCGAGACCGAGATCGAGCGCCTGATCGAGATTCTCTGTCGCAGGAAGAAGAACAACCCCGTGCTGATCGGGGAACCGGGAGTCGGGAAGACCGCCATCGTGGAAGGACTTGCCCAGATGATCGCCCGCGGCGAGGTCACGGAGAGCCTGCGGGACCATCGCGTCCTCGCGCTCGACATGGCCGCGGTGATCGCCGGCACCAAGTACCGCGGCCAGTTCGAGGAACGCCTGAAGGCGGTCATGAACGAGATCTCGACCAATCGCAACGTGGTGCTCTTCATCGACGAGCTGCACACGCTGGTGGGCGCGGGCGCCGCCGAGGGGGCGATCGACGCCTCCAACATGCTCAAGCCGGCGCTGGCGCGGGGAGAACTTCAGTGCATCGGCGCCTCCACGCTGAACGAGTACCGCAAGTACGTTGAAAAGGACGGGGCGCTGGAGCGGCGCTTCCAGCCGGTTATCGTGGATCCGCCCACGGTCGACGAGACCATCGCGATCCTGGCGGGACTCAGGGGCCACTACGAGGATCACCACAAAATCACGATCCCGGACGATGCACTGGCCCGCGCGTCGCGTCTGGCCGACCGCTACATCACCGATCGTTTCCTGCCCGACAAGGCCATCGATGTGATCGACGAGGCGGGGGCGCGTGCGCGCATAGCGAGCCAGGTGCCGCCGCCCGAGGTCGAGGAGCTGAAGACGCAGCTGTCGCGTCTGGTCGAGAGCAAGGAGGCCGCGATCCGCGACCAGGACTTCGAGCGGGCGGCCCAGCTGCGCGACCAGGAGCGGGCGCTGCAGCAGCGCATCCGCGACGAACAGGAGGCGTGGAAGGAGGAACGCAGGCGGTTCCGGCCCGAGATCAGCGTGGAGGATGTGGCGTTCATCGTGAGCCGCTGGACCGGCGTGCCGGTCACGCGAATCCGGGAGGCCGAGACCGCGCGGCTGGTCAATATGGAGGCCGAGCTTCACAAGCGCGTCGTGGGCCAGGACCAGGCGATTACGGCGATTTCCAGGGCGATCCGGCGGAGCCGCGCGGGGCTCAAGGACCCGCACCGGCCGATCGGTTCCTTCATCTTCTCCGGACCGACCGGGGTGGGGAAGACCGAGCTTGCTCGCACCCTGGCCGAGTTCCTCTTCGCGGACCGCGAAGCCCTGATCCGGGTCGACATGAGCGAATACATGGAGCGCTTCTCGGTGTCGCGTCTCATCGGCGCCCCACCCGGCTACGTCGGCTACGACGATTCGGGGACGCTCACCAAAGCCGTTCGGCGGCGGCCCTACTCCGTCGTACTGCTCGACGAGATCGAGAAGGCCCACCCCGATGTCTTCAACATCCTCCTGCAGGTCCTCGACGAGGGCCACCTGACCGACAACTACGGGCGCGTGATCGACTTCAAGAACACCGTCCTGATCATGACCTCGAACCTCGGGGCGAGGAACATCGCGAAGGGCGGGCTGGGCTTTCAGCAGGCCGACGCCGGCTCCGGCTACGAGAACATGCGCGACAAGGTCAACGAGGAGATCAACCGGACCTTCAATCCCGAGTTCCTCAACCGGGTGGACGATACCATCGTCTTCCACACGCTGAGCCGCGAGGAGATCGGGAAGATCGTGCACATCCTGCTCGGCGACCTGCAGGAGCGGCTGCGGCAGGGAGACATGTCGCTAAGCCTGACAGCGCCGGCAGTCGAGTTCCTCGTGGAGCACGGCTACAGCGAGCGGTACGGTGCGCGTCCTCTGAAGAGGGCGATCCGCCGTTTCCTCGAAGAACCGCTTTCCGAGAAGCTCCTCATGGCGGAATTCGGTGCCGGCGACGAGATCGAAGCCGACGTTACGGAGGACGGAGAGGCCCTCGCACTCGCGGCCGCCTCTCCGAGCAAGACATGATACGATACCGGCACGAAGGACTCACAATTCCCGCGCGGGCGGCGCTCATGGGGCTGCTGCTCGCTATCTCCCCGCTGGCGGCACGCGCCCAGGACCCGGCCGGCCGTCTGGTGCGCATCGATTCCCTGGCCGTGAGCGGTGCCGTGCGCGTCTCGGCCGGGGATGTGATCGGCGCTTCCGGCTTGCAGGCCGGCAGCCTGAACAGCTGGCTGGACGTCAGCCGGGCCATCAAGAACATCTGGGCGACGGGCGAGTACGACGACATCACGGCCAGGCTGGACGAGTCGGCAGGCAGAAATACCCTGATCCTGGAAGTGGTCGAGCGGCCCATGATGCGCCTCGTGCGCGTCGCCGGACTGGAGTCTCTCTCCGAGCGCAACGTGATCGAGGAGTCCGGTCTGGAAGAGGACGCTCCCCTGTCGCGCAACGCGATCGCCAGGGCCCAGGGCATCATCCGCGAGGAGTTGCGCCGCCGCGGTGTGCCCTTCGTTCGCATCGAGCCGACGATCCAGCCGGTGCCGGGAGAGGACGGCAGCGTGGATGTGCTGCTGGATGTCGAAGAGGGCCAGCGCGTGACCATCGCCGAAGTCGAGTTCGTGGGCAACGAGCACTTCTCCGACGAAGACCTCCGCGGCGCCATGAACACCAAGCCGGAAGGGTTCTTCTGGTTTCGGGACGGCAACTACGACGACATCGACTTCGAACTGGACCTTGTGGAGTCGCTGCCCGACCACTACGGCCGGGCCGGGTATCTCGATTTCGAGGTGCTGCGCGACACGCTGATCGTGGATTCCTCCACGGGGAAGGCCCGGGTCGAGGTGTACGTGAGCGAGGGACCCCAGTACCGCCTGGGTGATTTCACGATCGAGGGGAACAACGCCTTCGAGGAAGACAGGCTCCGCCAGTACTTCACCGAGGAATCGGGGGGTATCCTCTCGGTGTTCGGGCTCGGCGAGGACCGGTCCCAGGGCGTCGGCCAGGTTTTCGACCAGGTCGCCTTCGAGGAGGCGGCCGGGCAGGTCCAGCAACTCTACAACGACGAGGGGTACCTGTTCTCGCGGATCGAGCCCCACTGGGAGCGGGCAACCGGTCCGGGGGCCGCACCGTACACGGTCAACGCCGGCTGGCAGATCACCGAGAACCATCAGGCTTACATCAACCGGATCATCATCGCGGGCAACGAGTTCACCTACGACCGGGTGATCCGCGAGAAGATCTTCCTGCTGCCCGGCGACGTCTACAGCCAGGCCCTCGTGCTGCAATCGTACCAGAACATCCAGTCCCTGGGCTTCTTCGAGACACCGATGCCGGTCCCCGACATCCGCGTCGTGGAGGAGACCGGGGATGTCGACATCGTCTTCAACGTGAAGGAGAAGCAGACCGGCTCGCTCCAGTTCGGGACGGCGGTCGGCGGTGGGGTGGGGTTGTCGGGATTCCTCGGGTACGACCAGCCAAACCTGTTCGGGCAGGCCAAGGCCGGCAGCTTCCGCTGGGACTTCGGACGCTACATCAACAGCCTGACGCTGAGCTTTACCGACCCGGCACTGTTCCAGTCGACGGTGAGCGGCTCGCTGTCGCTCTTCAACTCGACCGACCGCTTCTACCAGTTTGCCACCGGCCGGCGGCGGCGGGCGGGATTCGTTGCGCGTTTCGGGCTGCCGATCCCGGGATCGCTGCGCACCAGGTTCTTCGTGGGCTACTCGCTCACGCGCACGTCCTACGAGTCGTTCAGGAGGTCGGAGGACACGTCGGTCTTCGGGTTGCCTCCGGGGATTCTGAGTTCGCTCCTGTTGGGGATTACGCGGCAGACGCTGAACCATCCGCTGTTCCCGACTTCGGGATCGAGCCAGAGTTGGAACGTGGAACTCAACGGTGGCCCTCTGGGCGGAGCGGGTGACTTCATCAAGCAGACCGCCGAGGCTCAGTGGATTATTCCCGTCGGCCAACTGGGCGGGGAGGGCGCCGGCACGCCGGGCATTCAGTTCGCGCTCGGCCTCAGGGCAAAGACCGGTGCCGTATTCGGCGACGCGTCCCGCTTCCCCTTCGAGTCGTTCTGGATGGGAGGGGTGCAGTTCGGTGAGGCGCTGAGGGGGTACGACGAAACCTCGATCACCCCCCTGGGCTACCACCCCGAGGGAGCGGGCGACATCGTTCAGGTCGACCGGCTGGGCAACGCGTACTTCTCGGCGACGGCGGAGTACAAGGCCGTCCTCAATGCCAATCTGGGCGTGTCGGCGTTCTACGACGTCGGCAACCTGTGGCGCGGCCCGCGGGACATCAGCACTTCCAGGATCTTCCGCGGTGCCGGCTTCGGAGTCCAGCTCGTGACCCCCTTCGGTCCCATCGGGCTGGACTACGCGTACGGGTTCGACAAGCCTCAACCAGGGTGGCAACTGCACTTCAAGATGGGTCCGAATTTCTAGTGGGCGCCGGCTTTCCGGGGCCCGTGCCTCAGCGGTACTACAAGAAGCCGTCCCCCCAGGCGGGACGGCCCGAGTCCGAATCGAATCGGAGGAGTCGACAGTGATGAGTATTTCCCGTTTGGGAGCGGCCGTGGCCCTGTCCCTGCTGTTCGCGAGCACCTTGGCGGCGCAGGGCACCAAGGTGGGCTACATCAATAGTGCGGCGGTGCTGGGCGGGTTTGCACCGGCGCAGGAGGCCAGCCGGCAATTGGAGGCGACCGTGCTGGGGTACCAGGCCGAGATCAACCAGCTCGAAACCGCCCTCAACCGGGCCTTTGGCGAGTTCCAGCAGCAGGCGACGACGATGACGCCCGAAGCCCGGCAGCAGCGTGAACAACAGATTCAGGCCCAGCGCGTGGCATTGCAGGAGAGAGGTGCTGAGTTGGAAGACCTGATCGAACAGCGTCGGGCCGAACTCTTCGACCCCATCAACAGCGCGATGCTGGCGGTTCTCGAGGAGATCCGCGTCGAGGGCAACTACGGTCTGATCCTGGACTCGATCGAGGGGGCCATTGTGGTGGCCGACCCGGCGCTCGACCTGACCCAACAGGTCCTGACCCGGCTTCAGGCCAGGAGCGGGTCCGAAGGCGGGACATGACCCTGGCGGAGGCCGCCGGGGCGACCGGCGGCCGCGTGCTCGGCGACGGATCGCTGACCTTCGAACGGATCTCGCCGGTGCACGGCGCCGGGCCCCGTGACCTCGCGATGCTGGTGGACCGCCGCTACGCGGCCGACTTGCCCGGGTGCGCGGGTGGCGCGCTCCTGGTCTCGGAGGCGCTGAGCGGGCTCGAGGGTGGACCGGTCGACCGTGTGGTGGTCGCCGACCCGCACGCCGCACTCATCGAACTGCTCCCCTTGCTGCGCCCGGAGGCGACACCGGAGTTCGGCGTGCACCCAACCGCCGTGATCCACCCTTCCGTGGTGTTGCCCGAGCGGGTCGGCGTGGGGCCTCATGCCGTGATCTGCGCCGGGGCAAGGCTTGGAGACGGGGTCCGGATCGGGGCGGGCTGCTTCGTGGGCGAGGGGGTCGGGATCGGAGCCGGGACCGTGCTGCACCCGAATGTCACGGTCTACGCCGGGTCGGTGCTGGGAGACCGGGTGGTCGTCCACGCAGGCACCCGCATCGGGGTCGACGGTTTCGGGTACGTCTCTTCCGGAGGTGAACACAGGAAGGTGCCCCAGGTGGGAGGCTGCGTGGTCGAGGACGATGTCGAGATCGGGGCGAACTGCGCCATCGACAGGGGCTCCATCGGCAGTACGGTGATCGGGGCGGGGTCGAAGCTCGACAATCTGGTCCACATCGGGCACAACGTGACGATCGGACCGGGTTCCATGCTCGTGGCGCAGGTGGGGGTGGCCGGTTCCGTTCGTGCGGGTTCCGGAGTCGCGATGGGAGGGCAGGCCGGGATCTCGGGCCACTTGAAGATCGGTGACGGTGCACGGATCGCGGCCCAGGCCGGGGTGATCGGCGATGTGGCCCCGGGACAGGTGGTCTCCGGGTATCCCGCCCGCGATCACAGGACCTACCTGCGGGCCATGGCAGGTCTGATGAAGCTTCCCGAACTGGTCCGGCGAGTGGGCCGGCTGGAGCGCCGCGCGGGCGTGGAGGACACCGGCTGATGGCGGATCGGAAGCAGCACACGATCGCCCGGGAGGCCGCGCTCGAGGGAATCGGTGTCCACACGGGGGAGCCCGCCACGCTCACGATCAAGCCCGCGCCCCCGGATGCAGGAGTCGTCTTCGCACGTACCGATCTGTCACCCGCCCCGTCGATTCCGGCGAATCTGGAGCACGTCACCGCGACGGAACTGGGTACGAGCGTGGGCGCCGGGGGTGTCGACGTCCTCACTGTCGAGCACGTACTTGCGGCGCTGGCGGCCCTGGAAGTCGACAATGCGACACTGGAGCTGGACGGGCCCGAGGTGCCCATTCTGGACGGGAGCTTCGCGCCCTGGGTGCGCGCGATCCGGGAGGCCGGTCGGGAGGCGCAGAAGGCGGAGGCCGAGGTTGTCGAGATCATCGACCCGGTCTCGGTCGAGGACGACCAGGGTGGCGCCTACGTGGCTCTGCCCGATGACGGTTTCCGCATCTCTGCCACGATCGAGTTCGATCATCCCGCGATCGGCCTCCAGCACGCCCGGTTCATCATCAACCACGAGCGATTCGAGGACGACCTGGCCCACGCCCGCACCTTCGGCTTCCAGGCGGATGCCCAGGCCCTGAGAGCCCAGGGGCTGGCCCGGGGCGCGTCCCTCGCCAACACGATCGTGCTGGACGGCAACGGCGTCATGAACGACGGCCTGCGCTACCCTGACGAGTTCCTGCGCCACAAGGTCGGCGACATGGTGGGCGACCTCGCCCTAATGGGTGGAAGGTTCCAGGGGATGGTCGTGGCCGAACGTCCCAGCCATCGCGGGAACATCGCTCTGGCCCGCGCGATCCGCGCCGCGCACGACCGTCGCCGGAGAGCCCGCAGCATCGATGTCACCGAGATCATGAAGATTCTTCCGCACCGCTATCCCTTCCTGCTCGTCGACCGGGTGGTCGAGTTCGAGCCCGGGAAGCGGATCGTCGGGCTCAAGAACGTGACGATCAACGAACCCTTCTTCCGCGGCCACTTTCCGGATCATCCGATCATGCCCGGGGTGCTGATCATCGAGGCCATGGGACAGGTCGGGGGCCTTCTCCTCATGGATTCGGTGGAAGACCCCCGGAAGAAGGTCGTCTACTTCATGGCGCTCAACAACGTGAAGTGGCGCAGACCTGTCACTCCCGGGGACCAGATCCTCTTCGAGGTGGAGATGGTCAATCTCCGCCGGAGCGTCTGCAAGATGAAAGGGAAGGGCATGGTGGACGGAAAGGTTGTCGCCGAAGCGGAGATGATGGCCCGGATCGTCGACAGATGAGCACTGCAACCGGCAAACACGCGGGCGCGGCGGAGATCCATGACACCGCGATCGTCGACCGGGGAGCCGAGCTGGGGCCGGGCGTCCAGGTCGGTCCGTATGCCATCATCGGGCCCGGCGTGACGATCGGGGCCAATTCACGCATCGGTCCCCGCGTGCTGATCGAGAAGGACACCGCGGTCGGTGCCGGCTGCCGGATTGCAAACGGGGCGGTACTGGGCACGGACCCGCAGGACATGAAGTACGAAGGCGAGAAGACCTGGCTGGAAGTGGGGGACCGGACGGTCATCCGCGAGTTCGCGACCCTCAACCGCGGCACGGCCGCGGCGGGTGTCACGACGGTTGGCTCAGACTGCCTCCTCATGGCGTACTGCCACATCGCCCACGACTGTGAGCTCGGCAACCATGTCATCATCTCCAACGCCACCAACATGGCGGGGCACGTCGCGATCGAGGACTGGGCGATCGTGAGCGGCCTGGTGGCCATTCACCAGTTCGTGCGGATCGGGGCCCACGCCTTTATCGGCGGCGGATCCAGGATCAACCGTGACGTACCTCCGTTCTGCAAGGCCACGGGGAACCCTTCGCCAAAGCTCTATGGGCTCAATACGGTGGGGCTGGACCGGCGGGGATTCTCCCCGGACGTGCGGCGGAGGCTGAAGAGAACCTATCGGATCCTCTTTCAGTCCGAATTGAATCTTTCCCAGGCGCTGCGGAAAGTCTCCGAAGAACCGGAGCTGGTGTGCCCGGAGGTGGGGTATTTCCTCGACTTCATTCGCACGAGCGAACGCGGGATCATCTTCTGAGGCGGGCCGAGATGGGGCTGCCTTCGGTGGGTGTCGTAGGGGTCGGAGCCCTGGGACGGCATCACGCGCGGGTGGTGCGCGACCTCGACGGGGTGGCCTGCGCCGGAATCTTCGACACGGATGCGGATCGTGGCAGGGTGGTGGGAGACGAACTCGGGGTCCGCGTGAGGTCTTCGCTGGCGGAGCTGCTCGATGCCAGCGACGCCGTGGTCGTGGCCGTGCCCACCACCTCGCACGAAGCCGTCACCGTCGAGGCGATCCGCGCCGGCGTCCACGTCTTCGTCGAGAAGCCGATGGCGCCCGGCATCGCGGCAGCAGACCGCATGATCGCGGAGGCGGCCCGGGCGGGGGTGGCGCTGCAGGTGGGGCATGTCGAGAGGTTCAACCCGGCGGTGGTGGCGGCGCGGCCCTACCTGGACCGGCCCCTCTTCGTGGAATCGCACAGGCTCGCGCCCTTCACGCCCCGCTCCCTGGATGTCGCCGTCGTGCTGGACCTGATGATCCACGACGTGGACCTGCTGTGCAGCCTGGTCGGCAGATCCGTGACGGGGCTGGCCGCGGTGGGGGTCCCCGTGCTCACCCGGCACGTCGACATTGCCAATGCCCGGCTGGCCTTCGAGGGCGGGGCCGTCGCGAACCTGACCGCCAGCCGGGTCTCGGTCACGCGAGTGAGGAAACTGAGGGTGTGGCAGCGGTCGGGGTACCTGTCGCTCGACCTGGCGGCCGGGCGCGGCGAGTTCTACCGACTCAAGGACGGCGTGTCGGTTCTGGACGGGCCCGACCCGCCCGCAGGCGCGGCGCCGCCGGCCGGACTGGCTTCCATCGTGGAACGGATTCCAGTGCGGGGCGACGGTACCGAGCCGCTGGTGGCGGAACTTGCTTCGTTCCGGGACGCAGTCAGGGGTCTGGCGCCGCCCCCGGTAACCGGCGAGGATGGACGGCGTGCACTTGAACTCTCTCTGGCCATCGAACAACAGATCGAGGACCATGTCGCTCATACGCGTACGGCGTCAGCGTAAGCGGGATTGGATCGACGCGAAGAAGGGGAAGTCCCCGACCAGCCTCGTCGTCCTTCTCGTGGTCGTGCTCGCCATCATCTGGTACCTCGGGCGCGCCTTCTGAACCGGTAGCGCCCTGGTGCCCCAGCAGGCCGCCGGCGGCACTCCCCGCCTTCACAGGGTCATGATCCTGGCCGGCGAGGTCTCCGGTGATGCGCATGGCGCGCGTGTGGCCCGGGAGATCCGCCGCCGCTGGCCCGGCGTCGAGATGGTGGGGCTGGGCGGGGAACGCATGGCCGGGACGGGCGTGCGGTTGCTCTGCGAACTCGATCAGCTGGCCGTGATGGGCTTCGTGGAGGTTTTCCGGAAGCTGCTCTTCTTCCTGCGACTCGAGAAGCGGATCGTCCGGCTTCTGCGGGAGGAACCGCCGGATCTGGTGATTCCGGTCGACTATCCCGGCCTCAATCTGAGGGTCGCCTCACACGCGGCGGGGCTCGGCATCCCCGTGCTGTACTACATCGGGCCGCAGGTCTGGGCGTGGAGGGCGGGACGCGCCGAGCGACTGTCCCGGCTCGCAAACCGGATCGCCGTCATCCTTCCATTCGAGGCTCCCCTCTACCGGGCGCATGGAGGGCGAGCCCGCTTCGTAGGTCATCCTCTCCTCGACGAGGAAGTCCGCGCCGATCCCGAATCGCTGGCCCGCAGTCTCGGTGTCGAGCCGGGCAGGCCCGTCCTGGCGCTCTTTCCGGGGTCACGCGTGCAGGAGTTGCGCCGCCATACCGGACCCTTCATCGAGACGGCCCACGAGCTGCAGCGACGGGTGCCGAATCTCGCGGTGGTTGTCAGCAAGGTCTCTTCGCTGGCCGATTCCGCGTACCGGCCGTTTCCGTTTCCGGTGACCGAAGACGCCCACTCGCTCAGGGCACTCGCCGCCGCCGGGCTGGTGAAGTCGGGCACCAGCACGCTGGAAGCCGCCCTGGCCGAAATGCCCTTCGCGGTCGCCTACGTTACCCATCCGGTAACGTTTATGCTCGCACGCCGCCTCGTGCGCATCCCGCACGTCGCCCTCGCCAATCTGGTTGCGGGCGACCGGGTGGTTCCCGAGTTCATCCAGGGAGACATGGCTCCTGTCGCCGTGGCCGATGCACTCGAGCCCCTTCTCGACCGATCGTCCGGCGAAAGCCAGGCGATGGTCGCGGGATTGAGGCGGATACGTCACGCGCTCGGTTCGCCCGGCGCCTCGGTCCGAGTGGTGGACCTCGTCGAGGAGCTGCTCCGCGAAGTCCAGGACGGCGTGGGGGGTTGATGACGGTACGGCATCGCCGCTCGAATGCCCGGGGGGATTCCGTCCACGGGCGGGGAGGCGGTCTCGTGAGCGAACTCTGGACCGCCGGCGAGCCCCGTCTCGCGACCCGGCTGCTGGGCATCGGCCTGGCGCCCGGGGAACTCGCCTTCCGGGCCGCCGTTGCAGTGCGGAACCGCTGGTACGACCGCAAGCGGCCGCCCGTCCCCCCGATCCCGGTCGTCTCCGTGGGGAATCTCACCGTTGGGGGGACGGGGAAGACGCCGGTGGTGCGCTGGCTCGGTGACTGGTTCCGGCGGCGGGGTGTCCGCACGGCGGTGGTCGTGCGCGGCTACGGCCGGGACGAGGTCGCGCTCTACCGTCGCTGGTTCGGTGACGAGGCCGTCCTTGTGGGAGCGGACCGGCGCGCCGGGGTTCGTGCGGCGGGGAGGGGGGGATACCACCTGGCCCTTCTGGACGACGGGTACCAGCACCGCCGCCTCGCGCGGGCGCTGGACATCCTCCTCATAGCCGCCGAAGATCCGTGGCGGACGCGGTTGCTCCCTCGTGGACGGTATCGGGAACCTCTCTCCGCGGCGGGACGCGCCACGCTCATCTTCCTGACGCGTCGCACCGCCGGACCTGGCGCCGTCAAGATCTGGAGAGAGAGGTTGGCCCGGGCGGCACCCGGCGTGCCGGTTCTGAATCTGGAGATGACCATGGGTGATTGGAGCGACTTGGCCGGAAGTCCGGCAAACGCCCCGTCAGGCGAAGACGTCTTGGCCGTCTGCTCGATCGGCCGGCCCCGCGCCTTCGCCGCCGGTCTCGAAGCGCTTCTGCCCGGGGCGCGCATCGAACTCGTCGCCCACCCGGACCACCACGAGTACACGGCCGGCGACGTGGCCGCGCTGCTCGCTCGCCGCGCCGGCCGGACAATCGTTTGCACGGACAAGGACGCCGTGAAGCTGGTCGCCCATCGCGAACTCCGTGACCACGCCGTGGCCGTAGGTCTGCGCGTCGGCGGCGATCCCCGCGGGCCTCTCCTGACGGCATTGAGCGAAGTGATGGAGGGGCTGTGAGGATCTCGGTAGTGGTGGTCGGCAAGGCAGGCAGGTCGCTCGGTTCGACGATCGGCGCGTACGAGGAGCGGGCCGCGCGCTACTGGCGGCTCGAGGTCGCGGAAGTGCGTCAGGGGCGTGGCAAGGCGGCCGCCGACGTCATGCGCCGCGAAGCGGACGGCATCAGGGCCCGCCTGCGCCCGGGATTCGACCTGGTGGCCGTGACGCGCGAAGGCCGGCGGTTCACGTCGCCGGAGCTGGCCCGGTGGCTCGAGGGGGTTGCGCGGACCCCGGCCAGGGGTGTCCACTTCCTCGTCGGTGGAGCCTTCGGGCTCGACGCCGGGTTGATGGATGAATGTGGACTGCGCCTTTCGCTGTCCTCCCTTACACTTCCTCATGACTTCGCCCGGCTGGTGCTGGCGGAACAGCTGTACCGGGCAGGTACGATCCTCGGAAACCAACCCTATCACAAGGGACCACGGTGAGACCACAGTGAGCCGCAACCCATGGTTCCGTGACTGGTTCGGCAGCGAGTACCTGGCACTCTATCCGCACCGCGACCGCGCCGAGGCGCGCCGTGCCGTGGGGCTGCTGCGCGATGCGACCGGTCTCGGCCCCGGCACCCGGGTGCTCGACGTGGGATGCGGTTCGGGGCGGCACCTGGCGGAGTTTCATCGCATCGGCTACCGGGCCACGGGACTGGACCTGTCGCCAAGCATGCTCGAGGCCGCCCGGACCGCGATGCCCGAGTGCGGGCTGGTGCGGGGAGACATGCGGTGTCTCCCATTCCGTACCGCCAGCTTCGACGTGGTGACGTCGTACTTCACCTCGTTCGGGTACTTCGACCACGAGGCCGACGACCTCCGGGCACTCTTGGAAGCGCGCAGGCTCCTCGGGAGAGGCGGCTGGTATCTGCTCGACTTCCTGAACGCCTCCGCGGTCGTAGCGCGCCTGGAGAGAGAAGACCGCCGCACCGTATCCGGGGTGGACGTCGTGCAGGAACGGCGCCTTGCCGACGGCGGGCGGATCATCGAGAAGCGAATCCGCATCGAGGCTCACGACGATGCGCCGACCCGGGAGTTCGTGGAGCGCGTGCGGCTGTACCGACCCGAGGACCTCGATGCGATGCTGGTACACGCGGGACTGACGCCGGGTCCGACCTTCGGAGGCTACGACTGCTCACCGCACACGCCCGCCTCGCCCCGCTACATCGTGCTGGCCGGAGCGTCCGGGTGAGCATGCCACCGACCCTGGGCTGCCGGGGGCCATGCGGCTTGCCCGACGCCGTCGCCCGATGAAGCTGCTGCCGCGGCCACTCGGCGGCTCCAGCCTGACCCGGGACTACCTTGCCGGGGCGAAGGCCGCGAACGAATTCTACCGCGGTTCGCCGTACCGTGCCCAGACCTACCGGCAGAGGGGGGACGAACTGGACCTGGCGCGGGACCGCGACACGTTCGCCACCGCCCGGCGGGTCGTCCGGCCGGCGGGAACCGACGGTGCCGAGTTGCTCCGTCGCGTCGTGGCCGAAGGCGGATACTTCGTCACCACCGGACAGCAACCGGGCCTCTTCGGGGGACCCCTGTACAGCCTTTACAAGGCGCTCACCGCCGTGCGGCTCGCCAGCCGGCTGGAAGAGCTGCTCGCGCGGCCGGTCATGCCACTCTTCTGGGTCGCTTCCGACGACCACGACTGGGAGGAAGCGAACCACACCTTCGTCGTCGACGGTGCCAATCGGATGGTGCACCTGACGCTGGGCACCGCGACGCAGCGCTTCCCGCGTCCGCTGGGGCATACACCGCTGGGTATCGCCGTGGAGGCTGCGCTGGACAAACTGGCCCGCTCATTCCCCCCGAACGACTTCCACGAGCGATACATGGCTCGTCTCCGCGACGCCTACCAGCCCCGGGCCACCATGGCCTCGGCCTTTTCCAACCTGATGGCGGAGCTATTGCGCGAAACACCCATCGGCCTCGTCGATGCCGGCGACCCGGTCCTCAAGGAGGCGTGCCGACCGGTCTTCCGGGCCGAGGTGGAAGACCCGACGGCCAGCGAGACGGTCCTGAACGAGACCGCAGAGGCGCTCCGGGATCGCGGCTACGGGCTCCAGGTACAGCTGATCCCGGGCGCCACCAACCTCTTCGCCGACCTGCGCGACGGCCGTGAACGGCTGCAGGGGACCACAGGCGGTTTCCTGCTTCGCGGATCCGGAAGAGAGCTGTCGCGGCGGCGCGTCCTGGACCTCATCGAGAACGACCCCGGATCCGTCTCGCCCAATGTGCTGCTCCGTCCGGTCGTCGAGAGCTTTCTGTTTCCCACCCTGGCCTACGTCGGCGGCCCGGGGGAACTAGCCTATTTCGCGCAGCTGCGCGGCCTGTTCCGCCGCCACGGGACGGAGATGCCCGTCGTGTTTCCGCGCGGATCCCTGCTGGTGGTGGAGACAAAGGTGGAGAAGGTCCTCGAGAAGCACCGCCTCGCCGTCGACGGGGTGCGCGACCTTGAGGCGCTTCTGAGCCGCTTCGCACGTGACCGGCTTCCCGGCGGCGTGCTCGACGCGGCCGAGCGCTGGCGTGGGGCCGTGGAGTCGGCGGGCAGTGAACTGGCCGACGCCGCGGCCGGCGTCGATCCGGCATTGCGCGGGGCCGTCATGAAGGCGCGGAACGCCGGTCTGGCCGCTCTCGGATCCGTGGAGAAGAAGATCGTTCGATCGGTCAAGCGCAACGCCGAGACCACCCGCGCCCGGATCGCGAAGGCCCAGGTAAACCTGTGGCCGGGGGGCAAACCGCAGGACCGGGTCCTTTGCCCGATGCAGTACCTTATGAAGTACGGGCCGGAATTCCCGGCACTCGCGTATGAAGAGATCCCCATCCGCCTCGATCCCGCGGGTCCAACCGGGGACTTTGCCACCCCGGGCGGGGACAGCGTAGCTTAGTTCATGTTTCCATTGATCGTGGTTCTGGTCCTCCTCATCCCGATCCTGGCCATCCTGCTCGATTCGGATGTGGGCAAGGCGATTGCCAGGCGGCTGGAGAGAGGAAAACAGGCGCTGGGCGACACCGGATCGCACGACCGGCTGGTGTACCTGGAGAGCGAGTTGGAGCGTCTGGGGAAAGAGGTCGGCCGCCTGGAGGAGGAGAGCCAATTCCTCCAAAAGCTGCTCGCCGAGCACACCGATCCGGATGCGCTCCCCAGCGGCAAAACCGGGGCCTCCGACCCGGACTAACCCTTGGCCGCCTCCAGGGTAGCAGCGGGCATTCTCGTCAGCCGGATCTTCGGGTTCGCACGTGAAATCGTCTTCGCTCACCACTTCGGCACCAGCACCCTCGCCGACGCCTGGCGGGCGGCGCTCCGGATCCCGAATGTACTGCAGAACCTGTTGGGCGAGGGCGCGCTGAGCGCTTCGTTCATTCCGGTGTACGTGCGTTTGCTGGAGGAGGGACGTGAAGAGGAGGCGGGACGGGCGGCTGGAGCCGTGCTCGGTCTCCTGGCCACCGTGGCGGGGGTGCTGGCGGCGCTGGGAGTGTGGGCGGCTCCGTGGCTGGCGGGGCTGATCGCCCCCGGCTACGAAGGGGACGGCCGGGCCGACATCGTGGTCTCGCTGCTCCGTCTGCTATTCCCCATGACGGGCGTGCTCGTGGTCTCGGCGTGGGCGCTGGGCATCCTGAACAGCCACCGGCGCTTCTTCGTCTCCTACGTGGCCCCCGCGCTCTGGAACCTGGCCATGATCGTGGCGGTGGTGGGAGCAGCGGGGCGGGGGGTCTACGGTGCGGACCTGATCCGCGCCATGGCATGGGGCGCGCTCGCGGGCGGTGTCCTGCAACTCCTCTTCCAGCTTCCATTCCTGCTTCGTTTCATGAAGCACGTCGTGCCCTCGATCCGCACGCGGATCACGGGGGTGCGCGAGATCGTGACGAATTTCCTGCCGGTGGTGGCGGCGCGGGGGGCGGTCAACATCAGCGCGCTCGTCGACACGAACCTCGCTTCGCGCCTCACCGCCGGCAGCGTCGGAATGCTGGGCTACGCGCAGATGTTCTACATGCTCCCGATCTCGCTCTTCGGCCTGTCGGTCGCCGCCGCCGAACTCCCCGAACTGGCCCGCGACCGCGCCGCGGGGGTGAAGGCGGTACGGGAACGGACCGAACGCGCGGTGGGAACGGTCCTCTTCTGGCTGATCCCGATCACGGCGGGATACATCGTCTTCCACAAAGAGATCATGGCCATCTTCCGAACCGGCGGGGCCTTCGGGGAGACGGACGCGGTGGCGGCGGGGATCGTTCTGGGAGCGTACGCGCTCGGTCTGTCCGCGTCGGGAACGTCCCGTGTCCTTTCGTCGGCCTTCTTCGCGCTGGGGAACACCCGAACACCCGCCCGGATCGCCTATGCGCGGATCCTGGTTTCGGTGGCGGTCGGAGTGGCGCTCATGTTCCCGCTGGACCGCCTGAAGGTGGGGGACCTGGGCCTGGGGGCGGCGGGGCTGGCCCTGGGCGCTTCGGTGGGCGCATGGCTGGAGCTGGCGCTGTTGCGGCGAAATCTGGCCGGGCAACTCCATGGGTTGTCCCTCGGCGGTTCCAGGAATGTGCGCTGCGTGCTTGCGGCCCTGGTGGCGACGGCGGCGGGATTGGTTCCCAAGCTGCTGCTTCCCCCGATTCAACCGGTGGTCGACGCGGTGGCGGCGATCCTGCCCGTCGCGTTCATCTACTTCTGGGTCGCGCACGCGCTCGGAGTCTCGCCCGAGCGGCTCCGCCTCCTCTATCGGCGAGGATGGCGGCGGTGACCCGCGGCATCCCGTTCACAACGGAGGCCGTGAGGCGTCTGTCGACCCGCCCGGGTGTCTACCTCTTCCACGGAGTTCGCGGGGAGGTGCTCTACGTCGGGAAGGCCAAGTCGCTGCGCGTCCGCGTGCGCTCCTATCTGGCCGGCGGCCGGAGCGCGGGAATCAAGACGCGCGAACTCGTCCGTTCGGCCAGGACCTTGGAGACCCTGGTCGTGGCCTCCGAGGAGGAGGCGCTCATCCTCGAGGCCAACCTGATCAAGGAGCATCAGCCGCGGTTCAACATCCAGCTCCGGGACGACAAGAAATACCCGTACGTCAAGGTGACGGTGGGCGAGCCCTTCCCGCGTGCCTGGGTGACCCGGCGGGTCCGGGAGGACGGTTCGCGCTACTTCGGCCCATTCGTGTCGGTGGGCCGGGTGCGCCGAGCACTCGAGCTGGTCAAGCGCACCCACGGCATCCGTTCCTGCCGCTACGACCTGCCGGGCGAGGCGCCGTCCCGCCCGTGCCTCGATCATCACATCGGACGGTGCGGTGCCCCCTGTGTCGGACTTCAGTCGGAGGAGGACTATCGGGCCATGGTCGACCGGGTTCTGCGGATCCTCGGTGGCGATGTGGCCGAAGTTCAGGCGGAAGTTGAACAGGAGATGCACAAAGCATCTTCCGGATTGGACTTCGAAAGAGCAGCTCTACTGCGTGACGTGCTCGCCGGATTGGACGGGATCGCGCGCCGGCAGCGCGTCCATGTGGTCGGGGGCGGCGACCAGGATGTCTTCGGCATCGCACGGGAGGGCCAGGTGGCGGCGGTGGTTACCCTGCAGATTCGCGGCGGAATCCTGATCGGCAGGGAGACGCTCTCGCTGACCGGAGTCGAAGAGGAACCGGATGCGGAGGTGGTCGCCCGGTCGGCGTCGCACGCCTACCTGTCGCGCGGCGCCGAAGCGACCGAACGGCTTCCCCGCGAAGTCCTTCTCCCCGCCGACTTCGCGGACCGTCCCCTCCTGGAATCGATCCTGAGCGAACGGGCGAAGCGGAGGGTGGCGGTGCGTGTGCCGCAGAGGGGAGCCAAGGTCGGGCTGGTCGAACTCGCCGTGACCAACGCACGCCACTCGCTGTCGGAGCAGGTGCGAAAGGGGGAGATCGCCCGCCCCCACACCGAAGAGGTCCTGTACGAGTTGCAGGACAGGCTCGGACTCAAGGTCGTCCCGCGGCTGATCGTCTGCTTCGACATCTCCCATACGCAGGGCGCGGAGGCGGTGGCCAGCGCGGTCCTCTTCGAGAACGGCGAGCCGTGCAGGTCCGGATACCGGCACATGAAGATCAAGGGGGACTTCGGCAACGACGACTACCGCTCCATGAAGGAGGCCGTCGGACGCTAT
Organism: Longimicrobiales bacterium; assembly: GCA_965211795.1. Taxonomy (GTDB): domain Bacteria; phylum Gemmatimonadota; class Gemmatimonadetes; order Longimicrobiales; family Gaopeijiaceae; genus Bin94. Next base: position 2,077,702 of record OZ242973.1, read on the forward strand.
TTCGGTCGCAAGCTGACCGAGGAGGGGCCGCTGCCGGACCTCGCGTTGATCGACGGCGGGGCAGGGCAACTGGGGGCTGCACGGGAGGCACTCTCCGCCGTCGGCCTGGACCAGGTTGCCGTTGCGGCGCTGGCCAAGAAGCGGGAAGAGGTGTATCTGCCCGAGAGTGCCAAGGGACTCCGCCTGCCGCGAACGGCACGTTCCCTGCACCTGCTCCAGCGGGTCCGTAACGAAGCGCACCGGTTCGCCGTACGTTACAATCGCAAGTTGCGATCGAGTCGCACGGTGCGTTCCGAGCTGGGGGACATTCCCGGAATAGGACCCAGGCGGCAGCAGGCGCTGCTGTCGCGCTTCGGATCGTTGCGCGGCGTAAAGGAGGCGACCGCCGCCGACATCGGCCGCATTCCCGGATTCAGCGAAGCGATGGGCGTGAAGGTGCTCACCTACTTGAACACGAGATCCCGATGACCACGCGGAGCGGGGGCGCACGGCCCCGGTACTTGGCCGGTCCAACGTCGACCCCTATGTTACTGATTGTGGACGATTCCCGTTTCTGCCGCCTGGAGAAAGCGCGGCGAGATTCAACGACTTCAGGAGGATGGTTGTGAACAGGTCGCGGTACATACCAACGCTGTTGGCTGCGAGCACTCTCGTGCTTGCCGGTTGCGCATCCAGTGGTGGCACCGGGGGCAGCCTCAGCGGCGGCGTCGAGGACGCACTCGATGAGAACGAATTCCACCGGAGTGCAGAGGTGTTCCTGACTCAGGCCGAGGCACTGGGCGCAATCGACAAGTTCTCGGAAGCGCTCCAGGCCGCCATGGAGGCGATCGCGCAAGACCCCGAAAACGCCCGCGGCTACTATCAGGCGGCAAGGTCCCATATCGGTCTGGGGGACTTCGTGGCCGCCGACACCCTCTTCAGCAGAGCGGTGGAACTCTTCTCCGTCTACGAGGACGACGTCCGGATGCAGCGGGAGGCCGGGTGGATCCAGGCGTATAACTCACATATCGAACCCTTTGACGCGAACCTGTTGGACGTCGCGGTGGAGCGGCTGGAGGACGCCGAAACAATCAACCCGGGCAGGCGCCCCGAGGCGCTGATCAACCTGGGGGCCTTCTACATACAGCTGGGCCGCACGGACGAAGCCATCGCCGCGTTCCAGGACGCCCTCGACGTGATCCGGAGTCCGCGTCTGCAGGAAATGCTCCTGACGCCGGACAGCACGATGGCGAGGGGTTGGCTCGACAGGGAAACGGTCGTCGCCTTCAACCGCGCACAGCTCCTGACCGACGCGGAGCGTTTCGATGAGGCCGCCGCCGAGTACGAAGCCTACCTGCAGTCGTATCCGGACAACGTCGAGGCTCTTTCGAACATGGCCGCGGTACTCTCGGCGGCCGGAAGGGTCGAGGACGCGCAGGCCATCTACGACAACCTCCTGGCGGGCGCGAACCTGGGAATTCGCGACTACTACAACATCGGCGTGGGCCTGTACGACGCCGAGGACTATGCCAACGCTGCCGTGGCCTTCGGAGAGGTGCTGAAGGTGTCGCCGCAGAACCGGGATGCCCTCTTCAACCAGGTCTATTCGCTGTACCTCGCCGAAGATTTCGAGGCATGCGTACCGGCCGCGATGCAGCTGCTGGATCTGGACGGTTTCAACCGGGAGAGCCACAGGACGCTGGGGACGTGCATGGCCCGTGCCGGAAACCAGCAGGAGGCCGTCGAACACCTCTGCCGCGGGCGCGATCCGCAAAACCCGGTGTCCGGATGCGAGGACATCGAGCCTCTGGCGTTCGACGTCGGCAACCCTCTCCTCGACACGCGCGCGGAAGGAGGGGGCACGGTCACGGCGGAGTTCACGAACAACAGCCTCGAGCCCGGAACCCAGGTGACGGTCCGGGTGCACTTCAGTGGAGCGGACGGCGCAACGGTGGGGACCCAGAGCCAGCGGGTGGAGGCACCGGGCCAGGGTGAGACCGTAATGTTCCAGGCCGATCTGGCCAGTGAAGAGCAGGTGATGGGCTACTACTTCCAGATTATCCCTCCGAGGTAGTCGCCCCGGGTTCTCCGGGCCGGGATTGGCGTCCTTCTTCTGGTCGAGGGGAAGCGCGAACCATGGCTGGAGACCCCACGGCGTGGGCGGACGGCACGCGGGAGTAGCTCAGGTGGTAGAGCATCAGCTTCCCAAGCTGAGGGTCGCGGGTTCGAGTCCCGTCTCCCGCTTGTTCGCCCGTCCGGTGTGCCCGGGTTCTCAGAGCCGGGGGTCGGTGACCGCGTAAGGAACCGGGCGAGAGTCTGGCACACCCACCCGCCAATCGGTATTTTCCCCGTCAGCCAAGGTGCAGCGTTAACTGATAATCGGGAATTCGGACCCTCCTCCTTCGCCGCGAGGCGATCTGAACGGGGGTTCGAAATACTCATCTTCGCCGGGAGGTGGCCCATGCGGTATTCAGGACTGGTTCTCATTGCTTTCCTCTTCGCGGCCGGTTCGCCGGCGGCGGGGCAGACTCCCAACGAGGAGCTCATCCGCCGGGTCGCGGCAGCCGAGGGCTCCACGGAGCTGGAAACCCTCCTGAGGGGAGCATCCGCTGCGCGACTGCTCGGAGATTTCGACACCGCCGAGGCGTTGATGGAGAGCGCCACCACGGCCCTCGAACAGGTCGAGAACGCCTGGGTCCAAGAGATGATCTTCCAGGCCCTGGCCTCCGGAAAGGGAGCAAACGGCATGCGGCGGGCCTTCCGGGAAGCGCTGGATTCCCACCCCATGTCGCCCCAGGAGATCGCGTCGGTGACCAACAACTTCCCGGCGCTGTTGCAGGGGGGAGAGTTCGACGAGATGATCCTGAGCTTCCACCCCGACCACGCCGACCCGCTGTTACGTTGCGCCTGCCTGGCGGAGAAGGCCTGGGTGCACCGGGTGGCGGGGCGCATGCACGAATCGCGAATCCTGTGGGGAGAGCTGGTCGCTGCCTGGGACCGCAACCCGTTGCAGTTCAACGATCCGGACGCGCAGGCCAACTGGCAGGGCCAGTACGCGCGCAACCTGGCGCGGGCGGGCCGGAGAGCTGACGCGCGTGCCGCACTGGCCAGGGCCATGTCCATGCCGGTGAGCGACGACGAACGACCCGGGGTGCAGCGCCGCTGGGCTCAGACCTACGCGGAGCTGGGGGAGGTGGAGATGGCGGTGGAACTACTCGAGCCGTTGATCACCAGTTCCACGCTGGTGACGATCAACTCGCTTTCGACGCGCCAGACCTGGGAGCCCGTGCGCAACACCCTCGCCTTTCAGGAGATGCTCGCGCGCCACCGCTGATCCGCCGGGAGGGTGCGGCTGAACCGATAAGGGAAGCCAACCCGGTGCCTTGCCGCTCTCGGTGTCCGGGCGGCCCTGATCCACGGACGGACGGTGCGGGAGTCACGGAACCTTGGTACGAATCGGTGAGATTGGGCAGGGGTCGATCGCGGAAGCGCTGGAACTCCGCATCGGCACCCGGATCCTGACCGTCAATGGAGAAAGGGTCCGGGACAGCCTCGACTTCATGTTCCGTACCGCGGAAGAAGAGATCGAGCTGGAGGCCGTCGGGCCGGATGGCGACCGCGTCGTGTACGAGATCGCCCGGGACCCTACCGAGTCGCTGGGGATCGTGCCGGCGCGGGACAAGATCCGCGAGTGCGCCAACGAGTGCGTGTTCTGCTTCATCGACGGCAATCCCCCGGGCGCGCGCGACCCGCTCTGGCTGCGCGACGACGACTTTCGCCTCTCCTTCACCTACGGCAGCTATGTCACGCTGACGAATCTCGGCCCGCGCGGACTCCGCCGCCTCGTCGAACAGCGCATCTCACCCCTCTACGTGAGCGTGCACGCGACCGACCCGGATGTCCGAATCCGCCTCCTCAAGAACGATCGCGCGGGCCTGATCGTGGAGCAGCTGCGGGAGCTGCTGGAAGGGGGACTCGAGGTGCATACGCAGGTGGTGCTCTGCCCGGGCTGGAACGACGGCGAGGAGCTCGACCGCACCATTCGGGACCTCTACGCGCTCGGTCCGGGGGTGCTCACCCTGTCGGTGGTGCCGGTGGGCCTGACGCGCTACAACCTGGGACGTCCGGTCCGGCCGCTTCGCCGTGGGGAGGCGGCGGCGGCGCTGGATCAGACGGAGGGGATTCGGAAGCGGGCGTTGCGCGAAAGGGAACAGCACTGGTGCTACGCGGCCGACGAGCTCTTCCTGATCGCCGGACGGGACGTTCCGGAGGCCGGCTACTACGATGACTGGACGCTGCGCGAGAACGGGGTGGGGGCGGTGCGCGCGCTGGTTGACGGGTTCGAGGAGGAGAAGGACCGGATCGCACCGGTGGAGGGCGTGGACCGGATCCGGGTCGTGACGGGCACCTCGATGAGGCCGTTCTTCGAGGAGATGGTCCCGGAGGCTTCGCGCCGGATGGGGTGCGCGGTGGAGGTCCTGCCGGTTCGCAACCGGTACTTCGGCCCATCGGTCACGATCGCGGGGCTGCTGGCGGGGGGCGACATCCTGGATGCCGTGGGGGAAGGCCGGCAGGGGGACCTCGTACTCCTGCCGGGCGAGGCGCTCAACGGCGACCGCGTCTTCATCGACGGCGTGGCCCTGGCGGAGGTCGAGGCGCGCTTCGCCCCGGCGGCTGTTCGTCCGGGTCACGACCTCGTCGGGGCGCTCACCGCTTCATGAGCCTGCCGGTCGTCGCGGTCGTGGGGCGGCCGAATGTGGGGAAGTCGACCTTCTTCAACCGTGCCATCGGACGCCGGGTGGCGATCGTCGACGACACTCCCGGCGTCACGCGCGACCGGAACTTCGAGGTGGCGGAGTGGACGGGTCGCTCGTTCTTCCTGGTGGACACCGGGGGCGTGGTGGAGGGATCCGACCGCACCATCGACCGTCTGATCCGCGAGCAGGCGATGATCGCCGTGCAGGAAGCCGACGTGGTGCTCTTCCTGGTGGATTCGAAGACCGGTGTGCATCCGCTCGACCAGAGGCTGGCGGAGGTGCTGCGCAGGACGGCCAAGCCCGTACTTCTGACCGTCAACAAGGTCGACAATCTTCCGGGGGAGCGCTCCCACCTCGACTTCTGGGAGATGGGCATGGGGGAGCCCCATCCCGTCAGCGCGGTTTCCGGGAGGGGGTTCGGCGACCTCTTCGACGCGGTCGTCCCGCTCCTGCCCGCCGCAGAGGAGGATTCCACCCCAGCCGACATCCGGATCGCGGTCATCGGGAAGCCCAACGCGGGGAAGTCCTCGCTGGTGAACCGGCTCTTCGGCGAGGATCGTGTCCTGGTGAGCGAGGTGCCCGGGACGACCCGCGACCCCGTCGACCTCACCATGAGGTACCACGGGAAGAGTCTCACCTTCGTCGACACGGCGGGGCTGCGCCGCCACGCCCGCATGAAGGACTCGGTGGAGTACTACAGCAGCCTGCGCACGGCGCGGGTGGTGCGCGAAGCGGACGTCTGCCTGGTCGTGGTGGACAGCGCCGAGGGGCTGCACGTGCAGGACATCAAGGTGGCCGAGACGGCGTGGGAGGCGGGGTGCGGGGTGGTGATGGTGTGCAACAAATGGGACCTGGTCGCCAAGGAAACAGGCACATCGGCGGAGTTCGCCCGCGAAGCCGGGAAGAGGGTGCCGTTTCTGCGCCACGTCCCCTTCCTCTTTGCATCCGCTCTCACGGGGCTGCGGATCCGCAAGACGCTCGACCTGGTATGCGAGGTCGCCAGGCGGCGGCGCCACCGCATCGGCACACCCGAGGTCAACGGCGCCGTGGAGACCCTGGTGGGACGACAGCCGCCTCCGCACTTCAGGGGGCGTCCAGTCAAGCTCAAGTACGCCACCCAGGCCCGGACCGTGCCTCCCACGTTCATCGTCTTCACGAACTTCCCCGACGCGATCCCGGCGCACTATCGCCGGTACATGGTCAACTCCCTGAGGAGCGCCTGGGACTTTACCGGCGTACCGTTGCGGATCAGGCTGCGAAAGAGCGGCGAGTGAGCCCTGGCGACCGATCTGGCTTCCCCCCGGCGGTTGTGATAACCTCGTTGACAGGCGCGGGCGCCCGGTCGGTGGAACTGCGCCCGCAGGGCCCGACGCGACGAGGGCAACCTTGACCAACGCACCCCTATTCGTGCTGGCGGCGTATGTCGCGGGGGCGACCCCGACGGCCTACTGGATCGGTCGTTTTCTGTATGGGAAGGACCTGCGAACGCTCGGCAGTTGCAACCTGGGAGCGACCAATGCGCTTCGCGTCCTGGGTTGGCAGGCCGCGGTTCCGGTCATTGTGGTCGACATCTTCAAGGGCATCGCACCGGTCTTGTGGTTTCCCGGCCTCGACGACCAGACCGCCGCGTGGTGGACCGTGGTCTACGGAGCGGCGGCGATCGTGGGGCACGTGTTTTCGTTCTGGGTCCGGTTCCGGGGAGGAAAGGGGGTTGCAACCAGCGCGGGCGTGCTCGCGGCGGTGGCGCCCGTGGCAGCGATCGCGGGGCTGGTGGCCTGGGTGTTGGCGCTGGCGGTCTCGCGAATGGTGTCGGTGGCTTCCATGGCGGGTGCGGTGACCGTGGGGATCGCCGGGCTCTTCCTATCGGGGACCGGGGTGTCGGGAAGGGTCTTCTGCGGCTTCATCGCAGTGTTCGTCGTGTGGGCGCATCGCTCCAACATCCGCCGGCTGAGGGCTGGCGAGGAACCGCGAATCGATGCAGCCTTCGGCCACAACGGGGCGGTCGAGTGACGGCGAGTGCCCTCGACAGGGTGACGGTCATCGGTGCGGGGGCGTGGGGGACCGCGCTGGCCAACCTGCTCGCGGAGACGGGTGCCGAGGTGCGGATGTGGGCCCGGGAACCCGAGGTCGTGAAATCGGTCAACGCCACCGGGGAGAACGCGCTGTACCTGGCGGGCGCACCCCTGAACCGTTCCCTCCGCGTCACCAATTCGCTGGAGGAGGCCTTGAGGGATGCGGAGGCGGTCGTGTGGGTCTGCCCGGTTCAGTACTCGGCGGCGCTGCTGGCGAAGGCGGCGCCCTTCATTCCTCCGGAGGCCTTGGTTGTCTCGGCTTCGAAGGGGATCGAGGTGGCCACGCTGCGGCGGATGGACGAGATCTTCGCGGAGGCCCTTCCGCGTGAACAGGCGGAGCGCCAGTGCGTCCTGTCGGGACCCAGCTTCGCGCGCGAGGTGGTCGCGGGAGCGCCGACCGCCGTGGTGGTGGCCAGCCACGACCGTGAGGCGCGCCTGGCTGCGCAGTCTCTCTTCCAGACAGACCGGTTCCGTGTCTACACCAACCCGGACGTGGTGGGAGTGGAGCTGGGCGGCGCCCTCAAGAACGTGATCGCGCTGGCGGCGGGTGTCGCCGCAGGTCTTGAGCTGGGTCACAACGCCGTGGCCGCGCTCATGACCCGCGGACTCGCCGAAATGAGCCGCCTGGGGGTGGCGCTCGGAGCAAGGTCCGCAACCTTCGCCGGTCTCGCGGGCATGGGGGACCTGGTTCTCACCTGCACGGGGGGGCTCAGCCGGAACCGGACCGTGGGGGTGATGCTGGGCCGGGGCCGCACCATGGAGGAGATCATGGGTGAGGCGCGCACGGTCGCGGAGGGCGTGGCCACGGTGCGGGCGGTGCATTTACTGGCCCAAAGGCTCGGCGTGGAGATGCCCGTTTCGGCCGAGGTGTTTAGAATCATTGCCGAGGGTCTCGACCCAATGGAGGCCCTTCATCGCCTGATGACCCGTGAACCCACATCCGAACACCCGCGAATGGCTGCCGCCGGGGAAGGGAGCTGAACGAGTTGGATCCACCGATTGCCCGCAAGACCTACTACTCGATCGGTGAGGTCAGCGCCCTCACGGGACTCAAGGCCCATGTGCTCCGGTACTGGGAGTCGCAATTCGACATGATCTCGCCGAACAAGAACCGCGGCGGCAGCCGGGTGTACCGCATGCGCGACATTGAAACCGTCCTGTTGGTGAAGCACCTCCTCTACGAGAAGCGGTTCACGGTGGAGGGCGCCAAGCGGGAACTAAAGGAGATGCGGAGGGGAGGAAGGGCGGACGAGGCCCGCAGGGTTCACACCGACCCGGCCGTCCTGCAGTCGATCAAGGAAGAAATCGCCTCCCTGCGCGAAGTGCTCACTCTTCCCAACAGCTGACTGGCTGCATACAGACGTGCGAATCCTCTGCACCAACGACGACGGCTACCTGTCGCCCGGAATCCGGGTCCTGGCGGAAGCCGCCCACGCGATCGGACCGGTCGACATCGTGGCCCCGGACCGTGAACGCAGCGCCGCCTCCAACTCCCTGACGCTGCATCGTCCCCTTCGCAAGCGGAAAGTCCCCGACGGGACCACCATCGTGGACGGCACCCCCACCGACTGCGTCATCCTGGCGGTGATGGAATTCCTCGACCGGCGGCCGGATCTGTGCGTCTCGGGGATCAACCACGGCCCCAACATGGGCGAGGACGTCCTCTACTCCGGAACCGTGGCCGCCGCGATCGAGGCCACCATTCTGGGCATTCCCGCAGTCGCCTTCTCCTACGTGGGAAGCGGTATCGAAGAGGTGGAGGGATGGCAGCCCGTGGTCAGCCGGCTGCTCGATCAGATCCTGAAGCAGGGGATTCCGGACCACGAGCTGCTCAACGTCAACCTTCCCGCCATGGATCCTTCCGATGTCCGTGGCGTGCGTGTGACTAACCTCGGAAAGCGCCGCTACTCCGACGCCATCACCCGGGCGCCGGACCCCTCGGGGCACGAATACTACTGGATCGGGGGTGGGTATCCGCACTGGAATGGCGGCCCCGACTGCGACTTCCGGGCGGTCAAGGACGGGTACATCTCGGTGACGCCCCTGCACCTGGATCTGACCAGCTATCCGCGTCTGGATCACGTGCGAGGGTGGAAGCTCCAGCCTTGATGGGGCGGGGGATACCGGAGCGGGCGGCGGCAGTCCTCGACCCCGGGGGCATGCGCCACCCCGAAGCGGACGGCCTACGATGAAACACTGGTTCGGCAACTCCCTGAGGGGCGTCTGCATGGGCCTTGCGGACGTGATTCCCGGGGTCTCGGGCGGTACCGTCGCGCTCATTCTCGGGATCTACCCGCGCCTGATCAATGCGGTCGGCAGCGTGGGCGCCGGAATGCTCCGCCGACTGCGGATGCGTTCGTTCCGGGCACTGTTGAAGGATGGGTTCAGGGAGCCCGCACGGCTGGGCGACGTGCCGGAGGGGGCGGAGGCGGGCCACATCCTGCTCATGGCGTCCGTCGTGGCGGGCATCGTGCCGGCGATCCTGGCCGGTTCGCAGATACTTCCGCCGCTGCTGAGCAGCCACCCCGAACAGATGCGGGGCCTCTTCCTGGGCCTGGTTCTCGCGTCGGTGACGATTCCGGCGCGCCAGATCGGGCGGCGCAGTGCGTCGCGGTGGATCCTCGCCTGCGTCGCGGCCCTGCTGACCGCATGGTTCGCGGGTCTCCCGGAGCCGTCCACCCGCCATGCACGCGGGAGTGTGACCCTTGAGTTCGCGACCCCGCTCGCCAGCGAGGTCCGGCTCACCCCGGGCAACCTCACGCTGGAAGCCCCCGCCGCGGACGGCGACCCGGCAGTGGAATTCGGCCTCTCCCGGTCGCGCGTGGTTCCGGCGGGCGCGACATCGCTGGAGGTCGAGGTAGTTGCGAGGGCGGCCGGTGCGGCGGGGAACCTGGCGGCGGCCTCGATCCGCGAGGCGGACGGCCCGGTGGAGATTGCCGCCATTACGCAACCGGAGGCGCTGACCGGGGGCCGCGACCCGAGCCTGGCGTACGTCTTCGTCGGTGGTGCCCTGGCGGTTTCGGCCATGGTGCTGCCCGGAATCTCGGGGTCGTTCGTGTTGCTGCTTCTGGGGCTGTATTCCTTCGTACTTCACTCGCCTGCGCTGGCACTGCAGGGCGACCTCGCCGCCGCCGCGGTCGTGGCTACAATGCTGGCGGCCATGGCCTTCGGGCTGCTGACCTTCACACGCATCCTGAAGGCCCTCTTCGCGCGGTGGCGGGAGGCGACGCTGGCAGTGCTCGTGGGGCTCATGGTGGGGTCGCTGAGGAAGCTGTGGCCCTTTGTGGAGCTGGGGGAGGGAGGGGGCGAGGTTTTGACCTTGCCGGCCGTGGGAGATCCCGGGACGGTGACGGTGCTGGTGATGCTCGCCGTGGGGGTGGGGGCGGTGGTGGTGCTGGACAGGGCGGGGCGGCGGGCGGGAAGTGAGATCGGCGGGCAGTAGCCCGTCGTCATCATGACTCGACCCATTCCTGTGTATGCTAGAATTTCCAAAATGGAAAGCATGGCCACTGGCTCCGGCGTGGGGATCCGACGGTCTCGAACCGGCTATCGGACTTCGCCGGGCAACCTCTTCACGATAACCGTCGGCACATCGAACTCGTCGATCTCGACGAAGGCGACGAGTCCGTCGGGACCGAACGCGACGGGCATGGCGGCCACGGCGGCGGGGAAGGTGCCCACATAGCGGCCGTCCGAGGTCACGACATCGATCGGGGCCGGACTCCCCGCGAGATGGCCCAGACCTACCGATTCCGACGGATAGCCGTCCTCCGGCGTTCGCAGCACCCATAGCGTCCCTTCCCAAGTGGCCCTGAGGTCGTCGACGAGCGGGATCTCCGGGTAGAACCGCACCCTCTCGATGTTGTCCCTGATCCGCCTGTCGCGAAGCCTGCGTGGTGCGCTCGCGGCCTGCTCGAGCATTTCCCTGACCAGTTCCGTACTTCGCTCCAACCTTTCGCTCAGCGCAGCGTGGGCCGCATCGATCCGTCTCCTCCTGTAGTCGCGGCGAATGTCGTCGGTGACCGGCCGGGCTTCAAGCGCACGCCGCAGGAGGCGGACGACCTTGCCCGAGGGATCGGCGATCATGATGGCGTAGGCCGAAGAATCCGAAAACGCGACGCCCCCGCCCGGAAGGGCATCGAACAGGAACTTCGGCGCGAAGGCCACCAGGCGCGTGGGGCCGGGCGGGTCCCATCCGGTGACGACGATCTCGGTCCGTGCTTCGTCGCCATCGAGCAGGATCCGCTCCACCTGGCGCGGGCCATCGACGGTGTTCCCTCGCGCCGAGATGATTCCGCCCGCCGAATCCAACGAGACGCTTGTCGTCCGGGTCATGCGGGAAAGGAGGTTGCCGCCACGGTCGGCCCTGAGGATCCTTGCCATCTCGTCCCCATCCCAAAACACTCTCGACGTGTTGAGGTCGAGGCTCGGCTGACCGCCGGGGAATCGGACCGAGCGCTCGAATTCCCCGTCCGAGCCGAAGATGTGATACCCCGCGTGGCCGACATCGGACACGACGACGCGCCCGTCGGCGAGAGCGACCATCGCCCCCACCGACCTGAACTCACCCGGCCCATCGCCCTTCCGCCCAAAAGTCGCCACGAGTTCGCCTCGGGGGCTCACGATGACACCCGCAAGGTCTCCATACTCCGGCGCATTGGCGATATGGAGGTTTCCGCCGGCGTCGAATCCGAGTCCTGTGATGTCGGTGAACTCCTGCCATGTGCCGGTGCCGCCGCCGACTCGGAAAACCTCCACGAAGTCCGCGGTCAGCGGGCGGTCTTCGACAGGGAGGTCGACAACTCCCTGGACCTCGGCAGGGTGGGGGCTGGACGAAGGGTCCGTCGGTGCCTCGGGCGGCGGCGGCGGGACGGGCTCGGCGGTCGCTTCTGTCCCCGTCCTGTCCACTGCAGGCCGGCCGGACATCCAGACGATCCCGACTGCGGCAACGGCCACTGCGGCCAAGCCGATCGGTATCGCCAAGCCTCTGCCCGATTTCCCGCGCATGCGAGGTTCCGACGCCTCTGGCATCAGACAAGTCCCCGGTCGTGAGACATGAGTATATGAGTATGTGAGTATATGGGTGACGACAGCTCGGGACGAGCGGCGGTCTTCGGCGCGCCAGCGGAATGGCCAAGGGGCTATAATCTTCGGCAAGGCGCTGCGCGAGCGCTGATCCTCGGGTCAATGAGAGGAGATACCGACCATGCCATCGTTGCTGGAAACCGCCCTTGGGATACCGCGGCTGCTGGTCGGGCAAGCGCTCCGGCCAATTCGGACAGCCATGCGAGGTCCCATGCCACACCCGAAGACTCAGCGCGAGTTGGCCGACCTGGTTGACAACTCCCTGAAGCACGAAATCCGGGCTGGGCATACCCACCGGTTCATCACACTCATGTTCGTCACGGTGGGTGAGCGCGTCTTCTGTCGGCGCTATTCCTACGGAGAGCCGTCCTGGCACTCGGTCTTTCAGACGGATCCGGCCGGTCAGGTCAAGCTCGACAAGACCATCGTGAACGTCCAGGCGCGGGTGCCGCAGGACCTGGTCGAAATCGCTCCAGACGTCGATCAGGCCTATGCTGAGGCCCTGAAGAAGCTGGGGGCCGGCTACATGTTGGCGGGAGCAACCGAACCGCGGGCGCGGGAGAGTACGATGGAAGTCAGGCTCGCGGAGCCTCCGGCGAGCACGTCTTAGCAACAGGAACGAGGAAACGCGGAGGTAGAGGATGACGCTCAAGCACGCGACCGGAGGGATCGAGGCCGCCGCCGTACTCGTTTCCCTCCTCGCCGTGCCGTCGCTCAGCGCCCAATCGGACCCGGAGCGATCCGCGACTTTCCTTGCGGGCGAGACCGACTCGGCGGCAATCGCGACTCTCGCGGCGTGGGCGGATCAGGTGTGGCTGTCCTTGCTCGACCGCGACGGCGCCTACTACGGCCGTCTGGCGGAGGAGGGCATCTTCCAGCGGTTCAACCCCAGAATGAACCCCGAGTACGAGCTGGATATCCGCACGAGCCTCTTCCATCCGAGCGAAGACGCACGCTGGGCCGGGCTGCCCAACGGTTTTCGGCTTGCCGCAGCCTCGATCAACCATCCGCACATCCTCAACCTTGTGGACTGGCGCCAGGAGATCCACATCTCCGGCCCCGTGGACCTGATGGCACGCTACCGCCGGGAGCGCACGCTCACGGCACGGCGCGACTACCCGTGGATCGGCGTGCGCTGGCAGGGCGTGCTCGGGACGCCGTGGACCGCGCAGGTGGGGATCGGCGTCCACTTCTTCAAGCCGTCCGCGGACGTGGAGATCACGCTGGTGCGCTCCTGGAGAGACGGGGCAGACCGGAGCTGGGGGCTGGAGGTGCGCCTCGCAGCGCTCGACACCTTCAACGAAGTGATCTTCCAGGGCCTGGGAGTGAGGGCGGACGAGGTGGACGCCCACTACGACTACTCGGGGGCGCCCCTCGCCGCTCGCACGACCCTGAGGGCCGCGGCGTCACGCTGGCGAGCGGAGCTGCACGCGGGATCGAGCCGAAGAAGCGAGGTACAGGTGACCTTTCCGGCAACCGGTCAGGCTCCGTTCACCCAGCTCGAACAGGTCGCGTTCCTGGGAACGCTCCTCCAGGTCACACCGCTCGAGCGCGTGACGTTGGCGCTGTACGGCACCTGGGCGAGGGCGGACACCGAGCGGCGGGCGCCCGCGAGCGGGGTCGGCTTCACTCTGCGCGAGCAGACGGTGACCCTGGGCGCCCGCGCACGGACCCGCCTGAACCCGGCGTGGGCGGTCGAAACGGAGCTGGTGCGGGTGTGGCGACCCGAATGGCGCACGCCGGAAGGGGGCGCTTCCCGCGAGCACCGTGATCATGAGGTCTTCGCCCGGGCGGCCCTCGTCCGTTACCCGGAGGCGGGATGGACAAGCCGCCTGGCCTACACCCTCCTGGACCGCGAAGCGGGCTTCCTGGCGCCTTGGCTCACCGCGCGGAGTCATCGACTGATCACGGAAGCGGGCCACCGGTTCCGGTCGGGCTTCGAGGTGACGGCCGGGGCAGGCTGGGATCTGGACAACTTCGGGCGGGCGCCGTTTGATGGTGGGCTTCTGCGGGTGTCGGCGGGGTGGTGAGGGGGTGTTGAGGAGCGGCAGGTCCGCGCAGTGCTCGAACACCGAGGCGAAGGCGCTGAGAACGGCGGTGGCGCGTTGACGCTATTGCTCGATAAGGGCACTCCCGCCCGTACCCGCTTGATCGGCGGGGCCATCGTCTGCAAGCTTGATGTCCGAGAGGCGGCGACGCGCCAGCAGCAGTCGGAATAACGAGACGGCGAGGAGCAGCGAAACTGAGGGACACAGGGATGATCGAACCACCCAAGGCTGACCAGCTGCGTCGACCTTCCTACACGGTGGCGGAAGCCGGCCGACTGGTGGGCCTCACCGGAGAGAGGGTCCGCCGTTGGCTCAGGGGATACCAATACAGCTACGGGGACACGGTCCGTGACCAGCCACCGGTGGTGCTGCAGGGCCGTGGAGCCGCAAGCCCGTACGCGTCCTTCCTGGATCTTGTGGACCTGCTCTTCGTGAAGAGGTTTCTCGATCACGGTGTGTCACTCCAGAAGATCCGGCGTGCGCTCGACGAGGCTCGCGAGGTCCTGGGGACGAGTCACTTCGCGAGACAGACGTTTTTCACGGATGGCGGGGCGATCTTTCTGCGGCTCAAGGAAAGCGCCCACAGGGTACGGGGAGACGCGATCCTCGAGCTCATGTCGGGCGGTCAGTGGGTGATCGCACCCGTCATTCGACAACTTGCCCGGCAGATCGACTTCGGCTCTCCGGAGGGGCTCGCCAGCAGGTGGCACCCTCTCGGGCGGGACAGGCCGGTAGTGCTGGATCCAATGGTGTCGTTCGGTGCGCCCTCAATCGCCGGCCGAGGTGTGAAGACAATCAACATCAACGATCTCTACATGGCCGAAGGCGAGAGCCTGGAGCCCGTCCGCGCTTGGTGGGGTCTGACGGACATGGAGATCCAGGCGGCTGTGGAATTCGAGCGTCAGCTGGCTGCATGAGGTTCTTCGTTGACAACAACCTCAGCCCGCAGTTGGCGGCAGGCATGAGAGGATTCGGTGAGGACGTCATACACCTTACCGAGGTCCTCCCGCCCGAAGCGGAGGACACCGAACTCCTGGCTCACGTCGGTTCAGAAGGCTCGTGTCTCGTGACTCGCGACGACAGAATCCGATACCGGCCAGCAGAATCGGAAGCCATCAGGGAACACCAGGTAGGGGCGTTCTTCATGGGCGGGAAGAACCTCCGCCGATGTCAACTCATTCAGCAACTCGTCCGAAACTGGCCCAGGATGAAGGAACTGGCCGCCAAGACGAGACGGCCGTTCGCATTTCGGGTGCCGCCGACGGGTGGCACCATCAAGCCGATTTCTCTCGGCGACTGATCCCACCCATGACCACCCACCTACGAGATCGATCGCCTGCCGGCGATCATCGACGGATTCAACGAAATGTCGGCGGAGGCGAGTGGAAAGACGGCGACCGCGTGTGCGGGATGGCGAGGGTGGACATGCCGGCCCTGGTGGCCGACCCCGGTCAATGCCTTCCTTGAGGAACTTGACGGCGAATTCCTCTTCGGTGAACACACCGTCAAACGCATAGTGACCGGAGCCGCGTTCGCCGTGCCCAAAGCGGGACGAGGAGGCCTAGGAGGCTACTTCTGGTGTCCACCCCGCCGCTGGTAGGGCCCGAGGACGCCCAAGCAGGAAGAACCCCGCCCAGGTGCTTCTCATCGATGCGGCATGCCGAGGCCCGCGAAGCACTCGCCGCGCTGGAGGAAGCTGGGAGGCAGAACCCCTGGGATCGGGGATACCCCTCCAAGAATGTCCCCGCCAGGACTCGAACCTGGGGCCTACTGCTTAGGAGGCAGTCGCTCTATCCACCTGAGCTACGGGGACGTTCAAACCGCTTCGAAGATCGAAGCGGGGCATCGCGGGGACAAGGTGTCGGGTCGTATCTTTGCCCGGACAACACGATGACGCCGCGGCAGACCGCCCACCAGCGGCCCACCCGTCCCCACGGCGATCCCCGACCACAAGAGGACCCCCCAAGATGACCACCAGCACCCTCCTCCTCCTGCTGGCCACCACCCTCCCCGGACCCGACCGGATCGAACTGAACCCCGCCAGCATGACCATCGACGCCGGAGAAACCGTCTCCGTCACCGCCACCGCCTATGACGAAGACGGGACCGAGCTTCCGGATCCCTCCGTGCGCTGGATCGCGATGAACCCCGAGGTCGCCGCCGTGGACCAGACCGGCCAGGTGACCGGCATCTCGCCCGGCGAAGCCCGCATCGCCGCCCGCGCCGGCAACATCATGGGATTCGCGACCGTCATCGTGCGGACCCTCCCTGTCGCCGCCGTCGACGCCTCTCTCCCGCAGGCCACCCTGGTCACCGGCACCAGCGCTCCGGTCCTGGTCAGAGCCACCGCACCCGACGGAGAACCCGTCCACAATCCCGTCCTGACCTTCTCGTCGAGCGACCAAACCGTCGCCGCCGTGGACGCCACCGGACGCGTCTACGCACGCGCCTCAGGGCAGGCGACCATCGTGGTCACCGCAGGCCAGGCACGCGCCACCTTGACCGTATCCGTCACCGCAGGCGACCCGGGCACCGTCACCGTCACTCCCACCCAGGCCCAGGGCCGCACCGGCGACGTCATCCGCTTCCAGGCCGAAGCGTCGACCACCCTCTACCCGGAGTGGACCGTCGGCGGCACCGGCGCCCAGATCGAGGCCGACGGCCCCGAGGGCGTCTTCGTAGCCGACGAACCCGGCACCTACCGAATCACCGCCATGTACGGCGAGGGCCGTGCAGCCGTCGCGACCGCCACCATCACGACCCGTATCGAAGAGGCCGAACTCGTCCGCATCGGCCGCGGCCCCGCCGCCGACCACCACTCGGGCGACACCTGGGTCTTCGAGGGCGCCAACGGCCGCGACTACGCCTACGTCGGCACCTTCATGTACGACTGGATGAAGGTCTGGGACGTGACCGACCCCGGCGCTCCGGTCCTCACCGACTCGGTGCAGCTCGACGCGCGCCGCATCAACGACGTGAAGATCCACCCGAACAACCGCATCGGCATCCTGACCCGCGAAGGCGCGTCGGACCGCCGCAACGGAATCGTCATCCTGGACCTCTCCGAGCCGGCCCACCCGGCCATCATCTCCGAGTACAAGCGCACCGTGCCGGGGGGCGTCCACAACGTCTGGGTCGAGGGCGACCTGGTCTACGCCGTCCACAACGGCACCCGCGACATCCACATCATCGACATCTCCGATCCCGCCGCCCCGGACGAGGTCGGGCGCTGGGGGCTGCCCCCCTCGGACACCAAGTCGCTGCACGACGTCATCGTCCAGGACGGGTACGCCTACCTGTCCTACTGGGACGACGGCGCGGTCATGCTCGACGTGGGCGCGGGCACGCACGGCGGCACGCCCACCGAGCCCGCCTTCGTGTCACGCTACAAGTACCCCGCGGGCAACACGCACACCGCCTGGCGCGCCGCACGCTACCTCTTTGTGGGGGACGAGATCTTCCCCGACGACTGGAACGCCGACGCGCCGATCGAGGCGCGGGGCTACATCCACGTACTGGACATGGAGGACCCGGAGAACCCCGTCGAGGTGGCGCGCTACGAGGTGCCCGAAGCCGGCGCGCACAACATCTGGGTGGAGGGTGACCGTCTCTACGTCGGCTACTACCAGGCCGGCCTGCGGGTCGTCGACATCTCCGGCGAGCTGCGGGGCGACCTCTACCGGCAGGGCAGGGAGATCGCCGTCCTCAAGACGACCGACAGCGAGACCACCGTCCCGAACTGGGGGATGACGTGGGGCGCGCAGATCCACAAGGGCCACATCTTCACCTCCGACCTGAACTCGGGGCTGTGGGTGGTGAAGCTGATCGAGGCGCAGCGGATCATCTCGTAGTCGTGGACATCGCGGCAGCGCTCCGCCGGATCCGGCCGCTGGCGTGGGAAACACCGGTGGTGCCGCTGGATCTGCCCGGCGCGCCGCCCACCCACATCAAGCTCGAGTCGCTCCAGCACACGGGCTCCTTCAAGGTGCGGGGCGCGGCCAACCGGCTGCTCAAACTCGACGCGCGGCAGCGGGGAAGGGGAGTGATCGCGGTTTCGTCCGGCAACCACGGCAGGGCGGTGGCCGGGGTGGCGGGCCGCCTGGGGATCCGCGCCACCGTCTGCGTGCCCGACTGGGTGGACCCCGTCAAGCTGCGCGCCATCGACGCGGCCGGGGCCCGGGTCGTGCGGGCAGGTCCCAGCTATGACCACGCTGAGGAGCGGGCCGCCGAGTTGGCGGCGCAGGAGGGCCTCCCGTCCGTACATCCCTTCGACGATCTGGACGTCATTGAAGGGCAGGGGACGGTGGGCCTGGAAGTGGCCTGCCAGCTGCCGGGCGTGGAGGAGGTGATCGTGCCGCTGTCGGGCGGGGGGCTGGTGGCGGGGATCGGGCTGGCGGTGAGGGATCGCAGGATACGCGTGGTGGCCGTCTCCGCCGCCAGGGCCTCGGTCATGCACCGAAGCCTCCAGGTGGGGCACCCCATCGAGGTGCCCGAGGAGGAGACGGTCGCATCGGCGCTCTCGGGCGGAATCGGCCTGGCCAACCGGAACAGCTTCGCCCTCTGCGAACAGGTCATCGACCAGCACGTCGTCGTGGGAGAGAATGACATTCGCTCCGCCGTGGGGAAGGCCTTTCGGGAGTGTCGGCTGGTCGCGGAGGGCGGAGGCGCAGTGGGCCTGGCGGCGCTCTGGTCCGGAAGATACAGGCCGCGCGGCAGGGCGGCGGTGATCGTGTCGGGCGGCAACATCGACCGCCGCCTGCTGGCGGGACTCGTAGCCGGCGGTTGAGCGTCGTGACCGCCGCTTCCCTTCAGCGTACCCGCACGATCACCACCCGAACCGCATCGAATCTGCTGCCCGTCGAGACTTCCAATTCTATTCCCGCGCCCCTCCCATCGGACTCGAACTCGTGGAAGCGAATGCCACCGGGAGCGAGCGTTCCGCTGTAGATGGCGTTCTCGAAGCCGACCGGTTCCGGGCCGGTATGGGACCAGGGGTAGAGCCCCTCGGGCTGGAGTTCGGGATCGAACACCTCGAACGTCTCGGGCGGAAAGTCGGCCGCGGACGGGAAATCGTACGTCGTGAAGCCGCGCTCGGGCTCCGGGGCGCCAATCCCGTTGAGGACCATGGACAGTGCATACTCTTCCAAGTGCTGCGAAAGCCCCCTGCCCGTGACGGCCTCGATGCCCGCGATCCCGGGCGGCGCGCTGCTGTCGTTGAGCGCGGTGAAAAAGGCCCCGTCGCCCTTCGCCGCGGCGTTCCCGTAGGCGTCTCCCAGGAACCGGTGGAAGTGCCATGAAGTGCCATAATAGGTGTGCTGCAACATCGGATTGGTGTTCAGCGAGTTCAACTCCCCCGAGTAGGACACCGTCATCCTCGCCAGCCTCAGAAGCACGCCAAAGTTCTCGGGGGTAGTGATGATGCCTTCGTGCGCCGGATACGCGTCCCGGTCCAGCCGGGCGCCCCGGGCCACGCCCCCGGCCGCCTCCATCGCCATCCGCGAGGAGATCTCGGCGGCGATCTCGGCCGTCCCCTCTTCGATCCAGTTCGGGTGATGCGCTCCCAGCCGGGTTCTGATGTACAGCGAGCTCACGTGCTTGACCTCATGCACCATCGTGGACAGCGCCTGGTAGTGCCCGCTGTCCGGGGCGTTTTCGAGGTGGTCGAACATGATCCTGTTGAAGTAGACCAGTTCCATCTCGTTGGACCAGGAACACTCCTCGGCCGACAGAAAGTCGCCGGCCCACACGAATCCGGCGACCCAGTCCGGGACGACCGGCGACACGAACACGTTGACCCGCTCGTCGCCGTTGATGTCGGGGACGCCGCCGAAGTACTCCGCGATCGTCTGGTGGCCGTACTCCTCATAGTAGTCCAGCAACTGCCGCGCGTCGGCGGAGCGGATGGGCTCCACGCCCTGCTGGACGGAGTCCTGGTAGATGGCGAGTTCGTCGCTGAAGCTCACGAGGTAGGCGGGCCTGCGGGCCGGCGGCGGATCCTCGCAGGCGTCCAGATAGTCCACCAGGGGCCGAAACTCCATCCGGTCCGGCGGCGGATCCTTGCTCATCGCCACATTCGGGCCGCTCCGGTTGCCATCCGCGCGCCGGTCCGGCAGTACCGCCCCGGTGCCGATCACCCGGATGAGACGCCCGGCGTCGGCGAGGAGCCGGGCATGGAACCTGGACGTCGCGTCGGCGATCCGCAGGCCCGTCGCCAGGGCGGGGGGCAACCGCGGTGCCGGGCGTGTCCCCGGCGTCCGCGCGTCCACCAGCGTCGGCGACCCTTCGGGATCCGCCCGGTTGACCTTGACCACGACCGAGACACGGGTTTCGTCGTCGACCACGTCCGTGCGCACCACCGCAACGCGATACCGGTCGCCTTCCTCGCCCGCGGGCAGGAAGCGCGGACACCAGGAGGCCACGGTGGGGTCGTCCACCACCACCTCGCCGGGAGCGATTCGGAGGGGCTCGCCGCACACTCGCAGCCAGAACCTGCGCGAGGCCTCGTTGCCATCCTTGTCGCGCACATGGACCGTGAAGTTGGTCGAGTCGACACTCGTGGGCACGCCGCCAATGACGCCGGTGCTGTCCAGGGTGAGACCCTCGGGCAACGTTCCGGACTCGAGCGACCAGAACAGCGGTCCAACGCCGCCGCTGGCCGCGATGGTCTCACGGTACGGGAGGGTCAGCCGGCCGCGCGACAACACCGCAGCGGGTATGGTCAACGCTGGTTCCGTGGCCGTCGCCGTGAATTCGATCGTGTGGGACCCCGCGGTCGCGCGGAGGGTCTGGGTGCCGGTAGGCAATCCCAGAATCCAGGTGGTCGAAGCCTCACCGGTATTGTCCGTGGTGCCGATCGGCGGGAGGGCAGCCCCGTCGTCCGATGCCTCGAACGTTACCTCGAAGTCGGGAATCGGCGCCCCACTCGCGTCGTGGACAAGGACCGTCGGCGGGTACGGCAGCCGATGAAGCGCGCGCGCCGTCTGTCCGTCGCCCGATACGGTCTTCAACCCCGCCACCGCGAGTCGGACGCTCAGCCTCGCGAGGCCCGAATTCGCCTGGTACTCGGCTACGATTTGCGCCGACCCCTGTCCCACGACGGTCGCCAGCCCGGATCCCGAGATCGTGGCCACGGTGTCGCCGTAGACCCACCAGCGAGCCTTGGTACCTGGGATCAGCTCGCCACGATCGTCGTAGACCCGCGCGGTGAATTGCACCGTGGCTCCGCTCACGTCCGCGGTGGCGGTCGCGGGACTGACTTCGACCAACACGGGCACACGCGGCTCGCAGCCGGCCAGGCCCGCAACGAGCAGCAGGCATCCGGAGCTTGCTGTGCGGTGCATGCGCACGTTCTCTCTCCCCGTGTTCCCGCGTTCCGGGTGCGCGACGCAGTCCGCCGCGCCATCGCTTCCATAATGGTTCACGAGGGTGGCTCTTGCCAACAGGAATGGGGGCCCGCCTCTCTCCGCAGCGGGCGAACCGCCAGACCGGCGTTGACCACGGTTCGGGGCGGCGATTAATGTTCGATACGACACCGGGTCAACCCTTTTTCGAATTCCCGCGCTTCGAGCAGAATCGAGCCTGTAGAACAATGCCAAGCTATCGCAAACCGGGGAATCGCCCCCCAAAGCCGGAAAGCCCTGTCGACCAGGAGGACGCCTTTGTCGCCGCCACCCTCGAGGCAAGCCATTGGGCGCAGAAGAACCGCCCGGTCGTGACTCTGGGTGTGGTCGTCCTGGTCCTCGGGATCGCAGCCTTCCTCTACTACGGGCGCTACCGGGAGAACCTGCACACTACCGCCGCCCTGCAGCTCGAGGAACTGCAGATCCGCGTGATTTCGGAGGACCCGGCCGTCCTGCAGCCGGATCTCGAACTCTACCTGGACCGCTTCTCGGGTACGCCCTTCGTTGACGAAGCCCGTATCACCCTGGCGCAGGTCAAGGCCGATCTGGGCGACAAGGAAGCAGCTGCGGAAGTGCTGAGGCCGCTGGCCGGTGACGTGGGCAGTCCGCTGGGCGCTCAAGCCGCCGAGATGCTCGCCGCCATATCGGAGGACCTCGGTGACGTGCAGGTGGCCGAGGATCTCTACGAGCGGCTGGCCGACCGGGCCGGACTGGACTTCCAGCGCCGAGACGCGCTCGTCAATGCCGCGCGCCTGAGGCGTTCACAGGGTGATCCCGCCGGGGCGCTGGTCCACTACGAACGGCTTCTCGAGGAGATGGACGAGGCCGACCCGGGCCGCAGCGTGGTCGAGATGCGCAGGGCGGAGGTGGCCGCGATGGTGCGGTAGGGGGCGGCCCAATCCCGCGCAGTTCATTTGTGAATGGCTTGCCGGCACCCCTCCGGGCCCCGCCACAGCCGCCGGATTAGGTCGCATAATATATATTGTAGCCTCGTAAGTCCTTGAAATCCGTGGAGTTACGGCGCTCCCCAACCCGCACCGGTTCCGCTGTGGATTCGGTAGCGGATTCCGCACCAAGGGGAACCGCCGGGGGTACAGCCGGGGGACTACTCCCCCGTTACTCCCCCGTCCCCTTCCGCTTCACCTCGATGCTCCGGTGGAGGTGGCCGGAGTCCCGCACCCGGTAGCGGAGCATGGACGCCCGCACATGGTCCCGGACCACCTTCCCGGCCCGCAAGAGCCGGGCATTGTCGATGCCGCCTTCCGGGTCCACCGCGCGCGCCAGTTCCCGGAGCACCTCCGGCGCGGCTTTGGGTAGGGCTGACCGGAAGAACGGGCGGGGCGGTTGGTCCCGGCTTCCGAATTCGTTCACCAATGCAACCTGCGCCGGTGGGCGGCTGTCACCCGGATACTTCCCGGAGTCCTCGAACCACCCCACCTCGACCCGCTTCTCCGCCTCCCGCGCGGTGCGGCGCGCCACCTCCCGCAGCTTGGCCTTCACTTCCTTGGCACCCCGGAGCCGTAGCCGGACGGTCACGGGAGCACGTCCCGCACGAGGAAGGTGGGGAGGTCCAGCCCGGCGGCAATCTGGTACGGGGTGGCCCCCGCCCCGTGTTGGTCCTCAATGTCGCACTGGAGGCACCAACCGGGTCGGCGCGGGCGCTCCAAGTGCTTCGCTCCGCACTCCGTGCACTTGGAGTACGTGGCGGTCTCCGCCCGGAGGTCGTAGCCGAACCGGGGGCTCATTCCCCCATGAGCCCGGCAAGCGCCGCCGCCCGGTCCAACTCCATACCGGCCCCGACCATGGACTGGAAGGCGCGGGCGCGCCCGGCAAGGTCGCTCGCGTGGAGTTCCGTAAAGTCCAGCCCGACCGGGGTGTCCAGCTTGGCGGACAACTCCGCTTCCACCACGCGGGCAACCGGGAGGACGGAGCCGAAGAGAAACCGCCGCCACGCCTCCCGTTGCGCCGTCCCGTCACCCCGCTCGGAGACCAAGGGGGCGGGGACGCCGCACGCACCGGCAACCGCCAGCGCGGCATCGTGGCGGAGCACGGGGAGCACGTCCGGCGGGTGTGCTCCGAATCGGCGGGCTTGCCAGTCCGCGCGCGGCGCGGCGCTCATGCCGTCACCCCACCCGGCGGCGGTGGTCTCCGCCAGCAATGTCCGGCCCTTGGCCCCGGCCAAGTCCTCCCGCATGTCCTCCACGCTCCGGTCGCCACCGTCCACGGGGGTGGGAATGATATGGCCCACCGGCCCGCCCGCCTCCTCCCCCAACCGTAGCTCAAGGTTGCCGGTAAGGTCCCCGGTCAGCTTGCCCCACTCCATGGGGCCGATGCCTACGTCCGGGCGGGCGGCTTCATGGCCGTACACCACGTGCACCACGGCGGAGGCTGGAAGCCAACGGGTGCGGGAGGTGGACGGCCCGAACGTGGTGCTCTGATAGACCCAAGCCTCCGGGTCCTCCGGGCCGTGCACGTCCCAACTCCCGGACGGTATCAGCCGCACCCGGCCACCCGTCACCCGTATCTCGTGGAGGGACTCCCCGCGCCGGATTACGTCCCGGCCAACGAGCGCCAGCGTGGACGGCGTGACGGCTTCCGCCGCTCCGGTGCCTTCCACCTTGGCGGAGGCAAAGGCGCGGCTCCACAGCCCGGCGCATACCTCCAGCGCGGCGGTAGCGGCAACCTGCCCGGCGGAGCCTTCGGAGTACGCAAGGAACCGGGACAGCACCGCCTCGGAGAAACCGGATTGCTGGGCGCGGGTCTCCCGGTCCAGTCCCCGGAACCGCCGCCACAACCGCGACAGTCGGCCCGTGTGGCCCTTGGAGGCTTCCGGGGGTGTCACCCTACCGCCCCGGCCCGTCTCGCCTTCCACGGGGAGAGGACGGACATAGCGCCGCTATGACGGAGCGCCCCGCGCTGGCCGGGTGCGTAGGTGGCGGACATCTGGCCCACCTCCTCCGCCCCAAGGTTCGAAGCCGGGGAGTCCAGCAACCACCCGGCGCACCGCGCCACCGCCTCCCGGAGCACCGGGTCCGGCGCATCTGGAGCCCACCGGCAGCATAGGTGGGCCGCAACCGTTATGGCCCGCTCCCGGTCCCCGGCTTCGTTCTCCCACCCGGCCAGTACCGCCGCCGCAACCGCGTTCACGTCCGCCATTACATGAACCACCAAGGAATGAACCGGCGGCGCTCCCGGTCCTCCTCCAACATGGCGCGCACCTCCGCCGAGGTGCCTTGGAACACCGGGCGGGTGACGATCGACAACTCCAGCAGGAGCGCCTCGTTCACCTCCCGGATATAGACGCCGGGGTTGCCGGGCTCCGCCACCTCCCGCACCGCGTCCGGCACCACCGACGCCGGAGGCACCCGGAAGCCGGGGGACACGCCCGTCGCCAGCCCCGCCTCGACCGCGTGCACCGTGTCGCGCACCCATGACGGGCGGGAGCCTTCCGGCGGAAGCGTGGCCGTGAAGTTCAACGCCTCGGCGGTGTCCTCCAACTCCAGCGACCCGGCCCGCTTGCTGGCCAACGGCTTGCCGTATTCGTGGCCCGCCAAGAGGTGCACCTCCCGGTCCTCCGCCTCCACGGCGTAGCGGAAGGCGCGGGACCCGATGCGCTCCTTCCGCACCCGGCCACGGTCCCGGACGGTGGCCGTCTGGCCGTAGGGGAAGGAGCCGAATATCCGGCCCCCGCGCGCCCGTAGCTCCAGCGCCGGGAACACCAACCCGGTCTCCACCTACGCCACCTTGAACCGCACCTCGGAGTACGCGGCGGGCTGGACCAGAATCACGTCGCCTAGCAACACGTGGGCGGTGAAGTACCGCTCGGCCTTGGCGCTCCCGGTGTACATGTCATCGATGGACACCCGGCCCCAATGCGGGCATATGGCCCGCCGGATTCCGGTCCGGCCTTTGCGGTACAAAACCGCTTGCTGAACGTCGCTGGCCGGGGCGGGCATACGGGCGGAGGTCCAGAATCCGCCCCCGAAGGTTGCGGCGTACTCGCTGAACGGCGCACCGCCCAGGTCCTGCCCCGGAGCGTCCCGGAAGGTGCGGGCGGAAAGCCGGTAGGTGTCCACGCCAACGACCAACGCAACCTCCTTGGTGACGGACGCCCACAACCCGTCGACGCCGTCCGCGTAGGTCCGCACGAAGTCGTCAAAGGTGGCAACGGCGGACGGGGTGGTCGCCGGGTCCGTGAGGCGCTGGAGGATTCCGGTAAGGTTGGGGGCGTTGCCGTCCCCGGTCAGCCCTTGCCGGTCCAGTTCATCGCTCAACACGAGGCTCAAGTTCTCCCGTAGCGCCGCCTCGAAGTTGGAGGTACCCACAGCCGCAAGGTCCTCCAAGGTCAGTTCCAGCCGGGCGGACACACGCTTCGGCGTGGCCGTGGTGACGGTGAACGCCGCCGCCGTTGCCGGGGCGTCCCCGGACTTGGCCACCGCGCCCGCCGTGGTGGAGGTGCTGATCGTGGCGGTTGCGTAGGTGCCGCTCGGAACGCGCGGCATCTCCACGCCGAGGCGGGGAAGAATGGACGGGGCAAACACCGCCGGGCGGATCCGGTCAAGGTTCACCCCAACCGTACCGGGCGCGCCGGTAATGGCGCGGGTCTCCCGCTCCGGCCCCGTGTCCCATAGCTCGATGGGAATGTCCCCGGCTTCCACCCCGGCGGCGGCGTTCAACTCCGCCTCCGGTCCGGTGGGAATCCGGCCCCGGCTGTACGCCTCCAAGTACCGGCCAAGGGACGCCGTGGAGCGGAGCGCCACCCGCTCCCGCATCTCCCGGTCGGGCTCCGCCCCGTACTCCGTGGCGGCGTCCTCCGCCGCTCCGTCCTCCGCAATCACGGCGGCGCGCCACCGGGGCTCGATGTCCCGGTACTCCGTTGTCAGCGCCTCCACCTCCGCCCGTTGTTCATCGTTCAGCCCGTCCACGTCCGCCAACTCCGCCAGCCGCTCCCGGACCTGGCTACGGCGTAGCTCCAGCTTTTGCGCCTTGGTCATGCCTTCACCCTTTCAGTTGTAAGTACCGCCGGTGTCCGGCGGATTATGTAGCACCGCGCCATCGGGGAACACGGTCAAACTCCGGTTGTCCAACGTGGGGAACCGCACCGTCAGCCGCTCGTTGGTGACTTCAACTTCCGCATCGTCCCCGGTCATTCCCATACCCTGCAACAACTGGCACACCAAGTGCGCCGCCGCCGACATGGTCCGGGCTTGCAACAACTCCTGAAGCTGGCCCGCGTCCACCGTCAGCACCTCCCCGGCTCGTGGACGGAGTAGGGCAAGGTATCCGCATACAGCCTCGACCAACGCCTCCCGATCTTCAACCGGACGGCCCCAAGCCTCGGACAGCAACCCGCGCAACTCCGCCAGCGGCTCCACCGCCTACACCTCCCCGGCGGCGTGGGCAAACCGGACGTCGACCACGCTTGGCAACTTGTCCGGGTCCAGCCGGGAATAGTCAATGTGCAACCGCACCCCGCGCGGGTCCGCCTCCACCGCGCACCACCCCGGCTCGATGCCGAGGCTGGACAGTTGCGCAACCACCTCCCGCACCGTCCACGCCGCAAGCCGCTCCGCTTGGGTATTCATGGGTTCAAGGTACAAGGTTCACGCCCGCATCTCATCTACCAACCGCGTCCACGCCGTGGCCGGGCGCGCGTGCAAATCAACATGACAGCCCCGGCACAGGGTGCGGAGGTTGGCGAGGTCGTTGCCGCCCCCAGCGTGGAGCGCGACCACGTGGTGACACTCCAACCGGCCCCGGCACCCGCACCTTGTGCACTTCCACCCGTCCCGCTCAAACACCGCCCGGCGGAGCCGCGCCCAGGTACGGGTCCGGGGCTTCCGGTGGCTCCGCCAACTCATATCGCTACCAGCCGCGTCCGTGGCCGCACCATTGCACCGCGCCGCCTTGAACCTTCGGCAATCGCCAAGATTGCCGCCGCCGCCGCGTCATCGCGTGCACGTGCACGCCGCCCGCCTTCCACCTTCTTGGCCAGCTTCTCGTTTGCCGCCGGGTCCGCAACCGTCCGCGCCTCCGCCATGGCGGCGCGCATGACCAGCGACCGGGCCGGTACAACCTCCCCACCTATGCAAGCCCGCCGGAAGGCGATCATATCCTCCCCGCCGTCCTTGAACCCTTGCCCGCGTGGCACAAGGGACGCCACCGGGAACCGCACCGCCTCCAACTCTTGGCGCAACTCCCGGAGCCGCCACCGGTCACACGCCACCACCGCCGGACGGCCCCACCGGCGGAGCACCTCGGCCAGCAAGCCGCCAACGTCCACCACCCGCCGCCCGGATAGGATTAGGTCCCCGGCCCGGTGCATGTCCGTGTACAGCTTCCCGGCTTGGTCCAGCCGTCCACGCTCCCGGAGCCCCGGCACCTCCGGGAACGCCGCAAACGCCTCCAGCCGCCCGGAGGTGGGCCAGTACGCCGCACATGCGGACATGGCCGCACCGGAGGATAGGTCGACCCCCATGACAAACGGCCCCACCCGGTCGGCGTCCCCTTCAATGCGCTCCCATGTCCCCGCCTCCAACACCAACCGTTGCGCCGTGTCCGGGGTGCCTTGATTGAGCCTCAACGCCCGGAAGGAAGCCGCCGCCATCTCGTCCCCTTCCGCCTCCGCCGCCTCCCGCTCCAACACCTCCCGCAGGTGCGGCATGTACGGCAGGGAAGGGTTGGCCGCCTCCCACCCCGCCGGGTCCGTCAACGCCACGTCCTCCGGGGCGCTGTAGCTCAAGGCACCCGGCCCGGCCAGCATACGCTCGAACCAATGGCCGGGGTCGCTGGAACGGGTCCCCAACGCCACCAACCGCGCCCCCGGAATCTTCCCGGCGGAGGTCTTGAGCGCCGCCAACATGCGGTCCCGGTCCGTCCGCTTCCATTGGGCGGGCTCGTCCATGAGCACCAACCCCGGCGCAAGCCCGTGGGCGGTGGAAGGATTGCACCCCACCGCCACCAACCGCGCACCCGTCCGCAAGCACTCAATCTGCGCAAGGTGCGTGGAGTCCCGCACCTTCCACCGGGACGGGTCCGGCTTCTTGCCGTTGAACATGAAGGCGCGGACATGGCGGAAGGCGATACACGCTTGCTGGAAGGAAGCCGCCACCAACACCGTCTCCGCGCGCGGCTGAACCAACGGCCCGTCCAATGCCGCCGCCGCCAGCCCGGCGCAAAGCGTGGTCTTCCCGTTGGCCCTTCCAACGGATAGGGCAAGGTCCCCCGGCTCATTCCACAACCGGAGGAAGTCACCCTGCCACGGTAGCACCTCGAACGGCTCCCCGGCCCGTGGCCCTTGGGATACCTCCAACCGGCCCAAGTACGCCGCCAGCTTGCCCGCCAACCCTTCCGGGCGCGGCGGGACTACCGCCACGCTGTCAGCGTCCGGCGGGGCGGTACCCATAGGGGTCCCCGCACGCCTCCGGGCGCGCTGTCGGCGCTTCTGTCGCCTCCACTTGGCGCGGACAGCCTCCGGGTGCTTGAACGCCTTCAAATGCCCGTAGCGGGCAAGGGAACGCCGTTGACGTACACCCTGCGGTGCAGGTATGGCCTGCCGTTGTGATATGTGACGGTCCAGAACATGAAGCCTCCAACGTGTGCACCGGTCCCCGCCGACCGTGTGCGTCCCGGCCCGCGCCACCACCACCACGGACGCAACGCGGGCTCAACACTCCCCTGCGCACCAATGTAACATGCTGGTTTATCAGCATACATAGAACAAAAAGGCTCCAACTGTTGGAGCCGTTTTCATTCCGCGCCGGAATCATGCTCACGGAGGTATGCGCGGGTGCTGTAGCTTGCGCACAAACGAAGTGACCCCCGGCGGTTGGACCGTCCGCCGGGGGTCGAGGAGAATCACCTACACGGACAAGTGCGGAAGATTCAGAATGGAAGGTCGCAAGAATGGGGCGGGGGGTCAACGGGGAAGGAAGCACCTGCTGCGGTTGCTACGCCGGGAGGCTGGGTCGGGACCACCGGACCGGGACCTGCTGGACGTGGCGCTCGATATCAACGCCAAGTGGAGGTGTTGCACCATTGGCGAGGTAGCGGAGGCGGTGCACATGGTGGAATGGGAGCGGGAGGGGTGGGTCGAGCGCGGCTGGCACAGCCCGGACCGGCTGGCGTTGCTGGCGGAGAAGGGGCGGCGTGGAGGCAAGGCAAGCGGGAAGGCGCGCGCCGGGCAACGTGACGAGCGCCGGAAGCGTGTGCGGGAGTTGGACCGGCAAGGGTGGAGCCGGGAGGCAATCATGGCCGAGGTGGGTATCAGCCGCCGGACGTTCTTCAACTACCTCAAGTGATACATGAAGAAGTGCAACGAAGCCTACATCCCCCCCCAGTGCAACGAAGCCTACACCACCCAGCCCCACCCCGTCTTACCAGGGGGTAGTGGGGAGCACTACCGGATAGCTTGCCACCGGGCCGGGAGCAGGCGCGCGCGCGTGTGCGTGTGCAAGGTTACGGCGGGGGTCCGGGACGGAGGTGTTCAACCTTGACGAGCTACGCCGGGGGCGTCCGGGGGCGCGGTCCCGGTTTTTGGTTGTGCGGGTTTCACTATGGTTTCCACATTATCCGGGGCTTTTACCGAGACTTGGTGTTGCACGGGGTTGCAATCCGTGTATAGCGTGTTATGGCGACACCGGGCGCGGTGCTCGGTGCGTTCAACCCATGAAGCCGGGAGGCTAACGATGGAGGCAACACGACGATTTACAGTCAACTTTCCGCTTGGCATGTTCCGCCAACTGGAGCGGCTGGCCAAGGCGCAACGGCGGAGCATATCCGCCGAGGTGCTGGTGGCCGTGGAGGCGCACCTCGGAACGGAGGACGGGGAAGGGGGTGCGGCATGAGCGCCGGGGAGGAGGAGGTGGTGAGGGTGCGGGTGCGCTTCCAACTGGAGCCGGGGGAGCCGTTGGCAGTGGCCGTCAAGGGGCTGCCTGCGGACATGGTGGCCGCTTGGCCGCGTCCGGGCCGCGCCATGGCGCTGGCGTGGTGGACGCTGGACGCGGTGCTTGAGGGTGCGGCGGGGGACGTGCCGCCGGACATACGGGCCGTTGCGGAGGCGGCACACGCCGCCATCGGCTTGGACGCCGGGAATCGGGTCCGGGAGGCGGCGGAGCGGGAAGGGGGCACCCCATGAGCGCGCGGCAAGGACAACGCGGGGAGGTAGGCTACATCACGGTCATCGATGCGGAGCGGGGGGAGGAGGTTGCACGGCTCCCCCTTACGGCACTGGCGTTGCATCGGGTCCGCCGGGAGTTGGCCCTTTACTCCCATGGCGACGACGCGGATCGTATGCCGCCATGGTTCCAGCGTTGGTTGTTGGGCTGGCTTACCGACATGGCGGCGGACAAGACGCCGGACGGGCTCGCGCGGGACGTGTGGGGTCCGTGGACGGCGGACGAAGAGCGCGCGGTGCTGAAGGAATGGAACCGGCGGCTACAGCAACGGGAGTACGTGGAACCGGAGGAAGGGGGCGGGGCGTGAGCGCCGGGGACCGGAAGCGGAAGGCGCTGGAGCGGAAGCTGCTGAAGTTCGCGGCGGAGATGGGGATTAGCCCGGAAGAGGCGTTGCGGTTGTTAGAGAAGGAGGTAGACCGGGACTTCGCGCGCTTGGCGGAACGCAACCAAGCGTAACCCCCCCCGTGGAGGTTTACCGCCGGTGGGTGCGCCAGCTTCCGTCCGGTTGAAGGAAGTGGACGGCCAGCCGTGGGCGGTGGCCTCCACAGGTGGGGCAGGGTCCCGGTGGCTCCGGTGGGCTGTCACATAGGCACCGGAGCCGCCGGGCGTCCCGGTCCCCGTGGGCGCGGTGGTCCGTCACGGGAGTAGGTCCTCGGCGTCCGGGTGGTGGACGGACAGCAAGGCGCGGACGCGGGCAAGGTCCCGGACGACCGGGTCGTCCAGCACGTCCTCGGCTTCCACGGACTGGAGGCGGCGGGCGGTGGCCACGGCCAGCGCGTCATCGGCCCACGCGGGGTCCTCCCGGACGTGGTCGGCGGCAACGTCCAGCAGGTGCTCGACGATGGCGTTCAGTTGGTCCCGGTGAAGCTCCGCCGTCCGGCGGATAATGCCGGGAAGCTCGGCAATGGTTGGGGTGGTGGTCATGGGGTGGGGTCCTCGGTGTCGGTGGGGGATTCTGTGGTGGTGGGAATCATCACGGCCCGGACGTACTCACCCAGGTCGGCGTGTCCGGCGGCGCGGGCGGCGTCCAACAGTTGGCGGTGCTCCGTGGGGGTCAGCCACACGGGGACGCGGAAGTACCTGGGACGCTCCGCCAGTTGCTCCGGGTGGAGCCCGGCGGCAAGGTCACGCTCGCGGGCTTCGCGGGCGGCTTCCTGTAGGGACTCCCGGCGGGCGTCCATTCGCTTGCGTTGGGCTGCGGTCATGGTGGTGTTCTCCGGTCGGGGGACGTAGCGGGCGCGGCGGACGGCAAGGCGGAGCGCCCGCTCGAAGCGTTGGCCGTACTGGCGGGCGATGGACTTCAGCGCGCCTCGGCGGGACCATTGGGGGGAGGTGTAGGGGACGCGGTGGGCGCACCGCTCGCACTGTAGCGCGGGCTGGCCGGGTCTAGGCCAGCGCCACTCATGACGGCCATCGCACGGGCCGTCAGCACCTCCCGCACCCATTCCGACACCGGAAGCCCCTCCAGTTCGGCGGCGGTCCGGTAACGGTCCATCTGTGCGGGGTACAGCTTGAGGCGTAGCTCCTCGGAGCGGGTGGGGCGGCGGAGCATGGGGAGCCGGTTCCTTCCTTGCGTTGGGGCGGTTGGGCATGGGTGGCGTCTCCAGTCTCCGGGGTGGTACCCTTGAACGATGGGCAACACCGGCGCGGACTCGCAACCCCCACAGGAAACCGTACAAAACCCGCTAGTACGTTACTAAAGGTCGCATAATATATATTATGTAAAGTAATTTACAACAAATGTCCGCCCCTTCTCTCCCGCCGCACCGTCCATACTCTCGGGACGGCGTTTCTTCGCCCCGTTCACTGTTGATCTATCCAATCGCATCGGCCTCCTCTGGTGTCGCGCGCCGTCGGAACACACGCCACTGGAGGGATACTCCCAGGAGGGTGTATAGGTCGTACGGGTAGCTTCGTCGCGGGTGGACTCTCTCGCCGTGGCTGAGGTCGACCGTAGCTGTCACCTTCCCGACGGTATAACCCACCCCCAGCCCGATGCCGAACAATCCAAACGACTTTCCACGCAGGGAGTCGGGGTAGGTCTCGACCCTCCCGGTGCCGCCATCCACGAACACGAACGCGCTAGGCCCCTCGTCCGTCCCGACGCCCATAGCGAACCTGCGGAGAAAGAGATAGTCACGCCGGGTATGGGGGTCGTACTGGACCGTCCATCGTGCCATTTGAGCAAGGAAGCTCATCGAAAACCACCCTTGGCCCGGCATCGCGACGGTCAACCGACCACTCACACCGGGAGACGCTACGTCGCCGAACGCGAGCCTCGCGCCAAGCGACACGGTGACGAACAAGGCACTCACCTCGGTGGTGTCCACTTCGAACTCCACCTCCTGGGCCTTTGCGCAGGGCGCGGCGACCGATCCCGCCACCATCACTGCCGCCACGAAAACAACGGACACACTCCGTTGGCGAGGCCATGTCGTCATCGTTCAGCGCCGCCGCTCCGCGATTCGTCGTCGCACCGCACCTCGACGCGGCAGAGCGGCCGCCATGACCGGATCCCCGGCGTCAAGGCGTGGCGGCGTTGACGCGATCAGACCGTGTCCGCCGACACCCCGATGTGGTCCCCTGCGGACCACCGATCAGTTCGCCTCCACCCCGCCCCTGAAGATCTCCTCGACGCGCGCCGCCAACCCGTTGCTGATCGGCGCACCCGACAGATTCGCCACGATTGCCACGATCAGTCCCGTGTCGCGGTTCAGGGTCAGCACCGTGCGTCCCCCCACCGAGCCCCCCGTGTGCGACACGATCCTCTCACCGTGTTCGTTCGTGGCCGAGCGCCAGCCGATGCCGTAACCCGTTTCGGTACCGTCGCGAAGCCGCTGCGACGTGAAGAGCATCTCGAGCGTCTCGGCCTGCAGGAATCCCGGCTCCAGGTGGGCGTTGGCGAAGACCAGCATGTCCTCGGGGGTGGAAAGGAACCCTCCCCCTGCCCACTTGTAGCTGTTGTCCACGTAGGGGGCGTTGAAGACCTGCCCCGTCGAATCCGCGACGTAGAAGCGGGTCCGGTCCGAAATGATCAACCCGTTCCAGTCGGCCACGGTGCGATCCATCCCCAGGGGGGTCGAAGACGACCCGCTCCATGTACTCCAGGAAGTCCTCGCCACTCGCCCCTTCCACCACCGCGCTGATCAGGTTCCACGCGTAGGAAGAATACGAGTATTCGGTCCCCGGCTCATGGATCAGCGAGTCGTCCGCGAAGATCGCAAGTCCCGACAGCACCGTGGGGTAGCGGGTGCGAGAGAAGTTTTCCATGCCCCGATAGTGGCGGATGCCGCCCAGGTGGCCCGCGAGCAGCCGCGTGGTCACCGGCCAGCGCTTCTCCGGGAAGGATGGGACGTAGTCCTGGACCGGCGCGTCCAGGTCCAGCGCGCCCGCCTCGACCAGAATCCCCAGGGCCGCGGCCGTGATGGGCTTGGAGACGCTGCCCACCCGGAACTTCGTCAAGGGCGTGACCATCACGTTGTGCGTCAGATCAGAAAATCCAAGTCCTTTTGACCAAATAAGTTGTGATCCCCGACCCACGGCCACGGAAAGGCCGGGAATGGCTTCGGCCTGCATGAGTGAATCGAGGAGCGCACGGGCCTCCTCGATCGCTGCGGCATGGGGGGATTCGTACCCCGCGGTCGAAGGCTGGTCCTCTACCGGCTGGCCACAGCCCAGCGCCAGCAGGAAGACGAAGGCGAATACCCATCGGGCCGGGTTGACCCATGCACCGACAGCCCCCAGCGACTCGCGGCCGGACGCCTGATTCACCAAGCAGATCATGATCTCCCTCCAAACGGCACCATGCTGCGCAGTACAAACGCCACGTTGGCCGGACGTTCCGCCAGCCGGCGCACGTACCACGGGAACCAGTGTCTCCCGTAGCTGATCAGGACCCGTATCCCCCGCCCCCCCTCGGCCAACCGGTGCTGTTCGTTCTCGGAGATACCGTAGAGCATCTGGTACTCGTACGCGTCGCGTGCCACGCCATTGGCTTCCGTCCACGCATCGATGCGCCGGATGAGCGCCGGGTCGTGGGTGGCCAGACCCGCACGCAAACCCGCTTCCCGCGCATCCGGCGCGAGCATGCGTAGGGTGAGGTCGAAAAACGCCTGGTCCACATCGGCCTTGACCGGCAGGGCGACATCGGGCGGCTCGGCGTAGGCCCCCTTCACCAGCCGGATCGCGGGCCCCAGCGGCATCAGCGACTCGAGGTCCGCGGGCGTCCGGTGGAGATAGGCCTGCAGGCAGATCCCGAAATGGGGGTGATCGGCTCGGATGGCCCGGTACAGATCGAGGGTGGGATCGACGTAGCGGCTGTACTCCATGTCCATCCACACCCAGTTGCCGTGGGCCTCGGCCGCGGCGGTGATGCGGCGGATGTTCTCCTCGGCCACGCCGAACCCCAGGTCGAGGCCCAGGTGCGTGGGTTTCAGCGAGATCTCCGCATCCAGACCTCGGGCCGCGACCTGCGCGGCCGCGTCCATATAGTGGTCCGCCACCTCGCGCGCCTCGGCCTCGTCGGCGACGTTCTCGCCCAGGAAGGTGATGAGGGACGGGATCCTGCGTCCGTTTTCCAGCGTGCGTGCGGCGTCGAGCGCCTCATCGAGCGTCTCGCCGGGCATGAAGCGGCGCACCGCCCGCCGTACGAAGCCGTACCTCGGCAGCGTGTCCTTGCACCAGCTGTTTTCCGAGATCCATAGGAGGGTGGAGCGCATCATGGGGCTGAAACTGGTCTTCCGGTCCCCCCCGCGCCAGCATCATCCGGGGACCCGCTCAGCCGCGCCAGAGACGAGGCGATCCGCTCGGCGGCCGCATCGAACGCCTCCTCCCTCTCCGCGCGCGTATCGTGGACACCGAATTCGATGGGCTCGCCGAACCGGAGCGATACGCGGCCCCGGTGACGCGAAGGGCTCCAGCGCGGTTTCGCCTCGAAGGAGCCCGCGATGCCGCAGGGGACAACCGGTGCCCCCGCCTTCAGCAGCAGGCGCACCGATCCGCGCCGCAGGGGTTGCGGAGTGCCGTCCCAGCTGCGCTCGCCCTCCGGGTAGATGCACACGCCCTCACCCGCCTCGAGGAGGCGCAGGACCGTGCGAACCACCTGGGGATCGACCTTGTAGCGGCGCGTGGGGATCGCGAGGACGCGGGGCAGAAGCCAGGCGTAGAACCGGCTGGAGGCGAATTGCGTGCTCTTGGCCAGGGCGTGGACGCGCCGGGGGCAGGCCACCGCGACCAGAATCGGGTCCACGAAGCTCAAGTGGTTCACGACCAGTATGAAGGGACCCTCGCGGGGGACATGTCCCCTCCCCGCCACCTCCAGCCGCACGAGTCTCCACGCGACGACCTTCGACACCATCCGGAAGAAGGAATACCAGGACACGGCGTCCTATCCCGTCACGATCCGTGGCTGAAACTCGACCACCCTGCCCCACCCGGCGCCCTCGTACGCGTCCGCGATCAGGCGCCGCATCAGGATCTCCCAGCGTCTCGGCGAATCGTTCAGGAAGCTGAGCTGCACGAGCGCGTCCCCGGGCAGCGACAGCTGCAGCGACTTCGACGCGGCCTGCACGGCGCGAACGTCGAGAAGGCGCCAGCGGCCGCTCGCGGGACGGCCATCGTCGACGAGCACCGTCTCGCGGTCGACCGTGATGGTGCCCGGAGCTTTCGGCCCCATGCTCTCCGCGAACCCCAACAGAGCGCCCCGGTGCCACACGGGCCGTTCGGAGATGCGCCAGCAGATCTCGGCCCGGGCCGAGTACCGCACGGTCCCGTCGGCGCGAGTCGCGCGGGTCATGGGGCCGCCCAATTCATATAGTTTTCTATATAGATCGGACGCTTTGATATCGAATTGTATATCGTTTTCCGGAAATGATACCAGGAGCCGACCCCGCCGGCGCTCGATCCGCACGCCGCACGAATCGCACCACACCGCGTCCCCTTCCCCGCCCATGGGATCATGGCCGCACTCCGGACAGCGGTAGCAGAGGTCGACGAGCGCCATGGTCTCCCGCCCCCCTACAACTTCCCCAGCAGGTCGAGCAGGCGCAGCTTCCACACCCGCCACACGGCCTCGCGGATGATTCGGCTGGACATCTTCGATTCGCCGCTGTCGCGCTCGGTAAAGACGATCGGGACCTCGCACAGCGTGAATCCCGCCCGCCAGGCCCGCAGCTTGAGTTCGATCTGGAAGCTGTACCCGTTCGACTGGATCTTCTCGAGTCCGACCGTTTCCAGAACCCGCCGGCGGAAGGCGTTGAAGCCACCGGTGGCGTCGTTGACGGGCAGCCGGGTGATCATGCGGGCGTACCACGAGCCGAAGAGGCTGATCATCAGACGCCGGAGCGGCCAGTTGACAACCGTGATATTGCCCCCGACGTACCGGGATCCAACCGCGACATCCACCTCTTCGAGGGCCGCGACCAGGGCCGGAAGACGGTCGGCCGGGTGCGACAGATCCGCGTCCATCTCGATGAGGACGTCGAAGCCGTGCTCCAGTCCCCACCCGAAGCCTGCCACGTACGCGGCGCCCAGACCCTGCTTGCCTGGGCGGTGGAGCACGTTCACGCGGGCGTCCCGCGCGGCCATCGCATCGGCCACCTCCCCGGTGCCGTCGGGCGAGTTGTCGTCCACGACGAGGATGTGGAAGGCGTCGCCCTGAGCCAGGATCAACGGCGCGACGCGAGGCAGGTTGTCGCATTCGTTGTAGGTGGGGACGATCACCAGGACGCGCCGCCGGGCGCTCATGCGGGTCCCTCGGTGGCGAGTTCGGCGGCCTCTGTTTCGGATTGGGGGGAAGGTATGGAGGCCGGTTCGGCGATCCCCGTCCCGATGTCGGCAGGGGTGGGCACCGCGGGCCGGCGCAGCACGACAGCACCCACCGCAGCCCCGACCAGCTCCACGGCGGTGATCCAGACCCGCTGGAGAACGGCTAGTATGACGCCGGCCTCCATTCCGAGGGGGACCGGGGTCAGAAACAGGGTCAATCCGGACTCCCGGACGCCGAGTCCCCCCGGAGCGATCATGACCACGTATCCCATGAAGTACGCGGCCGCGAACGCCGTCATCCCCACGCCGAAACCGATCTCCATCCCCAGGCCCCGGCTGAGGCAGACGAAGGCGGCGCCGTGCACCATCCAGTTGAGGATGTAGCCGGGAAGCAGGCGCAGCAGGCTGCGGCCACTCGCGTCCGGCAGCTCACCGGCATGGCCGCTTCGCCGAAGGACCCAGCGTAGCAGGGCCCCTGCCCCGCCGAAGTACAGAAAACCGGCCAACCCGGCCACGATCGCCACGCCCACCGCAATCTTCCACGCCTCGGAGAGCCCCGCCGACCACACCACCACCCATCCACCCACCACTGCGGCCCCCAGCAGGTTGACCATCTGCGCCGTCACCGCAGCCCCCGTCGCCCGCACCCCGGACATGCCCCTGCGGCGCGCCAGCACGGCCACCCCCGCGAGCGCCAGAATCTTGCCCGGCACATACCGGCCCAGATTCGCGATCAGGAGTATCGCGGCACCCTCGGCCACGCCCACCCTCCGTTCCCCGAACTCCACCAGGTTCCGCGACCACAGCACGGCCGCGATGCCGAACGTCACGAAAAGCAGCGCCACGGAGACAAGCAAATACGGCATGTCCAGCCGCACCAGCCCCCAGTCGACGACCGTCCCCACCTCGGCCAGCCTGATCCCCGCACCCCACAGAATCAGCCACGTCACCCCGACCGTGAGGACCAGCTTGACCGGCAGCACCCACCACCGCTTCCGCGCGGCCGCGGCCCCCTTCCCCCCCTCCCCCGCCACCTCTTGACCGCTCATCCCGACCTTCGCCCGAGCGGCAGCCACGCAGGCAGGCCGCGCACGTACGACAGCCCCAACAGGAGGATCGTGATCACCGATGCGACGATGCTGAGCCTCAGCGCACTGCGCACGGTCGGCGCCGTAAACCGAAGCGTGACCGTGTGTTCACCCGCCGACGGGATCTCCACGGCCTGGAGCGTCAGGTTCGCCCGGTGCACCTCGGCCGGCTCACCGTCCACCTCGGCCACCCAGCCCGGGAACCAGTTCTCGGACACGACCAGCAGCGCGGGGCCGGTGGTGGCGACGCGCAGGCGGCGCTCGTCGGGGTCGTTGAGTTCCCAGGTGAGGGTGCCGGCCGACGCACTCGTCGCCGCCAAGCCGGCCGGTTCGGCCAGGATCGCCTCGCGGGAGGGATTGAACTCCGGTGACAGAATCCTCGCGAGCGCCGTATCGTCGTCCTCCACGACGGTGGTCTCGTTCACGATCCAGGCCCGGTCGAGTCCGGGATAGGGAAAGACTGCCTCGACACCGGTCGCCGTGCGCGCGGTGCTCAACGCCTGCGCGCCCGGATAGGGTGGATTCCCGTAGGCTTCAGGAGACCACACCAGGTACCTGACGTTCATCAGCTGCAGGATCTTCCCGTGACGTGTGTTGGCCCCGCTCGATCGGCTTCCCAGGAGCCCCAGGAGTTGACGATACCGGGCGAGGTCGTTGGGGTGGTGGCCCGCCAGGAGGTCGAGGCCGAACATGGCGAACTCGACATCCTGGTCGTTCCCAAGGTGGCAGCGGGCAGGGTCGTTTCCCGGGCACCGCATATCCGCCACCCGAAACGGCGGACCCTCGTCGCGCCGGGCCTGCAGAAAGCGAACGTTCTGATCAGGCGCCGCCCACGCGTGAAAGTCCAGGGTGCGAATGAAGGCCCGGTCGACCCGGCCGAGATCGACGGCGACGAGCGCGGCCAGGCCCGCCAGCGCGGCCGTGAGGGGCACCTTGCGGTGATGGGCAGCCCAGATCCCCGCGATGGCCAGCCCTGCAATCAGCAGCGCGATGCCGAATCCCCGCGTGATGAAGGGGGTGGCCGCGGCGAGCGCCGCCAGCTGGCGTCGTCCGATGTCACTGTAGATCGTGTTCGTCCAGATGTCCGTCAGCGAGCCCGACGCCTGCAGCAGCGCCCCCAGCAGGAGCAGTCCCGCGAAGCCAAGGACCACCTGCCCGCGCCGTGTCCGCAGAAACGGTTCACGCCCCGGCGCCTCGCGCACCAGGTCGTCCACGCCCATCGCGAACAGGGTGGTCACCCCGAAGCTCACCAGGAACATGCAGATCGCCGGGACCCGGAAGAGGCTCATCCCGGGCACGATCTCGTAGAAGATCCGCCACACGGGCGTGTGGGTGCCGAGGGCGTAGAGAAGCCAGACGCCGCTCATTCCGGCCATGAACCACCTCAGTCCCCTTCTCCGCCGGCCGAGGAGCCCGAAGAGCGCCAGAACCACGACCGACACGCCCAGGTACTCGTGGTTGAGCTTGATCGCGTTGCGTCCCCAGTAGGTGCCGCGCGCCCATTCGGACTCGGCGTTGCTGTTGCCGACAAACTCCGGAACGACCAGCGACACCGTCTCTTCCGGGTGGAAGGACCATGAACTCGAGTAGGCGATCTTCTCTTCGGACGTCGCCTCCACGGTGGTCGCAGTGCGGCGCGAGAACTCACCGACGTAGGTGGCGGCGGGCAGCACCTGGAACGCCGCGATCCCGCCTCCCAGCAGCGAGGCGCCGAGGAAGACCCCGAAGGGCAGCAGCGCCCGCCGCGCACCCGCCGCCCTGCTCGCGCTGTCGTTCGCACGCCACACCTGCACCCCGCGGAAGAGGGCGTACGCGCCCGCCGACCCGAAGAGGAAGTACGCCGTCTGGAACTGGGTGACGAGGCTGACCACCGCGACCGCGCCGGCCATGCCCGCGATCGTGCGGCCCGACGGGTTGCGCAGCACCGCCTCGGCGGCCCAGAAGACCAGCGGAGTCAGCGCGGCCACCATGAGCTTTCCGTCGTTGCCGGGCAGCACCAGCGTGACCATCACCGGGGCCATCAGCCAGCCGAGTCCGCCGACCGTCGCGGCCGCGCGGCTGAGCCCCAGGCTGCGGGACCACCCGTACATGAAGAAACCGGCCGCGAGCACGTGCAGGACCATCCTCCATCCGACCGCACGATAGCTGTCCATGACGAAATAGAGGAGGCTCGTCGGGTACACCCCGTCCGCCGCCGAAATGGACTCGAGCGTCGGCACGCCGCCCAGCAGCCGCGGGGCCCAGAGGGGCAAGTCCCCGGTGGACAGGCGTTCGGCGAAGAAGTCCCGGGCCATGTAGCCCAGGGCGAGGATGTCGTCGCCGTGGAGCATCCGGTCGGAGAAGATGAACTCGCCGAAGAGGACGACGGTGGCCAGCAGGAACAGGGCGCCGGGAAGCCACCATTGGATCGGGATGGGGTTCCGGTCGCTGGTGGCCATCGGCTTGGAGCTCCGTCTTCGGGAGGGAGTGCGGGGGCGCGTCGGATCCGGGCGTGGACCGGCGCGCGTCGGTCATCACACTATAGTCTGGGGATCAAGGGTTCGTCTATCTCAAGAGGTTAGCCCCCCGTACACCTCCTCATGGCGGTCCACCAGCCGCTCGTTGCTCCACTTCGCCACGACCTTCTCGCGCCCCACCGTCCCCCGCCCCGCCAGCCCCTCGTCCCCCAGCAGTTCCAGCACCTTCGCCGCCAGCGCCTCCGGATCCCCCGCCGGGAACAGCCCGCCCACCGAATCGTCCACGATCTGGGGCAGCCCCCCCACCGCCGACGCCGCCACCGGCAGTCCGCACGCCATGCACTCCAGCGCCGCCACGGAGGTGGCCTCCACGAGCGACGGAAACACCGCCAGGTCCCCCGAACAGAGCAGCCCCGGCATCTCGGCGTGGGGCCGCGCTCCCAGGAATTCGATCCGCCCGGCCACCCCGAGTTCCGCCGCCAGCGCCTCCAGCCGCTCCCGCTCCGGTCCGTCCCCGATGACGATCACATCCACGTCCGCCCCGGCCACGATCATCGGCAGCGCCCGCACGAAGTACTCCACGCCGTTCTTCGGGAAGAGCCTGCGCGGCACCACGAGGCGGCGGCGGCCATTCGCGCGCGGGATCGCACCATCGACCGGCCTGAAGATCCCCGTGTCGACCCCGTTGACGAGCGTCTCAACCGAAATGGTCGGCCCGAGGCTCTCGCCCACATCTGCGATCTCCTTGCTGGCAGCGAAATTGTAGTCACTCAGCTCAATCAGTTTGCCAAGCGCCGGGGCGACGATCGGGTTGGCTGCCAGGCGCAGGAAATGGGAAGTGTGTATAGTACACACCAACGGCGTGCTCATTCCCGCCAGCGCCAGCGCGCAGGGCAGCAGCGACGGGAAGGCCTGCGCGTGCACCACATCCGCGTCCGCGACGACGGAGCGGGTACGGGGCGTGGAGCCGGCCGCGTGCATCGTCCAGCCCAGCGGTGTGCGCGCCGGTAAAGGTGTGCGGTATATGCGGATACCGTCCATGACCTCATGCCGTGCCAGACCCGGCTGCGAGAGGGACGTGACGACGGTGACCTCGTGGCCCCGCGCCGCCAGTCCCCGGCAGAGGTAGTGGACGTGGCTCTCCAGTCCCCCGACCTCGGGGGGGAAGTACACGCAGTGGACGACGATCTTCAAGGTGCGTTCCAGTCTTCAAGTTGGCGGGGCGTCCCGGTCAGCTCCGCGAGCAGGATGTCGGCGATGCGCGCCCCCGCTCGGCCGTCGCCGTAGGGGTTTCCGGCCGGGCAGGCGTCGCGCTCGCCCTTCAGGTGGGCGGAGGCCTCGGCGAGGATCCGGTCCGCGTCGGTGCCGACCAGGGTGGCCGCACCCGCATGCACCCCCTCGGGGCGTTCGGTGACCTCCCGCAGCACGAGCGTATGCACCCCGAAGGCGGGCGACTCCTCCTGGATGCCGCCGGAGTCGGTCAGCACGAGGCTCGCGCGGCCCAGTACCGTGACCAGGTCGCTGTAGTCGAGGGGATCGGTGAGGTGGACGCGGGGCCGGCCGCCCAGGATGCGGCGGGCGGGTTCGAGTACGTGGGGATTCGGGTGCACGGGGTAGAGGATTTCGATGTCCTCGAAGCGCCGCGCCAGCTCGGCCACCGCCCCGAAGGCGCGCTCCAGCGGTCGGCCGAAGGACTCGCGCCGGTGGGCGGTCAGGAGGACCAGGCGCCGCTCCGACGCGACCAGCCCGGCGGCGCGGGCGTTGCGGACGGTGGCGGGACGGTCCCGCATCTGGTGTAGCGCGTCCACGACCGTGTTGCCCGTCACGAAGATCCGTTCCGGCTCGACCCCCTCCGCGGCCAGGTTGTCCGCCGCCTCCGCGGTGGGCGCGAAGCAGAAGTCCGAGACGGTGTCGGTCATGCGGCGCAGCATCTCCTCCGGAAAGGGCGACCACTTCCGGCGGCTGCGCAGCCCGGCCTCCACATGTGCCAGCCTGCCCTGCTGGAAGAAGGTGACGACCCCCGCGAAGAAGACCGTCGCCGTATCGCCCTGCACGATCGTCACATCCGGGACGAAGTCCTCCGCGACCTCGCGCAGGCCGTCCATGCAGGCGTGTCCCACGTCGTAGAGGGTCTGGCCCGGCTTCATAAGATTGAGGTCGTAGTCGGCCGCCAGTCCGAAGACGTCCAGCACCTGGTCGACCATCTCGGTGTGCTGACCGGTGAGCGCGAGGCGGTGGACGCACCCCCCCCGCTCGACCAGCGCACCGACGACCGGCGCCATCTTGATCGCCTCGGGGCGTGTGCCGATCACCGAGAGGATTCGGGGCCGGGGGGGGATTCTGTCCGCCGGCCGCACTACCGCTCCCCCACCCCGCGTCCCCGTCCCCCGTCCCCCCGCTCCCGCTGCATCGCGTCGAGCTCGTCGTGGACCGACGCGATCATCTCACCCAGCATCCCCGCCGCGAAGCACAGCACCCCCACCGTGACCAGGAGCACGACCAGGTACAGGAGCGGCCGGAATCCCTGCCCCGCCACGAAGCGCAGATACAGCGCCACCAGCCCCGTCACCACCCCGGCCGCCATCAGGAACACCCCGGGCAGGCCGAAGGCCACCATCGGCTTGCGCGAGAAGCGCAGCTGGAACCAGACGGCGATCAGATCCAGAACGCCACCGATGATGCGGCTCTTCCCCGAGTACTTCGGTTCTCCCGCGCGCCTCGGGTGCAGCTCGATGTCGATCTCGGTGGCGCTGAACCCCTTCCGGTGCGCGAGCACCACGAAGAAACGGTGCCAGTCGTGGCGAAGCCGCACGGCCTTGAGGATGTCGGCCCGAAAGGCCTTCATGGAGTTGAGGTCGCTGACCGGCACCCTGAAAATGCGGCGGCTGAGCGCGTTGTAGATCGAAGAGACCGCCCGCTTGTCGTACCGTCCCACCTTGCGCCCGGTCACCATGTCCCACCCCTCCGCGAGCTTGTCCAGGTAGCGGGGGATCTCGGCCGGGAGGTGCTGCAGGTCGGCGTCGAAGAGGACGAGGTACTTCCTGTCGGTCGCCTCGGCGGCAGTGAGCAGTGCCTCGGTCTTGCCCAGGTTCACCCGGTGGCGCAGCACGCGCAGCCGGTCCCAGCCTTCCCCCTCGGTTTCCGCCAGCCCCGCCGTTCCGTCGGTGGAACCGTCGTCCACCAGGATGACCTCGCCGGTCAGCCCGAACTCCTCGAAGGCGGCCCGCACCTCGGGGATGAGGTGGGGTATGTTGGGCGCCTCGTTGTAGGCGGGCACGACGAGGGCGAAGTCGTGATGGGCCGTCTTCGCCGTCGCACGGGGGACTCTCTCCACGGGCCGTCAGACGCGCTTTCTCATCCGGGCCGGCAGGATTCCCTGCTGGTCCCGGTACTTGGCCACGGTGCGGCGGGCGATCTTGATCCCTTCGCTCTTGAGGAGGTTCACCAGGGCCTGGTCGGTCAGGGGGCGGCGCGTGTCCTCTTCGTCGACCAGGCTCTTGATCCTGGCCTGGACGCCGCGGGTCGAGATGTCCCCACCCATCACCGTGGGGAGGCCCCCCGAGAAGAAGAACTT
Organism: Longimicrobiales bacterium; assembly: GCA_965211795.1. Taxonomy (GTDB): domain Bacteria; phylum Gemmatimonadota; class Gemmatimonadetes; order Longimicrobiales; family Gaopeijiaceae; genus Bin94. Next base: position 2,122,102 of record OZ242973.1, read on the forward strand.
GAGGGGATAGACGCCCCCGGGTGTCTGCACGTACTTGTCGTTCGTGACGCGGGAGACGGTGGACTCGGCCATCTCGATGTGGTCGGCCACCTCGCGCAGCGTGAGCGGCTTCAGGTGCTGGACGCCCTTGTCGAAGAACTTGCGCTGGGCAGCCACGATGAACCGCATGACCTCGAGCATGGTTCGCCGGCGCTGCTCGATCATCCGGACCAGCCACTGCGCCGCGTTCAGCTTGTTGGCGATGAACTCCTTGTTGTCGCCCACGAACTTGTCCTTGTCGGCGACCACCTGCTGGTATGAGCGGGAAAAGCGCAGCCGCGGCAGGCCCGTGTCGTTGGCGAAGACCATGTACTCGCCCCCGATCAGATCCACCACCAGATCGGGAATCACGTACTGCTCGGGCTCGGCGGCGTAGCGGCTGCCGGGCCGCGGGTCGAGCTTGGCGATCTCGTCGGCCGCGTCCTGGACCTTCTTGCGGGAGATCTCCAGCGCCCGCGCGATGTCGGTCCACTGGCGGTTCATGAAATCGTCGAAGTGCTCGTCCAGGATCCGCCAGGCGAGCGTCTCCGCCCGGTCGAGCCTCGATAGCTGGATCTTCAGGCATTCCCGCAGGTCGCGCGCGCCCACGCCCGGAGGATCGAGGGACTGCACCACCCTCAACACGGACTCCAGCTCCTCGGCGCCCAGCGGTGCGAAGAGACGGTCCAGCGCCGCGAGTTCCGCTTCCCGGGCCTCGGCCCCCTCGGTCTTGCGAGCCTCGTGGTAGAGCCTCTCGCGTGCGGGTTCCAGGCCGGCGGCGACCCCGGCCGCCACGTCTTCCAGGGAGCAGGAGAGCAGTCCGTCGTCGTCGATGTTGCCGATGACCTCCCCGGCGATCTGGAGCTGCCGCTCGTCGAGAGGAAGCAGGCCCGCCTGTTCGGCCAGGAAGTCGTGCAGGTGACGGTCCTCCACGACAACCGGTTCCAGGTACTCCTGCGGTTCATAGGGGGTCCTCGGCCCTCCGGCGTCGAAGTCGTCCAGCATGACCTCTTCCCAGTCCACCTCGTCGTCCGGATCGTCCTGCCCCTCCTCTTCCACCTGCAGATCTTCCTCGCTATCGGGCTCGGACAGCTCCAGGAAGGGGTTCTCCGAGAGTTCCTGCTCCAGCCGGGTCTGGAGTTCCGGCAGCGGCATGTACAGGAGATCCATCGCCTGGTAGAGGCGCGGGTTGGCCCTGGTCGCCTGCCGGATCTGGGCTTCGCTGAAGAGCCCCGACTTGAATCGGTTCACGGCCTAGCTCACGGACTTCCGGGACACGACACTATGCTTCGGGACGAGGGAACCTCGATCTCATGCGCGCGGTCAGCGAGGGTCCCAGGTACAGGTCCGCAACCTCGTCGTTCCACACGAGCTCCGACACCGTGCCGCTCACGCGGATCTTCCCCTCGTACATGATGTAGGCGCGATCGACGATCTCCAGCGTCTGTTCGACGTTGTGATCCGAGATGATGACGCCGATATCCCGGTTCTTGAGTTCGGCGACGATCTCCTGAATGTCGTGCAGTGCAATGGGATCGATCCCCGCGAAGGGTTCGTCCAGAAGCATGAACTTGGGACTCTGGACCAGCGCACGCGTGATTTCCAGCCTGCGGCGCTCGCCGCCGGAGAGCGAGAAGGCCTTGGCGTTGCGCAGGTGGCCGATGGAGAGCTCGGCCAGGAGCTCCTCCAGCCTCTGCGCACGCTCCTTGCGGGTCAGGTCGAGCGTCTCCAGAATCGCCAGGACGTTCTGGGCCACGGTCAGCCTGCGGAAGACCGACGGCTCCTGCGCGAGATAGCCGACCCCCATTCTGGCCCGCTTGTACATGGGGACGGAGGTCAGTTCGGTGTCGTTCAGGAAGACCCGGCCGACGTTCGGCGCGATCAGGCCCACGAGCATGTAGAACGTCGTGGTCTTCCCCGCTCCGTTGGGTCCCAGGAGCCCGACGATTTCGCGTTGGCGGACCTCGATGTCCACTTCCGCCACGACCTTGCGCTTCTTGTAGATCTTGGTGAGGCCCCTGCCGATAAGCGTCGAGGACGGGATCGCGTCGGTTGCGGGATCGGCGACGGCGACGGCGACGGCCTCTTCGCCGGGTGCGAGGGGAGGAATGCCGTCCGGCATCGGCGGGGTGGCCGATTCCGGGTTCATGAGGGTCTTCCCATTGGCGGCGGTGGGCGGCGGGTGGTGTCGGGCGGGATGGTGGTGGTGTCGGGTGGGACCGAGGTAGTGTCCCCTGCAACGGCCGCCGAGTCTCCCTCGGCCGACTCGCAATCCGGGGGAACGGGCTCGAAATGGTATCCGGTCGTCTGTCCGGTGACCTCCATCTTCACCACCTTCCGTCCTTCGAGAAAGATCTTGATCTGATTGCCGCTCACGTAGTGTAACTCCGGAGGACCTTCGCCATCAGACCCGATGGTGTCACACTCCTCCACAGTCTGGGCTTCCTCGTCGGTGGGACCCGGGTCGGTGCCCTCCCCGGCAGTGTCGGGATCCTCCGGGGCCGCGTCCGGATCTTGGGGGATTGCCGTGGAGTCGTCTCCCCCCGCCGCAGGTTCCTCCTGCAGCAGACCGGGGTCGTCCACGGCTGCACCGGGCTCGACGCCGGGATCGGTCGTATCCGCCTGCGTCGTGTCCGTGCGGTAAAGGCGATAAAAGCTCCTTGCCTCGTCGACCGCGGTCAGCGTTTCAAGCCGAGTACGCCTTCCGGCCGGACCGGGATCGCCGGCGGCGGTATCCTCTTCCGCTTCCGCCGGGACGAACCGGGCGATGATCGTCGCCCCCTCCATCCAGTCGTTCCAGGCGATCTCGGGGAGGTCTTCGCGGGTGAGCGAATCCGCGTCCATCGCGTCGGCGCGGGCCGCTCCGACCGCCGTCACGACATCCAGCACCTGACCGGGGGACAGAACCTCGATGGAGTCTCCGGTGAGCCTGAAGTCCGCCGCCACGACAACAGGCCGGGGCACGGAATCCGGCATGGCGAGAGAGTCCTCCGCCGCAGCGGCAGCGGCAGCGGCCTCGGCCATTTCGCGGACCCGCTGAGCGTCGCCGGGCGTCAGTCCCGTGGTGTCCAGCTCTTCCACGCCCTCGTCCGGGAGCGGGGGGACCGCAGGCAGCGCTACCAGCCGCCCGACCTTGCTGTCCTCCAGGAAGAGGCGGATGGCGGGCGCGGTCATGAGGACCTCGTCGCCCGTAAGCTCCGCCTCCTCGCGGGCCAGGATCTCCTCGTCGAGGCCGGCGGCAGGAGTGACGGAGACCGAAAGCCCCCTGAGCTGAAAGCCGCTGTCCTCGACGCTCGCGTCACCCAGGATCAGCATCGCGCCGACTTCCTGGTCGTAGTCGAGTGAATCGCCGGCGGCGCGCAGCGAGTCGCGTGTCACGACCACCCCGCCCCCCGCGCGGAAGAAACGGCGTCCATCGATCATGATACGCGGCGCTTCAACCTCGTACGGCAGCGGCGTTACCGAATCCACGGGTGCTTCCGCGGGTGCGGCTTCCGCTTCGTTTTCGACGCCCTCGTCCAAGCTGTCCGGGGGAGGTTCCTCCTCACCCGTCAGGCTGTCCGCGGCGGGGTCCTCGGCCTGCGCGGCGGGATCGGCCACAGCGGGATCCGCGGTTTCATCGGTCAGGCTGTCGGCAACAGGGGATTCCTCCTCACCTGTCAGGCTGTCCGCCGCAGGGTCCTCCTCCTCCGTGTCCCCAGGCACATCCTCCTCTTCGCCGCCCCCCTCGGCCTCGGCCGGGGCCACGGGAGCCGAGGGCCGCTTCGCCGGATAGATGGTGGCGCGAGGACTGCCCCCGTAGACCAGGATGCGGTCCTCCGTCCTGAACCTGGACTCGGTCAGGTAGCTGAGGTTCTCTCCCTGGATTACCGCACCGCCCTTCCTGTCCGTCAGGATCACGTTCCGGTAGGCGACGAGTTCCCCCTGGTTGTCGTAGTAGCGTGCCGAATCGGCAACCAGTTCGGTGTCCGCATCCTCGAAGCGAACGTTCCTGAAGAAGGCGGCGTTCCCGCTCTGCTCCCAGACCACGGCGGAATCGGACCGTATCCGGGTTCCGTCGGTGCAGCGATAGTCGATGCCGCCCGACGCGTGGTGCCGGTAGTTGACGGAGTCCTGCCGCCGGCTCTGGGTGTAGCCGCCCACCCCGACGAGCTTGCAGTCCCTGTCCTGAACCTCCTGAACCTCCTGGACCTCCTGGAGCGGTGCGAAACCCTGCCAGAGGAACACACCCAGCAGGACCGTGGCGACGGCGCCGATCCTCGCCGGGCGCAAGCCCGCCGGCCGGGTCGACGCGTCGGTTGGCACATCCCGGCGGGTCATCGTTCCGGACAATCCCTCTCGCGCGTTCCCCAGAGCTTCACATCGTCGAAGGAAATGTCGGATTCCAGACGGTCGCCCTCGATCTCGCACCCCTGCTCGCGCATCACGACCGTCACATCGCTCCACACCCGGTCCGACTGCTGAGAGAAGTTGAGCACCTCCGTGCGGATCTCCCGGTCCTGGCCGGGGATCGTGAGCACGGCGTTGCCGACCGCCATCAATTCGTTGTTGGACATGTCGAAGCGTCCCCGGTCGGCGGTGATCGTGGCCCGCTGTCCCCCCTGTTCGTTGTAGACCAGCAACGTCATCCGCATCACCCAGGTGTGGGTGGAATCGTTCCACATCAGCATGCTGTCCGCCTCGAGGCGCGCTTCCCGGATGCCGTCCTTGGACATGCTGTGCGACACGCCGTACATGACATCGTCGGCGGATGACTCCTCGAAATCGGTGCCGGCCCCGTCCTCGGGCTCGTTGAGGCATGCGAGGGCCACAAGGGCGGCCAGTGTCGCGAGCCTCGCCGGCCACACCCCGGGTAGCATCCGGGCCGATCCGTGGCGGACGATCATCCGACCGCTCCGGCCCGAAGCAGATCGTGCAGATGAACGATGCCCACCAGCCGGCCTTCGTCCACGACGGGCAATGCCATGATTCCGTGTTCCTCCATCCTTTGCACCGCCGCCGCTCCCGGTTCCTCCGGAGACGCCATTTTCGGGGTGCGGGTCATGAACGTTGAGATCGGAGCTTCGAGGAAGTGTTCCGTGCCCTCCATGAATCTGGTCAAATCTCCCGCGGTCACAACGCCCACGACTGAGCGGTCGTCGCCGATGACCGGTACGGTGCCGCGCATTCGGGCCAGCGGCGCGATGACTTCGCGCACCGTGCAGTGCGGGGGCACGGCCGGGTAGTCCTCGGCCTCCATCACGTCGCGTACCCGCAGCGTCAGGCGGCGGCCCAGCGAGCCGGCGGGATGAATCCGCGCGAAGTCCCCCGGGGCGAATCCCCGCCGTTTGAGCAGCGCGATGGCCAGCGCGTCCCCCATCGCCAGGGCGGCGGTGGTGGAGGTGGTGGGCGCCAGGTCGAGGGGACACGCCTCGGCGGCCGCGCCACAGTCGAGGACCGCCGCGGCGCGTCGTCCCAGGGGTGAATCCGGGCGGCCCGCCAGCGCCACCACGGGGACTTCGTGCGCCTCGGCGAAGGCCAGCAACCCCTCGAGGTCACGGGTCACTCCGCTCTTCGACAGCACGATCATCACGTCCTCGCCTCCGACGATTCCCAGATCCCCGTGAAGCCCGTCGACAGGGTGGAGAAAGACCGCCGGCGTCCCGGTCGAGGTCAGCGTGGCGGCCAGCTTGCGGGCGACGAGCCCCGACTTGCCGATCCCCGACACCACGACCCGGCCGCGGCAGGAGAAGACCAGGTCCACGGCGCGCACGAAGTCGTCGCCGAGGCGACCGGCCAGCGTGGCCACGGCCTCCGCCTCCAGCCGCAACACGCGGCGCCCCTCCTCGATCAGCTCCCGGTCCCGCGCGCGCACCGGCGAACCCGGCGAGCTGGCCCGCGCGCCCGCCTCGTCCGTTGCGCGGGCCACCGATTCAGCCGCCGCGTTCGCGACAGTACTCATCGACCAGTCCATCCCACTCGCCCCGGGCGCGCAGGAGCGCCTCGGCAAATTCCCGAACCGCCCCCCGCCCCCCTTCACGCGAACTCTGCCAGGTGGCCACCCGGCGCACTTCCAGCACCCCGTTCGCGACGGTCGCGGCCAGGCCAACGCGGCGGAGCGGCGCGAGGTCGGCAAGGTCGTCGCCCAGCAGCGCGACCTCACCCCATCCGACACCGCGCGCGGCGAGGAGCTTCTCGAGCACGGGCACCTTGCGCGCCCCGCCGTCCTGGTACACGTCCTCGATGCCGAGTTCGGCGGCGCGGAGTTCCGTCGCCGCCGAGACCCTCCCGGACACGATCGCCACATGTAAGCCCGCATTGACCAGCATCCTGACTCCAAGGCCGTCCTGTACGTCGAACCGCTTGAGTTCGACTGCTTCTTTGCCCGTCATGCCGACGTAGATCCCGCCGTCGGTCATGACACCGTCCACGTCCAGTACGACCAGCCGAATGCGTCTGGCGGTTGCTTCCGGAATCTCCATCGCGGCCCGCGTCATGTCGCTGCCTCCCTGGCCAGTGCGGAACGGATCGCCGCCACCTCGCACAATAGCGGGATCAGCCCGTCGAGCGGGAGCATGCTGGTTGCGTCCGAGGGTGCCGAAGGCGGATCGGGGTGCACCTCGAGGAAGAGTCCGTCGCATCCCGCCGCCACCGCTCCCCGCACCAGCGCGCCGATGTGCTCGGGTGCGCCCCCGGTGGATCCGTCCGCCAATCCCGCCGGCTGCTGCAGCGAGTGGGTGCCATCGAAGACCACGGGAGCGCCGGTGGCCTGCCGGAGCCGCGAGAAGTTCCGCATGTCCACCACGAGGTCCCCGTAGCCGAACGAGGTGCCCCGCTCGGTGACGAAGATCCGTTCGGCGCCACCGGCCCGCACCTTCTCCACCGCGCCGGCCATCGCGGCCGCGGACATCCACTGTCCCTTCTTGACGTTCACCGCCCTCCCCACCTCTCCCGCCGCCACCAGCAGCGCCGTCTGCCGGCAGAGGAAGGCGGGAATCTGAAGCACGTCGGCCACCTCGGCGACCGGGGCGGCCTGCGCCGGCTCGTGGATGTCCGTCAGGATCGGCAGGCCGGTCTCGTCGCGAACCCTTGCCAGCTGTTCCAGGCCGCGGGACAGCCCCGGACCCCGCGCGGAGGCGAGTCGCGACCGGTTGGCCTTGTCGAAGGACGCCTTGAAGACGACCGGGATGCCCAGCTCGCGCCCGGCGGCCCGGACGCCCGCCGCAACGGTCAGGTTGACGTCGTCGCCCTCCAGCACACATGGGCCCGCGAAGAGGAAGAAGGCGCTGCTCTCGACACCACTCAACGACGCATCCGCTACCCCGTGACCCGCCACACTGAAATCCGACACGGGTGGTCTATGCCCCCAGCGCCGCCGTCTTCGGCTCGGGGACCGGCAGCGCCGTCCCCTTCGACTCGGGGATCTCCAGTGCCAGCGCGGCTCCCGCCTCGACGAAGGACGCAAAGAGCGGATGGGGCCGGGTCGGACGGCTCTTCAGTTCGGGGTGGAACTGGCCGGCGATGAAGAAGGGATGCGCGGGCAGCTCGATCATCTCCACCAGCTTGCCGTCCAGCGAGGTCGCACAGAACGAGATGCCCTTCGCCTGCAGTCGCATGCGATAGTCGTTGTTGACTTCGTAGCGGTGCCGGTGGCGTTCACTGATCTCCTCCGCGTCGTAGACCCTCGCGGCCAGGGAGCCGGTGGCGAGCCGCGCCGGGTACGCCCCGAGCCTCATCGTGCCGCCCTTCGTGGTCACGTTGCGCTGCTCGTCCATGAGACAGATGACGGGGTGGGGAGACGCCTGGTCGAACTCGTAGGAATGGGCGCCGTCCAGCCCCGCCACCGTGCGTGAGAATTCGATCACCGCGCACTGGAGCCCGAGGCAGATCCCCAGGAACGGGAGTCCGTTCTCGCGCGCCCACCGGATGGCGGTGATCATCCCCTCGATACCCCGGTCGCCGAAGCCGCCGGGCACCAGCAGCCCGTGATAGCCGGCCAGGAAGGAGGGATCCAGTCCCTGCTCCAGCTTCTCGCTCGCGATCCAGTCGATGGCCACCTCGACATCGTTCGCGATCCCGCCGTGGATCAGCGCCTGCTCCACCGACTTGTACGCGTCCACGAGCTCCGTGTACTTCCCCACCACCGCAATGCGAACCGTGCCGCCCGCGGGCGCCTTGATCCGCTCCACGATCCCCGACCATGCGCGGAGATCGGGCTTCGGAGCGGTGATTCCGAAGCATTCCAGGACGAAGTCGTCCAGGCGCTGGCGGCGAAGTTCGAGGGGGACTTCGTAGATGGTGTCCACGTCGAGCGCCTCGATCACCCCGGCGGGGTCGACATTCGTAAAGCTGGCGATCTTCGCCCTGATGTGCTCGTCCAGCGGGTGCTCGGTGCGGCAGAGCAGCACGGCGGGCTGGATCCCCGTCTGCATCAGTTCGCGGACGGAGTGCTGGGTGGGCTTGGTCTTGAGTTCGCCGGCGGCCTGGATGTACGGCACCAGGGTGAGGTGGACGTGCAGGGCGCGGCGGCCGACCTCCTGGCGGAACTGGCGGATGCCCTCCAGGAAGGGCAGGCTCTCGATGTCGCCCACCGTCCCCCCCACCTCGCTGATCACCACGTCGTGCCCCTCGGCCAGCACGCTCACCGACCGCTTGATCTCGTCCGTGATGTGCGGGATGACCTGCACCGTGCGGCCCAGGTAGTCGCCCCGGCGCTCGCTGGTGATGACGTTGCGGTAGATCCGTCCGGTGGTGGTGTTGTTCTCCTGCGACAGATTGGCGTCGATGAAGCGCTCGTAGTGCCCCAGGTCGAGGTCCGTCTCGGCGCCGTCCTCGGTGACGAAGACTTCGCCGTGCTGAAGCGGCGACAGCGTTCCGGGATCGACGTTGATGTAGGGGTCCAGCTTCTGCAGGGTGACGCGCAGGCCGCGCTGCTTCAGAAGGACGCCCAGCGAGGCGGCGGCGATCCCCTTCCCCAGCGAGGAAACCACACCGCCGGTGACGAAGATGTACCGGGTCTGGTCCAGTCCGTTGCGGGTCATGGTGTCGTCGTCGCTCCTCGCCGCTGGTTGCGTGCCCTGTTGCCGCCTCCCCACACCGGCCTCATGCTACGCCCGCCGTTTCGTTCCTGATGGCGGCCCGGACGCCGTCCGGTCCATACCCCATGGCCCGCAGCCGCCGTTCCATCCGGGCCAGATCCTGTGGCGTGTCCACCCCCGCGGCCGCTTCCGCGACCAGTGCCACGCCGATCCGCATACCGTTCTCGAGGGCTCTGAGCTGCTCGAGGCCCTCTTCGACCTCCAGCACCGAGCGATCGAACCCGACCCAGCGCCCGAGGGCCTCCGGCGCGTAGGCGTAAATCCCGACATGCCTGAGGTGCCGCCCCGGCCGCCAGAGCCGCTCTCCACCGGTCCCGTCGTGACCGTAGGGAATCACGGCCCTCGAGAAGTATAGCGCCCTGCCGTCGCCCGCCCGTACGACCTTGACCACCGACGGATCCCGGCATTCCTCGGCATCGCGGATGGCGGTGGCGCAGGTGCCCGCCTCAAACCCGTTTTCAACCATCGCGACCGCCGCCCTGACGGTGTCCGGCGCCACCAGCGGTTCGTCTCCCTGGATATTCACCACCACGTCGAAGCTGCCCGCGAGGCGCTCGGCCACCTCCCACACCCGGTCGCTCCCCGTGGGATGGTGCGATGACGTCAGGACAACCTCCGCACCGGCTTCCCGGCACACCTCCGCCAGCTCGCGCGAATCGGTCGCCACCACCACGCGATGCACGAAGTCCATCCGGCGGGCCCGTTCCCAGACCCACAGGATGAGAGGTTTGCCGAGGAGGGGCTGAAGCGGTTTGCGAGGGAGGCGGGAAGACCCCAACCGCGCCGGGATGACCCCGAGGACGCGGCTCATGAAGGCGCCCGGAAGGGGGCGCAAAGACCCGGATCGTTTGTGCGAATCACGGACCTGAATCTACCCCGGAACGGGGTTGCGGGCAACGGGAGAGCGGGCAGCCCGCTCGGTGTCAATCCAGGGCTGGGAGCCCGCGGGAGGATTCCTCCCGGGTCCTATCCGCGGTCCGCCAGGCCGAGGAAGTTGCCCAGCAGCCTCCGCCCCCCCTCGGTGAACCAGGACTCGGGATGGAACTGCACGCCCCACACGCGGTGTTGCCGGTGCCGGAGCGCCTGGATTTCGTCCGCGTCGGCAGGATCGGTGCTCCATGCGATCGGTTCGAGTCCCCGCGGCAGCGGCGCCAACGCGACCAGCGAATGGTAGCGCGTCACATGCATCGGCGAGGGGATCCCGTCGAAGAGAGGGTCGCCGTTGTGCCGGATCGAGGAGACCTTGCCGTGAACAGCGCGGGTGGCCCGCACGGTGCGCCCGCCGTACGCCTCGGCGATGGACTGGTGGCCCAGGCAGACGCCCAGCGTCGGCGTCGAAGGCCCCAGTTCGCGAATGGCCTCCACGCTGATCCCCGCCTCCGCGGGCGTGCACGGCCCGGGTGACACGACCAGCCGTGTGGTCCCCAGCCGCCGCAGCTCCTCCGGAGTGATTGCGTCGTTGCGGAAGACCCTGGGCTCCTCGCCCAGTTCGCCCAGGACCTGGACCAGGTTCCAGGTGAACGAGTCGTAGTTGTCGATGACTGCCAGCATGGATGCTCCCGTCGGGTCTCAAAGGCGCAAACGCGCCGCCGCGTATAATATGCAGATCATCATGAGCATGTACCGAAAGTGCCTCGTCTGCGACCGCGAATTCGCCCCCAATGACGCCCTCGAGCACCTCGACCGGGGCCGCCGCGTCGCCTACGACCCCGTGAAGGGCCGTCTCTGGCTCATCTGCCGCGCGTGCTCCCGGTGGTCGCTGGTGCCGATGGAATCGCGCTGGGAGGCCCTCGAAGAGCTGGAAAAGCTCGTGACGGACCAGGGGCGCATGCTGTCCGGCACCGACAACGTGGCGCTGCTGCGCGCCGGACCGCTCGAGGTCGTGCGCGTTGGCAGGGCGGAGCTGCGCGAGGAGGCGTGGTGGCGCTACGGCCAGGAACTGCGCCGGCGGAAGGAGCGGTTCCGAAAGCTGTCGGTGGCCGGGACCGTCGGCGCGGCGGTGGCGATCGGGAGCTCCTGGGCGACTGGGGGCCTGAGCTTCGTCGGCGCCTGGATCCTCTGGGAGAGCGCCCCGGGGCTCGTGACGGGCGGCGCGCGCCTGCTGCGCTTCGGGCGTACGGCGTGGCGTGGCCAGGGCGAGTGCACGCGGTGCGGCCGTCCCATTCACCGGATCGCCTACTCCGACCGCCAGAACGTGGTGTTTCGCGCTGCGGAGGACTCGGTCGAGGTCCTGGTCTTCTGTCCCTTCTGCGGGGCGGACAACGAGCGAGGACTGCAACTGAGCGGCCAGGAGGCGAACCGGGCCGTCCGGAAACTCCTGGCCTACCACCACTTCGCGGGGGCATCCGAAGGGCGGGTGGACAAGGCGGCCAGACTCATCGAGGCCGCGGGCGGGCCCGAGCGGCTGCCTTCACGTATCCTGAGCAGGCCGAAGCAGCTCGATCAGGTCGGCCGGGTGGGACGGGTCGCGCTGGAGATCGCGGTCCACGAGGAGCACGAGGCGCGTCTGCTGTCGATGGAGGTGGCCGAACTCGAGGCGCACTGGCGCCGCGAGGAGGAGCTGGCGCGCATCATGGATGGAGAGTTGACGATCCTGCCGGGTTGAGCCCGGCACCGGGTCCGGTCGATTCGAAGCACTGACCCAGGAGCGTCAGGGGCGACCACAATGTCAACCGCAGTTGACATTTTGTAAAGCGCAGTTGTCGAAACCGGGTTAGTAGTCCACTGGTCTCAGATACCCTTCCCCGATCGCGCTCTCGGAGAGCAGCGCCACGGTGGGCAGTTCGCGCTTCCAATGCGTCGACGAAAGGCGCTTCCAGACGATCGCCACCTCGTCGCGCCGAAAGCCGAGCCGGACCATCGAGTCGATGTCGCGCCCCTTCAGCAGCCAGTGGAGAATCGGGTCGGCGAGGTGGTAGGAGATGCCGAGTTCGTCCTCGTCGTGGATTCCCCGAACCAGGTCGGCGCTGGCCGGCTTGTCGACGACCTCCGAGGGCACCCCCAGATACCGCGCAAGCGCCCACACCTGCGTCTTGAAGAGGTCGCCCAGAGGGTTGATCGGGGGCGAATCGTCGGCGTGCCAGGTGAAGTAGCCGAGCAGCCGCTCGCTCTTGTTTCCCGTCCCGAGCGGGAGCGCGTTCAGCTTGGCCGACTGGTCGAAGAGGACCACCGCCCGCTGGCGCGCCGCGATGTTCCCGCGGCGCATGTCCGTCACATCGGGCTCGTGCGCCTCGATGTACGCGTCCACCGCTCCGGTGATCTCGATCGTGCGTTCCCGCGCCCCGGCCGCTTCGATCACCAGTGCCCCGTGAGAAAGGCTGTCGGGGCTGGAGGTCGCGTAGGGGAGGCGAAAGGCGAAGACGTTGTGCGGACCCAGCGCCCGGCATGCCAGGAACAGAGACACTGCCGAGTCCACCCCACCCGAAACACCGATCACGACCTTGGAGAATCCGCGATGGCGGGCCACTTCCTCCCGTATGAACTCCACGAGGGCCGCCTCGACCAGGGCCGGCTGAATGGCAAGCAGCTCGCGGTCCACCTCGCTGGGCCGGTCGCCGGCGCCTTCGGCGGGTCGTGGGGCGGGCGTGGTCCTCGTCGCGGTGAGTGGCGCCACGCGTGCCCTGTCGCGCGATCGATCCCCCACCCGGGATTCGTCCAGGGAGCGCTGAAGATGCGGCAGCGCCGTCCTCAGGTCGGACAGAAACGGCGACTCCGTGCGGACGCGGGTGATTTCATGCAGATCCAGGGCGACGGGGGTGCTTCCGTCCCCGAAGAGCGGACCGCGGCCCAAAAGTGTCCCGTCCGGTCCCCACGCCGTCGAGCCTCCCGCGAAGAGCTTGCCGCCCTCGGAACCCGCCAGATGCGACAGCAGGACGAAGATTCCGTGCTCCTTCGCGGTGCGGGCCGCGATCCGGTCCCACTCGGCCAGGTTGGCCGGGCGTGAACGGGAGGCCTCGTAACCGCGCGCCGGCGACGCGCAGCCGCACAGAAGAAGATCGGCGCCGTCGAGCGCCAGGATCGTCGGGGTCATCGAGTGCCACAGGTCTTCGCAGATCAGCATGCCCACCCTGCCGAAGCGCGTCTCGAATGCGTGCACCTCGCGGCCCGGCTCCACGAACCTGGCCTCCTCGAAGATTCCGTAGGTGGGCAGGAAGACCTTGCGGTGGATGTGGACGATCTCGTACCGGCCGTCGCCGGGTGTCAGGTACGCCATGCTGTTGCGCACGCTGGTACGGCCCCGCTCGTAGAAGCCGATCACCACGTCGCCGTCGCATCCGTCGGGGGGCGGGCCGAGCGCATCCAACAGCCCCCGCGGCGAAAGGGCGACTTCGAGCGCGGCCCCCTCGACGAAGTACCCGGAGAGCACCGTCTCGGGAAAGACCGCGATGTCGGCGCCTGGCACCAAAGCTTCACGTACAGCCGCGATGTTGGCCTGCACATTGCCCTTGCGGGGCTTGACCTGGCAGAGTACGGCCCGGAGCGAACGCTCTTCGTCCATGCGATTCCTTGACTTCGCGGAAAGGGACCTGCCGCCGGGTAGTACCCGCGACGAGACTTATTCCCTAATTTAGCAGCCCGTGGACAGAATCCCCCCGGCATTCGAGCGGCGATGCATCCGGGCTGGACCGCTTCGCCGTTACTCACAATTGAAGGTTCCCATGCACAGATTCCGCCGATTCCTGGTCCCCGCAGCCGCCTGCCTCCTCATTGCGGCTCCGGTTACGGGCCAGGAGCCCGATACCCGAAAGGGCGTCCTGGAATCCGACGAGGCCCAGGTCTTCCTCGAGGCGTTTCGCACCATCGCGCGCTTCCACTCGTCGGCGCTCAGCGATTCCGCGCTCTGGGAACGCGCCCTCGAAGGGTTGATCGAGCAGCTCGACGACCCCTACGCGACCGTCTTCACCCCGGTCGAATACGACCAGTTCCGCGAGCAGACCACCGGGAACTACGCCGGCATCGGGGTGCAGATCGGACGGCTCGGTGCGCGTGTTACCGTGACCGCGGTGTTCCGGGGCTACCCGGCGGACGGGGCGGGGATGATGGTGGGCGACCGCATCGTCTGGGTTGAGGGCCACGACGCGACCGACTGGTCGCTGGACCAGGCGCGCGACTCGATCCGTGGACCTCCGGGGACGGTGGTCAGGATCCGGGTTGCGCGAGACGGGTTCCAGGACCCGATCCCGATGGACATCGTGCGCGACAACGTGCACGTATCGGCTCTGGAAGCCACCGAGATTGAAGACGGGGTGGCCCATTTCGCCATTGACCGGATCGCCCGGGGCGTGGCCGACGAGCTCGCCGAGGCCCTGACCGAATTCGAGGATGCGAAGTCGGTGATCATGGACCTGCGGCGGAACGGGGGCGGATACCTGGACGAGGCGCTGCAGCTGGTCGACCTCCTCCTCGCACCCGGGCAGACGCTGGCGAGCGCCGAGGGGATCAACGCGTTGGGCGAGGTGGCACGCCAGACCTTCCCCGCCCGCTCTCCACCCCTTCTCATCGACAAGCCGCTCGTCATCCTGGTGGACGAATTCAGCGCCTCGGCGTCGGAGATCATCGCGGGAGCCCTGCAGGACTATGACCGTGCGGTCGTTGTAGGTCAGCGCACCTTCGGGAAGGGCGTCGTGCAGACGGTGTATCCCCTGCCCGCCGGACGCCAGATCAGGATCACGACCGGATCGTGGTTCACGCCCCTGGGCCGATCGCTGCACCGTGCCCGCCACCATGACGGCACGCCCGTGGCCCAGGACGGAACGGAAGCCGAGACCGTGGCGACCGCCTCGGGTAGACAGCTGCGCACCGGCGGCGGGGTCTTTCCCGACCTCGAAGTGCCGGTGGACCTCCCGAAGGAGGAGGAGCTGGCGCTCCTGAACGAAGCCAACCGGGTGCAGCTGCCGATCAACGTCCGGATCGAGGAGTACGCCTTCGAACTCGCCAAGGACGCGATCGCCGCCGGGGGGGCGGACCGTCTCCCGTCATCGGCCTTCGACGATCTCGCGCGCGGCCTGGTCGAGGCGGGGATGAATCCGGAGATCGTCAACGACCCGGTGGCCCGGGCCTACCTCGACTGGAGGGCCCAGGTGCGATACCTGGACCGTGCGGATGCGCGGAGTCTGGCCCTGCTTGTCCAGTCCGAGCGCGACACCGCCCTGGCCGAAGCGTTGCGTCTGGCCCGGTCGGCGCGCACGCCTGGTGAGTTGTTTTCACTGGTGGGAGACGGGACCTCGGAGTCGTCCGGGCGGTAACCCCGTCGACAGTCCGCCGGGTTCAAACTGCGTTGGATCCGGGAGGCCCCGACGACCCGCGTGACTCAGTGACCGCCCCGGGGATGAAACCGCCGGTGCGTCTCGCGCAGGTATTCGCGGTCCAGGTGGGTGTAGATCTGGGTGGTGGAGATGTCGGCGTGACCGAGAAGTTCCTGCACCGCCGCCAGGTCGGCCCCGCCTTCCAGGAGGTGTGTGGCGCAGGAGTGGCGCAACGTGTGCGGTGAGACCCGGCGCTCGATCCCGGCGCGCGCCGCCGCCCGAGACACGATCGTCCACACGGACATCCGGCTCAGGCGCGTGCCCCGCTGGTTGAGGAAAAGCGCCCCCTTCCCCACCCCCCGATCGAGCCGCGGGCGAACCGAGCGCAGATAGCGGCCGACCACCTCCAGCGCCACCGAACCGATGGGCACCAGTCGCTCCCTGCCCCCCTTGCCGAAGACCAGCGTGTTGCCGTGCTCCGCGTCCAGGTCGCCCGGCGACAACCCGGTCAGCTCGCTGACGCGCATGCCGGTGGCGTAGAGGAGTTCCAGCACGGCGCGGTCCCTCCAGTAGACGGGAGAATCGGGGTCCACCGCCTCGACCAGTGCGGCGGCTTCGTCCTGGCTCAGGAACCCGGGGAGCTTCCTGGCCGCCCTGGGACGGGCCATTCGCCCGGTCGGGTCCTCCTGTACGATCCCCTCGGCCGCGAGGAAGCCGAAATAGGCACGGAGCGCCGACTGCGCCCTGCGGATCGTGGTGGCCGCGAGTCCCTGCTGGTGAAGATGGGCGGTGTACTCGTCGAGCACCTGGTGGCCGATCTCCGTCGGACCGCCGGCCGCGGCTTCTTCCAGGTAGGCGAAAAAGCGTCGGATGTCGCTGCGGTAGGCCTCGCGTGTTCGCGTTCTCAGGCCGCGCTCGAGAGCGAGGAAGTCCAGGAACGGTTCCAGATGGTGGCGCCGGGCGAGCGCATCGGCGCGCGTCTCACGCCCCACCGTCCCCATCCCCCCCGACCGCCCTGCGACGCGCCCGCCACCACACCATCAACAACACGATCGCCAGTACCGCCGAAACCGCCAGGAGGCCCCGGCTCGCCTTCTCCATGACCACGTCCGCATTCTCCCCCGCAAAGTGCCCCACACTCACCAGCGCCCCGTACCAGATCGCCGAAGCCACGGCCAGCGGCGGCACGACCCTGCCCCACCCCAACCCCGTCACCCCCGCAAACACCGGCACCAGCGCGCGAAAACCGGGCAGAAACCGCCCGGCGAAGATCGCGGCCACCCCCCAGCGCCCGTAGAAGGCCTCAAGGCGGCGCATCTGGCGCTCCGCCAGCAGGTGGCGTCCGCGTCCCGTGGCGAAGAACTCCGGTCCGTACCGGCGCCCGACGGCGTAGACCGCCAGGGCCCCGGCCACGTTGAAGCCCCACACGGACAGAAAAACGGGGATGAGACCCGCCGCCCCCAACCCGGCAATGAAGCCGCCCGTCACGATGACGGTGTCCGCAGGCACGATCGGAAGGACGTTCTCGACCGCCGCGCCCACCCCCAGGACGATATACAGCAGGAGCGGCGGAAGGTCGCTCAGGAAGGCGAGTATCTGTTCCACGCGGTGAGCCTATCCGCCCCGGGAGGCCGCGGACCCGGCATCGAAACCGGCGGGTCCCCCAGTCCCCCCGCCACGCCGAACGACCAGCGCCACCGCATGAACGGCGATCCCCTCCCCGCGCCCGATCCAACCCATCTTCTCGTTGGACTTGCCCTTGACCGACAACGCCTCCGGCTCCACACCCACTCGTTCGGCCAGGCTCCGACGCAACTCACCCGCGCGGGAACCGATCCTCGGCGACTCGCAGATGACCGTGACGTCCACGTTGCCCACCCGCCAGTCCTGCGCGTGCAGCATCGCCACCACCCGTGACAGCAATTCCATGGAGTCGGCGCCCCGCCACCGCTCGTCTCCCGGCGGGAAGTGCGTGCCGACGTCGCCCAGACCCGCCGCGCCGAGGAGAGCGTCGATCACCGCGTGCGCCACCGCGTCGCCGTCCGAGAATCCGCTCAGGCCCGGGTGGTCCGGGAAGTGGAGCCCGCCCAGGATCAGGGGACGGGCGGGATCGAAGCGGTGGGAATCATACCCCGTCCCCACGCGGATCCCTGCCACGGATCAGTGTCCCTCGTACTTGCGGACCACCAGGCATGCATTGTGGCCGCCGAAGCCGAAGGAATTGCAGAGCGCCGCCTCGACGGGGCGCTCGACCATGCCGCCGTGCGCGTAGTCTAGGTCGCAGGCGTCGTCCTTCTCGAAGAAGTTGATGGTCGGCGGAATCCGGCCGTCCCGGCAGGCCTGAACGCACATTACCGTCTCGATCGCGCCGGCGGCGCCGAGAAGGTGCCCCGTCATGGACTTGGTGGACCCGACCACGATGTCGTAGGCGCGGCGGCCGAAGACGGCCTTGATGGCCGCGGTTTCGGAGGGGTCGTTGGCCGGGGTGGAGGTTCCGTGCGCGTTGATGTAGTCGATATCGCCGGGTTCGAGACCCGCGTCGGCGATGGCCGCGTGCATGGCCTCCTGGGCGCCTTCCGCCTCGGGGGGCGG
This sequence comes from Longimicrobiales bacterium, assembly GCA_965211795.1. GTDB lineage: Bacteria > Gemmatimonadota > Gemmatimonadetes > Longimicrobiales > Gaopeijiaceae > Bin94. The sequence goes on from OZ242973.1 coordinate 2,140,034, forward strand.
CGCCGTGATGTGATGGGCATCGCCGGTGGCTCCGAAACCGGCCAGCTCCCCGAGGATCTCGGCACCCCGGGCCCGGGCGCGCTCCATCTCTTCGAGCACCAGAACGCCCGCGCCCTCGCCGATCACAAAGCCGTCACGGCCCGCGTCGAAGGGGCGGCTGGCACCCGCGGGGTCGTCGTTGCGCCGCGACATGGCCTTCATGGCCGAGAAGCCGGCAATGCAGATGGGCGTCACCGCCGCCTCCGAGCCTCCCGCCAGCATGATCTCCGCGTCGCCCTGCCGGATGTACCGGGCGGCGTCGCCGATGGCGTGCGCACCCGACGCACACGCCGACACCGTGGCGTAGTTGGGTCCCCTCAGCCCGTACCGGATCGAGACGAGTCCGGCGATGATGTCGGGTATGAACATGGGGATGAAGAACGGGCTCACCCGGCCGGGCCCCCGGTCCTTCAGGATGTTGCAGTTGGCCTCGAGGGTAACGATCCCCCCTACCCCACTCCCCAGAATCACGCCGAAGTCGGTCGGTGAGCACCCGGGGGGCGGCCCGTCGAGTCCCGCCGAAGCCATGGCCTCGCTCGCCGCCGCGATGCCGAGTTGCGCGAAGCGGTCGTAACGCCGGGCTTCCTTCCGAGACAGGTGGTTCAACGGATCGAAGCCCTCGATCTCGCAGGCGATCCGGGTCGCGTAGCCCTCGGCGTCGAATGCCGTAATGGGGCCACCGCCCGGCGTACCCGCGAGCAGCGCCTCCCAGCTGGACTCCGCGTCCAGGCCGACCGGGGTCACCATTCCGATGCCGGTGATCGCGACCCTGCGCCCGTGTCCGCCTTTACCCATGGCCCTCGCTAACGTAGGAACCGTGCGACGGATCGAAACCGGCTGTCCGGCGCCACCCTTGCGCGCTGCTGAAACGTGCCGGGTTCACCCGCCGGTCCGGTTCGATCCGTCCGCTATTCGGCGTTCTTTTCGATGTAGGAGACGGCGTCGCCAACCGTGCGCATCTGCTCGGCGTCCTCGTCGGGAATGTCGATCCCGAACTCCTCCTCGAACGCCATGACCAACTCGACGGTGTCGAGGGAGTCGGCACCAAGGTCATCCACGAACGAGGCCTCCGAGGTCACCTTGTCGGATTCAACCCCAAGCTCCTCGACGATGATCTCCTTGACCCTGGCTTCCGTTGTGTCGGACATGCTCTCTTCTCCAGACGGTTGGTGTAGGCGCGGCCGGGCAGACAACCGGACCGATGCAGAAAGGGCTATTGCATCGTCATTCCGCCGTCAACAGCGATGATCTGGCCCGTAATGTAACCCGCTCCCGGCCCCGCGAGGAACCGGACCACTCCGGCCACGTCATCGGGCTCCCCCAGACGCCCGGCCGGTATGCGGCCCTTCAGTTCGTCCACGTGGGCATCGGGAAGGCCGGCCGTCATGTCGGTACGGATGAACCCGGGCGCCACCGCGTTGCAACGGATGTTCCGGGACGCCAGTTCCCTGGCGACCGATTTGGTCAGCCCGTGCAGTCCCGCCTTGGAGGCCGCGTAGTTCGCCTGTCCCGCATTCCCCATCAGGCCGATGACCGAGGTGACGTTGACGATCGATCCCGCGCGGCGCTTCATCATGCCCCGGGCCGCGGCGCGAATCATGTTGAAGGCTCCACCGAGATTGGTGTCGATCACCCGGGACCAGTCGTCGTCCTTCAGGCGCAGGACGATGTTGTCGCGGGTGATCCCGGCGTTGTTGACCAGGACGGTCACGGGACCCTCTCCGGATTCGACGGCGCGAACGGTCTTCGTGCACGCACGCGGGTCGGCGATGTCGCACGAGTAGGCGGCGTGGCCATCGCCCTCCAGTTGTGCAGCGGCGGCGGCCGCCCGATCACCATCCCTGGCGACAACCGCGACGCGGGCACCCGCCCGGGCCAGCTCGCGCGCAATCCCGAGACCGATGCCACGCGAACCGCCCGTGACGATCGCCACACCGCCGGCGAGTTCCGAATTGTCGGTCATGTATGATCCTCCATGGAGTCGATGGACTCGGGTGTCCCCAGGGCCCAGGTAGGTATACCTCTGGCGTTTCGCCGGTTCAAGCCCGTCAGGACCCTGCCCGGGCCCAGCTCGGCGAACCGGGAGACGCCCAGAGCGCGCAGCGCCTCGATGCACTCCGTCCAGCGCACGGGCGCGGTCAGCTGCCGCACGAGCAGTTCGCGGATCCGGTCCGGGTCGCAGGCCGCCCGCGCGGTAACGTTCGACAGGACAGGAAAGGACGGTCGCTGGAACTCGATCTCGTTGAGAGTCGCGGCGAACTGTTCCGCCGCGGGTCCCATGAGCGGCGAATGAAAGGCGGCGGAGACCTTGAGCGGCATGATCCGTTTCGCGCCCTTCTTCTTGGCTGCGGTAGCGGCCCAGCTGATCCCCCAGACATCGCCGCTGACGACCACCTGACTCCTGGCGTTGAGATTGGCGGCGACCAGGGTGTGGCCCTCACGCGACGCCTCCTCGCAAAGTTCGTCTACGTCGGCCGCGCCGAGCCCCAGAACCGCCGCCATGGTCCCGGGTGTCTCCTCACCCGCACGGGCCATCAGCTCGCCGCGGTGGCGCACCGCGCGAAGACCGTCGGCGAAGGTGTAGGTGCCCGCTGCCGCGTGCGCGGAAAGCTCTCCCAGGGAGTGCCCCGCGGCCCCACCGACCTCACCCATGCGGGCCTGCACGACGCGAAAGACCGCCAGCGAGTGGACGTACAGCGCCGGCTGGGCATTCTCGGTTGCGGTGAGGACGTCCTCCGGACCCTCCCACGCGAGCCCCGACAACCTGAAACCCAGGATGTCGTCGGCCTCCGCGAAGGCATCGCGCGCCTCCGGAAACCGCTCGGCCAGCGACTGCCCCATACCGACGTGCTGGGAGCCCTGACCGGGGAATAGCAGCCCCGTCTTCACCCCGGGGGGCCTGACGGGCCGGAAGATCCCGCGCGTTCCGCAAGCGCAGGGAATCCCCGCGGATTGCTTACAGACATCATGGATCGGCTTCTACCAGCGCATCGCCATGGCGCCCCAGGTGAGGCCGGCGCCGAACGAGGTCATGAGAACCAGCGAACCCGGCTCGATCAACCCTTCCTCCTCGGCTTCGTCCAGGCCGACGGGGATCGTAGCGGACGAGATGTTGCCGTAGCGGTCGAGGTTGACGAAGACCTTCTCCATCGGAATGCGCGAGTACCGGGCCGTCGATTCGATGATGCGGATGTTGGCCTGGTGGGGCACCATCAGATCCACCTGGTCCGCGTTCAGGCCGACCTCCTTGAGGACCGTCCTTCCGGCCTTGGCCATCGACCGCACGGCCGACTTGAAGACCTCGCGGCCGGACATCTGCATCAGGTGGTCCTTCTCGCGCAGCACATCCTCGTCCAGGGGCCGGGCGGCTCCGCCCGCGGGACGCTGCAACAAGTCGGCCATGTCGCCGTCGGAGCGGTGGAAGCTGGAGAGGATCCCCTCTCCGTTCTCGGATGGCTGCACGACCACAGCCCCGGCACCGTCGCCGAAGAGGACGCATGTGGCCCGGTCCTCCCAGTTCAGGATGGAGGACATCTTCTCGGACGACACGACCAGGATCACTTCCCCGCGCCCCGCCGCCACATAGCCTTCGGCCATCGACACCGCATACAGGAAGCCCGTGCACGCCGCATGGAGATCAAAGGCCAGAGAGCTCCGGGAGGCGCCGATCGCCGACTGGATCTCGCAGGCGGTCGAGGGCAGCCACCGGTCGGGCGTCGCGGTCGTGACGATGATCAGGTCCACGTCCGACGGCTCGATTCCGGCCTTGGCGAGCGCGCGGTTGGCCGCTCGCGCGCCCATGTCGGTCGTGGATTCCTCCTCGGCCGCGATCCGGCGTTCACTGATGCCCGTGCGTTCCCGGATCCAGGAGTCGCTGGTGTCGACCAGCTGTTCCAGGTCCGCATTCGTCATGACATGGTCCGGCAGATACCTTGCGGCAGCCGAAATCTTTGCCACTGGCGCTCTTGCCTTCATAACCGACCCTCTCTGGCCGCGGCGAGATCCCGCGCCATGTGGGCTACCAGACCGCTCCGTACCGCCCGTGCGGCCACGCCGATTCCCGCCTTGATCGCCCGGGGAGACGATCTCCCGTGGCAGATCACGCTCACGCCGTTGACGCCCAGCAGCGGGGCACCGCCGTGCTCGGCGTAGTCTAGGTCGCGCAACCGGTCCTGAATCTCCTCACGAAGACCGTTCCCGCGCAAACCGGGGGTGAGCTTGCGAACCACGAACGCGGCCACCGATTCGTAGAATTTGAGCAGGATATTCCCTGTGAAGCCGTCGCACACGGCAACGTCGCAGGCATGGCGCAGGATGTCGCCACCCTCGACGTTGCCCACGAAGTTGAGGTCGCTCGCGGCCAGGAGCCTGTACGCTTCCTGGAGCACCTCGGTCCCCTTCTCGGATTCGGTCCCCACATTCAGCAACCCGACCCTGGGGCGCTCGAGTCCCTGGAGGTCCTGCATGTAGATCGTGCCGAGACGCGCAAACTCCACCAGTTGACGTGGCTTGCACTCGATGTTGGCTCCCACGTCCGCCACCAGGGTCAGGCCGTGATCGGTCGGAAACACGGTGGCGACGGGCGGGCGGTCCACGCCGCGCAGAGGGCGCAACAACACCACCGAAGCGGCCATGACGGCACCGGTGGAGCCCGCCGACACGAAGGCGTCCGCCTCTCCCGCCTTCTGCAGGCTGAGCCCCACGTTGATGGAGGAGCCGGGTCTGCGCAGGGCGGATGTCGGCGTGTCGGAAGCCATGATGCGGTCGGGTGCGTGGACCACGGTGATCCGGTCCTGTCGCGGAAAGCGGCTCAGCGCTTGCGCCACGGCGGCCCTGTCGCCGACCAGCACGACGTGCACGCCGGGATCGTCCTCGACAGCGGCCACGGCACCCGAAACCTCACTCGAGGGGGCGTTATCCGTCCCCATCGCGTCGAGTGCGATCCTCATGAGGAGCCAGTCTGCGTGGCGGCAAGCCGGAACGGCTACTCGTCGGCGACTTCGAAGACCGCTTTCCCCCGGTAGATGCCCGAGGTGGGACAGACCCGATGGCGAAGCTTCGGATCACCGGTTTGCGAACAGGTCCCGAGCGTTGCTTCCGAGGCCTTGTAGTGAGTGCGCCGCTTCCGCTTCCTCTGCTTGGATACGCGTTTCTTGGGAACGGCCATGTGATGTCTTCCTAATCGGTTTTCAGGGATTGAAGAGCCGACCACCGCGGGTCGATGCCGGAGTCGCCCTCTTCCGTCACTTTGGTGAAACGGTCTGTCGGGTCGCCGCACTCCACGCAACGACCATCTTCTTCGCTCGGCAGAAGGTACCGCGGCACCTCCAGCACGATTTCCTCCCGGATCGCGTCCGCAAGGTCCAGCTCCGCTTGCTGATACCCTATGGTCCGCACATCCGGATCCGCCGCCTCCCACCCGTCGGCCGGTGTGTAGACCAGGGTGAGGGGCCGCGTTACCACGACTTCCAGTTGCTGCAGGCAACGGCTGCAATCATAGAGCAGCGGGGCCTTCCAGGAGCCCCTCACGACGACGCCTCCATCGGCGGTCGGCGCGACCGAACCGGTTACCTCGACCGTATCCGCAAAGGTCAGTTGAGAGCCGGTCCAGACCTCGTCGTCCGCGTCGACCCGTGCATCCAGGGGAAGTGTACGGCTTCGCCGCAGCTGCCGCAGATCGATACGCAACATAGATCCTTATTGTATACAGAGCGGGCGAGTCGAGTCAATTCACCCCACGCGGTCGCACTCCGGGAAGAAAAACCCGATCTCCCGGCGCGCATTGTCGTCGGAGTCGGATCCGTGTATGGCGTTGCGCTCCTTGGACTCCGCGTAAAGCGCCCGGACCGTGCCCGTGTCCGCCTCGGCCGGATCCGTGGCGCCGATGACTTCGCGCAGCCGCCGCACGGCGTCGGAGGCCTCGAGGGCCATGGGGATGCAGGGACCCGAGGTCATGAACGCGACCAGGGAGCCGTAGAAGGGCCGCTCGCGGTGGACTTCGTAGAATGACTCGGCCTGCGCGCGGGTCATCGTCACCATGCGCGCGGCCCGGATCGTGAAGCCGGAGGATTCCAGATGGGCGATGATGCGGCCCGTCCTGCCGTTTCCCACGGCGTCGGGCTTGATGATGGCGAGCGTCTGGCTCATGAGGTTCTCTGGAGAAGTGCAGGTGGAAGGTGGACCGCTAACGGAATCAAGTCCGCGACGGGCCGTCAACCCTGGGGCTGTAGGGTCAGATGACGATCGCTTCGGCGAAGGCACGCATGACCGTGCCGCGCGTCAGAAAGCCGATGATCTCTCCGTCCCGCACGACCGGCAGCATCGAGACGCCGCGCCCAATCATCGACCGGCTCGCCACCAGAAGGGACTCGTCCTCGGAAACGCACAGTACGGATCGGGTCATCAGGTCGCGGGCCACCGGCGAGACCCGCCCGGCCGCGTTCCCGGATTCGCGGCCCGAAAGGGTGTGCTTCAACACATCGGCGACCGTGATGATGCCCAGCAGCTCGTGGTTGGCGCCCACCACGGGCAACGCGGCCACCCCCCGTCGCATCATGAGCTGCTGGATCTCCGCGAGGGGCGAGTCGGGGTAGACCCGATAGCTCAGCGGCCTCAGTGCATCCTCTACAGTTACCCTTGTCTGTATCTCACTGTCCAGAAACCTCTTGGATGATATGATCTCTTCTATCGCATGACCGCTGGATTCGTGCATTCCTGCGGACGCCCGTGCCAGCAGCGGCACCAGGAAGAGGTTCACCGAGGGTCGTGGCAGTCCCCATGCCACCCAGGTCGCGCGGCTGAATCGTCCCCTGTCGCCCGTTTCTCTTTCGGACAGACACAGAATCAGGCCCGGCGGTACGTCGTCTCCGCACAGGTCGAGGAGTTCCACCCGGCGGGCCAGAGAACCGTGGCGGGGTACGCCGCCGCTCCCAACGACCCGGTTGACCGACAGTCGCAATCGGTGATCCGGATCGAGCCCTGAAACATGGTTGCAGAGAAACTCCCAGACATCGTTCCCGGAACCCGTCAGGATTGGGGGCCGGGGCAGAAGCTGGCGCAGTCTCACGGCTCGACGGTGCGCCCGGCCCGTGGCGCTGCCCGGTTCCGCAACCGGGAAGCCGCCGGGGGGCCTGGGGTTCGCGGAGTGCCCCGATCCGGGGCGGATCGGTCGTCGCCCCAACGACGAGGTGGGCTAGCAGCCCAGCGCCTCTCCGACGAGATCGGAGATTTCCGCCGGGCGTCTGGCAACCTGGATACCATTGTCCTCGAATGCCTGGGTCTTTTCTGCGGCGGTGCCGGACGATCCGCTGATAATAGCACCCGCGTGCCCCATGCGCGTCCCCGGCGGAGCTGTCCGCCCCGCGATGAACCCGACGACGGGGATGTCGAGGTTCGCGCTAACCCATTCGGCGGCCTCCTGTTCGGCTGTCCCGCCTATCTCCCCGATCAGGACCACCGCCTCGGTGTCGGGATCCCCGGCGAAGGCGGCCAGGCAGTCCACGAAGCTCGTGCCGATCAGGGGGTCGCCGCCGATTCCGACGCAGGTGGTCTGGCCGAGGCCGTCCCGGGTGAGGTGGTGAACGGCCTCGTACGTAAGGGTTCCGGACCGCGAAATCAACCCGACCGGCCCGGGCGTCACCATCCGGCCCGGTATGATTCCCATCGTGGTCTTGCCCGGGCAGATGATCCCCGGGCAGTTGGGACCGAGCACGCGGCTGCCGCGATCGCGTGCCAACGCATGCGCGCGGGTCATGTCCAGAACCGGAATCCCCTCGGTCACACAGACGATGAAGTCGACCCCGGCGTCGGCGGCCTCCATGATCGCGCTCGCCGCAAAGGCGGGGGGCACGTACACCACCGAGCAGTCGGCACCCGTCTCGGCCACCGCATCGGCCACGGTGTCGAAGACCGGCACCGCGCCGCCGTCCGGCCCCTCGAAGCCGCGGCCACCCTTCCCCGGCGTCACCCCCGCCACCACGCGGGTGCCGTACGCCATCATCTGGCGCGTGTGGAAGGAACCGTCGCGGCCGGTGATCCCCTGCACCACGACTCGGCTGTTCTCGTCAGCGAATATCGACATGAGTCTCCCTGTCTCTCGTCATCCGGCCAACTGCACAGCGCCCTGGACCACCTCGTCCATGGACGCCACCGCCGCGAGTCCCGCCCCGGCCAGGATCTCTCGCGCGAGTTCCTCGTTGGTACCGGTGAGGCGGATCACCAGCGGAACCTCGATGTCGATCCTGCGGACGGCCTCGACGATCCCGTTGGCCACGTCGTCGCACCGGGTGATTCCGCCGAAGATGTTGAAGAGGATGACCTTGACCCCGGGGTCGGAGGTGATGATCTCCAGCGCCGCCACGACCTTGTCCGGGTTGGACGACCCGCCGATGTCGAGGAAGTTGGCGGGTTCGCCGCCGTAGTACTTGACCAGGTCCATCGTCGCCATTGCCAGGCCCGCGCCGTTGACGCAGCACCCCACGTTGCCGTCGAGCTTGACGAAGCTGAGTCCCGCCTCGCGGGCCTTCGCGTCGCCGGGCGACTCGGAGGCCGGATCGCGCAACGCGGCCACGGCTGGGCGGCGGAAGAGCTCGTTGTCGTCGATGCTCACCTTGGCGTCGATTGCCTTCACCTGCCCTTCGGTCGTGGAGATCAGCGGGTTGATTTCGGCCATGGACGCACCGTTTTCGACGAACACGTCGTAGAGCTGCGAGATGATCCGCGCCCCCTGCCGCGCCAGACCGGGATCGCCGTACAGGCGGGTGGCGAGCCGATACGCCTGGTGGGGCAGCAGCCCGTAGCGGGGATCGACGCGCAGACGGTGAATGGCGTCCGGGTTGGTGGCCGCGACTTCCTCGATGTCGACGCCCCCCTCGGCGGAGACCATGAAGACGGGACACTGTCCCTCGCGGTCGACGAGGACCCCCACATACGCCTCCGACGCGATGTTCTCGACGGGAGACACCAGAACCTCGTGGACGACAAGCCCGTTGATGGTCATGCCGAGGATGGCTCGGGCGTGCTCTTCGGCCTGCGCGGGAGTGCGCGCGAGCATGACACCACCCGCCTTGCCCCTCCCTCCGGAGTGCACCTGGGCCTTTACGACCGCGCTCCCCCCGTACCCTTCGGCCAGAGCGCGAACGGTGCCGGGGTCGCGGGCGACTTCGCCGGGGTTCACGGCCATGCCGGCGGCGCGGAAGAGTTCCTTGGCCTGGTATTCGTGAAGGTTCATTGGAGATGAATTCCTGCGGGAAATGGACGACGAAATCCGTCCCCTGCCGGCGGCGCGGGAGCTCCGGGGCCTGCGGCTCCGGTCCCGGGCGTCCTCAAGTTACAGGGAAATGCGCGGGCATCAAGCACCCGCGGTCTGTGGACAGACCCGCGCGAGCAATCGCCGCCCGAATGCCATAGGCGTCTTGTCCGCGAGCTGCCCGCCACGCGTCCCGCACGGGACCGCATTGCCCCATATTGAGGGATCGTCACCCGAACCGGAGCGTCCCGCCGGTGCACGCCATCTCGCCGCCCATCTACCTGGACCACGCAGCCACGACGCCCCTGCGGCCCGAAGTGGCCGAAGCCATGACGGCCTCGCTGGCGGAGGACTTCGGGAACCCCTCCAGCGGTCATGCGTGGGGGCGCCGGGCGAGGGGCCGCCTCGAGGCGGCCAGGGCATCGGTGGCTGCCTCGCTCGGGGCAGCGCCCGGCCAGGTCTTCTTCACGCGCGGGGGAACCGAGTCGGACAACCTGGCCGTTCTCGGACGCATGCGGCACGATCTGGCAGCCGGCGCCGGTGCCCATGTCGTGACTTCGGCCGTCGAGCATCCGGCCGTCATGGAGGCGGCGGAGCGTGCCGTGCAGGAGGGTGCGCGGCACACCGTGATCGGCTTTCGCGCGGGAGCCTTCGATCTCGACGCACTGGAGAGGACGCTCCGGAACGACAGCCCCGGCCTGGTTTCGTGCATGTGGGTCAACAACGAGACTGGCCTGGTGCTGCCCATGGCGGAGATCGGTGCGCTCTGCCGCCGCTACGAGGTTCCGCTGCACAGCGACGCGGTGCAGGCGGTCGGAAAGCTCCCGGTTGAATGGACTGAGGCGCAGGTCGCCCTTCTGACCGTTACGGGCCACAAGATCTACGGCCCCAAGGGCACGGGGGCGCTCATGGCACGGGACTTCCGCGGCCTGCGGCCGCTTCACGCCGGCGGCGGGCAGGAGCGGGGGCTGCGCCCGGGAACCGAGGATGTCGCCGGGGCGGCGGGTATGGCCGAAGCCGTGCGGCTGGCGGTGGCGGAGGCTCCCGCCGAGTCGAACCGGCTGAGAGCACTGCGGGACTCCGTGGAGGCCGGATTGCTGGCGGGGATACCGGATGCGCGAGTCAATGCGGGACCCATGCCGCGGGCGCCCCACGTTCTTTCGCTGGGGATTCCCGGAGCCGACTCCGACATGCTCCTGGCGGCGCTCGATGCGTCGGGAATCGCCGCATCGGGGGGATCGGCATGCGCCAGCGGTTCGAGCGCGCCCAGCCGTTCGCTTGCGGCGCTCTATCCGGGCGACACGGCGGCGGCACTGCGACTCAGCTTCGGGCGGCTCAACCGGAGCCGGGACGCCGGAACCGTGGTTCGCGCCGTTGTGGAAGCCGTCGAGCGGACCCGGGCCCTCGTGTCGCCGTGAATACCCCGGCGGACCGGTTGCGCATCCTGGTCGCGATGTCGGGCGGGGTCGATTCGTCCGTCGCAGCGGCCATGCTCGTGGAGGCGGGTCACGACGTGGTCGGCGCGACCATGAAGACCTTCTGCTACAGCGGCGAAGCGGCGGAGAGCAAGAAGACGTGCTGCGGCCTCGAGGGCATCCGGGACGCCAGACTGGTCGCGGACCGGCTCGGGATTCCCCACTACGTCTTCGATGTCGAGGACGAGTTCACCCGTGACGTGATCGACGATTTCGTGGCCGAGTACGGGCGGGGGCGCACCCCGAACCCGTGCGTCAACTGCAACTCGAACACCAAGTTCAGAGACCTGATGAAGCGTGGCCGCGTCCTGGGGTGCGACGGCGTCGCCTCGGGCCACTATGCGCGTCTGGACCGCGGCGGCGGCGAACCGCGGCTGCTGCGCGGCCGGGACCGCTCCAAGGACCAGTCCTACTTCCTCTGGGGCCTTCCGGGCGACCTTCTGGACCTCCTTCACTTCCCGCTGGGGGACCTTGCCAAGTCCGAGGTTCGCTCTCGGGCGCGCCAACTCGGGCTGGCAACCGCCGACAAGCCCGAATCCCAGGAGATCTGCTTCGTCCCGACCGGGGACTACCGGGATCTTCTGGCGAAGAAGCTGCTGCCGACCCACCCCGCCCTCTCCCCCGGCCCCATCGTGGACACGCAGGGTCGCATTCTGGGGCGCCACAACGGTTACTCCGGCTTCACCGTCGGGCAGCGCAAGGGTATCGGCGGGGGGCGGGCGGAGCGGTACCATGTCCTCGAGATCAGGCCTGAGACGCGCGAGGTGGTGGTGGGGCCGCGGAAGCTGCTGGAGGTTGGCGGCGTCGTGGTGGGAGGCGTCAACTGGCTTGCCGCGCCGCCGCAGCCGGGCCGGCAACTGCACGTTCAGATCCGGTACCGGTCGCCGGCGCTCGCCTGCACGGTCGTGGGGTTGGGGGGGGGCGGGGTCGAACTGCGCTTCGCGGATCCCGCCCGGGCGGTCACGCCGGGCCAGTCGAGCGTCTTCTTCGACGGGGACCGGGTGTTGGGCGGCGGACGCATCGAACGCGTCACCGGGACGCCCTACTGAAGGTCAGCGGCCTCCGGACGGCCTGCGGAGTCCCGCCGGCAGCGGTGGACCGACGGGCCTACCATTTCATGCCCGAGGCGTCCGCGAATTCCCGGATCCGCGCCTCCTGCTCCTCGGTGAGGGATTCGGGAATCTCGACCTTGATCTCGACGTATTGGTCTCCCGTCTTCCCGTCGCGGTTGATCCCCTGTCCGGCGATCCGGAAGCGTGTGCCCGGCTGCGTGCCCGCCGGGACTCGCAGCACCACCTTCTTCCCCCAGATCGTGCCCACCCGGATCCGGGAACCCAGCGCCGCCTGTGCCAGGTTGATGGGCACCGTCACATGAATGTCGGCGCCCTCGCGCTGGAAGAACCGGTGTGGCTCGACCTTGAAGGTGATGATGAGGTCGCCGGGAGCGCCTCCCTTGCGGCCGCGCTCGCCCTGTCCGGTGAGGCGGACCTTGGCGCCGGACTTGACCCCGGCGGGGACGGAGACCTGGATCTTGCGCTTCTGGTGGACCTTGCCGGATCCGCCGCACGCCCGGCACTCCTTTTCGGGCTCCTCCCCGCGTCCCATGCACGCCGGACAGGGCCGGTTGACGGCGAACCCGCCCTGCCCGAAGGATACGCTCCCCGATCCCTTGCACTCCGCGCACTTCTTCCAGTCCGTCCCGGGAGCCCCGCCCGAGCCCAGACAGGTGGCGCACTCCTCGTTGATGGAGACCGAGACGGGAACTCTGCCACCCTTCACCGCCGTCATGAACGGAACGTCGACACTCAGCTCGACGTGCTCTCCCTTGCTTGGTCCCGACGGGCGGGAAGGCCGGCTCTTCCGGCCCCGGTCGAAAATCGACGAGAAGATCTCGGAGAAGCCACCGAGTCCCCCCAGATCCTCGAAGGAGAAGCCCGGTGTGGCTGTCGATTCCGGCCGGGCCGATCCAGGCCGGGGTCCACCGAAGCCGAAGGCGCCCAGCTTCCGCATCTGGTCGTACTTCTTTCGCTTCTGCGGGTCGGAGAGGACGCCGTTCGCCTCGCCGACCTCCTTGAAACGCTCGGCTGCCCGCGGGTTCCCCGGGTTCGCATCCGGGTGATACTGCTTGGCCAGTCGGCGGTACGCCTTCTTGATCGCGGCGGCGTCGGCCTTCTCGTCGACGCCGAGGATCGCGTAGTAGTCCTTGTCGGCCTTGGTCATGAGGGGGACTCCGCCACGGCCGCTACGCCTTGTACACGCTGACGCGGGCGGGGCGGACGAGCAATCCCTTGAAGGTGTAGCCCCGCTGGAAGACCCGCTCCACGAGGTCGTCGTGCTCTTCCGATCCGGCCGGGACGCGCATCATGGCTTCCATCGTGTTCGGGTCGAACTGCTCACCTTCGGGGTCGACCACCTCTACTCCGGCCTCCTCGAGCACGCTGAAGAACTTGCGCTCGACCAGATCCACCCCTTCCACGATCGCCTCGACCGACGCGCTCTCGGGCTCCAGCGCCGTCACCCGGAGGAGGTCGTCGAGCGGCTCGAGCATGCGGGAGACCAGATCCGCCTGCGCGCGGTCCCAGCGCTGGCGCAGCCGGTCCTCGGTGCGTTTTCGGTAGTTGTCGAAGTCCGCGGCCAGACGCAGATGGCGATCCCTGGCCTGATCCCGCTCGGCCCGCAACTCGTCGGGGTCTTCGGGGATGGGCGTGGGACCTTCTCCATCGTCAGCCTGGTCGCCCGGCGTCCCGAAATCGCCGGTGTGCGACTCGGAGTCGGTTTCCGGACTCACGGATTGGCCGACCGGGTCTCGGGAGGTCGCCTCGGCCCCTACATCGGTATCGCCCGGGTCGTCCCGGGGTTCGGACTCCGGCGCCTCTGCCGTCGGGTCCGGGGATTCGTGTTCGGAGGAGTTCATTTGCATCCCGGCAGGTTACGACGGTGCGCCCGGAAATGTTCGCGCGCCTCCGCCAAAGGTGTGCTCCAACTTGGTGAAAACGCCGCTCCCGGTCCACACGGCGGGGGTGCTCAGCGGACCAACCCGGCGACGACCTCAACGGCCATGGAGAGCACCTGCTCAACGCTCCGCGCGCGCACGGCCGACCGGTTGCCCGCGAAGCGCGCCCTTTGCGCGCAGCCGGTCCCGTCGGACAGCCCCACCGCCATCCAGACCGTCCCCACCGGCTTTTCAGGCGTACCTCCCCCGGGTCCGGCGATTCCGGTAACGGCCATCGCGACATCGGCCGAGAAACGGCGACAGGCTCCGCTGGCCATCTGCAGTGCCACCGCCTCGGAGACTGCGCCGCAGGACTCCAGGTCGCCGGGATCGACGCCGAGGTGGCGCACCTTGACGTCGTTGGCGTAGGCGACGATGCCGCCCGCGTAGTGTTCGGATGCTCCCGGAAGGTCCGTGATGATTGCGGCCAGCAAACCGCCGGTACAGCTCTCCGCGGTGGCGATCCTCAGACCGCCGGCGATCGCCCCTGAAGACAGTTGTTCGGCAAGTTTCCGCGCGCGGGTCCCGGCCTTGTCGTTCCCCACGTCATGCATGGCCCCTGACCAGGGTCCGGTAACGCCACAGGTAGTCGGCCATTGAGAAGACGGTGAGCCCGACGGCTACGGCCAGCATGATGCCGACCCACGCGGAATTGAAGTGCCGCCAGACGTTCCATCCCGCGCCCGACCAGTCGCGCGCGGCCGCGGTACTTGTGATCGCATACCAGAAGAGCAATCCGCCTATGAAGAAGTTCTGGATCAGCGCCTTGTGCTTCCCCGACTTGCCCGCCGCGATCACCACGCCGCGCCGTGCCGCGTAGCCCCGGAACGCGGTCATGAAGAGTTCGCGCCCGAAAATGACCGCCAGGACCCACACCGGCATGACCCCCCACCAGGGTATGACGCCTGCGTCCTCGGGCCGCCGGGTGATGAAGTAGAAGGGGATGAAGGTGCTCGCCAGCAGGAGCTTGTCCGCGACCGGGTCCAGCAGCTTGCCGGTATCGGTGATCCATCCGTGCTTGCGTGCCAGGTGGCCGTCCCAGACATCCGATAACGCCGCCACCACGAAGACGACGAAGGCCGCGTAGCGATGCACGACGCCGGGCGAGAGGGCCAGCCAGGAGATGACCGGACAGGCGGCGATCCGCGCCACGCTGATGGCGTTAGGCACGTTCACGCCGTTCGTGCCCCGTGCCTGAGCTCCGACTCCATGCGCTCCAGCACCGCCGCGGCCTGGTTTCTCAGAAGGCGGCGCGGTTCCCAGGCCCTGAAGTCGCGCAGGACGGTCACCGCGTCCACCGTGGCGGGCTCGCCGTTCAGGTGCCTGAGCGCCGCCAGCCGGCGGACCGGATTCGAACTGAAGAGGTCACGCCGGTGGCGGAGAACCTGGTCGCGCAGCACGAGCGCGCCAAGCGCCGCCACCGCACCGACCCCGAGCAGAAACAGTCCGATTCGACGAGTGCGGCTGCTCATGAGGGGCCTCCACCCAATTCCCGCCGACCCGCCAGCGCCTCGGCGATCGTGGTGCCGTCCACGTATTCCAGATCGCTTCCGACCGGAATCCCTCGCGCCAGCCGCGTGATCCGCAGGCCGTGAGGGCGCAGCAGCGTCTCCAGGTAGACGGCGGTGGCTTCGCCCTCCACGCTCGCGTTGGTCGCCAGGATGACCTCCTTCGGCTTCCCCTCCGGATCGCTCACGCGCTCCAGGAGGCCGTCGATGTCGAGTTGCCCGGGCCCCACCCCATCCAGAGGCGAGAGACGTCCGCCCAGTACGTGAAAGAGTCCCCCGTATCTGCCGGTACGCTCGATCGCCCCAACCTCGTACGCCTCCTCGACGACGCAGATTACACTCCGGTCACGGGACGGATCTCGACACACCGAGCACACTTCGGCGCTGCAGTAGTTCCCGCAACACGGACAGGGATGGATCCGCTCCGCGACCTCCGCAAGCGCGCCTGCAAGGCGATGCATGTCCTCCTTCGGCCCCTTGACCATGTGAAAGGCGAGTCGAAGCGCGGTCTTGGCCCCGATGCCCGGGAGCCTGCGCAACTCCCGGGTCAGGTCATCGATCGCGGACACGGGCGGGCCGGGGGCTGTTTCCGGTTGCCGAACTACAAAAGGCCGGGGAGATTGACCGGCAACCCGCCCGCTGCTCCCCGCATCCGCTCCTCCGAGAAGTCCCGCGCGCGGTTCTGTGCCTCCGCCACGGCCGCCACCACGAGGTCCTCGAGCATCTCCGGGTCCTCCGGATCGATCACCTCACGGTCGATCGTGATACTCTTGAGGTCACCCTTGCCCGTGACGCGCGCCGTCACCATGCCGCCACCGGAAGAGGCGACCAATTCCTCCGTCTGCAGGCTGTCCTGAAGCTCCTTGATCCTGTTCTGGAGCTGCTGCCCCATCTTCATCAACTGTTGGATATTCGTCATCATCCGCTCTTGAGACTCCCTGAATCGTCTGTGATTCGTTGTTGCATTGCTATTGATTACGCCGACTCTCCGAAGATCAGTCCACGAGCTCGAGATCGAGTTCGACGACGGCCCGTTCAAGCTGTGGCGCTCTCCGGAGCAGCTCCTGCAGCCGGGTGGCACGGACCGTTTCCTGGCTGACCCTCGCCGACGCGGTTGCGGCAGTCGCACCGGTCTCCGAACGACTGTCCTCGGCAACGATTGAAATCTTGGCAGAATCGCGTCCCGAATGAAGGGCCAGGGCTTCTTCGAGCTTCGGCAGCACGTCGGCATCGGCCAACCGCTCGCTGCCCAGGTCGCCGGGCACGCGGAGCACCAACACCCCGTTGCTCTTCTCTTCGACGACGGTGGCAGCGCGCAGGAAGGTCGACAGTCCCGGTACGATTCGTTTCCCGTCCTTTACCACGGCCTGCCATCCCTCGGCTAGAGAGGACGATCGGGACGCGGCTGGTGGTGGAGCGGCAGGCGGCGGCGCGGAACTGGACGGCCTCGACTGCGCGGCTGGCGGCGGTTCCGGCGCGGGCGCGCCCCCGAGGGCCCGTATGATCTCCTCCAGCTCCACGGTGCGGTCCAGGTAGCTCATCCGGAGCAGCAGCATCTCGATGAGCACGCGGGGCCTTCCCGTGCGCCTCAGGCTGCCGTCGCTCTCCAGTCCCGACGACATGGCCAGCATCCTGACGAGGTCACCGGGCGAAAATGCCTCCGCGCGCCGGGCATAGGCGTCGCGCATCTCGCCGGTCATGCTCCCGGGGACGAAATCGGGGTCGAGAGAGAGTCTGAGCAACAGGCGCAGCTTCTCCGCCAGTCCGTGGTAGAACTCGACCAGGTCGTGCCCCTCGTCGATCAGCGTCTCCACGAAGTCGAACACGGCGCCGTGGCGGTGTTCGGCGACCAGATCGAAGAGCTCCAGGTAGCGCTCCTCGGCAACCACCCCCAGCACGCGCACCACCGTGTCCACCGAGACCTCCTCGTCGGAGAGTGCGAGGACCTGGTCGAGCAGCGAGAGGCCGTCGCGCATGCCCCCGTTCGCCTTGCGCGCGATGGCCCGCAGCGCCTCGTGTTCGCCGGCGATTCCCTCGCTGTCCAGCACGTCGTGCAGTCTGCGCATGATGTCGCCGGTGCCGATGCGCCGAAAGTCGAAGCGCTGGCAGCGCGACAGGATGGGCGACGCGGTCTGCTGGATCTTTCTGGCCTCGGTGGTGGCGAAGACGAAGATGACCCTCGGGGGTGGCTCCTCCAGGATCTTGAGGAGCGCGTTCCACGCTTCCCGCGTGAGCATGTGCGCCTCGTCGAGGATGTACACCTTGTAGCGCTCCTCCTCCGAGGGCGCGTACATGGCCCGCTCACGGAGTTCGCGCGCGTCGTCCACGCCGCGGTTGGAAGCGGCGTCGATCTCCACCACGTCCAGAGAAGTATGGCCGCCCCAGATGCGCGAGCAGTCCTCGCACTCCCCGCACGGTTCGCCGTCCCCGGCGCGGCGAGGACAGTTGAGCGCCATGGCCAGGATCCGTGCCAGGGTGGTCTTTCCCACGCCCCGGGGTCCGCAGAAGAGGTAGGCGTGGCCGACCCTGTTCCCCGCGACCGCCCGTTTCAGCGTCTCGGAAACGTGCTCCTGGGTCTGCACCTCACCGAAACGGCGGGGCCGGTACTTGCGGGCCAGGGCGAGGTAGGACAAAAGGTCGTGACGAAGTCTGCAGGTTGGCCGGAAAAAGGGGCGCGAGGTGCCCCAGGCACTCCGCGGCGACCGTCGCCTCACTTACCGCTGCTACCTGCACGGTCCTGACGGGGTTCATGGGCTTCCGCCCCGCGGACCTGGGGCACCCGCAAAGCTACCCGGACCCGGGAGCGGGCGTCAACGCGGCATGTCCGTCCCCACGGTTGCGCTCCGTCAGTGCTGACCGGGCCGCCAGGCGTCGGCGATGTGCTCGATCTCATACCGCGACCCCCTGATCCGCACCGCCACCGCGTCGAAACGGTAGATCGTTCCAGGCCTGCCGTTCTCGAGGATCCATCGCCGGGCCGCAACCTCGACCGCACGGCGTTTCAGCGACCGGATCGGCTCGAGCGGTGTTCCTCCGGTGGCGGTGGCGCGCGCCTTCACCTCGACGAAGGCCACCACGCCCCCGCGGGCCGCGACCAGGTCGATCTCCTTTGGGCCCGCACGGTAGTTGCGCGCGACCATCGTCCAGCCGCGGTCCTGCAGGTACTGCGCCGCCAGGTCTTCGCCGCGGCGTCCGAGGGACTGCTTCACGTTCTCCATGAAGTACAGTTTCGGCACCGGGAGCGGGCGTTTCCATGGCCGGATGGGACCAGCGGCGTGCGTCGCGCATCACAGGGTCCGCGAGCGGCCCCGCGGCACTCGAACGGGTGAGTGTCAGACCCCCGTGTGCACGGCTCCCGCCGGCTCCGGCGCCGGCGCCAGCGACCTCCCGATGGCCCGGGCGATGGGACCGCATTGCGCCACCAGCTCCCGAAACTGTTCCGGGTAGAGGCTCTGCGCCCCGTCGGAGAGCGCCTGTGGCGGGTTGGGGTGCACCTCGACGATCAGACCGTCGGCACCGGCCGCGACCGCCGCGCGGGCCATCGGCGTGACCTTGTCGCGCGCCCCGGTCGCATGACTCGGGTCGGCCACGATGGGCAGGTGCGTCAGCGACTTCACCACGGGAATGGCGGTCAGGTCGAAGACGTTGCGTGTCGCCCGATCGAAGCCGCGCACCCCCCGTTCGCAGAGTGCCACGTCGGCATTGCCCTCGCTGAGCAGATACTCGGCCGCCAGGAGAAGCTCGGTGATCGTAGCCGACATTCCCCGCTTGAGGAGCACCGGCTTCCCGGCTCGGCCGGCGCTCTTGAGGAGCGGGTAGTTCTGCATGTTGCGCGTCCCGATCTGGATCATGTCGGCGTATTCGGCGACCAGGGCCACGCTATCGGCGTCGACGGCCTCGGTCACGATGGCCAGCCCCGTCCGCTCGCGCGCCTCGGCGAGCAGCTCCAGCCCCCGCTCCTCCAGCCCCTGGAACGAATACGGCGATGTCCTCGGCTTGAACGCCCCCCCGCGCAGCACGCCCGCCCCGATGTCGCGTACCCGGGCCGCGATGTCCAGGATCTGCCCGCGCCCCTCGACCGAGCACGGACCCGCCATGATGACCACCTCGGGTCCCCCCAGCACCGTCCCGTTGCCGAGCCGCACCATGGTGTTCTCTTCGCGCCACTCGCGGGAGACCTGCTTGTAGGGCTTGGAGACCTTGATGATCTCGCGAACGCCCGGGAGGCCCTCGAGCCGCGCCGAGTCCACCCTCCCGTCGTTGCCGACGAGGCCGATGGCGGTTCGCTGGTGACCCGGCATGGGTTTGGCCCGGTATCCCATGTCGCCGATGGTCTCGACTACCCGCTCGATGTGCTCCGGCGTGGCCCGGTGGTGCATGACGATCAGCACGGCGCTGCTTCTCCAGTGGTGAAGGAACGGAGGATGATCCTAAACAAGGTTGCCGCGAAGTTCCACGGTTGGCACCATGGCAGCGCGAACCTCCGGCCGTCACCGGTCCGGCGGCGCGCCCGGGGCCCGGGCCGCTATTTCAGCGCGAAACCGTCACCGTCGCGGGCGCAGACGACCTTCCCCTCGTAGCCCGCCGCCCGAACGAGACGGGGGGCCGACGCGCTGTCGAGGGGTGGGTAGAGGTGGGTGAGTACGACCACGCCGGGGCGCGCGCTTTGCGCCATGGCCGCGACCGACGACGGAGAGAGGTGGGAGGGGGACGGGGGCGGGTCCGGTTGGCCGCATTCGCTCACCAGGACGTCCACGCCGCGAAAGAACGGACCGAGCGCGGGATCGGGCCCCGTGTCGCCGGTGTACCCGAGGGAGCGGCCCCGTGTCGCGACGCGGACCGCAATCGAGTGGTCCGTGTGCGGAACGGGCAGGAAGCGCAGCCGCAGCGCGCCCGTGTCGTCACCCTCCCAGCTGCCGCGCCGGTCCACCTCCCGATAGGCGACCTCGAACCCGGGATCGACGATGAAGTCGCCGAAGGCGCACCGGAGGGCCGCCACACGGTCGACGAGCCCGGGCGGACCCAGCACCTGAAGGGGGTGGGTGCGCGGTGACGGAACCGCCCACTTGAAGGCGAAGAGGAGGTGCGGCAGGTCGCCGAAGTGATCGGTGTGGTAGTGGGTGAATACCACGTGGGTGATCCGCCACCATGGTTTGCCGTGGCGGGCCATCCCATGGACGGCTCCGGGACCCAGGTCGAGGAGCAGGTTGTGATCGCCCGCCTCCAGAAGGTGGCAGGCCGAGGACCGGTCGCCCGACGGGACCAGGGTACCCGAGCCGATGACGGTCAGCACCGGTGTCACGCGGCCGTTCCCGCCGCCCCCGTCTCCCCTTCGAGCCGCACGCCCACGAGCGACGACACTCCCGGCTCTTCCATCGTCACCCCGTAGATCCAGTCGGCGGCCTCGATGGTCCGGGGATTGTGCGTGATGACCACGAACTGGGTGTCGGCCTTGAACCCCTGCAGGAGACGGATGAAGCGTCCGATGTTCGATTCGTCCAGGGGCGCGTCCACCTCGTCGAGCACGCAGAAGGGGCTCGGTTTGACCAGGTAGATTCCGAAGAGGAGCGAGAGGGCGGTGAGGGCCCGCTCGCCCCCCGACAGCAGGTCGATCCGCTGGGTGCGCTTGCCCCTCGGCGCCGCATGGATCTCCACGCGGGATTCCAGCGGGCTTTCCGGATCCGAGAGCCACAGGTTGGCCTCGCCACCGCTGAAGAGGTGTTCGAATGTGCGCTGGAAGTTCTCCCGGATCGCCTCGAAGCTCGTCATGAAGAGTTCCGTGGCGGTGGTGTTGATCCGGCGGATCGCCGCACGCAGGTCGTTGCGCGCCGCAATCAGGTCCTCCTGCTGCCGCACCAGAAAGTCGAGGCGTTCGCTCTCTTCGGCGTGTTCCTCGACGGCCAGCATGTTCACCGCGCCGATCCGCCCCAGCTTCGTGACGATCTCCGCCAGTTCCGCCCGCAACTCTTCGGGGTCGCCCTCCGCAGGCTCGGCCTCGTCGACAAGGATCTCCAGCGACCGGCCCCACTCCGTCTCGAGCCGCTCCCCGATTCGGCCCGCCCGGTTCCGGATGTCCTGCCGCTCCATTTCCAACTGGTGTTCGCGTCCGATCGCGGCCCGCTCCTGGTCACGCACCTCGCGTGCCCGCCGCTCCGCCGCGGCCACCGTCTCGGAGGCCGTGCGCAGCGCGCGGTCGTGTTCGGCCAGCACGCCCCGCACCGTGTCGCGCTTCTCGAACAGGGTCTGCAGGGACTCCCGACCCTTCCGCCGTGTCTCCCGGGCCGCGGCCGTCTCCGCGCCCAGGGCATCGGCTTCCCGCGCCAGCGCCGCATTGCGGGAGGCCGCGTCGGCCACGACGGCTTCCGTGTCGGAGATGCGTCCGGCCAGGCGCGCGTATTCACTCTCCAGCCGCGCCGCGCGAACCGCCATCTCGGACTCCGCCGTACGCGCCTGTTCCCACTCGGCGTGGGCAGCCGCGTGCACGCTTCGCAGTCGGTCCAGCCGACCCGTCAGCACGGCCTCGTCCCCGTTCAACTTCGCCAACTCCGCCTCGGCCGCCCGTCCCCGCTCCACCGCCCGGTCGCGCGCGGCCCTGGTGCCTTCCAGCTGCCGCGAGACCTCTTCCTGGTGACGGATGAGCCGCGCGCGGCGATCGGTCTGGGCCAGGGCGCCGGCCTCCGCGGCGCGGGCTTCGTCCCGCGTGGCCAGAAAGCGTTCCGAGGCCGTATCGGCTTCCTCTTCGCAGTCGGCGTGTTCACGGTCCAGGAGGAGAAGCGTCTCACGGACGTCCACGAGATCGCGCCGCGCAGACGCCAGCGCGGTCTCGAGCGCCTGCTGCCGGTCCTTCCGCTCCAGACGACCCTGCGCACCCCTTTCCGGCACGAGATGGATCGCACCGAGGGCATCGGTCCAGACACCGTGCGCACCGGCAGACTGGTCCGCACCGGCCTCCGCGGCCCCGATCCTCACGGCTCCGAGCAAGGCCTCGGCCCACGGGGCTCCCGCGCCGAAAGCGGTCACGCCGGCGGGGAGCGGTCCCCGCGCTTCGGGGGCCGCGTCCAGCGGCAACAGCACGAGTCCCGCCTCCCGTCCGGACTCCGCATGGTACCAGCGCGCCACCCGGCTTGCGTCGTCCCCGTTTCCGACCACCAGAGCCAGGCCGAAGCTGCCCAGCACCACATCCACCATACGCGGCGCGACCCCGGTCACCTGCAGATAGTCCGACAGGACTCCGCGCACGCACCCCGGCAACGCCTTCCGGGCGGCAGCGGCCTCTGCCGCCATCCCCTCGCGGGATTCACCCACGCGCTCGAGCGCAGCGAACTCGGCTTTCAGCGTGGCCACCCGCCCCTCCGCCTCCCTTTCGGCGTCGCGCGCCGCGCTGCGCCGCTCTCGCACCAGGGCCAGGCGCCGGCGTGCCCCACCGACCGCACGCTCCGCCTCTTCGGCCTTCCTGGCCGTCTGGTCACGGCGGTCCGCGAAGAGGTCACCCTGCGACTGCAGGTCCCTCAGCGCCCCGGCCCCTTCCCGCAACTCCACCGAGAGCCGATCGAACCTGTGTCCCAGTTCCCCCGCCTGCAGACGGGCGCTGTCACGGTCTCCCTCGGCCCTTGCAATGCCCCGCGCGATCCCACCGGCCCGCTCCTCCAGCCCGCGGACTTCGTCACGGGCGGCCTCCATCCGTTCACGTGCCTCGCCCGCCGTGGCCACACGGGATGTCAACTCCGCTTTACATTCTGTCAACGCTGCATGACATTTTTCGCGTTCTTCCTTCAGCATCACCACCTCGTCCCCGGATCGGGCCTGCTGCGCGGCCAGCGAAGCCTCCTCCTCCGAGATTTGCGCCAGGCGGCGATCGCCTCCCGCGATCCTCTCTTCGGCCACGGCCACCTCCTTCTCCACCCGCGCAAGCTCCGTGGCCACCGCGTCGAGCCGCCCCGCCGCCTCCACCCGCGCCTTCTCGGCCTCGAGGTGCTCCAGCCGGGCCTGTTCCAGCGCGGCCTCGGCCGTACCCAGCCCCGCGGCCATCCCTGCGGCCTCCTCGCGGCCCTTCGCCGATTCCTCCTCGATCCGGGCCAGCCGCGCCTCCAGCTCGACCATGTCCAGCCGCGCCACCGCCACCTCCACATCGAGCCGCCGCTTGCGCAACTCGCGGTACCGCTGCGCCTTGCCCTTCTGGCGGGCCAGCGACCGGACCTTGCTCCGAACCTCGGCGATCACGTCCTCCAGACGCTGCAGGTCGGTTTCCGAGGTCTCCAGGCGCCTGAGCGCGGCGCGACGGCGGTCCTTGTACTTGCCGATCCCGGCGGCCTCCTCGAAGAGCGAACGGCGCTCGTCGGTGCGTTCCGAGAGGATCGCGTCGATCATGCGGATCTCGATGATCGAGTACGCGTTGGCCCCCAGTCCCGTGTCCCGGCACAGGTCCACGATGTCGCGCAGCCGGCAGGAAGCGCGGTTCAGGCGGTAGTCGCTGCCCCCGTCGCGGAAGACCGTCCTCCCGATCTCCACCTCCTCGAAGGGAACCGGTAGCGCGCCGTCGTCGTTGGAGACCACCATCGACACGGCCCCGCGGTTGTGCGCTCCCCGCGACACCGTGCCCTGGAAGATGACCTCTTCCATGCGGGCGCCGCGTATGGCGGTGGGACGCTGTTCGCCCAGAACCCAGCGTATGGCGTCACCGATGTTCGACTTGCCGCATCCGTTGGGTCCCACGATCGCGGTGATCCCGTCGTGGAAGCCGATGCGGGTCTGGTCGGGGAAGGACTTGAAGCCGTGTAGGTGCAGGGACTTGAGTTTCATGGGCCCGCTTCGTCCCCGATCACGATGGACCGCGCGTCCCCCCACAGAGCCTCGAGCCGGTAGAAGTCCCGCACGGCCGGGTGGAAGACATGCACCACGTAGTCGATGTAGTCGAGGAGCACCCAGCGGCCTTCCTTCAGGCCCTCGACGTGGTCGGGCCGGTTGCCGTCGCCCCTGGCCGAATCGAGGACATGGTCCGCGATCGCGCGCACCTGGATGTCGGAACGCCCGGTGACGATCACGAAGAAGTCGGTGGCGCTGGAGATGTGGCGCAGGTCGAGAACGGTGATGTCCCCGGCCTTGCGCTCCTGGGCGTAGCGGACGGCCCTTCCGACATGCCGCGGCATCTCGAAGGCGTCCTGCCCACTCACGGGCTGCTCAGCAGTCCTTGGACAAGGCCGCCCGAGCACCGAGAGCGGTGAGGCGCCGGGCTGGCAAGGCGAGACGAAGGGTGAATAGCACCGCTATTCGCCCGAGGAGCAACGCAGAGCGAAGCCTGGAAGTGGCACAATGTATAGTACACATAACATAATGTAATGTGTACTTTCCAGCGTGAACGGGTGAAGCGAAGCGGTCAGCCCGGATGCATCGCCGTTCGAATGCCGGGAGGTCTTGTCCACGGGCTGCCTGGCCGGTCAATCCTCTTCGGGCTCCACGACCACGAGCAGGTCGACCTCCACCCCGGACTGGAACCGGATCGGCACCCGGTGCTCGCCCACCGACTTGATCGGTTCGGCGAGGTGCACGGCCCGAGGTTCGAGTTCGAAGTCGATGCCCGCCGCTTCCACCTTCTCGCAGATGTCCCGCACGGTCACCGAGCCGAAGAGCTGCCCCTCGTCGCCCGCACGCGCGGTTACGTTGATCGTGAGGTCCTCGAGGCGCGCCGCCTGGCGGTTGGCCTCCAGGTAGTTGCGGCGTTCCTGCTCTTCGCGGAGCCTGGCCTCTTCCTCGATCCGCCTGAGGTTGGCCGCCGAGGCCATGTAGGCCAGGCCCTGGGGCAACAGGTAGTTGCGGGCATAGCCGGGCTTCACGTTCACGACATCGCCGGCCCGGCCCAGGTTCGCGACGGTCTCTCGAAGGATGAGTTTCATGGATCTTGCAATCTCCGTTCGCGGGCTGCCTACCCCTCGTGGTCGCGGATGTAGGGGAGGAGGGCGAGGAAGCGGGCCCGCTTGACCGCCGTGCCGAGCTGCCGCTGGAAACGCGCGGTCACCTTCGTGGTCCGCTTCGGCAGGATCTTCCCCTGCTCCGTCAGGAAGCGGGCCAGCGTGGTCACGTCCTTGTAGTTGAGGAGGACGATCGGCGGCCCCTCGTGACGGCGGCGGCGGCCGCGGGCGCCGGAGAATTCGGGCGGACCGGAGGACTTCGGGGATGCCTCCGGATCCTCGGCCTCCCCATCCTCCCCGGCCTCTTCTTCTTCCTGATCTTCGTCCGCTCCGGCGTCATCCCCTCCTTCTCCCTCGTCCCCGGCTTCGGCGGCGGGTGCTTCGTCGTCCGGTGCTTCAGTGGTGTGGAGGGTTGGACGATCGGCGAGCACCGACGCTCCCGAGGTGGGCTGCCCCTCGTTGAGGACGATGAGGTACCGCATCGTCTCTTCGTCGAGCCTGAGGAGGCGTTCGAATTCGGGCAGGGCGTCCGGGTTGGTGGTGACCTGAACGATCACGTAGTACGCGGTCTTCGACTTGCGGATCGGGTACGCGAGCTGGCGGACGCCCCAGTGGTCGACAGCCGTGATCTCACCACCGAGCACCGAGTGGAAGGAATCGAGTTTCTCGTCCACGGCCTCCCGCTCCAGGGCGGAATCGAGGACATAGACGATTTCATAGGGTCTCATCTTGACGGGAACTCCCATGGACCGTGGTGCATGACGGGCTCCGCCTTCCCGGGCGGAGCGGGTTTGGTTGGTGGGAATATAGCGGCAGACGCCTCCCGGCAGATAGTGTGTTGCCCGGTCCGCACGGCGCCTGCGGTCCGAGGGGGGAACCCTGAGAGGCATGCTCCTCGGGCTCCCGGTGCTGGCGCGCGACCTCCGGCTTGCTTACGCTTTTTCTCCACCGCCAACGAAGAAGGGGAATCCATGGACTTCACATTCGTCGGTTCAGCGAACAGCGACACCTTCCGCTGGTTCGCCGACGGGCTGCGCGACGTGATGGAATCGGAGGGGCACCGGTTTATCGACGAACCCAAGGACGCCAGGCTGGTCTTCAACTTCTTCCCCGGGGGGCGTCCGCGTCCCTTCAGGCGCCACGCGCAGGCCGTCTTCGTGTGCGCCGTCACCGAGTTCCCCCACCCCTTCACCAACCACATCGCCCAGGGATACCCCATGCTCCCGCGGGCGCTGGCCAACATCGCCGTGGGGCTGGTCCCCAAGGGCGACGGCGACCCGGAGGCCCACTTCATCACCATGGAGCAGGGGCATTACGTGATCGCGAACCACGTGGGCCGCGACAACTACTTCCGGCAGGTCTACGCCCGCATCGAGCCCATGGCCTCGTCGACGCTGGTGATCGACAACTTCTTCCAGGACGACCTTCCCGAGGAGCTCTGGAACGGCGACTCGATCACGGAGTCCATCTGTCGCGCCGGTCGCCAACTCGACGACCTGGACCTGCTGCCGGCGCCCTTTCCGATGGACGAACTCCTGTCCCCCCGGGACTTCCGGCACATCAAGCGCCTCTTCGGCATCGGCGGACTCTCGTACGGCAACATCTCGGCGCGCTTCGACGACGACTGGTTCTGGATGAGCGCCAGCGGGGTCGACAAGTCCAGACTCAGCAGGATCGGGCAGGACATCCTGATGGTGAAGGACTACGACGCCGCGCGGAACGGGATGATCGTGAGCCACCCGCCGGGGGTGGAGCCGCGCAGGGTCTCGGTCGACGCGATCGAGCACTGGATGATCTACCGGGAGCACCCGCAGGTCGGCGCCATCCTGCACGTGCACGGATGGATGGAGGACATTCGCTCCACCGAGTTCAACTACCCGTGCGGCACCTACGAGCTGGGCCAGGCCGTGGCCGACATCGTGAGGGAGGACGACGATCCGAGCGGGTGCGTGGTCGGGCTGAAGAACCACGGCCTGACGATCACCGGGACGAGCCTGGACGAGATCTTCGAGCGGGTGGAGGGGAAGATCCTGCGCACGGTGCCGATGGGCTGAGCGGGTTTGCAGTCCGTGGGTCGCTCGCACAGGAGGAGTTCGCGTGCTGGTCGATGAAGACTACCGGGCCGTGTTCGAGGCCTCGCCCGACGCAACGCTCATCGTGGATTCGGACGGGATCATTCGCGACCTGAACCTGCAGGCGCTGTCGATGTTCGGATGGAGCCGGGAAGAGATGCTGGGGTCTCCAGTGGAACGACTCGTGCCGAAGGCCAACAGCCGCGGGCATCGAGAGCACCGCCGGCGCTATAACGCGGCGCCGAGGGCCCGGCCCATGGGCGTGGGGCTCGAGTTGCTGGCGCTCCGCAGCGACGGGAGCACCTTCCCCGTGGAGATCAGCTTGAGCCCCTGGAAGCTCGCGTCCGGCGGCGAACACGTGATTTGTGCCGTGCGCGACATCACCCAATGGAAACGGATTCGCCGTCTGTCCAGAGTGATGCTGACGGCAGCCGAGAACGAACGGAAAAGCCTGTCGCGCGAGTTGCACGACGAATTCCTCCAGTACCTGGTGGCCCTCAAGATCCGAGTGAAGCTCCTGGCGGCCGAGTCGGACGGGGCGGCAAGGGAACGGGCAAGGCTGCTGATCGCCGGAGAGATTCACGACGCGATCCGGGGAGCAAAGAGGCTGATACGTGGGTTGTTGCCTCCCGAGCTCGAGTATCAGGGGCTTGTCTTCGCGCTCCACTCCCAGTTTCGCGATGTCCAGGCGGTGTACGGTTTCACAATCCGCGCGCACCTCGAACCGGTGGACGATGCACTGGATTCGGTTGCCGCCCTGGCCCTGTACAGGATCGTTCAGGAGGCCGTGACCAACGCCGTCCGGCACGCGGGCGTGGACGAAGCCACGGTGACGCTCAGGGTGTCCGGCGAGGTCGTGACCGCCGAGATCCGCGACAGGGGACGAGGGTTCGATTTGTCGGATCCCGGCGCGCTGGGGGGCGAGGGACATGTCGGCCTCACCGGCATGCGCGAAAGGGCCGCGATGGTCGGTGGTGGCATGACGGTGCACAGCTCGCCGGGAGAGGGTACCGCGGTGCGGGTGACGTTGCCGAGGACAGGCCCCGACGGGGCGGGCGAAGAAAGGGGTGACGACCGATGAGGGTACTCCTGGTCGACGATCATGCAGTCGTTCGCGCGGGCCTGAAGGCACTGCTCGAGTCGACCGGGCGCGTGGAGGTCGTGGGCGAGGCGTCCACGGGGGAGGAAGCGGTGGACAGGGCCCGGACCCTGCAACCGGATATCGTGATCATGGACCTGGCCATGCCGGGGATGGACGGAATCCGGGCCACCCGGCGGATCACGGCCCTTGGGATCGACGCGAAGGTCCTGGTGCTTACGGTCCATGACGAGGACGAGTTCCTCCAGCTGGCCCTCGATGCCGGCGCGACCGGCTTTCTGAACAAGTCCGTCGCCGACACCGATCTGCTGGGCGCGCTGGAAGCTCTGGTTCGCGGCCATTCGTACCTGCCGCGCAAGGCGGCTTCCCTGCTCGCGCGCCAAGAGCGGCGGAGTGCGTCGAGCCGGGACGTGGAATCAAATGTGCTGTCGCCCCGGGAAATGGCCGTGATCGAATGGTATGCCAGGGGATTCACGGCGAGCGAAACCGGTCGAAAGATGTTCCTCAGTCCCAAGACGGTGGAGGGCTACCTGGCCCGGGCCAAGTCGAAGCTGGGGTTGAACAGCCGGCAGGAGATCGTGCGCTTCGCCCTTGAGACGGGCCTGCTGGGATCTGAAGGGGAGCACTGACGCCGAAGGGGCTGGGCACCGATGGGGGGAATTTCCCGTCAGAGGAGTAGCGTGATTTTCCCGTCAGGCTTTCCGGGTTTTTCCTCTGGGTACCTGTCGGTGCGATCCTTCATCATATCGTTGCGTGAGTTTGTCTTATGCCCCACGAGAGACGCAATGATGAAGAACAGGGTTCTGTACCTGCTGCTCGCCGCCGTCGCGCTGACGGCGTGCACCGGAATCTGGCTGAAGTCCCACGACAGTCCGGACCGTCCCATTCGGCCCGACCCCTGGTAGGCTCCCTCAGCCCCGAGGTGCGACCCCCGGCCAAGGCTGGCCCGGGGTCCGCCGCATCGCGGGGACGGATCGTCCGCGCACCCACGGGGTATCGGAGGGTCGTGGTAGTCTTCGGCCACTGGGCCGTTCATCCGACAGGACACCACGAGACCCGAGCAGTCGCACGGGCTTCCTGGCCGCGCCCGGCCGGGTCGACCTCCCGCCAACCCGATGTGGACAGGAGTCGCAGATGACCGGAGCCGCCCTTCTGATCGCCACCCTCCAGCAGGCCACCCTGTCGGGCGTGGTCCGCGACAGCGTGGACCTCGAGCCGATCGCATTCGCCCGGGTGACGGTCACAGCCACGGTCGGCGAGGAGGCGGCCGCGGCGGGAGTGTCGGACCGGTATGGGGCGTTCGTGGTGCCGGGGGTGACGGGGGGCGGGGCGGTTCGCGTCGAGGTGGCGGCGTTCGGCTACCTGCCGTGGACGCGAGCCTACGAGGCTCTACCGGCGGACCCCATACGGGTGTTGCTCAGTCCCGCGCCGATCGGGATCGAGGGCATCGAGGTCAACGTCGCGGGGCGCGCGGGAGACCCCATTTCGTTGTCCCGGGACGCCTTCGTCATCGATTCCGTGCTGCTCAGGACGCTTCCCACCATCCTGGAGACGGATGTGCTGCGCGCCACCGCCGTCTCCCCCTCCGCCTCCGCGCCCTCCGACTACACCTCGGTCCCCTTCATTCGCGGAGGCACCAGCGAGGGCACCCCGGTGCTGCTCGACGGCGTCCGGCTCTTCAACGCCTTCCACCTGGGGGGCTTCCTCTCGGCGATCAATGCCGAGGTGGTCGAGCGGGCGACGATCCTGGCGGGCTCGGGCGGCGACGGCATGGCCATCGGGTCGCTCTCGGGTGCGATCGATATCGCCACCCGTGACGGCTCCCGCGACGAGATGCGGATGGCAGGCTCGCTGGGCCTCGCTTCGTCCCGGCTGTCGGTCGAAGGGCCGATCGGGAACAGCGTGTCCTACCTGCTCGACGGCCGGCGCACCTACATCGACGGCTTCACGCTGGCGCTCAAGAAGATGGGGGCGATTTCCGACCATCTCCCCTATTTCTTCCAGGATCTGCATGGGAAAGTGACGGCCGACCTGGGGGGCATCCGCCGCCTTTCGGTCAGCGGCTACCGCAACTCCGAGTCCCTGCAAATCTACGACTCCGAGGAGACCAACACGCTGGGTCTGTCGTGGGGGAACTCCGCGCTCTCGATTCACTACCGTGACAAGCTCGGGGACAACGGGATCGTCGACGCCAACCTGGGACACAGCCGCTTCACGAGCGACCTCTTCGCGCTGGGAGGCGGATCGGCCGTCTACGTAAACGACGTCCGCGTGGAGTACACCCCACCCACCGACACGCTGCTCTTCGGCGACGGCATGATGAGCGAAACCCGCGCCGACCTGCGGGTCACCTGGCGCACGGGACGCGCCACGATCACAAGCGGCGCCCAGGCGACCGGGTTCCTCGGCGACCACGACTACGACCACACCGACGAGTTCGACTCGGACGAGGGCTTCTTCTTTTCGCCGGTGACGCTCAGGGAGAGCAGCTGGCGATTGGCCGCGTACTCCAGCGTGGAGATCCCGTTGCAGCGAGGGTTCTCGACCCGGGCAGGCCTGCGGGTCGACCACTTCCGGCGGCTGGCGACCACCTTGGCGCCTTTCGCCGAACTGAGCTACGCGGGATCGTGGTGGGACGCACGCATTTCGGCGTCGCGTTCCCACCAGGCGCTCGCGTCGGTGCGCGACGAGGAGGCGCTGGGCGCGAGCTTTCTGGCGTACGATCTCCTGGTTCCCGTCAGCGCGTCACCGGTTCCCCGCAACACCGAATTCACCGTCGGGTGGGAGGGTTCCGGGGCAGGGATCCGGGTCCGGGTGGACGCCTATGCGCGCACCCTGGACAACCTCAGGTTGCCCGCGCTCGGAGCCAGGCCGGCCACCGGCGCCGCATTGGGCGATCCGTCGCTGTGGGAAGTTGCAAGCGGGTCGGCGAAGGGGGTCGAGACATCGTGGAGCTGGATTTCGGACCGTGGGTTCTCGGTGCTCGGAAGCTACCGCTGGGCCCAGGTATCGCGGACCGTGGGTTCGCGGACCTACAAGCCGCGATTTCACCGCGACCACGAATTCGAATTGGGGACTTCCTACTCGCACGGCGCGTCGTCGTGGTCCGCGCGGGTGTCTTTGCGTTCGGGTCAGCCGACCACGCCGGTGCTGGGGGTCGTGCCCGTCGAGGTCCATGGAGCCGGATTCACTGAACTGGTGCCGCTCGGGGGGGAATACAACTCGGGCACCCTGCCCCGCTACAACCGGATCGACCTGGGTTGGCGGCGGGAGAGCCGGGTGTCGTGGTTCGGCGGCGGGTCGATTGTCCCCTATGTGTCGGTGGCCAACCTCTTCAGCCTTCCGAATGTGGTCGGAGGGTTTGTGGAACGTCGCTACTCCACCGGAGACATGAGGAGGGTCTACGTGCCACAGCTGCCCATGATTCCGTTCTTCGGCGTGGAGTTCCGGTTTTGAGGCCGCGCGCGGCGTTCCGGTCCGCGGCGGCCCTGGCCGCGGTGGCGGGGTCCACGGCGTGCGGCGATTTCATCCGTCCACCCGACCCCCTGGATATCGACCCGGATGTGGTCTCCGTCGCGATCATGCTGGTGGCGGGCGAACACGAGGCCCGCCTGCTCGCGGTCCACCCCCATCGCAAACCGGACGAGGACCCTCCCACGCTCACGGCGACGCTCAAGGGTGCGGGGTGGACGGCCGCTTTCTCGGAGACCCTGGAACTGGAAGCGTGTACGCGTGCGGGTGACTGGCCGGGTCCGGCGAAGTGCCTGCGCGCCTTGCTCCCACGGGAAATCCGGGGGGGCGACGCATACCAGATCGAGGGAACGGCCCCGCTGGGTGCGTTCAGCGGCGAGGTCGTGCTGCCCGTCGCCCCGGACCTTCGCGAGCCGGGGGATAGTCTGCACCTGCCCATGCCGCCCGAATACGAGGACCATCGGATCCCGGTGCGGTACCGGATCGGCTCCGATGTCGGCACGCTGCTGGCGGATGTGCTGGACGGATTCTGGTTGGAAGAGGATGGGACGGAGACGGAAGTCGAAGGCCGCTTCCTGGGCTATTTCGCACGGCCGCTCGAGGGCGCCGAGTCGGATACGGTCGGCATCTACTACCACGAGAAGCCGCTGCGCTTCTCCCTGCGGCTTCTCGGAATCGGTTGGAACTACACCAACTTCGTGCAAAACGAGGGCATCTTTCCGCTGCCGAAACCCTGGCCGAGCTTCGGGATCGAGGGGGAAGGCGTGTACGGCTACTTCGACGGGGTCATTCCGTCGCGGGTGACGAGGGTCCGGGTGCGGTAGGGGCTCGGTTCGCTCCAGGGCTATCTCGCCGGCGGGAGGGCTCCCGGATGCGGAGGAGGAGGAGAAACAAATGGTGTTGACGCTTCTCACCCTGGCAGTTCAACAGGCGACCCTTACCGGAGTCGTGAGGGACAGTACAGCGCTGGAACCGGTCGCGTTCGCCGAGGTCCGGGTGTCGTCCATCGAGTCGGCCACCCTCACGGCAACGGGGTTCAGCGACCGCTTCGGAGCCTTCGTGGTCGCGAGCGCACCGACGGGGCCGGTACGGGTGGAGGCCATCGCGTTCGGTTACGCTACCTGGTCACGCGACTACGACGAGCTCCCCGGC
Organism: Longimicrobiales bacterium; assembly: GCA_965211795.1. Classification (GTDB taxonomy): domain Bacteria; phylum Gemmatimonadota; class Gemmatimonadetes; order Longimicrobiales; family Gaopeijiaceae; genus Bin94. Next base: position 2,172,994 of record OZ242973.1, read on the forward strand.
GCACCGGTCAGGATTCTCCTCCAACCCGCGCCGATCGAGCTGGATTCTCTCCGGGTGGAGGCGGGCGGTCGCAGGGGAGATCCGATCTCGGTCTCGCGGGATGCCTTCGTGGTGGACGCTGCCCAGATCCGCGCATTGCCCGTTGTGATGGAGACTGACGTTTTGCGGACGATCGCGATGTCGCCCTCGGCCTCGGCCCCGTCGGACTTCGTGTCGGTTCCGTTCGTGCGCGGGGGTACCAGCGAAGGAACGCCGCTGCTTCTCGATGGCGTCCGACTGTTCAACCCGTTTCACCTGGGCGGGTTCATGTCCGCCGTCAACGCAGAGGCGGTGGACCACGCGACCCTGTTGCCGAGTTCGGGGCCGGGCGCAGAGCACATCGGCTCGCTCTCCGGCGCGATCGAAATCGCTACGCGCGACGGTGCCCGTGACCGGCATCGGGTGGCGGGCGCAGTCGGGCTGGCTTCGTCCCGGCTCTCGGTGGAGGGGCCGATCGGCGGGAGCGCGTCGTACCTGGTGGACGGACGCCGCACCTATATCGATCTCCTGACCAGGGTGCTCAAGCGCCTGGAAGCGATCCCGGAACACTTCCCCTACTCGTTCTACGATCTTCACGCGAAGGTCACGAAGGACTTCGGCGGCGTGCGGCGCCTCTCCGTCACCGGCTACATGAATTCGGAGGGGATCCAGTACGAAGACTCGACGGGCGACAACCGAGTGTCGTTCGACTGGGGAAACGCGGCGGTGGCGGCTCACTACCGCGACCGCGTGGGGACCCGTGCCTTCCTGGACGCCACGGTCGGTCACAGCCGCTTCGTCAACGACTTTCTCGCGCTCGGGGATCTCGACCGGCCGCCGGTCGATACAGTCATCCTCGGCGGGGGCCACATGACCGAAGAGCGAGCCGATGTGCGGGTCACGTGGCATACCGCGCACGGCACGGTTACCGCGGGCAGCCAGCTAATCCGGTTCGTGGGGGATCACGACTACGGGTGGTCCAGGGCGTCGGGAATCCTGGACCCGCTCACGCTGCGCGGCGTGCAGTGGCGGACCGGCGTCTTCGTCAACGTCAACAGGCCGCTCGGCAGGTCCTGGAGTACGCGGGCGGGGATGCGGGCCGACCACTTCCCCGGGCTGGCCAGCACGCTGTCACCCTTTGCCGAGCTCAGCTACGACGGCTCCTGGTGGACGGCGCGAGTCTCGGCCGCGCGCTCCCACCAGGCGATCGCCTCGCTGCGCAACGAGGAATCCATCGGCGCCAGCTTTCTCGCCTACGACCTCATGGCGCCCGTCGAGCGCGGCCCCGTCCCGCGCAACACCGAGGTCACCGCCGGGTGGGAGGGGACGTGGGGCGCCTCGCGGCTGCGGCTGGACGCCTACGCCAGAAGGATGGACCACCTCCGTCTTCACCCGCTCACGGACGATCCCCTGTGGGACACGGCCCTGGGAGAGCCCGCGCTTCGTCTGCTGGGGACCGGTACGGCGCGCGGCGTCGAGGCGTCTTGGAGCTGGGCGCGAGGGCCGGTCTCCACCGTGGGCACCTACCGCTGGAGCCGGGCGACGAGGACGGTGGGAGAGTTCACCTTCGTCCCGCGATTTCACCGGGCCCACGAATTCGAACTCGGAACGGCGCTGGCGACCGGAAGTTCGACGTGGTCGGCGAGGTTCTCGCTGCGGTCGGGGCAGCCCGTCACGCCGTTGCTTGCGGTCATCCCCGCGGGGCGTCATCTCTCCGGGGAAGATCGCCATCCCACCGGCGGGGTGGTGCTGGGCGGGGCCTACAACGCGGGGAGGCTCCCGCGCTACCTCCGCCTGGACCTGGGGTGGAGGCGAGGGGGCGAGGCAGCCCGGCAGGGGGGAAGATCCGTCGCCCCCTTCGTGTCGGTGGCCAATCTGTTCAGCGCGCCCAACGTACTCGTCGGCGAGGTCCGGGTGGCCCGCAGAAACAGCGATGAGAGCCCGGTCAGCGTAGAGCGTTCCTACCTGCCCCAGATGCCCATGCTTGTCTTCTTCGGGCTGGAGTTCCGGTTTTGAGGGCCGGGGGACTTGCCGCGCTCGCGGTCACGCTCGGAACGGGCGGTTGCGACTACATCGCGCCACCCGATCCTCTGGAGCCGGATCCGGACGTGGTCAGCATCGCAATCGTGCTGGCCGCTGGAGAGAGCGAAGCCTTCATGCTGGCTGGTTATCCCCACCGGGCTCCTTCCGATCCGCCTCCGGAAGTAAGTGCCACGCTCCTGGGCCCGCAGTGGGAGGCGGCGTTCTCGGACACGACGGACCTCGAGGAGGGCTGCGGCGGTGGTCCTACGGACTGGCCGATGCCGATGGTCTGTTTGCGCGCCCCGCTACCGGAACCCATCCGTGAACGGACCGCATACAGACTCGACGGCAAGGCCCCGCCAGGAACGTTCACCGGCTCGACGGTCGTGCCCTCCGTTCCGTTGATCCTGGCACCGGCGGACACGGTCCGGTTGTCCCGGGATTCGGTGTACTGGTGGTCGATCCCGATCCGCTACCGCGCACCGGAAGATGTGGGCACGCTGCGCGCGGAGATGCTGGCAGTGCTCAGCGACAGCACGGGGACGGAGTCGGCGTGGATCCCCTTGCGGCCCCGGGTTCTGGACGTGGAAGCCTCGGCGGACACCTTGCACTTCGACCGTGACGAGAGGCTTCAATGGGGCTCGCTGCATCTGCTCGGCATCGGGTGGCAGTACACACACTTCTTGAGTGCGTCGCAGGAATCCGGTCCGCAACCCAGCTTCGGCATCGAGGGCGAGGGCGTCTACGGGTACTTCGACGGGAGCGTCAAGTCGCATCCGATCCACGTCATCGTCGAGGATTCACCATGATCGTCACGCCTTGCCAGCCGGGCGCCCCGATCGCGCTCGATGCTCGGGTGGCCTATCCGCCGACAGCCTGCACCGCCGGGACCAGCTGCAGGTACCGGCCGTAGCCCCACCGCGCCTCTTCCAGATCCAGACGCTCGGTGTTGGTGTGCGCGTAGCGCTCCTCGCCCGGGGCGAAACCGATCGTGGGGATGCCGCGCACGCCGCAGGTCCAGCCGCCGTCGGTGGCGAAGGTCCACGGGCGAACCCGGGCCGGGGCGCCGTTGCCGTTGCGCGTGCCGACCGCGCGGGCGGCCGCCGTGACGATGGGGTCGGCGGCGTCCATGAGGAAGCCGGGGCTGAAGATGCGCCTCTCCTCTTCGGCCCCCGTGTAGGCACGCTGGAGTTCGGTGGCGATGCGGACCTGAACGCTTTCGCCCGCACCGGGCCAAGTGGTCCGGTCGGCGCGGTCGAGGTGGGGTTGTAGCGACTCTCGCACCCGGGCCAGTAGGGACTCTTCGGTGTCCACCGGCAGGATGCGCCAGTCCAGGGTGACCGTGACGCGGTCGGGGATGACGTTGAGGCTGGCGGGGACGGCGTCGATGCCGGTCGCCACGACGGACGAGCGCCCCAGAACCGGGTCGGTTCCCTGACGCGCCGCCAGGTCGCGGACCCCGGCAAGGATCGCGGGGACGAGATCGAGGGCGTTCCTCGCGCGGCCGGGCGCCGACGCGTGGCCGGCCAGGCCGTGCGCCACGATCTCGACCTCGCTGCGGCCCCGGTGGCCGATCGCGATGTCGCCGTGGGTCGACTCGCCGATGATCACCACATCGGGCCTGAGCCCTCCATCGGCGCGGACCAGATGGTCCATCCCCCACCCCCCCCGCTCCTCGAAGACCGGATGCGCGACGATGATGTCCCCCCCCACCCCGCCCCGCAGCGCCGCCGCCGCGTGCACCTGCAACGCCAGCGGCCCCTTGATGTCCATCGCCCCCCGTCCGTGCAGGCATCCCCCGGCGACGACCCCGTCGAATGGCGGGTATTCCCACTCGGCCGGGTCCCCCGCCGCGACCATGTCCAGGTGAGCGCTCAACATGACCGAACCGCCGCCCCCCTCCCCCCGCACCACCCCGATCACGCTCCCGAGTTCGTCGGTCCGCACCTCGTCGTAGCCGAGCGCCTCCATCTCGTCCACCACCCGCCGCGTGAGCTCTCCCTCCTCGCCCGGCAAAGACGGGATGCGGATCAAATCCTGCGCGAAGGCGACCGCGCCGTTGAAGGACGCGGTCATCATCCCACGAACCACGGTGCCAGCACCAGCGACACCACGCTCATCAGCTTGATCAGGATGTTGAGCGACGGGCCCGAGGTGTCCTTGAAGGGATCGCCCACCGTGTCGCCCACCACCGCGGCCTTGTGCGGGTCCGACCCCTTGCCCCCGTGCGCGCCCCCCTCGATGTACTTCTTGGCGTTGTCCCAAGCGCCGCCGGCGTTGGCCATGAACAGCGCCATGAGCACGCCCGTGACGGTGGCGCCGGCGAGCATCCCGCCCAGCGCCTCCACGCCGAGGAACTTCCCCACCAGAACCGGGGCCAGGATGGCGGTGACCCCCGGCAGCATCATCTCGCGGAGCGCGGCCCGGGTGGAGATGTCCACGCAGCGCGCCGAATCGGGCTTGGCGGTCCTCTCCATGATCCCCGGTATCTCGCGGAATTGCCGCCGCACCTCCTCGACCATCCCCGCCGCGGCGCGTCCCACCGCGGTCATCGTGAAGGAGGCGACAAGGAAGGGCAGCATGCCGCCGATGAAGAGGCCCATCACGACGAACGGATTGGTGATGTCGATCACGAGGGGCGTGGCGGCGGCGATCTCGGCCTCGACCTTCGTGGCGTAGGCGGAGAAGAGCGCCAGCGCGGTGAGGGCCGCCGAGCCGATGGCGAAGCCCTTGCCGATCGCGGCCGTCGTGTTGCCGATCGCGTCCAGCGAGTCGGTCACCTTGCGGGTCTCGGGGCCCAGTCCCGCCATCTCGCTGATGCCGCCGGCGTTGTCCGCCACCGGTCCGTAGGCGTCCACGGACATGGTCGCGCCCACCGTGGCCAGCATCCCCACCGCGGCGATCCCGATGCCGTAGAGGCCGCAGGTCAGGAAGGAGATGAAGATGGCCGCGCAGATCAGCAGCAGCGGCAGCGCGGTCGACTCCATCCCGACGGCCAGCCCGGTGATGATGTTGGTGGCCGAACCGGTCTCCGAGGAGCGAGCGATCTTCCGGATCGGACCCGCGCCGGTGTAGTACTCGGTCGTCACGCCGATGAGGATGCCGACCAGCGTCCCCGCGAGGAGTGCCCAGAAGGGACCGAGCGGCGAGCGAGCGCCATTGGTGACCGGGTCGATGATGATCATGTCCATCGACCTCACCACGAAGAACATGATGATCAGGAAGAGCGCCGCCGCGATGAAGGTCACGTTGCGCAGCGCGGCCCCGGGCTCGGTGCGCTCCAGGAACTTCATGGCGCCGATCCCGATGACCGAGCAGACCAGTCCCACCAGCACCGTGATGATCGGAAGCGCCACCGCGTCTACCTGGCTCGCCGCCAGCGCCGCCGAGGTCGCGCCGATCGCGATCGTCGCCACGATCGACCCCACGTACGACTCGAAGATGTCGGCACCCATCCCCGCCACGTCGCCCACGTTGTCTCCCACGTTGTCGGCGATGGTGGCCGGGTTGCGCGGATCGTCCTCCGGGATGCCGGCCTCGACCTTCCCCACCAGGTCCGCGCCCACGTCGGCGGCCTTGGTGAAGATGCCCCCGCCCACTCGCGCGAAGAGCGCGATCGACGACGCGCCCATGGCGAAGCCGGCGATGATCTCGGCGAAGCGCGGCAGGTCGCTCTCGGGGGTCAATCCCGGGAGCGCGTCCGCGGCCAGGAGACGGTACAGCACACCGATGCCCAGCAGCCCCAGCGCCGCCACCGACAGGCCCATGACCGCACCCCCGAAGAAGGCGATCCGGAGCGCCTTGCCCTGCCCTTCGTCATTGGCCGCGGCCGACGTGCGCACATTCGCGCGGGTGGCCGCCTTCATCCCGAAGAAGCCCGCCAGCACACTGCTCGCGGCCCCGGCCACGTAGGCGAGCGCGCTCGCCTGGCCGATCGCCAGGAAGAGCAGCACGGCCACCACCGCCACGAAGACGGCCAGCACCGTGTATTCGCGGCGCAGAAACGCCATCGCCCCGTCGTGAATCTGATCCGCCAGGTCGCGCATGACGCTGTTTCCGTCCGGCTGGGCGACCATGTAGCGGTACACGACGAGCGCGGCCAGCAGGCCGATGCCCCCGGCCACCCACGACCAGTCGGTCAAGTCCAGTAGTTCGATCACGGCTCTTCAGTTTCCTGTGTTGGAGGTTGCCAATGGAGATTCCATGCGTTCATCGGTTGAAGCGGTTCATCGCGGCCTGGACCCCTTCCTCCGCCCATACCGCCAACGCCTCGCTGAGTTCCGGGAGCAGGCCGACCACCACATCCTCGTCCTCCTCGGGCATCTCCGCGAGGACCCAGTCTGACAGGTCGGCGCCCGCCGGGGCCACGCCCACGCCGACCCGCAGGCGCGCGTAGTCCCGGGTCCCCAGCACCCCGGTCACCGACCTGAGTCCCTTGTGGCCCCCCGTCCCGCCCCCCGGCCGGAACCGGACCCGGCCCACATCGAGGTTGGCGTCGTCGGTCACCACGAGCAGATCCCGGGCGACCTCGAATCCGTCCATCTTCCACAGCGTGGTCAGCGCCAGGCCGCTCCGGTTCATGTAGGTCCGGGGTTTGACGAGCACGATCGTCCGCCCGTCCACGTCGCCCGAGGTCTCCAGCCTCTTGCCGCTCCGCTCGAAGGGCTCGAAGCCGCGGTCGTAGGCGAAGCGGTCCAGCACCCACCATCCCACGTTGTGGCGCGTGCCGTCGTAGCGCGGACCGGGATTGCCCAGACCGACCACCACCCTGGTGCGGGGGACGCGCGAATCGGAGGCGTGAGTGTCCGCCCCGCCGTCCGGCGTCAATCGTCCCCGGCCGCGTCCGGCTGGACGCGCAGGAAGTCGACGTGGATGAGTTCGGGGCGGTAGGGATGCACCTGGACTTCGCGGATCCGGGCGTGCTCCACCTCGCCGCCGTCCACCGACAGCTCGAAGACGGTCTCCTTGACGGGGACGGCCCGGAGGAGATTGGCGGTCTCCCGCGCCTTCATCGACACCAGCACGTTGTCGCCTCCGCCGCCGTAGATGACGCCGGGAACGCGGCCGGCCCGGCGCAGCCTGCGCGCCCCGCCCTTACCGGATCCGGTCCGGGTTTCAAGGTCGATTTTCGCTTCCATGGTCATGTTTTCCGTAAGTTCCGTATTTTCCGTAATTCGTCTGGCTCGCGGTGGTGCGATCGCGCCTTTCAGGCCAGCGCGACCTTGGCGCGCTCCTTCCGGTCCCTCAGCTCGAAGAGCTTGCTCACCGACGCGTTGGAGTGGATGTAGGTGATGGCCCGGGCCAGCAGATCGGCCACGGACAGGATCTTCATGCGGTCGAACCGCTTGGCTTCGGGGATGAGAATCGTATTGGTGACGACGAGTTCCTCCAGCGGCGACGCCGCCAGCCTCTCGACCGCCGTGGCCGAGAGCAGCGCATGCGTGGCGGCCACGTACACGCGCTCGGCGCCCCGTTCCTTGAGGGCGCCCACCGCCTGGGCGATGGTGCCGCCCGTATCGATCATGTCGTCGGTGATCAGGCAGGTCTTCCCCTCCACCTCGCCCACCACGTTGAGGATTTCGGAGACGTTGGCGGACGGCCGCCGCTTGTCGATGATCGCGAACGAGGCGCCGAGCCGCTTGGCGAAGCCCCGAGCCATTTTCCCCGAACCCACGTCCGGGGCCACCACCACCAGGTTGGAGAACTGCTTGCCGCGGAAGTACTCGGTGAAGACCGGCGCCGCGTAGAGGTGGTCGACGGGGATGTCGAAGAAGCCCTGGATCTGGTGCTGGTGGAAGTCGATGCTGACCAGGCGGTCGGCCCCGGCGGCCGTGATGAGGTTCGCCTCCAGCTTGGCCCCGATCGAGACCCGCGGCTGGTCCTTCCGGTCTTGCCGTCCGTACCCGAAGTACGGCACCACCGCCGTCACGTGCTCCGCCGATGCGCGCTTCGCCGCGTCGATCAGCAGCAGCAGCTCCATGATGTTGTCGGCGTTGGCGACGGTCGGCTGGATGATGAAGACGTCGCGGCCGCGCGCGTTGCGATCGATCCGTACGAAGATCTCGCCGTCGGCGAAGTTGTGGATGGTGACGCCGTCGGCCGTGGTGCCCAGCTGTTCGGCGATTTCGGCGGCCAGCGGAGGGTTGGCCCGTCCAGCGAGGAGCAGGAGTGGGCCTCGTACGGGTGAGTCTTCCATGACCGGGGAGTGGTACGCGGTTGGGGTTACGGTTGCATCACAGCCATTTAATGTAGCCAATCTGGTGGCGCGGTGTGTGACCACAGGCCGGCGGTGCGCGGAGGTGGTCCACGGCGCGGCTACCGGACCGTGAATTCGCGGCGCGCCTCGAGCGGCGAATGCGCCCTGGCCGTGACCTCGATCACCACCTCGTACTTCCCCGGCTCCAGGCCGGGCAGCGCGATCGAGAAGGTCCGGAAGAGCGGTTCCCACCCCGCCGGCCCGCCCTCCTCCCAGCCGATCATGACCTTCTCCTTGTCTTCTCCGAGGCCGAGCCAGCGCACGGCCCGCGTGAAGAACCCTTCATCCCGCTTCTCCACCCACGCCCTGAAGTCCGCCAGTTCGGAGGGGGAGCGCAGGCCGTAGACCTCGAAGGCCAGCGTCAGCGGTTCGTCGCCCGTCACCCCGGTGGATGCCCTCAGGACCTCCGCCACTCCCTCCGGGCCCGCGGGTTCGGCTCCGGTCTCGAGGAGAAGCAGATCGGAGAGAAAGAAGAGATCGCGCATGACCTGCCGAAACCCCATGCCGGCGCGCATCCGCCAGGCCCGGCGGGTCTCAGGCGACCACGTCTCCAGGCTCACCACGCCCCAGTTGACCCAGGGAGCCAGCGCGGAGAGGCGAACGGGTCCCCCGGCGGCGACGGTGGTCCTCGCGTCGACCCCCAGAGCACCGTCCTGTTCGACAAAGAGCCCTGCGCGGAGCAGCGGCACGGTAGCCAGTCCTGGACCGGGGCCTTGGGCCGTGCCGGCAACGATCCGGTTGCGAATCTCCGCCGGATCCACCGGTGCGCCGGATGCGGGGTCCACTCTCTCCATCCAAGGCGATTCCCAGGCCCCCATCACCAGCACGCCGCTTCGCCTCCAGAACCGGCCGATCTGTCCCTCCAGGACGCCCAGGGAATCCAGGTACGGGGGACTGTGCTTGGTGTGGGCGTGGCCCTCGCGGATCTCCCAGAAGACCGGTTCCAGCCTTTCGCGGCCCCAGTCGAGGACTTCGAGCGGCGGAAACGACCGGAACTCGCCCGGATAGTCGAGCCCCGCCACCGAGTATCCTGTCCCGCCCCCCGTGCGCCACGACCGCTCCCACGCAACCGGCCAGCCATAACGGACGGTGACCCTTGCCAGATCGTCTCCCCAGTGCATTTGATACGGGTTGCGCGCGTCCTCGGAGCTCATGGCGTAGCTCCAGCGGCTCATGTGGGCGCTCCAGCGGTCGTTGCCCGGCGCCAGAAAGAGCGGGTCGGCGAGCATCCAGAGGCGGTCCAGGGCCGCGGCCGGGTCGGGCTGCTCGGCGACCCAGCGGCGAAGATCGCGGCCCAGGACCGGTTCCGCGTCGGTCCAGTCGGCGAGGATGCTGGCAGGCATGGCATCCAGCGCCCGTCGAAAAGCCTGTTCCGCGCCGTGGATGCTCTGCTGCCGGTGGCGCACATACCCAAGATAGGCGTCGCACCGCCAGCGGTCCGGAAGTCCGCACCGGTCCGCCAGCGAGGCGGCGTCCTCGAGACGCCCCGCCTCGACCAGGTAGCGGATGCGCTGGCCGAACACCCAGTGGTCGCCGGGTATCTCGCGGGCCAGGGAATCGAGAGCGGCCAGGAGTTCCGTCCGCAGCGCGACGATCCTCTCCGGTTCGGGCCGCGGCGTCCAGCCATCGTCGCCGTCATCCCAGATGCACAGCCGTCCGATGACCTCGTCGCAATCGGGACTTCCCCCGCCCAGGGTGCGCGGAAGGTGTCGCACGCGGCTGGACTCGAAACGCGACTGGAGCCTGCCGGCGTGGGCGCGCGTGGCGGCAGAGTCGGGGGGGGACTGGATGGCACTCCCGGGGGCACGCTGAAACGGGGCGCCACCGGTCGCGGCGGACACACCCGGGGCGCCAGACACGTAGGGGTTGGCATCCGGAGAGGCGCCGGATGGGGCGCCACTGCCGGAGAGGGCCAGAGAGGCAACCGTCAGTGCGCAGGAGATCAGCATTGTGGCCCGAAACCTTGGGGCGGCGCGGGGTCCCGGCAACGGGGCGGCGACGGCCACCCGTGACATGCATACGCGATGGAGGATCGACGACATGGATACCATGGACAACAACCTGCCGGTCAAGCCCTCACCCGGAGTCACCTTGCGCGATTTCCTGGTCTTTCAGTCCAAGCTCGTCCTGGACGGCGTGAAGGACCTCCTTCTGCTCAACCTGTCGGTGATCGCGATCGTCTTCGACATGGTCGCCGGCCGCATAGCACGTCCGCGTCTCTTCTACGGCGTGGTGCGGCTGAGCCGCCGCTTCGAGGCGTGGCTGAAGCTGCACCGCCTGCGCGGCGCCCGCATCGACGAGGAAGAGGGCACGATTCTCGAGGAGTTGATCGACGAGGCGCCGGATGCGGACCGGCTGGCCGATGAATTCGAGAGGCTGGTGCGGAGGGAGGTGGCTGGGATTCGGGGGCGGGCGTAGGGGACAGTTGGCCCGGGTGGAGTCGAACCACCACCCCCGGTTCCAAAGACCGGTGTCCTGCCATTAGACGACGGGCCAGTTGCGTGGTGCGGAAACTAAGTCATCTGTAGCCTACATGTCGCCATCGACCTGCCGCACGGCCGGCATCTCGTTCAGCGTCGGCACGACCAACGCAGCCGCAACCCCCTCCATCGCACCCACCGTGCGCGCGGCCTCGGTTGCGCGGTCCCCGTCGACGAACACCCCGTAGATTGCGGTCCCGCTGCCGGTCATGCCCGCCATCGCCGCCCCCGCCGCCGAGAGGGCGTCCCGCATGGCCCGCAGCGACGGCGTGCCCTCGAACGCGATCAGCTCGAAGTCGTTGTGCTGCAGGGTGGCGAGTTCCTCCCAGTCGTCCGTTTCGATGTCGCCCAGCCACCTGGGGGGAACGGGCAGCTTCAGCCTGGCGGATACCTCGCTGTAGGCCGTCGCCGTCGAGGTCCTTCCCTCGGGGACGGCCACGACGACGTGCGCGGCGGGTGGCGGAGGCCGGTCGAGGAACCGGTCTCCCCGGCGCCACGCCAGCGCGGTGGCCATGCCGGTGCAGAAGAAGGGCACGTCGGAGCCGATCCAGCCACCCTCCCGGATGATCTGGTGGTGCCGGAGCGGATGCCCGTGCAGCGCATTCAACACGGCGAGGGTGCCGGCGGCATCCGAGGACGCGCCGCCGAGGCCGGTGCCGGCCGGGATGGCCTTGGTGAGGACCAGTCTGACGGCCGGTTCGATGCCCGTCGCGTCGAAGAACGACTGCGCGGCCCTCACGACCGTGTTCTCCTCGTGGTCGCCGAGTTCGCCGGTCATGTCGCCGAGTCCGGGATCGGTTTCACCCGAACGCACCTCGAAGGCGATTCCGTGCCCGTCGGGATGCGCATCGATCCGGTCGTACAGCCCGATGGCCTGAAAGAGCGTCTCGATCTGGTGATACCCGGAGGGTTCGCGCGCCACGACCCGCAGGAAGAGGTTGAGTTTGGCGGGGCATGCAATGGAAAAGACGGTCATGGGTAGGCGTCTGGTGCGGGGTTTGTGGTTTCTGGAGGGGCCGCCGCGGTCTCGGGCGGGGTGCTTGTGGGCTCATGCACGGGATTCCCAGGCTCCGAGCCACGTCCCCTGAAGTCCTTCAGCGAGATGCCGAGTCGCCGCGCATACCACAGTCCGAGCACCGTGATCGGGGGGAAGTTGATAGCGTGCCACGCCACCGCGCAAGCGAGGACCGGCTCGGGGGCGACACCGTAGACCCCTACGAGGACGAGAGATACGGCTCCCTGCAGGGTCCCGAGGTACCCTGGCGTCGCCGGCAGCGCCGCGGCCATGGCGACGGCACCGTTCGTGAGCATCGCCGCAGCGAAGGGGAGGCGGATGTCGAAGGCCAGGAAGCCGGCCCAGAAGGAGAGCGACTGCAGCAGCCAGACTCCGAAGGTCCACGCGAGCGCAGGCAGCATGAGACGCCAGCCGCGCATCGACGAGAGTCCCCCGACAACGCCCTCCATGACCTGGGTCAGACCGGTGGAGAGTCGCCCGGAAGGGAGAAGGGCGACAAGGCGGGCTCCCATGGCGAGGCAGCGCGCCGGGAAGGCCACGACCAGGACGGTGCCGGCCAGCACGACGCCCAGGCCCGCGGCGGCGATCCGCATGCCGTCCGCGAGGCGTTCGGGAAGGGTCTCGGCGGGGAAGTCCGGGCCGAGGATCGCCACGAAGATGAGTGCGAAGATGACCGCGCCGTCGAGGAGGCGCTCGACGACCAGGGTGGCCAGCGCGGCCGTGAAGCCGACGGGCTCCATGCGGCTGTAGGCGTAGGCGCGCCCCGGTTCGCCCGCGCGCCCCGAGGGGAGGAGATTGTTGGCCATGAACCCCACCGCGACGGCCGCGAAGCGGGAACCGAATGGGCTTTGGGGCTGAACGGGTGCCAGGAAGTATTTCCAGCGGAGCGCCCGGACCCCGAATCCCGCCATGGCGATGACGGCGGAGGCGAGGAGGAGGGGCGCGTCGGCGGCGCGTATGTGGCGCCACACTTCGGCGAGGTCGGCGTTGCGGAAGAGCCACCATAGCAGAATGGCCACCAGCGCGACCACCGCGAGGAGAGGCCAGTGACGGCGGATGCGCGACGGGGTGGAGGGGCCTTCCGCTCGGGAGGGGCCGGGTTTTGGGCCTGTCGGGCCGGAGGGATCTGCCACAGGTCGGCTAGAAGCCGATCGGGGGGACCCAGCGACCGGGTTGCGGGATTCGGTCGGGCGCGGCGAGAACGATCTCCTTCATCTCGCGCACCGCGCGTTCCAGCCCCACCAGCACCGCACGCGAAACCACGCTGTGACCGATGTTGAGCTCCTCGATGTGCGGCAGGGCGGCGACCGGGGACACGTTCTCGTAGGTGAGGCCGTGGCCGGCGTGGACCGCCAGGCCGAGGGCGTGCCCGTGGGCGGCCGCGTCGGCCAGGCGGGTGAGTTCGGCCGCCTTCTCCGCGTCGCCCGCGGCGTTGGCGTACTCGCCCGTGTGAAGCTCGACGGCGTTGGCCCCGAGGGCGGCAGAGTGGTCGAGCGCCCCGGGGTCGGGGTCGATGAAGAGCGAGGTGCGGGTGCCGGCCGCTTCGAGGCGGCGGAGCGACGCGCCGACGGCGTCCCGGACCGAGGCGGAGGCCAGGTTCAGGCCGCCCTCGGTGGTGACCTCTTCGCGCTTCTCGGGGACCAGCGTGGCCTGCATCGGGGCGAGCGCCACCGCGATGTCGACAACGGGGTCGGCGGCCGCGAGCTCGAAATTGATGCCGGTGCGCACCGTCTCGGCCAGGAGGCGCACGTCGCGGTCGTTGATGTGTCGCCGGTCCTCGCGCAGGTGGATGGTGATGCCGTCGGCGCCGCCCAGCTCGGCCAGCACAGCCGCGCGGACCGGGTCGGGCTCGTCGGTGCGGCGCGCCTGCCTGACCGTGGCGACGTGATCGATGTTGATGTAGAGCCTCATATTGCCATTCCTTATTCGGTGATCTGCTCAAATGTAGTCGATGCGGGCGCAGCCACCGCCCCACCGCGCCACCCCTACCCGCACTCGGTGATGCGTACCCCGTTCCGGGAACGCAACCGGCCGATCAGCGCCGGGGACGCCCTGGCAACCACCGTGACGGTCGCTCCCTCCTGGCTGCTCGACTCCACCTCGCCCTCCTCGTAGAGCGCGGCCAGGGCCTTCCCTTCGCCCGCCGGCATCTCCACGCTCACTCTGCGCAAACGGGCCCGGATCCGGTCGCGCAGCTCGGACTTGAGCGGCTCCAGCGTCGAGGGCGTGAGCGCCGAGGTGCAAAGCGTGGTGCGCGAATCGGGGGTTGCGGCCCGTTTGCGCAGCGCCAGCAGCTCGTCGCCGGGCAGCAGGTCGATCTTGTTGAAGACCACGATGCGGGGACGCTCGCGCAGACCGAGGTCATCCAGCACCGAACGCACCACCCCCCTCTGGCCGTCGCGGTCGGGGTGCGAGGCGTCGATGACGTGCAGCAGAACGTCGGCCTCGCGGGCCTCCTCCAGGGTGGACCGGAACGAGGCGATGAGGTGGTGGGGCAGCTTGCGGATGAAGCCGACGGTGTCGGTGACGAGGGCCTCATGGCCGTTCTCGAGGGGGACCACGCGGGTCGAGGCGTCCAGCGTGGCGAAGAGGCGGTCCTCGATGAACTGCTCGGTTCCCGAGAGCGCCTGTAAGACGGACGACTTACCTGCGTTGGTGTACCCCACCAGCGCGGCGCGAAACTGTCCCTCCCTGCGCTTGCGCCGGGTGGCCTCGGCGCGGGCGACGGCTTTCAGCTTGCGCCGCAGTTCGGCGATGCGCGTGCCGATGAGACGGCGGTCGGTCTCCAGCTGGGTCTCGCCGGGACCGCGGAGTCCGATGCCGCCGCGGATGCGCGAGAGATGGATCCACATGCGCCGGAGCCGGGGGAGCAGGTATTGGAGCTGGGCCAGCTCGACCTGCAGGCGGGCTTCGTAGGTGCGGGCACGGGTGGCGAAGATGTCCAGGATCAACTCCGCGCGGTCCATGACCCGAACGCCGCAGAGGGTTTCCAGATTCTTGCCCTGCGCGGGGGTCAGCTCGTCGTCGAAGATGACCAGGTCGGCTCCGCGTTCGCGCACCAGTGCGGCCAGCGTTTCGGCTTTGCCCCGGCCCAGGTAGTAGCGCGGTCTGGGGGCGTCGAGGCGCTGCACGAGTTCGCCGGCCACCAGTCCGCCGGCGGTGTCGGTCAGGCGGGCCAACTCGGCGAGATGTTCGGTGGCATCGCGCGACCCGTCGCCGGCGCGCGGCGTCCCTACGAGGATCGCGCGCTCGACGGGGGTGCGCATGTCCAGGAGCTGGGTCGGCATGGCGGGCTACTTCCTCCGGCGCGCCCACTCGGCCAGGCGGCGGCGCAGCTCGGCCTCCCAGCCGGCGTCGCCGGGGTCGTAGAAGCGCTCGCCGGTCAGGCTTTCCGGCAGGTAGTGCTGACGCGACACGCCGCCGGGCTGGTCGGGGTCGTAGAGGTAGCCCTCGCCGTGGCCCAGGTCCTTCATGAGACGGGTGGGCGCGTTGCGGAGGCGGAGGGGGACGGGTTCGGCGGGGGTCTCGCGGGCCCGGCTGAGCGCTCTGCCCCACCCCTTGTAGAGCCGGTTCGACTTGGGGGCGCCGGCCAGATAGACGGTGGCCTGGGCAAGCGCCAGTTCCCCTTCGGGCGAGCCCAGGAAGCGGTAGGCGTCCCGGCAGGCCATGGCGACGCCCACCGCGTGTGGATCCGCGAGGCCGATATCCTCGGACGCCATGCGGACCAGGCGTCGCGCGATATACAATGGGTCTTCGCCCGCGTCGAGCATGCGGCCCAGCCAGTAGAGGGCGGCGTCGGGGTCGCCGCCGCGGACGGACTTGTGGAGTGCGGAGATGTGGTCGTAGTGCTGGTCGCCGGACTTGTCGTAGACGGCGAAGCGGCGCTGGATGGCGTTTTCGACGACTTCCCGGGTGAGGGTGGCGTCCTCGCCCGCCAGGCCGGCGGCGCGTTCGAGGATGCCGAGGGCGCGGCGGGCGTCGCCGTCGGCGGCTTCAGCGATGCGTTCGATGACATCGCCGGGGGCCGAGATGCCGGTGGTGCCCAGGCCGCGGTCGCGGTCCGCGAGGGCGTCGGCGACGATTTGCGCGAGGTCCTCGGGGGACAGGGGATCGAGGACGACGACGGGGGCACGCGAAAGGAGCGGGCGCACGACCTCGAAGCTGGGGTTTTCGGTGGTGGCGCCGATGAGGACGATGTCGCCGGTCTCGACGACGGGGAGGAATGCGTCCTGCTGTGCCTTGTTGAAGCGGTGGATCTCGTCGCAGAAGAGGATGGTGCCGCGGCCGGTCGCGCGGCGGCGGGTGCGTGCCTCGGCGATGATCTCGCGCACCCGCGCGACGCCCTCGGTGACCGCGCTGAAGGCGACGAAGGCGGCATCGGCCGAGGCGGCCACTAAGCGGGCGAGGGTGGTCTTCCCGGAGCCGGGCGGACCCCACATGATGAAGCTGGAGATCTCGCCGGTGTCGATCATCGCGCGCAGGGGGCCTCCCGGTCCGACGATCTTCCGCTGGCCGCGGAATTCGTCGAGGGTGAGGGGGCGCATCCGGGCGGCGAGGGGAGCGGGGGGTGGGGTGGAGGTGGGATCGGTGGGATGGCCGGAGGCGTGGGAAGGCCCTCGGGTGGGGCTGGGGGTGTTCGGGCGGCCGGATCCCGCGGGGTCGCCGCCAGGGAAGAGTTCGAGGGAGTCGGTCATCGTCCCGGCCGGGAGGGAATGGTGGCTGTGATGGGGCGGCGCGGGGGGCGGGAGCGGGGCGGCCTCATCGTGGGGGCTGCTCAGGATTCATGGCCGCGACCTTCTTCAACAGGGTGGCGCGGTCGTTGAGCGTGGGGTCTTCCCATACGGACTCCATGAGGGAGCGCAGGGCCGCGCCGATTCCGGGGCCGGGCAGCCAACCCTGCGCGACCAGGTCGCGTCCCGCGATGGGGAGGTCGCCGACCCTCGTGGGGATGCCGGAAGCGTGGTCGCGCTGGATGTCGGTGACGACGCGGTCTACTGCGCCGGGGTTGGTGCACATGGGCGCGGCTTCCGCAACTGCCTGCCAGACACGGTGGATGTCCTCCACGCTGGAGTGCCCAGACCGCACCATCCGCGAAACCCACTGCCTCCTCGCGACCGGATCATCCGCAATCCCATCGGGTGGCGCCAGTCCACCCCGTACCGCCGCCCCTGTCCGCTCCGCGTCCGCGTTGGAGAAGCGCAGGCGCGCGAGGAGGCCGGCGACCCGGTCAGGGGTCGCATCCCCCGGATCCATTCCGAAGAGAAGGAGAGCCGCCATGCGGAGCAGCCAGTCGTCCCGTTCGAGGGCGTCGACGGTGGCGAGCCCCTCGGCTGACGCGCCATTGCGCAACTCGGGCAGGATCTCCTTCAGCGCCCCCGACCGCTGGTAGAGTTCCAGCGACCGCGAGGGCTGCGGTCCCGAAAGCACCTTCACCAGTTCTTCGCGGACCCGTTCCATCGACAGGCGCGTGAGTCCGGGCACGGCCTCGACCAGGCCGTCCCAAGTGTCCGGATCGATCTCCATGCTGAGCGCGCCCGCGAAGCGCAACCCGCGCAGGACGCGCAGGTAGTCCTCACGGAAGCGTTTCCTGGGGGATCCGACCGCACGCAGGATTCGCCTCTTCAGGTCGTTCCGGCCGCCGTGAAGGTCCTTCAGGCCACGCCGCGGATGCCAGGCCATGGCGTTCACGGTGAAGTCGCGGCGCTTCAGATCCTCTTCCAGGGTCTCGGCGGGGGCAACCACCGCCCTTCTCCCGTAGGTGATGACATCGTGGCGGAAAGTCGTGACCTCGTAGAGCCTTTCGTCGGTACCGAAGACCCCCACCGTTCCGTATTCGATCCCCAGCTTGACGGTCTGTTTGAACAACCCGAGCACCTGATCGGGTTTCGCGCGCGTGGCCAGATCCCATTCCAGGTCTTCGGAGGGACTCCCGAGTAGGGCGTCCCGCACTCCCCCACCAACGGCCCAGGTCTCGAACCCCTTGTCCTCGAGCCTCTCGATCAGTTTGTGGACGGGAGGTGGAATCCGTATCCGCGGCTCGGGCCGACTATCCTGACTCGGTCGGTCCGCCGCATCGTCTTCACGTTTCACCTTAGATCTCACCCTACAAGCACCGCTCCCCCATTGACATTGAGTATCTCTCCCGTGATGTGGCGGGCAAGCGGGGAGCAGAGCAGCAAGATCGGCCCGGCTACGTCCTCCGCGGTGGCCACTCTCCCGATCGGGATCGCGGCTTCGATCGCGGCTCGATCCTCGCCCCGGAGCGCGTCCTCGGACATCTCGGTGTCGATCCACCCCGGAGCCACGGCGTTGACGGTGATGCCCCGCCCCCCCACCTCCGTGCAGAGTCCCTTGACGAGCGAGATGATCGCACCCTTGCTCGCGGCGTAGTCCGAATGATAGGCCTCGCCGCGCTGCCCCGCCGTCGAGCTGACGAGCACCACACGGCCGTCGTCGTTCATGCGGCGGAGCGCCTCGCGGGTCGTGAAGAAAACCGAATCCAGGTTGACGGCAATGGTCCGGTGCCAGCGCTCGTCGGCCATCTCGGAGATGGCCACATCGGGCACCGGCCAGATCCCCGCGTTGCCGACGAAGATGTCGAGTTCCCCGAATTCCTCGTCAACCCGGCGAAAGAGCCGGTCCGCGGCGGCCCGCTCGGAGAGGTCCCCGGCTTCGGCCCAGCCGCGGACACCGAGCGCACGGGCCTCCTCGACCACGCGTCGTGCCTCGTCAGCGCGACTCTGGTACGAAATCCCAACATCGGCACCCGCACGGGCGAGCAGGTGTACGGTTGCGGCGCCGACGCCACGTGACCCTCCGGTCACCAGCGCGCGCTTTCCGGTCAGATTCAGGTCCAGCACCGTCACTCGGATTCCTCCATGATGGATTTCTCCACGTAGTCGCAGACAATATGGCCGATCGCGAGGTGGATTTCCTGTGCGCGCGAGACTCGGTCGGTCGGGACGACGACGGCAACGTCGACCAGTGAGCGAAGGCGCCCGCCTCTTCCGGCCAGGAGTGCGACGGTCGAGAGTCCCGCGTCCTTCGCCGTCGTGGCAGCCCGGATGACGTTCTCGGACTCACCCGACGTCGAGAGGAGGACGAGCAGGTCTCCGGGTCTGCCCAGCGCCTCCACCTGGCGCGCGAAGATCTGTTCGTAGCCCAGGTCGTTGGCGCACGCCGTGAGGACCGAAGCGTCGGTGGTGAGGGCTGTTGCCGGAAGCGCCCGACGGTCCCTGACGAGCCGGACCACGTACTCGGCGGCCAGGTGCTGGGCGTCGGCGGCGGATCCGCCGTTTCCGCAGAAAAGGATCTTGCCCCCTGCTTCGATGGTGCCGAGGGCGAGCTCGGCGTAGGCGGCGATCCGGGCGTTCACCGTGTCCGCCGCCAACCGGACCAGCTCCGACAGCTGATGGAGTTCGTCCCTTGCAAAGCGCGCCAGGTCAGACATCGGACCACCCTTCGGACGATTGGATCCGGGCCCTCTCGATCTCCAGCGGGGGCACCTCCAGCGGGCGCTTTCCCTCGAAGAGCCGCGTCGGGTTGACCCGCGCCAGCAGGTCGAGCTGGATCTCGCCACCCAGACGCTGCAACTCGTCCGCCCCCGGTTCGAGGTAGAGGGTGTAACCGCGCTGACCGTGGAAATCGGATGACAGATAGTCGACAAGACCCTCCTGCAGGAGGCGCCGAATCAGTGACTTGGGCTTGGGACCGTACTGGCCCGCCAGGGCCCCATAGTTCGACTGCAGGTAGGCGCCTGCTTCCTTCCACGCGCGCACGATGCGCAGGCCCCGGTCGATCCCGTGGTAGCGTTCAGGGTGAGCAAGTACCGGAATGTACCCCGAATCGGCCAGCCGCGAGAGCATGTCGGGTGAACCCAGCCGGGCCATGAACGCCGCCCATTCCACGAGGACGAATCTTGTGCCGCCGAGGCGCATGCGGGGGTGCGACAGATCCGGCGCGGGCACGTCGAGCCTGACTTCGAACCCCCGTCGGAAGTCGAGATCCGGCCAGGTTGCGCGGACCGCATCGCGGACGCGCCGCCACCTGCGGTCCAGGTATTCCATGACGGGATCGAATCGGGAGCTGGTGAGGAGGGAGGCGCGGAAGTGGGGGGTGGTGATGATCCTCTCGACACCCGCCGCGGTCAT
The DNA here is from genome assembly GCA_965211795.1 of Longimicrobiales bacterium. Classification (GTDB taxonomy): domain Bacteria; phylum Gemmatimonadota; class Gemmatimonadetes; order Longimicrobiales; family Gaopeijiaceae; genus Bin94. The sequence goes on from OZ242973.1 coordinate 2,192,935, forward strand.
GAGGCCGATCGCGTGGAGGGAGTCGTCCAGGTTGCGAGAGCCGTCGTCCACACTCGGGACGAGATGGCTGTGGAAGTCGGCGTACCCGCCGGTCACTCCGGCGTTCGGGGGGTCCATTCCGTTGCGATCCGTTCGGTGATGCCGGTCAACGCGGCCCCACCGTTCTCGCGCACCGCCCGGAGACAGGCGTAGGTGAGATAGGCGTCGGCAGCCAGCAGGGCGAATCCGGCGTCCCGGCTCCGCATGTCCCCGGTGGTGTACGCGTCCATCTCCGCTTGGGCCGCCGCGAGCAGGTTGGCGAGCGACACGGGACGTTCCGCACTCAGGAACGAACGAAAGGCAGCCGGTACAGGGCGGCCCTGGCGATCGATCCACTCGGCGATGGTCACGCCCGGGCTCCGTGTGCGAGTTCCCGTATCGTTTCCGCCCCACCCCGCACCACCTCCTCCAGTCCATCGGGATCACCGACCCCGGCCTGCGCCATGTGCGGCCGCCCCCCTCCACGCCCCCCCACCTTCGCTGCCACCTCCCTGACCACCCGGTCGGCCCTCAGCCCCGCGGCGATGGCGCGGTCCGTGGCGAACGCGAAGAGCGAGTGCTTCCCCCCGGGCATCTCCGCCGCCACCACCGCAACCCCCGCGTCCGGCGAGTCCCTGAACGTATCCCCCCATTTTCTCACGTCGCCCGCGTTGCGGACCCTCATGCGCACCCCCCGGTATTTCACGGGACGGCCCCCCGCCTCGATCTCGGCCTCGGCCAGCACATCGGCGCCCCCCGAGCCATGCCGGCGCAGGGCGTCCACGAGCCCCTCGAGCGCCGCCTTTTCGGCCACCAGTTCCGCCACGCGCCGTTCGACGCTGGCAGGTTGCGCCTTCACCGAGAGCGCGAGCTCCTCCACGCGGTCCTTGTAGCGGGCCAGGTACTCGAAGGCCCTGCGCCCGGTGAGCGCCTCGATGCGCCGCACACCACCGCCGATGCCCGTCTCGGAGGTGATCTTGAAGAGCCCGATCTCGCCGGTGCGGCGAACGTGGGTGCCGCCGCAGAGTTCCATGCTGACGCCGGGAATCTCCACGACGCGCACCTCGTCGCCGTACTTCTCGCCGAAAAGGGCCATGGCGCCGGCCTCGACGGCCTCGGCGAAGGGGCGGGTTTCGGTGACGACCGGGTGGTTGACCCAGATCCCCTCAGCGACCATCGCCTCGACCAGGTCGATTTCGGCGGGCGTCATCGGGGCGGTGTGGGAGAAGTCGAAGCGAAGCCGGTCCGGAGCGACGAGAGAGCCGCGCTGGACGACGTGGTCACCGAGGATGGAGCGCAGGGCCGCGTGGAGGAGGTGGGTGGCGGTGTGGTTGCGTTCGGTGTCGCGGCGCGTGGGGGCGTCGACCTGGGCGGTGACGGTGGTGCCGAGGACGGCCTCGCCGGGGAAGTCGCCGGCGGGTGTGCCGCGGAGGATGACGTGGTCGCCGTCGCGGAGGACTTCGGTGACGTCCATGCTCCAGGTTTCGGTGAAGACACGACCCTGGTCGGAGACCTGGCCGCCGGATTCGAGGTAGAAGGGGCGGTGTTGGAGGATGAGAGCGATGGCGTCATCTCCACGACGCGAGAAGCCGATGATGTCGGTTTCCGCATTCAGGGCGTCGTAGCCGACGAAACTGGGGGGCGAGGACATCGGGCGCGAAACGGTTGCGGCTGCCTCCGGGATGCCGACGTGCACGTGTACCGAGTCTGCATCCACGCCTATTGATCTCCCACTCCGAGACCGCCTCCTCTGCCCCTCCAGCGCCTTCTCAAACCCCTCCATGTCCAACTCATACCCCCGCTCGCCCGCCACGATCCGGGTCAGGTCGACCGGAAACCCAAAGGTGTCATGCAACCGAAAAACCTCCTTCCCGTCTATCACAGGTCGTGGCGACGTCCCCACAGCTACCTGGGGCGCCACCTCATCCAGCCTCACCATCCCCCCGTGGATCGTGGCCAGGAACCGCTCCTCCTCCCCCCGCACTGTCGCCACGATGCTCGCCCGCCGCGCCTTCAATCCCGGATAGACGTCGGCCATCAAGTCAATCACCGCCCCGACCACTTCAGCGACCGTCGCCTCGCGCCTCCCTAGCAGCCACGCGTGGCGCATGCCCCGGCGCAGTATCATCTGCAGCACATACCCCCGCCCATCGTTCGACGGAAACACCCCGTCCCCCAGCAGAAACGCCACCGCCCGCGCATGGTCCGCCAGCACCCGGTACGACACCCCCTCCTCCGAGTCCGCGTCATACGCCCGCCCCACCACCTCCGCCACCCTCTCCACCAGCGGCACGAACAGATCCGTGTGATAGTTGCTCCCCACTCCCTGCATGACCGCCGCAAGCCGCTCCAGCCCCAGCCCCGTATCGATGCTGGGCGCCGGCAACGGCGTCTGCTCGCCCGACGCATCCCGGTCGAACTGCATGAAGACCAGGTTCCAGAGCTCCAGAAACTCGCCCGCCTCGCCCCTGCGTTCGAATTCCTCCTTCCCCGGAATCGTCCCCCACTCCTCTCTCGGCCGCAAATCGTAGTGAATCTCCGAGCACGGACCGCACGGACCCGTGTCGGCCATCTGCCAGAAGTTGTCCTTGTCCCCGAGCCTGTAGATCCGCTCCGGCGCGACCCCGGCCACCTCGGTCCAAAGCCCCCCCGCTTCGTCGTCCGTGTAGTGAACGGTCACGAACAGCCGGTTCGGATCCAGCCCCATCTCGTCCGTCAGGAACTCCCACGCATAGTCAATCGCGTCCCGCTTGAAGTAGTCGCCGAACGAAAAGTTGCCGAGCATCTCGAAGAAGGTGTGATGCCGCGCCGTGCGGCCCACCTCCTCCAGGTCGTTGTGCTTGCCGCCCGCACGCACGCACTTCTGCGAGGTCGCCGCGCGCGCGAACGGGAGCTTCTCCTCGCCCAGGAAGGCCCCCTTGAACTGGACCATTCCGGCGTTGGTGAAGAGGAGCGTCGGGTCGTTCGCGGGGACCAGGGGGGAACTCGGGCGGACGGCGTGACCCCGGGACTCGAAATATTCGAGGAATCTCCGGCGGATTTCGGCGGATTTCATGGGATCGGAGGCCTGTTGCTCAGCCGGGGTCGGAACCGGGTTGGTGATGGAGCCGGGAGTTCGGCTCGGCGGAGTCTCTAAAGCTAGCCCGACGGGTGTATGGACTTCCAGATGAAGTCTGGCCAACTCGAAGGCCGGCTAGCTCGGTCGAGCCCGGTTGTCCCATTGGAGCATGCGGGTGTCCCTTGATTTGCCGCGGCGATGGACGGGCGGTGTGGCTTCAGCCTCCGATCACCCACCCACCCGCCGCCGCGGCAAAACCCGGGACGCGAGCATGTCGGATGGAGACACCCGGCCGGATCACCCCGCCCCCCCCCCCTCACACCACCTTCACCGCCGGCGCCTCATCCCCACTCTCCTTCTCCTCCTCCTCCCGAATCCCCAGCGCCACCAGAAGCCGCCCCTCGATCTCCTCGGCCACGTCGCGGTTCTCCTTGAGGAATGTCCGCACATTCTCCTTGCCCTGCCCCAGCCGAAGATCCCCGTACGAAAACCAAGACCCCGACTTCTCGACGATCCCCCGCTCCACGCCGATGTCGATCAACAGTCCCGTGTGGCTGATCCCCTGCCCGTACAGGATGTCGAACTCGGCCTGCTTGAAGGGGGGCGCGCACTTGTTCTTGACCACCTTGACGCGGGTGCGGTTTCCGATCACCTCGGGCCCGTCCTTGAGGGCCCCGATGCGCCGGATGTCCATCCGCAGGGAGGCGTAGAACTTGAGCGCGCGGCCCCCCGAAGTGGTCTCGGGGCTGCCGAACATGACGCCGATCTTCTCGCGGATCTGGTTGGTGAAGATGACGGCGGCGTTGGAGCGGCTCACCGCGCCGGTCAGCTTCCTGAGCGCCTGGCTCATCAGCCGTGCCTGCAGGCCCACGTGCGAGTCGCCCATCTCGCCCTCGATCTCGGCCCTGGGGACGAGCGCCGCCACCGAGTCCACCACGATCACGTCCACCGCGTTGCTCCGAATCAGCACCTCGGCGATCTCCAGCGCCTGCTCACCCGTGTCGGGCTGCGAGACGAGGAGGTTGTCCACGTCGATCCCGAGCTTGCGCGCGTACTGGATGTCGAGCGCGTGCTCCGCGTCGATGAAGGCGGCGATGCCCCCGTCACGCTGCGCGTTGGCGATCACGTGCAGGCAGAGCGTCGTCTTCCCCGAGGACTCGGGCCCGTAGATCTCGCTGATCCGTCCCTTGGGCACCCCGCCGACCCCGATCACCGCATCCAGGTTGATCGCCCCGGTGGAGATCGCGTCGATCTGAAGGTTGGCGCCCTCGGAGCCCATGCGCATGATCGCGCCCTTTCCGTACGACCGCTCGATCTGGGTCAGGGCCGTGTTGAGCGCTTTCTCCTTGTGCTGCTTGTCCTTGCCGTTGGGGGTGGACGTCCTCTTGCTGGACATCGGCTGTCTGGGCATCGATGGAACCTCTTCCTCGCGACGGGGGGTTGTCTGTGCTAATACCGAAGATAACACGAAACCTATCCGGGTCAAGGTCGGCGGAGGCGTGATCCGCGCCCGCCTTCACGGCATCGCCTGGCCCACCCTGGAACCCCGGAACCGTTTCCGATGCGGGCAAGCTACCTTCTATTGATGGGCGCATACATGTCGGAATCGGCCAACCTTCACAGAGACCCTCGATAGAATCCCCAAATGGGCAAATCACAGATACAAGAATACGACCTCGTCGCGATCGGCGGCGGCACCGGCGGCCTGGTCACGGCTGCGGGCGCGGCCTACCTCGGCATGAACCCCGCCATCGTCGAAAGACACGCACTCGGCGGCGACTGCCTCTGGACCGGCTGCGTCCCGTCCAAAGCCCTCATCGCCTCGGCCCGCCTCGCCCGCCAGATGGACCGCGCCGCAGCCCTCGGCCTCACCCCCAACGGCACCCGCCACGACTTCCGCGCCGTCATGGAACGCATGCGGGCCGCGCGCGCCACCGTCGCGCACCACGACGACCCCGAACGCTTCCGCAAGATGGGCGTCGGCGTCCACTTCGGGGCGGCGCGCTTCCTGGACCCCAACACGGTCGAAGTCGACGGCGGGGCCACCCTGCGGTCCAAGCGTTTCGTCATCGCCACGGGGGCGGTGCCCGCCATCCCCCCCATCCCCGGCCTCGCGGAGACCGACTACTGGACCTACGAGACCGTCTTCGACGAGAACGAGCTCCCCGACTCGATCGCGATCATGGGCGGCGGGCCCATCGGGGTCGAGTTCGCGCAGGTCTTCGCGCGGCTGGGGTCGAAGGTCACCATTCTCGAGATGATGCCCAGAATCCTGATCAAGGAGGACCGGGACGTGGCGGCGTTCATGCAGAGCCTCCTCGAAGCGGAGGGGATCCGGGTCCGCACCGGGGCCGGAGTGAGTCGCGTGGGCTCGGAGAACGGGCGCGCGGTGCTCGAGACGGACGACGGAGGCCGCATCGAGGTGGACCGGGTGTTCGTCGCGACCGGGCGGCGTCCCTGTATCGACGGACTGGACCTTGACGCCGCCGGGATCCGGACCGGCATGGGGGCGGTCGTCGTCGACAGTTACCTGCGCACCAGTTCGAAGTCCGCATGGGGGGTGGGCGACGTGGCCGGAGGGCTCCATTTCACCCACGTCGCGGAGCAGATGGCCAAGGTCGCGCTCCGCAATTCGGTCCTCCCCGCGAAGACGAAGATCCGCTACGACAGCGTGCCGTGGGTCACCTACACCGACCCCGAGGTCGCCCATGTCGGCATGTCGGAAGATGAGGCGGAGGACGCCGGCGGCACGACCTACCGCTACGAGATGGACGACCTGGACCGCGCCATCGTGGATGGCTCGGCGGTCGGGTTCGTGAAGATCTCGGCGGACCGCAAGGGCAAGGTGATCGGCGCGACCATCGTCGCCCACGGGGCCGGGGACCTCCTCATGCCCCTCGTCCTCGCCAAACAGCACGGCCTGAGCCTGAGCAAGGTGAACGGCACCATCTACCCCTACCCCACCATGGTCGAGGGCGTGAAGCGCGCCTCGGGCGAATACATGCGCTCGCGCCTCGACACGGCCGGGGGACGGACACTCAAGCGGATCATCAAATGGCTGAAATAGACACGACGCAGAACGAAGCGAAAGTGGGCGGGGCGACCGGCCCCGCCGAACGAAGGAGCCGAACCGGAGCCTGGCTGAAGCTCGGGGCCTTCGTGCTCCTCATCGTCGGGGGCTTTTTCGGCGTCAAGGCGACACCGGCCGGGCCGTATCTCACCCTCGAAGGCATCGGCGACGGAATCGAGTGGCTCAGGGGCAATGCCTGGGCCGCTCCGATATTCATCGGCATCTACGCCACCGCCACCGCGCTGGCGGTCCCCGGCACCATCCTCACGCTTGCCGGGGGCGCCGTCTTCGGTTTCTACTGGGGGACGCTGTACAACTTCATCGCGGCCAACATCGGCGCCAACGCTGCCTTTCTCATCGCCCGTTCGCTGGGCGGGGACGCGGTGCGGCGCCTCATCGGAAAGGACTCCAAAGTGCTGAACAAATTGGACGGCATCGTCGAACAGCACGGGTTCAGGGGACTGCTGACCCTTCGCCTGATCCCCCTCGCACCCTTCAACGCGCTCAACTTCGGGTCCGGTCTCATGGCGCTGAAGTGGCGCACCTACGCGATCGCAACGCTGGTCGGCATCCTGCCCGGCACCGCGGTCTACACCTTCTTCGCCGATTCCATCCTGCAGGGCTCCCAGGAGGCTTCACGCGACGCGTGGCTGCGCGTGCTCCTGGCAGGCCTCCTCCTCGTCCTGCTCAGCTTCCTCCCCACCATCCTGAAGAAGATGAACGTGAAACTCCCAGGCATGTCAACCATAGTTGTCTTTTTGTCAACCGCAGTTGTCTCCATGGGGGGTTTCGGACCGATCGGAGGCGCCGGTGCCGCTTCCGCCCAGCAGCTTCCGGACCACGCCGAGTTCACCGAGGTCCTGGCCCCGGTCGTGGTGGGCGCGCAGGTGGACTACGCGAAGCTTGCCGCAAACGACGCCGGGCTCCGGGCCTACCTGGACCGGCTGGAGAACACCGATATCTCCGCCGTCACAAGCGCCTCCCACGAGGAGCAGCTGGCTTTCTGGATCAATTCCTACAACGCCTGCATGCTGAAGCGCGTCATCGAGCACTATCCGATCAAGAAGGCGGGCGGCTTTCACGGGCTAAAGAACCGGGCCGCGGGACGCCCCGAGAACTCGGTGTGGCAGATCAAGGACGTATTCACCGGCGACCACTGCGTCGTGGCCGGGGAGGAGCGCTCGCAGGACGAGATCGAGCACGAGATCATCCGGCCGATGGGCGACCCCCGCATCCACCTGGCCGTCAACTGCGCCGCGTGGAGCTGCCCCCCCCTGATCGACCGGGCCTACCTGGCCGAGACGCTGCAGGAGCAGCTGGACGAACGGGTGCGGTCCTTCATGGCAAACACCGAGCACTTCGACGTGACGACCGAGGGGGACAGGGCGATCGTGCGCGTGAACAAGGTGCTCGACTGGTTCAAGGAGGATTTCGGGGGGAACAACGAGGGGGTCAAGGCGTTCTTCGCCGGTTTTGCGGACGGGCACTACCGGGAGGCGCTGCTGGATCCCGAGACGAAGGTGGAGTTCTTCGACTACGACTGGACGCTGAACGACATCACCGCGCGGTAGCGAGCGAGGGCCTGCGCGGGGATGGGCATTGATGGAAGTTGATGGCCGCCCGGTGACCTTCGCGGGCGAACCGGTCCACTCGCGATCCGCCGAGATCGGGGTGGTGATTCCGGCACTGGACGAGGAGGAGCATCTTCCCGGGTTGCTGGGTGACCTGTCGGGACTGCGGCTCGAGAGCGTGATCGTCGTGGTGGATGGGGGGTCGGTGGACGGGACGGTGGCGGCGGCGAGGGCCGGCGGAGCGCTGGTGGTGAGGAGCCGGCAGGGACGCGGGCCGCAGCTGAATGCGGGGGCGGCGCTGTTGTCGACGCCGTGGCTGCTCTTTCTGCATGCGGATTCGAGGGTGGGCGACGAGGGTTTGCGGGCGATCGAGGAGCATGTGCGGGCCGATCGGCGGGAGGCGGCCCACTTCGGGCTGCGGATCTCGCACCCGGACTTCTACTACCGGCTCATCGAGAGGGGACAGAGGGTGCGGGAGCGGCTATCGGGTCTTGTGTATGGCGACCAGGGGCTGCTGATCCGTCGCGAGCACTTCTTCAGGGCCGGCCCCTACCCCGACGAACCGATCATGGAGGACGTGACGCTGAACCGGCGGCTGCAGGGAGAGGGGGAGCTGGTGAGGCTCCCGGTGTCGATCTCCACCAGTGCGCGCCGGTACGAGGAAGAGGGCAGGGTGAGGGGGTGGCTGCGGAATGTGGGACTGATGAGCCGGTTCCTGGCGGGAGGGAAGCCGAGGGATCTTGCGAAGAGGTATCCGGCGCGGAGACGGGGGGATGACAGGGTCGGCGGACAACGTGATCGTGCGACTCTGCTGGTATTCGCGAAGGCGCCGCGGCCGGGTGAGGTCAAGACGCGGCTGGCGCGGAGCCTGGGCGGCGGTGCGGATCCCGACTACGAGAGGGCGGCAGCGATCTACCGGCGGATGGGACGGATGATCGTGGATGCTGTCGCGGAGGCGCCCGCCACCGTGACGGTGTGCTACGATCCACCTGGTTCCGAGACGGAAGTGCGGGACTGGCTCGGGGCGACCGCCGCGCAATACTGGTCCCAGGGCGGCGGCGACCTGGGCGAACGCATGTCACGCATGTTCACGCGCGCCTTCGAGCAGGCCGGACGCGCCGTGGTGATCGGCACGGACACCCCCGCGGTCGGCGCGAAGACGGTCGCCCGGGCGCTGGCCGCGCTCGATACCGCCGATGTCGTGCTGGGGCCGTCCCGCGACGGGGGGTACTACCTGATGGCCACGCGCGAGGACCGTCCCGAGCTGTTTGCAGGGATCGAATGGAGCACGCATTCCGTGCTCGCGGAGACGGCGGCACGGGCAAGGACATCGGGAAGGCGGATCACCTTCCTCCAAGTGGAGTCGGACATTGACACCGCCGCAGACCTTGCGGCGGAGGTGGCCGGGCGAGACCGACTGCGAAGCCTGACCGTTTGACAGTGTGGAAGGGCGTTACGCTTCCAGGACCTGTTCCGGGCCAGAGAGCTCCCGGATCGCCGCCAGCAGCCGCGCTTCCATCTCCTGCCGATCCGTTCGGGCGCGGTCGAGCCCGTCCTGAAGGCGCTTGTCCGCACGATCCAGCCGCCCGCCAAGGCGCCTGTCAACTTCCTCCAGCCGGCCGCCGAACTCTACTCGCAATCGCCCGAGTCCATCCTCAAGGCGCTTGTCCGCTTCCTCCGACCGGCCACCGAAATCGACTCGCAATCGCTCGAGCCCACCCTCAAGGCGCTTGTCGGCACGATCCAGCCGTCCACCTACCTCTTCTCGCATGCGGTCGAGCCGGTCTCCAATGGCTCTCAAACCATCCTCGACGTGCTTGAAGTCGTTCGCCTTGAGCCGCGCGTACAGACTGTCGACCGCGTCTCTCGCAGCTCTTTCGGCTACGGGTTGGAACATTCGCAGCAGTGCCCAGAACGCGCCCGCTACCGATCCCGCCATACCAACCAGCAACGCCAGGGTGGGAAACACGTCTCCCCAATCCGGCCAAGTCATCTGGACCCCCTCCTCCCTGTGGGTTCTGCCCGCCCAATACTAACACCGGTGCGGCCGACATGCAGCCTTTGAGCGGTCCGGGATACAAGATCGGGCCGGCGAACGGGCGCGCGAATGGCCGGATGGGACGAACTCACTCGTCCGAGGGTGTTCCGTTCGACGAACCCGTCAACAGCAGGTGGCGGGGATGACGAAGACCCATCCTTCCCCCGAGCCGACGGACCAGCGCTGAGACAGGATTTCCCCTCCGGCCAGGAACCTTATTCGGAGCTGGATTTCCGGGAGGTGCCACCTCAGCCTGAAGGTGGCTTCGCTCTTTCCGTTCACGACACCGAGACGCCGCGAACCGAAGTCCGGGGAGATGTACACGGTAGCCTGGTTGAAGTTGTCGTTCCGGACCCTGATCACGATCTCGTCGCCATCCTCGCCGGGAGCACCGCTGGTCGTGATGCATCCGGCACCCACCATGAGTGCCAGGAAGGAGAGCCTACGGAGAACAGGACTGTCGGCCAGCATGATGGCCTCCTCTCATTGAACCTCATCATTCGGGGTTGCGGTGCTCGCCCTCGTCAGCGCCCCAAACACGCTGAGCGAACACCAACGGGCCAAGCTCAGCAGCAGGTCGCCGGTATCACGAATTCCCAGGTTTCTCCCCTGCGGCCCGACCGCGGTCGCAAGCGGGCCGATCCCCCGGTCAGCAGCCTTATCGTGATCTCGACTTCGGGAAGGTACCACTCCACCCTGAACGTGGCCGTACTTTTCCCTCCTACGATTCCGATGCGCCTGCCGCCGGGGATGAACACGGTCGCCTGGTTGAAGTTGTCGTTCTGTACCTCGATGACAATCTCGTCGCGTTCCCGCTGATCGTCAGTGGCACCGCCGGTTGTCGCGCATCCGGAGGCTGCGATCAGTGCGACAAGGGGGAGCCCCCTGCAAACTCGTTTTCCGGCTCCAGTCAACATGATCGCCTCCTCTGATCGACTCTCGGCCCGCCCCGGGTTACGCGCTTTGACCACCCCGACCCCGCATTCAGGGAATCCCGGGTGTTCGCACCACGAAGACTAGCCCCCGGCCTGCCGCCGGGCCAGCATCGAGCGGGCCGACACTATTGGGGATTGTCGATCAGTGCTAGCACAAAGTGCTGTCAATCGCCTCACCGACGCTGGTAGGTCTGCCAGGAACCGGGCCTCACGGGGACATACAGCACCGCGAATGGGGGCTCGGCGCCGCGGTTCGCGAACAAGGGCACGCCCTCTTTTTCCCCGACTTGCACGACTTCGCTGCAATTCAGCGGTGAAGGGTCGCCCGTTCGGACGTATTCACCACCGCCAAGGACAACCGGCTCTCCCGCCCCGAACCATTCATGCCCCTCCGCGTAACTCCCAGCGAACACCAGGCCGGGCGGAAGTTCCCGAATCGAGATCCACGGGGGACCTGCCAGCGTGTCCCCCGCCGCCGTCACTCTCACGTCGACACTCTGCCCGGTCGCCAGACAAAGTGTCTCCGAAGTCCCCTCCGGAACCTCCGGCGCCTCGGCCTCGGTGCGTACCACCACCACCGTATCCGGCGGCGGCGCGGGCAGCGCCACCGTGTCCGGCGCGGGCGCCCGCCGTCCCCGGCACAGCGCCCTCGTTCCCCCACAGAACGCCACAGACGCCAGCACCCCGAACTTCCGGGAGCGAAACGTCGTCTCATCCCCGTACTGAAGTCCCAGCGCGAAAGCGCCCACCCTGATCCCTCCCAGGTCGATCTGCACGCCCGCGTTGGCATCGAAGCCGTTGAACTCCGCCATCAGGTTGACAAGCCGGCGATCGCCCAGGCCGAAGTGGACCGCGGCACCCGCGAAGACCCCGCGCGAATCCGTCTCCCGGTAGAACTCCAGGTCGCGGCCGGCCTGGAACAGCCCCCCTCCCCATCCCCCGTGCAGCGTCACGTCGTACGGGGCCGAACCGGCGAATCCGGGGAAGACGAGCGTCCCCACCACGTAAGGGCTGAAGTTTCCGCCGAAGTCCTCCGCGCCGGGCGCGCTCCGTGACACCCGCCAGTCCGGATACCCGAGCCGATTGGGCTGAAGATCGCCGGAGTCCCCGTCGCCGAAAGAGGGCGAAGTCACATAGCGGAAGCCCGCGGCCAGCCCGAGACCCCGCGTGGCCGGACGCAGCGCCCACCGCCCGAACGCCCCGTAGATCCTGCCGCCGCGGTCACGGTCCGCCCAGTGCTGAAGCGTGGCCCCCACCTCCACCCGGTCGAAGAGCCCGAGCGCCAGCGATCCGTCCGAGAACCACCTCTCGAACCTCCCGCCTGCCGCAACCGTCCCGCCCGGGCTGTCCGGAACGACAGTTTCCGCAGCCGATACCCCGAAGCCGGAATAGGTCGCGGTGAATGCCAGGTGGGGAAGAACCAGCGCCACGGGGATGTCGATCAGGCCCGAACCGTACCGGAGAGTGGCGGGCATCGTGCCCACCCTTTGCGCTGCCCCCGGCGAGACCACGACTGCGAGGGCGACGAGTATGAAGCCAGGCGTGCGTGTCACCGCGAACACCGGGAGAAGTCTTCCACGGACCGCTACCCCCCGTCCGGCTTCGCGGAACCTCCCACACGCTTGAGTTGCCGTGCGATCATCCAGACCCAGACCAGGATCAGGAGCCATACGGCCGCGTAGGCCAGGAGGATGTGGACATAGGGGCGCAGCGCACCCCGTCCGGCCTCCTGAGCGAGGAGCGTGGCGGGCGCGGTGAACAACAGCAAACCGATGGCGAGGCTTCGAGAGATCATATGAGTGCTTCGTCCATTTCGCCGGATGCGACCGCCGGCCGGTGCCTGCGCAGCCGTTCGACCGCATAGCGGAAGGTGAAGAGACCGAGGAACAGCAGGGTGAAGCCGGCCACCGAAGTCAGCAGCGTGGCCAGCATGTCGGGGGGCAGCGTGGGACCTTCCGGCTTGATGACGACGGGTCCGGGGTGCAGCGAGCGGAACATCTCCACGCTGACGTGGATGAGGGGGATATTGAGCGAGCCGACGATCGCCACGACCGCGGCGAAGCGCTTGCCGCGCCGGGGGTCCGCCACCGAGCCCCGGACCAGGAAGTACCCGAGGTAGGTGAACCAGAGCAGGAGGGTGAGCGTCAGGCGGGGCTCCCACGTCCAGTACGTCCCCCACGCGATCTTTCCCCAGAGGGGGCCCGTGATGAGCATGATGGCCCCGAAGATCAGCGCGCCCTCGGCCGCGGCCACGGCCGCCGCGTCGGCGCGCTCGTCCTCGAGCCACAGGTAGACCGCGCTCGCGATCGCCACGATGCCCACGGCGAGGAAGGTGGTCCACGCGGCGGGGACGTGGACGTAGAAGATTCGCTGGACGACTCCCTGAGCGGCCTCGGTGGGCACCCAGAAGGCCATCATCCAGTGCACAACGAGGATCGTCGCCACCCCGGCCGCGACGAGCGCGAGTCCCGTGATCCTGCCTCTGGTCGACATTGGCTTTCGTTCCGGTTCGGTCCTATTCGTCGGTTACGTGGCGGAAGAGGGCGGCGCCGATGAAGACCGACCCCACCGCAAAGGCCCACAGCAGCCTCACCGAACCCGAAATCTCGGTCCAGGGGCGCTCCAGGAAAACCCGCGCGGTCGATGTGGCGCCAAGATAGATGACGGGGACGAGGAGCGGGAAGGTGAGCACGGGGAGGAGCGTGTCGCCCAGGGTGCTGTGGCCCGACATCCGCCCGAAGAAGGTGCCCGTGGCCGCCAGACCGATCGTGCCGGGCAGGAGGACGGCCGCGTGGGCGGCCAGCGCGCCGGTGTCGCGCACGTCGAGGAAGGCGGTGAGCGAGATGAAGGTGAGCGCCGCGACGAGCCAGATGACGGCCAGGTTCGCCGCCGTCTTGCCCAGGAACACGGCCGGGCGGGAGACGGGGGTGAGGAGCAGGTGACGAAAGGCGCCCTCCTCCTCCTCCGCGTCGAAGATGCGGCCGGCGCCGGCAGTCGAGGCGAAGAGGATGACGAGCCAGATGAGAGACGCGGCCACGTCACGGCCCGCGACGGCCGTCCGGTCCAGGGCGAAGGCGAAGAGGAATCCGGCCAGGACAACGAAGGCGATCATGGAGAGGAGGCGGCCCCCGGTGCGGAACTCGAGGCGCAGGTCCTTCAGGGTGATCAGCCATGCGCGGCGGAGTTCGTTCACGACGGGGCGCCCGAGGTGGCTGTGAAGAACCGGAGGAGTTCGGCGGCGTCCGCCGATCCGGCTTCGGCGTCGTGGACCTTGTGGCCGCGTTGCAACACGACCACGCGGTCTGCGAGGTCCAGGCAGCGGCGCAGGTCGTGAGTGACCAGGACGATGATGTTGCCGTTCGTGCGGCGTGTCCGCAGGGCGGATTCGAGGGCGGCCGCGGCGGCCGGGTCGAGACCCGTGAAGGGTTCGTCCAGGAAGAGGATGTCGGGGTCGTGCAGCAGCGTTCGGGCGAGGGCCACGCGCTGGGATTGTCCCCGTGAGAGGGCTTCGACGCGGGTGTTGGTCAGGGGGGCCACGCCGACGGTCTCCAAGGCCTGGGCCACAGTGTTGCGGGCGTTGCGCACCGCGTGCAGGGAAGCGAAGAAGGTCAGGTTCTCGGCGACGGTGAGCTTCCGGTACAGCCCCGTCCGGTGCGACACCAGCCCCACCCTTCCCCGCCACCCCGGATCCGCGCCCGAGACCGGCGATCCGTCCAGGAGCACCTCGCCCTGATCGGGTCGTCGCTCCCCACTCAGCGCGCGTAGCAGCGTGGTCTTCCCTGCGCCGTTGGGCCCCACGACGGCCACAATCTCCCCGCCCCCGGCGACAACATTCACACCGTCGAGGGCCCGCGTGGGTCCGTAGCTGCAGACGAGGCCACGCCCCACCAGCGTCAAGCGAGCCCCCTCATGCGCCCTTCCGGCCGGCCGGGATCGTCACGATCACCGTCACGCGCGGGATCAATGGCCGACCGCACCCTGCCCATGGGCCGCGGGTGCCGGCCGGTCGCGTGGTGGCCGCGTCGGCCAACCTACTTCCCACCCCCCAAGCCCTCCCCACACCGCGCACAGAACTTCGCGCCGAGCCGGTTCAGGTGCTCACACCCCGAACACTGCATCCCCTCCCGAATCGCCTTGCGCAACGCCGCGATCTCCTCCTCCAGCTCCCTCGACGCCCGGTCCGGTCCGCGTCCACCGCCTTCCCCCTCCTCCCCCAGATGCTCCAGCGCCTCCCGCGACAGCTCCGTCCTCAGCTGCCCGTAGTCGTCCTCATCCAGCTTCCCCGTCGCGCGGTCGTACTCGAGATCCCGCAACGCGGTCAGCGCCACCCGCCGCCTCGCCGCGCCCTCGTCGAACATGTCGTCCCCGCCGTACATCGGCGCGCTCTTCCCCGAGAACACCGGCTCCAGCACGAACAGCAGCACCCCGGCCCCCAGCAGCAGCCCACCGATCAGCACGCTCACGTCCGGTCCACCCGGCCCGCGGTCAGCCCGCCGCCCCCGCCGGCACCGGCCTGCGCACCGCCCTCTCCCTCTCCCGCGCCGCCGACGGCACCGGCACCCCACGCGGCGGCCAAAGCCCCACCAGCGTCCCGATCGCCACAATCAATCCCCCGAACCAGATCCAGGGGACCAGCGGCAGCACCTTCACCTCGAAGGTCGCGCGGTCGGTGCCGGTCTCCAGGTCCTTGGGGATCACGTACAGGTCCTCCAGCGCCGAACTCGAAATCCCCACCTCGGTGGAGGTCTGTTCCATGACCGGGTAGAAACGCTTCTCCGGCCGCAGCACCCCGATCCGCTCGCCGTCGCGGTACGCCGTCAGGAGCGCCGTCCAGCGCCAGTCGTTCTCCTGCACGTCCTCGGCCGCCCGCGGCCGCGTGTGCGACAGGCTCTCGTAGACCAGGCGGTACTCGCTCCCCAGCGCGGATCGCACGGTCATCGCCTCGCCCGGCACCAGCTCCTGCTCGACGCGCGCGTCGAAGGCCGCCCCCGCCAGCCCCGTGAAGACCAGCGCGACCCCCGCGTGCACGATGTACCCGCCCCACCGCCGCCGGTTGCGCTTCACGAGGCTGCGCAACGCGCTCACGATCCCCTCGCCGGCAATCCGCGCCCGCGCCTTCGTCCCCTTCCAGAACTCCGTCACCACGATCGTCATCACGAATGCGGAGAGCGCAAAGGTGGCCAGCGCCATGCCGTGCCGGACGCCCGTGGCCAGCAGCACCGCCAGCGTCGCCACCCCCATCGCCACCGGAAGGGTGAAGTTCTTGCGCAGGTTCCGCTTCGACGCGCGCCGCCACGCGATCACCGGCCCGATCCCCATCAGCGCAAGCAGCATCAGCCCCAGCGGTATGTTGACTCGGTTGAAGTACGGCGGCCCCACGTTTCGCGTCTCCCCGAAGAAGCCCTCGGTGATGAGCGGGAAGAGCGTCCCCCAGATGACCGCGAAGGTCACGCCGATGAAGAGGAGGTTGTTGAATAGGAAGGCCGACTCGCGCGAGAGAAACGACTGGATCTGGTTCTCGGGCCTGAGCGACGGCAGGCGGTGGATGATCAGGATCGCGGCGAAGATCGCCATCCCGCCCATGAAGCCCAGGAAGATGTACGCGATGGTCAGGTTCTCGGCGAAACTGTGCACCGACTCGATGAGTCCCGAGCGGGTCAGGAAGGTGGCAAAGATGGTGAGCAGGAAGGTGAGGACCACCAGCACCATGTTCCACACCTTCAGCATCCCCCGGTTCTCCTGGATCTGGATCGAGTGGAGGAAGGCGGTGGCGGTCAGCCAGGGGAGCAGCGAGGCGTTCTCGACCGGGTCCCAGAACCAGTAGCCGCCCCACCCCAGCTCCTCGTACGCCCAGCGCATGCCGAAGATGATCCCGATCGTGAGGAAGAACCAGCTGAGCAGGATCCAGCGCCGGGTGACCGCGATCCAGCGCGAGTCCAGGCGGCCGGTGAGGAGCGCGGCGACCGCGAAGGCGAAGGGGACCGCGAAGGCCGTGAACCCCAGGTACAGCGTGGGGGGATGGATCGTCATCCAGTAGTTCTGCAACTGGGGATTGAGGCCCAGGCCGTTGAAGCGGGTGAACCCCAGCCGCTCGAAGGGGTTGACCTCGGCGAAGAGGAGGACGATGAGAAGGAATGAGAGGATGCCGAGGAGCGTGCCGCTCACGTACGGCATGAACTCGCGGTTGCGTCGCCGGTTGAAGAAGACCGCGATCGACGAGAAGACCGAGAGAAGCAGCGTCCAGAAGACCAGCGACCCGCGCTGCCCGGCCCAGAGCCCGGCGACCTTGAAGAAGGTGTCCAGCTCTCGGTTCGAGTAGTTGACGACGTAGTAGTACTCGTACCGGTCGCCCAGGAACGCCGCGATGATCCCCGCCGAGACGAGGACCAGCAGAATGGTGACGATGTGGACCGTGCGCTCGCCGCTCAGCACCAGGTCGCCACGGCCGAGTCTGCCCCCGGCGAACGAGACGACCGTGCCCCAAAGGGCGACCGGGAGGGCGATCCAGAGGGCGATTTCGCCCAGGATCGTCACGTCGCCAGCTCCTCCTTGGCGGCCTCGAAGCGGCTGCCGCACTTGGTGAGGACCGTGTGGGCGCGGAAGACGCCGTCGGTCCCGTACCTGCCCTCCACGACGACTTCGGCCTCGTCGTTGAAGGTGTCGGGGACGACATCGTCGTAGTACACGGCGAAAGTCGCCTCCGTGTCCTCCAGGTCAGCGACCACGAATTCGTGCGCCCCGCTCGTGCCGTCCTCGCGCGTCCAGGACCCCTCCACCACCCGCCCGCTCACCTTCACGCCGACCTCGTGAAAGGTCGGATCGCCCTCGACCTTGGCGATGAGTTCGACCGGGGTCAGGTAGTACACCATGCTGTCGCTGATCCCGGTCCACATCAGGTAGGCCACGACGGCGGCGACGCCGACCAGCCCGACGAAAAAGCGTCCGTTCTTCATCTCGATTATCGCTCCGGGCCCCTGGTGGGGGGCATGCATTCGGAAGAGCTGTGGTTCGGCCGGTTGCGGCCAGAATCAATCTAGCAGTGCGGGGGTGCGCCTGCACGAGGACGGAGGGCTGTCAAGCGCCGGGTTCGCGGTTGGGCGGGTCGCCCGGCTTAGCGCCGGGACAGTCGCGGCTCCAGGATGTGGAGGTACGGCACCCCGGCATCCGTCTCCTCGTAGTCGACCACACAGCCGGAACCCCCGGCAAACCCCCCGAGCGCGTCGTCCTGGTGATAGCGTGCGATTGTCCGCCCGGTGTGGGGATCCACGAGATCCAGCCAACTGTCGCGCAATTGGTCGATGTCGATCGAAGACGGCGTCAGATTCTCGTAGGACGGCAGCTGCCCCGTCCAATCCGGGTCGGCCGTGTGCCATACAAGCCAAAGTCCCCGATCATCCATCATAGCCGAGCCCACGCTGGCGGGCGCAAATGCGTCCCCACCTTCGTCGAACTCCGGGACGCGACGATCAAACACCCTGCCCATCTTCGGCTCCGGCACCAGGTCCCAGCGCACGAGTCGGTTGATCTCGCGCGGCACCGCCCACACGGTGTCGTCCTTCCCGGTCACGGCCGTCTTCGTTGTTGCCAAAGTCATCAGCTCGGGTGAATGGACCGCGCCGTCGTAGCCATAGGAGGTCATCTTCCCCGAGGGCAGCAGCATGCGGAACACGTGAGCTACGGACGCGGAGGTCGGGACGTCGGCAATGAACACCACCACGTCATCGCCCAGGACGGCAGCCGACAGGACCTGTCCCGGAAACCGGTCGGTGCGGACCACCTCGAAGTCGTGGTCGAGCATCGTCCGGCCCTCGTGACGATCGAACACGTGGATATACCGGGGACCGACGTCAATGTGCGAGATGGATCGGTACTCCCCGGGACCCTCTCCCCGTCGCCCGACGGTCCGCAGGTAGCTGCCGGTCGAATCGAACACCGAGATCTCCGCCTCCGACCAAACCAGGATGCGGCCCCGCTGGTCCACGGCGACGTCCGAGAACATCGAGATGACATCCAACCCGGGTCCGTCGAGGCCACCGATCGTCACGACTGTGTCGAGCGTGATGACACATTCAGCGCAGGTTACTTCACCGGACACACGCTCCGGTTCCTGGGCGCGAAGACACTCTGCGGTGGCGCAATGCACCGCGAGGGCAAAATGCAAGACCCAGCAGCCCGCGGACAGAATCCCCGCGACATTCGAGCGGCGATGCATCCGTGGGGATGGCGTCCCACCGAGCCGGGTCATTTCCCGCCCGCCACGCCGAGCGCCCCCCCCACCGCCGCCTCCCACCCACCCACGAGCGCCTCACGCTCCACGGAGGCCATCTCACACTCGAACGTCCGCCCCGAACCAAACGCCTCCGCGAAATCCTCCGGTCCCCCCCAGACTCCCACCTGCAACCCCGCCAGCCCCGCCGCCCCCAGCGCGGTCGTCTCGACCATCTTCGGCCGCTTCACCGGCACACCCAGAATCCCCGCCGTGAACTCCATCAGCCAGTCGTTCTTCGTCGCGCCCCCATCCACCCTGAGTTCCCCCGCCCGCCACCCCGCATCCCGCTCCATCGCCTCCAAAACCTCACGCGTGCCATAGGCCATCGCTTCAAGGGCCGCCCGGACGAGGTGCGCCCGCGTGGTCCCGCGCGTCAGTCCGGTGATGGTGCCCCGGGCATCCGGCCGCCAGTGCGGCGCTCCCAGCCCGACGAACGCCGGAACCAGGTACACGCCATCATTGCCCTCCAGCGAGCGGGCCATCTCCTCACTGTCGGCGGCATTCTCCAGGATACCCAAACCATCTCGCAACCACTGAATCGCCGCCCCAGCTACGAAGATCGACCCCTCCAGTGCGAAAGCCGGCCCGCCAAGCGCATCGCAGGCAGCCGTCGTAAGCAGCCCGTGGCTGGACGAAACCCGCTCCGTTCCCGTGTTGAACAAGAGGAAGGCACCGGTCCCGTAGGTACACTTCCCCGTTCCCGCCTCCCAGCAACCTTGCCCGTACAACGCGGCCTGCTGATCCCCCGCAACCCCACCGATGGGAACTTCGATGCCCAGCGCGTCGCCATCGGTCACACCGAAGTCGCCGGAGCTGGGCCGGACTTCGGGCAGGATCCGGCGCGGCACACCCATCAGGTCGAGCAGTTCGTCGTGCCAGTCGCCTTCGTCCAGGTCGTAGAGAAGCGTACGCGACGCGTTGGTAGGATCCGTCGCGTGGACCGCGCCGCCCGTCAGCCGCGCGATGAGCCAGCTGTCGATGGTACCGACGGCCAGTGTCCCCGACCGGGTGCGCGCAGCCAGATCCGGGTCGTCCTCGAAGATCCAGCGCAGCTTCGTGCCCGAGAAGTACGGGTCGAGAAGCAGCCCTGTGCGACGGCGGACCATCTCCTCGTGCCCCGCCTCCTTGAGCGCACGGCACATCCCCGCGGTCCGGCGGTCCTGCCAGACGATCGCTCGCCGGAGCGGCTCGAGCGTCTCGGGATCCCACACAACCACCGTCTCACGCTGGTTCGTGACCCCCACCCCCACCACCTCCACCCCCGCGGCCGCGATCGCCTCCCGGGCCACCCTTGCCGTCACCGTCCAGATCTCCTCCGCGTCGTGCTCGACCCACCCGGGACGAGGAAAGTGCTGCGCGAACTCGGAGTAGGCCCGGCCCAGCACCTCACCCTCCGCCGAGACCACCAGCGCCGCCGACCCGGTCGTCCCCTGGTCCAGCGCGAGCACCGCGCCACCGCTCATTCGCCCACCTCCCCCGCCCCCTCCTCCACCACCGGCACCGGCACAATCGCACCCGGCCGATACTCCAGCCCCACCCGCGGCAACACCCCCACAAACGCAGCAACCGACATCCCGACCACCGTGAAGTAGTCTCCCTCCACCCGGTCGACCAGCGCGGCTCCATACCCCTGAATCCCGTACGAGCCCGCCTTGTCCAGCGGCTCCCCCGTGTCCACATACCGCTCGACAAACTCCTGCGTCACGGGGCGAAACGTCACCCCCGCCCGGGCCACCCGCGACTCCATCTTCCCGTTCGCCGCCACCGCCAGACCGCTATACACACGGTGTGTACGCCCCGCGAGCGAAGTCAGCATCTCCACGGCGTGGACGGGCCCCTCCGGCTTCTCCAGAACCCGCCCGTCCAGCACCACGACCGTGTCGCCCCCGACCACCAGCGCATCGCCGTGATCGGTAGCGACCTCCGCGACCTTCTCGCGCGCCAGCCGCTCCACATAGTCGTGCGGCGACTCGACGACACCGATGCGCTCCTCCACCCCGGCAGGCACCACCCGGAACGACAGCCCCAGCATGCGCAGCACGTCGGCCCGGCGCGGGGACGCCGATGCGAGCACCACCCGCACACCGTTCAAGTCCCTCATCGCTCGATCACCAGCGTGACGGGGCCATCGTTGACTAGCGCGACCTCCATCATCGCGCCGAATTCCCCCGTCTGCACCGGGTCCGGCAGAATCCGCCCCAAGGCCTCCACGAACGACTCGTAGAGCGGCACCGCGATCTCGGGCCGGGCCGCCTTGATGAACGACGGCCGGCGCCCCTTGCGCGCGTCCCCGTACAGGGTGAACTGGCTCACGACCAGCGCCTCACCGCCCATGTCGAGCAGGGACCGGTTCATGCGCCCCTGTTCGTCGGCGAAAATGCGCAGGTTCGCCACCTTCTCGGCCATCCAGGCCACGGTGTCGTCGTCGTCCCCGTTGTGGAACCCGGCCAGCACCACGAGCCCCGGCCCGATCGCGCCCACGGTCTCGCCTCCGATGCGCACCGACGCCTCCGAGACCCGCTGCAGGACGACCCTCACTCGACCGTCACCGACTTGGCCAGGTTGCGCGGCTGGTCCACGTCGCAGCCGCGGAGCACCGCCACGTGGTAGGCCAGCAGCTGCAGCGGCACGGTGGCCAGGACGGGCATGAGCGCTGGAATCGTCGAGGGGACCACGATGCGTTCGTCGGCGTGGGCGGTGACCTCGTCGTTCCGGTCGTTGACCACCGCGATAACGCGCCCGTGCCGCGCCCGCACCTCCTCGATGTTCGACAGGGTCTTGGCATAGACCGTGTCCCGGGGGGCGAGCACCACTACGGGCATGTTCTCGTCGATCAGCGCGATCGGTCCGTGCTTCATTTCCGCAGCGGGATAACCCTCTGCGTGAATGTAGCTTACCTCCTTCATCTTGAGAGCACCCTCGAGGGCCACCGGGAACTGGTAGCCGCGGCCCAGGTATAGGAAGTTGGGCGCGTCCCGGTACATGCGGGCGAGCTTCCGGATCTGTTCGTCGATCTTGAGCGTCTCTTCAACCTGATCGGGCAACTCCTTGAGCGCCCGGACCATCTCGCGCCCCTCCAGGATCGACATGGTGCGCCGCCGCGCCAAGTAGAGGGTGAAGAGCGCCAGCGCGACGATCTGGCTGGAGAAGGCCTTGGTGGAGGCGACGCCGATCTCCGGTCCCGCGTGAAGGTAGACGCCGAAGTCCGTCTCGGCGGCGATGCTGGAGCCGACCACGTTGACGATCCCCATGGTGCGGCAGCCCCGGCGGCGCGCCTCGCGGAGCGCGGCCAAGGTGTCGGCGGTCTCGCCGGACTGGCTGATCCCCAGCACCAGCGCCCCCGGGCTCAGAACCGCATTCCGATACCGGAACTCGGACGCGTATTCGACCGTGACCGGGATCCGGGCGAGTTCCTCGAGCATGTAGGCGCCGATCAGGCCGGCGTGCCAGCTGGTGCCGCAGGCGGTGATGACGATCCGGTCCGCGGCGAGCAGGTGCTTCTCCGCCTTGGCCAGGCCGCCCAGCCGGGATCCCCCCTCCTCCTCCAGGAGCCGGCCGCGCATCACGTCGCGCAGCGAGGACGGCTGCTCCCGGATCTCCTTGTACATGTAGTGGTCGTAGCCGCCCTTCCCGATCTCCTCCGCGCTCCAGGTGACGATCTGCGCCCCGCGCCGCACCGCGCGCCGCGCCGGGTCGAAGGTGCGGTACCCCTCCCGGCTCAGGACCGCCGAGTCGCCGTCGCGCAGCCGCACCACGCGCTGGGTGTGGGCGACGACGGCGGCCGCGTCCGAGGCGACGAAGTACTCGTCCTTGGCACCGATCCCGAGCAGAACGGGGCTGCCGTTGCGCGCGACCACGATCTTGCCGGGGTCGCGCGAGCTCACGACCGCGATCCCGTACGTCCCCTCGACGCGTGCCAGCGCCGCCGCCACCGCGTCCTCAAGGAGGTCCGTGTCGCGGAAAGCGAGGTCGATGAGGTGGACCAGCACCTCGGTGTCGGTCTGGGAGCGGAACTCGTAACCCATGTCGCGCAGCCACGGCCGCTGGTGCGCCGCGCTCTCGATGATCCCGTTGTGGACCAGCGCGATGTCCTGCGAGGGCGACAGGTGGGGGTGGGCGTTGGCGCGGGTCGGGGGACCGTGCGTGGCCCAGCGCGTGTGCGCGATCCCGCAGCGACCGGATGGCAGCCGGCCGTTGAGGGAATCTTCCAGTTCGGAGATCTTGCCGGGCTGTTTCTCGACGGCCAGGGCATCCTCGGGACTCATAACCGCCAGCCCGGCCGAGTCGTAGCCTCGGTACTCGAGCCGTTTCAGTCCCTCCATCAGGATGGGCCCGGCCGGGCGGGGGCCCACGTAGCCGATGATGCCGCACATGTCAGGTGCCCGCCACGGTCCGGAGGGTGATGCGGGCGCCGTCCACCAGCGAGCGGGCGGATGCGGGCTCGCGGGCCTCGGCGATCAGCCGCACGACCGGTTCGGTGCCGGAGGGGCGGACATGGAGCCAGCTGGCCTCGGTTGGCCATTCCAGGCGCAGGCCGTCGCTGCGGTCCGAGTCCCCTTCCGGGAGGCCGCGAACGAGGGCGGCGTACGCGTCGTCGAGGCGGTCGCGCGGGAAACTCACTTTCTCCTTCACGATGCGGTAGGAGGGAAGGCGGGCGATCCGCTCCGAGAGGGGGACATCGGGCTCGTCGGCCAGGTATTGTAGAAGGAGTGCGGCCCCGGCAGCGGCGTCACGCGTGTGGTGCAGCGCGGGCAGGATCACGCCACCATTGCCCTCCCCCCCCACCACCGCCCCCTCGGCCATCATCCGCACGACCACGTTGATCTCGCCGACCGGTGCGCGAACCACGCGGCAGCCGTGCTTCGCGGCCACGTCATCGAGCACGCGGCTGGTCGACAGGTTCGTGACCACGGTGCCCGGCCGCCGCGCGAGCACCACGTCCGCGGCCAGCGCGAGGGTCAGATCCTCGCCCAGGGGACGGCCCCGTTCGTCCACCAGCGACAAACGGTCGGCATCCGGGTCCACGGCGAGGCCGATCCGCGCCCCGGTGGCCGTGACGAGATCGCCCAGTCCGCGCAGGTTGGCAGCCGTGGGCTCCGGGTCGCGAGGGAAGCGGCCGTTCGGTTCGAGGGCCATGCCGTGCACCTCGCAACCCAGCCGCGCAAGCAACTCCGGCATGATCACGCCCCCCGCCCCGTTCACGCAGTCCAGCGCGACACGAATTCGCTGCGCGCGGATCCGTTCCGTGTCGAGAAAGGTGAGGTCGAGGATGCGTTCGAGGTGGCGCTTCGGCCAGGAATCGTCCCGGGTGGGGGTTGTGATGCCGTTCCAGGGTGCACGGCCGGGGTCGCCTTCACGGACCAGAGTCTGAAAGCGCGCCATTCGGTCGGGAGGAAGAAACGTCCCGCCCTTCACGGCAAACTTGAGCGCGTTCCACTCGGCCGGGTTGTGGCTCGCCGTCACCCCGAGGCCCCCGGCCGCGTCCGTATCGCGCACGGCAAGCATCAGCGTGGGCGTGGGGACGATCCCGAGCTCGGTCACTCTGCACCCGACGGAGAGCAGGCCCGCGACGGTGGCCCGCGCCAGCATCGGCCCCGAGGTCCGCGAGTCGCGCCCCACGACGACGTGATCTCCGTCACCCTCGGCTTGCAAGAAGGAGCCGTACGCGGCGGCGAGTCCCGCAAACAGTTCCGGTGTCACGCTTTCCCCCACGCGGCCCCTGAACCCGGAAACGCTGACCATCAGGTCGGGTGGGAGGTGGATCGGCATGATAGGAGGCGTGGTTTGCTGGCGGAGACCGGGTGGGTGGTGCAGGGCCCTGTCGCAAAGCTAGCGCCGACCGGGGGCGGGATAAAGAAAGTGGGCCTGCGTGGTTCCAGCTTACGTCTTCGTCCGCGCGCCGCCGCGGCAAATCAAGGGACACCGGCATGCTGGATTGGGACGCCCCGCTCACCTCTTCACGATGTCAACGGAACTTTCCATTCTGTCAACCCGAGTTTACATTTCCCGCTCGAACGCCAGCAACTGCACCGAGTGCACCCCGAGATCATTCTCGACCCGGGCCAGTACGTAATCCGCCCCGATCTCCATGATCGTCATCCCCTCCGGAATCTCGAAGTATCCGAGCACCCGGCCCTCGGAATCGAAGATGTTGAAGAGCGTGCCGGCAGTCTCTTCACCCGGCGCCTCGTATTCGAAAACCCAGAGGTAGCCCAGCGCGTCGTCGCCCCGGAGGGCGGAAAAGGCAGGCAGGTGTTCGGCCACCGGCATGGCGCTCAACTCCCTTCGCCGTTCCGCCAGTTGATCGGTGCGCTCACTCGGAATCCGGGACAGCCTTTCACCGATGTACGCCTCGATGTGAGCCTCGGCGGGCTCGCGCGGCACGTGTTCCATGCGGACGATCCGGGCCAGCGAGCCGTCCACCGCAAACGCCCTGATTTCGTACCGGCGGTTTGAGCTGATGACGAACAGATCGCCCCAGGCTCGCCGGTACACGTAGTCGCCGAACATCAGGGGCCCGCGATCTTCGCTCCCGGCGCGGCTGGATTCCCTTGCGGGGTGTGCCCCCAGCGAACCGCGAAGCCTGCCCCCCGCGTCCCAGACCTCCACCTCCGCAGGGTCGAAGTAGACATCGTCCTGACCGGCCAGGATCAATCCGTTGCGCGACACACTGAGCGGCCACAGGTGACTGCGCCGATCCCGGTTGTCCCACCTGCTCCGCTCCGGGATGAATCGTCGCGCGAATTCGCCGTTCGGCCCGTACACGGTCAGCTCCGGGTACCAGAAGTGCCACACGAGGATCGAGTCCCCCGTCAGCTTTTCCATTCCCCAGAGCTGGGCCTCGCCGAACTCTCCCGGCCCCTCCCCCTGTCCTCCCCAGGTCTCGAGGTATTCTCCATTCCGATCGAAGACGCGCAACTCCTTGGGTCCGTCGTCCCCGACCACGATCCGCCCATCGGAGAGCAGCGTGGCACCGAAGACCCGGTGAAACAAGTAGGGCTCCTCACCCTCCATCCGCCCGATCGACACCAGCGGCTCCGGCCCCAGCCGCCAGTCCAGCCGCGACCCCTCCGGTGGGCGGGCATTCTCGATGATGCGGGTGCCTGCGCTGTCCCGGATCACGGTGCGGATCCCCGTCGAACCCTCCGTCTGCTGGCCTGCGGCACCCGCCATCGGTGGGAGGGCGGCCGCCACGACGAAACAAACGCTGAAACTCCTCATTCTCCCCCCTCTTTCCCGAGTACCTCGGAACAACCGGTCAGTCCATCTATTTCATGAGACTGCCGACCTTGGCGGCACCGTTGCAAACCATGCGCCTCCACCTGCGCGGATTCATCCACGCACTGCTAGATTCATACGTCCCCACGCCACCCCCACCCTTCCACCCCAACCCCCCCGGAGACAGCCGCTTGTCCGACCCGACGGACCGATTCGACACCCGCTGCGTTCACGCGGGCCAGTCCCCGGAGGCCGTGACGGGCGCGATCACCACCCCGGTCTTTCAGACCTCCACGTACGTGCAGGAAGGGCTCGGCCGCCACAAGGGCTACGAGTACGCGCGGCTGCAGAACCCCACCCGCGAGGCGTCCGAAGCCAACATCGCGTCGCTGGAGGGGGGCGCTCACGGCATCGCATTCTCAAGCGGCCTCGCCGCCATCGAATGCCTGGCCAAGGTGTTCGCGGCGGGCGGCCACATCGTCAGCGAGGAGAACCTCTACGGCGGCACCACGCGCATGTTCACCCAGGTGCTCGGCCGCCTCGGCATCGAGGTCACCCTCGTCGACTCCCGTGACCTCGGCGCGCTCCAGGGCGCCATCCGTCCCGGCGCGACCCGGCTCGTCCACCTGGAGACGCCCACCAACCCGCTCATGCGGATCACCGACATCGCGGCGGCCGCCGACATCGCGCACGCATCCGGCGCCCTGCTCTGTGTCGACAACACCTTCGCATCGCCGTACAACCAGCAGCCGCTCGCGCTCGGCGCCGACATCGTCGTCCACTCGACCACCAAGTACCTGAACGGCCACAGCGACGTGCTGGGCGGCATCATCGTCCTCGACGACGACGCCTTGGCCGAAGAGATCCACTTCATGCGCAAGTCCACCGGGCCCGTCCCCGGTCCCATGGATTCGTGGCTGACGCTGCGCGGCACGAAAACCCTGCACCTGCGCATGGCCCGGCATAACGAAAACGGCGCGCGGATCGCCGAGTTCCTGCAGTCCCACCCCGCGGTCCGCACCGTCCACTACCCGGGCCTCCCCTCCCATCCGGAGCACGCCCTGGCCTCCCGCCAAATGACCGGCTTCACCGGCATGGTGTCGGCGGAACTGGCCGAGGACGACGCCCGGCTGCTGGCAGAAGGAACCCGCATCTTCCGCCTGGCCGAGAGCCTGGGCGGCGTCGAATCGATGATCTGCATCCCGTCGCTCATGACCCACGCCTCCGTTCCCGAGCCCGAACGGCGCCGCATGGGCATCACGAACGGCCTGGTGCGCCTTTCCGCGGGCATCGAGGACGCCGACGACCTGGTGGAAGACCTGAACCGGGCCCTCCGTATGGGAAGCCGTGACCGGCAGCCCGTCTCACAACACGCACTGACATGAGGGGATAGAGATGACCGACTACGATTTCGACTACGACTACGGCAACGGCTCCGGCGGTGAAGACGGAAACGGCGGCGGCACCCGCGCGAAAACCGTCCTCACCGACATCTCGTCCCGCGTCTGGGAACACCCGGCCGACCGGGCCGCGCTGGCCGCCCTCCGCAAGCTCCCCCTCTTCGACCAGGTGCTGCGCGCCCTCTTCGGCTTCTTCGGCGAGAAGCCCATCCGGCTGGCGTTCCAAGCCAACGCGGTTCGCGTGGGGCCCAACCAGTTTCCCCGCCTATGGGACCTTTACTGCGAGGTGTGCGACACGCTGGACGCCCCCTCGCGCTACCCGCTCTTCGTGGCCCAGAACCCGATCGTCAACGCCGGCGCCTACGGGATGAAAGAGCCGTTCATCATCATGAACTCCGGGTCGGTCGAACTGCTGTCCGACGAGCAGGTCTCGTATGTGATGGGCCACGAACTCGGACATGTCATGAGCGACCATGTCCTCTACAAGACGATGACGCAGCTCCTGGTCGAACTCGCCAAGCTGGGCTTTCCCATCGTGGGACTCGCGGCGCGGGCCATTCTCATAGGGTTGCTGGAGTGGAACCGGAAGGCCGAACTGTCGGCGGATCGTGCGGGGTTGCTCGCGATCCAGGACCCGGAGACGGTCATGTCGTCGATGCTCAAGATGGCCGGAGGCGGCAAGGAGGAAGAGACCTCGCTCCCCGAGTTCATCCACCAGGCGGAGGAATACCAGGTCTCCGGGGACGTCGCCGACCAGGTCTTCAAGGTCCTCAACCTGCTCGGCGAGACCCACCCGTTCTGGGTGCTGAGGCTCTCCGAGGTGCGGGCCTGGATCGAAGCGGGCGAGTACGACCGGGTGCTCAGGGGCGACTACCAGCGGCGCGGCGATCCCGATCCGGGCTACGCCGAGGATCTGTCGGAGGCGGCGGGCGCCTACAAGGAGGGCGCAAAGGACTTCATGGACCAGATGGCCGATGCGGCGAAGCGGGTGGGCGGCAGCTTCATGGATTCGTTCAAGAAGTGATGGGCAGGGGGCCGATCCGCATTCTGATCGCGGGAAACGGCGGGCGGGAGCATACCTTGCTCTGGAAGCTGCGGAGGGACGCGCCGGATGCGGCCTTTTACGTGACGCGGCCGAATGGGGGGATGGCGGGTGAGTGCACGGGCGTGGACATCGCGCCGCGTGATGTGGGGGCGCTCGCGGATTGGGCGGCCGGCGAGAGGATCGACCTGGCCGTGGTGGGTCCGGAGGGGCCGCTGGCGGCGGGGCTCGTCGACCGGTTGCAGGCGCGGGGCGTGCCCGCGTTCGGGCCCTCGGCGGCGGCCGCGCGGATCGAGTCCAGCAAGGCGTTCGCGAAGGATCTGATGGCGGGCGCGGGGGTGCCGACGGCGGGGTACGAGGTGCATACGGATCC
Organism: Longimicrobiales bacterium; assembly: GCA_965211795.1. Taxonomy (GTDB): domain Bacteria; phylum Gemmatimonadota; class Gemmatimonadetes; order Longimicrobiales; family Gaopeijiaceae; genus Bin94. The sequence goes on from OZ242973.1 coordinate 2,221,927, forward strand.
GGACCGGGCGGCGGCCTGCATCGAGGCGTGGGGGGCGCCGGTGGTGGTCAAGGCGTCGGGTCTGGCCGCGGGGAAGGGGGCGGTGGTCTGCGCGACGGTGGGCGAGGCCGTGCGGACCGCGCGCGAGATGCTCGCGGGGGCCTTCGGGGAGGCGGGCAGCCGTGTGGTGATCGAGGAGTTCATGGAGGGCGAGGAGCTCTCGGTCTTCTGCATTGCGGACGGCGAGGACTTCGTGACGCTGCTCCCTTCGCAGGACCACAAGCGGATCGGCGAGGGCGACACGGGGCGGAACACGGGGGGAATGGGTGCCTATGCGCCGGTCGGGTTCGTCACCGACGAGCTGATGAGGGAGGTGGAGGACACGGTCGTAGCGCCGGTGCTGAGGGCGCTTGGCGAGGCCGGGTGTCCGTTTCAGGGTCTGCTCTACGCGGGGCTGATGATCACGGACGAGGGGCCGAAGGTGGTCGAGTTCAACTGCCGCTTCGGCGATCCGGAGACGCAGGCGGTGCTGCCGCTGCTGGAGTCTTCGCTGCTCGAGCCGATGATGGCGGTGGCGGGGGGCGGGGGGCTGGCCGGGCACGAGCCGACTTTTGCGGGCGGGGCGGCCGTGACGACGGTTCTGGCCGCTTCCGGGTATCCGGGGTCGTACGGCAAGGGTGCGAGTGTGTCGATTCCGGAGATGGGGGACGGTGTGCATGTATTCCACGCCGGTACGGCGCTGGATTCCGGTAAGCTGGTGACTTCCGGGGGACGGGTGCTGGCGGTGACGGCGGTGGCGCCGGACTTCGGGAGGGCGTGCGAGGCGAGCCGGCGTGCGGCGGCGGCGATCAACTTTGAGGGCAAGTATTACCGACGTGACATCGGCTGGCGCGAGGAGCAGCGGCGGCGGAGTTAGAATTCACCACCGAGGAGAAGAAGAGAGATCATGGTCATTACAACGACACCCACACTGGAAGGCCGCAGGGTCCGCGAATACCTGGGGATCGTGACGGGAGAAGCGATCATCGGGGCCAACGTCTTCAAGGACATCATGGCGGGGTTCCGGGACTTCGTGGGCGGGCGCTCGAAGGCGTACGAGAACAGCCTTCGCGAGGCGCGCGAGGAGGCCTTGCGCGAGATGTCCAACGAGGCGCGGGCGCGTGGCGCCGACGCGGTCATCGGGGTGGACCTGGACTACGAGGTGCTGGGCACGGGGAACGGGATGCTCATGGTGTCCACCAGCGGCACCGCGGTCGCATTGGAGTAGGCGGCCGTGCCCGAGCTCCCCGAGGCCGAGACCATCGCGCGGGGGCTGAATGCCATCCTCCCGGGCCGGGTCGTCCGAGGCGTCGACGTGGTGCGTGAAGACGTGGTGCGCGGTCCGGTGGGTCCCTTTGCGCGGGCGGTGGGCGGGCGGGAGTTTCGGGGAGTGGGGCGGCGGGGGAAGAACGTGGTCTTCACCTTCGAGGACGCTTCGCGAATGGTGGTCAACCTGGGGATGAGCGGCCGCCTCATGACGGGCTCGGACTCCGGCGCGGACCTCCCTTCCACGCACCCTGCCGTCGTCTTCCACCTTGAAGACGGCGGCTGGATGATCTACGACGACGTGCGCCGTTTCGGTTGCCTAACGGCGGTCCCGGCCTCGGAGTGGACGCGCTGGTCGCGGCGCCTGGGCCCCGAGCCGCTCGCGCGCAGCTTCACCGCGGCCCGGCTGGCTCGCATTCTGGCGCGTTCGAGGTCCCCCGTCCGGTCGCTCCTCCTCGACCAGCGCCGCGTGGCCGGCGTGGGGAACATCTACGCGGTCGAAGCCCTGTGGTTCGCCCGCATCCACCCCCGAACCCCCGCCAACGCGATCGACCCGGCCGCCGCGGCCCGGCTGCACCGGGCGCTCCGGCGTGTGTTGCGAAATGCGATACGGGCCGGCGGCACCACGCTTCGCCACTACCGCGACGCCAACGGAGACGAGGGCCGCTTCGGCCGCGCGCTCCACGCCTACGGCCGCGAGGGCGAACCCTGCACCCGTTGCCGCACCGCCATCGAGCGGATCGTCTTCGGGGGCCGCTCGGCCTTCGTGTGCTCGTGCTGCCAGGACGGGAGCGCGCTCCCGTGAAACACACCGCCGTGGCCCTCGTCCTCCTCGTCCTCTTCCCCACCCCACCCCTCGCTCCCCAGACCCCGCCCACCACGCCCGCCCCCGGCGAGCAGCTCCCTGTCTTCCGGCACGTCCTCGACAACGGCATGACCTTCCTCATCCTGCCGCGCCGCCAGGCACCCACCGTCTCGCTGGTGGTCCACTACCCGGTCGGCTCGGTCAACGAGCACCTCGGCAACACCGGGATCGCGCACGTTCTGGAGCACATGCTATTCAAGGGCTCCCGCGAAGTCGGCACCACCGACCCCGCGCAGGAGGCGCCCCTTCTCGCCGCCGCCGACGCCGCGCACGACTCGCTGCTCGCCGAACTGGCCCGTCCCCGTCCCGACACGGCCCGCATTCGGCGCCTCACCCATGCCGTCGCCTCGTTCGAGGACGAAGCCGAAGCCTACGCCATCCCCAACGAGTACGACCGCATCCTCTCGGCCGCGGGGGCGCGGGGGCTCAACGCCACCACCTCCTTCGAGGCGACGCGCTACTTCGTCGAAATCCCCGCGAACCGCCTCGAACTGTGGTTCGCCCTCGAGTCCGACCGAATGCGCAACCCGGTGCTGCGAGGCTTCCACACCGAGCTGGACGTGGTCCACGAGGAACGGCGGACGCGGCTGGAGACGAGCCCGGGAGGGATCATCCAGACCGCCCTGCTGGCCACGGCCTTCCAGGTCCACCCCTACGGAGTCCCCGTGATCGGTCACGCGGCCGACCTGGAGTACATGTCGCGCCGTCAGGTGACGGAGTATTTCCGTGACTATTACGGCGCGCGCAACGCGGTGGCGGCCATAGTCGGCGATGTCGACCCGGACCGGGTCGTGGCGTGGGCGGAGGAGTATTTCGGCGCGGTACCCCCGGGCCGTCCCGCGCCCCCGGTTCTGGCGCGCGAGCCCGAGCAGGCCGGAGAGCGCCGCATCACCGTCGAGTTCGACGCCGAGCCCCGGCTGATGATCGGGTGGCGGGCGGTGTCGGGGCTTCACGAGGACGCGCCCGCGCTCCAGATGCTCGGCTCGCTGCTCACCGCGGGCAGGAGCACACGCCTCTACCGGCGCCTGGTCGCCGGGGACCAGTCGGCCATCCATGTGTCGGCGTACCTGGGGCCGGGATTCGAGTACCCCGGGCTCTTCATCATCAACGCGGTCCCGAAGGCACCTCATACAACGCATGAACTCGAACAGTCCATCTATGAGGAACTGGATGACATGCGGGAAGACGCGCCCGACGCGGCCGCTCTTGAGAGGATCAGGAACCAGGTCCGCGCCGGCGAGTTCCGCCGGCTGTCGTCGAACCTGCAACTGGGAATGCAGATCGCCGAATCCGAAGCCGTGTTCGGGGACTGGCGCGAGACCTTCCGGCTTTCCCGCCGGATTCTGGAGGTGACGCCGGAGGACGTTCAGCGGATGGCGGTGAAGTATCTGGATGCCGGCAGGCGGACGGTGGCTACCATGGTGCGGAAAGGGGGTTTGCGGTGAGCCGCGGACACGTCACCCCATGGCTTCGGATCGCCTTGGCAGCAACCGCGCTGCTCGTCCCCAGCCTGCCCGCCACCGCCACCGCCCAGGAGACCGTCCGCGACCGCATCGCGTCGCTCGAAGTCCCCGAACTGCGCTTCACCCCCCTCCAGCCCCGGGAAGAATCGGTCCGGGGCGTGCCCGTCTACTTCCTGCCGAACCACGAACTCCCACTGGTCACCTTCTACGCGGTCTTCAAGGGAGGGGTGAGCAACCTTCCCCGCGACTACCTCGCCGCCGCCTCCGCCATGCCCACTCTGCTCCGTGGCGGGGGGACGGCCTCGCTGCCGCCCGATTCCGTCGACGTGCGCATCGAGTCGCTCGCGCTGGCGATGAGCTTCGGACAGGGAGGCACCAGCGCATCCTCATGGGTCAACTTCCTGGCCGAGCACATGGACGAGGCCGTGCCGCTCTGGGCCGAGATGCTGCGCCAGCCCCGGTTCGACTCCGCCCAGGCCGAACGCTGGCGCGGAGCCGAACTGGAGCGGGTGCGGCGGCGCGGCGACGATCCAGCCTCGCTGGCGTACGGACGCTTCAACCGGATCATGTACGGCGACCACCCCGTCGGCTGGGAGATGGCCGTCGGCGACCTCGAGCCCGGCGACGTCGCGGAGGAGAATCTGCGTTACGTGCACGAAGCGGTGATCTGTCCCGGCAACATGGTGCTGGGCGTGGCCGGCGACGTGGAATGGGACCACGCGGAGGCGCTGCTCGAAGAGGTGCTGGCGGACTGGCCGCCCTGTTCCGGCAACCTGCGGGAATACCCCGTCCCCGATATTCGGCAGGGGCCCGGCGTGTTCGTCATCCACAAGCCGATCGAGCAGAGCGTGGTCATCGCCGCGCACGCCACCACGCTACGGCAGGGCGACAGCCCCGCCTACTTCGCCTCGCGGATCGGCAACTCGATCCTGGGGGCCTCCGGGCTTTCCAGCCGTCTCAGCACCGAGGTGCGGACCCGCGAGGGGCTGGCATACGGCGCGTCGTCGATCTGGACGGCTTCGAGACGGAGCGACGGGCTCGTCGGTGCGCTGACGCGAACGAAAGCGGAGAGCACGCTGGCCGCGGCGCGCCTCCTCCTCGAAGTGCTCGGCTCCATGCGGGACGCGCCGCCCTCCGGCGAAGAGGTGTCGCGCGTCATCGACGTGGCGGTCAATGGCTTCGTCTTCAACTTCGGCACGCCTCTGCAGGTGGTCTCCCGCAGTATGACCTACCGCACGCTCGACCTCCCCGCCGACTGGCTGGAGCGGTACCTGGGGGGCATCCAGCGGGTCACACCCCGCGCCGTCCACGACGTCTTCCGCGACCAGCTGGACCCGGCCCGCATGACGATCCTGCTGGTGGGCGACACGACCCGCTTCGACGGCTCGCCCTCGGAGCTGGGCAACGTCACGATCCTGGAGGAGGATCCCCCTCCCCCGCCGCCGGACTCTTCGCGGCCACGTGGATCGCCACGATCCCGCCGCTGACGTAACGCCACTCCACCGAGGCGAACCCGGCCCCGCGCAGCAGCTCCGCGAGTGCGTCCGGACCCGGAAAGTCCCGCACCGACCTGGGCAGGTAGCTGTACGCCCAGGGATGCCCCGAGACCAGCCGTCCCAGGCGCGGAAGGATGTGGTTGAAGTACACCATGTAGCCCGCCCGCAGCACCCTGCCGGGAGGTACGGTGAACTCCAGGATCACGAGTCGGCCGCCCGGCTCCAGGACCCGGTACAGCTCCCGGAACCCGGCCGTGAGATCCGACAGGTTACGCACCCCGAACCCGACCATCGCGCCCGCTAGCGAACCGCTCCGAAGCGGCAGGCGCTGGGTATCGCCGCAGAGGGGCGCGACCGGGTGGCCGTCGATCTTGGGGAGACCGCGCGCGAGCATCGGCAGGGCGAAGTCGGCGCCGATCACGCGGCCGTGGAACCCCCGCGGGCCGGTGAGTGTAAGCGCAAGGTCGAAGGTGCCTGCGCAGGCGTCCAGGTAGGTCCCGTCGGGTGCCCGTTCCCAGTCCAGCGCGGCGACGGCGCGCTTCCGCCACCTCCTGTCGATGTTCAGGCTGAGGACGTGGTTGAGAAGGTCGTAGCGGTGGGCGATCTCGCTGAAGAGCGTGCGCACCTGTCTGGCGCGTTCACGGCCGCTGGCCGGCTCGGCCTGTCGTGAGGCGGTCAAGAAGTCGCTCGTCTTTTCGGATATGGGGATGCTGGGGATCGCGCAGTCCGCTTCGAGTATATTGGAATCCACGAGTGTCCGCGCCCGCGAAAGCAGCGAACCCCTTGAGCAATCCTTCCCCCGATGACAGGAAACTGGCGGCAGAGGCCGCCGCCGGTCGCGAGAGCGCATTCAGGGAGCTGCTGCAGAGGTACGAACGGCCGGTCTTCTCGCTGATCTACCGCATGGTGCGGGACCGGGGCCTCGCCGAGGACCTGTCCCAAGAGACGTTCATACGGGCGTTCAGGGCGATCGGCAAATACAACCCCAGCTACAAGTTCTCCAGCTGGATCTTCAAGATCGCGCACAACCTCACCATCGACCACCTGCGGCGGAAGCGCATCGACACCGTTTCGCTGGAGGGATCCCGCTACGCCCTGACGGAAGAGGCGCAGGCCCGGACGCAACCGGTCGTCGAGTCGACCTACGAGCGCCCCGACGAGTACGTGGAGAACAGAGAACTCGGCACCCACATCGAGGCCGCGATCGGAAAGCTGCGCCCGCACTACCGGGAGGTGACGCTGCTGCGCCATGTGGAGGGCTATTCCTACAACGAGATCGCGGAGATCATGGACCTGCCCCTGGGGACGGTGAAGACGTACATCCACCGGGCCAGGCTCGAGCTGAAGGAGGCGCTGGGGCACCTGAGGGAGTGATCGGGGGACCGGCCTCCGGCCGCTACGGACCGTCCGCGACCCGCACCAGCGCCCGCTCCACCCGCGCCAGCGACCGCTCCCGGCCCAGAATCAGCAGCACATCGAAGATCCCGGGTGACGCGGCCACCCCCGTAAGCGCCACGCGCAGCGGCTGAAAGACCTTCCCCGCCCCCACCCCCAGCTCCCCCGCCAGCGCGCGCAGCGCGTCCTCGAGCGCCTCGGGCTCCCACGCTGTCGCCGCCAAGCTGTCACGCACCGCCGACAACACGCCGGCCGTCGCGGCCGGATCCCGGTACCAGTTCTTGCGGGTCGCCTTGGGATCGTAGTCGCGGATGGGCCCGATGTATGGCCGCGACAGCCGGGCCATCTCGGTGAAGGTGCGGCTTCGGGGCGCCAGCGCGGCGGCCATTCGCGCGAAGGCCTCCTCGTCGAGCGCGATTTCGCCCGGGGCGACCCCGTCGCGTTCGAGCGCCTCGCGCAGCGCACCCGTCAGCTCCTCCGGCGCCATGATCGCGATGTACTGGCCGTTCATCCAGAAGAGCTTGGCCGGGTCGAAGACGGACCCCTTCCTGAGGACGCGTTCCAGCGAGAACCGCTCGATGAGATCGGCCCGCGACAGCAGTTCCTCGTCGGTCCCGGGCGACCATCCCAGCAGCGCGAGGAAGTTCACCATCGCGTCGGGCACCACCCCTTCCGCCTCGAAGGCCTCCACCGCTCGGGCGCCGTGGCGCTTCGAGAGCCGCTTCCCGTCCGGACCCAGGATCATCGGGAGGTGGCCGAAGGCGGGGACCGGGCGGCCGAGCGCCTCGTAGAGGAGGATCTGCTTGGGCGTGTTCGAGATGTGGTCGTCGCCGCGGAGCACGTGGGTGATGGCCGTGTCGGCGTCGTCCGAGACGACCGCGAGGTTGTAGGTGGGGGTGCCGTCGCTCCGGAGGATCACGAAGTCGTCGATTTCGGCGTTGGCGAAGCAGGTGTCCCCGTGCACCAGGTCCCGCCAGGAGGTCTCGCCGTCCGAGACCAGGAAACGGACCGCGAAGGGGTCTCCGGCGGCGGCTCGCCGTTCCTGCTCGGCGGGCGGGAGGCGCGTGGCCAGTTCCCGCGAGAGCCGGGTGACCGCCCCCCTCCCCTCCGCCACCGCCGCATCACGCGCCTGCTCGAACTCCTCACGCGGCGTGAAGTCCCTGTACGCCCGCCCCTCCGCCAACAGCCGCAGCGCATCGGCCCGGTGACGCTCCACGCCCGAGGCCTGGAAGAACGGCCCCTCGTCCCAGTCCATCCCCAGCCACGTCAGCCCGTTCAGGATCGCCTCGACGTGCTCGGGGCGGCTCCGCTCCCGGTCCGTGTCCTCGATGCGAAGCACGAACGTGCCCCCGCCCCGGCGCGCCAACAGCCAGTTGAAGAGCGCCGTGCGGGCGCCGCCGACGTGGAGGTACCCCGTCGGCGAGGGGGCGAAGCGGAGTCTCATCGTAGTCCTGGCCACCCCTGCCAGTCCGTGGGTGAATCCGCATAATGTACACTATACATGACTTAATGTAACGTTGAATTGACATTTCGAACAGGCAAAAAGCGGGCCGGGCCACCCAACCCGCAGTGTCCGCTACGCGCGCGCACCTCCCGCCGGGCTCTCCGTACCCGCGCCGCCACCCATCGCCCCACCCACCGGCACCCCCTCCACGACACCTGCTTTGCCGCGCACCAACAACAGGTACAGCGCCGGAGTGACCAGCAGCACCAGGAAGGTGGACGCCGCCAGCCCCCCGATCATCGAAAGTGCCAGCGAGTTCCAGATGTTCGCGTTCACCGTCGGCGAGAAGAGCACCAGCGGAAGCAGGGCCCCGATCGTGGTCGTCGAAGTCATCAGGATGGGACGCACCCGTTCCATGGTCCCCTTGAGGATCGCCGCTTTGAGGGCAAGACTGGTCTCCCTTCGCACCCGGTTGATGTGGTCGACAAGGAGAATGGCGTTGTTGACAACGATCCCTCCCATCATGATTACGCCTATGTAGGCTTCGCGTGTAAAGTGAGCGTTGGTGTAGAAGAAGATCAGGAACACCCCGATCAGCGCCATCGGCACCGTCAGCAGAACGCAGAGCGCGAGCCGGACCGATTCGAAGAGCGCCGACGTGACCATGCCGACGAGGAAGATCGCCACCAGCAGCACCATGAGGACCTCCCGCTGGTCCTCGCGCGACCAGCTGTAGCGGTCCGCTTTCTGGACCGTGTACCCCGGGGGAACATCGGTCGCGTTGATGAAGCTGGTGTGCACGAGATCCCCGAGCTTGTACGGTCCCCGGAATTCGTAGCGCACCGTGCGCTCGTACTGCTGGTCCTCCCTTCGAATGGCCGAAAGCAGGTTTCGCTCCTCGATGGAGATCAGCTCGCCCAGGCGGATCGCGTCGCCCGCGGGGGTCACGACCAGCGTCTTCCTGAGTTCGTGCAGGTCGACCTCCCGGTAGCCCTCGAGCTTTACCGCGTACGGTATCTCGTCACCTCCCATCTTGATGGCTTCGCCCGAGGCAACCCGTCCCTGAACTGCGGAGTTGATCTCGCTGACGAGGTGCGTCACCGAAACCCCGTGCTGCGCCGCGCGGTCGCGGTGGATGACCACGGCGAATTCCGTGGCGCGGTCCCGTCCCCACGAGCGGAAGCTCGCATTCGTATCCACGTCCCTGATGCGCGCCTGCCGGCGGAGCCGGGCCCCCAGGACCTCGGCGATATCCCGCACCTGCTCGTAGTTGTACCCCAGAATCTGGATGCTGTAGTTCCCTCCACCTCCTCCCCCACCGCCGTAGAAGGACGGGCCGTACCCGAAGACGCGGACCTCGGCACGCGCAAATCCGAGCGAGTAGGCGAAGAGCTGCTCCTTGATCCGCACCGGCACGTCCGTGTATTCCAGGTGCTCCGGGAAGGTGACGATGGTACTGCTGTTGGTCGCGTATACGTTGGTGGTGAAGTCCTTGATCTCGGGCATCTGGAGCAGCCGTTCCTCGAAGAACTTGGTGAGCTCGTCGGTACGATCGATGTCGGAGCCCCGCGGAAGGTCGATGCTGATCGAGATGTACGAAGACTGGCTGCCGCCGCCGAACCACACCCGCCCCCGAACCACGTTCCTGTCGAAGAGGTACCACGACCCCACCAGGACCAGGAACGGAATGAACACGGTGACCCACGGCCAATTGAGGGTGCGGGCCACGAGGCCCCGGTAGAAGCGCTGGTAGAAGGCTTCGCGGCGGGGGACGCCGGCGAGCGCCGCCGGGTCCCGCTCCGGCAGCAGTTTCCCGATCAGCGCGGGGATGAAGGTGAAGGCCACCAGGACCGATCCGATCACGCTGAGCACGATCATGATCCCCATCGGCAGATAGTAGACGCGCTGCTCGCCGGTCAGGTACAGCCAGGGCGCGTACACGATCAGCGTCGTGAGCGTGGCCGCCAGGATCGGGAGGACGACATGCCTCGCACCATCGAGAATGGCTTCCTTGCGCGAGTGCCCGGCCTGCCATCGCCGGTAGATGTTCTCCAGCACCACGATGGAGTTGTCGACGTAGAGCCCGAACCCGGCCGCGAGCCCCATCAGCGTGAACCGGTTGAGGGTGAAGCCCGCGAAGTAGATGACGTTGATGGCGATGAGGACCGAGAAGAAGATGGTGGCGAAGACCACCAGCGACGCCCGAATCGACAGGAATAGGAAGAGCACCGCGAACACGACGAGCATGGAGATGGCCGCCCGGGTTCGCTTGTCGGCCATGTCCCGCCGGATCTCCTCGCTCTCGTCCCGGTCGAGGATGAAGCGCGTGTTGGGCGGATTGAGGTCCTTGACCCGCTCCATCCGTTCCCTGACCCGGTCGGCAACCTCCACCGAATTGCTGCCGGCCTCCTTCAGTACCCTCATGCGCACCGCCGGCCGCGCGTTGACGCGGTAGTGTTGCCAGGCATCCTCGTATGTGTGCCGGACCGCCACCGCAATGTCGGAGATCCGCACGACGCGCTCGCCGTCCGTACTGATGACCGCCTCGCGGATATCCTCGACCGACGCGGGGCGGTTCCGGATCGTGACCGTCCACTGCTGCTCACCCTCGCGAATCGCACCCGCCTCGCGGACGAGATCCAGGGAGCGGAGCTTGCTGCTCACGTCGCTCGTGGACACCCCGAGCGCGGCCATCACCTCCTTGTCCAGCTCCACCTCCAGGATCCGCTCCTGCCCGCCCGAAACCGAGACCAGGCCCACCCCCGGAATCTGGCTCAGCTGCGGCACCACGACATCGACGAGGTGTTCCCGCAGCGACGCCAGTGTACGGGGGCCCGTGAAGGTATAGCCCATGAGTGACCGGTTCTGGCTCTGTTGAAACTCCTGCGGGACATACTGGGACACCGACACCCCCGACACCCCCGGGGGCAGCACGGACTCCTCCAGCTTGGCGAGCCGCTCCGCCAGGTCCAGGCGGGCGAAGTCCATGTCGGTGTCCCGATTGAACAGAACGTCGATCTCCGCCCTTCCCTCGTAGGACATCGAGGTCACCTTCTCGACGCCTTCGACGAGCTGAATCTCCGCCTCCAGCGGCGATGTCAGGAAAGCCTCGACCGTTTCGGGCGAGGCACCGGCCCAGCCGCCGTTGACCGAGAGGCGGGGCAGGCTCGCATTCGGCATGAGCTCGACCGGGATGTTCAGCCACGCGCGCGCGCCCAGGAACGAAAGGGCAAAGTAGGCCATCGCAATGGCCACCGGGCGGCCAACGCTCAGCTTGATCATGACGATACTCCTCCGCGGACCGCGACGTCCGCCGCAGGTGTGACCCGTCCCATGCGTTTGCGGACACCCATCCGCACATCCTCCACCAGCGAATAGACCACCGGCACCACGACCAGCGTAAGGGCCGTGGCCACCAGGAGCCCGCCGATCACCGAGATGGCCATCGGCGCCCGCAGGTCGGCCCCCCGTCCAATCCCCAACGCCATGGGCAGGAGCCCCAGAACCGTGGTGACGGTGGTCATGATAATCGGCCTGAGGCGCACCTGGCCGGCCTCCATGATCGCTTCCCGCAGCGCCGCGCCGCGCGCACGCGCCTGGTTGATGAAGTCCACCTTGACGATGGAGTCGTTGACGACAATTCCGACGAGGATCACGATCCCGATCAGGCTCATCGTGTTTAGTCCCTCGCCCGTCAGCGCGAGAGCCAGCACCGCGCCGACCAGTGCCAGCGGCACCGCCATGAGGATCGTGAAGGGATGCACGAACGACTCGAACTGCGCCGCCAGGATCATGTAGACGAGGATCAGTGCGAGCCCGAAGGCGAAGGCCAGGTCGCGGAAGGACCTCTGCATCTCCTCGTTCTCGCCCCCGACATCATACCGGACGTCCATGGGCAGCGTCATCCCGCTCATGACTCCCTGCACGGCCTCGATCGCCCCGTCCAGCCCCCCCGACGCCACGTCCGCGTATACCGTGACCACGCGGCCCTGGTCCTCGCGCCGGATCTCGGCCGGACCCACCGTCTCTCTGATCGTCACCAGCTCACGGAGCGGTATGTCGCGCACGGTCAGCTGGTCAATTGTCCGGGCACTGTATCGCATGTTGTCCGGCAGCCGGACCATGACCGGAATCTTGCGGTCGAAATCCACGTACTCGGTGGCCAGATCGCCCCGCATCGCGGTCTCGATCGTGTTGGCCACCAGCTGCGGGTCCACGTCGTAGTTGGCCGTGGCTTCGCGGTCGACCGAGACCTGGAACTGCGGCTGCCCCCGCTCGGTCCCGACGCGCACGTTGCGAACCTCCGAGAGTGTCGAAAGACGGTCCCGGACGGCGTCGGCGAAGGGGAAGGTCCGGTCCATGTCCTCGCCGCGAATCCGCACGGCGATGTCCGCGTCGACGCCACCCAGAATCTGCCCCAGCGCAGTAGCCTGGCCGGTCTCGAAGGAGAGGGCGCCCGCCGGGAACGCGTTCTCGATGCTCCGCACCCGCCTCACCACATTCTCGGTCAGCGCACCGTCCGCCAGCCGAACCTGCACCGATGCGGTGTTCAGCCCGCGCGTCTGGCCCTGCTCCCCCTTGGCCTGCACGTCGCGGCCGACGTGGCTGAAGATGGCGGCGACATCCGGGTCGTCCAGAAGGCCCTCCTCGAGGACGGCCACCTCTTCCGCGGTGATATCCAGCTGCGTGCCTTCGGCCAGTTCCACGTGGACATCGAAGGCGCCCTGGTCCACATCCGGCAGCAGATCCCTGTCCAGGGACATGGCCAGTAACACGCAGCCCCCCAGCGCTCCGCCCGCGGCGACCAGCACGGTTCCGCGCCGGTCGAGAGAACGGGCCAGAACCCGGTGGTACCAGGCGGCGAAGACGTTGAAGACCCGGTCGAAGACGTTGAAGAAGGGCCTGAAGACCGTCGACAGGATCTTGCCGCATACCTCCAGCCAGAGGCGGACTCCCTCCTTGGTCAGGGACCAGATGAGACCGAGCAGCCGGAACGGAAGGAGCACGACCCACCGGATGCCGCGCCCCACCCGAAACAGGATGTTCCTGGGGGGGGGCGGCGGGAGCCTGGGAGCGGCAGTCTCCGCAACCTCTTCACGTCCCCCTCCGAAGTGCGCGGCCATGGTGGGCAGGAGCGTGACCGCGACCAGCAGGCTGCAAAGGAGCGAGAACGCCACCGCCAGGGAGAGCGCCCCGAAGAGTTCACCCGCCACACCCTCCACGTAAATGATCGGGCCGAAGACGGAAATCGTCGTCAGCGTCGCGGCGGTGATGGCCCCCTGCACCTCTTCCGCCCCCTTGGCCGCGGCCTGGAGCATTCCCATGCCGGCCTGCCGGTGCCGGAAGATGTTCTCGAGCACGATGATCGAGTTGTCGACCAGCATCCCGACGCCGAGCGCCAGTCCCCCTAGACTCATGATGTTGAGGGAGACCCCGAACGCCTCCATGAGGGCGAAGGTGCCGATCACCGAGATGGGGATTGCCAGCGCGATCGCGACCGGGTAGCGCGGGTCGCGCAGGAACAGGAACAGGACGAAGAACGCGAGGATGCCACCCACAACAAGAGCCTGGGCCACGTTGTCGATGGACTCGTCGATGAAGGTGGCCTGGTTGTAGGCGATCTCCGCCGTGAACCTGGGCCACTGCTCCTTGAGGAGGTCCAGCGTTTCCTGCACCTCCTCCGAGACCGCCACGGTGTTGGCCCCGGACTCCTTGTAGACGAGGAGTCCCACCGACTCGGAACCGTTGTAGCGGGCGATCTCCTCCCTCTCCTTGAACCCGTCCTCGACCGTCGCCACATCCGAGACGCTGACCTGCCGGAACGGCCTCTCGTCGTCGCCCCCCTGTCGATCCTGACCGCCACCGCCGCCACCCATCTGGTCGCGGGCGACGACGACATCGCGAATCTCGTGGACGGCCTGGAATTCGCCGAGGGTACGCAGGGGATACCGGTACCGCCCCCGCAGAATCGTGCCTCCGGTGGCCGAGTAGTTCGCCTGGGCGATCGCGCCGGACACCTGGGACGGCGCGATTCCGTTCGCCTGGAGCAGGTCCCAGTCCACGTTGACGTGAATCTCGCGGTCGAGTCCGCCGGTCACGGCCGCCTGGGCCACCCCGTCCAGCTGCTCGAGGCGGCGGCGGAAGACGCGCTCGGCGATCTCCTTGTTCTGGGCCAGGGTGCCGCCGCCCGAGATCGACACCGTCATGATCGGATCGGACTGGGGGTCGACGCGCAGGATGGCGGGCCGTTCGGCGGTCTCGGGGAGCCCTTCGCGGATTTCGTCCAGCTTCTCCCTGACGTTGAGCGCCGCGAAGTCCATGTCCGTGCCCCACGCGAATCGCAGGGTCACCAGGCTCACACCGTCCTGGGACACCGAGGTCACCTTCTCGACCCCCGGCACCGAGGCTCCCTGCTGCTCGATGCGTTCGGTGATCAGCCGCTCGATTTCGGCGGGCGCCACATTCGAATAGGTGGTATAGATGACCAGCCGCGGAAAGCTCACGTCCGGAAGGAGGTCGATGGGCAGGCGGGTCCAGGAGATGATGCCCAGAAGCACCACCGCCAGGATCATCATGGCGACGGCGACCGGGCGCCGCGTCGCGGTTCCGGGAATGGACATGGGTCAGTTCCCTTCGGTCGGGAGGTCGATGCCGGCTTCCTGCGCGACGATGCCGAGTTCCTCGTAGAGTGCGAGCAGGGCCGTGGCGAAGGTGAAGCGCTGGTCAACCTCCTGCCTTCGCGCATCCGCCTCTTCGCGAATCGCCGTTCTCAGGGCCTCGATGCCCTTGTTCGCGAGCAGGTACTCCTCGCGGACGATACCCAGACGCTCGGTAGCCACCTCCCGCGCCCTCTCCCGTTGGAGGACGTTCTCCCAAGCAGTCTCGAGGTCCAGATACTTCGACCTGACGGACTCCTCGATTCGGAGCACGGTCTGCCGAAGAGACATCTCGGCGTTGTTGAGCGACATGGTCGCCGAGGCAACATCGTAGGACCGCTGGAAGCCGTCGAAAATTGGCAGGACGTCGGATATGGGTATCGTGAAGTTGAGGTCAGCAGAGGAACTGAACCCGGAATCGTTGAAGTCCAGACCGAACAGTTCAGTGTAGTCAGTGCCGTTGCCGCTGCCGCCGAAGCTCGTACTGAGACTTATCGTAGGCCAGCGCACGGCCTTGCGAGCGTTCAAAGTTGCCCGTTGAACCGCCAGATCCGCCTCGGCCGAAGCAACCGCAGGACTCCCCCGACCAGCGCGGGCGAGGAGTTCCGTCAAGTCCAGCGTGGAGGGGTCGAAGGTTGCGGGTGGCTGCTGGTCGATTTCCACCGCCCGCAAATCCGGGTCACCGATTGACGTCCGCAAGGCGAGCAATGCCTTGTCCAGCTCGCCCTGAGCGGTCCTTACGTTGATACGCTGATTCTCCAGGTCGAGCTCGGCACTCAGAAGGTCCGAGCGCGCGATGGCCAGAAGCTCGAAACGCCTTTGCTTGTCTTCAAGCTCCAGTTGGCGATCAGTGAGAAGGGTAACTTCGACCGCCAACTTCGCATGCTGTTGCTGGGCGGCAAGGTATCGACGCTGAACCTCCGCCAAGGTTGTATTCAATCGTTGTTGGGCAGTGATCCGGCTTCGACGGACCTCAGCCCGAGTCTGTCCGAGCTGGTGAAAGCGCTGCCCTCCCTCAAGCAAGGTGAGACTCAGCCTCGCGTTGTGATTGGCTTGCGAGCGCGTGATCGTCGTCGGTTGATCCCTCTGCTGTGGACTCCCGTCGGGATTGAACCAGCCGGTGCTCAGGTAACGGTCCAATCCGGTATAGTAGGTCAGATTCACTGTGGGCAGAAAACCGGCCCACCATTGCCGCCGCGGGTGCGAGTCAAGTTCCAGTTGGCGAAGGGATTGTTGGTACTCCGAATTGAACCGAGTCGCAAGTTCCAGCGCATGCTGCAGGGTCAGCACAGTGACTTCCGGCTCACCGCCAGTCTCCTGAGCCGCCACTTCCAGCCCACCACCCAACCCCACCAGCACCGCCACTCCCACCATCCCCCGCCTCAACCACCTCTCTCCGCTCCTCATCGTGTCGGCCTCCCTCCCGCGACCGCCAGGTCTTCGACAACATTCACCGCGGCGTCGTGGGTCAGGAACTGGTGTCCGTCCGTCAGGACGATCTCGCCCGCCTGGGGCCTGTCCGGGTATTCCTGGCTCGGCAGAAGTTCCACCAGCAGGTCGTTGTTCATTCCGGGAATCACGTAGTGCCACTTGGCCCGGCCGTCCTCGACCACGAAGCAGTAGGGACGACCGTCGGTGGCTTCCAGGATCGCGGTGCGCGGCACCATGATCCGGTCCGGGAACTTCTGGGCCTCCAGGTCGGCCTCGGCGTACATGCCCGGGAAGATCCGGCCTTCGGGGTTGTCGATGTGAACCGTCACCCGGGCCGTGTTGGTGGTCGCGTCCACGATCGGGTTGATCGTCTCGATCACGCCCGCGAAGGGCTGGCCGGGGAAGGGCGTGAACTCGACCGATGCCGCGTGCCCTTCGGCGAGGTAGACGACCTCCGTCCCCAGCACCGCCACGGTCACCTTGACCGGGTCCAGGTCAACGATCGTGAGGACCTCCTCGCCCTCGCCGAGGTACTGCCCGCGGATCACCTTCAGGTCGGCGACGCGGCCCTCGAAGGGAGCGCGTACCGTGGTCTCCTCGAGGTCCCGGAGCGCACGCTGATGGGCAACTTCCATCCCGTCCAGGTTGGCGCGCGCACGCGCCAGCCGGTCCCTCGCGTTCCTCAGAACCGTGTCCGTGAGCTGGTCGTCACCCAGGACGCTGACCTGATAGTCCGCCTGGGCCCTGCTCAGGTCCGCGGCCGCCGCCGCCAATGCGAGCGCGTACTCGGTCGTATCGATCTGCACCAGACGCTGGCCGGCCCGCACGGTCTGGTTCTCCTGCACGTATACTCGCGCCACCTCCCCCGATGCCCGGGCCTTCAGCTGGGTCTCGCGGATCGGCTCCGCGCGCCCCTTGGCCGTCACCGAAATCCTGAGCGTGTCCTGCAGGGTCACCGCTCCCTCGACCGGGACCGGGACCTCGGTGTTGAACTGTTCCTGGACCGATTGTACGACCGAGTCCGCCGCTGCGGAACGCTCCGGCGCCTCTTCCTCCGTTTCTTCGTCGGCGGGGTTCAGCCTCCAGTAGATCCCGTACGCCGCCGCCCCGAGAAGGATCAGGACAGTCAGCATTCCGAGTATGGATCGCGATCGCGCCATCTCAAGTCTCCTTGCTGTTCAAGTCGAATGGGTGAAGCTCGCCGGGCTCCCCCCAACACCCGGTTGGACACGGCGGGCGGCGGGAAGGGTTGCCGCCTACGCGCTCCGCCCGATCGCCAAGAGCGTAGTCTACGCCACCCTTCCCCCGTACCTGCGCGCCACATAGTCCCCGAGAATCTCCTTGAATTCCTCCACGATCCCGTCGCCCTTGAGCGTTCGCAGGTGCTTTCCGTCCACGTACACCGGCGCCTTCGGCTCCTCGAAGTTGCCCGGCAGCGATATCCCCAGGTCCGCGTGCTTCGATTCCCCCGGCCCGTTCACCACGCACCCCATCACCGCCACTTTCAGGTCCTCTACCCCCGGGTAGACCCTGCGCCACTCCGCCATCCGCTCCCGGATATGCCCCTGGATGTCCTCGGTCATCTCCTGGAAGAAGGTGCTCGTGGTGCGGCCGCATCCCGGGCACGCCGTCACCTGGGGCTCGAAGCTGCGGATCTCGAGCGACTGCAGGATCTGCTGCGCGACCCTCACCTCCTCGGTACGGTCGCCGCTCGGCCGCGGCGTCAACGAAACCCGGATCGTGTCCCCGATCCCGTCGATCAGAAGCGGTGAGAGCGCGGCCGCCGTCGCCACGATCCCCTTAGACCCCATCCCAGCCTCCGTCAGCCCCAGATGCAGCGGGTACTCCGTCAGCGGCGCCAGCTGCCGGTACACCAGGATCAGTTCGCGCACCCCCGACACCTTCGCGCTCAGCACGATCCGGTCCGCCCCCAGCCCCGTCTCCTCCGCCAGCTCCGCCGACCGGGTGGCGCTCTCGACGATACAGTCGCGCAGCACCTGGCCCGCGTCCTTCGGGTTCGCGCGGCGCCCGTTCTCGTCCATCATCTGCGTGAGCAGGCGCTGGTCGAGCGACCCCCAGTTCACCCCGATGCGCACCGCCTTTCCGTTCTCGATCGCGATGCGGATGATCGCCTGGAAGTTTTCGTCGCGGCGGCTGGTCCCCACGTTGCCCGGGTTGATCCGGTACTTGTCGAGGAGCGCGGCCGCGCGCGGGAAGTCGCGCAGCAGGATGTGGCCGTTGTAGTGGAAGTCGCCGACGATCGGGACCGTGCAGCCCAGGTCGGCGAGGCGCTCGAAGAGTTCGGGGACGGCGGCGGCCGCGTACTTGTTGTTGACCGTGACGCGCACGATCTCGCTGCCCGCGTCGGCCAGCGCCTTGACCTGCGCGGCGGTGGCGGCCGGGTCGGCGGTGTCGGTGTTGGTCATCGACTGCACCATGACCGGGTTGCCCCCGCCCACCTTCACGCCGCCGATATCGACCTCGACGGTCTTTCTCAAGAGCAATTCCTCGCTTACGTTGGGGTCCCGGCACTCCGTCGACGCGGCTCCAGGCTGCGGGAAAGCTACCCGAAATCCTGCAGGGCCAAAAGCCGCCGCCGACGATACCGAAATGATATCGGAGTGATATCAGCGTACAGTTCCCCACGCTCCACGAACCAGAGGTCGAATCATGAAGCCCCAACGGTCGCCCCTCCGCACCGCACTCACCACCCTTCCCCTTCTCGCGATCGCACTGACCGCCACCCTCCTCCAGCCCCCCGCCCTGCAGGCCCAGGAGAAGCCCACCCTCACCGTCGACGACTACGGCCAGTTCGAGCGCCTCGGCCCCGCAGCCCTCTCGCCCGACGGCAACTGGATGGCCGTGTCGATCAGCCGGGTCAACGACGAGGGCGAGCTCCGCATCCACGCCACCGACTCCGACTCGGTGGTGGTGGTCGCCTACGCCACGCGTCCCGTCTTCAGCTCGGACAACCGCTGGCTGGCCTACTCGATCGGGGTGTCGCCGGACGAGCGCGAGCGCATGCAGGAGTCCAGGCAGCCCGTCAAGAACAAGCTCGGCCTGCTGAACCTCCAAACCGGCGAGCAGGAGACGATCGACGATGTCCAGTCGTTCTCGTTCTCCGACAACGGGCTCTTCCTGGCGCTCCGGCTCTACAAGCCCGAGGGGAAGGAGAGCGACGGCGTGGACGTGCTGGTGCGGGACATGGCGACGGGTTCCTCGATCAGCCACGGCAACGTCAATCAGATGTCGTGGCAGGACGAGGGACACCTGCTGGCCATGACGATCGACGCGGACAACAAGATCAACAACGGCGTGAAGCTCTACGATCCCGTCACGGGCCGCGTGCGCCAGCTGGACTCCGACGAAACGACCTACCGGCACATGCGCTGGCGGGAGGAGTCGGCCGACCTGGTCGTCCTCAAGACCTACAGCGACGAGGAACACGAGGACACCGCGCACGTCGTTCTGGCCTGGCGCGACCTGGACGACGAGGACTCCGAGGCCTTCGTTCTGGACCCGCGCGAAGGCGCCGAAGTGCCGAACGGTTCCCGGGTCACCGAGTACCGTCCGCCGAGCTGGTCGGAGGATGGGCGGACGATCTTCCTGGGCTTGCAGGAGCGCAGGCCGGTCGAGAATGCGGAGGATGAGGAGGAGGAAGGCGAGGGTGAAGAGGGTGAAGCCGAGGGCGACGAGGAAGGCGAGGGTGACGAGGAAGGCGAAGAGGAAGGCGAGGGTGACGGCGAGGAAGGGGACGGACCTCCCGCCAGGCGCGGCGCCGAAGAGGAAGAGGATCCACCGGGCGTCGAGATCTGGCATTCGAAGGACGTGGACCCCGTGCCCGCGCAGCGGGTGCGCGACCGGTTCCTGCGGCAGGCCAACCACATCGCCCGCTGGACGCTGGACGACGGGAGCTTCCTGCAGCTGGGCGGAGACCACGCGGACGCGGCGTCCATCGTGGCGGACGGCCGCTACATGGTCGCCCGGGACGAGACCCCCTACGACGTGGAGGCCATGTTCCGCCAGCAGTTCAACGACGTCTACCTCGTCGACGCCGCCACCGGACAGCGCGAACTGGTCAGGTCCAGGATCTTCGGAGGCGCGTCGGGGAGTCCGGGCGGACGCTACCTCTTGTGGTTCGAGGGCGAGGACTACTGGACCTACGACCTCGAGAGCGGTGAGACCCACAACATCACCGGCGGCGTGGACGGCGTCTTCGTCAACCTCGACCAGACCCCGACCAACGAGCAGATGCGGTCCTTCGGCACGGCGGGCTGGCTCGAGGACGACGAGGCGGTCCTGATCAACGACAAGTGGGACGTGTGGGAGGTTCAGCCCGACGGCTCCGGCGGGCGGCGCCTTACCCAGGGCGCCGAGACGGAAGTCGTGTACCGCGCCATGCAGCTCGACCGCGAGGCCGACGCCCACGACCCGGACGAGCCGATCTACTACTCGACCTACGGCGAGTGGACCAAGAAGGCGGGATTCTCTCGCGCGCGCCCCGGTCGCGACCTTGAGCAGCTGATCTGGGAAGACGCCAGCATCGGCGGTTTCGGCGGCGGGTTGCAGAAGGCCGAGGACGCCGACCTGTACGTCATCCGCAAGGAGCGCTTCGACGACTCGCCGGACTATTTCGTCACCCGCAACGACGATCTGAGCGACCTGACACAGATCACGAATACCAACCCGTTCCAGGACGACTATGCCTGGGGCCGCACCGAACTGATCGACTACGAGAACGAGTGGGGTCGGCGGCTCCAGGGCGTGCTCATGTATCCCGCCAACTACGAGCCGGGCAGGAAGTACCCCATGATCGTGTATCACTACGAACTGCTGTCGCGGGGTATGCACCGCTACCACATACCGGACGAGACCAGCTACTACAACCTTCAGGCCTGGAGCCAGGACGGCTACTTCGTGCTGCAGCCGGACATCGTCTTCCGGAACCGGGATCCCGGGCGGTCCAGCGTCCAGACGCTGCGTCCGGCGGTGGCCGCCGCCGTGGAGACCGGGATGATCGATCCTGACAAGGTCGGGCTGATCGGACACTCGTGGGGGGGCTACCAGACGACCTTCTACGTGACGCAGGACCACACCTTCGCGAGCGCGGTCGCCGGCGCGCCGCTCACGAATCTCATGAGCATGTACCTGTCGTTCTACTGGAACAGCGGCGGCACCGACGCGCGCATCTTCGAGATCAGCCAGGGACGCATGATGGGGCCGTGGTGGGAGGACTACGAGTCGTACGAGGCCAACTCCCCGGTCCACAACATCCAGAACATGGACACCCCGCTGCTCATGATGTTCGGGAGCAACGACGGGGCCGTCGAGTTCAACCAGGGGGTCGAGTTCTACAACGCGGCCCGGCGTTTGGCCAAGGACATGGTGCTGCTGGTCTACGACGGAGAGAATCACGGTCTGGCCCGCGAGCCCAACCAGAAGGACTACCGCAACCGCATCATGGAGTGGTTCGCCCACTACCTGAAGGGCGAGCCGGCGCCGGAGTGGATTACGGAGGGGCTGTCCTATATCGAGCAGCAGGACGGGCTGAAGAGGAAGAAGCGGCCGATCAGTTGAGGGGGGTGGGGCCGGGCGGCAGGGGTTGGCCCGTCCGGTCCCTTCCGCCGGTGTGCGGCCCAGTTCCCCGCGCTCGTTTCACGTCCGCACCAGCTGCCACCGGGCCTCGAGAACCGCGGGGTTGCGGTTGCCGGATGCAGCCTCGAGGAACGGGGTGGATCCGGTACCGGTACGCGCCCGCGGATCCGCGCCCGCCTCCAGGAGGGCGAAGCGAGGACGATCGTTACGTCGGGGATACGAAGGTTCATGATGTCAAGTGCGGTTTCCATTTTGACAACTGCGGTTTACACACGACTACTCATTCCCGCCCTCCGACCCCCTGTACCGCCTCACGATCTCGAGTCCCTGCAGCGCATCCTTGTTCCTGGCCAGGTCCAGAGGGTTGCGGCCCTCTTTGTCAGGCAGGCCGGGATCCGCCCCGAGTTCCAGCAACCGCGGGAAGACGACGGGATTCCCTATGGCCGAGGCGTGCAACGGGGTCCAGCCACGGGAATCCCTGGCGTTGACGTCCGCTCCGGCCCTGACGAGAGCCTCCACGACATCCGGCGTTCCGTAGTGGGCAGCCGCGACGTGCAGGGGCGTGGTCCCGGCGTCGGCAGTCGCATTCACATCGGCTCCCGCCTCGATCAGCGCATCCACGATGGCAGGATTGCGGTTCTGAGCGGCCGCCTCGTGCAACGGCGTCCAGCTGTCCGGTGTGTTGCCGGTGCCACCCCAGCGAATCCCGTGCGCCTCCGCGCCCCAGGCGTGCAGGTCCGCCCCAGCGGCGACCAGCGCGGCGATGACCTCGGGATTCCCGGTGCGCGCCGCGGCCTCGTGCAAGGGCGTCCGGCCCCCCGACGCTCGCGCATTCACATCGGCACCGGCCTCCACAAGGAGGGCAATGACGGCCGCATTCCCGTTTCCCGCCGCCGCACGGTGCAGCGGCGTCCTGGCGGAGGTGCCGCGGGCGTGAAGATCGGCCCCGGCCTCCAGCAACGCGGCAGCTACCGCCGGATCCGGGTTGCCTCCCGCCGCCTCGTGCAGTGGCGTGTAGTCCCACCCGTAGTCGACGTCGAAATGGTGTAGCCACGCGTTTACGTCCGCTCCCGCTTCCAGGAGGGCGGTGACCACACTCGCGGAACCCGTTCGCGCGGCCACGTGGAGGGGTGCCCGGTCCCGTTGGTCGCGCGCCTCGACATCGGCTCCGGCGTTCACCAGTACCGAAATCACCTCGGGGTCCCGGGCCCACCCGGCCGCGATGTGCAGCGGCGACGAGCCACCCTCCTCGGATCGGGCGTTCGCGTCCGCCCCGCTCCGGATGCAACCGGTCACGATTGCGACATCCGCGCGGCTGAAGAACATCGCCCTGTTCCATTGCGCGCAGTCCAAAGGGTCGACCAGCGTGCCGATGCCCGGATCGGCGCCCAGTTCGAGGAGTCTCTCATAGATGGCGGGCCGATCCCTGTCCAGAGCCGACTGGAGCGGCGTGCGCCCACGGTCGTCGAGTGCGTTCACGTCGGCTCCGGCGTCGACCAGCAGCGAGATGATGGAAGGATTCCTGGCGCTGTGCAGCGGCGTCCCGCCCGCCCTGTCTTGCGCGCCGACATCCGCGCCGGCCTCGAGCAGGGCGGTCACGATGGAGGCCCTGTCGCCCCAGCCCCCCGCCGCCACCGCACTGTGCAGGGGGGTGCTACCCCACTCGTTCCAGCCGTTCACATCCGCACCCGCCTCCACGAGCGCCGCGATGACCGCGGGTGCCGATTCTCTGGTCCGCACCAGTCCCGCCACCTGAAACAGAGGCGGCCCCGTGTATTTGCCAGGCGCGTTCGGGTCAGCCCCCGTCTCCAGGCAGCCGACCACGCTCTGGAGCGGAGCGTCACGAAAGTAGAACGAATTGCTCCAGTCGCAGACTGTGGGCCCCGCGACTCTGCCAAGATTGTCGAGTATCTCCGGGTCCGCCCCCAGTTCGAGAAGTTCCCGGACGATCGTTTTGTTGTCGTTCTTCCAGGCCATGTGAAGGGCCGTCTCGCCCTTGTGGTTGCGTGCATTCAGGTCCGCTCCGGCATCCACCAGCATGGTGACCATGGACGAGTCGGGGCGGCCGGACAGCGACGCCGCCCGGTGCAGCGGACTGTCGCCGGATGCGTCCGTGGCGCCGACATCCGCGCCGGCCTCCAGGAGAGCTGTCACGTTGGCCGGCTTGTTGCGCGCGACCGCCTGGTACAGCGGCGTCTCGCCGTCCTCGTTGCGCGGGTCGACATCGCTCCCGCCGTCCAGCAGAACCGCGACGACCGCCGGGATGCCGTGTGCGGCCGCCGGATGCAACGGGGTCTCGTCATCGATGGTCCGCGCGTTCGCGTCCGCGCCGGCGCCGAGCAGGGTGGCGACTATCTCCGCGTTCTCTTCGAAGGCCGCCAGATAGAGTGGGGTCCAGCCCAGCTCGGAATGCGCATTTGGATCCGCACCCAGCCCGAGCAGCCTCGCAACCCAGGCCTCGAGAACGGGGTCGGAACCCCGGGCGCGGTTCAGCGACCACATCGCCAGATACAGCGGGGTCCGGTTGCGATTGTCACGGGTATTGACATCCGCCCCTGCGTCGAGCAGCGCGGCGGCGATCACAGGGTTCCCAGCCGCCAGGTGCAGAGGCTCCTGGCCACCAGCGTCACGCACCCATGCCTCCGCTCCAGCCTCCAGCAGCAACGTCACGATCTCGAGGTCGTTCGACCGGACCGCGCGGTGAAGGGGTGTCGTAACCCGGTTGTTGCGTGCGTTCACATCGGCTCCGGCCTCCAGCAAGAGGGCAGTGAAGTCGGCGTTTGCGTTCGAAGCCGCATGGTGGAGAGGAGTCGTGCCGTCGTTGTTGCGCGCCCCGCTATCCGCGCCCGCTGCCAGGAGGAGCGTGAGGTTGGCGAGATTCCCATGCCCCACCGTGTAATGGAGCATCGTATTCCCGTCATCGTCCCCGGCGTCGATGTCCGCGCCCGCTTCCAGACACGCGGAGACGCCTTCCGGACCGGCCGTCCTGGCGAATGCGGCAGTGGCCCAGTGCTCGCAATTCGTCGGATCGGCCACGCGGCCCTCGTTGTCACGGGCCAGGGGGTCGGCGCCCAGGTCCAGGAGGGCGTGGACAATCTCCGGGTTGTCGTTGCGCCAGGACATGTGGAGGGGCGTGACGCCGTCCGCGCTGGGAAGGCTCACATCGGCACCGCCCTCCACCAGGGCGATGACAACCGCTGGATTCGGATTGTTCCTCGCGGCTGTGTGAAGGGCCGTCACCCCATCCCAGTTGCGGGCATTCGCGTCGGCGCCCCCGGCCAGCAGCGCGGCGATGACGGCGGGATCCGGGTTGAAGTGGGACGCCTTGTGCAGGGGCGTCGCGTTGTTGTTGTCACGGACATTCGGGTCCTGACCGGAACGGATGCATGCGGTGACGATCTCGGCCGTCAGCGACTCGAAGAGGGACGGGTTCCAGACCGAGTCCCAACCTTCGCAGCCCTCCTCCTGCGCGGAGGCGGGAGGGGCAAGGAGGGACAGGAGGACGGCGATTCCGCACAGCAATGGGGACGCCTTCATCAGCGGCTCCGGGAGGGGTGGTTTCCTCTCTCTACCATGGCCCGTTGGGCAAGGTTCCCGCCGTGCAGGGGGATTCGGTGTGGTGTACCCGGACGATCAACGTTTCACCACTTCCAGCTCCTGCAGCGCCTTCTGTTCCCTGGCGTAGTCCATGGGGGTCTTGCCGTTCCCGTCGAGGGCCTCCGGATCGGCTCCCGCTTCCAGCAGGGCCAGGAACACGGCCGGATCCGCCCGAATGGCCGCTGCGTGGAGGGGCGTCATGTCGAGGCCGCCCGGGCGGGGCCAGCGATAGTAAACCGCACGCGCGTCGATGGCCGCCCCTGCCTCCAGCAGCAGAGCGACGACTTCAGGTGTCGCAGCGTCATGCAGGGGAGTCGGGCCATCTTCCCTGTCTCGTGCGTGGACATTCGCACCCGCTGCCAGCAGCGCCGCTACCACGGCCGGGCGCCCGCCCATTACGGCCTCGTGCAAGGGCGTCAGACCGTCGTCGCCGTGGTAGCCCCTGCTGGTCCACGCGTTGAGTTCGGCGCCGGCTTCGACCAGCGCCACGATCATGGCCGGATCTTCGCTGCGCCACGCGGCCGAGTGCAACGGCGATCCGCCGGAGCCATCCCGGGCATTCACGTCCGCACCGGCCTGCACCAGGAGAGGGACGATCGCGGGATCCCGGGCCCAGGCGGACGCGAAGTGGAGGGGAGTCGAGCTACCGGGCTGACTCACGCCCCCTAACCGGTAGTCAAAGCTGGCGTTCACGTCGGCGCCACGCTCGATGCACCCGACAACCGTCTCGGTCGGGGCGAGGTGGAAGAAGGTGGCGGTGTTGAACCTGGCGCAGTTCACGGGGTTCGCCACATGCCCCGAATCATCCAG
The DNA here is from genome assembly GCA_965211795.1 of Longimicrobiales bacterium. GTDB lineage: Bacteria > Gemmatimonadota > Gemmatimonadetes > Longimicrobiales > Gaopeijiaceae > Bin94. The sequence goes on from OZ242973.1 coordinate 2,247,963, forward strand.
CGCGCTGGTGTCGGACCCGAGCTCGATCAGCCTGGCCGCGACGCGCGGGTTGTCGGTCCGCAGTGCGTGGTGCAGCGCGGTTCGGCCCACGTCGTCCGTAGCGTGCAGGTCGGCCCCGGCCTCGACAAGCAGAGAGACCAGGGAGTCGTTGTCGGGCCATGCCCGACCCGCAGCGACGTGTAGGGGGGTTGCGCCAAGGCTGTCGCGGGAGTTCACCTCGGCGCCCACGTTCAGAAGCGCCCGCGCGCCGCGAGGGCCACCCGATCGCCCCCCTCTTTCCGCCACATCGTGCAGGGGAGTCCTGCCCCTGCGATCCGGCGCGTTCACGTCCGCACCGGCCTCGACAAAGCCGGCAACGACACGGTCGAAGGGGTAGTCGTCCCGTCCGGCGAGGGACACGAATCGGTACAGCGGTGTTTCGCCGTACTGGTTGCGCGCATGCACGTCGGCACCGGCGCGCAGACACCCGATGACGCTCTCCCACGGGACGAGCGAGAAAAACAGCGTGTTCGTCCAGTCGCAGACCATGGGCCGCGGGGTCCTGCCCAGATCGTCCACCGCAAGCGGGTCGGCCCCCAGCGCCAGGAGCTTGTCGACGACCGGCCGGTGACGGTTCCTGGTGGCCACGTGCAGCGGTGTCTCGCCACGGTGGTTGCGGGCGTTGACATCCGCGCCGGCGGCGGCCAGAGCGGCGACCAGGAGCGTGTCGGCGGGGTCGGGTGGATCGTCTCTTCGGCTGTACGACCCCGGCCACACCGCCGCGAGGTGCAGAGGTGTGTCACCGCCCTGCGTCTGGAGATGCACGTCCGCGCCCGCCTCCAGCAGGGCGGTCACGTTTGCGGGCTTCTTCGCCCCGACCGCCCGGTGGAGTGGTGTCGTGCCGCGGCTGTCCTGATCGTCCACCTCGGCCCCGGCCGCGACGAGAGCAGCGATCGCTCCGGGCCCACCGCCGCGGGCCGCCGCGTGAAGAGACGACCGGCCGGGAGCGGGGTTCGCATCCGCACCCGCCTCCAGCAGAACCGCGACGATTTCGGGGTTGTCGCCCTGACGCGTGGCTGCGTCCAGAACGGGGAACAGTAGGTCCGGCGCATTGACGTCGGCACCGAGATCCAGGAGCCTTCGGACCACATCGACGACCTTGTCGGTGCCATATCTGAGAACACTCAGCAGGACGTTTATCCCGTGCTCGTTCTGGTCGTTGACATCCGCGCCGGCCGCAACCAGAATCTCGAGAATCTCCGGGGTTCCGAAACCGATGTCGGCCGCCCGGAGCAACGGTGAATTGCCGCTGCTGGTACGGGCGTGGATGTCCGCCCCTGCCTCGAGCAGCATGGCCACGGTCTCGAGGCCTTCCACCGCGGCCGCATGGTGCAGAGGGATGCTTCCCCCGTTATCGCGAGCGTTTGCATCCGCCCCCGCGGCCAGCAGTGCCGCCACGATGGGGGGATTCTCGACGAGGTCAGCCCTATTGGTCGCCACTTCCACGCGCTTGCCCCAGGCGGCGTTGTGCAGGGGAGTGCTTCGCACGTCATTGCGGGCGTTCACCTCCGCGCCGGCTTCCAGCAACAGGGTCACGACTGCGGGGTCCTTGCTCGCAGGGGACTCATCGGCGCCACCCCCCAACATTTCGGTAGCCCACAGCAGCGGTGTGTTCCCGTGCCTGTCGCGCGCGTTCACGTCCGCACCGGACGCCAGACAGGCAGCGGTGGCCTGGGCGGTTGCGACGCGAGCGAACCACTGCGTGTTCCAATACCCACAGTCCAGCGGATCGGCGACCTCGCCCCGGTCGTTGACCAGGGTGGGGTCCGCCCCGAGTTCAAGCAGCAGGTAGACCACCTCGGCGTGTTCGTTGTGCCGGGAGGCATGCAAAGGGGTGTTGCCCGCGCTGTCCCGTGCGTTCAGATCCGCTCCGGCCCTTGCCAGTTCGGCAACGACCTGGCTCCGCTTTGATGCGGCGGCCCCATGCAGGGGCGTCCGGCCCCACCGGTTCCGCGCTTCGACATCCGCGCCGGCTTCGAGCAGCACAACGAAGACCGCGGGCTCCCAGGCGTAGCGGGAAGCGAAGTGGAGTGGAGTGTTCCCGGCATCCGGGGAGTTGCGGTCGCGGTCGTTTCTCGCGTCGAGATCCGCCCCGGCTTCCAGGCACGCCGCGACGGCCTCGGCAGTGGCTCGATAGAAGAAGTCGTGCGTGTTCCAGTCGTCGCAGTCCTCCTGGGCGGAGGCGGGCACGGCGACGAGGGCGAGTGCCACCGCTCCCGCCAACCGGGGGATTGTCTTCATTCTGTCCAACCGATTCCTGGGTGCTCGTCCATGCTCACCGTCTTCCCGCACTCGTCGATATGTAAACCATAATTGTCAAAATGACAACTGTGATTGACATTCTGCGACTCCGCGCGCCTTACGGGCGTTGTCGGCGTTATCCACCGTCCCATCAGTGCCCCGACCGCTTCACCACCTCAAGCTCCTGCAACGCCTCGTCCTCCCTGGCGTAGTCCATGGGAGTCTTGTCGGCCTGGTCGGCCGCGGTTGGATCGGCCCCCGCGTCCAGCAGCAGCAGGAACACCGCCGGATTCGCCCGCGCGGCCAGGTGCAGAGGTGTCTGCCTGTAGCGCAACCAACAGCAACTGACGTAGGTCATCCCCCATGCATTGACGTCCGCGCCGGCCTCGACCAGCAGCCGGGCGACCGCCGGATTCCGGTTCCAACGTGCGGCCTTGTGCAACGGGGTCCCGACGACATCCTCGCTCTGCGCGTGGACGTTCGCTCCGGCTTCGAGCAGCGCGGCCGTCACGGCCGGGTTCTCATTGCTGCTCGCCGCGGCGTGCAGCGGGGTTCCGTGCCAGCTGTAATGGTAGGTGATGAAGTCGTCGGTCCACGCCTCGACATCGGCGCCGGCCTCGATGAGCGCCGTGGCCACCGCGGCGTTGCCGTTCGTCTCCGCGGCCCGGTGCAGTGGCGTGTACTGATCCTCGTCGCGCGCGTTCACATCGGCCCCGGCCCGCACCAGGAGCCCGACGACCTCGTGGTCGGGCGCCCAAGCGGCCGCGAAGTGCAGGGGTGTGGAGCCCGCCGCCAGACTCCCGTCCTCTTCGGAGCGGGCATTGACGTTCGCGCCTTCCTCGATGCAGGCGGCCACGACCTCGGTTGAAGCGACGCGGAAGAAGGAACCGGTGTTCCATCGCGCGCAAGCGGCGGGATCGGCCACGTGCCCGGAATCGTCCCGCGCGCCGGTGTCGGCCCCGAGTTCGAGCAGAGCGGCCACGCCGGCGGGTTTGTCGTGCTGTAGCGCCACATGCAGGGGAGTTCGGCCCTCGGAGTCGGTCGCGTGTACGTCCGCTCCGGCCCCAACCAGCAGGGCGATTGAGGCGAGTTTCTCCACGGCCCCGTGCAGAGGCGTGCGACCCCTGGCGTCCTGTGCGTTCACATCCGCGCCGGCCTCGAGTAGTGCGGCCGCGACGACTGTCCTGTCGCGCGAGATGCCCATCGCCGCGTGCAGCGGGGCTCTCCCCCAATAGTCCCGCGCGTCCAGATCGGCGCCGGCTTCAACAAGTGCGGCGACGACCTTGGCGGCGGGGTAGTCATCCGGCAGGACCTCCGCGCCCGCCAGTCGGTGGAGAGGCGTCTCAAGGTCCTCGTCCCGGGCGTGCACGTCCGCTCCGGCCTCCAGACAGCCGAGCACGCCTTCCCAGGGGACCTGACGGAAGAAATAGGTGCGCATCCAGTCGCAGACCATGGGACGGGGCACCCGGCCCAGGTGATCCTCGGCGAGCGGGTCGGCCCCCAGCGCCAGCAGCTTGTCGGCGACCGGCGCGTGACGGTTTCGGGTGGCGGCGTGCAGCGGCGTCTCGCCGTACCGGTTGCGAGCGTTCACATCCGCACCCGAGGCGACCAGCGCGATGACCATGAGCGTGTCGGGCTCGGGTGGATTGTCTCTTCGGCGAAACCGTTTCGGCGGCCACGCCGCCGCCATGTGCAGGGGCGTCTCGCCTTGCCGTACCCGTAGTCGCGCGTCCGCCCCCGCTTCCAGTAGCGCGGTGACGTTGGCGGGCTGTTTCGCCTCGATCGCCAGGTGTAGCGGCGTTCGACCGCTGCCGTCCTGCCCATCCACCTCCGCACCTCCCGCCACCAGAGCGGCGATCGTCGAGGGGCTTCCGTCGTCGGCTGCCGCGTGCAGCGGTGATCTGCCGGACGGGGTCCGGTAGTTCGCGTCCGCGCCCGCCGCGAGGAGAACCGCAATGAGCCCGGGGACCTCCGGGAGACGCGCGGCTTCGTACAATGGAGGACCGAACACGGAGCTCTCCTCGCCGACATCCGCACCGAGTGCCAGGAGCCTGCGGACGATGTCGGTCACCTGTTGGCCCGGCAGCTCTTCGCTGATGATGGCATTCAGCACGACCCCCTCCCCACGCTTGTTGCGGTCGCGCACGTCCGCTCCCGCCTCCAGCAGCGCCTCGAAAACCGCGGGGTTCCGGAAGCCCGCACGGAGCAATGGTGTGTTGCCCGCCCGGTCACGGGCGTGGACGTCCGCGCCAGCCTCCAGCAGCAGGGCCACGGTCTCGGGCGCGTCCAGCGCGGCAGCGCGGTGAAGCGGGGTCGTCTCCGGCCAGTAGCGCAGGATCAATTCGCTGTCCTCGCCGTCATCAAGTCGCGCATTCACATCCGCCCCGGCTTCGAGCAGCAGGGAGACGATGGGGGGAACTTCAGTTCGTAGGGGCCCGGCGGGCATTACAACCTGCCTCCCTCCCACGGCATTGAAGAGCGGCGTGGCTCCGAGCGTGTTTCGGGCGTTCACCTCCGCTCCGGCCCCCAGCAGCAGGGCCACGACCTCCGGCCCCTCACTGACGGGCGTGCCGACCGTCCCGCCAGCCTCGAACAGGGTGGCAAACAGGAGCGGCGTGTTGCCGTCGCCGTCGCGCGCGTTCACATCCGCGCCCTCGCCGATGCAGGCGGTCCAATCCTCAAGAGTGGCGGTGCGCGCGAACACCTCCGTGTTCCAGCGGTCGCAACTCACCGGATCGGCAGCCTGGCCCAGCAGGTTGCGCACCGTGCGGTCGGCTCCCAGCTCCAGCAGCCGATAGGCGACCAGGGGATTCCGGTTGGACCAGGAGGAGTGCAGCGGTGTGTCGCCTGAATCGGCCTGTGCGTTGACTTCCGCCCCGGCTTCCACCAATTCCGTGACGACGCTCGGGTCCTGGCACCGTTCGGCAGCCACGTGAAGGGGGGTCAGGCCCTGCCAGTTACGGGCGTGGACATCCGCTCCGGCAGCCAGAAGCAGGCTGACCGTCCCGGGGTCGTCCCGGCAATACCGGGCCGCGAAGTGAAGGGGAGTTGTCCCGCCGCCGCGACCCAATACGGTTGATACGTATTCGGTGCGGGCATGCACGTCGGCCCCGGCCTCCAGGCACGCTGCCACGTCCTCCGAGGTCGCGTTGACGAAGAAGGTGGCCGTGTTCCAGTCGTCGCAGGATTGCTGCGCGGCAGAGGGGTGGGCGAAGAGCACGAGCGCGAGCGCTCCCGTGAACCGTGGGATCATCTGCATTCCATCCAACCGATTCCTGATTGACCTGACCGTGCCGGCGGCCGGGCTGTTACCTGCCAATATGTAAACCGGCGTTGACCATTTGACAACTGGAATTGACATCTGCGACACCTCGCGCGTGAAGCCCACCCATCAATGCCCCGACCGCTTCACCACCTCCAGCCCCTGCAGCGCCTTCTCCTCCCTGGCGTAGTCCATGGGGGTATTGCCGAACTCGTCGACCGCAGCCGGATCGGCGCCCGCGTCGAGCAGGAGCAGGAACACCGCCGGATTCGCCTGCGCGGCCAGGTGCAGAGGTGTCTGCCTGTAGCGCGACCAGCAGCAACTGACGTAGGTCATCCCCCAGGCATTGACGTCCGCCCCGGCCTCGACCAGCAACCGGACAACCTCCGGATTCCGGTTCCGAAGCGCGGCCTTGTGCAACGGGGTCCCGACGACATCCTCGCTGTGCGCGTGGACGTTCGCTCCGGCTTCGAGCAGCGCGGCCGTCACGGCCGGGTTTTGATTGCTGCCCGCCGCGGCGTGCAGGGGCGTTCCGTGCCAGCTGTAGTGGTAGCTGATGAAGTCGTCGGTCCACGCCTCGACATCGGCGCCCGCGTCGACGAGCGCCGTGGTCACCGCGGCGTTCTCGTTCATCCTCGTGGCCCGGTGCAGCGGCGTGTAGTGATCCTCGTCGCGGGCGTTCACGCCGGCCCCGGCCCGCACCAGGAGTCCGACGACCTCGTGGCCGGGCGCCCAGGCGGCCGCGAAGTGCAGGGGTGTGGAACCCGCCGCCAGGCTCCCGTCCTCTTCGGAGCGGGCATTGACGTTCGCGCCTTCCCCGATGCAGGCGGCCACGACCTCGGTTGAAGCGACGCGGAAGAAGGAAGCGGTGTTCCATCGCGCGCAGGCTGCGGGATCGGCCACGTTCCCGGAATCGTCCTGCGCGCCGGTGTCGGCCCCGAGTTCGATCAGCCTGGCCGCAACGCGCGGGTTGTCGGTCCGCAAGGCAATGTGCAACGCGGTGCGGCCCCCGTCATCGGTGGCGTCAGGGTCGGCCCCGGCTGCGGCCAACAGGGAGACGATGGCGGCCTTGTTGCGCCGTCCCAATCCCGCTGCAATGTGGAGGGGGGTTGAGCCCCGGTTGTCACGGGCGTTCGCGGCGGCGCCCGAGGCAAGGAGTGACGCAACCTCTTCGGTGGCGACATCGGCAGAACGTTCCGCTGCGTAGTACAGCGGAGTCCTGCCCCTGCGATCTCGTGCGTTCAAATCCGCACCGGCCTCGACAAAGGCAGCGATGACCCGGGCGACGGGGTAGTCGTCCGGCTTGCCACGGGTGGCCCACCGGTGCAGCGGCGACTCGCCGTCCCGATTGCGGACGTGCACATCCGCCCCGGCGCGCAGACAACCGATGATGCTCTCCCACGGGGCCGTCACGAAATCGAATCTCATCCAGTCGCAAATCATGGGGCGCGGGGCTCTGCCCAGGTCGTCGACCGCCAGGGGGTCGGCCCCCAGTGCCACAAGTCTGTCGACAACCGGCTCGTGACGGTTTCTCTTGGCTACGTGCAGCGGTGTCTCGCCGCGGTCGTTGCGGGCATCGATGTCAGCGCCGGCGGCGGCCAGGGCGATGACGATGAGAGTGTCGGGTTCGCGCGGATGGTCTCTTCGGCCAACCGACCTGGGCGGCCAGACCGCCGCCAGGTGCAGGGGCGTGTGCCCGTCCCATGTGCGGGCGTGTACGTCCGCGCCCGCCGCGATCAGCGCGGTGACGTTGGCGGGCATCTTCGCCTCGACCGCCCGGAGGAGCGGTGTCATGCCGCGGTTGTCGTGTGCGTCCACCACGGCCCCGCCCGCCACCAGAGTGGCTATCACTTCGGGTCCACCGCCGTAAGCCGCCGCGTGAAGAGGCGATTGGAGCAAGTAGCCGGAGGGGGCGTTCGCGTCGGCACCCGCAGCCAGCAGGACCGCGATGAGTTCGGCGTTGTCGCCCTGTCGAGCAGCCACCTCCAGAATGTCAGGCGCATTGGCATCCGCACCGAGATCCAGGAGTCTTCGTACGACATCGCTGACCCTGTCGGCGGGGGACCTTACGGCGTACTCCAGGACGGTTCCCCCCCTATCGTTACGATCGTTGACATTCGCGCCGGCCTCGACCAGGGCCTCGAGGACTTGCGGGTTTCGGAAGCCTCCGTATTCGGCCGCCACCAGTAGCGGAGTTCTGTCTTCCCTGTCGCGGGCGTGGATGTCCGCCCCTGCCTCGAGCAGCAACCTCACCGACTCGAGGTCCTCCGCAGCGGCCACCTGGTGCAGGGCCGTCGTGTGGGAGCGCGCGTTCACGTCCGCCCCCGCGGCCAGCAGCGCAGCCACGATGCCAGGGTCCTCGGCGAGATCGAACATCCCGCCTCGCGTTATTTCCACGAGCGCCCCGGCCGCATTGATCAGGGCGGTGTTCCCCGGGTTGTCGCGAGCGTTCACATCCGCGCCGGCTTCCAGCAGGACATTCACGACCGCGGGATCCTCGCTGGCCGGGGCTCCCGGGGTGCTCCCCCCCGGGGCCGAGGTGGCAAACAGGAGTGGAGTCACTCCGTTGTCGTCCCGCGCGTTGACGTCCGCCCCGGCTTCCAGGCAGGCGGTGGTGGCCCGGGCGGTTGCGACGCGGGCGAACGTCTCGGTGTTCCAGTAGCCGCAGTCCATGGGATCGGCGACCTGGCCCTCGTCGTTGACCAGGGTGGGGTCGGCGCCCAGTTCCAGCAGCAGATGCGTCACGCGCGGATTCCCGAAAGGCCGGACAGCATGGAGGGGGGTGTTCCCTTCACCATCTTGCGCGTTCAGGTCCGCCCCCGCTCTTGCCAGCTCCGCAACAACGGCCGGGCTGGAGTTGATTCGCGCCGCCCTGTGCAGGGGCGTCGCGTTGCGCTGGTTCCGCGCGCCAACATCCGCTCCGGCCGCGAGAAGCACCGTGATCACCGCGAGGTCCCGCGAGGAGCCGGATGCGAAATGCAGGGGAGTGTTTCCGTCCTCGGCTCTCGCGTCGATATCCGCCCCGGCCTCGAGGCAGGCCGTCACGGTCTCGGCGGTGGCATCGACGAAGAACCTGCTGGTGTTCCAGTCGTCGCAGCCTTCCTGCGCGGACGCGGGGAGGGCGGAGAGGGCAAGTGTCAAGGTTGCTGCCAACCGGGCCATCATCTTCATTCGCTCCAACCGATTACCGAGGGACCTGACCGTGCCGTGTCCCGTCCGGCTTCAAACCAAAACTACCCACCCCCCCGCCGCAACGGCCACACCGCCACCTGCACCTCCCCCAGCTCCCCCAACCTCCTCCCCAGCACGTAGTCGGCGCCGATCTCGTCGATAACCATTCCCTGGGGCATCTCCACGTAGCCCAGCACACGGCCCTCGGGATCGAACACCGTCCACAGACGGCGCGTGATCTCGTCCCCCGGCACGTCGTATTCCCTCACCCAGAGATGATCCAGCGCGTCCGACATGATCGTCGTGAAGGCGGGAAGGGTCTCGGGGTGCGGCATCTCGTCGAACTGGACGCCGCCTCCCAGCTCCTCGCGCCTGAGCTCGATGAGCGACTCGGTCACCGGAATCGGCGTGTGGTCGACCCGGACGATCTGGCGCAGTGTTCCATCGGCCGCGTATGCGCGGAGTTCGTACCTGTCGTTGCGGCTGACCACGGCCAGGTCGCGCCAGGCGGCCGCGTGGACCCTCCGCGAGAAGGCGATGTCCATCCACACCGGCATCCCCCGGTTCTGGAACTCGAAGAACTCGCGGCCGACAAGCGGGGCCAGCGACGCGATCCTCACGCCATCGGCGTCCCGGATCTCGAAGACCTGCTCCTGTACGAGCAGACCGCTTCCATGCTCCTGGCGAAGCCAATGGTCGGCCATGAGCGAACCGCCGCGAAGGACTGTGATGCTGCGCTCCGGCTGCCCCATCCCAAGCGCGACCACGCGGCCCAGGTTCCCCTCCGAGTCGAAGATCGACACGCCGCGGTGAGGATAGTGATCCCACGCCGCGATCGAATCGCCCCGCCAGCGCGCGACCGCGTGCAGCTCGTCGAACTCGCCCGGGGCCTCGCCGTAACCGCCCCAGCTTCGCAGATGCACGCCTTCCGCGTCGAAGACCCGCACCTGGCTGGAGATGCCCTCGGGGACGACAATGCTGCCGTCGGCGAGGGTGGCGGGCTTGCCGACGCGGTAGAGGAGGTAGGGGGCCTCGCCGTCGGCAGAGCCGATCGTGACGGTGGGGTCGGGGCCGATCTGCCAGCCGAGACGCGAGCCTTCGGGGGGACGGGGGTTTTCGGCGATGCGGATGTCGGCGCTGTCGCGCAGCAGGAGGGTGGAGAGGAGGGGGGATGTGTCTGGAGTGCAGGCCAGGCTCAGGAGGAGGAGAAGTCCGACGGTGGGAACGAAGATGGACTCGCGGGTCGCGGCGACGCCGGTCGGGACCGGGTCCGCCGCCTTGGGACGCTCGCGACCGCCGCTCCGAACGGGTTCCAAGGGCACCGATGGCGTGACCGAACTCGAACACATGTCAATCATGGTTTCCATTGTGACAACTGCCGTTGACATTTCATCTCCGTTGCGCCTAACGGACGAGAGAATCAGCCTTGTCCCCGTCGAAGCGGCCACACCTGCACCTGTTGCACCCCCAGGTCCCGGATCGCCAGCCCAAGGACGTATTCCTCCCCTATCTCGAAGATACGCAGTCCCTGCGGCGTTTCAACGTGGCCCAATACACGCCCTTCGGGGTCGAACACCGTCCACAGGGGATGCGGCGTGTCCCGGCCCGGGACCCGACCGCGCCATCGCGGTTCGGGGTTGCCGGACCCGCGTCCAACCGTCAGGGCAGATCCCGCAGCGGGATTCCGAGCGCGCGGGCGGCCCTCACCATTCGACGATCGTAGCTGGCGATTTCAAGGCGCTGGCCCCGGTCCCGGAGAAACTGGCATGACGCGAGGTGCAGCGCGTCGAGCGTGCGCACGGATACCGGAAACGGATCGAGGGCGCGGGCCAATACGACGGGTGCCAGCTCGAGCAAAGAGATGCGGGCGATCACTGCCTGCGCGGCCTCCGCGCGCGACGCCGTCGCCTCTCGCGCGTGCATGCGCGTCCAGATCTCGTACTCCAGCAGACGGCTCGAAACGAGGGTTTCGGTCCACAACGAAGCCGGGGGTCGCCGGTCTTCCGCGAACAAGTGGGCCAGGGCGACCGAGGTGTCGACGTAGATCACCGGTCGCGTCGGTCGCCCTCCAGTTCACTGAGCAACACGGACAGCGCGGCCTCCGGAGGCCCGCCACGGGGGGGCTCGGATCCCGGAGAGAGCGCGGGCGTCAACCAACCCTTCCGCACCGCATCGGCAAGCATGGCGTCCGCCAGGATGGGACTCCTTGTCTCTCGCGGAGGGCCGATTTCGGCTACGACGCGGCCCCGGTCCGTGACGAGAACGGTCTCGCCACCGGCCGCCAGCCGCACGTATTCGCTGAGCCTGCTGTTCAATGCCTTGATTCCGACGGATCGCATGGAGGTAACGTAGCTACTTGTAGCTCCCTCGGTCAATCCTTGGGACGCGCGACCCGTGCTTGGCTTCCTCTGCCCTGGCTCTTTCCGCCGTTCAGTAGCGCCATGAGTCGCACGAGGTTGCCGTCCCGCACGGGATCGCCTCCCACCCTTCCCCGGCTGACAACCGGCTCCAAGTGCGAGGAAATGTCAACTTCTGTTTACATAATGACAACTCTGATTTACAAAGAGTGAACCGCTGCCGACCCATTTGCGCCTCCTACCCTGGCTCGTTCCCCATCTCCCGGACCAACTGCTTCACCACCTCCAGTCCCTGCAACCACGGATTCCGGACTGCGTAATCCATCGGTGTCCTACCCTCCCGGTCGAGTGCCGCCGGATCGGCACCCAACACCAGCAGCTTCGGGAACGCAACCGGATTGCGAAGGGCGGCGATATGAAGCGGCGTCCGTTCGTAACCGCCGCGCGCATTCACATCCGCCCCGGCCCGGACGAGCAGTTCCAGCACGGCCGGGTCGGGGTTGGTGGATGCGGCCCAATACAGAGGGGCCGCATCGGGCTCGTACTCGTAATCCAGGTCGGCGCGGGCATGTACGTCGGCCCCGGCCGCCAAAAGCACCGCGACGGCCGCGGGGCCGTTCCAGACCACGGCCTCGTGCAGGGGACTCCGGTTGCCCGCGTACTCGGACACACCATCGTTCCCGCCCCAGGGATTCAGGGAGATCCGCCTGTGTATGAACAATCCCGGATCTTCGGCGTCGTTGCCCCCTCTGGCATCCACATCCGCACCGTGCTCCAGCAAGGTGGTCAGCACTGCGGGATTCCGGTTGCCACTCGCGGCTTCATGCACTGCGGTCCGGCCGCCCGCGAGCCTGGAAGTCACGTCGGCCCCCCGTCCGAGCAGCTCGGCCACGATTGCCGGGTTCGGGTTGGTGGCGGCCTGGTGAAGGGGGGTTCGTCCCAGGGCCGCGACCGCGTTCACATCCGCGCCTGCATCGGCAAGGGCGGCGATGACGGCGGGATTCTCGTTGTCGGCGGCGGCGTAGTGCAACGGGGTGTGGTTGTTCCGGTCCCGCGCGGCGACATCCGCTCCGGCACCAATGAGTAGCGTGATCACGGCCGGGTCCGCGGTCCACGAGGATGCCAGGTGAAGAGGTGTGTGGCCACCTGCATACTCCCGGTGCCGTCTGGCGTCGGGGTCCCACAGGAAAAACCTCCGTTCGATTTCGGTAGCCACTTCGGCCCCGGCCTCGATACAGTCGGCCACGATGTCGGCGGTTGCGCGACGGAAGAACTCCCGCGTCGGCCACTCCTCACACCCCGGCGGATCGGCAACCGAGACCGAATCATCCGACGGAGCCGGATCGGCCCCGAGTTCCAGCAAGCGGGCGATGACCGCGGAATTCCCCCCACGGGCGGCCCTCTGGAGTGCGGTACCGCCCTCCCCGTCGCGCGCGTTCACGTCCGCGCCGGCATCTACCAGCAACTCGACAAGGTCGGGGCTGCCCCACTGGTAGTAGCCCGGTGGAAAGGCACGTGCCTGTGCGGGTCCGGCAGCCAAATGCAACGGCGTCGCACCGTGATCGTTCCTCGCGTTCGGGTCGGCCGCGGCCGCGATGAGCGTGCGGATCGCATCGGATGCGAAGGAATGGTTCCACTTGAGGAGCTTGATCACCGCATGGAGCGGCGTGTCGCCGTGCGGATCACGCGCGGTTACGTCCGCGGCCGCCCTCAGGCAGCTCTCGAGAGTGGCGACCGGGGCGACCGCGAACAGATTGGACTCTGCCCAGTCACACACCAGGGGGACGACGGAGCCCTCTTCGAGAGCTGCCGGATCGGCCCCGAGTTCGAGCAGCTTAACGGCAAGCCGCCAGCGTGCCTGCCTTGTGGCCAGCTCCAGCGGGCTCGGGCCCGATTCACTGCGTGCGTCGACGTCCGCACCGGCACGAACCAGAGCGCCGAGCATGGCCGTGTCGCGGCGGACTGATTCTTCGCGCGGGACATGAATGTTCTTTCGCCTCGTCCGTTCACTCACGTACGGACGTATCCCCCAGTTGTCCACAGCGGGCAGTTCTTCCCGTAACGGCTCCTCCCATGAGATCACCAGGTGCAGGGGCGTCGCGCCGTCGGCGGTACGCGCGCCCGAATCCGCGCCACCTCGCAGGAGCGCGTCCACCTGGTGGCGGTGGCGTCTCGCAATGGCCCTGTGCAGGGGTGTCTCTCCCGCTCCATTGCGCGCGTCGACTTCGGCCCCGGCCTCCAGCAATGCGGTTGTTCCGATGTTGTCGTCTCTCCCCCACCACACTGCGTGATGAAGGGGAGTGTCACCGCTCTCGTCCCGGGCGTTCACTTCCGCACCGGCAGCGATGAGCGCCAGGATCCGATCTGGAGTGCTCCCGGGGCGAAACGCAGCGGCGTGAAGCGGGCGCTCTCCGTGCCGACCCTCCGCATTCGGGTCCGCGCCCATTCCCAGCAGCCTGCGGACAAGTGCCTCGTCCCCCCGTCCGGCCGCCTCGTGAATCGGGGCTTCGCGGTCGTCGTCCGTCCCATTGACGTCCGCCCCGGCGTCGAGCAGCGCGGCGATGGTGAGGTCGTTCCCGGCAGTTCTGTCGAGCGCCCGAAGCAATGGGGTGTTGCCCCCGGAGTCACGTGCGTTCAGGTCCGCGCCTGCACCGACAAGCAACGTGATGATATCGGGATACCTGTTCTCGGCGGCTCGATGCAGCGGGGTCACGCCCCAGTCGTTCCGTGCCCGTGGGTCCGCTCCCGCCTCCAGCAAGAGGGCCACCACGGACGGATCGCCGACCCATGCCGCGAAGTGCAGGGGCGTGTCACCACCGGTGCCAGGTGAATTGATCTCCACCCCGGCTACCAGGCATTCGGCAACGGCATCCGGAGTGGCCGCCCGCATGAAGACACGGGTGTTCCACTGCGCGCACTCGTCGGCCGGATCGGCGGGATAAGCGATCTCGCCGCGGTGGTTTCGTGCCGTGGGGTCGGCACCCAACTCCAACAGCTTCTGGACGATGGCCTCCCCTGCCGGTGACAACCGCCGTCTTGAGGACCATGCCGCGTGCAACGGCGTGTTGCCGATCGCATCGGGCGAGTCGACATCCGCCCCAGCCACCACCAGCGCGGCGACGGTCTCGGCGCGGCCACGCTCGGCAGCCTCGTGCAGAGCGGTTCTCCCGGTAAGATCCCGTGCGTTCAAATCCACCCCCACGGCGACCAGAGCGGCAATCGTGCTGGAATCCCGGCCCCTTCTCGCTGCACCGTGAAGCGCGGTCCGGCCACGGTCGTCTATCGCCTGGGCCTCCGCACCGGCCACCGCGAGCGCGTTGATGACCTCGGCATTTCGCGCAACGTGCAATGGAGTCGCACCGCTCCCGTCCCGTGCGTTCACGTCCGCGCCGACCTCTACCAGCATGGCGATCACCTCGGGGTGCCGGGTCCGGTACGCCGCCACATGGAGGGGAGTCGCCCCGAGCTCGAGCCGTGCGTTCACATCGGCGCCGGCATCCAGGCAGCTCCGAACCTCTTCGGCGGTGGCCGCGGAGAAGAAGTGGGATGCGCCCCAATCCTCGCAGTCCTCCTGGGCGGCCGCGGGTGCCGCGCTGAAGAAGACCACGGTGGCTACCAGGATGGACGGCCTCATCTCTTCTCCTTTCAATCAGGCCCGGTCAGTCGACGGCAGGCGGCAACTCCGCGGCGGATTCTCCCGCGATTGCCACCGCCGGATCCACGGGCCCCTCCTGCCGAGTCAGCAACGGATGCTCGCTCCCCTTTATCACCCCGATCACGCCCTCCGCGTTCCTCGCGAAGCAGATCAGCTGCTGCGGCTCGGCGCGTTCGACCAGCGCCGGGGAACAGGTGGCTGCCAGCAACTGCGAACCTGCGACCGAGGCAAGTGATTCACCGAGAGCGCTCAACGCTGCCGGATGCACACCGCTCTCCGGCTCATCGACGAGGTGGATTCGTCCCTTTTCCGGGAGGTGCGGGAGCAGGCCGAGGGCCAGCAGCCGGAGCACACCCTGGGACTCGAGGCTGGAGGGGGCCGCGAGACCCCCGGCGTACCGCAGCACCAGATACCCGTGCCGGTCCACCTCCCGCTCGGCCACTTCCACGTCCGCAAGGCCCGGCAAGACGGACCCGGCCCACCCCAACCACCCGTCAAAGCTGGTGGCGTGCTCGTCCCGCAGGCGCTTGACGACCCACGGCAGATTGCCGCCATCCGCAGCGAGTCCCATGCGGGCCAGACGCGGCGGGCTCGCACGATTCAGGGCACCGCCCTCCAGCCGAAGCGGCCGGACAGCACCCGTCAGAAACTCCTTCAGTGCAGTGGCCACCGGCATCGTGTCCGGCGAATCCGGAAGGCTGCCGAGAGCGGAACGGTGAGGTCCCAGGCTGATGCGAATGTCCCATCCCCTGTCCTCATCGGTCTCCCGGTGGAAACGGTCGTTTCCGGCGGGCGTCTTGGAAAGCACCGTACTCCAACCCGGCCTGCCGCCGGCCAGGATCGTCCGGGGTGGTGCCGGCATCTCCGGAAAGAGACTCGCCTGGGCCGGAGCCGGCTTCGGCGCGGGCAACAGAATCCCCCGCTCATGGTGTATCCGCGCGGCCTCCCCACCACCCTGAACAACCACCTCGTAGCGGTAGATCCGGAAGTCGCGTTCCTCCGGCAGCAGCTCCCGGCACGAGTCCGGTATCTCGAACTCGATCGCCAGTTCGAACCCTGGATCCTCGTCCGGCCTTCCCCACACCAGGTCGCGGAAGTCGTCGGTGCGCTTCCCGACCGCCGCGCGAGGACCCTCGCGGACCAGATCACTCAGGAACAACAGCAGGTCGAAGAGCGTGCTCTTGCCCGCTCCGTGCGGGCCGACGAGGAGGTGAAAGCGATCCAGGGAGACATCCAGATGCCGCAGGCAGCGGTAGTTGAGGGCCTGGACGCGGCGGATCATCGGGTGCGGGGGTTATCGTTGCAGGGCTGTGGGACACAGGGGGTTTGGAGAGATTTTCGGCCCGGCCAGGCCCCGCGTCAAACTCCCGGTAGAATGACGCCCAGCTTCGACAGGACCTCACCGACCGTACGGGGAGGCGCCCGGGACGCCAACACGGCTTGCCGCGCCCGCCAGTCCAGGCATTTGACTTGATCCGCCAGGACCACGCCCTTGACGGACCCTCCCGCGGGAAGGTGAACTTCGAACGGATACCCCTTGGACCGGGAAGTCACCGGGCAGGCCAGCGCAAGCCCCGTCTTCTCGTTGTAGCTCCGTGGACTGAGCACCAGTGCCGGGCGCCGTCCCGACATCTCGTGTCCCGCTTGTGGCGAGAACGAGAGCCACACCAGATCGCCCGCGTCCGGAACGGTTGCGGGCCCTACCACTCCTCGCGTCCCACCGGTGGGCCGAAGTCCACCTCGGAGTGGAGGTTATCGGGCGAAACCTTCGAGAGCATCTCGGCTAGGTCGTACCTCTTCTTACGGATCACGACCTGTTCGCCGTGGGACTCGAGTTCGACGGCCGACCCCTCGCGAACGCCCCATTGCTCGGCAATCGCCTTGGGAATGCGAATGGCCAGGCTGGCACCCCACTTGGCTACGGTCGATTGTGCCCCCATGTCACTCCTCACCTGGTGAATTGAATTCAGAGATATCTAAAATATATCTTTCCAGGATTCAGGCACAATCCTACCGCCCCCGCACCTCCCCCGTCACCTCGGTGACCACCGGAAACCCACCGAATTCCCCCGGAATCGCCTCCTCCACCGCCTCGGAAGCGGCGGACAGGTAGACCTTGATGCAGCTCTCGCCGCCGCAGTCCCCCACCGCCGTCCCGGCTACGCCCGCGAGCGCCATCACCACACCGGTCAGCGCCTCCTGGGCCGCGACAATGTCCCTTCCCTCGACCAGGATCCGGTAGCGCACCACCCGTTCGACGCCCAGTTCGTCGCGCGACACGGCCCAGACATGGTCGCCGTCGAAGACCGGTGCCGGCAGCGCGGAAAAGCCCTCCGGCGCCTGCACGGTCCCCAGGAAGGTGCCGTCTTTCTCGAAGACATCGTAGCTCGTCCAAACCAGGTTCATCATCGGGCCGGCGGGGGGGTCGGCAGGGTCCCGTTCGTCGCCCTCGGAGAAGTCCCATGTAGGCCATGGCAGCACCCAGATCCGGCCGTCGCGTCCGGGGTGAAGCTGCAGGAAGGGCGGCTTGTAGTCCGGGATGGACGGTCCGTCCCAGCTCCAGTCGGACTGGGTGTTTCGCATCTGCTGCGTGATCATCTCCCGGAAAAAGCCGCGTTCGCCGTCCGACACCGGCACCGGCTCGTAGTCGCGCTCGATGCGGAGAACGCCGTCGTCACGCCCCAGTTCGATCCGGTACTCGGTGGCCAGGCCGGTCAGGAAGTGGCCGCTGGGATGGAGAGCCCAAGCGAAGGTGGGCGAGAAGGGGACGAGCGTGCTTGTCGAGCTGCTCGAGTTGCCGGTGACGAATTCCGCCGTGAGGGTGGGCGGCTCGTAGTCACTCGAGGGCTGCGGCACGGTGTCCAGGGGCGTGCCGTCGGGACCAAGGAAGATGAGTTGCCAGGTGAAATCCTCCCGGGATTGGTCCCGGGTGACGAGAAGCGTGCGGCCGCGGGCGTCGGTGTACATGGGCTCATCGGTGTAGTCGGTGGTCGCCCTGTATCCCCACTCGGCCGTCTCGCCCGGTCCGGGTCCGTACACCTGGACCCGCGAGTTGCCGGGATCCCGGACGACGAGCCGGCCGTCCGGGAGCAGGGCGATGGCCTCCGCCTGGCGCAGCTCGCCCGGGCCTTCGCCGCTTCTGCCCAGAGTCTCGATGTAGGTGCCCGTGGAATCGAAGACACGGATCTCCTGCGCCTGCGTGTCCAGGATGTAGACCGTGCGGTCGTCGTTCACCGCGATCGAGCCGACCGTGCCGAAGAGGTATTCGTCGGGGCCTTCGAGTTCGCCGATCGAGACTTCCGGCACCAGGGTGGCAGGGGCGCCCCATTCGCCCGGACCATAGCTTCGGACGATGGTGGTGTCGCCGATGACTTCGGTGGTTCGCGTGTTCGGGGGGGTGGTGTCGGCGCTGCAGGCGGCCAGGGTGAGGGTGGCGAGCGTGAGGGTGGGGGATCTGGGTAACATGCTGCCTCTGATGGGGTTCCGGGGGGCGGGGTGGGCGGGGGGCGGGTCGGCGGCCCCTGGATGAGTGTACGTGCCGGAGACCGCTCAGGGTTTCCCGCGCCGCCGCTTGGGGCGAAGAGGGCGCCGCGTGGGCAGTCCGCGCTCCGCGAAGCGGTCCCAGAGGTGGAAGAAGAGCCGGAGCACGAAGATCGCCGCAGCGAGGACGCCGATCACGAGGGCCAGTACGGTGACCATCATGGTCACGGATCTCACCATGTAGTCCATGTGTAGATTGGACGATGGCTGATAGGGGCGGGGTTGTCGTGGGTGCGGCTGCCGTGACCCCGTATCGGTCAGAGTCTTCGGTCCGATCGAGACAACCAGGTTGAGGCGAGCGGGGGGGGGCGGTGTTGGTGATGGGGACGACGCCGTCGTAGTTGATGAAGAAGTCGGCGGTGGGCGCATCTTCCTGGGCGCAGGCGGCGAGAACCCTGTGCGCGAGACGCCGCAAGGTCATGGAGGACTGGGCGCGGTGTATCGCATCCTGAGGCACTCCCGACATGGGCGTTTTTCCGCGCTGGGCACCCACGGCCAGCGGGCCTCCCGAAGCGCACCCTCTCAACCAATGGTGTGTGCCTATCCCGGCCCCTACGAAATCGGCCTCCTCACCCGGTACTTCACCACGAAGAACCCCTCGCCCCCCGGAGTCACCACCACAATCCCCGATTTGAAGAACAGGTAGTTGCTCCAGGACCCGTTCATCGATGGGAAGTCCTCGCCCGGCGCGGGTTCTCGCGTTCCGCGATGTCGAAGATGCGCAGACCGCTGTTGTAGTTCGACTGGTACATCAGGTCGCCCACGATGTAGAGGTTGTGATCGCTCGAGGTGTTCTGGGCGAATTACTCCCTGAACAGAATCGGGTCGTCGAGGTCCGCGACGTCGTAGATCAGGGTGCGGGTGTTGGAGATCTGGCCGCCGGTCTCGTCCACGAGGCCGTGCCTTCGCTACGCCCCACGATGGCGTAGTCGCGATTGGTTTCCGGGTCTGTCCAGCCCCAGATGTCGTTGGTCCGCACACCGCGCGGCCGCCACCCAGCTGCGAAACCGGCATGTAGGCGACGAGGTCCACCTCGTTGCACCCGAACGCGGTGGCTTCGCCCCCGGCACAGTCGAACCTGTCCACCCAGTACCGGTTCCCCCCGACCGGTTGGCGTTGTCGTCATCACCGAATGGCCTTTCTTCCCCACCGGATGCTCTCTCCTCCCATGGTGCATGGGGCAGAAGACATCTGCAAGTGACCCGCTCGCCCGCCACACCAAAGGCGAAGCGCTTCACTTTGAAAAGGAGCTATTTGGAGTGTTCTTACTGTGATAATAGTGAGATATACTGTGTGTTGATAGTGATTTATCATTACAGAACGCGATTTCGCCCTTCTTCTGCCCGCCGAGAACCCAATAGTCTCAAGGGGACGGATTGCAGGCGGCACTGACGGATTGGAGTTGGAGCCATGACGAAGCGTGACAGGGTGAACGCACCAGGAGCCATGCCACGGGTCCCAGCAGCCTCCCAGCGAGTGCCCCGGCCGCGCATCCCCCTCGCCATGGCGTTTGCAATGTGGCTCGCCAGCTGCGGCGGTGACCCGACGCCTCCCGTCCCAGCGAACCGGGCACCCTTGGCGCTTGGCACGATGCCCGCCCAGCAAATCAGCGTCGGCGACACCGCGACGGTGGATGCGTCGGAGTACTTCACCGACCCTGACGGCGACGCGCTGCAATACACCGCAGCGAGTTCCGACGATGAGGTGGCCACCTCCTCCGTGTCGGGAAGCATGATCGCAATCGCGGCCTTGGCCAAGGGCACCGCCGCCCTCACCGTAACGGCCACCGACCCGGAAGGCCTTTCGGCCCAGCAGAGCTTCGAGGCCACGGTGCCCAATCGGGTACCCTTGGCGGTTGGCACGATGCCCGCCCAGCAAATCAGCGTCGGCGACACCGCGACGGTGGATGCGTCGGAGTACTTCACCGACCCTGACGGCGACGCGCTGCAATACACCGCAGCGAGTTCCGACGATGAGGTGGCCACCTCCTCCGTGTCGGGAAGCATGATCGCAATCGCGGCCTTGGCCAAGGGCACCGCCGCTCTCACCGTAACGGCCACCGACCCGGAAGGCCTTTCGGCCCAGCAGAGCTTCGAGGCCACGGTGCCCAATCGGGTACCCTTGGCGGTTGGCACGATGCCCGCCCAGGAAATCAGCGTCGGCGACACCGCGACAATGGATGCGTCGGAGTACTTCGCCGACCCTGACGGCGACGCGCTGCAATACACCGCAGCGAGTTCCGACGATGAGGTGGCCACCTCCTCCATGTCGGGAAGCATCATCGCAATCGCGGCCTTGGCCAAGGGCACCGCCGCCCTCACCGTAACGGCCACCGACCCGGAAGGCCTTTCGGCCCAGCAGAGCTTCGAGGCCACGGTGCCCAATCGGGCACCCTTGGCGGTTGGCACGATGCCCGCCCAGCAAATCAGCGTCGGCGACACCGCGACAATGGATGCGTCGGAGTACTTCACCGACCCTGACGGCGACACGCTGAGCTACCGAGCTTCAAGTTCCGACACTTCGATGGTTATTGTCTCCGCCTCGGGGAGTGCGATCGCAATCACGACTGTGACCAAAGGCACCGCCGCAGTCACCGCAACGGCCACCGATCCGGAAGGCCTTTCGGTCCAGCAGAACTTCGAGGTCACCGTGCCCAACCAAGCCCCGGTCGCGGTAGGCAGCATTCCCGCGTTGGAACTCACGACCGGGCGCTCGGTTGAGTTGAATGTCGCATCGTACTTCAGTGATCCCGACGGTGATGCGTTGACGTACTCGGCGTCGGTTTCCGACTCCGCCGTCGCGAGCGCCTCGATGGCTGGCTCGGTCGTCACGATCCGCGGCTTGCGGGAGGGAAGCGTCGCCGTCATCGTCACGGCCACCGACGGGGACAACATGAGCGCCATGCAGGAAGCTCCGCTCACCGTGTCCCTGGTCGACAGAATCGTCATCAATCCTGCCCGGCCGCGAGTTTTCAGCCCGGGCGAGGAGGTGCCGCTCGCGGCGGTTGTGTTCGACATAAACGGGGCGACCATTCAGGAGGCGACCGTTGAATGGTCGTCCAGCGTTCCGGCGGTGGCGACGGTGTCGCCGGAGGGAGTGGTCGCCACCGTGGCCCAGGGGACCGCGTCGGTAGCCGCTGTATCGGGGCCGGCGTCGGCAACCGTGCGGATCGCAGTGGGTCCCGCATCGATCCGGCGGGAATTCGAAGCGCTTCGCA
This sequence comes from Longimicrobiales bacterium, assembly GCA_965211795.1. Lineage (GTDB taxonomy): Bacteria > Gemmatimonadota > Gemmatimonadetes > Longimicrobiales > Gaopeijiaceae > Bin94. The sequence goes on from OZ242973.1 coordinate 2,269,445, forward strand.
CAATCTACGACCAGATGGGCGGACCGGCCTGGAGAGAATCGACGAATTGGTTGACGAATCACGCGCTGGACACCTGGTCACGAGTCGAGATCAATCGCGCCGGGTTCGTGACCGGACTCCGTCTGGCGAAGAACGACCTATCCGGCACGCTTCCTTCCGAGATCGGGGCGTTCGCGAGGCTCAAGCACCTGGACATGGACCTCAACCGACAAGTCGCCGGCCCGATCCCTCCCGAGATCGGTGACCTGGAATCCCTCGAGTTTCTGAAGCTCAGTTCCACCGGCCTCAGCGGTCCGATTCCCGGCGAGATCGGCAACTTGGCACGGCTTAGGGATCTGCTGCTCCATTGGACGAAGCTGACCCGCATTCCGCCCGAAATCGGCAATCTCACCAACCTGACGCACTTCCACGCCTTCCTGAGCGAGTTCGAGGGTCCGTTGCCCGCGACGATTGGCAATCTCGACAACCTCAAGGAACTCTGGCTCAACGGAAACAGGTTGTCCGGCGCCATTCCGCCGAAAATCGGCGAGATGACGGCGCTCGAGAAGCTGCATCTGCATGACAACTTGTTCAGTGGTTCGATCCCCCCCAGCCTCGGCACCGCTCCGAATCTTTCGGTCCTGCGGCTGTCCGGGAACCGGCTGGCAGGACAGGTGCCGCCCGAACTCGGCGGGGCCCGGAATCTGCAGTGGCTGGCGCTGGAAGGGAACGAGCTTTCAGGCCCGATCCCCCCCGAGATCGCTGATTTGACGAGACTCGAGACGCTCGAGCTGCAGGAAAACGGCTTCAGCGGTCCGATCCCGCCGGAGTTCGGTGGCGCCACTGCCCTCACCTCGCTAAACCTCTCCCAGAACCGGCTCAGCGGAACGATTCCGGCGGAGTTGGGGAAGCTGACCATGGTGGAGCGTGTCTTGCTCGCCGACAACCCGGACCTTACCGGCACTCTGCCTGCCGAACTCACCGGGATGCAGAACCTCCAGGTGCTGTTTCTGGGCGGGACGGATGTGTGCGCACCGACCGACCGGGAGTTTCTGACGTGGCTTCACAGCCTCTTGCAGGTACACGTCCGGCGGTGTGTGGACACCGATGCCAGCGTCGCCTACCTGACCCAGGCCGTGCAGTCGCCGCACTACCCCGTCCCCCTGATCGCCGGCGATTCGGCGCTGCTGCGAGTGTTCGTGGTATCCGGGACCGGTGCGGAGGCGAACGTGAGCATTCCACCGGCGCGAGCGACCTTCTACCTGGGAGGCGCGGAGGTCGATGTGGTCGATCTCGACGGCGTGAGCACGCCGATTCCGGCCGTCCTCGATGAAGGCGGTCTGGAACTGTCGCTCAACGCGATGATCCCCGGGTCGGTGATCCAACCCGGGCTGGAACTGGTCGTGGAGATCGATCCCGAGGGCACCCTCGATCCGTCGCTGGGGCTCGCCGAGCGCATTCCCGAGTCGGGCCGCGCACCGGTTAGCGTCGTGGCGGTCCCGACCTACGAACTCACCTTCATCACCTTCCTGTGGACCGAGGACCCGGATTCCGCGCTGCTCGCCAAGGTGAACGGCCTGACGCCGGATTCGCCGCTTCTCTGGGCAACGCGAGAGTTTCTCCCGGTCAACGAGATCAGCGTGGCCCATCACGACCCCATTTGGCTCGACGAAAACCCATCCGCGGGAATCATGGATCACATCATCGATGCGACGTACGCAGCCAAGCAAGCCGCCGGAGGCCGGGGCCACTGGGTGGGGGTGTGGAGCGGGTGCTGTGGCGGTGCGTCCTTCCAGATCCAGACGGCCGGGGTCGGCCTGGAGCCGACGGCGCCAGACCGTTTCTGGCAGAACAACAATGTGATCGCTCATGAACTCGGGCACCTCATGACGCTGCCACATGCTCCTTGCAACGTCGGAGATCCCGATCCCAACTTCCCATTTCCGAACGGTTCGATCGGCTCGTGGGGCTATGACATGCGGTCCAACGAACTACGAGCTCCAACGAGCCCGGAGGTCATGAGCTATTGCGGCGAACGGGAAAAGTGGATCAGCGGGTTCTATCACCAGCAAGCCCTCGGTTGGCGGCTAAGCAGCGGCACCTCCGAGTCGCAGCCGGGACGTCCGGTACGGTCGCTGATGTTGTGGGGCGGACTCCGTCCGGACGGGGAGCTGGTGCTCGAGCCGGCGTTCGTATTGGACGCGCCCCCCACCATGGACATCCGGTCGGGGGCTTACCGCATTACCGGACTGGACCGACAGAGCCGCGAGGTATTCTCGTACTCGGTGTCAATGAGTCCCGTGGACGGCGGTGGCGCAGCGTTCGCGCTCATGGTGCCGGTGCGACCGGAATGGGACGCTACCCTGGACCGCATCGAGTTGGTGGGCCCCGCGGGAAGCGTCGAGATCCGGAGGGACGGGCCGATGGCCTCGGTCCTCCTGACGGACCCCCGGACCGGGCGGATACGAGGCTTCCTGCGCCACGGCCTCGATGTCGGAGTTCTCTCCGATAGCGCGCGAGCCAATCGCCTGCTCAGCGCGCTCGTGCCCGAACCCGGGTTGGCAGCGCAAGTCAGCAGGGGCATTCCCCCAGCGGAAGTCTGGAAGCGATAACCGGCATGCCGGGGGTGGCCAGGCCCACCCAAGCCAGCAGATCCACGGAATAGTCCGCAGGTGATGACATGTCGAGACCGGAGACCGGGTGCTCGGTCGGCCGTCGCCGGTTGCGGGGGACAGCCTCGCCGCCCGGTGCCCAAGGTGCGGAGTGGCGACGAACCCCTGACTCACGAGGTCGCCTCCCGTGTCGCGCCGTGGGCACAAGAGTCGCTGACGGGAACGTCCTCCCGGCCCGCGGTGGCCTGTCAATCGTTCGTCCAAGACGTCTGCCGCCCTGTGGAGTGTCAAACCCGAGCCAGGCGGAGACCATGGGTGTCGACCATGGAGCACTACGCCTCGTCGGGGTTCGCGGTCCGGTAGCCGACGCCTCGCTCGGTGAAGATGTAGGTGGGTGCGGCCGCGTCGTCGCCAAGTTTAGCGCGGAGCTGCTTTACCGTGGTGCGGACGCGACTGGTGTCGCGCACGTTGTGGCGTCCCCAGACCTGGCGCAGCAGGGCACCCGTGGTGACGACCCGTCCCCGGTTGATCGCGAGGATGTGCAGCAGGTCGAATTCCTTGGCCCTGAGCGTCACCGGGCGGCCGGAGACGGTCACCCGCCGTTGGCCGGGCTCGATGGCCAGGTCGCCGAGGACGAAGGGCGCGGCGCCGTCCCGGCCCCTGAGCGCGGCCCGGATGCGCGCGACGAGCTCGGTCGGCGAGAACGGCTTGACGATGTAATCGACCGCGCCGCTCTCGAGCGCCCTGGCGATCGTCTCGTCCCGCCCGTAGGCGGAGATGAAGATGACCGGCAGTTCGGCGAGCTGGGGGAGCCGGTGCATCAGCTCGATGCCGTCCGCGCCGGCGAGCATCAGGTCCAGGAGGACGAGGTCGGGACGCTCGGCACGGATGATGCCGGGGAGTTCGTCCGGATCGCCGGCCAGGAGCGGGGCGTAGCCCGCCTCCGAGAGGGTGTCCCCCACGTAGCGTAACGTCTTCGGGTCGTCGTCCACCACCAGGATCCGCGGACTCTCACCTCTCTCGGCGGGCCGGCGCGGCCGGCCGGCCACCGGCGCCGCCGCCGCGACGGAGTCCCCGGCCGCCGGGATCGTGAAGGTGAAGCGGGCACCCAGGCCGGCCCCTTCGCTCTCGGCGCTGATGCGGCCGCCGTGCGCCTCGATCAGACCCTTGCAGATCGCGAGACCGAGTCCGGTGCCTCCCTCGTGTGTCCCGCCTTCGCCCGGCTTCAGTCCGGCACGCTTGCGGAAGAGGTGCGGCAGCAGGTCCGGCGGGATTCCGCGGCCTTCGTCGCAGACCGAGATCGCGACGCAGTCGCCCTCCCCGGCCGCTTCGACCCGGATGGGAGAGGATGGGGGAGCGTTCCGGGCCGCGTTCGCGAGCAGGTTGTTCAGCACCTGAACGATCCGTTCGCGGTCGGCCAGCACGGGCGGCAGGTCCGGCGGGATATCGATGAGAACCGCGTGCCGGCCGCCGCCGCTCAAGAAGTTGGACCGGGCCCGGTCGAGGAGCCGGGCCACGATCACGGGCCGGGGCGACACCGTGAGCGTGCCCGCCTCGATGCTGCCCGCGTCCAGGAGGTTCGCGATGAGCCCGCGCATGTGGTCGGCCTGTCCGTCGATGATGCGGAAGAACTGGAGCATCTCGGCCCGGGACGGGACCGATGCCGAGGACAGCACGGTCGTCGTCGAGCCCTTGACCGAACTCAGCGGCGCGCGGAGCTCGTGGCTCACCAATTCCAGGAACTCGGCCCGCTGCCGCTCCAGCTCCTCCAGGGCCGCGAGGTCCTGCATCGTGACCACGACCGTGTCGACGTCCCCGTCCGGCAAGCGGATCGGCGTGACGTTGATCAGGGTCCGGACGCTCCGGCCGTCGGGCAGGGACAGCTCGATCTCCTCGGCCCGCAGCGCCTCCGCGTTCTCGAGCTGCGCGGCCAGCGGGAACTCCTGGAGCGAGATCTCCCTTCCGTCGGCGCGCCGCCACGCCACCAGTTCGAGCAGCTCCTCCGGCCGCTGGCCCGCGTTGCGCAGCACGTCGACGATGCGCCGCATCTCGCGGTTGAAGTAGACCGCGCGGCCGGTCGCGGCCTCGAGGACGACGACCCCGACCGGCGAGGTCTCGACCAGCGCCTCCAGATTGGCCCGGGCGCGCTCCAGCTTCCCGTGCGTGCGCGCGTTCGCGATCGCCGTGGCCGCCTGCGACGCGAAGAGGACCAGGATCTCCTCGTCCTCCGCCGTAAACGCCTTGCCGTCCTCCTTGTCGCTGAGGAAGAAGTTGCCGACGTGTTTGCCGAGGTGGTGCATCGGCGTCCCCTGCAGCGTCTGCGAGCCCCAGGGAGTCGGGGAAAGGGCGAGTGAGCCGAGGTAGCCGGGCAGGTCCGCCGCTCGCAGCGGTGCCGGGAGGTCGCGCAGGTGCTCGAAGAGGCGCATTGCGTCGGGCCATTCCATCATCCGCCGGCGCTCCCCGGCGGAGATGCCGCCGGTGACGAAGTCCTGGATCTCTCCCCGCTCGTCGATCGTCGTGATCACCCCCAACCGGGCGCCGGTGAGCTCGCGGGCGCTCTCCACGACCTCCTCCAACACCGTGGCAAGGTCCAGGCTCCGGCTGATGCGCAGGATCGCCGCGCTCAACCGCGAGGTGCTGTCGTCGGGGCCCCGCCTCTCCGGTCCGGCCGGGTTCTGATCGTTCAAGGCTCCACTCCCTGTCTGCCGGGTCGCGCCGCCCCCGCAGCGGCCGTCCGCAGGACCGTTACAAGGGTGAAATCGTCCCGTGGCAATAAATCACTACCGTCACACAGTAAGTTGAATTATTCTCACAGTCAACACACGCAGGATTGCTTGTATTTAGTGAGCGCTTCGTCTTGGGTCGCGGGGCGGGCGGGTCCTGCACGACCAACTACACGGCCGAGGTGGACAACGACGTGGGCCGGGTGACGGATCGAGGGGACGCCGAACGACACGGAATCGACGGTCGAATACCAGGGTGCCGGCGGCACGGCGCTCACCGACGCGGACGACATGGAGGACGGCTTCCAGGTCGACCTTGGCTTGGGCAGGAACGTCATCAGGGCGAATAACACCGCAGCAATAGCTTACATTTTTCCCACAACGGAGGGGGTGGGATTCGAACCCACGAGTCCTTTCGGACGCCGGTTTTCAAGACCGGTGCATTGAACCGCTCTGCCACCCCTCCTATTCCCGGTAAGATCGCCCCACTGCCAATCCCCTTCAAGGCGACTTACGCACGACTTCACGCCCCTCGCTGACCCCAGCACGCTTATCTTGGACGAAAAAAAGTAAACTACAGATTCCATTTTATAATGTTTACATTACATTCTGGTCTGCTGATCGTCCCGATTCATTGCTACCCGAATCCAGCCACCCCCCACCCCCCTCAGTGCCGGAACAGCCTCCGCCCCGTAAACACCATCGCGATCCCATGCTCATCCGCCGCCCCGATCACCTCTTCATCACGAATCGACCCCCCAGGCTGGATGATCGCGCGCGCACCCGCCTCCGCCGCCGCGTCCACCCCGTCCCGGAACGGGAAGAAGGCATCCGAAGCCAGCACACACCCCTCCAGGTCAGCAGCCAACCCCGCCTCCCCCGCCTTCCGCACCGCCAGCTTCGACGAATCCACGCGGCTCATCTGCCCCGCGCCGATCCCCACCGTGGCGAGATCCTTCACCAGCAGAATTGCATTCGACTTGACCCCGGCCACGGCCGCCCACGCAAACGAAAGATCGGTCTGCTCCGCCTCAGTAGGCTGGCGCGCCGTCACCACCTTCCACCCCGTATCCTCCACCGCGTGGAAGGGCGGATCCGGCAACGACTGAAACAGCACGCCGCCATACACCGACCGGAACGACCGGGCCGCGGCGTGTCCGCCCGCCCGCGCCAGGAACCTCGCTCCGCTCCGCAGCCCTTCGCCCGCCGACATCCACCACCCCGCACCCACCGGTTCGGACGGATGCGCGTCCACCGCATCCCCCACCGTCCCCTCACCCGGCAGCGCAAGCAAGCGGATCCCCTTCTTCGCCGTCAGCACCTCCAGCGCGCCCGCCGTAAACCCCGGCGCCACAACACACTCGACGAACATCGACGCGATCCCCTTCGCCGTCTCCGCGTCCACCTCGCGATTCGCCGCGATCACGCCCCCGAACGCCGACACAGGATCCGTCAGCCGCGCACGCTCGAAGGCCGCCGCCAGCGAATCCCGCACCGCCACCCCGCACGGAGTCGTGTGCTTGACGATGCAGATCGCCGGATCGGGTGCGAACGCGAATGGCGCGAGGCTCGAAAGCGCTCCGTCCAAATCAAGAATGTTGTTGTATGACAGTGCTTTACCATGTATCTGATCAAGTATCGCTATACCATCGCCACCGCCGTCCTCGACGTAGAACGCTGCACTCTGCCCCGGATTCTCCCCGTACCGCAACCGCCGCCCACGCCTCCCGAGCCGCAGCGTGACGGCCTCGCCCAACAGATCCCCTTCCCCCTCCCCCTCCAGGTAACCCGCCACGGCCGTGTCGTACGACGAAATCTCCCGAAAGACTTTCGCTGCCAACTTTTTTCGCAGGGCGATGGAGCCCTCCTTCTGCCCCTCCAGCCCCCCCTGCCCCTCCCCTGTCACGGCCTCCAGCACCGCGCCGTAGTCGCGGGGATCAACAACCACCCACACGTCCCGGTGGTTCTTCGCGGCGGCGCGGATCATGGTCGGGCCACCGATGTCGACGTTCTCCATGGCCACGCCGAGGGTCACGTCCGGCGAAGCGACCGTCTCCCGGAACGGGTACAGGTTGACCGCGACCAGATCGATCGGACCGTATCCCTGATCCGCCAGCGCCGACATGTCGCCGGGGCGGTCGCGGCGCGCCAGCAGCCCCGCGTGCACGGCGGGGTGCAGCGTCTTCACGCGGCCGTCCATCATCTCGGGATGACCGGTCACCACGGACACATCCGTCACCGGGACGCCCGCCTCCCGGAGCGCCCGTGCCGTTCCCCCGGTCGAGAGCACCTCCCATCCCCCATCCACCAGGGCCCGCCCGAACTCCACGATCCCCGTCTTGTCCCAAACGCTCAGAAGCGCTCTGCGGCTATTCAACGGCCCCTCCAAAGGCTGACTCGATCGATTGCTTCAGGTCATGGCCCGCCTGGACACCCGTACCGGGCCAGCGGAAAATGGGGGTGACGAGGTCTCCCCGCGCGAGCGCGTCGGCCGCCGCTGGAAAGAGCACATGCTCCACCTCCAGCACCCGCTGGGCGAGGCTGTCCGCCGTGTCGCCGGGCTCCACCGGCACCGGCCACTGCGCCAGGATCCGCCCTTCGTCGTAGCGCTCGTTGACGAAGTGGATCGTGGGACCCGACACCGTCGCGCGGGAGCGCAGGACGGCCTCGTGCACGTGGTGGCCGTACATCCCCTTCCCTCCGAAGGCCGGCAGCAGCGCCGGGTGGATATTGAGGATGCGTCCCGCCCAGGCGCGGCAGACCTCGGGCGGCAGAAGCTTGAGGAAGCCGGCCAGCAGGACGCCCCGAACTTGGTGGCGCCGGAGCAGGCGGACGACCTCGTCCCCCACGGACTCGCCCCCGAAATCCACCCGGTACACCGCCCTCCCCTTCGCCCGCGCCCGCTCTTCGGCAACACAGGGCCGGTCCACGATCAGCACCTCGATCCTGTAGGCGGCCCCATGCTCCTCGTGGTCGAGAAGCGCCTGCATGTTCGTCCCGGACCCCGAAGCGAGCACCGCGAACGGGACCGTCACGTCCCCCTCACACCAACTCGCCGCCGTAGACGGGGATCAGGAAAGGGTTGGTGACGCGCTCGTGTCCGGCCGTGGTTTCGGGTCCGTGACCCGTGTAGAGCACCGTCTCGTCCGGCAGGGTGAGCACCTCGTTGCGGATCGACTCCATGAGGACGCGGTAGTCGCCGTAGGGAAGATCCGTCCTCCCGATCGAACCGGCGAAGACCACGTCGCCCACGATCGCGACCGGCTCCGAAGTGGAGACGAACATGACGTGCCCGGGCGCGTGGCCCGGCGTGAAGACGACTTCGAACTCGGAGCCGCCGAAGGAGAGGTTCTCGCCGGGGACAAGGTCCACATCGGGGGGCGGCTGCGCTTCCCACGGGACTCCGAAGGCGACCGCCTGGGCGGCGACGCTGTCGTAGAGGGGTTGGTCGAGCGGGTGGAGGTAAATCGGGGCACCGGTCTCGCGCTTGGCCTGCGCCACGCCCTCGATGTGGTCCAGGTGTGCATGCGTGAGGAGGATCGCCGCGACTTCGAGCCGGCGGTCGCGGACCGCGGCCAGCGCCTCGGGCGTGGCGGCGCCGGGGTCGATCAGGAGCGCGGTGCGTCCGTCGGTGCAGACGACGACGAGCGTGTTCTGGACGAACGGGCCGCCTGTGAAGGTCAGGATTTCCAGGAGCCGCTACACCGTGAACGAACTGCCGCAGCCACAGCCGCCCGTGGCCTGCGGATTCCTGAAGGAGAAGCCGGAGCCCATCAGCGACGTCACGTAGTCGATCTCGATGCCTTCCAGGTACTGGGCGCTGAAGGGGTCCACGAAGATCCGGAATCCGTACTGCTCGAGGATCTCGTCGTCGCCCTCCGGGCCCTGGTCGATGTCCACCCCGTACTGGAAGCCGGAGCAGCCACCCGGCAGCACGGCCACCCTGAGTCCCGCGCCGGGCGTGTCCCCGTGCTCCTTCAGGAACCCGTGCACCATCTTCACCGCGTTGGGCGTAAGGGTCAGGTCCATTTTCTTCTATCTCGCACTTCTTCGTCGATTGGGTCGGGGCGGTGCCGGGCGGCCGCGTGTGCCTTCCAACCCGCCTCCAGAAAGCTATCCATGGGCCGAAAGGGGGTCAACGAACGGGCGATTGCGCTCTCTCGAGCCGCTCGATGAGCGCCGCGGCGGCGGCCAGGCCGTCCACCACCCGCACGCCTTCCTCGACCCGGCCCTCCTCCCCGGCACCGTGACCCGTCCGCACCAGGATCCCGGTGCCGCCGAGGGTCTGCGCCGGCAGCACATCGCTCCGCTTGTCGCCGATGTAGTACGAACCGGCCGTTGCGAGCTCCAGGTCGGCTGCGGCCCGGCGGTACATGACCGGGCTCGGCTTGCGGCAGGTCGTGTCCGGGTCGCCGCCGGGGCCGTCGGGGCAGAAGTAGGTCCCGTCCACGACGACCCCGGCACCGGCGAGCTGCCGTTCCACCTCGGCCGCCACGCGATGGTAGTCGGCCAGGGTGTAGAGCCCCCGTCCGATCCCCGACTGGTTGGTGACGATGACGAGCGCGAACCCCATCTCGCGCAGCTGCAGGAGCGCGTCGGTTGCGCCGGGAATGAGGGTAACGCGGGCCGGATCGGCAATGTAGTGATGATCCTCGATGATCGTCCCGTCGCGGTCCGCGAAGACGGCACGGCGAGGAGACGACGGCGCCTTCACTCCGCCTCCCCGCCGGCCTCCTCCAGCGAGCCGAGCGCCCCTACCACCGCCGCCTCCTCCCCCGGCGAGATCGTGCGCAGATCAAGCAGCATGCGCCCCTGCCGGCTGCGCGCAATCACCGGCGGGTCATGGGCGCGCAGCGCGGCCATCCATCGCTCGGCGGCGTCCCCGGCGTCGATTTCGAGCACCGCCGTCTCCAGTCGCGCGTCGGGGAAGGTCCCCCCGCCCACCACCGACCGCCCCCGCGACACCTCGGCCGCCAGCGGTGGCGCTCCACGTTCCGCCCTCAGCGCGGCCACCCTCTCCAGCAGCGCCCTCGCCCGGCCCCCCACTTCCTCCACCGGCGCGGCGATCATGCGCAGCACCGGAATCCGCCTCATCGCCCGGCCGTGGTCCCGGTACAGCGCCAGCGTCGCCTCAAGTCCGGCCAGCGTGACCTTGTCGCAGCGAAGGGCCCGGCACAGCGGGTGCGCCTTCGCCCGGGCCACACCGGCGCTCGTCCCGGCCAGGATTCCCGCCTGCGGCCCGCCGAGCAGCTTGTCCCCCGAGAAGGCGACCAGATCGATCCCGGCGGCGACGCTCATGGCGGGCGTGGGCTCGTCGGGCAACCCCAGTTCGGCGCTGTCGACCAGCAGTCCCGATCCCAGGTCGTGGATGACGGGAACGCCGGTCTCGGCTCCGAGCGCGACCAGTTCGTCGAGCCCGGTCTCCTCGGTGAACCCGGTCATCGAGAAGTTCGAGCGGTGCACCTTGAGGATCGCGCCCACCCCCCCGCTCGTGATGGCGCGTGCATAGTCGGCGAGGCGCGTGCGGTTGGTCGTCCCGACGGTGACCAGACGCGCCCCCGCCGCCTCCACCACCTCCGGAATCCTGAAGCCGCCGCCGATCTCGACGAGCTCGCCGTGCGACACCGCGACCCCCTTCCCCGAGGCGAACGCCGTCAGCGCCAGCGCCACCGCCCCCGCGCAGTTGTTGACCACCAGGGCGGCCTCGGCGACGGTCAGCTCCCGCACCAGGTCGGTACAGTGCACGTAGCGCGAACCGCGGTCGCCGGTGTCCAGGTCGAACTCGAGGTTGCCGTACCCGGCCGCGCGGGCCATCGCCTCGCGCGCTTCGGCGGCCAGGGGGGCGCGGCCCAGGTTGGTGTGCAGGATCACGCCGGTGGCGTTGACCGCGGGGAGGAGCGAGGGGGTTTCGGCGGCCGCGATCTCGCGTCTCAGAAGCTCCGCGTAACCGTCATCGGATGCAGGCAGCGGCAGGCGGCCCGCGCGGACCTCGTCCAGTAGGGTGCGAAGACGGGAGGTCACCCAGTCGCGGCCATGCGATTCGGCAAGCACGCGGCACCAGGGACGGGTCAGGAGGCGATCGACGCCCGGGATCGCGCGGCGGTGATCACGGTGGGCGGGCATGGAAGGTCAGGGGGTGGGGGCTGGGGTGGGGGCGGGGCGAGTGGGCGGTGGGAGACCGGTGGGTCGGTGCGGGTTGGGGTGGGCCGGGTGAGGGTCGGCGTTGGGGGGGAGGAAGGAGGGGTCGGTGGGCGCGACGGTGGCGGATGGGGGCGGTGGGGCGGGGCGGGCCGGGGGTGCTCCGGCTTGGCGCGGGTGCCGTGGCCGTTGCGGGGCTGGGGTGCGCGGCGTGGTCGCCGGTGGCGCGGTGCGCGACCCGGTTGGTGTCCGGGGGTGTGGTGGTATCGGGCGGGGTGAGAGTATCGGGCGGCGTCAGGGTATCGGGCGGTGTGACAGTGTCGGGCTGCACCGCAGTCGTGTCATCCACCGCGACCGTGTCATCCACCGTCACCGTGTCGTCCACCGGTACACTGTCACCCACTTCCGTCTCCTCCTCTTCCTCCGGCGGCGGCTCCCAGGTCAGCGTGTCCACACCGCCCCCCCCATCAGCCCCTGCAATGTTCGCGACTCCCTCGACCACCAGTTCATACGGAATGTGGGGCACAAGTGCCTCATCCAGCACTCCCATGAGCGCGCGCGCCGGGAGCCTGAGCCCCGAGAGCGTCGTTACAATCGTCGGCGCGTCGGCACTGTCCGGATCTTCCGCCGGAACGTCTCCGGTTTCGGACACCGGATCGCCCGGCGGCGCCTCCTGTTCGGCCGGCTGCTCCACTTCGGCGGCTGGCTCCCCGGGCGCGGCCGAGTCGCCCATCTCCGCGGCCTGCGCCTCCTCTTCCCGCGCGATCGAGTCCGCCCGCGCTATCGAGTCTTCACGAAGAGCAAGCCACACCCGGTACTCGTGCTGCTGGAAGATTCGAATGCGCACCGTCCGGCCCGGTTCGGGCAGCGGCACCGGCTCCTCCTCGGCAGTCCCGGCTTCCTGTCCGGCCGCCGAGTCAACCACTTGCACGACCTCACCCGGGTCCTCCACGACTTCCACAACCTCGCCTGCACCCACCGTGTCCCCAGTCACCTCGCCCTCCCCCTCCCCAGCCCCCGTACCCTGCGCCGCAGCCACCACCGAGTCGTCGTATTCGGCCACCGTGAGCGTCCCCCGGATCGTCGCCACGGGGATCGCCGGCTCGATGTAGTCGTCGAACTCGATCTCCAGCGTGACCGAGTCCTCGATGTTGATCCGGGTCAGCCGCGGCGCGGTCGTGTCGGGCTGGATCAGGGTGAGTATCTCGAGGGTGGTGTCGGGCGGCTCGGGCAGGTCGCAGGGGATGAACGACGTCTGCGGTTCGCTCTCGTCCACCTCCCCGTTCCGGTTCTGGTCCTGCCAGGCACGCAGTTCACAGGGGCCCGCGGGCGTGTAGCGCAGCGAGAAGACACCGCCGGTGTCGGCGAAGTTCCAGTGCGTCAGGGTGTCTTCCGCGTATGGAAACCGCGCTTCAACGCGCGCCGAGGGTGTCGCATCGCCCGTCACCCGGTCCTCCACCATCCCCGCCACGACGTTCGGAACGATCTCCGCCCCGGTGGACACGACCAGGTCGAAGGGGTCCCGCAGGCTGTTGCTGAACATGTCCCTGATGACCGGGAGCACCGTAATCCTGTAGACGAGGTCCGGCGCCAGCCCCTCCTCCATCTCGACGGTGATGCACTCCCGGCCGTGCTTCACCCGGATCTCCCCGGTGGCGGGAGACACCACGACGGCATCGTTCAGCCGTCCGTCCGCGGGCCGCTCGCTGATCCGTTCGCTGAAACAGAACCGCAGCTCCCGGAGTCCTGGCTCGACGATTGCGAAGGTATCGGGCACCGTCTCGATCACGTACGGCGGGAAGCGGTCCTCCGGCCCGCCGCTCGGGGCGTCGGCCCGCGCGCAGGCCTCTGCCGCGACGAGCAGGGCTAATCCCGCGAATGTCGCTCCCGCCAAGCGTCTCACTACCCGTCTCCCCCCAACGATGTCAACTTCTCATTCCATTTAGTCAACTGTAGTTGACATGATGCCAGCTTTTCGCGCTCTCGGTCCACGACGGCCGCAGGTGCCCGGGTCACGAAGTTGTGGTTGGCCAGCTTGGCTTCCATCCCCTTGAGCAGACCTTCGAGACGACCGATTTCACGCGCCGCCCGCGCCCGTTCGCGGCCCAGGTCGATGACGCCCTCCAGGGGCAGAAACAGCTCGGTTCCGTCGCGCAGGACGCCGCTGGCACCGGCGGTCCCGGAGGGCGGCGGCGCGGTCTCCACGGACCCGATGCGCGCGAGGCGCCGGAGCATTTCGCCGCGGCCTTCGAGCCGGCCATCGTGGTCGCTTCCGGCCAGGTGCAGCGAGATCTCACGTCCCTCGCCCACGCCATACTCCTTGCGCATGCCGCGCACCCGCACGACCAGCTCGCGCAGCCACTCGAAGGCTTCCTCGCTCCCGGGATCGATCAGCTCGGCGTCGGCAGCGGGCCAGCGCGCGACGATCAGCGGACCGCTGCGTTCTCCGGTCGCGGGCAGCAGACCCCACAGCTCCTCGGTGACGAAGGGGACCATGGGGTGGAGGAGACGGCAGGCCCGGTCCAGCACATGGGCCAGAACCGAGCGCGCGGCCTCGCGTCCGGGGCCGCCGGGACGCAGCCGGTGCTTGACCGACTCGAGGTACCAGTCGGTGAACTCGCCGCGGAAGAAGTCGCGCAGCACCTCGGCGACGCCCTGCATGCGGAAGGCCTCCAACTCCTCGTCGACGCGCCGTATGGCGTACTGCTGGCGGGACAGGATCCACCTGTCTTCCAGCCTCAGGTCGCCCTTCACCTCGGAGAGCGGCCGAATCGGGTCGTCTCCCAGGCTCATGAGCGCGAAGCGGCCCGCGTTCCACAGCTTGTTGACGAAGTTGCGGCCGGGCGCGAAGGCCGATTCCAGATCTTCGTGGTCGAGCCGGATATCGGCGCCCACGCCCGCGCTCGCCAGCACGGTGAAGCGGAGCGCGTCGGCCCCGTAGAGCTCGACCACCTCGAGCGGGTCGACCCCGTTGCCGAGCGACTTGGACATCTTGCGGCCCTGGATGTCGCGCACGGTGCCGTGCAGGTAGACGCGCGTGAAGGGCGTGTCGCCCATGGCCTGGTAGCCGGCCATGATCATGCGCGCCACCCAGAAGAAGAGGATCTCGGGCGCGGTCGAGAGGGTGTGTCCCGGGTAGAAGGCCCTGAGATCGTCGGTCTCTTCCGGCCAGCCGAAGACCGAGAACGGCCACAGCCACGACGAGAACCAGGTGTCGAGCACGTCGGGGTCCTGCTCCAGCGCCGATCCACCGCATTCGGCGCACGCCGACGGATCCTCGCGCGCACAGATCTCCGCACCGCAGTCGCCGCAGTACCATACCGGTATGCGGTGGCCCCACCACAGCTGCCGCGAGATGCACCAGTCGCGGATGTTCTCCATCCACTGCTCGTAGACGCGCGTCCAGCGGCCCGGGGCGAAGGTGACGGTGCCGTCGCGCGAGGCCGCCAGCGCCGGTTCGGCCAGCGGCTTCATGCGCACGAACCACTGTTCGCTCAGCCTCGGCTCGACCACCGTGTCGCAGCGGTAGCAGCGGGGGATGGCGTGGAGGTGGGCGTCGCGGCCCGCGAGGAGTCCCTCCTCTTCGAGCGCGGCCACGACCGCGCGGCGCGCGTCGAAGCGGTCCAGGTCGCGGAAGGCCTCGGGCGCGTTCTCGTTCATCACCGCGCGCTCGGTCATGACGTTGAGGACTTCGAGGCCGGTGCGCGCCGCGATCTCGAAGTCGTTGGGGTCGTGGGCAGGCGTCACCTTGACCATCCCGGTCCCGAACTCGGCGCTCACATGCCGGTCGGCGACGATGGGGATGGTGCGTCCCGTCAGCGGCAGGTGGACGGTCGCGCCGACAAGGGAGCCGTAACGGGGGTCGCCCGGGTTCACGGCCACCCCGGTGTCGCCCAGCATGGTCTCGGGCCGGGTGGTGGACACGGTCAGGTGCCAGCGTCCATCGGGAAGACGATCCACCGCGGTGGCGCCCGCTTCCCGGGCCGCCGCGGCCGCCTCTTCATGCCCGGCCGCCAACGGATAGCGGATGTGCCAGAGCGACCCCTCGGCCTCGGAACCCTCGGCCTCCTCGTTCGAGAGCGCCGTCAGGCAGCGCGGACACCAGTTGATGATGTACTCGCCGCGATAGATCAGATCCCGTTCATGGAGCCTTACGAAGATCTCACGCACCGCCCGGGACAGGCCCTCGTCGAGGGTGAACCGGGTGCGCGTCCAGTCACAACTGCAACCGATCGCCTTCAGCTGGTCCAGGATCCGGTCCCCGGTCACCTCCACATGTTCCCACACGCGCTCCACGAACGCTTCGCGGCCCAGGTCGTGGCGCGTCTTCCCTTCAGCGGCCAGCCGCCGCTCGACGACGTTCTGGGTCGCGATCCCGGCGTGGTCGGTGCCGGGAACCCAGAGCGCGACGCGCCCCTGCATGCGGCGCCAGCGAATGAGCACGTCCTGAATGGTGTTGTTGAGACCGTGACCCATGTGCAGCACGGAAGTCACGTTGGGAGGCGGGATTACGATCACGTACGGATGGCCGCCCCCCGTGACGTCGCCCGCGGACGCGCCGAAATGGCCGCCCTCCTCCCACATGCGCAGGATGCGCGCTTCGACCGCGGCCGGGTCGAAGGTCTTGGGTAACACGGCGGCTTGCAAGCCTATCGCCGTCCGGGCCGCCTGGAAGTGGTGTCCGGTTTGATCACCGGCGGCTTTGCGGCCTTCTCCCCCGCCTTCTCCTCCCTCTGCTTTCGCAGGGCCCGAAGCTCCTCCCGCCGCTTCTTCATCGCCTCGCGGCGCTCCTTCCACGACTGGAGCACGGCGCCCCTGCTCGCCGCCCGGTTGATGTCCGCGATGCGGAAGGCCATCTCCGACCGGTCGCCGTTGTAGTCGGGGGGCGGGCCGAAGCCGAAGGGAAGCGGGAGGGTGAGGCCGCCAAGATGGATCTTGCCGGGAGACACGCCCCACCTCTTTCCCTCGTCATCGGTATAGGTCCAGTCGGTGGCGGCCATCGCTGCCTCGACCGCGGCGGCCATGGAGTCGTTGGCGGCCCTGATCGCGATCGCCAGCCGTGTTTCCAGAACGTGTTCCATGGTGGGCTCGGCGAGCGTGGGGTCGGGGGAAACCCACAGACGCGCATCCCCCGGGCCCAGCCGCAACCGCTCAGCCGCACTCATGTACGGCTCGAAACGCACAGGCTGCTCTTCGTCGAAGTCGGGAGTCTCCACAGCCTCACCGGGGTCGTCGGGGGATTCGATCTCGACCGGGTCGGCGGGGTTTTCCGTCTCCGGCGTGACGACTTCGACGATCTGGACGACCTGGATCCCGCCCGGCTCGGGGGCCGGCGGCGGCGGCGCACCGATGGGCGCTCCCCGCGGGAAGGGCACCGTGAAGAAGGGATAGAGAACGATCAGCAGGAGGTGGGCGACCCCGGAGACGACCAGACCCGTGACGACGCCGCGACGCTCCCCGCGGCGACGCGCACGTCCCCGGCGCGGTTCGCTCCGCCGGTCTTCGGCCCGGTTCGTCATTTGGCTCCTATCCCGTTCGTGTAGATGTGGATACACCGATCGCCCCGCCCCGTTCGACGGGACTCAGCACCGAAGAGCCACACGAGAGCGACACCTCGACCGTTTCACCCGGCGAAACGGGCCCGACACCGTCCGGCGTGCCGGTCGCGATCAGGTCCCCCTCCTCGAGGGTCATCACGTGCGAGATGAAGCTCACAAGCCTTGGGATCGAAAACACCATCTCCGCGGTTGTCCCGTGCTGGCGGACCTGGCCGTTCACGCGGGTGGTCACGGAGAGGTCGGACGGGTCGACCGACGCGGCCTCGACCACATTGCCCACGGGGCAGAATGTATCCAGCCCCTTGGCGCGCGTCCATTGGCTGTCGCGGCGCTGCAAGTCACGCGCGGTCACGTCGTTGACGGCCACGACCCCGCTCAGGTGGTCCCAGGCGTCTTCCTCGGAAACGCGGCGGCAGCGCCGCCCCACCACGACGCCGATCTCGCCCTCGTAGTCGACCCGCCCCACGTCCGCGGGCATGCAAACGGACTGTCCGGCCGCGATGACCGCGGAGGGCGGTTTCAGGAATATCAGGGGTTCGTTGGGGACATCGTGTCCCAGCTCGGCCGCGTGGCGGGCGTAGTTGCGCCCCACGCACACGATCTTGCCGGGGCGGAGCGTCATAACGCCTACCCTGTCCTGCGGGTGTGGATGAATGTCCCGACAAGCGCGCCCATCCCCGCGATCGTGAGGAAGCCGGCGATGACCGTCCACCAGAAGCCGACATCGGTGTGGCCGCCTCCCCAGCCCAGCGAAGCGTTGCGGGCCGCTCCTGCGGCCAGTGACAGGAGGACGAGTCCGGCGAAGAAACCGAGGGCCTTTTTCATTGCGTGGAATCGGCGTGGGGTGAGGGGTTGGGGTGACCCGTGCATTGCTGGCGACAGACGCGCCCGTTTTCAAGTTAGCGCGGATGCGGCGCGGGACCAATCAGCGGATGATCCGGATCACGCGGAAGCCGAGGCCGTTGTCGCGGTGGCCGAGTTCGAATTGGAAGCGGTGGGCCGAACGGAGGAACTCCGAAGGGTATCCCCACGTGCCTCCGCGCAGCATGCGCTGGGAGCAATCCCCGGAGAACCGGATACCGGCGTGCTCCGGCCTTCCCGAATGGTCCGGGTTCCAGCAATCGTCCGTCCACTCCGTCAGGTTGCCGATCATGTCGTACAGCCCGAAGGCGTTCGGCTCGTACGATCCCACCGGCGCCGTTCCCTCCCCCTGGCCGTCGGAGCAGGACGGGAAAGTCAGGCCGTACTCTTCGAACCTCGCCACACCGCTGGCGTTCGTCTCGGCGAGGTCCTGGTCGGCCCCGTTTGCGTACCGGCACTGCTCCGTGGCGCTCTCTCCCCAGTAGCGGGCGGTCCGCGTTCCCGCCCTGGCCGCGTACTCCCAGCGGGCTTCGCTCGGCAGGCCGTAGGCGTGCCCGGTTTCTTCGATCAGCCACTCCACGTACGCCCGCGCGTTCTGCCAGCTCACATCCGTCACGGGACGACGCCCACGCCCCCACCCGTGGTCCTCGGGACGGTAGCCGTCGCAGCCCCCGTCGTCCACGCATGCATCCCATTCCTCGAAGGTGACCTCGTAGACGCCCATGGCGAAGGAATCCGCGACGGTGACTTCGTGCTGCCCCTCATCCGCGCCCCGTCCCTCTTCGGAGTCCGGCGATCCAATCAGGAAGCTCCCGGCGGGGATCATCACCATCTCGGGACAGTGGGGGCAGTCGCGGAAGGTGGATCCGGAGGGTTCGGGGTCGCCGACGAGTGGAGCGGGCGGATTCTGATCTGTGGGATCCCCAGGGAGGGGAGCAGCCCGACCCTGGCTTGCGGGGCCGCCGGCGCATCCGTAGACGGAGGAGACCGCGACCAGGGCGAGCAAGAGGCGTCCCCACCCGCGGCCAACAGTGGACGAAACGCCCGCGACGATGACCTTCATCGGTTCTACTCCTGCCTGTAGAAGTCCTCCACCCGACCCTTCAGCTCCCCCCAGCGCCCCTTCACCAGCGGCATCGGCGGCAGCGCATCGAGAAGGTCGCGCCCGTACCGCTTCCTGAGCAAGCGGTCGTCGAGGATCAGGACGGCGCCGCGGTCGGTGCGGGTACGGATCAGCCGCCCGACCCCCTGCTTGAGGCGCATCGCCGCATCCGGGACCATGTAGCCCCAGAAGGAGTTCTCGCCGCGTTCCTCCATGGCCTCGATGCGGGCCTCGGTCATCGGTTCGTTGGGGACCCGGAAGGGCAGCTTCTGGATGACGAGGGCGCGCAGTGGGCGGCCGGGCACGTCGACGCCCTCCCAGAACGAGGCGGTTCCGAGCAGGACGGCTTCGCCCGAGCGGGTGAAGTCGCGCAGCAGCGAGGAGCGGTCCCCCTCGCCCTGGACGAAGAGGGGCCAACGACCTTCGGCGCCGCGATCGCGCAGCCCGGCGGCCACGGCACGGAGCGCGGCGTGGGAGGTGAACAGCGCGAACACGCCTCCACCGGTGATTTCCGCGACGTCGTGAATGATCTGCGCGGTGGCCTGGTGGTGGGCGTCGGCGGTGTCGCGGGCGCGGGCGCTCGGGAGGTCGGTGGGGATCGCCAAAAGGCTCTGGGTAGCGTGGTCGAAGGGGGAATCGACGACGGCTTCGGCGACGCGGAGGTCGGTGGGGTGGTGATCGGCGAGGGATTCGGCGGACGTCCCGCCGCCGTCCAGGCCCAATCGCCCCCGCAGGTATGCGAAGTCGTTGTTGGCGGCGAGGGTGGCCGAGGTGAGGACGGCGGTACCGGTGTTTCCGAAGAGGTAGGTGGCGAGAGTCGGGCCGAGTTCGACGGGGGCGGCCGCGAAGACCAGGTTGGTGAAGCGCCGGACCCCGGAGCGGCGCACCTCGAGCCAGCGCACCAGCGGGGGGCCGTCGGGGGCACCGGGGAGGAGGCAGAACCGGAGCGCGCGATCGATGTTCTCCAGCCGGTTCCGGGATCCGCGCAGGTCGAGAAGACGGCCTTCGACGGCATCCAGTACGTCTTCCTGTTCCTCCAGCTGCCCGGCGAGGGCGTCCAGTTCGCGCGCCAGGTCGCCCAGGGTGATGAGGACCCGCTCCAGCGACTCGGCGATGGCGGGATCTTCGGTGGGTTCGGGTCCCCCGGGGTCTCCGGACCGGGCCGGTCGTCCCAGCCGCAGGGCACCCCTCCCCGCCCTCCCCTCCACCCACGGCTCGATCACGTCGAAGAACGCGGTGAGCGCGTCCCTCGCCTCGCCCACCAGTTGGCGTGCCCGGCTGCCGACCCGTTTCCGCAGCTGCCGGGCCGTGATCGACGCCGGCATCCCCGCCAACTGCGCGTCGATCGACGCCAGGATCCCCTTCCCTCCCCGGTCGATGCGGCTGAGCGTGCGGAAAATCCCCGCCCTGGTGGTCTCGGCGCCCAGGCGCGCGGTCGCCGCGTCCTCGACGTGATGGGCCTCGTCGAAAATCACCCGTTTGTAGGACGGCAGCACCGCCGAGTCGCTGAAGTTCCCGGTGGCGATCCGAACGGCCAGGTCCGAGAAGAAGAGCGCGTGGTTGACGATGATCAGGTCGGCGGCGGCGGTGGCCCGGCGCGCACGCTGGTAGTGGCACTGCTGGAAGTGCGGGCACTTGGCGCGCAGGCACGCGTCCGTATCGCTCCTGACCTCCTCCCACACTTCGTGGCCGGGGACGAAGGGCAGGTCGCTGCGCGAACCGTCCTCGGTCCGATCGATCCAGTCGAGGAGCGCCTTGATCTCCGAGGAGCGGTCGTCGGGGAAGAGGTTCGGCGCCGAATCGGCCGCCAGGTGCGCGCGGCGGATCGAAATGTAGTTCGCCCGGCCCTTCATGAGCGCCCACTTGAAGTCCTCGCCGATCACCTCGCGCACGATGTCGAGATCCTTCCCCACCAGCTGCTCCTGCAGGTTGATGGTGTTGGTGGACACCACCGCGCGCTCACCGTTGCGGACCGCCCAGCGAGCCGCCGGCACGAGGTACGCGAGCGACTTGCCCGTCCCCGTGCCCGCCTCCACCAGCCCCACCCCGCCCTCGTTGAAGCGCGACGCCACGAAGCGCAGCATGTCCCGCTGTCCCGCGCGGTCCTCGTAGCCGGGCAGCGAAGCCAGCGGCCCCGCCGGCGCCAGCAGCCCGGACAGCTCGCCGACCGGCAGCGGATCGACCCTGCGCGGCGCGGGCGGCTCGACGACCACGTAAATCCGGGTCGCGTCGTTGTTGACGATCGCCGTCCCCAGTCCCCGTTCATGGATGCGGGCGGCCACGGACAGGTCGGCGTCCGAGGGGTCCAGTTCTCCGCTCGGGTGGTTGTGGATCATGACCCCGCCGTCGGGGGCGTCGCGGGCCACCGCCAGGACGGCGGAACGGTTGCCGCGGGCGACGGCGCGCGGGTTCGCGATCACCCGTTCACGCGTCACCTCCGCGAGGAAGGAGACCTCGCGGCCCCCGGCGCGGGCCACCTCGTCGCGGATGGCCCGGGCGGCCTCCGGAGCGAGCCGGAGGGGGAGGTCCATCAGGTCCGCGTCAGCGGACGACACAGCCGGCACCAACCATCACGTCTTCAGCTTCTTCTTCTTCGCGGCCGGGAAGAGCACATTGTTGAGGATGAGGCGGTAGCCGGGCGAGTTGGGGTGAAGCGCCAGGTCCGTGGGCGGGTCGCCGATCTGGTGCTCGGGGTCCTCCGGGTCGTGGCCTCCGTAGTAGGTCCACGTGCCCTCGCCCAGGCTGCCGTGGATGTACTTGGCCCACGCCCCCTCGACGCCGAGCTTCACCACCCCGGGCTTGAGGCGGTCGACGGCGAACGAGGTGGTCAGTCCGTAGAAGTCCGGCAGCACCGACTCGTGGCTCTGCGTGAGCATGGCGGGGACGGGGTCGAACTTGGCCGAGAAGTCGAAGAGGGTGAAGGCGCCCAGCTGCTTCTTCCACGGCGTGTTGACCTGGTGGCCGTCGATGTCCGAGAAGGAGTTGACGGAGGGCGCGAGCTGGATCTCGGCGTCGTGGAAGGCCATCGCCAGCTCCCAGTCGACCTTGGCCGCCGCGTCGGCGTCGGGTGGCGTGCCGTCCGAGTAGGCTGCCGCGATGTCGACGGTGGCGGCCGCGAGCGCCAGCTCGAGGGTCTCGGGCGCGGAGCACATGGCGAAGAGGAAGCCCCCCTGCTCCACGTATTCCCGGATCGCGCGGCTGACCGCCTTCTTGAGCGCGGGCACGTCGGAGTAGCCCAGTTCGCGCGCGGCCTCCTCGTTGCGCGCCACCTCCTCCTCCAGCCACGGGGCGCCGGCGTATGTGATGTAGAACTTGGAGTACTGTCCCGTGAAGTCCTCGTGGTGCAGGTGCAGCCACTCGAAGTCCTCGAGGCCGTCGCGCAGGACGTCGATGTCCCAGATCTTCTCGTAGGGGATCTCGGCGTAGTCGAGCGCCATGGTGACGGCGTCGTCCCAGGGGGCGCTGTTTGGCGGGGTGTAGATCGCGATCCGGGTGGCCTTCTCGAGCACCACCGACTCCATGTTCGACTGGGCGATGATCCCCCGGATGCGCGCCTCGTCGGCCACCCCGACAGGCTGGATGGTGACGCCCATGAGCGCCGCCCGCCGCCGCGCCCCCTCCGTGTCGGGGAGGAAGAACGCGCCGCCCTGGAAGTTGAGCAGCCACTCGGCGCGACCGTCCTGCTCCAGTACCCAATAGGCGAGCCCGTAGGCCTTGAGATGGTCGGCCTGGCCGCGGTCCATGGGGACGAGAAGGAGTTGCGCGGCGGCGCTGTCCGCGCTTGCGGCCGCCGCGATCAGCACCATGAGGGCCGCTGCCGCCCTCGTGCGGATCGTCACCTCGCGCCCCCTGCCCGGATGCGCTCGAGTTCCCGGCGCGCGCTCGGCACAACCGCGCTCTCCGGTTGCGACACGATGAGCGCCTCCAGGATCCGTACCGCCGCGTCACGGCCCCCGGGCTCCACCGCCACCGCCCGCGCGAGCATCAGCGCGGCTTCGGGGTACTCGCGCGCGTCCTGGTGCTCCGCGACGATGCGGCGCCGGAACGAGGCGGCCTCGGCGGCGAGGCCCTCCTGGTCGGCGGCGCGGGCGCCCAGCGCTAGAATCGCCGGCCGGTCGGAAGCGGGCACCCTGTCGATCCCCTCCTGCACGATCATCACCGCCTCGCCGGGACGGCCGCGGTGGCGTGCAATCGCGGCCCTGGCGGTCAGGCTGGCACCCACCGTGGTGACCTCGCTCAGGGCGAGCGCGAGGTCGAGCATCTCGGTGGCGAAGGAGGGGGCGAGGTCGGGCAGGGCGGTCTGCAGCGCGGCGATCCCCTCCGGGAATGCGCCGCCTTCGAGGAGCAGGAAGGCCCGTTCAAGGGCGGCGCCGGGACCCTCGATGCCCTCCAGCACCTCGAGCGCGGCCTCGCGCATCCCGCCGGCGAGGAGGCGGGGGGCGAGGGTGGCGGCGAGTTCGTCCAGATCGGAGGACTCGGGGTGCGCCTCGCGGAAGGCGGCCAGTGCGGTGGCGGCCTCGGCGGGGTCTCCGGCCGCGACCCGGATGCGGAGTTCCTCGGCCCACGCGGAGGTGCGGTCGGTGGTGCCCGGCGGGTAGAGATCCGTGATTCGGCCCCGGGCATCGAGCGCGGCGGCGGTGTCGCCGGCCGAGAGGGCCAGCGCGGTCGCGACCTCCAGACCGGGTAGGGTGACCGGCTCCGCCATCAGCGCCGCCACGATCGCGGCGCTGACCGGAGTCGCCTTCCCGCCGAGTTCTTCCAGTCGCGCCTGGATGTCCCTGTCGCGCTCCGGGTCCAGCCTGAGCGCGCGTGCCCACGCCTCCGCTCCCTCGCCGGCACGCTCCGCCGCGATCAGCGCATCCCCCAGCTCGACCAGCATCCGCGGCGAGTCGCCCAGAGCGGCCAGCCCCTCCCGGATCACCTCGGCGGCCTTGCCCGGCCCGAGCGCTTCGCGCAGCGCCCTCGCACCGTCGCGGTAGGGATCCGGAGCGTCCGGCACGGCCCGTATCCACTGCCGCACCGTCTCCTCGAGGTCGCCCTCGCGGCCGGTCTCGGCCAGCACCTTCAGCTTCAGCGCCCACACATGGTTCGCCTCGGGCTGGTCGGCCAGGCGCGCGTCGAGGACGGGCAGCAGGTCGGCGATGCGCTCGTCGGCGCGGAGCACGCGTTCGAGCGCCAGAATCGCGGAGGACGAACGGGGCTGCCGCCTGAGGAGTTCCCTCAGCGTGGCCTCCGCCTCCGCGTATTCGCCGCGAGTCTCGTGCGTGGACGCCTCGCGGAGCATGCGGCTTTCCTCGCGCCGGTCGGGGCGCCGCTGAGCGTCCAGGGAGGGGGCGGCGGTCAGCGCCACTGCTCCGAGGATACAAAGGAGGATCGCAGGACGCGTCACCGTCCCCCCTCCCTCCCCGTCTCCCCACCCCCACGCCGGTTGAGGCGCTCGAAGTACTTCACCACCAGCGCCCGCTGCGCCGGCGGCAGCGCCCTGAGAGCGGCCGCGCCCGGCAGCGCATAGCGCAGCACGTCCAGATCCCCCGCGCTGAGCGCGCTCACGCCATCGCGCGTGAATCCGCCCGGCTGCTCCGATTCCCGCTCCTCCGACTCCTCGTCGCGCTCCAGCGTGCGGCCGGCGTCCAGCAGCCGGTGGAAGAGCCGTTCCTGGCGCCTCAGCACCTCGGGGTCGAGGCGTCCTCCGGCCAGCGCCTCGGCCAGGCGCCGCGCCTCTTCGGCCATGGCGGAGAGATCACCGAGCGGATCCCCCTCCTCCGTCCCCTCCTGGTTCATCTCGTCCAGGTCTTCGGCCACCTGCTCCTGGCGTTCGGCCACCTCCTCCACCTGCTCCTTGAGCGTCTCCTCGCCGAGCCGCATCGGGGTGAGCGCGGAGGCGTCCTGCATGATCTCGCCCTGCTGCTCGGCGAGCTGCTGGAGCTGCTGCATCATCTGCTCCGAGGCCGAGGCGGCGCCTTGGGGCTGGCCCTGCTGCTGGCCCGAGGTCATCGCCATCTGCGCCACCTCGTTCAGGGTGCGCACCACCTGCTCGGCGGCGGCCGCGGGCGACGGACCCTGAGTGCGCGGGTTCTCCAGGGCGGCGATGGTCCCGTCAAGCTGCTCCATGGCCTTGCCGACGGTGGTGAGAAGGTCGCGAGCGCCCGGTGCGGCCATCTCGGTATCGCGCGCGTAGTTCTCAGCCAGGTTGCGGATCCCCTGCGCAATCGCGGCCTCGTCGCCCCTGAGCGCGGCCAGCTCGTCCGGGCTCGCCCCGTGCATTTCGCCGCGCAGTTCGGTCTGGCGGCGGGCCAGCGCCAGTGCGTCGGCCGCCGTGCGGCCCAGCGCCGTGCGGATCGCCTCCATCTGTTGCATCTGCATCTGCATCTGTGCCTGGTTCAGCTGCTGCGCGACCTGCGACAGGTCGCCCGCCGCCTGCTGCGCCTGCTGCCCCGCGTCCTGCTGCTGGCCCTGCTGCATCATCTGCGCGGCCTGCTGCATCTGCTGGCGCGCCTGCGACAACTGGTGCCTCGCTTCCTGGACCCCCGCGCCCGCCTGCATCTCGCCCGCCTCCTGCACCCGCTGCTGCAGCTCCTCCAGCTGTCGCTGAAGCTCCTCGGCGCGCGCCTCCAGCGCTTCCTGCTGCTCGGCGCGTAGTGCTTCGTCCCCACCCTCCTGCATGGCCTTCGCCAGGATCTCCTGTTCTTCGGCAAGCTCTTCGGCCTCTTCGCCGGTCGCACGGAAATCCTGCTCCATGGCGGCGTCCCGGAACTGCTCGAGCGAGTCCTCCAGGCGCTGGCGGAGCCGCTCCTGGTCGTCGGCCATCTGCTCCATCGCCGCGGCAAGCTCCTCGGGGTCCATCTCCGCGAGCTGTTCGGCGAGTGCGTCCAGCTCCTCCTGTGCATCTTCGGGGGCGGTTTGGTCGAGCAGGTCTTCCAGCTCTTCCAGACGGTCCTGCAACTCGGGGTCGGCGAGTCCGGCGTCGCGGAGCGCGTCGCGCAGATCGGCGAGTTCGCGCTGGAGCGAGTCCACCGCGGCCATCATCTCCTCCTGCCGCTCGAGCGCGCGCGCGATCTCCTCGCGGTCCTCGAAGCGGGCCTGGTCCTCGCGCCCGTCGCGATTGCCCTCGGCCTCGCTGCGGGCCTGCAGGTCGCGGGCCTCCTCTTCCGCGCGGCGCGCCTCCTCGGCCAGCTCCTCCACGCCCTCGGCCGCCCTGCTCAGCTCCTCCTCGGCCGCGCGTTCCAACTCGGTCGCGCCCCCGATCCACAGCGCGTACTCGACGCTCTCCCGCACGCGCGGCGAGGGGTTGTTGTCGACCGCGCGCGCCAAGTAGCGGATCGTGTCACCCGGTGTCAACGTCCAGGAGGAGACGTCGAGCACGGGACGCACGATCGCCCCCGCCGAGCCTCCCAGCTCCACCCGGTGCACGACCGGCTCATCCGCCTCGCCGAACGCGCTGATCCGCCGCACCACGATCTCGACGCGCTCGACCCCGTAGTCGTCCCCTGCGTGGATCACGAGGGGCTGGCGCAGGCCCACCGGCATGATCGTGTCCACGCCCGGGTAGACCACCGCCACGACCGGGGGCAGGTCCGGGACGATCTCGATGACGAGCGGCCCGGGTGTGACCGCCGCGTCCCCGCCCGCCGCGTCGCTGAACCGCCACGTGTAGGTGCCCGGCCGGGACGGGACCCAGCCGGCCTCGAAGCCCGCGCCCCGCACCTCGAGGTCCAGCACCTCGCGCCCCTCCTCGTCGAGGAGCGTTCCAGCGCCGATCTCACGGCTGCCGCGGCCGCGCACGCGCAGGTGCGTGCCCGCCGGGAGGACCAGGTCGGGGACCTCGTTCTGGTACTCTTCGGGCGGGAGGCCGGTGTGCGGGGGATATGTGACCTCGATTGTGAATTCGTTCACAAAGAGCGGGTCGACTGGGGTGAGGACGTGGACTTCACTCACCGCGCCGTCCGGCGCCTCGATCCAGTAGCGCGTCTCGGCGCCGACCGGCGGCAGGGCGGTCCGGCCGACTCCTTCCGCCAGGGCGACGGTCTCGGCGCGGGTGACCTGGCCGGTCACGTCCCAGCGCAGGGTGACGCTGTCGCGAAGCGGGGCGTGGGCGGTGACCTCGACGACCGCGCCCCGGGACACCTCGATCGTGCCAGGCTCGACGGTGACCGGGGGGAGGAGGGGTTCCACCAGCACGGCGAGGGGATTCAGCAGGCCACTCCAGGCCTGGACGGTGCGGGCGGGGGCCAGCGCCAGCACCAGGAGCGCGGCCGGCAAGGCAGCCAGGAAGGCGGTCAGGCCTCGCCGAACACGTCGGCCGACTCGCTGTCCCAGCGGCCCCGACAGGGTTTGCGAGTCCCCGTCGAGACGGCTCCCCACCTGTTCCAGGGCCAGGTCGCGCAGCCCCGGGGACGTGCCCGGCGGCGCGGCGCGCGAAAGCTCCAGCCCACCCAGCACCGCCCCCTCGTCCAGACCGGCGATCCGGTCCATGGCCCGGGTGACCCGGTGTTCGGCGCACCAGTGCCGTCCCAGGCGGCGCCACACCCAGATCCCGGCCGGGACTGTGGCCGCGATCAGCGTCACGATCAGCAGCGGACCGGGACTGCCCGCGCTCCACCCTCCCCCGCCCGCCACCGCTACCGCCACGACCAGCAGCACCAGCACCGCCGCACCGCACCACGCCGCCACCATCAGTCCCAGCGACCGGGACAGGTAGCCGCGCACCCCCTCGACGGCGCGCGCAATCCGGGAAGCCGCGCTCACGACGCCACCTGCGACATCGCAAAGACGAAGATGTTGACGCCCATCCTGAGCGCGTCCTCTCTGACCTCCGGCGGGTCCTCGTGTACCTCCGGGTCCTCCCAGCCGTCCCCCAGGTCCGTCTCGTAGGTGTATATCACCACGAGCCGACCCTCATGGAAGATACCAAAAGCCTGCGGCGGCGCGCCGTCGTGCTCGTGAATCTTGGGCAGTCCCTCGGAGAAGTCGTAGGGCGCGTGGAAGACGGGGTGCCCGGGAGGCAGCTCGACGAGTTCCCGGTCCGGGAAGACGCGCGCGATCTCGCGGCGGAAGGACTCGTCCATGCCGTAGTTGTCGTCGGCGTGGAGGAATCCGCCGCCGAGCAGGTAGCGCCGCAGCGCCAGCCGCTCCTCATCGGTGAAGCGGACGTTGCCGTGCCCGGTCATGTAGAGGAAGGGGTAGTCGCGCAGCGAGGGGTCGGTGGGGCGGACGGCCACCTCGCGGTCGGCCGTGGGGATTTCCGTGCGCTCCCGCACCTCGGTCAGGAGGTTGGGCAGCGAGGAGGGGTTGGCGTACCAGTCGCCGCCCCCGTCGTACTGCAGGCGCGCGATGGTGACGGGGCCAGTTCCCTGGGCGTGGGCGACCGCCAGGGGTGCGGCCAGGGTCAGCACTACTGCCATGCTCAGGACTCCATCGCTGGTCCGGGCGACAGAAGCCCTCGCGCGGAGCCATATTACCATATGTGGCAACCATACAGCCATATTCCGACCACACCCGACCCGACCGTCAGACCGCGCGACCCGCTTGCCGCACCGCACGCCCTTCACCGGGCTTCGCCCTCCCGCGGTTCCTCCCCCGCTCCCCCCCTCACCCGCAGCACGGCCTCGTACGCCGCGCCCCTCGTCAACCCGGAGCGTCTGGCCACCTCGCGCGCGGCAGCCGTCGGCGCCAGACCCGCGTCCAGTGCCTTTCCGGCCAGCGCCTCGATCGTCGCCGCGTCCGCGCTTCCCGTTCCCCCCGCACCCCCCTCCACCACAACCGTCACCTCGCCGCGCGGGGGATGTTCCCGATAGTGGCGGCCCCCCTCGGCCGGAGCGCCGCGGAAAACCTCCTCGTGCACCTTGGTCAACTCGCGGCAGACCGCGATGCGGCGTCCCGCCCCCATGCGCGCCGCCAGGTCGTCCAGCAGGCCGGCCAGTCGCGACGGAGACTCGAACAGCACGGTCGTCTCGGTGGCGTCGATGATTCGCTCCAGCGCTCGGGCCCGCTTCCCCGCCTTGCGCGGCAGAAACCCCATAAAGGTGAACGGGACACAAGGTAAGCCCGATGCCACCAGCGCCGCGAGGATCGCCGACGGTCCGGGAATGGGCACCACGTCATGGCCGTCTTCGATAACCGCGTTCACCAGGCGCTCGCCCGGATCCGAAAGCAACGGGGTGCCGGCGTCCGAGACCAGCGCGATGCTGTCGCCCGCGGCCAGCCACCGTCGTGCCCTCGCGATGCGCCCGGCTTCGTTGTGCGCGTGTAGCGACGTCGGGCGCGTGCCGACTCCGATGTGCGTCAGAAGTGTGCGGGCCCGCCGCGTGTCCTCGGCGAGGATGTGATCGGCGGCGGCCAGCGTCTCGCGCACGCGCGTCGAAAGATCCGCCAGGTTCCCGATCGGCGTGGCCACGATGAAGAGTGTTCCTGGCCCGGTGCGGATTTCCTCCATGCATCCCTCTGTTCATGATTCTGCCGTGGCATCTCTCCACGTATTGGACAACCGAAGCTGCCGGGAAGTTGAACACACGCCCGCGGAGGAACCGGTCCCACACATCTGGACTACCCCGCCCCGTGGTTGCACATTCCGGTTCCCCTACCGGATGCGCCCCACACCCGGGCGCCCGCCATGTTCACCGCCCGTCTCCCGGGCAAGGAGGAAGAATGAGAAGAATGACCCTGTTCGCAGCGGCCCTGGCGTCCGCGGCGATGCTGGCTCCCGCCAACCTGGAAGCGCAGAACTGCTGGACCAACGGCGACACCGCCGGCCGTCCCAGCCCCCTCGATTCGGCCATGGTGACGATGGGCGACGATGTGGTGAAGGTCTGCTACGGCGCCCCCTCGGCGCGGGGACGCACGATGGTCGGAGAGGGCGGCACGCATCCCTTCGGCCAGCCGTGGCGTACGGGCGCCAACGAGGCTACGGCGATCCACCTGCCCTTCGCGGCCACGGTGGCGGGCGTCGAGGTCGAGGCGGGGTCGTATTCGATCTACACGGTCCCCGGGGCGGACTCCTGGGGGATCCACGTCAACTCGGTGGCCGACCGGTGGGGCACGCAGATGAACGCGGCCAACGACGTGGGCACGGGCACCGCGCCCGCGTTTGCGAACGAGCACGTCGAGACCATGAACATGACCTTCGAGAACGCCTCCGCCGATGCGGCGACGCTGGTCCTTCGCTGGGAGAGCTACAGGGTCGAGATTCCGGTCGCGCGCAGGTAGCTGACGCAACGCGGGGAGGGGCCGGGATCCCTCCGGCCGTTACAGGTGCTCCTCGATCTTCTGCTCGAGCTGGGCCTTCGGCACCGCCCCGATGACCGTGTCGACGTGCTGCCCGTCCTTGAAGAAGAGGACGCTGGGAATCGACCGGACCCCGAAGCGCATCGAGGTGGACATGTTGGCGTCCACGTCCAGCTTGCCGACCCGGACCCGCCCCGCGAAGTCGTCCGCCAGCTCGCTTACGAACGGTGCGATCAGCCTGCAGGGCCCGCACCACTCGGCCCAGAAGTCGACCATGGAAAGGCCGCCGTGATTCTCGATCTCGTCCTGAAAG
Organism: Longimicrobiales bacterium; assembly: GCA_965211795.1. Lineage (GTDB taxonomy): Bacteria > Gemmatimonadota > Gemmatimonadetes > Longimicrobiales > Gaopeijiaceae > Bin94. The sequence goes on from OZ242973.1 coordinate 2,299,951, forward strand.
TTGTCGTCGGTGATGGTGACGAGGTTTGCGCTGTCCCCCATTGTCGGATGTCCCCCGGTGAAGTGATTTCGAAGTGATGCGACCCGACGGCAACCGGCCGGGAACGCTGCCCATGTATTCTACACAGACTGAGGCGCGAAGTTGAACATGGAAGGGGACGCCGGGAGTCTCGAGGGCGCGAAGCTCGACCATGTGGCGATCGCGGTGCGGTCGTTCGAGGACATGGTCCCGTTGCTGGAGCGGCTGGCGGGGGTGGCGGCGACGGAACCCGAACGGGTGGAATCGCAGGGGGTCGAGGTGTGTTTCGTCGGAAGGGTGGAGCTGATCCGTCCGCTGGGGGACGGGGGCGGGGTGGGGCGGTTCATCGAGCGGCGGGGGCCGGGGCTGCACCACATTGCGTATCGGGTAGACGATGTGGCGGCGGTAATGAGGGAACTGGCCGCCGAGGGCCGGCGGTTCACCTCGGAGGGGCCGATGACGGGGGCCGGGGGGCACCGGATCGCCTTCATGCATCCGCGCACGGCGGGAGGCGTGCTGGTGGAGCTGGTGGAATAGGCCGGTCAGGCGCCTGGCGCCCCGAATCCCCTTCGCCGCCGCACCCGCACATCGAGGTGGCGGAGCCCGCGCAACACGATCGTGGGCCGGAAGACCGGTTGCCTCGCACCGAAACCGATCTCCTCGAAGCGTTCCAGCAGCACCTCCAGTGCCACCCGGCCCTCGAGCCGCGCGAGCGGGGCCCCCAGACAGTGGTGGATGCCGCGGCCGAACGAGATGTTGCCGATGTCGGAACGGGTGATGTCCAGCTCACCAGGGCGTTCGAACTTCGACGGGTCGTGGTTGGCGGATCCGATCAGCGGGGCCACCCGCGTACCGGCCTTCACCGTCATCCCGCCCACCTCCGTGTCGGCGAGGGTCATCCGGCCGTCCACCTGCACCGGCGAATCGTAGCGCAACAGCTCCTCGACCGCCGCACCGGCGAGTTCCGGCCGTTCGCGCAGGAGTGCGAGCTGGTGCGGGTGATCGAGCAGCGCCCGGATCCCGTTACCGATCAGGTTCGTGGTGGTTTCGTTTCCGGCCGCCAGCAGGAGACGGAGCATGACCTTCGTCTCGTCCGCAGTGAGCTTGTCGCCCTCCTCCTCCGCCTCGACCAGGCGCGAGACGAGATCGTCCCGGGGCTCGCGCCGCCGCTGCTCGATCACCTTCGTAAAATACGAGGCGAATTGGCGGTCGGCGGCATAGGCCCTCTCCAGCTGGCGTTCGGAGAGGATGGGCTCGAGCAACCGGGAAAGATCGTCGGACCACTCCTTGAATCGGTCGAGATCCTCCTCGGGCACACCGATCATCCTGGCGATCACGATCGTCGGGAGCGGGACCGCGAAGGTTTGCATGAGGTCGAACTCGCCGGCGTCTCCCACGTCGTCGAGCAGAGCGTGCGCGGTGGCGCGGATGTATTCCTCCATCTTCGCCACCTGCCGCGGGGTGAAGGCACGGTTGACCAGTCGCCTGAGGCGCGTGTGATCCGGCGGATCCAGCGCGAGCATGCTCGGCTTTAGTTGGCGCCGTGCCGCCACGGAATCGTTCGAAGCCTGCCCTTTACGCAGATCGTTGCTGAAGCTCCGCCAATCGCGGAGGATGCGGTCGACATCCTGGTAGCGCGACACGACGATCTGCCGCGTGAGGGTGCTCCAGTGCAAGGGGTCGCGCTCCCGGAGCTTGCGGTAGACGGGATACGGGTCGGCGATGTAGCGGCGTGACAAAGGCCACCACGCGACGCCGCTTCGGAGGCGTTCCCCGGCGAGGCGTGCACCAATGTAGAACGGCTTGATCGCACCCCTTATCTTCTTTGCGAATCTCATCGGGCAGTCATGTAATGCGAGAAGGAACGGAACCGTAATCTACACATGACACCCTCCGGCGCTGTCCAACCGCACACAGGACGATCATCCATGCGCATCGCCTCGCTGCTCCTGATCGTCACGGTCTGCGCACCCCTTGGCGGTGCCGCCCAGAGCGTCTCGGGGGTCGTCGTGGAACGGGGCGCGGGCACGCCGGTTGCGGGCGCCATGGTTCTTCTGTTCGACAGCTCCGGCACGGAAACCGATCACACGCTCACCGATGCGGCCGGCCGGTTCGTCGTGAATGCCGGGGCCCCCGGCCTCCACCATATCGAGGTGGAGCGGATCGGGTACGCCGACTGGACCGGTGATCCCTTTCGAGCGGCCGATCTCGAGACGTTCCTGACCATCGAGGTCCCGGTGGAACCGGAAACGCTCGAGGAAATCGTCGTGTCGGCCGAGCGACGTTGCAGGGCCATGCCGGAAGGCGGACCGGCCACGGCTCGCGTTTGGGAAGAAGCGAGAAAGGCCCTGGCGGCCGAAGTGTACACCCGAAGGACCGGCAGTTATCTGTACCAGCTGCGCCGTTACGAGCGCTCGCTGGACCGAAATGCACGGAACGTTCTCGACGAGAGGGTCACCAGTTCGGGAGACTTGCCGGCCGCTTTCTCTTCGCTTCCGGTTGAAAGGCTGATGGCCCGGGGTTTCGTCCAGCGGGCCGACGATACCATACGGGTTCATTACGCGCCGGACGCGGAAGTGCTCCTCTCGGATGCATTCCTCCATTCGCACTGCTTCGGTCTGCGAGAGGGAGAGGGGGGCAGGATAGGCCTTTCCTTCGAGCCTCTTGCGGGCACCAGCCGGTCCGACATCGAAGGGGTTCTCTGGCTCGACGCCACGACGTCGGAGCTGGAGCAGCTGGATTTCCTGTACCGATACGGCTTCCACGAGCGCGAGGTGGGCAAACCCGGCGGGGAAGTGGCCTTCACACGGCTCCCCAGCGGCGCGTGGATCGTTCGGAGGTGGGCGATCCGGATGCCCGATCTCGAATTGGTGAGCCGCGGACGAATCCGGCGCCTGGGCTACAGGGAAGAAGGCGGGATCACGTGGGCGATCAAGGACGCGGCGGGGAGGGCCATTCTGCACGCGGACTATGCCAGTATCTCCGGGGTGGTCACCGACACGGCGGGAACGGGACCGCCGCCGGTCCCGGTCGTCGTGGAAGTCCGGGGAACCGGAGTGCAGGCCGCCACGGAAGAAGACGGGTCCGTCATCCTCAGCGGGCTGGAGGAGGGCCGACATCGGCTGGCGGTCCAGCACCCGCTTCTTGCGGACTGGGGCGTGGCCTCGCCGGCCGTGCTGACCGTCGATGCCAGGTTGGGCGAGGTGGCGCATGCGCGGCTGCGCGTACCCACCGCGGCGGATGTGCTGAATGCGTCGTGCGGGGGAGCACCCCGTCCCTTGGGGACCGCTCCCGTATTGGCTCGCATCACCGCACCCGGCGGCGTGCCGCTGGCAGAGATGAGCGTGGTGGCGCGTTGGCCGGGCGCGTATGGCTACACGCCTCCGGCGGTCGCAACGCCGGCCGGACCGGAAGGCACGCGGGACCAGACCTGGAGAATCGGCCGCGACGGTACGTTCGTCACGGCCACAACCACCACGGGGCGGCGCGGGCTCTTTCTTCTCTGCGACATGCCCCACGGGTCGCAGCTGCGTGTCACCGTGAGTGAGCCGTCAAGCGATGAGCCGGTTCTGACCGAGACCTTTTTCGTCAGCGCGCAGACGGGGGCCCTGGTGGAAACGCTGATCGTTCCGGGTGGCGATGGGCCCCGGCGCCCGCGGTGACGGCGGACGGGCACCCGTCGGCGGTTGAACCCGGCAGAAACTGCCGTCAATTGAGGGTCCGGGCGACCCGGAACCCGACGTTTTTGGCCCGGAGGGTCGTGAGGCTCCAGCCGCGGAGGGCTGAACGGGCCCATGGCTCGTCCGAGTACCATGAGCCCCCGCGGAGCACGCGATACGAACAATCACCCGACCGCCAGGCAGTTCCATCGACCGGGGCTCCCTGATAGTGGTCCTGCCAGCAATCCTCAGTCCATTCCCAGACGTTCCCCAAAATGTCATACACGCCGAAGGGATTCGGCTGAACGGAACCAACGGGCTCGGTGCCTCTCATTCTCTCCGTGCAGGAAGAAAGGTCATTGTCGACCGTGTACCGGCATGACGGCCCTTTCATTCCTTCATGCCATCGCGCCCTGCGCGTACCGGCACGGGCCACGTATTCCCACTCCGATTCGCTCAACAAACGGTACTGTTCGCCCGTCTGCCGCGACAACCACTGAACGTACCGCTTCGCGTCTTCCCAACTCACGTGGATTACCGGATGGCGATTGCGGCCCCACCCTTCGTCGTCCGGCTGGTAACTGCCGCACCCGCCCGCTCTCACGCAAGCATCCCACTCCGCAAAGGTCACCTCGTGCACCCCCACCGCAAACGGCGATCCGATCACCACGCGATGCGCAGGTCGTTCATCTTCCGACCCCGGCTCCGAGTCAAACGACCCCATCCTGAAGCTCCCAGCCGGCACGACGATCATCTCGGGGCAGGCGGGACAGTCCCTGAAGACCTCGCCGGGCCGACGCTCCTCCTGGGCCCGGGCGGAAGGAACGACGGCCAGCAGGAGCGTGCCCGCCAGCGTGCTGCGTGCGAAAGCGTTCATTCCGGGCCTCCGTTGTGGAAGACGCGCTAGGAATCAACTCAGGGTCCGGGCGACGCGGAACCCGACGTTTTGGGCCCGGAAGGTCGTCAGGCTCCAGCCGCGGAGCGCCGGACGGTGGCCGGGGTCCCAGGGATGCCAGGAGCCACCCCGCAGCGCACGATACGCACAATCGCCCGACCGCCAGGCACTTCCGTCGGCAGGGGCTCCGGAATAGTCCTCGTTCCAGCAATCCTCGGTCCATTCCCACACGTTCCCCAAAATGTCATACAGGCCGAAGGGATTCCGCCTGAAGGAACCCGCCGGCGCGGTGTAGGCGTAGCCGTCACCCACGCCACCCGTGTTTTCACGCGGCGGCCAACGGGTCAAGTCGTACTCATCCCGGGGCCGTATCTCCTTCCACCGCCCGGCCCACGCCACGTACTCCCACTCCGCCTCGCTCAACAACCGGTACTCCTCCCCCGTCTCCCGCGACAACCACTGCACATAGTTCTGCGCATCCTCCCAGCTCACGTGGATTACGGGAAGGCGGTCCCGGCCCCACCCTTCGTCTTCCGGCCGATAATCCTCGCACCCTCCCGCGTTCACGCACGCATCCCACTCCGCGAAGGTCACCTCGTACACCCCCACCGCGAACGGCGACCCGATCGTCACCTGGTGCGGAGGGCCTTCATCGTGAACCGCGTCAAACGACGACCCGATGTCCAAGCGTCGCGTCAATTCACCGTACGACCCATCCCCAGTCCACCAGCTGCCCGGCGGCCACGACCCCATCCTGAAGCTCCCCGCAGGCACGACGATCATCTCGGGGCAGGCGGGACAGTCGCGGAAGACCTCTCCGGGCTGGCGCTCCTCCTGGGCCCGGGCGGCAGGAACCACGGCCAGCAGGAGCGTGCCCGCCAGAGTGCTGCGTGCGAATGCGTTCATCGTCGGACCTCCGGGCGCGCGGAGTGGAACTGGACATGAAGCGCGCGCTCTACACTTCTACACAACGTATGGGAGGGAGGTTCCGGGTCAACCGACCCAGCCCGACCTCCTCCACCAACCACCGTCCGTCATCGGCCCGGATCACCACGAAGGGGACCACCACCCCCCGTCCCCCCGTCACGACCTCCACCCTGACCCGCACCGCGGCCCGCCCCCGCCCCACCACCCCCTCCTCCCCCTCCACCCTGTACGACTCGTGCGCAAGGACCCGGGCGATCACGTCCATGCGGAGCTCCGCCTCCGCCCTCCTGAGGCACCGGTCCCCCAACCCGACCCACGAACCCACCCTGCGAAATGCGCACCCGAACGCTCCACCCGTTTCCCCGATCGGCCCGCCCCCGGTCCCGAAACGGGCCGCCATGGCGCCATGGTCGCGCCGGCCGGCCGCCTCCAGGAACTCGGCCACGACGCGGACGTACCCCGGCGTCGGATCCGGCGCGGATGGAGAGCGGAGACCGTTGTTCGACGCAGACATCCCGCACCCGGCCACCGCTGCCGCCGCCAGCAGCCACGGCACGGCCGCCAGTCCCCGCGACCCTTCACCCACCCGCCGACTTCCAGCACTCCCGGCATCCCTGCGCATGACTCCTCCAGTCGGCTGTTGAATGGCCTCGACGGTGTCACCCTCGGAGGGACCGTCCTTCCACGTACCTGCCCGACAATCTGGCCGGGGCGATCAGCGGGTGGTCAGCGGCAGCGGGGGCCGTGGCCTCCGTGGCAGAATCCACGCCGGTGGGTTTCCTTGCGGCAGGAAAGGGATCCGGTGTTCCCCCAGGAGCTCTATTGGGCCCTTGCCCGCCGTCCGAGTTGGGTCAGGCGATACCGCTGATTCGCCGCACTGGGCGCGTCCGGCCGGGTCATCTCGAGGTACCCGCCTTCAAGAGCCGGAAGCAGGTAACGCTGCCTCAGCGACTTGCGGTCACGCAGGCCGAGCGCGTCCTGGATCTGCCGCCGTGACATCGTGCCATGGAGCACGGACAGCAATCGCTCGACCTGGGGGGTAACCTGGGGGGTAACCTGGGGGGTCTGCAGCGCGGCCAGGATGGTGACCAGCATGTATTCGATGAAGCTGGTGCTCTCGCCCGCGGCCGAACTCTCGCGGATCGCCCGATAGTAGTCACTCTGTCCCGCGTGAATAAGGCTCTCCACCGGGACGGTGGCGAACAGAGGGTTCCAGCGGGTCAGGATCAGCGTCTGCCACAGGCGTCCCATTCGTCCGTTGCCGTCTTCGAAGGGATGGATGAACTCGAATTCGTAGTGGAAGACCGAACTGGAGATCAATGGATGTTCGTCGGTGTGCCGCAGCCAGTCGAGAAGGTTGGCCATAAGGCCGGGAACACGGATCGCGGGGGGGGCGATGTGCTGGACCTCGTCACCGCCCATCACGACCACGGAACCCGCCCGGTACCGTCCGGGAGCGTCCAGGAGCGCCCGCATGAGGATCTCATGGGCGCCAAGCAGATGGGATTCGCTCGTGGGATCCCATTCCTGATAGCGATCGTAGACCTCGATGGCGTTGCGCGCCTCCTGGATGTCGCGCAGCGGCCCCACCACGGGCTCGCCATCCAGGATCGTGCTGATCTGGTCCTCGGACAGGCGATTCCCCTCGATCGCGAGCGATCCGTGAATGGTGCGGATTCGGTTGATTCGCCGGAGCCGCAGGTCGTGCGACACACCCGCGGCTTCGGCCCGGCCGATCGCCTCGCCGATTTCCCCGACACGCCGGAGGATGGTCGGAGTGATCGAGTAGGGTGGTGTGCGCAAGGTCGGTTCCCGGACTGGAAGGGGGTGGAGGTGGGGTTTAGAGCTACTGAATGTAATGTAAACATTACAAAATGTAAACTTCTGATTACAACGCAGCCTGTTCAGGGTCCGCCCCGCCACCCACAAACACCAACCCTTCACCGTCCCCAGCCCTCTCCACCCGAACCACGCTCCCCGGCACCACCCCTCCGTCCAGGATCGCCATCGCCAGCGGATCCTGCACCAGACGCTGCACCGCCCGCTTGAGCGGCCGCGCCCCGAACGCGGGATCGTACCCCTGCTTCGCGATCACCTCCTTCGCCCCGTCGGAGATCTCCAGCGCGATGTCCTGCCCCGCTGCCAGCTTCACCACACGCTCCAGCTGCAGGTCCACAATCTCCTGCAACTCACTCTGCGACAGCGGCTTGAACACCACCACATCATCCACCCGATTAAGGAACTCGGGCCGGAAGTGCTCCTTGAGGCGGCGGTGCACCATCTCTTCGACCTCGCGCCAGGCGGCGGGATCGGTCCGCTCCGCACTGCCGCGTCCCTGCCGCTTCGCAACGGCCCGCTCGGCCCCCACGAGGATTTCAGGCCCGGCAATGTTCGACGTCATGATGATGACTGTGTTGCGGAAGTCGACCGTGCGGCCCTGGCCGTCGGTGAGGCGGCCGTCGTCGAGGATCTGCAGGAAGATGTTGAAGACCTTCGGGTGCGCCTTCTCGACCTCGTCGAAGAGGACGACCGCGTGGGGACGGCGGCGCACGGCCTCGGTGAGCTGGCCGCCCTCGTCGTAGCCGACGTAGCCGGGCGGGGCGCCGACCAGCCGCGACACGGCGTGGGCTTCCATGTACTCGGACATGTCCATGCGCACCATGGCGCGCTCGTCGTTGAAGAGGAACTCGGCCAGGGCGCGCGCGGTCTCGGTCTTCCCCACCCCGGTGGGCCCGAGAAACAGGAACGAGCCGATGGGGCGGTTGGGATCCTGGATGCCGGCGCGGGCCCGCCGCACCGCCCGGGACACCGCGCTCAGCGCCTTCTCCTGCCCGATGACGCGCTTGCCGAGCAGTTCTTCCAGGCCAGTCAGCCGTTTCCGCTCCGAGTCCATGAGCCGCGTCACCGGAATCCCCGTCCATTCGCCCACCACTTCGGCGATGTCGTCAGCCGTCACCTCCTCCTTCAGGAACTTCCCCTCGGACTGGAGCCCTGCGAGACGCCCCTCGGCCTTCTCGATGTCCGCCTCCGCGGCCGGGATTTCCGAGTACTGGATCTCGGCCGCGCGGGCCAGTTCGCCGCGCCGGGTCGCCTGCTCGGCCTCGGTGCGCAACCCGTCGACCTTCTCCTTGAGCTCCTGGATGCGCGCGATCTGAATCTTCTCGGCCTGCCAGCGCGCCTTCATGGACTGGCTGGATTCGCGCAGTTCGGCCAGCTCCGCCTCGATGCCGCCGAGGCGCTCGCGCGCACCCCGGTCGTCCTCGCGGGCCAGCGCCTGCTTCTCGATCTCGAGCTGGATGATCCTGCGCTCCACCTCGTCGATCTCCTGCGGGAGCGAGTCGATCTCGATGCGCAGCCGGCTTCCCGCCTCGTCCATCAGGTCGATGGCCTTGTCGGGGAGGAACCGTCCCCCCACGTAGCGGTCCGACAACCTGGCCGCCGCGATCAGCGCGTCGTCGGTGATGCGCACGCCGTGGTGGACCTCGTAGCGCTCGCGGATCCCGCGCAGGATGGTGATCGTGTCCTCGACCGAGGTGGGCGCGACGTACACGGGCTGGAAGCGGCGTTCCAGGGCGGGGTCCTTTTCCACGTGCTTGCGGTATTCGCCCAGCGTGGTGGCGCCGATCATGCGAAGGTCGCCGCGCGCCAGGGCGGGCTTGACCATGTTGCCCGCGTCCACGGCGCCCTCGGCGGCGCCCGCCCCGACGATGGTGTGCAGCTCGTCGATGAAGAGGATGTAGTGCCCGTCGGCCTCGGTCACCTCCTTGATGACCGCCTTCATGCGTTCCTCGAAGTCCCCCCGGTACTTGGCGCCCGCGAGCATGGCGGAGATGTCGAGGGAGACGAGCTTCTTGCCGCTGAGCGAGGTGGGCACGTCGCCAGCCACGATCCGCTGCGCCAGCCCCTCGGCGATCGCGGTCTTGCCGACGCCGGGCTCGCCGATGAGCACCGGATTGTTCTTGGTGCGGCGCGCCAGGACCTTCATGACCCGGCGGATCTCGTCGTCTCGGCCAATGACGGGGTCGAGCTTGCCGCGGCGCGCGCGCTCGGTGAGGTCGTGGGAGAACCGGGCCAGGGCCTGGTACTTGTCCTCCGGGTTCTGGTCGGTGACACGGTGGGAGCCGCGGATGGCCTCGAGCGCGATGTCGAGGCGGTCGCGGGTGACACCGTGGTCCTTGAGGATGCGGGCGGCGTCGCCCTTGCCGGCGGTCAGGCCGATGAGGAGGTGCTCGGTGGAGACGTAGGCGTCGTTCAGGTTGCGCGCGGCCTCTTCGGCCAGGTCGAAGGCCTTGCGGAGTTCGCGCGACGCGCCGGGGACGGCACCGCCGCTCACGCGGGCGCGGCGGGCGAGTTCGGTGTCGATGGCGGCGGTGACCCGGGCGGGCGAGACTTCGAGCTTCTCGAGCACGGGGGCCACGATGCCGTCCTCCTGTTCGATCAGGGACTTGAGGAGGTGCGCGCCGTCGATTTCGGGGTGTCCGCTGGTGCGGGCGTCCTTCGCGGCGGCCGAGACGGCTTCGGCGGCCTTCACGGTGAGTCGGTCCATGTTCATCGTTATCTATCTCCGTTCGCTATTCGGCAATCAAAAGCTGCCAATCTGGCAGGGTTTGGGGGCTCGCCACCGCGGAATCTGCCAAAATGGCAGGTTTTTCTGCCAAAATGGCAGGGTTGGGGGGGGTGACGGGCGGTGCCCTCTGTATGATCACGGAAGAATCGGGCCAGCGGAGTGGCGGGTGGGCCGGATTTCAGGCGCTCGAAGAATGTCGCCTTGCCGCTGTCAGGATCGCGGACGCGCCCGCAATGGCCGCAGCCGCCTGGCGCGGGCCGAACCCTGTCGCAGGAGTCCAGGCTTCCAGCCCGTTGGGATACCGCGTCGGAATGTAGTGGAGGTCCAGTTCACGAGCGTCGTCCAGCAACTCGTCAAGTGATGGGACCCGCGGGTCGAGCCGCTCGATCAGGTTGCGCACGCTGTGGCCCAGGACGGCCCGTGCTCCACGTGCATAGTGGACCGCTTTCACGGCTTTCTCGGCGGCCTGTTGGGCGGAAAAACAGGCGTGGGCATGGAACCCGCCTTCCTCGGCGTAGCGGGCGTGGCTTAGGTCGTCCACCGCGGCATCGATCCACCGCGACGCCTGAGCTTCACCGGTCACCGGGGCTCCCGCAGGATCTCTATGCCTTCGCGACGGAACAGGTCGAATACGCCGTACGGGTCGGCTTCACCGGCTGCGAACTCTTCCGGAGTGTATACGAGGAGGTCGACCACCACGGGCAGGGCATGGTCGAGCTCCTTCGCGAGGACCAGGGCACGCTGCGGGCGAGGGAGATCGGTGTCCATCACGACAGCCAGGTCGAGGTCGGAGTACCCGTCCGCCTGACCGCGGGCCCAGGATCCGAAGACGACGGCACGCTCCGCTCCCGCCTTGCGCAACACCGGTACCGCACGCCGGCGCACGTCATCGAATGTGCAGGGCGCGGGAGCGGAAATCACCGTGACTTCCGACATCGGTGGTCGTCTCCTGTTGCGGACGTGGGTTGGAGAGGGCGTCGCGGATCGCCTGGGCGAACTCGGTAATGGTAGTCCCGGGAGGGGAGGATTTCCAGCGGCGAAGCGGATCGGGACCCTTCGCCGGATTGTATTCCGCCACGGCGGTCTGACGGACCAGGCGCATCCTCGTGCCGGACGCCCGTCGCCACCAGGACCCCGGTCGTTTGCGCACGAGCGCGCGACGCCGTCAGTTTAGCGTTCGTTGAGGGCCGGCTGAAGCACGGGGCATTCCGATCGGCGCACGTCCCCGCGACCTCGCCCGTTCGCCGCCTCGAGCGCGCCGCTTCCCGGCTCACCGACCCCCCCCAAACGGAGCACCCCCATGGCATCGGTCGACCCCCCGGCCCGCAAGGGCCTGCCGCCGGAAGCGTACGAAGTCGTCCCGGGCAGGGACTACCGCCCCTACGTGCCCGCCTCGCAGTCGATGGCGGAGTTCACGGTCAAGGCGGTGGTCGTCGGGATCCTGATGGCGGTGGTCTTCGGTGCGGCGAACGCGTACCTGGGGCTGCGGGTGGGGCTCACGGTGAGCGCCTCGATCCCGGCCGCGGTGATGGCGGTCGCGATCTTCCGGTTGCTCCGCCGCGGCACGATCCTCGAGACCAACATGGTGCAGACGATCGGGTCGGCGGGGGAATCGGTGGCCGCGGGGGTGATCTTCACGATCCCCGCGCTCTTCATCTGGCAGCGCTCGGATCCGACGATCGTGGTGGATCTGCTGCAGGTCTCGGTGATCGCCGGCTTCGGTGGACTGCTCGGGGTGCTCTTCATGATCCCGCTGAGGCGCTACCTGATCTCGCGCGAGCACGGGAAGCTCCCCTACCCCGAGGGCACGGCCTGCGCCGAGGTGCAGGTGGCGGGAGACATGGGGGGCAGCAAGGCCCGCATGCTCTTTTCGGGTCTGGGGCTCGGGGCGCTCTACCAGGCGATGGCCAACAGCAACGGGCTCGGCCTCTGGAACGAGGGGCCGCACGTGCCGCTGCCCAAGAAGGCGCAGATCGGGGGCGACTTCACCCCTGAGCTTCTGGGCGTGGGCTTCATCATCGGGCCGCGGATCGCGGCGATCATGTTCGGGGGCAGCGCGCTCGCGTGGCTGATCATGATTCCGGCCATCAACATGTGGGGCGGCAACAATGTGGTGTACCCCGCCGACGTGCCGATGTCCGACCTCGCGTCCGGGGAGATCTGGAGCTACTACCTGCGGTATGTCGGTGCGGGCGCGGTGGGGTGCGCCGGCATTGTGACCCTGATCAAGTCGCTGCCGACGATCATCGAGTCGATCAAGCTGGGCGTGGGGCAAGTGGGGGGTGGGGGCGGAGGCGACGTGCCGCGTACCCAGCAGGACCTGCCCATGAAGCTCGTGATGGGCCTGGCGGCGCTGATGGCGGTGGCGCTGTGGCTGTGGCCGGGCGTCCCGGTGAACCTGCTGGGGGCGGTGCTGATCGTGATCTTCAGCTTCTTCTTCGTGACGGTGTCCAGCCGGATCGTGGGGTTGATCGGATCGTCGTCGAACCCGGTGTCGGGGATGACGATCGCGGCGCTCCTCCTCACCTCGCTGATCTGGGTGGTGCTGGGGCTGAACGACGGCGGCGCCGCGGCCAAGGTGGCGGTGCTGGCGGTGGGCGCGGTGGTGTGCATCTCGGCGGCCGCGGCGGGCGACACCTCGCAGGACCTCAAGACGGGGTTCCTGGTGGGGGCCACGCCGAAGCGGATGCAGGTGGGGGAGATGCTGGGCGTGCTGGCGTGCGCGGTGACGATCGGCGGGGTGCTCATCGTTCTCAACGAGTCGTATGGAATCGGCACGGCGGACGGGCTGGCCGCGCCCCAGGCCACGCTGATGAGCCTGGTGATCGACGGGGTGCTGAGCGACACGCTGCCGTGGACCTTCGTGTTCATCGGGATCGGGCTGGCGCTGGTGGTCGAGTTCGTCTTCAAGCTGCCGTCGCTGGCCTTCGCGGTGGGCGTGTACCTGCCGGTCTCGCTGATGACGCCGATCCTGATCGGGGGGCTGATGCGGCGGGCGCTGACCCGGAAGTACGAGGACGCGGGCGAGACCGAGGACGGCGTGAGCGTGCTGGCCGAGAAGCGCGAGCAGGGTGTGCTCTATGCATCCGGGCTGATCGCGGGGGCGGCGCTGGTGGGCGTGCTGATCGGCGGAGCGATCTATGCGGTGGTGCGGTGGACAGGAAACCCCGAGGCCGGTTCGATGTGGCAGGTCGGGCACGAGTGGATGGACGGCCTGCCGTGGGTCAACGCGGTACCGTGGCTGAACTGGGTCCCGGATGTGGCATCGATCGTGGGCATCCTGGCCTTTGCGGGGCTCTGCTGGATGCTCTGGCGGGCGGCGACGCGGCGGGCGTTGTCGTGAGGCGCGCATGGGCCTGGTGCGTCGCGGCGGCGCTGGTGGCGCCGGCGGGCTGCGAGGAGGAGGAGGCCCCTGTCGAGACGATCAGCCGCGAGGCCTTCGTCGAGACCTACGTCGCGCTGCGGGTCGCGCAGCTGCGAGGGGCCTTCGGCGACCCGCTCCCGGCGGAGGACCGCGAGCGCGTGCTGGCCGGGCAGGGCGTCACGGAGGAGGAGCTGCTGACCTTCGCCGAGGTGCACGGACCGGACGTCGGCTTCATGGAGCGGTTGTGGGAGGATGTGGAGAAACGCCTGGAGGAGGTTCGGAATGCGCCGGACTCGCCGGTGGATCCGGGGGACCCTGGTATCCCGCCGCCGTAGCGGTCACTCCCACTCGATCGTGGCCGGCGGCTTCGAACTGATGTCGTAGGTCACCCGGTTCACGCCCGCGACCTCGTTGATGATGCGGGTCGACACGCGGGCCAGGAATTCGGGCTCGAAGGGATACCAGTCGGCGGTCATGCCGTCGCGTGAGGTGACGGCGCGCAGCGCGACCACGTTCTCGTAGGTGCGGCCGTCGCCCATGACCCCGACTGCCTGGACCGGGAGGAGGACCGCGAAGGCCTGCCAGATGTCGTCGTACAGGCCGGCGGACTCGATCTCCTCGAGGTAGATGGCGTCGGTGAGGCGCAGGATACGGAGGCGGTCCTCGGTGACGGGGCCGAGGACGCGGATGGCGAGGCCGGGGCCCGGGAAGGGGTGGCGGCGGATGAAGGCGCGATCGAGGCCGAGCGTGTGGCCGACGCGCCGCACCTCGTCCTTGAAGAGCTCGCGCAGGGGCTCGACGAGTTCGAAGGAGAGGTCGTCGGGGAGGCCGCCCACGTTGTGGTGGGTCTTGATGGTTGCCGAGGGGCCCTGTACCGAGTGGGACTCGATGACGTCCGGGTAGAGGGTTCCCTGCACCAGGAAGCGGGCGTTGCTGCCGAGTTCGTGGGTGGTGCGCTCGAAGACGCGGATGAAGGTCTCGCCGATGATCCTGCGCTTGCGTTCGGGATCGCCGACGCCCGTGAGGGGGCCCAGGAACTCGTCCGCCGCTTCGGCCACTTCCAACCGGATCCCCATGTGCTCGCGGAAGGTGCGCTCCACCCCCTCGCGCTCGTTCATGCGCATGAGTCCGGTGTCGACGAAGACACAGGTGAGCTGGTCGCCGACCGCCCGGTGCACCAGTGCCGCCGCTACCGAGGAGTCAACGCCGCCGGAGAGCCCGCAAATGACCTGCGCGTCGCCTACCTGGCGGCGGATCCGCTCCACCGATTCGGCAACGAAGGCCCCGGGCGTCCAGTCGGCCCGGCAGCCGCAGATGCGGAAGAGGAAATTGTCGACGATCTCCTGGCCGCGCGGGGTGTGCGCGACCTCCGGGTGGAACTGAACGCCGTAGACGGGGCGCGAGCGGGCGCGAAAGGCGGCGACGGGGAGGTCGGCGGTGGCGGCCAGGGTGACGAAACCGGGGGGCGGCTCGTCGACGTGGTCGCCGTGGGAACACCAGACGGTGATGTCGTCGGCGGGGTCGAAGCCGTGGAAGAGGTCGGGGGCGGACTCGTGGTTGTCTGTTTGGGACGGGGAGACGCGCAGGGTGGCGCGGCCGTACTCGCGCTTGCCGGGGAGCACGGCGCCGCCTTCGTGCCGGGCGATGAGCTGCATGCCGTAGCAGATGCCGAGGATGGGAACGCCGAGGTCGAGGAGCGCGGGGTCGAGACCGGGGCCGGCTTCGTCGTAGACGGACGAGGGGCCGCCCGAGAGGACGATGCCGGTGGGGCCCCAGGCGCGGACCCAGTCGGTCGAGCGGTCGGGGGGGTGGATCTCGCAGTAGACGCCGGCCTCGCGGATGCGGCGCGCGATGAGCTGGGTGAACTGGGAGCCGTAGTCGACGAGGAGGATCCGGTCGTGGGCGGCGGGGGTGGGTGTCGTTCCGGAGACGTCAGTCATCGGTTTCGCCGCGGATGAGGTCGTCGTAGCGCTCGCGGCGGCGGGCCAGGGTGACGTGTTCACCGTGCACGAGGACTTCGGCGGGACGGGGGCGCGAGTTGTAGTTGGATGCCATGGTGAATCCGTAGGCGCCGGCCTGGTGGACGCACAGAAGTGCCCCGGGGGATGGAAGGGGGAGGGGGCGGTCGCGCGCCAGAAAATCGCCCTGCTCGCAGACCGGACCGACGATGTCCACGCGCTCGACGGGATCACGGCCGTTCTCGCGGACCGGCGACACCGAGTGGACGCCGCCATAGTGGCTCGGCCGGATGAGTTCCGTCATGCCGGCGTCGGTGACAACGAAGGTTTTGTTGCCACTTTTTTTCACATATAATACACGCGTGACCAATACGCCAGCGTCGCCCACGAGGAAGCGGCCGGGTTCAAGGATCAGGGACAGATTGCGGCCCTCGAGACGGGAGCCAACTGCGCTGCCCAAGGCGCGGATGTCCAGAGCCTCACCCGCGCCGTCCGAGATGCCGAAGCCGCCACCCAGGTCCACGTAGTCGAGTTCGATTCCGTATTCCCGGCGGGCGCGATCCGCCACGCCGAGCACCACGTCGAGCGCCCGCAGGAACGGCGCCGGATCGCGGATCTGCGACCCGATGTGCACGTCGACGCCAACCGCGCGCAGCGCCGGACTTTCGGCCACATGGCGGTACATCTCATGCGCCTCGCCCGGGGAGACCCCGAACTTGGCGGCTGCGTGCCCCGTGCTTGTAAACTCATGTGTAAAGCTCTGCACGTCAGGGTTGACCCGCACCGCAACGGGCGCCACCGCTCCCATTTCGGCGGCCAGTGCACCCAGCGCCTCCAGCTCCTGGGCGCTCTCGACATGAAAGGACATGATCCCGGCCTCGAGCCCGTACCGCAGCTCGGCGGGGGACTTGCCCACGCCGGCGAAGACGATGCGGTCCGCCGAAATGCCGGCCCGCAAGGCGCGAAACAGCTCGCCGCCGCTGACGATGTCGGCGCCGGCACCGGCCCGGGCCAGGAGGTCCAGTACCGCCAGGTTGGGGTTGGCCTTGACCGAGTAGGCGACGAGGGGGCGGAGTGACGCCTCCAGACCCGCGAACGCCTTCTCCAAGGTGCGTTTCCGCTCCAGAATCCGGTCACCATTGTACACATATAATGGTGTCTGATATTGTTGCGCAAGATTCTCCAGCGAGTATGCGCCGCAGTGAAGCAACCCACCCCGCCGCGCAAACGGCGGACTCGCGGCGGTCAGTACGCCCGCGCCCACACCACCTCCATCCGCGCCTTCCCGCCCCCCGCACATTGCACGGGAGCGGTGGCCGAGCGGAATTCCTCGCCGGGGATGACGCGAATGGTGGCCTTCGTGGCCTCCTTCACGCGCTCCTCGACCGCGGGGTCGCCCGACCAGCCTGAGTGGACGAAGCCGACACCGTCGTCCAGGAGTGCGCCGAGCTCGTCGACGGACCCGACCTCGCCGCGATGGGTGGCGGCCTCACGCCGGGACCTCGCCGCGTCGAGAAGAGATGCCTGCAGCGCTCCGAGCCGTTCCGGCATTTCTCCCAATGCCCGCCCTTCTTCCAACCCCACCTTCCGCTCCTCGCCCGGAGCGGTCACCCGCTGCACCACCACCACCTCCCCCCGCTCCACGTCGCGCGGCCCGATCTCCACCCGCACCGGCACGCCCTTGCGCTCCCACTCGAAGAACTTCGCACCCGGCGACAGGTGCCGGCGCCTGTCCGCGTCCGCGCGCACGCCCGCGTCCCCCAGCGCCGCCACCACCCGGTCGGCCACCTCGCTCACCGCCGCCCACTGTTCGTCGCTCCGCCCGATCGGCACCACCATCACCTGCGTCGGCGCCAGCTTCGGCGGCACCACCACGCCCACGTCGTCGCCGTGGGTCATCACCAGTCCCCCGACCAGGCGGGTCGACACACCCCACGACGTGTTCCACGCGTACTCCTCACGGCCCTCCTCGCTCTGGAAGGTGAGGCCGAACTGGCGCGCGAAGTTCTGCCCGAGCATGTGGGAGGTGCCCGCCTGCAGCGCCTTGTTGTCCTGCATGAGCGCCTCGCAGGCGTAGCTCCGCACCGCGCCGGCGAATTTCTCGGATTCCGACTTGCGCCCGGTGACCGGGGGCATCGCCATCCAGTCCTCCATGAAGCTCCGGTAGATCCCGAGGATCTTCTGCGTCTCCTCTTCCGCCTCGGCCTCGGTGGCGTGCGCGGTGTGGCCCTCCTGCCAGAGGAACTCGGCGGTGCGGAGGAAGAGGCGGGTCCTGAGCTCCCAGCGCATGACGTTCGCCCACTGGTTGAGGAGGATCGGCAGGTCGCGGTAGCTCTGCACCCACTTGGCGTACATGGCGTAGATGATCGTCTCAGAGGTGGGCCGGACGACGTACGGCTCCTCCAGCTCCTTCCCGCCCGCGTGGGTCACCACCGCCAGCTCCGGCTTGAAGCCCTCCACGTGCTCCTTCTCGCGCTCGATGAAGCTCATGGGGATCAGGAGCGGGAAGTAGGCGTTCCGGTGTCCGGACGCCTTGAACATGTCGTCGAGCGCCCGCTGCATGTTCTCCCAGATTCCGTACCCCCAGGGCCGGATGACCATGCTTCCGCGCACCGGGGAATAGTCCGCCAGCTCCGCCTGCTGCACGACTTCGTTGTACCAGGCGGAGAAGTCCTCCGCGCGGGGGGTGAGTCCCTTTTTCTGCGACTTTCTGCCCATTTATTCGGTGTCCCCTGCGGGAGATTGATCGGTGTGGTCCCGGGCGGCGTTCTGCCGGGTCCCCCTGCGTCTGTTCACCAGGACGGCCGCCACGGCGGGAATCACGAACAGGGTGAGCGACGCGGCCACCCACGTCGTCCGGAACGGGAAGTCCAGCGCCCTGGCGGCCAGCAGCGCCGCGAGCCATCCCCCTGCGAGCGCGGCGATCGCGGCCGCGCTGAGGATGATCAGCTCCAGAACGTTGAGCCGCCGGGTCGCCCGCTTGAGCGCGGCACGCACCGCCTGTACATCGGCGGGGTCGGGCTCATGAATGGATGGACTCGTCTTCGAGGGCTGCCTTGTCCTCGTGGGCTGCCTCCTGCTCACGGCTTCCTCCCGGCCACGGGTGTCGTTGCTTCGCCCTCCAGCAGAGCGCGGAGGGGTTTCGTCTCCTGGCTTCCGGTCTTCAGGTCGCGCACCGTCGCCGAGGCGCCGGCCACCTCGTCCGGACCGATGATGACCGCCTGTCCTGCTCCCGCCCTGCTGGCCGCCTTGAGCTGCTTGCCGACCCCCTGCGGTCTCAGCGAGTACATGACCGCGTGGCCGGCCGCGCGCAGCCGATGGCCGATCTCCAGCCCCGCTGCACGCTGGTCCGGGCCCACCCAGATCACATAGTAGTCGCACGACGGTGGCGCGCCCGGCACGAGTCCCCGGTCGCGCAACAGCTCGCCCAGCACCACGTCGCCCATGCCGAAGCCGACTGCGGGAAGGGGCTCGCCCCCCACCAGCTCGAGGAGCCGGTCGTAGCGTCCGCCGCCGCAGATCGCGCGCAGTTCGCCGGCGCGGTCGAAGAGCTCGAAGACGATGCCTGTATAGTACGCCAGCCCGCGCACGACCGTGAAGTCGAAGTGAAGGTACCCGCCCAGACCCATGGCCTCGAGGATCGTGCGGTGTTCGTCCAAGGGGCGCATGGCGTCGACGACCGGCGCCGAGCCGCGGAAGCGGTCCGCCAGGTGTTCGCGCGAACCGTCGGCCACGAGTTCGGCCAGGTTGGCGACGGTATGCGAGGACAGGCCCAGCGCTTCGAGGCCGGCACGTGTTCGCTCCGGCCCCGCCCTTCCCGCCTTGTCGATCACCGCGAGGCACCGCGGATGTCCGGCGGCGGGCACACCCGCGGCCGTGAGGACCGCGCCGACGAGGCGCCGGTCGTTCACGCGCGCCACGAAGTCGGCTTCCCCCAGCCCCAGGCCGCGCACCGCGTCGATGGCCACGGCCAGGACTTCCGCGTCGGCGGCCACCCCGGCTTCGCCCACGATGTCCACGTTCAGCTGAAAGTGTTCCCTGAGCCGGCCCCGCTGGCTCCGCTCGTAGCGGAAGAGTTGGGGGATCGAGAACCAGCGGATCGGCTTGGGCATGCCTCGGCTGCGTTCGGCCAGCATGCGGGCCAGCGTGGGGGTCATCTCCGGGCGCAGCGCGACGTCCCGGCCGCCCTTGTCGCTGAAAGTGTAGAGCTGCTCCACGATCTCCTCGCCGCTTTTCTCCACGTAGAGGCCGAGCGGCTCCAGCGGCGGCCCGTCGTATTGGGCGAACCCGTATGTACGCGCAACCCGCCGCCAGGTGTCGAAGACATGGGTGCGGAGCGCGAAGTCGTCAGGGGCGAAGTCCCGAAAACCGGGGAGGCGGGAGAACGATCGGGCTCTGGGCATGGCTGCGAAGATAACCGGTGGAGGATGTTCGCCAAAGATGGTCCCCGGAGTGTCGGGGTGCGGTCAATCGCGCCCGAAGGGGCTCACCCCGAGGATCTGGAGCGCGTCGCCCACCGTGTGGCACGATCCGGTCACCACGACGGTCCCGTTCCTCGCCAGGCTGGAGGCGCGCTCCACCGCGACGGCGACTTCGTCCACCACTTCGATCGGCACTCCGTCCCCAACCTCGGAGGCGACCGCGCGCGGGTCCCAGTTCCGCTCCGGCGGGGCGGAGGCGGGTATGGTGAAGATCACATGGTCGGCGAAGTCCACGAGCGGCGGCAGCATGCGCGACCAGTCCTTGTCCCCCAGGATCCCCGCGAGCACGACGAGCGGGCGGGGTGGCGCAAGGTCGGCCAGGACCCGCGCCAGCGCGCCCACCGCGGCCCGGTTGTGCGCCACGTCGAAGATGTAGTGCAGGTCGCCGAGGCGGTGGACCTGTCCCCTGCCCGGCCAGCGCACCGCCGCGACCCCCGCCCTCACCGCGTCCGGCGAAGGCGGCTCGGGAAGCAGTTCCAGGGCGCGGACCGCGAGCGCCGCGTTGGTCGCCTGGTGGGCGCCGGGGAGCGGCGTTCGCAGATCGAGGAGGTCCCCCCCGCCCGCAACGCGGACCGAGAAGCGCGTGCCTCCGCGGCCGAGGCGGAGGTCCGCGAGATCGCGCCACGGTTCGATCCGGTGAAACGGGGCGCCGACCCGTGCCGCCCGATCCCTCAGCACCGACAGCACCCCGGGCCGGCCCTCGGCCGTGACCACCGGGACGTTCGGCTTGATGATCCCCGCCTTCTCGGCCGCGATCTCCTCCAGAGAGTCGCCGAGATATTCCTGGTGGTCCAGGGCCACGTTGGTGATGGCCGTGACCTCGGGCTCGATGACGTTGGTCGCGTCGAGGCGTCCCCCGAGCCCGACTTCGATGCATGCCGCGTCGACCGCCTCTTCGGCGAAGACGGCCAGCGCAAGCAGCGTCGACGCCTCGAAGAACGACATGCCCAGTTCGCGGGCGAGGAGGCGCAGCCGCGCGGCCGTGTCGAGGAGGCGGGGGGCGGGGACCGGTTCGCCGTCGACCATGATGCGTTCCCGGAAGGAGCACAGGTGCGGCGAGGTGTACAGTCCGGTGCGGTCTCCCCGGCGTTGCAGCACCGACGCCCAGGTGGACGCTACGGAACCCTTCCCGTTCGTGCCGCCCACGTGCAGGGTCCGGTAGCGGCGCTGCGGGTCTCCCAGTTCGGCGAGCGCCGTCCGCATGCGTCCGAGGCCCCAGTCCACCGCCGCCGGCACCCCCGGGAAGAGGGCGTCCATGAGGGGGTCGGGACCGGGGGTCCGGGTCGGGGGGGGCACGGTGTCCGCGGGACGGGTGCTGCCGGTCAGGCGCGGGGTCTCCATCCTGCATGGGTGTGGCGGAGCAGCTGCGCCACCGCCGGCTTCAGTTCGCGGCGGTCGATCACCCGGTCCACCATGCCGTGCTCCTCCAGGAACTCGGCACTCTGGAAACCCGGCGGCAGCTCCTGCTTGATCGTTTCGCCGATCACGCGCGGGCCCGCGAAACCGATCAGCGCCCCGGGCTCGGCCAGGTTGACGTCTCCCAGCATGGCATAGGAAGCCGTGACGCCGCCCGTGGTGGGATCCGTGAGCACGGAAATGTACGGCAGCTTGCGTTCATGGAGACGGGCGAGCACCGCCGAGGTCTTGGCCATCTGCATGAGCGAGAAGATGCCTTCCATCATGCGCGCCCCACCCGAGGCGCTCACCACCACCAGAGGCAACTCGCGCTCGAGAGCATCGCGTCCCGCCCGGGCGATCTTCTCCCCGACCACGGATCCCATGGACCCGCCGATGAAGCTGAAGTCCATGACCGCCAGAACCACCGGGATGCCCTCGATCCGCGCCCGGCCGGTGATGACGGCTTCGTGGCGTCCGGTGCGCCGGCGCGCCGCCTCGAGCCGGTCGCTGTAGGCCTTCAGATCGTTGAATCCGAGCGGGTCGCCGCTGGCCATCTCCCGGTCCGCCTCCTCGAAGGTGTCCGGATCCGCAAGCAGCTCGACGTATTGGACGGCCGGTATCCGGAAGTGGTTCCCGCACTCCGGACACACACCCAGGTTGCGGGCCAACCGCTCCCGGTACAGGATCTCCCCGCATCCGTCGCACTTGGAGAAGACATCGGTCGGCAGATCGCGCCGCCCTTCGGCCGAGAGCGGCGTCTTCTTCTTCTGGAACCAGGCCAAGACTGCAGTCCCCTCGCTCTGTAGTCAGGAATCGTCGTTGGCCAGCGCAAGGACCACCGCGGCGGCCATCCAGGACATCAACAGGAAGGACCCGCCGTAGCTGATGAACGGCAACGGGATTCCGGTAACGGGGACCACCCCGATGGTCATTCCGGCGTTGATGAACACATGCGTCAGCCAGACCCCCAAAATACCGAAGATGAACAGGCCGGCAAAGGAGCGCTTCGCGACCTCCGCCATGGTGATCATCCGGAAGAAGAGAAAGCCGAAGAGCGCAAGCACCACCGAGGTGCCGACGAACCCGAGCTCCTCGCCCACCACGCTGAAGATGAAGTCGGTGTGTTGTTCGGGCAGGAAGGCCAGCCTCTTCTGGGTGCCCGCGGTGAAGCCCTTGCCGAAGAGGCCGCCGCTCCCGACGGCCACCTTCGACTGGATGAGCTGCCAGCCCGCGTTGCGCGGATCGAGCTCGGGGTCGAGAAAGACGAGCAGACGGTTTCGCTGGTACGCGGCCAGCGAATTCCAGAGGGGTTGGGCGATGGCCCCGGCCGCGATGTTCGCCAGGATCACCGCCACCGACTCCACCAGGTACAGGCGGAATCGATACAGGTAGAGACAGCCGGCCAGCAGCACGATATAGGCGGCCCACACGCGGAGACTGAACGCGAGGATGAGGCCGAGACCCGGCGAAGCCGCGAAGAGGATGAGCGGCCAGGGCGTCCCGGCCCAGAAGATCACGGCGAAGAAGATCCCGACAAAGGCGAGCGCCGTTCCCAGATCGGGCTGGAGCAGGACCAGAACCAGCGGCAGACCGACCAGCGCCGCCGGCATCAGCAGGTCGCGGAGATACAGAGGAGGGCCCTCCCGGTTGGCCAGCAGGGCGGCGAGCGCGAGTGCGGTCGAGATCTTGGCGGCTTCGGCGGGCTGAAAGCGGAACCCGCCAATCGACAGGAAGCTGCTGACCCCTTCCGCCGTACCCGTCCCGGTCCCCGCCACCAGCGTGACCCCGAGCACGCCCACCCCCAGAACGTAGGCCGGAACCGCGACCCACTCGAACCATCGCAGCGGGATCCGGCACACGATCAGCAGCCCGGCGACTGAAACTCCCAGGAAGACCGCCTGGCGGATCCAGAGACCCTCCGTGACGGGGCTGGGGACCTCCAATACTCCCGCCGAGTAGATCATGCCCACACCGAAGACCGAGAGCAGCAGCAGGGCGATAACCAGGGGCTGCTGCCAAAGCGGCGCAATCAGAGTGCGCACGAAACCGCTACCCCCCGGGCCTGCGCGCCCACGCAGTGCTTCGCCCCGCCCGCTCGTATTCGCCGAGCGTCTGGATCGTGTCACGGGGAATCCCGTGCTTGCCGCGCAGGTAGAAGTCGGCGGCCTTTGCCACCAGCGGGGCCGCGACAACCGAACCGCTCTCGCCGAACTCGACCAGCGCGACCGCCACGATCTCGGGATCCTCTCCGTACGGCCCGGCGATTGCCGTGAACCAGGCGTGAGGAGGGCGCCCGCCGCCACTCTGAGCCGTGCCCGTCTTGCCCAGGAGATCGAAGTGCTCCAGAGACGACCGGTAGGCCGTACCTCCCTGCCGGGTGACGCGCCGCATGCCCTCGCGGACCTGCTCCAGATGCTCCCGCGGGATGTTCAGCCGCCAGCTTGCCTCGGCCGTGCCGGATGCGGCCGTGCGAAGCAGCGAGGGGGCGGGTGCCGAGCCGTCACGCGCGATGGCGAGGATGAACTGCGCCATCTTGAGGGGGGTCTGGTCGTTGGGTCCCTGGCCGATCGCGAGGTTCAGCGCCTCGCCCTCCTGGGCCCGGTATCCGAAGCGCCGCTCCCAGAACTCCGGGCCTTCCGGGAAGCCACCTCCGGATTCCTGTGGCAGATCGATGCCGCACTGCTCACCGAAGCCCATCCGGTTGCCGACCTCGAGCATCCGGACCAGGCCGATTCTCACTCCGACCTGGTAGAAGTACACATTGCACGAGTGCTGGATCGCCCCCGCCAGGTCGAGCGAGCCGTGCCCCTCGGGTTTCCAGCATCCGTATGCGCGGTTTCCGAAGACGAAGGAGCCCTGGCACGAGACGGGCATCCGTTCGCCGGGAGTGACCACCCCCAGATCGAGCGCGATCGCCGCCGTGGCCAGCTTCCAGGGCGACCCGGGCGGATACCTTCCCGTCACGGCCCGGTGGTAGAGCGGGCTCTCCGGATCGCCCGCCAGCCGGTCCCACTCGGAGCGTTCGACAACCCCGGCAAAGACGTTGGGATCGAAGGCGGGCGCGGAATAGAGTGCCAGCACTCCACCCGTTTCCACCTCGAGAACCACGACTGAACCGTGCATCCCCTCCGGGAAGATCCGATCGATCCATTCCATAAGCTCGAGGTCGATATTGAGATCGAGGTCGGTCCCGGGTTGATCGTCCACACTTCGCACGCCGGCAAAGGAACCCACGATCCTGCCCTCCGCATCGACCTCCACATACCGGATGCCGGATTCGCCCTGCAGGGTGGACTCGTACTGCGCCTCGACGCCCGACCTCCCCACGATCCACCCCGGCTCGGCGCCCTCGGCCTCTCGCGCCTCGACCTCGGCTTCGTTGATCTCGCCTACGTAGCCAACCACATGGGCGCCGATCCGGCCGGCGGGATAGCGCCGCTTGGGACGCGACTCGATCAGGAGACGCGGGAAGATGGATCGCCGTTCCTGCAGCGCCGCCACCGCGTCGAAGGGAGCGTCGACGGTCACCAGCAAGGGACGTGGCGGGCCGAGGCGCGCCTGGGCGGAGATCTCCTCGAAGCGTGCATCCTCCAACTCCAGGTGCTCCCGCATCCGCCGCAGCGTCGAGATCATGGAATCGGGGCGGTCGGGAATGATGGAGACCGAGTAGCCCGGGACATTGTCGGCGAAGACCCGTCCCGCCCTGTCCCGGATGACCCCTCGCGGGGCGGGAATGGTAAGTGCCCGCAATCGATTCGACTGGGATTGCAGCAGCCAGTCCGAGGACTTCAGAACCTGGGCGCGGAAGAGCACCGCGATGAGGACGCCCAGCAGGGCCACCACGACGACCCGGGCGCGAACGGCCAGCACCCTGGCCAGCTGGGGCTTCCGGGACGTCATCGGCTCAGCGGGCCGCGGGCGAAGAGGAGTCGCGCAAGGAGACCGGCGGCGGCGGCGTAGAGGGCGAGCAAGGGCCCCTCGACCAGCACGGCGTCGTTGAACGGAGCGCGGGTACCCGGGTCGGTGACCACCCACACGAGCATGTCGCGCCCCCACTTGCCGAGCGCAAGGAAGACCCCCAGAAACGGGATCGAGTCACCCACGAAGAGTTCGCGGGTGCGCGCCGCCAGGGCCCCGACCACCGACATGGCAAAGACGTTCGCGCCGAATGAGACGACCGAGAAGGCGTCCTCCAGCAATCCCAGGATGAACCCGGTCGCCGCGCCTCCCGCGCTGCCGAGCGCGCGACTGGCCAGCAGCAGAGCGACAACGGCCAGATCCGGCGCGACCTTCCCCAGGCCCAGCGCGACATGGAGCAGGAGGTGGGTGACGATCAGCCCCGTGCACAACAGGAATACGCGGAGGTTCATCGGGTGACCGCCCGGCCCTGGCCGGCAGCACTGTCGAGATCAGCGAGGACAGGCTCGACGACCCGTGCCAGATACACCAGTGCGTGTGTGACCGCCCCGGGGTAGACCGCCGGGTCGACGTAGTAGCTCCGGCTCCATCCCGCCGATGCTTCCGCGGGTCCCGCGACCCAACCGATCCGAATCCCTCTGGGGAAGGTGCCTCCCCGTCCCGATGTCAGCAGTTCTTCACCCGGACTGAGATCGGAGAGGTACGCCGTACCACGCAACACCAGCCGGTCCTGTTCGCGGAAATCCCCCCTGACCGCCTCGATCAGACCGTGGGCCCGGCCATCGGCGGTCATCGCGGAGGCCCGGAAGTCGCGATCAGACCAATCGAAAGCCACGGCCCGGCCGGGATACACCTCCTGCACCTGACCCAGAAGCCCGGCTTCGGTGGCAACCGCGTTGAAGGCGCTGATCCCATCGTCGGAACCGGCATCCACCAGGAAGACGCTCTCGGCGCCGGGAGTCCCGGTACGGATGACCGTCACCGGCTGCACGTTATGGGACTCCCGTTCGAGCAGAGCCAGCACCTCGCGCAACTGACGGTTCTCCTCGGCGAGCGTCCGGCCGGCGGCCACGAGCCCCGTCACCGAGTCCATCTGCGCTCGCAGGATGTTGAAGTCGAGGGCCCGTTCCCGGGTTCGCGCAATCGCGCCGTTGATTTCCAGGAGCGGGCTGAGCACGGTCTCACGCAGAATCAGACGAATCGACCGCTGAAGCCCCGGGGGCAGGTTCAGAACTATCAGCGACCCGAGGATGACGCCGGCGGTGAGGAGGAAGTCTCGCCTCCGGCCCTCACCGCTCTCCCTGGGCTGGCCCACCATCGCCGGACTGCTACGTCCTCAAGACCGGCCGGTACTTCGAGAAGTTCTGCAGAATGCGGCCGGACCCTCGCACCACACAGGTCATCGGCTCTTCATCCACGTGGATCGGCAGGTTGGTTTCGAGCGCGATCAGCTTGTCGAGGCCGCGGATGAGCGCTCCCCCGCCGGTCATCACGATCCCGAAATCGACGATGTCGGAGGCGAGCTCCGGCGGCGTGATCTCCAACGCCGAGCGCACCGCTTCGACGATCGACCTCAGCGGCTCCTGCAGGCATTCGCGGATCTCCTCGGAGTGGATCACCACCATCTTGGGGATTCCGGAGAGGAGATCCCTGCCCTTCACCTCCATCTCCCGCTCGCTGTCGGTGGCGATCGCCGAGCCGATCTGCATCTTGATCGCCTCGGCCGTCGGTTCGCCGATGAGCAGGTTGTAGTTCTTTCTGAGGAAGGTGACGATCGACGTGTCCAGCTCGTCGCCACCGATCCGGATCGAGGTGTCGGCCACGATCCCCGACAGCGCGATCACCGCGATCTCGGTGGTCCCGCCGCCGATGTCGATGACCATGTTGCCGCGCGGCGTCTCGATGGGCAGACCCACGCCGATGGCGGCGGCCATCGGTTCGGCCACCATGTACACCTCGTTCGCGCCCGCCGCCTGGGCGGAGGAACGCACGGCCCGCCGCTCCAGTTCGGTGATGCCCGAGGGCACGCCCACCACGACCCTCGGCTTGATGCGGAAGATCCGCTTCGACATGACCTGCTTGAGGAAGTGGCGAAGCATGAGTTCGGTCACGTCGACGTCGGCGATCACCCCGTCCTTGAGGGGCCGCACGGCCTCGATCCCGTCCGGGGTCCGGCCGAGCATGCGCTTGGCCTCGAGGCCCACGCTCATGATCCGTTTCGTGCCCCGCTCCACCGCCACCACCGAGGGCTCGCTCAGAACGACACCCTCTCCCCTGACGCACACCAGCGTGTTGGCGGTCCCGAGGTCGACGCCGATGTCGCTCGTCGGGACCAGCCGCTTCGAACTAAGCCAGCTCGGAATCGGTGACAACTGTTGTCATGGGCCGTTGAGGCTCCGGGTTCAGGGGTGTCGGCCGCCGATGCTTGGAACCACCCTAAACCTACCGCAATGTTGCCCTTATTTCACGCCCGTGCTGCCGAATCCTCCGTCCCCGCGTCCGGTTGCCGAAAGCGCCGAGGTCTCTTCCACCAGCGGCGCAAGACACCGGTTGAAGACCAGTTGCGCGATGCGGTCGCCGCGTCCGATCTCCACGGGTTCGGGCCCCAGATTCTGCATGAGGATCTTGAGTTCGCCACGATAGTCCGAGTCGATCGTGCCCGGGCTGTTGGGCAGGGTGATGCCGTACCGTGCCGCGAGTCCCGAACGGGGCCGCACCTGGCACTCGACGCCTTCGGGGAGCTCCATGACCAGCCCCGTGCGGGCCGCGTGGACACCGCCGGGCGAAAGTCGAAACCCTTCACAGCTGCGGATATCGTACCCGGCCGCTCCTCCGGATGCTCTCGCCGGCAGGGCCAGGTCGGGGTTCGAGGGGAGACGCTTGAAGCGGACACGGTCGATGGCCCGGGGCGCCGCCCCGTCCAGCGACTCGCAGGCCAGGCCGAACGCTTCGGCAACCCCGGGGTGAACGATTCTTCCGCCCACGATGTTGATCCCGGGGGCGAAGCAGTGGTCCTCTTCACAGGCTCGCCGCCACCCCTTGCACGCCACCTGGAGCGCGTACGGCAGCGTCGCGTTCGTCAGCGCGAGCGTGGAGGTGCGCGGGACCGCTCCGGGCATGTTCGTGACGCCGTAGTGAATGACGCCATCGACCTCGTAGACCGGATCGTCATGGGTCGTGGGGCGGATCGTCTCCACGCATCCCCCCTGGTCCACCGCCACGTCCACGATCACGGACCCGGGTCGCATGGTGGCCAGGTCCTCCCGCGCCACCAGACTCGGCGCCTTTGCCCCCGGAACGAGGACCGCACCCACCACCAGGTCGGTGTCCCGCAATTGCTTGCGCACCGCGTAGCGGGTCGAGTAGAGCACGTTCACGTTGGCCGGCATGATGTCGGCGAGCTGTCGCAGGCGGGCCAGCGAAATGTCCATGATCGAGACGCGCGCCCCCAGCCCCGCCGCCATCTTCGCCGCATGCGTGCCGACCACGCCCCCGCCCAGGACGAGCACCTTGGCGGGCAGCACTCCCGGCACGCCGCCGAGCAGTATCCCCGATCCGCCGTGGGGCCGCTCCAGGTACTTTGCGCCCGCCTGGATGGCCATCCGTCCGGCGACCTCGCTCATCGGCGTCAGCAGCGGGAGCGAACCGCGCTCGGGGCCTACCGTCTCGTACGCGATGGCGACCGCGCCGCTCTCCATCACCGCCCGCGTGAGCGCCTCCGAGGCCGCGAAGTGGAAATAGCAGAAGAGGATCTGGTCCGGCCGCATGAGCGGCCACTCGGGCGCGATCGGATCCTTGACCTTCATGACCATGTCCGACCGCGCCCAAACCTCTTCGGCGCCGGCCGCGATCTCCGCCCCCGCCTCTTCGTAGAAATCGTCGGTAAAGCCGCTGTTCTCGCCGGCGCCGGCCTGGATCAGCACCCGCTGTCCCTCCCGGGTCATGGCCTCCGCACCGGCCGGAGTGAGCGCAACCCGGTACTCGTTCTGTTTGATCTCCGTTGGAACGCCTACAAGCATGTCTCCATCCCGTTCAGTTCACAGCAGTCCGTGGACAAGCCGCCCGAGCACCGGTCCACGGGCTGCTTGGGCCGAGGCACAGCGCATAGAGGCGCTCGGGATCGAGCACCTCCCCGGCCACCCGGACAATATCGCACCCGGACACCGCGTCGATCATCCCCTGGACCTCGTCGAGGCCCGCGAGGGGCTCTCCGTGCAGCGCGAAGCCCGCAAGCCGGTGGAGCCGGGCGCCCGGCGCTTCGAGCGAGAGCATCAGCTGGCCCTTCACCTGCTCCTTGATACGGGCCAGTTCATCGGGCGGGAGACCCTCGGTGGCCACATCGCGGCAGACATCGCGCACGGCGTCGAGCGCGGCCGGCGCCCAGGCCGGACGGGTCCCGACGTAGATGCCGAGGACACCCGCCCGGGCAAAAAAGGACTGGTACGCATAGACGGAGTAGGCAAGCGCCAGTTCTTCGCGCACGCGCTGGAAAAGTCTGGAACTCATTCCGCCCCCCAGCGCCGCCGACAGGAGGATGAGCGCGTAGCGGTCGTCGTGCGCGTGTCCCGGCGTGTCGCGTCCCAGCACGATGTGCGTCTGGGCCGATTCCCGCGCGATCCGGTCCGTGCCCGGCCGCACCTCGCCCGGGTCGGACACGGTCGGAGCCTCGCGTCCCGCCTCGGTGTCGCCGAACCAATCCGCGGCCAGGTCCACGAATTCGTCGTGCTCGACGCACCCTGCCGCCGCAACCACCAGATTGGCCCCCACGTACGAGGTCCTGTGCAGCGCCGCCAGGTCCTCGCGCGTGATCGCGCCGACGGTGTCGCGCGTCCCCAGAATCGAGTACCCGTACGGGTGGCCGCCCCACATCCGGTCTCCGTGCAACTCGAAGACCAGGTCGTCGGGCGTGTCCTCGACGGCCGCGATCTCCTCACCCACCACCTCCTTCTCGCGGCCCAGATCGGACTCCGCGAGCAGTGGGTTGCGGACCAGGTCCGAAAGCACCTCGGCCGCCTGAGGAAGATGGTCCGCCAGCACCCGCGCCTCATAACCGGTGTGTTCGCGCGAAGTGTACGCGTTCAGCGATCCCCCCAGGCTCTCCAGCGCCAGCGCGATCTCCTGGCGGGACCGGTTCTCGGTGCCGCGGAAGACCATGTGTTCCAGCAGGTGGCTGGCGCCCATCATTTCGGCGGACTCCAGCGCGGACCCCTGCCGGATCCACGCCCCGACGGCCACCGAGCGCACCCCGCGCATGGCTTCCGTCAGGACGCGCACGCCGTTGTCCAGCCGGGTAGCGCGATATGCCTCAGCGCCCGCCTGGCGGCGTGTCACCCCGGAGCCGGTCTTCCCCCGGTGCACCATGGCAGCCCCTGGACCAATCCCGGGAGGCGCCTACCCGCGTGCGCCGGCCTTCTTCGCGTTGGGAGCGCCCTCTTCCGCCGCCGCGGCCTTCTTGGAGAGGCGCATCCGCCCCTTCTCGTCCACCGACAGGAGCTTCACCCGGATGATGTCGCCCCGGTTCACCACATCCTCGGTCTTGCCGACCCGGTAGTCGGCCAGCTCGGAGATGTGACAGAGCCCCTCCACGCCCGGCATGATCTCGATGAAGGCGCCGAATGTGGTGGTGTTCTTGACCGGACCCTCGTAGATGCGGCCGACCTCGGGCTCCTGGACGATCGCCTCGATCATCTCCTTCGCCCGCGCCCCGGCCTCGCCCGACACGGCCGCGATCTTCACGACCCCGTCGTCATCGACCTCGATGGTGGCACCGGACTCTTCCTGTATCGCACGGATGATCTTGCCCTTGGGCCCGATGATGTCACCTATCTTCTCAGGGTTGATCCTGATCGAGGTGATCCGTGGGGCGTGCGGGGACAGGTCGTCGCGGGCGGCGCTGATGACCTCGTGCATGCAGTCCAGGATGTGCATCCGGCCCTGCCGTGCCTTTTCGAGCGCCTCTTCGAGCAGCTCGAAGGTCAGCCCCTCGATCTTGATGTCCATCTGGATCGAGGTTACCCCGTCGCGGGTGCCGGCCACCTTGAAGTCCATGTCGCCCAGCGCGTCCTCCAGACCCAGGATGTCGGTCAGGATGGCCACCCGGTCGCCCTCGGTCACAAGACCCATGGCCACGCCGGCGCACGCGTCCTTGATCGGCACACCCGCATCCATCAGGGAGAGGGACGCCGAGCACACCGAGGCCATCGACGACGATCCGTTCGACTCCAGGATGTCGGAGACGATCCGGATCGTGTAGGGGAAGTCGTCGTAGTCGGGAAGGAGGGGCTGAATGGCCCGCGCGGCGAGCGCCCCGTGTCCCTTCTCGCGCCGCGAGGTGGAGCGGATCGGTCTGGCCTCACCCACCGAGAAGGGCGGGAAGTTGTAGTGCAGCATGAACGATTTGGTGATCTGCTCCGCGCTGTCGATCGAGTCGATGCGCTGCTCGTCCCTGGAGGTCCCCAGCGTGACGACGCCGAGGGACTGGGTTTCGCCCCGCGTGAAGAGCGCGGAGCCGTGCGTGCGCGGGAGCACTCCGGTCTCGCAGGCGATCTGCCGGACATCGTCGTAGGCGCGGCCGTCGGCCCGCGTCCCCTCGTCCAGGATGCGGGCGCGCACGCTCTTCTTCTCGAGCGACCGCACGACATCCTTGACGTCTTTCTCCTCCACCGTCGCCTCGGGGTCTTCGTCCGCCAGCTGCCCGGCCACCTCGGCCGCGATCTCCGACAGGGCCGCCACGCGACCCTGCTTGTCCGCGATCCGCACGGCTTCGGACACCCTGTCGGCGGCGGCGCTCTCCACGCGGCTGCGCAGCTCGGGGTCGACCTGTTTCGCCTCCCACGCCATCTCGGGCTTGCGGCGCGGAGCGATCACCACTTCCTGGATCTCGATCAGCTCGCGGATCGCCTCGTGGGCCACCTTGAGCCCCTC
This sequence comes from Longimicrobiales bacterium, assembly GCA_965211795.1. Classification (GTDB taxonomy): domain Bacteria; phylum Gemmatimonadota; class Gemmatimonadetes; order Longimicrobiales; family Gaopeijiaceae; genus Bin94. Next base: position 2,332,060 of record OZ242973.1, read on the forward strand.
GAGGATCTCCGTCTCGGGAACCTGGATGGCGCCGCCCTCCACCATGACGATGGCGTTCTCCGAACCGGCCACCACGATGTCCACATCGGCGTATTCGAGCTGCGTGAAGGTCGGATTCACCACCCAGTTCCCCTGGATGCGGCCGATCCGCACCGACGCCACCGATGTGTGGAAGGGGATGACCGAGGTATTCAGCGCAACCGAGGCCCCGATCAGCGTCAGGACATCGGCGTCGTTCTCCTGGTCGGCGCTGAGCACCTGGGCGTGGATCTGGGTCTCGTTGAAGAAACCGTCGGGGAAGAGGGGGCGCAGCGTGCGGTCCGTGAGCCTCGACGAGAGGACTTCCTTCTCCTGGGGAGCTCCTTCGCGCTTGAAGAAGCCGCCCGGAATCTTGCCCGCGGCGTAGGCTTTCTCACGATACTCGACCGTGAGGGGGAAAAAGGGCAGGTGGGTGGGTTTGTCCTGTACGGTCGCCGTCACGAGGACGACGGTTTCGCCGAACTGAACAAGGCAGGAGCCGTGCGCGAGACGCGCCATCCGGCCCACTTCGAGTACAAGTTTTCTGCCAGCGAACTGGCGTTCGATTCTTTCTATCATCTTCTTCTTCCAGAGGTACCGCCCGGTCGGGCGGCGAATTGGTGGGCGGCGATTGCCACCCGGGCGCCGAACATGCCGTCAGCCCGGAACCGCGCCCGAATTGGCGCGGCGCGGGTGTGGCAAGGCGCAACGAAAAGGGATGCAGCCGGGGTTCCTGACACAGGCTGCGGGGCGTACGAGCAGTCCGTGGACAACTGCTATGGTCAATGACGCAATCCGAGGTCTTTGATCAGAGCCCGGTAACCGTCCACGTCGGTCCGCTTGAGGTACTCGAGCAGACGACGCCTGCGCCCGACCATCTTGAGGAGGCCGCGGCGGCTGTGATGGTCGTGCTTGTGGGCGTCGAAGTGGTCGCGAAGGTGGTCGATCCTGGCGGTGATCAGCGCGACCTGTACCTGCGTGCTGCCAGCCCCGTTCTCGTGGGGCTGGTACTTCCTGACGATCTCTTGTTTGTCGATTCCCATGCCTGTTTCCGTGTCCTGTACGCCGTGCCCGGGGCTTCGCCGGGCGGACAGCCCTTTAATGTAGCCGCAGGGGGGGCGGGAAGGAAGGTCAGCGTTTTCCAACGGCAGATGAGCCCGAACGCGGATCCGGTATCCAGCGGGGAGTGAGCCCAGAGTCCGGGGGCAACCACCGCTGCGAGCTACCGCGGCAGGTATGTCCGCCAGACATCAAGGGTATTCGCGCCCAGCTCGGTGAACCCCAACCCCAGCACGGTCCTGTCCTCGAGAAGAAGGAGCAACTGGTCGTGCAGCTGTGACGCGACCAGGGTGCAGGTCGACAGGTCGATCACATCGAGGCGGCCCTGGAAGATCCCGGTGATGTCCTCAATGGCGGGCTCGACGAAGCCGGCGCCGGAGGGATCCGGGATGAGGGTCTCCAGCCAGTCGGATCGCCGAGCCACCAGAGACACCCAGAGCAGGCCGTCCGAGTCGGGACGTATCTGGCCGATGAGATTGGGAGGCGGGTTGTCCAGCGATGGAGGTTCCACCCGAAAGTCAGCCCGGTTCAGCAGCGGCTCCCCACGGAGCCCGCCGAGCCGGGAACCCTCCTGAGACCACACTTCGATCACATATTCGAACCTTCGCGCCGCTAACACACTGCCGTTGACGTCGGCTGCGACGGTCAGTTCCACGGGCATCGAGGACTCCGGCGAATCCGAATCCGGCTCGTCCCCGGCCCCGAACGAAATCAGGATCGCGGAATCATCGATGATGTGGAGAGGCATGCCCACGCGCCCGGGCTCCTCGATCGAAGCGTGCACGACGTATCGGTCACCGTCGCTCAGCGGCGCCTTCGTCGAGATCCACGTCGGGAGCTGCTTCTCCTCGACCAGCGTGAACGCTTCGTCGATCACCGATATCCTCCGGTTTCCCGCGTCGAACACATGCACTCGGCCGGAGGCATCGGTATGCATCGGCGCGGCCCCGAAGAACTCCATCGGGCCCTCCCCTCTGCGGCCAACCGCCCGCAGGAACACGCCTTCCGCATCGAACACCTTGATCTGCTCACCCTGGCCCACCCAGTAGTTCCCCAGGCTGTCCCGCACGACGTTGTCCATGCTCCCTTCGGCGGCCAGAAACCCGGGACCCAGTTCGTCGCTCCCCAGTTGGGTGACGTGCGCGAACTCGATGCAGTCCTCGCAGAGCGGCGCCTCCATGTCCAGAATGCAGCCGTCGCCGAAGAAGGAGCCCGGCTCGCGGACCTCTTTGGCGCATCCGGAAAGGGCCACCAGGAAAGCCGAGGTCAGCGCGAGTCTTCCCTTCATGATTCCCCTCCCGTTTGGGTGGCGGCGTCGACGGGCGGGCGCCACCTGCGTCTTCGAGAGAACCCGGATCACCGGCACGGTACGGTAGAGTAAACTCCGGTTGACATTCTGTAAACTGCGGTTGTCACCTTACTGGCGCTACCGGTCCAGCCACACCCGCAGAACATCGAGGGTATTCGAGCCCAGCTCGGTGAACCCGTACCCCAGCACGGTTCTGTCGTCAAGCAGAAGGAGCATCTGATCGTGCAATTGGGACGCCACGAGGGTGCAGGTCGCCAAGTCGATCACGTCGAGGCGGGGCTGGTAGATCCTGGTGATGACATCCGGCGTGACTTCGGAGGAGACATCGCCCGATGGATCCCACATGAGGTGCTGCAGCCAGTCGGGTCGCAGGATGAGGAGGGACACCCAAAGGAGACCGTCCGAGTCGGGGCGAATCGCGCCAAGGCCACTTGGGGGCGGGTTGTCGGGCGATGGAGGCTCCTGCAGCGATGTCTCTGCGTTCAGCTTCGGCTCCCCCCGAAGCGCGCCGACGCGCGTACCCTCCTGAGACCACGCCTCGATCATATACTCGGCCGGTTGCGCCGCGAACACACTACCTTGCGGGCCGGACGCAAGGCGCAGATCAATGGATCCGAGCGAAGACCCCTCGTCCGAGTTCTCCCCACCGAACGACTTGAGGGTTCCTGAGCCATCGATAATGTGAAGAGGCTTGCCTGTCCGGCCAGGCTCCTCGATCGAAGCCTGGACGACGTATCGTTCACCGTCGTTCAGCGGCGCCTGCGCCGAGATCCACGTCGGGAGCCGCTTCTCCTCGACCAGCGTGAACGCTTCGTCGATCACCGATATTCTCTGGTTGTCCGTGTCGACCACATGGACTCGTCCGGACGCATCCGTATGTATCGGAGCGGCCCGGCCGAACTCCATCGGCCCGTCCCCACCACGACCCACCGAGCGCAGAAACGTGCCTTCGGCATCGAACACCTTGATCTGTGTCTCCTGGCCCACCCAGTAGTTCCCCCGGCTGTCTCTCACGACATACTCCAGGGTTCCCCTGTCGACCAGGAACCCGGGGCCCATTTCGTCACTGCCCAGCCGGGCGACATGCGCGAACTCGATGCAGTCCTCGCAGAGCGGCGCCTCCATGTCCAGAATGCAGCCGTCGCCGAAGAAGGAACCCGGCTCGCGGGCCTCGTCGGCGCATCCGGAAAGGGCTAACAGGAACGCCGCGCCCACTCCGAATCTTCGCGTCATGATTCCCCTTCACCCTTGGTTCGTGTCGCCGCCGGACAAGTGCCATTCGTACATCGTGACCCGCCGGTCCCGATCCGGCCAGCGCACGATGTCCCAGACTCGCTCTCGCGTAGAACCTGGATCAGCGCCAGCGAAAAGTAAACTCATGTTGACATTTAGTAAACCAAAGTTGTCAATTCCATCGATCCCATCCGGGTTGGGATGAATGCGCGGCGTCACTCTCAGCCCGCCAGCACCTCCCGCGTCCGCTCCACATCCGCCCGCATCTGCTTTGCCAGCTCGTCCGCCGAGTCGAAGGCGGCCACAGGGCGCAGCCGTTCGATCAGTTCGAGCCGGATCTCGCACCCGTAGAGTTCGCCGTCGAAGTCCAGCAGGAAGACCTCCACGGCGGCGCCCGCACCGGGGAAGGTGGGCCGGGGACCGATGTGCAGCGCGCCCATGAACCTGTCGGCGGGCACCGTCGCGTAGCAGGCGTAGATGCCCTCGGCGGGAATGAGCTTGTCGGGGTCGTCGACGCGGAGGTTGGCGGTGGGAAAGCCCAGCTCCCGCCCGCGTCCGTCTCCGGGGACGACGGTTCCGGTGAGCACATAGGGCCGGCCCAGTCCGCGGTTCGCGTCGGCCAGCCGGCCCTCGGCGAGTGCCCGCCGGATCGTGGACGACGAGATGGCGGCATCGCCCGCGTGCACGGCTTCTACTACGTCCACCGCGAAGCCGAGCTCGGCCCCGATGTCGCGCAGCGTGTTGACGTCGCCCGAGCGCCCCCGCCCGAAGCCATGGTCGTAACCGATGACCAGTTCGCTCATGCCCAGTCCCGCGAGCAGGATCTCGGTGACGAAGCGCCGGGGCGAGTACTCGCGAAGCTCGTGTGTGAAGGCCAGGAACACGACGTAGTCGAGGCGGCTCCCCGCCAGTACCACCTTCTTCTCGTCCATCGTGGTGAGCATCTTCGGGGCCGCGTCGGGTCGGACGATCCGCAGCGGATGCGGTTCAAAGGTGACGAGGACGCTCCTTCCCGCGCGGGCCGCGGCCCGCGCGCCGATCTCCTCGAGCACGCTCCAGTGTCCCCGGTGCACGCCATCGAAGGTGCCGACCGTGACGATCACGGGGCGATCGTCGCGGGGAAGGCCGGAGGTGCCGTCCTGGAAGACGGTCATGTGTGGTCCCCCGAGAAGAGGACCGCGCGCCCACCGTCCTCACGCACGGTGGAACACCTTGCGCGGCTCGAGCACGCCGTCCCGCACGGCCCCCACCGCCACGAGCCGGTCCCCCGGCAGCGCGAACACGGCTGCCCCGCAGTCCGGCGCCCCGTTCGGCACTCTCTTTCCGTTCGCCAGCATCGCGGCCTCACCCGGCCCCACCACCACACGCGGCAGGTGGGACAGTGCGGCAACGGCATCCACCCGGGCCCGGACCGGAAGTCCCCCACCCCGCACCACCTCGAGCGGCGCCGCGTCACGCACATCGAAAGCGCCCACCCGGGTACGTCGCAGCGCGGTGAGATGGCAGGCCGTACCGAGCCGCTCCCCCAGTTCGACGCCCAGGGTGCGCACGTAGGTCCCGCTCGAGCACGCTACCCGGAAGTGCACCTCGGGAAGCGCCACCCCGAGCACCTCGAGAGCGTGCACGGTCACTTCCCGCGACGGAAGCTCGACGCTTTCTCCGCGGCGCACCCGGCGATGCGCCGGAACACCCCCCACCTTGACGGCCGAGTACACCGGCGGCGACTGCCGCAGCGATCCGACCATCTCCCCCGCGACCATCCGGATGCGATCCGCCGTCAGCTCCCGCCAGCGATCATCCTCCGCAATCACCACGCCCTCCGTATCCTGCGAATCGGTCGCGACCCCGAGGCGGGCGGTCGCCTCGTACTCCTTGTCCATACCCGCCAGGTACTCCAGGAGGCGCGTCGCCCGCCCGATCCCGAGCACCAGGAGACCCGTCGCGAAGGGATCCAACGTGCCTGCGTGGCCCGCCTTCTTCACCTTTATCGCGCGGCGAACCACCGCCACGACATCGTGCGAGGTCACGCCCGCGGGCTTGTCGACCAGCAGCATCCCCATGGCCGCCGACGGCTGGTTCAACGGTCGCCTTCTCGAGCTTCCGGGCCATTGACGGCGTGTTCATCCTCCGCATCACCCTCGGGCAGCACCTCCTTCAGAATCTCCTCGATCCGCTGCCCCGCCTCGATCGACGTGTCCCGCTCGAAGCGCAGTTCCGGCATGCGCCGAATGTGCAGTTCCCTTCCCAGCACCGAGCGCAGAAAGGGCGCGGCGCGGCCCAGGCCCACCAGTGTGCGTTCCTGTTCCTCCTCGGTGCCATGCGGCTCCACGTACACCCGCGCGAACCACAGATCCGCGCTCACGTCCACTCCGGTCACCGAGAGCGGCCCAACGTCGGGATCGCGCACGAGGTACCGGATCTTCGCCGAGAGCTCCCGGCGCAACTGCTCGCCCAGGCGGGCACGGCGGCGTGAGGACATCAGAACCGTTCCGTCGAGTTGGCCACGACGACCGCATCCCGGGCCCCGGCGACCAGCCGGTCGACCGCCTCCTGGATCGAGTCCGCCTGCGCGGAGTGGGCGGCCAGAAACGCCACCGAGATGCGCGCCCGGTTGCGCACGTCCTGCATCCCGGATTCAACCACTGAGACATTCATGCGCGCAAGCCGGTCCTTCACCGAACGAACGACGGAACGCTTCTCCTTGAGCGACCCCGAGCCCGGGATCGCAAGGTCCCAAGTCGACACGGTCACCACCATCGCGGGTTGCGGGCGCGTTTCGGGGACGTGCGCCCTCACTCCCGCTCGGCACTGGCCAGGGTGCGCGCGACCTCCTGGACCTGGTAGGTCTCGATGACGTCCCCGGCCTTGACGTCGTTGAAGTTGGCGATGCCGATGCCGCACTCGAAGCCGTCCTTGACCTCCCTGACATCGTCCTTGAAGCGCCTGAGCGAACCGATTTCACCGTCGTAGATTACGACGCCGTCGCGTATCACGCGCGCCGGAGACCCACGTTGGACCGTGCCGTCCACCACGTAGCTGCCCGCGATGGTGCCGACGCCGCGGATCTTGAAGATCACCCGCGCCTCGGCGGCACCGGTCACGCTCTCCCGCCGCTCCGGCGCCAGCAGTCCCTCCAGCGCGGCCCTGACGTCGTCCACGGCTTCGTAGATCACGTCGTAGGTCTGGATGTCGACGGCCTCGCGCGCGGACGCCTGCCGCGCACCGGCGTCGGGACGGACCCGGAATCCGATGACCACCGCGCCGGCGGTCAGCGCGAGCATCACGTCGGATTCGTTGACCGCGCCCACGCCCCGGTGGATGATCTCGACCTGCACCTCCTTGGCGGAGAGCTGTTCGAGGGCGTCGCAGAGCGCCTGCACGGAACCGTCCACGTCGCCCTTCACCACCAGGCGCAGCGTGCTCACGTCTCCGGCGGCCAGGAGCTGGGTGAAGTCGCCCAGCTTGATACCGCGCTCCTTGATGCGCAGTTGCTTTTCACGGTCCAGACGCTGGCGGTTGCCGGCGATATCGGCCGCCTTGTCGGCGTCCATGACCTGGAAGACATCGCCGGCCTGGGGCACGCCGGCCGCGCCGAGAATCTGAACGGGAATCCCCGGCCCGATGTCGTCGACGTGCTGGCCACGCTCGTCAAGGAGGGCCCGGATGCGGCCGTCGTAAAGGCCCACCACGAAGTTGTCGCCGACCCGCAGGGTGCCGCTCTGTACCAGGATCGTGGCGAGCGGGCCCTTGCCGATGTCGAGTTCGGCCTCCACCACCGCACCCACCGCGTCCCGCGAGGGGTTGGCCTGCAGCTCCAGGATTTCGGCCTGAAGAAGGATCTTCTCCAGCAGCTCGTCCATGCCCTGGCCGGTCTTCGCCGAAACTTCGGCCACCAGCGTCTCGCCGCCGAAGTCCTCGACGGTGACGCCGTGCTGCAGGAGGTCCTGGCGGACCCGGCCCGGGTCGGCGGCCGGAAGGTCCATCTTGTTGATCGCCACGATCATCGGAACACCGGCGTTCTTGGCGTGGCTGATCGCCTCGATGGTCTGTGGCATGACCGCGTCGTCGGCGGCCACGACGAGGACCACCAGGTCGGTCACGTCGGCGCCCCTGGCGCGCATGGCGGTGAAGGCGGCGTGGCCGGGGGTGTCCAGGAACGAAATCGTGCGGCCGGCGTCCAGCTCGACGTGATACGCGCCGATGTGCTGTGTGATGCCCCCCGCTTCCCCAGCCACGACGTTGGTGTCGCGGACCCAGTCGAGCAGCTTCGTCTTGCCGTGATCGACGTGTCCCATGACGGTGACGACGGGCGGGCGCGGGCGCAGGTCGACCGGATCGTCCTCCTCGATCTCCTCGCCGGGCGGAAGGTAGTCCGTCTCGCGAACGGCCTTGAAGCCGAACCCCTCCAGAAGCAGCTCGATCTGATCGAAGTCGAGCCGCTGGTTGATCGTCACCGGCAGGCCCATGTTCCGGAACGCGGAACCGATGATCTCGGCGGCGCTGGCCTCGATGAGCTCGGCGAGTTCCGCGACGGTGAGGAATTCGTTGACGCGGACCGTGCGTGCCTCGGCGGCGACCTCTTCGGCGGCCCGCTCCTCCGCAGCGACGCGCTCCTCCTTGGCGGCGGCCACGGCGCCCTTGCCCTTGCGCCGCTTCTTGCGACCGCCCTTGAGCTCGGCCATGACCCGCTGGATGTTCTCCCTGGCCTTGTCGCGATCGGTTCCGCGGCGGCGCTTGCCCCTCCTGCGCTCCCTCTTCTTGCGGCCGTCGGAGGTGTAACCCTCGGCCTGGATCCGCACCTTGCCACCGGGGCCCGCGCTGGCCGCCGGCGCCGGCTTGCTCCGGACCTGTCCCAGTCCGGTGGGTGCACCCTCCCGGGCTGGAGACGGTTTCGGGCCGGGCCGGGCCGGCACGACCGGGGACGCAGTTTCCGTTGGCGCGGGCGCCGGCTCCGGCTCCATATCGGGAGCCTGGGCAGCAAGTGGGGGAATGGCGGTCTCCGCCGGGTCCGGATCCATGCCCTCCGGCGGTGCGACCGGCTGCTGCGGGACGGATTCCGGCTGCGCAGCGTCCGCGGGCAACGCCATATCATCAGCATCAGGGACTTCGGACTCCACCGGCGCGGTCGGGGCGGCGGTCTCCAACAGCGGGTCCTCCACCACCGGTGTCGCGCCATCTACCTCCGAATCCGGCACGCCCGCATCCGCCGCCACCGCGGGCGGTGCTTCGGAATCGACCTCTGCCTCCGCGACGGCGGATTCCTCGGGTGAGACCTCGTCCGTGGCAGCTGGCTCGGGAATCGTGACCCGCCGCCGGCGGCGCCTGCGGCTCGTGGGCTTGTGCGCCTTCACCACCGCGCGCATGACATCCGCGGCGTCGCCGTGGCCCGCCCTGCGCTCCCGTTCGAGGCGCGTGCGAACCTTGGCGACATCGGTGTCCTGGATGAAGGCGTCGGGGTGGCCTACGCGCACGCCAGATTCCCTGAGGAACCTGAGGAGGACATCGGCGTTGACCCTCAGGTCGACCGCAAGCTCCCGGACCCTCATCAGTCCGTCTCTTCCGTGGCGGCTGCCGCGTCCTCACCGGCAGCCGCCGGCTCCGCCTCGACCACGGTGAGGTCTTCGATCAGGGCGAGCAGTTGAGCGGCTGCCTCTTCGCTTACCCCGTCCACGGCCAGAAAGTCTGCCCGGTCGAGGTCGATGATGTCGAGAAAGCTGTCGTATCCCGAGCCATTCAGAGCCGCGAGGGTCTCTCCGTCCAGCGACAGCTCGCTCAGCGGGAAGTCGGCCGTCTCGTAGGAGTCGCCTGCGTCCTCCACGAAAACCGACATGTCCGCCCCGCGTTCAAGCCACTCGCGGGAACCGTAGAGGTCGATCTGCCACCCGATCAGCTGCGATGCCAGCCTCACGTTCTGGCCGTTTCTGCCGATCGCCAGCGAGAGCTGGTCCTCGTCCACGATCGCAGTGATGACCTGCCGCGCCGGGTCCGAAACGACCTTGGCCACACGGGCGGGCGCGAGCGCGCGCCGGGCGAAGATCTCGGGCGTGGGGTGCCAGGGGACGATGTCGATCCGCTCACCTCCCAGCTCGCGCACGACCGCCTGAACGCGGGAACCCTTCAGTCCCACGCAGGCACCCACCGGATCGATCGAATCGTCGCGGCTGTGCACTGCGATCTTGGTCCGGCCTCCGACCTCGCGCGTCGATTCCTTGATTTCGACGATGCCCTGGTAGATCTCCGGCACCTCCAGCTTGAAGAGCGCAGCGACGAACCCGGGATCCGCGCGGGAGAGGATCAGGCGGGGACCCTTGGGCGTCTCGTCCACCTTCTTCAGCACGGCCCGGATCGACTCGCCCTGGCGGAACCGCTCTCGCGGGTTCTGTTCCTTCCAGGGAATGATGGCCTCGGCCTCGCGGGAGCGGTTGAGGATCAGCACCAGCTTGCCGCGTTCGATCTGCTGCACCTCGCCCGAGAGCAGGTCGCCCACGCGATCGGAATACTCGTCGCGGATGCGCTGCCGCTCGCCCTCGCGCACCAGCTGCACGATGCGCTGCTTGGTGGCCATGACGGCGTTGCGGCCGAACTCGGTGAACTCGACGGGGATCTCCATCACGTCACCGATTTCGTAGGTGGGATCGTCCCACCGCGCCTCGTCGACCGTGATCTCCGACGACGGATCCTCCACGGTTTCGACGACACGCTTGAGGACGATCATCTCGATGTCGCCCGAGACGTCGTCGATGAGGATCTCGGTGTTGACGTTGACGCCGAATATGCGGGCCAGGCCGGCGTGGATCCCGTCCCGAATGAGTTCGTTGACCTGGTCGAACTCGAGGCTCTTGGCGTCCATGATGTCGCTGAACGCCGCCCTGATCTGAGTGGTGTTGACGCTCATGACACCTTCCAATCGTGGACCAGGCGGGCTGTCGCCACCCGCGACCGCGGAACCTCGACCTCGTCGCCTCCGTTCAACCGGAGCCGGATGGACCCCGCGCCACCCTCTTCGCCGCCAAGACCCAGCAACTCGCCCTCGAGCCGCGCACTCCGTCCGTGAAGCGTTTCCGTGCCCGTGACGGCGATCTTCCTTCCGCGGAACCGGTGGAAGTCCCGGTCGCGGGTGAGAGGCCGCTCCAGACCCGGCGAGGACACCTCGAGGACGTACTGCTCCGGGACCCTCGCGTCCTCGTCGAGCCAGGCTTCGATGCCCCGGCTCACCGTCGCGCAGTCGTCCAGGGAGACGGGGCGGTCCAACGCTTCGCGTTCCACGCGGAGCCGGATGATTGGACGGACGGCGCTGCCCGCCCAGTCGACCTGAATCAGCTCGTACCCAAGACCCGAAAGCCGCGTTTCCAGCTCTTCCTGGATTCCTGCCCGGTTCATTTTCAAATCGTCCCCCTTGCGCCAGTGGACAAAAAAAGCGGGGGATGCCTTCTCCCCCACTCGAAAAAGCCGCCGGCCTGGGCCGGTCGGGTCGGGACCACCTGCTATAGTATAGCCGTGACGCTACGTCCCGGTCAATCGTGGAGCTACCCGCGGCGCTCGATCCGGGCGCCCAGGGTCCGCAGCCGTTCGTCGATCCTCTCGTATCCGCGTTCGATCTGGCCCGCGTTGCGGATCAGGCTGTCGCCACGGGCACCCAGAGCCGCGATGAGCATGGCCATTCCGGCCCGGATGTCGGGGCTCTCCACCCTCGCGCCGCGCAGGCTCGACGGGCCCACCACGACGACCCGGTGAGGGTCGCAGAGGATGATGCGTGCGCCCATGCTCACCAGCTTGTCGGTGAAGAACATCCTGGACTCGAACATCTTCTCGTGGATCAGGATCGTGCCCCGCGCGCTGGTGGCGGCGACGACGGCGATCGAGGTCAGGTCGGCCGGGAAGGCGGGCCATGGCCCGTCGTCGACCTTGGGGATGTGCCCGAAGGCGTCCATCCGGATGACGGGTTCTCTGCGCCCGTCGACGACCAGGTCGGGGCCTTCCACGCGGCAGTCGATCCCCAGGCGCCGAAAACCCAGCAGGATCGAGTCGAGGTGGGCGACCGGTGCGTCCTCGATCACGAGCCGGCTGCGGGTGACGGCCGCCAGACCGATGAAGGAGCCCGTCTCGACATGGTCGGGGCCGATCTCGAAGTCGGCGCCGCCCAGGGTGGACGAGCCGTGGATGGTGAGATTCGAGGTCCCGATCCCCTCGATGCGCGCGCCCATCGCGCCCAGGAGGTGGCAGAGGTCCTGCACGTGCGGCTCGGCGGCCGCGTTGCGGATCACCGTTTCGCCCTCGGCCATCGACGCGGCCATCACGGCGTTCTCGGTGGCGGTGACGGAGGGCTCGTCCAGGAACATGTCGGCGCCCTTGAGGGAGGGTGCGCGGATGTCGAGACCGGCCGAGGTCTCCACTTCGGCTCCCAGCGCCCGGAAGGCGAGCAGGTGCGTGTCGAGGCGGCGGCGGCCGATGACGTCGCCACCCGGAGGGGGCAGCGAGAGCGAGCCGAAACGGGCCAGGAGGGGTCCCGCCAGCAGGATCGACGCCCGGATCCGTTCGGAGAGTTCGGGATCCAGGTCGCCGGCCTCGACGCCGGCAGCGTTGACCACCACCGTATTGGCTCCGTTCCACGTCACGGACGCCCCCAGCGACTCCATGATCTCGAGGAGGGTGTGGACGTCGCGGATCCGGGGGACGTTGCGGACGGTCACCGGCTCCGCCGACATGAGGGTGGCCGCGAGGACCGGAAGGGCCGCGTTCTTGTTGCCGGCGGGCCGGATGGCGCCGCTCAGTTCGTGGCCGCCCGTTACGATGAAGGATGACATCGGCTGAAAGATACCGAAATCCGCGGATCTCTGGATAGCTTTCCGCAATCATCCCATATTCCGGGCCCCGATCGCGCCAGGCGGAGCTGCCATGTCACTCACCCTCACCACTGCTCTTCAGGACACCACCGTCGTCGAATTGGCGCGCGACGGCCTCGCGGTGGTGTCGGCGTGGACCATGGTCGGGCTGGGGCTGGCGTTCCTGGCGATTCTGGTGGTGCTGCTCCTCGTCCTGGCCGAACTCCGCACGCTGTCACGGACCTGGACCGGCTTTCTGGCCACCACGAGCGAGCGATCCCAACCACTCCTGGAGCACGCGAACAGCGCCGCCCGCAACCTCGACCACGTCACCTCGGTCGTGCGGTCCGAGATCGACCGGCTCCACGGAATGGTCGAGGGTGTGACCGACGACATCGGCGAGGCCTCGGTCGAGGTCAGGCGACGGATTGCCGACCTTTCCGCGCTGCTCGACCTGGCCCAGTCGGAGGCCGAGGATGCGGTGCTGGATGCGGCGGCCAAGCTGCGCATGTTGCGGAAGGGGGCGGGGTTGCTGGGGAAGGTGGCGGGGCTGGGTGGGGGGGATGGGGGCGGTGGAGGTGAGGAGGGGCGGGGCGATGATGGGGATGATGCTGCGGAGGGGGGCGGGGCCGCGGGCGAGGATCAGGAGTAGCGCCCACGAGTTCGGGCTTCGCGTCGACGACAGCCCACGCCGCTTTCAACGATTGGGACGGTCGCCCGTCCTTCCTCTCCCCCTACCGTCTTACCAGAATCGGTTTCACGATCGTGAGCGTCCGCAGGGGATCGTCCTCGGTGCGCACCCAGAAATCCGCCGTGACGCCGACCGCCACGTCCTGCACGCGGTCGAAACGCCTGGAGGCAACCAGCCTTCCGTCGGCGCTCAGCGCCTCCAGTACATAGTCCCGGTAGCGACTGGCGATATCCGGATCCTCCTCGCCGGGAAACCGGGCGCGAGGTCGTGGGGTCGAGGGTGCGTCAGGGTCACGCACATTGGTCCACACCCAGAGCAGCCCGCGATCATCCACGGTCAACCGGAACAGGAGCGGTGCCGATTCATCGTATTCCCGGACGCTCGACCGAGACGGGAACCATTCGACCTTTCGTTCGATTTCGACATCGACCGTCCCGCTCGGCAGGGTGTGGCGCCGAAGCGCATAGCGGGGATGCTCCGCGGACCAAAGTCCCATCTCTCGGGAGGCACTGATCAGGGCGTGCGCGCCCACGGCGACAAACGAGCCGTCCACAACGCGAACCCCCGTTCCCGGACGCCACAGCACAAGCCGCCCGATGCCTCCCGGCCTCCTGGTCGTCGTAACCAGGGTTCCGCCCGGTCCGATCGTCGCCTCACTCAATCCACCCACGGACGGAACACGGATCGTCTCGATGAAATCCCCCTCCCAGGTGTATCGATGCCAGTTCGGAAGCCCCGTCACTATGTTCACGACCGAGTCGGCATCAACGATGAGGCCCGAAACATACTGGAACTCCCCGGGTCCCTCGCCCTCGCCGTTCCCCAACAGCCTGATCAGCCTTCCCTCCGGAGACCAGACCGCAATGCGCCCGGGCTGGTGTGTGGCTGTCAAATAGGTCCCATCGAGGCCGGGGGCCACGGGCATGCGCGCAATGATTCCATCGATCCGGCTGTGGAGCCGGGTCAACTCACGGAACTCGACGGTGCACGGAGGGCTGTCGCCGGGGACAGCAATGTTCCCTGCACGACCAGGGATTGCCAGTGGAATACCGCATATCTCGGTCGTCGCACCTGAGGCATCGCTTTGATCTCGATTCTGCGTTGACTCGGTGCATGAAAGAGCGCCCAACGCCAAGGCGAGGACAATCCACTGGGTACGCCACACCTCGATGGGCTCGTCCGTTTCACAGTGACAACTCCGTCCATCGGATTCCGAATGATGGTCTGCCAGCGGCCCAGACCTAGAAATAGTCCCTCTCCAACCCCGCATACCGAACCAGCAGCTTCTTCCTCCCAGCACCGTCAAAGTCGACCGCCACTTTGAGATCCCGCCCGAAACCCGTGATCTCCACGATCGTCCCTGATCCGAAGGTCTGGTGCACCACTCGTTCACCCTTCACGTACCGGGGGCGGTCCTGGTTGAAGTCCGAGCCATCGTCGATCGGAGCGGCGCGTTCACCGTCGGCACGCGACGGCTCCCGCCGCGTGGTGTCCCGCCCCCGCCGCCCATACCCCGTCCAGGCTCCCGAGACCAGATCGGTGGACTTCGTTTCCACACGGTCCTCGAGCACGTCGACGAACGTCGACAGACGCCCGTACACGGTCTCTCCCGCCCTGCGCCGGCGCCGCGCGTGGGTCAGGTACAGCCTCTCCATGGCCCTCGTGATTCCCACGTAGAAGAGGCGGCGCTCCTCTTCAAGCAGCCGCGTCTCGTCGTAAGACCGCAGCAGGGGAAAGAGCCCCTCTTCCAATCCGCTGATGAAGACCACCGGGAACTCCAGCCCCTTGGCGCTGTGGAGCGTCATGAGGGTTACCGCGTCCGCCACCGCGTCATGGAAGTCCAGGTCGGTGACCAGCGCCACATGCTGCAGGAAGAGATCTAGGTCGGTGAAGGCTTCGCTGTCGCCCTCGTCCAGCTCCATCACCTGCTCGGCCTCGAAATCCCGGGCCGCCGCGATCAGCTCCAGCACGTTCTCGGCCCGTTCCCGTCCCTCGGGCCCCTCGGAGCGGAGCCGCGCTTCGAGGTCGAGCTCCTCGATCAGCTCCTCCAGGATCTCGCCTGCGGTCAGCAGACCGGCCCTTTCCCGATACCTGCCGATCAGCCCCGCGAACTCCTGCAGCCCCCGCCGGGCGCCCGCGGGCAACCCCGGCACCTCCTCCCCCCGCCCGGCCGCCTCGAACAGATCGATGCCCGAGTCCCTCGCGAACCGGGCCAGCCGTTCCAGCGACGTCTTCCCGACCCCGCGGCGCGGATAGTTCACCACGCGGTCGAAGGCGTCCATGTCGAGAGGGTTGGCGACCAGGCGCAGGTAGGCCAGCACATCCTGGATCTCGCGGCGCTCGTAGAAGCGCACACCGCCCACGATCTGGTACGGGACGCCCCGGCGCCGGAACCGGTCCTCCAGCGCCCGCGACTGCGCATTGGTGCGGTAGAGGACGGCGAAGTGGCGGTGGTCGTACTCGGGGTTCGAGAGCATCCGCCGTTCGATCTCCTCGACGATCCAGCGGCCCTCGTCGGCCTCGCTCGCCGCCTCGACCACGGTGATCGGCGGGCCGCCCACGAGCTCGGTGCGCATGGTTTTTTCCTTGCGGTCCAGGTTCTGCCGGATCACGACGTTGGCGGCGTCCAGGATGACCGGGGTGGACCGGTAGTTCTGCTCCAGCCGCACGACCCTCGCGCCGGAGAAGCTCTTCTCGAAGTCGAGGATGTTGCGGATGTCGGCGCCCCGCCATCCATAGATGCTCTGGTCGTCGTCTCCCACCACCATGAGGTTTCCGTGGTCGGCAGCCAGCAGCTCCAGGAGCCGGAACTGCGCCCGGTTGGTGTCCTGGTATTCGTCGACGAGGATGAAGGAGAAGAGCCGCTGGTATCTGCCGAGCAGATCGGGGTTGTTCTCGAAGAGGCGGACCGGCAGGACGAGCAGGTCGTCGAAGTCCATCGCGTCCTGTCGCTTCAGCGCCTCCTGATAGGCCGCGTAGACGACAGCCACGCGGCTCAGGAAGAGGTCGTGGCCACCGTATCGCTCCCTGAACTCCTCCACGCCGATCAGGTGGTTCTTCGCGTCGGAGATCCGGTCGCGGACGGCGCGCGGCGAGCACTGCAGCGGGTCGATGTCGACGCTCTTCTGCGCCTTCTTGACCTCGCGGAGCGACTGGTCGGCGTCGCGGATCGTGAAGGCCCGGGTCCAGCCCAGCTCGGGTGCGTGACGCCGCATGAGGCGGGCGCCGAGGGCGTGGAAGGTGCTCATCCAGATCCCCTTCGGGTCGCCGCCCAGCAGCGACACGACCCGCTCGCGCATCTCCTGCGCGGCCTTGTTCGTGAAGGTGACCGCCAGGATCCGGTCGGGGGGCACGCCGTGTTCCATGACCAGCTGGCACACGCGGGTCGTGAGGACCCGCGTCTTGCCCGATCCCGCTCCGGCCAGGACGAGGCACGGACCCTCGAAGTGCTCGACCGCCCGGCGCTGTTCGGGGTTCAGTACCTCCAGCATGGGGCCTTCAGGAGTCCGGCGCGCGCGGCAGACGGGCCTGGAACGTGACCCCGCGCTCGCCCCGGTCCAGCAGTTCGATGCGGCCCCGATGCACGCCCTCGACGATCCGCCGCGTGAGCGTCAGCCCGACTCCCCATCCACCCGATTTCGTGGTGACGCCCGGGTCGAACACCCGGTCCCGGATCTCGAGGGGGACGCCGGGCCCCGTGTCCCGGATGCGCACGACGACCCAGCGGCGCTCGGCTGCTCGTGCCGAGATCGTGATGGACCCGCCGGTCCCCGCCATGGCGTCCAGGGCGTTCTTCACGACGTTCTCCAGCGCCCACGCCAGCAGGACCTGGTGGCCCTGGACATCCGGAAGGTCGTCGGGGACATCGACGTGGAGCGCCACGCCCGGGCCCAGCCGGGGCAGCCTGGCTTTCATGTAGTTCCTGAGTTCGTCGATCACGACGCCGAGAGAGACCCGAGTGAGTTCCGGATCCCTGCCGATCAGCTCGAACCGCCGGCTCACCCGTTCCAGGCGCACAAGGTCCTCGCCGATTGCCGCCGCGATCTCCTCCTGGCGCATGTCCCCAGGGCGCGCCTGGCGTGACAGTCCCAGGACCTCCACCCACCCCTGAAGCGAGCTGATCGGGGTGCCGAGCTGATGGGCCAGTTCGCGGGCCATCGCCGTCCACGCCTGCTCGGCGGCGCTGAGCCGCTGATAGCGGAAGAAGGTGACCGCAAGCAGCACGGTCAGCACAAGTCCTCCGGCCCAGAGGAAGGGAATCCACTGCAAACGCGCCGTTTCGGGTGTGATCCCGTAGTGAACCAGTTGGCTGTTGGGGTCGCCCACCGGTTCGTTGCGCAGGTCGAGTTCGTCGGCGTACCGGAGAATCCGCGCCGTGTCGTCGGGCGTGGGCGGGTCCGATACGTCGAACGGAAGGTTGGCGTGAGTGTTGTATCGGCCCCCAGGTTCCGCCGTCACTACGAAAGGCACTCCCAGCTCGACGATCAGCGTCTGCAGGTTGTAGAGCGCCGACAGGCTGGCACCGCGTTCCTGGCTGGTCAGCCCGTTCTCGACCTCCGTGTAGATGCGTGAGAAGGTCTCGGCGTCGGCCTGACGGGAGCGCACGATCTGGGCTGTGTAGACCATGTAGAAGACGAGCAGCGCGAAGAAGAGGATCCCGAGCGCGAGCTGCCAGTTTCTGGGATCCCGCCTCCTGGCGGTCGTGCGCGGGCGCTTCCCCCTCTTCATCACCCTCCCGGTCCGATCTCGTCGAAGCCCAGAACGGGCGCCAGCACGGGGGGCAGCCGCACCGTCCCGTCCGGCTGCTGACAGGTTTCCAGCAGCGCGACCATGAGCCGCGGCAGGGCGAGTGCCGACCCGTTCAGCGTGTGCACGAACTCGGTCCCCGCACTCTGGGCCCTCCGGAAGCGGATGTTGGCCCGCCGCGCCTGGTAGTCGGTGAAGGTCGAACAGCTCGAAACCTCGAGCCACTGTTCCACCCCTGGAGCCCAGACCTCGAGGTCGTAGGTGAGCGAGGCCGAGAAGCCGAGGTCGCCGGAGGCGAGGAGTACGACCCGGTACGTGAGGCCCAGCAATTCGAGGATTCGGCAGGCGTCGCGGGTCAGTTCCTCCAGGGCGGCCGCGCCCGCCTCCGGCCGCTCGAAGCGGACCAGCTCCACCTTGTCGAACTGGTGTACGCGGAGCATTCCCCGCGTGTCCTTGCCGGCCGCTCCGGCCTCTCTCCGGAAACAGGGCGAATAGGCCACGTACTTGCGGGGCAGCGTGTCCCCGCGCAGGATCTCGCCCCGGTGAATATTCGTGACGGGCACCTCGGCCGTGGGGATCAGCCAGAGTCCGTCGCGAGGCGTCACATACGACTCGTCGGCGAACTTGGGCAGCTGTCCCGTGCCCGTCATGGTGCTCTCGCGCACCAGGTACGGGACCCGCAGCTCGGTGTAGCCGTTGTCGGTCGTGTGCAGGCCGATCATCCAGTTGATCAGCCCTCTCTGCAGGGCGGCGCCCCTGCCCCGCAGCACGAAGAAGCCGGAACCCGACACCCGAACCCCTGCCGCCAGGTCCAGAATCCCGAGCGCCTCGCCCAGCTCCCAGTGGGGCCGCGGCGCAAAGTCGAAGTCCGGCAGCGCCCCCCAGGTGCGCACGATCTCGTTCGCCTGCTCGCCGCCGGTGGGAACGCGATCATCGGGAAGGTTCGGGATGACCGCAAGCTGCTCGGCAATCCACGCGTCCGCGGCGGCAACGATTGCGTCCAGCTCCGCGACCTCCGCCCCGACCTCTCGCATCCTCGCGATCTCAGCCGATGCGTCCCCTCCCTGCCGCCTGGCCTCTCCGATCTGTTTGGAGACCCGGTTCCTGAGCGCCTTCAGGTCGTTGACGCGTCCCAGCGCATCACGCCGGATTCGGTCCCGCTCGGCAACGGACATGACCAGTCCGGCGAAGCCATCCGACCCCCGCCGCTCCAGCGCCGCACCGACCCCCGCCGGATCGCGGCGCAACACCTTGATGTCCAGCATTCTAGAGAACCACCCGGGCTACCAGGATTCTGTCCACGGACGGGCTAGTCCGGCGGGACGAGGTCGCGGCTGTTGCAGATGCGGTTCACATCGAACTGGAAGCGGACCGTCCCGACGATCGAATCCGTCGCCAGCACTTCGATCTTCCCGTAGTAGTTGCACACGGAGAAGGTACCCTGGTGGAGCCGCGTGCGGATGACGTAGATCGGCTCGAAACTGATCGGGATCGGCGCATCGCTCACGTAGAGGGTGGTATCGGCGGGCGCTTCCCGGGCCGATAGCCAGCTGTGGCCATCGAGGGTCGCGACCGCGGCATCCGACTCGATCCCCATGGCCCCGGGCGGCAGCCAGACGAACTGACCGTCCTGGTAGTCCACCGCAAGGTCCCACAGGTCGCCTGTCGTCGGTGCCTCCAGCCGTTTCGGGATCCGGCTGAAGAAATCAAAGGCCGACAGCAGGTTGGGTTCGGGCCGTGACAGCACGTACAGCTCAACCGTATCGGGGTTCTCGACCCAGCTGAAATCGAACAGGTCGTCGTCGCACGCGTTCAGAGCGGCCGCGCCGACCAGGATCACCAGCACCAGATTGCGAATCTTCATGGCTCAATCTACCCGTCTCGGAATACATGGGTCAACCGTCGAGAAATGTCACCACGCTCCGTGACTTTTTCGGGGGTTCCGGCTAGCTTGAGCCAGGTCTCTCCCCTCCGTCACCTTCACACGGTGCAGCGTCGCCCGTGAAACTGGAACCCTCGGTCTGGGTCACGATCCTGGCGGGCGGCGCCGGGCACAGGTTCTGGCCCCTGAGCACGCCCGAACGGCCGAAGCAGCTATTGCCGCTGGCCAGCTCCCGGCCGCTGATCTTCGACACGATCGAGCGTGTGCGGGGCTTCATTCCCAGCGAGCGGTTGCGCGTCCTGGCCGGCGAAGACCTCGTGGCGCCCCTGCGGGCCGCAACCGGACTCGGTCTTGAGTCCTTCCTGGTGGAGACCCGCGCCAGGGGGACCGGTCCGGTACTCGCCCGGGCCGCCTGGGAGATCGCGCGCCACGACCCCGGCGCGATCATGGTTTCGCTCCACTCCGACCACATGATCGAGCCCGCACAGGCGTTGCGGGACACCCTGGGCGCCGCCGTCGAGATCGCGACCCGGGACGGGCTTCTGCTCACGGTGGCGGCCCCTCCCGACCGGCCCGAAACCGGCTACGGCTACATCCGCCCGGGTGAGGAACTGGAAGCTCCGGAGGGACACCGCGCGTACCGCGTCGGCGCCTTCGTCGAGAAACCCGGACCCGCCGCGGCAGCCGGGTACATCCAGGAGGGGTACCGCTGGAATACCGGAATCTTCGTCTGGGCGGCCGGCGTCTTCCTGGGCGAACTGGAGAGGTGCGCTCCCGAGATCGCCCGCGCGCTGCCGCGACTGAAACAGGGAGACACCGGCGCCTTCTTCGAGGAGACCGCCAGGATCAGCGTGGACGAGGCGGTGCTGGAGCGCAGCGGCAGGGTCGCATGCATCGACGCCGGCTTCCGGTGGGACGATGTCGGCAGCTGGGAGTCGCTGGCCCGCAACCGGCCCGCCGACGAACACGGCAACGTCAGCGAGGGCGACGTGCACCTCTCGGGTTCGGCCGGCAACATCGCGGTGTCCGACAGCGGGCGCCTTGCGCTGTTCGGCGTAGACGACCTGCTCGTCGTGCGGACCGGGCACGTCACGCTGGTCATGCCCCGCTCCGAGTCCCCCCGGCTGAAGGAGTACCTGCAGCGCCTGCCGCCGCACCTGCTCGGTCCGGCTTCCGGTCGCGAACCCGACTCGCCGTCCGGTTGATGCCCACCCGCCTCTTCCTCTTCGACGACCCGGTGGCCCGGGACTGGCGCCCCTTCGCGCTGACCCGCCCGGTCGGCGAACTCCTCTTCGGTACCGAGACGTTGGGGGCACGTTCGGAACGCGTGTGGGGACTGCGGTGCGAGGGCCACCTGGCCGGAGATGCCCTCGTCGGCTTCGAAGAGTCCGGCGCCCCGCGTTGCGTGAGCCCGGCGGCGATCGGGACCGAGGGCAACCGTCTACTGCTCTCCAGCCGGTTCGTCTGTGATTCAGGGCACGTCGCCTTCGACCGGCCCACTCTCCTCACGACGGCGCAAGCCGAACCCGTGGGCATCTGGACCCCGGACGGGACGGGTTTTCCGGAATCGCTTGCGGATGGGCAGTGGCCGGACTGGCCGGCAACCACACTCGCGGGGACGCTCCTCCGATCGGTGTGGGACCTCATGGAAAAGAACGGGGATCGTCTCCGGGCGGATGGCGCGAGGTTTCCGGACAACGGGTTGCCCCCGGGAGTTCATCGTCTGGGCGGGGGCAGCGTCAGCGTGGGCGAGGGGGCGGTCATCGAACCGGGAGCGGTTCTCGATGTGCGCGCCGGACCGGTCATTGTGGACGCCGGCGCACGCGTGCAGGCTCCGTGCCGCATCGCCGGACCGGCGTACATCGGCCGAGGATCCACGGTGCTGGGCGGCTTTCTCGACAACGTGAGCATCGGGCCGGTCTGCAAGGTGCGTGGCGAGGTCGAGTCAACCGTCTTCCTGGGGTTTGCGAACAAGGCCCACGACGGCTTCCTGGGACACTCGGTGGTGGGGCGCTGGGTGAATCTGGGTGCCATGACCAGCAACTCCGACCTGAAGAACACCTACGGCCCGGTGCGCGTCGAGGAGGGCGGGCGGGCGATCGACACCGGGCTGACCAAGGCCGGGTGTCTCCTGGGTGACCACGTCCGTACCGGAATCGGCACGCTCCTCGACACCGGCGCCGTGGTCGGCGCGGGGTCCAGCCTGTTCGGAGGTGGCCTGATGCCCAAGGACGTGCCGCCGTTTTCGTGGGGGGGTGCCGGGGGATTCGAGGATCACGATATCGACCGCTTCCTCGAAACGGCGGCCCGGATGATGGCCCGCAGGGGTGTCGAGCTCAAGACAGGCACCCGCAGACTCTACCGGCGGGCCTTTGCGGACACGGCGCCGCTCCGAACCGGAAAAGGCGGCCGCTGACCGGTGCGCTTCTCGGTGCTCGGCAGCGGCAGCCGCGGCAACGCCACCCTGATCGCCGCAGGAGCCACCCGCCTGCTGGTCGATGCGGGTTTCAGCGCGCGGGAACTCACGAAGAGGTTGGGCGCAGTCGGTGTCGAACCCCACGAGGTCACGGCCATCCTGGTGACCCACGAGCACGGGGACCACACGCGGGGAGCCGGCGTTTTCGCCCGCGCCCACGGCACCCCGCTCATGATGACCGAGGGCACACTGAGCGCCTGTGCGAAGCTGTTGCGGGGCGGCGAAGAGGTCCGGACCTACCGCGCCGGCTACCCGGTCGAGGTGGAGGAACTCGAGGTCGAACCGTTCATCACCGTTCACGACGCGGTCGACCCGGTGGCCGTTGCGGTGCGTGAACCCGCCACCGGCCTGCGGCTGGGAATCGCCACCGATCTGGGACGGCCCACGCTCCAGGTCATGCACGCGCTGCGCGGATGCGACGCACTGATCGTCGAATCCAATCACGACGAATCGATGCTGTGGTCCACCAACTACCCGGCGTCGGTCAAGGCCAGGATCGCCTCGAGTCACGGACACCTCTCCAACCAGGCGGCCACCCGCCTGGTCGTGGAGTTGCTGAGCCCGAGACTGACGGTCGTCGTGCTCGCTCACCTGTCGGAGGAATCGAACACGCCCGCGCTGGCCAGGAGCGCAATGGAACGCGCGCTCGCGAAGATGGGGTTCAAGGGGACGATCGAGGTCGCCCGTCCGGACCGGCCCACGCAGCTGCTGGATCTGGTGATGCTCCGAGAACGCGCGGCACCGAGACAGCTGTCGTTGTTCTGACCTTGCGGAAGCTACGCTGAGGCCCGGCTACAACCCCAGGAAGCGCAACACGTCGTTGCTCAGCGCCCAGACCATGATCAGGATGACGAACAAGAAGCCCACCTGACTCCAGCGCACGCGCTGCTTCACGGACAGCTTCTGGCCGCGCACCAGTTCGATTCCGAGAAAAACCATGTGGCCCCCGTCCAGGATGGGGATGGGAAGCATGTTCAGGATGGCCAGGTTGATGCTGAACAGCGCCATGAACTCCAGGAAGACGGGCAGTCCTTCAGAGGCACTCTCACCCGCCACCACCGCGATCGTGCCGATCGAACCGACCGAGCGCGGCGACACGTTGAAGGTGAAGAGATCCCGCAGGAAACCCAGAATTCGACGGGTGATGTCGTACGTCCTGGCCCATCCGATGGACACGGCCTCGATCAAGCCCACGGAAATGTTGCGGGTTTCCGGTTGGGACTGCACGATGCCCAGCCGTCCCATCCTCTCATCCGCACCTTCGCCCGCGACATCGTCGAGTTCGACGATGCGGGTCAGCGCGGTTTCGCCTCTGAGCAGGCCGACCTCCACGGTCTCGCCCGGCCGGGATCCCACCTCGCGGATGATGTCCGCCCAGCTCTCCACGGGGGCTCCATCCACGCTGGTGATCCGGTCCCCCCGTTCAATGGAGGAACTCGCCGCGGGGCCGCCCGGTTCCATGTCTCCCACAACGGCATCGACCCAGTACCACAGCGCACCCGCCAGCATCCTGCGCTCCTCGCCGTCCTCCGGCACGACGATGTCAAAGGCGCCGGCGGGCCCCTCGGTGGCGAGGGTGAGCGGTCCCGCGGGGCTCTCGAGGAACACACGCTGGATGTCCGCCCAGGAGTCCGGTTCGACCTCGCCCACCCGCGAGATCTCGGCTCCGGGGACAATCTCCGCCAACGCCTCGGTTCCCGCGGTCAGAGCATCCTCATCGACATCCATGACCCGGGTGGTCGCCAGCTCCGCGACACCCCAGGCCGCCGCCACCAGGAAGTACAGGAAGAATGCGAAGATCATGTTCATGATGACCCCCGCCGAAATGACGAAGGCGCGGGCCAGGAGCGGCTGGGCATCAAAGTCGGCGGGACCGGGCTCTCTCGGCGTCTCGCCCGAGCCCCCTTCCAGATGCTCCATGACCTCGTCCTCCATCCCCTGCATCTTCACGTAGCCGCCGAGTGGAATGATGGAGAGGACGTACTCGGTGCCCCCCCGCTCAAACCCCCAGATCCGCGGCCCGAGGCCGATGGAGAAGCGCTCCACCCCGATGCCCACGGACTTGGCGGCCCAGAAGTGGCCCAGTTCGTGTACGAAGATCAGAACGCCCAGGAGGACGATCGTCGCCAGGATTGTCATGCACCGATCCTTTCCACTTCCGCGGCCGCGCAGCGCCTCGCGGCCCGGTCCACCTGCAAGACCTCCCGAAGATCACCCGCGGAGCGTCCCTTCAGCGCCTCCAGGACGGCCGCCACGACTTCCGCCATGCCAAAGAAGGTAACCCTGCCGCTCAAAAAGGCTTCAACGGCCACCTCGTTCGCGGCGTTGAAGACGGCCGGAGCAGCGCCCCCTGCACGTCCGGCGTCCACCCCGAGGCGAAAGAGCGGGAACCGCTTCTTGTCCACTGGTTCGAAGACGAGGGGGGACGATTCGACGGGATCGAAGCCCCGCAGCACGGGGTCGGGCGGCCTGCGCGGCCAGGTAAGCGCGTGCAGGATGGGAAGCTCCATCGTGGGTGCGCCCATCTGCGAGAGCACGGAGCCGTCGACGAACTCGACGAAGGAGTGCACGATCGACGACGGGTGCACCACGACCTCGATGCGGTCGTAGGGCAGACCGTACAGGAAGTGCGCCTCGATCACCTCCAGCGCCTTGTTGGCCAGCGTGGCCGAGTCGATCGTGATCTTCGCGCCCATCTCCCAGGTGGGGTGTTGCAATGCCAGCGACGCGGTGACCTCCCTCAGCGCTTCTGCACCGGTTTCGCGAAAGGGCCCCCCGCTCGCGGTGAGGATCAGACGGTGGATCTCTTCCCGCCGCGCGGACCCGATGCACTGCAGGATCGCGGAGTGCTCGCTGTCGACCGGCACGAGTTCGCCGCCCCCTCGGCGCGCCGCATCGAGCACGAGATCTCCGCCCGCGACCAGCGACTCCTTGTTGGCCAGCGCGCACCTCTTGCCGGCCTCGAGGGCGGCAAGGGTCGGGGGCAGCCCCGCCGCGCCCACCACCGCGTTGACCACGACATCCACACCGGGCAGAGCGGCGAGCTCCACAACGCCCTCCGCACCGGTCCGCCAGCCCGCGGCCTTCAGATCGGGACGATCGTTCAGCGCCGAGGGCTCGGCCACCGCGAGCTCCCGGGTCCCGAACTCGGCGGCCAGCCGTTCCAGCTTCCCGACGGACCTGTGGCTCGACATGGCAACGACCCTGAATCGCCCCGGGTGCCGCCGGACTACCGAGAGCGTCGAAAGTCCCACGGAACCCGTGGCCCCCAATACCGCGACTCCGGTCACGACAGGTACCGGGTCAGGATGAACAGGCCATAGGCCAGCGGCAGCGTGAAGAAGAGCGCGTCCAGGCGGTCCAGCACTCCGCCGTGTCCCGGTAGAATCTTCCCGGAGTCCTTCACCCCCGCTTCCCGCTTGAGGACGGACTCGGCCAGGTCGCCCACCTGCGCGGCCGCCCCCAGAATCAGACCGATCACGCCGCCGGTAAGCGGCGACAGCGAAACGGTGCCCAGGTCATCCAGCACGAAACCCGCCGCCACGCCCACCACTACCGAGGCGACCAATCCCCCGACACCTCCTTCGACCGTCTTGCCCGGGCTGACACGCGGAGCCAGCCGGGTCCTGCCGATGCCCCGGCCGACGAAGAAGGCCGCGGTGTCGCCGGCCCAGGTGATCCCCAGCGGAAGGAGCACAAGCAGGGTGCCTTCCCAGGCGGGCACCGGAATCGTACCCATCGCTTCGGGAAGGCTCCGCAGGAGCACCGCGAAGGACAAGGTGCCTCCCGTATAGAGCGCGCCGAGAACGGTGGCCGAAGCCGAGAGGAGGGGCTCTTCGTCGATTCTCCGGTAGAAGACCACCGCGCAGGCGGTGAGCAGCACCAGGGCCAGCACGAGCGCCACGGCCCGGTCACCCCACACCGCGAATACGGGGTGATGGACGGCCAGAACAACCAGCAGTGCCGCGGCCGGTATTCCCAGCCAGCGCACCGGACGCGCGTCCCTCGCGGACGCAAGCGCGCAGAACTCGTGCGTTCCGATGGCTGCCGCGGCGATCAGGAGCGCCCCGAGGTACCAGCCGCCCAGGTGGATGAGCAGCAATGCCAGCGGGATCCCGATGGCGGCGACCAGAATCCGCGCTCTGAGTTCGGCCGACATCTTCACGCGGCCCCCGATTTCAACGCGCCGCCACCCGCCCGAACCGGCGTTCCCGCTGCTGGTAGTCGAGGATCGCGGCGAAGAGGTCTTCCCGGGTGAAGTCCGGCCAGAGGGCCGGGGTGATGTACAGTTCGGTATAGGCCAGCTGCCAGAGCAGGAAGTTGCTGAGCCGGAACTCGCCGGAGGTCCGGATGAGGAGGTCGGGATCAGGGAGACCGGCCGTGAACAGGGCGCCTTCAAGAACCTCCTGGTCGATCGATTCGGGGTCCAGGACTCCGTCTCTGGCCTGCTCGCACAACTTCCGTGCCGCGCGAATGAGCTCTTCCCTGGCCCCGTACGACACCATCAGGTTGAGCCTGAGGACCGTGCCGCCCCGGGTCGTCTCCTCGATCTCCCTGACCGCTTCGCGCGCCGCCGGATCGAGACGTTCGACCTCGCCCAGCACTCTCGCCTCGACCCCCGCATTTGCCAGCTGGTCCCGCTCCTTTTCGGCGTACACCTGGAGCAGTCGCATGAGCGCATCGATTTCGCTCGGGGGCCGTTTCCAGTTCTCGGTGGAGAAGGCGAAAAGCGTGAGGATCTCGACACCGGCGGCGCAGGCTCCTTCGATGGCCTCGCGGACCGCGTTCATCCCTTCCCAATGCCCCGCGTGCCGGGGCAGACCCCGCTGGCGGGCCCAGCGACCGTTGCCGTCCATGATGACGGCCACGTGCCGCGGCACCGGGGGACTCCTCAGAATCCGGTCGAGCAGGTCAGAGGACATGATCCGGGTGGGACGGCGGGCTGGCGGGTCCACAGGCTGCGGGCACAGGCGCTCAGATCGCCATCACCTCCTTCTCCTTGGCACTCAGGAGTTCCTCGATCCCGCGGATATGTTCGTCGGTGAGCCTCTGCACCTCGTTCATCATGCGGTGGGCTTCGTCCTTCCCGACCTCGTGCTCCTTGAGCATCAACTTGACGAAGTCGTTGGCCGCGTGCCGGGCATGACGGACCGAAACCCTGCCGTCTTCCGCCATCTTGTGGAGCAGACGGACGTACTCCCTGCGGCGCTCCTCGTTGAGGGGCGGGATCGGCACCCGGATCAGGGACCCGTCGTTGGAGGGATTGAGACCGAGCCCCGCGGACAGGACGGCCTTTTCGATCGCTTCGATCAGCGACGGGTCGAAGGGCTGGGCCACCAACAGGGTTGCGTCCGGAGCCGACACGGTCGCGACCTGGTTCAGCGGCATGCGTCCCCCGTACGCGTCCACCAGCACCCCGTCGAGGATCGAAGGAACCGCCTTTCCCGTTCGGACCGTTGCGAATTCCCGCCCGACCGCCTCCACGGCCTCGCCCATTCTGGCTCTGGTTTCGTCCATTATCTCCACGTTGCTCTCCTGCCGCTTCGACGCCGCTGTCACTCCCCGGACGGCGCGCTGATCGTGTCGGATGCCTTCAAGATACCAGCGTTCCGACGTGTTGCCCCCGGATCGCCCTGTGCACCGCGCCCTTGTCGTCCAGGTTCAGGACGATAATCGGCAGATCGTTCTCACGGCAGAGGGAGACCGCCGCGGCATCCATGACGCGGAGGTCGCGGGCCACGACTTCGTGAAAGGAAATGTCGGGAATGAACTCCGCATCGGGGTCGCTTGCGGGATCGGCCGTGTAGACGCCCTTCACCTTGGTAGCCTTGATCACCACGTCGGCGTCCATCTCGATCGCGCGCAGCACCGCGGCCGTGTCCGTCGAGAAGTACGGGTTCCCCGTCCCCCCGGCGAAGATGACGATCCGGCCCTTCTCGAGGTGCCGCACCGCACGGCGGCGGATGTAGGGCTCCGCAAGCTGCGGCATCCGGATGGCCGTCATGACCCGCGTGTCGATCCCCTTCTTCTCGAGCAGGTCCTGGACGGCCAGGGCGTTCATGATCGTGGCCAGCATGCCCATGTAATCCGCCGATACGCGATCCATGCCGCGCCTGCTGGCAATGGCCCCGCGGACGATGTTCCCGCCCCCGATCACCAGCCCGAGCGAGACGCCCACACCGTGGATCGCCCGGATCTCGTCCGTGATCTCGTCCACCACACGCGGGTCGATCCCGAATCCCCGCTCCCCCGCGAGCGCCTCTCCAGACAGCTTCA
Organism: Longimicrobiales bacterium; assembly: GCA_965211795.1. Taxonomy (GTDB): domain Bacteria; phylum Gemmatimonadota; class Gemmatimonadetes; order Longimicrobiales; family Gaopeijiaceae; genus Bin94. The sequence goes on from OZ242973.1 coordinate 2,360,572, forward strand.
GGATGACACGGTCATAGCCCGAACTGCGGCGGTCGCCCGCGGCGGCCACGCGCTACCCCCCGACCTGGAATCGCGAGAACCGCGCCACCCTGATCTTCTCTCCCGTGCGGGCCGAGACTTCGGTGATGAGTTCGCCGACGCTCCGGTCCGGATCCTTCACGTATGCCTGTTCCAGCAGCACCCGTTCCCGGTAGAACTTGGCCAGTTTGCCCTCGACGATCCTGTCGCGGATGTGTTCCGGCTTCCCTTCCAGCGCCACCTGTTCCGTGAAGACCCTGCGCTCCCGCTCCACGACCGATGCGTCGACGTCTTCAGCGGCAACCGCAATCGGATCCGCGGCCGCCACATGCATGGCGATGTCCCGGGCCAGGGTCTGGAAGCCGTCGGTGTTGGCCACGAAGTCGGTCTCGCAGTTCAGCTCCACCAGGACGCCGATGCGCCCGCCGTGGTGGATGTAGCTGGTCACCTTGCCCTCGTTGGCAGCGCGCGCCGCCCGCTTGGCGGCTTTCGCCTCGCCCTTGCTTCGCAGCAGGTCGATGGCGGCCTCGATGTCGCCGCCGGTGTCCGCGAGCGCCCTCTTGCAGTCCATCATTCCCGCGCCGGTACGGTCGCGGAGCTCCTTTACCTGTTTCGCACTGATCTTCATCGTGGTCTATACCATGCGTTGCGCCGACGGCGCTTGGGGTGAACATCGCCGCCCGAACCAGCGGGGATTTCCTGCACCGGGTGTCAGCTCGGGGCCTTCGATTCGCCCTTCGACCCTGACGCCGGCTTGCGACGCCGCGGACTCCGGGGCGCTCCGTCGCCTTCTCCGGCCTTGCGCACCTGCGCGATCGCCTCGGGCCGGGGCCGCCGCTTCCGCGGGCGTGGTCTGAGCTCGCGGGTGTCGGCGGTCTTCTCACCGGTCTCGGTGGAATAGGTCGTCGCACCCAGCTCGGCCTGCCGTCTGAGTTGCTCGTCGGGCACCTCGCGCCGGGCGATCCTAATCGTCTCGGCGATCCGGCCCGCGATGAGGCTCACCGAGCGGATGGCGTCGTCGTTGCCCGGGATGGGGTAGTCGATAAGGGACGGGTCCACGTTGGTGTCGGCGATCGCGATCACCGGGATCCCGAGCCTGTGGGCCTCGCGCACCCCGATGATCTCGCGCCTGGCGTCGACCACGAAGATGGCGCCCGGCAGCCGCACCATGTCGCGCAGGCCGATGAAGTACTTCTCCAGCTTTACGCGTTCGCGCTCGAGGAGCAGGCGCTCCTTCTTGGTGTAGAACTCGAAGGCGTTTTCCTCCTGGCCCCGCTCGAGCTCCTTCATCCGGCGAATCTGGCGGCGGATGGTCTGGAAGTTGGTGAGCATCCCCCCGAGCCAGCGTTCGGTGACGTACAGGGCACCGCACCGCTCGGCCTCCTCTTCGATGACCTGCCGCAGCTGCCGCTTGGTGGAGAGGAAGAGGACCTTCTCGCCCTTGAGCACCACCCTGCGTACCGCATCGCACGCGAGGTTGAGGCGGTCGAGCGTCTTGCGGAGGTCGATGATGTGGATCCCGTTGCGCTCTCCGAAGATGTACGGGCGCATCTTGGGGTTCCAGCGCCTGGTCTGGTGCCCGAAATGGACGCCGGCGTCGAGCAGGTCGGTCAGTCCGACGTCGTTTCCGGCAGGGTTCATGCTCTCCATGGGCTCCTATCGCTTGCTGAACTGGAAACGCTTCCGCGCCTTGGGACGGCCGGGCTTCTTGCGTTCGACCTTGCGGGGATCCCGGGTCAGCATCCCGCTCTCCCTGAGCGGCGCCCGCAACTCCTCGTCGTGAACCAGCAGGGCCCTGGCCAGACCCATCCGGATCGCGTCCGCCTGGCCGGTGAGTCCCCCTCCGTGCACCCGGACCGCCACGTCGAAGCGACCCTCGGCATCGGCAACGCGGAGCGGATCCTCGATGCGGATCCGGTGGGCCGGCCGGGGAAAATAGTCCTCGGGCTCCCGCCCGTTGACGGACCAGCGTCCGCCACCTGGACGAAGAGAGACCCGTGCGACGCTGGTCTTCCGGCGTCCAACTGCCTGGATCGGTGCTTCAGCGGCCATGCATCTCCTCTCGCGAGTCAGATCTCAAGGGGCTGGGGGCCCTGGGCCTGATGCGGGTGCACCGAGTCCGGGTAGACGCGGAGCTTCCGGCGCATACTCCGGCCCAGCTTGTTCTTCGGGAGCATTCCCCGCACCGCCAACTCGATCACCCTGTCGGGGAACCGCTTCAGCATCGTCTTGAAGGGGATGTGCTTGTCGCCGCCCATGTACCCCGAGTGGCGAAAGTAGGTCTTCTGTTCGGCCTTGCGGCCGGTGAGCACCACCTTCGAGGCGTTGATGACGATCACATGGTCGCCCGTGTCGAGATGGGGCGTATAGATCGGCTTGTGCTTCCCACGCAGGATGCGGGCGACCTCGGTCGCGAGCCGGCCCAGAGGCTTGCCCTCTGCGTCGACAACCCACCAGCTGCGCTGGATGTCCTCTTTTTTCGGAGTGATGGTGGTCGTCACGGATTCCCCATGCCCTGCGAAACGAAGCCGCCCCGCGAAACGGGATCGCGAGTCGGCCGGAAAAACCACAGCATGAAATGGTATCCAGAGCGGTGGCGCGTGTCAACGGGAGTGACGGGCGGTTTGACGGGCGGTTTACCGCGCTTCCGCCGAATCCCTCGCGATCACCATGGCCGAGGCGTGCGCCATCTCCCGGTAGTAGCGCACGAAGCGCCGGGTCTCCGTGGCGTCGTACCCGGCCAGGTTCTCCGCCCAGCGGTATCCGATCGGCTGGAACCAGAGTTCGGCCTCCAGCGTGAAGGGGCCCAAATCCGGGTCCACCGGGACCGTGTAGTGCACGCGGTCGGAGCCGGCGGTGAAGTCCGGGTCTCCCGCGGCGATGCCGGCGACCTGCACCCGGGCGTCGGCGCGCGCGGGATCGAAGCCGTCGGGAAGGATGCGGTTGTCCTTCACCCACTCGTGCGCCGACATGAGCCCGGTCGTGACCGCTCCGCCGCCGTCCACCATGACGGCCTGGTAGACCTGTACCTCGTCCGGCGACGTGATCACGGTATGGTGCGGTTCGTAGCGGGAGCCGTCGGCGTCGTGGTCGTCCCCGATGACGCGGCCATCGGGCGAGAAGGCACCCGATTCGAACACCAGCCCGCCCCGTGCATCCGTGACCGCAAATCGCAGCCACGCCCGGCGCGAAGGATAGGCGGTCGGAAACTTGTGGCCGGCCTGGTTGCGCACGGTTACGGTGGCCTCGAGGCGGTCCCCACCGAGCCCAGTCCCGCTGATCTCGACCGTGGCGGTGGCCGTGCGCAGATGGTCGGCGGTGCGATTGGCCGCGAGCTCCATCTCCTGTGGCAATGCGGTGACCCCGAGTTCGTCGCGGTACCGGTTGAGCATCCGCAGCACGAAGAAGTTGCCGCCGCGGAAGACGTGCCGGGAGACCTCGGGGCGGGCGCGGCCCAGAACGCGGGTGACGGGGACATCTTCCACGACCTCGGGCATGTGGCAGTCCTGGCAGCTCTGCTCCCGCTCCGCGCCCTCCGCGTAGACGCTTGCCTGCCATTCGAGGAAGGGGGCCTGCTCGGGAAACGCGGGGCCGGCTCCGTCGGGCCGCACGGGGTGGGTGATGACCGTGTGGCAGGAGGCGCACAGCCCGGAGGAGGTGACGTGCTCTCCGAGTGTGGGACGGAACCCGGTCGCCGAGTGCATGATCCCGACGCCGCCCTCGTCGGGCTCGAAGGGGCCGAAAACCGCGCGGCCGTCGGCCGGTGTCTCGGCCGAGACGCTGAAGCGGGCGGTGAAGGTCTCTTCGCTGCCCAGGCCGTCGGGCTGAATCTGGTGGCAGAGCGCGCAGGAGACGCCGTCGGCGGCGAGATCGGCCCAGGGCCCGTCCGCGTCCCCGATCGGGAGGTTTGCGAAGACCGCTCCCGATTCCCCCGCCTGCATGGCCGCCACGGTGGCCATCGGCATGTGGCAGCGTGAGCACTCCCCTTCAATCGCGGCGGCCGCGTCGGGATGGTCCATGATCTCGCGCCGGACCGCGGCCTGGAAGTAGGGATCGCGGGCGCTGTTGGCCATCATCGAGGCGCGCCAGTCGAAACCGATCGAGACGTCGGTGCCGTCCGCCGCGGAGACCCCCTTGTGGCAGGCAATGCAGCGGTCGGCAGTGCGGAAGTTGTCGGCGGGATCGGGAGGGGTGGTGGCGGGCGCGGGTGGCGAAGCGAGTGCGGGCATCGCGGCCCCCGTGTCCGCACCGTCTCCCGGCGGAGCTCCCGCCGCGACCAGTACGGCGCCCAGCAGCGCGCAGGCGCTCGTGAGCCCGGCGGCCGGGGAGGGAAAGCGCAACATCGTCACCATCCCTCGAAGAATCCGCCGTCGAACCAGTCGAGGAGGAGATAGGTGAGAAGTCGAATCGGGGGACGTTCCCCGGCCTCCCTTCCGGTCGGGATCAGGAGTCCGACGTTGGCCAGAACGTGCTGGCGCGTGTTGAGGGCCACCTGGATCTGCGGCACCAGGTCGATGCGCGTCGCGGCCCCCTCTTCAAGATCGCGTTTGGCCTGCACCTCCAGCATGGGCGACCACGCACGCCCCCACTTCCCCTCCGTCCACGTCCGGCCCAGCAGGATGCGCCCGAACCCCTCCGTGGCCGCATCGTCGTAAAGGGGCACGGCCGCGCCTCCCTGCGCCTGCAGGAAGGCATCGCCGGGGAGGATCTGGCCAACCGAGAGGAACGCCTCCACCTCGCTTCCGGGGGCTCCGAACCCGGCGGCGTGATCGCCCGTGGGGAGAATCACCTCCCCCATCACCGACACGATCGTGCCCTTGCCGAGGTCGTGGTACAGCGCATGCTTGACGGCCAGCACCAGGTCCCCCAAACCGTGCGTGACTCCTTCGGCCGATTCCGCATCGTGCTCGTGTTCATCTCCTTCGTGCCCCCCTCCCCCCCTCCGCCAACCGTACGGGATCACCACCTCGACCTGGCTGCGCGGCCCGAATCGCTGCTCGTAGACGTAGGCGCCCTCCACCTCCCCGCTCCCCTCGAGGTCGACACCGACTTCCACCACCCATTCATCCTCGGGATAGGCCTTCTCGGTGAGCAGGGCGCGCGGCAGGTTGAGTTCGCCCCGCGGCCAGTCCGGGTTCGTACAGAGGGTTCGGATGTACCCCATCACGCGACCGAGCTGCTCCTCGGTCAGCGCCCCGCGGAAGGCCGGCATCATTTCGCTGAAGCCGCGAACCGGGCCGCCCTCGTGCGCCACGGCGATCCAGTCGGCGTCGGGCTCGCGCGCGGCGAAATCACAGTCGGAGAAGTCGGGAAGCTCCTCCTCGAAGGCCACCAGCGAGGGCGCGAGGCCGGTGCCGTCGAGCCCGTGGCAGTTCGCGCACGACGCCGCGTAGATGGCCTCGCCGGAGGCGTCGGAGAGCTCGGCGCCGACGCTTCCCGGGTGGAGTTGGGCGGTCAGGGGGACAGCAGGCGCGAAGGCCCAGGGGAGAATGCCCGCCACGATCGTGGCTTGAGCCGGCTTGCGGCGGCAGGGATTGAGGGAGCGGAGATTGTGACGGGGCATGGGTGGCGATTGGAGCCTCTGCGTGTGGCTGGTGCGCCGACTCCCAGCCTGTTCCCGGCATGGAAGACGGACAGAAACAAACTACGGTGCCCGTTGGCCGCGCGCACCGCCGGGGCGAACCCGGCAACATGAAGGACGGCCTGCTCGGTCGAATGCGACAGCGGGGGCCTCTTCGCCGGCTGCCCACGGCATGCCGGGCGACCGCTACACGCTTCGATACCTGTCCGTCACGTCGTCCCCCGCACGTCCCGCCAGCAGCCGGTATTCATCCGGCCGCAGGAGCGGATCGTCGCGCAGGTCCAGCCGCAGGCGGGTGCGCTGCGAGAGCTTTCTCACGAAACGCGGCTCGAACTCCATGATCTGCAGGGCCACCTGCGGATGCACGCGGATCACGACCTGACGCTCGCCCGAATCGAGCGCGGCCCTTCTCACGGACCGCTCGATCTCGCGCACCAGGGTGGGCGCCGTCCAGATGTGGCCGCTGCCCTCACAGAGCCCGCACGGCTCGGTCAGCGATTGCAGGATCGACGGACGCACCCGCTGCCGCGTCATCTCGATGAGGCCGAGCTCCGACACTTCCCACGTGCGGGTCCGGGCGCGGTCGCGGCCCAGGTGGGTCCTCAGTTCGTGCAGGACCCGCTTGCGGTTCTCACGGGACTCCATGTCGATGAAGTCGATGACGATGATCCCCCCGATGTCGCGGAGCCGCAGCTGCGTCGCGATCTCGCGTGCCGCGTCCAGGTTGGTCTTGAGGATGGTCTGTTCGGGGTCCTTCTTCCGGCCGGTGTAGCGCCCGGTGTTCACATCGATCGAAACCAGCGCCTCGGTCGGTTCGATGATCACGTGGCCGCCGGAGGGGAGCTCGACCCGCCGCCGCAGCGAGCGCTGGATCTCCTTCGCGATGCCCGCGCGGTCGAAAAGGTGTTCGCGCTCGTCGTAGTAGTGGATCCGGTCGAGGAGCTCCGGATCGAAGGCGCGGACGTACTCCACGATCTGATTGTAGACGCCCCGGTTGTCGATGGTGACGGCGTCGAAGCGGTTGGTGAAGAGATCCCGGATCACGCCCGAGATGAGCTTCGCCTCCGCGTGGATGAGCGATGGAGGATCCGACTTGCGCGCTTTGGCTTCGATCGACTTCCACTGGCGGCGCAGCTGGGAGTACTCCTTTTCGAGCTTCTGCTGCGTCAGTTCCTCGCCGGCGGTGCGGACGATCACGCCCCCCGATCCCCCCTCCACCACCTCCCTGGCCATGGCGCGCAGCCGGGAGCGCTCGCCGCGGTGGTCGATCTTGCGGCTCACTCCCACCTGGTCCGAGTCGGGTATGTAGACGAGGAAACGGCCCGGGAGCGAAATCTGCGCGGTGACGCGCGGCCCCTTCGTGGAGATCGCCTCCTTGGTCACCTTGACCAGAATCTTCTGGCCCCTGGTGATCGCATCCTGGATGGCCGGCGTGTTGCGGTCCCTTCGCTGGCGCGATGGTCCCCGCCGGCCCCTGCCGTCCCCGTTGTCCTGGTCCCTGGCGAGATCGGAGACGTGCAGGAACGCCGCCTTCTCCTCGCCGATATCTACGAACGCCGCCTGAATGCCGGGAAGGACCGCCTCCACGCGGCCCACGAATATGTCACCGACAAGGCGGTCCTGATCGGGCCGGTCGAACATGAGTTCGGCGAGCCGGCCCTCTTCCTTCAGCGCCACCCAGGACTCTTCGTCCGAGGCGCTGATGAGGATTTCTCTCTTCAATTTCCTTCTCCGATTGTCGAGTCCGTGCCGGGTGGCCGCTGCCGGGCCCGTCCTGGCCGCGTCCCCGTCCCGGGCGGACGAGATACGCGAACCAGCGAGCAGGTTCCGGAACAGCGGTGCCGGGCACCGGACTTCGAAAAGATGTCGCGCCTGCCGGCAGGTGCACCCGGACGGCCACTTCCGCGGGCCCGTTCACGAGTGCAACTCCCTCAGCAGGTGCCGAGCGATAACGATTTTCTGGATTTCCTTCGTTCCCTCGCCGATCTCGCACGCCTTGGCGTCGCGCATCATGCGCTCGACCGGGTGGTCGGAGGTGTACCCCACTCCTCCCAGGAACTGTACCGCGGTGCGGGCGGCCTTTCCGGCCAGGCGGGCCGCGACGAGCTTCGCCATGGCCGCTTCCTTCGCGAAGGGGCGGCCCTGGTCCTTTAGCCAGGCCGCATGGTAGGTCAGGTGCCGGGCGCCCTGCACTTCGGCCGCCAGATCCGCGAGTCCGAACTGAATGTCCTGGAACTCCCAGACCGGGCGCTTGAACTGTCGCCGGCGGGCCGTGTAGTGGATGGCGGCGTCGAGGGCCCCCTGGGCGATGCCGAGGGAAAGGGCCGCGATCCCGATGCGGCCCGCGTCGAGCGTCTTCATGAAGTTGCTGAAGCCCCGTCCCTCGTCGCCCAGGCGCTGGTCCGCGCGTACCCACGCATCCTGGAAGTGCAGTTCGCGGGTGTCCGATGCGCGCCAGCCGAGCTTGTCCTCGCGGGCCCCGGCGGTCACTCCGTCCGAATAGGGAAGTCCGGGCCGGTGGCCGACTCCGGTGCGCGAGGCCTCCTCCAGGTCGACGGTGGGCTTGCAGACCACGAAGCTGGAGATGCCGTGATGCCCTGCCCCGGGATCGGTCACCGCCGTGACGACGAAGATCTCGCCCACGCCCGCGTGCGTAATGAAGATCTTGCTTCCGGTGATCCTGTACCCGCCGTCGGCGGCGATCGCCCTGGTGCGCGTGCCCGACGAATCCGAACCCGCCCCGGGCTCGGTGAGTCCGAAGCCGCCGAGCACCTGGCCCGAAGCCAGCGGCGGTACGAAGCGCTGCCTCTGTTCTTCCGTCCCGAAGGCCAGAATGGGCGACATGGCCAGGGTGGTGTGGGCGGAGACCGTGATGGCGTGGCTCGCGTCGTGCCTGGCCAGCTCCTCGATCACGAGAACGTAGCTGAGATAGTCCCGGCCCATTCCGGAGAGTTCACCCGGCACGGGAATGCCGAGCCACCCCCGCTCACCCATGGACTTCACGTTGTCCCAGGGGAAGCGGCCGGTCTCGTCCAGTTCACGGGCGACGGGGACGATGCTGTCGAGCGCGAACCAGCGGACGGCCGCTTGCAGACTCAGGTGTTCGGTGTCGAGATATGGATCCATCGCGCGGGGCGACTGGTTCTTGATTCAGACAGGCAGGTTGAGGGCCGCTGGACTCCGGCGGCGTTCGCACCTGTCGCAGGAGCCGCATGACCGGCGCCCGGGTACTTCACCAAGGTAACGCAACAGAGCCATCCTGCGGCATCCCCGGCGGCCGCAGTAGCGCTGCATGGCCCGCAGTCTCCCGCCGGCCTGCCCGCGGGCGGCGACCAGCGGCCCGAGATCGGGCGCACTCCCCGTGGGTGTGACGGACGGTCCCGGGACGGCGGGGGGCTCGCCCTCCTCGCGGTCGGGCCAGTTGTCGATCCATTCGGCCAGCAGGGGGTCCACCCGGATCGCGCCGGAGCGCATGAGCCACTTCAGGTGCGGAACCCTTTCGGAGCCCGGTCCCAGGAGTGCGGCCGGCTCGACCACGGTGCCTCGGGCGCAGGCGGACTCGATCCTGCGCAGGACGCCGAGCACGTCCCGCGGCCGGGGATAGGCCCGGTCGAGGAAGGCCGCGGGCACCTTCCAGTCGTCGCGGTGGACGAAACCGAGCGCCATCGACTCGGCACCGTCTCGGCCGGCACGTCCCGCCTCCTGGTAGTAGCTCTCCAGCGACCCCGGGAAGGCGTAGTGAAATACGGCCCACACGTCCCCCCGGTCGATGCCCATGCCGAAGGCGCAGGTGGCGACGACCACGTTGGACTCGCCCGACATGAACCGCTGCTGCACGGCCTGCCGCTCCTCGCTGGGGAGCGCGGCGTGGTAGGCGTCGCCGATGACGCCGAGGCTGGCGAGGGCCCGACGGACGCTGACCACCAGCCGCCGCGTGGGGGCGTAGACGATCAGCGCCCGCTCGCGGCACTCCGGCGGGGCCCTGCGGACGATGCGCACCATGGCGCGGATGCGGTCGGGGCCCGCGCGCAGCCGCGCGACCAGCCAGCGGATGTTGGGGCGGTCGAAGGAGGTGACCACCCTGAACGGGTCCGTCATGCGGAGCACCTGCGTGATGTCGTCGCGGACGGCGGGGGTGGCGGTGGCGGTCACGGCCAGCACCGGTGCCGGGACGATCGAACGGAGGCGGTGGATGCGCCGGAAGGCGGGCCGGAACTCGTGGCCCCACTCCGAAATGCAGTGCGCCTCGTCGATGGTGATCAGCGAGACGGGCGCCGTGGCGAGCAGGGTTCGCAGCCGCGTGGCCTCCAGGCGCTCCGGCGAGCAGAAGAGTAGGTCGAGGGTTCCCGCCGCGATGTTCGCCTCGGTGCGCTGCTGCGATTCCTTCGGGTCCTGCGAGGTGAGCGAGGCGGCCCGCAGGCCGAGTTTCCGGGCCCGGTCGACCTGGTCCTGCATGAGGGAGATGAGCGGGCTGACCACGATCACCAGGCCGTCCACCATGAAGGCGGGGATCTGGTAGCAGAGCGTCTTGCCGCCCCCGGTCGGGAGGACGCCGAGGGTGTCGCGTCCCGCCAGGACGCTGGTGATCAGGCTCTCCTGGCCGGGACGGAAGCCGTCGAAGCCGAACTTCTCGCGCAGGACGGCGCGGGCGGCTGGGTTGGGCGGGGATTCGGTTTCCGGTTGCACACCGGGCAATTAGGGGGGCGCGGCGGGGCAGAAAAATGGCGGATTGGGACTAATTGTCCTGCCAGGCAGATTCAGAGTGTAAACTGTACCTGACATTTGTAATGTCTACATTACATATTGGACAGGTGAGAGCGGCGAATCGGCAGGCGAATGGGGACCTGCTAGTCGCTGGCGGGGAGGAATCGCAGGATCATCGCCACCAGCAGGATCGCGATCCCGGCCCAGACGAGCCAGGACAGCGAAGTGGCCATTCCCGCGAATGCGGCGGCCGCGCCGATTGCGAAGAGGCCGATCTTCCAGCCCAGGAAGCGGTCTTCCCCCTCCCTCCGTTTCCTCGATGGGCGAAACATGTCAGCCCCCTTTCCGGTCCAGAAAACGCTTGACGCCCTCCCGGCACTCTTCTGTACGACGGGCCATGGCGTTGACTTCGGCCCCCCTTGCGACGGCGTCCTCGAAGGCGACGCCGTGGAGGCCATGGAAGAGCCGCTTGGTGAGCGCAACGGCGGTGGCCGGCCTACTGGCGAGGTCCCTGAGGTATGCCCGTGCGGCGGAATCGAAGTCCCCGCCGGAGAGCACCCGAGTGGCGAGTCCGAACGCCGTCGCCTCGGCGGCGTCGATCCGGTGCCCCCGCATGACCAGCTCGAAGGCGGCCGCTTCGCTCACTTTTCGGCGGAGCGGCGTCATGACCAGCGCGGGTACGAAGCCGAGGTGGACCTCGGGGTACCCGAAGATCGAGTTCTGGTGAGCCAGCACGATGTCGCAGGCGGTGGCCAGCCCGCATCCGCCCCCCAGCGCCCTCCCCCGCACCAGCGCGACCACCGGTTTGTCCATGCGGTGGATCGTGACGAAGACCTCACCCAGGCTTCTGGCATCGGCCAGCCCGGCCTCCGGGCCCTCCTGCTCCTGCGAAGCCGCGATCTCTGACAGGTCAGCGCCCGCGCAGAAGTCCGGCCCGGCACCCTGCAGGGCGACGACCCGCGTCCCCTGGTCGCCGGCGGCCCGGACCAGCGCCCGCGACAGCGCGGCCACCAGCTCCGAAGACAGCGCATTGCGCCTGTGCGGGCGGTTAAGGGTCAGGGTCGCAACCCCGTCGCGGACCTCGGCGAGGACCAGCGAACCCGCGCCTGACGCGCTCATCGGGAGTCCCCCGTCCGCGCACCAGGGTACCGCCCACGGCCCCGCACCCGTTCGGCCACCTCGCCGGGCACCTCGATCTTCATTCTGAGCAACGCCGTGCTGAACACCTTTCCCTGCGCGTCGGTCATGAGGGACACGGTGCCGCCGCCGTCGAGGGCGCCGTGCAGGAGAAAGTTAACCGCGTGCAGGTTGTCGAGCCGAAACCGTTGCACGGGACCCTTCACCAAATCATTGAAGTGTTTCTTTACACGATCAATCGTAACCATTTTCAAAATAAGAGGATAGTCTTCTTCATCGTACGCGATTAGGCCCACGTTAGCGGTGTCGCCCTTGTCCCCCGAGCGCGCGTGCGCCAGCTCGAGCAGCCGTACCTCAGCCATGTAGCACGTCCCCGGTCGGCAGACGGGATCCCAACTTCACACCTCCACCATTTCGACCGCGACCCGCGGTTCGACGGCCCCGCGGTCGATCAGGGCCGGCCAGTAGGCCATGATCTCCTGGACCCGGGGACGCCCGCCCGCGAACCCGGTCACGGAAGGCGGCCCGGTCAACACCAGCGGGGCCACCTCGCGGGTGAAGCGCTCGACCGCCGCGCGTTCCGGCCCCCGCACGCCGACCCGCAGCTGCACCTCGGGAAGGTCGGCGGGAGGATCGCCGGCGAGGTGCCCGTGTGTGGCGTCCCATCCCACCAATTCCACGAGCACCCGGTCGAAGGTCAGCCCGAGCCGGTCCAGGCGCTCGCGCAGGATGCCGGCCGCGGCCCGGGCCTTGGCTGCGGCATCGGGCCACGCGTAGACCAGGGTGCCGACCGCCTTGTAGCCGGCCGACCAGGCCACCGAGACCTTCAGCGACGGCGTGGGCGCTCGTCCCCGGATGCCGTGCACCCTCACCCGGTCCCCACCCTCGTCCGACAGCCGGATGCTCGTGAAGTCGGCGACCACGTCGGGCGTGATGTAGGACGAGGGATCGCCCATTTCGTACAGGATCTGCTCCTTGACGGTGCGCAGGTTCACGGCGCCCCCCGAACCCGGATGCTTGGTGACGACGAAGCTCCCGTCCGGGCTCGCCTCGATGATGGGGAAGCCGACACCGGCGAGATCGGGAATCGACCACCACTCGGCCGAGCAGTTGCCGCCGCTCGCCTGCGCCCCGCATTCGTTGATGTGGCCCGCGACCACGCCGCTCGCCAGCAGATCCCAGGCGTCCCAGGACCAGCCGAAGGCGTGCGCCATGGGGCCGTAGGTGAGCGCGGTGTCGGTAGAGCGCCCCGTGACCACGACGGTCGCCCCCTCGCCCAGCGCGGCGACGATGGGCCGCGCCCCCAGGTAGACGTTCGCGCTCCGCACCCGGTCGCGGACCTCGGCCAGGGGACGCCCGGTCTCCATGTGGCACAGGGGATGACCCGAAGCGAGGAGTTCGTCGAGGCGGTCCATGAGGTCGTCCCCCGTCACCACGCCGATCCGCGCGCGGCCCCCGACCCCCGCCCGCCGCCCCGCTTCGGCCACCGCCCGGGCGCACTCCGCAGGGTTCACCCCGCCGGCATTGGTCACGACCCCGATCCCACGCTCGGCGCACACAACAAAGATCCGCTCCATCAAGGGGACGAAGTCCCGTGCGTATCCCGCGTTCGGGTCGCGGGACCTCTGCTTCTGCATGATCGACATCGTCACCTCGGCCAGGTAGTCCAGCATGAGGTAGTCGATGTCGCCCCCATTCACCTGGCGGACCGGCGCCTCCAGGTCGTCACCCCAGAAGCCCTGCCCGCCGGCCACCCGCACCGTTCGCGGCGGAGAGCCTCGGCGCGACGGGCGGGTGTTGCCAAGGGCCGGTGTCGGCGAACGATCGACCGCAGGAGTCACGGAACCCTCGCGCCAAGCCCGGGGGGAAGCACGAAGGGCCCGAGGTGGGGGCCCGGATTGCTGGTGGCGGCCCGCAGCAGCAGCGTGAGCCAATCGCGCAGCTCCTCGGGCAACACCACCGCATCCACGAACCCGCGCGCAGCGGCGAAGGTCGCGTCCAGCTGGCGGTCATAGTCGGCCTGCACCTCGTCCATGAGCGCCTGCATCTCGGCGTCGGGTGCCTCGCCTTCGGCCTTGAGCCGGTCGAGTTCACCACCGAAAAGCGCCATGACCGCGCTGGCTCCCTCCATGACCCCCATCCGCCCGGTCGGGAGCGTCAGGATGAAGTCGGGGTCGAACCCCTGCCCCGCCATGGCGTAGTAGCCCGCCCCGGAGGCGTGGTTCAGGGTGAGGACCAGCTTGGGAACGACCGCCGTGGCCATGGCCTCCACGAAGCGCGCGCCGGCGCGGATGATTCCATTGTGTTCGGCCTCGGGGCCGACCATGAAGCCCGAGACATCCTGCACGAAGAGAATCGGGACCCCCTGCCGGCTCACCGTGTCGATGAAGAAGGCGGCCTTCTCCGCCGATTCGGTGTAGACGATGCCCCCAAGACGGGGAGGGCCTCCGTGCGGGTCCGAGATCATGCCGCGGCGGTTCGCGATCACGGCGACGGGGTGCCCCGAGAGGGTTCCCGTGCCGCAGATCAGCTCGGCGGCGTGGCCGGGCTGGAACTCGGATAGGCTGCCGCCGTCCAGGAGGACTTCGAGGACCGCGTCCATGTCGTACGGGTGGCGGTGGTCGTCGGGGAGGAGGTCGTATAGGGCGGCGGGTGGGCGGGAGGGGGGCGTGAACGCGCGTTCGGGGGGACGGGATGGGTGGGCGGGGAGGCCCGCGACCATTTCCCTCAACCTGGCGATGCACTCCTCGTCGTCGGCGCAGCGGTAGTGGGCGACGGCACTGACGCCGGTGTGCACGGCCGCACCGCCCAGCTCTTCCCTTTCCACCTCCTGCCCGGTTGCCCCCTTCACCAGGTTGGGTCCGCCGAGACCCATGAAGCTCGTCCCCTCGACCATGAGGATGACGTCCGAGAGCGCCGGCAGATACGCGCCGCCCGCGATGCAGGGCCCCATGACCGCGGCATACTGGGGGACTCGGAGGTAGCGGCGCATGATGGAGTTGTAGTAGAAGATCCGCGCCGCGCCGTACTGGCCCGGGAAGACGCCGCCCTGATACGGCAGATTCACGCCGGCCGAATCCACCAGATAGATGATGGGGATCCGGCAGCGCATCGCGATTTCCTGGGCCCGGAGCATCTTTCTGATGGTCTCGGGCCACCACGAGCCGGCCTTGACGGTGGCGTCGTTCGCCACCACCACGACCTCGCGGCCGCATACGACACCCACGCCGGTGGCGACACCGGCACCCGGGGCCTTCCCCTCGTAGCTGTCGTGCCCCACCAGAAGTCCCACTTCGACCCACGTCGCGTCCCGGTCCAGCAGCAGGTGGAGCCGGTCGCGCGCGGTAAGCTTCCCCCGGTCGCGGTGCCGCTGGATCCTTTCCGTGCCGCCACCGAGTCGAAGGCGTCGGCGCAGCGTCTCCAGCTCCCGGCTCAGCTCGGCGAGCCGGCCGCCCGGACGGGACGGGTTGTCCGCTGAAGGTTGGTCCGGCGGGCTAATACGGATCCTCCCGGGCCGCGAACCAGTCGCGAATGTACCCGATTGCCTCGGTCGTCGCGGTTCCGGGCCCGAAAACGCGCCCCACGCCGACTTCGGCCAGCGCCGCCGCGTCTTCGCCGGGGATGATGCCGCCTCCGGTTAGCAGCACGTGCTCCAGCCCCTCCCGGTCCAGGAGCTCGCGCACCCTGGGAAAGAGCGTCATGTGGGCGCCCGAAAGTACCGACATCGCCACCACGTCCACGTCTTCCTGCACCGCCGCGGCCACCACCATTTCGGGCGTCTGGTGCAACCCGGTGTAGATGACCTCGAATCCGGCGTCGCGGAAGGCCGCCGCGATCACCTTGGCTCCCCGGTCGTGTCCGTCGAGGCCCGGCTTCGCGACCAGGATGCGGATTCTCCTGTCGGGGAAGGACATTCGATCTCCTCGATCGGCGCGGCGTGGTTGGTGGAATGCTACCAAAATAAGGCAATCCCCCGCCTTGCGGGCGGGCTGTGAACCCTACACGACCTCCATGCCGTGCGGGCTCGCGTCTTCCTCCACGACCTGGCCGTCGAAGAGATGGATGGCACGATCCGCGGCGTTCACGTACCTCGGATCGTGGGTCACCATGCAGATCGTGGCCCCTTCCTGGTGGAGTTCGCCGAGCAGGCTCATGACCGCCAGCCCATTGCGGGAGTCGAGGTTCCCCGTCGGTTCGTCGGCCAGCAGGATCCTGGGCGCACCGACGATGGCCCGCGCAACGGCGACCCTCTGCTGTTGGCCCCCGGAAAGCTGCGATGGGTAGTGACTGATCCGGTGAGCCATTCCGACGCGCTCCAGGGACTGCATCACGCGCTCTCTCCTCACCCTTACCCGCATGTCACGATAGGTCAGCGGAAGCTCCACATTCTCGAAGACCGTAAGGTCTCCGATGAGGTTGAATGCCTGGAAGATGAAGCCGATCGCCCGGTTGCGGATCTCTGCCCGCCGGGACGTGGAAAGCCGCTCCACCGGTTCACCGTTCAGCAGGTAGGCGCCCGCCGTCGGCGAATCGAGCAACCCGAGTATCGACAGCAGTGTCGTCTTGCCGCACCCCGAAGGACCGGCGATGGACACGAATTCACCGTCATTGATTTCAAGCGTGACATTGGATAGTGCATGGGTCTCGACCTCTCGCGCATGAAACACCTTGCCGAGCCTGTCGAGACTGATCAGGGGTTTTTCCATACCGGCCCTCTTGTCGTGGATTCGCCTGTTACGAACTGAATCGCTGTCGGGAGACTGTGCGACAATCTCGGGCATCCCGACACCGGCGGGGAGGCCTTGGCCGCCGTCGAAAGCCTGCAGCCATGGAAAAGGACTCCTCCACGGCCGGCAAACGGCACTCCCGCGTAACTGATACACCGCCACGCGCCCGGGTTTCCCTCTCCAGTGACCGCCATTCGAGTCATGATACTCAGGCATCCGCCGCACGATCTTCCACGGGTCGGCCGGAGGCAAAGGCTCCGGCCGGATCCCCACATCCCAACACCACACCACTGGCTGGTTGGCAGCCACCGACCGGAGCCCGCTTGCCGCTCCTGCCATACGTACTACGAAAGAAGCGTGCCAAGATCGCAAACAGACGTTCATGTTGTTTTGCCACTGGCACTTATGAGATTGATGGAGGCGGGGGGCCGAGCATGGCGGTGACCGGTTGCGGGACGGAGGTGTGCGGCTTCGGGCAACTGCGGGGAGTTGCCGTAAGGGAAACAGGGGGCGAAACTTCAAGCAGTCCACGGGCTGCCCGCCGGTCCCGTGTCTCCCACGCCTTCCCCCTGGCCAACTTCCCGGTGAAGCACCCGGAACCGTCGCTTCTCGACCTCTACGCCGCTTCCGTCGATCCCGGGCGGGTTCGCCGCGATGTCCCGCTGGCTCCGATGACCACCTTCAGGATCGGAGGACCGGCCGACCTCTTCTACCGGGCCCGGTCGGCGAACGAACTCCAGCGCGCCGTCCTGCTTGCACGCGAGCTGGAGATTCCGTGCTTCGTCCTCGGGCGCGGCGCGAACATTCTCGTCGGAGACAAGGGATTCCGCGGAGTCGTCGTCAAGTGTGAGATCGCCGGCGTGGAGTTCGATGGAAGGGGACGGGTGCGGGCCGGCGCGGGGGTGGACACCTTTCCCGATCTGATCAACGCAACCGTGGCGCGGGGGCTGGGCGGCATCCACCACTTCGTGGGAATACCCAGTACGGTCGGCGGCGCGGTGTGGCAGAACCTCCATTTCCTCTCGCCCGCCCCCGAGCGCGAGCGGACGATGTTCTGGGAAGAGGTCATGGAGGGCGCCACGATTCTGACCCCGGAAGGTGAGATCCGCGAGGTCGATACGGAGTACTTCCGTTTCGGGTACGACTACAGCGTCATTCACGACAGCGGCGACCTGGTCCTGGACGTCTCGCTGAAGCTCCACCCGACCCCGGTCGAGGAACTGCGCAGGGTGGTGCGGGAAAACCTGGCCTGGCGCGACGCGCGTCACCCGGACCTTTGGCTGTACCCGTGCGTGGGATCCATCTTCAAGAAGATCGAGGGGATCGGCGCGGGGCGGCTGATCGACCAGTGCGGCCTGAAGGGGTACGTGCGGGGCGCGGCGGAGATCTTCCACAAACACGCCAACATCATCGTGAACCTGGGCGGTGCGACGGCGGCCGAGGTTGTGGCGCTCATCGAGCTGGCGCGCTCGACCGTGGCGCGTGAGACGGGCTACGAGCTGGAGACCGAAATCCGCTTCGTGGGAGAATTCTGAGCGCGTATCCGGACCCGCAGGGCGGCGACCCGCCGCGGCTGGGTGCTCGCACGAAAGGGGCGGCGAGCTCCTGGCGGGTCACCCTCCGTGGGTCAGCGAGAAGCGCTCAAGCGATCCCCGCAGCCTGATCCACATCCTCCCCATGAGCAGAACGGCGACGGCCCCCAGACCGGCGGCCAATCCCCACCAGAGACCCTCGGGTCCCATCTCGAGCCGGAAACCCAGCCACAGGCTCAGCGGCATCCCGAACACCCAGAATCCCAACATGTTGTAGATCATCGGGCGCATCGTGTCGGCGACGCCGCGCAGCGCGCCGGTGCATACCACCTGCAAGCCGTCGAAGAGCTGAAACATGCCGGCCACGGGAATGAGCGCGGCGGCCACCGCCGCAACCCGGGTCTCCGTCGTGAACTGGTCCGCCAGGAAGCCCGGCAGGCCGAGGAAGACGGCCGCGGTCGCCGCCATCACCAGGCAGCAGACCAGAACCGCCCCTCCCGCCGAGCGCCGCGCCCCGGCCGGGTCGCCGCGCCCCACCGCCCTGCCCACCAGAATCGCGGCCGCCTGCGAGATGCCGAGAGGGATCATGAAGGCGAAGGCGGCCAGGTTGAGGGCGATCTGGTGGCCCGCGATCGCCACGGTCCCCAGCCACCCCATCAGGATGCCGATTGCCCCGAACGCACCGAATTCCAGGAAGAGCTGTAGCCCGATCGGCGACCCCAGCCGCATGATCCGCATCAGCGCGCCCGCCGCCAGGAGATCGCTTCGCACCCGCCGCAGGTAGGGGGTCAACAGCCGCCATCCCAGCGCCAGCGCACAGAGCCACATGAACCACCGTGACATCGACGTGGCCCAGCCGGAGCCCACCGCACCCAACCCGGGCGCTCCCAAGTTCCCGAAGACCAGGATCCAGTTCAGGAAGGCGTTCAGGACGTTGGCCAGCAGAATCGTCCAGACGACCGGTGCCACCCTGCCCACCGCCTGGAGAACCTGGCGAAAGACGATGAATCCGTAGAACGGCAACATGCCGGGGATCAGCGTGCGGGCGTAGGCGGCCGCGACCGGCACCACCTCTTCCGGCTGGTTCAGGAGGACGAACACCGGTTCCGCCACGGCCAGGAGTACGGAGGCCACCACGGCAAGCGTGACGCTCAGGACCAGACCGCGCTGGATGGCGACCTCTATCGCGTCCTCGTCCCCCGCTCCGAAGGCCTGGGACACGAGCGGATCGAGGGCGAAGAGGAGCCCCATGCCGAAGACCGCGACGCTGAAGAAATAGAGGTTGCCGAGGGTGACGGCGCCCAGCTGCGCCGCGTCGACCCGTCCCACCATGGCGGTGTCCACCAGCCCCTGGGCCACGAGGCCCATCTGTACGACAGCCACGGGCAGGGCCAGAGCGACGAGGGCGCGAAGTTCCACGCCCCGGGGCCGGAAGGCGGAGAGGCGGGCTTGTGGGGCGCCCGCGGCGACAGCGGACAATCAGGCCCCGGCCGTGACCGGCTCGTAGCCCTTCCGGGGAAGCGTGATCCTGAACTCGGTCCCCTCTCCGTCTTCCGTCTCGACCTCGATCTTGCCTCCGTGCTCCTGAATGATCTCGTGGGAGATCGAGAGACCGAGACCCGTCCCCTGGGTCCCGGACTTGGTGGTGAAGAATGGGTCGAAGATCTTCTTCAGAATCTCGTCCGGCATGCCCGTGCCGTTGTCGCGTACGGTCACGGTAACCTTCTTCTCGTGTCCATCCGTGCCGACGGTCACACTGGGCAGGTAGCCTTCGTCTTCCTTGCGGCCGCGGGCCTGAGTGGCGTGGCAGGCATTGGTGATGATGTTCAGAAACACCCGGCTCAAATCGCGGGCGATCCCCTCGACCGAGCCCGCGTCCTTGTCGTACTGGTGGATCATGTCGACGTTGAAGGTGGAGTCGGTGCCCCGTATCCCGTGGTACGCGAGCTTGGCGTACTCCTGGACCATCAGGTTGATGTCGATGGGCTCCACCTCGCCCGCCTCGTCGCGGGAGTGCGCCAGCATTCCTTCGACGATCCGGTTGGCGCGCTGCCCGTGCTCGTTCACCTTGACCACGTTGGTGTTGAGGTCGCCGAGGATCTCGTCGAGGTACTCCTGGTCGATTTCACCATCACCGTTGACCGCCTCGGCCAGCTCTTCCTTCAGCTCGTCGATGAGCTCGGTCGAGAGGGCCGCGAAGTTGTTGATGAAGTTGAGCGGGTTGCGGATCTCGTGCGCGATGCCGGCGGTCAGGGCGCCCAGAGAGGCCAGCTTTTCCTGCTTGACGACCTGCTGCTGGGTCCGGCGCAGGTTTTCGAGCGTGTCCTCGAGCTTGTCGTTCTTGGCCTGGACCTCGGCCGCCAGCTTCTCCACAAGGTTGAGGCGCTGTACCTCGACCGCATGCTGGCGGAAGACCTCCAGCGCCCCGGCCATGTCGGTCAGCTCGTCGTCCCCTTCGATCTCCACCTGGACCTCCAGGTCACCCTTCGACATCTGCCGCGTCGCACTGGACAGGCGGCCCATCCTCACGAGCAGCCGCTCGCCGAAGAACTTCCAGGCCACGTAGGCCATCCCGATGGTCAGGAAGGTGATCACCAGCAGCGACCAGAATCCAAGCTGCACGAGAGCGTTCGAGCGCTCGGCCGCGCTCTCCGCCGAGCGCTCGGCCGAGTCCACCAGCGTCTCGACCCGGTTCACCAGCTCCGCGGCGACCTGCTGGCTGTGCCCGACCAGCGAGTCGGCGTAGGCGATTTCCTCCAGCTCCCCGGTGCGCGTCGCGAAAACACCGTCGGGCGCCCCGTACATTTCCGTCAGCTCCTGCACCAGCGACTGTAGTTGGGATCTCAGCCGGTAACGGATCTTCGCGAGCGAGCCGGAGACGTTCTCGAGCGCGGTCTCGACCCGTGCCTTCGTCGTCTCCAACTGGGCGATGTCGGTCTCGAAGAACGCCTGCGCGATGTACTGGGTGGCTTCGTTCTGATAGGCCTTGAAGTTCAGAAGGCCGGCGTAGTGATCCAGTTCCGCCGTGGTCCTTCGCTGGGACATGGGAGCGGGGGCGTCGGTCAGCTCGCGCAGCCCGGTGTACATGAAGAAGTGCTGATCGTCCAGTTCCGGTTCCAGAATCTCGCTCTGCAGCTGCAGGACGAAGTCCTCACGCTGCTGCTTCAGTACGGCGAGGCGCGCCTGGTGGTCCATCCTGCGCCTCATCGACTGGCTGATCTCGTCGACCATGTCATTCAGGCTGTCCACGAGCGGCACCACCCTGGCGCCGACGTCACCGCCCGCCTCGGATCCCGCAACCGCCTCAACTGCTTCCGTGAGCGCCGATTGCGTGAACGTTACGTCCATCATCACCGCATCGAGCTGGGGCAGATCGACGGCGGTCACCAGGAGGGGCGTGGCCTGTACCAGTTCCGCGCTTCTTTCGGAAACGTTGAAAGCCCCTACCAGGGCCGGCATATGGACTTCCGTGACCTCCCCCTGCCGCGCGCTAACGATCGACATGAGCACCAGGGCCATGACGATGGCGCCGACAGTCAGCAGGACCCCACCACCAAGGCCCAGGACGATCTGGGTGCCGATCCCGAGCCGCCCGCCGGTCCTCTGGCGTACCCAGTCCCCGAGACGGGTGGGGAGGCGCTTCAGGACCCATTCAAAGGCCGAGTGAAGCCGGCGGTCCAGCGTTCCGGCCCTGTCCTTCATCTCCGCAACTCGGTAATGGGAACGAACCGACCCTGCCGTATCTCGGTCAGAAACACCCTGTCCGAGCCCTGGTTGTCGCCGGGTCCATACTCGATCGCAAATCCTCCGAGGTCATAGGGGCCGACATCCACGAGCCATTGCAGGAAAGTTTCCCGGGTGGGCGGCGGCCCGCCGGGTTCCATCGAGGCACGCAGGGCCTCAACCACCAGGCGTCCGGCCAGATACCCCTCCAGGGAAACGAAGCCGGGTTGGGCCGAAGGATCGACCTGTCTGATGGCGGCCTGGTAGTCCCGCACCACGGGAATGTCCGTGTCGCGCGGGAAGGGCACCACCTGGGTCACCACGACACCGTCGCCGTTGCCGCCGAGTTCTTTCAGAAGGCTGTTGCTACCGACGAAGGAGACATTCAGGTGGATGGCCCGCATGCCGAGCCTCTTGGCCCACAGGATGAACTGGGCGGCTGCCCGGTATGCGCCTATGGTGATGATCGCCTCGGGATCGCTCTCGCGGATGTCCAGCAGGGCCCGCTTCACCGCCGCCGTATTACGGACGTAGGTACCCTGCCCGACCAGGGGCAGATCGCGCTTGTCAAGGGCCAGGCGCACACCGTCCAGACCAGCCTGTCCGTAGCTGTCATCCTGGTAGAAGATCGCGATCCTGCTGAACTCGAGGTCCTCGGTGAGTCTCTTCACCATCTCCTCGGTTTCCTGGATGTAGGACGCCCGCAAATTGACCACATAGGGCTGGTCCGGGCCCCGCAGGAGCCCCGCCCCGGTGAACGCCCCGATATAGGGCACCCGGGCGTCGCTGGCGATCCCCCACGCGACCCTGGAGGTTGGCGTACCGACCGCGCCGATCAGCGCAAACACACCGTCGGCGATGAGCTTTCTCGTGTTCGCAATCGCCAGTTCGCCCTCGTACCGATCGTCCTCCGTGACGAGACGCAGTACCCGGCCGTGGATTCCCCCGGTCCGGTTCGCTTCCTCGAACGCGGCGAGAACTCCCAGGTGCATGTTGCTGCCGAGATCGACCGCAAACCCGCTGAACGCCGCCGACTGGCCGAAGACGATCGAATCGGGAAACACCCCGTCCCCGCCCGACTGCACCTCCTGACCCCGCAAGCCCGGAACCGGGACGGCACAGGCCACCGTCCCCGCGATCGCGACCCCAAGCGCCGCCAGACCCCGGGGCGCCCTCATTACGATTCCCTCAGGTATTTCAACGCAAGACAGGTGATGTCGTCTGACTGGGCTGCCTCGCCGGCATGCTCCTGCACCGCCTCCACCGCCTTTCGGTTGAAGGTGGCCGCGCTCGAACCCGCTACCTCCTCGAGGACCGCGGCCAGCTCGTCGTCCCCGAACTCCACCCCCTCCTCGTCCATGGCTTCGGTGATGCCGTCGGTGTAGAAGAACACCACGTCGCCCGGCTCCAGCTGCAGAGATCCCCCGGGGAATTCGAAGCCGGGCATGACGGCCAGCACCAGCCCCGAGTCACACTCGATGGGGTGCACTTCACCGCTTGCCTTCACGACATACGGGAGATTGTGTCCAGCGTTTGCGTATTCCAGCACACCGGTGGCCGGGTCGAAGCTCCCATAGAAGACGGTTACGAACATGGACTGCTCGTTCGATTCGACCAGCAGCTGGTTCACCTCCTTGAGACACGTCGCCGGATCGTTCTCCCCGATGGCGGTCCCCTTCATCAGGGTGCGGCTCACCATCATGAAGAGAGCCGCCGGCACGCCCTTCCCCGACACGTCCGCCATGACGATTCCGATACGCCCGTCCTCGAGCTTGAAGAAGTCGTAGAAGTCGCCGCCCACCTCCTTGGCCGGCGTCATCCAGGCGTGAATCTCGTAGCGCGGATCCTCCGGGAAGCTGGTGGGCAGGATCGACTCCTGCATGCGCGCCGCCACCCCCAGCTCCTGACGAAGCGCCACGAGCTCATCGCGGGAGCGGAGCGCCTCCCGCATGACCTCCAGGTGGGAGAGGGTCTTGGAGATCGTGGTCTCCAGGTCCTTGAAGTCCAGCGGTTTGGTGACGAAGTCGAAGGCACCCCGGTTCATTGCGGTGCGGATGTTCTTCATGTCCCCGTACGCTGTCACGATGACCGCCCGCAGATCGTAGTTCAGCTGGTTCAGCTGGTGCAGGAGCGTGAGACCGTCCATCTGGGGCATGTTGATGTCCGACAACACCATATCGACATCGTGATGGATCTTGAGTTGCTCCAGAGCCTCGACACCGTTCTGGGCGAAGACCAGGGTCATCTCTCCCTTTCGGACCTTCCGCCGAAACTTCTGTCGCAGGAGGAGTTCGAGATCCGGCTCGTCATCAACGACCAGGATTTTCGCCATCAAGTCGCATCCAGGTTTGGAAGAACGGGGAAGGAGTGAGTCAGGCGTGCCTCGCGCAATCCGTTCCCCCACGGCCACGCGAACCATAAGTGTAAGTGCCGGGCACCGTCGTGCCCAAGACGCGGCCGGGGCACTAGGCGCCGTGGATCCGCACCATCGGGCAACCCGGATTCGGCCTTGCGCAATGAAGGAAAACGCGAACCCGGTGCCCTCGCGGCTCCGGGGACGAAATATCCGGCGAGTGCCGTACTCCGTCAAGCAGATCGGCCCGTCCGGGGGAGGGGCAGGAAGCCCGTGTGTGAAATCCACCGGCATCGACCGGCGGTGCTTTCGGAGCGGTCCGCTTCGCTCTCGGTGTTCGCCGGGGACTTGCCCGGGGACTGCAGGATTTCCAGAGAGTCCTGTTCGACGGGAGGAACAGTCGCGAAACACCGCAGCGGCAAGCTTCTGGACCTGGAGTACCTTGCCCGGTATCTTATGATGCTGTACCCTCGCGATCCCCGCAGCCTCTCAATGGAGCTACGCTTACGTGTCTCGACACCCTTGCGACAACCCGGTTCCTCCCCGGGGAGGAGGTCGGCGTTCGGGCCGACGCTGTCCGGATGCAGGGCCGAGGTGCATGTGAGCCGGCACTCTGAATCCGGAGGAACTACGGTGGACGCCAAGCTCGATCTGGAAATCGGGCTCGACCAGGACGAGCCCCGCAAGGCGGTCGAGGCGTTCGAGCAGTTCGCCCTCGAGCACGAAGTGCCGATGGGCCTGACCTTCAAATTCCAGTTGGCGCTGGACGAGCTGCTGACGAATGTCGTTTCGTACGCTTTCGAGGAAGACGCTGCCGCGCCGGTCATCACACTGGCCCTGCGCCTGACGGACGACAAGCTGGAAGCCCTGCTCGAGGACAACGGCCGACCCTTCAATCCGCTGCGGGACGCACCCGCACCCGATCTGGACCTTTCCGCCGAGGACCGCCGCGTGGGCGGGCTCGGCATTCACCTCACCAAGGCGTTCGTTCACGGGCTCAACTACGAGCGGGTGGACGGTTGGAACCGCCTTTACCTCGTGCAGCCACTCGGGGCGCACCGGGAGGACCAAACATGAATGTGGAGACCAGCTACTCCGGAAGCACGGCCGTCGCGGTGGTCGACGGTCGAATCGATTCCGCGAACGCCAAGGACTTCGACGAGGAGCTGAGCGCGATCATCGACCGGGGGGTCAGCAGCCTCGTGGTCGATTGCGGTGGCCTCAACTACATCAGCAGCGCCGGACTGCGCGTCCTCCTGATCGCGATCAGGAAGACGAACGAGGCCGGCGGCGGTCTGGCACTCTGCTCCGTGCCGGATCACATCCGCGAAGTGCTCGAGGTCAGCGGATTCGTTCGCCTCACCAAGGTCTTCGCGACGGCCGACGAGGCGCGGGCCAGCTTCTCCAAGTAGTCCGCAGGTTGTAGACTCCCCGCCTCCGTTTCCGCGCGGAACGGGGGCGGGGAGATCGCCGGAGCCGATCCATCCCGGGTGGGTCGGCCCAATTCGTCATATCCAGGTTCTCTTCGGGGACCCGGCGCCTTCGGCCGGGTTTCCCACCTCCTTCCCGACACGTCCGTTGAGGGGTGTGTTCCCATCCCGCGCTCCCGGTTGCAACCCGAGGTCTCCGCCACACTTGCGAACGGGCATCAGGGCCGTATGTTGACCCCGTATGGACGATTGGCCGAGAAATGCCGGGCCAAAGGCACGCCCCCCCAACTCATGGGAGAGCCAATGAAGGCACCTACCCTCACCCCAGTATCCCCCGCTCGCCCCCACCGATTCGGCGGTACCGCCGTGCTTGCCGGCATCCTCGCACTCGCGGGCCTGCTCGCCGCGCCCACCGGCGTGGCTGCCGCGGTGCAGGACGCGGCCGCCCAGGAGCTGCCGTTCGTCCTCAACACCTTCTCGTTCCTCATCTGGGGCGCGCTGGTCATGTGGATGTGCGCGGGCTTCACGATGCTGGAATCCGGCTCGGTACGGTCCAAGAACGCATCGGTCATCTGCCTGAAGAACATCGGACTCTACTCCATTGCGGGACTGACCTACTACATCGTCGGCTACGGCCTGATGTACACCGAAGTGGGCGGCGGCATCATCGGTTCGCTCGACTGGTTCTACGGGCCGTCCGCCGACGAGGCCGCGCTGCTGGGCGGCGACGCGAGCGCCACGGCCGCGGTGGTGGGCAACGGGTATGCCGTCACCTCCGACTGGTTCTTCCAGATGGTGTTCGTGGCGACCACGGCCTCAATCGTCTCGGGTGCGCTGGCCGAGCGGGTCAACCTCTGGTCCTTCTTCATCTTCACCGCAATCCTCACCGCCGTCATCTACCCGATTGTCGGCGCCTGGACGTGGGGTGGCGGCTGGCTCGCCGAGAGAGGGTTCACCGACTTCGCCGGCTCCACGATCGTTCACTCGACCGGGGGCTGGGCCGCGCTCGCGGGCGCCATCGTCGTCGGACCCAGGTGGGGCAAATTCCGCAAGGACGGCTCGGTGAAGCTGACGCCGCCTTCGAACATCCCGGCGGTGACGCTCGGGGTGTTCATCCTGTGGTTGGGGTGGTTCGGCTTCAACGGGGGCTCTCAGCTTGCCCTGGGCAGCGCAGCCGACGCCGTGGGGATGAGCAACGTTCTCGTCAACACCAACCTGGCGGCGGCGGCCGGCGTGATCACCGCGATCCTGGTTTCGAAGCCCATCCTGGGACGCACGGACCTCTTCGCCGGACTGAACGGCGCCATCGCGGGACTGGTGGCCATCACCGCCGGACCGAACATCCTCGACGGCAGGTGGGCCATCGTGATCGGGGCCGTCGGTGCGCTGTTCTGTACACTCGGGCTGAAAGTCCTGGAGCGCTACCGGATCGACGACGTGGTCGGTGCGGTCCCCGCTCACCTTTTTGCCGGCGTGTGGGGTACCCTGGCGGCCAGTATCGCGGCCGGGGCAGACTTCGTGACACAGCTGATCGGCGTCGCGAGCGTCGGCGCATTCGTCTTCGTCGTGTCGTACATCCTCTGGACCGTGCTGGAGAAGACGATGGGCGTGCGGGTCTCCCGCAACGTCGAGGAGATCGGACAGGATTCGGCGGAACTGGGGATCGACGCCTACCCCGAATTCGTCCTGATGGTGGACCCCGAAGACGGCGGTGACTACCGCGATCCCGACTGAGCCCGGGAGAGCCCTTGAACACCTCTGACGCCACCTCCGCGGACGGTGCCGGCAACGGTCGCAATGTTGCCGGCACCGCCGGGGCGGGGGCGTTCGCCGAGTACGATCTGGATTCCCGCTTCTTCGACGAGTTGTTCCAGCCGGACGGGACCGCCCGGTCTGCCACGCGCCGGCTCGCCAAGGCGCTGACGCGGATACCCCCGGAGGAGCTGGCCAGGGTACAGGACAGCGCGCACCGCCTCTTCCTCCACGAAGGCATCACCTTCACCGTGCTCGGCAAGAAGGAGGTGTCCGAGCACATCATCCCGATCGACTGCGTGCCGCGTATCCTCACGGCCGCCGAGTGGCGGCACATCGAGGACGGGATCAAGCAGCGCATGCGCGCGGTGAACCTCTTTCTGCGCGATATCTACAACGAGGGCAATTCGTTGCGGGACGGCGTGGTGCCCCCCGACCTCGTGCTCGGCTGTCCCCAATACCGGGTCGAGATGCGCGGTGTGAGGGTGCCGCACGACATCTACGTGGCCGTGGGCGGGACCGACGTCGTGCGCACCAACGACGGGTTCGCCGTGCTCGAGGACAATATGCGCGTCCCGTCCGGCGTCTCCTACATGCTGGCCTGCCGCGAGGCCACCAAGCGGGCGCTGCCCACCCTGTATCGCGAACACCGGGTCCGCGAGGTCTCCGCGTACCCCGAACGTCTCTACTCCACGCTCGTGTCCCTCAGTTCGCGGGCGGGCACACCGCGGGTGGCGGTCCTCACGCCGGGCCGGTACAACTCGGCGTACTACGAGCACGCCTTCCTGGCGGGGCAGATGGGGGCCGACCTCGTTGAGGGAAGGGACCTGGTGGTTCACAACGCCCACCTCTACGCGCGTACGTCATCGGGCCTGCGCCGCATCGACGTCATCTACCGCCGCATCGACGACGACTTCACCGATCCGGTCACCTTCCGCGGGGACTCGATGCTGGGGGCCGCGGGCCTCTTCCACGCCTACCGGGCGGGCAACGTGGTTCTTGCGAACGCCCCGGGGACCGGCGTCGCGGACGACAAGGCGATCTACGCCTTCATTCCCGACATCATTCGGTATTTCCTTGGCGAGGAGCCCATCCTGGCCAACGTGAAGACCCACCTCTGCCGCAGACCCGAGGGTCTCGCCTACACGCTGGACAACCTGCGGGATCTCGTGGTCAAGGAGGTGGGCGGCTCCGGCGGCTACGGGATGCTGGTCGGGCCCCAGTCGACCGCGCGTGAACGAGAGGAGTATGCCGACCGGCTGCGCGCCGACCCGGCGAACTTCATCGCCCAGCCGGTCCTGGATCTTTCCCGGGCCAGCTGTTTCGTGGACGGGAGCCTCCAGCCCCGCCACGTGGACGTGCGCCCCTTCACGCTGCACGGACGGGACGGACAGAATGTCGTGCCGGGGGGACTCTGCCGCGTGGCACTCGCGAAGGGCAACCTGGTAGTGAACTCCAGCCAGGGCGGAGGTTGCAAGGACCTCTGGGTCCTGCGGGACTGACGGAGGGAGGCGAGGCATCATGCTCGCGCGCGAGGCGGCGGATTTCTACTGGATGGGCCGCTACATCGAGCGAACGGAACACACCGCGCGGCTGTTGCGCCACCAGCTCACCGGACTGGTGGACACGCCCGCCGACGAATTGGCTCTGGGCTGGCGGGTGCTCTATCGAACCCTCGCGCATTCCGCGCCGGCCACGCCCGCGGACGCCGACGAGGCCGAGGCCTTCATGGTCGCCGACGCGTACACGCTGGCGGGCACCCTGGTCGAGGATCAGACCGTCCCCGACTCGATGATTTCGTGCTGGCGAGCGGCACGGGCGAACGCGAGCCAGTTGCGTCCCCAGCTGCCCCTGCGCGTGTGGACCTGCCTGAACCGGGGCTACCTGTGGATCCGCGACTGCGACTTCCCCACTGCCTGGAAGGTGAGCCCGCCCGAACTCGTCTCCGAGGGGATCGACCGGTTGCAGTTGCTGGCGGGAGTGGTGGACGCAGTCATGCCGCGCGACGACGCCTGGCGGTTTCTGCAACTGGGCCGGTTCGTGGAACGGTTTCAGCACCAGACCGCGCTGCTCGACATTTGGGACCGGATCGGCTGCGCGCCCCGGCAGCGACCTGCGCTCTCCTGGGCCGATCTGCTCCGGGTTTGCGGTGCGTACGAGCTGTACTGCCGCCGCCATGCCATGACCGTTCGCCGCGACGAGGTCCTGGACCTGATGATCCGCGATCCGGAAGTCCCTCGCTCGCTGCGGTTTGCCCTGCACCGGATCGAGAATCTGCTCATGGGAATCGACCCGCTGGGCAACCGGCATCCCCTGGCGCCCCCCCATCGCATGACGCTCAGGCTGGCGGCCGTGCTGGAGGCGGACTCCGGGGACTCCAACAGCGCGGCACCCGCTGCTGCCGGAGATTCCGGCCTCTTCGAGCGGCTGACCGAAAACGGCCAGGCCCTGCACGACCGGGTGATCGCCGCCTACGTCGACTACCCGATCGCGGAAGGGCTCCCCACGTGATCACCCGCCACGCGATCGAGCACACCCTGGACTTTCGCTACACCGCGCCGGTTCACTCCTCGGTCATGACCCTGTACCTGCAGCCCCTGCAGGACCGCCGGCAGGTACTCATGGACTTTTCGATCGAGACCGACCCGGATGGACCGGTCTTCCCCTTCGACGGTCCGTTCGGCAACAGGGGCCATTTTCTGGACCGGCCCAGCCCCCATGAACGTCTCGTCATACGTAGCCGCGCCACCGTCGAGACGGGCCCTCGACGGACTCTGCCGGACGGTCTCGGCTCCGACGGGTGGGAGAGGGTCGAACGGGGCGTTTGCGATCCCGAGCTGTGGCTGATGCTGCAGCCCAGTCGTTTCGCCCGCCCCTCCCCCGCCCTCGACCGCTTCATGCGCGCGCACGCCCTGGAGGCCGGGAACGACCCCCTCCTAAGCGCACTCGAGCTGAGCGCCACGCTCCATCGCGTCTTCGAGTACACGCCGGGCAGCACGGCAGCCGACTCGCCGATCGAGAGCATTCTCGAGACCGGTTGCGGGGTCTGCCAGGACTACGCCCACGTCATGGCCTCGATCATGCGGATCTGGGGCGTCCCCTGCCGGTACGCATCGGGCTACCTGGGACCGGACGCCGCCGGGGCCGCCCCCGCCGCCAGTCACGCGTGGGTGGAGTGCTGGTTCCCCGATCTGGGATGGACCGGGCTGGATCCGACGAACGACAGCGGCGACGACGAACGACACATTCGCGTGGCGGTAGGCCGGGACTACGCCGACGTGCCGCCGACCCGGGGCGTCTTCAAGGGATCGGCGCAGTCGGTGCTGACTCCCGAGGTGACGGTTACTCGCCAGGGAAGATTAAACCCGCCAAGAGGTTGACACGAAGAGACCCACACTCATCATTGCCCCATCGCCCAAAGCTCAACGAAAGGAGCTTCCCAATGATGCATCCCCTGAACACACCCGTTCGCCGCAACGGCAGGATTTGGGCTGCGGCCCTCATTTCGTCCGCGGTCCTCGCGGGCCCCGTCTCCGCCCAGTCCGCATCCATCGGAGCCGACATCGTGAGCCGCTACGTGTGGCGCGGCCTCGACTTCGGCGAGTCCATGTCGGTCCAGCCCGGGCTGACCATCGCCCTGGGAGGACTCGAATTCGGAGCCTGGGGATCCTACTCGATCAGCGCGTCAGGGGCCGGCGCCAACGAGAACGACCTGTGGGCCACCTACACCTACGAGACCGCCTCGGGCGCCAGCTTCGCAGCGGGATTCACGGACTACTACTTCCCCGGCCCCCGCGCCGAAAAGTACCGCGACGCCGACGCCCACACCCAGGAAGTATCGCTGGCGGTGTCCGGCTCGGAGGCATTTCCGGTTTCGCTCTACGCGGGAATGGTGCTGGACGACGACAAGCCGATCTACTTCGAGGCGAGCGTGCCATTTACGGCAGGGGACGTCGAACTCGGCCTGCACGCGGGTGCGGTTTCCGGCGAGAGCGATTTCTACCAGACCGAGGGCTTCGCGCTCGTGAACCTGGGAATCACCGGCAGCGCGGAACTCCCGATCACCGACTCGTTTGCGCCGCCGGTCAGTGTCTCGTACATCGTGAATCCGGCCGATTCGGAGAGTGGCAACCGGGCGTTTCTGGTGTTTGCGCTGAGTCTGTCGCCGTAAAGGGGGAGGAGGGGGGAGACCGGAAGAATGACGCCCCGGGGGCGAGAGGATCGTCCCCGGGGCGGCCATAGTGCTCAGCCACGGGCCAGGAGGGTGTGCGCGTGAACATTGGCAATCCCGCTGGTGGCCACCTTGGTGCACGGTCGCGCCGGGCGCTGTTCCTGGCCGTGGTCCCGGTGGTCCTCACGATCCCTGCCGTGGCCTGCCGACCGGACCAGCCTACTGATCCGGTTGCCTCCGATCCTCGCGGTACCATCGTCCGCGCCGAGGACGGCTTCGATCTCTGGTTCGACGCCTGGGGCCAGGGACCGGGCATCATCTTCCTGGCACGCCACGCCGACGAGAATCGAGCATTGGCCGATGCGCTCTCGGATGCCTACCGGGTGGTAATCCACGAACCCCGGGTGATCACGCTGGGGCAAAAGGGCATTCTGGCCGAGGCAACGGACTCGACCGAACGCGCGGCCTGGGAAGCACGCCTGGCCGATCGGCAGACGGACTGGGATCCTTCGGCATATGACGATTATCCCGTCGAACTCGTGATTTCGGACCTGCACCGGGTCGCGGACGCGGCCGGAGTCGGCGAGTTCGTGCTGGGCGGTTATTCCGGGACTGCGCGGATGGCGGCATTCATGGCACCCTACAGCGAGCGGGCGGTGGGGCTTCTTGTGGGAGGCTATCACATCGTCGGCAACAACGACTACTGGCTCGGCTACGCCGCGGCCGGCTACGTCGCCCAAATGGAAGATCCGGAGGTATCGCAGTTCACGAAGTTGGGGACCTGGCTATCTCGCCAGCAGGCCCTCATCGAACAGGAGCGAGACGACCGCGCGGCGTTCGGTGATATGCCCGGCCCCAGAATCGTATGGGTCGGCGCCGAAGACGGCAGTCCGCGGGATTCGCTGATGGCGGAGGTCTTCCTTGGCGCCCGCATCGCCGAGAGGGTGCGCAACGCCCGATCCGACTACGAGGCGCTCGGTTTCGAGTTCTTCCAGCTGGACGGGTTGGGACACATGGCTGCGTACGAAGCGGTCGGCCAGGCGGCTCCGCTCATTCGGGAGGCGCTGACCAGGGCCGGATACCGGTAGCCGCAAGAGGCCGACCAAAGCAGCTTGGCGAGGGACGCTACCGGTTCAGCCTTCCTCAGCTGGTCGCACCTGCCCGTCGAAGAGCTCGGCGGGGAAGTAGTGGGCATTCGTCACGAGGAGACCGGTCGGCCCGGACGGCAGTAGGAACCTCGCTTCGAACTGGCGCGAGCTGACACACTCTTCCAGCGGGGTGTCGGACGGCTCGACCTGCACGTGTAGTCCATTACCCGAGCGAAAGGCGACGACGCGGAGCTCCGCGCAGCCGGCGGTCCTCGCGAAGCCCTCAATCTCCAACGTGTCACCGTGGACCTCCACTTCGGCGCTCGCACGGCGCCATCCACCGGTGTCCGGTCCCTCGACGAACGAAACCGGGTGCTCGGCCACCGCACGGGGGTCCGGGGCGATCTCGGCCTCCACGGTTTCAGTCTCCACATGGCATCGGTCGGCGTCCACGTCGGCATGAACGATGTCGGTCAGATACCCGGGCTTGCGGATGGTGATGGTGTGGCTGCCTGGAAGCTCACTATTCCAGTTGCCGTCGAGGCGCAGTTCACCGCTCGCGGTGAACTCGGTGACGACTCCGCTCTCATGCTCGGATATGCCCGTCGCACCGCGGGCGGCCGGGTTCCCGGTTGCCGCATCACGGACTTCCACGACCACGCTGTAGCGCAACTCGTCGGTGCATACGCCGACGAGATCGCAGCCGGAAAGCGCTGCGGCAGGTCCCGCCGCGAGGAGTGTGCGGAGCGCCAGCCGGTGTTGGATGCTCATAGCCGGATATCCTCCGTTGATCCGTCTTTCGCCCTCAGAGCCAAAGATAGGCCTGGCTCACACGGATTCCCAGGATATCGCACCCGCAATGGGCCCGGGAGTGCCCTCGCGATGTGCCGAGACAGCGACGTGGGCCGGCTCGCCACCGCCTGCTCACTGCGGATCCCGCGCCAGGGACTTCAGCAACCCGGCGATCATGAGCAACAGCACGACGCTCACCGGCAAGGCGGCGGCCATGGCGGCGGTTTGCAGGGCCAGAAGCCCATCGGCCAGCAGCAGCACGGCGGCCACCACACCTATCCCGAGTCCCCAGACGACGCGGAAGCGCTGCGGGGGATGCGGGTCGCCCATGCTCAGCAGGGTCGTGATGACCAGCGTGCCCGAGTCCGAGGAGGTGATGAACCACGTCGACAGCAGGAGGGTCGCCAGGGCGGACATGGTCCAGGTGAGCCAGCCCATGTCGCTCAGCCGGTCGATGGTCCCGTAGAGCGCGGCTTCGTAGCTGCCGTCCCGCACCAGCTCGATGATCCCGGCGGTGCCGACGCCGCCGGCCGCGTCGAGTTCGAGGTGGATGGCGTTGCCGCCGAAGATCCCGATCCACAGCAGCCCCATGGCAGTCGGGACGATCAGCACGCCCACGATGAACTCACGCACGGTGCGCCCCCGCGAGATGCGGGCGATGAACATGCCGACGAAGGGCGCCCAGGAGATCCACCATCCCCAGTAGAAGATCGTCCAGATGTTCTGCCAGGCGGCCTGCCCCGGGTCATCGGCGATCCACAGTCCCATGGGCAGCGCGTGCAACAGGTACTCGCCGACGGAGGTGGCCAGGAATCCCATGAGCCACATGCCCGGGCCGAGGATGAGGAAGCAGCCGAGCAGGATGATGCTCAGCCCGATGTTCCACTCCGACAGGATGCGGATCCCCCGGCTCACGCCGGATACGGCGGACAGCGTGGCCGCCAGCGAGATCGCCGCGATGAGCACGACCTGCGTGACGACCCCCGGATCGACGCCCGCCAGCACGTTGAGGCCGGTGGCCATCTGGCTGACCCCAAGCCCCAGCGTGGTCGCGATGCCGAAGACCCCGCCGAAGACCGCCAGCAGATCGACGATGTCGCCGATGGGGCCGTAGATCCGGTCGCCGATGAGCGGATGCAGGGCGGAACGCAGCGTCAGCGGCAGCTTCTTGCGGAACCCGAAGTAGGCCAGGCACAGCCCGACCAGTACGTAGACGGCCCAGCCGTGCAGGCCCCAGTGGAAGAAGACGACGCGCATGGCGTGGGACGCGCGCTCCTCGTCCAGCGACACGGCGCCGGCGAGGTCGGCCAGAGGGTTGTTCGGGTAGCCCGCGCTCTGGCTGTTGTCGAAGTAGAAGAGGGGTTCGGAAATCGAGAAGAAGAGGAGTCCGATCCCCACACCCGCGGAAAACAGCATCGCGAGCCAGGAGGAGGTGCGGAACTCCGGCACGGAATCGTCGTCGCCGAGGCGGATCCTTCCGAAGGGGCTGCACGCCAGGAACAGGCAGGTGAAGAGGCAGGCGCAGACGGCCAGGATGTAGTACCAGTCCAGCGTCCCTTCGATCCAGGTGCGGATGCGTTCGAAGGCGGCGCCGGCGGCGTCCACGTCCCGGATGGCGACGAGGACGAAAACCAGGACGAAGCCCTTGGCGGCCACCGCCATGGTGGGATTCAGCCCCTTCCACGGACCGTCCCTGGCCGTGGCGCGGCGGTGCCGTGCGTCGCTCATGGCCTGGCTGCGACAAAGAACATTCGGCCTTCGTGCAGCGAGTCCTCTATGACGGGTTCGTTTTCGTCGAAAGACCGCACCTCTTCGAATCCGGCGTTTCGCAGTCGTTCCATGACTTCGGGTTCTTCATACCAGCGTTGGGTCAGCGTGAAATCGGTTCGTCCCCAGCCGGCGGACCTCGGTTCGAACAGGGTGATGTCGAGCCTCCCGGTCTTCTCGTTCGCATCGTGTGAAGAGCGAACCGCGCAGACGTGATCCTCCTCGACATATGCGAATGAACCATGCCATCGGGACCGGTAGCCGTCCTCCATGTTGAGGTCGAAAACGAAGTGGCCGCCGGCGTCCAGGACGGCAAATACGCTGTGGAACACCTGTTCCAGCTCGTCCAGGCTCATGATGTGGTTCAGGCTGTCGAATGTCGAGAAGACTGCCGCAAAAGTGCGGGTCAAGGCTATGTTCCGGGCGTCCTGGACGACGAAATCCGCGTCGGGCGCGTTTTGCTTCGCTATGGCGATCATCGCTGCAGAGCCGTCCAGGCCCGTGGTGCGGTATCCCTGCCGTGAGAGTTCGGCGGCAAGTTGTCCGGTGCCGCAGCAGAGATCCAGGACGGGGCTTCCGGGTGGGAGTTTCCGCAGGACGAGGTGGTCGAGGATGGGGTACGCCTTCGTGGCGAAGGTGCCCCAATGGCGGTCGTAGACGCGGGCGAAGGGGTCGTAGGCGTCGTAGGGATGAAGAGAATGTATACTACACATGACATAATGTAATGTAGAATTTACATTGTGACCAGTTGAGCGAAGAGGCGGAGCCTTCCCCTATGAGGAGGAATCGGAGCCTTGTGGCCTCTCACTGTGGCGGTCCAGAAACTCGTCGGTGTGCTCGGGAAGGAGCAGGTTGTCGGCGATCGCCGCGATCTCCTCGGCCTCGCGCCACGCCTGCTCCAGCTGCGCCAATTCGCCTTCGAGCGCCCGCCGTTCCTGCTCTTCGTGCAGCGCCATCTCCAGCGCGAGGCGCATGGGCTTGGGCATCTTCCGGACCCATCCCGGCCCGGACATCCGGGCCTTCCTCCCGCGTCCGGGTGAGGGAGGCTTGCGCGCTATGGCAGCGGAGTCTCGCTCGGTGGAATCGGCGATGAACCGATGCGGGTCGCCGTGGGATTCGATCTGGGACACCGCTTCCCGGATGTGGTGAGTCGTGGCGCCTGCGCCGTTGACCAGGGGAAGGACGGCGGTGATGGCTCGCCCCGCCTCGTCGCCCTCGAACGAGTCCGGGGCCTTCCGTGAGAGCGGTCCCTTGTGGATCTCGATGCGAAAGCCGGGTTCGTCGTCGTCGGCTCGTATCCGCGCGAATTGGGTGACCTGGTCCCGTGTGAGCGTGTAGAGCGTGCCGTCGCCCCGCCGGAACTGCGCTGTATTGGCCTGCCTGGTCAGCATTCGATGCACCGTGAACAGGGCCATCCCGGCGACGCCGCCGCCCAGCCCAGCTGCCGCGGCGCCCCCGATCAATCCGCCCGTCGCCAACTGGATGGTCGTCGAGGTAGCGACGTTCGCCGCAAGGCCGGCCGATCCGGCCGCGATCCAGCGCCGACGGCGACGGCGGAACTGGTCACCGTAGCGCCAGGCAGCGAACTCGGGACGTAGCGGCTCGCCGATGCGAACCAGCTCGAGGCCTTCGCCGTGCCGAGCCAGGCCGATGTTCTCGGTGGATGTGCGGATCCGCGTTGCGCGGAAGAGCCCTTCGCACGTTTCGACCGCCTCCCAGCGCTCCTCGAGGGGGGTGAGGTTCCAGCGCTCGCAGCTGCGGCAAACCACCCAGAGGCGGCCCTTCGCCGGATCGAAGGCGAGGCGGCGGCCGACTGGAAAGGCCTCCACGACCTCGTTGCTGCCGAGGGGCTTCTTGCAGAAAATGCAGGTGGTGTACACGGCTGTCGGTTCGCCGTCCCCCTAACCCCGCAGTCCGGAGTCCCCCCCTTCGGAGACTTCGAACCCGATCCACATCCCCGTGACCGCATTGGCCGGGAGGAGACATACGAGCGCGTACTCGCCGGCTTCCGAGGCGACGAAGGTGATGCTCCCGGTTCCGCCGCCGGGCGCCGTGGCCTCCGTCATCGACGTCGCGTTGGAGGTGATGGCGCCTTCGAACACGGGCGTGGCCTCGTCGAAGACGGGCGGGTAGCTCGCCGCCTTCGCAAGCACGCCGACGCTGTGGTGGTGGACGGGATCGCGATTCTCGAAGTTGACCGTGACGGTGTAACCGACGGGCACGACGACCGTGGGCTCGCCGTTCGCGTAGCCATTGAAGTTCCAACGGTTGTTCGCGTCGGTCTCGCCCGCAACAAGGGTGACGGTGACCGTACGCGCCGCATCGTCCACCGAGATCCAGTCCGCGGGCATCGCCGCCGGGGCCGCTGCGTCCGCCTCCGCTGCGGGGTCGGGCGCCGACGCGGGTCCCTCGTTTTCTTCGCCGCCCCCGCATCCGAGGAGGGCGATGGCTCCCAGCGTCAGTAGCGTTGATGGCTTCGACATCCTGTTCCCCCTCCGGTCAATGACTGTCGGCTTCCCCGCGGAGCGCCTCCACGCGCCACGAGAACTCCTCGTCGAGCCTCAGCGCCGTGCCGACCTTCTCGAACCGCACGTAGCCGTCGCGGTCGACGAACCACGTGGTCGGCCAGGCCCGGACGCCGGCGCGTTCGCTGTAGCCGTCGTCGACCAGCACCGTGAAGTCGTAGTTGTTCTTCGCGAGGAACTCCTCGATGATCTCGTTCGTCGCGTCGTTGCTGATCGAGAACACGTGCACCTCCGGGTCCTCCCGGTAGCGTTCGTCGAACTCCTGGTATTCTGGCAGCTCGACGATGCACGGTCCGCACCACGTCCCCCAGAAGTGCAGGACCGCGACCTTGCCTTCGAGGCCGGCCGAGTTGACCATCTCGCCGTCCAGCCGCGCGAGTTCGAACGCTTCGTATGCTTCCGCTTCCTCCATTCGTGACTCCAGAACGCGCTCGTGCCGCCGGGCCCGGTCCCGTTCGTCGAGCGTCGCCAAGTATTCCTCGATTCCCTCGCGGCTCCCGTTGCGGCGCTCGTACAGCGCTTCCAGGGCGGCCTCGTTGGGATTCTCGCCCCGGCTGGCTCCGAATCCGGCGATGTAGGAGTCCTCGGCCTTGTCCAGCCACATCGTCACGGCCTCGCT
The DNA here is from genome assembly GCA_965211795.1 of Longimicrobiales bacterium. Classification (GTDB taxonomy): domain Bacteria; phylum Gemmatimonadota; class Gemmatimonadetes; order Longimicrobiales; family Gaopeijiaceae; genus Bin94. The sequence goes on from OZ242973.1 coordinate 2,398,491, forward strand.
GCCGCCGTTCTCTTCGGCCTCGGCGGCCAACTGCTCGTAGACCTGCCCGAGGTGATACCGGACATCGCGGTTTTCCTCGGCGAGCGCCCGCGCCCGCTCGAGCGTGTGACGTCCGTCTTCGGTGTTGCCGGCCTTGAAGTGGGCCCAGCCGATCACGTCGTAGATGCTGCTGAGGCTGTAGCGGAGCGACTGGTCGTACTCGCCCTCCGTATCGTAGAAGTCGCGCATCCGCTCCAGGTTCTCGAATATGCGGGGTGCGCCTTCACGTACCATGTCGGCCGCTTCCAGCGCGTACGGCGTGTGATCGATCAGGGCCAGCGGGGCATCCCCGAAGGTGATGTGGGGATTCAGGCGCTCGTGCTCCGCCAGGCCCCGGATGGCGTCCGCCAACTCCTCGGCCGGGACAGGGTCCATGGTCATGAGCGCAAAGTACAGGTTGATATAGGCACCGCCCTTGTAGGTGTCGTTGTAGAGCGGCTTGGCCAGGTACTCCTGTACGGCATCCCGTACGGCTTCGAGCTGGGCGCGGTATTCGGGCGAGTCGTCGCCGTGCTCCTCGATGATCTCGCGGCGCTTGTCGTTCGCCGCTTCCATCTGGGCGTAGTAGACCCTCGATGCGTGATACCCGGCGGGGTCGCTCTTTACGATTTGGGCCTCGAGTTCGGCCGCGCGCTCCTCATCCTCCATCTGCCGGTACAGGGTAGCCATGCTCTGAAGGCCTTCGACGGTCTCGGGGCTCGCTTTGCGGTATGCCGCCATGCTGGCTTCAATGGCCGGACGCCGCTCCTCTCGCGGGAGGAGTTCCGACATCCACAGACCCCGCCAGTGCTGGCTCCGCACCTCCGCCGACCCCGGCGCGAGTTCGAGCGCGGCCTCCATGAGAGAGGTCCAGTCGTCCATGCGGCGGTCGTTGTACGCTTCGTTCGCGAGCCTCGTGTATCCCAGTACATGATCCGGGAACCGTTCCTTGTACTCCGCCCACGTCGCCCGCATGGAATCCGCCCACGTCGGATCCTCCAACTCATAGCGGGCCAGGTCCTCGATCTCGGCCTCCATGCGGAGAACCTCGGGCCATCCGCGGGCCTCTTCGTCGAGCGATTCGAGGAATTCCCGCGCGGCCTCGAAATCGACCCGCATCAGCGCCCGCAGATAGAGGAAGGCGAACTCCGGCCGTGGTGAAGCCTCCCACGCGCCCCGGACCAATTCGTGCGCAAGCTCCGCTTCACCGTCGACGAAGTGGGCGTATCCCTTGGTGTAGAGACCCCACGGATCGTCGGGATCGTCAGCGAGGATCGCGTCGGCCTGCTCGTGGACCTCCTTCGAGAAGCCCCAGCCCACGAGCTGGTACGCGTAGAGGGCGCGGAGTTCCGAGTCGTGCGGGGCGCGAGCGACCCACTCGTCGCCGAACAGCTTGCCGGCTTCGAAGGTTCGGAGCCGCCGGTGGTCCCGAAGCTGGGCCTTCGCGGCGGCCAGCTCCTCGGGGGTGTAGTCGGTCGGCGGGCCACCACTCTCGCAGGCGCCAAGGACCAGGAGAATCCCAACGAGCAGTAGTCCGGCTCTCTGGGGGGATCGACGGGAACGCTTCTTCATCGCGCACCTCCACGGCAGGGGACGGCTTGGCCACTCAACGTGGTTGGACGCCGATACGGCGGGCAAGGGTTGGCGGCTTAGCGCCCCCGCCGCGCGCCGGCCACGATCCGATATCGATGATGGCCGGGATCCGTCACGTCACCTCTGCCAGGCCGCCGCGTCTGGAATGCCCCGGCTGAAGAGCACGTTCACCACACCAGCCGACACGAGCGCGTCCGCCTGCACCGCCACCGGATCCACCATGTCACGGAGGAAGCCCCGCACGCGGCCCGTGACGGGATCACGCAGGATGGCCATCGGGATGTCGCTGTCGCCGTCCAGGGTGGCGGTGTCGGCGGGGCCGGATAGCGTTACGCTCGCGAGCGCGTCCGCCCAGCCGGGCTGGACGGGCAGCGCGAAGACGAAGGATGACATCTCCGCCTCCTCCGACAGGGCCACGGGCATCGTGAAGCTGAGCGAGAAGAGCTCGCGGCCGCTCCCGTCCCGTCCGGTCACGGTGTAGTCGCCCGCCGAGTCGGGCAGTGTGGGCGAGGCGTTCGCGACGAAGGCGGGATTGAGGAAAGGGGTGCCCGTCGTGTCAACGCCGCCCCAGAGCAAGAGCGACGTGGTCGTGGCGCTGGCGAGCGCCTCAGCCGACGCGCCCTCGTCGGCCAGCCGATGGCCGAGCGCGTTGGTGAAGTGGTAGTCGCTGGTCCAAGTGGGACCGCAATAGCTCATGTGGTCCTTCCGCGTCGTCGGCACAAGGCGGTTGCGGCTGATGTCGTACCCCCAGGCGCCGATTGCTCCGTTCGCATACGGGAACGACGGGTCCGGTCCCGCCGCGCCCCCGCACGGGGCGTGCGAGAGGCTCATGTTGTGCCCGAGCTCGTGGGCGATGATGTAGGAAGACGGTCGCGAGAAGCTCGACCGGCCGCCCAAGTAGGCGACTCCGCCGGCACCCGTCACGACTCCCGACATCATACCCTTGTAGTGGCCGACACCCCCCTCCAGCACGCGGATCGCCTCGGTCTGGGCCAGCAGGTCGAAGGCGTCGTTGCTGGTGCTCGCCACGGGCGCGCGTGCCGTCACGTCGACGTCACCGACCGGAAGCAGCACATGGGTGTCCTCGAGCAGGGGATGGTCCTCCGGATCCGCCTCCATGCCCTCTACCAGCCCGGTGATTGCCGAATCCGGGTCTGAACTCCACAGAAACGGGATCACTGTGAGGTCGAGGACGGGCATCTCCCGTACCTCAACAGCCAGGCGGCCCTCCCGCGGGATCCGCCCGGGTACCCCGAGGCTCTCGTCGAGCATGCCATCGGGATCGATCTCGACGACCATCTCGAGGCCCGGCTGCACGATCCGGCCCGGGATCTCCGCGTTCGCCGACTTCGACAGGTCGCCCTCGTCGATCTTCGTCGGGATCGGCGTCGAGTTCGCGGCGATGTCCGCCACATGCCGCTCGGACCCGTTCAGGTAGAAGCGCGCCCGCACGCCGGGAATTCCCTCGGTCGTCTCCATCGCCGCCGTGACGAAGACGCGCAGCAGCGCGTCCTCGCCCGCCACAAGCGGAACCGGGTGCGCGCGCGACTGCACCGCCTGCACGAGGTACGCCGCCGGAGGCTCCCCGCACACCGCGATCCGTCGCCTGGGGATGGTCGCGAGCCACTCCTCGAACTCCGGCTCCCTCGGCACGCATAGCTCCGTGCCGCTCGCGATGAGCGACTCAAGCGCCAGGTGCCGCAGGCCCGCCGGCATGGCTCCGGCCAATCCCGCGTTGTGCGACAGTTCCAGATCGATCAGGCTCGCCAGTGCGCCGAACGTCGGTGGGACCGTACCGGAGAGGGCGTTTTGACCGAGGCGCATGCGCTTCAGGTTGCCGAGGCCTCCCAGTTCCGGCGGGATCGGGCCGGAAAGATCGTTTTGGCCGAGGTCAAGCCACTCCAGGTTGGCAAGGTCCCCCAGTTCCGGCGGAATCGCGCCCGAAAGCTCGTTCACGTCGAGTCGCAGTACTGACAGATGCGACAGGTCGCCCAGCTCCGGCGGAATCGCGCCGGCCAATTCGTTCCTGCTGAGGGACAGAATCCAAAGATTCGACAGGTTGCCCAACTCCGGCGGAATCGCGCCCGAAAGCTCGTTCCCGCCGAGTAGCAACCCTGCCAGTTTCGACAGGCCGCCCAATTCCGGTGGAATCGCGCCCGAAAGGGCGTTCCCGCTGAGGAACAGATGCTGCAGATTTGACAGACCGCCCAGTTCCGGCGGAATCGCGCTTGAAAGCTCGTTCAAACGGAGGTCCAGGTAAAACAGATTCGCCAGGTCGCCCAGCTCCGGCGGGATCACGCCGGAAAGGTTGTTGCCCCATAGTTCCAGCCACCCGAGGTTCGACAGGCCGCTAAGCTCTGGCGGAATCATGCCCGAAAGAGCGTTCCCGGACAGGTCCAGCCTCACCACGCGGCCTTGCGCGTCCACCTCCACTCCGGACCAGCGGCTCAGCGGCGCCTCGGTGAGCCAGCCATTCCTGTTCGTCCAGCCAGAACCGCCGGTGTTCGCATACAGTGCGACCAGCGCATCGCGCTCCGTCAGCGGGGGGCACTGCACAGCGGTACCCCGATGCGAAGGGATTCCGTCCAGCCAGTCGCGGAACCCGGCGTCCGCCGGTTCGCACAGGTCCGTGTCGTCGTAGTGGAACTCCTCGAGATCAAGGGCGGTCAGCGAGAGTGGCAGGCGATCGTGCAACGCGTTGTCGGCAATCCGCAGCACGGTCATTCGGGGCAGATTGCCCAACGCTCCGGGCAGCCGTCCGGCCAGGCGGTTGCCTTCCAGGTCGAGCTCGGTCACATGGCCAAGGGAGTCTGCGGTAACGCCGTACCAGTCTTCAACCGGATTACCACCCGACCAGCCGCTCGACTCTGTCCAATTGGCCCCGCCAGTCAGATCGTATAGCGACTCGAGCGCCGCCACATCGGCCACATTGCAGACAACCTCGGCTTTCGCATCGCGATGGCCGATTCGGTCGAACCAAGTGACAAAAGCGGAAGCCCCGGGAACGCACACCTCCTGCCCTCCAACGAAGAGTCTCTGGAGCCGGTCGAGTTGCAGGAAGCTCTGCGGGATCGCGCCCGAAAGGTCATTGTACGAGAGGTCTAGCCGCGTCAGTTTGCCGAGGTTCCCCAGCTCCGGCGGGATCGCGCCCGAAAGGGCGTTCCTTCCGAGGTCCAGCCAGTCCAGGTTGGCAAGGTTCCCCAGCTCCGGAGGAATCGCGCCCGAAAGGTCGTTGTCCGAGAGGCCTAGTCGCTCCAGGATTCCGAGGCCCACAAGCTCCGGTGGAATCGCGCCCGAAAGGTCGTTACTGCCGAGGTCCAGAAACCTCAGTTTCCTGAGATCGCCCAGCTCTGGAGGAATCGCGCCCGAAAGGTCGTTCGAGAACAGGCAAAGACTCCGCAGGTTGGCGAGACTCCCCAGCACCGGCGGAATCGCGCCCGAAAGGTCGTTCTGGCACAGGTCCAGAAACACCACGTTGGCGAGATCCCCCAGCTCCGGAGGAATCGGGCCCGAAAGGGCGTTCCCGCTGAGGAACAGACTCCGCAGATTCGCCAAGCTGCCCAGCTCCGGCGGAACCACGCCCGAAAGACCGTTCCGGGAAAGGTCCACGAACGAGAGATTCGACAGGCTGCCCAGCTCCGGTGGGATTTCGCCCGATAGATTGTTCGAATAGAGCCGCAGATCACTCAGCTCCGAGAGGTTGCCCAGTTCGGGGGGAATCGGGCCCGATAGGCCGTTTCTGCCGAGAAAAAGAGATTGCAGATTCACCAGCTGGCCCAGTTCGGGGGGAATCGGGCCGTTGAGATCGTTGTCGGAGAGGCTCAGAGACGTCAGCTGCGTCAGGTTCGCGAGTTCATCGGGGAGCTCACCCCGAAGACCATGGAGCACAATTGCCCGCGCCTCATCGTCCCACTGTCCCCTCAGGTCCAGCTGCACGACCCGTCCGCTCGAATCCGCCGTGACCCCATACCACTCCCCCAACCGCGCATCCGTCAGCCAGTTCGTGTTGTCGATCCAGTTCGGCCCGTCCGTCGCGTTGTAGAGCGCCACCAGTGCCGTCCGGTCGGAATCGAACACGTTGATCTCGGACGTCCCCGAGGCATCCCCCGCCGTCGCCGTGATCGTGGCCGCCCCGTTGGCCGCGGCCGTCACCAGCCCGGACGCGTTCACGGTCGCCACGGCGGTGGCACTGCTCGCCCAGGTCACCGTTGCACCCGCCATCACCTGGCCGTTCTGGTCAAGAACTTGTGCGCGCAGCTGTACCGTCGCGCCAAGGGCTGCCAGTTCGGCCGTGGCCGGGCTCACCGTGACGGTGGTGGGCCTCGGTGGATCGGGAGGAGGCTCCGTGGTACCGTCCCCGCACGCGTACGCCCAGAGAGTGGCTGATGCGATGGCGGTGGTGATCAGGAGCAGGCGTTGACGTCTCAATGTTCCGTCCGGTGTGAGCAGGATTGGGGCCATTGCCGAAGGCCGGGAAGCGCATCTGGGGAGCTCCGCGTTCCCGTCATACCGCTGCATTCTAGTGACCGCAGGTGGAATCAGCTACCATGTGGCGATCCGTGGCCGCGAGGACGCCAACCAATCCCGCCGGAACCGGTTGCGGCCGAGACGCCCGATGGCCTAACGTTGTGCGCGAAGCCCTTCGACCTTGCTCGCGCAGCACAGGAGATACCATGTCCACGTTCGTGATGGTTCGTCGTGTCCAGGTACCGGACACCTAGGCGTGCGGACCTCTCACAGCACTTCCTGCGGAGCAGGTCGCTTGCGGCCAGCCTGATCGCCCAGGCTCCCGTCACACCAGACGATCTGGTCGTCGAGATCGGGCCGGGCCGCGGCATTCTCACGCGGGAATTGGCGCGCCGATGCCGTAGGGTCGTCGCGGTGGAGTTCGACGGAGCGCTCTCAGAGGCACTTCGCGCGCGCTTCCTGAGTGACAACCGTGTCACGATCGTCAGTTCCGACTTTCTGCGTTTTCGGCTGCCCGAAGTCCCCTACAAGATCCTGGGGAACATCCCGTTCAATCGGACTGCCGCCATCGTCCGGCGGCTCGTCCAGGCCGATTCTCCACCGTAGGACGCCTTTCTCGTGGTCCAGCGTGAAGCTGCCGAACCGTTCGCCGGCAGTCCTGTCACCACGGCTTCAGCCGCAACGAGGACAGGGTCTCAAGGGGAGGCTAACGCGATTGTAGGCGCCGAAGGAACGAAAACAATGGCTCTACGACCGGAAGGATTGAGTTGACCCTGATCCCGTGCCTCGGACTCTTCAAAGGACGGCTGGCCGGAGAAGTCGCCAAGGGACCCGCTCGTCTGGGGAAGGCGAGGCAGCGGAGTCACTCAGTGTACACTGGACATTACTTAATGTAAAGCCATCCTTACATATTGAACAGATGGCGTGAGCTACGGATGTAGTCGCCGCTTCAAACGTGCTGTCGCCTGACTGCCCTCACCTGCTTGACGCGGCTCCCTCTCGGGTCGATCAGTCAGCACCCTTTTGGGGCCTCGCAAGGGGACGATGCCTGGAATCCGTCACGTCACCTCTGCCAGGCCGCCACGTCCGGAATGCCCCGGCTGAAGAGCACGTCCAGCCCACCAGCCGACACGAGCGCGTCCGTCTGCCCCGCCACCGGATTCACCATGTCACGGAGGAAGCCTCGTACGCGGCCCGTGGCCGGGTCGCGCAGGATGGCCATGGGGATGTCGCTGTCGGCGTCCATGGTGGCGGTGCCGGCGGTGCCGGATAGCGTTACGCTCGCGAGCGCGTCCGCCCAGCCGGGCTGGACGGGCAGCGCGAAGACAAAGGATGACATCTCCGCCTCCTCCGACAAGGCTACGGGCATCGTGAAGTTGAGCGAGAACAGCTCGCGGGCGCGCGCATCCCGTCCCATCACGGTGTAGTCGCCCGCCGAGTCGGGCAGTGTGGGCGAGGCGTCCGCGACGAAGGCGGGGTTGAGGAAGGGAGTGCCCGTCGTGTCGACGCCGCCCCAGAGCAAGAGTGACGTGGTCGTGGCGCTGGCGAGCGCCGACGCCGACGCGCCTTCGTCGGCCAGTCGGTGGCTGAGCGCGTTGGTGAAGTGGTAGTCGCTGGTCCAGGTGGGACCGCAGTAGGTCATGTGGTCCCGCCAAGCCGCGGATACCAGGAACCCGCGGCGGAAGTCGTACCCCCAGGCGCCGATTGTCCCGTCAGGATACGGGAACGACGGGTCCGGTCGAGGCGCGCTCCCGCACGGGGCGTGAGCGAGGCCCATGTTGTGCCCGAGCTCGTGGGCGATGACGTAGGAGGACGGTCGCGAGAAGCTCGACCGGCCACCCAAGTAGGCGACTCCCGCGGCACCCGTCACAACTCCCGACATCATACCCTTGTAGTGGCCGACACCCCCCTCCAGCACGCGGAGCGCCTCGGTCTGGGCCAGCAGGTCGAAGGCGTCGTTGCTGGTGCTCGCCACGGGCGCGCGTGCCGTCACGTCAATGTCGTCCACTGGCAGCAGCACATGAGTGTCCTCAAGCAGCGCATGGCCCTCCGGGTCGGCCGCCATGCCCTCTACAAGCCCGATGATCGCCGAGTCCGGGTCGGAGTTCCACAAGAACGGGATCACCGTGAGGTCGAGGACGGGCACCTCCCGCACCACCACGGCCAGACGGCCCTCCTGCGGGATCCGTCCGGGTACTCCAAGCCTCGTGTCGAGCACGCCGTCGGGATCGATCTCGACGACCATCTCCAGACCCGGCCGCACGATCCGGCCCGGGATCTCTGCGTTCGCCGACATCGCCAAGTCGCTCTCGTCAATCTCCGTCGGGATCGGTGTCGAACTGCCCGGGATGTCCACCACATGCCGCTCGGATCCGTTCAGGAAGAAGCGTGCCCGCACCTCTGGAATCCCCTCGGTCGTCTCCATCGCCGCCGTGACGAAGACGCGCAGTAACGCGTCCTCGCCCGCCACAAGCGGAACCGGGTGCGCGCGCGACTGCACCGCCTGCACGAGGTACGCCGCCGGAGGCTCTCCACACGCCGTGATCCGCCGCATGGGGATCGTCGCGAGCCACTCCTCGAACGCCGGCTCGCGCGGCACGCAAAGCTCCGTGCCACTCGCTAAGAGCGACTCCAATGCCAGGTTCCTCAGGCCCGCCGGCATGGCTCCGGCCAATCCCGCGTTGTGTGACAGTTCCAGCTCGATCAGGCCCGCCAGTCCACCGAATGTCGGCGGGATCGGCCCGGAGAAGGCGTTCCCGATGAGGGACAGAGAACGCAGGTTCGAAAGGCCGCCCAGCTCCGGCGGAATCACGCCCGAAAGGTCGTTGTTGTTGAGGTCCAGTTGCCACAGATTCGACAGGTCTCCCAGCTCCGGCGGAATCGCACCCGAAAGCTCGTTCCTGTTGAGGTTCAGAAGTCCCAAATCCGACAGGGCGCCAAGTTCCGGGGGAATTGCGCCAGAAAGCTCGTTCCAGTAAAGGGACAGATGACGCAGGTTCGCCAAGCCGCCCAGCTCCGGCGGAATCACGCCCGAAAGGGCATTCCAGCCGAGGTTCAGCCACTTCAGATTCGACAGGCTGCCCAGTTCTGGCGGAATCACGCCCGAAAGCTCGTTCCAGTAGACGTACAGCTGTTCCAGATTCGACAGGAGGCCCAGCTCCGGCGGAATCACGCCCGAAAGGGCATTCCGCCCGAGGTTCAGTTGCCGCAGATTCGACAGGCTACCCAGTTCTGGCGGAATCACGCCCGAAAGCTCGTTCCAGGAGAGGTCCAGGGTGACCACACGGCCCTGGGCGTCCACCTCTACTCCGGACCAGAGCCGGAGCGGCGCCTCGGTGAGCCAGCCACCATTGTCCCTCCAGCCGGGACCACCGGTACTTGCGTACAGTGCGACCAGCGCATCGCGTTCCGTCAGCGGGGGGCACTGGACAGCGGTACCCTGGTGCGACGGGATTCCGTCCAGCCAGTCGCGGAACCCGGCGTCCTCCGGTTCGCACAGATCCGTGCCGTCGTAGTGGAACTCTTCGAGATCAAGAGTGGTCAGCGAAAGCGGGAGGCGGCCGCCGAGTGCGTTGTCGTCGATGCGCAGGCGGGTGAGTTGGCCAAGGTCGGCGATGGCGCCGGGCAGCGAGCCCGAGAGTCCGTTGTCGCTCAGCACCAGGGCAGTCACGTGTCCCAGCGAGTCGGTCTCCACTCCGTGCCACTCCGCCAGCGCCGGGCCACCCAGCCAGCCGCCCGATTCAGTCCATTCGTCTCCGGCCGCAAGTTCGTAGAAGCTGGTCAGCACCGCCTGGTCGGAGGCGTTGCAGAACGGCAGTCGGTCCGCGTCTGCCAAACCCTTCGTCCAACCGACGAACCCGGATGTGCCGGGCACGCATATTCCGGCGTCACTGCACTCAAAGTTCGCATACCTCAGATTCCGCAAGTTCACGAATGTTTGCGGAAACGCCCCCAATTCGTTGCCGCCGAGCCCCAGCCACTCCAGCTTCTCCAAGCCGCCCAGTTCCGGTGGAATAGTCCCTGACAGGTCGTTGTCGCCAAGGCCCAGCAACTCCAGACTCGACAGGTCTCCCAGTTCCGGTGGAATCGGCCCCGACAGCCTGTTGTTGCGGAGGTTAAGCGACTCCAGATTCGACAGGTCTCCCAGTTCCGGCGGGATTTCGCCCGTTAGGTCGTTCCTCACAAGTAGCAAACCAATCAGCTCTTCCAGATTGCCCAAGCCCGGGGGAATCGGGCCCGACAGGTTGTTCTGGTGGAGGTACAGATACCGCAGGTTGGCGAGGTCTCCCAGCTCTGGCGGAATCGCGCCCGAAAGGGCGTTTCCGTAAAGGTTCAGCTCCACCAGATTCGATAGGCTGCCCAGCTCCGGCGGAATCGCGCCCGAAAGAGCGTTCTGCGCGAGCACCAGCCACTGAAGATTCAACAGGCCGGCCAGCCCCTGCGGGATCTCGCCCGAAAGAGCGTTCGCGCCCAGGGACAGACGCGAAAGATGCGCCAGCTCGCCCAGTTCCGACGGAATCGGTCCCGAAAGGTCGTTTCGCGTAAGGATCAGCTCCACCAGATTCGACAGGCCGCCCAGCTCGGGCGGAATCGGTCCCGACAGCCTGTTGCTGATGAGGTTCAGCGATTTCAGATTCTCCAGCCCCCCCAGTTCCGGCGGAATCGAGCCGTTGAGATCATTGGCTCTCAGGTTCAAACGCGTTAGCCCGGTCAAGTTCGCGATTTCGACCGGGAACTCCCCTTGTAGGCCATGCTCGGTCCACAACCGCGCTTCATAGTCGAATCTCCCGCTCAGGTCGAGCCCGACCACCCGGCCCGCGGCATTCGTCTCCACCCCATACCACTCCCCCAACGGCGCATCCGTCAGCCAGTTCGTGTTGTCGACCCAGTTCGGACCGTCCGTCGCATGATACAGCGCCACCAGCGCCGCGCGGTCCGGGTTGGTCACGGTGATCTCGGATGTCCCCGACACGTCCCCCGCGGTGGCCGTGACCGTCGCTGTGCCTTCCCCCGCCCCTCGCACCAGCCCCAAGGGGTCCACCGTCGCCACAGCGGCATCGCTCGACGACCAGGCAAACACGGTGCCCTCCACCAGGTGGCCCGTCTCGTCGTACGCCTCCGCGACCAGCCGAAGCGTATCGCCTAGCGAAACGGTATCCGCCGGAGGCGACAGCGTCACCGAACCTGCCGACTGCCTGACGTTCACATGTGCGCCGCCGGAAGCCTCGCCCGCCGTCGCCGTGACCATCACCTCACCGTTGCGCACCGCCCTGACCAACCCGGACGAGTCGACCACCGCGATGGTCGTGTCTCCACTCGACCATACAACCGGGACCCCATCCATCACGCGCCCGGTCTGATCGCGCACCTCGGCCGTGAGCTGTGCGGTGTGTCCCAGCGCGCCCAGCACCACCGTGTCAGGCGTAACGGCGATGCTCGCGGGCATCCGAGCCACGACCGTCAGCTCCCCGCGGCCAGTGATCTCCGCCGTGGTAGCCGTCAACTGCACCCGTCCGGTGCCGACCCCGGTCACCAGCCCGGACGCATCCACCACGGCCACCAACGTGTCTCCCGACGCCCACACGAACTCGACCGCCGCCACCGCGTGCCCGTTTGAGTCGGTGGCGGTTGCCGCCAGCCGCAACGTGTCGCCCTCCACCACCATGGCCGTATCCGGCGCCACCGCCACGGCGCTGACCACCTGCGCCACGATCACCGCCGCGCTTCCCGAAGCCTGCCCCGCCGTCGCCGTGATCGTGGCAGTCCCGTTGGCCACGGCCGTCACCAGCCCGGAAGCGTTCACTGTCGCCAGGGTGTCGTCACTGGTTTCCCACGAGACTTGGGCGCCCGATACCGCGTGGCCGTTCGCGTCGTGCGCCTCGGCGGTCAGCCGTAGCGTATCGCCCAGAGCCGCGAAGTTCGCCTCCGTCGGCGCCACCGTCACTGAACGGGCCACCTGTGCCACGGTCACCGCTGCGCTTCCCGAGGCCTGGCCCGCCGTCGCCGTGATCGTGGCAGCCCCGTTGGCCACGGCCGTCACCAGCCCGGACGGGTTCACAGTCGCCACGGAGGCGGCGCTGCTCGCCCAAGTCACCGATGCCCCCGTCATCACTTGGCCGTTCTGGTCAAGGACTTGCGCCGTCAGCTGTACCGTCGCGCCAAGCGCCGCCAGTTCGGTCGTAGCCGGGCTCACGGTGACGGCGGTGGGCCTCGGTGGATCGGGAGGAGGCTCTGTGGTCCCGTCGCCGCACCCGTACGTCCAGAGAGTGAGTGATGCGAGGGCGGCGGTGATCAGGAGCAGGCGTTGACGTCTCATTCTTCCGTAACCCGGGTCCAGGTGAGCAGGGCTGGAGGCACCTGCCGAAGGCCGGGAAGCGCGTCTGGGGAACTCCGCGTTCCCGCCAAGGGACTGAAGTTCGGAGTCCGTCATGTCATCTCCGCCAAGCCGTTGCGTCCGGAATACCACGGCTGAAGAGCACATCCAGCCCACCCGCCGCCTGTGTGAGCGCGTTGCCTGCGGTCGCCTGCGCTGCCGACGGATCCGTCGCGTCGTGCAGGAAGGCGACCACCCGGCCGTTGCGCGGATCGCGCAGGATGGCCATGGGAGCGTCGCTGTCGGCGTCCAGTGTGGCGTGGCCCGCAGGGCCGGAGAGGGTGACGCTGGCGAGGTCATCCGCCCAGTCCGCCCAAGCCGGCAGCGCGAAGACGAAAGAGGAGCCGGTCGCCTCCTTCGACTGCCACTCCTGCATAGTGAAGCTCAGCGAGAAGAGCTCGCCGCCGCCTGCGTCACGTCCGGTTATCGTGTGGTCGCCCGCCAAGTCGGGCAACGCGGGCGGGGCGTCCACTACGAAGGCGGGATTGAGGAAGAGTTGGCCATCAGCGTCAACGCCGCCCCACAGCAGCAGCGAAGTGGTCTGGGCCGCGGCGCGTACCCGGGAGGGCGCGCCATCGTCGCGCAGGCGGTACAGGAACGCGTTGGTGAAATGGTAGTCGCTGATCCAATGAGGGTTGCAGTAGCTCATCACGTCCTTGCGGTACGCTGACATCACCCGTTCACCTCGGAAGTCATATCCCCAGGCGCCCGTCCAACCTCGTGGATACGGGTACCACTGGTCGTGAGTGGATGGGTACCCACAATTCGGCGCATGCCGGAGGCTCATGTTGTGGCCCAGCTCGTGGGCCATGATTTTGGAATCCGGTATCGAGAAGCTCGCTCGACCGCCAACGATCGCTACTCCAGCGGCTCCCGTCACGGCTCCGGACATCATGCCCATGTAGTGCCCCTCGCCGCCCTCCAGGATCCGGATCCCCTCGGTCTGCCACCCCAGGTCGTGCGCGTGATTACTGGTGCTGACCACCGGCTCGTGCGCCGTCACCCGAATGTCGTTGACCGGCAGCAGAACGCGTGTATCGTGGAGCAGCCCGTGGCCCTCTGGGTCCCTGGCCATGCCATCCACCGCCTCAAGGACCACCGAGTCCGGGTCTTCGGCCCAGAGGAAGGGGATCAGCTTGAGGTCCAGCGCGGGCATCTCCCGCGCTTCGATGGCCATTCGGCCCGTCTCCGGGATCCGCGTCGGCACGCCCAGCTCGGGATCGAGCTCGCCGCCGGGGTCGATCTCGACGACCATTTCGAGCCCCGGCTGCACGATTTGTCCCGGAATCTTCGCGTTCGCCGACTTCGACAGATCGCCCTCGTCCAACTCGGTCGGAATGGGACGATTGCCCGCTGGTATGTCAACGACGTGTTGCTCGGCGCCGTCCAGAAAAAAGCGAGCGCGCACGGCGGGTATGCCCTCGTCGGTCTCCTTCGCCGCCGTGACAAAGACCCGCAGCAGCGCCTCCTCGCCCGCCACCAGCGGAACCGGGTGCGCGCGGGATTGCACCGCTTGGACGAGATACGCCAACGACTCGCTGCACCGGGCGATCCAGTGCCGGCTGATGGTCGCCAGCCAGGTCGAGAAGGGAGGATCCCAGGGTATGCACAAATCCGTGCCCATGGCCATCAATGTCTGGAGCGGCAGGTCTCTAATGCCCAGCGGCACGGGTCCTGCCAGTCCAGTGTTGCCCTGCAATTGCAGACTCTCCAGTCTCGTCATATTTCCCAGTTCTGGAGGAACATCACCCGAAAGAGCGTTTAACTGGAGGCTCAGTTCACGCAGGTTGGTGAGATTCCCGAGTTCTTCAGGGATCGGACCCGAAAGCTGGTTGTAGCCGATATCCGAGACGTTCGAGCCGAGGCGCAGAGTCAACAGATTGCCTAGCCCGCCAAGCTCCGGCGGAATCGGGCCCGTGAGAGCGTTGTTGCTGAGGAGCAGTGACTGCAGGTTGGTGAGACTGCCCAGTTCCGGCGGAATGGAACCCGTTAGAGCGTTGGACTGGAGGCTCAGCTGACCCAGGTTGGCGAGGTTCCCAAATCTCGGGGGGATCGGACCGGAGAGCTTGTTCGCGTCGAGATCGAGCCTTTCCAGCTTGAGCAGGCCGCCCAACTCCGGCGGAATCGCGCCCGAGAGGCTGTTCCGGCCGAGTCCCATGCCTCGCAGGTTGGTGAGGTTCCCAAGTTCCGGAGGGATCGGACCGGAGAGGTTGTTGTTGTAGAGATCGAGTCCTTCCAACTCGGGCAGGCCGCCCAGCTCCGCCGGAATTGGGCCCGAAAGGTCGTTTGAGCTGAGCACCATGCTACGCAGATCGCCGAGATCCCCCAACTCCGGCGGAATCGCGCCCGAAAGATCGTTGCCATGAAGGTCCAGCCACCCCAGATTCGGGAGCCCACCCAGTTCGGGGGGAATCGCGCCCGAAAGCTCGTTGCCTGCCAGGTACAGCGACTCCAGCTTGGCCAGGCCGCCCAGCTCCGGGGGGATCAGGCCTGTCAGACCGTTGCGAATCAGGGAGATCCCCGTCACCTGACCCCGTTCGTCCGTTTGCACTCCGTGCCAGCGCGCGAGCGGCACCTCGGTCAGCCAGTCTTCGCTGTTGACCCAGTTGGGCCCGTCGGTGGCCTCGTACAAGACCGCCAGCACTTCGCGGTCCGTGAACGGCGCGCATTGGATGCCCGTACCCCGGCGTGACGCGATCCCGTCCAGCCACGCCCGGAAGTCGTCATCCGCCGGCTCACACAGCTCCGTGCCGTCGTAGTGGAACTCGTCGAGATCCAAGTGGGTCAGCGACAGCGGCAGGCGCCCTCCGAGCGGGTTTCCGTCAATGCGTAGCTCGGTCAGCTGTCCGAGGTCGCCAATGTTCCCCAAACGGTCGCCCGAGAGTCCGTTGTCGCTCAGGTCGAGGACCGTCACTCGGCCTAGCGAATCGCTCGACACGCCGTGCCACTCCTCCAGCGCCGGGCCGTCGAGCCAACCGACGGACTCGACCCACTCCTCTCCGCCCGTCGCATTGAACAGGTTGGTCAGCACGGCCTGATCGGACGCGTTGCAGAATACCCCGGTCCACGCGAGCCTACCCAGCCAATGGAGGAAACTGGGGGTCGCCGGCGCACATGCCGAATTCAAAGACTCGCCACAATACCAACCGAATGTGCGTAGCGACCAGAGTTTCAAGAAACTCTCGGGAAGCGCACCTGTAAAGTCGTTGTTGCTGAGCGCCAGCCACGAAAGTATGGGAAGATCGCCCAACTCTGGTGGGATCGGACCCGAAAGCTCGTTCCCGGCGAGGTTCAGGAATTGCAACTTGGCAAGGTTACCCAACTCCGGGGGCACTGGGCCCGAAAGGTGGTTGTCGCCGAGGTCCAGCCTCCTCAGATTGGCAAGGTTGCCCAGCTCCCGAGGGATCGGGCCCGAAAGATCGTTGACGTAGAAACCCAGGTGCGTCAGGTTGGTGAGACCGCCGAACTCTCGGGGGATCGGGCCCGACAAATCGTTGTTGTTGAGTTGCAATGCCTCCAGGTTGGCGAGGTCGCCCAGTTCGGGCGGGATCGGACCCGAAAGAAGGTTCGCCGTAAGGTTCATGATCTCCAAGTTGGCGAGCCCTCCCAATTCCGGTGGGATCGGACCCGAAAGACCGGTAGAGGTGACAAAGTCACGGTTCCTTCGGATGTCGAGAACCACCAGACTTGCGAGATTGCCCAGCTCGGGCGGGATCGGACCGGACAGGGCGTTGTACGCGAGGCTCAGCGATTGCAGGTTGCCGAGATTGCCCAATTCTGGGGGGACCGCGCCCGAAAGATCGTTGCCCGTGAGGGACAGATGTTGCAGGTGGGTGAGATTGCCCAGCTCTGGAGGGATTGCACCCGAAAGGCCGTGCGACAGGTAGTCTCCTGGCCGCTTGTCCTGCTCAGCCGACAGATCCAGCTCGACGACCCGCCCCAACGCATCCGTGACCACCCCATACCACTCCCCCAACGGCGTGTCCGTCAGCCAGTTGGTATTGTCGACCCAGTTCGGACCATCGGTCGCGTTGTAGAGCGCCACCAGCGCCGCCCGGTCGGGGTCGAACACGGTGATCTCGGATGTCCCCGATACATCCCCCGAGGTGGCCGTAATCGTCGCCGTGCCTTCCCCGGCGCCTTGCACCAGCCCGGACGCGCTTACTGTCGCCACGCCGGTGGCGCTGCTCGCCCAGGTCACCGTCGCCCCCGCCATCACCTGGCCGTTCTGGTCCAGGACCTGTGCGGTCAGCTGTACCGTCGCGCCCAGTGCCGCCAGTTCGGCCGTGGCGGGGCTCACCGTGATCGTGGTGGGCCTCGATGGATCGGGAGGAGGCTCTGTGGTTCCGTCCCCGCACGCGTAGACCCAGAGAGTGAGTGAGGCGATAGCGGCGGTGATTGGGAGCAGTCGTTGACGTCTCAATGCTCTCTAACCCGGGTCCATGTGAGCAGCGTTGGGGGCATTTGCCGAAGGCGGGAAGCGCATCAGCAGAACTCGCGTTCCCGCCATTCTGCTCCATTCTAGTGACCGCAGGTGGGATCAGCCACCTCGTCGGCAATCCGTGGCCTCGAGGACGCTAACCAGTCTCGCCGGAATCGGTTGCGGCCGGCACGCCTGATCGCCTAACGTAGTACCCGAAGCCCTTCGACCCTGCTCGCGAAGCACAGGAGATGCCATGTCTACGTTCGTGATGGTTCGTCGTGTCCAGATACCGGACACCCAGGCGTGCGGACCTCTCACAGCACTTCCTGCGGAGCAGGTCGCTTGCGGCCAGCCTGATCGCCCAGGCTCCCGTCACACCAAACGATCTGGTCGTCGAGATCGGGCCGGGCCGTGGCATTCTCACGCGGGAACTGGCGCGCCGATGCCGTGAGGTCGTCGCGGTAGAGTTCGACGGAGCGCTGTCCGAGACGCTTCGCACGCGCTTCCCGAGTGATAGCCGCGTCACGATCGTCACCTCCGACTTTCTGCGTTTTCGGCTACCCGAAGTCCCCTACAAGGTCCTGGGGAACATTCCGTTCAATCGGACGGCCGCGATCGTCCGCCGGCTTGTCCGGGCCGATTCTCCACCCGAGGACGCCTATCTCGTGGTCCAGCGCGAAGCGGCCGAACGGTTTGCCGGCAGTCCCTTCTCACGGGAGACCTTGTCCTCGCTGCTCCTCAAGCCGTGGTGGCAGATCGAGATCGTGCGTCACTTTCGCCGTACCGACTTCGATCCCCCTCCCGGCGTCGACGCCGTCGCGCTCTGGCTCGCCCGCCGAACCAGACCGCTTGTGGACCGTTCCCAGGCCGCGGACTACCGGCGCTTCATCCGGAGTTGCTTCGGTCGCGACGGACGCTCGATCCGGCGGTGTCTGCGATCCGAAGTCACGCGAACGCAGATCCATCGGCTGAGTCGGGATCTCAGGTTCGATCCTTCCGGGCCACCCAGCGGCCTGACCTTCGACCACTGGCTCGCACTGTTCAGGTTCTGGAGGCTGATGCGGTCGTAAGCGCCGATGGCGCATGGGCATACAAGCCGCCCAACTGGCCGGCGGCGACACCCGGTACTTCTCGGACCGCGTAGGCTTGCTTGACAGTCCAGATTCAGCGTGAACATTGAATCATGTGGATCGAGGTCAATGGGGCGAAGCGCGCAGAGGTTTTCAGGGCCCGAGGACTGGACATTCCCCGGCCCCGGGGCGGCGGACGTGTTCACCGGACGCCCCCTCGCGCCGGCCTGTGAACATCCCCAGCGCGTACGCAGCAGGATATGAAGCGGCCCGGGCCCGCGATCCCCAGCTGGCGGAAGCATACATCCGCCATACGACCGTCGGCGATCCCCTCGCGGACGCCGTAATCCGCGATCTGGGATCCCTGTCTCCGGAGGAGATCCACGACACCCTGGCCAAGGTGCTGGAGGGCCCGGAAACGTCGCGCGACGGCGTCCCCGATTCCCTCCTGGCCTTCGTCGAGGAAGCCAACCGGATCCCGGACTGGTTCGACAGAAGGCGCGCGCGTGTCGCTTCCCAGGCCTTTCTCCGCAACTCGGACATCGTCCTTGCGGCCCTCGTGGGCGGCAGCATCGTGGAGGGATTCTCCACGCTGATCAGCAAGTCGTTTCGAATCCGGGGACGGCTCGTGGTTGCGGCCATACGCCGTCTCAAGCACAACGGCATGCAGCTGGTCGAGCAGTACCTCCCGGGCGGAATGGAGCCCGGAGGGGACGGATGGAGGCTGACGCTCCGGGCCCGCCTGGTGCACGCCCAGTCAAGGCATCTTCTCACCGGCTCCGACGAGTGGGACCGGGAGCGGTACGGCACGCCCCTCAGCGCGGCACACATACTGTT
Source organism: Longimicrobiales bacterium (assembly GCA_965211795.1). GTDB lineage: Bacteria > Gemmatimonadota > Gemmatimonadetes > Longimicrobiales > Gaopeijiaceae > Bin94. Next base: position 2,417,272 of record OZ242973.1, read on the forward strand.
GGCCGGGTCCGCCTTCTCGGGCCGCCTGATGGGACACGTCGCCGCACTCGGGGGCGACTTCACGCGCGACGAGCGCGAAGCCTTCGTTCACGTCTGGCGGTACGCCGGCGTCCTGTTCGGCATCCCCGAGAAGATCCTCTTTCACGACGAGGCATCGGCGGTCCGAACCTTCGAGATCGGCAGGATGTGCGAGCCTCCCACCGACCACGACGGGATCATCATGGCCAACAGCGTGGTGAACAGCGCGCCGATCATCGTCGGCGTCAAGGCACCCCCGGAGCGCCGGAAGATGGCCCGCACGGTGACGCAGGTTTCCCGGGAGCTGGTTGGTGACGAGCTCGCGGATTCGCTCAGGTTCCCACGGCGGAGGCGGAAGGTGGTGCCCTGGCTGCGGTTCAGGCACCGCGCCCGGCGGATGGTCGGCAGGATGCTTCCCCGCGTGGCTGCGAAGCAGAACCAGGATCGGTTCGAGGCTTTGATGGAGTTTGCCAGCTTCGACGAATTCGAGCACTCGTACAAGCTGCCGACGGCGCTGCATGATGAGCGGTCGTCGGATTGGTAGGAGGCCACAGCTGCTGCTTCGGCCCCGATGGCCGCGGTGCTGAACCGCGCACCCTAACCGCGCGGCACTTGAAGTGTTGACTTCTCAACACTTTTGTGTTACGATTCCATTCGACCCTGCGTCCGAGTCGTGAGGACCGGACGAGAACACCGCCGAATGGAGCGCGAGCATCGTGAGCCAACTCCCACCGTTGAGCAGACGCGAACGCGAGGTAATGGACGTCCTGTACGAGTTGGGCAGCGCGACAGCGGCCCAGATACGGGAACGCCTGGCCGACCCGCCGACCGATTCGGCCGTCCGGTCGATTCTTCGCATCCTCGTCGGCAAGCAACATCTGGAACGGACGCCGAAAGGTCACCGCTACGTCTATTCTCCGACGATGCCCGTCGTGCGGGCGCGACGCTCCGCAATGCACCGCGTCCTGCGGACGTTCTTCGGAGGCAGCGTCGAGGGCGCGGTCGCCATGCTCCTCGAACTCGGCGAAGGAGATCTTACGCCGGACGAGCGCGAGCGCATCAAGAGGATGATCGATGAAGCCGAGGAGGATGGACGATGACCAGCCTGCCAATCACCGCCGCCGGAGCCATCGGCCTGGTTGCGAAAGCCACGCTGGTCCTGTCCGTAGCCCTTGTCCTCGCATGGTTTGCAAGACGCGGTTCCGCCAGGACTCTGCATCTGTTGTGGACGACGACGTTCGCGGTGCTGCTCATGCTGCCGGTGCTGAGCCTGCTGGCCCCAGGGTGGGTGCTTCCCATTCTGCCCGCGCGGACCTCCGCAATTGAATCCCAGCTCCCGAACAAGACAGCGAGCGAGCTGTCAGCGACGGTCAATCCTCGCGGCGCGGCTCGCCAGCCACATCCCGTGGCTCCACTCCCGACTGGACATGTGCCGTCCGCCCCTCGGCCCGGCCGCTCGATCCCGCTGACTCCTGCCGCAGGCGTGTTCCTCATCTGGGCGCTAGGCTGCGGGGCCGGGCTCGTCTCCCTCGGTGCTGCCGCCCTTCGTTTCCGAAAGCTCGTGCGGGGGGCGATCCCGATTCGTGATCCGGACTGGATCCTGTCGACAGAGATGCTCCGGGACCGGGCGCGCGTGCGCGGTGACACTCGGATCCTGTCCAGTCCCCGGGTTTCGACACCCATGACGGGCGGTCCGCTGAGGCCCGTGATTCTGCTGCCGGCGTCCGCCGAGAGCTGGACGTCCGGCCGGCGCGAGATGGTTGTGTCGCATGAACTGGTGCATGTTCGTCGTCGGGATGCGCTGTGGCGACTCGCAGCCGGTGCCGTGGCAGCACTGTACTGGTTTCATCCCCTTGCCTGGCTCGCATCACGCCTCGCGGCCGCCGCGAGGGAGCGCTCGTGCGACGAGGAAGTCCTGGACCTTGGCGTCCGCCCCTCAGCATACGCCCGCCACCTCTTTTCGCTGGCGTCCGAGATCACCCGTGGTCCCACTGTCCTTTCGCTGCCCGTGGTACAACACCCGCATTTGGAGAGCAGAATCATGTCCATTCTCAAGCTGCATCGTCCGCGTTTTTCGAGAATCCGCACCTATGGCGCGCTGGCGGCAGTTGGTGTGGTGGGCATGGTTGCAGCCTGCGCCAGACCCGTCCGCATGGATCCAGCCGCAGACTCCACGCCACAGGTTGAGACCGAGCGTCTCGCCGAACGTCCGGCCGAGAACCCGGCATCTTCCGTGAGTCCGGCGCCAGCGTCGGCGTCTCCGTCCAACAGGACGCCGGCGCAGCCTCCCGCGACGGGTCCAATCGCGGCTGCCCCGGCGGTGCCGGAAGTCCTCAGACTACAGGAGATCGAGTGCAAGCCGGGAGGCTTCACCGGCATGGTCAAGAACCGTCAGTCGACCACCGTACGGGTATCCGTAGCCGGGATGTCGCTCTGCATGCATACCAGCGGCGATGTCGTGATGACCGGAGACGGCACGGCGGTCGCGAGCATGGATCCCGGCAGTCGGCTGGTCCTTCAGTCGCGGGCGCAAAGCCTTCACCGGATGGCGATCGCTTCCGGCCCGGGCGGCTTGGAGTACGAATGGAGCATCGATGGCCGCTCCCTACCCTTCGACGACCAGGCTCGCGACTGGCGCAACCTGATGTTGACCGTGTTGGCGCGCTCCCAGGAGGCCTGGGAGGTGCGCGGTAAGGAAGGCAGCATGCGCCGGGAGATAGGAGCTCACCAACGGCACGTCGCCGGTCTGCGACGGGAGATTGGGGGCCATGAACGGCACGTCGCGGGTCTGCGTCGTGAGATCGCATCCCACGAACGGCACGTCGCGAGTCTGAACCGCCGGATCGCGTCCCGCGAGCGACACGTCGCAAGTCTTCACCGCCAGATTGCGGGCCACGAACGGAGGGTCGCAGGCCTGCGGCGGGGGATGGCCCGGGTGGCATCCGCTGGAATCGAAGAAGCGTTGCGGGGAACGACGCGGGCTCTGGAGCGGCTCGACTTGCGAGAACTGGAGACGGTGGCCCAGGCCCTGGTCGAAGAGTTCGACGAAGTGCGGCTTCGCGCATTGGACGAAGACGTTCGGCGCATCGTAGAGGACGCGTTGCGGCTTCGGGAGGAAACGCAGCGTGAGTTCGTCAGACGATTGACCAACATGCAAGTCCAGTTAGTGCGTGCCGTAGGCGAGTTGCGTTCCGCGCGCCAGGCCATCGTGGAATACGACCTGGACCGGCGAGTGCGCGAGATCGGACAGGAGATCGAGCGGTACGATCTCGACGGGAAGGTTCGAGACATCGGGGCCCGCATCGAGCGGTACGATCTGGATGGGAAGATCCGAGGAATCGAGGCCCGGATCGAGCAATACGATCTGGACCGAAGGGTCAGAGAGTTGGAAGCGCGGATCGGGGAGTCGGATGCCGACCGTCGTGCCGAGGGAATCGAGCAGTCGATCCAGGACGATGTCGCCGCGTTGCGGCGCCTGATTCGCGCAGCCGAACCGAGGCGCTGACCGTGAAACGGAGTTGGACGCTGCTCGCCGTGGCATGGGCGGCCTTGGCCGGCTGCGACGAGACCGGGTCCCGGAGCGACTGGACCACGCTGCGGGACACTTTGCCTTCCGGCACGGTCCACGTCACAAACATCCCGGCGGCAGACGCATCCCCCACCTGGACTCTGGTCGAGGAACTCCGCGTCGGCTCCCTGGACGGCACCGGACCGGCCGCGTTCGCCCATCTGAAGGGTCTCGTGGCGCTGGACGATGGAGGCTTCGCCGTCCTGGATTCCCAGGCACAGGAACTGCGTGTGTTCGGCCCCGATGGTGTTCACATCGCGACCCATGGCGGCAGGGGACAGGGACCGGGCGAGTTCGCGGACGCGAACGGTCTCATGCTTGGCCCCAACGGACGCATCTGGGTCCCGGACGGGCGCAACGGGCGCATGTCGGTCTTTGATCCCGAAGACGGCTTCGTCGAGTCCTTTCCTTTCGACGACGGAAACTACGGCTGGGTGTGGAATGGCGCGATCGTGGACGGGAGCCGCATCCATCGGCCGTGGTCGGGCGGGAACCGGAAGCAGATTCGCGTCTACGATTTGACGATGACGCTGGTGAACTCGATCCCGTTGCCCAGCGATCAACCGGAAGACGAAGAGTACGATCCCTCAGACCAACCTGGTGCCTTCTACCTGGAGCAGGACGGCGGCTACATGATGTACGGGATCCCGTTCTTCGCGGGCGAGATCAGGCACATCGATTCGCGGGGCGGCGTGTGGTCCACGCGCGCCGGCGATCCCGCATACCGCCTGTCGCGGTGGGAACCGGGCGGGGATACGACTCTCTTGGTCGAAACCCGCAGGCCTGCCGTGCCCGTGACGGAGGTCGAACGCGACTCGGTGATCGCCGCGATGCGCCAAATGCTTGCGGCCAGTGGCGTGACAAGCCAGTGGGACTGGTCCCGGATTCCCACTGTCAAACCCGCGGTCGAGGCGATCTTCCAGTCGGCCGAGGGCAACCTGTGGGTCCGAATGCCGTCACCGGGCGGCGGAGTCCTGTTCGATGTCTACTCCAGGAACGGCACCTATCTCGGAACGGCCAACCTGGAACTGGGTTTCGGCTTCTCGGATCAAGTCGATCCGGTTGTAAGGGGCGACTTGGCATGGCTGGTCGTGACGGACGAATTGGACGTGCCTTACGTCGTCCGTGCCCGAATTGCGCCTGCTGATCGAAGTCCGGCGTGAGACAGGCGGCGCGGTTCCAGCGTGATCGACCGGGAACCGTCCTTGACGACCGGCAAGACTACGGTGAGGTTCGCCACATCACCATCGGCTTTCTGGACGAAGCGATGGTGGCACTCGTCTGGACGCGCCGCAACGACGCACACAGGATCATCAGCATGAGGAGGGCCAATGAACGAGAACGACAGCTCTACGGCCCGAGGCTTTAACCCCGACACCGCTCCCGATCTCTCAAAGGGCGGCTGGCCCGAGAAGTTCGCCAAGGCGCCCGTCCGTCGGGGGCGTCCCCCCAAGGCGCGGCCGAAGGTATCGACCACGATCCGGTTGTCCCAGGAGGTCATTGACCATTTTCGCGCTGGAGGCCGGGGCTGGCAGACGCGGATCGACCACGCCCTACGGGACTGGATCAAGCAGCGCGACGGTGTCTGAGGGGACCTCACGGAAACCCCAGCACCCTGCACTCAAGCTTCACGGGCCGCCACCGGTCGACCCACCCCCCATCCCCGTCAACGAGACATCGAGCCTCACCTGGTCGTAGGGAACCCGCGGCACCAGCGTACCACGCGCGCCCCGCCGCAATTCCACGAGTCCGTATTGCGACATCGTCTTCAGAGTTCGCGAGAGGTTCGACTTGCTGCGCCCGGCCAGCGCCGCGAGTTCCGTCAGCGAACGCGGCCGTTCACGGGCGATCAGCTCCAGGAGATGCCGATTGTGCTCGGACAGCAACTTCGCGAAGCTCTCGATCGAGGTGAACCAGACCTTCGGGTCACCCTTCGCTGGGGTGCGCTCGCCACGGGCGATTGCCACCGTGCGCTCCTTCATCTCGTCGTAGCCGGCGATGCCAATCTTCAGCGTCTTCATGGAAATCGGTGCCCTCGGTGTACCCGCCGCCCAGACACCAGCATCCCCATGGCATCGGACGAGGCCGGCCCAAGGAGGGGGTCAGCCCTCCTGTGCCCCGCGGGCCATCGTCCGCATCTTCCTGACCATCCCGTCAAACGACTCGCGGGCCTCGGGATCGAGGTGCTCGCGCTGCCGGCGTACGAGTGCCACTCCCCACCACCCGATCTTGTAGCCCGGGTAGCAGAGCCCGGCGCCGATGCCGACGAGCGTGATGCCGAACCACAGCTTGAGTGATTTCATCCTTTACCCACTCGTTGAATTCGGTTACCTCCAGTCGGGGCGGCCGGATTCGAACCGGCGACCTCCTGCTCCCAAATCGATCAAAACGGGACGCGAATCCCGGCAAGGAATCTCATAAGTCTAACTGGGACTGCACGATCTGCGCTTCTTGCCGTTGGGGTATGTCTTGGTCTGCCGGACCGAAAAAGCCGGAAAACCGGGTCAAATGGAGGGCATTTGGCGGGGAGCGGGATCGCGACACGGCATCCGTCGTTTGGCTTGGCAATTGCCGCCTCAGCGTGTGTCTGCACCGACGATCCACACCACCGTTTGGACGGGTTGGAAAATCCTCAGCGACCGGGGACGGTCCTTGACAGCCCAATTCCTGTAGTAACATTAATCATGCGGATCGAGTTCGACGAGGCGAAGCACGCGGCGACGCTCAGGGCCCGAGGGCTGGACTTGGCCCGCGCGGATGAGGTGTTCGCCGACGCCACGCTAACCGTCGAGGACGACCGGCAGGACTACGGCGAGGTTCGCTACATCACCATCGGCTTTCTGGACGAAGCGATGGTGGTCCTCGTCTGGACACGCCGCGACGACGCACACAGGATCATCAGCATGAGGAGGGCCAATGAAAGAGAACGACGGCTCTACGGCCCGAGGTTTTGACCCCGACACCGCTCCCGATCTCTCGAAGGACGGCTGGCCCGAGAAGTTCGCCAAGGCGCGCGTCCGTCGGGGGCGTCCCCCCAAGGCGCAGCCGAAGGTATCGACCACCATCCGGTTGTCCCAGGAGGTCATCGATCATTTTCGGGCTGAAGGCCGGGGCTGGCAGACGCGGATCGACCACGCCCTACGCGACTGGATCAAGCAGAACGACGTTGCTTGACAGTGCTTGACGTTTGGCAGGGTCGATACGGGCAACCCATGCTGCCGAAAGCCGCGTTTCGCGTGGGTATCGGAGGGCAAGCTGACCTGACCGATTAGCCTCGCTCCCTCCCACCCCGTCGTCGCCCGAGCCGCGTTGTGGCGCGCAAGGCCCGCACCGGATGCCTTCCCCGGTTGAAGCGTGACACCCGGCAAAACGATCGAACACGTCACCGTCGTCGGCAATACGGCAGCGAGTATTCTGTTCGAGTCGAGATCGGTTCGGTGAGGTTCCGACACGCTCAGGTCGGATTACGCCTGTGGGCTCCAATCGACGGCGCTACCGCCTTGAGGGTGTGGACGAGCGTGTCGATGTCGCGCTCGCTCGTTCGCCCGTTGGTTATGCAGGCTCGCAGCACTGCTTTGCCCTCCAAGACTGCGGTTGACACCCAGAACCGGCCGTCCCTGCGAACGGCATCGACGTAGCTTGGAACGGCCTCATGGCCCTCGGGCGGCACGAGACATGCGACCGCCATGGGGGAGTCGTTCGCGAGCGACCAACCGTCGCGCTGCAACCGCCGCGCCAGTCTGTCCGCCAGTCGAATGGCGCGCTCGACGTGGCCGGCGTATCCCGTCCAACCCGCTGCTGCGAGTGCAAGGAACAGTCGCAGGCCGACGAACCGGCGCGACCACTGGCTCGAGTTGACGAAGAAGTCCTTGGCCGTGTCGCTCCTGGGCATGTAGCTGGCGTCGACCCGGAAGACCTGAGCGGCGACATCCGGTCTGGAGGTCAGGAACATGCCGGCTCCCATGGTCGTTGCAAACCACTTGTGGGCGTCGATCGTGATCGAGTCCGCCCGCTCGATGCCCTTGAGAGCACCGCCGGTATCGCTGGCAATCAGCGCACCACCCCATGCCGCGTCGACGTGGAACCACATGCCGTGCTCCCTGGCCAGTTCGCCGCAACGGGTCAACGGATCGACCATGCCCGCGTTGGTGGTACCCGCCGTCGCCGCGATCATGACAGGCATGCGGCCGCTGGAGATGTCAGTTGCAATCGCTTCGGCCAAGGCATCGGGGTCCATGCGTCCTCGCCCGTCGGTCTGGATCAGCCGAACCGCGTTGCGCCCGATGCCCCCGGCGTGAGCGATCTTCAGCCAAGCCAAATGGCTCTCCTCCGACACATAGACGCGCGGCGCACGGGCGAATGCACACACGCCGTCATCACCATACGCCGGACATGCGGCCTGAAGAGCGCAGAGCACTGCCGTGAGGTTCGCCTCCGATCCACCGCTGGTGAAGTGCCCGCCCGACCCATCCGGCATGCCGACCCTGCGCGCCACTTCCCGGATCACGTGCAGCTCGATCTCCACCGCCGCTGGCGCATGCGAGTGCACGCAGACCTGGGGGTTGAACGAGGAGGCGATCCGGTCGGCGCACTCGGAGGCGAACGTCGGCGCAGGGTTGAACAAGCCAAGATAGCCCGGATGCGTCACCTGTACCGTGCCGGTCTCTAGGCCGTCGATCACCCATTCCGTCAAGCCCGCCAGCTCTCTGGGCCGGTCGAATTTCATGTTTCGCAGCTCCCGCAGCCATTCGCCGGACGGACCAGCGGGTACGACGTCGCGCGACGGCATGAGACGCCGCGACACCCCAAGGCGTTCAGTGAGCGCGTGGTCCGCCGCCGTCCGGGAATCATGGTCCGGAAACAGCGAATAGTGCGGATCGGTCATCGGACGCCTTGGCCGCTGGCGAACTGCCGACTCGCCTCCCACGCCAACATACAGCGTTTCCGCGTGGCACCCCCGGCGTAGTCGCCCGTGATCCCGCCCGCGCGGATCACGCGATGGCACGGAATGAGGAAGGCGATCGGGTTGCTGCCAACCGCGCTCCCCGTCGCCCGCGCCGCCTGCGCGCTACAAGCCTCTTCGGCCACGCGACCGTAGGTCACGACCCTCCCGGGAGGCACGCGCAGCAGGGCGCGCCAGACGGCCAGTTGGAAGTTGGTCCCACGCACATGGACGGTCAGCGGGCGGCTCTCGGCTTCGAAGGGCGCCGAGAAGATGGACCGCGCCAGTGCTGTTGCCGTCAGTTCGTCGCCTTCGATCGACGCCCGCCCCCAAGCCCGGCGGAGAGCCTCCTTCTCGGCGGAGACATCCCCGTCGGCCACAAACCCGACCCGGCAGACGCCGCGTTCCGTCCAGGCGACGAACACAGGCCCAAACGGTGATTCTCCGATGCCGAAGCGGATCGTCAGCCCCGCGCCCCTGCTCCGATACTCGCCCGGGGTGACGGCCTCCACGGTTACGAAGTGATCGTGCAGCCTGCCCGGGCCAGAAAGCCCGCTGCCATGGGCCGTCGCGAGCACGGGCTCGGAGCTGTCGAGCAGCCTCTTCGCGTGCTGAACGGTAAGAAACTCGAGAAAGCGCTTTGGCGTGACGCCGGCCCAGCGCGAGAACAGCCGATGCAGATGGCTTTGGCTCAGACCGATGTGCGCCGCCAATTCCGCGAGTTCCGGCTGGCGCTTGCGATGCCTGGCCAGATAGCGAATTGCGGCCTCGATTCGGTCGTAGTCGGTCGTGTTCATGCGGAACTCCGGAGAATGATCGTGGATGGGGACTCCGTAACGTGAACACTCCTGATGCTGAAATCGACCCGATCCTTACTATGCGATGTCGACGCGAGAGGCACTCGAAGGATCCGTTCGCGTGCATGAGCCGCTCGCTTGCGCGCGACTGGTGGAAGCGGGCTGAGAGGTTCGCTGGGCTGGAGCCCAAGCGCGGCCGCGGCTGGCACTCGCTCAGGCGGACATTCGCCAGCGACCTCATGGACCTGCCGCTCAAGGTGCTCTGCGATCTGGGCGGCTGGAAGACGGCCGAGACGGTCCTCCAGTGCTACCAGAGACCCGACGAGGACCGGCTGCGGAAAGCCATCGAGGAGTACCGAGGGGTTGATTGCGCGTCCAACTGGCGAGCATAATTGGCGAGCATCGAACCCCCCAAATCCCGTAACTCCAATCGGGGCGGCCGGATTCGAACCGGCGACCTCCTGCTCCCAAAGCAGGCGCGCTACCGGGCTGCGCCACGCCCCGAGACCCCGGTTGCCCGAAGCAGAATCGCGCGGACCTTGCACCGAGAATCTCACCACCTCGCACAGGTGGTATCTTTCAATCAGAAGATCGCCCTTTCGCCCCTCACGCGGTAGGCTGAGCGCAGGAGGACCCTTGGATCAGAAGCGACCCACCACCACCACGCCTCTCAAGCCATCCCGCGCCCTTCCACCGCGCCCCACCCTGCCGTGGACCCTTTCGGCCCTTCTCCTCTTCACCACCACCCCCTCACTCGCAGCCCAGCAGGAACCCGACACCCTCACACCCCCCACCCCCCCACCCCCCGGCTCGTCCCTCTCCGTCTACCTCCTCACCGTCGAACCGGGCGATCTCGTCTACGAACTCTTCGGCCACAACGCCCTCGTCGTGCGGGACTCCGAAACCGGATACGAAGCGGCCTTCAACTACGGCATCTTCGACCAGAGAGCGGCGGGCTTCTACCTCAGTTTCGCCAAGGGGCTGATGATGTACATGGTCGAGGCCCAGTCGCCCTCGGTTCTAATCGACGCATACCGTGACAAGAACCGCAGGGTCTGGGCACAGGAACTGGACCTCGAACCGGCCCGCAAGGCTCGCCTTCTCCAGATCCTCCAGACCGACGTCCTGCCCGAAAACTACATCTACCGGTACGACTACTACCGAAACAACTGCTCCACGAAGCTCCGCGACGCCCTCGACACCGTACTGGACGGGCAGTTGCGGGCCGCCACCGAGGGAGCTCCAACCAGCTCGACCTGGCGCCAGGACACCCGGCGTCTGACTTCGACCGACGCGATCGGCTACCTGGCGATCAACCTGGCCCTCGGTCCCAAGGGAGACGAACCGACCGACCGCTGGGACGAGATGTGGATCCCGATGAAGCTGCGCGACACGGCCGGGGGCCTTTTCGTGACCCGGGCCGACGGGACGCGTACCCCGCTGGTCCGCTCGGAGGAACTCTGGGTGGATTCGACCCGGGAACATGAACCCGTCGCCGCGCCGTCCCTCGACCTGCTCTTCCTGCTCTCCGGGCTCGTCACCGGGCTGGCCCTTGCGTTCCTCGGGTACCGGTCCGCTGCCAGTTCCAGGCTGGGACGACTGGGGCTGGGTCTGCTGGCTTCGATATGGGGACTGTTCTGCTTCCTGGCCGGCGCGGCGTTCATCGGCGTTCACTGGACGGACCACGTCTTCATCTACTGGAACCAGAACGTCCTGCTCTTCAGTCCGCTCGGACTCGGTGTCGCGGCGGGCGTGCTGCGGATGCTCCGGAAGGGGCGCACGAGCATCTGGGGACGGCGATTCGTCCTGGGGGCGCTGGCGCTGGCTGTCGTGGCGCTGGTCCTCAACCTGATTCCCGCAACGTCCACGGGGAACCGGCAATTCATCGCCTTCGCGCTACCGGTCCACCTTTCGCTCTGCTGGGTCATGCTGGGCATTCACCGGATGGACCACGCCCTCGTCTACGGTGACTCGGTGTCGGGGCGCGGCAGGTAGTCGGTCACCGGCGTAGCGGATCCGGTCGCGGAGCTGGGCGCCGCCGGCGTTCCGCGGGCGTCTCTTCCAACGACAGCTACAACCGGCCCGCCAGAAACTCCGCAAATGCCCGAAACGCCTTCCCCCGGTGGCTGCGGGCGTTCTTCTCGGCCTCGGTGAGTTCGGCGAAGGTGCGCTGCAACTCGTCGTCCCGGAAGATGGGATCGTAGCCGAAGCCGCCGGTTCCGCGGCCCTCGCGAAGGATTCGCCCCGGTGCCTCCCCTCGGAAGTGCGCGGTCTCGCCGCTCACCGGATCGATGAAGCTGGCCACGCAGACGTATCGGGCCCCGCGATCGCGGGCCGGCACATGCTCAAGGCGGTCGAGCAGATGCCGGTTGTTCGCCTCGTCGCGCGAGAGATCGGGATAGCGGCCAGCGGGCGCGAACCGCTTGGTCCGAACACCGGGACGCCCTCCCAGCGCATCCACCTTGATGCCGGAGTCGTCGGCGACGGTGGGAAGGCCGGAGAGCCGTGCGAAATAGCGTGCCTTGGAGGCGGCGTTCTCCTCGAAGGTATCGAACGGCTCCAGCGATTCCTCCACGGGGGAGTACGGGATGGCGACGTCATCAAGGGTGGCGAGCCTGAAATCCCCCCTCCGGCCATCCCCCAGGATCCGGGCGACTTCCCGGGCCTTGTGGGCGCTCCGGGTGGCGAGCAGAACCTTCACCGACCTTCGCGGATGCGGCGCACCAGCGCGCTCGTCGAGTACCCCGGAACGAGCGGAACGATCACCACCTCCCCCCCATCCCCCCGCACCACCGCCGCGCCGGCCACCTCGTCTTCCACATAGTCACCACCCTTCACCAGCACGTCCGGCCGCACCTCGGCGATCAGCCGCTCCGGCGTCTCCTCATCGAACAGCGTCACCCAGTCGACGCACCCCAGCCCGGCCACCACCCTGGCGCGAGCGTCCTGGTCCACGAGCGGCCGCCCCTGCCCCTTCCCCAGCCCCCGCACCGACCGGTCCGTGTTCACCGCCACCAGCAGCGCATCGCCCAGCTGCCGCGCCCGCTCCAGACAGTCGACATGGCCCGGATGCAGCAGGTCGAAGCACCCGTTTGTGAAGACCAGGCGAAACGATCGCCCCGGCCCCAACCGCTCCACCACTTGTGCACGCCCGAGGACCTTCCCGGCCGCGTTGCGGGTCTTCACGATCGTGGCCCCCAGCCGGTGGCCGTACCCTCCACGGCTGTGCCAGCCAGGTTGGCGAGCTGCTCCTCGATGGTTTCCCGGAACAGTTCAACGTAGCTCGGATCCCCTCGCGACGCCCGGCGATTGAAGAGAAAGACGTAGCTGACTCCGTTGCCGCGCTGCAGGGCAAGCGTGTTCGTCCCCGGCAGCCCACCTGTGTGATACCACGCCCACCGGTCGCCCTCACTCCCGCTTCGGCGGCGACCGATATCGTCGCCGGCGACCTGGTAGACATCGAGAAAGGCCAGGATCGCCGGAGTGGACGCGACCAGACCCCCCTGCGCGATCCGTGCCTCGTGGTCCCAACCTCCATCCGGCCATCGTACACGAGGCCCGGACGGGTCGTACACGTTTCGCGCCAACCCCTCGGCGTCGTACCACGGCTCCCGGTCGCTGCGGACCTCGGGAAAGGTCCGGCCCTGAATGACGTCCTCGGCGGCAACCCCGAGGGGGGTGAAGATGTTCTCACGCACGTAGGTCATGTAGTCCTGGCCGGATACCTCCTCGACGATGAGGCCAAGCACGAGGTAGCCGATATTGGAGTAGACACGCTGGGATCCAGGCGCGAACTGCAGGGGTTGGCCAAGGATGTAGCGCACCGTGTTCTCTCGTCCGGGTGGACTTGAGATGGACATTGCCCGCGCGATCTCGATTTCCCGGTAGGTGAGATCGCCGGCGGTTCCCCGGTCCCAACCTCCCCGATGCTGAAGCAGCTGCAGGACCGTTACCTCTGCCAGACGGGAATCACCCAGCTGCGGGAACGGGTCAAGCTCCAACAGTCCGCCGTCGCTCTGCCCAAGCTCAAAGGCCCGATCGTCCAGTGCGAGCTTGCCGTCGTTCGCAAGCGTACGGATCGCGGCGGCCGTGATGGGCTTGGAAACGCTCGCGAGCCTCATCATGACGTCTTGCCGAATGGGGACTCGGCGCTCAGCATCCATGAAACCGACCCCGCCCGCGGCGACAACTTCCCCGTCTTTCACCAGTCCGAGCGCTGCGGCTCCGATGCCGTGCCGATCCGCAAATTGCCGTAGCAGTTCGATGAAGTCGGCCTGCACCGTCACCAGGAAGACCTGCTGAGAAGTGAGCCCGCCCGGATCCGTCGCCGTGACGGTGACCAGCGCGCTGCCGGGAGCCACCGCCGTCACCGTTACGCTGGTGCCGGACAGGGCGGCCGTGACCACTGCCGCGCTCGAGGACGCCACGTCGTAGGTCAGCGCGTCCCCGTTCGGGTCATTGAAGCATACGGACACCGTGGAGGCCTCGCCGGTACGCAGTGTGAGCTGCGGAATCGTGCCACACGAAGCTGGAGGCTGAGCGCTGTCGCAAGCCGCAGCGAACCAAGCCACCCAAAGAGTGTGCAGCATGGCCGGAACCCGGCGACCCGTGCGGCGCTCCCGCGTTGTGGTCATCCCTTTTCTCCAGTCGTATCAACCCGCCGACCCCTCAGAAGAACTGCAGAAACAGGAACGCCGCCAGCAGAATCGACACCCACAACACCATGCTCCCCGCCGGCCACGTCCGTGCCAGAATCCCCCGCGGCCCGTGCGCCCGGAATGCCCCCCGCAGCGTCCGGTCCACCGTGTTCAGCACCCGGCCCCGGAACGCCCTGTCCACGCCCGACACCACCGAACCCGTCCACCGCGTCACCTTCACGGCCGCCCGCCGGTACACCCAGTCCGCGTCCAGGTTCACCGACGGAATCTCGGCCGGGTAGATCTTCCACAGGTGGAAGGCCGCGACCGCCCCGATCGCGAAGCAGAGCAGCTGGATCTGCGTGAGTATGTGTGTATATGTGTATGGCTCATAGGACTCGTCGAACGGAAGCAGCCCGTAGAGCAGGTCCGGCCAGATCCCGATCGCCAGGCACGCCGCGGCCCCGATCCCCATCGCCACCAGCATGTTCCACGGCGGCTCCCGCGTTCGGATCCCGGAGTCGTGCGCGAAAAACGCGAAGTACGGGATCTTGATCCCCGCGTGTTCGACCACCCCGGCCGAGGCGAAAAGCATGACCGGCCAGATCCAGTTCATGTGCTGCTCGAGCAGCGCCGACATGATCATGCTTTTCGACACGAAGGCGTTGAAGAGGGGGACCGCGGAGATCGACAGCGCGCCGATGATGCAGAGGGTGGCAGTCCAGGGCATCGTCTTGTAGAGGCCGCCCAGCTCCGACGCCTTCGTCTTGCCCGTCATGTGCATGACCGCGCCCATGGCCATGAAGAGCAGCCCCTTGAAGAGCACGTCGTTGAAGGCGTGGCTGACGGCCCCGTTGATGGCCAGGTGCGTCCCCACCCCGATCCCGCACACCATGAAGCCGATCTGGTTGATCATCGAATAGCCGAGCGTGCGGCGCAGGTCGTTCTCGATGACCGCGTAGAAGATCGGGAAGCAGGCCATGACCGCGCCGACGTAAATCAGCAGTTCCTCGCCCGGGAAGCCGCGGGCCAGCGCGTAGACGGCCACCTTGGTGGTGAAGGCGCACAGGAAGACGGTGCCGGTGGGGGTCGCCTCGGGGTAGGCGTCGATGAGCCAGCTGTGCAGAAGCGGGAAGGCGGCCTTGACCCCGAAGGCCAGGAAGATCAGCCACGCGGCCAGTCCCTCCAGTCCCATCTCGCCGAAATCCAGGCTCCCCGTGGCGTGCGCGTGCACCATGGCACCCGCGAGCAGCGTCACCCCGGAGACGACATGGACCAGCAGGTAGCGCATGCCGGCCCGAACCGCGCGCGGGTCGCGCCGGGCCCAGATCAGGAACACCGAGCTGACCGCCAGCAGTTCCCAGAAGACGAAGAGCGTGATGAAGTCGCCCGCGAAGACGGCCCCCAGCGCGCTCCCCGCGTAGATGACCGCCGACGTGTGCTGCACGGTGGGACGGTCCCCGTCCTTGAGGTGCAGCGAGTAGACGATCGAGATGAAGGCGCCGAGGTGGAAGAGGTAGCCGAAGAGGAGGCTGAGCCGGTCGGCGCGGACGGGGGTCAGGGTGTAGCCCAGGAATTCGAACTGGAGCTGGTACCCCTCCTGGATCCCCATCACGTTGAGCGCACCCACGATCGGGATCAGAAGGAGCCACGCCGCGCGGACGGCGGGCATGCCGCGCAGGAAGGGCACCGCCAGCGCCCCGGCGAGGAAGATCAGGAACGGGGGGACGCTACTCATCTTCGTAGTAGTCCTCCCCGCGCATGACCAGCCGCCTCAGCACCTTCGAGACCAGGATCAGCAGCGAGATCCCCACGAACCCGAAGACCGGGTACATGATCTTCCACTTCTCGAGGGGATGGTGGATGTCGCGGTCCACGGCGAAGTCCCACCCCAGCACGATCGCGCACACGCCGAAGAAGATCACCAGGATCCGGCCCGCCCAGGGCGATGGCACGCTGTTGGGTTTGTGCTCGCTCATGGTCCCGCCACCATGCTCATGAGCCGGTAGAACGGCTCGGGGTAGATGAAGAGGATGACGCAGGCCACGGAGGTGGTCACGATCGCGGCCATGGACCACTTGAGGATGCCGGGGGTGTGACCGTGGGCATCGTGGGCGTCGGCGTTCCCGTGGTCCGCGTGGTCTCCGTGGTCCGCGTGGTCTCCGTGGGCGTCCGCCTGCTCATCCGCCTTCCCGAAGAACCCCTTCAGCGGAATCTCCATCAGGTACGCCAGCGACAGCAGCGAACTCACCATCAGCACCGCCACCAGCCCCACCTGCCCCGCCTCCAGCGATCCGAGCCCCAGGAACCATTTGCTCCACGACCCCCCCGTCGGAGGCAGCCCCACGATCGACAGCGTCCCGATGAAAAACGCCGCGAAGGTCACCGGCATCTTGCGGCCCAGTCCCCCCAGCTGGCTGACCTCGCTCTTGTGGGCGGCCACCATGATCGCCCCGGCGCAGAAGAAGAGGGTGATCTTGCCGAAGGCGTGCATGGCGATGTGCATCCCGCTCCCGATCACCCCCCAGCTGTTCGCCAGCATGGCCCCGAGCACGACGTAAGACAGCTGACTTACCGTCGAGTACGCGAGCCGCGCCTTCAGGTTGTCCTTCGTGAAGGCCACCAGCGAACCCAGGATGATCGTCGCCGCCGCGACCCACATGAGCCACACCGACGCCCCCTCCGCGCCCAGAAAGTCGATCCCGAACACGTACACGGTCACCTTGAGCACCGCGAAGACCCCTGCCTTGACCACCGCCACCGCGTGCAGCAGCGCGCTCACCGGCGTGGGCGCGACCATCGCCGCCGGGAGCCACCGGTGGAAGGGCATGACTGCCGCCTTGCCGATCCCGAAGACGTAGAGCCCCAGCAGCACCGGGACGACCGCCCCCGCTGCTCGGCCGTCCAGGATCCCCCCGTCCTGGAAGTCCAGCGTGCCGGTGATCGCATAGGTCCACACGATCGCGAGCAGCTGGAACGCGATCGAGGTGGTGAAGAGAATGCCGAGGTAGACCCGCCCCGCCCGTTTCGCCTTCTCGGTGCCCGCATGCGTGACCAGGGGGAAGGTGGTCAGCGAGAGGACCTCGTAGAAGACGAAGAGGGTGAAGAGGTTGCCCGCGAAGGCGACCCCCATCACGGAGGCGATCGCGAAGGCGAAGAAGAGGAAGAAGCGCGTCTGGTTCTTCTCGTGGTGGCCCCGCATGTACCCGATCGAGTACATGGTGGTGACGATCCACAGGAACGAGGCGATCAGCGCGAAGAGGACGCCGAGGGGTTCGGCCTCCAGGGCTATCGGGATCCCCCGAATCGGCTCGGCGAGCACCACCGAGGGGCGGCCGCCCTCGCTCACCGCTCCGTATATGCGCAACACGATCGCGAAGAGCGCTCCCGCCGTGACCAGGCTGGCGGCTTCGCGTGCATTCGGATTCCGGCGCAACAGCACGATCAGCCCGGCACCGACGACCGGCACCACCAGCGACAGGCCCAACATCGTCTCGACGGTCACGGCGCACCCCCGATCATGGCACAACCCCCGTCATCAGCACCTCGGCCGCCCGCTCCGCCACCTGGGCCGTGCGCACGCCACTGATCCCGAAGTACAGATTCGCCCCCACCAGCGCCCACGTCGGCACGAGCAGACGCCACGGCGCCTCCCCCACCCCCTCATCCCCCTCATACGGCCGGAAGTACGCCGCCTCGACCACGCGCCACACGTACACCAGCGCCAGCACCGAAGCCAGCAGCACGATCACCGCCACCGGCCACCACCCCCGCTCCAGCGCCCCGAGGATCAGGAACCACTTGCTCACGAACCCCACCGTGAGCGGCACCCCCACCAGGCTCAGTCCCCCCACCACGAAGGCCGCCATCGTCCACGGCATCTTCTTCCCCAGCCCGGCCATCGCGTCGATGTGCACCGACCCGATCCGGTAGACCACGCACCCCAGCGCCATGAAGAGCGCCCCCTTCATGAGCGCGTGGTTGAAGAGGTGGAGCAGCGTGGCCGTCAGCCCGGTCACCGACGCGAACGACAGCCCCAGCACCATGTAGCCGATCTGCGCCACCGACGAGTACGCCAGCAGGCGCTTCACGTCGACCTGGAAGATCGCCACCAGCGACATGCTCACGATCGCCACCAGCGCGAGCGGCAGCAGCACCCGGTCGAGCGCCATCACTCCGAAGGAGAACGGCGCGCCGAAGATCGTCAGAAAGAACCGGAGCAGCATGTACACCGCGACCTTCGTGGCCGTGGACGCCATGAAGGCGGTCACCGCGGAAGGGGCGAAGGCGTACGCGTTCGGGAGCCAGAGGTGGAGCGGGAAGAGCGCCAGCTTGAGGCAGAATCCCACGCCCAGGAAGCCGTACGCGACCTTGACGGTGCGGGAATCCCAGACCTCCGGCAGCAGCACGGCCAGGTCCGCCATGTTCAGCGAGCCCGTCATCACGTAGAGGAGGCCGATCCCGATCACGATGAAGGTGGCCCCCACCGAGCCCATGACCAGGTAGCGGAAGGCCGCCGTCAGCGCGCGGCGGCGCGTCCCCATGGCGATGAGCGCGTACGCCGAGAGCGACGAGATCTCCAGGAAGACGAAGACGTTGAAGACGTCGCCGGTGATCGTGATGCCGAGCAGCCCGCTGAGACAGAGCAGGTAGGCCGCGTAGAAGAGGGGGATGCGTCCCCGCGCGACCTCGTCCTCGACGCTGGTGATCATGTACGGCGACACCACCGAGGCGATCGTGGAGACGATGACCAGCACCCAGGCGTTGACGATGTC
Source organism: Longimicrobiales bacterium (assembly GCA_965211795.1). GTDB lineage: Bacteria > Gemmatimonadota > Gemmatimonadetes > Longimicrobiales > Gaopeijiaceae > Bin94. The sequence goes on from OZ242973.1 coordinate 2,436,009, forward strand.
GACCCGGTACTCGATCCCGATCGGCGGCACCCAGTCCCCCAGGGCATACGAGATGACACCGGCGGACATCACGTCGGCCAGCAGGGACAGGGCGATCGCCAGCGTGGCCCAGCTGGCCAGCACCGCAATCACCGCAGCCGCGCGCGCGCTGCGGATCAGGGCGCAGACGGGGGCCGCCAGCAGCGGCACCACCACCTGGAGGACCGGGAGGTGGGTGGACATCAGTGCGCGGCCCTCACTCCGCCGCCTCCCTCTCCGCCTCGATGCGGCTGATCTCGTCCTCCTCCAGCGTCCCGTACGCCTCCTTGATGCGCACGGCCAGGGCGAGCCCCACGGATGTCGTGGCGATGCCCACCACGATCGCGGTCAGGATCAGGACGTGCGGCAGCGGGTTGGAGTACATCAACTGCTCCGTCGCCTCCCCACCGCCGTAGCCCCCGTCCACCAGGATCGGCGGCGTCCCCCCCGTGATCTTCCCCATGCTGATGTATAACATGAAGACAGCGGTCTGAAATACGTTCAGACCAACGACTTTCTTGATCAGATTGCCGCGGGAAATGAGGATGTAGAATCCGACCATCATCAGGAAGATGACGACCCAGTAGTTGTAGTGGGAGACGAAGAGATCGAGCCTCACGAGTCCCTCCTTCCCCGCCCGGCGAAGTGGTAGAAGACCGTCACCATCACCCCGAATACCGTCACCAGGACTCCCAGCTCCACCAACAGGATGCCGTAGTGCTGGCCGTGCTCGGGGTGCGTGGGATCGGGAGCGAGCGCGTTGTAGCCCAGGTAGTTGTGACCCAGCAGCATCGTCACCACGCCGACGCCCGCGAAGATCAGCACCCCCAGCGCCGCGCACATTCGTGTGAACCAGAGCGGCAGCACCTTCTGCACCGCTTCCAGTCCGTATACCAGCGCGAGCAGGGCGAATGCGGCGGCCAGGATCACGCCCGCCTGGAAGCCTCCCCCCGGGCTGTAGTCGCCGTGGAAGTGCACGTAGAGCGCGAACATGATGATGAAGGGAGCGAGGAACTTCGCGCCCACGCGGATGATGATCTCCTCTCTCATCCGTCCTCACCCTCCCCGGAGGTCTCGCCGCCTCCGCCTCCTCGCGACCTTGGCCGCCTCGCGCCCGAGAGCAACAGCATCACCCCCACCGCCGCCGCGAAGACCACCGTCGTCTCGCCCATCGTGTCGTAGCCGCGGTACGAGGCCAGCACCGAGGTCACCACGTTGGGGATGCCGATCTCGTCGTAGCTCTCCTCGATGTAGTGATCCGCCACATGATGGTGCACGGGGTTGTCAGGGTGGCCGAAGCCCGGCATGTCCATCGTCCCGTAGACGAGCACCCCGCCGGTAACCACGACCACGACGAGCGGGAGCAGCGGTGTGTGCCCGGGCCGGTGCTCGTGGTGCCCGGCCAGCGCCAGGGCGCCCAGGAAGAGCACGGTCGAGATCCCCGCGCCCACCGCCGCCTCCGTGAAGGCGACGTCCACCGCGTCCATGACGGTGAAGAGACCGGCCGAGAGCAGCGAGTAGATCCCGGCCAGCATGACCACGGCGAAGAGATTGCGGACTTTCAGCAGGGCGAACCCGGCCGCGCCCAGCAGGGTGAAGAGGACGATGTCGATTGCGATGCTCACGACGCGCCACCTCCCTCCTCTTCGCCGTCCCCGCCCGCCCCCAGCGTATACGGCTCCGTCCCGCCCGAAAGCGCCGCCTTCGCCAGCGCGTGCGTCGCGATCGGGCTCGTGAACCACACGAACGCGAGAATCAGCAAGAGCCGCACCGTGACGAGGTTGGCGCCGCTGTACAGGCACAGCCCAACAAGGATCAATCCCGCTCCCATGGTGTCGGCCATACCGGCCGCGTGCATGCGTGTGAACACGTCCGGGAGCCGAATCATCCCCAGCGCACCCGTCACCAGGAAGAAGGAGCCCGAGAGAAGCAGCGCCCAGGTCAGCACGGAGAGCACCAGTTCCATCACGGCTCCATCGCCTTGCGCCGCCGCGGCCCACTCGTTCCCAGGTCCCCGTACTCGATGTACTTCAGCACCGCGATCGTGCCGATGAAGTTGATCAGCGCATACGCAAGTGCGAGATCGAGGAAGTCGGGCCGGCCGCGCAGGAACCCGAGCACCGCGATGAGCACCACGGTCTTGGTGCCGATGTTGTTGAGCGCCAGCACCCGGTCGTACGCGGTGGGGCCCAGCAACGCCCGGCACATGGCCAGGCACATGGCGACGAGCAGCGCGGCGGCGGTCACGGCGAACACGGCCTACGCCCCCTCCCCCTCCAGCGCCGCCACGCGCCGGTTCATGTCGTTCTCCTCCGAACCGTCGATCTCCTCCTGTACGATGGCGTGGACCTCGAAGTCGTCGCCCACGATCCCGGTCGTGACCGTCCCCGGAGTGAGCGTGATCGAGTTGGCGTAGATGAAGCGGCCCAGGTCGGTCTTCTGCGAGGCCCTGAAATGCACGATCGAGGGGTCCACACGCACCCTCGGGGCCAGGATGATCCTCGCCACCCGCACATTCGACTTGAAGACCTCCCACACCAGCCACGGCAGGTACAGCGCCCCTCTCCAGACCAGGTGCACCGGGACCGATTCGCGGTCCACGATGCCCATGCGGGCGCCCACGAAGACAGCTGTGGAGCACGCCAGCACCCCGAAAAAGAGGAAGAGGGGCTCAAAGTGGTCCGAAAGAGGGAGCCAGAGGGCGAACAGAATCCCCCACAGCCAGAGGACGCGGTTCAAGTGATCGATTCTCCCTCGTGCGATGCGGTGGTCGGAAATCTGCCGCGGGCGAATCTACCAGTTGGACTGGGCCCCGTCCACTATCTCCTGCACCAGCAGCTTGATCGCCTCGGTGCGGCCCACGTCCTCGGTCTCGCTGGCGTCCAGGTACTGCCCCACGACCCGGAGCCGGGAGTCGTCCCACAGGATCGTGTACTCCTCGCGGTCCAGGATCTCCACCTCGACCTGCAGAACCACCTCGCGCTGCAGGACCTGAACGCTCTCCTCCTGTTGCCCGCGACGGTACAGCGGCGCCGTCAGCTGATAGCTCAGGATGGTTCCGCTCACCACCGCGTCGGCCGTCTCCTCCCCCGCCGGGTTCAGTCCCAGCGCGCGTGGAAGGTCCCTTGCGAGCGCGTCGTAGATCTCCTGGGTCAGCTCGAAGCGGCCGGTCTCGTTCTCGAACGGAAGGACCGCGACGGTGCGGATGTGATCGGGCAGCCCGGCCCCCGCAATGAAGGAGTAGTTGCAGCCGCCGACGGCGATGCCGGCTGCCAGGAGTCCGACCACGGCGAGCTTGCCTCTTTTCCCTTCCCGGCCAGCCCTGAGGTCGGCCATGCCTTCGCGCCGGATCATCCTCCTACTGCCTCCCGGGATTCCATATGTGCGGCGGAAACGGGTCCACATGCTCGAAGGACTCCAGCTTCAGCTCGAGTTCACGATAGTCACGAAGATTACGATAGGTGGTCTCGGCGGGGTAGTTCGACGCGTCTCCCGACCCGGCAACCACCACGCGCTCCACCTCTGCACCCTCGTGTAGCACGGCGGCCTCCACCACCGCGAGGCCGCGCATCCGGTAGCGGAGCAGATCTCCGCCGGGGAGCCCGAACCGCAGCTCCATCGCGGAGTCGGCGCGGCGGCCTTCCAACGCTTCCACCCCCGCACCCGGACGGAACACGCCCAGCGCCGCCCACAGGAGCGCCGGAGGAGGAACGAGTTCCAGGGGCAGGTCGGCGGGCACCCGCAGATCGTCGCCCACGAGGGCCGCGATCGCCGCGGTCTCGCCGTTGTCGAGGAAGAGGTCCAGGCGCGCCTTGTCGGGCGGTTCCACCCTCGCCACCCCAAAGCCGTCCCAGCGGAAGTCGGGTTCACGGGCGCGCCAGGCGAAGGTCAGCTGGACGGGTTGCTCGATCCTGCTCGCCTCGCTCGCGATGCGCACCTGCGCGTCCAGGTCGGAACGCGGCAGGGACGGAGCCGAATGCAGGGCGGAACCCGCGCATCCCGCGGTGGCGACCAGTACCGGCAGCAGCATCGCCAACCCCGCGCCCGCGCCTTGGCTTCGCACCTTGGCCCACACTCCGCTAGCTTCGGCGTCATGCCCTCCGGACCCGTCTTCCTCGTCTCCGATGTCCACCTCGGCGCCGTCCCCCGTGAAACCGAGGAGGCTTTTCGGCGCTGGCTCCTGCACGTCAGGGAAGCGGGCAGCCGTCTGATCATCAACGGCGATCTCTTCGACTTCTGGTTCGAATACGCCAGTGTGGTCTTCTCCAGACACGTCCGGACTCTCGCCCTCCTGGCCGATCTGGTGGAGTCCGGCGTGCCGGTCCTGGTCATGGGGGGCAACCACGACTGGTGGGGGGGCGACTTTCTCAGGAACGACATCGGCGTCGACTTCCGGCAGGAGCCGGTGCGGATTCGCGTCAAGGGCAGGTCCGTGCTGGTGGCCCACGGCGATGGACTCGGAGCGGGAGATGTCGGCTACCGCGTCCTGCGGCTGGTCCTGCGGGGCCGCCTCACGCGCTGGGTCTTCCGCTGGATTCACCCGGATCTCGGAGCGCGTCTCGCCGACTGGGTCTCGGGGACCCGGGACCAGCTCCGCTCGGGCGCGGTGCCGGCGGACGAGGGACGGACGGCGTTCCTGTCCGGGTGGGCGGCCGCACGGCTGAAACAGGACCCCACCCTCGACATCGTCGCCCTCGGGCACGGCCACGAACCCATGCTGACCGAGGTCGAGCCGGGACGCTTCTATGTCAACTCGGGCGATTGGGTCCTCCATCGGTCCTACGTCACGATCGACGACTCCGGCCGGCCGGAGTTGCACGAGTGGGACGGATAGCGTCACCCTCCGGTCCCTTCAGCCCACGGGGACCCGAATCGCCACCGAGATGGTCCCGCTCGGGTCTCCCTCGACTGTAAGGGGCTCGGGAAAGTCCTGGAGATGGGCCGACACGAAGGCGTCCACTCCGGACATGAGCAGAAAGAAGATCGCCACGGCGGCCCAGTCCTCCCGCTGCTCCGTCCGGGAGTCGACCAGTCCGCGCAGGCGCGCGATTTCATCGTGCTGCTCCAGTCGGCTGTCGATGTCCTCCTGTTCGGTAACCCCCTCGCGCATGAGGCGCGCGGTGACCCTTTCCTCCCACACGGCAACCTGGTTGCGCGCGACCCCCAGCTTGCGCCAGGTCTTGAACACCATCCACCCCGCGGCCGCCTCGATGCCGAAATAGAAGGCGCCCCGGGTGAGCGACCCGGTGGCCGCATGCCCCCAACCGGGAATCAGCGCTCCGCGCAGGAAGGCACCCGCCGGGCTGGGACGCGTGCTCAGGGAATCCGCCAGGTCGACGGAATCCGGGACGACGCCCTCGCCGGTCACCTCCTGGGCCGACACCGGTTGTCCCCACACCAGCGCCAGCCCGACCAGGGACAACGCCACCTTCCACCCCGGCACCCCCGGCACGGCCACCCCCTTCACGCCGCCCTCGCAGGGACCAGCACCGGAAACGCGCCCGGAACCACCTCCACCCGCAGCTCCCGCGCGGGTTCCGGCGACAGCTCCCCGTCGATCTCGAACCACATCGATTCACCACCCGGCCGACGGAGTACGGCGCGGCTCAGCCGACGCATCGTCACAAGGGGCGAACCCCCGTGCGTCCCCCGAATCACACGTGGCACCAGCCGCAGAATCGGCAGCACGCCGGGCGCCCCGACGTGAAACAGATTCAACTTCCCGTCCGATGCCTGTGCCTCCGGATTGATCATGAAGCCCCCGCCGATCGATGGTCCCACAGTGATCACCGTTAGAGTCGTCGCGCCCGTTATGCGTTGCCCGTCGCCGGCATCCATGTCGATGTGCACCTCCGGAGCCCGAAAGGCGACCATCGCGTTCAGGAAGGACGCCAGGTATTGCAGGAGCCCAGGCAGCCGGGAAAAACGGCCGCGGCAGCGCAGCACCTCCACGTCGATCCCCACACCCATGAGGTTCACGAAGGTCCGTCTCCCCCCGTCCCACTCGACGCGTCCCACATCGAAGCGCTGGACCGTGCCGCTCTCGAGCAGCGCCACCACGGCCGCGACGCTGCGGTCCGAACCCACCATGCGATAGAAGTCGTTGCCGGTCCCCACCGGGAAGACGGCGACCGCCGGCAGCTCTTTCGCCCCACACCCGATCAACCCGTCCGCAACCTCGTGGACGGTGCCGTCGCCACCCACGACCAGGATCCGTGACGCGCCATCCGAAACCGCTTCCGCGGCCAGATGCGAGGCGTGCCCCGGGGCTTCCGTGTGGCGGGCGTCGTATACCACCGAGCGCCCTTCGAGGACCCCGAACAGTTCCCGGGCAGCCTTGCGTCCACGGCCGCCCGCGGCGGCGGGGTTGACGATGACGCGGAGCGGTTCGCTGGGCATGGTGGAAGATAAGGAATCCTGGAACCGGTGGGATCACGGATGGCGGGGGCGTGTGGGAATCGAACCCACCCACCCGGGTTTTAGCCGGGCGCACTGGTTTTGAAGACCAGACGGAACACCAGTCCCGATCCGCCCCCGCGTTCACCCGCGTTCAAAGTGCTGTCCGGGGACAACGTGGGGCCATGGCACGGCAACCCTGGCGGAGTCACCCCGCGGCGGCATCCCCCGGCGCCGACACGTTGCCACGATCCCGCGAAGACGGCAACTCCTCCTCCCAACTCTTCTCCAGCCGCCGAAAGATCTCCGCGAGCTCCCGGCGCATCTGTGCGAAGCGCATCCGCACATCGGGGCGCCCCTGCAGCTTGAGGAACAGGGAGGTGTCCTCCCCCACCTCTCGGGCCAGTTCCACCCACTGCAACGCCGCGTACCCGCACAGCGGTGCCAGGACCGAAACACCGAAGGCAACCAGGGTCCCCGCGAGCACGTACGCCAACCCCACCCAGAACGCCCACGCCAGGACCACCCCGGCGATGAGCGCCAGGAGCTTGTGGGTCGCCGCCACTTCAATGGCGGGACGGGTAAGGCGCACGACCAGGCCGGCCAGCCGCAACACCGGGGTCCACAACAGCGTTCCGGCCACGGCGAGGGGCAGTCCCAACAACAGGAGGGTTCCCCTCACCAGGATGTATTGAGCAACGGGGACGAGACCGAAACGGGGCGGCACGTCCCCCTGCCCCGCTCCCACCCGCGCATTCATGGCCGCGTAGCGCTCGACCTTGCGCCTGAGCTCGGCGTGCTCTTCCGGCGCCTCGCGCCGGATCCATTCGAGCCCGGCCGCGAAGCGCTGAAGGCGGTAGAAGCGTGCCCCCAGCACCTCCCTGGCCCGCCACGGCACCCACCGCGACTGCCGCACGTAGAGCTGCTCTGCGACCTTCACCAGTTCACGGTCCTCGTGGTACACGAAGTTGAGTGTCTGGGCGCGGATTCCGGCCTCGATACGCTCGGTGAGCACCCGCGCGGCCGCCACCGGGTCCTGCCTGAAGGCGTCCTCGAGGTCCGCGCATCCGAAGGCCCGGCCGAAGCGAACGGCCACCCCCGTGCGAGCCCGCTCCTTGCGCGAATAGGTGATCCCCACCGGCACAATCGCGAGCCCCAGCCCCCACCCCGCCCCGTCCTCCGCCTGCAGCGCGATGCGGGCGGCCCCGGTGCGGAATTCGGCCAGATGCGCCCCGGAGTGACTCTTGCCCTCGGGATAGATCTGGATTGCGCCGCCCCCGTGCAGAACGGCCACCGCGTCACGGAACATGTCCTCGTTGCGGTGCATCGCCGTGGGGTCGTCCTGTCTTCGGTACACGGGAATGCCCCCGAGCAGCCGCAGCACCGGACCCAGCAGGAGCCGTTCGAAGAGAGGGGCCCTCCCCAGTGGCCGCGGCATGCGTTCGCTGCAGCGGAAGATCAGGACCGGGTCGAGAAGGCTGTTGGGATGATTGGCCGCGACCAGCAGCGGCCCGGGGGGTAACGGGGGGCCGTGCTGATCCACCCGGTAGAAGATCCCCGCGGCGGTACTCACCAGACGGACGATCAGCTTCGCGATCCGGCTCGGCTCGCTAGTCCGCGACACGAATCCCCGCTGCATTCGGGCGGGCGGGCATCCGAGCTGCCGAACCGCTTCGCCGGCCCGACATCACTGTAAACCCAGCTTTACAAAATGTCATGTCTACTATACTTTCTCTCTCCGAACGCGGTGCCGGGCCGGCAAGGCGGGATCCTGTCCACGGGCTTCGCTCCGCGCTTCGCTTCTCCTCTTCGATTTTCGTGTTCGGAACGATTATCTTCTCCGTCCTCGGAGCCACAAACCCACAAACGTCCACAGTATAGCGTGATCCGCCATTCAGCGACCTCCGCCGCCGGTCCGGCTGCCCCACCCGGCCCCAGCCTGCGCAATCCGGGCATGCCCCTGGACCTCGACGCGGTGCGCGGCACACGGGTCAACCGCTCCGCCGCCGACCACCGCGCCGCGACGCTGATCACCCGGCGCTCCGTCAAGAAGGAGTGGCAGGCCGGCTGGCTGCTCCGCGCGGTCACCATGATCGACCTCACCACGCTGGCCGGAGACGACACGGAGGGACGGGTGCGGCGCCTCTGCGGCAAGGCCCGGCGCCCCGTGCGGAGTGATCTGATCGCGGCCTTGGGAGTTCCCGCTGCCGAGGTGAAGGCCGCGGCCGTGTGCGTCTACCACACCATGGTGCCCACCGCGTGCGACGCCCTGCGCGGCAGCGGGATCCCGGTGGCCGCCGTGTCGACCGGCTTCCCGGCGGGTCTGTCGCCCTTCGCGACGAGGCTGACCGAAATCCGCGAGTCGGTGGCCGCGGGCGCCGAGGAGGTCGATGTGGTGATCACCCGGGGGTCGGTGCTGCGGGGCGGCTGGGAGCGGCTGTATGACGAGGTTGCCGGATTCCGCGACGCCTGCGGCGACGCCCACATGAAGGTCATCCTCGGGGTGGGCGAACTGGGCACGCTGGCCAACGTCAAGCGGGCCGCCACGGTCGCCATGATGGCCGGAGCCGACTTCGTGAAGACCTCGACGGGCAAGGAGACGGTCAACGCCACCCTGCCCGTGGGCATCATCCTGGCGCGCGCCATCCGTGACTACTTCCGGGCCACCGGAATTCGGGTGGGGCTCAAGGCCGCCGGAGGCCTCAAGACGGCGCGGGACGCGCTCTCGTGGCTTATCCTGGTGAAGGAGGAACTGGGCGGCGCCTGGATGTCGCCCCACCTCTTCCGGATCGGAGCGAGTTCACTCCTGGCCGACATCGAGCGGCAGCTGGAGCACCACATCACCGGCCGCTACTCGGCCTTCCACCGCCACCCTCTCGGCTGAAACCATGACGCCCACCCGCGAAGCCCCCGAATCCCTCGTCCGCGATGCCTTCGGCGATCCGGACTACGGCCCCGCGCCGGAGAGCGACGACTTCGCCAACGAGTGGCTGCAAGGCGGCCAGCGCGACTTCGGCCACTTCATCGGCGGACGCTGGACCGGCGGCGAGGGCGAGGTCCACGGCACCCGCTGCCCCGCCGACGGCAGGCTCCTCGCCACCTTCCGCTACGGCACCGCAGACGATGTGGACCGAGCGGTCGCCGCGGGCGATGCGGCCCTCCCCGCGTGGCAGGAACTCGGCGGCCACGGCCGCGCCCGCCACCTCTACCGCCTGGCCCGCCAGCTCCAGAAGCGGTCCCGGCTCTTCTCGGTCGTGGAGTCCCTCGACAACGGCAAGCCGGTCCGCGAATCACGCGACCTGGACATCCCGCTGGCCGCGCGCCACTTCTACCACCACGCCGGCTGGGCCCAGCTGCTCGCCGCCGAGTTTCCGGGGTACGAACCCGTCGGCGTGGTCGGCCAGATCATCCCTTGGAACTTCCCGCTCCTCATGCTGGCGTGGAAGGTGGCACCGGCGCTGGCGGCCGGGAACACGGTCGTCCTCAAGCCGGCCGAGTACACGCCGCTCACCGCGCTCCTCTTCGCCGAGGTGGCGGACGAGACCGGGCTTCCCCCCGGCGTGCTCAACGTGGTGACCGGGGACGGCGCGGCCGGAGCGGCCGTGGTGCGCCATCCGGACATCGCCAAGGTGGCGTTCACCGGCTCCACCGAGGTGGGACGGGATATCCGTCGGGCCACCGCCGGCACCGGCAAGCATCTGTCGCTCGAACTGGGGGGCAAGTCGCCCTTCGTCGTCTTCGAGAGCGCCGACCTCGACGCGGCCGTCGAAGGGGTGGTGGACGGGGTCTGGTTCAACCAGGGCCAGGTCTGCTGCGCGGGGTCGCGTCTGCTGGTGCAGGAAAGTGTGGAGGAGGAGATGCACGACCGCCTCCGCGAGCGCATGGAGCGCATCCGCGTCGGGCATCCGCTGGACAAGGCGATCGACATGGGAGCGCTGGTGGACCGCGTCCAGATGGACCGCGTGCAGGGCTACCTCGAGGCCGGTGCGGCCGACGGCGCGACGGTCTGGCAGCCATCGGAACCTGTCCCGGAGGGCGGATTCTTCATGCCCCCCACCCTGTGCACCGGAGCGCCGGTGTCGAGTTCCATCGTCACCGAGGAGATCTTCGGGCCCGTGCTGGTGAGCCTGACGTTCCGCACCCCGGCGGAGGCCGTGAAGCTCGCCAACGACACGCGCTACGGGCTGGCCGCGAGCATCTGGACCGAGGACCTCAGCCTGGCCCTCGAGGTGGCCCCGGCGATCAAGGCCGGGACGGTCTGGGTGAATTGCACCAACCTCTTCGATGCGGCGTCGGGTTTCGGAGGGTATCGTGAATCGGGGTTCGGCCGCGAAGGGGGGCGGGAGGGGATGTGGGAGTACCTGAAGCCGGGCGCTTCGGGTGTTGAGTCCGGCTCCACGCGCCAAATCGCAGGTGCAGGCTCAGACACCACACCCGGCCCCTCCCGCGACCGCATCGACCGCACGCGCAAACTCTGGATCGGCGGCGCGCAGAAGCGGCCCGACGGCGGTTACTCGCTGACCGTGACCGATCCCGCGGGAACGCCGGTCGCCGAGGTGCCGCGCGGCAACCGCAAGGATGTCCGCAACGCGGTCGAAGCGGCGGCCGGTGCGCGGGCGAGCTGGGGCGGCAGCAACGGACACCTGCGCGCGCAGATCCTGTACTTCCTGGCCGAAAATCTGTCCGTGCGGGGCGACGAGTTCGCCCACGAGCTGATCCGTTGCGCGGGGGCGGACGAGGTGGACGCCCGGGCCGAAGTGGAAGCCGCCGTCCGGACCCTCTTCACCTACGCCGCCTGGGCCGACAAGCACGACGGCAGGGTGCACTCCACACCCTTCCGCAACGTCACCTTCGCCATGAACGAGCCGGTCGGCACGGTGGCCATCCGCTGTGCGGACCGGGCGCCGCTGGCCGGGGTGGCGGGACCCCTCGCCGCCGCCTTGTCACAGGGCAACGTCGCGGTCGTGGTGCTCCCCGAACGCTCCCCCGTCCCCGGCCTCGACCTCGTACAGGTCATGGAGACCTCCGACATCCCCCCCGGCGCCGTCAACATCCTCTCCGGCGTCCACCGGGAGGTCATCCCGACGCTGGCCGCCCACGACGACGTCGATCAGGTCTGGGACTTCGTCGCCGACGGCCTCTCGGGCGAAACGGAGCGCCTCTCGGCCGGCAATCTCAAGCGGGTGTGGGTGGACCGGGAGGGCGCGGTGGACTGGCGGGCCCCGTCGGGACGGGACGGCGAGCTCCTGCTGCGCAAGGGAACCCGCGTGAAGAACATCTGGGTCCCGTACGGGGTGTAGTCATCGCCTCAGCAGCGACCGGTTGACGGGATTCTCAACCACCAGGTAGGCGGTCTCTCCGGGCTCGATGGCGATCGAGTTGGTCGTGGTGCTGCCCCCCGCCAACAGGTCGATATGGATGCGCAACTGGTCACCGGAGGACCAGGCGAAGTTGAAGGACTGGCTGGAGTTGCCCCCCACGATTCCGATCCGGCGGCGCACGGGGCTCAGCGCGACGAGGGTGGCCTGGTTGAAGTTCCGGTTGACCACCTCGATCTTGATGCTGTTCCCGCCACCCTGCGCGTCGAAGGGATTCGGTCGCCGTTGGGGGCCCATGGTGCACCCCGTCGCGGCGGCCGCCACGGTCAGCAGAAACGTTCGGCGGTGCATCTTCGCCTCCCTCTCCGGTCAGGACGCATGGAAGTTTCTCCGCTCCTTCCGCGCAGGGCGGCCTAACTCACCAGCCGCGTTTCCCGGATCGGCTCCAGCCGCTCGCGGATCAGCAGTTCGTTGAGTCTGCCCACATCGCGCAAAATGACGATCTCCATCTCCTGCATCTGCTCGTCGAGGAGCTGCGCAAGGCGGGAGAACACGACGTAGGACTGGTTGGTGGGCCGGTTTTCGGATCCTTCCACCAACCCCAGAAGCGCCGCCAGCTTGTTGTTGATCTTGATCGGGTAGTTGAGCGGATCCTGGTTGCTCTGGTTCTTCACCTGGTAGATCTCCGCCTCGACCACGGTGATGTTGTCCTTCACCAAGGCCGACTGGGCCACGATATCCTCGTGATCGGTCTCTTCGAGCCGCTCGTCGACCTGCCCCTTGATGTCGCGCGCCCTGATCACCGCCTCGTTCGCCTCCGAGACCCGATCCCGGATCTGGATGGCCAGGTCGAAGCGCTCGCGCAGATCGGCGACCGTCACCCCTTCCAGGTTCGGATTGATCCGGATCTCGAAGTCCCGGGTGAGTGGCGCCGCGTCGTCCACCGTCATGCGTACGGTGTAGGTGCCGGGCACCGCCGTCGGCCCCATCGGCCGCGCGGCCCACATGATGCGGCCCTCGAAATCCGTCCAGGCCGGATAGCGCAGGTCCCAGCGGAAGGAGTGCGACCCCTGCTCCACCGCCGGGCTGCCACCCCCGCCACCCCCGAAGAAGCGCGCGAAGGGACTCTCTTCCTCCTCTTCCTCCTCGTCTTCGGCCGTGCCCTCGTAGCTGCGCACGACCTCGCCCGCGCCGTCCAGGATCTCGATCGTCACGCGCTCGGCGTCCTCGGCCAGGTGGTACCGGAACTGCGCACCCTGATCGATGCCGCGGATGGGATCGACGGGCTCGAAGAGCCACGCCGGGGCCGCGGCGACCTCGGCGCTCATCTGCCTCAGCGGCCCGATGTCCTCGAGCACCCAGAATGACCGCCCGTGCGTCCCGATCACCAGGTCGTTCTCCTCCACCACCAGATCCGACACCTGCACCACCGGCAGGTTGAGCGACAGGGGCTGCCAGCGGGCGCCGTCGTCGAAGGAGACGTATACGGTGCGCTCCGAGGCGGCGTAGAGGAGCCCGGGGCGCGCGGGATCCTCGCGCGTGGCACGGATGAAGTCGTCCTCCGGGAGCCCCGCCACGATCTTCGTCCAGCTCGCGCCGTAGTCCCCGGTCTTCCAGATGTAGGGGCCGCGGTCGTCGTCCACGAGGTAGCGGATCCCCGACACGTAGGCCTTGCCCGGCGTGTTGGGCGACGCTTCGATCGTGTTGATGCGCACGAAGTCGGGGGCGTCCGGCGGCGTGACCGGCGTCCAGTTGAGACCGCCGTCACGTGTGACGTGCACCAGGCCGTCGTCCGAACCCGCCCAGATCACCTTGGCATCGTGGTAGGAGGGCGCGATGGCGAAGACGGTCGCGAAGGTCTCCACGCCCGTCTGGTCCTTCGTGATGGGGCCGCCCGAGGGGCCCATCGTCATGGCGTCCGCGCGGGTCAGGTCGGGGCTGATCTGCTCCCAGCTCTGACCCTCGTTCACGGTCTTCCACACCTTCTGCGTCCCGGTGTAGAGCACGTCCGGGTCGTGGTGCGAGAAGACGATCGGGAAGGTCCACTGCACCCGTTCTACCAGGTCCTCCGACGACTGTCCCATCGGGTTCTCGGGCCACACGTTGACGGCCCTGCCCTGCCCCGTGGCCATGTCGAAGCGCGACAGCGCACCGCCGTAGCAACCCGCGTAGAAGACGTTCAGGTTGACCGGACTCGGGGCCACGTACCCGCTCTCGCAGCCGCCGACCGCGTAGTACCAGGTCCGATTGCCGGGCCCGCGCGCGGCCATCTGGTTCCAGCCCCGCACCGGGATGCAGGCGGTCGAGTTGTCCTGCTGGCCGCCGCAGATGTGGTACGGCGTGTGCTCGGTGGTGATGACGCGGTAGAACTGGGCCGTCGAATAGTCCTGGTCGGTCCAGCTCCGCCCGCCGTTGAAGGTCACGTTGGCGCCACCGTCGTTGGCGTTGATCATGCGGTCCGAGTCGTCCGGCGCGATCCACAGGTCGTGGTTGTCACCGTGGGGGACGGGGATCCCGCGCGGGAAGGTCTCGCCCCCGTCGCGCGACCGGTAGAACCCCGTGTTGAGGGCGTACACGACGTCCTCGTCGTTGGGGTCGGCGTAGACGCGCGTGTAGTAGAAGGCGCGCTGGCGCAGCTTGCGCTCGTCGTTGAGGCGCTCCCAGGTCGCGCCGGCGTCGTCGGAACGCCACACACCGCCATCGGGTTCGTGCTCGATCAGCGCCCACACCCGGTTCGGATTGGCGGGCGACACGGCCACCCCGATCTTCCCGACCGGCCCCTCAGACAGCCCGATGTTGCCGGTGATCTCGGTCCAGCTCTCGCCGCCGTCGGTGGACTTCCAGAGCCCGCTGTCCTCCCCACCCGACGACATCCCCCAGGAGCGCCGCCAGGCCTCCCAGATCGACGCGTACATGACGTCGGGGTTGGTGGCGTCGATGCTGATGTCCGCCGCGCCGGCCCTGTCGCTCTTGTAGAGGACCTTGCGCCAGGTCGCGCCGCCGTCGGTCGTCTTGAAGACGCCACGCTCGGGGTTGTCGGCGGAGTGCTTGCCGAAGGCGGCCACCCACGCGATGTCGCAGTCTTCCGGGTGAATCCGGATGCGGGAGATGTTCTGGGTCTCCTTCAGCCCTATATGCTCCCAGGTGCTGCCGCCGTCGGTCGACTTGTACGCGCCGTCACCCTGTTGGATATTGCCGCGCAGCTGGATCTCGCCGGTGCCCATGTAGACGATGTCCGGGTTGCTCTCGCAGACCTGGACCGCACCGATCGAGGCGCTGCCGATCTGCCCGTCGGTCACGGGGCGCCAGCCCAGCCCGCCGTCCTCGGTCTTCCAGAGGCCGCCGCCGGTCGTACCCATGTAGTACTCGAAGGGCCGGGCCGTTGAGCCCGCCGCGGCAATGGAGCGTCCACCTCGAGGAGGACCCACATTCCGCCAACTCAGGGAACTCCACAGTTCTTCCGAAAAGGCTTCCTGGGCCCGGGCCTCGGGAGGGGCCGGTGGGACGGTCGCGAGGATCGTGAAGCACAAGGTCGTGACGAATGCGAAACGATGCGGGATACGCATGAGAGGTGGCTACTCCTTGGAGGATGAGCGGATGTGATGTAAACCATACATGACAAAATGTAATGTTTGGATTACATTTTCGGATCGTAGGTGGATTTGCGGCTGCCGATGGCGGCGGCCGCAGGCTGAGTGAGGTCGGTTGAACTCGGCGGGGCGCCGTCCGGTTGCCACGGGTTTGGCGCGCGCCGCAGGCAGCCCGTGGACAACCCCCCCCGGCATTCGAGCGGCGAAGCATCCGCGCTGGACCGCTGCGCTCTGCGTTGCTCCTCAGCCCAATAGCGTATGTGGACGCCCCGAAGTGGACAAGCCGGGTTTCTGAGCGGAGTCGATGGCATTCTGGTCAGGTACTGTCGTATGTCCGGCCTCTTGAGATGCGGCTCTTGTCGGCCGCGGGCCCGTATGGTGTTCGTGAGATCGGATCCAAAACGCTGCAACGGGCTCGCGGGCCCTGCGCTATTGACTGGTTTTTCCGACCCCGTCTCGCTGACTGTTTGCCCTTATCCCGTTCGTGCGTCCTGCCTGCCCGCTTCTCCCGGCAGCTTCTTCTCTTTCGCTTCTCTCCTTTCGTTCGCCGCTCAGGCAGCGGCGTGAACCCGGTAGGACTCGCCTTTCGTGGCCAGCGCCCAGACCGTCCGCGCCGTCCGGTTGGCGAGCGCCACCGCGACCACCTTCTTCGGCTTGCGCGCCAGCATTCCGGCCAGCCACGGATCAGTGATGTCGCGGCGCCGACTCGCCTGCCGGACGACCGCCATGGCTCCCGTGACCAGGAGCCGTCTCAGGTCTCGCTGGCCCATCTTCGATATCCTGCCCAGCCTCGGCTTGCCACCGGTTGTGTGCTGCCGGGGCACGAGGCCCAGCCAGGCCGAGAAGTCACGCCCGCGCCGGAAGCTCTCCATTGGCGGTGCGAAGGCCTGGATGGCCAGGGCCGTGATCGGTCCGACTCCCGGGATCGTCATCAGCCGCGCCGTCTCTTCGTTCTCCCGCGCGCTCGTCCGGATCTTCCGGTCGAGTCCGTCGATCTTCTCGTCGAGCTCGGCGATCCGCCCGAGCAGCAGGCGGGCCAGCTCGACGACCGTCACAGGCAAGCCACAGTCCCCGTCCTCGATCACCCCGGCCAGCTGCCCGATCCGGGCTCTGCCCTGCGGAGCCACGACTCCGAACTCGGCGAGATGCCCCCGAAGCGCGTTGATCGTCTGCGTGCGCTGGCCCACCAGCAGGTCCCGCGTGCGAAAGAGCATCCCCTGCGCCTGCTGGGCCTCGGTCTTGACCGCCACGAAGTGCATGGTCGGACGCTGCGCCGCCTCCGTGATCGCCTCCGCGTCCGCAGCGTCGTTCTTCTGCCGCTTGACGAACGGCTTCACGTAGATCGGGGGAACCAGCCTCACCTGGTGGCCGAGCGCCGCGATCTCCCGGCCCCAGTAGTGGGCGCTGGCGCACGCCTCCATGGCCACCGTGCAAGGCGGCCGCGAGGCGAGAAAGCCCAGCAGCTTCCCGCGGCTCAGCTTCCTGCGGTAGGCCACCGACCCGTCGGGCCTCGCCCCGTGCGCTTGGAAGCTCCGCTTTGCCAGATCGATTCCGATGATGCTAACCTCTTCCATGTGGATGTCTCCTCCCTCAGATGGTCAGACCTCTCAAGGTCGCAATCGCTTCAGTACCATCTTGGCACATCGCGATGCCGCCGGGAGGGGGCGTCCACCCCATCGCTGCTATTGGCCCTTCGTCGCGCCTTGCCAGCCCGGCGCCTCGCCGCTCTCGGTGCTCGCGGGCCTTTAGCCACGGACTGCTAGCGGCCCAGGAAGCCGATCGTGAAGCTCCGCCCCCCGTTGTTGTCCGGCCCCTCGCCCCCCTGGCCGAATTCGCCCCCGAAAGCCGCGAGCGCCAGGAGCCCGATGCTTCCCAGTATCCCCACGCCCAGCAAGACGCTCTTGCGCCCGGACAGCTCGCGAACCTCGATCGCGACGATCTCGTCGCGTCCCACCCGGTAGATGTTCTCCTGCACCACTTCCTGCAGAGCCCCGAAGTGCTGCCGGGTCCGCACCTCGAGCACGATGGTGTCGCCTGCCGAGAGGACGGTCCCCTCCACCGACACCGTAGGTGCCGGCGCATTGGGATTGGTGACCGCGGACCGCACCGGAACGTGCACCCTGGCCACGGATCCGGGCGTGGGCGACTGGACCGGCAGGTAGGTGTGGCAACCGGAAAGAAGCAAGGCGCCGATCACCGCCACGCCACCGCGCAGACTTTGCAGAACGTCCATCAGAAGGTCACGTCCACGCTTTCGGTGAGCCGCTGGTTGAAGACGTAGACATATCGGAAAGGTTCGTTAGGGAAGATCCCGCCGAACCGCGACACCAGGTTCCGGTCGTCCACATCCACTACCACGTTGACAGCCAGGGTGTCGCCGGCCAGGGTCTCAGCCTGCACGAACCACTGCTGTTCGTCGGCAATGTTGATCACCGTGTCGATCGGGAGAGTATGCAGCACGGTGTCGGAGGCAAACACCTGGACGTGGGTGACTCCCATCTCATCGACGCCCGCGACGAAATCCTTGGAGTAGATCACCCTGACCTGCAGACCTCCCTCCTCGCCCTCCATCTCGAAGAAGATCTGCGTGGGTGTCCCGTCCTCGAAGATCTCGCAGGCTCCGGCCAGCAACGCGGCAGCGGCCGCCAGTGCAACGGCAAAACGTCTCATGACTTGAAATCTGCAGCTATGAAATGCGCGGGAGGGAGGGCGCGCCAACGGTCGAACCGCCGGCACGCCCTCCCGAAGTCCCGCTCAGCCTGCTAGCACACCGAGTAGTCGTTCGCGATGTTCTCGTTGGCCCGTCTCTCGATGATCGAGATGGGGAGCATCACGCCGGGACAACCGACGGCGTCCGACGAGCTCTCCCACGTGGGAGCCGCAATCTCCCAGCGGTACATGTCCGCGAGGCGAAGGCCCTGAAGCATGACCGTCACGCGGCGCATGTGCTGGAGCATCTCCATGTTGTCCATCTGGCCGCTGAAGGGCGTCAGCCCGTCCATGGCCCGGATATGGTTGATGTGCTCCGTGAACCCGGCCTCGTTCCCGCCGGCCAGCGCGTTCTCGGCCAGGATGATGTGCATCATCCGCGTGGAAGCCAGCGTCAGGGGCGGATAGATGCCACCCTTGTCCAGGTAGTTCCCGCCCTTCCACTGGTTCAGCCACTTGATCACCGAAGGATCGTCGACATCGTCGATCGGATCCTTGAGCGCGATGCCGTCGATGTCGTTCGCGGCGGTCGCCGTGGCGATCGAGAGGTCGATCTGGTTTTCCTTGCGGTCGTTGATCCAGCCCGCCATCGAGTTCGAGGCGCTGGCGCTGGAGTACGTGAGATTGTACAGCCAGTCGGCGCTGTTTCCGCCGGCCGACGCGATCACCGCCATGGCATCGGCGCCGGCTTCGGCGGAGTTGACGAGCCCGTTCCCCGAAGGGGACGGGTTGATCACGTCCCAGATCGCGCGCGACTGCCGCGCGCGGGCGCGCACCGCCATGGCGTTCATGGCCATGCCGGCCTCCCCGACTTCATTGAAGCCGGAGATGGCAGCGCTCAGTCTGCTGATCGCATCGTCCAGCACCTGGTACATGTTCTCCGACCCCTTCGGCTGCGCGGCCTCGGTCTTGTTGGAGAAGGCGAAGTCCTCCTGGATCTCGCCGATCATCATGTACATGATGCCCGAGTAGAGGTTGGCACGGGCAAGATTGTACTTCATCGCCGTGGAGGGATTGTTCCCCACGTGCTCGGTCAGCGTTTCGATCGCGAGGTCGCTCATCCAGCGGGCCTGCCCCATGGCGGGGAACGGGCCGTCGATGAACTCGTTCAGCGGATCGTCGATGAAGCCCTTGTCCAGCGACAGCCAGGCGTCCCGCGAGCCGATCCAGCGCAGCTCGTCCGAAGCCACGAGGTAGGGCTGCCAGGACTGCGAAACGGAGGAAGACACCAGGGTCAGCGCTCCGTTCACCACGGCGGCCGCCGCCGCCTCCTGCTTGATGTCCTCCTCGATCAGGCTGTTGGGGTTGCTCACGTCCAGCAGATCGCCCAGGCCGCACGCCGTGAAGGCCAAAGCCGCCAACAGCGCCGACGCCCGGGTCATGAAAGTCCGTCCATTCATGGTTCTCTCTCCTCTCCTAGAACGTGACGCGGGTGGAAAGCGTAAGGCGCCGCGGCACCGGAATGCCCCAGCCTTCCGTCGAATCCAGGAAGTTGCAGCTCAGGCCTCCGTTGCACCGGCCGAGCACGTTGCCCTCCGGATCCATGCCCGGATAGTCCCCGAGCATGAAGAGGTAGAGGTTGCGAACCCCCAGGTTCATGGTAGCCGTCGACAGCCCCCAGCCCTCCACGAAGGAGGTCGGGATGCGGTAGACGAGCGACAGCTCGCGCCATTGGATCCAGTCGGCGTCGTAGATGCCGTTCATGCCGCTCATCGGCGACAGTCCCTCGATCTCCTCCGCCCACGCGATCGCGGCGTCCAGACGCTGCTCGGCTGAAGAGGCGGGGTTGACCATGATGGAATACAGCTCGGCGGAGCGCGGAGTGTTGCGGCCGATGAAGCCGTTGGCCCGGCGGAACATGCCGGACAGGTCCTGCACCTGGTGGCCGAGCTTGTACTCCAGGAGCGAGTTGAGCTCGAAGTTGCCGGCAAAGGCGATGTTGAAGCCGAAGGAGCCGGCGAAGTCGGGGGTCGGCTTGCCCAGGTAGCTGTCGAGCAGGCCGCTGCCGCAGTTGTGCGACGCAAGCTTCCCGTTGGGGGTGCCGAAGTCGCTGTTGCCGATCGCGAGCGGCTTGAAGCTGCTGGGGTCGCGCGGCTGGCTGAAGTACTCGAGCGCCTGCTGGCGGCTAGGTGCCACGCACTCGCCGCCCACGGGGGAGAGGATGTTCAGCGGGATCTCCGCGAGATCGCTGCCGGCGAGCTTGGCGCCGAAGAACGCAGCGGGCGCGTAGCCGACGGTCAGGAAATTGCGGTAGCGGGGGTAGGTGCCGCCCGTCTTCAGCGGCGGCGCGCCGCCCATGTCCGTGATCTCCTGACTCTCGTACGCCGTGTTGGCGAAGATGTTGACCGACAGGCCCTCCCGCTGGAGCAGGGAGCCTCGCAGGTTGAGCTCGACGCCGTTGGCCTCCATTGCACCGATGTTGTCGAGCTGGGTCTGCGTGAAGCCGCCCGTGACCGGGAACTGGCGCGCCACCATGACGTCGGTGCCGTTGCGGGTCCAGTAGGTGGCCTCCATCGACCAGGTGTCGTTCAGGAAGCCCATCTCGGCACCCACTTCGATCTCGGTCGAGACTTCGGGCCGGAGGGCGTCGTTGCCCAGGTTCGCGGGCCTTACGCCGGGGCCCGCCTCGGAGCCCTGCGACGAGAAGGTCGTGAACTTGTCGAAGGCGCCGGGCTGCAGTCCGGACTGGCCGATGGCACCCCGCAGCCGCAGGGTCGAGAGCGTCTCGGACGCCATGTCCATCGCCCGCATCGGCTGGACGGAAAGCGAGACCTTCGGGTAGAACGCGGTGCTGAAGTCCGCGCCGAAGGCCGAGTTGGCGTCCCAGCGGCCGCCGACGGTCAGGAAGGCCCAGTCGTCCCAGCCGACCTGATCCTGAAGGTAGCCCCCGATCTGCGTGACACGAAGCCACGACTCATAGGAACCCTCGGAGCCGAGCGCCGACAGCGTCTCGAGACCCGGGCCGGGGAAGTCGCGGCCGCCGCCACCCGCGGACTGCCGCTGGCGGAGGAAGCCCTGCGCGCCGAAGAGGAAGGTGTTCTCGATGCGGTCGGTCCTGAAGATGTAGGACCCCTTCAGGTCCGCGGTGATCTCGCGGCTGCGGTCCTCGTTGACGCTCCGGCTCCCGTCGGGCGTGGAGCCCGAGAATCCGTCCACGTTCCAGCCGTAGGGACGGAATGAGACGGCGTCGTCCGAGGTGAAGTCGATGCCGAAGGCGCCCGAAAGACGGAAGTCGTCGATCGGCGTGTACTCGGCGTTCACGGTGCCCGTGAAGTGCTGCGAGTTCACGAAGTTCAGCTGGTACATGTTCTCGCGCAGCGTCGCGAAGGCGGGCTGGCCGTACACGTTGTCCTCGGTCGCCCGCCGCAGCTGCATCATGAGCGCGGACGAGAACACCCCGTAGATGTTGTTCGAGTTGTCCGGGGTATGGTGCTCCATGTCCGAGAAGAGCGTGGTCACCCCGATCCGCAGCTTGTCGCTCGGCATGACCGTGAAGTTCGAGGTGATCGAGGCGCGCCGGTTCGTGTCGGTCTCGGGCTCGATGCCGGGGACCGGATCGAAATTCTGCGCGGCGTCGTAGGGACCGTCCTCGGTGGTCAGGCGGCCGGAGACGTAGTATTGAAACGACTGGGAGCCGCCCGACACGGACCCGGAGTACGCCTGTCCGAGCCCGGTGGTGAGCAGATCCGGGACCAGGTCACGCTCGATGGGGGTGAAGGGCTGAATGGGACCACCCCAGAGTTCGGTCATACGCGCGATGGTCGCCGCCAGCGTCTCGGCATCGCCAGCGCCGGTACAGCCGGGCGTAGCGCACGCGCGCCCCGCGAAGTCCGCGATGGGGAGAATGCGGTTCGTCGGCACCGAGATCCCCGTGACGTCGACCTGGGCGGTGAAGCGCGGCGCCCCGACCTGCCCCTTCTTGGTGAAGATCTGGATCACGCCGTTCGAGGCTTCGGTCCCGTAGAGCGTCGCGGCCGCGGCGCCCTTGAGGATCTCGATCCGCTCGATCGACTCGGGCGGGATGTCGTCAAGGCGCGACGGGTTGCCCTGGCCGTTGAAGTTCTGCACGGCCGAGCGGTCCACGCGGATGCCGTCCACGTAGACGATGGGCTCGTTGAGCTGCGTGAGCGACGCCGAGCCACGGATGCGGATGCGCGCGCCCTCGCCGGTGTAACCCGACGAAGGAAGCGCGACCACGCCGGGCTCGCGGCCCGCGATCAGCTGGCTGAAATCGCTCACCGGCGCGTTCTCGAGCGCGGTCGTGTTGATGGTGGTGATGGTGTTGCCGAGCTTGCGCTTCTCGGTCACGACCCCCGCGCCGGTCACGACCAGTTCGTCCAGCGCGATCGCGGTCTGTTCGAGTGCGAAGTCGAGCTCCGCCGTTCCGCCGGCCGTCACCGTCACGGTCAGCTCCCCTTCGCGGTACCCGACCCGATTCGCGCGGACGGTGTACTCGCCGGGCGGCATCGACAGAATGATGTAGCCGCCCGAGGCATTGGTGAGGACGCCGAACGGGGCGTCGTCGACCGACACCAGGACCGTCTCCAGCGGCCGGTTGGACGCGGCGTCGGTCACGCGGCCGGTCAGTGTGCCGGTCGTCTGCGCCGATGCGTCCGCCGTGAGGGCGAAGCCAGCAATCAGGGCCAGGCACAGCCCTCCCGCCCCGACTCCGGGGCTGGTTCGAAACAAGGTACGTATCATGAGTTCCTCCTCCGGTTGTGAGTCTCTTCTCCAGACACGTTACACGCCCATACTGCTTATGTAATCCGGGGATTTCCCGGCCAGGGCCAAGCCCGATCCCACCACCTGCGGACAGACGGCGCAATACGCGCCACCCAATCCTAAAACGTACAGTAGAATCCGGGCATCGGCAACCACAAATCGCCGGAATGTCGGCGGGGGGTGTGCTAGTCGGTGAAGGTCTCCAGCACCCTGGCCCTGGACGCGTGGCGCAACCGGGCGAGAGCCTGCTGCTTGATCTGCCGAACCCGCTCGCGCGTCACGCCCATTCCGGACCCGATACGCTCCAGCGACATGGGCCCCTCGTCCCCGAGGCCGAAGTAGAGTCGCAGGACCTTGGCCTCGCGCGGGTGAAGCGTCGCGAGGGCGGCTTCCAGAGCTTCGGTGAGTGCCTTTTCAAGGATGGGCTCGTCGGGGCCCGGTGACACCCGGTCGGGCAGGTAGTCGAGGAGGCGGCCATCCTCGCCCGGACCGGCGGGCGCGTCGAGCGAAACATGGGCGCTCGCGATGGCCAGCGTCCTTTCCACCTCTTCCCGTGGGAGATCCACTTCTTCGGCGATCTCGGTGGCGGTCGGTTCCCGGCCCAGTTCCTGTACCAGCATGGCCTTGCGCTTGGCGATACGGTGGAGCACCCCCGCGCGGTTCAACGGCACCCTCACGATCCTGCTCTGCTCGGCCAGCGCCTGCAGAATCGCCTGCCTGATCCACCAGACCGCGTAGCTGATGAACTTGATTCCCCGGGTCTCGTCGAACTTCCGCGCGGCCCTGATGAGCCCGAGATTCCCCTCGTTGATCAGATCGGAAAGGGGAACACCCTGATTCTGGTACTTCTTCGAGACCGTGACGACGAAGCGCAGGTTGGACCGCACCAGCTTGTCGAGCGCCTCCTCCTCGCCGCGCCTGATTCCCTGGGCGAGGCGCACCTCCTCATCCCGGTCGAGCAGCGGATACCGGCTGATCTCGCGGAGGTATTGGTCGAGAGACCCGACAGAGGGATCAGGGCGCGGAGAGAGACTCATGCTCTCATCCTGGGCCCGGCCGTCCACGGTGACAACCCGGGTTGCGCGCGGAGACTTGCTGGGATCGTCTTCATTCACCTATTCCCGCTCCAGACCATGACGTTCGATCTTCTTGTAGAGGTTAGAGCGCGGCATGCCCATCCTCCTCGCGGCCTCCGAAACATTCCAGTCGTAGTCGCGCAGCTTCTCCGCGATGAACGCCTTTTCCGCCGCCTCCTTGAACTCGTTCAGCGTCTCCAGCGCCATCATGCTCCCCGGGACGCCCGCGTCGGCCGTTCCGGTGGTCGCGAGCTGGGTGACGTCGCGCCGTTCCACGGTGTCTCCCGGACTGAGGATCATCAGGCGCGCGACCGCATTCTTGAGCTGGCGGACGTTGCCGGGCCAGTCAGGCTGTGCCAGCGCCTCCAGGGCACCCTCGCTGAAGCGCTTGTGCGGCACCCCGTACGTCCCCGGCGTCAACTCGGCGAAGTGCCTGACGAGCATGGGGATGTCCTCCGTGCGTTCGCGAAGGGGAGGGACGCGGATCGTGACCATGTTGAGGCGGTGGAGGAGATCTTCGCGGAATTCGCCCCGGTCGATCAGCTCGTACAGGTCCTTGTTGGTCGCGGCGATGACCCTCACATCGACCGAAACCGGGCGCGCCCCGCCGACCGGGGTGATGTCGCCGCCCTGAAGCGCCCGGAGAACCTTGGCCTGCGCTGCGAGCGACATGTCTCCGACCTCGTCCAGGAAGAGCGTCCCTCTGTGCGCCTGCTCGAACTTCCCCATCCGGTCGGCCACCGCTCCCGTGAAGGAGCCCTTCATGTGGCCGAAGAGCTCGGACTCGATGAGTTCAGAGGGAATGGCGGCGCAGTTCACCTCGACGAAGAGCTGTTCCTTGCGGGTCGAGCGACGGTGCAGGGCCTTGGCGGTCAGTTCCTTGCCGGTCCCGTTCTCTCCGGTGATCAGGACGGGGGCATCGGTGCCTCCCACCTTCTCGATGTCCTGGAGAACCTGCCTGATCGCGCGCGACCCGCCGACGATCCCGTGATGGATCTCGATTTCGTGGGTCAGGCGCTCGACGCTGTCCGACAGGCCGCGCACCATCAGGGCGTTCCTGAGCGTGACGAGCAGCCGGTTCGTGTCGAGCGGCTTCTCGAGGAAATCGAAGGCCCCGTTCCGGGTCGCCTTCACGGCGGTTCCGATCGTTGCGTGTCCGGAAATCATGATCACGACGGCCCCTGCGTCGGCCTCCCGGATGCGTTCCAGGACCTCGATGCCGTCCATCTTCGGCAGCTTCACGTCGAGGAAGGTCACGTCGGGCCTGTACTCCGGGTAGTCGATGAGTCCGGCGGGACCGTTGCTGCACAGTTGCACCCGGTGGCCTTCGTACTCGAAGACCTGCCTGAGGGCCTCGCCAACCGACTCTTCGTCGTCAATGATCAGGATTCTTGCCATGAACTCGGGTCTTCCACGGACTGTGCGCGAACCACGACGAGTCTGCCGTCTTCGATATACGCCCCCCTGATACCCCTCGGCACGGGAACTCGCATGGCCGAGGCCGGCGCGTCCGGCGGCGGCTCCTGGCCCAACGCGCCCAGGATCTCCGGCACCACCCGCGACGGAATCGGCCACCCCTGTGCCTCAATCCCCTCGACCACCATCATCGACCCCTCGTTATCGAAGAGGGTAAGTGAACCCTCGACGACGATATCGACCGTGTCAGGCAGGATGCTCGCGATCCCGGACAATTGGGGCAGGTCGGAGTATCTCGCGGGCAGGACGCGGGCCCGGATCTCCATTCGGTCCCCTTCGAAGACGACGATGGGGTCCAGCACGCCGGCCGGGACGATACCGGGGATCGAATAGCGCAACAGGGACGACACCTCGGAGGATTCCAGCCGCAGTTCCGACTCCTCGGACACCTGAAATTCCTCGATTCTCGCCGTGGCCCGGGCGGCGGTTTCCGCCGAAACCGGCAGTTCCGTCACCTCCACCCGGCCGATCCCCAACATGCCCTCCACCCGCGGAAACACCGCGTCGCCCCACCTCCATCCCCCATACGCCGCCAGCACCGCCACCAGCAACAACACGGTCCTGGTCACGAATCGCTTGAGCGCCTTACCCATCTTCTCGACTAGTCTCCTGTGGGACCGAGCATGGCCCGATGAACGTTCGAATAGCGGGGACCGCAGGGGAACAGATCACTGCGCACAAGGTGAATCGCCGCGACGGCAAATGCCAGATCCGGTACGGCGACAGCCTCCGCGGCACGGGTGCGACCCCGTCCCGAGTGACCTCTGCTGGCTCTTCCTACCGTCAGATGGGGTGTAAAGGTCCGGTTTTCGCGGGCCACGCCTTCGCGGGCGAGCGCCCTGTCCAGGGTTTCCCGGAGACCGGGAAGAGGTCGGCCCCGGACTCCCACCCAGTATACCCTGGCCGGGCCCCGCTTCGGAAAGGTGCCCGTCCCGGCAAGCCCGGCTTCGAATGGCGCGACCCCCTCGAGCGTCTCGGCCGCACGGACCAGCCGGGGCAGGTGTTGCGGGGGAATGTCGCCCATGAAGCGCAGGGTGATGTGCAGGCGCTCCGGGGGGATCCAGCGTACGGAAGGCAGGGTCTCGCGCATGGGAGCCAGAGAGCGCCACAATGTCTGCCGAATCGCGTCCGGCGGCCAGATCGCGTAGAACAGGCGCAGCGGTTTCAAGCCACTGGAACCGCCACCGGCCGGAGTGCGGCGTCGACGCCCTGAACCGCTGCCTCCACGTCGCTCCGTGACGAGGCCCACCCCAGCGAGAAGCGCACGGCACCCTCCTCGGATGTTCCCAGGATCCTGTGCACTTCCGGCGCACAGTGGAGTCCGGCGCGCGTCTGGACCCCGTGTTCGCGGTCGAGGTGTTCGGCGAGGGACGCGGCGTCCATGCTCCGGGCCCTGACCGTCACAACCGGCACGCCGTCCGGAGCGGGCGGCGAAAGGACGTCCAGCCCCGGTATCGCCGACAGTCCGTCGTAGAGTTCGGCCTTGAGGGACATTTCGTGCGCGTGAATGGCGTCCACGCCCTGCTCCGCCAGGAACCGGCAGCCCGCCAGCAGCCCCGCCATGCCAGGAGGATTCCCCGTCCCCGCCTCCAGACGGTCCGGCATGGCCGGGGGCATGAGCCGGTTCCTGGAGTCGCCTCCCGTACCTCCCACCAGCAGGGAATCGACCTCCAGTTTCTCCCTCACCCACAGACCACCGGTTCCCTGCGGGCCCAAAAGCCCCTTGTGACCCGTGAAGGCCACCACGTCGGCCCCCTCCGTGGCCAGGCTGCTGCTCCAATGCCCGGCCGACTGGGCGGCGTCCACCACCACGACGGCTCCGGCCGCGTGCGCCATTCGTGCCAGCGGCCCGAGCGGCATCAGCGTGCCGAGAACGTTCGACGCGATGTTCACCACCAGCACGCGCGCGCCCTCCAGCAAACGCTGCGCCTCGTCCAGGTCGACCGAGCCGTCCGGGCTTCCCGAGAGCATTCGCAGTTCCAAGCCACGGTACTCGGACAGGTAGTGGGCCGGCCGCAGCACAGCATTGTGGTCGTACTGGGAGATGACCAGGGTGTCGCCCCGAGTGAGCAGGCCATAGAGCGCGGTGTTGAGGGCGTGGGTGGCGTTCTGCATGAAGGCGATCCGTCCGGGATCGCCCGGCAGTCCCATGACCCGCGCGAGTTCGCGGCGGCAGCGGAAGGCGAGGCGCGCGGCCTCCATCGCCCCGGAGTGTCCCCCGCGACCGGGAGAGCAGCCCACGCCGCGCAGAAAGTCGGCGACCGCCTCGGCAACCTCGGTGGGGCGTACCGCCGAGGTGGCGGCGTAGTCCATGTAGTGTCCCATGCCAGGGTTCCTCCGGCCAACGGTCGTGCGGGGTACGGATTGTCATTGGCCAGCCTAATCGTTGGAGCCGCCGGGAAACAAGGGCGCGGCGCGCGGGACGGGGGCGGCCGATGCCCTCCGGCGGGGGTCGCGGGGCCGTCCGAACCCATTCGTTAGACCCGCCCGGAGACGCAGGGCTTCGGCGACTTCGCGCGTGCCCAGACGGTCCCCGCGCGCGAGGTCGCCGATGGTCCTCGCGACCCGCAGGGTTCGGTGCACCGAGCGCGCCGACAATCCGAACCGGCCGATGCCCTCCTCCAGGAGCCGGCTTCCGGACTCGGACAGCCGGCACACCTTCATGACCTCGCGTGAGGGAACCAGTGCGTTGACCGCGCCCTCCCCGGAGAAGCGCCGCGCCTGCACGTCCCTCGCCTCGGCGACCCGGTCGCTGGCCGCCGCCGAGTCCCAGCCCGCCGCCCCCGCGGCCCCCGTCAGTTCGTGCCAGGCCACGGGGCCGACCTGAACCTGAAGGTCGATCCGGTCCAGGAGCGGCCCGGAAAGCCGCGACCGGTAGCGCGCGATGTCGCGGTCCGCGCAGATGCAGTCCTCCCCGCCCTGCCCGCAGGGGCACGGGTTCATGGCTCCGATCACCTGGAAGCGCGCCGGAAAGGTGACGGTGTGGCGGACGCGGGAGATGCGGACCCGGCCCGACTCGATGGGTTGGCGAAGGGTCTCGAGAACGCTCCGGCTGAACTCGGGCAACTCGTCCAGAAAGAGCACGCCCAGGTGGGCCAGGCTTATTTCGCCCGGCCGCGGCGGATTCCCTCCTCCGATCAGCCCGCCGGCGGAGATCGTGTGGTGCGGAGCGCGGAAGGGACGATCCGTCTTGAGGGGATCGGCGTCGTCGAGGAGCCCCGCGACCGAGTGGACCCGGGTCACTTCGAGGGACTCCGCGTCGGCCAGAGGTGGGAGAAGGCCGGGGAGGCGCCTGGCGAGCATGGTCTTGCCCGAGCCCGGCGGGCCCGACATGAGAAGGCTGTGTCCTCCGGCGGCGGCGATCACCAGCGCACGCTTCGCAAGGGGCTGCCCGCGGACATCGCCGAGATCCGGATGTTGCCCTCCTGGACTTCGGGCAGTGCGAGTGGGCACGGGCGCCGGCTCCAGATCGCCCCGGAGCAGCCCCACGACCTGCTCCAGCGATTCAACCCCCACCACCTCCACCCCCGGCACGGCGGCCGCCTCGCGTGCATTGCCCGCCGGTACGAACAGACGCCTCATTCCCTGTGCCCGGCAGCTCATGGCCAGCGCGATCGCCCCGCGGATCGGTCGCACGGAGGCGTCGAGACCCAGTTCCCCCACGAAGGCACACTCTCCGGGCGCCGTAGCAGGCAGATGGCCGAGTGCCGTGAGGAGTGCGACCGCGATGGGCAGGTCGAAGCCCGACCCGGACTTGGGCAGGTCCGCGGGGGCCAGGTTCACGGTGATGCGGCGCGGCGGCAGGGCCCGGCCGCTCTGGGCCAGCGCGGCGAAGACCCTCTCCTTCCCCTCGCGCACCGCGCCGGCGGGGAGCCCGACCACCGTGAAGATGGGCAGGCCCGTCTGGACCTTGACCTCGACGGTAACCGGCTGGCCCTCCACTCCGTGGACCCAATAGGAATGCACGACTGCGAGCATGGAGACCTCTGCGAAGTTGAGTTTCCGGCCCGCAGTTTACCGAGGCTTCATGGGCGCGGGAATGTCGAAATCGGCCAAAGATCGTTGCGGTGGCGACGAGAGCCGGGTCCCCGTGCTGGATCCGGTGGTCCGGCGCCCCCCTGCTCCCTACTCCCGCGCGGATTCGTCCGCAGTGCGGCCGGGGCTGGCGGAACCGGCCGCGCCGATGCAAGTTGGACGCGATTTTGACCGGGAGATGACATTGATGACCATCGCGATCATGGCCGAGAGCCGGCCGGGCGAACGTCGCGTCGCACTCGTTCCCGAAGCGGTGCGGCACTACCGCAAACGAGGCTGGGATCTGCGCGTCGAGGCCGGCGCGGGGGACGGCGCCTCCTTTCTGGACCGGGACTACCAGGAGGCTGGAGCCACTGTCGTCGCCGGGCGTGACGCGGTCCTCGAGCCGGCCGGGGTGGTGCTGAAGGTGCAGCCGCCGACCCGGGATGAAGTGGCCGCACTGCCCGGCGGGTGTGTTCTGGTCTGCCACCTGAACCCGTTGGGCCCGCCGGGGATCATCAAGGCGTTGGCGGCCCGCGAGGTGAGCGCCTTCGCCGTGGAGCTGATCCCGAGGATCACCCGGGCACAGAAGATGGACGTGCTCTCCTCGCAGGCCACCGTTGCGGGGTACAAGGCGGTCCTCAACGGCGCCGGAGCCATGACCCGCTTTCTGCCCATGCTGACCACCGCGGCGGGCACGGTCCGGCCCGCCAAGGCGATGATCCTGGGTGCCGGCGTCGCGGGTCTGCAGGCGATCGCGACGGCGAAGCGGCTGGGCGCGGTCGTGTCGGCCTTCGACATCCGGCCCGCGGTGAAGGAGCAGGTCGAGAGCCTGGGGGCGAAGTTCCTCGAGGCAACGCTCGACGCGGCCAGCGAGGACGAGGGGGGCTACGCGAAGGAGTTGTCGGAGGAGCAGCACGAGGCGGAACTGGAGCTGATCGCCACGCACATCCGGGACCACGACCTGGTCGTCACCACGGCCCAGATCCCCGGACGAGCCGCCCCCGTGCTCATCACGGAGGAGATGGTGTCCACCATGCGGCCCGGCAGCGTGATCGTCGACCTGGCTTCGGAGACGGGCGGGAACTGCGAATTGACCGCCGCGGGCGAAACCGTCGAGCACGGCGGGGTCGCCGTCATGGGGCCCACCAATCTCCCGGCCGAGCTCCCCTTCCACGCCAGCCAGATGTACGCCCGCAACCTGGCCGACCTCGTCGATCACCTCTTCGACGACGAAGGCGGGATCGACTACGAGGACGAAATCACGGCCGCCACCTGCGTGACCCGCGGCGGCGAAATCACCAACGAGCGCGTCAGGCACAACCTGGCTGCCGCCACGGAGTAGACAACCCATGGGTGAACTCCTGATCGGCCTGTACGTCTTCGTGCTGGCCACGCTTGCGGGGAGGGAGGTGATCTCGAAGGTCCCCCCCACCCTTCACACACCGCTGATGTCCGGCGCCAACGCGATCTCGGGGATCGCGATCATCGGGGCGCTGGTCGTCACGGGGGCCGCGGACTCTGCCTGGGTGAAGGTGCTGGGCATCGCGGGAATCGTCATGGCCACCATCAATGTCGTGGGCGGCTTCATGGTGACTGATCGCATGCTCCAGATGTTCAAGAAACGCTGAGGCCGTCGTGGAAACTTCCATCTACGCTCAACTCGCATACCTGGTCTCGGCGATCCTCTTCGTCTCCGGGATCAAACAGCTGGGATCGCCTGCCACGGCCCGCTCCGGGAACGTGCGCGCATCGGTGGCGATGCTGCTGGCCATCGTGGTCACGCTACTCGACAACGAAATCCTGGACTGGACCACCGTGGCGGCCGCGGTCATCGCGGGTGCCGTCATCGGGGGCGTGCTGGCCCGCAAGATCGAGATGACCGCCATGCCCCAGCTGGTGGCCGTCTTCAACGGCTTCGGCGGGGGTGCTTCGGCGGCGGTCGCGGCGGCGGAGTTCGTCCGGCTGGGCGAAAGCGGCGCGGGCGTCGAAATCGGCGCCGGGGCCACCATCGTGCTCAGCACGCTCATCGGCGCGGTGACCTTCTCCGGAAGCCTGATCGCATTCGGCAAGCTCCAGGGGATCGTGACCGGCAAGCCCGTCACCTTTCCGCTGCAGAAATCCTTCAACGCGCTGCTCTTCCTGGCGGTGCTGGTGGTGGGGGCGGGGCTGGCCGATGTCGGGATCGGCGACGCGGTGGCCTCGATCTTCGGGTCCAATGCGGTCGCAATCGGCGGGACGTTCTTCCTGGCACTGGTCGCCGGCGCGCTGATTCTCGGCGTCCTGCTGGTGATCCCGATCGGCGGCGCCGACATGCCGGTGGTGGTGTCTCTCCTCAACTCCTATTCGGGACTGGCGGCGGCGGCCACGGGCTTCGTGCTCGGCAACATGATGCTGATCATCGCGGGGTCGCTGGTCGGGGCCGCGGGATTGATCCTGACCCAGCTCATGTGCAAGGCAATGAACCGCTCGCTGGGCAATGTGGCCTTCGGCGCTTTCGGGACCGATGGTCCGACCACGAAGGCCAAGACGGGCGAGCGCCCGGTGCGGGACGTGGACGCGGAACAGGCCGCCATGGTTCTCGCCTATGCGGGGTCGGTCGCGGTCGTGCCCGGGTACGGACTCGCCGTCGCCCAGGCGCAGCACGAACTCAAGAAGGTGTGCGACCTGCTTGAGGAACGGGGGGTCCGTGTACGCTTCGGGGTCCACCCGGTCGCGGGGCGGATGCCGGGGCACATGAACGTTCTCCTCGCCGAAGCCGACGTCTCCTACGACAAGCTGCTCGATCTGGACGACATCAATGCGGAGTTCGACACGACCGACGTGGTGTTGATCGTGGGGGCCAACGACGTGGTGAACCCGGCCGCGCGCGATCCGGACTCGGTGATCGCGGGGATGCCGATTCTGGACGTGGACAAGGCGCGCACCGTGATCGTCATGAAGCGCTCGCTGAGTCCGGGCTTCGCCGGCATCGACAACGACCTGTTCTACATGGAGAACACGCTTATGTTCTTCGGCGACGCCGCGCAGCAGATGTCGGAGCTGGTCAAGGAGGTGCGGGAGGCGTAGCAGCCTGGGATGGAGCCGCCCGAGTACCGAGAGCGGCGAGGCGCCGGGCCGGCGTGCGGATGTAGATTCGCCTCGCTGCACGCCCGCCTCGCAATTGCCACCGCCCGCCAGCCGTCCCATGCTTCAGTTCAACATCCGACGCTCACCACCCACCACGACCGGTGAGGAGCCAGCCAGGAGTGCAACCCTGACAGGATAGGTTGATGACGGCACCGATCCTCCGGTACGGCCATGTCTCACATGACCGCGAGCGCACACCGCACGCGCCGAGACTCCCGGCGCGGCGCGCTGCCCGTTTCGCTGGACACCACCCGGTTCTGGCGCTGATCGTCATGATCCAGGCTCCCGCAACGGCCATGGCGGGCCAAGAACCCGGAGAGTCTCCGACCGATACCGTCCAGGCCGACTCCGCCACCCTCCCCAACCCCTTCGCCGGGTTCGAGACCCACCACCTGTCCAACGGGGTGAAGGTTTGGTTCAAGCAGTTGCCCGGCGTGCCCAACGTCTCGGTGGGGGCCGGAATCGCGGTCGGATCGGACGCGGATCCGCCCGGCGCTGAGCAGCTCGCCCACTTCACCGAGCACATGCTCTTCTCGGACCACGACGGAAAGACCGAGCGGGAGATCAAGGACGCCGTGGAGGGGCTTGGCGGACGCCGAAACGGTGTCACCTACCCCGACCACACGTACTATTACGTCACGATCAGCAGGGAGCACGGAATCTTCGCGATCGAGTGGCTGGCGGGAATCCTGTCCCCGCACGAGATGGACGCCGACGTCGTGGAGCGGGGGCGGGAGCCGGTGCAGAACGAGATCGGCGCGCGGCCCCGCGAAATCCTTGACCATCTGGAGGCGCTGCTAAGACCGGCCTGGCTGGCGCCTCCGGACTTCTGGGAGCGCGAGTTCGGGATCGAGCGGCGGCGCGACCCCAACCCATACCTGTGGAGAAGTCTGCAGGGAATCACGCCGGAGGATCTGCGCTGGTTCTATGACCGCTACTATGCCCCCGCCGGCATGACCGTCACGATCGTGGGCGATCTCGACCCCGGCGATGCGCTGGCCGAGGCGGAGCGCACCTTCGGCTCCTTCCCCGTCCGCCCGGTCAACCGCCGGGAGATCGAACTCGAAGACCCGGGCCGCGGCAGGACCGTGTTCGGCTGGGCGTCTCAGGCCACTGTCGAGTACCAGTCCCGGCATAAGCTCTTCCACCCGACATCGGACGAAGTGCTAGCCGCGCTCTTCGTCCGCGACTTCCTGAACCGCCGGCTCAACCAGCGCCTGCGCTACGGCGAGCGAAAGGCCGTGTACGGAGCCAGCGTCAACCTGATCCAGCGCGGCCCGGCCAAGCTCCTCGCGCTCTCCACCAGCATCGACGAGGAAGACTATGCGTTCGCCAGCGGGATCATTGACGAGGAGATCGAGTTCCTGCGCACCGGTGCCTTGGGCACGGCGGAGTTCGAAGCGGACCGGGCGGCCGTCGTGGAGCGGCTGCGATCCGCGAACCAGACGGCCCAGGCCCTGAACTTCTGGGCCCGAAACTACTTCTACGATCCCGCAACATTCGTCGACTTCCCCGATGTACTCTCCTTTTACCAGGATCTCACGCAGGAGCGGCTCGCCACGTTCGCACGGGAGGTCTTCGACGAATCGCGCCACGGGCTGTCCGTCTGGCGACCGCAGCCAGTCGACCCGGTAGCGCTGGTGGCCCTGGCCGTGGCACTCGCGTGGGTCACCCTGAAGCTGGTGGGGCGGCTCTTGACCAGGCCGGTCGACATGAGGGAGATCCGCTACATCGCTCACTTCCGCCTGCCGGTCGTCCTGCGCGTGGCGTACATCATCGCTCTCGTGGCTGTCCTGGTCGCCCTGGCCATCCTGGCGGACTCCCTGGTCGAACGGGTCCGCCCCTTCGTCCAATCCGTCGACAGCTACTTCTTCCAGACGGCCACCGTGGCCGCTGCGGGGATCGTGGGGTTCGCGGCTGTCTGTCTGGTCTACGCCGCGGCACCCCGCAAGCTGCTTCTGTTCACCGACCACATGCGCATCAAGTCCCGAGCCTGGCGCTCCCGGGTGCTGCGCGCCGGCGATATCGCCGAGATCTCGGTCATGCGCTTTCCCGAAGTGTGGCTGAGCCGACGCCTCCTGCGGGGACCGCCGCTGGCCTTCGGCCTCGGCCGTCCGGGAATCTACCTGCGTCCGGTGAAGGGGAGGGGATACTTCTTCCGCAGCCGGGATACCGAGCAGCTCGCGGACGTGCTGGAGGAATGGTGGGGGCGCAATCGATAAGGGTTGACCACGGGGATTGGTGAGTCGGCCGAAGGTCTGTTCGTTCGCATCGGGCTGGCAAGGCGCGACGCGGGGGCGAATAGCAGGGATATTCGTCCAGGGAGCAACGCAGAGCGGAGCCGTGAAACAAAATAATGTATGGTAAGCATTACATTTTGGAAACTAAAATTTACAGAGTGATCGGGTCGGCTCCGCAGTCCGGCGCGGATGCATCGCCGCTCGAATGCCGGGGGGATTCTGTCCACGGGCTGCCGGCAGTCGCTTCCGCGGCCGCCCTTTCGAGCGCCTCCCACGCCGCGTCCACGTGGAGCACGGTCGTGTGGATGTTCCCGATGGCGAAGCGCAGCCAGGTCTCACCGTCGATCTCGGTGGGCGACAGGAAGGCCGTGCCGCCGTCGTTGACCCGGTCCATGATCGCCGTGTTCAGGGCATCGCGCTCCGGGCCGCGCACACCCGCAGGCGATCTTCGCAGCACCACCAAAGAGAACGGCGAGTGCGGCCACCGCTGCCACCCGGAGGCGGCGTCGACCCGCTCGGCGAGGCGGCGGGCCAGCGCGATGTGGTCGGCCAAGATCCTCCGCAATCCCTCCTGTCCGAAGTACCGCATCACGAACCACAGCTTGAGCGCGCGGAACCTGCGTCCCAGCGCCAGGCCGTGGTCCATCAGGTGCGTGACGCCGGTCTCGGAAGTCTCGAGGTAGGCGGGGACGAGGGAGAACGCCGCCCTCAGCTGCGCGGGGTCGCGGACGTAGAGGACCGAACAGTCGACGGGCGTGAACAGCCACTTGTGCGGGTTGATGACGATCGAATCCGCACGCTCCCAGCCCGCGAAATGGTGGCGCATGCCGGGGAGCGCGGCCGCGACGCCAGCGTAGGCGGCATCGATGTGGAGCCAAAGGCCCTGCGACCGCGCAATTTCGGCGATGGCGCCCACCGGGTCGACCGCGGTGGTGGAGGTGGTCCCGATCGTGGCCACAACCGCCACCGGGCGAAACCCTGACGTTACGTCATGCTGGATGGCGTCGGTTAATGCGGCCGGGTCCATCGCCCGATCCGGGCCGGTGGCCACCGCGCGCACGCCCCGGCGGCCGAACCCGAGCGCGTGAACCGCCTTGACCACCGACGAGTGGGCCTCGCGCGAGGTGTAGACACGCCCGGGGGGAGCTCCGGCCATCCCGTCCTCGCGCGCCTCGGGGAGGTGGCGTTCGCGCGCCGCGGCCAGCGCCAGAAAGGTGGAGGTCGAAGCGGTGTCGTTGATCGTGCCCGTGAACGCCGGGGGCAGACCAACGAAGCTGCGGAGCCACCCGAGCGTCACCTCCTCCAACTCGGTGGCCGCGGGCGAACTCTTCCACACCATGGCGTTCACGTTGAGTGCCGCGGCCAGAAGTTCGCCCAGAATGCCCGGCCCCGATCCCGACACGGCGAAATAAGCGAAGAAGCCGGGGTGATTCCAGTGCGTCATGCCCGGCACGATCACCGACCGGAAATCCTCGAAGAGCGCGTCGAAGGGTTCTCCGATCGCGGGAGCCTCCCCCGGCAGCGCATCCCGCACCTGGCCCGGCTTCGTCCTGGCGAGCACCGGATACCGCTCTATTTCCTCCAGGTAGTCGCCGACCCATTCCACGAAGCGGTGACCCCACTCGCGAAACTCTCCGGGAGCCATCCCGCCGGGCGCCGGTGTGGCCACCGGGTGGCTGGGGCCCGGCTCGTCTTGCGGCGCGGACCCCTCGCCGTCGGGCGTCACTCGTGCCCGATCCGGGCCATGTGACGCATGGTCCGGCCGCCCTCTTCCCGGAGCGCACGGATCTGCTCCACGACCTCGTCCATGTCGTCCCTGCCGAGAGGCGCCGGCCCGCCCGAACCGTGAACCAGGTTGAAGAAGAGAAGATCGGTATGTCCCACACTGGCCTGCGTCACCCCGATGTCCACGGCCCGGTTGAGTTGAAGGACGTCGCGCATCGCCAGCGCGCCGGCCGTGGTGGGGGGCCGCTCGAAAACGAGCCGGACGATGACTTCGCGCAGAATCTGGAACTCCTCGATCACCTCGCCCGCCGACAGCCCGCGTCGCGCGGCCACCGAACCGAACAACTCCGCGCACTCCGACCAGAGCGGCAGAATCTGCGTGCGATAGGGACTCAGCATGCCCGGAAGGAAGGACACCAGGCCGCGGCAGAAAGTGTGCACCAGGGACTCGCCGGCACGCGACCACGAGTTTCGCGCGGAAAGAAGCCCTTCGGCCCAGCGCTCCGCGACCAAGGCGGAGTGCTCGTGCAACCATCCGGCCAGATCAACAGGGGCCGTAGCGGGTCGCCCCGCCGTGCGCGGACCCGGAACACCGGCCCGTCCGAAGTTCATGTGTGGCACGGATTCATTCTACTCTGCCCACATCGCGGTCGCCAAGATCGGGATCCCGCGGCGACTTCGCCCCCGGTCCGCCCGGGTCCGTCTTTAGCCGGACGCTGACCCGTGTCCCCGTGCCAACCACGCTCTCCACTTCCATCACGCCCCCCCACGAGTCCACCAGCCGCTTGGCGATGGGAAGTCCCAGCCCGCTCCCCGTCGAGCGCGTCGAGAACCTGGGCTCGAAGATGCGCGGCAGCAGCTCCGCCGTGATCCCGGTGCCTTCGTCTTCCACCGTGACCAGCACCATTGCATCCCGACCCTCCAGCACCTTCGCGCCGATCCGCACGGAACCGCCGCCCGGCATGGCCGCACGGGCGTTCTCCAGCAGGTTCAAGAGAACCTCCTTCAGCTCGTCCGGGCGGGAGAGCACGAGCGGCAGCGAGTCCGACAGATCGCTCTCGACGCGGATCCCCGACTCGCCTCCACCCCGGTAGAGGTCCAGGACTTCGCGCAGCACGGCCGCCAGGTCGACGGATACGAGCGGCCCCTGCTCGGCGGCACCCGGCGATGCCAGACGCGAGAAGCTGCGCGCAATCGACGCCAACCGGTCGATCTCCGTCAGGATCGCGCCGACGTTGCGCTCCAGAATCCGGCCGAAGTCGCTCTTCCGGTCGCTCCAGGCCCGTCGCAGGTGCTGAACGGACAGCTTCATGGGCGTCAGCGGGTTCTTGACCTCGTGCGCGACCTGGTTGGCCATCTCTCCCCACGCCAGAATCCGTTCGCTGCGCAGTTCGTCGGTAACGTCTTCGAGGTTGACGACCACCCCGCCCAGATGCCCTTCGTGCGCGATCCGTCTGGCCCGGGCCCGAATCCTCCGTTCACCCCATTGGAAGACGGCATCCGACTCGACGGTGCCTTCTCCTCCGAAGGAATTGGCCAGCCAGTCCGCGAGTTCGGCGGCATGCGGGCCGGTCCCCGGGACGGCACCCCCCGCCTGCAGGGAAGTCTCCAGGAGCATTTCGGCCCGGGGGTTCGCCACTGTGATCCGCCCGCCGGTGTCGACGGCGATCACTCCCGTGGC
The DNA here is from genome assembly GCA_965211795.1 of Longimicrobiales bacterium. GTDB lineage: Bacteria > Gemmatimonadota > Gemmatimonadetes > Longimicrobiales > Gaopeijiaceae > Bin94. Next base: position 2,474,103 of record OZ242973.1, read on the forward strand.
CACCTCCTCGACGATCGCTTCCGTACGTCGCGTGGTTCGCAGCAACTCGCGCCGGGCATTGTCGAGCCTGAGCACCATGCGGTTGAAGGCCGCGAAGACCGAACCGAATTCGTCCACCCGGTCTTCCGGCAGATGCACGGCCAGGTTCCCGCTTCCCACCCGTTCCGAGGCAACCTGCAGCGTCTGAATGGGGCGGGTCAGCGCCTGCCCCACGAAGAGAGCCAGACCGAGGGACAGCACCGGACCGAGGACGACGGCAAACCCGAGCAGGTCGGCGACATCCCGTCTCCGCAACGCGGCCGCCCCGGCTCGCAGCGGGACGGGAGAGGCGACGATGTCGCCGTCGGGAAGGCGGCGGTGCGCCAGGACGTACTGCCAGCCCCCGAGATTCTCCACCTTCGACGCGCGAAGTCTCTGCCGGGTCTCGAGATCGTCGTAGATGCGCGGGTCGACCCAGCCCTCGTACAGTCCCAGCTCGATGAGTTCGTCCACCGAGCCGCCCACGAGCTCCCCATCGCGATACTCGAGCAGATCGGCACCCACGCGCCGTGCGAGCAACTCCATGGATCCGCCTTCCTCCAGATATGCCTCGCCGATCTGGGAAACCACCCGCTCCGCCAGCGCCGTGGCCGTGCGCTCCGACGCACCCGCCAGCGTTCGGTAGGCCAGAGCGCCGAAGAGCACGCTGGACAGGATGAAGAAGCCGAAGAGGGTCCACGTGACACGGGCGCGAAAGGAGTAGTACAGACCGCGCCAGTCGAGCGGGCCCGGAAAGCGCATGCCCAGGATGCCCACGCTGAGAAGCCACAGGACTGCGAACGCTCCCAGGTTCAGAGCCAGGACCAGTGTGGCCCGGGCCAGCATGACCTGCATGTTCGGGATGCTGAGCGTATAGAAGACCGAGTAGGGCCCGTCGGGGTAGCGGGCCAGTCCTTCACCCCGCCACCCTTCGTCGTTGCGGGTCCAGACCACAGGGCTTCCCTCCGTCGGGACGGCCTGACCGGCGGTGCTGACCAGCGTCAGGAACTCCTGGCCACCTCCCTCCTCGACCGAGGCGAAGAGGGGGCCCAGCCCTGGCGGTGCTTCGATGGTTCTGCGCGGGGGAATGGCGCCCGTCAGAAAGCGCCCACTGCCCAGGGGTACGGCAAGGAGGTGATGGACATCTGTTTCTCCCGGGCGGCGGTACTCGGGGAGATCGCTGGATCGGAGCTCCGGCAGCAACGCGTCGACGACCGGCGACCGTTCCCCCTTGACTCCCAGTCTCAGTTCCTGCAGGGGGGAATTGTCCGGCGACCACAGGGTGAGGAGGATCGGCGACCCCTGCGCCGCCAGTCCGCTGGCCACCCAGGCCCGGTACATCAGCTCGACATCCCCGGCTCCGGACCGTTCCAGCGTGTCGGCGTGGAGGGCGAACCGTTCCAGCAGTGAATCGGGATAGGGTTCGGGGGTCACCCCCAGGCGCGCCATCTGGGTCTCGGCAACTTCCAGCCGGGCCTCGGTGCGCATGGACCAGGCGAAGGGCAGCGCGGCTGTTCCCGCAAGCCAGAAGGCGCAGAACCAGCGTACATGGGACAGGTGCCGCGATCCGTCGAGTCCGCGCACGATCAGCACGGTGGGGAGCATCCAGAGGGCCGCGAGCGGTAGCGAGACATGTGGTCCGACCCTGACCCCCACGGCCACGCCGACACTCAGCATCGCGGCAACGGCGACACCCAGGAAGAGCAGGCTGGGGGCACTCCCGGTGGTGCCGGAAACGCGACACGCCAGTGCCACGCCGGCGATCAGCGTCAGGAGCAACGTGACCGACCCCTGGAAGACGATCCAGCGAACGTCGGTGGTCCCCAGCAGCTCCAGCGACGCGCTCTGCCCCATCCAATGGAGGACCAGGGGGAAACCAAGGGCCACGACCGGTGGAGCCAGCCAGCTCCCCACCTCCTTGAGACGCGGTGCCGCCAGAACCGCCAGAGGCACTGCCGCCAGGCACACCAGAAGGACCCGGCCCAGGGGAAGCGGGAAGGGCCCGGCGAGGCGGAAGAAGGCCGGGTCCACCAGGTCCGGCGGCAGCAGCCCCTCCAGCGGGAGTACGGCTGTGGCCGCCAGAAGTGCGGCGATGGAATACGGCAGGCCGCGCCGGGAACCGCCGAAGGACTCCAGAAGCCACACGAGAGCGGCGAGCGCAATCACGATGTGGATTCCCCTGCCCCGGCGCTCGGAGCGTCGTGTCAGCGGATCGGGTTCCTGTACGGTGAAGCTGAGCAGGGCCTCGTCCTCCCAGCCGAAGTCGAAGACTCCGGGACCGGCCACCCTGTCCGTACGCGCGATTCGTATTCGTTCGCCGGTTTCCTCCCGGAATCGGGAGACGAAGTCACCCAGCCCGGTCGCGAAGGCTTCCGGGAGGTCGGAACGCATGAGGCTCGCCACCATCGCAGTGCCGAGTCCGCCAGGAATCTCCGCCGTGAAGTACAGGTACGAAAAGAGCGGCGTTCCGAAGTAGGAATACTGGCTGCTGCCGGCGAGTGCCCCGTCCGGGACGCGGCCTCGGTGTCCGCCTGCCCATGCCGCCAGACGGTCATCGGGTCCGTACACGGCCGCGGCCGCCATGCCCGACTCGTCCACGACCGCCTGCAGAGAGTCCTGCAGGTTGGCGCGCTCCCCGGCTGACGCTGCGGCCCTCAAGACCCTTGCCACGGAGGAGTCGCCCCGGGCAACCAGGTCGTTCAATACGCGTTCGAGCTCCCCGCCCACATCGTCACGCCGCCCATTCCAGTAAGACTGCCAATCTTCCGTGAGCCGGCGGTCGACGAGGTCCGTGTGGAAGCCGACGGCAATGCCTGCCGCCAGCAGGAACGCCGAGATGCCGTGGCGCGTCCTGCCACGGGCCCTGATGACGGAGGTGCATGCGAAGACCGCCGCGGCGGCGAGAGCCCACGAAGTCTCGAGCCGCGCCCATAGAATCAGGGACAGAAACCCCATCCAGATGAGGAACCCGGACCCGATTGGCGGTCCCCGCTCGTCTTGCCGGCCCTCTATGGTGGGTATCCCTCCTGACCACGGGCTTCGGTCTGCCATCCCCGGAACTCGATGACATTATGATTAAGGTAATGGATCGCACACTCTCCTCGTTGTTTCCGCACACCTGGCGGTACTGGCTGCTCGTGGCCGTGGTGGCCGTGGCGGCACCTGTGCGGGCTCCTGCCCAGTTGGTGGACAGCGGCACCTTCGTTCTCAACGCCGGCGGCAGGGAGATCGGCACGGAGGAGTTCACGATCCGGCGGTTGGGAACGGGGGACGCCCAGGTCACCGTCGCGACGGGCAGCCTCAATCTGCGGGACGGCCGCACCGTGACAACCACCCTGCGGCTGGTCGGCACCGCCATGACTCTCAACGAGTACGAAGTGTCCGTGTCCGGTGCGGACACCCTGGCGGTCCGGGTCGTGCGGGACGGCAACCGCCTCCGGACCCGAACGGTCGGGCCCTGGGGGGAGGAGGCGCGGGAGTACCCGGCGCGCGCCTCGACCGTCATCTTCGACGATGGCGTGGTCCATCACCACTTCCTCCTCCGCACACTGGTCGAGGCGTACGGCGCGGACACGCGGATTCACGCGGTGGCGCCGCTCGCTGAAATGACCGAGCAGCCCATGCGGCCGGATGTCGGCTCGGAAACGATCGAAATCGGCGGTGAGCGGGTCGAAACAACGCGCTTCCGGCTGTCGTCGGAGGGGGGGAGCAGGACGGCCTGGTTCGACGGAAGCGGACGCCTGGTGCGGGTGGTGCTGGCGGCCCGCGGTCTGGAGGCGGTGCGTCTTCCTTGAACATGAAGCCTGGTGCGCGTGTCTGCGTATATGTGGATTGGGCTGTAGCACTTGGACGAAAACCCCGTCCAGGCAACTTGAACGCACTGCAAGCTCCGTCCGGAGCTGAGATGCCAAGGAGATCCCACGTGAAGAAAACGCTGACCACCACGGGAGCGGCAGTTCTGCTCGCGGGAGTGGCGTGGCAGGCTTGTCTGCCCCCGCCCGCCGCGGCTCAGGCACCGGTTCCCGCTTCCCTGTCGCTCCCCGAAGCGTTGGAGATCGCGCTTCGCAGCAACCCGGGGGTGCGGGCGGCCCGCAACGATGTCGCAGTGGCCAACTGGAACCTCAACTCCGCGTACGGAGCCCTGTTGCCTTCTGCTTCGCTCAGTTCCAGCGTCCAGTGGCAGGGCGCGGGTGAGCAGCGGTTCGGCAGCATCACGGCCGACCAGCTGGGATTCCAGGACCAGCCGTCGTTCCTTTTCAGTTCGTACAATGCCGGCGTGAACTTCTCGCTGAGCGGCCGCTCCCTGATGGCCCCGGGGCAGGCGAAGCGCAACCGTGACGCGACCCGGGCCCAGGTGCGAACCGCGGAGGCCAACCTTCGGCTGAACGTCACCAGGGCCTATCTGGAGGTGTTGCGTCAAACCGAAGGGCTTTCACTCGCCGAGCAGGAGCTGGCACGGGCCCAGCTCAACCTGACCCTCGCGCGTGCGAGCCGCGAAGTCGGATCGGGCAGCGCCATCGACGTGCAGCAGGCCGAGGTGAGCGTGGGGCGCGCCGAGATCACGCTGCTCCAGTCGCGTACCGGCGTCCGCAACGCGAGGATCCGGCTTCTGCAGAACCTGGGGATCGATCTCAACGCCGAGCCATCGCTCACGACCGGTTTCGAGGTGACGGAGCCGACCTGGACCGTGGACGAGCTCTACGAGATGGCGGTCGTGCAGAACCCGGGTCTGCAGGCGCTCCGGGCCGGTGAGGAGTCGGCCCGCTTCGGCGTCAGGATGGCCTGGTCGTCGTATCTGCCGAGCCTGTCGGTCTCCGCCGGCTTTTCCGGCTTCACCCGCCGGGCGAGCAGCACCGCCGGGCAGGAGGCGGCCGCCATCGCCGCGGGCAATGCCGCCATGGCCCAGTGCATGTTCCTGAACGACCTCATTTCCAGGCTGCCCGATCCTCCGCCGGCGCAGAACTGTTCGCTGCTCGCGACCCCCCAGTCGGCGATCGATGCCATCCGCGACGCAAACAAGGCCTTTCCCTTCAACTTCACGCCCCAGCCGCCCTCGGCTTCGCTCTCCATCTCCCTGCCCATCTTCCAGGGCCTGGGCCGCCACCGCGAAGTCGAGAGCGCTCGCGCCCTCCTCAACGACAACCGGTTCCAGATTCAGGAACAGGAGCTGGCGCTGAGGGCGGATATCGAGTCGCGCGTCGCGATCGTGCAAACGGCGTACGAAACGGCGTTGATCGAGGAGCGCAACCAGTCCCTGGCCGACGAGCAGTTGCGCCTGGCACAGGAACGCTACCGCCTGAACCTGTCCAACTTCATCGATCTGGTCGAGGCCGAAACCGTCAAGGCGCGGGCCGACCGGGAGAGGATCTTCTCGATCTTCACCTACCACGATGCGGTCGCCGACCTCGAGGCGGTGGTCGGCACCCCTCTCAGGAATCCATAGCAGCCCGTGGACAAGATCCCCCCGGCATTCGAACGGCGATGCATCCGGACTGACCGTTTCGCTTCACCCGTTCGCAGTGTAAATTACACGTTACATTATGTCATGTTTACTATACATTTCACCCCCCCAAGGCTTCGCTCTGCGTTGCTCCTCGGGCGAATAGCTCTGCTATTCCCCTCTCGTCGCGCCTTGCCAGCCCGGCGCCTCACCGCTCTCGGTGCTCGGGCGGCCTTATCCACGGACTGATAGAGAAAAACGAATGAAAATATTGATCGCGGTGGTGGGCGTGCTTGTCCTGGGTGCCGCCACCTTCTTCAGCATCAGTCAGACGCGCACCAACGCCGAGGAAGTGCGCGTCGACGTCGTCGAGCGGCGCAACCTCACCGCCACGGTGACGGCGAGCGGCAACGTGCGGGCGCGGCGGAAGGTCGACATCAGCTCCGACATATCCGCGAGGGTCACGGAATTGCTGATCGACGAAGGCGAAGACGTCGAGGAGGGCCAGGAGCTGCTGCGCCTCGATCCCAGCCGCTACGAGGCCGCCGTGAACCGGAGCCGTGCCACGCTGATGCAGTCGCAGGCCGCGGTGGCCCAGTCCCGGGCCAACTTCGACCGGGCCGAACGGGAAGCCGACCGGAAGGAAACGCTGTGGGCGACGGACTCGCTTCTGGTAAGCCGCCAGGAGCTCGAGAACGCGCGCACCGATCTCGAGGTGCAGAGATCGCTCCTGCGGTCCGCCGACTTCGGGGTCAGCCAGGCCCAGGCCGCACTCGACGAAGCGCGGGACCAGCTCTCCAAAACGGTCATCGTGGCACCGATGGCGGGCCGGGTGACGCGCCTGAACGTCGAGGAGGGAGAGACGGTGATCGTGGGTACGATGAACAACCCGGGAAGCCTCGTTCTCACCATCTCGGACCTCTCCGTCATGGAGGTGGTGCTCGAGGTGGACGAAACGGACGTGCCCGAAATCACCCTGGGCGACAGGGCCACGGTCGACCTCGACGCCTTTCCGGATCTGGAGTTCCCGGGGGCGGTGACCGAGATCGGCAACAGCGCCATCCGGCCGCCGTCGCAGGTGGCCGGCACGGGGCAGACCCCCACGATCGACTTCGAGGTGGTGGTTACGCTCGAAGATCCGAAGGCCGAACTGCGGCCGGACCTCTCCGCGACGGCCGAGGTCATCACCGAGACACGCAGCAACCAGCTCAGCATTCCGATCATCGCGCTCACGCTCCGTGAGGACGAGGAGGACGAGCGCGATGACGCCGATCCGATCGAGGGCGTGTTCGTCATCACGGAGGGGCACGCGTACTTCACGCCGGTCGAGGTCGGGATCGCGGGACAGGAGTATTTCGAGGTGGTCTCGGGACTCTCGCAGGGCGACAGCATTGTGAGCGGGCCGTACCAGGTGGTGCGGACGCTGGAGGAGGGGACGGCGGTCCGGCCGGTCGAGGACGAGGATGAAGAACGCGACGGGTAGTGGACCCCGGTCGAATCCGCTCGGTCTTGACATGTAATGGCAACTTTACATTTTGTCATGTATAGTATACATCACCTTCGGTCAACCAGATGAGACTTCTCGAAGGAGTCCGGCTCGCCTGGGACCAGATCCGGACGCAGCGGCTCAAGAGCTTCTTCACCCTGCTCGGGGTGATTGTCGGCGTCATGTTCCTCGTCGTCGTGGTCAGCATCGTCGAGGGGATGGACCAGTACATCCGCGGCACGCTCACCGACAGGATCATGGGGGTGAATACCGTCAGGCTGGGCAGGGAACCCCGCGAGGACATCAACACGTCGCCCGCGCAGAGGCGGGCGTGGGCCAGAGCCCCCTGGCTGACATTCGACGATCTGGAACACCTTCGCCGGGAGGTCACCTATCCCGTCCTCATCGGAGCGCAGTCCGACACGGGCGGGGAGGTGGAATCCGAGCGGGGTGTCAAGGCGGAGAACGTCCAGATCACCGCTGCCTCGGCGGAAATCTTCGAGATCCGGAACTGGAACGTGGAGGTCGGCCGTGCATTCAGCCGCCAGGAGGCCGAACAGGGCATTCCCGTCGCAGTTCTCGGGACATCCACGGCGGAGGTGCTGTTCGGTACGGTGAACCCCGTTGGAGAGACGGTCCGGATCCGGGGCTTCCCGTATCGCGTCGTGGGCGTCCTCGAGGAGCAGGGGTCGTTCCTGTTCTTCTCGCTGGACAACCTGATCATAGCACCCGCGAAATCGCCGGTACGCAACCTGATCCGCAGGGGCAGCGTCATCGAGGAGATCATTCTCAAGACCAATGATCCCGAGCTGGTCATGCCCGTCTGGGAGGAGACGGTCGAGATCATGCGGTTGCGCCGCGGTCTGAGACCTGATGAACTCGACAACTTCGCCGCCGAGACGACCGCCGATTCACTGGGATTCTGGGACACGATCAGCCGCATCCTCTTCATCGCGCTGCCGGGCCTGGTAGGGATCTCCCTGGTCGTCGGAGGGATCGTGATCATGAACATCATGTTGGTGTCGGTCATGGAGCGGACCCGTGAGATCGGCGTTCGCAAGGCGATCGGGGCCCGGCAATCGGATATCCTCGTGCAGGTCCTCATCGAGAGCGCCACGCTCTCCGGTGTCGGGGCGGTCCTCGGCGTGGGGGTGGGGGCCGGATTGACACTCTTGGTAGGGGGCATCTCCCCGCTGCCGGCCGTCGTCGCCTCCAAGTGGATGGCTCTTGGGATCGCGCTGGGACTCGTCGTGGGCGTGTTGTCGGGGGTGTACCCGGCGTCGCGCGCCGCAAGACTCGACCCCGTCGACGCTCTGAGGTACGAATGAGCAACACCGTCCCACACCGGGGCTCGCACGAGGAGCCGTTCCGGCACGCACCCATCGGACGGATTGTCGGCGAGGGGCTGCGGGTGGCGTTCGACGCCCTGCGCGCCAACTGGCTGAGGACGATCCTGGCCGTGCTCGGGGTGGGCATCGGCGTGGGGGTCGTGGTCACGATCGCCGCCCTGATTTCGGGGATCCGCAGCGAAGTGATGACGGCCTTCGAGGCCACCGGACCGGAGAGCTTCGCGGTGATGCCCTTCGACTTCTCCGACGCACGCGCCTCCTTCAGCGCCGGGAGACCGCCGTGGTGGGACCGGCCGGAAATCACCAACGAGGAAGTGCGCAGGGTCCAATCACTGCCGGCCGTGGGCGAAGCGGTCGCGCAATACGAATTCGAGGCTTCCATACGCTTTGAGTCCCAGTGGGCGTGGGGACTGATCTTCCGCGGCATGTCGACGGGGTGGCCCGCTTTCTATGGCGGCGACTTCGTGGCCGGGAGGGACTTCACCGCCGCCGAGGTGGGCCAGGCGCGAAGTGTCATGGTCGTCTCCTCCGAGCTGGCCGAGAACCTCTTCGGCGAACTCGATCCCGTCGGCAAGCGGGTCCGGGTAAGCGCGGGGCGGAGAGCGTCCAACGAACTCTTCACCGTTGTCGGCGTGTACGAACCGATGCCGAACCTGCTGGGCGAAGTGGCGGACAACTTCGCGCACGTTCCCTTCACCGCCGCGGACAAGCGCCTGAAGGCCCGCACACGCTGGACCTTCATGAACATCCAGGTCAATCCCAGGGAGACGGCGGGTTCCGGCGAGGCCGAGAACCAGGTCGTGGCGGCGTTGCGCTCCATGCGCGAACTGGGGCCTCGCGAGGAGAATAACTTCAATATCATGCGCAGCGAGCAGGTGATCGAGTTGTTCAACTCGTTAACCGGAATGTTCCTGGTCGTGATGGTCGGTCTCTCGTCGGTCGGGATGCTGGTGGGCGGGATCGGGGTCATCGGAATCATGTTGATCTCGGTGACGGAACGGACGCGCGAGATCGGCATCCGCAAGTCGATGGGGGCCACTCGGCGGGAGATCAAGTGGCAGTTCCTCCTCGAGGCTTCGCTGATCACGGCGGGGGGGGCGGGGGCCGGGCTCCTGGTGGGGTGGGGGGCTTCGGAGGTCATCGCTTCGATTACGCCGCTCCCCGCCCGCATCCCGCTCTGGTCCGTCTTCGCCGCGCTCGGCATCGCGGCCATGACCGGCATCGTCTTCGGAATGCTGCCGGCGGTCAGGGCGTCGAAACTCCCACCGGTGGACGCGCTTAGGCAGGAATGACCGAATCCCTCGATGTCCTGGCCGTCATGGCCCATCCCGACGACGCGGAGATCTTCTGCGGCGGGGCCCTTATCAAGTCGGCGGAGGCGGGAGAGCGCACGGGTGTGCTCGACCTGACGGCTGGCGAGGCGGGGTCGCGCGGGACCATCGAGTCGCGGGCCCGGGAGGCGATGGCTGCGGCGGAGGTGCTGGGATTGGCGGAGCGGCGCTGTGCAGGGTTGAAGGACACCGATCTGGGCGATGACAGGGAATCGCGGATCGTCGTCGCGGGCGTGATTCGCGCTCTTCGTCCCAGGGTCATCGTGACGCACTGGACCGGGGGCCGCCATCCGGATCATCGCGCAGCCGCCGCCCTCGCGCGGGACGCCTCGTTTCTCGCCGGTCTGCGGAACTTCCCCGCGGAGGGGCCGCCGCATCGTCCCGAAAAGGTGGTCTACGCGCTCGCCTTCACCGAGGAGCCGGTCAAGCCGACGTTCGTGGTGGACATCACCTCGCAGATGGATCGCAAGATCGAGGCCCTGTCAGCATACGGCACGCAGTTTCACGGCAAGAGCGGGATCGGGGAGGTCTTTCCGGCGGGCGACCGTCCTGTCCTCGAGCAGATCCGAAATGTTCATGCGGGCTACGGCTCGCTGATCCGCCGTGCCTACGCCGAGCCGTACTGGACGGAGGAGACCGCAAGGGCCGAGACGTTGGGCAGCTTGACGGTCACGACCTTCTGACGCTCCGCGGTCCGGCACCGCGCGAGGAGTGATTTCACCGGCGGACCCGGAACTGGAGTCCGCCGGATTCGAGGGGAGGAGACAGCCATTCGAGCCCGTGCCCCGGGGCCGAGGCATGCGAAGACGTGGTGTGAGACACGGGCGCGCCCCCGGAGAGGTTACAACGGGACTTCTACTTCACAGCAATATCCGGGGACAAAACAGTACCACAAGCAGTACTTGAACGGCCCCATCCGAAACTCCTGTCTGGGGATGTCCCAGGCATGAGCAGATGCGGCCGAAGCCCCGGTCAATGCCGGGACCGCGAAAGCCATCACCGCCGCGATTGCGACGACACTGACCGCAGCTACGGTACGGATTCTGATTGACTGGATACGATTCTTCATTGGTCCTGCTCCTCTCTCGTCAGAGTGTTTCAGTGTATGGCAAGGCTTACTTCTGCATGCCGGATCCCTCCCTCGCTTGGATTCCCTCATTCGCGATCGATTCAACAAGCTCGGCAAAGTCCCGTCTCCCGTCCGCCGATTGCCAGGAATGCGCCGAGTCGGCCGCAATCATCGCCTCGACCACCGCCTTCCGATTCACGAGGTAGAAGACCGAGAGCGGCGTTGACCGGTAGTGCCGCAGGTACTGCTTCCTGGTCCGCAATTCCAACCTGGCCGAGATCCGTTGGGACGCCAGAAAGTCACCGACGAGCTTCCTGTCCTCCTCCCGCCCCTCCCCAACCGCCACAACCACCGTCTCGATGCGTCCGCGGAGTTGACGCTGAAGCGACCTGACCGTCCAGGCGGCATCGCCCAGCTCACACCCCAGGCATTGCTCGACGCCTACCACCCAGACCAGCGCCGGCCGCTCTCCGGACAGCTCGATGTCCGGCATCGCCTCTCCGACGCCGACCTCCGCCAACGCTTCCGGCGATCCACCCCGGGAACAGGCCCCCACGACCACCACCCACCATACCCTCGCCAGGGTCCGGGTCCATACGGGCAGCCTCATCTCACCCCTCCCCCCGCCACCGCACCACGATCCAGTGATTGGGCAACAGAGAAGCCGGATCGTCGAAATAGAGGAGGTCCCCGACAACGGCGTATAGTCGAGGCATCCTGGCCGCGCTCCAGGCCTGCGCACCGCGACGGTCCACGATGAGCAGGTCCCATACGGCATCGAAACCGCGTGCCTGCATGGCCTGCACGGCCAGCGCTCCATCGCCGAGGAGGAACACGCTGTTGACCTGCGTCAGGCTCTCCGCGGCAGCCTGTCGGGCCCTCGGTTCGGTGATCACTCCGGCTTCCGCCCCGGGCAGCACACCCATCGGCCTCGGCAGAGACAGCGGGAATCTCTTGAGCACCGCACCATCCCGGTGCAACTTGTACAGCGTGTCCGAGAGGGCCCAGACGGCCCAGATGGTGTCGCCCTCGACAATCGCGTCAACGGAGGTGTAGGAGGCCGCGTACGGGCGCGATTCCTCGGGAACCCCGATGGGCAGGAAGCTGCGCTCGATCTCGCCGGTCTCGCGGTCCCAGATGTGCAGGAGGCGAGGCTGCCTTTCGGACATCACCTGACCCGACAGCAGATACCGGCTGCCTCCCAGATCCTGGGCGCCCACAACAAGTGGCAGCGGCGACGCCATCACTTCGGGCTCCCCATTCCCCCCGGAAGGAAAGAGTGTGAGCCGCGACAGCATCACGTCCGCGACCACGATCCCCCCTTCCCGTGTCCTCCGAGCCGAAATCGGCGCGCGGAACTCGCCGGGGCCCTCACCCCTCCGGCCCACGACACGCAGGAGCCGGCCGGCCGTGTCGTACACATTGACCTGACCCTCCTGGGGTTCGGCAAGGAGGAACTCGCCAGGGGCGCCGGCCGAGACCATCGGAAGCACCGTCATGGCCTGGCCGGTCTCTTCAAGGACCAACCGGTCCGAAATTTCGAAGGCGCTCCCGAAGGCCTCCATGTCGACGAGCGTCGTATCGCCCGATCTGTCGGTTTCCTGCGCTTCGGCGAAAGCCACGAGAGCAGCCGCCGGCATCTCCCTGTCCGCCGTATCACAGGCCGCGACAGGGATGCATGAGAGCAGGACAAGTGCGCGGCCAGCGATTCCCACGGCTTCGCGCCCCGCCGGGGCGCGGCACTTCATTTCGGTTCTCTGGCTCTTCCGCCTGATCTCTCGCGTCGCCATCCGGTGGCTGCCTCCGTGCATTTATGGGCTCGCTGCAAGGTCCCCGAATGGCTTGCACCGCGCCGTAAGACCCGGACCGGGATACCGGACCCGGGGTAGTACGCACGAAGATGGGGCGCCGGGCGGGACGCCTACATAGCAAAATGGGACAGGCTCCTCATCCTCCCGCCGCCCCCGGGTCTCCGCTCAGCTCAGACCGCCACCCCCTGTCCCCGCAGCCAGCCCCCCATGGTCTCCCGAATCTCCGCCAGGCGGGCCCGCGTCCTCGCTTCATACCGCGCCACGATCACCGGTTGCGTGTTCGAGGCGCGGATCAGCCCCCACCCGTCACCGAAGAGAACACGCACGCCATCCACCGCGATGACGTCGTGTCGGCTGCTGAAGTGCTCGACGGCACGCTCCACGATCCCGAACTTGTCCTCCTCCGCCACCTCGATACGCAGCTCGGGGGTGGACTCGTACACCGGCAGCGCCCCGGTCATCGCCGAGAGCGGACGGTCGACGGCGGCGAGCAGTTCGCCCAGGCGGCAGGCCGCGTAGAGGGCGTCGTCGAAGCCGTAGTAGCCGTCGGCGAAGCAGATGTGTCCCGAGAGCTCCCCCGCCAGCAGCGCCCCCGTCTCCTTCATCTTCTCCTTGATCAGCGAGTGGCCGGTCTTCCACATCACCGGCACGCCGCCCGCCTGCTCGAACACTTCGGACAGCACCTGGGAGCACTTCACGTCGAAGACCAGCCTCTGATCCGGTCCGCGCCGCCGCAGGAGATCGAGGCCGAAGAGGAGGAGGAGAATGTCGCCCCGAACGATCCGTCCCCGGTCGTCCACCACCCCGATCCGGTCCGCATCCCCGTCGAACCCGATCCCCACTTCGGCGCCGTGTTCCCGTACCGCGGCGATCATGTCCTGCACGTACTCGTCGACGGTCGGGTCGGGGTGATGGTTCGGGAAGGTCCCGTCCGATTCGCAGTAGAGCGGAAACACCTCGAAACCGACCGCCTCCAGCAGCTCGACCGCGACGACCGCACCCGTCCCGTTTCCGCAGTCCACGACCGCCTTCACCGGACGCTCGATCCGGAACCGTCCCGACACGTCGGCCATGTACGCGGGCAGCGGATCGACGGTCTCGAGTCCCCCGTCACCCACCGCCACGTCCCCCGTGCGGATGCGCCGCAGCAGACTCTGGATGGCGTCACCGTAAACGGAACCCTTCCCCATCGTCATCTTGATCCCGTTGTACTCGGGCGGGTTGTGGGACCCGGTGATCTGCACCGCGCCGTCGGCGGCGAATTCGTACTCGCTGAAGTAGGCGACGGGCGTGGGGACGGTTCCCAGCTGGACCACGTCGCACCCGGCCGACCGCAGACCGCGCACCAGCCCGCGGCGCAGGACCGGCGAGGAGGGGCGATTGTCCGCGCCCACCACGACGCGGGGGACCGGACCCGCCAGCCGTGCGCTCAACTCCGACCCGTAGGCCCGCCCGACCGCCTCCGCCACCCCGGGGTCCAGATCCTCTCCGACAACGCCCCGGATGTCGTACTCGCGAAAGATGTGTTCGGGAATCCGCATCGCGCCCGCCGGCCCGGCCCGCTCAGGGACCCGCCGCGGCCCCCGCTTCGGTCGCAATCTGCCGCAGACTCTCCGCCGAACTCTCGGCCAGTTCGAGCGCCGCGTCCGGGAAGATACCGGCCAGGATGATGATCGCGACGCTCACCACGAGCACGATGCGGGTGGCGAAGGGGGTTATCGCCGGATCGGCCGAATCGGCGCCCTCCGGCGCCTCCTTCATCCACATGTACCAGGCCACGCGCAGGTAGTACCAGTACGAGACGACCGTCGTCAGCACCAGGATCACGATCAGCCACCACAACCGCGACTCCGCCGCGCCCAGGAGCAGGTGATACTTGGCGATGAACCCAGCCGTGCCCGGAAACCCCGCGAGCGACAGCAGCAGAACCGTCATCAGCACGCCGAGGACGGGTTTCCGCCACCCGAACCCCCCGTAGTCCTCGATGCGGGCGTTGGCCTCGCCCTGGTTGCCGACCGTGACCACCACCGCGAAGGCGCCGATCGTCATGATCGTGTACACCAGCAGGTAGAAGAGGAGACCCGAGGTGGCAGTGTCGTTGGCGGCGACGATCGCGACCAGCAGGTATCCCCCGTGTGCGATCGACGAATACGCCAGCATGCGCTTGACGCTCGACTGGACCAGCGCGATCACGTTGCCCGCGATCATGGTGATGGCCGCGATCCACCAGAGGATCCCGAACCAGTCGCTGTAGAGCCCGTCGAGGCCCACCAGGAAGACGCGCAGGAACGCCACGAACGCCGCGGTCTTCACCGAGGCGGCCATGAAGGCGGTGACCGGCGTTGGGGCGCCCTCGTAGACATCCGGCACCCACATGTGGAAGGGCACCGCCGAAACCTTGAAGGCGAAGCCGATCGCCAGCAGCGCGACCCCCGGAATCATGAGAGCGGCCACCGTCGTCCCGTCCTGTACGGCCGCGGCCACGGCGCTGATGTTGGTGCTCCCGGCCGCACCGTACACCAGCGCGATGCCGAAGAGGAGGAAGCCGCTGGCGAAGGCGCCCAGGAGGAAGTACTTGAGCCCCGCTTCCGCCGACCTGCGGTCGCGCCGGTTGAACCCGGCCAGCGCGTAGATCCCGATCGACATGAGCTCCAGGCCCAGGAAGATCATCATCAGGTCGCGGGCCGAGCCCATGAACATCATCCCGACGACCGCGAAGAGGATGAGGGAGTAGAACTCGCCCGCCTGGAGCCTCTGCCGCGCCACGTACGCCAGCGAAATGACGATCGAGAGGGCCGCCCCCAGGATGAAGACCCAGTTGGCGAAGAGGCGGAAGCGGTCGACGGCGATCATCGCGCCGGTGCCGGATTCGCTCACCCCCGAGTAGAGCCAGCCGTTGGCCACCGCCGCCAGCGCGAGTCCGGCCAGTGCGAGCCAGCCCAGCTCCTGTCCCGAGCCCGCTCCCTCCTTGCGGGAAACGCCGGCGATGAGCACCACCATGCCCCACACCGAGAGGACCAGCTCGGGGAGCAGGGCCATCACGTAGTGGAAGCTGGAGGAGTAGTCGAGGAGCATGGATCAGTTCTCCTCGCCGGGGGGCGTGTCCCCGGGGTTCGTCATGACGGGATCCGGGGCATCCACGAGGACCGTTGGGACATCGGCCAGCGCGGGCGCCTCCATCGTCTCGCCCGCCGCCGCCCGCGCACCCTCCACCCTCTCCAGCACCACCTCGATGCTCGGCTCCATGCGCTCCAGGAAGGGGGTGGGGTGGACGCCGATCCAGATCATCAGCGCCACCAGGGGGGCCATGATCGCCATCTCGCGCCGCGACAGGTCGGCGAAGGTGCGGTTCTCGGGATTGTCCAGCCTGTTGAAGAGGATCCGCTGCACCATGGGCAGCATGTAGTAGGCCGCGAAGATGACGCCCAGGGCGGCGATCGCGGCCACCACCATGTGGGTCTCGAAGGCGCCGAGCAGCGCCAGGAACTCGCCGACGAAGCCGCTCGTTCCGGGCAGTCCGATCGAGGCCAGCGCGGTGATCACGAAGGCGGTGGCGAACCAGGGGGCCACGCGGCCGATTCCGCCGTAGTCCTCGATGAGGCGGGTGTGGCGGCGTTCGTACATCATTCCCAGCAGGAGGAAGAGCGCGCCCGTCGAGATCCCGTGGCTGATCATGACCACCATGCCGCCCTGCAGACCGTTCAGCGTCAGCGCGAAGACCCCGATCACCACGAACCCCATGTGCGCCACGGAGGTGTACGCGACGAGCTTCTTGCCGTCGGGCTGGACCGCCGCCACCCACGCCGCGTAGATGATCCCCACGACCCCCAGCACCAGCATGACCATCACGACCACAGGGTGCCGCGAGGCCTCGGGGAAGAAGGGCAGCAGGAACCGGAGGAACCCGTAGGTCCCCATCTTCAGCAGAACCGAAGCCAGAATCACCGACCCGGGCGTCGGGGCCTCGACGTGGGCGTCGGGCAGCCAGGTGTGCAGGGGGAAGACCGGCACCTTGATGCCGAAGGCCAGCGCGAAGGCCGCGAAGAGCCATAGCTGTTCCCGCAGGGACAGGCCGGCGCTCATGAACGCGTCGTAGCCGAAGGAACCGGTGCCGCTACTGAAGTATACGTACAGGATCGCCACCAGCATCAGCAGCGACCCCACGGCCGTGTACAGGAAGAACTTGATCGCCGCGTAGATCCTTCGCTGTCCCCCCCAGATGCCCACGATGAAATACATCGGCACCAGCGTGAGCTCGAAGAAGACGTAGAAGAGGAAGATGTCGGTCGCCAGGAAGAAGCCGACCACGCCCATCTCCAGCAGCAACATGAGCGCGTAGAACGCCTTGCGCCGCGTCTTCACGTACTCGAACGACCCCAGGATGGCGATCGCGCTCGTGAAGGTCGTGAGCAGGACCATGAAGACGGAGATGCCGTCGATCCCCAGCGAATAGCTCACACCCCACGACTCGATCCAGGGCGCGGTGGACACCATCGTGAAGCCGCCGTCCCCCGGATCGAAGCTCCACCACAGTCCGAGGCTCAGTACGAAGACCAGCGCCGACCAGCGGAAGGCGATGTTCTTCGCGCGATCCGCCGAGGTCAGCAGCACGTGTGCCGTCCCGACCAGCGGCAGCCAGATCAGCGCGTGGAGGATCCAGTCCTCGTACAGGATCGAAGCGAGCAGGTCGGTCATGGCGTCATCACAGGAAGACCGCCGCGCCCAGGACGCAGAGCACGCCCAGGGTCAGCACGAATGCGTACATGTTCACTTGGCCGGTCTGGAAGAGACTGGTCCCCCATCCGGCCAGGCGCGCGAAGTTGCCCGTGAAATTCACGAATCCGTCGATGACCACCGTGTCGATCACCTTCCAGCACCAGCGGGACAGGGCGACCACGGGCCGCACAACCACCGCATCGTACATCTCATCGAAGTACCACTTGTTGTAGACGAACCGCGGCAGCGCCGACTGCGGACCCGGGTCCTCTGCGGCCGGCACGTACTTCCGGCGGCCCACGACCATCACGGCCCCGGCCACGATCAACGCGGCGGCCACCGTCGAGATCAGCGCCCACGCCACCTCCCCGCCCCCCACCGGCGCCACGTACGCCGCCTCGCCCATTCCCGCCACCTGGATCTCGGCCGCCGTGTGCGTGACCGGTTCGAGCCAGTGGTGCAGCCATTCGCTCATCGGCAGCGCGCCCCACAGCCCGGCGAAGGACTCGCCGAGCGCATCGGGCACATTGATCCACCCCCCGAACACCGACAGCACGGCCAGCACGACAAGAGGCACCGTCATCACGTTCGGGGCCTCGTGCAGGTGGGAACTCGCGGCCTTGCCGGTCCGGTTGGCCCCGTGGAAGGTCATGACCATCAGGCGCGTCATGTAGAATGCGGTCAGGAGGGCGGTCACGAGCGCCAGTCCCCAGTACACTGCGTACAGCTGCCCGAACGGGTTCGACTCCGCGCCCGCCCACGCCGCCGTGTACCAGATGATCTCGTCCTTCGAGAAGAACCCGGCGAAGGGCCAGATCCCCGCGATCGCGAGCGTCGCGATCCACATGACCGCGCAGGTCACCGGCATGTACCTGCGCAAATCTCCCATGTTGCGCATGTCCTGCTCGTCGAGGTGGCCGTCGCCGTGGTGGGCCGCGTCGTGCATGGCGTGGATGACCGCGCCTGCCCCCAGGAAGAGCAGCGCCTTGAAGAAGGCGTGCGTGACCAGGTGGAAGATGCCCGCGGTGAATGCCCCCACCCCGACCGCCAGGAACATGAAGCCCAGCTGCGAGACGGTCGAGTAGGCCAGCACCTTCTTGATGTCGTACTGCTGGAGCGCGATGGTGGCCGCGAGGAGGGCGGTGAGCACCCCGATCCCGGCCACGATCGCCTGGCTGGTCGGCGCGAGTGCGTAGAGCACAGACGACCGCGCCACCATGTACACGCCCGCGGTGACCATGGTGGCCGCGTGGATCAGGGCGGAGACGGGGGTGGGGCCGGCCATCGCGTCGGGGAGCCAGATGTGCAGCGGCAGCTGGGCGCTCTTCCCGGCCGCGCCCAGCATGAGGAGCAGGGTGATGGCGGTGATGGTGGCGCCGCCCGCCACGAAGTGATCCTCGGCCCCCGCGAAGATCGGGATGAAGTCGAGGGTCCCGAATCCCTTGAAGAGGAGGAACATCGCCAGCAGGAAGCCCACGTCCCCGATCCGGTTGACGATGAACGCCTTCTTCCCGGCGTCCGACTTCTCGCGGTCGCTGAACCAGTAGCCGATCAGCAAGTAGCTGCAGAGTCCGACCCCCTCCCAGCCCACGAACATGGTGGCGAAACCCGAGCCCAGCACCAGCACCAGCATGAAGAAGACGAAGAGGTTCAGGTAGGCGAAGTAGCGGGGATAGCCCGGGTCCCTCCCCATGTAGCCCACGCTGAAGACGTGGATGAGGAAGCCGACCCCGGTCACGACCAGCGTCATGATCATGGAAAGCTGGTCGAGCTGGATGGCGGCGTCGATGCGCAGGTCCCCGGTGACGATCCAGCCCCAGTAGGAGCGGACGACCGGATCGTGCAGATCGGCTGGCATGCCGAGGAAGTTGAGCACCGCCAGCGCGAAGGCGAGGCCCATCACGCCGGGGCCGATCCAGGTGGGGAGCCGGTGCGTGGCCGGCGGCTTCGACCCGGCGAAGGGGTCCCATTCCCGACCCTCCCGCAACGCCGCGGAAGAGTGACGCGCGGACCGCAGCGCGAGGATGCCGTTCACCACGAACCCCAGCAGCGGCAACAGGACGATCAGTCCCGGGAGGACGGGCTCCCACTCGGCGGCGGCCTGGGATGCGCCAGCGGGGGCAGTGGCAACCGGCAGCGGACCACCGGCCGAGGCCAGGGCACCAGCCAAGGAAGCGGCGCTCACCCCGGTCACCATTTCAACAGGTTGAACTTGTCCACGCTGACCGTCTCGTAGTGACGGAAGATCGAGATGATGATCGCGAGGCCGACCGCCGCCTCGGCCGCGGCCACGGTCATCACGAAGAAGACGTACAGCTGTCCTTCGATGCCCGTGTACCGGGAGAGCGCCACGAAGGCGAGGTTCACCGCGTTCAGCTGCAGCTCAATGCAGAGGAAGATGATGATCGCGTTCTTGCGCACGATCACCCCCAGCGTCCCGATCACGAAGAGCAGCGCGCTCACCAGGAGGGCAGGAGTCAGCATCTCACTTCCCCTCCGCTCTGTCGCGAGGTTTCGCGAGGACCACCGCAGCCACGATCGCCACCAGCAGCAGAAGTCCCATGAGCTCGAAGGCGACGACCCAGTCGGTGAAGAGCGGGTCGGCGATCACCCCCACCGCCCCCTTCTCCACCACCGCCGCGTCGATCGCGGCCGCGACTTCGGCGCCGCCCGCGCGCAGCCCCGTCTCCCCGGTCCCCATCAACCCCTGCACCAGCACCCCCGCCGTGAGCCCCACCACCACCAGCGAAAGCAGGAACCACGACCCGTACTTCAGGTCGGCGCGGTAGTCGTGGCCCAGGTTGAGCAGCATGATCACGAAGAGGAAGAGCACCATGATCGCCCCGGCGTAGACCAGGACCTGGATCGCGGCCAGGAAGTGCGCCTCGAAGAGCACATAGATCCCGGCCAGGCTGGCCAGCGTCGCCACCATGAAGAGCAGACCGGCGACGGGACTTCGCCCTGTCACGACGCCGACGCCGCCGCCGACGGCAACGACCGCGAACAGGATGAAGAGGGCGTCGGTCATTCGGAGCGCGGATCGGAGGGGTCCCAGAGGAGCGTGGTGGGGTGGTCCTGCTCCATCAGCCGGTCCAGGTCGTAGACGAAGCGGTCGCGCGTGTACTCCGCGTTCTCGAAGTGGCGGCCCACGTGGATCGCCTCGACCGGGCACACCTCCTGGCACATCCCGCAGAAGATGCAGCGGAACTCGTCGATCTCGTAGACGATCGGGTAGCGGTTCCCCTGGTCGTCCTCGCCGCCCACCAGCCGGATGCAGTTCGCGGGGCACACGGTGGGGCAGAGCCCGCAGGCCACGCACTTCGGGCGGCCGTCGGCGTGGACCTCCATGCGGTGGGTGCCGCGCCAGCGCGGGTGCAGGTCGGGCTGCTCCTCGGGGTATTCCAGGGTGACCTTGGTGGGCCGCACCATGTGCCTGAAGGTGAGGCTCATGCCCTTCAGCGTGGCCCGCATGTACGAGGTGCGGCCCGCCTCGGGGCGCCTCATCACCTTGACCGATATCGCCATTGTTCTCTGATCCCTTTCAACTCGTTGACGACGGTCCGCCGGACTTCGGCGCCATCCGCGCACGCCCCCGCGCCAGGTTGCGTTTCCTGTGGGCTCCCGAGATCACGCGGTCGCGGTCCACGAAGAAGAGGAACGCGAGGGTGGTGATCCCGCTCACCACGGTGAGAACCCCTCCATAGAGCATCCCGAAGGGGACCTCCAACTGGTCGAGAACCAGCATCGTCCCCGCCACCAGCATGATGTACCCGAGCGCGCCCGGCAGCAGGACCTTCCAACCCAGGTGCATGACCTGGTCGTAGCGGAAGCGCGGCAGCGTCCACCGGATCCAGATGTAGAGCAGCAGGAAGAAGCCCGTCTTGGCGCAGAACGCCCCCAGCGTGAGCAGGGTGATCAGGACGTTCGGTGTCGCGGGGATGGGTGCGCCCGTCTCGTCGAAGCCCCTGATCCAGCCCCCCTCGTGGCGGAACATGTCGTCGCCGGTCCAGAAGGGGATGTCCCACCCGCCGAAGAAGAGCGTCGCCAGCAGCGCCGATGCCGTCACCACGTGCGCGTACTCGGCGATGAAGAACATCGAGAACTTCATCGCGGAATACTCGGTGTGGTAGCCGGTGATCAGCTCCGATTCGGCCTCGGGCATGTCGAAGGGGAGCCGGTTGGTCTCCGCCAGCGCCGAGATCAGGAAGAAGATGAAGGCCAGCGACAGCGGGAAGACGAACCACATCCCCAGCTGCTGCTGCTTCCAGACCGTCTCGGTAAGTGTGACGTTGCCGACGAGGAGCAGAACCGCGATCACGCTCAGCCCGAGCGCCACCTCGTAGGAGATCATCTGGGCCGAGGCGCGCAGGCCCCCCAAGAACGCGTACTTGTTGTTCGACGCCCACCCCGAGAGCACGATCCCGTACACCGCCAGCGACGAGAGCGCCAGGATGTAGAGGATGCCGATCGGAACATCGGCGACGACCATGTCGATCGTACCGACCGGCGTCGGCAGCGGCGCCGCGAAGGGGATGACGGCCATCGTCACCACCGCCGGCATGATCGCCAGAGCGGGACCCAGCACGAAGTAGAACTTCGCCGCCGTCCCCGGCATCGTCTCTTCCTTGATGATGTTCTTGAGGCCGTCGGCGATGGGCTGCAGGAGTCCGAAAGGCCCGACGCGGTTGGGGCCGAGCCGGTCCTGGATGAAGGCCGACACGCGGCGCTCGGCGAGCGTCATGTACGCGACCACCCCCATCACGACCGTGAAGACCGCCAGCACCTTGACCGCCCCGATGGTCACGAACCAGAAGGTGGAGAGTTCCTGCATCTCACCCATGGGCGGCCTCCGTCTGCAGGGCGGCCCCCTGGTCGCCGAGCGCGTCGTGCGTCAATCCCTCGAAGGCGGGATGGGTGGCGGCCAGCCCCGCGAAGACATCCGCCGCGCTGGCCGGGGTGCCGTCCCCGCCGAGCGCCGCCGCGAGAGCACCCAGCACCAGCCACGCGGGCCGCGCCGATCCCGGCGCCTGCAGCCCCTGCCCGTAGCGCTGCACCCTGCCCTGCGCGTTCACGAACGACCCCTCCTCCTCGGCGAAGGTCGTCACGGGCAGCACATAGTCCGCGTTCCGCGCGGCGGGCGAATCGAAGGTGCCGAGGTACACATACAGGCTGGCGGCAGCGCCGAAGTCCTCTCCCTGGTCGGCCAGTTCGTCCCCGAGCACGATCAGCACCCCGTCGTGCCCGGCCACGTCCTCAAGACCACCCGTCGCCCCATCGTCCCCCGCTCGCTCGAATCCCAGCAGCCCCGCCCCGTCCACATTCGGAGCCAGGTCGTGACGGCGCACCAGCAGGGGGAAGCCCGGCAGCGGAACCTCATCGGCTGCCCGAACGGAGCGAAATACCCGCCCGGACACCTCCCCGGCCGCCCCCGCCACCGCCGCCAGCCCCGCCAGCGCCTCGTTCGACGCGGCCGCCGAACCCACCACCTTCACGTCCCCACCCGCCCCCTCCCGCAGCTGCACAAACAGATGTTCCAGCGCCGATTTCCAATCCACTCGGCGCCGCTTCCCCCCCCGCCCCGCCGCCGGCTCCTCCAACCGGCCCGGCCGGTTCATCCACTCGTAGTTGCCGCGCCCGTAGTCGCACATCCAGTGCCCGTTGACCTCCTGGTTCTCGCGCGGCTTGAGCCGCTGAACCAGGTTGTCGCGGGTGTGCAGTTCGATGTTGCACCCCTGGCTGCAGTTCGGGCACACCGACTCCGTGTGGTCCAGGTCCCACGCCCGCGCCTTGTGCAGAAATTCCTTCGAGACCAGGGCGCCCACCGGGCAGATGTCCACCACATTGCCCGCGAACGACGCCCCCTCCAGCCCGCGGTCGAAAAACGTATCGATCACCGCACGGCTGCCCCGATCCACCACCGTCAGCCGCGAGTCCCGCGCCACCTCGTCCATGAAGCGCACGCAGCGGGTGCACATCACGCAGCGGTCCCCGTAGTACAGCACATCGCCGCCGAAGTCGTCGCGCCCGAAGACGCGTTTGGGCTCGCGGCCGCGACCCCGCTCCCGTCCCTCGTCAAACACATAGTCCTGCAGCTTGCACTCGCCCGACATGTCGCAGATGGGACAGTCGAGCGGGTGGTTGACGAGGTAGAACTCCAGCACGCCCTGCCGCATACGCTTCGCGGCCGGGCTCTCCGTGTGGACGACCTGCCCGTCCGCAGCCATCGTCACGCACGCGGGCTGCAGCTTGGGCGCCCCCTCCACCTCGACCAGGCAGATGCGGCACTGCGCCGGCGCGGTGAGCCCCGGGTGGTAGCAGTAGTGCGGCACCTCGGTCCCCAGCGTCTCGGCGGCGTGCAGCAGTGAAGTCCCCTTCGGGACAGTCACCTCCTGACCGTCGATGGTCAGGGTCACGGCGTCGGCTTTGCGTCCGTTATCCGGCATGGGAATTCCTCGCTTGAGGCATGGGGGCGCAGTGGGCCTTCCACCGGTCCTCCCGCCACGGACCGGCCGATGCGCCAGCGCCGGCGCGCGCCGAACCCTCCGGGGGCCGGGTAAGCGTACCCATCAGGCCGCCCCCACCCTTTCCCCCCGCCGGATGAGCGCCAGGTAGTCGTCGCGGAACTTCTCGATCGAGGAGATGATCGGCATCGCCAGCGAATCCGACAGCACGCAGATCGTGGTGCCGGTCATCTGCTCGGAGATCTCGATGAGGGTGTCCAGGTCGTCCTCGGTGCCACGGCCGTCCTCGATGCGCTGCAGGATTCGCGTGGCCCAGGTGGTGCCCTCTCGGCAGGGCGTACACTGCCCGCACGACTCGTGGGCGTAGAAGTAAGCCATCCGTCTTACCTGCTTGACGATGTCGGTCGTGTCGTCCATCACGATCACCGAGGCGCAGCCGAGCAGCGACCCGGCCGCCTCCACGCCCTCGTAGCAGAGCGAGCACTCGCGGCAGTCCTCGGCGCTCATGATCGGAACCGAGCTGCCCCCCGGGATGACCGCCTTTAGCGCGCGGCCGTTCGGAATGCCGCCGCAGACGTCCTCAATCAGCTCCATCATCGGAAAACCGAGGGGGAACTCGTAGTTGCCCGGCTTGTTCACATGGCCGGAAACGCAGAACAGCTTCGTCCCCGGGCTCTTCTCGGTGCCCCACTGGCGGTACCACTCGCCACCGTGCCGCAGTATGTGAGGAGTCGCGGCCAGCGTCTCCACGTTGTTGATCGTCGAAGGCATCCCGAAGGCGCCGACCGCCGCCGGGAAGGGCGGCTTGACGCGGGGTTCGCCGCGGCGCCCCTCGAGCGAGCTCATCAGGCCGGTCTCCTCGCCGCAGATGTAGGCGCCGGCCCCAACGTGCAGCGTCATGTCGATGTCCACGCCCGAGCCGAGGATATCCTTGCCCACCAGCCCCTCTTCGTACGCTTCCTCCAGCGCCCGCGCCAGCACCTGCGTGCTCTCGAAGAACTCGCCGCGCAGGTAGATGTAGCAGTGGGCCGCCCCGATCGCGTACGACCCGACCAGACACCCCTCGATCAGCTGGTGCGGCGTCCAGCGGATGATCTCGCGGTCCTTGAAGGTCCCCGGCTCCGACTCGTCGGCGTTGCAGAGCAGGTAGTGGGGCCGCCGCGCGTCCTTCGGCATGAACGACCACTTGAGCCCGGTCGGAAAGCCCGCCCCGCCTCGTCCCCGCAGCCCCGACGCCTTCACCTCCTCGATCGTCGCCTCGCGCCCGATCTCCAGCGCTCGCGCGATCCCCTCATACCCGCCCAGGGCCTTCCACCCGGCCACAGTACGCGCGGCGGGATCCCCGAACCCCTCGCTCAGGATCCGGGTCTCGCTCTCGTGTCGGTATGGATAGGCCAAGTCTATTCCTTACAGTAACTTAGAAGCCGTCGTTCATTTCGCGTTTCAACCGTTCCAGCACTTCCGGCACGTCGTCCACAGACACGTCCTCGAAGTAGCGCGAGTTGATCTGCACGCAGGTGGGAAAGCCGCACCCCGCCAGGCACTCGGCCTCTGCCACCGTGAAGTTGCCGTCGCCCGAGGTCTCCCCCAGCTCCGTCCCCGTGTGCTCCAGGAACGCCGCCAGGACCTCGTCGGCACCACAGATGTTGCAGGAGATGTTGGTGCAGACCTGTATGAGGAAGCGCCCCACCGGACGCTTGTTGTACATCGTGTAGAAGGTGGCGACGCCCCGCACGAAGGCGTCGCTCAGCCCGAGCATGCCGGCCACCTCGTCCATCGTCCCGGGAGACACGTGGCCGCGCAGCTCCTGCGCCAGGTTGAGCGCGGGGATCAGCGCTGCGCGGGCCGTCGGGTAGCGGCTCCGGATCTTCTCAAACCGCTCCAGGTAGGGTCCCTCGAAGAGCGGCGCTTCCGGGTCCTTCCTGACGAACATGTACGGTAGACTGGGTGCCACGCTGGGATGCCCGCCGTCGAGCGGCTGCTCGCCCACGAACTCGCTGCCGCGCACGTCGGCCTCGGTCAGGTCGAACTCGCCGGTGTTCCCCGCCCAGCCGGGGTTGCGAAAACGCGCCTCGCTCACCGGTCGATTTCCCCGAGCACGATGTCCAGGCTCGCGTTGATCATGATCAGGTCGGCCATGAGGTGGCCCTCGGACAGCTTCGGGATCGCCGACAGGTTGACGAACGAGGGCGGCCGGATCCGCCAGCGCACCGGCTTCGGTCCCCCGTCCCCCACCACGTACATCCCCAGCTCCCCCTTCGACCCCTCCACCGAGAACCAGCAGTCCTCGGCGGGCGCCGGGATCCCGTCGGTGATGAGCTTGAAGTGGTGGATCATCGACTCCATGTCGGACATGCAGTCGGTCTTGGAGGGGAGGCTGACGCGAGGGTCCTCCACGTCCATGGGCCCGTCCGGCAGCCGGTCCAGCGCCTGGTGCAGGATGCGGATGCTCTGGCGCATCTCCTCCATGCGCACCAGGTAGCGGTCGTAGCAGTCGCCGTGGCAGCCGATCGGGACCTCGAAGTCGTAGCTCTCGTAGTCGTAGTAGGGGCGGTCCTTGCGCACGTCGTAGGGAACGCCGCTCGCGCGCAGGTTGGCTCCGGTCAGCCCGTGGTTCACCGCCTCCTCGGCCGAAATCGCCCCGATCCCCTGCGTGCGCCCGATGTGGATCGCGTTGCAGGTGAGCAGGGAATCGATCTCGTCCAGCGTCGCGGGAAGGTTGTCGGCGAACTCCCGCACCCCCTTCGTCCACCCCTCGGGCAGGTCAGCCATCATGCCGCCGATGCGCGTGGCCGAGGTAGTGATCCGCGCCCCCGTGAGCGCCTCGTGCAGCGTGTAGACCTTCTCGCGCTGCTGAAAGGCGTACAGGAACGGCGTGAAGGCCCCCACGTCGATCGCCCACGTGCCCAGCCAGAGCAGGTGGGAGAAGATGCGGTCCATCTCCATGCAGATCACGCGGGCGACGCGGCACCGGTCCGTGACCTCGATCCCCATCAGCTTCTCGACGGCCATCACGTAGGCGCAGTTGTAGATGAGCGGCGCCAGGTAATCCATGCGGTCGGTGAGCGTGACGATCTGGTTCCAGGTGCGGTATTCGCCGAGCTTCTCGAAGGAGGAGTGCAGGTAGCCCAGCCGCGGCGTCACGCTGACCACGGTTTCGCCGTCGAGCTCCACGACCAGGCGCAACACTCCGTGGGTGGCGGGGTGCTGGGGTCCCACATTGACCAGCATCGTCTCGGAGCCGAGTTCGGGCTCCGGGGCGTCGAAGGGCTCGATCGGACTGGGGACGGGCGTCCCGCCGGGTCCCATCTCGGGGTTGCGGCGGACGGCGTATTCGGTCGTGCTCGTGGCCATCAGCCGGCTCCTTCCCCTTCGCCCGCCGCGGCGCCCGCCTCCTCGACCACCTGCGGCACCCGCTCGGCGATCTCACCCGGCACGTAGTAGTCCTCCGGGTCCTGGGTGAGCGCCCGGCGCGTCTGCTCGGCGCGCGAGAAACGGCCGCGCAGCGGAAAGTCCTTCCTGAGCGGGTGCCCCTCGGCGTAGTTGTCGGGCATCAGGATGCGGCGCAGGTCCGGGTGCCCGGTGAAGCTGATCCCGAACAGGTCGTAGACCTCACGCTCCAGCCAGTTGGCGCCCATCCAGATCCCCGTAACGCTTTCGATCTCCAGCGCGTCAAGCGGCAGCTCGCACTTCACCCGCAGCGCCGCCCGGTGCGGAATCGACCAGAGCTGGTAGACGACCTCCAGCGGCCTGCCGCCCCCGTAGTCCACCGCGGTGACATCGGCCAGATGGTCGTAGTGCTGGTCGGGGTCGTCGTGCAGCCAGCCCAGGATCTCGGCAATGCGCGCGGAATCCACATACACGACATCTTCGTCGCCCGCGCAGATCTCGTTGCGGAAAACCGCGTCAGGAAACTGGACGCGCAGCGCACCTACCGACGGGTTTCGGGGCGGCACGCTGGCCCGCGCCGACACCTCACCGCTGTCTCCCCGCCCGACACCCGGCCCGGCCGCGACGAGATCGAAGCCGGAAAAGGGGCCGCCGGACGACGATTCGTCCGTCACTTGACGCGCTCCGGGCGGCGGGGCGGGTAGGCGCAGGTCATCAGGGGAGTCTGTCCTCGGCCCGGCCGATGGCGTCGGTCTCGACAAGTCCGCTCACCCGGTTCTGGTGCGTCGAATTGCCGAAGGGCCCGGTCAGGTCTGCGACCTCCTGGTCATCGGCCCGTGGCCGGCCCGCAGCCAGCGGATCCTCGGCCCTCAGCGCCGCATGGTCGGCCAGGCTCTCGCCGCGGATCTTCTCCTGCACCATCATCAGCCCGTAGATCAGCCCCTCGGGTCGCGGCGGACACCCCGGGATGTAGACGTCGACCGGGACGATCGTGTCGATCCCCTGCACCATCGAGTACGCGTCGAAGACGCCCCCGGACGAGGCGCACGCCCCCATCGAGATGCACCACTTGGGCTGCATCATCTGGTCCCAGATGCGGCGCAGCACCGGGGACAGCTTGTACGGCACGCGTCCCGCGCAGATCAGCACGTCGGCCTGGCGCGGACTGAACGACATGCGCTCCATCCCGAAGCGCGCGAGGTCGAAGTTGCTCGCCGCCGACGCCATCATCTCGATGGCGCAGCAGGCGGTTCCGAAGGGCATGGGCCACAACGAGTTGCGCCGCGCCCAATTCACCACGAAGTCGAGTCTCGTGGTGAGGAACGTGGGCGACCCCGAGCCCAGGATGCCCGGCTTCTCTACTCCCATTCCAGACCGCCTTTCTTCCACTCGTAGACCAGTCCCACCGCCAGGACGACCACGAAGAAGAACACCGCCACGAACGGCCCCCAGCCGAGCTCGCGCACCCGCACGGCCCAGGGGACCAGGAAGATCGTCTCCAGGTCGAAGACGATGAAGCTGATCGCCACCATGTAGAACTTGATCGAGAATCGGTGCCGGGTGTCGCCGAGCGGGATCATCCCCGACTCGTAGGGCATCGACTTCTGGGGCGTGGGGCGGCGGGGATTGAGGATGTGGGAGGCGGCGGCCATCCCGACGGCGTTCAACACCGTAACCCCCAGGATGATCAGGAGCGGTATGTAGGACTTCGCCATGCTGACTGAAGATCCTCCGTGCTGGGTTCCCCGCCCTGGTGGACTTCGCTCGTTCCGGAGCAAGTGCCGGGGCAGGGTTCTCCGACTCCCACGAGCTTGTGAAATTTTTCACGAGCCCTCGAATCAAGGGTGAAAGATACGGGGGGTGTCAATGGGATTCAAGTTTGAGTACAGTCGGGCGAAGATGGTCCCGCCCCAGGCGGCCGTGAACGGCCCACTTCGCCGACCGCTTGGCGGCCCTGCCCGGCTGTGCCTATCTTCCCGTCACCCTTCCGTGGCTTCACCTCGGCTCCAGTCTCCATCGACCCCTCACTCACCCCCACCTCACCCCAGTCAACACCCCATGCCCGTCAAGAGCGACCGCTGGATTCGCAGGATGGCCCTCGAACAAGGAATGATCGAACCCTTCGAGAACGGCCAGGTCAGAAACGGCAGCATCTCCTACGGACTCTCTTCATTCGGATACGACATCCGCGTGGCGCCCGAATTCAAGGTCTTCACGAACGTCCACAACCTGGTGGTCGATCCGAAGTCCTTCGACGAGCGCTCGTTCGTGGACGTGAAGGGCCCCGAGTGCATCATCCCGCCCAATTCCTTCGCGCTGGCCCGCACCGTGGAGCACTTCCGCATCCCCCGCGACGTGCTCGTGCTTTGCGTGGGCAAGAGCACCTACGCGCGCTGCGGGATCATCGTGAACGTGACCCCGCTGGAGCCGACCTGGGAGGGATTCCTGACGCTGGAGATCTCCAACACGACCCCCCTGCCCGCCCGGATCTACGGGGGCGAGGGGATCGCCCAGCTGGTCTTCTTCCAGGGGGACGAGGCCCCCGAGGTCGCGTACGCGGACCGGAAGGGCAAGTACCAGGGACAGGTGGGGGTGACGCTGCCGAAGCTGTAGCGGGGCACCAGGCCGTCCGCGGCCGTTGACCGTCGCCCGCCATGCGGCCCGGCGGCGGGGCCAGCAAGAGCCTGCGGACGCTCCGCGCCCAATCATTTCTGACAGGAGGATAGAGAGCGGTGATCAGGAAACGGTTTGCGATCTTCGCGCTGGCGGGAGTCCTCATGACCGCCGCCTGGGCGGCTCCGGCGTGGCCGCCGGACGCCGGACCGCGCATCGACCCGCCCACGCAGGCCGGCGACGAAACGGCTGCGGCCCTGGTCGACGGCTGGATCGACGCGCTGGGCGGCATGGAGACGTACCGGAAGCTGCAGAGCGCCTCCTACACCCTCACCACCGAGATCTGGGACCCGGCGAGCGGCCGCCTCCGCCGCACCCGCCCCCGCTACGTCACCATCGCCCGCCTCGAGACCGGCGAGGCCGCCCGCATCGAGCGCTGGGAGGGCAACGACTTCATCCAGCACGGCTTCGAGGGCGTCGCCGAGTGGGCGGTCATGAATGGCGAGACGCTCGGCCCCGGAGACAAGGACTACGACGAAGCGCGCTACGTCTCCGGCGACGTCTTCTACTGGATCGGGCTGCCCTTCAAGCTGAAGGACCCCGGCGTCTTCCTCCACTACGACGGCACCGGCGACGAGGGGCGCCACCGGGTGCGCGTCACCTTCGGCGAAGGCGTCGGCGACCACAACGACACCTGGTTCTACACCTTCGAGGAGGGCCGCGCGATGCCCGTCACGATTGGCTACCGGGAGGAGGGGCGCGAGAACGTCAGCCGCACCTACTGGGAGGACATCCGTGAGGTCGATGGTTACGTCTTCACGGGGCGGCGGGTGCACGTCAACGCGGACGGCCGGATCTGGAAGGTGCTGGTGACGAGCGACTTCGTGCTGAATCCGGAAGTGGATCCGGCGATGTTCAAGAGGCCGTAGCGAGCATCCGCGGGCGAGTCTCCCCTACTTCTCCGCAACCTCGATCTCGAACATCACCGGCCACAGCTTGCCCGTAACGTAGAACGTCCCGGTCCGCGGGTCGTAGGCGATGCCGTTGAGGACCGCGGCCGGGTTGGCCGGGCGACCGCTCGCCCGCGCCAGAGCCTCCGCGTCGAGCACGCCGGTGACCACGCCCGTCACCTTGTCGATCCGCACGATCTCGCTCGACCTGTAGATATTGGCGTAGATGTGGTCCCCCACGCATTCGAGTTCGTTGAGGTTGTGCACCGCGGAGTCGGCGCGCGAGACCTCGGTCCGGCCGAGCAGCTCGAAGGTGTCCGGGTCGCGGCGCTGCAGCGTGTCGCTCCCGTCGGACATGTAGAGCGACACGCCGTCGTGGCAGAGACCCCAGCCCTCTCCCTCGTATTCGAAGGTGCCCAGCGAGTCGAGCGTTGCCGCGTCGTGGACAAGGGCCAGCCCCGCCTTCCAGGTGAGCTGGATCAGACGCTCGCCGACCCTCGCCAGCCCCTCCCCGAAGCGATTGTTCGCGAGGGCGCGGCTGACCAGAACCTCTCCGGTGGCGATTTCCACCCGGCGGACCTCCGACATGCCGTACCGCCCCGTGCTCTCGAAGAAGATCCCGTGGTGGATCAGCAGTCCCTGCGTGTAGGCCCCGGTGTCGTGGGGAAGGGTGCGCACCAGGTCGTATGTCAGCTCCGCCACCGGTGGGCGGGCGGGCACGGTCACCGTGAAGGCCTGGGTGGCCGCGAGACCTTCGGTGTCGGTGGCCTCGATGCCTACCGTCGCCTCCCCCTCCGCGATGGCGGCGATGGCGACGGCGCCTTCGGAAACCGAGACACCGACGACTGTTGTGTCCGAGGCCGTGACCGCGTAGACGAGCGGGTCTCCGTCGGGGTCGTCAAAGAAGGCGGAAGGGTCGACTGACGTGCTGTCCCCGATCACGACCGTATCCGGCGGAATCGTGCCGACGGGCATCGGTGCCCGGTTCGGGACGGTCACCGTGAACACCTGGGCGGCCGTGAGGTCTTCGGAGTCCGTGGCCGTGACCGACACGGTCGTCTGACCCTTGGCAAGCGCCGCAATCGAAGCGCTGTCGCCGTGCACCGACACTTCGGCCACCTCCGCGTCGGCGCTGACGGCCGCGTAGCTGAGCGGGTCCCCGTCAGGGTCCCTGAAGTAGGAGACCAGATCCTGTGTCACCGTCTTTCCCACCTTGACCGTGCGCGCGGCGATCGAACCGACCGTCTCCGGCGCCCGGTTCGGAACCGTAACGACGAAGCTCTGGGTCGCCTCCAGTCCCCCCGGATCCGTGGCTGTCACGGTTATCGACACCATCCCTTTCGCGCGCGCGCTCATCGTCAACACACTGCCCTCCACCGACACCACCAGGACCCCCGTATCGGACCCCGCGACCGTGTAGCTGAGTCCCTCCCCGTCCGGATCGTCGAAGTAATCCGACGCGTCCACCCGGGCCGAGTCCCCGACCTCCAGTTCCAGCGACGAAATCACGCCCACCGCCAACGGCGCCCGGTTGGGGACCGCGACCTGGAAGCGTTCGACCGCCTGGAGCCCGCCCGGATCGGTCGCGGTGACGGTCACGGATGCGCTTCCCGGCGACACGCCTGTGAGCGCCACGCGGAACCCGGTGGCTCTAGCCACGACCACACCGCGATCCGAAGTGGCCGCGGCGTAGACCAGCACATCGCCGTTCGGATCGACGAAGCAGGTCTCCAACGTGGCGGTGTCACCCGTGAAGACCGTCTGTGAGGGTATCCCGCGGCACGACTGCGGCGGCCGGGAATTCTCGCAGGCCGCCGCGAACGCCACGGTGACAGCAACGGCAAAAGCCGCTGAGGAGTTCGGCAACCCCGGCAAGCGGACCGGGAGGCGGCGGAGGCCGGCAAGGCTGCTACAGATGCGCCATCGTACCCCGCACATGATCCGCGCTCTTCGCCAGTGCCGCTGCTTCCTCCCCGGTCAGCTCCACTTCGACCACCTCGAGCAGCCCGCCCTCGCCAAGCTTGCAGGGCACGCCCAGATAGATCCCCTCCTGACCGTATTCGCCCTCGAGGTAGGCCGCCGCGGGCAGGATCCTGCGCTTGTTTTTCACGATCGACTCGGCCATCTGCACAGCCGCCGCCGAGGGCGCGTAGTAGGCGCTCCCGGTCTTCAGGTAGCCCACGATCTCGGCCCCGCCGTTGCGGGTGCGCTCGATCAGGGCCTCGAGGCGGTCAGGCGCGATCAGGCGCGACACCGGGATGCCGCTCACCGCCGTGTAGGAGACCAGCGGCACCATCGTGTCGCCGTGCCCGCCCAGCACCATCGCCTGGATGTCCTCGACGCTCACATCCAGCTCCATCGCGATGAAGGCGCGGAAACGGGCCGTATCGAGAACGCCCGCCATGCCGATCACGCGTTCGCGCGGAAAGCCGGTCGTCTCCTTGGCCACCCAGGCCATCACGTCGAGGGGGTTGGAGACCACGATCACGACGGAATCGGGCGCCACGCGCGCGATCTCCTCGCTCACCGAGCGCACGATCCCGGCGTTGGTGCGCAGCAGGTCGTCGCGGCTCATGCCCGGCTTGCGCGCGATCCCCGCCGTCACGATGAAGAGGTCGGACCCCTCGGCGGGGCCGTAGTCGTTCGCCCCGGTCACGCGCGTGTCGAAGCCCTCGACGGGAGCGCTCTCCCACTGGTCGAGACCCTTCCCCTGCGGGATCCCCTCGATGATGTCGATGAGCACGACTTCCTGGCACAATTCCTTCTCGGCGAGGCGCTGGGCACAGACTTCTCCCACGTGTCCCGCGCCGACTACGGTGATCTTTCTGGCCATCCAAAGCTTCTCCATCGGTACAAGTGTGAAAGGGTGCGGTTCCCGGGTTGACCAGCGTCGATTGTCCGCGGGACCGGCTTCATCCGCCCGTCTGCGACAGGGCGATCAGACCGCCCGAACCCTCCGACGAGCCCTGGACCAGCAGGTGCTTCTCGGGCTTGATGCGGAGTGTTTCGTTGATGAGGGGCTCCAGCGCCTCGCCGCGCCTGAGCGCGTCCCGGAGCGGGGTCTGGATGGTGCCGAAGAGGCAGGGGCGGAGCTGGCCGTCGGCGGTGAGCCGCATGCGGTTGCAGCGGCTGCAGAAGTTGTGGCTCATCGGCGTGATCACACCGATCGTTCCCTGGGCTCCGGGGAAGCTGAAATACGTCGCCGGACCGTTGCCGGGGGGACCGGGCACGGGCTCGAGGTCGTCCACCTCGGAGACGCGCGCCAGCGCTTCGTCGCAGGAGAGGAAATTGGACGCGCTCAGCTCCAGGTTCGACTCCGTCGGCATGACCTCGATGAAGCGCACGTGCAGGGGACGGTCGCGGGAAAGCTCGGCGAAATCGGGGATCTCGTCGTCGTTCTCCCCGCGCATGAGCACGACGTTGATCTTGATGGGGTCGAAGCCGACCGCGTGCGCCGCATCGAGCCCGTCCATGATCCGGGCCAACGTGCCCGGCCGGCGCGCTATGGCGTCCGCCCGATCGGGCCGCAAGGAATCGAGCGAGATGTTCACCCGGCTCACGCCCGCATCCCGCAGCCGTTTCGCGACCGGGGCCAGCAGCACCGCGTTGGTGGAAAGGGCGATGTCCTCGATTCCGCGGACTGCCGCGAGCAGGTCCACGAGACGGGGCAGGTCCTTCCGTACCAGCGGTTCGCCGCCGGTCAGGCGAAGGCGCTTGAGTCCCATGCCGGCCATCACCCTGACGATCTCGGCAATCTCCTCGTAGGTGAGGATTTCACCGCGGCGGAGCCACGGTAGTCCCTCTTCCGGCATGCAGTACACGCAACGAAGGTTGCACTTGTCCGTCACCGAGATGCGCAGGTACTCGATACGGCGCCCGAAACCGTCCACCATGTCGCGGCGCGTCCCGTTCGCGGACGACCCGACCCGGGGGATGGCGTAGCTCATCCGCCTGGTTCTCCGCCCACCACCACCGGCACCTGCCCCTCCAACCACTCGGCCTCGCCGTCTAGGTACCGCTCGCGCTTCCACACCGGCAACCGCTTCTTGATCTCCTCGATCACGTACCGGGCCGCGTCGAAGGCCTCCGCCCTGTGAGGAGTCGAGACCGCGATGGCCACGCTCACCTCGCCAATCACCAGCTCCCCAAGCCGGTGAACCGCCGCAATCCGGTCGCTCCCCGCCCGGGCGGCGGCTTCCGAGACGATCGCCGCCAGCTGTTCCCGCGCCATCTCGGCGTATCCCTCGTACTCCATCCCTCCGACCGAACGCCCTTCATTGCGGTTGCGGACCGTTCCCAGGAAGAGCGCCACGGCTCCGTCCTCCGGCGCGCCGACCCGCTCCACAACGGCGGAAGGGTCGATGGGGTCGATGGTTATGTCGCTCCAGGTCATTTCAGATGCCACACCGTCTAACCCCCGGCAACCGGGGGAATCAGGGCCACTTCGTCTCCGTCGGACAATTCGCTGTCGACGTTGGCGTAGCTGCGATTGACCGCGACGGCGGGGGTGGACGGAAGGTCGGCCCAGCCACCGCCACGGGCCCGCAGCTCAGAAAGAAGTGTGCCTACGGTGGCGCGATCCGGCAAGGCGACGACGGTGTTCTCCTTGCCGATCCGCTCCCGGTGAGCGGCAAAGAGAAGGACCGTGACCTCCACCTGGGAAACCCGCGGGGACTGAGGCCCGCTAGCCGGCCCCGCCCGGCGGCCCGTCGGACACCTCAAGGCGCGCGACCCGGGCTCGCAGGTGCTTGGACGGCTTGAAAACCGGCGATACGCGGGCCGGAACCTGGACCGGTTCGCCCGTTCTGGGATTTCTTGCTACGCGCGCATTGCGGTAACGCACCTTGAAGGTGCCGAAACCGCGTATCTCGATTCCGTTCCCCTGGGCCAGCGCCTGCTTGACCGCATTCAGGAATCCATCGACCACAAGGGCACACTCCTTCTTGGTGAGACCCGGGCCGATCGCATCGGCTACCTGCTCAACGAGATCCGCTTTCGTCATTGCCCCTCCTCCGAGCCGGCGCTCTCAAGCGCCCAGTTGGCTGCTCCGCCCCTCTCGTTCGAACGAGTTGGCTGTGGTTGTCGGACGGTAAGTAACAGGGTTCCGTATCCAACGTCAAGTCGGACAGTCATCAGGCTTTACGGCAAGGTCCCGGATGCTTCCCGCATCAGGGCCACGAAATCGTTGAAAAGATAACGGCTATCGTGCGGTCCGGGTGCCGCTTCCGGGTGGTATTGGACCGCCATGACGGGCAGTTCCGTGTGGGAGACGCCCGCCACCGTGCCGTCGTACAGGTTGCTGTGCGTGACCCTGAGACCGGGTGCGCCGGGGACTCTGTCGCCGTCTCCACCCCGCACCGCGAAGCCGTGATTCTGGGAGGTGATCTCCACCGTGCGCAGGTCGTGGTTCATGACCGGATGGTTCGCGCCATGATGACCGAAGGGCAGCTTGAAGGTCTCCGCCCCGAAGGCCCGGGCGATGAGCTGGTGTCCCAGACAGATTCCAAAGACGGGAATCCCCTTTCCGGCCACCTCGATGATCGTCTCGGCCACCCGCTCCACCGCGGCCGGGTCGCCCGGCCCATTGGAAAGGAAAAGGCCGTCCGGTTCCAGCGCGAGCACCGCCGATGTGTCCGCTTCCGACGGCAGCACGGTGACCCGGCAACCTCGCTCGGAGAGCAGCCTTGGCGAACTCGACTTGACCCCGAAGTCGAAGGCGGCGACGTGGAATTCCTCCCGTCCCGCCGCGGGGACTACGTAGCGGCGTTCGGTGGAGACACCGCAGGCCAGCTCCAGGCCCTCCATCCTCGGGTGGGCGAGCACGCGTTCGAGAAGCTCCTCCTCCGGCGCGTCGTCCGGGGCGATCGCGGCACGCATGGCCCCTTCGTTGCGGATGTGGCGGGTAAGCGCCCGCGTGTCCACATCCCGGATTCCCACCACCCCGTGGTGCAGGAGATAGTCCTCCAAGGTGTCCCGGCTCCGCCAGGAACTGGGTGCGCGCGCCGCCTCGCGCACGATGAACCCGGCAACCTGTGGCCGGACCGATTCCACGTCTTCGCGGTTGGTCCCGTAGTTGCCGATCAGCGGATAGGTCATGGTGACCAGCTGCCCCGCGTACGAGGGGTCGGTGAGCACCTCCTGGTACCCGGTCATCGCGGTGTTGAAGACCACCTCGCCGAGTGCGACGCCCCGAGCTCCGAGAGAAAGTCCGTCGAGGCGGCGCCCGTCCTCCAGGAGGAGGCACGCTGGGCTCGGCGCGGGGTCGCGCGCGGAGCTTGCGGATGGATTGGAAGGGCTCATCGTGCTGAATCTAGGCAGCGGCGTTACGAGGTCAACGGCAAGTCGCGGGCCGTGCACCCGTGCCGTGCGGGCCGGGCCGGGACGGACGGACGGAAACCATGGCCGGACGACTCACCCGACCAGGATGCCGCCTCCCATTCTTCCGGGCCTTGCTATCTTCTCCGAAGGGGACACGGCGTCGGCTGGCGCCGCGCCGAAACCGTGCGGGAACCGGAGGGAAAAGCATGGCGACAACCGCGCCGCTGGTCTTCATCCACGCCGACGAGTCGTGTCTGGGGAACCAGTTCGCCGGCCGTGACCGTCCCGGGGGCGCGGCCGTTCTCCTGGAGCACTGGAAGGACGGGGCCTGGGAGCGGCGCGACCTCTGGACCTCGGACCCGTCCACCACCAACAACCGCATGGCCATCACCAGCGCCATCCTGGCCCTTGGGGCTTTGAAGGCGCGCTGCAGGGTCCGGTTCGTCTCCGATTCCCAGTACCTGGTGAAGGGCGCCTCGGCGTGGATGCCCGGGTGGAAGCGCAAGGGATGGAAGCGCAAGGGCGGCCCCATCGAGAACCTGGACCTGTGGCGGCGGCTGGACCGGATCGCCGCGCGCCACGAGGTGACATGGGAGTGGATCCGGGGGCACGCGGGGGATCCCAGAAACGAGTATGTGAACGACCTGGCCCAGAGGGCGGCCCGCGAACTGTCGGCAGCGCCCGAACCGGTGCCGTCGGGTTTCGGTGACTGGCTGGAGGACCAGCGCGACCGGAAGGAGCGGTATCTCGACTACTTCGAGTTCGCGCCGCCCGAGGAGGATTAGCGGGGCCACGCACGAAGGCGCGGGGACAGACGTGCTAGCAGAAAGTGCTAGCAGCCCGCCGACGTGTCCCGGACGGAGCCGTAACCGAACTCGTCCACCATCGCCGCGACGACGGCTGGGGCAACGGTCGCGGGGGTGATTTCGCGCTGCAACATCCGGGTGAGGCTCGTTACGGGGCGGCCGTGCAGACCGCACGGCACGATGGCGTCGAAGTACGACAGGTCGGTGTTCGCGTTGACCGCAAAGCCGTGGGACGTGATCCACCCCGACGATACGCGGATTCCGATGGCCGCGACCTTGGCCCCCCGCACCCACACCCCCGTCGCGCTATCGTCTCGCTCGCCCTCCACGCCGAGGGTGCGAAGCACGCCGATGAGCACGGCTTCCAGCCCGCGCAGGTACGCGTGCAGGTCCTCGCGATCCGGCTTGAGATCCAGGATCGGGTAACCGACGAGCTGCCCCGGTCCGTGATAGGTGACATCGCCACCGCGTCCCGCTTCGTGCAGCTCGATGCCACGGGCGGCGAGCTCGCCGGGCGACAGAAGGAGGTGGTTGCGGCCGCCGGAAGATCCCAGCGTGATCACGTGGGGGTGTTCGAGGAGGAGGAGAGTGTCGGGAATCTCCCCCCGTCTCCGCCGCTCCACCAAGGCGGTCTGGAGCTCCAGCGCCTCCGAGTAGGCGGTCAGGCCCAGGTGTCGCACCGCGAGGGTACGGTCCCGCCAAAGCGTCACGACCGGTGCCGTGTCGAGCGGGGGTCATGGGCCGCGGCCAACCTGCAATCCCCCGGCGTCAGGCGTCCTCGGGGAAGTCCTCGAGCAGTTCCTTGAGCGCTGACAGGAAGCGCGCCGAGTCGGCCCCGTCGACCAGGCGGTGGTCGTATCCGAGTGAGAACCAGGACCGTTTGCGGATGGCCATCGAGTCCTGGCCGGATTCGGGATCGGTCAGCACCACCACCCGCTTCTCGATCGAGCCGGTTCCCAGGATCGCCGACGTGCCCTTGGGGATGATGGGCATGCCCACCATGGTCCCCAGCACGCCCGGGTTGGTGATGGTGAAGGTGGCGCCCTGGATCTCCGACGGCGACAGCTGTCTGTCCTTCGCGCGCGTGGCGAGGTCGATGATCTTCCGGGCGGTACCCACCAGACTCAGGTCGTCCGCCTCGTGAATGACCGGAACGATCAGGCCGGGGTTGAGGTCCACCGCCATCCCGAGGTTCACCGAACCACGGTAGATGATGTTGTTCCCCGAAAGGACGCCGTTGACCGACGGGAAGTCCCTCAGGATGCGGGAACAGGCCCACGCCACGAAGGCGGTGTAGGAGACGCGCGCCCCGCGCTTCGCCCATCGTGCCTTGTTCTCGCGCCGGATCCGGTCCACCGCGGTGAAGTCGATCTCGATGATCGAGTGGACGTGGGAGTGGATCCGCTTGGAGAGCACCATGTGCTCCGCGGTGAGGCGGCGTACCTTGTCCATCGTTTCGACCCGGTCCCCTTCGCGCACCGGGAAGACCGGGTGGTCGACCTCGCGGGCGAAGCGGTGCCAGAGGTCGTCGCCGGAGGGGGTGGTCGGGCGGGTGGCGGGTGCGGGGCGGGGGTCGGGTGGTGTGGGGGGCGGGGCGGGTTCGGGTGCGGCGGTGGGTTCGGGTGCGGCGGTGGCCGGCTCGGGGGGTGGGGGGGTGGGGCGGCCGTCGGCCGGAGCGGGAGCCGGAGGCGCAACCGTGTCCGGGCCGCTCTCGATGTAGGCCAGGATGTCCTGCTTGGTCACCCGTCCCTGGTGGCCGGTTCCCGTCACCCGGGAAATGTCCACGCCGGCCTCCGCGGCGATCCGCCGTACGACGGGTGTCGACCGGGTGCGCAGACGCTCCTCGCTCGTAGCGGTGCATGCGACGTCTTCGGGGTCGGGGTCGGGGGGGGTGGCGGGGGCAGGGGCGGGCGAAGGAGATGCAGCGGTCGCCGTATCCTTCGACGGTTCCGGTTCCGCAGGCGCTAGGGTTGCGGTCGCGGCCCCACCCACACCGTTCGGGTCGATATAGGCCACGATCGTGCCGACCTCGACGGTCTCCCCCTCGGCCACCAGGATCTCGGTCAGGGCTCCGGCCGACGGAGACGGGATCTCGGCATCCACCTTGTCGGTGGAAATCTCGAGGATCGGCTCGTCGCGCTCGACGGCGTCGCCGACCTCCTTCAGCCACTTGGAAACCGTACCCTCAGCGATGGACTCGCCCATCTGGGGCATCGGCACTTCGATTCGTGACACGGTCACTGCTCCATCCGTGGGTTTGGGGGCCGGGCGGGCGGCGTGGCCAAGCGGGCCACCGAGCGCTCCGGCCGTCAATACCTTACAAGATAACGCGCCGCCGTCACCACATCCTGCACGCCCGGAAGGAAATAGTCCTCCAGCTCCCCGCTGAAGGGCACCGGTGAGTCGATGGCGGTGACCCGCAGAATCGGCCCATCCAGCCATTCGAAGGCCTGCTCGTTCATCCGGATCGCGATCTCGCCGGCGATCCCTCCGGTGCGGGTGTCCTCGTGCACGATCAGGAGCTTGCCCGTCCTCTTCAGCGAGTCCGCAATCGCCTCTTCGTCGAGGGGCAGCAGCGTTCTCAGGTCGATCACCTCGGCGCGGATGCCGTCACGCGCGAGTTCGGCGGCCGCCTCCAGGCTGCGATGCACCATCAAACCGTAGGTGACGATCGTCAGGTCATCGCCCGCCAGCGCCGTGCGCGCGCTCCCCAGCGGGATCACGTAGTCCTCGGCCGGAAGGACTTCGCGGCAGTGGGGGGCGCGGTACAGTCCCTTGTGCTCCTCGAAGATCACCGGATTGTCGTCGCGTATCGCGCTCTTGAGCAACCCCTTGGCGTCCCTGGGATTGGACGGGTAGACGATCTTCAGGCCCGGGGTGTGGAAGAAGGCCATCTCCACATTCTGGGAGTGGAACGGTCCACCGCGGTTGCCGCCACCCACGGGTCCGCGCACCACCAGCGGCATCGGCCCGGCGCCCCGGTAGAGAGATGTCGCGATGTAGTTCGTCAGGACGTCGTAGGCCGGTGAAATGAAGTCCATGAACTGCATCTCCACCACGGGGCGGAGGCCCATGTGCGCGGCCCCCGCCGCCGCCCCGGTGAATCCCCCTTCGGAGATGGGCGTGTCGATCACCCTCGTGGGGCCGAACCGCTCCAGAAACCCCCGCGTGACCTTGAAGGCACCGCCGTAGGCGCCGATGTCCTCGCCCAGGAGAAACACCCGCTCGTCTCGCTCCATCTCCTCCCACAGCGCCTCGCTGATCGCTTCCAGAAAGGTGACCGATTCTCCGGAGCGCGTCCGGGTGACCTGCGCGGGCGCTTCAGCCGGCATGGGCCTGTTCCGCTGACCGGTCCGGTGCGGGGGTATCGGGGGCCGGGGGATCCCGCCGCGTCCAGGGGGGTGGCGGCGACGCATCGGTGCAAACCGGGGCCAGGGCGTCGCGGGTGGCGGACTCGGGTTCCCTTTCGAGACGGGCGACGGCGTGCTCCACTCCCGCGGCGGCGGCCCTCCGGATCGCATCCAGGTCCCCCTCCGGGAGGTCCTCCGCCGCCACCGCACGCGCGGCAAACGCATCGTGCATCGCCCACCGATCCCCGGCATCCAGGGGTACGAGTTCGATCAGGGTCGGTCCCTTGCCCTCCACGGCGCGGCGCCTGGCTGCGGCCACCGCACCAAAGAGGTCACCGAGCGGCTCCGTCCCCAGCCTCGCGCAGGCGATTCCATAGCTCAACGCCACGGCTTCAACATCCGCGTCGCCGAACCGATCTCCGTCTTGCAGCGGCGCGAGTACGACGATCAGTGGGGCACGCACCACGCCAGCGAGGTTGATCCCCTCGTGCCACGCACCGGACTGGAGCGCCGCGCGGCCTTCGACCACCAGAGCGGCCCGGTCCTCTCCGCGTTGTCGGAAGGCGAGCGCCGCACCAGCCAGCACCTGGGTCGCGGTGCCACTCCGGGGACTTCCCCAGCCGATCATCCCCCGCCGCACGTCGGTCCAGCTCAGCCCGCCTTCCCGCGCTGAAGCGGGACTGGTCCCCTTTCCGGCCAGGTGGCGCAGGAATTCCAGCGGCGTGGCCCCGAACGCCAGTGCCGGTCCGGGTGACAGGGGGCCGGGATGGCAGAGGTCGCCCATGCCGTCCGTCGTGGAACGCATGGCCCGGGCGACGACGGCGGATCTCGGGTCAACGCGGAAATCGGCCAGGGCGGAGTCAAGGACATCCGAGCGGGCCAGGTTCCGCACGCACGACTCGAGTGAGCGTGCCTGAAATCCCAGGTAGAGGAGGTCCCTGGCAACCTCCGGCCCAAGTCTGGCGAACTCGCCGGGGGGTGCGTGAGCCGCCGGCTCAGGGGGCAAGGGAGAGAGGTCCTATTGGCCGGGGAGGCCGGGCGGCTCGTTCCCGTCGGGTGGCGGAATCTCTTCTCCGGTCGTCCCTTCCGCGTCGGGCGGGGCCTCCTCGACTCCCGGTATCAGGATCGGTGAGGTTTCACCCTCCTGCAACAAAGGCGACGGTGCGGCCGGTCTTTCCATGCCCTCGAGGACCGAGCTGGGCCCCGTCTGGCGAGAGGACATGATGGCAAGGATCAGCGACAGTCCCATGAAGGCGGACCCGGCAATCCACGTTGAGCGGGTCAGCAGGGACGTTGCCTGGCGGCCGCCCAGCACCTCGGTCGCCGCGGCGCCCCCGCCCATCGCGGCCAGCCCGCCGCCCTTGCCCGCCTGGAGGAGGATGACCACACCCAGAAACACGCCGTCGAGTACCAGAAGAGTCAGAAGAAATCCGTACATGTCACCACCGCAGATATCGTTTGCGTACAGCTGTCGCGCCCCGGAAGCTGCCCCGGGAGACGCCCGGTGTCAACCCGATGGCGCGGCTGCGGCAACCGCCCCGCCATGTGTCGATCGGCGGCCCCGGTCAACCGGCAGCGACCTCCGCTCCCGCCTCCGCGATCCGCGCGAAGACATCCGCATCCAGGCTCGCGCCGCCCACCAGCACCCCATCCACGTCGGGCGCCGACATCAGGGCGGCTGCGTTGGCGGGCTTCACGCTTCCCCCGTAGAGCACCGGCACCCGGCCCCGCGCCCCCAGTGCATCCCTCACGATCGCGTGCGCTTCGGACGCATCGGCGGGCGTCGCCGTCTCTCCGGTGCCGATCGCCCAGACCGGTTCGTACGCGACCATGAACTCGGGGATGTCCCCGAGCGATCCCGCAAAGGCGCCGACCTGTCTTCTGAGCACCTCTTCCAGCCGACCCGCCCGCCGCTCCTCCAGCAATTCACCCACGCACACGACCGGGATCAGACCGGCGCGCGCTGCCGCACCCACCTTGCGACCGACTTCCGTATCGGTCTCGCCGAAGATGTGCCGCCGCTCCGAGTGGCCGATCAGAGCCAGGGTGGCCCCGGCCTCCTTCGCCATCTCGGCGGAGGTCTCGCCGGTCAGGGCCCCCGCGGGTTCCCAGTGGACGTTCTGCACACCGAAGTCCGCCCGGATTCGCGCGCCGCGGATCGCGGCCGCCAACGACGGGCCGGGGGGGAAGAAGACGAGGCGCACAGCACCCTCCGCCACCTCGGGGCGAAAGCGCGAGAAGAACCGCCCGGTTGCCGCGGGTCCGTGGTGCATCTTCCAGTTGCCGGCCACCACCTTGGCCATCTGCATCTCCTCTGGAGTTCGCAGCCCGTGGAAGGATCCCCGCCGGAAAACGGGGACGGTCCGGGCTGTCAAGGATCTCGGGCGAAACGCCGGCCCGACAGCGCCGCCACGCCGGGCAGTTCCTTGCCTGCGAGCAGGTCGAGCGACGCGCCGCCACCCGTAGAAATGTGACTCAAGCGCGGGGCGACGCCAGCCGCCCGGGCGGCGGCAGCCGAATCTCCACCCCCGACGATCACCGTTGCGCCCCGGTCCGCCGCCTCGGCCGCGATCCGGGCCACGCCGGCGGTCCCGCGTGCGAATTCATCGATTTCGAACACCCCCATCGGCCCGTTCCACACGACCGTCGCCGCCTCCGCCAGGTATTCGCCGAAGAGGCGGACAGTCACAGGGCCGATATCCCCCACCGCTTCGTCCGGGGGGATTTCCGCGCGGTCGACGACCCGTGCGGGGGCCCCGGGAGTGAGCGCCGCAGCGGTGACACAGTCCACCGGAAGAACGAGACGGGCAGCAGCGGCTTCCAGCACCTCCAGCGCGATGCCGGTCTTCTCCGCCTCGACCAGCGACGTCCCCGTTTCCATGCCCATGGCGCGCAGGAAGGTGTTGGCCATGGCGCCCCCCACCAGCAGAGCGTCGACGCGCGGCAACAGCGCCCCGATGACGTCGATCTTGCCGGAGATCTTGGCACCCCCCAGGACCGCCACGAATGGCCGGCGAGGTTCCTCGAGGGCATTCGTGAACACCGCCAGTTCCCGTTCCACCAGCTCCCCCGCCACCGCCATCCCCCCTTTTGCCCGAACTGCACGGGGCAATCCGTCCGTGGAGGCGTGCGCCCGGTGCGCCGTTCCGAATGCGTCCAGGACGAAATGGTCCGCCCACGTGGCCCAGTCGGCAGCCAGCGCGGGTTCGTTGGCCGTCTCGCCCGGCAAGAAACGAGTGTTTTCGAGCAGGGTGACCGTACCCGGCTCCGCGACCCCCATCGCGTCACGCACTTCGGATCCCGCCGGGTGCGGCACGAAAGCCACCGGCGCGGCAAGCAGGTCATCGAGGCAGCGGGCCACCGGTGCCAGGGTGAACGCCCCGTTGCGGCGCCCTCCCGGCCGGCCCAGGTGCGAGAGAATGACGACCTTCGCACCCTTGGCGACCAGCCGGTCGATCGTGGGGACGGTCCGCTCGATGCGCGAAGTGTCCGACACCCGGGCACCCCCGTCTCCCTTCCGGGATTCTACACTTCCGGGATGATCCAGGGGGACGTTGAAATCGGCCCGCAAAGCGACAACGGCCCCGGCGACCAGACGATCTTCGAGGTCGTCGAGGCTGCAGGGACCGCTTTCAGGGACAGTCGGGGGGGCGATTGCCGGGGTATTGCCTGGACATGACACTAGTTGCCCAGCGGTATCTCAAGGGCCTGATACTCCGGATCGGGCTGCGACCCCTTCACCTTCGGCTCGAATCGGATGGAAAACTCGACCCAGGTCCC
This sequence comes from Longimicrobiales bacterium, assembly GCA_965211795.1. Lineage (GTDB taxonomy): Bacteria > Gemmatimonadota > Gemmatimonadetes > Longimicrobiales > Gaopeijiaceae > Bin94. Next base: position 2,518,991 of record OZ242973.1, read on the forward strand.
GACCTCATGACCCGCGCGGGTAGCCGCAAGGAACCGGAAGGAGCGGGTTGCCCTCACCGCCGCCTCGTCGAGTTCCAGGACACCGGACGAAACCCGCACCGTGGGCGATTCCGGAACACCATCGGGACGCACCCAGAGCAGCACCCGCACGACACCGCCGATTCCGCCCCTTTGCAGCGCCACCGGGTACTCATCGGTCACGATGCGCCGGGCAAGGTCGCGGTCCACGAGGGAGGGAAGCGTGGGAGGGGGTGGTGGCGCCGGTCCGTCCATAGCGTCGCCGGGCGATGGCTGCGGCGGCGCGGACGGCTCGACTACCGGGGCGAGGTCTTCCAGCACGGGCAGCTCCTCCACTTCCACCACCACCTCCGGCACCGGCGGCATCACCGCGGGCAGGGGTTCGGCGGGCACGGGCTCGGCCTCCGGCACCGATTGGAGCAACCTGGCCAGGGCAGCGCGGGCCGGCGGGACCATCCAGGTACCGGCCAACACCAGAATCACGACGGCCGCCGCCATGAACGCCGGGCGCGCGACGGAAAAGCGTGATGGACGGGCAGACTGCAGGCGCCCGTACTCGGCTGCCAGCTCAGCGCGCAACTCGGGTCCGAACGAGCACCGCTCCTCGATCGAAATGTCGCGGAGGTCGCGGTCCAGGCGCGCCAGGTCGGGCGAAGATACCCGTCTGGATTCCGGCGATTGCATGCCGTCCCCCGCATCGTGTGTGCGACGCTTCATCGGCCGTCCCCCTCCGCCCCTTCGGTGACGGCCACTTTTAGCCTGGCAAGCGCGCGGTGGATCCGCACCGCGACCGCGTTGGGCGTGATCTTCAGCGCCTCGGCGATCTCCGCGTTGCGCAACCCGGCGCCGTAGCGGAGCGAGAGGATCTCCTGGTCGGCCGGACGCAGTGTCGCGGCTGCGTTGAAGAGCCTTCGCAACCGCTCCTCCCGGAGGAGCCTTTCTTCCTGCGACGGTCCCCCGGACACCAGATCGGGTACCCGGTCGAGGGAGATGTGCAGCGAACCCCGGCGGCGCAACCTGCGAAGGTAGTCCGTGACCGCGTTGCGAGCGATTCGGAGCAGCCAGGTGCGGGGGGCCGACCGTCTGGGGTCGTACCGGCGCAAGGCGCGCAGAGCCTTCAGGAAGACCTCCGAGGTGACGTCTTCCGCAACCTCCCGGGTGGGGACCCGAAAGCGCACGTACCGGTAGACCGACTCGCGGTAGTCCCGGAACCAGGCCTCGAAGTCGGGCGGGAGATCCGACGACGGAGGGACCGTTTCACGGCGCCGTGACTTCTGAGGGTCGGAGCGCTGCCGGGTCCTTGTCTCTGTGGGGTTCATCATCGCTATCCCCAATACGTTACCATCTGGTGCGGCTTACACCCGATCATGCACCGGCCGGCAGGCGTTCGCCGACATACTCCACGAGGTCGACCACCCTGGACGAGTACCCCCACTCGTTGTCGTACCACGCCAGCACCTTCACCAGCCGCCGGCCCATGACCGCGGTGCTCGGCGCGTCCACGACCGAGCTGGCGGACTCTCCGGTGAAGTCCACCGACACCAGCGGCGCCTCCTCGACCCTGAGGATACCCGCCAGATCGGTGGAGGCCGCGCTCCGCAGGGCGTCGTTGACCGCCTCTTCGGTCACGTCCTCCTCCAGCTCCGCCACGAGATCCACCAGCGACACGTCGGGGGTCGGGACCCGTATGGCCATGCCGTCCAGCTTGCCGTCCAGTTCGGGAAGGACCAGGGAGATGGCCCGCGCCGCGCCGGTGGTCGTGGGAATCATGCTCAGCGCGGCCGCGCGGGCCCGGCGGAGGTCCTTGTGAGGCCCGTCAAGCACCGCCTGTCCCGCCGTGTAGGCGTGGATCGTGGTCATGAGCCCCCGGACGATGCCGAACTCCTCCAGGAGCACCTTGGCCACCGGCGCCAGGCAGTTGGTGGTGCAGCTGGCGTTGGAGATCAGGTGATGGTTCGCGGGGTCGTAGAGTTCGTGGTTGACTCCCAGCACGACCGTAATGTCCTCGTCCTTGGCCGGCGCGGAGATGACGACTTTCCGGGCCCCCGCCTCCAGGTGCTTGGAGGCCAGTTCCCGGCTGCGGAAGATCCCGGTGGACTCGACCACCACGTCGACCTTCAATTCCCGCCAGGGCAGGTTGGCCGGATCGCGCTCCGAAAGGACCAGGATTTCGTCCCCGTCGACGACCAGACCGCCTTCGGACACTTCCACCGTACCCGGATAGGGGCCGTGCACCGAGTCATGGCGCAGCAGGTGCGCGAGCGTCCCGCTGTCCGTCAGGTCGTTGACGGCGACGAAGTCGAGGCTGGTCCTGCCCGACTCCTTGGCGGATCTGAGGACGTTCCTGCCGATGCGGCCGAAGCCGTTGATCGCGACTCTGATGGACATGTGCGCGGAAACTCCTGCGGCGTCGTGCGCCGGTTCAGGTGGAATCGAGGGATATCGGGACCGTTCGTGAAAACGCGTACGCGATGACGGAGTGCGGATTGCCGGACTCGAGGGCCCGGGCGGCTGCCACCAGCGTGGCGCCCGTGGTGATCACATCGTCCACCAGGAGCAGCCGGCGACCGGCCAGCCGGTCGGCGAAACCCTCCGCCACGGCGAACGCGCCACTGACGTTAGCCCGGCGCTGCATGGGATTCAAGGCGGTCTGGGTGCCCCTCTGGGTGGGCCGTTCCAGGCAGTCGAGGAGCGGCCTGCCGAGCGCGGCAGCCAGGGATTCGGCAATCACCCCGGCTTGGTTGTAGCCCCGCTGCCGGAGGTTGCGCCGTGAGGTGGGAACCGGGATCACATAGTGCGCCGCCGTAATCCGCTTCCCGGCGCGGCGCGCCATCTCCGCCCCCATGAAGTCGCCGGCCCCGCGCCAGCCCTGGTACTTGAGCGCATGCACCAGCTCCCTTGCCGGCGATTCCAGAAGGCTGGCCGCCCGGGCGCTCGCCAGCAGGTCGGGCCAGTCCTCGCACTCCAGGCAGGACGGCGCCCTTCCCGTCCCCAGCGGCGCACCGCAGCGGGTACACAACGGAAGAGGCACGCTCCGCAGCCTCAGCCGGCAGTTTCGGCACACCGGCCCTTCACCGGCCCGGAGTTCCTCACCCACCGATCCCCCGCACCCCGCGCAGGCCGGCGGCAACAGGAAGTTCACCCAACCTCCCGTCACTTCGCCCCACCTCGTCCCGGGCCGGCCCCATCCGGTCATTCCAGCGCCCGTTCCATCACCCCCCGCGGCGGCGGCCTCCCGAACCACCGTGCATGGGACGCCTCCGCCTGCAGCACCAGCATCTCCCGACCGTCGCGGGCCGGAATGTCCAGCACGGCCGCCTGCCGGCACAAAGGCGTGGGTTCCCTTCCGTATACCAGGTCGATCACACCTCTTGGAAGTGTCGCGAGCTCCCGCAGGTCGAGGGGGGCGGCACGCCCGTCAAGCCCGACGGAGGTGGCGTTGACGACCACTTCGGGCGACTCCCCGCGCCAATCCCCGATCCGCGAGAGGCGGGAATCGCAAAACCGCTCCACCAGCTTCCCCGCCCTGACTCCGCTTCGGTTCCACAGCAGCACCCGGGCCACACGCGGCAAGCCGAGGAGGGCATACAGCACCGCTCTCGCCGCCCCTCCCGCGCCGAGCAACAGCACGCCGAAGTCCTCCGCGAGCTCCGCCACCACCCCCTCCCACACGCCCAGAAACCCATCCACGTCCGTGTTGTCCCCCCAGACCTCCCCGTCCCTGGCCCAGAAGGTGTTGCACGCCCCGGTGGCCACGACGGCGCGCGTACGGCGGTCCAGAAAGGGCAGGACCCGCTCCTTGTGCGGCACGGTGACGTTCCCCCCACCCCCACCCAGTGCCAGTCTGCGCAACGTCGGCCCACACTCTTCGGCGGTCACGCGGCGCGCAACGTAGGTCGCGTCCCGGCCGGTAACACGAAATGCAGCATTGTGTATTACGGGCGACAGGCTGTGTGCCACGGGATCGCCCAGCACTGCGTACGTCGCGGGACGGTCGGCGGGTCGCCCGGTCATGCTCCACGCGAGCCGGGTCGACGCCACTCTCCCCATCCCCCCACGTTCACGCGGTCCCGCCACCCGCGGCGATCCGTGCCACCACGGCCTCAACCAACCGCTCCAGCTCCTTGAAGGTGGCTCGATAGACATCGTCCGATCCGCCGAACGGATCTGCGACATCGCCGCTCTCACCCGCCATCTCGGAGAGGAGGTGACACTTGTCCCCACCCCCGAGTTCGAGTGCCCGCCACAGATGGAAGTCCTCCATGCAGAGGACCAGGTCGGCGGTGGCCACGACCGTTTCCGTCAGCATCGCGGTCCGGTGCGGCTCCAGGTCCAGCCCGGCTTCGGCCGCCACCGCCTGCGCGCCCGGGCTGGCAGGCGCCCAGATGTGCGCGGCCACACCCGCCGAGCCTGCGGTCACCCCCGCAATCCCGCTCTCGGCGATGACCCGGCGTGCGATGACCTCGGCCAGTGGCGAACGGCAGGTGTTACCCATGCAAACGAACAGGATGTGCAAGAACTCTCTCGACTCCTTCGCAGACTCGGCGCTAGTTGTTCCGGCCACCCCCACCGCCGCCGGGCGGAACGGAGAGCGGAAGGCGCATGACTGCGTTCAATTCTAGCACGTCGAGCGGGCCCTGACGTATCAATTTGGGACAACTTTCGCGCAGGCTCACCAGCGTGGACGCCGCGCCCCCGGGAAGGGGACCCGCGTCGAGTGCAAACGGCTCCGTTCCGAGCGAGAGCACCGCCTCGCGGGCCTCCCGCGCGGTCATCGCCGGCGGTGACCCCGGCCGGTTCGCCGAGGTGGAGGTGATGGGACGCCCGGTGTCGCGCAGGAGCCGCAGGGTGAGGGGGTGGCCGGGGACGCGCACCGCGACGGATCCGTCGGGAGCCTTCGCGCCGGGATGAAACCGGTCTTCGGGATCGTCGAGGACCAGCGTCAGGGGGCCGGGCCAGAACGTCCGCGCGAGGGCCCTCCCCTCCGCATTCAGGAGGTCCGCGACGGCCCGCGCCGATGGAATCAGCACCACGAAGCCGCCGGCCGTCCGGTTCTTGAGGGCGCGCAACCGGGCAAGCGGTGCATCTGCCAGAACTCCACCGAGACCGTACACCGCTTCGGTCGGGTGAATGACGAGTCTGCCCGCCTCCAGACGTCGGCACGCCTCCCGAAGCGGTTCGTCGTACGAAGTCACACGAGACCCTGCGCGAGGTACGCCTCGGCCACAACCAGGTCCTCCGGGCGCGTGATCTTCAGGTTGGTCGCCGAAGACGGCACCATCCGGACCTCTTCCCCCAGTTGCTCCACCATCGCGGCATCGTCGGTGGGGGCGATCCCGGCAGCCCGGCAGTGCGCGACGGCGCGCGCGAAGAGTTTCCGCGGGAATACCTGCGGGGTCTGCGCATACCAGAGCGCGTCACGCGGCGGTGTCTCCACGATGCTCCCCCGGGCACCGGTCCGCTTGACCGTATCCACCGCCCGGATCCCCGCCACCGCCCCACACCCCGACGCGGCCAGGCGTATGCACGAATCGATCACCTCGCTCGAGGGGAACGGACGCGCGGCGTCGTGCACCGCGATCACCGTGGCCGGCGATTCCACCCGGTCGAAGGCGTTCGCCACCGAGCCGAAACGGCTGTCGCCGCCCTCGACCACACGGATTCGGGGGTCCCGGTCCGCAACCACGGCCGAATCACCCCCATCCCCCACCGCCACCACCACCTCGACCACATCGTCGCGCTCGAGAAAGCCCGCGAGGGCCCGGTCGAGGACCGAACGTCCCGCCACCTCGACGAAGGCCTTGCGCACCCCCCCCATGCGCTCCCCCACACCCGCGGCCGGCACCAGCACCGCGACCCGCGGTCGATCACCCTCCCCGCTCACACCCCGGCTTCGGGCGGCACCGGTTCCCGGGAGACCGAGTCGAACCGCGTGTACACCTTGTGGAAGTACAGCTTGACCGGACCCGTGGGGCCGTTCCTCTGCTTCGCCACGATCAGCTCCGCCGCGCCCTCCAGCGATTTGCCGTCCTTGCCGGTGGGTCCGTAGTAGTATTCCGGTCGGTAGAGGAACATGACGAGGTCGGCGTCCTGCTCGATCGCCCCGCTCTCCCTCAGGTCGGAGAGTTGCGGCCGCCGGTCGGGGCGCTGCTCGGGGGCGCGGCTCAACTGGCTCAGGGCGATCACCGGCACTTCCAGCTCCCGCGCCAGCGCCTTGAGCCCCCTGGAGATCTCGGAAACCTCCTGCACCCGGCTGTCGGTCCGCGTGGACCCCGACATGAGCTGGATGTAGTCGACGACGATCAGTCCCAGGTTCGCGTCCGCCTTGAGGCGTCGGGACTTGGCCTTCATCTCGAGCACATTTCCGGTCGCCGAGTCGTCGATCCAGATCGGGGCGACGTTCAAGTGGGCCGCCGCACGGGCTAGGCGCTGATACTCGTCCCCCGCCAGCTTGGTCCCCCGGCGCAGCTTCTGGGCATCCACCCGCCCCTCCGCGCACAGGAAACGCTGCACCAGCTGCTCCTTCGACATCTCCAGGCTGAAGATTGCGACCGGGACCCCGTGCTCGATCGCGGCGTTCTGCGCCACGTTCAGCGCCCACGAGGTCTTCCCCATGGACGGACGGCCCGCGACGATGACCAGGTCTCCGGCCTGGAAGCCCGTCGTCATGCGGTCCAGATCCTGGAATCCCGTGGCAAGTCCGGAGATGCCCCCCTGCGACTCCTGCAGCTTCTCGATGTGCTCGAAGGTCGGCCAGAGCACCTCCTTGATCCAGACGAACCCCTCGCGGCTGCGCGACTCCGAGACGCGAAAGACGATCTGTTCGGCCTGGTCGAGCACCTCGTCCACGGGACGGTTCCCCGGCTCGTGGACATCCCGCACGATCGCGTGGGCCGCGTCGATGAGCCGCCGCAGCATCGCCTTGTCGTGAACGATGCGGGCGTGGTACTCGATGTTGGCGGCGGTCGGCACGGCGTCCAGGAGCGACGCGAGATACTCCAGCCCTCCCGCGTTCTCCAGCTCCGCCCCCTCCTTGAGCGCCTCCGAAACGGTGACCACGTCGAGCACGCTGCCGCGTTCGAAAAGGCGCACCATGGCCCGGAAGATGCGCCGGTGCGCCTCCCGGTAGAACATCGTGTCGTCCACGAACTCCACGACGCGCGCGACCGCGCTCCCGTCGATCAGCATGCCTCCCAGGACCGACGCCTCGGCCTCCGGCGAGAACGGCGGCTGGCGATCGTATCCGGTCCCCTCCGCCGGCACCTGGATGGGAATGGGCTCGCTCAACGGACTGTCATCATTTGCTATCCATGATCCGGCACAGAAGTTGAAGATCTTCCCAGGCCAGGCGGCTCCAGCCCGGGTTTCGCAGGAGCGCAGCTGGATGATAGGTGACCACGAGCGGTACCCCCTGGTAACTGTACACCTCGCCCCGGAGCCTGCCCAGAGCCTTCGTCGAGCCGGTGAGCCACTGCGCCGCAAAGGAACCTACTGCCAGCAGGACCTCCGGAGCCACCAGTTCGATCTGGCGCTTGAGCAGCGGAGCACAGGCCTCGATCTCGTCGGGCATCGGGTTCCGGTTCCCCGGGGGACGGCATTTGAGCACGTTGCAGATGTACACCGAGTCCTTCCGCGACAGGGCCACCGAGGCAAGCATGAGGTCCAGAAGCTTGCCGGCCTGGCCGACGAAGGGCAGACCGGTGGCGTCCTCGTGCGCCCCCGGCGCCTCTCCCACCACCATGAGGCGTCCGGCCGGGTTGCCGTCGGAGAAGACCACCGTCTTGCGGCCCTCGGCGAGACGACAGCGCGTACACACCATCGCCGCTTCGCGCAGGCTTTCGTAGTCGGCGGTACCGATCCGGGACGCGGAGAGCTTCGGGGCCGCCTCCGCCCGCGCGCCCGTGCTTCGCGGCCTGGCCCTCTTTTCCGCCACCACGTTTTTCTCAGCCTCCACCCGCTCGCCGCTGAGCTTCAACAGTTCACCCGGCGCGAGACCGCCCGGCACGATCCCGGGCTCCCCCATCCGCCACCGCTGGTCCAGATACGCCGCCAGCCGGGTGCGCCGTCCGCTCATGGCCGGTTCCGCGGAACGGTCCCGGTCCGCTTCCGGCTCCGAGGACGCTCGCTCACCCCCCCGCTCACCCGCTCACCCGCTCCTCGACGAGGTCCATGATCTCCCACGCGACAGCGAACTTGCTCATCAGCGGAAGCTCCCTGGGCTCCAGGTCGCGCCCGAGAATCGTCACGCGATTCGTGTCGGCCTCGAAGGCGGCGCCGTCCTGGCCCGCCCGGTTGGCCACGATCATGTCGAACCCCTTCGCGGCCAGCTTCTCCTGCGCCCGCGCCACCAGGTCGTCGGTCTCCAGCGCGAATCCCACCGACACACTCCCCGCGCTCATCCGCGCGACCGCCTCGGCCGCGATGTCCGGGTTGGCCGTGAACCCCACCGTCAGCGAGTCGCCGACTTCGCTGCGCTTGATCTTGCCGGGCTTGGCGGTGCGGGGACGATAGTCGGCCACCGCTGCCGCGAAGACCGCCGCGTCGGCGTCCGCGACGACTGCGAGGACCGCGTCCCGCATCTGGCGGGCGGTCTCGACGCGGACAACATCCACACCATCCGGCACCGGAACGGCCGTGGGCCCCGTGACCAGCGTGACATCGGCGCCCCGGAGCCAGGCCGCGCGTGCGAGCGCGACCCCCATCTTCCCGGAGGACCGGTTGCCGAGGTAGCGCACCGGGTCGAGCGGTTCCCTCGTGGGGCCCCCGGTCACCACCACCCTGGCGCCCGACAGCGCACCCCCCGTCCCCAGCACCCTCCCCACCGCTTCGACGATCCCGTCCGGCTCGGCCATCCGTCCCGGGCCGCTCCCCTCCCCCGCCGCGAGCAACCCCGTGGCGGGCCCCACGCGATGATACCGCGGCGACGCATCGAGACGCGCCAGATTCGCCCGGGTACGCGGGTGCGCGAACATCCCGTCGTTCATGGCGGGCGCCACGACCACCGGCGCGCCGCTCGCGACGACCGCCGTGGTGAGGAGGTCGCTGGCGCGCCCCGACGCGGCCCGCGCGATGAAGTCGGCGGTGGCGGGCGCAATGCAGACACAGTCCGCCTCCCTGCCGAGGCTGACGTGCAGTGCGGCCCCCTCGACCGAAAACAGGTCGGTCAGGGCTCCGCGCCCGGTCACCCCCTCGAAGGAGAGCGGCGCGACGAAGTTCCGGGCGGCCCCGGTGAGGACCACATCGACCGTGGCACCGAGCAGGGTGAGGTCACGCGCCAGCTGGACCGACTTGTACGCAGCGATCCCCCCGCACACGCCCAGCACGACGCGGCGCCCCTTCCAGGGTGCGCACGGCTCCCGGGAGTCACCCGCGGGGCCGCCGGAGGACATGACGGACTTATTCCGACTCGGGCCGGCGCCGCTTCACCAGGCGGTAATCGACCTGCCCCGAGGTGATCGCCTCCAGGGCTCGGCTCGAGAGCTTCTTCTGGTCCGCCAGCTGGGGGTCGTGGGGGAGCACGTTCAGTTCCCGTGCGTACTTGGCGGCCACCAGCACACCCTGGTACTTGCTCTGGTTGTGTTCGGCGATTTCGCCGGGCGTGAATACTCTCATTCTTTCTCCTTGGGCGCGCCTTCCAGGCGACGGATTTCCGACCGGGCCCCGGCCTCGAGCCTGCGGCAGAGCGCGGCGACCTCCGATGCGTTGGGGAGGCGTCCGGACCGGCCGGCCGCAAGTGCCTGCACCCGGCCCACCGTGCGGTCCAGATCCGCGTTCACGACAAAATGTTCAAATGACGCAGCCGCGCGAAGCTCTTCGAGCGCCGTCGTCAGGCGGCGTGCGATCGCCCGCGGCGACTCCGTGCCCCTTCCGGCCAGGCGATCAATCCACTCCGCCGGGCCGGGAGGGAGGATGAAGATAACCAAGGCGCCGGTTCCGCGCTTCATGATCTGCCTGGCCCCTTGCACGTCGATGTCCAGGACCGGGACCGGTCCGTCGCCCGACGGATCTTCCAGGTTCTCGGCCGGCGTCCCGTAGTACTCGCCGTGGACCTCGGCCCATTCGGCCAGGCGTCCGTCATCGATCATCTCCTCGAAGACGGTGCGCGACACGAATACATACTCGCGACCGCGGCGTTCTCCCGCCCGAGGCCGCCGCGTGGTCGCGGACACCGAGAGCGCGAAGAGATCCGGGCGCGTCCGTACCAGAACGTTCGCGATCGTCGTCTTACCTACCCCCGACGGTCCCACCAGAATCAGCGGCCGACGCCTCCCGGCGCTCACTCGACGTTCTCCAGCTGCTCCCTGATCCGCTCCAGCTCCTCCTTGACGGCGATCGCCGACGCAGCGATCGCGGCATCGTTGGCCTTCGATCCCACCGTGTTCGCCTCCCGGTACATCTCCTGCACGACGAACCCGAGGCGCTTCCCCACCTTGCCTCCGTCCCCACCGCCCCCCAACCCCTCCTCAAAAAGCTCCACATGCGACCGCAGCCGCACGATCTCCTCGGCGATGTCCCACCGTTCGGCCAGGTACGCGATCTCACGCGCCAGGCGGTCCTCGTCCACATCCACGCCCTCCGAGAGCACCGCCACCCGTTCACGCAACCGGTCCCGTTCCCGCAGCAGCCGCGCCGGCGCCGCCGCCTCGATCGCATCCACCTCCGCCAGAATCCGAGCCAGGCCGGCCCGCAACTCCACCTCGAGCCGCCGCCCCTCCGCCTCCCGCATCGCGACCACCTCGCCGAGCGCACCGTCCACGCACGCACACAGCGCTTCCCCGTCGGGCTCGGCGGCCGGCGGACCTTCCATGCGCAGCACGCCCGGCAGCCGCGCCAGATCCTCTACCTGGAGATACCCTTCCAGCTTCAGCTTCAGCCCGGCCTCGCGCATCAGCTCCACGTACCCGCGCGCCCGCTCCAGGTCCAGCGACGGCACGTCGCCCTCATCCCGGTCAGGGCTCTCGCACCGCACCGCGAGCGAGACACTCCCCCGCGACAGCACCTTGCGGACCCGTTCCAGCACGCTCCGCTCCAGCGCCTCCCAGCCCCGCGGCAGGCGCACGCTGGTGCTCAGGTGCCGGTGATTCACCGTCCGCACCTCGGCCCGCAGCACGCGACCGTCAGCAAGTTCGCTCTCGGCGGCCCCGTACCCCGTCATGCTGCGAATCATCCCGGCTCCCGTCTCCCGGAGGCGCCGGGGCAGGCAGCCCGCGGACAAAATCCCCCCGGCATTCGAACGGCGATGCATCCGGACCGGCCGCTTCGCTTCATCGGTTCACGCTGTAAACCACACATTACATTATGTCATGTCCGCTATACATTCTACCGCGGGGCTTTATCCACGGACTGCCGGACAGCCCGCAACGCACTCAGTTCCAGAATGACCATCGCACACCGTACACGCCCCGGGTGACGGGCAGCAGCACCCCGGGCACGTCCTGGTTGTTGTCCCTGAACGACACGTTCTCGACCGTGGCGAAGATGTTGAGGGTGAGGAAGCGCAACTGCAGCCGGAAGTACCAGTTCTGGTAGAACGGGACCGTTGACGGAACGAGAATCTCCTCCCCTTCCTCGTCCACCATCGGCATCGCCTCCTCGTCCGGTTGCGGGACGTACATCTCCGACCGTCCCTGCACCCCCAGGTCCGCCCACATCTCGAAGTTCCCGGTGGCGCGGAAGACACGGTGGAAGGAGAAGCTGGCGCGATAGATATGATCCGGGAAGTAGAGCGTCGCGGAGTCGGCCTCATCCCAGAGCTGGACCTCGGCCTCGAGGAAGAGACCGCTCGGGCGCAAGGGGATCCTCCCGGTTACCTCCCATCCCCGCCTGAGCGGCTGGGGGAGCACCACCCCGCCCCGGTCGAAGAGGAGTTGCGTCGGCCACACGGAGTCCGCTTCCACCGAGAGCCGCGCCACCGAGAGCTCGTGCTGCCGCCACACCCCGCGCGCGCCGACCCGCGTGCCGGTGCGTGTCGTGAAGCGGCTCGCAGGTCCCGGGTCCGCCTCCACGGAGTCCGGATCTTCCATCGTGTCGGTGGTGTCCGCGGGTTCCTCGGGTGGCAGCGGATTGAGGTAGGGCACCGAGCGGCTCCCGCTGCCGCGCTCCGCGAAGAAGGCCGCGTAGGGAATCGGTGTGGTCCAGACACGCACGTCGTAGCCCGATCCCTCCCGCTCGTCCCACGTCTCCCTCCAGGTGCGCCCGCTCACGCCGCCCCACTGCCCGGCCAGGGCCGAAAACTCGGCCGCGAGTTCACGGTCGGCGACGCCTTCCCCCCGGTTCCAGCGGGCGGTCCCACGCCCCCAGACCGGGCCCCGGCTGCCCGACAGCCCCATTCCGTACTGCCTGCGCGACTCGGCCGAGAAGGGGAAGGCCTGCGTGGTGTCCCCGGTCGAAACCGAGGCGCCGGCGACCCATCCTTCGGCGAGGAGGCCCTCGGTGGGCGCCAATCTGCCCTGCAGGCTCCAATCATTCCTGTTCACCGATCCCGGCGAATCGTTGAGGACGGTTCGCGTCGTGCCCATCCGCCGTATCTCGTAGCGGATCCCCGCCTGGTCGCCCCTGTGCAGGCTGTAGCGGAACCACCCACCAGTGATGGCGCCGGGGTTGTCTCGTCCCCTGGTGTCCAGCCGTTCGATCGCCAGCGCCCCCTTGCCCCCGAACATCCGGGGCAGGGAAACGGTTCCGCGCAGCATGTTGGTATCCTGATCACCGGTACCCGCCTCCACCAGCGACGAGGGCCGCGCGTCGGAGTGCGCCAGGCGGAAGAGGCGCACCTCGACGCCTCCGGGCCGCTGGATCACGCGCACGCGTTCCAGGCCCGAAAGGGGGATGCGCGTCAGATCCGGCACCGATCCTTCCAGCGGCAGGTGCTCGATGCCGTCGTAGTACAGGCGCAGACCTCCCCCCGAATAGCCGACCGGAATGACCGTCGCCGCCGATCCGAAGTCGCCGCTGCGGATCCCGAGGAGGCCCGGGATGTCCGCCAGGAGCTCCCACAGGGTCTGTCCGCGCGCGGCAAGGAGCGCGGTGCGGTCCCACTCCCGGATGCGGTTGAATCCATGGGCGGGCGCGGGATCCGGCAGGGTCGGGAACATCGGCGGCGGCGGCACGCTGTCGGCTTCGACGCTGTCGGCAACGAGGGAATCCGCCGGCACGCTGTCCGCCACCATTGTCGAGTCCTGCAGCGAGTCCGGGGGGACCTGGAGGGTGTCCGGGGGATCCTGGGCGCTCGCGTGGGGGGGGAACAGGGCCAGGACAACCGCCGCGACCAGCCCCGCTGTCGCCCCAGCCAACCGGCCAGTCCCCGGACCCAACTGCCGGCGCGCTCCAACGATGAGCCCGCACGGCCGTCGCACCGTGACCCGCGTGCCCCGGGCGCTCAGACGCCCGCCCTCGCCCGCACCCATTCGAGCAGCAGCCGGCAGGGGATCCCCGCCGGGCCGTTGCGGAGGTAGGGTTTCCGCGTCTTGCCGTACGCGGTTCCGGCGATATCCAGGTGGGCCCAAGGCGCGTCCTCGACGAACTCGGAAAGGAAGGAAGCGGCCGTGATCGTGCCTGCCGGACGGCCGCCGACGTTCTTGAGATCGGCGAAGTCGCTCCTGAGTTGTCTGCGGTACTCGGCGTCGAGGGGGAGGGGCCAGCAGGGTTCGCCGGCGCAGTCGCCGGCCGTCCGCAACTCGTCCAGCAGTCCGTCGTCGTTGCCCAGCAGTGCCGAGCGGTGGTGGCCCAGCGCGACAACGCAGGCTCCGGTGAGGGTGGCGCAGTCGACGATCGCGGCCGGCTGCCACTCCGATGCGTAGTGAAGCGCGTCGGCCAGGATCAGGCGGCCCTCGGCGTCGGTGTTGATCACCTCGATCGACTTGCCCGCCCGGCTGGAGATCACGTCGCCCGGCTTCGTGGCCGACCCGCTCGGCAGGTTCTCGGAGCTCGGGACGACCCCCGTGACGTTCACGGGCAGATCCAGCCGCCCGATCGCCAGCATGGCACCCAGGACGGCGGCGCCCCCGGACATGTCGTACTTCATCTTCTCCATGCCCCGCGCGGGCTTGAGCGAGATCCCCCCGGCGTCGAAGGTGAGCCCCTTCCCCACCAGCACCAGCGGCGCGTCCCCGGCTTTGCCGCCACAGTGGCGCAACACGATCATGCGCGGCTCCTCCACCGACCCCCGCGCCACCGAGAGGAGCGCGTCCATCCCTTCGTCCTCCATCTCGGAGGGGCCGAGGATCTCGCATTCGAGTCCGGCCTCGTCGGCGATACGCGTGGCCTCGGCAGCCAGGTGCGAGGGCGTCGCCACGTTGCCGGGGCGCGCCTGCAAGGTGCGGGCAAGGTTCTCGGCCTCGGCGAAGGCGTGACCGATGCGCAGCGACTCCTCCCACATCCACGCCGACTCGCCGACGAGGGTGGCCTCCACTACCTGCACGGGGGGCCGCGCGTTCGCGGTTTCGCCGACCGCGGTCGCAGGACCGTTCACGATGCGCCGACCTTCCCCGCCCGCATCGTCGGAGGGGCCGCGCCCGCGCTTCTCGAAACGCCACGACGCCAGCACCAGTCCCTCGGCGGCGGCCTGGACGCATCGACTGTCCGCGGCTTCGCCCAGGTACCCGAGACAGAGCGCCAGCGACTCGATCCGGTGATGCTCCGCCGCCCGCACCGCTCTGCCCCCCACCCCCCGCACATCCTCCGCCGTCAGCGACTGCGAATCCCCCACGCCCAGAAACAGCACCCGCTCCGGCCCGCGGGCACCCGCCGCCCCGTACCCCACCACCCGGTCACCCTTGCGACCCTTGAAGTCCCCCGCGCCCGCAGCCCGCGACAATACCCCGCCCGCCACCCGGTCCAGCGCATCCAGCTCCTCGAACGGCCGGTCCGACGCCACCGCCACCGCCATCAGCGGCGTCGCGACCCCTTCAGGCGCCGTCGTGCTGACTTCCAGTCGCATCTTCCTCACGTTCTGCGAACAGGCACTATCCACGCACCACTACATGTGCTCCACGATCGTCTCGGCGAACTCCGAGGTGGACACCTTCGTGGCGCCTTCCATCTGCCGCTCCAGGTCGTAGGTGACCCTCCCCGCGGCCACCGCCCCCTCCAGCCCCCGGTCGATCGCGCGCGCCGCCTCGTCCCAGCCGAGGTGCTCGAGCATCATCGCCGCCGACAGGATCAGCGAGCCGGGATTGACCCGGTTCAGCCCCGCGTACTTGGGCGCGGTTCCGTGGGTCGCCTCGAAGAGCGCCACCGAGTCGCCCACATTCGCGCCCGGCGCCATCCCCAGCCCGCCCACCTGGGCCGCGCAGGCGTCCGACAGGTAGTCCCCGTTCAGATTCGGAGTGGCCACGACCGAGTACTCGGCGGGACGGAGCAGCACCTGCTGGAACATCGAGTCGGCGATCCGGTCCTTGATCACCACGCGCCCATTCGCCTCCTCGCCCTCCCAGAGCCGCGACTCCGGCACGGTGGAGTCGGCGAACCGCTCGGCCGCAACCTCGTACCCCCAGTCCCGGAAGGACCCCTCGGTGAACTTCATGATGTTGCCCTTGTGCATCAGCGTCACCGAATCGCGGCCGCGGGCCAGCGCGTAGCGGATGGCGGCGGCCACGTGGCGCTTCGTGCCGAAGGGGCTGATCGGCTTGATCCCGATCCCGCTCGCCTCGCGGATCGACGCGCCCATGTCGCCCATCAGGAAGTCGCGGACCCGGTCCGCCTCGGGGGTTCCCGACGCCCATTCGATCCCCGCGTACACATCCTCCGTGTTCTCGCGGAAGACGACCATGTCCACCTTGTGCGGCTCCTTCACCGGCGACGGCACCCCGGGGATCCAGCGCACCGGACGGATGCACGAGTAGAGGTCCAGAACCTGCCGCAGGGTCACATTCAGCGAACGGATGCCACCCCCGACCGGCGTCGTCAGCGGCCCCTTGATGGCGACCCGGAACTCCGTCAGGGCGTCGAGCGTCTCGCGGGGCAGCCACTCGCCCGCAACATCGTCGGCCTTCTCCCCGGCGTAGACCTCCATCCAGGCGATCCCGCGCGCGCCGCTGAACGTCTTCGCCACCGCCGCGTCCACCACGTGCCGCGTAGCCGCCCAGATGTCCGGCCCGATCCCGTCGCCCTCGATGAAGGGGACGATCGGCCGGTCGGGGACGACGGGCTGGCCGGTGTCGCCAGTGATCTTCTCGCCGTCCGCGGGGACGGAGGCGTACTGGTAGGGGGTCACGCGCGGGCTCCGGATTTGTGGGGTGAGCGTTAGGGCTACCCGCTAATCTGACGCTTGGGCGGATTCATTAGAAGGGGCCCAGGTGCCGTCAACCTGACAGGGATGTGCCCCACCGACCACCCCCAAGTGGCCGGTGACAGATTCCCGGACAGATACTACCCGGAATCTGTCACAAACCGCTTTCAGCGGCTCCCTCTCGCGATCAAATTCCCCCCAATGACAAGACCGCGGACAGATACTACCTTGAATCTGTCACGGAATCTGTCACGGACCCCCAGCAAGGCCTGCGACACGTGGAATCACAGCCGACCCGGCCCCGTTACCGGCGCCACTGGGGGATCTCTCCCCGGACGCGCTTCCAGCTCGGCCAGTGCGATGCGCTGGTCTCGGCGATCCTGAACACGCCCGTCCACCCCGACGACCACCGCCGCTTCCTCGACGCGGCCCTGGCGAAGGCCGCCGTGGCCACCACCGCCATCGAAGGCGGCCCCCTGGACGAGAGCGAGGTCGGTGCCCTCATGGCAGGCCGCCGCGTGCCCCCCAGCCGCGACCCCCAGGCCACCGAAGTCATGAACGTGGTGACCGCGACGCGCACCCTGCTTGAGGAGCTCGCCGCCGGGACCGCCTCGCCCGTCACCCCGGACCTCCTGCTCCGAATCCACGCCCTGATCGGCGCGGACCTCGGCGACCGGCTGGACGCGGAGCCCGGCCACTACCGCACCGGCGGCCAGGGCGGACGCTACACGGCCCCGCGCGCCAGCGATGTCCCCGAACTGATCGACGGCGTCTTCGAATGGTTCGACCGGGAGTTTCCCCGCTCGGGCCCGGACGGCGAGTTCAGCCAGGCTGCCGTCCGCGCCCTGGTCACGCACGTGTACGTCCTCTGGATCCGCCCCTTCGGCGACGGCAACGGCCGCACCGCGCGGCTCCTCGAGGCATACATCCTCGGCACCGCCGGAACCCCGGCGATCGCCTCGCACCTGCTCACCGACTTCTACAACGAGACGCGGCGCGAGTACTTTCGCCACCTCGAGCAGTCCTCGCGCGACCGCTCGCTGACCTCGTTCATCGCCTACGCCGTGGAGGGGCTGCGCGACGGTCTGGAACGGCTACACGGCACCGTGAGCGAGGGCAACTTCGCCGTCGCCTGGCGCAACTTCGTGCGCGCCCGCCTGGCGGGTCTCGATCTCCGCAAGAGGACGGTCCTGGAGCGGCGCACCGAACTCATGCTGGCGATGCCGCTGGAGGGGTCCGTCGACCTCGACCAGGTCGCGGTCCTGGACGCGGAGACGGCGCAGCGCTACGGGGGACTGTCGCGGCGGACGCTGCGGCGCGACCTGCGCTTCCTCGTGGGGACGGGGCTGCTGACCGGGTCGGAGGAGGCGTATTCGGCCAATACCGGGCTGCTGAGGCCGGATTGCGCGGCAACCGGATGAGGCTGTAGTGTGTCAAAGCACCAGGGACCCCATGACTCGCACCGGATGAGGAACGACATGAAGATCGGATTGAAGGACATCAGGAATCTCGCCATCATCGGCGCCGCCGGAGCGGCGGGGGTCGTGGCCACCTTGGTCGTTGTCCAAGCGGCGGAGGGACCGCGTGTGCAGCATGAGGTGATCACCGTGGACCGGGCACCGATCATCCACATTCGGTCCAACGTGCATGTGGTGGAACCGCGCGCCGACCAAGGGGCGACCCCACGGCTGCGCCGGGTCGAATATCGCTCCGCCGAATCCATTGAGCCGGTGGTCTATATGGACGGCATACGCGTCGAATCACTCGACGGCCTGAATCCGGAAGACATCGCCAAGGTCGATGTCCTCAAGGGCGACAAGGCGGTTGAACGCTACGGTCTGGAGGCCGAAAACGGCGTGATCCTGGTCACGACCAAGAAGGGGGAGAAGAAGGGCTCGGGGGAAGAGGCCGAAAAAGGACGCTGAGCCGGCGTCACCCCTCCCCGCCACCCGGCCGCGGGAAGAACTGGTCCACCAGGACCGGGTTCCCGTCCGGATCCACGAACACGATGCTCGCGGGGCCCGTCCCGTCCGGGTCCGTGTCGGTGGACATCTCGATGCCGTCGGCGACCAGCGACGCACGGATGTCTCTCACGTCGGTGAAGTCCTCGACCCGTGAAGTGTCCTGCGCGAGGCCGGGATTGAAGGTCAGGATGTTCTTCTCGAAGAGGCCCTGGAAGAGGCCGATGATCGTGGTCCCGTTGATCATCATGAGGTACTTCTCGCCGTCGCCGCCGGTCACGGTGAAGCCGAGCTTCTCGTAGAACGACCGGGAGGCGGCGAGATCCTTGACGGCGAGGCTGATGGAGAAGGCGCCGAGTTGCATGGGGGGCAGCTCCTCCCCCACGCCTCCCTGATGCGAGGGCGGTGGGGGTCGGGGTGGAGGGGGCCGTGGTCGCGGGTCGAAAGCTAACAGCGCATCTTTCAGGGATGCCCCCACCTCCCCTCCGCGTGCTTGCGGTCGACTTCGGCACGCGCCGCATCGGCATCGCCGTGAGCGACGCGTCGGGTACCCTCGCCACCCCGCTGACCACCCTCACGCGGCGCGCGGGCAAACGCCCCCCCATCGCCCGCATTCTGGAGATCGCGGCCTCCCGCGGTGCCGAGTGCCTCGTGGTGGGGCTTCCACTCGATGAGCAGGGGGGCGAGACTTCATGGACCACCGAGGTCCGGGATTTCGGCGGGCGACTGGGTGACCGGAGCGGCCTTCCCGTCCACTTCATGGACGAGAGCTACTCGTCGGCGGAAGCCGAGGCCAGGATCCGTTCCATCGGTTTGACCAGGAAGAAGAAGGAAGACAAGGCGAGGATCGATGCCGGAGCAGCCGCAGTCATCCTCCAGGACTGG
Organism: Longimicrobiales bacterium; assembly: GCA_965211795.1. GTDB lineage: Bacteria > Gemmatimonadota > Gemmatimonadetes > Longimicrobiales > Gaopeijiaceae > Bin94. The sequence continues at coordinate 2,538,080 of OZ242973.1, forward strand.
CTCGACGCCCGTGCCCTGGACCCGCCGGAGACTCTGGGCGACGGCGAGCCGTAGACAGACAGTCGGCACCGGGATCGGCGTGCTCACCGCCGCGCTCATCATCGTCACCGCCCATGGGCGCGCGCCCACCCCGCCGGCCGGCGAAGTCGTGGTCGAGATCCCGTTGGGGACTTCGTTTCGGGCTGTCGTGGATACCCTGGCGAACCGCGAAGTCATAACCCGGCCCTTCCTCTTCAGGATCTACGGACGTGTCCGGGGGCTCGACCGATCGGTCAAAGCGGGGACGTATCGCCTGCCCCGTGGGGCCCGTTTCGGCGAAGTCCACGCCGTGCTGGCCGAGGGCCGGGTGGTGACCTTTTCGGTGCTCTTTCCGGAAGGCCTTACGATCAGGAGGATGGTCAAGCGGATCGCGGATGCGGCGGAAGCCGATTCCGCCTCGGTGGCCCGTTTCCTGTACGGCGAAGACCTCCACCTCCGCTGGGAGGTCCCCGGCCCGGGACTCGAGGGCTACCTCTTCCCCGACACCTACCGCTTCGCACATGGGGTGGGCACGGAACGGGTCGTTTCGGCCATGATCGCCCGCTACCACGCCTACTGGACACCCGAGCGCCGCGAGCGCCTCGCCGAGTCGGGGATGTCCGAGCGGGAAGTGGTCACCCTGGCCTCGATCATCCAGGCCGAAGCCGGGAACCTCGCCGAAATGCGCACGATCTCCAGCGTCTTCCACAACCGGCTCCGCATCGGCATGCTGCTGCAGGCCGACCCCACGGTGCAGTTTGCACTCACCGATTCGTTCGGCGACCGCCGGTCCCGCCTCCTGTATGCCGCCATAGACTCGGTGGCCGACCACCCCTACAGCACCTACCACCACCCCGGTCTGCCCCCCGGCCCGATCTGCGCACCCGGTACCCACGCCCTGGATGCGGCCCTCAACCCGGCCGACACCGACTACCTGTATTTCGTCGCGGGAGGCGGGGGAGGCGGGCACATCTTCTCCCGCTCCCTCGAGGAGCACAACGCCGCGATCCGCAGAGTCCGCGGCGCGGCCAGTGGCGAGTAGGGCGAGGTCTCCTTCGCGGGACGAACTGGCCGCCCGACTCCGCCTGATCGTCATCACCGACCGGGACCTTGCGCGTCCCCGGGAGGTCACCGAGGTCGTCGGCGAGGCGCTGCGCGCCGGAGCACCGGCCATTCAGTTGCGCGAGAAGGCCCTGCCGCCGCGTGACACACTTCCCCTTGCACGCCGGTTGCGCGCAGACACCAGGGCCGCCGGCGCCCTCTTCTTCATGAACGACCGGCTGGACCTCGCGCTGGCGGTCGGCGCGGATGGTGTCCACCTCGGCCCCGAAGATCTGCCGGTGGCCGCCGCCCGCCGGATCGCGCCGACCGGCTTCCTGATCGGCTACTCGGCCGACGAGCCCGACGCGGCCCGCTTCGCAGTCGCCGATGGGGCCGACTACATCGGGTGCGGTGCGGTCTTCCCGACGAGCACCAAGAGCGACGCGGGTCGGGCGGTGGGGCTGGGGGGACTGGCCAGGGTGGTTGCGGCGGTCGAAGCGCCCGTTGTGGGGATCGGTGGAATCACCGCGGCGCGGGCCGCCGGGGCATTTCGTGCGGGGGCCGCCGGTTGCGCGGTTGTGGGCGCGGTGATGGCAGCCGCCGATCCCGCCCTCGAGGTGCGCGGATTCCTGCGAGTCGCGGGCGCCGACACCCAGTAACCCCCCCCTCAACGAAAACGCCCCGCCCGGCATTCGAAGATACCGGACGGGGCGTCGAAAGAATGGCTGGCAGCGACGTACTCTCCCACCGGGTTGCCCCGGCAGTACCATTCGCGCGGCAGGACTTAACTTCCGAGTTCGGGATGGGATCGGGTGTGACCCCTGCGCTGTGGCCACCAACCAAGAAGGAGCAGCCCGTGGAGGAATCCACCCGGCTGTTCGAGCGGATTCTCCCGGAACTGCAAGGGTCGAAGGAAGGACGTGCCTCATGTCCGTGCTGGAAGTGGCGGAGGAGGATGGCTGGTCAAGCCTGTCGGGCCATTAGTACGGCTCAGCTACACGTGTCACCACGCTTCCACTTGCCGCCTATCAACGTGCTAGTCTCGCACGGCCCTTCGCGGACCCCGAAGGGTCCTGGGAGTACTCATCTTGGGGGGGGCTTCCCACTTAGATGCTTTCAGCGGTTATCCCTTCCCGACGTCGCTACCCGGCGATGCCCCTGGCGGAACAGCCGGTACACGAGTGGTCAGTCCACTCCGGTCCTCTCGTACTAGGAGCAGCTCCCCTCAATACTCCAACGCCCACGACGGATACAGACCGAACTGTCTCACGACGTTCTAAACCCAGCTCATGTACCGCTTTAACGGGCGAACAGCCCGACCCTTGGGACCTTCTTCAGCCCCAGGATGCGATAAGCCGACATCGAGGTGCCAAACCGCCCCGTCGATGTGAACTCTCGGGGGCGATAAGCCTGTTATCCCCGGCGTACCTTTTATCCGTTGAGCGACGGCCCTTCCATTCGGAACCGCCGGATCACTAAGGCCAACTTTCGTTCCTGCTCGACCCGTCGGTCTCGCAGTCAAGCTCCCTTATGCCTTTGCACTCTTCGCGCGATTGCCGACCGCGCTGAGGGAACCTTTGCGCGCCTCCGTTACTGTTTGGGAGGCGACCGCCCCAGTCAAACTACCCACCTGCCACTGTTCCCGAGGAGGATTCACTCCCCTGGGTTAGAGCCTCAACATTGTAAGGGTGGTATTTCACCAACGACTCCCCGTCCCCTGGCGAGAACGGTTCACAGTCTCCCACCTATCCTACACATGCAAAGCCAAGACCCAATGACAGATTGCAGTAAAGGTGCACGGGGTCTTTTTGTCCTGTCGCGGGTAATCGGTATCCTCACCGATACTCCAATTTCGCCGAGCTCGCGGAGGAGACAGCGCCCAAGTCGTTACGCCATTCGTGCAGGTCGGAACTTACCCGACAAGGAATTTCGCTACCTTAGGACCGTTATAGTTACGGCCGCCGTTTACCGGGGCTTCAGTTCAGAGCTTCGGGTTACCCCTAACCCCTTCCTTTTACCTTCCGGCACCGGGCAGGCGTCAGTGCCTATACGTCGTCTTAACCGACTTTGCAGACACCTGTGTTTTTAATAAACAGTCGCTTGGGCCGATTCTCTGCGGCCTGGTTCGGCTCCCCACGCATCGTGGTTCACCTACTGCAGGCTCCCCTTCTCCCTAAGTTACGGGGACATTTTGCCGAGTTCCTTCTCCGCGGATCACTCGAGCACCTTAGGCTACTCGCCTCGCCTACGTGTGTCCGTTTACGGTACGGTCGTCCAGGCACCTCCCATGCGAGGCTTTTCTCGGCGGCATGGTTACGGACCCTTTGCAGGGAGCAATTTCCCTTCGGCATCGGCGCTCGGCTAAAGAGGTCTTTTCTCCCCTCTCATCGCCTACCACCTTACATCGGATATTCCACCACCCGACGGTCCTGTCACTTCCGCGTCCCCCCTCATGGTCGAACGCTACCTGAACGGTACAGGAATATTAACCTGTTTCCCATCGCCTACGCCCTTCGGCCTCGGCTTAGGGACCGACTAACCCGGAGCGGATAAGCCTGGCTCCGGAACCCTTAGGCTTTCGGTGACAGAGATTCTCACTCTGTTTATCGCGTACTCATTCCGGCATACTCTCTTCCCTGCTCTCCACGGATGCCCTTCCGGGTCCGCTTCACTGACCAGGGAATGCTCCCCTACCATGACTTGCGTCATCCGTAGCTTCGGCGTCGTGCTTGAGTCCCGACCATTTTCGGCGCGGATCCACTTGACTAGTGAGCTGTTACGCACTCTTTAAAGGAATTGCTGCTTCTAAGCCAACCTCCTAGCTGTCTGAGCACATCCACATCCTTTCTCACTTAGCACGAACTTGGGGGCCTTAGCTGACGGTCTGGGATCTTTCCCTCTCGCGAACGGACATTATCGCCCGCACACTGACTCCCAGGATACATCTGTGAGGCATTCGGAGTTTGGTTGGGTTCGGTAACCTGGTAAGGCCCCTAGCGCATCCAGTGCTCTACCTCCTCCAGACAATTTCCTGAGGCTATACCTAAATATATTTCGGGGAGAACCAGCTATCTCCGAGCTTGATTGGCCTTTCACCCCTATCCACAGCTCATCCGAGCAGTTTTCAACCCACAACGGTTCGGGCCTCCACCAGGTGTTACCCCGGCTTCACCCTGGCCATGGATAGATCGCTTCGGTTTCGGGTCTACCCCCATGCACTCGACGCCCTGTTCAGACTCGCTTTCGCTTCGGCTCCGGACCAGAGGCCCTTAACCTCGCGCATGAGGAGTAACTCGCCGGATCATAATGCAAAAGGCACGCCGTCACCCATCCCCGGGTATCCGAAGATCCGGGTCGGGCTCCGACCGCTTGTATGCACACGGTTTCAGGTTCTATTTCACTCGCCGTCAGGCGTTCTTTTCACCTTTCCCTCACGGTACTCTTCACTATCGGTCACAGACTCGTATTTAGCCTTGGAAGATGGTCCTCCCGGATTCAGCCAGGGTTCCACGTGTCCCGGCCTACTCGGGGTCCGCATCGGCTCGCCTACTCGCATTTCGCATACGGGACTCTCACCCTCTACGGTCGTACGTTCCAGTACCGTTCCGCTATGCTTCGGTCCGCCTGATGATACGGCCCCACAACCCCCGGCCGGGTCACCCCGTCCGGGTTTGGGCTCTTCCCTTTTCGCTCGCCGCTACTCTGGGAATCTCGATTGATTTCTTTTCCTCCAGGTACTTAGATGTTTCAGTTCCCTGGGTTGGCTCCCCTAAGGGTGACGGGATCGCTCCCGCCGGGTTCCCCCATTCGGACACCCCCGGATCCATGCTTGCTTGCAGCTCCCCGAGGCTTTTCGCAGCTTGCCACGTCCTTCATCGCCGGTCTGTGCCAAGGCATCCGCCGTGCGCACTTGTTCGCTTGACCAGCCCTCTTCCGTCGGCCGGGCGCGGATGGCCGTCCTGCCTCCATCCGTGTCCGGCGCAGTCGTTCGGACCGGTCCATCACCGTCTCGCCTTTCCAACACGTACGCTCCGCCGACCGCTGGTGGCGGGACCCCGGGAGGGATCGCCGACCGATCGCGGAAGGCTGGAGCGACCTAAGGCACTTTCCTTCCTTCTACCCTGATTTTCAAGAAGCGGTGTGTCCGCTGCGCCCGGGGCCCAGGCCTGAGGGTTCCCAAGGGGGAAGCTCGGGTGGGGTGGGCGGGGAGCGGACAGCTATGGAGGGTAACGGGGGTGGGGGGGGAAGTCAATGGCTGCGAGGGGCTGGTCCGGAAATGGACCGCCTGATCGTGATCGCGCTCAGAAGGGCAGGGTTGTTGGCGAACCCGTCGTCCCTATCCCTCGCCCGCTTCGTCCCGGTCGTACACCAGGATATACGGGGGCGCACGCGTGCCCATGACCCGTATCCTGGTTGTAACCTGCAGTCGGCCGTCCGCGATTTCCAGAACCGACCGCACCTGTCCGCCCGAACCCGGCCGGTGTTCGAGACCAAGCCTGTCGCCATCCCAGTACACCCGCGTACGGACGGGTTTCCCCCCCGGTGTCTGCTCGATCCACTCGCCACTCATCGGTGCCTCCACGCCGTGTCCGGGCGTCGGTACTAAGACCAGGCTCTCCTCGTCCACCCGCAAGGTCAGCGTGCTCCACGGCTGAAACACCAGAAAGATCGGCTCCAGGACCGCCGTCCACCCCTGCGCCGGGATCTCTGACCCCACCGACTGGAATTCCCACTTGGGCATCTCACTGCTGGATTTATCCACCACCCACACGCCCGTAAGACCTTCAAAGAGGGTTTCGGCTTCCGCCCCGGTCAGTGGGGGAGCCCTGCCGCCCGAGGCACAGGCGGTCGTGAGGGCCGTCAATCCGGCAAGCGCCGTCCCGCCAACACCATGGCGGAGGCTCGACAATGTTCTGCGGGTTCTCATAGTCATGAACTCGGTCGGTTTCGCACGATTGGGGTCTCGCACGGCTCGCCACTCACGGTTCGGAGCGGGTGCATCGAGACCTTGTTCGTGCTTCCCATGAATAACTGGGGCGTACCGTTCTCTCCCCGGTCCTGTTCGAAGACGAGGACGCTGTCGCCCCTCACTCGTACGGGGATTCGAGTCAAGTCGTTCCGCACGTCTTTCTGCACGATCGCGTAGCATCCGGTTTCCGGGTCGATGATGGTGCCTGCCGTACGCCAATCATTGCTGAGCAGCACGAGGTTGCCCCGGTCATCGAATGACGGATGCAGATTGCGCGACCACGGTGGGCATGGTTTCCCGCCCATCCTGCATCCCCAGTCCTCGGTGAATTCGGTCGGAACGGAAACCCGATCCACCTCGCCGCTCGAGTGGTACACGAATACGGAGTCCGGGCCTTCCTCGCGGGTTAGCACGACGAAGGCCCGGTCTTCCGTACAGATGATCCGTGCATCGATCATCATTTGGGCGCGGGCACGGCCCTCCTCCAGCGAAGTGATTGCGCCAATCGATTCACTGGCGACCGCATCCGGTCCTATCGCCTCCAACTCGTACCGGAGTACCCCATTCGGAATCGGTACCGTTGGCCTGCCGCCAAGATCGCAGACCGCTTGACGCATGGGTGCTCGCGGGGTCCACGAGCCAACCGGGTTGGCGTCCGCATCGTATGTGACGACTCGATGGAATCCGGAAATGTACAGTCCACCATCCCTGGCGAGCGCCATGGATGCCTTGCCCTGTGAGAATTCGAACGGGCCGTCGCCGCGAGGTGTCGAGATCGTTCGCACCCACTCTCCAGTCTCGAGCGAGAAGACCATGATCCCATTCGGCTCCTCGGCATCGTGGACGTAGAGAAGGTCCCTGTCCCAGTCGGCCACCAGATTCCCGGTCCTGATCGCTCGCCACTCGTCGTCGATGATGGTTCGGCCGGTCGAGTAGTCGACTTCGAGAATCTGCTGGCCGCTGGCAATGGCGGGGGTACTGGCAAGAATGGCGAGGGCTCGAATCATGGTCTGGTTCACAGGCCAACGGTAACGGTCCGCCACAACCCAAAAGCCGAACCCATTGAGGATCACACGGTGCGCCGACCACCGGCCGATCCGGGGCCTCACCGCGATGAGCCCCCGCGAACTCTTCGGCACTGTATGAAGGAGTCTCGCCTTCCGACGATACATTTCACGTCCTGGTGATAGCGAACCATGTCGCGAAACAAGCTAATGATATCCTCGATCTGGAAGTTGATGATTGAACGAAACTCTTCGGATGATACTGATTCGCCTTCCTTGGGCACTTGAATCAAACCATCTTCCACCGTTTCCAACGCAACCTCCGTCGCCGCGTACACTGTCCGTCCCTGGTCTAGCGACAGTACCAGAATCATCCCGGGGAGTCCACCGTAAAGTGCCGGGCCGACCGATACCGGAATGTCCGGTGCAAACCACGCCTCCACCGAGTCACGCCCTACCTCACCTACCGCCCGGGTTACGCGGTAACCCAGATGCTCCCCTTGCTGTTCGGTGACTCTCCACTCAACCGGTGGGACCGCCGCGGTGACGCGATACATGTCTACACTCAACGAGCGTAGCACCTTGATCCCCGACGACTGCTCCACTTCGACATATGCCTTTGCAAGGATACTCGGCTCAGCTGCTAACCACGCGTCGAGGGTCAGCGCGAAGGCATCCAATGTAGTCTTCGTTGCAAGAAACCCGGCAGGCGAAAACGCACCGTCTTCTCTCGCGCCATCCCATACCATCAACGATTCTGTAGGAGTGAAGTGGAGCAGGTATGAGACCCTGCTCATTGCCTCCAGCACTTCCAGCGCTTCAGCCATTTCCCTGGGCACATCAACATCAAGCGACGCGCCGGCGGCGTAGACGATGGTTCCGCTCTGACCGTCCGCACGGCCGAACGACACCGCGATCGCAAGTACACTTGCGAGCAGCGCCCTCATCGCACCGTACCTGTGCACTGTTCCGGGTCGAGCGTGAATCGTCGCACGACCGTGGCTATGCTAGTCGCCGCGCCCGCGCGCAACCGACGATCCAGGACCCACAGAGAGCGCCCCCGCAGAAACGGAATCGGGGCTCCGACATCCGAGGTGGGAATGAGCGTGTCGGCACAGCCGCGATCACCGTCGAAACGGGACACGGCTACGTAAAGCTTGACTCCGGCCATCGTGCCCCGTTCGTCGAAGTCACTGTCCTGATGAAGCGTGTATACGTTGCCGACGTCGTCCCGCGAGAGCCCACGAACCATCGACACGCTCGAGAAGAAGTTGAACAACCACGACCGTGATTCCTGTTGGCTTTCAGGCTCGCTCCGCATGGCCGCGAGAAGCTCATTCTCATCCAGTTCGCCGCGCCGCGATCCCTCTCCGATCCACGTCGTATCGGTAACCGTACCTTCGTGATCGGTACGAAGAAGGAACGGGCTTCCGGTAAAGCCAAGCACCAAGTCACTGTCTCCAACGTCGAGGAAAACGATGGACAGCGATCCCGCCAAGACATGACTCTCTCTGTAAGGTACAGGGACCGTCCCACGACTCAGGGAGATTGGCGGCGCTTGCTCCAACGAGCTTGGCGCGTCCAGCAGATCGCCGACGGCGATCACCCCATAGGTTGCCCACGATTCCCGATTGATTCCTGCAAACCAGAGTGAGTCACCCGAGACCGCAAAGGACGATGGTCGGTTGTATACGAATTCCACCGTCACGCTCCCATGATGAGCGCCCGTAGTCAATGCGAAGAGCTCCAGCTTCCCGCGTTCATCCAGGAAACCCGCTGCAGAATCGGTCACAAAACCGACACCGCCCAAGCTCCAGAACTCCCCGGGTCCGCCACCCCGTCCCCCCCAATGCCCCACCAATCGACCGGTCGCATCGTAGCGCAGGACCGTTTCGGTAAACCCGTCGGCAACCAGCAGTGAACCATCGGGTGCAACGAACAGGGCCAGCGGGTTCCCGATGTAGTGCTCTTCCGTCTCCTCAAGCACGAGGCTGTCGCGGAGGATCAGATCCGGTCCGGGATTGTGGGCTCTCGCACCGTTGTGGAACAGGATCAGGAGACTCCAAAACAGTAGCATCGTGGGCATCAAGGGACGGTTATCCGGCATCCTGCCCGCCCACCATTTCGATCGTCTTCCAGCAATCGCTCTGATCATCATCGCCCCGTTCGGCTGACATGAGCCGGTTGAGAAACAGAGTCTGGTCATCCACGCCGACCACCGAATCCGTCACTACTCCGTCGGTGAAGAGATATGCTCTTGGCTCGGAAATTGTATGAGAGTCGGAGACGACGCCGCGTAGTGGGACACGCCGCAGACTCAAGGCCTCGACCTGCTTGGCGCTCGGCGATTCGGTCATCAGCAAGTGAAGCTCAAACCGCAACGCCCGCCCGCGTTCTACCCAAGTCTCCAGCACGCCACTGCAGGACAGGCACTCCCCAGGCGACATGACCAGAACTGCACCGCAACTCTCTTCGGTCAAGAGATCCGGGAGTGTCGAACCATCCGCCAATGTAAGTGTGCCCCTATGCTGATCCGGAGCACAGGACATCACGGTTGCGGAGATCAGTGTTATCACCAGCTCAACACACCATGGCCGACCAGCCCGCATCCTCGCAACCTGGATGCGCCTGAGTCTGGATGGCGGGATTGACCCGAGCGACCGTTGCGGATCCGGCGCTCTGGCCCTCACCACTCCCTTCGTCGGCGGTGAAGGCCAGTGATCCTCCGAACGCTGCATTACGCTATGGCTTGGGCTTTGGGGGCGGTATGATGACCCAACACGGGCAACGCCTCCCCTCCAGACAGTACCAGAAACACTCGTCTTCTAGGAAGGGATGGTCGTAGTAGGGTATCTTGGTTGGCGGTCGCTGTGCGTCTGCAGTGGAGACCACCGCGCCACCCCCGTCTCCGACCGCTTCGGGACCGCCCGAAGTTGGAATTGGTGCCCCGGCAAGAGCCGCACCCGTAAGGTTGGTCGGTTCGGAAGTCGCGGCGGTGCCAGGATCGATGGGAATCTCCGACACCACGGCGCCGCCGACGGTGACGAAGGCAAACTGCAGCGCGAGGACGGCCAAGATGGCGCCGGCGAGCTTGCGGTTACGGGGACTGATGGTGGCTTTCGGTGCAGCGGTTTTCATCGGCCTTCTCCTTATGAAGGATGTGGTGCGTGTCCGGTAGCGATCTCTGCGCGCCGGGCGATAATGCACATCTCTTCATAGCAATTATCGTGCCAACAATCCGGCGATCCCGCCGCCGTCATGAGGATCTCCCGTATGTCGTTGCTGATCAATGTTCTACAGCTCGGTACAGCATCAGTAGCCGTACCTGGGAACTCCAACCCAACGTGTCGCAAGGCCCACTTCCCCGTGACGCCTAGTGTCATTCCAACTCGCCCCCTCCCCCATACCGCTCCAACTGCCGATAAAGTGTCGCTCGGTGGATTCCCAGCAACTTGGCCGCCTCACTCTTGTTTCCGCCGGCCGCCTTCAGGGCCTCAACCAGCTCCCGCTTCATGTCCTCGTCACTCTTCGCCTTCCGAGGCTTGGCCACTTCCGTGGCCGGCTCCATTCCGATCTGCTGGTTCCGGATCCCCTCTTCGACGAGATCGAGAGTGATCAATCCACCCTTCGCGACAGCCGCACAGTACTTGAGGACGCTCACGAGTTCCCGGATGTTCCCGCGCCATTCATGGCTTCGCAGCCGCGACATCGCATCGTCCGCAAGCTCACCTGCAACGCCATTCTCCCTGAAGTAGCGGTCTACGATCCCGGCGATCTCCCCCCTTCGCTCGCGAAGCGGGGACACCTGGTACCGGAGCGGAAGCCGACCGACCAGGTCCTGACGAAACTCTTTTGCGCGGATTGCTTCGCCGAGGTCCCGATTCGTCGCGGCGATCACACGGATATCGGCCTTGCGGACGGCGTTCGATCCCACGCGTCTGAACTCCTTCTTCTCCAGGAAGATCAGGAGCATCGCCTGGATCGCAGGTGAAAGCGCGCCGAACTCGTCCAGAAACAGGGTGCCGCCCTCAGCTGCTTCGATCACCCCGGCCTTCGATTCCGTCGCGCCGGTGTAGGCTCCCCTCATGGATCCGAACAGGGTCCCTTCGGCCAGAGACTCGGTGATGGCTCCGCAGTTCTGCTGGACGAACGGTCCCCCGGCCCTCGGACTCAGTTCATGGAGAATCCAGGCCAGATAGCCCTTCCCGGAGCCGGTTGGTCCGAGTAGCAGGACATGATCGTCCGCGGGTCCGAATTGTGTGGCGAAATGGCGCATGTTCTCCGGGAGATCGTTCCACTCATCCTTCCAGCGACCTGGGTACTCGCTCATCCCCTCCTCCATCGTCTTGGTGGACCAAACCGGCCGACGCCTCAACGCTGGAAAAGCTGGTGAGCAAACGACTTTGTGAGGCGAAGCGTTCAGGCGTTGCGCCTTACTGTATCGGAAACGGATTTCGATGACAAGTGACCCGATCGCTCGAACCGCGCCCCCTTTCCCGAGCAAGAGGATGACCCGGACTCACGGGTGATCAATGGCCGACCTGGTGTTCCCCGATTGGTCCCTGGACGTATGTCAATACCGTGCAAACACTTCACCGATTGATACGACCCGAAAGCGTGGTTGTTGACCGGGACCCATGGCGGTCAAAAGAGGGGCCAAACCGTTGGCGGAAACTCCCACTGCGCTACATCCCACCCGCCGCCAGAAAATCCGATACCTCCTCGGCCACAACGTAGAAATCGCCCAGCTTGGAGCCGCTTTCCGGCCCGTGCCAATCGGACCCCCCGGTCAGCACGAGGCCTTTCTTACGGGCCACTTCTTCCATCTCGCCCACGGGCACGTAGACCCGCGTGGCGCGGTACGCCTCCAGCCCGCGCAGCCCGGCGTCCAGCAGCGGCAACAGGCGGCGAAAGTGCTCGGCGGGCGGATGGGCCCACACAGGGATTCCGCCTGCGGACAGTATCACACCGGTCACCTCTTCCGGGGTCGCGATCAGCGTCGGCACGTAGGCGCGGCAGTGGTTGCCGATCAGCCGACCGAATGCGTCCCTGACGGTACTCGCGTAGCCCGCCTTGACCAGAGCGCGGGCCAGGTGGGGCCGCGAATAGGCGACCTCGTCGGATCCGCGTTGCTCGTCCAGCTGCGCAGGGGTGATGGTGACGCCCTGGCGGGCGAGCCTGGCCACCATCTCGGCCATGCGGGCGCCGCGGCGCTTGTGGTTCCGGCGGGTGTGTTCGATAAACGCTTCGGACCGGATATCCACGAAGTAGCCCAGAATGTGGATGTCCGTGCCTTCGAAAGTGCTGCTCATCTCGATGGCGGGGATGATGTGCAGCATTCGGCCCCGGGCGGCCGCGATGGCGCGCTCAACCCCCGCGACCGTGTCATGATCGGCCAGCGCCAGCACGTCGAGACCCCCCGCGATCGCGCGCTCCACCACCCCCTCCGGCGACACCGTCCCGTCGGAGGCGGTCGAATGGACGTGCAGGTCGAGTCTCATCGGCCGGGGCCCCCGCCCCGCTACCCGCTCTCGACCCGATCCGCCAGTACCGTCACCTCGTTGGATTCGACCTTCATCACGCCTCCCCCAACCTGGAATTCCCGTCTGTTCCCCGACTCCGGCTCCACCGACAGCGGCCCCTCACCCATCAGCGTCAGGAACGGCGCGTGCCCGGGCAGGATCCCCACCCACCCATCCCAGGCCGGCGCCACGAGGGACCGCGCATCCCCCTCGAACACCACCTGTTCAGGCGTCACCACCTTCAGCCGCATCGACGCCATCAGCTCAGGCCTCCACGCCCATCTCGCGCGCGGCCTCGATCACCTGGTCGATCCCGCCCTTCATGTAGAACGCCTGCTCGGGCAGATGGTCGAACTCGCCGGACGCCACCCGTTCGAACGACTCGATCGTCTCTTCGAGGCGCACGTAGCAGCCGGGGATGTTGGTGAAGGCGGTCGCCACGAAGAACGGCTGCGACAGGAAGCGCTCGATGCGGCGCGCGCGGCCGACGATGATCTTGTCCTCTTCGCTGAGTTCGTCCATGCCCAGGATCGCGATGATGTCCTGCAGGTCCTTGTAGCGCTGCAGGATCTCCTTGACGCGCCCGGCGACTTCGTAGTGCCGTTCGCCCAGGAACTGGGGATCGAGGATGCGCGACGACGAGTCGAGGGGATCGACGGCCGGATAAATGCCCTTCTCGGCGATGGAGCGGGAGAGGACGGTGGTGGCGTCGAGGTGGGCGAAGGCGGCGGCGGGGGCGGGGTCGGTGAGGTCGTCGGCGGGGACGTAGATGGCCTGGACCGAGGTGATCGAACCCTCGCGCGTCGAGGTGATGCGCTCCTGCAACTCGCCCATCTCGGTGCCGAGCGTGGGCTGGTAGCCGACCGCCGAGGGCATGCGGCCGAGCAGCGCCGAAACTTCCGAGCCCGCCTGCGTGAAGCGGAAGATGTTGTCGATGAAGAGGAGGACGTCCTGCTTCTCGACGTCGCGGAAGTACTCGGCAACGGTCAGGGCGGAGAGTCCCACGCGCAGCCGGGAGCCGGGCGGTTCGTTCATCTGCCCGTAGACCAGGGCGGTCGATTCGAGCACGCCCGATTCCTTCATCTCGAGCCAGAGGTCGTTGCCCTCGCGGGTGCGCTCGCCCACGCCGGCGAAGACCGAGCGGCCGCCGTGCTCCATGGCGATGTTGTTGATCAGCTCCATGATGATGACGGTCTTGCCGACGCCGGCGCCCCCGAAGAGGCCCGTTTTTCCGCCCTTCACGTAGGGCGCGAGCAGGTCGACCACCTTGATCCCCGTCTCGAAGATCTCGGTCTTGGGTTCGAGGTTGTCGAAGCGGGGTGCGGGGCGGTGGATCGGCCAGCGTTCGATTTCGCCGCCGTTCGCGCTCACGACCGGACCCTGCTCGTCCACGGGCTCGCCGAGGACGTTGAGGATGCGGCCCAGCGCGGGCTCGCCCACCGGCACTGCGATGGAGCGGCCCGTGTCCACCACCTCCATGCCGCGCTGCACGCCGTCGGTCGAGCTCATCGACACGGCGCGCACCTGGGAGCGCCCGATGTGCTGCTGCACCTCGGCCACCAGGTCGATCTCACGGCCCGATTCCGTCTCGGCGGTCAGACTCAAAGCGTTGTAGATCTCGGGCAGGTGTTGCGGGTGGAATTCCACGTCCAGGACGGGTCCGATCACCTGCACCACTCGACCGCTGTTGTTCTCAGCCATGTTGTTCGTTCTCTCCGGCCGCGCCTCCGCGGCCTCCAGTCACTCCACAGGTCATGTTCATTCGAGCGCCGCGGCGCCACCCACGATCTCGGCGATCTCCTGGGTGATCTGCCCCTGGCGTGCCCGGTTGTAGGTGCGGGTGAGCGTCTCGAGGATGTCGCCCGCGTTGTCGGTCGCGCTCTTCATGGCGGCGCGGCGCGCTCCCTGCTCGCCGGCTGCGTTCTCGACCAGCGCGCTGTACACCGTCATGCGCAGGTAGCTGGGGAGGAGCTGGCCGATCAGCTTCGCGGGCCGCGGCGACACGATGAAGGCGTCCACGGAACGCGCCCCCGGCGTCGGCTCGACCGGCAGGATCCGCGCTATCCGGGGCGGCGTGGACATCGCCGACCGGAATTCGGCGCTCACCATGTAGACGGCGTCCAGGTCACCCGCTTCGAATCCCTCCCGGAGCGGAGCGACCAGACCCTCGGCGTCCTCCGACGTGGGCGCGTCGCCGATTTCGGTTGTCGCCGATGCGATCGCGGAGCCCCGGAAGCGGAAGAAGGCCAGTCCCTTCTTGCCCGCGATGTGCAGGTCGGTTTCCACCCCGGCAGCCTCGAGTTCTTCGAGCCGCCCGCGCGCCTCGCGGATGAGGTTGGCGTTGAAGGCGCCGCAGAATCCGCGGTTCGCGGTCAGCAGCAGGACTGCGGCCCGCTTCGTTTCGGCCGGCTGCCGCAGCAGGGGATGCTCCTGGGCCAGTCCGGGCGCGTGCAGACTTCCCAGCAGATCGCGGAAGGCGTCGCTGTACGGGCGCGCCGCCTGCATCCGGTCCATGGCGCGCTTCAGCTTCGAGGTCGCCACGAGCTCCATGGTGCGGGTGATCTTGCGGGTGTTGCGGACGGACTTGATCCGCCGCATGACCTCCCGGGCGCCGGCTCCGGCCACCTTACGCGGCCCCCGCCATCGCTTCGCCCGCCTCGGCGGCGAAGACCTGGTTGTACTCCTCGATGCACTCGCGCAGGCGCCCCTCGATATCCTCGGTGAGCTGTCCTTCCTGGCGGAGGCCGATGAGGACGTCGTCGTAGCGGCTCTCGACGAATTCCAGGAAGCCGCGCTCCCACTTGCGCACGTCCTCCACGTCGAGGTCGTCCAGGTAGCCGTTGGTGACGGCGTAGATGGCCACGATCTGCCGCTCCACCGGGACCGGCTGGTACTGCGGCTGCTTGAGGACCTCGACGGTGCGCTGTCCGCGCGCCAGCTGCTGCTGGGTGGCCGCGTCCAGGTCGGAGGCGAACTGCGCGAAGGTCTCCATGGCGCGGAACTGGGCGAGGTCGAGCCGGAGGCGCCCCGCGACCTTCTTCATCGCCTTGACCTGGGCCGCGCCGCCGACGCGCGACACCGAAATCCCCACGTTCACGGCGGGCCTGACGCCCGAGTTGAAGAGGTCGGGCTCGAGGTAGATCTGGCCGTCGGTGATCGAGATGACGTTGGTGGGGATGTAGGCCGACACGTCGCCCGCCTGCGTCTCGATGATGGGGAGCGCGGTGAGCGACCCGCCGCCGAGCTCGTCGGACAGCTTGGCCGCGCGCTCCAGGAGCCGTGAGTGCAGATAGAAGACGTCGCCCGGGTAGGCCTCGCGCCCCGGCGGCCGCCTCAGCACCAGCGACAGCTGCCGGTAGGCCTGCGCCTGCTTGGAGAGGTCGTCGTAGATGACCAGCGTGTGCTTGCCCTGCCACATGAAGTGCTCGGCCAGCGCCGTCGCCGCGTAGGGGGCGATGTACTGCATCGGGGCCGGGTCGGAGGCGTTGGCGGTGACCACGATCGTGTAGTCCATGGCCCCGTGGTGCCGGAAGGTCTCGACCACGCCCGCCACCATCCCGGCGCGCTGCCCCACCGCGCAGTAGATGCAGATGACATCGGTGTCCTTCTGGTTGAGGATCGCGTCGATCGCGATGGCGGTCTTGCCGGTCTGGCGGTCGCCGATGATCAGCTCGCGCTGGCCGCGCCCGATAGGGATCATCGCGTCGATGGCCTTGATGCCCGTCTGCAGCGGCTCCTTCACGGGCTGGCGCTTCACGATCCCGGGCGCGACCACGTCGATCTGGCGCCGTGCGGAGGTCTCGATGGCCGCGCCGCCGTCGACGGGCTCACCGAGAGGGTTCACCACGCGGCCGAGATAGCCGTCGCCGACGGGGACATCCAGCACCCGCCCCGTCCGCCGCACCTGGTCACCCTCGTGAAGCCCCTCCCAGTCGCCCATGACCACGGCGCCGATGTTGTCCTCTTCCAGGTTGAGCGCCAGCGCTGTGATTCGTTCGCCGCTCTCGCTCGACGTGATCTCCAGCATCTCGTTGGCCATCGCCTTCGTCAGCCCGTAGATGCGCGCCACGCCGTCCTTCACCTCGAGGACCTCGCCCACCTCTTCGGAGTGGAGCGCCTCCTCGAAGCTCTCGATTTCTGCCAGGAGGACGCTCTTGATTTCGCCCGCCCGGAGTTGGGAATCCGACATGTCTTCTCTTGTTCCTATGGTTGAAGCTCGGCGGCCATGAGCCTCCGCCGCATGGCGTCGAGCTGCCGTTTCACCGATCCGTCGTACACGGTGTCGCCCTCACGGATGACGATCCCGCCGAGGATCCCGGGCCGCACCTTCACGTGCGGGATGACCGTCGTCCCCGTCGCCGCCGAGAGCTGTCCCGCCAGGTCCTCTTCGGCACCGGGCGCAAGCGGCCGCGCCACGGTGATCTCCATGTGGCGCCGGCCCAGGTGATGCTCGAGCATGTCCCGGTAGGTCGCCGCGATCCGAGGGAGCAGCCGCTGCCGCCCCTTGTCGACCACGACCTGCAGGAATCGCAGCAGCATCTGCGGCACGACGCCCTCGAGCGCCCGCCCCAGCGCCGCCTTCTTGTCCCCCGCCGAAACCCGCGGCGTGACAAGGAACTCGTGCACGCTCGGGTTCTTCATCAGCGCGGCCACCGAACCCAGGCCCGCGCCGAAGGCCTCCACGCCCTCGTGCCGACCGGCCAGCTCGAAGAGCGTTTCGGCGTAGTTCGCGGCGACGGTGTCCTCCCTCACGTCCAGGCACCCCCGGAGCCCGCAAGGTCGTCGATGTAGTCCGTCACCAGCTTGCGGTCGCGCTCGCTGTCGAGCCGTTCGTCCACCAGGCGGGAGGCAGCCGCCATGGCCACCTCCACCGCCTCGCGCCGGACGGCGTCCACAGCCGCGTCGCGCTCCCGCTCGATCTCGCGCCGCGCGTTGGCCAGAATCACCCGGCTCTCCTCGCGCGCCTTGGTCTCGAGCTCGCGGCGAAGCTCCTCCGCGGCCTCGCGGCTCTCGGCCACCACCGCCTGTGCCTGGCGGCGCCCGTCGGCCAGCTGCTCCCGGTACTCCGCAAGCAGCGACTCGGCCTCGTCACGCTGGCGCTTCGCCTCGTCGATGTCGCCCTGGATGCTCTTCTCACGGGCATCCAGAGCGGCCATCAACGGCTTCCACGCGAACTTGGCCAGGACGAACAGCAGCGCGCCAAAAGTGAGAAGGGTCCAGACGGCCAGCCCGAAATCGACCGCGAAGAGGGTGTCCCACAGGGGGACTTCCTCCGCCGCCGGCACGGGGTTCAGTCCCGCGGCCGTCATCAGATGAACTTGAAGAGCGCCGCGAGCAGGATCGCGAAGAGCGCGGCCCCCTCGACCAGTCCGGCGAGCAGAATGGCCAGGCCGCGGATCTCGCCGGCGGCTTCCGGCTGCCGCGCGATGCCCTGCGTGGCGCCGTTGCCGATGCCGCCGATGCCGATTCCGGCGCCGATGGCGGCCAGTCCGGCTCCGATCCCGGCGCCGATGAGCGCGCCCGTGTTCTTGGCTGTGTCGATGTCCGCCGCGCCGCCTTCCTGCAGCGCGGTGATCGCCAGGTCAAGCATGGTTTCTCCTATACGTGTGTGACCCGTTCAAGGTCAGTGTTCATGCCGCATGAGGCCTATGAAGACGGCCGACAGCATGGCGAAGATGTAGGCCTGGATGAAGGCGATCAGCAGCTCCAGGAGCAGGATCGCCGACACGAAGGCGAAGGATCCGGCGGCCACCGCCCACCGTACGAAGGCGATGTGGCCGAAGATGAAGATGAATCCGATGAGCGTGAAGATCATCATGTGGCCCGCGGTCATGTTCGCGAAGAGACGGACCGCGAGCGCGAAGGGCTTGGTGAATTTCCCCAGCAGCTCGACGGGGGTCATGATGGCGAGCATCAGGTACTTGATCGCGCCGCTGGTGCCCGGGGGCGTGAAGAAGATCGTCTTCATGTAGCCGCGGAAACCGAGCGTGAGGAAGCCCGAGATCTCGATCACCAGGAAGACGATCACGGCCAGCGTGGCGGTGACGGCGAGGTTGCCGGTGGCCGAGCCTCCCCACGGCACGAGCCCGAGCAGGTTCATCGTCAGGATGAAGAAGAAGAGGGTGAGGATGAGGGGGACGAAGCGCTGGTACCCGTGCCCGATGTACTCCTTGCAGAGGTCGTCGCGGAGGAAGACCACGACAGTTTCGATCGCGTTGGCCAGCCCCCGGGGCGCCACGCCCGCGCCCTGCCGCGCCACGGTTCTGGCGGCGAAGAGCGTCATCGCTGCCGTGATGACGGCGGCCAGCAGGAGCAGGACCATGTGCTTGGTGGGGGACAGGTCGATCGTCAGTCCGCCGAGGTGGAACACGGCCCAGTCCCAGTGGGGAAAGTGGACCGCGCCGATGACGGGCAGTTCGTATTCGGGGGCGTTGAGGATGTGGTGGGCGAGCATGTCGCCGAGGTTGAAGGGGCCATCGTGCCCGGCGGCGGCCGTGTCCTGAGCCGCCGCCTGTTCCTGAAGCGGCGCGAAGATCCTGGTGATGCCGATCATGGCTTGGCGGGGGCCGACCCGCCCCGTATCCGGCGGTGTTCGATGATCGACTCGGCGAAGACCACCGCGAGCAGGAATGCGCCGAGCGACAGCAGGAAGGGTGCCGGCTCCGTCCGGCCCGGGACCACGAAGAACAGGATTCCCGCAGCGAGGACGAGGATCCGCAGTGCGAAGCCGGCCCCGATCGCCGCCAGGAAGCGGTCGTTGCGCGTGCGCCAACCCTTGAGCAGGAAGTACTGCGGAATCTGGGTGCCCAGAACCATGACCGCCGCACCGAGCACCGCGCGGCGCCCGCCCCCGGTGAGGAAGGGAAAGGTCACGCCAACTCCCGCGGCCACCACCCCGACCACAGCGACGATGAACTGAATCGACGGTTTCACGGACGTTCTTCCCGGCGGCCGGGGCTGTCTCCCTTTCGTGCGGCCGGCTCGACGACGGCCCTCATGTAGAGCGTGACGAAGCCGGCCACGATGCCCAGCACGGCTCCGAGAATCACCAGCAGCGGTCCCGTCCCCAGGCGTTCGTCGAGCGCCAGGCCGCCCCAGCCCAGCAGCAGCGTGGCCAACGCCCAGGCAACCCCGTATCCGGAAAAGCGGCCAAGGTCCTGGAGGGGGCTGGACGACCGCCTCGACGGTCCGCCACGGTCCTTCACTCCGCCTCCTTCGGCTACCCGGGTCAGGACAACGGGAATCCACCTTCAAACCGGGCTCCGCAGGGTGCGGCGCCCGGGGAAAACTAACGCTTGTGAAAATTTTCGCAAGCGCCGGGAGCGGGTCCGTTCGAGGTGTCCCCGGGCTTCACAGAAAGCGGGGAACGGGGCGGTTGCAGTGAGTCTGCGGAGACCGTCGGCGGGACCGTCCGAACCGCGCTGCCGATTGAAGTCCCGCGCCCTTTCGCCCATTATCGAAGACACCACGTAACACTTGCCCCGGCATCCCGCGGCAGGCCGCAGCCCCAAACCGGGCCCGGCCGCAGCCGCCGGCGCCCACAGCCCGTCCTCCCCGCGCCACACGCGAGCGTTCATGAATCCCACCTCCTCCCCCCCCCTCCCCGCCCCCCCCGACCTCGCCGCCGACCGCGATGTCCAACTCCTCCGCCGCGCGGGCGAGATCGCCGACGACCTCCGCACGCAGGTGGAGCGGCGCATCGTCGGCCAGCAGCACATCGTCGACGGGATCGTGACCGCCATGATGGCGAACGGTCACGTCCTCCTGGTGGGCGTTCCGGGGCTGGCCAAGACCCTGATCATCTCGACGCTGGCCGACGCGCTGCACCTCAAGTTCCACCGCATCCAGTTCACCCCGGACCTCATGCCCACCGACATCACGGGCACGGAGGTGATCCAGGAGGACAAGGTCACGGGCGAGAGGGTCTTCCGCTTCGTCCAGGGCCCGATCTTCGCCAACATCGTGCTGGCCGACGAGATCAACCGCACGCCGCCGAAGACCCAGGCCGCGCTCCTGGAAGCCATGCAGGAACGCGAGGTTACGGCCGCGGGGACCACCTATTCGCTCGACCCGCCCTTCTTCGTGCTGGCCACCCAGAACCCGATCGAGCAGGAGGGCACCTATCCGCTTCCGGAGGCGCAGCTGGACCGCTTCATGTTCGATCTGCGGATCGGCTACCCGACCAGCGAGGAGGAGGCGAAGATCGCCACCCTGACGCAGGAGGTGCAGGACGTGCCGGTCGACCCCGTGGTGCACGGGCGCGAGATCATCGAGCTGCAGCAGCTGGTGCGGCGGATTCCGATTCCCCCCTCGATCGTGGGCTTCGCGGTGCGGCTGGCCCGCTCGACCCGGCCCGGCGGCGACGAACAGGCGAACGTCGCGAAGAAGTACATCAGCTGGGGATCGGGGCCGCGCGCGTCACAGTACCTGGTGCTGGGTGCCAAGGCGCGCGCCGTGTTCCGGGGGGTGCCGATGCCCACCATGGACGATGTGCTCGACATCGCCCCTTCGATCCTGGCCCACCGGATCGTGGTCAACTTCGATGCGGAAGCCGAAGGGCTGAGCACCCGCGACGTGGTCCGCGAGCTGCTGGCCGAGAGCAGGAAATGGATCTAGAACCCGCCTCACCCGACGACCAACCTCCAAGTCGACACAGGTCGCCTGCCGGCACGGGCCGCGTCAACCGCGGTGCGATGGACGGGCGCGCGCGCCTGTTCCGGGCGCAGACAGGTAAGTCGTCCGTCTTACTCCACGCCGGCCGACACTCCCGCGATCGGAGGGCACCATGTCGCTGATCGCGGGCCTGGCCGCCGCCTTCGTGGTGCTCCTGCTGGTCTCGGGGGCGCTAACGGCCGCACTCACCGCGCTCATGCGGATCAACGAGTCGAAGGCGCGCATTCTGGCCGGCGAGGGGTTCGCGGGTGCGGACGCGCTGCTGGAGCTGCGGACCGACGAGGCGCGGACCACCCCGCTGGGCGTGTTGCGAGTGCTCTGCTACCTGGGGGCGACCGCTTCGGGGGTGGCGGCGGTGTGGGCGGCCTGGGGGCGGCCCGGGAGCTGGTACGGTGGTGTGGCGGTCGTCGTCCTCGTGCTGCTGGTGGGCGAACTGGCGCCGCGGGCCCTGGCGGGCAGGAGCCCGGTGAGGCTGGCGCTGGTTGCGGCACCGTACCTGCGGCGGGGATCGCGGGTTTTCGGGCGATTGTTCTATCCGTTCCTGGCGTTGGGGCGGCGGATTTCGCGGCGCTCCGGCCAGGCCGAAGCTTCGGCCGACGAGCTGCAGGTCCGCGAAGCGCTCGAGATCGGGGCCGACGAAGGCGTGGTCGAGGCCGACGAGCACCGTCTGATCGAACGCGCCTTCAAGCTCGACGAGCTGAATGCATGGGACGCGATGACGCCGCGGGTGGACATCGTCGCGCTGAAGGAGTCTCGGTTGTTGGGTGAGGTATTGGCCGAACTCGAGGACCTGCCACACTCGCGCGTCCCGGTCTACCGCGACACCATCGACGACGTGACCGGGATCCTGTACGTGCGGGACGCGTACCGCGCCTACGTGGCCGGAAAGCGGGACATGCCGCTCTCGAAGCTCGCCCGGCCGGCGATGTTCGTGCCGGGATCGCTCTCGCTGGCCAAGCTGCTCGCCGATTTCCGCGCCCGCCGCGTCCACATGGGAATCGTGGCGGACGAGTTCGGGGGGACGGACGGGCTGATCACACTGGAGGACGTGCTCGAGGAGCTGGTCGGGGAGATCGTGGACGAGACGGATGTGGACGAGGATCCGCTGACGCGACTCTCGCCCGACGAGATGATTGCCTCGGGCGGGGCGGAACTGCGCGACATCAACGAGCGCTTCGGGCTGGCGTTGCCGGAGGAGGACAACCGGTCGCTGAACGGGTTCATACTGGAGGAGCTGGGGCGGGTGCCGGAACCGGGTACGGAATTCGAGGCGGAGGGGGTGCGGGTCGAGGTGGTGAAGGCGTCGGACACGCAGGTGATCCGGGCGCGGATTCGGCGGGTGGCGGCGCCCTGATGGCCCGCATCATCCCCTTTGGGGGGCACCGGCCGCGGATTGCGAAGTCGGCCTTCGTGGCGCCGACCGCGGTGGTGATCGGGGATGTGGTGGTGGGGGACGAGGCCAGCATCTGGTTCGGGGCCGTGCTGCGCGGGGACCACCCCGAGAACGGCATCCGCATCGGGGCGCGGACCAACGTGCAGGAGAACACGATCGTCCACACGAGCGAACAGGGACCCACCGTGCTCGAGGAGGAGGTGACGGTGGGCCACGGGGCGCTCATGGAGAGCTGCCGGATCGGGCGGGGGACGGTGGTGGGGATGGGGGCGGTGTTGCTGCAGCGCGCCGATGTGGGGGAAGGGTGCGTGATCGCGGCGGGGGCGGTTGTGAAGGAGGGCGCGAGGATCCCGCCGGGCAGCCTGGTGGTGGGGGTGCCGGGGAGGGTGAGGTCGCTGAGTAAGGCGGCGTCGGCGTGGATCGAGCGGAGTTCGGGGCACTACGTGGCGTTGAGCCGCCGGTTCATGGCGGAGTCGGCGTGCGAGTTGTGCGGAGGGCCGACGTTGGAGCGGCACTGCAAGATCGTCTGTTTGAACTGCGGGTATCAGAGGGACTGCAGCGATCCTTGAGGTGGGTCGCCGCCCGTCAACTCGGCCAGAACAGCGGAATGAAAATGCTGGCCGTCACGAGAAGAATGACGTTGAGCAGCCCCCCCACCTTCACAAAATCCGAGAAGCGATACCCGCCCGGCCCGTAGATCATGACGTTGGTCTGATAGCCGAAGGGCGTGACGAAGGAGGCCGATGCCCCGAACATGACGGCGACGAGCAGGGCGTACGGGTTCACGCCGGCCTGCGTGGCCGCGAAGATCGCGACGGGAGTCAGCATCACGGCCGTGGCCGCGTTGGACACGATGGCGGTCATGATGGCGGTCAACAGGTAGAAGGCCGCGATGAGTCCGGACTCTCCCAGCGGCGCCGTCAGGGTCACCACCCAACCCGCGAGCAACTCCGCCGCTCCGGTGGTCTCGAGCGCCACGCCGAGCGGAATCAGCCCGGCCAGCACGAAGATGACCAGCCACTCCACCTCCGCGTAGATCTCCTCCACGCGCACGCACCGTGTGAAGACCATCAGGCCGACGCCGGTGAGCGCGGCCGTCATGATGTCCAGGACCCCGAGGCTGGCGCTAAGCACGACGCCGGCCATGATCGCCGCGGCAACGCCCGCCCGTGGTCTGCCTCCGGCCGGAGCCTTCACCTCGGCCATGGGGACGAACCCGGGATCGTCGGCGAGGCGCTGGAGCGCGCCTGTCGTCCCGTGTACCAGGAGCAGGTCGCCGACGCGGAACGAGAGCTCCGCCAGCCTTTCCGTGACGGTGACACCGTGTTGTTGGACGGCCAGCACCCTGGCATCGTAGCGTTGGCCGAAATTCGCGTCGCGCAGTGTGCGGCTTACGAGAGGCGATCCGGGTGCTACGAGAACCTCGACCAGCCGGCCGCGTCCGGTCGTCAGGTCCAGCTCATGCTTCTCCCGGTCACTCGGGGTCCTGAGCCGCTGCCGGCGCGCGACTTCGACGAGGCGCTCGGCGGACCCCTGCACGTACAGGATGTCGCCCGGCCGAATGTGGCGATCGCCGTGCGGCGCCGTGATCTCCTGGTCGCTCCGTTCGATGTCCAGCACGGTGACGTCGTAGCGTTCGCCCCATCCGAGTTCGGCCAGCGTGCGGCCGTTCGCCGGCGAATCCTCCGGGACGTGAAGTTCCGTTACGAAGCGGCGGACGTCGTACTTGCTGGACAGGTCGGGCGGCCGGACGCGCCGCGGCAGGAGTACCCGGCCGGCAGTGAAGAGATAGAGCAGACCCACGGCGAGACAGATCAGGCCCAGCGGGGTGATCGAGAACATGCCGAGTGCGTCGTACCCCCTGCTCATCGCTTCGCCGTGCACGACCAGGTTGGTGGAGGTCCCCATCAGGGTGACGGTGCCGCCGAGGATCGAGACGAAGGAAAGCGGCATCAGATACCTGGAGGGCGGCTCCCCGGCCTGGTCGGCAAGCGCGATGAAGACGGGTATGAACACCATCACGACGGCGGTGGTCATCAGAAAGGGGGAGAGGAACGCGCAGACGAGGCAGAGCGCGAACAGGCGCGTGTACTTGCCGCCGAGGGGAGCGGTTCGTGCCCAGGCCCCGATGGCGGACACGAGCCCGGTCTTGCGGAGCCCCAGGCCCAGCACGAGCATCGAGCCGACCGTCACGGTGGCGCGGCTCGACAGGCCCGATACGGCTTCGGCCGGCGTCAGGATGCCGCTGAGGAGGAGAACGACCGGGACCGCCATGGCGACCTGGTCCAGCCGCAGCCGGTCCAGGGCGAAGAGGACGAGGGCCGCCAGGGTCAGGCCGAGGACGAACAGGATGTCGAAGGTCATCGCCGGTCCGGTCGTTTGGGCGGGCGGGGCGGGTCTCCCCTACCCGAACTCGATCCCCTGCGCCAGCGGCAGCTCCGTGCTCCAGTTCACCGTATTCGTCTGGCGCCGCATGTACGCCTTCCACGAATCCGACCCCGACTCGCGCCCGCCCCCGGTCTCCTTCTCACCCCCGAACGCGCCGCCGATCTCGGCCCCGGAAGTCCCGATGTTGACATTGGCGATCCCGCAGTCGCTGCCACGGTGCGACAGGAAGTGCTCGGCCTCACGAACGTGGTCGGTGAAGATCGAGGACGAAAGGCCCTGGGGGACGCCGTTGTGGAGCGCGATCGCCTCGTCGAGTTCGGCGACCGAGTCGGCCGGCGCGGCGTCCGTGGACCCGTAGTCGATGACGTAGAGGATCGGCGCGAAGGTCTCGTGCTGCACGATCTCGAAGTGGTTCCCGGCTGCGGCGATGCAGGGGGTGACGTAGAGGCCGCCCGGGTAGCCGTCC
Organism: Longimicrobiales bacterium; assembly: GCA_965211795.1. Lineage (GTDB taxonomy): Bacteria > Gemmatimonadota > Gemmatimonadetes > Longimicrobiales > Gaopeijiaceae > Bin94. The sequence continues at coordinate 2,563,554 of OZ242973.1, forward strand.
CCGGCCAGACACTCGCCGCCGTAGAGGATTTCGCCGCCCTCTTCAACGACCCGCCGCCGCGCGTCCAGAAGGTCGTCCACCGCCTGGCGGTTCACGACGGGGCCCATGAGGGTGTCGTCGTCGAGGGGATTGCCGATTCGCACGTCCCGGTAGGCGCGCACCAGACGGGAGACGAGTTCGCCGCGCACCGACCTGTGCACGATCACGCGCCGCGTGCTGGTGCAGCGCTGGCCCGCCGTGCCGACGGAGCCGAAGAGGATGGAAGGAATGGCCAGGTCCAGGTTGGCGTGCGCCGTGACGATGATGGCGTTGTTGCCGCCGAGTTCCAGGATGGTGCGGCCGAGGCGCGTCCCAACCACCGCGGCGACGCGCTTGCCCACCTCGCACGAGCCGGTCGCGGAGACGAGGGGGATGCGCCGGTCGTGCAGGAGCCGGTCGCCCACCGTCGAGCCGCGGCCCACCACCAGGCTGAACACCGCCGGATCGACCCCGTTCTCGCGGCAGACATCCGACGCGATCCTCGTAACGGCGATCGCGGTGAGCGGCGTCCCCGATGCGGGCTTCCACAGCGTCGCGTCCCCGCAGACGGCCGCGATCGCCGCGTTCCATGACCAGACCGCCACGGGGAAGTTGAAGGCGCTGATCACGCCGACCACGCCGAGCGGCTGCCACTGCTCGCGCATGTGGTGGTCCGGGCGCTCGCTGGCCATGGTCAGGCCGTAGAGTTGGCGCGAGAGCCCCACCGCGAAGTCGCAGATGTCGATCATCTCCTGGACTTCTCCTTCGCCCTCGGCGCGGATCTTGCCCATTTCCAGGGTGACCAGGGCGCCGAGCGCCTCCTTGTTCTGGCGCAGACGCTGGCCGAGTTGGCGAACCACCTCGCCGCGACGGGGTGCGGGGATCCTGCGCCATTCGAGGAAGGCGCGGTGGGCACGGTCGACGATCTCGTCGTATTCGGCCTCGGTGACCTGATTTACGGTCGCGATTCGTGTGCCGTCGATGGGGGTGAGGACATCGAGCGCGGGGCCTGATCCGATCCACTCGCCACCGAAACCACCCGGGTTGACGTCCTCGATGCCGAGCGCGCGGAGAATGGGGGCTGCGCCGAGGGCCGCGCCGCGCGCGCGCGCCCCGTCAACCGTTGCCAGCGTCATGAGACTCGATCCTGTTTGCGGTCTACTTCAGCTTGAGGACCGTGTCCAGATACCACGCGGTGAGCACGTCACCCCATCCGTAGGCGATGCCCGCGCCGAGCGCGAGGAAGATGCCGAAGGGCACCAGCCTGCCGGTCCTCAGCGAGATGGGTCCAAAGATAATCGAACCGATGAGCGCGCCGGCAAAGAGGGTGATGACGACTCCAGCGGGACCGAGGAACGCGCCGGCCATGGCCATCATCTTCACGTCGCCGCCGCCCATGGCGTCCTTGCCGAAGAAGAACTTGCCGATCCAGGCCACCAGCCAGAGGAATGTGAAGCCGATTGCGGCGCCGACGGCAGCCTCCACCAGTGTCGGCCCGTCCGGAAGCGGTGCCAAGAGCAGTCCCAGGGCGGCCCCACCCAGCGTGAACTGGTCCGGGATGATGTAGGTGCGCGCGTCGGTCAGTGCGATGCCCAGGAGGATCGTGAGAAGCAAGCTCCCGCGCACGGCCTCCGCATCGGCGCCCCATTGCGCGGCCATCCCGGCCCAGATCAGCGCGGTCGCCGCCTCGACCAGCGGATACTGCGCGGTCAGGCCGACATCGCAGGCGGCGCAGCGGCCGCGCAGCGCCAGGTAGCTGACGACCGGGATGTTCTGGAACCACCGCACCGGCGCCCCGCAGCTGTCGCAATGCGACGGCGGCGACAATACGGACCCGCCGCCGGGCCACCTGGCCACGCAGACGTTGAGGAACGATCCGACGCAGGCTCCCAGCATGGCCGCCGCCGCCACCACCCAGCCGCTCAATCGGAGCACCTTTCCAGCCGCGTCAGCTCGTACATGAGGATCGATCCCGCCATGGCCACGTTCAGCGAGTCCACGCCGTCCGCCAATGGCACCGCCACCGCGCGCCCGAGGTCCCTGAACACCGACCCGATCCCGCTCCCCTCGTTCCCGACCACGAGCACCCAGTCCCTGTTGCCGGCCTCCGCCACCGCCTCCACCGCAACGCCCGCCGCGTCCGCACGCAGCAGATTGAGCCGCGCGGCGTCCTCCCCCACCGGCTCCCCGACCAGCGGCAGATGGAACACCGCCCCCGCCGACGCGCGCACGACCTTCGCGTTCCACGGATCGACCGTCCCCGCACCGATCACGACCCCGTCCAGTCCGAACGCCCACGCCGACCGGATGAGCGTCCCCAGGTTGCCCGGCATCTGCACGCCGAGAGTCATCAGGTAGCGGCCCCGGTCGAGCGGGCGCCACTCGAGCGGCGGCGGCCTCACGCACGCCAGCACCGGACGGGGCGCGTCCGTGGTGCAGAGGTCCCGCACTTCGCGGTCCGGCGCGCGGACGACCTCTGCCCCACGCTGCCCGCAGGCCGCTACAATCGCCCGCCCACCCTCCACAACCCCGTACTCCTCGCCGACGAGTACCCAACGCACCTCGACCGTCGACCCCAGCGCCTCCAGGATCACGCCGGGACCCTCCACCAGGGCGAGCCCCTCCCGCTCCCGCATGCGCCGCGACCTCAGCCGCCGGGCCAGTCGCTGCTTAGATTTGCTGATCCGGTCCACCAGTCCTCCTCGTCACCGCGGACGCCTTCATGGACAGCCCGAAGCCCCTTCCCGTTGCACTCACCATCGCCGGCAGCGACAGCGGCGGAGGCGCGGGCATCCAGGCCGACCTGAAGACCTTCCACCAGTGGGGCGTCTACGGAACCTCCGCGCTGACCGCCGTGACGGCGCAGAACACCTTGGGCGTGCAGGAGATCCATCCGGTTCCGCCACCTATCATAGCGGCGCAGATCAGGAGCGTGTCAGAGGACCTCGCTCCGCGCGCCGTGAAGTCGGGGATGCTGGCCACCGCCGACATCGTCACCACCGTGGCCGCGGCGATCCGGCGGCATCGGCTGGGACCCTATGTCCTTGACCCGGTGATGGTTGCGACCAGCGGTGACACGCTGCTCGAACGGGACGCGGTGGCTGCGGTGCGCGACGAACTCCTCCCTCTGGCCACGATCGTGACCCCGAACTGGCCCGAGGCGGCCCTGCTGGCGCGGATGCCGGTAGCGGAAGCGAACCGGCGGGGCATGGCCATAGCCGCGCGCGTCCTGGTGGAGGCGGGGGCGGGGGCGGCGCTGGTGAAGGGCGGCCATCTGGAGGGCGACGAGGTGGTGGATCTGTACTGGGACGGTGAGGTGGAGCGTGTGTATCGAGCGCCGAGGACTCGGACGCGCCACACACACGGGACGGGATGTACGCTGAGCGCGGCGATCGCGGCCGGGCTGGCGCGGGGGGCGGGGCTGGAGGAGGCGGTGGGGGGGGCGGTGGGGTGGGTGCGCGCGGCGATCGCCGGTGCGCCGGGGTTGGGTGGGGGAAGGGGGCCGGTGAACCACTTTGTCGGGGTGCAATCAAGGTGACGATCGTCGATCTCGGGGCTCAGCCTGAAGACGTTCGCAAACAGGCGGCGGACCTGCTGGTTGAAGGGTTCGACCATCCGCAAGGCTGGCGGGACCTGGAGTCGGCAACGAACGAGGTGGAGCGCGTGATTCGCCGGGGCTTCGCCTTCGCCGCAGTGGAGGACACCCTGCTGCTCGGCTGGATCGGCGGTCTATCGGAGTACGATGGGCGTGTCTGGGAGCTGCACCCGCTCGTGGTGCGCCGCGACCGGCGTCTGGGCGGCATTGGACGCGCGCTCGTCGCCGCATTCGAAGAGGAGGCGCGTCGGCGCGGCGCGTTGACCTTCACGCTCGGCACCGACGACGATGCTGGGCAGACCTCGCTCGCTGGCGAGAATCTCTACGAGGACCTGTCCCGTCACATCGCCGGGCTCCGCGATCTCGGCGACCGTCACCCCTTTCTCTTCTATCGCCGCCTCGGCTACGTGGTGACTGGGGTCATGCCGGACGCGAACGGACCCGGCAAGCCCGATATCTACATGTCGAAGCCAGCGGGGTCCATTCAGACTTCCTGACCGCTATCTCGGATTCGAGCAGATTTGCATTTCGATTGCAAATTTGCACGAAATAGAGCCGATCAACTCCCGCCCCCCGCCACCCCCCGCATCAACCCCTCCAGCAGCATCCCCAACCCCTCCCCCGCCCCCGCCCCATACGCCATCACCTCCTCATGATCGATGGCGCCATCTCCCAGCCCCGCCGCCGCATTCGTCACCACCGAGAAGGCCAGCACCCGCTGCCCCCCCGCCCGCGCCACGATGACCTCGGGCACGGTTGACATCCCCACCACGTCCGCCCCCGCCGCCCGCAGCGCGCGCACCTCCGCCGGCGTCTCGAAGTTTGGTCCCCCGACCCATCCATACGTCCCACGCGTCAGCGGAATCCCCGCCTTCAGCGCGGCCGCCTCCGCCATCGCCATCAACTCCGGATCATACGGGGCGCTCATGTCCGGAAAGCGCTCCTCGCCGTCGGCCACCGGCCCCGCCAGCGGCGCGCGAAAGCCCAGGCTGATGTGGTCGTCCACGAGCATGATCGAGCCGGGAGCCAGATCGCGCCGGATTCCGCCCACCGCATTGGTCAGCACCAACGTGTCCGCGCCAACCGCCCGCCCCACCCGCACCGGCGCGGCCACCACATCGGGTCCCAGCCCTTCGTAGAAGTGAAAACGGCCCGACTGCACCAGCACCGGCACCCCCGCGATGCGGCCGACCAGAAAACAGCCCTCATGTCCCTCCACAGAAGTCCTGGGAAACCCCGGCAACCGACTGAAATGCACGCGAACGGCACCCTCGACCCTCTCCGCCAACCTGCCGAGCCCCGATCCGAGCACCAGGTGCACCGACGGTCGCAGCCCGCCCTCCCCGGCCACGATCCGGGCGCACTCACCGATCCGTGGGCCGCCTCCGGCTTCCCGCTCAGCCATTGCCCCGCCCCTCAACACCGCGCACGCGTTGGAACACTCACGGCCCGACCGAGGTTGGTGTGGACGTCGCGCCCAATGGCACCCCACGCATTCGCACCATCACACCCCAACCTGGCGGGGCACGGTCGTCCCCCTCAAATCAACACCCCAGCGATCGCCGCCGTCATGAACGCCGCCAGCGACCCCCCGATCATCGCCCGCAGCCCCAGCCGCGCCAGGTCCTTCCTCCTGCGCGGCGCGATCCCCCCGATCCCCCCGATCTGTATGGCGATCGAGGCGAAGTTGGCGAACCCCGACAGCGCGTACGTCGCGATCGTCGCGGACCGCGCGCTCAGCGTCTCCCGCCCCATCTCCTCGGCCAGCCCCAGGTACGCCACGAACTCCGTCGCCACCGTCTTGAGCCCCATTAGCGACCCCACCCCCACGGCATCCTCCCACGCCACCCCCATCACCCACGCGATCGGCGCCAGCAGCCACCCCAGGATCCCTTCGAGTGACAGCTCCTCGAGCCCCACCAACCCCCCGCCCCACCCCAGCAGCGCGTTCACCAGCGCGATCATGGCCACGAAGGCCAGCAGCATGGCGCCCACGTTCAGCGCCAGCGACATCCCTTCGCCCGCCCCCCGCGCCGCGGCCTCGATCACGTTCACGTCGGGGCGCTCCAGCTGCGTCTTGAGCTGCCCCGCGGTCTCCGCCTTCTCCACCTCGGGCACGATCAGCTTGGCCACGACCAGGGCGGCCGGCGCGGACATGACGGACGCCGCCATCAGGTGCCCCGCGATTTCGGGGAAGAACCCCACCAGCATCCCCGCGTAGGCGGCCATCACGCCGCCCGCCACCGTGGCGAAGCCGCCGGTCATGACCGCCATCAGCTCGGACTGCGTCATGCGGTCCACGAAGGGCTTGACCAGCAGCGGCGCCTCGGTCTGGCCGACGAAGATGTTGCCCGCGGCCGACAGCGTCTCGGCGCCGCTCGTCCGCATGGTGCGCTGCATGACCCAGGCGATTCCGCCCACCACCCTCTGCATGATGCCGAGGTGGTAGAGAACCGTCATGATCGACGCGAAGAAGATGATCGTCGGGAGCACGTTGAAGGCGAAGAATGCCCCGGTGCGCGCTACCTGCTGACCCTCCGCGACGAAGCCGCTGTTGCCCGGCTCGCCGGTCCCCACGGGGACATTGTTCCAGACCAGGTCGCCGAAGAGGAAGCTCGCGCCCTCCAGCGTGAAGCCCACCGCCGCGAGGATGACGTCGTTGGCGGTGTCGAAGATCCCGGAGCCGAAGGGGGTGCGCAGGATGAAGAGGGCGAAGATGAACTGCAGGGCGAGTCCCCAGAGCACGATCCGCCACGGGATCTTCTTGCGGTTGATGCTAATCGCCCACGCGCCGAGGGCGAGGAGGGCGACGCCGAGGAGGCCCCTCAGGCGCGTGAACAGGCCGATCCCGGATCCGTCCTGGGCAGCCTGCTCGGCGGCGGTGGCAACGGTGCCGTCCGCCAGGGGGAGGGCCGCGGTGGCCAGGAGGTGGGTGACCGCGTCGAGGGGTGGGGACATGGGACTCGGCCCGGGAGCGGGGATGGGGTGACCGCGGCGCGGCACACGGAATCGTAGCAGGATAAGGTGGGCGGGCCGCTGGGGCCATTGCGAGGCCTGGCGGCGGTTGCCTCGAGGCACGCTACCGCCTGACCGGTGATACGTTACAGCTGTGACCGACTACTCCCACCAGGAAGACCGAGACATGCCGATGCAGAGCCCGCCCCACCCGGGCCTGTCCGTGCGCCACGATTGCCTGGGGCCGTTGGGACTCACCGTGACGGAGGGAGCCCGGAGGCTCGGAGTCAGCCGCAAGCAGCTCTCCGAACTTGTCAACGGCCGTTCGGGCATCTCCCCCGAAATGGCGATTCGCTTGGACAAGGCGTTTGGAGGCGGCGCGGAGACCTGGTATCGCCTTCAAGCGGCCTACGACCTCGCGCAGGCGATGAAGAACGTCGGCCGGATCCACGTCGAGCGGGTGCCGCGCCCCGTTTGACGGCGTGGCGACCTGATCCCGCTTCAGGCAAACCTGCCAAAACGGCAGCCCACCCCCAAAACCTGCCAAAATGGCAGAATTCCCACGCCAAAACCGGCCATTTTGGCAGGAATCCCCTCACCCGCCAGTCCCCACACCCCCTCCACCCCCGGCACGCCCCTTGCCCCATAAACCCCAGTTACCTTCCAAATCCACCTTCGCGAACACACACCCGCCGGCTCCGCCCGGGACCGCAACAACCGGCCCGGGGGCCGGCAACGAAAGGAACAACAAATGGGCAAGATCATAGGGATCGACCTGGGGACGACCAATTCGGTGGTCGCCGTCATGGAGGGCGGCGAGCCCGCCGTGATCCCCAACTCCGAGGGCGGGAGGACGACCCCCTCCGTCGTCGCCTTCGCGAAGGACGGCGAGCGCCTCGTGGGCCAGGTGGCGCGCCGCCAGGCCATCACCAATCCCGAGAACACCGTCTTCTCGATCAAGCGCTTCATGGGCATGCGCTACGGCGAAGTGGAGACCGAGCGCAAGCGGGTCCCCTACTCCGTCGCGCGTGACGGGCAGGACCGGGTGGTCGTGAACCTGCCGAACGGCGGCAAGTCCTTCACGCCACCCGAGATCTCGGCGGTCATCCTGCAGAAGATGCGGCAGACCGCCGAGGACTACCTGGGCACCTCGATCACCGAGGCCGTGATCACCGTGCCGGCGTACTTCAACGACGCCCAGCGCCAGGCCACCAAGGACGCGGGCAAGATCGCGGGGCTCCAGGTCAGGCGGATCATCAACGAGCCGACCGCGGCCGCGCTGGCCTACGGTCTGGACAAGAAAGCCGACGAGAAGATCGCGGTCTTCGACCTGGGCGGCGGCACCTACGACATCTCGATCCTGGAGATCGGGGACGGGGTCTTCGAGGTGAAGGCCACCAACGGCGACACGCACCTGGGCGGCGACGACTTCGACCAGGTCCTGATCGACTGGCTGGTCGCCGAGTTCAGGAAGGACCAGGGGATCGACCTGTCCAAGGACTCGATGGCGCTGCAGCGGCTGAAGGAGGCCGCCGAAAAGGCCAAGATGGAGCTGTCGTCGCGGACCTCGACCGACATCAACCTGCCCTTCATCACGGCCACGCAGGAAGGGCCCAAGCACCTCAACTACCAGCTGACCCGGGCCCGCTTCGAGCACCTGGTCGACGAGCTCATCAAGCGCACGATCCCGCCCATGAAGAAGGCGCTGGAGGATGCGGGGCTCACGCCGGACGACATCGACGAGGTGGTGCTCGTGGGTGGCTCGACGCGCATTCCGAAGATCCAGCAGGTGGTCGAGGAGTTCTTCGAGCAGGAGCCCCACCGGGGCGTGAACCCCGACGAGGTGGTGGCCGTGGGCGCCGCGATCCAGGGTGGGGTGCTGGCCGGCGACGTGAAGGACGTGCTGCTCCTCGACGTGACCCCGCTGTCGCTCGGGATCGAGACGCTGGGCGGCGTGATGACCTCGCTGATCGAGCGCAACACCACCATCCCCACCAAGAAGATGGAGGTCTTCTCGACCGCCGAGGACACCCAGACCACGGTCGAGATCCACGTGCTCCAGGGCGAGCGCAAGATGGCGCTCGACAACCGCACGATCGGGAAGTTCCAGCTGACCGGCATCCCGCCGGCGCCGAGGGGCGTCCCGCAGATCGAGGTGGCCTTCGACATCGACGCCAACGGCATCCTGCACGTGACCGCGAAGGACCGCGCCACCAGCAAGGAGCAGAAGGTGCGGATCGAGGCGTCGAGCGGGCTCAGCGACAACGAGATCGACCGCATGGTGCGGGACGCCGAGAAGCACGCGTCGGACGACGAGTCGCGGCGCGAGGCGGCGGAAGCGCGCAACCACCTCGACTCGCTGGTGTACCAGGTCGAGAAGGACTCGGGCGAGTGGGGCGACAAGGTCTCCGAGGACACCCGGGGCCGGCTCGACGCCGCGCTCGAGCGGGGCCGGACCGCACTCAAGGGCGACGACACCGCCGAGATCAACGAGGCGCGCGACGAGCTGATGCAGGCGTTCAGCGCGGCGGGCCAGGAGGTGTACCAGCAGCAGGCGGCGGAGGCCGCGGCGGAGGAAGAGGCGGCTGGCGACGATGCTGCGGAGGCCACGGAGTCAGCCGCCGAGGAGGAGGGAGACGAGGACGTGGTCGAGGCCGACTACGAGATCGTGGAGGAGGAGAAATAGCGACGGGCAACGCAGCACGTGCGCAGGGGCATCGAAATCTCGTGGTCGAACCCCTAAGATGAACGCATGCAATCATAAGAAGGAGCGGTAGCCATGTACGATCCACTCAGAGCCAAGGCCAAGGTCGCCCTTGGAGTGGCGGTTTCCTTCCTGGCCGGGCTGGGGCTTGCGTCCCAATTCGGCTTCATCGAGTCGGCAGGCGCCCCCTCGGGCGAAGCCGGGTCCTCCCGGCCGACGCTCACGGTGCAGACGGGGCCCCGGGTGTCGCCCGAGGCGGTACAGCCCGCGCTCGACCTCAGCGAAGCCTTCGTCAACATCGCCGACGCGGTCACTCCCGCGGTCGTGATGATCGAAGCCACGCGGCAGCGCGTCCGGCGATCCGGCCGGATGGAGCAGTTCTTCGGTCCCCCCCGGGACAACCAGCCCGAAGTGGTGCCGGTCGGCGGCAGCGGCTTCATCATCTCCGGCGACGGCTACGTGATGACCAACAACCACGTCGTGGAAAACGCGGAGCGGATCACCGTGTCGCTGCACGACGGGCGCAAGTTCCGCGCCGAGGTGGTGGGTACCGACCCGACCACGGACATCGCCGTGATCAGGATCGACGGCGAGGGGCTGCCGACCGCTTCGCTGGGCTCGTCGGCCGAGGTCAACGTCGGCGAGTGGGTGCTGGCCATCGGCAACCCCGGGTTCGCGCGGAGCGGGGCTCCGTCGCCGGATCTGGACTATACCGTGACCGCGGGGATCGTGTCGGCGCTGGGCCGGTCCCTGCGGCTGATCAACGAGAGCCTGCTGCGGGATCCGGAATTCACCGGGAACACGGGCTTCGCGATCGAGGACTTCATCCAGACCGATGCCGTGATCAACTCGGGCAACTCGGGCGGACCCCTGGTGAACCTGCGGGGACAGGTGATCGGGATCAACGCGGCCATCGTGAGCCGCACGGGCGTCTACCAGGGCTACGGCTTCGCCATTCCGATCGACCTGGCGCACCGCGTCATGGAGGATCTGATCGCGCACGGGCGTGTGAGGCGGGCCTACCTGGGGATCAGCATCGACGCGGTCGGCGAGGCGGACGCGGAGAGCCTCGGTCTTCCCGATGTCTCTGGCGCGCTGGTCCAGACCCTGACGAGGGGCGCGCCCGCGGAAAGCGCCGGCCTGCAAAAGTATGATGTGATCACGGCCGTGGACGGCGAGAAGGTCATCTCGGGCAACGACCTGCAGCACAAGATCGCGCTGAAGGCGCCCGGGGACCCGGTCACCATCACGGTCTACCGGGACGGACAGCCACGCGACATCGCCGCGCTGCTGGGCGAAGCGGAACTCACCGAAGACGTGGCGACCGCCCCGCCCCCGACCCGGGAAGTCGCCAACCGGATCGGAATCGTCGATGTGCGCGACATCGATTCCGGGGTTGCGCGGGAGCTGCGACTGGCCAGTACCGAGGGGGTGGTGGTATTGGACGCCCAGCCGGGAAGTCCGGCCGCGCAGCGGGGCCTGCGGCGGGGCTGCGTCGTCCGCGAGGTCGACCGGCGCGCGATCAGGGACCGTGGCGACTGGGAGGACGCCTTCGACGATGTGGACGATGGCGACGTGGTGACAGTGATCGCGGCATGTCCCGACGGCCGTGAAATGACCGACAGGATGTACAACATCCGCGTTCCGCGGTAGCGGCCGACCTCTACGACCGAGGGCCGGTCCTCCCCGACGGATGGGGGAGGCCGACCCTCGCCCCTTGGTACCCACCCGCCCGGCATTACCTTTCTATACCCATCCCCGCGGCAGGGGGTGGGCCCGCGGCGCCGCACGATGCGGTCCGCGACCCGAGGGCCGACATCACGGCTAGGAGCGAAAGTGGCGGAACTGGTAGACGCGCAAGACTTAGGATCTTGTGGCCCCTGGCCGTGGGGGTTCGAGTCCCCCCTTTCGCATTCAGCGGGGTGCGCCCCATGAGTCCCGCGAGACGGGCCGCGAACCGGGGCGGCACGCCATGAGTCCCGGCGGCGCCTCCGGCCTCGAGGTGAAGGTCACCGAGGGAGAACGGTGCCGCCGTACCCTCGAAGTGTCCGCCCCGGCGGAGTTCGTGGACCGGGAGCGGATGGCTGCGACCCGCAAATACGCCGCCCGGATGAAGCTCAAGGGCTTCCGCAAGGGCCGCGTGCCCCCCAGCGTGATCGACCGGCGCTTCGGCCGCGCGATCGAGGAGGAAGCCGTCGAGCGGGCGGTGCGGAAGGCGTGCGACGAAGCCATCTCCACGCGCGAGCTGCGTCCGGTGGACAACGTCGATGTGACGGAGGTGCGCTACCGGCCGGGAGAGCCGCTCACCTTCAAGGCGGATTTCGATGCGTGGCCGGAGGTCCCGACGGGGCGGCTGGGCGGTTTTCGCGTGGAGCGGCCGCCGTTCGAGGTGCCCGAGGGAGCGGTGGACCGCATCATCGAGCGGCTGCGGGGCGAGCAGGCGGTCTGGGAGCCGGCCGAGAACGGCAGGCCGGAGGCGGGCAACGCGGTGACCGTGGTGATGACCCGCCTGGACGGGGACGAGAGCGATGGAGACGCGAGCCGGGAGTACGACCTCGTGTTGGGCGAAGGGCAGGCCCTGCCCGACATCGAGGACGCGATCCGGACCCTGACGATCGACGAGGGGGGGGATTTCGACGTCACCTTCCCCGAGGACTTCCCGGATGAGAACCGGCGGGGCGCCCGGCACAGGGTGCGGATCCAGCTGCTGTCGCGGCGCGTTCCCCGCCTGCCCGAGGTGGACGACGCCTTCGCGCGTTCGGTCGGGAACTTCGACGACCTGGACGACCTCCGCGGCCGGGTCGGTGAGGACCTGGAGCGCGAGGCCCGCTCCCAGGCCGAGGTCGAGGTCAACAACCGCCTCATGCGCATGGTCGTGGAGGCCAACCCGTTCGAGGTCCCCGAGTCCATGGTCGAGCGGTACACGGATGTCGTGCTGAGCGAGGCTGAGGACATGGAGCCCGAACAGCTTGAAGGACTCAGAAAGGAACTCCGGCCCGCGTCGGAGTTCGCCGTGCGGCGGGATCTGCTGGCGAGCCGGATCACCCAGGAGCACGGTCTGAGCGTCTCGGCCGACGAGCTGGGGGCGCAGCTGGAGGCGGTCGCCCGGGAGCGGGGGGAGCCGGTGGGCCGCGTGCGGGCCCGCCTCCGCAAGTCGGGCGCCCTCGATACCCTTGAACGGCGGCTCACCGATGCGAAGCTCTTCCGCTTCCTGCGCGAGCAGTCCGAAATCACCGAAGCCTCATGAGATTCACCCTGGAGCACTAGCCCTATGTCCACCTATCCGCCCTACGTGATCGAACGGACCAGCCGGGGCGAGCGCAGCTACGATATCTTCAGCCGGCTCCTGATGGACCGGATCGTCTTCCTCGGGAGTTCGATCAACGACCAGGTGGCCAACGTGATCGTGGCGCAGCTTCTCTTTCTGGACGCCGACGATCCCGACCGGGAGATCTACCTGTACATCAACACCCCCGGTGGGAGCGTGTACGCCGGTCTCGCGATCTACGACACCATCAATCACCTGCGGGCACCCGTCTCCACATACTGCGTGGGGATGGCGGCGTCGATGGGCGCGCTGCTCCTGGCATCGGGGCAGAAGGGAAAGCGCAACGCTCTGCCGAACTCGCGCATCATGCTGCACCAGCCCTCGTCGGGGTACCAGGGTACGGCGGCCGACATCGAGATCGCCGCGAAGGAGATCCTGGGGACGCGCGAACGGCTCAACCGCATCCTGGCGGAGCGGACCGGGCAGACGCTCAAGAAGATCAACGCGGACGTGGACCGGGACCGCTGGATGAGCGCCGAGGAGGCGGTCAAGTACGGTCTGGTCGACCAGGTCCTGTGGAAGGGGGACGGCCGCAAGGCCGCCTCCAACTCAAGATAGTCAGCCCGTGGACGAAATCCCCCCGGCATTCGACCCGCGATGCATCCGCGCTGGGCCGCTGCGCCCACCGGACTACAATGTCAACTACAATGTACATTATGTTATGTTTACCATACCTTTTGCCCCCTTGTGGCTACGCTCTGCGTTGCTCCTCGGGCGAATAGCTCCGCTATTCCCCCTTCGTCGCGCCTTGCCAGCCCGGCGCCTCGCGGCTCTCGGTGCTCGGGCGGATTCATCCACGGACTGATAGGAGGCGAGCATGTCGAGCGACAAACATCTTCGCTGCAGCTTCTGCGGAAAGTCGAAGGAGTCGGTCAAGAAGTTCATCTCCGGCCCCTCCGTCTACATCTGCAATGAGTGCATCTCGCTCTGCAACGAGATTCTCGCGGAAGAGGAGGAGCGAGAGGGACAGGACGCTGCTGCGACGACACTTACGCCGCGCGAGATCAAGGATTTTCTCGACGACTACGTGATCGGGCAGGAGCAGGCGAAGCGCTCGCTCGCGGTCGCCGTCTACAATCACTACAAGCGCGTGCACGGGCAGGGCTCGCTCGACGACGTCGAAATCGACAAGGCCAACGTCCTCCTGGTGGGATCCACGGGGGTCGGGAAGACGCTGCTGGCGCAGACCCTGGCGCGAGTGCTCCAGGTCCCCTTCACCATCGCCGACGCCACCACCCTCACCGAGGCCGGCTACGTGGGCGAGGACGTCGAGAACATCCTGGTGCGGCTTCTGCAGGCCGCCGACTTCAACTTGGGGGACTGCGAGAAGGGGATCGTCTACATCGACGAGCTCGACAAGATCGCGCGCAAGTCCGAGAACCCGTCGATCACGCGGGACGTGTCGGGCGAGGGCGTGCAGCAGGCGCTGCTGAAGATCCTCGAGGGGACGGTGGCGAGCGTGCCGCCGCAAGGGGGCCGCAAGCATCCGCAGCAGGAGTACATCCAGATCGACACGCGCAGCATCCTGTTCGTATGCGGCGGGGCCTTCGAGGGACTGGACAAGATCGTGGAGACGCGGATGGGCAAGCGCCAGATCGGATTCGGCGAGGAGGGGGACGCGGATGTGGGGGTGGCCGACAACGGCTACGGGCCCGACGACGACCCCCTCACCTGTCTGGAGCCGGAGGATCTGCAGCGCTTCGGGCTGATCCCCGAGCTGGTGGGACGGCTGCCGGTCACGGTCGCGCTGGAGGACCTCGACCAGGAGGCGCTGGTGCGCATCCTGCAGGAGCCCCGGAACGCGCTCGTCAAGCAGTACCAGAAGATGTTCGAGCTGGAGGGCATCGGACTGACCTTCGATCCGGGCGCCCTCAAGGAGATCGCGCGGCGGACCTTCACGCGCGGGACCGGCGCCCGGGGACTGCGCGCCGTGATGGAGAGCATCATGCGGGACGTGATGTTCGAGTTGCCGTCGCGCGACGACGTGCGCGAGGTCGTGGTCACCCCGGAATGCGCCGGCGGAAGCGTTCCGCCGCTCCTGGTCCTGACGCCCGAAGCACAACGGAAGGAGGCCTAGCGGCCCGTAGCAGCTTGTCGCCCGGCGGCCCGGGGTGGGTCCACGCCCCGCATCGGCCGTGCGGCAGCTTCGCGACGGGCCGCCCGCAAGCGCGATGGCGACCCTGAACCGGCTCGACGGCACCTTCGATATTCCCGCCGAGTTGCCGGTCATCGCGCTTCGCGACCTCGTCTTCTTTCCGTACATGGTGGTGCCGCTGCTGATTGGGCGGTCGCCATCGGTGGCCGCGCTGGAGGAGGCGCGGGGCGAGGGGGGGCTCGCGCTCCTGGTCGCGCAGAAGGACGCCACGGTGGACGAGCCGGAGCGCGACGATCTTTACAGCGCGGGGACGGTGATCCGGGTCGTGCAGGTGTCGCACCTGGCCGACGGGACCGCGAGGGTGGTGATGGAGGGGATGGGGCGGGCCCGGGTCGATCGCTTCCTGCCTTCCGAAGCCGGCTACCGGGCCGAGGTGGCGCTCCTGACCGAGTGGGAATTCGAGCCCGACCCGCCCGGGGACCCGCAGCTGGAGGCGCTGGCCGCGACAGTCGCGAGGATGTTCCGCGACTACGTGCGCCTCTCGTCCAGGATCCCCAACGAGGTGATCGCCGCCGCCGCCGAGATCTCCGACCGCGTGCGCCTCACCCATCTGATCGCGGGACATCTCGTCATCGGCACGGCCGAGAAGCAGGAGCTGCTGGAACAGACCGACACCGCGACCCGCTTCGAGATCCTGCGGGAACTCCTCGCGCGCGAGGTCGAGATCCTGCGCATCCAGGAGAAGCTGGACGAGCAGATCCGGATGCAGTCGGACGCGGGCGTGCCCCGGGTCCCCCTCGAGGAGCAGATCGAATCGCTGATCCCGGAACCCGGCGGCACCGACCCCGAATGGGACGAACTGGAACGGAAGATCGGCAGCACCCCTCTGACCGCCGAGGCCCGGGACCGGGTCGACAAGGAGTTCGACCGGCTGCGCAAGCTGAACCCGGTCGCCCCCGAGGCTGCGGTGATCCGAAGCTACCTGGACTGGATCCTGGCCCTGCCGTGGGAGCACGAGACGGCGGACAGCCTGGATGTGGGGCGCGCCGAGGGGGTTCTCGAAGGGGAGCACTACGGACTTGAGGAGGTCAAGGAGCGGATCCTGGACCACATCGCGGTGCTCTCGCTGGTGGGGAAGCTGCAGGGACCGATCCTGTGCCTGGTGGGGCCGCCGGGGGTGGGGAAGACGTCGCTGGGGCGCAGCATCGCGCGGTGTCTCAGGCGGGAGTTCGTGCGGGTGAGCCTGGGGGGGGTGCGTGACGAGGCCGAGATCCGGGGCCACCGCCGCACCTACGTGGGCGCGCTGCCCGGCCGCGTGCTCCAGGGGATCCGCAAGAGCGGCTCGCGCAACCCGGTCTTCCTCCTCGACGAGGTCGACAAGCTGGCCCGCGACTTCCACGGGGATCCCGGCGCGGCGCTCCTCGAGGTGCTCGACCCCGAACAGAACCGCGCCTTCACCGACCACTACCTGGAGCTGGAGTTCGACCTCTCCAACGTCCTCTTCATCGCCACCGCGAACACCCTGGGAGAGATTCCGGCACCGCTGCGCGACCGGATGGAGGTGATCCGCCTGCCCGGATACCTGGACACGGAGAAGAGGGTCATCGCGCGCCAGTTCCTCTGGCCCAAGCAGGTCGCGCGGCACGGACTGGAGCCGTTCCACCCCGAGATCGCGGGCGAGGCGATCGACCTGATCGTGGCCGAGTACACGCGCGAGGCGGGGGTGCGCGAGCTGGAGCGCCGACTGTCGCGGGTGGCGCGCAAGCTGGCGCGGGGGGTGGCGACCGGCGAGGTACGGGATCCCCGGCGCGTCGAGGCGGCGGACCTGAAGGAGCTGCTCGGGCCGCCGGTGCACCTGCCGCCGAGCCGCGAGGAGGGCGCCGACCGGTCGGGGATCGCCTGCGGGCTGGCGTGGACGGCGGCCGGGGGCGAGGTGATGGAGGTGGAGGTGGCGGTGGTGCCCGGGTCGGGGAAGATCCAGCTGACCGGCACACTGGGCGACGTGATGAAGGAGTCGGCGTTCGCGGCGGTGACCTACGCGCGGTCGCGGGCGAGCCGGCTGGGGCTTTCCGAACAGTTCCACAGGGAGGTGGACATCCACATCCACATCCCCGAGGGCGCGACGCCGAAGGACGGCCCCTCGGCGGGGATCACGATCGCGGTGGCGCTCATCTCGGCGCTGACCGACACCCCCACCCGCGCCGACCTCGCGATGACCGGCGAGATCACGCTGCGGGGACGGGTGCTCGTCGTGGGCGGGATCAAGGAGAAGGCGGTGGCGGCGCTGCGCGGCGGGATCCGGCGCGTGCTGCTCCCCGCTAAGAACGTGATGGATATCGAGCGGCTTCCGGACGAGGTGCGCTCGGGGGTGGAGTTCGTGCCGGTCGAGACGATGGACGCGGTGTTGCGCGAGGCGCTGGCGGGGGGGCGGGCGAGGCGCGGAGGTCAGGCGGCTGGCGCCCAGGAGGTGGGCGCACGGCCTTCGTAGTGTCAATCACACATTACATTTTGTCATGTCCAGTATACATTTTGCCCTTCCCACGGACCATAGATCGTGATCATCCGCAGCGTGGAGTTCGCCGGATCGGTGGTCGCGAACGACCAGCCCTTTCCGGGTGACCTGCCCCAGGTCGCCTTCGCGGGGCGTTCCAACGTGGGCAAGTCGTCGCTGATCAACAGGGTGCTGGGAAGGCCGCGGCGGGGGGTGGCGCGCGTGTCGGCGTCGCCGGGGAAGACGCAGGCGTTGAACTTCTACGAGGTGAACGGGTCGTTCTTCCTGGTGGACCTGCCCGGGTCGGGGTATGCGAAGGCGCCGAAGGCCGTGCGGGCGGCGTGGCGGGTGCTGGTACGGGGGTTTCTGGCCGGGAGCGAGCAGTTGAAGGGCGTGGTGTACCTGGTGGACTCGCGGCACGCGCCCACGGCGGGGGACCTGGAGTTCGTGGGGTATCTGGCGGAGACCGGAGTGCCGACGTTGATTGCGCTGACCAAGGTCGACAAGCTGAAGGCGAGGGACCGCGAAAAGGGGGTCGCGCGCCGGGTGACGGAGCACCTCGGTGTTGCGGAGGACCAGGTGGTGGCGAGCTCGGCGCGGACCGGGGAGGGGTCGGAGGAGCTGTTGGACGCCATCGCGGCGCTTTTGGAAATGGAGACAGGATTGTGAGCAGGATCGTGAGAAGGATCGGTTGGCGGTGGGCGTTGGGCGCGGCGGTGGCCGGGTGGGCGGGATGCGCACCCGCTGCAGCGCCGGGAGCGGTGGGTGGGCCGGTGACGGAACCGCGCCGGGCCGAGGGGGTGGATCCGGCCCGCTCGGGTTCGCTCACGCAGGGACAGATCTCGGTGCGTTTGACCGTCCGCGCGCTTCAGATCGAGGTCACTCCACTGGCGTCCTGGGTGCTCGAGGCCGCGGCCCCCGACACCCGCGACCGGCTGCAGCGCATCGCCGAAGCGCACGAAGTCGAGGTGGCCCGCCTGTCGGGCGTTTCCGACCCCGTCCTCTTCCTGGTGTCGCTGTCGAGCCGGTCGCAGGGAACCCCATTCCGGCCCGACGACCTGCACATGGTGTCGCGCGGGCTGCGGGAACGCCCGCTGGCGATTCGCCCGATCACCCCGGGGTGGGGCAGCGGACGGCTCTCCGTGCAGGCCAGCGAGATCGCGGTCTATGCCTACGGTTCCGACCTGGATCTCACGCGGGAACTGACCGTGGCGTACTTGGGGGTGGAGGATTCGTCGTGGTCGCGGAAGCTAATGGCGATCGAGGTCGAGCTGGGGAGGATCGGGCGCTAGCCGTGGGCAAGCTATTGGGAGGTTCCGTGCTTCTGGCCGTGTCACTCTTCATGGTAGTCGGGTTTCTCCGCGCGGACGTGAATCCGGCCGCGCTGAGCACGATGGTCGCGCTCCTGATCGGGGCCGGGCTGCCGGCGGCCGGGGGCAGCTGGCTGCTGGCACGACACTTCGGCGTCGGACGCCGCATCGGCCGCAGGCGTGAGGAACTGCGCCGCGACACCCTCGAAGCCGAGATCCTGAAGATGGCAGAGCGCCATGGTGGCCGGCTCACAGCCGTTGAAGTGGCGGGGGAGCTGGCAGTGCCGGCCACGACGGCCGATGAGCTGCTCAACGAACTGATGAGGCGGGAGCTGGCCGAGATCGAGATCACGGATTCGGGTCTCCTGGTGTATGCCTTCCACGACCTGCGGTACCTCTCCGAGAAGGAGACCGCGCGGGGGCTCCTCGAATCGTGAGCGAGACCGCAAGCGGCAGGGAGGCCGAGGGGGGCGTGACCGAGACGCGCTGGCCATGCCCCGTCTGTCTCGGTGTGAAGATGGAGAAGACGACGCTGGGGACGGGCGGGGAGGGGTCGGGCTCGCTGACGCTGGACCACTGCACGCGTTGCGGCGGCATGTGGTTCGAGCTGGGAGAAGTCCAGCGGCTCAGCTTCGAGCGGCCCGAATCGCTGTGGTCCAGGATTCCCGTCCGCGATGAGCCGCACCGGGCGCAGTGTCACTCCTGTCGTGCATTCCTGGACCGCGACGCGCCCAAATGCGATGGCTGCGGGGCGAAGACGCGGCTCGACTGCCCGGCCTGCGACACCACAATGCTGCAGGTGCGCCAGGACACGCTCACCCTCGACGTGTGCAAGCGCTGCAAGGGCGTGTGGTTCGACCACCACGAACTCGAAGAGATCTGGAAGCTGGAACGGGGCCGGTTCCTCGCGAAGCGGGGGAAGGGTGGAGAACTTGAGCAGCGAAAGGGTGTCAGAGGCACGGATGTCCTCTTCGAGACACTCTTCTGGACACCGGATCTCGTGTTCCTGGGGGCGCATGCGGCGGGACACGGAGCGGTGGCGGCGGCGGAAGCGGCGCCGGCCGCGCTGGATGCGGTTGGTGAAGCGGCCGGGGGGGTGTTTGAGACCATCGTGGAGATCGTGGCCGGCATTTTTGGTTGACCCGGGGCGATCCGCGTCAGGACGCGGGCACCAGCCGCCGCCCCACCACGTAGTTGATGTCCAGCTCGTCCTTCCACACGCCCCAGACGTGGGAGTCGGTCGCGTCATGCAACAAGAGCCACTCGGGAAGCAGAACGCGCCGGGTGGGCAGCGCGACATCCCCGCTCCATCACGTACCAGACTACCAGCGTGTCGACCGCTCATGAGTGCCCAGCCATACGGTGCCGGAGGACAGGAGGACCAGGTAGGACACCGCCAAACGGTCCGAGAAACGACAGCTCTTCGTCCTCCGAGCTGGTAGTGCTATCCAGCACCATCCCACGGCGCGCCCGACTCAGGGGTAAGAATCCAGTCCGCAACCCCTGGGCTGGGTCAGCACCACCAACCACACCTCAACCACCGGCTTTCGACGCGTTTGTCGCTCTACGGGCGCGAGGCGGAGGTGGTGGTGTCGCTCTATGAGCTGGTCAAGGGCGGCCCACAGTTCTCACCCGCCCACTGCGCGTCGGTGCCTTCTACCCGGTCTTTCTTAAATGCGTGCCAGCCTTCGTGAATCATCCTCGCGAACAAATCCGCCCATTGGCCATGGCTGTCGTTGCCGGGCTCGATCGGCCCCCAAACCCCCGAGTCGTCGTTCGTGTACCAGAAGCTGTGCTGGTCGAGCGTGATTTCCCTTGTTTCGAAGTTGTAGAATCCACCACCGTGCGCGGCGGCATCCCCCCAGAACCAGTCGCTGTGGTTTCTCAGCGCTTGCGCCGCGCCGTAAAGGAACTTGCGACACCTACTGCCTTCGGCGTATCTGCCCATTCGTTTCTCCAACTGCCCGGCCCAACCCACCCTGTAGGCCCTAACGATCTTCCACGTCGTCCTGAGGCACACCACCCGTCGGGAGCAGGACAACCGCCACTATCGTCAACGCGACGGCACGGGACCGTGTTGCAGGATTTCGGCGGCGGGTCATTGAACGGCCCCCTTGATATCCTTGGGGAATATGAAATCCGGAACATGTAGTCCAGGCGGACTGGGCCGGAACTCAGGAAGCGGGTGCCCGAATTCCTTCACCTCGGCAACCCACCGCGGCCCATCCCGAACGCCTTCCACTCTGTACTGCATCACGGACGTGTTCGGCGGCGTTATATAGAGCCGTCGAATCTTGCAGCGATTCTCTGTCCTACTGCCCAAACACCGAATGTATGGAACCGTGGTGCCCCACACCGTCAAAACCGCTACCTTGCTGGTTTCCGTGTCCACCTCCACCCGATCCAACGCGAGAGTCACCGGCCCGCGAATCATCAGTGTTTCCAACCTCGCCCCCTCAATCGGCGGAGGATCGTCAACCGGAACCACCGGGAGCGATGTTCGCCCGGTTTCGGCCATATAGTGGCTAATCCACCACTTTTCCCGTTGCCGCAGCACATAGCGCGGGCGCGTGTCCCGGTCCACGGCACCGTGGACCATCGACAGGGCGCCCATGTGGTGTTCCAGCCCGGTCGCGGTCGCCACGTTCACGACAGGGCGATCCGGCACCTGTTCCAGCTGTTGCCACTTGGCCAGCGCCTCATCGGCAAGCACGGCAAGCCACGGGAGCGGCTCGCCCTCCATGCTCGCGATGTCGTCGCCATTGTCGCAGGCCGCAACGGCGACCAGCGCGGCACAAAACAGGGGCAAACCCAGCTTCACCGCTCGGACAGGTGGCAGGCGTCTTGCTCTCATGGTGTTTCCTCCTCTTGTGGAAGGTGTCGGGGTGACCAACGCCCCACGACCGGCAGCCACCCGCCCGCGCCGGAAGAGGGCAGGCTGCATGGCACTCGGTACTGTGATCCGATTGTCGCCGCAAGAGGGCCGCTGTCGCGCTCTGACTGACTGGCTGGCTGAGGTCTGATTCGTTACACCGGGCCTTGTACATCGTGGCATGGCAGTTGGCTACAACCTGGCAAAGGGCAACATAATGTCAAGCGTGGATAACATTCTGTAAAGCGAAGTTGATATTTTTGGTACAATCGGCAACCATCGGGATGGCCACCGACTCCTCCCCAAGTCCCCCGAAAATCGGCCGATCCCTCCGACCAACCGCGGTGAACCCCGCTACCCCTCCTCCTCCAGCCCGTATTTCCTGACCTTGCGGTAGAGCGTCCGCTCCCCGATGCCGAGGATCTCGGCGGCCTGGCGGCGGTTCCATTCGACGGTATCCAGGACGGTGGCGATCACCTCCCGTTCCATGTCCTCCAGGGTCATGCCGGGCCGGTAGGCGACGGCGTCCGCGGAAGGGTCTTGCAAGGTCGCGGACTCGGAGTCGGAATCCTCCTCCGGGTCGACGCCCGTATCCGGTATGGTTTCGTCGGCCGACTCGAGGTCCGCTTCAGCCTCTCCGGCAACATCGTCATCCCCTTCGGCAACCCCCTCGTCACGTCCCCGCACCTCCCCCACCCCCCGCTCCACCACGATCTCCGCCCCGGACGGCACGTCCTCTCCACCACTCCCCTCCCCCACCCCGATCAGCACCCTGCCCCGCTCCTCCTCCGCCTGGAAATCCTCGAACTCACGGCGAAGGTCCTCGATGTCGACCTTCATGTCCATCATCGTGCGGAAGATGAACTCGAGCTGGGGCCGCAGCGACTGCACGCCATCATCGCCCGGCCGCCTCCCGGGTCGCGCCACGGGCACCATGGCCAGCGAACCCTCCCCGGACCGCACGTCCTCCGGGATGTCCTCGGCGCGGATCCGCCGGCCGGGCGCCAGGACCACCATGCTCTCGACCAGGTTGCGCAGTTCGCGCACGTTGCCGGGCCAGCGGTGCCGCACCAGGATCCGCATGGCATCGTCGGAGATGCCGCGGAATGGGCCGCGATCGTGGCGCTCGCCGGCCTCGCGGATAAAGCTGTCGACCAGGCGCGGGATGTCCGCGCGGCGGTGGCGGAGCGGGGGCAGCGCAATCGTGAGGACGTTGAGGCGGTAGTAGAGGTCCTTGCGGAAGTCGCCGGAGACAACCAGGTGCTCAAGGCGCTGGTTGGTCGCGGCCAGAATCCGCACGTTGACCCGGATGAGCCTCTGTCCCCCCACGCGGTGGAATTCCTGTTGCTCCAGGACGCGCAGCAGCTTGGTCTGGGTCTGGGGAGGCATCTCGCCGATCTCATCGAGGAAGATCGTGCCGTCGGTGGCCAGCTCGAAGAGGCCCTTGCGGGTGTCGATGGCGCCGGTGAAGGCGCCCTTCTCATGGCCGAAGAGCTCGCTTTCGAGGAGGGTCTCGGAAAGGGCGGCCACGTTGACGGGGATGAAGGCCTTGTGGCGGCGGCGCGAGAGGGCGTGGAGGCCGCGGGCGACGAGTTCCTTGCCGGTGCCGGATTCGCCGGTGATGAGCACGGTGGCGTCGACCGGGGCGATCTGGACGATGCGCTCCATGACCTGGAGCATGGCGTCGGTCTCGCCGACGATCCCGGTGGCGGTGCGGAGGCGGCTGCGCTGGATGAGGCGGGTGCCGACGAGGACGATCTCCTCTGGGTCGGGGGGTGGGGGGAAGGTGGTGGTGATGGTTGGGGGGACGGTGCCTGTGGTACCGGGGTCGATGACCGCGAAGACGGGGACGCCGAGGTTGGCCGCCTGGGCGGCCTGTCGGCGGGCGGCCGTGGTGTGCGTGCCGCCGGTGAACACCAGCAGGGCCGGGTCGTCGGCCGCGGTCACGTCCTCCGCCGAGGTGAAGAGTTCGACCTGGTAGCCCGCATGTCGGAATCCGTCCCGCAGCTCCCCCGCGAAGGGGAGGTCGTGCGTGGTCACGAGGACGGTGTCGGCCATGGGCGGGGGGCGGGTCACAGGTTGGGAGCTATCTCCGGATCGAGCCCTCGGTGTAGAAGGGCGGGCGCTGCGTGGTTCCCGCAATGACGCGGCCGCGGATGCGGACCCCGACTTCGGTGCCGGGACGGGCCGCGGCGACGGGCAGGTACCCCATCGCGATGCCGCCGCCGAGGGAGGGACTGGCGACCCCGGAGGTGACGGTTCCCACGTCCTCGCCGTCGTGCACGAGGGGGTAGCCGGGGCGCGGAAATCCCCGCTGGGTGAGACGGACGCCGGTCAGACGGCGGGTGACGCCCCGCTCCTTCTCGGCGGCCAGCGCCGCGCGTCCGATGAAGTCCCCCGCGTCGAGCTTCACGATCCAGCCCAGGCCGGACTCCAGCGCGGTGTGGTCCTCGTCGAGGTCGTTGCCGTAGAGGGCGTAGCCCATCTCAAGGCGGAGCGAATCGCGCGCGCCGAGGCCGGCGGGGATGAGGCCGTGGGGGGCGCCCGCTTCGGTGACCGCGTTCCAGACGGAGGTGGCCGCGCCGGCGGGAAGGTAGAGTTCGAAGCCGTCCTCGCCGGTGTAGCCGGTGCGGCTGATCGTCGCCGGGGCGCCTGCTACGTAGCCCTCGGCGAAGCGGTAGTAGCCGATCGCACCGAGATCGACGGCGGTCAGGGGCGTCAGGATCTCCTGGCTGGCCGGGCCCTGGAGGGCGATCAGGGCGATGTCGTCGGAGTCGTCGGAGATCTCCACGTCGTAACCGGCGGCGTGCCTGGTGACCCAGTCCCAGTCCTTGGCCCGGTTGCTGGCGTTCACGACCAGCACGATCCGGTCGGCGAAGCGGTAAACGAGCAGGTCGTCGAGGATGGTGCCGCGCTCGTTGCAGAGGGCGGAGTACTGGGCCTGTCCGACCGCCACGCGCGACACGTCGTTGACGGTCAGGTACTGGACGAGGTCCTCCGCCTGGGGACCGCGCACGGTGAATTCGCCCATGTGCGAGACGTCGAAGAGGCCTGCGGCGGTGCGTATGGCCGCGTGTTCCGCGCGGATCCCGGCCGGGTACTGCACCGGCATGGCGTAGCCGGCGAAGGGCACCATCTTGCCGCCGAGCGCGGTGTGGGTGTCGTGCAGCGGAGTGTTGGCGAGGGTCTTGTCCATTTTTTCCAGGGGCGGTCAGCCGATGAGGTCCAGAAGGATGGCCTTGATGACGTGCAGGCGATTCTCCGCCTCGTCGAATACGCGCGAGCGGGGGCCGTCGATCACGCCCGCGGTCACTTCTTCGCCGCGGTGGGCGGGAAGACAGTGGAGGAAGATCGCCGACGGTTCGGCACGGTCCATGACGGCTTCGTCGACCTGGTAGCCGGCGAAGGCCACCTCGCGGGCGCGCTGTTCGTCCTCCTGTCCCATCGAGGCCCACACGTCGGTGGTGACGACGTGGGCGCCGGCGGCGGCCTCGGCGGGAGAGCACACGACTTCGACATCTGCCGCGGAGCGGGCCCGGCACAGGATCTCCGGGTCGGGTCCGTATTCCGGAGGACAGGCCAGCCGCAGCGGGAAGCCGAACCGGCGGGCGGCGTTGAGCCACGAGTTGGCCATGTTGTTGCCGTCGCCGATCCAGGCCACGCGCAGCGCGGCCGGATCCTCGCCGAACTCCTCGGCCGCGGTGAAGAGGTCGGCCATGACCTGGCAGGGGTGCAGCAGGTCGGTGAGGCCGTTGATGACCGGGATCGACGCCTCGCGCGCCAGCTCGACCACCTCGTGGTGGCCGAAGGTGCGGATGAGGATGCCGTCGACGTAGCGGCTGAGGACCTTCGCCGTGTCGGCCGCCGTCTCTCCGCGCCCCATCTGGGACTCGCGGTCCGAGATCATGAGTGCGTGACCACCCAGCTGGGCCATCCCCACCTCGGTGCTCACCCGCGTGCGGGTGGAGCTCTTGCGAAAGATCATCGCCAGGGTGCGGCCCTCGAGGGGACGGCCGGCGAACTCGCCCGCCTTGACGCGCCCGGTCAGCTCCAGCAGGTGGCGCAGGTAGGCGGTCTCGTGGGAGGCGAGGTCGAGGAAGTGACGCGGCGAGGTTGCCATGAATGCGAGCGGCGCGGTGACGTCAGAGGATGTAGCGGCTGAGGTCATCGTCGGAGGCGATCTTGTCCAGCCGGTCGCGCACGAACTCCGCCGTGACCGTGACCGTTTCGCCGCGCCCCTCGTCGGGCAGGTCGAAGAGCAGGTCTTCCAGCAGCGTGGTCAGCACGGTCCGGAGCCTGCGCGCGCCGATGTTCTCCATGCGGTCGTTGAGGTCGGCCGCGATGCGCGCGATCTCCTCGATCCCGTCGTCGGTGAATTCGACCTCCGCTCCCTCGGTGTCGACCAGCGCGCGGTACTGCCGCACCAGCGCGTTCCGGGGCTCACGCAGGATGCGGGCGAACTCCGGGGCGCCCAGGCTGTTGAGCTCGACCCGGATCGGGAAGCGGCCCTGCAGTTCGGGGACCAGGTCCGACGGCTTGGCCACGTGGAAGGCGCCTGCCGCGATGAAGAGGATGTGGTCGGTGCGGACGAAGCCGTACTTGGTCTGTACGTTGGAGCCCTCGACGATCGGCAGCAAGTCGCGCTGAACCCCCTCGCGGCTCACGTCCGGGCCCGCCCCCCCCCGCTGCCCCGCCACCTTGTCGATCTCGTCCAGGAAGATGATGCCGGTCTCCTCGGCGCGGTCCAGCGCCTCGTTGACCACCTCGTCCATGTCGACCAGCCGGTCGAGCTCCTCCTGGAAGAGGATGCGCCGCGCCTCGGCGACCGTCACCGTTCGGCGCTTGGAGCGCTTGGGCAGCATGTCCTGCAGCATCTCGGTGATGTTCATGTCCATCCCGTCCATGCCGCCCCCCATCGGGAACATCATCCCGCTCACGGGCATGCCCTGCTGGATGTCGATCTCCACGGTGCGTTCCTCGAGGTGCCCGTCGACCAGAAGCTTGCGCAGCTTCTCGCGGGTGCGCGCGCGTCGTTCGGCCAGGGTGGCGTCGCCGTTGGGGTCCGCCGACTGGCCGGTTCGTCCCGCCGCGGCGGGGCCGGCGACGAAGACGTTTCCGGGCGATCCGCTCACGCCCGGGGGTGTCGGCGGCGCCTGCGAACCGCCGGAACCTGGCGCCGCCGTGGGTGTGGCCGGCACGGCGGAATCGGGGAGCAGCAGATCCAGCAGGCGCTCCTCGACCTGCCGTTCGGCCTCGACCTCGACCTCTTCCTCGCGGGCCGAGCGCACCATGGCGACCGCGGTGTCGGCCAGGTCGCGAATCATGGACTCGACATCCCGTCCCACGTACCCGACCTCGGTGAACTTGGACGCCTCAACCTTGATGAAGGGCGACCCCGTCAGGCGGGACAGACGCCGCGCGATCTCGGTCTTCCCGACCCCGGTGGGGCCGATCATGATCAGGTTGTTGGGCAGGATCTCCTCGCGCAGCTCCTCCTCCACCTGCTGCCTTCGCCAACGGTTGCGCAGCGCGATCGCCACCGCCTTCTTCGCCTCGGACTGGCCGATGATGTACTTGTTCAGCTCGGCCACCACCTCGCGGGGTGTGAGGGGGTCGAGCCAGGCGGGAGGGTCGTCGGGCCGCGCGGTCTGGGGCGGGGCGGTGGTTTCGGCGGTAACGATTCCGGTGCTCATTCGTGAGCCAGTTCCAGTACGGTGATCTCGTGGTTGGTGTAGACGCAGATCTCGGCGGCGATCTCGAGGGCGCGCCGTGCGACGGCGGGTGCGTCCATCTCCGAGCAGTCGATGAGCGCCTTGGCCGCCGCGAGGGCGTACGCGCCGCCGGATCCGATAGCCAGGACGGGCAGGTCGGGCTCGATGACGTTGCCGTCGCCGCCCACCAGGAAGAGGTGGTCGCGGTCGGCCACCGCGAGGAGCGCCTCGAGGCGGCGCAGGTAGCGGTCGGTGCGCCACTCCTTGGCCAGCTCGACGCATGCGCGCGGCAGGTTCGACGGCCACCGCTCCAGCTTGCCCTCCAGCTTGGAGAAGAGGGTGAAGGCGTCGGCCACCGCCCCGGCGAAGCCCGCCAGCACCTTGCCGTCCTTGAGGAGGCGGACCTTGCGTGCCGCTCCCTTGACCACGGTGTCGCCCATGGTGACCTGGCCGTCGCCCGCCATGGCGACACGGCCGTTCCGCGCCACGGCGATCACGGTCGTGGCGTGGATGGGTGTGCCGGGGAGGAGGGGGGAGGCGGGGTGCATGGACGGGTGGAAAGAAGTGGCTTTGGGTGGAAGAGTCCGGCGCGGGTGCAACCTTAAAAGATAGGGATTATGGGAGGGGCTTGTCCAACTACCAATACTACGCCCGCGGATGCGCCCCCTTGTACACCCGCCGCAGCCGTTCCTTCGATGTATGCGCGTAGATCTGGGTCGTCCCCAGCGAAGCATGCCCCAGCAACTCCTTGACCGCCATGAGGTCGGCACCGGCGTCGAGGAGGTGGGTGGCGAAGGTGTGACGGAGCGAATGCACCGAAACGTTGGCGCTCTCGGCAAAGTCTTCGAGCACCGCCTGGACGATGCGCTGAATGTGACGGTTCGAGAGGCGGCGGCCATGACGGCCGACGAGCAACGCCCGGGTGGTGGGTTCGGCGACCTCGGCGCGGCGCGGGAGGTAGCGCCGGACCGCGTGCGCGGCCGCCCCGGTGACCGGCACGATGCGCTCCTTCCTCCCCTTCCCCAGAACCCTGATCTGGCCGCGGTCGAGGTCGAGCGACCGCACCTCCAGCGACGCCAGCTCCGAGAGGCG
The DNA here is from genome assembly GCA_965211795.1 of Longimicrobiales bacterium. Taxonomy (GTDB): domain Bacteria; phylum Gemmatimonadota; class Gemmatimonadetes; order Longimicrobiales; family Gaopeijiaceae; genus Bin94. Next base: position 2,591,725 of record OZ242973.1, read on the forward strand.
CAGACCGCTGCCGTAAAGCAGCTCCAGGATGGCGAGGAGGCGGGTCTCGGGGAGGCCGTTTTCACGGGCGGCGCCGGTTTCCGCCCAGCGAAAGAGGGCGGCCACCTCTTCGGTGCGAAGGTGGCCGGGCAGGGTGCGGTCGAGCTTCGGACCGCGCACCAGGCGCGCCGGATTCGCCGAGATGGTCCCCGCGCGGTGAAGGTGGCGGAAGAGTGCGCGGACGGCGGACAGTTTGCGCGCGACGGTCCGCGGCGCGAGCCCCCTGCGCCCGGCTTCGCCGAGGAAGGCGCGGATGACGCCCCGGTCGACTTGGCTCCATTCGAAGTCGTCGCGGCACAGGTAGACGCGCGTGAATTCCTCGAGGTCGAGGAGATCGCGTCGGTAGGCGGCGACGGTATGGGGTGACAGGTTGCGCGTCCCCGCGAGGTGGTCGAGGAAGGCGGCGACTTCGGGGGTCATGAGGTGGCCGCCGTGGCCGAAGCGGGCATCGAGCCTGGCGTCGGCGCCGAAGCCGGCATCGAACCCGCCGTAGGGGCCGACGCCGGCATGAGGCCCTCCGCCTCGATCCACCGCCGGAAAGACCGGTCGGCGCGCTCCGCCATCGCCTCGCGCCTGAGCGCTTTCTTCCGGGGCGCATCAGGCATGGGGTCCACGAGTCCCCAATTCGAGTTCATGGGCTGGAAGTCGTCCGGATCGGCCTCGCGCAGGTATCGGTAAAGCGCACCGAGCATGGTCTCGGTGGGGGGGAGAACGGGACGCTGCCCGTTCAGCAGACGATCCAGGTTGACGCCCGCGATGATTCCGGATGCGGCGGACTCGGTGTAGCCCTCCACGCCGGTGAGCTGTCCCGCGAAGAGGAGGTCGGGGCGGCGGCGCGACGAACCGTAGGCGCTGAGTCGCCCGGGGAAATTCAGGTACGTGTTCCGGTGAATGGATCCCCAGCGCAGGAACTCGGCGTCCCCGAGTCCCGGGATCATCGTGAAGACCCGCCGCTGCTCCCCGGTCCTGAGACGCGTCTGGAATCCCACCAGGTTCCACATCTGCCCGGCCCGGTCCTCCCGCCTGAGCTGCACGACCGCGTGCGGCCGCCTCCCGGTGCGGGGGTCGCGCAGGCCGACGGGTTTCATGGGGCCGTAGCGGAGCGTGTCGTGGCCCCGCGCGGCCATGACCTCGATGGGGAGGCAGCCTTCGAAGTACGGGACGTGCTCCCAATCGTGCCCTTCGTAGATGTCCGCCGCCCGCAGCGCCGCGATGAAGGCGTCGTATTCGGCCTCGGTGAGTGGGCAGTTCAGGTAGTCGGCGTCCTGGCGGTAGCGGCCCGCGGCGAAGGCGAGTTCGCGGTCCACCGAGTCGGCGTGCACGATGGGCGCGATCGCGTCGTAGAAGGCCAGTCCCCCGTCCCCCAGCTCGGCGGCGATGCTGTCGGCCAGCGCATCGGAGGTGAGGGGACCGGTGGCCACCACGGTGGGACCGTCGGGCAGGGTGCGGACCTCTTCGCGCACCAGTTCGATGTCCCGATGCGCGTCGACCCGCCGGGCAAGTGCGCGCGAGAAGAGCTCACGGTCGACCGCCAGCGCCGCCCCCGCCGGGACGCGGCTTTCCTCAGCCGCCGCCAGCAGCGCCGATCCCAGGTGCTTCATCTCCCGCTTGAGTTGCCCGTGGGCGGTGGTCGGACGCTCGCTCTTGAAGGAGTTGGTGCAGACGAGTTCACCGAGCCCGGCGGTCTGATGTGCCGGCGTGGTCTTCACCGGCCGCATCTCGACCAGTCGTACGCGCCGGCCGCGCTCAGCCAGCGCCAGTGCCGCTTCACATCCGGCGAGGCCTCCCCCGACGACGGTCACGAGGCTCACCGGGGCCCGTCACCCCCTCCGGCGGGCGGCCCGGCGGCGGCCCCGGCGCGGACGGGTCTTCTTGCGCTCGGCCGCCCGTGCCATGAGCTCCAGCGCCTCCTCCACCGTGGTCCCCATCGGGTCGCGCCCCTTCGGAATGCCGGCGTTGACCTCGCCGTCGGTCACGTATGGTCCGTAGCGTCCCTTCAGCAGCCGGATCTCGGCACCGGTGTCGGGATGGGTTCCCACCACCTTCAGTGCCTCCGGCCCGCGTCGGGACCTCTTCTTCTCCCGGGCCAGGAGGACCAGCGCCTCGTCGAGGGTGACGGTGAACATCTCGTCGGGGGACTCCAGGCTCCGAAACTCACGGCCCCGAGCCACATACGGTCCGTACCTGCCCAGCCCCGCCCTGACCTCTTCCCCGCTGCCGGGATCCTTGCCCAGCGTCCGGGGCAGCGAGAGAAGCTTCAGCGCGTACTCCAACGTGACTTCCGAAGCCTCCATGCCCTTCGGCAACCCCACCCAGCGCGGTTTGTCGCCCCCCTTGCGAACCTCGCCCAGCTGTACGTAGGGACCGTACTGGCCGACCCGCACGGACACCGGCAGACCGGTCTCCGGATCGGTTCCGATGGGCTCGCCGGTCCGGGAGCGCGAATCGAAGAGCTCGCGTGCCCGCTCGACGGTGAGTTCGTCGATCAGGAGTTCGTCGGGGATCGTCGCCGTGACGCGTTCCTCCCCCTCTCCCCTTTCGGCGAAGACCGAGTTCCTGCCGATCCGCACGCGGATGTCCCTGCCGGTTTCGGGGTCGGTGCCCAGGGGGACGGCGGGGAAACCGATTCCGGGCATGGCCTCGTCGATCTCGCGGTCGAGACCGGGCTGGTCGCCCTCGCCGTTGTAGAAGGAGTCGAGGAAGCGGCGGGACTCGACTTCGCCCGTGGCGATGTCGTCCAGTGCGTCCTCCATGCGCGCCGTGAAGCCGAGGTCGATGTACTTCCCGAAGTGGTCGCGCAGCAGCCGCGTGACCGCCAACCCGACGTACGTGGGCACGAGGGCGCCCTCTCGCTTCCGCACGTAGTCGCGATCCTGGATGCGCGAGATGGTGGGGGTGTACGTGGACGGGCGGCCGATCCCCTCTTCCTCCAGCTTCCTGACCAGGGAGGCTTCGGTATAGCGCGGGGGCGGTTTGGTTTCGCGGCGTTCGGGATCGACGGAGCGCAGGAGGGTGGCGGGGGGGTCGGTGGGCGCGTCCGCAAGCTCCCGTCGGGCACCCTCGGCGTGGATCTCGTCCCCCTCGGCCAGCGGCGGCAGGAGCTGATCCTTCCGCGTGTCGCCGTACACCTTGAGGAACCCAGGGAATCGCAGTACGGATCCCGAGGCACGGAAGGTGTGGTCCACGTCGCCGGTCCGGGCGACGAGGTCGACGGTGGTGCGGTCCACCCGCGCATCGGCCATCTGGGAGGCGACGGTGCGGTTCCAGATGAGGCGGTAGAGTGCCAGTTCCTGCTTGTCCAGCAGTCTGGCGACGCTCTGAGGGGTGCGCGTGATTCTGGTGGGGCGGATGGCTTCGTGCGCCTCCTGCGCCAGCTTCGACTTTGTGCGGTAGCGCCTGGGGCCCTGATGGTACTCGTCTCCGAAGGTCCGTTTGATGTAGGCGCCCGCTTCGCCCAGCGCCTTCTCGGAGAGCGTCACCGAGTCGGTGCGCATGTAGGTGATCAGGCCTTCACGGTCGCCGCCGCCGAGGTCGATGCCTTCGTAGAGGCGCTGCGCGACCCTCATGGCCTGACGCGGGGTCATGCGCAGACGCCGGCTGGCCGCCTGTTGCAGTGTGGAGGTGGTAAAGGGCGGTGCCGGGCGCTGCCGGGTGGACTTGCGGTCGACCGTGCCGACCCGCCACGGAACCGCGCCCATGGCCCCCGTGGCGATCTCTTCGGCAGCCTTGCCGTCCAGCGCGATCGCCCGCGACGAGGCGAGAGGACCCCCGGTGACGGAGTCGAAGTCCTTCGCGGTCGCCACCCTCCGCGCGCCGATGCGCACCAGCACCGCCGCGAACTCCAGATCCCCCGCCGCCAGCAGCGCCCGCGCGCGCCAGTACTCGGACACCCGAAAACGCAGGCGCTCCTCTTCGCGGTCCACCACCAGCCTGAGCGCCACGCTCTGCACCCGCCCCGCGCTCAGCTTGGTGCGCACCTTCTTCCAGAGGACGGGGGACAGGCTGTAGCCGAAGAGCCGGTCGAGGACGCGGCGCGCCTCCTGGGCCTGGACCAGCCGCCGGTTCACCTTGCGGGGATTGGCCAGAGCCTCCCGGATGGCGGACCGGGTGATCTCGTGAAACGCGATCCGCCGAACCGGCACCGAGGGCTTCAGCACCTCCACCAGGTGCCAGCTGATCGACTCGCCCTCGCGGTCTTCATCCGTCGCCAGAAGCACCTCGTCGGCGCCCTTGAGGAGCTTGTTCAGCTCGCGCACATATCGCCGGCTCTCCTCGGGGACGATGTAGATGGGCTTGAAACCGTCCCCGGTGTCCACGGCCAGCCGGCCCCAGGGCTTGTCCCGCACGGCCGCGGGGATCTCCCGGGCGGACCGGGGCAGGTCGCGGATGTGGCCGTAGGAAGCCGCGACCCGGTACTCCGGGCCGAGGAACCGCTCGATGGTCTTGGCCTTCGCGGGCGACTCGACGATCACCAGCTTCACTGACATTCCTCCCTGTCGGATTCCGTCACGCTCGGGTGTCGCAGGATCTCCCCGGCCACCTCTTCGGGGGACCTGCCTTCCGTTTCGATTGTAATAGTGCTTCGCCCGTAGTGCGTAATCCGGCGCTGCAGCAGGGCGACCGCGGCCGACTGCGGATCGGGGCCTTTCAGGAGGGGGCGGGGGATGCCTGATTTGCGAATCCGTTCCAGTGCGGTCGCCGGCCCGACCCGCAGCCAGACCGAGGGACTGTCGGGTTTGAGCGATGCCATGTGGCCGGGCTGCGCCGCCCACCCGCCCCCCATCGCGATCACCACCCTGTCGCGCCGAAGCAGCCCCCTCGCGGACTCCGACTCCAGCTCCCGGAAGCGCTCGATCCCCCGGCTTCCGATGATCTCGGCGGGGTGACTGCCCTCCCGGCGCGCGATCTCGTCGTCGAGATCCACGAAATCCCACTCCAGCGCGCGGGCGACGATCGGTCCCACGGTGGACTTGCCGGCGCCCATGAACCCGACGAGCACGATCCGGGCCACACCGCCCCCGGCCCGGGGCGCGACCTCGGGCAAGGCGCCTCCCGCCGCGGTCACCCGGCCTCCGGCCCCCGTGCGCGAAAGCCGCGGGTGTTCAGGTGCTCGAGGTACGAGTCCAGGTTTCGGCGCAGTTCGGTGAGCGAATCGCCTCCGAACTTCTCGAGCAGGGCGTCGGCGGCGACCAGCGCGACCATCGCCTCGGCGACGACCGCGGCGGCGGGCACGGCGCACACATCGCTGCGCTCGACGGTGGCGTGCTTCGTGGTGCCGTCCCTCAGGTCCACGCTCGGCAGCCGGTTCCTGAGCAGCGTGGAAATCGGCTTCATGGCTCCGCGCACGACCAGCGGCTGTCCCGTGGTGATTCCCCCTTCCAGGCCGCCCGCGCGATTTCGGGCCCGCGCGAAGCCGCCCGCGCCCCGTTCGTCCTCGTCGCGCAGGATGGCGTCGTGCACACGGGAGCCGGGGCGGGCGGCGTTGATGAATGCGGGGCCGATCTCGACGCCCTTGATCGCGTGAACCGACATGACCGCCTGGGCCAGGCGTCCGTCCAACTTGGTGTCCCACGAGACGTAGCTGCCGAGACCCACGGGAAGGCCGCGCACCACCACCTCGAAGCAGCCGCCGAGCGTGTCCCCCGCCTCGCGCGCCGCGTCGATGGCCGCGATCATCTCGCCCTCCGCTTCCGGGTCGAGTGTGCGCAGGGGCGAAGGGTCGGAAGCCGCGTTGAGGTCGTCGGGCAGTTCATCGGGAGGGCGCGCCTCCACGTCCCCGATGCTGGTGACGTGGCTGCCGACCGTGGCGCCGACCTCCCTGAGCAGGGTGCGGGCCACGGCGCCGCACGCGACCCGGGCCGCGGTCTCGCGGGCGGAGGCGCGTTCCAGGATGTCACGCGCGTCGCGGCGGTCGTACTTGAGGACTCCGGCCAGGTCGGCGTGGCCGGGCCGGGGGAGGTAGACCGCGCGGAGCGCCTTGGGGTTCCCCTCCGGGTCCGGTGGCCCGTGGGCCATCGCGGTGGTCCAGTTCTTCCAGTCGCGGTTCCGGATCAACATCGAGATCGGTGACCCCAGGGTCTCGCCGAGCCGGATGCCCGAGATCACCTCGGCCCGGTCGGACTCGATGAGCATGCGCCGGCCCCGTCCGTACCCTCCCATGCGGCGGCGCAGATCCGGGTCGATGTCGGCGGCCGAATCGAGGGGCATGCCCGCGGGGACGCCTTCCAGGACGGCGACGAGGCCGCGGCCGTGCGACTCGCCGGCGGTGTGGAAGGAGAGGCGATTGAGTGGCATGCTCGGGGGTGGGGGGTGTTGATCGGGTCGTGTGCCCTGTCCATAGATAGCAAAGGCACCGTTTGCGGGGAAGCGGCGACCGTACCGCGAGCAACCCAGACCGTCAGCCTGGCGTCTCCGAAGCGGCGACCCCGCGCACGATGGAGGGCGTCACCATGATCAACAGGTCCCGCTGCACGTTCGACTCCCTGCGCGTCTGAAAGAGCCGCCCGATGAGCGGAAGGTGCATGAGCAGGGGGATCCCCGATCGCACCTCCGCCTTCTCGGTCACGGTCAGACCACCGATCACCACCGTCTCACCGTCCTTCACCAGCACACGGGACTCCGCCTTCTGTCTGCGGAAGATCACGCCCACGTCCGATGGCGCCAGGTCCGCCGAAGACCGTTCGGCCGACAGCTGCAGCAGGACCTCGTCGGTATCGGTGATCCTGGGCGTCACCTCGAGGATCACCCCGGTCTCTTTATAGTCGACCGTCGCAACCGGAAGCGTGCTGCGGCTGTCCTCTCCCTGGCCACCCTGAAGCTGCGCACCGGCGTCGATCACGCGAACCGGGGTTTCCTCGCCGACCACGATCCGCGCGGTCCGGTTGTCCATGACGCGGACCGAGGGTTGCGCCTCGACATCGGTGAGCTGCACCGACTCCAGCGCGTCGATGAAGGCGACCAGCGTGCTGCTGCCCATCACCAGCGAGGTCAGGAGCGAGAGGGTCGGGTTCACCACGCGGTTGGTGGCGTTTCCCAGCGCGGCGATGGAGTTGCCTCCCAGGGACACCACGTTGGTCCCGCGCGGCACCTGTTCGTCGGGCAGGGTGATGGAGCCGTCTCCATCGAGGTCGACGACGCCGGGAGTGAGCAGGTTGAGTTGATTCCCGCCTGTGTCCTTCAGGTCGTAGGTGATCCCGAACCCTTCCAGCCCCGAGCGGTTGACGAAGATGATCTTCGCCAAGATGTCCACCTGGGGAGTCTGCACGTCCAGCTGTCCGACGAGCTCCCCGACCGCCTCCTGTACCCTCGGGATGTCGGTCACCACGAGCGTGTTCGTCCCGGTCCCCGCCGACACGCGGCCCCGTTCGCTGAGGAGGGCCGCAACCATTTCGGTGAGTTCCTCCGCTTCGACGTAGCTGACGCGATAGGGACGCGTCACCAGCGGCTGAACCGACTCCCGGTCGAAGAGAGTGTGCACGTCGTCAACGCGAATGATCCCGTCGTCCTGCTCGCGGGCCACCAGTCCGTAGGCATCGAGCACGGCCCCGAGCGCCACGTCCCACGGCTGTTCACGGATCTCGGCCGAAACCAGGATATCCACATTCGTCCCCGCGACGATGGAGCGGCCCGCGAAGTCCGCGAAGGCGAAGAGAACATCGCGAATGGGCGTTTCAACGAAGGAGACGGTGATGGGGCGGCCGATCTCCCGGTCGGCGACCGGTGGCGGAGGGTCCTGCGCGAACGCGGAGCCATTTGCCGACGCGAAGAGGACGGAGATCAGTAGTACAGCGGCCCATGGTCCGCGGCCGGCCTGGAGGGTCATGATCCCCTCCCCCGCACCGTCCGTGGCATGGCGAGCACCCTGGGCACCGTCCCACTCGGTTCCTCCACCTCCACGACCACGTGGTCCGCCTCGATGGCCACGATCCGCGCGCCCGCGAAAACTCCCCCGATCCGGAGCCGTGAGGCCGCCGTCGCGACCGGACTCTCCTCTCCATTGCCGACACCTCCGTTCCCTCCCCCCAATCTCATCACCGCGACACGGTAAAGCGGATCCGGATGGTGAATGATCCCCAGGAGAATGATCCCTTCGATTCGCGCACCGCCGTCGGGACCACGCTCCGCTGGAGCAAACGGATTCCTTCGCCCGCCCGCCGGATAGGTGTACACTTCGCGCTCGAAAACCAGACCGGGTTCGGCGGTCTGCGGGGGCTCTTCCTGCGCGGCGTCCGGCTGCGGGTCCGTGCGTGCGCCCGATCCGCCGGTCGTGTTCCCGGTGAGGGCAACCATCGCGGCAAGGGCCGCAAGCAGCTTACGTACCGTCGTTTTCATGACTGCGGACTCTCCATTCCGGCAAGTGATTCGGTGGGTTCGGCAGACACGGACGGCCTGGCGACGTAGGTGCGGATGCGGAAACTGGCCAGTATCGTGCCAGCCGCCTCCCCATCGTCTCCGAATGGAGGATCGACGGGGGTGATGATCAGATCGCCGGGGGCGACGATCCGTTCCAGAGACGCGATGGACGCCATGAACGACCCGACCGCGTGGTAGCCGCCCCGCACGGTCACCTGGTAACTCAAACGGTCATAGTAGTCGCCCGGCTCCACGGGTTCGGGGCGCATCATCGTCATCTCCACCCCGGCCCGGCGCTCCTCGTCCGAAATGGCATCGAGCAGGGCCGCGACCTCCTCGTCGGCGGGGATGAGCGCCTCCAGCCTCACGATGTGGTCCCTGTAGACTGCCAGGCGCTCCTCCAGCTCGCTGTCGCCCTGTTCGGCGATCCGCGCGGCGCCCCGGTTGCTCTCTTCCACCCTCTCCAGACGGAGGCGGTCGGACTCCGAGCGTTCGACCATCGGGGCGGAGACGTAGGTGTGGACGAAATACAGTCCGGAGACGGCCAGAAAGGCGCACAGGATCGCGCCCCTTCTCGCGGGATCGGAGGGCAGCAGGCTCATGGCGGGGTCCCCGGACGAACCGGCGCGAAGTCCAGCAATTCGGGCCCGGGATGCTCGGGTTCGGCCTGCAGCACGAAGTGGTAGAGATCCGAGCCGACCAGGCCGGCCGACCCCGAGGCTACGTTCTCGGTACTGATCAACCGGACATTGCGAATAAAGGGGGAAGACTCCATGCCGTTCCAGAATCGGGTCAGGGAGGAATTGTCGCGTGACATTCCCTCCACCTCGAATCGAATCGCGTCCTCCGTCGAGGCCACCTGTGCCAGTCGGGTAAGCCATGCTTCCTCCGGCAACACACCCGCCACCTCGTCCATGATGCGCGGCCACAGGTAGCGCCGGCCGTCGATTTCCCGGATGAGTGCGACCCGTGCCGCGATGGAGTCGCGACGGGCCTCCAACGTTCGCATCTGCCCGATGAGTCCGGCGCTGCGAGCCGAGTCGGCCAGGGCGGCTTGCAACGCCTCCTCGAGACCGGCCGTACGGGCCGGAATCGACAGGGCGAGGTAGGTGCCGAGACCCAGCGAAACGAGAATCGCCAAGGCGGACCCAATGATCCAGCCGTCCCGGGAGAGCCTCCGCACGGGCGCGGCCGCGCCTGTGTTGCGCGACCGGCCGTCCCGTCCCCATCCACCTCCTCGCAACAAATCGATTTCAATCATCGTCCGAATCTCCCCAGCTGGTCAGGCCGCCCTCAAGGCGAGCCCGACCGACAGAAACATCATGGGCGCGGCACTTGCGACGATTCGCCGACCCCGCGCTCCTTCGCGCAACGGCACTCGCTCGAAGGGATTGACGAGTCGGGTCTCCACCTGGACCCGCTCGGCGAGTGACTCGGCCATACCCGGCATGCAGGCTCCGCCTCCGCTGAGGAAGATCCTGCCCACACCGGCACCCGACCGTCGTCCCCCGAGGTAGGCGGCCGCCCTTCGGATGCCCAGCGCAACGCCGTCGGCCACCACCCGCTGAACACCTTCCAGCGGCTGGTGCCCCTGGAGAACCCTCTCCGCCTCTTCTTCGGTCAGACGGAATTCACGCTGCAGTGACTCGGCCACCCTTCTCGATCCCAGGGGAAGGTCCTTGGCCATCACAGGCATACCTTCCTCGATCACGTTGAGGTTGGTGACGTCGCGGCCGACGTTCACCAGCGCCACCACCCCGTCGGCGGTCTCCGGATAGTTGTGGACAAAGGCGTTGTGGAGGGCGAAAGCCTCGACATCCATCGCGGCCGCGCGAATTCCCGCGTCCGCCAGCAGGGCCACCCTGTCGTTCACGCGTTCACGTTTCGCGGCCACCAGCAGCGCCTCCATGCGGGTCGCGGTATCGCGCGGGGGCAGGATCTGGAAGTCGAGCTTCACCTCTTCCAGGTCGAAGGGCACATGGCGCTCGGCCTCGCGATGGATCACCCGCCCCGCTTCCTCCTCCTTCATGCGCGGCAGTTCGACGTTCTTGATGAACACGTCGTGTCCGCCAAGCGCGGTCACGATGGTGCGGGACTTGAAGCCGACTTCCTCCATCAGCTCCCTGACGGCCCTGGCCACGCGCCCCGGATCAATGACCTCGCCGTCGACGACCGCGCCCTCGGGGGTCGGCCCGATCGCCACGCCGCACACCTCGGGTCGGTCTCCCCCGTGGTCCACGAGCGCGACCTTGACGAAACCGCTGCCGATGTCGAGGCCAACCGCGGTCCTGCCCCGGCCGAAGAGCGCCATTCGCGTACCCTTATGCCGGGGGTACGGGTCCGAGCCAGGAGCGCCCCGGCAACGGGATCGGGCGCAACAGGGAGGCCGCATTCCTCAGTCCCTCCAGAGCAGCGCAAGCCGAGCCGTCCACAATCGCGTTTTCACCGAGGGACACCGTACCGCCCGCGCGCACCAGACCCAGCAGGCCGGCATCGGTCTCGAAGGTCGCACTGCCGGAGACAAGCACCAGTCCGGTCCATGCGACGCCGTTTGCGAAGGCCAGGTCACCATCAACCGCGAGTATGCCGGCACCGGATCTCTCAACCCGTATCTGTTCCGACCCGAAGACCAGACCCAGCCAACAATCCGCACATCCCGGCGCGAGCGTCCCGCCTCCGGACAGATCGAGGTCGGCAACAGTCGCCAGCGTGAAGCGGTCGAACCAGCCCAGACGAATGGGCTCGAAGGCCGGGCCATCGGCGCCGGCACCCCACTCGGGCGGCCCGGGCAACGGCCCGGTTGTGGCGACCAGGCCCTTGCCCAGAGTGTCGGCAAGGAGGGGAACTCCGTCGCACGCCGCCAAACCCCGGCGGCCGGCCAGCAGCGAGTCGGCAAGCACGCGCGCGCTGGCGGCAGCCGTAACCGACGCACTCTCCACAACCGCACGATGCCCCGCCACGCGCGACGCGGGTTCCATCCACCAGGTGATGCGGGCGGCCCGTGCCGGAGCGCCGCCACCCAGGTGCGCCGTCCCGAGGAGGAGGTGGAACTCGTGCTCGATGCGCAGATCATGAACACGCCACAGACCTGCCCCGCCGAAGCTGTCCGCCGCCACTTCCAGGGGCGGCTCGCCAACCTCCGTTCCCGGCGGACCCCCCGTTTCCACCAGAGCCCGCTCCACCCCACCAACTGCCGCTGCCCGACCCGACATCACCTTGCCCACCACCCCGGCCGCGCGGAGTTGGCTCACTGCGGCAACCGCCGCCGCGGTTGCAATCCCCGCTAGCACCATCAGGGCCAGCAGCACCAGCACGAGGGCGAAGCCATCCTCACTGCGACGATTCCCCGTGGTCATTTGCGTGTCCACATCTTCCACCGGAAGGAAGCGTGCATGGAGCTGGCGTCTTCCCAGTCCAGTCGCGCTTCCAGGCCCCTCGCGCCCGCGGCCAGCAGCACGGAGGAGTCGGGTGCGATCCCCGTCCCGGTCAGTGGTTGCCATCCACCCCGGCCTCTACGGTACCGAAAGGCGTCGCTTGCCAGCCGGTAGGCTCCCTTCTCGAAGTAGAGTGCGACAAGAGGGCGGGTCGGCACGGGATCGAGGTTCCATACCTCCGTCGAGAACCCCGGTAGCTGCTGACAGTCGAGTCCCGCTCGGCGAGTTCGCCGCACCAGCGCGGCGGGCCGCCAGCTCCCATCGGCGGAGAGTACGAGTACCGAGTCCTTGTCGCTGTCCGCCCGCCGATATCCCGTCACTGCCACCCCCCAGCCGTCGTCCGGCTGCGTTCTGCAGGTAAAGCCGAAGCCTCGAAACGCACGCAGGCTCAGGTCACCACCAACGACCATCCAGTCCCCGCCCGCCACTCCGTGCCGAACCTCCGTCGAGAGCACCTGGTGGATGAGTCGCGTCTCGTCGAGCATTCGCGCACCCGCGACGACCCGCATCGACACAAGGCTCTGGGTGGCCGTCGTCCACCAGGCCACCTGCACGACCAGCAAGAGGAGCGTACCGGCCACGATCGCCTCGACCAGCACGAAGCCGCGGCGTCTCCGACCAAACCGGCTCATCGCGCGGATCCCGTCACGGTGTGCCCGGCGAGACCGGCACGACAAAGTCGATCTGTACCGGGGACGAGAGCAGGACGTGCTCGAAGCGGGCCCACGCACCGGCCCCCGGCGTCTTCGGAACACTCCACGTCAGCACACCGGTTGCATGCGTCGTGGTACCCGATTCCACCCCCGTGACCGCGGTGGCCGAAGTCGAATCAACGAAGCTCTGAAGGAGGGTGTGAGTCTCGTCGAGCGCCCTCGCCTGCATCAGGATCCGGGCCGACGAGGCGGTCACCGAAGCCACCGCGGCGATTCCGACGCCGAGGATCGCAACGGCAATGATCACCTCTACCAGGGAGTGTCCGGCCCGACCGATCCCCGGCTCCCCGCGTCCGAGGCCGATTTCCGTCGGTCGCATCAACGCTTCACCTCTTTCATCTGCGCGACACCCGGCCCAGGGACGAGACCACCAACCGTCGCTCCTCCCCATCCAGTTCGAAGGTCAGCGTCTGACTGGAGACCAGGCCCAGTCCCAGCGGTCCGAAGCGCACCCGGCTGTTCGCTCGTCCACGAGACAATCGAAGCGTTACACCCCCCGCCCCCAGGTCGGTCGACCTGGTGGTGTCTCCGGCGGCGGTCACCACGGCGCCCCACGGCGGGTCGGCGTTCAGGATCACCGTCGCCCCGCCTTCCGCGACCGCGGACCAGCGTGCCTCCGCGAAAAGTCCCGCCGCTCCCTCACGGGCGCGGCTCAGGAGAAACGACGTCCGCAGCTCCGCCGCCGAAGCGAGGAGCGGCGGCGCCAGCGCGGTGAGAATCACAAGCACCATCGCGATTTCGATGATGGAGTACCCCGAACGATCCGTCACGCTGTGCACGCGACCAGCCCTTCGGCCCCGGGTGTCACCGATCCGATTTTGGGAGCCGTTGCCGTTCCGTAGTAGATCGCGCAACCCCGGGTCGTCCCGAGCGCGTCGTGCGTGACGATCGCGGACCAGCCGGAGATCGTGGCGGTCGGTGTCACGTTCACCGACTCCGAAGCCACGAAGCCGAGATCGGTGAGTGAGCTGCTGTAGGAGTACTTCGTCGCGTAGTAGAGCTCCTGCTGCGCGGCCAGATTCCTCAGGTCGGCCTTCATGGCCGCGAAGTAGGCCTTCTCCCGCGCCTTCGAGAATTGGGGTACGGCGATGGCCGCGAGGATGCCGATGATTACGAGAACGACGAGTAGTTCGATTAGTGTAAATCCTCTTCTGTCAGCCACTTGCCCCATTCCTTTCAACGATTGATTGAACTATGCGCGGTGGGGTTGTCGGCAAGACGACCCCGGCAGGACTCTGAACCACGAACGCAAGATGGGCCCGGATTCGGGGCGCCGGGATAGAAAAACGGGACAGATTTACCGGGGGGGCAGTTCTCTCCCCGTCCACGGTCTCGGCCGCGGTCCCGTCAGGTTGCACTTCAGAATGAACCAGATCGCCGACACCCCGTCCTTCCACCCGATCTTCTTCCCCTCCGCGTAGGAGCGCCCGTCGTAGCTGATCGGCAGTTCGTAGATCCGCGCTCCCGCCTGGGCCAGCCGCGCCGTGATCTCCGGCTCGATCCCGAAGCGGTCGACGGTCAGCGGCAGGGACCGGAGCAGGTCGGTGCGAACCATCTTCTGACAGGTCTCCATGTCCGTCAGGTTCAGGTTCGTGAACGCGTTGCTCAGCAGGGTGAGGAAGCGGTTTCCCAGCGTGTGCCAGAAGAAGAGCACGCGGCGGGGCCCGCCCATGAAGCGCGAGCCGTAGACCGCGTCAGCCTTTCCGTCGGCGATCGGGCCGACAAGGGTCGGGATCGCTCCCGGGTCGTACTCCAGATCCGCGTCCTGGACGATGACCACGTCCCCCGTGGCGTGCGCGAATCCGGTGCGCAGCGCGGCTCCCTTGCCGCGGTTGCGGGGATGGAGGAGAAGCTGGTCGATCAGGCCCCGATCTTCCAGTTCTCCGAGCAGGTCCCGCGTCCCGTCGGTGGAACCGTCGTCCACGACGATGACTTCCTTGCCCACGGGCACTGCGGCCACGCGCATGAGCAGCCTCTCGATCGTGCCCGCCTCGTTGTACGCCGGAATCACCACCGAGACCGTGATCTTCCCGAGGTCGCCGGTGCTGCGCCTGGCCGAACGCCTTCCCTCGATCGTCATAACACCCGTGTTCACGGAGCCCTCTGCAGGGGCGTCATCCGACATGGCACGCGGGGAAGCCCGGCCCTATCCCGACTTCGGCGATGCTACCGCGAGCTGACCGGGACTTCCAACCGCTGGCCCGCGTAGATGCGGCTGCTGGTGAGCTTGTTGGCCATCTTGAGCTGCGCCACCGTAATCCCGTAGGCGCGCGAAATGCTCCACAGCGAATCGCCGGAACGGACCCGGTAGCTCACACGCGACGGCGCGGACGACGTGCCCGCGGACTGGTCCGCCACCGCTGCCTGGGCCGCAACCTCCGGCCCCGCGTCGGCCACAGTGGGGTCCCCGGCCTCCAGCCGGGCCACGTAGCGGGCGTAGTCCTTGGTGTAGACCGCGATGTGGTAGTGCGGCGGACGCCGCTCGTGGGTGGCCTGGATGATTCCGGATCCCTCCAGTTCCAGCAACACTCTCTGGATCCATCTGCGGCAGGCGGGCGTATTGCTGCGTCGCAGATCCACCGCCATGCCCGTCGGATGCACGGACCACCGCTTCGAGGAGTTGCGGGGTTGCCGGTTGTTGGGACGGGTCAGGCTGGTGACGACGAGCACTTCACCGCACGCGGCCCGGTACTGGCGGCTCAGGCGCTCGATGAAGGTGAGCACCTCGGGGCGTGCGTACGGAAACGAGACCTCGTCGTCAAGCTGGTAGTCGCTGTTGCCCTTGAAGGGGACCAGCAGCTTGAGGTTGACGAAGTGCCGAACGTGGGCAGGATCCCTGAGGAAGGTGTAGTCGTACTCGAGGGCCCGCCGATACTGTTCCTGCATGGAGGCCAGACCCCCTCGCAGACTCTGCGCCCCCGCATCTCCGAACCCCCACGCCAACAACAGGATAGGAGCCCACAAGCAGATTCCCGCCGACCGCACCAAACCCCTTCGCGTCCTTGTCGGCATCACGCGCCGACGCCTTGGCCGAGCCACCAGTCGCGCCCCCTGTTTCTGCCGCTTGCATCGTGGAATTCCAGCTTCGGTCCTCAATAAACATATGACCGACCTATGGTTCCGTCCACTCCGAAGCCGTGCCGAACCGCTACACTCGCCGAGCCACATTGTAATGTACAATTTACAAAATGTAATGTAGAGTATACATCCGGGTGCCTACGGCGACGCGTACCGCTCCCCGACCACCGTCCAGTTGACCACGTTCCAGAATGCGGCCACGTAGTCCGGGCGGCGGTTCTGATAGTTCAGGTAGTAGGCGTGTTCCCAGACATCGCAGCCCAGCAGCGGCGTCCTGCCGTCCATGACGGGCGTGTCCTGGTTGGCGGTGGAGACGACCTCCAGCGAACCGTTTCCGTCCCCCGTGAGCCACGCCCAACCGGAGCCGAAACGCGTGATCGCCGCTGTGGCGAAGCGCGCCTTGAAGTCGTCGAAGCTCCCGAAGGCGGCGTCGATGGCCGCGGCGAGCGCCCCACCCGGAGCGTCCGCGCCACCCGGGGCCATGAGCTGCCAGAAAAGGTTGTGGTTGACGTAGCCTCCCCCGTTGTTCCGCACCGCCATGCGGATTCCGTCCGGCAGCGCCGCCAGGTCGGCCACGAGCTCGTTGGCCGACTTCCCGTGCAGATTCGGGTGGTCCTTCAGGGCGGCGTTCAGGTTGGCCGTGTACGCCGCGTGGTGCCTACCGTGATGGATCTCCATGGTGCGGGCGTCGATGTGCGGTTCCAGGGCGTCGTGGGGGTATCCCAGGTCGGGAAGTTCGAAGGGGTAGGCCATCGTCGGCGTCTCCTCGGTGGGGTTATGATGGTGACTTTCGGCAAGTGACGGGTCCCCGCTGTGCTCCAGCGGCGCGTGGCGCATCCGCGGCCGCGCGCGGGAAGGTTGAACAGTGTCCAGAAAGAGGATGTCGCCGCAAGGTCCCAGGAAGATCCTCCTGGTGGACTGCGACAGCTTCTTCGTGCAGGTGGCGCGGCTGGAGGACCCGGAGGGCGTGGGGAAGGAACCGCTGCTCCTGGTCGGCGGCCGCAGCGACCGGGGGGTGATCACCTCGGCGTCGTACGCGGCACGGGAATTCGGGGTGCGCTCCGGGATGCCCACCCGGCGTGCGCGCCGGCTGTGTCCGGAGGCGGTGATCGTGCCGGTGCCGAGGGGGGCGTGCGTGGAGCGGAGCCGGGCGGTGCGGGGGGTGCTCGACGAGCTCTCGCCGGTGGTGCAGGCCGCTTCCATCGACGAGTTCTACCTGGATCTGACCGGGACGGCGCGGATGCTGAAGGGCGAGGAGTTGGCCACGACGGCGGACCGGATTCGCAGGGTGGTCAGGGAGCGGACCGGGGTCGCCGTGTCGCTTGGCGGGGGGACGCAGAGGGTGGTGGCCAAGGTGGCGACCCGGCTGGCGAAGCCGGACGGGGTGCACGTGGTTCCCGCGGGTGGAGAAGCCGCCTTCATGGCGCGGTTCCGGCTGGAGCAGCTGCCCGGAATCGGTCCCGCGTTTCTGGAACAGCTGAAGAGGAAGGGACTGGCGACCTGTGCCGAGGCGGCCGCCGTCGAGCGCGAATGGCTGGCACGCTGGTTCGGCCCGAACCGTGGAGCATGGCTTTGGGAGCGCGTCCGCGGGATCGACGCCAGCGAGGTCGACGCCCGCGACCGCCGCAAGTCGATCAGCTCGGAGCGCACCTTCTTCGCGGACATCGACGACGATGACGAGTTGGAGCGTCGGCTGCTGGAGCTGAGTTGCTCGGTGGGGGGTCAGCTCAGGACGAAGGAGCTGCGGGCGCGCACCGTCACCGTCAAGCTCAGGGACTACGACTACAGGACGCGGCAGGCGGGAAGCACGCTGCCCGAAGGGGTTGAGACGGACCGTGCGATCTTTGCGGTGGCGGCGTCGCTGCTCCACAACCTGCGCCATCGTCGAAGGACCCCGGCGAGGCTCCTGGGCGTGGGCGTCTCCAACCTGGTCCGCCAGGTGCCGGCCGAGCAGCTGGAGTTCTTTGGAGAGGGGGCGAAGGTGGAAACTGAACGCGACCGGACGGTCGCACGGGCGGTGGACCGGATCCGCGACCGCTACGGGCGCGAGGCGGTGCGCCCGGCGCGGGTTCTGGAGCCGCCCGGGGAGTAGTCCCCCTACTTATCCCGCCACGGCTTCCTCTCGAAGTAATCCCGCGTCATGGCCACCACCTGCGGCGCCAGGATCCCCAGCGCGATCAGGTTCGGCCAGATCACGATCGACAGGAACACGTCGCCCAGGTCCCAGATCACGCTGAGCGGAAGCACCGCCCCGACGAAGTGCAGCATCACGAAGATGACCTTGTACGGAATGACCGCCTTCGCGCCGAAGAGATAGTTGGCGCAGCGGTCCCCGTAGTAGCTCCACGCGATCGCCGTCGAGATGGCGAAGAGCAGCACAGAGAGCACGACGATGTAGTGCCCCCAGTCGCCCAGCGGGGAGAGACCGCGCCGGAAGGCCGCCATGGTGAGCGGCGCCCCGCTCTCGACCGCCATGCCGTGGAGCGACGTGTAGGTCTGCCCGTCGTCGCCCGTTGCCGTCCCGGACACGGGATCGATCACGCCGCTGAAGGGCTGCGTCTGCGCCTCGTCCACGTACAGCATCTGCAGGGGGACCTCGTGCCACGAGATCTGCGGGTCGTTCGGTCCGGTGGCCGCATGCGCCCCAACGTCGATCCGGATCGGGGCGTCGGGGGACATGTCCTCATAGCCCCCATCCACCTGTACCGCGCGGTACGAGAGGTCACCGCCGCTCAGCGTGATCTCGGTCTCGAAGCGGTCGCTCCACACCCCGGTCATGATGATCAGCAGTCCGGTCATGGTGCAGATGATGATCGTGTCGATGAAGGGCTCCAGCAGCGCCACGACCCCCTCCGACACCGGCTCGTCGGTCTTGGCGGCCGAGTGCGCGATCGGTGCCGACCCCTGCCCCGCCTCGTTGGAGAAGAGCCCGCGCCGGACCCCCCACATCAGCGTCACCAGGAAGGCCCCCACCCCCGTCCCCGCAACCCCCGCCGTCGGGTTGAACGCCTCCCGGAAGATCAGCCCGAAGGTGGGCCCCACGTCGCCCATGTTCATGAAGATCACGATCAGCGCCCCGAAGACGTAGACCAGGGCCATCACCGGTGCCAGAACCGAGGTCACCTTGCCGATACGGGTGATGCCGCCCAGGATCACCGCCGCGACCACACCCGAAGTCACCAGCCCGCTCACCCACGTCGGAATGCTGAACTGCGTCTCCAGGTTGTCGGCGACCGTATTCGCCTGGATCCCGTTCCCGGTCAGGAAGGCCGTGATCCCGAGGAGGAAGGCGAAGCCCACCGCCATCCACTTCCAGTTCGGCCCCAGACCCCGTTCGATGTAGTACATGGGCCCGCCGGCGACGGTGCCGGCCCACTCGCCCTCGTCCACATGCACCCGGTATTTCTGCGCCAGAGTGACCTCGGAGTACTTGGTCGCCATCCCCACCGCCGCCGTGACCCACATCCAGAAGAGCGCGCCGGGTCCGCCCCAGTGGATCGCAAGCGCCACCCCGGCGATGTTCCCGATGCCCACCGTTGCCGAGAGCGCGGTCGTGAGCGCCTGGAAGTGGGTGACGTCACCCTCGTCCTCCGGATCGTCGTACTTGCCCGACGCGACCGCGGCCCCGTGCTTCAGCCTGGTGACCTGGATGAAGCCCAGCCGCAGCGTGAGGTACATCCCGATCCCCAGCAGGAGGATGACCATGAGCGGGATGTTCTCGCCACCGATCGGGATGCCGATCGTGACGAGATACCTGGTCAGGAAATCGATGACTTGCTGGAGGAAGTCCATGGGGGGGTGGGCTCCTTGAGGTGACTGGCGGCCGGTCCCGGCGCGGACGCGGCAATGGCGCTGGGCAAACTAGCGCCCCGCCAATGAATCCGCACGAGCG
Source organism: Longimicrobiales bacterium (assembly GCA_965211795.1). Taxonomy (GTDB): domain Bacteria; phylum Gemmatimonadota; class Gemmatimonadetes; order Longimicrobiales; family Gaopeijiaceae; genus Bin94. Next base: position 2,611,233 of record OZ242973.1, read on the forward strand.
CCGAGTGCACCGGGGGCGCCAGCCCGGCGATGCCCGACGGCCCCTTCGACCCCGGGCGTCCGTCGACCCCCTGCGCGCCGGCCCGCCCGAACTCACCCCGCCGCCGTGATCATCCCGAAGATCGGCAGATACATCGCCACGATCATCCCGCCCACCACCACCCCCAGCACCACGATCATGGCCGGTTCGACCATCGCGATCACGGCTTCCAGCGCCGTGTCCACCTCCTGTTCGTAGAAGTCCGCCACCCTTGCAAGCATCTCGTCGAGGGCTCCCGTCTGTTCTCCCACCTCCACCATGTGCACGACCATCGGGGTGAAGGCTCCCGACGCCTCGAGCGGCCCCGCGATCGTATCGCCCCTCTCGATCGCGGCCCGAGATCTCATCACCGCGTCGTGGATCACGCGGTTCCCAGCGGTTCTCGCGGTCACCTCCAGGCCCCGCAGGATCGAAACCCCCGACGCGACGAGCGTTCCCAGCGTGCGCGTGAAGCGCGCCAGCGCCGCCTTGCGCAGAAGGTCGCCCAGGAACGGAACCGCCAGCAGCAGCCGGTCCACCAGGAGTCGGCCGCGGCTCGTCCCTTGGACGCGGTGCAGAAGCAGCGCCAGCACCGGCACCGTCGCGAGCAGTGCCCACCAGTACCGTTGCACGACACCGGAGGCCGCGATCACCATCCGGGTGGGCAGAGGGAGAGCCACGCCCGCCGACGCGAACATGTTCTCGAAGGTGGGGATCACGAAGATCAGCAGGATCGCCACCGCCGGGATGGTCACGCCCAGGATCATCGCCGGATAGATGAGTGCGGCCCTCACCTTGCGACTCAACGCACCATGGTTCTCCAGGAAGTCGGCGAGGCGCTCCAGGATCGTGTCCAGGGCGCCGGCCGCCTCTCCCGCGGCCACCAGGCTCACGCTGAGATCGGAGAAGACTCTCCCGTGCCGGCTCATCGCCCCGGACAGGGTGTCCCCCGACTCCACATCGCTAATCATGCCCCGAATCACCCTGCGAAACCTTCTGTTCGCGGTCTGCCGCCCCAGCACGTTCAGGGAGTGCACGAGCGGCAACCCCGCGCCGATCATCGTCGCGAAGAGGCGGGTGAAGACCACCACGTCGCGGGCCGGCACCCGCCCGGTCACCCCCACCCCTCCCCGCTCCCACCCCCGCCCTCCGGCGCCGGCTCCCCCACCACCCGGAGAATCTCGCGCGGGTCGGCACTCCGCTTCAGCGCCGCCTCGAGAGTGATGTCTCCCTTCAGGTAGAGGCGCGCGAGGTCGTCGTTGAGCGTCTGCATTCCGTGCTTGCGGCCCGCCTGCATGAGCGAGCCGAGCTGGTGCACCTTCTTGTCGCGGATCACCGCCCGCACCGCCGCCGTGGCCACCAGCACCTCCACCGCCGCCACCCTTCCCGGCCCGTGCGCGCGCGGCACCAGGATCTGGGTTGCCACGCCTTCCAGCACCGACGCCAGCTGGCTGCGCACCTGCGCCTGCCGATCCGCCGGGAAGGCATCGATGACCCGGTTGACCGAGTCGGCTGCAGAGTTGGTGTGAAGGGTGGAGAGGACCAGGTGGCCGGTTTCGGCGATGGTGAGCGCCGCGCCGATCGTCTCCGGATCCCGCATTTCACCGATCAGGATAGTGTCGGGATCCTGGCGCAACGCGTACTTCAGCGCGGCGGCGAAGCTCCGGGTGTCGCTGCCCACTTCGCGCTGGTTCACGATGCAGCGGCGGGGCCGGTGCACGAACTCGACGGGATCCTCGATGGTGAGGATGTGGCCCCTGCGCCGCCGGTTGATGCTGTCGACCATGGCCGCCAGCGTGGTGGACTTGCCCGAGCCCGTCGGACCCGTCACCAGGACCAGCCCGCGCGGCCGCCGGGTGAAGTGGTTCAGTATGGACGGCAGGCCCAGCTCCTCCAGCGGCGCCACCTCCGCGGGTATGTGACGCAGCGAGAGCGCCACGCAGCCGCGCTGGCGGAAACAGTTGCCGCGGAAGCGCGCCAGCTCCGCCACCTCGAAGGCGAAGTCCACCTCGTCGTCTTCCTCGAAGCGCCGCCATATGGGGGCATCGAGGAGGGATCGAGCCAGTTGCAGGGTGTCCTCGGCCGAAAGAGGACCCCGGTCTCCGACAGTGGCCAGCGACCCGTCGACCCGCGCCCGGGGCGGCTGCCCGGCCGTGAGGTGAAGGTCGGACGCACGCAGCCGGACCATCTCGGCCAGCAGGACTTCCAGTCCCTGCGGTCCCCCGCTCGGCACGGCCGGGTCGCCCGCGCCTCCGCCTGAAGCCACCCCCGTCATCGGATCGTCAGCAGCGGCTCGAGGCGCGCAAACGTCCTGGCGCCCACGCCCTTCACCTCCATGAGTTCCTCGAGCTTCCGGAACCGGCCGCGTTCCCGCCTGAGCGCGACGATGCGCCCGGCCATGACCGGACCGATTCCGGGCAGCGCACGCAGCTCCTCCGCCGTGGCCCGGTTCAGGTCCACCAGCTCCGCCGCGCCGGTTCTCGCCGCCCCTCGCGCCTCCCCCACTGCCATCCCCGCGCGCAACGCGCCCGCACCTCCCCGCACACCCGCGACAACCCCCGCCACCCACAGATACGGCTTGAGCCGCTCCACCGACTTCGGACCCAACCCGGTCACCCGCGCCAGGTCCTCCACGCCGGCGTAGGGACCGTTCTCCTCGCGCTCCTGCACGATGCGCAGCGCCTTGGCCGCTCCCACCCCCGGAAGCCGGTCCAGTTCCTCGGCGCTCGCCACATTCGGATCGATGGTCTCGCCATCGGCCAGCGGACGGCTCCGGCGCTCGCGTTCCTGCACTACCGAGTCACCCGCGGCCAGCAGGCTGTCGGCGATCGACGGCCGGTTCTCCAGGAGTGGCTGGGCGGGCGCCGGCGCGATCACCACGAAACGGATCAGCGCCGCACCACCCAGAATCAGCGCCGCATTCCGCATGCTCCTTCGTTCACGGTCGGTCATCGTCCCATCCTTCGTTCATCTGCAATGGCCCGGGTGCGCCCGGCGGCGCCTCGCGCCAGGTCGCGGCGGGGGCAGAAGTATCACCCCGTTTTGCGGGCGCTTCCATGACGAAATGGGACTTCTTTTGCGGCTCCCCGGCCGACAGCGCTACCGCATCCCACCAAGCAGATCCGGGGTCAGCAGGAACTGGCCGAAGACTTCGAGCTGAAACCGGGTCAACCCCGCGCGCCGGCCGACGAAGGACCGCCGGTCGAGGTAGTGGAGCCGCAAGCCGAGCTGATAGTCGCGCACGGTCGAATCGATGGACAGCGACGCGTCCCTCTCCAGCTGGTCGATGAAGGCCACGCACGGACTGTCCGGGGCCGGCTGGCGGCACCGCACCTCGTCCGAATACGCCAGACTCAGCTCGAACCGCATCCGCGCGCCCCGCCGCCCGAAGACGGAAATCGGCGACCGGAGCGCCGCCTCGGCGGTCAGAGCATGGGAGTTCTGCGTCCGTCTCGTGTCGCCGGTGGGGTCGCTGCTCTCGCCGCGGTCGCGCCGACCCTCGTACGTGAGCGTGAAGCCCCGGGGAAAGACGAGCGTCAGCGATGCCGGCACGGCCCGGTCTTCGCCAAAGCGGTTCTGTCTCGCTCCCGTGCCGAACTCCAGCGAATTCTTGCTCCGGCGGTATCCGGCACTCGCCGACAGGCGCTCCAACACCGGCGACAGGAACCCGGGAAGCGCCATGTTCGCGACCGATACGTTGACGTCGGGCCAAACCGTGGAAACGTCCTCACGATCGGAACGCGTGTCCAGCGTCTGGTAGTCGCTGCGCTGATACCCGATCCTGACCGCGCCGGAGCCGAGGAACTTCAGTCCCCCCGACAGGGTGATCCTCTGCCGGTCGCTCAACGTCGAGGCGGAATCACGGCCAATGACGAGAAAGTCCTCGCGCCCGCCCCATCCCAACTCGTAGATCGTGCCCGGGTCCACCGGCTCCCGGTTGAAGCGGGAAGTCAGCCCGCTGATGTAGTTGAAGAAGAGGGGCTCCAGCCTCCGGGACCACAGGCGCGCGAAGGTGCCTTCTCCCGGCTCCGTGGCCAGGATCGCCGGATTCAGCGATACGGAGGCGTTCAGGGTTCTCTGCCCGTCGACGTTGCGAAGCAGGACGAGCGCCGTATCCGTCGGGGTATGGCGCGTTTCGATCAGGTCGGGATTCCGCTCCGAGAAGTAGATCGTATTCACCTGGACCCTGGTCCCGATCCAGTCGGTGAGCCGTGGCTGGAACACCAGACTCGTCCGCACGTGGCGATCCACCTCCCAGCCCAGATCGACGCTTCCCACGCGCCGCCGCTCGCCGGCGAGGAGATCGCGCGTGCCCTGGTCGGCCGACAGCTCCTCCACCGTGAGCAGGTCCCGACCACTCAGGAAGTCGGCTTCCGCCGTAAGCGACGGGACGGGACGCAACACGACGCGCGCCGAGGCCGACACCTTCCGCCGCGGCGCTTCCGTGACCTGGGCCAGGGAATCCTCGTCGGTCTCGATAATGTGGTCGAAGCGGGTGGTGCTCACTTCGCGATCCAGCATCTCGCTGTGAAACGAGAAGGCCGTCGGCGTCCACCGCAGCCGCGCCCCCGCGATACGGTCCTCCAGGAAGGAGGGGAGGAGACCGCGCAGCACCTCGCCCAGCCAGCCGGGGAAGAGCGGAATGTCGCGGTGTGCCGGCGCCGCCTCGTACCCGATGAAGGCGTCCACCCCGTCGCCTTCGCTCTCGGTGGTGACGGTCCGCACCGATGAACGGACCACCCCGGCGCGCGCATCGAAGCCGTCCAGCACGGCGTCCCAGAAGCCGGTCTCCTCAGCGGTTCTGCGCCGGAGCGACAGGTCGAAGCGGGTCCGGTTGAACCCGGGCTGTCTGGCCCTCGGCAGCCGGTCGACGCGCACATCGCTGCGCGACAGAAAGATGGGTGCCCGGTCCTCACGTTCGTAGGTGATCGACAGCGGCGCGTCCACCCCCCACGCGGAGGGCGCAAACTGGCCAAGCTGCAGGGTCGTCTGCATGTCGAGGGTCCGGTCGTCATGGTAGCTCGGGGTCGCCCGCAGCTGGCGGAAGTAGCCGCCGCGGCTCCGGAAGGACGCCCGGGAGTGGAGAAAGTCCCCGCCCCTGATCTCGGCGTCGACCGCCGACACCAGGCCCGCGTCCCGGACCCCGCGCGACAGCCGAAGTTCGTCCACCCACACCTCGCCCGACAGCGGAAACCCGGTCTCGTTCATCACGCCCATGCTCATCTCGCGCACCGAGGCCAGGTTGGGCGCGCGGCCGCGGTCCTGCATGACGATGGCGTAGGTGGAATCGGCCGACCACAGCACGAGCGGCGGGTCCCCCGCCATCCGGGGATTGACGATGAATTGAGCTTCCGCGTCACGCCGGAGTTGCAGCCACTCCTCGAAACGGATGACGACTTCGGGGAGCCACTCCTCCTCGCGTACCCTGCCCGGCGCGGCGACCGGGTCGAGGCGCGTGCGGAAGAGGTAGAAGTTGCGGTCGTCGGTTCCGATCTTGACGAAGAAATACGCGGGCACCTCGGATCCGAAGTCGCCACGGGCCGGGACCGCCCACAGCCGCGCCTCCCGGTACGAGAGAAAGTCGCGGGGTTGCTGGGGGAAACGGTTGTAGACCTCGGCCCGGTCCCCCGGCAGCACGTTTTCGAAAGCGACCGAGAGGGAGCGCTCGTTGAACTCGATGCCCTGCCCGCCGAAGGCCGCCGTCGGGTCGTCGAGCTGCTCGATCACGCCCGGCGGCGAGGAGTAGGCGTCGCCCACGCTGACCCTGGAGACGGGACCCACCTCGACCCGTCCGTGCACCGAAGCCGTGTCGCCGCCGAGGCCGGTGAGCACCCCGCTCTTCGAGCGCTTGATCCACGTCGATCCCACGATCGCCAGGCGGGCCAGCACGAAGGAGTCGCGGCGCTTGCCCGCCACGGTGATGCGCAGGTGCCGCACGGCGCGCAGTTCGGCGTCGGTGATGGCTCCGCCCACGTCGATCCCGGACGGGCCGCGCAGGGGAACGCGGTAGAGGCGAAACGCGGTGCCGGTCTCGTCGCGGTCGCGAACCATGAAGGGCGAGGAGCCGTCGAGCCGGATCACGAAGCGGCGATATCGTTCCAGAGTGTCCAGGTTGCCGTCTCTGTCCAGGTCTTCGGAGTCGTTGATGCCGTTGCCCCGGGTACAGTTGGCGTTGGGGTCGCCAAGGGGGTACACACGGCCCCGCTCGGCCTTGCAACGCTCCTCCCAGACTCCCCGTTCGTCCGCGAAGTCCCCCCAGACCTCCCCGCGTTCGGGATACGCCTCCTGGTCGAGGTGCCCCAGGCCCCATGGGAGGTGGACATCCGGCTTCACGCCGTTGACGGCTCCGGTAGCGTCCACGAAGAAGGCGTCCTCGCTGACGATTCCCACGTCGAGCACCAGCGACAGGAAGTCCCCGTCGCGCACGTAGAACTCGATGAAGTCGCTCTTGGTGAGGTCCCTGCCGGTTGCACTCAGGACGGTGGTGATCGACGCCCACTCGTTCGGACCCTCCACGTCTCCGCTCTCGTGTTCGAAGCGCCCGAGCAGGCCCCACTCGCGCAGCGCGGTACCGCTGACACGGATCTGCTGGTCGATGTCGGAAACGGGATTGAAGCCCTCGAAGACGCCGAGACTGTCCCCACCCACGCCCTCCTCGATCCAGGTGTGCTGCCACGTCATCGCGGCCTTGTTGTCGGCCGACATCCCCGGCGGCAGTACACCCCCGGCGCCGTCGGTGAATGCGGGACGGCTGCCCAGGCGCCAATCATGGCTCACCACCGACAGAGGAAGCGCGTTGACCCCGTCGAAGTCGTCCAGGTACACGGCGCCCTGCGTGTTCGGGTTCGGCACCGAGACCGCCGCTTCACCCGACAGATGCAGCGACGAGCGATCTCCGGCCCGCAACCCCGGGACCGCGTTCAGCACCCGGGTCAGCAGGTGGGCATCCACATTGAGGTTTCCGCTGAATCCCCCCAGCCCGACCGCGCTCGACTCCACGCCCAGGCGCGGTCTTCGCACCAGCTGGTCCTCGGTCTGGTAGAGGCCGATCAGGTTGAGTTCGCCGTAGTCTCCCAGATCATAGCGGGCGTTCAGGCCGAAGACGGACGACGGCGTCACCACAAAGGAACTCCTCTGTTCCCACGTCACTTCTAGGCTGCGCCCCGGGCTGGTGGCCAGGAGCCCCTCGAGATCCAGCAGGCTCAGCTCCCCGCTGAAGTAGTCGATCCGGTAGTCGACGTCCCGGACCAGTTGCCGGTCGTCGAGCGTGACCCTCTCGGTACCCTCGCGGATGCCCGCCGCTCCCAGCGAGAAGGTCGAGACCGAATCGCCTGCGGTGACTTCATAGGTCATGTTCAGCCGAAAGACCCCCCCGTATTCGCGCTCGAAGGGGTCCGCGGCGCGGTAGATGCGATCGTTGCGGTTCTCGCCCAGCAACCTTCGCACTTCGGTGGAATCGATGGTCACGCTGCGAAGCGGCGGCGGGTTCGCGAACGGCTCGAGGGTCGGGAAGACGATGAAGGTCCCCGACACCTGCGGCTGGTCCTCGAAGGAGTCCAGCGCCGGCCGGTAGACGTGCGACTCGTCCAGCCGGTCCCTGGGCGACTCCTCGTCCAGCCCGAAGAGGCGCAGGTAGGTCACGTCGTCTCCGTTGTCGCGGCGGGCGAAGGTGCGTCCCACGCTCTCTTCACCGAGAGATATCGTGAGCTCCAGCGAAGCCGGATCCACGTCGCCGAAGGAGGAAACGCGGTAGACCTGGTGCATTTCGGTCGTCCACGTCGGACGGCCGGGCTGGTGCTGGGCCGCGGAGGCCTTCAGCAGCTTGAGCCGGGGCCTGCCCCCGCTCCGGTAGATCCGCTCCGGATTGTAGGTGCCGACGGTGTCTCCCGACTCGGTGACATACGTGACGGCCAGCATCTCATCGGGCCCCAGGGGCGATCCGAGCGCCACCCAGAGTCCGCTGGGATGAACCATGTAGTCGCGGCCCGGCTGCAGGTACTGGAACCATGCCGACTCGGTGACGCTGTCCGTCCCCTGTGCCGCGATGGCGTCGGCCTGGATGTGCCCCGCCACCTGTTGCCGTGCGAAGGGATCGATGGTGGAGCGGTACAGCTGGATCGGTTCGGCTCCCGGCGTGACGGAGGACGGTCCCGCGTTTGGGGTGAGCGCCAGCGCGTCGATGTGCGGGTAGTCGAAGAGGTGCTCCGGATCGAAGAGAAAGAAGAACTGGCCGTCGATGTAGTCCGCATCGTCGAGGACGAGCGTGTCGGACCGCGAGAAGGTCCTGCCCGAACCCTCCAGCCGGAAGGTTCGCGAGGTCACTTCGTCCGCTTCCTGGGCCCACACCGACCGCACCTCCACCGGACCCGCCTCGAGCGCGGCCTGGAAGCCGAAGCTGCCCTGGGGCACACCGCCGCGCAGGTATCTGGAGGGAGGCAGGTCGAAGCGGACATCGCCGATTTCCAGGCGCTGGAAGACCTCGCCGGGCAGTCCCTGGTAGCGGATGTTGATCCGGTTGGCGCCCTGGAACTCGCGGGCCTGCTGGTAGTCGACGTCCACGACGACGCGGTCCGTGATCGTCCCCTCGGCCCGGGCCGCGAATTGGATGTCGGGCGTGATCCGCGGGATGAGCGGGACCGTGCAGGTCTCCACCGACTCGTCGCAGGGCCTGAATCGCGTCCAATCTCCGCCGATGCTGCCGGATCCGCTCAACGCGAAGCCCAGGTCGGCGAATTCGTTCTGGAACCTGACGGGTGCGCCCGCGAGGCGCCCGGGCGGTCCGCGACCGGCCGGTGCGGGCATCCGGCCGTAGCCGATGGTGCGCCCCAGGGTGCCGAGACGGAGGAGGGGGTTGCGGACAAGGGAGCCGTCTTCCGCGGCGTCTCCCGTTCGTAGAATGGGCAGTCCGAGGAGGGTGACGGGGATGCGGGCCATGCCGATGCGCATGACGGGCACGGGGGGTGGGGGCGGAGACAGCAGGGTGCCCGCGGGTTCGCGGAGCTGGGGGATGATCCACAGAACGGTATCGGGCGGAGGAGGAATCCGTTCCTGCGCATCGGCGACACCGCCTCCCGCGGCCGGAAGCAGGACGGCCGCGGCCGGGAGCAACCGTCGAATCCTCACGCGGCGTCCCTTATGGTAGCCCCAGGGCTCCTCGAGAAGATCTCGAGGCCGGCATTTCCCAGCCGGAAGCAACGCCGGGACCGGTTACATTTCACCATGTCCATCCTTACCCGATACCTGCTCCGCTCGCACGTGGGGCCCTTCCTCTTCACCTTCAGTCTGCTCACCGGACTGCTCTTCGTGAACGCCATCGCGCAGAGGCTGGACGATCTTGCGGGCAAGGGACTCCCCAGGGATGTCATTCTGGAGGCTCTCCTCCTTTCGCTGCCCCACACCATTGCGATCACCCTTCCCATGGCCGTCCTCCCGGCCGTCCTCTACACCTTCAGCGAGCTGGCGGCCAACAGCGAGATCATCGCCATGTCCGGGGGCGGCGTGCGCCCGCGGCGGCTCTTCCTGCCCGCGATGTTCCTGGGGGTCTTCCTTGCCGCCATCACCTTTTTCTTCAATGACCGGGTCCTCCCCGAGGCCAACCACCGGCTCAAGAACCTCCAGGTTTCGATCCAGCGCAAGAGTCCCACCTTTCAGCTCCGCGAGCGAGTGGTCAACGTCATCGAGGGGGAAAACGGTCTGGGCCCCTACTACCTGCGGGCGGAATTCATTGATCCCGTGTCCAGTGAGCTGACCGATGTCCGCATCTATGATATGAGCCGGCAGGGGGTGCGGCGCACTACCTATGCCGCGCGCGGCGAAATGAAGCTGAACGCCACCTTTACCGACCTCCAGCTCCGTCTCTACGACGGGGAGGCCTACGAAGTGGGCTCGGCCGACCAGCGCAATTTCCAGCGAACCGCCTTCGAACAGCAGCTCTACGTGCTGCGCGGAGTGGGCGACATCTTCGAGGCCACGGACGCCAACTACCGGAGCGACCGGGAGATGTCCGTTGCTACGCTTCATGACTCCGCGAATGCCAAGATGTTGCAGCTGGACAGCTTGCGCGAGGAGTCGCGCGTGGCCGCGGTCCAGGCGGTCGAACGGGCACTGGGCCGCTCCGGCGACGAGGAGGGCGGGTCCACCCGACTCTCCAAGGCCCCGCCGGGGTTCGAGGACGCCCAGGTGCCCCAGGACGACATGATCCGGATGGTGTCCATCGACGCCAGGACGCAGGCCACCCGGTTCCGGTCACTCAGCAAGCGCGTCAGCCAGTACTGGGTCGAAATCCACAAGAAGCTGGTGATTGCGAGTGCCTGCATGATCTTCGTGCTGATCGGCATGCCGGTCGGGGTGCGCTTCTCGCGCGGGGGGATCAGCATGGTGATCGTGGTGTCGGCCATCGTGATCGGCGTCTACCAGTACGGCATGTCCACGGGCGAGGACTGGGCCGACCGGGACCTGGCCACGCCCTTCTGGTCGATGTGGGCGGCGAGCCTGACCTTCCTGGCCATCGGGGTGCTTCTCGCGTCGAGGCTGGCCCGCTGGACGGCCTCATCGCGCGAGAGCGGCTGGCAGGAGCTGTGGCTGGAGGCGCGCGCGGGGGCACGCCGGGCGTGGTCGCGGATTCCGTGGCCTGCCGGGAGGGCCCGGTGATCCGCACCCTGGACCGCCTGGTGGCGGCGACCTACACGCGTCTTTTCGCGATCTTCGTCCTGAGCGTCCCCGTGATGTTCATCCTGTCGGACCTGTCGGACAGGCGGGGCGTGTACATCGACCGCGAGCTCACCGACCTGGAAATCGGGCTGGGCTACCTGTTCATGTACCCCAAGTTCGTCCTGTGGTCGTTCCCCGTCGCGGCGCTGGTGGCCACCGTCTTCACGATTCATTCGATGACCGTCCACCGCGAGATCCAGGCGGCGAAGGCGGGGGGCATCTCCTTCCACCGGCTCTTCGTGCCGCTGTGGCCGATCGGCACGGTCCTGACGGTGGGCGCGTTCATGCTGGGCACCGTCGTGACAACGACCAATCGCAGGGCGGCCGAGGTCCTCAAGGAACGGGAGGTGCGGCGCGACTGGCGCAACAATTTCGTCTTCCAGACCGAAGCGGGAGAGACCCTCAGCATCCAGCAGCTCTACGTCTCCAACAACCGGGCCGACAGGATACTGCTGGAGAAGGAGGACGATGACGGTGCGCGCCTGCACGTCTGGGCCCGGCAGGCGCTCTACACCGAAGAAGACGGCTGGACCCTGGAGGATGGGTATCTGCGCGTGGTCCGCCCGGACGGCGGGGAGTATTCCTTCAGATTCGAACGCTACCGCCGTCCGGGGCTGGTCCCGACCCCCGAGGAACTTCTGCAGGATCCCCGCAGCGAGGAGGAGATGGGCTACGAGGAGCTGGGGCGGCAGGCGGAAGCCGTGTACCGCTCTGGCGGCGACCCGAACGAACTGCTCGTGGCGCGCGAACAGAAGCTGGCGATTCCCGCCGCCACCCTCGTGATCATGCTCTTCGGGGCGCCCCTCGCCACCACGGCCAAGAAGGGGGGGGCGGCGTTCGGCGTGGGGGTGGCCCTCGGTTCCACCCTGATCTACATCCTGCTCCTCAGGCTGTTCGGCGCCATCGGGATCGCCGGCGGGCTCTCCCCTGTCTGGGCTGCGTGGGCCCCCAACCTACTCTTCTTCCTGGTCGGGGCGGTGCTGCTCATACGGGCTCGCACCTGAATAGCGCTTAGAGAATCCCCTCCGACAGATTCGGCGCCAGCTCCCCCGAACACACCTCCTCGACCGGCCCGCGCAGACGGACCGACCGGTCGGCGGCCACCTCCACCTCCATCGAGCCCCCCTCCATGACGACCGTCGCCGGACCGGGCGTCATGAAACCGCACTTCACGGCAGCCGCCACCGCCGCGCACGCCGACGTCCCCGATGCCGTGGTCGGCCCCACCCCCCGTTCCCAGATGAGTATGGCCATCTCATATGGTATGGCCATATCGGATCCGGCCGGGATCTGGGCGAACTGGACGTTCGTGCCCCGCGGGAAGGCTTCGTGCCTTTCGATCAACGGTCCATAGTGCGCGACCTCGGCCCGGGTCCATCCGTCCCGGAAGGCCACGGCGTGCGGGTTTCCGACCGACACGGGCACCACCTCGACGCGTGAAGCGCCTCCATCCGGCGGCGGCGGCAGCGCCAACACGACCCGTCCCCCCTCCCCCACCCACCCCACCGCCACAAACGGCGGGCCGTCCGGGAAACCCACCCTTCCCATATCCGCCCGCGCGTCCCACACGCCCTCCACATCCTGCTCCTTCACCTGCAACCACACGCGGTCACCGCCCACCAGCACCGAAAACGGCTCGTCCCCCGCACGGCCGAGCCGTCTCAGATACACGCCCGCAATGCGGAGCCCGTTTCCGCTGCGCTCGAACTCGCTGCCGTCCGGATTGAACATGCGCAGGCGCGGCTCCGCCCCCTCCGACCCCGCCTCGACCACCACGATCCCGTCCACCCCCGGCCCCCGATGACGATCGCAGATGCGCCGCACCAGCGCCGGCGTCAGCTTCGGGCCGCGGCCCTCCTCGAAGACCAGGTAGTCGTTGCCGTGACCGTGGGCCTTGAAGAATGCGGGACCGATCCGCAGGGGTGCGATCCGGGGCTCCTCTCTCAGGTTGGTGCGTCGTGGCCGCGGAAATGTACCGAACCACGACGCGCGTCACACACCCACGGCGTTGTCAGCCGCCTCGCGGTGCGTCAGTTTCCCAACCGATCCGAACGCGGCGGCAAACCCCCGGAGTCGCACCGCGTCAGCCACGCCATTCCCGTGATCACCGGAGCCACCCACGACCACACCGACCCCCACCCCCACCGCCCGCTTCGTGGCCGTGGTAAAGGACGACTGCGAGACCTGCCATCTCGTGGCCCCCGTCCTTTCCGAAATCCTCCGATCCGGACACCCCGTCACCGTGTACTGGCAGGATGACGACACCTTCCTCGGCCCCGATCTGGCCGCCGCCGCCGTCGACGACCGCAGCCTCGAGGAATCCTTCCGCCTAGGCATCCGGACCGTTCCCACCCTGATCCGTGAAGAGCGCGGAAGCGGCGTGGGGCGCACGGAGGGGTGGATCCGGGCCGAATGGCGCGACCTCACCGGCCTCGCCACGCTGGGGACCGGGCTTCCGCCGCACCGCCCGGGGTGCGGATCACGCTCCGTCGAGCCGGGGGTCGCCGAATCCCTGCGGGCACGCTACGGCGAGACCGGCATCCGCGCGCGCACCATCGAACTCTCGCCCGGTGCCGATCCCGTCGAGGCGTGCTACGACCGCGGCTGGACCGATGGCCTCCCGGTGGTCCCGCCGACCCCCGAGCGCATCCTGCGCATGCTGGGCGGAACCCGCCGCGACCCCACCGCGATCATCGGCAGGATCCCCCCGGCCATGGCACGGTGCACCGTCGAAAAGGTGGCCATCAATGCGGTGCTCGCCGGGTGCAGGCCCGAGTACATGCCGGTCGTGCTGACCGCGCTGGAGGCGGCGCTGGATCCCGGCTTCACCCTGCACGGGGTCACCTGCAGCACCTGCTTCTCGGGGCCGGTGGTGATCGTGAACGGTCCCGTGGCCCGGCGCGTCGGCATGAACGCCGGGCTCAACGCGCTGGGACAGGGGAACCGGGCCAACGCCACCATCGGCCGCGCAGTCAACCTGGTGATCCGCAACGTCGGCGGTGGGCGTCCCGGTGAGATCGACCGCTCCACGCTGGGATCTCCAGGCAAGTACACCTTCTGCTTCGCCGAGGACGAGAGCGACGCCGAGTGGACGCCGCTCTCGGTTGCGCGCGGCATTCCCCCGGGCCGCAGCGCGGTCACCGTCTTCGCCGGCGACGGCATCCAGGGGGTGACCGACCAGAAGGCCCGTACCCCGGCGGAGCTGACCCGCTCGCTGGCGATGGCGCTGGCGGCGGTGGGGCACCCCAAGCTCTGCGAATGGGCGCCTGCGCTGCTGGTCCTGTCTCCCGAGCACTACGCCATCTACCGCGAGGCCGGGTGGGGGCGGAAGCAGATCACCGATTCTCTCCACGAGGCGCTACAACGCCCGGCGGCGGAGGTGGCGGCGGGCGCCGGGGGCGTCGCCGAGGGCATGCCCGCTTCCCGGCGGGATCCACTCATACCCAAGTTTCACCCCGGCGCCCTGCTGCTCGTGCGGGCGGGAGGTCCGGCCGGACTCTTTTCGGCCATCATCTCCGGCTGGCCCGGAGGACGCTCGTTCGACGAATCACACCCCATCACCCGCGAGATCGAGGTATGAACCACTCCGCGACCCTGCACGACCCCACCGCCGAGACCACCCCTACCACCCGTCCCCGCCGCCCCCCTCCGGCTTCCCTGCACGGCACGACCGTTGCGCTCCTCGACATCGGCAAGCACCGCTCCGGCGAGTTCCTGGACCACCTCGAATCAAGACTCCACGCCCGGGGCATCGGCACCGCCCGCTTCGCCAAGCCGACCAACGCCAAGCCCGCCACCGTCGCGCTCCTGGACGAAATCGCCGAGAGCACCGACGTGGTCGCCGAGGCCCTCGCCGACTGAGGATCGTGCGTATCATGCGGTCTGCATGACATCAAGTCGCTCGACGACCGGGGCCTGCCCGGCCTCCTGGTCGCCACTACGGCCTTCCGCGAGGCGGCCGCCTTCCAGATCCGGTCGCTGGGCTTCGACCCCGCGATCGTGTGGGTCCCCCATCCCGTCCAGAACCGCACCGCCGAGGAGCTGGAGCGAATGGCCGCGGACGCGCTTGAGCCTGTTCTTCGGGCGCTGACGGCGTGAGGGCGCGCGCGGCTACCCCATCGTCGACCACACCAGCCCCACCAGCACCACCAGCGTGAGCGGGGTCCCCAGCCGCGCGTAGTCGCCGAAGTGGTACCCGCCCGGGCCGTAGACCATCAGGTTGGTCTGGTACGCGATGGGGGTCATGAAGGACGCCGACGCCGAGAGCGCCACCGCAACCGCCGCCGCCCGCGCATCGATCCCGAAGGTGCCGGCGGAGGTGAGCGCGATGGGGAGGACCAGGGCGGCGGCCGCGTTGTTGGTGATGATCGAACTGAGCGCGATCGTGCTCACGACGATCGCGGCCATGGCCCCCTGCGCGCCGAAACTGCCGGAAATGGCGGCGATCAGGTCGGCCGCGGATTGCCCCAGCCCGGAGCTCTCCACGGCGGCCGCGAGCCCGAAGGCGGCCCCGATCACCACGATCACGTCGAAGTCGATCGAGTCCTTGGCCTCGTTGGGCGTGAGAATGCCCAGGACGACCAGCGCGAGGGCGCCGAGCAGGGACAGATGCAGGATCGGCAGGATCTGAAGGCCCGCGCCCACCACGACCGCGGCCGCCACCGCCAGCACCACCACCGCGTTGGGCGAGAGCGGCGGTGCCGGTGCACCCAGGCGCGACACCAGCATGAAGTCGTTGCGCCCCCGCCAGCGTTCGCCGAACCCCTGGTCCGCGATCACCATCAGCGTGTCGCCGGGCTTGAGCGACGCCTGGGCGAGATGACCGTGCACGGGCTCGCCCGCCCGGTGAATCGCCACCACGGTGGCCTGGTAGCGCGCCAGGAAGCGGATGTCGATCAGCGACCGCCCCACCAGCCGAGACTCGGGGGCGATGACGGCCTCGAAATACGAGTGGCGCGCACTCCTGAACTCGAAGGGCAGGTGCGGCTGCTGCGACGACGCCAGCCCCGAGATGTCGTGCAGCTTCAGGACCACGTCGGTGTCGCCAAGGAGCGTCAGATAGTCCCCCCCCTTGAGCACGGTATCCGGATGCGGCTGCCCTGCCCCCTCCCCGTCCCGCTCGAAGTAGACCATCGTGGCGCCCTTGGGCAGTACCGACCAGGCCTCGTCCATGCGCAGTCCGTCAAGCGGTCCCCCCGGTTCGACGATCATGCGCACCGAGAAGCTCCGCCCACCCTCGCGCGCTTCCTGGCGGGGCGGCAGCCGGTCGGGGAGAAGGTTGGGCGATACGAGCACGGTGACCACAAGTCCCAGCAACGCCAGCGGCAGCGCAACCCGCGTCAGCTCGAACATGGTGAAGGGATCGTACCCCTGTTCCTCCAGCAGGCCCGAGACGACGAGGTTGGTGGAGGTGCCGATCAGGGTGGTCATCCCCCCGAGGATCGCCGCGAACGAAAGCGGCATCAGGTAGCGCGACGCCGAATCGCCCCGCCGGTCCGCCCACTCCCCGATCTGGGGAGAGAGCATCGCGATGATCGGCGTGTTGTTGAGAAAGGCCGAGGCGGCCGCGACGGGCACCGTCATGCGGGCCAGCGCCCCGCGCACGCTTCGTGCCGTGCCGAGGGTGGCCCGCACCATCGGCTGCAGCGCCCCGCTCTTCTCGACGGCGCGGGCCAGCACATACAGCGCGGCCACCGTGATCGGCGCGGGGTTGGAGAATCCCTGGAAGGCCTCCCCCGGAGTCACCACGTCGGCGACCAGCAGCACCACGACGGCCGCCATGAACGCGACGGCCGGCGAGACCAGATCCCGGGTGAGGACCAGGACCGCCAGCGTGACGACCGCAAGGGTCAGCCATGCTTCCCAGATCATGCTATCGAGACCGCTCCGGGAACCGCACCCTCATGCTCGCACCTCCTGGCCAGTTGGTCCGTGGGGAAACTCCAGCGAGCACCGTTAGCGGAGAGGCGCCGGACTGGCAAGGCGCAAGGGTCGCCGGGATCGCGGAGCGGACCTCCGTCAGGAAGCGCGGATGCGTCGCCGCTCCAGCGAAGCGGGGATTGGTCCGCGGACCGCCGGGACCGGCAGTCCCGCGATGCGCTAGGAGAAGATCCTGAACAGGACTCCCAGCAGGAGGTTCATGATCCCCAGCACCACCGCGCCCATGAGCGCCGCGGGGAAGCTCTGGACCTTGAGACCGCGCACCATGGCTCCGGTGATCATGAGCGCCACCGCGTTCACCACCAGGGCGAAGAACCAGAGCGTCATGATCAGCAGCATGGGGCCGAGGCCGCCCAGTGCGGCCCAGATGAGCCAGTTCGAGAATCCGAAAACCAGGGTGCCGATCACCGCCGCCTTCAGGTCGCGGACCTCGATTCCCTTGACCATCCGCCCGACCACCATCAAGAGTACCGCGCTCAGGAGTGTATCGATGATGAGTTGCACGTCTCGTCTCCTCCCAGGTTTGGATTCCTATATATGTAATACTAACGACGCCGGGCCCGGCAAGGTTTCGCGCCCGCCGCAACCGCGCGTCAGCGACTCGGTCCTCATACGTCCGCCGACCTACCGCCCTTCGATCCACCCAAGGAGCGCGTCCTGGTCCACCCGCAGCACATGCCCCTGGCCGCGAACCACTTCGTGCGTCACCTCGACCCCCGCCACCTCCAGCTTCTCCGCGGTGGCCTCCGACCGCTCGATCCAGTTCGTATCCCCCTCGCCCACCATCATCCACACCGCGGCGTCCGCCAACACCTCCAGGGAAGCCTCGCCCGTGTAGCGTCCCGGCATCGCGATGATCCCGCTGATCCGGTCGGGTACGGCCAGGGCCGCGTGGAAAACCCCCACTCCACCCGCCGACGCCCCGGTCATCACGACCTTGTCGCCCGCCTCCCCGAGATTCTCGTCGATCCAACCCATGACCGCGGTCATGACCTCTCCCCCGTTGCGCTCGAGACTTGGCCCATAGGCCACGACACCGACCACCGCGTACCCCGCATCCGGTGCCGCCGGGTCCCAGTACGCCTGGATCAGGCCCAGGAGGAGGCCCGCGTCTCCCGCGCCCCATGGGAAGGCCACCACCACCCCCTTCGCCGTGGACTCCGGCCGCAGGACGGCGATATCGAGCGTTGCGCCCGACTCCAGGGTGAGCTGGATCCACTCGACCTGCCGGGCCTCGGGCTCGGTGGCCCCGCAGGCGAGCAGAAGCGTCGCCACGACCACCGCAACGGCCGGACTTCCGCGAGGTCCGGTCATGGTCCCCCTATCCTTCCACGCTCCCCTACGGAATCAGGGCTCGCCGCGCGGTGTTGCGCAGGATGAACAGCCCGTCCCCCGTACCCGTCGCCACCACGACCCCGCTCGCGAAGTAGGGATAGTTGCTCCACGACGCGCCCCCGTACGGGGAGTTGTCGAAGTACGCGATCTCGACGGGGTTGACGGGATCGGTGATGTCGAGGATCCGCAGTCCGGCGCCGTAGTTCGACTGGTACATCAGGTTGCCCTTGATGTAGAGGTTGTGGTCGGTGTCGGTCGTCTCGGCGATGTACTCGTTGACGAGCTGCGGATCGTCGAGGTCCTCCACGTCCCAGATCAGCGTGCGGGTGCCTTCCACCAGGCCCCGCGGCTCGTCGCCCTCGTCGTTCATGTAGAAGAAGCGGTGGTCCTCGGTCAGCCACCCCTGGTGCGCGTAGGCGACATTGGGGTAATCCGCCATGGAGAGCGCGACCGGGTTGTCCTTGTCGCTCACGTCGGCGATGCTGAGCGCGTTCTCGTTGGAGCCGAGGCAGATCTCCTTGCCGCGGTGCTCCTCGTCGGGGCCGTGGTAGATCACGCACTGGGCGTCGTGGGAGTAGCCGGTGCCGCGTCGCCCGGTCTCGGCGTGGGCGAAGCACCCCGCGAAGGCCGGACGCTTCGGATCGGCCAGATCGAGCATGTGCAGACCACCGCCGCAGGTCTCCCCTCCCCCGCTGCTCCCCACCACGTACGCGAACGGGGTCAGTTCGTTGATGACGATGTTGTGGGCGCTGGCGATGCCGTCGTAGAGGAAGTCGGGCTCGAAGGTGACGGCCTCCCCGCCCACGTCGCGCAGCCGCGTGAGGTCGAAGACCTGGACGCCGTGCTGTCCGGCGCCGTCGGCCACGATGTAGACGTGGTCGCCGTACACCTTCATGTCGCGCCAGATCGCGCTGCGCGAGCCGGGCGTTTTGGGCAGGTTGCCGAGCAGCACGGGGTTGTAGGCGTCGGTGAGGTCGACGAAGGAGGTGCCGTCGGTGCGGCCCACGATCGCGATCTCGCGCCCCGTCTCCGGGTCGGTCCACCCCCAGAGGTCGTTGACGCGTGCCCCGCGCCCGCCAGCCAGCTGGTTGATGGGAAGGAAGGAGATGATGTTGACGTTGTCGCACTCGAAGCCGGCCGCGTCGTTGTCCGCGCACGCAACGTCGTCGCCGCGGCCCACGATCGCGGGCAATCCCCGGTGGTCGCCGATCACGAGGTCGCCGTCGCTCCACGTGCCCGCTCCACCCCGTTCGGCGATGACCACGCCGCCCGCGCGGCCGTCGACGCCGCTCGCGCCCACGACCGCGACATCGCCGGCCAGCGCCAGGGCGCTCCCGAAGGAGGCGCGCTCGCCGATACCGTCCCTGCCGACCTTGACCGCGCCGGTCCAGCCGCCCGCACCGTCGCTGGTGAAGCGGTAGATGCCGCCGTTGCCCCGATTCACAGATGGTGCGGCGACCCACAGGTCGTCGCCATCGAACGCAAGCGCCGAACCGAACCCGGAGGGCTGCTCCGCGGCGAAGGGCCGGAGCGTACCGGACGGGGTCAACGCACCGGTCTCCTCGTCGCGTTCGAAGAGAGCCACGGCCCCGGTTCCGTTCGCGGATGGGGCCCCGACGAGCGCCAGCGAACCCTTCACCATCAGACTCCCACCGAAACCACTCCCCTCGCCCAGATCTCCGCCCGGCTCGAGCCGGCCCAGATGCTCCAGGCTGCCCGTCGCGCGGTCCAGGCGCAGCGAGTGAACCTCCGCGGGCGCATCACGGGTGCGTGCCGTGCTCACCAGCACCGACGTGCCGCCCAGGGCGACCCCGCTTCCGAATCCCGAGCCGGCCTCCGCCAGCTCGAAACGCGTACCTGCCGACCAAACGTCACCGGTGCGGGTGAAGACGTAGACCGCACCCGCCCCGTCGCCTTCGCCGGGCGCCGATACGACCGCCACGTCCCCGTCCACGGCCACCGCCGAGCCGAAGCCCGCGTCCTCGCCGAGGGTCACCGGAGTCGGCCGGCCCACCTCCACCCATCCGGCCGCCGGATCGTACCGGTACGCGACAACGGCACCCCTGCCGCCGTCCCACCCGGGCGCCCCCACAAGAACCAGACCCCCGTCGCCGGCCAGAGCACGGCCGAAGCCATCCGGCGGGTCCCCCACCTCGGTCAGGGCCAGCCGCGCCGTTTCGGCCCAGCCGTCCGCCGTTGCACCGTAGACGTAGACGACGCCGGGCAGAGGGCCACCCCCCGGCTCGCCGACGAGCACCCGCCCGTCGCTCACCGCCAGGCTGCCCCCGTATCCCTGCGCCGCGAGATCCGAGTGCGGCGCGAGGCCGGCGCAAATCGCCACCGCCACCGCCGCCAGCACGAATCGACCGAAGTTCACGCTGATGCTTCTCATGATGTCCTGTGTCCTTTCCAGGTTCCTGTCCGGGGCGTCACGGCCCTGAAGTAATGCTGACTTTACATTTTGTCATGTATGGTATACCACGGAATACTCACGGAATCAGGGCTCGCCGCCCCTTGTTCCGCACGATGAAGATGCCGTCGCTCATGCTCGTCACCACCACCACCCCGCTCTCGAAGTACGGGTAGTTGCTCCACGACGAGCCGGTCGGCGAGATGCTGAACGAGGCGATCTCGACCGGGCTGGTGCGGTTGGTGATGTCCAGGATCCTGAGCCCCGCGCCGTAGTTCGACTGGTACATCAGGTTGCCCTTGATGTAGAGGTTGTGGTCGGTGTCCGTCGTCTCGGCGATGTACTCGGCGGCCAGGATCGGGTCGTCGAGGTCCTCGACATCCCAGATCAGCGTGCGCGTGCCCTCGACCGAGCCGCTGCCCTCGTCCCCTTCGTCGTTCATGTAGAAGAAGCGGTGATCGTCGGTCAGCCACCCCTGGTGTGCGTACGCGGCGCTCGGATAGTCCGACATCGCGATCGCCACGGGATTGTCCTTGTCGGTCACGTCGGCGATGCTGAGCGAGTTCTCGTTGGAGCCGAGGCAGATGTGGCGGCCCCGGTAGTCCTCGTCCGGGCCGTGGTAGGTGACGCACTGGGCGTCGTGCGAGTACCCCGTCCCGGCGCGCCCCGTCTGGATGTCGGCGAAGCACCCCGCGAACACCGGGTTCTTCGGCTCGCTCAGGTCGAGCATGTGCAGGCCGCCGCCGCAGGTCTCCCCGCCGCCGCTGGCACCCACCACGTACGCGAACCCCTCGTTCTCGTTGATCACGATGTTGTGCGCGCTGGCGATGCCGTCGTAGAGGAAGTCGGGCTCGAAGGTGACGGACTCGTCCTCCACGCCGCGCAGCCGCGTGAGGTCGAAGACCTGGACCCCGTGCTGCTCGGCACCGTCGGCCACGATGTAGACGTGGTCGTCGTGCACCTTCATGTCGCGCCAGGCGGCGCTCCGCGAGCCGGGGGTCTTCGGGAGGTCGCCGAGCACGACGGGATTGTGCGGGTCGGTGAGGTTCACGAAGGCGGTCCCGTCACTTCGGCCCACGATCGCGATCTCGTGTCCCGTCTCGGGGTCGGTCCACCCCCAGATGTCGTTGATCATCGAGCCGCGGCCTCCCGACAGGTCCTTGATGGGGAGGAAGGAGATCACGTCGACCTGGTCGCACTCGAACCCGGCGGACTGTCCCTCGGTGCACGGTGCGTCCTCCTCCATGCCGACGATCGCGGGGGGTCCGCGGTGGTCGCCGATCACCAGTTCGCCTTCGGACCAGGTCCCGTCCGCCCCCCGCTCGCGGAGGACGGCGCCGCCCGCCCGGCTGTCGATCCCCTGCGCCCCCACCACGGAGATGTCGCCGGCCAGCGCCAGCGAGCTGCCGAAGGAGGGGAAGTCGCCCAGGCCTTCGCGGACGGACTTGACTACCCGGTCCCAGCCACCGGCACCGTCGCTCACAAAGTGATAGAGGCCTCCCTGTCCCGCGCCTGATCGCGGCCCCCCGACCCAGAGATCGTCACCTTCGAAGGCGATGGCCGAACCGAAGCCGCCGAAGCCGTCACCGTCGAAGGCCGCGAGCGTGGCCGTCCGGGCCCACTGGTTGGTGGCGTTGTCGCGCGTGAAGACCACCACCCTGCCGGTACCGTTCGCAAAGGTCGCCCCGACGAACGCTCGCGACCCGCTGGCCGCGATCGCCAAACCGAACCCGTTGCGTTCCCCCAGGTCGTCGCCGGGGTCCAGGAGGCCGAGGGACTTCAGGCTGCCGGTGGCGCGGTCCAGGTGGAAAGCGTGGACATCGATCGTGAGCTGTTCGATGGACTGGGTCGTGCTGGCCAAAACGGTGGCCCGGTCGACGGCGACCAACGCCCCGAGACCGTTGCTGCCCTCTTCGCCCTGGAACCGGCTGCGCTGCGACCACGTGTCGCCGCTGCGGGTGAAGACGTAGACCGCACCCGCACCGTCACCGTCGCCCGCGGCCCCAACGACCGCAACATCTCCATTCAGCGCCACCGCACCCCCGAACCCGGCGTCCTCACCCGCGCCCTCCGGGGCCAGGCGACCCACTTCGCGCCACTCGCCCCCGGCGTCGCGCCGGTAGAGGAGCGCCGCACCGGTCCCGTCGCCCAGCCCGGGCGCGCCGATGAGGACCAGGCCGCCGTCGGCGGCCATCGCCGTGCCCAAGCGGTCGGGCGGGCCGTGCATGTCTGCCAGCGTGATCCGCCCGGTCTCGCTCCAGCCGTCCGTGGTGCGGCCGTAGACGTACACGATGCCGGGCAGCGTCATGTTCGCCGTCTCGCCGATGAGGACCTGGCCGTCGCTGACAGCGACGCTGCCGCCGAAGGACTGGGCCGTGACGGCGGACCGGGGGGCGAGGGCGACCGTGAGCACGAGAGTGATGGCCGCGAGGGTGGGGAGGTGGTGGTGGGGGCGGGACTTGGGCATGTGGGGATCTTCCTGTTCTTCATGTGTTTTCGGGTGAGCCGACCGCACAATACGCAAGCGGACGCGGGGGCCGCAACGGCCAACTACCCGAGCACCCGCTCCAGGTCCGCACACAGATCCTCGGGATCCTCCAGCCCAACCGACACGCGGAAGATCCCGTCGCCCGCGTACTCGCGGTAGCTCTCTAGCTGCGAGCCCTCCAGCCGGAAGGAGCTCTCCATGAGCTGCGCGGTGTCCAACCGGAAGATCAGGCTGCGGTGGTGACCGAGCGAGACCGCGTAATGGATGACTCGAAGGTCGCGCGCCATCCGCTCGGCCAGTTCGGTCCCGCCGTCGGTCCGGAAGGTCAGCATGCCGGAGAAGTTGTCCATCTGGCGCCGGGCGAGCTCGTGTTGCGGGTGCGACGGGAGACCCGGATGGATGACGCGGGTGACGCGCGGATGCGCCTCCAGCCAGCGCGCCACCGCCAGCGCGTTCTCCTCGTGGGCCTTCATGCGGAGCGGCAGGGTGGCGGCGCCCCGCATGATCAGCCACGCGTTGAAGGGCGAAAGCACGCCGCCGTAGTGGATGCCGGCTTCCAGCCGCAGGGCCGAGATATCGTCGCGGCTGCCCAGCACCGCCCCGCCCACCGCGTCTCCGTGCCCGCCGATGTACTTCGTGAGCGAGTGCATGACGTAGTGCGCGCCCAGCTCCAGGGGGCGCGTGGCGACCGGGGTGGCGAAGGTGGAATCGACGGCCACACGGACATCGCCGTGCGCCTCCGCGATTCCCGCCACGGCCGCGATATCGGTGAGGCGGACGATCGGATTGGCCGGGGTTTCGAGCCAGATCAGCCTCGTTGCGGGCCGGAGCGCCGCCTCGACATTCTGCGGATCGGAGGTGTCGACGAACGAGACATCGATGCCCAGGCGCGGCAGCGTGTCACGCCCCAGTTCGGCGACCCCCGCGTAGTTGGTGTCCGACATGACGACATGGTCGCCGCTCTCGAGCAGCGACAGCAGGAGGCCCGCCGCCGCGGCCATCCCCGAACCGAAGCAGAGACAGGCCTCGGCACCCTCCAGCGCGCACAGCTTGGCCTCGAGCTGCGCCACCGTCGGGTTCGACCAGCGCGTGTAGAGGTAGCCGGAAGCGTCGTCGAGGTCGTGGGCGGAGAAACCGGTGGGGTCCCGCGTGACGAAGGTGGAGGACATGACCAGGTTGGGGGACGAGGCGCCGGTGGCCGGATCGGGGCGCTCGCCCGCGTGGACGGCGGCGGTGCGGAGGCGAGGGGTCATGGGATGAGGAGGGGGATGGTTCGACGATCGGCCTGCCGGTAGATGTGGAAGCCGGAATCGAGGGTCATGACGGATCCGTTGGGCGTCCGTTCCACGATGCGGACCAGGCAGGCATCCGCGAAGGACATGGGAACATCGGCGTAGCGGCGCATCAACCGGACCAGGGCGTCGGTGTCCGCGTCGGATTCGAAGAGACCGGCCACCTCGAGCACGCCTCGCCGCACAAGCCTCGCCGGGAGACCCGGATCCGCGCCCGCGCGGCGCAGCAGAAACGACGCCTCCGAGAGGACGGCTTCGCAGGTGAGCAACGGTGCCCGAAGCTCCTCGAAGCGCGCGCGCGCCCAGTCGTGCCGGGACTCATCGGCGTCGAGGAGCGCGACGATGGGCCCGGTGTCAACGACTACGGTCGGGCGCATCAGGGCGGGCGTCGGTGATCATCGCCTCTTCGAGAAGGCGCTCGTCGGTTCCCAGATCGGTTCGGCCGCTGCGAACGGTGCCCACGAGGTCGCCCGCCAGCTGGGCGCAGCTGGGGGGCGCGGCGCAGTCGTTGTACCGGAGCGCCTGGTCGATCATCTCCCGCACGAGGGCGGACCGCGTGATGTTGCGACGCCTGGCCTCGGCGGCCAGCGCGGCGTGCATGTCGTCGGGCAGCTTGAGGGAGAGAGCGCTCATATTGAGTATCGTAATACGATCTGCTGCAAGTCGCAATACGTTGGCTTCAACGGCATTGCTCGCCGGTCCTGGCTGCGGATACCCTTTGAGAGGCCTGCGCTTCGCCCACCCCACCCCAGCCCCACCCCTCATGCCACACAGACTGCACGCTCTCCCCACCCTCGCCCTCGCCATCGCGGCCCCCCTCCCCCACCCCGCCCCCCTCCCCGCCCAACAACCCCCCGCCACCGTCACGGCCGAGGACTACGCGCGCGCCGAGTCGTTCCTCGCGGCCGCCACCTCGCCCCTCGTCTTCGGCGCCTCCGTCCAGCCCAACTGGCTGCCCGGCGGCCGTTTCTGGTACCGCAACACCGTCCCCGGCGGCGCGGAGTTCATCCTGGTCGACCCCACCGCCCGCTCCCGCCGGCACGCCTTCGACCACCAGCGCCTCGCCACCGCCCTCGGCACGGCCACCGACACCACCTACACACCCCTCGCCCTCCCCTTCCGCACCTTCGACCTCGACCCCTCCGGCGACGCCCTCGCCGCCAGCGTCCGCAACACCCGCCTCCGCTGCGACCTCCGCGCCTACACCTGCGCGCCCACCGACCCCGCCCCCCCTCGCGACCCCAACGCAATCACCTCCCCCGACGGCACCAAGGCCGCCTTCATACGCGACCACAACCTGTGGCTGCGCGACCTGGAAACCGGCACCGAGACCCCGCTCACCACCGACGGCATCGAGGACTACGGGTACGCGACCAACAACGCCGGCTGGGTGAAGCGCGACTCGCCGGTGCTGCTTTGGTCGCCCGGCTCGGACATGATCGCCACCTTCCAGCACGACGGGCGGGGCGTGGGCATGATGTACATGGCGACCACCAACGTGGGTCATCCGCGGCTGTCGGCGTGGAAGTACCCGCTGGTGGGCGACAGCCTGATCTTCCGCATCAGCCGCGTGGTGATCCACCTGGACGGGCCGCGCGTGGTGCGGCTGCAGATGCCTCCGGATCCCCACCGCTCCTCGACGACGGACCACGTGGCGGGCGGGGGCGGCGTCTTCCTCGACGTGGAGTGGAGCGACGACGGGTCGCAGCTGGCTTTCCTGTCGAACTCGCGGGACCACAAGCATGCGCAGCTGCGGGTGGCCGACCCGGAGACCGGCGCCGTCCGGGACGTCCTCGACGAGACCGAGGAGAACTTCTTCGAGTCGGGATCACGCACCGCCAACTGGCGCGTGCTCGAGGCGTCGAACGAAGTCATCTGGTTCTCGAAGCGGCACAACTGGGGGCACCTTTACCGCTACGACCTGTCTACCGGCGCACTGCTCGGCCGGATCACGACAGGCGAATGGAACGTGCAGCAGCTGCTCAGGGTGGACGAGGCGTCACGCACCCTCTACTTCACGGGCGTGGGGCGCGAACCGGGCGACCCGTACTTCCAGTACCTCTACCGGATCGGCATGGACGGCAGCGGGCTGAAGCTGCTCACCCCCGACAGCGCGAACCACACGGTCACCCTCTCCCCTGACGGCACCCATTTCGTGGACAGCTACTCCACGCCGGTCACACCCCCGGCCACGATGGTCCGCGACCTGGACGGCGAGGTCGTGATGGAACTCGAACGCGGCGACATCTCCCGCCTGGTCGAGAGCGGCTGGCCTCCCCCCGAGCCCTTCACCGTGAAGGCGCGCGACGGCGAGACCGATCTCCACGGCCTCATGTACAAACCCACCCACTTCGACCCGTCGCGCACGTACCCCGTCGTCAACTACCTCTACCCCGGGCCGCAGTCGGGCAGCGTCGGCTCGCGCTCCTTCCGGGCGTCGCGCGGGGACAAGCAGGCGATCGCCGAACTCGGCTTCATCGTGGTCGAGGTCGACGCGATGGGGACGCCGGGGCGTTCGAAGGCGTTCCACGACGCCTACTACGGCAACATGGGCGACAACGGGCTGCCCGATCAGGTGGGGATGATCCGTCAGCTCGGGGCGCGGCATGCCTGGATGGATCTGGACCGCGTCGGTATCTGGGGCCACTCGGGCGGCGGCTTTGCCAGCACGGCGGGGATTCTGCGCTACCCCGACTTCTACAAGGTGGCGGTCTCGCAGGCGGGCAATCACGACAACCGCAACTACGAGGACGACTGGGGCGAGAAGTGGCAGGGGCTGCTCGAGACCTACCCGGACGGCACCACCAACTACGACAACCAGGCCAACCAGCTGATCGCGGAGAACCTGAAGGGGAAGCTGCTGCTGGCCCACGGGACCATGGACACGAACGTGCCCGCGTACAACACGCTGCTGGTCGTGGATGCGCTCATCGCCGCCAACAAGGATTTCGACCTGATCATGCTGCCCAACCGCGGCCACGGATTCGGCAACGAGCCCTACATGATGCGGCGGCGCTGGGACTATTTCGTGCGACATCTGCTGGGCGTGGAGCCGCCCGTGTACACGATCGGGGCCGGGGGAAGGCCTGTGAGTTGAACAGCCCCGGCAGACAGGCCGCCGCGATCGCGCGGGACGTCTTCGGAGTCGCGGGCGAGGTGCGTCCGCTCCCAGGCGAGTTCGACCTGAACTTCCGCGTCACCGGTCCCGGCGGCGACATCGTCCTCAAGCTCAGTCCCCTCTCGCGGCTCCCCGTCTTCGATCTCGTCACGGCCTGTCTGGACCACCTCGCGGCCGCGAAGTTCGCGGGACCCGTTCCGCGCCTGGTCGTGCCCTCGGAAACATCGGAGTCCTCCCGCGTCGCGCACGTCACCTTTGAGGGCGCCCCGTACGTGGCCTGCGCCGTCACTTGGCTGCACGGCATCCCTCTCGCCGAAGTGCGGCCCCGCTCGCAGGGCGTGCTGGAAGAACTCGGCGCGCTCCTCGCCGAGCTGGACGCGGCCCTGGCCGGCTTCGACCACCCCGCGCTCCACCGTGAATTCGCATGGAGGATGGAGACCGCGCCGGACACGATCCGCGCCCATCTGCACCACCTGGAAGGCGGCCGGGATCTGGTCGCGGCCACCCTCGACCGCGCCACGGCCCGCCTCGACCCGGTGGCGGACGAACTTCCCCACGCAGTCATCCACAACGACGGCAACGACTTCAACGTTCTGGTCCAACCTTCTCCGGGGGGCACACGCCTGACGGGTCTGATCGACTTCGGTGACGTCGCGAACAGCTGGCGCGCGGCCGAGGTGGCGATCGCGGCCGCCTACGCCATGATGAACATGGCCGACCCGCTGGAGGCGGCGTGCGCCATCACCCGCGGGTACGCCTCGGTGACGCCGCTCACGGCCGGCGAGTGCCGCGCGATCCTCCCGATGGTGGCGCTCCGGCTCTGCCAGTCGGTGTCGGTGCAGGCGCGCCAGATGCGCGAACAGCCCGACAACGAGTACCTGGCGGTCAGCCGGAAGGAGGCATGGCGGCTCCTGGATGTGCTGGCTCGTACCGACTGGCGGATCGGGGAGTTCAGGATCCGGGAGGCGTGCGGGATGATTCCGAACCGCGCCTTCGACACGGTCACCTCATGGCTCCACAACGCCGGCCCTCCTGCCCCGGTGATGCCCCCGGCGGTGCTGGCCCGCCCCTGCAGCCTCGACCTCTCCGTGGCCAGCCTCGACCTGCCCCATCTGGATGTGCTCGCCGACCCCGTCGCGTCGCAGGCCTGGATCGACGGGGAAATCGCGGCGGCAGCGGCTACCGTCGCCGTCGGCCGCTACGGCGAGGCCCGCCTTCTCTACGACGCCCCAGCCTTCCGGACGCGTGGCGACACCGGCCCCGAGTCCCGCACCGTCCATCTGGGCGTCGACCTCTTCGCCCCCGCCGGCTCCCCCGTTTTCGCCCCCCTCGCCGGCACCGTGGCCGCCGTCGCCCACAACGACAAGCCGCTCGACTACGGCCCCACCGTCATCCTTCGCCACACGACCCCGGACGGCACGGGCTTCCACACCCTCTACGGCCACCTCGACCGCGCCACCCTCGACCACCTGACCCCGGGCGACGAGGTCCGGCCCGGCGACGCCATCGGCTGGCTCGGCGACGCCTCGGTCAACGGAGGTTGGCCGTCGCACCTCCACCTGCAGGTCATGGCCCTGGACCCCCTCTTCGACGAGGGCACCGCCCCGGACGACCGCGGCAACTACCCGGGCGTCGCGCTCAACCGGCTGCGTAACGTGTGGGAGTGCGTTCTGCTCGACCCCACCCCGCTCGCCGGGCTCCCCGCCGGAACGGCCACCTCGGTCGTGCCCGCCGCGCAGCCCGACATGCGAGAGCTGGTTCTGATCATAAGCCGCAGGGCAATTCTCGGTCCGTCCCTCAGTCTGTCCTACGCCAATCCCGTCCACGTGGTGCGGGGCGTGGGCGCGTACCTCTACGACGACACGGGGCGCCGCTTCCTGGACACGGTGAACAACGTGCCGCACGTGGGGCACGGCAACCCGCGCGTCGCCGAGGCGATAGCCCGCCAGAGCCGTGTGCTCAACACCAACACACGCTACCTGCACGGTGAGATCGTGGCGCTGGCCGACGAATTGCTGGCGCGCTTCCCCGCGCCCCTCGAGGTGGTGTTCCCGGTGTGCTCGGGGAGCGAGGCCAACGAGCTGGCGTTGCGCATGGCGCGCTGTCACACGGGCAATGACGGCGTGGTCTGTCTGGAGGGGGGCTACCACGGCAACACGGGGGGGCTGGTCGAGATCAGCCACTACAAGTTCGCGGGGCCGGGGGGCGCGGGACCGAGCGACCGGGTGGTGGCGGCGGCGATGCCGGATGTGTACCGGGGGCGGTTCCGCCGGGGCGAGGGAGCTTCGGACGAGGTGCTCGGCGCCCTGTATGCGGGGGAGGTGGCGGACGCCGCGCAGGTGCTGGCGGACCGCGGACACGGCGTCGCCGCCTTCATCGCCGAGCCGATCCTGAGCTGCGGGGGCCAGATCGAGCCGCCGCCCGCCTACCTGGCCGACGCGTACCGTCACATTCGCGAGGCGGGCGGGGTGTGCGTCGCGGACGAGGTGCAGGTGGGGTTCGGGCGCGTGGGCGACGCCTTCTGGGGCTTCCAGCTGCAGGGCGTGGTGCCGGACATCGTGACGCTGGGCAAGCCGATGGGGAACGGCCACCCGGTCGCGGCGGTGGTGACGACCCGCGAAATCGCGGACTCCTTCGCCAACGGGATGGAGTACTTCAGCACCTTCGGGGGCAATCCGGTGTCGTGCGCGGCGGCGCGGGCGGTGCTCGCCGAGATTGCGGAGCGGGGGCTTGTGGCGCACGCGCGCGATATGGGGACGCGGTTGCTGGGGGGGCTGGGGGAGCTGGCCGCGCGGCATCCGCTGGTGGGGGATGTGCGGGGGCGGGGGCTGTTCCTGGGGGTCGAGATCGTGCGCGATCGCGAAACGAGGGAGCCGTTCCCGGAGGCGTGCACGTACATTGTGAACCGGGCCCGCGAGATGGGCGTGCTGCTCAGCGTGGACGGGCCCGACCACAACGTGCTCAAGGTGAAGCCGCCTATGGTGTTCAGCGAGGACGACGCAGCGTGGCTGGTGGAGACGCTGGATGCGATCCTGGGGGAGAGTGCGTTGGCCGCGCCGACAGAAAAGGCGTGAGGAGAAATGACAACCATACTTTCCATTTTATAAACTGGAGATTACTTACGATGACCGTGATCCGTGCGATTCCCGTCCTTCGCGGCCTTCCGGCTCAGGCCGGAGCGGCCTTGGCCCTCATCCTCGCCCTCCCTGGCCCCGTGGCCGCCCAGGAGCTGCCGCTGGTGACCCCCGACGACTACGGCCGCTGGGAGCGTCTCGGGGGCTCGACCCTCTCCCCCTTCGGCGACTGGATCGCGTACACGGTGTCCCGTGTCGACGAGACGTCGGAGCTGCGGGTTCGCCGTCTGGACGAGGACTCGACACGGGTCTTCGCGTGGGCCTCCGGGCCTCGCTTCTCCCCGGACGGGCTCTGGCTGGCGTGGACGACCGGCGTGTCCTCCGACGAGGAGGAGGCGGCGCGTGAACGCGACGAGCCGGTGCGGCGTACGGCCTCGGTCATGGACCTGCGGACGGGTGACATCCGCGAGTTCGAGGCGGTTGCGGGCTTCGCCTTCAGCGCCACCGGGCGTTACGTCGCGCTGCGCGGCTATCCCCCTTCGGAGCCGCGCGGCAAGGGGGCGGATCTGCGGGTCGTGGACCTGGTTGGGGAAGGCGAGAACCGGTTCGCCAACGCGGGCGAGATGGCCTGGAGTCCGGGCGGCTCGCTGCTGGCGATGGTCATCGCGACCGGGAGCGACCTCGGCAACGGCGTGCAGATCTACGATGCGGAAGCCGGCACGGTGCGCTCCCTGGACGGCTCGGGCTCCAGCTACCGGAGCCTGCGCTGGCGCGACGATTCGGCCGACCTCGCGGCGATGCGGTCCCGCGGGGACGCGTCGGAGGACGGCAGCGCGTACGACGTGCTGGCGTGGCGGGGGGTGGACCGGGGTGGCGAGGTGATTGTGCTGGGTGGGGAGGTGGCGGGGTTGCCGGATTCGCTCGAGGTGGTGAGGCACTACGGGCCGGTGTGGTCCGATGACGGGGAGATGATCGCGGTGGGGGTGCGGGGGGTGGAGGGAGATGGGGAGGAGGAGGGCGAAGGCGACGAGGCGGAAGCGGAAGAGGCCGCCCCTGAGCCTGAAGAGGAGCCCGAACTCCCGACCCTGCAACTCTGGCACACCAAGGACGTCGATCTATTCCCGGCGCAGAGGCTCGCGGAGGGCCGCAACGCCAGCCGGACCCTGCTGGCCGTCTGGCACCTGGACGAGGGCCGGCTGGTCGTGCTGGGGTCCGACCTGGACGCGGGCACGAGTCTGCTGCAAGGCTGGAATCTCGCCCTCGAGCAGACCGACAAGCCCTACCCATGGGGCGCGATGTTCGGCCGCCCCTACCGCGACTATTGGGCGGTCGATGTGGGGACGGGGGAACGCCGCCGGCTCTTCGAGCGCACCCGCTACGCGTGGCCGAGCACCGGCGGTGAATGGATGGTCACCTGGGACGGGTCGGCTTACCACAGCCTGAACCTGTCGACCGGGGAGAGCTACGACCTGACCTCCGCGCTGGAGGCCGACTTCGCCAACTCGGAGTACGACACGCCGACGGACGTCACCCCACCCCGCGGCTTCGGTCCGGCCGACTGGCTGGAGGGCGACGAGGCGCTGCTCCTCTACGACAAGCACGACATCTGGCGGATCGAGCCCGACGGTTCGAACCCCGCCCGGCTGACGCGCGGCGCCGAGTCGGGAGTCATTCACCGCCTGGCTTTCGGGCTGGACGACGACGACGAACCCGGCATCGATCCGGATTCACGGCCCTGGCTGTCGCTCCACGACGACGCGACGGAGCAACGCGGCTACGCGCGCTTCAGCCGCGGCTGGGAGTCGGCGGAGACGCTGATCCTGGAGGACGCCAACATCTCCGGACTGACCCGCGCGGACAGCGCCGACGTCATGATGTACCGGTCACAGGCCGTCGACGACCCGCCCGACCTCTTCGTGGCCGGTCCCGATCTCGCGGGAGCCTCCCAGGTCACCGAGATCAATCCCTTCATCTCGGAGGTCGCGTGGGGCCGGTCCGAGCTGGTCGATTTCGTGAGCGAAGGCGGGCGCGAGCTGCAGTTCGCGCTGCTGTACCCGGCCAACTACGTGCCGGGGACGGCCGTCCCGACCATCGTCTATACCTACGAGATCCTCACGCGCTCGATGCACATCTTCCGCGTCCCCAGCGAACGCGACTACTACAACTACCCGGCGTGGACCCAGAACGGGTACGCGGTGCTGCTGCCCGACATCGTCTACACGGCGCGGGAACCGGGGGTGAGCGCGCTGGAGTCCGTGCGCGCCGCGGTGGCCAAGGCGGTCGAAATGGGCGTGACCGACCCGGACGCGGTGGGCCTGATCGGACACTCGTGGGGCGGCTACCAGGCCACCTACCTGCCGACCCGCACCGACATCTTCGCGGCCTCGGTGGCGGGAGCGCCGCTCACCGACTTCGTGAGCTTCATGGGCCAGCTCCACTGGGGCCCGGGGATCGCCGAGGTGAGCCACTGGGAGACGGGCCAGGCCCGCATGGAGGTCCCCTTCTGGGAGGACCCCGAAGCGCACCGCCGCAATTCGCCGATCCACGAGGTCCACAACATGGAGACGCCGCTGCTCATGGCATTCGGGGACGACGACGGCGTGGTCGACTGGGACCAGGGCACCGAGTTCTTCAACTTCGCGCGCCGCGCCGGGAAACAGATGGTGCTGCTCGTCTACGAGGGCGAGGACCACGGGTTCGCACAGGAGGCCAACCAGAAGGACTACCACCGGCGGATCCTGGAGTGGTTCGGGCACTACCTGAAGGGCGAGCCGGCGTCCTCCTGGATTACCGACGGGGTGCCGGTTGAGGAGCTGGAGGAGGAGAAGAAGCGCGTGGCGAAGGGCGGGAAGTAGCGCAGGCCCAGTCGCTGATGATGCGCTGAAGCGCCTCGACCCCGTCGGTGAGAGCGGCGGGGCCGGGCTGCAGGATCAGCGACGACTTGACTTCGTGGACGTGTCCGCCGGCGACGGCGGGCACCTCCGCCCAGTTCTCCCGGGCGGCCACCCGCTCGGGACGGAACTTGCGCCCGCACCATGATCCGATGATCACGTCGGGCGCCCGGCGGACCACCTCGTCCGGGTCCGCGATGATGCGGTCCTTCGCGAGCGACGCGTCACGGTACTCCGGAAAGCAGTCTTCGCCGCCGGCGAGTTCGACCAGCTCGGACACCCAGCGGATCCCCGAGATAAGCGGATCGTACCACTCCTCGAAGTAGACGCGCGGACGGCGCGGGAGTTCGGCGGCGCGCTCGCGGATCCGGTCCAATCCCGCCTCCAGCTCGGCGGCGAGCCGTTCACCCTTTTCGACGGAGTCGGCCAGCGCCGCGACCGCCCTGACCGTGCGCAGAATCCCCGCCACCGAACGGTGGTTGAAGATGTGGACCTCGACACCGTGGCGAATGAGCTCGGCCGCGATGTCGGCCTGGATGTCCGAGAATCCGAGCGCGAGATCGGGCTCCAGCTCGAGGATGCGGTCGATCTTCGCGGTCAGAAAGGCGGAGACCTTCGGCTTCTCCTTCCGGGCGCGGGGGGGACGCACGGTGAACCCCGAGATGCCGACGATGCGGTCTTCCTCCCCGATGCGGTAGAGGATCTCGGTCGGCTCCTCGGTCAGGCAGACGATGCGGTGGTACACAGTGTCGACTACTCCGACACCGGCTTCGCCCCGCCCGCCGTGCGCAGGATGAAACGGTCCAGCACCTCCTTCCACTGGGGCAGCAGCGACTGCTCGACGTACATCATGTGGCCGGCGGCGAAGTCGGCGCGCACGATGTTGTCGCGCAGTTCGGGGGGCAGTCCCATGCGGTCCATCGTCCAGACGGCGGCGAAGTAGGGTGTGGCGAGGTCGTAGATGCCGTTGATGAGCAGGACCTCGAGGCTCGGGTTGCGTTTCATGGCCGTGGCCAGGTCCGGGGCGACGTTGGGTGTGCCGCCGCCGCGCACGAAGGCGCCGCCGCCACCCTGCCGGCCCCAGTTCCAGTTGCGGGTGCCTCCGCTGGGGACGTACTCGCGGTCGCCGTCGTAGCCCAGCTCGTCGCGAACGTAGCTGTTGAAGGCGGAGGTGTATGCGGAGCTGATCGCGGTCGACTGGGGATCGTGAGAGGGGCGCGCGCCGAGAATGTCCCCTGCGGGGCCCGTGAAGCGGGCATCGAGGCGGCCCACGATCCGGCCCTGGTCGCGGAGCAGCTCGGCCTCGAAGGCGGGGGCGGTGACGCGAAGGTCGGACTTGTCGATGAAGTCGTGGCTGAGCCCCGTGTAGCGGTGCATCCGGTCGATGACGCGGGCTCGGGTGTCCGGGTCGAGGGTGCCGCCCGCGAGGAGCGCGGTGGCGTACTCGGTGAGCGACCACGCCTCCACCTCGGCCATGAACGTCTCCAGGTCGGGCGGGTTGGGACCCGGCAGCGCGTCGAGGTAGCGGGCAGTGATGGCGTAGGAAGGTAGGTTGACGATGTACGGCAGGTCGTCGCCGGGGGCGAACTGGATTGTGTTGAACTGGAGCACGGCCGAGACCAGCACGATGCCGTTCAGGTCGATATTGGCGCCCTGGAGGTGACGCGCGAGGACCGCCGCGCGGGTGGTGCCGTAGCTTTCGCCAAGCAGGTAGCGGGGCGAATTCCAGCGCTCGTATTCGCTCAGAAACCGGCGGATGAACTGGGTCAGCGAGCGCGCGTCCTCGTCGATGCCCCAGTACTCGGAGCCGGGCGTGTCGCCCAGGGTCTGGCTGAACCCGGTCCCGATCGGGTCGACCATGACGATGTCGGCGATGTCCAGGACGGTGTAGGCGTTGTCCTCGAGCGGGTACGGGGGGGCACCCTGAGGTCCCACATCGGGGGTGACGACCCGGCGCGGGCCCATGATGCCCATGTGCAGCCAGAAGGAGGCCGAACCCGGGCCGCCGTTGAAGGCGAAGACGAGCGGGCGGTCGCGCGACGGGGCGCCGTTGGTGCGGAAGTAGGCGGTGTACCAGAGTTCGGCGGCGGGGTCGCCGTCGTCGCTGGTGAGGGTGATGCCGGAGACGACGGCGTCGTAGTGGACGGTCTCGTCGCCGATGGTGATAGAGTGTTGGCTCTGCCGGCCGGGGAGGCCCGGGGACGAATCGCCCTGCTGGGCGTGAATGGGAGCGAATGTCATCGCGGCGGCCAGGAGCGATCCCTGGACCAGGGCGCTCCCGCCGCACGGCAACCGGGTCGGCTTCACGTGTAGTCCTCCATGATTCAGGTGCGACTCTGACTGGCGAGCGCTCAATCTGGTGCCGTCGATCCGGGCGCCGCCAGACGGGGACGCCAGGTGACGCACAATGCGCCCCTGTGAGACCGGCCACGGCTTGCACCGCGTCGCCGGGGCTACCCATTGTTGTTGTGTGCGAGACCGGCTCGCTACCGATCGGACGGTGACCGGACCGGAGGCGTTGGCTGTCGCCATGGGAGCGTAGAGATGCGCGGATCGAATGGATGGATCCACAGGTTGCACTTGGTCGGCGCCGGGTGCGCGATGGCGCTCGCGGTATTCGTCGCGGGGTGTGAGCATCCGGAGGCGCCGACGATGTGTGGGGCGATCCCCGAGCAGGCAGTCGTAGTCGGCGAAACGGCCACGGTGGGCGCGTGCTTCGAGGATGCGAACGGCGACATGCTGAGCTACGCGGCATCCAGCTCGGATCCGGGGATCGCAACGGTGTCCATCACCGGACCCACGGTTACGGTGACAGGGGTATCGCCTGGCACGGGGATGGTCACGATCACGGCCACCGATGCCACGGGGCTTCAGGGACAACAGAGGTTCCGGGTGATGGTGCCGAACCGGGCGCCGGTTGCGGTCGGCGAGATCGCCTCGCGCGAGTTGCCGGCCGGGGAGTCCGCCAGAGTCGACGTGTCGACGTATTTCACGGAGCCGGACGGGCAGTCGCTGAGCTATGCGATGTCGGTGCCCGACGAGAGCGTGCTGGCCATCTCCGCGGCGGGAGCGGTGGTGACGCTCGAGGCCCTGGCGAAGGGATCCGCCACGGTGACGGCGACGGCGACCGATCCCGGTGGCCTGGCGGCAGCTCAGAACTTCGTGGTGACGGTGCCGAACCGGACGCCGGGGGCGGTGGGTTCGATCGCACCGCAGACCATCGAGGTGGACGCGACCACCACGACTGATATCTCCGGCTACTTCACCGATCCCGACGGCGACGAACTGGCCTACACGGCCGCGTCCTCCGACGCCACAGTCGCCGCGGCCACCATTTCGGGCGGCGACCTGACGGTGATGGCCATCGCAAAGGGCGAGGCGACGGTCACGGTCACGGCCACCGACACGGAAGGCCTCACGGCCACTCAGCCGTTCGTGGTGACCGTCCCGAACCGGCCCCCACATGCGACGGGTTCGATCGAGGGCCGGACGATCGAGGTGGACGAGACCGCCATACTTGACCTTCCCGGTCATTTCACAGACCCCGACGGCGACAGGCTCGTGTACAGTGCCGCCACTTCGGACAGGGCGGTGGCCACGGTCGAGGTCGACGGCAGTGCATTGACCGTGAGAGCGATCGCCAAGGGTTCCGCGACGGTGACGGTTACGGCCACGGACACCGAGGACCTCACGGCGACACAGGAATTCGCCGTTATGGTGCCGAACCGCCCGCCATCCGCAACGAGTTCGATCGAAGGACGGATCATCGAGGTGGGCGAGGCCACCGAGATGGCGCTATCCGGTTACTTCGAGGATCCTGACGGCGACGAGCTCACCTACACCGCGACCGAGTCCGATGAGGCGCTGATCGGCGCGTCGGTCTCAGATGGCGCACTGACGGTGACGGCGGTCGCGAAGGGCGAAGCGGCTGTCACGGTGACCGCCACGGACACGGAAGGTCTTACGGCCGCCCAAACGTTCATGGTGACCGTCCCGAATCGTCCTCCACATTCGGCGGGTTCGATCGAGGCGCGGACCCTCGAGATCGGGGAGAGCGCGACGGTCGAGCTGTCCGGCCGTTTCGAGGACCCCGATGGCGACGCCCTGGCCTACTCCGTCTCCTCCTCCGACGAGACGCTGATCGGCGCCTCGCTTGAGGGCACGACCGTCACCGTGGAAGCCCTGGCCAAGGGAAGCGCGGTCCTCACGGTCACGGCCAACGACACGGAGGGGCTCATGGCCACTCAGGAATTCGCCGTGTCCGTCGCGAACCGGCCGCCACGGACTGTGGGCTCGATCGGCACGCGCACCGTCGAGGTGGACGGGAACGTCACCATCGAGTTGCCCGGCTACTTCAGCGACCCCGATGGTGACCCCCTCGCCTACACCTGGGCGACCACCGATGCGTCGGTCCTCGCGGTTTCGGTCTCCGGCGGCATCATGACGATCACGGCGCTGAAGAAAGGCCTGGCATCGGTGAGCATCGTAGCAACCGACACCGACGACATGAGGGCCAGCCAGGAGTTTTTCGTTTCCGTCCCCAACCGTGCCCCGCAGGCGGTCGGGACGGTATCGGAGCAGCGCATCAACGCGGGAGGGGTCAGGAGGCTGGATCCGTGGTCGCGCTTCACCGATCCGGACGGCGACGAGCTGGTCTTTCGAGCCGAGAGTTCGAATCTGGCGGTCGCCAAGGTCTGGGTGGCCACGAATGGGGTCGTGATGCGGGGCGTCGGGGGAGGAACCGCGACCGTGACCGTTATCGCCGAGGATCCGGAGGGCCTGACAGCGACACTGGGATTCGGAGTGCGGGTGAAGGGCTCGACCGGATCCGGATCCGGTTCCAACGAACCACCGGTCACCGTCGGCCAGATTCGCACCCAGAACCTCGAAGAAGGCGACACCAGGCTTGTGGACGCATCGTCCTACTTTGCCGACCCCGACAACGACCCGCTGGAGTTCTCGGCCCGGAGTTCCGACGCCGAAGTGGTCGAAGCGTCCGTCTCCGGCAGCGAGGTCGAGCTGGAGGTCATCGGTACGGGTACCGCGACGGTGGAGGTCAAGGCGCAGGATGCCGGCGGACTCCAGACCACCCAGGCCTTTGGCGTTACGGTCGCCGAAGCCAGTGACGCGAATCGAGCACCGGCGCTGGTGGGCACGATCGCCGCGCAGACACTGGAAGCGAATGGAGAAACCACGCTGGACGCCTCCAGCTACTTTACCGACCCCGACAGCGACGCGCTCGAGTTCTCGGCACGGAGCTCGGATGTCGAAGTCGTGACCGTTGCGGTCTCGGGGTCCGACATTGCAGTGCTGGCAACGGGCCCCGGCACCGCGAACGTGACTCTCACCGCGGAGGATACGGGCGGCCTCACTGATGAAACCAGCTTCGCTGTCACGGTTCTGGAACCCGAGGGCATCAACCGGCCACCGATCGCCTACCACATGCGGCCCCTGCAGCTGAAAGCCGGCAACTCGAAGACCATCGACGCAGTGGGGCGGTTCAGCGACCCCGATGGAGACGACCTGACGCTGTCCGCCGAGAGTTCCGACACCGGGGTGGCCACAGCCACGATATCCGGCGATGAACTCGAGCTGGAGGCATTGGCCGAGGGCACGACAACCGTGACGCTTTCCGCCGAAGACCCGGAGGGACTTTCGGCCAGCGGGGAGTTCCGGGTCAGCGTGAGACTCCCGGGAGAGAACCAACCGCCGTCCGTGAACAAGACACCGATTTCCAGGAACTTCGTGGTGGGCGGCATCGTGTGGATTCAGCCGTGGAAGTATGTGGAAGATCCGGACGACGACTATGACGACCTGAGCATCTCGGCGACCTCTTCGGACACGAGCGTCATGGAGATGGGCGATCTCTCCCCCTCCGGAGCCTTTCAGGTATTCGCACGGTCGGACGGCGAGGCGACCATCACGGTAACCGCGGCCGACCCGGCTGGCCTGTCGGCAAGTTTCTCGGTGGTGTACACCGTCGGCAACAACGCTCCCAGGCTCTATGACGGGGAATTGACGTTGGGCTGGCCTTCGGGGATACCTGTTGTATCCTCGCCGGGCGAACTCGATACGCTGATCATGCGAAGGATCTTCCAGGATGACGACTGGGGAGACGAACTGAGGTATACCGTCTCGGTCTCGGCCGCCAATGTGGTGGAGGCCCGCATTCTGCAGAGCGGCCTTTACGGAGACTACCTCAGCGTCAAGGGGCTGTCCGCCGGCGAAGCGACGATCACAGCCTTGGCCATCGACCTGGGGGGATTGGAGTTCGAGCATGAGATCCCGGTTACGGTTTCCACCAACCGGCCCCCTGGTGTCAAGAAGGAATTCGCGGACTGGGCCAACCTCACCGAGGGCGACACGCTCGAGTTCATCCTCTCCAGTTACTTCGACGATCCGGACGGGGACGACCTGACGTACTCGGCAGCTTCGATGGTACAGGTGAATCACTTCGTATCGGCGGACACGCTGCGGCTGACGTACAACCAGGGAGGGATCGCACTCGTGAGTGTGACAGCCACCGATCCAGACGGCCGTGAGGTCGAGCAGAGGTTCTTCGTGTTGGTGCAGTCCGCCGATTCGAACTCACAGGCGTCGCTCCTGATCGAGGTCGCCGAATCGTGGTCTCCGCCGGGGATGCCCACCCGGCGCGGGCTCCATCAGCGGTTCCGGTCCGGTCGGGCGCGCCGGATGTCCCGCACGTTCAGCACCACCGAAACCGCCAGCGCGCCCACCGCCATGCCGATCACCAGCGCATCGACCACCCCCGCGTTCCAATCGACGCCCGTGATCCGGTCCAGATAGTACTTCATGCACGATGCCGGCAGATGGATCTCACCCAGCGCCCGCTTCACCTGCCAATGCCAGTCGGTCAGGGGGCAGTATCCCCAACCGTAGACCACCCCGAGACCGAACCAGGAGAGCAGGGTGGCCGAAATCGTGAGGAGATGGAGCCGCCGCGTTCTGCGCCACACCCAGCCGAGCGTGTTGAATCCGACCAGCAGCGTGTGAAAGGCGACGAGAAGCACGTCGAGGATGAGGTAGAGCGTCTGGTCGGACACGACGTGGTTTCCTCCGTGCGAAGGGGGAGGTCCGGGGTCCGCGGGAGAATTCGCCCCGATGCGTCGAGGGTCGCATTCCGCGGGGACTCACCGGATCCCGGGTGCCAAGTTTCCACTCGACTCCATCGCGGGCAAGGAGTCGCCGGGTACACGGTGTCGCCGGGTACACGGCCCTGACGCCGCGTCGGGGTCTCCGCGCATAACCCTGACGTAACGTTAGGGTTGCTTTCCCGGCCCTGATCCGCCCGCCAGGTGGCCGCACGCGCCCCCGCAGCCGCATATTGCCTCCTTTCGCTGGCGGACTGCCAGACAACCGCGAAGCCAAGGAGCCACACCACGATGCGGATTTTCATCTGCGCCGCCGCCCTGCTGCTTCCCACCGGCGCTTACGCCCAGGATTCGGAAGACGACCCGAAGTCCCCCCTCCCCCTCCCCGCCGACCGCACCCTCGCGATCGACATGAGGGTCGGGTCGTGGATCTCCCTGGACGTGAGTCCCGACGGGCAGACCCTCGTCTTCGACCACCTGGGCAATCTCTTCACCGTCCCCATCACCGGCGGCGACGCCACCCAGCTCACCTCCGGCATGGCCTTCGACGCGCAGCCCCGCTTTTCCCCCGACGGCACCCGCATCGTCTTCACCTCGGACCGGAGCGGCGGCCAGAACGTCTGGATCATGTCGCTCGACGGCTCCGACACCACGCAGGTCACGAAGGGCTCGAGCAACCGCACCGAGTCGCCCGACTGGTCCCCCGACGGCGACTACATCGTCGCGTCGAAAGGCGGTTTTCGCGGTGGCGGCCTCCCCAAGCTCTCCCTCTACCACGTGGACGGCGGTTCCGGCGTCCAGCTGATCAGCGAGCCCGACAACCTCAAGACCCTCGGCGCCGCCTTCGACCCGAGCGGGCGCTACATCTGGTACGCGCGCCGCACCAGCGACTGGACCTACAACGCCCAGTTCCCCCAGTACCAGCTCGCCGTCCACGACCGCGAGACCGGAGAGAACTACACCCGCACCTCGCGCTACGGCTCCGGCGTCCGCCCCACCCTCTCGCCCGACGGGCGCTGGCTCGTCTACGGCACCCGCCACGACTTCCACACGGGGCTGCGCATCCGCGACCTCGAGTCCGGCGACGAGCGCTGGCTCGCCTACCCCGTCCAGCACGACGACCAGGAATCGCGCGCCACCCTCGATGTCCTCCCGGGGATGTCCTTCACCCCCGACTCGCGCCACCTGGTGGCCAGCTACGGCGGGAAGATCTGGAAGCTGGACGTGATCGAGGGCGGCGCGGAGGAGATCCCCTTCCGGGTGCAGTACGACCTCCAACTAGGCCCGCTCGTCGAATTCGACTACCCCGTCGAGGACACCCCCACCTTCACCGTCCGCCAGATCCGCGACGCGGTCCCCTCCCCCGACGGGTCGCGCATCGCCTTCACCGCGCTCGACCGCCTCTGGGTCGCGAACGCCGACGGCACCGATCCCCGCCGCCTCACCGACGCGGACCACTCCGAGCACTATCCGGCGTGGTCGCCCGGCGGCAACTGGATCGCCTACGCCACCTGGGACGGCGAGGCGGGCCACCTTTACAAGATCCGCGCCGACGGACGCGGGTCCCCCGTGCGGCTGACCGGGCGCGGCGCGGTCTACATCACCCCGGCGTGGTCCCCCGCGGGCGACCGCCTCGTCGCGCTCCGCAGCTTCGCGCGCGACTTCCGGGAATCGGCCGGCGGGTTCGGCTCCGGCGCGCCCCAGCCGGGCGAGATCGTCTGGGTGGCCGACGGGGACGGTCCCGGCGCGGCCACGCTGATCGCACCGGTGCAAGGCCGCCGGGGCCCGCATTTCGCCGAGGGGACGGGCGGCAGCGGCGCGAGCGCCGACCGCATCTACATGCAGCGGGGCGACATGCTGGTCTCGATAAGGTGGGACGGCACCGACGAGCAGGACCACGTACGCATCCGCGGCCGCACGCCACCCGGAAGCCAGGCCGCGCTCAGTCCCCAGGTGCTGCGGATGGCCCCCCGCGGCGACCTGGTCATGGCGCTCATCCAGCAGCAGGTCTACACGGCCACCGTGCCGAGGGTGGGCGGCG
Organism: Longimicrobiales bacterium; assembly: GCA_965211795.1. Lineage (GTDB taxonomy): Bacteria > Gemmatimonadota > Gemmatimonadetes > Longimicrobiales > Gaopeijiaceae > Bin94. Next base: position 2,653,662 of record OZ242973.1, read on the forward strand.
AGGCCCCGCTCATCAACGTCGGCAATCCCGGGAGCGCCCAGATGCCGGCCCGCCGGCTCACCGACATCGGCGCCGAGTTCCCCGCGTGGTCCGCGAGCGGGCGCGGCGTGCACTGGTCGCTGGGCCGTGCCTTCTTCACCTACGACCTGGACGCGGCGGAGGCCTTCGAGGAGGCGCGGGAGGCGGAAGAGGAGGGCGATGAAGAGGAGGAAGACGACGAATACCGGCCCACCGAGGTCTGGATCGACATCCAGGCCACCCGCGACATCCCGAGCGGCACCGCCCTGCTCACCGGCGCGCGCGTCATCACCGTCGCCGACGCGGGCGTCATCGACCGGGCCGACATCCTGATCCGCGACAACCGCATCGCCGCCGTCGGGCCCGCAGGCTCCCTCGACGTCCCCGCCGGCGCCCGCGTCTTCGACCTCGCCGGCAAGACCATCGTCCCCGGCTTCGTCGACACCCACGCCCACATGCGCCCGGCCAACAGCCTCCACCGCTCCGACGTCTGGCCCTACCTCGCCAACGTGGCCTACGGCGTCACCACCACGCGCGACCCCCAGACCGGCACCACCGACGTGCTCAGCTACGCCGACCGCGTCCGCAACGGCGAACTCGTCGGCCCGCGCGTCTACTCGACCGGCCCCGGCGTCTTCTGGCAGCACATGATCGGCTCCGAGGACGAGGCGCGCGACATCCTCTCCAGGTACTCGAAGTACTTCGACACCAAGACGATCAAGATGTACGTCGCGGGGAACCGCCAGCAGCGCCAGTGGATCATCATGGCGGCGCGCGAACTCGGGCTGATGCCCACGACCGAGGGGTCGCTCAACCTCCGCCAGAACCTGAACGAGACCATCGACGGGTACCCGGGGCTGGAGCACTCGATCCCGATCTATCCGGTCTACGACGACTATGTGCAGCTCTTCGTGGCGACCCGGCGCGCGTACAGTCCCACCCTGCTCGTGTCCTACGGCGGACCGTGGGCCGAGAACTACTTCTTCAGCCGTGAGAACCCGCACGACGACGCCAAGCTGCGCCGCTTCGTGCCGCACTCGGTGATCGACGGGGGGACGCTGCGCCGCCCGCAGTGGTTCCGTGACGAGGAGCACGTCTTCGCCGACCACGCCCTTTTCGTGAAGGACCTGGTCGAGGCGGGGGGACGGGCGGGAGTGGGGAGTCACGGGCAGCTGCAGGGGCTGGGGTTCCACTGGGAGCTGTGGGCGATGGCGGCCGGCGGCATCGGCGAGCTCGACGCGCTGCGCATGGCCACGATCCTGGGCGCCGAGGCGATCGGGCTCGACGAGGACCTGGGCACGATCGAGGCCGGGAAGCTGGCCGACCTGGTTATCCTTGACGCGAACCCGCTCGACGATCTTCGCAACACGAACCGGATTCACATGGTGATGGTGAACGGAAGGCTCTACGATGCCGATACGCTGGCCGAGCAGTACCCGGGGGACAGGGAGGTCGCGCCGCTCTGGTGGTGGGACGACGAGCCGGCGGGGCTGCCGGGGGTGGGAGGGAACTGACATGTGCGACCATCGCAATACACACCATACACACTGGACGCGCCGCTCCTTCGTGACCGGCTCGGCGGCGGCCACAGCCGGGTTCGCCCTGTCCCCTTCCCTGCTCCGCAACCTGACCGCCGGACACCCCACCACCCCCCGACCCCACCTCCGGATCGCGCTCGAGGCCTGGAACTGGCTCGACGCCCAGCGCATCGACACCCCCCACGGCATCACCTGGCCCGCCGATCCCACCGACCCCGCCTCCACCGGATACACACTATACACACACGGCCCCGGCGTCCTCCCCTTCGCGCTGGAACTCTTCCACGCCACCGGCGACCAGCGGTACCGGGACGCCGCCGCCGCGGCCGCCGACCACCTCGCGGCCACTCTGGACGAGGTCGCGGGCGCAGGCCTCTACACCGGTCTCGCGGGCATCGCCTTCGTGCTGGCCGAGACCTGGCGCGCGACAGGGCGTGACGAGCACCGGGCAGATGCCGCGCGCGCCACCCGGCTCCTGCTGGACGGCGCCAGCCCGGTCGGCGAAGGAATCGCGTGGCCCCTGGGATCGGGCGACGACACCAGGGAGGTCAACGACATCATCAGCGGGACCGCCGGCACGGGGCTGGGTCTGCTCTACCTGCACCGCGTGCTCGAGCAGGACGGCGCCCTGGACGCGGCCGAAGCGGCCGGCGCCCGCCTCCTCGAACGCGCCATCGAGGCCGACACCGGCCTGCGCTGGGACATGTGGCCCGGCTACGCCCGCGAGATGCCGAACTTCTCCCACGGAACCGCCGGCATCGCGTACTTCCTGGCCACGCTGTACCGCGTCACCGGCTCACGCGACTGCCTGGACGCCGCCCTGGCCGGCGCCAACTACCTTTTCTCCCAGGCAACCCTCGACGAAGCCCGCCGCCAGCCCGGCTACCGCATCTTCCACTCCCGCCCCGGCGGCGAGGACCTCTACTACCTCTCCTGGTGCCACGGCCCCGTCGGCACCAACCGCCTCTTCCACCAGCTCGCCGAAGCCACCGGCGACGACCGGTGGCGCGACTGGGTCGCCCGCGGCGCCCGCGGAGTCAGCGCCACCGGCATCCCCGAAACCCGCACCCCCGGCTTCTGGGAGAACATCAGCCAGTGCTGCGGAACCGCCGGCGCGGCGGAGCACTTCCTGACCCTGTACCGCACCACCGGCAACGCGGAATACCGGGCCTTCGTCGACCGGCTGAACGCGGACCTGCTGGGCCGCGCCTCGAGCGTCGACACCGTGGCGGGAACGGGCCGGAAGTGGACCCAGGCCGAGCATCGCGTGCAGCCCGACCTGCTCGTGGCCCAGACCGGGCACATGCAGGGGGCTGCCGGTGTCGGGAAGTACTTCCTCCACATGGACGCCGTGGAGGAGCGGGGCGAGGGGCCGCGGGTGGTGCTGCCGGACGATCCCTGGTGACCGATCCCCCCTTGTCACCCAACTCCAGCCGGGAACGTTCCCGGATTCTCGCACTGGAAAAGACGGCCCGTTCGCTCGACCCCGATGCGGCCGAACGCGAACGGCTCATGCGGGCGACGCACGGATACGCCCAGCACCTCCTCGGCGAACTCCCGCACACGCCCGCATACAATCCCGACAAGTCGGCCGCCGCCGAACTTCGGGAGCTGCCGGCCCGGCCCGAACCCCGCCCCATCGAACAGCTCATCGACCGCATCGACAAGTCCGTCGTGCGACCGGGACTCCTGCCCAACCACGCCGGACACCTCGGCTACGTGCCGGGCGGCGGGCTTTACGCGTCGTCGCTCGCCGACTACCTCGCCGCGGTGACGAACGAGTACGCCGGCGTCCGCTTCGTCGGCCCCGGATCCGTCGAGATGGAGGACCTGGTCCTCGACTGGATGGCCCGTGTCGTCGGATACCCCGCGGCCGCCGACGGGAACCTCGCCTCGGGCGGGTCCATCGCGAGCCTCACCGCGGTCGTCACGGCGCGTGAAGCGGCCGGGCTCAGGGCCCGCGACTTCGAACGCGCCGTCGTCTACGCCTCGCCTCACCTGCATCACTGCCTGCACAAGGCGCTGCGCGTCGCCGGCCTGGGCGAGACCGTGCGCCGCGACGTCCAGGTGGACAATCGTTTCCGCATGTGCCCCGACTCGCTCTCCGAACTCGTCGCCGAGGACCGCAGAAGGGGACTTCGACCCTGGCTCGTCCTCGCCTCCGCCGGCACCGCCGACACGGGTGCCATCGATCCCCTCGCACCGATCGCCGACATCGCCGGGCGGGAAGGCATGTGGTACCACGTCGACGCCGCGTACGGCGGCTTCTTCGCACTGCTGCCCGAGTTTCGCCCGGCGCTGGCCGGCATGGAGCGCGCGGACTCGCTGGTCCTCGACCCGCACAAGGGGATGTTCCTGCCCTACGGCACCGGCGCCGTCCTCATCCGCGACGGCGAGGCTCTCCGGGACGCACACGACTACTACGCCAGCTACCTGCAGGACACGATCGATTCCGAGCACGGGGGCCGCTCGCCCGCCGCCGTGTCACCCGAGCTGACCAAGCACTTCCGCGCGTTGCGGGTCTGGCTTCCGCTCCTCCTCCACGGCGAGGAACCCTTCCGGGCCTGCCTGCGCGAGAAGGTGGAGCTGGCGCGGTACTTCCACCGGGAGATCGCGGCGCTCGGCTTCGAGGTGGGACCGGAGCCGGACCTCACGCTGGTGACCTACCGGTGGGTCCCCGAGTCGGGCAACGCGAACGCCTTCAACCGCGCGCTCGTGGAGGAGACGCATCGCGACGGGCGCATCTTCCTCTCCTCCACGACCGTCGACGGGAAGTTCATGCTGCGGATGGCGGCGCTGGCGTTCCGCACGCACCTCGACACGATCGACCTGGCGCTTGAAGTGCTGCGGGATGGGGTGACCAGACTGGAGGGGATCGCGGCTACGAACCAGGTTCCTTCGTGACCACCACATTGACCAATACCGAATGAACCCCCAGGCACTGGTATCCGGGTATGCCGACCTCCCCCGACAACAGGAGTTGCCGCGCTTCCGCGTCGTAGTCTCCGGACAAATCGGTGAACGCCCCGCAGCCGGTATCCAGCCGCAACGACACGGGCGGATTCATTCCCTTCCCGACCGTACCCGAAAAAGTCTGGTCCGTCGAGAACAGCGTCCCGCTCATCAGGCCCGAAACCCCCAGGGTCCCTACCAGATCGCCGTCAATCTGCGTGACCACGTCGACCGTGGCGACGGCGACCAGTTCCACGGTTTCATCCGCCTGGCTGTTGGTCCTCCCGGAGTATTGGCCGGTCAGGTCATCGTAGTCGTCGAGCCCGACCGAATCGCAGGACGCAAGGGCAAACACGGATACCGCCAGGGCCACCATTCTCATTCTCTCGGCTTCTCCTTCCGATTCCTCGCGGGGCCGCCAGGAAGCGTGTCAAACGGACCGGATTCCTCTTGCAGTCTTAAACCCTCGCGGAGGGTGGGTTGTTCCACGAAACAGGCCCGCGCGGGGTCCTGTACAGCATACGTGTTGGCGACTCGGCGGGATAGGTGATATCGTAATGATACTGTTTTGCTATCACGCCATCCCGAAAGTGACCCGCGCATGCCCGACCTGGCGCTCCGGGGAATCCCCCAGGACCTGCATCGAGAACTGAAGGCGGCCGCGAGGCGCAACCACCGCAGTCTGAACGGCGAGATCCTCGCCCGGCTGGCCACGTCGGTTCGCCCGGTACCGATCGAGGCCACGACGCTTCTGGAGCGGATCCGGCGCCGCAACCGCGCGCTCGGCCCCGTCGCCTTGGACGACGACACGCTCAACCGCCTGCGCGACGAAGGGCGGGCGCGCTGGAGGGGCGGCGAATGAGCGGCGGGGGGCAAATCCGCCAGGCGGCGAGTGGGCGGAGGGCCGCGACGCCGGCGCGGACGCGAGGGAACGGGGCCCGGCGGTGATCGTCGTCCACACGAACGTCATGGTGCGGCTCGTGGTCGGCGGCGAGGGCGGTGCGGACGCCGCGTGGCTGTTCCTGCGGGACCCCGAGTGGGCCGCGCCGCCGCTGCTGCTGAGCAAACTTCGCAGCGTGCTCCTCGGATTCGTGCGCCGCGGGTCGGTGACGCCGGACCAGGCCAAGGCGATGTGCGACGACGCGGCCAGGGTGCTGGGCCCCCGGATCCTGTCCGTGCCGGCCGACTCGGTGATCGAGGCCGCGCTGGAGTGCGGACTGACGGCGGAGGACGCCGAATTCGTGGTCGCGGCGCGGGAGCTGGGGGTGCGTCTGGCGACGACGGACCGGGCGGTGCTGGCGGGGGCGGGGGATGTGGCGGTGGGTTTGGGGGCAACGTGAATCGATGAGCGGTTCCGACCCCGCGCACACCCGCCAAGACGTCCGCTACCAGCCCGACGACAGGCCCCCGCTGCCGATCACCATCGGGTTGGGGGTGCAGTACGCGCTCCTCTGCATCGCGAGCATCGTGTTGACCCCGATGATCATGATCACCCTGGCGGGCGGCAGCGATGCATACCTCTCGTGGGCGGTGTTCGCGGCGCTCGTGATCAGCGGCCTCACCACGGCTATCCAGGCCCGGACGGTGGGTCGAATCGGTGCGGGCTACATCCTCGTCATGGGAAGCACGAGCGCCTTTCTCGCGGTGAGCGTGACCGCCATCGAGCAGGGCGGGCCGGGGATGCTCGCCACCCTGATCATCGCCTCCGCCATCATCCAGTTCGTCCTCGCCGCACGGATGGCGCTCCTGCGCAAGGTGTTCACGCCGACGGTCGCGGGCACCGTGCTGATCCTCATACCGATCACGCTGACGCCGCTCATCCTGCGGAAGCTGGCCGAGGTTCCCGCGGACGCCTCGGCGGCGGCCGGGCCGGTCACGGCGGGCGTAACGCTGCTCGTCACCATCCTGATCCCGCTTCGCTTCTCGGGCGTGATGCGGTTGTGGGCGCCCGCCATCGGCATCGTGGCCGGGTGCCTCGTCGCCGGTCTGGGCTTCGGCATCTACGACATGACCACCGTCGCCGAGGCCGCCTGGATCGGCCTGCCGGATCTGGCCTATCCCGGAGTCGACCTCAGCTTCCGGCCCGAGTTCTGGGCCCTTCTGCCTTCCTTCATCATGGTGACGCTCGTGGGAGCGATGGACACGCTCGGAGACAGCATTGCGATTCAGCGGGTCTCGTGGCGCAAGCCCCGCGCGATCGACTTCCGCTCGATTCAGGGAGCGATCGGCGCCGACGGCGTGGGCAATCTCCTTTCCGGCCTGGCCGGCACCGTCCCGAACACGACCTACGGCATGAGCATCGCCGTGGCCGAACTGACCGGGGTCGCCGCGCGCCGAATCGGCATCTGCGTCGGCGTGGTCTTCGTTGTCATGGCGTTCCTGCCCAAGTTCGTCACGCTGATCGTCGCGATACCGGGGCCGGTGGTGGCGTCGTACTACGTGATCCTCGTCGCCCTGATCTTCGTCTTCGGCATGAAGATTCTGCTCTCGGAGGGACTGGACTATCGCAAGGGACTCGTGGTCGGCGTCGCCTTCTGGCTCGGCATCGCCTTCCAGTTCGACTGGATCTACCCGGAGTACATGCAGGGGGCGTGGGGCCAGCTGCTCGGCAACGGCATGACCGTCGGCGGCCTGGCCGTGATCGTGCTCACGATGTTCGGGGAGGTCACAGGCGGGGGCCGGGCGCGCCTCAAGACCCGGCTGACGGCGGAAACGTGGCCGGAGATCGACGACTTCCTGGCAAAGTTCGCCGCCCGGAAGCGCTGGGGAGAGGAGATGGCGAACCGGCTGCGTGCCGTGGGCGAGGAGACGATGCAGATCCTGACGCGCGGCGAGGCGGAAGCGACGGCGGACCGGGAGCGGCAACTGCTCCTGATCGCGCACAGCGACGGCAAGGCGGCCGACCTGGAGTTCATCGCGACGACGGACACGACCAACCTGGAGGATCAGCTGGCGATGCTCAGCGAGGGGGCCGCGGGCGTCCCGGTGGAGTCCGAAACGCCGCTGCGGCTGCTGAGGCACTACGCATCGTCGATACGGCACCAGCAGTACCACGACATCGACATCCTGATGATTCGGGTGGAGGCGGTGGGGCGGGCGGGGCAGGTGGGGTGGGATTAGGGCTGGACGTGCCTGAACAAATACCGAACTATGGTGTATGAGGAGGTGAGACGCTAACCCACCGAACCAAAGACTCCGGAACGACACAATGTCCACCGCCACTGCCTCCATCTCCCCACTCCACCCCGCCACACCCGCCCCCACCCCACCCGAGCCCCACCCCGGCGACGATCCGGGACGCGGCGCCGACACCGGCACGAACACCCCCTCCGACGACCCTCTCGGCGACCAGATCGCCGCGCTCTGCGCCCACATCAACGCCGCCACCCACCGGCTCCTCACCCTGCTGCGGGTCTACGACGAAGAGGGACGCTGGCAGGGCTGCCGCTCCTGCGCCCACTGGCTCTCCTGGCGCACCGGCATCTCGCTCGGGCCCGCCCGCGAGAAGGTGCGGGTGGCGCGCTCCCTCCCTTCCCTGCCCCTCATCTCGGCCGCTTTCGCGAAGGGCGAGATCTCCTACTCCAAGGTGCGGGCCCTGACCCGCATCGCCACCGCGGACAACGAAGCCGAACTCCTCGCCTTCGCCCACCACGGCACCACCGCCCACGTCGAGCGCATGGTCCGGGAGTGGCGCCGCCTCGACCGGAGCGACGACTGCCATGCCGCCCGCGCCGAACGCCGGGGCCTCTCGCTGTACCTCGCCGACAACGGCAACTACGAGATCCGGGGCCGGCTCAGCCCCGAGGTGGGCGCCCTGCTGCTCAAGGCGCTCGAGGTGACCGAAGACAAGCTCTACCGCGAGCAGCGCACCGCCGGAACCGAGCACGAGACCACGGCCGCGCAGCGCCGCGCCGACGCTCTCGGCCTCTGGCTGGAAGAGCGTCTGCAGCCTCGGGTCCAGCTCGTCGTCCACTCCTTCGAGGGGGCCGCGTCCCCGGCCGACGCGGCGGAATCGCCAAGCCCAACGGAGTCCACGCGCGTTTCAGCTGAAACGTTTTCCTCGGTCATGCAGGCCCCCTCCCTGGTCACCGAAGAGGGCTCGCGCGTTTCAGCCGAAACGTCTTCGCGGCTCTGCTGCGACGCGGAGGTTGTGCCCATTGCGCGGGACGCCGGCGGCTCGGTGCTCGATGTCGGGCGCCGGCAGCGGACGGTGGGCTGGCGGCTGCGCAAGGCGCTCGATGCGCGCGACGGCGGATGCCGCTTCCCCGGGTGCGGATCGCGCCAGCGGACCCACGCCCACCACATCACCCACTGGGCCCATGGCGGAGAGACGGCCATGGACAACCTGGTGCTGCTCTGCCCCTTCCATCACCGCGCGGTTCACGAAGGCGGCTGGCGGGTGGAGATGGACGAGCGGGGAGTGCCGAACTTCTTCAACCCCTTGGGCGTGCGCATGCCCGCGGTGCCTGCACCCCCGGACATCGGCGAGCTGCTGGCTGCGGATGCCTCGGCGGAACCGCCGGAAGGCGCCCTGGCAGCGGTTCCGGCACCCACTGCGGGGGTACCCCTGCCGGACGCCTCGGCACCCACGTCACCCGACTTCGGCCTCGCCCACTGGCACGGCCGGCGCGGCATCGGCCCCTCGACCGGGATGACGCTGTGGCAGGGCGAGCGATTGGACTGGGGCTGGGCAATGGCATGCCTGTGGGGGGAAGGAGGGGGTCGCGGCGCCAACGACCGGGCCGGGCCGGCCTAGCGTAGCTCCCAACGAGCCCTCCACCCCTCAAAGAAACCGCGGGACCCGCCCGCTATACTCCCGATACACCTCCCCATACTGCTCCTCCAGCCACGGCTCCTCTGCCAGCGGCGCGACCACGAACCACAGCGACACGAGCAGGTGCGTGATCCATAAGAACACCGAGTTCGCGATCACGCTCACGCCCCCGAAAAACACGATGTCACCCACGTACTGCGGGTTCCGCGTGAACCGGTAGGGACCGGCGGATACGAATCCGCCCTTCAGGCCGGTCGTGTTCTTCCAGCCCACCGTCACCATCCCCCACAACGCCAGCCCACCCCCCAGCACCACCAGTGGAAACCCCACAATCCACCGGAGCGGGCTCTGGAAGACCCAGGAGTTCCAGTCCACGATGAGCAGCAGGACATTGATCGCGCAGACTCCGTAGAAGCCGACCCAGGTCAGCAGGTACTGCCACGAACCACGGCCCGGGGGCGGCCAGAGTCGCCTGCCGGGGACGACCACGGACCAGACTGCGCCCGCCAACACCACGACATTGATGACGACCGCCACGCCGAACAGGATCATGGGCATAACCACGCCACCCCCCCTACCGATTCGGATTCGGCGCCATCGCCACCAGCAGCACCAGGTCCCCCTCCCCCTCGTTCGCCACCCCGTGCGGCTCGTCCGGCTCCGACCACGCCACCCCACCCGGCCCCAGCGTCACGCGCCGCTCCCCAACCGTGAACCGCCCCACCCCCTCGATCACATAGTAGAACTTCGTCGCGCCCGCGTGGGTGTGGACATGCTGCGACTGTCCGGGCCGCAGGCAATAGACATCGCAGAACATCTCCCCGGTCTCGAAGAGGTTGATCTTCTGCATCTTCTCGTTGGAGAAGCGGCGCTGCCGGGTGGAGTCGATGATTCCCATGGCGAGGTCCGGGCTGCGGGTGAACGCGAAGCGGTACACTGCCATAGTCCCCCGCCCCACCATGCCCGGTCAACTGCGTGTCACCCGGACGTCGTCTTCCAGCTGGATCCCGGTCCGGTCCAGGCCCACCCGGCCCGTCCCATTCCGACATGCCGATGTCCCTGGATTTGCCGCGGCGTCGTCCGCCGTCACGCCGACCCACAGCGCCCGGATGCCAGCCACCCGCCCAACCCCTATCTTGAACCCCAGCCCAGCCATCACCCCCGGACCCCCGGAGGACCCCCCATGAGCATCCGCCCCCTCACCCCCCTCGCCCTCGCCCTCGCCTTCGCCGCCTGCACCCCCGGCGACGACGCCCCCCCCGCCGACGAATCCGAAGAGGCCATGATCGCCCGCGCCCAGGAGATCCACGACCGAGTCATCACCCTCGACACCCACATCGACATCAGCACCTCCAACTTCACCGCCGAGCGCAACTACACCATGGACCTGCCCACGCAGGCCACGCTCCCCAAGATGGAGGCCGGCGGCCTCGACGTGGGCTGGTTCATCGTCTACACATCCCAGGGCCTGCTCAACGACGAGGGCTACGCGACTGCCTACGAGAACGCCGTCGACAAGTTCGACGCGATCCACCGCATGGTCACCGAGTACGCGCCGGACCGCATCGAACTCGCGCTCACCTCCGACGACGTGCGCCGGATCGCCGCCTCGGGCAAGCTGGTCGCGATGATCGGCGTCGAGAACGCCTACCCGCTCGGGACCGACATCGGGCGCGTCGAGGAGTTCCACGAACGCGGCGCCCGCTACATTTCGCTCGCGCACACCGGCCCCAGCCAGCTCTCCGACGCCCACTCCGGCGAGGCGACCGGCGAATGGCTCCACAACGGCCTGAGCGAGATGGGGCGCGAGGCGGTCGCCGAGATGAACCGGCTCGGGATCATGATCGACATTTCCCACCCGTCGAAGGCGTCGATCATGCAGACGCTCGAACTCACCCGGGCGCCGGTCATGGCGTCGCATTCGTCGGCGCGCGCGCTCAGCGACGTGAGCCGCAACCTCGACGACGAGACCCTCCACGCGATCGCCGAGAACGGTGGCGTCGTGCAGGCGGTTGCGCTCGGCAGCTTCGTCAGCACCGACAAGGCGTCGGCGCGGCGCGCGGTGCTGGACGAGGTCGAGGCGGAGGTCGCGGCCGAGATGGACTTCGAGATCCTCGGGCGCGGCGGGGTCTACCGTCTCCCCGAGGAGGAGCGCGACGCCTACCGCGAGAAGATGGCCGAGGTGCGGCGGGTGGCGGCCGGGCGCGCGGAGGAGCGGGGCGTGCCGGGCCGCGTCAACGTCGCCGATTTCGTGGACCACATCGACTACATGGTCAACCTGATCGGCCTTGAACACGTCGGCATCAGCTCCGATTTCGACGGGGGCGGCGGGGTGGAGGGCTGGGACGACGCGTCCGAGACCTTCAACGTGACGCTGGAGCTCGTGCGCCGCGGCTACACCGAGGAAGAGATCGCCATGCTCTGGGGCGGCAACCTGCTGCGCGTCCTCGACCGGGTGCAGGAAGTGGCGGCAATGATTCAGGCAGAGGAAGGATAGGATGATGAATAGCAGCAACCCGGCAACCCGATTCGCGCGACTGGGACTCGGCCTCGCGGTGCTGGCCGGCGCACTGGCCTGGATCGCATCACCCGGTGACGCGCCGGCCAGCAAGGACGACGTCCCCATTGACGCGCCCGGCCCCGGCGACATCGCCGCGCGCGCCGCCACCTTCCTCACCCTCCTCGACGCCGACGCCCGCGCCCGAGCCACCTACGACCTCGGCCACGAGGAACGGCTCAACTGGGCCTTCACGCCCGTGTCCCGCAACGGCCTCCCCCTCAAGGACATGACCGTCGAGCAGCGCGCCGCCGCCCACGCCCTCCTCCAGACCACCATGAGCAGCCAGGGCTACCACAAGGCCAATGCGATCATCGAGCTGGAACGCATCCTCGGCATCCTCGAGGGGCGGCCCCAGCGCCGCGATCCCGAGGACTACTACGTCACCATTTTCGGCACGCCCGGCGAGGACGCGCCCTGGGCGTGGCGCTTCGAGGGCCACCACCTGTCGCTCAACTTCTCGTCCCCCGAGGGCGAGCTCACCGTGACCGGACCCGCCTTCATGGGAGCCAACCCGGCCACCGTCCCGTCCGGCGAGAAGGCCGGCTGGCGCCCGCTCGGCCGCGAGGAGGACCTGGCGCGCGGGCTCCTCTTCATGCTCAACCCCGAACAGCGCGAGATGGCGGTGATCGCCGACCGGGCGCCCCGCGACATCATCACGGGCAACGACCGGGAGGCGCGGCTCGAGGGCTTCGAGGGTATCCCCGCCTCACGGCTCACCAACGAGCAGCGCGACCAGCTCTACCGCGTGATCGCGGAGTACGTGGGCAACATGGAAATGGAGGCCGCGGCCGGGTGGCTGCTGCGCATTCGCAACGAGATTTCACCGGACGACCTCTACTTCGCGTGGGCCGGATCGCCCGAACCCGGCGAGGGCCACTACTATCGGGTTCACGCGCCCCCGTTCCTCATCGAGTACGACAACACGCAGGGGAACGCGAATCATGTGCACTCGGTGTGGCGCGACCTGGAGAACGATTTCGGGGGGGACGCGCTGAGGAGGCACTACGAGGGGGGGCATGGGCATCAGTGAGTTGACCGTGGCCGAAGATGTAATTACGGTAATTACATCACTCTGACCGATTATGTGTAAACCACGGTTGACATAGTGTAAAGCACGGTTGTCAATTCATTCAAGTTCCGCAGAGGGCCCATCGATGTCCAGAACCAGCGACAGGATCGGCGTCAAGCTGGTCGCGATCGGGAATTCCAAGGGCATCCGAATCCCGAAGGTGCTGCGGGAAAAGTACGGCTGGCGGGAATCGATCATCGCCGAGGAGACGGAGGACGGCATTCTCCTCCGGCGTGAGCACGGTGACAAGCTCTCCTGGAAGGACACTTATCGAGCGATGGCCGCCGCGGACGAGGACTGGAGTGATCTCGAGGTCGCGGTAGCCGACGGCCTCGACTGATGGAGGGTTTCCCGCGCCGGTACGACATCCACCTCGCCGACCTCAATCCCATGGTTGGCGCCGAGATTCGCAAGGTTCGGCCAGTGGTCGTCGTGAGTCAGAACGAGATGAACCGGTACCTGGGTACGGTTGTCGTCTGCCCCCTGACGACGAGCCTTCATCCCGGGTGGCGAAGCCGCATTCAGATACAGTGCGCGGGTCGGGACGCGGAAATCGCGGTGGACCGGATCCGAACCATCAGTAAGAAGAGGATGAAGCACAGGGTCGACCGGCTGGCTCGGGCTGTCGCGGCCCGGCTCAGGCGGCTGATCACGGAGATGTATGGGGAGTAGGCGGGCCCGGGCATTCGAACGTCAGCTCGCCCGCCCGCTGTCCCCGGCCTCCCGCTTGCGCCCACGCTCCCGCACGAAGTCCCGCGCGCCTTCCGGCAACAGCAGGTCATCGGAGATCGCCGCGAGTTCCTCCGCATCCCTCCACGCCTGCTCGAGCAGCCACAGTTCGCCTTCGAGCGCGCGGCGCTCCTGCTCCTCGTGGAGCGCCATCTTCAGGGCAAGCCGGGTCGGTTCGGGCATGTTGGCAATCAACCCGGGCCTTCCCACGCCATCCTTGAAGTCGTTCGCGGCCGCGAGATCCGATATCAGGCTCTCCGCACTGCCCGTGGCCTCGATCCGGCCCACAGCGTCCTGCACGGTCGCCTCGGTTCCACCGGAGGCGTTCGCCGTCGCGAGCAGGGTCGCGGCCGCGGCGTTGGCCGCTTCGCCCCCGATCCGGAACCTCTCCGTGCCTCGTCGCAGAGAGTACATCTCCACCTCGATCCGGAAGCCCATGCCGTCACCGTCCGCGGGCCGCAATCGGCCCGGCACTTTGCCCAGGTGACGCTTGAGGACCAGCGCGCGACCGTCCTCCATTCGCACCCTCACTCGCCGCCAGCTTGCCCCTCCCATGAGATACAAGTGCATGGCCTGGAAGGGGATCAACACGGTCGAGATTGCCGCACCTGCCACCAGCCCGCCGACGGCCAGCCCGGTAACGGCAGCGATCACGACCCCGCTGTACACAGCCGCTTTCCGGCGCCGGCGCCCGAACTGATCCCCATAGCGCCAGGCGGCGAACTCGGGTCGCAACGGTTCGCCGATGCGCACCAGCGTGAGGCCCTCCGGGTGCCTGGCCAACCCGATGTTCTCGGTCGAGACGCGTACCCGCGTGCCCCGGAAGATCCGCTCGCAATCCTCCACCGCCTCCCACCGCTCCTCCAGCGGCGTGAGGTTCCAGCGTTCGCACCTTCGGCAGACGACCCAGAGGCGCCCGCGTGCGGCATCGAAGGCGAGTCTGCGTCCGACGGGGAAGGACTCGATGACCTCGTTGGAGCCGAGGGGTCTCTTGCAGTACATGCATGTGGTGAACATGGGAGACCAAGGTACCCGTCCCACCCGGTTTGCAGCCATTCGGGCCGCTGCGCTCAGCTTGCCGTCCCATCCGAGAATGCCCGTGTCCCTTGATTTGCCGCGGCGGGACGGAAGCTGCCAACTGCTGTCACCCAAATGCTGTCACCCAAATGACAGTGTTTTCCAACCCGGACATGAGCATGAAGGGGCCGGGGGGAGAGTCGGGGCGGGGGGTGCGAAGGGTGGGGGGTTGGGTGGAGGCTGGGATGGTGGGGCCGGGGGGACGGGCGGCGCAAGGGCCGCCAGCCCCGAGGCGAGCGGAGCGAGCAGAGGGGCTGGCGGGGCGGGTCACGCTGCGGGGTTCAGCGCCTTGGCGATGAGCTGGAACAGCGCCTTGCGGGCCCGCTGGACCTCCTGGCCCGCCTCCAGGCTGGTCGCGGCGTTTGCGACGGCGTCCAGCTTGTCGAAGGTGATGCCCGGCTTCAGAAAGCCCTCGGCCCCGTCCAGAGACCGGAGCTTTTCGTACGGCGTCATGACCAGCTCCTGGGGGTACTTCCTGCGACGCCGCCCGTTCTCCCCCTCGACCTCGAGGGCGAAGAGGCAGGTCCGGTGATGGTTGAGGAGGGGAGAGAGGTGGTCGCGCAGGAACGCGTTGGTCCGCGGCGCCAGCTGTTCCGGGATGTGGCTGTGCCCCAGCCACCTGCGAACGACGTTGCCGTTCTTCGACTCCACCAGCGCGTTGTCGTTCGAGCGCCGGACCCGCGACTTCGTGAAGTCCTCGACGTGCAGCTTGTTCAGCATCTCGGCGACCCGATGGTTGATGAACTCCGATCCGTTGTCCGAGTGGAAGGCCAGGACGCGGAAGGGAAACGCGCCGACGAGCGCCTCGAGCACGGGAACCATGAACTGCTCGGTGATCCGGCGAACCGACGCAAGTTGCTGGTACTGCGTCACTTCGTCGACCATGTTGATCACGTAGGCCCCCTTCTCGCCGTCGCGGTCGCCGCTGTGCACGGTGTCGACGCGCACGAAGCCCGGGCGCCCCTCCGGCCGGGGTCTGCGCCGCTGCCCGATCGGCGACGCCCCGCCCCGCGTTTTCCGGAACGTGGTCCGGGCGCGCAGGTACGTCCGGCGGGCGCGCAGGTTGTAGATGTGGCCGTTCGAGATCTCCGCCAGGCGTTCGAAGCGCTTGTCGCCGAAGACGTGGAACATGCGCCACAGGATCCTCTTCGTCGCCGGTCCCGAGAGCTGCCCGAAGGCCTCGTCCACCTCGGCCAGCAGCAGCGCGTCGGCGGTCGTGTAGACCGTGGCGAAGGGCCGCGCCGGAGGACGCAGCCGGTGGTCGCGGATGCGGCCCGTGCGGCGCTGCTGCGCGATCAGCCGGGTCAGCTGGGCGCCCGAGTACCCGGTGACCTTGCCGAGATACCGCCGGACCAGGCCCTTCCCGGCCCTCGGCAGGCCGAAGTGGTAGCGGAACCGGACCAGCGTCCGCTCAACGAACTTGTAGGCCGCCTCGCGGTCGTGGGGGGTGATGTCCGCCCCCTCGCTCCCGCCGAGGAAGGCGCGGATGTCGTCGAGGGTGCGGATCCGTTCGGTGCGGAGTGTCACGATCATGCTCCCATGATCTGCTCGCACCCCCGCTCATGCTCACTTCCCGTTGGAAACCCGCTTCCCGCTCATGCTCACTTCTCATTGGACAACGCTCTTCCCGCTCATGCTCACTTCTCATTGGACAACGCTATGACTTGCCTCCCGGCGACTCCAAGCGTAGCATGAAAGTGTTTTGACGATACAGTAACAGTCCGGTAATGAGGAGTAGGGCGATGAATCGGATCGGCGACGCAAGCTGGAGTTTCCTGTCGGCTGGGTTCACGCCCGCAATGGTCGGAGCGGTGCTTCTCGGAGCGTGCGAGAACCCCCAGGCCCCGGCGATGTGCGGAGCGATCCCGGAGCAGACGCTGGTGGTCGGCGAGACGGCCACCGTAAGCGCATGCTTCGAGGATGCGAACGGCGACCTGCTTAGTTATTCGGCGTCCAGTTCCGATCCGGGGGTCGCGACGGTCGCGATTGCCGGAAACAGGGTGACAGTGACGGCGGCCTCCCCGGGGACGGGGACGGTCACGATCACCGCGACCGATGCGACCGGGCTGACGGGGCAACTGACGTTCCGTGTGATGGTGCCGAATCGGGCACCGGTGGCGGTCGGGGAGATCGAGTCGCGTGACCTGCCCGCCGGGGAGTCCGGGTCGGTGAACGTGTCGGCCTACTTCAACGAGCCCGATGGGCAGCCGCTTGCCTACGCGATGTCGGTATCCGACGAGAGCGTGCTGGCCATCTCCACGGCGGGCGCGGTGGTGACCTTCGAGGCCCATGCAAAAGGGAGCGCCTCGGTGACCGCGACGGCGACGGACCCGGACGGCCTTTCGGCAGCGCAGAGCTTCGTGGTCACGGTGCCGAACCGGGCGCCGGGGGCCGTGGGCACGATCGAGCCGCAGATCGTCGAGGTGGACGCGACGTCCATGACCGATGTCTCCGGTTACTTCACCGATCCTGACGGCGACGAGTTGGTCTACACGGCCGCCTCCTCGGACGCCGGGGTCGCCGAAGTCGCGATGTCGGGCGGCGACTTGACGGTGACGGCGATTGCCAAGGGCGAAGCGACGGTGGCGGTCACGGCCACCGATACGGAAGGTCTCGCGGCCACGCAGGCGTTCGTGGTGACGGTGCCGAACCGGGCGCCGCTGGCGACAGGCTCGATCGAGGGGCAAACCATCGAGGTGGACGAGAGCACCGTGCTGGAACTGGTCGGCTACTTCGAGGACCCCGATGGCGATGCGCTGGTGCATGGCGCCACCACTTCGGACTCGGGGGTGGCTGGAGTGGGGGTCGACGGCAGTGTGGTGACGGTGACCGCGGTCGCGAAGGGCACGGCGACCGTGACAGTCACCGCCACCGACACGGATGGTCTCGCGGCCACGCAAGTGTTCCAGGTGACCGTACCCAACCGTCCCCCGCTCGCGACGGGATCGATCGACGGGCATACCATCGAGGTGGGAGAGGCCGCCACGATGGAGCTTT
The DNA here is from genome assembly GCA_965211795.1 of Longimicrobiales bacterium. Taxonomy (GTDB): domain Bacteria; phylum Gemmatimonadota; class Gemmatimonadetes; order Longimicrobiales; family Gaopeijiaceae; genus Bin94. Next base: position 2,671,376 of record OZ242973.1, read on the forward strand.
CCCGCTACTTCCGAGATCCCGACAGCGACAACCTGGACTACTCCACCGCAGTTTCCGATGAGCTGCTGATCGGCGCGTCGATCTCGGATGGCGCGCTGACGGTGACGGCGGTAGCGAAGGGCGAAGCGACCGTAACGGTGACGGCGACCGACCCCGAGGGTCTCACCGCCTCGCAGGTGTTCACGGTCACCGTACCGAACCGCCCTCCACACGCAGTGGGTTCGATCGACGCACGGACCTTCGAGATCGGGGACCGGGTGACAGTAGACCTGCCCGGCTACTTCGAGGACCCCGACGACGACGAACTGTCCTATTCGGTCTACTCCTCCGACGCGACGCTGATCGGCACCTCAGTCGATGGCACCGCCGTCACGGTGGAAGCGCTGGCCAAGGGCAGCGCGGTCATCACGGTGACGGCCACCGACACGGAAGGCCTCGCGGCCAACCAGGAGTTCGCCGTGTCCGTCGCGAACCGCCCCCCTTGGGCGGTGGGCTCCATCGACATGCGTACCGTCGAGGTGGACGGGACCGTCACCATCGAGTTGCGCGGCTACTTCAGCGACCCCGACGGTGACCCGCTCGCCTACACCTGGACCACCACCGAAACGTCGGTCGTTTCGGTTTCAGTCTCCGGCGGCACCATGACGATCACGGCCCTGCAAAAGGGTCTGGCATCGGTGAGCATCGTAGCCACCGACCCAGAGGACATGACGGCCAGACAGGAGTTCTTCGTTGCCGTCTCCAACCGTGCCCCGCAGGCGGTCGGGACGGTTCCGCAGCTCCGCATCAACGAGGGTGGGATCAAGAGGGTGGATCCCTGGTCGCGCTTCACCGATCCTGACGGCGACGAACTGGTTTTCCGAGCCGAAAGTTCGAATCTGACGGTCGCGAGGGCGTGGGTGGCCACGAACGGAGTCGTGGTTCGGGGTGTCGGGGGAGGAGCCGTGACCGTGACCATCATCGCCGAGGATCCGGAGGGCGCAACCGCAGAGCAGCGATTCGGGGTGCGGGTGAGAGGCTCGAACGGAGGATCCAGTTCCGGTTCCAACGAGCCTCCGGTCACCGTCGGCCAGATCCGCAACCAGAACCTGGAAGAAGGCGACACGAGGATGGTGGACGCCTCGCCCTACTTTGACGACCCCGACAACGACCCTCTGGAGTTCTCGGCGCGGAGTTCCAATCTCGAAGTGGTCGAAGCGACCGTATCCGGCAGCCAGGTCGAGTTGGAGGTCACGGGCACGGGCACCGCGACGGTGGAGGTCGAGGCGAAGGATGCCGGCGGACTCCGGACCACCCAGTCCTTCGGCGTAATGGTCGCTGAAGCTGGTGACGGGAACCGCGCGCCGGTACTCGTGGGCACGATCGCCACACGGACGCTCGAAGCGGACGGAACCGCCACGCTGGACGCGTCCAGCTACTTCGCCGACCCCGACAATGACGCGCTCGAGTTCTCGGCACGGAGTTCGGACATCGAAGTCGTGACTGTTTCGGTCTCGGGATCCGAGATTGCTCTGCGGGCAACCGGGCCAGGTACCGCGAGCGTGACGCTCGTCGCGGAGGACACGGACGGCCTCACCGAGGAAACGAGCTTCGGCGTCACGGTTCTGGAGCCCGAGGGCGTCAACCGGCCACCGATCGCCTTGTACATGCGGCCCCTGCAGCTGAAAGTCGGCAACTCGAAGACTCTGTACGCTGCCGGGCGCTTCGAAGACCCAGACGGAGACGACCTGACGCTGTCCGCCGAGAGTTCCGACACCGGCGTGGCCAAGGCCACGATATCCGGCAATGAAATCGAGTTGGAGGCACTGGCCGAGGGCACGACAACCGTGAAGCTGACCGCCGTAGACCCGCAAGGACTGTCGGCCAGCGGGGAGTTCCGGGTCACCGTCACGCTCCCGGGGGAGAACCAACCGCCGGCCGTGACCAAAACCCCCGTTTCCAGGAATCTCGTAGTGGACGGCTACGTCTGGATTCAGCCTTGGAGGTATGTCGATGATCCAGACGACGACTATGACGACCTGACCTTCTCGGCGACATCTTCGGAATCAAGCGTCATGGAGTTGGGCGAGATCTCCCCCTCCGGCCTCTTTCAGGCATTCGCAAGGTCGGACGGAGAGGCGACCATCACGGTTACCGCGACCGATCCGGCGGGCCTGTCGGCGAGTTTCTCGGTGGTGTACACCGTCGGCAACAATGCGCCTAGGCTCTATGACGGGCAATTCACGTTTGGTTGGCCATCGGGAATCCCGGTGGTTTCCTCGCCGGGCGAAACCGATTCGCTGACCATGCGAACCATCTTCCAGGATGACGACTGGGGTGACAAGCTGAGGTATTCCGTGTCGGTTTCGGACCACGATGTGGTGAAGGCCCGCGTTTTGTGGGACGGCCTCTACGGAGATTTCCTCAGCGTCACGGGGCTGTCCGCCGGCGAAGCGACCATCACGGCAACAGCCACCGACCTGGGCGGTCTGGAGTTCGAACATGACATTCCGGTCACGGTTTCCAACAACCGGCCTCCCAGGGTCACGACGGAGTTTGCGGAATGGACCAGCCTCACCGAGGGCGACACGCTCGAGTTCATACTTTCCGGCTACTTCGACGATCCGGACGGGGATGACCTGACCTACACCGCGGCATCCATGGTGCAGGTGAACCACGCGGTATCGGCGGATACGCTGCGGCTGACCTACAACCAGGGCGGGATCGCGTACGTGTCCGTCACTGCCACCGATCCCGGCGGCCGCGAGGTCGTCCAATCCTTCTTCGTGCGGGTGACGCCCGCCAGTTCGAATTCACAGTTGTCCCTCCTGATCGACCGTCCCATTCGAGCATTCCCATGTCCCTTGTCTTGCCGCGGCGTCGCGTCACCTCAGCGACACGTGCAGGTGGTCCGCCGTCCCCACGTGCCGCAGCGTGTGGAACCCCATCGCCCGGAACGCGATCTCCACCGCGCGGTTCCGCCAGTCGGAGCGGCCGATCGTGCGGAAGTCCAGGGCGTGGACGAAGCCGCTCTCCTGCTCGAAGTGGAGCGATGACTCGTTCGGCGGCAGTCCCAGGCGGCGGTAGAAGTCGGGAGTGCGGCCCGCGTCGGTGATCACGGCGTCGGAATCGACCAGGATGAGCGCGCTCGCGCCGAGGCGGAGCAGCGGGTGCAGGGCGGTGTACTCGGCCTTCACCTCGGGGGACTTGACGTTGCCGACCGCGACGAACATGACCGAGTAGACCACGTAGGCGCACGCCAGGAGCGCGGCGGCCCGGGTCATCAACTTCGTGAGGCCCTTCCCCGCGCCGATCCGCCGGCCGGCCACGAGCGCGTAGAGGGCCAGCAGGAGCGTGGTTGCGGTGGCCGAGAGGGCCAGCGCGAGCCACGGCTGGAGTTCCCACTGCTGGTGCGCGAAGACTCCGCCCCGTATGAGGAGGAGGAAGGGGAGGACGGCGAGGACCACGCCCAGCACGGCCCACTTCACGACCCGCAACGGGAACCACAGCAGGCGGCGGGCGCGCTTCGAACGGCCGCCTGCACGCGCTTCGGGCTCGGCCGACGGGGCCGCGAGTTCGCCGTAGTCGATCCTCGAGATGCTCATGCCCGTTCACTACGGGACTTCTGTCCGTCTTGCTTCGTCTGGTGCTCCCCGATGAAGTCCTCCGTCCCCTTCGGCAGAAAGAGGTTGTCCGAGATCTCCGCGATCTCCTCCGCCTCCTTCCACGCCTGTTCCAGCCGCCACAGCTCTCCTTCGAGCGCCCGCCGCTCATCCTCCTCGTGGAGCGCCATCTCCAGGGCCAGCCTGGTGGGCCTGGGCACCTTGTTGATGTGGATCGGGGCGCCCTCGCTCGCCTGAAAGCGGTTGCCGCGCCCGATTTCCGCGAGGAACCGCTCTGGATGTCCGGCGGTCTCAATCCTTTCCACCGCCCGTCTCACGGTTTCCATGTTGCCGCCCATTGCGTTGATGTGGGGCATGATCGAGCCCGCGAAGCGGCGCGCCTCGGCACCGTCGTACCAGGCCACGGCCTTCCCGCCCTTGCGGATCTGGATCCTGAAGTCGGACTCGTCTTCGGAGGGAAGCAGCCGCGTAGCCAAGAGGTCCGGCCGCTTGAGCTTGATCACCCCGCCGCCCTCCGGGCGCAGCTTGACGCGCGTGCGCGCGTTCACCCACAGGTTCACCAGATTGCCGCTCTGTCCCAGCATTGCGCCGCCGATGACACCCGCGGCGAACGCTCCGACCGCGATGCCCCCGACCACGGCCACCGCACCCACCCCGTAGAGGATCTTCCTCCTCCTCCTCCTCCCGAACTGGTCCCCGTACCGCCACGCCGCGAACTCCGGACGCAGGGGCTCGCCGATCCGCACCAGTGTGAGCCCCTCCAAATGGCGCGCGAGCCCGATGTTCTCGGTCGAAACCCGGACCCGCGTCCCCCGAAAGATCCGCTCGCAGTCCTCCACCGCCTCCCAGCGTTCCTCGAGCGGCGAGAGATTCCAACGCTCGCACTTCCGGCAGACCACCCAGAGGCGCCCGCAGGCCGCGTCGAAGGCCAGGCGGCGGCCCACCGGGAAGGTCTCGATGACCTCGTTCGCCCCGAGAGGCTTCCGACAGAACATGCACGACCGGTACACGACAACCCCTTACGGTGTGGGCTCGCTCACCCCCCCACCTGGCCCAGCAGCCACGCGCAGACCAGCGCCCCGTAGATCCCCAGGATGTACCCGGCCACCGCCATGAGCAGCCCGACCGGCGCCATCGACCGGTGGTACACCCCCGCCACGACGGGCGCCGAGACCGCGCCGCCGATGTTGGCCATGCTACCCGTCGCGACGAAGAAGAGGGGGGCGCGGACGATGCGGGCCGCGAGCAGCAGCACGCCGACGTGGATCGCGATCCAGACCGCGCCCGCGAGCAGGTACACCGGCGTGTCCAGGACCGCCTTCAGGTCGGCCTGCGCACCGATGCCGGCCAGGAGCAGGTAGAGGGCGGTGTAGCCCAGGTCCGAGGCGCCGGCCGTCTCCAGGCGGCGCACCGGCGTGAAGGACAGGATCAGGCCCCCGGTCACGACGATCAGGACCGCCCAGGTGGTGCTGCTGATGATCGTGGGCTCGCCCCAGGAGGGGAACTTGCCTCCCGCCCAGGCGGCCAGCACCGCGCACGCCATCCCCAGTCCGATCATGATGACCGCGTCGCGTATCGTCAGACCGCGCCGTTCGCGCCCCAGCGCCTCCAGACGCCGGTTCGTCTCCTCGACCGCCTCCGTGCGCGCCCGGGTGCGCTTGTCGTAGCGGTGCTGCAGCCCCACCATCGCGATCAGCACCCCCATCCACCCGTACCCCACCACCGTGTCCACCACGATCACCGGACCCATCGCGTCGGCCGACGTCCCCACGCTCTCGGCGATCGCCACCATGTTGGCCGTCCCCCCGATCCAGCTCCCCGACAGCGCCGCGAAGCCGGTCCACGCGTCGGCCGGCAGCCATTCCTGGAAGATGAGCAGCGAAATCGGCCCCCCGACGATGATCCCGACCGTGCCGGCCGCGACCATGAAGAGCGCCATCGGGCCGAGCCTGAGGATGCTCGGCACGTCCACCGAGACCATGAGCAGCAGGAGCGCGAAGAGGAGCAGGTAGGGGACCGTCCAGTCGTAGAGCGGCGACTCCCCGGGCGTGATCCCGGCGGTCGTCGTCAGCATCGGCACGAAGTAGACGAAGATGACCGGAGGAACCACCTCGAAGAAGCCGCGCAGCCTCGGCAGCCCGGAGAGCCAGAAGACCAGGGCCACGATGCCGGCCAGGAAGGCGAAGACCGCCATGGGGTCGTTGAGGAGTGCGGTCGCTTGCGGTTCCATGGGGTCCCTCGATGCGGTGGGTGGCTGGCTGGGTTACGAAGGTACGCCACCCCCCTCATCCTCGCACTTGATCACCCGCCCGCCCGCCGCCGCGGGAAAACCGGGGACACGAGCATGTCGGAATGGGACGGGCTGCCGGCGGGCCTGGTCACCACCTGATCCCCGCCTTCACATAGAAGAACCCCCCGGCCGACCCGAAGGGCGTGCCCGGACTGTACCGGTTCCCCGCCCTGGTCGCTTCGGGGTTCTCCTCCGGGTACTGGTTGAGCGCGTTCTGGGCGCCGATGGTCAGCATCGCCGACTCGGTGATCGCGTAGTGGGCCTCCAGGTCCACGAGGTACTCCCCCGGGTACGACCGGTCGTCGCGCGAATCGAACCAGCCCGCGTAGTAGCTCAGCCGGCCGAGAACGGAGAGACCCCCCCAGCCCCGCCGCGCCCCCGCCGTCCAGCGCGTGCCCGGGAGCGCGTCCTCGAGCTGCTCGATGCGGGTCGCGTTGAGCACCTCCGGGTTGTATTCCGTCACCTTCGTGCTCGTGTGGTTGAAGGCCAGGTTGAACTCGGTTTCGCCCCCCAGCCCGGCGGGCGCGAACGAGGCCACCACGTCCACCCCCTGCGTGCGGGTGTCGAACTCGTTGGTGAAGAAGCGGAAGTTGGCCAGATTCTTCGCGCTGGTGATTCCCTCCGAGATCAGCTGCTCGGCCTCGGCCTCGGTCAGGGCGAAGACCTTGCTCAGCGCCAGCCGGTCCGAGACGGCCACGCGGAAGTAGTCGGCCGAGAGCGAGAACGCGCCCGCGTCCACGACCATGCCCAGGCTCGCATTCACCGACTTCTCCGCGTCGAGCGGCTCGCCCCCCTTGATCGCCGCCACCCGCGAGGTCGACGGGATGGTCCCGTTGTTGACGAGCTCGAGGCGGTCCAGCGCGAACTGGGTCGACACGTTGAAGGCGTTCTGCTGGCCGGGGGTCGGCGCGCGGAAACCCGTGCTGGCGCTGCCGCGGACCGCCAGCGCCTCCGAGAGGCCGTAGCGTCCGGCCACCTTCCAGTTCGCGGTGGTCCCGAAGTCCTCGAAGCGCTCCGCGCGGAGCGCCGCCCCCACCGTCCAGCGCTCGTCGCGGGCACGCGCCTCCAGATCGCCGTAGGCCGCCAGGTTAACCCGGTGCCAGTCCCCGGCCGCGATGTCGCTGAAGCCCGGAAACCCGTTCGACCCGGCGCTGAACCCCTGCGGCGCGAAGGGACCGATCTCCCACGACGCCGTCTCGCCGATGCCGATCTCGAAGTGCTCGTCGCGGAACTCGGCGCCCGCGGCCAGGGTCACCATGTCGCTGACGGCATAGGTCGCGTCCGCGTTCGCGTTCAACTCCGTCTGCGCGTACACGCCGGGATCGAACGAGGTGGGCGACGCGGGGCCCAGCGACGCGTTCACCGTGTTGTCGATGAAGAAGTCGACCGCGTGCCGCCCGAAGCTGCCGCTCACGTCCCACTGAAGACCGCCGCGGGTGTGGCCCCGCAGCCCCGCCACCACCGACGCGTCCCGCGCATCGCCGCCAAACTGAGGCGTGAAGCCGCCCGGGCGGATCTTCTGGAAGGTGAAGCAGTTCGGATCGCCCAACACATGGGCCAGCGCGACCGGATCGGGGACGTGATCGACGATATCGACCACCGGGCACCCCGCCGAGCCGTCCAGCACCCCGTCCTGCGCGTCGAGCACATCGCCCACCAGGAGCGTCTTCCCCCCGTCGATGCTGAATACGCCCGCGCGCGTGTTGGGATTCCGGAAGAAGAACCCCCCCGTGACCGTCTCGCTGGCGTAGTTGGCGTGTCCGTAGAGCTGCAGCCCGTCGCCGAAGAAGCGGCCGAAGTTCCCCCACAGCTTGAGATCATGGTCGACGGTGGGCGCGCCCCAGATCTGGGCCGGGTCGCGCACATGGGTGTTCCCTGCCGCGATGAGCGCGGCCGCGTCGGCACGCTGCACGCTGCGGCTCGTGGGGTTGGAGGATCCGTACTCGGCGCTCAGGTTGGCGAAGCCGCCGCGGCCCAGAGGCAGCCCGATGTTCCCCGAAAGCGTATAGGCCTCGCCGTCGCCCTCCCAGTACGTGCCGGTCCGCACCTCGAAGCTGCCACCGGACGGCGCGTCTTTCAGGGTCAGGTTCATGACGCCCGCGATCGCGTCGGAGCCGTACTGGGCCGACGCCCCGTCGCGCAGGATCTCCACCTGGCGGAGCGCGATGGCCGGGATCGAGGAGATGTCGGGCCCCTGAGAGCCGTCGGCGAACCCGCCCCCGATCCACATGATGATCGAGGCCCGGTGGCGGCGCTTGCCGTTGACCAGCACGAGCGTGTGATCCGGGGCGAGGCCGCGCAGACTGGCGGGCCGAATGATACGCGCCGCGTCCCCCACCGCCTGCGGGTTCACGTTGAAGGAGGGGATGACGGTGCGCAGCAGGTCGTTCAGGTCGGTGTCGCCCTGTTCGACGAAGTCGCGCGCCGTGATGGCGTCGATGGGGACGGCGGACTGGGTGGCGGTGCGGGGGCGGGCGCGGCTCCCGACCGCGACCAGACCCTCCAGCGCCAGGGCCGACTCGTGCAGTTCGACGTCGAGGTGGAGGGACCGGCCGTCGGCGATGGTGATCTCGCGCACCTCGGTCGCGTAGCCGATCAGCGAGATCTCGACGGTGTGGGTCCCGGCGGGTATGCCGGTGATCTCGTAGTGGCCGTCCGGGTCGGCGAGCCCGCCCATGTTGAGCGCGGGGATGCCGACCTGGGCGCCCGGCAGGGCGGTCCCGGTGGCGACGCTGCGCACGGTGCCTTCGAGTGTGCCCTGGGCGGCGGCGGCCTGTGGAGCCAGCGCGAGAACCATCACTGCCGCGACGGTGTATGACCGGTGTGACATTGCAAGTCTCCAGCAAAAACTAATATTGTCGTTACACCTTCCCCTCCCGCACACCCGAAAAAGGGAACACGATGTCACAAACTGCACCAGCGCCGACGGTTCCGTCTCCGCCTGGTCCCGCCGCGCGGTTGTCCACGGCCCTCGTTGGCGTGATCATCGCCGGGGGATGCCAGACCGACGCCGGCTCCAGCGCGGATCCCTTCCCGTACTCCCCCTGGACCGCGACCGGCCCCGAGGTCAGGATCGGCGCCGTGGAGGGCGACCCCGACTATGTCTTCGGTCCGGTCGCGGGACTGGAGCCGGGTCCGGACGGGCTGATCTATTCCCGTCACGCCGGCGAAGGCACGATCCGGCGCTGGACCGCGGACGGCCGGGCGGCGGGAACCGTGGGCCGGGCCGGCGAGGGACCCGGAGAGTTCGAAACGCTCGGCAACATCGGGTTCTTTGGGGACACCCTGTGGGCGTGGGACTACGGCCCATACCGCGCCAGCTACTTCAACCTCGATGGGGAGTTCCTGGGATCGGTCTCGCCTCCGTTCGATTTCGGGAGTCCGGAAGGGATCCCGCCGCGCCCGACCCGGCCATTTCGCGACGGAACATTCCTGGGTGGCGCGCCGATCCACGCTCACCTGGTGGCCACCGGCAGGCTGACCGAGTCGCCCGTCGTGCGCATGGACGCGGAGGGCAACACGCTAACCCTGCTGTGGACGCACCCCGTCGAAACCCGTGACCAGTTGTCGCTGATGAACGAGGACGGGTTCGGCGGCATGTTCGGGTCGCAACCGTTCCACGACGCAGTGACCTACACCGTCTTCGAGGAAGGACTGATCGTGGTGGAGCGCCGCGCCTGGACCGGCGAAGGCGAACCCGTCGTCACGGTTACAAGGATCGACCTGGCCGGGGACACCGTCTTCCAGCGCAGGATCCCCTACACCCCCGAGCCGCTGCCCGCTGAACGCGTCGACTCCGCGATCCGCGCCATCACCGACGCGTGGCACCGACCCGGATCGGGCGATTCCAAGGGCGCCCTGGAAGCCCGCATCCGGCAAGCCACCTACAAGCCGTCCTACCTGGCGGCGGTGGGCGGAGTAAGCGTGAGGGAAGACGGAAACATCTGGCTTCGACGATACTCCCCGGTCGAGTCCGATACCGGCGAGCGGTTCAACGAGTGGTGGATCCTCACCATCGACGGCGACCCCATGGCACGGGCACGGCTGCCGATCGGTCTCCGGGTCATGTACGTCGACGAGGAGGTCATATGGGGGACGGTGCGCGACGACCTGGACGTCGACTATATCGTGCGCTACAGGCTGGTGAAGGGGGGCTGACATGATATTCCGAAATCCACCGCCATGGCTCCCGCTCCTGTGCGCCGCCACGATGACCGGCGGCGGCTGCCAGACCGACGCCGGCTCTACGTCGGATCCCTTCGCCGAGAACCTCTGGACCCTGTCCGAGCGCGAGATCAGGGTCGGTTCCGTTGACGACCCCGACTACGCCTTCGGACCCATCGTGGACCTGGTGCCGGGTCCGGACGGATTGCTGTACACGATGCACTGGGGAGAGGGCACGATCCGTCGCTGGAACCCGGACGGCACTCTCGCCGGCTCGGTGGGAAGAAAGGGCGGGGGCCCGGGCGAGTTCGAGACGCCACTGGGCATGGGGTTCTTCGGCGACTCCCTGTGGGTGTGGGACATCGACGCATACCGGGTAAGCTACTTCGACCTCGAAGGTGCGTTCCTCGGGTCGGTGTCGCCGAAGATTGACATCGGCGGCTCCATGGAGGAGTCACCCCCGCGGCCCGACACACCGCTCCGCGACGGAACCTTCATCGGGGTGTCTCCCGCGTGGTCCGACGGCATCGCGCGCGGAACGCTCACCGAGACTCCGTACGTCCACATGGACGCGGACGGCAGCAGGCTGGCACGGATCTGGACCAAGCCCCACGAGCCGCGGGACATTTTCGCGATTCTGAGCGATGACGGTTTCGGAGGCTCCTACTCCAGCCAGCCATTCGGCGATGGCGTCTGGGCGTCCACCGGCGACGGCGGCCTGCTCGTACTCGACCGCCGCGCGTGGAGTGGTGGGTGCTCGATGCCGAAGGCGTTCCACTGGCCCGGGCCCTGACGCCCGCCAGTGTGGGCATGATGGTGGTCAGCGGGGATACCGTCTGGGGGATCGAGCACGACGAGCTGGGTGTCCAGTACATCGTCCGCTACCGGTTGACCAGGGACGGGTAGGCAGCTAACCCCCCAACTCGGCCAGCTTCGCCCGCGCCACCCTCGCCGGCCCGAAGTCCCGATCCGCAGTCGCCCACACCTCCAGCGCGTCCCTCAGGTGCTCCACGGCGCCCTCGATGTCCCCCTCCTCCTCCAGCACCAGCCCCATCTCCAGCTGCGCGAGCGGATCGGCCGGAACCAGCCGCAACGCCTCCCGCAACTCGTCTTCGGCCTCGTCCAACCGCCCTGCCATGCGCAGCGCACGTCCCGCGCCCCGGTAGTAGCTCACTTCCGGCGAAAGCGCGGCAGCCGCCCTGAAGCTCTCCGCCGCCTCGTCGTAGTCTCCCGCGCGCTCCTGGATCAGACCCAGATCCCCCAGCAGGACCGGCCTCAGCCACACGGCCTCTGCACCCTGCGCCGTCTCCGACAGCTGCCGGTGCGCCTCCAGCGCGACGTCCACCCCTTCGGCCGCGAGCGACACGGGAACGGCCATGCGCCAGACACGGTAGGGTATCCATGACGTCTGCAACCCCGCCCGCAGGTCCTCCAGGAGTCGGGCAGCCTCGTCGACGCGGCCGGCGTCGAGGTATATCGGGATGTCCTCGAGCCTTCCGTAGGCGATGCCCACCGGCGACCGGTAGGCTGCCAGCTCTTCCGCCCTCGCCTCCATCGCGCCGATCGCGGCCGCCATCTCGCCGCGGCGGTGGTAGTAGCGCGTCAACCCCTCGAGCGCGCCGACCCTCTGAGGTGGAGTGCGCGCCAGCGTCAACGCGCGCTCGTACGCGTCGCGGGCTTCATCCAGTCTCCCGATGTCAAGGTCGAGACCTGCCAGATCCAGCACGAGTCCCGGCGCCAGAGGATCCATGACGATGGCCCGCTCCAGCCTCGCCCGGGCGTCTTCGTACCTGCCGTGCCGCCGATGGAATGCGGCCAGCCTCAGGTATCCGATGACCTCTCCCGGGAACCGTTCCAGGTATTCGGTCAGTGCCGCGAACACCTGGTCATCGTGGCCCAGTTGCCCGTGTGCCTCCGCCATGTCCAGGAGAACCGAGCCGTCCCGAGGATCCAGGCGGCGTATGCTGTCGAGGGTGACCAGCACCCCCTCCAGGTCACCTGCAGACCATCGCGTCTGGACCCGCTGCCGCAACGCCTCCAGGTCCCCGGGATAGAGTTCGACCCACATCTCCACCACGGCCGCCGCCCGGCCCGTCTCTCCCGTGACCCGGTAGTAGTCGGCCTTCACCCGAAAGCCGTAGCGCTCGGGCATCCGGTACAGGTTCTGCATCGCCGCCATGAGCGGGGCGACGGCTTCGGCCTCGCGGTCCCCGAATCCTCCCAACACCCTGGCCAGGGTATGCTGGGCGACGGTGAAGCTGGGATCGAGTGTCGTTGCATCGGTCAGGTGCTCGATGGCCGCTTCGGAATCCCGGTCGGTTTGGTAGCTGTAGATGCCCCTGAAGAACGCTTCCACCGCGGCGTCGCTCTCGGAGAGCCGTGTGCGCACGGGAAGGTCCTCGATGCCTTCGCGGGCCGGAATCTCCAGCGCCCGCTTCACCGGTACCGACATTTCGTCGACGATGGCCAGCAGGTCCGACCCCTCGTGAGTGAATTCGCCGGCGAGCGATCCGTCGTCCACCCTGTACAGCCGGAGGGTCACGCGGAACATCTGGTCCACCCGGTCGATCTCGCCGGCCGCCATGAACCCCGCGTAGCTTTCCTGGGCCAGCTCGCGCTTGAGAGCCAGGGGAGCCTCGAATCCCTGGCCCCCCACCCGCCGCTCGAACCCGTAGATGGGGACCGGCGCGAAGAAGTCGTCCGCCATGAGGTCGAGCACGAGCGCTTCCGGAACCGCGTAGGAGATCCACGACTCGTCCACGCCGATGCCGGGTCCGAGAGCCAATGGAAAGAGGGCGGTGGATTTCCGGAACTCATCCTTGGGAACCACCCGCTCGATGGTTTCCCCGGCCTCGTTCCGGACCGTCCGCTCGGCCGTGGCCGACCCCATGTCCTTGTCCCCGAAGAGCGCCCACAAAGCGGCCAGGCACAGCACCACGTTGGCGGGGATCCCGATCTTCTCGGTCCTGGCCAGCGAGTCCCGGTCCTTGCCGGGCTTGCCGTGAAACCAGGCGAGCATGACCACGCTCGGAAGGGCCAGAAACAGGGTGACCAGGACCAGTCTCGTCCAGTGCGGCGAGAGCAGAAACTCGTCCGCGGCGAAGGCCGTGAACTCGACCAGGCCCCAGGACGCCCCGGCGTAGATGGCGAGGATGTGGGGAACGCGGCGTTCGATCAGGTAGCGCGCGAAGGAAACCCTGGGGGGCTGTGGGGCGGGAGGGTCTTGCGGGGTCTCCATTGGTGAACGCTATCTACCGCCCGAACTCCTTGCAAGGCATCCGGGGACGCATCCCGGGGCCCGTTCACATCACCGCATGCGCCACCCCCGCAACGACAAGATGCCCCCGGCCCCCGAGGCGCGACGCACATACCGCTGGTCCGCGGTCACGAACACGCCGCCGAGGCTGAGCGCCACGGCATGGTACGCCGCGTCATAGCACGTGACTCCATGCGTCACAGCCAGGCCGGCCCCGTTCAGCCGCCCCCCAGCTCCGCCAGCTTCGCCCGCGCCTCCCGCGCCGGCTCGAAGTCCCCGTCCGCGTTCTCCCACGCCGCCAGCGCGCTCTCCAGGTGCTCGACGGCACCCGCCGTGTCCCCGCGAGCCTCCATGACCAGCGCCAGCTCCAGGTGCGCGCCCGGCAGCGACGGGACGTATCGCAGCGATTCCCGCAGCTCCGCCTCGGCCTCTTCCAGACGGTCCATCTTACGCAAAACCCGCCCCACGCCGAGATGCAGCTTCCCCCAGGTCACGTCCCGACCGCATGGGTCGTCCTCACCCGGCCCGACAGCGATCGCCGACCGGTAGCTCTCCAGGGCGCCGGCAGGGTCTCCGGAGCGCTCCTGAATCCTGCCCAGATCCGCCATCACCGTCGATCGGAAGTTCTCCGACCCCCTCGCTTCCAGCAACCGCACCCACTCGCCGTGCTTCTCGCGGGCGGCCTCCACGCCGCCGGTCGCGAGCGCGAAGTGCATCTCCGCGCGCGGCGCGAAGTGGTCGCGCGACCACGGGTCGGTCCGCTCCCTCACATCTTCCACGAAATCGGCCGCCTCGTCGAACCGGCCCGCGTCGAGGTAGATGAAGAGGTCCCCGAACCGTGCGCCGGGGATCCACTCCGGATCCATGAATGGCGACGCCTCGGCGAGCCAGGCGTTCGTAGCGCGGACCGCGTCGTGCATCTCTCCGCGGAAGTGGTGGTAGCACTTCATGCGCGCCAGCGCTTCCGCCTTCCAGTCCCAGTCAGACGCCCGATCGAAGACACGTTCGTAACCCGCCCGGGCTTCGTCGAATCGTCCCGTCCGCTGGTCCAGATCCGCGAGGTCGAGGGCAAGCGCCATCGACAGCGGATGGAGGAGCAGGCCCTTTTCCAGATGGGTTCGCTCCTGCTCGTAGTCCCCACGTCTTTGCTGGAATTCGGCCAGCCTGACGTAGCCCCCCTCATCGTCCGGAAACCGCTCCACATACTCGGCAAATGCCGCCGCCGCGCTGTCGTGCTGTCCCAGCTCCTCATGCGTCCTGGCCATCCTCACAAGGATGGAACCGTTGCCGGGATTCAGCCGGTACATCTCCGCCAGCGTCGCCAGCGCCCCTTCCAGATCACCCTCGAACAGCCGCACTTCCCAGTGTTGCTCCAGCGCGTCGAGGTCTTCGGGATGGAGTTCCAGCCACAAGTCCACGATTTCCCGCACCCTGTCTCGCTCCCCGGTCAGCTGATAGTACTCGGTCCGCACCCGGAACCGGGCGCGTTCCGGAAGCCGGTTGATGTACGCCATCGCGGCCTCGATCGACGCGAGCGCCTCCCCGGTCCGGTCGGCATTCATCAGCCGCCAGGACAGCACCCGGTGGGCCGCCGTGAAGGTGGGATCGAGCGTCACCGCGGCCTCCAGGTGTTCAGTGTCGGCGCGGCGGTCCCCCGTCACGTCCATCAAGCCCTTCACGAATTCCGCCAGCGCCGCGTCGTCTTCCGTAAGCAACTGGCGAACGGGAGAGTCCCGGACGCCCTCCCGCACGGGAATGCGCAGCGAGCGCTTCACGAGACCGGAGATCGCGTCCGCGAGCGCCAGGAGGTCACTGCCCTCGAAGACGCTGTCGCCCACGACGTTCCCGCTCTCGACCTCATGGACGGCCAGGGTGACGCGGTAGCGGTCTTCGACCCTGTCGATCTCGCCGACCGTCATGAACCCGGCGTAGTTCTCCCGAGCGAGCTCGCGCTTCTGCAAAAGCGGGATTCCCTGCATGTCCGGGTAGCCGTGCTCGATCGACCGCCATACCAGCCTCCGGAAGGTCACCGGCACGAAAAAGTCGTCGGGCATCAGGTCGTATTCGATGGCCAGCGGGACGGCGTAGGCGGTCCACGACTCGTCGTCCCCGAGGCCGGGACCCCGGTCGAGCGGGAAGAGCGCGGTGCGTTTGCGGAACGCGGCCTTGGGGCTCTCGCGCTCCTCCATCTCCCCGTCCTCGTTCACGAACGTGACCGAGGTCGTGGCCGAGCCCAGATCCTCCACGTCGAAGAGCATCGACAACGCGACCGCGCAGAGCACCGCGTTGGCGGGGATCCCGATCTTCTCCGTCCTGGCCAGCGAGTCCCGGTCCCGTCCCGGCTTGCCGTGAAACCACGCGAGCATCAGCACGCTCGGCAGCAACAGAAGCAGCGTGAGCAGAACCAGCCGGGTCCAGAGCGGCGACAGCAGGAACTCGTCCGTGGCGAAGGCCGTGAACTCGACCAGCGCCCACGAAGCGCCCGCGTAGATGGCCAGGATATGGGGAACGCGCCGCCGGACCAGGTCGCGTGTCAGGGGAACCCTGGAAGGCGCTGGAGGGGGAGTATCTTGCGGAGTCTCCATCGGGGAACGCTACGTCCCCGGCGGGGTCTCGGCAAGCCGCCGGGGAGCGGTGGTGGGCCGCAAGCAACGCACGGAGACCAGTGGAGGCAATGTGTATACTATACGTGACATAATGTAATGTTGAGTTTACATCGCGAAGGTGCGAGCGAGAGGCCGCGAGGGTCTGCGCGACCGGCGGGAGTGGCGAGGCGCCGGGCGCGGTCCCGATACCGGTCCGTGACCGTCAGCCCTGCAGTTCCTCCAGCTTCGCCCGCGCCGCCCGCGCCGGTTCGTAGTCCCCGTCCGCGGTCTCCCATGCGGCCAGCGCGCTCATCAGGTGCTCGACCGCGCCCGCATCATCCCCACGCTCCTCCAGCAGCAGCGCCATCTCCAGGTGCGTCCGCGGCCCCCCCGGGGACCGTCGCAGTGACTCCCGCAGTTCGGCCTCCGCCTCGTCCAGCCGGCCGGCCAGGCGAAGCGCGCGGCCCGCGTCGAGGTGCTGGTTCCGCCCCGGATCGGCCGCCATGGCCTCGCGGTAGCTCTCCGCCGCCGCCTCGTAGTCTCCCTCGCGCTCCAGGATGCGGCCCATGTCGCGCAAAAGGACCGCACGGAAGTCGATCCCTTGCGCCTCGACCACCTCGGTGGCGCGGCCGTGTGCCTCGCGCGCGGCTTCCGGTCCTGCCAGTTCGAGCGTGACCGGCGTGGTCATGAGGGGCACGAACAGCTCGTTGAACGGTGGCTGGAGCTGCTCGTTCAGCTCTTCCAGCAGCGCGGCCGCATCACTCGCGCGGCCGGCACTCAGGTAGAAGTCGATATCGTCCATCCGAAAGAGCGTGAGGAACATCGGCGTCATGACCGCGGACGCCTCCTCCAGCCACGCCTCCATCGCCTCGACGGCCAGCTCCACTTCGCCCCGGCGGCCGTGGTACTTCTTGATCCCTTCCAGCACGTCGGCCTTCTGCGCCGGTGTCCGGGCCGCTTCCAGCGCACGCCGGTACCCCTGCCTCGCGTCCACGAAGTTCCCGGCGTCCAGATCGAGACCCGCCAGCTGGACCGCGAACGCCGCCGACAGGGGCTCCATGAGGATGGCCAGGCCCAGGTTCCGTCGCGCGGCCGCGTAGTCTCCGAGCCGCTTCTGAAGGGCGGCGAGGGCGGCATACCCCGACGCATCCTCCGGGAACCCGTCCACATAGTCCTCCAGCACCGCGAGCGCCTGCTCGTCGTCGCCCAGATCTTCGAGCGCGTCGGCGATCTGTATGAGCAGGCCACCGTTCCGGGGGTCCAGATCGTACATGGTCTGCAGCGTCGCAAGCGCCCCCTCCGCATCGCCCCTGATGTCCTGCATCGTCTTGCGATAGGTCAGCGCGTAGGGGTCGTCCGGATAGAGGTCGACCCACATCCTGGTGACCGCGTCCGCCTGGTCGATCTGCTGTATCGAGAAGTAGTACTCGGTCTTCACGTAGAGCGCGGTGCGTTCCGGCAACCGGTACAGGTGGCCCATGGCCGCCTGAATCGCGTTGAGGGCTTCCGCCGAGCGGTTGGCGTTGATCAGGTAGGCATACAGGGAGAACTGGGCGACCGCGAAGGTCGGATCGCGGGTCGTCGCGGCGGTGGTGAATTCGATGGCCGCGTCCAGATCATTCCGCACCGCCGCCTCCGAGCCCCTGAAGTACGCCTCCACGGCCGCGTCGTCGTCGGAGAGCCGGTCGCGGAGCGGCAGATCCCCGACACCCTCCCGGTCCGGAATGCCGACCGCCCGCTTCACCGACACGGACAGCTCGTCCATCAGCGCCGGCAGGTCGGTCCCTTCGTGGACGGTCTCGCCCGCCGGCGATCCGTCGTCCACCCGGTGAACCTGCAGCGTCGCCCGGTACAGGTCGCCGGACCGGTCGATCTCGCCCGCGATCAGGAACTCGGCGTACACCTCTTCGCCAAGCTCGCGCTTGAGCGTCAGCGGCACGCCCTGAGCGTCGGAAAACCCCAGCTCGAGGAGACGCTGGACGAAGAGAACATGCGGCTTGAGGTTGAAGAAGTCGTCCGCCACGAGGTCGATCACGAGCGCTTCCGGCACCGCGTATGCCAGCCACGCCTCATCCTCGCCGATCCCCGGTCCCAGGTCGAAGGCAAAGAGCGCCGCCGACTTGCGGAACCCGGGCTTCCAGACCTCCCGCTCCGTGACTGTTCCCTCCTCATCCTCGACCGTGACCGATCTCGTCGCGGCGCCCAGATCCTCACCGCCGAAGAGCATCCACAGCACGGCCCCGCAGAGCACCAGATTCGCCGGAATCCCGATCTTTTCGGCCCTGGCCAGCGAATCCCTGTCGCGTCCCGGCTTGCCGTGAAACCACGCCAGCATGATCGCGCTCGGCAGCAGCACGAAAAGCGTGACCAGTACGACGCGCGTCCAGTGCGGAGAGAGGAGGAATTCGTCCACCACGAAGCTGGTGAATTCGATGAGACCCCAGGAGGCGCCCGCGTAGATGGCGACGATGTGCGGAACGCGGCGCTCAATCAGGTCGCGGACCGACAGGGGCGACGCTGGCGGCGGTGAGGCGGGAGGACTGTTCGATGTCGCCATGGCAACACCCTAAATCCGTTGCCGCATGCCGTCAAACACGTCCGGCCGGCTCCACCGGTGCGAATTCGGCCACGTCCCCCCGCGGGCCGGCGCCGGGTGTGGACAGACGCAGCGTCCGGAGGGATATTCCCCGCATGATCTTCCGGGGCTCGCAGGTGGCCATGGTGGTGGCCTATTTCGTGGTCCTGGTCGTCGTGGGCACGGTCGGGTACGAGCTGATCGAGGGGTGGAGCCGGGCCGACTCGTTCTACATGACGATCATCACGATCACCGCCGTCGGCTACCACGAAGTGCATCCGCTCAGCGAGACGGGCCGCATCTTCACGGTGTTCATGCTCGTGGGCGGCCTGACCGGACTGGGTGCGTGGTTCGCACTGATCACCGCCTCGATCGTCCGGATGGACCTCCGCAACATCTACAGGAGACGCAGAACCATGAAGAAGGCCGGCCGCATGAAGGACCACGTGATCATCTGCGGCGGCGGAAACATGGGCCAGCAGATCATGCGCGAACTGGGCGGCGCCGAGACGCCGTGCGTGGTCATCGAGAGTGAAGGGGACGCGATCGACTCCCTGCGCGAAATCAACCCCGACGCGGTGATCATCGAGGACGACGCCACGCGTGACCGCGTGCTCCGCGAAGCCGGCATCGGCCGGGCGCTGGGGCTGGTGGCCTGCCTGTCTACGGACACCGACAACCTCTTCGTGTGCCTGTCGGCGCGCGACCTGAGCGACCGGCTGGTCATCGTGGCCCGGGCCGAGGGCAAGTCGACCACGGCAAAGATGTACCGGGCCGGAGCGGATCACGTGGTGAGCCCGAACAAGACCGGTGCCGTGTGGGTGGCCTCGGTCCTCGTGCGCCCTTCCGTGGCGTCGTTCATGGACACCTCCGAGAAGGGCCGCCACCTCTCGCGCCACATCGACCAGGCGACGGTCGGCCCGGATTCGAAGGTGGTCGGCCGGACCCTCGGCGAGGCGCGCGTACAGGACAGGACCGGCCTGCTCGTGATCGCGATCCACAAGCACGGCCAGCCGTACGAGGAGGCAACCTTCAACCCGGACGCCTCCACCCGTCTGGAGGCCGGGGACGACCTGATCGTGCTGGGGGACGACGAGCAGGTGGAGCGGCTGCGGGCGTACGTGGGTTGATCATGGGCGCTGCCGGATTCGAACCAGCGACCTCCTGCTTGTAAGGCAGGCGCTCTGGACCAACTGAGCTAAGCGCCCCATTCTCGTGCTCCGGGCAATCTAACAGCCACGCACACGGAGACACCCATGCACCGCATCGCCCCGGCCACGCTGGCCCTCACCCTCGCGGCCCTCATCCCCAACCCCGCCGCCCCCCAATCCTCGTCCCTCGTCTCCCCCGACGGTGCCGTCGACTGGAACCGCTTCTACACGGCCGCCGAAACCAACCAGATCCTGCGCGAATTCCACGTGCTCTACCCCGACCTGACCGAGCTCCACCAGGTCGGCGAGAGCTACCGCGGCCAGCCCCTCATGCTCATGACCATCACCAACGAGGCCACCGGTCCCGCGGCCGACAAGCCCGCGCTCTACGTCGACGGCGGCATCCACGCGGGCGAGTTGACCGCCTCCGCGGTCGCCACCCACCTCATCGGCCACCTCCTCAACGGCTACGGCTCCGACCCCCGGGTCACCACCCTGCTCGATCTCCGCGCCTTCTACGTCCGCCCCAAGTTCAACCCCGACGGCTCCGACCTCGCGCTCATCCACGACCAGTCGCTCCGCAGCACCACTCATCCCGTCGACGACGACGAGGACGGCACCGCCGACGAGGATCCCCCCGAGGACCTGGACGGCGACGGCTGGATCACGCAGATCCGCATCCCCGACGACGACGGCGACTGGGTGCTCGACCCGGACGACGACCGCATCCTGGTGCGCGACCCCCAGCGCGAGCGCCCCGGGCCCCGCTACTCGACCATGCGCGAGGGCATCGACAACGACGGCGACGGCACGATCAACGAGGACGGCGTCGGCGGCATCGACATGAACCGCAACTTCCCGCGCAACTGGGAGCGCGTGCACCGGCAGCCGGGCGCGGGGGACTTCCCGCTTTCGGAGCCCGAGACGCGCGCGGCGGCCGAGTTCATCAACGCGCACCGCAACATTACCGGGATCTACCACGGGCACACATCGGGCGGGTTCGTGTACCGCCTCCCGTCGGCATCCGCCCCGTCGCTCTTTCCGCCCATCGACCTGTCGCTGATCATCCATTTGGGCGAGGAGTACACGCGCTCAACGGGCCGTCCCGTGGTGCCGAGCGCGACCCACCCGACCGAGCACCGCTACGGCACCCTGATCTCGTGGGGCTACTGGGACCACGGCGTGATCGGCTGGGTTCCCGAGTTCTCGCCGGGCCCCGAGGCGTGGGTGACCGACTACGACGGCGACGGCGAGATCAGCCAGGCCGAGCAGCACCGCTTCAACGACGAGGAGTTGGGTGGCCGCTACTTCTCCGACTGGACCGCTTACGATCATCCGCAGCTGGGCGCCGTCGAGATCGGCGGCTGGCACTCGAAGTTCTGGGGACAGAATCCCCCGCCTGAGTTCCTCGAGGAGGAGACTGGGCAGCAGCTGCACTGGATCCTCTACCTCGCCGAGCAGGGCCCCCTGATCACGGTGAGCGACCCGGTGGTGACCGCGCTCGGCGACGGCAACTTCCGCGTCGAGGCGACGGTGACGAACACGGGGTTCCTGCCGACGAGCGTGACGGATCGGGGAGCGGTGGGGCGGGAGCGGCCCGACGGGCGAATTGATCGACAGGTGGTGCGGGCGCCGGCCGTGACGCTGACCCATCCGGGGCTTGAGCTGGTGGAGGGGCGCGCCCGCGCCGTGATCCCCCACCTGGCGGGGTCAAACCCGTTCCTCGAAGCGGTCACGGAATCGTCGCACACGGTGATCTGGGTGGTGCGCGCGACGGGCGGGGAAAGGGCGGTGCGGGTCACCGCCGAGTCGGACAAGGGAGGGACGGTGCGGTCGGGGTGGGTGGCGGTGCGGTGAGGGGACGATGCGAGGGTCACCGGGCGGCGTGGAGTGGCCCCGCCCGGTGACCCGGCGTGTGTTGTTGATTCGGTGAGGGCTACTTCAGTCCCTTCCTCGTGAGTGGCAACACCCGGATCGGAAGGCGAGGAACGTCGTTCCTCAGGTCGATCACCACACCGCTGGGCAGCGCCATGCCCGCCACCCCTGAGCTGGACAGACTGTATGCGTCGGCCGCGGTCAGGTTGACCTCGTAACCCAGATCGTAGAGGGACTCGATGGTGACCAAGCTCAACGGCTGCACCTCTCCGGTAAGGAACGGGGTCATGATCTCGTCTCCGAAGACGGACTGCCTCCAGTGGGTATCGGCAACACCCGGTTCGGCCCCGTTCTCGACCGGGACCTTCGCGCCAGCGTAGCCCGCGCCTCCGACCGCATCGAAGGCCGCAATGGCCCTGGGACCCGCAAAGTGGGTGTCGGCGTTCGGCATGTTGGGCAACGACGGATTGCGCAGCAGACCATAGAAACCCCATCCCGTCCCGACGTCGAGAGCGTGGGCAAGCTCATGGATGGCCACCGAAAGAAGTACCCCTTGCGACTCCATCTGAGCAACATCGTCTTCGTCCAGGACCACGAAGCCGGTGTATGGCTGCAGGTCCCCTGTCGCCCCTTGAAACGGATACGGGCGAACATGACACGCTGACGCCTGGCCGACAGCACCCCCGGCGCCGTCGATCGAATCGATCGTTACGAACACCCAGATGTCGTCAATGGTCTCGGCAACCTGGGGCGAGTTCGGCCCGCACAATCCCGCAGGATAGGAATTGGTACTCGTAAACTCCAAGTCCCAGTTGAGGTCTCTCGCGATCACCGACTCCCAGCGATCCGCAGCCTCTCTGATGACATCCCGCTGTGAAGCGGACCCACCTTCCAGGAACCGCAGTTCAAGATCGAACGGCTCGATCGGTTTGCCCCCTACGGTCACCTCCAGCGTCGACGGACCGAAGGCCGAGTACGCATGAACCGCGATGTGGTAGGTGCCCACCCGCGTGGGCACAAGCTGGCAATCCTCGTTGGCGTCGAGGTTGCCGCTGAAACAGCGGTACTCGTAGTGGTGTCCCGGACGTTCGTCGTAGTGCACGAAGAGGTCCGCGTCCCCCTCGCCGCCGGACAGGTCGATGTTGAGCGCCTCGTCCGACGCCTCATCAATGTCGATGCGGTAGAGGAACACGGGCCCCGGCGCCGCCGACGAAACATCCACCGACTCGCCCAGCGCGATCACCTTCTGGTCCACGGCGATGATGGTCCGGGAGGCCGCATTGTTGGCGGCGTCCCACTCCACGAGTTCGCCGTCCGGATCGAGCATCAGATCAATCGTGTGTCTTCCGGTGGTGAATGGACCCAGCGTGATTTCCACCGTGCCGGTGTCATCAGGTGCCAACTGGGCAACATCGATCGTCTCGACCACCTGCGCGTCAACGCTGACCGCCAGCTTGAAGGTGCCCGGTGTCGCCCCGTCCCCGAGGTTGCCTATCTCGGCCATCACGTCGACTGTCTCCAGAACGGACGGATCGTCGCGGGAGAGTTCAACGACCGTGAATCCCAGATCCGGAAGCGGCGGGTCGGCCGTCGCCGTGGCCCTGAACCGATGGGTGGCCTCACCGACGAACGCCACAAGCGACTGGTGACGAACATCGACCCCCAGGGTCCACTCCGTCGACGCCCGTCCGTCCGCGTCGGTGTCCACCATGGTCTCGCTCACCGAGCCGTGCCCCGCGTCCGGCAGGAACGTGACCGTCACTCCCGCTACGGAAGTGCCCCCCTGGTCCTCGATCCGTACCACCAGCGGCTCCGACAACGCCGTCCCCCGGACCGCTTCCTGATCATCCCCCGATACCATCTCCACCGTTGCGGCCCGTTGCGCTACCTCCACCGCCGCCGTCCCGCTGGCCTGCCCGGAGCTGGCCGTCAGCGTCCCCGTGCCGTTCCCCGCGGCCGTCACCGTCGCCGTGGATCCGCTCCCGTTCACCGTGAAGATCCCTGCGTCCGAACTCGACCAGCTCACGGCCGCGTTGGGCATCACCTTGCCCTCCTGGTCGCGCACCACGGCCTGAAAGCCTTGCGTGGCGTTGATGAAGGTCAGTGACGTCGACTCGGGCGTGATCTCGACGGTCGTGGGCACGGGCTGCACCATCCCGGTCCCACCGTCGTCGCCGCCACCGCACCCGGCGATCGCCACCGCCAATGCCGCCGCCAGTCCTGTTCTCCACGCGTTTTCCTGTCTCATCGTGCTCCCCTCCTCTTGGGTGTTGAACGCCATTGTAAACGTCGGTTTACATAATGTCATGTTTACTTTACTTCCCAGGATCGATCATCATCACCACCCGCCCCTTCTCGTCCCGTCCCCTCACCGGCATCCGCGCAATGTCGTTGAACAGGTGGACCACCGGCCCACGGGGCTTCGGCCCACCGAGCGACACACCGAACCCATCGGCCCCCCTCAGGTTGATTTCATACCCGATCTCGTACAACGACTCGAGGGTGACGGCGCTGAGCGGCTGCGTGCCTGCCGCGAGGAACGCAGTCATGAGTTCGTCCTCGAATACGGATTCCCTCCAGTGACCATCGGCGGACCCTTCCAGACCCGAGTTCTCGACGGGCACCTTGCTGCCCGCGAACCCGCTGCCCCCGGCACCGTTGAAGGCGGCAATCGTCAATGGACCCTCGAAGTGCGTGTCCTCGTTCGGCTTGTCGGGGACTGACGGATTGCGGAGCCTGCCATGCGCGTCCCACAGCGTGCCGAATCCCAGCACATGAGCCATCTCGTGCGTCACGACCGACAGCAACAGACCCTGTCTCTCCATGCGTGCCACGTCGTGTTCGTCGAGTATGACGGAGCCTCTGAGCACCTCCCGGTAGATGGTGTCCTGCCGCTGGCTGCCGGGAGCCTGGAAGATCACAAGCCTCACGCTGCAAGGGGACGCCTGCCCCACAATGTTCCCATCGGTGCCGCCCGCGCCGTCGATCGAGTCGATGGTCACGTAGATGCGGACATCGTCGACAACGTCGTTGGCCGGCGGCGATCCCTCTCCACAGCTGCCGGCCGCCGCAGGGTTTCCGGAAAAGTCGAAATCGGCGGCTCCGCGGCCGATCGCGGCCTCCCAACGCCTGGCAGCCTGCCGTACGATGTCGTCCTGCGAGCTGGTGCCATTCTTTACGAAGACCAGGTCGACGTTGTAGGGCTCGACCTCCTTCCCGCCGACGGTGACCTCCAGCTCCGACGGACCGAAGGCCGTGTAGGCGTGGACGGCGATGTGATAGCTGCCGACGCGGGTCGGTACCAGCTGGCAGAACTCGTCCGAAGCGGCGTTGCCGCTGGGGCAGCGGTACCGGTAGTGATGCGCGGGCCGCTCCCCGTAGTGGACGAAGAGGTCCGCGTCTCCGGTCCCGCCCGAAAGCTCCACGTTCAGCGCTTCGTCCGACGCTTCCGTGATGTCGACCCGGAAGAGCAGCACCTCGTTCACCGTGCTCGACGAAAGGGTGACCGGGCTGTTCAGACCGATCGACCGCTGCTCCCGCACCCGAATCGAACTGCTGGCCGTGTTGTTGCCCTCCTGCAGCTCCTCGATTTCACCGTCCGGATCCACTGCCACCTCGATTGCGTGGCTGCCGGTCTCGAAGGGGCCCGCGGTGAACTCAACCGTGGCGGAACTGTCGGGTTCAAGCCGCGCGACGCTGGCCGTCCGCAGGGTCGCACCGTTCAGGCTGAGGCGTACGGGGAAGGTCGCCGGAGTCGCACCCTCACCGCTGTTGGTGATCTCGGCCACGATGTCGACCCTCTCCCCCGCGACAACTTCGTTGCGCGACAGCGTCAGGTTCGCGAGGACGAGATCCGGCAACGGCCCCTCGACCTGCGTGCCGTCGCCCAAACAACCCGCGACCGCCAACACCAGGAGCGGGCTCCCGGAGCGTCCTGCTCTCTTCATGCTCATGTCACTTCCCTGCTCCAGCCGCCCTCCTCAGCACCCTGATCGGCCACGGCGCGATATCGTTGCCGAGGTCGATCACCGGCCCACTGGTCACCACTCTCGCCCCCACGCCGGAAAGACTGAACGCGTCCGCCGCAGCCAGGTTCACCTCGTAGCCAATGTCGTAAAACGACTCGATTGTGACCAGACTGAGCGGCTGGGTCTCGCCTGAGAGCACCGAGGACATGACTTCGTCCCCGAATACGCTCTCCCGCCAATTCGAGTCGGAGAACCCCTCCACGGCGCCATTCTCGACGGGAACCTTCGCTTGTGCGTACCCCGTCCCCCCGGCGGCGTCGAAGGCCGCGATCGCCCGCGGCCCGTCGAAGTGCGTGTCGGCGCCGGGGCTGTGGGGCACCGACGGATTCCGCAGCCGGTCGTGCCGCTCCCAGACCGCGGGAACGAACCCCAGGGCATGCGCCAATTCGTGCGTCAGGAATGATTCGAGCATCCCCGCGGACTCAATGACCGTGACATCGGCCTCATCGAGAACGAGGGCGGCCAGGGTGGGTTGCAGCCAGATCCCGTGCGCCCCCTCGAGTGGATGGGGACGAACCCAGCACGGCCCTGATTGCGCCATGGTGTTCCCCGGCCCGTCGATGGCGCCGATCGTGACGAATACGCGAATGTCGTCCACCCCGTCGGCCACCTCCGGCGAATCCGGCCCGCACGTACCCGCCGGCACCCGGTCGAAGGCACCGTGATCCCAGTCGAAGACATCGCGCGCGATCACGGACTCCCACCGCCGGGCAGCCTGCCCGACCGCATCCCGTTGCGCACTGGTTCCACCGTCCAGGAACACCAGTTCGATGTCGAACGGGTCCACGGGCTTCTCGCCGACGGTCACCCTCAGCGTCGACGGGCCGAAGGCCGTGAAGGCGTGAACCGCGATGTGGAATGTTCCCGCGCGTGCGGGCACCATCTGACACAGCTCGTCGGCGTCCGTGCCGACGCCGAAGCACCTGTATCGGGACCGGTGGCTGGGGCGCTCGCCGTAGTGGCCGAAGATATCGGCGTCGCCGGAACCTCCCGAGAGTTCGATGTTGAGCGCATCCTCCGAAGCCTCCGGGACCTCGACCCGGAAGAGGAACACCCGATCCGCGGTCGGCGACTCCAGCGTCACGGGCTCTCCCAGCCCGATCGTCCGCTGCTGCACCACCGAGAGCGTTCCCGCGGCGGAATTGTTCTCCTCATCCCATTCCCCGATGGCACTCCCAGGATCGATCGCCAGGCCGACCTGCCGCGTGCCCGGTTCGAGCGGACCGATCGTGAACGTCACGGTCGCGGCGGTACCCGGTGCGATCTGGTCGATCCGCAGGGTGCGAAGCGGCGCCCCGTCGAGGGTGAGCTGCACCGGAATCGTCACCGGGCCCGCACCGTCGCCGAGGTTCGATATCGTGGCGCTGAACTCGACGATGTCGGTGTCGAGCGGATCCAGCCGGGGGAAGTCCAGACCCTCCGGCAAGGCGTAGTCGGGCATCGGAGGATCGGAGTTGGCCGTCGCCGAGAATCTCTGTCGAAAGTCGCCAACCGAAACGGTCACCGACTGGCGGCGCGCGTTGCCCAGCGTCCACTCCGTCGACGCCCGGCCGGCCGCGTCGGTCTCCGCCACGCTGTCGCTTACCGTGCCGCTCTCCTCCTCCGGCGTGAACGCAATCTGCACCCCGGCGGCGACCGTCCCCCCGAAGTCCACGACGCTCACCACCAACGGCTCGGCCAGGGTGGTGCCCTGCAGCCCCACCTGGTCGTTGCCGGACACGATCTCCAATCCGCCGGCAACCTGCTGAACCGTCACGGTCACGGTGTCCATCGCCTCCCCGGAGGTCGCCTGCAGCAGCGCCGACCCGTTCGCCACTGCGGTCACGACCGCACTGACGGAATCAAAGGCCACCGTGAGGATCGAAGTGTCGGCGACGGACCAGGATACGGGCGCCACCAGAAAGGACCCGTTCTGGTCGTACACGTCCGCAAAGAACTCCGCACTCTCGTTGATGTACCCCAGCGTCGCCGAGCCGGGGGAAATCTCGACCGTCGTGGGTATCCCCGGGTTGGGGTCGGGATCGTCCCCGTTCGTGCAGGCGGCGGCTGTCGCGAGCAGCAGCGCCGTGACCGTTCCTGGCCTCCACATCGTTGCCTCCGTTTGTCAACCCGACTTTACAAAATGTCAACTCTGATTGACATTCAATCCCCGACAGGAAAAGCCGCGGGGGCGGTCCACAATATAACCACCCCCGCGGCTGTACGGTGTGTCCAGCGGGCGCTCCCTATTTTTTCTTGACCGGGCCCCCCTCCTCGATCCACATGACGGGGCCGCGGTACGCGGCGAGGTCGATACCGTAGTACTTCGCCGGACCACGCCGCCGCGCCATGGCCGCCGCACCCGCGCCGGGCAGCGTGAACGGATCGGCCATCGTCACGTCGAGTTCGTAGCCGACTTCGTAGAGGGCCTCGAGGGTGATCCGGCTCAGGGGCTGGGAAGCGCCCGTTATGTAGGGAGTCATGACCTCGTCCCCGAAGACGCCGGCTCTCCAGTACTGGTCGGAGACGCCCTCCATGGCCCCGCTCTCGAGCGGCACCTTGGCACCTGCGTAGCCTGCACCCCCCGCCGCGTTGAAGGCGGCCACCACCAACGGGGCGTTCATGTGGGTGTCGGCGTCGGGGGCTTCGGGGAGCGAGGGGTGCTGGAGGAAACCGTGGGCATTCCACGTGTCGGGACCAAACCCGAGGGCGCGCGCCATCTCGCGCGTGACCACCGCTTCGAGTACCCCGTCCGACTCCAGTTGCCCGATATCGGCTTCGTCCAGAACCACGGCGCCGAGCGCCGGCATCCCCACCCAGCCGCCGAAACCTGTCCGGACGACACAGGACCCGGACATGGCCACCGCGTTGCCAACACCGTCCAGCGCGCCGATCATGACGTAAATGCTCATGTCATCGATGGCCTGGGCAGTCAGTTCGGGCATACCGGGTGCGCAGTCGTCCGCTGGGAGAGACACGGTTCGATCGCCCTCACCCAGGCCGATCATCGACTCATAACGCTCCGCCACCTGCGTGATGACGGCGTTCTGCGAGGCAGTGCCGTCATTCACCATGACCAGTTCGAGGTCGAAAGGCTCTGCCGGCGCCTGGTCGGTCGTGACCTTCAGCGTAGCGTTGGTGAAGGCGCCCCCAAATTGATATGCGTGCACCAGGATGTAGTAGGTGCCCTCCCGCACCGGATAGAACTGGCATTCCTCACCGGTCCCGAAGTTCCAGCTGTAGCACCGGCGCTGGAAGCGTTCGAAGGACGAGGGACGAACGACGCTATAGTCGACATAGAGGTCGCCGTCGCCGTCGGGGCCGTCGAGCCGCACGGTGAGCGTCCGGTTCATCTGCTGCTCGACTTCGACTCGGAAAAGCAGTACCTCGTCGTTTGCCGCTGATGCGATCACCACGGAGTCGTCCAGCGCTATGACCTGCTGCTGCCGGACGGCCAGGAAACCCCCGCCACCGTTGTTCTCCTCGTCCCACTCCTCGAACTCCTCGTCCGGATCGATCGCCATCTCAACGAGGCGTTCCCCGGCCTCGAAGGGACCGGCCGTTATGGTCACGGTCGCGGTGTCGTCCGGCCCAATCGGGCTGGCCTGTACGGTTCCCGTCTCCATCCCGTCGACGTTGAGCCGGACACTGAACGGTCCCGCACTCGGACCGTCGCCCAGATTGGTGATATGGGCGATGATGTCGACGGTCTCCGTGTCGAGCGGATCCAACCGGCTGGCCTGGAGAATCGCAATCGTGTAGTCGGGCAAGGGCGGGTCGGCCGTGGCGGTGGCCCGGAACCCGGTTGTCAACTCGCCGGCCGTGGCGACCATCTTCTGACGGCGCGCACCTCCCAGGGTCCATGTCGTCGTCGCCAACCCGTCCGCGTCCGTGACCACTTCGCTCGGACTTGCCGACCCGCTTGCGCTGTCGGCCCCGGCGAAGGTGACCGCAACCCCCGGGATGACCCCGCCGGTCTGCTCCGCAACGCGCACGACCAGCGGCTCCGTCAGCGCCGTCCCCCGGAGCGCCGCCTGGTCGTCGCCCGAGACGACATCCAGCTTCGCCGGCGTTTGCACGACCGTGACCGACGCCGTGCCGCTCGCCGAACCGGCCGTAGCCGTCAGCGTGCCCATGCCGTTGGCGACCGCCGTAATGGTCGCCACCTGACCGTTTCCTTCCACGGTGAACACCGCCGCGTCCGAACCGGACCAGGTCACGGACGCGTTGGGCATCGCCTTGCCGTTCTGGTCCCGCACGACCGCGTTGACCCCCGTCGTCGCGCCCGAAGACAGGAACTCCACGACATCCGGCGTGATCTCCACCGTCGTCGGGACGGGGGGCGGTTCGGGCTCCACGTCTTCGCCTCCGCAACCAGCCAGCAACAGAAGCAGCAACAGACTCGGCCCACGCATTTTCGTTTCGTTCGCCAACTTCACCATGTCGATCCCCTCCGGTCAGGAATTCCCATCGCGCCAGCATCTCGCCTTGGGTATCATATCCCGGTCGTCATTGTCCCGCAATGGTGACACCAAGACGGACAAGAAAACGGCCTCCTCGCTGTATCAAGTGGGCAGGTTGAAGAGTTGTCCCGCTATGACGGATACCTTTCCATGGGGACCAACCAAGGAGGTGACTCATGGCGGGAAAAAGAAAACCATATCACACACCATCAGCCACAAAAACCAACCGTCCGTGAAAGCGGTGCAGATCCAGGCTGCTCCGGGGGAAGGTCCCAGAACTCCTGGAACGCGAGCTTGAGCCGGTAGGCCTCCGCCGTACGCCGCCGACATGTCCATGCATAGCTCCCGGATGCCATTCCCACTTCCCCCGTGGGGCCTCGAGGTCGGCCCGGGACTCCCCCAGCACACCCCATTTCCGCCCTTGCGTCGCGTACAGCAGCCTCCGCTTGTCCAGGTCCGCGAAGAACGTGACGTAGCTGTGGCCCCGGCGGCAGGCCTTCTCGTCCACCCCGACCGCCTGCACGCCGCCATGATCCGCGGCCGCTCTCGCTTCGTCCACATAGTGTTTGACGATCCGCCACAGCCGGGTGTCGTGCTCCCCAACGATCCGCCCCACCGCCCGGACCGGCATCTGGGCCGCCATCGCCACCACGAGCGCCTCGAAGAGCAGGGTGAACCCGCTCCTCGGACGGGTCCACGGCAACCGCGCCCGCCAGATTGCGCACGAGGGACACTTCACCGGGGGCGCCGACGCATGCAGGAACGCCTAGTGCTGGAAGAAGTTCAGGTGCCGAACCCGGGGATCTGGACAGAGTGGCTCCGCAGGGGCCCGGAGCCGCCGCCCCGGTCTCGTCCGGCCAATCTCCCCAGACCCACCCCGTGCCGAAAGTCTCCCACACATGTCCACTCCTATCCACCGACGAGCGGCAGTACTCGCAGCCCCCCGTGCCATGACAACTGTTGTGCGTGGACCCTGCTGCGGGTCACCAGCAAGCCTCGGCGGCACGTCCAGCACTCGTAATCGCTCGTTCAACCCCTACCCACTCGCGGCGGCGAGGAGCCGGAAACTTGGCCACCTTCGATTGCAATATTGTTTGTTCGCGAAGACGTAACGGGGTTCACTATTGCAATACAAGATCTACCAAGTGCGGTCCTTCCTGGCCAAGTACACCGGGAGATACAGCAACCCGAAGAACACCAACGCCAACACCTCCATCCATGCCACATACCACGGCCACGAAAACAGCAGAAAGGGCGACGCCGTCACCGGTGCCGCACAAAGGTACATGTAGTTGCTGTCCAACAGAAGATTGACGCACGCCACCACGACCGCCACCACGTTCATCGCCACGAAGGCCCGGATGAGCGACTTGAAGGTCGGCCGCATCCCGAGTCCCCACGTGGCGAAGACCGCCGCCGCCACGATCCCCCCGTGCGAGATGAAGTACTGGAAGAAGACGTAGTGGGGGAAGCCCTCGGCAAGCTCGGGCGTCACCATGGCGTTGCTGGCGCCGGCCAGGCCCCAGAAGTAGAGCAGCTCGTACGTCCAGCGCCCTCGCCAGAGCAGCGTGGCCGCCGACAGTAGCACCGTCATGCCGCAGACGTGGAGCGGCAGGTGCTCGCGCACGAAGATCCCGGCCCCCTCGGTCACGAAGCGGTAGCACCAGTAGACCGCCTGGTTGACGAGCATCACGGCGGCGAAGACGACGCACACGACCCGCGTGGCGCGCTCCGAGTCCAGGCGGCGCACGGTGAGCGAGAGCGCGACGGGGACGGCCGCCGTGACCGCCATGGCCACGATGTGCGGCGTGCCGAAGAGCTGGAAGGGGGGCGGGGGCATGGCTGACACCTTACCATGTCCTTGGCCCGACACGCATCACCTGCTCCGGAACGGACGCTCCCCTGGGAGGCGGCGCTCCCGGCGTTGACCCAAAGCGGCGGTGATCAGACGACTTGCCGCGCGGGCACGGGTGGGGTCCCGGCCAGAGGCCCCACCCAGGTTCCCTCACCCCCCAGCGCGGTCACGCGGAAGCCCAGTTGATGCCGCTCGGCGAAGTCGACCGCCCTCACCTGCACCACGTCGCCACCAATGCGGTTCACGCCCTCCCAGCTCAGGAACCGGAAGGGGGCCGCGTCGGGCACCAGGCGCGGGTCCTGCGGGTAGATCCCGTCGAAGTCCTTCACCAGGCGCACTTCCGCCCCGAGGACGTGTCCCAGGAAGAGCGCGGTCAGGTCGGAACCGCCGCGGCCGAGGAGCGACGGCACACCGGTCTCGTCCATCCCCAGGAAACCCGGCACGACCAACGCATCCGCCGTCTCCAGCGCCACCATGATTCTGTCCAAGTCGACCCCGACCGGTTCGGCATCCTCCAGCGGGCCCCGGGTGTAGACCGGCAGCTCGGCGGTCGTGAATTCTGTCGCACGCACGCCCTTCGCGGCCAGTGCGATGGAAAGCAGCGCCACCGATGCCTCTTCACCCGTGGCAAGCAGCGACACCAGGAGTGAATGCGGCGGGGTCTGCGTTACGGACCTCACCGCCCCAAGCAGCTCATCGGTCGTCCGGCCCATCGCCGACACCACCGCGACGACCCTGTGCCCCTTCTCGACCTCGGCGCAGACCTCGGCCGCGACGAGCCGGTAGTCCTCGGGCCGCTCCAGCACCGACGACCCGAACTTGAGTACCCTCAGACCCGTTGACATGCCGCCGCCTCCGCCCGGCAAAGTGCGCGTTCCAGGTCGGCCACGAGGTCCGTGGCCGCTTCGATTCCCACCGACAGACGGAGCAGCCCCTTCCCGATCCCCGCTGCCGCCTGTGCCTGCTCGTCCATTGAAGCATGGGTCATTGTGGCCGGATGGGCAACGAGGCTCTCCACGCCGCCCAGCGATTCCGCCAGCGCGAAGCAATCGAGCCCGTCGACAAAGGCGTCCACCGCCTCGCGGCCCCCGCGCAACTCGAAGGAGACCAGGCTGCCCCATCCGGTCTGCTGCCGGCGGGCCGTGTCGTGGCCCGGATGGTCGCGCCGACTCGGGTGATACACGCGGCGCACCACATCGTGCCGCTCCAGCGCGGCCACCACCTCGAGCGCATTCTCCTCGTGGATGCGGCTGCGGGCGTGCAGGGTGCGGGTGCCGCGCAGCGTCAGGTACGCGTCGAAGGGAGAGCCCGCGACCCCGGCCGCGTTGGTCCACCAGGCCACCTCCTCCAGCAGGTCGGGATCGGCCGCCACCACCGCACCCCCCACGACATCGCTGTGACCGTTCAGGAACTTCGTCGTGGAGTGGACGACCAGGTCGGCGCCGTGGTCCAGCGGACGCTGGTTGACGGGCGACAGGAAGGTGTTGTCGACCACGCAGATCGCGCCGGTCTCGCGGGACAGCCGTGCCCACGCGGCGATGTCGGTGATCCGCAGCAGCGGGTTGCTGGGCGTCTCGAGCCAGATCACCCGGGGGCGGCGCGGTCGCGCGTCGGCGAGGGACGCCGGGTCGGTCGGGTCGATGAACTCCACCCGGTACGATCCCCGCCCGGCCTCGGCCGTGAAGAGGCGGTGGCTGCCTCCGTAGCAGTCGCGCGGCGCCAGCAGCAGGTCGCCGGCCGAAAGCAGCCGGGTGACGACCGAAATCGCGGACATGCCCGATGACGTGACGACCGCCCCGCAGCCGCCCTCGAGATCCGAGATGGCGTCCGCGACCAGGTCGCGGGTCGGGTTGCCGGAACGGGTGTAGTCGTACTTGCCGTACACGCCGGGCGAGTCGAAGAGGAAGTTGGACGAGAGGTGGATGGGCGGCATGACCGCGCGATGCCCGGTGTCGGCGCCGAGGCCGGATCGGACGGAGCGGGTGACGAGCGATGCGCCCGGATCCGGCAGAGTGACTCTTTTCCCGTCCGTGGGTCGTCCGTTGACCGGGGGCAGTCCGTTGGTGTGGCCGGGGCGAATCATCGGGCCACCTCCTTTCGCAGCAGTGCGGATACGGCCGAGGTTTCCTTGAGGAAGGCGTCGTGGCCGTAGAGGGACGGGATCGTGACGTGCCGCACGGCGGAGTCCGCGCCGGCATCCCGGGCCGCCAGCTCGTCCATGAGCCACGGCGGGACCAGGATGTCAGTGTCGAAGGAGACCAGCAGGGCGTCCTCAGGCAGCGAGTCGGGACGGGTGCTGTGGAGGTCGATCGATTCGGAGAGCGCCAGGTAGCGCTCGGTGTCGAAGCGGCGTACGAAGTCGGAGCCCCGGGCCTGGAGGTAGTCCTCGACGGGGAAGCGGGCCGGATCGCCGTTGGGGCTTCCGGCCGAGAGGGCGAAGGGCGAAAACCGCTCCTCGAACTCTCGCGCGCTGCGGTAGGTGGTCATGGCAAGGGCGCGGGCAAGCGACAACCCGCGGGCGGTGTCGCCGGAGTCGACGGCCAGATCCACCACCGCACGCTGGACCGAACGCACGGCGGTCGCCATGGGGTGGGTGCGGTGGGCGGCGCAGAGGATGACGAGTTGGCCGGTCCTGTGGGGGAAGAGTTCGGCGAAGGCCAGCGCGACCATCCCGCCGTACGAGGAGCCCACGAAGGATACCAGCCCGATGCCCAGGTGATCGAGCACCGCCGCGATGGCGCGCGCCTGGTCGTGGGTGGTGACGGGGCGAATGAGCTGACCGCGGTCATCGGTCCCGCCGAGGTAGTCGATGCCGATGAGGGGGCGGAGTGCCGGGTCGAGGGCCGCGCCGGGTCCTACCAGCCCCGGCCACCACCCCGGTCCCGAGTCAAAGGACGCCGGTCCAAGGTGACGTCCCGCGGAGATGCCTCCGAGCACGAGTGTGGGGACCGCGGGGGCGTCATGGACTGCGGGAGCATCAAGCGGTGCGGTACCGGTGGACAGGCGAGAGGACGCGGTCCCGACCCTCGTCGCCGGGGCCGTCGTCATCAGGTCGCCGTGGACCTCGTATGCGATGGTGACCTCGCGCTCCCCCAGGTGATCCAGGGCGAGGCGGGGGCGGATGCGGCCGAGGGTGGCGCGAGGGCCGGGTGCGGTCGCGGTGCCTGCCGGGTGACCGGGGACGGAGGCCCGGCGGCGGGCGGCGCGCGGCGGCAGGGCGGACGCACCTGTTGCGACGGGCGACCTTCCGGGAAGAGCCAGGGTGGGCGGTGTCATTTTCGATCTCTCCGGATCTCGATGTTGTCCCATCGGCTCCGGAGATGTCGACACCCATTTGAATCTGGCGGTCGCCCTGGCAGGCGACGGGCGTCTCATCTTTACGGCGGACATCTTCCACCGCAGGAGTTGGCACCGTTGCGGGAATGCCGATTCCCGCAGGTTGCCCCGGCGTCACAGGGCCTGTCCCTCAGCCGGTCTCGATGAGCTGTCGTACCAATAATGGATATGGAGCGAAGGGAAGAGTGTCAAGCGGGCGTGAGGCGATTGGAGGGACAGGGGCAGCCGGGTCGCAGAGTGGTGTCCCATTCGAGCATGCGGCTGTCCCTTGATTTGCCGCGGCGGCGGGTGGGCGGATGACTTCAGCCTGACGTCCCATCCGAGCATGAGCGTCCCGAATCGTCGAATCACAGGCCGATCCGACTATGTCGAGTTTCAGATTTGCGCTCCTGGGAACTCCGGGACCACTGCCAGGATGGCCCCCAGAGGCCCCCGCAGGCCCCAGGATCGCGCATCCCGGCCCGGTGACCCATTCGAGCCGCCTCCACCCCCCGTTTTCGCCTTCTGAGCCATCCTGAGAGGCCGAAATCACCCCGCGTATATTGTACCCGGGACGACCCCTTCAACCCTTTGCCACACCATCATTTCAGGAGACTCAGACCATGTCCGACGACCTCTTCGAACTCGGCAAACGCATCGCCGATCTCGCCGCCCGCATCAACATCGCCACCTTCGACATGCTCACCCTCGTCGCCGAGTTCGACCGGCGCGAAGGCTGGGCCGACAACTTCGCGTCCTGCGCCGAGTGGCTCGCCTGGCGGACCGGACGCACGCTGGCCGCCGCGCGCGAGAATGTGCGGGTCGCTCATGCGCTTGAGGAGCTGCCGCTCACGGCCGAGGTCATGAAGCGCGGCCAGCTCTCCTACACCAAAGTGCGCACCATGACTCGGGTGGCGACGCCCGAGACCGAGGCGACGCTGCTCAAGTACGCGCAGTCGACCTCGGCCGCGCGGCTGGAGTGGCTGGCTCGGGGCTGGAAGACGCTGTCGCGCGACGGTGAACTCGCGGCCGAGGAGGTCCGCCACCGCAGCCGCACCTTCTCGGTCGCGATCGACGCCGACGGGATGTATGTGGTGCGGGGGCGGCTCGAGCCCGAAGTCGGGGCCGTGCTGATGCGGGCGATCGAGGCGGCGAGTGACGCGCTGTACCGGGGGGAGGATGGGGAGGCCCGGCCGCGCAACGGTCAGCGGCGGGCCGATGCGGCGGGGCTGGTGGCCGAGCGGGCGCTGGCGGCGGGGTTTGGTGATGGCGAGGCGGTGGGGAGCGGCAGCCGTGCCGAGCGCTACCAGGTCGTGGTCCACACGGACGCCGCGACGCTGAAGGAGCGCGGCGAGACGGGGCGCTCCGAGCTCGACGGGGTGCGGGTCAGCGCGGAGACATCGCGGCGCATGGCGTGCGACGCCGCGCGGGTCGCGATGGGTCACCGGGACGGCGAAGTGGTGAGCGTGGGGCGGCGGACGCGCACCGTCCCCCCGCACATCCGCCGCGCGCTCGAGGAACGGGACCGCGGCTGTCGCTATCCGGGATGCGCGAGCCGCTTCACCGAGGCGCACCATGTCAAGCACTGGGCCGATGGCGGCGAGACGAGCCTGGCCAACACGGTTCTGCTCTGCCGCCGCCACCACCGCCTGGTCCACGAGGGCCGGACGCGCATGGCGATGGACCGTGACGGCAAGGCCGTGTTCTTCGCGCGCGCGGGTCAGGTGATCGCGAGCGCGCCGCCGCTGCCGCAACGGGCGGAGGTCGAGTTGCCCGCACCGCCGGCCCCGTCCCCCGGCCGGCTGTCCAACGGCGCGCCTCGGTTCGTCGACTCCCAGGTCCCGCTGGAGCTTGAACTCGAAGCGCTGGAGGCGGTCGCTTGATCACCCGCCCGACCGTCGCCGCGGCAAAAGCCGGGACGCGCGCATGTCACAATGGGACACGCCCCGGCCCACCCCCCGCCGCGGCAAATCCCGGGACGCAAGCATGTCAAGATGGGACACCTGTAAACCACGGTTTCCAAAATGACAACCGTGGATGACACTCGGCAGCATCAGCTCACCGCACTTCCCCCGCCCCCACGCGGTACCCCCCCTGCCCCTCCACCACCACCCCCAGATACGGCGCCCGTCCCTGCGCATGCGCCGCCATCGCCGCCCAGCCGTGAGCCGTCGTCGTCCACCGCGCCCCCGACGCGCGCTCCTGCGGCATGTCGATCACGGCCACCGTCCCGTACGCCGCGTTGAACACGACATCGAGATAGCTGTACGTCGCCCCTTCTTCCGGCACGCTTGCGGCATCGACCACCACCTTCCACATCCCGGGGGCCGGGTCGTGCACGATCACGATCTCGTCGCCCAACGGGTCGCCGTCCACGCGGGCGGCACGGCACTCGTCACCGGTGCAGTCGAAGACGTAGACGTCGAAGTCGGCGGGGATGTCCGACGCCCCCACCTTCACCATCAGCGCCTCCGACCCGGGGAGCACCTCCACCTCGTACACATCCTGCTCCCGCGCCTCGATCCGGTGATGCCCGCGCCGCGCACTGCCCACCGCCGTCGTCACCGCGCCCCCCTCGAAGGCCGCCATCCGGTTCGTGAGCCACACCTGATGGACCGCTTCGCCAATCCCCGTGCCCCCACCCGCCCCACCATCGACCACCACGTCCCCCGTCACCACCTCCACATCCACCGCCAGCGCCGAAACCGTGAGCGTCGCCTTGGTCGGCGGCACCGGTTCCTCCTTCTTCGCCTGCTCCCAGTCGAAGGTGCGGGTATCGGCGATGTCGCCCAGGCGCACCTCCCACGTCCCCGCCACCGGGTTCGGCACCACCTGCGTGATCCCCGGCCCGCCCTGGATCATCTCCCCGCGCTGCCCCCTCGTATCCGGGCGAAAAACGCCCAGCGTGACCGGCCTCTCCCCCCAGGTCGCCTCGACCTTGAGCGCGTCCACCCCCTCGGGCACGTCGAAGAACAGGCTCTTCATCCCGGGTCGCGGCACCTCGACTTCGTTCTCCACCGTGTACTCGTTCGCCGCATTCAATGGCTCGGGCGCCACAATGGCCGCGTGCATCCGGTGGGCGTAGCCGGCCACCTCGTCGTGGTCCAGCGTCAGGTGGGCGGTGTGGACGCCGTGGCCCGCGGGCGTCACCGTGACCGGAAACTCCACCGGCTCGCCGAGCGGTAGCGTCACGGTCAGCGGCGACGAATACGTGCCGTGCTCGTTGCCTTGCCAGCTCACATCGAAGGTCATGCTTCCCGAGGGACCCGACGTGCGGGTAAACGTCACCACCCGCTCCCCCCGCTCCCCCGCCCTCCATCCGCTCCGCTCATACAACCCGAAACCGGTATGGGGCGTCGGCAGCATGTGACTGTACGGCGTGACCACCGGCGCCCGCGCCTCGATCTCCACCGCCAGCGCCCCCGCTTCGAGCTGCTCCAGGATCTCCCACGCCCCCGACACGTTGACCACCCCGTTCCCCTGCTTGTACGCCGCGATGTGCGGCACCCACCGCGCGCCCCGCGTGATCGCGTACTTGAGCCGGTACGGATCGATCGGGATCCCCGCCTGCCGCGCCGCGCTGATCAGCAGCGCGCCCGCCCCCGCGGCCGTGGGCGTGGCCGTCGATGTCCCGCCCGCGATCGTGTAGCCGGGCGGCAGCTCGAACAGCCCCGCCATCGAACGTCCCTCGATGAACCCCAGCCAGGTGCTCACGTAGTTCGACGGCGAGATCACATCCGGCTTCAGCGTACCGTCGCCCATCGGGCCGTAGCCGCCGGTGATCAGCAGGTTGTCGTCGTGCTCGACGCGCACGCCGTGGTTCATGAAGAAGTTGTCCTTGCTCTCATGGCCGCCGATCCCGATCACGCCGCGGCCCATCACGATGTCGTCAATGGCGCCGAGGATGGGGAAGTTGTGGGTGGGGGAGAAGATCGACGCGCCGTAGCGCTCGACGAGCCGGTCCGCGATCACCGAGGGGACGAGGCGGCCGTCGCGAAGCAGGTAGTTGCGCGTGATGTTCGAACTCTGCTCGAAGTAGACGACGTCCACCTCCGGGTGACTGGCGGCCACGATCGTCGCCTCCGTCTGCCCGTACGCCGAACCCCCCTCCCCCACCGCCGCCAGCCGCGCACCCGGCGCGACCCCCTCGA
The DNA here is from genome assembly GCA_965211795.1 of Longimicrobiales bacterium. Classification (GTDB taxonomy): domain Bacteria; phylum Gemmatimonadota; class Gemmatimonadetes; order Longimicrobiales; family Gaopeijiaceae; genus Bin94. Next base: position 2,710,665 of record OZ242973.1, read on the forward strand.
AACGCCCCGCTTCGCCCCGGCTAGCCAGCACAGCCCCCACCACCAGCGTCCCGTGCGACGCGATACCCAGGTTCAGCGCGACGCGTCCCCGCTCCCGGTCGATCTGCACCCCGAACCCCACCGATTCACGCACCGGGGTATCCGGATCATCTGCCCCGAACACCCCGAAGCCGGGCCGCTCGGCATAGTCACCCATCAGCGTCTCGTCGGTGAAGTCCAGGTCCTGGTCCGTGTCGACCCACACCTCCCCCGCCCCCTCGTCCCACAGCACCGCAAACAGCCGGCTCGACCCCTCCGGGTTGCCGTCGCGGTTGACATCCCGCTCCAGACTCGACCCGTAGACCCCCATCGTGTCGGCCCGCACCTCGTCGAACATCGTGATCCGGAAGACCCCGTCACGGGGCGCCGTGTACGAAGAGTCGCGGTATTCGAATCCGCCCTCCACCGCCTCCACCATGTCGTCCATCTCGAGCCACCACCCGTTGTCCTCGATCTCGGGGTCGAGCACGTTCGTGTAGACCGCGATCTTGGGAACCTCCTCACCGGCGAGGTTGCGGGCCGACTGCAACTCCGGCAGCAGCATGTCCGGCAGCATGTCGATCATGGCGACCGTCACCCCGCGGCCATCCCACGTCGGGTTCCGCTCACGCCACTCGATCGCGCGCATGTCGCCAAGCGGGCTGTAGCGGTTGCTGAGCGGCCGATCCGTCAGGACCGGCGGCCAGATGGTGTCCCCAGGCAGCTCCGGCGCGTCATCCGCCATCCCGAACGACCTTGACCGGTTCGTGATCGACAGGTCCACGCTGTGGATGTCCGGGTGATCCACCAGCTCTTCGACCCGTTCCACCGGGACCCACGCCCGCAGATAATCCACCTCGTCGAAGCGGAAGCCGATCCGCCCCCCCATCCCCTCGACCGCCGCCACCAACCGCGCATTCCGACCCGGCATGGCCGCCATCACCAGCACGACCTCGCTCTCGCCCCGCGCCCGCGCCTGCGCCAGTTCGCCGCGCGCGTCCTTGAAGAGGAACGGCCGCCGCGGCGGCTGCGCGGCGGCGTCCGGGGGGGTGGCGAGGGACAGGAACAGCAGGGCGGCGAATGCACCGACGACGGTCTTCATGACGGCTCTCCGGGAGAGGGGCGGAGGTTGGAGACTGACTCTGCCCCAATGTTCGGCTCCGCCCGCTGGAAGACAACCGACGAGGGCCCTCCAGTCAGCCGGAAGCCGCCGCGCCCGCGGCCGCCGTGCCCGCCGCCACCGCCGCCATCGACGCCTGCACGGCCGCCGCGGCGGCTTGGGTCGCCTGGTGCGTCGCCAGGACCGAATGTCCCGCGAATCCCTCCGCCGAAACGTGCTTCCCCCCCACGATCCGCTTCAGTCGATCCTTGCGCCCGGCCAGGAACTTGCGGTCGAAATGAATCCTCAACATGCCCGTCGCTTGGGCCACGCCGAGCACGACCCCAAGCGCCGGATCCACATCCCCGTCACCGGCAATCCCCGCCCGCAGCCTTTCGACCAGCGCCCGCTCGGGGCCGGGATCGAGGGTCGGATACGTCCGGCGGCTGAAAACAAGCAGCACCGATGACTCCGTTTGCCGCAGAATGCCCCGCCGACAAAGCCCCCGGGCGGTCCGCTGCCGCAGCTGCTTCATCGTGCTGAAGAGCTGCACCCAGGCCGCTGCCCGCCGCCGCCGCTTTCGCTCGCGCACCTTCTTGAGCGCCTCCGCCAGCACCTCGTTGCGCGGCTGCTCGATCCCGGGCACCACATCGACGAACGCCTTCCTGCCCTCCTCGATGCGAATGCAACCGCGCAGCGCCAGCTCCGCCAGAATCGCGCCGCCGAGCGCGAGGTGGTGAAAGCCGGCCCGAAACTCGGGGGTGCCCTTGCGGTCCCTGAGGGCCAGCAGAAGGACCTGTTCGTGAAGGTGAAGATCGGTGCGGGAGGGTGACATGGTGAGAGGTCCCCGGGATGTGGTTCGGGTGGCTTGAAATGAATGATGCCCAATTAAGCAATACGTCCCGGCGCCGACGCTCGTTCAATTCCCCTCCGGTCCCACTTGTCGGGCGCCCCGCGCGCGCCTACCGTCCCACTGCCCACAGGTTCCCACCCCCTCGCGAGAGAGAAACCGATGAAGCTCCGGAAGAGGCACCCGATCCCCGTCCCCCTCGCCATCGCGCTGGCGCTCGCCCTCGCTGCCACGCCCCTCACCGCCCAGCACAACACCACCAATCCCTTCCGCCCCATCTACGGCTGGGGAGAACTCCCCGAGGGGCGCGAGTGGGGATCGACCAGCGCCGTCGAGATCGCGCTGGACGGCAACATCTGGGTCGCCGAGCGTTGCGGCGCCAACACCTGTGTCGGCTCCGACGTCGACCCCATCCTCCTCTTCGACACCGACGGCAACCTGCTCAGGAGCTTCGGCGGCGGCATGATCGCGTGGCCGCACGGCATCGACGTGGACCACGAGGGCAACGTCTGGGTCACCGACGCCTGGCAGCGCGGCGCCACCACGACCGGCCATTCCGTGCTCAAGTTCTCCCCCGAGGGCGAACTGCTCATGACCATCGGCACCCCCGGCGAGGCGGGCGATCCCCCCACCCACCTCACCCGCCCCTCCGACGTGCTCGTCGCGCCGAACGGCCAGATCTACGTGGTGGACGCGCACGACCGCACGCGCGGCCGCGTCGTCCGCTACGCCGCCGACGGGACGTACATGGAGACGTGGGGCGAGCTCGGCTTCGGGCCGGGGCAGTTCCGCGACCCCCACGCGCTCGCCATGGACTCGCAGGGACGCATCTTCGTGGGCGACCGCTACAACAACCGCATCCAGCTCTTCGACCAGGAGGGTGAATTCATCGCGATCTGGACGCAGTTCGGACGGCCGAGCGGCCTCTATATCGACGCCGACGACAACATCTACGTGGCCGACTCCGAGTCGAGCCCGGCGCCCAACCAGTACACCGGACACCGCAACGCGGGATGGGAGAAGGGGATCCGCATCGGCGACGCCGAGTTGGGGTGGGTCCACCATTTCCTGCCGGACGACCGGGCCAACGTGATGGGGTTCAGCGGACCCGAAGGCGTGGCGGTGGACCGTGACGGGAACGTGTACGGGGCGGAGGTGTCGCAGCGGCGGATCACCAAGTGGGTGAGGTTCAGGAAGTAGGGGATGTTCACCCCCGCCACCTTCGCCTTCCTCACGGAACTGGCCGACAACAACAACCGCGAGTGGTTCCGCGCCAACAAGTCCCGCTACGACGGCGACGTCAAGGAACCCGCGCTCGCCTTCATCTCCGACTTCGCGCCCCATCTGGCACGGATCAGCACACGCTTCCGCGCCGACCCCCGCGCCAACGGCGGCTCGCTCTTCCGCATCTACCGCGACACCCGTTTCTCGAAGGACAAGCGGCCCTACAAGACCCACACCGGCATTCATTTCCGCCACGAGGCCGCGAAGGACGCGCACGCGCCGGGGTTCTATCTCCATCTTCAGCCCGGACAGGTCTTCGCGGGCTGCGGGATCTGGCGCCCCGGCGGCCCCGTCCTGCGCAGCATTCGCGAGGCCATCGACGAGGACCCGGACGCGTGGCTGCGGGCCTCGCGGGACAAGCGCTTCCGCGCCTCCTTCGAGCTCTCTGGTGACTCCCTGATCCGTGCGCCCAAGGGCTTCAGCGTCGATCATCCACTCATCGAGGACCTGCGGCGCAAGGACTTCATCGGGATCGCGCGGCTGGATGAGTCCACGGTCTTGTCGCATGACTTTCTAACGCATTTCGCCGCACTCTGTCACGATGCCGCGCCGTTCCAGCGGTGGCTGTGTGGAGCCAACGGAGTGCCGTGGTAGGGCGATGATCACCGCCCGCGCCGCGATCCCCGCCACCCTGCTCGTGGCCGTCGCTCTCGCCATGGCCGCGGATCTCGCCGCCCAGGAAGACGCGGAGGCGGATCTCAACCCCTTCGCCGGCTTCGAGACCCACTACCTGGCCAACGGCGTCAAGGTCTGGAGATTCATCCCCCCGGAATCCCTCTGGTGATCGTCACCTCCGCCGTCCCCTCATCCGGCAAGGGTCCCCCGTCCCAGTCGCGAATGATGGCCTGAATCCTTCCCGAGGCCGGATCCGTCACCACCGCCATCGGTGGCTCGCCGCCGGGCGTCAGCGTGTACTCACCCTCCGGCCCGCTCAGCACGATCCGGTCCAGCGAATCGGCCCAATCCGCCTCCCAGGGCACGAAGAAGACGAAGCCGCCTCCGCCGTGTTCCAGCGGCGTGGGCGAGAACGACAGGGAGAACCCGGTGTTGCCGTCCATCCCCAGCCCTTCCACGCGGTAGGCACCCCCCACCTCCGGAAGCACCGGCGGCCCCTCCACCACAAACGCCGGATCGAGCTTCACCTGCCCATCACGGACCGAACCCCATACGACCAGCATCTCACCCCGCCCGCGACCGCCCTCGGCCGCGCCGCCCACATCGAGCTCGACCCCGCCATCTCCGCCGAGGCGGTGGTTCGTCGCCCTCGTGAAGTGGTAGTCGCTGATCCACACCGGACCGCAATAGGTCATGATGTCCCTCAGGGCATTCGGGTCCATCAGCCGTTCGAGGTGGATGTTGTACCCCCAAACTCCGATGGTGCCGCTCGGGTACGGATACCCTGGATCCGGCCCGCCCGCGCCTCCGCAGGGGGCGTGCCAGAGGTTCATGTTGTGCCCCAGCTCGTGGGCATAGATGTCGTCGTAGGGCAGCCCGACGCTCACCGGAAGACCGACGTAGCCCAGGCCGCCGTAGGCCGGCGACGACACCGAGACCACGCCGTAGTAGTAGCCACGATTGCCTTCCTGCTCATAGAGGACCAGGGTCTCGTTGATCCACTGATTCCATCCTTGCGGTGTACTCAGATTCGCACCGGTTCGATAGGTCTCGCGGACCTCGAGTTCCATCGCTCCGACAGGCATCAAGGCACGGGCCAGGCGCACCTGCCGGCTTTCGGGATTCAGGCCGTCGGTCCAGTCGTAGACCGACTCGTTCGGAGACAGGGTCGAGATGGTCGGAACGATGATCTGACGGAACACCTGCGGCTCCACCACGTTCAGCTCCGTCGACCCCGTGGCCGGGTAACGAGTCTGACTGCCCGGGGCCAGCGGCACCAACCCTTCCGGATCGAGCTCCACCACCATGCGCACCCCGGGCCGGATCAGGGAACCGGGGATGATGGCGTTGAGCGATCCATCCATTTCAGACTCGATCACCTGATTGGGCGTCTTCACCGTCGTCGGGGCCAACACCCGGTTGAAGACCACGGTCTCTTCCTGCAAGAGGATGACTCGTGCCCCGGGTCCGTAGTAGCTGGCCTGGTCGCCGACCACGAAGACCCGGATGAGCGCCGTTCGTCCGGCGATGAGCGCTACGGAGCCCTCCAGGTTCTGCGCGGCCTGGTTCAGGTAGATGACCGGCGCGGAAAGAACCACCTGGCTCGGGTTGATGCGAAACCGCGCTGCGGCCCCCAACCCGGCCAGGCTCGCGCGTACAGCCGTTTCCCCACCCTGCTGGGGACTCATCAGGCCGTTCGCGTCGAGCGACACGATCGCCTCCTCCGAGACCTCCCACAGCACGTGTGCCCAGGAAGGGACCGGCATCTCTTCGCCGTGCTGGTCGCGGACGACGACCTCGAGCTGCACCTGCTCGTCCTCGGAGATCAGGCCGCCGTTGGGCAGGATCTCCATATCGGTCGGGATGCGGTCGTACTCCAGGGCCAGGTCGGCGCAGGCGGTGAGGAGCAGGGCCAAAATGCCTGGTGACAGCTGTCGCGCGCTCATGATTCCTCCTTTGTGACAACACTGCTCACTTACAATGGAGGTGGTTGCCCCGCGCGGCGCTACCTCGGCCCGTCCGGAATCCCCCGGGTGACCGACACGGTCGCTGTGCCCTCGTCGGGCAGCACCCCCCCGTCCCAGTCACGGATGATGGCCTGGATCCTGCCGGTGGACGGGTCCGTGACGACGGCCATCGGCGGCGATCCGGAGTGTGTCAGGGTGTATTCCCCCTCTGGCCCCGACAGGACCATCCGGTCCAGCGAATCCGCCCAGTCGGACTCCCAGGGGACGAAGAAGACGAAGCTTCCCCCGCCGAATTCCAGCGGAGTAGGCGTGAAGGAGAGCGAGAACTCGATGTTGCCATCCGTCCCCAGTCCCTCGACGCGGTAGGCGCCGCCCGCCTCCGGCAGCACCGGCGGCCCGTCCACCACGAACGCCGGATCCAGCTGCACATGTCCATCCCGGACCGAGCCCCACACGACCAGCATCTCGCCCCGGTCGCGGCCGCCCGCGACCGCGCTGCCACCGTCGAGCTGGACTCCGCCATCTCCGTCCAGACGGTGCAGGGTCGCCCGGCTGAAGTGGTAGTCGCTGATCCAGTCGGGGCCGCAGTAGCCCATTACGTCGACGTATTGATCGGGATCCCGAAGCTGATGCTCGTGGATGTCGTATCCCCAGATTCCTATGCCTCCGCCCGGGTACGGATAGTTGGGGTCCGGCCCGCCTGCACCCCCGCACGGCGCGTGCCAGAGGTTCATGTTGTGCCCCAGTTCGTGCGCATAAATCCCTGCGGAGGCGAGTCCGACGCTCACCGGATAGCCGACATACCCCAGGCCGCCGTAAGCTGCGCCCGACACCGTGACCACTCCGTAGTAGTAGCCGCGGCGGCCCTCCTGCTGGTACAGGACACGGGTTTCCCGGATCCACTGGCCCCATCCGTTTTCGGTGCCCAGGTTGGCCGAGGTGGTGAAGGTCTCGTGGATCTCCAATTCCATGGCCCCCACCGGCATGAGGGTCTTCGCCAGGCGAACCTGCGGGCTCTCGGGGGTCAGGCCGCCGGTCCAGTCGAAGACCGAAGAGTCCGGCGACTGCGTCGAAATGGTCGGCACCATGATCTGGCGAAAGAGCGGCGGGTCCACCACCCTGAGCCGCTGGGTGCCCTCCGCCGGATACCGTGTCCGGCTTCCCGGAGCCAGTGGAACGACCCCGTCCGGATCGAGTTCGACCACCATGGCCACCTCGCGCTGAATCACCTCTCCGGGGATGAACACGTTGTACGATACGTCCAGCTGGCCCTCCAACACCGACCTGGGCGTGTAGTCGGTCGTGGGGGTGAGCACCTGCCCGAAGATCTCCGTGTCTCCCTGGTACAGGGTGACGCGAACGGAAGGCTCGAAGAAGCTGATTTCGTCGCCGGTCACGAAGACCCGCAGGAGCGCCGGCCGCCCCGCGATGAGATGTACGAGGCCGCGGGTGGTCTGCGCAGCCTGGGTCAGATGGATCGCCGGCGCGGCGAGAACCACCTGGTTCGGATTGACCCGGAGTCGCACCGTGTCTTCCAGCGCCGCCTGCTTCGCCTGGACAATCACCGGCCCGCCGCGCATGGTCGTCACCAACCCGTCTCCACTGACTTCCGCGACCCGGCGGTCCGAAATCGACCAGGTTGCCGGAGGCGTCCAGGAAGGCACCGGCATCTCTTCGCCGTGCTGGTCCAGGACGACGACCTCGAGTTGCAGCGTCTCGTCCACGCCCAACGTGCCGCCGTCGTGAAGGATTTCCAGCTCGGTCGGTATCCGGTCGGACTCCAGGGCCAGGTCGGCACAGCCGGTGAGGAGCAGGGCCGCCAGGCAGGGGGACAGGGGGTTCGCGCTCGGCTTCATGATCTTCCTCTCCACGATAACGACCGGGGTTTGCATGCCCCTTATAGTGTATTGATACCCCCAAGTGGGACGCGAGCTACGGACTCTCCTCCATCTCCGCCTCCAGCGCCTCCCACTCGGCCATCAGACGGTCGATCTCTTCCAGCAGCGCCCCCCGCTCCCCCCCCAACCGCCCCACCTCCTCCCGGCTGGCATCCTCATAAAACGTCGCGCTCCCCAGCACGGCGTCGATCTCCCCCACCCGCCCCTCCGCCGCCTCGATCCGCCCGGCCACCTCTTCCGCGCGCACCTCGAGCTGCCGGCGCTTCCACGACCCCCGCCCCGCCCGCCGCGTCCGCGGCCACCCCCGCCCCCCGCGGCCCCCGCCCCGGCGCTCTCCGCCACCCTCCACCACCCTCTCCACATCCAGATGATCATCCCCGCAATACCGCACATACTCCTCATACGTCCCCCGATAGTCCCGCACCCCCTCCGTCGTGATCTCCACGATCCGGTTCGCCAGCCGCTCCACGAACCAGCGGTCGTGCGACACGAAGATCAGCGTGCCCGCGAACCCCCTCAGCCCGCCCACCAAAGCCTCGATCGACTCCAAGTCCAGGTGATTGGTCGGCTCGTCCAGCACCAGCACGTTCGGCATGCGGATCATCAGGCTGCAGAGCACCAGCCGCGCCGTCTCGCCGCCGGAGAGCGCCCCGAGCCGCTTGTCCGCATCCTCGCCGCCCAGCAGCACCAGCCCCAGCTGGCCGCGGGCAAATCCCGTCCCCTTCCCTTCGCAGTACCCGCCGATCCATTCCGCGGCGGTCCGCCGCACCGCCGCGCCCCCCACCGCCCCAACCCCCAGATGATCCTTCGGATCCTGCGCGAAGAACCCCGGATACGTCTCATATCCCCATTGCACCGCCCCCGCGTCCGCGTCCAGCCGCCCCGTCATCACCTTGAGCAAGGTCGACTTCCCGATCCCGTTGGGCCCCACGATCGCCAGGCGGTCGCCCCGGGCCACCTTCAGATCGACCCCATCGAGCACCCGATTGTCCCGGAACGACTTCGTCACCCCTTCGACCTTCACCACCTCCTTCCCGCTCGGCCGCCGCTGTTCGAAGCGGAACTTCGGATACCGCCGCGAGCTCTTCGGCAGCTCGACCAGCCCCTCGGCCTTCTTCTCGATCATGCGCACGCGGCTCTGGGCCTGGCGCGCCTTCGACGCCTTGGCGCGGAAGCGGTCGACGAATCTCTGGTGGTGGGCGATTTCGCGCTCCCGGAAGGCAATCTCCTTCTCGCGACGCTCGCGCTCGGCCGCCTTGGCCGCCAGGAAGCCGGTGTAGTCGCCCGGGTAGCCGGTCACGGTCTCGTAGTCGATGTCGAGGATGTGCGTGGCCACGTTGTCGAGGAAGCGGTGATCGTGGCTGATCACGACCACGGGTCCGCGGAAGCCGCGCAGGAACTTCTCCAGCCAGCGGATCGAGAGGATGTCGAGGTGGTTGGTGGGCTCGTCGAGGAGGAGGGCGTCGGGGGCGCTGGCCAGCACCTGCGCCAGGAGGACGCGCAGGCGGAAGCCGCCCGACAGCGTGGAGAGGGGCTGGCGGTGGGCCTTCGCAGGGAGGCCGAGTCCCTCCAGGATGGCGGCCGCGCGGGACTCGGCGGTGTAGCCGTCGTGGCGTTCGAGGACCTCCTCCAGTTCGGAGAAGCGTTCGGCGTCGAAATGCTCGTCGGCGCGGGCCAGGAGCGCGTCCCGTTCAGCCATGGCATCCCACAGCTCCTCGTTGCCCATGAGGGCGACCTGCAGGACCTGTTCGTCCTCGTAGACGAAGCGGTCCTGGCGGAGTACGCCCAGCCGGGTGCGCCGCGGGATGGAGATCGAGCCGTCGCTGGCGTGCATGTCGCCCGCGAGGATGTTCAGCAGCGTGGTCTTGCCGGAACCGTTGGCGCCGACCAGTCCGTAGCGCTCGCCGGGGTTGAGGCGGAAGGAGGCGCCGGTGAAGAGGGTGCGTTCGCCGAACGACTTGGCCAGGCCGGTGACGGAGATCATGTGCAACAATCTACTCGTCCGGCGGGTCTCCGTTCCGGTAGAACCGCGCCACCGCGCCCCGCCCCGCCTCCTGGGCCCGGCTGTAGTGCGCAGGCATCCGTTCCGACTTCCAGCGTCCGGCCACCATGATGGCCGTGAGGCCCACGCCGGCGGCGGTCAGGTCCTGGGCCATGCCGACGCGCGGCGAGTGTCCCCGAAATCCGTCGCCGAGTCCCGCGACCTTCGCCATGGCGGTGATGCGGGCCGAAATCGCTCGCCCGGTACGAAGACCGAATACACGGTCTTGTCGTACGACATTTTCGGGCATCACTCTGCGAAGATCGGCTGCCGCCTCGGGGCCCACGTACAGGACGGCGGCCGTGTGGCCGGTCTTGGAGCGGCGCATGGCGATCCGGGCGGAGCCGTCGGGCATGAAGGTCACCGACCCCCAGCGCAGTGCGGCGGCCTCCGAGCGCCTCAGCATGGCGTCGCGCATGACCGACGCGATGGCGATGTCCATGTCGCCGCGGCGCCGCGCGGTGGCCTCCGACTCGGTCCGCCCCGTGGGCCCGCGCCGCGGCAGATGGGCCGTCCTGCGGATGGCTTCGAGCGCCTCCGCGGTCAGTCCCCTGGCCTGGCGCGGCGCTTGCCGCCCTTCGTCCGCGGCCCGGTTCCTGAGTCCAGCGAGGGTCTGCCGGACCCCTTCCGAGGCGGTTGGTGTCGGAAAACCGGCCGTTCGATGGTGATAGCTGATCGATTTCCGGTCCATGGCGAGTGAAGCCAGCGACAGTCCGGCCCCGGCCCGGTGGACGAGATACGCGGCAACCGTGAGGGGATCCGCCGGCAGCGAATCGAGCCCCTCCGACTCGGCCCACGCCCGGAACTGCTTCCAGACCGAGGCGTAGGCGCGTCTTGTTTCCGGCCGGCGGCTCTCCTCGAGAGCGGCCGCGATTCCTTCGACATGACGGTCGGCCAGATCGGCCGTCCTGCTTATGGCGTGCGTCCTTCTTTTCATGGTGATCGTCCTCCCTCCCACCTCCCAATCCCTCTGCCGCCCCCGTCTGGGTTTTCTGTTACGGGGACGGTAACGGTCGAGAATGAAGGTCTCAGTGGTGTTACCGTCACGATCACGGGTATCAGTGACTCCGAGACCATGACGGATGCGAATGGCCAGTACGCGTTTACCGGCCTCCGCGCAGGGAACTACACCGTAGAGATCTCAGGGTTCGACGAAGACGATGTCGCCTTCGGCTCGGTTGCGTCCACCGCCGAGCTGGCGGTCGGCGAATCCAAGGTCGTCCCCTTCGAGGGAACCTACCTGCGGACCTCCGCGATCACCGGCCAGGTGTCCGTCGAGGGCACCGGGCTGGAAAACGTGACGGTCAGCATGCAGGGCCGTGGCGAAGAGCGGACCGCGACGACGAACAGCGCGGGCCAGTACACCTTCAGTGAACTCCGCTCGGGCGACTACTCGGTGGGGATCACGAACCCGAACACGGACCAGTACGGCTTCGACGTCACCTCGAAGACCGTCACCATCTCGCACGGCGAGACCGCCAGCGTTCCCTTCGACGGGATCCTGCTGCGGACCGCGGCGATCATGGGTACGGTCACGGTCGAGGGCACCGGCATCGAGAACGTGACGGTTTCGGTGCAGGGCGAAGGCGCTGAGCTGGAGACGATGACCAACGCGGTCGGCCAGTTCTCCTTCACGGAGCTGCACGCGGGCGACTACTCGATCGGCATCACCGGGTACGACGACGACCTCTACGGCTTCGACGTCACCACGGCGACGGTCACGGTGGCGCTCCAGGAGACGGCGACGGTGCCGTTCACGGGGATCATGCTCCGCACGGCCGGGATCGCGGGTACGGTCACGGTCGAGGGCCATGCGCTTGATGGCGTGACCGTGACGGTGACCGGCGGTCCGAAGGACGAAGAGTACACCCGGACCACCAACCACGCCGGCTACTACATGGTCGACGAGCTTCACGCGGGCGACTACGCGGTCGCGATTTCGGACTTCGACGCGAACGAGTACGAGTTCGAAGCGACGACACAGAGCATCTCGGTGGGTCTGCGCGAGACGGCGACGGTTGCGTTCCAGGGCGAGCTTCTGCGCACGGCCGGAATCAGCGGCCGGGTGAGCGTTGGGAATCCGCCCATGGGCCTGGACGGCGTGATGGTCACGCTTTCGGGCGACGCCGACATGATGGCCGAGACGGCCGATGGCGGGCAGTACGCCTTCACCGGCCTGGCCGCGGGCGACTACATGGTCGCGATCGCGGGTTGGGACACCCTGGCCTACAGCTTCGACATGACCAGCGCCGAGCTGGCAGTGGCCGACGACGCCGCGGTGGTCCAGAACTTCGAGGGCATGCACACGCGGACCGCTTCGGTCTCGGGGATGCTCTTCCTGGATGAAGTCAACACTGACAAGATGCACACCGAAGGCGAGCCCGCCCTCGCGTTCCCGGGCGTTCCGCTTCTGCTGCAGGGCCCCGGCATCAACGACGTGCAGTTCGGCTTCACCATGCCGGACGGCTCCTATGCCTTCGAGGGTCTGACGGCGGGCAGCTACCGCGTGCTCGTCAACATGGACGCCGAGGGGCTGGCGGACTCGCTGACCGCGCACGGCTTCGCCTTCACCGGTGAGCTCACCGGCCAGGTGGTGAACGTCGAGGCCGCGATGGCAGCGACCGTCAACTTCCCCTTCCGGATCGTCATGCAGACGATCGTGGCAGGCGCGGTCATGGGTTACGACACCATCACCGGCTACCCGGTTGGCGGCGTGGAGCTGGCGATGTACGCCAACGCCGAGGACGCCGACGCCGGCATGAGCCCTCTCGGCATGGCGACGACCGACACGCTCGGCATGGCGATGTTCCACTTCCCGCGCGCCATGGACACCGGCGCCGGCGGACATGGGAACGATCACCTGGTGTTCGTCAAGGTGAACAAGACCGGCCACGCCGATCTCGTGGTCTCCGACGACGGGCACATCGAAATCGAGTATGCGTCGACCGACCGGGTCAGCCATGCTCCGACCGCGGCGAAGCTGCTCAACGCGCGCGCCAACTTCCAGTGGTGGGTGAAGAGCGACGCCGACGCCAGGGACGGCAACGAGTTCCTCGGAGGCTGGAAGGCGACGAACGGGATGGCGACCGATACTACCGGTCTGGCCACCTACTCGGGCATGGTCGACGTAACCGACCTGCCGATGAAGTTCACGGTTGCTCTGGACACCGCCGGCCAGCCCAACATGGGTGAGAAGTGGAAGCAGTCCGCTGCGCTCAGCCACACGCACACCGGCCTCGAGCATCCAATGGCGAACACTTCGGCGATGAACGATCTCGGCCCCATCTACGTCACCTGGACGACGCAGTCGCTCACGCTCGGCGTGTACCGCGAGGCGGACGACGTGGAAGGCTACTCCGACTACCGGAGCCCGGGACTGGCTCGCGGCGACCACCGCCCGAACTCGGGCGTGGGCAACGACATCACCATCGAGCTCCTGACCCGCGACAGCCGCAACCGTCTCCGGACGCTGGAGTACGACCACGACTTCGATGACGAGACGGATCCGATCGAGGCCAGGGGCGACTTCAGAGCCGGCGGCATGAAGACCTTCACGCACCTGCCCGCGAACCTGGAGATCACCGTTCGCGTCCGGGTGGGCGTGAACCGGGTGCTCGTCAGCGAGTACGCGGACATCGAGACCTTCGGCCAGGATCTGGACCTCGGCGCGACCGTGGGCTCCTTCGGCGCGATGAGCGGCGGAGGCCCCGAAGTGAGGCTCTGCACGGCGTCGAGCAGCTCGACGGACGAGTGGTGCTCCACCTACGCGTACCAGTGGACGACCGGTGTGATCCATGGCGATGTGGGCGACGAGCGCGGCCACGCCGTGATGCTCGATCCGACCACGGGCCACGGTGCGCAGGACGACAGCACGGGGACCAGCGGCGACAACGCGAACACCGAGGCCAACGAGGGCGGAAACTACGCCTTCTACGGCGTCCAGGATGGCGAGTACGAGGTCATGGCCATCTCCGGCAACGAGGACTACTCGATCACGGTCACGCGCGCCAACCCCAACCCGACCACCGTGACGGTGTACCACGACGAGTATGCGGACGAGGAAGACGAGATGGGGCTGGACACCACCTGGGTCGGCACCCGGGACATGGCCAGCGCCAGCTGGGGAACCACCAGGCAGAACCTGTCCATCAGGGGCTACGTCGGCAACGACGACGGCAACAACCTGATGAGGGGCGACGAGTCCCGCGAGGGCGTCACACTGACGCTCTTCCGGGGTGGCCGCATCAGCGCGGTCACCCGCAGGCTGACCGGTGCCACGCGGGTCGCGAGCACCACGACCGACAGCCACGGCTACTACGCCTTCGATGACCTGGCGGATGCGGGCGCAACCTACCGGGTACGGGCGAGCAGCGGGGACGGTTACGAAGCGTGGCGGTCCCTGCCGAACCTCACCCGTCCGTTTGAAAACGCCCTCTCGGGCGCGACGCGCGCGATGGTCTATCCGGAGCTGCCGAGCGACACCGACCTGGACAAGCCCCAGTGGACCGGCTCCGCGACGACCAACGCGACATCGAGCTACACGGACGACCAGGGCACCACCGACACCGATGACGACGTGACGGGCACCTGGCAGAACTTCTCGCTCGTGTGGCGGAATGGCATCGTGGCGGGTGTGGTGAACAACACGGGCGGCTCGAACGGCGGCATCGATGTCCGCATCATCACCCCCCAGGACGCAGACGGGGTGGAGGTGACCTCGGGCGCGAGCGGCGGCTTCGAGCTTGCCAACGCCCTGGAAGGCGCCTACACCGCCAGCATCGACGATGTCGGTTGGCTGGTTCCAAAGGTCGACTCGGCCACCGGCATGCCCGATGACGATGCCACGGATTGGGACTCGAATGGTGATCAAACCGTTGACCCAGGCGAGGGAACCGCTCCCACAGAGCTGAGTGTGATGGTCAGTGGCCGGAACGACTACGAGAGCGTTGGCACCCTGCATGTCTACAGCAGGACCGTTTCGGCGAACGACTCGCTGGGCGACGGCGTGAGGGTGTCCGGAAGGATGCACGGCACCGACTTGGCCACCTACAACGACACCACGTCGTGGGCTTCGGGCTGGACTCGTACGGCTGACTCCGAGACGACGGAAAACACCAGCAGCCTGGGTACCATCAGCTTCCAGTCGAGGAGCGTCAGGTTCAGCTTCGGCCGCTTCAATGCCCTGATTCCGACGGGTGCCGGCGTGGAGATCGAGGCTGCCGTCGGAGAGTGTACGGGCGCCACGTGCGAGGTAGGCTTCAACAAGACAGGTACCGCGAATGCCGGGACCAACGTGGAAGACACGATCACCGTGACGGTCACGGCGGCGAACGGCTACGACGACCACGAGTACTCGCTAATCGTCGCGATGCAGGCGCCGGCGGGCAACGATATCGCAGCCGCGAATATCGCCCGGGCCGATACGACGGACCTGACGACCCACACGGCAGCGGACGCCGGCACCGACGGGTTCACCTTCACGACCAACGGCGCGTCTTCCGTCAACCTCGTCTTCATACTGGACACCTTCGGCGACTACGCCAACCGCAACGCCTACTGCGCGCAGAGGGTGAGCGTGAGGGCAACCGGCGGCAACCTGATCGCGGCCAGCGATGACGACAGGGACGATGTCTGTCCGGACACCCGCTACCGCTTGGGCGGATCGGCGGGTAGCGGGACGCCGTACACGGTCACCATTACATCGGAAGATGGCGTGACAAAGGACTACAGCCTCCGCGTCATCGACCCCTAGTGACCCCCAACCCTCTCGCAGCCCAACGAGAGGCCACAGGGATCGCCCCCGCCCGGTTCGCCGGGCGGGGGCGATCCCACAGATACACCAACCAACCACTTCCACGGATTCCCCATGACGACTGAGGACCACAACGGAGTCTTCGAGCAGGCCCTGAACCTCGAGTGGCCCTGGTACGTCGACCGGATCCGGTTCGACGACGAGGCCGGGCTCCTCCTCATCCACCTGGACTTCGAGCCGGGAGGAACCTTCACCTGCGGTGCTTGCGGGGCCTCGGGCTGCAAGGCCTACGACACCGTCCGAAAGCAGTGGCGGCACCTGGACTTCTTCCACTACCGGACCTTCCTGCAGGGGCAGTCCCCGCGTGTCGCCTGTCCCTCGTGCGGAATCCGGCAGGCGGTGCTGCCGTGGGCGCGCCGGCACCAGAGGCTGACGCAGTCCTTCGAGGAGATGGTGGTGTCGCTGGCCCGGGAAATGCCGATGCGGGCGGTGTCGCGGCTGGTGGGCGAGCACGACACGCGGCTGCGGCGGGTCGTGAACCACTACATTCAGTAGCGTCTCTGCAGTCTCGCGCCAGTCAAATCAAGTCTGGACGCCTCACCCCCGTACCCCTATTTTCCATCCTTACTTTCCGTTGCGCCGGTTCTTGCCCCGAGTCCCCGTATGTCAATCACAGTTGACATATTGTAAACCACACTTGACACCATATCCCGCCAAAGAGGTCACCATGAAGGATCCCGGCTTCACCCCGTTCTGCCCCCTTTCCGCGTTCTGCCCCGCCCTGGCGCTCAGCCTGGCCCTGCTGCTGGGAGCGTGCGAAAGCCCCGAACCCCCCGCCGCATGCGGCGGCCTGCCCGGCCACACGCTCACCGTGGGCCAGGTGGCATCCGCCACCGCCTGCTTCGAGGATCCGAACCAGGAGGACACGCTGACCTACACGGTCGCCTCTTCCGACGCTTCGGTGGCGACGGCCACGATCACGGCGAAGATCGTCACGGTGACGGCCATCAAGCCCGGCATCGCGACGGTCACGATCACCGCCACCGATCCGGAGGGCCTCCAGGGGCACTCGCGCTTTACCGTGACCGTCCCCAACCGGGCGCCGGTGACCCAGGGTTCCATCTCGGCGGCCACGATTCCGGCCGGGGCCACGGCGACGATCGATGTGGCCGAGTACTTCAGCGAGCCGGACGGCGAGGCGCTGACCTATTCGGCGGCGTCCACCGACACGCGGGTAGCCACCGTCACGGTAAACCAGCAGGTCATCATCGTTTCGGCGGTGCTCCACGGCGTCACGGCCATCAACGTCACGGCCACCGATCCCGGCGGCCTCTCGGCCACGCAGTCCTTCACGGTCACCGTTCCCAACCGCGGACCCGAGGCCCGGGGCCAGATCCCCGCGGCCACCGTCGCAGCGGGCACGACCGTCACGGTGGACCTGTCGTCCTACTTCACCGATCCGGATGACGACCTGCTCAGCTACACGGCCACCTCCTCGGACCCCGGGGTCGCCACCGTCGCGGCGGTCCACGAGGCGGTCATCATCTCGTCGCTGGCCCGCGGCACGGCCGACGTGACCGTGACGGTCACCGATCCCGGCGGCCTTTCGGCCACCCAGTCCTTCACGGTCACCGTCCCCAACCGCGGCCCCGAGACCCGGGGCGGAATCCCCGCGGTCTCCCTCCACGTCGGCGACTCCCTCACGCTGGACCTGTCGCCCTACTTCAGCGATCCGGACGGGGACACCCTGACCTTCGCGGCAACGGCCGGTGCAGCCCTGGCCGCGCCTTCCTTCGACGGCAGCAGGATCACGCTCATCGCGGTCGCCCGAGGCACCGCCACCGTCACGGTCACCGCGACCGACCCCGCCGGTCTCTCGGCCTCGCTGTCCTTCACGGCCAACATCCCGAACCGGCCTCCCCGGACGGGCCAGAGGCTTCCTGCGGTCGATGCCAGCGTAGGCTACCCCGTTTCGGTCACCGTCACCCCCTACTTCGCCGACCCCGACGGGGACACCCTGACCTATAGGGCCACAAGCTCCAACACGGGGGTGGCGCGTGTTTCCGTCAGCGGCAGCACCGTCACCGTGACGCCGGTCGCGCCCGGCCGGGCCACGCTGACGGTCACGGCCACCGATCCGGAGGGAGAGAAGGTCTCCCAGGACGCCCCTGTCACGGTTCTGCCGCCGGATCCCGGCTACTTCGCGGACGACTTCGCGACCAACGCCAGCCTTCGCAACTGGACCGTCTCCCAGGCCCGGGGCAGGGTCAGCGGCGGGGTGCTCCACCTCACGAACTCGCGGGGCAACCGCCAGGGCCAGGCGGCGCGCGACCACGCGCTCACCGAGTGGTCGATCGAAACCAGACTCGGACGGGCCGACACGACCGCGTCCGCGGCGCTGGTGATGTTCATGAATCACAACCGCTACACGCACTACGTCGTCCAGATCGGATCGGGGGTGACAGTGGACGGACGGGACACCAACTTCCGGTTCCTCCTCTACGACGCCGACGACGACAGCTATTCCCACCCGCCCGGACTCCAGGGCCACTCCGAGGCCATCGATGACCGCAGCGGGGAGTTCAGCGACATCACCTTCTCACTGCTTCGCCGGCAGCTGGTGCTCCGTGCGGGCACGGCCCAGCTCTTTCGGAGTACGCCGTTGAACACCACGCTCCCGGTCGAGATCACCGGGTACGCGCTGGTCCCCTGGCCGCACGACGGCAGGGCCGGCCGGACCGTCCTCTTCGACTGGTTCGAGATGGACGGGGACCTGGTGGGCAGCGCCGCGCAGGCCCGGCGATCGGGTGCCGCCGAGCGCGTCCGCCGGCTGCCGCCGTCCATGGGAGGGGGTCCAGTCCGGACGCGGGAGGTGCCGGGGATCCGCAGGGCACCGCCTGGCCGCTGAAGCCAGGCAACTGAAGATGACATATTGTAAACCACGCTTGACATTTTTCTCGCCACGGAGGTCAAAATGAAGGGTCGCAGGATCATCACGCCGGTACGGTTTGTCGCGCTGTTCCTTTTCGCGGGGGCGATCGCCTGCGGGGACATGGAGCCCGAACCCGAACCGAATCGTACCCCGGTTGCGGTCGGCGTCATCCCGCCGCTGACCCTGGTCGAGGGCCAGTCGGAATCGCTGGACGTGTCCGCGTTCTTCAGCGATCCGGATGGCGACGACCTCACTTACACGGCGGAGTCGACGGACCCGGCGGTGCTCAGCGTCTCGATCTCGGGGAGCATCATTACGGCGACGGCGGTGGCGCCGGGCAGCGTCCAGGTCACGGTCACGGCGACCGATCCCGACGGAGCGTCCGCGGCGCACCTGGTGGACGTGACGGTCGAGGCGGCGAACCAGGATCCGGTCGCGGTCGGCGCCATCCCGGCGCAGACCCTCACGGAGGGCGACACGGTGAGGATCGACGCCAGCGGCTTCTTCAGCGATCCCGACGGCGACGCGCTCACCTACGCGGCCGCGAGCTCGGATGCGGGCGTGGTTACGGCCGCGGTCGACGGCTCGATGGTCATGGTCGTCGCGGTGGCCGAGGGGACGGCGACGGTCACGGTGACCGCGTCCGATCCGGACGGCGCCTCCGCCATGCAGGAGGCGATGGTCACCGTCGAGGCGGCGAACCGGGCGCCGGTCGCGGTCGGCGAGATTCCGGATCTGGAGTTGGACGAGGGCCAGGATCCCGTCATGTCGCCCATCGACCTGTTCTTCATGGACCCGGACGGCGACTCGCTCACCTACGCGGCCGAATCTTCCGACACGACGGTGGTCACGGTCTCAATGGCCGCCAACATCATCACCGTCGTACCGATGGACGCGGGCGCAGCGATGGTCACGATCACCGCAACCGATCCCGGGGGACTGTCGGCCACGCAGACGGCCACCGTCACCGTGACCGCGGTCAACCGGGCACCGGAGCTCACCGACACGATCCCGCACCAGACCCTCGCGCCGGGCGACACCCTCACCCTGGATGTTTCCAACACCTTCACCGACCCCGATGGCGACACCCTCACCTTCACGGTGATGAGCGACGACACCACCGTGGCCACCGTCTCGGTGGACGGCGCCATGGTCACGATCATTGCGGTCGACGTGGGAGCGGCCTTCATCACGGTCACGGCCACCGATCCCGGCGGACTCTCGGCCTCCCAGGCGTTCGCAGCCACTGTGGCGACGGGCAACCTGGCCCCCGAAACGGTCGGCGAGATCGCGGCGCAGACCCTGAAGGTGGGCGCGACGGCGACGCTGGACGTCTCCGGCTACTTCAGTGATCCCAACGGTGACGCGCTCGCCTACACGGCCTCCAGCTCGGACGATGCGGTCGCCGGCGTGACGATCGACGGGGAGACGGTGACGATCACCGGCGCGGCGGAGGGCATGGCCACCCTGACGGTCACCGCCAGCGATCCCGACGGTCTCTCGGCCGTCCAGGAGGCGGTGGTCAACGTCGTGCCCAACCAGAGCCCCGTGATCAGCGACACGCTACCCGTCTTCGACCTCTTCATCGTCCTCGACTCGCTGGACAACACGATGGTCGATACGCTCACCAAGGTCGTGCTCGACATGGCGGACTATTTCGAAGATCCGGACGGGGACGAGCTGACGTACACGGCTTTCACCTCGGATTCATCGATCGCGAAGGTGGAGTCGGTGGAGGGCAGCGTGGTGACGACGATCGCGGTGTCCTCGGACTCGACCTTCGCGCACGACACGACCGTGCTTACGGTGACGGCGACGGATCCGGATGGGGAGTCGGTGACGCAGACGGACACGGTGCTGGTGGCGAACGGGCCGTACGTGCCGTGGGAGGGGATCGAGATTCTGGAAGACGGGAGGGTCCGTCTGACGGGTGCCGGCTTCACGCTGTCCAGCTGCTTCCCCGTCGATGGTTCCCTGCCGATCGCCGGTCAAGTCATCGTCGCCCACTGGACCGCGTGGCAGGTGAAAAAGGATCCGAGCACCGGCTGGGTCATGGTTCCGGGTACCTACAAGGAGCTGGAAGTCTGCCCCTACGACGGGCTGCCCACTGCCCCCGCCGGCACCTACCGCCTGGTGGGCGAGGTATCCACGAGGGCCGTGGACGCCGACCCGGACGACTTCGTCCGCAGCCGCCAGAAGTCGGAGAACGAGATCATCAGAGAGGAAAACTGACCCGGAGCCTCCCGCAGGCGGGGGCGGCCCCCACGCGGCCGCCCCCGCCTCACTCCGGCTCGTAGAACCGCGCCACCGCCCCCTTCCCCGCCTTCTCGGCGCGGCTGTAGTGGGCCGGCATCCGCTCCGACTTCCACCGCCCGGCCACCATCAGCGCCGACAGTTCGGCGCCCGCCGCGGTCAGGTCCTGCGCCATCCCCACACGCGGGGAGTGCCCGCTGAAGCCCTCGCCCAGCCCCGCCGCCTTCGCCATCGCGGCCAGCCGGTTCGAGATCGCGCGTCCCGTGCGGAACCCGAACACGCGCTCGTCCGGCTCCACCCTCGCGGGACGGATCCGGCGCAGGTCGGCCGCCGCCTCGGGCCCCACGTAGAGCATCACCGGCGCCCCGCTCGTCTTGGAGCGCCGCACGGTCACCCGCGCCGTCCCATCGGGGCGAAAGTCCACCGCCCCCCACCTCAGCGCCGCCGCCTCGGACCGCCTAAGCAGCGCATCCCGCATGACCGACGCGATGGCGATGTCCACGTCACCCCGCCGGCGCGCATTCTCGGCCGACTCGGTCCGGCCCGTCGGCCCTGAACGCGGCCTGTGCGCCGTGCGGCGGATCGCTGCGAGCGCCTCGGCGGTCAGCCCGCGGGCCTGGCGCGGCTCGTTGCATCCCGCCTCGGCGGCCTGGTTGCGCAGCCCCGCGAAGGTCTGGCGCACGCCCTCCACCCTGGTGGGCGTGGGATGTCCCGCCGCGCGGTGATGGTGGCTGATCGCCTTCCTGTCCATGGCCAACGAGGCCACCGAAAGCCCGGCGGCCGCCCGGTGGGCCAGGTACGCCGCCACGGTGAGCGGTTCCGCCGGCAGCCACTGCACCCCCTCCGCTTCGGCCCATTCCCGGAACCGCGTCCACGCTCCCGCGTAGGCACGGCGCGTGGCCGGACTCTGACTGCGTCGCACCGCCGCCGCGACCGCATCGATGTAGCGGTCACTGAGATTCTTCGTGGCCCGCAGGCCGGTGGACGCCGCGCGCCCGGATTGTTGCCCCATTCACACCACCTCCTCCACACATCCGCCCGAAGGGGACTCCCACCCCGCGCCCTTGCTCATCCCCTCGTCCCATACGGCAAGCCGACCTTCGTGGCCGTGCCCCCGTTTCGCAGGGCGCTTCATAGTGCGGTCCGGAGGAGTGGGGCGCAAGCGTGGGGGGGGCGACGCCGCCCACCAGCCTCCTGTCGGGCTATCGGGCCGTCGGACCCACCAATCCTTCACGAAGGGTTCGGGGCCATCTTCCCGCCGTAGCACACCACACGACTGTGCACAGTGGAAAGCTGTCCGATACTTGCTTGTGCTGCGCGTTTATACCCACATTATTTAGCGAGGATAACGAACGTGGTCCACGTACGCTTATGCTGTGAAGGGAGCGCCGACCCGTGGCACTGGCTGGTACTACCGGGCTCGCATCGCGGGCACCATTCATCTTCATTATCATACTTGCAGCTTGGCTGGCTGGTTGTGGTAGCGATCCCACGCCTCCCGGCCCAGCGAACCGGGCACCCTTGGCGTTGGGCACGATCCCCGCCCAGGAAATCAACGTCGGCGATACCGCGAGGGTGGATGCGTCGGAGTACTTCACCGACCCTGACGGCGATGCATTGGAATACGCGGCAACGAGTTCCGACGATGCGGTGGCCAACTCCTCCGTATCGGGAAGCATGATCGCGATCACGGCCTTGGCCAAAGGCACTGCCAGGCTCACCGTCACGGCCGCCGACCCGGAAGGCCTTACGGCTCAGCAGAGCTTCGAGGTCGCCGTGCCGAACCGGGCACCCTCGGCGGTCGGCACGATGCCGGCCCGGGAAGTCCGCGTCGGCGACACCGTGATGGTGGATGCGTCGGAGTACTTCACCGACCCTGACGGGGACGCGCTGGACTACACGGCCGCAAGTTCTGACACGTCGGTGGCCATTGTCTCCGCCTCCGGGAGTGCGATCGCAATCACGGCCTTGGCCAAGGGCACCGCCACGCTCACCGTCACGGCTGCGGACCCGGAAGCCCTCTGGGCGCAGCAGAGCTTCGAGGTCGCCGTGCCGAACCGGGCACCCTCGGCGGTCGGCACGATGCCGGCCCGGGAAGTCCATGTCGGCGACACCGCGATAGTGGATGTGTCGGAGTACTTCACCGACCCTGACGGGGATACGCTGAACTACACGGCCGCGAGTTCCGACACGTCGGTGGCCATGGTCTCCGCATCGGGAAGTGCGATCGTAATCATGGCCTTGGCCAAGGGCACCGTCACGCTCACCGTCACGGCCGCGGACCCGGAAGCCCTTTGGGCGCAGCAGAGCTTCCAGGTCACCGTGCCGAACCGGGCACCTTCGGCGGTCGGCACGATACCGCCTTGGGTAATCCGAGTCGGCGACACCGCGATGGTGGATGTGTCGGAGTACTTCACCGACCCTGACGGCGACGCGCTGGACTACACGACAGCGAGTTCCGACACGTCGGTGGCCATTGTCTCCGCCTCGGGGAGTGCGATCGCAATCACGGCCTTGGCCAAGGGCACCGTCACGCTCACCGTCACGGCCGCGGACCCGGAAGCCCTTTGGGCGCAGCAGAGCTTCGAGGTCACCGTGCCGAACCGGTCACCCTCGGTGGTCGGCACGATCCCCACCCGGGAAATCAGCGTCGGCGACACCGCGATGGTGGATGTGTCGGAGTACTTCACCGACCCTGACGGCGACGCGCTGGACTACACGGTCGCGAGTTCCGACGATGCGGTGGCCACCTCCTCCGTATCGGGAAGCATGGTCGCGATCACGGCCTTGGCCAAGGGCACTGTCACTCTCACCGTAACGGCCACCGACCCGGAAGGCCTTTCGGCCCGGCAGAGCTTAGTGGTCACCGTGCCGAACCGGGCACCCTCGGCGGTCGGCACGATGCCCACACGGGAAATCGGCGTCGGCAACACCGCGAGGATGGATGTGTCGGAGTACTTCAGCGACCCCGACGGCGATGCGCTGAGCTACGAGGCAGCGAGTGCCGACACTTCGGTGGCCGTTGTCTCCGTCTCGGGGAGTGAGATCGCAATCACGACCCTGGCCAAAGGCACCGCCACCCTCACCGTAACGGCCACCGACCCGGAAGGCCTTTCGGCCCGGCAGAGCTTCGTGGTCACCGTGCCGAACCGGGCACCCGCGGCGGTCGGCACCATGCCCGGCCGGGAAATCAGCGTCGGCGACACCGCAATGGTGAAGGTGTCGGAGTACTTCACCGACCCTGACGGCGACACGCTGAAATACAGGACCGCAAGTTCCGACGATGCGGTGGCCACCACCCCTGGTTTGGATCGCTTGATCGCAATCAAGGCCTTGGCCAAGGGCACTGCCGCCTTCACCGTAACGGCCACCGACCCGGAAGGCCTTTCGGCCCGGCAGAGCTTCGTGGTCACCGTGCCGAACCGGGCACCCTCGGCGGTCGGCACCATGCCCACCCGCCAGATCCGCGTAGGCGACACCGTGAGGGTGGATGTGTCGGAGTACTTCACCGACCCTGACGGCGATGCGCTGAGCTATGAAGCAGCGAGTGCCAACACTTCGGTGGCCGTTGTCTCCGTCTCGGGGAGTGAGATCGCAATCACGACCGTGGCCATCGGCACCGCCACTCTCACCGTAACGGCCACCGACCCGGAAGGCCTTTCGGCCCGGCAGACCTTCGAGGCCACCGTGCCGAACCGGGCACCCGCGGCGGTCGGCACCATGCCCGCCCAGGTAGTCCAAGTCGGCGGCACCGCAACGATGGATGTGTCGGAGTACTTCACCGACCCTGACGGCGACACGCTGAGTTATTCGGCATCGGTTTCCATCCCCGCCATCGCGGGCACGTCGGTCGTCGGCTCCATAGTCACGGTCCGCGGCTTGCAGGAAGGAAGGGCCAGGCTCACCGTCACCGCGACGGACGGTTATGGGATGAGCGCTACACAGGAAGCACCGTTGACAGTGTCCGTGGCTGACAGGATCGTCATCAGCCCGGAGCGGCCGCGGGTTTTCGGTTCAGGCGAAGAAGTGCCGTTCTCGGCTGTCGTGTTCGACATGAACGGGGGGGTCGTACAGAGTGCCCCTGTTAACTGGTCGTCCAGCACTCCGGCGGTGGCCACCGTGTCGTCCGAGGGAGTGGTCGCCATCCGGGCCCAGGGGACCGCTACGGTAACCGCGACATCGGGGTTGGCGTCGGCATCCGTCGAGATCCTCGTGGGTCCACCCGCGATTCGCCAGGAATACGAGGCGCTCCGCGCAATCCACGAGCAGCTGGGTGGACCGTCCTGGAAGGAATCGACGAATTGGTCGACGAATCATGCCCTGGACACATGGTCAGGTATCGAGATCGATGGCGGGGGATTCGTGACCGGACTCCGCCTCGCGGAGAATGACCTCGCCGGCAGGCTTCCTTCGGAGATCGGGGCCTTCACCAGGCTCGCGCATCTTGACATGGACCTCAACCGGCAAATCGTCGGCCCGATCCCTGCCGAGATCGGGAATCTGGAATCCCTCGAGTTTCTGAAGCTCAGCTCCACCGGCGTCAGCGGTCCGATACCCGGCGAGATCGGCCGGTTGGCGCGGCTGAGGTATCTGCTGCTCCATTGGACGGAACTGACCCGCATTCCGCGCGAAATCGGTGAGCTCACCAACCTGGAAGTCTTTCACGGCTTTCTGAGCGAGTTCAGGGGTTCGTTGCCGGTGACGATCAGCAGTCTCGGCAAGCTCAGGGAACTCTGGCTCAATGGCAACAGGCTATCCGGCACCATCCCACCGGGAATCGGCGAGATGACGGCTCTCGAGGCACTCCATCTGCATGACAACAGGTTGAGTGGTTCGATCCCCCCGGGCCTTGCCGATGCGCCGAACCTGTCGGTGCTGCGGCTGACCGGAAATCGACTCACCGGACAGCTGCCGCCGGAGCTTGGCAGGGCTCGGAACCTCAGGTGGCTGGCATTGGAGGGGAACCAATTGTCCGGCCCCATTCCGCCGGAAATCGGCGGGGCTCGCAGGCTGACCGTCGTGAACCTCTCCAGAAATCGGCTCAGCGGATCGATTCCGCCGGACATCGGCAGGCTTACCCTGGTGGAGCGGATGACGCTTAGCAACAACCCGGATCTGACCGGGCCGCTCCCTGTTGAACTCACCGGAATGCAAAACCTCAGCGTGTTGCTCCTCAGCGGCACGGACGTCTGCGCGCCGGCCGACCCGGAGTTCCTGGCATGGCTTCGCAGCCTTTCGCAAGCCTATGTCAGGCGATGCGTGGATACGGATGGCAGTCTTGCCTACCTGACCCAGGCCGTGCAGTCACCACACTACCCCGTGCCCCTGATCGCTGGCGATTCGGCGCTGCTGCGAGTGTTCGTAGCGTCGGAGAAAGGAGCCCAGGCGAACGCAAGTATCCCGCCAGCGCGAGCGACCTTCTACTTGGGAGGCACGAGGGTCCGTGTGGTCGATTTCGAGGGGACGAGCACACCGATTCCGGCTGTTCTCGACGAGGGAAGGCTGGATCTCTCGCTCAATGCGGTGATCCCCGGGTTGGTCGTCCAACCGGGGATGGAGTTGGTGGTGGAGATCGATCCGGAGGGGACTCTTGATCCTGCGCTTGGGGTCGCCGAGCGCATTCCCGAGTCGGGCCGCGCACCGGTTTACGTCGTGGAAGTCCCGACCTACGAGCTGACCTTCATCACCTTCCTGTGGACCGAGGACCCGGATTCCGCGCTGCTCGCCAAGGTGAACGGCCTGACGCCGGATTCACCACTTCTCTGGGCGACGCGGGAGTTTCTCCCGGTCAACGAGGTCAGCGTGACTCGTCACGACCCCATTTGGCTCAACGAAAACCCGTCTGCCAGCATCATGGGACAGATCATCAACGCGACGCACGCGGCCAGGCAAGCCGCCGGAGGCCGTGGCCACTGGGTGGGGGTGTGGAGCGGGTGCTGCGGCGGCGCATCCTTCCAGATCCAGACCGCCGGGGTCGGCCTCGAGCCGACAGCGCCGGACCGGTTTTGGCAGAACAACAATGTGATCGCCCACGAACTCGGGCACCTGATGACCCTGCCGCACGCCCCCTGCAACGTCGGCGATCCCGATCCCGACTTCCCGCATCCGAACGGCTCGATCGGCTCGTGGGGTTATGACATGCGGACCAACGAACTCCGGGATCCCGCGAGCCCGGAGGTCATGAGCTATTGCGGCGAGCGGGAAAAGTGGATCAGCGGCTACTATCAGCAGCAGGCCCTCGAATGGCGGCGTCGCAGCGCCACCTCCGAATCGCAGCCGGGTCGTCCGGTGCGGTCGCTGATGTTGTGGGGCGGATTCCATCGGAACGGAGAGCTGGTGCTCGAACCGGCCTTCGTGCTCGACGCCGTCCCCACACCGTCCGTCCGTGCGGGGCCGTACCGCATTACCGGGTGGGACCGACAGGGTCGAGTGCTGTTCTCACACTCCCTGACGATGAGCCCCGTGGACGGTGGAGGCACGGTGTTTTCGCTTATGCTGCCGGTACAGCAGGAATGGGACACCACCTTGGACCGCATCGAGTTGACCGGCCCCGGCGGGAGCGCCGAGGTGCTACGAAACGGGCCGACGGCCTCGGTCCTCTTGACCGACCCCCGGACCGGGCGAATACGGGGCTTCCTGCGGCATGCCCTGGATCTAGCAACTCTTGCTGACACGATGCAGGCCGGTGCAGTCCTTCGTGCGCTGTTGCCTGAGCCAGGTTTGGTGCCCCAGGTCAGCCGCGGCATTCCCGCAGCGGAAGTCTGGAGGCGCTAGGCACCGCACTGTGGCGCGCGGCTCGGCATCTTCCCCGCCGGCTACACCACGAACTCCTCGAACGGCACCGTCTGGCTCTCGTGTAGTCGCGTCCATGGCAGCACCGCCTGCCTGACTCCGCAAGCCGGACAGTCCACCTGCGGAGATGGGGCCCAGAGAATCGTCCGGTATCCCAGAAAATCCGGGTGCCGCCATCGCTTCTCGACCGTGTCAAGCGTCTTGCGGCCGCTGCTGCCGCAACCGCTACAGGTGAAGGTTCCGCCTTGCTCGAAGCCGAGGTAGATGGTCAGCTGGTCGGGCCCGGGGTCCAGCACCGCGCGTTCGACGTACCACGGCCAGTGCAGATCCAGCGCCTGCTCAAGCACTCCGCGTTGCTTCATGTCATGCTCCCCTATCCCCGGTCCGAAATCCACATGTCAATGGGCAGCTTGTATGTGGTCATCCCGTCGGCTGGACCGAATCGTATATCTTGATCCAGTCTATTTGAACAGGGGTACCGACGCTTCCGTCTATCGGCATGGCGAGTAGTCGTATCTCATATACGTCATTGCTGATCCGATACTGATCGTCAGTGGCTGTAACGAGTACTTCGCCGCCAACGGCAATGACGTATTCGGAGTCGGTTATCGAAATATGAACATCGAGGAAGTTTTTTTCATCGATGCCGTTGCCGTGCCATTCCGGCAAGGTCACTTCGGGCTCCTGTCCCCGCCCGATACGACTATTGTCGTTGATGATGAACCGATAGTCGGTGTTCCGTAGGGTAGGGAGACCAAGGAGCTCGTACCAGTAGTCGTCATCATCGCCTATCTCAAGCGTATTGAACCAGACATCGTCGTGAGGGAGCATGAACATTACGCCGAGGCTGGTAGCCACTTCCGGGACGAGGACAGATAGCGCGATGGTTGATTCAGGTGGTAGTTGTATCGACTGATAGACTGTCGCGCCGAACCCTTCATGGGTTGCTGATATGTATAGGGAGCCGTCTTCGACCTTCCGGACAGTGTTCCCAAATGGTACCTGCCAGTGGTGATCGGTATTGAACGAGTCATAGAATGTCAGGGAAGAAGCTGATCCTACATCGACATTGAAGCTGGTATTCCGAGGGTCATCGAAGGTGATGGCCGACTCCCCGGCGAAGTGTCCGACGATCAGGATCTCTTCATCGCGGCTCGCTACGCTCGCGGCTCCGATGTTGTCTGTATTGACGGCGTACTCCGGGCAGGATACCGGCAGTCGAATCTCCTCGCCTATGCTAATCCTCTGATCGGGTATCGGCTCAAGCTCACAGAGCGGTGGTTCACCACCGTCACATGCGATGAGAGGAAGGGTGAATGCTGTTAGTAGTCTCATGCTGATCCTCCCTTTGAGTCAGAATCTCCAGGTGCCCCGCAGAGCGAGGCGATGAGTCGGCGGACCGGCGGCGTTCTCAGTGCGTTGACCCTCGAAGCGCAGGTCGAGCATCCGGTTCGCCTGGTAGCGGACGCCTGTGGCTAGGGATGGTCCACCGTCCTGGGCCACGAGGAAGCGGCCGAACGGCGTGGCCTTGAATGCGGGCAGACCGTAGGCCACCTCGGCATTCAGGCGGCCCTTGGACTGCGGATGACCTCCTTCGGGGCGACCGGGCACGCCCTGCTCCCAGAGCTGCCGGATACCGCTTGCAGCGTCACCCCAGGTCGGCGCGAGCCTTACCGAGAGCCCCCGGCGGCCACCCTGCGGGTCGATCTGCAGGAGACCTCTGGCACCCCACTCCTCATAGCCCGCTGACCCCGTCGCCAGCATCCTTCCGTGTCCCTCGATCTGCAGTCGCGCCCCTGGGCTGGTGTAGCGAAAACCGCCTCCGACCTCCACGCCGAAGGTGGCGTCGACCAAATCCCCGTCGTCGTGACGCGCTCCGCCAGCGAGTAGGAGGCTGAACTCGTGTCCGTCCTCGAACCGGTTCACCTGCGACCATTCCAGAGCTGCACGAACGCGCCGCATCCCGAGAGAAAGCAGGTCGATCCCCTCGGATTCTTCCGTCCGAACGCGCGAAAGCAATCCTTCGGTGCGTAAGTTGAGTGCACTCGCCCCCCGAGCGAGAAGAATGCGACTGGCGCCCAGAGCTCCTGTCACCAACCGGGCTGGGCTGCTTCTTGGTCCCGCCAACGGGTCGTCGACCGTTACTTCGCCCCAGCCACGACCTCCCGAAGCCCACACGGCCATGCCACCACCCCCCCCCAACCATGCCAGATAGGGGTTCACGCTGGTCATGCGAGCCTCATAGGTACCCGCGATGTCCCGGGCACCAGTAGCATCGGTGAAGTCATAGCTTCCCGAAGACCGAGTGACGGCCAAGCCCACCAGGATGTTCCGGTGCGCCCGCACATCCGTGCCCACATGGACGCTCACCATGTCGCCGTCCCATTCCACAACACCACCCTCGGGCTGACCAAGACGGTGGTACTCAGCTCCGCCCCAAGTCGCCATGCCCATGCTCGGTGCGGACTGATCGGCCGACCCGTCGCCGCCAACATGCAGGACGAAGGAGGCTCCGTTCGACAATTGCGCGATGGTGGGGTCGGGCTCCCGGCCCTTTCTGCCCGCGAGCGAATTGAGGCCCGGCGCTTCGGGACGGCGCTGCGCGACCCTGCCCCCCGCCGCCGCTTCAATGCGTCCCGCGATCGCCGACAGCGTGCTCGAAACCGTTGTCGCGGCGAAGCGAGGGAGCACTGCGCGATTCACCCTGCCGGCGCGTTGGACGGGATCGTCGGTGGACGCGGTCGCTACCCCCGAAGGAAGGCCCGTACCCACCGCATTGATGGCCGATACCCGGTAATGGCGCGTGCTCCCCGGCTGCAGCCCGTGGTGGACGTAGGACGTCCCTGAAGAATGGGTCGAGCGCTCGAGGTCACACCAGTCGCTCGCGTCGGCGGACACTTCAATCCTGTACCCGGTCACCCGCGCGCCTCCGTCATAGGCCGGCGCGGTCCAGGTCAGGGAGATTCGTGTCGGCGCGATGGCGGTCGCCACCAGGTTGGTCGGCGCATCGGGCGCAATGGCGTCGGTGGTCGCGCCCGCGATCGGCGAGGATCGGCTCACACCGACCGCGTTGATCGCGGAAACTCGGTAGTGCCGCGTGGACGCCGGGCTGAGACCCGTGTGCGAGTGAGTGGTATTGACCGATCCGGTGTTGGCGGACAGGTCGGTCCACTCCTGTCCCGCGTTCTTTGAGACCTCAATGCGGTACCCGATGATCCGCGTCCCGCCATCGAAGTCCGGCAGGTCCCAACTCAGGTCGATCCGCCGATGGTCCACCGCAACCGCCACAAGCCTGGTGGGAGGATTCGGCACAGTGGCCTCAGTCGTCGCATGGGCGAACTTCGAAGGTTCGCCGACCCCGGACCGATTGATTGCCGATACTCGGTAGTACCGGGTGCTCCCCGGAATGAGGCCCACATCCGAAAAGACGGTAGCGCGGGACCGCGTGTCGGTCACCAGGTCGGCCCACTCTTCTCCCGAGTTGACGGAAAACTCTATGCGGTAGCCAGTGATCGGCGCACCGCCATCGCGCCTCGGTGCGAACCACACCAGGTCGATCTGCGAGGTGCCTTCCGCTGACGCGCGCAGTTGGGTGGGGGAGCCGGGAACCGCCGGATCAGTGGTGGCGGTAACGACATTTGACGGCTCGCTCACCCCGACCGAATTAACCGCGGACACGCGATAGGTCCAAGTGCTTACGGGATCGAGGTGTGTGTGTGAATATTCCGGAGCATTCGAGGAAGTGGTGAGTTGCAAGACTTCCCACGACAGACTGGCGGTATTGAACACTTCGATCCTGTAGCCTGTGACCGGCGCTCCGCCGTCGTAGGCAGGCGCGCCCCACGCAAGGTTGATTTGCGTGGCACCCTCCACGGTCGCCGTGAGGTTGATTGGCGCGTCGGGAACGATAGCGTCCGTGGTTGCGCGGACGGCGCTTGATGGAGGTCCGGTACCGACCGAGTTGATTGCGGAG
Source organism: Longimicrobiales bacterium (assembly GCA_965211795.1). GTDB lineage: Bacteria > Gemmatimonadota > Gemmatimonadetes > Longimicrobiales > Gaopeijiaceae > Bin94. The sequence goes on from OZ242973.1 coordinate 2,742,139, forward strand.
AATCGGTAATGCCGCGTCGTTCCCGGCGCCAGTCCAACATCATGGTGAGTAGTCTGTGTAGAGTTCGTGTGGGCGACGAGGGTCATCCACAGCGAGCCCTCGTTCTCGCGCTTTTCAATCCTGTAACCCACAATGGGAACGCCCCCCGTATGCTCCGGCGATCTCCAGTTGAGCTCGATCCACGACTGCCCGTGCGCGACGGCCGTCGGGTCGCGCGGGGCATGCGGGAGCCCGGCAGGTGTAGTGGCCGTTGCCCGTTGGGTTTCCGGGCCCATGCCCACTTCGTTGATCGCCTGTACCCGGTAGTGCCACGTTGAAGCCGCAACGAGACCTTCGTGCGAGTAGGCGGTCGAGGCCGAGGCCGTGTTGTCAACCAGCGTCGACCAGGTTCCATCACCCTGCTTCAAGGCCCGGATCCGGTATCCCGTGATTGGCGACCCGCCGTCGCTAGCGGGAGCCTGCCAGGTGAGGTCGATCCGCGAACTCCCGTTTGGGGTTGCCCTGAGGTTGCTCGGTGGACCCGGCAGGATTGCATGCGTCCGGGCAAAGGCGACACGGGACACCGGGCTCCTGCCCACCGCATTGATTGCGGAAACGCGGTAGTGCCTGGTGGTGGCGAAGGTCAGGCCGGTGTGGGAAAAGGACGTCGCCGTAGAGTTCGTGTGGGCAACAAGGGTCGCCCAGCTCTCGCCTGCATCGCTCGAGACTTCGATCCGGTAGCCGACGATCGGCGAGCCCCCGTTGCTGGGTGGCCTGCTCCACTCAAGGTTGATGCGCGACGAACCCTCCGCTTCGGCCGCGAGGCTCGCGGGCGCATCTGGCGGAATGGCGTCGGTGGTGGCCCGCACGACATCGGATGGCGGGCTGCTGCCCAACTCGTTGATCGCCGACACTCGGTAGTGCCGGGTAGTGCCGGGATCCAGACCGGTGTGCGAATACTCCGTGAAAACGGAGTCCCTTTTTTCCAGGAGGATGGCCCAGCTCCTCCCATTCGACGAGACCTCCAGCCGATAGCCGGTAACGGGTGCGCCTCCATCGTCGGCCGGCGGCAGCCAGGAAACGTCGATCTGACTTGTTCCACGGACCGTGGCGCGCGCCTCCTCCGGCGGGTCCGGATGAGACTGTGAGGTGGTCGCGTAAGCAACGCGGGACTGTCGGCCCGCGCCATTGGCATTGGTCGCCGACACCCGGTAGTACATGGTTGAGCCGGCATCCAACCCTGTGTGGTTGAACTCGGTCGTCACCGAGTCGGTGTGAGCGAGGTCATCCCAGGACGCGCTCGTGTCAGCGGACATTTCGATCTGGTAGCCGGAAACCGCACTGCCACCGGTATCCGTCGGTGGCTCCCACGCCAGGTAGATGGATGTGGGCCCGTCCACGAACACGCTGAGGTTTCTTGGCGGCCCAGGGGGTTGGTTCACGGCGCTCTGAGTGGTGGCCCTGGCGGTATTGGACGGTAGCCCGGTGCCCCTCTTGTTGCTTGCCGACACTCGATACGTCCATGTCGATCCCGGCTCGAGTTCCAGGTGCAAGTAAGTCGTCACGTCGGCGGCGGTGACGGCAAGGTTGTCCCAATTGTCCCCATCGTCGCTTGATGACCCGATCGTGTACTTGACGATCGCGCTGCTCCCGGTGTCCGCCGGAGGGTCCCACGACAACTTGATCGTCCTCAGTCCGGCAGCCGTCGCCCTCAGGGTTCTCGGCGGTCCGGGCAGCCCGTCGGCCCTGCCACCCTCGGTGGTGGCCGAGACGTCAGCGGAGAACGGACCGAAGACGTCATCGACATTGCCTGCTCTGACCTGGTAGTGCCGGGTGGTACCGGATGAAAGCCCCGAATCCCTGTAGTTGGTGCCACTCGTGTAGGCGAGGACTCTCCACCGCTGCCCGCCATCGTTGGAAACCTCGATCTCGTACTCGACGATCTCACTGCCACCGGTCTCTTCAGGTTCCTCCCACGATAGATCAATGGCCGAGTCGCCGTCGGCTGTCGCCGTCGGATTCCGTGGTGGTCCAGGCGCCCCATCGTCTGTGCCACCCTCGGTGGTCGCCGAGGCCACGTTGGACGGAGGGCCCAACAGGTCGTCTTCATTCAACGCCGCCACGCGGTAGCGCAGGGTGGTGCCCGGCGAGAGCCCGGCGTGTCTGTACCATAGTCCTTCGTCAACGAAGATGTCATTCAGGGACGACCAGCTAGTCCCGGCGTCGCTCGACACCTCAATCCAGTACTCAGCGATGGCGCTGCTTCCCGGCGACGCAGGCGGATCCCACGCGAGATCGACGGCCGAATCGCCATCGGCCGTCGCCGTCAGACTCCGGGGTGGTCCGGGCGCGCCAGGGACGATCGTTCGCGCGTCGGCGGTGTTCGAGGATTGGCCAACATGGGTACGATTGATCGCGGCTACCCGGTAGTGCAAGGTGGTGTCCGGTGAGAGCCCGGTGTGCCTGTAGGTGGTCGCCGTCGAGTTGGTGCTGCCGACCAGGACCGTCCAGTCGGTACCGTCCGGCGACACGTCGATCACGTAGGCGGTGATCGCGCTGGAACCGGTTTGCTCGGGTGGGCTCCATGAAAGTTCGATGGCGGAATCCCCGTCCGCCGTCGCCACGAGGTTCGTCGGAGGATCAGGCGGCGTCCCATGGGTGGTGGCGTTGACGGGCTCCGACGGTTCACCGGTGCCCGCGCCATTGATTGCCGACACCCTGTAGTGCAGGGTGGTGTCCGACGAGAGCCCGGTGTGCCTGTAGGTGGTCGCGGTCGAACCCGTGTTCGCCTCCAGTTCGCTCCAGTTGGAGCCGTCGGGCGACACTTCGATCCGGTAGCCGGTGATCGCGCTGGATCCGGTGTCGCTCGGTGCGGTCCATGAGAGATCAATGGCCGAGGTTCCGTCGGCCGTCGCAATCAGGCTGGTCGGAGCGATGGGCGCGCCCGAGACGACGGTTGTCCGCGCGCTGGCGGTATCCGAGGGTGGGCCCGTGAGGGTGTTGTTGATTGCCGACACCCGGTAGTGCAGGGTGGTGTGCGGCGAGAGCCCGGTGTGCCTGTAGGTGGTCGCGGTCGAACCCGTGTTCGCCTCCAGTTCGCTCCAGTTGGAGCCGTCGGGCGACACTTCGATCCAGTAGCCGGTGATCGCGCTGGATCCGGTGTCGCTCGGTGCGGTCCACGAGAGATCAATGGCCGAGTCCCCGTCGGCAGCCGCGCTCAGCCCTGTCGGTGCCCCGGGCTCGCCCGGGGGGGCCGTGCGTGCGCTGGCGGTGTCCGAGGGTGGACCCGTAAGGGTGTTGTTGATCGCCGACACCCGGTAGTGCAGGGTGGTGTCCGGCGAGAGCCCGGTGTGCTTGTAGGTGGTTGCGGTCGAACCCGTGTTCGCCTCCAGATCGCTCCAGTCGCTGCCGTCCGGTGACACTTCGATCCGGTACCCGGCGATCGCGCTGGATCCGGTGTCGCTCGGCGCCGTCCACGAGAGATCGATGGCCGAGTCCCCGTCGGCCGCTGCGCTCAGCCCTGTCGGGGCCCCGGGCTCGCCCGGCACGGTCGTTCGGGCGCTGGCGGTGTTGGAGGGCGGGCCGATCTGGTTGCGGTTGCTCGCGGCCACCCGGTAGTGCAGGGTGGTGTCCGGCGAGAGCCCGGTGTGCCTGTAGGTGGTCGCGGTCGAGTTGGTGTTGCCGACCAGTACCATCCAGTCGGTACCGTCCAGCGACACTTCGATCACGTAGGCGGTGATCGCGCTGGAACCGGTTTGCCCGGGTGCGCTCCATGAAAGGCCGATGGCGGAATCCCCGTCCGCCGCCGCCACGAGATTCGTCGGAGGACCGGGCGGCGTCCCATGGGTGGTGGCGTTGACGGGCTCCGACGGTTCACCGGTGCCTGCGCCATTGATTGCCGACACCCTGTAGTGCAGGGTGGTGTCCGACGAGAGCCCGGTATGCTTGTAGGTGGTCGCGGTCGAATCGGTGTTGGCTTCCAGATCGCTCCAGTTGGAGCCGTCGGGCGACATTTCGATCCGGTAGCCGGTGATCGCGCTGGATCCGGTGTCGCTCGGTGCGGTCCATGAGAGATCAATGGCCGAGGTTCCGTCGGCCGTCGCAATCAGGCTGGTCGGAGCGATGGGCGCGCCCGAGACGACGGTTGTCCGCGCGCTGGCGGTATCCGAGGGTGGGCCCGTGAGGGTGTTGTTGATTGCCGACACCCGGTAGTGCAGGGTGGTGTGCGGCGAGAGCCCGGTGTGCTTGTAGGTGGTCGCGGTCGAACCCGTGTTCGCCTCCAGATCGCTCCAGTTGGATCCGTCGGGCGACGCTTCGATCCGGTAGCCGGTGATCGCGCTGGATCCGGTTTGCCCGGGTGGGCTCCAGGAAAGGTCGATGGCGGAATCCCCGTCCGCCGTCGCCACGAGGTTCGTCGGAGGACCGGGCGCCGTCCCATCGGTGGTTGCGTTGTCGGGCTCTGACGGCTCACCGGTGCCCGCGGCATTGGTCGCCGACACCCTGTAGTGCAAGGTGGTGTCCGGCGAGAGCCCGGTGTGCTTGTAGGTGGTTGCGGTCGAACCCGTGTTCGCCTCCAGATCGCTCCAGTCGCTGCCGTCCGGTGACACTTCGATCCGGTACCCGGCGATCGCGCTGGTCCCGGTGTAGGCCGGCGCCGTCCACGAGAGATCAATGGCCGAGTCCCCGTCGGCCGTCGCGCTCAGCCCTGTCGGTGCCCCAGGCTCGCCCGGGGGGGCCGTGCGTGCGCTGGCGGTGTCCGAGGGTGAACCCGTGTTGGTGTTGTTGATCGCCGACACCCTGTAGTGCAGGGCCGTGTCCGGTGAAAGCCCGGTGTGCTTGTGGGTGGTCGAGGTCGAACCCGTGTTCGCCTCCAGGTCGCTCCAGTCGCTCCCGTCCGGCGACACTTCGATCCGGTACCCGATGATTTCGCTGGATCCGATGTTCCCGGGTGGGCTCCACGAAAGTCCGATGGCGGAATCCCCGTTCGCAGTCGCCTCGAGGTCCGTCGGGGGACCAGGCGGCGTCCCATCGGTGGTGGCGCTATCGGGCGCCGACGGCTCACCGGTGCCCGCGCCATTGATCGCCGACACGCGGTAGTGCAGGGTGGTGTCCGGCGCGAGCCCGGTGTGCTTGTGGGTGGTCGAGGTCGAACCCGTGTTCGCCTCCAGGTCGCTCCAGTCGCTCCCGTCGGGCGACACTTCGATCCGGTAGCCGGTGATCGCGCTGGATCCGGTGTCGCTCGGCGCCGTCCACGAGAGATCGATGGCCGAGTCCCCGTCGGCCGCCGGGCTCAGCCCTGTCGGAGCCCCGGGCTCGCCCGGGGGGGCCGTGCGTGCGCTGACAGTGTCCGAGGGTGGACCCGTGAGCGTGTTGTTGATCGCCGACACCCTGTAGTGCAGGGTGGTGTCCGGCGAGAGCCCGGTGTGCTTGTAGACGGTTGTGGTCGAACCTGTGTTCGCCTCCAGGTCGCTCCAGTCGTTCCCGTCCGGCGACACTTCGATCCGGTACCCGGCAATCGCGCTAGATCCGGTGTCGCTCGGCGCCGTCCACGAGAGATCAATGGCCGAGTCCCCGTCGGCCGCTGCGCTCAGTCCTGTCGGAGCCCCAGGCTCGGCTGAAACGGGCGTCCGCGCGGCGGCGGTGTCCGAGGGCGGACCAAGACCTGTGGCGTTGTGTGCCGATACCCTGTACCACCGTGTGATACCGGCGGAGAGGCTAATCTGATCCGTGTACTGGGTCGAGATTGAATAGCCAAGTCCGTAGTAAAACCGGCCATCGTTGGAGCGTTCCACCTCATAGCCGAGAACCGCACTGCTTCCGGTGTCCGACGGGGCTTCCCAGGCCAGAGTGATGGTCTTCTCCCCGGTTCCCGTAGCCGTGAGATCCGTCGGTGCCCCGGGCCCATCTCCGCTGGCTCCGTCGGTGGTCGCTCCGGCGACATCTGATGGCGCTCCCGTGCCCGAACCGTTGGTGGCCGAAACCCTGTAGAACCGGGTGGTGCCCGTTGCGAGTTCGTGATAATACTCCGGAAATTCCAGAGATACGTCGTCGGGTATGCTGAGGGTTGCCAGGACGGACCAAGTCGAGTCGGGGTGGTTTGCCATCTCAACCTGGTAGGCGGTGATCGCACTGCCGCCAGAGTCCGCAGGAGCTTCCCAAATCAAATAGATCCCTACTCCCAACTGCTCCGCATACAACGCGCGTGGCGGACCGGGCACCTGGCCCTCGGTCCCCCCTACCGTTGCGGCCAAAGCCAGTAGCGACATCACCCCACACCACGTGAATCGGCGCATCGCCCACCCCCGCACTCTTTGCGTGCGGCGCGTACCGACCACCAAGCGCCACCGTCCAACCATGCCCCGGGATTGCTTCATCCACTCGCCTCCTACCGGATAGCCGGCGCCGAGCCTTGCCCGGGCGTCAGAACCGCCACGCGCCCCGCGCCGCCAGACCGTGCCGTGCCGGAACCGCGATACCCTCGCTGCGCGTGCCCTCGACATATAGATCCAGGGCGAGTCCCAACTGATAGCGCACACCGGCTCCGAAAGAGCGCGGTCCTTCCTTCACCAGATGGAAGCGTGCATAGGGCGCACCAGCAAACGACGGGATGGCATACGCAACCTCCGTGTTCAGCCGACCTTGTTGCGTGACACGGGACCCGTCCAGCCCATCCTCAGCGCCCCGTTCCCAAAGCTCATGGACGCCACTCGCGGACTCGCCCCACGCTGGTGCCAGCTTCAGGGAGAGCCCTCGCTGGCGATCCTGTGTACCGACCTGGACAAGACCGCTGGCTCCCCACTCTTCATACTCACTCGTAGCCAACAGTCTCCCGCGCCCCTCCAGCGTCAATCGCCCCCTGGGACTGGTGTATCGTAGCCCGCCCCCGACCTCCATACCGCCCACCCAGTCGCTCACATCATTGGCGTCATAGCGAACCCCACCTTGCAGCAGCAGGTTGACCTCGTGTCCTCCTTCGAACCGGTTCGCTTGCGACCACTCGAGGGCGACGCGAGCCCTCCGCGTCCCGAACGACAGCGAATCCACACCCTCGGCCTCATCAGTCCTGACCCGGGAGAGCCATCCCTCGGCTCTCGCGCTCAGCGAATTGAGGCCGTTGGACAGCAGCATCCGGCTGAGACCGAGGGCTCCGGTCGTCGTCCTCACCGGACTGGTCCGTTTCCCCGCCAAATCGTCTTCCACGGCCATTTCGCCCCAGCCGACCCCGCCCGAAACCCAAACAGCCATGCCGCGCTGGCCCGGCAACCACGCTAGGTAAGGGTTCACTGTCGCTGTCCCGACCTCGTAGCTCCCGGCGACCTCGCGGCCGTACGTCAGATCGGTGAAGTCATAGCTCCCCGTCGACCGAGTGGCGGCTACACCCACAAGCACGTTGCGGTGGATGCGCGCATCGGTGCCGAGATGCAGACTCAGCATATCACCGGACCACTGAACCTCTTCTCCGCCGGGCTCACCCATGCGGAGGTATTCCGCGCCACCCCAGGTCGCGAGGGCGAGACCCGATTGGACCTGCTGGTCCGCCAAGCCGGGCCCGACGGGCACGACGAAGGACGCGCCGTCGAGCAGCTGGGCCATGGTCGGATCCGGTGCCAGGCCGCGAAGGGCCGGTACGTCCGCAAGCGGCGACCGGCCTGCACCGCCCCCGCTCCAGCCGATCCGACTCCCCCCGGCAACCGCTTCGATCCGCCTGGAAATCGCTTCCAGCGTGCTGGTGGTCATCGCTGAGGCAAAGCGGGACAACACCGCCCGCGTCACCCTCCCGGCACGTTCGACCGGATCGTCGGTCGTAGCGAACGCGACTTCAGACGGAAGGCCGGGGCCCACGACATTGATGGCCGAGACGCGATAGTAACGGGTGCTCCCCGGCTGAAGATGGGTGTGGGAGTAGGAGGTCTCGGTCGTCGCGGTCGAGGGTACCAGATCACTCCACTCAGTCCCCTCCTCCGATATCTCAATTCGGTAACTGGTCACCGGTGCGCCTCCGTCGTAGGACGGCCCCGTCCAGAGAAGGTCGATTTGCGTTGGCGCGACCGCGGTGGCCACGAGGTTGGTCGGAGGATCCGCCGCGATGGCATCTGTGGTCGCGTGCGCCACATTCGATGGAGGGCTCGCCCCGATCTCATTGATGGCCGAAACGCGGTAGTACCGGGTGGTGGCCGGAGACAGGCCGTTGTGCAGATAGGCGGTGTTGGTCGATCCAGTGGTGGCGGACAGCACCAACCATCCTCCGGTTCCGTTCTCCGATACCTCGACTCGGTAGCCGGCGATACGCGCACCGCCGTCGAACTCCGGTGTCTCCCAGGCGAGGCTGATCTGCTGGTGGTCCTGGGCGGCCGCGGCCAGTGCCGTTGGTGCGGACGGCTCGGTAGCCTCCGTGGTCGCGCCGGCGACATTGGAAGTCCCTCCGATTCCCTCGCGGTTGATCGCCGACACACGGTAGTGCCGGGTGCTCGCGGGCCTAAGGCCCGTATGCGGAAAGATCGTGCTGGTGGAACCCGTGTTGGCCACAAGAGGCGTCCAGGAGGCACCCCCATTCTCCGACACCTCGATCCGGTAGCCCGTGATCGCCGCTCCGCCGTTGAAGTTCGGCCCTCTCCACGAGAGTTCGATCTTCGAGGATCCGATTGCCGTGGCCGTCAACTCCGTCGGCGCATCCGGAACGATTGCATCCGTCGTCGCGCCGGCCTGGTTCGACAGGGTGCCGGCTCCGGCCGCGTTGATTGCGGCAACCCGGTAGTACCAGGTGGTTGCGGGATCCAGACCCGTGTGCACGTATTCGGTGGTCGTCGAGCGGGTATTGGGCACAAGGACTCGCCACTGGGTGTCCCCATCTCGAAAGACTTCGATGCGGTATCCGTTCACCGGAGCGCCACCGTCAACGGTCGGCGCCTCCCAGGCCAAGTTGATCCGCGAGGCACCGGCCGCCACAGCCCTCAGCCTCACCGGAGCGCCGGGGGGCACGGCGTGAGTGGTTGCATCAGCAATAATCGACGGCGGGCCGGCTCCCACCCGGTTAATCGCGCGGACCCGGTAGAAATGCGTGGTTCCGGGCTCAAGTCCGAGGTGATGGTAGCTCGTGGTGGTGGATCGGGTGTTGACCGCCAGGATCTTCCACAGAGACCCGTCCTCCTCGTACACCTCGATCCGGTATCCCATGATGGATGCACCGCCGGTGTACGCCGGGGCATCCCAGGACAGCTCGATCCACGCGTGGCTGCGTGCGACAGCAACCAGATCGCTCGGCGCACCCGGCAGATCGGCCTCCGTTGTTGCGCTCGCCACGTTGGACTCCAGACCTGCCCCGTTTGCATTGATCGCTTGCAACCGGTAGTGCCAGGTCGTGGCCGGTTCAAGGTTGCTGTGCGCAAATGTTGTCGCGGTGGAGCCGGTATTGTGAACCAGGACCGTCCAATCCGGATCCCCTTCCATCGAAACCCGGATTCGGTAGCCGGTGACCGCGGAACCGCCATCGTCGGCGGGTTCGACCCAGGAGAGGTCGATCCGAGAGGTTCCAATCGCCGTGGCGACTACGTTCTGCGGCGCGCCGAGCGTGGTTCCGTCACCTGTCGTCGCGTAAGAGACATTGGAAGGCAGCCCCGTTCCATGCGAGTTGATCGCCGATACCCGGTAGTGCCGCGTCTCGCCAGGCTGAAGCCCGGTGTGCGTATACCGGGTTGCCGTCGAACCGGTATTGCCCGCCAGGTTGCGCCAGGTCGAGCCACCGTTTCTCGACACTTCGATCCGATAGCCGACGATCGGGCTGTTGCCGTTGCTCAACGGTGTATTCCACGAAAGATCGATGGTCGTTTGCCCGGTCGCGGTCGCACGCAGGTTTCTCGGCGGCCCGGGTTCGCCGGTAGCGGTTCCACTCGACGTTGTCGCGAAAGCGACGTTGGATGTGGGCCCCCTTCCGGCCGCATTGAGCGCGGATACCCGATAGTGCCGGGTGGTTCCGGGTTGAAGCCCCGAGTGTCTGTAGCGGGTTGTTGTCGAGCCGGTGCTCCCGACCAGGACACTCCATGTCGTCCCGCCGTTCCTGGAGATTTCGATCCGGTACGCTATGATCGGGCTGGTGCCGCTGTTGAGGGGCGGACTCCAGGTCAACTCAATGACGGTTTCGCCATCGGTCTGCGCACGCAGGTTGCGCGGCGGTCCGGGCAGCGCGTCGTCGGTCTCCCCCTCGGTGGTCGCGAAGGCGACGTTGGACGGTGGGCCGTCGCCGACATTGTTGCTCGCGAACACGCGGTAGTACCGGGTTGTACCCGGTGCGAGCCCCCCGTCTCTTATCGAGGTCGTGGTCGCGGTGGCGGTTGCCAGGCTGGACCAGTTCGCGCCCCCGTCGCCGGAAAACTCCACGCGATAGGTGTTGATCGCGCTGCTTCCCGGAGACGCCGGCGGAGTCCATGACAGATCGATCGCCGAATCGCCGGAGGATGTTGCCGTCAGGTTCCTCGGTGCACTCGGGGGCTGATCTCCTCCGCCCTGGCCCTCGGTGGTCGCCGAGACAACGGCGGAGAACGGACCGAAGACGTCATCGACATTGCCTGCTCTGACCCGGTAGTGCCGGGTGGTACCGGGTGAAAGCCCCGAATCCCTGTAGCTGGTGCCACCGGTGTAGGCGAGGACGCTCCACCGCTGCCCGCCATCGTTGGAGACCTCGATCTCGTACTCGACAATCTCGCTGCCCCCGGTTTCTTCGGGTTCGTCCCACGAGAGATCAATGGCCGAGTCCCCGTCGGCCGTCGCCCTCACACTCCTCGGAGCGCTCGGCTGATCTCCTCCACCAAGTGTGGTCGCTGAGAAAACAGCGGAGAACGGACCGAAGGCGTCATCGGCATTGCCTGCTCTGACCCGGTAGTGCCGGGTGGTACCGGGTGAAAGCCCCGAATCCCTGTAGTTGGTGGTGCCAGGCGTGTAGGCGAGGACGCTCCACCGCTGCCCGCCATCGTTGGAGACCTCGATCTCGTACTCGACGATCTCGCTGCCCCCCGTCTGTTCGGGTTCGTCCCAAGAGAGATCAATGGCCGAGTCCCCGTCGGCCGTCGCCCTCACATTCCTCGGAGCGCTCGGCTGATCTTCTCCACCGAATGTGGTGGCCGAGTCCGCATTCGAAGGCGGACCCAAACCCGCAGAGTTCTCAGCCAGTACCCGGAACCACCGGGTGCCACCGGTTTCAATCCCGGAATCGGTGAATGTCGTTGTTGGCGCTTCGATGGCGAGCAGGGTAAAGAAATCGTTGCCGTCGAACGACACCTGAATGTGGTAGTGTGTGATAGCCGAGCTACCCGAATCGGCGGGTTCCGTCCAGTCAACGCGGATTTGACTTTGGCTGATTGCGGTAGCTGTCAGATTCCTGGGTGCCGAGGGCACGCCGGATTGCTGACCCGCCATTCCCCCTGCGGTCAGGGAAAGCGGTACCAACGAGGCCAGGATGGGACGGAACAAGCTCCATGTGCGAGCGGCTACGCGTGGCCCATCATCCTTCGTGGCACAAATCGCCGACGCCCGTTGCCGTGCCATCGCTGAGAACGCCAGTTTCCGGCCCTCCTTTCTCGTGGGTCCTAACCGCTCTCCCGCCCGGCGAACCGGGCGGGAGAGCGGTCTTGCGAGCTCTCGCGCAGCCTGCGAGAGCAGGGTTGAAGGGTTAGGCGCCTGCGGTGAGGTTTATGTAGTGCTTCTTGGCCACACCGTCCTGTGACGTAATGGTGATCTCGTACACCGTGCCGCTGGTTCCCCCCGTGCTCAGCCTGTACTGCTCGTTTGGGCAGACATCAGTGTCGCCGGTGGCGTTGAACCCGTCCTGGTCGGCGCCGCCGTTGATCTTCACGGAAACGCTCTGCCCGCAGTCCGCGGCGTCGCCCGTTCCAACCTCATCCAGGTCGAAGGTCAGGGTAGTCGCGGTCGAGTCGGCAAAGCCGGTTGTGACCTGCCAGGGATCGCCCGCGGTCTGGCCGCCGCCACCGGTTCCAGTGGCCTGCTGGCCCGTCCGGTGGTTCAGGATCTCGGCGCGCTCGAGGACGTTGTCCACCGGGTTCGTGCGCCCGAGACTGAAGGTGTACGCATGGTCGTTGTAGCCGTTCTCGGCGGTGACCATGACGGTGATCTCGGTTGTACGCTCTGTTTCCGTGCCAGCCGTGTTCGTGGTTCCGCCCGTCGCGTGATACGGCAGCGTGCAGGTGTCGCCCGGGCACGCGGTGGTGCCCATCATGACGGTCGTGCTGGCTTTAGCATCCATGCGGCCCACGACGACCCTTACCGTTGCCGAAGCGAAGGTGATGTTCCCCGTGATACCCGTGACCGCGGTCGTCCCACTGGCATCTTGCGTGATGCCCGTGACGGAGTCCCCGAGGTTGGCCACCTCCGCACCCGGCGTCGCGATACCCTTGGCCAGAACATGCGCCACCATGTCATCGGCGCCCATGCTCGTGCTGTACACGTGCAGGGTGCCAAGGTTCTCGTAGTCGTTTCGGCCCGAGAGCGTGCCGGTCAACTCCGTGGGAGCGGTTCCCTCGCCTGTGTCGGTGGTGCCGTCACCATTCGAGTCCCAATCCGCGGCATCGTCATCCGGCATGCCACTGGCCGCGTCGACCTTCGGAGCCATCCAGCCGGCGTCCTCGATCCTTGCGGTGTACACGCCCTCCATACGGTCCGTAACCTCGAAGTCGCCGCTGGGGCCGGTGGTCCGTTCCAAAACGAGGTCCGCGTCCGTGTTGGTCGTGACTCGGATATCGATGTTGGCGTTCGAGCCGCTCATGTTGCTCACCGTCCCCGCCACCGTGCCGTCGGTGTACACCAGGGCGAAGTTGTGAAGCGTCGCCGTCACGTCGTCGTTTGGGTTGGTCGTGCCCTTGTCGTCGGTGATCTCCACGCTCTGTCGAGTCATGGGAACGGAATTGGTCGTGCGGCTCCACATTGGTTTGAGGTACGTGCTCTCCTCGGGGAAATTCGGGTAGACGGCCGCCGAAAGGGTGTTCGAGAGGTTCGGATTCACCGCGCTCAGGCTGCGGAAGCCGTTGTTCGGCACCTGCACCCAGTAGTTCGTGGTATCGTTCAGGTCGGTGAACGAGTAGAGGCCGTTGGCCGCCGTCTCGGTGGTCGCCGCCTCCTTGGAACTGGCCAGCTTGCCGCGGTTCCTGCCGGTCCGGACGAACGTGACGTTCGTGAGGAGCCTCACCGTGACTCCGGCCATCGCTTCGTCGCCGCGAACCAGGTTGTTCCCGTCGCCGTCGTTCGCGACGTAGCCCATGATCGCCAGGCCACCTCTGGTGGTCGTCCACCTCGCGGCCTCCGCGTCGGCGGTGCCGACGTACTTGGTCAGCGTGTCCTCGTCGTCGGTGAACTCGTCATGGTAGACCGCGACGCCCTTCTGGGTGGGCGTGCCGTTCACCGTGTAGTCGCCCTGGCTGTACGCCGTGACATCATACTCGCCGTCCCGCAGGCCGGTGAAGCTGTAGGCGCCAACCATGTCGGTGTTGGTGTCGCCGTCGATCGGACCCTGCGTTGTCGGTTCGATCTCGACCGTGTGACCCCTCTGGGTGCCCACGTTGCCGCTGATCCTGCCCGTCTTCCACTGGTATGCGAAGGTGGAGCAGTAGTCGTCGTCGGTCTTTTCGGAGGCGGTGCAGAGCCGCACGTCGGGAACGGCGCCGCTCATGCCGCCGAAGGCGCCCACGGTGGTGCCGAAGTCCGTCAGGTCGTCGCCGAAGGCCTCGATCTCGTCATAGCCGTAGTCGACCTGCACGCGATTGTCGCCGACATGGAAGCGAACGGTGAGTTCGGCGTCGGCGGGGATTCCCGTGAAGCTGACCAGGCCGTTGGAACCCACCTTGGCGAACCCGTCCTTCCGGAACTCACCCGTCCCGGGATGGGGATCCCACTTGTAGCGGCGCAGCCGGTTGCGGCTGTCGCGCGCAAGCAACTCGATGTTCATCTCCGCGGCCACGGAGGCGTGGGGCCGGTGGTCGCCGGTCTGGGGACCGGTGAGTCCGCTCCGGTAGTCGGTGTAGCCTTCCTCGTCGTCCGCCTCGCGGTACACGCCGACCGTCAGCCTCTGCGTCGTGTAGGTGATGTAGATCGGGCCCAGGTCGTTCATCTCGGCCGTGTTCATGGCCGGAAGCGCCATGGGATTGTGCGTGTATTTGAGCGCCGCCGACTGGGTCCACTTCTCGCCCATGGTGAGCGTGTCGTCCTGGGCGGCCGTATCCGCCATGACGGTCATGGTGGCGGGCATCGCGCCCAGGCCGACCGTCCCGGAGTAGGTGGCCTTGCCTTCCCCATCGGTCGTGATCGTGTCGGTACCGAAGATCACCTTCCAGCCCTCGAGGGGCTCGTTACCGTCCTTGGCGTTCTCGTCGCTCTTGATCCACCACTGGAAGTTGGCGGCCTGGTTGAGCAGCCGTGCCGCGGTCGGCGCCATGCTGACGCGGTCGGTCGGCGCGTACTCGATCTCGATGTGGGCGTTGTCGGAGACGACCAGGTCGGCGTGGCCGGTGCCCGTCACCTTCACGAAGACCAGGTGGTCATTCCCGTGCCCGCCGGGGCCCAGGTCCATGGCGCGCGGGAAGTCGAACTTCGCGTGACCGGTCGTGTCGGTCGTTGCCATGCCGAGCACGTTGGTGCCCGCGTCGGCGTCCTCGGCGGTCGGGTACATCTCCAGACCGACGCCGGCGACCGGATGGCCTGTCGTGGTGGCGTTGCCCATCACCGCACCCGCGAAGATCGTCTGCATGACGATCCGGAAGGGGAAGTTGACCGTCGCATTGCTCGCGGCGGCCACGCTGACCACGTGGCCGGTGAGCTCGCCCGCGAAGCGGAAGCCGGCTTCGGTGAGCACCGCCGCCACCGTGTCGCTCATGTTGATCAGCACCCGGTACGAACCCGCCATCAGGCCGTCGAAGGCGTAGCTGCCGTCCGGCATGGACATGCCGAACTGCACGTCGTTGATGCCCGGGCCCTGAAGCAGCAGCGGAATCCCCGCGTGCGCAAAGGCCGGCTCGCCGTCGGTGTACATGCCATCGCCGTCCACCTCGTCCAGGAAGAGCATCCCCGAGACCGAGGCGGTCCGCGTGTGCGCGCCCTCGAAGTTCTGGACCACCGCGGCGTCGTCGGCCACGGCCAGCTCGGCGCTGGTCATGTCGAAGCTGTACGCGTCCTCGTCCCAGCCCGCGATCGCGACCATGTAGTCGCCCGCGGCCAGGCCGGTGAAGGCGTACTGCCCGCCGTCGGCCGTCTCGGCCGTCATGTCGGCGTCGCCCGAAAGCGTGACCATCACGCCGTCCAGGCCCACGCCCTCCACGCTCACCCGGCCGCTGATTCCGGCCGTGCGCAGAAGCTCGCCCTGGAACGCCACCGTCGCCGTCTCGCGCAGACCCACCGAGATGCTCTGCGTCGTCGCTTCGAACTCGTACTCGTTCGCGTCGAAGTCCGAAATCGCAACGGCGTAGTCACCCGCGTGAAGCTCGTCGACCATGTAGTAGCCGGCGTCGTTGGTGGTGCGGGTGTGCTCTTCGTCCTTCGGGCCGCCGGTCACCGTGACCGTCACGCCCGGAATCGCATGGCCCTCGACCGTGACCGTACCCGCGATCCCGGCCGTGCGCAGCATGATCCCCGTGAACGGCACCGTGGCCGTCTCCTGGAGCGCCACCGTGGCCGTCGCCGTGGTGACGTCGAAGCCGTAGAGGTCGTCGTCGAACCCGGTGATGCCGATCGAGTAGTCGCCCGCGTGCAGCTCGGTGAAGGAGAACTGGCCGACCGCGTTGGTCATCGTCTCCAGCTCAGCGCCTTCGCCCTGCACCGAGACCGTCACGTTCTCGATGCCGGTGCCCTCGACGGTGACCGTACCCATGATCGCCGCGGTCCGCAGCAGGATCCCGTCGAAGGGAACGCTGGCGGTCTCGCCGTGCGAGATGGTGACGTTCTTCGAGGTGACGTCGAACCCGTACTGGTCCGCGTTCGGGTTGGTGATCCCGACCGAGTAGTCGCCCGAGCGGAGTTCACTGAAGGTGTACTGGCCCGCGGCATTCGTCGTCGCGGTCCGCTCTTCGCCCCGGCCCTGCATGCTGACCGTCACGTTTTCCAGCCCGGTGCCCTCGACGGACACCTGGCCGGTGATCGCGGAGGTCCGCAGGTAGGTTCCCTCGAAGGGAACGACCTTCGATTCGCCGACGGCCAGCTCGGCGGTGGAAGCGACCGACCCGAAGGCCACATCGTCCTCGTCGAATCCAGAGATCTCTACGGTGTAGTTCCCCGCGCGGAGGCCGGTGAACGCGTACTGGCCATTCGCATCCGTCAGGGTCTCGGAGTCGCTGACACCCGTGATCGTGACCGTCACTCCACTAAGACCTTCGTTTTCTACCGTTACCGTCCCCATAATGGCGGAGGTGCGGATCCAGGTGCCCGGGAAGTTGACGGTGAGGGTTTCGCCGTCGGTGGCGATCGTCGCCGGAAGGGACGTCTGCGCGAAGCTCGCGTCGTCCGGGTAGTTGCCGATGGTGACCGTGTATGCTCCGGCCTCGACGCCGTCGAAGCGGAACATGCCTCCGTTCGCCGTGGTGGCGACGGCGCCGTTGCTCAGGGTGACGGAGATTCCGTCGAGCCCCTGGCCCTCGACCGAGACCAGCCCGTCAATCGTGCCGGTCGGCGGCGGAGCAGGAGGATCCTCCCCGCACGCGCTGATGATCGGGACCGCGAGCAACATGGCTGCCGCCAATAGCTTGAGTCTGCTCATCTGGTATACCATTCCTTTCGGAAGGATTCTCGCCTTCGGGCCTTCCCGCCGACCTCGTGTCGGGGGATCCGGGCGAGCCGAATCTATGTTTTATCGTCGGTGGAGGGCCGCTTGCGTCCGCTCCGGTTGACGGTGATCAGGGATTGTCAATGGTCCGATCGTTCGGACAGGGAGTTCTACTGCAAGAGTGATGCCAGCTTTTCGCGTCACCTTAAGTTCTGTCATACCAACAAGTTATCTTTCCACGACCCTTTGTGCGAGTGCGGAAAATCCGTCTGTCGGTCAGCTTTCAAACCCCCAGTCGGCCGCTGCACGCGAAACCGGGACAGATTGGCGCCGCAAATGCGCTCCGGCCCCGCCTTTCCCGGACTCCAGGTACCGCTCGGCCAGACCGACCAGGCCGGCCGATCCCAGATAGAGGGGCGTCCGGTCGTGAAGCCCCTCCGGAACGATGTCCAGAATGTCGCGGCTCCCGTCCGACGCCCTTCCCCCAGCCGCCGCGCAAACCAGCCCCAGGGGCGCGGCCTCGTAAAGCACCCGCAGCTTGCCACCCGGCGACTTCGTGTCGCGCGGGTACATGAAGAGCCCGCCCTGCAGCAGGGTGCGGTGCACGTCCGAGACCATCGAACCGATGTAGCGGGACTTGTAGCCGCCGCCTCCCTCGCCGTTCACGCCGCGGAAGTGGTCGACCAGGCGCTGTTGCCCCCGCGACCAGCGCGCGTAGTAAGCCTCGTTGACCGAGTAGATCTTCGCGGGCGGGTCGGGGATGCGGATGCGCGGGTGGCTGAGCAGGAACTCGCCGATCGACGGGTCCAGGGTGAAGCCGTGCACGCCCCCTTCGACGCCGGTCGTGTAGACGAGCATGGTCGACGACCCGTAGATGACGTAACCGGCGGCCAGCTGGCGGTAGCCGGCCTGCAGGCAGTCGGCGAGCGTGCCGGGCACGCCCCGGGGCGAAGTGCGGTGGTGGATCGAGAAGATCGTGCCGATCGACACGTTGACGTTGATGTTCGACGAGCCGTCGAGGGGATCGAAGAGGAGGACGTAGTTGCCGAGCTCGAAGCGCTCGGGGATGGGGATGATGTCGTCGGTCTCCTCCGAGACCATGCAGCAGAGGTGCCCGGCGTGGTCCATCGCCTTGACGATCACCTCCTGGGCGAAGGCGTCGAGCTTCTGGACCCGCTCGCCCTGCACGTTGGTGTCGCCGGTGGCGCCCAGGACGTCGATGAGGCCGGCCATGTTCACCTCGCGCGAGATGATCTTGGCGGCCAGCGCGATGTCGTAGAGGAGCGCGGAGAAGCGGCCCGACGCGTCGGGGTGCATGCGCTCCTGATCGATGATGTGGCGATCGATGGTGACGACCTTGCTTCGCATGGGGGGAAGATGGCCGCGTGGAGGGGTGGGGGGCAAGGTGGGGGTGGGCGGGGTGTGGGGCGGAGCGGGCGGGCGAGATGACAGAACGGTGAGAAGCGCTATCATGGTTGTGGCGTTCCGAAGGTAGAGTTTGAGCGACGCAGCGAGGAGGAGGACGCATGGGCAGGAATCCGGAGTGGTGGAAGGATCCGGTGCTGGCAACGATTCTGGTGGCCATCGTGACGGGCGCTTGGGTGGTGAGCAGCCGGATCAATTCGGTGGAGGCGGCGCTGGGCGAGCGAATCGGAAGGCTCGAGACCACGATGACTCAGCGATTCGGGACCGTCGAGGCCAGGCTGGCCGCGCTGGAGGCCAAGGTGGACCTGTTTCTGCAGGGCCTCGACATCACGGTGACGCCCCGGAAGTAGCGTCAGCGCCGCGCTCGCCGCGACCCCTTCACGGTCACCGAGCCGTCGCTCTGCGCGGTGAGCGTGACCGTTCCATCCCGGTCGGTGCGGTAGATGCGCGTGCCGGCGCGCTCCAGGCGGGCGAGCACGGCCGGGTCGGGGTGGCCGTAGCGGTTGCGGGCGCCGACCGAGATGAGGGCGTAGGCGGGCGAGGTGGCGCGCACGAAGGCCTCGGAGGTCGAGGTGCGGCTGCCGTGATGGCCCACCTTGAGGGCGGTGACGCGGCCCTGGCCGAGGAGGCGGTCCTCGATGGCGGCGTCGGCGTCGCCGGTCAGCAGGGCCGAGAACTCGCCGTAGGTGACGCGCAGGACGACGGACCAGTCGTTGGGGTCGGGGTGGGCGGGGGAATGGGTGGATGGGTCGGGGGGGGCGGGGCTGAGGACTTCGAAGTCGACGCCGTCGAGGGTCCACGCGTCGCCGGCGGCGGTGCGGCGCCAGGGAATGTTCGCCCGTTGGGCCTCCTCGGCGCCCAGCATGTGGCCGCTCTGGCCGACGCTGAAGCCGGGGCCGAGGACGGCGCCGGTCGAAACGTTCTTCAACACGGCGGCGAGTCCCCCCGCGTGGTCCTCGTCGGGGTGGGAGAGGATGACCGCCTCGAGACGGCGCGCGCCCTGGCCGTGCAGATACGGCACCACCCGCGTGAGGCCGGCGTCCGAACCGCCGAAGCCGCGCGGTCCCGCGTCCACGAGGAGCCAGCGGCCGCGCGGGGTGCGGAGCGCGATGGCGTCCCCCTGCCCCACGTCGATCGCCACGATATGGAGCGCCCCCCGTCCCGCCAGCGACATCGCCGCCTGGCCGCCCCACAGCACCGCGAAGGCCGAGAGCACCGAGACCGCGGCGCGCACCGCCGGGCGGATGCGCCACTGTGCACCGGTCGCGAGTAGCAGCGGCAGGAGGGCCCCGGCGGTGAGGAGCGCGGCTTCGCGCGGCGTGACCTGCGCCACCGTCCAGGGAAGGTCGCCCAGCGCGGCGGCCACCGAGGTCACGATGTGCAGCAGTCCCTCCGAGCCCGCCCCCGCGATCGCGGCGCCGGGAATGTGCAGCACATCCATGACGATCGTGAGGATCACGCCGGGCACCGCCGCGGCCACCAGCGGGGTGAGCAGGAACGAGGCCGGCAGCGACAGGAGGGGGATCTGCCCGAAGTGGTAGGCGAGCACGGGCGCGGTGAAGACGGACGCGCCGATCCCGGCGGCGAGGGGCGAGGCGATCCAGGCGCGGCCGCGGTGGTCGGGCCAGTGCCGCAGAATCCAGCGCGTCATCACGAGGATGCCGGCCGTGCCCGCCACGGTGAGCTGGAAGCCGGCCCCGGCCACGACCGAGGGGCGCAGCAGTGCGAGCATCAGCATGGAGAGGCCGAGGGCGCCGAGCGCGCGGGCGGGGGTCTGGCGAAGGCGTCCCAGCACGAAGGCTGTCGTCATCCAGGCGGCGCGGGTGGCCGAGGTGGGGGCGCCGATGAGGAGGACGTAGGCCCACACGCCGGTGGCCATGGCGGCCGCCCGGGTGCGGGGGGGACGGCCGGCCAGCGCAATGAGGCCGCCCAGCAGCGCGGCGATCACGCCGACGTGAAACCCGGAGATCGACAGAAGATGGGCGCTCCCCGAGCGCGCGAAGGCGTCCCACAGTTCGCGGGGGATGCCGTCGCGCTCGGCCAGGACCAGCGCGGCAGCCACGCCGGCCTGCGCGCCGAGCCTGCGGTCGACGGCCTCGAAGGCGCGGCCGCGGATTGCCGAGCGGATGCGGTCGGTCCAGGGCACCGGATCCGTGGGGGCGTCCACTTCCTCGAAGGAGGACGCGCTGAGGTACACCGCCACCGAGCCGTCGGGGCGTTCCGAGCGGAACCAGCGGCCTGCCACCGTCACCGGACGGGCCTCGGGGGGCGCCCCATCGCGGGAATAGACCCGAACCGGGGTCCCGCATCCCCCCTCCATCCCCGAAGTCACCCGCAGCGTGGAAGCTCCCTCGGCGCTTGAGCGGATGAAGTATCCCGTCACCGACGCCTCGGCGCCGTCGACCGCGGCGGCATTGCAGGCTTCCTGCGCACGGCGGTCGGCAGTCCCCCACGCCAGTCCCGCCACGAAACAGAGGAGGAAGGCGAATGCACGGCTGCCGGGACCGCGCCATAGCAGAATGGGAACCGCGGGAATCAGGAGTGTGAGGAGGGTTCGGTCGAACCCGAGGGCCGTGCTGGCCGCCGCACCCGCGGCGAACCCGGTGGCCGTCCACAGAATCGGGGGCGCGCCCCTCACTCCAGTCGCATGTCTCCCTGTCCTCGTTCGTCGTACGCCGGGCGGACCGAGCGCTCCGCCAGGCTGTCTCGTTCATGCCGCTCCCGGAGCAGCCGCCGCACCTTGAGGTCGGCGTGGATGCCGGCCGCCAGGACGACGCCCATCCCAACCACCATGCCCCCGAAGGCCACGAAGGTGACCGGCACCCGGCTCAGGGTGAAGAGGCCCAGATTGAGGCTGACGACGCGGCCGGCGTTGCCCACCGCGAAGAGCCCACCCAGCACCACGACGGCCACCAGCGCGATCCCCACCGAAAGTCGCCGCATTGGTTCAGGCCCCGGCCGGAGGTGAGGTCAGCCGCGGGCTCTCGTCGGAGAGACGCTGCGCGACGAAGGTGGCGCCGGTCGTCCCGGAGAGGCGGACGGTCAGATAGCTGCCGATGTCGTCCCGGCACCCGTCCACCACCACGGCCTTGTTGCGGCGGGTGCGGCCGAGCACCATGCCGGCGGATTTGGCCAGCCGCTCGACCAGAATCTCCTCCACACGGCCCACTTCCTCCCGGTTGATCTCCGCCTGCACGCACCGGGTCGCCGCGATGAGGCGGTTCAGACGGTCGCGGGCGACATCCTCCTCGATGAACATATGTTCCGGCAACCGGGTCGCGGGGGTGCCGGGGCGCACGCTGTAGCGGTAGGTGAAGGCCTCGTCGAACCGGATCTCGCCCAGGAAGTCGATCGTCTGCGCGAAGTCGTCGTCGGTCTCGCCGGGAAACGCCACGATGACGTCGGTGGAGAGCGCGATGCCGGGCACGCGCGCGCGGAGCATCGCGACCTTCTCCCTGAAGACCTCCTTCGTGTAGCGGCGAACCATGCGCTTGAGCACCGCGTTGCTCGCGGACTGGAGCGGCAGGTGGAACTGCTCGCAGACGGCGGGCTCGGTGGCCATGACCTCGACGAGGTCCTCGGTGACGTCGACGGGGTGCGGCGAGGTGAAGCGCACGCGGCGGATGCCGTCGATGCGGGCAACGGCCTGCACGAGGCGCGCGAAGGGCCAGTCGCCGCGGCGGTACGAGTTGACGGTCTGCCCCAGGAGGGTGACTTCGGTGATTCCGTCCTCGGCAAGGCCCCGGATCTCGGTGATCACGTCGTCGGGATCGCGGTTCTTCTCCGGTCCGCGCACGTAGGGCACGATGCAGAAGGTGCAACGGTGATTGCAGCCCCGCTGGACGGGGACCCACGCGGTGACGCCCGAGCGGCGGCGCTGCTCCAGACCCCGGTAGTTCTCGTCGAGCGAGAGATCCAGCACCGAGAGGCGCCTGCCGGGGCGGCGGCCGCGGCGCGGCGCGATCTCCTCGAGCGCCCTGCCCAGGTGGCGGTAGCCATCGGGTCCCATGACGAGGTCGACGGCGGGCACCCTGCCGAGCAGCGAGTCTCCCATCCGCTGGGCCATGCACCCCGTGACTCCCAGCACCAGCCACGGCCGCTCGCGCCTGAGGCCGCTGAGCTGGCCGATGCGTCCCAGCACCCGCTCCTCGGCGTTCTCGCGGATGGCGCAGGTGTTGACGAGGATGACATCGGCCTTTTCGGGCGCATCCACGACCTCGTAGCCCTGCCCTTCGAGCACGCCCTCCATGAGCTCGCCGTCGGCGATGTTCATCTGGCAGCCGTAGGTCTCGACGTACGCGCGCCTCGCGTGGGGTGGGTCCGCGACCGCACCCCCGCGCCGGCCCCCCGGTTCAATTGTCGATTGCGTGTCCATAGGCGTTCCCCGCGGCAGACCCTCCTAATTCATGGTCCCCGAGGTGGCCGCGTCAATGCGCACACGGGTCCCGTCGCGAGACAGACGACCCCTGTGCAGGAGCGCGGGATCCGGCTGGACCGGCGACCGGACCGCCACGCGCAGATAGTCGCCGGTGAGCGCGGTTCCCCCGGTCCCCTCCATCACCAGCTCCACTTCCGCGCCGCCGCGCCGACGGGCGTAGCGCTCACCCTTTTCGGCGGCCAGCGTTCTGAGCTCGCGCCCGCGTTCGCCCGCCACGCGCTGCGGAACGGGATCGGGGAGACCGGCGGCCACCGTTCCGTCGCGCGGCGAATACGGGAAGACGTGCAGGTAGGTGAAGGGCAGCTCCTCGACGAGTGAGCGGGTGAGCGCGTGGTCACCGGCGGTCTCGCCCGGGAAGCCCGTGATGATGTCGGCGCCGAGGCCGACCCAGCCCACCCGTTCGGCGATCTCGAGGGCGCGGCGGCGGTACTGTTCGCGCGTGTGCCAGCGCCTCATGCGGCGCAGCACCGGCTCGGCACCGCTCTGGAGCGGCATGTGCAGATGGGGAGCCAGCCGTCCGCCCGAGGTGGAGAGGAGGTCGACCATGCCGTCGTCGATCTCGGTGGCCTCGATGCTGCCGAGGCGGAAGCGCGGTCCGGGGACCTCGTCCAGGAGGCGGCGAACCAGAGCCGTCAGCGAGCTGCGCGGATCGAGATCGCGACCGTAGTGGCCGATGTGAACGCCGGTGACGACGAGCTCGGGGTGACTGCGGGCCAGGACGCGCGCCTCGGCCACGACGCGGTCCGGCCGGCGGCTGCGGCTGTGTCCCCGCGCCAGGCGGGTCGCGCAAAAGGCGCACTTGCGGTCGCAGCCGTCCTGCACCTTGAGCCAGCCTCGGGTGGCACCGGCCCGGCGCCTGAGCACTTCGGCGCCCACTCCCTCCATGTGGGTGCGCTGGAGGGCCGCACGCGTGCCAAGCTGCACCAGCCGCCCCCGGCCGGTGCCCAGGGCGCGTGCGGCCACGGCCAGCACTTCGCCCGGGTCGTGCCCCTCGACCACCCCGGATACCCCCTCCATGGCGCGGTACTCGCGGGCCCGGAGCGCCGCGGAGCAGCCCGCCACCACCACTTTCGCCCCCGGGTTCCGGCGCCCGGCGCGGCGGATGTAGCGGCGGGCGTCTGCGTCGGCCTGGTTGGTCACGGTGCAGGTGTTGATCACGCACAGGTCCGCCTCCTCGAGGCCGACGGGCCGACCGGTGGCGAGCCTCCGTCCCAGCTGCTGCCGCATGCGTTCCGTGTCGTACTGGTTCGCCTTGCAGCCGAAGGTCCTGTAGTGGACGCGTACGGTCGGGCGGGCTGAGGCGCCGCCGTCTCCGGAGCCGGCAAGAGGCTTCACGAGGGGTATTCCGTCAGAACCGCGAGATACCCAGCGTGACCGTGGCCCGCCAGAAGCGCTCGTCGAGGGGGGCGCTCCGGCGACTGCCCCTCTCGAAGGCCAGATCCATCCACCCGAAGCGGTTGTCTTCCAACTTGGCCAGGTTGAGACCCACCCCCACCGACCAGATCGACTCCACGGGATCCTCCGATTCGAAACGGAAGGGGGGCGCGAGGCGCCGGTACCCGAATCGCACCGGCAGACTGCGGGTCTCGCCGTCCACGACCTCCCACTCCATCCCCGCACCGTAGCTCCACTTGCTGCCGGTGGTGACGCCCGCCAGGAATCCGTCCGACGTGGTCCAGTCCTGGTAGACCCCCGAAACATTGAACCCGAGCCGCGGAGACAGGCGGCCGGTGGCACCTGCAGAGTAACGCACCGGAATGGTGTAGAGACCCTCGCCTTCGGTCTCTCCCTGCGGGGCCTCGCTGAGGTTGCCGGACCACTCCACCGCCCCCGCCAGATGGATCAGGGGATGCGGATCGACGTTGAAGCCCGCCGCGGCGAGATACCCGCTGTAGCTCCACGCATGCTCTTCGCGGAAGGAATACACTTCGCCGCCCACGGCGAGCGAATCGAGTTCCCGGTCGAACACCCGGTCGAGACGCCCGATGTACGTGCCCCCCGAGACGCCGAGCGACAGCCTGGAGCCGATTCGCTGCGCCCATCCAAGACGCACGACCGAGGTGCCGCCATCGTTGCGGTAGGTGTCCTGGACCTCGACGTCGACCTCGTTCAGCGTGACCGTCGACTGGCGCCTGGCCACCCAGCGCTGCTCCAGGTGGCCGGAGAGACTCGCCGTGACCACGCCGCCCACCGACGTCACCGGATAGCCGATACCGAGAAGCGGCAGCCGGTTGGTGCGGCTGGTCCCCGTCTGTTCACCCACGTCGAAGGTGCCCCAGCTCGGCTGCATGGTCACGCCGACGGTGGGGAAGAGGAGGCGGGACGATGCCGCGGGGTCGGTGGCGGAGATCTCGACCCGGGCCAGACCGATGCCGAGGTTGCCCAGCGCGGTGCTGCGCGCATCGACCGCCCGCACGGGAACACCGAGCGCCCGGAAACCCAGGAAGGACTGCGCCGAGGTGGTTGCCGGCGCGGCCAGGGCCAGGACGAGCACCGCGACGATCCGGGCCGCCCCACTCATGTCTGACCGTCGAGCGAGAAGTTCAGAACGATCCGTAGCGCGGGCGCGGCGGGCGACGATGCCCCGTCGAAGGTCATGTACTCCACCGACCGCGGCTCGAAGGCGGCCAGCACGGCGATCGTCTTCGAGACCGGGTCGCCGTCGACGGTCTCGCCGCGCAGGATATCGCGCACAAGTCCGGTGATGGGAACCTCGACGATCTGCCCCGCGGGGATCTGGAACCACTCGTGGGGCACCGGCGTACCGGCCGCCCGGTTGTGTGACGGGCCCAGCGGCGACTTGGGCAGGTAGTCCGGCGACAGCACCGACCGCAGGTCGACCCGCAGCGTGTCCGACGGCGCGAAGGAGCGCACGGCCGTGCGCGTGGTGAGCCTGAGCGCGGCGAAGGACACGTGTTCGGGTGTGATCTCCACCGGACATCCCACGACGTCGCAGAGTTCTTCGGGATGGTTGAGGACCGAGGGGATATTGAGATCCATGACCGTCCGCCACGCGGGCACGCCGCCCACCCTCAGCGTCTTCAGCGGCGGCCTCGGCACGGGAGCGTAGATGAAGGTCCTGTTCTCCGTGCTGGAGGGCACCTGGACGATCGTGTCGGGATTGACGCTGGGCCGGGTCTCGAGCCGGAGCAGCGCGGCGGTCACCCGCAGGCGGACGCCGGGCGTGGTCGCGCTGACACGAACGCCGCGACTGTAGTCGGTGGTGTCCGCCCAGGCCGCGATCCAGGCGGAGTCCACCCTGATCTTGACGCTGTCGCCCGTCTCCGGATCCCAGTTGGCGCGGCCGATCTCCTCCAACACCCCTCCGCCCGGCACCGACCAGTATTCCCGGTGGCCGACGGAGTCGATCGCGTACTCCCAGGTCGCGGAGCGGCCGTCCCACGGTTCGGTGAGCGCGTGAGCGACGATCTCGACGGGTTCGTCGTTGTGGACGCTCGACAGTGAATCGAAGCGCATGAGGAGGCGTCCGAAGAGGAAGGTCAGCAGCGTGTCCGGAACGTTGGTGCCGGTGGTGTCGAGCACCTGGGCCGACCTGGGATACCGTCCGAAGCGCAGCAGCGACGTCGCCTCGAGCCCGTCCTGGCCGCCACCCCCGCCTTCGACCCCCGACCCGAAGTCGTGGGCCACGAAGCCGGCGCCCAGATCGGAGAGCTTGCCGTATCCGCCGTACACCCGTGCGCCGCTGGCGAACTCGTCGTACTCCAGGATCACCTCGGTGGCGAATCCGGAGCGGACCAGATCCTCGCGCTCGACGGTGGGCAGGGACTCGGAGCACCCGCCGCCGGCAGCCGCGAGCAGTCCGGTGACGAGCCCCCGCTGGAACGGAGTCCGTCCGCTCATCGGATACCGGCTACCGCGAACCGGAATCCGACGGCACGGCCCCATCGCCGCTCGCCGGACCCGCGTCCAGAAAGTCCCGTCCGAAGTGGTCGGGGATCAGGTCTTTCAGCTGCCAATGCACGCTCTCTCCGTTTGCGACGCCGTAGACCATCAGGTCGGTCCCGAATTCGGCGAGGACCTGGCGGCAGCGTCCGCACGGCGCGACGGCCCGCTGCCCCCCGGTGACGACCACCAGCCTGCGGAAGCGCCTTCGCCCCCGCGAGACCGCCGCCGCCACCGCATTCTGTTCGGCGCAGATGGTTAGACCGTAGGAGGCGTTCTCAACGTTGCATCCGGTGAAGACCTCTCCGGTGTCCGTTTCGAGGGCGGCCCCGACGCTGAACCGCGAATAGGGCGCGTACGAGTACGCGAGCATCTCGCGGGCCAGCGTGACCAGCCGTTCGAGCGGGACGGGTTCCATCAGCTCTCTATCCGCATTCTGGGCAATCTTCGCGAGAGTCCGGTGAGGACCTCGTGGTCGATTGTGTCCGCCAGCTCCGCGACCTCCTCCAGCGTCAGTTCGTTTTCGCCATCGCGCCCGAGAAAGGTAACGACATCGCCGGGGGATGTGCTGCCGGATACTCCTACCACCGTGGTGTCCATGGAGATCCGTCCCAAAATGCGGACCCGGCGCCCGCCCGCGAGCCCCCACCCGCAGTTGCCCAGCCTGCGCGGGAGACCGTCGCCGTAGCCGATCCCCGCGGCGGCCCAGCGTTCGGGCCCCTTTGCGCGGTAGGTGGCGCCGTAGCCGACCGTGGCGCCCCCTGGGACATCGCGCACCAGGACGACCCGCGCCCTGACGTGAACCGCGGCCTCGGGCGGCTCCGTGCCCGGGCCCGCCGACCCGCCGTAGAGATAGATGCCGGGGCGGACCGCGTTGGCGGCCTGCGAGGAGAGGCGCAGGGTGCCGGGGCTGTTGGCGCAGTGGAGCAGGGTGCCGGGCTCGATGCCGTCGGCGGCGCGTATGAAGTCGTCGAAGCGTGCGATCTGGCGGCGGGCGCTGGTGAGGCCGGGTTCGCCGGCGGAGTGGAGGTGGGTGAAGATGCCGAAGAGGTGGAGGTTGTGGGTGGGGGCGCGGCGGATGCGGGGCCACCAGGGGGCGGGCGCGGCTGCGGAGGCCGTGTCGGCCAAGGGGAAGCCCGCCCGGCCCATTCCGGTGTCGATCTCGATCTGGAAGGGGAGCGGGGGGGCGGGGGCGGGCGAGGCGAGGGCGGCGAGGGCGGCGAGGCTGTCCAGGTCGGAGATGGTGGGGATGAGGTGGGCGGCGATGGCGCGGGGGAGGTCGGCTGGGGGTACCGGACAGCAGATCATGACGGGATCGCGGACTCCCAGATCCCGCAGTTCGATGCCCTCGGCGACGGTGGCGACGCCGTAGCCGAACGGCCGGCCCGGAGCGAGCGCCGCGACGACGTTTTGAACGCCGAGGCCGTACCCGCCGCACTTCACCATGGGGATGATCCTGACGCCGGAGCCGACGTGGCGGCGGATCCGCGTGAGGTTGCGGCCGATGGCGCCGGTGTCCACCTCGACCCAGGCGCGGCGGCGGGGGTGGGGAGGCGTGGCCTTCATGGGGTTTCCGGTGGGGCGTGGGGGTTTGGGCAGCCGCTTCTGCGTTGACGCGGACCGGGTCGCGGCCGAGGATTGCGGGTCGGACGCCCGGAGTGAGATGGTGGGATGAACGTTACAGCCAAAGGATTGCCGGTGCACGAGATCGAGCGGGACCGCGACACCCTGGCGAGGGCCTTCGACGTGCAGCACCGGGCCAGCCTGGTGGGATTCGACTGGAGCGAACCCGATGGCGCGCTGGAGAAGGTGAGAGAGGAGACGGAGGAGGTGGCCGCGCTGATTGGTGAGTCGGTTGGCGGGCGTGAGTTGGAGGTGGCGGAAGAGGTGGGGGATCTGCTTTTCGCCGCGGTGAACCTGGCGCGGCTGGCGGGTGTGGATCCGGTGGCCGCGCTCTCGCGGGCGACGGCCAAGTTCGAGCGGCGATTCGCGGAGGTGCGGCGTTTGGCGGCGGCGAGAGGATTGCCGATGCCGGGGACACCGCTGGAGCCGCTGGACCGGTTGTGGGATGAGGTGAAGGGGCGGGGGGACGGCCACCGGAATCCATGAACTAGCCGGAAATTCTGGCCAGAATGGGTCTTGGAGGATCGATCTGGCTAGAAAATCTGGCCAGATTCACACGGAGCGGAGTGGACTTTGGGCGCGGCGCCAGCCGCCCGGGCCCCGGGTCGGAACCGAAAAACAATCCGAACAAATACCGAAATCTGGTGTATAAGGAGGTAAACCCGCGAACCGACCAAATCCCGCCTTCCGAAACGAGACCCCGATGTCCACCGGCGATACCTCCATCACCCCTGCCCACCCCACCACAACCTCCCCCACCCCTCCGGAGCCCTACCCCGGCGACGATCTGGCTCCCGGCGCCGACCCCGGCACGAATCTCCCCTCCGACGATCCTCTCGGCGACCAGATCGCCGCACTCTGCGCCCACATCAACGCCGCCACCTACCGCCTCCTCACCCTGCTCCGCGTCTACGACGAAGAGGGACGCTGGCAGGGCTGCCGCTCCTGCGCCCACTGGCTCTCCTGGCGCACCGGAATCTCGCTCGGGCCCGCCCGCGAGAAGGTCCGCGTGGCGCGCACCCTCCCTTCCCTGCCCCTCATC
The DNA here is from genome assembly GCA_965211795.1 of Longimicrobiales bacterium. Classification (GTDB taxonomy): domain Bacteria; phylum Gemmatimonadota; class Gemmatimonadetes; order Longimicrobiales; family Gaopeijiaceae; genus Bin94. The sequence continues at coordinate 2,771,299 of OZ242973.1, forward strand.
TCGGCCGCCCTGGCGAAAGGTGAGATCTCCTACTCCAAGGTGCGGGCGCTGACCCGCATCGCCACCGCGGACAACGAAGCCGAACTCCTCTCCTTCGCATACCACGGCACCACCTCCCATGTCGAGCGCATGGTCCGGGAGTGGCGCCGCCTTGACCGGAGCGACGACTGCCAGGCTGCCCGCGCCGAACGCCGGGGCCCGGCGCTGTATCTCGCCGACGACGGCAACTACGAGATCCGCGGCCAGCTCAGCCCCGAGGTGGGCGCCCTGCTGCTCAAGGCACTCGAGGCAACCGAGGACAGGCTCTACCGCGAGCAGCGTGCCGCCGGCACCGAGCACGAGACCACGGGCGCACAGCGCCGCGCCGACGCGTTGGGCCTCTGGCTGGAAGAACGCCTTCAGCCCAAGGTCCAGCTCGTCGTGCATTCCTTCGAGGGGACTGCGTCCCCGGCCAAAGCGGCGGAGTCCGCACGCATTTCAGCTGAAACGCCCCCCGAGGGCATGGAAGCCCCCTCCCTGGTCACCGAAGAGGGCTCGCGCGTTTCAGCTGAAACGTCTTCGCGACTCTGCTGCGATGCGGATGTCGTGCCCATCGCACGCGGCGCCGACGGTTCGGTGCTCGATGTCGGGCGGCGGCAGCGGACCGTGGGCTGGCGGCTCCGCAAGGCGCTCAATGCGCGCGACGGCGGGTGCCGCTTCCCCGGGTGCGAATCGCGACTGCGCACCCACGCGCACCACATCACCCACTGGGCCCACGGCGGGGAGACGGCCATGGATAACCTGGTGCTGCTCTGCCCCTTCCATCACCGCGCAGTCCACGAAGGCGGCTGGCGGGTGGAGTTGGACGAGCGGGGAGTGCCGAACTTCTTCAACCCCCAGGGCGTGCGCATGCCCGTGGCTCCCGAATCCCCGGACATCGCCGACCTGCTGCCCGGGGATGCCTTGGCGGGATCACCGGCAGAAGACTTGGCAACCGCCTCCGCAACCGCTCCGGCACCCCCTCCGGGGGTACCCTTGGCAGACACCTCGGCACCCGAGTCACCCGACTTCGGGCTCGCCCACTGGCACGGTCGGCGCGGCATCGACGCCTCGACCGGGATGACGCGATGGCTGGGCGAGCGCATCGACTGGGGCTGGGCAATGGCGTGTCTCTGGGGGGACGGAGGTGGTCGCGGTGCCAACGACGAAGCCGGGCAGGCTTAGCCCGGATCGCCGGGGCGGTCGGCAGGGCGACGCCGCAGGGCAGCAGCCGGCCGTCTTGTCGACCGGTTCCCGCAAGGCTCGCCTTGGATCAGTACCCGGCCGCCTTATCGACCAGGTTGCGCAGGGGTTCGCCGCGGACGAAGCGGCCGATGTTGTCGGTGATGAGGGCGGTCTCGCGCTCCCAGAAGCGGCGGGTGGTGGCGGAGACGTGGGGGGTCATGAGGACTTTGGGGTGCGCGTATAAGGGGTGGCCGGGGGGGAGGGGCTCCGCGTGGAAGACATCCAGGCCGGCGCCGCGGAGGGGGCCTGAGTCGAGGGCGTCGAGGAGCGCGGATTCGTCGACCAGCCGTCCGCGCGCGACATTGATGAGGACGGAACCGGGCTTCATGGCGAAGAGGCGCTGGCGGGTCATCAGTCCATGGGTCAGCGGGGTCTCGGGCACGGCGAGGACCAGGTAGTCGGCCTCCGCGATGACCCGGTCGAGGGCCGCCGGTCCCGCTGCCACTTCGGCCGAATGCGGGGCCATCGCATCCCCCACCCCACCCCGCCGCCGCACCGCCACCACCCGCCCCCCCAACGCGGCCACCTTGCGCGCCACCGCCCTCCCGATCCCCCCATATCCCACGATCCCCACCGTCGACCCCCCGAGCTCGGTGACGGGCGCGTCCCCCGCCCAGTACTCCGGCGCGCTCCACCGCCCCTCCCGCTGCGCCCTCACCGCCACATCGAGGGCGCGCGCGAAGTGGAGCATCATCGCGAGCACGGTTTCGGACATCGGCGCGGCGTGGATGCCCGCCGAGTTGGTGAAGAGAACGTCTCGTTCAACCATTTCGGGGCCCAGCGACGTCCCCACGCCGGCGGCGCCCGAATGCACCCACTCCAGTCCCGGCGCCGAGGTCAGCACCTCCGGCGGGATCCCGTAGCCCATGTAGACGCGCGCGTCGGCCACCGCTTCGAGGAGCTCGGGCGGAGCGCGCTGGACGCCGTCGCCGGAGCCGTCAGCGGGAGTCTCCATGAAGCGGACGGACCAGTCCGAGGGGACGGCCGCCAGGATGGCCGCACGCGAGCGGTCGGGGAGGGCCCAGATGGGCCGCCGGTCCATGAGGTCGATGACGAGTGTGGCCATCGTTGGGGGAGGATCAGGGATCGCGCCGGGCCTGCTGAGCAGGCGGGCGGGCCGGAACGCGGCCACGTCGGGCCGGGACCCGGCCGCGGCCGGACCGGGCGCTCCGTCTCACGGCGAGAGCCGGTTGATCAGCCGCGGGAAGGGGACCAGTTCGCGGATGTGGGGGCGTCCGGTGATCCATCCCACCGTCCGCTCCAGGCCGAGGCCGAATCCGGAGTGCGGGAAGGTCCCGTAGCGCCGCAGGTCGAGGTACCAGTCGTACGCCTCCTCGGGCAGCTCCTCCTCGCGGATCCGGGCCAGCAGGCGGTCCAGGTCGTCCTCGCGCTGGCTGCCGCCGATGATCTCTCCATAGCCCTCGGGCGCCAGCAGGTCGTTGCAGAGCGCGGTGCGCGGGTCGTCGGGGTTCTCCTTCATGTAGAAGGCCTTCGCGGCCTTCGGGTAGTTGTAAACGAAGACGGGCCGGTCGAACCAGCTCGATATCGTGGTCTCCTCGACGGCGCCCAGATCGCGTCCCCATACGAAGGGGTGGCCCTCGTCGTTGAGCCGCTCGACCGCCTCGCTGTAGCTGACGCGGGGGAAGGGGGGCTTGACCGTTTCCAGGGGGGCCAGGTCGCGCTCGAGGACTTCCAGCTCGGGTCCGCACCGCTCCAGCGCCCGCGCCACGATGGCGCAGACGAAATCCTCCTGCAGGTCCATGTTGTCGTTCGAATCGGCGAAGGCCACCTCGGGCTCGATCATCCAGAACTCGGTGAGGTGGCGGCGCGTCTTCGACTTCTCCGCCCGGAAGGTCGGCCCGAAGCAGTAGACCTTGCGGAAGGCCGGACAGGCGCACTCGGCGTAGAGCTGCCCCGTCTGCGCCAGGAAGGCCCGTTCGCCGAAGTAGTCGGTCTCGAAGAGGGTACCCGCGGACTCGCCGATCGAGCCGGTCAGGATGGGGGTGTCGATGCGCACGAAATCGCGTTCGTAGAAGAAGTCGTGGATCGCCTGCTCGACCTCGGCGCGAACGCGCAGGCCCGCGCGCTGCTTGCGGGAGCGCAGCCACAGGTGGCGGTGGTCGAGGAGGAACTCGACGCCGTGCTCCTTGGGCTGGATGGGGAACTCCTCGCTGGCGCCGATCAGTTCGACGGTCGAGATGGTGAGCTCGTGGCCGCCGGGAGCGCGGGGGTCGGGGCGGACCACGCCGGTGAGCGCGATGCACGCTTCCTGCGTGAGCGAGGTGGCGAGCTCCCAGATCTCGGCGGGGACCTGCGACTTGACGACCACGCCCTGGACCGAGCCGGTGCCGTCGCGCACCACCAGGAAGGCGACGCGCGCGTGGACGCGGACGGCGGCGACCCAGCCGGAAACGGTGACGGTTTCGTCGGCGTGATCGGGGAGGTTTCGGACCAGGTGGGACATGGGGTGGGGGTCGATGCCCGGATCGGGTGGGCGCGGGTGCGTGATGCGCGGACCGCTAATGATCGCCCGGTTCGGCGAGAGCGACAACTCGGGGAGCGAGGCGCCGTAGGGTATGCGCCGCGCGATGGTCATCTCCAGTTGTCAAACTGGAAAGTGCGGTTTACATGTGGACGGCCTTCCAGCCTGCCTCGCCGGAATCAGGTCACGTCACCAGTCTGCCCTCGAACGACACGGTTGCCGTCTCGCGCCGCTCCACCGACACGGTCCGGGTGGTCGTCTCGAACTCGTACACGTTTGCGTCGAAACCTGAAATCGTGACCGTATACTCTCCCGCGCGCAGCCCGTCGAATCGGTACTGCCCGGCGGTGTTGGTGAGGATCTCGTAGTGTTCACCCTCGCCGTTGAGCGAAACCGTGACATCCTCCAGCCCGCTTCCCTCGACGGTGACCGCACCGTGGATGGCGGCGGTGCGCAAAAGGAAGCCGTCGAAGGGTATGATCACCGTCTCTTCGAGTTCAACCGTGACGGACTGCGCGGTAGCCTCGAAACCGTACTCGTTCGCGTCGAAGCCAGCGATGCTCACCGAGTACTCCCCCGCGTGCAGGTTTGCGATGGAGAAGTGCCCGGCGTCGTCGGTGAGCCGGACGTGTTCTTCGTCCTTCGGGCCACCATTGATCATGACCGTCACGCCCGGAAGCGCATCGCCCTCGACCGTGACCGTTCCCTGGATCACGGCACTGCGCAGCAGGATGCCGGTAAACGGTACGATCGCCGTCTCTTCGAGTCCGATTGTAACAGTCGTGGTCGTGACCTCGAAGCCGAAAAAGTCGTCGTCGAAGCCGGAGATGCCGATCGAGTACTCGCCCGCGTGGAGCCGCGTGAAGGAGTACTGCCCGGCAGCGTTGGTGAGGATCTCGTGGCGTTCGCCCCCGCCGCTGATCGAAACCGTGACATCCTCCAGCCCGGTGCCCTCGACAGTGACCGTGCCCAAGATGGCCGCGGTCCGCAGCAGGATGCCCTCGAAGGGGACGCGGGCCATCTCGTCGTGCCCGACGCTGACGGTCCTGGAGGTGACCTCGAAGCCGAACTCGTCTTCGTCCGGATTCGTGATCGCGACCGTGTAGTCGCCCGCGCGCAGTTCGCTGAAGGTGAACTGGCCCGCGCTGTTGGTGGTGGCGGAATACTCTTCGCCCTTGCCCTCCACGGTGACCGTCACTTCCGCAAGCGGGTGGTTGTCGGCGGTGACCTGGCCGGTGATGGCGGAGGTCCGCAGAAAGGTCCCCGCGAAGTCGGCACCGGCAGTCTCGTCGCGCGCCACGGTAACCGTGAGCGAGGTTCCGTTGAACACGTACTCGTCCGGATCGAAGTCCGAAATGGTGATCGCATAGGTGCCGGAGAAGAGTTGGCTGAAGCGGTATTCCCCGGCACTGTCCGTGGTGGCGGACCGGCTCTCACCCTCGCCCTCGATGCTCACGGTGACGCCCGGCAGCGGGTCTTCCTCTACGCTGACTCGTCCGGCAATGGTGGAATTGCGCAGGTATCTGCCCTCGAACGTCACCGTCCTGGACTCTCCCACCGCAACCGTGGCGGTAGCCGCAGTGTTGTCGAAGGCGATTCGCTCCGTGTCGAAGCCGGAGATCGCGACGGTGTAGGTGCCGGCGCGCAGACCCGGGAAGTCGTAGTCCCCGTCGACGTCCGTGAGGGTCTCGGACTCGCTTGTTCCGGATAGTGTGACGGTGACGGAACCGAGTCCCTCACCCGTGACGGTGACCGTTCCCGCAACGCGCGAGGTGCGGATGTATGCGCCGCGGAAGAGCATGGTTACGACATCACCCTCCATCGATATCGTAGCCGGGATCGCATTCTCCCCGAAGGTGGCGTCCAACGGGACATCGGTGATCATCGCGGTGTATGTGCCCGCTTCGACGTCATCGAAGCGAAAGTTCCCCCCGTTCGCCGTCACGGCAGTAGTGACGGTGGTCCGGCCTTCGCTGAGCGTGACCGTGAGACCGTCGATCCCCTCTCCCTCGATCTGTACCTGACCCTGAATCGTGCCGGTGGGCGGGGGATCAAACAGGCCGCAAGCCGATACCAGGGGAACCAGACACAACACCGCCGCCGCAAGCCGTCCCTGTCGCTTCATCCTTCACCCTCCTTGTCGTGAAAACACACTGGGGAATCTACATGGGCTGTCGAATCGTGGCGACGGGGATGCCGATGCGGTAACTCACCCCACCCCGAACAGCTTCAACCGCTCTCCGTATCTCCGTTCGAGCACCAGCCGCACCAGCGCACTGTCTTCCCTGGCGAGTTCCGGATCCCGGTCCACCAGGGCGCGCGCCCGCTCCCGCGCCGGGCCCACCAGATCGCCGTGCACCAGGATGTCCGCGAAGCGCAGCCCGGTACCGTGCCCGTGCTGCTCGGCCCCGAAGAAGTCCCCCTGGCCGCGAATCCTCAGGTCCGCCGCGGCGATCTCGAAGCCGTCGCTGGTGCGGGCGAAGACCTCGATCCGCTCACGGGTCGCCGAACCCTCTTCCCCCTCCGCCGCCCCACCGGGTATCACCACGCATAGACCGCCCCGGTCCCCCCGCCCCACCCTGCCCCGCAGCTGGTGCAGCTGCGACAGCCCGAAGCGCTCGGCGTTCTCGATCACCATGACCGTCGCGTTCGCCACGTCGATACCGACCTCGATGACCGTCGTGGCCACCAGCACGTCGATCCCGCCCGCCAGGAACTCGCGCATGATCCGGTCCTTCTCGTCGGCGGGCATGCGGCCGTGCAGGAGCGCGACCTCGCGGCCGGCGAACTCGTCGCTCCGCAGCCGTTCGTACTCGGTCTCGGCCGCGCGCAGCTGCGCCTTCTCCGACTCCTCGATGAGCGGGTAGACGACGTACGCCTGCTCTCCCCGGTCGAGCCGACGACCCACCTCGCGGAACACCCCGGCGCGCTTCTCCGGGCCCGCCAGCCGGGTCGCGACCGGGCGCCGGCCGGCCGGCAGCTCGTCGATCACGCTGAGGTCCAGATCGCCGTGCATCGCCATGGCCAGAGAGCGCGGGATCGGCGTGGCGGACATGACCAGCACGTCGGGGGCCGGGTCGCGCTCTGCGAGGGCCAGGCGCTGGCGGACGCCGAAGCGGTGCTGCTCGTCGACCACCAAAAGGCCGAGCGCATCGAACTCGACCCCCTCCTGGATGAGGGCGTGGGTGCCGATCACCACCCGGGCCTCGCCCCCGGCCACACGCGCCCGCGCCTCCTCGCGCCGCCGCCCCGTGGCCGACCCGGTCAGGAGCTCCACCCCGCACGGCAATCCGGCCAGGAACTCGCGGATGCGTGCGGCGTGCTGCTCGGCGAGGATCTCGGTGGGGGCCATGAGCGCGGCCTGGTATCCGCCTTCGACCGCCAGCAGCATGGCGAAGAGCGCCACCAGCGTCTTCCCGCAACCGACATCGCCCTGCAACATCCGGTTCATCCGGTGGGGCGAGGCCATGTCGGCGTAGATCTCGCGCAGCACCCGCACCTGCGCCCCGGTCAGGGTGAAGGGGAGGCTGTCGTGGAGCGCGCGGATGAGTTCGTTGGTGCGCTCGAAGGCGATCCCGGGGCGGGCGCGGGTGGTGTGGTAGCGGACCCGCGCCTGCAGGAGCTGCAGGAAGAAGAGCTCGTCGTAGGCGAGGCGGCGCCTGGCCGCGTCGACGCGGTCGAGGGAGGGGGGGCGGTGGAGGGTGTCGAGGGCGGCCGGGAGGTCGGGGAGGCCGAGGGCGCGGCGGGCGGCGGGCTTGAGGTGGTCCTCGTCGCGGACGTGCTTGAGCAGCTGCTCCAGGTTGAGGGAGATGACGCGCCGGAGCACCCACTGGGGGACGTGTTCAGATGCGGGATAGGTGACGAAGATGGTGCCGGGCGGGGTGGGGGCGGGGGTTGGTATGGTTGTAGGGGTGGACGATATGGCTGTATGGGTGCCGACGGTGGCCGGGTCGCGGCCGGAGGCAGGGGCGCGCTCCAGGACGGCGTGCTCGCGGGGCTGGATCTGACGGCCGTGAAAGAACTTGACGGGGCCGGTCACGAGGATGCGGTCGCCCACCTGCAGGGTGCGGTCCAGCCAGGGCTGGCCGGGCCAGGCACAGGTCAGGATGCCGGTGTCGTCCTGCAGCACGGCCTGGAAGATGCGCAACCCGGACCTGGTGGGGACGATGCCCTTGTTCCTCACCGTGCCCACGGCGGTGATGTCCATTCCCACTTCGATCCCGGACAGGGGAGTGATGGTCGACGCGTCGTCGTAGCGCCGGGGGATGTGGTAGAGGAGGTCGCGGGCGCACACGATCCCCATGCGTGTGAACGCCTCCGCCCGCCGGGGCCCGACGCCCTTCAGGAACTGGACGGGCTTGTCGAGCGGGGTGAGGCTCATGGCGCCTCGAGGACCCCCCGGACGAAGTCGTCCGGATCGAAGGGCTCCAGGTCTTCCAGGCCCTCGCCCACGCCGACCATGCGTACCGGAATCCCCAACTCCTCGCGTAGCGCCACCACGATGCCGCCGCGCGCGGTCGAGTCCATCTTGGCGAGCACGATCCCGGTGACGGTCACGTAGCGCGAGAACTCGCGCGCCTGCACGAGACCGTTCTGGCCCACGGTCGCGTCGAGGACGAGGAGCGTCTCGTGGGGGGCCCCCTCGTGCCGGCGGCGAATCACCCGTTCGACCTTGGCGAGCTGCTCCATGAGGTCCCTGTGCGTGTGCAGGCGCCCGGCCGTATCGACGAGCACGACATCCGTGCCACGGGCGGTGGCGGCATCAAGGGCATCGTAGGCGACCGCGGCCGGATCCCCACCCGGCTTCCCCCTCACGAAACCGGCCCCCGCCCCCTCCGTCCACCGTTCCAGCTGCCGGATCGCGCCCGCCCGGTAGGTGTCGGCCGCGGCGACGATCACGCTTCGCCCCTCCCCCGTCAGACGGTGCGCGATCTTCCCCACGGTCGTCGTCTTCCCGACCCCGTTGACACCCACCACCAGGTACACCGCCGGCGGCGTCCCGGCCATTGCGAGTCCCCCTTCTCCGTCACCCTCGAAGACCGCCCGGATCGAGTCGGCCAGAACCCGGCGCAGCCCCTCCTCGTCCCCTCCTCCACCACCCCGAACCGCCTCCTTCACCGCCTCCACGAACCGCATGCTCGCCCCGACCCCGAAGTCGGCCTCGATAAGGCGCTCCTCGAGGCCCTCGAGCGTGTCGGCATCGACCTTGCCGAAGGAACCGGGAATCGCCCGGGCGAGGGCTCGCCGCCAGAGGCCGGCTGCGCGCCTCACCGCAGCCCCGCCCGCCGTCTCCCCACCCATTCGCAGCAGAGCGCCGCCAGGATGAACAGGTAGAGCAGGGGCCAGGTGCGCAGCGGCCGTCCACCCTCGAAGGAGGTGCCGCCGGCCGCGGTTCGTACGGTCAGCTCCGCGGGGTCGAGGGCGCGGTTGAGCATGTCGCCGCTGAAGGACGCCACCTCGAAGTCGCCGCCGGTCGTATCGGAGCCGGCCACCGTGTAGCCGTAGCGCCCCGGAGCGAGGGGCGGGCTGGTGAAGAAGCCGATTCCGGGGACGGTCACCGTCGAGTCCAGAACGGCCGACCCGGCCGAATCGGTGACGGTGAGCGCGACCTCCTCGCCCTCATAGCCGCCGCCCCGCCAGCGGAGCGCCACGCCGCGCGCCAGCACGGCCCCGACCGGACGCACGCCGGGACCCGCGCCGAGCGGCTCGTCCGCCATCAGCCAGCCGCCCACCGCGGCCCACAGGCGCCTGTAGTGTTCGCGGGGTTCGCCGTCCCGGAAGGCCCAGCGCCAGAAGCCCCGGGCCAGCACCACCGCCGCCCGCCGGCGGCCATCCTGGCGCAACACGAGTGCGGTCTCCGGGTCCCCCGCCCCACCCAGACGGACGTGCAGCGCCGACCCGCCACCACCGTCCACCACAGGGAGAATGCCGGCCAGAGGCGGCAACGCCCCCGACACGAATCGTCCCGCCTCGCCGGCTATGGGCGACGGCGGCGGCTCGTCCAGGTACCACTCGCCGGGCAGCGCTCCGCCGGTGGCGACGCCCGCCATGGCCGCTCCGGCGCCGTCAAGCGGGAAGATCAGGAGTCTGCGGGCGCGCGCGGTGGCCGGCTCGAGCAACTCCGCGGCCGCACCGTCCACCCCCATCGCGACCACGATGCCCGCCCGGCCCAGAAGGCGCGCCAGCGCATCGCCGGCGACCGCCTGCGCGCCGCCTCCGGCCGGGGCGTCCATGGGCTGAAAGCGGTCGGATCCGGTGCGGAGGAAGCCGCGGACGGGCAGTCCCGTCACCTGGCTCATGACCGGGAGCAGGAAGCGCGGCTCCCAGTCCGGCGCGAAGGAGACCAGGAGCACTCCGGTCTCTTCCGGATCGATCTCGACGATCGCGGCCCGCTCGTCGTCGAGGGCAAAGGCGTCCGGGTGCTCGATGCGGGCCGTGACCCTGTGCGCCCCGGGCCCGAGTGCGGCCGCGGCGCCGAGGCTGAAGCTCGCCGTGGCGATGCCGCCGCCGGGCGCCGCCATGCGCAGGACGGTGTGGGGGCGGCCGTCAACCGCGACGGTCACCGTGATCGAATCGGTGGTGGCCGTGCCCTCCACCTCGACGGTTCCGCGCACGGTCTCGCCGCGCTCTGCGGTGGGCGGAAGAACCAGGCGGGCCAGCGCGAGGTTGGGGGCCGCGCGGGGGAGCGAGTCGACGCCGAGGCCAACGCCCAGACGCCGTGCGATGGCGGTGGCCGCGACGGGATCGGCCACGCGGCCGTCGGTGACCAGGGTAATTTCACGGGCCCCCGCCTCGGCCGCGATCCGCACCGCGTCCGCCAGCACCGACTCCGCTCCGTCCGGCGCGGCGGCGTCCAGCGAGTCCGGGTCCCAGGCGGAGGTCGCGGTACCGGCCACGAGCAGCCGCGCACCGTTGGCGGCCAGCGTCCGGGCGCGCTCCACCGCGGTCTCCCAGACCGGAGTCCCCTCCGCGGTGCCGGCCGACATGGAGGTGCTCGCATCCAGAATCACGAACCGCGCGGGAGGCGCTCCGCCCGGCGTGGCCGGGATCGTCGGATTCCAGATGATGGCCACCACGCCGGCGACGGTCGCGAGACGGGCCACCAGCAGGAGGGGCCGGCTTCGCACCTTGAACTCGCGCCGGTAGTAGACCCAGCCGCAGAAGCCTCCGGCCGCGAGGATCAGGAGCAGCGCGGGTGCCAGCGACATGGATCGGATGAGAGTCGGGAAGACAGGGTGCCAGGTTGACGGTCCGCCTGGGCGGCCGGTGCTTCAGCGAGCCCCGCCGGCAGGGCCGGCGGCCGCCTGCTGTCCCCGGAATGTCTCGGAAGCGCGCATGCGGAGCAACAGGTTCCTGCGCTCGTCGCGCTCCCGTTCCCACCGCTCGCGATCGGCGGCCGGGACCGAGTCCCCGGCGGGCAAGTCGACCGCCAACGGGTCGATGGGGCGCCCGTTCCGGTGCATTTCGTAGTGGAGATGCGGACCGGTGGCCATGCCCGTCATCCCCACGTAGCCGATGACCTGGCCCTGGGCGACGCTGGAACCGACCGCGGTGCCGCCGGCCCACGCGCGGAGGTGCGCGTACCGGGTCAGGTAGCCGTTGGCGTGGCGCACGTCGATGAACCGCCCGTAGCTGTCGCCCACCTCCCTGCGGACGACGACACCCTTCCCGGTGACCTCGACGGGAGAGCCGGAATCGGCCGCGTAGTCGACGCCCCGGTGCGCGCGCCAGGTTCGCAGGATGGGATGGAAGCGCCGGTTGGTGAAGCGCGACGAGATGTAGGCCAGCCGCAGGGGTTTCTTGAGGAAGGCCCGCCGCACGGACTGTCCCTCGAGGTCATACCAGTCGCCGAAATCGTCGCCCTCGGGCCTGAACCAGATGGCGTGCAGGTGGCGCCCCTGGATGACGAGTTCGGCCGCCAGGAGCTGTCCCGTGCGCATGCTGCCGTCGGGACGCTTCTCCCGCTCGAAGGCGAAGCGGAAGGAGTCGCCCACCCGCAGCTGGCGCGAGAAGTCGATCTGCCACTGGAAGACCCGGTCCAGCCGCGCAACGACCTGGTCCCGGTCCGCCGAAGGCACCGGCGCGAGTGCGTCCAGGCCCACCACGGCGGTCCAGAGACTGCTTTGGATCTCCCCGGCCGCGAGGATCGTGTCGGTCGTGGTGGTGACGGTGACCGTGGACGAGCGCCAGCCGTTGCGGGCGCGTTCGAGGTGAACGGTGCGGTCGCGGTCGACGTCGACTTCGACCCCGGTCAGGCGCTCGGGGTGCCCGCGCCAGCGGATGCGGACTTCGGTGCCGGACCGCACTCGCCGGGGATTGACCTGTTCGGAAAAGGCGAGCACGAGGTTGTTGTGGTCGCGCGCCTCCAGACCCGCGGCCCAGAGGACCTGGCCGAAGGTGGTTCCCGCGGAGATCGAGCGCACCTCGACCCGCTCCGGAGCACGGGCGTGAACTGGTTCGAGCAGGCCCGCATCCGGTGTTTGGTTGCACGCTGCGAGGGTCAGGCCGACGATGAGGGCTACCCTCTTTGGCGGTCGTCTTGTCAGGCTTCCAGCCTCTTGATGAAGGTGGGCAGCTCGAGCTCTCTGCTGGCCATGGCCTCCGAGTGACCCCGGTGGCCGCCGCCCAGCGAGGGGCGTGCGACCGAGCCGCCGGACGAACGCGAAGAACGGCCGGTATCCAGAGCCGTCGCACGGGGAGTCTGCCTGTTCGACCCGTGGAGGGGCTGTTGCGTTGGCGCGCGTCCCCCGAACTGGCGGCGTGCACCGCCCGTCTCACGCCGGATGATCGTCGGCGGCTGCACCGGGTCGACCCGGCCCCCGCCCACCGCGCGCAGACCCGCCTGCTGCTGCCTCGCCGCGCCGAACACCGGCTGGATGACGGCCTGCTCCTCCTCCAGCTCCTGGCCCTCCTCGAAGCCGGTGGCGATGAGGGTGACCCTGAGTTCACCGTCCATGGACGAATCGTGCACGGCGCCGAAGATGATCTCGGCCTCGTCGCCCACTTCGTCCTGGATCATCGTCGAGATCCCGGTCACTTCGTCGATGGTGAGGTCCGAGCCGCCGGTGATGTTGATCAGCACGCCCTGCGCGCCCCGGATCGAGACGTTCTCGAGGAGCGGCGACGTGACGGCGTCGCTGGCCGCCTTGAGGGCGCGGTTCTCCCCGCGGCCGACCCCCGTGCCCATCAGGGCGGCGCCGCACGAGGACATGATCGTGCGCACGTCGGCGAAGTCGACGTTGACCTCGCCGCTGACCCGGATCAGGTCGCTGATCCCCTGGGTGGCCTGGAGGAGGACTTCGTCGGCCTTCTTGAGGGCGTCGCGGAAGGCGGTGCCCTTGCCGACGACGGAGAGGAGCTGCTCGTTCGGCACCACGATCATGGTGTCGACGGTGCGGGCCAGCTCCTCGAGCCCCTGGTCGGCCTGGCGCAGGCGCTTCTTCCCCTCGAAGCGGAAGGGGCGCGTGACCACGGCGATCACGAGCGCGCCCAGTTCGCGCGCCATCTCGCCGATGACCGGGGCCGAGCCGGTGCCGGTGCCGCCGCCCATGCCGGCCGTGATGAAGACCAGGTCGGCGCCCTCGAGCGCGGCGCGCACCTCGTCGGCGTCCTCGGCGATCGCCTGGCGGCCGATTCCCGGCCGGGCTCCCGCGCCGAGACCCTGGGTGAGCCGCTTGCCGAGCTGGATGGTGGTCGGCGCCTTCGACGCGGCGAGCGCCTGGGCATCGGTGTTGGCCGAGATGAATTCGACGCCTTCCAGCTTCTCGTCGATCATCCGGTTGACGGCGTTGCCGCCGGCCCCTCCCACGCCGATGACGCGCATCAGCGCCCGGTTTCTCGGGGCTTCGTCGAGGGTGAAGTTCATGGGGTCATCTCCTTTGTTGGGACTTTCGTCCCGTGGTGTGATCCAGATGTGTCAAATCAGAAGAACTCCTTGAGCCACGCCCCCATCCGGGTGACCACTCCCGTAGCCACCGTGGAGACGCCGCTTCCCGTATCCATGAAGTAGTCCGCCCCGTGAAGCGCCAATCCCGCCGCGGTGGCGTACCCGGGACCCGACACCACATCCATCAATCCCGAAAGGCCCTCGCTCGGGACTCCGATCCGCACCGGCGCCCCGAGGGATCTCTTGGCGACGGCCAGGATCCCCGGCGTCAGCGCCACCCCGCCCGTGATCACGACGCCCGCGCCCAGCGACACCTGCGGGAAGACATCGTGAAGCCTTCGGCTGATCCGCCGGAACATGTCCTGCAGGCGTTCCTCGATGAGCCCGGCCACCATGCCGCGCGAGACCTCGCGGCGGCTTCCGTTCGTGCGCGGCAGCTCCACCAACTCGTCCGGGCCGACGCCGCGGGGGTGCGCGAAACCGTGCAGTTCCTTGATCCTGCGCGCCTCGGCAAAAGGAACCGAGAGTCCCCGGATCAGGTCGCTGGTGATGGCGTTGCCACCGAACGGCAGCACCTCGAGGTGACGTATTCTCCCCTCGTAGTGAACCGACAGGCCCGTGGTGGCACCCCCCATGTCGATCATGGCGACCCCCAGTTCCCGTTCGTCCTCGGCCAGGACCGCGCGTGAGGCCGCGATCGGCTCCAGCACGGCGTCCTGTACCCTGTACCCTGCCCTCTCAACCGCGCGCACGATGTTGCCCACCACCGCCGAGCAGCCCGTCACGAGGTAGAGTTCGGTTTCCAGACGGGTGCCGGACATGCCGACCGGGTCCTTGATGCCGCCGTGGTTGTCGACGAAGTAGTTCTGCGGAATGGCGTGCAGCAGTTCCCGGTCCTTCACCACGGGCACGGCCCGCGCCACCGCGTGCACCCGCGCCACGTCACGGGGAACGATCTCGCGGGCGGCCACCGCGACCACGCCCACGGACCGGTTGGCGTCGACGTGCTCGCCCGAGACGCCGACATAGACGCGGTCGACGCGCATTCCCGCCATGAGTTCGGCTTCCTGGAGAGCGCGGCGGACGGATTCGGTCGCCGCCTCGAGGTCGGTCACCTGGTCGTTGCGGACCCCGTCGGTGGGCGTGCGTCCCACACCCAGCACCTTCACCTCCGGGCGGTTGAACCCCCGGACATACTGGCCGATGACGGCCCGGGTGTACGTGGACCCGATGTCGAGGCCGGTCACGAGGATCGACTTCATCCCCCCACACCCTTCTCCGCGGCGGGCGACGCCACGGTTCTCACGACCACCTGGTCCGCAAAGCGCAGGTCGATCTCGCGCGGGCCGCTGCGTCCAATCCTCTCGTGCGCATCGTTCATCGCGATGACCGCTTCGCGGAGCCGTCGCTGCGAGATCGGCGGGTGGTAGCGGACCCTCAGCCCCGAGTCGCCGAGGAGGAGCGTCGCCTCCCGGTCGTCCAGCCGGGCCTCCGAGAGGACCGCGAAGACTTCCGGCGCCACGTCGGCCACATGTCCCACATCCTGCGCCAGGATGCGCATCCCCCACGACGCGGACGCCAGCGAGGTGATCACGCGCAGGACGGGCAGGTCGAGGATGGGCGCGGTGGGGTCCAGGGGAAGCGGGTCGCCGCTGCGGTTCACCGCGACGACCACCGGCGACGCGACCAGCCCGACCGGGGCGGCCTCTTCGACCTCGATGACGAGCGTCGCGGGCAGCGACCGTTCGATCGTGGCCGATTCCAACAGAGGGTGCCTCTCGAGACGGGCCGCCATGCGCGCCCTGTCCTCCCACACCGAGACGGCCCCGGGCACGCCCGCCACGGCCCGCACCTGATCCGGCGTGAGGTAGCCGTTGCCCACCACCTCGACCCGGTCGACCTTGAAGACGGGGAGCCGCTTGCCCAGGTGGAGACCGCCCCATGCGGCCAGAGCGGCCGCGGCCGCCCCCACGGCCACCGGCGTCACGCGGCGGGCAAGTCCTTGCGCGGTGGAGCGGCGCGCCGCGAGACGGCGCGATTCGAGGGGATGCGGGGGCAGCTCCGGGCGCGGCCGGAGCCGGTCGAACCAGCGCCGTTCATGCGTCCCCGAGCGGGGCGGTGCAACGTCCTGCCACATGGTCACGCGGCCTCCTCCCCACTCCCGTCCCGCGCCTGCAGCCGGGCCAGGATGTCGCGTCCGGCGCTTTCGATCGAACCGGCCCCCATGACCAGGCACACGTCGCCGGGCGCCAGCTCTCCGGCCACCGCCCTTGCCAGGGTGGCGAGCTCCGCGTGGTAGGTCACCCGCCCGGGGGCGCCGGTCACCGAACCCGCCACCAGTTCGCCGGTCACGCCGGGGAGCGGGGTCTCGCGGGCGGGGTACACGTCGGTCACCCACACCGCGTCCGCCGCGCCCAGCTCTTCGCCGAACTCGCGGTGGAAGTCGCGGGTGCGGGTGAAAAGGTGGGGCTGGAAGACCGCAACCAGGCGCCGCCGCGGATTCGCCCGGCGTACCGCTTCCAGGGTGGCGGCGATCTCGGTGGGGTGGTGCGCGTAGTCGTCGATGACCTTGACCCCCGCCGCGCATCCGAGGAACTCGTAGCGGCGGCAGACCCCGCGATACGCGGCCAGCCCGGCACGGATCTCCTCCCACCCCGCCCCGAAGGAGCGCCCCACACCCGCCGCGGCCAGCGCGTTGAGCACATTGTGGCGCCCCGGACCCCGCACGCTCACCTCGATCGCGCGCCGGCCGTTCTCGAGGAGCGAGAAGGTACTGCCCCGCGTGTGAACGTTGATGCGGGTCGCCCTCAGCTCCGCCCCCGCGCCGATCCCGTAGCTGCGGGTCCGCCGCCCCCCCTCCACCCCGAGACGGGACGCCCCGCAGTCGTCGCCGCATACCCAGAGGGTGCCCTGCTCGCCGAGGCGGTCCACAAAACCGGAGAAGGCGGCGCGGACGCCGCCCAGGTCCCCGTAGATGTCCAGGTGTTCGGCCTCCAGGTTCGTGACGACCGCCACCTCGGGAGAGAGCTCGTGGAAGGAGCGGTCGTACTCGTCGGCCTCGACCACGAAGACCTCCGAGCCGCCCGGACGCAGGTTGCCGCCCCAGCCCGCCACCTCGCCGCCGACCACGCCGGTGGGGTCGACGCCGGCGTGCTCAAGCACGTGGGTGGTCATGGCGGTGGTGGTGGTCTTGCCGTGCGTGCCCGCCACGCCCACCACGCGCCCCGCGCCCACCCACTGGCCGAGGGCGCGGGCCCGCTTGATGACGGGAATCCCGCGCGCCCGGGCCGCGGCCAGCTCGGGATGATCGGTGGGAACCGCCGAGGTCGTGACGACCGCGACGGCCGATTCGAGGTGCGCGGGATCGTGGCCCTGGGTGAAGCGGAGGCCGAGGCGCGTGAGCCGGTCGGCCGCGCGGCCCGCCTCCAGGTCGCAGCCGGAGACGCTCCCCCCGGCACGGAGCACCATCTCGGCCAGCGGCGCCATCCCCGCGCCGGCAACGCCGACGAAGTGCACGACGCCCCGAGCCGCGAGGGCGCGAAGACCGGCGGGCGCGCTCATGCCGGGGCCTCCCGGGGCATGGGGCGAAGGAGCGCGGCGATGGCGGCCGCGACCTCGCGGGCGGCGTCGGGGCGGGCGCGCCGGCGCGCGGCCTTCGACATCGCGGGGAGGAGGCCGGGAGTGTCGAGGAGGCGCCGCACCTCGCTCCAGAGACGGTCACCGTCCAGCCCGGCGCCACCATCGTCCCGTTCGGGGAGGTGGACGGCCGCCCCGGCCTCCTCGAGGGCCCGGGCGTTCGCGCTCTGATGGTCGGCGGCGGCGGTGGGGAGGGGCACCAGGATCGCGGGAAGACCCCACGCCAGGAACTCCGAGGTGGCCATCGCGCCCGCTCGCGAAACGACCAGGTCGGCCGCGGCCAGGGCCTGGTACATCCGGTCGCCGTCCAGGTACGGCACCATCGTGAAACGGTCGCGCGGGATCCCGGCCAGCGCGGCCTCGGCGGCCTCGTAGTGGGCGCGGCCGGTCACCCATAAGACGAATTCGTCATCGATCGGCATATCGTCTTGCACGATCTCGATCGTTGCCCGATTCATCTTGCGTGCGCCCTGGCTCCCCCCAACGACGAGCACCAGATGTCCCTCGACGGGCACGCCAAGGGCACGGCGGGCGGCTTCGCGGCTGCGCGCGGTGGCGGGCGGAAGGGGGCGGATGGGGTTGCCGGAATCCAGCACGTGCTCACGCGCCCGCCCGGGAAGTCCTCCTGCCGCCTCCGGATACGCCAGGTGGATCTGCCTGGCCCACCGCGACAGGAATCGGGTGGTCTTGCCGGGGTGCCGGTTCTGCTCCTGCAACACGACCGGAAGTCCCAGCAGCCTGCCCGCGATCCCCGCAGGAGCGCACACGTAGCCTCCGGTCAGCACGACGGCGGCCGCACCCCGCCGGCGGAAATCGGGGACCAGACGCATCACCGCGCGCGCCAGCAGCCAGAGCGCCCGCACGTTGCCGGTGACCGCCCGCAGAAGGCCCGACAGCCTCTTCGCCGCTGCGCCGGACCGCCGCATCGCACCCAGCGGGTTCTGCAGACCCGCAACCGGCAGCAACCGGTAGGGATAGCCCAACCCCGGCAGCTCGGCGGCCTCGATGCGCCCCTCGGTGCCCACGAAGTACGGCCGCACCTCGGGCATCTCGCCGGTTAGCGCCTCGGCGATGTTGCGGGCCGGGTGGAAGTGCCCCGCAGTGCCGCCTCCGGAGAAGACCACCATCATGCCTCTCCTCCGGGGGCCTCGCGCGCCACGGCCAGCAGTATTCCCACGGCGGCGAGCATGACCACAAGGTTGGTGCGGCCGAACGACACGAACGGCAGCGAGAGTCCCGTCGCCGGAAAGACCCCCAGCCCCACGCCGATGTGCAGGAAGGCCTGGAGACCGATCAGCGACACGATCCCGACCGCAAGCAGTTGGCGGAAGAGGTCCCCAGCCTGGCGTGCGATCCGGAACCCCACGACGATCAGCGCGAGGAAACAGAGGATCACGGCCACCGCCCCCGCGAACCCCCACTCCTCGCCGATCATGGCGAAGATGAAGTCGTTGTGCGCTTCCGGCAGGAAGCCGAACTTCTGCCGCCCCTCGCCGAATCCCATGCCGGTCACGCCCCCTGAACCGATGGCCACCAGGCTCTGGTAGGACTGAAAGGCGGAGCCGTCGACGGTGGTGCCCGGATCGAGGAGCAGGGAGTTCCACCGGGCTCCCCGGTACCCCGACATGAGGACGGAAGCCGCCAACGGGAGGAGGGGCAGGGCCAGAAAGACGAAATGACCGATGCGGGCACCGCCCGCGAAGACCACGATCACCCCGGTGGCGGCGATCAGGCAGGCGGTCGACAGGTCGGGCTCCAGCACGATCGGGAGCACGATGAGCGTCCAGCCCACCAGAAACGGGGCCAGTCCTCGCCGGAGGTTGCGAAGGCGGTCCCGCTTGCGAACCAGCAGCGCGGCCGTCCACACGACGACCGCCAGCTTGGCCAGGTCGGAGGGCTGGACCGTCACCCCGACGCGCAGCCATCTCCGCGCGCCGTTGACCTCGGGCGCGATGGCGTGGGTGAAGGGAAGGATGACGACGATGAGCAGCGCCAGCGAACCCAGCATGAGGTGAGGCGCGCAGCGCCGCCAGAATTCGGTCGGCACGCGCGCGCAGATGAACATGGCCACCAGGCCGATGGCCACGCCCGTCGCCTGGCGCGCGACGTAGTGGTAGTGGGGAAGGTCGACCCGCTGCGCCATCACGGAACTGGCGCTGTGGAGGGTGAGCAGTCCGAAAAGGAGGAGCCCGCCGATCAGGGCGATGATGATCGTGGGCTCCCAGCCGTGCCCCAGGCCGGCAGCGGTCAACGATCCCCGGGTCCTGGGGGCCACGTCCAGCGCCCAGGCGGGCGACCGGCCCGGTCGGCGCGTGTTCCAGAGGGCGCCGAAGCTGCCGCCGTGCAGCCGCTGCGAGGTCCTCACCGGCCGACTCCCGCAGCCAGGGCCCGGAAGGCATCCCCCCGGGCCTGGTAGTTCGCGAACATGTCGAAGCTGGAACACGCCGGCGCGAGCAGGACGGTGTCACCCGGCCGAGCCGCCATCCGGGCCGCGGCCACCACCTCCTCGAAGCCGCCCTCGACGCGCTTCACCGCGATGCCGCGCCCAACCGCCGCCCCGATCTCCGCTCCCGCCCTCGCGCCCGCGGCTCCGTAGGCCACCACGGTGTGAACCCGCCCCCGCATCGCGGGGACCAGGCCGCGAAAGTCCTCGCCCTTGTCGGTTCCGCCCACCAGCATCACGACCGGGCCGTCCAGGCTGCCGAGCGCACTCGCCGCCGCGGCCACGTTCGTCGCCTTCGAGTCATTGACCCACAGCACCTCGCCGAAGGTCCCCACGGGCTCGAGCCGGTGGGGCAGCGGCGGGAAGGAACGGAGCGCGGCCGGTGCGGTACGGCTGGACGCCCCCGAGGCGGTCGCGGCCAGGAGGGCGGCCAGCGCGTTGGCGACGTTGTGGCGGCCGAGAAGCCGCACGTCCGAGGCGGCCGCCACACGGTGCGGGCCCGCGGCGGCGGCCAGGCCGTCGAGGTCGCCCAGGTCGAGGATCAGGTCGTCCCCGGAGAGGTAAGCGCCCGGCGACCCGGCCGTCTCGAGCGAGAAGGCCAGGTGCGTGCCCGGCACGCCATCGGCCATCGCCAGCACGGCGGGGTCGTCGCCGTTGACGACCCACGTGGTGTTCTCGTCGCCGGCCTCGAAGAGGCGCCGCTTGTCGCGGTGGTAGTCGGCCACCGTTGCGTAGCGGTCCATGTGGTCCACGCCCAGGTTCGTCATGACGCCCACGTCCGGGGTCAGATCCCGGATGTCGGCCAGCTGGAACGACGACAGCTCCAGCACGATCCGGTCCGCCACGGGGTGCGCGGCCGCCAGGGTGGACGCAGGCGGCCCCAGGCCACCCCCGATGTTCCCCCCGAGCGCCACGTCCACGCCCGCCTCGCGCAGGAGGTGGGCGCAGAGCGCCGCGGTGGTCGTCTTCCCGTTCGTGCCGGTCACGATCGTCAGTGGACCCGAGATGAACCGGCAGGCGAACTCAGGCTCCGATACCCAAGCGACACCCCGTGCGCGAAGGGCGGCGAGCACCGGTGCGCCGGGCGGGATTCCCGGACTGACGACGACGGTGTCCGCCGAGGCGATCCTGTCGATGTCGTGTGCGCCCAGCCGGACCTCGGCGCCGAGGTCCCGCAGGACGGCTCCACGAGCTGCAACTGGGTCCTCGCTGCTCGTATCCGTGACATGAACTTTCGCTCCTTTCCGAAGGGCCAGCCGGGCCGCGGCGTCTCCGCTGGCGCCCAACCCGATCACGGCGACCTTTTCTGTTTTTCTCTCTTCCTTCACCTGAGCTTGAGCGTGGCAAAGCCGACCATCGCGCAGAGGATTCCCAGGATCCAGAACCGGACCACTACCTGCTCGTTCTTCCACCCGGCCATCTGGAAGTGGTGGTGGACGGGGGCACATCTGAAGACGCGCCGGCCTTCGCCGTAGCGCCGTTTCGTGTACTTGAAGTACTGCCTCTGGATGATCACCGAGGCCGCCTCGGCCGCGAAGACGCCGCCCACGGCCAGCAACAGCAGCTCGGCCTTGAGCAACACGGCCATGGCGCCCAGCGCGCCGCCCAGAGCGAGCGACCCGGTGTCGCCCATGATCACCTGGGCGGGTTGCGCGTTGTACCACAGGAACCCCAGCGCGGCACCGGTGATCGCGGCGGCGAAGACGGCGAGCTCCCCGGCTCCCGGCAGGTAGAACAGCCCCAGGTACGCCGAGGTGTCCACGCGCCCGATCACGTACGCGAAGACCCCGAAGGCACCGGTGGCGATCGCCACCAGCCCCGGCGCGAGGCCGTCGAGGCCGTCGGTCATGTTGACGGAGTGGGTGGCGCCGTTGAGCACGACCATGACCCACACCAGGTAGGCCGCCGGCACGGTGAAGACCAGCTGCCATTCGTCGAAGAGGGGCAGGTTGGTGGTCGTGGCGCCCACCGCGGATTCGGGGGCGTTGAGCACCAGGTACAGTCCCAGCGCCAGCCCCAGTCCCAGCGACCCCGCCCACTTGTAGCGCTCGACGAGCCCCTTCGGGGTCCGGCGCACCACTTTCAGGTAGTCGTCCAGGAAGCCCAGCGACCCCATCCCGAGCATGACCACCAGCGCGATCACCGTGTAGGCGTTCGCCAGCTCGGCCCACAGGAGCGTCGACAGCGTGGCCACGGAGACGATGAGCACCCCCCCCATATTCGCCTTGGCCCCGTTTTCGGCCCCGTCCTGTTGCCCGTTCCTGCCCGGGACATCCACGATCCCGCGGCTCTTCAGCCACGCGATGACGCGGCGGCCGAGCAGCAGCGTCAGCACCAGCGAGGTCGCCATCGCCCCGGCGGAACGTACGGTGATGTAGTTGAAGAGGTTGAAGACGATGTGGAGGTCTTCGAGGCTGGGGAGGAGGTGATGGAGCATCAGTCCCTCCCTTCCCCGAAATGGGCCTCGAGGACCGGGATCAGCCGCTCGAGGCGCTCGCCGCGCGATGCCTTCAGTAGCACCGCGTCGCCGGGTTCGACCATGCGCGGGAGGCGCCGGGCCAGCTCGCCCGGGTCCGCGACGGCGTCGATCCGGTCGTCTTCCAGGCCCTCGGCCGCCCGCGCGAAGGCGCCGGTGACGATGATCCGGTCGAGGTCGGTGTACAGGACCTCCGACAGCGTCTCGCGGTGAATGGCGGCGGATCGTTCCCCGAGTTCGAGCATGGTCCCCAGCACGGCCACCCGGCGGCCCGGCACGGCCATGGCCGTCAGGGTGCAGGCGGCGGCGCTCACCCCGGCGGCGTTGGCGTTGTAGCAGTCCGCCAGCAGCGTCAGCTCCCCCACCCTGCGTACCTCGCCCCGCATGGCCCGCGCCCGCACCGCCGAGACACCCTCCGCCGCGCTCCTCGCGTCGACCTGCAGTTCGCGTGCGACGGCCAGCGCCAGCAGCGCGTTGTTGACGTTGTGCGCGCCGGGGATCCCGAGTGACACCGGCTCGCCCCGCCAGGTGAAGGTCCAGGTGCCGTCTTCGCGGCAACGGGCGTCGCGAGGCTGAAGGCCGGCGTCCGCAAGGTCGGTCCAGCCGCAAACCCGGAGGGCCGGGTGGATGGCGCGGGCTTCGTGCACCAGTTCGGCGGGATCGTCGCCCACCACCGCCGTGCCGGTACCGCCGAGCGCGCGCACCAGGTCGAGCTTCTCGGCGAGCACGCCGCGCAGATCGATCAGGCGCTCGGTGTGCGTCTCCGAGACGGTGGTGACGACGCCCACCGTGGGGCGCGCGATGCGCGCCAGTTCCGCGATTTCGCCGGGCTCGTTGGTCCCCATCTCCAGCACCAGCGTGGTCGTGTGGTCCGGCATCGACAGGATGGTGAGGGGGACGCCGACCCGGTTGTTGTGGTTGGCCCGCGTGCCATGGGCCCGACAGCTCGCCGATACGGCGCCCAGGGTCATGTCCTTGACCGTGGTCTTGCCCGACGAGCCGGTGATCCCCACCACGGGGATGCCCGCCTGTTCGCGCCGGTGCAGCGCCAGGTCGCCCAGCGCCGTGAGGGTGTCGGGGACGCGGTAGACGGTCACCTTGGCGGCATCCAGATCCCGGTGGGATACGACTGCCGCGCACCCGGCGGCGACCGCCTCCGCGACGAAGGCGTGGCCGTCGAAGCGTTCGCCCTCGAGCGCGACGAAGACATCGCCGGGCCCGAGTGTACGCGTATCGGTGGAGATGTCCCGGTAGAGACGCGCGGGATCGCCGCCGGGCAGCCCCAGGGCGCGCCGCACGGAGGCGTCGCTCCAGCGCAAGGCGGCCACGCTCACCGGATCGCTCCCGCGTCCAGGTGGTCGAGCACGATGCGGCGCTCGTCGAAGGGCCGCCTCTCCGTCCCCACGACCTGGTGCGTCTCGTGGCCCTTGCCGGCGAGCAGCACCGTGTCACCGGGGGCCGCAGCGTCCAGGGCGTGGTGGATGGCCTCGCGCCGGTCCACGATCTCGACCGAGTCGCACCCCGAGACGCCCGCTGAGACCTGCGCGACGATGGCCGCGGGGTCCTCGGTGCGGGGGTTGTCCGAGGTGACGACCGCGAGGTCCGCATGCCGTGCGACGGCGGCGCCCATGGCGGGGCGCTTGGCCGGGTCGCGGTCGCCGCCCGCGCCGAAGACCACGATGAGGCGGCCTTCGACCAGCGGGCGCATCGCGGCGAGTACCTGTTCCAGGGCGTCGGGGGTGTGGGCGAAGTCGATGAGCACCTGGAAGGGCTCTCGGACCACGAACTCCAGCCGCCCGGTGACCTGCGCCGCGTCGCCCAACCCGTCACAGATCTGGTTCAGGTCGTAGCCGAGCGCCACCGCGCACGCGGCCGCGCAGAGCGCGTTGGAGATGTTGAAACGGCCAGGCAGCGACACCGTCACCGGCACGCTGCGACCATCGTGCCACACGAGGTGAAAGAACGATCCCCGAACCGACATGCGCACATTTCGCGCACGGAGCATGGCCGGGCCGAGCCCGTAGGTGATGACCGGTCCGCGCGGCCGGAGCCCGTTCCAGGACGGGTCGTCGGCGTTGATCACTGTCGTGCACCCAGGCCTCCCGAGTTCCAGCAGACGGGCCTTGGCGGCCATGTAGCGTTCCATCGAGCCGTGATAGTCGAGGTGGTCACGCGTGAGGTTGGTGAAGGCGGCCACGTCGAAGCGGAGGCCGTCGAGCCGGAACTGGTCCAGCGCGTGGGACGAACTCTCGACGACCACGCGGAATACGCGCTCCCGCGCCAGCGATGTCAGCCATTCGGACAACTGCACCGGGCCGGGGGTCGTCAGTCCTTCGGTGCCCTCCCGTACACGCCCGTCGGGGCCGACCACCCCCAGCGTACCGATTGCCGCCGATGGGGCGCCCCGCGCCAGCACGCTCCGCGCCAGCAGGGCGGTGGTGGTCTTGCCGTTGGTCCCCGTGACCCCGACCACATCGAGGTCCCGCCAGGGAGAACCCGCCACGAAGTCGGAGGCGACGGCCGCGGCCAGGCGTGCGTTGTCGACCTGGATCTGGAGGAGGGACGCCCCGGAAACCGGCCGCTCCACGAGCGCTACCGCGGCCCCCGCGGCAGCCGCGCCGGCCACGTGGTCGTGTGCATCGTGAACGGCACCCGACCAGGCGACGAAGAGGTCGCCCGGGCCGATCCGGCGGGAATCCTGCTGTATCCCCGTGACCTTCACCCGTCCCATGCTTTCGTCCGCGGGGATCACCGGCCCCACGGCGACTCCCGCGCCCTCCAGCGCGGCCACAACCTGCGAAACGGACACGGTCACCCTCCCCTCCCCGCCGCCCCGGCCGCAACCACGATGCGGTCCCGGGTGCGGACGGGCACGGGACCGGGATGCTCGCCCGTGACCACCTGTATCGTATCCCCGGCCGCTATGGCGGCACCCGCCTCCGGAATGGTCGCGCGCACCACCCCGCCCCCTTCAAGACGGACCCGCAGCCCCAGCTTGTGGAGCCTGCGCAGGGCCACCCGTACCGACACGCCTTCCAGCACCGGTACCGTCATGTGAACGGGATAGCTGCCGGGGAGCAGGGCCGCCGGCCGGACATCCCGCGGCTCGTCGTCGATCGCGGCCGCGAAGCGCACCAGCGGCGCGTCGGCGCGCGGAGGGTGGGCATGCCGCGCGGCGAGTGCGAGGGCTTCGCGGTCGATCGGAACCTGCCGGGCCGCCAGGAGTGTCTCAAGCGTCGCGCGGGTCACGGGAGCCGCGGTTTCTCCGCCGTAGTAGGCGCCCTGCGGCCG
The DNA here is from genome assembly GCA_965211795.1 of Longimicrobiales bacterium. GTDB lineage: Bacteria > Gemmatimonadota > Gemmatimonadetes > Longimicrobiales > Gaopeijiaceae > Bin94. Next base: position 2,796,776 of record OZ242973.1, read on the forward strand.
GTCCAGCCTGACGAAGAGGAGCAGTTGCGGATCGTCGGCGGGAAAGGACGCGCCGAAGGAGGCGTAGTAGGCGCCCTGTTGGTGCTCGTAGCGTCCGCCCGCCCCCATCGCGCGCGTCGTCCCGCTCTTGCCGGTCAACCGGAAGGACGACATGCGGGCGCGCGTGCCGGTCCCCTCCTCCACGACGTCGACCAGCACCGGCGTGAGCGCTTCGGCGACCCAGGGCGGCACCGCGCGCCGCACCGGGCGCGGCCTCTCCAATCGCACCGCCGTTCCGTCGTGGTCGCGCACCTCCCGGATGAGCACGGGTTCCATGAGCAGCCCGTCGTTGGCAAGCGCCCCGAAGGCCATCGCCATCTGCACCGGCGTGACCGACAGCTCGTAGCCGTACGACAGCGACTCGGACGAGAGCAGGCTCCACTGCTCCGGCCGACGCAGGACTCCCGAGGCCTCCCCGGGGAGCGGAATGCCGGTCGGCGTCCCGAACCCGAAGTCGCGAAGGCTCGTGTACTGCTGCCCGCGTGACATCAGGCTTGCGAACTTGGCGATGCCGACGTTCGACGACTCCCGGATCACCTCGTGCAGCGTCAACCAGCCACCGCCGCCGATGTCACGGATCCAGCGGCCATTGGTCCACCATGACCCGTCGCCGGTGTCGACCGAGTCGGAGAGCGATGCGACCCCATGGCTGAGCAGCGCCGCCGTGGTGAATGGCTTGACCGTGGATCCCGGTTCGTATGTGGTGTTGACTGCGGACAGGGCGGCGGTCGAACCGTCCACGACCGAAGTCAGCGCCAGAATCTCGCCCGTGCGGGGATCGGTGATCACCAGGTCTCCACCCTTCGCGCGGGTCGAGTCGATGGCGGCGGCCAGGATCTCTTCGGCGATCGCCTGAAGGTCCTGGTCGATCGTCAGGACCACGTCCCGGCCCGCAACCGGCGGCTGCACGACCACGGCCTGTCCGGGCACCTCCCGGCCACGACTGTCGCGCACGACGATCTCCCTTCCGACCTGCCCGGCCAACACCGTATCCATGGACTGCTCGATTCCTCCTCTGCCGACGCCATCCTGCACCACACCAAGCAAGCCCCGGGCCAGTCCGTTGCGGGGGTACAAACGGCTCGGCTCGTCCTCCACGTAGACTCCCTCGAGGCCTCGCAACCCCTCCACCTGCGTCATCGAGTAGCGGCCCGGGACAACGTTCCACGCGTCTGTCCCGGCGGACACGCGCCGCGCCGTCGCCGTCCGCACCCCGAGGTGCTCCTCGAGCGCGGCCGCGACCTCGTCGCGGTCCACGATCTCCCGCGGCGAGACCCCGACGGTGGCCCGCACGTGGCTGACAGCCAGCTCACCCCCGTTGCGGTCGAGGATCCGTCCCCGGGTCGCGGGCACCACCCTGCTTTTCTCGTGTTGCGCGAGTGCCTCGTCCGCCCAGACGGCACGCTCGACGAGCTGCACCTCGACGGCGCGCGCGATCAGCACGGCCGCCACCGCAAACCACGACAACAGCAGGAGCCTCCGCCGCGAGCGGAGCTCTCCAGTCCGGGGTTCGCGCAATCCGGTCACTCCGAACCCCCCGAGATGAAGACCATCTCTTCCTCGCGCGGCGGCCGGAGTCCGAGTCGCCGGCCTGCCTCGGCGACCACCCAGGGGCGCTGCTCCACGCCGAGCAGGTCGCGGGCCAATTCCTCCCTCTCCTCGGCCGCGATGGCCAGTTCGCGCGAGAGCCGGCCGATGTCCTCCATCGTTTCCCGCGTGGTTGACTGCCGCCACGCAACCACCGTCAACGCCCCCACATACAGCGCGAGGACCAGGACCGCGCGGCCCATTCGGATCCTGCCCGTCATGTGGCGCGCCTCCAGGCGCGGAGCCGCGCGGGCCGTGCCCTCGGGTTGGCCGCGATCTCGTCCGCGCCGGGTGTGACAGGCCTGCGGGTGACGACCGATCCGAGCGGCTGAAGCTCCTCGGCACGCACCGGCAGCCGGCGCGGCAGGCCGCTGGACGGATCGCTCCACTCCCGGAATGCCCGCTTCACCATGCGGTCCTCGACGGAGTGATAGGCGATGATGACGAAGGTTGCACCCGGGCGGAGCGCGTCGCGGATTGTGGGGAGTCCGTCCTCGAGCGCCTCGACCTCCCCGTTCACGCGGATTCGGAGCGCCTGGAAGAGGCGAGCCTTCTCGCCGTGGCCGGCCCGGCGGCCCAGCACGGCCTCGAGAACGGCCACGAGGTCGTCGCTGGTGCGCAGGGGGCTGGCCGCGCGGCGCCGGGCGATGCGCGTGGCCAGCGCAGCCGCGCGGGGCGCGTCCCCCGTCCTGAACGCCGCCAGCAGCTCGGCCCGGGTGGCCGACGAAAGGAATGCGGCGGCGGTGAACTCGTCCCCGGTGTCCATCCTCATGTCGAGGGCGGCGCCGCGGCGCATGGTGAAGCCGCGTTCGTCGCTGTCCAGCTGATGGGAGCTGACGCCGAGGTCGAGCAGTGCGCCCGCCAGCCCCTCCTCGCGCAGTTCCGGGTCCTCGCCCACATCGCGGAAGGAGATGTGCGCGAAACGGACCCGGTCTCCGAAGGGAGCCAGGCGCGCGCGCGCCGCCGCCAGGGCCTCCCGGTCACGGTCCACCGCCAGGAGACGGCACTCCGGGCACCGTGCCAGCAGCGCCGCACCGTGTCCCCCTCCCCCGACCGTCCCGTCCAGGTAGAGCCCCGCCTCGCCCAGGAGGTGTTCCATGACCTGGTCCACGAGGACGGCGCGATGATATGCGGGGCCGTGCATGGGGTCCCCCGTCAACCGAAGATCTGGGCAGCGAAGCGGTCGTCTTCCGGGTCCGGCTCTCGCAGGTCTTCCTCGAAACGGGCCGGGTTCCACAACTCGATGCGGTCCAGGGCCCCCACGAAAAGGACGGAGTCCCCCAGACCGGCCTGCTCCCTGAGCCAGCCCGGTATGCGGATCCGTCCGTGATTGTCCGGTTCCACCTCGACAGCACTGGACGTAATGCGCCTCAGGTAGGCACCGCCGTCTCTCTGCGCTCTCCGGTGGCTCAGCAGATTCCTCCTGATTTCGGCCCAGGTCTCCTGGGGAAAGAGATCAAGGTGGCTGCCCTGCCATTGAAGCAGGACGAGCGGGTTTTCGGACACAACTCGGCGGAATGCGGAGGGCAGGCTGACGCGGCCCTTCGCATCGATCTGGAATTCGTGACGACCAAGTAGTCCGGGCATGGTAGTTTATCCCATTTCTTCCCACTGTCTCCCACTCTAATACACCATACCCCACATCGCAACCCACCGTGTCCCACTCACGCCATGGGAAAACCGAAAAAAAAGCGCCGCGGGGGCTTCCGACCCCCGCGGCGCTCCGTCAGCCTATCGTATCAAGGCGACGTCGGCCGTCTGCTACCCCCGCTGGATCAGCAACTCCTGGATCTCGATGAACTGGACGACGCCGTCGCGCAGCTGCTGGTAGGTCTCCTGCGTTCGCGGCCGGGCCCCCGCTATGAAGTCGACCACATGGCCGAGCCCCAGCAGACTCTGCACCTCCTTGAACTTGGGCAGCGTCAGCCGGGCACTCTGCGCGTTCTGCGGCCCCTGCTCCACCTCCGCCATCTTGTAGATGCTGTACGCCTTGTAGAAGTCCAGCTGCCCGAGCGTCCTGGACGCGAGCTCGGCCTCGAAGGTCTTGGCCATGTCGATCATGCGGAGCGCGAACCCGTAGTCCCCCGCATTGATGCCCTTGTTGACCGCCGCCCCGAAGAACATGTTCGCGATCACATCGGCCGCCTGTTCGCCCTTTTCGACGGCTTCCATGAGGAACGGCAACGCCTCTTCCTCGCGCCCCGACGCAATCAGCCACTGGCCCTGCTTGGCCTTGATGTTGGGGAAGTTGGGATCGCGGGCTTCGGCTTCGTCCAGGGCCATCAGTGCGTCGTCGATCCGGTCGAGATTCCTGAGGATCGTGGCCTTGAGGTCCCAGAGACCTGCGTCCTCGCCGTGGGTTTCGAGGACCTGGTCCGCCAGCGTGAGCGCCTCCTCCAACTGGCCCAGCACATTCAGCGCGCGGAGCATCTGCTTGAGGTTCGCGGCGTCCATCTCCGCCCCGAGGACCCCGTAGGCGCGCCGGTAGGACTCCGATCCCTTCTGGTACAGCTGTCCTGCGTCCGGCGACAGGGCCTCGCCCTCAACCGGAATCGCCTGCCCGGCCGCGATCGCGAAGGAGGCGTGCCGGAGGAGCAACTCGGTGTTGTCGGGATCGATCTCGAGACCTTCCTCGATCAGGATCATCGCCCCTTCGGGGTCACCCGCCTGGGCCTGATCGTAGGCGATCCGCACGCGGACCTGCGCGTCGCCCGGATTCAACTCCAGGTAGGCGTCGTAATGCGCACGCCCTTCGGCCGTGCGGCCGAGGGTGATGGCCAGCCAGCCGGCCAACTCGAGCGCGGTATCGTTCAGGGGATCGATGTCGATGACCTTGAGGACCTCGTCGTACGCCTCTTCGATCCGGTCGGTCTGCCGGTAGATCTGGGCCACGATGAGACGCACCTGGTAGTCGGTCGGTGCCTGCTCGAGCACGGCCAGACAGTTCCTCTCGGCGCTCGCCCATTCCTTGGTCTGGTAGTATTCGACGCAATTCGCCGCGTCACGAAGCCGCTGAATGAACGTGTTGAACAGCGCCGCGATCTCCTGGGCGGCCAACTCGTAGTCGTCCTTGTGCCAGGTCTTGTCCGGCACCTCCAGGGGCGCGGCATCCGGATTGTCGAACTTGACACCGGACAGGGTAAAGGTGTCCGCGTCCTTGTCCTCGGTGTATTCCCCGCAGAAGATGATGTTCGCCCGGAGCTCGCGGGAGAGCTGGAGCGACCGGATGCAATCCAGGTCCTCCATATCCAGGTCGTACTTGTCGGCGGCGTCCCTGATCTCCCGCTCGTCCACCGCCTGGTGGGTGGCGATGTCATTGATCAGCTCCCGCAGCGCCTTCGCGAGGTCCTTTCCGAAGTCGTCGTCGGCATCCTCCATGGGAAGCAGGTTGACGACCATGACCTTGCGGCGTTCGACCTGTCCGCTGGCCGGCGCCGGCAGCAGCGGTGCGAGCATCACGGCGAGGGCTCCCGCTCCGACGATCCCGATTCGCAGCCAACTCCTCATGTTCCTCTTTCTCCGTCTAGGTTCCCCTGAACTGTCCAGATACAGCCACTGAACGCGGACCGGCGCGACGTGGCAAACACGCTCCAATGATAGGGGTGTTACCGCGATTCTCGCCAGCGTCCACGAATTTATTGGGAGATCTCGTAATGTACGGATCGTTTTCCGTCAAGGTCAACCTGAGGAAAGAGGGGCCGGGATTCCTCCGAAGCGTTCGAAGCCGACCTCTCCGGGGGTCGCTGCGGGTCATGGAGATCCGGTTGCCGGCCACGGCTTCGGACGGGCGGGCAATGGATCCATGTGTGGATACTACAGCGGAAACCGCCAAAGGATCCCCGGGAGGGACCTCAAACCTTGATGAAGATCCCGCGTGCGGACATCGCCCACAGGACCACGAACCAGAAGAGCACCGTCGCCAGGGCGAAGGCGAGGGAGCCGTTCAGGGGCCCTGCCCACGACGCGAATCCGGCTTCGTATACAAGATTATACACAGACGTGGTCTCCCCGGAGCCGTGCCGGGCGGGTACGCGCCACAGGATCAGCGTCTTGGCCACCAGTCCCGAGGCGACGAAGACGGTGATCGCGTTCATCCCGTAGATGACGAGCGGACGCGTCCACCGGTGGAGGCCCCGCACCTCCACCACCCAGTAGAGCGCAGCCAGCGCCAGGAGCGCCCACCCGGCCGTCCAGACCACGTAGGAACTCGTCCACAACGGTTTGTTGATGGGGAAGACCAGGTCCCAGAGCAGCCCCGCGACCACGAGCGCCACTCCCCCGAGGGCCAGACGCACGCTGGTCGCGACTCGCAGCCCGCGGTCCCGTTCCGACCTCAGGAAGTCCCCCGTGAACAGCCCCGCCAGGGCGGTGGAGATGGCCGGCAGCGTGCTCAGCAGGCCCTCGGGATCGTACACGCCGCCCCCGCCGGACCACATGTGCACCCCCAGGACGAGGCGGTCGAGCCAGGCGGCGAGGTTCCCCTCGGCCGAGAGATCGCCCGCGCCGAAGCCGGGGACGGGGACCCACGACATGAGCGCCCAGTACGCGAGCGGCAGCGCCAGCATGACCGCGCAGACCGCCCGCCGCGACAAGGCCAGCACCAGCGCGCCCGCCACCAGATACACCATCGCGATGCGCGCGAGCACCCCCACCAGGCGCACCGTGGAGAGATCGAAGCCGGGGAACGCCGCCATGAACAGGCCGAGCCCGTAGATGATCAGGGCGCGCCGCACGACGTGCCTCGCCAGGTCGCGCCGCGAATCTCCCCGTGCCATCCGTGCCGCGAAGGAGAAGGACATCGACACGCCCACCCCGAAGAGGAAGAAGGGGAAGATGAGGTCGGTGGGCGTGGCGCCGTGCCAGGGGGCGTGGCGCAGGGGGGCGTAGACGTGCGCCCAGCTTCCCGGGTTGTTGACCAGGATCATCCCCGCGATCGCGAGGCCGCGGAATGCGTCCAGCGAGACGAGGCGGCCGGGAGGGGACGGCGCGGGGCCGGTCACAGGAGGGCCGCCTCCGCGAGGTCGGCCACGCGGGCGGGCGTGTCGGGGGCGTCGGGATCGAAAACCTGTACGGACCAGGGCAGGTCGGGGCGGTCCGTCACCGCCGCGATCGCCCCCATGGCCCGCGCCCCGGCCGGATCCAGCACCGGTTCGGGCTGCACCTCCGCCCGGTAGATCTCGACCTTGGGGATGGCGGCCTTGCGGAACCCCTCGGCCACCACGATCTCCGCGTCGGTGAGGTGGCGGGTCAGCAGGAGGTCGAGGGACTGCTCACCGTGCGGATCCCATTCGCCCATGAGCCCGAACTCGTCCGGACCGACGAGCAGAACCCGTTCGGCGCGGCCCTCGTGCCGGTGCCGCCAGGAGTCGGTGCCGGGGGTGTCGAGGCGGAAGTGGTGGCCGTGCTTGGCCGACATGACGCGGCGCCCCCGCCCGCGCAGCTCCGCGATCAGGTTCACGGCCAGGGTGGTCTTGCCGGACTTCTTGTTCCCGATTACGGAGACGGCCGGGGGCGGCAGGTCCGCGGGACGGTTCACGCTCCGAAACGCGACGGGCGGAAGCCCCGTGTCGACAACCAGCGGGTCGAGCGACTGGGCGAACGGTCCCGCCTCCAGCCGTCTCCGGCTCAGTGCTTCGGCGAGCGGCGCCATGGTCCTCACCGGGTAGATCCCGCAGAGGGGATGCAATCCCCAGGGCTGCTCCATTTCCGCGAGCGACACCCGTCCCTTTTCGCGCCACGCGTCCGCCAGCAGGCGCAGCGCCCCCACCTCCACCCACGGCATGTCGACGGCGAGCACCATCACCGCCGCGTGTCCGTCTCGCAAGGCGCGGTCCAGCGCGGCGTCGATCCCCCCCAGCGGGCCCATGAGGCGCAGGCGGTCGGGGAGCGTCTCCAACTCCACCGCCCGCGCGACGCCGGGGTGGTTGACGATCGCCACCACGTCGTCGCAGACCTCGCGCAGCCGCCCCGCCACCACCTTCCAGAGCGGCGTGCCGTGCAGGCGGGCCAGCGTCTTCGGCGAACCGAAGCGGCGGCTGCCGCCCCCGGCCAGGACCGCGCCCAGTAGACTCATGCCGCCCCCCCCGCCCCGCTGATCCTCTCGCCCCCCGCGTACACGTTGTAGCCGCCCCGGTTCGCGAATCCCACCAGGGTCATGTTGAAGCGGCGCGCGAAGGCCACCGCCAGACTCGACGGCGCCCCCACGGCGACCACCATCGGGAATCCCGCCATCGCGGCCTTCTGCAGGATCTCGAACGACGACCGCCCCGAGACGACCACGCCGAACCCGGAACCGGGCAGCGCGCGGGACAGCACCAGGGCGCCGATCACCTTGTCGACCGCGTTGTGGCGGCCCACGTCCTCGCGCACCACGGTGACCTCGCCGGCCGCGTCGAAGAGGCCCGCCGCGTGGATGCCGCCCGTCCGGTCGAAGACCCGTTGCGCGACGCGCAGCTTCTCCGGCAGCGCCCGTACGTCGCTCTCGGCCACGGCCAGCGTCCCTTCGGCGACCGGAGCGCACCCCATCACCTCCACGGCTTCGAGCGAAGCCTTGCCGCACACGCCACACGACGAAGTCACGTAGAAGTTGCGGGTCAGGCTGGACGCGTCGAAGGCAGTCGGGTCACGGAGCGACGCGGTCACCACGTTGTACTCCTGGGGATCCACGGACCGGCAGTACCGCACATCACCGAAGGCACCCGGGTCGCTCACCACGCCCTCGGTGAAGAGGAACCCGGCCGCGAGTTCGAAGTCGTCTCCCGGCGTCCGCATCGTGACCGAAACCGGGTGTTCGCGCACTCGGCCCTCGCCCGGCACCTCGATACGCACCTCCAGCGGCTCCTCGACGGCCACGCTGTCGCCCCGGGTCGCGAAGCGCCCGTTCCGCATGCGGCCCACGCGGACCTTCGCGGCTCTTCTGCGGCCCGCCATGGTCATGGAAGTCTCCTCCGGCTCCGGTATCGCCCGATGTTCGCAACCCGTATTATGCATCCCCCGCGCTCCGGCGGCGAAACCGGCGCGTCCCCGGCGAGTCACGATGACGGGCGCGCCCGGGAAAAACAACATATGTTTGTGGCCCGCCGAACCCCGGCGGAGCCAGCCGACCCACCTCAACCCCCTCCACCCCCAACCCCCACACGGGATGCCCACGGCGACCAACGACCAACTTCTGGCACGCTGGAAGGACCAGCCCGCCCCCCTCCTCCCCCTCCTTCACGCCCTGCACGAACGCGACGGCCACCTCTCGGAAGAAGCTTTGCGGGCCGTCGCGAAGGGACTCCGCATCCCCATCGCCGACCTCTTCGGCACCGTCACCTTCTACCACCACTTCTCGCGGGAGCCCGACGGCCTCGACCGGCCCCGCGTCTGCGACGGCCCCGTCTGCAGCATGCGCGGCGCCGAAGTGCTCATGGCGAGCCTGCGCGCCGCCGGACACGACCCCCAGCCCATGCCCTGCCCCGGCCGCTGCGACCAGCCGGTCCCGGTGATCCACCGCGGCACGGTGCTTACCGGGCGGACGGCGAGCACGCTGGTGAGCGGGCCGTCGCCGCTGCCGCCGCCGGCCCCGGACGGCGTGGAGGAGTGCGTTTTCGCGGGGATTCGGCGTCCCGGGCGGGCGACTTTGGCGGGGTATCGCGATCATGGTGGCTACGAAGCGCTGGAGCAGGCCGTGACCGGGAGGACACCCGGCGAGGTGATCGACGTGATCGACGCGAGCGGGCTGGCGGGGAGGGGGGGCGCGGGGTTCCCGACCGGGCGGAAGTGGCGGGCGGTGGCCGAGGCGGAGGGCGAGCCGAAGACGATCGTCTGCAACGCCGACGAGGGGGAGCCCGGCTGTTTCAAGGACCGGCTTCTGATGGACCACGACCCCCACGGGACGATCGAGGGTATGGCGCTGGCGGCATACGCGACGGGGGCGGTGCGGGGGTTCATCTACCTGCGCTACGAGTACCCGGAGACGTTCGACATCCTCGAGGGCGCGATCGCGGAGGCGGAGGCGGCGGGGCTGCTGGGCGACGGCATTCTGGGCACGGACTTCTCCTTCCGCCTGATGGTGCGGCGCGGTGCCGGCGCCTACATCTGCGGCGAGGAGACGTCGCTGCTGAACTCGCTCGAGGGCAAACATCCGTTCCCCCGCAACCGCCCCCCCTTCCCCGTCACGCACGGCTACGAGGACCTCCCCACCGTCGTCAACAACGTGGAAACGCTGGCCTCCGCCCCCCCCATCCTCCTCCGTGGCGCGGACTGGTACCAGGCACTCGGCCGCCGCGACCACGCCGGCACCAAGGTGATCAGCCTCTCCGGGGACATCGCGTACCCCGGCAACTACGAAGTCCCAATCGGACTCCCCCTGCAGGAACTGCTGCACGAGTGGGCCGGCGGCCCTCCGTCCGGACGCACCGTCCAGGCCGTCACCATGGCCGGCCTCTCCGGCGGCTTCCTGGCCGGCCCCGACCTCGACGTCACCCTCGACGAGCCCTCGATCCGGTCGAGGGACAGCTTCCTGGGCGCGGGCGGGATCATGGTCTTCGACGACTCCCGCGACATGATCAGGATCACCCGCGAGTCGATGGAGTTCTTCGCCGAGGAGTCGTGCGGGAAGTGCTTCCCCTGCCGGATCGGAACCCAGCGGCTGGTGGAGCGGTTGGAGGGCAAGGGACCCGGCACGGTCGACGCGTGGGTGGACGAAGTGATCGACCTCAACGAGGTCATGAAGAAGACGAGCGCCTGCGGCCTGGGCCAGGCGGCCCCCCTGTTGACCGAGAGTCTGATCCGGTACTTTCCCGACCGCATTCGGCAACATGTGGCGGACCACGGCGGCGGCCGCGGGCCGGCAACGAAAGGCTGACGACGATGAAGCGCAACGGTAGCCCGTCGACGAACGGCAAGGGCGTCCGGCTCACAATGACGCTGGACGGTGAGAAGGTCGCGTTCAACCGAGGCGAGACGATCTACGAGGTCGCCGAACGGCACCGCAAGGACATCCCGACGCTGTGCTACGACCCCCGTCTGGAACCGTTTGGGGGCTGCCGCCTATGCGTCGTCGAGCTGGAAGGGGCACGCAATCCGGTCGCGTCGTGCACGATGGAGGCCCAGCCCGGAATGAGGGTGCGCACCCGCACGGCAGCCCTCGAAACCCAGCGCCGCATCCTCATGGAGATGGTGGCCTCGGAGAATCGCGACACCGACGTCGACCCCATGCACGGCTACGCGTCGCAGGAGATGGCGGAGTTGCTCGACCGCTACGACGCCCGCACCGGCCGCTTCGAGGGCGCCCAGTCGGGCGAGAGCCGCGACGACGACGACAATCCCTTCATCAAGCGCGACTACGACAACTGCATCTCCTGCTACCGTTGCGTGCGCGTCTGCGCCGAACAGGAGGGCGACTACGCGATCTCGATCATGAACCGGGGGTTCCACACGCAGATCACGACCGAGTTCGCCGGCCTGCTGAAGGACTCGGCGTGCACCTTCTGCGGACAGTGCATCCAGACGTGCCCCACCGGCGCCCTCGGCGACCTAAAAGCGTTAGCCAACAAGGACGTCCCCGGCGAGACGAAGACCACCCGCACGATTTGCCCCTACTGCGGCGTGGGCTGCGCGGTCGATGTCATGACGCGCGAGGAGAAGATCGTCGGCGTGCTCCCCGCCATGGACGGCCCCGCCAACGAGGGGTCGCTCTGCGTGAAGGGTCAGTTCGCCTTCGACTTCGTGGGACACCCCGAGCGCCTCTCCACCCCCTTCATCCGCGAAGAGAAGTCCGGCCAGCTGCGTCCGGCGTCGTGGGATGAGGCGCTCGACTTCGCCGCCGGGAAGCTCAAGCAGGTCGTGAAGGACCACGGCCCCCGCGCCGTCTACGGAATCGCCTCCGGACGCGCGCCCCACGAGGCCGCCTACATGATGCAGCGCTTCATCCGGGCGGGACTGGGGACGAATCACATCGACAACTGCAGCCGTGCCTGACACGCTCCCACAGTCGCCGGTCTGGCGGCAACCATCGGAAGAGGGGCGATGTCCAACCCGCTCGCGGACATGGACAAGCCCGATGTGATCTTCTGCATCGGCACCAACATGACCGAGTGCCACCCCGTGGCGGCCACGCGGCTCAAGCGGGCGCTGGCGCGGGGCGCGAAGATGATCGTGGCGGATCCGCGCCGGATCGGGCTGGCGGAGATCGCGGACGTCCACCTGCCGATCCGGGTGGGGTCGGACGTGTCGCTGCTGCTGGCGATGGCGCATGTGATCGCGCGGGAGGGACTGGTGAACGAGGCCTTCGTCGACGAGCGCACCGCCCACGGCGAGGACTTCCTGAAGCACGTCGAGCAATACACCCCGGAGTGGGCGTCGGAGATCTGCGAATGCGACCCCGGGGACATCGAGAAGGCGGCGCTCCTTTACGGCGGGGCCGACCGGGGCGCGATCTACTACACCGTCGGCATCACCGAGCACATCTGCGGCGTCGACAACGTCCAGAGCCTCTGCAACCTGGCGCTCCTGACCGGCAACCTGGGCCGCGAGGGCACCGGCGTGAATCCCATGCGCGGCCAGAACAACATCCAGGGCGCGGGCGACGCCGGGGCGCTGCCGAACAACTACCCCGGCTTCCAGACCGTCACCGACCCGGCCCACCAGGAGAAGTTCCACAAGGCATACGGGCGCAAGGTCGACCTCGAGGTCGGCATGACCAAGGTCACCGCGCTGGACCTCTGCGGCGACGGCATCCACGCGATGATGATCAACGGCGAGAACACCCTGGTCACCGACCCGGACCGCCACCACTGCGAACATGCGCTGAAGAGCCTCGACTGCCTGATCGTCATCGACATCTTCATGACCGACACGGCGCGGGTGGCCGACGTGGTCTTCCCGGCCACGGCGTGGGCCGAGACCGACGGCGTCTGCACGAACACCGAAAGGCGCGTGCAGCGTCTGCGCGCGGCGGTGCCCCCTCCGGGCGACGCGAAGCCGGATTGGTGGATCGTGTCGCGGCTGGCGCAGCGCATGGGATGGAAGGGATTCGAGTTCGAGTCGGCGAAGGAGGTCTTCAACGAACTCTGCTCGCTGTCATCCACGTACGCCGGGCTGGACTGGGACCGGATCGACCGCGGGGAGTACCAGTGGCCGGTGCCGGAGGAGGGACACCCCGGCACGCCGCGGCTGCACGAGGAACGCTTCGAAAACGGGCGCGGGATCTTCAAGATGCTGGAGTATCGCGATCCGGAGGAGACCCTTTCGGAAGAATTTCCGATCTGGCTCACCACCGGCCGCCGACTGCCCCAATATCACACGCGCACGCAGACGGGACGGGCCACGGGGATCGACTACCTGCTCTCGGAGGAGACGCTCGAAGTGCACCCCGAGGACATCGCACGGCTGGGGCTGGAGGACGGCGGCTGGGCCGAGATGAGCAACCCGCGCGGGTGCCTGCATGTGAAGGTGCGGGCCACGACCAAGTCGCCGAAGGGGACGGTGTTCGCGTCGTTCGCGTTTGAGGACGTGCCGGTGAATGTGCTGACTGGTGGTGGGTATGATCCGGTGACGCAGACGGCGGCGCTGAAGGCGTGTCCGGTGGCGTTGAAGCCGGTGGGGCCGGCGCCGGCGTTGGGGAGGGTGGGGCCCGAGGTGGGGGTGGGGCGGTTGTAGCCGGGCCGGGGATCCCCACTCGCCGACAACCGCTCAATGACGTGCCGCTGATCGCCCCGCGTTAGATTCCTCCTCGCCTCAAACCGAAGGGAGGGACGACATGGTGCCCCAGGAGAGTCTGTCGAGAATCAGAACCATCGTGGAGCGCGCCTACGCCAACCATTTCGGCACTCACGAGACGGAGCTGACGCTCAAGCCGTTCGTGGATCACTACGGGCTCGACATCGTGGACGTCGTCTTCGTGTTCGACGAGATGCCGCCCAGATTCGGGGGCAGGGAAATCGTCGATTTCGAGGGACAGGTCGGTGACGAGATGACCGAAGAGGAGCTGCTCATCGACACCGGCTTCCGCTACCAGCTGCGGGCGGAACTGGAAGAGTTGATGGCGGAGGACGGGCGATGAATCCCGACCATTGGCTCGACGCGGCCACGCAGCTTCTCCATCAGCCTCGACGGGGGGCGCCCCGCCAGGTGGACCTCCGGTGTGTCGTTTTGCCACGGCAATCGTTGTCATACAGGCCAGGAACACAGCGCCGACTATGACCCGGACGCGCGCTTCTCGAAGAGTAACGTGGCGGCCTTGCTGGCAAGGGCGAATCGTGTCATTCGGGATCTCCAGGGTGCGACACCCGCCGAAAAGCGACATTCGCCGCGAGTTGGGATGACCCAGGACCTGTTGGCCGTGGGGGAAGGACTCGCTGTCATCCAAGTCGCCGGACGCTGGACCACCGCCCATATGCCGGCCCTCTACGCCTGCGCCGAACTGGCCCCGAAGGGAGCCGTGGCCAGTTCCACCACGAGGACCTGGGTAGTAGGCTCAATGGGGGCCGAACGGCGGGAAGCCCGGCGGCAAGCGGTCGCTGTGGCCGCAGAAGGCAAGCTCGGAGGGTCGTCCGCTCCGGGCGGTTTCGCGCGGGGTTTCAGCCCGCAAGGGACAAGCGCATCCGGAAGGGAGGAACTCCATTGTCGGGACTGAGCGTGCTGTACGCGAAGGAGGCGACAACAGAGGCGAGCTGGCCTCGCATCTCCGCCAAAAGCCGAACCAAGCGACTGCGAGAGGTCTACTGGTCCCGGCGGGCGGAAGGAGTGTCTCGGCGGAAACCGTTCATGGGCATGGTGCTGACCTGGCGGCCCGACAGAAGCCAACTCGGGAGAGGAATGGATGATCCCGGCGACGGCCTGATCTACAGGGTGCAGGTCTTGCCAAAAACGGAAGTGCATTTCGACTGGATCGAGGTCACGGAGGTCTTCACCACAGTCCCAGCAAAGGACATACAGAGTGCGATGAGGGCGTGGAACGGCATCCCTGGGAAGCACACCGTCGACCTGGACGGGTTTCTGCGGAAGGTCCGACGGGGACGGCCATGGCAGGCGGAACAGAGGCGGGCTGCCGACCAGGTGATCGAACAGGTTCGCAGGAAGCTGGCGAAACGTTCCTACCGGGAGCTGGTGGAGAGGTACGGCTACGGGACTCTGGTGGTGGGAATGCCACTGTGGTTCGCGGCTCCGCCGGAAGACCCATTCCGGCCTGCAAACGTGCTGGATGACTTTATGACTCGGACCATCGCGGGCCTGGAGGAACTGAAGCGAACGGAGTTGCGGAAACCCGCCTGCCCGTTTCGGAAAGTGGTCGTGACATGGGACACAACCCCGGAAGCCATGGACGAGTGGAGGCAGCGCAGATCGGCTCATTACGACGATGTCGCGAATGCCAGCCTCCACAACCTGGTACCGGGCGCAAAGCTGCTGGACTGGGTGTCGGCACTGATGTCCGAGACGGGCCTGCCAGAGAGCGAAACGCCCTCGCGCAACCTCCGTGTTGCCGTCAAAGTCAAGAAACAGCGAACGGGCAGCGGACCGTACCCGGAGTTGGTTCGGATTTTGGGAGAGTGGGCTCGCGAATGGAAAGCCCAGAACGACAAGATCGGCAAGCGCGTGCGGAGGAGCTTCCAGCTGACGCTCTGCAAGGTGTTGTGGTTCAGGAGGCTCCACGGAACGCGAGGACTGCGGGCCTGGATCGCGCGACGAATGTCGTTGCGGCACGCGTGGAGGGTGCGGGCGGTTCGGCACCGGGCGCGCCGCCTTCATCGGGAGAGCGAAAGGCGGGGAAAGCTCAGAAACAAGACGCGGCCACCGACCTCTGGCAATCAGGGCGGTGATCACCAATCCGACAGCATCCATGAGGATTCCGTTTGGGATTGACCTGCGCCGACTCCTGAGGGTCGAGGTCCAGTCGAACCGCCGGGACAACGAGTGACCATCTATCACCCACTCGCCATCCACGAATCACCCCGAGTTTATTTGATCGGAAACCCGCCAAATCGCGTCAAAATCCCATAAGTCATTGAAAGACATCGACTTATTTTCTTGACGGGTATTTCATTTTGGTGGTGCGGACATCGCCGGAGGAGCGCCCACCTCAAGCACAGCGACCTCTTCTTCCGGGGCGGGGTGCCAAGCACATCGACCCTAGCCGAATCATCCCGGCTCTCGCTAGAATGGGCGATGCCTGAACACGGAGACCGCCCCCCTCACCGATGGCCGCGCCGATGACGCCTCCACGCTCATCCCGCTATCTCGCCGATCTGGTGCGTCGGCTCCGCGCCCTGCCGCACGAGACGGAGTGGGTGGAATTCAAGGAGAACTACAGGCGTCCCGATCGGGTCGGCGAGTACCTGTCGGCCATGGCCAATTCGGCCGCCCTGCATGGCCGGTCACACGGCTACGTCCTCTGGGGAGTCCGGAACAGCACCCACGAACTCGTCGGTACGGACTTTGTTCCGGGTGCGACAAAGAAGGGGAACGAGCTCATCGAACCGTGGCTGGTACGGCTCCTCGACCCACAGGTCCACTTCCGGTTCCATGAGATCGAGGTGGATGGATCGCGGGTGGTCTTGCTCGAGGTCGAACGCGCGACGAGCCGACCGGTGGCCTTCCAGCGGACCGAGTTCATCCGCGTCGGCAGCTCGACGAGAAAGCTGCGCGACCAATCATCCAGGGAAAGGCGGCTCTGGCACCTCCTGCTGGAGCACTCCTTCGAAGAGGGCATCGCGGCCGAGCACCTCACCGGCGAGGACGTCCTCCAGGCCCTGGACTATCCGGCCTATTTTCCACCTGCTCGGAGTCCCGCCCGCGGATGGACACGACGCTGTTCTGGAAGGTCTTGCCCACGACCGGCTCACCAAGCGGAACCAGGCCGGCGGCTACGACATCACCAATCTGGGCGCCATTCTCTTCGCCCGTCGGCTGGCGGAATTCCCTCGCCTGAAGCGGAAGGCCGTGCGCCTGATCCGCTACCGCGGCTCCGGACGCATGGAGGCGGAGCGCGAGCAGGTGGGCGGCAAGGGCTACGCGAGCGGATTCGAGGGTCTCGTCAGCCACATTCGCGCCTGGACTCCGGCCAACGAGGTGCTCGGACCCGCATTTCGCCACGAAGTGCCGATGTTCCCGGCGATCGCGATCCGCGAACTCGCCGCCAACGCTCTAATCCACCAGGACTTCGCGATTTCAGGCGCGGGCCCGATGATCGAGGTGTTCGACCGCCGCCTGGAGGTCAGCAACCCCGGGGAGCCGCTCATCGACACCGATCGCTTCCTGGACTCGCAACCCCGTTCTCGGAACGAAAGCCTCGCGTCGCTCATGCGGCGCCTCAACATCTGCGAGGAGCGCGGCACCGGGATCGACAAGGTCGTTGACGCCGTCGAAGCCCACGGGCTCCCGGCGCCGGTGTTCGAGAACCCCCCAGGATCCACGCGGGCTTCACTGTTTGCGCACAAGCGGTTCCGCAGCATGGACCGCCGGGAGCGTCTCCACGCCTGCTACATGCACGCCTGCCTTCGCTACGTGACCCAGCAGCCCATGACGAACTCCTCCCTGCGGGCGCGCTTCAAGATCGCGGACAGAAACGCCTCGACCGTGTCGCGCATCCTCACCGACGCAGTGGACAAGGGGCTGATCGTAGTCGCGGATCCGGCGGCGGGTCCCCGCCTGCGCCGGTATCTGCCGTTCTGGGCACGTGCGTGATCGGATTCGGGCTCGGGCCGCGATTCACCCCGAGTTTATTTGACTGGGAACCCGCCGAATCACCTTGGAATCCCGTAAGTCGTTGAAATGCAACGACTTGTTTTCTTGATTGGAAAACGACATCTCCGCTTTACATAATGTCAACCGGAGTCGACAGGCTGCGGGCGGCGTCTGCCGGTATCCGGTTGGTCGGCGCGATCACCCCCCACGCACGATCCTCAACTGAACCACGTAGGGCACGTCGAACTCGTCCAGCGTCACGCCGGTAACCCGGTCGGTGCCGAATACCGGAAACGGTTCCTTCTCGATCGACACCGGCGACGCCACGCGTCCCACGTAGTACCCGCGCTCGTCGAAGACCTCCCAGGCCCGGGTCGCGCCCTGCTCCGTCTCGATCCAGACCCAGCCGTCGGGACCGGTCCGGATATCCTCGAGAGCGCGTTTTCGCTCCGGCAGCCTGCGCGCGGCGATTCCGAGGGCGTCCGCGATGCTGTCGCGCTCCCGCCCCTCAAGCCTGGGCGCCTCGCGATCCAGTCGCACGGTTCGCAGGGTGTCCCCGCCGTACGTCGTCTCGTGGATGGCGAATGCGGAGGAATTGGCCTGCCACATGTTCCCGGACGGGTTCATCGTCCAGAGGATATGCGGCAAATGCGGTATCCCGCGCCGCACGCTGATCCGGCTGCCGCCCACGGCCGCCTGTTCGGTGTACGCCTCGCGCGTCGGAATCTCCTCCGGCTCCGGAGAGCTTTCCAGCAGCTCCAGTCCCGGTCCGGTCCCGTGCTTGACGATGCTGTCGAAGCCCGGTATCCAGAGGTGGAGACTTCCTCCCCCATCGACCCACATCGGCCACGGATGGAAGGCGGCCGGACCCAGCCGCAACGGGTGTGTCGCCAGGACGGTTCCGAGGGAGTCGAAGACGGTGAAGCGCTCACGGATCGAATCGATGGCCCACAGGAACCCCGGCGGCTGCCACGCGATCCCCGCGAGCAAACTGAACTCCCCGGGTCCTTCGCCGGAGCGGCCGAAGGTTCTCACACACTCTCCCTCGGGTGAGAAGACCCGGATTTCGCTCGCCTGCCGGTCAGCCACGTAGATTCGGCCGTCGCCGTCCACCGCCAGGGACATGATCCTGCCGAAGGCGTCGCAGGTGTCATCCAGCGAGCCGATTCTCAGTACTTCGAGGAGTGTCGGCACCCCCTCCGGTCCCGCCTGGGGGAGGTCCGGGTTGGATACGACGATCCTCCCGCCTTCGAGCGTGTCCACGCGCACGCGTTGGCCGCCGCGTTCCTGCGCATCGGCCGCGCTCGTCGTGGTCACCAGCAGTGTGCCGACGGCGATTGCCAAGCTTGAGGTGGGGACGGTGGTTCGCATGAGGTCTCCTGCTCTCTGTTGACTCCAGTGGGTAAGGACCAGTTTACAAAATGTCAACCGGAGTTGACAATTCGGTGCTACAATGGATTCCGTTCGGTAGAACCGCTCACCCCCCCCCGCACGACGCGCAGCTGCACCACATAGGGCACGTCCAGTTCCCCGAGGGTCACTGCGGTCACCGTACCGGCTCCGAAGATCGGGAAGGGCCACTTTTCGATCGGCACCGGCGGAACCACGCGGCCCATGTAGTAGCCGCGCTCGTCGAATACGTCCCAGCCGACCGTCGCCACCCTTTCCGTATCGACCCAGACCCATCCGTCGGGACCTGTGCCAATGGTCTCGATGGCGTGCTTCCTCTCCGGAAGCCTGTGCGCGGCGATTTCGGCGTCGGCCGCGATGCTGTCGCGCTCCCGTCCTTCCAGCCTCGGCGCCTGCCGGTCCAGCTGAATGGTGCGCAGGGTGTCTCCGGCCCGGGTCGTCTCGTGAATGGCGAAGGCGGAGGTGCGGGCCTGCCAGATATTCCCCGCCGGATTCACGGTCCACTGCACTCTCGGCGCGTATGGAATCACGAACTCCATGGCCATCCGGTTGTCCCCCTCACCGATCTCGCGCGTGTATCTCATCCGTGGATCCGGCGGGATCGCCGGCTGCGGAACGCTCGCCAGAGAGTCGAGTTCCGGGCCCGTGCCGTACTCCACGATGGTGCCTGACCCCGGTCCGGATCCCGGCAACCAGATGTGCAGACCCCCTCTGGTATCGACCCAGAGTGGCCAGGGCACGCTGGCCGCCTGACCCAGCTGCAAGCGGTGCGTCGCAAGCACGCTGCCCAGGGGGTCGAAGACCGTAGCGCGGCTTCGCAGCCCGTCGATCGCCCACAGGTAACCGGGCGGCTGCCACGCGATCCCCACCAGCCAGCCGAATTCGCCGGGTCCTTCGCCGGACCGTCCGAAGGATCTCAGACAATCACCCTCGGGCGTGAACACGCGAATCTCGTTCGCCGGCCGGTCGGCCACGTAGATCCGGCCATCGCCGTCCACGGCGAGCGAGTATACCTGGCCGAAGGCGTCGCAGGTGCCGTCGGTCGACCCGATTCTGAGCACCTCAACGAGGGTCGGCACTCCCTCCGGTCCCGCCTGGGGGAGGTCCGGGTTGGATACGACGATTCTCCCGCCTTCCAGCGTGTCCACACGTGCGCGGCCGTCGTCGCGCTGTTGCGCGGTGGTCCGGGCGGCCGTGCCCACGAGGAGCGTTCCGGCGACGAGCGCGGAGATGGTGCTGCGGATCATTTCGTATATCTCCTTTCTCACTTCTTGTATATCCGAATTCTCATTTTTCGTATATCTCATCGATCACTGCCAGGATATCCCCCGCGTCCCCCAAGTACCGTTCCCGCGCAATCACCTTCATCTCCCCCGGAATCCCGTGCAGCGCCTCCGCGATGGGGCCCGCGATCGCCGCCACCGTGTCCGAATCGCCCCCAAGCGACACCGCGTTCCTGATCGCGTCCTCGAACGACTTCGACTCCAGCGCGCAGGTGATCGACTCGGGGACGGTCGCCTGGCAGGTCTCGTTGAAGGAGTAGCCGGGGCGGATCTGGCCCACGGTGCGGGAGAGGTCGTAGCGGTACTCGGCGGTGATTGTCGCTCGGATCGCCGCGGGGTCCTCGCCGTTCAGGGCCAGCCAGATCGCGTGGACGGTGGCCCGTGCGCCCTTCATCCCCTCGGGGTGATCGTGGGTGACGGCGGTGACCCGGTCGGAGGCGGCGAGGGCGGCGGGGAGGTCGTCCCGGTTGAGGAAGGCGGCAGGCGAGACGCGCATGGCCGCGCCGTTGCCGAAGCTGTTGTAGGGCTCGGGGAACTCGTGCCACGTCCATTGGCGGAACCAACCTCCGTAGGACATGCCGGGGTGGCGGCGGCACCATTCCTGCAGCGTGGCGGCCGCTGGAAGGTCGTGCAGCAGGATGTCGGCCACCGCGGCCGTGCAGACGGAGTCGTCCGTGAAGTGGCCCCTTTCGCTGAAGAACTCGAAGTCCTTCGTCTTGATCCGGTCCCATTCGTACACGGAACCGACGATGTCACCGATGATCGCGCCCCACATGGCTGGCTCTCCCTTGTTGCGAACCCGGTGGCTTTCTCCGCACCAGGAAGAGTACACTTCCGTGATGAACCGGTTCGGCATTTTTCTGTTAATGCTCTCGGGCGCGTTTGCCACGCAAGTCCCCGCGTCCGGACCCTCCGCGGTCGCCTTTACCGCCGGAGTCAACCGATCGTGGACTGCTCCGCCCCCGTTGGTCCGCGTGGAGGACGGAGGAGGCTCGTCTCCCGTGGTACGGATGCGGGCCGGTGCCGAAGTGACAGTGCCGGTGCGGCAGCGGTTCGCGCTCCAGTTCGGCGCCGCCTACTCACAGACGGGCGAGATCTCAGAGTATCTCGAGAACTTCGTGGAGGGCCCGCTGATCGAGGACCGGTGGGAGGCGGACTACCTGGAGTTCAGCGCACTTGGAAGGATGCAGGTTCCGTACGAATCGAAGCAGCTGGGCCTGCACGTGCTCGCCGGCCCCGCCCTCGTGTTGCCGATCGCCTGCCGGAAAGGGAGAAAGGCGGCCCAGCGGCTCGGAAGTTGCGGGCCGGCCTCGCCCGGGCTGAACGTCCTGCTCTCCGCGGGAACCGAGTTTGACGTTCGGCTGAACGCGAGGCTTGATGCCACGGTCGGATTCCTCTACGGACTCAGCCTGAGAGGATTCAGGAACGGGATCGACCATCTCCGTGTCCTGAGCCTGCGGGGAGGACTGGTCTACAGACTCCCGTGAGCCGGACGGCCGCTCGAGCCTCCTCAAACCGGCAGTCGGTGGACGGAATCCCCCCGAATCACCGCCCCGCGCACCGCCAGCCGCGGCCGCGTCCGGACACGCGCTTCGACTTGCCTCGCCGGCTGTTTCCGCGCCAGACTTCGCAGGCCGTTTTTCTCCCGCCTGTGCCTACCGACTCCAGCTCCCACCCAGGACATCCATGCTCTCCGACATCGAAATCGCGCAAGCCCACAAGATGAAGCCCATCTCCGAGATCGCCGCCGCGGCGGGCCTCGGCGAGAACGAAATCCTGCAGTACGGACACTACAAGGCCAAGGTACCCCTCGACGTGGTCCAGGCCCGCCCGCACCGCGGCGCCAAGCTTGTACTGGTCACAGGATGCAGCCCCACCGCTGCCGGCGAAGGCAAGTCCACCATCTCCGTGGGCCTCGCCGACGCGCTCAACCTGCGGGGACGCAACCCTGTGCTCTGCATTCGCGAGGCGTCGCTGGGTCCGGTGTTCGGGATCAAGGGCGGGGCGGCGGGCGGGGGCTACTCGCAGGTCGTCCCCATGGAGGACATCAACCTTCACTTCACCGGCGACTTCCACGCGATCACCTCGGCGCACGCGCTCCTGTCGGCCATGCTCGACAACCACCTCTTCCGGCCGAACAGCACGGGACTGGACCATCGGCGCATCACCTGGGGGCGCGCGGTCGACATGAACGACCGGGCACTGCGCAACGTGATCGTCGGGCTGGGCGGGCCCTTCGGCGGGATCCCGCGCGAAGACGGCTTCATGATCACGGCCGCCTCCGAGGTCATGGCGATCTTCTGCCTGGCCAAGGACCTGCCCGACCTGAAGCGGCGACTCGGCAACATCATCATCGGGTATACGCGCACCCGCGACCCGGTGCGCTGCCGCGACATCGGCGCCCACGAGGCCATGACCGTCCTGATGCGGGACGCGCTCGATCCCAACCTGGTGCAGACGCTCGGCGGGACGCCGGCCTTCATCCACGGGGGACCCTTCGCCAACATCGCGCACGGGTGCAATTCGCTGATCGCGACCCGGGCCGGGCTCAAGCTGGGCGACATCGTGGTGACCGAGGCGGGGTTCGGCGCGGACCTGGGGGCCGAAAAGTTCTTCGACATCAAGTGCCGGTTGGGGGGGCTCAGCCCGGACGCGGTCGCGATCGTGTCGACGATCCGCGCGCTGAAGATGAACGGGGGCGCTTCGAAGGACTCGCTGGCGAACGAGGATCTGGAGGCGCTGGGAGCGGGGATGGAGAACCTCTACGGGCACGTCGAGAACGTGGCGAAGTTCGGGGTGCCGGCGGTCGTGGCGCTGAACAGGTTCGCGAGCGACACGGAGGCCGAGGTTGCGATGGTGCTGGATGGCTGTGCGGCCCGCGGGATCCACGCGGTCGAGGCCGATCCCCACGGCGGGGGCGGGCCGGGGTGCGTCGACCTCGCCGACGCGGTCTGGGAGATCGCGAACAGCGGCGAGGCCAGCTTCCGTCCCCTCTATCCGGACCACATGCCGCTGAGCGGGAAGATCGAGACGGTGGCGACGGAGATCTACGGGGCCGCCGGAGTGGACTTCCAGCCGGGGGTGACGGCCGAACTGGAACGGCTGGAGTCCTTCGGGCTGGCCAACGCGCCCGTCTGCATCGCCAAGACCCAGTACTCGTTTTCGGACAATCCCGCGCTGTTGGGGCGGCCGCGCGGCTTCCGGATCACCGTGCGCGCGGTCACGCCCTCGGCGGGCGCGGGGTTCGTGGTCGTGAAGACCGGGTCGATCATGACGATGCCGGGGCTGGCGGCGAAGCCGGCCGCGCTGGCGATGACGATCGACGAGGATGGGGTGATCGGGGGGTTGATGTAGGGGGTGTGAACATGCAGCAACAACCCACGATGAGCACAGGCGTCCGGGTCGCCAGATGGATCGCGGCCGTGCTGATGATCACCTACGGCTTCGCCAAGCTGACCGGTTCCCAGTTCACCGTGATCGACTCCGAGGTTACGAAGCCCATGGGCGAGGTCAGCGGATTCTGGCTGACCTGGTACTACTTCGGATCCTCCACCGTCTACGGCACCGTCATCGCCCTGGTCGAGATCGGTGGCGGACTGCTGCTGGCCTGGCCGCGGACCTCCCTGGTCGGCGCGCTGGTCCTGCTGCCGGTCGTGGGCAATATTATCCTCATGGACATCCTGTTCGGTATCGGCGCCCTGCCGGCCTCGGTCACAGTGTTGATCTGTCTGGTCGTCGTCGTGCGGCCCCACGCCCGGCGGCTCGTCGAGACCGTGTTGCTCGACTCCGGGCCATCGGGAAGGGCTGTGGCGGTTCGGAGTGTCGCCGTCGCGGCCGTGCTCGCGGGCGCGTGGGGGTTCACGTACTGGATGGCCAACCACAACAATCGCAACCCCACGCCCATTGATGGGATCTGGACGGTCGAGGCCGGCGAGGGGCCGCTCCAGCGTGTGTTTTTCGAATACAATCGCGCCGGGATGGCCGTGTTCCGGTTCGAGGACGGAGATGTGGTCCACCACTTCGAAGTGGACACCGGCGGCCGGGTGCGGGTGTGGGAGGTGTGGAAGGAGAAGGGGCCGTTGATCTATGAGGGGGAGATCGTCGACTCGGGACAGGTCGAGTTGCGGGCGAATGGGGACGGGTCCCGAATCGTGCTCGTCAGGGAACAGGTGAAGTGACTCCCCGGGCCGCCCTCTACATGCGGATCGGCAGCGCCACCGCGTGTGCCGTTTGTCTGCTCTGCCGGGCCTCGTCGATTCCCCTGACCGCCCAGGCGCCCGTCGTCGAGCTCCCGGCGGAAGATGTCTCGCTGTCCGCCGAGTTCGAGGACGTGTTCCGGGTGGGTGGCGGGGGCGCCCCGTGGGAGTTGTTCACCTCCGTCACCTCCCTGGCCTTTGATGCTTCCGGCAACCTCCACATCACCGATGTCGGACCCGACCTCGGCGACGTCATGCGGATTGTGGTCGTCGATTCCCTCGGAGGATTCGTAACGGAGTTCGGCCGTCCCGGAGAGGGCCCGGGCGAGTTTCGGGCCGCCACCTCCGCCGTCACCTTCCGGGATGGGACGATGGTGGTGGCCGACTACGGTCATCGCGCGTACCACGTCTTCCGGCCCGGGGGTGAGTTCGACCGGATGGTTCGCTTCCCTGCGGAAACCGAGCCTGAGTCCCCGGGCACGCGCACCTACCTCCTGCGCGCGACGGCTGGCGAAACGCTGCTTGGCTACCCCAAGCGTGCCGTCACGTTTCAGCAAGGTGAGACCCCGGGGGGCGGCTCTTCCTTTTCGATGCGACAGCGCGAAGGCCCCAGAGTGCTTGAGCGGTTGGGCGTCGACGGGAATGCTGTCCGCGCTGAGGAGATCGTGAGCGCCTGGGCTCCGGCGGAATTCGAGCAGGTGAATCGGGTTGCTGCCTTTACGCCGAAACTCCTGTTCGATGTCCTGCCCGACGGTGGGTTCGTGTTCACGGATTCCACCGGATACGCGATCAAGTTCGCGACTTCCGACGGGACCGTCGTCCGGGTGGTAACGAGACCGATCGAGGCGCGCACGGTCACGGAGGATATTCGGAACCACTATCGTGAGTTGCGCGTGGCGCAGGTCGAGCGGGATTTCGGCTACAGCGACCTTCCTCCCGAAGTGAGGGACCAGATGCGCGAAGCCATGAACTATGAGGACTGGCTCGATGAAGCCCGCTCCTACCCGGTCCACGGGGAAGTCCCGGTCATCGACGACCTGAGAACCACCTGGACGGGCGGCGTCTGGGTGCGGCGCACTCCGGAGGACGGCTACCCGTGGGAGGACCACGTAGCCGGCAACGTGCTGTCCGGCCTGGCATTCAGCACCGCCCGGGCTCCCGCTTCGCCCATTGACGTCATCAGTGCCGGCGGCCGGTACGTAGGGACATTCTCCCGTCAGAGCGGAGCCACCATGTTTGCGGCCTTCGGACCGGGCGGGCTGGTCGCCTTCGTCGAGAAGGACGAGTTCGATGTGCCCACGGTAGTGGTCAAGCGCCTGCCGCCAGAGGTGAGGTAGCCGTCTACGGCAAGAGGAGCGGCGCCACTCGTCAGATCCGCCGGGGAATCATGCCGCGCGCCACGGCGACCGCGCCCTCGAACGCTCGTCTCTGAATACCGGAAAACAAGCGCACCAACGGCCGAAGATCCCCGGCATCGGCCATCTCCAGAGCGCCGATGAACTCCGCCCGCCTGGCATCCGTCACCACCAGCGGGAACCACCGCGCGCGAATCATAACCAACGTCGCCAAAGCGCGCGCCACGCGGCCATTTCCATCCTGGAAGGGGTGGATCTGCACGAACCGGTGATGAAGCCAGGCACCTTCGACCTCGGGCGGAACTCCCCGCTCTCCGTGTTCCAGGTGCATCGCCAGGAGCCTGTCCATCTCCGGGGCCACCTGCTCGGGGGGACAGTACTCGTGCACCCGGCCGTCCGGCCGCACGGGGTCGTTGGGCCGCTTCTTGTAGTCCCCTCTGATCAGCGGCATTTCCACGCGTCGCCCGAAGACGTCACGGCCGCTGGCAGTCTCCTGATGGGCCAGAAGCACAGCGTGGAGTTCCTTGATGTAGCTGGTCGACAGTTGGCGCTCCCGCCCGACGAAATCGAACAACCCGTCCACAGCGGCGGCATGGTCCTGAAGCATGTCGAAGACGAGTGCCGGATCGCGGTCCGTGGCCGAAGAGGGGATCAACTCCTCGCGCAGTCCGTGCTCGATCAGAACTTCCGTGATTCCCCGGGTCAGGGTGTAGACCCGTTCGATCAGCCCCGTCTCGATCGCCCACTCGCGTTTCAGGCGCTCGCTGAACTCGGCTATGGCCGCGTCTGAGCCAGGGTTTTCGCGAATCCCGGTCCAGTCGGCCGCCAGCCGGTGGAGCTTGGCATCGGCAAGGTCTTGCCAACCGGGGGGGAGATCCTCGATGGGCCGCCAGCGATGCGCAACTTCGGCTCTTGGGGGATCCGAAGTCATGGCGGCGTACCCTTCCGATGGGTGCGGGACCTGGTGGGAAGTTCGGTAAACATAGCGTCAGGCGCCCGGCAGCACCCTGATGAGACCCAGCGCGGCGCTGGACCAGGGGTCAGGGCGTAGCGCCGCGGATCAGCCGCGTGTCCCTCGGCGGGAGTGGGCATTTCGGGTCCTGTGCGCCTCATAGTACGCCCGCAGGATGGCATTGATCCGGGTCTGGTATCCTCTGCCCTGGGCCTTCAGCCACGCCAGGACATCCCTGTCCAGACGGACGGTCACCTGCTTCTTCCCAGCGGTACCACCACGCGTGCGGTCGCGAAGAACTCGGCGTCGAGCTCGGTGATGTCCGAGTAGTCGATGTCCTCATCCCTCATCCGGTCGATCCGCCTCAAGTCGCTTTTCGTAGGCTCCGAGTGTTCCTGCCGCGCTGCGTGTGGGCGATCACAACGAGGCGCCCCTCGAGGTGACCCACCGTGATGTAGCGTTACAAATGTAGCTTCAGTCCAAACGCGAATCAGGCCCCCGGCAACACCGCGATGTCGGGACAGCCGAGCAGCGACCTGTCCGCCGTTACCAGAGTGAGCCCGTGGACCATGGCGGTTGCTGCGATGAAGCGGTCGGCCGGGTCGTCGTGGGGAAGGCGGATGCTGCGGCTTCGGAGCGCGACCTCGTGGGTCAACGGATACTCCCGCATCGCTCTGGTCGCGAGAGCCGTCCGGATCCACCTCCAGGGGTCGGGTGCAAGGTACACCCGGCCCCTCTCCGCGAGCAGCAGCGCCTCCCAGATGCTCACGGGGGAAAGAGCCACGGTGTTTCCAGGCTTCGACAGAGCGGCGCGGGCCCTGGTCGAGACGCGGTCCGGGCTCCCTACGCTCCAGATCCAGACGTGCGTGTCCAGCAGCAGGTTCACGGCGCCTCGCCATCATCTTCGCCGGACATCGCGTCCGAACGGTACACGTTCCAGTCGGACAGCTCCGATACAGGCGAAATGATGTCGCCCGTGATCGCGGTGACATCTCGCATGGCCCCCAGCCATTCCACCGGTTCGGCCTCGGCGTCCGGATACGGACCGGTGGCCTCGGACGGGGAGCCGGGCGCATCGTCCGGGACCGCCGGAGACGGGCCGTAGGCGGCGCGGGCCCGCTCGCGCATCAGTCCGTAGCTCAGATCCGGGACCGCATACCGACTCAAGAGATGGCGCAGTTCGCCCTCCAGCGAGCGGTGATTCCGCTTGGCCCGCGCCTTGAGCCTCGCGATGACCTCGTCGTCCACGTTCCTGATCGTGAGTACGCCCATACGTGTGTCTCCGTGTTCGATGACGAATTCATAATGTAGCGATAATGCATGCGTTTTGCCAGCGTGGTCGACCACGGACGCTGGCTGTCCGGTCGTCACTGGCGAACCGCACCACCCCAGCCCATCTTTTCGACCCCGCCGATTCCACCACCTTTCGGTCCCCCAACCCCTCCCCCATGCCCGACCCCAACGCCTACTGGGCCCGCAACCTCCGCTACCTCACGATCCTGCTGGCGATCTGGTTCGCGGTCTCCTTCGGGTGCGGCATCCTCTTCGCCGACGCGCTCAACGCGATCCGCATCCCCGGCACGGGGTTCAAGCTCGGATTCTGGTTCGCCCAGCAGGGGTCGATCTACGTATTCGTGGTGCTGATCTTCGTCTACGCGCGCCTCATGAACCGGCTGGACAGGGAGTACGGGGTGGCGGAGGAATGAGGTGTCGCCGCTAACCATGGACGTCCGCCTCTGGACCTTCATCCTGGTCGGCCTCTCCTTCGCCCTCTACATCGGCGTCGCGATCTGGTCACGGGCCGGCTCCACCAAGGACTTCTATGTAGCCGGCACGGGCGTCTCGCCGCTCGCCAACGGGA
Organism: Longimicrobiales bacterium; assembly: GCA_965211795.1. Classification (GTDB taxonomy): domain Bacteria; phylum Gemmatimonadota; class Gemmatimonadetes; order Longimicrobiales; family Gaopeijiaceae; genus Bin94. Next base: position 2,825,125 of record OZ242973.1, read on the forward strand.
TGGCCACCGCAGCGGACTGGATGTCGGCGGCGTCGTTCATCTCGATGGCGGGGCTGATCTCGTTCATGGGGTACGACGGGTCCGTCTACCTCATGGGGTGGACGGGCGGGTACGTGCTGCTCGCGATGCTGCTGGCGCCCTACCTGCGCAAGTTCGGCGCGTACACGGTGCCCGAGTTCGTGGGCGAGCGGTACTACTCGCAGGTGGCGCGGGTGGTGGCGGTGGCGTGCGCGATCTTCGTGTCGTTCACGTACGTGAGCGGGCAGATGCGGGGGGTGGGGATCGTCTTCAGCCGCTTCCTCGAGGTGGATGTCACGGTCGGCGTCATCATCGGAATGGGGATCGTCTTCTTCTACGCCGTTCTGGGCGGGATGAAGGGGATCACCTACACCCAGGTGGCCCAGTACTGCGTCCTGATCTTCGCCTACATGGTACCGGCGTTCTTCCTGGCGGTCATGCTGTCGGGGACATTCATCCCCCAGCTCGGCTTCGGCGGGGCCGACCCGGAGAGCGGCATCTTCCTCCTCGACAAGCTGGACGGACTGCACCGGGAGCTGGGCTTCACGGCCTACACCGACGGCACCAAGTCGACGATCGACGTGTTCTTCATCACGGCCGCGCTCATGGTGGGCACGGCAGGGCTGCCGCACGTCATCATCCGCTTCTACACGGTGCCCCGGGTGCGGGACGCGCGTGTTTCGGTGGGCTGGGCGCTGCTCTTCATCGCGATCCTGTACACGACGGCGCCCGCGGTGGCCGTCTTCGCGCGCACCAACCTGCTCGACACGGTCGCCGGGCAGCCGTACGAGGCGATGCCGGAGTGGTTCAGCAAATGGGAGGATACGGGGCTGATCACCTTCGAGGACAAGGACGGGGACGGGAACATTCGGTACGTGGGCGACCCCGACGCCAACGAGCTGACGATCGACCGCGACATCATGGTCCTCGCCAACCCGGAGATCTCGCGGCTGCCCAACTGGGTGGTGGGGCTGGTTGCGGCGGGGGGATTGGCGGCGGCGCTGTCCACGGCGGCGGGACTGCTGCTCGTGATCTCGTCCGCAATCAGTCACGATCTGCTGAAACGGGCGCTCAAACCGGACATTTCGGAGAGGGGGGAACTGCTGGCGGCGCGGATCAGCGCGGCGTTCGCGGTGGTGGTGGCGGGGCTGCTGGGGATCAACCCGCCGGGGTTCGTGGCGCAGGTGGTCGCCTTTGCCTTCGGGCTCGCGGCCTCGTCGTTCTTCCCCGTGATCATCCTGGGGACCTTCACGCGGACCATGAACCGCGAGGGAGCGGTGGCCGGGATGCTGTCGGGGATCACCTTCACGGCCGCCTATATCATCTATTTCCGTTTCATCAACCCCGCCGCGGACTCGCCGGAGAACTGGTGGTTCGGGATCTCGCCCGAGGGAATCGGCACACTGGGGATGTTGCTCAACTTCGCGGTGGCGCTCACCGTATCGAAGTTCACGCCCGCACCGCCGGCGAGCGTCCGTGAACTTGTAGACCGCATTCGCATGCCCGGAGGCGCCGGGTAAGGAGGACCCCCATGAGATTGTTGGCTGATTTGCGCCGCTCGGGATCGGCGTGGGTGGGGGCGGGAGGCGTGATCGCTGTCCTGATGACCGGACCCGGAGTGGCCGTGGCCCAGACCGAGGCCCATTTCCAGTACGGGAGCCACACCAACCCGTTCACCGAGGAGTCGCACGGAACGTTCATCCTCACCTTGCAGCACGCGTCGATGTGGAAGTTCGGCGACAACTTCTTCTTCGTGGACTTCCTCGATGACGGCGGCGACGACGGCTTCAACGAGATGGACGCCTACGGCGAGTGGTACTCGAACTTCAGCCTGGGAAAGATCACCGGGAGGGACCTCGGGTTCGGTCCCTTCGCGGACTTCGGCGTGTTCGGCGGAGTGGCCCTCGGGACCGACGCCAACTTCCGGCAGTGGCTGCCCGGTGCGCGGATCGCGTGGAACCTGCCCCGCTTCATCTTCCTGAACACGGACCTGATGTACGGAATCGACGGGGGGAAGGGGGTGGACGGGGGGAGTCCGCCCGAGCTGGACGGCCGCTTCATCCTCGACATCAACGGGCTGCTCCCCTTCAACCTCGGCAGTCTGGCCTTCTCGATCACCGGTCACGCGGAGTATGCCGGCGCCACCACCAACGAGTTCGGCAACGATGTCCCCGCCTCGATCCTGGCCCAGCCGCAGCTGCGGTTGGATGTCGGGCAGGCCGTGGGGGGCTCCGCGAACGGGCTGTACGCGGGGATCGAGTACCAGTACTGGCGCAACAAGCTGGGGACGGAGGTGGATGAGAGCTTGATCCAGTTGCTGTTGGTGTGGGGGTTCTGATCATGGACGGAATCCTCTCGGCGCGCCGCCGGCCCAACATCCGGGCCGGATTGCCTCGCTCACGCCGATGGCCCATAGGGGTGGCGGCTGCTCTCGGGCTCGCCCTCACCACCGCCGCCTGTACCGAAACCCGGAACACGGAGCCCATCTACGTCGCGGCCACGATCTCGGAGACCGGCCCGCGTTCCACCTCCGCCATCGAGATGGAGAACGGCTATCGACTGGCTGTCGGGGCGCTCAACTCCCAGGGTGGGATTCAGGGCCGCGAGGTGGAGTTGGTGACGGCCAACGACGGGAGCGACCCCGAAGCGGCCGTGCGCCACTACCACACCTTCGTCGAGCGGGTCGACTTGCTCCTCGGCCCCTACAGCAGCCCGGTCACCGCGCCGGTGCTCGACGTGACCGAAGCAGCCGGGATCCCCCTGGTCGCGCCGCTGGCCGGAACGCCGACGATCTGGGCTGGAAAGGGGCGGCAGTGGAGCGTACAGATGCTGCCCCCCGCCACGGTCTACCTGCAGGGGTCCGTGGAGATTGCGGCTCAGGCCGGAGCCAGGACGGTCGCGCTCGTGTACGAGGACACGCAGTACCCTGCGTCGGTGGCGAGCGGAGTGCGCGAGGCCGCCGGTTTGCATGGCCTGGAGATCGTGCTTGATCGCTCCTACCCCGAGGGTGAAGCCGACTACCTGGCGCTGGCCAGCGCGGCCCGCGACGCCGGGGGCGACCTGTTCATCGGCGGCGGCTATTACGAGGATGCGCTCGGGCTCACCCGGGCCGTGGCCCAGGTCGGGTACGAACCGCTCCTGATGAGCCTGTCGCTCGGTCCCGCCGACCCCCGTTTCGCCACCGAACTCGGAGAGCTGGCCCGGTGCGTGACGGGGAACGCTCCCTGGATCAGCACGATCAGCACCTCGGGGTTCATCAGGGGGAGCGAATGGTTCGCGGAGAGGTACGAAATCGCGCACGGGAGGCCGCCGGGCTACCACGCGGCGGCCGGTTTCGGGGCGGTCGAACTCCTGGCCGAGGCGATCGATGCGGTGATCTCACCCGCCGGCAACTTCGACCGCGCCGCCGTCCGCGACCACCTCTTCACCACAACGACCGAGACGGTTCTCGGGCCCTACGGCGTCTACCCGCTGGGCGACGAGCAGGCGGGTGCCCAGCAGTCGCTCAAGGGGTTGCAGGTGCAGTGGCAGGACGATGGCGAGGGCGGTCTGGTGCAACGGATTGTTCACCCGGAGGCGGTGGCCCAGGCGGAGCCCTGCTTTTCGCGGTAGAGGCGCGACCTGTCAGCCCGGCTCCGAATCCGCGCCGGGGGCTTCCCGCTCAGCCGGCGGTAGCGCATCGCTCTTGGCGCTGTCGGTCAGAAGGTTCTCCAGGAAGGCCTTTCTACGGATTTGATGCCCTCGCCGTCACCACCCCGGCCACCCCCAACCCCCCCAGAATCACCACCGCGCCCACCGCCAGCCCCGGCTGCGTCCCCACGATGATCCCCAGGATCAGCAGATACAGCACGATCGTCGCGCCCGCCGTCCACACTCCCCCCGGCACCCGTAGCGGGCGCTCCAGCTCGGGCCGCGTCCTGCGCAGCCTGAAGAACGCCGACAGGACCATCAGGTCCACCGAGATCGCCACCAGCATCATGAACTGGATCAGGAACTCGAGCGCCCCCGTCGAGGCCAGGACGAGGATCACGGTCCCGATCAGGAAGAGGCCCGCGACCGGCGTGCCGCGCGGCGAAATGTACTGGAAGATCTTCGGCGCCAGTCCCGACCGCGCCAGCCCGAAGGCCACCCGGGGCATGCCCAGAAAGTTGACGTTCCCGGAACTGATCAGGATCAGCAGGCTGGCCACGACCACGAAGGTCGCGGCGGTATTTCCGAAAACCCCCTGCACCGCATCGCGGGCAACCAGCTCCGAGCCCGCCATCTCCTGCGGCGTGAGCGCCGCCAGGTAGGCCGTGTTGACCAACAGGTAGAGGACCGCGACGGCGATCGCGCCACCGATCAGGATCCTGGGCAGCGAGCGGCCCGGGTCGCGGATCTCCTCGGCCATCTTGGCCGCGTCCTCCCAGCCGTAGTAGGCGAAGGCCACGGACTGGTAGGCGAGCGCGAATCCGAGCAGCGACGCGTGCTCCACCGTGGGCGGCGCGATCAGGCCGCTTCCGTCGCCCGCCGCGATCCCGGCCGCCGCGATGGCCAACAACACCGCCACCTTGATCGCCGTCGTGATGTTCTGGAAGGTGGTGCCGACCTTGAGGCCGCCCAGGTGGAGGATCACGTACCCCGCCACGACCCCCACGGCGAGAAGACGCACCGACCCGCTCCCCACCAGGATGATGATGTACTCGGCGATCGCCACCGCCTTGATCGCGCCCGAAAACGCCCGGCTCACCAGCAGCTCGGACCACCCAGCCACGAACCCTGCCACGGGGCCGAACGCCTCACGCGCATACACGTACTTCCCCCCGGCCTTGGGCAGCGCGGCCGCCATCTCGGCGAGCACCAGCGTGCTCAGCGCCGCCACCACCCCGCCCAGCACCCACACCGACAGGATCAGCCACCCGTTGCCCAGGTATTCGGCGATCAGCCCGGGTGTGCGCAGAATCCCCGCCCCGATCACGATTCCCACCGTGATCGCCAGCCCGTCGCGGACGCGCAACACGCGCTTCATTTCACTCATCGGTTCGTTCCGTTCATTGCGGTTGGCTCTTGGGCCGCCGCCTCGATTCCTTCAATTGAGCACCAGGAAGACGACGATCCAGTACGGCACGATCCCGCACAGTGTCGTGATGACGGCCCGGACCGTCCCAAAACCGCAGGCCTGACGGACCGCGACAACACCGGCGAGAAACGTCCAGAGGTGGGCCGCGAGGTGAATCCCCCCCAACACCGGTGCCAGGACTACGAGGATACCGGGCAATCTGGCGAACCCCAAGGTGCGCAAGAGAGCACCGAGAGTCGCCTTCCCACCGAGCCGGTCGCATCCGACCTGGTAGGTGAGCAACACCCAGAAGGGCCATTGAAGCAGGCTGACCGCGGCCACCCACGCCATCGGCACCCACCCCAACCCGTAGTCCTGGGTGCTCGCGGCCAGCGACACAACCACCACCACGAGGGTGGCCTGGAGGGTGGCCCTTCGACCGTTGGTCAACTCGTCGTACACGGCCGACCTGAGGAGAGCGGCACCGAACATCCTGGCAGGAAACCCGCGTTGAGGTGCGTCGCTCATCAGTGACTCCGGGCTGCTTTGTACTCGGCCGGATTTGCGGCCCTTCTCCCCATTCCGCTCGAAGAGACCCGGGAAAGATGCGCCACACTCCGAGTGTGCGCCACGTCCGACTTGTCCCGGGGTTCGGGTTGGGGACAACTTTCGGCCCTTCACTACCGCCGCGACCCGGATCAACTTCAAGACAACGTCGCTCGCAACCGCGCGGACAGCGGCCTCACCAGCGCCTCCAAGGACTCGCCAGGGCCACGGATACCCAGACCAACCTCCCCGGCCGGATCGCCGACCCGTCCTTCGCCCAACGTATTGCGCTCGTGGACGAAGGCGGGCACTCGACCTACGCCGAGCTTCTGGGCGAAGCAATGGCGTGGCGGGACCGGCTCGCATCGGCGAGGGCCGGCGACCGGGTCGCCTATCTGATTTCCCCGGGGCGCGCACATGTGGCGGTGCAACTGGCCGTCTGGGCGCGAGGGGGCATCGCAGTGCCGCTTGGCGTCTCCCATCCCCTTCCCGAACTCGAATACGCGCTGGACGACGCCCGTCCCACCGTGGTTGTCGCGGACCCCGCCCTCCCCCAGACCCCCCACCTCGCGGCCACCGCCCTCGCGCGGGCGGCCACCATCCTCACCCTGCCCCCACCCGGCCCTCACCCCGGAGCAGACCCACACGCGCCCACCACCCCCACCCCACCCCACCCCACCTCCCCCGCCCTCCTCATCTACACCTCCGGCACCACCGCCCGTCCCAAGGGCGCCCTCATCACCCACCGCAACCTCACCGCCCAGATCACCACACTCACCACCGCCTGGGGCTGGACACCCGCCGACCGCATCCTGCACACGCTGCCGCTCCACCACATCCACGGCGTCGTGAACGCCCTGGCCTGCGCGCTCTGGACCGGCGCGACCTGCGAATTCGGCTCGGGCGCTCCGGCCTCCACCTGGGACCGCCTCGCCTCGGGCGACATCACGCTCTTCATGTCCGTGCCCACCGTCTACTCGCGCCTCGTCCGCGCCTGGGAGGACGCTCCTTCACGGACCCAACACCGGTGGTCGCGGGGCGCGGCCCGCCTCCGCCTCATGGTGTCCGGCTCGGCGGCGCTCCCCGTCGCGACCCTGGAACGCTGGCGCGAGATCACCGGTCACACCCTGCTCGAGCGGTATGGCATGACCGAAATCGGGATGGCGCTCTCGAATCCGCTGGAGGGGGAGCGGCGACCCGGTCACGTGGGCCCGCCACTGCCCGGGGTCGAGGTCCGCATCGTCGACGACGAGGGCCGGCCGGTGGCCGATGGCGAGCAGGGCGAGATCGAGGTGCGCGGCCCCCAGGTCTTCCGCGAGTACTGGGGCCACCCCGCCGAGACCGATTCCGCATTTCGCGACGGCTGGTTCCGCACCGGCGACGAGGGCTGCGTGGGCAAAGGCGGTTACTATCGCATTCTGGGACGGCGGAGCGTCGACATCGTGAAGACGGGGGGCTACAAGGTGTCGGCGCTCGAGGTGGAGGAGGTGTACCGCACGCACCCGGTGGTCCAGGATGCGGCGGTGGTGGGCGTGCCGCACGCAGAGTGGGGGGAGCAACTCTGCGCGGCGTGGGTCCCGGCGGCCGACAGCGAGGGCGCGGCGGCCGCCGAATTGAGGGCCTGGGGCAAGGAACGCCTGGCCCCGTACAAGGTTCCGCACCTGTTCCTGGCCGTCCCCGAGCTGCCCCGCAACGCCATGGGCAAGGTGCAGAAGGCGGACGTACGGCGCATGTTGATGGAATGATCGAAGCCATCCTGGACAACTTGCGCACGTACTGGATCGTCCACGTACTGCTCCTTGCCTATACGGCCGTGCTGGCCCATCACGCCTGGTCCGGCAATCGCAAGACACGCGGCGTCACCGACTATTTCGTGGGGGGGCGGTCGATGGGACCCATCGCCATCGGACTGTCCTTTTTCGCCACCTACTCGAGCACCAACTCCTTCGTCGGCTTCTCCGGCCAGGCGTACGACTGGGGAGTCACCTGGTTCCTGCTGGTCCCCTTCGTGGTCGGCATGTCGCTTCTGGCCTGGGTGGCGGTGGCCCCGCGGCTCCGCACCTTCACCGAGTCGCTGGGTTCGCTCACGATCCCCGACTTCATCGGGTTCCGCTTCGGGAGCCCGGCCGCGCGCGTCATGGCGGCGGCGATCGTGCTCTTCGCGTCGTTCTTCTACATGACCGCGGTCTTCAAGGGGATCGGCAACCTGCTCGAGGTCTTCCTCGACATCCCGTACCGGGCCGCGATCATCATCGTCTTCTTCATCGTGATGGTGTACACGGTCGTGGGCGGCTTCATCTCGGTGGTGAAGACCGACGCCGTGCAGGGCATCGTGATGATCGTTGCCGGGATCCTGCTCTTCCGGGGCACGATGGCCGCCGCCGGCGGGCTCGGGTCATTTGCGACGCTCGCCGAGGACCCGGTCACCGAGCCGCTGCTGCGCTGGGGAGGGGGTGTCGCGGTGCCGCTGGCGCTGGGCGTGGTCTTCGCCGGGACGGTGAAGTTCGTCGTCGAGCCGCGTCAGCTGTCCCGGTTCTACGCGCTGGAGAGCAGGGCGGCGGCGCGGAAGGGGGTGTGGGTATCGACGGCCGCCTTCCTGCTCGTCTACACGCTGCTGATCCCGGTGGGGCTCTACGCGCGCAACATCATGCCGGGCGGCCTGGCCGACACGGACCTGGTGGTGCCCCACCTGCTCACCCTGCCCGAGGTCTTCTCGGCGGGGACGGGTGCGTTCCTGCTGCTGGCGATGGTCGCGGCGGCCATGTCGTCGCTCGACAGCGTGCTGCTGGTGATGGCCTCCACCACCCAGCGCGACCTCGTCGGGGTGTGGCGCGAGCCCGTCTCCGAACGCGCGACGCTCAGGGCGACGAGGTTGTACGTGGCGCTATTCGCCCTCATCACCGCTGTCATCGCGCTCAATCCCCCCGACGGGATCGTGGGGCTCACCGCGTTCTCGGGCGCCGTGTATGGAGCGTGCTTCGCGCCCCCCCTGCTGATGGGGCTGTACTGGAGACGGGGGAACGGAAGGGCGGCGGTGGCGTCTTTCGTCACCGGGCTGGTGGTCCTGGTGGCATGGGACTGGCTGCCGTGGGCGGACAGCCTTCACCAGGTCTTCCCGGGAGTGGCGCTGTCGTTCCTGGTGTATTGGGTGGTCGCGCGGCGATCGCCCGGCTACGAATCGGGAGCGGTGGACCGGTTGTTCGAGGCGGAACGCAAGGGGGTCGTGGCCCAGACGTAGCGATCCGGCGGACCGTCAGCGTTCGACCAGCCGCCCGCCCCTGACCCAAACCTCCCCACCCACCTCCACCGTCGCGTCGGAGAAGAAGTTCCAGCGCACGTACCCGCCCCCCACCCCACCCCCCAGCTCGGTGTTGTCCCCGAGCGAGAGCCTCACCACCCCGGCCCCGTAACCGTAGTACGGGATCCACTCCCCGCCCTCGGGGATCGCGAGCAACGGGTTGAACCCCACCGCCAGCTCGCGGAAGCTCCGCCCCGCCTCCCCCGCCCCATCCATCTCGGCCACCACCCCGTCGCGCCCCAGCGTGGCCTCCACCTCCACCACCCGTCCCCCCTCGAAGCGCAACATCAACCCTTCCACGCTCTCGCCCCCCCACTGCGCCGGCGGAAACGCGATCACTCCCTCCACCGTCTCGAGCACGGGCGACACCCGCACCGCCCCCGGCGGCAACTCCACCTCGCGGTCGATCAGGTTGCGCGCCGCCGCCGCCCGCACCGCCGACGCATCCCCATCCTGCTTCGTCACCGGACGGTCCCGCACCTCGAAGCGGATGTCGGTCCCGGCCGGGGTCGTGACGCGCACGGCGCCCTCCCGGAGCGCCCCCTCGAAGGCGGCCAGCGTCGCGGCCAGCGCCCCATAGTCCGTGTCGAGCAGCGCCCTCTGGTAGAGCCGGTCCACGCGGTCGTCGACGGGCAATTCCACCATGTCGAAGGCGGTGGCACCCGCCCAGTGGAAGTGGACGGTGCGGCCGCGCCCGCCGCGCAGGACATCCTGCAGCGCCCGGTAGACGTCGTGATCCACCTCCGGGTTGGGGACCGCCCCGGGCAGCTTCACCGCGACGTCGACCTCGCCGAGCGCGTCCGCCCACCCGTCCGGATCCTCGCCCAGCGCAGAGGCAAAGTCGGCCGGCGCCGCACCGGGCAAGGGCGCGCCGAAGATATCCACCACGCCCAGATCCGTCGCCCCCGCCGCCGCGACGCCGTCGCGCAGCAGAGGTACGAGCGCGTCCCACCGGTCACCACCCTGCGCCACCAGCAGCACGCGCTCACCGGACTCCAGCGCCATGCGTTCCAGCAGCGCCTCGCTGATCGCCGGGAAGCTCAGCCCGCCGGGCTCGTCCTCTCCGGCACCTTCGTCACCGGCTCCTCCGTCACCACCGTCCGGAGCGCAGGCCGCGAGCAGGAAGATCATGCCGGAAACGATACGACCGGACCGGACGCGCCCAAGGGAAGCCATCGCAGATCCGCCCTACAACTCGCCGGATCTGTAGACGATCGCCACTACGGTGCTCCCATCGTCGTCGTCTCTGCTGATGTTCAGCGAGAGCGCTTGGGTTTCGTCCTCCCAAGCCGAGGCCTCGATGCTCGCCCGTTCCACCTTGCCCATCCGCACCCTGGAAAAGCTGTACGACGTCAGGTGGCCCTCCAGAGCCTCGTTGTACCAATCGAAGATCTGGTCCGGTGTCGCGTCGCTCCTGAAGACGGCTCCACCGGCGGAGCCCTTGTCGAGTTCGACCGAGAACTGCCGCTTGCTCAACCGCGCGCCGGGGTACAAGGGCACCCAGTCGGGCAGGGCCGACGAGGCCGTTCCGGCCCCGAAACGCACTTCGTGGCCGGGTGTCGAGATGTCGAGGAATCCGCCGTCCTCGTTCCCGCGCAGCTCGACGGTGGTCCTTCCGGATTCGGTATCGACGCGCAGAATCCCTCCGCTCCGGTCGGCCTCGCCGTCGAAACGGACCCTCTTTTGCGCGGCCTCCTGGTCCGGGTCGGCAGCCTCCCGGTCCTGTTCCGCAGCCTCCCGGTCCGGGTCGGAGATGTCCACCGTGACCAGCTCCTCCGAGCCTCCGACGCGCAGCACGACCGTGCCCTCGTCCTCGTCCGTGCTCACCACGGTGACATCGGTGCCCAGGTTGTCCATCATGCCGGCCAGCGTCGCGGCGGGCTGCTCGCTGAAGTCCCCGATCCCGTCGGCGATCCTCTTCGCGACGGCCAGACCGATCATCACCAGGACGGACACCAGGACGATGAAGAGACCGCCCACGATCAGAGCGACCTTGGCAAAGGCCGGCATTCCGCCCGACCGGCTCTGACGGGTTGCTTCCCTGTACGGATCCGACATCCTCATCCTCACTTTCGTTCCTTGGGTGGGTTGGCACTGACGACATGCGTCCCTCACCCTACGCCCCACGGGCACCACAGTTTCACTGCCGTCGCGTCCCTGCGGGGATCGCGGCGGCCACCCCGCCATTATAGCTTCCGAGGGCTCACTCCACGACCCCCCGCAAGGGAGGTGTTCCATCCCCTATTCCGTCGCCGAAGCGCTGGTGATCGCGCTGGCAATCTACGTCGTGGCGGGGATCGCATTCGCCGTCCCGTTCGTGCTCAAGGGCGCCGGCGCCATCGACCCCGCCGCGAAGGAGGGGACCTGGGGATTCCGCGTCCTGACCTTCCCGGGCGTGGTGGCGCTATGGCCCTTCATCCTCGTGAAGTGGCGGCAGGCCAGGGGGGACGGGCAGCCGTGAGGAGTGGTCACCGCTCCGCCCACCTGTGGGTGGTGATCGTGAGCGCGATCCTGGCCGCCAGCGTGCTCATCTTCGGGTGGATCGCGCGCTCGCAGCGACCGGTGCCCGAACCGCTGGCGGCCGCCGGATGGTCGGCCGACGCGCACTCGCGTCCGGCGGCGGCGCCGGGAGGGGCAACGTGAGCCACGTCTACCGGGCGGTGGGCTGGTCCCCCCAGAAGCGGAAGTACGACCTGCTGATCGCGCTCTGCATTGTGGTGTACCTCTGTGCCTTCACGGCCATCACCCTGGCGACCCAGCCGCACGTCACCTTCGAGACGCTGCTCCTGAGGGCGACCGGGAGCCTGGCGTTCGTCATGCTCTCCTTCATCCTGCTGATCGGCCCGCTCGCGCGCATCTCGCCGAGCTTCCTGCCCGTCCTCTACAACCGCCGCCACCTGGGTGTGGCCACCTTCATGGTCGCGCTCGTCCACGGGGCCTTCGCCACCCTGCAGTTCCACGCCCTGGGAGACGTCAACCCGCTCGCGAGCGTGCTCTCCAGCGACGGGAGCTTCGGCGACGGCGGCGCCTTCCCCTTCCAGCCCCTCGGCGCAATCGCGCTTGGCGTCCTCTTCCTGATGGCCGCGACCAGCCACGACTTCTGGCTCGCCAATCTGACGCCCAGGGTGTGGAAGGCGCTGCACATGGCCGTTTACGGCGCATACGCGGTGCTGCTGGGGCACGTGGCGCTGGGTGCACTGCAGGGCGAAGGGAAGGCCTACCTGTGGCCGGTGACCGGCGCGCTGGCCGCGATCGTCTTCGCGCTCCACCTGTTCACGGGACTTGCGGAGCGGCGCCGTGACCGGGCCACCACCACCCATGCCGCCCCCACCACGAACGGAGCGGTCCCCGACGGCTACCACCGCACCGCCGTCCGGGCGCAGGAGATCCCCGACGCCGAGGGCAGGGTCGTCACGCTGGGTGACGAGCGCGTGGCCGTCTTCCGCAACGGCAACGAGATCTCCTGCATCTCGAACGTCTGCCGGCACCAGATGGGCCCGCTCGGCGAAGGCCGGATCATCGACGGATGCATCACCTGCCCCTGGCACGGCTTCCAGTACGACCCCGTGACCGGCTGCGCGCCCCCACCTTTCGACGACCGGGCCGAAACCTACGATGTCGCCATCCAGGACGGCTTCGTGTGGATCAACCCGGTGGCGAACCCCCTCGGCACGGCGTCGCGAACCGCGCGGCTTCCGGTGGCCGGCGAGGCAGCGAACCCACCCGGGGAGACCCCATGAAGGACTTCTACGTCGGCTACATCGACCCACCACCGCCCCGCATCCGCCGCTTCCTGCGCCGGGTCGCCCTGGCCACCCTGGCCGCGGCCGCCGTCGCCGGCGCCATCGTCGCCCTCGGCCACCGCGACCTTCCCGCCGCCCACTTTGAATTCGGCCACGTCCGCACCTTCGAGGGGTTTGTCGTGGCGGACCCCTATCCGTCGCTGCTCGTGCCCGGCGACACGGCCTTTTCGCGCTACCTCCTGACCGCTCCGGGGAAGTTCGGCGCGGACGGCCTGGTGACGTCGGTCGTGGGACGTGCGGCCACGCTCCAGGGAACGCTCGCCCACCGCGACGGCCAGGCCATGATCCAGGTCGAGCCGGGAACCGTGGCGGCCCGGGAGACGGCGGAGACCCCCCCGCGGGTGGCGGAGGTCGATCTGGGGACGCGCCGCGTGGAGGGCGAGATCGTGGGGTCGAAGTGCTACCTCGGCGTGATGAATCCGGGCTCCGGCGTCACGCACCGGGCCTGCGCGACGGTGTGCATCCGGGGCGGGGTTCCGCCGCTCCTGGAGGTGCGCCGCGCGGACGGGGGACGGGAGGGGATCGTCCTGGCGGGAAGCGGCGGCGAGGCCATCGGGGACCGGCTGGAGGGGCTGATCGCCACGCCGGTGGGGATGACCGGCCGTCTCGTCCGCAGGGGCGAAACGACCTTCCTGTTCGTGGATCCGGACGAGATACGGAGGCTGCGATGACCGGGCCCGGGCGAGGCTTGGAGTCACCGGGCGAATCCGGGGCGGCCACACCGCGGCGCCGGCACGCCGCCGGTTTTCCCATCGCCGAGGCCGCGTTGCCGCCCGATGTCCTCAAGTCGGGCCCCTACCGGCTCGGCTTCGCCCGCAGCGTGGAGGAGCTGCAGGCCATCCAGCGACTCCGCTTCGAGGTCTTCAACCTGGAGCTGAACGAGGGACTGGCGTCCTCCTTCGACACCGGGCTGGACCAGGACGACCTGGATGAAGTCATGCACCACATCCTGATCACGGATGCGCGAAGCGGCGAGGTCGTGGGGACCTATCGCATGCAGACCGCGGCCATGGCCGCCGCCAACAGCGGCTTCTACACGGCGCGCGAGTTCGACTTCTCGGGATTCCCCATGCGGATCATCGACGACGCGGTCGAGGTGGGGCGCGCCTGCATTGCGAAGGATCACCGGAGCCGCCGGGTCCTTCACCTGCTCTGGCGGGGCCTGGCCGTCTATCTCACCTGGACGGGGAAGCACCACCTCTTCGGCTGCTGCTCTCTGACCACGCAGGACGGACGGGTCGGGAACGCGGCGCACGCCTTCCTCGTCGAGGAGGGACACCTTCACCCGCACGCGCGGGCCTGGCCGCTTCCCGGCTTCGAGTGCGGGCTCCACGACCACGGAGACGGTCCGGAGAAGCCGGTCGACATCCCCCCGCTCTTCCAGAGCTACCTCAACCTCGGCGCAAGGATCTGCGGTCCCCCGGCGATCGACCGGGAGTTCCAGACCATCGATTTCCTGGTCGTGCTCGACGTGCGCGAACTGGAGCGCCATGTCTTCCGCAGCTTCTTCCGCTAGCGCGGGGGAGGCGGGTCCGGCACCGCCGCATGTGCCGTTCGGGCGGTGGCCGGTGGTCGCGGCCAGGGCGCTGGGGGCCCTTTCGTGGACGAGCGTGATGGCCACGGTGCTGGTCATCCTCCGGTTGCTGACTCTGGCGCGCCCCCGCTCCGGGGCGGCCCTCAGGGCGAAGGCGCGGAGGTGGGTCGTCCGGAACTGGGGGCGCGGCCTGACGCTCATCGCCGGGGTGCGAATCGTGACGGAGGGCAAGGCGCCGCCGCGCGGGGTGCTCCTGGTGTCCAACCATCTGGGCTATCTCGACATCCCCGTGCTGGACTCGGTGGTGCCGATGGTCTTCGTGGGCCGGGCCGACCTGCGCCGGTGGCCGTTCTGGGGGTTCATGGCCACGCTGGGGGGCACCATCTACGTCGACCGCGCGACAAAGCGCGACGTGATGCGGGTGCGGCGCGAGATGGGCGACGCAATGGCGCTCGGGGACAATGTGATCGTCTTCCCCGAGGCCACCAGCACCGCGGGCGACACCATCCTGCCCTTCAAGCCGGCGCTGCTGGCCGACGCAGCCGCGCAGGAGACCCCGGTGCACTGGCTGACCCTTACCTACCGCACCCCGGGGGACGGCCCCGCCGCGCGCGACCGGGTCTGCTGGTGGGGCGACGCGGATTTCCTGCCCCACGTCCTGGCACTCTTCGCGCTCCGGCGGGTGGATTGCCGGATACGCTTCGGCGATGCTCCCCTGTGCTCGACCGACCGCAAGGCGCTGGCGGTGGATCTGCGGCGCACGATGCTCAAGCGCTTCGAGCCGGTCGGTAGTCCCGGGGCGCCGCCGAACGCGGGCCGATGAGATTCCCCATCCGCAAGGGGGTGGTCCTGGTGGCGTACCTCGCGTTGCTGGCCGCCTCCCACATGGTGCGCGCCACGCGTCCCGAGCCGGCGCCGCGGCCGGGGTTGTCGCTGCAGGCGGTCGAGGGGTGGCCGAAGCCGCAGCGTGGCGCGGTCACGATCGCCTACCGCGAGTGGTCGCCGGACACCACCCCAACCGTGTCCCAGCTCGGGTTCGTGACAGATTCTACCCCGAATCTGTCCGGAAACGGTATACAGGCGACAGATTCGGCCCAGACACCGGTCGACAACGCTTCGCGTGTGACAGATTCTACCCTGAATCTGTCCGGGAATCTGTCACGGGGCGCCGCGGAGGGCTCCGCCGGTCCCGCATACCCGCTACTTCTCCTCCACGGGAGCCCCGGATCGGGTGGCGTGTTCCAGCGCCTGGGATCCGAACTGGGCGCCAGGCGGCGCGCGATCGCGCCCGACCTGCCGGGATTCGGGGGATCGACGACGAAAGTCCCCGACTACTCGATCCGGGCCCACGCCGCGATGACGCTGCAGCTGCTGGACTCGCTGGCGATCGAGCGCGCGCACGTGGTGGGCTTTTCGCTGGGCGGCGGGGTCGCGCTGGAGATGTATCGGGCCGACTCCGCGCGCATCGCCTCCATCACCCTCCTCTCCTCAATCGGCGCGCAGGAATACGAGCTGCTCGGCGAGTACTACCTGAACCACGCCATCCACGGTCTCCAGCTCTTCGCCATCTGGACGCTCCGCGAACTCGTCCCCCACTTCGGGTACGCCGACCACGCCTTCCTGAGCCACAGCTACGCACGGAACTTCTTCGACACCGACCAGCGCCCCCTGCGCGCCATCCTCGGCGGCTACGCGGGACCGATGCTCATCGTGCACGGCACCGACGACCCCCTCGTTCCCCGCGCCGCCGCCGAGGAGCACCACCGCATCGTGCCGCAGTCCGAGATGGTCATGCTGGAGGGCAACCACTTCATGACCTTCCTGGAGCCCGACCGGATCGCGCCGCCCATCGAGGGGTTTCTGGAGCGGGTCGAGGCCGGGACCGCCACCGTGCGCGCCACCGCCGATCCGGCCCGCGCCGCGGCCGCCGCCACCCCCTTCGACCCTTCCGCGCTACCCCCGATCACGGGCTTCGCCTTCTTGCTGACGCTGCTCCTGATCGTTGCCGCCACCTTCGTCAGCGAGGACCTCACCTGCATCGGCACGGGGCTGCTGATCGCGCGGGGAACGTTGCCGTGGACGGCCGGGGTGGGCGCGTGCCTGGTCGGTCTGGTGGTCGGCGACCTGCTGCTCTACGCGGGGGGACGGTGGATCGGGCGGCCCGTTACCCGGGTCGCGCCGCTGAGGTGGATGATCCGCCGGGAGGAGCTCGAGCGCGCCTGCCGCTGGTTCAGCGAACGGAGCGCGGCGCTGCTCATCGGGGGGCGCTTCGTGCCCGGGACGCGCCTCCCCACCTACGTGGCCGCGGGGGTGGTGCGCATGCCGCTGATTCCGTTCAGCTTCTGGATCCTGGTGGCGGCCGCGCTGTGGACGCCCCTCCTGGTCGGGGGCACGGCGCTTTTCGGGGCCGTCGCGGCCGAGCAGATCGGCGCCTTTCAGCATCGGGCGCTGCCATGGCTGATCGCGACGGCGCTGGGGGCGCTGATCGCGCTTCGGGTCGGGGTCCCCCTCTTCAGCGCGGCGGGACGGCGGCGGTTCCAGGCGCGTTGGGGGCGCATTCGCGGGTGGGAGTTCTGGCCGCCGTGGCTCTTCTACATTCCAGTGCTCGCGTGGGGGTTGTGGCTGGCGGTGAAGTACCGGTCGCTCACCGTCTTCACCGCGGCCAACCCGGCGTTTCCGGACGGTGGGCTGGTGGGGGAGTCGAAATCGGAGATTCTGGGTGCGATCGGGGACCGGGCGCGGGTGGCGCGGACGGTGGTGGCGGGGGAGGGCGATGCGGTCGATGCCGTGGGGGGTCTGCCGGTCGTGGTCAAGCCGGATGTGGGGGAGCGGGGGGCGGGGGTGTCGATCGTGAGGACCGGGGAAGAACTGCGTGCGCGGCTGGCCGAGCCGGCGCGCGGACTGATCGTCCAGGAATACGTGCCGGGCGAGGAACTCGGCGTCTTCTACTACCAGCTTCCGGACGAGGACCGGGGGCACATCTTCGGGATCACCGAAAAGCGACAGCCGATTGTGACGGGGGACGGGCGGCGCTCGCTGGCCGATCTGATCCTCGATGACCGGAGGCTACGCTGCCAACGCCGCGTCTTCGCGCGCACCCTGGGTGCCGAACTTGACCGCATTCCCGGACCGGGCGAGCAGGTGGTGCTCGAAGAACGGGGCAATCACTGCTTCGGTTGCGAGTTCCGCGACGGTGCGCAGCTGGAGACCCCGGCGCTCGCCGCCGCCATCGACAAGGTCAGTCGCGCCATTGACGGGTTCTTCTTCGGACGCTACGACATTCGGGGCGAAACAATGGCGGACATCCAGGCCGGACGCTTCAAGGTGATCGAACTCAACGGTGTCTCTTCGGAGGCAACGAATATCTACGACCCGCGCGGCACGCTGAGGGCGGCGTACGCCACCCTATTCCGGCAATGGGAACTGGCGTTCCGGATCGGGGCGGCGAACCGGGCCCTGGGTGCGCAGCCGACACGCGCACTTCCGCTCCTCGGCCGCCTGTTCCACCACTTCCGGCCCTCGGGGGCGCGGTGGGCACCCGCTGGCGTGCCCCGGCTCCCGGCAGAACCGGCAGGTGCCCACGATTCGCCACCTTCCCGGGGGGCCGGCCGATCGCGGTCCACCGCACCGGACACCCGCTAGCGCCAGCCGTGGCCTGGATCGAGGAAATCCCGCGTGAGGAGGCCACCGGTCTCCTTCGGCGCGAACTCGACGCCGCCGTGAAGCGGGCGGGCCGGGTCTGGAACATCGTGCAGGTCATGAGCCTCAACGCCCCCGTACTCAAGGCCGCGATGGACCACTACGCGGCGATCATGTTCGGCCCTTCGCCCCTGTCGCGCTTTCAGCGGGAGCTGCTGGCCACCGTGGTCTCCACCGAGCTGGACTGCTTCTACTGAACGCAGGCGCACGCGCATGACCTCCGGGCCGAGGTCGAGGGGATCGGGATGGACGGCGACGAGGGGGACGCGTTCGTCCACCGGATCGTGGCCGACTGGCGCGGTGCGGGCCTGTCCCCGGCGGACCGGGCGCTCTGCGGGTTCGCGACCAGGCTCACGCGCAACCCCGCCCGGATGTCCCCGGTGGACCTCGACCGGCTGCGCGCGGCCGGGTTCGACGACCGCGCGATCCACGACGCCACCCAGGTGATCGGGTTCTTCAACTACATCACCCGCATCGCGGACGCGCTCGGGGTGGAGCCCGAGGAGTTCATCGACGAATGGGGGAAGGAGGAGTGAGGACGCGGTTTACAAGCGTCGCTGATATGGACATATTATCTGACTAGTCATATTATGTATCCATATTTTGGAGAGCGAGGGGAACATGGAACCCAGGAGCATCGGCGCGGCGCGCTTCAAGGAGAAGTGTCTGGCGCTGTTGGACCGGCTGGGCCCCGAGGGTCTGGTGGTCACGAAGCGCGGCAAGCCGGTCGCACGCGTGCTTCCCTATGGAGGAGACTCTGCCAGCCTCATCGGCAGCCTGAAGGACAAGGTCACGGTTTGTGGCGACATCACGTCGACGGGCGTGAGCTGGGACGCCGATGGTCAACCTTGACACGCACGTCCTGATCCACGCGCTCCGCGGGCGGCTCACCGGCGAAGAACGGCGGCTGCTCACCCGCAACCGATGGTCGATTTCAATGATCGTCCTCTGGGAAATCGCCAAACTCGTTCAACTGGGCCGAATCGAAATGGACCTGGATGACCGCGAGGTGGTCCGTACCCTCAGCCGCATCCACGCCTGGCCGATAGACTTCGCGGTGGCCCGGGCCTCCACCCGTCTGGATTTCCGGGGCGATCCGGCCGACGAGATCATCGCGGCCACCAGCGTTGTACACGAAGTCCCGCTGGTCACCCGGGACAGGACGATCCGCAGTTCCTCCGTCGTACCTCTGGCGACATGACAGTCTCCGCGGGGGGACGAAGAATCTCTCCACTTCCCGAACCGTAGCGCAGAACGGTGCCTCCGGGCACAGCAACCCCTCCGGGTCTGGACGAATGCCCCACTTTCGTCGTACCTTGCGCGGTCCGGTGCACGGGTGGGCCCGTGGCGCACAATCACCAAGGAGCTGAGCGGAAATGACAGGACAGGGCGGAAAGCGGATCAGGGTCACCCTGCGGTGGCTGCAGATTCTGGATAACCTGGAACCCTTCTTCAAGGAGAAGGGCGAGTTCGTATTCTGGGCAAAGGTCGCCACCGACAATCACGGCGGCAAAACCCAGGAGACACGGATGCCCTCCAAGGGGCACTACTCGATCTCGGACCGGCCGCGCTGGAACCGGCTCAAGGATCTCGACAAGGTGCTCTTCGAGGGTGAGGTGAGCGACCACCTGACGATCGAGTTGCGTGGCGAGGAGCTCGACATGTTCAGCAAGAACGAGCAGCTCGACACCTATCACCGGACCTTCACGGGACCGATCGAGGACCACATCGCCCTCATCCAGCCCGGCGACGAAGGCTCGGACGATCCCGAGAACATGTCGAACTGGCGGATCGGCTACGAGATCGAAGCCGTCTGACGGACTTCTGGCCACAGCGGCCTACGCCAGTGCGGCCGCAACCCTCCTGATCTTCTCGACCATCGAGTAGAAACCGTTGCGCCGGTTGGGGCTGAGCGCCTCGCCCAGCTTCAGCCGTTCGAAGATGTCCGACAGGTCCACCGCCAGTGCGTCACCGGGCCGTTGTCCGTTGTAGATCTCGGCCAGAATCGCGAAGAGTCCCTTGACGATGATGGACTCGGAGTCTCCCACGAAGCGCAGCACCGGAGGATCCTCGCCCTCCAGTCCCCCGGCAAGCCACGCGGGGCTCATGCAGCCGCGCACCTGATTCGCTTCAGTCTTCAGCTCCTCCGGCATGGAAGGGAGGCGCCGACCCAGCTGGATGATGTAGTGATAGCGAAGCGTCCGGTCGGCCAGGCTGTTCAGGCGCTTTTCCAGCTGTTCGATGGTCATGTCGGGAGGCCCCCTTGCGGAAATCCGAATAAAAACCGAAATTGGGACATGCGCATTCTACCTGTCAGGGGCCGGAGGGCAAAGTCGGCCGCGGAAGGAGCTGGAGCGGGACGCCTGCCTCCCATCAAGGGACGCGGGATACCCTACGACCCGCCGAACCGTTTCGAAACGGTCCACGTCGAAATGGACCCTCGCGACCGGGACGGCGAAAGACCCCGCACCGAGTTCCTCGCCGACGCCACCCGATCCATCGTGGCCCGAAACAACAGTCCCGACCTGCGGTTCGGCGCCTCCCTGAACCCGTACCGGGGGTGCGAACACGGTTGCGTCTACTGTTACGCGCGGCCAACGCACGAATACCTCGGGTTCTCCTCCGGCCTGGACTTCGAGCGCAGGATCCTGGTCAAGCGAAGGGCCCCGGCGCTGCTGCGGCAGACTCTGTCGTCGTCTTCGTGGCGACCCCAGGTGATCGCGATCTCCGGCGTCACCGACGCCTACCAGCCCGTCGAGCGCAGACTGAGGCTCACGAGGGGCTGCCTGGCGGTGCTGCGCGACTTCAGAAACCCGGTCGCGATCGTCACCAAGAATCACCTTGTCACCCGCGACATCGACATCCTCGCCGAGATGGCGGAGCACAGCTGCGTCCACGTCTGGGTCTCGGTCACCACGCTGCGCAACGAGCTTCAGCGGGTCATGGAGCCGCGAACATCGGTCCCCGGGAGGCGGCTGGCGGCCATTCGGTGCCTGTCGGACGCGGGAATCCCCGTGGGCGTGTTCGTGGCACCGTTGATCCCGGGGCTCACCGACGAAGAGATGCCGTCGATCCTCGATGCGGCGGCGCAGGCGGGGGCGCGGCATGCGTCCTTTCTGCTGCTCCGGCTGCCGATGGGGGTGGCCGACCACTTTGTCGATTGGCTGAAAACGCACTTCCCGGACCGCGAGGAGAAGGTGCTCGGGCGTATTCGGGAGGTGAGGGGCGGCAGACTGAACAACAGCGGGTTCCACCGGCGGTTTAAGGGGGAGGGCGCGTATGCGGAGCAACTCGAGGGGCTGTTCAGGGCCGCGGCGCGCAAGGCGGGGCTCGACGGAGATCCACCGCCGCTGTCGAGCGCCGGATTCAGGCGGGATGGGGGCGTTCAGTCGGACCTGTTTCTGCAGTGAGCCGGGGCGCGGGGCGCCGAACTACATGCGGCTGAGCATGTAGGCGTACGCCGCCACCGCCTCGACCTGTTCGTCGGTCAGCGGCATGCCCGCACGGGGGAGCATGACGCCCAGGGCCTCGATCGGCTGTGCGACCCCCGTCTTGATCACCTCGACGATCGACTCGTACCGGCCGTCCACGTTGAGCCAGGTGTCGTCGGTGAGGTCGGGGGCGAGGGGGCCGCCGGTCGCGTCGGGCAGGTGACAGGAGTAACAGATTCCTCCGTTGCCGAGGAAGAGTTCCCTGCCCTCTTCGACCATGGCCACGGTGACGCCTTCGGGGAGGAGGGAGGGATCGATGTTCAAGGGGTCGCCGGTCGGTGACTGGGCCTCCGGGGGGGCTTCGTCCGGATCGGCCCCGGAGGCGGATGAGCCCCCGTCGCTACCACCGCAGGCGGCAAGGAGGGACAGCATCAGAGCCGAGGCCAGAGTGGCTCCGGCGACCCGGGCCGCCCGCAACGCCGACTCCGCACCGCACCACCCCTGGCGCTCGGGGGGATTCACCAACGGCCTGCTGGTCGTACTCGACATTATCTTCATTCCCGTGATGGATTCGCTCCAACCCTCGTGCACGGAAGCTCGCCATTGAACGCCGGAACGGTCAACCGCACCGAGGCCCCCGAACGGCCACCCCTTCGCACGGAATGACCACGTCTGTCACGCGGGTCGCGATCGTCGGCGCCGGCCCGGCGGGATTCTTCGCGGCGGAGGCGCTCCTCAAGAGCGGAGATCCGGTCGCGATCGACCTCATCAACCGGCTCCCCGCACCGTACGGACTGGTGCGCGACGGCGTGGCCCCCGACCACCAGGCCATCAAGTCGGTGGCGCGGGTGTACGCGAAGCTCCTCGCCCGCGACGAGGTCCGCTACTTCGGCAACGTCACGCTGGGCAGGGACATCACCGTCGACGATCTGCGCGCACGCTACGACCAGATCGTCTACGCGGTCGGTGCCCAGAGCGACCGCCACCTGGACATTCCCGGCGAGGACCTCCAGGGGAGCCACGCCGCCTTTGATTTCGTCGCCTGGTACAACGCGCACCCCGACTTCCGCGACCAGGCGTTCGACCTGGACTGCGAGCACGTGGTGGTGGTCGGGAACGGGAACGTCGCCATCGACGTGGCGCGGATCCTGGTGCTCTCGCGCGACCGCCTGGCCAGGACCGACATCGCCGATCATGCGCTGGAGGCGCTCCGCGGCTGCGGGGTGAAGCGGGTCACGCTGCTTGGACGTCGAGGGCCGGCGCAGGCCTCGTTCACGAACCCGGAGCTGCGCGAGTTCGGCCGGTTGGACGGAGTGTGCGCTGAGGTGGACGGTGCGGAGCTGGAGCTCGACGCGGCCAGCGAAGCGTCGCTGGAGGGCAACGCGGTGAAGACGCGCAACATGGCGACGCTGCGCGGCTATGCGGAATCGGCGTGCGGGGAAGGGGAACGGGTGGTGCGGTTCCGGTTCCTGGTCTCGCCGGCCGAGGTCGTGGGTGAAGGGGGGCGCGTGACGGGCGTGCGGATCGAGAGGAACCGCCTGGTGGCCCGGGAGGACGGCTACATGCGTGCCGAGGGCACGGGTGAGATGGAGGTGGTGCCGTGCGGGATGGTGATCCGCTCGGTGGGGTACCGGGGGGTGCCGCTGCCGGGGGTGCCGTTTGACCAGAGGCGTGGGATCGTGCCGAACGAGGGGGGGAGGGTGGTGAGGGGTGTGGGGGGGGCGGCGGTGCCGGGGGAGTATGTGGTGGGGTGGGCGAAGCGGGGGCCGTCGGGGGTGATCGGGACGAACAAGGCGGATGCCGCGGCGACGGTGGCGCTGATGCGCGAGGATGGGGGGGCGGGGGTGGTGGCGGGGGGTGGCGGATCGCGTCGGGAGGGCGATTTGGCCGCTTTGCTTCGTGAGAGCGGCGTGCGGTGGGTGGATGTGGAGGGGTGGGGGCGGCTGGACGCGAGGGAGACCGCGCGGGGCAAGGCGGAAGGGCGGCCCCGCGTCAAGTACTGCACTGTCGAGGAGATGTTGGGCGTGGCCCTGGATGACGAGTAGCCTGGCCAGTCACCTCCAGAGCGTGATCCCCGCCCGAAACACCACGCTCAGCGTCCGTGTCTTCCCGCCGATATCGCGGTTCTCGAAGATGGATGAGATCCCGGAGCCGTAGAGCGCCTCCAGGGATATCGGGATGTGCTTCGCGAGGGAACGCACCGCAGCCGGGCGCGGAGCGTTCCACGTAATCCCGATCCCGCCCACCGCTGTCCGGTCGCGACGCACGGGTGCATCCGGAAGTTCTTCGCAGGCTATGGCTATGGATTCACGTTGTCCCCACGGATGAGTTACCACCACCGAGAATCTGCACGTACGCTGGAAACCGTACGATGGGCCGAGCAGAAGGTGCACCGGGACGCGGCGCGGAAGGTTGAGGTTCAGTTTCAGGAGCGCGCTGAACTCGATGTAGTCCGCCAGGATATCGGCTCTGCCATCCCGTACGTCCCAGCCACCTCCCTTGCCGAGATGCGTCGCGCCGACCCGAACCCACAGAGCCTTCCACACCCTGAGTGACACGGCCGCTCCGAACATGATGGACTGGCGGCGTTCGACTTCCGGGGGAGTGGTGAGCCCGGAGGTGGCGGCTCCTCCGTGGAGTGTGATGGTCTGGCCCCGTGCACCGGGGGCAAGCAGGAGCAACAGGGCAACGGCGCAGGCGACCACTGCCCTCATTTGGGGTGGCTCTCTATCACGGGGAAGATGCAGGTTCTCGATGAAGACGAGTTGGAGCGGGGGCTACTCCCTATCGTACCTCACGCCGGGCAGGGGTGTTCCCCTCGGGATGCCGGAGGCCCATCCCGTACGGTCAACCTCCCCCCGCCAGCCGCCAGACCTGCGCCACCAGAAAGCACACCACGAACCCCATCACCAGCGGCAGCAGCGCCGACAACGCGGTCCACCGGCCGCTCCCGGTCTCCTTGTAGATCGTGTAGATGGTGGTCGAACAGGGGTTATGCAGCAGGCTGAACAGCATGAGGTTCACGCCGGTCAGGAGCGTCCAGCCCCCGGCCGCGAGCAGCCGCTCCACCTCCCCCACCGAGTCGCTCTCGAACATGACCCCCGCGCCGGCGCCCAGCTCGGGGTTGCCGAGCGCCGCCACGGTCAGCATGAGCACGGTGGGGATCACGATCTCGTTGGCGGGAATCGCGATCACGTACGCGAGCAGGATCACCCCGTTCAGCCCGAGCAGGATGCCGAACGGGTCCAGGAGGCCGATGCCGTGCTCGGCCAGCGACGCGCCGCCCAACGAGATGTTCGAGAGCAGCCAGATCACCGCGCCGGCGGGGATCGCGAAGAGGACCGCGCGCCAGAGGATGATCAGGGTTCGGTCGATGACCGAGGTGTAGAGGGTCTGCAGGACGCGCGGGGGGCGGTAGGGGGGGAGTTCCAGCGAGAAGGTGGTGGCCTCGCCCTTGAGCACCGTGCGGGAGAGCCCCCACGAGGTGAGGAACATGAAGACGATGCCCAGCAGCGCGATGCCGACGACAGCCCCGGCCGAGACCACCCCGGCGAGGTGCGGCGGCACCAGCGCGCCGATGAAGATGGTCGCGATCAGGATCTGGGTGGGCCAGCGGCCGTTGCAGAGCGAGAAGTTGTTGGTGATGACCGCGATCAGACGTTCCCGGGGACTATCGATCACGCGCGTGGCGACGACGCCGGCGGCGTTGCAGCCGAATCCCATGCTCATGGTCAGCGCCTGCTTGCCGTGCGCGCCGGCGCGGCGGAAGAGCGAGTCGAGGTTGAAGGCGACGCGCGGCAGGTAGCCGAAGTCCTCCAGTAGGGTGAAGAGGGGGAAGAAGATGGCCATGGGGGGGAGCATGACGCTTACCACCCACGCGGTCGCGAGGTAGACGCCGTCGAAGAGGAAGCCGCTCAGCCACCAGGGCATTCGCGCCCACTCGCCGAAGGACCCCAGCGCGGGGTGCACGTTGTCGAGCAGCAGGGTCGCGAGCATCGCCGACGGGACGTTGGCGCCCGCGATGGTGAGCCAGAAGACGACCGCGAGAATGCCCAGCATGAGGGGGAAGCCGAAGATGCGGCTGGTCAGCCAGCGGTCGAGCCTGCGGTCCCAGTCCGAGCCCGCGGTCCCGACCCCCGTGCGCACGCAACTGTCCGCGATGCGGGTCGCCTCGCGGTAGAGGTTCTCGGCGAGTGCATCATGGAAGCCGGGTCTCAGCGTCCAGCGATGCCGGGTCGCTGCCTTCAGTATGCGGGCGCGGCCCCGGGGGACCGTGGAAGGTAGCTCGCGGGAGACCCCGGTGTTGTCGCCATTGGCCGGTGGCGAGGCGCCCGCTCGAGCGGCCGTCGCGCCGATCCCCTCTCCTCCCACCCCCTCCAACCCCACCGGATCCGGCTCGGGGGTACCGTTGCCGCCCAGCTGACCGATCTCGCCCGAGCGCACGGCATCGGTCACACGCTCGTCGGCGTTGAGAAGGCGCAGCGCGACCCAGCGCGCGTTGGGCAGCTCCGGGAACTCGCTGGCCACCAGCGGCGCGATCGCGTCCACGGCACCCTCGACCGCGGCGGGGTGCGACTCCATCCGGTGGGGACGGTTCCTTCGGACACCCGTGGCCACCTCGGTCGCCGCCTTCAGCAGGGCGTCGATCCCTTCCTTGCGGCGCGCCACGGCCGGGATCACCGGCACCCCCAGCTCGCGCTCCAGCCGCTGCGCGTCCACCGTGATTCCGTGGCGCCGGGCCTCGTCGACCAGGTTGAGGCAGACCACGACCCGGTCGGTGATTTCCAGGATCTGGAGCACGAGGTTGAGGTTGCGCTCCAGGCGCGTCGCGTCGACGACCACGACCGTGACGTCGGGCTGGCCGAAGAGGATGAAGTCGCGGGCGATCTCCTCGTCGGCGCTGCCCGCTTGCAGCGAGTAGGTGCCGGGCAGGTCCACGACCTTGACGCGGCGGCCGTCGTGCAGGAAGGCCCCCTCTGCCCGCACGACGGTCTTCCCGGGCCAGTTGCCGGTGTGCTGGCGCAGGCCGGTGAGCGCGTTGAAGACGGTGGTTTTGCCGACGTTCGGGTTGCCGGCCAGCGCGATCAGGTGGTCCCAGCGGTGGGGGCTCAGGCCCAGGCGGACCAGGTTGCGGGTGCGCCCCGGCCCACTCGGCGCGTGGGCGGTGGCCATGGCGGATTTCACGAGGCTCGTTCCACGCCGTGACAGGAGGCGCGGGAGGAGGAGTAGGAGGCTGACTTCACGACGCCTTCCTTTCGACCTCGCCTGGGATGTCCACGCGGATGTGGGCCGCCTGCTCATGGCGGAGGGCGACGAGGGCTCCGCGGATGTCGTATGCGATCGGGTCGCCGGCGGCGCTGCGAATGCGGGCGTGGATCACCGTTCCCGGCACCACGCCGAGATCCAGGAGGCGGCGGCGGGCGGGGCCGCGGCACGTCGGCGCGATCCCCACCACGGTCGCCGAGTCTCGCGGCTGGACATCGGCCAGCGTCCGCGACGAACCGGCATCGGCCACCTCGGTCGAGGGCTCCACAGTGACATTGCGGGCCTGTGCGCTGGAGATGTCGTAGCGATCCTCCCCGCTCCGGAACCGCACCCGCCCCGCCTCTCCATCCAGCCGCTCGACCGGCGCCATCAGTCCCAGCCCCAGGCCCACCAGTTCGCGGTAGATCTCCTCGGGCTCGTCCTCGAGGTGCGTGATCACGGCGCGTTCGCCGGGTTTCAGCGCGGAGAGGGGCACGCCGGTGCGGGCGGGCATCTCTCCGGTGGCGGTGGGGATCGGGTCTCCGTGGGGGTCGTAGACGGGGTGGCCCAGCGCGGCCGCCAGGTCGTCCGCCTCTGCGGCCGAGAGGAGGTGTTCGCGCGCTTCGGCCTGCTCGTGCCAGGCCTCGGGGGGCGTGGCGGTGCGGTCGGCCAGGAATCGCTCCCACAGCCGGTGCGTGCGCACGATGTGCAGCGCCTGAGCACGTCCGGGTTCGGTGAGCCGGAAGCGTGCGGCTCCCGCGGTTACGAGCTGCTTCTCCTCCAGCCGCTGGAGCAGGCGGATGGCCTGATTGCGCGAGATCTGGACGCCGCCGGCCACGCTGTCGGCTGTGGCGGGAAGGCGGTCGTATTCGAGCTTGTAGAGCTGCTTGAGCACGTCCTCCATGCGCACGCGTTCGCTGAGACGGGCGATTCTGCGCAGCCGGGGGACGATCCCGCTGCCGGGCCAGAAGATGGCCGCGCAGAGGGCCGCGAGTGCGAAGAAGACCAGGAGCGCGGAGGCGGGGTCGGGCATTGGGGGGACTCTGGACGGGTGGCCGGGAAGGGTGGATTTGCGACTGTTTCGCCATAATTTAGGCAAGCCTAAAAATCCTGGCAAGTCGGGGTCGGGCAGGCTCTTCGGGCAAGCCGGGATCCGGGCGGTCCGTGGATCGTTCCACGCGAGCGCCGCTCGGCCGCCATGCGACGTTCGTCCACGGATGGCTCGGGGGAAATCCGGGGACCGGCTACCTGTTCAGCCCGTACATCCTGACGTACTGCACGCCCAGCTCGTCCCTCCAGACGCCGAGCACATAGTCGTCCCCGATCTCCATGTACGGCGCCTGGTACTGGATGAATGCCCGCTCCAGCCCGGGGGGCAACGCGACCGCTCCCAGCCAGGTGCCGTCCGGAGCGAAGACCTCGAAGGGCGGAGGTTCGGCGCCGGCGATGTAGTACGGCGCCAGCCAGATGTTTCCGCCAGCGTCCACATGGACGGAACGCAGGACCGGGAGCGTCGGGGCCCTGGGGTATTCACGCCACATCCGTCTGACGAAATCGACCTGCTCCGCCGGTGCGCCGCCGCCGGCCACCATCCCCACGATGCCCTCGAGGTGGGCCTCGTAAATGGCATCGGTCGCTTCTGGGGGCGCCACTTCCCTTCGGATGATGCGTTCGGTCGATCCGTCCAATGGTGAGACGAGCCGAACCTGGTATGCCTCCGTGTCGATGACTGCAACAGATCGGGCCCCGGCTCCGAACTCGGGCAGGTTGAAGAACACGTAGCGGCCGTCGTCCAGGCCGCCGTCATCGCGGCGGCCCAAATCGACCTCCTCCCCGCCGACCACGATGAGCGACGTGGCGGAGCCGTCCCCCAGGTCGAGCGCCACCAGGCGATAGTTGATCCACCGCACGATCCCCGTGGCAGCTACGTCGGCCATCTCGGCGAACCGGACGATCAGGCGGCCGTCCACCACCCCGACCGCGCGGTCCGGCGCCGATCCGCCGGGCGGGGCGATGTCGCTCGGAAGCTCGGCCCGCAGGGTGCGCACCAGCCGGCCGCCCGGGTCGAGGACCTGGATGCGCATCAGCACCCAGTCGTAGGTCACCAGGGAGTCGCCGGGCATGGCGGCCACGAAGTCGAGGCTCTCGAACTCGCCGGGGCCCTCCCCTTCCCTGCCGGCACTCCAGATGAACGCTCCCTCTGCGTCGTAACGCCGCAGTTCGGAGGCGCCGTAGTCCGCGACCGCGATGTCGCCGTTGGGGAGGCGCACCGCCGCGACGACCCTGGCGAACTGGTACTCGGGGGCGCCGGAGACGGTGCCGATTTCGACGAGGGGTTCGTCGTCCACGGTCCAGCCTTCACCGGGGCCCCAGAGAGGGGTGACGGCGGTGGCGATGGGGATGTCGGCCGAGTCGGTGTGTATAGTGTGTATAATGTCGGGGGCGGGGCGGGAGTCGCAGGCGGTGGCAAGGAGGATTGTCGCGGCAGCCCAAGCCGCGAGAGGCCAGTTCGCGATGGGCATGCCGACAACGGACCCGGGTGGGGCTCCCCTCACCTGGACCACCGCGGAATCGGCCGCCCCGGCGTCCACGGCACACCCACCGCCTCCAGCTCCGCCCCCAGCGCCGCGAGGTCCTCCTCGACCAGCGCCCTGAGCATCTCCGACATCTCCGCCAGCTGGACCGACGCCACCGCGTAGCTGTCGCGCTGGGTGGTGGTGGGCGCCGATGTCGACCTGAACTGCGCCCCCACGATGCGCGAGATGCGCTGCATGACCGACGGGGGCGCGAATTCGGCGCGGTCGAGGGCGGTGCGGTCCCGCGACAGGACGCGGCCGATCTCGAAGAGGCGTTCCTCGAAGGCGGTGATGCGGGTTTCGTACGGGGCCGCGTCCAAGCCGGGGGCGGCGCGCACCGCACGGCGCAGGAGCGCCAGCCGGTCCGAGGTCTCGCGGGCGGCGCGGTCGGTGGCGATGGCGGCGCGCTGCAGGAGGGCGACTTCGCGCTGGAAGGCGAGGAGCGCGTCGCGGTCAGCGGCGGCCAGGGTGGCCGTGCCGAGGGGCTTGACCGTGAAGGACCGGGGAGCCGTGAGATCCCGGTACTCGCCATCGCTGACCAGCACGACCCGCGCCGAGTACTCACCGGGCGCCACCATGGGGCCATCGGCCTCGCCACCGGGCGAAGGGGGCTCCAGCGACGCGTACCGCAGGTCCCACGCGATGCGGTGGAGACCGGCGCGGCGGGGGGCGGGGACGCGCCGCACCACCTCGCCCGCCCCGTCCGACACCACCACGAACACCTCGGGCGGCCGTTCCATGTCCTCGGCGGTCAGGGTGGCCTGGTCGGGGTATTCGATGTCGTCGCCCCGGGCCAGCGCCTCACGCTCCAGCCGCTGCCGCCGTTCCTTCAGCGACTCGTACCCATCCCGCAGGTGGTAGCTGAAGACCGCGCCGAAGGGCGGATTCGGCGCGGTGAAGAAGTCATCGCCCAGAGTCCCCTTCTCCTGCCCGCCGAGCGGGCGCGCCGGAATGTACGCCCAAGGGTCCTTCACCTCGAAAAGGTAGGCCTCTCCCGCCGCCACGGCCTCGTCCATCGCCCTCAGCGGCGAGTAGTCGTCGAGGATGTAGAACCCCCGCCCGAAGGTCGCCAGCACCAGGTCGTCCTCGCGGCGCTGAATCTCCAGGTCGCGCACCGCGATCGTGGGCAGCCCGCCCCTCAGCCGCACCCACGAACCGCCCCCGTCACGCGTCACGAAGAGCCCGAACTCCGTCCCCAGGAAGAGCAGGTCCGGGTCCACATGGTCCTCCACCAGCGTCCAGCTCGACTGTCCGTCGGGCACGTCCCCGGTGACGTTGGTCCAGTTCGCGCCCCGGTCGTCGCTCCGCAGCACGTAGGGCCGGAAGTCCCCCTCCTTGTGGTTGTTGAAGACCGCGTACACCCGGTCCGGCTCGTGCCGCGAGGCCATCACGTCGGCCACATACGCCATCGGCGGCACCCCCGAGAACACCTCCTCCCGCCGCCACTCCCCACCCCCGTCCCCGCTCACCTGCACCAGCCCGTCGTCCGTCCCCACGTACAGCAGCCCCTCGACCAGCGGCGACTCGTCGAACGCCACGATCGTCCCGAACGGTGACGTGAACACGTTCTTCCACACCGCCTCGGGCGGCCAGATCCGCCCCATTACCGGACGCTGGTTGCGGTCGAGGCCCCGGCTCAGGTCGCCACTGACCGCCGTCCATGTCTCGGCGCGGTCGTCCGAACGGAAGAGCTTCTGGGCCGCGAAGTAGATCCGCCGCGAGTCGTGCGGGCTGATGAGCAGCGGCGAGTCCCAGTGCCAGCGCAATGCCCCCTCGCCGGCCTCGGGTTGCGGCTGAATGTCCAACTCTTCCCCGCTGGCGCGGTCGTAGCGCACGATCCCCGCGTACTGGGATTGCGTGTAGACGATGTTCGGGTCCTCCGGATCGACCTGCACCTCGAACCCGTCGCCCCCGTGCGTGATGAACCAGTCGCTGCTGCGGATCCCGTGCACGTTGTCGGTACGCGACGGGCCGCCCACCGAGGAGTTGTCCTGCGTGCCGCCATAGACCGTGTAGAAGGGGGACTTGTTGTCGATGCCGACGCGGTAGAACTGGGTGAGCGGGAGATTGGGGACATAGCGCCAGGTGCGGGTGCGGTCGAAGGTCTCGTAGATGCCGCCGTCGGTTCCGACCAGCATGTAGTCGGGGTCGTGGGGATCGAAGACGATGGCGTGGTTGTCGACGTGTTTGAAACGCGAGTTGACGCGCTCGAAGGTGCGGCCGCCGTCGTCGGTGACGTGCATGAAGACGTCCACCGTGTAGACCCGGTCCATCCGGTGCGGGTCGGGGTAGAGTTCGCCGTAGTACTGCGGGTCGACCACGATGTAGTCGGACATGCGGACCCACGTCTCGCCGCGGTCGGGGGAGCGGTAGAAGCCGCTGCGGTCTTCGGTGGCGGCGGGGTTGGCGTAGAGGACGTCCGGGTCAATGGGGGAAACGGCCAGGGCGATGCGGCCCAGGTCGCCCGAGGGCAGGCCCGCGGTGATGTCGCGCCAGGTCTCGCCGGCGTCGGTGCTCTTCCAGACGCCGGACTCGGGACCGCCCGCGACGAGGATCCCGACGTGACGGCGGCGCTGAAAGGCGACGGCGTAGAGCACATCGGGGTCGCGGGGGTCGAAGTGGACATCGGCGATGCCGGTGTGCTCGCTGATCTCGAGGACCGGGGTCCAGCTGTCGCCACCGTCGGTCGTCTTGAAGAGGCCGCGGTCGCCGCCGGGCGACCAGAGGCCACCCATCGCCGCAGCGTACACCACGTCGGGGTTACGGGGGTCGACAAGGATCCTGCCGATGTGTTCGGAGGTGCGCAGCCCGGTGTTGGTCCAGCTGCGTCCCCCGTCCAGGCTCTTGTAGACGCCGTCGCCCCAGCCGACGCTCCGCTGGCTGGTGTTCTCGCCCGTGCCGAGCCAGATGATGTTGCTGTCGGTGGGGTCGATGGCGATCGCGCCGGTCGAGTAGGAGGGGTAGTCGTCGAAGATGGGGGTCCAGGTCGTGCCGCGGTTGACCGTCTTCCACACGTTCGACGAGGAGGTGGCCACGTACCAGACGCTCCGGTTCGCGGGGTCGACGGCGATGTCGGCGATCCGTCCGGACATGAGTGCGGGGCCGATGCCGCGGAGCTGGAGGGCGGAGAGGAAGCCTGTGGTGATGGCGGGGGGAGTGGGAGCAGCGCCGGACTGGGCGTGGAGGGGGGTGGCCGTCGTGCAAAGGGCAGCCAGGGCAATGGTGGTGGACAGCCTCATACGAATCCTCGGATGGTGGTTGTGTCGGGAGATGGTACGGCTGGTAGCACGATGCTCCCGTGTCTCCACCACCGCAATCACCCCAGATCCCAGAAGGGCCCCGTGAGCCCCGCCTCACGAAGCATGGCCTGTTTGGCTGCGGCCGGGGCGGGCCGCCAATCGTCACTCGAGCGGCCTCCATACCAGTCGCGGCTGAGCTGCCCCAGCACCTCGACAGGCACCGTCGCGCCCGGGCGGCCCCCGCCCCGTCCCCGCTCCCAGGCTCGCGCGTCCCCCTCCGACCGGAAGGCCACGATGTTGCGTCAGGTGTATGCGATGTCGTCCCAGAAGCTGCGTGCCGGAACCGGAAAGCGGACGACCGCGCCGGCGGGCCCGACGCGGCCTCCAGCGACAGCCAGTTCGAAGGATACTCCGGACCCGGGGCAGGTCGTGCGCGCAAGGCCATCGCCGCCCAGCACCAGCGGAATCGCGATCGCGTCCCACGCACAGTTGGCCCAGTACTCCATCATCGGTGTCTCGACCCGGTACGGCGTGGGAGCCGCCGAAAAGGGGTGGGCCATCCGGACTTCGCCGTGTTCGTCCAGCACGAGGACATGCGCATCGGCGAGGAAGCCGAGAGCCCCGGCGATCTGGCGGTCGGTCGCGTCGAGGTCGGCCCCAAGCTCGGCGCGCGTCGGCACGGTTCCCGTCTCCCGTGTCCGGCGATAGAGATGTCCGCGGAGACGCCAGGCGAGAGTTTCGGCGGATTCGGGCTTCACGCGCGCCGCCGAGCCAGCCAGGCATCCAGGCTCAGATCGTCGTCGCTGAACATCGCCATCGCCAGCACCAGCAGAATGACGCGCGGGATGACGTGCGTATTGAAGGCGTACAGCGGGTCGGCGAGCAGGTGCCCGAAGGTCACCAGCACGAGGACGGCGCCCAGGCCGAGGGCGGCCGCGAAGCGCTGCCAGCCGACAACCATGAGGGCGCCGCACACGAGTTCCACGAAGGGGATGGTGGTGCCGGCAAGCCAGAGCGACCACTCGGGCAGGAAGCTCTCCTCGTACGGGACGACGAACAGGTCCCGGGCGTGCTCGATCGCGCCCAGGGAAAACACCTTCCAGAACCCGGCGGCCAGGAAGATCAGCCCCAGGATGACCCGCGCCACGAACGCGGCCCAGCACTTTGGTGTGATCTTGATAGTCATCTCTTGGGACAACCTTGCTCACGCCGTCCCGTGACACAATGACGGGAGAAGACATGAGCAGCCCGCGGACAAGATCCCCCCGGCATTCGAGCGGCGATGCATCCGGGCTGAACCGCTCCGCTCACCTGTTCACAATGTAACAAGAATATTACATTTTGTCATGTATACTATACATTTCACTTCGCCAAGGCTCCGCTCTGCGTTGCTCCTCGGGCGAATAGCTCTGCTATTCCCCTCTCGTCGCGCCTTGCCAGCCCGGCGCCTGGCCGCTCGCGGTGCTCGGGCGGCCTTGTCCACGGACTGCCGACATGGTCCAGCGAGACTACATCCTGCGCATGATCGAGGAGCTGGGCGCGGCGCTCATCGCGCTCCGCAAGGCGATCTTCGGGGGGAAGGCGGCCGCCGGTGAGGTGGAGGATACGATACGCCGGGCGGCGAGCAGCGCCGGGATGGACATCGAGCTTGCACGCGCTGCTTCGGTCGAGGCGCTTCCGGCCATGGTGGCGCCCACGGGCGAGGTGGAGCCTGCGCGCTGCTGGGTGCTGGCCGAAGCACTCATGACGGACGGGGTCCACCAATTGGAGCGCGGGAAGCATGATCTGGCGCGCTCGTCGCTGGCCAGGGCGGCCGTGCTCTTCGGCCTGGTGGGACCCGGAGGTGCTTTTCTTGTGGGGTTCCCCGAGGCGAGGGTGCGCATCGCGGAGATCGAGGAACTGCTGGCGGAGATCAGGGACCTGTCCAACGGGATCGTGAACGGTTGACGCCGCCTGGGTCCTACACTGGCCACTCCCATCCGGCTAGTACACCCCGGTTTACATAATGTCAATCGCAGTTGACATCCTGTATGCCGCGCCCTCGGCGGGCCAGCCCGAGAAAGAGGCGGCGCACGCCGTGTATCAGGAGTCCCCCAAAACCCCCCGCACCACCTCCACCGCCCTCTCCACATCGGCCATCGAGACATCGCGGTGCATCACGGCGCGCACATCGCGCCGCCCCGCCACCAGCATGGCCACACCCTCCGCCAGGCACGCATCCACGAAGTCCCCCGCCCGGCACGGCACCCTGAAGCGCAGGATGTTGGTCTCGACGTGCTCCCTCACCAGCTCCACCCCCGTGACGCCCACCAGGACATCGGCGAGGAAGCCCGCTTTCGCGTGATCGTGTGCCAGCCCGTCGCGGTGGTGCTCGAGCGCATGGAGTGCCCCCGCCGCGATGACCCCCGCCTGCCGGAACCCGCCCCCGAAGAGCTGCTTGAAGCGGCGCGCCCGCCGCACGAAGGCCACCGACCCGCACAGCGCGGACCCCACCGGCGCCCCCAGCGCCTTGGAGAAGCACACCGACACACTGTCGAAGTCGCGGGCGTAGCGGGCCGGCGGCACGCCCGTGGCCGCCGACGCGTTCCAGATGCGGGCGCCGTCGAGGTGGCAGCGGAGGCCGGCCCGTCGTCCTGCGGCGACCACCGCGTCCAGGGTCTCGAGTGGCCAGATGCTGCCGCCCCCGCCGTTGTGGGTGTTCTCGACGCATAACAGCGTGGCGGGCGGGGCAAGAGTTGCGGGAGACCCCGCATGCGGCGTCCCCAGCGCATCCTCGACCTGGGCCGCCGTGAAGATGCCCCGGTCCCCCGCGATCCGCTGCGCGGTCACCCCCGAGAGCGCCGCCGGTCCCCCGCCCTCGGAGCGCACGACGTGGGAGGCGGCGTCCATCAGAACCAGGTCGCCGGACTCGGTGTGGGAACGAATCGCCACCTGGTTGGTCATCGAACCGGTGGGCATGTAGACCGCGTCCTCCTTGCCCAGGAGTGCGGCCACGCGCGTCTCCAGTCGCTTTACCGTGGGGTCGTCCCCGTAGACATCGTCGCCCACGTCCGCTTTCGCCATGGCCTCGCGCATGGCGGGACTGGGTCGCGTCACCGTATCACTGCGCAGATCGATCATTCCGCAACCCTAAAGGGGAACGGCCACCTGCATCAAGGGGCCGAGAAGTTCACGTCCATCACATCCTGAACGGGACGATACCCGATCGCCCGGTAGATGCGATTGGAGGTCGGGTTGGCGAGATCCGTGTAGAGGACGCACTGGCGGAACCCCGAATCGAGAATGTGACGGCTCAGGTGCGCGACCAGGGTGCTCGCGTAGCCCCGGCGCCGGCTTTCCGGAGGGGTGTACACGTAGCCGACCCGCACGGTGTTGCGTGTCCGCGCGGGAAAGGCCGCCATGGACACCGGGACGCGGTCCACCCAGAGGACGAGAAACCCTCCCGCAGTGAGGCGCGCCGCGTGCGCTGCCGGATCGCGGTCATCGTGGAGACCCGTCGCCTCCAGGAACGACTCGATCCACGGCGTGACCAGGGCAAGGTCATCTTCCTCGGCGGGCCGCATCGTGCCGGGTGCCGCCCGCCCCGGAAACCGGACCTGTTCCAGCGCGTGAATCCGCTGCCGCGAGCCGTCCACGGCCCGGACGCCCAAAAGTCCGGTCCAGGCGCCTCCCACCGCCCGCGCAACCTTAACCGGTCCCAGGACTGCCGGGAGGGTGTCGTAGACCTCGGCAAGGTCGGTGGCCACGAGCGGCGCCGCTTCCAGGGGCATGCGGGTGACACCCAGCTTGTACGGCGGTGTGCGGAAGGCACATCCCCGGACCTCGCCTCCATCCTCGACGGTCGCGAAGTAGAGCGGGGGATCGTAGCCCTGCGTGCTCCGCGAGAGCGTATCGGCAAGTCCCAGGACGAGGTTGTTCTCGGCCTCGCGCGCAAGAAGCCATGGTTCCGCCCGGCCGAGAAAGGTGCCGGGGCTGTCGTGGCGAATGATCTTCAGCCTGTCCTCACCTCGTGGACACCGGGAGCGCGATCGACCGCGGACGTCGTGCGGGCCACCCTCCGCGGTGCCCGCCCCAACGCGACCCGTCCGCTAACGCCGGTCCGTTTCGGGCGGCCGGAGCTCATCGGACCGATCGCCCATCAGCGCCTTGAAGAGGGCACCGAACTCCGTATAGGCGATCAGCATGCTGACGTGGAGGTCGTGCACCTTCCCGAAGTCCAGAACCTCGCCATAGTAGTCGCCGACTTCCATCGCGACGAGGAAGGGCCTGATCGGCACCTCGAACCCGATCCCTGCGTGCAGGGCCGGTTTGCGTTCGAAGTCGGAGAAGGAAAAGGGGAAGAAGATGCTGGTCCCGGAGTCGTCCGTTGCAAAAGCCTTGGCTCCGCCGCCTGCGAAGAGGTAGGGCACGATGTCCTGGCCGCGGACCGGATAGAGGATCACGTCCGCCATCACCGATTCCCAGCGCTGGGGCTGCGAGTAGCCCCGGTCGAACCAGTTCGGGACATCGGCGTCCCCCCACGCGGCGCTACGCTCGAGCAGCAGGCGGACACCGTACCAGGAGAACTTCGGACGGGTCAAAACCTCGATCCCGACCGTGGGGCGCCGAACCAGCGTCAGGCCCTCGCCGTACTGCAACCGCGGGAGAAAGAAGCCGGCTCTGGGACGAACCAGGACGTCCCACCGGCTGGAGAATCTTTGCTGCGGCTCAGGACTCTGGGCTGCGAGCGGCGGGGGCACCGGGAGCACACAGGCCAGCGTCACGACTGCCGGAAGTGCAAATCGAAGCACGGTCTTCATATTCTTCCTCCTTGCCGGTGGCTGACAGCATGCGCGCCGGCATGCTGCTCTCGAGGATAGGCAAGCGGGACGCCGGTTGCAATCAGCGGCCGGGCGCCTCATTGCACCAGGATGCCGGCTGGCAGGGTTCGCGCCCCTTGTGGCGGGCGTTATCGTAGCAGCCGCCCACCTCGGGGCCACCGTGTCGGCGCTCACGCGCGTTCGTCCGGGAACGAGTGCCAATCGCGATCCACACTCAAATCCAGCAACCCACCCGATCATGAACGTCTCCCCGGCGCCCACCGCCGGGCATATCACGCGGTTCTGGTCCCCGCTCGCCGCGACGTGGATCATGATGTCGCTGGAGGGACCGCTCCTGGCGGCGCTGATCGCGCGTCTCCCCGATCCCAAGATCAACCTGGCGGCGTACGGCATAGCCTTCTCGATCGCAATCCTCGTCGAGGCGCCGGTCATGATGCTCATGAGCGCGGCCACGGCGCTGGTGCGCGACCGCGACAGCTACCGCCGGCTGCGGATCTTCGCCCACGTGCTGAACGCGCTCTCCACGCTGCCCCTGTGTCTGCTCCTCATCCCGCCGGTCTTCGATGCGCTGGTCGGCGGACTGCTCAACCTGCCGCCGGACGTTGCCGACCTGACCTACGGCGCGCTCTGGTTCTTCGTGCCGTGGACCGCCGCGATCGGATACCGGCGGTTCGTGCACGGCGTCATGATTCGGACGGGCGCCACGCGGCGGGTGGCGGCGGGGACCCTGTGCCGCCTCGGCGCGATGGCCGGCACGGCAGTGGTGTTCTTCTCCTTCTTCGACCTTCCGGGCGCGTGGCTGGGGCCGGCCAGCCTCGTGACGGGCGTTCTGGTCGAGGCGGTCGCGGCGCGGTGGATGGGGGCGGCCGCGATCCGCCGAATGCTGGCCATCCCGGGGCCTCCGGCGGCCGGCGCCGGAACGCTAAGCTACCGCGGGATCGTCACATTCTACTATCCCCTCGCCCTCACTTCGATCATCGGCCTCGCGACGCACCCCATGCTGACCTTCTTCATGGGCCGGGCCCACGCGCCCCTGGAGTCGCTGGCCGTCTTCCCGGTGATCGGGGCCCTGTCCTTCATCTTCCGGGCCATCGGAATCAGCTACCAGGAGGCGGCGATCGCGCTGCTGGGCAACGACCTGGAGCACCGCCGCGCCGTCGGGCGATTTGCGGCCGGATTGGCACTGGCGTGTTCCCTCGGGATGGCCGTCTTCGCCTTCGATCCCTTCTTCAGCCTCTGGTTCGAGACCGTGTCCGGCCTGGCCCCCGACCTGGCGGCCTACGCCTGGGTACCCGTCATGCTTCTCGTCCCCCTCCCCGCGCTCTCGGTCTGGCTGTCGTACCAGCGCGCGGTTAACGTGCTCAGACGCCGGACCAAACCCATCACCATGGCGACGATCCTGGAAATCGCGGCGATCGCGCTGATCTTCACCGTGACGGGCTGGGGCATGGACCTCGTGGGCGTCACCGCGGCAACCATCGCGTTCCTGGGCGGGCGCCTCCTGTCGAACCTTTACCTGGAGGCGACTGGTGAGACTTCACGACTGCGGCGGGAGCGGGCGGCCGGGAGGCAGTAGGACCCGACTGAGCCGACGGCGGTTTCTCGCTGCCTCGGCTGGTTGCGCGGGCTACCTGGCGGCGGCGGGACCGCTTCTGTCGCCCGCGGCGCTCGGACGATGGCACACGCCGCGCCGGCGGATCGTCGCGCAGGAACCCTTCGCGCGCATCGAGGACCTGGGGTTCGGGATGTTCGCGATCGTGTCGACCCCCCTGAACGGGGATTACACGACGGTCTGCAACGGGGGCATCATCATGGGGCGCAACTCGACCCTGGTAGTCGAGGCCTTCGCGTCGCCGGAGGGCGCGGCGTGGGTCGCCGAGCAGACCCTCGCGCTCACGGGCGGGTGGCCGACTCATGTCGTCGTGACCCACTACCATGGGGACCACTCGGCGGGGGCGGACTCGTTCGGCCAGGGTGGCGGGACCGCGCCCTCGCTCCATGCCACCGAGGCGACGCGGGACCTCATGCTGGAGTCTCGCGCCGACGACAGTTTGAAGGCGGCGTGGGCCGACGCGGTGATCCTCGCCGGGGACGCGGAGACCGAGATCGACCTGGGTGGACGTGTGGTGACGGTCGTGCCGCGCGGGGGACACACGGCCAGCGACGCAACGGTGGAGGTGGACGGGGGTGAGGGGCCGGTGTGGTGCGGGGACCTGGTCTGGAACGCGATGTTCCCGAACTACGTCGATGCGGAGCCGACTCGCCTGGCGCGGTCGGTGTACGCGCTGCATGCCCTGCCGGCCGAGGTCTTCGTACCGGGACATGGTCCGCTGGCCGGGGTCGACGACCTGGCGCGCTACATTTCCATGATCGACGTGGTGGGGGAGTATTCGCGGGAGGCGTGGCGGCTGGGGATGACCGCGGAGGAGGCCGCCTCGCGGTTTCAGGTCCCGGAAGACCTGGGCGAGTGGGTGCTCTTCGACCCCGGCTACTACCAGCGGGCGATCGAGGCGTGGATGGACGAGATCGTGGGGGACCCGGCGTAGATCGCCTGCGCCGAGTGGACGCGCCTACGCTCCCAGCGCCTTCCGCACCCGGTCCCCCAGCCCCGCCAGCCGCCCCACCGGCTCGTTGCTGAAGACGATCCGCACGAACCGGTCCGCATTCTCGCGCCCCCAATGCGTCATGGGCGTCGCCGCGACCCTGCCCCTTTCCAGCAACCGCTCCGACGCGGACGCCCCGTCAAACCCCATCCGCCCCGTATCCAACAGCAGCGACCACCCCCCGTCGGCGGGCAGGAACGGCAAGCCGTCCAACTCGGCCTGCACGGTGTCGCGCCGCCGCTCCCATTCGGCGACCGCCTCTTCCACCCCCGCCCCACCCGGGTCCGCGAGCGCCGCAACCGCACCCGGCTGCGACAGTCCGACCGGGGTCACCACGTTGTAGATGCCGACCAGGCCGATCCGGTCCATGACGCGCCGCGGCCCCACCACCCAGCCCACCCGCCACCCGATCATACGGTACTCCTTCGACATGGACCCCACCGTGATCGTCCAGTCGGCGAGCCCGCCCACGCTCGCGGGATGGATGTACTCGCGGCCATCGAAAAGGATGCGCTCCATCGCCGCGTTGTAGAGGAGCCAGATGCCGCGCGACTCGCACACGCGCGCAACCTCCTCCCAGTCCCCCCGGGCCATTGCCGCGCCCGACGGAATGGACGGGTTCATGAGAAACACGACCCGCGTTCGGCCGCCCAGCGCGTCGCGGAAGCGCTGCAGGTCGAGGGTCCAGCGGCCGCCCTGCTCCACAAAGGGGACGAAGCGCGGCACGCCGCCCGCGAGGCGGACGCGCTGGATCATCCCGGCATAGGTGGGATCGGTCACCACCACTTCGTCGCCGGGTTCGACGAGGGCCAGCAGCGCGTTCAGCATGCCCTCCGTGCCGCCGGCGGTGATGACGGTCTGCGTATCCGGGTCGTGGGGGACGCCGCTCAGGCGCGTGACGTGGCGGGCCGCGGCCGCGCGGAGGGCGGCGAGGCCGTGGAAGGGGAGGTAGCTGTTGGCGTCGTCGCGGCCGACGGCGGTCCGCGTGGCCTCGACGGCCGCTCGTGGCGGGGGAATGTCAGTGTCCAGATTCTCGAGGCGGAGGATTTCGGCGTCCGTGCCGGCGGCGTGCGCCACACGGTCGATGGAGAAGCCTTCGATCTGGTCGAGACGGGAGACGGGGCGGGGTCGTGGGCCGCTTGATGGAGGCCGGGCGTTCACGACGGGGGTGGGGCGGACCCGCCCAGTCGCGTGAGGGCGCCCCGGACGAAGGCGATGACCTCGTCGACCGAGGCGGCGGTGGCGACCGTGTCGGGGAGGTCGCGGGCGCGATCCAGGTCGCCGAAGAGGACGAGCGGCCGCCTGTAGTGAATCGAGAGCGCGACCTCGGAGGCCGTGCCGGAGCTCCCCGGCAGCGCGATGATCACATCCGAGGTGAGCACGTTGACGTGATTCCGCGAGAACGCATCCGCGCCGAGCTTGCCCAGATGCGTCCGAATCGGGACCTCGACCCAGGGGTTCGGATATTCGCCCCCGGCTTCCGGGCCCCCGATCGCTTCCGCCAGCGGCAAGACCCCGATCACCAGTCCCGCGCGGTCCTCCACCTCGGCGAAGGCCCGTGACACCGAAGTCATGACGCCCGACCCGCCCCCGGTCAGCAGGTGGACCGGCAACCGCGCCAGCTGCCGTCCAAGCGGCACCGCAAGGGATTCGTGGGCGTGGGCTCCCGCGCCCATCACCCCGACAATCGGGAGTCGGATCAAGGGTGGTTCAAAACGCGTGCAGGGAAGAGTTTTCGGAGTCGCCGACCGCCCCGTATGCGATCGTCCGGTCCAATACTCGCGCTTCCGGAGTCCCTACGCCAATGAATCCCCCGCAGGAGGCGGAAACCCCCTCGCCCAAAAAGGGCTACAGTCCCTACGCCGCGACCGCGGTCGTGGTCGCCAACATGATCGGGACGGGTGTCTTCACCAGCCTCGGCTTCCAGCTCCTGGACATCCGGTCCACCTTTCCCTTGCTCCTCCTCTGGGTGGTCGGTGGCGCGGCGGCCTTCTGCGGCGCGGTCTCCTACGCGGAACTGGGCGCGGCCATCCCCCGCTCCGGCGGCGAGTACACCTTCCTCTCGCGCATCTACCACCCCGTTGTCGGCCTCGTCTCGGGATGGATCTCGGCGACGATCGGGTTCGCGGCCCCCACGGCGCTGGCGGCCATCACCTTCGGCACGTACCTCTCGTCGGTCTTCCCCTCCCTTTCGCCCACCTGGCTCGGCGCGGGGCTGGTGGTGGTGCTGACCGGGGTGCACGCCACCACCTATCGCAGTTCGAGCCTCTTCCAGCGCGGGTTCACCACGGTCAAGGTGGTCCTGATCGTGGCCTTCTGCGCAGCCGCAGTCACCATGGCCGATCCGCCCCAGCCGGTCGCGCTTCTCCCCGTTGCGGGCGACGGGGCACTCGTCTTCAGCGGCGCCTTCGCCGTGTCGCTGATCTACGTCTCCTACGCCTACACCGGGTGGAACGCGGCCACCTACCTGACCGGAGAGGTGGCGGACCCCCAGCGGACCCTCCCCCGCGTGCTGGGTGGCGGCACCCTCCTGGTCATGGTGCTCTACATCAGCCTCAACTACGCCTTCCTCAGGGCGGCCCCCATGGACGCGATGGCGGGCAGGGTCGAGGTCGGCTACGTGGCCGCAACCCACGCCTTCGGACCTTCCGGCGCCGCAATCATGGGCGTGACGCTCGCGGTGCTGCTTGTCTCCACGGTCAGCGCGATGGTGATGGCTGGGCCCCGCGTGCTCCAGGTGATCGGCGAGGACTACCCCTTTTTCAAGCGGCTGAGCCGCACCAACCGCGACGGCATCCCCGCCATCGCCATTCTGACACAGGCCGCGCTCACCCTGGTCTTCATCGCCACCGCGTCCTTCGAGACGATCCTCGTCTTCGCGGGCTTCACCCTGGGGCTGAACAGCCTGCTGACCGTGGCGGGGGTCTTCGTGCTGCGGATGCGCGAGCCGGACACCGAGCGCCCCTACCGGGTGTGGGGGTTTCCGTTCACGCCGATCGTCTACCTGGGGTTGACCCTCTGTACGCTGACCTATATCGCCATTGACAGGCCCACCGAGGCGTTGATGGCGGTTCCGCTGATCGGCAGTGGGCTGGTCTTCTACCTGATTGCGCGGAGGGGACGTCACGCGGACAAGTAGTGCGGCAGCCCGCTGGACCGGGTTCGCTTCACTTGGCATCACAATGTAAATGCAACCTTACATTATGTCATGTATAGTATACATCGTGAACCGCCCTGGCATCACTGTCCCCGCACAATGCGACGCAATTGCACCGTCTCGACTCCCCA
This sequence comes from Longimicrobiales bacterium, assembly GCA_965211795.1. Taxonomy (GTDB): domain Bacteria; phylum Gemmatimonadota; class Gemmatimonadetes; order Longimicrobiales; family Gaopeijiaceae; genus Bin94. The sequence goes on from OZ242973.1 coordinate 2,868,262, forward strand.
CCCGCCATGGTGCACCACGACGGCAACGTCACCGTCCACAGCCCGTATCGAAAGCCTCTCCTCCGTGGTCACGCGCCCCAACAGCTCACCCTCTTGTGAATACACGGTCCAATCCATCCGCTGGTCACGCACCGTGTCCAGGTAGTCAAGGACCCAAATGGCGCCGTCAACGACGGTGCTCCCACTGTAGAAGGGGTAGAACTGCGGGAATTGGTCAGCATCGATATCGTCGCGTTCGGCAAGGCGAAGGCCATCGCGGTAGTCGGAAAAGTGATCGCGGTCCCGGCGTGAAATCCGGGTCGGCTCCGGTAGAGGGTTCGGTCCAAGCTCGCGGAGCAGGGTCCCGGCCGTGTCGAAGACCGGGATCATCGCCTCCTTGTTGTCGTAGATGTAGTAACCGTTGCCGATCACGCCGGCGCTGCTCTCGCGGGCGAAAGGAGGAGGGGGCCCGTGGCTGCGTCGACCGTCCGACCGAACGTGCCGGTAGAGCTGTGTTCCGAGAAAGTACCCCAGGCTGTCCAGGAACTCGCCGGTCGCGCCGAATCTGCCAAGGACGTGTTTTTCGCGGTGGAACGTGGCGGACCTGGGCAGCGGGTCGGCCGGATTGTCGGCCTTGGCGGACATCAGCAACGAGCCGTCGGTAAACACGCCCACCAACTCCGGGCTTCCGTAGCCACTCCAGGACCTGATGTCGACCGTCCGTTCGAGCGCACCCGAGAGATCGTGGACGGTTATCCGCCGGTACTCCGGATCATACGTGTACAGCCGTTCCCCCACCCGTTGCAGCGACGTCAGGAACCAGTACTCGCCCGGTCCCTCTCCACGCCGCCCCACCCTCTTGAGTAACGCGCCCGTGTGCCGGTCGTAGAAGCGAAGCGAGGCCGCGCTCGTCTGAGCGATGATCAGCGTGTCACCGACCAGAACGGCGCCGACGACCTGGTGCAGAGCCTCCCCCGGGTCGTCCCCGATGGTCAGCAGGGAGACACTGTCGATCCGGGCTTCCCACACGACACTCCCCTCCGACTGGACACGCCCACCGCCCCCTACTTCACCCCCATAACCGGCCAACATGAACACCAACCCCGCGACCGCGACGGCGCCACCCGCTCGTCCACGAATGATCCTCGACACGCTGCCAGCCTTCCCTTCCCTGCTCAGCTCCCGCTTCGCCTCACCCGACCTCTGCGGCCGCCCCCTACTCCACCCCCAGCAACTCGATCTCGAAAACCAGCACCTGGTTGGGCCCGATGACCGGGGCCTGGCCATCCGGCCCGTATCCCAGATCACTCGGGATGACCACACGAATCCGGCCACCCACCTTCATCAGCATCAGCGCTTCCGCAAAGCCGTCGATCAGCCCGTCGACCGAGAAGTTCGAGCCTTCCCCGCGGTCGAACTCGTTGCCGTCCGGCGTGGTCCCGCGGTAGTTGACCGTCACTCTTTGCCCGGACACGGGCGACTCCCCGTCCCCCTCCCGCAGCATCTCATACTGCAGCCCGGACGCAGTGACAATCACCCCCTCGCGGGCCGCGTTTTCCTCCAGGAAGGCCGCACCCTCATTCGCGCCCCGCTCCCTGGCCGCCTCCTGCACCATCTCGTTGAAGGCCGTCATCGCGGCCGCGATCTCCTCTTCGGTCAATGAGGACTCCGTCTCGGCCAGGGCTTCGGTCACTCCCATCATGAGCGCCACCATGTCCAGATGATCCTGAATGTCGACCAGCGACGTGCCGATGTTTCGGCCGATCGCGTAGCTGGCCCTCTGGGCATCGGTCTCGAGGGTCACGTCGGGCAGACAGGCGGTGGCGGCGACGAGCACGGCTGGGACGAACAGGCGAAGTCTATTGGACATGACGGTCTTCTCTCGATGGAGTCGGCAATGCGCAGCCCGTGGAGGTCCGGTGCGAATGCCCCCGGGTGGTTCCTCCACGGGTTGCCAAGGCTGCAAGGTAACGCCGGGGGGGCATCACGCCAGCAGGGACGGCAGTTCGCCCAGGCTCCGGATGACCGAGGCGGCAAGCGTTTCGGCCTCGTCTCCCGCCAGCTTCAGCGGGTTGTGCCAGACGACCCGCAGCCCGGTCGCGTGCGCCCCAACGACATCGAGTGGTGATCCCGCGATGAAGAGCACTTCATCCCGATGCGCGGCCAGAGCCTCGGCCCCCGCCGCGTAGATGCGCGGATCGGGCTTGTAGAAGCCGGCGGATTCGGCGGTCACCACGGCACGGAAGGGCGCGCCGACCAGCTCCGCCGCCCGGCGGCCAAGCACGTCCGAGCAGTTGGTCACCACACCCAAAGGCAGGTCCCGTGCCAGTGCCCGCAACGCCGGCCCCGCACCCGGCCACGGCGCCAGTTCGTCCCAGCGGGCCTCGAGCCGGCCGGCGAGAGCAAGCGGCAACCCCACCGACTCCGCCGAATCCGCCACCAGATCCAGGTAGGGGACGTAGGCACCTGTGGCGTAGGTGCGCTTCAGGTACTCCATGCGCCACTTCCGCCCCGGCCCCTCGCCCCCGGCGATGTCGTCCCAGAGGGACCAGGAATCGAGCAGGGCGGAGAGGAGGTCGAAGAGGAGGACCCTCACGACGCCTCCGCCTCGGCCTCGATCTCGACGAGCAGGTCCTCGCCGATCGTGTTCGCGTAGACTGTGGTGTTCGCGGGGCGAATGCGCCCGAAACGCGCCCCGTGCGCCCGTGCCACCGGCTCCCAGTCGACCCCTTCGCGGATGTACACCCGGGTCCGCACCACGTCCTCGAGCCCGGCGCCGAGCGATTGCAGCGCCCCCTCGATCTTGTCGATGATGAAGTGCGTCTGCGCGGCCGGATCCCGTCCACCGATCACCCGGCTGCCGTGGCTCGCCGTGGTCCCCGCCACATGGATGCTACCGCCGCTCTGCACCGCACGGCTGTACCCGGCCATCTCCTCCCAGGGCGTCCCGGTCGAGACGCGTCGGGTCTTGCCGGAACGCTGCACCGGGTAGGGTGCGGGCAGGTGCGTGAGGTGGTGGCTGAGGTCGCCCGAGGCGGTGAGGAAGGGGGGACGGCGGTACTCGTCGCCGCAGTCGCCGGGGATCGGATCGAGCGCCGCGCAGGCCTCGTCCAGATCGCGCCGCGCCTGGTCGTCCAGAGAGAACCGAAAGAGGTCGAGGTTGTCCTCGATGTGGCTCCGCTCGCCCAGCCGCGCCCCGACGATGATTCCGGCCACCGCCGGCTGATCGAGCACGTACCGGCAGGCCACGTTGGCCAACCCTAACGTTACGTCAGGGTCGGTCCCACCCAGCCGTCCGGCCACCCGCATTAACACATCCAACAGCCCCTGGAACCGGTCCCACCCCCCGGCCTCGTCGATGAACCGCCGGTATTTCATCTGCGACCAGGTCAGCGATTCGTCGATCGGCGGCTCGGGGCGCCCCAGCCACCGTTCGCTCAGGAAGCCTCCGGCCAGCGTCCCGTAGGCCAGCAGCGCCACACCGTGCCGCCGGCACACTTCGGTCATCGCACCCGCCGCCCGCCGGTCCAGCAGCGAGAAGCAGACCTGGTTCGACACGATCGGAACGCCGCTGCGCACGGCCATGTCGAGGTGGACGGCGTCGCAGTTGGTCAGGCCGAGGTGGCGGATGCGGCCCGCCGCCTGGTGTTCGGCCAACTCGAGGAGGCAGTCCAGCCAGCTCGGGTCGGCGTAGTTCCAGGCGTGGAACTGCAGCAGGTCGATGCGATCGGCGCCGAGACGGCCCAGTGCGCGGTCGACCGCCGCGGCCACATTCGCCGCGCCGGCCGCACCCGGTTCCGGCACCCACTTGGTAAGGAACTGCACATCGTCCCGGCGCGCTGCGAGGGCACCTGCGATCACCTCGGCCGAACCGTAGTGGTCGGCCATGTCGAAGGTGGTGAGGCCGGCGTTGGCGTAGCGATCCATGGCGTGCGAGGCGGCGGCCGGATCGAGGTTCGCCCCGCTACGCTCCTGGTCCGCCACCTGCCACAGTCCGGTGACGATCCGGGAGATTTCGAGGCCCGGGGCGAGGAGGACCCGGCGGCTCACCCCCGCGGCAACTCCCTGAACACCGCCTCCGTATCCCCACCCTCCCCCCTCAGCCGCCGCATCTCACGCAAAAAGATCCCCGATGCAACGGCCATCACCCCAAGCCACAGCCACGTCGAGTGGAAGTACCACGCCCCCACGTCGGCGCTCAGGTCCTTGTGGACGTGCACCACGAGGAAGACGCCCAGCATCACGATCCCGCCCACTCCGGCCGCCAACTGCCCCCGCCGCCCCCGCAGCACCCGCATCTCGGCCGCGCGCTCCGGGTTGCGCCGCGCCAGCGTCAGCAGCGACAGCGACATCAGCAGGAAGTTGACCAGCATGGAGGTGACCAGGATGTCGACGCCGAGGAAGAAGTCACCCGCGAAGTGGCTCCCCAGAATGCCCAACGACGCCATTGCGCCGCTCGCCACCAGCGCGACGTGCGGGGTGCGCCGCTTCGGGTGCACGGCCGCGACCCCCCGCGGGAAGATCCCGTCCCGTCCCCACGCGAACATGAGCCGCGAGACCGCGAGCAGCATCGCGGGAAGGTCGTTGATGAGCGCGATGGCCGCCCCCGCCACGATCGCCACCGTCCAGCCCGCGGGGAGCAGGTAGCCGAGCAGCCCCGGCGCGGTCAGGTCGCGCAGCTGCGCCTCCTCCGCCACGAAGCTCCACGGGACGGCGTGATAGATGGCGGCCGCGAAGAGGAGGTAGAAGGTGCCCACCGTGACCACCGCGAGACCGGTCGCCAGCGGCAGGTTCCGGGCGGGACGCCGCGCCTCGCCCCCGGCCTGCGCGATCGCGTCGAAGCCTATGAAGCTGGAGAAGAGGAGGGCCGAAGCCGCGAGGAAGGGGCCGATTCGGAAGGGGGCGTCCGGCTCGGGAGGAACCGTCCGCCCCTCGGCCGCCATGAGCGCCGCGGAGAAGTCGCCGTGGTCGAAGAGGAAGCCCGCGACGATCACCACGCTCCCCAGCAGGAACATGATGAACATCATCGGCACCAGGGTGAGCTGGTACGCACCCAGCCCCCGCAGGTTCACCCCCACGAAGGTCCAGAGGAAGGCCAGCGCGAGCCCCACCCGAACCGGCCCCGTGCCCAGCGCCTCGGCCGTCCCGGCCCAGCCCACCGCGTCCGCGATGTCGCGCAGAAACGGAATCAGCACGTACGACACGACCCCGATCGCGATCGAGAGCCCGAACCACTGCGAGAAGCTCGCCACGAAGCCCCAGTACGGGCTCAGGGCGCGGCTCGCGTACACATAGCTGCCCCCCGCCCGGGGCATCGCCGAGGCCAGGCTGGCGTAGGCGAGGGCCGCAAGCAGAGCGGGCACCGCCGCGAAGGCGTACGCCGGCAGCACGTGGGGCCCGATCCCCGGCACGCTCCGCTGCAGCATGATCGGGATGACGTTGATCGCCGCCCCGAGCATGGCGCAGATGCCGGTCGCGGTGAGGCCCAGAAGTCCCAGGCGCCGACTCAGCCCGGGTCCGGAGGTCACGTTGTTCACCGGGTGCCGCTACCCGTGCCGGTCGTGGCTTTCTTCGTACCGGATCCGCTCGTGCATCCGGTCGCGGGCCTGGGCCGCGTCCCGCTTCTTCGCGGCGCGCATGGCCAGGTCATGGGTGCCCGAGGACTTTACCCGGGGAAGGGACATGCGACGTTCCAGCTGGACACTCTCGCACTCCGGGCAGGAAGGGCGTGTGCGGCCCAGCACCAGGCGCTCGAAGTCCAGTCCGCAACGTTTGCAGGTGTATTCGTATATTGGCATGGGACGAAGGTAAGGCGCGGCGGCCATCCCGTCACGGAACGCTGTTCTCCGCAGCGGGTATCCGACAGGGGACTTTGACGCCCGCACCCCGCCTCCGTAGTTTCGCCGATCCCCAACGATCCACCCGGAGATACCGACCTGTGCGAAAACCACTCCTCGCTGCCGCCACCGTCTGCGCAGTCCTCTCTGGACCGGCGGACTCATTCGCCCAATCGAGAATGTACCTGCGGATGCTTCCCGAGGCCGGGCTCACCTCGGTCGCGCACACCAAGCAGGTGACCAGCGGAGCGGCCGCGAGTTCCAGCACCTCCTCGAGCCTGCAGCCGGAAGGGGGCATCAACTTCTACCTGGGCTATCTCGCACCGGCTTCGGGGGATTGGCTGTTCGGCGGAGAAATCCGGGGCGCCATCTCAATCCGGCCGACGATCGAGGGACGGATCTCCCGCGAGGGCACCGGCCCTGACGCGGTCTGGCCCGGTCCCTGGGATTTCGCCAATCGCGTGGGGCTGGGGGCCCACATTCTCCTGGGACGCACCCTGACATCCGGCAACACGCGCGGCTTCGTCTTCGCCGGTATTGCAAGATGGAACTCCGACTTTCGCTCCGCAGGCGCCGACCCCGACCCCAGATCCGACGAACTGATCGATGACCGGCAGAAGACGGGCAGGTGGCCCCTGACCGCCGGGATCGGCACCACCCTGCCGCTGGAACGGCCGCTGGACATCCGTCTGCGCGTCTTTCGCTCGTCGACGAGCTGGACCGTCAGCCGCGACGTGAATCAGAATGCGCTGCAATTCGACTACACTTTCACCGTAACCGGTCTGGCCCTCTCGGTGGGCCTGGGAACGAGGTAAGCACGCCATGACAACGTTTTCCCTTCGAGCTGGGCGTACAGGAGAGTCGGGATCCCTGTGGTCACGCCTTGCCGGCCCCGCGCCTTCCCGCCCCCGGTGCTCGCGTGGACTCGCCCTTGCCGTTGCCGTCCTTGGCGGCCTGGTCGTTGCACCGGCATCGATCGTCGCGCAGGAAAGGGGATACTACGTACGAGTCGCGCCCGGATACTCCTGGACGACGGTCGAGCACACCAGGAATGTGGCGATCGGGGAGATATTCGGTAACAGCGCCAGCAGCGGGAATGCCGGGGAGTTGTCCGTCCACTTCTCAGCCGGATTCCGCGGGCAGCGCGCGCTTCAGTGGTTCCTGGGCTTCGAAGTCGAGGGCATCATTTACGCCCCGCGGACCATCGCGGGAGCAATCAGACCCACATCTCCCCTTTTTCCCTGGGATCCCGACCCCGGAATGTGGGAGTATACCAGCAAGACCGGCCTGGGCTTCAACATCGTTCTCGAACGCGCGGTGACCCGCAGCCAGCGCGTGCTGGCCTTCGTGGGGGTCCATCGCATGCGAACCGAAGTCGTGTCGGGGGTTTCGGAAAGGACCGGTGTGTTCCAGGAGAACAGTGAGACGCGCACCCGATTGCCGTTCACCGGCGGTGTCGGCGCGGCATGGGGACCCCTGAATCTGCGCGCGAGCTACTTTCGTTCGCTCATCCCATGGGACCTGCTCTCCCCCGAATTCGAAGTGCGCTACGGGTGGCGTGCGAGCGGAGTGTCCGTGAACCTCGGCGTGGAAGCCTTCTAGCTGCTACGAGATCTTCTTCGCCCTGACCCCCAGTCCCAGTTCCTTTCCTTTCAGGATCGCCGGCACGCCTTCCTCCATCCAGATCGGCGCGGGCGCGTCCATGAGGTAGTGGTCGAAGAACTGCTGCATGCGGATGGCCCAGTCCTTGCGGTCCGCCTCGCGGCTCAGCCCGTGGCCCTGGCCGTTGTAGTTGAGCATCCAGACCGGCCGCTCCAGCCGCCTCATCGCCACGAACATCTCGATCCCCTGGTACCACGGGACCGCGCCGTCCTCGTCGTTGTGGAGCATAAGGAGCGGGGTGTGGATCTTGTCGGCGTAGAAGACCGGCGAGTTGTGGATGTACTCGGCGGTGGACTCCCACAGGGTGCCGCCGATGCGGCTCTGGGTGCGCTCGTACTGGAACATGCGGCTCATCCCCGACGCCCAGCGGATGCCTCCGTAGGCGCTCGTCATGTTGCTGACCGGCGCGCCCGCCTCGGCCGCCGCGAAGAGGTTGGTCTTGGTGATCATGTAGGCGATCTGGTAGCCGCCCCACGAGTGCCCCTGGACTCCAATCTTGTCCCGGTCCACGTACCCCTCCGCCACGATGCTGAGCACTCCCGGGACCACAGCGTCGAGCGCGCTCTCGCCCGGGTAGCCCACCTCGTAGGGGATGTCCGGGACGAAGACGACGTAGCCGCGGCTGGCGTAGAAGGAGTAGGAGATCGACGAGCCACCGGGGGTGGGCGCGCGGTATGAGTGGAGACCGTCGGAGCTGCGCTCGTAGAAGTACACCATCATCGGGTACTTCTGCGATGGGTCGAAGCCGTCGGGCTTGATGAGGATGCCCTGCAGCGGCGTCCCGTCGTTCGAGGTCCACTCGGCGATCTCGGCCGTGCCCCATCGGTACTCGGCCTGCTGGGGATTGGCGTCGGTGAGTCTCACCATGTCGGTGATGTCGCCGTCGGTGACCCACAGGTCCGGGAACTCGCGGAAGTCCTGGCGGGTCATGAGCCATCGGTCCGCGTCGTCGGCATGGCCGCCGAAGTTGAAGCGGATGGCCTTGTCGGCCATGATGACCTGCTCGGGCGCCGCCTCGCGGTCGGTGCGGCCACGGTAGAAGCCGGACTGCTTGTTCCGGTAGTGGAAGGCGCCCCAGAGCGCCTCGCCCTCGGCCAGATGGGGGTCCTCGAAGTCGGTGCGGGTGTAGCGGAAACGCATGTTGCCGGCTCGGCCGGCGCCCGCGGTCACGTTCGTGGTCTCGCCGGTGGCCGGCTCGAAGCGCCAGACGTCGTGGCGGTCGTAGAAGAGGAAGGCCTCGTCGTCCTCGGTCCAGCCGGCCGAGCCGTAGGAGGGCGGCAGGTCGGGGTGGTCGTCGAGTTCGTTCCAGACCGGATGGGGGACACCGGCGCTCGCCGCGACCGGGTCGCCGCCGGCCAGCGGGGCCACCATCCAGTGCCGCGCCGCGCCGTCCCACCAGGAGACGTAGCGGCCCGAGGGGGACGGGGAGGCGAAGCTCTTGGTCTCCTCTGCGATGAGGCGGCGCTCGCCCGTGGCGACATCGATGGCGTAGTAGTCGTTGTAGCGCCCGTCCCACGAGACGAGCTGGCGGTACGGCAGGTTCGAGATGCCCACCGCCCAGCGCGTGTCTCCCTCGGCGGGGAAGGTCACGTCGGGCATGTCCTGCGTGGCCAGCTGGACCACGCCGCCACCGTCCAGGTGGGCCACCGCGGCGTATGTACGGTTGCGTTCCCGGTTGGCCTGGACCAGCTGCATGGGCTGCAGGTAGGGGTCCTTCCAGTTCCAGATGTCGAGGGTGACCTTGTCGCGGTCAAGGATGTCGTCGTCCTCCTCCTCGGGCTCGGGTCTGGGAGCCGTGCCGAAGTGGAGCCGTCCGCCGCCGTCGGAGAAGCTGACGTTGCCGTTGTTGCTCACCCACCACCCCTGGGGGACGCCCTCGGTGGCCGAATTGGCCATTGCAGCGCCCGCCCAGCCGGGTGCGGCCCCGTGATACAGGGTGAATTCGGGCTCGTCGGCCTCGTAGTCGTCGCGGTCGGAGAGGAAGGCGACCTGCGACCCGTCGTCGGTGACGACCAGCCGCTCGTAGTTCCCCTCGCCCTCCATGACCGCGTGCTGCGTCATGTCGTCCAGGTTCACGACGAAGACCCCGTCCCCTTCGCCGTCCCGGGCGGAGGTCGCGAAGGTCAGCACGGCGGCCTCGTCGGCGAAGAAGTAGGCGGTCACCTTTTCGTAGCGCATCTCTTCGCCGGTGGCCAGGTTGAGCAGGATCAGGGGCGACCCTTCGTCCTTTTCCTTCTCCTCCTCTTCCTCTTCCCCCTCGCCTTCTTCTTCCGGCTCGGGTTCAGGTTCGGGCTCGGCTTCGGGCTCCTCGGCAGCCTCCTCTTCGGTGCCCTCGCCCTCTTCTTCCTCCTCGTCCTCGACGGGGGTGTACGCGACCCAGCTCCCCTCGCCCGCCACCCTGAAGCTCTCGACCGCGCCGATCGTCCTCGGCTGCGGTCCCTCCGCGAACACGGCTTCCATTTCCGCAAACCCCAGCGAATCGGGCGGCAGGTCGTCGCCCCGCTTCCCCTCCCGCCTCAGCGAGTCCACCACCGCCTCGACCGGCGGAATGGAGTAGACGACGAAGCGCGAATCGGAGGTGAAGGCCGGACGGATGCCCCGGACGGCGAGCGAGGGCCGCGGCCCGGGACCGGCGGCCCCGAAATGGAGCACCGGGTCGCCCTCCATGGCGACCAGCACGTACACGAGCCACGCGCCGTTGGGCGACAGGGCCGAGCCCGTGATCCGGTTCCAGCGCAGGGCGTCGTCGTGGTCGAGGGCGCGTTGTTGGGCGAAGGCTGGGGAGGCGGCCGCTACGGCCAGCAGGGTGAGCGTGAGTGCGAAGGCGAAGGGGCGGAGGGGCCGGGGGGTCATGGTCGGAGACTCCGGTTTCGGGGGTGGAAAGGTCAGGCAGGGGGAAGGTTGGGACGGGAGTGGGGCCAACGCCAGTAGCGGGCGGGTAGCGAGCGGGGTTCCAGGGGCCCCTACGTCCCGAAGACCGACGCGAGCATCTCCCGGTTGAAGCCGACCACCAGCGTGGTGCCGACCTTCATCGTAGGGGCCCTGAGCTTCCCCCAGCGGCTGACCATGAGCTTGGCAAGTTCATCGTCGGGTGGCCGGTCGTCGGCCGAGAGGTCCACGCGGACGATCTTCCTGCCCTTGGCGACGCAAAGTTCGGTCATGCCTTCAAGCAGGGTGAGCGCTTCGTCCGCGACTACCGGGTCCCGGGTCGCGTTCCGTGTCTCAGCCGCTTCGATTCCGTTCTGCGCAAGAAACTCCTGCGTGCGTTTGCAGCCGGTTCAGCCGGGGCGGTGATACCGCCATTCGAGGTTCTGACTCACTGCGGGTGTCTCCATTGTGACAGGTGGGGATGGTGTGGGGCCGGTGCTCCAGGTGGCGCAACGGTCACCTGAAGCTAAGGTCGCGCACCTCGACGCGCTCGACTCCGATTTCGTCCGTCGCGATCCCGACGACCTGGCCGCGGCTGACCTCCTCGATCCGGAAGGATGCGGGGACTTCGACACGCCCGAGATGGACGCCGTCGGCCGAGAAGACATCCCAATGGTCCATTGCCTCGCCCCGCATCCGGTAACGTTGAGCCCAGAGGTCCCCCGTGTCGGCGAAGAGGACGAGGGTGTAGGCGGGGAGCGATTCCGGCAGCTCCATACTCCGGTATCGTTCCAACCGCTCCCGGACCCACGCTTCGTCCCGCTCGCGGCCACCGGGATTTCTCACCCAGGTCTCCAGATGCTCGTCCGTTCGGACCGTCGGCGCTTCGCCGAGACGCGCGATCAGGCGGAGGCCGCCGGCTTGGTCGAAGACCCTGACCTCGTAGGTGGCGCCGTTCGTGAACGCGACGCCGTGCGTGGATCCCGCTGCGATCGGGCGCGGTGCGAAGGGCACCTGCCCCATCTGCACTTGCATGTCCGTACCGCTCCCGGTCGAGGAGACGGCCAAGGGCGGGTTGATCCCCTCGGCCAGGGTATCGAGCAGGACTCCGTCAAGTCCGTGGCGCAGAAAGAAGACGCGTTCGCGATCCCTGGCGAACATGCTCTCCATCACGTCCTCGAGCGACCCGGCCGGTGATAGGGAAGAGGGCACGCTGAAGGAGGTCGCGCTGCTCAGTACCGCAGCGGCTCCGCCCAGCCCAATCGGCAGGACGAGCAGGTCGTCCGGGCTGGACAGGGTTGCCGTGCTGATCTCTCCACCGTCCGCGCCGAACCGGGTGATCCGGTCCAGGCGCGTGTCCAGCGCGAGGATGCTGCCGTCCGCAAGCGGCCAGGCACCGCGCATCGTCAGAAACTCCCCGGGGGCCTCCCCTTCTCTCCCCAGCGACCGCAGATAGTCCCCGTCCGAGTCGAAGATGCGGATCTCGAGGGCCTGGTCGTCAGCCACGATCAGGTTGCCGATCACGTCACGCGCCACCGATTCGATGTCACCGAAGAGAAGCTCCTCCGGGCCGTCGAGGAGGCCGATCGAAAGCGCCGGTTCCGCGGCCAGCTCCGCAAAGACCGCATCGGCGGGCGGGCTGGTGACGATTCTGGCCCCTGCCGAATCGGTGGTTGCGGCACCGACCGGCGTTGCCTCAGGCGATTCCGTGCAAGCGACGAGCAGGATCGCGGCTACCCTGGCAATCAAGCGCCTCATGGGCGCCTCCCCGGGCCGCTCAGCTACCGCGCGACCAGGCTGGAGGCCCGCATCTCGACACGCTCTGCGCGCAACTCGTCTCTCGCCGGTGTGAAACACCACTCTTGCCGCACCTCGTCGCATCCGCGTAAACTCGCAGCCGGACGACCGCGTGTCCGACGCGCAAAGATAGGGCCCATGCGCGCAACGGACGACCCGAACCCCCCTTTGGAGACCTCCCGATGAACCGTCCCCTGTTGCTCATTCCAACCATCGCTGCGCTCACCGCCGGGTGCCAGTACGAAGTCGACACCTCCGGCGACGCGACGGACACCCCGCCCGTCGTCGAGTACATCAATCCGCGTTCACCCGCCGACGGCGAGGTCGCGCCCTTCAGCGGCGCGGTCTGGGTCGGCAACACGCTCTACGTGTCCGGAATGCTCGGACTGGAGGGCGGCCAGGTTCCCGAGACGCCCGAGCAGGAGGCGACCAACGTCCTCGACAACGTCAAGTCCGTGCTGGAGACCGCGGGCCTGACCATGGACGATCTGGTGGTGGTGCAGGTGTATGCCTCCGACGTGGGGGACTACGGAGCCTTCAACAGCGTGTACCGCACCTACTTCACCACCGAGTTCCCGGCCAGGGCCTTCCTCGGGTCGGGAACGCTGCTCTTCGGGGCGCGCTTCGAGGTGATGGGGATCGCGGTGCGGCGCGCGGCGGCGGAAACCGAGACGGGCTGACTCCAGCACCCCATGAACCGGCGCGTCTGCGTCGCGGGCGTGACCGGATGGACCGGCCGCGCCGTCGCCGAGGCCGTGCTTCGGGCGGAGGACCTGCACCTCGTCGCCGGGCTGGCGCGCGAGGCGGCCGGTCAGGACGTTGGCACCGCCATCGGCCACGAGAGACCGGCTGGAATCGCGATCACGCCCAACCCCGCAAGCGCCCTGCGCCAGCACCCCGATGTCTGGATCGACTATTCGCACCCGTCGGCGGTGAAGGAGCATGCGCTGGCCGCCCTCGAGGCGGGCGTCCGCGTAGTCATCGGCACCTCGGGCCTCAGCGCGGCCGACTACAGCGACCTCGACGCGGCCGCCCGCGCCGCGCACTCCGGCGTGATCGCCGCGGGGAACTTCTCCCTCACGGCCGCCCTCCTCAAACACCTGGCGGGGATCGCGGCCCGGCACCTGCCCCACCGCGAGATCGTCGACTTCTCGCACGCGGACAAACCCGACGCGCCCAGCGGCACGGCACGGGAGCTGGCGGACTACCTGGCCACGATCGCGCCCAACCGGCTGCACCGCCCCGCCGACGACGTCCTCGGCGAGCCCGCCACGCGAGGCGCGTCGCTCGCGGGAACCCAGGTGCACTCGGTGCGGCTGCCGGGATACGTCCTCTCGGTCGAAGCGCTGTTCGGGCTGCCGGGCGAACGGCTGACCCTGCGCCACGACGCGGGCCTGAGCCCCGAGCCGTACGTGGCCGGCACGTTGTTGGCGGTCCGCAAGATCGGAGAGGTGAACGGACTGGTCAGGGGACTGGATACGTTGCTCTTCGGTTGAAGTCCCCTCACCCCGGAATCACGTCGCGCAGTGCACGAATCCCATCCACGGCACGCTCCACGTGCGCCATCGTGTTGTAGATGTGCGGGCACAGACGCAGCCCCCCCGTCCCCGCCCCCGCGATTCCGTGCTCCTCGTACAGGCCGTCGAGCGCGGCACGCCGGTCTCCCGGCACCTCGACGATGCACACGCCGCCTGAAAGGCCCGGGTCCATCGGCGTCACCAGCGTCAGCCCCAGCTCGGCCATCCCCTCCTTGAGCGCAGTCGCCAGCCCGTGCACGCGCCCCTCGACCTCCGCCGCCCCGATCGCCGCGTGGAACTCCGCCCCGGTCGCCACCGCAGCCAGGCACGCATCGTCCCGCTGCCCCAGCGACTCGAACTTGCGCGCGCCCCTCACGTCGGGCTCGGCGTCGTTGCCCCACCCCGGCGCTACGATGTTCGGCCAGATCTCGCCGATCCTGTCCTCGCGCACGTACAGCAGGCCCGCCTCCTTCGGCCCCATGAACCACTTGTGCGCGGAGGCGGCGTAGGAGTCGCAGCCCAGCTCACGCAGGTCGACGTCGAGCGCACCCCAGCTCTGCGCGCCGTCCACGTGCACGTGGATGCCGCGCCGGTGCGCCACCTCGCACAGTTCGCGCACCGGGAGGCGGATCCCGCTGACATTCGACACATGCGTGAGGGACAGCACACGGGTGCGATCGGTCAGCGCCGCGGCGAATGGGTCGATGAGGGTCTCGATCGAGGCCGGGCGGCGCGGCACGGACACACGCTTCACCGTGATCCCGAAACGAGCCGCCCGCACCTCCCAGGCGACGTTGTTGGTGGGATGGTTCTGGTCCCAGATGACCACCTCGTCGCCGGCCCGCAGCGGGACGCCGTTGTTGACGGTGTTGTTGGCCTCGCTGGTGTTGCGGACCAGCGCTATCTCGTCGGGACCGACGCCAAGTGGGGCGGCCACCGCGCTGCGCGACGCTTCCGTGAGGCCGCGAAACTTGGCCCGGTTGTTGAAGGAGCAGTCGCGGTCGATGTCCCGGGTGAGTTCCTCGACGCGAGCAGCCACCGAACGGGGGGAGGGGCACAGGTTGGCCGCGTTCATCGGCACCCGTTCCTCGCGGAAGGCGAACTGGGCGCGGACGAGCTCCCAGTATGATTCGTCGCGAGGTGTCGCGCGGGGGGGGAGCGGGGGCGAGGGGGTGCCCGTGGAGTGAATGCCGGAGAGCGCGGCCGGGGCGGCGGCGGCTCCGGCGGCCAGCGTGGCGAGGAAGGTGCGGCGGGTGGATGGTGTCGTCATGGTTCGCTCTCCGGTACTGACCGGCCTGGCCTTTGCTCACTCGGGCATCGTGCTGATCATAGGGGACGGCAGCCGGATCACCACGCCACGCTGTTCAAGATGTCATGCTGACTTTACATTAAGTCATGTATAGTATACACTGTTCACCCGCCCGCCAGTCTTCACCAAGATTACCGCCCACCAACAGTCCCCCAAGGAGATCGGCCCCGTGCCCCTGATCGCCCGCCGCATGAGCCACCTGGGCACAGAGAACGCCTTCAGGCTCGGCGACGACATCCAGCGATGCGTCGACCGGGGCATGGACGTCATCCGCTTCAACCTGGGCGCACCGGACTTCCGCAGCGCGCCGCACCTCAACCGCGTGGCCGCCGAGGCACTCGACGCCGGCCGCTCCGGCTACTGTGACCCCGCCGGCATCCTCGCCTTCCGGCAGGCCATCGCCGACCATGTGCGCGAGACCCGCGGCGTAGAAGTCACACCCGAGCGCGTCGTCGTCACCCCCGGAGCCAAGCCCCCCATCGGGTACACGCTCCAGACGTACGTGGACGAGGGCGACGAAGTCATCTACCCCTCCCCCGGCTTCCCCATCTACGAGTCCTGGGTGCGGTTCATGGGCGCCGTTCCGGTGCCGCTGTCCCTCTCCGACCACCGCGACTTCGCCTTCACCGCCGACGACCTGGCCGCGCTGATCACCGAGCGAACCAAGCTCATCATCCTCTGCTCGCCCTCGAACCCGACCGGCGGCGTGCTGTCGCGCGACGAACTCGCCGGGATCGCCGCGCTGGTACGGGAACGGTGCCGCCCCAGCGTGCGCATCTACTCCGACGAGATCTACGAGCAGATCCTCTTCGACGGCCTCGAACACGAGAGCATCGTGTCCCACCCGGGGATGCCCGAGCGTACGGTGCTGGCGAGCGGCCACTCGAAGGGCTTCGCCATGACCGGTTGGCGCCTCGGCTGGGCGGTGCTCCCCACCGAGGAGGAGGCCGCAATCTTCAAGCAGATCAACATCAACATCATGTCGTGCGTGCCGCCCTTCCTGCAGGAGGCGGGGGTGGCGGCATACGAGGATCCGGCGTCCGCGCGGGAGGTGCGCAGGATGGTGGACGCGTTCGAGCGGAGGCGGAACTGGATCGTGCCCGCGCTGAACCGGGTGCCCGGGGTCAAGTGCCGGACGCCGAAGGGCGCGTTCTACGTCTTCCCGGACGTGTCGGGGCTGTGCGAGCGGCTGGGTATCTGCGAAGCTTGTGAAACGATTCACAAGGCGGGCAGCCGCCGGACCACGCCCGCGGGGATGCTGCAGATGTTCCTGCTGTACCGGTACGGCGTGGCCACGATGGACCGGGCGTCCTTCGGCACGATCGGGGCCGAGGGGCAGGACTTCCTGCGCCTATCGATCGCGAACGGCATGGAGGACATCCGGCGCGGGGTGGCGCGGATCGAGGCGGCTGCGGAGGACGCGCGGGGCTTCGCCGAATTCGTGCAGAGTGACGACGGGAGCGCGCTGTTCGGGTGACATCTACACGGAAAGCGACTCCCGGGCGCACGGCCCGCACCCCGAAGGCCCGGCTTCCGCAAGCCGAACCGACCGCTCCTATCTTCCCTGGCCCGTCGGAATCCCCCGGGTGATCGCGACCCGCGAGGCACCCTCGCCAGGGAGCGGGCCACCGTCCCAGTTCCTGATGATGGCCCGGATCCTCCCGGTGACCGGATCGGTCACCACGGCGACCGGCGGCGAACCGCTACGCGTCAACGTGTCGGTCCCCTCCGGCCCGGTCAGCACGAGCCGGTCCAGGGTCTCGGCCCATTCGGGGTCGTATGGAACCAGGAAGACGAACCCGGCTGCACCGTACTCCCCCGGGGTCGGCGAAAACGATAGCGCAAACTCCGGCTCATCATCCACTCCAATCCCCACCACCCGATAGGGACCGTCGGAATCGGGCAGAGCCGCGGGACCGTGCACCACGAACGCCGGGTCGAGGGTCAGCTGTCCGTTCTGTACCGTGCCCCATGTCACGAGCACTTCGCCCGGCACACCGCTCCCGGCCGGCGGTGCCGCTTCAAGGACAACCCCACCGTCACCGTTGAGCCTGTGGGCGAACGCCTTGTTGAAATGGTAGTCGCTGATCCAGCGGCGACTGCAGTAGCCCATCAGGTCCTTGTACACGTTTGGATCGACCAATTCATCCTCAGCGGGGTCGAATCCCCAGATTCCGATGGAGCCACCGCCGTAGGGATAGTTGAGGTCCGGCCCACCGGCGCCACCGCAGGGAGCGTGCAGAAGATCCATGTTGTGTCCCAGCTCGTGGGCGTAGATGTAGTCGCTGGTACGTCCGACACTGACCGGATAGGACAGGAAGGCGATTCCCCCGATGGCCCCGGTACTCGGCCGCGCGACGCCATAGTAGTACCCGCGCCGACCCTCCTGCTCGTACAGGACCGCCATTTCCCCGCGCCACTGAACCCATCCGGGGATATTCGTGAGATCAGCCCCGGTGTGGTAGTCCTCGTGAACCTCGATCTCCATGTTCCCCACCGGCAGGATGGTCCGGGTCATGCGCACCTGACGGCTGTCGGGATTCAGTCCGTCGGTCCAGTTGTGGACCCCTCGGTCCGGTGTGAGGGCCGCGAAGGTCGGTATGAAGATCTGTCGGAGCAGCGGTGGTTCCACCAAGTCAAGCGCCATCACGCCCTCCGCCGGATACCGGGTCTGGGAGCCCGGAGCCAGGGGCACCACTCCCTCCGGGTCGAGTTCGATGACCACGCCGACGCCGGGCTGGATCAGGTGCCCGGGGATGACGACGTTGTATGAATCCTCGAGATTCGACTCGATGACCAGCTTCGATGTCGAATCTCCCATCGGCGGCAACAACTCCTGGAAGACCTCCTCATCTCCGTGGAACAGCCTGAATCGGACGCTGGGGTGGTAGTAGCTGGTCTGGTCGCCGACCACGAAGATCCGGGCAAGCGCCGGCCGTCCGGGAATCAGCGAGACGGTGCTCCGCCTGTTCTGGGCGGCCTGGTTGAGGTAGAACGCTCCTACCGACAGCTCGACATCGGTGGGGTTTATGCGGAAGCGGGCAGCGGCGCCCTTCCCTGCCACCTCTACCCAGACGTTCACCGCCCCACCTCCCACGGCCGTCATCGTTCCATTCCCGGAGATCTGCGCAATGGTGGAATCCGAAACCGTCCAGTGCGGCGCCCAGCTGGGGACGGGCATGGTATCCCCGTTCTGGTCCAGGACCACGACTTTCAGCCTCTCCGACTCGCCTTCCATGTAGAAACCAGCTCGCGGAGAGATGTCGAACGACGTCGGTATCCGGTCCGATTCCAGGGCGAGGTCGGCGCAGCCCGCTACCAGCACGGTTGCCACCAACGGCAACCTCATCCGCACGGCTTTCTTCATCTCATTCCTCCCATCTTGAGTCATCCTTGCCACCCTTGGCCTCCCGGTTCGAACCAGGATCTCTCCCCTTAAGGCAAGCACCGGGCGCCAAACTTCCGACGCCCGGTGCTATCGCTCTTCCCGCCAACAGCCGCGGTCTACCTCCCGACCGGAATCCCCCGGGTGATCGTCACCCTCGAGACTCCCTCGCCGGGAAGCGGTCCCCCGTCCCAGTCCCTGATGATGGCCTGGATGTTGCCGTTGGCCGGATTCGTGACCACGGCCATCGGGGCCGCACCGGTGCGGGTCACGGTAGCCGTCCCCTCCGGCCCCGTCAGAACCATCCGGTCCAGCGTCTCGGCCCATTCGGGCTTGTAGGGAACCAGGAAGACGAAGCCCCCTCCCCCGTATGCCATCGCGTGCGGCGTGAACGAGAGCGAGAACTCCGTCTGTCCGTCCGTGCCGATTCCGTCCACCCGGTAGGGACCGCCGGATTCGGGAAGCGCCGGCGGCCCGGTCACGACGAAGGAGTGTTCGAGGACCGGCTCTCCGTTCATGATGAATCCCCGCACCACCAGCATCTCGCCCACCGGGCCGACGCCCCCACCGGCTTCGCCGTCGAGAATGACGCCGCCATCCCCGCCGAGCCGGAAAAGGGTTGCCTTGGTGAAGTGGTAGTCGCTGATCCAGACGGGATCGCAGTAGCTCATGACATCCTTGAAGTCGCGGGGGCCCTTCAGACGCTGCGTGAAGAAGTCATAGCCCCACACTCCGATGTTCGCACCGCCGTGGGGATAGTCGGGATCCCCGCCAACACCGCACGGAGCGTGTGCCAGGCTCATGTTGTGGCCCACTTCATGGGTGTGGACATCGGCCCGGCTGATTCCCACACTTGCCGGTACGCCCAGGTACGCAACTCCCAACAGACCTCCGGCCGATTGCGCCGAAGCCCCGTAGTAGTAGGCGCGCCGTCCCTCCCGCTCGTGCAGGGTGACCATGTCGTTCAGCCAATTGATCCAATCGCCAAAGGTGTTGAGGGCCGTGGTGATCGGTTCGTGGATCTCCAATTCCATCTCGCCGACCGGCAGCAGGGACCGGATCAGATTCATGTAGGGGTGGTCGACGGTCATTGTATTGGCCCAGCTGACGATCGACTCGTTGCCCGACCCCGCGTTGATGCTCGGAACGATGACGTGACGGAACATCTGCGGTTCCCGTATGGTGAGCTCCATCGAACCGCTCTCCGGATAGCGCGTCTGGGACCCCGCGCCCAGCGGCACCACACCCTCGGGGTCGAGTTCGACAACCATGCGGGCGCCCGCCCGCATCACGGAAGCCGGAATCAAGCCGTTGACCGACCCGTCCAGCTCCGCCTCGATGACCTCTTCGGGAGTCCGGTCGCCCGTTGCCGGAAAGACCTGTTGGAAGATCTCCTGACCGTCATGCAGAATTCTGACCCGGACGCTGGGCCCGTAGAAGCTGGTTTCGTGACCGACCATGAAAACCCGGACAAGCGCCCGGCGGCCTGCGATGAGCGGGACGTCACCGGTGCGGGTCTGGGCACCCTGGTTCACATAGATGACCGGAGCCGAGAGGATCACCTGGTCGGGATTGACGCGAACCCGCGCGGCGGCCCCCAACCCGGCCAGCTTCACCTTGAGGACGCTCTCCCCGCCCTTGAGGGGCGTCAGGACTCCTTCCGGTGAGACGTTCGCAAGGTCGGGATCGTCGAGCTCCCAGACGAGCGGAGCCCACGACGGCACCGGCATCACCTCGCCGTTCTGGTCCCGCACGACGACATCGAACTGCGCCGTCTCGCCTTCCTTGATCAGGACACTGTGCTGGGAAATCTCCATCGAGTCCGGCACCCTGTCCGCCTCCATCGCCAGGTCGGCACAGCCCAATACGAGCACCGTGGCCGCCAACGGCAGTTTTCTCCGCACGATCGTCGTCATCTCTCTCTCCTTTGTGTCAGTACGACCTCACTACCAACTGCTGATAACATAATCCCCCAAACGCCCTGGGGCGAGCACTCATGGGACTTTATTCCATCCAGTCAAGCGAGAAGTTCCACGGCCGCGGTACCGATGAGTCGATTCAGGACCTTCTACGACCGGGACTCGTTCCTGTTACTTCTCCGAAATCGTGATCTCGAACATGTTCGACCAGAGCTTCCCGGTCACATGGAAGGTGCCCGCCTCGGCGTCGTAGGCGATGCCGTTCAAGACCGCTCCCACATCGGCCGGCCGACCGCCGTACACGGACAGGGAAAACGCGTCCAGGACGCCGTTTATCTCCCCCGACACCTTGTCGATGCGCACGATTTCGTTCTCCATGTAGATGTTCGCGTAGATGTGATCGCCGACGCATTCGAGCTCGTTCAGGTTGCGCACCGAGAAGCCGTTGCGCGTGACCCGGATCTGCTCGACGGGTTCGAAGGTCTCCCGGTTGCGGCGCTGAAGGGTCCCGCTCCCGTCCGACATGAAGAGCGACTGGCCGTCGTGGCAGAGCCCCCATCCCTCCCCCTCGTACTCCAACGTGTCCAGCGGGGCGAGTGTGGCGGCATCGTACACGAAAGCCAGCCCCGCCTTCCAGGTCAGCTGAATCAACCGGTCGCCGACCCGGGCGAGGCCTTCGCCGAAGTGCTCGTCCCCGAGGGCGTGGCTGCGCAGCACCTGCCCGGTGGCGATGTCGACCTGCCGCACGTCAGACTCCCCATACTGTCCGGTGCTCTCGTAGAAGACGCCGCCGTGAATGAGGAGCCCCTGGGTGTAGGCCTCGGGGTCGTGCGGGAGGGTCCGCCGCAATTCATACTCCAGCTGGGCCACGGGTCGTTCGCAACCCGACAGGACCGCGGCGGCGGCCACAACGCACCTGCCGAACGTGAGTGTTCGTCTTTTTTCCATCTTCCTCCTCCGGTGTTCGGGCGGGGGGTGCGGCGGGAACCGCGCCCTCGGGTTCTCATGGCCCGGCCGACTGGCTAACCTATCACGTCCACGGGAGCCGACGGTAGAAAGCCCCGCTGCATTCGAGGCAGCCGGTCGCCGCACGCTCCTGCCCACCCACAAGGAGAATCACAGTGCCCGGGCTGCTTCCCGACATCGACCCTGACGGTCTTCTGGAATACTCGGTCGTATTCAGCGACCGGTCATTGAACCACATGTCGCAGCGCTTCCGCGACGTGATGACGTACCTGTCCGTGACGCTCAAACGCACCTACGCCGCCGAAGGGGTCGCAGTGGTGCCGGGGGGCGGCACCTACGCCATGGAGGCGGTCGCGCGGCAGTTCGGCACCGGCAAGCGCTGCCTGGTCGTTCGCAACGGGTTCTTCAGCTACCGCTGGACCCAGATCTTCGACGCGGGCCGGATTCCCTCCGAATCGACGGTGCTCCGGGCAGGCCCCGTGGGCGAGGGGCTGCAGACTCCATACGCGCCACCCCCCATCGACGAGGTCGCGGCCGCGATCCGCGCCGGGCGTCCCGATGTCGTCTTCGCACCCCACGTCGAGACCTCGTCCGGGATCATCCTGCCGGACGAATACCTCTGCGCCGTGGGGGAGGCCGCGCGCGATGCGGGGGCGCTCTTCGTCCTCGATTGCGTCGCTTCCGGGGCGGTCTGGGTGGACATGGGACGGTGCGGGGTGGACGTGTTGATCAGCGCGCCGCAGAAGGGGTGGAGCGGGTCGCCGTGCGCGGGGCTGGTCATGCTGGGACCCGAGGCGCTCGCCCGCATGGACGCGAGCGCGAATACCAGCTTCAGCTGCGATCTGCTCCGCTGGCTGCAGGTCATGAGGAGCTATGAGGCGGGCGGCCACACCTACCACGCGACCATGCCCACCGACGCGCTCCGCCTGACCGCTGAAGCGATGATGGACACCGAGGCGTTCGGGTTCGCCGAAGCGACGCGGAAACAGTGGGAACTGGGAAGCCGAGTGCGGGGACTGCTGGCCGAGCGGGGGTTCCCGAGTGTCGCCGCCACGGGTTTCGAAGCGCCCGGAGTGGTGGTCAGCTACACGGACGACCCGGCGGTCCAGAACGGTTTCCGCTTCGCCGCTGCCGGCCTGCAGACCGCCGCCGGGGTGCCGCTCATGTGCGGCGAGCCGGAGGGATTTCGAACCTTCAGGATCGGGCTCTTCGGGCTGGACAAGCTGGGGAACGTGGACCGCGCCGTCGACAACCTTGAGCGGGCACTCGAGAGGATCTGCGCACCGGCACTGCAACCGAATGGCTGATCGAACACTCTTTGATTGCACCAGCGGGTTCTCACTTGCGCGGCCATCGTTGATGAAGGAATGTTTCGCGTGTGTGCCGAGGTCCCGCCGCTGCGGGACGGACGCCACCCCAGCGAGTCCACACAAGCCGCCAACACGAGAAGGCTTATGAGAGCAAGACGGACCCCGGCGGTCCTCGCGATCGCCGCCCTCTTCTATCCCGCCGCCTGCTCCTTCGCACCCGATCCCTCGGTCCCGGAGCCGGTCGCCGAGGTGCCGGCCGGCTTCGCGGGCGGTGAGCTGCCGGGCGACTACCAGGCACGGGAGTGGTGGGCGGCCTTCGACGATCCGATCCTGAACACCGTCGTCGATTCCGTGCTGGCCGCCAACTTCGACCTCGCCGAGGCCGTGGCGCGGGTGCAACAGGCTCGCGCCCAGGCCGGTATCGCCCGGGCCGGCCTCTTTCCCACCGTGCAGGCCAGCGCCTCGGTGTCCGACCAGAATACGCCCGCCAACGCAGGGTTCGGCGAGCAGTTCCGCAAGCTGGCCGGCGGAGAGGGGGGAGAGCTGCCGGGCGGAATCGAGTTCCCCGACCGGCTCGGGTTCACCACCTACGCGCTGGGCGCGGACTTCGCCTACGAGCTGGACTTCTGGGGCCGCGCCCGCAACGACGCACGCGCCGCGGGCGCACAGTACCTGGCATCCGAGGCGGACTACCACGCCGCCCGCATCGGGGTGCTGGCCACGACCATCACGACGTACTTCGAGATCGTCGCGCTGCGGGGCCAGACGGCATATGCGCGGGAGCTCGTCGAGGTTCTGCAGGAGCGTGAGGAGCTGGCCGCGACCCGATACGAGCGCGGGCTGGTCACCTCTTTCGAGCTCTACCAGGTGCGTCTTGACCTCTGGAACACCCAGGCCGGCCTGCCCCAGCTCGAAACCCAGCTCAACGACGCGGAGGGGCGTCTGGCGGTTCTGCTGGGCGGCTACCGGTCCAGGCTGGAAGCGATCCTGCCGGAGTCGCTCACGCCCGCCTCGCTGTCCGAGCCGGTTGCCGCGGGAGTTCCGGCCGACCTGCTCTTCCAGCGGCCCGACGTGCGCGCTGCGGGTCTGCGGCTGGACGCGGCCCGCTACACCATCGGCGCCCGCCGCGCGGAGCTGCTTCCCTCGCTGTCGATTTCCGGGACGATCGGCGTGCAGTCATCGGAGGCCGACGGGCTCTTCAAGGTGGACCAGTGGTTCCGCAACCTGCTGGGCAACCTGACCGCGCCGATCTTCCAGGGCGGACGCCTGCGCAGCAACGTCGCGCTCGCGCACGCCCAGTTCAACCAGCTCGCGGCGGCGTACGGTCGTGCCGTGGTCACGGCGGTCTACGAAGTCGAAGCCGCGCTGGCCGCACTCGCCAACGAGGACCGGCGCCACACCTTTCTGATCTCCCAGCGCGAGGAGGCCCGGGCTTCGGTGGCGCTCCAGTCCGAACGCTACGAGTCCGGGATCGGGGGCTACACCGACTACCTCGACGCCCTGCGAACCCTGCTGAACGTGGAATCGACGCTGGCGGCCGCGGGACGCGACCTGGCTCTGGCCCGCCTCGCGGTCCACCGTGCGCTGGGGGGCGACTGGAAGCCCGAGGCGGAGGCGCTCGAGGGACCCCGGATGGTCCCCGCCGACGATTCGAGCCGCGCAGAAGATCCTTCGAAATCCAAGTCCCAAGGGAGCAACTAGATGAGTCGCCGCAAGAGTTTCATGCTGGCCTCGGGAATCCTCCTGGGGGCCGTTGCCATCGCCGTCGTCATGATTCAGCTCAGGCCCGAACCACCGCTGAGAGAGCCGCCGTCACGGGTGCCGTTCGTGACCACGGCGTCGGCCGTGCCGGGTGAAGGAGCGATTCCGGTCTACGGCGCCGGCACGGTCCGTCCCCGGGCCGAGATCGACGTGGCCGCGCAGATCAACGGGAAGGTCGCCTGGGTCAGCCCGTCCTTCCAGGGCGGGGGACGGGTAGGCGAGGGCCAGGCCCTGTTCCGCATCGACGACGCCGACTACCGCAACCGCGTTCAGCAGGCGCAGGCCAACGTGGCCGCTGGACAGGTCGCCCTTTTGCAGGCGGAGGAGGACGCGCGCATCGCCCGCGAGGAGTACGAACTCTACAGGAAGCGGGAGCCCGACGCGGCCTCCGGGAGGGCGAATCCGCTGACCCTGCGCGAACCTCAGCTCCAGGCCGCGCGGGCCGCGCTCGCCCGTGACAGCGCCGCCCTGGCCGACGCCGATCTGGCGCTGTCGCGCACCGAGGTGCTGGCGCCCTTCACCGGAATCGTGCGGCGCGAGTCGGTCGATCTCGGCCAGTTCGTGGCGGCGGGTCA
Organism: Longimicrobiales bacterium; assembly: GCA_965211795.1. Classification (GTDB taxonomy): domain Bacteria; phylum Gemmatimonadota; class Gemmatimonadetes; order Longimicrobiales; family Gaopeijiaceae; genus Bin94. Next base: position 2,893,147 of record OZ242973.1, read on the forward strand.
GGGGGTGGGGCGCCTCTACGCCTCCGACGCGGTCGAAGTGGTCGTCCCCCTTTCCGACGCCGAAGCGGCCCTGATTCCGAACCTGTGGGGGCTGCGCGCCGGTGACGGCAACCGCGGCGTGCGCGCCACCGTCATCGCCGAGTACGGCGAGCGGGACCACGAACGCGACGGGTACGTGGACCGCGCCGAGGCCGCGCTGGACGAGCAGACGCGCACGATCGACGTGGTCGTGCGCGTGCCTCGGCCGTTTTCCGGGGACGGTCCGCCGCTCCTCGTCGGCCAGTTCGTCGAGGTGGAAATCGAGGGTGTCGCACCGGAGCGCTACTTCACCGTGCCCCGCGCCGCGCTCAGGACCGGCAACGAGGTGTGGGCGCTGCGCGACGACAACACGGTCACCATCGTGCCGGTGCAGGTCCTGCAACGCTCCGACGAGACGGTGTATGTGACGGGGGGGCTGGAGGCGGGCCAGGCGGTGGTCGTGAGCGGCATCCAGATCGCCACCGACGGGATGGTCGTGCGGACCAGCGTGGAGCGGAGTGCCGTGAATGAACCCTAGCGGCCCGCGGACAGAATCCCCCCGGCATTCGAACGGCGATGGATCCGGGCAGAACCGCCGGCGCTAGCGACAACCTCCGTCCGCGCGAAAAGCGCGGGCCCGTCGCCTACATGGCTCGAAATGGAGTCGCCGCCAATCTCCTGATGTTCTTTATCCTCGCGGCGGGGTTCTTCGCGCTGCGCGGTCTGGTGCAGGAGGTCTTCCCCGAGGTGTCGCTGGACCGGATCCGGGTCACCGTCCCCTATCCGGGCGCCACGCCGGACGAGGTCGAGGAATCGATCATCCTCAAGATCGAGGAACAGCTCGAAGGGGTCGACGGGGTCAAGCGGGTCCGGTCGACGGCGGCGGAGGGGCGGGGGTCGGTCGTCGTGGAGCTGAATCTCGGCGAGGACCTGAGCCGCGCCCTGGACGATGTCAAGGCCCAGATCGACCGGATTCAGACCTTCCCCGCCGGGGCCGAACGCCCGGAGGTCACCGAGGTCACGAGCCGGCAGAGCGTGATCCGGATCGCGCTCTACGGCGATGTCTCGGAGCGGAGCCTCAAGGAGGTGGCTTACCGCACCGAAGACGCGCTCGCGGACCTGCCCGAGGTCTCCTACGTGGAGACCACCGGTGTGCGCGAGTACGAAATCTCCATCGAGGTTCCCCTCGACCACCTCAGGTCTCTCGGACTGACCCTGCAGGACGTGTCCAACACCGTGCGCGGCAGCTCGCTGGACCTCTCGGCCGGCAGCATCGACACGCGGGACGAAGAGGTGCGGATCCGCACCACCGGGCAGAACTATACCCAGCAGGACTTCGAGGACATCATCGTCCTCAGCCGCGCGGACGGGACCGTGGTGCGGCTGGGCGACATCGCGGAGGTCCGCGACGGGTTCCGCGACGTGGACCTGATCAACCTCTACGAGGGACAACCCGCCGCCTACGTAGAGGTTTTCCGCACCGCCGACGAGAAGGTCCTCAGGATCGTCGACGCGGTCGAGAAGCACCTGGATGAGGAGGTGGTCCCTTCCCTGCCGGCGGGCGTGCAACTCGCCATTTGGAACAACGACGCCGACATCCTCAAGTCGCGGCTGGGGCTGCTGGTGAAGAACGGGCTGATCGGGCTGACCCTGGTCCTGCTCGCCCTGGCGCTCTTCCTCGAGGCGCGGCTGGCCTTCTGGGTCGCGGTGGGGATCGCAGTGTCCTTCGTCGGCACCTTCGCGGTCATGTCCGCGCTGGACGTGTCCATCAACCTGATGTCGCTCTTCGCCTTCATCCTCGCGGTGGGGATCGTGGTGGACGACGCGATCGTCGTGGGCGAGAACATCTACGCGGAGCGGGAGAAGGGACTGCGAGGCGTTTCCGCCTCAATCCGAGGCACCCGGCGCATCACCACGCCGGTGACCTTCGCCGTGCTGACCACGGGAGTCGCCTTCTGTCCGCTCTTCTTCATTCCGAGCTCGATGGGGAGGATCATCGGCGAGATCCCGATCATCGTGATCTCGGTCCTGCTCTTCTCGCTGATCGAGTCGCTTCTCGTCCTTCCGAACCATCTGTCCCACCTGCCCCGCCCGGGGCGGCGTCCGCGCGGACGGGAGACGGCAACGGCGGGTGCCGGGGTCGGCCGGCATGCCGGCGGGCGGGAAAGAGTCCATCCCGTCAAGCGGCTTCAGATGCGGGTGGACGGCGGGCTCAAGCGGTTCATCGAGGGTCCGCTGGATCGCTGCCTCCGCTTCGCGACAGGGCGGCCGGGGATCGTCATCGCGGCGGGGGTGGGGATGATCATCGTATGTGTCGCGATGATTCCGGCCGGGATCATCCGGGTGACCTTCATGCCCACGGTCGAAGGCGACCTGGTGACCGCCAACCTGGAGATGCCCGAGGGGACGCCGGTCCAACGCACCACGAACATGGCCCTGATTCTCGAGAGGGCCGGATACCGGGTGCTCGAGCAGCTCGCCGCCGACGAGGGCCAGGAACTGGACGACCTGGTGGAGGGCGTCAACGTCACGATCGGGCAGGAAGCCCGGCAGTCCGGACCGGCCGGCGACGCGGGCGCGGCCAGCACGCCGCGCGCGGCGGTCGCCTCCGTCGAATTCAAGCTCGTAACCGCCGATCAGCGCGATGTCTCGGCGGTGGAGTTCCAGATTGCCTGGCGCCGCCTGCTGGGTCCGCTGCCGAGGGCCAAGTCGATCAGCATCAACTCCGATATCCTCCGCCTCGGCGACCCCGTTCACGTGGAGCTGGCCCACCCCGATCCGCAGCGGCTGGCCGTGATCGCGGACACGGTGATGGCGCGTCTCCAGGAGTTCGACGGCGTCTACGACATTCAGGCCGACCAGGAGCAGGGGCTCCGCGAGATCCAGCTCGACCTGCGCCCCGAAGCGCGGACGTTCGGGCTCACGCTCGACAATGTGGCCCGGCAGGTACGCGCGGCGTTCTTCGGCGACGAAGCCCTGCGCGTGCAGCGCGGCCGCGAGGACGTCCGCGTCTACGTGCGTCTGCCCGAGGAGGAACGCAACGCGATCGCCGACGTGGAGGGGTACATGGTGCGGACCCCGGCGGGTGGCGTGGTTCCGCTCGGCCGGGTCGCCGAGGTCCGCTTCGGCAATTCGCCCACGACCATCCAGCGCAAGGACGGCGACCGCGTCGTGACCGTGACCGCCGACGTCGTCCGCGCGATCGTGACCGGCCCCGAGATGAACAGCGTCCTGGAGAGTTCGATCCTGCCCGAACTCGTTGCGCGGAATCCTGGACTGAACTTTTCCTTCGGGGGCGAGCGCCAGGAGCAGGTCGAGTCGTTCGGGGCCCTGGGAGGCGGCTTCGCGCTCGCCATGCTGGCGATCTACGCGCTGCTGGCAATCCCGTTCGGCTCCTACACCAAGCCCCTGATCATCATGGCGGCGATCCCCTTCGGGATCATCGGGGCCGTGCTGGGGCACCTGATCCTGGGTCTCAACGTGGCGATCATGTCGCTCTTCGGCATCGTGGGGCTGAGCGGGGTGGTGGTGAACGACTCGCTGGTCATGATCGACTTCATCAACGAGCGCCTGCGTCGGGGAATGTCCGGGCGGGAAGCGATCATCGCCGGGGCAAAGGCGCGATTCCGGCCGATCTTCCTGACCTCGGTAACTACGTTCCTGGGGGTCGCCCCGCTCGTGTTCGAGACGAGTCTGCAGGCGCAGTTCCTGATCCCGATGGCGGCGTCGCTGGGGTTCGGGATCCTTTTCGGGACGGCGGTGCTGATGATGATCGTGCCGGCGCTGGCGATGGTGCATCACCGGGTGGTGGGGATGCGGGGGATGGGAACGGTGGCGTCCGGCGCCCCGGCATAGCCCCACTCCTACCGCTCCATTACGACCTTGTCCCGACGTGCCTCGTAGTACCCTTCCGCACAGTCGAAGACTACGCGGTTCCACACACGCCACGCACCGGCGTCCTCCTCCCAGGTGAGCACACGATTCGGCCGAATCTGAAAGGCGTAGCGGCTGTCGAACATCGTATCCGACGTGTCGTCCTGACGCGCCAACTCGTTCATGCAGTTCCGGAAGGCGCGGATCTCCGCGACATCCGGGCTACGCCGAAGGTTGCAAGCCGGATCGGTCAACACCGCCCGCGGACGTGGATCGATCGGCAGGATCTCGAATCCGCGGTCAGCCGTGGGCGGCACGATCATCGCACGGCCCCCCAAGTCCAGCGCTTCCTGGAACAACACCGGCCATGAGGTATCTGCCCAGGGGTCGACACCGTCGCCGCCCGCTCCCGGATCGGCTGGCAGCCAACCAACCCCAGCAGCAAAGCCGGCAACAGGTTCCACGAGCTCATGTTCATGATCCTTCCCCGGACAAGATGGCAGTTCCTGGTTAGATGGAGTACACCGAATGGAGGCCCGCCGTTCCTGGCGGGAAAGCCCACCCGGGTGCACGGGTGTTGGAAATCGCGGGGGTCCGGACCGCTACGCTCGAGCCCACCCCTGGCCGCCTACCCCGCAAGTAGATCCAGAACCTCCCCCCTACCCGCCATCTCCACCCCGTGCTCCAGAAACGGCCGCACGTCCCCATGGATCGCGTTCCAGTTCAGGCCCGCAATTCGTTCCGCCAGCAAAGCACGCCATGTCTCCCCGGTCAGTGGCACAGCCGCCGGGTCGCCCTGCCGCAACGCCGCGTTGAGCAACTTCAGGTTCGGCGGCGGCCACCCCGGATCGCTCAGGTACCACGCCAGGTCGAAGATGTCCCGACCCTTCGTCCACGGGCGTTGCAGCACTGCGTGGAGTTTGCCCGCCAGCAGCGAGGCGCGGTCGTGGTGGTGAAGGCGCACGGACACATGCCTGCGAACGAGGCGCGTCTCCGTGACGGCGCCTGCCGGTGGTCTGGTGTCCACATCGAGCTTGACTCCCACGACCTCATCGCGGTGCGGAGAGAGTCCCGCGTCGTGAAGCACCCCACGGAACCGCAGCCGTCCCGAGTGGACCACGCTCCGATCACGCAACGAGCCCGTCACCTCGTGGCCCTCCCGATCGAACTGTCTCGCGATCCGGGTCACCCACGCCCCCAGGTCGTACGACTCCCGGGTGCCTACCAGGGCGAAATCGAGATCCTCGGAGTACCTGGGCAAACCGTAGAGGAACCGCAGGGCCGTGCCACCCTGGAACGCGAGTGCCGACATCGCACCAACCCGCTGCAAACCCTCCAGTATCCGGGCCTGCAGGTATTCACGCAGGATGTTCCGGCCGGCCAGGGGGTCCAGTCCCCGGACCAGTTCGCGTACATGGTCCCTCACAACGCCACGTGAACCAGCGCGGGATCACCAGCCATCCGGCGCACATGGGCCGCCGCGCGCAGCAGCTTTGGGCTCGCCGCGGCGGCGGCGATGGCTTCGATTCTCTCCGGTCTCAACACTTCGGCATTCAGCCTCAGCCCATCGATCCAGACCGGATCGTCACCCCGCGGCTGGAGGTGGACCGAGTCCAGGAACGCCTTTTCGGGAGTGGCCACGAACGCCCGCTGATCGCCCCCAAGTTCCACCTGGCGGTAGCCCGCGCGAAGCGCCGGCTTGAGGTAACGGAAGGAAAAGCGGCCGAGCGGCGTCTCCCTGACGTGCGGCCGCCCCGGGCCACAACTGGTGACTTCGGGAACGAATTCCGGGATGGCGTTCGCGAAGGCCAGCGCGGAGAGACCGCTGACGAACGAGCCGGGCACCAGGCGGTTGGCCACGAGGAACGGGTGGGGAATCACCTTGCGGTAGGGCGGCGCCAGGGCGAACAGGCCGCGCCGCAGGCGAAGCAGCTTGCGGGAGGCACACCAGCGGCTGAGCTGGGCCGGCAACCCGGGTTCCGGCGGGCGGCCCGCAACCAGCAACCCTGTCTCGAAGACGGGCTCGTCCTCGACGATTTCGAGCAATTCGGAGAATTTCATACGTGAAAAATGCTCAAATCAGCAATTTTATACAATAGATTTCAAACCGCCACCCCATATAGTCAACTATACTTTACAAAACGTGAGGCATAGTTTACATGGTGGATCCTCTCGTCACGGCTGGGACGAAAACTCCAACACCGGACCCTTCGCCCTACCGCCCTCCCTCATCCCGCGGATCCCGCCCCATCTCGGTCGGCAGGTCCGCCCGGTCCCCCCAATCGCGCCAGCTGCCGTCGTAGAAGTACACGTCCAGCCCCGTCATGCGCGCGGCCATGTAGTCGACGCTTGCCCGCATCCCGATCATGCAGTAGACGACGTGCGTCTTCCCCGCCCCCGCCCCGTGCCGCTGCAGAATCGCGGTGATCTCTTCGCGCGGACGGAAGCGCGTGTTGTTGGCCGGATCCATCAGCTCCTCCCAGTAGAGCTGCGCGGCCCCGGGAATGTGTCCGGGCCGCCCTCCGTCCCCCAGCCCCCCGTCCTCACCGGTGTACTCGTCATCGGGTCTGGCGTCGAGCAGGACCAGCGACTCATCGCCCAGGCGCGCGTGGATCCAGTCGGCGGAGACGCGAAAGTCGACCGGATCGACGGGCACGACGTCACCCGGTTCCACGGCGGGGGCGGGTCCGCTCTCCACCGCGCCGCCCGCGGCCTTCCAGGCAGCCATTCCGCCGTCCAGGACAAACGCCCGGTCACCCAGGCCCAGCAGGTCGAAGGTGACCCAGGTGCGCGCGGTCGCGGTCATGCTGGCGCCGTAGATGACGACGCGTGACTCGCGGCCGACCCCGGCGGCCCGGAGCGCGGCCACGATCTCGTCCTCGTCCCGGAACTCGGCGATCCAGCCCTCCTCTCCCTCCCACGCGATCCGGTCGAAGCGCAGTGGTCGAGCTCCGGCGATGTGTTCCGCCTCGAACCGTCCCGCCCTGCGCTCCATGTGCAGGACCACGACATCGTCGTCGTCGATGTGGTCGAGCAGCCAGCCGACTTCGACGAGGGGGTCGACGGGTGTGGTCTGGAGGGTCGGTGACTGGGCGGTTGCGTTGGCAACAACGGCCGGGAAGGTGATTGCGAGGAAAGCGATCGCGACGGCGGCCTGGTGGTGGGAGATGCCGCGCCCGCATGCGGCGGTCCTCCGATCGGTCGGTCCGCCACCAACGTCCGTCCAGGTCACGAGAACTCGCCGGTCCGCATTCAAAAGCGCGACGTCACCGTGAGCCGAAAGCTCCGCGACGCCCCGGGGTTCCGTTCCTGAACATCGACGTACTCCGCCTGCAGCAGGTTGGCGACCTTGGTCTGTACGTCCACGTTCATGACCTCGAATTTCAGCCGCAGGTCGACGAGCGTGATGTCGCCGCGTTCGTCGAGCGGGAACGCAAGCACCATGTCGGGCCGGGTGCGATAGCGCATGTCGAGGCCGACCACGTCATCCCACGCCGACAGGGTCGTTGTGAGGTTGTGGCGTGACCGATAGGCCAGTTGCCGGTCGGTGCCGAGGTCCCTGGAGTTGAGCAGGAGGTAGTTCGTGTGAAGGTTGAGCTTGTTCGGCACCAGTCCCACGCGCACGCCCGTGTCGAGTCCCCAGATTCTGGCTTCGGAGACGTTGCGGAACTGAAAGGTGAAGAGCTGATCCGGCGACGCGGCCACCTCGATGAGGCCGGAATACTCGCTCCAGAAGACTCCTGCGTCGAACCACAGCCGGTCGCCGGGTGTCGCGGTGGCCCCGATCTCGCCGGCCCAGGCCGATTCGCCGCGCAGTTCCAGGTTGGGGACGACCCGGAATCCGAAGACGGTTGTGGACGTGAACTGCTCCGACACGCTCGGCGCCCGGTAGCCGCGGCTGAGCGAGGTCCGCAGGCTCAGACGCTCAGATGTACGGTAGACGACGCCGATCTTGGGATTGAGCGCCACATCGTTCTCGACGAACGACGCCCTGTGCGTGTCGAAGCGCACGCCCACGGTACCGTGGAGGCGCTCGGAGAATTCGATTTCGTCCTGCCCGAAGAGGGCCAGGTCCGTGACGGTGGGCTTCGGTTCCAGGAAGTTCGACGACACGTTGGTATACGCCGCTTCTCCCCCGAACGTCAGGGTGTGCCGGCCGCTCGAAAACAGGGACAATTGAATGTCGGTGCCGTAGCGCGTGGAACGGTGGAAGTCGTCGCTGTCGTGAAAGTGGTTCTCGGAACGCACATGCTGGAGCTGGGGGCGCACCTCCAGCCTGAGGCGCGAGGTGACCAGTGGCCTCGCGGTCACTCCGACAACCAGATCCGACTCCCGCTTCCAGTCATCGAGGTAGTCCGGATCGACCTCCAGGGGGCGTTCCGGGGACAACCAGGTGAAAAACTCCTCCAGGTCCTCAAGCTTCCAGCTGGCGAAGAATTCCCAGGGCGCGGCCGACTCGGCACCGAGAATCGCCTTCGCCCGCACCCGCCAGCGGTCCACTTCGCCGTTCTGCCGGAAGCCGTCGGATCCCTCGCGCCCCAGGAACATCGTCGTGTGCACGCCCGCGATCCTCTGCGCGTGTTGAATCTGGATGCCACGCATGCTGAGGCGCTCGTCGGAGAAGCTCAGATGACCCGGGGTATCGAAGAGCCCGTAGTAGCCTCGCACGACGGTTCGGGTTCCCCCCAGCGGGGGCCGCGTGATCACGTTCACCACCCCCCCCAGCGCGTTGGTTCCCCAGAGCGTCGAATGCGGCCCCTTGACGATCTCGATGCGTTCCACGTCGAGAATCGGGAGGACGCTGAAGTCGATGGCCGAAGTCACACCCCCCAGCGTACGGTGGCCATCGAGCAGCATCAGTACGCGGCTGCCCACGCCCCGCGAGATACCGCTCGAGCCGCGGATGTCCATCTGGCCCGCGTTGAAGGTCACGCCCTGGGCGAAGGGCAGCGCCTCGCCGAGACCGGTGACGTTGCGCCGGTCCAGCTCTTCGCCGCTTACGACCGCGACGCTGGTCGGTGCGTCGCCCGGCCTCGTTCCGCGGTTCGCGGTGACGGTCAGGTTCGGAACCACGAAGAGCAGCCGCTCCATCTCGATGCGGACGGGCGGGTCCTCCACGGCCATCGGCTGGATCGTGCGTTCGACGGTGCGGAACCCGTCCGCGCTCACCACGAGCATGAAGGTCTCCCCGTCGGGAAGTGCGATCTCGAAGCTGCCATCCTCGTCCGTCGTCACGCGCAACGGCGTCGAGCGTATGAGGACGCCCGCCCCGGGGAGCGGTTCTCCCGTCTCCAGGTTGATCACCACGCCACGCACGCTCGGCGGCTCCTGTGCACCCAGGCACAAGGGCACCAGGAGAAGGGCCGCGGTGCTCCAGGACAGCCCTTCCAGCCGACGGCGCCGCTTCACCCTACAGCCTCCTCCAGACGGTCGTCGATACGGCCAGTGGCGGCTCGGTGACCACGACGGTCAGGGTGTTGCCCTCAAGGGTGTAGGTTCCCAGAGCCTGAAACCCCGTATCGAACTCCTGTTCCCAGGTGCCGTCGAAGCGATTCTTGTAGACTCCCTCGTTGTCGAATTCGGCCTGGTCAGGAATCGTGATCATGAGGTCCAGTGTACCCGTGGCCTCCTGCCCCACCACACCCGTCTGTACCAGCGAAAACGAACCGCTGACAGCTGGAGGCGTGAGCGTGTCTCCCGGGGAAACGCCGGATGTGAATGAAACGATCGTGTACGACCCGGTCAGGTCGGGGGGCGTGTCGTCCGGCTCCACGGGCTCTTCTCCACAACCCGTCACAAGGAGAGCCGCCCCGAGGAAGGACACGAGAAAGCGCGACGCAATACGTCCCGGTTCAAAACCCATCACCAAACCTCCTAGTCAGGGGCAGGATGCATTCCGGGTGCGCCGCCCGCTGATCCGCGCACCCTTGGACAACAGGAGGGACTTTTCACAACATATGGGCTCGTCATTGTATACACCAGAAGGAGAAATGATCCCCTGTCCGACACCCCGCACCTGATCGGCGGCGAGACCCCAAGGGGTTCCCGCGAACTCTTCCGCCGTCTCGACCAACTCGGCGTGTCCTACGAGACCATTACGCATCAACCGGTCTTCACCGTCGAGGAGGCCCTGCGGCTGCGCGGCCGGATACCCGGGGCGCATTCCAAGAACCTCTTCGTCCGCGACAAGAAGGAACGGCACTGGCTGGTCTCCTGCCTGAGCGACCGCACGATCGACCTGAAATGGCTGGCCGGCGAGCTGGGCACGAAGCGGTTGACCTTCTGCAGCCAGCGCCGTCTGCAGGGATACCTGGGCATCCGGCCGGGTTCCGTTTCGCCTTTCGCGATCCTGAACGATGTCACGGGGGTCGTGCGCGTGGCCCTCGACGCCGATCTCCTCGAACGGGAACCGCTCAACTTTCACCCCCTGGACAACTCCAAAACCACCACCATATCCCGGGCCGGACTGCTGCGCTTTCTCGAGGCGGAGGCGCACCCGCCACTGATCGTCCGGTTTCCGGCGTGAGTTCCCCGGTGGCTCTCGGGCTAACGGAACGCCGGAATGATGTAGTCCACCAGCACGTCCATGGTCTGCCGCTCGTAGCGGCCCGCGTGCGCCCCGACGCCGCGCCAGTTGTTGGTCGTGACGATCACCAGATGCAGGTCGGGCACGACCACCACGTACTGTCCGCCGAACCCCCAGGCGAAGTACAGCGGCTCGGCGGCTTCCGGCACGACCCACCACAGGTAGCCGTAGGAGATGCCGCGCAGCTTCCCGGAATTGGAGCGCCAGTCGTAGCGCTCGACGGATGAGCGCGCGACCCATTCCTCGGGAATGATCGTACTCCCGCCACTGGTGCCCCGCTGGAGAAACAGCTGACCGAGGCGGGCCAGGTCACGAGGACGGAGATCGAGCCCCGCACCCCCGTTGTGGGATCCGTCGGGGAAGCGTTCCCAGCGGCTCCTCGAGATGCCGATGCGGCTGAAGAGCAACTCGTCGGCCAAGTCGGGCAAGGCCATGCCCGTCGCTTCCGCCAGGGCAACGCCCAGCACGTGCACCGCCCCGGAGTTGTAGTTGTATTCCGCCCCGGGCTCGGCGACGAGGGGCTTGTCCAGAACGTAGCCGAGAATGTCGTCGGACCGTATCCACTCCGTGTAGTCACCGAACCCGCCGGATTCATCCCATTCCAGTCCACTGGACATGGTCAGGAGGTGCTCGATCGTGATCGCGGCCTTCTCGGGTTCCAGATCGGTTACGAGCGTGTCGAGGTAGCCACCGATCGGATTGTCGACGCTGCTGATGTCGCCCCGCTCGATGGTCAGGCCGGTGAGGGCGGAAACCACGCTCTTGGTTACGGAACGCACGTCGTGCAGGTCCTCCTCCGCGGCGTTGCCGAAATACTCCTCGACGACCAGCCGGCCGCTCCTGACCACCAGCATGCTGAGCAGCCGGTCGTTCTCGCGCGCGCGCTCCAGACCTTCCTCGACCAGATCGCTGGATCCTCCCGCCTGGGCGACCGTCGCGGTGGCCCACGGCAGTGCGAGATCGATGTTCGCCGGGCCGGTGAACTCGGGTGCAACCGGTTCGCCGCCGCACGCGCCCAGAAGGATCGCGGCGGCTACCAGCCCGTGGCGGGCAGTCGCCCAGGGCATGGCGGGGCGAGAGCGGCCGCGGAGGGCCGGGTGAGCCGGACTACGACGCACGAAGAGGGTCTCCCGGTGGGGTATGACGCTTGTGATCCGTGAATCTGTTCATCTCGGCACCAGGGCGCCAGCGCCGGGTCCCTCGTGGGGCAGCTCCCGGGGGTGGAAGAGCCCGTGGAATCCGGACGCCGGACCGCCGGGGGCTCGGGTTGCCGAACACCGGGTGCCTCTGGCGCAATCACTCACTTCATGGGAATGTTGGACGCCGCGGGCGGGTTGCCCGGAGCCACTCACGCAAGGTCCTCGATTCGACCAGGGAGAACCGATATGAAACGCTTTACCCCAGCGGCCCACGGATTGCTGGCGCTGGCCCTGTCCGGCACATGGAGTTGTGTCTCGTCGCAGGTCGCGAACCCGGAGGAACAGATTGCCCAGGCGTTGCTCGCGGCACCGGAGGACAAGGCCGAGGGCGCCCGCATTCTTGGATACGCCACCGACGGCAGCGTGGCCGAACTCCGGGCGGGCACGAACGACCTGGTCTGCCTGTCGTCGAATCCCGCGCGAGAGAACTTCTCCAGTTCGTGCTATCACGAGTCGCTGGAACCGTACTTCGCCCGCGGCCGCGAATTGGACGCGGAGGGCGCTTCCCGCGAAGACCGTTACGGGATCCGGTTCGAGGAGATGCGCGCCGGGACACTGCCGATGCCGGTCATGTCCGCCACGCAATACATCTTCGACGGCAGCTGGGACTCGGAGACCGGCATGGCCGAGGGACAGGTGCGCTGGGTCATCTACGTCCCCGACGCAACCCCCGGGACCACCGGCCTCTCACTGCAGCCTCAGGAGGGAGGACCGTGGCTGATGATGGAAGGCACACCCGGAGCGCACATCATGATCATGCCTCCCCGGGGCGGGTAAACGGCGGCGGGCCCCAACCCGGGTCACCCCGCCGGTCGGCATCGTTTGAAGATTCCGTACCGTCGCAGGGGTAACCTTCCGGCACTCGTCACTCCACCCTGATATGGCAATGCTGGACGCCTTCGACGCATTCGCAGCCTTCGCTTCCGCCACGGCCCTGTTTGTGGTCAACACGGTGTTCGTGGTCTTCGTGCTCCTTCGGCCGCGTGTACGCCAACCTTCTTCGCTCGCGTGGATTCTGGTCATCGTGGCCATACCGGTCGGGGGCATCGTCCTGTACCTGGCCGTCGGCGAGGTTCGGACGGGAAGCCGGCGGAAAAGGCGGCACCGCACGATCCAGAGGGACATTCGCGCCGCGGTGCAGAAGGCCTGGAGCGCCACGTCAAGGACGGCGGTGGTTCCCTGGGGCACCGAGTCCATCGCGCGGCTGGCCCGGCTCGGAGACGAGACGCAGCCCCGCCAGGGGAACCGGCTGGCGTTGCTGGCCACGGCCGACTCCTTCGTGCAGTCGCTGGTCGCCGACATCGATGCCGCCGAACGCCACGTCCATCTGCTCTTCTACATCTACCTCGACGACGACGTGGGGCGGGCAGTCGCGTCGGCGCTGATCCGGGCCCGCATGAGGGAGGTCCCCTGCCGTCTGCTGGTGGACAACGTGGGTTCCAGCGACTTCCTCAAGTCACGGCTCTGCCGGCAGCTGCGGGACGCGGGCGTCCAGGTCGTGGCGGCGCTCCCAACCCGAATCACCCAGATCGTTTCGATCCGGTTCGACATGCGCAACCACCGAAAGATCGGAGTGGTGGACGGAAGGGTGGGCTATACGGGGAGCCACAACGTGGCCTCCGAGAATTTCCATCCCAAACCGCGTTTCGGGCCGTGGGTGGACGCGACGCTCAGGATCGAGGGACCGGCGGTGCGCGATCTCCAGGCGCTCTTCATCGAAGACTGGTACATGGACACCACCGAGAACCTGGACCACATGATCGCCTATACGCCGGAGGAACACCCCGACGGCCGGATCGTGCAGATCGTGGGGACGGGGGTGAACTCGCAGAACCAGGCGCTCGTGCGGGTGATCCAGTCCGCCATTCACATGGCCCGCGAGGAACTGATCATGACGACGCCCTACTTCGTGCCGGACGAGGGGACGCTGGCCGCGATCACCACGGCGGCGATCCGGGGGGTCCGTACGATCATCGTGGTGCCCGCGCGCAACGACTCGCCGCTCGTGGCGCTGGCGAGCCGGAGCTTCTACGACACGCTCATGGACGCGGGCGCCGAGGTTCACGAATACACCAGCGGCCTTCTCCACGCCAAGACGATCACGGTGGACCGGGACTTCGCCCTGGTCAGCACCGCCAACCTCGACCGGCGCAGCTTCGAGATCAACTTCGAAATCAGCACCCTGATCTACGACAGCGACTTCGCCTCGCAGCTCCGCCTCCTGCAGATGCGGTACCTGGAGGACTGCGTCAGGGTGGATGCGGCCAAGTGGGCAGCGCGGCGCTGGCCGCGCAGACTGGCGGAGAACGTGGCCGGGCTGGTGAGCGCGCTGCTGTGACCCCTTGCGCGCGGGGAGTTCGCCCGATGGGTCGCACGACCAGGGAGATCGCGACACCGTGACTCCCCCACGCGGGGAGATGGCATCTCCGGTGGCGGCCGAGTGGGCCCGGTCGCGGACCACCACCGACACGGCGGCCGCTTCACCCCCGGCCACCGCCCTCATACTGGCCGACCCCGCCCCCCACCTCGCCCTCGCCCTGGCAGAATCGGGCACCGCAGTAACCCGCTGGCACCGTTTCCTCTCGCCCGGTCAGATCTGCACGCCGTGGCCGCCATCCGGCCCCTTCGACGAGGTCTGGGTACGCATGCCGCGTTCCTCGCTGGAGGCCGCCATGCTCCTGCACGCCGCCGCGGCCCGGGTCCCGGACGGCGCCGCCGTTCACCTCTTCGGCGCCGGCGACGAGGGGATCCGCTCGGCCGCGAAACACTTCCCGAGCGGCACCGGCGAGGCCGAAACGGCCCTCGTCAAGCGCCGCTGCCGCGTACTGGTCGCGGCCAGAGAGAGCCCCCCTCCCCGCGAGGATGGCCTCGACAGCTGGAAGACCCAGGTCATGATCGACTGGGGAACCGGTCCGCGCGACTGGGTTTTCTACCCCGGCGTCTTCGCCTACGGGCGCCTCGATTCGGCCAGCGCGCTGCTCATCGACTGCCTGCGACAAGTCCCGGCGGGGTCGCGCATCCTGGACTACGGCGCGGGCACCGGCCCGCTGGCCGCGGCAGCCCTGGAACAAGGTAGTAAGGGCGTTGAAGTCGTGCTCCTCGACCCCGACGCGATCTCGCTGCAGGCGGCGGCCCGCAACGTCCCGGCCGGTCACCGGGTGCTCGGCCTCGACTTCTCCGCCGTCCCCGGTCCCTTCGACCTGATCGTCTCCAATCCCCCGATCCACGCGGGCAGGGCGCAAAGCCTGCGTACGGTCCAGGCCCTCGTTCGCGGAGCACCCCAGGTACTGGCACCTGGGGGCGAACTGGTGATGGTTGCGCAGAAACGGCTGTCCGTAGGTGATGTCCTGGGCCGCTCCTTCAGGCGCGTGCGCGCAACCGCCGACCGCGGGCCGTTCCGGGTCTGGACGGCCGCCGTTCCGCGGGGCAATCGACGGACGGACGGACGGATTCTGCCAACTGCCGGGCCAGGCTGGTCCGGCTGAGCCTGCCCCGAGGTGCGTCCGGTCTCCCCTATCCGTACCGCCCCTCGATATAGTCGGCCGTCTCGGTGTGCTCGGGCGCGAGGAACAGCTCCTCCGTCCGTCCGTGCTCGATGATCCTGCCCAGCAGCATGAACACGCACTCCTCCGACGCCCTCCGCGCCTGGGCCATGTTGTGGGTGACGATCAGGATCGTGTAGTCGCCGCGCAGCTTCCAGATCAGCTCCTCGACCGCCTCGGTGCCGGCGGGGTCCAGCGCCGAACACGGTTCGTCCATGAGGAGTACCTCCGGCTTTATCGGGAGCAACCGCGCAATGCACAGCTTCTGCTGTTCTTCCAGCGAGAGTCCGGTCGCGGGTTTGTCCAGACGGTCCTTCACGGTGTCCCACAGCAGGACCTCGCGCAGCGAAGACTCCAGCACCTCGTCCTCTTCGGCCGCGGTGACCTTGCGCAGCCGCGCCTCGTGCAGCCGGAAGCCGAAGAGAACGTTCTCACGGATCGAAATGGGCAGCGGGTTGGGGCGCTGGAAGACCATCCCGATCTTCTTGCGCACCTGAACGAGTTCGACGTCGTCGCCGAAGATGTCGTGCCCGAGCACGTCGACGCTTCCCGTCGTGCGCACATAACCCAGCCGCTCGATGATGCGGTTGCACGTCCTGAGCAGGGTGGTCTTGCCGCACCCAGAAGGGCCGATCATGGAGGTGATGATCCCCCGCTTGACCCCCAGGTCGACGTCGTAGAGCGCCTGGAAGTCGCCGTACCAGAGGTTCAGGCCCCGGGTCTCGATGGCGAAGTCGCCGTTGTGACGGCTATCCAAAACGTCCCTCGATGTAGCCGGTGGTGCGTTCGTCCTCGACCCTGCCTTCGAAGAGATCCTCCGTGGTGCCGATCTCGACCAGTTCGCCCATCAGGAAGAAGGCGGTGCGGTCGGCCAGGCGGCGGGCCTGCTGCACCAGGTTCGTGACCAGCACGATCGTCAACTCGGAGCGGAGTTCCTTGAGCACGTCCTCGATGCGCATGGTGGTGACCGGGTCGACCGCGATCGAGAATTCGTCCAGGAGGAGCAGTTCCGGTTCCTGCGAGAGTGCGCGGGCAATCGTGAGGCGCTGCTGTTGTCCCCCGGAGAGGAGGCTTCCCAGCGAATCCAGCCGGTCCTTGACTTCGTCCCAGAGCGCGGCGCGCGTGAGGCACCTTTCGACCACCTCGTCCAGGTCGGCCTTCTTCCGGATACCCCGCAGGCGAGGGGAGAAGGCCACGTTCTCGTAGACCGTCAGCGGCAACCCCACCGGAAGCGGGAACACGACTCCGATCCGGCTTCGCAGCGCATACACGTTTCGCCAGTCGTTGACATCCTTGCCGTTGATGCGGATCGCGCCGTCGACCGTCATGCCCGCAGTGAAGGCGTCCATGCGGTTGAGCGCGCGCAGGAAAGAGGTCTTCCCGCTGTTGGCCGGGCCGATGACCCCGAAGATCTCGTGCCGGTAGATGTCCAGGTCGACGCTCTGCAGCGCGGGCTTTCCGCCGTAGGCGATGCTCAGGTCGCGGACCTCGATGATGGGTGGCTCGTCGTACACGGGGCCCGGGAATCCGCCCCCGACAGCCGCCTCGGCCGCGCCGTCTACCACTTCTTCAACCCTCTCAGGTAGACCCTGAACGCGATCGACACCGCGTTCAGGGCGAGCACGATCGCGATCAGGACCAGGGCCACGCCGAAGGTGAGTTCGTCGGGCACGTCGGTCGCCTGGGTCGCGATGTAGTACAGGTGGTACGACATCGCCATCGTCTGATCGAAGACGCTCTCGGGAAGGAATGCAAGGAACGCGGTCGCTCCCGTGAACATGATGGGAGCGGTTTCTCCGGCCGTCCGGGACACCTCCAGGATCACGCCGGTCAATATGCCGCTGATCGAGTTGGGGAGAACCACCTTGCGGATCGTCTGCCAGCGCGTCGCCCCCATGTTCCAGCAGGCTTCCCTGAACGCCTGTGGGACCGCCTGGAGCGACTCGCGCGTGGCGACGATGACGACCGGCAGCGTCATGACGGCCAACGTCAGGCTGGCGGCCAGGATCGACGCGCCGAAATTGAAGAAGTACACGAAGGCGCCGACGCCGAAGAGCGCATGCACGATCGACGGCACCCCGGCGAGGTTGATGATGGCCAGGTTGATCGTCCGGGTGAGCAGGTTGTCCGGCGCGTACTCGCTCAGATAGAGGGCCGCGGCCACGCCCACCGGCACCGACGCCAGGAGCGCGACCACGACGAGCCATATGGTACCCACCAGCGCGGGGAGTATGCCCCCCGCCGTCATGTTGTCCCGCGGCGGCGTGAACAGGAACTCCCAGGAGATCGCCGGCCCGCCCTTCACCACCAGCGTGCCCACGATCATCAACACAGGGATCACGAGCGCCACCGTCATCAGGAAGAACACGGCCTTCGCCACGTTCTGGTTGCGGTAGCTGCGCCGGTTGAGACGGGTTGCGGTGAACACGGATCAGGGCCTATTTCTTCCGGATTCCGCGGACCACGATGTCCGCGGTAAGGTTGATCACGAAGGTGACGACGAAGAGGAGGATGCCCAGCGTGAAGAGCGAACCGTAGTGATCGCCTCCCTGCACCGTGTCCCCCAGTTCGGCGGCGATCGTCGCCGTCAGCGCCCGCACCGAATCGAACACACTCGTGGGCAGGTTGATGGCGTGCCCGGAAGCCATCAGCACGGCCATGGTCTCTCCGAATCCCCTTCCCACCCCCAGCAGCACCGCCGCCAGCAGCCCGTTCCTGGACGCCGGGATCACCACCTTGAGGATCACCTCCCAGCGTGTCGCCCCCAGCGCCTCCGCCGCCTCGCGGTACGTATCCGGCACCGCCTTGAGCGCGTCCTCGGCGATCGTGGTCATGATCGGCGCCGCCATCAGCCCCAGGATCAGTCCGGAGTTCAACACGCCAAGTCCCAGGGGAACATCGAAGATCCGGATGATCAGCGGATTCATGATCGACATGCCGACGAACCCCCACACCACGGATGGGATCGCCGCCAGCATCTCCACCAGGATCTTCAGCGTCTCGCGCGTCTTGCCGGTGGCGAACTCCGCGATGAAGAGCGCCGCCCCCAGGGACAGGGGAACCGAGAACAGCATCGCGAAGCCCGTCACGCTCGCGGTACCCACAATGAGCGCCAATGCCCCGTAGGTCGGGTTGTTCGAAGTGGGCCGCCACGCGATCGAGGTGAAGAACTCTCCCAGGTTCAGTGATCCCAGGACGAAGTCCAGACCTTCCTTGGTGATGAAGACGAAGATCCCGAGGATAAAGACGATCGCCGAGATCCCCCCGGCGAATACGAGCACCTGGGCGGCGCGATCGACATACCACGCCGCGTCCCTGCGATCCATTGCGCCGAGACCTGTCACGGCGCCGGGACTATCCACCGGCGTCACTCGTCGTCCCGCACTCCGAGGGTCGTCATGAGGCCGCGGACGCGGACCATGAGGGTACGGTACAGTTCTTCGACCCTCGATTCGGCGGTCACCCCATCTTCCGCCAGGTCCCACTGAAGCACGGCCGTCCGATAGGGAACGTCGAAGTGCGGGGACGGATCCACGCCGATTCCCACGATCACGTGGTAGTGCGGACCCACGTCGAGCGCCTCATCGAAGGAACGGGGGGCATCGCCACCCGGCAGCAATATGCCCCTCTGCCGACAGAAGAACCTGAGCCTGTCGTCGAAGGAAGCCGCAGGCTCTAGCCCTGCTGACCCGAAACGTCCCGCATGCGGATAACTCTCCGCCAGGGCCAACTCGGCCAGCTTGCTCGCCATCGAGTGGTCCCTGTCCAGAAAGAGGATCCGGTAGCGTTTTTCCTTCTTCTGCCTTCCCTTGACGGCAAACAGGGTCATCTCGCACGCGTTGTCCGCCTGTTCCGCCGTCCGCTGCAGGAGCCTGAAGACGAGCAGTGCTCCGAACAGGTCCCGGGCCGGACAGCGTTCTGATTCGGCAGCCGCGATCAGCACCTCGAAGGCGTAGGGATAGATCGCGGCCGTCTGCGACGCGATTCCACGGGACACGCGCGCGCTGTCGGAATCTCCCTCCACGAATCCCTTCAGCGCGGTTCCGAGCGCCTTGCCGGCGTGATCGCTCATCATCTCGATGTTCTGCACGAGGGCATCGGGCAGGGGGGACTCGATATGGCGCGCCACGCGGCAGATGGCCACGGAATAGTCGCCCACCCGCTCCAGAGCCACGGCGAGCCGCAACACCGCCGAGATGAAGCGCAGGTGACTCCCGCTCGGGAGGTGTCGCGCAACGAACAGATGGCACAGGTGATCGAGGTCCCGGATGTCCTGGTTGACCGCCCGGTCCTTGATCAGCGTCTCGTTGGCAAGACGCGGGTCGGAATCGAGGACCGCCCGCACGCTGTGCCTGAGATTGTCCTCGACCTGTTCCGCGACCAGTCGCAAGCGGGCCCGAATCTCGAGCAGGTCCGCTTCCAGCCGCTCTTCGTAGAGGCTCAAGCGCACTCCGTTTCCGTGTGAGGTGCATACCCGCGCTCAACGATCACGCACTGGCCCTCGGCGGAGAGGATCCAGTCCATGTAGTCCTTGACCGCGCCCTGGGGCTGCCCCGCCGTGTACATCATGAGCGGGCGGGCGACAGGATAGCTTCCGTCGACGGCGGTAGCGACAGTCGGGGTAACGCACTCGCCGCCGGGTTCCACCGAAACGCACGGCATACCCACATGTTCGGTCGCGTACGCCAGCCCGCTGTATCCGATCGCGCAGGGGGTATTCTCCACCAGGTCGACGACATCCTTGGAGCCGTGCATGTCGCGGGATCCGAGCTTGTACTCGGTGTCGTCGCCCAGCACCGTCTCCTTGAAGTAGACGTAGGTGCCCGAGTTGTTCTGGCGGCTCACCAGCACGATCTCGTCGGAGCTGCAGCCTGGGACGCTTACACCCAGATCCGACCACCGCGTGATCGTTCCGCCCTCGCCGTAGATGGCCTTGAGCTGGGTCAGGCTGAGGCCCTCGATGGGGTTGTCCTCGTGCAGGTAGACGGCCAACGCGTCATACCCGACGATGAACTCGATGGGCTCCACGCCGTTCTCACGTGCCAATTCGATCTCCGAGTCACGCATCTTCCGGGACGCGTTGGCGATGTCGACGTTGCCGTTGATCATCGCGGAGATTCCCGTGCCGGACCCGCCGCCCGTGACCGCAACCGCCACGTTCGGATTGACGGCGGCGTACGCCTCGGCCCAGGCCTGGGCAACGTTCAGGAGCGTGTCCGAGCCCCTGTTCTGGATGACCGCCCGCTGGTTGCGGTCGCCGCCGCCCCCGCAGGCGACTATGGCCAGGGCGACCAACGGAACGATCCGTTGCACGTCTTGCTTCATTCTTTCTCTCCGTTTCTCGATAGTAGACAGTGGGACTCTACCGAACCTTTGTCACGGTGGAGTAACCGTGTGGTGACGACACTGTACCGGTTTTCTCCCGGCAACCCGGACCGGCGAGGTTCACCCGTTGCCCGGCGACTCGATCTCGCCAACGGTTCAGTAGTACAGATAGGACTGGAGCTTGAAGGAGTACTGCATGGAATCGGGCCCGTGGTCGTAGATGTCGAGGTTCACGCCGATGCGGTTCCTGCCCTTCACGTAGACGAACAGCCCGGGGGTGATGAGCATCCCGGTGTCGGCAGGGGCCCCCCGGTCAGGATCTCCCCAACTGACGCGCGCCACGGGCTCGATCGCCTCCAGCCGGTATCCCTCCAGGGCGACGTAGTGGCTCGCGATCCCCTGCCAGGTGAGAAACCGGGGCACACCTCTCCGCGACCGTTCGATCAGCCAGTTCCTGCCACTGACAAAGCCCAATTGGAGATGGCTGCCGCTGCGGAAACCGCCGATCTCGAGGTCCATTCCGTATGCCGCGGCGGTGTGGGTCTTTCCATCCAGGTAGTCGTGCGTCGACACGTTGCCCGAAAGCGTGATCTCGTCAGTCAGGCCCACGGACAAGCGGGCGGCGACCGACTTCACCGAATTCTCATCGGATCCCGAGGTGCCCGTCCCGTTGGTGAGCGTGGCCATATAGCTGACCCGCTCCCCAATCGATCCGTCCACCTTCACCCCGATGTCGCGATCCGAATACCCGAGCTTCTCGGTAAACCGGCTGAGCGTGCACACGCCGCCCGGCCCCGCGCACCCGCCCACCCCGTCGATCCGGCCTGTCCTCTCCACCACCACGATGTCGGTCGAACTGTTCAGCTCGAAGATGTCGAAGGCCCGCTTGAACTGGCCCAACGAAAGCCTGAAGGCGCGATCGAAGTTGAGGCGGAAGTACGCGTCCTTCAGATCCAGTTCCCCGCCCCCGAAGTCGGGTTGAACCCGGGCGTCGAGGAGCGGCGTGACGCTCACGTCGATGGTGAAGCGGGCCCGGCGCGTGAAGAAGTCGGTGGCCTTCCCGCCGTCGGCCGAACTGGTGGCGAACTGCGAATGGAGACGGCCGCCAAAACGGATCTGCGCGTCGCGAGCGCTTATTTCCACCTGTCCCGCGAGGGCCGTGGGGACGACCGTAGCGAGCCACACACCCATGCCAAGCAAACGCCCGGGCAATTGAAGCTACCTCCAGATCTCTGTCGGAATCGCATGGACCAGGGACAGAGATCAAGTCACTCCGTCCACCGGCCAGGAGAACGTACGGTAGGTGGCTGATGTAACGATTTCGTAACCGCTGCGGGGCGCCTCGGTCACGGAGTTCCCGCTCCGCAACGGTGGCGTCACGGGGAGGTGCCGCGCGCGAAGCCACGGACAGCCGGCCCGCGCGCGGCACACCATGGTTGCTATGCCTCCGTCGACGCCTCCTCGACCTCGCCGCCGACGGCCTTCTGCAGCACCTGCTGTATGTCCAGCCCCAGCACCGAAGCCAGCCCCTCCATGGTCCCGTAGGCACCCTTGACGCGCTGGTTCAAGGCGTTGGACACCCCCTGCCCCTCTCCCCCATCCATGACCACCACCCGGTCGATGTCCACACCCTCGACGGCACCCACCGCGATCTCCAGCAGCTCGGGCAGCTTCTCGGCGATGAACACCGCGAAGGCCGCCTCTCCCCCCGCCCCCACCTCCCCGTAGAGCCGCCTCAGCACCTCGACCTGCGCCTTCCCGCGCTCCAGGATCGGCGCGGCCTCCGCCTCGGCGCGCGCGAAGGCGGCCATCTTCTCCGCCTTCGCCGGCTCGACCACGTCGGCGAGCAGTCGCTGCTCCTCCCTCTCTACGCGTTTCATCTCGAGAATCCTCTCGGCCTCGACCTCGGCCTCCTGCGCCTTCACCCGCGCGATCTTCTCGGCGGTCTCGCCCTCGCGGTCGAGCTCGGCCTGGCGGACCCTCAGCGCGTTCTTCGCTTCGGCCACCTTGATCGCCGCCGCCGCTTCCCGCACCTCGGCCCGCCGGCTCGCCTCGGCCTGCGCTTCGCGCGTGTCGGCCCGCTTCCGCGCCTCGGCGATCTCCGCCTGCCGGATCGCCTCCGCCGACTTTTCGCGCCCGATCGCGGCCAGGTAGCCCCGTTCGTCGCTCACGTTCTGGATCTTGAGCACGTCCAGGTGGAATCCCAACGACGCCAGGTCCTCGCCCGCGTCCTCCGAGAGAGCCTTCGCGAAGCCCAGCCGGTCCTCGTTGACGGCCTCGGGGGTGAGGGTGGCGAGCACGCCGCGCAGGTTACCGGTCAAGGTGTCCTGGGCCAGAGCCTTGATCTCGTTTTCGCTCTTCCCCAACAGCCGCTCGACGGCGTTGTTGAAGACCCATTCGGGCTCCGACGCGATCTTGACGTTGGCGATGGCCTCGACGTTGAGCGGGATGTTGCCCTTCGAGAAGGCGTTGTTCACGGAGACCTCGATCGGGATGGTCTCCAGGTTCATGTGCTGAACCGTCTCGATGATCGGCACGCGAAAGACGCGCCCCCCGGAGATGGACCGGTAACCGACGCGCTGCCCGTCCGTGAGCAGACGGTTGCGGCCGGTCAGGACCGCCGCCTGGTTCGGCGGCGCGATCACGATCAGGCTCTTGATGGTCGCGATCAGCACGGTGATCACGATGACGAAGACGAGGCCCGCTACGAGGGCCACGATTGGTGTTGGCACTTAAGGTCTCCTATCGGTAGAGATTTGTGGGTTCATTCTTCCAGAAGCCTGGGGCCGACCGGGGTCACGGAGGCGGTGCCGTCCTTCATCTCGACGACCACGACCGGTTGTCCGGCTGTGAGTGCCTCGGCGGCGTGGTAGGTGTCCGCCACCTGCGCGCGGATGCGAACGCGGCGATCTCCTCTGCGGACCGTCACGCTCCCCCGGCTGCCGGGCGCGATTTCCAGCGAAACCTCGCCGGTCAGGCCCACGAACGACTGCTCCCCGCGCAGGGTCCCGGACTCGGTGCGCTTGAGGTAGCCGAAGACCGTGCTGATCAGCGCTCCCGAGGCCACGCCCGTGCCGCCCGCGATCGCCGCGGTGAGCAGCGGCTGGCCGCCACCCCAGACGAGGTGGAGCAGCGTTCCGGCGGCGCCGAAACCGAACAGCGCGTTGATGACGGCCCGCAGCGAGAAGAGCTGCGCGATGCCGCTTCCGTGAGCAAGCGCGTCCATGTCCGCGTCCACATCCACATCCGCGTCGATATCGACATCGCCTTCCAGAAAGTCGCCGAAAAACGACAAGGCGAGAAAACCGCCGCCGACCGCCAGGCAGAAGATGTACGCTGTGAGCATTGCCGCGGCACTCCGTTTCCGTTGTCGCCACTGTTCTACGAGCGGCGGGGGGGTCATCTTCACGCGTTCACACGTCGGCAAAGCTATGTTCCGGGCCGCGCCGCCGACACCTGAACGGAACCGGAGACTGCGCCCTTGCACCACAACCATCCCACACCGGCCACTCCCGGCACAATGCACGGCTTCAGCCGCAACCGGATGCGTCGTCACCTGTTGGCCGCCGCGCGGCTGGCGCTCCTGGCGGCGGTCGTACCGTGGGCCGCCCCGGCCATTGCCCAGCACGGCGCTGGCGGAGGCGAGTGGCGATACAACGGCGGCGGCCCCGGCAGCACGCGCTACGCCCCACTCGACCAGATCGACCGCGACAACGTGGCTTCGCTGGAGATCGCCTGGCGCTGGAAGTCGGCAAACTTCGGCCCCGCGCCCGAGTACAACTACCGCACCACGCCCCTCATGGTCGACGGCGTGCTCTACGCGACCGCCGGATATCGTCGCGCGGCCGTGGCCATCGACGCGGGGACCGGTGAGACGCTGTGGACGTATCGCCCGGACGAAGAGGGAAGGTCGGCGCCGCGGCGCAATTCGGGGCGCGGCGTCGCCTATTGGGAATCGCCCGCGACGGGTCCGCGCATCTTCCTGGTGACGCCCGGCTTCCACCTGGTGGCGCTGGACGCGCGGTCGGGCATCCCGATCGGGGACTTCGGCGATGGCGGAGTGATCGACCTGCGCCTCGATCTGGGCCGCGAAATCGACCTTGAGCGCGCCCCGATCGGCTCCAGCTCTCCGCCCATCGTGGTGGACGGCATGGTGGTCGTCGGCTCGGCAATGCCCTCGGGGGGGCGACCTCCTTCCCCGACGATGCCCCCGGGCCACGTACGCGGCTACGACGCGGTCACCGGAGAGCTGCGCTGGACCTTCCACACCATTCCCCAGCCCGGCGAGTACGGCAACGACACGTGGGAAGACGGCTCGTGGGAGTACACGGGAAACGCGGCCGTCTGGACCGCGATCAGCGCCGATCCCGAACTCGGCTACGTGTACCTCCCCGTCGAACTGGGCACCGGCGACTACTACGGAGGCCACCGCCCCGGCGACAACCTCTTCTCCCAGAGCCTCGTGGCCCTCGACGCTGCAACCGGCGAACGCGTCTGGCACTACCAGACCGTCCGCCACGGCATCTGGGACTACGACCCACCCGCCGCCCCCATCCTCGCCGACCTGCACGTCGACGGGCAGGAGATCGAAGCGGTCGCGCAGATCACCAAGCAGACCTTCACCTTCGTCTTCGACCGGCGCACCGGCAAACCCGTCTGGCCCATCGAGGAGCGGCCCGTCCCCCAGAGCGACGTGCCCGGCGAGCGTACCGCCCCTACCCAACCCTTCCCCACGAAGCCACCGCCCTACGACCGCCAGGGCGTCGACCTCAATGAACTCATCGACTTCACCCCCGAACTTCGCGCGGAGGCCGAGGAGATCCTGACGCAACTGCGCCACGGCCCCCTCTACACGCCGCCGTCCGCGCCCGTCGAGGGGGGCACCCAGGGTACGCTCATGGTGCCCGGTTCCCTGGGAGGCGCCAACTGGCCCGGCGGCTCCCTGGACCCCGAGACCGGCTACCTGTACGTGCAGTCGGCGACCGCGCCCAGCGTGATCACCCTCGTCCAGGACGCCGACGCTTCTGAAATGGACTACATCCAGGGGCGGGGAGCGCTCCGGCTGCGGCGCGGCGGCGGTCCCCAGGGGCTCCCGCTCTTCAAGCCGCCGTGGGGAAGGATCACCGCGATCGACCTGAACGCCGGCGAGATTGCATGGCAGGTGCCGAACGGGGATGCGCCCGATTACGTGAAGGAGCATCCCGCACTGGAGGGGATCGACGTGGGGAGGACCGGGCGGCCGGACCGGGGGGGGCTCCTGGTCACTCGCACGCTGCTCTTCGCGGGAGAAGGGGGCGGGATGTACGCCGCGTTCGGGTCGGGGGGGAACATGCTGCGCGCCCACGACAAGGCGACCGGCGAGGTGGTGGCCGAGATCGAACTGCCCGCCAACCAGACCGGGCTGCCGATGACCTACATGCACGATGGGCGGCAGTACATCGTGGTGGCGGTGGGGGCGCGGGGGCGGGCGGGGGAGCTGGTGGCGCTGGCGTTGCCGGAGGGGTGAGGGGCGGGGAGCCGTCCTGGCGGCGACCCGTGGACACAATCCCGCGGCCTTCGCCAGGCGATGCGGGGCTTTCGCGGCCTGCTATGAGGGCACCGGCGGACCGGCGAGTTCGGCGGCGTTCGCAAGACCATGAATCGCCGCCAGCAGCTCCGTTCGCGTTTCTTTCAAGTCAGATCGCGATTCGGTCCGCGTGTTCTTCAGTTCGGAGTGCATTTCCTTCAGGTCGGCCTTGATCTCCCTGAACGCGATCACCGCGCGCTCCTCCGACCGGGTCAGACGCGCATCCACCTGTGCAAGCGACTCCGTCATTCGCGCTTCCGATCGGGTAAGACGCTCGTGGACCTGGCCGAGCGACTCCGTCATCCGCTCCTCCGACCGGGTCATGCGGGCGTCCAATGCTCCGATGCCCGTCTCCAGATGCTCCAGGTCGTTCTCGCGAAGAATCCGGATCTCTTCCTTGACCTCGTCGCGAAGGCTCCGGGTCGCCCGCACCACGATGCGCCACACGCCCACAAGCGCCACGACCAGTCCGGCTACCGCCGACACCGCCAACCAGGCCTCGTTCACCTCAATCCCTCCCACTCGGATGCCTCCATTGTCCTGACCACGTTTGCATGGCCATCCGGGCCCGGCCGTCTGAGGAAGATACGCTGTCGGGCCATTCCGGCCAAACCGGCTCGGTCCGACACCCCGCGCCAAGCCAAAGGGCCGCGCCGTTGCGGCTACCGGTGACGGGCCCGGATGTGTCTGCCAACCCGCAGGTTATCTTGTCTCACGCCCCATACACTGCGATGCTAACCGGGACAGGTACATGGCCGAATGGGACAATCCGGTCATCAACGCCCCGACACACGCCCGCATGCCCCTTCCCACCGACATTCCCACCCTGATCGGCACCGGCGCGCCGGGCGACACCGCATTCTCCGCCCCGAACCGCCCGGACCTCACCCACGACGGCCTCCGCAGCCATGTGCGGGCCACCGTGGCCGCGCTCAACGACCGCGGCATCGGGCGCGGCGACCGAGTCGCCATTGTGCTGCCGAACGGGCCGGAGATGGCGAGCGCCTTCGTCTCGATCGCCGCCAGCGCCGCCACCGCACCCCTCAACCCCGCCTACCGACAGCCCGAGTTCGAGTTCTACCTGTCCGATCTGGGGGCGAAGGCGCTGGTCCTGGCCGAGGATGACGACTCCCCCGCGCGCGCCGCCGCCACCACCCTCGGAATCCGCGTCCTGGAGATCACCCACGACCCAACCAGCCCCGCCGGCACCTTCCACTTCACCTCCGCGCCCACATCCACGCCCACCACTCGCCCCGGCCCCGCAACCCCCAACGACATCGCCCTCCTCCTCCACACCTCGGGCACCACCTCGCGCCCCAAGCTCGTGCCCCTGCTCCACCGCAACGTCTGCGCCACAGCCGAGAACATCCGCCGGACCCTGCGCCTCGAACCCGCCGACCGATGCCTCAACGTCATGCCCCTCTTCCACATCCACGGGCTCATGGCGTGCGTACTGTCCACACTGCACACGGGCGGCAGCGTCTACTGCGCCCCGGGCTTCAACGCGCTCAAGGTCTTCTCCTGGCTCGCCGACGCCGACCCAACCTGGTATTCCGCCGTCCCGACCATGCACCAGGCCATCCTCGCCCGCGCCGCCCGCAACGCCGACATCATCGCCCGGCTGCGACTCCGTTTCATCCGCTCCTCCTCCGCCGCGCTCCCGACCCGCGTGATGGCCGAACTGGAAGACCTCTTCGGCGCACCCGTCGTCGAGGCCTACGCCATGACCGAGGCCGCGCACCAGATGACCTGCAACCCGCTCCCGCCGGCCCCCCGCAAGCCCGGCACCGTCGGCATCGCCGCGGGCCCCGACGTCTCCGTCATGGACCCCGGCGGCAACCACCTCGCGCCCGGCGACGAGGGCGAGATCGTCATCCGGGGTCCCAACGTCACCCCCGGCTACGAGAACAACGAGGCCGCGAACCGGGAGAACTTCACGCACGGGTGGTTCCGCACCGGAGACCAGGGTTTCCGCGACCCGGACGGCTATTTCACGATCACGGGCCGCCTAAAGGAGATCATCAACCGGGGCGGTGAGAAGATCTCGCCGCGCGAGGTCGACGAGGTGCTGATGGATCACCCGGCCGTGCAGCAGGTGGTCACCTTCGCGATGCCGCACCCGAAGCTGGGCGAGGAGGTGGCCGCGGCGGTCGTGTTGCGGGAGGGGGCGGAGGCGGGTCCGGGTGACGTGCGCGAGTTCGCGGCGGGGCGGCTGGCCGGGTTCAAGGTGCCGCGCAAGGTCGTGATCCTGGACGAGATCCCGAAGGGGCCGACGGGGAAGCTGCGCAGGATCGGGCTGGCGGATCAGCTGGGACTGGGGTCGGGGGAATGAGGGCGGCGATCAAGGGCGCGGCGGCGAGGTGCGCAAGGACCGGCCAACCGGCCATGCGGGGGCGCCTGCGGTGAGGGTCGCGATCTACGGCGCGGGGGCGACCGGCGGCTACCTCGGGGCCAAGCTGGCACTGGGCGGGGTCAACACCACGCTCATCGCGCGGGGCCCGCACCTGGACGCGATGCGCCGCGAGGGGGTGCGGCTTCTGACCGATGGCGAGGAACTGGTGGCCGAGCCCCTGTGTACCGCAAGCCCCGCAGAGGCCGGCCCGCAGGACTTCGTGATCATCACGCTCAAGGCGCACTCGGTTCCGAAGGCCGTGGACGCCATGCAGCCGCTGCTGGGACCGGAAACAGCCGTGGTGACGGCGCAGAACGGCCTCCCGTGGTGGTACTTCCACCAGGTCGGCGATCCGTGGGAGGGGATGCGCCTGGAGAGCGTCGACCCCGGCGGCCGGCTGTGGACGGACATCGGCCCGGAGCGGGCGATCGGATGCGTCGTGTACGTGGCGAGCGAGATCGTCGCACCGGGCGTCATCCGCCACCTGTCGGGCAACCGGTTCACCCTGGGCGAGCCATCGGGAAAGAAAACCGTGCGCGTGAAGGCACTCAGCCGGGCCCTCATCCGGGCGGGGGTGCGGGCACCCGTCCGCAAGATCCGCCAGGAGATGTGGCTCAAGCTGTGGGGCAACGTCTCCTTCAACCCGATCAGCGCACTCACGCTGGCCACTTTGGACAAGGTGGCGACGGAAGCGGGAACGCGGAGCGTCGCGCGCGCAATGATGGAGGAGACGCGCGACATCGCGGCGGCGCTGGGGATCCAGCTGCGCATGGGCATCGAGCGGCGCATCGACGGGGCGGCGGCGGTTGGGGCGCACCGGACCTCGATGTTGCAGGACCTGGAAAGGGGCCGCGCGATGGAGATCGACGCGCTCGTGACATCGGTGCAGGAACTGGGTCGGCTGGTGGAGGTTCCGACGCCCGCGATCGACATCGTGCTCGCGCTGGTGCGGCAGAGGGCGGCGGTGGCGGGGCTGTATCCCGGGTAGCCATGTGGCACACCTGTCTGTTCTGCAAGAAGCCCCTCGGCTCGAACGAGGTGGTGGAGAGCTTCCCGGTCGGTCGCCGCCTCGCCTTCGACGCGGCCAAGGGGCGGCTATGGGTTGTCTGCCGCAGTTGCAGGCGCTGGAACCTCACTCCTCTGCAGGAGCGTTGGGAGGCGGTGGAGACATGCGAAAAGCTGTTCCGAGACATTCGACTACGCACTTCCTCGGAGAACATCGGGCTTGCACGACACCCCGAAGGACTCGAACTGGTGCGTATCGGGAAGCCTCTCCGCCCCGAGTTTGCGGCGTGGCGGTATGGCGACCAGCTCGGGGAGCGAAGGCGGCGCCAGATCGTGGGCTTGGCGACGGGAGGGCCGATCGGTGCAGCCATCTACTTTGCCATCCCCCCCCTTGCCACGCTGGCCATGGCTCCGTTCGGCCTGGGTTTTTTCGTTTGGCTCATGCGCCAGACGGTTGCCAAGGTACGAGTTGGAGATGCTTCGGCAGGTGGCGTGGTCGCCCCTGACAGAGTCGCCAGGTTCCGGAGTACCGATCTCGACACGATTCGCATCCTGCCCCACGACCATGAGCCGAGGTTCCGCGTCGAAGTCTGCCACGGAAAGCGAACCGCCTCGTTCGAAAAAGAGGACGCGCGGCGCGTTGCTGGAACAATCCTCCCGTTTCTGAACCAATGGGGCGCAACGCGAACAATGGTTGGAACGGCCGTCTCCGAGATCGAATCACACCGGCACCCAAGCCGCTTCCTCGCCAGGGTTGCTCATGAAAGACACACCGACGGGTATGGCCGGGTCGGCTACGTCAAGACCATGCCCAAGCCCACCAGGCTGGCCCTCGAGATGGCTCTTCACGAAGAACAGGAGCGGAGGGCCCTCGAGGGTGAGCTGTGGCTGCTCGAACAGGCCTGGAAGGAAGCGGAAGAGATAGCAGCGATCTCGGACGATCTGCTCCTTCCCGCAAAAACGGACGCATTCTTCGATCGGCACGGCGAACGCGGCTGACGCAGGCGCGCAACGTTTTCTGGTGCGCGATGGCTGATAATGGCGGAAAACAGGCCGAATTACACCGTACTCGCACCGTTTTTCGTTGCGCGCCCCCTCCTACCCCCCGAACAGCGCCACGTCGAAGATCCTCCCCAGAATCAGGATCAGGCTCATCCCCGTGAACACCACGATGCTGATCCAGGTGAACACCCGCGCAAAGGCCGACGGGTAGAAGTGCGGGTCGTCCTTCGGAATCACCTTCAGGCAGTAGTAGAAGTTCAGGCAGAAGATCACCGGCGCCACGAAGTACGCCAGCGCCGAGGCCACGAGTACCAGGAAGACCGGGCGCGGCACCACTGCGATGAACACGACCGCGGTCACCAGCGAGAACAGCATCGTCATCCGGTAGATGTTGAACTCCGAATACCAGCGCCTGCGATGCTCCGCGGTCAGTCGGTCGGCCGCCGTCCCCGCCAACGCCGCCGTCGGCCGGAACAGGTTGCGGCAGCACGCCCCCACGATCCGCGGCCACCCGTCGAAGTAGTTGAAGGCGGTCGAGAAGGTCGCCGCGAAGGCCCCGAGCATGAAGATCGTCATCATCCACGGTCCCACGCTCTCGGTGAACATCCCCGCGATCTCGCCCATGACCGCCCTGCCCTCGATCGGGCTGGGGTACAGCCACACGGCGGCCAGCAGCAGGAAGATCGTCGCGATCACGAACGACACCACGTGGCCGAGCCGGAAGTCCCACAGGCTGATGCGGAAGCAGCGGCGGCTGTACTCAACGGCGCGCTCGGGCAAGCGGCGCACATCGACGGTGAGGTCGGCCGTTCGGGGCGCGAACGGGTCGAAGGTGGGCGCGAGTCCGGCGGCCTCCAGCCGGTCCCGGATCCGGGCCATCCCGGTGCGCTTGGCCTTCCCCCACTCGGACGCCTGCAGCGACACATCGATCCCGGTGGGTAGCAGGCCCAGGAAGCCTGCGATCACCAACCACGAGCCGGGGGGTGCGTCGAAGATCAGGAAGTGTTCCAGTTCACCGATCGGCGCCGGGCGCACGAAGTAGACGATCACGCCCGATACGAAGAGCAGTCCGCCCGCGATCTTGGCCCCCGCCTCGAGCGCGGCGTACCGTCCCCAGAGCAGAATCGCCACCGACGCGACGCCGAGGAAAGCCGCCCACCCCCACAACGGCACCGCCAGGCCCATTTGTGCCGAGAAGAGGTAGTAGAACACCGCCGCCGCCGCGATCAGCCGGCCCGCCTGCCCCACTGCGCACTGCACGATCGTCGTCACCAGCACGTACCACACCGGCAGCTTCCCCCGCGATGTCGCATACGCCGCCATGAGGCTCTTGCCCGTCGCGTTCGTGAACCGGAAGGCCAACTCGAAGCCGTAGTACTTGAAGACGTACGCCAGCAGGACGCACCACAGCAGCGCGTACTCGAAGCGTCCTCCCGCCGTGGGCGCCGTCACAAGGTGGCTCGTCCCGATTCCCGTCATCATGAGGATCATCCCGGGGCCGAACTGGCGCAGCAGGCTGCGCGGGCTCATGTCGGGGATCTTCAGGTCGTCGAAGGTGGGGGACGGTGCCTCGTCGCCCTTCAAGCCGGTCGTGGTAGTGGAGGATGACTCGGACACGGTGCCTCTTCGGGGCGGTAGGTGGTGTGGGGAGCGTCCGTGAGAGTAGGGACGCGCGAAAGCGGTGACCAGAGTCCTTGAATCCCAGCGCCGAGACCCCCGCCACCGCCCTTGCCACACTGTCCACGAAGTGATCCTTTCTCTGCGGCTACGCACGGACGGTCAGCACGCGCACACAACCGGCCTTCCGAGCCCTTCGCCAACCCGGCCCCCCACCCCCCCAACACTCGCGCAGATTCGCCCACGGACTGCTAGATTGCATACATGGTTGCATCCATGAAACCCACCGACACGCGGAACCCCGACCACTACCACCGCGTGGTCGATTGCCAGTGGGGGTGTCCCGCGCATACCGACATCCCCGAATACATCCGGCTCATCGCCAACGGGCAGTACACCGAGTCCTACCTGCTCAACCGGAAGTCGAACATCTTCCCCGGAATCCTGGGCCGCACCTGCGACCGCCCCTGCGAGCCCGTGTGCCGGCGCGTGCGACTGGACGGCGAGCCGGTGGCCATCTGTCGGCTCAAGCGGGTCGCATCGGACCTGCGGGACGACATCGTGCCCTTCCTCCCCGAGATCCCCACCGAGAAAAACGGAAAGCGGATCGCGTGCATCGGCGCGGGGTGCGCTTCACTAACCGTCGCCAACGACCTCCTGCCGCTCGGGTACGAGGTCACGATCTTCGAGAAGCTGGCCAAGCCCGGCGGGCTCATGTGGACGAACATCCCCGAATTCCGCCTGCCCGCACAGGTCCTCTGGGAAGAGATCGACTACATCCTCGACATGGGGGTCGACCTGCGGCTGAATCACTCCATCGACAGCCTGGCCGCGCTGCTCGAGGAGGACTACGACGCGGTGTTCATCGGTTCGGGGGCTCCCAAGGGCAAGGAGCTGAACCTGCCGGGACGCTGGGATTCGGACGACATCCACATCGGCATCGAATGGCTGGAGTCGGTCCGCTTCGGGCACATCGAGGAGTGCGGCGACCGCGTGCTGGTGATCGGCGTGGGCAACACGGCCATGGACTGCTGCCGCACGGCCCAGCGGCTCGGCGCCAGCGACGTCAAGGTCATGGCGCGCAAGACGAAGCCGTACTTCAAGGCGTCGCCGTGGGAGCTGGAGGACGCGATCGAGGAGCAGGTCGAGATCCTGGAGAACCATTCCCCGTCGCGGTTCATCATCGAGGACGGCAAGGTGAAGGGGATGGTCTTCGAGCTGGTCACCTGGCACGAGGGAGAGAACGGGCGGCTGAAGGCGGAAGTGCACGACACCAAGGTGATCGAGTGCGACGAGGTGATCCTCGCGATCGGGCAGGACACGGCCTTCCCGTGGATCGAGCGCGACATCGGGATCGAGTTCAACAACTGGGACATGCCGATCGTCGACAAGACGACCTTCATGACGTCGCGGGAGGGCGTCTTCATGGGCGGCGACGCGGCCTGGGGCCCCGAGAACATCATCTGGGGGGTCGAACACGGGCACCAGGCGGCCATCTCCATCCACGCGTACTGCCACGGCAAGTCGCTCACCGACCGTCCCCCGCAGGGCATGAACCTGATCAGCCAGAAGATGGGGCTGCACGAGTGGACGTACTCGAACGACTACGACGAGGCCGAGCGGGTCAAGATGCGGCACGTCGATCTGCAGGAGCGCTTCAAGCGGCTCGACATCGAGGTCGAGGAGGGATTCGACATCGAGCAGACGCTGACCGAGGTGGAGCGGTGTCTGAACTGCGACGCGCAGACGCATTTCGAGGCGAACCTGTGCATCGAGTGCGACGCCTGCATCGACATCTGTCCCGTGGATTGTCTCACCATCACGCACAACGGCGCTGAAGAGGATCTCACCCAGCGCCTCACGGCCCCGCTGCTGAACTACCCGGAAGAGCCCCTGTTCATCTCGGAGGACCTGCCGCAGACGGGCAGGATCATGGTGAAGGACGAGGACCTCTGCATTCACTGCGGGCTCTGCGCCGAGCGGTGTCCCACGGCGGCCTGGGACATGCGCAAGTCCGACCTGCTGATCCCCTACGCGGGGCTGGCCGCGGGCGAGCTGCACCCCGGCATGTCGATCATGGACCTGGCGCGCGACGCGACGGCCGGCGCGCCCGAACTGGCGGAGGCCGGGGCGGCTTGATGACGGGCGACAGCCGAATCTCCGCGAACGGCGGCCCGCCGCCCGGGACCGCGCGCGTCAACGACCTGGCCTTCAAGATCGGGACCGTCAACGGCACCGGCTCGGCGAGCGCGAACGGACTGCTCCGGCGGGCGATCTTCCGCATGGGGATTCCCGTGTCGGGGAAGAACCTCTTCCCGTCGAACATCCAGGGTCTCCCCACCTGGTACGAGATCCGGGCCAACGCCGACGGCCACACCGCGCGCACGGCGCGTTTCGACCTGGTCGTCGCCATGAACCCCGCGACCTACAAGCGCGACATCGAGGAGGTCACGACGGGCGGCTGGGTCATGCACGATTCAAGCTGGCCTCTGCCCCGCGAACTCGACCGCGACGACGTGAACTTCCTGGGCGTCCCCCTGGCCAAGATGACCGTCGACAACTTCACGGGATCGCGCGTGCGGATCCTCATGAAGAACATCTGCTACGTGGGGGCGCTGGCGGCGCTGCTTGACATCGACATGGAGATCGTGAGGGGGCTGCTCAAGGAGACCTTCGCGGCCAAGGCCAAGCTGCTCGACGCCAACTACCTCGCCATCGACCTGGGCCACGACTACGCGCGGGAGCACTTCGACTGTCCGCTCCCCGTGCGGCTGGCGCCGATGGACGGCAACAGGGACTCGATCGTCATCGACGGCAACACGGCGGCGGCGCTCGGGTGCGTGTATGCGGGGGCGACGGTGGCCGCCTGGTACCCGATCACGCCGTCTACCTCGCTGGTCGACGCGTTCACGGCGTTTTGCCACCAGTTCCGCAAGGATCCCGAGACGGGGAAGAACCGTTTCGCGATCATCCAGGCGGAGGACGAGCTGGCGGCCGCGGGCATGGTGATCGGGGCGGGGTGGGCGGGGGCGCGGGCCTTTACCTCGACGAGCGGTGCCGGCCTGTCGCTGATGAGCGAGTTCATCGGGCTGGCGTACTACGCGGAGGTGCCGTCGGTGTTCTTCGACGTGCAGCGCGTGGGGCCGTCGACGGGGATGCCGACGCGGACGCAGCAGGGGGACATCCAGTTCGTGGCGTACGCTTCGCACGGGGATACCAAGCACATCGTGATCTTCCCGGCGAATCCGCATGAGTGCTTCGATTTCGCGGTGAAGGCGTTCGACCTGGCCGAACGGTTCCAGACGCCGATCTTCGTGCTGACGGATCTGGACATCGGCATGAACGACTGGGTGGTGCCGAAGCTGGAGTGGGACGATGGGTATCGACCGGACCGGGGGAAGGTGCTGACGGCCGAAGAGCTGGAAGCGGCGACGGGTCCGTTTCACAGGTATCTGGATGTGGACGGTGACGGGATCCCGGCGCGCACGTTGCCGGGTGTGCACCCGAAGGGGGCGTACCTGACGCGGGGATCAGGCCACGATCGTTACGGCAACTACACCGAGGACTCGGAGCCGTACGCGGATGTGCTGGCGCGCGTGGGGAGGAAGATCGAGGGGGCGGCGCCGCACCTGCCCGCGCCGGAGATCCGGGTTCGTGCAGGGGCGAAGATCGGGCTGGTGACGATCGGGGGGTGCCGGGGGGCGGTGCTCGAAGCGGCGGACGAGCTGGCGGAGCGTGGAATCGAGGTCGACTACATGCGGATCCGGGCCTTCCCGTTCCACCCCGACGTGGAGCCGTTCCTGGCGGCGCACGAGGTGAACTTCGTGGTGGAGCAGAACCGGGACGGGCAGCTCAGGAAGCTGCTGATCACCGAGACGGGAGCCGCGAAGGAGTCGCTCGAGTCGATCCTCTACTACGGGGGCTACCCCATGAGCTGCCACCATGTGATGGACGGGCTGGCGGAACATCTGGACACCGCAGCGCTTCCAGCTGCCCAACAGTCTGCCGGAGTGGCCCCATGAGCTACATCAAGAAACCCCGCATCCACCATCCCGGCCTGACCCGCAACCGCCTCGGCCTCACCCGCCGCGACTACGAGGGCACCATGTCCACCCTGTGCGCGGGGTGCGGCCACGATTCCATCACCGCGGCGATCATCGAAGCCTTCTGGGAGCTGGAGATCGAGCCGCACCGCGTAGCCAAGACGTCCGGGATCGGGTGCAGCGGCAAGACGCCCACCTACTTCCTCCAGGAGGCCCACGGCTTCAACGGCGTGCACGGCCGCATGCCGTCGATCACCACCGGCGCGCACGCTGCCAACCGGGAACTGCTGTGCATCGGCGTCTCGGGCGACGGCGACAGCCTGTCGATCGGGATGGGCCAGTTCGCGCACGTGGTGCGGCGCAACGTAGACATGCTCTACATCATCGAGAACAACGGGGTGTACGGGCTGACCAAGGGGCAATTCTCGGCGTCGGCCGATGTGGGGTCGACGGCGAAGCGGGGTCAGGTCAACCGTGAGCACCCCATCGATTCGGTCCTGTTGGCGCTCAACCTGGGGGCCGGATTCGTGGCGCGGAGTTTTTCGGGGGACAAGGAGCAGCTCGTCCCCATCCTGAAAGCGGGACTGCGCCATCGCGGGTTCGCGCTCATCGACATCATCTCGCCCTGCGTCACCTTCAACGACCACCACGGCTCGACCAAGAGCTACCAGTACACGCGCGACAACTACAACCAGCTCGTGTACGCGGACTTCGTGCCGCCGGCGCATGAAATCGAGGCCTCATACGAAGAGGGGGACGTGCGGAGGGTGAGGCTGCACGATGGGAGTCACATCAAGTTTCGGAAGGTGCCGGGGGACTACGACCCTACCGATCGCGATGCGGTGTACGGGTACATCAGGGAGCGGCAGCGGGCGGGGGAGGTGGCGACGGGGTTGCTGTATGTGGAGGAGGCGGGGGAATCCGGGGAGGAGGCCGATTTCCACGGGCTTCAGGGGACGGTGGAGGAGCCGCTGGTGGACTATCCGTTCGGGGAGTTGTGTCCGGGGGCGGAGAAGCTGGAGCGGTTGCAGGGGCGGTTTCGGTAGGGGGGCGGTCCGCCGGTCTAAGGGGCAGACGCCGCTTCCCGGAATCGTTCGTACCGCGCCGCGAGCAAGTTGAGGGCGGGCCTATCCACCGGCCTGCGCGGCAGAATGATGCGTCTGTTGTGCAGTCCCTGAATCGAATGCCTGAGTGTTGGCCCGTCGTGCTCTCGCAGGACATCGGGCCGCACCTGGATGATGTAGTCCTCCCGAATACCCACGAAGAACCGGTCGAAGGCTGCGTGGTGCAGTCGACAGAGCGCCAGTCCATTGCTTACGGTGGGCGTACCCTCAGGCTCGGAATCCGGAATGATGTGGGCAGCGTCCAGCAGCTCGTCGTGACGGAGACGACAGAGCGCGCACTGGTGCCGATAGGCGCGCAGCACCCGCTCGCGAAACTCGCCCTGGTGAAGGCGGCGCTGGACTTCCACGGTGGCATACCTGCGCCTGATGCCCGGCTCCACATCCCCCCAATCCGTGGGACCGAGCAGGTTCGACTCGGCAGCCGCGAGCTCTACGAAAAAGGTTAGTCGTTCAAGGGCATCACCGACCATGTACACGGGCCACACGGCCAAGTATTTCCCGGGGAGAATGCGGTGGAAATAGGCCAGCGGCAGCCTCTCCCGCATCGCAAGGCGCAGGCCGACGTTGTCGCGGTGATCGGGATCAGTCCCGCGGTATTGATACTGCAACAGGTTGTCCGAGCCGAAAGCATCGCTGTAGGGACCGCTCGGGACGGTCGCGATCGAGAGCGGCACGGCCATGGCCCTGGGCTTGAAAATCCCCTGCGGCCCGAGAAGCCGTATCCGGTGGCCAGCGAAATCGAATCCCTCGGTGAGGATCTTCCTCGGAAGTACGTCGCCATGGATGGAGGATTGGCTGGCCAGCCACTCGAACGCGGCGGCCCTGAGTCGGGCGTCAAGTCTACGGTCGAAGTCGGCCATCAACCCAGAAAGCAGTGGTCATTGTGCCATTGAAGGCCCGTGGGGTCAGGCTGAAGAGCCAGATCTCCGGGAGCGCGAATCTGTTGGCCATGCAACCGGTAGTAGTCGCGCCCGTTCTCATAGTCTTCCCGAATACGATCGCTCACCTCGAACCGGAATCCAGGGGTGACCGTGACATAGCCCGTGTCGAACAGGCTGTGAATGTCACGGCGGAGCAGCAAACCGTTCGAGATCTCGTGCCGGCGCTCATGCGCATACGGCTTGATGTGAGCGGCCTCCAAAGCAGGAAGGGTCCGTTCGGCCGTGACTGCACAGCGCCGATCGTAGGCGTCGATGATCCGCACACGGAACCCTCCCTGTCCCAGGCGAGGTGCAATGATCTGAGGTGTTCCGAAGGCGGCGGTGTCGAACGGACGCTCCAGCGACGCTCGCGCCAGGCGGTCACCGACTGCACCCCATAGCAAGCGGCCATCGGGCTCGGCGGTACGGTAGGTCTTGAGGCTGACGATGTTGGGGCTCCAGCTCGCCGGCGCCGGAATCCAATCCCGCTCGCGAAAGAAGAAGGGCACGCCGAGGATCCGGCATCCGACCTGGAAGTCGTCCCGGTCGTCAGGGGATGCCCTGCGGTACTTGATGATCCGCGCACGCATCTCCGCCAGCGAGGTCGCGCCGTTCAGTTCGCGGAACGTCTCCCACGCGATCGAGCACGGCAGTGATGTGTTGTAGGTAAAGATGCCGCCGCCAACAATGTAGTTCCTCGGTGCGTGCAGCTTGAACAGGAAGAGTTCACCGGGTTGCAGGGCCTTGAACCCAGCGTTGGAAGGAGCCCAGAAGTTGACTTCGGACGGATTGGCCAGACGTCGGACATACCTGAACCAATCCCAGTCGGTCACCGCAACCACCATCTTCACGGCCATCGGTCAGAGACTCCCTGGTGCGTGCACCATCAGGTCCCCTACCCCCGCCGCAGCACCACCGTCGCCACCGCCCCCGCCGCCCCCCACAGCACCACCGACACGACCGCGTCCATCAGCGCCGCGTTCATCGTGCTGGTGTTCATGGTGCCCAGGTTCATGAACCCGAAATACAGACTGAGCAGCAGACCGATGAGCGCCCCGCCCTTGACCCCGTCGGCCACGTTCTCCGCTCCCTTCCACGAGAGCGCGCAGACCAGCAGCGTCGATGCGCAGAGCTGCCCCACGATGATCTGCCAGAAGACCGGAGTCTCCTTGATCACGCCCGTGGCGGTGCCCGCGTTGGCCGCGAAGAAGTCGCCCAACAACGGCTCGTAGGCGACGTAGCCGAGCACGAACATCGTGACGAAAGAGGCGAGAATCGCAAGGACGCAGTTCTTGTTCACCATGGATCACATTCCCCCCGGTTCGGGTCTGAAGCCGCAGTGAGTCCGCAGCATCGGCGTGAACTTGCGGATCGGGTGAGAAGCGTCGCAAGCCCAAGCGTTGTCCAATGAGAAGTGAGCATGAGCGGGAAGCGGGTTTCCAACGGGAAATGAGCATGAGCGTGGGTGCGAGCAGATCATGGGAGCATGATCGTGACACTGCGCACCGAACGGATTCGCACCCTCGACGACATCCGCGCCTTCCTCGGCGGGAGCGAGGGCGCGGACATCACTCCCCACGACCGCGAGGCGGCCTACGCGTTCATTGAGCGGACGCTGGTCCGGTTCCGCTACCACTTCGGCCTGTCGAGGGCCGGGAAGGGCCTGGTCAGGAGGTATCTCGCCAAGGTCACCGGCTACTCGGGTTCCCAGCTGACCCGGCTGATCGATCAGCAGCGCCGCACGGGCCGCATCCGCGACCACCGGATGGGTCCTCCGGCGCGGCCCTTCGCCACGGTCTACACGACCGCCGACGCGCTGCTGCTGGCCGAGGTGGACGAGGCCTTCGGCCAGCTCTCGGGACCGGCGACGAAGAGGATCCTGTGGCGCATGTTCCACGTCTTCGGCGACAAGCGCTTCGAACGCCTGGCGGAGATCTCGAACGGTCACATCTACAACCTGCGCGCCCGCCGGGCGTACCGGCGCGCCCGGACCACGTTCCAGAAGACACGGAGCGCGCCGTTGCCGATCGGGCAGCGGCGCAGGCCCCGGCCGGAGGGGCGCCCGGGCTTCGTGCGCGTCGACACCGTGCACAGCGGCGACCGCGACGGCGAGAAGGGGGCCTACGTAATCAACATGGTCGACGAAGTGACGCAGTACCAGCAACTTGCGTCGGTTCGACGGATCACCGAGCAGTTCATGGTTCCCGTGCTCGGGGCGCTCGTCGGCGCGCTCCCCTTCCGCGTACTGGCCTTCCACTCGGACAACGGGTCGGAGTTCATCAACCACCGGGTCGCCGACATGCTGAACAAGCTGCATGTCGAGGACTTCACGAAGTCGCGGCCCCGGCGCTCGAACGACAACGCGCTGGTGGAGTCCAAGAACGGCAACGTCGTTCGCAGGTGGCTCGGGCACAGCCACATCCCGGAGCGCCTGGCGCCGCAGACCAACGCGTTCCTGCGCGACCACCTTTCCCCCCTCCTCAACCATCACCGGACCTGCCTCTTCGCCGTCGAGGTCGAGGGGGAGAACGGGCGGCGTCGCAGGAAGTACCCCCAGGAGCTGGTCATGACGCCGTACGAGAAGCTCCGGTCGCTGGACGGGGCCGAGGGTTTTCTGAAGCCGGGCATCACCTTCGACAAGCTGGACGCCATTGCACACGCCGCGACCAGCCTGGATGCAGGCCAGGAAGTCCAGCGGGCCCGCAAGGCGCTGTTCCAGCTCATCGCCAGGGCGCTGAACCCCGCAGCGTGATCGGCCCCGCCTGCCCCTCGGCTCGCTCCGCTCGCCTCGGGGCCGGCGGCCTTGCGCCGCCCGCTCCCCCAACCCCACAATCCCAACCTCCATCACCCCTCACCTTCGCACCCCCCCTCGGCCCCTCCCCCCGGCTCCTTCATGCTCATGTCCGGGTTGGAAAAGACTGCCCACCGGTCGTCACTTCACGATTCCGTCCCCCCACAACCGCTCCAGAAACCGCTCCCACGGCAGGATCCAGATCCCGTCCGCCGTTCTCCGGGGAGCACTCCCGTTGCAGACCACGATCGCCTTCCGCGCGGGTCATGCTCGTCCATGAACGCCCTCAGTCCCCGCAACTCCCGCGACCCCGGGTTCGCGCCACCCTTCACCTCGATCGCGACGCCCCCTTCCCGGCCCAGTACGAAGTCGCACTCCAGCCCCGACTTCGTCCGCCAGAACCGTACCGGAAAGTCGTGTGCGCGATAGGAGCGATAGGCGAGGGTCTCCATCAACACGAAGTGCTCCAGCGCGCGTCCGAAGTCGGGCCCGGCGGTCCGCTCGATCCGCCGTCCGGTCAGATGACCCGCGACTCCCACGTCGAACAGGTAGAACCTGGGCGCCTTCGTGATAATCGCGCGCGAACGGCGTCGGCTGAACGGCTCGACCATCACGGATATGCAGGAAGGCGGCGCGCAAGGCCTCGGTTGCTTCGGTGAGATATCGGACGCGGTACCGCTTCACAGTGCCACGCCGAAGTCGTCCGCAATCTCACGGACGACCTCCCGAGCGTCGCGGCCGGTATCGCCGGCCTCGAGGCGCTCGATGGAAACAGGCCCCCATGTACAGCGTGGGGCGACCGTCTGTGGTCATGTGACTGTAGGGTTCGCCGCGAAAACCGAACGGATTCTGCTGTTCCGGGTCGCTACTCGTCCTGTTCTACCAGTCGTCTTCAGGTTCGTCCCAGGTCTGGGCCCAGAACTCGTCCTCCTCGGCCCGCGCTTCCTCCAGGTCCAGCGGCTCGACATCTTCCGCATCTACGCGGCCGAGCGTCTCGATTTGATGGACGATCTCATCCGTCATGCCACTCCGGGCCTTGTGACGCAGCCGTTCCCGGACCCTCCAGCCGGCAACGGCCACGAGCACCGCGAGCGCCACGAACAGATATCCGGTCACCGCTCTCCGCCGCCCCGGTGATACATGAAGATCTGCCCGTGCACTTCGTGTACGGGGAAACTCTCGGTCGCTACGCGGGTGGGGACGGTGTCGCTGTAGGGCACACTGGCCGCTCGCCCGTCGCCGGTGAATTGCCAGCCGTGAAAGGGACACTCGATGCGATCCTTGCAGGCGCGCCCGGTCGCGAGGTTCGCGCCCAGGTGAGGGCAGAACGCCGACATCGCGAATACTTCGTCCGCGTCCTCGCTGCGCCAGACGACCAGTGCGCGGCCCAGGCACTCCAGGTAGCGCGCCTGCCCGCGCCGCAGCGACTTCGACCGGGGCAGCCGGTACCAGCCGTCGGGATAGGGAGGGGGATAGTTGGCAAGACGCAGATCGTCGGAGGATTGCGGCTCCCGGCGCTTCGGGCTCATTTCGCTCTTGCCTGGTCCATGACATCAGGTGGGTGAGACTACGAACATGGGCTGAAGCCGGCGTTGTCGATTCTAAGGTGACGGTCGGCGCGTGTCGACCATGCCGCTCACGCCGCGGTCCCGGGCGACGTTGCTGTAGTTCAACTGTTCGCTGTATGGCCCCGCTTCAATGTCAGCGAGCTTCAAGAGCCGGCGCCCCGCGAACGTTAGCGGTCCTCACCGCCACTCGCTCACGTCATACCAATCGATCGCGCGATCCGGGATTCCGTCCGGGTCGTCCGGCGAGAGCTGCCGCTCGACCACCACAACCAACGTCGACCCCAGGAGATCGAACCCCATCACGCGATCGCTGACGCGGACGCTGCCGACAAACGCGGCTTCTCCGGGATCGTACACATCCAGGTAGGAGAACTCGTC
This sequence comes from Longimicrobiales bacterium, assembly GCA_965211795.1. Lineage (GTDB taxonomy): Bacteria > Gemmatimonadota > Gemmatimonadetes > Longimicrobiales > Gaopeijiaceae > Bin94. Next base: position 2,936,096 of record OZ242973.1, read on the forward strand.
CCGGTCACGCTGCGTGGCGATCCAGAGTCGGCCCAGGTCGTCGAACTTCTGCTCTCCGAACAGGAGGTGATAGTGCTTCGGCGTGTTCTGGAATCGTTCCAGTTCTTCCCGGTCCCAGCCACCACCGGAACCCCGTATCGTTCTGCCCGCGTCTCTCCACCATTCGACATCCCGCTCGTTCGGCAATTCACCAATGTACGTAGGAGCCTGAAGCACTGCGACATCACCGTCCTCCCCGACAAACACCATGTGACCCTCACAGGCGACGTGGACCCAACCACCACCGCGATTGGGGAAACCGTAGATGATCTCCCCGCATTCCAATTGCGCATCGACCGGCGGAACTTCCTCTCGTACCACTTCGCCCGATGCCATGGCGACCTCGAACAACGCGTGCGAAATAGTCGGCTCGACACCGGCCAGGGTGCGGTTCATGTCGATTACGACCGAAATACCGGCGATGGTCGTGGAGAACCGTCGAATCGGGTTCATCGTCACGGCCACGTCCGGAAGCGCCACTTCGGTCACCGGAACCCCCGATGGTTCGAATACGGAGAACCGACGCAGCTCGTAGTCCACCGCTCCCACTGTGTTGTCCGGGCCACCCACCAGCCTGGAAACGCCGCCGAATTCACCGGGCCCCTCCCCCTCCCGTCCAAAGACCCCGACCAAGTCGCCGCTTCGGTCGACGCAACGCAACTGCACCTCATACGAGTCGATCACGCAAGCCGTATTCTCATCCGACAGGAGCGCGATGCTGCCACCTTGGCTCATGGGAACCTCCACAGTCCCAATCCGCTCCGGTGCGAAAGTCTGAGCGGAGATTCCATCGAATGCGCCGCCAGCGAGCGCGATCGCCAACCAAAGCGTGGCCGTCCGACCTGCGTCCATCTTCTTCATCTCACCCTCCCCCGAATGCCGCATCCGTCTTGGCCGCCATCACAAAGTCGTTCGCATGGAGATTCCTGATCTTGTGCGTCCACCACGTTACGGTAACCCGCCCCCATTCCGTAAGCAGCGCGGGGTGATGGCCCTGCTCCTCGGCCAGCTCGCCCACCCGGTTGGTGAACTCCATCGCCGCCACGAAATCCCCAAACCGGAACACCCTCTCCAGCGTCGGAATCCCGCCACGGTCCACGATCTCCCACTCCGGAATCTGCTCGCTGAACTCGACAATCTCGGCCTTCGTGGCGGGCGGCGCACCCCTGCGGCACGCCTCACATTTCTGCCCGGCGAGCTCGATCATGGCCACAGCCACCCGAAGGCGCCTCCGGTCACCAGGGCATAGATCAGCCCGTCCAGCATGCTGCGGAGGGTTGCGGGCCACCCCTGCGACATCCAGATCGCGTCCTGGGCGTGCGCGAGGGCGTATCCCATGAACGCGGTGGTCGACGCGATCTTGAAGACCGCCATGTACTCGGCGCCGGGTCCGAGCGCCAGCCCGGTGACATACCCGGCGAACAGGCCCACGACGACGCAGTAGACGAACCACTGGACGAACTGCTTGCCCATGTCCGACGGATCACCCGCGCGCAACACGGTCATGAATGCGCACGGACCGCGTTTGGCCCTGGCCTGGAACTCCTCGCTCCGCATGACCTCGCGGCTCTCCGCGCGGGGGACCAGGTAGTTGCCCGGAGGGAGGTCGAAACCGCGCAGCGCGTCCATCAGACCGTCCTCGTCGGGGACCCCGCGGAAATCGTTCTTGTGCCAGTTGAGGAACATGTGGATGAGCGAACTCGCGACGAAGACGAGCAGGGCCGACAGCAGAATTGGTGCCCACAGGCTGAGGGCGGGGACCATGGCGGATCCTCCGGGTCGAGGGTGAATTGCTGCGACGTGGTCAAGGATAAGGCGCGGCCGGGGCGGGGACCAATCCCCACTACCAGTTCGGCTTCTCCACCCCCTCGATCACGTCCGCATACACATGCTGCAGCCCGTCCCCGATAACCAGCGGCATCACCGTGAAGTGGTCACGGTCGGTGTAGAGCCGGGTGTGCAGGTCCAGGCCGGGATAGCCGCGCAGCCTCAGGTTCTCGGCGAGCAGCGTGGTGCGGCTCACCAGCCGCTGGGCGGAGAGCTCGGTGTGGTTGAGTTCGCCGTCGGCCATTCCGATGAAGACCCTCGCGGGCAGGTCGTCGTGGTGCTTCGCGTACTCGGCCTCGAGATCGATCGTGAGCCCGTTCGTCCCGCTCCCGATGATGAACCTGCCGAACGCGCCCGGGCGCGCCAGCAGCGCATAGCTCGCGAACCCGCCGCCCGCCGAGTGGCCCCACAGCGCGTGGTCGTCGGCCATGCGGTACTCCTCGCCCAGCGAGAGGCGCAACTGGTCCACCAGGAAGTCGAGGAACAGGTCGCCCTTCATGAACGGGAGCGCCATGTCAAAGTCGAATCCCATCCCCTTCATGTGATCGCGCGCCAGGCCCGGATCCGACCAGACGCTGCCCGGCGGGAACAGGTCGAAGGTGCGGTTGGCGAACCCCAGCATGCCCGTCTCGCTCCTGTGCCCGACCCCGACCACGATGATCTCCGGGATGCGCTTGCCCACCGTGTAGAGGTTGACGATGCCGGACGTCACGGCAAACGCCATCGCGCCGTCCATCGACCAGAGCACCGGGTAGCTGCGCTCGGGCGACACGTGATAGGACGGGGGAAGGGCAACCAGGATTTCGTGGTCATGGTCGTAGCCTTCGGCCCGCGCACTGGCGGGCTCCTCCCAGGACATGGCGTAGGGGATGGTCATCAGCGGGGGTGACTCGGGGGACTTTGCAAGCGCCACTTCATCTTGCCGTCCCGGGATGGGACCGCAAGTGTAGGGCGACGTGCAGAACCTCCCCGAACTCCAGGTTTCCCCATGCGAATCGCACGACCCGCAACGCTCGCCAGTCTCTTCGTCCTCGCTGCCTGCCAGGCCTCCGACGCGCCCGGCACGGACAGTCCCCCGCCCCCCGGCTCCGACTACGACGGACTTGCGTTCGAATTCGAGGAGGTCGTACCGGGCATCTACCACGCCCGCGGAACCGGCAACCTCTCGGTCGGCTCGCACGGCGCGGTGATCGTCAACGAGGAGGATGTCCTCCTGGTCGAGTCGCACATCTCGCCAGCGGCCGCATACGCCGTCGTGGACGAGATCGAGGCCCTCACCGACAAGCCGGTCCGGTACGTGGTCAACACCCACTACCACTTCGACCACGCGCACGGCAACCAGATCTACCCGCCCGACGTGCACGTGATCGGCCACGAGGTCACGCGGGAGATGCTCGTGGGCGGCGGGTCGATGGGCCGTTCCTACCAGAGCTTTCTCGGGGGCCTGCCCGCGCAGATCGCCGCCCTCGAGGAGCGGATCGAGGGGATCGAGGACGAGGAGGAGCGCACCGAGGCCGAAGGTAGGCTGGCCTACATGAAGAACTTCCAGGCCGGGCTGGACGCTACCGTGCCGACCGGGCCCAACACGACGCTGTCCGAGCGCATGACGCTCTTTCGTGGCGACCGCGAGATTCGGCTGCTCTTCTTCGGGCGCGGGCATACCGGGGGCGACGTGGTGGTGCATCTGCCGGCCGAGCGGGTGGTCGTGACCGGCGATCTGCTTGTGCCGGCGCTTCCGTACATGGGGGACGGCTACCTCGAAGAGTGGGTCCAGACCCTGGAGCACCTGAAGGGGCTTGACTTCGACTGGGTGCTGCCGGGACACGGCAATCCGTTCCAGGGCAAGGAACGCATCGGGTATCTACAGGACTACTTGCGCGACCTGCACGCGCAGGCGGTGGCCCTGCATGCGGAGGGGTTGTCGTATGAGGAGGCGGCCACGCGGATCGACATGACGGGGCATGCAGAGCGCTACCCGGTGATTGCAGGGTCAGGGGTGCCGGCGGTGGCGGTGCAGCGGATCTTCGAGTTGCTGGAGGGGGGGAGGTAGATATGCGGCCAAGAGGACCGTCGGTTGGTTCGATCCTGTTCGCGCTGTCGACAGCCGTGATAATGGTGGCCCGACCCGGGGCATTGCACCCGCAGGCCGGAAGCCCTGTGGGGCCCGAAGCACAGGCCCGGATCATCTTTGAAGGGGTAACCGTCATCGACGGCACCGGCACCGGGCCGCGCACCGGCATGGCCATCGTCGTGGAGGGGGAGGACATTGTCGCCGTCGTCCCGGCCGGGGAGCTTGGTGACGACCAGCGCGATGGTGCGGAGGTGGTCGATGGAAGCGCCTGGTTCGCAATTCCGGGTCTGGTCGAGTCGCACACCCATGTGGCTACGATGGCCGACCGCGCGCAGGCCGAATTCATCCTCAACCGTCAGCTCTACGGCGGCATCACCACGGCAAGGGACATGGCGGGCGACGTTCGCGCGCTCATGGACCTGCAGCGGGCCTCGCTGGTCAAGGAGATCGACGCGCCCGACCTGCGGTTTTCGGCGCTGATGGCGGGGCCCGAGTTCTTCACCGACCCGCGCACGGTTTCGTCGGCGGCCGGGGAGACGCCGGGCGCGGTGCCGTGGATGCAGTCCGTCACCGAAGACACGGACCTCGTCGAGGCCGTAACGCTGGCCCGGGGGACCTGGGCGACCGGAATCAAGACCTATGCCGCGATCGACAGCGAACTCCTGGCTGCGATCGCGTCCGAGGCCCGCAGACAGGGGATTCCGGTGTGGTCGCATGTGCATGTCGGGCCCGCGCGGGCGCTGGAGGTGGCGCGCGCCGGCGTGCGGGCCATGTCCCACGTCTGCGATATCGGGAGCGCGGCGATCCCGGACGACGTGTTCAAGGAAGGCCAGGAGGGGCTGCGTTCGGGGTTCGTCGACGTCGACCTCGGCGACCCGGCCATCGACTCGGTGTTCGCCGCGATGAAGCGGAACGGCACCGTCCTCGACGCGACGCTCCGGATCGTGGTCCAGATCGGCCAGCGGCGCATGGCCGCGATCGACACGGTCGGGGCCCAGCGACCGACCCCACCCATCGACCGGCGGCGGCGAGGTGTGCGGCCCCGGTGCGAGACGACGGACGCCTTCGCCCTCACGCGGCGCGCCTACGAGGCCGGCGTGATGATCGCGGCCGGCACCGACGGGATGACCCCACCCGCTTCCGCCTTCCCGGCTCTGCACGAGGAAATCCGCCTTCTCAACGAGGATGTCGGAATGCCCATGCTGGATGTCCTGAAGGCGGCCTCTCTCCACGGGGCCATCGCATTGGGAATGGAGGACCAGGTCGGCACGCTCGAGCCCGGCAAGCACGCCAACATCGTGTTCCTGAGCGAAGACCCGCTTGCAGGTGCGAAGAGCCTCTGTTCGGTGCAGCTTACCGTCAAGCGCGGCACGCTCTACTACCGTGACGACTTCGTGTTGGGCAAGCCTCCGCGGGGACCGCCTGGGCAACCCCGAGGTGGTGTTCGGCCCTACTGCTGAATCGCCATTCTCGATCGCCGCCTCTCCGCTAACGGACCGCGAGGGTGGCGTGTCAAGACCACAGGCGACGACCGGTTAACCACCACGAAACGGGATCCCACCACGCGAACAAGGGCGAACCCAATGGACCACAACGACTACGGCGGACTGCACGAGGACCTGAAGCTCACGGGCGCAGCGATGAAGCGCCGCGACATGCTCAAGCTGGCCACGGGTGGGGTGGGGATGGGCGCCCTGTACCTCTTCGGGCACGCGGACGACCTCCAGGGCAACGACGGCGTCGCCCAAACCTGCGACAAGATCCCCGAGGAGACCGCGGGCCCCTTCCCCGGCGACGGCTCCAACGGGCCCAACGTCCTCGACAAGGCAGGCGTGGTCCGGACCGACATCCGGCCGAGCTTCGCGGGCCTCTCCGGGGTAGCCGCCGGCGTCCCCCTGGTGGTGACCCTGCAACTCGTCGACCTTCAGAACGGCTGCAAGCACGCGCCCGGCCTCGCCGTGTACGTGTGGCACTGCGACCGCGCCGGCCGCTATTCGCTCTACAACAGGGGCGCCACGGAACAGAACTACCTGCGCGGCGTCCAGGAGAGCGACTCGAACGGGGAGCTGTCGTTCACGACGATCTTCCCGGGCTGCTACCGGGGCCGGTGGCCGCACATCCACTTCGAGGTCTTCCCCAGCCTGGCGGCCGCGGCGGACGAGCGGAACGGGATCGCGACCTCACAGCTCGCGTTCCCGGAAGCCGTCTGCGACGAGGCTTACGCGGTAGAGGGATACGAGGCGAGCGCGCGCACCAAGCGGCGCGTGTCGCTCACCAGGGACAGCGTCTTCAGGGACGGCGTGGCACGGCAGATGGCCACGATGAGCGGGAATGTCGCGTCGGGTTTCACGGCAAGGCTGACAGTGGCGGTGTAGCTGGGGGCGCCTGGTCAACTCTGGATTACATTTTGTAACGTATAGTCGACACAATCGGATCTCGCGGTCCACTCTGTGGCCGAGGGGGCACCAAGCAACCATGCGTCGACCTCCGCATGTCCCCTGAACATCACCCGGTTGCCCCCAAGTCCCCTTTCGCGGTGCACCACGAGTCACCCATATCCGGTTCCTTGCCCTGCTCCTCGCGCGGCGCGTAGCTTCATCCCGCTGGCGGCCGGACGCCACCCCATTCCCGGTGAGGACGAGGAGGAGAGAATGCACCCGCGGCCCGACGTCACCCGAAGCCTGCCCACCGACCGCTTCGCGCTCATGACGCCCGTCCTCCTCGCGGCCCTGCTCGGCACCTCAGCAGCATGTGGCGACGATGCGGGTTCCGCTTCACCGGACACGATCGAAAGCTGGAGCCTGTCCGAAGAGCCCGGCGTCGTCATCGGAGGGGCCGACGAACGCGAGGGGTATCTCCTCCACCGCATCTTCGGAGCGACGCGTCTCGGCGACGGCCGGATCGTCGTTGCGAACGGAAGCAGCCTCGAGCTGAAGTACTACGATCCCGAGGGGAGACATCTCTTCAATGCCGGCGGCCAGGGCGAGGGACCGGGGGAGTTTCGAGTGTTCCAAGGCTTCACCCGCCTTCCGGGGGACTCGGTCCTGGTGGAATCCTGGTCGAAGCTCACGCGATTCGGCCCCGACGGCCGGCACGTGAGCACAAGTGAGTACGACCTGCCACCGCGCGGACGTTGCACGAGTATCGAGGGTGGCCACCGTCTGCTTCCCGATGGTTCGATCCTGCTGGTCATCTCGGTCACCGCGAATTCCGAATGTCCGGAACCCAGCGAGCCGCGGCCTCCGGCGACGATCGCGCGATTCGACCCCGCAACCGGGCTTCTCGACACGATCGCGGTGTTGCCCGACGCGGAGAAGGTCTACGGAATCGAGAGCCAGTATGCATACGCGAAAAACCTGGTCCACGGGGTCGGGCGCGACCGCGTCTACCTCGGCGACACCGGGTCGAACACCATTCTCGCGATGGGTTTCGGCGGTGACACTATCGCGATCCTCCCCGTTCCTCTCGAAGCGGTCCCGGTTCCGGCCGACGCCAGGGAGAAGGCGTTCGAGGATCGGGAGTGGACCGGGGGAGGGGAGACAATCACGGAAAGGACCACCTTCATCTATCCGGAGGACTATCCTCGCTACGCGCGGCTGGTGGCGGCTCCGGGGGACCGGGTATGGGTGATGGCCTATCCGTCGTTGAAGGATCCGGTGATGCGCTGGGTCCTGGTGAATCCGCAGTATTCCCTTCGCCTGGATGAAGGGGCGTTGTGGAGGGTGGTCAACAGCGATGGACGCGCGATCGCGGAAGTGCGAACGCCTCCGGGCTTCTTCCTCCTGGAGGTGGGTGACGACCACGTCCTGGGACTGCACAAGGACGACCTCGAGCGGGAGAGCGTGCGGGTCTATCGACTGATCCGCTGAGCAATCGCGGGTTTCGTCCTCCACAAGACGGAAGGCGCGGTGTCTTTTCATTCACGCTATGAATGATTATCATTCACAACATGAATGATCTGATTCTCCCACGCGCCGTCTTCCCCCGCCTCGACGCCATGATGCGCGTCATGCCTGCCGTGGTCGTTTGCGGAGCGCGGCAGACCGGCAAGACCACGCTCGCGCGTGCTTTCGGTTCGGACGCAGGTGACGATGGCCAGGCGTCTCACACGGCTACCGCCCGCCGCCAATTCGCCTCACTCGACGACATGGACGTACTTGGTCTCGCCCGCCGCGACCCCGACGCTCTCGTCCGCGGCACTCTTCCCGTCACCCTGGACGAAGTTCAGCGCGAGCCGAGACTCCTCGGCGCCGTCAAGCGCGAGATCGACCGGGAGCGTATGCCGGGACGCTTTCTCCTGACCGGTTCCGCCAATCTGCTCCTGATGCGAAGGGTCTCGGAGTCGCTGGCGGGCCGTGCCACCTATCTGACCCTCTGGCCAATGACGCGTCGCGAGCAACTGGGGCTCGGACGTTGCGGGATCTGGGAGAAGCTGTTGGAGGTGCCGGACCGGGATTGGCTGGATGTCGTCGCGGCCCACGCCGGTGTGCCGGAGGACTGGAGGACATGGGCGCGCCGTGGGGGATTCCCGTGCCCCGCCGTCCACCTCCCCACACCCGAGGAAAGGGCGATCTGGTTCGCAGGTTATGTGCAAACCTATCTCGAGCGCGATCTCCAGGTGCTTTCCTCGATTGCCGCCCTGCCCGACTTTCGCCGGCTCATGCGAGCCGCCTGCCTGCGACTTGGAGCACTGGTCAACCAGAGTGACCTGGGCCGGGACATCGGACTGCCGCAACCGACGGTGCACCGCTATCTCAACCTGCTCGAGACCTCCTACGTGATCGTTCGGGTTCCCGCCTACTCGGTGAATCGCACCAAGCGGCTCCTCAAGTCGCCCAAGCTGTATTGGAGCGACACCGGTCTGGCCATGCACCTGTCGCAGGAGGAGCAGCCGCGCGGCGCTCACCTGGAGAACCTGGTCCTGCAGGACCTGCTGGTGTGGCGCGACTCGCGGTCCGAGCAGGCCGAGATCCTGCACTGGCGCACGACCACGAATGACGAGGTGGACTTCGTGATCGAGACGGGCGGAGCCCTGGTGCCGGTCGAGGTGAAAGCCACCCGGCGGCCGAGACTGCGCGACGCGGCCCACCTTCGGACCTTTCGCAAAGAGTACGGTCGCGCAGCTCGCTCGGGGCTGCTGCTGCACGGGGGGGATTCCCTGGAGTGGATCACTCCCGAGGTGCTGGCCGCACCGTGGTGGATGGTGATTTGAGGCCGCTTGGCCCAGTGACGGACGCCCCTGTTGCCACAAGGGGCGCCGCTTCATCTTGACTGTCCGCACGATACTGCCTGATCCGCGAGGATTGTGACTGGGGAGGGAGATGAGTACACCGAATCGCGCAACCCCGGTTTTGCCTGTGCGCCGGCCTCCGGCCATGAAGCTTCTCCTTCTCGCGTGCGCGCTCACGACTGTGTCATGTCGCGACGACCCGGGTTCCGGCGCAACGTCCGAAGCCGGGACCCGAGGCCTGCCCGACGAGCCGAGCGGCGTCACAAAGACCGACGAGCGCGGGGCCACGCTCGAAACCCGGCGTCCGCCCGAGGAGCCCGTTGTTGCCGCTGGAGAGGCGGACCAGCCCGAGGACCAAGTCCCCCAGGGCGATGACGACAACCCCGGTTCGGAGGACCGCTTCCAAAGATGGAGTCTGTCCGAGGAGCCCAGCGTCGTGATCGGGGGTGGCGACGAGCGCGAGGGCTATCTCCTGCACCAGGTCGCCGCGGCGACGCGCCTCGGAGACGGCCGAATCGTCGTCGCGAACGTCGGCAGCCTGGAACTCAGATACTACGATCCGGAAGGCAGGCACCTCTTGAGCGCCGGTGGCCGGGGCGAGGGTCCCGGCGAATTGATGCCACCACTCGACCACTTCACCCGCCTGCCCGGGGACTCGATCCTCGTGGCCTCCTGGCAGTCCGGGTTCATTCGATTCGGGCCTGACGGTCGTTTCGCCAGTTCGATTCCATACGAACTGCCTCCGCGCGGAACGTGCTGGCAATTCGCGGGCAACGACCTGCTTCCCGATGGTTCGCTGCTTCTGCGCTACACCGGTACGAGTCGCTTCGTGGATACCGATGAGCCCTGTCCGAAACTCGGCGAGGGGCGGCCGCCGACGGTGGTCGCGCGGTACGTGCCCGGGAGCCTCGGAGGCATCGACACGATCGCCGTGCTGCCCGGCCTAGAGTGGAGCGGCGACCCCTACAGACCGCACGCCTATGCGAATAACCTGGTCCTCGCGATGGCGCACAATCGCCTCTATCTCGGGGACACCGGCTCCGACAGCATCCTCGTGATGAGCTTCCAGGGCGACACCATCGGGACTGTCCCCGTGCCCTTCGAACTCGCTCCCGTGCCCGCGGAGGCCAGGGAGAAAGCGTCCGAGGAATCGACTGTATCGACCCGCGACCCGGTCAGCATGGAGCCGCTGACCCGGACAGAGCGCCGGACCTACATCTATCCCGATCACTACCCCCGCTATGCCAGACTCGTTGCAGCCCCCGAGGATCGGATCTGGGTGATGGCCTTTCCACCGTTGAAGGAGCCGGTTCATCGGCAGGAGTTGACTGAACCGGTCGTCTTCCGCCGCTTGGACCGAGAGGCGCGCTGGAGAGTGGTGGATCGCGATGGATCGGTGATCGCCGAGGTGAGCACGCCTCCGGGCTTCTTCCTGATCGAGGTCGGCCACGACCATGTCCTTGGTCTCCATAAGGATGAACTCCACCGGGAGAGCGTCCGGGTCTATCGTTTGATCCGGTAGGAACACCCGGTTCTGCGAGGCGATCAGCGAAGACGACAGGCGGTCAGTCAACTACACTGGGGACTACAACGGCCCTCTGGGGGCCAAGAGCCCTGCGGAACACTGGATTTACGAGAGATCCGGGGCACCGGGGGGGCTTGGCTGTGGCCTCGAAGTCGGGTAGCGCTTTCGATCAGCAGTCGGGATTCTTCGTCATAGCGGATCACCAATAGCCCAATCGCTTCTTACGGTCACTTCGATGACTCGGTATTGGATTCTCAACGTGTCGTTCTCGCTAGCGTGACCATCCTGAGGACATCGCACGCCGATACCCGCAGATGCCAACCTGCCTTCCACGAAGCACTCTCGACAAACCTCCTCGATCGCCGACTGTTCCAGTGATCTCATGGACCCCAATCCTCCAGCTTCTGATTGATGCTCCGCACCTCGGCCTCGATCAGAGGGATCTTTGCCACGTCTTCAGCCATGCTCTCGACGGACTCTGAGAGGTCGGCGATTTCTGAGCGGATCGTGGACAGCACGTTCTCATCCAGCTTCGTGTAGACCGCATCGGTGATCTGAGGAACGAGCTTCTGCACCCTCTCTTGGAGGTTTCTGATCGCAGCCAGGAGGGCGGTTTTTTCGATCCGTGCATCAGGCCACTGGTCTTCTGGATATGGCGGTCCTGATTTCCCGTCACCAACTACAATCTGTTTTCCTACTCGTCTTCCATTCATCTCCTATCTCCCTCAGATCCCCAAGTGGTCGCGTATCGCATCGATATTCTGATTGACCGTCGGGATTTCCGCCGTCTGAGCCTCGACCTTGGCTAAGCCCTCCGAGAGGTTATCCAACCGGTCGTCGATTCCGTCTAGCCGTCTGCTGACCTCCCCGAGCGCGTTCTCCTTGATCCCGGGTGTAGAGCCGATCTTCGATTCCCGAGGTAACCCCAGAACTCACAGCTGATAGCACTTCGGTGGTGACCATGAGTCATTCCCTGCTTCCCACGACATGTCGCAACGCCGCACGAAGAGGGTCTCGGTCGCGATGGTTCTTCAGCACTACATCGGCGATTCCAGTGATCCCGTACTCACCACAGTCCGGGCAGTCAACCGATACGGCATCCCGAACCCCGGTCTCATCCGCGTCCCGTCGCTTGGGAACTGGGCGCCCACACAGGTCGCAAGGAACGAGCGGTCGGCTCATCGTTCCATCTCCCTTCCCTCCTCCAGCAATTTCAGGTTCCCGAAGCAGCAACATCCGGGACAGTGCGATCTTTGGGCGAGCAGGTTCAATCGATGGGCTTCCAAGAGAGCTTGATTGTGGATTTCGTCTCTCCGGTTCAAGGCATTCAGTCCGTACTTGAGTCCCAAGGTCATCGCATGAACCGTTCCAGCCATTCCGAACCACATCCACCACGCATTCATCAGTCTAGTCCGAGGGAGGGAATCGGGGGTTCACAGCCCAGGTTCCGGTGGCCGCAGATACTGACTGCGAACTCACCATCCTCCTCTGTGTAAGCTGATCCCCCCCGACCCCCTGCCTCTTGTCGGTCACGTCTCATTCCTCCATCTCCCAGATCTCTGCGGGTTCGAATCCCGCCCCGGGCAATGACATCCTCCATGAATCTAGCCGAAAAGCGGGCTGACGCCAATTCCGGACCTCCGAATCTTTGGGGATCTGCCCTGCCCAAGGCCACGCTGTCGTGAGCCGTAAGTAAAGGTATTCTAAAGACTTAGATCTCCGGGATCAATTGAAACCACCAACCGCTATCGGCACCTAACTCCATGAGGGCGTCAAGAGTCTCGCTTGATTGAATCTCTCGGTAGGCTCGGGGCACGCTCAAAACCGGGCGCCCGACCGAGGAGTTCGTTGTCGCCGCTGGAGAGGTGGACGGGCGCGAGGACTAGAGGTCCTCTGCCCCGATGGCCATAACACCGGTTCGCAGGACTGCTTCCAAAGATGGAGTTTGTCCGATGAGCCCAGCGTCGTGATCGGGGGTGCCGACGAGACGAAGACTCTCCTTCACCAGGTCTTCGGAGCGGCGCGCCTTGGGAACGGCCGCATCGTGGTCGCGGACGAAGGCAGCATGCAACAGAGGTACTACAATCCAGAGGGGGAGGCACATCCTCGACGCCGAATCGCGAGAGCGTCCAGCGTTATCGTTTCATGGGGGTTCCGCCAGCAGGGAGAATCTCGCAGGGACGGGAAACACGATTGGGTATTCCCGGCTGGTTACAGGGCTTGGACCGTGCCCCGGACCTCTCGAATCGTCCTTCAGGGGGTTATCCGCTACTCGGGGATCCCCGGACTGAGTAGAAGTCCAACGGACGTGCACGCAACCCTGCTGGCAGAACCCGCCTGTAGTCTCGGTGATTCCGGGGTTTCCCGCAAGCTCAGCCCCCTGCGATCTCGCCGGTTCCCGCTCCCACCCCAACCTCTGCCCCCTCGTTCGCGCACTTAACGATCACGTTCAAGGTGGTCGACTCAACCTCACCAACCAGGCAGACGAAAACTGCCGTCGCCCCGACCGAGAGACCCACAGGCAAGACATCCAAGCTCACCTAACGCAACGGGCTGGCGTTTGCGCACCCCAACTCAGTCCGCCCCCTGCACCCGCCCCAACCCCACCCCAGCCCCCAAACCCACCAGCAGAACCAGTCCACCCAGCACCGCCAGCGGCAGCGCCGCACGACCTGCGGCATCACCACCCGTCTCGTCCACGAGGCGAAAACTCGGCACGTCGGGAAGCACGCTGGCGCTCATCGTCTCGTCGGCCAGGATCGCGGGCACGAAGAACTGCCGCCATCGCTCGGCGAATGCCCGCACCTGCGACTGAAAGCGGGCAAAACGCGCGTCCCCCGTCCCCGCGGCGTCGTTGAGCACCTCCTGGGCCAGCAGCGCCGGAGACAGGAAGCGGTAGCGGTTCACCAGGACGATCTGCTCGGCGCGGCGGGCATCGTGATCCGCCGTCACTTCCTCCAGACGGCTGTTTACGGCGTCGGTGGCGGCCCACGCCAGCGCGCCCAGACCGGGTTCGTCCTCGACCACGCCCTCGGACATTTCGGGATGGTCCTCCAGGTAGCGGGCGAGCAGTTCGCTGCGGCGGTTCACGGCGTCGTTCGACGCCTCGCGCTGAGCGGTGATCATCTCGACACGTGACGGCAGCGGGTGCATCAGACCCGCCGCGATGTTGACCGCCGCCGGCAGCACGACCACCAGGACCAGCCATGTGCCCACGAGGACCGTGGCGTTCCACGCGGAGGACCGCCGCAGCGTGTTCACCCACGCCGCCAGCACGAACCAGAAGAGCGCATAGGTGACGACCACCCCACACCAGAGAACCACCCGGCCGGGCGAGCCGAAGCCCCCCGTGGCCAGAACGCCCGCCAACGAGACCGCCAGCACCAGTCCCACCACCAGCACCGCACGGAACGCGAGCTTCGCAAGGACCACACTGCGCGCCGACACGGGCTGAGAGAGCGTCAGCGCCAGCGTCCCTTGCTCGCGCTCCTCGGAAAGCACGTTGAAGCTCAGCGCCAGAACGAGGAGCGGCAGCAGATAGATCACCACGAACGCCAGGTCGAAGCGCCCGACCATCAGGTTGAGGGGGTTCTCGACCTCGCCGTTCTGCTGGAACGACGCCTCGTTGGTGTAGATGTTGACGTCGTAGTAGTACGGCAGAATGTCGCTCTGTCCGACGGCGAGGGCCGCGAGGGGGCCCGGCTCCAGCACCACGGTCCGGCTCCCGCTGGGTCCGCCCAGCACGGAGGGTGACCTCGGATCTGCGAAGCGCGAAGCGGGTTCCACGCCGTTTGCGATCTCGACCAGTTCCTGCTCGAGGGCGCGGATGCGCTCGACGCCGCTGGCGCGTACGGTCTCGGCGGTGCGCTCCTGAAAACGCGTCCAGACCACGCCGTTGGCCAGCGCGTATACGAGCAGGCCCGCGAAGAGCCCGAGCACGATCCGGAGCGCCCGGTCGGCCATCAGCAGACGCCATTCGTTTCGGAGTACGGTTCGCGCGGTCATGTCAACCGACCTCCAGGCGACGTACCCGGGCTCGGGCGAAGAGGATCGCTCCGGCCAGCCAGGCACTCAGAACGAGGAGCGACAGCAACCGGTTGCCCAGCACCCAGCCGAGCGTCGGGGCGGCGTACTGCAGCGGCGGCACCGCGGTCCAGAGATCGGCATCGGCGACGTACGAGAAGTCACCCGAGCGGGAGTTCTCGGCCATGTCGCCGTTCATCATCCGCACCATGTCCCTGCGGTAGGTCTCGGCGGCGACCGCGAAGTGCCGGTGCTGCTCGACATCAGTTCCGGCCAGACCCATGGAGAGAGCGCGCACCGCCAGCAGCGGCGCCGCCACCGCGAGCGTCTCGTGGACGGTGCTCTGGCGCTCGAAGGTGTCCCAAAGGGCGCCGTAGTTGTGGTCGAACACCACGTTGCCGTACTCCTCGAGTTCCTGCAGGTACACGCCCGTCAGGTTGATCGGCAGATCCTCGACCCGCTCGACTCCGTGCTCCGCCAGAAGGCTCTCGGTCAGCGCGGCCCGGTCCGGGGGCGACAGGTCCCCTACGCCGGTGGACATCTCTTCCTGCACGGTGCGGGCGAACTCGAAGGCGGAGGGCGTCGGGTGGAGCCACTTGGACAGATCCACCGCGACTCGCGGCGCCACGAGGCCGTTCACCACCCACGCGGCCAGCAGGATCACCAGCGCGGTACGCCCCGAGCGCGCCCAGGCGGACACGGCCAGGGAGAGCGCCAGGAAGGCGCCGAAATAGGCCAGGTAGACGCCGGTCAGGGTCACACCCCGGACCAGCGGGGATGCCGCCGGGCCGGGACTCCCAATGACCAGGGCCGCCGCTCCCAGCAGGGCTGCCGGCACCAGCAGCAGCGACAGCGCGCCGGCGACACCCAGCGCCTTGCCCACGGCGAGGTCGCGCCGCCCGATTCCGGAGGCCAGCAGCTGGCGCAGCGTGCCCCGTTCCCGCTCGCTCGCGAGTGCGCCGAAGGTCAGCAAGATGATGAGCAGGGGCACGAGGTGCTGCAGGACCTGCGCCGCCGTGAGGGCCCCGATTCGCTGGGCCGCCGTCGCGTCCTGTGCCGGGCGCAGAAGGAAGTCGTTCTGCCGGTGGGCCTCGAGCCACACCGTCGTGCCGGTATACGGGTCCACGCCCTCGTCGATGAAGGACAGCGCCAGACGGGGCTTGAACGCGTAGATGCCGTAGTGCGCCGCCGAGTGGGGGTTCTTCTCGCCCTGGGTCTCCCAGTGCTCGCGGGCCGTGGCCTGGGCCGCCGCGTGCTCCTGCTGCACCTTCCGCGCCTGGACCCATCCGTGGCCCAGCGAGACGAGCAGCAGCGATCCCACCAGGATCGTGCACCAGCGGAAGCGACCGTCCCGAACGACGTCGGTGAACTCCTTGCGGATGATATGCCTGATCATCGATGTCTCCTTGGTAGTCCGTGGACAAATCCGCCCGAGCACCGAGCGCGTTGAGGCGCCGGGCCGGGGGTTTGTCCACGGGTCAGTCGTGCATGTGTTCCAGGTAGATGCGCTCGAGATCGGCGTGGCCGATTTCGTCCGTGCTCAGTTCGGTGACCAGGCGCCCGTACCGCATGATGCCCACACGGGTGCCGGTCTCCTTGGCGCGAAACAGGTCGTGCGTCGCCATGAGCACCGCGACGCCGCGATTCCTGAGCCGTTCCACCAGCGCCGAAAACTCGTTCGAGGCCTTGGGGTCGAGACCGGAGGTCGGCTCGTCGAGGAGCAGCGCGTCGGCCTTCTTGGCGATGGCGATCGCGACGCCGACCTTCTGCCGCATGCCCTTGGAGTACTCGGACACGCGCCGGTCGACCGCGTCGCGCTCCAGGCCCGCTTCGACCAGGATGTCGGTGAGACGTTCCCGGCCCAGCGACCCCCTCCCACCCAATGCGGCAAAGTACTCCAGGTTCTCGAGTCCGCTGAGGTTGCGGTACAGCATCACCTGCTCGGGGATGTACGCGATCCGCTGCTTCGTCTCGCGGTCGTTGGTCGACACGTCCGCGCCGCCGATCAGCGCCTGCCCGGCCGAGGGCGCCACGAAGCCGAGGAAGAGGTTGATGGTGGTGGTCTTGCCCGCCCCGTTGGGTCCGAGGAGGCAGTAGACCTCTCCGGGCGCTATGGCCAGGTCGAGGGAGTCAAGGGCTTGCGTGGCGCCGTAGCGCTTGCTGAGGCCGCGGGCCTCGAGAACGGGTGCGGGCCCCGTCTGCGAATTGTTGTTCTGCATGGGTCTCCATCTCTCGCGGGTGCGCCGTCACCTGGCGCAACCGTGCACAGGTCGTCTCGCCGACTCGCGGGTCGGCCGAGGGGCTCTGGCTACAGAGAGATGGGGAGAGGGGGAGCCCGGCTCCGGTACGGCAAGACATGGACGATGCCGGGAATGAGCCGGTGTTCGGGAAGCGCGGGGGGCGAGACCAGACTGGATGCGATGACAACCGACTCGCCCGGGACCGAGGCAGTCGCATCCTGGTGAGGAAGCTTGCAGACGCTGCACAGGGCTGCCAGTTCGGTGGCCGTGTGCGTGTGCGCAGCCTCGATGGTCGTGCCGACGAGCAGCGAGAGGCCGATGGCGGCTCCCACCAGAGTACGCATGCCCCCCTGCGATCGTCGAAGACCGATCAGGTGGGCCATGGTTCGTTCCGCCTTTCCTCGTGGAATGTCACGCCGGCCATGGGATTGCCGTGCTGACACGTAGGTCACGGTAGATCGGACTGCCCATCGGGTCAAGCGGGAAACCGGTGTTGCCGGTCGTCTCACCTCTCCCGCTGAAAGTACATCGCCGGCGCCGCCATCGGCCCCGGATAAACCCGCGCCGCATCCTCACCGCTGTACACCACCCCGTTCTTCACCACGTACACGACCTCCTGCGTGTTGCGGATGTCGTCCAGCGGATCGGCCGCCAGCACCACAAGGTCCGCCAGCTTGCCGGTCTCGATCGACCCCAGATCCGCGCCCAACCCGTGGTAGACGGCGGCGTTGCGCGTCGCCGTCTGGAGCGCATCCATCTCCGAGAAGCCGCCCTGGACGAAGAGCTCCAGCTCCCAGTGCATGTCGCGCCCCGGCATCTGGCCGTGGCCGCCCGAGTTGATCAGCACGCCCGCGTCGAAGAGGCGCTTCATGGCGGCCACCATCTCCGGCGAGTAGAGGTCGTCGTCCCAGTAGTGGGTGACCCGGCGGAAGCGGCCCCGCAGCCGCTCTTCGGTGCTGAAGCGCAGCAGCTTTTCGTCCTCCCAGTAGCGCTGGGACTGGTCGAAGAAGGCCTGGCCCTGGGGGCCGTTGTAGACGACGAGCAGGGTGGGTGTCACGCCGGTGTCGCTCGCGCGGAAGAGCTCGATCACGTCCTGGTAGAGGGGCGTCAGCCCCATCGTGTGCTCGAGCCCGGTCACGCCATCGATGATCTGCGTGAAGTTCATCTGCGGGATCGCCGCCGTCTCGGACAGGACGTTCAGGCCATGCTCGCGCGCCGCGGTGATCAGCTGGTGGCGGTCGGCGCGGGTGAAGTTGACGTAGTCCTTCAGCGCGGTGATCCCCATGTCGCGGCTGTAGCGGACGTGTTCGTCGGCGTCTTCGTACGAGGCGATCGGGCGGTAGGTGCGCGGACGGTATTCGCGGATGCCGTACATGGGCGCGCCCACCGAGAGCATGCGGGGACCGTCCATGCGGCCCGACCAAATCATGTCGCGGACCCAGGGCTCCTTCTCCTCCGAGCCGTACAGCTCGTAGAGCGTGGTGACGCCGTGCGCCAGCGAACCGGCGAGCCCGGGAAGCCGCTGCTCGATCAGCTGCGTCGTCGCGAGCTGCCCGACCGAGTGTGCGTGCGCGTCCACGAGGCCAGGTATGACGGTGTGGCCCGCGACGTCGAACACGCGTGCTTCCGCGGGCACGACGACATCGGGTCCCACCTCGGCGATGCGGTGTCCCCGCACCAGGATCGTCGCGCTCTCCAACACGGTTCGCTCCTCGTCCATCGTGAGCACGCGCGCGTTGGTCAGGGCGACCGTCGTGCCCGGCAGCGCCACCTCGAACCGCACCGTGATGTCGGTGGTGGCGGAGCCGCCGGTCCCGGCCAGGATGTCGTCGAGCGCCTTCTCGTGGAGCACCCCGCCCCGCGGCCACGACACCGTGCCCGCGTCGGACCAGGCCATGCTCGCGCCGTCCGACGGGTCGACGCGTTGCGTGAAGCCGATCCCGTCGTAGGCCGAGATCGTGACCTGCCTGCCGATCCACTCGAAGGGGGTCACGAAGCTGCGCTGGTACTCGCGGATGGCGATCCAGCCGAGATCGGGGGAGAGGATCGCGCGTTCGGCGTGCGGAAAGCGGTAGAGCGTCGTCCTGCCGGTGCCGTCGGGCCGGATGCGGCGCAGGACCAGCGTGTCGGCGCTCAGGCCGGGGTTGGCCGCGATGCTGCCCAGGACGAACTCGGTGTAGTAGATCCACTCGCCCGCCTCGTCGAAGATGACGGTGTGGGGCGCGCGCCCCAGCGACATAACGCTGCCGCCCACATCGGTCACCGTGCGTTCCATCCCGTCCTCCACCACCACGAGCTCGAACTCGGTCTGCTCCTCGATGCGCCCCCCGTTTATGAGGCCACCCGCCCCCCGGATGAAGGCCAGCGCGCCCCCTGGCCCCAGCGCCAGCGACATGTACTGCGACGGACGCGATGACACTTCGGTCGCCGCGCCACCCGCCAGCGGACGCCGGTGCACCGCCCCCAGCTCCGCGTCGGTCCAGGTCGCGTAGTAGAGCCATCCGCCGTCCGCGTCGACCACCGGACTCGTCTCGTGTGCGGAAGACTGCGTCAGGTTGCGCACGAGCCCATCCTCATCCGCCAGCCAGATGTCGCCGAGGGCCTCGAAGATCACGCCCGCCGGCGTCCTGTGCGCGAACCGATACGACCACGCCTTCGTCTCGCCCTCGGGAAACTCGAACGGAAAGCGAATCGCCTCGTCGATCTCCCGGTCCACCGGCGCGCGGAAGGGCACCTCGCGCACCTCGCCCGACGACACATCCACCGCGTGGATCCCACCGTCCATGGTCAGGTAGAGGTGCGTCCCGTCCGGGTGCCAGTCCCAGTTCGGCGCCACGCCGAAGTAGTACGGCGTCGACTCCTGGTGATCCCGGTCGAGCCCGCGCGCCAGCACCCGTTCCGAGCGCGTCTCCAGGTCGTGCAGGACAACGATCACGTCCCGGTCGTCCCGGTGCCCGTAGGCCAGTCGGCGCCCGTCGGGCGACAGCGTGGGGTTGAACGCCCCGCCGGGCCGCTCGCGGTAGACGCGCATCTCGGCCGTCTCGAGGTCGTAGGTCTTGATGCGCGCGCCGCTCTGGGGGACCTGCCGGTCCGCATGCTCGTAGAAGAGGACGCCGCGCCCCGCGTGCTCGTCGAAGTGCGTGATCGCCTGGAAGGTCGTCCCAGAAGCGATCCGCTGACGCGAGCCGAAGAGGTTGAAGCGGTAGGCCGTCATGCTCGCGTCCTGCTCCAGCGCCGAGGCGTAAATGGCCCTCCCGTCCGCCGACCAGGACCCCTGCACCACCGGCAACGCCATCTTCGTGACGTTCTCCGGGCCGTCCGCGCCCACCGCATCCCCCGTGCCGCGATGCAGGATCCAGACGTCCTCGCTCCCGCCCCGGTCCGAGGTGATCGCAATCCGCGTCCCGTCCGGGCTGTAGCGCGGGAAACTGTTCCACGAACGCCCGCTGGTGAGCGCCCGCGCCTCACCCCCCTCGATCGGCATCTCGTAGATGTGCCCCAGCAGCTCGAACGCGATGTGACGCCCGTCCGGCGAGACATCGAGACTGATCCACGTCCCTTCCGTCGCGGTGAATCGGAGGGGGGTGGTGGAAGGAGCCCGCGATTCCTCGATGCTCCATTCGCCGACGTCCTGGGCGACGGCGGAGGTGGGGAGGGCGGCGATCAGGACGAGGAACGCTATGGGCGCGAATCTTGGCATGCGGTTCTCCACTGCAGCGGAATGGCGTACTGTAATGTTTACATTACATTAAGTCATCTGTAGTTTACATTCTTGTTCCCTACCCCCCCGGCACCTTCACCACCTCACCCACCGCTGGCCTCACGCCCTCCGCGTAAAGCCGCGCATTCAGCGCCGGCACACGCGACGTGATCAGCTCGTTCAGCGGCCCGACGAGTTCCTCCAGAACCTCCCACGCACGGTCGACCTGCCACATCTGGTCCTCGGTCGGCAGGGTGGACGATTGCTGGATGGACCCCGCCACACCCGCGCTGCGGCGCGCCTCCTGCAGGTCGTCCCGGACCTCCTCGAGCGCGGCGCGGATCGAGTCCAGCTCCTCCTTGACGCCCTCGGGAGGCTCGGCCGCCGCGCCGATCAGTTCCTCGGCCGCGTCCAGCTGTTCCCCGAGCTTCTCGATCGCGCGGCCCGCTTCGTAGATGGGGGCGGCCAGGGTGTGCAGGCGCATCAGCTCGTGCTGTCGCGCCTTGCGGTCGGCGGAGGCCATGGGGCGGCGCGGGTCGGCATGGATCTCGAACTCGGTGGAGAAGGTCTCGCCGGCGACCGTCATGCTGGCCCTGTAGTAGCCGGGCAGCACGATCGGGCCCTGCGGTGCGCCGCCACCACCACCCGGTCCCTCCTCGTCCGGTTCATACGGCGGGTCGTGGCGCCAGTCCCAGATGACCTCGTTGACGCCCGCCTCGGAGGAGGCCTCGAGGGTGCGGATGTGGTCGCCGTGCGCGGTGGTGATGGTGAGGGAGAAGGTGGCGTCGCCAGAGCCGTCGCCCTCCGCACCCGATCCCGTCGCCGTGCTTCCCGCAGGCTCAACGGCACCCACACCGCCGCCCTCTCCGGCGCCGGGACCCTCACCGTCGCCCGAACCGTCGCCCTCCTCCCCACCCCCCTCCTCCGCCACAACCGGCGCCTCCCACTCGTCACGCAGGTAGTAGCGGATGCGCGCTCCCCGCGGCGGGTTCGGCGCGGAATACGTCGCGCCCTGGAACGGCCAGTCCCCACGCTCCGCCCACATGATCGACTCGCGTGCGGGCGGGAAGATGCGGCCCGCTTCGGCCAGCGTCTCGGCGGACAGGTGCTCGAGCGCGGTCACGTCGGCCAGGATCCAGAACGAGCGGCCGTGCGTGCCCACCAGGAGGTCGTTGTCGCGGGGGTGGATGAGAATGTCGTCAACCGGGACCGTGGGCAGGTTGTTCTTGAGTTGCACCCAGCGGCCGCCGCCGTCGACCGAGACGAACACGCCCACCTCGTTGCCCACGAAGAGCAGGTTCGGGGCGCGGTGGTGCTCGGTGATCACGTTCACCGACCAGCCGTCGGGGAGGCCTTCGGTGATCGCGGTCCAGTTCTGGCCGTGGTCCTCGCTGACGTAGACGTACGCCGCGTAGTCGCCGTTGCGGTGGCCATCGAAGGTGGCATACACGCGGGCCTCGGCGTGCGCGGACGGTTCGAGGCGGCTGACGTACGTGCGCTCGGGAAGTCCGGGGATCCGGTCGGCGACGTTGGTCCAGGTCGCGCCATCATCTCGGCTCACCTGGACATTGCCATCGTCGGTGCCGACGTAAAGCAGGCCGGGAACCACCGGCGACTCCGCGAACGCCGTAATGTTGCCGTAGCCGGAGATACCGTCGTTGGCCGACATCTGCGGCTCCGAGCCCAGAATGCCCATGATCTCCAGTTCGGTGCGGTCGATCTGCCGGGAGAGATCCACTCCGCCCACCTCCTCCCAGGACATCCCCCGATCGCGCGAGCGCATGAGGTAGTTGGCGCCCAGGTACACCGTCGCCGGGTCGTGGGGCGAAAGCTGGAGCGCCGAGTTCCAGTTGAAACGGTAGGTCTTGGCGGTGTCGCCGTCCTCGCGGGGTCCGGTGATCGGCCGCATTCGCGTCTTCTCGCCGGTCACCAGGTCGTAGCGGTTCATGTTGCCGCCCTGGGACTCGGAGTAGACGATCGACGAGTCGGTCGGGTCGACGATGGTGAAGAAGCCGTCGCCGTAGACGGTCTCGTACCAGTCCTGGTGGCGGATTCCGTGGAAGGAGCGCGTGTTGGAGGGGCCGCACCAGGCGTCGTTGTCCTGGAGGCCGCCGCAGACGTAGTACGGGTCGCGCATGTCGTAGCCGATGGCGTAGAACTGTCCCAGCGCGAGGTTGTCGAACATGCGCCAGTGCGCGGTGCCGTCCCACGAGGCGGAGACGCCGCCGTCGCTGCCCAGGATGAGGTGGTCGGGGTCGTTCGGGTTGATCCACAGAGCGTGGTGGTCGACGTGGATCTGCGTGGCGCCGTCGCCGCGGAAGGTGCGGCCGCCGTCGTCGGAGACCATGAGCGAGGTGCCCAGGACGTAGATGCGGTCCGCGTTGCTCGGGTCGATGCGGACCTGGGAGTAGTACATGGGGCGCGGGTTGGTGTTGGACATCATCTCCCAGGTGTCGCCGCGGTCGAGGGAGCGGTAGAGGCCGCTCTGGCGCGGGCCGCCTCCGCCACCGCCGCCACCGGCACCCGGCCGCCGAGGAGTGCGCGCGTCGGTTTCGATGAGCGCGTAGACCACGTTGCCATCCTGGCGGAAGACGTCCACGCCGATCCGTCCCTTGTCGCCCTCGGGGAGCCCTTCGGTGAGCTCGGTCCAGCTGTCGCCGCCGTCGAAGGTGCGGTAGAGACCGCTCCCCGGACCGCCCCCGTTGAATCCCCACCCCGTGCGCTGGCGCTGGTACATGCCGGCGAAGATCGTGTTCGGGTCGCCCGGGTCCATGGCCATGTCGATCGCGCCGGTGTGGTGGTCGATGTAGAGGACCTTCTCCCAGGTCTCGCCGCCGTCGTGGGTGCGAAACACGCCGCGCTCCTCGTTCGGTCCCCACAGGTCGCCCACCGCCGCCACGTACACGATGTCCGGGTTGCGCGGATGAATCAGGATGCGCCCGATGTGCTTCGTCCCCTCCAGCCCCATGTGCCGCCAGGTGTTTCCGGCGTCGGTGGACTTGTAGACGCCGTTGCCCCAGCCGGAGGACTGGCGGTTCTGCGGCTCGCCCGTCCCGACCCAGACGAGGTTCGGGTTCGACGGGTCGAGGGTGACGTCGCCGATGGAGCTGGTGGGCTGGTCGTCGAAGAGGGGCGTCCACGAGGTGCCGTGGTTCTCGGTCTTCCAGACGCCGCCGGTGCCGGTCGCGATGTAGAAGACCTGTGGCTTCGACTCGACCACGGCGAGGTCGGCGATGCGGCCGCCCATGAGCGCGGGGCCGAGTTCGCGGTACTGGAGGTGCGAGATGGCGGTCTCGAGGGTGGTCTGGGACACGGCGTCCACCGGCGCCAACGCCGCGGCCACAAAGCAGAGGACGAAAAAGCGGCGGGTTTTCATGATTACCTACTCAGCAGGGGTGATTCTCGCGCGCACCACGTAGGGCACGTCCAATTCGTCGAACACGACCGTCCAGTAGTAGTCGCCCCGGATTACGGGATTCAGCCAGAACACGGTCTCCAGCGCCGCCGGGGCCGTGCTGCCCAAGTAGGCGCCATCGGGGGCCAGGACATCGTAGCTGACGCCTCCGCCCGGCGACGGGGTCTGTACCCAGAGATTTCCCTCCGCGGAGGTGACCAGGTCGAGCACCGCGGGCTTCACATCGGGGATTCGGGACCAGTCCGCCTCAGTTTCGACGCCCCGCTCCCGGAGCCACGCTCGCGTGTCCGCAATCACCGAGTCGCGCTCGGCCGACGTAACGGGGAGCGGCGGCCGCCGCGTTTCCACGACCAGCATCGTGTCGCCTCCGGGCATCCACTTGTGGACCCGGTGCGAGGGGTCGCCGACCGCAGCCGACCACATTGCGCCGGACGGATCGAAGGTGGTGGCGCCACCGGGGTAGAAGGGTACCGCCCGCACCTCCCACCCGGTGCCCAGCTCCACGAGAAAGATGCTCGGGTCCTCGTCTCCGACGTTTTCGGCCGGGGGAGGCAGCGAGAGCGAAGGCAGCTCGGTCATCGTGGAATCGAAGACGCGCATGGTGCTGCTCGAGTGCTTGAGGATGCGTCCGTCGGCGGTCATGGCGCCCGTCCACACCCAGCCCCGCACGAAGCTCGTGAAGGGGAAGGACTCGACGAACCCGTCTTCGGGATCGAGCACGGACATGCGTGCGGCGTACGAGTCCGGCACCCAGATGCGCCCCGAGGGGTCGACCATCAGTCCGTTCGCGCCGACGAACTCGCCCGGGCCCTCTCCCCGCTGTCCGTGGGTGGCCACGTGGGATCCGTCGGCGGCGAAGACCCGGATCTCCAGCGCCTGGGACTCGAGCACGGCGAAGCCACCGCCTTCGAATCCCACCAGCCCCTTGATCTCTCCGAAGGACTCCGGCAGGCCCGCCTCCACCGTGCCGACGCGGATCTCCTCGACGAGTGTCCAGGTGGGAGCGGTTTGCGGGGGCGGGGTGTTGGTGACTCGTTCCACGCCTGAGGGGAGTGTGTCTCTGACGGTGGTCCAGTCATTCGCGGGGCTGGATTCGGAGCACGCCAGGGCAAAGAGAGTTGCGGCGGCCAGGAGTCCGCGGAACCATCCGAGCGAACACCGAGAGCGGCCAGTTGTCGTCTGATTGATCTTCATGACTTAGCGCACCTTCCTCGAATAGTTCCCGTGCACGCTGAGCCTGTCGATCGTACCGTCGGTGCGATGGAACACGTAGGCCTCACCCGATTCCCCGTCATCCCGTACGCGCCGGAACGTATCCTCCCCATCCCGGCGCAGCTTGGTCATCGCTTCCACCGGATTGTTCGTGGGCACGCGCAGCGCGATCAGGCTGTCGTCCCAACGCAGAATCACAGTCTCGCCCCATGTCGATTCGTAGAGCCCCTCGTACTCCGCCAGCGCCGCCGGTCTCGTCGTGCCTCCATCCGGATCACCCTGTACTCTTTCCAGCGCCGCCCCCACAGTCTCCATCATCCTCGAATACACGTCGCCCGGGTTCGTCCCCTGTGCGTTGATCATCACCACCCCGGCCATCTTCTTCGCCGGAACCAGCTGCAGCGTCGAACGGAACCCGGGACAGCTCCCCCCGTGCCCCACCGAACGCCCGCCATCGCGCCGCGACACCGCGAACCCGAGCCCCCACATCGTATCGAAGTCGGGATCGACCCAGTGCACGCGGTGCATTTCGCGCAGCGTGTTGACGTCGAGCACCTCGCTTCCCCCGTTCTCGAGCAGCCGGAACTGCCACGAGGCGAAGCGCGCCAGGTCCTCCACGGTGGACGAGAACCCGGCCGCCGGCGCGATCCCGCGCGCCTGGAAGAAGGTGGCCTCGGCGCGCCGGCCGTCGCGGCCCAGGCGGGTATAGCCGGTGGCGAAGCGGGCCCCCCGGTGCGCCTCGGGGATGTCGGTGTAGGTGTCGGACATGCCCAGCGGGTCCAGGATCCGGCTGCGCACATACGCGTCGAAGTCCATCCCCGACGCCTGCTCGACGAGCTGCCCCGCGAGCGCCATCCCCAGGTTCGAGTACTGGAAGTAGCGGTCGGCCGGGTAGAGGGTCTCCTGATCGGCCAGACCCTCGATGATGTCGTCGCGGCTCGGGAATGGGAATTCGGGACCCGTCCAGTAGGGGTGCGCCGACTCGCGGGGGAGCCCGGAGGAATGCGTGAGGATCCCCTCGACGCTCACCGTAGGACCGTCGCCGAAGGCCTGTTCGAGGTCGTACCAGGGCAGCCGGTCCGAGACCGGGTCGTCCAGCCGCAGATTGCCCTCGTCACGCTGCTGCATGACCCCGATCGAGGTGAAGAGCTTCGAGATCGAGCAGATCGAGTACATGGTGGACGGGGTGGCCGCGACGCCCTCCTCCCGGTGGGCGAGTCCATAGCCCTTTGCCCACACGAGGTCCTGGTCGTGGATGAGTCCCACCGACATTCCGGGGATCTTCTCGTAGTCCATCTTCGCGTCGAGCCAGGCTTCGAAGAGGTCGACGGCCTGCTCGAAGCGGGGGTCCCGGGTAGGGTCGCCGGATTGGGCGCAGGCGGTGGTGGGGAGCAGCAGGAGAGCGAGGAGGAGGGCGGTGGCGCGGGGGCGGAGCGGGCTGAGGCGGTACATGGCAGACTCCGGTTTTAGAACAGGTCACTGAACAGCGCATCGACGATCCCTTTCAGGATGCGGCGGACGGCGCTGATGACACCCTTGAGGACAAGCCCAATCGCGCTTGTGAATGTTTTCACAATCCTGACACCCCACGAAGAACGCTCCCGTGCGCGGCCGGAGCCGGATCGGGCGATCTGTGGATGCCTGGTTTCGGTTGGAGACATGCGAGGGGGTCCTGTCGCAGAAAACGATCGAGGGCGAATGTAAGGGGGACCACGGATGGCCTCCAGAGAGCACCGACCACCCAGCCCCCTGTCCAGAGGATCGAGCTTGGCCGACCACGACACTTCCCCAGCCTCACCGCGAACACTGGTCCATACCTTCTTCCCGGTCGTCGCCGTCCTCTTCGCGGCCCTGGTCTCCACCCCCTCCCCCATCCTCTCCGCCCAGCAGCCCACCCCCGTTTCCGGCGAGGTCACCTGCGCCGACTGCGTCATCACCCTGGACACCGTCGCCACGATCGGGGGACGGGAGGACTTCGGCCTCCACGTGATCACCCCGTTTTCGCAGGTGGCGGTCGATCGCCGCGGCCGGGTCCTGATCACCCATCTCACCTACCCCGAGATCTCCATCTTCGACCTGGACGGCGACTTCCTGGGGACGGTGGGCCAGGAGGGGGAACGTCCCGGCGAGTACGACGGTATCGCCCACGTCAACGTCGGCCGCCGCTTCGTTCACGTCTTCGAGTTTCACCGGGGACGGACGATGCTCGACCTCGGTTTCGAGGTGGCGCGGACGGACCGGTCGCTGGGTCAGGTGTTGTCGTCGGTGGTGTTCGGCGCCGACGAGGTCGCGTTCGCGGTCCCGGTCGCCGAGCCGGCCGCGGTCGGACACCAGCTCCGGATTCTCGACGCGAGGGGCAGGATCACCACCTTCGGCGGGGAAGATCCCGTCGCACCCGCGCCCCAGCTGCACAGGTTCGTGGTGGCCGGCGACGCGGAGACCTTTTGGGCCGTGCGCCAGCAGGCGAACCGGGTGGTGCGCTGGAACCTGGAACCGGAGCCCGTCGTCGCGCGGGTGTTCGACCGGATCGTCGAGCCCTTCGAGCGGGACAACCCGTCGGCGCAGCTCTGGCCGCGCGCCCTCAATGTGGGCGCCATGCTCGACGACGATGGCCTATGGATCGCCTGGCAGACGCCCGACCCCGGGTGGACGGAGAGAATCAGCCCCGGCGGCGAGATCCCCGAAGTGCCGTGGCAGACGGTCCTGGACGGCTGGCTGGACCTGATCGACCCGTCCACGGGGCAGACTCTGGCGCGGTATCACGGCGACGACGCGCTGCTCGGGTTTGCCCATGGATCGCGGTATGTGGTGTCATACCATGAGCCGAATTCGGGGGGGGCGTATATCCGCCTGCTGGAGCCAAGATTGTCGCGGGGGACGCCGTAGAAACCCGCGAGGGACAAGGAGCTGTGGTCCGGCCCGCCAGCGGACAGGCGGTCGGCGCGGGTCAGGGCAGATCCCAAAGTGGGATGCCGAGGGCGCTGGCGGCGATCACCGGTCGCTTCGGTCACCCTCCAGCTCACTGAGCAACAAGGACTGCGAGACCTCCGGCGGCCCGCCACGATTGGGCTCGGATCCGGGAGAAAGTGCGGGTGTCAACCAGCCCTTCCGCACCACATCGGCAAGCATGGCGTCCGTCAGGACAGGACTCCTCGTCTCTCGCGGAGGGCCGATTCCGGCGACCACGCGCGCGCGATCCGTGACGAGAATGGTCTCGCCACCAGCCGCCAGCCGCACGTACTCCCCCAGTCTGCTGTTCAACGCCCTGATTCCGATGGATCGCATGAAACCAATATGGCTGCCTGGTCAACGTAAGAGAGCCGACGCCGGACTCCTATGGCCTTCGAAGTCAACTCTGGTTTACAAAATGTAATATGTGATTGACTTTTGGTCGAACCGTCGAGCTCACGCGCCTTCAGTTCACTTCAAGCGGCACCCGCTTCACTACCACCATCTCCACCCCCAGCTCGTCCCTCTCGATGAAGGCCACCAGACCGTCGGGGCCGAAGGCGCCCGGGATATCGATCTCGCCGGTTCGATAGCTGCCCACGTACCGGCCCGCCGCGTCCAGCACATCGATGGGACCGACACTCACCGGTTCGTCGCCGCGACGCCGCACCCAGATCATGCCGTTCCAGGTCGCGTGGAGGCTGCGGATGACGGGGACCACGCTCCAATACTCCAGATTCTCGATTCTCTCGCGCTGCCTGTTCCTTTCCGCCGTCGGATCTATGGGCGCAACCTCGACGGTCATGAAGCTTCGAGGCCTCAGTTCCTCGTCCGGCCGGGCCGCCAGTTCCTTCAGGCGGCGGTCCTTGTCCGCCCTGATCAAACGATCGGTCATCGGTTCCACCGGGAAGGGCCGTGTCAGGATGCGCGCAACCGTCCCCTCCACAGCGACCTTGACCGCGTACGCCGAGGAGTCGGAAAACGCCACCGCCCCGTCGGGGAGAACGCTCCAGTGCAATCCGGGAACGAGTTGGGGCGGCGGGGTGAAGGTCACTCCGCCGTCGGGCGTCTCGCTCATACGCATCATCCCCTCGGGCGGCAGCCACGCTCTCGCGATCGTGTCCCTCGCGACCTCCTTGCCGGACAGATCCACGCGCTCGATGGGCCGCGACATCGGCTGCGGCCGTTCGGGCAATCCGGCCTCGTCAATGGCCCGAACGGTTGTGACGGTCATCGACCCCCCAGACATGCTCGTGACCACAGCATCGGTGCCGCGAAGGGGTACGTGGGACCCGATGGCCGTGTAGGCCGGATCCCCTCCCATCCGCACCATCCGCTCGAAGTCGCCGTTCGCACCGAAGAGGTGGTAGGCGCGGTGTTCGAGGTCGGCCACCGCGACGCGCCCGTCCTCCAGGGCCACGAAATCAACCGCCATGCGGAACTCGCCCGGGCCTTCGCCCTCCCGTCCGATCTCGCGGATCAACGAGCCGCCGGTATCCACGACGAAGATCCGCGCGGCCTGGCTGTCGAACACGTAGAGTCGGCCGGCGCCGTCGAACATCACTTTCTGCACATCGCCGAACTGCTCCCATTCCTCACCCATGAGCGACCCGATCCGGAACACCTCCTCGAAGTCGGCGTCGAGCCAGCGGTCTTGGCCGGGGAGTTCGATGGTTTCCTGGGCGTTCAGTGACGCGGCTGCCAGCCACCCCGCTACGATCGCAGGCAGAATGCGTGTCGTCACTTGTCCAATCCTGATCATGTCTCTCGCCTCCTTCCGTAGCCCTCGTGATACGACAACGTTCGTAATTATTCACCACCGCCACCGCACTGTCAAGTTACCGGCGACCACAGCACAGCTTCCGGCTCAATTCCCCGGGTTCGCCACCATTCGCTTCACCACCACCGTCTCCACATCCAGCTCATCCGTCTCGATGAACGCGACAAGCCCGTCCGGTCCAAAGGCATCCGGAATCTCCGTGGCACCCGGGCGGTAGCTGCCCATGTATCGGCCATCCGCCGTTAGCAGGTCGACGGGGCCGTCGCTGACCGGTTCCTCACCCCGCCGCATCACCCAGACGCCACCGTCCCAGGTTACGGCAAGCCCACGAATCACCGGGATCTCTGCAAAGAACTTCAGGTTGTCGATGCGTTCGCGCTCATCCCGCAGGTCATCCCCGGGATCGGCCTCCTCCTCCAGTTCCGCCATGCGCCGTCTCTTTTCGCCACGAATCACGCCGTCCGTGACAGGTTCGGATGGGATGGGACGCGTCAGGATCCGCACGACACCCGCCCCGGCTTCGGCGATCTTCACCGCGTAAGTCGTGGAGTCCGAGAACGCCACTCCGCCATCGGGCATGACTCCCCAGTACAGGCGTGGCGCAAATGTGCGCAACCGCGGTCGCTTGAACTCGTAACCGTTGGGCATCCGCCCCAATGACACGGAGTCCACGGGCGGCAGCCAACCCACTGCAACGGTGTCCTTCACGGCCTCCGTTCCAGTCAGCAAGACCCGCTCGACCGGCCGCGATGTGGCGGGAGGCGGTCTGCCGCTTTCGTGGGTCCATTGGGCGGAAAAAGCACCCAATCCTCCCGT
This sequence comes from Longimicrobiales bacterium, assembly GCA_965211795.1. Lineage (GTDB taxonomy): Bacteria > Gemmatimonadota > Gemmatimonadetes > Longimicrobiales > Gaopeijiaceae > Bin94. The sequence goes on from OZ242973.1 coordinate 2,966,923, forward strand.
GGACACTGTGATCAGCGCTTCGGCACCCGGCTGGGCAGCGATCGGTTCGAGCATGGCGGAACCCGGATCACCTCCCATCTTCACCGTCTTCACCGGGTCGCCGCTCGCGTCGAAGATGTGGAACGCACGACGACCCAGCTCCGCGACTACCACCCGTCCGTCCGGGAAAACCGCCACCTGATCGGCACCCTGAAACTCGCCCGGTCCCTCACCCTTGCGCCCGACACTGTGGACGAACGCTCCCTGCCTGTCCACAACGACGATGCGGCCGGCGGCCCATCCCTGCCGGTCGAAGATGTGGAGCCGTCCCGCGGCGTCGAAGGCGACCTTGCGCACATCGCCGAACTGCTCCCATTCCTCGCCCGTCAGCGACCCGATCCGGAAGACCTCCTCGAAGTCGATGTCGAGCCAGCGGTCCTGGCCGGGGAGTTCGACAATCTCCTGCGCGGCCAGTGCCGCCGTGGGCAGCCAAAGTGCCGCCACCAGCCAGGCGACTCGGACCATCGCCATTCGGAATCTGCTCATTCCTCTCACCCTTTCTCCCTGTCGCTCCGGGCGCTCACCACACGAGACCGCCGGTTTCCCGCCCTCAGTTCACCGCACGCGGCACCCGCTTCACCACCACCGTCTTCACCTCCAGCTCGTCCTCCTCGATGAACGCGACCAGCCCGTCGGGGCCGAAGGCTTCGGGGATCCCGGTCGCGCCCGTGCGGTAGCTGCCCACATACCGCCCCGCCATTTCCAGCACATCGATGGCCCCGTCGCTGTCGGGCTCCTCACCCCGCCGCTGCACCCAGATCATCCCGTTCCAGCTTGCACCGAGATCGCGGATGACGGGGACTTCGGTGAAGAACTGCAGGTTCTCGATATCCTCGCGCCTGGATTTCCTCAATTCCTCCGCGTCAATGGCCATGACCTCCCCGTTCAAGACGATTCGGGGCCCGCCCAGGTCCTCGTCCGGCGTGTCCGCCAGCTCCTTCAGGCGGCGGTCCCTTTCCGCCCTGATCAGGCGGTCCGTCACCGGTTCCGGTGGGATGGGCCGCGTCAGGATTCGCAGAACACCCGTACCGGCCGCCGCGATGCTGACGGCGTAGGTCGAGGAGTCCGAGAACGCCACCGTCCAGTCCGGCAGTACGTCCCAGTGCAGATCGGGGCTGAATTCTGGCGGGCCGCTCAATCCGCCCAAACGGAAACTTGCTCCGCCGGCCGATCGCGTGACTCCGGATGTCGGATCCGCACTGGCAGGCAGCCACCCCTCGGCGATCGTGTCCTTGACGATCTCCTCGCCGGACAGATCGACGCGCTCGATGGGCCGGGTCGTCGGGTCCGGCCGTTCAGCCGGTTCGGCCCCGGCAACGCTCCTGACCGAAATCGCCATCGTCCCGCCTTCCGTACTCGTGACCAGCCCATCTGCACCGCGCAGGGGCATGTGGGTCCCGATGACCGTGTACGTCGGATCTCCTCCAATTCGGACCATCCGCTCGAAGTCGCCGCCGGCATCGAAGATGTGATAGGCGCGGTGACCCATGTCGGCCACGACGACGCGCCCGTCCTCCAGGGCAACGACATCGGCCGCGTTGCGAAACTCCCCCGGGCCTTCGCCTTTCCGTCCGATCTCGCGGATCAATGTTCCGTCGGTACCTACGACGAAGATCCGCTCGGCCTGGTCATCGAAGACGTAGAGCCGGCCGGCGCCGTCGAACGCCACCCTCTGCACATCGCCGAACTGTTCCCACTCCTCGCCCATAAGCGAGCCGATTCGGAACACCTCCTCGAAGTCGGCGTCGAGCCAACGGTCTTCCGCGGGGAGTTCGATGGTTTCCTGGGCGGAGGCCGATTGCACCATCGACGCACCTGCCGCCACGATGGCAAAAGCCATACCTGACCAACGCTCGGCGATCCTGCTCATTGGGTCACCGTCCTCGTCTGTTCGTGTCTCACAAATAGCCAGCCGCTGTCGGTTGGACCCCTCCTTTTGCGGAATGGTTGGCAGGGCGCCGGTCCTACATCCCAGAAGTCCCGGCCACTACCCGCTTCACCGTCACCGTCTGGACACCCAGCTCGTTTCTCTCCACAATCGCCACCAGGCCGTCAGGGCCGAAAGCGGTCGGCAGCGCCGTGGTCCCCGCCCGGAAGCTCCCCACGTACCGGCCCTCCTGCGCGAGCACGTCGATGGGCCCGTCATCGCTGGGGCCGTCGCCACGCCGCAGCACCCAGATGTGTCCGTCCCAAGTGGTCCCCAGACCGCGAATGACAGACAGTTCGGTGTAGAACTCGATTCCCTCGATCGCCCGGCGGCGCGCTGAAAGATCCTCGCCGGGCTCGGCCGTCTCCTCCAGCCGACGCAGCCGCCGGTCCTTCTCGGCGCGGATTATGCGGCCAGTCACCGGTTCGGGCTGGAACGGGCGTGTCAGTATCCGGATGACCCCCGCTGCCGGCTCTGCCACCTTCACCGCATACGTCGACGAGTCCGAAAACGCCACGCCGCCGTCCGGAAGCACCCCCCAATGGAGCTCCGGACTGAATGCTGGGAGGAGGTTTGTAGGCCTCGGCGCAAAGTTGGCAATGTCCACCCGGTCCATGCCCTCGGAGTCGATCGGGGGCAACCAGGCTTCGGCGATGGTATCCCTGACCGTCTCCTCCCCGGACAGGATGATGCGCACGAGCGCGTGTGACACCGGAAACCGGACCGGGACGTCGAACACCGCCCCCGAAAACACCATGATTCTGGACTGCGTGGGAACTCCGACGACCGCATCCGAACCCGGCTGGGCCGCCACACGTCCGACACTGGCAACCCCCGGTTCGGCCATGCGCACCATGCGCTCGAATCCTCCACCGGCGGCGAAGACGTGGTACCCTCGGCGGTCGGGATCCCCCACCACCACGCGACCGTCGTTGAAAACCGCCATGGCGGCCGTCTCGCCGAACTCGCCCGGGCCTTCCCCCGGTCCACCCGATTGCCGGATCAGGCGACCATCTTCACCCACGACATAGACCAGCTGCGCCTGCCGGTCCAGGACGTATAGGTGGCCCGCACCGTCGAAGGCCACGTCCATGATCTGCCCGAACTGCTCCCACGCTTCGCCCGTCAAGGCAGAGCCCACCTGGTACAGCTCCTCGATGACGGGCTCCAGCCAGCGGTCCTCGGCGGGGAGGTCGACGACCTGCTGGGCGCCGGCGGGTACCGCAGCCAGCAACCACGCCGAAATCATCCAGGTTTCGACTCGTTGGATTTGACAACGCCTCATTGTCGGTGGTCCTCGGTGGAGATTCACATGGGGTTCGCGCAACGGGCAGACACGGCTTCGGCGTGCTACTGCGAATGCACCCGAACCTACGTCAGTTCACTTCCCGCGGCACCCGCTTCACGACCACGGTCTGCACCCCCAGGTCGTCCCGCTCAATGAACGCCACCAGACCGCCCGGCCCGAAAGCGTCGGGTATCCGCGTGGCCCCGGCCGGGTAGCTGCCCACGTACCGGCCGGCCATGTCGAGCACATCGACCGGCCCGTCGCTGACCGGTTCGTCGCCTCGCCGCTGAACCCAGATCCTGCCGTTCCAGCTGGCACTCAGGCCGCGGATGACGGGGACTTCGTAGTAGAACTGCAGGTTCTCGATGCGCTCGCGCTGCCGTGCGCGTACCTCCTCGGGATCCCTGGCCAGCACCCGTCCCTCGACGATGAGGCGGCCGCCACCCAGTTCGTCATCGGGCCTGGCCTCGAGTTCCCGCAACCGGCGATCCTTCTCGTCACTGATGAACCGGCCCGTGACGGGTTCGGGGCGCAGAGGCCTGGTCAGGACGCGCGTTATACCCTCACCCACCGCTGCGATCCTGATGTGATAGGCGGACGAATCCGAGATGGCCACGGTCCCGTCCGGCAGGACGCCCCAGTAGAGTTCCGGACTGAACTCGAGCTCCGGCCGCCTGAAGCCTGTTTCCGATTCGCCGGTCGGCGGTTGCCACCCATCGGCAATCGTGTCCCGGACCATTTCCTCGCCTTCCAGAAGCACGCGCAGAATCGGTCGGCTGACGGGTTCGGGCGGTCGCGGCATCCCGCCTCCGGTGGAGATGACGCCCGAGAAGGCGATCGTCCTGCCACCGGCAACCGTGATCAGCGCGTCAGCCCCCCGTTGGGCCAGGTGGGCGGACACCGTCGTGGACGAGGGATCGCCTCCCATGCGGACCATGCGGACGAAGTCGCCGCTCGGATCGAAGAGGTGATAGGCGCGGTGCTCGATGTCCACGACAACCACTCCCCCGTCCTCCATGGCCACCATTTCCATGGCGCTGCGAAACTCGCCCGGGCCCTCCCCCGTCCGCCCGATCTCGCGAATCAGCGACCCGTGGGTATCCACGACGAAGGCTCGGCTGGCCTGGACGTCGAACACATGGAGTCGGCCGGCGCCATCGAACGCCACCCGGCTCACTCTGCCGAACTGCTCCCACTCCTCGCCCGCCAGGGAGCCGATCCGGAACACCTCCTCGAAGTCTGTTTCCAGCCAGTGGTCTTCGCCGGTGAGTTGGATCACTTCCTGGGCGTTGAGGGACGCGATTGCAGGCCACCCCGTCGCAATCGCCGCCAGGATGCAGACTGCCCGGTTCGTCGAGAGCTTCATGTTTCCCACCCCCTTCGTTCTTCGGAGGTGCCAGCGAACACCCCCAGGTCGTTGGTACGATGTCTTTCGTAATAGAGGGTGACCGGGCGCGCCGCGTCAAGGCCCCGTCTCAGCCGGAAGCACCGAATCCCCCATTCATTGATCGCTCCCGCCCTCAGTTCACCGGGGCGACTGTCTCCGCACCACCACTTCCCTCACATCCAGTTCATCGGTCTCGATGAAGGCAATCAAGCCGTCCGGACCGAAGGCCACCGGCATGTCGATGGCTCCGGTTGGATAGCTGCCGAGATAGCGGCCGTCCATCGTCAGGATATCGATGGGGCCGAAGTCGTCGTGCGGTTCCTCACCGTGCCGCTGGACCCAGATGTTGCCGTCCCAGCTCGTGCGCAGGTCGCGGAGGATGGCGACCTCTTCGGAGAACGGCAGGTTGTCGATTCGTTCGTTTTCGTAATCCGCCAGCACGCCGCTGCGCCCGGCGATTCTCTCCCTGAGCCGATCCCTCTCGGCATTGATCATCCGGCCCGTCACCGGAATCGGCTGAAGTGGGCGCCGCAGAATGCGCCACACCCCCGAGCCCGGCTGCGCGATCTTGATCGTGTACGCCGTCGAGTCGGAAAACGCGACGCTTCCGTCCGGGAGGACGCCCAGAAGCATGTGCGAGCCGAAGGCCTTCACCTGGGGGAGCCCGGTGTAGATCGATTCCCCGCCCTCGGGAAGCCAGCCCTCCGCAACGGTGTCCCGAGTCGCATCTTCGCCGGTAAGGGTGATGCGTTCGACCGCCCGGCTCGTGTGTGACTTGGTGTCGCCGATGTAGGTCACACTCCGGAACTGCGACCCTACCGCCGAAAAGAGAGCATCACCTTGAGGGTCCGGCAGGATACCCGCCAGAACCGGTCTCTCGTCCCCGAACCCCCAGCCCACCCTGCGCTCGAATTCCCCGGTCGCGCCGAAGAGGTTGTAGGCCAGATGGTCGGTATCACCCACCACCACCCGTCCGTCCCGAAAGACGGCGAGCGTAAGCGGACTGAGGAACTCTCCCGGCCCTTCCCCCGGCCCACCGAACGTGCGACGGAATTCGCCGTTCGGACCCACCACGGTGATCAGTGAGGACTGGACGTCCAGTACGTACAGCTGCCCCGCGCCGTCGAACGCCACCTCGTAGACATATCCGAACTGCTCCCATTCCTCGCCAGAGAGGGAACCGATCCGGTAGACCTCCTCGAAGTCGGGCGCGAGCCACCGGTCCTCGGCGGGGAGCTGGATGATCTCCTGGGCGTTGGCCGAAGGCGCGAGGAGAAGGCAGGTCGCCATCGTCCAGCACGCTGCGCACATCGCCTTCACCACCGGACTTCGGACGCTTTCAAAATGTAAACTGTGGTTTCCAATTTGTAATGTTTGCATGACTTTCGGATTCGTACGAGACCCGTCTTCACGACCCCACCAGCCTCCGTACTACTACCGTCTGCACATCCAGCTCGTTCCGTTCGATGAAGGCGACGAAGCCGTCGGGCCCGAAGGCGTCGGGAATCTCGGTCGCACCCGTCCGGTAGCTGCCTACATACCGCCCCACCATGTCGATCACGTCGATCGGCCCATCGCTGGCTGGCTCCTCACCCCGACGCAGCACCCAGATCATGCCGTCCCAGCTCGTGTGGAGGTCGCGGATGACGGGGACTTCGGTGAAGAAACGCATGTTCTCGATTCTCTCGCGCTGCCTCTGCCGCTGCTCTCCCGGATCGCCGATCGCCACGCCGCCCATGCGCAATCCACCCAGGTCCTCGTCCGCCGTGGCAGCCAGTCGCTTCAGCCGGCGGTCCTTCTCCGCCTCGACCAGGCGATCCGTCACCGGTTCCGGCGGGAAGGGGCGTGTCAGGATACGCTCCACACCTGTCCCGGCCGCGGCAATCTTGACGGCGTAGGTGGACGAGTCCGAGAACGCCACCGTCCCGTCCGGGAGAACGCCCCAGTACAATTCAGGTGTAAACTCGGGCCGCCGGGTGTTCTCGTAGACCTGGACTCCACTGGCCGTGTGGCGAACACCCACGCCGGTCCCTCCCCGTGGCAACCACACCTCCACGATCGTGTCCTTGACGATCTCCTCGCCGGAAAGATCGACGCGCTCGATGGGTGGCGATGTCGGATCCGGCCGTTCAGTCGGTGTGCCCCCCTCAACGGTATGGACCGAAATCGACCTCCTCCCGCCCGCCATGCTCGTGACCAGGGCATCGGTCCCGCGCAGGTGCATGTGAGTGCCGATAGCCGTGTACGACGGGTCTCCTCCGAATCGGACCATTCGCTCGAAGTCTCCATCGTCGTCGAATAGGTGATAGGCGCGGTGATGCATGTCGGCCACCGCAACGCGCCCGTCCTCCAAGGCGACGAAATCGGCCGGGTTGCGAAACTCCCCGGGGCCCTCCCCCTTCCGCCCGATCTCGCGGATCAGCGTGCCGTCCGAACCCACGACGAAGAGCCGCTGGGCCTGGTCATCGAAGACGTAGAGTCGTCCGGCGCTGTCGAAGGCCACCTTTTGCAAATCGCCGAACTGCTCCCACTCCTCCCCCAACAGGGCCATCCCGGACCCGATTCGGAATACCTCTTCGAAGTCGGCGTCCAGCCAGCGGCCCCCGCCGGGGAGTTCGATGGTCTCCTGAGCGCTGAGGGACGCGGCTGCCAGCAATCCTGCCGCGGCCGGATTCAGGATGCAAGTCGTCACGTGGCCGAACCTGTTCATGTCTCCCGCCTCTCTCCCAAGGACACTCGCTACCGAAGACGCTCGTAGTACTGCAGTTGTCGGAAGATAACACCCGGGAGGTATACAAAACCCGCATCCCCATTGACTTTTCGGGTGCTCCGGTCGTGGGAGAATTGGGACGACCTTCCCGATTTCGGGTGGATTTACCACCACACCGCCCGGAGCCAAGGAGCCCCAAATGAGCGACGGAATGACCCTCGACGGCTTGATGAAGCTGGCCGCCGACACCGCTCACAGCCGTACCCAGTGCCGCAGGTGCCGGTGCTTAAGGCAGTGTAGGGAGCGGCTTTCCACCCCAAACTGAAATCCCCATTAACGTAGTGGCCTTTTCCGGCCCTTCCGGGGTCGCCGGTTCGCAGTGCGCGACGGGCGGTACGTCAACGAGCTTCAGGAGCAGGCCGACAAGGCTGACGAGCGGGCCGAAGCCGCGTGCGCCAAGGCGGAGGCGATATCAAGGGACTGGTAATCGTCGAAGCGGTGCTGGAGGCGGGAGGGCTGGGTGGCACGCAGCCCCCGGCAACTACCGGAAGCCGGAGCCGCACCGCTGGGTGACGCGCTACAACCAAGTCACGGGGAGCCCTACGAGAACCTGCGGTCGGTGCTGGAGTGCGGCGGGCGGTCAGGACGAGTCGGGTTGAATGACGTGCAGCCCCAACTTGGTCTGCAGGTCCTCCAGGTCTGTAGCCACTTGCTCCGCCCACCCTTTCAGTTGCTCCGCTAGATGGCTGTCCGCTTGCTCCGATAGCACCCGCAAACCTCTAGCGTGGAAAGAGGCAAGGAGTCCCAGCCGTTCGTGTGCACGTTCAATCCGTGTCAACAACTCCGCCTTGGTTGGCTGTGTCATGGCAGTCTTTCGTGTTGTATGGTTCCAGCAGCAGTGGAGCGGTCGAGTTGGCCGGACGTTCGCCGAGGTGGGCTCCACAGCCCGGCGCGCTCCGCCTCCTTCGGGGTGGCGACGATCACGTCACGCATTGGGACGGAGGTCACGGGATGTCGTACCCACGCTCCGCCTCCCAAGCGTAGAAGGCTCTCCACTGTCGCCCGAGGTTCTCCTCGGCTGTGAGGCTGGGGTTGTCCGTCCAATCCTTCCCGAAGGCTTCCCACCGGGCGGCACGGATGGAGTCCCCGTTCGCGACGTACATGTAGTTCCACGGATTGAGCCCGTTCCCCACCGCTCTCCACGCCTCCGCATCCCGTATCGAGTCCCGGACGGTTGCTGAGAGCGGATCGCTGGCAACGGTAGCCTGCTCCGCCTCCGACGTCCCGCGACCAACTATCACGCCGACGGCGAAGGTCAGGCCGACCGCGAGTCCGGCGACGAAGAACAGCGCCTTGCGGTTCATCCTTCCGGTCCCAGCAAGCGGTTGATCACGGCACGGGCGTCGTTGATGGCGGGCATCACCTAGAACGCACCGGACAGGGTAGGTGGGTGAAGGTATCGGGGGTCGGTTACCAACACGGTTGCACGGGCGTTTGCGACGCCTTCGTGCCATGCGGTCCGGGCGTCGCCGTCGGGCAGTGGCGTTCCGCGCACCCGTGCCCGGATATACTCCCGGCAGTGCTGTTGCGCGGCCTTGCTCCCACAGTGTTGGAGGGCATCGTTTGCCGCGTCCTGTTGGCGCATCCAATAGGTTGCGTGGTTCATCGGGGGGCTTCCTTGCTAGAAGGTGCCGGAGTGTGCACCGGGGCGGGACGGCTCGGGTTGGCGGGTCTCTCTCCTGCATGCCCGAGCGGTGGGTGCGCGAGCACAACTGCCTTCCCGGAGTAGGGTGCGTGCGGTCATGTCGCCACCTCCGCGTATGAGACCGCCAGCGTGGCCGATGCTGCCTTGGCTTCATCGGCACCCCACCGGTCGTAGATTCTGGTTGTGTTCACGCGCGCGTGCCCCAGCAGGTCCGCGACGATGGCGAGGTCGTGACCATCGCGGAGCGGTTGGGTCGCGTAGCTTCGGCGCAGGACGTGGGGACTCACCGGCCCCAGCCCGGCCTGCTTGCCCCGGAGCTTCACCCGTCAGGCAATGGCCGTACCAGTCATACCTCGGCCTACCGCCACCACGCCCCTCTTGCTTGCCGGATTGAAGATCGCACCGGGATCATCCCCCCGAAACCCCATCCAGACTTCCCCGGCATCGGCGGATCCGTTGTGGAGGTAGGCGTGGCGCTCCCGGCGGCCCTTGCCGTGGACCAGCAGGATGCCCGCGCCGATTTCTGTCGGACCAGATGCACCAGCGGCCCTTGGCCTCTTGCCGACTCCCGTGATGAGCTTACCAGGTCGAGGGCTGTCTGTCCGTGGATGTCTCGGACATCCCGGTCTCGGACACCGACCAGATCATGGAAATCGCCGGCTGAAGACCGTCAGCGGCAAGTGCTTCTACAGCGCGCTTGAGGCTCAAGGGAAGTGAAAAGCCAGCCCCCAGCTACCACACCGCGCCCGGCAGCCTCCTCACCACCACGTACTCCACATCCAACTCGTCCATCTCGACAAACGCCACCAGGCCGTCCGGGCCGAATGCGGCCGGGATCGTCGCAGCTCCCGCACGGAAGCTGCCCAGGTACCGGCCATCCGCAGCCAGTACGTCGACCGGACCGTCGCCCACCGCATAGACGCCGGCCCTCTGGATCCAGATCGTCCCCTCCCAGCCGGTTTGGAGGTCGCGGACAATGGGAATCTCGTCGAAGAATCGCAGCGCCTCGATGTCATTGCGTTGAACCTCGAGCGCCCGCTCCGCCATGGCGGCAAATCGTTCGGGCAGTGGATCCGAGGACTCCACCTCCCTTTCCAACTCCTCCAATCGCCTTGCCCGTTCCTCCTCCCGAATGCGGTCCGTAACCGGTTCGGGCTGGAGCGGACGGGTCAGAATCCTCCGCATGGTCCCATCGGAGTCGGTGATCTTGATGGCGTAGGCGGACGAATCGGCGAACGCCATACCACCCCCGGGCAGTCCGCCGACGAACAGGGAGGGCGCGAAAGCCAGACCGGAGCCGATGGTGAAGGTGGTCTGGCCAGGAGCCCGGCTCAGCGGCGCCCCGGGGGGAGGAGCCCAGGCCGTGGTGATCTCCTCCACGAGCGCCTCGTCGCCGCTCAGGACGATTCGCTCGACCGGGCGCGTCGCGCCATCCGCCCCAACCTGGCCGCCTGTTTCCATCATGGCCCTGGATATTATGGCAACGACTCCGTTGGGAATCAGCACCATGACATCGCCGTCAAGGTGGGAATCCAATTCCGGCAGGACGGTGGGGAGCGGACTGTCAGGGATGCGTACAGTGCGCTTGAGGCTGCCGTTTCCGTCGAAGATGTGGAAAGTGTTGCGGATGGACTCGAACACCGCGACGTCCCCGTTGGCCATCACCGCCAACCGGCTGGGGCTGCGGTACTCGCCGGGCCCCTCGCCCTCGCGGCCGAAGTCGCGAAGGTAACTGCCATCGGCAGCTACGACGGTAACCCGGGCCGCCTGCCGGTCCAGCAGGTAGAGGTTGCCGGCACCGTCGAAGCCCAGGCTGGCGATGTCCCCGAACTGTTCCCAGTCCTCGCCCCCAAAGGATCCCACGCGGTAGACCTCTTCGAAGTCGGGGTCGAGCCAGCTGTCCTCTCCAGGGAGCCGGATGACTTCCTGGGCAGCCGCCGAGGCCGCGACGAGCAGCCATCCCACCAGGGTTAGGCAGGCAGAATGTAAACTCCGGTTTCCAATATGTAATGTTCGCATTACACTACCACGTCTCCTCGATGAAAAGTGTTGGCGGTCCGGTTGTCAGCCCCCTGGCATGGTGCACCCGTCTCTACGCGCCGATATGCCCCTGCCGCTCTTCCCCCTGGTCTCCCTTCGACACCCCGAACCGCGCCGACAGTTGTGTGTACAGCACCGCCATCCCCCACCCCACCCCCACCACGATCAACCCGAGCAACACCCACCTCAGCACGACCGCCCAGAACCCCGCATCCATCACCGGCCTCACGAACTCGTACGCTCTCAGCACCCCCCACCGCTCCATCATCCAGTGCAGGCTCGTGTGCGCCACCAGCGCCGACACGACGATCGCCCCGATGCGCGGCTTCATCACCTTCGAAAAGAGCAGCGCGAGCCCCGGCACCATGAACACCAGCACCACCAGCTGCCCCAGTTCCACGCCCACATTGAACCCCAGCAGCGACGTGAACAGGTGCGACCCCGCGAACTGGAGCGACTCGCTCAGCTGAAACGAGAACCCGAACCCGTGCACCAGCCCGAACCCGAAGGCCCACGCCCACCGCCGCCCCAGCGTCTTCCCCACGATGTTCTCGAGCGCCATGAAGACGATCGAGGCCGCGATCAGCATCTCGATGAGCGGGGGAAACCATAGCGCTTTGGGCGCCAGCCCCAGCACCGAAGCGACGAGTGTGATCGAGTGCGCCACGGTGAAAGCCGTCACGACCGACACGAGCGGCCAGATGCGCCGCAGCGGGATCACCAGGCAGAGCAGAAACAGCAGGTGATCGATCCCGTCCAGGATGTGGGCGAAGCCGAGGGCGACGAAGCGCAGCAGCGCCTGGTGCCAGCGCGGATCGAGGCGGACGCGGCCGGGATTGCCCTGGTACTGGAAGACCCTCTCCGCGCCATCGGGGGTGATGAAGCGCAGCACGGTCGTGGTGCGGATCCCCAGGTGGGCCCAGGCGGGGTCGATCGAGAAGCGTGACTCGGACGACGTGATGGGAGTGCGGAGGACCACGTCGAGCATGGCCTGTTCCAGCATCAGCTCGGTGGCGGGGGGGAGGGCCGGGGCGGCGATGTGCGCGACGGCGCGTTCGTAGTCGGTGAAGGAGGGGTCGGAGGGGAGGGAGATGCGGGCGCCGGTCACGACGGGCGCGGCCAGCCGCACCGCCTCCTCGAAAAGGGTGACGTAATCCGCGATCCACACCTTCGCCTGGTCTGCAAGCAACTCCGTGGCTTCCCCGATTTCGACGTAGCCGGGGCCGCGCACGGGAAAGTCCACGTCGCGCATCGAGGTGAGGGGGACACGCACGACCAGGTGGAGCGCCCCCGCCTCGGCCTTCACGAAGGCCCGCACGATCACGTCGGCGGGGATTTCGTGGGGGGCGGGCGGAGGAATGGCGGCAGCGCGTGAGGTGGCCGGGCGCGCGGACCCGGTGGCCGCGTCCGGGCTGCCCCCTCCCGCAGGCGCAACGAGCATCCATATCACCGCCGCCAGCGCGGCAATCGCACCGTTCCGAAGTGTCCGTCCTTTCATCCAATCCCTCCAACAGGCCAGTCGCTGAGATCCGGCAGTCGGCGCACACCTTCGCGGACGCGCATCCGGCCGGCAGAGACACGATACCCGGCCGCGCGGGGCCGCCTTCGCCGCCGACTACTCCGCCGACGCTTCAACCCTGGCCCTCCCACCCTTGGCTGACAAGCGGTCTCGGCCCTACTTTCCCCCCGAATCGTCACTTGCCCCCCGCTGCCGAGGGAACCATCCCATGAAGCGCAAACAGCTTCTCATCGTCGGCCTGGTCGTGGCCGCCGTGGCCATCTACATCGCCCAGGACCGCCTCCAGGCCGCAGCCGACCGTGCCGCCGAGGCGCCGATGTTCGAGGTCGACCCCTTCTGGCCCCAACCCCTTCCCAATCACTGGGTCCTGGGGTCCGTCGTGGGCGTCGGCGTGGACTCGCGCGACCACGTCTTCATCGTGCACCGACAGGCGCCGCTCAATGAACGAACCGAGATCGGGGCGGCCCAGGATCCGCCCACCGGGGAGTGCTGCGTGCCGGCCCCGTACGTGCTCGAGTTCGACCCGGAGGGCACCCTGGTCAACTCCTGGGGCGGGCCCGGCGAGGGATACACCTGGCCCGCGTCCAACCACGGGATCACCGTCGACCCGATGGACAACATCTGGATCGGGGGCAACCGTGCGGATTCGCACGTCCTCAAGTTCTCGCGCGACGGCGAGTTCCTCGCCTCCTACGGCGAGGTGGGCGCCGACATGCCCAACAGCAACAGCGCCAACTCCTTCGGGAGCGTCGCCAAGATCTCCTTCGACGCAGCGGCCAACGAGGCGTACCTGGCCGACGGCTATGTGAACAAGCGCGTGGCCGTGCTGGACATCAACACCGGCGAGTTGAAGCGCTTCTGGGGCGCCTACGGCAACACGCCCGACGACACCCGCCTGGGCCTCTACGATCCCGACGCGCCGCTGCCGCAGCAGTTCCGCAACCCGGTCCACTGCGCCGATCCGTCGAACGACGGCTTCGTGTACGTCTGCGACCGCCAGGCCAACCGCATCCAGGTCTTCCGCAAGGACGGGACCTTCGTGGACGAGGTGCGGATCGCGCCGCGCACGCTGGGTGACGGGTCGACCTGGGACATCGCGTTTTCGCGTGATCCCGAGCAGCGCTACATGTACGTCGCGGACGGGAAGAACATGAAGGTGTACGTGATGGACCGGCTCAACCTGGAGGTGCTCACCAGCTTCGGTGACGGTGGGCGTCAGCCGGGGCTGTTCTTCGCCGTGCACAGCATCGCGACGGATTCGCAGGGCAACATCTACACGACGGAGACCTACGAGGGGAAGCGGGTGCAGAAGTTCGTCTACAAGGGGCTCGGGCCGGTGACGGCGATGAACCAGGGGGCGCCCTGGCCGAGGAACAACTAGAGGAGGACCGGGAATCATGAAGATTCGAGCAATTGCAGCCACGGTCGTGCTGGCCGGAGCGGTGTTGGGGGCCACCTGGCTGGGCGGGCCGGCGGCGGATGTGGGCGACGCCACCGCGCAGGACGAAATGACCTTCTTCATCACCAGCGCGGGACCGGGCGACGGGGCCAATCTCGGCGGGCTCGAGGGGGCCGACGCGCACTGTGAGACGCTCGCGGCAGCGCAGGAGGCCGGCGGACGCGGCTGGATGGCCTACCTGAGCACGATCAACGACGACGGGAGCGCGGCGGTAAACGCACGCGACCGGATCGGCAGCGGGCCGTGGCACAATCAAGGCGGCGTGCTCATCGCCAACAGCGTCGACGAGCTCCACTCCGACGCGGCCAACCTGACCAAGGAGACGATCCTCACCGAGATGGGGGACATGGTCAACGGGCGCGGCGACCGTCCCAACATGCACGACATCCTGACCGGGTCGAACATGGACGGGACCGCCTACACCGGCGAGGGCTACGACAACTGCGGCAACTGGACCAGCAACAGCGCCGAGGGGAGCGCCGCGGTCGGCCACCACGACCGCACCGGCGGCGGCCAGAATCCCACATCATGGAACTCGGCCCACGGGTCGCGCGGCTGCAGCCAGGAGAATCTTCAGGGGACGGGCGGCAACGGGTTCTTCTACTGCTTCGCGGCGGGCGGGTGAGGGGGAAGGGGCGGCGGGTGCAGGCGCGCTGGTGGCCGGCGGGGGCCGCGTGGGCGGCTGCGGCAGCGGCGCTCGCGGCGTGTGGTCCCGCCGAGGAGAGCAAGCCGGCCGAGCCCGTCAACACCGTCTTCATCGAGGAGATGACGTGGACCGAGGTGCGCGATGCGATCGCCGGCGGCGCCACCACGGTGATCATCCCCACCGCCGGCACCGAGCAGAACGGCCCCCACATGGTGACGGGCAAGCACCGCTACATCATCGAGGAGGCCAGCGACCGGATCGCGCGCGAGCTGGGCAACGCACTGGTGGCCCCGGTCGTGACCTACGTGCCCGAGGGCAACGTCGATCCGCCGTCGGGCCACATGCGCTACGCCGGAACGGTCACGCTGCCGAACGAGTTTTTCATGAAGCTGCTCGAATACGCGGCGCGCAGCTTCCGGGTCCACGGGTTCACCGACATCGTCCTGATCGGCGACAGCGGGGGGAACCAGCGCGGCATGGAGGAAGTCGCGGCCATGCTCAACGGGGAGTGGGGGGGTGAGGGTGCGAGGGTGCACTTCATCGGCGACTACTACGCGGCGAACGGCTACCGCGAATGGCTGGCCGAACAGGGCGAGACGGACGAGACCATCGGGCGGCATGCGGGGATCACCGACACCTCGCTGCTGCTTTACGTCGCGCCGCAGCACATCCGGCAGGACAAGCTCGCGCCGGGGGGCGGGTTCGAGGGGAGCGGCGTCTCGGGCGATCCGACGCGGGCGTCGGCGGAGTACGGGGAGATGGGGATGCAGCTGCGCGTGGACGCGGCCGTGAGGCAGATCCGGGGTGCGGTCGGGGGGGGATAGGTTGGTGATGCGTAGCGCGGTGCGTTGGGCGACGGTTGTAGTGGTCGCTGGACTCGTGGCGATGGCGGCCGGGCCGCGCGCGGGATACGCCCAGGAGCCGGCTCCACCCACGGACACGGTGACCTTCACCTTTGCCGGCGAGATCGTCGACGGGGTCATCGACGTTCCGGTGATCGCGGCGGTCGTCAAGGTTCCCGGGTTGCGCCGGTTCGCCTTCACCGACGTGAACGGGCGCTTCTTCTTCACCGACTTCCCCGAGGGCACCTGGGAGATCATCGTCGAACACCTCGGCTACAACACGGTCGAGGGCGCGGTCACGGTCGCCGAGGGCAACGGCCTCTTCCTGCGGATGACCCCCAACCCGGTGGCGCTGGAAGGCTTCGAGGTCCTGACGCGGTCGGACCGGTTGCTCGCCGAGAGACGGCAGCGCTTCCCCTTCCGGGTCACAAGGATCTCGCCGACGATGCTGGCGAATGCCATCAACGCGGACCCCACCGCCATCTTCCGGCGCAATTCGATGTCCTACATCAGCGCCTGCCCAACCCGACCAGGCCGCGCGACCGACTGGATGACACCCGACTGCGTGATGAAGAAAGGTGGCGCGGCCCGCATCGGCATCTACCTGGACGAGTTCCCCATGGCAGGGGGCATGACCCACCTGAGCGCGATGCCCAAGGAGATGATCCACTCGATGGACTGGATCCCGGAGAAAGCGGAGCTGCGGGTCTACACCAAGGCGTTCATCCAGCGGCTGGACGAGGGGGCGTACAGCCTGGAGCCGCTGATCTGGTAGCAAGAGCACGGTCTGCTAGCAGTAAGTGCTAGCAATCTCCGACGCGCCGACTACCCGGAACGCTTCCCGCGCCGCATCCGCCACATCACCAGGGCCACCGTGAAGCCCGTCCACGCCAGTACCACCACGGCAAGCGCGAAGAGTCCGGCAAGCGCCTGCCCGGCAAGTCCCCAGTACTCGCCGGTGTGCGCATAGCGGAGAAACTCCTGGGCGCGGTGGCTCGGCGCCTCGTCGCGGAAAGACTCCGCCGAGACAACGGCGCCAGTCTCCCGGTCGACCGTGAGCACGGTTGCCTTCTGCGGCTGCCCCGAGCGCCCGGTCCCCACATCCACGCGAACCTGCGCGTGGTCCGGACGGGGGACCGTGAGCACGATGCTTCGCCATCCGGGAACCTGCGCCTCGGCAGCCGCCAGGGCACCGGCGAGGCCCAGTCCCCCGCCCCCTCCCCACCCCTCCCCTGCGTACTCACCACCACCCCCCATCACCGCCCCCACGACCGGATAGACCCGGTCCCCCACACCCGGATACGACATCACCACCCCTGTCACCGAAATCACCACCAGCGGCACGAACGACCAGATCCCCACCACGTAGTGCCAGTTGAGTTTCCGCCCCGGCCCCTGAACGCCACGGCGAAACACCAGGTTCTCCTTCAGGTTCTTCCGCGTGATCCGTCGCGGCAGCCACAGCAGCGGCCCGGTCAGCAACAGGAACAGAAATGCCACATTGGCCGCGCCGGTCAGCGCCCGTCCCTTGCGCACCGCGCCCCCCGAGACACCCAGCCAGCGATGCCACCCCCGCACGCCCTCGAAGAAACCTTCCAGGAGCGGGAAGCCTGCGCCCACCATCTGGCCCGTGTACGGATCCACGAAGACGCGCCGGTCCCGCCCCGCGTGTACCTGCACGGCCGCGCCGGGACGGTTCCGGTACTCGATGGAGGTAGCCGGGAGGAGGTCGCCGCTACTCGCCTCCCCCACCTCCACGGCGCTCAGGATCTCCTCGGGCGACAGTTGCGGGACGCCCTCCCGGACCGCCACCGACCGTCCCCGCTCCGCCAGCAACATCACCGCATCTTCGCACGCCAGCACAACGCCCGTCACCGCCATCGTCACGATGAACAACCCGGCGGCGAGCGCCACCGACAGGTGAAGACGGAAGAGGACCGTGCGGATCAATTCCCGGAGCCGCTGACGCAGTGGATCCGGCGCGGCACTTCCCCGCCAGCGCGCGACGAGACCCGGTGTCGCACCAGGGATTTCCCCACGCTGACCGCCTCGCCGCCCGCGGAAAACCCCGGCGGCGCGCTAGTCCAGCCTGACGTACCGCTCCAGCCGGGCGACTTCCTCCTCGTCGACGTACTTCCCGATCTCGCGGCGGAACTGGTCCATGTCCGCGTACGGGCGGTACTCCTCGAACTCGTGCGCCATGCGGTCGCCGACGCCAGGAATGAGAAGGATCTCCTCGGTGGAGGCGTCGTTGAGGCTGAGCGGCAGCCAGAGCGACTCGTAGGCCGCCAGCGCCGCTTCCTCGCCGATGGTGCCGCTCAGGACGGCGTGGACATCGACCATGTTCGCAAACGGCCGGGCAGCCGTGAGGGCCGCGACCGCGTCGTCGGTCATCCCCGCGACCGCACCGAGAGCCTCGGCGGTGGCGTCGTTGGGATTGAGGAGCGCATCCGTTGCGGGCGTCAGGGTTGCCGCCTCCATGGTCTCGGGCGGGGCGGCATCCTCGGCTTCATCGGAACCGGAGTCGGCACCGCCGCATCCGATGGCGAGGACCGGCAGGAGAAGGATGCCAACGGGCAGGAAGATTCTCTTGGAGCACATGTTCGCTGTTCCTGTATCGATTTGGTCGGGGACGGCCGACGGCTGGTCGGACGCACTCCCATCTTGGGCGCGCTCGCGCACCCTGAAGACAGCCAACATACGTTGGCCGTTAGGGGTCACGCCACGGTGCAACCCCCATGACCTGGTCCGGTCACCAGTCCGCTGACGAATCCGCGCCGAAGCCGGGGGATTCCGTCCGCGGACCGCTAGTTGCCGGTCGAAGTCGTGTCGGGATCGTCGGCGTCGGGGTCCTCATGCTCCTCCTCCTCTTCCCCTTCCCCTTCCTCGCCCTCGTCCATGTCGCCCTCTTCGGTGGCGGCTTCTTCGAGCGGCGTCGCCTCCATGGTCTCGGCCTCTCCGGCCGCGTCTTCCGAATCCGCGGATTCGGTGTCACCCCCGGCACACGCGAGCGTGAGTAAGGGAACGAGAACAAAAGCCAGCAGCAGGCTAAGGGTCCTCTGTCGCATCATTGCTCTCCTCTCGGCGAGTGGTGTGTGCGGTATGAGCTTCGGGATGCAGATTTGCATACCGTGTCCCATCTTGGCCACGATAATACGCGCGCGCGAACGGTCGCGCCAACGAATGCGCCCACAGAGGTGTCAAGTACCCGATGAGACGGAAGTCGGACTTCCGCAGCTCCCCCCTTCGCCCGAAAGCCGGATACGCAGCGCACGGTGCACCCCACAACTACCCGATCGGCCAGGTCTCTCCGCGCAACCCGGCCCGGCCCGGCGTCTCGCCACTTCCGGTGCCCGCGCCTGCTTGTTCACGGACTCCTGGGCCTTCTCCTCCTCGTGCCGGCCGACCGGGCCTCACCGCAGGAATCCAACGGCAGGGACAACGGCGCGGTCACACTGGAGGCTCTTCCCGTTGCCGAAGAGGTGACGATCCAGCTCGACGGCCGGCTTGACGAGGCGGTCTGGCAGGACGCCTCCGCCATCACCGACTTCACCCAGCAGGAACCTGTCGAGGGCGGCGATCCGTCCGAACGGACCGAGATACGGGTCGTCTTCAACGAGGACCACCTGTACATCGGCGCCATCCTTTACGACGATCCGGACGGCATCCTCGCCTACCAGCGACAACGCGACGCCAGCCTGGGCACCGACGACCGCTTCATGTGGATCCTCGACACCTTCCTGGACGGGCGCACGGGATACTTCTTCGAGATCAATCCCGCGGGGCTGATGGGGGACGGGATCCTTACCGGGGGCGGTGGACGGGGCGGGGGCGGGTTCGGCGGGGGTGGCGGCAAGGCGTGGGACGGAATCTGGGAAGCCAGAACCGCGATGCGCCCCGACGGCTGGTCGGCCGAGATCCGGATCCCCTTTCGGACGCTCAACTTCAACCCCGATCTGGACACCTGGGGGATCAACTTCCAGCGCACCATCCGCCGCCGCAACGAGGAGATTCTGTGGCGCGGCTACCGGCGCAACGAGGGGCTGTTCCGGCCGGTCTACGCCGGGCGGCTCATTGGCCTGCGGAACATGTCGCAGGGGTTGGGGCTGGAGGCCCGGCCCTCGGCTGTCGCGAACTGGCGCAACGTACCGGACAACGCCGATCCCACCACCTTCCCCCGCGACATCAGCCTCGACGTGAACTACAGCGTCACCTCGAGCCTTCGCGCCTCGGCGAGCATCAACACCGACTTCGCCGAGGTGGAGAGCGACCAGCGGCGCGTGAACCTGACGCGCTTCCCGCAGCGATTCCCGGAACGGCGCGACTTCTTCCTGGAGGGGTCGGGTGTCTTCACCTTCGCGCCGCGCAGCGGTCCGTCGCCCTTCTTCTCACGTCGGATCGGCCTCAGGTCGGGCGAGCAGATCCCCATCCAGTACGGCACCCGACTCACCGGACAGGCGGGCAAGTACGAGCTGGGGTTCTACCAGATCGGAACCGGCACGCACTCCTACCTCCCCTCCGGCGAGGTAGCCGAGCTGACCGTTCCGCGCGAGAGTTTCACGGTCGCGCGCGTGAGGCGATCGATCCTGGAGCAGTCCACGATCGGCGCAATCTACACACGCCGGTCCTCGGCCGCCGACCCCTCGGGCTACACCCCGGAAATCGGCCACACGATGGGTTTCGACCTCCAGCTGAACACCCGTCGCTTCCTGGGCGACAACCGGGCCGAAATGGAGGCCTTCTTCGTCTGGAACTCCAACCCGGACCCCACGGTGGACCGTTCGCTCAGCGACCTCACCGCGCGCGGCTTCCGCTTCAACTTCCCCAACGACGTCTGGCAGGCGCATCTGTCCTACCGCGAGTTCGGCGACGACTACCGGCCCACGCTCGGATTCGTTGCCAGGAACGGTTTCCGCCGGGTGGAACCCCGCATCGGCTGGGCGCCGCGGCCCGTGAGCATCGACTGGATCCGGCAGATCGAATTCGCGGTGCAGTTTCGCAACCTGACCCACATCGACACCGGTGTCCTCGAGGAAAGGGAGTGGCAGCTCGACCTCTTCGACATCGAATTCGAGAGCGGCGACAACTTCGAGGTCGGAGCCACGCGTACGCTGGAGTACCTGGACACCGGCTACGAAGTCAGCGAAGGGATCGACATTCTGCCGGGCGAGTACACCAACTGGGAGTGGAGCATGCGGGGCCGCACGGCATCGCGGAGGCGCGTGTCGGGGGGCGGCAGCGTGAGCCGCAGCGGATTCTGGGACGGCGACCGGACGCGCTACGATCTGAGGGCGTCGTTTAGGCCCAATCCGGGTGTGAGCGTCTCGGTCAACTTCGAGCACAACGCGGTCACGCTGCCGCGCGGCGAATTCACCGCCGATGTCTACGAGATCGAAGGTGAGTGGAACCCCAGCCAGTGGGTCAGCCTGACCAACCAGATCCAGTACGACAACGACAGCGACATCGTGGGACTGTTCGCGCGCCTGCGCTGGATCGTGCGGCCCGGCAACGACGTCTTCCTCGTGTACACGCACAACTGGCGCAACCTGGGCCTCGACATCCTCGACGACCGCGACCTGGTCACGCTGTCGCGCGGCGGCGCGGTGAAGGTGAACTACACCTACCGGTTCTGAGGGACTCGCCCAGATCGGGCGTGAGCAAGCGGGCGGCGGGATTCGCCACCGCCATCGAAGTGGAGCCAACCGGGATCGAACCGGTGACCTCTGGCTTGCAAAGCCAGCGCTCTCCCAGCTGAGCTATGGCCCCTAGGGTCCGGCCGAGGCCGAAGCAGAAGGAAGATAGCGCCGGGGCCGGGTGACTCCAAAGTGCGCGGCTCCCAACCGGCCGGGTCCGGTCTCGGGCCGATGGATGACTTCGAGTCGGCGCGCTGCGATTTCGGTTATATTGGGCCATGAAACATCTGGCGCCGGTTCTCCTCATTGCGGTCCTGCTGACCGGATGCAACGCGGGAGACGATGTTTCCCGCCAGGGCGCCGACACGGCCGAGACCCCGGCCGGGGCCGCCAACGCAGCGCCGGAGGATGCGCCTTCGCTTTCGGCAGCCTCGATCGACGAGAGTCCGATGCCGGACAGTGCGACTGGGGAGGCCGTAGTCGAGGGGAGTCGGCTCGGGGAAATGACACCTGAGGGAACTCCGGGCGGCGACGCCACAACCGGGACCGTATCGACCCCGGATCCCGACCCGCTCACCGGGGCAGGGACCGAAGGCGCCCTCTCACCCGACGAGCGCACCTTCTTCTTCTTCGAGCGCCCCGAGCATGTGCGCGGACTCTACGTGAACTCGTGGTCCGCGGGATCGCGGCGGCGCATGGCCGCGCTGACCGATCTGGCTCGGCGAACCGAGATCAACAGCTTCGTCATCGACATCAAGGACGCGACCGGCTACGTGAGCCACCGCACCGCGGTGCCGCTGGCCCGGGAGATCGGCGCGACCGGCGAGATCCGGATTCCCAGCATGACCTGGTTGCTCACTCAGCTCGAAGAAGCGGGGATCTACCCGATTGCTCGCATCGTGATCGTGAAGGATCCGATCCTGGCTGCGGCGCACCCCGAGCTGGCCGTGCAGGACACCGCGGGCGGGGTCTGGGCCGACAACAACGGCACGGTTTGGCTGAACCCCTTCAACCGCGCGGTCTGGGACTATCACGTCGCCCTGGCCCGCGAGGTGGCGGAGATGGGCTTCCCCGAAATCCAGTGGGACTACGTGCGCTTCCCCGATGCGCCCGCGTCGGCTCTCGGGCGCGCCGACTTCCCGGGCCGCGAGGGGCGGCCCCGCACCGAGGCGATCCGCGAATTCCTGGCGTACAGCCGCGCGGAGCTCTCGGATCTGGGGGTGGAGGTCACGGCCGACGTCTTCGGGGTGACGACATCGGCCACACGGGACGTGGGGATCGGACAGGTGTGGGAGTCGTTCATCGACGTGGTCGACGTGGCGCTGCCGATGGTCTACCCGAGCCACTACTGGAAGGGCAGCTTCGGCTACGAGAAGCCCAACTCGTACCCCTACGAGATCGTGCGCCACGCGCTGGAGGTGGCGGTCGAGCGATCGGCCGAGATGCCGGGCGCGGGCACCACGCGTCCCTGGCTCCAGGATTTCACCCTGGGGGCGCCCCGCTACGAGGCCCCCGAGGTGCGTGCCCAGATCCAGGCCACCTACGACGTGGGCATCGAGGAGTGGATTCTGTGGAATCCCGGCAGCCGCTACACGGAGGCCGCGCTGGAACCCGCGGGGGGATTCGTCGAGGAACCGCTCGTGCGGATCGCGAACGAGATCATCCCGGTTTCGAGGCGGTTCGAGCTGTTCGATACGGTGACGGTCGTGGTGGAGGAGGAAGGGGCAGGGGGCGAGGTGGCTGACAGCGTTAAGGCGGTGCCGGTCTCCACGGATACGACGAAGGTGCGTAGGGGTGGGGTGGGAACACGGCCCGGCAGGTAACCGACCGGTTCGTACGAATTTTCGTAGGCCGTCGGTCCTTCAGGTGTTCCCAGCCAGACACCTCTTCACCCCAGCGCGGCCGCGTAACGCCGCACCACGTCCCCCGCGTACTCGATCTCCGCAATCCCGGCCACGCTCTTCCCTGCCTGCCACAGCTCCCGCTCCTCGTCCCCCAGCGACCGCTTGAGCTGCCAGAATGACTTCACCGAATACGCCAGGCGCATCCAGTGCTTGGTGCGATTGTGGCGCAGCAGTCGTTTCGCGAGCGGACCGGCCTTCAGCCCCATCCGTCGCACGTACGGCGTGTGCAGCAGAGACACAGGTACTCCGGTCAGCTTCTCCGAAAGCACCACATCGTCCTCCCCCGCCTCCAGGATGGCGCGCTTGTAGGCGTCCGAAGCGGTGCATTCGCGCGTGGCGATGAACCGGGTCCCCAACTGCGCGCCCGCGTAGCCCAGTCCCAGCGCCCGGGCGAAGTCCCCAGGCGACCCCACCCCGCCCGCGCACACCACCGGCACCCCCAGGTCGCCCACCTCATCCAGCAACTCCTCTACACCGCGCGGACCGGCGTGTCCCCCCGCCCGGCGGTTCACCGCGATCAGCCCGTGCACCCCCGATTCGAGTCCCTTCAGCGCCCACTTGCGCTCGGTCACGTCGTGGTAGACCACGCCCCCGTGCGGCGCCACGCGGTCCACCACCCACCCCGGCTTGCCCAGCGAGGTCACGAAGAAGCGCACTCCCTCCTCCAGCGCGATGTCGATCCACTCCGTCATCCGCTCGTGGTACTTCCTGGAGGCCTTCTCGATCAGCGCGTTCATGCCGATCGGCCTGTCGGTGAGCGTGCGAATGTGGCGCAGACCCTCGCGGAAGTCGTACCCGTGCACCCAGGTCAGACTCACGGGCTGCACGATCCCGATTCCCCCCGCCTCTGACGCCGCCGCGACGAGCTCGGGATTGCTGCACGGGTACATCGCCCCGCAGATCAGCGGCACCTCGATGCCGGCGTGCGCGGTGAGCGGGGTGGCCCGTGCGGTCATGTTAGGTTGTTATCCGCAGCATAACCATACCTGAACCACGGGCTTCTCACGCGCAATGGCATCTGACGACCGACGCCCCCCGCCGCGCCGTTACGGCGACGAAGATGTGCGCCGCCTGCTGGAGCTGGCCACGAAGTTTCAGGAAGAACAGGGAGGACGCGGCCGCATAGGTGGCGAGGGACTCACGCTGGCCCAGATTCAGGAGGCTGCGGCCGAGGCGGGGATCGACCCCGTGTTCGTGCAGCGCGCCGCGGCTCGGATCGATCATTCCGGCAGCTCGGAGCCGGGAGTCTGGTGGGAGTGGCTGGCGGGGACACCCCTGACGATCCGTACGGCGCGGGTCGTGCCGGGGGAAGTCACGAACGACGACTTCTGGCAGGTGCCGTCGGAAATGGATGCGAAGCACTCCTTTCTGGGACCCGGGAGCGTTTCCATGACGGGCCGCACGCTCACATGGAAGTCGACGGAAGGGGGGAATCGGGCCATTCACGTCACCGTGGCGTCGCGGATGGGAGAGACCCGGATTCACGCCTCGGAGGAACTGCACGCGGTGGCCGACAATCTCTTCGGCGGCATGGTCGGCGCGGGAGGATTGGCCGTGGGGCTCGGTGTCGGGATCATTGTGGGCGGAAAGATCCTCGGTTCCACACTCTTCACGGTATTGTTCGCGGCCGGCGTGATCGGGGGACTCTACCTCGGTGCCAGGCGCATCATGAAATGGATCAGCGGAAGGCGCCGCCGGATACTCGAGTCGCTGGCGGACCGGATCGCCGACTACGCGCGGCCCGAATACCGCGCCGAATCGGAAGAGGAGGAAGGAAGTCCCCCCGCCCTGGCGGAACGGAGTCCCCCCGCCCTACCAGGATGACTTGCGAACGCCGGGGATCAGCCCGTGCAGCGACATCTCCCGAAACGCGATCCGGGAAATGCCGAACTTGCCGATGAAGCCGCGGGGACGCCCTGACATCTGGCAGCGGTTGCGGTAGCGCACGGCGGCCGAGTCACGGGGCAGCGCCTGCAGTGCCGCCATCGCCTGCCGTTTCGCCTCGGGCGAGGCCTCCGGGTCCTTCATGACGGTGACGAGTTCCGCCCGCTTCTCGGCGTACCTGGCGACCAGCTGCGCCCGGCGGTCGTTCTTCTCCAGCTTGCCCTTCTTGGCCATTCGGTGATTCTCTGGGGGGGTGAGGATGGTGTCTGGGAGCGATACGCACCGTAGCCTTTAATCGTCGCGGATTTGGGTAGATGAGTCAATGCGGCCGGTACGCCTCCACCCGCTCCTTGTCCGTCTCCAGATACGGCCCCCCGATCAGGTCCACACAGTCCGGCACCGCCGCGAACACCGCGTCCAGACACTCCCTCACGGCCTTCGGCGAGCCCGGCAGGTTAATGATCAGCCCCTTCCCCCGCACCCCCGCCACCTGGCGCGACAGGATCGCCGTCGGCACATGGGGACGCGACACCGCGCGCATGGCCTCCCCGAACCCGGCCAGCTCCTTCTCGATCACGGCGGCGGTGGCCTCCGGAGTGACATCACGCGGTGAGGGCCCGGTCCCCCCGGTGGTGATCACCAGACAGCACTCCAGGTCGTCCACGAGTTCCACCAGTGTCGCCCGGATCAGGTCCACCTCATCCGGAATGATTCGGGTCTCGGCTTCCCACGGAGTCACCAGCACTTCGGCCAGGTACTCACGCACGGCGGGCCCGCCCCGGTCCTCGTACTCGCCGCGGGACGCGCGGTCCGACACCGACACGATGCCGACGCGCACGGATCGTCCGCCCGTATTGCCGTCCTTGTCGCTCATGTTCGACAATATGGCCCGGTTGTGGCATTTTTTCACGGTACGAGCGGAGCCGCCGCCCGACCCACGAGTCCCCCGCCCATGAACGCCGACACCCCTATCGACTCCGAGAGCGCCCTCCTCCCCGCCAGCTACGACGGCCTACAAACGCTTCAGGCCGAGTTCCAGCGCTACCAGGAGGCCGCCTTCCCCCACCGCCCACCCCGGTTCTTCGCCCTGGAGCTCGCCGGCGAGACCGGTGAGCTCGCCAATCTTGAAAAGAAGGTATGGAAGGGCCGCCACGTGGACGACGCGGATTTCGTGGACGAAGCGGCCGACGTCTGCATCGCGCTGCTCAACTTCGCCAACAGCCGCGGCATCGATCTGGCCGCCGCGGTCGAACACAAGATGCGGCACATCGACACCAGGCGGCGGGCCGAGCCGGAAGCCCCCGGTGGGCCGGACGACCGATGAACGGGCCCTTCGACACCGCCACCCTGGCCGATGTGCAGGCCAACCCCGACGGGCGCCGCGTCCCCATCGCGAAGGTGGGGGTGCAGAACATCCGTTTCCCGATCGCCGTGAAGGACCGGCAGAAGGTCGCGCAGCACACCGTGGCCACGATCGACATGTCGGTGGACCTGCCCCATCACTTCAAGGGCACCCACATGAGCCGGTTCATGGAGATCCTGAACTCCTACGACGGCGTCGTGTCGGGGGACGCGCTGCCGGAAATCCTGCGCACCATGCGCGAACGCCTCGACGCCGAAACCGCGCACCTGAGCGTCGCCTTCCCCTACTTCATGGAGAAGCGGGCGCCGGTGACGGGCGCATCGGGCCTGCTGTCCTATGACTGCGCCTTCGAAGCGTCGAGCGGCATCAGGGACGACTTCGTGCTCACGGTGAAGGTCCCGGTCACCACGCTGTGCCCGTGCTCACGCGAGATCAGCGCCCGGGGCGCCCACAACCAGCGCAGTCTGGTCACCGTGCAGGCGCGCTTCGAAGGCGAATTGTGGATCGAGGACCTGGTGGCGCTGGTAGACGATTCAGCCTCCTGCGGGCTCTACCCGGTGCTCAAGCGCGCCGACGAGAAGTGGGTCACGGAACGGGCCTACGACAACCCGCGCTTTGTGGAGGACCTGGTGCGCGAGGTGACGCTGGGGCTGCGCGCGATGGACCAGGTGACATGGTTCCGGGTGCACGTGGTGAACTTCGAGTCGATCCACGAGCACGACGCCTACGCGGAGGTGGAGGAAACGAAGTAGGGGTAGCGGGGGTGGCTTCGCCCGCTAGTCCTCCTGGGCCTCCTCCTCCTGGATCCCGTACCGTCGCTGGAAGCGCTCCACGCGTCCCGCGGTGTCGAGCAGCCGCTGGGTACCGGTGTAGAACGGGTGCGACGAGGAGGAGATTTCGAGGGTGACGAGCGGGTATTCGTTGCCGTCCTCCCACTGGATCGTCCTCTTGGTCGAGACGGTGGAGCGGGTCAGGAAGGCGTAGCCGGTGGAGACGTCCTGGAAGACGACGGGCCGGTAGTCGGGATGGATGTCTTTCTTCACTTCGGTATTCCGGGTTGCCCGCGTGCGCGGGGGTCCTGGTCATGGAAAATGGGCAGCACCTATTCTATTCCGACTGGACGAATGCGGTCAACGGGCTATCTTATCTGGCGGCCCACGGCGGGCCCGGCGAGCGCCGGGTCGAGGAAGCCGGTGACAGCGCGGGCCGCCGAAGGAGAGAATCATGGCGAAGAAGTCCGGCAAGGGCCCCCGGGTGACCATCAAGATGTCGAGCACCGAGAGCCCCTATCGCTTCACCACCACGAAGAACAAGAGAAACCACCCCCAGCGTCTGGAGCTCAGGCGCTACGACCCCGTCCTGCGCCGCCACGTCCTCTTCAAGGAAGAGAAGTAGGCTCGCGCGGATTCAACCACGGACTCAGGGGTACGAACGGAGGATCACGATGTCCCGCAAGTGCGACATCACGGGGAAACGGCCCCTGGTGGGGTACAACGTCTCCCACGCTCACAACAAGACCAAGAAGCGGCAGCTGCCGAACCTGCAGACGAAGCGGATCTTCGTCCCCGAGCTGGGGAAGAGGGTGCGGATCAAGGTCTCCACTTCCGCCTTGCGGTCGATCGACAAGATGGGGTTGGCGGCATTCCTGCGGAAGAACGGGCTCTCGCTCAACGACGTGACCTAGCGGTCCCCCGCGGCAACGATCTCGCGCCGCACCCAGCGCGGCGGGGCGCCTTTCCCGGAAGGCGCCGGATAGCCGGGCTTCTCGCCTCCTGCGTCCTCCTGGCGGGCGCGGAGGCGGTTTTCGGCCAGGAGGCGGAGTACGACGACGACGCCACGAAGTCCCTGGTGCTCCTGGCGCGCCAACTCAGAATGTCCGGGGCTTCGTTCACTCACTCGGTCGCCTATCAGGCTCGGGCCGAAGGGCACATCTATTTCTACCTGGAACGGGACGACGGGGGGGAACCGGTCCCGATGCGGGTGGACCAGGTGGCGGTGGACCTCTACCGCAGCAGCAACGGACGCACCCGCCAGATCCTGCGCGGCCTGCGGCGGCGGGAACTCCTGCCCGTTAAGGACTTTCGCTACTACATCGACCGTCTGACCGCGGTCCAGAACGGCTTCGGCGACCGGATCTCGATCGGCCAGGGGCGCGATGTGCGCGATGTCCCCCATCCGCTGGGCAGCGAAGCCGACGGCCTGTACCACTACCGGACCGTCGACACCCTGCGGCTGACCGTCCCCACCCTGCCCGCTCCCATCAGGGTCTACGAGGTGGAGGTGCGCCCCCGCCGTGACGACGTGCCCGCGTTCGTGGGCAGCGTCTATCTGGAGGGGGAGACGGGTGCGCTGGTCCGGATGATGTTCGGCTTCACTCCGGCTTCATACATCGATGAGCGCACCGACCGGATCCACGTTCGGCTCGAGCACGCCCTGTGGGAGGAGGAGTTCTGGCTCCCCTACCGGCAGGAGGTCGAGGTGCGGCGTGAAATGCCGGAGCTTGACCTGCCCGTGGGAACCGTCATCCGCGCCCAGCTGGAGGTGACCGACTACGACTTCCAACCCGAGTTCGGCCCGGGCTTCTTCAGCGGACCCCCGGTGACGATGGTCCGCTACGGTGCCGGCGACTCCACGGTGTTTCGGGAAGGACTCCTGGACCGGATGGCCGAGGAGGGGCTGTCGCCGGTGAGCATGGCCCGCCTGGAGGACGAGGCGCGGCAGATCGCTCGCGAGCAGCTGGTGAGCGCGTTGCCGAAGACCCGGCTGTATGCGGATCGATTCTCGTCGCTGCTGCGGGCGAACCGGGCCGAGGGGGTGCATGTGGGGATGGGGGCGTCATTCGCGCCCCGGCCGTTTCTCAAGCTCAACGCGCTGGTGGGATACGGGTTCGCGAGCCGGAAGCCTGCGGCGACGCTGCGGGGGCGTTGGGCCGGGGACGCCGTGACCACCACGGTCGAACTGTTCGGCTATCAGCTCCGGGACCCGGGACCCCGATCCGGGGCGTCGGGGGCGCTGAACACGCTTTCCACCGTGCTGCGCAACCGCGACTACAGCGACCCGTACTTTGCGACGGGCGCGCGTCTCACGGTTCGGCGCCCGCTGGGGGACGGCGGTGCCAGCCTTCACGTGGGCGCCGCGTGGGAGGACTTCGACGGGGTCGGCGAGCCGTGGTCCGCCGGGATCGGATCGGTTGAGCGGCAACGACCGCTGCGGCCGGTCGGTGAAGGTGCCTTCGCCAGCGGCAGCGCCGGGTTCACGATGCGGTGGGCCTACGTGCCCACCTGGAGCGTGGAGACCGGCGTGACCGGAACCGTGGGACGGTGGAACGGAGGAGGCAGCGCCACGATCGCGGCGCGGGTGGAAGCGCGGTTGGCCACGCAGGACATCACCCGCCAGGCGCGCGTGGCCGTCGAGGCCGGAGTGGCCGGCGGCGAGCTGCCCCACCAGCTGAACTTCTTCCTTGGGGGACGGGGTACCCTGCCCGGCCACGCCTTCCGGAGCTACGGAGGGCGCCGGTTCATTCTCGCCCGGGGCGAGGCGGCGCTCGCCATGGTGCCCACGTGGCTGACCGCACGGCTTCTGGCCGGTGTGGGAGCGGTCGGGGGTACACCCGGGGAACTCGCCGGCGAATGGCATGTGGCACCCACCGACGGGCTGCGCGGCTATGTGGGCGCCGGGCTGTCGACCGTGCACAACATCCTGCGGATCGACGGCGTGTGGGGACTGGGGGACGGCTCCTTCGAACTGGTCCTCTCGGTGGACCAGAGGCTGCGGCCGTACCTGTGAGGCGTATTGCCGCGGGCTACGCCGCCCGGCCCGCCTTCACTTCCTTCTCGTAGGTGTACAGGAAGTTGGTGAAGCCGCGGTCGTAGTCCGACAGCCCGTTCTGGCCGGTCAGCTTCATGCGTGAGTCGTACAGCTCCCGCATGGTGTTCGCGAAGGTGCCCGTGCGCTGGTCCGGTGGGCGCAGACGGCGGAAATCCTCGAGGACCGCACCGTCGAGGGACGTGTTCTCGAGAAGCTCGTTGTAGAGGACGGGATCGTCGCCATCGAGGACGCGGAGGTTGCGGTAGACCCTCTCGGCCAGCGCGGACTGGCGCAGCTGCGGGTCGCGGGAGCGCGAAAGCGCCAAATAGGCCAGCGCCTGCGCCTCCAGCTCCTTGAGGTAGCCCTTCCGGTGGCAGAACTCGTGGGCCAGGATGTGCGGCTCGAAGATCCCGGTGCTGCGGAACACGGCGATGTCCCCCGAAAGGACGTCGCAGCTGCCCGAGGCGAAGGGCATGATGAGGCGGGCCAGCGTCATTTCGCGCACCGAGCTGCTGGTCTCGACGCGCTGTCCGGTGATGCCCGCGATGTACGTGGTGAGCCGCTCGTTGATGTCGGCGGCGAGCACGTCCCGGCTGCGGGCGATCGGTTCATGGATCCGCATCAGCTCTTCGCTGTAGCGCTGGACGTCCTCCTCGCGCCGCGCCACCGGCATTTCGTCCATGTGCTTGACGTCGGCGCCGTAGGTGCCCAGAAAGTCGATCTTGCGCACGCCGCGCCGACTGGCCCAGTCGCTGAGCACGCATCCCGCGTAGGCGCCAGCGGCCGCGGCCTGCACGAGCCGGCCGGGAAGCGTGGCCCCGATGAGGACGCGGGTCGCCAGGGGCGCCACGAACATCAGGTCGGTGAGCGAGACGGGTGAGTACGTCGCGCTGTTCGGAATTCGAATCGTCTCCATATTTCTATCACGGCGCCGGCCGGGGGTCGGTTTCCACTCCACGGTGGAGGGCGGGCCAACCGTTTGTCGCGTTGCCGTGCCTCTAAAGAAGCGTCACCTATTGTACCCCAGCAAGGGACAGCGGTCCGCGTGTTCCACCATGAAGCAGGGATGACCCCGCCCGGCGGCGCCCCATCGCAGGGGGCTCCACCGCCCCGCAGCCCCCGTTCACAGGCTGCGCGCCCCCCTGGCGACACGTCCGCCGAGGTGCGCGGGGACGGTGCCATCTCATCCCTCGCGGGGGTGCGCGTTCTCGACTTCACGCAGAACCTGGCGGGGCCGTTCGCCACACAGATTCTGGGCGACCTGGGCGCTGACGTGATCAAGGTGGAGCCGCCCGGGGGCGATCCGGCACGGAGGTGGGGACCTCCATTCGTCGGGGGGAACAGCCACCTCTTCCAGGTCGTGAACCGCAACAAGCGCGGCGTGATCCTCGACCTGAAGACGGAAGGTGGACGGGCGCGGGGGCTGGAACTCGCGGCGGGGTCGGATGTGGTGCTGCAGGCTTTGCGGCGGGGCGTGGCGGAGCGGCTGGGGATCGGCTACGAAGCCGTGCGCGCGGCCAACCCCGGGGTCATCTACGTGTCGGTCACCTCGCACGGACCCGAGGGCCCGCTCGCCGACGACCCGGGATACGACCCGCTCATGCAGGCGCGCTCAGGGCTGATGTCGGTGACGGGCGATCCGGACGGGGATCCGGCCCGCGTGGGCACGTCGATCGTCGATATGGGAACGGGGATGTGGACGGCGATCGCAGTGATGGGGGCGCTGATGGAGCGGGAGAGGACCGGACAGGGCTGCCATGTGACCGCCTCCCTGCTGGACACCGCGCTCGCGTGGATGTCCTACCACATGACCGGCTTTCTCGCCACGGGGGCGCTCCCGCAGCGGATGGGGACCGGGCTTGCGATGATCGCCCCGTACCAGGGGTTTCCCTGCACGGACGGAAGCGTGATGATCGCGGCCGGAAACGATGTGATTTTCCGGCGGCTGTGCGACGCGCTGCAGCTCGACCTGGCGGGAGACTCCGACTTCGCGTCGAACGCATCGCGGGTGGCGCACAGCGAGAAACTGGCGGGGATTCTGGAAGAGCACACGCGGCGGCACTCCACCGAGACGCTGTTGGCGGTTCTTCGGCGCCACCAGGTACCCGCGGCCCCCATCCACACCGTGGCCTCCGCGCTGCAAGACTCCCAGACGGTGGCCACCGGAATGCTGCGCCGTTGTCATCACCCCACCATTGAAGACTACGTCGACATCCCGATGCCGGTTCGGTGGGATGGGCGGCGGGCGGCGCTGCGCAGGCATCCCCCGGAGGTGGGGGAACACCAGGGTGAACTCTTCCCGGAGGACCGGTGATGCGGCCCGCGAACGAGCGGCGGAAGACCCCGCGCCACGCGACCGAAGTCGCCCCGTGGAGGTCCCCGCCGCGCAGGCCCGCTGACGTGCCCGGGGCCACCCGGGACTGGCGGCAGTCGCCTCTGGAACGAAACCTTCCAGAGGCTGGCGGAGTATCGATACACAACCGTACGCGCGTGGATAAGGAGGGATCGGACATGAGCAGCAGGAATTGTGTTCGCGTTGCGACGCTGGCCGCCGCCGTCGTGCTGGACGTCCTTTTCTTCCGGCCCGCCGGCGATCCGGCCGCGGTCGCACCCGAGTTTCTCACCTTCGCGCACGGCGACTTCGCGGCCGCCATGGCGGTTCAGGAGAGCCATAACCAGGATCTCCTCGGCATTCCCGGAGTCGCGGGAACCGCCGTGGGGATCGGGATCAACGGCCTCCCGGTCGTGAAGGTCTACCTCGCGCGCGCCGGCGTCCTCGGTCTTCCGGCAAGCCTGGACGGCCATGCCCTCGTGACCGAAGTCACCGGCGAGTTCCGCGCCCTCGGCGACATGCCGTTGCCCGCCGACGCCGGCGACGAGGCCGACCCCAAGCGCTCCTTCCCGCGACCCGTACCGATCGGCGTTTCCACCGGGCAGGTCGATGTCACGGCGGGCACCATCGCCGCCCGGGTCGTCTCCGGCGACGATGTCTTCGCGCTGAGCAACAACCACGTCTACGCGAACCGCAACGCGGCCAACATCGGCGATCACATCCTGCAGCCCGGCACCGTGGACGGGGGCGTCAACCCCGACGACGCGATCGGCAAGCTGCACGATTTCGAGCCCATCCGCTTCTGCACCCCCTTCCCCTCCTGCCCCGACAACCGCATCGACGCGGCCATCGCGGCCACAACCGCCGATCAACTCGGCAACAGCACGCCGCCCAACGGATACGGCACGCCGCAGAGCAAGACGGCGACGGCACGCCTCGGCATGGCGGTCCAGAAGTACGGCCGCACCACCGGCCATACCACGGGCAAGATCACCGGCATCAACGCCACCATGAACGTCGGCTTCCGCGACGGCACCGCGCGCTTCGTCGGCCAGATCATGGTCACGGGGGGCGGTTTCTCGGCGCCGGGGGACTCGGGGTCGCTGATCGTGTCGGGTGGCAGCGGCGGGAGCGCGCGCCAGCCGGTGGGACTGCTCTTCGCGGGAAGCCAGAACAGTACGCTGGCCAACCCGATCGACGCGGTGCTGAAGCGCTTCGACGTGACGATCGACGGGAGCTGACACCGTGCGGGACCGGTTCGAGGACGCCTGCAAGAAGGTCACCCGCAAGGTGATCGGGATCGAGGGAGTGACCGGGACTGCGATCGGGCTGAAGGGCGGGAAGACGTGCGTGAAGGTGTACCTGGAGCGCGATGACCCGCGGTTGCGGGCGAAGGTTCCCCGGTCGGTGGACGGCGTGAAGGTCGATGTGGAGGTGACGGGGAAGGTGCGGCGATGGTAGGGGTGGAGTGAACTCCGGTTTACAATTTGTAAACTCTACCTGACATTTTGCAGTCTCCAGAAGCGTGCTTCGTAGCTGAACTCCGTGTACGCCAGCCACTTCCCTGTCGGATCGTACGCCGGCTGCGTCTTTCGCGTCGGATCCACGGTCACCTGTTCCGCTCCCCCCCCACCCATCCGCACCCGGTACACCTGGAAAAACCCCGCGCTGTCCGGTCCGATGTACGCGATCCACGTCCCTTCCGGCGACACCGCGATCCCCGAATGCACCTGGTCCGAGGTCCATTCGTGGAAGCGCTCGGGGGTGCCGCCATCGCGCGGGACCTGGTAGAGCGCCTTCCTCCCCGCCCCCTCCGCCGCTTCGAAGACCAGTCCCTGCGAGTCCGGCATCCATTCGGCCTGGAGCGCGTCGTGGCGGAAGTCCCCCAGGTCCACCGCCCGCTGCGGAAGTGTCTCGCCGGTCTCCTGGTCAATCGAGATCACGTACAGAAAGCTCTTGCGCGCCCCGGCCGCGTCTCGCGTGTAGCTGGGAAAGACGATCCAGCGGCCGTCGGGCGACCAGCGCGGCCAGCCGGTCTCGTGGCCCTCCTCCGAAATGATGCGGGGGTTGGAGGGATCGTCGGCGGGGATGAGGAAGATGTCGTCGGTGCCGCCGATGTGGCTGTGGTAGGTGATCCAGCGGCCGTTCGGCGACCAGTGCATGCCCTGGTCCTCGGAGTAGGAGCTGCGGACGATGCGGTCGGGGGCGCCCTTCGGTGATGGCGAGGTCGCGTCCACGGTGCCGATGTGCTGGTCGATGTCGGGGTACCGCACATCGTCGGTGGCGACGCGCCAGCGGCCGAAGGTGAACGAGACCTCGGTGCCGTCGGGACTCCAGGTAGGGGTCTCGGACTGGAAGGTGGTGATGCGGCGGACCGGGCCGCCGTCGGCGGGGACCGCGGACAGGGAAACCATGTAGTGCTGGCTGCGGTAGACGATGTCTCCGTCCGGGGTGACGGCGGGGCCGTAGGCGTCGCGTTCGGCGGCCGCCAGTTGCCGGGCTTCGCCTCCTCCCACCGGCCTGGACCAGAGTTCCAGGACGCCGTCGTCATTCGGTGCGGCGTAGTGGATGGTGGCGCCATCGGCGGAGAAGGCGACGTGGCCGTACGGCTCGTGTCCGTCCAGCCAGTGGACACGCGGTTCCGCGCACGGGTAACGGAGGTGCTGCCGGCCTCCATACCGCTCGATGCACGCCACCTCGCCGGTGGGCGAAACCACCGGGTAGGAGAGACGGAGGCTCTCGCCTGCGACCTCGCCAACGCTGCCGTCGGTGCGGATGCGCCAGACCCGGGAGACCCGCGCACTCCTGACGACACCGACCAGCGATTCGCCGTCGGGGGCCCAACTCAGCTCGAGCAGGGTGGACGGCGAGGGCAAGCCGGTGTCGTACCCCCTGCCCCACATCGTCTGCTTCGCTCCGCTTTCGATATCGTAGACGAACCACGCCTGCCGCCGCCTGTCGAAGGAACGCTCGTGCGCGAGCAACCGGTCGCTCTCCGGGTGCCAGGTGACGTAGCGGAGCTGGCTGGGGGCTAGGCCCAGGCTCCGGCCCTCGTCCCGGGCGAGGTCCAGCACGAGCAGTTCGCGGCCCTGGGTGTAGGCGAGGAATTGTCCGTCCGGCGAGATGCCGCCCGCCGGGTCACGGTACGCAACCGGGCCCATCTGGTGGGCTGTCGCCAGATGGAGGGGGTGCGGGGCCGGGTCGCACGCGGTGACGGCGACGGTGGCCGACAGCGCGCCGACGGCAGTCAGGAGGACGCGGGCTGTGGTCATGGACCCTCAGGGGAAGCGGGATCATCACGGTGACCTCAATCTACAGGGGGTCGTTCGCGCCGCCATGATCTGGTGGGCCGGCGCGCCCGGTTTGATTATTGTGCCGGATTCGCCACGTTCGCCGGTCCGGAGCCGGCCCAAAGCTCGCCTCGAACTTCGGAATCGAAACACCATGCACACCCGTCTCGCCCAACTTCACACATCCATCTTCGCCGCACTCCTCGTGTGCCCCGCTTCGACGGTCGCGGGACAGACGAATGTCCGGTCCCTCACGGCCCCGACCGTCGCCTCCGCCTTTGCAGTCAGCGTCGTGGTGGAGGGTGACGAGATCTTTGTGGGAAGGCCCGGCGGGCTCGCGATCTTCCCCATGCCGGGCAACCGGGCGGGGGCGGTGCACGTCTTCACCCGCACAGGTGACGGGTGGACCGAAACGGCGACGCTGCCGACGCCGGTGGAGGCTCTGACGGGCTTCGGCGAAGGGCTGGACGTTAGCGGCGCCGTATTGGCGGTTGGCGCACCCGGGGAAGGGACTGGAGCGGTGTACGTGTACCGCCGGGCGGACGGAGGGTGGTCGCTCGGTGAACGACTCGCCTGGGACGAGGCGACAGAGGACGCCCGGTTCGGGGCCGCCGTGGCCACGAACGGCAACGACATCCTGGTCGGCGCGCCCGGGGCCGACGAGGGAAGGGGCGCGGTGTTCGTCTTCCGGGTGGCCACGGCCGGTTACGAACTAAGCTCGGTCCTGCAGCCCGCCGACCTGCCGAATGGCGCAGCATACGGCACCTCTCTCGACATCGAGGAGGGCCTGCTGGCGGTCGGTGCGCCCGGCGGTGCGGTATCCCTGATTCCAGGCACGGGCGTTCCCGACCTGCAACTCGGCTCCGTGTATGTGTTCGGCGGGGCAACGGGGACGTGGACTCCACTCGTACGCCTTGACCCACCCGAACCGGTCCCGGCTTCCATGGGAGCGAGTGTGGCTGTATCGCGGGGCGAGGTGTTCGCGGGAGCGCCCATCGGCGGCCAGCTGAGCGGTGTCGTCCATCACTTCAGGCGCACCGGGGGAGGCACGGGTGCGGAGTGGACGCACGTACAGGCGATTCAGCCGGAAACGCCCGTTCCGGCTTCCGGGTTCGGCATGGCCGTCGCCGCATCGGGGGACGACCTCGTCGCCGGGTCGCCGTTGACGGGCGGCGGCATCGGCGGCGGCTTCGCGTTCCGGCGTGACGCGTCCGGAGAGTGGGCCGAGGTCGCCGAGTTCGGCCCCGGTGGTCCGTTCAATTTCTATGGCCTCGCCGTTGCCCTGGGCGGGGATGTGGCGGTGGTGGGCGCGCCGGGCGCCGATTTCTTCGAGGGGGCCGGGTTCCTTTTCGGCCGTACGCCCGACGGGTGGGAATCCGCAGGCAGGATCGTCGAAGAGGGTGGCGAACTCGAGGCGCTCGTCGGCGGCGAGATCGGATGCGAGGGGGGATCGGCGGGCGGATTCGGATGCGGCGAGGTGGACCTGGTCGCCTTTCTGCCCACCCATGCGCTGGGAGGTGAACGAGGCGCAATAGCCAACGACCTTTGGGGGTGGACCGATCCCGAGTCGGGGCGCGAATACGCCATCATGGGGCGTGCGGACGCCACGACCTTCGTCGACCTGACCGATCCCGCCAACCCGGTCTACTTGGGCGAACTGCCGCTCACCGAAGGAGCGACGCCCAACATGTGGCGCGACATCAAGGTCTACCGCGACCACGCCTTCGTGGTGGCGGACAACGCCGGAGCGCACGGTGTCCAGGTCTTCGACCTCACCCGGCTGCGCGACGTGGCCGATCCTCCCGCGACCTTCGAGCCGACCGCCCACTACGACGGCATCCACTCGGCCCACAACATCGTGATCAACGAGGAGACGGGCTTCGCGTACGTGGTGGGGGCCTCCGGCGGTGGGGAGACGTGTGGCGGCGGACTTCACATGGTCGACATCCGGGAACCGCAGAACCCCGTGTTTGCGGGCTGCTTCGCGGATGCAGCGACGGGGAACATGCGCACGGGCTACAGCCACGACGCGCAGTGCGTGCGTTATCAGGGCCCCGACGAGCAGTACCGGGATCGCGAGATCTGCCTGGGCGCGAACGAGAATGCGCTCTCGATCTCGGACGTGACCGACAAGGAGGCTCCCGTGGCGCTGTCGAGCGCCACCTACCCCAACGCGGGATACCTGCACCAGGGATGGCTGTCGGACGACCACCGCTACTTCTACATGAACGACGAGACCGACGAACTCGCCGGAAACGTGTCCCGCACGCGCACGCTGGTGTGGGATATCAGCGAACTCGAGGATCCGGTGCTGGTCAGAGAGCACCTCGGCACGACCGCGTCGTCGGACCACAACCTGTACGTGCTCGGCGACCTCATGTACCAGGCCAACTACCTGAGCGGGCTGCGGATCCTGGACATCTCGAACCCGGAGGAACCGCGCGAGGTGGGGTTCTTCGACACCGTGCCCTTCGGTGAGGACAAGCCGGGGTTCGCGGGGGCGTGGAGCGTCTACCCGTACTTCGAGAGCGGAGTGATCATCGTGTCGAGCATCAAGGAAGGGCTCTTCGTGCTGAAGAAGCGGCCGCCGGCGGTATCGTAGTAGAATTGGGGGCGGCATTTCGGCCGCACCGTCATGCAGGTCCGGGTACCCCGCCACCATGGGGGCCGGGCAACCCAAAGGAAATGAGGTGACGATCGTGAGGCTGTCCATTCTTCCGCTGTTCGCATCGCTGGTTTTCTTCTTGCAGCCGTCGCAGGTCACGGGGCAGGGGTTCGGATCCTCCGCCGCCGTGAGCGGGGGCGATGTCCTCATCGGCGAATCGCTCAACGAACGCGCCCCGGGATACGTGTACGTCTACCGGAAGAACGGAGGCGGGTGGACTGAAGTGCAGCGTCTTTTCGCCTCGGACGCGGCAGACGGGGACCACTTCGGGCGGGCGCTGGGGGTGGTGGACGGCGACCTGCTGGTCGGATCGACGGTGATCGACGACACCCGGGGTGCGGTCTACGTCTTCCGGCGCAACGAGGCGGGGGACTGGACCGAGATGGCCAAGATCTCCGCCAGTGACGTGGTTGCAGGTGAAGCCTGGGGGCGTGCCATGGCGGTGGGGGACGGCGTGGCGCTGGTCTCCGCCTGGGGCCACGGCGAAGGTCGCGGTGCGGTATACGTGCTGACTCGCGACGATTCCGGCCGGTGGAGCGAATCAGCCAAGCTGATGGCGAGCGACGCCGAGCCGCAGGACTGGTTCGGGCAAGCGCTGGCGGTCGAGGGAGACTACGCGCTGATAGGAACTTCGCGGAAGAACCAGGGCCGGGGCGCCGTGTACGTTTTTCGCCGCGGGGCTGATGGAAGCTGGTCCGAGACGGCCA
The DNA here is from genome assembly GCA_965211795.1 of Longimicrobiales bacterium. GTDB lineage: Bacteria > Gemmatimonadota > Gemmatimonadetes > Longimicrobiales > Gaopeijiaceae > Bin94. Next base: position 3,006,070 of record OZ242973.1, read on the forward strand.
AGCTGGAACCCGAGGACACGGGTCAGACCGGGTTCGGGTCGGCGCTGGCGATGCGAAACGGCACGGCCATGATCGGAGCACCGCAGCAGAACCGGTTCGTCGGCGCGGTCTATCGGTACGTCCTCGACGAGTCTTCGGGTGAATGGAGCCCGCAAGACACCTACCGACCCTTCGACGGGGGATTCGGGACCCGGTTCGGGAGCGCCGTTACGATGAGCGGCGATGACATCTGGATCGCGGCGCCGGGAGCCGGAGGGTTCGAGGGACGGTACTACGTGATGTCGCCGGAGCCAGGAGGCGGCGGCTGGGGCGCGATGACAAAGTTCTCCGTGGATGGGCTGTCCCCGGGCGACCAGATGGGGTCGGTGCTCGCGTTGGGCTCGGGGATCGGCGTGGTGGGTCTGGGAGCGGACGACTACGGACTGGGCACGGCCGCGATCATCGAGCGGAAAGGCGACGGCTGGAACCGGGGGGTCGGGATGGCGAGCGAAGTCGCCGGCCTCGACCCCATCACCGGTGACGAGGTCGCCTGCCAGGACGGGTCCGCCGAGGTCTTCAACTGCGCCAACGTCGACATCGTGTCGTTTCTGCCGGTGCGGCAGCTGGGCGGCGGGCGCGGCGCCGAGGTCAACGATGTTTGGGGGTGGACCGACCCGGACACGGGGACGGAGTGGGCGATCGTGGGCCGCTACGACGGCACCTCCTTCATCGACCTCTCCGACCCGGCGCACCCCAGAAACGCCGGCAACCTGCCACTGACCGAGGGGGCAAATCCGAGCACGTGGCGCGACATCAAGGTCTACGCCGATCACGCCTTCATCGTCTCCGACAACTCGGGCCGGCACGGCATGCAGGTCTTCGACCTCACCCAGTTGCGCGACGCCACCGGCGAACCCGTAACCTTCGAGGAAACGGCGCGCTACGACGGAATCCACAGCGCTCACAACATCGTTATCAACGAGGCCACCGGATTCGCGTACTCGGTGGGATCCAGCGGCGGCGGCGACACCTGCGGCGGCGGGCTCCACATGATCGACATCCGCGATCCACGGAATCCGACCTTCGCCGGCTGCTTCGCCGACGCCGCCACCGGACGGGCGCAGACCGGCTACAGCCACGACGCCATGTGCATCATCTACGAAGGGCCCGACGCGGAGCACCGCGGCAGGGAGATCTGCTTCGGGTCCAACGAGACTGCGCTGAGCATCGCCGACGTCTCCGACAAGAGCGCCCCTGTCGCACTGGCGATGAGCACGTACCCCAACGCGTCCTACTCCCACCAGGGCTGGATCGACGAAGCCCACGAGTACTTCTACATGAATGACGAACTCGACGAGCTGGACGGCATGGTCTCGAACACCCGCACTCTGGTATGGGACGTCAAGGACCTGGACGACCCGGTCCTGGTCAAGGAGCACTTCTCGGAAAACACCTCCTCGGACCACAACCTGTACATCCGCGGCGACTTCATGTACCAGTCCAACTACGTGAGCGGCCTTCGCGTGCTGGACATCTCCGATCGCGAGAACCCGGTGGAGATCGGCTTCTTCGACACGGTGCCCTGGGGCGAGGACGCGCCGGGCTTCGACGGGTCGTGGAGCAACTACCCGTACTTCGAGAGCGGGATCATCGTGGTGACTTCGGGCAAGGAAGGCGTGTTCTTCGTGAAGCGGGCCCCGAGGGTGCTGATTCCGTAGGGGCGTCGAGAGGGACCGCGCGGCTGGATCGCCATGGTGCAGCGCGCGCCCCTCAGCGGGGGCAGTGCAGGCAGGGGGCCAGGTGGTGAGGGGCCCTCAGCGCGGACCGTGCAGGCGCGTGGCCAAGTACAGGGCGGCTTCACCCATGCGCGGGCCCGGTCGGCCGAAGAGCGATCCGTCGACCGAGATGACGCGGCCCGCCACTACCGCCGGGACCGCCGACCAGCCCGGCTGCGCCCGCAAACGCTCGATCGAAGGGTCGCCGTAGTCCGCGCGCGCCTCGGGCGTTCCGTAGCCCTGAACCGGCATGATCACATAGTCGGGGTCCCGCCTCACCACCTCCTCCATGCTCACCAGCGGCCACGACCCCACGATGTCGCCGAAGGCGTTGACGGCCCCCGCCGTGCCCAGTAGGGAGTCCAGAAAGGTACCGGGCCCGACGGTCATGGGCGGTTCCAACTGCACGACATGGACCACCTCTACCGGCTCCCGGCCCGACCACAACTTCTCCGCGGCCGCAAAGTCGCGCTCGACCCGGGCGACCACGGAGTCGGCTGCGGCGGACAGACCGGCCAGGCGGCCCAGGTTGCGCGCGTGCCGGCGAAAGTCGTCCACCGTCTGGATGGCGGCGGCGTACCAGTTCAGGCCGATCTCGTCGAGGCGGTCCTCGAGCAACACCCCGCTCGCGCCCGAGGCCCACAGGACGACAAGGTCGGGGTTGAGTTGCGCCAGGAACTCGAGGCTGGGGTCGATCCCGCCGCCGACCGACGGCAGGTCCGCCAGCGCGGGATCGTCGTCGTAGCGGGTGCGGGCGACCAGGAGGTCCGCGCCGCCGATCGCCACCAGCGTCTCGGTGACAGCCGGGATCAGCGAAACGATGCGGGTGAGGGGGGTCGAGGGGTCGTGCGCGCGGCCCCGGTCGTCCACCACGGCGCCGGTGTCCCCCGCCGCAGGTTGATCGGGGTTGCAGCCCGGCAGCCCGGTGAGCAGCGTGACGACCGCCAGTGCTCCGGCAGTCCGGACGGCTGCAGCCACCTTTGCCCCCCGGCCGGCCCGGCCCGTCACAGCAGCGCGTTCGCCGCCCATGCGCCGAAGTACGCGAGGGCCAGCATGTAGCAGAACTGCAGAATCGGCCATCGCCACCCCCCCGTTTCGCGGCGCATCACGGCCACCGTGGACATGCACTGCAGCGCGAAAACGAAGAAGATCAGCAGCGCCACCGCAGCCCCGAAATCGAGATCCTGTTGCAGCGCGGCACGCAGTTCGAAATCCTGCTCGTCCTCGGCCTCCACCCCGTAGATCGTACCGAGGGTGCCGACGATCACCTCTCGGGCGGCCAGCGACGTGACCAGCCCGATCCCGATCCGCCAATCGAAACCGAGCGGCTCGATCGCCGGCTCGACGACCTGTCCCATGCGGCCGAGCGCGCTGTCGCCGATCTCGGGTGGCGCTCCTGCGGGAGTCCTCGGGAACTGGGCCAGGACCCACAGCACGACGGTCACGGCCAGGATGATCTTGCCGGCGCGCCGCAGGAAGATCTTCGTGCGGTCCAGCAGGCGCGTCCCGATCGAGCGGGCGCTGGGCCAGCGGTAGGGAGGAAGTTCCATGACGAACGGCATGGACCGGCCGCGCAGCAGCGTGCTCTTGAGGAGCGCCGCCGTGCCGACCGCCGCCAGGAGTCCGAGGGCGTAGAGGCCGATGAGGACGGCTGTGCGGCGTCCCAGGAACGGTCCCAGCAGGGGTCCCGCGGGGATGAATGCCGCGATCAGCAGCGCATACACGGGAAGCCGGGCCGAGCAGGTCATGAAGGGCGCGATGAAGACCGTGGCGATGCGGTCCCGTTCGTCCTCGACGGTGCGCGCGGACATGATCGCGGGGATCGCGCAGGCGTAGGCGGAGAGCAGGGGCAGGAAGGACTTGCCCTGGAGCCCCACCTTGTGCATGAGGCGGTCGGCGATCACCGCCGCGCGCGCCATGTAGCCCGAGTCCTCCATGATCGCGATGAAGAAGAAGAGGATGAGGATCTGGGGCAGGAAGACGAGCACCGATCCCACCCCCGCCCACACTCCGTCGATCAGCAGGGCGCGGAACCATGTATCGGGCAAGACGCCGGCGAGGTATCCGCCCGAGGCGCCGATCAGCGCTTCGGTGCCGTCCATGAGGGGTATCGCCCATGTGAAGATGGCCTGAAAGACCAGTCCCACCACCACGGCGAAGATCACCGGCCCCCACAGGCGATGCAGCACGAGGGCGTCGAGCTGGTTGGTGAAGCGCGACGGCCGCGGCGCCTTGAATCCGGCCGAGCGGCCCAGTTCCCGGGCGCGCTCGCGCCGGGCGGCGAAAACGTCGATCACGGGCAGGGAGCGGCCGGACGGGTGCCCCTCGAGATGGTCGGCGGCGACTACGATCGGACATGCCCGCACCTCCTCGCCTCCCGTGTGGAGGGCGGCGAGGAAACGGCGCACGGGTTCCAGCGTGCGGGCGTCCCGCGCGTTGACCAGCGCCACCTCGACACCCAGGTCCCGCGACAGCCGGGCACTCCTGAGCTCACCGTCGCGGCGGTCCAGTTCGTCGGCCATGGTGAGGACGACCAGCGCCGGCAGCCCGAGCCCCAGCACCGGCTCCGCGACCATCAGGTGGGACCGGAGACGCGTGGCGTCGAGCACGAGCACGATCGCATCGGGCTTTCGGTCACCCTCCAGCTCTCCGAGCAGCGCGTTGCGCGTGATCATCTGATCCGCGCTGCGGGGAGAGAGTCCCAGGACGCCGGGAAGGTCGATCACCTCGACCGGGCCGGCGTCCGAATCGGCGACGCCGGACCGGCGTTCGACCGTCACCCCAGGGTAGTTCGCGACCTTCTGGCGCAGACCGGTGAGGTTGTTGAAGAGGGTGGACTTCCCCGAATTCGGGGGACCTACCAAGGCGACCAGCGGGTGGCCGGCGTCCGCCGCGGTTCCCTCGGCCGCCTCCGCCGACAGCGTGGCGGACGCGCTACCCGCGCTCAATTCGAGTCGAGAACCCCCGCGGCTTCCAGTGCACTGCGCACGCAGAGACAGGACGCGGTCTCTCTCCGGAGCGCGACGAGGGCGCCGTCCACGCGATAGACGGTCGGGCCGCCCGCGGGAGCGTGCCGGACCGGACACAGCTTGCACCCCGGCACGATGCCCTGCTCCAGCAGCGGCACCACGTCTTCTCCGGCCACGTCGATCCGCACCAGGACGACTTCCTCTTCCAGGGGGACATCGGCCAAGACGCGCAGGGGTACCTCCCTTTCTGCTTCGTCGGTGGGCCGATGGGCGGAGTCGCCTGTCCTTTTCACACTTTCTCCCGGGAAGAGTCCGATTGGGGACCGCGTTTTCCGATCCGGATGACGCGATTGTAGAGTAAGGTGGTGTTCCCGAATTGGAAAGTCCACTTCACATGCCCCCGGCCATGGATGCATACCGAGTTCCCGCAGCTGCCGCCGAGGTCGAGGACGTGGTCCGGCGGAGCCGCTTCGTGACCCGCGCGGGCAGGGCGGCCAGCAGGGAGGAGGCCGTGCGGTTCGTTCAGGAGACACGTGAACAGATTCCCGGAGCGACCCACTACTGCTGGGCGTACAACGCGGGCGAACCCGGCTCGACGGCGCAAGTCGGCATGAGCGACGCGGGGGAGCCGCACGGTACGGCGGGCAGGCCCATGCTGCACACGCTGCTGCACTCGGGGGTGGGTGAGGCGGTGGTGGTGTGCGCGCGCTACTACGGAGGGGTGAAGCTGGGGACCGGAGGGCTCGCGCGCGCATATGCCGGTGGCGTGAAGCACGTCCTGGAGGTGTGTCCGACCGAGGAGAAGGTGGAGCGGAGGCCGGTCGTGGTGACGGTTGCCTATGAGGCGGTGCGCCGGGTGGAACGGGTTCTCGATGAGGTCGGCGGGGTGGTCGATGAGCGTATCTTCGGCGCCGAAGTGCGGTTTCGGGTGCTGGTTCCACGGCATCGGCGCGCGGAGCTCGCGGACGCGATCGCCGAGGCGACGGCGGGGCGGGGGCGGGTGGACGACGACGTGTAAGGGCTGGTCCCGGGCCCGCAGCCGATGCCGGCACAGCGGATGGCCCGGCTCCGACTAGCCGGGGCCGCGACTCGCGGCTCAGCTCAGCACCGCAACGCCCCACAGCACCAGCGCCGTGGAGATCGGGACCGTGAGGTTGTCGTCGATGCGAAGGGGCAGCACCTCCATGATCGCCACCACCGCCGCCGCGATCAGCGCGGTCTGGAGGCCGACGAAGGGAGTCAGCACGGCCGCCGCGACCACGAAGAAGGTCGAAGTCCCCTCCCAGCTCCCCTTCCCCACCTTGTGCCGTCCCCAAAGCCTGCCGACCACGCTCGCCGCCGGGTCGGCGCACGCCAGAACCACCATGGCCGGCGCGAAGAACGGGTGCGGAGCGACCACCAGCACGATCAGCGCGCCGAGCACGAACCAGGTCGACGACGCCACCCCGCGCGCCTCACGCGGCGAAGCCAGCCACGCGAACGCCCGGAAGAAGACCTTGTTGGCCGCCCGGGAGCGCAGCCGCGTCCAGTCCAGCAGCACTCCCACCACCAGCGCCCCCGCCAGGATCGCCAACGGCACGGAGGAATCCGGACCCAGGTAGTGAACGAACGCGGCGGTCGCCACGCCGCCCATCATGTGGAAGACGCGGCGCCACGGTTGCACGCCCCTGGTCCGGGCGACGGCCTCGCCCAGGTCGTTCATGGGGTTCGTCCTCGTCCTTGGCGCGGAATGGAGACGCGGGGTTGCGCGTTGAGCGCGGCCAGCGGTGTCTGGCGGATCATACACCGTATACCCGGTTTCAGGCTCGGGGAAGTCTTTACAGAATCCAGCTGTTCAGGGATGTTCCGGAGAGGAACGCCGGACTCAAGATCTTTCGCTACTACGACGAGGACCCCGAACTCGTAACCGAACCGAGCGGTCCCCCATGAGCGAGACCAAGACCCCACCCCGCGTGCTGGTCGTCGAGGACGAACCCGAGATCGCCGCTCTCATCGCCTACCAGCTCACGCGCGAGGGCTACAGGGTCGAGACTGCGCTGAATGGAGCGGCGGCCCTGGACGCCTTGCACCGCGATCTTCCCGACCTTCTCGTGCTGGACCGCATGTTGCCGGAAATCTCCGGTGACGATGTCCTCATGGCGCTGCGGGGCGACCCCGCCACCGAGACCGTCCCGGTTCTGATCCTCACCGCGAAAAAGGACCAGGCCGACCGCATCCAGGGTCTGGAACTCGGCGCCGACGACTACCTCACCAAGCCTTTCAGCCCGCGTGAGCTGGTGCTGCGCGTGGACGCGATACTCCGCCGCACGCAGGGCGAACGGCGGGCCGCGACCGGTGGCGGCCCCATACTGCGCGCCGGGCCGCTCAGGGTGGACGTCGGCGCGCACATCGTGACGCTCGACGACGAAGAGGTCCAGCTGACTCCGACCGAATTCCGTCTCCTGCAGACGCTGATGGAACGCCGCGGCCGCACCCAGAGCCGCCACCAGCTCCTCACCGAGGCCTGGGACGTGGACTCGGTCGCGGCAAGGCGTCTGCACACCCGCACCGTCGACATGCACGTGCGGCGGCTCAGGGGCAAGCTCGGCCCCGTGGGGGAGTGGATCGAGACGGTGCGCGGGTTCGGGTACCGGTTTCAGAAGCCGACGGACTGAGGGGGAGGTCGCCGGCTCCCCCCATTCCCCCCGATCGGGTCCCCGGCGGGCAACTGCAGCGACGGCGCCGGCGTCGTGTTCTCGATCCGCTGTTGCCAGCGGCGGATGTCGGCCGCTACCAGCCGCTGGTGCGGCGACGCCGCCATGAGCGCCTCAAGCTGACCCGCCAGTCGGTCCAGCCGGTCGGAGAGTACCGCCCGCGCCTCGGTCATCGTCCCCGCGCTGCCGGCGTGGCGCATCATGCGGTCCACCACGGTGCGCTGGATGGCGTGCTGGACGCGTGTACGGTATTCGTCGCGCTGGGCGGCGGTGCCCCAGGTGGCTTCGATGAGGCGGTCGACCACTTCTTCCAGATTCGGGTTGTCGTCCATACTGCCATACACGACCAGCCGCGCCATGCGCGCCGGGTGGAGGATCTCGCCCACCGTGAAGTCGGCGGCCGCCTCGGCCGCGCCCAGCGGGTCGAAGAGCAGCTCGGTGTGGCCCGGGAAGACCTCTCCCTCCTGGTGGCGGAATGCTCCCGGCGGAATCATCGCGATCACCTCTTCAGGAAGCGCCAGGAATTCCACCGTGAGCGCCGACAGGATCGTCTCGAGGGCGTCGCGCTGCTCTTCGCCCGGCACGATCGCGACCGGAACCTGACCGTCCCCCCTCACGGCGTAGCTGTAGTCGGCCCCGCCCAGGCTCTGCGCGGCGGCGCGCAGCTGGAAGCGGTGGTGCATGTAAAGCGGCAGGAGCACGTATTCCAGGTCGGAGAGGGGGCGGCCGGCGCGGATCATATGGTCGCCGAAGCCCTCCATCCCGATGTTGCGGACGCGGATCTCGTGCTTGAGGTGGTCGACCAGGTTGGCGCCGTTGTCCCACACGCCGGCGTAGGGGTGTCCCGCGCCGATGAAGTTGTTGTTGGTGTGTGCCATGAAGATCAGGCCGTCGCGCATGCCCTGCCGTACGATCTCCTCGAGCGCCGCGGCCTCGTCGGTCCCCTCGGGGAACTCGCGGTAGAGCCAGTTGACCGACAGCTTGTCGTACTCGCCGATCCGCTGCACGTAGGCGTTCGACAGGTCCAGGTTGCCGTCGGCGTCGATCTCGACGTACGGGGCCGGATAGTCCATCACGCTCTCGCGGCCGTAAGTGCTGGCCAGGTAGTTGTGGGGGAAGCCGATCGTGTGACCGACTTCGTGGGCCGAAAGCTGGCGCACCCGGGCCAGGGCCATCTCGACCGCGTCGGAGTTGCCGGCGACCTGGGCTAGGTAATCGAAGCCGGGGGCGGCCGAAAGCGCGCAGAACATCGGGTCGGTTGAGGCGTCGCCATCTTCACCCACCGTACCCGCGAAGGGCGAGACCATGCCCTTGCCGAGCAGGTAGTCCTGCCGCAGTCGCAGGCTCCCCAGGTTCACCACCCCGCGGATGATCTCGCCGGTGCGCGGATCGATGACCGTATTGCCGTACGAGTACCCGCGCGTCCGCCGGTGCGTCCAGTGGATCATGTTGTAGCGGATGTCCTGCGGATCGACGCCCTCCGGGAGCACCTCCACCCGGTAGGCGTCGATGAACCCCGCGGCCTCGAAGGCTTCGCCCCACCACGCCGCCCCTTCGATGAGGGCGCTGAGGATCGGCTCGGGCGTGCCGGGATCGAGGTAGTAGACGATCGGCTCCACGGGCTCGGACGGATCCGGGCCGGGGTTGCGCTTCTGGAGGCGGTGGCGGGCGGCGAGGCGCAGCCGCAGGTCCTCGTCGATGGGGGTGGCGTAGTCATGGATCGTGGGTCCGTTGACGCCGACACGGGGGTCGGCGATGCGGGTCCGGTAGCCGTCGTCGGGCAGCTGGATGAAGGAGTGGTGCTGGCGCAGCGTCACCGCGCGCGGATTGGCGGCTACCCCGCTCACGAGTCCGCCGGGATTGTCGCTGGTGAAGGTCAGCAGCGCCTCCACCTCGGTGTTCTCCGGGAATGATTGCGTGGCAGGCAGGTGAACGGCAGAGCGGGACGCGTCGAGGCGGAAGTTGCCCTCGCCACGCTGCGCGATCTGGCCGATCACGTTGCGCGCGTCGCGGAGGAAGAAGGGAGTGGCGTCAACCAGAACGCGGTCCCCGGTGCGCGCCACGATGTCGAACCCCCAGTACACCGAAGGGGCGAAGGCGTCCCGCACGGCTTGCACCTCGGTGGGGTTGTCGCTGCGGGCCTGGAACTGGTAGTTGGGCTGCACGAGGAGGACGCGGGGTCCGATCCGCCTGGCTTCGAGGACGTGGGTGCCGCGGAGCTGGCCGCGATCGATTCCGACAGGGTTGGAACCCAGTCCCGATCCCATCGAGATCTGGTAGAGGAACTCGCCGGCGGTGAGGTCCAGTTCCCAGTAGAGGACGCCGGTGCCGTCGTGCCAGTAGAGGTTGAAGAAGCCCTCCATGGCGGTGGTGCCCCGGGTCTTTTCGGTGATGGCGGGAAGGGGTTCCTGAGCAGTCGCCACGGGAATGACAAAGGGGACGAGGGTGGCGAGGAAGACTGAGGCCAGGGAGAGGAGGAGCGATGGCGTGGCTCGACGGAACTCGGCGGACGTGCGTGGAGGCATTGCAGGGTGCCTTACCCGGGATTGCCGGCGCTGCAGGTTGTTGGGGGCCGCTCCTGGCGCGTCAGGTGAACGGCCGGGGATCGCAAGCGGGAGACTGCGAGCGGTGATGGTTCGGCGCAAGGGCGCAGCCGGGTGGAGCGCAGCCGAGGAAAAGACCGTCGTGACTGCCAGCCAGACTACCGGCAACGGTCGCCGACCCGGATGCGATGTCAGGCCGACGCCTGCTTCGCGGACTGGTCCAGGAAGAAATGCTCCTCCAGGAAGCGAAGGCGCACATCCAGCTGACGGAATCCCTCACTCATTTCGGTCCTCACGCCCGCAATCCCGGTCCGCGTCTCGGCCCGAAACTCTGCCATGTCCTCCCGGAACTCCCCGCGAAGTGCGACCAAATCACCCTTGAACTCCGTACGCAAGCCGGCGATTTCGCCGCGAAGGACAGTGAATTCCGCGCCGAAGTCCCCTCGCAAAGACGCGATTTCGTCCCGAAGCCCTCCGATCTCGGTGCGCATCTCCTCGCGCAAACCTCCGATCTCGGTGCGCATCTCCTCGCGCAAACCTCCGATCTCGGTGCGCATCTCCTCGCGCAAACCTCCGATCTCGGTCCGCATCTCCTCGCGAAGACCCGCAAGGTCGTTTCGGGTGTCCGCCCGCAACGTTCCCATCTCCCGACGCAGCACGCTGCTCATCCGCCAGTTCAGCCCTGCCAGGGCCACCCCGACGCCCAGAACCGCGATGAGTTCCGCGCTCACGGCTGTGAAACCCTGGACCGTGCAACCCCCAACCGATCGTCGTGCTTTTCCGTCCGCATCATCGTCCACTCCTGCCTGTGGCCCTGGCGCTCCCGCGCGTTCAGGACCCGTTTGCCCCGAATCCGGGACTTTCCCGGAACCGAGCATTCAATAACGCCCCGAGGATTGGGCGCTGGAATGTCGATTTCGGCCAAACTGCAACGTGGGAGCCTGTGGCGTTGCAGACCAACGCAAGTTAACCGGCTTATCTCACCTACCACCAGAGCCATGCTTTTCGGTGAGTACCGGCGCCACGCGGGCCATCGTCGCCTGCTCCAGATCGTACGCCCACGCCAGCAGATCCGCGTCGCTCCACAGATCGCCGATGAAGGCAAGCACGAAGGGGGTGCCGTCGTCGTAGTAGGCGAACGGCACCGTGACGGTCGGCAAGCCGATGTCGTTGATGATGTTGCTCGGCAGTTCGGCGTGGTTGTTGGGACGGTATTCGGGGCGCTCGGGGTCCTCGACGAGCGGTCGGATGGGTTCGCCCGCCTGAGGGAAGAAGAGTCCGTCGAGTTCGTGGGCCGCTAGGACCTCGCGGAAGAGGGCACGCATCTCCATGCGCCATGCCTGGAAGGCGTCCCCCTCCTCCGTCGCCGTGGGCGCCGCCGGATTCCGGGGTCCCCGCCCGCCGCGAAACGCCCTCCCGGACAGCTCCTCCCACTCCTCGATGGTGTGGAAGGCCGCCTCCGGGCCGAGTCCGCGCAGGTACACCAACAGGTCGTGCGTCCCCACCGAACGCACCCGGGGCCGCTCCCCGTACATTTCGACCCACCCGCGCCCGGCGAACGGATCCTCCACCACCTCGGCCCCCTCGGCCTCGAGCACCGCGACGGCATCCGCGTAAAGCGCCTCCGTCTCCGCCGCCAGCGGCAGGAAGGAATCGCGCCATCCCGCACCCACGAGCCCGAAGCGCCTGCCCTCAAGCGCCGTCGTGGTCAGTCCCGCCGTGTAGCCCTCCTCCGGCATGTGTCCGGAGGCGGCGTAGGTGGCCAGATCCTCGGGCGTGGGACCCGCGATGACGTCGAGGACCAGCGCCGCGTCGCGAACGGTGCGCGCCAAGGGGCCGACAACGTCCCGGTAGGTGGCATCCATCGGGAGGACGCCCTCCAGCGGAACCAGCCCGAAGGTCGGCTTGAAGCCCACCAGCGCCTGGGCGGCGGCCGGGTTCTGGATCGAACCGCCGGTCTCCGTGCCGAGGCCCAGGACCGCGAAGCTGGCGTTCACCGCCGTCGCCGTGCCGCCGCTCGATCCGCCCGGCACCCGGTCGACCGCATACGGGTTGAGGGTCTCGCCCGCGACCGAGCTGCGGGTGCGGGTGCCGTGCCCGGCGAAGTCCGGCATGTTGGTCTTGCCCAGGATGACCGCGCCCGCGGCCCTCAGGCGCTCCACGGCGGCCGCGTCGTCGCCGGGGATCATGTCGACGCCTCCGGTGGCGGCGCTGAATCCGTCGAATCCCGCGGTGGTGACCAGCCCCGCGTAGTCGAGGTTGTCCTTGATGACGACCGGGACGCCGTGGAGGGGGCCGCGGAGACCCGACGTGCGAAGTTCCTCGTCGAGGGCGGCCGCGACGGCCAGCGCCTCGGGGTTCATCGAGATGAAGGCGTTGTAGTGGTCCTCGTAGCGGGCGATGCGGTCGAGGAATGCCTGCACGAGTTCGGTGATGGTGTAGTGGCCCGCAAGGAAGTCGTCGTGGACCTGGGTGGCGGTGAGTTCGAGGACGTCGAGGGTGTCGGATGCTGGGGCAGGTGCCGTGGGGAACGGTGATCGGGCCCCGAGTGTTGTCGTTTCGACGTGGCCGGGCGCGGTGGGGGAGGGGGCTGGACCGGGATGGGAGGCCGTTTGCGCGAAGATCGCGATGGCGAGGAGGGGGGCGGAGGGGCGGGCCAGCCTCAACGTGGACTTGGGTTTGCTCAAGGGGTCGGGATGAGGAGGATGCGTGGAGAACGAAGGAGAGTGTTCAGATTACCGTGGCATCGTCCCTTGGGGTACCCCGATCCGGGAAGTCCGCGTCGATGGGTAGGTCCCGCGGTATGGGTCCACCCCCCGTACCACCCAACCCCCGAAGGCACTATCCTCATCACCATGCTCCACTCCACCGACACCCTGATCGCCCTTCTCGATCTCGAACCGATCGAGCGGAACATCTATCGCGGCCAGAACCGCGACATCGGCTCGGGACGGATCTTCGGCGGACAGGTGCTGGCCCAGGCGCTGGTCGCCGCCCGACGCACGATCGACGAGCCCGACCGTGACGCGCACTCGCTGCACGGCTACTTCATCCTGGAGGGCGACCTGGACATCCCGGTCGTCTACTTCGTGGACCGCACCCGCGACGGGCGGAGCTTCACCACCCGCCGGGTCACGGCGATCCAGCACGGGAAAGCCATCTTCACCCTGTCGGCGTCATTTCACCGTACGGAGACCGGGGTGTCCCACCAGAGCCCCATCCCCGATGTTCCGCCGCCGGAGGATCTTGCCTCCGAGCTCGACATGCTGCGCGAGCAGGCCCACCTGATCCCGGAGCATCTGCGGGACATCCTCACCCAGGACCGGCCGCTGGATTCCCGGCCCGTCGAGCCCTTCACCTTTCTCGACCGCAGCCCCCGTCCCCCCTTCCGCCACATCTGGGTGCGCAGCTCGGGGGCGCTCGACGACGACCTCGTCCACCACCAGGCCGCGCTCGCCTACGCGTCGGACTATGGGATCCTCTCGGCCGCGCTGCAGCCGCACGGCCGCACCGTGCGCGACGAGGACCTGATGGCCGCTTCGCTCGACCACTCCATGTGGTTCCACCGGCCTTTCCGCGCCGACGACTGGCTCCTCTACTCGATCGACAGCCCCGTCACCCATGGCGCCAGGGGCTTCGGAAGGGGAACTTTCCATACCCGGGACGGGCAACTGGTCGCGTCGGCGGCGCAGGAGGGCCTGCTCCGCACGGGGATCAGGCCCCGTCGCAAGCGTCGGTGACGTCATTTCGCGCGGCCGACAGGACCACGGCGGCTTCGCATCCCCCATCCCCCGACACTCCAACCAGGCACCCACCCATGCGTGACCGTTTCGAGTCGGCCCTTCCCTTCCCCGACTACCTGGAAACCGTCCAGAAGAACGAGTCGCTCTGGCGAGGCGTGTATCAACGCGCCCGAGTACCCGAAACCGTAATCGAGGAGGCCCGCACACTCCCCGGCACCTGGCACCTGCTCGCCCTCAGCGAGGACTGGTGCGGGGACGCCGTGAACATCCTTCCCGTGGTCGCCCGCCTGGCCGAAGCCCTGCCGAATGTCGACCTGCGCGTCCTTTCCCGGGACGAAAACCTCGACATCATGGACGCGCACCTCACCAACGGCCGCAGCCGTTCGATCCCGGTGGCCATCCTCTACGACGAGGACTTTCGGGAACGCGGCTGGTGGGGTCCCCGGCCCAGCCGGCTTCAACGGTGGGTGATGGAAGAGGGGATGAAGATGGAACCCGGACCCCGCTACGCCGAAACCCGCCGCTTCTACGCGCGCGACAAGGGCAGGGCGATCCTCGCCGAAGTCCTCGAACTCCTCCGCTCAGCAATAAATGACCAGTCAGACTAGTGAGATAGCCATGACCGTTTCGATCCGACCTCGCGACCGCTGGGCCACCCGCCTGTTGGTGGCAACGCTGCTCGTGCTCCCCACCGCCCCCCTCCACGCCCAGACGCGCGATTACCACCCCGAACGCCCCTTTGGCACCCTGCGCGAGCAGGCCCGCACCCAGCAGGCATGGCTCCAGGAGCGGCTCGAGAAGAACCTCCCCATGCTGATGCGCAAGCACAACGTGGACATGTGGGTCGTGACGATGCGCGAATACAACGAGGACCCCGTCTTCCGCGCCCTGGTCTCGCCGACCACCTTCGCCGCGCGGCGTCGCACGATCTACATCTTCCACGATCGCGGCCCCGAGGAGGGCGTGGTGCGGCTGGCGCTCGGGGGCACATCACAGGGCGGCGTCTACGAGGCCGTGCGCGCCACCGTGCAGGCCCCCGACGGCCGCGCGGCCGAGCTCTGGGGCAAGGACCAGTGGAACCTCTTCGCGGACATGGTGCGCGAACGCGACCCCAAGCGGATTGCGGTCAACATCTCGCACGACCACAACTTCGCCGACGGGCTCAGCGCGGGTGAATGGGAACAGATGGAGGAAGCGCTCGGCCCCGACCTGGTGGGGCGGGTGGTGCGGGAGCCGCTGCTGGCGATCGAGTACCTGGCCATGCGCGTCCCCGCCATGACCCCGGTCTACCGCAAGATGCAGGCGATCGTGCACGAGATCATCGCGACGGCGTTCTCGGACGTGGTCATCGAGCCGGGGCGGACGACGACCGCCGACGTGGTGTGGTGGATGCGCCAGCGGGTGCACGACATGGGGCTGGGTTCATGGTTCCAGCCGTCGGTATCGGTGCAGCGCCGGGGCGAGTCGATGAGGGGAGTGGCCGACCCGGTGATCGAGCGGGGCGACGTGCTCCACTGTGATTTCGGGATCGTCGCGCTGGGTCTCACGACCGACACGCAACACATGGCGTACGTGCTGCGCGAGGGTGAGATGGAGGCCCCCGCGGGATTGCGGCAGGCGCTCGCCAATTCAAACCGCCTGCAGGACATCCTGCTGGAGGAGACGAAGGTGGGCCGCAGCGGCAACGAGATCCTCGCATCGGTGCTCGAAAAGATGCGGGCCGAAGGGCTGAACGGGACGATGTACACGCACCCCATCGGCGACCACGGTCACGGTGCGGGCCCGCTGATCGGCCTCTGGGACTACCAGACCGGCGTGCCGGGACGGGGAGACCCGTTCGTGATCCCGAGCATGTGGTTCTCGACGGAGTTGCAGGTCACTACGCCGGTGCCAGAGTGGGACGGACAACCCGTACGCATGGCTCAGGAGGAGGAGGCCGAAATCACGGCTGACGGGGAGATTCGCTGGATGCTGAGGCGGCAGACGGAGCTGCATCTGGTGAGGTAGTCAGGGAGGGAGGCGCCGTTTCCGGCTTGAGGACATCTATAGTTGACAAGATGTAAACTATAGTTTCCATACTACCGAATGGCTGACCTGCAAGCTCGCCCCATGTCGAGTGCTTTGCGCCAGAACCCCCGACACCTTAATGTCAGTCAGTTCCCCATCTCCCCGTGCGCCATGTCAAGACACCGTCTCGTCCTCACGGCAGCCGCCGCCGTCGCCTTGGGTCTGGCATCCCCCGACCCCGCCACCTCCCAGGTCCCACTCGGCATCCGCACCGCCAGCGGCCTCACCGTCACGCCCGTCTTCGAGGGCTGGTACAAAAACGCCGACGGCACCTTCAGCCTCTCCTTCGGCTACTACAACCGCAACTTCGAGGAGATCGTCGAACTGCCGCACGGTGCCGCCAACCACCTTGAGCCCGCGGACTTCAACGGCGCCCAGCCTACGCGCTTCCACCCCCGTCGGCACTGGGGCGTCTTCGCGGTCAAGGTTCCGGCCGACTTCGGCGACCAGGCGGTCGTGTGGACCATCGACTTCCGCGGCGAGCGCTACGCGATCCCGGGCACCCTCCACGTGGACTGGCAGATCGATGCGCTGCAGGGCGAGGCGTCGGCGGGCAACACACCGCCGGTTCTGTCCTTCGACGAGGGTGCGACGGAGGGTGCCGGTCCCGCCGGAACCTGGGGTGGACCGATCGAAGCCAGGGCGGGGATGCCGGTGGAGCTGACCGTCTGGGGAAGCGACGACGGGCAGGTCCGGATCGGGCGTCGCCCGCAATCGTCGGTGGCCCTGAGGTGGTTCAAGCATCTGGGGCCCGGCGACGTCAGCTTCAGCGAGGAAAGCGGCGAGGTGCCGGTCGATGGTGGCGCCATGACGACCATGGCCACCTTTGAAGTGCCGGGTGAGTACGTGGTTCGCGTTCGCGCGAACGACTCGTCCGGCGTCTCGAGCGGGGGACACGCCCAGTGCTGCTGGACCAACGGATTCGTGAGAGTCAAAGTCATTCACTGACGCAGGGAAGCCCGTGGAAAAACGGAGGAATCGCATGCGCAGTAACAGAATCATTCGCGGACCGGCAACCATGTCTCTCGCGCTCGCGTGCGCGATCATGGCGCGTCCGGTCCCGGCCGGAGCACAGGAGGAGCTGACCTACGCCAAGGACGTGGCGCCGATCCTGCAGGCGAACTGCCAGGTCTGCCACCAGCCCGGCTCGATCGCGCCCATGTCGCTCATGACCTTCGAGGCCGTGAAGCGCTACGCGCCCAGGATTCGGGAAAAGGTGTCGCAGCGGATCATGCCCCCGTGGCACATCGACCGGTCGGTGGGGATCCAGGAGTTCAAGAATGACCGGGGCCTGACCGACGAGGAGCTGGAAACGCTGGTCGCCTGGCTCGACGGCGACATGCCCTTCGGCGACGAGGCGGACCTTCCGCCCACGCCCGAGTTCCCGGACGGCAGCGAATGGCAGTTCAAGGAGACGTTCGGCAGACCGCCGGACCTCGTCGTGCGGTCCGACCCCTACACGCTGGCCGCTCAGACGCAGGACAAGTGGTTCCGTCCCCTGACGGAGACCGGACTGACCGAGGAGCGGTGGGTCAAGGCCATCGAGATCCGTCCTTCCTGGCCGGACGGGCGGCGCGTCGTGCACCATACCCTCGCCTTCCTGGTCCAGCAGGAGGATCCGGACGAGATGAGTGAAGAGACGGCCGCGCTCGCGACCAGCAGCCGTTCCATGGGCGGCCCGGGGCTCTTCATGGAGTGGGCCGTCGGCAAGGTCGGCGAGATCTTCCCCGACGGGGCCGGCAAGCTGATGCTCCCGGGGTCCAGGATCAGCTGGGAGGTGCATTATCACGCGATCGGCCGAGAGGTCGAGGACAGCTACGTCGAACTCGGCCTCTGGTTCTACCCGAAGGGTGAGGTTCCCCAGAACCGGACGCGCCTGCGGATGTTCAACGCAACCGGCGACGACCTGGACATCGCGCCCGGCAAGATCGCGGTCACGCAGGACTTCTACACCCTCCGGTGGCCGGCGCGCCTGGAGAACTTCCAGCCGCACATGCACATGCGGGGCAAGGCGATGTCCATGACGGCATTCTATCCGGACGGCCGCAAGGAGATCCTCAGCCAGGTCAACAACTTCCAGTGGCAATGGCACGTCAACTACATCTACGCCGACCACGCCGCGCCGCTGCTCCCCGCGGGCACGACGCTCGCCTTCACGGCCTGGCACGACAACACGCCCGAGAACCCAAACAATCCCGACCATACCCAGTGGGTGGGATGGGGTGACCGGACGGTGGACGAGATGGCCCATGCGTGGGTCGATGTCACCTACCTGACCCAAGAGCAGTACGAGGCTGAAGTGGCCAGGCGTGAGGCTCTGGCGCAGGAGCAGGAAACAAAGGAGGGCGGAAAGCGGTAGATTCAGGAGCGGGTGTCGGTACTGTACCGCAGACTCGAAGAACATCTGAAGCCGGTCGCCATCGAAGTCGAGACGACCGGCTTCGGTGCGCATGGGGAGGAATGGCCCAGGTGGAAATCGCGCTGCTGTCATCGGCCTTCGTGGCCTCGGTGGTCAGCGGGTTCATACCATTCGTGAACGCCGAGGTGGTGGTCGCGGGGGCGGCCGTGGCTGCGCCGCCCGGGTATATGATCCCGGTGATCGCCGTGTGTTCGGTCGGGCAGATGCTGGCCAAGGTGGCGCTGTATGCGGGGATGCGGTGGCTGCCCGAACGACTGCCCAAGAAGGCCACCGCGCGCCTCGAGCGCGCCTCCGAAAAGGTGAAGAAACTGGAACAGGCCGGACTCTCGCTCGTGCTGGTCAGCGCCATCGTGGGACTTCCACCCTTCTACCTGATCTCGCTCGCGGCCGGCGCCATGAAGCTGAACCTCACGGGCTTCATCGTGACGGGCACGGTGGGCCGGCTCATCCGGTTCGCCATCATCGCCTACGGGGCGGTGGCCGCGGGCGACGCCATCCAGGGGACGCTGTGAGCAGGGTTGGCGGAATCGGCACCGGGGCGGCGGCGGTGGCGGCGGGGCCCGAAACCGGTCCCCGGCTCGAGCCGGCGGAACCCGGCGATCCGGCGCGGATCACGCTCCTCGTCGATTCGGCGCCCTTCTGGCAAGCCCTGCAGGCCGATCTGGTCCAGGCCCGCGAGTACGCATATCTCCAGACGTACTCCTTCGACGGCGACTCGGCGGGCACGGCCCTCACGGAGGAGCTGCTCGCCGCGAAGGTCGGCGACCGCAGGCTGCTCATAGACTCCTACACCCGCATCAACCAGAGCGACCGCTGGATTCCGTCGCCCGGCTACCTCTTCGACCGCGAATTCCGGGAAGAAGTGCGGAACACCCGGCGTCTCATCGCTGCCCTCCGCTCCGGCGGGGCCGGCGTCCGTTTCGGCCGCCCCTTCGGGTTCATGGGGCACAGGATCCTGCGGCGGGACCACAAGAAACTCATGCTCTTCGACGACCGCGTGGCGTACCTGGGCGGAATCAACTTCTCGGAGCACAATTTCGAGTGGCATGACTTCATGATCCGCATCGAGGATGCCGAGGTCGTCCGTTTCCTGAAGCGAGACTTCCTCTGCTCGTGGGAGGGCCCGTCGGAGAGGTCCTCGGCGCGGTTCCCGGAACTCGGACTGGACCTGCACACGCTGCCGGGCAGGGGAAACCGTGAGGCCTTCGGTGGACTCGTCGCCCGCATCGAGAACGCCGAGCGCTCCATCCAGGTGGTCAGTCCCTACCTTGGACCACCCTTCACCCGGCACCTGGCGGCCGCCGCGGCCCGAGGTGTCCAAGTCCAAGTCGTCAATCCACTTGAGAACAACCTGGGCTACCTTCAGAGATACCTTTTCGCGGAAGCGGCGCGCTCCGGCTTCGAGTTGCACCTCTTTGAGGACCGCATGATCCACATGAAGTGCATGCTGATCGACGACAGCGTCCTGGTCACCGGATCTTCGAACTTCGATCTGCTCAGCTACCACGGCTTCCTGGCGGAGATCGTGGCGGTCATCCGGTCGCGGTCGGTGATCGACGATTTCCACCGCAAGGTGCTGGAACCGATGCTCGCGGGGTCGCGGCCCTTCCGTCCGGGGGATGTGCGCGGATCCGGTCGCTTGGCCCGTTGGTCGAGCACCGCGGCGATGGGTGGGGCAAACCTGCTGGCCCGGGCACTCAACCCACCCGTGAAGCGAGAACCGCGTGGCCGTTGAGCGCCACTCCACTTCGCGGGGCCGCACCATCGGAATCTGGCTGGGGCTGACGGCATTCCTGCTTCTGATGATCTTCCCGGTCGACCCCGGGAACCCGGCAGCCAGCCACCTCGCCGCGGTCGCGCTCCTCATGGCGATCTGGTGGGTCACCGACGCGATCCCGCTCTTCGCCACCGCGCTGCTCCCCCTGGTCCTCTACCCGCTCCTGGGCATCATGGCGGGGCGCGAGACCGCGCCGATCTACTTCAACAGCACGATCGTGCTCTTTCTCGGCGGGTTCATGATCGCGCTGACCATGGAGAAGTGGAACCTGCACCGCCGCATCGCGCTCAACATCATCCACGCGGTGGGGGGCGGGCCGGCGCGCATCGTGCTGGGGTTCATGATCGCGGCCGCCTTCCTGTCGATGTGGATCGCGAACACCGCGACCACGCTGATGATGGTCCCGATCGGGCTGGCCATCATCCTTCAGATCGAGGACGCGGCCGGGAAGGAGGCCTCGCGCCACTTCTCGGTGGGGCTCATGCTCGGAATAGCCTACGGGTGTACGGTCGGGGGGCTCACGACCCTGGTGGGGACGCCGCCCAACCTCTCCTTTGTCCGCATCTTCGAGATCCTCTTCCCCGAAGCGCCGTCCATCGCCTTCGGGCAGTGGCTCGTGATGGCGCTGCCCGTCGGCGCAATCATGCTGGTGGTGGCGTGGCTGCTCATCACCCGGGTGTTCCACCGCGTGCCGGATGAACTCTCCGTCGACCAGGAGGTGGTGGCCACCGAACGCGCGCGCCTGGGGGCCGTCTCCTTCGAGGAGCGGGCCGTACTGGGAGTGTTCATCGCCACCGCGCTGCTGTGGGTCTTCCGCGTGGACCTTCAGCTGGGCTTCCTCACCTTGCCCGGATGGTCCCGCCTGCTGCCCGAGCCGGGCCTCATCGACGACGGCACGGTGGCGATCACCCTCGCATCGCTTCTCTTCTTCATTCCCACGCGCAACCGCGAACAGGGCTTCACGCGCGTCATGGGACCGGATGTGATCCCCCGGCTTCCCTGGAACATCGTGCTGCTCTTCGGGGGCGGCTTCGCGCTGGCGGCCGGCTTTCAGGAGACGGGGCTCGCGCACATCATCGGCAGCCAGTTCGAGGCGCTGGCCAACCTGCCCACCTTCGTGATGATCCTCCTGGTGTGCGCGGCGCTCACCTTCCTCACCGAGTTCACGAGCAACACCGCCACCACCGAGATGATCCTGCCGATCCTGGCGTCGGTGGCGGTGGTGACCGGGACGCATCCGCTCGTGCTCATGATCCCGGCGACGCTTTCCGCTTCGTGCGCCTTCATGATGCCGGTCGCCACGCCGCCCAACGCGATCGTCTTCGGGAGCGACCGGATCACGGTGGGCCAGATGGCGCGTACGGGCATCTTCCTGAACCTGATCGGGGTGGTGGTGATCGCAACGGTAGTCTACACGTTCGGGCTGGCGGTCTTCGACATCGATCCGTCGGTGGTGCCGGAGTGGGCCAGATCGATTTCGGGGGGGCCGCTGGAGTAGGGGCGGTCGGGGGAGATTGCCCGACATGCGCGCGGGGATGCTTGACAGCACGCGATCACCCCCCGCACTTTGTTCGGCAACCGAACAAAGTCAGGCGCGGTGTTCCGGTGCTCCGCAGGCCGCTGGGCTCCGGGGGTATCCGAAAAACTCGGGATGGAACGATGACAGCGAGCACCTCACACGGGAATCCGCACGAACACCGGGAGCGGCGAGGCGCAGGGGTGGCGAGGGGACCTGGATGGGGAATCGCAGCCACATTCGCGATCCTCCTCCTCTCGACGACTTGCACGCGTGACCTCGACATGCTCGAACCGGCACCCTACCCCGCCGAGCCGGAGGTCTTCTACGACGCCTTCGGGCCGTCCGTCCAGTTCTCCGCCTTCGGGGGATCCAAGGTCGACGCGCTGGATATCGAGTACGAGGAGGTATACCGGGGAACCGCCGCGCTCAAGTTCACCATTCCGGCCCCATCCGACCCGTCGGGCAGCTACGCCGGCGGCGTCTTCTACGCCGACGTGCCGCGCGACCTGACCGGGTTCGATGCGCTCACCTTCTGGGCCAAGGCCACGACCGCCGCAACGCTCAACACCGTCGGCATCGGCAACGACAACACCGGCAACTCCCTCTACCCCGCCACCATGGAGGGTCTCCCGCTCTCCACCCGCTGGACCAAGTACGCGGTCCCCATTCCCCTGCCCTCCAAGCTGTCGCGCGAAACCGGCCTCTTCCTCATGGCCGAGGGCTCGGAATACGATGTCGGTTACACCATCTACTTCGACGACGTGCAGTTCGAGCGGCTGGGCACGATCATCAACCCGCGGCCGGCCATCGCCACGCAGACCGTGGCGGGCGAGGTCGGCGGCAAGTTGGGAGTCGGGGGCACCCAGGTGACCTTCGACGTGGACGGCAAGGACCAGACCGTCTTCGCGTCACCCCACTACTTCACCTTCACCTCGTCGGACAACAGCGTGGCCATTGTGACCGCGTCCGGAGATATCTCACTGGTGGGCACGGGCACCGCCACCATCACCGCGGCGCTGGGATCGACCCAGGCGAGCGGCGCCGTGACCGTGACCGTGACCGAACCGCCTCGCGAGCCGCCGCCCACCCCGACGCTCCCCGCTGAGGACGTGATCTCGCTCTTCAGCGACGCCTACGACGACGTGCATGTGGACACCTGGTCGGCGGAGTGGGACCAGGCCGATGTGGCCGACGTGACGATCGCGGGCGACGGGGCCAAGAAATACACCAACCTGAACTACGCCGGCATCGAGTTCACCTCGCAGCCCGTCGACGCCAGCCGGATGACCACCATGCACGTGGACCTGTGGACGAACGATCCGTCCGCCTTCCGCATCAAGCTGGTGGACTTCGGAGCCAACGGCGTCTTCGGCGGAGGCGACGACTCCGAACACGAAATCACCCTTAACGAGAGCTCGATGCCTCCCATCGTGGCGGGCGCCTGGAACGTGCTGGACATCCCGCTATCCGACTTCGCCGGGCTCGCGAACAAGGGTCACCTGGCGCAGCTGATCATCTCGGGGGCGAGCCCGACGGTCTACCTCGACAACATCTTCTTCTTCACCACGGAACCCCCGGGGCCAACAGAACCATCCAGGCCCGCGCCCACGCCTCCCCATCCGGCCGCCGGCGTCGTCTCGCTCTACAGCGACGCGTACGAAGACGCGAATGTCGACACCTGGTCGGCCGGGTGGGATCAGGCGGACGTGGAGGATGTGGCGATCGACGACAACGGGATGAAGAAGTACACCAACCTGGTCTTCGCCGGCATCGAATTCACCTCGCAGACGGTGGATGCCTCGGCCGCGACCCACTTCCACATGGACATCTGGACCCCGGACGCCACCGACGCTCCCGCGGCCTTCCGGGTCAAACTCGTGGACTTCGGCCCCGACGGAGGTTTCCAGGGGGGCGATGACAGCGAGCACGAGCTGACCTTCACGGCCGAGACGGACCCCGCACTCGCCACCGCCGAATGGGTGGGACTGGATGTCCCCTTCTCCGCCTTCGAGGGGCTGGCCGAACGCGCCCACCTCGCGCAGATGATCATCTCGGGTGATCCGAACACGGTGTTCGTCGACAATGTCTACTTCTACGCCCCCGCGGCCACGGAGCCCGCCGAACCGGCCCCGGCACCGACGCATCCGGCCGCCAGCGTCGTCTCGCTCTACAGCGACGCGTACGAAGACGCGAATGTCGACACCTGGTCGGCCGGGTGGGACCAGGCGGACGTCGAGGACACCGACGTGCAGGGGGACGCGGTGAAGAAGTACACCAACCTCGTCTTCGCCGGCATCGAGTTCACCTCACAGACCGTGGACGCGTCGGCTGCCACCCACTTCCACATGGACATCTGGACGCCGGACGGGACCGACGTGCCCGCCGCCTTCCGCGTCAAGCTCGTGGACTTCGGGGCGGACGGAAGCTTCCAGGGGGGCGACGACAGCGAGCACGAGCTGACCTTCACCGCCGAGACCGATCCCGCACTGGCCACTGCAAGGTGGGTTGGGCTGGATATCCCCTTCTCCGCTTTCGAGGGTCTCGCCGAGAGGGCCCACCTGGCCCAGATGATCATTTCGGGCGACCCGAACACCGTCTTCGTCGACAACGTCTACTTCTACGGCACGCCCAGCGAACCCACCGAGCCCGCACCGACCCCGACGCTCCCGGCCGACAGCGTCATCTCGCTCTTCAGCGATGCCTACACGGATGTCACGGTGGACACGTGGTCGGCCTCCTGGGACCAGGCCGATGTCGAGGATGTCGACATTCAGGGGGACACGGCGAAGAAGTACACCAACCTGGTCTTTGCCGGGATCGAGTTCACCTCGTCGACGATTGACGCCAGCGAGATGAGCCATTTCCACTTCCACTTCTGGACCCCCGATCCCACTGCCGATCCGGCGGCGTTCCGGGTCAAGCTGGTGGACTTCGGTGCTGACGGCGCCTTCGGTGGGGGAGACGACAGCGAGCATGAGCTGACGCTGACCGCGATGTCCGATCCGGCGCTCGCCACGGGCATGTGGATCAGCTTCGACATCCCGTTCTCGGAGTTCAGCGGACTCGTGGAGCGCGGGCACCTTGCCCAGTTGATCATTTCGGGAGATCCCAACACGGTGTTCCTGGACAACGTGTACCTGCACAAGTAGCGACGGCCCACCGCCTCTGAACGGGCGTCCCCGACAGGGAGAGCGATGACCACCTCCACGCGCGCGAAGCAGGCCGGATCCGGCATTGCCCGCGAAGGCGGTCTTGCCAATGAGGTGCTGCAGTTCGTCTGGCGCCGCCGGGAGGTCTCCAGGGCCGAGATCGCGCGCCGAACCGGCCGCTCCCGTTCCACGATCTCCGAGGTCGTGGCACGGCTCCTGCCCACCGGGCTCATCCGGGAGGTGGGGAGCGGGGAGAGCCGCGGCGGCAGAAGGCCCATCCTGATCGGGTTCCGGGATGACGCGAGCACCATTCTCGGGGTGGACATCGGCGCGGCGCACGTCTCGGTGGCGCTCACGGATCTGCGTGGACGGATCCTCGAGTGGCGGGAGGAGAACCATCCGGTGCGGAGTGATCCGCACGGGACGGCCGCGCTGGCGGTGAAGCTGGGCGACGCGTGCCTGGCCGCGCTGGGACCGGGTGCGCCCGAACCGATGGGGATCGGCGTCGCGGTGCCGAGTCCGGTCGACCCCCTTTCGCCGTACCGGATTCTGGAGCGCATCCTTCCCGCCTGGCACGATTTCGACCTCCTGGGAGAGTTGCGGAACCACTTCGGGATCCCGGTCTTCGTCGACAACGACGCCAACCTGGGCGCGCTCGCGGAACACCATTGGGGCAAGGCAGTCGGCATTGACGACTTCGCCTACCTCAAGGTGGCGACCGGGATCGGAGCCGGGCTGATGATCGACGGCGAGATCTACCGTGGCGCCACCGGGGTGGCCGGCGAGATCGGCCACGTGGCCATCGATCCGCGGGGACCGCAGTGCGTCTGCGGAAACCGGGGATGCCTGGCGACGTTCGTGGGAACCCGGGCGCTGGTGGCGCGAACGCGGGCGCTGCTGCAGGACTTCCCGCGGAGCGTGCTGGCCGGAACCGACCCCGACATATGGACCCTGGAAGACGCCGCCCTCGCCGACGATCCCCTCGCGCGGAAGGTGGTCGACGAGGCCGCCCGCAATCTGGGCATCGTGATCGCCGGCGTCCTGAACCTGATGAATCCCGGCTCGGTGATCCTGGGCGGCAGCCTGGCCCGGCTCGGCGACCGGCTGGTCACACCGCTCAAGGAGGCCGTGGCCAGCCGGACCCTGGTCGCCTCTGCCGCAGCTTCAGATATCCGCACCAGCGAACTCGGCCCCCGGGCTACGGCCCTTGGCGCCACCACGCATGTGTTGGTGGCGGCCCTCGCCGATCCCAGTCTCTTTCCTGGAGTGAAGGCCCGATGAAACGAATAGCGCACTTTCTACCCCTCATCCCCCTGCTCCTCTCGGCATGCGGAGGCGACGGGGAGGACCTCACCTGGCAAATGGTCTGGAGCGACGAGTTCGAGGGCCCCGCCGGACAGCTGCCGAGCGCCGCCAACTGGGCCTTCGACATCGGCACCGACTGGGGCAACCAACAGCTCGAGTACGACACCGACCGCCCCGAAAACGTCTCGCTCGACGGCAACGGCAACCTGGCCATCACCGCGCGCGAGGAATCCTACCTGGGAAGCGCGTACACATCCGGCCGCATCAAGACCCAGGGCCTCTTCGAGCAGACCCACGGACGCTTCGAGGCGCGCATCAAGTTGCCCACCGGACAGGGGATCTGGCCCGCCTTCTGGATGCTGGGCAACGACATCGACACGGTGAACTGGCCGCAGTGCGGCGAGATCGACATCATGGAGTACCGCGGCCAGGAGCCGAGCGTCGTGCTCGGCACCGTACACGGGCCCGGTTACTCCGCAAGCGCGGGGGTCACCGCCCGCTACACACTCCAGGGCGCCCGTTTCGACACGGATTTTCACGAATTCGCCATCGAGTGGACCGAAGACGAGATCAGGTGGTTCGTTGACGGGGAGCACTACCACACCGTGCGACCGGACGACACCGGCGGCGAGTGGGTCTTCGACCATCCCTTCTTCATCCTGCTGAACGTCGCGGTGGGCGGCGGCTTCGTGGGCCCGCCCGACGAGTCCACGACCTTCCCGCAAACCATGCTTGTCGACTGGGTGCGCGTCTTCCGGAGCGAATGACCCGTGACCCACCGGACCGCCCCCGAAGACCGCATCTCATTCCCGCACAAGGTCTGCTACGGGATTGGCGGATTCGTCAACAACCTGCTGGCGCAGGGCATCGGCAACATGATGGTCGTGCTGACCCTGGCGCTGGGGATGGATTTCCGGGCCGTTGGTCTGCTCGGAAGTCTGCCTCGGGCCTTCGACGCGATCACCGATCCCCTTGTCGGCTTCATATCGGACAAGACGAAGTCGCGCTGGGGACGACGGCGGCCGTTCCTGTTCGTGGGAGCGATCGCGTCCGGGATCATCTTCGCGCTGCTCTGGCAGATGCCCGCGCCCACCCAGTTCCGCCTCAAGCTGGTCGACTATGGTGCCGACGGCGTCTACAGCGGCGGCGAAACGGGTGAGCCGGTCGGGTTCCTGGAGTCGGTCGGGAGCTCGCTGAAGGGGATCGTCACGGTCGAGTTGATCGACGACGTCGAGGACGAAGTCACCATCCTGCCCCCGGCGCTGGTGACCGGCGGCTGGGTGAGCGTTGACGTTCCGCTCACCGACTTCGACGAGCTTTCCACTCGCGAGCACCTCTCACAAATCCTGATTTCGGGGGACCTGACCGAAGTCTACGTCGACAACGTCTACCTCTACCGCACCGACGACACCACGCGTGCGGAACCCACGGGCCGGGACGTGGATGGAGCCACGGCGCCAGCCACCGCCGCGCCCACGCCCACGGTGCCGGCCGAAGACGTCATCTCCTTCTTCTCCGGTGCCTACGACGATGTCCCCGTCCAGTTCTGGTCCACCGAGTGGGACGAGTCCGAGGTGGCCGACGCGCAGGCGGCCGGCAACGACGTCAAGCACTACACCGGCATGCGCTTCGCGGCGATCGACTTCGGCGAAACCCCGGTCGACGCCCGCGGGATGACGCATGTCCACTTGGACATCTGGACTCCGGAGCCGACGGGCGAGGGGCGAAGCCAGGGCTACTACTTCTGGTACTTCCTGATCGGGTCGCTGATCTTCTTCCTCGCCTACACCGTCTTCGCCACGCCGTGGGTCGCGCTCGGGTACGAACTCACCCCCGACTACAACGAGCGCACCCGCCTGATGGGCGTGCAGAACTTCGTCTCGAACATCGCGTTCGTGATCGGGCCCTGGTTCCTCGTGATCATGACCAACGCGGCCTGGTTCCGGAACCAGATGGCCGGGGCCCGCTTCCTGGCGCTGGCGATCTGCGTGACCACCATCGTGCTGGGCGTGATCCCCGCGATCTTCCTGCGGGAACGGATGCACGCGGGTGGCGGCGACAAGGACACCGACGCGGATGGCCCCACCTTCGGGCAAAGCGTGATGGAGTTCCTGCGGGGCCTGTGGCAGACGGTGAAGACCGGACCGTTCCTGATGCTCTGCATCGCGACCTTCCTGATCTTCAACAGCTTCATCATGGTTTCCCAGTTCCAGTTCTGGGTCTTCGCCTTCTACATCTCGGGAGGGAACATCGGGGAGGGGGCGGGGCTCGCGGGGCTGGTCGGCACACTGGGGATCGTCGCCGGGTTCCTGGTGATCGTCATGGTGACCTGGCTCGGGACGAAGATCGGGAAGAAGAACGCGTTCTTCGTGTCGACGGGCATCTCGATGTTCGGCTACGCGCTGAAGTGGTTCTGCTACACACCCGAAGCGCCTATGCTGGCCCTGCTCCCCGCCCCGTTCCTGGCCTTCGGTCTGGGTGGGCTGTTTACACTGATGGGGTCGATGATCGCAGACGTGGTGGACCTCGACGAACTCAGCACCGGAGAGCGGCGCGAAGGAATGTTCGGATCGGTCTTCTGGTGGGTGGTGAAGGTCGGCCAGAGTCTCGCGATCCTGCTGGGCGGGTTCCTGCTGTACTCGACCGGGCTGGATCCGGCGCTAGGGGCGAACCAGCCCGAGGGGACGGTCTTCTGGCTGCGGATTTATGATGCGTTCGTGCCGCTCGTGGCGTCGGGGATCGCGATCTTTGCGGTGTATATGTACCCGATTACGGAGGGGAGTGCGCTTGAGGTGAGAACGGAGTTGGAGAGGAGGAGGGGGGCGGGGTAGGGGGGCTGGCGATTAGCCCGGTCCAGAACCGTTACGGCGATGGCAGGAGTGCCTGCCTGACCGCGTTGGGATCGTGCTTGATGATGCGCAGGAGCGTCGCGGCCGGGCCGCTGACACGCCGCCTCCCCTGCTCCCACTTTCGGTAGCCGGACACACTCATACCCATCAGAGTCGCCATTTGAGCCTGAGTCAGTTCCGCCTGCATCCGAACCTCGCGGGGGGAGATCGGAGCGTGAACGATGGCTGGACCCTCGCCCTTCGCATGGGCCAAGGCTTCGTTCAGGGACTGGATCAGGTCTTCTCCGAACGTGCTCATTTCCTCAACCTTTCTTGACGTTTGATCGTGTCTGCGAGCTTGGCGACCGCTCGCCGCTCACCGGGGCTCAGGTCGGTCCTGCCGGCCTTCGAATAGGCGAGAAGCGCGTAGATCGGTATTCCTCCGCCTCCAAAGAAGTAGATCACCCGGACGCCACTCCGCTTACCGCGTCCGGAGGCTCCGAATCTCATTTTTCGGACCCCTCCCGTCCCCGGAATCTCGTCGCCCGCCAAGGGATGTTCGGCCAAGTAGTCGATCAGTTCGCGCCTTTCTTCCTCGCTGAACAGCTTGTCGGCTTGGCGGGAGAACGTTGGTGTCTCGGCAACGGTCTGCATGGGAGATGGTAACCCAATGGGGCAGATCAAGCAACTCGGGGAGACTCTGATTGCTCCAGACAATCTCCCTCTCCGTGTTGCGCGAGGGTTCCCAATTCCTATCTTTATAGTTGTTTTCCTCGGGTCACTGCTTCAGGGACGAAGCAACGGGACGAAGGCTGGTGAAAGACATGAGACTCAGAGATGCACTGGGGGTCGCGCTGCCGAAACCGCTGCTCGCCGTCTCCTGTCTGGTGCTGTGCGCCGCCTGCCTGGACGAGCCATCGGATCCGGAGGCCACGGGTCGCGCGGAGGCTGTGGACCTGTTCTCCGAATGGCCTGGGGACGAGTCGTTCCGGATCGCTGCGGAACCAAGCCTGGTGGTGGGATCGGACGAGTCTCTCCCGCTGGGCAGGGTCTCCGGAGCGGTCTTCTTCGGCGACGGCATCGCTATCGCGGATAGGATGTCGTACGAAGTCCTGATCCTTGATGCTGCGGGCCGGCTGCTTTCTCGGCACGGCAGGAAGGGAGAAGGTCCCGGCGACTACATGAATCTGGCCGCGATCGCTCGCCACGCGGACGGACTGGTCACCTCGGACGCATCATTCCTCATGCGAGCAACCCGGCTCGACGGATCCGGAAGGTACATCGGGGACACGAAACTCGGACCGGTCGGTTATCAAATGAGCAGGATCGTTGGCGCCTTCGGAAACAGCGTGCTGCTCGAAATCTCGGAGATGGGATGGCGGGGTCGCTTGCCCGCCGGGCCGATGGAGATCCGGCGGCCGGTGACATATAGGATCGTTCGTCTTTCTGACGGGGAGATCGTCTTCGAGGGCACCCGTCCCGGTGAGGAGCAGTGGGCGTTGAGGGAGGTTAACGACGCCGGCAACTCAGCTAGTAGCTGGGAACCCGTGATCTTCGGACGGACTGCCGTGTCTGCGGTCACCGATCGCTACGCCTACCTGGCGGATACCGACTCGATCACGATCACGCGCTACGACGAGGCCGGGACCCCCGTGGAAGTCGTCTCACTCGAGCAGCCCCGAGAGAGCGCTGAGGCAGACTGGGTGCGCTTCGTCAGCGATACCCTGCGGGCGAACGAGTTCAGATCGGAGCGCCTGCTCGAGGACCTGCCCGCCCGCCCCACCCTTCCCGCGTTTTCCGCCATGATGGGCGGCGCCGACGGCCTTCTATGGATCCGGGAATACCCTGACCCGTTTCAGGACCAGGTGGTCTGGGTCGGTTTCAGCGAAGCGTGGGAACGGAAAAAGCGGATCACGATGCCCGTGCGCCTGAACGTTCTGGACATTTCGGAGGACCGGGTACT
The DNA here is from genome assembly GCA_965211795.1 of Longimicrobiales bacterium. Lineage (GTDB taxonomy): Bacteria > Gemmatimonadota > Gemmatimonadetes > Longimicrobiales > Gaopeijiaceae > Bin94. The sequence goes on from OZ242973.1 coordinate 3,036,799, forward strand.
CGTCCAGGCAAAGGGCGCCCATGATGAGACTCTGATCGAGGTTTACGCGATCGAGCGGTGAGCGGGTGGGTGGGTGACCGAAAGTGGAGTGAAAGCGCCTGGATCTCCCGGCATGGCCTGTTTGGCGGCCAATTCTTCGGCCTATTCGGGGCTCTTCGGGCCAAATCCCGGATCCTTTTCGGGTCAATCCGCGTCAATCCGGGCCAATTCGGGCCTATTCCCGCCCATTCGCCGACCCCACATCCACAACACCTGTGGTGCGCCTACATCAGGGCCAGCGGCAATTCAGGTTGTCTTTCTCAAAACATCACCATTCCGACCTGCTTGACTTCCCCGACTACCCATTCGCCTTCGTCCGTTCGCGTCATCTCGACGGCGATCAGCGGCCCACCATCGGTCGTTGTGACCTCGACCAAGACCCCGTCACCGTTCCGCATTATCGGATCGAACCATTCCAGAGCCCTCTCCCAGCTGTCATAGACGCCGAGCGGATCATCGAAGACAGGCAACGGGGCGGTCGGCGGTGACCACGACCACTCGCGGAACCCTATCGAGATCGGGTGCCCTGGACCCGTGCAGTCTATCGAGCCGCATTCAATGACCAACTCGGTCCCTTCCGCGTACTCCCTGATTTCGGCCGCCAAGTCCGGGTTGGGGATGTTGTCCCAGTTTTCGTATACGCCGACCGGCATACTGATGTCCAATGCCGCCAACAGGTCTTCGAAGACATGGGGTGTGGTAGGCGGATCTATCGGCGGTGCGGAACCGTCGCAGCCCGCAACAGCGGCTAGCAGCGCGAAGACGGTTGGCGAGCGTCGTGGTCTCATGGGATTCCCATATCAGCTGTCTGGAGGCCGGGGCACTTGGAGGTCCTTGACAGCCGCGCCGCCGTCGGCGTCTTCGCGGGCCATTTCCCGGTTGGCTTCGATGACCAAGGCGACGGCTTCGCGAAGGTTCGTCCGTGCTTCTTCGAGGGATGCGCCTTGGGTGTTGGCACCAGGAAACTCCTCGACGAAGGCAATGTAGCCTTCAGGCACCCTCCGGAACACCGCACTACACTGCAGATTCACAACTGACCTCCTCGCGGTTCGGGTTGCCGACTTCATGTCACAGGCTCACGATGCACTTGACGCTGGCGGGCACCCGGCTCCCACGCTACTCCGCCACCCCCACCCGGAACGCGCCGGTGAGCACGTTTCCGGCCCGCTTCACCTGCACCCAGATGGTGTAGACGCCCGGTTGAGAGAACGCGAACGGGAACCCGACCTCCGCGACGCCGGCGGAGTCGCCCCCGCGACCGTGGGGCGCCGCGGGGACGTCGCGGACCCCGACGGCGCTCTCGGCGGCGGCCGCGGCCCCGCCTTCGGTCACCGGCCGCGTCTGGGGCGCGAGGACCGCCAGCGAGCCCATCGAGATCGTGCCGGCGGGGTGGAGGTGGACGAACACCGAGCCGTCGTCCCGGGTGAGGGCGGCGTGGCCCATCATCCCCATGTAGGGCTCGAGCACGGCTGGGTCCCCCGCCGGGTCGCGCACGGCGAACGAGAGCACGACCTCCTCGTCGACGCGCAGCTCCGGCGCTGCGAGCCACTCCATGACCGATCCGTCCGAGAGGTTCGTCGACGCGCCCGGGCCGGAGACCGGCGAGGGAGTCCCCCGCCACCGGGAGTCGTCGGCGTCGGGCTCCGGGGCCGGGCCCGATCCGTGATCGCCGCGCGCCGCCGCATCCACCCACACCGTGTCCACCAGCGTCTGGGCGAAACCGGACTCGTGCACGATGTCGCCGTAGATGCGGTACTCGCCCGACGGGAGATCCGGCCACCGCGCCCGGAATGTGGCCCTGTCCGCCGGTACCGGGTGGAGGTGCGCGAATGCATCCATGCCGGGCGCGCCGATCACGAACATGTGCATGAGCTTGCCGTGATCCGGCACCAGGGGACTCCAGTTCCGGCCGAGCCAGGACGGGTCCGTGATCCCGATCGCGAGCACGGACCCGTCCGCGCCGTGGGTCACCGCGGCGTCCACGGCCAGCGGCCTGAAGATGCCGCCGCGCACATCGCGGTCGACCGCATCCCACCAGGCGTTGCCGAACCAGGCCGCCGCCATCAACAGGACCGTGGCGCCCGCCATCGCGATCCAGCCCCGGCGGCGATGCGTCCCGCGAACCGCTTGCTCGGGACCCAGCCGACTCTCGCGGACCGCCGCGCCCGCGATGGACACCGCCCCAGCGACGAGGAGCGCCGTGAGCAGGAGGAGCGCCGCTCCCAGCGCAGGCGGCAGGTCGCGCACGGCCAGCATGACCGAGGTCACGGGAACGGAGGCGGTCCCCGTCCCGCGGGAACCCGAGACCGTCACCTCGATCCGGTACGCGCCCACGGTCATCAGCCAGACTTCGGCGGCGTGGAGCTCGGGATCGCCCGGCACGGGCCGCGCCATGTCGGGCGGGGGCGCCCCTCCCTCGGGTGCGGCATCCCAACGCACGGGGCGCACGGTGACCCGCTCCACGTCGCCGGCACCGCCCGGAACCCGCACCGAGATCTCCGCCAGGCCGGGAACCACGTCGGGAGGACGAACCACGACGGACACCGGGTAGGGGCCGGCGTCGCCCGCGAAGAAGACGTTCTTGCTTCCGACGTGTCCCGCGGTCGCCAGATAGAGGCCCGCGACCATCATCGCCGCGCGTCTCATCTGCGGACCGCCAGCATCCAGTTGCCCACCCACAGGCCGACGCGCGCCGACAGGAACCCGATCGGCAGCGCCCACCACGCCCGCGACAGGAATTCGGCCGTCGGGAGGCCCCCTCGCGCGAACCGGTCCTCCTGCCAGAACTCGTACTGCCAGGGGCCGGGGGCGTTGAAGTATCCCCACGTGTCACCCTGGAACAGGTGGTTCCGCGCCGCCTCGGAGAGCATGAACTCGCCGAATTGCCAGTGGACGACTCCGAAGATGCCGACGAAAAGCAGGGCGCCGAGCGCGGCGACCCCCCAGTCCACCGAGGCCCGCGCCGGCACCCGGCCGGGTTGTGCGGCCCTTCGCAGGAGCAGGTCGATCGCGACCGCGGGGGCGACCAGCAACAGCGGGAACTCCGGCGGCACCATCGAGTCCACGGGGCGCAGGATCGGCGCCAGCAGCGGTTCCGCGGGAAAGAGCGGCAGAACCCACATCATGACCAGCGTAACCCCCATGTAGACCAGCGCCGTCCAGGTGGCGGGCCACCGCAGGCGCGCGGCCCTCCCCACGGAGAACAGCACCACGGGGAACACGCCGGCCGAGATGAGGTGGAACGCGGGCCCGCGCCAGTCGTTGGGCATCGAGTACTCCGTGATGAGCACCGCGAGGGTCAGCAGGAGCAGGCCGGCGCTGTAGGCGTAGGCGAGGGCCAGCCGGCGCTGCGCGCGCCGGGACGCGCGATTCTGCCATGACAGCGCCATGAGCAGGGCACCGAACTGGATCGCGCAGATGCCGAGGGCCAGAACCACGTGGGGCGGACTCAGGATCTCGACATCGAGGCCGTAGGCGTTGTGCCACCAGTCGTCGAAGGGCGCGGATGTGAGCATGGCGATCGCGCCCCAGATCGCCACCCACGCGCCGAGCGGCGCGCGAAAGCCCCACATCCGCACCGAACGCCCGGTTTCGGAGCCGGTGCCCGAGAAGGTCGTCTTCAGGGCCAGCCATCCACAGGACAGCCCCGCCGCCAGTCCGCCCGCGTAGATCGCCAGATGGGCCGGGGTCCAGAACGAGTCCCGTCCGATCGTCCGGTGCCACGAGATGTCCCAGATGATGCCCACGATCACGCTTGTGGACGCGAAGAGCACGGTGGCGAGGTACCAGGGGACGCGGTGGTTACCTGGCTGGGGGGGTTGTTCGGTGGTCCGCATGGGGTTGGGGGCGGGTGGGAGGGGGTTGGGGGGGATGGTGGGGAATGCGACGTACCGAAACTGCGCGGCGCTGGCGGGTTGGGCAATTGGACCCTCCATAGCGCGTGCGCGAGCCGGGCGTAGTCCCGAAAAGAACGTCGGCCACGCCCGCCCCCTTCCTGGCCTCCGGTCTGGGCGGACTGTTCACGCTCACGGGGTCGATGGTCGCCAGCGCCAACATCATTTGATAATCGCGTCGGCCTGACCACGGAAGCCAGCTACACCCTTGTCGAGTACCGCCGGCAGGGGCGAGTGCGCCTGTAGCGTCGCCGCCAAATCGCGGTTGATCCAGGCTACGGTTTCGAGGATCTCCTGATGGCTTCGGTTGAGCTTCCGGTCCCAAACGGCCTCATGGTGAAAAACGCGGTTACGCAGATCGCGGAGCCGATCCAAAGAGTGGAATACCTGGCTGCGCGTGCGCTTGGCTTTGGGTAGATGCGGGAATCCTCTCCTCGCCAGTTCGGGCCAGAGGCGCGGTCCGCCGGTGCGGCCCTGCTCATATGGCCTCTTACACAAACTCACCCAGAAACCAAACCCCAGGACCGAGACCAGCCGTCCCTCGGTCATCGGATTCCCCCGGATCGAGAGCGTGTCTTTCGCCTGCTCGACGTTCTGACGCTCGCGATCAACGAGGAGCGAGGGTCGGGCATCGAGCCAACACGGAACCTGGTCGAAAATGAGCGCGGTCTCATCTACGATCCTTCTGGAGATCCCGAAGAGGTGGTTCCGGACGGTGACCTCAAGGGTGTGAAGCGCCGGTTGGAGGGCGCTACACAGCGCCAGGTTCCACAGGTACCTGGCCACGCTGTCGACCTCGTCGGTGTCGGTGGGCAGGGCGTAGGCGCCTAGCCGCTCCGCCGAAAGAGCACTTCGAAGGCTTCCGATGGACAGCATAGCGGCTCCGCGAGAGTTGCGTTTCGGACAGGAAAGGACGATAATCTAGGCGTAATTCCTCAGGTCGTCCTCTACTGCACACGCCTTCGGGCGCAGCAAGACGCTGGGGTAGGAGCCCCGAGGCGGTTTCGTCCTCGGGGCTCTTGCGTTTCTGGAACCGTGCCCCAAACCACCTGGACCGGCGGGCATGGAACTGCCGGGGTTTCGGCTGCACGCCCTGAAAGGACGGATGAAGGGGCACTACGCGGTGTCGGTGTCCGGCAACTGGCGCGTGACCTTCCGGTTCGAGGACGGCGACGCGGTTGACGTCGACTACGTGGACTATCACTGAGGGAGAGGACCGATCATGGCCATGCACGACCCGCCGCATCCGGGCGGCATCATCAGGCGGCAGTGCCTGGAACCGCTGGACCTCACAGTGACCCGGGCTGCCGAGGGGCTGGGTGTCACGCGGCAGGCGCTTTCGGAATTGCTGAACGGGCGTACTGGAGTCTCGGTGGAGATGGCGATCCGGCTGTCGAAGGCGTTCGGCTCGACGCCCGAGACGTGGCTGGGGATGCAGATGGCGTACGATCTCTGGCAGGCCCGCACCCGTGCCGGGGAGATCGCGGTCGAGCGCTTCGCGACGGTGTGAGTCCCAGGATCGACGGTCGCCGACCTCCGAGGGGTACGCGGGTCGGGAACCCAGCACGACAGAGGCGGCTGCCGCTTCGCCAAATCAGCTGTCTGGAGGCCGGGGCACTTGGAGGTCCTTGCAGATCTTCCCTGGCGAGGTCCCGGTTGATCTCGCGGTGCCGGGGAATCGTCGAGACCCTCTTGGCCGTCCTGTTGATGTAGAGGGTGTGGTTCCCGCCCTCACGCAGGAAGGCGCACCCATGCTGAGCCAAGTGGCGCAGCAAGTCCCGGCGCTTCACGCCGTGACGGTGATGGGTTCTCTAATAACCGTCTCGCCGTCGGCGTCCTCGCGGGCCAACTCCCGGTTGGCTTCAATCACCAGGGCGACGGCTTCGCGAAGGTTCGTCCGTGCTTCTTCGAGGGAAGCGGCCTGGGTGTTGGCACCGGGAAACTCCTCGATGAAGGCGATGTAGCCTTCAGGCACTCTCCGGAACACCGCCGTGCATTGCAGATCCACAACTGACCTCTTCGCGATTCGGGTTGCCGACTACATGGCCAGGTTGGGTGGGAATCGCGCTCCAGACCAGCCTCGGCGAGGAACCGTGGAGGAGCACGACACCCCGTTCCCGCATTCGACGCTAACGGGCACCCGGCTCGCACGCTAGCCTCGAGGATCCCCGGGATCGCACGAAGCAGGCGGACATTCACAAGTATTGCCCTCGCGCGCCGGGAAATGACACCGGCCGGGCAGCCGGTCGTCGGACACCAGGGTGCCACGGCAGCCGATTGCCCACCAGATCGTCCCCCTCGAAACCACCTACAGCGGCGCGCGCCGGAACCTCGCCGCGCTCATGGACCAGGTGACCGACACCCACGAGCCCGTCTGGATTCGGCGGCGAGGCAAGGAGTCCGTCGCGCTCATCTCGGCCGAGGATCTCAGCTTGCTGATGGAGACCGACTACCTGCTGCGGTCGCCCAGGAACGCCGAGAGGCTGCTGGAGGCGAAGGCCAGAGCGGACGCCGGGGAGGGACAGGTGATGGACATTGACGAGCTGCGCGAGCGGGTCGGACTTCCGACGGAATGAAGGATGGCCAGCGCAGAGACGCCGTATTCGACCCCACCTTCCGGGAAGAAGGACGACCAAGGCCCACCTTGACCATCAAAGCCATAGTAGCTATTGTGCCCCCATGCGAGAAATCACCGCCAAGGAGGCCAAGAACCGGTTCGGCCAGCTCCTCCGGTCCGCCCAGCAGGGTCCCGTGCGCGTCACCCGGAACGGGACACCGGTGGGCGTGATGCTGTCGGTGGAGCAGTTCGAACGACTGCGCGGAACCGCGTGGGACCGGTTGGCGGCCGCGATGGACGCCATGAGCCGGGAGGCGGCCGCCAAGGGCCTGACGCCGACGGCGTTGGAGTCGCTGCTCTCCGATGAGAGCTGACAGGGTCGTACTTGACACCAACGTTCTGATCAGCGCCGCCCTCACCCGGACCGGGCCACCTCGCAGGGTGGTCGATCTGGTCAGGGCGGGCAACGGGGTTCTCCTCTTCAGCGACGAGACGTTCGCCGAGCTTCGCGACAGGATCCTCGGCTCGAAGTTCGACCGCTACGTGGGTCGGGAATCGCGGGCAGCCTTCGTCGCGCTGCTGGCGGCGGTTGCGCAGTGGGTGCCGATCGCCGGTGCCAGCCTCGGCTGCCGCGACCGCACCGACGACAAGATCCTGGAGACGGCGCTCATGGGTCACGCCGACCATCTGGTGACGGGAGACGGCGACCTGCTCGCCATGCCGCCGTTCCATGGGATACCGATCTTCACACCGGCCCGCTTTCTGGCGCTCCATGGGCAACCGGGTGCGGCCGCGACTGGGGCTCAGGAGCGCGATACTGCCACCTGAGGCAGGACCTTACATTCGCCCCATGGGTGAGGTGAGGGCGGAGATGGAAGGGCGGCGGATGGTGGAGCATGGCGGAGCGCATCCTCGCTTTGGATCACCGTAAAGTGGAGGTTACAAATTGTATACTCCACTTTACATCGATTGTGGTCGGAATTGGGCGAGAAGGCGTCATCGAGGCCAACAACCAGGCAAATCGCGCACGATGTGTTAGGGTTACATGGTTATGATCAATCCATCACCTGACTCCCGAGACATGTCGCCAAGAACACCGCCAAGTGCCCGCCCCACGCATCCGCATCGCGTGCCGCCCTGTTCCGTGATCCCGCGGGAGGCGAGGGCCCGCGTGGATCGCCTGTTGTCCCGCGCTCCCGCAGTGGTCCTGACCGGACCGCGCCAAGTCGGCAAGACCACCCTCGCCCTCGAATTCGCCCGACAACGGAACGCCGCATACCTCGACCTGGAGGATCCACGGGATCGCACGAAGCTGGAGGACATTCACAAGTACTGCGATCGCAATTCCCACCGGCTCGTCATCCTGGACGAGATCCACAGAGTCCCCGGTCTTTTCGAGCCCTTGCGGGGGATCATCGACCAGCGCCGCAGCGAGGGCCGGCGCGCCGGTCACTTTCTGCTCCTCGGTTCAGCGTCGATCGATCTTCTCCGGCAGACCGGGGAGACGCTCGCCGGGCGAGTGGCGTACTGCGAGATGCAACCCCTGAACATTCAGGAAGCGGCCGGCCTGGATGCGGACGATCTCTGGCATCGCGGCGGAATGCCCGACAGCCTGCTGGCGACGAACGACGCCGACAGCTTCGAATGGAGGTTCGACTTCATTCGCACCTACCTCGAGCGCGACATTCCGGCCCTCGGCCCAAGGATTCCGGGGGAGACGCTACGTCGCTTCTGGACCATGCTGGCCCACGATCAGGGACAACCGTTCAACGCCGCCCTCCTGGCCCGGTCTCTGGGGATCAGCGGCCGCACCGTCGGACGCTACCTCGACCTGAATGGTCGACCTCCTCCTCGTGCGGCGCCTGGTGTCATGGCGAAGAAACGCCGGCAAGCGGCTGGTCAAGGCCCCCAGGACCTACCTGCGCGACAGCGGGATCTGCCACGCGCTCCTGGGAATCGAGTCGTTCGATGCACTGCTCGGGCATCCGGTCGTGGGCGGCAGCTGGGAGGGGTTCGTGATCGAGAACATTCTGAGTGGCGTTCCTGCACATGTGTCGTGCTCGTACTACCGGACGGTGGGGGGAGCGGAGATCGATTTGGTGCTGGAGCTGGGGGCGGGTGAGGTGTGGGCGATCGAGATCAAGCGGGGGTCGGTTCCGAAGGTTTCGCGTGGGTTTCGTATTGCCTGTGAGGATGTCGGGCCGGACCGCAAGGTCGTGGTCCATGGTGGCGACGAGAGCAATTCGCTGGGGGGTGGGGTGGAGGCGGTGAGTTTGGGGGGGATTTGTGGGGAGTTGGTGTCGTGATGGCGACCGGCCCATTCTGGTGAACCGTGCTCGTTCCGAACGACTCGGGAAACGCCGCGGTGAGCCGCCGTGGAACGGATTCGTCCAACAACACCCTCACCGGGGATCGTCGACCAGTTGCGCACTGGTCCGTTTGAGCAGCTCGACGGCCTGCTCCCTCGTTACCGTGGGGTAGTCGTCCACAAAGTCGTCGAGTGGGTCGCCCGCCTCGCGGTGCTCCATCAGGATGCGCACGGGAACCCTGGTCCCTGGGAACACGGGAGTGCCGTCCAAGATGTCGGGGTTTCTGTCGATGAACTTTTCGGTCATTGCGGCCTCCCCTTGTTCGGCCATCGTGTCTTCCCGGCGATTCGGGCGCGGCACCAGCGCCGTCCGCAACTCCAGCAAGATACTGCGATGGGCGGGTCATAGGGGGACCAAGTACGCCGTCCTCCGCAATCGCGCACTGCCGTGAGTCGTTCCCGAGGGGAACGTCTCACGCCCTATGGGTGCACGTCGCGGCTCATCAACGGACTAAGGATAGGATAGGTACCCCGGGCGGACCTAGTCTAAAGTGACCCTGCGCGGGGAGGCTTCCGAGGGGCCTCCCCCGCGCAGGTGGAGTTCAGAGAGCCCATCCCAATCGCCTGTTCCTAGCCCGCCTAATGGAGAAGTCTCAGCCACAGGGTGTCACGTGATGGATCTTTGTTACTGATTCAGTAACAATCATGCCTGTGTTGACACTGAGACTTACAGGGCCTAGCTTCCTTCTTCATCCCTAATTCAACAGGACGCCCCGCCGGGTCAACGTCATGGCCAGATCCATCCCGCCTTCGCTTGCCGCGCTCGTCGAGCACCTCGAACTGGAGCGGAAACCCACCGTCACCCTCGAGGAGATCTCCCGCATTGCCGAGGAACAGGGGCTCAAGACCCCTGGGAGGATCATCGCGCACCGCCTCGCTCGGCTCGGATGGCTGCTTCCCACCCCGGTGCGGGGCGCCTGGGAGTTCGCTCCGGCCGAGCGCGCTGGCGCAATCCCTGACGCGGACCCACTCCTTCCACTCAAAGCGCTCCTCTCGGCCTCCCGCGAAGATCTCCCCGCAGCCGTGGCCCTTGGGTCGGCGCTGTGGATCCAGGATTTGGCCGACCGATCTCCTGACCGGCATGAAGTCGCATTGCCCTCCGGAATACCCATTCCTCCGGCACTCCGACGCGAGTACCGCGTTCTGCGGCACACCGCCCATCTGGATCCAGCTCACATTGGAGATCTTCCGGTCCACCGGCCGGCCACCATCCTGGTCCACCTGGCCACTCGCCCCACGGATGTCCGGAGCTGGTCGAGTGTGCTGGACTGTCTAGAGGCCCTGACCCAACTCTCGAGCCACGATGAGATCGCGACCGAGCTGCGGGGGCGGCCGAAGTCCGTCCATGTGCGTCTGGCTTACCTTACGAGCGGAGTCGAACCCGAATTGTCTTCTCGGCTGGGGATTGAACCAGCAGGAAAGGTGTGGTTCGGTCCGAGACGGACGTTGCGACGGCACGATTCGATCTGGAACGTCGCCGACACGGTGCTGCCCTACCATCCTTCGGAGGTGAGGAGGCGACCGTGATCGGCGCTGATCACACGCTTACGCCTGGGTATGTGGCCCGTCACGTTCCACCCGGTTCCAGGATCGGAATCGACGTGGCCGTGCTCGATATCGCACAGGATTTCCTGCTTACCCACCTGGCTGAACGGGGCGTGTTGGGAGAGCTCGCGATCTTCAAGGGAGGGACGGCCCTCCGGAAGTTGTTTGCTGGCGCTCAGGGCCGATTCTCGACGGACATGGACTTGGCCTCACGGGAACCGGAGGCCGACCGTCACGCACTGGCAGAGATCATCGCTGCCGAAGCAGATGTCGCTCTCGGACCCTTCCGCTTCACGCCGTCGAGCACGCGAGGCCGCTGGCATATCGCGGTGGAGAGCCCGTTCGGGAATCCCGCGACCTCGATAAAGCTCGACGTGGGCCCGCCAACATGGCTCGAGCCCGAGCCAAGGCCGTTCGTCCCCCACGTTACGCACGACCGGTACGGTTTTGCCCTGCCGACTATCCCGTCGGCGCGGTTGGAGGAAATCCTCGCTGAGAAGATTGCCCGCTTGACAAGGAGCGGGACGGCACGTGACGCGTCCGATCTGGTTTGGGCGGCGACGACGAGCCCTCACTCCGGGTTTTCGATCAATCGGGTTCGGAGGCTGGCCATGCTGAAGGTGTGGGTGGACAACCACGGTCTGGGTCCAGCGTGGTCATCCGCCCTTTCGCCGCGCCCGTTCGACCCGGAGCGATGGCTCTCTCCGCGAGAGGATTGGGATGACGAACAGATCGGACTGCTGACCCACCCGCCGCCGTCCCTGAGCGAGCTGGAAGCGGAGCTCCACCGCCTGTATGCGTGGCTCCGCGACCTGACAGAGGAAGAAGGACGGCTGGCCTCCGCGGATGCGCGGGATCGATCGGAAGTGATTCGGGCGGTACGCGATCTCGATCACTCGGCTCTGGCGAACACGCAGCTCTGGTGAATCCAGCCCTCTGGATTTGCCTGGGAATGCCGGTCGCCCCGTGCGGTCTTGCGCCGGGCGTGACCCGAGCGAACACAGAGCGGATGGGACTGCCACGGGCAGGATGTTGTCCCTGTCCTCTCTCCACCCCTGACTCTCGGTGAACACCTTCCATCCTAGAACGCCCCCCTTTCCTGGTCCCGGGTAGCTTCGCGCCTGATCGCCAGCCGGAGTTCACGAACCATCCGTTTCGCCCATTTCCTTGTGCCCGAGGGTCGATCCAGGTCATTGGCAATTCTGGAAAACATCTCCTCGTAGGGCTTGTAGTAGCTGACCGATGAACCGGTCCAGGAGTACGTGTGCACGTTCATCCTAACTGCTTCCTGCACGTCTGCCCGAGTGCCGAATTCGCCGAGCAGTTGATCCATTACGGGATGAAGGTCCGCTTCGGCACGGTCTTCATCTTGGTGGGACAGAACTGGCAGACGCCGCGCAGCAAAGGCGGGAGCCCGATCGGGATGAGCGTGAAACCAGGCGAACAGGGTATCCTGCGGGAGCGTCAAGATGGCGGCAATCGAATCCGGGACGCCGGAGATTGGTTCTCCGATGGTATACCCGAGTCGAGTCGCCTGCCTGTCATCCGATACGATTGCTTCGCCAACAAGAGGCCACGCGATCTCCGGGAAGTTGGAAAAGAGCAACGGTAGCACCGGCTTGACCCAAGTGCTGTCACCGCCTTCCGCCAGTGCCTTGGACAGGGACAGGGCCGTGGCCCTCGCATCCGGATCCTCCCGGCCCTTTTCCAACATCCAGCCGACGATGCGTTCGAAGTAGTAGCACAGCATGGCGGAATCTCGGAGCCTCCCTCCCTCGATCAACGTCCACCTCGTGGCGTTCCGCGCGACCTTCACAATCTGGGGCGCGAACTCCTCGAGTCTCTCCGGCGCGCTGTGGGAGAGGCTTCCCATCAGCTCAACCGCTACTTCATACGCTTGGGCACTCAGGTCAAGCATCACATCGAGTAAGGACGCTACGGCGGTAGCCGGGAGCACATCGAGTACTCCGCGAACACGCCATCGGCTCAGCCGCCATGGAGACAAATGCCCGTCTCTGATAGCCTGGATGGCCAAGCGGACATCGCGTGGCGTCAAGCCCAATCGTGTGCAGATCAGGGGTAAGGTGGGTGCAAGGTCGTCTGACCGGGCCGCCTTCGACTTGAAAGTACTCACCACGTCCGGATGGTCTTCTGCGAGAGCGGCAACGTATCCTGACAATAGTGCGTAGTTCCGTTCGGGCTCCGGAACTTCGATCAGTGCCTGAACCATCGGTTGCAGCCACTCGGTCCCTGACAGGGAGTGCTCGCCAACGGCTACCCCCAATTCCCACGCCATTTGTTGGTCGCCACTGCTGAGTTGGCGGAGCAGTTCGTGGAAGGCCGCGGGGTGCCCCAGCAACTGGTCGGTGAGGCTCCGCACCTCCTCTAGTCGACGCTCGTACCTGTCTTCCCAGTTCCCCTCCTGGTATCCAACCTCGGGCAAGGGAGCTTCCGTAATGAGGGAACGCACCCGCGACCGGAGACTCGCCGGCTGGAGGCGTGGGAGCAGTGCTCGCACGCTATCAGCCACCTCGCTGCTGAGGGCATCAGGGCGATGGACCAAAACAGCTTTCAGGCTCCGTAGTGCGAGCGGCCATTCGATGTCGGCATCCACGACTTGGTGGACGGCCTCCTCGATGGCACCAATGAAACCATCCCAAACCAAGGATGTCATCCTACTACCTAGCGCTGATCGCGCCTTGTCGCCCAACTCGGTGTCTCCGCCGACCGCAAGCCGCGCGAGCAGGGCTATGCATCCTTCGATATACCCACGGTACTCAGCCCAGGTAGCTGGCCCCCAGGGCTCCATTGTCGGTCGCATGCCCTGGATTTCTGTGTCGACCATACGCGAAAAGCCACGGGTTTTGCAGCCGTGGGCAAGCGCTTCAATGACGACGGCGCCCGTGGTGGGATCGCAGGTGCTTGCGGCACCCCTCAAGAACGAAAGTCGCATGTCACCATCGGCTTGCGTGTTCCCGAGACGGACGGGAAACAGCTCCTTGAGACTGCTCTGAGCATTCCAGACCAACCCGCCTCGATTCTGCATTGGGATCCACTTCGCAAAGCGACCGGATTCGTCCGTACAAAGTTCGCTTTCCGTTGTTGCTAGCCGCAGCAACAGATCAGTGCCATCCTCGAAAGTATCCACGTGGAACGCGATCGTCCTGAGGGCACGCACTAGATGGCGTCCTGCGTCGCGACCGAGTTGACTGGGGTCTTGCAGGTCGTGCAGAGATCGCTCGATGCAGTATGCGACCTCCTCTCGCTCTATCTTGGTGAGTTCGGCTAGGACGGCGGCGTGACCCGGATTGGAGATTGCTTGCGCTCCTTTGAAAGGCCCGTCGTATCGGCAGACATGCTCTACGACCCTCGGCGCGATCGTCGTTGTATTGAGCAGAGCGAGTTGGCGAGCCGCTCTGACGTTGAGTGTCGAACCGTCTGAGAGTACTTCGTCCCATGAGTCGGGATCCCAGTCCTTCCACCGCCGTTCGGCGAGCTTCATCGCGATGACGGGAGGCTCTATGGTAACCAACCGTCCACGTCGCCGTGCGACCCCTCGATCCGCGAGCTTCCCGATGGAAGCGTACAGATCTTGGGCTGCAAACCTGGAGCTGTAGCCGGCGATTTCCGGGAGGTCTCCCTTGGTTGCCGTTTCCACTCCGACCCAGCCGAACGCGGCCAGCAACTCTGCCGAGGCAAGCAACTGGGCGGATTCCGTGCGCCCTCGACCAACGACGAAAGCGTCGACGAGGGCGTCGTCCGTAACGGCCGCAAGGGATCCTGCCGTGTTCCATGTCCTTGCGACGAGAAGTGCGATCTTGGGGTATCCTCGGCAGAATCCTGCCAGCCGCTGCCTGTCCATAGACGTGACTTCGGGTGCGACGTGACCGACGATGGATTCGATGACGGATGATGCCGCACCAGTAATCTCAAGGGTAGCGTCTATTGGAAGACCTGCGGCGACCTCGTGGTCGATGGTTAGCGCGGAGAGGCAACTGTCTCGGTGCAAGACAGCGTTGGCTATGATCTTATGCGTCTCGGGACCGCAACGGTCGACTACCACGATTGCACGCTGCCCTGAGCCAGCAAGTTTCTGGACAACGCCGACGATGGCATCGCTGCCTGCCTCGGATTCGACGGCGTACATAGCCAGGATACGGATGGCGTGTCCAGCGGTTTCGTTCATTCTGGCGGTACGGAGGGCTTCCAGCACGAGTCGGGACTTTCCGATTCCTTGGGGTCCCACCAAGCGACCGATTCCGCCGGGTTCAGCCAGTTTCTCTTGGATGAGGTGCCGCACGCCATCCAATCGATCATCCTCTACCCACTTGAGGGAGTGCTCTGCTCTCCCATCCCAGTGGTCCCATGAAATGAACGGTCCGGTGCTTCCGAGCTGAGTCGTTTCCTGAACCCACGCGACGACCGATGGATACTGGTTGACCCATCCGGCAATCTGCTCGGCACCCCGGAAGTGGATCTGACGATCGCAGACCTGAAGTCCGGCATCACGCAGCCTCTCACGGATTTTCGTCTCCCGGGCCGCGACATGCATCCTCGTGTAGGGATGCGCGCACAGCATGATGTAATGGCCACCGTCTTCCAAGACCGCGCGCACCATGTCCTTGACGGTGCCTTCCTTAGTCAACACGTCCGCGCCGGCTTGGGAGGGGGATGTTTCGCCAGCCTTCGACTGAAACTGGCATGACCGGCTAGGTAGGAACGGGGTGTGGTCCGGGCCGTTGCGCCACTGGATGCGACCGTCTTCCCCGCCATCAGGGGCATGGATGTTGCTCGACACCAGGACGTCAATGGGCGCAAGGTCGTGAACGTGAGCTTCAGCGTGCAGCAACCGCTCTAGAAGCTCCGGTAGCGTGCGCTCATTGAGAGCCTGTATATGCCCAACCGTTACCCTAAGCGGGGAGGGTGTGGAAGACCTCGTTTGGGGGATTCCAAGGACTACCCCCGCACTCGGGTCTGCGTCAAGAACGCGCAGGAGTCTGACTGCAGCAGCGGCCGGTTTGCTGATTCCGGCTTCGTACTTCTGGAATGCCCGCGGGCCACCTCCGATTAGCTCGCCAGCCTGTTCTTGTGTGAGGCCAAGACTCCTCCGGATGGCCCGTACTTCATCGGGGGTGATCTCAGGTTCGATGTTCGACATGGTTGTTGCTCTCCTTCTTGCGAATTCTCGCGGTAACCGAAATGGTGTACGATTGATAGAATACACCGTAATGGTGTAGTGGTTCCATGTCAATGATGGCGAGCACGGAACCCGTCCTACTCTGCGGCTCCGAGTCGGCCGGCTGGACGAACAACTGACACGCTTGGTTGAGTATTGTGGGACGCTCGCCGTGAGGTCGTGCTGCCGCTGGATCTGACGCGGCAACGGGAACGCGAGTAGGGTTCCAGTGGCTGATCAGGCGGGTCAGCCAAGCAACTCGCATCGTTCCGCCACCGGGGCCTGAAGACGCTCTACGAGGGTAGGACGGCGCGGCGGGTCGCGCCGGATCATGTTGGCAAGCTGCGGGACATACTGGCCGCGTTAGATTCCAGTGCGAAACCGATGGGCATGGACCTGCCGGGGTTTCAACTGCACGCCCTGAACGGACGGGTGAAGGGTCACTACGCGGTGTCGGTGTCTGGCAACTGGCGCGTGACCTTCCGGTTCGAGGACGGCGAGGCGGTTGACGTGGGCTACGTGGACTATCACTGACGGAGAGGACCGACTATGGCCACGCACGACCCGCCGCACCCCAGGCGGCATCGTTCGGCGGCAGTGCCTGGAACCGCTGGGCCTTACGGTGACCCGGGCTGCCGAAGGGCTGGGTGTCACGCGACAGGCGCTTTCGGAATTGCTGAACGGGCGAACGGGGGTCTCGGTGGAGATGGCGATCCGGCTGTCCAAGTCCTTCGGCTCGACGCCTGAGACGTGGCTGGGCATGCAGATGGCGTACGATCTCTGGCAGGCCCGCACGCGTGCCGGAGAGATCGCGGTCGAGCGTTTCGCGACGGCGTGAGCGGAGTTGGGTGCCACTGACGCCTGTGCAGCGTCCCTCCCATTTCGGGAATCGCCTCCTGGATGGTGCCATGCCAGCGGTTCTGCTTCATGCTGCAAGCCGCAGTCGCGGCGGGGGCCCGGGCGAGGCTCCGTAGCGGCGCCGCCCACTTACCCCATCCACAGCCCGTAGCCAACAGGGAACAACACGGACGCCGCACCCCCTCCCGGACCGTTCCCGGGCAACCCACCACCACCCACCACCCCCCCCAACCACCCCATCGGCAACCGCCCCACGAAGTCAAAGTCCCCAAACAGCACGTCCGCCACCCCACCCCCCTCCGACCCCGGCAGCCACGCTGCCACGAACGCCGCCGACGCCGCCAACTCATCATCCACCACCAACGGCCGTCCCGAAACCAGCACCGCCACCACCGGAATCCCCCGCTCACTCAGCCCCCGAATCGCACGCAGATCCTCCGAGTGCAGCACCGCCAACTCCAACGTGTCCCCATACGGCTCCAGCACCCCCGGCCCAGCCGGCAAGTGATTCGTCCCCGGCCGCACCGGACTCGGCTCGCGAATATCCCCCAGTCCCTCGGCATAAGGACGCTCCCCAATCACCACAACAGCCGCATCAAAGTCCCCCTCTTCCTCACCCATACCCGGCGGCCCGCCAACACCATGCCCCTCACCCGCCTCCCCCACCCCACCCAACACCGCCCCTGGCGCCACCGCCTCAATCCCCTCCCACACCGAAGTCCCCCCCTCAATCCGATCATTGCCCAACACCCCCTGCCACTCCACCGTAAACCCCCCACACAACCTTCCCCTATCATCCGCCCCAGACCCCATCACCAGAATCCGCGCACCCTTGTCCAACGGCAGCACCCCACCCTCGTTCTTCAGCAGCACCAACGACTTCCGCACCGCCTCCCGGGCCACCTCCCGGTGCGCCCGCGACCCAAAACTGCTGCCATTCGCCCCCCGCCGACCCCACGGCCGCCCCCGCTCGAACAACCCACACGCAAACTTGACCCGCAGAATCCGCCCAACCGCGTCGTCGATGCGCTCCACCGCCACATCCCCACCCTCCACCCCCTCACGCAACGCCCTGATAAACTCCCTCCAAGTCTCCGGCACCATCACCATGTCGATACCCGCGTTCACCGCCATCGCCACAGCCTCACCATAGTCCTCCGCCAGCGGATCCACCCCGTTCCAGTCCGACACCACGAACCCACCAAACCCCATCTCCCCCTTCAGCACATCCTGGATCAGATAACGGTGCGCGTGGCACTTCTCGCCGTTCCAGCTGCTCAGCGACACCATGACGGTCAACGCCCCGGCCTCCAGCGCCGGCAAATACGGCGCGATATGCACACGCCGCAGTTCCTCCTCGTCCATCACCGCGTTGCCCTGGTCCACGCCGTCGCGCGTCCCCCCATCCCCCACCCAGTGCTTCGCGCAGGCCACAACGCCCTCCGGGCCCAACGCCGGCAGCCCAACCCCGTGACCAATCTCAGCATCCAGCCGCCCTTCACTCCCCCCCTCCACACCACCCAATCCACCCCCACCCTGCAACCCCCTCACAATCCTCCCAGCATACCGGCTCACCACCCCCGGATCCTCCGAGTAACTCTCATAAGTCCGCCCCCACCGCACATCCCGCGCCACCGCCAGCGTAGGCGCAAACGTCCAATCCACCCCCGTCGCCAGCACCTCACGAGCCGTCACCCGCCCGATCCGCTCCACCAACTCCGGATCCCCCGCCGCCCCCAACCCGATGTTGTGCGGAAACACCGTCGCCCCCAGCACATTGGCATTCCCGTGAATCGCGTCGACCCCATACAAAATCGGTATCGCGAGGTGGCCCTCATCCTCCTCCATCGACGCCGCCCAGTACGCATCGTTCATCGCCACCCAGTCGGCCGGGCGATTGTCCCCCGGACACGACCCCCCTCCACTCAGCACCGACCCGATGTGGTACTGCTTCACCTCGTCCGGGGTAACGTGGAGCCGCTCCGGCTGCGTCATCTGCCCGATCTTCTGATCGAGGGTCATGCGCGCGAGGAGATTTCCGACTCGCTCTTCAACTTCGGAGGCGCGGTCGGCCACCGCCGTGTGGGAGCTTGTGAAACTTGTCACAAGCCGGCCTCCGCTTTGGAGGCACGCCCGGCCACCGAGCGCCGGAAGCTTGTGAAACCGTTCACAAGCCGACCCCTGCAACCCTGGGAGCCCGTGGACAGCACATCGGAAATCACGGGTCCGCAGACCCGCCTACATCCCAATATGCAGATACGTCCGAATCTCCCACTCCCGCCCGTTGTCCCCCCCCAGATCCGGATTGCACTCCATCCTCCCGAACTCATCGGCGCTCATCCCCGGACAATAACGCGGCGAATGCTCGTTCAGCGTGCGCATCGTCGCGCGCACCCCGAAGCGCGTCTGCGGCATGTCGAACCACTGCGGCGGCCCGAGCGAGTACGAGAGATCCCCCATGAGCTGCAGCGGAAACGTGTGGTTGAAGTCCCGATGATAGTCGTACGGCCCCCAGTCGTTCACCCGCGCCATCCCCTGAAGCTTCATGGACCCCCCGATCACGCGGAGATCCAGCCCCGCCCGGCTGATCACGCGATCGTCGCTCCCATTCGGCTCACCCTTGCCGAAGAAGGCGTTGGCGATCATCCCCGAACTCCCCGAACCCGAGCTCTTCGACACGACCCGCGCCTTCACCTCCCACAGATCGCGGGCAGGCGGCGCCCCGGGAAACGCAAACGTCGAACGCCCGTCGGCGAAGATCCCGATCCCCGCGTCCTGGGTCGTGGGAAAGTTGAAGTACACGAAGCCGAACGAGGTCGCAAACCGCGCGTCCTCGCGGATGTCGCTGTCCCAGGTGTACATCCAGGTCGCCGGCGTCGGGTCATACGTGAACAGGATCTCGGCCGCCCGCGTCTCCCGGTTGCCGCGCACCGCGAAGGGATCGTCCAGAATGTTCCGGGGGCGTCCCGGGACCGGCACATCGCTCGGCATCGGGCCCACCAGGGGCTTCCGCCACATGAAGTTGGGCGCCACCTGCCAGCTGCCCGCGGTGATCGCGAAGCCGGTGATCAGGTTCCGCTGATTACCACTGCCCGTATCCTTTAGCGTCCACCCGGTGAACGTCTGGGTCTGTGTAAATCCGCCGTCGGCCACTAATCCCATTGCGGCGCCCTGCAGATACCAGCTCAAACGACCCCTCATGAGCTCGATCTTGGCCTTGGCGCCCAGCGCGTCGGACGGCATGATCTCGTCGCCCAGCACTTCGTAGCTGCCCGGCTCTCCCCGCACGATCTGGAAGGGCTGCCCCTCCTTGGTGCTCCCCGACCAGATCCCGCCCACTTCGAAGGTCGTGTTGCCGCTGGTGGCGGCCAGGTGGAGCGTCGCCTTGCGGGTGGGCGGCAGGGGAATGGCGAAGGAGCTGGCCGCCTTGCCGGCCGCCGCCAGGTCCTCCTGGAAGATGGCGGTGGTCTCGAAGGGACCGATGCCGGTCTGGTACTTGAGCAGCATGGCCGGGTTGGCCCCCCACCACAGCTCGGGCCCGATCGCGAGCTTGAACCCGCCCAGGCCCCGCTTGCCGGTGATCTCCATCCCGACCGGCGCGACGCCGTTGTAGGTGTCCATGTTGGGCCCGTAGTTGGCCTCGGGGTACAGTCCGAAGAAGTCGCCCTCGTAGCCCCAGTGGTAGTGGCCGGTGCGGTAGAAGCCCTCCAGCGAGAACCACTTGTCGTCCCACGAGATGCTGGCGTTGTAGACCTTGAGCCGCTCGATGTCCTGCAGCGGGAAGTCACCCTCGTCGGTCTTGACGTTGCGGGGACGGCCCCGGTTCTCGTAGAAGAGCTCGTCGATGGGATTGGTGGGGACGTCGCCCAGGACGTTGATCGAGACGTTCGCGATCATGTTCTGGGTGGGGCGCGCCGCGAGGTCGGCGTAGAAGGACTGCATCTTGTCGAAGCCGCGGAAGCTCGGGTAGGCGCGGCCGCGTTCGGGCGCCTCCTCGGGGGTGCTGACCAGGGAGCCGCCGGTGTTGAAGGTCTCCAGCTCGACGCGCACGCCGCTCAGGTGGACCTTGTCGCGGGCGGTGGCCAGGAGCGCGGCCCGGTCGCCCTGCGCGCGCAGACCCATGTTGGCCGGCTGGATGGAGGCGAAGTGCTCGCGGATGGCGGTGACGTCGGTGCCGGGCGCGTAGGGATCGAGCTCGTAGGCCTCCTGAAGCGCGTAGTAGGCGGCCCGCGGGTAGAGCTCGTAGAGGTTGTTGTGGTCGGTGGGACCCTTGGCGACGATCCCCCACCACTCCTCGTTCATGTTGTTGTCGCCCTCGACGAAGTCCTCGGGGTAGGCGTCGTTGGCCCACGAGGCATTCGTGTCCTGGATGTCGAGGCGGGACTCCTGGCCGAACTTCCACCAGCCGTCCGACCACTGGAAGGTGAGGCCGCCGATCGAGTTGCCCACCATCCCCTTCCCCGCCGACTGCTCGTAGATCTCGCGCCACTGCTCGATCAGGTACTTCGCCTGGACGACCTGGTCCTCGCGCATGTTCTTCGCGTCCCACACGTCCGCGCCGAACTCGGTGAACATGACGGGGCGGTCGAGCTTGTCGTGCACCTCCTGGAAGAGGGTGTTGAAGGAGATTCCGCGGTAGACGTTGGTGCCGAAGACGTCCAGGTCGGGGACCTCCTCGGCGATGATGTCGATGTACTGGAGATCGCCGTTGGCCATCGCGACGGGGCGGCTGGGGTCCATCTCCTTGATGCGCTTCGCCACGTCGCCGAAGAGCGAGTACATGTGCCGCGCGCGGTAGGCGTCGGCCTCACCCGTGGGCATGTCCTCGGTTTCGGCGGAACTCCACACGAGCCCGTAGTTGTTCTCGTTGCCGAGAAGCCACATGAGCACGCCGGGCGTGTCCTTGAAGGCGTTGACCATGTCCTCGATCTCGGCCATCACGACCGCGCGGGCGCGCGGATCCGAGTAGTCCGTGTTCGCGTTGAAGACGCCGCCGACCGTGACCCCGTAGCGGGCCAGTGCGTGGTTCAGGATCGTGTAGATCCCGTACTTCTCGTAGATGTACCGGACCCAATGGGGCGTGATTCCCACATAGGCGCGGATCGCGTTTCCGCCCATCGCCTTGAGCAGCGACATCTCGCGCTCGAGCGCCGCCTCGATGATGTGGTCGGGTTCGGTCCAGAAGTTGTAGTTGTAGGTGGTCCCGACCGGGAAGTAGTCCCAGTTGACGCCCAGCACCATGATGTCGTCGCCGTCCACCTGGAGGCGCGTGCCGGAGTCGTCCTTGACGAGCTCGATGACGGGCAGGCGGGGGGTGGCGTCCTGGGCGGAGGCGGGGGTGGTGGCGGTTGTGGATGCGAGGAGGGTGAACAGCGTTGGCACGGCGAGGAGGCCCCTCGCGGCGGGACGAAGCTGGTTGTGGATCGAACTCATGGTGGCATCCCTCCGGACGGGCCCAGGCTACTTTGTTCGGTTGCCGAACAAAGTGCGGGGGGTGGGGGATGGCTGTCAAGCAGCAGGACTGACCGGGCTCCGGGCTGAATGTCAGCTCCTCCAGTTGACATGCAAGTCGATACTTGCGTATCATGAACCATGTGGACATCTATCGCGCGATCGCTGACCGGACCAGACGGGCCATCCTGGATGAGCTCGTCGATCGGTCGGGTCAATCGCTCTTCGAGCTCTGCGGGCGCCTGATCATGAAACACGGCATCAGCTCCTCGCGGCAGGCGATCTCACAACACCTGGATGTCCTGGAAGCCGCCGGGCTCATCCGCACGAAGCGCGAGGGGAGGTCGAAGCTCCACTGGTTCGTGGGCGCCCCCCTGAAGGCGATCGGCGAACGGTGGCCGACTTCAACAGACGAGGACACTTCACACTCAACGGACGAGAACATCAAGAAATGAGAATCAACCACACCAGCGTCTGCGTGGACGATCAGCAGAAGGCACTTCGCTTCTACACGGAAACGCTCGGCTTCCGGCTGAAGCACAACATCCCTCTCGGAGAGCACGCGTGGATCACCGTGGTGTCCCCGGAAGCTCCGGAGGGGACGGAGCTGGTGCTCGAGCCTGCTGCACACCCCGCAGTCCGTCAATACAGGACGGCGCTTGTGGAGGACGGGATCCCCTTTACCGGCTTCACGGTCGATGATGTCGAAGCCGAGCACGAGCGTCTCGTGGCGGAAGGCGTGCGATTCGTGCAGCCGCCGACTGACCTCGGGACCGTCATTACCGCGGTCTTCGACGACTCATGCGGCAACCTGATCCAGATCATGGAGGAGAAGGGCTGACCGTGAACAGGATGCTCCGGAACATCGTCGCCGCCATCGTCGGCTACATTGCCATGGCCGCCGTGCTCTTTGCGTTCTTCTCGCTTCTGTGGCTGACGCTGGGGCCCTCGCGCGCCTTCCAGCCGGGTTCCTGGGAGGTACCCGGCGGCTGGGCACTCGGCTCGTGCGTGCTCGGGCTCGTGGCCGCGTACATTGGAGGACGAGTCTGTGCCAGGGTGGCGCACGATACCCGGGCCGCCACGATTCTGATTGCCATCGTGATCGTGCTCGGTGTGGTGAGGGCCCTGATGCCGTTGGAGATCCCGGCGGGACCGCGCCCCGACGACTTGTCGATGATGGAGGCGACCACGGGCGCCCGCCACCCGGCATGGTTCAACTGGCTCAACCCGCTGATCGGGGCCGTGGGCGTGTGGTTCGGATCGCGGAGGTTGCGCGAGTAGCAGTCCATTCCCGGGCTGCCGGAGTGCCCTGCCAGCCGCAGATGCCGCGGGAGCCAGCCATGCGGTGGGAACCGGCGGGAACCTGTACGAGGGTCTCGGGTTACCTTCCCGCTATGAGCAACCAGACCGCCACGAGCGCGCACCGCCGCCACCGCACGATTCCGTTCCTCCTCGCCCTTTGCATCGGACTCGCCTCATGCGAAGCCGGTCGCGATTCCACGATGGAGGTCGCCGCGTACGCCAACAACACCAGGGACCGACACCCCTCCTTTCCCGACAGCGTCGTCGTGGGCAACAACTCTCTCGTGGACTCCGCGGGTCTGGCCGGCCTCGAGGTGAGCGTGATGGGACGCACGTTCACCGCCGGGGAACTCGAGTTCGGGTCTTCCGCCCGAACGCTATGGTACGTGGACGAATCAGGACAGGTCCAGGTGTCGCTGCGCCTCCTGCAGCGGGGCCAGGTCGTGCGTGGCCGGAGGAGCCACATCGTGGTCCCTGAGGCCGAAGACGGAATGGTTGCTGGTCGTCTCCCGGGGGATCGTTCCCGCGCAGAGTGGCGACAACTACACCATCGACGATGTGAAGAACCCCACCTGCGAATCGCTCGCAATCCCATACTGCGACGGATTGCTCCGCATGCGGATCGAGGACTCGGCGGCCAGCTTTCTCGAGGAGGGGCTTTGGCTATTCTGGGTGGGCATCGACACCGATCCGGCCGCTGGGGTCGTCCCCTGACCTGCTGACGCTGACGCTACGTCTCGTCCCCGGTCACTCCGCCTCGCACACGTGGTCGAAAACGGCGACGGCTATTGTTCCACAAGCGGCCTTCACCCGCTCCCAATCCTGCCATTGGAACGCCAAATCCCTGTACTCGGAGAGATCCAACTCCTCCAGATCATAGGGAAGCGGGTTGGCCAGCTGAGCCTGGAGCTGCTGGAGGGCCGACTCACCGCTTTCCTGGGGATAAAGCCGGTCGAACGACCGCAACGCCTCACCGGACGAGTCGGCCCCCATGTGGGTCGCCGCAGCACCTCGTCGAAGCGCATGCGGAGATCGGTCAGGACATGATCGGCGTCCAGTGCCGCCACTGTCCTCGTGCGATGATGTCGTCGATCGCGGCGAGGGTGAAGCGAGTGTGATTGAGGTGCCGGTGGCGCATGCTACCGCCTCCAGGCCCCCGCACCGGGAATCCCCCGGCTCGTCATCACTTCGAGTCCCTGCAACGCCAACCGATCCCCCCCTCCGTCCACACCACCCAGCCCCACCGCCGACGCACCCCTCAGAATCCCCCGTACCCGGCCCGTCCACGGATCGCGCACAATCGCCACGGGCCGGTCGCTTTCCCGATCCAGCGTGACCGTTCCACCCGGCCCCGACAGGGTGATGCCGGCAAGCCGGTCCTCCCACTCCCCCTGCACCGGAAGGGCGAAAACAAAGCTCGACCCGCCGTCGCCGCCCGCCACTCCCGGCATCCCGAAACGCACCGAGAAGAGTTCCTCACCGCCAGCGGTCCGCCCGGTCAACTGGTGCTCGCTGCCGGCTGGTGGCAGCGCGGGCGGGACATCTACAACCAGGGCGGGTTCGAGGAATGGCTCCCCACCGGCGTCCACGCCGCCCCAGAGCAGAAGCGAGCGCACCGGCGCGGCGGCGGAAGGATCTCGCACGCCCTCGTCGACCAGGCGGAAGCTGTACGCGTTCGTGTAGTGGTAGTCGCTGATCCAGCGCACCGGCCCGCAGCGCGACATCACGTCCGGGGTCGAGGGCGAAACAAGCTCGCCGACGCCGGGATCGTAGCCCCACGCTCCGATCGATCCGTCTTCGTGAGGATAGTACGGATCCGGGTACTCCTGGTCGCACGGTGCGGTGCCGAGGTTGAAGAAGTGGCCGACCTGCCGCGTGAATGCGTGGGCGTCGGGGACCGCGAAACCGTGACGGCCACCCCGGCTGCTCTCTCCGGTTCCACCCTCGACGGCACCCGACATCATGCCCATGTAACGAATGAAGCCGATCATGAGACCGCCCCTCTCCATGAACCGGATCACCTCCGTCTCGCGATACAGCTCCCCCACGTCGTTGCTCGATGTCCACACGGGCTCATGGGCCTCGGCCGTCAGCTCGGCGACCGGAAGCCGCGCCCGCGTCGACGCCAGCAGCTGATGGGTTGACGGGTTCGCGGCCATCTCTTCGACCACTTCCAGGATCGCCGAGTCCGGATCCTCGCTCCACAGGAAGGGAAGGAGCATGAAGTCCAGGGGCGGCATGGCCTCGACGCGGATCGCCACGCGGCCGTTGTCCGGAATGCGCCTGGTCACGCCCAGCTCCGGGTCCAGAGTCCCTTCCGGGTCGATCTCGATCACCATTTCCAGTCCCGGCTGCACCAGGTGGCCCGGGATTTCGGCGTTGGCCGACTTCAGGAGCGAGCCTTCGTCGATCGCCGTGGGAATGGGCGTCGGCTTGCCGGGGATGTCGACCGTGTGCGTCTCGGTCCCGTCGAGATAGAAGCTGGCCCGAACGTTCGGAATTCCGGCGTCCGTTGTGCGCCGGGCAGTCGGGAACACACGCAGCAGGGCATCCCGACCCGCAATCAGCGGGACCGGGAACCGGCGTGACTGCACGGTCTGGACCAGGTAGGCGGCGACTTCCCTACAGGAGGACACCCGTCGCCGGGGAATGCTCTCCAGCCACAGCAGCAACTCAGGTTCGTCAGGTGCGCAAACACCGGTCCTTCCCGCGACGAGCGTCGTGAGATTGCCAAGATTCATCCACCTTCCCGGAAGCTCGCCAGACAGCCGGGAGTTGTGGCGCAGGCTGAGAGTCTCAAGGTCGGCCAGATCGCCCAGCTCCTCAGGGACCTGTCCCGCCAGGTCGTTGCCGGAAAGATCCAGCACCAGGAGCCGCCCCAGGTCACCGAGGGTCGGTGGAATGGGCCCCGTCAGCTCATTGTCGGAGAGGTTCAGGAACTCGGCCTGCAAGATGCGTCCGAACTCGGGCGGAATGGAGCCTGTCAGCTGATTTCCCGCGAGCTGCAGGCTATTGAGTCGGCCGAGGTTGGCGAGTTCGGCAGGAATCGGTCCCGTCAGACCGTTGTCCCGCAGGTTCAGCGCTGAGAGCAGGTCGAGCTGACCGAGTTGCGCCGGGATCTGAGCCGTCAGGTCGTTGCCCGAGAGGTCGAGCCAGGTGAGCAATGCCAGATCGGCGAGTTGTGGCGGGATCGGACCGGTCAGATCGTTGTGCGACAGATCCAGATGGATGAGCGAACCGATACTGCCGAGCTCCGCCGGGATCGGGCCCGTCAGATTGTTGTGCGACAGGCCAAGGTCGTGGATGGTTGCAAATCCGCCGAGCTCCGGCGGGATCGCACCCGTCAGGTCGTTGCCACCCAGTTCCAGAATACGGAGTGTATTGAGATTCGCGAGTTCCGGCGGGATCGTACCCGTCAGGTCGTTGTTCGACAGGTACATGACATCGATGAGCGGAAGATTGCCCAATCCCCCCGGAATCGGACCGGTCAGCCGATTGCCGCCCAGATACATCACGGTGAGGTTGGGGAGGTTGCCCAGCTCCGGCGGAATGGGACCGGTCAGGCGATTGCCCGTGAGCGCCAAGTGGCCGAGACTGGCCAGATTGCCCAGCTCCGCCGGAATCGGGCCCGTCAAATCGTTGTAGCGCAGATTCAGCTCGCCGAGACTGGCCATGTTGCCCAACTCCGCCGGGATCGCCCCCGTCAGCTCGTTGATGCCCAGCTGCAGGTCGATCACGTTGACCAGATTCCCCAGCTCCGCGGGAATCGGGCCCGTCAACGCGTTGACGGACAGGTGCATTTCGACCAGTTCATGGAGATTGCCGAGTCCGGCCGGGATCGGGCCGGTCAGGTCGTTCTGGACGAAACTGAGGAATCTCAGCGAGGTCAGTCCGCCCAGAGATGCCGGCATGGGGCCTGTGAGCCGGTTCCGCGACAGATCCAGATGGATGAGGTTGCTGAGGTTGCCAAGCTCGGCGGGGATGGTCCCCGGCAATCTGCTGTTGGCCATATCCAACACGGTCAGAGCACCGAGCTCACCGATTTCCGGAGGAATCGTACCCGACAATCGGTTGTCCGCGACTGACAGGATCTCGAGTGCGGTGAGGTTTCGAATCTCGGCGGGGATCGACCCCCTCAGGTTGTTGTTGGAGAGGCGCAGCTGAACGACGCGCGCCGAATCGTCGACCCCCACCCCGGCCCAGCTCCAGAGCGGCTCGTCCGACAGCCAGTTGGCCCGGCGATTCCATCCCTGTCCATCGGTCGCCTCGTAGAGCGCCACCAACGCCGCCCGTTCGGAGTCCCGGCCCTGCAGCCGCACCGGCTCGAACGGATCCTCCACACATCCGGCGACAAGGACAAGGCATGTGCCGGACAGGAGCAGACGGTTCCAACTGTGGGCAAATCGTCGGCGATCCGACATCCGGGAAATCCTTGTCTGGCGACCCGGCCCCGGTGGGACGCCGACTGGGGGGAACGGAGGCCCGGGTCCGCGGTCATGGTGACCACGAGAAGACCACACTACCTCCTGTAACCCTTCCTACCGGAAAGCTCCTGTATGGTTCCCGCCCTCCCACGTCCTCCGGGCTGCGGAGGCCGTTGCGCTCCCTGCTCAGAACGCCTTCAGGTACGTGACCTTCACCACCCCCGTCCGGCGCTGCCACCGCTCCGTCCGGGGATCCAGCAGGTCGCCCGTCAGGTAGCCCGTGTCGAAGACCACGAAGAGGTCGCTGCCGGGCGTGTGGATCCAGTTGATGCGGACGTTGGCCTGCACCACGTTGGACACATCGTCGTACTGGACGAGGGCGTTTGCGAAGAGTGAGCGGCTGACCGCGCCCAGGACGGTGACGCCGAAGAGGCGCGTGGTGAAGTCTCCGTCGTCGACGGGAAGACTTACGTCGTTCCAGGTGTAGTCGCCGCTGATCGTGAGGTGTGGTCCGGTCTTCCACATCAACCCGCCCGACAGCTCGGTGCGCGTGCCGCCCCAGAACTGTCCCACCGAGAACCCGCCGCGTCCCGAGAAACGGCGGCTGTCGTTCGTGTTGAGACGCAGCTCCGCCCGGTTGAAGGCGTAGTCGCCGGCGGCGAGTTGGCGGCCCTGGATCCGCACCGGAGCCTGGAGGGCCTCGGACCGGCGGCGCAGGGTCAGCACCGCGCGGTCGCCCGTCTGAAAGGTCAGCATGTTTCGCGAGTACAGCACGGTGCTCTGCTTGACTCCGTCCAGCCCCGCGATGTGCGCGCCGTACACAACCGCAAGCAGCTGCCGCGCCCAGCGGCTGGTCTCGAAGCGCGGGAAGACGGCTATTGAGCCTCCGGCGCGGCGCAGGTCACGACGGCGGACGAAGCCAAGGGCGGGGTCGAAGGCCTCCGGAATCCGCGCATAGCCGGCTCCCACGGATACGAGACTGTTCCGCAGGTCGCCCTCGACCGATAGCGCCGTCGCGCTCGCCCCGGACGACGAGGCGGAGGTGTCCTTGGTGCTGGAAGAGCGGGCCACCCAGCCCTGGAGGTAACTGGAGCCCCCGAAGCGGACCTGTACGTCTCCCCCTGCCACCCGGTTGGCAACGTCCTCCGTGTCGAGCGAGGTGACGATCCCCCCGACGGTGGTTCGAGGAAACGGATCCGCACGCAACCGCAGCACCGAGTTGAGTCCCCCGGGCAGCGTCCGCCCGTCAGGCCCGGTGGCGTCGTCGGTGTACAGGCTGAGCGCCCCAACCGAGACCGGCCCGGCCTGCCCCGTCACCCTGCCGCCCCCGACGATGTCGTTGGTGATTCCGATCCGGCGGCTGAAGAACACCTGCGTCTCTTCCGGGTCGCCGAAGTCGAACAGGCCCGCCCGCTCCAGGAAAAACTCGCGCTTTTCGGGGAAGAAAAGGCTGAACCGGGTGAGGTTGATCTGGACGTTGTCCGCTTCGACCTGGGCGAAGTCGGGATTGAGGGTAGCGTCGAGAGTGAGGTTCGAGGTGACCGAGTACTTGAAGTCGAGGCCGAGGTCGTTGAGCGTCTCCGTCGCGCCGTCGGCCGCGCCGCGGGCTCCGATCTCCGAGCGGCCGGCGATCGCGAAGGGCTTCACCTCCATGTACCGGCCCCGCCGCAGCCCCTCCAGCCCGGTCAGCGTGGCGTACTGGGAGACCTGGGTGAGGCCCTGCCGGAACTCCTGCCCGATGTGGGGAAAGTACACCATCTCGTTCTTGCGGCGGATGGTGCGCTCCATGAGGATCCCCATCTCCGGCGCCTCGGCGTCGGCGAAGCGGATCGTCGTGAAGGGCACGGCCGCTTCCACGACCCAGCCTTCATCGGTGATCCGCCCTTCGCTCTCGTAGACGCCCTCCCACCACCAGTCCGAGAGCGTCATCGACTCGTCGGTGATGAGCGCGTCGCCCTGGGTGCCGAAGGGGTTGATCTCGAAGATGTAGGCGTTGCGCTTGTCGTTGTAGGTGTCGAGGCCGATGCGGATGTTGTCGTCCTGGTCGATCCGGCCCTCGCGGTGGAGAATGCTGCGCCGGATGCCCTCGGGATCGGAGTCGTGGAGGACGACGGCGAAGTAGAGGTTGTTGTCGTCGAAGGCGACGCGCAGCTCGGTTCGTTCCGACGAGGGCGCGCCGTCGACGGGGACGCGCTGGCGGAAGTCGGTGACGGGTTCGATCTCGTGCCAGAAGGGCTCGTCGAGGACGGCGTCGATGGTGGGAGGATGGGGGGCGCGGACGGCCCGGATCGTCGGAGCCGCCGGAGACGATTCGCGCGGGGTGCCACCGACCGAATCCTGACGCGCCTGCTCAGCCGGGAGGGCTGTACCGGATGTGAAGGGATGTGCCGCGTACACGGGAAGAGGTGACAGAAGAGCGGCCAGTACCATCAGCAGCACCCCGCGGACCGTCTGCCGCGAGGCGGTCCGCGCAGTGCGGGTCGGACGCACTTCCGCGCTCCCCGCCGGACTATTCGTCGTCGTCGCCCCCGCCGTCGCCGCCCATGTCGTCTCCGCCCGTGTCGCCCCCCTGCCGGCCGCGGGTGCCGCCACAGTCGCCCTCCCCGTCGGACCACGCGCTTTCCCCTTCCTCGCCGCCACGCTTGCAACACCAGATCCGGCAACACCCGTCCCCCCACGCCTCGCCGCGACCCTTCTTGCGCAGCCAGCAGATCACCAGGATGATCAGCAGGATCTGGGGAAGGCCGATCCGGATTGCGGAGCCCCAGAACTCCGCCAGGGAGGTCAAGTACCAGCTGAGTGCGTCTCCGAACATTGATTCAAGTCCTCCGTCAAGTGTGTGTTGTCCACGGGACATCGAGGGGGTCTCTTCCCGTCTCCCGAGTGCGGCCCGTACCGGTTGCCGCCGCATCCAGGGTTACGAATGACGGCTCCCGCATGTTTCGCCGCCGCGCGCCAGCGGGAACACCCGCCGGCGGAACACCCCCTACATCAAGGAATCGGCACGAAGGCGATAGATGGCAAGCCCCGTCCAGGCCCCGAGGACCACGCCGCCGATGGTGGCCCACGTGGTCGGCGGGAAGAAGATGCCCGACCCCGCCAGCACCCCCAGCACGATCGCACCCACGGCGCAGTAGATCAGCAGCGTGACGAGGGCGCGGCGGCGGTCGGGCGTCACTGCCGGTTCCTTACGAGCGCGATCCGCGTGCCGTCGGCGCTGACCGCGATGCGGGAGATGTCGCCCCCATCGGCGTCGTTCAGATGCGCGACTTCCCACCACCCCGCATCCTCCGTCCAGGCCAGGAGTTTGGCGCCGTCGCCGATGAGCATCTCCCCCTCCGGGGTCCACGCGTAGTCCTCGCGGCCGGGCGGCGGTGCCGTCAGGCGCGCCATCTCCCCCGTCACCGGATTCAGCCGCTCGATCCACCACTCGTCCTCGGCGACCTTGCTCACGAAGGAGATGTCCTCCGATCCCGGGATGCGGTGGATGGAGCGGCCCGGGTTCTCGGCGACGGTGCGCACCTCGCCGGTGAGCGCGTCGCCGACCTGAAGGGTGGGCGGGTCGCCGAGGACGAACATGGCCGTGACCGTCTCGTCGGCCCAGGCGTGATAGCCCACCGGTTCGACGGTGGCGAAGATCGGGCCCAGGTCGTCGCCCTCCGCGCCGTAGCGCCACAGGAACTGGCGCCCTCGTTCTTCGCGGATCGCGGAGAAGGCGTCCTGCGCCGGGATGGGCGTGGGTGAGAACTCGCTGGCACCGGGAGTGTGGGTGACCTGCTCCGCGACACCCTCGTCGAGGAGGTAGCGGAAGGTCTCGGTCTGGGTCGAATCGACGGCCGACGTGTAGTAGACTGCCGCGCCGGAGGGGTCGAAGGCGGGCTGGTTGTCGTAGCCGTCGCGGTCGGTCGCGTTGACGAGGTCCCGTATGGAGAGGGCGCCCCCGGCGGCGCGTTCGATCCGTCCGATCCAGATGTCGGTCGAGGGGGCGCCCGCGGCGGTGGGGCGGTAGTCTTCCGGGGCCGGGCCGATCTCGGGGACCGGGCCGTCGGCGGGGGTGGATGCGAAGGGGTCGTCGGGGGGTGGGGGGCTGTCCGGGCCGGGGTCGGGGGCGCAGGCGAGTGAGATGGTCGCCGCGAGGACGAGAGCGGTTGCGACGCCCGTTGCGGCCGGCATCGTGTCGTCCCTGTCGGCCTCGGGTGGCCCGGTCTCGGCGGCAAGGACAGCTGCGAGCGCGTCCGGGTCGAGTCCCCAGTCGCGCAGCGTAGCGCTGGAGTGCGGGCCGCCCGCGCGCGCCACCCCAAGAAGCAGGTGGGCGCTCGTGGTGGTGCCGTTTTCAGTCGTCGACGCGGCTTCCACGGCTACCCCCAGCACCTCGTGAGCCGCGGGGGTGAAGGGGAGGTGACCTTCGTACGTCTCCGGAAGGTCGTGCATCGGGCCGGGGAGGGCGTCCGGGTCGAGGTCCAGTTGCCGGAGGATCGCGAAGAGGCCGGGGTCGGCCTGCGAGATCACGCCGGCCAGGGTGTGGCGCGGAGCGACTGCCTCGGCGCCTTCGCGGGCGGCCGCGGCGGCGGCGCGGTTCAGCGCGTGGACGGCGTCGTCTGCGAGGTTGATGGCCATGGTAGGAATCTACCGCGGCCGGTCCATCCGGAGCAGTCCACGGGAGAAAGCCCTCGCTCCTAGTTCAACAGCCAGGAGATGATCACGCCGCCGACTTCAATCGGGTCGAAGTTGGGCCAGTGCGGCCCGTCCTCGATCGTCCATAGTTCCGCTGCCACTCCGTCCCCGCATCCGGCCTCATACCGCAGAGGCAGCGTTTCCGCATCGGGGATGTTCAAGACCAGATCGATCGGCTCGAGGTCCGCGGCGGCGTCCACGTCACAACCTGCGCGCTCCGCCCAACGCTGCACCGTGTGTGAGGCCCCGGGATAGTGGAAGAGACCGGCCCCGGAGTTTCGGAACCCGCCCCCGTACCAGATGGTGCCGTCGCTGGTGCCGTGGAGGTGCAGGACGGACACCGGATCCGCCCCATCGCACACGCTCCGGTCGTTGAACTCGGTTCCGGCCAGGCTGACGATCGCCTTCAGTCCCGGCATCGACTCGCAGGCCATCCTGTACGCCATGAATCCACCGTTGGAGTGCCCGATCAGGTAGACGCCGCCGGTCGTCACGTATTCGCCCGCCTCCTCATACAGGCTGTTCAGGTACCCCACGTCGTCGGGCTCCGTGTTCCAGAAATCGCAGCAGTAGTCGGTGGCATTCCAGAACCTCTGCCCGCCCGGGTTCTTGGAGCCCTCCGGGAGGATCACCGCGAAGCCGTCGATGTTCACACGGCGCGAAATGCCGAACAACCGGTTGATGGCATGCGAGTGGCTGTTATAGCCATGCAACAGGATCACGACCGGAATCGGCGTGCCGGCGACGTAGTCTATCGGCCGGATCAGGGTCGCGGGACGCAGACCGCCGATTTCGAAGATCGAATCGCCCTCGTGAGCAACCGGCTCTGTCCCGCAGGCCAGGGAAATGAGCACCAGTGGGGCCAGAAGCAACTTGAAGGGTCTCATGATTCTCCCTCCTTTCGCGGTCAGCCCGGGTCAGCGCGCGTCCGGGCGGTCCGGCGCGTCCGGGCGGTTGTAGTCATGAGCGGTGCCCTCAGCGGTAACATACTCGTCCAACACGTCCTCGCGCACCCTGTCCGGGCTCCGATCACGCGGTCTGCCCAGTCCTCCGCCCCCCGGCGTCTCCAGCACGATCCTGTGACCGGGCGGCACGACCTCCCTTCCCTTCACGCGCAAATCCCCCGCGCCCGGCACGTAGACCCGTCCGGGAGCACCCGCCCCACCCCCGTCCCTTCCCCGCGCGGCGTTGCGCACCCGCTCGAACATCTTGGAGACGGCGAAGGGCGCACCGTCCGCATGCGACACTTCCATGACCTGGCCCAGTCCCCCCCGGTACTCGCCCGGCCCGCCCGAATCCGGAATGTACTCCTTCCGCCAGAAGATGAGCGGCGCCACCGTCTCGGTGATCTCGATCGGCGTGCTGCGCACCCCCGACGGAAAGGAGGTCGCGCTCAGCCCGTCCTTGCCCGGCCGCGCCCCGGTGCCCCCCGTGTGGAACGGGTTGACCACGAACGCTTCCGAGTCCCCGTACGGGTGCCCCCCCGTCAGCCCCGGCCCGCCCATGAAGACGGGGTTCCAGAGGCACGACGCCCCCTCCGCCGGGACGGACCCGGACGCCATTGCCTGGCCCAGGCAGCCGAGCACCACGTCGGGGAGCATCTGCCCGATCGAGTGGCGCGCGGAGACGGCCGCGGGCGGTGGCGCGTTGAGGAGGCAGCCTGGCGGCGCAGTGACCTCGATCGTGCCAAGCGAGCCCGCGTTGTTGGGGACTTCGGAGCCGACCACGCAGCGCACGCCGAAGGAGCCGTAGGCCCGCGTGTACGTCTCGGGGACGTTGATCCCGTAGGGTGACATGGGGGACGTGCCGGTGAAATCGATGTGGATGCCGTCGCGTGAGACGGTGAGCGCGCACACCAGTTCGAGATCCTGGTCGTAGCCGTCGATGGTCATGCGATGGCGGTAGGTACCGGGCTTGAGGGCGCGAATGCGGTCGAGCATGGCGCGGCGGGAGGCCGTGAGGATCATCTCGGCCAGCCCGTCGAGCGAATCGAGGCCGAATTCCTTCATCATCGCGATGAGGCGCTCGCCGCCCGTTTCGTTGCACGCCGCCAGCGAGTAGAGGTCGCCCTGGGCGACATCGGGCTCGCGCACATTGGCCCGCACCATGCGCATGAGCGTCTCGTCGACGCGGCCGGCCCGGATGAGGTGGCCGATGGGGATGCGGATGCCCTCCTCGAAGACCTGATTCGCGTCGGCGCCGAAACCGCGCCCGCCCACGTCGGCGATGTGGCTGGTGGCGGCGAAGAGGGCGACCGGTCGGCCGTCGAGGAAGGTGGGGGTGACGACGGTGAAGTCGTTGAGGTGGCCGGTGCCTTCCCAGGGGTCGTTGGTGACGAGAACGTCGCCTTCGGCCAGGGTCTCGATCGGGTGGTCGCGGAGGAAAAAGCCGACCGATGCAGCCATTGCGTTGACGTGCCCGGGCGTTCCCGTGACGGCCTGGGCCAGCATGCGGCCGGAGAGGTCGAAGACGCCCGCGGAAAGGTCGCCCGCCTCGCGCACCGGGGTGGAGAAGGCCGTGCGGACCAGGGTGCGGGCCTGTTCCTCGACGACTGAGAGCAGCCGGCTCCACATGATCTGGTCCTGGAGGGCGGAGACGGCCGCGCGGGCCGCCGGGTGCTCGGTTCGTCGGGCGAGGAGGTGGCCGCCGGGGAGGACTGTCGCATGCCAGCCGTCGGGGACGACGGTGGTGGTCTGTTCCTCGGCGATGAGGGCGGGGCCGGTGACGTTGTCGCCGGTGTTCAGAGCTTGCCGGTGGTGGAGGGCGGCGCGGATGAGTCCCTCCTCGGATCCCTCGAAGAGTTCGGTCGAGGCGGTTGCGGGGGGCCGCGCTGTGCGGGGCGCCGCAGGGTCGCCGGTATCCGCGGACCCGATGGCTTCGGCGGGGATCCCCGCCGGAGCCGACACCACCAGCGTCCAACTGAGCACCTCCACGTCCAGCCCGGGAATCGTGCGGCCGTAGACAGCCTTGTAAGCCCGGTCGAAGGCCGCCCGCACCTCGGCGGCCGTCTCCGACCGCGGCAGCTCGACCCCGATCTCGTGACCCTGTCCTACATACCGCATGTAGGCGTGCGCCCGCTCGGTGGTGGCCGCGCCCGGAGCACCCTGCCCCACCACCGCCTCCGCCTCCGCCCGCATCCCGGCCAGCACCTCACGCACCAGCCCGGGATCGAAGCGCGACAACCGCATGTAGCGGCTCCGCACGACCTCGTACGAGATCGGCGCCAGCAGGAACCCCACCGCCGAACCCACCCCCGCGTCACCCGGCACGAGGAATCGGTCCAGCTCGAGCTTGTCCGCCAGGCGGGCCGCGTGGATCGGCGCCGATCCCCCGAAGGCGATCACGGTGCGGCCCTTCAGCCCCTTCCCCCACTCGATGGCGTGGGTGCGCGCGGCGTTGGACATGTTCTCGTCCACCATCTCGCTCACCCCCAGCGCGGCCACCCGGGCGTCGAGACCCAGCTTCGCCCCCACGCGGCGCTCGACCGCCGCTTCCGCCCGCCCCCGGTCCAGCCCGATCGCGCCACCCGCGAACAGCTCCGGGTCGATCCGTCCCAACACCACGTCCGCGTCGGTCACGGTGGGATCCTCCCCGCCCCGCCCGTACGCCGCCGGGCCCGGCTCCGACCCCGCGCTCTCGGGCCCCACATGGATGCGCTCCATGTCGTCCACTCCCGCTATTGACCCGCCCCCCGCCCCGATCTCGACCATCTCGATGACCGGGATCCGCACGGGAAGGCCGCTGCCCTGCTTGAAGCGGTAGCTGCGCGCCACCTCGAAGGTGCGCGAATGGAGCGGCTCGCCCCCGTCGATCAGGCAGAGCTTGGCGGTGGTGCCGCCCATGTCGAAGGAGAGCACGTCGCCCAGGTCGAGTTCGCGGGCCAGGTGGCTGGCCAGGATCGCGCCTCCCGCCGGACCCGATTCCACGAGACGGATCGGGGCTGTGACCGCGGTGCCGAGGGTGGTGAGGCCGCCGCCCGAGGTCATGAGGAGGAAGGGGCAGTCGAGGCCGCGCTCCCGCAGCGAGGCGGCGAGCCCCTTCAGGTAGCGGGACATGAGGGGCTGGACGTAGGCGTTGGCGCACGCCGTGGAGAGGCGCTCGTACTCGCGGACCTCGGGGCAGACGGCGGTGGCCAGGGTGACGGCGAGGGCTGGGCGCTCGGCCGCGAGGATCTCGCCGATGCGGCGTTCGTGGGCCGGGTTGGCGTAGCCGTGGATGAGGCCGACCGCGACGGATTCGACGCCGTGATCGTCGAGGACGGGCAGGAGCGCGTGGACGGTGTCCTCGTCGAGGGGGATGAGGACGCGGCCGCGGCGGTCGACGCGCTCCGTTACGGGCAGGCGGAGGCGGCGGGGAACGAGGGGGGGCGGACGGTCGACGCTGATGTCGTACTGTTCGAAGCGGTTCTCCTGGGCCATTTCGAGGGCGTCGCGGTGTCCCTCGGTGACGATCAGCGCGGTGCGCGCCCCCTTGCGCTCGATGACGGCGTTGGTGGCGAGGGTGGTTCCGTGGATGACGAGCCGCACGGCGGAGGGCGCGACCGACGCCATGTCAAGCACCTTGGCCACTCCGTCCAGGACGCCCCGTTCGGGGGCGGATTGGGTGGTGAGCACCTTGGTGGTGACCAGGCGGCCGCCGGTCTCGAGGGCCACGTCGGTGAAGGTGCCGCCGATGTCGATGGCGAGGCGGGTGTCCCGGCCCGTGGCGGGCATGTCAATGGCTCCCCGGGTCGTCCGGGGCGTCCTC
The DNA here is from genome assembly GCA_965211795.1 of Longimicrobiales bacterium. Classification (GTDB taxonomy): domain Bacteria; phylum Gemmatimonadota; class Gemmatimonadetes; order Longimicrobiales; family Gaopeijiaceae; genus Bin94. Next base: position 3,073,832 of record OZ242973.1, read on the forward strand.
GCGCAGCGGCACGGTGTAGTTGAGCGACAGTCGGCCCCCGTCCGGGTAGATCGTGTCGCCGGTGATGTACGACGCGTAGTCCGACGCGAGGAAGACCGCGACGCTCGCCACCTCGGAGGGGTCGCCGATCCGGCCCATCGGCGTGCGCGACAGGATGGTGCGGCGGGCCTCCTCGTCGGCGACGACCACCTTGAGCATGTCCGTCAGGATCGTCCCCGGGCCGATCGCGTTGACCCGGATGTCGTGCGGCGCCAGCGCCATCGCCATCGCCTTCGTCATCTGCGCGACGCCGCCCTTCGAGGCCGCGTACGCGAGCTGTTCGGGGATCGTCACCACGGCGTTGGTGGACGACATGTTGATGATGCACCCCTTCGTCCCCCGTTCGACCATGTGCCGCGCGACGGCCCGGCCGAGAAGGAAGGAGCCGCGCAGGTTCACCGCCAGCACGCGGTCGAAGTCCTCGACGGCGGCGTCCAGGATCGAGCCCGCAACGATGATCCCGGCGTTGTTGAGGAGAATGTCGCAGCCGCCGAAGCGGTCCGTACAGGCGGCCAGCAGCGCGGCACAGTCCTCCGGATCCGTCACGTCGCAACGCACGGCCAGGGTGGCCGCGCCGGTGTCGGCGGCAATGCTCCGGGCCGTCTCCGCGCAAGCGTCCTCGAGCACATCCCCCAGCACTACATTCGCACCGTGCTCGGCGAAGGCGCGGGCGCACGCGGCCCCGATCCCTCTCGCCGCGCCGGACACGATGGCGGTCTTCCCCGCGAGAGAGATCAAGGTGTTCAGACTCCGTGGCAGCAGTGAAAGATCCCCATCCGCCCCGTCCACCCCGGCTTGCAAATTTCGCACGATCGGCGGTCACTGCCTACCTTCCCACCCATGCGGACCCTTCGTTTCGTCCTCCCCTCGCTACTCGGCGTGGCGATCTTTCTCGTCCCCTACCCCACGGCCGACGGCGTCAACATCGGACTGGGGATCCTGACCGACTGGGCCAAGGCGCTGATGGGCGATTCGCTGCGCGTCAACGTCGTGCGCATCGTGTGCATCTCGGCGGCGGTGTCGGCCGTCGCCACCCTGGCCCATCCCGCCTGGTCACGCAACACCGACGGCATCGGCGCGGTCTTCGCGACGTCCCGGACCTCGCTCGCGGTGCGCGTCCTGGCCGCGGCCGTCGCATGTATGATCCTCTTCGAGGCGGGACCCGGGTGGATCACCTCGGCGGACACGGGCGGGGTTATCCTGAACGATCTCATGACGGTCATCGCGATCGTCTTCGTCTTCGCGTCCTTCCTGCTGCCGTTCCTGACCGACTTCGGGCTCATGGAGTTCATCGGCACGATGGCGCGGCGTGTCTTCCGGCCGCTCTTCCGCCTCCCCGGCCGCGCGGCGGTGGACGCGGCCGCATCGTGGTTCGGCTCGTCGATCGTCGGGCTCGTGATCACCACCCAGCAATACGACCGCGGCCACTACACCGAGCGGGAGGCCCTGGTCATCGCGCTCAACTTCTCGGTCGTGTCGGTCGCGTTCGCGAAGGTCGTGGCCGACTTCGCCGGCGTGGGCGAGCATTTCCTGTTGCTGTACGGTGCGGTGATCGCGAGCGGCCTGGCGGCGGCGGTGATCATGCCGCGCATCCCGCCGCTGTCGCGCAAGGCGGACCGGTTCGCGGCCAACGGACCCGGCCGGCCGGACCCCACCCCCGACCGCGGCCTGCTCTCGCACAGCCTGGAACTGGCCGCAGAGCGGGCGGCGGACGCACCCGGTCCGCGTACCCTGGCCCGAAACGGCCTCCGCACCACCTTCGACGTCTGGTTCGGCCTGCTGCCGCTCGTCATGGTGATCGGGACCTTCTCCCTCGCCGTCGCCAACCACACGCCCATCTTCACCTGGCTGTCCTACCCGCTGGTCCCCTTCGCCCAGCTGTTGCAACTCCCCGACGCGGCCGCCGCCGCCCCCGCGCTCCTGGTGGGCTTCGCGGATCAGTTCCTGCCGGTCATTCTCGGGCAGTCGATCGAGAGCGAAGTCACCCGTTTCGTGATCGCCTGCGCGTCGGTCACGCAGCTGGTCTACATGTCGGAGGTGGGCGCCTACCTGCTCAAGTCGAAGCTGCCCGTCGGCCTGCTGGACCTTTTCGTCGTATTCCTGCTGCGGACGGTGATCACGGTGCCGGTCTGCGCGGTGGTCGCGCACCTCTTCCTGTAAATCTGGCTAGAAAATCTGGCCAGATTTTTCGGGTCTCCGATCCCTCGCGGTGGTGAAGTTGCGGCGACGGTCGCCCTTCACCCGTAGATCATCTGCGGCACCTTGCCCAACAGCCGCGCGTACACCGTCAGCGCCCCCCGGTGGTGCGCCGTGTGATCGACGATGGGCCCGACAATGGCGGAGCGGGGCGCGCCCCCCATGATGCGCTCGTCCGGAATCGGCGCGGCCAGATCCTCGTCCGAGGCCGCCTTGAAGGTCCTGATCGCCTTCTCGAAGGCCCGGTCGAGCCACGCGTTGGCCTCTTCCAGCGTCTTCACGGCCCTGGCCGCCGCGATCAGGCCCTCGAAGTCCATGTTCCAACCCGCCCCGAAGGCCCCCTCCACGAACCACTCGACCGAGTCCGCGGCGTGCGCGATGTGCCCGGCGACCGTGTAGAGCTCCGGCTGCGGGGCGAATCCGGCGTCCCCTTCCTCGAAGATCGCGATCGTGCTCCTAATGTACTTGTGGGACGTTTCCAGCTGGATGACGAAATCCGACGTCTGCGACATGGGTGTTCTTCCCTCGGGTTGCGGGCTCATGGTGACGGGGGTGCGGTGATATGATCCCGTCGGATCGGCCTCATTCGCGCTCGGGATCTTCGCACGGCGCGCCGCTCACGGTTCTGAGCGGGTGCATCGAGACCTTGTTCGCGCTTTCCATGAACACCTCGGGCGCACCGCCCTCTCGTTGTCGTTGGCCCTGCACGAAGACGAGGACGCTGTCGCCCTTCACTCGTACGGGGAATCGAGTCAGGTCCTGCCGCACGTTCTTCCGGAGTATCGCGTAGCATCCGGTCTCCGGGTTGATGATCGCGCCTGCGGTGCGCAGGTCGTTGCCGAGCAGCACGAGGTTGCCGCGGTCATCGAATGACGGATGCAGGCTCCGCGACCACGGCGGGCACGGCTTCCTCCCCATCTCGCATCCCCAGTCCTCGGTGAACTCGGTCGGAACGCGTATCCGATCCACCTCGCCGCTCGTGTGGTACACGAATACGGAGTCCGGGCCTTCGTCGTAGGTCAGCACGACGAAGGCCCGGTCCTCCATGCAGACGATCCGCGCGAAGACCATCTGTTGCATGCGGGCGCGACCCTCCTCCAGCGAACCGGCAACGCCGATCGATTCCCCGGCGACGGCCTCCGGTCCCATCGTCTCCGACTCGTACCGGAGCACCCCGTTGGGAATCGGTACGGCGGGGCTGCCCCCGAGGTCGCAGACCCCCTGGCGCATGGGAGCCCGCGGAGTCCAGGTGCCCACCGGCCTCCCGTCCGAGTCGTAAGTGATGACTCGACGGAATCCCGAGACGTACAGACCCCCATCCGCGGCGAGCGCCATGGACGCCTTGCCCTGTGAGAACTCGAACGGCCCGTCACCGCGTGGTGTCGGGATCGTTCGCACCCACTCTCCGGTCTCGAGCGAGAAGACCATGATCCCGTTCGGCTCCTCGGCATCGTGGACGTGGAGAAGACCGCGGTCCCAGTCGGCGGCCAGGTTGTAGGTCCTGACGGCCCGCCACTCGTCGTCGATGATCGTCCGTCCGGTCGAGTAGTCGACTTCGAGAATCTGCTGGGCGCCGACAATGGCGGGACTGGCCAGCATGGCCAAGAGGAGAGCGCGGGTCATGGGTCCTGGTTCGGTACCTGCCGGGCGAGGCATGAAGGACCAAGTTGGTGAGCCACCCCAAAATCCCGCAATCCCCGAGCGTCCGAGGGCAATCCCACCTGCAACCGGGCTTCCCTATGCTCACGCTCGGTACTATGATCCCGGAGGTCGCTCCCGGCGAAGGAGATCATGAACATCAGAATCGCCACGACGCTTTCGAACCGCAGCCATCGAGTTGCCGCAATGGCGCTTGCCGGATCCGCGGCGCTCTCGGCCGCCTGTGCCTCGGGCGGCGGCGCCCCCCCTCCGACCGGAGTGGAGGCCGAAGAGATCTTCGCAGGCCTCACCGGCGCGTGGGCCTTGGACGAAACAACCGGGACGCAGTCGCCCGTGCGCAAGTTTCGATTCGAGCCGACCGGACCAGGAGTCCATTTGAAGAACGTGACCGACCTGGGAGAGGCCATGCAGCTTGCGCAGCGCATGTCCGAGGAGGGCCTTCGGAGGACGATGGAGTGGTTCGGGCCCGTCCTGGAGGTGTGGGTGGATCGTCCGAAGATGCTCATCCTGCGGGTGGACGAGGACAGGCTGTTCTACGTGCCGGCGCCCGGACGGATAGTGGAGATGCCGATGAGTGGCGAATGGGTCCGGCACGACCCGCAGCGGCAATCCGTTCGCGCGCGGGTGTACTGGGACGGCGACAGGCTCGCTATCGAACGCCGCGTGGGTTCGCGCGGACAGGTGCTGTCGGTACTGGAAGTCGTGGACGGCCGGCTGCAAATGAGCAGCACACTACGGCGCCCGCGCTTCTCGGCTCCCACGCCCCCGTACGTCCTGATGTACGATCGGGACACAGGGGGGAGAGTGGGCAGAGAAGGTTCATGACGTCTCCCGAACCGCAGGCCGCGCCGTGTCTTCCGCTCCGGTCCCCGGCCACGCGGCACCTCGTCAAAGCGCCCGCTCGACACGTCCCCCAGTCCCGGCCCGCGGCCGCACGCAGTCCGGCGGCCCCCGCCTTCCTCACCACCCTCCTCCTCACCACCGCGTGTCAGGCACCACCCACCACGCCCACCGGGGAACTGCCCCGCGTCCCCCCCGCCGAAGCCGGTTTCGCGCCCGAACGCCTCGAGCGCCTGGGCACTGTACTGGAAGAGTACGTAACCGCCGGCAGCCTGCCCGGCGCGGTGGTCATGGTGCTGCGCGACGGCGCGGTCGCCTACGAGAAGGCCGTCGGCTACAGCGACGCCGAGGCGGGCACACCGCTCGCGACCGACGCGATCTTCCGCATCGCGTCGCAGACCAAGGCCGTCGTGAGCGTGGCCGTGATGATGCTGCAGGAGGATGGGGCGCTTCTCATCAGTGACCCGCTTGGCAGACACCTCCCCGCCTTCGACTCCACCACGGTTGCCGTGGCCCGCGAAGACGGCGGCTACGATGTCGTCCCCGCCAACCGTCCCGTCACCATCCGCGACCTCCTCACCCACACGGCCGGCATCGGCTACGGGTGGGGCCCCGGCGGCGACCGCTGGCAGGAGGCGGGAATCATCGGCTGGTACTTCGCGCACCGCGACGAGCCCGTGCGCGCCACCGTCGACCGCATGGCGTCGCTTCCCTTCCAGGCGCAACCCGGGGAGCGCTACGTCTACGGCTACGCCACCGACATCCTGGGCGCACTGGTCGAGGAGGTCTCCGGACAGACGCTGGACGACTTCCTGCGTTCGCGCCTCTTCGATCCCCTCGACATGCGGGACACGCACTTCTATCTGCCGCCCGGCAAGGCGGACCGGCTGGCCGCCGTCCACGGCCACAACCGCGAGGGCGACCTCGTCCGTTCGGCCGAGGGCCCGGGGATGAACACCCAGGGCGAGTACGTGACGGGTCCGCGCGTCAGCTTTTCCGGCGGTGCCGGCCTGCTTTCGACCGCACGCGACTACGCCCGCTTCCTCCAGATGATGCTGAACGGCGGCACCCTCGGCGACGCGCGCATTCTGTCCCCGTCGACCGTGGCGCTCATGACCTCCAACCACATCGGGGACCTCATGGGAGGCGCCACCGGCTTCGGCCTGGGCTTCCAGGTCCGCCTGGATCTGGGCGGCGCCGGACAGCCGGGTTCCGTCGGCGACTACGGCTGGGGCGGGGCCTACCATACGACCTACTGGGTCGACCCCGCCGAGCGCATGGTCGTCGTCTACTTCACCCAGCTGGTCAGCTTCCGGCCGGTGGACGATCACGCGAAGTTGCGGGCCCTCGTGTACGGGGCGCTGACGGGTTGAAAGCGGGGCCGTGCTACTTGGCGTCTCCCCTTCAACTTGCCAGATTGGTACTATCCTGCGGATCCGAGCGGGTTCTTCCCCGGACTGCGACCTGACAGCGAGGCCCACAATCCACGAGGCTGCACGTTGATTCTGATCGACCGGCACACGCGCGCCGCCAAGGGCCCCTTCCACGCCACGTTGCGGATCAAGCCCGCGGCACGCGTCGAATTGATCGACGTCCGCGGGAAGCTCCTCGAGGAGTTCGGCGACGAGTTCACCCGCTACACCCGCTCGTTCTACATCTCGGACCACACCACCGCCGGCTTTCTGGACCAGCGTCTGGCCGAGCTTCTGGAGCACGACGGCCGCGGCATCAAGGACTACCTGCAGCTCTTCCAGGAGCTCTTCCCCCCCGGGGCGGACTACGTGCACGACGAGATGCCGCTGCGGACCGAACTCTCCGAGGAGCAGCGTGCCAACGAACCGCTCAACGCCGACTCGCACCTCACCTTCATCGGCGCGGGCCTGCACAATTCGGCCTCCTACGAGCTGAACGGCACCGAACCCGTCTGGTTCGTGGAGCTTGACGGCGTGCACGTCGGGGGAATCCGGCAGCGGCGCACGACGGTGCTCGCCTACGACGGCGAGGAGGAAGTCGAACGGCGGCGGCTCACGGTCCCGTCCTCACCCCACCCGATCGACGCGCAGAACCTGCGCGACCCCGAGCTGGGCTTCATCCAGGTCCTGCGGCAGATGGCCGAGGAGCACCAGGTCTCGTTCGGCCGCTTCGACGTTTCGCTCCCCGACGAGGAGGAGCACGCGGGCCTGACCGTGAACGAGTACGAGCCGCTGCTCATGGACTACGACCTGCGCAACGCGCTCCGGAACCCGTTCCGCTTCATGGCGAAGACGGGCAAGGAGGTGAGGGACGTGCTGCGCGACCCCCGGTCGATCCCCACCAAGGCCATCAACTTCGCGCAGTTCGACGCGGTCCAGGTCCTCAACCAGGTGCTGGACCGCGTGCGGCTCCGCGACTCGGTGGTGGAGCGGGTGGTGAACCGGGCCGTGGCGCTGCCGGTTTCGCACTTCCTGCGCATGAAGCGCGCCTTCAGCCTGCCGTTGCTGGACCGTAGCGGCGACGGCACCGGCGAGATCGGCTGGGGGACCTACCAGAGCCCGATTCTGGTGCAGTGGAAGGGTGCGGAACGGCGGACCCGGGCGCTGGATGTGACGCTGGTGAAGTTTGTGTAGGGGGGACGCGGAACAAACCGCGTTTGCCCTCCTCTCGCCCATCGGCGAAGTTGCCAACCATGCGCGAATTCAACACCGCCGGCCCCGTTCGCCCTGACAGGCACTACTGCATTCCGCCGCTGGACCGTCTGAACCTGGCCGAGATCCTGGCGCTGATCCGTACCGAGCAGTACTTCGTGCTCCACGCCCCCCGGCAGACCGGCAAGACGTCGGCGCTTCTGGCGCTGCGGGACCTGCTCAACGACGGCTCCGTTGGGGACCACCGTTGCGCGTATGTCAACGTGGAACCCGCGCAGACGGCTCGCGAGGACGTGGGCAGGGCGACCGGTACCATCGTCGAGGAACTGGGACGGGAAGCGCACGACACCCTTGGCGACACGGCCACCGCGGACGCGGCCGAGTCGCTGGACACCACAAGACGCCCCGACAGTGCGCTGGGGAAGTTCCTCACGCTGTGGGCCAAGGCCGACACCAGTCCCCTGGTTCTGCTCATCGACGAAATCGACGCACTCGTGGGAGACTCGCTGGTGTCCGTACTCCGGCAGCTCCGCGCCGGCTACGTCAATCGCCCGGAACGCTTTCCGCAGAACGTGGTGCTGTGCGGCGTGCGCGACGTGCGCGACTACCGGATTCACGCAAGCTCCGAGAAGCAGGTCATCGCCGGCGGCAGCGCCTTCAACATCAAGGCGAAGTCTTTGCGCCTGGGCGATTTCACCGAAACAGAGGTAGCGGAACTTCTGGGGCAGCACACCGCCGGCACCGGCCAGGAGTTTGCCCCCGAGGCCGTCAGGGCGGTGTGGTCGCAAACCCGTGGCCAGCCCTGGCTCGTTAACGCGCTGGCGAAGGAGATGTGTTTTGAGCACGGAGGACTCCGGCCGCGCGACCGCCCCATCGCCGCGCAGGACGTGTTCGCAGCACGCGAGACGCTGATCCAGCGCCGCGAGACCCACCTGGACCAGCTCGCCGACAAGCTCCGGGAGCCGCGCGTGCAGCGGGTCATCGAACCGCTCCTGAGCGGGGGCGACGCAAGATACTCAATCCGGGATTGGGAGTACGTACGCGACCTTGGCCTCGTCGCCCCGGACGACCCGGTGCGCATCGCCAACCCGATCTACGCCGAAGTGGTGCCGCGCGAACTCACCGAGGTGCTCCGCCAGGCGCTGCGACAGGATCGGACCTGGTACGTCGACCCGGACGGCGGATTGAACGTCGAAAAGCTCCTGTTCGCTTTTCAGCAGTTCTTCCGGGAGAACTCGGAGCACTGGGTGGAGAGGGCGGACTACAGGGAGGCGGGACCGCAACTGGTCCTTCAGGCCTTCCTGCACCGAGTGGTCAACGGTGCGGGCCGCATCGAGCGGGAGTACGCGCTGGGCAGCCGCCGGGTGGATCTGCTGGTCGTGTGGCCCCCGGAGACGGGCCGGCCGGGCAGGTTCGTCGTGGAATGCAAGCTACTTCGCGGGGGCAGGGACCGAACCGTGGAGAAGGGTCTTGAGCAGACGGCCCGCTACATGGATCTGTCAGGCGCGGACTCCGGGCACCTGGTCGTTTTCGACATGCGCGAGGGACGGAGTTGGGAGGACCGGATCTTCCGGGAGGCGCACACGCGGGACGGGAAGCGGATCACGGTTTGGGGGATGTGAGGGCCGCGTCAAACAGTCAACTGGACATCACATTTTGTAAACTACACCTTACATCTGTGGTGGGCGACATCGTTCGCTACACCAGCGACCTCCCCTGCCCCCCGTCCACCGCGATACACGCCCCCGTGATTAGGCTCGACCGCTCGGACGCCAAAAACGCCACCACGTCCCCCACCTCCTCCCCCCTCCCGAACCGCCCCAGCGGCAGGTTCGCCCGCACGAAGGCCCGCATTCCATCCGGGTCGGCCTTCACGCGCTTGTCCCAGCTGCCCCCCTCGAACCGGATCGAACCGGGCGCGACGCAGTTCACGCGAATCCGATCCTTCGCCAGCTCCAGCGCCATGATCCCGGCGGCCGAGATCAGCGCCGATTTGGTCGTGTTGTAGATCGACAGTCCCGGACCGCCCTTCTCCCGCCCGAACACCGATGAAATGAACACGATCGAGCCGCCGCCCCGCTCGCGCATCATCGGGATGGCGCCGCGGCTGGCCCTGAACCCCGTCAGCACGTTCAGTTCGATGATGTCGAGCCAGTCCTGGTCGCTGGTCTCCTCGAACTGGCCGCGACGGTTGCCGCCCACGTTGTTGACGAGGATGTCGAGGCCGCCGTAGTGGTCGCGGACGGCGTCGAGGAGCGTCGCCGCGCCGTCTTTCGCCGCGATGTCGCAGGTGACGGTCAGTACCTCCGTCCCCCCTTGGCGCAACGTTGCCGCGGCGGCCTCCAGCTCCTCCGCACCCCGCGCACAAATCGCGAGTCGCGCGCCGTCGCCCGCCAGCGCCCGCGCACTGTAGAACCCCAGCCCGCGACTGCCTCCCGTGACGACCGCAACCTTCCCTTTGAGTCCGAGATCCATCGCTCAGCGCCCCGCGCGGGGATCGCCGGGTCGATTGGACCGTCCCTCGCCCGCCCCGCGCGCCGCCGCCGGCCCGCCGCCATCCGAGATATTCGCCCTCAACAACCGCTCCAACGTCCGAATATGCCCTTGCAGCGCCGTGTTCAACTGGTCGTAGCGCCTCACCGCGTCCTCGCCCGTCTCCTGGTCGGCGCGGGTCAGGTTGCCGTACAGGTACTGGAGCTGGTCGACCAGCATGGGACGCGAGTAGCGTCGCGGCTCGGTGACCAGTTCCTTCTCCACCGCCGCGACCTCGTCGGCAAGTTCACCCCCGCCCCGCTGCCGCGCCTGGTTGATCCGGTGCACAGCCAGCCTTGCCTCGCTCAGCGCGTCGCGCACCTCGAGCGCGAAGTCAACCTGGCGGCGCACCAGCCCGTCGTCGATCCCTTCCGCCGCGACGCGCGGGTCGAGCATGACCTCGAAGGTGCGGCTCTCGCTCCAGTCCCCGGCCGACAGACGCGCCGTATATGTCCCGGGCGGCACCATGGGGCCACCGCGCCCTGATCGACCCGGGTTGGGAGCCCACGGACCCGGGTGGGAGAGGTCCCAGGTGAAGCGGTGCGTCCCCGCGCCTGAGGGCAGCCTCGGCGTCCCGAAGCGTTCCAGCCTCCATTCCCGCATGCCCGGCTCGGCGGGAACGGTGTACTCGCCGGGCCCCTCGCTCGAGAAGGAGCGGACCAGGTTGCCCTCCCCGTCCGTAATCTCCAGGGTGAGCGGACCGGTCACGTCGCCGGACAGCGTGTAGTCGATCTGCGCCCCTGCCTGCGGATAGCTCGGCCGCGACGCATCCCGCCCCCCGAAACCCCCACCGTAACGCAGCCTGTACACGTCGCGCACCCCGTAGAAGTGTGCGCTAGCGCCGGCTACACGGTCGCTGAGTTCATGCAGCGGCGTGAGGTTGTCCATGATCCAGAAACCCCGGCCCATCGTCGACAAAACCAGGTCCCCGTGCACGACCTTGATGTCCGTGACGGGCGTCACCGGGAGGCCGAGCTGGAAGGCCTGCCATGAGCCGCCGTCGTCGAAGGAGATGAACATCCCGAACTCGGTGCCCAGGTAGAGCAGGCCCTCGCGGTCGGGGTCCTCGCGCACGACGCGCACGGGACGGTTGCCCGGGACGCCGTTGTCGCCGGTCGTGATGCGCGTCCAGGTCGCGCCGTAGTCCTCGGTGCGGTAGGTGTACGGAGCGAAATCGCCCAGCTGGTACCGGAGAATGGCCACATAGGCCTTCGCGGGGTCGTGATGGGACACCTCGATCGTCTGCACGCGCCCGTAGGGGCCGATTCCGGGAGGCGTCACGTCGTCCCAGCTGGTGCCGCCGTCGCGGGTCACGTGCACGGGGCCGTCGTTGGCGCCCGCCCAGATCACGCCCGGCTCGAGCACGGATTCCTGGATGTCGTAGAGGACCGAGAAATGCTCCTCGCCGGTCACGTCGAGCGTGATGGGATGGCCCGAAACGACCTGGGTCTCGGGGGTGAAGGCGGTGAGGTCGGGCGAGATCGTCTCCCAGCGCTGGCCGCCGTTGGTGGTGACATGCACGAACTGCGAGCCGTGGTAGACCTTGTTCGGGTCGTGCGGCGAGACGTGGACGGGGACGACGCGCTGGAAGCGGTACTCCAGGTCCTTCGGGTTGTGCCCGTAGAGGTTGGCCATGCCGACGTAGTACTGCTGCTCCTGGCCCGTGCGGCGGTTGAAGAGGCCGAAACGGCCCTTGCAGTTGGCGTAGACGATGTCCGGATCGCCGGGCTTGGGGACCACCGGGCCGGTCTCGCAGCCGCCGTGCGACTCCCACGCCGACTGGGGGCCGCCGGGTTCCGAGCGTTCCGGCAGGCTGGGCACCGAAATGGTGGAATTGTCCTGCTGGCCGGCGTAGAGGCGGTAGGGGAAGTCGTCGGAGACGTCCACCTGGTAGAGCTCGGCGGTGGGCTGGTTGAGCTGGGTGGACCAGGTCTCGCCGCCATCGATCGAGACGTTGGCGCCGCCGTCATTCGACTGGATCATGATGTCCGGATTGTCCGGGTTGATCCACAGGTCGTGGTTGTCGCCGTGCGGGGTGGAGCGGGGCTGCCAGCTGCGGCCACCGTCGGTACTCATCCAGTGGCCCTCGGCCATCCCCCAGAGGATGTCGGGATCGGTCGGATGACCCTCCAGGTTCATGTAGTAGAAGGGCCGGTTGAGGATCGGCTGGAAGCTGGTGACCTGGCGCCAGGTTGCGCCGCGGTCGTCGGAGCGGTAGACGCCGCCGGTGTCGGGGGGCGCCTCGATGAGTGCGTAGACGCGGTCGGGGTCCGCCGCGCTGACCGCCAGGTCGGATTTTCCGCGCAGGCCGGTGGGCAGGCCGTCGGTGGCCTGGTTCCAGGTGTCGCCGCCGTCGCGGGAGATGTAGACGCCGCCCTCCAATCCGCCCGAGATGATCGTCCAGGGCTTTCGCTCGGCGCGCCACATGCTGGCGTAGACGGTGTTCGGGTCGTCGGGCGCGAACTCGAGGTCCACCGCGCCGGTGCTGTCCGAGACGAAGAGGACGTTCTCCCAGTTCGCGCCGCCGTCGCGGCTGCGGTAGACGCCCCGCTCAGGGTTCGGGGCGAAGGGGTTGCCGATCGCCGCGACGTAGACGAGGTCGGGATTGTCGGGGTGGATGAGGACCGCGCCGCTGTTGCCGGTGAGTTCGAGGCCCAGGTGCTGCCACGTCTCGCCCGCGTCGGTGGACTTGTAGACCCCGTCGCCGATGATGACGTTGCTGCGGATGCCATCGGAGCCGGTGGACACGTAGACGATATTCGGGTTCGAATCAGCCACCCGGATCGCGCCGATCGACCCCGTCCCGAAATAGCCGTCGGAGATGTTGCGCCAGTTGTGGCCCCGGTCGGTGGTCTTCCAGACGCCGCCGCCGGTGGCGCCCATGTAGAAGGTGGAGGGGTGGGCGCGGTGGCCCGCCACGGCGGTGACGCGTCCGCCGCGCGAGGGGCCGACGTAGCGGTAGTTGAGGCTGCCGAAAAGGTCGGGGGCGAAGCGTGGGGGCGCGGTCTGCGCGAGGGCGGGGACGGGGGGGATCAGCGCCGCCGCGAGAGCCGCAGCGGCGAGGGCGATCGTGGTGATGGATCTCTTCATGGGGTCATGGCTCCGGAATCTGGCATGGGGGAGCAGGCCAGTGCATGCGGTCGGATTGTCGGTGCCCGGCGGACCTTGGCCGGGAGCGTTCAACCTACGGCGCGGGAGTGCGTGAGGACAGTTCGGGGTCGGGCCGGAGAGGACCCCGACACCGCCGTGGTCCCCTCCGGTCCGATCCCGTCGTCCGGGATGACGGTGACAGACCTACTCATATGAGTATGTGTGCATGTTCGGAGTCACCCGCTTCGCTCTCCGAGCCCTACATGGTGTCACCTCACCCCGGGCGGCAGCCTCCGCACGATGATCGTCGGCACGTCCAGTTCGTCCAGCTCGACCCAGGCGGCCAGCCCATCGGGGCCGAAGGCGTCCGGCATGGGTGGATCGCCCGGCGGGAAGGTGCCGACGTAGAGTCCCTCGGGATTCCAGACATCGATCACGCCGACCGCTCCTTCCCAGGGGTCGCTTTCGCGCCGGCGCCGCACCCAAAGCCCGCCCTCCCACGTGGCCCGGAGGGAGACGACTACGGGTATCTCGCGGTTGAACCGCATTCCCTCGATGTCGGCGCGCATCTCCGCGACCATCTGCGCCATGAACTCCGGCGGCGCCCGGTCCGGCCCCTGCGGGTTGGCGGGGTCGCCGTAGAGGCGCTCGAATTCCGCCATGGCCGAATCCCGAACGGTCGTCTCAAGCTCGGTGGTCACCGGCTCGGGACTGATGGGTCTCGCGATGGTGCCGATTGGCGCACCGTCGTCCGCAACGAGCTTGATCGAATAGCCGGCGGAATCGGAATAGGCCACCGACCCGTCCGGCAGGACGTCGAAGAGCAGGTCCGGGTCGAACCTTCGCGGCTCGTCCGTGGCGCCGGTCGCTTCCTCACCGGGTCCCGTTGCCCGTACTTCGCCCGCCTTGACGATCGGCTCGGCGGTGGTGCCCGTCGATCCCAGCGTCAACCGCTCCAGGCCCCGCGGCCCAATGGTCGGGTTGGGAGATTCCAACCGTTGAAACATCTCCTGAACGTTGTAGCTCATGCCGCGAGCCACCAGCGCGACGGCACCGGGATGCGGCCTGGCGCCGCTCCGGAACGCCATCATTCCGTAACGCGCGACCTGGCCCGCCGCCATGTTCACCTGGCGGTCGAAGGAGCCATCAGGAGCGAACATCACATAGGTGCCGCTTCCACGGTCCGCCACGGCCACCGCACCGTCCCGCCAGACGTATAGGTCGTCGGGGCCACTGAACTCCCCCGGGCCCTCGCCTCCCCGTCCCAGGGTCCGGACGAGTCCGCCATCACGGTCCAGAACGGCCACGACCGGGACATCCGGGTTCAGCACGAACAGGTTGCCGCCGCCGTCGAACCCCAGGCTCGGAGGTCTCCCGAACTGAGCCCAATCGGGCGGGTCCGTGTCACCCACCCTGAACACCTCGACGAACTCCGCGGCCAGGGGGCGATCGGCGTCCAGGGCGTCATCCGGTACGTCGGAGCAGGCGCCCGCCGCGATGGCCAGCGCGAGGGTCGGCAGGGCTGTTCGTCCGGTCACGGGGCTATCCTTGTCACTGTGAGGGGTCTTACACTGGGTTCGAAAAACTGAACTGCAAGGAATGGATACCGGTGAGAGCGCCAGGCACACAAGTAGCGATCGTACTGGCCGGCACGGCTTGTCTTTCCGACGGGGGAGCGTCACGGGAATCCAACGTGGCAGACATCCCTCCGGTAGCATGTGAATGGGTGTCCGCAGCCAAGCCCGATGGTGAGGATCGCGGGCCAGCATGCGATGTGGAGTTCCACGAAGTCGTACGCCTGGAGGGAGAGATTGACGGGGTTGCACCGCATGAACCCATCGCGGTTCTCAGGGATGGCAGATACCTCACGGCTACCTATTCGCCCGGTGAAATGGCGGTGTGGAGACCGGATGGCGCACTCGATCAGATCATGGGAAGGGGTCCTGGGGAAGGACCTGGCGAGTTTGAGCACGCAAGCGACTTCGTGCAGATCACGGAGTATGAGTTTGTCGTTATCACAGGGCTCCAGCTGGTCCATGTGTATTCCGTTGATGGACACTTCCGGCGATCTCTGCGGCTTCCATCTACGGGTGGAGCGGCCTGGGGCGTTGGCCACGGCGATGCCGTCATCTCGTGGGCCAACTCCGACGGCGTCAGGCAGGGGTTCCTGCTTCAAGGGGACTCGGTCCACGCATTCGGGATACAGGGACGACTGCAAGAAGATCTCACCATCGCGTCGGCGGCTGATATTGGATTGTGGTCAGCGGAGAGTGACCGTTATGTACTGCGTAGACACCAGTGGTCCAGCGGTATCTTGGTTGACTCCATCGTGCGGAATCCTGACTGGTTCCACGGCCCGGACGGACTCCCGGCGAATCTGTACAAGCTGCAGATCGATGGCCGAGGCCTGATCTGGGCGGCTATCGGTGTCGCGGACCCAAACGCCCCATCCGGTCCGATTCCCGTGGGTCGAGATCCCGAGGAGTATCGCGACATCGTTGACAAGTACTTCGACCACGTCATCGAGGCTGTTTCTCCGGACGGACGCCTGATTGCCTCCGCCAGATTCGACGGCTGGCGAGATACGGCCTATCCGATCGGCCGAGACTTGTGGTACCGGAGGAGCGGAGACCTGCTGCCTGCCCTGGTGATCCTGAAAGCCGAGCTGACCATGCGCAGGTGAGGGCCCCACAACCGGTCGTCCGGGGTGCGCAACAAAAAACGGTGCGCGTACCTCCAGAACCGCCCCCAAATGATGCGCTACGCACCAAAATATGGTGCGCACTAGCCGACACCGTCGATTTCCTCCCCGCTTCTTGACTGCGGCGGTGATTCGGCCACGGGTACCCAGGAACAGCGCGTCCCACCGGCATTGCTCCCGCCACGCCCCATCCTTATCCTGACCCTGCATCGCAGTCGTCACACATCACTCGAGCGAAGAGGAACGAAGGATGCGGTTGCCCCACCACGATAGACTGAGCGCGGGTCCAGCAACCCGTGGACCAGGTCCCGCACGCTTCTCGCGCAGCTTCATCCCCGGCCTCCTCGCCTGCAGCCTCATCGTCGCCCCACCCGCCTCGGCCCAGGAAACCAACCCGGACACCACGGCCGCACCCCCGGACACGACCGAAGCCCTCCCCCTCCAGACCACCCGAACCATCGCCTTCACGACCGACGAAGGCACCTGGATCGACCTGGACCTCAGCCCCGACGGACGCACGATCGTCTTCGAGCTGCTGGGCGATCTCTACACGATCCCGATCTCCGGAGGCAATGCCACGCGCATCACGAGCGGGCTCGCCTACGACGCGCAGCCGCGCTTTTCCCCCGATGGCAACCGGATCGTGTTCGTCAGCGACCGCAACGGCGGCGAGAACGTCTGGCTCGCCAACGCCGACGGCACCGAACCCGAGATGCTCACCAGCGGGATGACCAACCGCTTCCAGTCGCCGGAATGGACGCCCGACGGACACATCGTCGTGTCCAAGGGGACGGGCGCTTCGCGAGGCGGCGGCTTCCCTTCGCGCCAGTACGACCAGCGCGCCTACGACATCATGCTCTACGATCTCCGGGGCGGAACGGGGTTCAAGCTCGACCTCGGGGAAACGACGAGTCTCCTGGGCGCGGCCTTCGGTTCCGACCCGCGCTACCTCTACGTGAGCTCGTCCGGACAGCCCCGGCCCGGCGGATGGAGGATACTCGTCCTGGATCGGGAGACCGGGGAGACCACGTCCGTCGCGGGCAACGCCGGCGGCGCGCTGCGCCCCGTGGTCAGTCCGGACGGCCACTGGCTCGTGTTCGGCGCGCGCTACGATCATGGACAGGGGCTCCGCATCCGCGATCTGGAGACCGGGGAGGAGCGCTGGCTCCACACCGACGTGCAGCGCGACGAGCAGGAAGGGATCTTCTCGCGCGACCTGATGCCCGCCTCGGCCTTCACTCCGGACGGCGACGCGCTGATCCTCTACGCCAGGGGGAAGATCCGGCGGCTGGCGGTGCCCTCGGGCGAGATGACCGAAATACCCTTCACCGCGGACGTCGAGCTGCCGGCCGGACCTCTGGTTCGCTTCGACTACCGGATCGAGGACGACACCGTCGAGATCCAGCAGATCCGCGGCGCGCGCCCCTCTCCCGATGGAAACAGGCTCGTCTTCACCGCCCTCAACAGGCTCTGGCTGATGGATCTGCCGGCGGGAGTACCCCGCCGCCTCACCGACGCCGCCGGCGTGGTCGAGCACGACCCGGTGTGGTCGCCGGACGGCCGTCACATCGCATACGTGACCTGGAGGGGCGGGACGAATCCGGAGGGGACGATCCAGAGCGTCACCTTGCCATCGGGGACGGGGCCGGCCTCGCCCCAACGGCTCACCGAAGAGCTCGGCTTCTACGAGAACGCGGTCTATTCCGCGGATGGCAACCGCATCGTGGCCCAGCGGCGCTCGCTCTACGACCGGGCGCAGGCGAGCTTCGGCGGCGAGGTCGAGCTCGTGTGGATTCCCGCCGCAGGTGGTTCCGCGACCGTGATCACCAAGGGCTACGGCACCCCGCAGTTCACCGACGACACGTCGAGGGTCTGGGTCAACGTCGGCGACGGACTCGAGTCAATGGGGTGGGACGGGTACGACCGGCGCACCGAACTGACCGTCTCCGGAGCCCGGGAACTCCTCATCTCGCCCGATCGGAAGTACGCCTACGCGCTGGGCGGCGGAGGTCCGCAGGCCTATCTCGTCACGCTTCCCGGGGTCAGCGGGATCACCGTCTCGGTGGCCAGTCCCGCCGGATCCGCCGTCCTGGTCAAGAAGGTCACGACGATCGGGGCCATGTTCCCCGGTTGGTCGCACGACTCCGGGAGCCTGCACTACTCGCTGGGACGGTCCTTCTTCACCCACGATGTAGCGGCGGAAGATTCGGCTGCCACCACGCGAACCGACATTGTCCTCCGCGTGCCGGCCGACAAGCCCGGTGGGACAGTCGCCTTGCGCGGAGCCCGCATCCTCACGATGAACGGCCGCGAGGTCATCGAGCGGGGCGACATCGTGGTGACCGACAACCGCATCGTCGCCGTGGGGACGAGCGGTAGCGTGGACATCCCCCCGGGAGCCCGCACCGTCGACGTCTCCGGGAAGACGATTCTTCCCGGTTATGTCGACAGCCACGGACACGTCGGCGGCTTCGGGAGAGGCGAGGTCATGCGGGACCGGGACTGGAACTTCATGATCAATCTCGCCTACGGGATCACCACGATTCGGGATCCTTCGACGGGCACGGACGTCTTCGGCTACTCCGACCTCCTGAGGGCCGGAGAGATGATCGGTTCGCGGCTGTACGCCACCGGCCCCGTGCTCAGCGGCGGCAACAACATCACCAGCCTCGACGCCGCGAGAGACGTGGTCGCCCGCTACGCCGACTTCTACAACACCCGCTACATCAAGCAGTACGGGGCCGGTGAACGACGCGTGCTCCAGTGGCTCCTGCAGGCGGCGGCGGAAAAGGAGGTAACCGCCGTCACCGAGCCCTACTACGATGTGAAGAAGGATGTGAACGATGCGCTCGACGGGTACCCGGAGATGGGGCACGGCTGGCCCATCTACCCCGTCTACCGGGATCTGACCCAACTCCTGGTGCAGACCGGCCAGGTGCACACGGCAACGCTCACCACCACCTTCGGCGGACCCAAGGGACGCACCTGGTTCTTCACCCGCAAGGACTTCCACGACGACCCCAAGCTCCGCCGCTTCATGCCGCACGCCGATGTCGACCGGGCGGCGTTGCGCCAATCGAACTGGTACGCCGACGGGCAGTACATCTTCGTGCAGCACGCGGAGGGGATCCGCGACATGATCGAGGAAGGAGTGAAAGTCGCGATGGGCGGCCACGGGGACTTCGACGGGCTCGGATTCCACTGGGAGCTGGAGATGCATGCAATGGGAGGGGTGCCCGAATGGGAGATCCTGAGAGCCGCGACCATCAACGGGGCCGAGGCGATCGGGTTCGGCCGCGACATCGGATCGATCGAGGTGGGGAAGCTGGCGGACCTCCAAGTGCTCGACAGGAACCCGCTCGACGACATTCTCAACACGCTCGCCATCCGCTACGTGATGAAGAACGGCCGGCTCTACGAGGGGGATACGCTGAGGGAGATCTGGCCGAGGGAGAGGGACGCGCCGGGGTTGTGGTGGTGGTAGGGGGGGGTGATTCGCTGATCCGCGGGCCGCCCAACGGCTTTCGCAGCGCCTCCCGCCACCGCCCCCATTTTTCCCAACGGAGGAGTTTTCCGGCCGGATTCGTCGGTCGAAGGGCACTTTTCGGGCCAGAAGAGAAAAAAAAATGGGGAAATGTCGGATTCTGACCCCCCATATCGGCACCTGTTTGCGTTTAAAGGGCAGGAGGCGACACCCGCGCGCCGGATTCACCGCGCTGCGCGGGCGAATCGAAACCTGAAGGCCGAGAGGGAAGAATGCCGACCGACATGTGAACAACAGTGGTGCTCGCACACACGCAGGCCATGGTCCGTGAGGGGTTGAAGCAAATCCTGGAAGAGACCGGGCGAATGACGGTCGTGGGCGAGACGGACTCCGTGGAGGAGGCCGTGCGGCTATCGCGCCGCAGGAATCCCGACGTCCTCGCCATCGACCTGGAGATGCTCCGCGGGAGCGGACTGCGGACGATCCGGACGCTGAAAGCTCGGGAGCAGAGAACCAGCGTGCTCGTGCTCACCGATCCCGAGTACCGGGTATCACTGGATCCGATCATCGAGGCAGGCGTCAGGGGATGCATCGGCAAGAACCGCACGGCCGAGGAACTGGTGACCACCGTGGATCTCGTCGCCAGCGGCGGGATGCGTGTGCCGCGGCAGGCCTCGCGGCTCGTTCAGCGTCGCATCCATAACAGCGGGTCAGGGCTCGAAGCGCGCCTGGCCGGTTTGAACGAGAAGGAACTCAGAGTCCTGGCGCTGACCGCCCGAGGGTTCACGGCACGGGAGATCGGCATCCGGATCCGCCGCGCTACCAAGTCCGTGGAGAACTACAGGTCTTCGATCCGAAGAAAGCTCGGAATCGGAACGCGGGCGGAATTCGTGAGCGTGGCCCTGGAGACAGGTCTCCCGGATATGGATCTGTAGCGGTCGACGCGGCCTCCGGCATGCCCGCGACCCCGGTGGAAGAGTTCGGGCAGATGGTGCGACCGTCTCACGGGAAGGCGCGGCACGGCACGGGGCGATGTGATCGTACGTGAGAGCAAGTTCGGGATCGGACGCCTCCGAATGGTGGTCGGCAGGCTTTTGCGGGCTTTTCCCCCATGAATCAAGGTTTTTTCCCCCTTTCTTGGCCACTTCGCGGATGCGATAGTGTAGCTACCCGGTCGACGACCGGCGCACCAGCCTCGCGCCGGGGCTTGGTGAATGAACCGGATTCACCTCACAAGGAGGCCAATCATGTCGGCAATCAAGTTCTGGTACCTTCCGTTGGTGGTCGTGCCGTTTACGTCGCTCTTCGGCACGCCGCAGTTTTCACGGAGCCCCTGCCAAGCAGGAATCCGGGTGCTTGTGGTGCATTAACGAGGAAGGCGGAGGCTTCCGGTCGCACTGGATCCTTGGTGGACATGGGCCTTTTTCGGGATGGGGAGACGGGGACGGCGTTCATGATTCCGAAACAAGTGGAACCTGCCTATACGTGCACGGATTGTGCTTCTTTGGAGGAAGGCAGGCTCTCGCCCCACACGAGCTGACGTCGGAGATTGCGCTTGCCGTTGCGGAAGAGAACATCGCTAGCTTGGTAGAATACGCGAGCTTGCCAACGGTCAATCTGTTCGCAGATCGCTCGGCAATGCAAGTAATGAGTTGCGACGGCGCAACGGTCGCCGGACACATCCCGGTAAGCCAAGAGATTCTAACTGCCATCAAGTACGCGACCACCGACCTGCTTGACCCCGACCCTGTCGAATGAAACCGGGACGCGCCCGCGTCTGGCTCCTTACCTGCGCCGTGGCGCACACGGTCGCAATGCACGGGTCTGCTCAAGAGCCCAAGCTGGTATCCGGCGAGGTGACCTGCTCGAACTGCGTCATCACCCTGGACACCGTCGTTACCATCGGCGGTCTGGACGGACCCGGGTTACACGTTGTCACGCGAATGTCGCGCGTCGCGGTTGACCGCCGAGGCCGCTTCCTCGTTTCGGCTTCGAGACAGTCCGAATTCTCGGTGTTCGATTCTACCGGCCAGTTCCTCCGAACCGTCGGGCGAGGTGGCGAGGGGCCGGGCGAATACGGATTGGTTTCCTACATCGGTGTGGGTCCGCAGTACATCCACGTATTCGAGCATCACGAGGGAAGAACAATGCTCGACCACGACTTCGAGGTGATCCGCATCGACCGGTTCCCGGGACAGGTGAGTTCCGCCGTGGTCCTGACCGGTGACGAAGTGGTGTTCACGGGTGACGTGCCAACTCCTCAATCCGTCGGTCACAGACTGCACGTGCTGCGTCCCTCCGGCGAGATGGCTTCGTATGGTCACGACGGCGGAGTCTATCCATCCCGGTTGACGACATGGACATCCGCAAGTTCCGTCGTGGCTGGCCTGGACGACAATGTGGTGGGTCGTACAGCTGGAGGCCAACCGGATTGCGCACTGGGATCTGCAACCGCAACCGCAGGTCGGTACGGTTGTTGAGCGGCGCGTAACAGAATTCGATGAAAACGTCTCGGAAGGCTACCCGCGATCCATGAATGCCGCAGCCATGGCGGATGACCGCGGACTCTGGATCATATGGCATACCCCGGATCCGGAATGGACGGAGCGTGTAAAACCCTGGAGGAGGCGGCATTCCCACCGTGCCGCCTGCGAAATTCGCCGATGGCTGGTTGGATCTGGTAGATCCTTCCACGGGGCAGACACTCACGCGCCATCACCAGGACGGCACTTTCAGGGGTTTTGTCGCGGATTCCAGTCTTGTGGTCGCGTACCAGGAGACGGATGCGGGAGTCCCCTTCCTTCACATCCTGGAGCCCCGGCTCTCGCGGCGGTAACCTGGCCCATGGACTTGGTGCCAGCCGGGAATGTCCTTACGCAACCGGTGCTTGAATCCCCTACCGCCCTTGGATCGCTGCGGTGGCGGGCGACCAGATGGAGCGCACGATGCAGCCCGAGGCGCTCTTTCAGATCGCCACCGGCATCCCAAGCGCCGCCGCCGCCTCACGCAACGCCGGGGTCTCCGCCGACAGCACTTCCGGCCTCCCGAACCGCACACTCCGCTCCACGCGAGCCGTGAACAGAACGACACCGTGCCAGTCCCCCCTGAAACCCGACCACCATCGCACCCCGGCGTGCCCCCTGTCCCACACCGACGCCGCGACCCGCCGGGTCCGCCGCCGATCGCGGGACGCCACCCGGTCCGCGCTCACTCCCAGCCGGCCGAGCACGCCCGGATCACACAGGTCGGCCAAATCCGCCGCCTTCTCCGGCGCCATTTCCACGCCCACCAGCGCCAGAGGCCGTCCCGCCCGCACCAAATGGGCCTTGCGCAGAGGCCGGTTCCGCCACGGCTGCATGGCCTCCGCGACCGCGTGTTCCGGTGATTCGGCCACGTAGAGCACGGGCGAACAGGCCGCGGGCAGATCGAAGCGACCTCGGCCGGTCGTCGGGGGGATGTGAGACGGCGAGAAAAGCCGCCCCTCGTCAACATCCGGATCCCACGGGATGACGCGCCAGAAGCGGGCCAAGATCAGCTCGCCCCTTCAGGCGAAGACACCGGTCTTCATCGCCTCCACCGCCCCCACCACTCCGGCCAGCCGGCTTCGCTGAATGAAGTAGGACGGCGTGGCGCCATCGAGGTGGGCGTTCGCCCCGGTCAGCCACTCCTCGACGGTGTCGGCGTCCAGCCAGCGGAGAAGCATCTCGACCACCAGGGCCAGCCCGGCAAGGCGATCGGCGTTTTCGCGGTCGGGGCGCTGGCCCCCCCGCCAGCGCGACACCTGGGAATGCGACACTCCCAGGACGGACGCGATCGCCCGGTCGGAGCGCACGCCGTTGCGGATCATCTTCAGATGACTCTGCGCTCTGGCGGTGCGCCGATCAGGGGTCGGCATGGTGGCGGGGGCAGGCGGACTCATCCGGAGAATGTAGCGGTGGACCGAACTGTCGCGCAACGAAAAACGGTGCGCGATGGTCTGGTTTCCTGCACTACAACCCCTCTGCGCACCGAAAAATGGTGCGCGCCTTGCCCGCCTCCTACGAAACCGGCCTCCTCCCCCGGTACCTCACCACGAACAGTCCCTCACCCCCCGACGTCACCACCACGATCCCCGACCTGAAGAACGGGTAGTTGCTCCACGACCCGTTCATCGACGGGAAATCCGCACCCGGCACGGTGTCGAAGAAGCCCACGGGCCGCGGGTTCTCCCGGTCCGCGATGTCGAAGATGCGCAGGCCGCTGTTGTAGTTCGACTGGTACATCAGGTCGCCCACGATGTAGAGGTTGTGGTCGCTCGAGGTGTTCTCGGAGAAGTGCTCCTTGACCAGCAGCGGGTCGTCAAGGTCGGCGACATCGTAGATCAGGGTGCGCGTGTTCGATACCTGGCCGCCGGTCTCGTCCAGCTCGTCGTTCATGTAGAAATGGGTCTGGTCCTCGGTCAGCCATCCCTGGTGCGTGTAGCCGGGGTTTGGATACTCCGCCACCGAGAGAGCGGTGGGGTTCTCCTTGTCGGTGACATCGGCGATGCTCAGCGCGGTCTCGTTCGAGCCGAAGCAGATCTCCTTGCCCTGGTGCTCGGTGTCGGGTCCGCTGTAGATCACGCACTGCGCGTCGTGGGAGTATCCCGTGCCGGACCTCCCTGTCCTCTCGTCGGCGAAACAGCCCGCGAAGGTCGGGTTCTTCGGGTCGCGGATGTCGATCATGTGGAGACCGCCGCCACAGGATTCCCCGCCGCCCCCCGCGCCGACCGCGTAGGCAAATCCGGTTTCCTCGTTGATCACGATGTTGTGCACGCTGCTGACCTGGTCGTAGAGCGCATCCTCGGTGAGCGCGAGCGGCTCGCCGTCGTACTCCCTGAGCCTGGTCAGGTCGAGAACCTGCAAGCCGTGTCCGGGCGCGTTGTCGGAGACCACGAAGACGTGGTCGCTGTAGACCTTCATGTCGCGCCAGCTCGAACTCGGCGCCCCTTCCGTCCTGGGGAGATTGCCGACGAGGAACGGGTTGGGCGGGTCGGTGACGTCCACGAACGACGTGCCGTCGCTGCGCCCCACGATGGCGTAGTCGCGGTTGGTCTCCGGGTCGGTCCAGCCCCAGATGTCGTTGACCCGCACGCCCCGCTGGCCGCCCAGCTGCGACACCGGCATGTACGCCACCAGGTCCACCTCGTTGCACCCGAACGCGGTGGCTTCGCCCCCCGCGCAGTCGACCTGGCCGCCCAGCACCGCCTCGATCTCTTCCACGTCCTTGAAGACGGTCGATCCCTCCGACCAGTTGCCCGCGCCGCCCGCGAGAATCAGCGCCGTCCCCAGGCCGTTGTCCGCGCCGGGGTTGCCGGAGACGAGCACGCCGCCGCCATACGCGAGCCGGCCGCCGACCTGGGCACCGCCGTCGGCGCCGCCGGTGAGCCGCTGGATCGGGCCTACGCCGGAATCGCCCAGCGAGAACTCGTAGATCGCGCCCCGCTGGCCGTCAATGGCCGGAGCGCCTGCCCAGACGGTCGCGCCGTCCGTGCCCAGCGTGGCGCCGAACCGGTCCCTCGGACCACCATCGGGCGCCTGCACCCTGCCGCTCTCCGTCCACCCGTCGCCCTCGCGCTCGAATGCGATCACGCGGCCCGGCTGAGTCGCGGGATTGCCGGCCGAGACGAGGATGCGGTCACCCGCGATGAGCACGGCGGTCCCGAAGAACGATGCCGGCCCATCGGGGCTCGGGAGTTCGGCGGTCCGGCTCCAGCCGTCCGGACCGGGTTCATAGACCAGGGCGGCACCGGCGAGCGCGCCCGCCCGCGACGCGCCGATCACCAGCATCCCGTCGCTCAGGGCCATTGTCCCGCCGAAGCGCGTCAACCGGTTGAAGGGGGACTCCAGCATGGCCTCCTGAATCCACCCGTCGCCCGTATCGCGAAAGACGAGAATCATGCCGTCTCTCGGCAACGCGGGCGGCTGCGGGCGGATCGAAACGGCCACCGCTGCGAGGTCCCCGCGGAGGGCCACGTTGCCCACCTGCGCGCCCTCGGGGAGACCCTCCGGAACAATCGTGCCGTCCGAGGTCCACCCGTCGGCGGTCCGGGAGAAGAGGTAGAGAGCTCCCGCTCCCCCGGCGCCCGCATTCGGCGCGGCAACCAGGAGCCGTCCATGCGAGGCGGACAGGCTCGAGCCGAAACCGTCACCGACGTCCGCGTCCGGGCTCATGACCGTGGCCGCCTCGATCCACTCCCCGCCCTCCGGCGAGTATACGTACACGCAGCCTCCGGCCACTCCGCTGCAGCCCGGGTGTCCGACCACCACCTCCCCGCCCGCTACCGCAACGGCACCTCCGTAGCCCTGCGCGAGGGCGCGCGACGGACCGGCCGCGGCTATGGCAACCCCTAGAAACACAACGACGCACACTCTCTTCAGCTGATCCATCAGGTTCATCTCCATTCGACTCCGTTGTTTCACACGCTGTTTCGTCGCAAGCACGCCCGGGCGGGCCGGGGTTCAGTTCACCAGCCGCATCCTCGACGGTCCGGCCCCGGTCATGGCTATCGCCCCCATTCCGCCCATCGACATCATTCCGTCCACGGTGCGCACCAGATCCGCCAGGACCACGAGCCTGCGGTCGGCGTCCCAGAGGTAGAAACCCTCCACGGTGCTGGTCATGTCGTTCGAAACCTCTTCCCCGGCCTCCGGTTCGGTGCCGGAAACCTGCATCGTCCCGACGCCGCTGATGGTGATCTTGTGCAGCGTCAGGCCCGCGACCATGGTGTCCCCGACCAGCGTGTAGGTGTAGATGGTGGTGCTTTCGCTCGCTCCGGACAGCTCCGGCACCTCTTCCAGGTCCGCGGACGAGGTCATCGTATCGGCCCACGTGTCGCCGGGTTCCAGCGGACGGCCGGGGAAGCGCGGGAACAGATCGGGTGCGTTGAACTGGAACGGGGTCGCCACCGGGAGCGGACCACCGGTCACCTCGGGTGTCGATATCATCTCGACATCGCCCCGCGGCCCGATCACGAACTCGAGATCGCCCGACACTTCATTTCCGCCCGCATCCATGTCGCCCATCATGGAGCTGGACATGCCTGACGAATAGTCCGACACCGTCCCGGACACGCGTAGCCCGTCCGGATCGGCCGCAAAGGTTAGCGCCAGCGTGGCGGACGACGTCTGGGCCATGTCGATCTCCCCCTGGCCCGGCATGTTCATGATCATGGTGTTGGTGTCGGCGATCTGGTACGTGACCGTCGGCGGCGACGGGACATCGTACCGGAACGGGTTGTCGGCCGGTGCCGGTGCCGCGGAGGACTCGCCGGGGCCGCCGGAGGAGCAGGCGGCAAGAAGTGTCGCGGCGGCGGCCGCGAGGTATGCTCGGTTTGTCACGGATGATTCCTTTCGGTATCGATGGTCGTGTGGGGAGTGGCCACGGCCCGCTTCACGGCCGCGATCGCCCCCCCGTGGATCGACTCCACGAAGTCCCGCACCTCCCCCTCCCGCCACGGTTCGCGCTCGACGACCTGCCGCACCCGCGGGTCGCCCAGAATGTGCTCAGACGGATAGCGCTGCCGAGGTTCCACGGTCACCTCCGCGAACCCCGCCGCGGCCAGATCCGCCTCGTACTCGGCCACCTGCACCGGCAAGCACCCCACCAGCGACTCCTTCGAAGCCGCGATGAAGTCCGGCACCGCCTGCACCGAGACCAGGTCCGAGATCATGAACCGGCCACCGGGCCTGAGCACCCGCATGACCTCGGCAAGGACGCGTGGGCGGTCGGCCGAGAGGTTGAGCACGCAGTTGGAGATGACCACGTCCACGCTCCCGTCGCGCACCGGCAGCGCCTCGATCTCGCCGAGGCGGAACTCGACGTTGGTGAAACCGCCCTTGGCCGCGTTGGCGCGGGCCCGCTCCACCATCTCGGGTGTCATGTCGACCCCGATGACCCGTCCGGTCGGCCCTACACGCTCCGCGGCCAGGAAGCAGTCGAGGCCGGCGCCCGCACCGAGGTCCAGGACGGTTTCGCCGGGCGCGAGCGAGGCGAGCGCGACGGGGTTGCCGCAGCCCAGTCCCAGGTTGGCACCCTCGGGGACGCGGCTGATCTCGCTCTCGTCGTAGCCGACGGCACAGCTGATCTCTTCGGCGATGCCGGGACCCGCCGGGGATGCGTTTCCACAGTCGGACGGGCCGCAGCAGCCGTCTCCCGTGGTTGCGGTCCTCGCGTAGCGTTCGCGTACGGCGGCGCGTCTTTCGGCGGCGTCGATGGTCATGGGGTGCCTCCTTGCGCGGCGGGGGCCTTCGGGTCGCGGACCCGTTGCAAGAGGATGAGTCCGATGAGGAAGAAGCAGGTAAGCAGCAGGAACCCCGGCCGCTGGTTCCCCCCGGACCAGTACACCACCATTCCGAACAGTAGCGGTCCGAGCACGGACGACGACCTCCCGCAAAGGGCGTAGAAGCCGAACATCTGCGCTTCCCTGCCATCGGGAATCAGCGACGCCATGAACGCGCGGCTGGCGGACTGCACCGACCCCAGGCCGATCCCCGCGACGATGGCCAGCACGTAGAAGGCGGTCTGACTCTGGATGAAATAGGCCGAAATGCCCGCGGCCACCCACAGGAACAACACGCCCGTCAGCACCTTCTTGGGCCCCAGCCGGTCCGTCGGCCTCGCCATGGCAAGCGCCCCGGCCATCGCCGAGAACTGCACGATGAGGAACAGGATGATGACACCCTGTGTCGTGAAACCGAAGGTGACGCCCGCGATCACGCCGGCCATCGCGATGATCGTGAGCACGCCGTCGATGTAGAAGAAGTACGCGAAGAGGAACCTGCGAAGGTCTGGAATCCGCCACACCTCCGCCGTGATCGACTTCAGCTTCCGGATCCCCAGGACGGCGGCCTGGCCGACGGGCATCCGGCCGGGCTGGTCCGCCGGGAGTATCCGGAAGGCGGGGATCGAGAAGAGCACGAAGAAGGCGACGACGATGGGCCAGATGAACTCGTACTGCTCCCCCATGCCGAAGGGCAGCACGAGCAGCAGGCCGACCGCCGATCCGAGGTATCCCCAGCCGAAGCCCCTACCCGACACTTCCCCGAGCCGTTCGGGCGGCGCGATGTCCGGAAGGTAGGCGTTGTAGAAGACCGCCGCGCTCTCGAAGCCGACGTTGGCAATCACGAAGAAGAAGAACCCCGCGATGATCATCCCGGGCTCCAGCGTCGTCATGAGCGCCACGCCGATGAGGCACACGGCGACATAGAACGCGAAGAACTTCTTGCGCACGCCGCTCCGGTCGGCGATCGCTCCGAGCAGGGGAGAGGTGAACGCCACCAGCAGGGCGGAGAGCGACACGGCGCGGGTCCACCAGAGATCTCCCAGCCCTCCGTCGGCGGCGACGATGACGTTGACGTAGAAGAGCGGGAACACCGCCGTGGTCACGACCGCCGGGAAGATGGAGTTCGCGAAGTCGTAGAGCACCCAGGACCGGACGGTGCGCTTGTCGTAGTTCAAGGGAACTGGCTTTCGGATTGGTTGCCCGAGGGCTGGTGGAAGTCCGCGCGGGGTCGACGCCTGCTACCTCCCCCGCGCCTGCTTGATCCCGAACGCCACCCCAGTGCCGATGCCGGCGCCAACAAGCACTGCCGGCAGAAACGTAATAACCGGCAAGGCAGCCAGTCCGACGGTCGCAACCGCGCCCGTGGCAAGCCCCATCCCGCTCGCCGACTTCTCCGCGACCTTCGTGTACCGCAGCTTCCGGCGCACGAAATCCTTGGTCTTCACGTGTCCGAACACTCCCGCTGCCAGCCCAATCGTCTCAGCTATCATTTTTCGTTCCTTTCCCGGGGCTGACCCCGTTTTACTCCTTGTCTACGGCCACCGGCGGCGAGTCGTTTCCCACCGCGGGCCCGATCGGCCGACCTCGCGGCCCCGCGCACGACGCTCCCGGGCCACCGTCACGACTGGTACCCCGTCTCGGCCCACGCCCGGGTCATCTGCTCGGACACATCCTGCAGCGCGAAGAGCGACGCGGCGTCCAGCTTCCCGCTGACCTCCTCCCCGAGAAGCCTCCGCAGAAAGCGTAGCGGCACGTCGAAGTCGGTGTCCATGAGCGGCGGCGACCCGCGGTTCAGGTTCTCCAGGATCCGGAACACCAGGTAGGTATCGTCCAGGAGCCCGGCCATCCCCTGGGTCATCTCCGGTATCAGGTCCACCGGGTTCACGATGTAGCGGGCGGCGTGGTCAAGGATGGGCATCACCACCAGCGTCAGCTTGCGCTGCTCGGCGGCCTGGGCCGCGCACGCCAGCACGATCGGCACCATCTCGACCACCTCCACCGCGACCTTCGCCGCATCCGTCACCTCTTCGTCGGTCGAAGACGGCGACATGCGCCGGATGAATTCTTCGAGCTTCCCGTCGTCGCGCACCTTGGCGCTGTCGATGACTGCCTGAATGTCGTCCAGATTCACCGCTCACCCCTCTCCGTTCCCCGCAGTCCGTGGATAGAGCCCCCCGAGCACCGAGAGCGGGGAGGCACCGGGCTGGCAAGGCGCGACGAGAGGGGAATAGCAGCGCTATTCACCCGAGGAGCAACGCCGAGCGAAGCGGTCCAGCCCGGATGCATCGCCGCTTGAATGCCGGGGGGATTCTGTCCGCGGGCTGCCAGGTACACGACGAGCCCGCCTCCGTTTCCGCCCGTGACAAGGTCGAGGCTGCCGTCACCGTTGATGTCCGCGAACGCCGGCGTGGTGAACGCGGGAACCTCGGGTCCGAACGGCTCGGTCTCCACGAAGAACGGCTCCTGGCGCGTTCCCTCGTTGACGAAGAGCCGCAGACCCGAGATTTCCGACCCGACCGCCAGATCGAGGTCCCCGTCGCCGTCCAGATCGACCAGTGTGGGGACGCTGCGGCGGCCGACGTCGATATCCTGAAACTCGTCCGAGACGAGCTGGAAGTCCGGGGCGCCGGGGCCGCCGTCGTTCCGGTAGTAGTTGAGCGCACCCGACGACTCGCCGACGAAGAGGTCGAGATCGCCGTCGCCGTCCAGGTCGCCCAGCGTCGGGGTGGTGTAGCGGCCCCGGGTCAGGGTGACGGCGGCGGTGTCGACCAGCGTCCAGCGCGGCAGGAGGTCGTTGCGCGAGAACAGGCCCCGTCCGTCGTTGCGATAGTATGCGATCCGGTCGCGCCACTGGCCCAGCAGCACGTCGTCGTCGCCGTCGCCGTCCAGGTCGCCGAAGGCGGGCGCGATGTGGTAGGCGTCGGGAAGCCCGGGGACCTCGCCGCGCGCCTGAAACGCGGGATCGGTCGCGGACCCGGTGTTCTCGAAGACGTAGAGCGCACCGGTCTCGGTGTCGTCCGGTTCGATCTTGTTGGAGATGAGGAGGTCGAGGTCGCCGTCGCCGTCCAGGTCGTTCAGGGCGGGGAAGGACTCGCTGCCCACGTCCACCGTGCGGAT
The DNA here is from genome assembly GCA_965211795.1 of Longimicrobiales bacterium. Lineage (GTDB taxonomy): Bacteria > Gemmatimonadota > Gemmatimonadetes > Longimicrobiales > Gaopeijiaceae > Bin94. The sequence continues at coordinate 3,104,416 of OZ242973.1, forward strand.
CAGGCGGGAGGTCACGGCCGTGAACCCGCCGTCGCCGTCCTGCACGAACTGGTAGAGGTTCTCGACCGCGGTGCGCGGCGGGCCGAACGCGCCGCCGAGGACGCCCATGGTGAGGTCCAAGTCGCCGTCGAGGTCGATGTCTCCCAGCGCGGGGGCGTTGTACCCCGAGGTGGCGATCGGGTCGCCGAGGGGGAAGGGGCGGGGGGTGCCGCGCAGCACCGGGCGGCCGCACGTCCCCGTGTTCTCGATGAAGAGGAGGCCCGCTTCGAAGAAGTCCCCCCAGAAGAGGTCGTGGTCGCCGTCCTGGTCGATGTCTCCCAGCGCCATGGTGTTCGCGCCGTGCCGGAGCCCCTGGAATGCCGCAACGATCTCGATGTCCTCGAAGGAGTCGGTGATGTGGCGGAAGCGGGGCACCCCGTTCTCGTCGGTGTCCTCCGCCTCGTAGCGGGTGATCGTACCTGTTAGACGGCCGATGAGCAGGTCCAGGTTGCCGTCGCAGTCGATGTCGGCGGCGTTGGGGATGTTCTGGCGGTCCGAGAAGATGGGCTCGCCCGTGACGTCCCTCAGGGTGTCGGCCGCGAGGACGTACTTGGCCGGCCCCGAACCGCCGTCGTTGCGGTAGTAGCGGATGTAGCTGTAGGGCTCCTCGGCCAGCAGGTCGAGGTCCCCGTCCAGGTCGACGTCGGTGAACCGGTACCATTCTCCGACCGAGAGGCCCTCGAAGGTGTCGGTGACCCAGCGGTACTCGCTGGCGCCGGAGCCGTCGTTGCGAAAGAACATGACCCGGTCCGAGTGCTCCTGCAGGAAGAGGTCGAGGTCGCCGTCGCCGTCGGAGTCGGCCAGTTGGGGGCGCGGGAGGTTGAAGCCGCCCAGGAAGGGGTGGTCGATGGGGTCGCCGGCTTCGTCCCGGAACTCGATGCCGTAGATGATGCGCTGCCACTGTGGGTCCGGAGGGGGGGACTGCGCGGCCGCGCCCCCCGCGCAAAGCTGGAGGACGAGCGCGGAAAGCATGAGCGGGATGCGCCGGTGCGACATCTTCCTACCCCGCCGGCCCAATCGAGATGCCCGCCGGATACGCGCCCACCTCGATCGTCTGTACGACCTCGTACGTCTCCGTATCGATCTTCACGACCGTGCCGACGTCGGCGTTGTTCTCGACCTCGCGGGTGGGCGTGTAGGTGCCCTTCAGGTTGCGGTTCGACACGAAGAGGAAGCGCCCGTCGGCGGTCACCGCGCTGCCGTGCGGCTCCACGATGCCGGGCGCCGTAATCCGTTGCACGACAGTCCACCCACCGGTCTCGACCACGATCACCGCATCGTCGTCCTTGGCGCCGAAATACACCCGGTCGCCGTCCGGCGAGAAGACGGGATGCCACGGCTGCGTGCCCACGTCCACCTCGGCCACGAGCCCGGCCGCGGGGTCGGCGGCGTCGAATACCAGGAGTTTCCCGGTCAGTTGGGCGGTTGCGACGAGGTGGCGTCGGTCGGGTGACAGCGCAAACTGCACCAGGGTGTGGGGCGGACCGTCGACGTTGACGAGATCCATGTCCCCGGATTCATCGTTGAGGACCGCGAAGCGATTCTCGACCAGCGAGGCCGCGAAGATGCGTTGGGTCTCCGAATCGACGGTGAGCGCGTGGGGCCGCGGGAAGAAGACGTCCAGCTCCTCGATGCCCATGTCGGCCGGGTCGATCACGCCGATGCGTTGCGGTGGGCTCGGCGCCATCATCGAGCGGCCCACGTAGAGCATCCCGGACGACGGTTCCATGGCCAGCAGCCCCGGCGTCTCGAAGGGCGCGCGGCCGACCAGGTTGTTGTCGGCGTCGAAACGCAGTACATGTCCTCCGCCGATGAGCGACACGTACCAGTGGGCGCCGTCGGGATCCACGGCCGTGTGGTGGGGACGGGAGTTGGCGTCGAAGCCGTACTGCATCACGTCGATGGTGGCCACCACTTCACCGGATCCGGCATCGATCACCGATACGCTCGCCCCGGACTGATTCGCCACGTAGACACGCTCGGCCGCCGGGGCCGCCGTCTCCGTACCTTCCGATGTCTCGGCCTCGTCCGCTGTGTCCGATGCGCACGCACTCCAGGTCAGCGCGCCGCAGAACAGCAGGAGTGCCGCGGCCGTTCGTCTCCAATCCATCACGATCTCTCTTTTCACGTTGCTGTTGTCCCCCTATGAAATCGGAGTCCGGCCCCTCTTCTTCACGATGAAGAGCCCTTCCTCCATCGAGGTCACGACCACGATGCCGGACTCGAAGAACGGGTAGTTGCTCCAGGAACCGCGCATCGCCGGCGAGTCCGCGCCCGGCAGTGTATCGAAGAACCCGGCCAGACGGGGGTTTTCCGGGTCCGACACGTCGAAGATGCGCAGCCCGCTGTTGTAGTTGGACTGGTACATCAGGTCGCCGACGACATAGAGGTTGTGGTCGCTGGAGGTGTTCTCCGAGAAGAATTCCTTGACGAGGAGCGGCTCGTCGAGGTCCTTGACGTCCCAGATCAGGGTCCGGGTGTTCGGCACCTGGCGGAACTCGTCCGTTTCGTCGCCCATGAAGAAGTAGGCCTGGTCCTGGGTCAGCCATCCCTGGTGGGCGTAGCCGATGTTGGGGTAGGTCTCTATGGACAGCGCGACCGGGTTCTCCTTATCGGTCACGTCGGCGATGCTGAGGGCGTTCTCGTTCGCACCGAAGCAGATCTCCTTGCCGCGGTGCTCCTCGTCCGGGCCCCGGTAGATGACGCACTGCGCGTCGTGGGTGTAGCCCGTGCCGATCCGGCCCGTTCGCGGGTCGGCGAAGCACCCCGCGAAGGTGGGGTTCTTCGGATCGCGGATGTCGATCATGTGGAGGCCGCCGCCGCAGGTGTCGCCGCCGGCGCTGCTTCCCACGGCGTACGCGAAGCCGGTCTCTTCGTTGATGACGATGTTGTGGACGCTGTTGATGCGGTCGTAGTGGGCGTCCTCGTCGAAGGTCAGCATGCTGCCGGAGAATTCGCGCAGGCGCGTGAGGTCGAAGACCTGCATCCCGTGTGCCCCGGCGATGTCCGACACCACGAACACGTGGTCGCTGTACACCTTCATGTCGCGCCAGGAGGTTCCGGGGATTCCTTCGGTCCTGGGCAGGTTGCCCACCACCACCGGGTTGGCCGGATCGGTCACGTCCACGAACGACGTGCCGTCCATGCGCCCCACCAGGGCGTAGTCGCGCCGGGTCTCCGGATCGGTCCATCCCCAGATGTCGTTGAGGCGGGTGCCGCGCTCACCACCCAGGTCGCTGACCGGCACGAATGCGACCAGATCCACGTCGTTGCAACCGAACACGGAAGCCTCGCCTCCGGAACAGTCGAGCTGCCCCCCGACGACACGGTCGAATTCGGCGATCTCCGTGTAGAGCGAGGTGCCGGCGCGCCAACCCTCTCCGTCCCGTTCGAAGATCTGCGCGGTGCCGGTTCCGTAGTCGTTGCCGGGCATCCCCGACACGAGCAGATCGCCGCTCTGGGCCACGGCGCCACCCAATCCGCTACCGAGCTCACGCTCGGGAAGGGTGATCTTGCTGACCGATGTCCACATGCCGTTCGCGTCCGGGGTGAATTCGTAGATGGCTCCGCGGCGCCCGTTCACCCCGCTCGCCCCGATCCACACGGTGGCGCCGTCACTTGCCATGGTCCTGCCGAACCTGTCACCCGCACCCCCGTCGAAGGCCGCGAAGCGCCCGGTTTCGGACCACTCGCCATCCTGTTTGGCGAAGGCGGTGACCGTGCCGATCCCGTCGAACGGACTCCCCGCAGCCACCAGAACGCGGCCCCCGGCGATCAGCAGGCCGGAGCCGAACACGCCCCCGGGTTCGCCGTCGGATTCCAGTTCGCCCGTCATCGACCAGCCGTCGGCACCACGCTCGAAGACGAACGCGGTCCCGGACGCCGAATCCGCACGGGAGGCTCCCACCACCAGCAGGTCGTCGGACAGGGCGAGCGCATTGCCGAAGCCGTCAGCCCCGGGAGACGCCAGCTCGGCCTGGCGCACCCAGGCGCCATTCACATTGCGGAAGAGCAGCACACGGCCGTCTTCTCCCTGCGGCGACCCTGCGCTGAGAGCAGCCAGGTCCCCACTGAGCACCGCTGCATTCCCCACCATCACCCCGTCGGGCAGGCCATCGGTGCCGATCATGCCGTCGCGGCGCCACTCCGACCCCTCTCGCACGAATGAGTGGACGGCGCCTCTCGGCACCGGGAAGGGGCTGTAGGACGTCACCAGGAGACGGTCTCCCGAAATCGCCATGGCCGTCCCGAAGCCGTCCGCCTCGGCGGGCTCTGGAGCCGTTAGCCTCCCGGATTCCACCCAGCCGCCGGCGCCGCGCGTGTAGATGTAGACCACACCCCCGTCGGAATTCCGGCTCTCGGCCACCAGAATCTGGTCTCCGGCCATCACCACCCCATCGCCGAAGCCCTGGGCGCTCGCCGACCCCGACAGCAGGCCCATCCCTGCCAGCGACAGTGCCGCGCCCCATAACACTCTGTTCATGCCTTTTTTTCCTCTAGCCAGTGGAAGGATCTGAAAACGCTACCGGTCCGCGGGGAACCGCACGGAATCGATCACGATCAGGGCCACGGACCAGCTAGTAAGGCTGGCATGTTGGAAGCCGCCGGACAAGGTGGGCGGCAGGTCCCAATGACGGCAGGGTCCGTGTCCGTGAGGTGCGCCAGCAATCCCCGTCACCCTTGCGGGAACTGTACTTGACCGGTGGACTCCTATTCGTCTTCGGCCAGTTCCGGGACCCCGTCGAGAATCCGGCGGGCTTCCTCCAGGCCCTCGATCACCTTGTTCACCTGGCGCCGCAGGTCCGTCATGATGAAGGGGAACCGATCCGATTCCTCTTCGCGCAGCGGCTCGAGCTCGGGCACCCTGGCCAGCTTGGGAAGCGGTGCGCGCGGGGTGGCCGGATCGTGTTCGAAGCGTGGCCCTTCCGCGTATCCCAGATGGACCAGAATACGGCTCAGCCTGAGGAGCACTGCATTGGCGACTTCAGGTTCCGGATGCCCCTCTTCGAGGTTCTCGTAGAAGGTCTCGACCCGCTGGGCGAGGGCATCGAAGGCGGCGCGAACGGGAACCAGGTTGAACTTCTTGCCGAGGTCCTTGGTGATCGTGGCTTCGTATCCTTCGAGCGCCTCGTTCAGCTCGGCCATGGTCTCGCGGAAATCCAGGGGGATGACCTCGTCATCCAGGAATCGCAGGATCGCCGTGATGTACACGCGGAGGTCGCGTTCCAGGTTATCGAGGTCGGCGACATCAAGCCGGTCCGCTTCGGTGTGCCAGGCGATATTGCCGCCGCAGCCGCCAACCGCGTAGAAGCCGAGCCGCTCACGCTCCTCCTGCGGCATGTTCGACAGCAGCATGAAGAACGACGAGATGCCGAGCTCGTTGAAGGAATAGTCCCCCGCTCTGGGCGGTCTCTCGTGTCCGGGCTCGACTCCGGCGACGGACTGGATGGAGGTGCGACACACCTCTCCGGCCTCGGCCATCCACGCCACCTCGTCGTAGTTGGTGGCACCCCGGCAGCCCGGCGAGTCGATGTTGAGGGTCGCGACGCAGTGCCGGGACAGCTCGAGCCCGAAGTTGTCGGCATACCAGGCGGATCCGCCGTACCTGCCCGTGGAGTGCGCGGGCCACCATGCCACGCGAAGCGAGCGGCGCAGCTCGTCGCGGTGTTCGTGGAAGATCCGCGCGAGTTCGAGCAGGGTCGCGTCCCCGACCGCGTTGTCGCCGATCCCGATGTCCCACGAGTCGTAGTGTCCGTGCGCGAGCAGGAAGTCCTTTTCGCGACCGTCGATACGGGCGACGGGAAGGGGGCAGTCGAACCAGCCTTCCTGCAGGTCCGTGTGGAGCGTGACCCGGTCCAGCCCGTCCTCGATGGCCTGGATCAGGTGGTCGCCATCCGGGCGGTTGATGGCCGCGACGGGGGTGGTGGGTTTCAGGTGGCGCTGGGATTCTCCCGGCGTCCCCCAGATGGTAGTGCAGATCCCCCAGTGGATGCGGCTGCCCGGGTTGATGTAGACCTGTCCCACGGCCCCCGCGGCCTCGAGCTGCGCCACCGCGACGGGCATCGCGTAGCCCTCGGTGACCACAATCTTCCCGGCCACCTCTTCGGGGAGGGGGCCGAGCGTGGAGTCGAAGAGGGTGGACGTGTCCGCGACCTGGGCGGCGGGGACGTGGATGGGCTGCGCCGAAAGCCCCCTCTTGGGCGTCGAAGTCGCGAAGGACGGAGGCTTGGCCGCGAGACTGGCGCCGGCCACCTCCACCGAGGCGCCGCGAGGAATGGAGAGATACAGCTCGGGCTCGTAGACATTGTAAGGGATTTCCATGGCCTCGAGCCGAGACACGATGAAGTGCGCGGCCGCCCGCTCGTCCGCGGACCCGGACTCTCTGACGAGAACCGCAAACCGTTCGAGCAGACTCCAGCCCAGGTCGAAGGAGACGTCGGCCAGGAGGGCGTCGGCCAGGCTAGTGGGGGATTCTGACATGAGGGGGTGCGGGGAGAGGGGGGCCAAATGTTCCCCTTACTATAACGGGGGGCGCAATAGGCCTTTCGTTGCCGTGGGGCCCGCACTCCGAGCCAGTGAGCATGGTTCCTTCGTCCAGCCCGCAGGAGTCGCAATTGGGGCCCTCGGCTGTTTCTCCCTCGTCATCGTTCGAGGGCGGAGGTCCTCCCACTCCGGGAGAACCTCCGCAGTTGCTTCCCTGTGGACCAAGGGTCCCGAGCTGCACTCGGGCTCATCGTCGGCTTGTCTCCGATGGTCCCGGGAGGGTATCCCGGACCCCGCCGCCCAATCAACAGGGATCGTAGCTGGTAGCCGCCCTATCGCGTGATCCTTCCACTCTGGGAACGCTTCGAAAAGCTACTCAGTTCCAGTTTTCCTTACGCCGAAGACTCCTCTAGGGGTCAAGCAAGCAAGCCGACAGTCGAAACTGCAACGCCAGCCAGCACCTGAATTCCAAGTACCACGGGGTGGAATCGAGGCAGTTCAGGTATTTGTTGTTGGCTTCTGCGACGCACTGCTGATACGGGGTTGGAGGGGGTTCCTGTGCGGTCACGGGATCGCCGAATACCGCCTCCACGATGGCCAGCCCGGCACCATCCACGTGAGAGCCGACCATCGACGCGATGGCCGGCGACATCGCCAGGATTCCGATAGCGGTACCCAAAACCACATGGTTGCCGACTCCGAACCGGCCCAATGTCCTTCTTCTATCGCCCATCATTATCTACCTCCCGATTAGGGGGTGGAGGATGATCCCGGCGGACTATCCGCCGGTCCGCGTCCCACGGACGCGTCTTCTCCGACCGAAGCTTCCTATCCGTCACATTCCGGCCCGTCCGGCGATGCCGTACCCTGGCAGGGTTCACAGCCAGGACTGAGGGGCGGCGTCCTCATGGCATCAAGGGCTGTAGCGGCGGTTGCCCCTCCAGGTCTTCCAGGGCGTGGTTCGTCGCCTCGATCAGGCGACTCCATCGTAACCTGCTAATCCGGGCGCATACATGTCGGTATGGGACTGATTCCCGCGCATGCGGCATGGGGGGTGGCACCCTCAATTGCGGAGGTCCTCCAGATTCCGGAGAACCTCCGCATTTGCTTTCCTGCGGACTCAAGGACCCCGAGCTCGGCTCGGCCTCACCATCGGTGTGTGCCCTCGAGGGGCACCGGGACCCGATTCCGACCCCCTGCCGCCAATCCGCAGCTTTTTCGCCTTCATGGTTTCAGCCAACGTGATCCAAACATCACGGAACATTTGGCGTTTTCACTCCAAGTCCTGGTCATCCAGTGAGGACGTTACCCACCAATCCCGCACCGCAAGCAGCAGAATCCACCGCCAGTGCCGCCCAGCACATGAACTCCCGGTACCATGGGTGAAAGGCGAGGCACTGGGCATGGTTGTCTTCGGCGGCAATCATGCAGTGTCCGAATGTCTCGGTGGCGGTACACACCCGCGGGTTGCCATTGATGTCCGTGCACTGCTGTGCGCTGACGGGCTCGCCGAACACCGCTTCCGCGATGGCAAGCCCGACGCCATCCAGGTGCGAGTCGACCAGCGACACAATCGTCGGCGACACAGCAATGACTGCGATGGCAGCAACCGAAGCCATGAGGCGACCCATTCCGAACCTGCCAAGTTTCCTGCTCGTATCGTCCATCATAATCTTACCTCCCAAAAAAGGGGGTGGAGGATGATCCCGGCGGACTGCTCCACCGGTCCGCGCCTTCGGGCGCGTCTTCGTCGACCGAGGCTACCACTCCGCCACGCGCCAGCGTGACCGACAGTTCCCGGTGCCCTGGCCGATCCAATGCCGGATCCGAGGGGCGGCTTTCCTCGTGGCCTCGTGAACTGCGACAGGGCGCATGGTCTGAACAATCCCGATGTTGGTGGACGCTTCGATCAAGCGACATCATCGTAAGCCCTTGTTTCGGGCGCATACATATTGATTTGGGACTGATTCCCCGACATCCATGGAATGCGCCCGGACCCACCCAGGTTCAGGGAAGCCGCGCCCAAGCGCCGCGCGAGAAAGCACGTCGAATCGCAACGGCTCCGATGGAGACCCAGACTGCGGCATAGCAGAAAACCCACGCGAGCGGACGGAGCAGTGACTCGGGTTCTATTCCCTCTGTCGCCCGAAGTTCAACGAGAGGGTTCAGAGGAAACAGCACCATGTCCACCAGCGGCGACCTGAGCCAAACCACCGATGACGGATCCGGCATGACGAAGGCCTCCCTGGCCACTGTGACGCCCAACAGGGCCAGTGCCGCCAGTTTGCCTCCACGGGGCAAGGTAGCACAGCACCCGAAGCATACCGATGCCATGACAAATACGAGCAGAGCGTCGATTGCGACGGGACGAACGGGGTGCGTAGACGGCTCCCAACCATAGTACAAAGCCACCGCGATGAAGGCGCTTCCGGCGACCACCGACAACGCGACCGATGCGAGCGCCCCCTCGGCGAACATCGCCAAGTAAAAGCGTACGGCATCCACGGGCTTCTGAATCCACAGCAGCGCGACCCCCTTCCTCAGGGCGGCTCCAACGGTCGTCAGCACCAGTGGAACGCCCACCACCATCACGACACGGGCGGCCGTGCCATCGAAGTTGCCGACCCTCCTCTCGAATACCGACATCGCCGCGGCCGCGAGGGCCAGGATGAAGAGTGAGCCGCGTCCGGATCGAAGAAGCATGGCGATTCGGCTCGAAAAAGGCAGCAATCGTCGTGTCATCGCCTATTCGCCCATCAGTTCGGCTTCCAGAGAGGCGTCTGCAACTCCCTCGCCCCACGCCGCGGCTGGTCGCAGGTTTCCGTCCTGTAGAATGAAAACACGGTCCGCCAAGCGCTCGACCTCCAGGAGTTCATGGCTGGCAAACAGGACGGTCGCCCCCCGGTCCCTCGCTGCTACCATCTCACGCCGCAACCTCCTCCTGGCACGCACGTCCAGCCCCGAGAACGGCTCGTCGAGCACAACCAGCGCAGGGTCGCCGGTCAGCGCGTACGCAAGGCCCACCATTCGCTGCATCCCTTTCGAGCACTTGTCGAGCAGCTTCGACAGCGTTGCGGAATCAAACCCGGTGCGGGCAACCGCCGTCGCGAAGACTTCGGCGGAAGCTGCCGAAGCCGACAGGTCTGCACCCCGGGCCAGAAGAGCACGGACCGTCCATCCTTGAGGGAAGACGCTGCGTTCCGGCAGGTAGCCCACGCCATGGCGGCACCGGTAGTCCGCAGGCTGCATCCCACCGACCAGGCAACTTCCGTGGTCCGGGCAGAGCAACCCGAGCACCACCGAGAACAGCGTGGTCTTCCCCGCTCCGTTGGGACCCACAATCGCGGTGATCGTCCCAGGTTCGGCCGACAGAATCACCCCCTTGAGCACCGTCAGACGCCGGAAACCCGTCCTGTAAGACACGACCAGATCCTCAACGAACATGCCGATCTTCCTCACGCTCGCCGCCTTCAAGCGGTCAAGACACACCCAGGTTTCGGATCCCGATGCGCATCCCGTCAACTTCCTCCCACCACAGCAGCACCGAGTTGTCGGCTGCAAACAGTCCCTCGGCAACGGGCAGAGGATATGCGCTCGCCTCTCTGGAGACCCCTCGCTTCACAAGCCGGAAGGTCTCGAGGTCTTCGGGTACAGGGACCTGATACGCTAGACCTCCGCCCACCGGAAAGACCTGAACGAACGGGGGCAGGAGATCGGATTCGACCAGCCGAACTTCCATCTGGCGTGCACGCGCTCGCAGACCAGCCATTTCGTCTTCCCCTTGCCTGGGGAGCGGCAGACGCTCGATCCAGTCGTGACAGACCTCGCCCAATCCCGTACCCTCCGGGCTGTAGACATCGAGACAGTCGCTTGCCGCCAAACCGAAGACGAATCCGCGAGCGTGTGCACCAAGAACGGCATGCGCCATGCCCACGTCCACAACTCCCGGTTTGCTGCCCCGAACCGCCAGCGCCCGGTACGACCCATCCGTTGCTTCCAGAACCACCATCCACGCCATCTGACCAGCATCCCTGCAGCTAGCCAGCAGGAGAAGGCCCGTCGGCTGTGCCAGGAGATCTCGCGCGTTGCCAGTGGCGCAACCGCCCAACTCGACCGTGCGATCTGCCACATGACTGCCATCGAGGTCGAACAGATGCAGCACTCCACCGTCCAGGACGATCACGCTGTCTCCGCGAGCAGCGATTGCCTCAGGACGCCGGAACTCGCCCGGCCCCTCACCCCTGCCGCCGAAACTGCGCACCAGACCGGACTCGTCCAAACGATGCACCTGCGTGCCCCGGCGATCCAATATGAACCAGGAGCCTCGGTGCAGCACGGCGTCGGTAACCGAAAACACCTCCCTGTACAACGGCGTCCCGGGCGGTGCAGCCGTCCCCGCGGTGTCCTCGGCCGCTTCCGTACCGGCGGCGCCTGGCCCGCTTTCGACGCGAGCCCGCGCGATCTCTATCACGCCCCAGACCAGTATCGCCGCCGCCACCACGCCTGTGGCCACGGTCAACCACGTACCCAGTCCCTTTCGGGGTGCTTCCGGGTGCGGAGTCACTGATCGGTGGAAGCCGTGCGGGGAGCCTTCCCTGAACAACGGGATTCACATCGTACTGCGCTCATCGAGATTCTCCGGGGTTTGAGGGTCGTTCCTACGATCACGCGGAACCATCCTAATCGCCCCGGGCGGGCGCATACATGTCATTTTGGGACAGATTTCCCGGGAGGGCCGTCGAGCACTGCGGCAACGCGCCAGAGGCCGCGATTCGGGGCCAACCTGTGCAGTCAACGCCCGCTTTCAGGACCCGCGCTCAGAACCCGCCGGCCACCTCAATACCGGGGGGACCATGTCCACGGGCGACCGGGCCCATGCTCAACCCCAACCCCAACCACCCCACCCCACGCCTACAACCCCTTCAGCACCTCCAGAATGTCCTCATTCGTCGGCCGAACCCTGTAGTCCACCTCCACGAAGCGGTACCGCACCACCCCCTCCTTGTCGATTACATACGTGGCGGCGTGCGGCAGCGGCCTCCTCTCCGGCGAGTCCTCATTGAAGAGGCCATACCGGTCGATCACCGCGTGGTCCGGATCCGAAAGCATCACGAAGTCGGGCATGACCCCGTCGTCCTCGGAGATCCTGTCGATCATCCTCTGCATCCCCTCGCGATCGTCCACTGACACCGTAACGACCTCGGTCTGGTCCTTCAGTTCGTCGGGGAGAAGGGCTCTCAGCTCGCCGAGCTGACTGGCGCAGTAAGGTCACCAGTGGCCCCGGTAGAAGACCAGCACCACGAACTTCTGCCCCCGGAAGCTCGCCAGCTCCACCGCTTCGCCGCCGTACGACGCCAGCGTGAAATTCGGCGCGTCGCCACCCACGGCCACCCGTTCCAGGTCGGCGCGGGGCAGTTCGTGGCCGTCCGCGGGTCCGAGTTCCTGCGCCTGCGCGGCGGACGCGGGCCCATCCGCGACAAAGAGGGCGAGGAGCGCGAGGGCGCATGCGCTGACCAGCGATCGGATCGAGATTCTCATGGAGTGCCGTTCGTTTCTCGGGGGCGGTTGTCGTCGGTGCGGGTACACCGTCGATCGGTGTCGCAGGTATCTTAACGACATGTGCTCCGTCCTCGCCATTCTGGGACTCGATCCCTCCGAGCCGATTCCGCGGGAGCGGGTCCTGGCGCTCTCCCGGCTCCAGCGGCACCGCGGTCCGGACTGGTCCGGCGTCTACGCCGATGACCGGGCCGTCCTGGCCCACAACCGGCTGGCCATCGTGGACGTGGAGAACGGGGCACAGCCGCTGCGCAGCCCCGACGGCGCCCACGTCCTGGCCGTCAACGGAGAGATCTACAACCACCGCGAACTCGAAGCCGGCCTCACCCGCCCATACGATTTCCAGACCCGCAGCGACTGCGAGGTCATTTTGGCGCTCTACGCCCAGGAGGGCAGCGCCTTCCTGGACCGCCTGAACGGAATCTTCGCCTTCGTCCTCTACGACGCCGACGAGGACCGCTTCATCGTCGCACGCGACCACATGGGGATCGTCCCCCTCTACACCGGCCACGACGACGAGGGGCGCTTCTACGTCGCATCCGAGATGAAGGCGCTGATCCCCGTCTGCCGCACCGTCTCCGAATTCCCCCCCGGCCACGTCCTCGACTCCGCCAACGGCACCCCGCGCCCCTACTACGACCGCCCCTGGCGGAACCACACCGCAGCCACCGCCGTCCCCGACCCCGCCACCCTCCGCGAAGCCCTCGAAGCCGCCGTCCACCGCCAGCTCATGTCCGACGTCCCCTACGGCGTCCTTCTCTCCGGGGGACTCGACTCGTCCATCATCGCGGCCGTGGCGCAGCGCTACGCCCGCCACCGCATCGAGGACGACGACCGCACCGAAGCCTGGTGGCCCCGCCTCCACTCCTTCTGTATCGGACTGGAGGGATCCCCCGACCTGGCCGCCGCCCGGCTCGTCGCCGACCACATCGGCACCGTCCACCACCAGTTCCACTTCACCATCCAGGAGGGACTCGACGCCCTCTCCGACGTGATCCACCACCTGGAGACCTTCGACGTCACCACCGTGCGCGCCGCCACTCCCATGTACCTGATGGCGCGCCGCATCCGCACCCTCGGCGTCAAGATGGTCCTCTCGGGCGAAGGAGCGGACGAGGTCTTCGGCGGCTACCTGTACTTCCACCGCGCCCCCGACCCCCGCGCCCTCCACGAGGAGACCGTTCGCAAGCTTGACCGCCTGCACCAGTTCGACTGTCTGCGCGCGAACAAGGCGACCGCCGCCTGGGGCGTCGAGGCCCGCGTCCCCTTCCTCGACAAGGAGTTCCTGGACGTGGCCATGTCGATCGACCCGGCCGCCAAGATGCCCGCAGGCGGAATCGAGAAGCGGATCCTGCGCGAGGCCTTCGCCGACTACCTCCCGGACACCGTACTCTGGCGCCAGAAGGAGCAGTTCTCGGACGGCGTGGGCTACGGGTGGATCGACGCGCTGCGGGACCACACGGCGGAAGCCGTCACGGACCGGCAGATGGCCAACGCGCGCTTCCGCTTCCCGCACAATCCGCCCGCGGACAAGGAGGCCTACCTCTACCGGCGGATCTTCGAGTCGCACTTTCCGCTTCCCGACGCGGCCAGGTGCGTCCCGGGCGGGCCGAGCGTGGCGTGCTCGACACCGGAGGCGCTGGCTTGGGACGCGGAGCTGTCCAAAACGGTGGATCCGTCGGGACGGGCGGTGGCGGGGGTGCACCGGGCGGCTTACTGAGGCAACGTCCGAGAGCACCCTATCCATCGAATACGCGAGAAGCCGCGTCGGCTGCTGCGGCATTTAACCTCGGCCAGGAAGTCCTCCGACAATGGTACGATTTCTGGATACGCGGCTTGGAGACCCGGTTCCCACCGGCCGTTCCGAGGGCTGGCGAAGTGACTTCGGATTGGCTGCGGCGTGCTGCTTGACGCTGTTCACCGCCAGCTGCTCGGAGACACCGGAGGAACCCCCTCCCCCCACCTTCACCGCCACCGACAGCGCGGGCGTCCGCGTCGTCGTGAATTCGGCACCGCAGTGGGGCGAGGGCGAGGGATGGCAGGTGACGCCCGACCCCGTGCTGACCCTGGGCACCGTGGACTATCCCCCCGAGCAGCAATTCCAGCGCCTCGGCGAGGTCACCCGGCTGGGTGACGGCACCGTCGTCGTGCTCGAGATCGAGGACGCGCAACTCCGGGCCTTCGACCCCTCCGGAGACCTGCTCTGGACCGCAGGCGGCATCGGGGACGGCCCCGGCGAGACCAGGCGGTACGACGACACGCGCGCGGTCCTCACGAGGCTCCCGGGCGATACCCTACAGGTGCAGAACGGGCTTGAACGGATTCGTTTCAGTTCCGGTGGAGACTTGGTCGCGCACGACAAGGTGGACTTCCAGCGGTTTCTCCGACTGGGCGATTTCCACCTCCTATACTGTCCCTTCAACCGGTATTTCCTGTCCAACGCCATCCTGATTTGCAAAGAGGACGAGCTTCCCGTTCCACGACCCGGTTCCTGGTCCGCCGAGCCGATGATCATGCGGACCACATGGGACCTGGACCAGCTCGACACACTCGGCGTCTTCCTCGAAACCAACTATTGGGCCGACCGCAGGTTGCCAGTCGGCATACGGTCCCCTTTGGGTCCTCACGGATTGTTCCGTGTCGGCGGCGGTGAGCAGGCGAAGCTTCTGTTCGCCCGAAACGACGAGTACCGCATCGAGATCTGGGACATTGGTACCGCTGATCTGTCCATGGTGGTGAAGAGACAGGCACCGCTGCGGGCTCGGACGGACGACGAAGCAACCTATCTGGTGCGGACCGGACACCTCGGCCTGCTTGTCCAAGCCCTTCCGGATCTGGCCGGCTCCGCGTCGAACCCCTCCGACTCCCGCTGGGCGGCGCTCGATTCCGTATCCAATGCCGAAGACTTCCTCCTCGACGAACTCGGTTTCCTCTGGGTCCGCCGGGGTCCGTCACCGTTGGAAGGAGATGAAGGGCTGCTCCAGAACATAACGACGCCCGACGGCAAGCAATGGACGATTCCGCGTCCCTCCGGCCTCCACGACGTCTTCCGCCCGGACGGCGTGTATCTCGGCACCGTGCAACTCCCCCACGACCTCGAGGTGGAAGAGATCGGCGCGGACTACGTCCTCGGCAAGACGACGGACGACCTCGATGTCGAGTACGTGCGGGTCTACGGGCTGGACCGGGGGGCCGCCCCCTTCAGATAGTCCAGCAACAGGTTCGACATCGCGCGAATCCCCACCGGCACCGCGGAATTGTCCGCCTGGAAGTCCGGCGTGTGGTGTCCCCCTGAACTCCCGCCCGGCAAGACCTGCCCCAGCCGGAAGTAGAACCCGGGGACTTCATTCGCAAAATACGCGAAGTCCTCGCCCCCCATCGTCGGGTCCAGCTCCAGCACATTCTCCGCGCCAATCACCCGCTCCAGCGTGGGCAGCATCCGCGCACCAAGCTCCGGGTCGTTGATCGTCGCGGGCGTGCCGCGGTCGTAGTCCAGTTCGAACGTCCCGCCCCCCGCCGCCGTGATCCCCGCCAGGATCTCGCCCATGCGCTGCTCCACCGCGTCCCGCACATCGGGATTGTAGGTGCGCACCGTGCCCTCCATCTCGACCACGTGCGGGATGATGTTGAAGCGGGTGCCGCCCCGGATGATCCCCACCGTCACCACGCTGGGCTCGAGCGGGGGCAGGTTGCGCGACCGAATGGTCTGGAAGGCGGTCACCGCCTGGGACGCCATCACGATCGGGTCGATCCCCAGATGGGGCGCGGCGCCGTGGGACTGCAGCCCCAGGATGCGGATCTTGAAGTGGTCCACCGCCGCGAGCGCCGGCCCGGAGGTGAACCCGACCTTGCCCACCTCCATCTCGGCGAAGGAGTGGAGGCCGAAGATCGCGCTCGGGGCGGGATCCTGCAGCACCCCCTCCCTCACCATCAGGTCCGCACCGCCCTCCTCGCCCGGCGGGGGCCCCTCCTCGGCTGGCTGGAAGATGAACTTGACCGTCCCCGGCAGCTCGTCGCGCATGCCGGCCAGCACCGACGCCACGCCCAGCTGCACGGCGACGTGAATATCATGCCCGCACGCATGCGACACCCCCACCTCCTGCCCCAGGTAGGTGGTCCGCACCGTGGACCGGAAAGGGTAGGGCGTGAACTCGGTGACCGGGAGCGCATCCATGTCGGCGCGCACCGCCACCACGGGCCCGGGAAGCCCACCCCGCAGAATCCCCACCACCCCCGTGTGCGCGATCCCCGTCTCCACCTCGTCGAAGCCGAGCGAACGCAGGTGATTCGCGACCAGCTCCGCCGTCTTGAACTCGCGGTTGCCGAGCTCGGGGTACTGGTGGATGTGTTCCCGCAGCCGGATGATCGAGTCCTGGACCTGGGCGAGGATCTCTTCGATCCGCGCCTCCTGCGTTTGTTGCGCGCCGAGGGGCGGCCCGGGGATGGCGGTCACGATAGCCACGGAAGCCGCAAGCGTGGAGATGGCTGCCGTGCGGACGGGGCGGAGACGGGGGGCGGTGGCCCCGGGACCCAAGGTGGTCATGGATTACCTGTTCTTCGTGGAGTTGGCCTAGAATGTAAAATGTATATTACATTTTGGAATGTTAACATTACATTGTGAATCCTTTCACAATCCGCTACGACCCCGTTAGACTCCGGTACACCGCCCGCACGAACCGCTCCGGGCTATCCCCCCAAACCGCGTCCAGATCCGCCGTCGGTGCCGCGGCCAAAACCTGGTCCTCCGTCCGCCCGTTGGCCACCAGTCCGGCCACCCGCAGCCTTACCGTCTCCAGCATGTCGCGGTACTCGCGCAGATGCTCCGGCGTCGCCAGCTCACCGTGCCCGGGGATGATCCGCGTCCCCTCGCTCGACCGCTCCAGCACGAAGTTGGCCGCGTCGATCACCCCGTCGATCCCGCCGCCGCTGTCGACATCGACGAATGGATAGCGCCCCCGGAAGAAGGTGTCGCCCATGTGGAAGACGTTGGCCCGCGGGAAGTGGACGATCGCGTCGCCGTCCGTGTGGGCCCTCCCGATGTGCGTGACCTCGATGTGGCGCCCGTTCCAGTGGAAGCGCACCCCCTGGTCGAAGGTGACGACGGGCAACGCGGCGCGCGGCGCCTGGCCCGATCGCCCGACCAGGTCCGCGAACTCGGCCGGGTTCATGCGCCGGTAGACGTTCTCGTGGGCCACGATCATGGCGCCGGCCTCACCGAGGTTCTCGTTGCCCCCGGTGTGGTCGCCGTGCCAATGCGTGTTCAGCACCCAGCGGACGGGCTGGTCGGTGACCGCCGCGACCGCGGCCAGGATCTTCTCGGTCAGCGGCGCGAACTGGTCGTCGATCAGGAAGGCGCCGTCGTCCCCCACCGACAGCCCGATGTTGCCGCCCCGGCCCATCAGCATGAAGAGGTCGCTCTCGAGCTCGATGGTCGTGATCTCCACGTCCGCCATGTTCTGCTGGCCCGCGACCGGACCCCCTGCGACGCCCACGCCCAGGATCATGAAAGCGGCCATCCCGCCCATGTGGACGAAGCTGCTCCGGTACAAAGTCCTCATTCCTCGATTTCCTCTCGATACCGTGGTGGGATTATGGCGAACGGCGCGCCCCGTCCCTATGAATAAGGTCACCGTCACCCCCATGGAGAATACCGACATGAGACGCCTGCCTGCCACCGGAGCCGCTTTTCTCTTCGCCCTCGCATGCGCAGACGCCCCACCGGCGGACGACGCCAGCCCGCCCGCGGACGCCGACGCCGCCACCACCCCCCAGGCCCTCCCCCCCGCCATCATCGGCGAGGGCGGCGCGCTCGAAGGCGCCGACCTTCACTACATCGACGGCGACACCCTCACCACCGGCTACCTCGCCGTGCCGTCCGGCGAAGGCCCCTTCCCCGCTCTCGTCATCATCCACGAATGGAACGGTCTCCAGGACCGGGTGCGCCAGCTCGCCGACGATTTCGCCGACGAAGGCTACGTCACCCTCGCCGCCGACCTCTTCCAGGGACGCACCGGCTCGAATCCCCAGGAGAACATGGCGCTGGTGCGGGAAGCGCAGGGGAACCCCGAAGCGATGATCGCCAACCTGGACGCGGCCGTCGCCCACCTGAAGGCCCGCCCCGACGTGACCGGACGGGTGGGCGCCATGGGGTGGTGTTTCGGCGGCGGCGTCGCGCTCTCCTTCGGTCTCGACGGCGTCAATCACGAAGCCACCGCCATCTTCTACGGCCGCCTCGTGGACGACCCCGAGGTGCTGGCCGCCATGGATCACGAGGTGTACGGCACCTTCGCCGCTCTCGACAACGGGCCCTCACCCGAATCGGTGGCCGCCTTCGAGGCCGCGCTCCGCGCCGCCGGAATCGAGCACGACCTCCACGTCTACGACGCCGTCAACCACGGCTTCTGGCTCCGCGTGGACGGCGACCCCGAGGTCCGGACCGCCCCCGCCACCGACGCGTGGCAGCGCCTGAAAGCATACCTGGAACGCACGTTGCGATGACGGCGGCCGGCGGTTGGGTCACGCTGTGGGACGGAGTTATGTTACCCCCGAACAAGGAGATAACATGATCCCGATCCGGATTTCGCTGGACCGTGAGCTGTATGAGCACGCCGACAGGGTTTCGCGCCACCGGGGCGTCTCGCTGGCGGAGTTCTGTCGCCGTACCCTGAGCGAAGCGCTCGCGCGGTATCCGGAGGACAAGCCCTGGATGGCCCATGTCGGCAGCTTGGAGGGACGCGCGAGCGACAGCTGCACCGTGGACGCGGTCGTCTACGGGCATGACCCTCGATGAACCGCCCGAAGGTCTTCCTCGATACCGGCATCTTCATCGCCGCCATGAGCAGGCGCGACCGATTCCACGAGGAAGCCCGTGCCCTCTTCGCCGGCACCCCTCCCCGCTGGCACACCTCGGTGCTGGTCTGGTCGGAAGCCTACAACTGGTTCCTGGACCGGCATGGAGACGAAGCGGCGCGCGCATTCGGCTCGATGGTCGCGAGCCTCGAGGGCCTCGTCATGTTCACCGCCGACGAGGACCACCACTCCCGGGTCTGCCGCATGTCCGACCGGTTGCGCCGGGAACGCCTGACCTACGTGGACGCCTCCAGCCTGGTCCTGATGGACGAGCACGACATCAGGACGGCATGGTCCACCGACAGCCGCCTCGGACTGACCGGCGCGGAGGTGCTGCCCAACCAGGCACATGTCCCAACAGGGTGACGCGGGTGTCACCCTGCGGTGACTCCAATCCCGCCACAACCACCGCCATCAGGCCCCCAACCCCGGCAAGTGCTTGCCAAACCCCCGATTCGCGCCGTCTTCCAGAGCGGCACGGGTCTTGCTAAACATGTTCCCCGAACCCCAGCTTAGGAGAGCGAAATGTTCAGCCAACCCGGGAAGCTCAGGAACATGCGAGCCCTCTGGATCATCCCCGGCCTTGTCCTGGTGGCGCCTGTGAGCGCCCCGGAACTCGATGCCCAGGAGCGCGATTTTCTCCTTCGGACGCCGACGATCACCCTCTCGATCAGAGGGGGCTACACCGTGCCGCGACTCGGGGGAGCCGGCGACACGCAAAGCCTGTGGGACTTCACCAAGCAGCACTTGACGGTCGAGGACCGCGATCTCGCCGGCCCCCACGTCACCTTCGAGTTGGGCGTGCACGCGTCGGAGCGCCTCGATCTGGTTGTCTCCGTCGGACACAGTTCCTCGTCGGTCCTGTCCGAGTTCCGCGAGTGGGTGGGCAGCGACGATCTGCCCATCAACCAGACCACCGAATACACCACTACTCCTGTCACAGCCGGCATCAAGGCCTACCTGCTGCCCCGGGGGCGGTCGGTCGGCAGCTACGCCTGGATTCCCCGGAGCTTCAATGCCTTCGTGGGCGTTGCGGGCGGGATGGTCTGGTATCGTTTCGAGCAGTACGGCGAGTTCGTGGACTACGAGACGCTTGACATCTTCATCAGCAATCTCCAGTCGAAGGAGAAGGGAGCCACCGTACAAGTCTTCACGGGAATGGACGTCAGCATCAACGAGCGAATGATGCTGACCGGCGAAGCACGCTACGGATTCGCGGAGGGTCCCCTGCAGCGCAACTATCACGGGTATTCCGATTTCGTGGGCTTTCCGCCCCTGGATCTTTCGGCTCTGAAGCTGAGCCTCGGGCTCGGCGTGAGGATGTAGGGCAATGACGACAAGAGACGAACGCAACGCAACGATGTTCGACGCGGAGGAAGCAATCATGGGTACGAAGAGAATGAGAATCGTCTGGCTCGCCGGTCTGGCTGCTGTGGTCGCCTTCGCGGTCTACAGCCCGTTGGCGGCGCAGGAGAGCACACTGCGGGCTGGCTGGCAGCCCTACCTGGGATGCTGGCAGGCGCTGGACGCTGAGGAGGACGAAGGCATTCTGTGCCTGGTCGCCGACGGCCAGGACGTGGAAATGCTCACCATCGTCGACACGGAGGTGCAGTACCGCGAGCCACTGGTGGCGGATGGCGGCACGCACGAATTCGAACGCGACGACTGCCAGGGCACCGAGTCCGCCCGCTTCTCCGAGGACCGGCGGCGGCTCTACACCGCGTCGCTGGTGAACTGCGACGGCGAGGCTCCCCGGCGGAGCACCGGGATCATCTCGATGCCCACGCTGGGCGAATGGGTCGACGTTCGGGCCATCGAGGTGAACGGTGCGTTCACCGTCTGGTCGAAGCGGTACCAGCGTACCAGCCACAGTGTGTTGAACCAGCTTGGATTGGCAGGCGTCGTGGCCCAGCCCGACCCCTTCGCGCTACGCGGCGGCATCGCCTCCGCGGCGTCGATGGTCACCATTGACGACGTGATCGACGCTTCCCGCAACGTCGACGCCGACGCGGTGAAGGGATGGCTCGCCGAGGTCGGCCCGCAGTTCGAGGGCCTGAGCGCCGAGGACCTGATCCGGATGGAGGACGCCGGAGTGGCCACAGCTGTGATCGACGTAGTGGTCGCGGTCGCGTTCCCGGAGCACTTCGCGCTGACGCCCGAAGAGAGTCGCTACCCGGTCATCTACTCCGGGTGGAGTCCGTACTACGGCTACGGCTATCGCGGCTTCAGAGGCGGTTACGGACTGTATCCCTACTCCTACTACGGAGGTTACCCCGGATACCCCGGGGGGGTCACCGTGACTCGGATTCCGGGGGGCGGTGGCGGCCAGGCCGTCGCGGGCAGGGGGTACCGGCGCCCGGGAACGTCCGCCCCCATCCATAGCTCCGGCGGCGGATCCGGCGGATGGACCACCACAAGTGTGGGCTCCGGCGGCAGCTCCACCGTCCGCACCAGTGGCGGCGGCCGCACGGCCGTGCGGCGTGGCGGAAAGTAGCGGTTTAACGTTCTCCATTGTCATGGCCGGGGCCGGCGACAACCCGCCCGCCCCGGCCATGCTTTTGTTCGTACAGGAAACGGCCGGAGGACTCTCCGAAACGCTCGCCTCCAGTCCGCTCCTGGCTCTGGCCGTCCTCTTCGGCGCGGGTGTCGCGACCAGCCTGACGCCCTGCGTCTACCCCATGATCCCGATCACCGCCTCGGTGATCTCGGGGACCGCGCGCGACAGGCAGCCGTGGAGCCGCACCCTGGCACTCACCATGACCTACGTCACGGGGATGGCGCTGCTCTACGCCGTGCTCGGGCTGGTGGCGGGTCTGACCGGTACCCTCTTCGGCACGGTGAGCGCGAGCCCGTGGGCGCTGCTCGCCATCGGCAACCTGCTCCTGGTCTTCGCGCTGGCCATGTTCGACGTGATCCCGGTGCGGGTGCCGCAGCGCCTCGTGGCGTGGGCTGGAGGGCGCGAGGGGGGCTCCTACGGGGCCGTCTTCGTGCTGGGGGCGACCTCCGGCGTGGTGGCCGCGCCTTGCGGGGCACCCGCCTTCGCGGCCGTGCTGGCGTGGGTGGCCGCCACGCGGGCGGGGTTCATGGGATTCGTCTACCTCTTCGTCTTCTCGATCGGGATGACCGCGCTGCTGGTGGCGGTGGGGCTCTTCTCGGGGACTATTTCGCGGTTGCCGAAGTCGGGGAAGTGGATGGTGACCGTCAAGCGCGTGGCCGCGGTGATCATGCTGGGGGTGGCGCAGTATTATTTCGTCCAGGCGGGGTATAATCTGTAGGTGACGATTGTGTGGGACCCCGCGAGCCAAATGACTGATGCCGAAGGAAGGCCCTCCATGAAGAGAAGAGCGATCATCGCCCTCGGGATCGTGAACCTCGTCGTGCTGCCGTCCATGATCGCGGGCGCCTGCATTCGCACCGCACCATCGCTCCCCGTGGCCGCCCCCGAAGCCGAGTCCCTCTTCACCAGCCTCACCGGCGCCTGGGTCCTCAACAGGGAAGCGACCAATTCATCCCGCACCTCTCTGCAATCCGCGGTGGTGAACTCCGATGGGCTGATGGTCGTGCCGGCGAACGAGGCCTCCCAAATCATGAGAGAGATTCCCGGGATCGAGGACCAGGCGACACTCCACTTCGTCTCCGACGCAGTGCTGAAGCTGACCCGGCAGCCGCTCACCCTGGCCCTTCACGTAGACCCCACCCAAGTCGTCTCCGTGCCGACGCCCGGGAACGGGGTCACCTTGCTGATGGACGGAACACCGGTCACGGATACGGTGAGGGACCACCGTATCCGAAACCGGGTATCCTGGCAGGGAGAAAAGCTGGGCCTGGAACGCAGGGTGGGCTCGGAGATCGAGGTTCGCGAGGTGTTCGAGGTCGTTGACGGCCAACTGAGGATAGCCCGCACGCTTCGCGCCTTTGGCGTAACGTCGGAGCCCTTCCTCTGGGTGTACGACCGCAAGGAAGGCGGCCTCCTGTCCTCCGAGGACCGGAGGGAACAGGGTCCGTGGACCAACGGCAATGGGAACTCGACCCCGAAGCAGATCCACCGCGAAAGGGCCAGGGAAACCCTGGTCCGTGAGTACCTGGCATCGGGTCTTGCGAGTCAGGGTGTCACGGGGAGGGTACTGGTCAAGATCCAGCTCGACATCAAGGCGCGGGTCCAGAACGTCGAAGTGGCCGAGAGCTCGGGCAACATGATGCTGGATCAGTTGGCGCTTCGGGTTGCACGCACCTACAGATTCACACCGATTGTCTACCAGGGGGAAGCTGTTCCCGGCTACCTGAGGATGCCGCTCAACTTCTCGGTTCGCCGCCAATGACCGCCAGGAGGACTTCAGCCGTGACAACACAGCGCCATCTGCCCGGTACTTACGACGCCCGGCCGCAGACGGCCGCGCCCACACGCGCCGCTGCCTGCGTCACTCTCGCCCTGGCCCTCGCGCTCCCCGCCACCGTCACCGCTCAGGAGCCGGAGGACGGACTGGGCCTCCCCGCCGGCACCCCGGCCCCCAACGCACAGGTGGAGGACATGGAGGGCAACGAAGTCTCCCTCCTCGAGGTCATCGGGGGGCGTCCCGCGCTGATCGAGTTCTGGGCGTCGTGGTGCGAGCAGTGCGAGTTGCTGCAACCGGAGATCGACGCGGTGCAGGAGCGGTTCGGGGAGAGGGTGGCGGTGGTGGCCGTGGCCGTGGCCGTCTCCCAGTCACGCCGCAGAGTACGCCGTCACGTGGAGCGGCATGCCCCTGGGTATGACTTCCTTTACGACGCAAACGGCGAGGCCGTGAGAGCGTACAAGGCCCTCACGACCTCGATCGTGGTGCTGGTGGACGGGGAGGGGAAGGTCGTGTCGACAGGAGTGGGGCCGAAGCAGGAGCTGGTGAAGGCGCTGGAGACGCTCCTTCAGGAACCCTCTTCCGGCTCCGGCGTCACCTCGTCGATCACGGCGGCCAGTTCGTCGTAGGCGGTCGGATCCGTCTGCCTGAACTGAGGGATGACCTTGGCCACGCGGCCGTCCGGACCGATCACGATCACGGCCCGGCTGCCAACCATCCCGTTGTCCCGGAGCGTTCCGCCGAACGCGGCGAAGCTGGCCCCGTCGGCGTCGCTGCCGAACAGGTAGGGAAAGTCCTCGTCCATCAGCCATGAGGCGCCTTCTTCGGGCGAGTCGTTCGAGATCGCCATGAGCACCACGTTGCGGCCCTCGTTGAACAGTTCTGCGTACTGATCACGGTACGCTCTCATCTGAACCGTTCAGCCACGCGTCCTGACTCTGAAGAAGAACGCGAGGACCACCGTTTCGCCTCGGTAGTCGCTCAGCCTGACCTTGTCGCGGAGGACGCCGTGACGGGTCGCGCCGGTCAGCTCGAAGTCGGGGGCCATCGCCCCCACCTCGATGAGGCCGCCCGTCTCCTGGGCCGCGGCACCTTCCGGCGCGCCGATCCCGATCGCGACGGCCAGCGCCGCCGTCACCAACAGTCTGCGCATCATTCGTTCTCTCCGTTCTCGTTCACCAGATACATGTGTATATGTGTATGTGTGTATAGGAGCGGGATTCGTCCTCAGCTCCCGCCCCCGATCGCCGCCTGGATCGCCTCGACCGTGCGGTCCACGCGGAAGCCGAGCAGCTTCCTGCCCGTCTCGATCGTCGCCTCCAGGTCGGCGATGCTCAGCCCGTTGATCGAGGCCTTCCCGGCCGCGACGCGCTGCGCGTGCCGCACCGACTCGGGGTCCACGACCGTCATGATCGAAGTGATGACGAAGTCGTCGTGGAGGCCGTCGTTTGTGGGCTCGGTGATCCCCAGTTCGGTCCCCATCCACTCGAAGACTTCGCGGTAGCGGTAGAACTCGGGGACGTAGTGCGCGCGCGCACTCCCGCGCCACCGCTCATTCAGCGCGGCCGCCACCGCCGCCATCCCGCCCTGGTTCCCCCCGCTGTCGCCGATGAAGACGATGTTGGTGAAGCCATGCGCCCGGAGGCTGCTGGCCACGTCGTCGAGGACCGCCCGGAAGGTCTCCTCGCGGAGGCTGATCGTGCCCGGATAGCGCATGTGCCCGGAGGGATTGGCGATGCCGCCTTCGGGAACGAGCTTGATGACGGGGGCGCAGAGCGCGTTGCCCAGCTTGCGCGCGATCCCCTCGCAGGCGCCCTCCAGCACGTAGTTGTGCTTGCCGGTTGCGAGGTAGGGACCGTTCTGTTCGATCCCGCCGGTCGAGATGATCGCGGTGGTCTTCCCGTCGCGCAGCGCGTCGCGGACCTCCATCCAGGTGAGCTCCTCGATCCAGACCGAGTTCAGGGCCTCGATCGGACGCTCCATCCGCATGTCGGCCAGGAGCGCCTCCGCCTGGCGTGCCATCATTTCTGCGCGGCGTTCCGCGGTCATCCCGCCGCGGCCCTGCTGGGCGGTGCCCGTGATCGGAACCACCAGCGCGAGCGCGGTCGCTGCCAGGATCCATCGCCTGCATTCCATTGTCATGCCTCCGTGTCGGTTGAGTGCCTGCTGCGGGCCCCATTGTAGCGCGGGCGCCCCGCCAAGGCGACCTTTTCAGCGCCCCAAACGCTTCCTGCCCACCGGAGCCATCCCATGAGACGCGTCACCGCCAGACCCCAACCGCCCTCCCCCCACCGCGGACTCAACCCGGCTCCACCGGTATTCCCGGCGCTCTCCACCCTACTGGCAGTGTCCACGCTTCTCGCCTGCGAGCCGACCCCCGACACCCCGGCGACCGATCCCTCCTCCCCCACCCCGCTGCGCACCGCCGACCCCTACGCCCGCGGCTACACCGACGAAGATTTCCCGCGCGTCCAGGAACTCGCCCCCGGCGTCTACTCCTACGAGCAACTTCGCTCAGCCGGCGACGAACGCTTCACCACCGTCAGCATGTTCGTCATCACCGACGAAGGCGTCCTCGTCGCCGACGGCCAGGGCAGCCCCGCCGAGACCCGCCGCCTCATCGAGACCATCGCCACCATCACCGACCAGCCCATCACCCACGTCATCGTCTGCTCCGACCACGGCGACCACACCGGCGGCAACTCGGAGTTCCCCTCCACCGCCCGCTTCTACGCCCACCCCACCTCCCACGCCGTCCTCCAGCGCGCCGCCGACAACCCCAACCGCCCCACCACCGCCCCACCGGTCATCGTCCCCACCGACCTTGTCGAATTCTCCCAAACCCTCCACCTCGGCGGCCGCGAGATCCGCCTCCTCTTCCTGGGCCGCGCCCACACCGGCGGCGACCTCGTCGTCCACCTCCCCACCGAGAAGATCCTCTTCATGAGCGAGGCCTACCTGCACCGCGTCTTCCCCGCCATGCGCTCCGCCTACCCGAGCGAGTGGGTCGCGATGATCGAGGCCGCGCAGGCCCTCGATGTCGAGACGTACATTCCCGGCCACGGCTTCGTCGATTCCCCCGAGGTGCTCGCCGAGGAGCTGGAAACCTCCCGCCAAGCCCTCGTCCAGGTGATCGACGAGGCCACCCGGCTCCACGCAGCCGGCCTCACCCTGGAGCAGGCCATCGGCCAGGCCGACTTCGGCGACCTCGAAACCTGGTCGCTGCGCGCCAGCCAGGCCCCGCGCGCGATCGGCCGGGTCTACATGGAGCTGAATGGCGAACTACCGCCGGGGTGAGGGCGCGCGACCACCGCTTCCCCACTGGCCCCACCACCCCACACAGACATATTCTCATCCCTGCTTCACCCGACCCCATCATCCCCTCGCCCATCCCGGATCCATCCTGGAGGACCATGTGAAACCGACACTTCGGGCGGCCGCCCTCCTCACCGTCGCGGCCGCGCTGGCCACGCACGCCCTCTCCGCCCAGCAACCCGAGTGGCGCTACTGGGGCGCCGACGCCGCCAGCACCCGCTACTCCCCCCTCGACCAGATCGACGCCTCCAACTTCGAGGATCTCGAGGTCGCCTGGCTCTGGCGCGCCGACAACTACAGCCCCTCGAGCGGCGAGATGTTGCGGGCCACGCCCATCTACGTGGACGGCACGCTCTACTCGGTGGCCGGCAGCCGGCGGACCGCGGTCGCCATCGATCCCGCGACCGGAGAGACCCTCTGGACCTTCCGCGAGCCCACGACAAAGCGCTGGGAAGACTCCATGCGGAAGAACTACGGCAAGGGCGTAGCCTACGCGGAGGTGGACGGCCGTCCCATGATCTACCTGGTCACCCCCGCCTTCTTCATGCACGCCCTCGACCCGGCCACCGGCCGCAAGATCCCCTCCTTCGGCAAAGGCGGCACCGTCGACCTCCTCGGCGACCTCGGGCGCTGGGACCACCATCCCACCGACGGCATCCCCTTCGAAGTCGGCTACATCACCAACTCGTCGCCGCCGATCGTGGTCAACGGCGTGGTCGTCGTCGGCAACTCCCACGAACAGGGCTACTACCAGTACCTGCAGGAGAACGTGCCGGGGAACATCCTCGCCTACGACGCCGGGACCGGCGAGCACCTCTGGACCTTCAACGTGATCCCGCAGGAGGGCGAATTCGGGAACGACACCTGGGAGAACGACGCCTGGAAGTGGACCGGAAACGTCTCGGCCTGGGCCCCGCTCTCCGCCGACCCCGAGCTCGGCCTCGTCTACGTCGTGACCGACCCGCCGCCCGTCGACTACTACGGCGGCTTCCACCCGGGCGACAATCTCTTCGCGACCAGCATCCTGGCCCTGGACGTGCGGACCGGCGAGCGCCGCTGGCACTTCCAGACCGTGCACCACGACGTCTGGAACTACGACAATCCCACCGCGCCCAACCTGGTCGACATCACGGTGGACGGACGCGACATCAAGGCGCTGGTGCAGGTGACCAAGCAGGGGTGGGCGTACGTGCTCGACCGCGAGACCGGCGACCCCGTGTGGCCAATGCCCGAGCGGCCCGTGCCGCAGTCCGACGTGCCCGGCGAGAAGCTGTCCCCCACCCAGCCCTTCGTGACCCGGCCCGCTCCCTTCGAGATGCAGGGCATCACCGAGGACGACCTGATCGACTTCACCCCGGAGCTGCGCGCCGAAGCGCTGGAGATCGTCAAGGACTACCGTTTGGGTCCGCTCTTCAATCCCCCCGCTCTCGGCGACAACCCTTCGATCCACTGTCCGGGCGCCAACGGCGGCGCCAACATCCCCGGCGGTGCGGCGGTCGACCCCGAGACCGGCATTCTTTATGTCGCCTCGACCCGCGGCTGCAGCGCTCCCCGGCTCTTCCCGGGCGTCGAGCGCGATTCGACCGCGAACGTCGACTGGGTGACGCTCGGTCCGGGCGGCGCGCGGGGTCCCCAGCGCCTCCCGCTGGTCAAGCCGCCTTACGGCACGATCACCGCGATCGACCTCAACACGGGCGACCACGTCTGGCAGATCCCCAACGGGACCACCCCGGACAGAATCCGCAACCACCCCGCGCTCGCGGGCGTCGACATCGGCAACACCGGCTCCCCCGCGCACGCGACCAAGCTGGTCACCAGGAACCTTCTCATGTACGGGGAGGGACGGGGCGCCGCGCCCATCTTCCGCGCCGTCGACAAGATGACCGGCGAGGAGCTGGGCGCCGTCGAGCTCCCCGGTTCCACCATCACCGCGCCGATGACCTACATGCACGAAGGCCGGCAGTACGTGACCGTGGCGATCCGCCTGCCGGACGGCGAGTACGGGCTGGTGGCGCTCCGGTTGCCGGAGTAGGAGCGTCCTGCACGGGGCCATGCGGAGGCGCTTAGTAAATCAGACATGACATTTAGTAAAGTAGAGTTTACATGGGATCAAGTACGATGACCCGAGCGACAACTGCGCCGGCCACGCTGACCGGCCTCCTCCTGGCCGCGGGATGCCTGCGGGATGCCCCGCCCCCCGACCACACGGACGTGTTCACCGGCGCCGCCGGCGAGTGGATCGACCTCTCCCACGCCTTCGGCCCCTCCACCATCTACTGGCCCACCGACACGGCCGGCTTCCAGCTCACCGAACTCGCGTACGGCCACACCGAGGGCGGGTTCTTCTACGCGTCGTACGCCTTCGCCTCGGCCGAACACGGCGGCACCCACCTCGACGCGCCCATCCACTTCGCCGAGGGGCGCATGACGGCGGATGAGATTCCGCTGTCGAGCCTGATCACGATGGCGTCGGTGGTCGATGTCTCGGCCAAGGCCGACGCCGATCCCGACTACCAGCTCACGGTCGAGGACCTCACCGCGTGGGAGGCGGAGCATGGTGAGCTCGCCGACGGGACGGCGCTGCTGGTGCGCACGGGGTGGTCGTCGCGCTGGGGGGACCGCGCGGCCTACCTGGGCACGGATCTCACCGGGCCCGAGGCGGTGCCGGAGCTGCACTTCCCCGGGATCGGGCCCGAGGCCGCGCAGTGGCTGGTGGACAACCGGGCGGTGGCGGCGGTGGGGCTCGACACGCCCAGCATCGACTACGGCCAGTCGAGCGACTTCCGGTCGCACGTGATCCTGTACGAGCAGAACATCGTGGGGTTCGAGAACCTGACGAACCTGGACCGGCTGCCGCCGACGGGCGCGGGGATCGTGGCGTTGCCGATGAAGATCGAGGGGGGGAGCGGGGGGCCGTTGAGGGTGGTGGGGTGGGTGGCTTCGGAGTGACGAGCGGGACGGAAGACCCGGTGTCGACGATTGCGACGGATTGTGTCGAACTACGCTACATCGATGTCGGCGTCAGCGACGGGCAGGTACCCTCATGGTCGTCGGCCTACGCCTTCGCTCGTTCTTACGGGTAGTCGTGTACTTCGTTGTTCTCCAACGACTTGACAGACCTCGGAGGTGCTGATCCCCGCCATCGCGAGCAGACTGGCATGGTTTTTGCTGTTTCAAGGGGTGTCCGTTTCACAAGAGGGCTTGGCACTGCCTCGCCCCGGATTCGCCACAAGGAGACCCAAAATGAGATTCGCCGTCACCTCCCCGTTTGTTCCCTTCCTCCGCCCCCTTGCGGTTGTCCCCTTGGCGGTCGCCGCTTGGCTTGCGGTTCCGGTTCCGACCTCCGGGTTCATCTGCAAGACGTGTACGTTCAGCGAGAACTACCCTTGGCAGAGTTGGGAGTGCGTTGAGCTCAAGAAGGATGGCGCGGGATCGACGGGGTGCAAGACCGTTGTGGGTGGCGGGCACAGCGAGTGCCAGCATGGCGGATTTGCCTGTTGGGTGATCGTCGTCACAGTGGAGAATGATCTGGAGGCGGTATCCAACGTCATGACGGGCGAGGATCTGCTAGCGGATGGTAACCACTTCTTTGTAGTGGACGGCGACGATGCAGTGGTGATGCGGAAGTGTGACCTGACCATCGTCGCCCGGATTCCTCATCATCAGATTCCGAGATTCGATTCCGATCTTGCCTTGGCAACGGACCACGCATGACTACAGCGCGTTGCGCTGAAATGGATCCGGCGTCTCTCTCCACATATCACGGCAAACCTCTTGGCCCCGACGCGCGTCGGGCACCGTCTCGTTGCTCCGGAGTACCGGCGCCGACAAGCGGAAACTCGTCGGTAGCGCTCCTGTTCATAGCGGTGGCCGCAGGTGTCGCGTGCGATGATGTCGAGGACCAGGGCGCAGGAGCCGACAAGTCGCCACCGGCCTGGGTTACCGCGGCCGAGCATCGGTTTGGTGACTCTGCCGAGGGAGAGTTTTTCTTCGTGAGACCCACCGTCCATGCCGACCCCGCGCGGGGCCGCGTCTTCACGGTGGACCGCCCCCAACATCGGGTGAGTGTGTTGAAGCCGGATGGCACGGTTCTGTTTCATGTGGGGCGGAAGGGCGAGGGTCCGGGGGACTTCACGAATATCGGTCTTCTCCATATCGAGCCCGACGGCGCCTTCGCAGTGCACGAATCCCGCCCGAATCGCTACACACGGTTCACGGCAACCGGAGAACTGGTGGGAACTGTGGTGGGACCCGGTGGATCCGCGAGCTACCAGGGCCTGTCCATTGACGTCTATTGGCCTGCGGATGGCTCCTATCTGGGTACTCCCCTAGTACCCACCGCGCTGCAAGCGGGCTGGCGTGGGTTGGCGCCAGTGACGCGCACTCCGGTCGTGCGGGTCCGGGAGTTGGGCGACGGGAAGTGGGGTGATCCAGAGCCACTTCTGTGGCTGGACCTCAGCAACAGGATGCTGGAGATCCCGGTTCCCGGGGATCCGGAAACGACCTACCCCATCATTACATCCCAACCGTTCGCAGATCCGGACTGGGTGCGGTTCGAGCCGGGTCTGGCCGTCGTGATGCGGTTGGGGAATCTTCCGGGTTCCGTGGAGCTAATAGAAGTGGACGCGCAGGGCGATACGACCTGGCACCGCCGCGTGGGGCTGGGGGCCCCTAGACGGCTCACTTCAGCGATGGTGGACGACGCTGTGGAAGAATTCGTGACCGCGATGGGAAGGGACACTGTGGCATGGTATCGCCAAGGATACCGCGATGGGATCTACCGGCCGGACTACGTGCCTCCCGCCGTGGGACCTCCGACCCTCACTGGCTCTGGCGAAGTCTGGATCAGGACACCCGAACTTCTGGATACTCTCAGGGTCTACTACGCAGTGCGAAGGGGTGATCCGACCGGGCCACCCCGACGCGTGCTCTTGCCCGAATCGCTGTGGGTCACCGACGCGACCGAGAATCACGTCTGGGGTGTTGAGTTTGACGAGGTGGATAGGGCTCAAATCGTCGGGCGCCGGTTGGTGGCGCCGCCGGGATAGTGGGTCGGCAACTCCCTTGAGGTGCTGGTAGCGGCGCTGCTCCCGGTCGGTCCTGTCGCATTCGATGAGCAGTGAGAAACGGTCCTCGCGGGCGACACCGCCGGCGGCGCTTTCCTCTCATTTGGGGATCTCTCGCGAGGTCTGAAGAACGGCTCCCGGCGTCAGGTCATCCGGCACCCTCCGAACCGGCTTGACCCCTCCGTGGCGTGGCGGACTCGCCGCAATGACGATCCATCCAGGCAAAACGATGCTCGCCGCTGCGAGGTGGAGTTGAAGGTGAAATGCGCCTACCTACGATCTCCAGCAGCGACCTGACATTGTCCTTTCAGCTGAAATTTGTCCCAAGAAATTTGTCCCAAGGCCTTGACAAGGAGTGAGCTGAAGTCCAGCGTAGATCATCTTCGGGGTTCTCCCGAATCCATGCGTTGGCTGGACCGACCTTAGGAGATGCGGGCCGTGGGGAGTGATGCAGAGGTGAGTTCAAGACCGCATCAGGCCATGGCCGACTGCTACACGTGGTTGAAGCGAGTCGACCGCCGTTGCCGAAACCTGTCGAAGGATCAGTGCCACGAGACCGTTCGCGGCGCCCGACAGGAGTTGCTGACCGATAGCGTCGACATCCCCTGGGCGAATCAGAACGAGCTGGTCCCCTATGCCACAGCCTACCTCGAGGGCCTGGCCACGCTCGGACCCGTGCATGGCGACGCCCCCATGGCCGGATACAATCCCGAGATCATCAGCATTCGCGCCCGGTTGCCCAAGTATGCGGATACCATCTGGCCGGTCCTGCTGATCGGAGAGCGAGGAACCGGCAAGGGCCACCTATTGCGCGTTATCATGCGATTCTCCGACACGGTCCCCCTCGTCGTCGCGCTCGCCACGTTGTCGGAAGGCATGGCCGACACGGAACTCTTCGGTCACAGGAAGGGAGCCTTCACCGGGGCCGACCGCACGCGCGACGGCATCATTCTTTCGGCCCACCGATCCCGGTCGGCGGTCTTCCTGGACGACGTGGGCGAATGCCCGCCCAACATTCAATCCAAGCTCCTGACGGTCCTCGACGACGGCGTTTTCCGCCCCGTCGGTTCAGACCGGATGGTGTCGGTCGGACTCCAATCCGAGCGGCGTTTCCGGATCTGCGCGTCGAGCCAACCCGGGTCGCTGGCGAAGCTTCGCGTGGATCTTCTCGACAGGTTCAACACGGTCGTGGTCCGGATCCCGCCTCTCAGGGAACGGGGAATCGATGTTCTCCTCCTCGCCGACCGGTTTCTCCGGGAGGCGGGGGATGTCACGAACAAGCCCGTCAAGTCACTCTCCGGCGAGGCCCGACGGGTTCTGTTGGAGCACGACTGGCCCGGCAACGTCCGCGAACTGAGGAACACGATTCTGCGCGCGGACTTCGAGGCCGAAGATGAGGCCGTTCTGGATGCGGCCACCGTGAGGGCGTCTCTGAAGTCGGGGCTGAGTCTTCAGTTCGGGCAGGATGATGCTCCAACCGAGGCGGATCCCAAGGGCACCCCGTTCCCGATCCTTGATGAAATGATCGACCAGCATATCCGAGCGGCCCTCAAGCGGAGCGGCGGAAATGTGTCGGCGGCGGCCGCGTTGCTCGGACGCCACAGATCGACGATTCACAAGTGGCTGAGGCGACAGGGGAAGGAGGAAACAGGTGACGGAAAAAAGGACAGCGAGCGTCGATAATCGCTACACGAGTGCCGGGCTTGGCGACACGCGGGGGACGCCCGAGGGTCGGAGGAACGGAGTCTCTTCCGATCTCTTCGTCGACATGCAACGAGTGGCCGACTCTGCCCACCACCCACGGAGGGTGATCATGTTCGAGATTCTGAAACGCACCGCGACCAAGCGAGGCCGAATGGAGGACGGAACCTGCCAACGACTTTGAGACACTTTCCGATTCAGTTTAGTGAGTCCTCCTTTCTCGCGTCGGCCGACTCTGCGCCATCGGCAGCCGCGACGGAGAGTGCGCGGTTGATCCAGACCTCGGCCGGGAGCTTCGCGGCCCTCGGCGGGCCGCCGACGAAGCGGTTGGGCCGGGCGGCGTAGGCCGCATCCAGGATCTGCTGTCTGTGCTCGATCACCTCGGATGCACGGCCGAAGTGGACCTGTTCCGGTGTGAGCAGGCCGATGCCTCCGTGCCGGTGTTGGGTGTTGTACCACTCGAAGAACTCCCGGCAGAAGCCCTTCGCTTCCTCGATGCTGCCGAACCGTCCCGGGAAGCCCGGGTGGTATTTGACGGTCTTGAACTGCGCCTCCGAGTACGGGTTGTCGTTCGAGACCCGGGGACGGCCCAGCGACTGCGTGACGCCCAGATCGGCCAGGAGCTGAGCCGTGCACTTGGCCGTCATGGGAGATCCCCGGTCCGAGTGCAGCGTGAGCCCCTGGGGCTGCACACCGTGCTTGAGGCATGTCTCCCCGACCAGGTGCCCGGCCAGTCCCGCGGTCTCGCGCTCCGCCACCATCCAGCCTGTGACGTAGCGGCTGAAGATGTCCAGGATCACGTAGAGGTAGAAGTACTGCCACTTCTCGGGTCCCAGGAGGCGGGTGATGTCCCACGACCACACCTCGTTGGGCGCGCGCGCCACCGCCTCGGGCTTCGGGTGGTTGGGATGGCTGCGTTGCGCCCGGCGCTCCCGGACCGCCTCGTTCTCGGCCAGAATCCGGTACATCGTCCGCTCCGAGCAGAGGTAGGTCCCTTCGTCCAACAGCGTCGCGTACACCTCCGCGGGTGCGCGGTCCGCAAAGCGCGGCGCGCACAGCACTCCGAAGACCTCCGCCCGCTCCGCCGCGTCCAGGGCCCGGGCAGGAGCCGGCCGGGGCTGCCGCTGCCCGGTCTTCGGCCTCCGGCGACGGTAGAACGTCGCGCGCGCAACCCCCAGCGCCGCACACGCCGCACGTACACCCACGTGCATGGCCAAGCCTCTGGCCGCGCTCAAGAGTGCTTCCCGTCCCCGGGGCTCACGCCCAGCAGCCCCGCAACTTTTCCCTGGACATCGATGATGATGCGCGCCTTGCGGAGTTCCTCGCGCAGCCGCGCGTTCTCCCGCTCCAGCTTCCGCACCTTCCTCGCCTCACGCTTCCCGCCCGAAGGCTTCGGGCCGCGCTTCTTCGCCAGCCTCCGCAGCGATCCCTCCCGCGCCGCCTTCCGCCACGACGACAGGTGCGAACTATACAAGCCCTCGCGCCGAAGCAGCTCTCCGATCTCGCCCGGCGTCTCGCAGGCGTCCGCCTTCTCCACGATCGAAAGCTTGTATGCCGCCGTGAAGCGCCGCCTCGTCGCCTTCGCCGCAACCTCCGGATCCGGCGGGGAAGCTGCCGCGCTTCGCTTGCCCTCCCCCGAAGAGAGGGGCGTTCCGTTCATCTTCATTCCTTCTCCTCGTTCCATCCTGCTTCTCTCTGCCTCGCCCTACTCTAATCTCTTTCTCCTCTCGTGTCTCGCGCGTGTTGGCAGAGAGGGGATCCCCGAAGTGACAGACAGATTTCTGTCCCCCGGCGTCTCCCCACCGCGATCGACGGACTCCTCGCCGTGGCAGCCGTATTCGGCGCTTCCCCGAATCCAAGAGAGTACGACGACGAGGACATCACGGAATCACGTGCCTCTTCGATTGGGTGCAGGAATCAAGTGGTCGCCAGCTATTCGGCCACGTCGATTCCAGCCTTGGGGGCATTATTCGCAACTTGATGTCGCCGCAGCGATTCCGACGCGTGCCAAGGCCCCAGTCCATCGCTCGAAGTGCCCGAGCAGCTTTTCTGGCAGGCCTTCTCGCCCCCCTCAACACCGTTGCCCAGTCGCCGGAGCGCGTAACTCTGAACTCGTGTCGGGAGGGTTGCGGACTCACCCTGATCCTCCAAGCAGAATACGGCGAGGATTCCGGTCCGGGTATGATCGATCTCGTGGGAACCGTCAGGGCCTACAGGGACGCTTCGAAGCGAATCTACATCATTGGTGAGCCGATTGAGAGTGTTTTGGTGTTCGATTCCATCGGCCGCTTTCTGAAGCGCATAGGTCGTCCCGGCTCGGGTCCCGGCGAGTTCGAGCGTGGTTCATCTTTGGTTGTGACCGCGGACGGCGAGTTCTCGGTGCTTGACCGCGGACGGTCTGTTATCTTGAGTTTCGACTACACCGGACGGCTCCGAAGTGAGGTGCGGGCGGTTGGCGAATGGTATCCGAGCGGGGTCAATACCTACCATTGGGAGGGACCCTGGGTCCTGCATCTGACCAATCTGTTTACACCTGAGCGGGCTGGGTATCCGCTGCATCTTGTCAATGTCCACACGGGAGAGATAGGCCGTTCCTTCGGCTCGTTAACGGGTGAACTGCAACTGGGTGGTCGTACAATCCCCCATATCGCCATTACAGGCGACCACCGAATCTGGATGGCTGAGAGTCCTTTTCGGGAATATGAGATCAGCTTGTGGCGGGACAATGAGCAGCATATGGTGTTGCGACGCGACGCGCCATGGTTTCCCGACTACACTGGCGTTCTGCCCCACGGTCCATCGGACAAGCCGGTTCCGATAATCAGAGGGATCGCCACAAGCGACTCTCTCCTGTGGGTCCTGATACGCGTGGCGGACGAGCGGTGGCGGATGGCAGAGACGAACTCGGATCGCGACCGACGCTTCGACGACATCGTTGAAGTCATTGACTGGCGCGCAAACAGGGTGGTCGGCAGCCAGCGCTTCGACCGACCCTTCGCCACACTCATCGAGCCCGGGTTGATAGGCAGAGTCGAGATTACCGGAAACGCCTCTGTCCGGTTCCGGGTGTACAGGGTAGTGCTGGAGCCAGGGGGTCGATAAGGGCAAAGCCCCTCACGAAACATGCTGAGCTCCATCACGGAGGGGTCTCCGACCACCTGCCCGAGCCCGACGCGTAACCCATGACGACGGCTCATTCCTATCTCCGGTCCTCCGGAACCGGCTCCTTCCCCCCTTCCCGTCGCAGAATACGGCGCGCGGCCTCGATGTCGGCCTCCGCCTCCCTCTCGGTGAAGAAATCGGCGGTCCGCATCGCCGACAGCTTCTCCGCCACGGCAGTGGTCACGAACTGGTTGATACTCGTTCCGTCCCTGCGGCTCACCTCCCGAACCGCCGCCTTCAGCGATGTTGGCAGGCGCAGGGGGTAGGTGCTGGTCTGTTTCTTTCCGCGGGTCATCGAGTCAGTCTCCTGAGGGCATGCCTGGGCGAAAGGACCTCGACGCCGAAGGTCCGGGGAACATCGCCGAAGTCCCTGCTGTTGAAGGTCACCAGCGCGTCGGCCCTGCCGTTGACCGCCGTCGCGAGCACCATCTCGTCGGCTGGATCGCGTAGCTGGGGCCGCCACAGGAACCAACCCTCGACGGGTTCGGTCACCGCGCACAGCGCCGAGACCACCGTTTCAACCTCGGACCCGGATAGCCCGGAGTCGATACGCTGGTTGGGATCACTGCAGGTTGCTTCGTATTCGAGCACGAGCGGTACAGTCAGGAGCAGGGTAAATTGTCGGTCCAACGCCTGCTCGACCAACGCCGCCGAGGCCCCTGAGGGGCTCCTCAGCGCGGCAACGACGACGTTGGTGTCGAGAACAAGGCGCATCTGATATGATATGAGATCACACATGAGATGTAGCAACCATCCCCGTCCAGCCAACCCAACCAGCATGACCCACACCAAGCTCAGCAGGATCATCCGCGCCCCGGCCACGGATGTCTTCGAGACCGTCGCCAACGCCACCAACTACACGAAGGCCGTACCCGAGATCGTTGAGGTGGAGTTCCTCGGCGACCAGCGGTCCGGCGTCGGGACCCGTTTCCGCGAAACGCGGGTGATGGGGCGCCGGGAGGCCACGACCGAACTCGAGGTCACCGAGTACGTCGCGAACGACCGCATCCGCATGGTCTCCGACGCCGGCGGGACGGTCTGGGACACGCTCTTCACGGTGACGCCGGTGGAGGACGGTGACGCCACCAGCCTCGACCTGGTCATGGAAGCGAGGCCATATCGGCTCCGCTCACGCATCCTGGTCCCCCTCATGAAGCGTGCGGTCGCCAAGGCGGTCGCGGGCGACATGGATGCGGTGAAGGTGCATCTGGAAGCGCGTTAGACGGTCCCCTTCGGCACCACCCACTCCACAGCCTGCCCGGTCACCACCGCGATCCGGTCGAAGTCGCGATCGTAGTGCAGCAACACCATTCCGGCCTGTTCCGCCACCGCCGCGACGATGAGATCCGGCAGCGGGACCCGGTGCTGCCCCCGCTCAGCCAACAGGCCCTGAAGGTCGATCGCCCGCTGGAACATCGCCTCGGTGAGTTCCACGTAACGGTAGGCAAGCGCCCGCCGCCTGCGGGTCCGCACGTGCTCCCTCGCATTTCGCACCGAGTAGAGGACTTCAAGGTCGATCATCGCGCAGGTGGCGGCCTCGCCGGCTTCCAGGATCGGGACGAGCCTGGCCTGCACACGCGGGTCGGGCATCCGCGCCAGCGCGCTCTTGTCGATCAGGTAGGGCATGGCCCGGTCGTGATCGCTGTTAGTAGCGCCACGCGCTGCCCATGACCTCTTCGTCCCTCAGGTCGAGTCCGTCCATCTCGACAAGCGCCTTGATCTCCTGGCGTCTCGCCTCCCCGCGCTCCACCTCGAGCAGCGCCCGGTGGATGGTTTCCTTGATCGACGATGTACCGAGCAGCACCCGGACGCGGGCGATGAGCTGGTCGTCGATTTCGACGGTGGTCTTCCTCATCGTATTCCTCGTGTGGTCGTGATTAGATATATCAATTGGCAGAACTAGTATATCCAAGATACGAATGATCATATATCCAAACAATGACTGCGCGCCCGTAGTCGGTGACTCTGGCGGGTGAGCCGACTCCCTCAGCCGGACAGGTAGGCGGCGGTGACGCCGTGCATGAGGCCACCCGTGAACCACATCAGGATCGGCATGCCTTCCAGGGACCCGTCATTCACCAGTTCCTTCATTCCCATGTAGTACAGCACACTTCCCGCAAAGCCGAGAGCGGATCCGCCGGCAGCCCGTACGAATCCACTTCCGCCAAGGGCAGCTCCGGCAGCGGTGGTCAGCGTCGGTACCAGCAGGAAAAAGGCTCCTTCCACCCGGTCAATCCCGGGGACAACGGATCGACACGGGCCCTTGCGTTCGTTGGGCGCGGAGCCGAATCGCCGCAGGCCCCACCCGGTGAAGCGCCCAGGGTCGTCACTGGCGGAATAGCACCGCAGGAAGAAAGCGGAGGCGAGATGGCTGGTTATGCTCGCGAAGGTGGTCAGCCCGACCGATCTGCCCGGCGCCGACGCGACTTGAGCCGGCTGGGTCCCGGCGTTGGGAAGGCCCATCGACCGCGACGTGGGCCGACCATGTGCTGTCGTTGGATGCGCGAACACCGGCAGAAGGGGACGTCGGCCGACAAGTCCAAGGGGTGGACGGTCCTCGTGGAAGGGACTGCGTAGCACCTCGGTGATTGCGTCCGACAGCGGTCGTTCCGGCGTGGACCGCGACTGGGCCGAGGTTTCGGCGGCGAGGGTGGCCAGCATCACCGAGAGCGCGGTGAGGAGCGGGATCAGCTTGTTCGAATGCCTTGAATTCACTGTGTTGCTCCGTTCCGCGAACCCCGGTTGGAAAAATAGGCGGTGGTGACACCGTGCATGAACCCGCCGATGAACCACATCGGGATCGGCAGGCGGTCCAGGGTACCTGTCGTCAGGCCGGTCATCCCCTTGTAGAAGAGCAAGCTTCCCGCAAACCCGAGAGCGGATCCTCCAACCGCTCTCAGGAACCCGCTTCCGCCCAGAGTTGCGGCGCCGGCGGTGGCCAGGGGTGGCACCAGCAGGAGAAAACCCGATCCCACCAGTTCACTGTGGTCTTCGAAGAATGGACAACCCCTACCACCCGCACCGGGCGGAACGCCGATCACTCCCGGCCAGCCAGTCCCGGTGAAGCGTCCGGGATCCCCGAAGGGTTCCCCGGGAACTCCCTGGCATCGAAGGAAATAAGCGGTTGCCATGTGGCTGGCCACGGCGCCGAACGTCGCCATCCCGACCAACCTGTCGGTGGACATCCCGGCTTCCTGGGGCAGGACGCCGGTGCTAGGCAGAGCCGTCCACAACCCTGCGGATGGACCCGGAGCTGCATTCGGATATGCAACCACGGGAAGGAGCAGGCCCGGGCCGCCCACCCCAGGGGGTGAATGATCGGCGTAGAACGGACTGCGCAGCGCCTCTGCGACGGCATCCGAGAGCCCGCGCTCCAGAGTGGACCGTGACTGGGCCGAGCCTTCGGTGGCGAGCGCCGCGACGGACCCCACGACAACGCTGAGGAAGACGATCGGCTTCCGGAAATGGAATGTGGTCATCGCATGATTCCTCCGTTGTAGTCCCAGCCCGACACTCACCGAGTGACGGTCGCACATGTTCATATATGCTGCAACGGCGGTCCCGGTTCCCGGTCCCCCGCCGGTCCGGCCCGCGGTTCGTCCGTCGGGAGTCCGCGCATATGGGTATGGATCACGCGCCCGTCCCGGCTAGATTAGTCCCGGAAACACCGCAATCCACACGAGGTGCCATAGACATGAAGACCGCAACCACCCGCCCCCGCCGGGCCACCACCGACATCGACCGCCCGCGCTTCAAGGTGGCCGACCTCTCCCTGGCCGAGTGGGGCCGCGACGAGATCCGCCTGGCCGAGCACGAGATGCCCGGGCTGATGGCGATCCGCGGCGAATACCGCGACAGCCGGCCCCTCGCCGGTGCCCGCATCATGGGCTCGCTTCACATGACCGTGCAGACCGCCGTTCTCATCGAGACGCTGGTCGAGCTCGGGGCCTCCGTGCGCTGGGCGTCGTGCAACATCTTCTCCACGCAGGACCGGGCGGCCGCCGCCGTGGTGGTCGGGCCGGACGGCACCGCCGACGATCCGCAAGGACCCGCCGTCTTCGCGTGGAAGGGTGAAACCCTGGAGGAGTACTGGTGGTGCACCGAGCAGGCGCTCACCTGGCCGCGCGGCTTCGGCCCCACGCTGATCGTCGACGATGGCGGCGACGCCACCCTCCTCGTCCACAAGGGCGCCGAGTTCGAGCGCCTGGGCCGGGTTCCCGACTTCGACCCGGCCACCGACAGCGAAGAGTACGGTGTGATCCTCGATCTGCTGCGCGCCCACCAGCGCATCGACGACCAGCGCTGGCAGCGCATCGCGGCCGACATTCGGGGCGTATCGGAGGAGACCACGACCGGCGTCCACCGCCTCTACGAGATGGCGAAGAACGGCACCCTGCTCTTCACCGCCATCAACGTCAACGACTCGGTGACCAAGTCCAAGTTCGACAACATCTACGGGTGCCGTCACTCGGTGATCGACGGGCTCAACCGCGCCTCGGACGTGATGCTCTCGGCGAAGGTGGCCGTGGTGATGGGGTACGGCGAGGTCGGGAAGGGGTGCGCGCAGGCGCTTCGGGGACAGGGTGCGCGCGTCATCGTCACCGAGATCGACCCGATCTGCGCGCTGCAGGCGGCCATGGAGGGGTTCCAGGTCGCCCGCCTCGATGATGTGGTGGAGACGGCCGACATCTTCATCACCGCGACGGGCAACCGCGACGTGGTCACGATCGACGACATGCGCCGCATGAAGGACAAGGCGATCGTGGGCA
Source organism: Longimicrobiales bacterium (assembly GCA_965211795.1). GTDB lineage: Bacteria > Gemmatimonadota > Gemmatimonadetes > Longimicrobiales > Gaopeijiaceae > Bin94. The sequence continues at coordinate 3,145,687 of OZ242973.1, forward strand.
ACATCGGCCACTTCGACAACGAGATCGACATGGCGGGTCTGGAGGGGTCCGAGGCGGTGCGCAAGACGATCAAGCCCCAGTTCGACGAGTGGACCTTCCCGGGCGGGCGCAGCATCCTCGTGCTCGCGGAGGGGCGGCTGATGAACCTGGGGTGCGCGACGGGCCACCCGAGCTTCGTGATGTCGGCCAGCTTCTCGAACCAGGTGCTGGCGCAGATCGAGCTGCACCGGCGCGCCGAGGAGTACGAAATGGGGGTCCACATGCTGCCGAAGTCGCTCGACGAGAAGGTGGCGCGGCTGCACCTGGACCACCTGGGCGCGCAGCTGACCGAGTTGACGGAGTCGCAGGCGGACTACATCAACGTGGCGGTCGGGGGGCCGTACAAGCCGGAGCATTACCGCTACTGATGCGCGCTGGAGTTCGTCCGTCGAACGTTGCAGGCCCGGCGGACCCGGCACCCAGCCGGCGGCGCTCGCGCGGACTCGTCCCGATACTCCTCGCCCTCGTCCCCACCGTCCTTTCCTGCGGCGAGGAACCCGAACCCCTGCTGGGCGAGTGGGTATCCGTCGCCGCGGAAACCGGCCGGATGACCTACATCTTCGAGGAAGACGGCCAGAGCCGCTGGGTGCTCGAACTGGAGACGGGACCCGACACGTTCGCGGTCGCCTACCGGGCCGACTACCGCCAGAGTCCCTTTCATCTCGATGTCGGTCCATGGTCCACCGGGCCGCTCGCGGGACGCACGCTCTACGGCATCGTCGAAATGCACGGCCCGGACCGGTTCGTGGTCGACTTCGAGCCCGCCGATCCGGATGGGGATGGGACCGTACGCCCGCCGAGGTTCTCGAATCAGTCGGTGACGTTTGTGAGGAAGCTGAACTGACGGCAGGAAAGAGGAAGGGCCCGGCCGGGTTCGGCCGAGCCCTTCGCAGTTCCCGCAACCGCAGCGGTCCGAAGGCTAGTTCCTCCGCGCCACCTCGATCTTCCGGCTGACCGCCTCCTCGGCCTTCGGCAGTCGCACCGTGAGGAGCCCGTTGTCGAAGCCGGCGGTGATGCCCTCGCCGCGAACCGTGCGCGGCAGCGTGAAGGAGCGGCGGAACGACCCGAAGCCGCGCTCCACCAGGTGGTATTTTCCGCCCTCCTCGCCCTCTTCCCTCGACTCGCGCTTCTCGCCCGAGATGGTCAGGACGTTGTTCTCCAGCGTGATCTCGACGGCATCCTCGGCCATCCCGGGCAGTTCGGCGGTGAGCAAAATTTCGTCGCTCTTCTCCTCGACGCTTACCGGTGGCACCCAGTTGGCGCCACAGGTCGGATTGCCGGACCCCGAGTCGGAGAAGGCGCGGTGCAGCCGGTTGGCCAGGACGTCGAAGTCGGCCCAGGGGCTGAGGCGGTGGTTGTGCTTGGTCGGTGACATCTTGCGATTTCCTTTGTTGTGTGGTTGAAAAGCAGCGCACGCCGTGTGCGGCCGGAGGACTCACTTGCACGCTCCGTGCCAGCGTGGATCTGCCGGAATGGCGGGGAAACGGGGGGACGGTTTGTGGGGTTCTGCCAAAAAAATGGCGGGTGGGATGGGCGCGGAGGGTGCGGGTCTGCCGGAATGGCGGGCGGGACTGCCATTTTGGCAGGTGGGAGGACTGCCATTTTGGCAAGTGGGAGCGGTCATTCTGACAGGTAGCAGTCAGCAAAGATGGAAACCGCGGTTGTCATTATGGAAAGTCGAGTTGTCATTGGGGATGAGATCTGGCGCGACATGGTTTGCTCCTCGACCAGCTTCCGCGTAGTCTGAGGCACATGAAGAGCGACGCCATGAACAGACGGGAAGCCCTGGCGCTCCTGGCAGCGGGCGTGGGCGTGGCGGCCTGCGGGCCGGCGGGGGAAGACGGTGCGTCCGAGGGTGGAGATGGAGCGGGCGCGGCCGGGGGCCAGACCCCGGAGGCCGCGGGCGGCGAGACGGCAATCTGGGTCAAGGACCCGTCTCCCTTCGTCCAGCACGGCACCAATCTCGAGACGCGCCTCGAAGACCTGCACAGCCTCATCACCCCCAACGAACTCTTCTTCGTCCGCAATCACGCGCCCACGCCGCGGATCGATGCGGGTTCGTATGTGCTGACCGTCGGAGGTCCGGGGGTGGAGCGGCAAGTCCGGCTCAGCCTGGACGACCTCCGCTCACTCCCCACCCAGACGCAGATCTCCTACATCGAGTGTGCGGGGAACTGGCGGGGATTCTTCCAGTCGGTGACCGGCCGCACCGCGTCGGGGAGCCAGTGGGGGACGGGTGCGATCGGGTGCGCCGAGTGGAGCGGGCCGCGCCTGGGCGACGTGCTGGCGCTCGCGGGAGTTCGCGCCGACGCGGTCGACGTGAACGTCATCGGGCTCGACGAGGCCGAGTGGGCGCGGCCGATGCCGCTGGACAAGGCGTTCCACCCGGACACAATTCTGGCGCTCACCATGAACGGGGTGCCGCTACCGCCGGATCACGGGTTTCCGGTGCGCGTGGTGGTGCCGGGGTGGGTGGGGTCTTCGAGCGTGAAGTGGGTGGGCAGGATCGAGGTCGCGACCGAGAAGGTGTGGGTGCGGGCGAACACGTCGTCGTACGTGCTGGTGGGGGATGAATGGCCCGCCGACCGGTACGCGCCCGCCGACGGGGCGCCGATCACGACGGGGATGGTGAAGAGCGCGCTGGCGTTGCCGCGTCCGGCGCGGTTGGCGGCCGGAGTGCAAAGGCTGCGGGGGTACGCGTACTCGCCGCGGGGACCGGTCGAGGGGGTGGAGTGGGGGGTGGACGATGGGGGGTGGGCGCGGGCGAGGCTGATCGGGGATTCGGCGGCGTTGCCACTCGCGTGGTGTCGCTTCGAGTTCGAGTGGAATGCGACGCCGGGCAGCCACGTGCTCCGCACCCGGGCCACCGATGCCGCAGGGGACACGCAGCCGCTCGAGGGCGTGTACAACGCGAAGGGGTACTTGCTGAACGTGGCGCTTCCGCATCCGGTGGAGGTGGTCTGAGGGAGGCATCGTCCCGGTGACCGGCGGCATCCGGCTGGCCCTCCCCGCCCTGTTTTTTCTGACGGCCTGCAACTCCGGCCGTGAGCCGGCTGCGGACCCCGTGGACGGCGAGCTGGCCTACACCGTCCGCTGCAGCTACTGCCACGACGTCCCTAACGGGATCGGCGCGGAGCTCACGGCCAAGGTGCTGGCTGGATACTCCACGGTGGGTGCTCTCGACCGGTATCTCCGCGTGGCGATGCCCCACGAGACGCCAGGCAGCCTGGCCGACGCCGAGTACGAGGCGATCCTGGCCTATCTGATCGAGAGCCGGTCTCTGGTTGCCGGGGACGCGGATGTGGGGGAGCTGCCGGACTCGACCGCGCTGCGGATTCCGAAGGGGCTGAAGTAGCCTGATCGGGCAACGGGGCCCGTGACACGACACTGGACCGACGATGCATCCCCGGGCTCGCGGTGGCGGAAACCATCCTCGCTCCGTCCCAAGCGGCCTCACGAAACCCGTCCATCGGTATCTCCGTCCGGTAGGCCAGAATGGCAACGCGCGATGGGGCAGGAGCGCATCCCGGCCGCATCCGGCAAGAGCAACAGAAGGGGGAATCATGAAGAAGAGAATCTCGCACAAGGTCGCCGGACTACTCCTGGGGACCGGTTTGGTGGCGTTCGCAGGTGGGCCGGGTGACTGTATGGCCCAGATCCGGACGGAGCCGGACCGGGAGCGGCAGTCGCTCAGCGCCGCCATCGAGGAAGCGCGGCGGAGTCCGTTTCATGCCGGTGCCGAGGTCGGCGAACCCGCGCAAACGCTCCGGGCTCCGACGGGGATCGATATTGCGCTGGCCGCTACCGTGCTTCACCGGGGTGCACCGCAGGCGGTGGACTCGCTCTCCGGGTCGATCGTCCCGGGGACCCTGATCGCCGCAGGGCTGAGTCATTTGGCGGCGACGGTGATGTTCTGGGGTTGCGCACTTGGCGAGTTCGGCGCTGCCGGTTGCTTTCTGGCACCGGTCGTCCCACTGGTTGCGACCCCCATTCCCGCCGTGCTGGCCGGCGCTGATTCGCGCAGAGCCTTCGGTGCATCGCTGGCCGGGTTGCTGTTCGGTGGGGCCGCCTACTTCGGTGCCATGATGGTCACCGAGAGCATCAGCAACGTAAACCCCCTGGTTGCGACTGTGGCGAGCAGTCTCGTCCACGCCGGAATCACGACGCATATGCTCCGGTGAGCGTTGGGCGGTTCCTGGACCAGGGACGTGCTCGCTCGAGTTGACCGGCCAGACGCAGCAGCGTGGCTTCGTCGCCGACCCGCGCAACGAAATGCACCCCGATCGGCAGCCCGTCCGCATTCCAGTGGAGCGGGACCGACATCGCCGGCTGCCCGCTGATGTTGAAGACGGGCGTCCATGGGGTGAAGTCGAAGGCGCCGTCGGCGGTGCGGTCGATCAGGCCCGCCATTCTGATCACACGGCCGGACCCGATCGCGCCGAGCACGCGCAGCTGCAGGTGCTCGATCGGCCGCGGCGGGAGTCCGCCGAGTACGGGGGGAGGCGTCGCCACCGTGGGGGTCACGAGAACGTCCCAGTCGGTGAAGAAGGCGGCCACCGCATTGCCGGTGCGCTCGAGGGTGCGAATCGCAAGCGCGAACTCCGCGGCCGGAATGGCTCTCGAAACGAGGCCCAGGCACCGGGTCAGCGGCTCCAGTTCACCCCGGCGCGGCCGCCTCCCCAGCGCCGTCGTCAGGTCCTCAATGTCGGCCCCCAGCTCGCCCGCCATCATGCGGACAAAGGCGTGTGCGAAGGCCGGGCCGTCCACCCGGGGCGTGTCTTCGACCACCTCGTGGCCGAGGTCCTCGAGGAGTGCCACGGTACCGGCAACCGCCTCTACGCAATCGGGGTGCACCGTCGAGCCGAGCGTCGGCTCAGTGGTCCAAGCGATGCGCAGACGCCCCGGATCGGTCCCCACTTCACGCGAAAACGGCCGCGCGGGTGGTTCGATCCGGTACGCCGCTCCCGCCTCCGGCCCGTGGGTCGCGTCCAGCATGGCTGCGCTGTCCCGCACCGAGCGGGTCAGCACATGCTCGATGGCCGCACCTCGCCAGGATTCGCCCCGTTCCGGTCCCGTTGGATTCCGTCCCCGGGTGGGCTTGAGGCCGAAGAGCCCGCAGCACGAAGCCGGCATGCGGATCGATCCGGCGCCGTCCCCGCCACCCGCGATAGGCACGATGCCCGCCGCTACGGCCGCCGCCGATCCCCCGCTCGATCCGCCCGGCGTGCGGTCCAGCGCCCACGGGTTGCGGCAGGGTCCCCACAGCTTCGGTTCCGTGTACGGGAGCAGCCCGAATTCCGGCGTGTTGGTCTTGCCCAGGACGGATACGCCGGTCGCGCGCACCCGGCGGACCAGCTCGGTGTCGGCCTCCGCTACCCGGTTTGCCAGCAAGCGGCTGCCGCGCGAAGTGGGGTGCCCGGCGTAGTCGCTCTGCAGGTCCTTGGCGAGGAAGGGGACGCCGGCGAAGAGGGCCTCGCGGTCCACGGCCTGCGCCCGCGCACGCGCCTCATCGTCCATGCGGTAGACGACGGCGTTGATGGCCGGATTGACGGCTTCGAGCCTCTGGACTGCCACGTCGATCAGCTCTCGGGGGGTGACATCTCCCGCCCGCACGAGGGCGGCCAGCGCGGTGGCGTCGTGGCGGATGTATTCGTCGTGGGTCATGGCGGGCTCTCGGGTGCGGTCGCTGCCGATGCTAGCCGGACGGGGGGTCCACCGGCAAGCGAGGTGGGCCAACGAGGTTGCTCCGAAACGGTTGTTCCACCCGGTTTCCGGCCCCACTATGCTCCCATGACCAACCAGGGAGGTGTGATGTACACGATTCGCCACGCGGCGATTCTGGTACTACGATCTGCTGCAAGATGTAATACACTCGCCGAGAGGCGGGTGGGAGGGTTCGCGGCGGCCCTCTGTGCTGTCATCCAGTGCACCGCCTGCGCGCAGCCCGCGGCCGACGCAGCCGCCGAGGCAGACCACTCCCACGCCGGCGGCGGGGTCGTCACCCACTGGACCGACGCGCTCGAGCTCTTCGTGGAGTTTCCGCCGCATGTGCGCGATGTCGCCAGCGAACCCTGGGCGATCCACCTGACCTGGCTGGAGGACTGGAAGCCGGTGCGCGAGGGTTCTCTGACGATGCTGCTGCGGGGACCGGGAGGCGCGCGCGAGGAGATTGTCATGCCCGCACCCGACCGGGCGGGCGTCTATACCGCGACCCCGGCCCTCACCGCGACCGGGACCTGGCGCGCCGACATGACCCTCGCCGCCCGGGGCGTCGAACACGCGATCCCGGTCGGGCAGCTGCAGGTCTTCGAGAGCGAGGACGCGCTGCCGCACGATGTCGAGGAGTCGCCTCCGGGGCTGATCGCGCTTCTGAAGGAGCAGCAGTGGTCGATGCCGTTCGCGGTGGCACTGGCCGAGGAGCGGCGGATTCCGCGGACGATTCCGGTGGCGGGCGAGATCGTCGCGCCGGGCGGCGGCCTCGCGCATGTGTCGACGCTGGTGGCGGGGGTGATCGTGGCGCGGGGACCCGTGCTGAACCCCGGCGACCGCGTCGCGGCGGGGCAGACCCTGGCGCTGATCGCTCCGGCAAGCCTGGACGATTCCTACGCCAGGCTCCTCGCCGACGTGGCGGCCGCGGAGCGGGAGGCGGCGCGGACCGAAACCCTCTACGAGGCCGGCGCCATCGCCCGGCGCCGCTACGAGCACGCGCAGCACGAACTGGAGGTGGCGCGCGCGGCCCTCGAAGCCCTGGGAGGGGAGCGCTCCGCCGACGAGGACGACGGTCCGGACGTACACCTCTACCGGCTGCGCAGCCCGATCGGCGGCGTGATCTCGGAGCGCCAGGTCGCCGCCGGCCAGCACGTCGAGGCGGGGACGCACGCCTTCACCGTCGTCAACCCGGAGACGCTCTGGTTCGTTGCCAGGGTGCCGGCCCGCGATGCCGCCGCAGCCGGCGACGTGACCGGCGCGTGGTTCACCGTCGAGGGCGCGGAGCGGGTGCACCGGGCCGAGCGGGTGGTTTCGGTCGGCAGCGTGATCGATCCGGAGAGCCGGACGCTTCCCGTGAGACTCTCCGTGGCGAATCCCCGCAGCGTGCTCAAGGTGGGGATGCTCGCGAACGGTCACCTGTTCGTGGGGGAGGCGGTGGAGGGGGTGGCGGTGCCGGCCGCGGCGGTGCAGGAGGAGGACGGGCTCGCGGTGGTCTACGTGAAGGTGGGCGGGGAGGCGTTTCAGCGGCGGGTGGTCGAGCTCGGGCCCTCGGACGGGGAGTGGGTGATCGTGGCGGCGGGGGTGGAGAACGGGGAACAGGTGGTCACGACCGGGGCCTACCAGGTGAAGCTGGCTTCGCTGGGGGATGTCGAGATCTCCGACCACGGGCATCCGCATTGAGCGACGAAGCCGGGCGGACGGGCGTTCTCGGCCTGCTGGTCCGCGCCTCGCTGGAACACCGCTTCTTCACGGTTTGCGCGGCTGCGGTGCTTCTGGCGGGCGGGGGGTGGGTGGCCGCGACGCTGCCGGTCGATGTCTTCCCGGACCTGACCGCACCGACCGTCACCGTGCTCACCGACGCGCACGGGATGGCGCCCGAGGAGGTCGAGAGCCTGGTGACCTTCCCCGTCGAGACCGCGGTGAACGGGGCGGCGGGGGTGCGGCGGGTGCGCTCGAGTTCGGCGCAGGGGATCAGCATCGTGTGGGTGGACTTCGACTGGGGCACCGACATCTTCCGCGCCCGCCAGATCGTGAGCGAACGGCTGCAGACGGTGGCGGCGGTGCTACCCGAGGATGCCAGCGCGCCGGTGCTCGCTCCGGTGAGCTCGATCATGGGCGAGATCCTCCTGATCGGGATGACCGCGCCGGAGGACCGGCTCATGGAGACGCGGACGGCGGCCGACTGGACGGTCCGCCCCCGGCTGCTGGCCGTGCCGGGCGTCTCGCAGGTGGTAGTGATCGGGGGACAGGTTCGCCAGTACCAGGTGGTGGTCGACCCGGAGCGGCTACTGGCCTACGGGGTGGCGCTGGACGACGTGCTCGAGGCGGCCGCCGCGTCCAACCGCAACGTGTCGGGGGGGATCTACCGCTCCGGCGGCGGTGAGGTCCTGATACGCGGGATCGGGCGCGCCCGATCCCTGGAGGAGATCGGCCTCACCGTCGTCGCCGTGCGGGACGGAGTACCCGTGCTGATCGAGGACCTCGCCGAGGTGCGGATCGGGCCCAGGGTCCGCTTCGGCACGGCATCGGTGCACGCCGAGCCCGCCGTCATCCTCTCCATTCAGAAGCAGCCGCTCGCCAACACGCTGGAGCTCACGCAGAGGATCGACGCCGAACTGGACCGCATCGAAACCTCGCTCCCCGAGGGCGTCGCCTTCGAGCGGAACATCTTCCGGCAGGCCGACTTTATCTCGCTCGCGGTGGACAACGTGCGCACCGCGCTGCGGGACGGGGCGCTGCTCGTGGTCGTCATCCTCTTCCTCTTCCTGTGGAATGTGCGGACCACCGCGATTTCGGTGCTGGCCATCCCGCTCTCGCTCGCCATCGCGGTCATCGTGCTGCGCGCGGTGGGCGGCACCATCAACACGATGACGCTGGGCGGGATGGCGATCGCGATCGGGGCGCTTGTCGACGACGCGATCATCTTCGTCGAGAACGCGCACCGGCGCCTGCGCGAGAACCTCCGCCGCCCCGAACGCCGGCGCCGCTCCACGGGCGCGGTGATCCGGGACGCCGCCCGCGAGATCCTGAGCCCGATCCTCAGCGCGACGGTCATCATCACGATCGTCTTCGTGCCGCTCTTCTTCCTGTCCGGGGTCGAGGGCCGCATGCTGCAGCCGCTCGGGCTCGCGTACGTCGTGAGCATCCTGGCGTCGCTGCTGGTGGCCGTGACCGTGACGCCCACCTTGTGTCATGCGCTGTTGGGCAGGGATCGTGGGGGTGCCGGTGAACGCAAGAGCGAGCCGTGGCTGCTGCGCCGCCTCGAGCGCCTGTACGGGGGCGTGCTGGAGTGGACGCTCCGGCGGTCGGGGGTGGTGCTGGCGGGGACGGTGGTCCTGGTGGCGGGCACGGTGGCGCTGGTGCCGAGGCTGGGCCGCGCCTTCCTTCCCGAATTCCAGGAGGGCTCGCTGACGATCTCGGTGGTGAGCCTGCCGGGAACCGCGCTGGACGAGTCCGACGCGATCGGGGCGCGGGTCGAACGGCAGCTGTTGGCGCACCCGGCGGTCGTGTCGAGTTCGCGGCGCACCGGCCGCGCCGAGCTCGACGAGCACGCCCAGGGCGTCAACGCTTCCGAGGTGGACGCGCGGCTCGACCTGTCCGGCCACGAACTCGCGGTGGTGATGGCCGAGCTGAGGGCCGGGTTCCAGGGGCTGCCGGGGACGAACGTCACGGTGGGCCAGCCGATCGGGCACCGGATCGATCACATGCTGTCGGGGACACGGGCCGCGATCGCGGTCAACGTGTTCGGGCCCGATCTGCAGCGGCTGCGCGAGATCGCGGGCGAGATCGAGGGGGTGGCGCAGGGGGTGGCCGGGCTCGTGGACATCGCGGTCGAACAGCAGGCCGAAGTCCCCCAGCTCCAGATCCGGCCCGACCGGCGCGCGATGGCCCGCTACGGGGTCACGCCGGGGGCGCTGATGCAGGCCGTGGACGTGGCGTTCCAGGGGGAGGAGGTGTCGCTGGTGCGGGAGGGACAGCGCGCCTTCGACCTGGTCGTGCGGTACGACGAGGCGCACCGTGCGGACGCGGCGGCCGTGCGCCACACCCTGGTCACGACGGAGGCGGGGGTGACCGTGCCGCTCTCGCAGCTTGCGGCGGTCGTGCCGGGGCGGGGGCCGAACACAATCAGCCGCGAGAACGTGCAGAGGAAGATCGTGGTCAGCGCGAATGTGGCGGGAAGGGATGTGGGGGGGGCGGTGGAGGAGCTGCGCGAACGCGTCCGGGCCGGGGTGGTGCTGCCACCGGAGTACTACGTGCGGTACGGCGGCCAGTTCGAGAGCGGCGAGGCAGCCACGCGGCGGATCACGATCCTGTCGCTCTTCTCGATCGCCGCGATCTTCCTGATCATGTTCCGCACTTTCCGTAATTTCCGTATTTCGCTGCTCCTCATGGTGAACCTGCCGCTGGCGCTCGCGGGGGGGGTGCTGGCGGTGCTGGCCATCGGGGGAACCGTCAACGTCGCGACGCTGGTGGGGTTCATCACGCTCTTTGGCATCGCGGTGCGCAACGGGATCCTGCTGGTGAGCCGCTACCGGGATCTGTGCGGGGCGGGAATGTCGGCGGCGGCCAGCATACGGCGCGGTTCGATGGAGCGGCTGGCGCCGATTCTGATGACGGCGTTGACCGCCGGCCTCGCGCTGATTCCGCTGGCGCTGGGGATCGGCGAGCCGGGCAAGGAGATCCAGGCGCCGCTGGCGGTGGTGGTGCTGGGGGGACTCCTGACGTCGACCTTTCTGAACATGGTGGTCGTGCCCGCGCTGTTCCTGCGGTTCGGGCGGCTGGAGGCGGGGCCGGGTGTGGCCGAACCGGCGGAGGGCGCTACTCTTGGATACGCCGGAAACGCACTCGAATCGTAGGGGACTCTGAATATGAGGACCGGACGCCGTACCGCCGTCACCTTCGCCGCGCTCGTCGTGCTCACTGTCGCAATCGTCACCGCGGTGCGCGCGCACACGTTGTTCCTCAAGCTCGACAGCTTCTTCCTCGAGCCGAACTCGACCGCGACGGTCGCGCTGATCAACGGCGACTTCGACAACAGCGAAAACGCGATCGCGCGGGACCGCATGCTCGACGTGAGCGTGGTGGGGCCGGGGGGGGTGGTGCATCCCCCGGAGTCTGCGTGGAGGGACTCGGCAGTCTTCCACTGGAGCCCCGACAGCGTCGACACGGCCATGCTGACCTTCGAGACGGGCGGTCCGGGCACATACGTGATCGGGGTGTCGACGGCGGCCAGGGTCATCACCCTGAGCGCCGAGGACTTCAACGAATACCTCGTGCACGACGGCATCACGGACCTGATCGAGGAGCGGGCGGCGGCGGGCAAGACGAACGACGAGGCCACCGAGCGGTACAGCAAGCACGTGAAGGCGCTGGTGCAGGTGGGGGACGCGCGGAGCGGGCAGTGGGCGCATGAACTCGGCTACCCGGTGGAGTTCATGCCGCTCAGCAACCCCTACGAACTCCGCCGGGGCGACGAACTGCGGGTGCGGTTCCTGCGCGCGGGAAGGCCGGTCGCGAACCAGCTCGTCTACGCGAACTACGAGGACCATCACGGGCACGACGCGGCGGGTGTACACGTGGAGGCGGTGACGACGCGAACCAACGCGGACGGCGTGGCCACGATTCCGCTGAGCGGAACGGGGCGCTGGTACGTGCGTACCATACACATGGTGGAGACGACATCGGAAGCGGATGTCGACTACGAATCGAACTGGGCGACACTGACGTTCCAGGTGCGTTGAGGGCAAGCCGGGGATCCGGCGCCGGAGGAGGATTGCCATGCGGTACATCGTGTTCCCGGTGGGCTGGCTGGCGTTGGCTGTACCGTGCGCGGGGGCCTTACGAGGGATCGTACCGTAACCGGATCACCTTCCTGTCGCTGGTGCGAAACGGCGGTACCAGGATCCTGCTGGAGGACAGACTGGTGGCGCCGTGGCCGTGGGAGTCGCTTGAATAGCCACCAGAGCGCCGGGAGCGGCAGACTAGTGTATACTATACATTACATAATGTAATGTTTTCATTACATTGTGAGGACTCTCGATTACGAGGCAGCCATGCGCGCCATACTCGTTCTGGCCCCGGTCGTACTGGCGGTACAAGTCACCACGGCCACCGTCCCGCTCACGGCCCAGGAACGCCCTGCCGAACTCACCGGCTGTTACGACATCACGGGCGAGCTTCCGCACTACGGGGTTGGCTCGGGTTTCCACAGCGAGGTTCCGACCAGGATCGAATTCGCGGGACCGTTTCGTGGATGGAGTGACGGTGACACCTTGCGCACGGCAATCGTCGTGCCGGAGGGAGCGCTCCCGAGCACTCATTCGTCAATGTCGGGTGAGATCGTCGGTGACTCGCTCAACGTGAGATTCAGCACCGGCTTCGCCGGCGTCACGGCCACCCTGGGTTGGACAGGTGATCGCTGGGTTGGAATCGCCCGAGATTTCGCCGATTTCAGGTTGGACCTGGTTGAAATAGGGCCGATCGAACTAACCCCGGTGAGTTGCGATTCTCCGCCACCGGTTTCGATCGACGCAATGTTGCCGATCACGCGATCCGTGGAGTTGGAGGGCGGACTGGCCATCACCCTGGGCGAACCGCTTCCCGACGCTCTGGAGACGACTCCGGCAATCGGAAGCATGCTGACCGTGACCGGCGCTCGGCCTACGGGGCTCTTCGCTGGTGCGGGTTCTGTTGCGGTAGCGTTGCGGAGGCGAGTTACGCACATCTGGCTCTACTACACCGACTCCAGTGCATATTCCGACGTGACGGCCCGCCTGCAACGAGCCTATGGCGCTCCCGAGGAACACCACTCGGGGTACGCCCATTTCTTTTCGAATCCGATCACATTGCTCATGATGGACGACCTCGGGAACAGCCAAGGCCGGATCGTCCTGATGGACCGTCGTTGATGGGACCGCGCGCCACCCGCATACGCTTTGACGTGTCCCAGGCTCCCCATTGCCCAATCTCCACCAGCCCCGGCGACACGCGGGGTTTCTCGACCACCTGCTTGAGATGAGGTAGGAATGCGAGGACTCATAGGCCTGACAATCGGGCCCCTGTTGGGAGCTGTTCTCGCGTCGGTCCCCCTCTCGGCCCAGGAACGCCCTACCGAGCTTTCCGGCTGCTACGACATCGCGGCCGACTCTCTGGAGGTCGGAAGTGGCTCGGGGTACGAAAGCGAACTTCCGCCCAGGATCGAATTCACTGGACCGTATCGTGGGTTTGGTGAGCCTGACACTTCGAGAACTCAGATCGTCGTGCCGGAGGGAGCGCTCCCGAGCGTGCATTCGTTGACGTGGGGTCAGATCGTCGGCGATTCGCTCAATCTGGTTTTCAGCACCGGCTTTGGCGGCGTCAAGGCCATGCTGGGTTGGGCAGGTGATCGCTGGGTGGGCGGCGCCCGCACGTTCCGGGACTTCGGTCCACCGTTCGAGTTCGACGCGGGGTCCATCGAACTTGTCCCCGCAAATTGCGATACGCCGCCGCCGGTCTCGGTTGACGCAATGTTGCCGGTCGCGCGATCCGTGGAGTTGGAGGGCAGACTGGTGATCACGCTGGGTGAACCGCTGCCCGCGGCTCTGGGGACGACCCCGAAACGATTTGCCAACAAGAGTGTGACCGGTCGGACCACGGGGTTGTTCGCTGGCACGGACTCGATCGCGGTGGGAGTAGTGGAGCGGTGGGGCGTCACTCAAGTCCGGCTGTACTACAACGACCCCGGTGCATATTCGATGCTGGAAACCCGTTTCAGAAGCGCCTATGGCGACCCTGAAACCGACCCGGATTGGGGGCGATTCGTCTTCAGAAACCCGATCACCAGTCTCACGCTGTCGAACTGGGGGCACGGCGGCGCGCTAGTCATCCTGAGTGGCCGATACTGAATGATTGTGGAGGGACCGGGGACTCCCCCGCTGGCAAGGAAGCCCGCCATGGATACAGGATGGCCCCGGCGGCTGAGAAAGGAGTGCGAATGATGACAATCGGTCGAGTCATCCCGTTCCTGCCGGCGATCGTTTTCGCCACCGTACCGCTCGCCGCTCAGGAACGCCCCGTCGAACTTGCCGGCTGCTACGATGTGACCGTCGGGGACTGGTACGTGCTGAAGGAGGCCGAACCGGACTGGCCGGAATGGGCCAAAGTCCGCACGCTGCCGGACCAGAGCGTCGACTCCGTCTTCTATGAGATTCCGCCCAGGATCCAATTCGCGGGACCGCTTCGTGATTCAGGTGGACCTGGTGACCGTTTCGCCCGGCGAACGCAGATCGTCGTGCCGGAGGGCGCGCTCCCGAGCATCCATTCGTTGATGTACGGCGAGATGGTCGGCGATTCGCTCAAGCTGGTCTTCAGCACGGGTCACGGCGGGCTGAGGGCCATGCTGGAACGATCGGGGAATCGCTGGGCCGGCATCGGATACACCTTCAAGGACCTCGAGCCGGTCGAAGTCTACGCAAGACCGATCGAACTCATCCCGGCAAGTTGCGAGTCCCCGCCCCCTGTCTCAATTGACGCGATGGTCCCGATCGTGCGATCGGTCGAGCTGGAGGGCGGCCTGGCCATCACCCTGGGCGAACCGCTTTCCGAGGCTCTGGAGACAACGCCGGTGCGCGGCAACATTGTGAAAGTGACCGGATGGACTGCGGGGCTGTTCGCTGGTACGGACTCCATCGAGGCGGCAGTGGGGAGGCGGGGAGTCACGCACATCTGGTTGTACTACGGCGACCCGGGTGTCTACTCGGACCTCGAGAGCCGCTTGCGGGGTGCCCTTGGCGTTCCCGAGCAAATGGGCGGACAGACCGTCGCGTTCCAGAATCGGATCACCAGCCTCGCTCTGACGAGGCTGGGGAACGGCAGGGTCGAGGTCGACTTGTGGGACCGCCGTTGGTGGTATTGAAGCCCGGCCTCAACAGAGCTGACATCCAGACGGGTGCCGACGCTCTTGCATCCCTGGTCGCCATCGCTGCCCTGGGGACAGCCGCAATGAGCCATGCGCCGCTTGCCGCCCAGGAAGACGCCGCCGAACTGACCGGTTGCTACGACATCTGTCCATACACTTCAGCACCGTGTTCGCCGGGGTCGGCGGCAGCCTGGTCCCGTCCGGAAACGGGTGGGCCGGTATCGTCTTCACCCATACGGACACCGGCGGACGGCGCGATTCTCGGCCGGTAGAGCTGACTGAGCTGAATTGTGATTCCCCGCCGGAAGGGGTCGCGTACATCAATCCGATCACCCAAATCCGGCTCACCAGGTGGCGCGGCAGCGGCGCCCACATCCGCCTGAGCGATCACCGCTACCGCTGACGATCGTGGCCCGCGCGGCTTTGCCCGCCCACACCCGCGGACGCTAGAATAGCTTTCCACGCTACGACGTTCGCGAACCACCAATCCGCCTCCCCCACATGTTCATAAACCCCGAAGTCCCCCTCGAATCCCTCCCCAGCGCCGACGACCTCGACTGGCACCCCCTCCACCCGCGCTTCGTTCGTCGCCTGCAACTCGGCGCCCTGATACGCGTCCTGGTGATCGGCACCATCGGCACCGTGGCCTACTTCCTGATGCAGGGTGGAGATTCCGAGGCCATGGGCCGGTTCGCCGACTGGCTTCTGCCGTTCGCCCTGGCCGGATTCGGCCTGTTCGCCGCATCGATCCTGACATGGCCGGTGATCGCGGTGCCGCGCCGCGGCTATGTGGTTCGCGAAAAGGACATCCTTTACAAGACGGGCGTTCTCTGGCGCTCGGTAAAGGCGGTGCCCTTCAACCGGGTCCAGCACACCAAGATCGACAGCGGGCTTCTGGATCGGCGATTCGGGCTGGCCAACCTGTCCGTCTTTCCCGCGGGCGCGGGCGGTCACAAGATTCGCGGGCTCGGCACGGACACCGCCGAGCGGCTGCGCGTCTACGTGTCGGAGAGGATCGAGGCCGAGGCCCTCGAGCCGGGAGACGATGAACGCTCGCCGCCGCAGGAGCCCCACGCCGAGGTGAGTGCCGACCCGGAGAACGGCCCCGCGGCCGACGCAGGTTGAGTCCTCCGGATCCCCCCGCCTGGCAGCGGACCTCACCGTTCGCGATCGTCTTCTTCATCGGGAGGACGATCAAGTCCTTCACGCGCAGCCTCATTCAGCTGGTCGCGACCTTCGGCGCACTCGCCGTGCTGATCGAGAGGAACCCCCAGGTCGCGCTGGTGATCCCGGTGGGGATTCTGGCCATCATCGTGGCCGGGGTGTTGCAGTACTGGTTCTTCCGTTTCCGGATCGATGAGGACCGGATCCACATTCACCAGGGGATCGCCAGGAAGACGGCGCTCGACCTTCCCTTCGACCGGGTCCAGGGGATCAACGTCGAGCGGTCGCTGATCGACCGGATCCTGGGACTGGTCACGGTGAGCCTGGACACCGCGGGGTCGGCGACGGCGGAAGGGCAGCTGCCATCGGTCACCTCAGAGTTGGCCGACGACCTGCGCACCAGGATCCGCGCACACCGGCCGTCGATAGTCGCCGACGGGATCGCCGCCGCTGGCGAACAGGCCGAGGAAGCCGCCCGGGCAGCCGAAGAGAGTGGGGGACGCGAGCGGTCGCCCGGCCAAGTGATTCTCAAGCTCACCGCCGGCGACATCGTGCGCATCGGCCTCGCGAACCGCAACGTCGTGGTGGCGGCGGCGCTTCTCGGATTCATCGGCCAGTCCATGGACTTCGCAGAGGACACCCTGGGCCCCATCATCGAGTCGGCCGGCGAGGCGTTTGCCGGCGCCGGCTCTCTCTTCCAGGTGCTGATCGTGGTCGGTTTCGTGCTTGTCGGTCTGGCGCTCGTGCTTTTCGGGGCGCTGCTGCGCTACCACGGCTTCACGCTCTGGCGCGAGGGCACCGCCTACCGCACACGCGCCGGGCTGCTAACACAGAGGGAGGTGGTAGTCGAGACCCGCAAGATTCAGCAGCTCACGCTGTCCCACAACCTGGTCATGCGCCTCTTCCGCCGTCACCGGCTGAGGGCGCTGCCGGCCGCCCTGCTCCCCAACCAGGGGGGTGCCGACGCGGCGGGACTGCAGATCGCGGAGGTCCTCGAAGTCCCGTTGCTCCAGGCCCCGCAGGCGGAGGACATGCGCACGCGGGTGTTCGGGCGCGAAGGCGGCGCTCTCACCCTGCTGCCCCAGGCTCCGGCCTTTCTGCGGGTATCGCCGGTCTACATCCGCGCGTTGACGCTGCGGATCAGTTTCACGTCGGCCCTCGTCGCGGTGCCCTTTCTTACCGGAGTGCTCCGGGACCGAGGGCCGGGAGTAGTGGTGCTGGGCGTGTTCATCTTCTGGCTTGCCTCGATCCTTCCCGCCGCACTCGTCGCCTGGTTGCGCTGGCGCCGGCAAGGCTACCTGCACGACGACGACGGTCTGGCAAGCCGTAGCGGGTTCCTCGGCCGCAAGGTCGACGCGTTCCTCTTTCGCAAGGCACAGAGCGTGGCGGTCGTTCAGTCGCCGCTGCAACGCCGCAAGGGCCTGGCCACGCTGAACGTCCAGCTCGCCTGCGGCCCGCTCTCGGTCCCCTACATCGACCACGGCGTGGCCTCCCGGCTTCGGGACTACATGCTCTACAGGGTTGAATCGAGCCGTCGGCGCTGGCACTGACCCGCGACATGACGGCCAGCGCCTGATGATACCCGCCGACCCCGGCCAATGGCGACGCATCTCTCCCTTCGCGGTCGTCTTCTTCGTCGGCAAGACGATTCGCAACCTCGTGCGCGGATACGTCCAGCTGGTCGCCACCTTCGGCGCGCTCGCGGTTTTGATCAGGGGGACTCCGTACGCGGCGCTGCTGATCCCTCTCGCGCTCCTGGTGATCATCGCGGTCGCGGTGCTCAGGTACTGGTTCTTTCGGTTCCGCATCGAGGAGGACCGGATTGTCATTCGGCAGGGCATCCTCGAAAAGACCTCGGTCGACCTTCCCTTCCACCGGATCCAGGGGATCAACGTGGAGCGCAGGCCGGTGGACCGGTTGCTCGGCCTCGTTACGGTGAGCCTGGACACCGCCGGGTCGGAGACGACCGAGGGCGAGCTGCCGTGCGTGAGCCGCGACCTGGCGGAGGAGCTTCGCGGCCGCATCGGCTTTGGAGACCCGGGTCGGTCAGATGAGCGGCCAAACGTCGCTGCGGGTACGGTCCCTGAAGCTCCGGCTGCCGACACGGACAAGGAACGACGAGAAGCCAACTTGACTCCCCGAAGGGTGCTGCTGAAGCTCTCCAGCGGCGACATGTTCCGGATCGGGCTGGGGCGAGACAACATCCTGCTGGCCATGATGCTGATTGCAGCCGCCTGGCGGCAGCCCCGCGAACTTCCCTACCGGATTGCCGAGACCTTCGGGTTCTCCGAGGATTTCGTCCGGCCAGCGATCGAAACAGCAGACGCCACGCTCGCCCGGACCGACGTTCTCGGAGAGGGCACCTTCACCGGCGGCATTGTGCTGACCGCGCTGTCCGTGGTCCTCGCCTTCGGAGTCGGGACGGCATTCCTGCGGTACTTCGGGTTCACACTGTGGCGCGAAGGAACAGCGTACCGCTCGCGCGGCGGCCTCCTCACGCAGCGGGAAGTGGTCGTCGAAACCGCCAAGGTCCAGCAACTCACGCTCTCGCAGGACATGTTGCTGCGCACGCTCAAGCGGTTCCGGCTGCGAATGCATCCGGCAGCTGATGCGGACGCATCACAACATCATGATGTTCCGCAGGTGCTCGAGGTGCCGTTGCTGGAGGCGCAGCTGGCGCAGGAAATGCGCGAATCGGTGTTCGGCGAAGAGGGCGACGGGCCCATCCTCCTGCCGAAGAGCGGCGAGTTCCGGCGGGTGTCGCCCTTCTACATCCAGGCTCTGGGGCTGCGGCTGGGCGCCCTTCCGGCGCTGGCCGGGGCCGTCGTTCTCATGCCGGTGACGGGACTCACGAAGGTCTGGGCCACCTTCGCCGGCATGTGGGCTGCGATCTGGATCGTGTGCGGGGGACTCACCGCGCTCCAGCGCTGGCGCCGGACGGGCTACGTGTACGGCAGCGACGGCATGGCGAGCCGCAGCGGATTCGTCGGGCGCAGGGTCGATGCGTTTCTCTTCCGCAAGGTGCAGAGTGTGGCCGTCAAGCGGTCACCGCTCGAGCAGCGTCAAGGGCTCGCTACCCTCGAAGTCGAGCTGGCCAGCGACACCGTGACCGTCCCCTACATCGATCAGGGCATGGCCCGGCGGCTGCGTGACTACATCCTGTACACGGTCGAGTCGAGCCGGCGGCGCTGGCACTGAAGCATGCCCGATTCGCCCGCTCAAGTCCCCTGGAAGCGAACCTCCCCGTTCGCGATCGTCCATTTCGTGTGGACCACCGCCAAGGGCTTCGCCGACGGGTGGGGCCGCCTGGTGACCTACTTCGGAATCACGGCTGTGCTGTTGCGGTATCGCCAATACCTGGCGGTCGGTATCGCGATCGGCATGCTCACGCTGATCGTAGTGGCGGTGTTGCGATGGTGGTTCTTCCGCTTTCGCATCGTGGAGGACCGGATCCATATCCGGGAAGGCGTCGTGAAGCGGACGGCGCTCGACATCCCCTTCGACCGCATCCAGGGGATCAACGTGAATCGCAGGCTCGTGGAACGGGTGGTCGGGCTGGTGACGGTGGTGATCGATACGCCGGGAACGCTTGCCGCGGAAGGACAGCTGCCCTCGGTGGATCCGGAGGTGGCGGACCGGCTGCTCAGGAGGGTCGAGGCGCATCGGGGGGGTGGCGCGTTCCGCAGCACGGGAGCGGACGAGCCATGGGTTGCTCCGGGGGATACGGGTGAGGCGGTCCCGGATGAGGCAGGCGCAAGCGACGCGCAGCCGGGGCAACCGGAGCGAGGCGTCCACATCCTCCAGAGGCTGGCCATTCCCGACCTGGTCCGGATGGGGGTCGTCAGCCCTCCCGTGCTTCTGCTCGCGCTATTGCCCGTCGCCTACGGAGTGCAGCTCGACGACTGGGTGATAGCGATGCTCGGGTTCTTCGAGACGGCAAGGACAACGGTTGCGGGCCCCGGGATCCTCGGCACGGTGGTCGCTGCCGCCGTGCTCGGGGGCGGAGTCCTGATCCTCGGGCTGGCCGCGGGAATAGGACGCGAGATTCTCCGGCACTATGGATTCACGGTGTGGCGCGAGGGGACTGCGTTTCGCTCGCGCGCGGGCCTGTTCACCCGGCAGCACGTCGCGGTGCAGATCCGCAAGATGCAACAGCTCAGGCTGAATCAGAGCCTCGTGTATCGCTGGTTCCGGCGATACCGGCTGTCGTGCCCGACCATCGGGATGTCGCTCGAAGAGGATGATGACGGGGATTCCGGACCCGATGCGGATGGGCTGGAAGTCCCCTTTGCGGACGATGAAGTGGTCGAGGAGTTGCGGTCGCAGGTGTTCAAACGGGAAGGCCGGTGCCTTTCGCTGCTGCCCGAAGCCGGGACGTTCACCCGTGTCTCCAGGTACTACATCCGGGCGCGCGCCCTGCGTGTGATCTTTGTGACCCTCCCCGCGGGGGTGGGGATGCTCTTTATCGTCCTGTATGCATGGTTGGTCATGGTCGAGCGCAATATCCGGGAATCGGGCGTGGAAATGGAACTCGCGGAGCTGGCCGAGCGGTGGGCGCAGTTCCTGTACAACTGGGGCGTCTCCGCCACCATCTGGGGCATCGCCTGTATCCTGCTTGCCATCCCCATCGCGTGGCAGCGCTGGCGTCGGCGCGGATACATGTACAACGAAGATGGCCTGTCGAGCCGGGGCGGACTCCTCGGCTACGAAGTCGAGGCGTCTCTCTTCCGCAAGGCACAGGAGGTCACGGTGAAGCAGTCGCCGCTGCAGCGCCGACACGGACTGGCAACTCTCGATGTGGGCACCGCATGCGGATCCGTGTCCATCCCCTACATTGACCACGACGTGGCCTGCCGGTTGCGTGATTACGTACTCTACAAGGCGGAGTCGACCAACCGGCACTGGCATTGATCCCCTGACGGAGAGGAAGAATGTACGCGACCCAGCCCGCCCGCAGTCCGTGGACAAAGCCGCCCGCGCACCGAAAGCGGCGAGGCCCCGGGCTGCCGGCCCTCCTTTGCGGCCTCGTCCTCGCCTGCGGCGACGCTCCACCCACCACCACCGAGGTCGCCGCGCGCGCCGACTACACCGAAGTCGCCGCCGCACTCGAAGCCATGATCGAGCGCGAACGCGACCAGAAGAGCCTCGCCGCCATGTCCATCGCGCTCGTCGACGAAGAAGGCGTCGCGTGGGCGGCCGGCTTCGGCGAGCAGTCCCCCGGCCACCCCGCCACCCCCACCACCGTCTACCGCGTCGGCTCGGTGTCGAAGCTCTTCACCGACATCGCCGTCATGCAGCTGCACGAGCGCGGTCAGCTCGACGTCGACGCGCCCGTCACCGACTACCTCCCCGACTTCGCCCCCGACAACCCCTCCGGCACGCCCATCACCCTGCGCCAGCTCATGTCGCACCGCGCGGGCCTTATCCGCGAACCTCCCGTCGGCAACTACTTCGACGACTCGGGCGCCGACCTCGCAGCCACCATCGCCTCCCTCAACGGCACCCCCCAGATCTACGAGCCCGAGGCGCGCGTCAAGTACTCGAACGCGGGGATTGCGGTGGTGGGCTACGCGCTCGAAGTGACGCAGGGTGAACCCTTTGCCGACTACGTGAAGCGCGCCGTACTGGCCCCAATCGGCATGGAAAACAGCGCCTTCGCCCCGGAACCCGATGTCGTCGTCGACCTCGCCGACGCCTACATGTGGGGCATCGACCGCCCCGACTATGACGCGCCCACCTTCGAGCTGGGGATGGCGCCGGCGGGCAGCATGTACTCGACCGTACTGGACCTCGCCCGCTTCATGGAGGTCATGTTCCGGCAAGGCGAGCTGGAGGGGGCGGCGGGCAGCCTCCTCACCCCCGAAACCCTCGAAGCCATGTGGCAACCCCAGTTCGCCGACCCCGGTGCCAACACCGGATTCGGCCTCGGCTTCTCGGTCCAGGAGCGCTTCGGCGAGCGCTGGCTCGGCCACGGCGGCGCGATCTACGGCTTCTCCACGCAGCTCGCCTTCATGCCCGAGTCCCGGCTCGGCGTAGTCGTCGTCTCCGCCGTCGACATCACCAACACGATTACCGGCCGAATCACCGACGTGGCCCTCGAGCTCATGCGCGCCGCACGCGCCGGCGAACCCCTCCCCCCCACCCCCCCTCCCACCTCCCCCCTCGACCCCACCCTCGCGCTGGAACTCGAGGGCACCTACGGCCAGGGCGACGCCGCCCTCGACTTCGACGCCCGCGACGGCCGCCTCTTCATGACCCCCGCCGCCGGCGGATACACCGTCGAACTCCGCGCCCGCGGCGACACCCTCATCGTCGACGACCGCCTCGTCTTCGGCCCCCGCTACCTCCGCGAAGCCGCCGACGACCCGGCCACCAACACCACCGCCCTCCTCCCCCTCAACCCCGACGGCCAGCCCGGCGACCCCCTCACGCGCAACCCCCCCACCCCCCGCCCCCCACTCCCTCCCACCCACTTCAACGGCCTCATCGGCGAATACGGCTGGGACCACAATGTTCTCTACATCCTGGAGCGCGACGGCCGCCTCAACGCGCTCATCGAGTGGTTCTTCCTGTACCCCCTCACCGAGATCTCACCCGATGTCTACGCTTTCCCCGAGGAGGGCGGCCTCTACCACGGCGAACGCCTCGTCTTTACCCGGGGCGCTGACGGCCGCGCCAACTCGGTCGAAGCCGCCTCGGTGGTCTTCGAACGCCGCGACGTCGGCACCGAAGCCGGCGGCACCTTCCGCATAGACCCCGTGCGTCCAGTCGCGGAACTTCGCGCCGAGGCCCTCGCCGCGTCCCCACCCGACGAACCCGGCCCCTTCCGCGACCCGGAACTGGTCGAAGTCGCCACCCTGGAACCCGGCATCCTCCTCGATGTCCGCTACGCGACGACCAACAACTTCATGTCGTCGGTCTTCTACGACGAGCCGCGCGTCTTCCTCCAGCGCCCGGCCGCCGATGCTGTCGCGCGCGTCCACCGTGCCCTCGCCGAGCACGGTTTCGGCCTCCTCCTCCACGACGGCTACCGCCCCTGGTACGTCACCAAGATGTTCTTCGACGCGACCCCCGCGTCGCAGAGGCTCTTCGTGGCCAACCCGGCCAACGGATCGCGCCACAACCGCGGTTCCGCGATCGACCTCAACCTCTACGACCTCGAGACGGGCCTGCCGGTAGACATGGTCGGGACCTACGACGAGTTCTCGCCGCGGTCGTTCCCGAACTACCCGGGGGGGACGTCGCGGCAGCGCTGGCAGCGCGAGCTGCTCCGCCGCGTCATGGAGGCGGAGGGATTCACGGTGTACGAGGCCGAGTGGTGGCACTTCGACCACGAGGACTGGCGCGAATACGCGCTCCAGAACGCGACCTTTGACCAGCTCGTCGGACGGTAGCCAGGCCGGAGCTTCGGCAGGCCGCGGACGCCGCCCCCGGGCCCGACACGACCTGACCGTCGACCTCGGTCTGGTCCTGACCGCGGTCATCTGGGGTGTCAACTTTGCGGTGGTGAAGGCCATCCTGCGCGAGATGGAGCCTCTCGCCTTCAACGCGGTCCGTTTCGGGTGCGCCGCCTTCGCGGTGTGGTTCCTGCTCAAGGCCCAGGGCCGCCGCCTCATGCCGTACCGCAAGGACTGGCGGACGGTGATCGCGCTGGGCACGGTCGGCCACGTCGTCTTCCAGGTCTGCTTCATCTTCGGCCTCGACCTCACCCTTACCGGCAACGCCGCCATCCTTCTCTCGACGACGCCGGTCTGGGTCCTGCTCATCTCGGTCGTGCTGGGCCGCGAGCGCTTCAACATGTCGATTCTGGCCGGCGTGTTGGCCACGCTGGCCGGGATGGTGATCCTGGTCACCGGGGGAGGAGACGAAGTGGGGATGGCACGGGCCGGCGATTTCCTGGTGCTCGGCGCGGCCGTCTCGTGGTCCGTCTACACCGTCTTCAGCCGCCGCATGACCAAGCGGCGCGGCGTCCTCGAGATGACCGCGTGGACGCTGTGGGCGGGACTCCCCTTCATCGTGCTGATGGGGATCCCCGACCTCCTGCGCACCGACTGGGGCGCGGTGTCGGCCGGAGCCTGGGTCGGCATCGTGTATGCCGGTGTGTTCGCGATCGCCGTGGCCTACCTGCTCTGGTACCGGGGGGTGCGGTCGATCGGGCAGAGCCGCACCAGCGTCTACCAGAACCTGGTTCCCGTGATCGCGCTGATCACCGCGTGGTTGTGGCTCGCCGAAACGCCTACTCAGCAACAACTTGTCGGTACGGGGGTGATCCTGGCGGGGGTGGTGGTGGCGCGGAGGTCGCCGAGGCGTTGACCGGGTCGCGGGCCAGCGGCTACCGTTCGGGAATCTCGCCACGCGTGATGGCCACTTGTGGTCGCCGCGCCGACGGACCTCCCTCTCCACCCCCCAACCACCGACCATGATCGACATCAACGAAATCGGCGCGACCGCCTTCGTGATCGCGTCCATCCGGGCCCTCGAATCCGAAAAGCCCCATCCGCTCTTCGAAGCTCCCTACGCCGAGTGGTTTTCGAATGACCGGGCGCGCGCGGCCGCTCAGCAAATGGACGCCGCCTTCCCGCCTTCGACCACCATGGTCCGCTTCCGCACCCGCTACTTCAACCGGTTCGTCGAACGCGGGATCGAGGACGGAGCCCGCCAGGTGATCCTGCTCGGGGGCGGCTTCGACATGCGCGCCCACCACTACAGCGACAAAGGCACCGCCTTCTTCGAGGTCGACCAGAAGGCGGTCCTCGAATTCAAGCGCGCGATTCTGGGGCGGAAAGGGATGGAGCAGCCGCCTTCGCTCTTCGCCAACTACCTGGAAGCCGACGTTCCGAGCGGCCTGGCCGACCTCGGCCTCGATCCCGCGGCACCCACGCTGATGATCTGGGAAGGCAACACGATGTACCTGCCGCCCGAGAGCATCATGCCGTTTCTGAATCGGCTGGCGAGTGCGATGTCGTCGTTCCGCATCGCCTTCGACTACTTCTCGGTGGACCTGCAGAATCGCGACGAGCTGGAGAGCGACGAGGACCGCGAGAGGCTCGAGGGGGTGGAGAGGGCGATGGGGGCGTCGTTCCCGACCGGGTTCCCCGATCTCACGGTGTTCGAGACGGAGGCGCCGTTCAAGGTGGCGGAATCGGGGTCGTTCGCGGGGCTGGCGGAGGAGTTCGGGCTGGGGGACATGGTGGCCGCGTATCCGGAGGACTGGCGGGAAACGCTGAAGCTGTACCGGTATTGCGTGCTGCAGAGGGGGTAGGGGGCCACGACAGCGAGTTTGTCCGCCACTTCAGGGCATTAGTGGCCGACAAACCGTCTCCCGGGCCGCCAACACCTTCTCGTACCACCTCTCCAGCGCCGGGTTGCGGGCCAGACTCCCGAGCGCCTCCCGCCCCTCCGGACCCCGCTCTGCCAGAATCGCGATCCAGCGCCGGAGCAGCCAATCCGCTCTGAGACCCGTCGTGGTCAGCTCGTAGCGGCATCCCCGCTCCCCGCCCCAAGGGTCGAACCAGCGGCCGAAGACCTCGAACAGCGCGCCGATGTCCGGCGCCTCCCAGTCGTCCCACGGCTCCGGCAGATCGCGGCGGCGGGGCTCGTCGGGCATGAGGAAGTTGAGCATGTGGTGCGCGCGCGGTTCACGCCCGGTCAGGAGGAAGGTCTCCACCTCGGGGCGGTATTGCTTCGCGGACATGAAGAGCCCGGCCGCGAGCCAGAGCGCCCGCTGCGCCGCGTCCATGCCGCGGGCGGCCGACCGGTGGCGGATCCGCCGAGCCAGCTCTTCCCGGGGCGCATGGAGCAGGCCGGCCCACAGAAGGGCGTGGAGAGCGGACACCTGCGCCTTTGCGCACCGCGTCGGGAACGCGCCGAGCAGGGCCGGTACCGCCAGCCTGGCAACTTCGGCGTGGGCGTCGTCGCGGGAGAGCGCGAAGAGGTGGTTGTTGTGCCCGATCCGCCGACGTATGAGCGATCGGCAAACGGTTACGAGTGCCTCGGCACAGAGGTCCGGGTGCCGTTCGACCGCGCGACGATACCAGGGCGGCTCGGTGGCGTAGTCCGCCAGGTACCAGGATCCCACGGCCCTGCGGATCCCTTCGTCGTCGAGCGCGTCCAGCGGGTCGCACCCGAGTGCGGCGGTTGCGGCCATGCTGGCGAGCACCGGGTAGCAGTACCGGTCCCCCTCGCTCGTCCTGTCCAGCCGCACGATCTCGGTGAGCGGGGGAAGGTCCTCGCGGTGCACAAAACGCGGGAGACCTCGCAGCGCTGCGTTCAGTAGCCGCTCGTCGGACTCGAACCGGACACGCAGGCTGTTGGCCGGTTCGTCGTTGAAGTGTCCCGGGATCGCGCACATGTACGCCTTGCCGATGCGATCCCACAGCCATGGCGAACCCAAGCCTCGCTCAAGGGTATCCGCCTGCTCCCTGGCATCCGCCATGAACTTCCGCCGCTCGGCCTCCTTGACGGGGTCCCCGGACTCCTTCCAGCCGGGAACGAGGGGCTGGGTCCAGGTTTCGATTCTGGCCTTGCCGGCGTACTTGGGAGCGGGTTCACGGACGACCTTCGGAGTCCCCCGTATGAATTCCCTGGTGTCTTCGTCGTCGTGGTCGGCCCAGTAGACGGCTGGCCGCGAAAGGAACTCCTCCAGCGGGATTCCCCTGTGACCCACCAGCAGCGTACGCGCCCCGGTGAAGCGCTCACGGAACGCGGTCCGCCCGCGGCGCCTGCCGGCCCCGGCCCCGCTCTTCACCTCGATACCCACCGGATCGAGTCCGCGGGACAGGACGAAATCGACCTCGTGCGGCCCGTCGCGCCAGTGGTACAGGTCCACCGCGAGTCCGGCCGTGTTGTGGAGATGAGCGCCCACGGCACTTTCAACAATGCGCCCCCACAGGGTTCGATCAGCACGAACCTCCTCGACGGAACGCCGGAGCGGAACCGTCATCAGGGCGGTGTTGAGGACATTCAGCTTGGGGCTCGATCCGCGGGCCACATGCCGGGCGCCGGAGAACTTCGGGAGTCCGGTGACCAGCCCCGCATCCGACAGCAGGTCGAGATACTCGGCCAGTGTCGTCGTGTTGCCCGCTTCCTGCAGCTGACCGAGCATCTTGTTGTACGAGAGGATCTGGCCGGAGTACTCGGCTGCCAGTTCCACGAGGCGGCGCATGAGCGCGGGTTTTTCGATGCGGGTAAGGGCGACGATGTCCCCCTCGATGGCGGGGGAGATGATGGTGCGCCGAACGGCGGTGCGCCATTCCTCGACATCGGCGATCTCGTCCGTCACACCGGGATACCCGCCGAAAAACAGGTATTGGTCGAGACTGAAGCCGAAGGCCGCTGCCATTTCGCCGTAGGACCAGTGGCCGACGTCAATGGGGATGAAGCGGCCCGCGAGGCTCTCGTGCAGCCCGGTCATCACGGACCATGGCGCGGAACCGGCGACAATGACCCGCAGAGGACAACCGGCTCGCCGATCACGGTCCCATTGAGCCTTTACGATGAGCGACCACATGTCCACGTGCTGGATTTCGTCGAGCGCAAGGACGAAACCTCGATCATTCTCGTTCGCGTCCTCGCGGGCCTCCCTCCAGGTATCGTGGAGCCACGCCCTTCCCAGGGGACCGGAGTCCCGGTCCCACCGACTCCCGGGCTCGGTCCGGACTTCGTCAACCGCCACGTACCGGCTGGGCATGTCCAGCCGCTCGAGAGCATCCCGGATGATGGTGGTCTTCCCGGTCTGGCGGGGTCCCGTGACAGCGACGATCAGCGGCTTCGCGTCGCGCGTCAGGTAGTGGACGACCTTCTCCACCTGGGGGCGCTGGTAGGTATGCATGAAATGAATGTAAGTGATTGAGTATTTTAGTGTCAATCAGTTACATGATACCGGTTCTCACCCTCCCGCGATAATCAGCATCCCCCGCGCCCGCAGCATCTCGTTCAGCGCAGCCACCTCGTTCGCGACCAGCGCTTCCAGCGCCTCCAGGTGCTCGCGCAGCTTCCCGTGCAGCAGCGCCTTGACCTCCAGCTCCTGGTCGGTGGGCGGAAAGTCGGCCCCCGAGATCGCGCCGGTCAGATAGCCCAGCTTCTGGAGCAGGGTCGCCCCGAAACGCACGCCGTCCTGTCCCTGACCGGTGAGACGCAGGTCGACCATGTTCATCTGGAGGTGGGTGAGCTCGTTCTGGAGCGAGGTGATGGCTTCGGCGAGGGTCTCGTCTTCGGCGAAGCGTGACATGGTGGCGAGTTGCACCCGCATCGCTTCGACGCGGTGGACTGCTTCGCCGGCCGTGACGATGTCGTCGCGGACTTCGCGCAGGAAGGCGACTTGCGCGGCGATGTCGGTTTCGGCGCCCGCCGAGTGGGGATCCTTGATGACGGTGAGGGGTTGCTCGTGGGTCTCGCCAGCCGAGTTGAGGCGGACGGTGTAGCGTCCGGGGGGGAGCAGGATCGAGACCTGGCGGGCGCCGGGGGCGGGGCGGCCGTCGTCGCCGACGTCGATGTGGTCCGCGTACATTGGGCTGGTCAATAGCCGGATGGGACCGTTGGACTCGTCCCGCAGGTTCCAGTGGATGCGGTTGACGCCGGCGTCGTTGGTGCCGGTGAGGGTGCGGACGACGTCGCCGGACGCGTCGAGGATCTCGACGGTGGGCGCTTCATCGGTCGACTCCGCCAGCCAGTAGTTGATCGACGCGCCGTACTCGGGATCCGTCCCCTCGGTGGGATCGCTGTAGGGGACGGAGGGCGGGGTGATCGGGCGGAAGCGGTACGCGTCGCGGGGTGCGAAGAGGTGGGCGGCGGACGCCATGACCTCGGGGGTGAGCTGCTGGAGCGGCGTCAGGTCGTCCAGGATCCAGAACCCCCGCCCATAGGTCCCCACCACCAGGTCCCCGAAGTGCTCCTGCACGACCATCCCCGAGACAGGCGCGTGCGGCAGGTTGTTCTGTAGCGGCTGCCAGTCGTCCCCGTCGTTGAACGACACGTAGAGCGCGTTCTCGGTGCCCACGTACAGCAGCCCCTGACGCTGCGGGTCCTCCACGATCACCTTGGTGTAGCTCAGCATGCTGGGCGGAATCCCGTCGGTGATCTTCTCGAAGGACGCGCCGTAGTCGCGGGTCCGGTACACCAGCGGATCCCGCACATTCATCTGGTGCCCGTCAATGGCTACATAGGCCGTCCCCGCCTCGTACCGCGAAGGCGCGATCGACCGCACCGCCATCCACTCCGGCAGCCCCGGCATGTTGCCCGTCACGTTCGTCCACGTCCCGCCGCCGTCCCGCGTCACCTGCAGCAGCCCGTCGTTCGTCCCGACCCAGATCAGTCCCTCCTCCACCGGCGACTCGGCGATCCCGAAGACCGTGCCCGCGTACTCCACCCCGATGTTGTCCCCCGTCAACCCTCCCGACAGCCCCATGCGGCTCCGGTCGTTAAGCGTCAGGTCCGGGGAGATCACCTCCCAGCTCTGCCCCCCGTTCCGGGTCCGGTGCACATGCTGGCTCCCGACGTACACGGTATTGTTGTCGTGCGGCGAGATGTGGATCGGCGCGTCCCAGATGAAGCGGTAGCGCACCTCCGAAGCCGCGCCCCGGCTCTGCTCCGGCCACACCTCGACGGCCCGGAACTGGCGCCGGTCCTCCTCGTAGCGCACCACGATCCCCCCCACCATCCCCGACCCCGAAGCCGACGACCACACAATGTTCGGATCGGTCGGATCCGGCGTCGCAAAACCACTCTCGCCACCACCTACATGGTGCCACATGCCGCGTGGAATCCCGGTGATGCGCCGCTGCCCCATGATGCGGCTGTTGCTCGGCCCCCGGTACGTCGGCTCGTCCTGCTTGTTGCCGAGCACGTTGTACGGGATCGCGTTGTCGACGGTCACATGGTACATCTGCGCGTTGGTGAGGCGCTGCCGGAACCACGTCTTCCCCCGGTTGATCGAGATCGAGAGGCCCTGGTCGTGCGCGACGATCATGCGGTCGGGCTCGGTGGGGTCGATCCACATGTCGTGGTGGTCGCCGCCGGGGGCCTGGGGGCGGGGCGTCACGTCCAGCGTCCGTCCCCCGTCGGTCGACACGGTGAAGGAGGCCGTGAGGAAATACGCCTCGTCCTCGTCGTTGGGCGACACGACCACCCGCGAGTAATAGTGCGGCCTCCCCATCGCGTTGCGGTTGCGCGTGATCAGCGCCCAGGTGCGCCCGCCGTCCTCGGAGCGCCACACCTGGCCGTTCTCCGTCTCGCGCCCCTCCCACGGAATCCCGTCGCCCGTTTCGAGCATGGCGTAGACGCGGTCCGGGTTCGACGGCGCGACCGCCACGGCCACCTTCCCCACCGGCTTCTCGGGCAGCCCGATCCCGTTGTCCGGCCCGTTCAGCTTCGTCCAGGTGTCACCGCCGTCACGCGAGACGTGCAGGCCGCCGCCGGGTCCGCCGGAGGTCCGCCCCCAGGTGTGGATCTCGAGTTGCCAGGTGCCCGCGAAGAGCACGCGCGGATTCGTCGGGTCCATCGCGATGTCCGAGCACCCGGTGTCCTCGTCAATGAAGAGGACGTGCTCCCAGGTGGCACCGCCGTCAGTGGTGCGGTAGACCCCGCGCTCCGGCTGCGGACCGTACGCGTGGCCCATCGCGCAGATGAACACGATGTCCGGATTCGTGGGGTGGATGACGAGCCGCGGTATGCGCCCGGTCTGCTCCAGCCCCATGAGCGTCCAGGTTGCGCCGGCGTCGGTGGACTTGTAGACCCCCTGCCCCACCGAGACGTGACTCCGGATCTTCCCTTCGCCGGTCCCGGCCCAGACAATGTTCGGATCGGACACCGCGACGCCCAGCGACCCGATCGACTGCACGGGCTGATCGTCGAAGATCGCGTCCCAGTGCACGCCGCCGTCGGTGGTCTTGTAGATGCCGCCCGACGCGGCGCCCACGTAGTAGGTGTGGGCGTGGCCGGGGATGCCGGCGGCCGCGGAGAAGCGGTTCCCCTCGGGGCCGATGTGGCGCCAGCGCAGGGCGGTGTAGGTGGCGGGGTCGGGCGCCTGCTGCGGGAGGGCGGGGGTGGGGGGGAGGAGGGTGGTGGTGAGGAGGAGAGCCAGCGGGAGGGCGGGGCGGATTGGGATGGGCCGGGTGCGCATTGGGGATTGGCTCGGATGGTTTGGGGTGATGGTGTTCGGAGGCACGATGTGGGGTCGTGACAGAGTCTGATGGACGGGGGTGCAGCGTCAAGTGGGACGGTTGACAGGATCGCTGCTGGGCGTGTCTTTCGGCTTGCCGCCCCAAGATCCACGCCGAGGCCAAGGCGGCTATCTTGCCCTGCGTCAGGCGGGCCTTCAATGCGACAATGTAATCTGTACTTTACATAATGTAATGCTGAATTGACATTCTTGACCCGAAGCACGTGTCAGGTGGAAGCCGTTCGCGCGATCAGGCCCGTTTCACCATGGAAGCGCCCGTCCTCCGGCGCGATTGTCCGGGAACCGAGCGACAGTGCACGGCCAACTTGCGGCGGCTGTGCGGAGCCGTCGCCCGTCTCCCCGGAACCATCCACACCGGAACCCCGCGATTGTCCCGACGACACGACCAGTCCTACAAGCTCCTCTTCTCGCTGCCCCTGGCCATCCACCACCTCATCCGAGGCTTCATCAACAGCGACCTCGCCGACGAACTCGACTTCGACAGGATGGAAAGTCTGGCCACCGAGCGGACCACCTCCGGACTGGTCCGCTCCCAGGCAGACCTCATCTGGAAGATCCACTTCAAGGGAAGCTCGCGTTTCCTGCTCCTCCACATGGAGTTCCAGTCCGGGACCGACCGTTACATGGCAGCACGGATGCTGTACTATGTCGCCATCGCCTTCCACGGCTTGCTCGCCCGCAAGGCGCGGAGCCTCCAGCTGGCCCCCGGTGGCCTCCTACCCCCGGTGCTGGCCGTGACGATCTACAACGGGCACGACCCCTGGACAGCCCCGGTCGATGTGACGGATCTGATCGAGCCGGCGCGAGGATGGCTGGCCGACTACCAGCCGAAGCTAATGCACAAGGTGCTTGACCTGCGACCCCTGGCTGGCCAACCTCTACCAAAGCGGAACGTGGTGTCATGGATCGCCAGCATGGAGTTGGACTCCTCGGCCAGGAACGTATCGCGAGTCGTCAGGGAGGTGCTCGACACGTACCCGCGACTGGAGCACAAGCGGCTGCGGGAGGCTTTTCGGGAATGGGTCCTGGGAGCGGCGCAGTCGTGGGGGATCGGAGAAGAGGTGTTGAAACAGGTGGAATCGCTGAAGGAGGCGGGAATGATCTACGCAGGAGTGGAGGAACTGAAGGAACGGGCGCATCGGGAAGGGCTCGGGGAGGGGCGTGCAGAGGGACGTGCTGAGGGGCGTTCCACGTTGGTTTGCCGCCAAGCCAGGCTGAAGTTCGGCGCGGATACGGCCGAGCGCCTGTCCGAGATGCTGGAAGGAGTCTCCGACCCGGAACGGATCGCCCGGATCGGGGACCGGATCATCCAGTGCGAGACGGGGGCGGAGTTGCTGGTGCGGGCTCGGGAGATCTGAACCGGCACAATAGGGCGGCGTGGTGAGCGACAGGACCGACTTCTCCGTTGATCGACCGTCATATTCTCCGTTGATCGCTTGCCGTGTTCTCCGTTGACAGTGTGCCGAACTATCTGGCCAAAAGCTTGAGCTACCAGCCACGAGTCGTCGACCAGGAGCTCACCGAGAGACTCGCGGCAACCGGCCCCGGGCGCCTCCACGCGACTGTGGATGCGTCCCTTTTCGCCGTCAAGGGTTCCATCACCCCGATCGGGCTGCTGATGGCGGTCGCGGGGTACGAGCTGGGGATCTACGGGGCGCCGGCGTGCGCTGGCTGTCGAGGCTGGTGGGCGGGTGAGGGGGCGGGGCCGTGTCCTGTGAACCGTTACTTCTTCCGTGCCTGCACCGGCATCCGGTAGCCCACCCCGCGCACGTTGCGGATGTAGGTCGCCTCGTCCCCGTCCTCGCGCAGCTTGCCCCTCAGCCTCTTGACCAGCGCGTGCACCAGCTTGGGCTGGACGGTGCCGTCGAAACGCTTCCACGCCTGCCGCCGGAGCGACCGGTACGTCGCCACCCGCCCCGCGTTGATCGACAGCACGCGCAGCACCTCGAACTCGGTGGCCGTCAGCTTCACCGCGCGGCCGGCCACCGTCACATGGCGCCGCTCATAGTCGATGGCCAGCTCCCCGAGCTCGAACGGCGCGGGCTCGGCCCGGCTTCGCAACGCCGCGCGCACCCTCGCCGTCAGCTCCGTCGGCGAGAACGGCTTGACGATGTAGTCGGCGGCCCCGGCCCCGAGCGCCCTCGCGATCGTCTCGTCCCGGCCGTAGGCGGAGATGAAGATGACGGGCACATCGGCCAGCTCGCGCACGTCTTCCATCAGCTGTATCCCGTCGGTCCCGGGCAACATCAGGTCGAGAAGCACCAGCTGGGGTTTCTCGGTACGGATCAGGCGGGACAGCCCCCGGTGGTCTCCCGTGAGCACCGGGGCGTAGCCCCCCACCCTGAGCAGGTCGCCCACGTAGCGTAGCGTCTGGGGGTCGTCGTCGACTACGAGGACGGGGACGCGCGCGTGACCGGCCCGCCGCGCTTTCCCTCGGTCCGGTGCCGAGTCCACCGTCTCGGTAGTATCTTCCGCTCCGCCAGCCACCGGAACCGTGAAGGTGAACCGGGCGCCCCGTCCCTCCCCGCGGCTCGCGGCCCGGATGCGCCCGCCGTGGGCCTCGACCAGCCCCTTGCAGATGGCCAGACCCAGGCCATCCCGCTCTCCGCCAACTTCGTCATCGGAGATAGGGGACTTCCGGAACAGGTGCGGGAGCCGGTGCGGTGCAATGCCTCTGCCCCTGTCGGTCACCGAGACCGCGATGAAGGCGCCATCGCGCTGGGCCGCGATCTGGATGGGCGACGATTCCGACGAATGTGTGGCCGCGTTGGACAGGAGGTTGGCCAGGACCTGAACGATGCGCTGCCGGTCCACCATCGCCTGCGGCAGTCCCCCGGGAAGATCGACCATGACCGCATGCCGGCCCCCGCCGTCGAGGAACGTGTTACGCGCCCGCTCCACCAGCACCGACACATCGGTTGCTTCCGGCGAAACCGACAGGGTACCCGTCGTGATCCGTCCCGCGTCCAGCAGGTCACCGATCAGACCGCTCATCTGATCCGCCTGTTCGTCGATGATGCGAAAGAACTGCGTCATCTCCGCCAGCGAGAATCCCGGCGAGTTCCCCAGCACGGTGGCCGCCGCACCCTTGATCGAGGTGAGCGGCGTGCGCAGCTCGTGACTCACGATCGCAAGGAACTCGGTCCGCTTCCGCTCGAGCTCCTCGAACGGCGCCAGGTCCTGCATCGTCACCACCACGGACTCGACCCCGCCCTCCGGTCCGTGAATCGGCGTTGCGTTGAGCAGGGTCTTCACGATCCGGCCGTCGGGAACCGCGAGCACCACTTCCTCGTTGCGGAGTGTCTCGGCGCTGCTCAGCCGGTCCCGCAAAGGCAATTCAGCCAGCGCAATCCGGCTTCCGTCGGCCCGGCTGCACTCGATCAACTCCGGTAGCTGCTCAAGGGAGCGATCCTCCATCCGCAGACCCTCGACGATTCGTTTCGCCTCCTGGTTGAGCGACACGATCGCGCCGGATGCCGCGTCGAAGACCGCCACTCCGATGGGAGACGTGTCGATCAGGGCTTCCACCTTGGCCCGGGCCCGGCGCTCGTCCCGGTAGGCGCGGGCGTTTGCTATTGCCGTGGCAGCCTGTGACGCGAACAGAACCAGCACCTCCTCGTCCGAATCGGAGAACTCGCGCCCGGGCTCCTTCCGGCCGACGAAGAGGCTGCCCACATGCACCCCCCGGCTGTGGATTGGGGCGCCTTGGGCGGTCTTGCACGGCACCACGTCGCCGCTGAAACCGAGCGACCGGAGGTATTGCGGCAGGTCGCCGATTCGCAGCGGTCCCGGCTGGTCCCGCAGGTATTCGAATAGCCGGGGCCCGTCGGCCCATTGGCTCATTTCCTCGTGCTCGTCCGGCGTGGTGCCGGAGGTGACAAAGTGACCGGGCCCGCCGTCTTCGTCGATCGTCGTAAGCGCGCCGTTGGCGGCCCCCGTCAGTGCGCGGGCGCTGTCGACGATCTCGCGCAGGACCGTGTCGAGGTCGAGGCTGCCGCTGATCCGGAGGATCGCCGCGCACAGGCTGGAGATACGCTGTTGCAGGGCGTCGGTCCGTTGTCGCATCTCGGTGTCGGGGGTCACGGGGGTGTCCGGGTGGGAGGGTGTGTTGGTGTGCCCCGGGGTGCGGGGCGCGGGACCAATCGTCAGAATATCATAAAACTGGCTGGAATTATCGCCTATGGATCATAAGCTGTGCCGTATATTGAATGTAGCTGCCGAAGAGAGAATCGGCATTCCCAAGACCAGACTCGGGGACGCGCCCACAGCCCGCCTTCCCCAGCGGAGGAAACGCCTCCATGAAACCGGCTCGTACCATGCGGCGTCCAACGACAACGCCATCGTATCATCGGTCCTCCTCGAAGCGGGCGCGGAGCCGAAACCGCCTCACCGTTTCGATCCTGCTCGACGGCGGTGCCGACCCGGACGCCAGAATCTACGATGAGGCAGGGTGGTTTCCGCTGCATCAGGCTGCGGTGCAGGACGATCCGCTACTTGTTTCGACGCTGCTGGACGCGGGCGCGAACCCGATTGCCAGGAGGGGGAACGGTCGGATGCCCATCCACTCGGCCGCCTACTACACCGATGACCGCGCCGTGGTCTTTACGCTCCTGCGGGGCGGCGCGGGAGCGAACCTCACGTCGGCGCACATCGCCGTGTTGAATGGTGACCGCGCCGCGCTGGCAACCGCACTCGAGGGGGGCGCCGACCCCAACGCGGCCGACGGCTACGGATGGACTCCGTTGCACTTTGCGGCTTTGATGGCCCGCATCATCAGCGAGCCGGTTCTGGTGGCGCGGGGAGCTTCATGATGAGGTCGCCGGCCACGGAGGAGGGGCGGGACGAAGATGGTCTTGCCTGTCGGTGCCGGCGGGTCTGGTGGGCCAAACCGCGGCCGACCGGGAGTTCGGTGAACCGTGCCGGCGTGGACGAAGACGGCGACAGCTCTCTGCATCCGGCCCTGCGAAATCCGGAAGTCACGGCCCCGGCAGTCCATGCGCTCCTCGAATCGGGAGCCGACCCGATGGCGCGCAATCAGTCGGGCAACACCCCCCTCCACATCGCTGCGGACTGGACCGACAATGTCGCCATCATCGAAGCGCTCCTGGTCGGCAGCGCCGACCCGAGCACGGAAAATGAAGACGGCCACCGCCCCGTGGACCCTCGTCTGGTTGGGGCGGATTGGGGGGCGGTATGAAGTGGGGGTTCGGTGATGGTGGTGATGGGACGGTCGAGGCTTCCGGTTCCAAAGGGAAAAAGAGGGAACCCGCGACCAATGCGTCACCCGAAGACACACATGCTCGATAGACTCACAACCCTGGGAGAATGACTATGAATCTGGTTGGAGCACTATCAAGCGGGGCGAACGTTAACGTCGCAGATCTGTTCACCGCCGCTCCTGCCGACCCGCGTGGTCTGCGAATGGGTGGCGTCCTCCGGAAAAAAGGGGGATGCCGACATGCCTCTGGGTCCTTGACTATGCTAACGGCGGCCTTCATCGCGCTCATCCCGGTGCTCCCGGCCCAGGTCGCTTCCGCACAGGATTGCGACATTCCCGCCGAGGTATTCAATGATGTTGAGCGTATCCGTCGCTGCTTGGAGGCCGGTGTAACCTGGGAAAGGACATGGTATGGCGGTACGATCCTTCACCGTGTCGCGCGCTGGACCAGCAATCCGACCGTGGTTTCCCTTTTCCTCGACGCGGGCTATGACCCGAACGCCAAAGACGACGACGGCAGTACTCCATTGCACTGGGCGGGGGCCAACGAGAATGCGATGGTGACGTGGGCACTCGTTGAGGGGGGTGCTCGCGTGAACGCTCGAAACAACCCCGGCACGACTCCACTTTATGCGGCTATCTGGAGAGGCAATCGTATGGCAGTATCAGTCCTCCTCGATGCCGGTGCTGACGTGGAGGTCAAGGCCTACGGTTACAAGATGCGGACACCCCTCCACGATGTGTCAGGAGTGGACGATCCACTTCTGCTATCGATGCTGCTGGACGCGGGGGCCGATCTTCGCGCGAGGGATGCGTCGGGGTACACGACTCTGCACTTGGCCGTTACAAAACGCGGGAATCAACGCGTTGTCGAGGCGCTGCTGGACCGTGGCGCTGATCCCCTGGCCGAAAGCGACGACGGACGTATGCCGCTGCTCTCTGTGCTGCACCCGCGTCGCGACCTCGGCCACGGTGAGTGGCCCGACCTCGGCCACATTTCTGCGCTGCTTCGGGCGGGCGCCGGGGAGAACTTGACGCCGCTGGAACTCTCCATCCTGCTGAAGGACACAACAGGATTGAACCAGTTGCTCGGCAACGGAGCCGACCCGAACGAGACGGACCGATACGGTTGGGCTCCGTTGCACTTTGCGGTTTCGCTTGCCGGGTTGGAGACAGTGTCGTCGCTGCTGGCAGCGGGGGCAGATCCAGACGCGCCCACGGGCACCGGCGCGACCGCCCTCTCCCTAGCTGTGCGACACGCTCCGGTGTCGATTGTCGATGCCTTGCTGGGTGCGGGAGCGGAACCCAATATGAGTGACAGCGGGTACGGCTGGCGACCCTTGGAGGGCGCGGTCCGGCACCGGGCGGAATCCCTCCAGGCGGTGATTACCTCCTTGCTCCAAGCGGGTGCCGATCCGGGTTTGTCGGACGGGAGCCAGAACGTTCCCGGTTACAGTCTACTGCACTGGGCCGTCACCAATTCGGCTGTCAAGGCACCAGTGATCCGGGCGTTGCTCGAAGCCGGCGCCGATCCGATGGCGCGAGATTCAACCGGCGATACACCCCTTCACATCGCTGCCATATACGCCGACGAGACCGACGAGATGGCCAATATCATCGAATTGTTGCTGGAAGCTGGTGCGGACCTGAAGGCCGAGAACGAAGGAGGCCTTAGGCCCGTGGACCGCGCGGGGGACATCCGGGGCAGCGAGGCGTTCTTCCTCCTCGTAGTGCCGGAGGGAAAGCTGGCACCCGGAAGAACACTCAATGGCAGCCTCAGCTCGTCCGACGGAATCTGGGAACCCTGGACGTATCACGACGCTTGGATTGTGACCGCAGCAGAGGTGGGGCAGCGCATAGTCATAGATATGGAGTCGGACGAGGTGGACACCTACTTGAGTGTGTTCCGAAAAGACGGCACGCCGGTCGCGACCGACGACGACGGAGGATCGGGATCAAACGCGCGCGTGGAGTTCCTGGCTGCCCACGTCGGGGACTACTTCGTCATCGCCACCAGTTACGGAGAGGGCGAGACCGGGCGGTACCGGGTGGGGGTGAAGTGAGATTTCCAAGCGTGGTCGCCACTTCAAGCACGCCTCCGCCTTCCCCGGAGGCCAAGGGCCAGAAACTACTACTATAGTTGAAAGAGAGGACGAACGCAATGGGTACAAGAGTTCAGTCACGCCCAGGTGCCTTGCAGGCAGAGAAGTCCGCGGATGGCCGGCGTCGGTTGCTGCGCGAGATCCGTGTGGATGTCAGCCGAAACGCGGACGGGAGCCGAAACGCGGACGGGAGTAGGATCGTAGCCGTTCCGACTTGTTTCGTGACGGACTACAGTTCGCTCCCTTGGGGTACCCGCTGGTTCATGCATTGGTCCCGGGTGGACGTTGCTGGCGTGGTGCACGATTACCTGTACAGGTGCGGGGCGGAACTGGCTGGCGGCTACACAAAGGCCCAAGCTGACAGATTCTGGCGACGGGTGGCACTCTCAGGCGACCGGAAGGCATTGTGGCATCAGGCGTGGCTCGGCTGGCTCGTTCTGCGACTGTTTGGGTGGTGTTCCTTTCGCAGACGGGATGTCTGGGCATACACGGATGAACCCACCGCCTCGCGTAAGTGTCCGCGCACATGGACAACTTGGCTGGCTCACGTCCTCGTCCTTGTCGCCGTC
Organism: Longimicrobiales bacterium; assembly: GCA_965211795.1. Taxonomy (GTDB): domain Bacteria; phylum Gemmatimonadota; class Gemmatimonadetes; order Longimicrobiales; family Gaopeijiaceae; genus Bin94. Next base: position 3,184,562 of record OZ242973.1, read on the forward strand.
CCGCTCACCGTACTTGGATTGGTGGTGATACTCAGCAAGGTCCGTAGGATCTGGGACCGGATAGCCGAGGTGTATCGTCTGCTGTGCGAACTGCCTTGGCAGGCGGCACTACTGGTCCTACTGCTGTTGCTTCTACTGTGGGTCCTTCCGGGCAAGAGAAAGAAGTCCAGTCGCGACGCGTGAAGAGGTGACGTGACTGAGGTGGTCCCGGTTCTTGGACAAGTCGTTAGGGCGGACTCCATTATGGAAGGGAGGCACTGAGATGGCTAGGGAGAGACGACGATTCACGGCGGAGTTCAGTTTATTCAAGGCCTCCTGGCTGTCTCTGGTCCGTGTGAGATGGCGGAGGTGGGCTGGCACAGACCTCGCTGCGAAACGCCCGGTGGGTCTGGATTGTCGCAGCGGCGCGGTATCCTCGTTCGTTCCGATTCTCTTGCTTCTCTTTCTCGCGGCGTGCTCGGAACCAGCCAGCATCGGGGGGCGGGCAACGGCAATTGCGGACTCGTTGCTGACGGTTGGGCGGGGTGTTGCCGAGTCGGGTCAGGTGTGCGGCGAACCCGCCGCCCAGCGCGTTGGAAGAGTGTCGGCTTTCGCGGCAAGGCACCTTGAAGAGATGGGGTTCAAGTGTGCCGTCCGTACCGTCCGACGGGTCGTTCAGAGTCCGGTGTCGCTTCGAATCGACGAGATTGACGAGGTCGTAGCTTGGACACGCCCGCCGGGATCCGAGGACGCCTTGTTCGTGGCAGCTTCACATGGGTTTTCGGCTGGGAACGCGCTGGACTCGACGAGCGTGCATCCCTTGGCTGCAACCCTCGCCGCGGTCGAAAGACTGTTAGCGACCGTGGATTCTGTCGATCGGTCCATCGTAGTAACGGTGACCGACGTTGCGGACTGGGATGTAGTCGACGCGTCGTCGCCGAGAGACTCGGCTGCATCGCCGGACGCGCCGTACAGAAACGAACTCGAATTCCGGGCCGATTCGGGACCATCGCCACCGGTGGTGCGGCCAAGGGGGCCGGGTGTGGTGGTCGGATTGTTGCCCTCGTCGAGTCTGCCGGTGCTGTCGCATGACCCTCGCTCCGGTCTGATGACGAACGGAAGTGTGTTCGGACACGAGGGCTGGACCTTACCTGCGTCCTTATCCGTAGATGCCTACGGCGATCTGCTGGCGTTTCGGGCTCTGGAGTCCGGCTCGGTGGCTGACGATTTGGCTTTGTCCGATCTCGCCGAAGGTCTGGTCAATGCTATGAAGAGCATGGATCGCCCCCGGCAACTAGGAAACTATGGCAGTGGACGTGTTTTGCGGCTGGACCGCCAGACTACGTTCTGGATGGCGGGAGTCCTCCTGCCCTTGGCGTTCCTCTATTTCACGGCTCGTGCCCTGTTGGTCTGGAATCTAACCAAACGCTGGAACGTGGAGAGAGCCTTACGGCGGACTGATGCGGATTTGCTGTCGCATCTTCTTCAAGGGAAGCGCTTGGCCATACGAGAACACCGAGAATGCCGACGCCTGGAGCGTCGGGTTAACCGAATAGAAGCTCAGCTTGATTCAAGAAGGGCCGGGCGCTATTCAAAAACGGGGACAAGCGAGGTTGGGCCCGGGAGCCGAATCCAGAGGTTGGAGAGACGCAGCGAGGCTGCCCGCAAAGCCCTCGAGACTGCTCAGCATAAACGCGAGGTTGCCCGCAGTCGCGTTCACTATGCCCAGCAGGCACAGGAACTGGCGGAAAAGACATGCAAGCTCGTCGGGCGGTCGTGGCTCACCCGATTTCGCTCGTGGCTCGTCAGTGTCTTGGATCGTTCGCACAGCCCGGAGACAACAACGACCGAGTCTCCCTCCTCGGAGATACCCGCCCACATCGCCGAAGCGCAGAAGAACCTGGTGTGCTTGGGTTACCACTGGCAAGAGTGTGAGAGGGAATATGAGGAGCAGAAGAGAGATGGAAGCGCGATAGTCGGCGGCAGTTGGTCGGCAGTGTGGCGGGGAGTTTGGGACTCGACGACCGAGCGTCCGGGCGCTCTGGCGTTCTTGGCAGGAATTGGGAGCGTGGTCGCCGCAGTGGCGGTGCTGCCGGATCAGCCATGGTGGTTGCAGCCAGTGGTCGTGGTCGTAGTCTACGCGCTGACCAGTGGCTCAGGGCATGGAATGCAGATGGCTTGGGGTGCCGTCACTGTAACCATGCTCTCACTCAACAGCATCGCAATGACCGCCCTCGGCCCGACGGTGGGCCAGATCTTCGATTCCCAGCGGATCATGCCGATGCTGCTCGTGACGGTGGTTTTGCTGTTGGTCGGTAGAGCTTTCAGCGACCGGCAACCAAACAAAAAGAACGGCGCCGGTGGTGGAACGGTGTTGAGCGATGCGACAGCCGGTGATGACCTGGGCTCGGAAGTGGAACGGAAATGCCGAGTGAGTCTGGACTGCCTCCTGAAGGCGGCCAACGTCAAGAATCGAAACCCCCGAAGGCGGGAATATTGGGCGGTGTGCGGGGTTATCATCTGCTACGTGTTCTGCTGCGCTCATTTCGTGGCTCCGGCCTGGGGTTGGCCACTCGGAAGCCGCTTGCAAGGAGACGCTATAGCGATTGTTTGTGTGACTCTTTCGGTTCTTCTTCTGCCCATACTCGTTTTGATTCGCGCCAAGCGGAGGAAAAGCCCGGAGGCCGGACGCCAGAACCTGGCGAGTAGCACAGTACGTTGTAGGACCTGTCGCGTGACGACACAGAAGGTTACGCTTGCGCTTGCCTGTATTTCGGTTGCCTCCGCCTGCGTGACCCCGGGCGAAGAGGAACCGGCTTCGGTGGCTGTTGAAGAGCGCGTGGGGACGACGACCTACGGAGACTCGGTCCTGATGTCGGGAGCGGATTCGACGACGGTAGCGGTGAGACTGAAGTCTGAGTCCGAAGGGATGGTGTTGTCTGTAGAGCGGTACGTCCCGGGGCGCTTGGTCGCCGTTGACGACTTGGAAGTGATGGCCCCCGGCGAGTTGGTGAGAGTCGAACGCTGGCGCAACAGGGGCAATCTTCGACCGTTGGACCTCCTGCTCAAGCTTGATCGCTGCCATGCCGTTCGGTTCGCTTCGGTGGAACTTGCACGTGACGAAGACAGGGGAACGTGGATCCGGTACTCTTCGGAACTTCGGCAGACGAGGTCCCTCCCGAACTGCTGCGAATCGAAGTTGAGAGGGAGCCGAAGCGAAGGATGAGAACCCGCACGAGAGCCTATGCCCCAGTTCGCAGCCGGGAGCCAGAGGATGGCGGGGAGGGTACCCGTTTGCTACTACGGGCACGTGAACCGAAGGATCCTTTAGGTGCGCTCTCTGCCCGTAGGTCTCGGTATGCCCGTGGAGCTGCAGTGCGTCCTCACGTCCGCCGCCTGACCATTGCCACCTTGGCTCTCGCAATCCCCGCTCCGCTGGCCGCTCAAGGCCAGCTGGACACCCTTCGGATCGATTCGCTCATGTCGGTGGCGGCTGACCGGATCCAGAGTGCCGCAATTGCGGCTGCGCGTGAAGACGCGGACGCAGTGCTGGACGTCCGCACAGATCTGTTCGGGAACGTTGGGGTGTTTGGCGATGTTCTCGGAGAACTGGCTGCGGCGGACTGCGAACAGGCTCGCCACTGGGTGAACGTCGCGGCGGACGAGCTCTTCTGGCTCAGCAGTTTCCTGACTCTGGCGTGGGAGCGCTCTGCTGACGGCGAAATGGACCGTTGGCCACATGGGCCAGAGATCATTCTCAACAAGCTCGAGACGATTCAGGAGATTTGGACCGGCGTCAAGGACGAGGATCGGGAGTTTTGCCACCGGTCCCGCAGATCGGGGGTCGTACACAACTTCGGAATCAACTGGCACAGCGACCTCGTGCGCCGCCTGAGGGGCCGTGGAATGGCTCCCCCATAGCATCGGTAGTCAGCAAGATGGCTAATCCCAACCGATACCGGACGCCGGTCATGACGCTCACCCTGCTACGGGCCCTGCCCTGGCGGGAGCATCCGTGCGGCGTCTTGCCCCACCACCCACATCCGATCCTTCTCCTCCCCACCCTCCTCCTCCTCGCAACCCCCCTCGCCGCCCAGGACTGCCGCATCGCCGACTTCGACGACATCCGGGGATTCCGGTATTGCCTGGAGGAACACGGGCTGGGCTCACTGGGCCCCGGGATACTCCGCCTCACCGCAGCTGAGACCAGCAATCCGGCGATCGTCCGTCTACTGCTGCAGGCCGGTGCCGATCCGAACGCTCCGAGCGATTTCGGCTCGACGCCGCTTCACTCCGGCGTTCAGAACAGCAACCCCGTGGTGACTTCGCATCTTCTGGCTGCGGGTGCCGATCCGAACGCCATGAGCAACGCGGGCTACACGCCGCTCCATTTCGCGCACCTGAACCCGAATGTGCGGGTAACGGTGCTCCTGCTCGAAGCAGGCGGGGACCCGGAGCCCCTGAGCAACGACGGGTGGACGCCCTTTCATTCCGCCGTGTTTTCGGCGAGGTCGAGAGCCCTTCCGGAGTTCCTCGACCGGGGCGTGGACTTCGCCTTCACGCCACTGCACCGGGCAATCCTCCTCGGTGGTTCCGAGACCGCCAAGTCGCTGCTGGCAGGCGGGGCGGACCCCAGGGCCGAGGACGACTACGGCTGGAACGCGCTCCACTTCGCCGTGTCGATGGGTGAACGCGAGATCGTCATGGCCATTCTGGAAGCGGACGGCGACCCGGACGCCAAGACACAGAACGGACTGACGGCGCTTCATCTGGCGGCCGACCCCGGCTTCGTCGAAACACTGGTTGCGGCCGGTGCCGGGATCGACGTCCGCAACGATCGCGGTCGAACACCTCTGCACCAGGCTGCGCGGTTCCGCGAGACCCCCGTCGTCGAGGCGCTCCTGGACGCCGGGGCCGATCCGTCGCTTGAGGACAACGAAGGCAACCGGGCCGCAGACCTGGTGGCGGGCAACTGAGGGGCGGGGGAAATGACCACTCACGACGACGGTAGCCACCCTATGCCTCATCCCACCCAATCCTGCACCCTGGCCACGTTCTTCACGCTGCGCTCGCGCCACCTCGCGCTGCCCTGCGCGTACCTGCCCACGCACCGGTCACCGCTGCTCGTACCTCTCTTGGCCACCACCACCCTCCTCAACTGCGGCCCCCCATACATGGACCTCTGTCCAATACCGTCGACGACGATGTCGCGCATTGCGGAGGACTCCAGGGTCGTGCACCTCGGGGCCGGAAAGGTGGAGGGCAGCCTGACCGACGACGACGGAACGCTGTTCTTCACGCAGAATCACTACGACGACTGGATCCTCCCGATCTGCAGCCCTGTGCGCGCCGAGATCTTCATGGAGTCCGACGACGTCGACAGCCAATTCCATCTGATGCGTGGTTTGCGAGGCGACGACTGGTCAGAACTGATGGCAAACGACGACAACGCGGCTGGCGGACTCGATTCATGGGGCTGCCATCACGTGCGTCCCGGCATCTACACCATCATCGTTACATCAAGCCCCGCTGGCCCGGTCGGGGACACGGGCGCCTATACCCTGACGGTGAGGTGGGGACCAAGTTGGGTCAGGTGCGGCGGCACCCCGCCCGGGGGGTAGCAAGCTGTGCGGTGTTCTCGACAGTGCGGGTGTTCTCGGCATCGTTGTGGAAATGGAGAGACTCCGGCACCCCAAGTCGTGCTCTTCCTGCAGCTCCACCCCCCAGTGACGATCTACAACGTACGCAACCGCTGGACAGCCCCGGCCGACGTCAGGGATCTCATCGAGCCGGTAGGAGGGTGGCTGGCCGACTACCAGCCGAAGCTGATCCACAAGGCGCTTGACCTGCGGGCCCTGACCGGCCAACCTCTACCGGAGCGCAACGTCGTGTCATGGATCGTCGGCATGGAGGCGGACTCCTCGGCCGGGAACGTATCGCGAGTGGTCAGGGAGGTGCTCGACACCTACCCGGGACCGGAACACAAGAGGCTGCGGGAGGCTTTTCGGGAGTGGGTCCTGGGAGCGGCGCAGTCGTGGGGGATCGGAGAAGAGGTTATGAAACAAGTGGAATCGCTGAAGGAGGCGGGAATGGTCTACGCAGGCGTGGAGGAGCTGAAGGAGAGGGCGCACCGCGAGGGACGCGCCACGCTGGTCTGCCGCCTGGCCAGACTGAAGTTCGGCGCGGACACGGCCGAGCGCCTGTCCGAGTTGCTGGAGGAAGTCTCCGACCCGGAACGGATCGCCCGGATCGGCGACCGGATCATCCTATGCGAGACGGGGGCGGAGTTGCTGGCGCGGGCTCGGGAGGTCTGAACCGGCCGCAATAGGGGGGCATGGTGACTCAGCGGTTCGGATCACCGATCTCCCTGATCTCCACGAAGTCCACGGAGACGGTTCCGACACCGAAGCAGTTGCTCCCGCCCAGCGCGACTCCGGTGGCCGCGGCGGGCACGTTTCCGTTCCCCGGCCAGTCGTCTCCATCGTCTTTCGGGTGAAACCGCGCGATCTGGACCGTATCGTTGTACATCACGGTGAGGGTATCGTTCGACATGCTCAGCGCCAGATCGAAAAAGTCGCCGACCCCCGGGATATCGTCCGTGTAGTCCTCGAAATATCCCTCCCAAATGTCGTGCCACCAGTTGTCTTCCGAGTACCGGACGTAGATGAGAAACGACTCGTCCCAGTGGTCGATCTCGAACTGCCAGCTCGGGTAGGTCTCGTCCCCTGTGTGCACCGTGAACTCGGAGCACTGCTCGATATCGCCGTCTTTCAGGCCCATGTACGTGGACGCCACCCAGTCGCCGGCAATGTCCACGACTTCTCGCGCGTGGGCCTGAACTGCGTTGTAGTCGTCCGTGGGCAGGTGGAGCAGCAGGGCTCCGGCCTCCTCGTCCACCTCCACCGACGCGCCGTCCGGGTCATGAATATCCCAGTTCCTGAGCGCGCCCGCGCTGTCGAAGTTCTCCCGCCATTCGGACGACGGCGGCCTCAGGACCTCGACCTGGAACGACTGTGAAACGCCGGCGCCTTCCGAGTCGGTCGCGGTGACGTCGACCTGGGCGCTGCCCGGGTCGGAGCCTGCCGAAATGGTCAGCGTGCTGCCGGATACCGAGACACTCACGGTGGTCGGGGCGCCGCTCTCAGCGCTGTATTCGAGCGGCAGGTCCTCCGGGTCAGTGAAGTAGGGCTCGAGGTCGATGACGACCACGGAGTCGGCCCTGAGTTCCTGGTTCCCAATACTCCGGGCCACCACCGGCGGCTGGTTCGTGGCCGTGACCATGAACGTGAGCGAGGCCTCGGCCCCGTCTGGATCCGTGGCTGCCACCCTGATGTCCGCGGAGCTGATCTTGCCGTATGTGTTCAGCTGGAGAAGCGCACCGCCGACAGTCGCTCGGGCCACCGTGCCGTCCAGGGATTCGGCCCCGTACACGAGTGTATCGCCATCGCCGTCGGAAAAGTACCCGGACACGTCGAATGCCGTATCGGCCATGGTGGTCATCTCGACATCGGGAATGACACCGACGGTGATCGGTGACCGGTTTTCCGGCTCGGTCTCCCCGCAGGCGATGAGGATCAGGCAGAGCGAAGCAAGTCGCGCGATCCCCCCGGCAGCGGTCGTTTTGCCGCGAACCCGGCAAGCCACCCCGGTCTCCTGTACGCCCTGCATCCGCAAATCAGCCATTTCATCCATCGGGACTCCTCCACTCACTCTGGCGGTAACCCATTCTAACCCCTACGGTCATGGACGAGAAGCTGAAGTGCGCCCCGCCACCCGGCACCCCCGAACGCCCTAACTCACCATCCCCAAAGGAGAAAGCCCCCGTGCTGAGGTACTTCGAGCTCGAAGCACGCAACTCCACCGTCCGCCGCGAAATCGTGGCCGGTTTCACCACCTTCCTCACGATGGCGTACATCATCTTCGTGAACCCGCAGATCCTGGGTGGCACGGGGATGGACGCGGGGGCGGCACTCGTCGCCACCTGCATCGCCGCGGCCTTCGGGTCGATCGTGATGGGGCTCTACGCGAACTTCCCCATCGCGCTGGCGCCGGGGATGGGGCTGAACGCGTACTTCGCGGCCGTGGTCGTGGGCACGATGGGCCTTCCGTGGCAGGCCGCACTGGGGGCGGTGTTCTGCTCGGGGGTGCTGATGCTGATCCTGTCGGTGCTGCCGGTGCGCGAATGGGTGGTGAACGCCATTCCGCGCTCACAGAAGCACGCGATCGCAGCCGGAATCGGGTTCTTTCTGTTCATCATCGGGCTGCGCAGTGCCGGGGTCGTGGTGGGGAGCGAGGCCACGCTGGTGACGCTCGGCAACCTCACCGAGTGGACGGTCATCCTGGCGGTGCTCGGGTTCATCGCGATCGTGGGGATGGAGCACCTCAAACAGCCTGCGTCCGTCCTTCTCTGCATCCTGATCGTGGCGGGGATCGGATGGGTCGCCGGGCTGTCCCCCGCTCCGGAGTCGCTGGTCGCGGCACCGCCTTCGCTGGCTCCGACCGCGTTCCAGCTCGACATCGCGGCCGCGCTCGAAGTGGGCCTGGTCGCGATCATCTTCGCGTTCCTCATGGTGGATTTGTTCGACACGAGCGGGACCCTCGTCGCCGTCCTCAACGAGGCGGGGCTGACGGACGGCACGGGCCGCGTTCCGGGCCTGAAGCGCGCACTGGTCGCCGACAGTTCGGCCACGATCGTGGGGTCGATGCTCGGCACGTCCACCACGACCTCGTACATCGAGAGCGCGGCGGGGGTGCGGGGGGGGGGACGTACGGGGATCACGGCCCTGGTCGTCGCGGGCCTGTTCCTCATCTCGATCGTGTTCGCACCCATCGCGACCGCAATCCCGGCCTTCGCGACCGCCCCCGCGATCCTTTTCGTGGGGTGCGTGATGGCGCGCGCGCTGCGTCACGTGGAATGGGACGACCTGACCGAAGCGGTCCCCGCCATCGTGACCGCGCTGGCCATGCCCTTCACCTACTCGATCGCGACCGGAATCGGGCTCGGGTTCATCACCTACGTGCTGATCAAGGTAGTGGGCGGGCGCCGCCATGAGGTGAATCTGGCGGTGCTGGTGGTGGCGGTGCTCTTCGCGATCCGGTTCGTGGTGACGTAGCGGCCCAGGCTCCGCGACCACCCCTCGCACGAAACTTGCGTTCCCCCCGCAAACGGGCGAATCTTGCGCCCACGCTTTCGGTCCCTCGTGAAACCTTTCACATGTCTACAGGAACCCAATGACCGCACCCCGTACCGCCCTCGCCCTCCTCGCCGTCACCCTCCTCCCCACCACCGCCACCGCCCAGACGACCCACGTCATCGAGGACGGCCAGGCGCAGATCGTCCCGGAGTTCGCGGACACCGCCACCTGGATCCGCCACGAACTCTGGGTCGAGACCGAATTCGACACCGATGGGGACGGCAGGCCCGACCGAGTACATGTGGACGTCACGCGCCCGGGGCAGACCGACACCGAGGGGCTCAAGGTGCCAGTCATCTACGAGACCAGTCCCTACTATTCCGGGGTCGCCGGCCTCGACTTCGACCACTTCTGGAACCTGCGGCAGGAAGTCGGCGGCGACCCCATCACCCGCGACCCCTTCCCCGCGACGATCGCGCATCGCGCCACCCAGCCCATCATCTCCATGTCGCACGTGAGGACCTGGGTGCCGCGCGGGTTCGCCGTCATCCACTCCCAGTCCCCCGGCACGGGCCAGTCCCAGGGCTGCCCCACCGTCGGCGGTGCCAACGAGTCACTCGGGCCCAAGGCCGTCATCGACTGGCTGAACGGACGGGCGCGCGGATTCACCACTCTGGACGGCGACGAAGAGGTCGAGGCATACTGGGCCACCGGCAAGGTCGGCATGACCGGCACCTCCTACAACGGCACGCTGCCGCTGGCCGCGGCGACAACCGGCGTCGAGGGCCTGGAGGCGATCATCCCCATCGCCCCCAACACGTCCTACTACCACTACTACCGCTCGAACGGGCTGGTGCGGTCGCCCGGCGGTTATCCCGGCGAGGACATCGACGTCCTCTTCGACTTCATCTTCAGCAGCTTCCCGCACGTGCGCGACTACTGCATCGCCAACGTGCGCGCCGAGATGGACGAGCACCTCGACCGCACCACCGGCGACTACAACGACTTCTGGGCCGAGCGCGACTACCTCAATCACATCGACGGCGTGCGCGCGGCCACCCTCATGGCCCACGGCTTCAACGACTGGAACGTGATGCCCGAGCACAGCTACCGAATCGCGATGGCCTTGAAGGAGCGGGGCGTGCCGGTGCAGATCTACTACCACCAGGGCGGCCACGGCGGGCCTCCGCCGCTGGAGCGCATGAATCGCTGGTTCACCCGCTACGTGATGGGTGTCGAGAACGGCGTCGAGAACGACCCCGAGGCGTGGATCGTGCGTGAGGGCGACGAAATGGGGAATCCGACCCCGTACGACAGCTATCCGCACCCCGAGGCCGAGGGTGTGAGACTGCATCCCGGCGGCGACGGCAAATGGACCGGAACCCTGTCCCTGGCGGCCGCGCCGGACCGGGGGACCGGGGGCATCGTGGACAACTTCGCGTTCTCCGGGAACCAGCTCGCCGCCGTCGAGTGGTCGAACCACCGTCTGCTCTACTCGACGCCCGAGTTGCGCGAGGATGTGCACCTCTCCGGCGAGGCGACTGTGCGCGTGCGTGTTTCGGCGGATGCGGATGCCGCCAATCTGACCGTCTGGCTGGTGTCGCTGCCCTGGGCGGCGGAACCCGAACACATCAACGACAACATCATCACAAAGGGCTGGGCGGATCCGGCGAATGCGGGGGCGGACAATATCGCGTCACCCCGGAGCGGGAACCCCCTGACGCCCGGCGAGTTCGTGGAGCTGGAGTTCGCACTTCAACCGGACGACCAGGTGATTCCCGCCGGGGCGCGGATCGGGTTGATGATCTTCTCGAGCGACCAGCTATACACCGTGCACCCGGAACCGGGGACCATGCTGACGGTGGACCTGGCGGGGACGAGTGTGTCGCTGCCGGTGGTGGGCGGAGTCGCGGCGTTGACGCGGGCGATTCGGCCGGCGAGTTAGGAGTTGGGACCCGGCGACCACACGGCTCCCCCTACCGCCTACCGCCGGTCGTCACCGCCCCCTCCCCCCTCAGATAACGATCGAAAAACCCGTCCGTCGCATTGAACGTGATTAGCCACCGTTCATGCAACAGAAAGTCGTGCACATCGTCCGGGAACACGATCAATTCATGCGGCACACCCTGTGCACGCAACAGTTGCACAAGTCCCACCGTCTGCGAAAACGCAACGTTGCGGTCGTCGTCCCCATGAATCAGCAGCACCGGCGACGTCCAGTTCTCCACCTCCGACACCGATGACGACCGGTAGGACACCGATTCGGGATCGATCGAGTTCCCCCACAGGTGCACGCCCGCGATGTCGACCCCGGCCGCGAAGAGATCGGAGTCCCGCGCCAGCCCCTGCGCCGTGAGAATGCCGCCGTACGAGAGCCCCCACAGCCCGATGCGCGCGGGATCGACATCGGGACGGTCGCGCAGGTATTCCCCGGCCGCCTTGATGTCGCGGTACTCGGTGTTGCCGCGCCCGCCGCGCCCCGGTGCGTTGCGGAACTCGCGGCCGTACCCGATGCCGCTCCGGTAGTTCACCGACAGCACCACATACCCCTTGTTCGCGAAGTACTGGTTCATCGCGTAGGCCATGTGGTAGAAGTGCATGTAGTGGTAGCCGAGCAGCATCTGGCGGCGCGACCCGCCGTGGATGAAGATGAGCGCGGGACGCCGCTCGCCCGCCCGCAAATCGGGCGGCAGGAAGAGCTGGTTGTAGAACTCGTAGCCGTCCTCCGCCTCCAGGGTGACCGCTTCGGCGACGACGTGCTGGTCGAGCGGATAGCGGGAGGGGAGTTCTCGGATCATGCGCGCCTCGCCGCCGGAGACCGGGACGACGGCCACGGTCAGCGGCTGCTTCGCGCTGGCGCTCAGGACCGCGACATGGCTGCCCGAGGCCAGTACGGCGGGGTAGGTGTCGATGCCGTCCCCGTGCGTCAGCTGCCGGGCCGGGCCGCCCGCGGTGGGGACGCGCCACAGGTGCCGCCGGTCGATGTCGCCCGCGTTGGTGGCGTAGAAGAGGGTGCGGCCGTCGGGGGAAAGCGAGATGTGCTCCGCGATGCCGTCGCCCGGGGTGAGTTCGACCGGGGTGGCCGTGCCGCCCGCCGCAGCGACCGCGTAGTAGCGCCGCCAGCCCGCCGGTTCGGCCTGGAAGATGATGTGGTCGCCCGCCCAGATGATCGAGCGCACCTCGCGGTGGATCTCGTCGTCCGGCGCATTGTGCCATACCTCGGCCGCCTCGCCGGTACTCACGTCCCCCACCCAGATCGAGAAGTCGTACCCGCCCGCGAAGCGCGCCGAGGTCATCCCCTCGGGCCACGCGTCCCCGCGCGCGTCGCCCCGTTCCGCCCCCGCCCCGAAGGGCAGCCCCGGCCTGCGGATGAAGGCGACCCGGGTCCCGTCCGGCGACCAGGTCGGACTGATGTCGCGGTCCACCGCCGGACCCAGGTAGGTGATGCCGGGTTTTTGGGTGTCGTAGACGCCGATGAAGCTGTGGTCGTCCCGGTCGCTCACGAAGGCGATCCTGCGCGAGTCCGGCGACCACACCGGCCCGCGCTGCTCCCCGAAGACGCTGAAGAGGGGACGCTCCGGCTCGACCGTGACCACCCCCGGATTCACCGGCGCCCGGTAGATCGCCCCACCCCGCGCGTACGCGATCCACTCCCCGTCGGGCGACAGCGCCACATTCCACGCTTCGACGACGCGCCACGGTTCACCCCCGGCGGTGCTCACCGCCCACGCCGCGCGCTCCGCCCCGCGCGGATCGCTGGCCGGGTTCGCGATCCACCCGTCCCGGTTCGGGGTGTGGCCGCGCAGGAACACCACGACCGACCCGTCGTCCGAGATGCGCAGCGTGGACAGGTCGCGCCCGTCGTCGTCCTCATAGCGCGTGAGGCGCACCGGTTCGAAGTCGGGCCCGGCGGCGGTGTAGACATTGCGGCGCCCCTCCTCGTACTCGATCCATGCGATCCGGTCGGCGTCCGTGGCCGCGACCAGCTCGACGGGGTAGCCGGGGCTGAGGACGTCCTCGATGGAGAAGCGCTGGGCCTGGAGGGGTGGGGCGGGGAGGACGATGAAGGCGAGGACCGGGAGGAGGAGGGATGAGCGGGTCATGGGTGCGGCTCCGGCGAAAAACTGGGACAAGAGGGGGGCTGGATTGAGGATGTGGGGGTGGGGGTGGGGGGGCAATGGTGGGTGTCCCCTGGTGGTGCGGCCAAGGCGTCAGGTCCGGCCAAGGCGTCAGTCGACGGTAGGGTACGAGTATGTCATACTCATGTCATGAGCAACCATTAGCCTCTGCAGGGGGGTTCGTGCCGGGCCTGGTTCTCGTAAGTGATGGGCCAGCCGCATGATGTGTCACCGTAACGCGTCGCGCCGATCGCGCTACGGGAGGCGCCCGGCAACCACCTCCCACAGCAGGTCTGCCGGTGTCCTGCCCTCTGCATCCACGGCGTCCGGGTCCACGCCCGCCTCGAGCACAGGTCCACGACGGCTGCGACGCGGTCACGGTTCCCGACCTCGTCGGCCGTAAGCGCCACGATATGCAGGAGCGTCCACCTGTCTCTCGGTCTGCGCCGCTCCGGGTCGGCGCCGGCCTCCAGCAGGAGCCGAACCGTATGGACGTTTCCACTGTCCACGGCCAACTGAATGGCTTCGAGCCCGTGCATGGTGCCTGACATCCGGGTGCGCGCCCGCCTCCAGCAGGAGGCGGACTGCGAGGGTGTCCTCGCGCCACACGTAGTAGTGGAGAGGCGTATCGATTTCGGGAAGCGGCACGCGATGCTCTTCCCGGTCCCACTCGTCCAGCAGATCATCCACAGTCGGCTGGGCACACGTGCAGCACGCCAACGGGATAGCCGCCAGTAGGAGTCGCTTCATCGTGGTTCCTTTCTTCGACCAAGATAGCCGGGAGAGGGACGGGGCTCATTGGGAGGATACCTCGCGTCGTTAGCGTGTCCCCGGACCACACACCGCCCCGGGATTCGTCGAACCGGGATCCCGGTCTCCTACCCACAACACGAAGGGTCCAGAGGAGTCGTCATCGTAGCCACTCGCCCGGATCTTGTACTGACCCGTCACCGGCACCCTGAACTCCAGCCGAGCGTTCACACCAGAACCTCCGTCATCGTCGCTCGCGATCTCAGTGCCGTCATCCCGCAGTACTCGCAGATAGGAATCGACCTCATCTGATTCCATGTTGGCCACGATGCTCTCTTCTGCCGAAAAGAAAAAGGTCCACTCCCGGTACCGGCCCGATGGCAGGGTTCCGGTGTAGCGTTGTGTCCACCGGCCGTAGGGCTCAGCGTTCACGTAGCAGCCTTCCCTTTCTCCCGCGTCTTCTCCGAAATCGCGCACAACAGTCCAGCCATCGTTTCGTCCATCTCGAAGACGCGTCCCTACGGTCTGACTGACCTCGTCGTGCTGATACCAGACCGTCCGTCCAATACCTTGGGCAAGCCCGTTCAGACACTCACCGGTCCAAGTCACTGTCTCATCATCCTGCGGAGCAGGGTTCCATAGGTAGCATCCCGGCCTGCCGACGATCTCCATCCAGCACGAGTCGGCAGAATAGTCGCCCGTACAGATTTGTCCTTCGGGGACGTTCTCTGCCTCGGTTCTCTCCGCCAATGCTCCGCCTCGCTGCTCAACGCCCGCAGAACTGGCCGAAGCCGGATCGGCAGAATCCGTGTTCCCTATGAAGTCTCCCGCGACAAGATCTCCGCGCCGGTGGCAGTACTCTCGATTCTCGTTCTTGATGTCAGCCCATGCCTCCTGCAAGTCCTCAAGGTTGTCGAGAATGAACTCAGGCCCGTTTGACCACAGGTCCATCTCGCCGTCAACAGAACGTTCCCACGCCAGACTCAGTGAATGGCCGAGCCAGAACAGCTCCTCCGCCGTATCGTTCACCCAATGGCGAGCCCATTCGCAGTCGGTGGCAGCCAATTCTCCAAGCACGTCGGCGAACACACCGCCGTACCCAAATAACTCGATGCGAATGTCCCCCACTACCTCCGCGTCTTCACGGGCAGCCGCGATTGCCGCGCTCCTGACCCGATCGGCCGCCACCGACATGAGCGAATCGACGCGAAGCGTGTCCAGCTGCCCTTGCGCGACCAAAGGAGCGGGGATTGCGAGAGCCAGCGTGGCGACGGTCAGCCGCCAGTGGAGAAGAGGGCTCCTGCTCCACCTGCGCACTGTGGCCTGACCTACCTCCTGCGCTGCGGACGCACTTCCCGGGAGCGCGTGACCGGCACGAATCGGGAGTAGTGCGAGCAACCGGGACTGAGGTCGGGATTGGGTGGAAGGGAGCATCTGGGCTGTTCCTCCTCGCTTGCTGGTCATCTTGCTCATTCCGGGTCCGCCGATCCGCCTGGACCCTGTGACGGTCCACCTGGAACTCGGGCGGGAGTTCCTGGGCGGTCGAGTGCGGGACGGTCGGAGCCATCATCGTCCATGCGCATCCGCCAGACATTCGGCCAACCGTGCCGGATGGGGTCCCGGTTGCGGGCGCGATCATCCGGCGCAACGTCGTCGATGCACTGGCGAATGTCGGCATTCACCAGTCCGCAGCGGTAGTAACTGTGTTCCACGAATCCCTGAACGATCGGGCTGCAGTCCACCGCGTGGACGCGCCCGTCGAGATCGGCCGGACGACTGGGCCCTCCCCACCCGAGGCGATCCGTGTTCCCCTTCGTGTAGTCGGAAACCGGCATCGAAAGGTCGCCTCTGTTGTGATAGATGGTCACGGTGCGGGCCATCTCCGGCAGGCGCTCCATCGGCTTTCCCCGTTCGAAGACATCGTCCGCCACGTCTGGCGCGCACATGAAGATGTGCTCGAAGATTCGCGGGAGCTTGCCGTCCGTGGAGAACTCGCGAATCCGGCGCAGAGCGCATTGCAGCACGTAGTTGCCCATGGAATGGCACAGCAAGTGGATGGAACCGTCACACTGGGCCTGTCGCACCGTACGACTTCGAATCCGGGCCTCGATTAGGTAGTCGCGCAGCTTGAGAAACGCCCGCCCGACCGCGTCCGCACTCGCCCTGGCATCGTTCCGGTCCGAGAAGTAGGACCACCACGGGATCTTCGTTCCGTCCGACGGCCATGTGAAAAGGACGACCCGGACCGGCTCGCCCCCGACACGTTTCAGCATGAACTGCAGGCTCAGGGCGGACGCTACGGCACCCCACCAATCCACGCTGAATCCGTGGACGAAGATCAAGATGTCGCCGCCTTGGGCCATGGCTTGTTGCAGCTCCTTCAGGGCGGCGGTGGACCCGAACCGTTCCTTCGGTTGAGTGGCGTCGTTCTCGCTGACTTCGAGGGTTTCCTTGAAGGCCTTGATGCAGGCCTCACGTGTCTGTCTGGCCAAGTACTTGGCCAAGCTACCGCCATTCCCTTTGCCGAAGCCGGAGTCCGAGCCCAAATGAGTCAGCACGTCCTCACAGTCGTAAGGCACGACGACCTTGCCGAATCGGAGGTTCTCCGTGCCGCTGCAGCTGGGCTCGCCGCCGTAGCTGTCAGGAGCCCATTGATCGTTGCCGCGGTGGCGGCGGTTCGTCACGTAGTAGAGTTCTGCGTTCATGTGGCTACCGTGGTTAGGTGACATCGGGGCCCCTCAACCGGCGCATCACGTCGCTGTTCTCGTCGATTCTGGGGTTGCGTTCGGCCAGATCTGAGGGTCGATCCCCGTCGTTGTCTTCGAGCATCGGGTCGGCTCCAGCATCGAGCAACGCCTCAACGACGGGGGCTGTGCGAAACAGAGTAGCCTGGTGCAAAGGCGTGCGGCCGAGATCATTGGGAACATCAATCTCGGCGCCTGCTGCCACCAGACCCTCGACCATGCCGGGGTCGGCTGCTAGGTGCAGCGCCGTCAACCCGTTCTCCGTTTCCGTTTCCGGGTCGTTACCCGCCGTCAGGATAGCCATCGCGATCCCCTGTTCACCCATCGCGACGGCGAAGTGGAGGGAGTTCCAGCCGTAGTCGTCCGAGGTGGTGGCGTCTGCCCCATTCGCAAGCAACATGGCGGCCTCGGGATCACCGAGGAGGATCGCCCGCTGCAGCGGATTGAAGTTGAAGTCAACGCCCCGCTCGAGGAACTCCGACAGGGCTCTTGACCTCGCGGAAAACACCGCCGAATGAAACGGCGTCCAGCCATCGTTGCTTAGGGCCTGTGCGTTCCCTCCCGCATCCAGCAGGAGCGCGGTCACACGGGCATTCGCGTTCAAGTGCGCGAAGTGGAGTGGCGTGTAGCCGTTGTTGTTCTCGGCGTTCGGATCGGAGCCCGACGCCAAGAGATGTGAGGTCACCACGGGGTTGCGGTTTTGGACTCCAGAGTGAAGCGGCGTCGAGCCGAAGTCATCCCTCGCGTTTGGATCGGAGCCCGCCTCCAGCAAGAGGACGATGATGGTTGGGTTATCGGTCCGGAATGCGGCGTTGTGTAACACCGTCCGCCCGGTGGGGCTGACTTCCCACGCGCCGAGTCCGCGCTCTTCGAGACAGCGACGAAAGAGCCGGATGTCGTTCCACTGTTCGCCGTAGATCGAGCAGTCCTGGGCGGCGGCGGGATGGGGGATGGAGATGAATGGGAGGAGAAACAAGGTCGGCCACAGGCGCTGGATCGAGCCCGTCCTGGCCAGCGGGCGAAAGGCGGGCATGGCGTCTTCACGGCGCATCATTTGCACTCTCCTTGGTGCACCCAACCGATTCATTCGCACTCGCGCCACGCGGAAGCCGATGGTGTGATCTGTCGTGTCCCGTCGAAAAACGGATACCGGTTGGTAGTAGAGTTTCGCGCGCATGTGGCTACTGTGGTTCGTTGGTATCGGCGCCCCTCAACCGGCGCATCACTTCGCCGTTCTCGTCGATTCTGGGGTTGCTTTCAGCCAGATCGATCGGCCGATTCCCCTCGTTGTCCCTGAGCTCGATGTTGGCGCCTGCGTCCAGTAGCGCTGCTACGACCGTCGCACTACGGAAATAGGCGGCTTGGTGTAGTGGCGTCCGACCGAGGTCATTGCGAGCGTCAATCTCGGCCCCGGCAGCCACCAACGCAGCGACAACCGCCCCGTCAGCAGCCAAGTGTAAGGCGGCCAATCCGTTCGCGGTCCTCGCGTTGGGGTTTGCCGCCGACGCCAGGAGGCGAGAGACGGTGCGTCGGTCCATCGTCGGCACGGCGAAATGGAGTGCGGTCCAACCGTACTTGTCCACGGCATCCGGGTCAGCCCCCTGCGCCAACAATGACCTGGCGGTCGAAGAGTCGTTGTGTACAATCGCCCGCTGCAAAGGCGTCAGGCCAACGTCAGCGCCCGCGTCAAGGAATACCGAAACCGATCTGCCATAGAATACCGCGGAATAGAACGGGGTCCACCCGTCATTGCTCTGAGCGTTCGGGTCTGCGCCTGCGTCAAGCAACACCTTGATGACACGTTCGTTGTCGTTGCTCGTAGCTCCATGGAGTGGGGTATAACCGATGTTGCTCATTGCGTTCGGATCGGCCCCAGCGGCCAATAGGTGTGAGGTTACGACCGGGTTTGGGTTTTTGGCGCCGTAGTGGAGTGGTGTCTGGCCTCGGTCGTTTCTGGCGTCTGGGTCGAACCCGGCTTCCAGCACCAGAATGATGATGGTGGGGTTTTTCGACCACCGCGCTACCTCGTGTAGTAGGGTAATTCCTGACGGGCTCTTCCATTCGTCGGGACTCGAGTCTTTCAAACAGTGACGGAAGAGTTGAATGTCGTCGTAGTCGTCCCCCGAGATTTCGGAGCAGTCTTGGGCGCCAGCGGCGTGGGGGATGGAGAGAAGTGGGAGAAGAAGCAACGTCGGCCACAGGCGTTGTCTTGAGTCGACACCACACGGTGGGCCGGGGGCGCGCATAGCCACGTGACGGCCAGTCATTTGCACTCTCCTTGCAGCTCACCCCTTACATACTCGGCAGCGCATGTGTTTCCGTCGCTGTCACGAAAGACCCACTGGCCGTGTCGTGCATCATCGACAAACGGGCCTTCCCCAGTCCGTCCAGACGCGAAACGAATGACCCACCGCCCCTGCCGGTGGCCATCAACGTATGGCCCCTCGTCAGTCTGCCCGTCGAAAAACCGCAAGATCCACCGGCCGTACTCCCGTCCGTCGACAAAAGCGCCTGCGTAGTAATAGAGACCCTCCCCAGAACTGTCTTCAGCGCCAAGTATGGTCCACCGGCCGGCTTGGCGCCCGCCTTCGAGCCGCCCGACCGAAACTTGGAGCTTGTCGCCCCCAAAAGTCCATGTGATGGTCCCCATACCCTGCGCTCGGCCATCGGCGCATTCCGCGCTCCAAGTGGCGGACGCCCCGAGGCCCAAGCTTGGATTCCAGAGGTAGCACTGCGGGTGGTTGGCGATTCCCATCCAGCAAGCGGTTCCTTCTGGCTTGCCAGTGCACGCCTCATCGCCGGGATCGAAAGCCTGGGCGGTGACTGGGGTCGCGCTCCCGGCGAGGAGCGCGCCGAAGGCAATCGCTCCGAGAATTGTCCGGGCGGGGTTGTAGTGGGTTCCTCCCAGCGCCGTGGGCATCGAGGTCATTGTTCTCGCTCCAGGTCCATCCTGTGTTCGTCCGCGGGTGCTTGTCGCGGCCCGCGCTCAACCGGTTCATCCGGCACCACACGCGTCACGCGGAAACCGATGGTGCGATCTTTCGTGTCCGCCGAAACCGGATACCGGTTGGCAACCCGGAGGTTCCCGGGCTTGTTAATCCAAGTACCACCGCGGGTGACCCGCCGCGAGCAGTCACCGGTTTCCCACGCTGTACCGTCTATTGGCGCGCTCGTGCAGCGTTCATTCCAGCAGTCCTGCGTCCATTCCGACACGTTACCGAGCATATCGTGCAAGGCGAAAGCGTTGGGCTCGAACGATCGCACGGGTGCCGTCTCAACGTAACCGTCGGAACATGGTGCAGCAATCCAATCCGGATACTCCCGGAGGCCAGCCGCATCGGCGCCGTTGGCATAGAGGCACTGGTCCGTAGACCCCCGTCCCCAGAACCTAGCCGTCTCCGTGCCCGCCCGGGCTGCGTATTCCCACTGCGCTTCGCTCGGGAGACTATACTGCTCTCCTGTGTGACCAGAAAGCCACTCCACGTAGGCTTGGGCGTCTCCACAGCTCACGTGGATTACCGGGCGTGATCCACGCCCCCAACCCTCATTGCCGGGTATCAGGCCACCGCATCCACCTGCTCGGGCGCACGCGTCCCATTCCGCGAAGGTGATCTCGGCTATACCGACGGCAAATGGGGTGACGAACATCACGTATCGCTGCGGGCCTTCCGGCTCGATAAGCCGGAGACCATCTGCCAGTTCTTCTCCGTCGCCCAACATCCGTTCGCCATTGATCCAGTGGACAACCTCGCCCGCTTCGTCGATTAGGAAACGCAGTCGCTCGGATTCCGACTCCGGCGACCCCATGATGAAGGTCCCGGCGGGGACTACAACCATCTCGGGGCAGATGGGGCAGTCGCGGAATCGCTGGCCCACCTCCTGCGCAATGCTTGACCGAAACGGAAACGCCTGTCCATGCACGAGCGCTAGCAGTGTGAGCAGCTTGGCCGGAGTTCGAGATTGATTGGAATTCGGCACTATGTAGGTTGGCTACCGTGGTGGTCGGTTGAACCGTTGCCGCGCATACTAGCTGCGCTGGACGACAAAGCGCTCGTGTTCATCGATGCAGTCGATATGTCGGATTCGTACATTGGCGGGGGGCAGTAAGGTCAGTCTTCTTACTCCGAGCCGTCGTCGCGCCCAGCGAATACCGACACTGTATAGCTCCCCGTTGCTTGGCCGTAGGTGTTGGCTATGATTGTGTAAGCGCCAGGAGTCAGCTCCTGTGACTCTAGGCGGGAATTCCAACCATCACCGCCGTCGTCGTCGGAGGCCACTAACTCCCACTCGTCGGTGTCGGGTCGCCCTCGCGATAAGAAAAGGAATGAATCTAGGTCAGCCGATCGCATCTCAATGGTGACTCGGACAGTTGTGTCGACGTTTAGTACCCATTCATCAAAGTAGGAGCCATCGAGTAGCGTAGCGTCGTCCCTTCCCAAGCGACCACGTTGTGTCTCGTCGATCCTTATGATGTCAACATTGGTGTCGCGAGCTTGCTCGGAATCGTCTGGGACGGGAGGTATCTCATCCACCGCTGTCTTGAGCTCAGCTTCTTTCTCCAAGGCGACTAGGCGTTCATCCACTCTCTCTTGTAGACTCTCGATACTTCTCCGCGTCTCTGTCCTTGTTTCGACCATTTCACGCCCTACGGTCCAGCCCGCCGCCGCCGCGACAGCTACGACCGCCACTACGATTGAGACATTCCGAAACAGCTTCCAAAACTCGTCCATTGCTCTGTCCTCTTTGGTTGTATTGGTGTTGGTCGTCTTCGCTGCCCCTACGACCGCTTTGCCATCCGGGCACGCCTTCATCTCACCCCCACCCCATACCCCCCCACCTCCCCCTCCTCGAAACTCGTCGCGATCACGAGGTAGTCCCCACCATACGGCGCCCGAAACTCCACACGCGCGTTCGACCCCGACCCCCCATCGTCGTCGGTCGCGATCGGCGTGCCGTCCTTTCCGAGCACCCTCAGGTAGGCGTCCACCTCATCCGACTCCATATCTATGACTACACGCTGCCCCGCTCGCGCGGTCACGGCCCACACGTCGTAGTGCGAGCCGCCCTCCCAGACCGCGTCTGACGAGCTGAGGCTGCCGTTGAATGTCCGCCCAGGTGTCAGGGTTCCCTCTGGCACCACGAGGCGCCAGTAGGCCGCACTGCCGCGGATGTCCCAGGCGACGTCCACGGGGCGGTTGCCGTTTTCGTTCACCGCCCGCACATCGGCCCCGGCGGCCAGCAGGGTTTCGATGATGCCGATGTCGTCGAGCACGTCTGCGGCAACGTGCAGGGGCGTGATCTCCCACTGGTTCCGCGCCATCGGATCAGCGCCGGCATCGAGCAGCGCGCGGACAACCGGGACCGTGACGGCCGGATTCACCAGAGCCCGATGGAGCGGGGTATTCCCGTAGTTGTTCGACGATCCTGGATCAGCACCTGCCTCGAGCAAGGAAGTGACCACCGGCAGGAGGTCTTCCTCTCGGAGCTGGGCCGCGTAGTGCAGAGCCGACTCGCCAGCTTTGCTCTCCCTCGCGTTCGGATCCGCGCCGGCACTCAGCAGAGCGGCAACAACCGGCGCCGTTGCCTGAGACGCTCCCAAGTGGAGTGCCGTTGCGCCGCTCACCGTCCGTGCCTCCGGGTCGGCTCCCGCCGCCAACAACGCCGACACCACCTCCAGCCCGGCAAGCGGAACCGCGAAATGCAGCGGCCCCCAACCGTACCGGTCCGCCTCATTCGGATCGGCGCCCTCCGCCAGAAGCTTGTCCACCGCCATCACATCCCCTTGGAGCGCCGACAGTTGGAGCCGCGTCAGATGCTCGTCGGCACCCGCATCCAGCATCCTCGACACCACGCTCGGCTCGGCACGATACCTAAGCGCCGAGTGCAGCGGCGTGCGGCCATCGTTGCTCTCGGCGAAGGGATCGGCGCCACGATCCAGCAGCACCTTGATGACCCGCCCGTTCCCGCTATGCGCAGCCGCCCAGTGAAGAGCCGTATAGCCCTCATTGTCCCTCGCGCCCAAGTCCGCGCCGGCATCCAGGAGGTGAGTCACCACCATCGGGTTGCTGTTCTCCGCCCCCCGGTGGAGCGGTGTCAGCCCATCGTCGTCCGGGGCGTTCGGATCCGCTCCAGCCTGCAAGAGGAGGCGCACGATGGTCGGATTGGTGGTGTTTCCCGCAACCTTGTGGAGAACCAGAGGAGTCCAGGCATCCAGCCCATGGTCCTCGATGCACCGCCGAAAGCGCTGGATGTCGTCCCAACCGTCCCTGCCGATCGAGCAGTCCTGGGCGGCGGCATGCTCCATCGGAACCAGGACGGACAAAGGCAGGGCCACCAGCACAGCCCAAGCCCGTCGCCGCGAACCTCCCAACCACCGCAGCCATACGGACTTCCCTCTTGCGGCTTCGGCCGCGTCGCATTGATCGCAGGAGAATTCGTACGGACTCACGCTTGTGGCCCTCCTATAGCCTTCGGGACTACACGATTCCACAGTATAGAGCGCATCGCTGGTTCGCAACTCCGATCCCCCCCAACGCCGATCCCCCCAACTCCCCCGCTCGAACAACCAAGTCCCTGTGCGCGCGTGGCCGACACCGACCTGGGTAGGTTCGAGCCTCCCGCAATTCCTGTTCGCTGTGCCTCCCGGCCCCGGTGAGGCCATGCGAGAACTTTGGCAGAATCATATGAGTAAGGTATACTGACACCATGAGTAAACGACTCCAGGTAGTCATGTCCGACGCCGACCTCGACGAGATCCGCGACGCCGCCCGCCGCAACAACCTCACCCTGTCCGCATGGGTGCGCCGCACCCTGCGCGACGCGGCAAACCGCGACCGCCGCGGCGGCCCCACCGCCGTGCACGAGGCCCGTCCCGACTACTCCGTCTTCAAGCCGGGTACGCTGCGCTACGTCACGATCGAGGCGCGGGTCACCGAACACGACGTCGAAGCCGTGCGCCAGCGCCACAAACTCCGCAGCTGGAAGGCGGCCGTGGAGGAGGCGGTCTGCAGGCAGGCGATCGTACCGATGACCAAGGAGGAAGCGCTGGCGATGCGGGGGGTCGGTTGGGACGGGGATCTCGACGAGATGCGCGATAACGACCCGATCGAAATGATCGACCCGGTCGAACCGATCGAGTAGCCTTGATCGTCGACACTTCCGCCTGGGTCGAGTATGTGCGCCGAACGGAAAGCGCATTCGACCTGTTTCTGGACGCGGCGGTTCGGGACGGTCAGCCGATAGCCACCCCTGCGGGGGTCGTTACGAAGCTTCTATGCGGCGCCAACAGCGAACCCGAGGCTGCCAATCTCCTCCAGCTCCTCACCCGCTTCGAGATCCTCATCCCCGACTCGCTGCGGGACTACCAGGGCGCCGCTCGCATCCAACGCATCTGTCGCCGGGCCGGATTCACGATCCGATCAACGGTCGATTGCATGGTGGCCGCAGCCGCGCTCGAGAATCGTCGCCCGCTGCTGGCGCGGAACCGTGATTTCGCGGTGATCGCACGGTACACGGAGTTGGAGCTGGTGATTCCGCCGGATCCCGGGGAGCCGAAGAAGCCGCCTCGGCGTTGGTCGGGGGAGTAGCGAGTCGGTGAAATGTCGTGCGCGTTCAGCAGATGTCCGCGCACTCGCCGGGGTGCACCCGCCAAACCGTCAGCCACAGCGGCACCCCGACACACGAGACCGTGAGCAGTCGTCGGCCCCGCCTCCCCGAAGGGGCTACACCAAGCAGGTGACCTGAAACGCGATCTCTCGGTCCCGGCGATCTTTGGTGACGAAAGACGGCCAGACGAACTCGTTATAACGCCCGCTCTCATCGAAGGTTATCAGGCGGTGGCCCGGTGGATGGTACCGATGGACCCGGCCGTTGATCTTCTTGAACACCCCGTCGACCTTCACACGAAACCGGATCTGAGCTGACTTGCGAGTGATGTGGCCGACATTACACCAATACCGAAACTTCAGCATGTGGGCTCCCTCATACTCATACCGGATTCTGCCCACGTGAGGAACTGCCGTCAAATCGGGGTTCGAGTGTGGAACGCCCCACGGGAGTGCGTCCACCCTCGCCAACGGAATCGTAAGATTCCCCAGGTCGATTCGCTTGTAGCGCGCCCACGGATGCCTCACTGACGTGAACAGGCTGTGTTGCCTCCCCTGCGCATCTCGGGCTGGGTCCACCCACACGTAGAACACCCATTCGCGAGCTTCCGCCAAGGCGTACTTCCGATTGCCGCCAGTCCATATCCACCGGCCATTTCGTTTCCCCATGTAGCCAGCTTTTATCATCATACCTGAAGCTGCCAGGGCTTCGTCATCGGCCTGAATCACCTGCACGGACGAGTCCCTCAGCATTTCCAGTAGCTCCGTGTCCATCTCGCCGACCGGAACGACCTCGAAGTCGTCCATGGTCAACTCGACATCAATGATCTCGCCGGCCTCTTCGGATTCCGGCACTGATTCGACGATGGGGACGTCGATGCACGATGCCGTGAGCAGGGCGATCGGAATGGCGGGCAGGTATTTCATTTCGGCTCCTCACTGATGGAAAGGTGCGGGCATGTCCCCCATTGGGAGGGTTCTCGTATGGCTCCACGTTGTGGCCTTCGGGACCAATAGGCCCACTATCGTGCGCCAAGTCGTTGTCTCGCAACCGTCTTCGCCATTGCCCCCGCCGTTGGGGGACCGCCGATGAATGGCGGCCCAAGAGTGAGAAAGGACGCAGAAGACGGTGGAAGCCACATAGACCTGTCCCGTATTCTCACATAGTCGACTTGTTTCATTCTCACGAGCTCATCGCCGTCTCACCCCGCTGTATCTCTCTGCGCGCCTCGCTCGGCAGCCCGTCGCTTCGGTGACCCCGTTCAGGTTCGCAAGCATGACCCGGCTCCGGAGCGTCTGTGCAGATACAGTCCGACTCATGAGTCACAGACCCCGGACTACCGGCCGGCCCCCCAGCTCGGCGATCCGTTCCTATCGCCTTCCGCTTCCTCCCGACATGGCCGGACTTCCTTGATTCAGCCAATGAGGGGACTATCTGTAACACCGGGACAACCCCATGACTTGCGGTCCACAACTTCACCGTACCTATCAAGACCCGCGTCACCGTCAGCCCGAGCGGGGACCCGTCTTCAAACTCCACCAGATGTGGATTCCGAACTCTTCCAAGTCCCCCGGTCGACCGGTGAGTGTCGTCGGTATCGGGAGCGTGGCCGACATCGGCGTCCTCCAAACCCACAACCCTCTGGTCGCCGTCCCTCTGCGCCCCGCGACGCCACAGAGGGCGTGCGATGTCGTACATTGAGGAGCTTCGCCGCGATAATCTGACCATTGTCTACGGAATCGAGGGTTCATCGCACATGACGATCGCACTCACGGACGCCCTACCCTACCTGCTTCTCTGGGTGGCGTTGGGATTTGCGATGTTCCCAGGCCGCCGTTTCGTTGTGCCGACCTTACTGGCCCTCTCCCTCGCCGCCGGGGTCGTCGCCGGCATCGTCGAATGGGCAGGGCTCGCGGTGCTCGCAATCTTCGCGGGATCCTGCCTGGCCGCCGTGCGGACCGACCTCTCCAGGCCCCAACGGACCCTGGCTTGGGGCTCCGTCGTGATCCTCGCCGTGGCCCTCGCCATGCACCAGATCCCGTGGATCCACAATGTTCTCGTCCTGGACGGCGTGTCCGTGTCGGCCCAGTCGGCCGACTACACGCTGTACTGGAACTACGACAAGGGATTCGCGGGCGTCCTGCTCTACTCGGTTTGTGTCCAGCCGCAGGACAGCACACGTTGGAGTCGCGCGATCGTCGCCACCGGGACGGTCGCCATCCTGACGCTGATCGTGGTGGGCCTGTCGGCAAAGGCGACCGGGTTCGTCACCTGGGACCCGAAATGGCCGGCGATCCTAGGCGTCTGGGTACCGGCCAACCTGCTTCTGACATGCGTCGCCGAGGAGACGTTCTTCCGCGGGATCCTGCAGCGACACCTGGGAGGATTCCTGCGCGGAAGGGTGTCGGCACCAGCGCTCACGGCGCTACTCGTCGCCGCCGTCGCGTTCGGCGTCGGACACTTCGCGGGCGGGACCACCTATGTCCTGCTCGCCACCCTCGCGGGCATCGGCTACGGCACGGCCTATCACCTCACGGGACGCGTGGAAGCCGGCATCGTGGTGCACTTCCTTCTCAACCTGGCGCACCTGATTCTGTTCAGCTATCCGTTCGTTGGGTAGGGTGGCGGAGAATGGGCTAGGCCCCTCGAAGCCGAGGTGATTTGTGGACCCGACGAACACGGTGTGGGGTATGTAGGTTCACGTGTTCGAACACCTTAGGGTTGAAAACGAGGTATACGGATGAACAGTAGACTGAGAGACCTCGTGGCGGCCATGATCGCCGCTGGAAGCATGGCGTGCCTGCAGGGCGACGGATTCTCAGCAGCGCCGGAAAGCCACGTCCGCGACAGCGCGGGCATTCAGATCGTCGAGAACACTCTGCCGCCCAACCGATCACGGCTCTCCTGGCGGATCGGGCCACGGCCGATGGTCTCGATAAGAGTCCGCAGGGGCCACAGTCCCGGCCAAACCTATCTTGCACTTGACGCGACGAGATTGCGCGACGGGCGAATCGTCGTCGCACATGACGAGTTCGGAATGCTTGTGTACGAGCCACGGGGATATCTCGCAGGGTCCTGGGGCGGAAGACTCGTCAGGTCGCGCCGCGGATACGTCGGAAGAGCCGAGGAGGTGGTTAGGATGCGTGGGTTGGCTCGGTGGCCGGGCGACTCGATCATCTCCTGGGGCGGACTTGTGGATTCCGGGTACGGTGTCTCCGTCTACGACTCGCAAGGAAACTACGGCCGCACCTTCACTTACGGTGGCGCCCGGATCGTGCCCGAGCACGTCACGCGGGACGGCTTGATCGTGGCGACCAACGCAATGTACTACACAGATACGATGATGGTGCAGATATGGGACGCGGAAGGAAGCTTGCGGAGTGCCCTTGGGACGCATCCGAACTTGGAGCTATACACCGTCGACGAGGGGACCGGCCAGGAAGCGTTGGTCAGGAAGATCTTCGGGTGGCGCTCGGTGCGGGCGCTCTGGGGAGACCTGGTCGTCATCGGCACCACGAGCCGGTACGAACTCAGGGCTTTCGGGATGGACGGCTCATTGGTGCGGATCGTCAGACGCGACCATAGACCTCGTGCGCCCAGCCAGCGTGACATCAGAGCGCACATCGAGGCGGAGGTTGCCGCGAACGCCTACTCCAGACGATTCACCGAAGAGGAGTTGGTCCGACAGCTCCAGGCGACTCCGGTGGCGGAGCACTTGCCGGCGTTCGCACGGGTGATGTCCGACGCTGCGGACCACCTCTGGATCCTGGAATATGAGGTTCCGGGGAAAAAACGGTCTGCTCTGATTTGGACCGTTTTCGACCCGGCGGGTAAGGTCCTGGGGTTTGTCGAGACCCCCGCGGGACTCCACGTCTTTGAAATCGGTGAGGACTACATCCTGGGTCAAACGCTTGATGAACTTGATGAGGAGCGCGACGCGGTAGCGCCCTATGAGTGGGGATTCCCCGCAGATCTTCATGTGGAGCATGTGCAACTCTGGCCACTGGAACGCTCACGGTAACGGGTAGACCAGGCCGCTGGCGGGCCATTGGTGCGCCAACCTGTCCGAGCAAGGACGTGGCCGACGCCGTCTCTTCCGGCGTCCGCGAGCGATCCCCACCCGTCCCATCCGAGCATGCGCGTGTAGGCCGTTTTCGCGCCTCCACTCGAAGCCTTCCGGCCCCGGCCAGCTGCCGCGCGGTCCCACCTGGAAGTTCCGGCTGAGAATGTGACCGTCGTCAACGAGGCGGCGCACGGGCCTGGGCGCGCGAGATGAGGTGGCCGGTGGGAAGCCTATCGGGCCGCGCACCGCAGGGCAACCGCGAGGCACGCACCCGCTACTCCGACGCCCTCCAATCCGGGGGCTTCACCAGCACGCGCAGCTTGTTCCTGACCCCTTTCGTTCGGAAGATCTTCAGGCCCAAACGCTGGATCCCATGCAGGAACACCTTGATGGGGTTGTTCGAGTTGAGCGGCTGCTCGATGCCGTACACCACCCGCTCGACCTCCGGCTCGAAGGTGCCGAACATGCGATCCCAGATGATGAGCATGCCCGCGTAGTTCCTGTCCCAGTACTGCCGGTTCGAGCCATGGTGCACCCGGTGGTGAGAGGGCGTGTTGAAGAGGAACTCGACGGGCCGCGGCAGCTTCCTGATGACCTCGGTGTGCAGTATCGCCTGGAACTGCTGGACGAGGACCTCGGAGAGGAGCACCAGGATCGGGTGGTATCCCAGCATGACGATCGGAAAGGAGAACAGGAGCGGGAACACCGCGTCGAGGGGACCGAAACGGTAGGCCACCGACATGTTGAAGTGGGGTGAACTGTGATGAACCGTGTGCGTGGCCCACCCGACCCCGATCCTGTGCATCAGGCGGTGATCCCAGTAGTACGTGAGATCGGCCAGCAGGACACAGGTGACGATGGTGATCCAGTTCAGCGACAGGTGGGCCAGGCTGAAGTTCTCGTAGATCCAGAAATAGAGCTTGGTGACGAAGAGAATGCCGAGCGCGTACTCGATGGCCACGAAACAGGTGAAGGTGATGACGTTCGCCACCGAGTCGCCTATGACGTCGAAGCTCAGGCGCTTGACGAACGCGTAGCGGATCATTTCGACGAAGAAGAAAGGGACGATCACGTACACCAGGCTCAGGTCGTTCAGTACGTAGAACCAGCCCATGACCGCGTCCCAGTTCAGCGCTCCGGAGATCGCGTCGATCATGGGTCCCGGCGCTCCATCCGTTCCCCGGCCTCGTCATCTGCATCGTCAACCGGGCCGATTCCTCGAGCTGCTCCTTCCAGCTGAAACCGTGTCTGCTCCGCCGCCTCGTCGAACGCCCTGGAGTCCTCCTCGGAGCTCGCCCGCCTGGCGGCCCAGACCAGGGCGCCCACGATGATCACCGTCGTCAGGATCTGCACCGGGAACGAGAGTCGGTTTGGTTTGCTGCCCGGCATATCAAAACTCCTCTGCTGCAATGGTCGAAAGCCCGCTCGTGATGGTGTCCCAGACAAGATCCTGCGCCTGAACCCGGCCCAGCTCACCCTCGCCGACGGCCCGGCACGCGGCCCAAATCAGGCCGTCGATGCTCGCCACGACCCAGGCCAGCGGGACATCCGGGCGAATGAACCCCTCCGTCCTCGAAGCCCTGACCAGATCCGCCAACTCCGAGATCTGTCGTTCATAGGCCCCGGCGATCTCCGGCTCGTCGCGGAGTTCAGCGGCCGCCTCGAGGAATCGGTACGATTCGCCCGCGCCAACGACGGCCCTTGTGGCCAATCGCAGGGCATCGGTCGCCGTGCAGGCCTGGACTGTGGCCTGCCGGGTCACCCGATCCGTTTCGGCGATGGCTCGCCTCGCGAGCGCCCTCAGCAACCCTGCCCGGCTCTCGAAATGGCGGAAAACGGTGGCTCGGCCGACCCGCGCCTCGGCCGCGATCCGGTCCACGGTCGCGTTCGGGTTCTCCGACAGGGCCCTGACCGCCCCCTCCAGGATTCGTTCTTCCGTCGCCAACGCCATGAAATGATACGCTTTCATCTTGAATGAGATGATATAGTATCGCCCATCGATCGGACGCTGTCAAGCACTTCGGCAAGATCGGAGCCGGTGAGACGGAAAGCCTCCATCCCGCGAACCAGCCGCGCCGATCCCCGTACGGGCGGTCCGGGCGCGTGGGTTGACAGATCCCCCTGGCGTGACTACTAATGTTTCCAAGGTCTCAAGCAACGCCTTTGATGCAACCCACAGTATTGCTCGCACTCCGCGGCCTTCATCTCTTGGCCGTCCCAATAGCACTTCTCTCCCCAGCGCGATAACACCAGGAGAAGTTTGTGATTCGACAAGGGAGGATCCCATGCGAGCCAGCTGTCGCGAATCCGATGCGGACACGCCCAACCAGGTGTACGGCTTGTTCCCGCATCGATCGTTGATCCGCCCCCGCCGGGCACAATTCGCCCCCGCCGGCCGGACCGCACCCGCGCTCCTCGCGGCGTCCGTCTTGCTCTCGGGAATGCCCCTGGCGGCACAGACACCTCCCCCCGATCCCCTGGAAGTTCCATTGGATTGGGCGCTGATTCCCGCCGAACTGGGGCCGGGAGACACCTTCCGCCTGCTGTTCGTGACCTCGACCGAGATTGGGCTCACGTCCGACAGTATCGACCACTACAACGCATTCGTGCAGGGCCGCGCGGCGGCGGGCCTCGAGGCCATTCGAGCGTACAGCGCCCACTTCCGGGTCCTGGCCAGTACGGCCCGGGTAGCGGCGCGGGACAACACCGGCACGAACCCCGGCACGGATGGCGCCGGCGAGCCCATCTACTGGCTGGGCGGCGGGGAGAAGGTCGCGGACGACTACGAGGACCTGTATGACGAATACTGGGACAGCGAATCGTGGACCACCGAGGCGGGCGGATCGGGATCGGAAGAAGACCTTGGCGTGCTCACCGGCAGCAGGTGGGACGGCCGTTCCAAGCCGAAGTGGCCGTTTCGCAACATTGCGTCCGAGGGCGACCGGGTTGGCGGCGGAATGTTGAACGGAAGCGGACTCCCCATGTACAGCGTCGACAGGATCGCGGGGGCCGATGGCGAATTGTCCACCAGGGTCTACGCCCTCTCCTCCGTCTTCCAGGTGGCGCCCGACACCCTGGGACCCGGCGGTCTCTACGTGGCCGACGCGATGGCCGTCGAGGGGTACACGGCGTCCTTCGCCGTGACGATGGACGGGGCGCTGCCGAATGCGGCAACCGTGGACTACGAGACCTCGGACGGGACGGCCACCGCCGGATCCGACTACACGGCCGCATCGGGGACTCTGACGTTCGCCGCGGGCGAGACCTCGAAAACCGTGTCGGTGGCGATCCCCGACGACGATGACGACGAGGACATCGAGGAATTCTGGCTGACGTTGAGCAACCCGAGCGCCAACGCGCGACTGTCGGACGCCGTAGGAACGGGGCAAATCGACGGGGGCGAACTTACCGCGGAGTTCATCCAGCCGCCGACGAGCCACGACGGAACGGCATTCCGCGTCTTTCTCCGCTTCAGCGAGGAACCGGATTCATCCCTGAGCTACAGGACCCTGAAGGGGGATGGAACGCGGGAGGGCGCGCTCGGCGTGGACAACGGACGGTTGGACAGGGTATACCGCTATGGGTCGGGCCACCGGAACATTCTCTGGCGGATGGTCATCGTTCCGGACAGCGTCGATGTGGACATTCCGATCACCTTGCGCGCGACGACGGATTGCGACGCGGTGAACGCGATCTGCACCGATAACGGGCGGCGGCTTTCCGTGCCGGTCACGGCCACGGTTCGGGGCCCGCCACCCAGGGTGTCGGTAGCCGACGCGGACGCTGAGGAAGGTGCGAACGCGGCGGTGGACTTCGCGGTGACTTTGAGCCGAGCGCCGGTTGACACGGTTACGGTGGACTACACGACCTCGGACGGGACGGCAACGGCCGGAGCGGACTACACGGCCAAATCGGGCACGCTGACCTTCGACGCGGGAGAGACCGGCAAGACGGTCTCGGTGCCGGTGCTCGAAGATGAGGCCGAGGAGGAGGACGAGTCTTTCACGCTCACGCTTTCGAATCCGGCGAACGCGACGCTTGACGACGCGGCGGGGACCGGAACGATCACCGACGACGACGCAGCTGTCGCGCCGCTGACGGCTGAGTTCGAGGACATGCCGGAGTCTCACGACGGAAACCCGTTCGGCTTCGGGCTGACCTTCAGCGAGGAGTTCGGGCTCAGTCACCTGACGCTGCGCGACAAGGCGTTCGACGTGACGGGCGGCTCGGTGACCGGCGCGCAGCGCAAGCAGACGGGCAGCAACCGCCGGTGGACGATCACGGTCGAGCCGGACTCGGCGGGCGGCGCGGTGACGATCACGCTGCCCGAGACGACGGACTGCGAGGCGGACGGCGCGATCTGCACGGAAGACGACCGTCCGCTTTCGCACTCGCTGACGGCGGCGGTCGAGGGCGACGATGAAACTGTCGCGCCGCTGACGGCTGAGTTCGAGGACATGCCGGAGTCCCACGACGGAGACCCGTTCAGCTTCGGGCTGACTTTCAGCGAGGAGTTCGGGATCAGCTACCTGACGCTGCGCGACAAGGCGTTCGACGTGACGGCCGGCTCGGTGACCGGCGCGCGGCGCAAACAGGCGGGCAGCAACCGCCGGTGGACGGTCACGGTCGAGCCGGACTCGGCGAGCGGCGCGGTGACGATCACGCTGCCCGAGACGACGGACTGTGAGGCGGACGGCGCGATCTGCACGGAAGACGACCGGCCGCTCTCGCACTCGCTGACGGCGACGGTCACGGCGTCGACGAGCTCAGGCGACATGGCCGGCGGCGATACCGCGGACGATGCAGCCGATGCGCTGAATGTCGCCGACGGAATCAGCCCCCGACGGGCCGCTGCCGCCCTGTTCGGCGAACCGGCCCTGGGCGAGCTGCGGCTGAAGGCGCTCGACCGGCTCGGCAACCGGAGCGGACGCTACGACCTTGGCGACCTGCTGTCCTGGATGGAGCGTTGCCGGCAGGGTGAAGTCAGCTGCGGCGGTAGCTCCACGAACCCGGGCGCCGGGGCCGCGGCCGCTCTGCTGGCGGGCTCGGCAGGGGGCCGGAGGAATCCCGGGCGTCCCGGGAGGGGGCACGATTCCGGAGGCGGGCAACGCGCGTCGGCCGGCCGCGCGCGGCGGTGGGCGGGCCTGGCGCGCTGCGCACTCGTCGCGTTGCTGGCTGCGGCCATCACCTGGTCGTGTACCGATGACCGGGGCGGGCCGGCGGGGCCGGAGCGGAACCCGGGTCTCGTGACGGTCGCGCTCGACGTTCCAGCCGCTGACCGGGCCATCGGCGTTCTGCTCGAAGTCGAGGGTCCCGGCATCGAGGCCGTAAGGGCTCACGGATTCGAGCTGTTCGAGTCCGGCGAGTCGGCGCGGCACCAGATCATCCTGGCGGGTGCACTGCGGCAGGGTCCGGTCGCGCGGTTCCACGTGCCGAACCGCGACCGGACCGGACTGTACCGCATTCGCGTGGTGCAGGTCGCCGGCGAGGACTACGAACTGATCGATCCGGGGGAGTACCGGGCCGTGATCACGCGCTGACACTTGCGCCCTGATGGCCCCCGGCGGGCGCACCCTGGTTCGGAGCCTTGGTTCGAGTGCGTCGGGGGTATAGACTCTACAGGATGAGCGAAGGACCAGCACGCGAGAGGATGTCGGGCGCCCGCGACACCGCCGCCCCCGTCCCGGACGAGGAAGCCGGCTTCGAAATCCGCGAGGACTTTCAGCGTTTCTCGCAGAGGGACGACATCTTCTGCCGTTCGTTCTGGGACCCGGAGGTGCGTTCGCACCGCTCGGACATGTTCTACGAGACGTACCGCACGCCGAAGCTGACCTGGCGTTCCGTCGACGGCTTCACCCAGCGTGACTACGCGTTGCGCAACGCGTCCTGGCATGTCACGGACATCTTCGCCGAACTGCGTGACGGCGACGACCGGCGTGAGGGGTTTCTCGATCCGTACACCGCCGTTCGAGACGGCCCGGGCACCGTCCTGCCGGTCGAGTCTCCCGAGGAGATGGCGCGCGAGATCAAGCACACCGCGAAGACGCTGGGCGCCGACCTGGTGGGGATCACCGGGAACGACGAGCGATGGCTCTACACGCACGCCTACAGCCGCGAGAACGAGCACGAGAAGCCGCAGGAGATCTCCACCGATCTCGGAAACGTGATCGTGATCGCCCAGTCGATGGACCGGGAACTCCTGCGCACGGCGCCCTCCGCGCTGAGCGGCACCGCGACGGGAGCCACCTACTCCCGCGATACCACCGTGTTGCTGGCGATCGCGCAGTACATCACCAACCTCGGCTACCGGGCCGTGGCAAGCATGAACGACTCGGCCCTCGCCATCCCGCTCGCCATCAAGGCCGGGCTGGGCGAGTACGGGCGCCACGGCCTCCTCATCACCCGCGAGTACGGTCCCCGGGTACGGCTCGGCAAGGTCTTCACCGACATGCCGCTCGCCCACGACCACCCCGTCCGGTTCGGCGTGAAGGAGACGTGCGACATCTGCCGCGCGTGCACGAACGCCTGCCCCGCAAAGGCCATCGCCGGCGGCGAACCGTCCACCCTGGTCCACAACCGCTCGAACATCCAGGGCATCAGCAAGTGGACCACGGATGCCGAGAAGTGCTTCCGCTTCTGGGCCAACCAAAACACCGACTGCTCGATCTGCGTGCGCGTCTGTCCGTACAACCGCGACTATGGGCGCCGGTGGAGTCGGGTGTGGAGATGGCTGGCGGGGACGCGGTTGAGGCGACTGGCGCTTTGGCTGGACCGGGTGAGTGGGCGGGGGGAGCGGTTGAGGCCGGGGAGGTGGTGGAAGGCGGCGGGATGGCGCCGTCGCAGGCCGCCGGGTGCCTTCAGGTAGTCAGGCTCCGGGAAAGGGCTACCAGACGCGAATGAACCGCGTACTCGAAAGCTACGTGCGGTACAGGACGGGGGAATCCGCCGACACCGGGGAGGGTGCGAGCCGTTGAAAAATGGGCCTGGGTAGACTCGAACTACCGACCTCACGCTTATCAGGCGTGCGCTCTAACCACCTGAGCTACAGGCCCCACTGAAGGCCAGAAAAGCTAGAAGCACCGTGGCACGGCTTCAAGGGCCACGCCCCGGCTCCCCGCCCCGCCCCCCCTCCACCCCACCCCACCGCCCCATGCGCGGCCCCGTACCCGGCGCGGCCACCCCCCCCACCACCATCCCATCCTCGTCCAGCAACATCACCAGTCCGGCGGCCACCACCCACTCCCGCGCCTCCCCCGTCGCTCCGGTGATCACAACCCGCCCCCCCGGCATGACCACGCGGAGACACTCGCCCCACCACCCCGCCCCGCTCCCCCCCTCCACCACCACCCCCCGCACCACCGCGTCGCGCAGCGGCAGCCTCGGCCCGGTCACGAACGCACTCACGCCGTCGCCCCTCAGCCCCCGCCCATCCCACCCCACCACCACCACCTCGATCCCGCGCACCAGTTGCGCCAGTGCCGGCGCCTCGTCCCTGTGACCATCGGCCACGACCACTAGCCCCGGCCCGGACGTCACGCCCAGCGCAGCAGCCAGACGCAGCGCGGACGCTTGCCGGTCACCATCGCCGCCCGAGTCCCCTTCGGACCCCTCACCCCCTTCCCCCGGCCCCACCCCCCTCGGCGGCGGCCTCAAATCCCCGAATCCGCCATCCACCGGAAACCGGTCCCGGCAGTTCGGGCACCCGAACTCCCCCTCGTACACGCGCCGATCCCGCACGTCGCGCGCTAGCAGCACCAGCCCGAACGGCGGCCCGCATCGCGGACAGACCAGGTGATCGGTGAGGGTGACGTTCACGCGCGCTCAATCCTGAGCAGCGGCACCGCGACCGTCCGGGGCAGGCCGGCCACGAATCCCACGGCGCGCGCCACATCCCCGGGGCGCAGCATTTCAGTGCGATCGGGCAGGTGCGGCGCCGAATCCGGGTCAAGCGGATCCCACAGCGCGGTGTCCACAGCGCCCGGCTCCAGCAGGCACGCCCTCACGCCCGTGCCCCGCAGTTCCTCGAGCAGCACATCGTGGAAGCCGCGCAAGCCGTACTTGGACGCGGAGTAGGCGGCGTTGTCCGGAAACGCCCGCCATCCCGCCACCGACCCCACGTTGATGACGAGTCCGGATGCAGCCTCCAGCATGCCCGGCAGGAAGGCCCGCGTCACGTTGGCCACGCCCGCCAGGTTCACGGCCAGGTTGCGGGCCAGCATCTCCACGCGCGTGTCGACGACGGGTGCCAGGTCGAAGACCCCGGCGGCGTTGACGAGCACGTCCAGCCCCGCACCACCGGACTGCACCACGGCCCGTGCGACCTCCACTTCCGCCCCGAAGGTCACATCGAAGGGGAGGGCCACCCCGCCGATCTCGGCTGCCAGCCGTTCCAGGCGCCCTTTCCTGCGTCCACCCGCATACACCCTGAATCCGTCGGCGGCCAGCTTCCGCGCGACCGCTTCGCCGATCCCTCCCGTCGCCCCCGTCACCAGCGCGACGCCCCCCTCACTCACCCCGATACTCCGCCCACTGCCGCGGCGTCTCCCAGAGCACCACCCTGTCCAGCTCGGCCGGCGCCGGAATGTGCGCCGCGATCCGCTCCCAGATCGCCACCGCCAGATTCTCGGTGGACGGGATGATGCCATCAAGCCAAGGGACATCGAGGTTGAGGTTGCTGTGATCCAGGTCGTCCACCACGAGGCGGTTCACGAGGGCCTTCAGCGCACCCAGATCCATGACGTACCCGATCTCCGGGTCGACCGGGCCGGCCACGGTCACCTCAAGTTCGTAGTTGTGGCCGTGCCAGTTCGGGTTGGCGCAATCGCCGAAGACGCGCCGGTTCTCTTCCTCGCTCCAGTCGTCGCGGGCCAGGCGGTGGGCGGCGCAAAAGTGCAGGCGCCGGGTGATGCGGACGCGCGGCATGGGTGCTCCCTTCTCAGGCGGACTTCTCCACGGACTCCTACAAAAGTAAAGGCCGGCGTCCCGCGAAGGAGCGCCGGCCTTCGGCGGCCGCGGCCGCCGGTTGTGCCGGAGGGAGTAAGCTGAAGCCCGGGGTCAACTCGTGGTGACTCCCCCACCGGTTTCGCCGTCCCCGTATCCGAGGCGTGACGTCCGCGGCGGGAGGTAGTCCCGGCTCTTCCAGTGTTGGCTCAAATACGAAGCCCTCCAGCACGAGCCGAATATGGGGAGAGATCGGGAGGGCCGCAATGGGGAGCGTTGTCCAATGAGAAGTGAGCATGAGCGGGAAGCGAGTTTCCAACGGGAAGTGAGCATGAGCGGGGGTGCGAGCAGATCATGGGAGCATGATCGTGACACTCCGCACCGAACGGATCCGCACCCTCGACGACATCCGCGCCTTCCTCGGCGGGAGCGAGGGGGCGGACATCACCCCCCACGACCGCGAGGCGGCCTACAAGTTCGTTGAGCGGACGCTGGTCCGGTTCCGCTACCACTTCGGCCTGCCGAGGGCCGGGAAGGGCCTGGTCCGGCGGTATCTCGGCAAGGTCACCGGGTACTCGGGCGCCCAGCTGACCCGGCTGATCGCGCAGCAGCGCCGCACGGGCCGCATCCGCGACCACCGGCTGCGTCCTCCGGCGCGGCCCTTCGCCACGGTCTACACGACCGCCGACGCGCTGCTGCTGGCCGAGGTGGACGAGGCCTTCGGGCAGCTCTCGGGACCGGCGACGAAGAGGATCCTGTGGCGCATGTTCCACGTCTTCGGCGACAAGCGCTTCGAACGCCTGGCGGAGATCTCGAACGGCCACATCTACAACCTGCGCGCCCGCCGGACGTACCTGCGCGCCCGGACCACGTTCCGGAAAACGCGGGGCGGGGCGTCGCCGATCGGGCAGCGGCGCAGACCCCGGCCGGAGGGGCGCCCGGGCTTCGTGCGCGTCGACACCGTGCACAGCGGCGACCGCGACGGCGAGAAGGGGGCCTACGTGATCAACATGGTCGACGAAGTGACGCAGTAC
Organism: Longimicrobiales bacterium; assembly: GCA_965211795.1. Taxonomy (GTDB): domain Bacteria; phylum Gemmatimonadota; class Gemmatimonadetes; order Longimicrobiales; family Gaopeijiaceae; genus Bin94. The sequence goes on from OZ242973.1 coordinate 3,222,929, forward strand.
CAGCAACTTGCGTCGGTTCGCCGGATCACCGAGCAGTTCATGGTTCCCGTGCTCGAGGCGCTCGTCGGCGCGTTTCCCTTCCGCGTCCTGGCCTTCCACTCGGACAACGGATCGGAGTTCATCAACCATCGGGTCGCCGAGATGCTGAACAAGCTGCACGTCGAGGACTTCACGAAGTCGCGGGTCCGGCGCTCGAACGACAACGCGCTGGTGGAGTCGAAGAACGGCAACGTCGTTCGCAGGTGGCTGGGGCACAGCCACATCCCGGAACAGCTGGCGCCGCGGACCAACGCGTTCCTGCGCGACCACCTCTCTCCCCTCCTCAACCATCACCGGACCTGCCTCTTCGCCCTCGAGGTCGAGGGGGAGAACGGGCGGCGTCGCAGGAAGTACCCCCAGGAGCTGGTCATGACGCCGTACGAAAAGCTCCGGTCTCTGGACGGGGCCGAGGGCTTTCTGAAGCCGGGCATCACCTTCGACAAGCTGGACGCCGTCGCAAACGCCGCGACCAGCCTGGAGGCGGGCCAGGAGGTCCAGCGGGCCCGCAAGGCGCTGTTCCAGCTCATCGCCAAGGCGCTGAACCCCGCAGCGTGACCCGCCCCGCCAGCCCCTCTGCTCGCTCCGCTCGCCTCGGGGCTGGCGGCCCTTGCGCCGCCCGTCCCCCCGGCCCCACCATCCCAGCCTCCACCCAACCCCCCACCCTTCGCACCCCCCGCCCCGACTCTCCCCCCGGCCCCTTCATGCTCATGTCCGGGTTGGAAAACACTTGGGGGGCCGGAAATCGGTCCCGAAACGACATGCTCGCGCCCGTCAACCCTTCCCCGGTATCCCCGGCTCCGTCATCCCCCGCACATCCAGCGCATCATCCATCTGCTCGGCCGAAATCAGCCCCATCTCCTCGACCACCTCGCGCACCGAGCGCCCTTCGGCGGCCGCCTTCTTCGCCACCACCGCCGCCCTGTCGTACCCGATGTAGGCGTTGAGCGCGGTCGCGATCGACGGGTTGCGCTCGAGCAGCTCCCGGGCCCGATCCGGCCGGGCCGTGATCCCGGTCACGCAGCGGTCGGTGAAGACCCGTGACGCGTTGGCGAGCAGGGTGATCGACTCCAGTAGCGCGTCGGCGATCACGGGCATCATCACGTTCAGCTCGAAGTTGCCGCGCTGACCCGCGACGGTGACGGTGGTCGTGTTTCCCGCGACCCGCGCGCACACCATCATGAGCGCCTCGCAGATCACCGGGTTGACCTTCCCAGGCATGATCGAACTGCCGGGCTGGACCGCCGGGAGCTGGATCTCGGAGATGCCCGAGGTGGGACCGCTCGCCAGCCAGCGCACATCGTCGGCGATCTTCATGAGGCTCGCGGCGACGGTGTTGAGCGCTCCCGCCAGCGACACGCAGGCGTCCTTCGCGCCCTGCGCCTCGAAGTGATCCTCGGCCTCGCGGAAGTCGATGCCGTACCGCTCCGCGACCCGCGCCATCGTGCGGGCGGCGAACTCCGGGTGGGTGTTGATGCCGGATCCGGTGGCGGTCCCGCCCAGCGCGACCTCGGCCATCTCCTCGCCGGCCCGCTCCACGCGCTCGATCCCCTTCTCCACCTGCCGCGCGTATCCCCCGAACTCCTGGCCCAGGCGGACGGGCGTCGCGTCCATGAGGTGGGTGCGGCCGGACTTGACGATCCCGTCGAAGTCGCGCGCCTTGGCGGCCAGCGCATCGTGGAGGGCGCCGAGCGCAGGGACCAGCTCGTCGCGGATCGCGGCCCGGCACGACACGTGGATCGCGGTCGGGATGATGTCGTTCGACGACTGGCCGTAGTTGACGTGGTCGTTCGGGTGGACGTGGGCCGCGCCGGCGAGCGCCCGGTTGGCCAGCGCCGCGATCACCTCGTTCGCGTTCATGTTGGTCGAGGTACCCGATCCGGTCTGGTAGATGTCGAGGGGGAAGTGGTCGTCCCAGTCGCCGGCGGCAACCTCGCGGGACGCGTCGGCGATCGCATCGGTGAGCTCGGTCGCGACCAGCCCCAGCTCGGCGTTGGTCTCGGCGGCCGCCTCCTTGAGCCGCCCGAGCGCCTCGATGAAGCGGCGGGTGAAGCGCCGTCCGCTGATGGGGAAGTTCTCGGCGGCCCGTTGTGTCTGGGCGCCATAGAGGGCGTCGGCGGGGACCCGCACTTCGCCCATGGAGTCCTTTTCGATTCGGTGGGAATTGGACATTGTCGTATGCTTGTGTGTCGTGGGGTGTCGGAGTGGAACCGCCGATAAATCTAGTGTGCCGCCGCGACGGTGGCGGAGGGGAACCAGAGTTCGGATGGAAGGCAAGAGCAATCCGGTTGCGCTGGTGACCGGTGGCGGGGTGAGGGTCGGCAGGGCCATCGCGCTCGGGCTCGCCGAAGACGGCTACGATCTGGTCGTGAACTACCGCACCTCGGCGGCGGATGCCGAGGAAGTGGCCAAGGAGGCCGGCCGGCTGGGGAGGCGCGTCCGCACGATCCAAGCCGACCTCTCGCGTAAGGGTGATGCCGTGCGACTGGCGCGCGCCGCCGCCGAACACTTCGGCAGACTGGACCTTCTCGTGAACTCGGCGGCGTCGTTCGTCGCGGGCGATCTGCTGGAGGTGACCACTGACGAGTGGGACGAGGTCATGGCGGTCAACCTGCGCGCCCCGTTCCTCATGGTGCGGGAGGCGGCCGAGCTGCTGCGTCGTGCGCGCGGATCGGTCGTGAATATCGTCGACCTGTCGGCGCTGCAACCGTGGACGAGCCACCCGGTCCACTCGGTGGCGAAGGCGGGACTGCTGCACCTCACCCGGGTGATGGCGCGACGGCTGGCACCCGATGTGCGGGTGAACGCGATCGCACCGGGCGCCGTGCTGCTGCCGACGTATTTCAGCGAAGCGGACGCCGAGCGGGTGCGTGATCGGGTGCCGCTGGGAAGGATCGGGACGCCGGGTGATGTGGTGGAAGCGGTGCGCTTTCTGGCGCGGGCCGACTACGTGACGGGCGAGGTGATCGTGGTGGATGGGGGGGTGGGGTTGGGGGGGTAGCGGTGGCTCCTGTCAACTCAATCGAAGCTGGTCATCGGCGTGCATGATCGCGGAGCTTCTTCCAGTCGAGGCCCCGCAGTCGAATCCCGTCGCGAAGCGTTCTCAATTCCCGGACAGCCTCAGGTACCCTGGCCTCGGCACCATCCTCGTCAAGGGCCTGATGACCGTCTTTTCCCGGCTCTTGACTCACACACTGGTCGTCTGTGATTTCACTCATTACGCTCTTGAGTAAAAATACTCAGTGGTGTATTGTGAATCCATGGAGACCTTCGAACGCCCACACGGAAAGACCCTTCTGGCCCGCCTTCGTGAAGAGCCCCGATGGCTCGTCATCATTACCGGGCCACGGCAAACGGGCAAGACTACGCTGGTCAAGCAGGTCCTTGGCCGGATCCGCCGACCGTCCAGTCACATCGCGGTGGATGCACCCGATCCGGCCACGCTCCCCATCGCCACCGGACTACGGGACGATGTGACTTCACTGAGCACGGGCACCTTTCTTCCTACCGTGGACAGACGGGACACGCGGTGGCTTGTCCGCAAGTGGGAAGAAGCCCGGCTCGCTGCCCGCGCCTCGGAGCATGGCTTCGTCTTGGCTCTCGATGAGATCCAGAAGATCCCGAACTGGTCCGAGACGGTTAAGGGCCTCTGGGACCAGGACCGGCTTGCCGGTCTCCCTCTTCACGTCATCCTGCTGGGTTCGGCTCCGCTCCTCATGCAGCGCGGGCTGACCGAGAGCCTGGCTGGACGCTACGAGGTCCTGGAACTCGCACACTGGTCATTCGCCGAGATGGCAGAGGCGTTCGACTTCGATCTCGACCGTTACGTCTACTTCGGCGGGTACCCGGGTCCGGCACCGCTCATTCGCGACGAGACCCGGTGGCGAAGCTTCATTCACCGGTCGGTGATCGAGCCCAACATCGAGCGCGACATCCTCGCCCTGGAGCGGGTTGACAAGCACTTCCTCCTCAAGCAGCTCTTCAGTCTCGGCGCCGAGTATTCCGGAGAGATCCTCTCGTACAACAAGATGCTCGGGCAACTCGATGAGGCGGGCAACACGACTACCCTGGCCCGCTATCTGGACCTGCTGTCGAGCGCCAGCCTGATTACCGGGCTCTCCAAGTACGCCGGACGTGCCCATCGCCGCCGGGCGTCGAGCCCCAAGCTCAATGTACTCAACACCGCGCTGATGGCGGTCCACTCCGCGTACACCTTCGCGCAGGCGCGGGCCGACCGGACATTCTGGGGACATCTGGTGGAGAGCGCGGTTGGCGCGCACCTGGTCAACACGGGTGGTCCGGAGTATCGCTTGTATTACTGGCGGGATCGAGGGCGAGAGGTGGACTTCGTCCTGGAGCACGGGCGGAGGCTGGTGGCGTTCGAGGTGAAGAGCGGCAGGCGGCGCGGCAACGTGAGCGGGCTGGAGGCGTTCGGGAAGAGCTTTCCGGTCAAGGCATCCCACATCGTCGGCAAGGGTGGAATCCCGCTCCCGGAGTTCCTGCTGACACCTGCTCGGGAATGGTTCGAGGGGTCATGAATCACTTCGTTGAGCGGACGTGCACGGTGGTTCGTGGGCGCGAGGAGGAACGCGGGGGCGAGACAGAATCGAGTCGCTGGGGTGAGGCCGAGTCACGCCCGCTAAAGGCGTTTCGGAAAGAGGCGGCGTACGTGCTGTTGGGGCCTCCGGGGGCTGGGAAGACAGAGGCGTTCAAACGGGAGGCTGGCAAGCCGGGGGGACATTACATCACCGCGCGAGATTTCCTGACCTTCGATCCAGAGCCTGACTGGGAAGGCAAGACCCTCTTCATCGACGGCCTTGACGAGATGCGGGCCGGCGCCTCCGGCGGGCGCACGCCGTTCGACGCGATCCGGACGAAGCTCCAACGCCTGGGACGCCCGCCTTTCCGGCTCTCCTGCAGAGAGGCGGACTGGTTCGGCGCCAACGACACGGAGCGACTGAGCGCAGTTGCTCCGAATCGTGAGGTACAGGTGCTGCGGCTTGATCCGCTGTCGGAGACCGGGGTTCTTGAGATCCTGGAGCGGAACCACGACGTCGCCGATCCAGTGGGATTCGTGGCGGAGGCCCGAAAGCAGGGAGTGGAGGATCTGCTCCTGAATCCGCAAAACCTCCGAATGCTCGCGGAGGCGGTGGCCGAGACGGACGGAAAATGGCCACGGACGAGGACCGAGACCTTCGACATGGCCTGCCGAAAGCTGGTTTCCGAGGAGAATCCCGAGCACCAGGTCGCGTGTAGCGGTACCGCGAATAGCGAAGCCCTGCTGGATGCCGCCGGTGATCTCTGCGCCGTCCTGCTCCTGACCGGCAAGGCTGGGGTCACCCTGCCCGGGACCAAACCGGACGCGAATCACCCTCCGCTGGATCAGTATCCTCATGGAGACAAAGAGCTCCTTCAACGCATTGTGGGCACCAATCTGTTCGCCATGCATTCCGAAGGCCGCCTGGCACCCGCGCACCGGCAGATCGCCGAGTTTCTGGCGGCGCGCCACCTGGCTGCGCGGATTGCCGATGGGCTTCCGGTCAGGCGCGTGCTCTCGCTGATGACCGGCTTCGATGGTGGCATCATCTCCGAGTTCCGCGGTCTTGGCGCGTGGCTGGCGGCTCTCAGTCGGCAGGCCCGGGGCGAGATCATCGAACGCGACTCTCTCGGAGTGGTTCTCAACGGCGACTTCGCGCAATTCGGTCCTCACGAGAAGCGCCTTCTCTTCCAAGCTCTGAAGGGAGAAATCAACGAGAATCCGTGGCTGGTGCCCTACACGAGTTCGGAGTCACCAATACGGTTGCTTGTCGGTCCCGACCTGGAGGACGACATGCTACAGGCGCTGACCAATTCGGCGCGGGACGACGCGCACCAGTCTTTCGTTCGCCTGATCGCCAAGGCCACACGGAACGCGGTCCCGTTTCCCGAACTTGCGGATCCACTGGTAGCGATTGTTCGGGACGATTCCTGGCGGACGGACGTCCGATGCGCCGCCCTCGAGGCGTACGTGCGGGTCCGTCAGGACGATCCTCGCGTTTCCGTGACTCTTCGGAGATTGCTTGACGATGTCTACACGGGTGCAGTAGCGACCCGGGACGACGATCTACTGGGTATCCTCCTGACGGAGCTGTATCCGAACGACCTACCGGTGGCAGACCTGATCGGATACCTGCGTGAACCGGCGCCGAGCGATCGGACGACCCGTTATCAGGAGTTCTGGCCGGACCGCCTGATCGAGAAGTCGACCATGCCGCAACTGGTCCAGTTGCTCGATCTGCTCAAAGTGCCGATGGAGCGGGTGCGGGCGGAATCGGGGACACCGCCGAGCCGCGTTCGCGCGGTCGTCCGACCCCCGATCGTGCTTTTCCGACACCTTCTTGAGGGTTCGCCACAGAGCGTGTCGCACGAGCAGATCTTCTACTGGCTTGACTTCGCGGCCTGGGTGGGACTCCACGTCGGGGGCTGGGCCGGCGATGCCGAGTTCTTCCGCAAATGGCTCTCCAGCCGACCCGACACATACAAGGCGATCATCGAGAGCGGTGTGACCCAATGCCGGGAGGACGGTGACTTCTCCTCGTGTATGGGCCGTGTGAAACGAACCCTCTCCCTTCTACAGCCGAGCCCACCGCAGGACTACGGAGTATGGTGTGCGGACCAGGCCCTCGGTTCGGCGAATGACAGCGTGGCCCGGTGGTTCGTACGGGAGTCAGCGGAGTTTGTCTTCTACGAGATGAAGTCTGCCCAGCAACAAAGGCGAGCGGTCGCGCGGAGGCTCCGCGACGACGCGCGACTTGGTCGATTGTTCGAGGCCAGGTTGGGAGATCTGGAAGAGGAGATTGACGTCTTGAACGGGGAACGCGGAACCCGGAAAGCGCGCCCGGCCCGAAGCGACACTCGCTTCGACGAGCTCAGGGAAGTGTTCAAGGAGAACGAGTCGGCGCTACGCGACAACGAATGTCGGGTAAACCTGCTCCATACCCTTTCCGTGGCTTACTTCGACGGCTACTCGGATGTCTCCGGCAAGACCCCCAGGGAGCGGCTGCAATACCTGCTCGGCCCCGACGACGACCTTGTGGAGGCCGCCTTGGCCGGCTTGCGCGGAGCAATTCACCGCCCGGATCTCCCCAAGTGGACCGAGGTCTCGAAGCTGGCTGCCGAGGGACGGACCCACTACCTGGCCTATCCGTTCATGGTGGGGCTACAAGAACTCTCCGGCGCCTGGGAGACCAGCGATGGCCGGCTCAGCGATTCGCAGACCCGATTGGCTGTCGCCATTCACTTCGCTGTTCCCAGGCTGCGTCAGCGGGATCACTCGAAGCGCCCGCCTGGTTGGCTTCGCGGCTGCCTCGCACGCGACCCGGCTACGGTTGCGGAGGTTTGGTCCCGCTGCGCCCGAGTTCAGCTCGGCCGTGGCGAGAGATACCTGCCGGACACTGGTCGGTTGGCCCACGAACCCGAGTACGCACAATTGGCGCAAGCAGCGACAGTGCCACTTCTGAAGGCCTTTCCGGTGCGCTGCGGAGCTGGCCAGCTTCCGATCCTGCGTACCCTGCTCGGGGCCGCCATGGGGCACGCGGACAGGACACAATTGCTGGCGTTGATCGAGGCGAAGCTCGCCTACAAGAGCATGAACTCCGGCCAGAGGGTCTACTGGCTCACCGCAGGGCTGCTCGTACAGCCGGAAGTGTATGGCGATCGGTTGGAATCGTATGTTTCTGGCAAGGTACGTCGGATTCAGCGATTGGTGGAAATGACCGATGGACACGCCGTCTCGTATGCGCGGAGCGATCGGACGTGTGTGACTGTCCTCGAGAGGCTGGTTCGGCTGATCGGGCCCTACACCGTTGAGCCGCCAGGCACGGGCGAAGTCTATTCGGTGACCTGGCCGATACAAGCTGACGGAATGCTCCACAGCTTTATCGATCGGCTCTCGGAGGATACTTCCAATGCTGCCGGGAACGCACTCGCATCGTTGGCCAGGGACGATCGACTGGTCAATAGGCGATCCGAACTTCTGGACCGTCTCCATCGGCAGAAGAGTTCCCGACGGGAAGCGACGTTTGCGCATCCGAGCCTCGAACAGGTCGCCGAGGTGCTGGCCAACCGGCGACCCGCCAATGCGGCCGACCTCTGGGCACTCACCACGGATGTGCTTCGAAAAGTCGGCAAGGATCTCCGTGGCGGCTCACCCTCCGGATGGCGATCGTTTTGGCACGTTGATCAATATGATCGTGCGACAAGCCCGCTCCCGGAAAACGCTTGTCGTCGTGCGCTGGTCCTCGTACTCAGACCGCTACTGACTCCGATGGGAGTCGACACCCAAATCGGGGGGCGATACGCCGACGAAAAGCGATCTGACATTCGCTGCGCCTGCAACGGCTTCAACGTCCCCATCGAGATCAAGCGGAGTTGCCATCGCGAGCTCTGGAGCGCCATTCGCACCCAACTGATCCCCAAGTATACCCGCGATCCCGGTGCCGATGGCTACGGCATCTATCTTGTGTTCTGGTTCGGCGACGCCGATGGCTGCAGGCCGACCCCACGATCCGGTCCCAGACCCAAGTCTGCCGAGGAACTCCGGCAAGCCCTCCTCAGCACCCTGTCGGATTCGGAACGCCGCAAGATCTCCGTCATCGTGATCGACGTTTCGAAACCGGACGCCTGAGGTCCCTCCCGAAAGCACCGCCGAGCCCTTTGTCCGCCACTATTGCCCCAAAGTGGCCGACAAAGCCCCCCTCACCCCCCGTGCGCCAGGAACCGCTCCGCCTCCAGCGCCGCCATGCACCCCGTCCCCGCCGCCGACACCGCCTGCCGGTAGTAGTCGTCCATCACGTCCCCCGCCGCGAACACTCCCGGCACATTCGTCTCGGTCCGCCACGGCGTCGGCAGCCGCACATACCCGTTGTCCTTCAAGTCGATCTGCCCACGCAGAAACTCCGTGTTCGGATCGTGCCCGATCGCCACGAACATCCCCCCCACCGCCACCTCCCTGCCCTCCCCCGTCACCGTATCACGCAGCTTGAGCCCGGTGATCACCTCGTCCCCCAGCACCTCCTCCACCACGCTGTTCCACAGGAACGTCATCTTCTCGCTGGCCAGCGCCCGCTCCTGCATGATCTGCGAGGCCCTGAGCTCGTCGCGCCGGTGGATCAGCAGCACCTCGCTGGCAAACTTGGTCAGGTAGAGCGCCTCCTCCATGGCGCTGTCACCGCCGCCCACCACCGCCAGCACCTGCCCCCGAAAGACCGGCAGCGCCCCGTCGCACACCGCGCACGCCGACACGCCGCCCCCGCTCTGCGCCAGCCGCTCCTCCCCCGGGACACCCAACCAGCGCGCATTCGCCCCGGTCGCGAGCACCACCGTGCGCGCCCGCACCACCGTTCCCGTTGACGATTTCAGTTCAAACGGACGCTTAGCGAAGTTCACCTGAACGATATCCTCCGTCACCACCCGCGTGTCGAAGCGAACCGCCTGCTTCTTGAACTCCATCATCATCTCGATGCCGGCGATGCCATCTGCGAAGCCCGGATAGTTCTCCACGTCCGTAGTGAACATGAGCTGCCCGCCGGGGATCATGGTGCGGCTGCCGGCGCCCTCGTAGACGAGCGGGTTGAGGTTGGCGCGCGCCCCGTAGATGGCGGCGGTCCAGCCGGCGGGGCCGGAGCCGATGATCACGAGGTTTTCGATGTGGTTGTCGGACATGTGGGTTCGTCAGTTTGTCGTGATTGGGTATCCCCCGCCCCGCCAGGGGTCGTTCGCCCGGTCGCTAGGTAGCCGCCCCATCCTTGTACAGCGCCGAATCCCGGTACCGTTCCAGGGTTCGCACCAAGAGCAGCTTGACGGCCACCGCCAGCGGCACGCCGATCAGCAGTCCCACGAACCCGAAGAAGAAGCCGCCGAGCGAGAGCGCGAGCAGAATCCACACGGGGTGCAGTCCCACCGATTCGCCCACGATGCGCGGACTGATCACTGCGCTCTCGAGCCCCTGCGCCACACCGTACACGACGCCCACCTTGAGGAGCGACATCCCGATGTCTCCGCTCGCCAGCGCGAGAATCACCGCCGGAATCAGCGACACGACCACACCCAGATACGGGACGACCCCGAGCACCGCGACGGTCACTCCGAGCACGAACGCGTACGGGAAACCGACGATCATGAGGCCGATCCAGGTGATCGCTCCGGTCAGAAGCGCCGTCGCAACCTGGCCACGCAGGTAGCGCGAAAGCAGGTCGTCGTATTCGCGGAAGAAGCCCCGCGCGCCCTCCCGGACCCTGCCCGGCAGGAGAGCGTTGGCCCGGGCGATGATCCGGTCGTAGTCGCGAAGCAGGTAGAACATCAGCACGGGCGTGAGGACCAGGTAGCTCAACACCGTGAACAGGGCGCCGACACCGCGGCCCAGCCCCAGGAAGGTCTGCCAGGCCCCACGCGCGATCGTACCCTGCCGTTCCCTCAGGAAAGCGCCGATCGTGTCGGGGAGGGCCTTGACGCTGGCCAGCAGCCACGCCTCGTCCACGAAGGGGATGTCGAAGCCGAGATCGTCGCGATTCAGCCCCTGGACCCAGTCCGTCACATACGTAATTAGGTCCCCTGCCTGACGCACGACTTCCGGCAGTGCGAACGCCAGCGCCGCCGCGCCCGCCGCCAGCGCCGGGATGAGGATCAGGAAGATGGCAACCGTGCGGTTGATGCGCCGATGCGCCGAGACCCGGTCCGCGACAGGATCCAGGATGTACGCGAGCACGAAAGCCAGGAAGAACGGAGCCAGCAGGGAGCCCGCGGTGTCGAGCACCCACACGCCCGCGAGCAGCGTCGCGACCGTGACCAGCAGCGCGTGCCCGCGGACGCCGCGGAAGGGTACCAGCAACGCGATGACCACCCAGTAGAGGAGGAAGGGATTGAGGAGGTCTCGCAGGCTGTAGAGGAAGAAGCCTGCGACGAGCACCAGCATCGCCCCCTGGGCAAAGCGCCAGGAGCCTTCGTTGCGTCCGCCGGATTCGGAACTCACCAGCCCGCCTCCGCGATCTTCTCGTCGGCTCGCAGCACGACCCCGCGCGTGTCGGAATACCTGATCCGCGACGCGGCGTCACGCACCGGCAGCCACATGCACTCGGTGATCCCTTCGTCGAGCTGGGGAATCGCTTCGCCGTTTCGGCTGCGCATGAGGAAGAATGTGCAGTACTTGTGGACGGTCTCGTCGCCCTTGCGGAAGACCCAGTCCACCGTGTCGATCCTCGGGCCGACCGCCTCGGGCCGGATCCCGGTCTCCTCCTCCACTTCGCGAAGCGCCGCCTCGCGCAGACTCTCACCGCCCTCGATGTGCCCCTTGGGCAGCGACCACTTTCCGTAGGGATCCTTGATCAGCAGCGCGTGCCAGCTGCCGGCCAGCGGCCGGACCACCACGCCGCCGGCGCTGCGCTCGATGCGGGGCGATTGCCGGGAGTTCCGCCGTTCAGGCGATTCGGTGTTCATCTTCTAGAAGATCGAAAAGCTCAGGTAGCGGGTCGGATTCTCCTTGATGTCGGCCAGGAGCTGGTTCAGGGCCTTCATCGTCTCCGTGGTTCCCTCGGCCAGCTCCCGATCGCCCAGGAGCCGCCCCAGCAGCCCCTCCCCCGACTCCGCCTTGGCGAGAAGCGCCTCGAGCCGGGTCATCGTGGCCGAGCCCTGCTGGGCCGCGTTGCGCATTTCCGCCATCGCCGCCCTCATGTCCCCGGTCAGGGTCTTGAGGTTCTCCATGCTCTCGCCCGCGTCGCCCAACATGGTGCCCACGTTCGCACCGGCCAGGAGCGAGTCCACCCTCTCCATCGTCGTGCGCGCCACCCTGGCCGCGGCGGTGAATTCGCGGGCGGACTCGCCCACGCCGACCGCCAGCTCGTCGAAGCGCGCCGCCTGCTGCGCGATCATCGTCGTGAGGTCGTTGCTGATCAGGCCGAGGTTGTCGATCAGACGCCTGAGGTTGTGCGCCGTCTCCTCCGTGAAGGCGATCTCGAACCGGTCCGACATCACCTTCAGTCTGTGGGCGATCTCGTCGGCGGTGGCGGTGAGGCGGGAGAAGTCGGGCAACACGGCTCCCGCAAGGACACCCTCTTCGCCGTGCTCGTGGAAGGTCAGCGAGCTGTACTCCTCCCGGGTCGTGATCTCCGCCTGCCAGTCCCCGAAAAACGACTCGGGCGCGATGACCACGGCCGCGTCGGCGGGGATGGCCAGGTCGGGCCGCACCGTCATGTCGACCATGACGGCCTCGCCGTTCGGCACCACCGTCACCGCTTCGACACGCCCCACCGCGACGCCGCGGAACTTCACCGACGCGCCCGCCACCAGCTGGCCCACGCTGGTCGATGCGGTGCGCAGCGCCACCTGGTTGCTCCCCCATCCGCCCTTGAGCCAGATGGTGCCGATCACCCCGACCGCGACCCCCAGCATCACCACCGCTCCCACCAGTATTTCTCTTCTACGCTCCATCTCGATTCCCTCCCTGGTGTCCATAGTAACGTGCGGGATCCCCGTCCACGAAACCCCTGAGCACGTCGTCGTCCGCGGTGCGCACCTCCGACGGCGCGCCGGTGAACCGGGCCCTCCCCTCGTGCAGCAGGGTGATCCGGTCGGCGACCCGGAAGGCGCTCGTCATGTCGTGGGTCACCACCAGCGCCGTGACCCCCAGCTCGTCGCGCATTCTCAATATGAGGCGGTCGATCACCGAAGTCGTCACCGGGTCCAGCCCGGTGGTGGGTTCGTCGTAGAGCAGGTACTTGGGCGAAGCCGCAATCGCCCGCGCCAGCCCGGCGCGCTTGCGCTGGCCTCCGCTCAGCTGCGCCGGATAGCGCTCGCCCAGGCCGTTCAGGTCGACCAGCGCCAGGCACTCGGCCACCCGCGTGCTGATGCGTTTCGGGTCCCAGCCGGGGAGCCGCCTGAGGCCCATGCCGATGTTGGCCGCGATGGTCATGGAGTCGAAGAGCGCCGCGAACTGGAAGACGTATCCGATTCGGCGCCGCAACGTCACCAACTCCCTCTTGGGCAGCTCCGGCACCGACCGGCCGTCCACGAAGACCGTTCCCGCATCCGGCCGCAACAGGCCCACCAGATGCTTCAGGAGTACCGACTTGCCGCATCCCGACGGGCCGACGATGGCCGATGTCTCCCCGTCCTCGACGGTCAGCGTGAACCCTCGGAGCACCTCCTTGTCCCCGAACGACTTCCGGACATCCCGCAGCTGGATGCTCACAGCAGCGTCGCCGCCCAGAAGGCGTCCAGGCAGAGGATGAGCATGCTCGAGATCACGACGGTGCGGGTCGCGCTCCTGCCCACCCCTTCCGCCCCCTGCTCGGTCTGGAGTCCGCAGAAGCACCCGACCCCGGTCACCACGGCCCCGAAGGACACCGACTTGATGACCGCGAACCACACGTCCCACGGCGCGAAGAAGAGCCGGAGCCCCTTGATGAACTCGGCCGACGACATGTCCAGCAGTTCGAGCGCGGTGATCCACCCCGACGCGATCCCGATGGCGATGGCCAGCAGGACCACGAAGGGAAACATCACCAGACCGGCCAGCACCCTGGGGACGACGAGGTACGAGAGCGGGTTGTAGGCCAGCGTCTCCAGCGCGTCCACCTGTTCGGTCACGCGCATCGTGCCCAGTTCGGCCGAGATGTTGGCGCCGACGCGGCCCGCCAGCGTGAGTCCCGTCAGGGCGGGGCCCAGTTCGAGGATCATGGTCTTGCCGACGAGGGTCCCGACGAAATAGACCGGGATCGTCCCGGTCAGCGTGTAGGACGCCTGCAACGACATCACGATCCCGGTGAAGGTCGCGATGAAGAGGGCGATGGGCACCGACGCGACCCCGACCCGGGCCATCTGTGGCAGCAGCATCGGGCCCCACACGCGAAGGTCGCCGAGCGCCCGGACCGATCCCGCGAAGAGCGCCCATGCACGCCCCACCGAACCGAGCACGGTGAGCGTATTCCTGCCCGATGCGGCAACGGGCCTCAGGAAATGGTCGGTGACAGGGAAGAGCACCATTGGAAAAAATAATGAAACGCGGGTACCTCGTGGCTCAGTTTTCGCGGCGAGAGACCCGTCAGACGGGCGGAAACCCTGTCAGCCTGAAGCTGATCTGATCCATCTCGTCGGCGGGGCCGGCCGGATCCTGCCAGTGGACCTCGATCTCGTTCATGCGCCCGGAACCCGCCCGGAACGAAACCGTGATCTCAAGATCCTGATCCGCACTCTCGATTGTTGTCCTTATGAGACCCCGCACGTCCGCCTGGGGTTTTCTCGCCGGGTTTCTGAAGAGGGTCCGGGTGGACTGCCGACCCGAGGGCAACCGGCGGGTGATCCGCATCCGGTCCAGCCAATCCGGCGGGTAGCTGATGCGGTAGGTGAAGCCGTACTGGTCCACGCCCTGCCCCTGCCGGTTGTGCCTGGCCATCTGCTAGCTACAACTCCAGCGGTGCAGGTGAAAAACTGATTGCGAATAGCGCGAGGGCCACCCATCCCAGGATCATCCGCCCCGTCCCCACCGGGATATCCTCAACCAGCACAGGGGGATGCGCAAGTCTTCCCCTGCTCAGCGCCAGCGCGATTCCCCCCCACAGCCACCAGCCCCACCACAGCAGGCCAAGCGGCACGAGAACCAGGATAAAGGCGATGGTGAGGGCGCGCTGCCGTTCTCCGGCAACCGCGTAGAGGATGTGTCCCCCATCCAGTTGTCCAAGCGGCAGCAGGTTGAGCGCGGTGACGAAGATGCCCAGCCATCCGGCAAAGGCCAGGGGATGGAGGAGAACCGCCGATCCCCCTTCGTAGCCGGGGACGGCGACCGCAGCCGCGAATTGCATCAGGATATTGCCGCCGATACGGATCGGCTCGCCGGCGAAATGGATGACGAAGGGGTAGAGTCCTCCATCCGTTGTCCACATCGCCTCCGACAGGCCGAGTCCCAGGAAGAGGGCCGGCAGCGACAGCGCGAAGCTGGCCAGCGGCCCCGCGATCCCGATGTCGAAGAGTACCGACCGCTTCATCATGGGGCCCCTCAGCCGGATGAAGGCGCCCAGCGTGCCCACCAGCGAAAAGTACGGCGGGAAGGGAATGAACCAGGGGAGCGAAACGGAGACGCCGTGCCGGCGCGCCGTCAGGTAGTGTCCCATCTCGTGCCCCAGCAGAATCCCGACGAAGGTGAGACCGAAGGTGAGTCCCACCACCATCTCGCCGAGCTCGAACCCCGTTGGAACCGGCAACCAGAGCCCGCCGACCTGCGCGAAGCGGGTGTCGAAGACATCGGTGCCCGAGAGGAATCCCCCCGCCACCACCGCGCTCCCCAGCGCCGCGGCGAAAAGGAAGAGGTGCACGACGAGGTTTTCCCGGTGGGCCGGTCCGTCGCGCCGCACTGCCACCAGTTCCGTCTCGCCGGCCCGGGTCCGGGTGTGGACCTTGTCGGCCCAAACCGCGATCTTCTTCATATCTTCCTCGGAGATACCGGGCCGGATTGTTCCCCGGACCACCCGGTAGCCGCCCACTCTGCGTATCCCGTGTTTCCCAAGCAGGGAGTCCCACGCCGGATCGGCAACGGGCAACTTGACCTCCTGATTCCCGATGGAAATCGCCGAACTGAAGAACAGAACCGTAGCCGAATTGCACGGCTACGCGGAAGCGCTGAACATCCCGCACTACGCCGGACTCCGCAAGCAGGACCTCATCTTCACGATTTATCAGGGGCTCCTGGGGCGGAACGAGACGCCGCGGGCCGAAGGCGTGCTCCATGTCGTGCCCGAAGGATTCGGCTTTCTTCGATCCGCGGGGTGGAACTACGTCGCGGGCCCCGACGACGCCTATGTGAGCCGAGCGCAGATCAAGTCATACGCCCTGCGCACGGGCGACGTGCTCGCGGGACCGGTGCGTCCCCCCTCCAGCGGCGAGCGGCACCTGATGCTGGTGAGCGTGGACCACGTCAACGGAGATCGTCCGGAGGCCGCGCGGCAGCGTGCCTGCTTCGAGGAGCTAAGGCCGCGCTACCCCGACCAGCGGCTGACGCTCGAGATCCCGGGCGGCGACGTGGCGATGCGCATGATGGACCTGATCGCGCCGGTGGGGATGGGGCAGCGGGGCCTGATCGTGTCGCCCCCCAAGGCCGGCAAGACGACCATCCTGCGCCAGACCGCCAACGCGATTTCGACCAACCACCCCGAGGTCGACCTGTTCGTCCTGCTCATCGACGAGCGCCCCGAGGAGGTGACGGAGATGATCGAGACGACCCGCGGCGAGGTCGTGTCGTCCACCTTCGACGAGCCCGCCAGCCGCCACCGTCACGTGGCCGAAATGGTGATGGCCAAGGCGAAGCGGCTGGTCGAGCAGGGCCATGACGTCGTCATCCTCCTGGATTCGATCACGCGCCTTGCGCGGGCGTACAACCTGCTGGCGCCGCACTCGGGCCGCATCCTGTCAGGGGGCGTGGACGCCAACGCGCTGGCTCAGCCGAAGCGCTTCTTCGGGTCCGCCCGCAACATCCAGTGGGGGGGCTCGCTGACGATCCTCGCGACCGCACTGATCGAGACCGGCAGCCGGATGGACGAGGTGATCTTCGAGGAGTTCAAGGGGACGGGCAACATGGAGCTCGTGCT
The DNA here is from genome assembly GCA_965211795.1 of Longimicrobiales bacterium. Lineage (GTDB taxonomy): Bacteria > Gemmatimonadota > Gemmatimonadetes > Longimicrobiales > Gaopeijiaceae > Bin94. The sequence continues at coordinate 3,239,575 of OZ242973.1, forward strand.
GGACCGCGAGATCTCCGACCTGCGCATCTTCCCCGCCATCGATCTCAACCGATCGGGGACGCGGAGGGAGGAGCTGCTCCTGACGGAGACGGAGCTGAACCGCGTCTATCTGCTGCGGAGCTTCCTGGCGCAGATGCCCGCGCCCGAGGCGATCCAGTTCCTCATGGACCGCATGAGCGGCCACCGCACCAACGCCGAGTTCCTGAAGGCGATGGCCGAGGGGGTCTAGTTCCGAACCCCTCTCAGGCGTCGCTGCCGCGGTAGCGCGGGTTCACCACCAGGCCGCCGCCCTCGAAGATCTTGCGGTCCCAGGGGTAGATGAGCGTCGCGTCGGTGGCCAGGGCGTAGAAGTCGGGGGTGTAGCCGCGGGTGCGGGCGAAGCTGGTGGCGGTGCGGATCTCGGACGGGGCCACATCGCGCACCGCGGCCAGCGCGAGGCGCAGCGTCTCGCCGGAGGTGGTGATCTCGTCGACGATGAGGACGCGCTTGCCGCGGGCCTGGCGCGGCGCCGCGGAAAGGATGGAGGGACGCTGGCGAACGAGCTGGCCCCCTTCGCGCCGGGTGATCTTGAGAGAGAAGAAGTCGCGGCGCAGGATGGAGGCGATGACCGCGCCCGGGATCACCCCCGCGCGGGCCACCCCGATGATGATCTCGGGGTCGTACGCGGCCGCCACCTTGAGCGCGAGCGCCCGGCAGAGCTCGCCGAACATCTCCCACGAGAGTTCCAGGTACTCCTCGGACGGACTGATATCGCGCTGGTCGAAGGAACCGCCCAACATTTGTCTGCTCCTATCCGCGCTGTAGACTTGTCCTCATGACCGACGACCTCCAGAAGACGGCCGACGCCCGTTTCGAAGCGGCTCTCGCCGCCGGCGGCGCCCGCGATCCCCGAGACTACTACCGCTCGCGGCTGCGGGAACTGAAACAATCCAACCCCCAGGGATACGCCGACGCCGTCGCATATTACCAGAGTACGGTGGTCACGTCCATTGCTGAACAGGACGCCGATCCTCTCCAGGCCTGGCAGGCGTTCGGTCTGCGAATCGCAGAGCTGGCCGCGGCGGGCCGTGCCGTGGCGGTGGATCCAACGGGTCGCTCGCGTCCCTTCGAGGCCCCGGGCAGGCCGGATGACATGATCCTCCACCTCCCCGACGCGCGGAACCAGCTGGCCCTGCTGGTGGGGCTGCCACCGGACCCCTCCACCGCGCAGATGGCCACCTACAACTGGCTGGTCAAGGGGCGGCGCGCCTAGTCCTCCACCGTGTAGGCAATACCCCACGCACCCGGACCCAGGTGCGTGGCGATGACCGGCGTGAACGGCGCCACCAGGATCTCGGCACCCTCGTAGCGAGCCGCGAGCTCGTCCCGCAGCTGATCCGCCATCTCGGGCGCGGCCGCGTGAATCACCCCGAAGCGCACCTTCCTGGCACCGGACGGAATCGCATCCGCCAACGTGTCCAGGATCATCTTCTTCGCGCGGGCGGCCCCCCGCGCCTTCCCGAACGCCCTCACCTCTCCGTCCCCCGCCAGTCCCAGAACCGGCTTGAGGTCCAGGACACCTCCCAGCCACCCCGAGAATTGGCTCACCCGCCCCGAAGCGATCAGGCGATCGAGGTTGCGCACCGTGAACAGAATGCCCGACTGCTTCCGGATTCTCTCCACCTCGGCGACGATCTGGTCGGCGGACATCCCCGCCTCGGCCAGCTCCGCCGCCCTGAGCGCAAGGAGTCCGACCAGGATCGAGGCCGCCTTCGAGTCCACCAGCCGCACGTTCAGGTGGGGCACCATGCGGTTGGCGTTCTCGGCCGAACGGAAAACCCCCGACAGCGAGGAGGCCAAAAGGATCGCCACCACAACCTCGGCCTCGGTGGAGGCGTGCTCGTAGGCGGCGATGAAGTCCCCCGGGGGCGGTTGCGAGGTCGTCGGGAGCGCGCCGCCGCTCTCCAGCCGGGCGTGGAACTCCTCCGCCGTGATGTCGATCCGGTCCTTGAGCGTGCGTTCGCCGTCGATCAGCAGGAGCGGGATCATCTGGATCCCGTGCGCTCTCGCCACCGCGTCCGGCAGGTCCGAAGCCGAGTCCACCACGATCCCCACGGGGCGCCGGACGGCCTTGCCGCGGGCGTCCCGCGCCGCCTCGAACTGGGCCAGCATGTCCTCGGCCTTGTGCGCGACGACCGTGCCGAGGGTGCCGCAGTAGTCGATCGCGTCGCGGGGATGGTCGGTGTGGAGGTGAATCTTCAGGATCTGCTCGCTGCGAATGACGAGCAGCTCCTCCGAACCCTCGGCCAGCGCCTCACGGACGACCTCTTCCCCCGGCAGACCGGGTCCCTCGACGAGGATCTCGGTGCAGTAGCGGCGCGACCCGTGCGTGAACGGGTGCTCGGCGGCGCCGATCGGCGACCACTCCGGGTGCACCTCCTCCCGCATCCCGTCCTCATCCACCACCTCCGCCCCCTCGTCACCTTCCTCGATCAGCCCCACCACCCCCTCGACCATCTCCACGAACCCCTGCGCCCCCGCATCCACCACCCCCGCCTCGGCCAGTACGGGGAGGAGATCGGGGGTGCGCGCCAGCGACTCCCGGGCGGTCTCCCGCACCGCCACCATGGCGTCGGCGAAGTCGCCCGTCCCCTCTTCGCCGCTCTCGTCGACCGCCTTCGAGGCGGACTCCCTGACCACCGTCAGAATCGTGCCCTCGACCGGGTTCTCGACCGCACCGTCCAGCGACCGCGCCCCCTCGGTCAGCGCCGCCGCGAATTCGCCGAGCGACGCCCGGGCCCGCCCCTGCAGTCCCCCGGAGAATCCGAGCAGAAACTGCGACAGCATCATGCCGCAGTTGCCCCGCGCACCCAGCAGCGCAGACCGCGCCGCGACCGCCGCCACCTGGTCCACCCGGCGCTCGCGCGACCCGGACAGCTCTCCGGCAACGGCCTCGAGGGTGATGCTCAGGTTGGTCCCGGTATCCCCGTCGGCCACCGGAAAGACGTTGATCCGGTTCAGCTCGGCCTTGCACCTCCGGCCGCTTCGGCACGCGGCGAGCAGGGCCCGCCGGAGCCGGGGGCCGTCCACGTAGGCGATCCTGGACCTGTCGGGCATGAGGCGCATTCTCCAGACTCAATTCCGTGAGACGGGGCATGCCGCCGCCTGCAATCGCGCGGCGGCATCCTCCACGCTACGGCATCCTTCAGCGGGGCAAAAGAGATGACCACACGACTCGCCGACCTGCGGGCCGGAGTCGTCCACATCTGGGAGGGTCGGCTGGACGTTGCCGACCAGGCGGCGGTGGCCGCCCGGTCGCTCCTGTCACCCGACGAGCGCGCGCGCGCCGACCGCTTCGTCTACGACCGCCACCGGCGCCGCTACACGGTCGCACAGGCCCATCTGCGCCGGGTGCTGGCCCAGCTCACCGGCACTCGCGCCGAGAAGATCGTCTTCCGGTTCGGCAAGCACGGTAAACCGTTCCTCCCCACCGGCCCGTCCTTCAACCAGTCCCATTCCGGGGAACGCATCATGATCGGGGTGGCGGCCGGGGGAAGGCTCGGCGTCGACATCGAGGAGATGAGGGAGGTGCGCTACATGCTCGCCATCGCCGACAAGAACTTCGGCGCCGACGAGGCCGCCCTCCTCCACGCCGCCCCGAACCACGAACGGCAACAGTTCTTCTTCCGGCTATGGACCCGCAAGGAGGCGTTTCTGAAGGCGGTCGGGGTGGGGCTCACCCACCCGCTCAGGACCTTCTCGGTGGATCCGTCGCCGGGTGCCGTCCGGGGCTTGTTGCGGGTGGACGGGCTCGGGGAGGACCCGGCGGATTGGTACGTGGGGGGTGTTCCCTGCACCGAGGGCGCAAAGGCCGCGCTGGCGGTGGACCGCCCGCAGGTTGAATTGGAGCGGCTAAGCTACGACCCCGAGGACCTTTGAAGGCTCACCATCACAGGCCACCGGCTCGGCATCACAGGCCGCGGGCGCAGGGGCCTCATCGCAGGTAGCCGCCCCCGCATCACAAGCCGCCGGCTCCCCCGTTCCGGTCGTCGCGTTCGAGCAGATCGCGCCGTTCACGTAGCAGGTGTAGCACGCCGACTCGCGGAGGCTGGCGCTCATGCCCACCGCTTCCGTAAGCGTGTCGGCCAGGCGCGCGTTCGGGTAGTCGAGGAGGATCGGGCAGGCGTAGACGCCGTCCGCCGTGACCAGGCGCGCCCGGGTGCACAGCAGCTGGTCCAGATCGTAGCCGTGCATCATCTCGTGGGTGATGCGCTCGTCGGGCCGGTAGCCGCGGTTCCGCTCGGCCTCCTCGCCGATCAGCAGCGGCGGCAGCACCTTGAGCCGCGGCTCGTCGTAGCCTACCGCGCCCAGCCCGTCGCGGAAGCGCTGCAGCATGCAGGCCATCTCCTCGCAGGGCCAGCTCTGCATGGTGGTGATGATCGGGCGGAAGCCCGCGGCCACGAGCGCACCCACCCCTTCCATCGCGCGATCGAAGCTGCCTTCGCCCCGAATCGCGTCGTTGATCGCGGCGTCCGGGCCGTCGATGCTGACCCGCAGCTCGAGCGGATGGCAGCGCCCTTCGGCGATCGTCCTCAGCTCCTCGACGCGCCGTTCCGGCAGCAGGGTCGCATTGGTGAGGACGGTCGCCGGACCGTAGCCCAGCGTATCGTCCAGAATCCCCACCATTTCGTGGTTCATGAACGGCTCGCCGCCAGTGAAATAGTACTCCTTCACGCCCATCGAAGCGGATTCCTCCAGCGCCGTGCGCACCTGCTCCCGCGTCATGAACCAGAAGGAGTGGTTGTCCGGCGAACAGGAGATGAAGCAGTGCGTGCAGCGCAGGTTGCAGACCGTTCCGCCGACCTGAAACCAGAGCTGGTCGAGGGAGGTGAGGGGGACGGAAGGGGCGGGAGCGATCATCGGCGAAAGGTGTGGGTTGCAAGCGGGTTGGGCAATAGGGGACAACGGCAAACAATCTGGCCAATGCTCCCGCAAGCGGGTAAGGTGGCTCCGGCCATTCGCCCTTGTACACCCCAACCGGAAAAACGCCCGTGGGATTCACGACGATCAACCCCTCCAGCGGCGAAGTGCTGGCGATGTATCCGTTCATGAGCGGCGGCCAGGTGGAGGACGCGCTGGCAACGGCCCGCGATGCGCAGCGCGGGTGGAGTCGTGTAGGGCCGGACGAGCGGGCGCGCATCGTCGGGGAGGCCGCCCGGGAGTTCCGCGCGCGGGATGGCCATCTCGCCGAAATCGTGACCATGGAGATGGGCAAGCCCATGGCGGAGTCCCTTGCCGAGGTGGAGAAGTGCGCGGGTGGATGCGAGTACTACAGTGAGCACGGCCCCGCGTTCCTGGGTGACAGGGTGGTGGAAACAGAGGCATGGCGGAGCTACGTGACCTTCCAGCCACTGGGACTTGTTCTGGCGATCATGCCCTGGAACTTTCCGCTCTGGCAGGTCGTGCGGGCCGCGGTCCCCGCGCTGATCGCCGGCAACGGGGTGCTGCTCAAGCACGCGCCCGGCGTCCCCGGCTGCGCATTGGAGCTGGTCAAGCTGTTCACTGCGGCCGGGCTCCCCGAGGGGGTGTTCACCAATCTCTTCCTCGATGTCGACGCCGCGGGCAGGCTCATCCGGGACGCGCGCGTCCAGGGCGTCACACTCACCGGGAGCACCCGCGCGGGGCGGAGTGTGGCCGCGATTGCCGGCGCGGAGATCAAGACGTGCGTGCTGGAGCTGGGGGGCAGCGATCCCTACATCGTGCTCGAGGACGCCGATCTTCCCCGCGCCGTCGAGGCGTGCGTGACCGGCCGCCTCATCAACGGGGGGCAGAGCTGCATCGCGGCCAAGCGGTTCATCGTGCACGAGGAGGTGGCCGACGAGTTCACCGAGGCGGTGGTGGCCCGCATGGCGGGCGTGCGCGTCGGCGACCCGATGGCCGCGATGACCGATGTGGGGCCGCTCGCGCGGGAGGACCTGCGCGACCACCTGGCCGGGCAGGTGGAGCGGAGCATCGCGGCCGGCGCGGTGTGCCGGCTGGGCGGCGAGGTCCCCAAGGTGCCGGGATGGTACTACCCGTGCACGGTGCTGGCGGAGGTGGGGCCGGGGATGCCGGCCTACGACGAGGAGATGTTCGGACCGGTGGCGTGCATCATTCGCGCGGGGTCGGAGGAGGAGGCCGTGCGGATCGCGAACGACACCGCGTACGGGTTGGGGGCGGCGGTGTTCACGGAGGACCTTGAGCGCGGGGAGCGGATCGCGCGGGACGGGATCGAGGCCGGGACGTGCTTCGTGAACGACTTCGTGAAATCGGATCCGCGCCTGCCCTTCGGGGGGGTGAAGGAGAGCGGGTTCGGGAGGGAACTGGCGGACTTCGGGGTGCGCGAGTTCGTGAACGTGAAGACGGTGCGGGTGGAGCGGTAGGGGGACTTGACCCCCCACTTCAGCTCCGGGACCTGCGCAAGGCCCGCGCCATCAGCCAGCGCGAGCTGGCCGAGCGAATCGGACTGACCCAGACGCAGGTTCTTCTCGAACATCCTGCCGGAGGGGCCGCTGAGGGAGTACCTGGCCCGGGCGGCGGGCATCGATCCGCGGCGGGAGTTCCCGCTGCTTGCGGCACTGGGGCTGGACTTGCCGGGCACGGTGACGGTTGTGCCGCCCGGCGCCGGTTCGCTCGGCACCGGTCCGGACCCGGCATCGCACCCGGCTGACCCGGAACACCTGGGGGGGATCCGGGGGTTCCGGAAGGTGCGGCCACGGCCATCGACGCGCATCTGTCGCGCCTGCCGTTGGTCAGGGGGTGGTCCTAGCGTCATGTCACACATCACACGTCGGATAGAGGCGTTTGAGCTTGACGACGTGCGTCGTCCGTGGTGAACTGCCAGGCGGAGGTCGGCATTGCGCTGCGGCGGGATCACGCAGCCGACGCGCCGCCACGGTTTGATGGCGTTGCCTTTTGCACCCGCCGGTGGCCTGTCCCATTCTGACATGCTCGTGTCCCGGGTTTTGCCGCGGCGGCGGGTGGGCGGGTGATCACGCGACCGCCTCCAGCGCCTCCAGCTCAAGCTCCAGCGGGACCTGAGAGTCGAGGAACCGGGGCGCGCCGTTGGAGAGCCGGCCGGGGGACGGGGCCGGCGGCGCGGGCAACTCGACCTCCGCCCGTTGCGGCAGCGGCGGCGCGCTCGCGATCACCTGACCCGCGCGCGTGAAGAACGCGGCCTTGCCGTCACGGTCCATCGCCATGCGCGTCCGGCCCTCGTGGACCAGGCGGTGGTGGCGGCGGCAGAGCAGGACCGTGTTGGCCAGGCTCGTCTCGCCGCCATCGGCCCAGTGCTTGACATGGTGCGCCTCGGTGAAGCGGCTCGCGCATCCTGGATAGCGACACCCCCGGTCCCGTTCCTCGAGCGCGCGGCGGATGTGCGGGGGGATGGTGCGCGTCCGCCGCCCCACGCTCACCACTTCGCCGTCCCGGTGACCCATCGCGACCCGCGCGGCGTCGCACGCCATGCGCCGCGATGTCTCCGCGCTCACCCGCACCCCGTCGAGCTCGGAGCGCCCCGTCTCGCCGCGCTCCTTCAGCGTCGCGGCGTCCGTGTGGACCACGACCTGGTAGCGCTCGGCGCGGCTGCCGCTTGCCGCGCCACGGCCGAACTCGCCCGCACCGTCGCCCTGCCCGCCCCCACTCCCCACCACCCGGCCATCCCCAAACCCCGCCGCCAGCGCCCGCTCGGCCACCAGCCCCGCCGCATCGGCCCGCCGCTGACGATCGCGCGGCCGCGCGTCCCCATCCTCCCCCCGGTACAGCGCGTCGCTCGCCGCCTCGATCGCCCGCATCAGCACGGCCCCGACTTCGGGCTCGAGCCGCCCCCGCACCACATACATCCCGTCGGCGTCGATCGCAACCGAGAAGGTGCGGCTGCGGTGGCGGACCTCCTCGGCCGTGAGTTCACCGTCGCGCGACAACCTCTTCCACCCCCGCGCCAGCCACTCCAGCCGCGCGGCCGAGGTCGACTGCGCGTACTCGAGCAGCGTCGCCTCGGTCTCGGGCGTGGCCACCCGGGTCATGGTGCGCACCTTCGTGTAGGAGAGCTGGCCGCGCTTCATGACCTCGGCCGTGAGGGGAAGTTCCTCGAGCGCATGAGCGACCCGCACGTTCTCGCGCGCGGCGGCCAGCGTGCGTCCGGTCCGCCAGGCGAGCCACTCGGCGCACGACGCGAAGTTGTCGGCCCAGCCTTCGCGCCGGTCGAACTCGGCGACGAGGGTGAGCATGTCGAATGTGGCGATGTTGATGCGGGCGGCGAGTTCGGCGATGCGTTCGCCGAGTTCGAAGAGGTCGTCGGACATGGTCTGAGTCTCCTGAAATGGTGGTGTGGCAAAGGGTCGTCCCGGGTACAATATACGCGGGGCAATTCCGGCCTCTCAGGATGGCTCAGGAGGCGAAAACGGGGGGTGGAGGCGGCTCGGATGGGTCACCGGGCCGAGATGCGCGATCCTGGGGCCTGCGGGGGCCTCTGGGGGTCATCCTGGAGGCGGTCCCGGAGTTCCCGATCGCGCGTAACTGAAACCGGACATAGCAAGATCGGCCTGTGATCGGACATTTTGGGACGCTCATGCTCGTTTGGGACTGTGAACCGGCGATTTGGGACGCCGACTCTCCATAGCGGACAGATCGGCCCGGCAAACCGGCGGTTTCGGCCGCCCATCCTCGGCGTGCCCGCGAACCCGCGACTTGGCCGCCGATGCTCGAAGCCGGACAGATTGGTCCCCAGCCTCACAGTCCCGCACCCAACCACCGCCCACCCGCCGCCGCGGCAAATCAAGGGACAGCCGCATGCTCGATTGGGACAACTCAGCTCGATTGACTCCGCTCCCGGCCTGGCGTCATGTCAGTCGAGCATCCGCTCCATCCCCGCCGCGAAGTCGGCATTGCGCTACGGCAGGATCACCCAGCCGAGGTGCCGCTACGGTCTGATGGCGCTTTTTCAGCACCCGCCGGACCGTCTTACGACAGATCACGTGTGACATGACTAGGAGCGCCGCCGCAGGACCGTCCCGGGCCGCGCCCCGGTCACCGAGCCGTCCTCGTAGACGACGGTGCCCGCCACCCATACCCGTTCGATCCCGGTGGCGGTGAGGTGGGGTTCGTCCGTGGTGGCCCGGTCGCGGACGGTGGCCGGGTCGAAGAGGACCATGTCGGCGACGGCTCCGGGTTCGAGTACGCCCCGCCCAGCCAGTCCCATGTGGCGCGCGGCGAGGGCGGTCATCTTGTGGACCGCCTCTTCCAGTGCCAGCCGTCCCGCCTCGCGGACGTAGCGCCCCAGAACCCGGGGGTAGGCGCCGAATCCGCGGGGGTGGGCGCCTCGCAGTCCGCCGTCGGAGGAGATGTTCGTGTGCGGCCAGGACATGAGCGTGGCGATGTCGTCGAAGGTCATGCTGGTCGCGACGATGCTCTCGCCGCCGTCACGGCCCTCGGCGCGGGCGGCTCGCGACTCGGCGATCAGGTCGATGTAGGTGGTGACGGGGTCCGTGCCCCGCCGGGCCGCGATCTGCGCGAGCGTCATGCCCTCGAGCGTGGTGTCGGCGCCGAAGCGGGCGATGATCATCCCTTCGGGCGCGACCAGTTCCTCGAGCGCGTAGCGCGCGGCGTCTCGGTCGGTGAAGTCGCGCTCCGGGAAGAGGACGGTCATGGTGGACTGCCAGTACTCGTACGGGTAGACATCGGCGCTGATGTCGAGGCCTTCGGCGCGGGCCCGGTCCAGCCGCGAGAGGATTTCGGCCGCGCGTCCCCAGAGTCCCCGTGCGGCGAGCTTGAAGTGGGAGATCTGTACGGGGAGCTGGGCCAGTCTCGCGATCTCGATCGTCTCTTCCACCGCCGCGAGCAGGGCGCGGTCCTCGCTCCGCATGTGCGAGATGTAGCGGCCGTCGGAGGCAGCGGCCGTGCGGGCCAGCGCGACCACCTCGCCGGTGCTGGCGTAGATGCCCGGGTCGTACTCGAGCCCCGTCGAGAGTCCCAGTGCTCCGTCGGCCAGCTCGGCCTCGAGCAGGGCCTGCATTTCGGCGACCTCGGCCTCGGTGGCTTCGCGGCGGAAGTTGTCCCCCATGACGCGGCGGCGGAGCGTGCCGTGTCCGGCGTAGGATGCCACGTTGACCGCGGCCGGGGTGGCGTCCAGCGCAGCGAAGAACTCGGCAATCGGAAACCGCGAGCCACCGTCCTGCCCGGCCACGATCGTGGTGATGCCCTGGCTGACTGCGGCCAAGGCGGTGGGTTCGTCCAGAAGGCCGCCGTCGTGATGACTGTGGGTGTCGATGAATCCGGGGGCGAGGACGAGGTTCGTGGCGTCGTGGACCGGCTCGCCCTGGTTGGGGGAGAGGGCGTTGTCCGCGTCGTCGGCGGCCACCTCATTGATCACGCCATCGGCAACGCGCAGAGAACCGATGTAACCGGGGCTTCCGGTGCCGTCCACGATGGTGGCGTTTTGAATGAGGAAGGAATGCGGCGGAGGGTTGGCGGTGTCGCCGCAGGCGGGCAGAAGGAGCAGCAGGGCCGATAGCAAACGCCGATAGGTCGCCTCACGCATCCAAAATGTCATCCCGGGTTTACAAAATGTGAACTGTGGTTTACCTGTCCACTTCCGGGACGGCCGCCAGCATCTCGGCCGCGACGTCCTCCGGATCCCGCATGGTGGCCAGGTCCAGATCGTAGTCCGGCACCTCGCGCGGCTCGAGCTTCGCCTTGAGCTCGCGGATCTCGCGGCCCGAGAGGCCCAGCCCGGCCAGGTCGGTGTTCGACAGCTCGGCGTCCGACCGCGCGGAGAGCCCGTCCCCGTCCACCGCAACCAGCCGCGACAGAGCCTGGATCTCGCCGTGGGATAGCTTGTCCCCCATGACCTGGTAGTCGACCCAGGCCTCGTAGCTCAGCGGCGCGACCCGTTTGACCATTCCAGCGATCACCCGGCCGTACTCCTGGATCTCCCACTGGGCGTGGTCGTCGACGCGGAGCGTCAGGAAGTGGAGCAGGTTGTGCAGGTCGATCTTCCAGTACCACTGCGTGTAGGTCGAGAGCGGCAGGTCGATCCGCGCCAGTTCGCGGGCCACGTTCTCGCCGACGAGCCAGCCGTAGTCGCCGGCGGCGCGGGTGCGGACCTCGTCCCAGCGGCGCATGGCCTGGCGGTAGAACCCGGGGCTGACGGACCCGGGGGCGCGGCCCTGGTTGCTGACGGCGCTCTGGAGCGAAAACTGGTCCTGCTCGGGACTGTAGAAGAGGAGCGGCATGAGCGAATAGCGGCCGCTGTATTCGTTCACGGAGTTGTGCGTAATGATGCCGTTCGCCACGAAGTTGTGGTGGGGGCCCTCCACCTCGAGGTCGTAGGTTTCGCGTTCGCCGACGTATTCGAAGCGGGCGATGCGGACGAGTTTGGTAGTGTAGCTGATCTGGCCCCAGTCCAGCTTCTCGGCCGCACCGTTGACATGCACGAAGTAGTCGCCTTGCCTCCAGGCCGCGCGGCCGCCCGTCTTCCTCAGCCCGGTTGCACCCCGAAGCGTGTGCCAACCCCCGGCGAACAGGAATCGGTGATCGGATGTGGCCTCGATCGACTTGCCGTCCTCAAGGACCATTCTGAAGACCGGCTTCACACCATTTCGGTACACGTCCACGATGCGGGTGTGCTGGAGTGCAAGCGTATCCTCGTTCGCCTGCCTCAGCTTCATTCGCCTGACGCGGTCGCGCCGGAAAAAGGGGTTCCGCTGCTTGTCGGGCCGAGTCTTGTTCCGGGTGGGCTGGAACCGGCGCCAGATCTCCTCGATGCGCAGCTTGTAGAGCTGGCGGCGGCCCCTCTCTTCCGCACCCGGCAGGTCGAAGTGGATCTCGGTGCCCTCGGCCAGGCAGGCCGTGCGGTGCCGCACCCACTGCCGCGCCACGAACATCGGCATCGCGCAGTGGAACTTGAACTCGACCATCTCCGACGGGGTGGTGTGGAGGTGGCGGCGCAGGTAGCGGATCAGGCCCCGGGTGGCCGAGACCTTGCGGGTTCCGTAGCCGTAGCTGACGCGGGCCGCGCGCTCCACCGAGTCGTCGGTGCCCATGTAGTCGACCAGCGCGACGAAGCCGTGGTCGAGGACGGGGAAGTAGCCGCCCAGGATCTCCTCGGCGGCGGGGACGGTGGGGCGTCGGGTGGGGTGGGTGCCGGGCGACATGGGGGTAATTTACTGCGCCCGCGCCGCCTTCGCCGCCTTTCGCCGACGGCTCACATCCAGCTCCCGCTTGCGCAGCCGGATCGCGTCGGGCGTGACCTCGATCAGCTCGTCGTCCTCGATGAAGTCGAGGGCCTGTTCCAGCGTCATGTGGAGCGGCGGTTCGAGGCGGACATTCTCGTCGGCCGCAGCGGCGCGCATGTTGGTGAGCTTCTTGGCGCGGCTGATGTTCACGTCCATGTCGCCGGGACGGGCGCTCTCGCCCACGATCATGCCGCCGTAGCACTCGGTTCCCGGCTCCACGAACATGGTGCCGCGCTCCTGTAGGCCGAAGATCGCGAAGGCGACGGCCTTGCCGACACGGTCGGCCACCATGGTGCCGCGGCCGCGCCCCCGGATGTCGCCTGCCCACGCGTCCCAGCGGTCGAAGCGGTGGTGCAGGATGCCGTCGCCGCGCGTGTCGGTCAGGAACTCGGTGCGGTAGCCGAACAGCCCCCGGGCCGGGACGCTGAACTCGAGGCGGGTGGTCCCCGAATCCCCCACCGGCTTCATCGAGACCAGCTTGCCGCGGCGCCGCGCGAGTTTGTCGATCACGGTCCCGGCGAGATCGGAGGGGACTTCGGCGACCACCTCTTCCCAGGGCTCCAGGCGGCTCCCGTCGGCGGCCGCGCGCGTCAGGACCCGGGGACGCGAGACCTGGAACTCGTAGCCCTCGCGGCGCATCGTCTCCATGAGGATTGTGAGGTGCAGTTCGCCGCGTCCGCTCACCGCGAAGGTGTCGGGTCGGCCGGTGTCCTCGACGCGGAGCGCCACGTTGCGTTCCAGCTCGCGGACCAGGCGGTCGCGGAGCTGGCGGGTGGTCACGTACTTCCCCGCGCGGCCCGCGAAGGGCGAATCGTTGACCACGAAGTCCACGGAAATCGTCGGCTCCTCGACCGCGATGCCGCGCAGCCGCTCGGGCCGCTCCGGATCGGCCAGGGTGTCGCCGATCTCGATTCCTTCCGGTCCCGAGAGTCCGATGATGTCGCCGGCGTGCGCCTCCTCGATGTCGACCCGGTCGAGTCCGCTGAAGGTGTAGAGCCCCGTCACCCGCGAGCCCGTCCCCCGCTCCCCGCCCCGCCGCCCCCTCCCGGGACGATCGTCTCCCCGTCCCCCACCGTCCGATCCCGGCGGCGCCAGCCGCACCACGCGCTCACCGATCCGCACCCCGCCCCGCTCCACCCTCCCGATCGCGATCCGCCCCACATACGACGAGTGGTCCAGCGTCGACACGAGCATCTGGAACGGCCCGTCCGGGTCCACGCGCGGCGGCGGAATGTGCTCGACCACCGCCTCGAAGAGCGGCCCCAACCCGGTCCCCCTCGCCTCCGGCTCAGCTACCACCCATCCCTCCCGTCCCACCCCGTACAGGAACGGGGCGTCGAGCTGCGCGTCGTCGGCCTCGAGGTCCATCAGGAGTGCCAGCACCTCGTCGTGGACCTCCTCGGGACGCGCATCCGACCGGTCCACTTTGTTCACGACCACCACCGGCAGCAGACCCAACGCGAGCGCCTTCCGGGTCACGAAGCGGGTCTGCGGCATCGGCCCCTCGGCGGCGTCCACCAGGAGGAGCACGCCGTCGACCATGCGCAGGATCCGCTCCACCTCGCCGCCGAAATCCGCGTGCCCGGGCGTGTCGACGATGTTGATCTTGGCGCCGTGCCACTCGACGGCGGTGTTCTTGGAGAGGATCGTGATGCCGCGCTCCCGCTCCAGCGGGTTGGAATCGAGGACGCGCTCGCCCACCACCTGCCCCTCGCGAAAGACCCCGGCCTGGCGGAACATCTGGTCGACCAGCGTGGTCTTGCCGTGGTCGACGTGGGCGATGATCGCGATGTTGCGGAGACGCTTCATCTGCGGGTGCTGCCGTGGGGGGACGATTCGCTATCGGCCCCCGCCCGGCGCGTCCGTGCGCGTGAAGGTCAGGGTGGCCACCGGCGCTTCGGAGAAGGGGCCGAGGCCCCGGAGGCTCGTGATCGGTTCCTTCGGCGCGGTGTTGGCGTTGCTGGCGGTGTAGGACGTCCCGCTGTCGGAGCCCGCGTCGAGCGGGAAGAGGATGACCCGCCGGCTCTCGGTCCACTGCCCGACCCCGTTCAGCAGCGACACGCCCGTCACACCCGCGAACCAGTCGGGGCTGGGCGCGATCATCGAGACCAGGGTGATGAGCGGATCGTCCAGGCCGACCTCGACGTTGCGGATCCTCACACTGCCCGGGCTGCCGCTTCCGCTTCCGTTGATGACCGAGAGCGCGTTTGCGGGGATCTCGCTGTTGATCTCCGAGGTCAGCGTCCCGGTGGCGCCGGTTTCGGCCATGCTTTCCATGCCAGCGCTTGCGGTCTCTCCCATCTTCCAGAAGCTCGCGCGGCTGCTGTGCACGGCGCCGATCAACGGCGACCAGTGCGCACCTCCGGGGAAGTCGTCGGGGTGGGTGGTGGTACTCCAGGTGGCGCTGAAGTCGATCCGGTACGTCGCGGTCCCGGAGGGGGGATCGAGCGTACCCACCGCCGCGGCGAACTCGACCGCGATGCCGTCCTCCAGAGACGCCTCGAGCAGCTGGACCCCGGAGCCCGCTCCCAGGGTCCACGACGCCTGGACCAGGCCGTTGACGTCGGTCACGGCGGCGGCCGGATCCGCGGAACCGTCACCCGCGGCCGCCGCGAAGGTGACGAGCTGGCCCTCGATCGGGCCCCTTCCGGAGTCCTCGACGCGGACGACCAGGGGAGCCGCGAGGGGTTGCCCGGCGGCGCCCTCCTGGCCGTTCCCCGAGACGGCCACGAGCGCGAAGGGATACTGGTCGACGATGACCGTGGCGTCGGCCGTGAGGGCCCCGAAGGACGCGATGAGGATGCTCTCGCCGCCGCCGGTCGCCGTGACCTCGCCATCGGACGAAACCGTGAATACGTCGGTGTCGCTGCTCGTCCAGGACACGGTTCCATCGAAGATGTCGCCGTTCTGGTCGGTGACCACGGCCCTGAACTCGGCCGTGGCGCCCACGTAGGTCAGGGTGGCCGACTCGGGGGTGATGACGATCGTGGTGGGCTGGAGCGGGGTGCGGTCCGGTCCCAAGTCGGATTGGGAGCAGGCGGGGATGGCGAGGGCGGCGAGGACGCACCAGGCTGTGAGACGTGTGTCTTTCATGTGCTTCATAAGCCTCGGGCCACTTTCAGGCAGAGGCGGGCAGACTCCACACGAGGTTGGAGCCGTCGCGGGTCTCCTTGCGCTTCAGTGCCCCAGCAGCCACCCCGTGGTTTTCCCGGATGAGTTGCGGAGCGAACTCTGCAACGACTTCCCTGCACTCGGCCTCGGTTGCGGCCTCGACGAACAATCCGGTGATGTTGGTCTCCACAGTCCACCTGTCGGTATCGACCTGGCGGACCGGACGGGCGTAGAACCGGGTTGCTGTCACTTGAGACTCCTTTCTTCTGGTCGCGGGCACGCGGACGGCCACTAGGGTTAATCTAGCCTCATGTCCAGCAATAGACGATCACCCCCGATGCCGCACCTTGATCCAAGGCATCGGAAATGCCATTTTTCATACCATGAAAACTACCATTGACAAGGCCGGCCGCCTGGTGGTCCCCAAGGCGGTTCGCGAGGCCACCCGGCTGCGTCCCGGAACGCAGGTTCGATTCCGGGTTCGGGATGGCCGCATCGAGATCGAACCGGTCCCGCTCGACGTATCCCTCGAGCGGCATGGTTCCACGGTGGTAGCGGTTCCGAAAGACGGACAACCGGCATTGACCGCAGCGGAGGTTGAGGAGACGACCATCCGCCTCCGTTCCGGCACTCGGACATCGCACCGGGGTGACCTCGCCGGGTGACTCGATACCTCTGCGATACCAGCGCCCTGGTCGCGACGGTGTGCTCCTGGCACGAGCATCACGCGCGGACCCGTGTGGAGATCGAGCGGCGCGAGCGGACCGGGGAAGAGCTTGTTCTCGCAGCACACTCGCTCGCGGAAACGTACGCGGTCCTGACCCGGCTGCCCGCGCCGAATCGTCTCCGGTCCGGCGACGCTCTTGCGCTGCTGGAGGCGAATTGGCGTGAAACGCGCGTCGTGCACCTGACGGCGGCCGAGACGTGGCGCGCGTTGCGGAGAGCACAGGGACGCGATGTAGTCGGCGGACAGACCTACGACATGCTCATCGCCGCGTGCGCCCTCAAGGCCGGCGTATCAACCATCGTCACCTGGAACGTGCGTCATTTCGCCGCGGTGGTCCCCGAGATCAGCGTCGAGACACCGTCCCCGGTCCCCCCAGCAGTCCGTGGATAAAGCCCCGCGAGCACCGAGAGCGGCGAGGCGCCGGGCTGGCAAGGCGCGACGAAGGGCCAATAGCACCGCTATTGGGCTGAGGAGCAACGCAGAGCGTAGCCTTGGAGTGGCCGAATGTACACTGTGGTTGACAGAATGTAAAGTTATCTTTACAGTAGTGAGCCGGTGGAGCGAAGCGGCCAGCGCGGATGCATCGCCGCTCGAATGCCGGGGGGATTTTGTCCACGGGCCAAGCGCCTCCGCGAAGCCAAGAAGGCCCTGACACCAACCCTCCACCCCACCCACACCCCCCGAAAGCCCCCGTCATGCGACGACCCCACCCCACCAGCCTGCTGCTCCTCCCGGCGATCCCCTTCCTGGTCCTCCTGGCCACCTCGGCCGCGGACTCGAACCCGGCCACCCCACCCACACCCCCCACCCCCCAGGACCCCACCCCAACCGGCTTCACCGCCCAGCGCGCATCCTGGCACCTGGCCTGCGAGCAGCGCTTTCTGGACCTGCCCCGCAGCGACTCCTTCCGCGAACACCTGCGCACCATCACCGCCAACCCCCACCCCGCCGGCTCCGCCGCCCAGGCGCGCGTCGGCGAGTACCTCGCGCAGGCCATGGAGCGCGCCGGCCTCGAAGTCACCAACTACCCCTACGACGTCTACCTCCCCGAACTCACCGACGACGTCGAGGTCCACATCGTCACGCCGGTGGCCATGCAGCTCTCGAACCGCGAGCCCGCGCTGCCCGAGGACCGCTTCTCGGGCCACCCCGACCTGCTCAACGGGTGGAACGCCTACTCGGGAAGCGGGGACGTGACCGGCGAAGTCGTCTACGCCAACTACGGCCGCCGCGAGGACTACCTGGCGCTCGATTCGATGGGGATTTCGGTGGCCGGCAAGGTCGTGATCGCTCGCTACGGCGGGAACTTCCGCGGCTACAAGGTCAAGTTCGCCGAAGAACGCGGCGCGCTGGGCGTCGTCATGTTCAACGACCCCGGGTTTTCGGGATTCGACGCCTACCCCGACGGTCCCATGATGAGCGGCCAGACGATCCAGCGCGGCTCCGTCCTGACGCTCCCCTGGACCGGCGACCCGCTCACGCCCTTCGTCCCCGCCCTGCCCATCGACGGCGACATCCAGGTTGAGCGCCTCGACCCGTCCGAAGTCCCCCTGCACACCATCCCGGTGCTGCCGATCGGCTACGAGGCGGCGACCGAGATTCTCTCGCGCATGACCGGCCCCGACGCGCCGCCCGGCTGGGACGCCCCGATGGAAGTCGAATACCGTCTGACCGGCGGCGCGGACCTCACGGTGCGGGTGCGGGTGAACCAGCCGAAGAAGCTCACGCGGGCGACGAACGTTGTCGGCACGGTGCGCGGCAGCGAGTTCCCGGACGAGTGGTTCATCCTGGGCGCGCACTACGACCCGTGGGGCTTCGGCGCGATCGACCCGAACGGGGGGACGGCGATGCTGCTGACGCTGGCCGAGGCGTTCGGCGAGCTGGCCGCTGACGGGGAGTGCCGACCGCGCCGCTCGATCATGATCGCGCACTGGGACGCGGAGGAGTACGGCATTATCGGATCGGTCGAGTGGGTCGAGCACCTGCGCGAGGAGCTGGAGGCGAACGCGATCGCGTACATCAACGCCGACGGGGCGGTGTCGGGTGCGAACTTCGGCGGATCGTCGTCGCCGTCGCTCAAGGGCCAGATCATCGAGGCGACGAAGGCGGTGACGTATCCGGGGACCGGCGAGCGGCTGTATGACTGGTGGCTGGCGCGGGCCGGGGAGGATGCGGAGGAGCCGGCGCTCGGCAACCTGGGGGGCGGGTCGGATCACGTGGGGTTCTACACGCACGCCGGGGTGCCGTCGGCGGGATTGTCGTCGGGGAATCCGAGCGGGGTCTATCACTCGAATTACGACAACTTCGCGTGGTTCGAGCGGTTTGGGGACACCACCTGGGTGTACGGGCCGATGGTCGCGCGCGTGGACGGGGTGGTGGCGCTACGCTTCGCCAACGCGGACGTGCTGCCGTACGACGTGGCGCGGTACGCGACCGACACGCGGACCCATGTGGAGACGCTGTACCGGGTGGCGGAGTCGCGGGGGTTGACAGTGGACTTTACACGGCTGGTGGAGTCGACGGGGGAGCTGGACGAGGCGGCGGCTGAGCTGGTGGCCGCGCGGCAGCGGTGGGTGGGGTCGGGGGAGGTGGACGGGGAGCGGGCCGAGGCGGTGAACCGGGCGCTGATCGGGCTGGAGAAGGCGTGGCTGAACGACCGGGGGCTGCAGGGGCGGCCGTGGAGCCGGTCGATCTACGTGTCGCCGGATCCGTTCAGCGGGTATGCGTCGTGGATGTTGCCGGGGCTCCGGTACGAGATCGAAACGGATGATCGCGCGGATCTGCCGGGGTGGGAGAGGGTGTACATCGGGGCGGTGCGGGAGCTGGCGGAGCGGATGCGGGGGGTGGCGGGGATGATGGAGCCATAGTGGCCAGATGAAACGAGCGGAACACGCGATGGCCGAGATGGTGCGACGGGGTGTAGCGGTCCCACCCCGTGCACCGCTTGATGTCGAGCGCTTCCTCAGTGCGCCCGTCGATCAGCTGACCGAGGGTGCGAGGGCCAGCGAGATTATCGTGGCGGAGCGTGGGGCGCGCGATTGAAGTACCGCGACTAACAACTAGTCGGCTCTCGGTGGCGCGGGGGCGGCTGCCAGCGAGTCAGACCTCGCGAGCGCGGGCCAGCAACTCCTCGCCCGTTTCACAATCGATGATCCAGTCGCTGATTCGAGCAATCCGCTCCAGATCGGAGTCAGAGAATTCCTCCAGCAGCCCCGCGAGACGTTCGGCGGTCTCGGTCCCGAATTTTCGTCTCGCCTGCCGGCACACCAGAGCGCGCCCCTCGGTAGCGCGCCCCTGGCCGAGCCCTTCCCGGTGCGCCCGCTCCTTCAGTTCTTCCACGCCCACGTAGACCATTCCCGCCTCCTTGAGTGACCTGACTCGTTCCAAAACCTCTTCCTCGATTCCCCACGTTTCCGCTGCTCCGAGAATCCACTCCCGAAACGCCTCGCGAAGCCTCGCGTGCTCCTGCCCCGGGTACTCGGCGAGGAACCTTCCGGACCACCCGCGAGATGTTCATCGCGGAGGAGTCCAACTCCATGCTCGCCAGCCACGACACGACGCTTCCCTCCGTTTGACCTTGGGGAGCCAGCGACCGCAGGTCAAGGATATCGTGGCGCAGCCTCGGCTGTCGGCCGGCCAGCCAGCCTCGTGCGGGCTCGATCAGTTCGAGCAACTCATCGGGGGCTGTCCACCGTTCGCGCCCGTTGTAGATCGTCAGGGCCAGCACAGGTGGCAGCATCCCGCCGGGGGCGAGTTTGCGCGGGCGGACCTTGGCTGAGACCAGGCTGTGGTACGCGATGGCGATGTAGTACAGAATCCGCACGGCCATGTACCGGTAGGACTCCGACTGGAACTCGATCAGCAGGATGAGGTACCGGGCGCTCCCCCGGAAGTGGATCTTCCAGAGAAGGTCCGCGTGGGATCTGATGAGTCCGGGAGTGGTGCGCTCGGTGGCCAGGTTCTCCATCCTCTCGAAGTCGAGGTCGTCGGCCAGGTCGCTGTTGATGAAGCGGCGGATGGCCTCTTCCACCACGAGCGGCATGGAAAAGAGCAGCTTGAAGGACTGGTCGTGTCTTCGCGACAAGGGTCGTCTCCGGCGTGGGCGGGGTTCGCGGGGACGGCCAGGGTTCCCGGCGTGCCGCATCGGGCTCCGGGTGACTGTCGTCCGTTGTGGAACAATCGCGCCGGATTCGGGGCGCCTACATGGTGGAATGGGACTGTCGTTGCGGGCACGACCGGAGGGGGGCGTGGATCGGGCTTGGCGGTCGCCGAAGCCAATGGCGAAGCCAATGGCGAAGCCGGCGAAAGGTGATTGGGTAAACTGCGCTTTACAAGTAATCCGCGCCGGGTCGGAAGCCTCCTCGTCACCGCAGCGGAGCGTAGCCTTACTTTAGTCCAGCGCGTGTAGGCGCGCATCCGCGCTTGGTACCCGAACGGGCTTGCCAAGGACCCGATTGAGCATGAACTCCAAGCTCAGGATGGACGCTACGGCGTTCCGCCAATTCACGCTGAAGCCGTGCACGAAGCTCATGACGTCGCTGCCCTGGTCCATGGCTTGTTGTAGCTCCGCCAACGCGACGGCGGACCCGAAGCGTTCCCTGGGTTGGATCAGGTTCGTTCTCGCTGACTTCGAAGGTTTCTTGGAAGGCCTTGACGTGGGCTTTGCCTGTCCTCCCGGCCAAGTATCTGGCGAGGCTGCCGCACGTCCTCTTGGCCAAATCCGCAGTCCCGGGCTAAATGACCTTGGACGTGTTCACGGTCGTACGGCTCCGGAACGACCTTGCCAAATCGGAGATTCTCCGTGCCGCTTCGGCTGGGCTCGGCACCGTAGATCTCGGGAGCCCACTGATCGTCGCCATGGTGGCGGCGGTTGGTCACGTGGTAGAGAGTTCTGCGTCCATGTTGCTATTGCTGTCCGTTGGTGTCAGGCAGTTTCCGTTGTTTGGGATTCTCGCTCGTCCGTTCTTCTATCGACGATAGGGCAGCCAGCGTCGTCCATCGAACTCAAATACGGGTACCCGGCCCATACCCCGGAGCACATAGCCACTCGGCGTCGGCGCACACTCCAAGGCAACGACCGCGTCGCCCCCGACGCCCATCCGGCCCGCATCACCTCCGACACCCGTCCGGCCCGCATCACCTCCGACGCCGGTCCGGCCCGCATCACCTCCGACACCCGTCCGGCCCGCATCACCTCCGACGCCCGTCCGGCCCGCATCACCTCCGACACCCGTCCGGCCCGCATCGCCTCCGACACCCGTCCGGCCCGCATCGCCTCCGACACCCGTCCGGCCCGCATCGCCTCCGACACCCGTCCGGCCCGCGCACGGGTTTGCGAACACGATGTTTCCGGCACGGACTAGGTCACCGATTGACGCAAACATCTCCCGAATCTCGACATCGGTGTCGGCGTTAGGATCGAGTCTCCCTACGACAGACATAGCGACCCATGCCGACGGATGTGGCCCGCTACTCGCGCACGCGGCGGCGAGAACACCAATACATATGGCAGCTGGGATCCGTGCTTGCGTCACCATAGCGGAAACGAGGCCAGCCACACGATCCAACTGACCCGGCGCACTCCGCCGGTGTAGGGGCTACACAAACTCGTCGCTCGTCGTTGCGGGCCCTCGTACGTTCCGTAGACTACTGTGACCGCGCCACTCCGGGCCGCCTCGAAGAATTCATCGGGAATGTTTACCGCCCAACGGTACTTGGCGGCTGGCCCTCTCTGCCAACACGCGCGAGACACGAGAGGAGAAAGAGATTAGAGTAGGGCGAGGCAGAGAGAAGCAGGATGGAACGAGGAGAAGGAATGAAGATGAACGGAACGCCCCTCTCTTCGGGGGAGGGCAAGCGAAGCGCGGCAGCTTCCCCGCCGGATCCGGAGGTTGCGGCGAAGGCGACGAGGCGGCGCTTCACGGCGGCATACAAGCTTTCGATCGTGGAGAAGGCGGACGCCTGCGAGACGCCGGGCGAGATCGGAGAGCTGCTTCGGCGCGAGGGCTTGTATAGTTCGCACCTGTCGTCGTGGCGGAAGGCGGCGCGGGAGGGATCGCTGCGGAGGCTGGCGAAGAAGCGCGGCCCGAAGCCTTCGGGCGGGAAGCGTGAGGCGAGGAAGGTGCGGAAGCTGGAGCGGGAGAACGCGCGGCTGCGCGAGGAACTCCGCAAGGCGCGCATCATCATCGATGTCCAGGGAAAAGTTGCGGGGCTGCTGGGCGTGAGCCCCGGGGACGGGAAGCACTCTTGAGCGCGGCCAGAGGCTTGGCCATGCACGTGGGTGTACGTGCGGCGTGTGCGGCGCTGGGGGTTGCGCGCGCGACGTTCTACCGTCGCCGGAGGCCGAAGACCGGGCAGCGGCAGCCCCGGCCGGCTCCTGCCCGGGCCCTGGACGCGGCGGAGCGGGCGGAGGTCTTCGGAGTGCTGTGCGCGCCGCGCTTTGCGGACCGCGCACCCGCGGAGGTGTACGCGACGCTGTTGGACGAAGGGACCTACCTCTGCTCGGAGCGGACGATGTACCGGATTCTGGCCGAGAACGAGGCGGTCCGGGAGCGCCGGGCGCAACGCAGCCATCCCAACCACCCGAAGCCCGAGGCGGTGGCGCGCGCGCCCAACGAGGTGTGGTCGTGGGACATCACCCGCCTCCTGGGACCCGAGAAGTGGCAGTACTTCTACCTCTACGTGATCCTGGACATCTTCAGCCGCTACGTCACAGGCTGGATGGTGGCGGAGCGCGAGACCGCGGGACTGGCCGGGCACCTGGTCGGGGAGACATGCCTCAAGCACGGTGTGCAGCCCCAGGGGCTCACGCTGCACTCGGACCGGGGATCTCCCATGACGGCCAAGTGCACGGCTCAGCTCCTGGCCGATCTGGGCGTCACGCAGTCGCTGGGCCGTCCCCGGGTCTCGAACGACAACCCGTACTCGGAGGCGCAGTTCAAGACCGTCAAATACCACCCGGGCTTCCCGGGACGGTTCGGCAGCATCGAGGAAGCGAAGGGCTTCTGCCGGGAGTTCTTCGAGTGGTACAACACCCAACACCGGCACGGAGGCATCGGCCTGCTCACACCGGAACAGGTCCACTTCGGCCGTGCATCCGAGGTGATCGAGCACAGACAGCAGATCCTGGATGCGGCCTACGCCGCCCGGCCCAACCGCTTCGTCGGCGGCCCGCCGAGGGCCGCGAAGCTCCCGGCCGAGGTCTGGATCAACCGCGCACTCTCCGTCGCGGCTGCCGATGGCGCAGAGTCGGCCGACGCGAGAAAGGAGGACTCACTAAACTGAATCGGAAAGTGTCTCAAAGTCGTTGGCAGGTTCCGGGCGGCGCATCCTCTTCAACGCCAAAGAGTGCCAGCAGGCCGTAGTACCGTTCCGCCCCACGCTCAATCACCACTCGGTTGGACACATCGGTCAGACTGTCAGAAGCTGACACCAGGGAGGGACCTAGCAATGGGTCCAGTTCAGAGCCACTGAACTCGGTTACACGGAATACGCAGCCGAGGTAAGTACGACCGCCCGCCTCGATGACAAACACTCCGTCTTCCCTGAAAATGCCCGACGCCCGGCCTTCAATCTCCGTCAACTCCGTCTCGCCTGCAAACTCCCACCCCCCGCTGATGGTGCGGATGGTCACATCAGCATTCTCGATGATCATGCGGCGCGGCGTGACTTCTGCGGAAAAGGAATAGATGGGAGACTGGCGGATGCCACAGCCCGCCAAGATGAACAAGGTGGCACAACCGACGGCGGCCTTCGTCACCGTGCGCATGGTGGTGTCCTCCTGTCAAGTGTACGGCGGTGCTCGGGGATTGTCGAGACCATGAGTTCGTCCTTGAGGGACTTGGTGTTCGTCCAGAGGCTCTTCCGGCCCACGGTCCCGAACGGGGCGGAACCGATCATCCTGGACCGAACCCCGGTCGGGACCCAATTGCTGCCCCCATTCATTTCGGATGATGCCCTTCCGAATGACCTGCACCAGTTTCGATCCGGACCGTGTCCACTTCGATTCGGACCGTGTCCACAACCGGATTCTCCTCGAGCCGCTCAATCCGCTTCTCAAGATCGTCAATCTCGACGTGGCGGTGAGGATCGTCATGACCGAATAGGTGGACTACGGCAAAGAGGATCAGACTGGCCCCGAGGGCCGCTGTAGACCAGCGCGACCGAAGGGCGGCACGATCCATCCTGTCGTTGAGGCGATTCTCGGCATCACGAATAGCTCCGGCCGTCGAAGTATCGGCCCACGGACCCGGGGGACGGAACTGCAAGACAACGCTGACCACAGCGCATACCAATAGCAGTAGACTTATCACGTCTCCTATCGCCATGTATTCCTCCTCGTGTGTCAATGTGGTGGTGGACGCGCTGCAATCTCTCATTTCGTCAGGTCGAATCTGATCGTGGAACACCAATGGTTGCTATGCAAGGGTTTACATCGTGTCGAATGGCTTGGCGTAGCTGTCCGTGATCGAGTTTGCACCATTGTGGTGGCTTATACAATACGCATAATTCCTCTATGTGCATATTATTGTTATCATGACGAGCTTGACGAGGATTCACCGTGATCCCGCGGGGTGAGCGCCGCGACGGCGTCAGCGACGCGGGCTCCGAACCTCCCAACTCCTCCGTCTTGCGCTACGTGCAGGCCATCGACGGACAGGCTGGCTGTTCACAGGGCTTGTCCAACATCGCTGATGCCAAGGGCACGCGTCGCCCGTTGGCATCGGCCGTGACCCGAGCACCCTACCACACCCTCTAGAAGACCAGTCCCATCCCACCATTCGTGCGCCCCTCACCCGGCCCCATCCTTTCTCCTCGACTACCAGGGGATGCGGCCGGCTCCTCCCGAGTCCGATCCGCGGACCCTCCACCAGCCGTGGGACGCCGCTGGCATGGCGACGACACCAGAACCCGCGAACCGACCAAGACACGACGCGTCCTACAAGAAGATCTTCTCCCACCGGCGCACCGTCGCCGACCTGCTTCGCGGATTCGTCGGCGACCTCGCCCACCACCTCGATTTCGCCACCCACGAACGCCTGCCGACCAGCTTCGTCACCGAGCGTCTGGGCAGCGCCACGCCGACATGCTCTGGAAGATCCGGACCATAGACGGCCGGCCGCTCTACCTTCTGGTCCTGCTCGAGTTCCAGTCCACCGTCGACCGCCGCATGGCCCTGCGCATGCTCGACTACACACTGCGCATCCTCAACGGCCTCGGGATCTTCTGATCGATCTGCGCGCGCAGGATCCGGCCCTGCTGGCGAAGCGGGTGGCTCCGGCGGGAACGGCGCCGGATCTGAGGATCTGGAAAATGGAGGAAGGAACGATGTCGACGTTGGCCGAGCGGGTGAAGCAGTGGGGTGACGAGCTGAATCGGCAGTGGCTGGAGAAGGGGATCGAGCAAGGGTTCCTACGCGGGGTCGAGCGGGGTCGGCGCGAGGAGGTTGAACGGCAGCGCCCTCTGGTGCGGCGATTGGCCGTTCGCCGGTTTGGTCCCGGCATCGCCGAGAGCCTCGGTCCGCTGCTCGACCAGGTGTCGGACCCTGATCGCATCGCGGCCATTGCCGCCGGTGTGCTGGAATGCGAGACAGCGGACGAGTTCCTCGATTGGGCCAGAAAGGCGTGAAGTCACCGCAACCCTTCGCGGGGTGACACTGAGGTCTTGACCCCGTCCCAGTTCATATAGTATCACTACGTCATGAAGAGTGATACTACCCGCGCTCAACGGCCCCCATCCGGCCGCTTCATCGTCCGCGTGGACCCAGGGTTGCACGCCTCGTTGCGCGACGCCGCCCGGGACGCGGGCACCTCGTTGAACCGCTACTGCGCCCGCAAGCTTGCAGCCCCTGCATCTACCCTTGACGGAGAGGCCGTCGCCATCGTCCAGCGAGGGAGCACGATATTGGGTGATTCACTCCTGGGCATCGTCGCCTTCGGCTCCTGGACGCGGGGCGACGAGTCACCCTCCTCGGATCTGGACGTGCTTCTAGTCGCCGACGACAGCTTCGCCATCACCCGCGACCTCTACCGCAAGTGGGACACCGAGCCCCCTCTGAGCTGGCACGGCCACCCGGTCTCTCCCCACTTCGTCCACATGCGGCCCGGCTGCGACCCGGCCTCCGGTTTCTGGGCGGAGGTCGCGCTGGACGGCCTCGTCGTCTTCGATCCGGAGTGGGTCGTCTCGCGGTACCTGGTCACGCTCCGGCGCCGCATCTCGGACGGGGAGATCGAGCGGCGCGTCGCGGGCGGACGCGTATATTGGGTCCGGGTGGGAGCATGAAGGGCGGCGGGCTCGCCGAGGACTACCTGCGGCGCGCGGGTGTGCGTGTGGCCGCGCTCGAGGTGCTGTTTGATGCGGAGAGCTGGGCGGATGTGGTGCGCGAGTCGCAGGAGATCGTCGAATTGACGCTGAAGGCTCTGCTCCGGTCGTGCGGAATCGACCCACCCCGGGTTCACGACGTGTCCGCCATCCTGCTGGCCGAACGGAATCGGCTTCCAGCAGACCTGCACTGCGAGGCCGAATGGATGGCTCACGTCTCCCGGCAGCTGCGCAAGGATCGGGAACTTGCCTTCCACGGTGCCGAGGACCTGCTTCCGGGAGATTTCTACTCGCGCTCAGACGCCCGGACTGCCCGCGAACGGGCACGGCGGGTCGTCGCGCTGGTGGATCCGCATGTGGGGGCGTCGGGGTTCGCCTGAATCTTGCCGCCTCTGGCGCGGCATATCCGAAGACGCGCCAGGATCCGTAGACACTCGCCAGCTCACCCGAACAACCGCTCGTCCCACCACACCGGCCTCTCCTCCCCCGGCACCAACCGCTCAAACTCCGGATGGTCCGCATTGATGATGATGTTCCGCTCCATGCGAACGACCACGGAGGGCACGATCAGGATTGCGCTGCGGCACTCCATGTACCACCGATGGCCGAACCGGCGGGCTGGAGCGCTGTCCGGCAGATGCCATTCCGGCAGCGCATCGGTATCGACGACTTCATGGCTGGTAGCCGCGGGCATCTCGATCTCGATGAAGTGCTGGTCGCCCGGGGGAGGCCCATTCCAACGAACCAGCGCTTCGAGCATCGCGGTCGAGAGCCGCTCCGATGCGTAGATCACCCGGTCCCCTACGTCGTGCCACCGTCCTGAAACGCGCCGGGCTCCAGCAAGGCTGAATACGGGCCATCGCCCCTCGGGGTCACCGATTCGATACGCCTTGCGGGCCTCCGGAAGGGGAAGGGGACCGGTCAAATGGCGACGCCGGCTTCCGCCCGCCAGACGAGATTCAGCACGGCGTCCGCCCCGGCCGCGGAGGAAGTCGCCATCTCGAGGGGTGATTCGCCGTCGAGCAGGGGGTGGGAACGGTTGAGGAAATCACTGATCCGCGCCGTGTCGCCATGGAAGGCGCGGCCCACGGCGTCGAGGACGCGGGCCAGTCCGTACACCCTTTCGCTGTGACTCCGCGAGAGCGTAGTGCTGCTCCGCCGGTGACGATGGAGCGTGGCCTCCGAGACGATCCTTCCCTTGATGCGGCCGCGGCCGACGAGTCTCCCGAGGGCCGCCACGGTGCTCATGGGCAGCCCCGCCGCAACTCGGCGCGCGAGGGCGACCTCGTCGAGGTCTTCAGCTTCATCGAGGTCCAGGAGCCGGGCGAGTCTGCGCGGTTCCGTGGCCGGCAGGCAGGGAGGGTCGGCATAGGCTTCGAGGGCGGTCAAAAGGCGAGTCCTTTCCGTGGCTTTTTCATATGATAGGCAATATTTCTGTCATATGACAGATCCGCAAAGTGGGAAGACTCCACCAAGGGATGACCCAACCGTAGCGGCAACCCCGCCGCACCCCTACTCTACCTGTCCCCATCAGTATCAAGTCATTGCGCCCGGGAGGTCCGCATGTTCGGCAGCCGCTACCTCTTCCCCACCCGCAACCCGGCCCGGTTCGCCCTGGTCGCCCTCGGCTTCGCCGTCCTGGCCACCGCCGCCTTCCCCCCCGTCCCCATCCACGCCCAAGGCAACGCCCCCCTGGTCAACCAGTCGGACGACCCGCTCCTGCGCGGATTCAGCTGGCGTTCGGTGGGCCCCTTCGGGCAGGGCGGGCGCGTAGACGACATCGCGATTCACCCGGACGACATCCATACCTACCTGGTCGGGTTCGCGACCGGCGGGCTCTGGAAGACGACCAACAACGGGACCACTTTCCGCTCCGTCTTCGACAGCTACGGCACGCACTCGGTCGGTGCGCTGGCCTACTCGCCCGCGAACGCCGACATCGTCTGGGTCGGGACGGGCGAGGCGAACAACCGGCAGAGTTCCTCGTTCGGTGATGGCGTGTACAAGTCGACCGATGGCGGCGAGACGTACACCCACGTGGGGCTGCGCGAGACGCAGACGATCGCGCGGGTGATCGCGCATCCGACCGACGCCGACGTGGCCTGGGTCGCGGCCACCGGGCACCTCTTCGGACCCAACCCCGAGCGCGGGATCTACAAGACCAGCGACGGCGGCCGCAGCTGGAACCATGTGCTGCGGGTGGACGAGAACTCGGGCGCGACGGACCTCGTCATCGACCCCTCGAACCCCAACACGCTCTTCGCGGCCATGTACCAGCGGCGCCGGACGGCTTGCTGCTTCGTGGGCGGAGGGTCCGGCAGCGGGATCTGGCGCTCCGACGACGGCGGCGACACCTGGAACCGGCTCAGCGGCAACGGGCTTCCAAATGGCACGATGGGCCGCGTCGCGCTCGCCATGACCCCGGCCGACCCGAACGTCGTGTACGCGCAGATCGAGGTGGCGGCCGACCGCGAGGACCCGTACACGGAAGAGGAGCGCGACGAGTTGCTGCGCCGTGCCCGTGAGGACGAGCCCATTGCCCCCGACCCGCAGTCGAGCGGCGTCTGGCGCTCCAGCGACAAGGGCGCGACCTGGGAGTTCCGCAGCAACGAGAACGGGCGACCCATGTACTTCAGCCAGATCCGGGCCGATCCGAACGACGCGGACATCGTGTACGTGGTCGACCAGCGCCTGCACCTGTCGACCGACGGCGGGCACAACTTCGACGTGATCAGCGGCTACGGCCACGTCGACCAGCACGCCCTCTGGATCAACCCGGACAACAGCGACCACCTGGTCCTCGGCAACGACGGGGCGATCGACGTCACCTACGACCGGGGCGAGACCTGGGAATCGTTCCGGCGCTGGGCCGTCGGCCAGCCCTATCACGCCTCGGTGGACATGCGGCGGCCCTTCTACGTCTGCACCGGCCTGCAGGACAACGGCAGCTGGTGCGGCCCCAGCCAGGTGCGCAACGGCGCCATCCTGAGCGAGGACTGGTACCGCGTGGGCGGCGGCGACGGCTTCTACACAGCCGTGGACCCGACCGACTACACCGTCGTGTACCTCGAGTCGCAGAACGGGAACGTCCGGCGCACGAGCCTGACCACCGGCCAGGGCGGCAGCATCCGGCCGCGCGCGCCGTCGCAGAACAATCCGCGCACGAACATCGTGCCGGCGCCCGAGCCCGGGACCGAGATCCGCTGGAACTGGAACACCCCGCTGATCCTGTCGCCGCACAACCCCGATGTGGTCTACGTGGGCGGCAACCGGCTCTTCCGTTCGATGAACCGGGGCGACACCTGGACGATGAGCCCGGACCTGACGAAGAACATCGACCGCAGCGAGGTCGAGCTGATGGGCATGGCCAACGACCTGCCGCGCTGCAACCGCATGAACCGCGGCCAGGATTGCATCCTGTCCCGCAACGACGGCGTCAGCCGCTACAGCACGATCGTGACGGTTTCCGAGTCGCCGCTGGTGCCGGGGCTGCTGTGGGTGGGGACGGACGACGGGAACGTCCAGGTGAGCCGCGACGGGGGCGCGACGTGGGACGAGGTGGGGCGCAACATCCCCGGCGGCACGAAGGAGTACTACGTGTCACGGGTGGAGGCGTCGCACCACGATGCGGCGACCGCCTACGCCTCGGTGGACGGGCACCGGAGCGACGACCTGCGCCCCTACGTCTTCGTGACGCGCGACTACGGGGAGAACTGGGACGACATCTCGTCGAACCTGCCGGAGTACGGGAACGTGAATACGGTGCGGCAGGATCCGGTGAATTCGCGGCTGCTGTACGCGGGGACGGAATTCGGGTTCTTCGTGTCGCTCGACGAGGGCGGGACGTGGCGGCGGTTCATGAGCGGGCTGCCGGTGGTGCGGGTGGATGACGTGGTCGTGCATCCGCGCGACGGGGACCTGGTGCTGGCGACGCACGGCCGCAGCGTGATGATCATGGACGACATCACGGCGCTGCAGCAGTTCACAGATGAGGTGGCGGCGGCGGCGGCGCATCTCTTCGAGCCGCGCGACGCGGTGAGGTGGAAGCAGGACCTGAGGCGGTCGCGCTCGGTGACGGGTAGCAAGGTGCTGCGGGGCGACAACGCGCAGCCCGGCGTGGCGATCCACTACTGGCTGGCCGAGGCGTCGGGGGACGTGAGCCTGACCGTGACGAATACGGCGACGGGCGAGCTGTTCCGGGATCTGGAGGCGATCGGGAACAGCGGCATCAACCGGGTGCAGTGGAATCTGCGCGGGAACCGGCGGCAGCAGCAGGGGGGCGGCGGGTTCGGTGGCGGGGGCGGCCGCCAGGGGCCGATGGCGGAGCCGGGGTTCTATCGCGTGTCGCTGTCGGTGGACGGGCGGGAGTTCGAGACGACGGTCAGGGTGCTGGAGGATGTGTGGATGGGGGAGAGGTGACCGGGGGGGCGGACTCCGTAAGCGGGAGCCCGGTGAACGCAACGGCAACACGATCAGCCGCATGCGACGGGTGACCCGCCTCGATCGGAAGGGACGCCTGCGAATTCGAACTGGCGGGCCTCACATACACGAAGAATGCGCTGCTGACCTCGCGGCCGTCGGGATCGGTGGCCGTGGCCGTCACTATGGCGTTTCCGACCTGGTTGTACGTCAAACGCAACGTGTCCCCCGATACCGCGTGATTCACCTGCACCATCGAAGTCGCCGAGTAGGTCAGATCGTCCCCGTCCGGATCGTCGAAGTGGTCGGATAGGATGTATTCGATCGTGTCGCCCTCGATCAGCTCTACCGGGTCGGGAAACCCCTTCCTGACCGTTGGCGGACGGTTGCTGGAGACCGTCACCGGGATATCGAATTCAACCTCCAAGCCTCCCCGGTCGGTGGCCGTAGCGGTGATCGTCGCCTTGCCGACGGACCGCCCCCGGACGACGAGGGTCTTTCCGTAGATGAAGTCCGAATCCAGGCTGGCCCTCGCCACGCTCGCGTTCGAGTTCGAGATCGAATAGGTCAGCTCGTCTCCCCAGTCGTCATCTTCAAAGATCCGTCGCATGCTCAGCAGATGGCTTTCGCCCGGCGAGGACACTACCGGTACCCCCGACGGCCCGCCGAAGGTGAATCCGACGGTGATTCCCCCAAAGACGGTGGAATCTCCGTCAAAGAGCCTGGGGGGATTGTTCCCCACGGTGTGGACCACCGAGAAACTCGCCGACAGACCGCCCGGGTCGGTTGCGGTCACCGTGATGGTTGCCTCTCCGTCCGACCTTGCGAATACCTGAAAGGCATAGGGGGGGGAGAGGTCGCCCAAATCCATGACGGTCGTATTCGAAGATGTCGCCGAGATGGTCAGGTCGTCATAGTCGTCGTCGGGATCTTCGATGTACCTCCACGGCTGAATCCACTTGCTGCTACCCACCACGAAATTCCTGGAATCCGGGGTGTAGGTCACGGCAGGCGGTCTGTTTTCCGCTGGTTGCGAGACGGTTACCCGGAACTCCCCGCTGGCCGAAAGTCCCCCCGGGTCTTCGGCGGAAAGCGTCACGGTTGTCGTACCCGCACTCAGGGCCTCGATTTCGAGTTCGTCTCCGGATAGCGTGGCCGTGGCCACCTCGGTGTCCGAACTCTCCGCGGACAGCGTCAGGTTGTCACCGTCGGGGTCCTCGAAGCGGCCGGCAGCGTCAAGAGTCCTGGAGTTGCCGGCCTTCAGCCGCACAGGCTCCATGGCCAGGGCGACCGGCGGCCGGTTGGCAACCTCGGGCTCCAGTACCGTGACGCCGAAGCTGGTTTCCGCTGTGAGACCGCCCGTATCCTTCGCCGTGAGTGTCACGGTCGCGGTGCCGGTGCCCTCTGCCTGCAAGGCGATGTCGGACCCCGAGACGGCAACCGTCACCACTTCGACGTCCGAGCTCCGAGCCGAGAACTCGAGCGCGTCGTTGTCGGGGTCGGTGAAATGGCTGGACGCGTCCAGTGTGGCGGTTTCGGTCGCTTCCAGCGTCTGCGCGGCGATCGTGCCCACGAGTGCCGGGGCGCGGTTCGCGTCACTTGCTTCCGCGACCGCTACGCCAAAGGACTGGGTGGTCCGGAGGCCGCCCGTATCCTCTGCGGTGAGCGTCACGGTGGCGGTGCCCGTGCCTGTGACCTCCAACTCGACCTCGTTGCCTGAGACGGTCGGTTCGACCACCTCGCGGTTGGAACTCCGGGCCGAGAGCTCCAGTTCGTCGCCGTCGGGGTCGTCGAAGTAGGGCGAGGCGTCCAGCATCCTCCTGTCGCCTTCTTCCAGATCCTGGTTGTTGATCTGGCCGACCGCGACCGGTGGCTCGTTGGAGCCGGAACCGGATCCGGATCCGGACGAACCCTTCACCCGCACTCCGAATCGCAGCTCCGCGGTCAGCCCCTCCGGGTCCTCGGCGATGATGGTCACGGTTGCGGTTCCTTTCCCGACGCCCCGCACCAGGACCCCGTTGATGGCCACCCAGGTCTTCGCGATCGAGAGATTCGAACTCTCGGCCCGAAAGACCAGTTCGTCGCCGTCGGGATCGGTGAAACGCGACCAGGGCTTCAGCCGTCTGATTCCTCCCTCGTTGATGCGCTGCTGCGAAACCGTCTCAACCGCCTGCGGGGCACGGTTGGAAACGACAACGACGAATTCCTGCTTGGCCGTCATGTCCTCGGGGTCGGTGGCCACGACCACAACCGCTGCCCGGCCCTTCTGGAGGGCCGTGAGCGTCATGGTGCCGCCGGAAAGGGAAACCGCGAGGACCGATGGTTCGGTTGTGGCCCAGGTGTAGGCGAGCGGGTCGGCGTCGGGATCGCTGAAGTAGGCGGGCAGCCCGATGGTCACGGTCTCGTCGACCTCGACGGTATGGGGATCGATCGAGCCCACGGCCCTCGGGGGCCGGTTCGCGACGGACACTGCGAACGCTTGCGTCGCCGCGAGCCCCTCGGTGTCGGTGGCGGTGACCGTGATGACCGCGCTGCCCTTGGCGAGGGCTTCCACCGTGACGGCCGCGCCGTCCACCGAAGCGCCGATCAGCGCTTCGTCGGAGGAGGAGACGGAGTAGGCCAGGTCGTCGCCGTCGGGATCCTCGAAGTAGCCGGAAAGCTCGACCGTCGCGCTCCCCCCGATCTCGAAGGTCCGCGACTCGATCGAACCCGTCGCATGGGGAGGGCGGTTCGGGACGGTCACCGTGAACTGCTGCGAGGCGGTGAGACCTTCGGGGTCGGCAGCCGTCACCGTCACGGTCGCTTCGCCCTTCGCGATGGCGGCCACGGTCAGGGTGCCGTCCGAGACCGACGCGCCGATCAGCGCCTCATCGGACACGGTGGCGCCGTAGGCCAGATTATCGCCATCGGGGTCCAGAAAGTGGCCAAACAGCGATAGATCGGCGATTTCGCCCACCTCGATGGTCTTGCCTTCGATCGAACTCTCCACGAACGGCGGGCGGTTCGGCACCATGACGGCGAATTCCTGCGTGGCGGTGAGGTCCTCGCTGTCCGCGGCCGTGACCGTGACCGTCGCTTCACCCTTCGCGATTGCAGTCACCGTCAACGCGCTGCCGTCGATCCCTACCCCAGCCACCGCCCCGTCCGACGTGGCGGCACTGTAGACGAGCATGTCGCCGTCGGGGTCCTCGAAATGGCCGGAGAGGTCCAGCGTGATGGCCGCGTCGACCTCGATCGTGTGCGCAGCGATCGAGTCCGTTGCGTACGGGGGACGGTTGGGTACGGTCACCACGAACGCCTGCGCGGCCGCAAGGCCTTCGGTGTCGGTGGCCGTCACCGTCACCGTCGCCTCGCCCTTGGCGGCGGCCGTCACGGTCAGTTCGCCTCCAGAGATCGAGATTTCGGCGACCGCAGGGTCGGAGGAGGACGCCGTGTAGATCAGGTCGTCGCCGTCGGGATCCTCGAAGTAGCCCGAGACATCGCTCGTGGTGGCCGCGCCGACCTCGACCGTCTGTGGCTCCATCGTACCGACCGTGCCAGGTGACCGGTTGGGCACGGTGACCGTGAAACTCTGCGTCGCGGTCAGGCCGCCGGGGTCACTCGCCGTCACCGTGCCTGTGACGGTTCCTTTCGCCAGCGCGCCGAGCGTCGCGACAGATCCCGACGCGGAGATCCCCACGATGCTCTCGTCGGACACCGAAATAGCGTAGCTCAGCACTTGCCCGTCGGGTTCCTGGAAGTACTCGGAAACGTCCACCGATACCGATTCACCCGCCGGAAGCTCACGAGACGCGATCTCGCCCACCGCGACGGGCGCCCGGTTCGGTACCACGACGCGGAATTGCACTTGCCCCTGCAAATGCGTCGCGTCGGTTGCCGTGACCGTCACCACGCCCGTGCCCGGCGACACGCCCGTCACCGTCACCGTGGTTCCCAGAATCGACACGGTGGCGATCCCGGGATCGGAGCTGGATGCCGCATAGCTCAAGAGGTCACCGTTGGGATCCTCGAAGCAGACGGCCATTGTTGTCGCTTCTCCGACCACGACCGATTGCTCGGGGATCGCGCCGCACATTGCCGGGGGTTCGGGGTTCTCGCACCCGCCGAGCAACACCGCGACGAACATCGCCGCGCAAACGGATTCGAGGTGGCGTCGTCGAGTCAAACCGGACAAGCGGTGCATTCGAAACCTCCCACAACTCACATGGGCATCTTGGCCTGAAACAACAAGATGGGCAGTCGCGCACTCCGGTGCACAATCCCACGGCATTCGTATCCGCAGTGTCCTCGAGTGGTCAACCAAGCCTCATCATTCCACGTTTGTAATCATGGGAACCACACCGGCTCGGCCCAAAACGCCCACTAACGCCTTCCGGAGCATTGGATCTGTACCGATTTTGCGGATTTGAGTTTGATATTGGCTCGCACTCCAGCGTCCGCGAAAAATCACTTGCACATCTCGTTTGTCGCAGGTGCCCCCAATGTTTGGCCCAATCAAAGGATGTCCGTCATAGGGAGCAACCCCACATCGCCACGGAGTACGGGGTGAGCCTGGGCACCGGAGTGTCTACACTGGCGCAAGCCGCGCTCCAGCCCCGTGAGCCCAGGAATCGTGCCGACGGCCTCCCCGTCTTCGCGGTGGGTCCGGCGCACCCCCGTTGGACATCCGGCATGGTCGGTGGCGCGCTGGAGGACTCCTCACCAGGCTCCTCGGTGGGCGTCCGGGTGGTAGGGGGGGCAGCCGGCTCGGGTGTCGGGGCACCCGCACCGGCATCCGCCCGGGCTCACCGGTATTCCGGCACGTACAGGAGTTCGATGGAGTACACGGATGCGGCATCGTCACCGCACCGCATAAGCGCGCTCCAGACGACGAACTGCTCCTCGTCGTCCGTGCCAGGATAGTTAATCCAGCCGCCAAGCGTGCACTTGCCCAGCTTCGGAAGGGTCAAGCGGATCACGCGGCTCGTCGGCATCTCGAAGGGCGTCTGTACGCCCTCGGCCTCTGTCATGTACCAGCAGGCGGCGTCGCCCTCCGGCAACCACTCGAGCTCGCACGGGTCGGGATCCTTCTCCCAAGTCGTGTACGTGGCCAGAATCCGGTCCGTCGTGTAGGTGTGCTCGTACTCCACGCGGACAAAGGTACTGTCCGCTTCGGCGCTGTCCGCCATGATGGCGGCGTTGGTGGGGACGGCGACGCCCTCCCACCGCATGACCCTCGGTTCGGGTGGCCGTGTGGATTCACAGGCGCACAGTCCAAGCGCGAGGAACAATGCGACTCTCTTCATTAGGGTTCCTTCCATTGCCGGGCGGTCATGAGATGGGCCGTCCGAGGGGTCCCGGGGGATTCCACCACTCACGTCCCCTGAAGCGGGCAACGGTTCAG
The DNA here is from genome assembly GCA_965211795.1 of Longimicrobiales bacterium. GTDB lineage: Bacteria > Gemmatimonadota > Gemmatimonadetes > Longimicrobiales > Gaopeijiaceae > Bin94. Next base: position 3,275,786 of record OZ242973.1, read on the forward strand.
CGTGCTTCCTCTAGGTTAGCAACCGACACATTGCTTCGCAAGCACCCCTGTCAGTACTGCAACTTGGGCGGGCTGTGGGTTTCCGACATCCCTGGTCACCACTGGGAAGTTAATATTCTACATAAAGACGTTATGAGTAAAAAATCATCGATGTTACCAATATGGTGCCCCGGTTTCGACCCCCACTTCCGTGCCCCGGAAGAAACGGCGGCATTCTCCGCCCGGAGGTCAACCTCAGCGCGTCAGCGCGGAATTCCCCGGCTGAACAGCACCTCCAGTCCCGGTTCGCCCACTGCCGACATCGCCTGCTCCACCGACCGGCGCAGAATGGCCCGCACCTGTCCAGTCACCGGATCACGCAGGATCGTCATCGGCTGGTCCGAGTCTTCGTCGAGCAGGACTGACCCGTCGCCTCCGGCCAGTGTGATGGACTCCAACTCGCCCTCCCAGGTCACCGGCACGGCGAACACGAATCCCGCACTCTCTCCCTCTGCATCCGGCGATTCCGGCATGTCGAAGCTGATCGAGAACGCCTCGCTTCCGTCGTCGGTCCGGCCCCTCGCGATGAACCCATTCCCGGACGCCGGCACCGACGGCAGCGCGTCCACAATGAACGACGGCTCCAGAAACGGATTGCCGTCAGCGTCCAGCCCGCCCCAGACCAGAGCGGACCGCGTCTTTGGCCCGAACGTTGCGGCCGCCTCCGAGTGCATCCGGTGCCGGACGCCATTCGCACGGTGATAGTCGCTGATCCACTGGCCCCCGCAGTACGACATGAGGTCGGGCGCATAGGGGGTGACGAGCCGGTCGTGCTCGCGGTCGTATCCCCAGGACCCGATTGTCCCCCCCTCATGGGGATACAGGGGATCCGGCCCGCCGGCCCCGCCGCATGGGGCGTGCCACAGCCCCATGTTGTGCCCGAGTTCGTGGGCCACCGTGGCCGGCACCGGTATGGAGAAGCTTGACCACGAGGGGATGTCGTACGCGACCCCGAAGAGTCCGGAGGCCCTCACCGGGGCGAGCATGCTCAGCCAGTAGCCGGGGCGCCCCTCCATGAGCCGGATCGCTTCGGTCTCCCTCAGGATGGTGAAGCCGTTGTTGGTTGAAGAGGCCACGGGATCGTGCAACTCGATGTCCCACCCGCCCACCGGCAGGAGCGTCCGTGTTCCCGCCAGCATCGGGTGGCCGTCGGGGTCTGCCGCCATTCCCGCGGTCGTTTCGAGGATGGACGAGTCCGGGTCGAACTCGTAGAGGAAGGGGACCAGGGTAAGCTGGAGGTCGGCTAGGTCGGCCACGTCCACCGCCAAGCGGCCGGTTTCGGGGATCCGCGCGGGGAGACCCAGGTCCGAATCCAGGGTGCCGTCCGGGTCCACCTCGACCACCATCTCCAGCCCCGGACGCACGACCGCCCCCGGTATGTCGGCGTTGACGGAGCCGGCGAGCGAGCCCTCGTCGACCTCCCTGGGGATGCTCGCCGTTCCCGCGGGGATCTCCGCCACATGGATTGCGGCGTTGTCGACGTAGAATGTGGCCCGGACCGGGGGCAGTTTCTCGCCGCTGGCGTTTGCGGATGCCAGGAACACGCGGAGCAGAGCCGGGCGGCCGGGCACGAGCGGCACCGGAAATTTCCGCGACTGTACGGCCTGCGTCAGGTAGGCTGTTGCCATGTCACACCGGCCAAGGCGATGGAAGGGCACCCCGCTGAGCCAGGTGAGGAAATCGGCATCCTGCGGTGCGCACAGGTCGGTACCCCCCGATTTGAAGCTCTTCAGGTTGTCCAGCGCCGTCATGCCGGTGGGGACGGGACCCGAGAGCCCGGCATTGTTGCCGACCCAGAGGTGTCGCAGCCTCGTCATCTTCTCGATCGAGTCTGGAAGCGCCCCTTCAAGGGCGTTGTCCTGGAGGTACAATTCCGACACGTTCCCAAGGTGCTGGAACGAGCCGGGAATCGAATCGCTCAAGTTGTTTCCGGCCAGGTTCATGGTGGAGAGATTGCCCAGGCTGCCCAGCTCCTTCGGGATGGAACCAGCCAGTTGGTTGTCGCGAAACTCGAGTGTTTCCAAGGCTTGCAAATCGCCGAGTTCGGCCGGGATCTCGCCGGTCAGGTGATTGAGGCCCAGGTTGAGGTAGGTCAGCTTGGAGAGGCGGCCCAGCTCCGCGGGAATCGGGCCGGTCAGTTCGCACCAGAACAGGTGCAGGGATTCCAGCTTGGACAGATTGCCGAGTTCCGCCGGGATTTCGCCGAAGAGATAGTTGCCCGCGAGTAGGAGGCTGCGGAGTTCGGACAAGTCCCCGAGTTCGGGTGGAATGGGGCCGGTCAGGCCAGCGCCGGTCATGTTCAGATACTCCAACCTGGCAAGTCTGCCGATTCCCGCCGGCAGACCGCTCATGCTGGTGCCCCAGAGGTGCAGGCCGCGCAGTTCCGGCAAGTCAAAGAACTCGGGCGGGAGCGGCCCATCCAGGTGGTGGTTGAAGTTCAGGATCAGGGCCTCCAGGTGGGCCAGCTGCCCCAGCTCCGGGGGGATCCTGCCGACCAGGAGATTCGAGGAAAGGGACATGCGGCTCACCTGCCCGGCCGCGTTCGTGGTTACCCCATACCATTCCCCAAGAGGCGCATCGGTCAGCCAGTTGTCGTTGTTGTACCAGTTCTCGCCACTGGTGGATTCGTAAAAGGCTTCCAGAATCTCGCGTTCGGAAAGAGGGTCACACTGCTCTCCCGTACCCTCGTGCGTTGCCAGGGAACTCAGCCATAGCCGGAAGCCCGGATCGTCCGGGACGCAGAGTCTGGTGTTCTCGTACCTCAGGTCCTCGATCGCCGTATTGCGGAGAGACAGCGGCAGGGGTCCCAAGAAACCGTTCCCGGACACGTTGAGCGTGGCCAGATTCGCCAGGCTTCCCAGTTCCTCCGGAAGCCTCCCTACGAGCCTGTTGGCGCTTACGTCGAGTGTGGCCATGCCAACCAGGCCTCCCAGTTCAGGCGGCAGTTGGCCGGACAGCCCGTTCCCGCTCAGATCGAGTCCCGACAGCCGCCCCACGGTATCGGTCTCCACACCTTGCCAGCCGCTCAGGTCGTTGCCCTCGAACCAGCCTTCCGAGCTGTTCCAGTCCTCGCCATCGGTGGCGTCATAGAGGATCCGCAGCACTTCCCGGTCCACCTCGCCGCACCACGAGCCCGCGAAGTACAGGAGCCCTTCCACCCAATCCACGAACTCGCGGGTCGCGGGCAGGCAGAGCTTTCCGTTGCCGGCGAAGTCGAAGAACAGGGGGTGAAGGTCCGTGAACCTTGTGGGAACCAAGCCCTCCAACTCGTTGTCGCCGACCCAGAATCCGCGAAGGCTGTCAAGTTCCGCGAGCTCCGGGGGCAGAGGACCGGTCAAGGCGTTGTCGCTCAGCCACAGCGCTCCCAGGCGTCCGAGATTCCCGAGTTCCGAAGGGATGGCCCCGGTGAGCCCGTTCTGCGGCAACTGCAGGAAACGAAGCTCGGCCAGGTCGCCCAGCGCAGCCGGCAAGGCGCCGGCCAGACCGTTGTCCCGCAACCGGAGGCCGGTTACCCGGCCCGTGCTGTCGGCCACAACGCCGTACCAGTCACCGAGGGATTCGCTGCTCAGCCAGTTGTCGTTTCGTGTCCAGTCGGGGCCGCCGGTGGCGTTGTACAGTGCCACGAGGGCGTCACGGTCGCCTGTGTGGATCAACGCGGTCGGGGGCTGGCCGAGCCCGAGCGGGGCCGGCGTCGGCCCCACCACCCCGTCGTCACAACCTGTCGCCAGGATGGTCAGAACTACAACCGGGAGTCTTTTCATGTCGTTCCCCCTTGGGGTGGATTGCAGCTACACCGTCCGGCCGGGCCCATCATGGATCAGCGGTGAGGGGGGGCGGGGACAGCGGGAATACCACGGCTGAACAGCACCTCGACTCCCGATCCGGCGGGCAGCATCGCCTCTGCGTCCACCCGCGTCCGCACCGACCCCGGCAGGTTGCGCCAGATCCCGCGAACCCGACCGGTACGCGAATCCAGTAGAACCGCCAACCCAGGGGCGCCGTCCTCGTTGAGGCTCGCGGCAGTCCCGCTGGGGCCCGAGAGGGTGATGCCGGCCAGTTTCTCCCAGCCGTGCCGGACCGGCAGGACGAAGGCGAACGCGCCGCCCCCTTCGGAGTTCCACTCCATGTCGAAGCTGAGCGAGAAGAGGACCTCGTCGTGGGCGTTCAACCCACGCAGGACGTAGTCGCCAGTGCCGGTGGGCAGCCTGGGCGCGGCGTCCACCACAAGGGCCGGCTCGAGCGACGGGTTTCCGTCGGCGTCGGTGCCGCCCCAGAGCAGGAGCGACCTCTCCGGGGAGGACACGCTCGCCCGGGCACCGTCTACCTCTTCCAGCTCCAGCCGGTTCTGGAGCATCGTCGAGAAGCTGAATTCGCCGGCCCACCACGGACTGCACTGGGACATGAGGTCCTTGATGGAGGGGTCGACCAGGCTTCCGCCGTCCCGGAAGTCATAACCCCAGGCACCGAGGCTGCCGTCGCGCTCCATCTGGGGGTGAATGCCGAAGACCTGGCCGCACGGCGCGTGGAGGATCCCCAGGTTGTGTCCGAGTACGTGTGCCAGGACGCGTGGGTCCGGATGCGAAAAGGCCGCGTTGCCGCCGACCAGTCCCGCTCCCCACCTGGTCCTCACCGGCCCCGACATCATGCCCATGTAGTAGCCTTCCCCGCCCTCCATGGCCTGGATCGCGACGGTCTCCTCGAGGATGGAAGACGGGTCGTTGGTCGATGTGAGGACAGGTGGATGAATGGCTGCTTCGATCTCGGCCACCGGCAGCAGGGTGCGGACGGCCCACAGCAGCTCATGGTCGTGTGCGGCTTCCGCCAGCGCGCCGATGGTGTCCACGATCGCGGAGTCGGGCGCACTGGTCCACAGCATCGGAATCAGCGTCAGGTCCAGCACAGGCATTTCACGCACGTCCTGTGAGAGCCGTCCGGTTTCGGGAATCCGCCTCTGCACGCCGAGCGACGGGTGCAGCGTGCTGTCAGGGTCGACCTCGATCACCATTTCGAGCCCCGGTCTCACCACCGACCCCGGGATCGTCGCGTTCACCGACTTCGCCAGCGAGGACTCGTCGACCCCGGTCGGAATCGCGGATTGCCCGCCTGCAATGTCCACGACGTACGTCTCGGTGCCGTCCACGAAGAAGCTGGCGCGCACCGGGGGCAGGCTCTCGGTGGTGTAGCGGCCGGCGACAACGAACACGCGCAGAAGCGCTTCTTCGCCCGCCACGAGCGGGACCGGATGCTCGCGTAATTGCACCGCCTGCGTGAGATACGCTGCCGCGCTGGCGCAATTTGCCACACGGCGCGCGCGGATTCCCTGCAGCCATTCCCGCACTTCGGCTTCGTCCGGCGCGCAGAGGTCCGTATCCCAGGCCTGGAACTCGTCGAGTTGCCGCAGCCAGGTCATGGCCGGGGGCAACGGTCCCGTCAAACCATGGTTCTGTTGCAGATGCAGCTTCCTCAACCCGGTCAGGCCACCCAGCTCCGAAGGTATCGGACCAGTCAGACTAGTGCGATTGAGACGAAGGTCCTCCAGGGCTTCGAGAGAACCAAGTTCGGCAGGAATCGAACCCCCGAAGTCGTTGTCCTGAAGTTGCAGCTCCGTGAGGCGGGTCATGTTGCCGAGTGCGGCCGGGACGGGTCCCTCCAGCTGATTGTCATCCAGGCGCAGCACTTCCAGACTGGTCAGACGACCGAGTGCCGCCGGAACCCGGCCGTTCAGCTGATTGGCGCTGAGGTGAAGTTCGGCAAGGGTGGCGAGCGCGCCGAGTTCTGCCGGGATTCCGCCGCCCAGGTCGTTCTCCGAGAGATCCAGACGGGTAAGCTCGGCAAGGCCCGCAAGCTCCGCCGGAATCCGGCCCGTCAGGCTGTTGTCGGAGAGGTCGAGCGCCGCGAGGCTGGTGAGGGCGGCGAGGTCCAGCGGAACGGGGCCGGAGAGGCGGTTGCCCGAGAGAGAAAGCTCCTCGAGCACGGCCAGGGAAACGAGTTCCGGTGGAATGCCACCCGACAGGTTGTTCCCGCCGAGCCTGAGGACGGTCAGGACGGGGAGCGCTCCCAGTTCAGGTGGAATCGGACCCGAGAGCCTGTTGCCGTCAAGGCGAAGTTCCGCCAGGCCGACCAGGGAGCCGAGTAGCGGCGGCACCACTCCAGTGAAGTCGTTCCCGTCGAGGCGCAGATGTACGAGGCCGGCGAGGTTGGCGACTTCGGAGGGCAGGCGCCCCGTCAGCCGGTTCCGGTCGAGGAGCAGCTGCTCGAGGTTGGCGAGCGCGAAGACGCTCCCGGGAATACCGCCGGTCAGCGCGTTCCCGGAGAGGCGCAACGAGCGGAGACCGGCGAGCCGTCCCAACTCCCCCGGTATGATGCCGGTCAGATCGTTTCCACCGAGGTCCAGCGTTTCCAGGGCGTCAAGCTCACCGAGTTCGGGCGGGATCGCGCCCGTCAGGTTGTTGTCGCCGAGTTCCAGCGCGATGATACGTCCCTGCTCGTCCACCTCCACCCCGTGCCAGCTGCCGAGGGGCGCGCCGGTCAGCCAGTTTTCGCTTTCGAGCCAATCCTCCCCGGCCGTGGCCCCGTGGAGCGCGACCAGGATGGCATGGTCGGTCAGGGGGTCGCACTCGAGGTCGGTGCCCAGGTGCGACGGGATGGTGCCCAGCCAGTCCCGGAACGCGCGGTCCGCGGAGGTGCACAGATCCGTGCCGGCATAGTGGAGTGTCTGCAGCGGCAGACTCTCCAGCGCCAAAGGCAACGTGCCGGTAAGGTCGTTCGCTCCGATGCGCAACCCGGTCATGCGGTGCAGCAGGCCAAGGGCGGAAGGCAGACGGCCGGCCAGCCCGTTACCGGCCAGGTCGAGTTCGGTGACCCGCCCCAGGGAATCCGAGGCCACGCCGTGCCATCGTTCCAGCGCCGCGTCCGTGAGCCATCCATCGTTGTTGCTCCAATCCGCACCGCCGGTCGCTTCGAAGAGTGCGGTGAGCGCGTCCCGATCCGCCCGGTTGCAGAACGCTTCTTCGTCCACGCCGATGTCCTGCGTCCACGCCACGAAATCCGCAACGCCCGGGACACAGAGCCCATTGTTGTTCTGCAGGCTCAGGTCGCGGAGCCGGATGTCCATGAGGCCGCGCGGAACGGCACCGGTCAACATGTTGTTGTGCAGGTACAGCCGCTCGAGCCGGGAGAGTTCGGCCAGCTCCGGTGGAACGGGTCCCGTGAGGAGGTTGTTGTGCAAGTAGACTCGCCGCACATCCAGAAGGCCGTCGAGCTCCGGCGGGATGGAACCCGTGAGCGCGTTCCCGTGCAGATACAGCTGACGTGCCGCGACCAGGTCGCAGAGTTCCGGCGGAATCGATCCCGACAGGTCGTTCTCGTGCAGGTGGAAGTTCCGGAGCCTGGTGAGAGCGCCGAGTTCGGGCGGGATGGGGCCTGACAGCTCGTTCCGTTCGAGGTGAAGCGACCTCAGGTCGGAAAGGTGCGAGAGTTCCGGCGGTATGGATCCCGTGAGGTCGTTCCCGGCCAGTCCCAGGATCTGCAGGTTGGCGAGCACCCCGAGTTCCGGCGGAATGGAACCGGTGAACCGGTTGTTATCGAGACGCAATTCCGTGAGGCTGGTGAGCCGGGCGAGTCCCGGGGGTACGGGTCCGGACAGGTCGTTCCCCTGCAGCTCCAGCCGGGTCAGGGCGACGAGGTCGCCGATTGGGGGCACCGGTCCTGTCAGCGCGTTGTTGCGGAGCCGAAGCGACCTGAGGTTGACGAGGCGTCCCACAATGGCGGGAACCGGCCCCGTCAGGTCGTTCCCGTGAAGGCCCAGGTACGTCAGGCCCGCGAGGTTGCCGAGCTCCGGCGGGATGCTCCCGGAAAGGGAATTGAAGGAGGCGGAGAGGTTGGTCAGGTTGGGGAGACTTCCGAGTTCCGCGGGAATGGGGCCGGTCAGGTTGTTCAGGTCGAGGTCCAGGACCCTGAGGTTGTCGAGCCGGGCCAGCTCCGGGGGAATGGGGCCGGAGAAGTCGTTGCCGTCGAGGTCCAGGACTTCCAGCGTGCGGAGAGCGGTCAGTTCCAGGGGGATGGGGCCCCACAGGGAATTGCTGTCGACGTTCAGCGTCTTGAGCCTGGGGAGGCTGAACAGCTCCGCCGGGATGGTTCCCGTGAGCTCGTTGTCTTCCAAGTCCAGGACTTCCAGGCCGGTGAGCCACCCGAGTTCCCACGGCACGGGCCCCACGAGGCCGTTGTCCGACAGTTCCAGCCGGGCAACACGGCCGTCCTCGTCCAGCGTGACGCCGTACCAGCTGGCCAGCGGCTCCTCGGTCAGCCAGTTGAGGCTGTTCCGCCAATTGGCGCCGTCCGCGGCCTCGTGGAGGGCCGCCAGGATGTCCCGCTGCGAGTTGGCCGACACGGCCACGGGAAGCCCCCGCGTGACCGAGAGACCACCGGGGTCCACGGCGGTCAAGGCGATCGTGTCGCGCCCGGCTGCCACGGCCGTCACCGTGAGTATGCTACCCGCCAGGGAAGTCGAGACCGCGCCCGCGTCCGAGCCTTCCGCCGCGAACGTGAGCGCCTGAGCATCGGGATCGGCGAAGAGCGTTGCCAGGTCAATGTCCCGGGAACCGCCGGGGGCGGACCTGAATTCGGCGACCGAATCCGTCACCACCGGCGCGCGGTTCGGGGCAGTGAGGCCGAAGCCCAGAGAGGCGGAGCCGCCCGAGGGATCGGTCGCGGTGACGGCAAGGGTGGCCGCGCCCGGCGCCACGGCCGAGATCGTCAGGGTGACGTCCGAGACCGAGGTGGCGACCGTGGCGGCGTCGCTGGATTCCGCTTCGAACCCGAGCGCGTCGCCGTCCGGGTCGCTGAAGTGCGGCGGCAGGTGGATCAGGATCGTATCGCCGGTGGCCAGGTCCAGGTCGGGGATGGAGGCCGCAACCTCCGGCGGGCGGTTCGGCACCGTCACCGCAAAGCTCTGCGAGACCGACAGGCCATCGGGGTCCGTTGCCGCGACCGTGATGTCGGCGGTGCCCCGGGTCATGCCGTACACGGCCAGCGAAGTGCCTGCAGCGTTGGCCCCGGCCACGCCTGCATCCGATGTCGTGGCCGCGAAGGTCAGGTGATCCCCGTCGGGGTCGTTGAAGTACGCGGACAGATCGATGGTCAGGGTGTCTTCAACGGACACGGTCGCCGCGGGGATTGCGGCGGCCACCACTGGAGCCTGATTCGACTGGACGGGGTCTTCACCGCACGCAACGGCCAGCAGGCAGACCATCGTCGCTGCCGCCAACGGGAGCGAAGTGGATCTCCTGAGTTCAGGTCGGCCCACGATGCGTTCTCGTCTCGCCCTCAGGGACTCTGTGGCTCGGCATGGCGGTTGACGATCCTTCCTATCCGCGTGTCCTGTTCGCCAACGACCCGTCCCACCGCCCGGATCGGCATCTCCCGGGCCAGAGACACCACCATTCGCTCGAAGGACCGCGTCACCCGCTGCCACATGCGCGCCCATGGCAACTCCGCCTGCCTGATCCCGCATTTCGGACAGTTGACTCGCGGGGAGGGTCCTTGCAGGTAGGTCTGATAGTGAAAGAAATCCAGGTGCCGCCACTGTTTGTGGACGGTGTCGTAGGCCTTGCAGCCGGGGTCCCCGCAAGTGCCGCAGGTAAAGGTGCCTCCCTCTTCGAATTCCAGGTGAACAAAGAATGACTGGTGGGTGTCATCGAACCGGACTTCTTCGACAAACCATGGCCAGTCGAGGTCGAGGGCATGATCGAAGAATGCGCTTCGGTCTTCCATGATCGGGTGTGCTCGCCTGATCGTGCTTGAATGGGGACGGGATGATATCGGCGGCTGGAGGGCGCGCCGTGCGCGCCGATTCGGGATCGCCCCCGCCCGGCGAACCGGACGGGGGCGATCCCTGTGCCTCTCGTTGGGCTGTGAGAGGGTTGGGGGTTGGTTAGGAGGGGGGGTCGATCATGGTGAGACGGTACGTCCTCGTCACACCGTCTTCCGAGGCCACCACGACATCGTACGATGTCCCGGGGGCCGCCGTGGCGTTCAGCTTGTAGCGCGTGTCCGGGCAGACATCGTCCTCATCGTCGTCCAGGGCGTCTTCGTACTCGTCGCCGTTGGTCAACTTGACTCTGACCCGCTGTGCGCAGTAGGCGTTCTCGTTCGCCTCGTCACCCATAGTATCGAGCGCGAAGACGATGTCGGCCGACGACCCTCCGTTCGTGGTGAAGATGAACTGGTCTCCGGTGCCGGTTGCGGCGTGGTCGGTAGCGGTCGTATCGAACCGGGTGATGTTCGCGGCCTCGAGGTCGTGGCCGACCGGCTCGGCGCGCGCAACCACCACGCTGTACTCATGGTCGTCGTAGCCGTTCTCGGCCGTGACCATCACGGTGATGGTGCTCTCCAGCGCCGCGTTGTCGATACCCGTGGTACCGGTCTTGTCTGCCGGCAGAGTGCAGGTGAAGCCCGTGCAGGCCGTGGTGCTGGTGCCCACCATGAGCTTCACCGTTGCGTCATCGGCGATGAAGGGGTTGGTTGCCAATCTTGTCGTACCGAACCAGAACGTGACGCTCTCCGAGGCGTAGCTGATGGTGCCCAGGCTGGTGGCGTTCTCCGTCTCTTCGCTGTCCGGAGCGCGGGTCCAGCCGACGGCCCACGAAGTGGTGTCGTTGTAGGTGGCCGCGTCCGTGCCCTGCATGTTGGCACGGACCAAGATCCCGTCGGCCAGCGCGTCGTCCGCCGAAGCGGTCGTGCTGTAGACGTGGAAGTCGCCCAATCCTTCGTGGTCGTTCTCGCCTTCGATGTCGGCCGTTAGCTCAGTGGCGGCCACGTGGTCGCAATTGCCGTCGTTGTCGGCGTCAGGCCCATCATCGTCGGGCACACCGGTTGGACCAGCTGCAGACATGCACGGAGCCGCGAAGCCCACGTCCTCGATCGTGGCCTTATAGCCGACCGCCTCCATGAGGCCGCTGAACGCGAAGTTGCCGCGGGAGCTGGTCTCGGTCTTCAGGTCGCCGTCCAGCGGGCTGGGCCTCTCGAGGACGATGTCGACGCTCCCCTGCTTGTCGTCATCTGCGCTCAGGTTGTTCACCTTGCCCGTGAGCTCGCCGTCGGTGTAGACCAGGGCGAAGTTGTGGTACGTGTCCGTCCGGGCGGCCGCGCCCTCACCCTCCGTGTAGCGCGAGATGGGGTTCCCCATGGTCCTTCCGGTGGTGGCGAAGCTGCGAACCCAGTAGGGCTTCTCCAGGTCGGCCTCGTCCGGGTTGAGCGTGTAGTCCTCGGCCGTCGCGGTCTTGCTGGTCACATACTGCCACCTTCTGGTCGTCACGCTCCGGTTGATCGCGTGGAGGGCCCGATAGTTGGAACCGCTGCTTGCCCTGACGGTGTAGCTGCCCGCGTCCAGCTCATCGAACTCGTAGTATCCGTCGGCGTCCGTCGTATCCGTGGCCACGACTTTCAATCCGCTCAGGAGCGTGAGCTTGACACCCGACTTCGACTCGTCGCCCCGCAGCAGACCGTCCCGGTCCTCGCCGTCCTGGCCGTCGTTGGCGACGTAGCCCCTGATGGCCATGTTCAGCCGGCGCGTACTCCAGTCCTGTTCTTGCTCGTTGGAGTAGGCCCACGTCGTATCCCCGTCCTCGATTTCGTCCACCATCAGCTCGTCACTCGAACAGGCGTCGTTGTCGGGGTCGGGGTCGGCCCAGCAGGCCTCGTCGTGGTAGAGGGCGATGCCCATTACTTCGTCGTCCCCGACGATCTCGTAGTCGTCATTCCCGGAAACGACGGTCGCCGTGTACACGCCGTCCAGGAGCCCGCCGATGCTGTAGGCTCCGCCGGCGCCGGTGTCGTCATCATCGCCGAGCGCGCCATGACCGTCGGTCTCGGGCTCGACGGTGACCTCGTGGCCGCTCTCCGAGCCCACGTTGCCGTACACCCTGCCGGTCTCCCACTGGTAGGCGAAGGTCGCGCACCAGTCGTCGGTGGTGTCGATCGCCGAAGCCGAGCACATCCGCACCTCGGGACCGGCGCCGCCCATGTCGCCGAAGGCGCCCACGGTCATGCCGATGGCCAGATCCCCGGCGTCGAAGGTCTCGATTTCGTCGTACCCGTAGTCCATCTGCTCGCGGTCGTCGCCGGGATGGAAGCGAACGGTGAACTCCACGTCCGCGGGCAGACAACCGAAGCTGACCATGCCCCCGGCGAGGTCGAGTTCGGCGTCCACCGGGTCGGTGGGCATTTCCTTCTCGCCGTCGTCATCACAGTCGTGATCCCACTGGTACGTCCGGAGCCGGTCGCGGCTGTCCCGGGTCATGAGCTCGACCATCATATCCTCGCCCACATCGGCGTGGGGCCTGTGGTCGCCGTTGGGCCCGTCACTGCCCGGGCCGCGAAAGTCGGTGAAGCCTTCGATGTCGTCCACCTCACGGTACACGCCGACCGTCAGCGTCTGCGTCTCGTAGGTGATGTAGATCGAGCCCAGGTCGTTCATCGCGGCCGTGTTCATGGCCGGAAGGGCGAGCGGGTTGTGCGTGTAGGTCAACCCTGCCGCCGGCTGCGTCCACCTCTCGTTCATGGTGAGCGTGTCCGCCTGGGTGGTGTCCGCCATGACGGTTACCGTGGCGGGCGTGGCGCCCAGCGGAACCAACGTGGAATGGCTGCCCATGCCGTCCGCGCCGCTGGTGATGGTGTCGGTGCCGATGACCACGTGCCAGCCTTCGAGGGGCTCTCCGCCGTCCTTGGCTTCGGCGTCGCTCATGATCGACCACTGGAAGCTGGCGCGCGCGTTGAGCAGCTTGGCCGCGGTCTCGACCGTGCCCGCGTGGACCCGTGCGATCGACGGGTACGCGATCTCGATGTGCGCATTGTCGGAGACGACGAGATCGGGGTGGCTGGTACCACCCTCCGCCACCTTGACGAAGACCAGGTGGTCGTTGCCATGCCCACCGGGGCCGAGGTCGTCGTCGCGCTCGAAGTTGAAGGTCGCCATGCCCATCTCGTTCGTGGTCGCCGTGCCGAGCATGGGCTCGCCATCGTCCGCGGCCTCGGCCGTCGGGAACATCTCGAGCTTCACGCCCGCGACCGGGTGGCCGGTGACATCGCCGTGGCCCATCACCGCCCCCGTCACGATCGTCTGCATGACGATCCGGAATGGGAAGTTGACAGTCGCGGCCTCGGCGGCGGCCACGCTGACCACATTGCCGGTAAGCTCGCCCGAGAAGCGGAAGCCGAAACCGGTGATCGCGGCAGCCAGTTCGTCGGTCATGTAGATCCGCACCCGATACGTACCTGCCGTCAGGTTCTCGAAGGCGTAGGAGCCGTCCGGCATTACGAAGCCGGGCGTCGGGTCGTCAGCGATCCCTGGACCCTCCAGCAGCAACGGGAGGCCGGGGATACCCGCCGCCGTCAACGCCGCCATCATCTCCGCCGTCATTGCGAGCGGAGGCTCGCCTTCGCCCTGCATGCCGTCGGCGTTGACCTCGTCCAGGAAGATGTAGCCGCTGACCGAGGCGGTCCGCGTGTGCATGCCGTCGAAGTTCTGGATCACCGAGGCGTCCTCGGCCACTTCCAGCTCGGCCGAAGCCATGTCGAAGCTGTACGCAGCCTCGTCCCAGCCGTCGATCGCGACCATGTAGTCGCCAGCCGCCAGGCCGGTAAAGGCGTACTGCCCGCCGTCGGCCGTCTCGGCCGTCATGTCGGCGTCGCCCGAAAGCGTCACCATGATGCCGTCCAGGCCCACACCTTCCACGCTTACCCGGCCGCTGATCCCGGCCGTGCGCAGAAGCTCGCCCTGGAACGCCACCGTCGCCGTCTCGCGCAGACCCACCGAAATGCTCTGCGTCGTCGCTTCGAACTCGTACTCGTTGGCGTCGAAGTCCGAAATCGCGACCGCGTAGTCACCCGCGTGCAGCTCGTCGACCATGTAGTAGCCGGCGTCGTTGGTGGTGCGGGTGTGCTCTTCGTCCTTCGGGCCGCCGGTCACCGTGACCGTCACGCCCGGAATCGCATGACCCTCGACCGTGACCGTACCCGAGATCCCGGCCGTGCGGAGCATGATCCCCGTGAACGGCACCGTCGCCGTCTCCTGGAGTGCGACCGTGACCGTCGCCGTGGTGACGTCGAAGCCGTAGAGGTCGTCGTCGAACCCGGTGATCCCGATCGAGTAGTCGCCCGCGTGCAGCTCGGTGAAGGAGAACTGGCCGACCGCGTTGGTCATCGTCTCCAGCTCAGCGCCCTCGCCCTGCACCGAGACCATGACGTTCTCGATGCCGGTGCCCTCGACCGTGACCGTACCCATGATCGCCGCGGTCCGCAGCAGGATCCCGTCGAAGGGAACGCTGGCGGTCTCGCCGTGCGAGATGGTGACGGTCTTCGAGGTGACGTCGAAGCCGTACTGGTCCGTGTTCGGGTTCGTGATCCCCACCGAGTAGTCGCCCGAGCGGAGCTCACTGAAGGTGTACTGGCCCGCGCTGTTGGTTGTCGCGGTCCGCTCTTCGCCCCGGCCCTGCATGCTGACCGTCACGTCCGCCAGCCCGGTGCCCTCGACGGAGACCTGACCGGTGATCGCGGAGGTCCGCAGGTAGGTTCCCTCGAAGGGGACGACCTTCGATTCGCCGACGGCCAGCTCGGCGGTGGACGCAACCGAGCCGAAGGCGACATCGTCTTCGTCGAACCCTGAGATCTCTACGGTGTAGTTCCCTGCGCGCAGGCCCGTGAATGCATACTGGCCATTCGCGTCCGTCATCGTCTCGGAGTCGCTGACACCCGTGATCGTAACGGTAACACCACTGAGACCCTCGTTCTCGACCGTCACCGTCCCCATGATGGCGGAGGTGCGGATCCAGGTACCCGGGAAGTTGACGGTGACGGTCTCGCCGTCGGTGGCGATCGTCGCCGCAGACGACGTCTGCGCGAAGCTCGCGTCGTCCGGGTAGTTGCTGAGGGTGACCGTGTATGCTCCGGCTTCGACGCCGTCGAAGCGGAACATGCCTCCGTTCGCCGTGGTGGCGACGGCGCCGTTGCTCAGGGTGACGGAGATTCCGTCGATTCCCTGGCCCTCGACCGAGACCAGCCCGTCAATCGAGCCGGTCGGCGGCGGAGCAGGAGGATCCTCTCCGCACGCGCTGATGATCGGGAGCGCAAGCAACATGGCTGCCGCCAGTAGCTTGAGTCTGTTCATGCGATCTTCTCCAGTTTTGAGAAGGGTTGGTAAGCGGCCCCGTCCTCGGGGGCCCGGATATGCATCACGTCAGGGGCAAGATCGGTGCCATTCTCGTCGCTCTTCCGGCCTTGCTTTGAGGTGTCCCGCTAGGACGCATGGGTGATTGTTGGGGATCTCGTGAGGACGTGAACAATGCAAGTTGGCGAGTGGCGCACCTAAACAATTCATTGACGTCAACACACGCTGAGGAAACACACGTTCATGCCCAAAACGACCAGTCTCCACGGTATCGGGACAGCGCGAATCAGCTCAGCGGCCGCGCCTCGGCACCGCCAGACTCTTGCCCCGTCAGGTTTCGATGCAGCGGTCAGGAATCTGACCCGATTCCGCGTGATTCGAGCTCCTCAACCACACACCCGATCGGCTTCGCCTCTCTTGAGTCTTCACACGCAAACCACGCTGCGGCGCGCTTGAGGATCTCCCGCTCCATCCTGAGCCGTTCGTTGTTCCGTCTTAGCCGAAGCAACTCCTCCCGGACTTCCGTCTTCAGTCCGCCGGCCCGCCGCCCTTCATCCAGGTCCGCCTGCCTGACCCAGTTTCGGATCGTCTGTTCCGAGGGCGCGAAATCTTGCGCGAGTGAAGCGGGGGTCCGCCCGGCCTTGACGAGCCTGACCAATTCCTCCCTGATCTCCGGCGGATACCGCCCTACGATGGAGGACACGTCCCTCCTCCACGAAGCCCCATGCTCTTCATCAGCCGACCGACCCGCTTCTGGCTCACGCGGAGGCCCTCCTCCCGCAGCACGGCATGTATGCGGGGACGCCCATAAGCGCCGCCGTTGTCACTCCAGATGGCCCGGATCCGCTCCCGCAGTTCGTCGTCACGTTTCGCGCGCTCCGAGGGAGGCCGTTTCAACCACTCGTAGTACCCGCTGGGCGAAATACCAAGCGCTCTGCACATCGCCGCGACCGGAAATTCCGCTTGGTGGGCCTTGACGAAAGCGTATCCCTGTTGAGGATCGATCTGACTCTCATCGCGAGCCAGACCGCGCCGGCCGTTTCCACGAGCGCCGGTCACGGCGACACGGCACCGGCATGTGTGCGCGTGCGCGTCGGCACGACCGCATTGCTGGGAATCCTGACTCCCTGCTCCAAGCGGGCGCGGTTTCCGACCTGCGCGTTCGAGCCGACTACCACGCGAGCCCCGAGCGCAGTCCTGGAACCGATCTGGGCACCCGCGCCTATCCACGTGTGGGCACCGACCGAAACGCGGCTGCCGACCTTCGCGTCACGGTCAACGAGCGCGCCCTTTCGGAGAGTTGTCCGCTGGTCGATCAGCGCACCAGCTGAAACCCGCGACCCCGAACCGATTGTGGTGCGGTCACCCAGCACCGCGCGGGTTCCCAGTTCGACCTTCGGGCCGACCCTGGCGCCTCTTCCCGTCGTCGATCCGGGTCCAAGCAACGTGCCGGGACCCACCAAGGCCTCGTCTCTTATCGTCGCGTACTCACCCACGTACACTCCGTTCTGCACAATCGCGTTGGCCCCGACGTGTGCGTTGCGACCGATGGTAACGTCGCAGCCGATCATGGCGCCGGCCCCCACCGTCGCGGACGGGTCGACCCTGGCTGTCGAGTGAACCGTGGCGGTCGGGTCTATGTTGTGCATCTTCACGGTCCCCTCCGGCACGTGCCACCGCTTCCGGCGGCTGCGGCGGTTCCCGCGTGCTGGCCAAAGCCGTTCGAGAAAGCTCGCGGAAATCCGATCAGGTTCATGCGGACGAGGCTCCTGCGGCATTCGCAGGCCCCGAGCTTAACCGTGGAAGACCAACTCGCTGCTACGCAAGGTGTTGCGCCGGTATTGCGGACAGTCGCAAGATCTCCCTGACCGAGGACTCGAAACTGTTGATGATTGCTATAGCATGTATAACAGTCCTATGCGTATAAGATCATTAACGTCGTGGACCCCCGGAAGATGCCGCCGAGACCCGGGAAACTCCGTCGGCGCCGAAGCACCCAACTCCCCCGTCCCGGCCAGCGGCAGCACCGCACCGCGATGCCAGCCACTCAGCCCTGCACCGCCAATGCGGTGCCGATCAGTCATCGCCCTCCCGGACGATTGACCGCGCCACCAGCTCGCAGTCTTCCGCACTCACTCCACTGCGGCGCATGACGGCGTGCCACGACGACCGTACCGTACCGGCGATCCTGTCGAAGATGCCTTCGGCCTCCACGCGACTCAACAGAAAGCGCCCCGCCCCACCCACGATGTTCTCGCGGCTCGGCGTGCGTCCCTCCGGACCGCAGATCATGACGAACTCGCCGCGCGCGTCATCGGTCCGCGGGGTCGGCGCGAGCCCGGTGGCCGGAGCGAGACGCCAGCCGTTTTCCTGCGCGAGCATCATGGGCAGGCCCAGATGGTCATTCAGATTCGAGATGGCCGCGTTGAAACAGATGCGCCCGAAAAGCTCGCGCAGGTCCGCGCGAGGGTGTGAACTCGTACGGCGAAGCTGGTCGGCCAGGACGAGGTACGACCACCGCCGCCTCTCCGACGGCGTGTCGCGCGCACTGAGGAGCGTAAGGCCGCTGATGGCACGGCTGCAGGTATAGCCGTCTCCCATCCACTCGCGGTCCCCGCGCTTCACCATCAGTATGTCGCTGCCGTTGATTCGCTCGATTCGGCTCGGGATGGGGTCGAGACCGCAGTCACGTGCAAGCTGCAGCGTCGCATACCGCACCCGGGCGTGGTTCCAGACCGTGTATTCCTGTTGGAATTTGGCTATCCAGAGCGTGTTGCTGTCTTCGACAAACGTCTTGAGCCGACGGTTGACCGGGAATTCGTGAGTACGCGGTGCGGCCGCTTCCTGGTGCGCGTCCGGTGAAGCGGGCGCAGTGTCAGTGGATGCCAGCAGCCGGGGCAGGTCGTCCATGGTGTTGAAGCGGCGGTTGGGCCGGGGAGGTTCGAGTCCCGGTGCGAAAGCGAGGGCGCCGGGTCCGTCCCAGAGGTGTTCGTTCGAAACCCCTTCTGCGGATCCCGGATCGCAGACCAGGCGCCCCCAGGAACTCGGCATGGCGTCCCGTATCACACCGAACACCCCGTCGAAGCTGCGTGTCTCGCGCACGCCCTCCGTCAGTTTGAGCTGGACAGGATCCAATCCGACCGCGTCGGGCCGGTCGAGGTAGCTGCGGCCGTACACGAACTCCCCGAGCGGGACGCCCTCGGGTGTGGCGGAGGTCCGGAAGCGACCCGCGACCACATACTCGCTCTGTCCCGGAAGCGCCATGAAGACGAAGCGGTCGAAATCAGAAGTCATCGTCGAGCCGGCGGCGGCGGGGGGCCTGGGTCGGGAGCCGGGCCGATTCCAGGACCTTCCCCTCTTCGTCGTGATCCGGATCGGCCAGTCGGTTCGCGTCATCCAGCAGCCCGAGCGCCCAGAGCACGCCGAAGTAGGCGGCTCCCGACGCCCCCGGCTTCCCCTTCTCAACATTGGCGACCGTGAAGCGGGAAGTGCCCAACCGGTCGGCAATGTCCTGAATCCGAAGCCGCCTCCTCAACCGGGCCCTGCGAAGATTGTCGCCCAGACGCCGGAGGACCTCCTCGACGTCGGCTGGCGGACAAGTGGTGATGGTGGTGCGATTTGGCATAATGGAGTCCCCGTGATTAGTGGAATGTACGGATACGTTCCTGGTGATCAATACCAACACCGTCACCCTTTCGCCGGTTCCCTCGCCACATCGAGTGGACCCGGGCGAGAACGCTGTCTCACCGCTTTGTTCGTTGAAGAAATCAATACAATACTGATGTCCTGAATACGTAGATTATTGCCATCATCGACTGTGCCCATCGACGCGAGTCTCCGAGCGGACGTCCGGCGTTTCGGTTGCGGAAGTCGCCCCCCGCGCGATAGAATGCGCCGGGACGCCAGGGTCACGACGGGCATCGGATCTCCCTGGCCGCGCACCGCTGACACCCCCAACGTGGACGAGGGGGACGGGAGGAGGAGTCGTCACCAAATGCCCAACACCATCTCGCCCGTCATCCTGGTGCCCGGCATCACCGCATCGGTCCTGCACGACGAATACGAACTGCCGCCCGAAGCCGTGTGGACCACCGCGCTGAAACGCCGCTATGAGCGCATCACACTCCATCCGCTCACGCTGGGCCCCGAAGATCGCCCCTACGAATTCCAGGAACCCGCCCGCGTCGCCCCCCACGGCCCCTTCCCCCTCATCTACGAGGACCTGGTCGAGGAACTCCGCGACGGCCTCGCCGACGACATGGGCGCGCCTGTCCCCGTCTTCCCCTTCGGGTACGACTGGCGCATGCCTCTCGACTACACCGAGCAACGACTGGCCGCCTTCGTCGACGAGGTCATCGACCGCACCCTCCTCATCCGTCACTACCGCGACGACCCCACCTTCCGCGACCACCCGACCGTCTCGCTTGTGGGCCACTCGATGGGCGGCCTGATCATCGCCGGTTACGTCCAGCGCCACTCGGGCGCGAAAGTCCACAAGGTCGTCACCCTCGCCACTCCCTTTCAGGGCTCCTACGAGGCCGTCCTGAAGGTCGCCACCGGCACCGGCGACTTCGGCGATGATTCCGGCAAGGCCAGAGAACGCCGGATGGCCCGCCTGACTCCGGCCCTGTACCACCTGCTCCCCGGCTTCGGCGGCGTGGACGCGGCCGGTGACGACCTCGAAACGGACCTCTTCCACCCGGCGGCCTGGCAGCCCAGCGTGGTACGCTCCATCGAAGCCCAGGTCGATGGCTGGGACATCTCCGGCAGCGACCTCTTCCAGGCCATGCTCGACCAGGCGCGGACGCACCGGGACCGTATCTCCGGACTGGAGCTCGGTGACCCTGACGACACCGGAAACCGCGGCGACCCCCCGACCGCCGATGGGCGCTCGAGCCACCTCGCCAAGGACCACTGGCTCGCCATCGCCGGCGCCGACTGCGAGACCCGTGTCGGCCTCCGCATCGAGCGCGATGAAGAGGGGACGCCGCGATTCGATCTGAGGTCCGACGAACGGCGCAACGACTGGGACGGGGGAAACCGTCGCGACCGGCGCGACACCGGCGACGGAACCGTCCCCCTCCGGGGCGCGATCCCCCCGTTCCTGGAAGAGTCCCGCCTGGTCTGCGTCACCCCCGGCGATTTCGGCTACTGGGAGCTGCGGGATCGGGCGCTGACCGGCCTGGCCGGCTTCCACGGGCTGATTCCGAAGATGAACATGCTCCACCGGCTCATCCTCCGCTTCCTCCTGGGGAAGGGGGATTCGTACGGGAACACCTGGGGGCGGCGGCTGTCCGGCGTGACACATTGGGATCCGCCGCTGCCGTCGCTGAAGGAGAAGGACTGAGTTGCAGGGCCCGCCCGCCACGATTGCGTTCTACGGGGAAACATCCGGCGTGCGCAAGCGGATCGAGAGCCTGCTCGCCCACATCCCCCTCACAACGACCGGAAGCCGCGAGGACTTCGAGTCCGTTGTCGCGGACGCGTTTGTGGGGATTGTCGCGCTCGGGGGGTGTTCGCAAGCCGACATCGCGTGGCTGGGGACGGCCTTCGATCACGGCCACTGTGCGCCGACGTGCGTGGTCGTGACGCCGCACACGGTGACCCGATTTCTGCGGCTGCGCCCCATCTGGTCCAGCCGCTTCCACACCGTCTGGGCCGAAGAGTCGGCGGTGCGGCTCCCGCAGCTTCTTGACCAGGTCGAACCATGGCACGCCGATCCGCTTCGCCTCCTCGGTCACCGGCTGCTCAGCGATTTCCCCGTTCGCTTGCCGCTCGTCAAGGCGATCGACCGGATCTGCCGCGTCTTCGCGAGCCCGCTACCTGAGCCCCCGCCGAGCTCCGTCGCCGCGCTCGCCCGGCGCGCCGCCGTTTCCACCGACACGCTGCGCCGCCAGTGGAGAGACGAGCTGCCGCTTCGGTGCGGTCCCAAGCAGTTGCTGAGCTGGGCGCTTCTGCTCTGGGCGATCCGCCGCCGCGTCCACACCGGGTGGGACGGTCTCGCCTACCAGGCGGGGGTGCGCCGGCGCACATTGGAGCGCGTCGCTGTGCGCGTCGCGGGTTGTACGCTGTCGGAGTTGACCGGCGATCCCGAGCGGGCGCGGCGCCGGTTTCGCGGGTGGGTGCGGGAACGGTCGGTGCGGGGGTAGCGGATGGCGCGCGGAACCGGGGTCCGGTACCGTAAGGGCATCCGGAAGTCCACACGCCCCCTGCCCCGAGGAACACCATGAAGACTCCCGCGATCCCGACCCTGGCCGCCGCCGTCCTGAGCCTCCAGGCCGCCTGTCAACCCGAAGCCCCATCTGCCGACCCGGAGCCCGAGGCCGCCGCCGAGGCCACCCAACCCGACCCCGAGGAGGAAGCCGTCGTAGCCGCAGTCCTACAGCTCTTCGACGCCATGCGCGCCGGCGACAGCGATATGGCCCGAGCCGTCTTCCACCCCGACGCCCGCCTCGGCCGCGCCCGTGAGGAGGGGATCCGCTTTTCGCCCGCAGACGGCTTCATCGAGTCGATCGGGCGACCGCGCGACGTGGTCTACGATGAGCCCATCTGGGACTGGGTGGTCCAGATCGACGGCCGCCTCGCCCACATGTGGACCAAGTACGCCTTCTACCTCGGCGACACCTTCTCCCACTGCGGCGAGGAGTCCTTCCAGCTTTACAAGGCCGACACCGGCTGGCAGATCACGCAGCTGATCGACACCAGCCGCACCGAGGACTGCTTCTACCCGCCGGGGCGTGAGCCCGAGGAGGAGGCTGAGGAGCCCGAGCCGGGGGACTGAGGGTTTGGAGAATCAGAGAGCGACCGGCCGGATTCGTGGTCGCTCGGCTTCCGCATTGCTTCGCTAGCCTATCGCCTAAGCTAGAAGCCAGTCCACCCCGGCAGCGCCTCGTGCTGGGTGGTGCGTTGGACGTTCTCTCGATGACAACCACGCCGGGCTCGTCCGTGGCGAAGGCGTAGGGGACCCCCGGCGCGGAGGACCTCCGGGGTGGTGGCGACGATCACGTCACGCATCGAGGCCGAGGTTGTTCACCACATGGCCGCACAGCATCCCATCGAACGTCGTCGCGCTTGGCTCGTCACGGGTGGTTGCCAGGCGAACGAAGGTCAACTCCATTAGGCAGGACCCGGCCCGGTCGTCCAACTCCCAAGCCAAGGTACCGTCGGCTTTGCCGTCCTCCCGTAGCCGTCCGTCGTCATTACTCCAATCCGAGACGATGGTGATACTCGGCTGGCCGTCCACCGTAAACGTCAAGCCCGCCTCGGAAACCTGACAACCGCGGGGTTCCACCGTTCTGGTCCTTGAGGACATGACGTTGAAGCGCACCTCGCCGCCTTGCGGGCAAGGAAATGTCGACTCTCCGAAGGGGGGCGCATTGCGCGTACTGTGGTCCAAGAACCCCGGAGCATTGCCGTAGCCTCTTCCGGTGTAAGCAGATCGTTTTCCGGCTCTGTGCCACAGGCCACCAAGGCCAGCAGGCAGAGCGTGGTTGCGAAGGCGCGGGCGAGCAAGGCGAGGCGCGCCCGGAGTCGTAGCTGCCTCACCAGTGGAGTGACCGCCGGACACCGAACCGGAAAGCCGTGGACCCCGGGGGTTGGATCAGGATAGGGACCCAATTCTCGGTGCGTACCGTGGCGCCGAGTATGCCACCGACCAACCCGCCGAGTGCACCTAGCCCGATACCGAAAACAACCCCCAGACCGATTCTCTGGCCTATTGATGTTTCGCACCTTTCCCATACGCAAGCGTCCTCGGTGGCAAGCCCGCCGACCAGCCCGATTCCGAACCCCACAGCCGCACCCACCTTGAACCCCGCTCCGGCCTTGGATTTCGTACCCGCGAGTACCTCCAGAGTCTTCATTTCGTCGAACCGGTAATGGCTACCGCTTTGCAGGGTGATTCCGTCAAGGTGCCTGCTGGCGACTACGCCGACACGTATGGCATCGATCCGTACCCGGTCACCGATAAGTTGCGCGGTGGCCGGGGTCGCGAATAGGACGACGGCTGACAGGGCAGTGAGTAGCAGGGTGGTGAGTGTGTGGCGCATCGGTATCGACTGTGACTAAGGTGAAATGGGTCATGGGCTTCCTCCGATACGCAATAGGAAGCATGGGCTGGCAGGTCCGCAAGGGATCTTCGCGAAGCGGTCCCTCCTGCACGCCGGGCAAGTACGTGACGGACTTGCGGTGAACGCGAAACGCGGCGATACGATGATCATGATAGCATGTCCAATAGTGTTGTATGTATAATATGATCGACATTGCAAGCCTCACCAGCTCAGCGTCGACCTCGGAGCATCGGCCTCGCCAGTTCACCCCGGCCGACTCCGTAGTACCCCCAACTCCACCGTGTCGCGCTGCGACAGCGCCACGCCAGGGATTGCTGCCGCTGAGCTTGGCCCGAGGCCGAGGGAGCCCCGGAAGTAGAGCCGACCCCTATCCCCCCGGAATCCGCCCGGCCAGTTCCGGGAACCAGCTCCTGAAGAACCGCCTGTCCCGCGTGAGGAAGCTCTCGGCGGCCGCCACCGCGTGCGCCCCGATCAGGAAATCGGTGAGGATGCGCGTCCGCCGTCCCCCCGACCGCGTGTAGCGCCGCCACCGCCGTCCCGCGCCATGGGCGATCGCGGCGTCGATCTGTGAGCGAGTGACGTTGATCCGGCGGAGCGTATTATCCAGTGCGTTCCCGTCGGAGAAGGCAGGGGCGAGCTCGGCGTAGACGATGTCGCAGATCACGATCGCGCCCGCGTCGTAGGCCTCGCGGAGCCACTCGGCTGACCGGGGGCCGTAGCGCTCGTCCCGCAGGAACACGTCGAGCAGGATATTCGTGTCCACGGCGGTGATCACCGGCCGCGGATCCGCTTCATGTAGCGGTCGGTGTCGCCACCCCGGTCCAGGACGCCGTAGACGCTGTCCACCGGGTGCTCCGTCGCCGACCGCTTGCGGATCAGGAGCCCGGTTTCCGCTGGGACGATCTCGACTTCGACGTTGTGGTTCATCCCGAAGCGGTCCCGGAGGCGCTTGGGGATCGTGATCTGGCCCCGCTGCGAAATGCGCATGATAATCTCCATATGAATTTCTGCTGCGGAAAATCATACCCACTGACTCGGAAATCGGCAAATGAAGGCGACAGTCCTCCTGTTCGGCCTGGCGATCTCGACCGCCGCCTGCGCGCCCGATCCCGATGTGCCGCACGCTTTCGACGCCGCCGCGGGCAGAGTATTGTGGGGGGAACACTGATCGCCTGCGGACTGCCGGAGGGAGAGCAATGATCAAGGTGAAACGCCCTGCCCGATCGCCCGGCGCCGCGCTTCGCGAAAACGGCGGCACCACCGCCCTCCCGCCCCGCCCAGCCGCCCCGGCACTCCCCACCCTTCTCGCCACCACCCTCCTCACGGCCGCCTGCGGCGACGGCACCACCGAGCCGCAGGTCACCGCGGTCTTCATCACACCGGAAGAGGCGCTGATCGTGGGCGAAGGAGGCGGACAGCAGTTCTCCGCCTTCGCGCACGACCTCGCGGGCAATACGATCACCCCCGGCGCGGAGTGGTCGGTGGCCCAGCCGGGGATCGCCGAGATCTCGGAGCACGGGTTCGCGACCGGGCGCGCGAGCGGGGTCACGACCGTGACCGCGACGGTCGGGGGGGTGAGCGGCACGGCGAAGCTCGAAGTGTACGTGCCGCCGGTCATCACCGAGTACATACCGGGAGAGCGCTACCACGGCCGGCGGTTCTACGTGGAGTACATCCCGGGCGAACTTCCGGTCATCCTGGCTTCCGCCCACGGCGGCCAGATCCTGCCCGACGAAATCCCGGACCGCAGCTACGGCGTCCTGCGCAACGACCTCAACTCGCTGGCGCTGACCATGGCCATGCGCCAGGCGCTGATCGACCTGACGGGCCAGGCGCCCCACGTCATCCTCTCCCACCTGCACCGCAGCAAGCTGGACGCCAACCGCGAGATCGAGGAAGCCGCGCAGGACAACCCCTACGCCGAGCAGGCGTGGCGGGAGTTCCACGAATGGATCGTCACGGCGCGGGCGACCGTCTGGACCGACTTCGGGAGGGGGCTCTTTCTCGACATCCACGGCCACGGCCACGAGATCGAGCGCCTGGAACTGGGGTACCTGCTCA
Organism: Longimicrobiales bacterium; assembly: GCA_965211795.1. Classification (GTDB taxonomy): domain Bacteria; phylum Gemmatimonadota; class Gemmatimonadetes; order Longimicrobiales; family Gaopeijiaceae; genus Bin94. The sequence goes on from OZ242973.1 coordinate 3,301,118, forward strand.
CCTCGGCGGAACTCAACCGGCCCGACGCCAACCTCAACTCGCTCGACATGGTGGCGCGCACCAGCATCCGTGAACTCGGCCGCACCTCCCCGCTCCCCTTCTCGCAGCTGCTGCGGGGCCCGACTTCGCTGGGAGGCCTCTTCGAGGAGGAGGACATCCCCTCCGTCCCCAGTCCGGTCGCACCCGGGCCCGGCGACGCTCCCTATTTCCGCGGCGGATACAACACCCGCCGGCACGGCTCCCTGTCCGACTCGGAGGTCATCGACGGGGTGCAGATCGAGCATCACTACCGGGGCGTGCGGGACACCGACGAGAACCGGGCGGCGTACGCGGCCAAGGCCGCCATGGTGATCCGCACGTTCATGCTGGAGCACTACGGGTTCTTCGAGAGGACTTCGCGGTAGCCTGTGGGCGGGAATCCCCCGATCGCAGCGATCATCGCGGAGCTGCAGGGGCGGCTGGACGCGGTCGCGGATCCCGCCACGAAGGAGTGGTTCGAGAACTACCTCAAGTACGCGATCGGCTACCGCGGGGTGAAGACGCCGGTGGTCGCGCGGATCGTCGGCGAGTGGCGGCGTGAGCGTGGCCTGGGGGGGCTGTCGGATGAGGACCAGCTGGGCGTGGCCCGGTCGCTGGTCGAGGAGAGCCTGGCCGAGGACAAGTTCGCGGGGATTCTCTACATGCAGAAGTACCTGGTGCGGCGGACGGCGCCGAAGCGGTTGCTCGAGGTGGCGGAGGGGCTGTTCGCCGGGGGCGCGTAAGACGGTGCGGCGGGAGCGGAGTCAATCAAGCCGTGGCGTCCCAATCGAGCATGCGGCTGACCCTTGATTTGCCGCGGCGGCGGGCGGGCGGTCCATTCCACGAGGTCGAAATGACGCCGCGTATATTGTAGCAGGCGGGCACGCCACGCCCTCCGAAAACCACCATGAAGAGCGGCCAGCTCTCAACGGCGCGGCGCGGTTCGTCGACTCGGCGGTGCCGCTGGAGCTGGAGCTGGAAGCGCTGGAGGCGGTGGCGTGATCAGGCGCCCGCCCGTCGCCACGGCAAAAGCCGGGACGCGAGCATGTCAGAATGGGACAGGCCACCGGCGGGTGCGCTGGATGTGTTGCAGCGGATGTTTGCGGCCTGAGGAAGCTGACAACCCTCCACTGGACGCGCGGTGTCCAATCAGGTCAAATGAAGGTGACTGAACACCCGGCGCCCCGCCGCGCCAAGAAGGAGGACCGAACGATGCGATACGCTTTGAGAGACCGCGCCAACACTGCCCTGGCCCTTGCGCTCGCCGCGCTCATGCTGGGCGGCGCCACCGCCGCCGAGGCCCAGACCGGGTCGATCCGGGGGCAGGTCACGGACGCCGTCAGCGGCGAGGCGATCCCGATCGCGCGGATCTCGGTGGAGGGGACACGGCTTCGCGCGCGTGCCGGCGAGGATGGGCGCTACGCGCTGTCGGGGGTGCCGGTGGGGGGCGTGGTCGTGGTGGCCGAATTCCTCGGCTACGAGCCGGAGCGGCGGGAGGTGACGGTGGGGCGGGGGCGGGCGATCGAGGTGGACTTCGAGCTTGTCGGAGTGGCGTGGAGGCGGATGATCGCCGATTCGATCGCCAGGGCGGCCATCGTGGGGCAGCCGGTCGTGCAGGCGGAGAGGGCGATGGAGGCACGCCGGCAGCTCCGGGTGGCAGGCGACCAGGCCGTTCAGGTCCAGGCCCTCCACTTTCCGCCGCCCGCCGACTTCAACACCGAGTCCTACGCCCACATCTCCGAGAACGACTTCCGCCTGGTGAGCGCGTCTCCGCTCTCCACCTTCTCGATCGACGTGGACCGGGCTTCGTACTCGAACATTCGCCGCTTCATCCAGGACGGCGAGCGGCCGCCCGTCGACGCGGTGCGCATCGAGGAGATGATCAACTACTTCCCCTACGAGTGGGGTTCGGTGGGGCGCGAGCACCCGTTTTCGGTGACCACCGAGGTGTGGGACGCGCCCTGGAAGCCCGAGCACCGGCTGGTGCGGATCGGGCTGCACGCGCGTTCGATCGACACCGAGGACCTGCCGCCCAGCAACCTGGTCTTCCTGCTCGACGTGTCCGGCTCGATGCGGCCGGAGAACAAGCTGCCACTGCTCAAGAAGGCCTTCGCGCTCCTGGTGGACCAGCTGAGGCCGCAGGACCGGGTGGCGATCGTGGTGTACGCGGGGGCGGCGGGGTTGGTGTTGCCTTCGACGGCGGGCAACAAGCGGGAAAAGATCCTGGCCGCGCTCGACGAGCTGCAGGCCGGGGGAAGCACGGCGGGGGGAGCCGGGCTCGAGCTCGCGTACGCGACCGCCTTCGAGCATTTCATGGACGGCGGGAACAACCGGGTCATCCTCGCGACCGACGGCGACTTCAACGTGGGCGCGTCGAGCGACGCGGAGATGGTGCGCCTGATCGAGCAGGAGCGCGACGGCGGGACCTTCCTGACCGTGATGGGATTCGGGACGGGGAACCTGAAGGACTCGAAGATGGAGCAGATCGCCGACCACGGGAACGGGAACTTCCACTACGTGGACGGGCTGCTCGAGGCGCGCAAGGTGCTGGTCGAGGAGATGGGCGGGACGCTCTTCACGCTGGCCAAGGACGTGAAGCTCCAGATCGAGTTCAATCCGGCGAGCGTGGCCGGGTACCGGCTGATCGGGTACGAGAACCGGCTGCTTGCGGACGAGGACTTCAACGACGACACGAAGGACGCGGGGGAGCTGGGGGCGGGGCACACGGTGACGGCACTGTATGAGGTGGTCCCCGTGGGGGTTGCGGTGCCGCGTGAAGAGGTGGACGACCTGCGCTACCAGCCGCAGCCGGACGACCTGCCGGCGAGTGAGTTCGCGGACGAGATGATGTATGTGAAGGTGCGCTACAAGGACCCCGACGGGACGAAGAGCAAGCTGCTGGAGCAGGCGGTGGCGGATCGTTCGGGGCCGCCTTCGGTCGACTTCAGGTTCGCGACGGCGGTGGCCGGGTTCGGGATGCTGCTGCGCGACTCGAAGCACGCGGGGGACCTGACGCTGGGTGATGTGGTGGGGCTGGCGGAGAAGGGGAAGGGGGATGATCCGCGCGGGTATCGCGGGGAGTTCATTCGGCTGGTGGAGGCGACGAGGGACCTGGGGTTGTTGCGGGGGGTGGGGGTCGGGTCGAGGTAGGGGCGCGGGGGCGTTTTCGGGAGGCCGGGCCGCCTTTCGCCCGCCGATTCTCCCGAATCCGCAACCTTCTCCGTTTTGGCTGGTATCAAGCGGTATGGCTTGAAGCCTGGGCGGACGCCATCCGGGCGTTGCCGCCGTCCACGCAAACCCCGAGGAGGGATTATGCGATCCACTTTCGTTCGAACTGCTGCATTCGCAGCCCTGCTGGCCCTCGTAGGCGCCAGCGCAGCGATGGCACCGCTCGGCGTCGACACGACCTCGTCGCCCACGGGCCCCGAAACAGTGACCGCCCTGGCGGCCACCGGCACATCCAGCTTCCTCAACCCCACCAACCCGATCTCCTCCCTGACGTGCCCAGGCGAGGTGATCTGGCGCGCCGTGCCGAGGGCCCGGACTCCGAGGCCCTACCGCCGCTCGCTTCCGCAGCGGCCGCAGACGCCACCTCCGATTCCCCCGGATGCGATCGGGATCGTGGGGCGTGTCACCGATGCGACGACCGGACAGTTGCTCCTGGATGCCGCGGTCACCGTCGTGGGCACGAACTTCGGTACTCTGACCAACCAGTCCGGCTACTATTCCCTGCCGAGCGTCCCGGCGGGCGACCATACCGTGAAGGTCGTCATCATCGGTTACGCGGCCCAGGAACGACAGGTCACGGTCACGGCGGGCCGCGCGACGGTGGCCGACTTCGCGCTGGAGGTCGCGGCGATCAACCTCGACGAGATCATCGTTACCGGAGTGGCGGGGAGAGTCGAACGCAGGAAGGTCGGGGTCACCCTGCCAAATGTCAAAGTCCTCGAGTCGCGGGGCGCTTTTTTCGGCGGAGGCCGGCAACTCCGCATTCGACCCGGCGCCAACGCCGAGTCCTACGCCCGCATCGTCGAGAACGACTTCAAGCTCGTCAGCTCCTCCCCGCTCTCCACCTTCTCGATCGACGTCGACCGGGCCTCCTACGCCAACGTCCGCCGCTTCATCCAGGATGGGCAGCGTCCACCCGTCGACGCGGTGCGCATCGAGGAGATGGTCAACTACTTCTCCTACGCGTGGGACGACGTGTCCGGCGAACACCCCTTCACCGTGACCACCGAGGTGTCGCGGGCACCCTGGCAGCGCGAGCACCGCCTGGTCAGGATCGGGCTGCACGCGCCCTCCATCGACGCGCGGGACCTGCCGCCCAGCAACCTGGTCTTCCTGCTGGACGTTTCGGGATCGATGGGCCGGCCGGACAAGCTGCCGCTCCTGCAGAGCGCCTTTTCGATGCTGGCCGACCAGCTCAGGCCCGAGGACCGGGTGACGGTCATGACGTACTCCAGCGAGGTCTGCCTTGCGCTGCCGTCCACCTCGGGCGAGCGAAAGCACGAGATCCTCGCCATGATCGAACGCCTTCATGCCGGTGGCAGCACCGCCGGCGGTCCGGCGCTGCAGGCAGCCTACGACGTCGCCCGGCAGCACCACATCGACGGCGGCAACAACCGGATCATCCTGGCCACCGACGGCGACTTCAACGTCGGGCCCGCCAGCGACGAGGCGATGGTCGAGCTGGTCGAGAGGGAACGCGCCGCGGGGACGCACCTGACCGTGCTGGGCTTCGGCACCGGCAACCTGAAGGACTCGAAGATGGAGGCGATCGCCGACAACGGTAACGGCAACTTTCACTACGTGGACGGCCTGCTGGAAGCGCGCAAGGTCCTGATCGAGGAGATGGGCGGAACCATCCTGACCCTCGCGAAGGACGTGAAGCTGCAGGTCGAGTTCAACCCGGCGCGCGTGGCCGGCTACCGCCTGATCGGGTACGAGAACCGGCTGCTCGCCGACGAGGATTTCAACGACGACACGAAGGACGCGGGCGAGCTCGGGGCCGGACACACGGTCACGGCGCTCTACGAAGTGGTCCCTGCGGGGACCGACGTGCCGCGCGCCATCGACGAGCTCCGCTACCAGCCCGAGCCCGACGACCCGCCTCTCACCCGGTTCGAGGACGAGCTGATGTACGTCAAGGTCCGCTACAAGGATCCCGACGGGACCAGGAGCAGGCTGCTGGCGCACGCCATTGCCGACCGGAGCCGCGGAACGCCGTCCACCGACTTCCGCTTCGCCGCGGCGGTGGCGGGCTTCGGCATGCTGCTTCGCGACTCGCGGCACGCCGGTAGTCTGACGCTGAACGATGTGGTCCAGCTCGCCGAGAACGGGAAGGGGGACGATCCGCGCGGCTATCGCGGGGAGTTCATCCGTCTGGTCGAAGCGACGCGGGACCTGGGGCTGCTGAAGCGGGAAACGGACGGGTCCTGACCCGATACCCCGGCGGCCGCCATTCGGGCGCGCCGCCAATCCATCCCAAAACCCAGGAGGGCACTATGGGAACCTTGTTTGTTCGAACTGCCGGGATGCTGACGCTGCTCGCCGTGGCGGGCCCCGGCGCAGTCATCGCCCCCGTGCCGACCGGCACCATCGAGGGGCGAGTCACCGACGCGGTGACAGGGCAGCCGCTGAATGATGCCTCGGTGTCCGTGGTGGGCACCGGATTCAGCGCGCTCACCAACACGGCAGGTCGCTACAGCCTGTCGGGCGTCCCGGCCGGGGAACACACCGTGAAGGTCGTGATCCTCGGCTACGCCACACAGGAGAAGCAGGTGACCGTCACGGCGGGCCAGAAGGCGGTTGCCGACTTCGCGCTCGCCACTGCGCCGGTCAACCTCGACGAGGCCGCGGCCACCGGAGCGGCCGGGGAGGTCCAGGGCCGTTATGAGTGGGCGTATCTCGGGACCTGCTGCGCCTTCAGCGGGGGGCGGGTCGACTTCAACACCGAGTCCTACGCCCACATCGACGAGAACGACTTCAAGCTCGTCAGCGCGTCCCCGCTCTCCACCTTCTCGATCGATGTCGACCGCGCCTCCTACGCCAACGTCCGCCGCTTCATCCAGGACGGGGTGCGGCCCCCCATCGACGCCGTCCGCATCGAGGAGATGGTCAACTACTTCCCGTACGACTGGGGGGATGTGGCCGGAGAGCACCCCTTCGCCGTGACCACCGAGGTGTGGGAGGCGCCCTGGAAACAGGAGCACCGGCTGGTGCGGATCGGTCTGCACGCGCAGTCGATCGACATCGAGGACCTCCCGCCGAGCAACCTGGTCTTCCTGCTCGACGTGTCGGGGTCGATGAGTCCGCCCAACAAGCTTCCCCTGCTCAAGAAGGCGTTCGCGCTGCTGGTGGACCAGTTGAGACCCCAGGACCGGGTTGCGATCGTGGTCTACGCGGGGGCGGCGGGGATGGTGCTTCCCTCGACACCGGGCGACCGGCAGGACGAAATCCTCGCCGCGCTCGACCGGCTGGGGGCGGGCGGCAGCACCGCCGGGGGTGAGGGGCTCAAGCTCGCCTACGAGACCGCTCGCGAGTACTTCATCGACGGCGGCAACAACCGGATCATCCTGGCCACCGACGGCGACTTCAACGTCGGCCCCTCCAGCGACGGCGAGATGGTGCGGCTCATCGAGAAGGAGCGCGAGAGCGGCGTCTTCCTGACCGTGCTCGGATTCGGGACCGGCAACATCAAGGACTCCAAGATGGAGCAGATCGCCGACCACGGGAACGGCAACTTCCACTATGTGGACGGGCTGCTCGAGGCGAGGAAGGTGCTCGTGGAGGAGATGGGCGGCACGCTGCTGACCCTGGCCAAGGACGTGAAGCTGCAGATCGAGTTCAACCCGGCGCGCGTCGCCAGCTACCGCCTGATCGGGTACGAGAACCGGCTGCTGGCCGACGAGGACTTCAACGACGACACGAAGGACGCGGGCGAACTCGGGGCCGGACATACCGTGACCGCGCTGTACGAGGTGGTGCCCGCGGGGCTCGACGTGCCACGGGACGCGGAGGTCGAGCCGCTGCGCTACCAGCCTCGGGCCAACGACCCGCCGCCCAGCGAGTTCGCCGGGGAGATGCTGTACGTCAGGGTCCGCTACAAGGATCCCGACGCGGCGACGAGCAGGTTGCTGGGGCAGGCGGTGGCGGACCGGCTCGGGTCGCCTTCGACCGACTTCAGGTTTGCGACCGCGGTGGCGGGCTTCGGCATGCTGCTGCGCGAGTCGGAGTACGCGGGGGACCTGACGCTGAACGATGTGGTGGGGCTCGCCGAGAGGAGCCGGGGTGACGATCCGCGCGGGTATCGCGGGGAGTTCATTCGGCTGGTCGAGGCGGTGCGGGATCTGGGATTGCTGGAGGTGGAGGAGGAGGGCGGGATGAAGTAGGAAGGATGGTATCGAAGGGGGGGTCGGCGATCGGAGTCATGGTTCTGGTCGCTTGGCCCCCTTCTTCGATACCGGCCTGCGGAAAAGCAATTCCTTTTTCCACATGAAGCCGGTTCACCACACCCGATTCACACCGTACCGGTCGAATGCTCCATCCCGGGAAACGAGCGCCATCCCGCGAGAGGCCGCCTGGGCGACCAGCATCCGGTCGAAGGGGTCGCGGTGGGGGCCCGGCAGACGCCCCGCGTGTTCCGCGTCCCTGACGCTGATCGGCAACTCCAGGAAGCCCTGATCCGAGATGGCTCCGGCTACGTCGAACGCGGTGGCCGACGGTATCACCAGCTTCCCCAACCGATACTTCGTGGCGATCTCCCAGGCCGAGGCCGCGCTTACGACAATGTCGTGGGACTCGTCGGCGATCAGTCTGTAGGCTGTTCGGGAGAGCCTGCCACTATCGGCGATCCACCAGATGAACGCGTGGGTATCGAGGAGCAGCCGCACCGCTACTCACCTTCCCATGACTTGAGTTCCTCTTCCGACAGCGGATCGAAGAAACTGTCCGGTACGACGATCTTCCCCTTCAGAAGGTCGGGCCGGCGCCTGCCCAGAGGCTTGTGGCGCACCAGACGCGCGACCGGCCGGCCCCTGCGTGCGATGACGACTTCTTCGCCCGCCTCGACCTGGGCGAGCAGTCGCGACAGTTGGGTCTTCGCTTCGTGGACGTTGACGATGGCCATGGCGCGGTTGAGTAGGTGGAGTTTCCGGAGTTATTTAGCTAGAAATCTAGCTAGATTGATAACCGGGTCAAGGTGTCCAGCGCTACCCCCTCGCCGCCCACGCCGCCAGCACCTCGGCCTCCTTCTCGGCCGGCAGCCCCGCACCAGGCTGCGCCCGCCGCTCCTCCGGCAGCGAGTTCCACCACTCGACCGTGTCGCGCGCCGTGTCGCCGATCGGACGGAAGGTGAGCCCCGCCGCGATCGCCGCCGCCACCGAGACCTGGCTGATGCCGATCATCTCGCCTTCGGGAGCGAACCAGTTCGTCACGTGGGCCCAGGGCCGCACCTCGTGCTCGGCCATGAACTCCGTCGACACCCAGGTGAAGGTCGCGTCCGAGCCGACGCCGGCGCGGATCTCCTCCAGCATGGTGCCGAACTGCTGCACCTCGCTGGTCGCGTTGTAGGTGCCGCCGCTGCCGGGCGTCTCGACGAGGCGCACGATCCACTCCGACAGGTCGCGCGCGTCGATGTTCTGCACCGGGTCGGTCGGTGAATTCGGGGCCAGCACCTCGCCGCCGCGTGCAACGCGCACCGGCCAGTAGGTCCACCGGTCCGTGTTGTCGCCCGGCCCGATGATCAGACCCGGCCGCACGTTGATCGCGCTGTCGCCGAACACCTCCGTGTTGATCGCCTCGCACCTGGCCTTCATGGGCCCGTACTCCTGCATGGTCTCGACATCCGGGGCCGACAGCTGCCCGACCGGGTAGGTCTCGTCGATGCCAGCGGTCGCGAAGTCGGCGTAGGCCGAGATCGAGGACACGAAGAGGTAGCGGTCGACGTGGTCACGGAGCAGCTCGGCGGTCATCGACACCCAGCGCGGGATCGAGGCCGAGTTGTCGATCACCGCATCCCACTCCCGGCCTTCGAGCGCGCTCAGGTCGTTGTCGCGGTCGCCGGTCAGCTGCTCGACGCGCTCGAAGTAATCGTGGAAGAAGGGCGGCTCGGTCTGGCCGCGCGTGAAGATCGAGACCTCGTGGCCGCGGTCGAGGGCGTACTTGACCTGGTGGGGGCCGATGAAGCGCGTGCCGCCGAGGATGAGGATGCGGAGGGGGGTGGGCGGGGCGTCGCCGTCGTCGGGAGCGGCGCAGGCGAGAGGGCCGAGGGCGCCCAGGACGCCGAGGGCGCCGCCGGTGCGGGCGGTGGTTTTCACGAAGTCGCGTCTGGTTGGGTTCGGCATGATGATTGTCCGTTGGAGTTCCGTTGCGCGCTGCCCAGTTGGGGATCAATCTTACCTTCGCCGTGTCCGCCCGGCCACGGTCGCGATGTCACAACGCTGGAAAGGGATGGCACGACAATGAGAATCACCGCAAAGATCCTGCCGGCCACGCTGCTCGTGGCGATGGCCATCGCAACCCCGGAAACCGCAGCCCAGGAAGTCGCACGGGTGGAGGTCGCCCCGGCCACGCTTCGCTGCAGGTCGGGGAGACCGCGCAGGTTTCGGCCACCGCCTACGACGCCGGCGGCAACGTGATCGACGTGCCGTTCCTGTTTTTCTCGCGCGACGGACGCGGCAAGCTGGCCGTCGACCGCACGAGCGGCCTGATCGAGGCCTTCAAGGGAGGACAGTTCACCGTGATGGCCCGCGCGCTGGGGCCCAACCGGGTGAGCGGCACCATGACCGTCGAGGTGGCCTTTCCACCGCTCGCCCGCGTGGAGATCTCCGAGGAAGGGGGACGCTTCTACGTCGGCGTAACGAAACGCCACAAGGCGACCGTCCTCGACGAGTCCGACGACGTCCGCGACCTCGCCGTCACCTGGAGCACCTCCGACGAGTCCGTCGCCACCGTCGACCGCTACGGCGTCTTCCAGGCCCACGCGCCCGGCGCAGTGACGCTTTCCGCGACCGCCGAGGGCGTTGTCGGCCGGATTCGCTACGAAGTGGCGGACAACCCGGTCACCGCGGTGACGGTCGAAACCAGCCAGGCCCGCGGCCGGACCGGCGACGTGATCCATGTCACGGCCACCCCGCTGGATCCGTTCGGCATCGCCATCGACGACATGCCCGTCACCTTCGGGCTCATCTCCGATCCCGACGACATCGCCACCGCCGACTTTCCTCCGGCCGAGGTCGACACGCAGGGACGCTTCGTCGCCTACAAGCCGGGCGTCTACACCGTTACGGCCAACGTCCCGGGCCAGACCGCGCACACGACCGTCGAGATCCTGCCCCGCCACGTGGTCGAGGAGGTGGCGCTGGTGGGCCACGCACCCGTCCGCAACGTCTCCACCTCGGACCTGTGGGTGTGGGAAGGCGTCGACGGGCGCGACTACGCGATCACGGGCACGCATGCGGCCCATGGCAGCACGTACTGGTGGGACGTGACGGATCCGGCGAACCCGGTCCTCACTGATTCGCTCGTCGTGGACGCGCGCACGACCAACGATGTCAAGGTCTCCGAGGACGGCGACATCTGCGTGATCTCCCGCGAGGGCGCGTCGAACCGGCGCAACGGGATCGTGATCGTGGACTGCACCGATCCCCGCAACATCGAGATAATCTCGACCTTCGACGACGAGCTGACCGGGGGCGTCCACAACCTGTTCATCTACGACGGCCACGTTTATGCGGTGAACAACGGGATCCGCTTCGACGTGATCAACATCGAGGACCCGGCCAACCCGCACCGCGTGGGCCGCTTCGAGCTCGATACGCCCGGCCATGCCATCCACGACATCTGGATCGTGGACGGGATCGCGTACACCTCGAACTGGGGGGACGGGGTGGCGGTGATCGACGTCGGCGGCGGCGACAGGGGCGGCAGCCCGGCCAACCCGGTCCTGATCAACCGTTTCCGCGACATCGGGGGGGCCACGCACGCGGCGTTCCCGTACAAGAGCCCGACGGGCAGGTTCTACATCTTCATGGGCGACGAGATCGGCGCGCCCGCCTTCGACGGCCAGGAGGACGGCCGCACGCCGGAGTTCATGGCCGGCTACATCCATGTAGTGGACTTCACCGATCCGGAGAACCCGGAGGAGGTGGCCCGCTACGAGATCCCCGAGGCCGGTTCGCACAACATGTGGATCGAGGACGACCGGCTCTACGCCGCGTTCTATCAGGGTGGGTTGCGCGTGGTGGACATCTCGGGTGAGCTGAAGGGCAACCTGTACCACCAGGGTCGCGAGATCGCAGTGTACAAGGCGTACGACCCGGATGGCGTGGTCGCGAACGCACCCTTCACCTGGGGGCCGCAGATGCACAAGGGCAACCTCTTCTTCTCCGAGTACTTCTCGGGGATGTGGGCGGTGAAGCTGCAGCCGCGGCGCGTGCTGATTCCGTGAGTGCGGGCATCCGGCTGGCAATCGCGGTCGCCCTGGCCGCCGGAGTGCCGGGGGAGGCGGCCACCCAGTCCTACTGGGTCTACGTAGCCGCCGAGTCCGAAGACGAAGTCGCCCTGCTGCGCTACGACGCGGGCGGCGACCTGACCGTCGAAAAGACGATCACCACCGGCTGGCTCCTGGCCGAGATCGAGGCGCCGCACGGCCTCGCCGTCGACCCCGGCGGCGACTACTGGTACGTCACCCTGGGACACGGCTTCCCCAACGGCCGCCTCGTCAAGTACGCCACCGGTGCCGACACGGTGGCCGGCGTCGCCGACCTCGGCCTCTTCCCGGCCACCATCGCCGTCCCCCCGCACGGCACCGTGGCCCTCACCGTCAACGCCAACTTCCACGGCGACCACGTCCCCTCGACGGTCACGATCGTCGACCTGGAGACCATGTTCCCGATCGCCGACGTGGTCACCTGCACCATGCCGCACGGCTCCCGCTTCAACGCCGACGGCACGAAGCACTACTCGGCGTGCATGATGGACAACCAGCTCGTCGAGATCGACGGCGCCACCCTCGACGTGACCCGCCGCCTCGACCTGGTCGCCAACGAACCCGTCCACGCCCCGATGGACGGGCACATGGCCATGGCACCGCCCGACGGTCATTGCTCGCCCACCTGGACGACCCCGCACCCGGACGGCAAGCGCGTCTTCGTCCCCTGCAACAGGGGCGACGTGATCCTCGAGGTCGACCTCGCGAAGTGGCGCGTCACGCGCCGCATCGAGGCTCCGGGCGCGCCCTACAACCTCGACCTCACCCCCGACGGAACCCGCCTCCTCGCCACCATGAAGGGCAGCGCGCAGGTCGGCATCTGGAATGTCGATTCGGGCGACCTGCTCCACATGATCGACTCGGAGATGCGCGTGACCCACGGCGTCGTGGCCACCCCCGACGGCCGCTACGCGATCGTCACGGTCGAGGGGATCGGCGGCGACCCGGGAACGGTGGAGGTCATTGAAATCGAAACGGGCACCCGGGTCGCATCCGCGCAGGTCGGGAAACAGGCCGGCGGAATCGCACTCTGGAAGATGGAGAGTTGAATGCAATACACACTATACACACGATTGATGGTCCTCACCGTCCCAACCGCATGCCTCCTGGCCTGCCAGCCCGCCCCGCAGGACGCCGAACCCGAGAACGAACCCGGCTGGCAGTGGTCCGACGAGCGCGTCCTCGAAACCGTCAACGCCGTGCGCGCCGGCCGCAGCCTCCAACCCGAAACCTGGCCCGGCGGCGCCCGCGTCGCCGTCCTCCTCTCTTTCGACGTGGACAACGAAACCGTCCTCGGCCTGCGCTACGGCGACGCCACCGTCGGCTCACTCTCGCAGGGACAGTTCGGGGCCCGCGTCGCCCTGCCCCGCGTCGTCGACCTCCTTGACCGCGAAGGCATCCCCGCCTCCTTCTTCGTTCCTGCCGTCAGCCTCGTCCTCAATCCCTTCCAGGTCGACATCATCCAGGCCGCCGGACACCACGAGTTCGCCATTCACGGCTGGATCCACGAACTCAACTCCAGCCTCGACGCCGAAACGGAACGCGCCCTCCTGGAGCGCGCCGTCGAATACATGACCGACGTCACCGGCGTCCGCCCGCTCGGCTACCGCGCCCCGTCGTGGAACTTCAGCCCGAACACGCTGGACATCATCCGCGAGATGGGCTTCCTCTACGACTCGTCGCTCATGGCCGACGACCGTCCCTACGAGATCAACGCCCACGGCGAACCGACGGGGATGGTCGAACTGCCCGTCGAGTGGATCCTCGACGACGCGCCGGTCTTCAACCCGCGCGGCGCCAGCTACTCGCACCCGCGCGATGTGCTCCAAGTCTGGAAGGACGACTTCGACGGCGCCTACGCCGAGGGCACGATGTTTCTGCTGACCATGCACCCGCACGTGATCGGACACCGGTCGCGGATCGTCGTGCTGGAGGAACTGATCCGGTACATCAAGGGGCACGAAGGAGTGTGGTTCGCGACGCATCTGGAGGCGGCGCGGTATGTGAAGGAGCAGGCGGGGTTGTAGAAGCCGGAGCCGGTGGAACCCCAGGGCCAGCCCCGGCGTATTGACGCTCAAGAGTGCAAGGACAGCGTCATCTCCCAACCTCTGGAAGGCCAGGCATGGACCGCCACCGCATCACCCGCTTCTCTCTCGGCCCGCTGGCCGCAATTCTGTCCATCTCCGCGTGCGACGACGGGGACATGAAGCCGGGCACTGTCGACGACAGTCCGAACCGGGCCGCCCTCATGAGGCTCTACGACATCACCTACGGCCCGGGTTGGACCAACAGCGACGGCTGGGGCACCGACGCACCGCTCGACACCTGGTACGGGGTCGAAACAGACGGTTCCGGACGCGTCATCGGACTCGATCTCAGCGGCACCTACGACACCAATATCAGTGATTGGAGACGGAATGGCCTGATCGGCCCGATCCCGCCGGAGCTCGGCGACCTCTCGGAGTTGAAGACGCTGGCGCTCGAGGGCAACGAACTGAAGGGCCCGATCCCCCCCGAACTCGGCAACCTGTCGCACCTGACGCAGCTGCGCCTGGGGGACAACAGCCTGATCGGCCCGATACCCCCCGAGCTCGGCAATCTCACCCAACTGACGGACCTCGAACTGCAGGACAATGAGTTCTCGGGTCCGATCCCTCCTGACCTGGCACGCATCTCCGGCCTGACAGTGCTGAACCTGTCGCAAAACGAACTGGAAGGTCCGATCCCGCCCGATCTGGCCAATCTGTCCAGCCTTGAAACACTCGCGCTTTACAGCAACAGCCTGACCGGTGAAATCCCCGCCGAACTCGCAGGCCTCGCGAAGCTGGAGACCCTGTCGCTCGGCAGCAACAACCTCACCGGCCCCGTCCCGCCCTGGCTCGGCGACCTCGCCAACCTGGACTGGCTGTCCCTTTCCTACAACACTCTGACCGGCACCATCCCGCCTGAACTGGGCAATCTCCGCAACCTCACCGGGCTCTTTCTCCAGGGGAACGACCTGGAGGGCACCATTCCCGCCGAGCTCGGCAGCCTCCCGGCCGTGGAATGGCTCTATCTCGCGACAAACACGCTCACCGGGGCGATTCCGCCCGAACTCGGCAATCTCGCCGCCATGACCATTCTGTGGTTGAGCGACAACGAGTTGTCCGGCCCGATCCCGCCCCAACTCGGCAACCTCCGCAATGCCACGTATCTGGGGCTGACCCGCAACAACCTGACCGGTTCGATTCCGCCGGAACTGGGCGGCCTCTCGAGCATGCAGCGGCTTTACCTCAACGGGAACGACCTGGAAGGGCCGGTGCCGCCCGAATTCGGGACCATGTCGGATCTTCGCATTCTGAGTCTCACGGACAATACGGCTCTGGACGGGCCTCTTCCGGCCGAGCTTGCGGCCCTGAACCAGCTCGACGAGTTCCTCGCCGGCCGGACCGGATTGTGCGTACCCGATGACGGCGCGTTCACGGCCTGGCTGGAAGGGATCCACAAGCGCCGCATCGCCGCGTGCTCCGGCGCGAACCACCAGGCGTATCTGATCCAGGCGGTCCAGTCGCGCGCCTTCCCCGTCCCTCTGGTCGCGGGCGAGGAGGCGCTGCTGCGTGTGTTCGTGACGGCCCCGAGCCCCACAAGCGCGCAAATGCCGGCGGTCCGCGCACGCTTTTTCCACGGTGGCGTGGAGACCCACGTGGAGGATATCCCGGGACGAGCCCTCTCGATCCCCACCGAGCTGAACGAGGGTTCCCTCTCGAATTCGACCAACGCCGCGATCTCCGGCGACCTGATCCAGCCGGGTCTCGAGATGGTGATCGAGGTCGACCCGGACGGCACCCTGGACCCGGAACTGGGGATCGCGACGCGGATCCCGGAGACCGGACGCATGGCGGTCGAGGTGGGCGCGATGCCCGTGTTCGATCTGACCCTGGTGCCGCTCGTGTGGGAACGGCAGCCAGAATACGAGATCGTGGGCACGGTCCGGGCCATGGCCGCCGACCCCGAAAACCACCAAATGCTCTGGGACACGCGCACCCTGCTGCCCGTGGGCGAAATCGACGCCAGGGCGCACGCGACCGTGATGAGCAGCAGCAACGACGCTTTCGTGCTGCTCCGCGAAACCCGGGCCATTCGGGTCATGGAGGGCGGCACCGGGCACTACATGGGAATGATGTCCCCGCCGGTCACCGAGGCCGGCGGCGTAGCCTATCGTCCCGGCCGGTCGAGCTTCTCACAACCGTACGCGGACATCGTCGCGCATGAATTCGGGCACAACTTTTCGCTGCGCCACGCGCCGTGCGGGGGCGCCGGCGGTCCCGACAGCTCCTTTCCCGATGCCGACGGGTCGATCGGTGCCTGGGGGTACGATTCACGCGGATCGGGCAGGCTGGTCGCGCCCACCCTGCCGGACATCATGTCGTACTGCGAACCGGCGTGGATCGGCGAATTCCACTTCACCAACGCCCTGCGCTTCCGCCTGAGCGAGGCGGACAGCGTGGCTCTGCCCATGGCGTCTCCGTCGGGCCGCGCGCTTCTGTTGTGGGGTGGGGTCGATGCCGGCGGTGTGCCCTTTCTGGAGCCCGCTTTCGGGATCGACGCGCCGCCCGCGCTGCCCCGGTCGGGTGGTGGCTTCAGGCTCGCCGGGATGACGGATGACGGAACCGAACTGTTTTCCTTCAGCTTCGACATGCCCGAGGTCGCCGACGGCGACGGGAGTTCCAGCTTCGTGTACGTGCTGCCGTGGCTGGACGAGTGGGAGGAGACGCCCGCGGCCATTGCGCTGACCGGACCGGGCGGATCCGTCGTGCTTGATACGCGGAACGAGCTTGCGATGGCTCTGCTCCGCGATTCGCAGACCGGCCAGGTGCGTGGGATCCTGCGGGATCTTCCCGCAACGGTGCTCACGCGGGCCGACGCGGTCGCCGCACTGTCGCCGGCCCCGGGTATCGAGGTGCTGTTCAGCAGGGGGATACCGGCGGCGGAAGTCTGGCGGCGCTGATTCGGTCTGTGAGGTCCAAGCCGATTTCGGCCGGGACCGATGGCGCGGATTGACAGCAGAAAATGCTAGCACTACGCTGAAAGCTTGATCCGACTGCCAAACACTCGTCAACCAGGAAGGAGAGGCCCCTTTTCGATGAGCGCCACAATCACGGTGCGTCGTATCGATCCGGGTGACAAAGCCTGGCTGCAGAGCGAGGCGCGTCTGAGCGGCGTGTCCATGGAGGAATTCGTGCGACGCCTGATCCGCGACCGACGGGAGGAGGCTCGACGCGAAACCCGTCCTTCCGAGGCCTTCCGCCGCTACTTCGGCCCCGACCACGGAGTCGAGCTGCCCGCGCGGGAGCGCTACGGCTACAGGCCCGTCAAGTTCCGGGACGGGGAGTGACGGCAGGTGTCCTGGCTGCTGGACACAAACGTCGTCTCGGAGATGATGCGACCGCACCCCGAACCCCGGGTCGGGCGCTTTCTCGACAGCATCGCAACCCAGGGACTGCACGTCAGCGCAATCACCGTCTGGGAGATTCACAACGGCATCGGCCGGCTCGACGACCTGGCCCGACGTGACGAACTGGAAAGACGGTTTGCAGGCATCCTTAACGATCTCTTCGAAGACCGGGTCCTCGACTGGACGGCCCGAGATGCACAGGCGTGCGCGCACATCATGGAAGTCAGGCGCCGGCAGGGTGAACCGCTGGACGACCATCTTCCGGATGCAATGCTTGCCGGGTCGGCGGCCATTCGCGGGTTCGTCGTGGTGACTCGAAACACAAGGGACTTCCGGGACACCGGTGTCCGGACGGTCGATCCGTGGAGGCAATCAAGCCACAAATGAGACGGAGCCTGACACCGGGAACGCCCCTCGTCGGATTTCTGGCAGCCGTACTGGCCGCAAGTTGCACGCCGGACCGGACGGGAGGTGACGGCGGCGCAATCCTCCCCACCACCTCACCCTGCGACGACACCCCCCCGCCCCCCGGCGCCACCCTCTCGCCCAGCCGCGACCTCTACTGCCTCTTCCTGGCCCCCCGCCCCGGCCTCGACGGCCTCTCCGGCCACCTCGAACTGCGCCCTCCCCACTCGCCATTCGGCGTTGCCGTGAACGCGGCCGGGAACCACCTCTACGAGGGAATCCTCACACTCGGCGGCCTCCCGGAACCAGCCACCCTGGGCGACTACGACCACATCGTCGCGTGGCTGGCCACCCCCCTCTTCGACACGGTCGTCAACCTGGGCCCGGTCGCCAACGGGACGCACGGCATCGGCGAAATCGACCTCAACAAGTTCATGATCCTGGTCACGGCGGAGGCGCGGCCCGACGCCCCTGAATGGGAGGGACGGCTGCTGCTGCGCGCGAGTTCACCCAGCTCGAGGATGTCGCCACCGGACATGCAGGAGTTCATCCTGGGGGTGACGGGGACGGGTGGCGGCGGCGGGGAGATGGCGGGGATGGCCGAGGCCGGCCACCAGCACGGCGCCGCACGCGCCCCCACCTGGCCCCACCCTCCCATGATGCCCGGACTTACCATGTTCCCCGCGCTCATGGCCCTCGATCCCCCCGCCGCCACCCCCTTCCTCCCCGGCATCGGAATCGACCCGGAAACCCTCCCCCTCGCCCGCCCCCGCGACGTGCTCCACCTCGCCGACGGCGACGAAATCGCCCTCGAAGCGGGCCTCGTGCGGCGGCGAATCCGCGGCCGCGACCACGTCATGTACGGCTTCAACGGCCAGTACCCGGGACCGCTTCTCCACGTCCCCGAAGCGGCCACCGTCACGATCCACTTCACCAACTCGATCGCGTGGCCCACGACCATCCACTGGCACGGGCTGCGCCTCGACAACGCCTCGGACGGCGTGCCCGGCATCACCCAGGACCCCGTCGAGCCCGGCGAGACCTTCCGCTACGAGGTGCACTTCAAGGACCCCGGCGTCTACTGGTACCACCCGCACCACCGGGAGGACGTCCTCAAGGACCTCGGCCTGTACGGCAACATGCTCGTCGAGTCCCACCACCCCGACTACTACGGCCCCGCCGACCGCGAGGAGTTCCTCATGGTCGACGACTTCCTCATGGCGGGCGGCAACCCCATGCCCTTCGGCGAGGAGCGTTCGACGCATGCCTTCATGGGGCGCTTCGGCGACCTCATGCTGGTCAACGGCGAACCGGACTACGAGCTGGACGTCACGGCGGGCGAGGTGGTGCGGCTGTACCTGACCAACGTGTCGAACACGCGGACGTTCAACCTGTCGTTCGTGGGGGCGAGCGACGCCGGGGGCGGGGACGGCGGTTCGAGCGGAGGCGCCGGGAGCGGCGGGGCGGGCAGCGCGCGCATGAAGGTCGTCGGCACCGACATCGGGGCCTTCGAGCGCGAGGAGTGGATCGAGAGCATCGTGCTGAGTCCCGCCGAGCGCTACATCGTGCATGTGCGCTTCGACGAGCCGGGCGACCTGACGCTGGTGAACCGCGTGCAGGGGATCGACCACCTGGACGGCGCGTTCTTCGCCGAGACCGACACGCTGGGAACAGTGAATGTGACGCCCGCAAATGAGCGCCCCACCCCCGCCGCGGCCGCCTTCGACACGCTCCGCACCAACGTCCACGCCGCCCGCGAGATCGCCCTCTACCGCGACCACTTCGACGACCCCATCGACCACGAACTCACCTTCACCCTCGAGGCGACGGGGATCCCCTTCATCGTCGACCGCCTCATGCGCTTCGATTCCGCCTACTTCCACCCGGTCGAGTGGAGCGGCACGATGCCGATGATGAACTGGAACTCCACGTCACAGGAGGTTCGGTGGATCATCCGGGAACCCGCGACCGGGCTTGAGAACATGGACATCGCCTGGGACTTCGAGGTGGGCGACGTGGTGAAGATCCGCCTGCACAACGAGCGGCGGTCCTTTCACGCCATGCAGCACCCCTTCCACATCCACGGCCAGCGCTTCCTGGTGCTGGCGAGGAACGGCGTGCCGAACGAGAACCTCGCCTGGAAGGACACGGTGCTGCTGCCGACGGGGACGACGACCGACATCCTGCTTGAGATCACCAACCCGGGGGCCTGGATGGCGCACTGCCACATCTCCGAGCACCTGGAGTCGGGGATGCGGATGCTGTTCGAGGTGGGGGGGGCGGGGAGCGGGTAGCGGACGACGGGTCAAGCGGTGTTGCGCCGGAGCTCCCACGCCGCGGCAAGACCCCGGTCGAACGTAAAGAGGTCTCGAGCCTTCCGCCGGATACAACTGGCAAGGTGGACGAGGTCGCGGGCTTCGAGTCCGGGATAGCGTCGGGCCAGGCTGCGGGCCCGCTCGACATCGGCGCGTTCCACGGGCCAGACATCGGACACGGTGCGGTCGAGGAGGTCGAAGGCGGCGTCCATCGGCTGTGCCCTGCCCCTTCGGCGGTAGTAGTGGAGGATCTCCTGAAGAACCTCCGACGATGTCACCAGCATTTGCTCACGTTCCGCGGCACCCTCCAGAAAATCCCGCGCCTGGGCTCGATGAGGGTGTTCGCGACCCACAAAGAGGATGAACACATTGGTATCGACGAAGATCATATGTCGTCCAGCCCGGCGATCTTGGAGTCCATGATGATCTGCTTCATCTCCTCCCAGTCCATCTCCCGTTCGCCCGGAGGATGAATCGCATCGCACTTCGCGGCGAATTCGCGAAGCTCCTCGACTGTGAACAGCTTGGGCCGCGACGAGGCCAGCTTTTCCTCGGCCGCCTCCCGGAACCACTCGCCGAGAGACTTCCCTTCCCGGCGCGCCTGGTCCTGGTAGCGCATCTTCGCGGTCTCCTTCACGATGAAGTGGATGCGTGCCATGATTCCTCCTGTGCAAGCTTGTGGTGCATGTGCAGCATAGCGGTGCAACTCTCACGCGTCAAGGACGGCTGCGGGCGGGCTTCACCCCGCCCGAGACCTGCCGGCTCTTCCAACCCACGCACGAACTCCCGGCGCGGACAACCTCCCGTCGCGCGCTCGATCCTCTGGCGCAATTCCGCCCGCCGAACCAGAATCCCCCGCAGTACGGCACCACTCCACCGCGAAGAGGAGAGCGGAATGAAGCTGAAGACCACGATTGCATGCACCGGCGGCGCCTGTTTGGTCGTCGCCGCCCTCGCCACGACCCTGTCGGCCCAGCGGCCCGTGGAGGGCTCCGCCGCGGAAGGCTACGCGACCGTCACCGCCGAGAACATCGCGCTCACCGGCGTCACCCTGCTCGACGGCACCGGCGAACCCGCGCGGCGCGGCCAGACGGTCGTGATCAGCGGCAACCGCATCGCCGCGGTGGGACCCGACGGCTCCGTGGACATCCCCGAAGGCGCCGAGGTCATGGACCTGTCCGGCCACACCGTCATTCCGGGGATGGTGGGGCTGCACAACCACCTCTTCTACACGGCCGCGGGGGGGCGGTCGGCGCAGCTGACCTTCAGCGCGCCGCGGCTCTACCTGGGGAGCGGGGTCACCACCGTGCGCACGACGGGGAGCCGGCAGCCGTACGCGGAGATCAACCTGCGCGACGAGATCGATGCGGGGCGGGCGCCGGGACCGCGCATCCACATCACCGCGCCGTACATCACCGCCGGGGGCGGGATCTCGCAGATGACGATGATCGAGTCGCCCGAGCAGGCGCGGCGGTTCGTGCGCTACTGGGCGGCGGAGGGCGCGACATGGCTGAAGGCGTACACGAACATCCGGACCGAGGAGCTCACCGCGGTCATCGACGAGGCGCACAAGCAGGGGATCAAGGTGACGGGACACCTCTGCTCGATCAGCTTCACCGAGGCGGTGGGACTCGGGATCGACAACATCGAGCACGGCCTGGCCACCAACAGCGACTACTCGCCGGGGCGCGCCAAGGACGAGTGCCCGCAGACGATGTGGAGCGACGCGGTCGGCATCGACCCGAGCGGGCCCGAGGCGCAGGCGACCTTCAAGGCGATGATGGATGCGGGCGTAGCGATGACCTCGACGCTGGCGGTCTACGAGCTCTTCATTCAGGGGCGGCCCACCCGGGACGCGCGCTCGCTGGACGCCATGGCCCCGGCCGTGCGCGAGGACTACCTGGCCAACAAGGCGCAGATCGACGAGATCGGGCGGCCCGAAGAGGACTTCCTGACCGCCATGGCGTACGAGAAGGCGTTTTACCGGGCGGGCGGCGTGCTGGCGGCGGGCGTCGATCCCACCGGCAACGGGGGTGCGCTGCCCGGGTACGGGGATCAGCGGAACTACGAGCTGCTCTCCGAGGCGGGGCTGGAGCCGCATGAGGTCGTGCAGGTGATCAGCGCGAACGGGGCTAGGGTCCTGGACTTGTTTGACGATCTGGGGACTGTCGAGGCGGGTAAGATCGCGGACCTGGTCGTGATGAGCGGGGACCTGACGGCGGATCCGGCGGTGATCCGGAATGTGACGGTCGTGTTCAAGGACGGGGTCGGCTACGACTCGGTGAGGATGCTGGAGGACGTGCGGGGGCGGGTGGGGATTTCGTGAGTGAAGCTACTCCCGGACCGATACCGGACCGGGAGCGTCCCCGCAATTGATTTCCCACTGATCTTCCGCTATTTAATCGTTTCGCCACTTCCTAAACCGTTATCCCACGACTGTGTCCGTGAGCAAGACCGGCAGAATGCCCGTCGGGCAGACCTGGCTGATCCAGGAACTTGGTTTGGCCGTGCCTCCGCCCGCCATCGAGAGTTGCGTCGTGGCCGCCGCCCGGCGCACCGAGACGCACGGGGCGCGAACTCGCGAGTCGTATCCGATGCGGTACGCGCCGGAGGACTCGGTGGTCTCGCACCTCCGTTTCGCGCTGCGGCACGAGGCCTTCGACCTGGCGGTCCTGGTCGCCGCCCTGGAGGCGATCGACCCCGGTGAGATCGAGGCCTGGGTCCGGGCACAGCCTACGGGTGCGTTCAGCCGACGAGCGTGGTTTCTCTACGAAACCTTCACCGGGCGGACACTGGACCTGCCCGACGCGAGCGTGGGCAACTATGTCGGCGCGCTCGACCCGGACCGGCACGTGGTTGCCGCGCGGCGCAACTCCAAGCGTCACCGGGTGGCCGACAACCTGTTGGGAGAGCCCGGCCTGTGCCCCTCGGTGAGACTGACCGGGAGGCTGCGGGAAGCGATGGAGTCGAATCTGGACGGGGAGGCTCGCGCACTCACCGAAGGCTACGACCCCGACCTTCTCACGCGCGCGGTGAACTACCTGTACACGAAGGAGACGCGTTCCTCGTTTGCCCTGGAGGGCGAGACGCCGAGCGCCGGTCGCGCCGAACGGTTTGTGGCGGCCCTGCAATCCGCAGCCGCTTTCGATCCCTCCGACAAGAGCGCGCTCGTAGCCCTGCAGCGCACCATCGTCGATTCGCGCTACGCGACGGATGGCTGGCGCGACATCCAGAACTTCGTCGGCGAGACCCTCGGGGGATACCGGGAAAAGGTCCATTTCATCTGTCCCCGGCCGGAAGATGTCCCCGACCTGATGAACGCATGGATCGCCCTGACCAGGCGAATCGCCGGCGGCGACGTGGATCCCGTGGTCGCCGCGGCCGTATCGTCGTTCGCATTCGTCTTCATTCATCCCTTCGAGGACGGCAACGGCCGGATCCACCGCTTCATGATGCACCACGTACTCGCCAGGCGGGGCTACGGACCGCCCGGCGTCATTCTCCCGGTGTCCGCGGCGATACTGCGCGACCGCCGCCGGTACGACGATGTTCTGGCCGGCTTCTCAACACCGCTTCTGGACCTCATTCGCTGGGAGTGGACGACCGGGAAGGCGCACACGCCGGGCCGTCAGATGGTCGTCAAGAGCGACACCGCCCACCTGTACCGCCACTTCGACGCCACCGCCATGGCCGAGTATCTGTACGATCGCGTGGCGGACTCGGTGCGCCGCGACTTGAGGGAAGAACTCGATTTCGTCGTCGTGTTCGATCAAGCCCTCGGCGGTGTCCGTGAGATCGTCGATATGCCGGATCGTCGGGCGTCGCTGTTGGTGCGGCTGTGCATGCAGAACGGTGGGCGGCT
Source organism: Longimicrobiales bacterium (assembly GCA_965211795.1). Taxonomy (GTDB): domain Bacteria; phylum Gemmatimonadota; class Gemmatimonadetes; order Longimicrobiales; family Gaopeijiaceae; genus Bin94. The sequence goes on from OZ242973.1 coordinate 3,324,643, forward strand.
CGCCGCAAGGAAGCGCGCTCGATTTGCGGAGTTGACCGATGACGAGGTAGCCGCGATGGAAGACGCGGTGCTACGCGCGATGTCCGCCGGCGCCGGTCAGGCCAACTCCACCAACATCGGGAGAGCGCAATGAATCCCAAGATGACCAAGGTCCGGGTCCCCCACCCGCTGGTGCTGCTGACGGGGTGCGTGATCCTGGCGGCGGTGGCGAGCCATGTGCTGCCGGCGGGCGAGTACGATCGGCGCGACGACGAGGTGACGGGGCGCAGCGTGGTGGTGGCGGGCACCTACCACGAGGTCGAGCCGAACCCGGTGGGGCCGTTCGAAGCGGTGGTCGCGCTGCCGCGCGGGATGGCGGATGCGGCCGAGGTCATCTTCCTGGTGTTCCTGATCGGGGGCGCGTTCACGGTGGTGGACCGGACGGGGGCGTTGCGGAGGGGCGTGACGTCGCTGATCCGCGCAATGGGCGGACGGGACCTGCTCGTCATCCCGCTCGTGTCCCTCCTCTTCGCGACCGGAGGCGTGATCGAGAACATGCAGGAGGAGATCATCCCGCTGATCCCGGTGTTGCTGATTCTTGCACGGAGGCTCGGGTTTACTCCGATGGTGGCGGTAGCGATGAGCGCGGGGGCGGCGTTCGTGGGATCCGCGTTCAGTCCCATCAACCCGTTCCAGGTGGCGATCGCGCAGAAGCTGGCCGAGTTGCCGCTGGGGTCGGGGGCGCTGTTCCGCAGCGTGTTCCTGGTGCTTGCGCTGGCCTTCTGGATCGGGATGACGATGCGCTACGCGCAGCGGACGCGGGGTCCGGCGGAGGTGGTGGGCGAGGACGGGGCCGAGGGGATGCGAGCGTCGGACTGGGGGATCTTCGCGCTGGTGGCCGCGACCTTTGCTGTCGTCGTCGTGGGGATGATGGGGTGGGGGTGGGGGTTCAACGAGCTGTCGGCGGCGTTCTTCATCATGGGCGTGATCGTGGGGCTGCTGGCGGGGATGGGGGTGAGCGGCACGGCGCGGGCATATGTGCGGGGATTTCGGGAGATGGCGTACGCGGGGCTGCTGATCGGGTTTGCGCGCGCGATCTACGTGGTGCTTCAGGACGGGCGGATCGTGGACACGATCGTGCACGCGATGTTCACGCCGCTCGAGGGGCTGCCGGTGCTGGCGTCGGCGTTCGGGATGGTGGGGGCACATACGGCGGTCCATGTGCCGGTGCCCAGTGTGAGCGGCCAGGCGGTGCTGACGATGCCGCTGCTGGTGCCGCTATCGGACCTGCTGGGGCTGTCTCGCCAGGTGACCGTTCTGGCCTACCAGTACGGGGCGGGGCTGTGCGACCTGCTCACGCCGACGAACGGGGCGCTGATGGCGGTGCTGGCGTCGGCGGGGGTGCGGTACGAGGACTGGCTGCGGTGGGCGGGGAAGGTGTACCTGGGGCTTGTGGCGCTCGGGTTGGTGGCGATCGCGGTGGGGGTGGCGGTGGGGTTGGGGTGAGACCCGTCACCGGCGGGGCGATTCCGGCACCGGCCCGTCGAGCCAAGGAGGCGCCTCCGACCGGGCGGCGTCAGTATCGACCCTGCACCCACTGATGGTAGCTGTCGCGCCCGGACGAGCCGTTTGACGGATCAGCTTGCATCTTTTCACGTCCCTTTCCGCGCAGCAGGAGTTGAGTCAGCACCGAGGCAGTGAGTGCCAACAAGATCGCGGCACTTATCCTGCCCGCCATCTTGCTCGTCGAAGGCATCGAGAATCCCCCTTGTTCGGTCTCGGGGTCGAACGGCTCGGAAACGGTACCGAATGGCGCTCCGTTTCACTATCGTACCCAAGGTGGATCCATTGATTTGCAAAAGTCAAGAAAAATCATGTTAAGCGCGACATACAAGTGTGTACAGATAGGTACTCACTTGTGCATGAACAAGGTGTATACTAACAGTCCGTGGACAAAGCCGCCCGGGCACCGAGAGCGGCGAGGCGCCGGGCTGGCAAGGCACGACGAGGGCTGAATAGCAGCGCCATTCGGCCGGGGAGCAACGCAGAGCGCAGCCTTGGAAACCGCCGTGTCAAGGCACCACGGCCGTCGACTCGTTGACCGAATCGGGACTCCGCAGCTGCTTCAGTTCCCCCGGCTGTTCCCCCCCGCTTGACCCGCGCGTTCCTCAATAAACCCACGCGCCTCGTCCAGCCCCGCGATCCCCTCCCGCCCCTCCCACAGCGCGGCCACCTTCCCATACGCCTCCGCCGCGAGCATGTCGTTGCCCAGGGCCGCCTGCGCCCGCGCCAGACCCAGCAGCGACCGCGGCCGGCCCGCCATGCGCAACAGCGAGGTCTCGAACATCTCGACCGCTTCCTCCGCCTTGCCCAGCTCCAGCAGAATCTCGCCGTACAGCTCGTGCACCGGCTTCACCGGGTTCGCCGAACCGCGCGGCGGCGCCATGGCCTCGACGGTCGCGACGGCGTCGTCCATCATCTCGATTGCCTTGTCGGCGTGGTCCATCATGGCATGGTGCAGCGCGCCCACCTGCATGTGCATGACGTGGGTGTAGCCCTCGCCGTCGGACTCGTCGGCCAGCGCCTTCTCCGCGGCCACGAGCGCCTCCATGTCACCCGTGCGCGCGGCGCTCAGACCGATCGCGAGCAGCTCGCTGGTGCGCATGTCCTCGTCGACGGGCCGCACCTCCCATTCCTCGGTCTCGACGATGTAGCGTGACTTGAGGAGTGGCAAAGAGCGCCGTGCCCGGTCGCTTCCGGCCTCTCCGCGCGCGCCGCCCGCCTCGAAGCCGTCGTGCTCGACCATCGCGGCCAGGCGCTCGATCCACAGCCGCGCCTTGGCGTAGTCGCCCCGCTGCAGGTCACCGTACTGGCCCCAGTCCAGGGAGTGGATGGCATCGCCGAGGGGGTCGCCCGGCTCCCACAGCTCGCGCGCCACGTCGTAGGCGGACTGGTTGTGCCCCGAAACCAGGTCCCACATGCCGTGCTGGATGAAGATGTGCGTGGGCATGTGGCGGGCGTGCGACACCGCCGGGGCGATGTCGGCGAAGGCGTAGGCCGCGTCCAGCGCGAGCGGCGCCATGATGGGGTGGTCGAAGGCGTGGATGGTGTAGTGGGCGGCACCGGGGTGGACGGGGTTCGCGTTCAGGATCTTGAGCGCGATGGTGCCCGCGCGGACGTTCCAGCGGTCGGTCAGGTCGCGGGTCGCGCGGGTGGCGGTGAGGAGGCTGAGCGCGTAGAAGGCGGCGATTTCGTGGTCGTCGGGGTAGGCCTCGTGGAGATCGGCCATCGCTTCCATGTAGCCGACCGCGCGGTCCCGGTGCTCGCCCTCGCCCCAGAGGATCTCGACGGCGCCCAGCAGGCCCTTCTCACGATCGGTCGGTGCCTTCGCGAGGCGTTCCTCCGGCGTCTTGCCGAGACGCTCGAGCGCGTCCCGCGGCTCGTCCGGGTTCATGTTGGTCACGAGGGGGTGGTTGTAGGCCAGCGACTCGCCCCAGTAGGCCATCGCGAAGTCGGGGTCGATGGCTTGGGCCGCGTGGAACTGCTCGCGCGCCTGCTTCCAGCCGAAGCTGTGCAGGATGGCGACGCCGCGCAGGAAGTGCTCCTGGGCCGCACCGGTCGCCGAGGTCGGGAAGGTGATGACGCCCACGTCGTCGAACTGGGCGTGGGCCGCGGGCGGCGTGGCCAAGGAAGCGAGGATAAGAGCGGCGGCGGTGGCCGCGCTCCACAGGGTCGCGCTCAGTCTCTGCATTTCAGTTCTCCTCCCCCGACGGGGAATTCGTCCAGTGTTCGGGGTTCAGTCCCCCAAACCCTTCGGGCCCTGTACGATTCGGGCCGTGTCCGTTCCAATTCTACGCCTCGGCCAGCGCCTCGGCCATGTTTTGCAGCGCCAACTCCACGATTCTGCGCGAAGAAGCCAGGTTCATCCGCATGTGCCCCGCCCCACCCGTGCCGTACCTGGGCCCCGGGTTCAGGAAGACGCCCGCGCGCTCCGCGAACCACCGCTGCACGATCACCTCGGGGGTCACCGGATTGACCGCTTCGGCGCTCTCGCTGGCGGCTGTCCCGGCGGCCCCGATCCGCTCCGCGAACTCCGACACGTCGAGCCAGGCGAGGTAGGTGCCCTGCGCCTTCGTGTAGCGGATGCCCGGCAGGTTGTCCCGGATGTACGACTCGGCGAAGTCGTGGTTGGCGTCGATGTAGGGGATCAGCTCGTCGAGCCACGGTTCGCCCTCCTGGAGCGCGGCCCGCATCGCCACCATGCCGAGCGTGCTCAGGTCGGCGCGCGTGTTGGCCTTGATGCGCTCCAGCAGGTCCGGGTTGGTGCTGTAGTACCACGCCACCTTCATCGCGGCCAGGCTGAACGACTTGCTGCCGGACATGAAGGTCAGGCTGTTGGCGACGATCTCGGGGTCGAGGGTGGCGAAGGGCGTGTAGCTGTGGCCGCGGCTGACGAAGTCGCAGTGGATCTCGTCGGCGAGCACGACCACCCGGTGCTTGAGGCAGATCTCGCCGAGGCGGGTGAGGACCTCGGGGGACCAGTGGTTGCCGGTCGGGTTCTGCGGGTTGCAGAGGATGAAGGAGTTGCAGCGCTGCGCGCGGCGCTCGAAGTCGTCGAAGTCGACCGAGTAGCGGCCCTCGGCGTCGACGACCATCTCGCAGTCGTCGGGGACGGTGCGCGCGAAGCGGAGGTCGCCGTAGAAGCCGTCGTAGGTGGGCGTCATCATGAGGACGCGGGTGCCGGGGGGGGAGAAGGTGTGGAGGGCGGCGATGATGCCGGGGTGGACGCCGGTGGTGAAGACGAGGGTCGACGGGTCGATCTCGACGCCGTAGCGGCGGTGGTTCCAGGCCGCGACCGCCTCGGAGTAGGAGTCGGGGCGGTGCATGTAGCCCCAGTTCTCGTGCGCGCAGCGTGCGGCGAGGGCCCGGGTGATGCAGGGGGCGGCGCGGAAGTCCATGTCGGCGACGCCCATGGCGGCTACGATGCCATCGCCGTAGCGCGCGATCGCGCGGTCCCAGCGGACGGAGTCGGTGCCGCGGCGGTCGTAGATTTCGTCGAAATCGGTGGGGGTGGGGTGGGTGCGATGGGTGGGGGGGCTGGCCGCGGGTTGAGCCGAGGTGGGGCGGGCGTCCAGGAGCGCGGGGGTGGCGGCGGTGCCGAGGAGGACGCTGGTGCCGGTGCGCCTGAGGAAGTTACGGCGGGTGAAGGCTCGACGTCTCGGCATTGGTGCCTTCCTGTTGGTCTGGGTTTCCCGATCCCGGCGTTTTCCCAACCTTGCTGATTCCGATACCGGTGTTCCCCAGTCGTGGCTCGGGTTCAGAATGAGCGTCGGGGGTGGTCAACGCAACAGATCCACGGACCTACCAGCGTTGACACTAGAGTGACCAGTCATTAATACTAGTCATATGGAAACCATCAACGCTTCCGAATTCAAGGCCAGGTGCCTGGCGATCCTTGACCGGGTCAGGGACACTGGCGAGCGGATCGTCATCCTCAAAAGAGGACGGCCCGTGGCCGAACTCGGACCGCCGAGCCATTCCGAGTCCAGATTCCCGCAGGCGGACCTCAAGGGAACCGGAACCGTAAAGGGTGACATCGTGAGTCCCGCGATTCCGCTGGAGCATTGGGAAAGCCTGCGGAAGTGAGGGCGCTGCTCGACACCCACATCCTGGTCTGGTGGCTGCTGCACCCCGAACGGCTTTCGGCGGCCCAAACGAAGACCGTGGAAGCCGCCAAAGCCGGATCGCCCTTGATCGTGTCGGAGATTTCCATCCTGGAAATCGCAACACTCTACAGCCTGGGCCGAATTGAACTGGCGATTCCCCTGCGTGAGTGGCTGGAGAAGGCGGTGGCACCTCCCGCGGTTCGGCGCCAGGGAATCTCTCCGGCAATCGCAGCCGAAGTCGCGGCGCTACCCGATTGGTTCCACCGTGACCCGGCGGACAGGACCATCGTGGCGACAGCTCGGACTATCGGCGCAACGCTCCTGACCAAGGACCGGCTCATCATCGAGTCCGGGCTGGTTCCTACTATCGGGTAGAGTGGGGCCGGTAAGCCATCCGGTGGCGTATCCGGCCCACTATTACCCCCCCGGCGGCCCCCGCTCCCCCTCCTCCTCATCCGCCACCATCTCCTCCGCCACCGCCGACAGCGCGTCATGGTGCATCAGCGTGTTGAAGAGCAGCGCGTACGACCCATGCGTGTGCGAGCGCCAGAACGGGTTGAACGAGAAGAGCACGACGTGGCCGTCCCCCAGCGTGACGTCGACCACGGCCGGAGCGTTGGCCAACGTCCGCCCGTTCCGCAACCCCCCGCTGATCAGCAGGTCCTCCGGCCTCTGCGCGAACCGCATCACCACACGCACACGGTCGGCCGAGCGCGCTGAAGATTCCCCACCCGGCGAATCCTCCTCGTCCTCCTCCTGCGCTTCGCGGAAGGCCTCGACGCCCGCCTCGCCCATATCCCGCGCCCTGCCCTGCACGAAGTCCTGCTCGTCCGCCCCGCCCCGCCCCGTCCGCCGCCGCGTCGTGTCGCCCGGACCCCGGTTCTGCGCACCACCACCCCCACCGAAGAACCGCCCGAACCCCCCGAACCCCCCACCCCCCGTAGCGAACACCGGCGCCGTATTGAACGACACGCCCAGCTCGTCGTACCCGTAACCGATCGGGCTCTCGTCGTCGGTCACACGGGTGGCGAATACCCCGCCCCGCGCCCACAGATCCGGCGTGGTGCGGATCGACACGCCGTCGGCCAGCCCGAAGTGGATCGGCAGCTGCGCCGCACCCGCCATCGTCACGAAAACCCCGCCGGCCTCGACGAAGTTCTTCAGGTTGAGGACCCCTTCCAGACCCAGTCCCCCGCGCATGTCGTCGGTGGATGCCTGCCGCCCGATGTTGGGCGTGAGCTCGGTGGCCTTCCACGGGACGGGATCGTCGCCCTGCATTCCGCGCACGACGCTCAGCGCGTTGCCGCGGTTCTGTCCCATCACGATCACGTCCCAGGAGTCGATGAGCTGCTCGTTGTCGCGCACGTCGTGCACCGAGATGTAGTCGTATGGGATGCCGTACTCGTCGAGTCCGATCCGGAGCCACCCTTCGTCCTGGGTGCGCGTCCAGGTGTGCATGACCGCGACGCGGGGGACCCGAGTCTGGTGCAGCGGGACCTTGAGGTCGCTGCCCGTGCGGTAGGCGGTGAACCCGTACTCGGCGCCGGCCTGGTCGAGGACCGCGGACAGATCGACCCGCGCGTTGTCCTCCTCGCGGATGACGAAGGTGCCCGCGTTGAACTCGCGGTCGTCCTCGGTGAAGCCGGCCCGGGCCGCGTGGATGACGAGTTCGTCGTGGGCAAAGCGGAATTGGGCCAGCGTGTTGTCGGCGTTGTAGTTGACCAGGTAGGTGCCGCCGCGCCCCTCGACCCCGCCGTCGACCGTCACGGTCGGGACCAGGGTCATGTCGGCGTCGAGGATCGCGGTGTCTTCGATCCGAACCGTCTTCGCGTTGAAGAGGGGGCCGATCGTCCACCCCGTGTCGTCGTAGGGGCGCGGATCGTCGGGATTGTAGTACTGCTTGTCGAGGAGCATGTCGGCGCCGCGTGAGAAGGGCTGGTCCATGCGCACCACGTAGCTGCCCTCCGGGTAGACCGTCTCGCCGATCTCGATGTCCTCGTCCGCCCGGTGCACCTCGAAGCCGTGGTCCTCCATGAGCTTGAGCAGGCGCGCCTGCTGGCCGGGGCGCGGATCGTCGGCAGGCAGGACGTAGCCGGCGGGTCCCTCGTTGTGCGCCTTGGCCACCGAGCGCGCGGATTTCGTGTAGAAGTTGTGCAGGAATTCCTCGCGGTTGGTCGCGACCTCGTGCATGGCGATCAGCACCGCGCTCTGCTGCAGGTTCACGTTGTTGCGGATCCCCCAGACGACCTCGCGCAGCGGCGTGCTCGGCCGGTGCCACTGGCGCTGTACATTCGACCGGATGATGCGGGTGGATGCGTCACCCGCGCCCTGCGTCTCGTAGAAGCGCCCGATCGAGTTGCGCATGTGCGCGACCCACATCATGTAGTTGGCGCCCCAGCCGTCGTAGAAGTCGAAGGTGTAGACGCCGGGGACCCCGTACGCCGTCATGTCCTTCACTTCCTTGTAGGCGAGGCGGTTCCACTCGTTGATGACGATCGGGTCGAGCCACGCGTTGTAGGGGCCGCGCCCGGTCGAGGTGTAGAGGTGGGACGCCGACACGTGGTGGTCGTGGAAGACGGTCGGGCGGTACTCGATGTAGGTGCTGGTGATCGCGCGGGAGAGCGCGAGCGACTGGCCGATGTTGTCGCGGTTGTTGTCGTGCGCGACGTACTTGCCCCAATAGAGCGGCCGCGTGGGCAGGTTGGCGTCGGGATCCTTGCGCTTGCCCATGTGCAGGTCGACCACCTTGGCCCGCCCGTCCGGCTCGACGACCGGCGTAATCATGTAGACCAGGTTGTCGCGGATGTCGCGGATGAAGTCGCTCTCGCCCACAGCGAGCCGGTAGGCCAGCTCCATGAACATCTCGGGCGACCCGGTCTCGGGGGAGTGGATCGCGCCGGCGGACCAGTAGGCGGGCTTGGTGGTGGCGATGAGCTCGGCCGCCTGCTCGGGCGTGGTGACGCGCGGGTCGGCCAGTGCGCGCAGCCCGGCCTTGTTCGCCTCCAGCGCCGCGATCGTCTCCTCGGAGCTGATCACGACGAGGATCATCTCGCGGCCCTCCTCGGAGGTGCCGATTGTGAAGACCTCGACCCGCGGAGAGGCGGCCGCCAGCGCGCGCATGTACCCGTGCACCTCGTCGGGATAGCTCAGGATGTCGGGTGCGCCGGAGATGTGGCCGAGGTGGTCGAGGGGGGTCGGGACCGTCTCGCTGAAGGGGAGGTGGTCGACGAGGGGGGTGGAGAAGAAGGTCTCGGTGGTGTACTCGCGGATGAGCGCGGTGTACTCCTCGTCGAGGGGCTGCTGGGCGGTGGCGGGGAGGGCGGTCGCGAGGAGGGTTGTGAGCGTGAGGATGGTGGCCGGGAAGCGTGGGAACGACTTCATCGTGGACTTCCTTGATGCGGGGGAAGCGGAACTTTCGATGAAGGCTAGCCGGTCATCCAGCCGAGCCGCCAGACCAGGGCCTGCTTCAGCCCCGATTCGTCAATGCGGATCCCACGGCGTCGCACGCGGGATCCAACGCGGCACGTTCGTCCTGTAGCGCCGGTAGTCCTCGCCGAACCGGCGCTCGAGGCCCGGCTCCTCCATCCGCGCCAGGTAGACTCCGTGGACCAGAAAGAAGACGAGCATCCACCCCGCAATCAGCCATGAACCGAAGAGGAGCGATTCGGCCCCGAGCATGAGGACGACACCGGTGATCATCGGGTTGCGTACGTGGCGGTAGGGGCCGGCGACGACCAGCTTCCGCGGCGGCGCCCATGGTGTGGGGGTGCCCCTGCCGAGCGCCAGGAACAGGCGTGCCGACCACATGGCGAGAAAGAGGCCGGCCACGGCCAGCACCAGGCCGATCCACAATCTCCCTTCCGCGCGCGCCGCGGGGGATCCGGGCGAAAGCCACAGGATCAGGGAGGGAACGAACACGAGGACCGTCCCCGGGAAGATGACGATACCCTTGATGAGCGCGGATTTCATAGGGTCAATCTACGCGCTCCCCGGCATACGTGGATAAGAGCGTGCTGGTACCAAGCGTGGCGTGGCGGCGGGCTGGCAACGGTCCGCCAGCCCTTGTCCGGACCTGCCGGTCTCGACAATCTGAAGTGGAGTTGGAAGACCGGAGGCGCGGGGGCCAGGAGTCGATCCTTTCGCCTCCGCCGGGGTACGAGCGGATGTCATGAAGAAGGCATGGTTGTTGATTCTGGCGCTCGGGCTCCCTCTCACAGGGTGCGGGGGAGGCCCGGAGGCGCACGACGAGGCCGTGGTACTCGTCCACGGCCTGGGGCGTTCGCCGTCCTCGATGCTGATCCTGAGCCAGCGGCTGAAGTGGGCCGGCTACCGGGTCACGATCGCCGAGTACGCGTCACTTACTGAGTCCTTCTCCGAACAGATGGCCACCCTGGGCGAAACCGTCCGGCAGTGCTGCTCCGACGCGTCCAGAGTCCACTTCGTGGGACACTCGCTGGGCGCTCTGGTCATCCGCGGGTACCTGGTGGATCACCGGCCCGACTCGCTCGGCAGGGTGGTGCTGCTCGCGCCGCCCAACCAGGGAAGCCTGTTCGTGGACTGGCTGGAGGAGATGCAGCTCGCGTCGGACATGCTGGGCCCGGTGGGTCGCACTCTCGGGACCGACGCCACGGACCTCCCGGCCACCCTCCCGCACCCCGACTACGAGGTCGGGATCATTGCCGGGAACCGCAGCACCCAGCCGATCGGCCCTCCCGCAATACCGGGTCCCGACGACGGAATCGTGAGCATCGAGCAGGCCCGGATCGGCGACGTCCCGATGCTCGTGCTGCCACGGTCCCACGCCTTCATCGCGAACAGCCGGCACACGGCCAATGCGGTGATCCGGTTCCTGCGGACGGGGGGGTTCGGGGAGGGAGAGAGCTGAGAGGGATCGTGGTGATATCAGTATGATATCGTTTTGATATCAGACGACCTCTGCCCGGCGATGTCCACCCGTTCCAACCGCCACACGTCCACATGGTCCAGGTCGAGGTCGTCCTGCCGGATCGTCACAACTAGATCCCCGCGGAATACGGGCACGGTACGCTCCTTGTACGGGACTGCGGGAACGCTGCCGAGCAGCCTGCCCTCGGAATCGAAGAACTCCCAGCGGTTTCCGGCGTTGCGGATCACGTCGACCCACAGCTTGCCGTCGGGGGAAACGAAGATCTCGTTGATGAAGGAGCTGCGGTCCGGCCGAGTGTAGCTGCGGGGGTTGCAGTCGGCGTTCGAAAACTGAAACCGTTCCCTGGATTCTTCGAACTCCGCACTTCCGGCGGCCCACTTCTCGTCCGAGATAGACTCGGTCGGAAGTGTACGCTCGATCACGCGCAGGGTATCTCCGTCGCCGCGGGTGACGGCGACGCGGTAGAACCATCCCCAGGCGGAATACATGACGCCACCGGAAGCCGGGTGCTGCACGAACCTCGCGGCGGAGGTGTGTGGGTAGAAGCCGCTTCCCCCCTCCCATTCGCACATCACGGTCTCGACCACGCCAGGGAGGTCCTCCGGGGCGCTCAGCCACGGCACGGTGTCGCCCGTGTCGCCACGGCTGTCGAGGCCCACCCAGATGAATCGACCGCCGACGGCAAGGCGAAAAGCTTCGTCCGGGCCGACGGGGAAGAAGCGCATGAAGGCGGGTGACCCGCTCACACTTCCAGCGGTTCGTCTCTGGCCCAGCCACTCGCCCGTGCCGGAGAACTCGCCGATGCGGCCCAGCGAGGGGTCGTAGGTGAGAAGGCGGTCGCCAACCCAGGCGATGGAATAGATGCTCCTGAACTCGCCGGGCCCTTCGCCGCCCCGCCCGAAGGTGCGCAGGTGTGACCCGTCCAGACCGAAGACGCGGATCTCGCTGTTCGCGATGTCCGCGACGAACACGGTCCCGTCGGGGCCCAGGGCGGCCGCGCTGACCCGGCCGAACTCGTCGGGAGTCTCCTCCTCCGTCACCGACTTGGGGCCGATCGAAACGACCGGGATGAGTTGCCACGCGGGCGGGGTGCCGGAGTTGGTGACGTGGATGACGCCGTTGATGGTGTCGAAGGTGGTGGTGAGGGTGGGGGGGTGGGAGGTGGAATCTCCTTGGGCGCAACCGGCAACCGCGCCGGCGGCGACCACGAAGAGGACACGGGGGAGGCAGAGGCGAGGCGAACAGCGGCGGGTGGGCATTCCCTGCTCCAATCGGCTAGAGTACTCGCTGTTGTAAATCACAGTTTCCATTGTGACAATCATACTTGTCATTGCCAGTTCCAAGTACGCTCCGAGACCCCCTGAAGCGCGAAGGACGCTTGGGCAACGGACCGGCCGACCCGGCCATCGCCCACCACGATCCGGTAGCGGACCACCCGTTCGACGCCCAGCTCGTCCTCGGTCACGGCCCACACATGGTCACCGTCGAAGACGGGGGCTCTGTCGTGCTCGAAGCCTTCAGGCGCGGCGACGGCCCCCAGATAGGTTCCGTCGGGCTCGAAGACGTCGTAGCGGAGGGGCTCTCTCCACACCACCGCCTGCGAAGACGGATTCTCCGGATCGTGGTTCTCGTTGTCGGCGGGATGCGCCTCGGTTGCCACCCTCACCCAGATGCGACCGTCGCGGCCGGCCACCAGCTCGTAGAAGAAGGGCTTGTGTCGCGGGATCGGCGGCCCGTCCCAGCTCCAGTCGGGCTGCGTGCTCCGCATGCTGCCCTCGACGGATTCCCGCATGGCGACGCGCTCCTCCTCAGCAACGGGCACAGGATCGCCGGCGCGCTCGATTCTGAGCACGCCGTCGTCCCGCTGGAGTTCGATCCGGTACTCGGCGGAGAAGCCTGTCAGGAAACCGCCGCTGCGGTGGATCGCCCACAGATACTCGGGGCTGAAGGGCACCTCGCGGCTCACTATCATGCTGTTTCCGATTGCGCTCAGCGTAGGCGGGTCGTGATCGATAGCGGGTTCGGGGAGCGTGTCGACCGGCGTTCCGTCGGGGCCGAGCACGACGATCTGCATCCGAAAGCCTTCCCGCGACAAGTCGCGCGTGCTCAGAAACGTGCGCCCGGCCGCGTCGGTGTGGAGGGGTGACCTGCCGAAGTACATGTTGCCCGCCCGGTATCCCCACTGCCCGGTCCGGTCGCCACCCGAACCGAAGACCACGACGCACTGGTTGCCGGGGTCGCGCACGATCAGACGTCCATCCGGAAGCAGCGCGACGGCCTCGGCGAAGCGGAACTCGCCCGGTCCCTCCCCTCGCCCGCCCAGCGTCCTCAGGTACGTTCCCGCCGAGTCGAAGACGCGGACGTGCTGAGCCTGCGTGTCGAGCACGTAGACGTTCAGGTCATCGTCCGCGGCAAGCGACCCGACGACGCCGAAGAGATACTCCTCGGGGCCTTCGAGCTCGCCGATCGAGACTTCCGGGACGAGGGTGGCCCCGGCGCCCCACACGCTTCCCGAGAGGGTGCGGACGATCGTTGTGTCGCCGATGGTGTCGACGATCGTGGCGGGGCCGGAGGCCGAGGGGGGAGGATCGGAGCCGCAGCCGCAGAGGCCGATTGCGATTGCGGCGGCGGGCATCGTCGGCGGGCGGGGTCGCATGATTCGACTCAGTGTTGCTCTGCGGAGCCTTTACGGATCGATCCTGGGCGTCACGACGAGAAAGAGGACGGGCTCATCGGCGCTGCGGCGAGGTGTTCCCACCACCACTCTCTGACCGTCGCGGATCGTGACCGAGGTTTCGAGAAGCGGAAGTCGTTCGTGTTCACTGCCAAAGAAAGAGTCCCTGTTCCTCAGGCGCGTGGTTGCGTCGGTCAGGGTGACCTTGGCACGAACACTCCCCGTTGCACGGACTGCTCTGACCTCAGCCATGATCGTCAGCGGCGTATTGGAGTCGCCCGGGAAGGTTCTCTGCAATCCGTGGCCGGTCGCGGTATTCCCTGAGGAGCTCGGCGCCAAACCGACGTTGAATACCGAGGTCGACAGGAGCCTGTATCCCTGAAAGTTGAAAAGCTTCCTGAGTTCGCTCACGACTTCGCTGATCTCGGGGTCCTCGTCGGTGAAGCCGTCCGCCTGGACCAGATGAAATGTGAGCAGCACGTTTTGGATGTGCTGCCCGGCCTCCTCGCCCTCCTGCGCATTCGCGGCACCCGACAGCACCCCCAGGGCCAACGTCCCGATCAGCGCACTCCGAATGCTCCTCTTCACCATCTCATACATCATTCGCTCTCCTGTGGGTTGAGTAGCCATACCACGGCGATGTTTGGATCGCTCGTGGGAAATACCGCGAAGGGCCGGTCGGCCTCCACGTCCATCTCGCTCACCATGCTGGGTATTCGGGATTCGGGCGGCGGGATCGGGGGGCCACCACCCTCCCCGGTTTCTCCGCCGCGCGCGAGGATCAGAGCCGTAACGGCCGCGGCCGCAGCCAGGGGGACCACGGCGCGCCACCTGCGCTCGGTGCCCCCATGAGTCGGCACCGTCCTCAGGCGAATCGGCGTCGGCAGGCCTTCACTCACCTCGCCCGCCATCGCCGAGAGGACCGCGTTCATGTTGCGCGCGTCCCGGGCGATCCGCTCGGCGCTGATCCGCTCCGTGGGGTCGCGTTCGGCAACCACGTCGAGGTCCCCCTCCAGGATCCCGTCGGGCCAATCGTCGCGATGGTCCATTATTCCCCCTCGCTTCCGTATGCGAATCCCTGCGCCAGCATCTCGCGCCGCATCCGCCGCCTCGCGCGCAGCAGGTGCACCCGGACCGTGTTCGGGTTCATCTCCAGCAGCTCGGCCGCCTCCTTCGGGTCCAGTCCCTGGAGGTCCACCAGGTCGAAGACTTCCCGCTGCCGCATGGGCAACTCCCTGAGCAGGGTCCGAATCAGCCGCATGGTTCTCTTCATCTCGATGTCGTCGAGCGGATCGTCCACCTGGGGCGGCTCCGCGCGGGCCCGCAGCTCCGCCTTCTCGGCCAGCCGCCGGTCCCGCTTCGTCCGGCGCTGGTGGTCCAGGCTGGCGTTCCTCGTGATCCTGTAGGCCCAAGTCGTGACGCTGGAACGGCCATCGAAGGTCTCCATCGATTCCATCATTCTCATTAGCACGTGCTGCGCGACATCCTCCGCGTCGTTGGGGTCCCCGGTCATGACCAGCGCCCACCGGCATATGAGAGGACGGAGAGCGCCCGCCAGCTTTCCGAGCGCCTCTCGTTCCCCCGTGGTGGCCCGCCGGGCCAGGTCCAGGATTTGTTGGTCGGAGAGCATGGCGCTCTCGGTCCGTGGTCTCCTCGTGTGGTTTCGAGAAGTGAGACGTTGGGAAGGGGCGGAGCGTTTACCTGGAGTGGAGGGGGATGTGCGGGACCGCAGGCGGTTGGTCCGGGCAGTCTGCGCCCTCATTGCCTGGCGCGGTCCATGCGCCAGGCGTGCACGGGGTCATGAGCCCCGCTCGATCCGCCAGACATCCACATGATCGAGACCCAGCTCGTCCCTGCGCACGGTCAGCACATGATCGGCGCTGATCGCCGGAGCCAGACTGCCGCGAACGGGGGACCGAAGTGTGGCCAGCAGCCGCCCGTCGGTGTCGAACACCTCCCAGCGGTTGCCGGCTTCGCGGATGACCTCGACCCAGAGCTTCCCGTCGTAGGCGATGTCGATCGCTTCGATGAAGGGCTTGGCGTCGGGGCGCGGGGGACGCAGGGGATCGCAGCGCATGAGTGGGAAGGTGTCCCGGACCGCCCGGTAGCTGCTGTTTCCGGTCGCCCATTCATCGTCGGAAATCGGCTCGGCGAGGAGCTCGCGTTCGATGACCTTGACGGTGTCGTCGTCCGCGTCCGAGAGCGCGATGCGGTAGGCGTCGGTCATGGCCGAATACAGCATGCCGCCGGGGCCGGGACGCTGCACCAGCCTGATGCCGAAGGGGATGTTGAAGAAGCTGATGCGGTCTCCGATTTCGCAGTGGATCGTCGCCGCGTTCGGGCCGGGCAGCTGGACCAGGGTATCTCCCGTTTCACCCTGGCTGTCGACGCCGACGAGCTGCCACCAGCGACCCGGGGCCATGTCGGCGGGAATCGTGCCGAAAAAGGCCTGGTCGGCACCGACCCGCCAGAAGCGTACCCACCCCGGTCCGCCACCGCTGCTCATCGCACCCGGAATCCGCCGCTGGCCGAGGTACTCGCCCTCCGCCGAGAACTCGCTGATGCGCCCCAGGTGGGGGTCCAGCGCCAGCAGCCGGTCCCCGAGCCAAGCCACCGAGTACAAGCCGTCGAATTCGCCGGGACCCTCGCCCTTGCGGCCAACGGTGAACCGGTGGGCGCCGTCCAGGCCGAATACGCGGATTTCCTGGTTCATGTCGTCCGCGACGAACACGGACTGGTCGGGTCCGAGGGCGACGTCGTACACCCGGCCGAATTCGTCCGGAGACCCTGTCTCGTTCACGGATTGGGGTCCGATCGAGGCGACCCGGGTGAGCTGCCATTCGTCGGGGGTCCCGGTGTTCAGGACGTGAACAACACCGTCGATGGTGTCGATCGTCGTGGTGACGCCGTCAGCGGCCGAGTCGCCAGGAGCGGAGTCGGTGTCTGAACCGCAGGCGATTGGCATCGTCGCGGCAAGGATGACGAGGAAGGGCCCGGCCAGCGACCGCGCAGGCTTCGTGGCCGAAGCTGCATGAAATGCGATTCTTGATATATGATTCGATATCAATTTGATCATTTCATATCGTTTTCTATATCATTTTTCCTTCCACGCGGCCAGCAACTCGGCCTCGGTCGCCCGGTCCAGCCCGGTACGCAGCCGGTACTCACCCCCCGCCTCACGGCTGCGATGCCAGTCCAGCGTGTCCTTGGCGATCACGGCCAGAGGGCGAAACCGCAGCCCCGCCGCGATCCCCCGGCTGCTGTCCATGCGCCCATAGTTGAGGTACCGGCCCCGCGGCGGCTGCCAGAACGCAAGCTGTCGCTGCGGCATCTGCCCCCGCTCGGCCAGGAAGTCCCAGTCCACCCAGGTGAACGACACCGGCGTGGCGGTGATGGCGCGGATCCCGTACACCAGTTCCGCCGACGACAGAGGCGCGCCCGGGCCGACGCTGTTGAAGACACCCACGGTCTGCTGCTCGAGCAGGTGCACGTAGAACTCCGACAGGTCTCGCACGTCGATGAACTGGACGGGGTCGGTGGGGTCACCCTGGACCAGCACTTCGCCGCCGGCGTCGATCCGGTCGGGCCAGTAGGTGAAGCGGTCGCTGCGGTCGCCCGGGCCCACGATCACCGGGGGACGCACGATGAGCGTGCGCGTCCCGAATCCCCCTTCCACCACCCGCTCGGCCAGAACCTTGTTCGGGCCGTAACCCCGCCATTCACTCTCGGGCAGGTCCTGCGGGCCGACCGGCGCGTCCTCGTTCATGACCGACGCGGTGTAGTCCGTGTAGACCGCGCGCGTGGAGGTGAAGAGGTACTGGGCGGTCGTGTCCTTCAGCACGTCCACCGAGAGGCGGACCTGGTCCGGGGTGTAGCCGGAGTTGTCGATGACCGCGTCCCAGCGGCGGCCCTGCAGCGCGGCCACGTCATTGTTGCGGTCGCCGACGAGCTTTTCCACCTCGGGGAAGAGGTGCGTGTTGGTGCGGCCGCGGTTGAAGAGGGTGATCTGGTGGCCGCGGGCCAGGGCGTGGCTGACGACGTGGGGGCCGATGAAGCCCGTGCCGCCGAGGATGAGGATGCTGAGGCCGGGCTGGTTGGTCCGCCGGCGTCGGCCGGCCGGTTCGGGATCGATCCCGGACAGGGCCCCGGCTCCGCCCGGGTAGCCGGCCAGCCCGAACGCCGCCGCACCTGCGACGG
Source organism: Longimicrobiales bacterium (assembly GCA_965211795.1). GTDB lineage: Bacteria > Gemmatimonadota > Gemmatimonadetes > Longimicrobiales > Gaopeijiaceae > Bin94. The sequence goes on from OZ242973.1 coordinate 3,342,065, forward strand.
TCCCTGCTCTGCCGATGAATTCGCGCCGCGTCGCCATGCCATCCATTCTCCGATTCGGTGGTGTGTGAGGGGGCCGAAACGCCTATTGTATGGCCCTGTGCCCACGCATGATGCCGGTCGTTCGCGATCGGGACAACCTGAACCTCCCCGTCCTGGAGACTCCTGTGTACCGTCCAGTGTTGCCTTCAACTTCGCCGCCGCCTGCCCTGGCCGTCCTGCCGGCCGCGATCCTCGTCATCCCTTGGCTGGTTCGTGAGCGCCGCAGAGGAGGTTCAGCGCTCGCCGCCCTCGTGGCCGCGATCCTCGCCGTCCCACTCGCCCCCAGCGGCCACCTCACGGCCCAGGAAGCGGCGCAAGAGCCCGACGACGACCCCATCGCCCGCGCCACCAGCGCCCTGCGGTTTCGCACCATCGGCCCCACGATCATGGGCGGCCGCGTCGCGGAGCTGGCCGTGGTCGAGTCGGATCCCAGCACCTTCTACGTCGGCGCCGCTAGCGGCGGGGTGTGGAAGACCGAAAACGCCGGAATCACCTTCACCCACGTCTTCAGGGATGAATCGACCGCTTCGGTCGGCGCCGTGGCCGTCGCACCGTCCAACCCGAACGTGGTGTGGGTCGGCACCGGCGAGCCCAACAACCGGCAGAGTTCGCCGTGGGGCAACGGGGTCTACCGATCCACCGACGCGGGGCGCACCTGGACGCATCTGGGGCTGGAGGACACCCATCACATCGGGCGGATCCAGGTCCATCCGCGCGACCCGGACGTGGCCTACGTGGCGGCTGTGGGGCGCCTGTGGGGACCGAATCCGGAGCGGGGCGTTTACCGGACCACCGACGGCGGCGAGAGCTGGGAACTTGTCCTCTTCGTCGACGAGGACACCGGCGCGGTCGATCTGGCCATGGACATGGCCGACCCGAAGACGATCTTCGCGGCGATGTACCAGCGCCGCCGGCGCGCGTGGGGGTTCAACGGCGGCGGCCCCGGCAGCGGGATCTACCGCACCATCGACGGCGGCGACACCTGGACCGAGCTGACCGACGGTCTGCCGGAGGGCGACAAGGGACGGATCGGGCTCGACATCTACCGGGGCGACGGCAACCTGGTCTTCGCGCTGGTCGAGGCGGACGCGCGCGGGCCCGGACAGGGCTTCGGCCAGGGAGGCGGGGAGAACGGCGTCTACCGCTCCACCGACCGCGGCGAGAGCTGGGGGCAGGTGTCCACCACCAACAACCGCCCCATGTACTACAGCAAGATCTGGGTCGATCCCAACGACCCTGAGCGCGTCTACCTGGGCGGCTCCGTGCTCTACCGGTCCTCGGACGGGGGGAACAACTTCACCGCCGATGCCGCCTCCGGCGTACACCTTGACCACCACACCCTCTGGATCGACCCGGCCAACTCGGAGCACCTGATCCTGGCGGGCGACGGTGGGGTCTCGGTCAGCTGGGACCGCTCCGATAACTGGTACCAGCTGCGCAACCTGCCCATTGCGCAGTTCTACGAGATCGGGGTGGACATGCAGGAGCCCTACCACGTCTGCGGCGGGCTGCAGGACAACGGTTCGTGGTGCGCGCCGTCCGACACCTGGTCGAACCAGGGAATCCGTACGCGCGACTGGTACAACGTGGGCGGGGGCGACGGGTTCTTTACCGTCATGCACCCGGCCAACCCGGACATCATGATCGCGGAGTCGCAGGGAGGATTCCTGGCACGGGTCAACCGCAGGACGCGCGAGCGAGTCACCATTCGGCCCTTGGTCCGGCCCACCGACGACGAGGAGGAAGAGCGCACGCTGCGCTGGAACTGGGACACGCCGATCCTGCTCTCGTCGCACGACAACCAGGTACTGTACGCTGGGTCGAACATCCTCTTCCGGTCCCCCGACCTGGGACAGAGCTGGGAGGAGATCAGCCCCGACCTGACCTGGAACATCGACCGCGACACGCTCACGCTGATGGGTGTGGCCGGTGACCAGGCGCAGATGTCGCGCAACGACGGCCAGTCCACCTACGGCAACCTGACCGCGCTCGCCGAATCAACGCACGACCCTGCGGTCCTCTACACCGGCAGCGACGACGGACGCGTGCACGTGACGCGGGACGGCGGTGCGAACTGGACGGACGTCACCGGCAACATTGACGTGCCGCCCTACACCTACGTCACCCGGATCGTGGCGTCGAACGGCGCGGCGGGCGGGGTGTACGCGGTCTTCGACGGTCACCGGAGCGCCGATTTCAACCCCTACATCTTCGTCAGCGACGACTTCGGCGAAAGCTGGGAGCGGATCACCGACGGGCTGCCGAACACGTCGCTGAACGCGCTGGCCCAGCACCCCACCGCCCCCAACCTCCTCTTCGCGGGGAGCGAGGTCGGGGTCCACTTCTCGATCGACGGCGGCGCCGAGTGGCATCCGCTGAAGAACGGCCTCCCCACCGTGCCCGTCGATGACATCGTGGTGCATCCGCGCGAGAACGACCTCGTAGTCGGCACGCACGGTCTCGGCATCTGGATCATGGACGACATCGCGCCGCTCGCCGAGCTGTCCGGCGAAGTGATTGCGGCCTCGGCCCACCTGTTCTCCGTGCGCCGCGCCCTCTCGTACAACGCCTACTTCCCGCAGGGGTGGACGCCCGGGATCTACGTGGCACCGAACCCGCCGGCCGGGGCCCGGATCCGCTATCACCTGGGTGCCGACGCCGACAGCGCGAAGCTGATCGTCCGCGATCGCGACGGCACGACGTTGCGTGAACTCGATGGAGGCACCGGGGCGGGGCTCAACGAGATGATCTGGAACCTGAGCCTGGTCGAGGACGGCCCCGACGGGGAGCCGATGAACCCAGGGCCCCGCGTGCTGCCGGGAGAGTACAGCGTCGTGCTGGCCACCGGGGCGGACACGCTGGAGACCACCGTCGAGGTGTGGCTGGATCCGCGCGTCACCATGTCGCGGAGCGACCTTGAGGCGCGTCAGGCGGTCATGATGGATTCGTACCGGCTTTCGGGCACGGTGCAGGCGATCCAGGAGCGCCTCGGATCCATCGGCGAGCAGCTGGACCGGATCGAGAGGCAGGTGCAGAGCGTCACGGAGGAAGTGCCGGAGGGTTTGGCCGAGGAGATCGAGGCGTTTCGCGAGGCGTTGGAAGAGCTGGAGGAGGAGTTGGGGGATGTTACCGGTGGTGCGTTCGCCTGGGGGTCCATGCAGCGCTCGACGACGCCGCCGACCGCGGATCAGCTGTGGCAGATCGACCGTTCGTGGGAGGAGGTACCGCCGCTGATTCCGCGGGTGAACGAGATGGTTACGGTGCGGCTGCCGGCGTTGTATGATCGCGTGTACGTGGAGGGGATCAGGCCGGAGGCGGAGGAGCCGGTGGCGGCGCCGGTGAGGAGGCGGTGAGAATGGATGATGGTCCCGCGCCGGCGTCGGTAGAGAAGAGAGCCGACACGCAGGCGGACGCTTGACGGCCTACACCCATATGGCCATAATAGCCAGATGAAACGAGCCAGCGTCAGCGAAGCGAAGAACGGACTCAGCGGATTGCTGAGCGAGGTTCGGCGCGGGGAGGCAGTGCTGATCACACACCGTGGAAGGCCCGTCGCGCGCATCGAGCCCTGCAGTGTTGACGGCCCCGACGCCGAGCACGCGGTTGCCGAGATCCTGCGACGGGGAGTCGCAGTCCCACCCCGCGCGCCGCTTGATGTCGAGCGGTTCCTCGATGCGCCCGTCGCCCGGCTGACGGAGGGCGCGAGGGCCAGCGAGATCATCGCGGCCGAGCGCGGGGCGCGCGATTGAAGTACTGGGACTCATCGGCCCTCGTGGCACTCGTCGTGGACGAGCCGCGCACCCCGGAGCGCCACGCAACCATACGTCGGGATCCTGTGATCGTAACGTGGTGGGGAAGCCGGATCGAATGCGCCTCGGCTCTCAACCGCCTGGAGCGCGATCATCGTTTCGAGGGGGACGGATTCGACCGGTCGATGGACCAGCTGGGGCTGTTGGCCGCGAGCTGGGTCGAGATCGAGCCTTTGGAACAGGTGCGTCAGCGCGCGATCAGGCTGCTTCGGCTGCATCCGTTGCGCGCGGCCGACGCGTTGCAGTTGGCGGCAGCGCTGACGGCTTCGGGCGAAGACCCGCAGCGGCTGGATATCGTGAGCAGCGATGATCGTCTCTCCGCCGCGGCCCGCCGTGAGGGCTTCAAGGTCCTTTGAACCGACAGGGGTAACCTTCCGGTTGCTTTCGACAGCATCATCACCCCTCCAGCCGATTGTACCTCCTGAGCACCTCGCGCAGCCGATCATGCGGCAGCGCATGCACCGTCACGCCGTTCGCCCCGGTCATCGTCTCGGCCGCGACCAGCGCGTTGATGATCGCCTCCTCCGTCGCCTCGACAGTGGCCGCGAAGAGCGGCGTCAGCAGTCCATTGGCCATCACCCGCGCATTGGTGGATGTCCCCGGCTCGGACGCCGCCCGCTCATTGGCCGTCGAGAAGGCCACGAAGATGTCGCCGGAACTGTTCGACGAGATGCTCCCGTTGCGGGCCATCCCCATCGACACCCGGCGTGCCATCCGTTCCAGCTGGTGCGGCATGACCGGGGCGTCGGTCGCGACCACCACGATGATCGACCCGTCGCGATCCACCGGTCCCGCCTGCCCCGCTGCCCCCTCCACCCCCGCCTCACGCCCAGGCATCAAATCCGCAATCTCACGCCCCACCGGCACGCCCGCCACGCGGAACAGCTCCCGGCTCCCATAGTTGCACTGCACGAGCACGCCCACCACGTAGTCGTCGCCACGCACCTCCACCTCCCGCGACGACGTCCCGATCCCGCCCTTGAACCGGTGACATATCATCCCGGTCCCGCCCCCGACATTCCCTTCAACCACCGCCCCCCCACGCGCCCCCTCCATCGCCGCGATCGCGTCCTCCTCGGTCACGTGTTGCCCCCGAATATCGTTCAGCGTCCCATCCCACGTCTCTGCCACCACCGGCAGCGCCGCGAGCCAACCGCCCCGCCGCCGCTCCATGTCCCGCGCCACCCCCCACCGGATCACCGCATGGTGCACGACGCCGACGCTGAGCGTGTTGGTGATCATGACCGGCCCCTCCATGAGCCCCGAATCGCGCACCCAGGTCGTGCCGGTCATCTCGCCGTTGCCGTTGAGTGTGAACCACGCCGCGTAGACCGGGGCGGACTCGTCGCGGCCGCGCGGCCAAATGGCCGTCACCCCGGTCCGCACCGGTCCTTCGCCGATCACGAGCTCGCCGCTCCCCCGCACGATCGTCGCGTGGCCGACCTCCACGCCCTCCACGTCGGTGATTGCGTTGAAGCGGCCGGGCGTGCCCTCGAAGGGGATGCCGAGGTCGCGGGCGCGCGGCTTCTGGGCGGTGGCGGGGAGGGCGGTGCAGGCAAGCAACGCCAGCGCGGGCACGAGGTTGCGATTCGCACGCCCGCGTCCGACAATCGTGCATCGTGTCGTCTTCATAACGTTACCCTGAGTTGGAGTTATTGGCCGTACAGAAAAGGAGACCGATTCAATGAATAGACCTCTGGGCAACCGCGAGAAAGCGATGGTGGCCGCGGCTCGGCTTGCCGCCCACTACGTTGACGCCGCCCTCCGGGCAGGGGTGGACGAAAGAGAAATCAACGAGGTGCTCCACACCGTGGCGAGCGAGCTGGAAAACGTCGAGTTCTGGGTCACCGACGAGCACGGCCGCATCACGATCGGTTGTTACCCAATGGATTTCACCTTCCCGGACAGTGCGGACGCCGGAACCCAGGCGGCGCCGTTCGCCGGCCTTCTCGACGGGTCCGAGACGATGCTGGTCCAGGAGCCGCGACCGCGCGAAATCGACGGAAAGCTTTTCCAGTACGTCGGTGTTCCGGGCGTGGACCGGCCGAGGATCGTTCAGATGGGGGTGTCGGTGGGGAAGTAGCGACGGATCAGCGGGCTTTGAACTCGATGGGCACGGCGATCCATATCGATCACCGTGTAACCCGTGGGCGTGGCCGAGGGCGTTCGCGGCGGCGGCGACTCGGGCGCGGCTTTGGCGCATCCGGCCGTCAGGAGGGCCATGGCCGCGAGGAGGGCCAGGTTCGATTGCATGAATCGAGGCTATTCCACCCACCCCCGCATGGCGACCGTCCCGTCCCGCCCCAGGGCCTCGACGACCCGCTCGCCGGACGATGACCCGCCAGCCGAGGGGCCGGTCTCATCCGCCGCTGGCGAACTCCGCCGTCCAGCCAGCGTAATCCGCTGGTCCACGAACAGCGGTGCCAGCGCCCGATACCGAAACCGGGTCACCGGCTCCGTGCCGCGCCGGCCGGCCGCGTCAAGGAGCAGCAGCGCGGTGAGCGGACCGTGCACGAGGAGGCCGGGATAGCCTTCAACTTCCGTGGCGTAGGGGTGGTCGTAGTGGATGCGGTGGGCATTGTGCGTGAGCGCCGAGAACCGGAAGAGCGCGATCGTGGTGGGGAGGAAGGTCTCGCTCCAGGCGGCATCGCCGGCCAGGCCTGAGGCCGGAGCGCGGACCACGTCGACTGGTTGCCCCGCCGGCGGAGGGACCGGATCCGCCCGATCCATCGCCGGGCCAGGAGCCGCGTCGGCCGGATCATCCGCCGGGCGCCGATCGGCCCCACGGTAAACGATCACCTGCTCCTCCTCCACACATGCGCGCCCACCCTGCAGCACCGTCTGCCCCACAGTCACAAACACGAGCCGACCACTCTTCCCCCGCTTCTCCTCAACCCCGCTCACGCGCGACCGCAGCTCCGCCCGCTCCCCGATCCGCACCGGCCCCAGCGACCGCAGCGTGCCGCCCGCCCACATCCGCCCCGGCAAATCCACATCCGGCATGAAGTCACCGCGACGCTCATGTCCATCGGCCCCGAGGCTCGAGGCGCGAAGGGGTCGTTTGAAGTAGAACCAGTGCCACCCCAGCGGCAGCGGGTCGCCCTCGCGAAGGCGGTCGGGATCCCGATCCAGTAGCGCCTGCATGATACCGGCCGGTCCCCGCGACAGAACCTCGGCGCGCACCCGCTCTCCACCCTGCGCCGGTGTGCCCATCATCCCCCCTCCCCTTCCGGCTCCCCCTCCACGCGCACCATCTCGCCCGCCCGTTCGAGAACCCGCCGCGCGGCCTCGACCACGGGACGATCCACCATCCGTCCCCCCACCCCCACCGCACCCCCCTCCGCCCCCCGGTCGGCCTCCACGATCGCGCGGGCACGTTCCACCTCCTCGCGCGACGGCGCATACACCTCGTGAATCACCGGAATCTGCGCGGGATGGATCGCGGTCTTCCCGGCGAAGCCCAACGCGCGTACGCGCTTCGTCTCCTCACGCAGTACGGTCAGCTCCCGATAGTCGCGCGACGGCACGTCATAGGTCGGTATCCCGCTGACCGCCGCCGCGTGCACCACCCGGGACCGCGCATACAGCAGCGGCTCCCACCACGGCTTCGCCCCCAACTCCAGCGCCAGATCGAATCCCCCGAATACCAGTCCTTTCACGCCGACCACGGCCCCGATCCTGACGGCATTCTCGATTCCGCTCGCCGTCTCGATCAGGGGAAGCACCGGCAGCGTGACCCCCAGCTTCTCCAGGGCCACCTCGACCTCGACCGCCTTGCGGACCATCGGCACCATCAGAGCGTCGGGCCGCGGACCGTCCGCGATCGCCTCCAGGTCGTCCCAGCCCACGTCCGTATGGAGGTCGTTGATGCGCACCATCAGGCAGTTGCGCCGCTGCGAGTCCCCCGAACTCCACCCCTCCAAGAAGCCCATCACAGCCTCGCGCGCCTCCGCCTTTCGCGCCTCGGGCACCGCGTCCTCCAGGTCGATGCAAACCGCATCCGCCCCCGCCACCAGCGCCTTGTCGTAGCGATCGGGCCGGTCCCCCGGAACGAAGAGGATCGAGCGGCAGGTGGGCAGGTTCACAGGCCCCTCAAAACGACCGCGGCATGCCAAGCACATGCGTCGCCACATGGCTGAGCACCAGATTGTTCGCCACAGGCGCCACCATGTGCAGACGCGCCTCGCGGAACTTGCGCTCGATTCCGTATTCCGTCGCCATCCCCCAACCCCCGAAGGTGTCCATGGCCACATTGGCCGCCTTCCACGCGGCCCGCGATGCCAGGTACTTGGCCATGTTGGGCCCCTCCCCGCGGGTCTCGCCCGCGTCGTACTCCCGCGCGGCCTCGTCGCGGACCGCCGCCGCCGCGCGAACATCCATGTACGCGTCAGCGATCGGGAACTGGACGCCCTGGTTCTCGCCGATTCGGCGGCCGAAGACCTTGCGGGCGCTGGCATAGTCCGATGCCCGGTCGATGAAGTACATGCCGTCGCCGATCGATTCCGAGGCGAGCAGGATCCGCTCCGCGTTCATCCCGGACATGATGTAGCGGAAACCGCGGCCCTCGTCGCCTATCCGGTTCGCAGCGGGAACCTCGAGGCCGTCGAAGAAGACCTCGCAGCTCTCGTGGTTGATCATGGTGTCGATGGGGGCCGTGCGCAGCGCGTCGCCGGCGTCGCGCAGGTCTACGATGAAGGCCGAAAGCCCCCCGGTCCGCTTCTCGACCTCGTCGATCGGGGTGGTGCGCGCGAGCAGGATCATGAGGTCGGACTGGCGGACCCGCGAGATGAAGACCTTCTGCCCGTTCACCACGTAGCGGTCGCCCCGGCGCTTGGCGAAGGTGCGGATGCGGGTCGTGTCGGAGCCGGCGTCGGGTTCGGTCACGGCGAAGGCCTGGAGGGAAAGCTCGCCGCTCGCGATTCCCGGCAGGTAGCGCCGCTTTTGTTCGTCAGAGCCGTGGCGGAGCAGCGTCCCCATCGTGTACATCTGCGCGTGGCAGGCGGCCGCGTTGCCACCCGAGCGGTTGATCTCCTCGAGGATCACGCAGGCCTCGCGCACACCCAGCCCCATGCCGCCGAAATCCTCGGGGATCAGGCACGCCAGGTAGCCCGCTTCGGTCAGCGCGTCGACGAACTCGTGCGGGTAGGCCCGGGCCTCGTCGGCGCGCTGCCAGTAGTCGTGCCCGAAGTCGGCGCAGAGAGCCCGGACCGCGGTCGCGAGCTGCTCGCGCGTGACATGCATGCTGCCGCTCAGTGTCCCATCGAGTGCATGTCGCGCCCGCCCATCACGTGCTTGATCACGCGCCCGCCCAGCATCACGAACTGCACGTCCTTCGTCACCTCGATGTCGTCGAGCGGGTTGCCCGGCACCGCGATGATGTCCGCGAGCATCCCCTCGGCCAGGCGGCCCCGGTCGGGTGTATCGAGCAGGTCGGCGGCGTGGATCGTGGCGGTGCGGAGCGCGTCCAGCTCGCTCATCCCCATCCCTACATAGATGTCGAACTCGCCCGCGTTCTCGCCGTGCGGGAAGACCCCCGCGTCGGTGCCGAAGGCGATCGGGACACCGCGGTCGATCGCGCGTTGCAGACTCACCCGCATGACCGGCAGGATCTCCTCGGCCTTGGCGCGCACCGGGGCCGGAAGTTCATCGAGAGGGATCCGGTCGGCGAGGTAGGTGGTCGGCACCAGGTAGGTCCCCTTCTCGATCATAAGGTCCATGATCTCATCGGTGAGGATCGACCCGTGCTCGATCGAGGCCACCCCGGCCCGCACCGCCGCCAGGATCCCCTCGGAGCCATGCGCGTGCGCGGCGACCTTGACGCCGTGCCGTGCGGCTTCCTCGACCATCGCGGTGAGCTCCTCGAGCGAGTACTGCTGCGCGCCCACCGGGCCCTCCATCGAGAGCACGCCCGCGGTCGCGCAGGTCTTGATCACCTTCGCCCCGTGCTTGATCTGGTAGCGGACCGCCTGGACCGCCTCCCACGGCCCGTCCGCCACGCCTTCCTCCGGGCCGCCCTCGCGGATGCCCGGAGCGAACCCCGTCACGTCGCAGTGGCCACCGGTGATGCCGAGCGGATACCGCGACGGGATCACCCGGGGCGCGTCGATGACGCCCCGCTCTACCGCCTTGCCGAGCTCGACCGTCACGTCGCCGCCGAAGTCGCGCACCGTGGTGAAGCCGGCCCGCACGGTGATGGCCCCGAACCGCACCGCGTTGATGGCGCCGTAGGCCTCGGTGCGCGTGACCGCGTCGGTGAAGGAGGTCGCGCTGATCTCGCCGGCCAGGTGCGTGTGCGCGTCGATGAATCCGGGCAGCAGCGTGACATCGCCCAGGTCCATGTCGTGCATCACGTCGGGGACGGGATCGGGGTTCACCGCCGTGATGACGCCGTCCTCGACCACGATGACCGCGTTGGTGTGCATCACGCCGGTCTCGACGTCGAGGAGGCGCGCGGCGCGCAGGACAGTGGGGCCATCGTACATGCCGGTGTGGGCGTGGTGGCCCTCCTGGGCGGCGAGGGGGGTGGGGGGAAGCGTGGCGGCCAGCGCCGAAAGGGCGGTGGCGGACGCGAAGAGGCTGGTGGACAGCTTGCCGGTCGGGCTGATCATGGGCATTGTTGGTTCGGGTTGGGGCACGCGGTGGACAGCGCAATTGATTCGGCGCCGCAGCGGGGCGCAAGCGCTGGAAGCGTTGCCGCGGGACGGCGCGTGCGGGAGCGGGTCATTTCACCGAGGAGCAGGAAGGAATGAGCAACTTGCGCAAGAACAAACAGACGGGACGCTCCCTGGTCCTTGCTGCGGCCGTCGGTGGGGTGACCGCGGCCGTGACCGTGATCGGGCTTCAGACGCTGACCGGACCCGACAGTCTTTCCCGTGCCTGCCTGGAATTTCTGGAGATGGGAAGCGCCCCCTGGCGGGTCAGCCTCGGTCCGTACGCGGTTTCAGAGTCGGATCCCGCGCCGCCGCCGCGCTGTATCGTCATGTTCGACCCCGTTCTCGCCGTCTCGGAGTCCGCCGTCCCAACAGTCGCTCCCGTTCTGCTGAACGACGATGAAGTGTTCGATGCCCTGAAGATGAGCATACCGGGCGAGAGTGGAGAAACGGGCACCGAGGGCGCCGCCATCGCACACTTCCTGGTGGACGAGGCCGGTGCCGTGAAAGAACAGCGGATCGCCGAGAGTTCCGGACGGGCGGCGCTGGACGAAGCCCTGTTGGCGATCGGTTCCCTCGCCAGCTTCTCGCCTGCCGAGACCGAGGAGGGACCGACCGAGGCCTGGGTTGCGATGACTGTCGGCTTCATCACCAGCCAAAGCGCGCTCAAGCGACTCCGGGAGACGCTTGAGCGCTGGCGCAGCGAGGCGGAAATCTGACCGGAGGGAACTCCCAGCACTCTGACGGTGACGCATCCCATCCGGATGCTCCGCTCGGTTGCGATGTCAGGTTCACATTACATATTGTAATGCGTGATTTACATTGCGGTCGCGCAGCTTCTACTCTGATGGCGGTCCGGCGCTACAGATTCTCGCGGGGGACACAATCGACCAGGACTGCCCGGAGCCCGCTTGAACCTCAGCGCCTCCAGTCGCCCGAAGTCGGGATACCGCCGCTCAACAGCACTTCGATCTCCGCTCCAGCCACCATGGCCAAATACGCGTCAACCTGATGCCTCACGGTCCGCGGATGGCCGCGGAACACAGCGCGCACCCGCCCACTTCGCGGATCACGCAGGATCGCTGCCGCCCGATCCCGCTCCCCATCCACCGTCACGACTCCACCCGGTCCGGACAGCGTGACGCTCGCCAATCCATCGGCCCACCCGTCCAGCACGGGCACCGCAAAAACAAACCCCGATCTCCCGTCTCCATCCACAGTTTCCGCCATGTCGAAGTCCATCGCAAAGAGCAGGTCCCCGCCCGCGGTCCTGCCTTCCAGCCGATGGTCCCCCGGCCCACGCGGCAGGACAGGTGGCAAGGTCACGACGAAGCTCGGCTCCAGCACCGGCTGCCCATCGGGGTCGACACCACCCCAGAGCAACAGCGATTTCACCGGTTCCGCCGACGCCGCGGCTCGAGTCCCGGCCTCGGTCTCCAAGCGGTATCCCAACGCCTTGCCGAAGTGGTAGCCACCGGTCCAATCCGGATCACAGTATGACATGAAGTCCGGAGTGGAGGCGCTCACCAGCCCTCCGTTCTCGCGGAAATCATATCCCCAGATGCCGACGGTCCCGTCCGCTTCGGGGAATCCCGGATCGGGCCCTGCCGCGCCTCCGCACGGCGCGTGGAGGAGACTCATGTTGTGCCCCAGTTCGTGCGCCATGACGACCGCGTCGGGCACTGACCAGCTCGACCAGCCCCGAAGGCGCGCCACTCCACGCAGGCCGAAGTAGCGCTTCGACATACCCATGTAGTAGCCGCTTCCCCCCTCCATGACCCGAATGACCTCGGTCTGATCGAGCATGTCGAATCCGCTGTTGCTCGAACTCAAGACGGGTTCGTGAAGCGTCACGTCCAGATCACCCACGGGCAGGAGCGTGTGGATGGGCCAGAGCCGTGCTGCGTGATCCGTCGCCATGGCCTCGACGATGTCCACGATGGCGGAATCGGGATCCTCGGTCCACAGGAAGGGAATCAGGGTGAGTTCCATCGTGGGCGTCGCCCGCACATCCTGGAGGAGCCGTCCGGACTCCGGAATGCGCCTCGTCACGCCCAGCGAAGGGTCCAGGGTGCTGTCCGGATCCACCTCGATCACCATCTCGAGCCCCGGCTCCAGTACATGGCCCGGAACGCGCGCGTTCGCCGACGTCCACAGCGACGACTCAATGATCTCGGTCGGAATTGCCGACGACTGTCCCGGGATGTTCGCCACGTACGTTTCGCTGTCTCCCGAGTAGAACGTGGCTCGAACCGGCGGAATGCCCGCGGTGGTGGAGTGCCTGGCGGTCACGAACACGCGCAGCAGAGCCTCTTGCCCCGCTATGAGCGGCACGGGGTACGCACGGGACTGCGCCGCCTGGGTCAGATAGGCCGCGGACTGCGTGCTGACGCAGAGGCCCACCCGACTTGTTGGAATCTCCCAAAGCCAATGCAGGAAGTCGGGCTCTGTTGGTGCACAAAGCCCGGTGCCGCCCGCTTGGAATTCCCGCAGTCGTCGAAGGCTTGTCAGGCTCCCTGGCAGGGGACCCGACAGCCGCGCGTTGTTGTACAGGGACAGGTGGGTCAGGTCCGACAGGTTGCCGACACCCGCCGGCAACCGCCCGGTCAGATTGTTCCCGGAGAGCGATAGTCGTTTCAGCTTCCCAAGGAGGCCGATCTCCGGTGGAATCGGGCCCGACAGGCTGTTTCGGTGCAGAACCAGGCTCTCCAGGTTGGTGAGTCGGCCCAGATCGCGAGGTATTGGACCCGTGAGTGCGTTTTCGGACAGATCCAACGAGTCCACGCGTGCGAGGCGGCCCAGTTCGGCCGGGATCGAGCCCGTCAATTGGTTCTCGTCGAGGGCCAGCCAGTAAAGGTTGACCAGCGAACCAAGCTCCGGCGGGATCGGGCCCGTCAGGCGATTGGAGCCGAAGGAAAGCACTGCCAGGCCGGTCAGGCGGCTCAGCTCCGGCGGGATCGGGCCGGTGAGATCGTTGTTGTTGAGGTACAAGGAATTCAGTTCCGGAGCCGAACCGAGTTCGGGCGGGATCGGGCCCGTCAGGCGGTTGTAAGCCAGGAACAACGAAGTGAGGTGGTTGAGTTGGCCAAGCTCCGGCGGCATGGATCCCACAAGGTTGTTCAAACCGACGAACAGTTTGCTGACGCGACCGTCGCCGTCCAGGTGTACGCCATTCCAGCTGTCGAGCGGCGCATCGCTGAGCCAGTTGTCGTCGTTCGCCCACCCGGGACCGCCTGTAGCGTGGTAGAACGCGACCAGAATGTCGCGGTCCGAGAGTGCACCACACTCCACATCCGTGCCCTGATGAGATGCGATGCCGTCCAGCCACGCCTCGAACCGTGCGCTGGCTGGAGTGCACAACTCCGTGTCCAAGTAGTGAAACGTACGAAGCGGGAGATTCACCAGATCCAGCGGCAGCGGACCGACAAGGGCATTGTCGTCGATCCGAAGCTCGGTCATGCCGGTCAACCGGGCCACGGTGGCGGGTAGGGGGCCCACGAGCTCGTTGCCGCCGAGGTCGAGTGCAAGGACCCGTCCCAGCGAGTCCGCAGTGACGCCGTACCAGTCGCCCAGCACTTCGCCGCCGAGCCACCCGTCGGACTTCATCCAACCCGTCCCGCCGGATGTTTCGAAGAGGGACGTGAGGGCGGCGATGTGAGCGGAGTTGCAGAACGTTGCGTCGGCCTCCTCGATGCTCCCGAGCCAGACAACGTAATCACTCGTGCCCGGCGCGCAGAGTCCGTCGTTGTTCGCGAAGCTGAACCGGATCATCCGCGACCCGAGAAAGCCTCGAGGGATCGTTCCCGTCAGCTGATTGGAGCCAAGCAGCAACCACTTGAGGCGGGGAAGCCCGGCTAGTTGCTGGGGCACGTCGCCTGTGAGCCGGTTGTTGGCGAGGTGCAGCCATTCCAGATTGGCGAGCGACCCCAACTCCGGAGGGATCGGACCCGTCAGCCGGTTGTCGCCGAGCCCTAGTTCTTTCAGATCGTGGAGCGACCCCAGTTGCGGGGGGATCGGACCCATCAGTTGGTTCAAATGGAGTGACAGACGCGTCAAGTTGGTCAGCGATCCCAATTGCGGGGGGATCGGGCCGGTCAGCCGGTTGAAGGAGAGTGACAACTGTTTCAGGTCGGTGAGCGAACCGAACTGTGGCGGAATCGGCCCGGTCAGATTGAAGTTGGTGCTCAGGTCAAGCACTTGGAGTTGCGTGAGAGAGCCGAGTTCGAACGGAACCTTTCCGAACAGTTCGTTCCGCGAGAGATCGAGTTCCGTCAGCTTTGCGAGCGAACCCAGCTCCGCGGGGATCGGTCCCCTTAGACTGTTGATTCGCAAGTTGAGTTTCGTCACCCGCCCGTCGACATCGACCTGGACCCCGAACCAGTCGTCGAGCGGTGCGTCGGTCCCCCAGCTGGCGCTGTTATCCCAGTCAGCTCCGCCCGTGGCCTCGAAGAGCGCCAGCAGCGCGGCACGATCCGGATTCGCGGCCACGGTTATTTGAGAGGTTCCCCGAGCATGTCCTGAAGAGGCGGTGATCGTAGCGGACCCCTGACCGATGCCACGAGTGATTGCTGTGCTCGTGTGCTCGGATCCTCGGACCTCCACCGCCAGTGTGTCGCTCGTTGTCCAGAGCAGCTCCGCTCCGGCGACGGGGTGGCCGTGACGGTCCGTAGCCGAGGCAGTCAGTTGAATCGAGTCACCCGGGAGAAGTGTGGCGGCCGTCGGTGTCACGGTCACAGCATAAACCAGGGGCATTACCCGCACGACCACCGTGTCGGAGGCTGACCCGGCAGTGACGGCAATCACGGTCTCACCTGACCCGGTTGCCCTGACGAGACCCTCGGTGTCCACCGCGGCCACCGTGTGATCCTTGCTCGACCATGTGAAATCCGGCGCGGGCACGAGCCTGCCGAACTGGTCGAACGCTTCAGCGGTCAACCGGACCGTCGCCGAGAGCGAGGTGAGTCTCACGGAATCGGGTGTTGCGACGACAGTCTCGATCATCCGAGCCACGGCCGTGACAGCGAAATGCTGCGAGACCGAGAGTCCGCTCAGGTCGGATGCGGTGACGGTGATGGTGGCCACGCCGGGCGCCAGGGCAGTGACCTTGGCCGCACTGCCCGACACCGACGCAGTCGCCACGGTGGAGTCCGAGGACGTGGCCGCGAAGGTCAGGCTGTCCCCGTCCGGGTCCGAGAAGTACGCCGAGAGGTCGACCAGAAGGGTGTCGTCGACAGGTAGCTCCTGGGCCCGGATGGAGTCCGAAACCAGCGGTCGACGGTTCGGCACGGTCACCGTGAAGCTCTGCGAGGCGGTCAGGCCATCAGGGTCGGTTGCCGTTACGGTGACGCTGGCTGTTCCTCGCGCCAACGCCATCACCTTGGCCGCACTGCCCGACACTGACGCGGTCGCCACGGTGGAGTTCGAGGACGCGGCCGCGAAGCTCAGGTTGTCCCCGTCCGGATCGTTGAAATACGTCGACAGGTCGAGCAGGAGGGAGTCGCCTACCTGGACGGTCGCCGACGGAATGGATGCCGTCGAAACCGGTGCCCGGTTGGGGGGGCTCGGAGGATCAGTCGGTTTTTCGCCACAGGCCACGGCGTTGATAGCCAACACCATCGCAAATGCGAACCGGTGCTTGCCGAAACCGGGTTGGCGCACCTTGAGGCCACTATCGGCACTGTTGGCGACTCGACTCATCATGTCCGTCGGTTGGGGATGGAGCCCATGCGGTTGGGAATCTGATCCGGCCCGGAAACCGGACGCAAGATCATGGAGTTGTCCCGATATTTCATACAGACCAGGGCTATCCCGCTATGACGTACACCTGTCCGTTTGAATCGACCGCGGAGGTACAGTCCAACGCCAACAACCGACACGCCGACAACGACGCCGGTGTGGACCGTGCCAAGGCGGACAGGGTCTCCCGGGATGGCTTGACGGGATTCTCCCCGCACGTTTCCGGGTTTTTCCCGTCACAGTGCGGGTACGCAGTGGTGTATGAAGTAGGACATCGACCACTCCGCTCAACCGCAAGGAGACACATCATGCGAAACAAGGCCCTTCACCTGCCGCTCGTCGCGCGGTGGCTGCCGCGTGCACCTGGATCGACTTCCCCCACGATCAGGACAAGGCTGTTTCCTCCGGGCCTCGCCGCCATCCTCGCGACAGCCGCGTCGATCCTGCTTCTCCCCCCCGGCCCCCCCGCTTCCGCGCAGGTCGCGGTCGCCCTCACGGGCGGCGTCAACGTTACGTCCTTCTCGGATTCGGAACTCAAGTCCGCCAGCACCGAGGCCACCTGGCGAGGTATCGCGGGAGTGTCCGCCACGGTTGGGCTGCACCGGCATTTCGGGATCGAGTTCGGTGGCGCCTATTCGGAGAAGGGCGGGCGCTGGGGGGCGGAGGAGTTCGCGCTGAACGTCGACATGAGCTACCTCGAGATGACCGCGATGGGCAGGGCGATCCTCCCCCTGGCAAAGGACCGGATTCGCGCCTACCTGGCCGCCGGACCCGCCCTGGCATGGGCGCCGCGCTCCGCCTCGAAGTTGAGGGTCACCGTGCCGGAAGTCGGCGACTTTGAGGTGAGCAGTCAGCCCGTGCAGCAGGGAAGAAGCTACACGAGCCTGGACACCTGGGGCATCGCCGGAGCGGCGGGCCTGGAGATTCAACTCACCGAGACAGCGGGCATCACCCTTGGAGTGGCTCGCAAATACGGCCTGAGCGTCAGCGCGGGGCGACCCGCGACGAAGTCGTCCTGCCCGGAATGCACGCCGTCGGCGATCATATTCGACAAGCTGAAGCTCCCGACCACAACCTTGCGGGGAGGATTCGTCTACAGGATCCGGTGAGCGAATCCCCGGGATCGGTCCGCCGCCAGGCAGCGGGACCCAGGCGTCGATGGCGTCCCTCGCGGAGCCCCCCCGGACCGACAGGAGAAACGGAGACCCCGCGCGCCCGGATTCGGCCAGGCGCGCGGGGTCTCCGCCTGTATCAGTAGTGTCCGCAGATCGCGGCGGCGGTCAACCCCCCCTCACTTCCCCTTCAGGAACGGGAAGACGAACGGAGGGGTCGCGCCCTCAGCCGGCGGCGGCTCGTTTGCCGGATCCAGGATCAGGTCAATCCGCACGACCGCGTCCATGAAGTGCCACTGGGTCGCCTGGTCCGACGCGCTGCCTGCCGCCGCCTCCAGCTCGCCCTTCAGCGTCATCAGCTGGCCGCGCGCGAAGGTCGCGACGTCGCCCTGCATGGCGGTGTCGTCCCACATGAGCGTCTTCATGCGGTCCAGGTAGGCCCGCTGCAGGTTGCGGCGGTAGGCGTCCGTGGCCTCGCCCGATGTCACCTCCGACCACACGCCCCCGCGCAGGTCGTCGAGCATCTCGCCGAGCGAGTACGCGTCGTTGCCGTGGAAGGCCTCCTGTTCCACCAGACGGTTCATGCGCGCCACGTTCAACACCTGGTTCAGCGCCGACGACTGGCCGCCGCGGATCTGGCTGAGCGCGCCCGTCGGCTGGAAGCGGTCGAAGATGTCCGCATCCAGCATCCACTCGGGCGTCGCGAAGACCTGCCGGTTGAGGTAGTCCATCGCCCGCGCCTGGGTTTCCTTGTCGACCATCTCGTACGGCACGCCGTCCTGCCCCTGGCGCTTCCGGTGGGTTACGACGCCCCCGAGGTTGGCGGCGACGTGGCCGATGTAGCGCTGCCACTGCGAAATCACGTTCTGGTAGAGCTCCTGCAGCTGCGAATAGTCCTCACCCTCTTCGTAGCTCCACTCCGTCAGCCGGTCCACGGTGCGCTTGAGGTTCTCCACGCCGTAGTCGGACGCCCGCATGGCGTCGTCGCCGATGGCCTCGGTGAGCGCCGTGGGATCCATTCCGGTCGGGCTCGAGAAGCGGTAGACGGGGTCTTCCTGCATGTCGGCCACCATCTCGCGGAGGTCTTCGCGCTCGCTGTAGCGGTCCTCACCCGGGAAGTACCGGTAGCCCCACTCGATGGCGAAGATGTCGTAGGGTCCCACCACGGGGTAGTAGCAGGTGTCGTCGCCGGGCTGGGCGACGTAGTTGAAGCGCGCGTAGTCCATGATCGACGGGGCCACGCCCATCTCGCAGACGAAACGCGTGCGGAGCCGCTCGACCGGGTAGGCCGCCGAAGACTGCATGTTGTGCTGCAGACCGATGGTGTGGCCGACCTCGTGCGCCGAGACGAAGCGGATGAGCTCGCCCATGATCTCGTCGTCGAACTCGACGCCGCGGGCGTCCTCGTTGGCGGCGGCGGTCTGCACGAAGAACCAGTTGCGGAGCAGGTTCATCACGTTGTGGTACCACTGGATGTCGCTCTCCAGGATCTGGCCGGTGCGGGGGTCGTGCACATGCGGACCCGACGCGTTGGCGATCGGCGACGCCAGGTAGCGGATGACCGAATAGCGCGCGTCCTCGGCGCTCCAGTTCGGGTCGTCGGTGGGCGCGTCGCGGGCCACGATCGCGTTGCTGAAGCCCGCCGCCTCGAAGGCCGGCTGCCAGTCCTCGACGCCCTGCTTGAGGTACGGCACCCACTTGGGCGGCGTGGCCGGGTCGATGTAGTAGACGATCGGCTCGACCGGGTCGACGACCTCGCCGCGCGCATACGCAGCCGGGTCCGACGGCTCCAGCCGCCAGCGGGTGACGAAGCAGCGGGTTTCGGCGCGCTGCACGTCCAGCCCGTAGTCGGTCCGGCTGTTGCTGAAGAAGCCGACCCGCTCGTCGCAGAGGCGCGGCTCCATGGGATCGTCGGGGAGCAGCAGCATGGAGTGGTGCATCTCCATGGAGAGCGTGTTGCTTCCCGTCGAGGGGGACTGGGTGGCGTCGTAGGTGACGACCCGGCGCACCTCGACGTTCCTCGGGTACGCGGTGGCGCGCACGATGTAGGTGCGGTCGCCGTCCAGTCTTCGCACGCCGAACTGCTGCCGCCGGAAGCTGGGCAGGCCGATGAGCGCCAGGTCGCCGGTGAAGAGACTGGTGACTTCGATCACCGCCGCCGCCGAGTCCTCCGACATCACCTCGATGTCGAAGGCCGAGAGGATCGGTTCGAAGTTCGAATTCCTGACCGCCTGGGCGATGGCCGTGGTGTCGTCCGCGATGTTCTGATGGCTCAAGAGGCGAAGAAAGATGCGCTCCTTGTTGCGCTCCCACCGAACGGTCGAGGTGTTGACCTTGGAACCGCCGTAGCCGACCCCGTCCGGAGTTTTCGCGATGCGGGTCAGCAGCAGCATCTCGCGGTCGAGCAGGTCGAGGGGGATCTCGTAGTAGAGCTTGTCCTCGATCATGTGCGTGTCGAAGAGGCCCTCGCTGGTGACCGCGTCCTCGGTGATGACGTCCGTGTACTTGGTGGTGGTGTCGGCTTCCTCGGCCTCCTGTTCGGTGGTGTCCGCCTCCTGCTCCTCTTCCTCCTCCTGAAGGAGGGGGAGTGGGGAGAAGGGGGCGGCCGCGAGGCGGTCGGGTGCCGCCAGGCCGATGGAGAAGGCAAGCAGTAGCAGAAGGATGGGGGTGATCGGGTTGCGCATGGGTCTCCTTCCCGGGGCTTTGGGTGAATCAGGCGAGAGGGAAGGTATGCGCGCGCGAGGCTGGCGGCCAGCCGTCCGGCAGTCCGTGGACAAGGCCGCCCGAGCGCCGGGGCGGCGGGCAGGCACGGCTTCAGTCCTGATGCCGCAGGAACTCCCCCCGAAACAGCAGCCACGTACCCGGATCCAGCCGGACATCCACCGGCTCGCGCTCCACCGCGAGCTCGAACCGGTGCGACGCCTCGCTGACCTCCACCGTCGTCACCTGCGCGGGCACCAGGTCCCCCTCCTCGTACACCCCGATGTCCAGCGGCACCGTGAACAACCCACCCTCGTGCACCTGCCGCAACTCCACGCGCACAACCCCCGCCGCCGCGTCGTAGCTCCACGACCCCTCCAGCGCTGGATTCCCCCCACGCCGCAACCACTGGTCGAAGAATGCGTGCAAGTCGTCCCCCGACACCTCTTCCATCGCATGCATGAAGTCGTCGGTGGTGGCCGTCCCGTTGAAATGGCGCGCGTAGTACAGCCGGATGCCCCGCCAGAAGTCCTCGTCGCCGAGGCGGCCCCGCAGCATGTGCAGCACCCAGGCGCCCTTCTGGTAGGTCGCGATGCTGGTGACGCGCGACATGTCGGTCAGGTTGTCGTGAACGATGCGGTAGTCGGGGTTGTCGTCGTACCAGCGCCAGACGCGCTCGGCCGCTTCCCGGAGCCCCGTCACGAAGTCGTCCCGCCCGTAGGCGTGCTCGCGGAAGAGCAGCGTGAAGTACGTCGCGAAGCCTTCGCTGAGCCAGATGTCGTCCCACTCCGACTCGGTGACCGAATTGCCGAACCACTGGTGCGCGATCTCGTGGATGACGACGTTGCGCCACCGCACCGACCGCTCGCCGGTAACCGAGTTCTCACCGTACATGAGCGCGGTCGCGGCCTCCATGCCCCCGCCCGTCGCCGGCGACGTGATGTTCGCGAGCTTCTCGTAGGCGAAGGGACCCACGTATTCCTCGTAGAAGTGCAGGACTTCCATGGTGGGCACCGCGAAGTCGTAAAATCCCGCGTCGCGGTCGCGGGCGTAGACCCAGGTCTGCACGGGGACGCCCTTGAACTCGCCCAGGTGCTGCACGGCGAAGCGGGCCACGCCCACCACGTACAGCCACGGCGAGATCGGCACCGACTGCTTCCAGTGCGTGAGGCGCATCCCGCCGGCGACGTCGGTCTCCTCGACGAGGCGGCCGTTGGACACGACCTGGTAGTGGGCGGGCGCGGTCACGACGAACTCGCACGTCGCCTTGTCGCCGATGTGGTCCACGGTGGGGAGCCAGTTGCGGGCGCGGTTGGGCCAGTTGTCGCTGAAGAAGGTGCGTTCGCCGTACTTGTTGGGGCCGATGCGGAGGCCGGAGGCGGGGACGCCGCGGTAGGCGATGGTGAGGGTGGCAAGGGCGCCTGTGGTGCCGGGTTCGGGGAGGTGGATGGTAAGGAGGTTGTCCGCGTGGGAGTGGGTGAGCGGCGTCTCGCCGTCCGCGGCGGTCACCGCGAGGACTTCCATGCCGCGGCCCTCGGGACCGCGCCCGATCAGGTCGAGGGGGACTTCGGTGACGTTGTCGGCGGTGAAGCGCAGGGTCACGGTGGCGCGGCCGGTGATCTCGTCGGTGTCGTCGCGGAGCGTGAGTTCGAAGCGGTACGACTCGATGTCGATGCCGGGGCGGGATGGGCCGGAGGGCGCGGCAAGGGTGGCCGCGCCGAGGAGGATGACGAGGAGGGCGGTGATCGAGAAGGGGATGATGGGCGGTCGTGGCCGCGCGGCGCGTTCACCTCGCATGAAAAGGCCTCCGGGTTGAGATCCTACACCAGTTCGATTCGAGCGACGCCCTCGATCCGGTCGAATCCCCGGTCGAAGGTCGCGATTCGGTTCACACCACGGTTGAGCATGACCCCTGCGTGGACGGCGTCCCGGGCGGAAAGGCCCGGCGTCGACAGCAGGATCCGCTTCGCCACGTCGGTATCGGCCAGCGTCACGCTGAAGACCTCGGGAACGAGTGCGATGAACAGGTCGTACACCCGGTCGGCCAGGTCCGTCCTCCCCAGGGCCGTGTAGCGATACAGGATTTCCTGGAGAACTTCCGTGCTGGTGCACAGGTCGTGGCCCATGTGATCCGCATTCTCCAGGAACCGGGTGGCGGGTGCCCGGTTGGGGTGATCCGCCCCGGCCACGTACATCGGAATGTTCGAGTCGACGAAGACCTTCACGAGCGGCCGGCCTCGATCTCGCTGATCATCGCGCAGATATCGGCGGTGGGACCGCTCAGCACCCGAAGTTCCGCGAGTGGGTCTTCGGGTACCGGCCCCGACTCCCGTTCAAGCCGGTCCTCGATCGCCTGCCGCACCCATGCGCTGCGCGATACCCGGGCCCGCTCCGCGGCCCTGCGCAGACGCGCCTCCAGACCCTCGGGAATCAGCAACTGCATTCGCCTGGAATCCATCTTCCTCCTCCTGGCCCGGACCTCGCCGCACCCGTTTGGTCGGCCCCAGGGCCCACGCGACGCGCGGACCGCCGATGTTACACACGTGTGTATATGACAACATACACAATTCATCCGGGTATCGCCTCCGTTCCGACCCCTCTATGATTGGTTCCATGCGAGCCACGACCAGCAGTCAGCCGACCAAGCCGCACGAACACCAAGCGCGACGGAGCGCCAGCTTCGCTTTCCTCGCGCTGCTGGCCCTGTGGTCCTGTGACGGCGGACCTGGAAGCGAACCCGAAACCGCCGCCGCGCTGGCCATCCGCTCCGGCGACGGCCAGACCGCCGATGCCCGCACCGCCGTCCCCAACCCCCCGACCGTACAGGTCACCGGGCAGTCCGGGGCCGGCGTCGGGGGGGTCACCGTCAGCTTCACGGTGACGGGTGGCGGCGGGTCCGTCGCGTCCGCAACCGCCGTCACGGGCAGCGACGGCGTCGCGTCTTCCGGAGCGTGGACACTGGGCGACCCCGGCCCGCAGCAACTGCGCGCCCGTGTCTCCGGGCTGCAACCGGTCGTCTTCGGCGCGACGGCGCGCGATTTCCCGGCCGCACTCGTCGTCCAGGCTGGCGACGGACAGCACGCCACCGCGGGGACGGCGGTCGCCGAACCGATCCAGTTGCGGGTGACCGGAGTGACGGGCGCCGGGCTCGGGGGAGTGGCGGTCGGCTTTCAAGTGACCGGTGGCGGCGGCTCCGTCGAATCGGCCACCGCCACGACCGATGGCGATGGCCTTGCCTCTCCAGGTGCCTGGACACTCGGCCAGCCGGGGCCGCAGGAGCTTCGCGCGAGCGTCGCCGGCCTCGATCCGGTCAACATCCGTGCGACCGCACTGGGCGTCCCCGCCCGGATGACCGTGGTTGCGGGCGCCGGCCAGGAGGTCACCGTGGGCACCGCGGTTCCCATCGCCCCGGCGGTGCTGATCACCGATTCAGCTGGAGCGCCCCTGCCCGACGTCACCGTCGCCTTCCTGGCCACGGGAGGCGCCACGATCACCGGCGCCGAGGCCGTCACGGACACGCTCGGCCACGCCGCGGTCGGCAGCTGGACACTGGGGACGACCGCCGGCCCGTACGTGTTGAGGGCCAGCGTTGACGCCGACGGGATCGAGGGCAACCCGTCCGTCATCGAAGCGCGTGCGCTTCCGGGGCCCCCCTCGGACATCGTGATCGTCGAGGGCGACAACCAGGTCTCCGAAGCGAGGCTGCCGGTGCCCGTCAGCCCGAAGATCCAGGTGCGGGACTCGTACCAGAACGGCATCGCGGGGCTCGGCGTGTCGTTTCGCGGAGGCGGGGGCAGCGTGGCATTTCCTTCCTCGGCCGAGACGGACGAAGGCGGCTTCGCGGTCGCGGAACGGTGGATTCTGGGTCCCACTGAAGGAATGTACCGGCTCACTGCCCACGTCAGCGATGGAGACGAGCCGGTCGGGCTGATCCGCTTCACGGCCACCGCCACGCCCTCGGTCTACGACATCGTGATCGTGCACGCCGATTCGTCGGTGCTCTCCGAACGTCAACTCGAAGGCTTCGCGAGGGCCGAGGAGTTCTGGGAAAAGGCCATCCGGGGCAACCTGGGCTGGAGCACGATGAGGAAGGCCGAACTGGAAGAATGCCTCGCCCGTGTCCACATCGACTACGAGGTTCCGGGCGACCGCGTCGTCGACGACCTGCTGATCTACGCCGATGCGCGGGAGGTCGACGGACCGGGAGCCGTCCTCGCGGGCGCGGGACCCTGCTACATTCGCCTGGATGGCTCGCTGCCGGTGGTCGGCGTCATGTACTTCGACATCGAGGACCTGGACGCGCTGGAGACGCAGGAGGAAGGACGCCACCTCGACGGCACGATCCTGCACGAGATGGCCCACGTGATCGGGTTCGGGTCGTTGTGGGAGCACCTCGGACTGTTGAAGGATCCCGTCGACCCGAACAACCCGACCGGCGACGAGGATCCGCACTTCATCGGTGATTCTGCGATCAACGCCTTCCTGGAAATCGGCGGCGACGAATACACGGGGGGCGATCCGGTCCCGGCCGAGAACCTGGGCGGGCGCGGCGTCGTGAACGGCCACTGGCGCGAGTTCGTCTTCAAGGCCGAGGTGATGAGTCCGTTCATCGATGGCGGCGTTCCCAATCCGCTCAGCATCGTCACGCTGGCGTCGTTCCAGGACCTGGGTTACACGGAGGTCGACCTGAGCGTCGCGGATGAGTTCGAGTTGCCGCTGTCATCGCCGGACGTTGCCGGGGATCTCGTGCACCGGTTCAGGCTGGAGGACGACATTTTGAGGATTCCGCTTGGGGTGGTGGACCGGGAGGGGAGGGTGATTCGGTGGGTGATGCCGGGGGGCCGTTAGCCGAGTCGAGATTCGCAGCCTAACGTTACGTCAGGGTTACGTCCCACCCCGCCCATCCACCACCACCCCGTCGCCCTCCGCAATCTCCCCCGCCCCCACCACCTCCACCACCGGCCGCACCTTCACGGCCTCCCGTATCCGCGTCTCCAGCGCGGCCACCTCACTATCCCCCAACTCACATCCCGGCGCGGCCTCCACCCGCACCGTGAACACGTCCACTCCCCCCGCCCCCTCCGTCACCACGGCCTGGTATCGCGCCACCAACGGATCGTCCCCCAGCACCCCCGCCAACTCGCGCGGATGCACGAACATCCCCTTCACCTTCACGCCCTCGCCCACCCTGCCCAAAAAACCCACTAGGCGGTGGCTCGTTCGCCCACACCGGCACGCCTCCCGGTTCCACGCCGACAGGTCCCCCGTCCCGAACCGCACGAGCGGGTAGATCCCGTTCGGGCTCGTCACCACCACCTGCCCGGCCTCCCCTTCGCCCGCCGGCCGATCATCCCCCGGCACGAGCAGTTCGATCACGATTTCGGGCGCGACGTGCCATCCGTCCTTCGCTTCGCACTCGTAGCCGAGCGTGCCGGCGTCGGCGGTCCCGTACGACTGGTAGACATCGACGCCGAAATCGTCCTGGAGACGGGTACGTAACGGCGGCGGCAGCGGCGCTCCGGTCACCAGGGCACGACCGACGGGAAGCTCGTGGCCCATCTCCCGGGCCCGTTCAAAGAGCGTGAGCAGAAACTGGGGCGTCCCGGTGTAGCCGGTCGCGCCGGCCGCGCACGCCACCTCAACCTGTGCGGCCGAGTTGCCCACGCCGCCCGGGATCACCGTGCAGCCGATCGCCCGCAGTCCCGCGTCGAGCATGAGCCCGCCCGGCGTCAGGTGATACGAGAACGAGTTGAGCACGATGTCGCCGTCGCGGAACCCGGCGGCCCAGGCGGCCGGTGCCACACGCCAGAAGTCCTCGTCCTGCCCCTGCGGGTCGTTGATCGGTCCCGGCGAGCGGTAGATGCGCTTCAGCGTGCCGGCCCAGAATGACAGCATTCCCCCGAAGGGAGGGCGCGCGGCCTGGAGTTCGGGCACGTCGTCCTTCTCCAGAACCGGGATGGCGGCCAGATCGGCCACACCCTTGATGTCCTCCGCCCACACGTTGACCCCTCTGAGCCGCTTGTAGACCTCGCGGGTGCGCTCGTTGCCGTACTTGACCGCGGTGGCCGCAAGCTCGTCCTGCAGCGCGCCCCAGTCCGGGTGCGCTTCGCACTCGGGATCGTAGATCGCTTCGTTCATGACAGCCACCGCTTCCTCCGCCTGTAGTGCTTCACGTCGCGGTAGGACCGGCGCCCGGCGTCCCCCAGTCCCAGGTAGAACTCCTTCACGTCCTCGTTGGTGCGAAGCTCGTCGGCGCTCCCCTCGAGCACAACCCTTCCCCCCTCCATGATGTACCCGTAGTCGGCCACCTCCAGCGCCAGCCGCGCGTTCTGCTCGACCAGGAGGATCGTCGTCCCCTCCTCGCGGTTGATCCGCCGGATGATCTCGAAGATGCTCTCGACCAGGATCGGGGCGAGGCCCAGCGACGGTTCGTCGAGGAGCATCATGCGCGGCGACGCCATCAGGGCGCGGCCGAGCGCCACCATCTGCTGCTCGCCGCCGGAGAGGTGGCCCGCGATCTGCCGCCGCCGTTCCGCCAGCGCCGGGAAATAGTGGAAGACCTTGTCCATGTCGGCCTCAGCGGCCCGGCGGTCGCGGCGCGTGTACGCTCCCGCGGCCAGGTTTTCGCGCACGGTCAGGTGTTCGAAGACGCGCCGCCCTTCGAGCACCTGGAAAATCCCCTTTTCGACGATCCGGTGCGCGTCCATCCCCTGGATCTCCTCGCCATCGAAGACGATGGTGCCGTCGGTGACCTCGCCGTCCTCGACGTAGAGGAGGCCGGAGATGGCCTTGAGAGTGGTGGTCTTGCCCGCCCCGTTCGAGCCGAGGAGCGCGGCGATCCTGCCATCGCCGACCTCGAGGGAGAGGCCCCGCAGAACGAGGATCACGTCGTCGTAGAGGACCTCGATGTTGTTGAGGCGCAGGAGGGGGACGGAGTTCGGTGACGGCCGGCCGTTCGGCGCGCCGGTTGCGGCATCCCCTCCGGTGTCCCTGGTCACCTGGAGTCTCCTACGGCACCGCCGGTGCCCGGATGAACTCCGTCATCGGCACCCACTCCCCCCTCTCGACCCGGAAGATCCTCAGCCCCTTGGCACCCAGGTGGTCGTCCGGCGTGAAGCTCAGCGGGACCGTGACGCCCTGCATGTCGAAATCGGTGAAGGTCTCGAGCGCGGCCCTGATGTTCGCACCGGTGAGCTCGTCCCCCGCGGCCAGCACCTGCCGCATCGCCCCGGCGAAGACCGCGAAGGTCCACCACGCCTGGGTGTACGCGTTGGTCTTGCCCTCGATCGATTCCCCCTTCGCATCCAGGTAATCGCGAATCACCCGCGTTCCCGGCACGTCGACGCTGAGCGGGGCGTACGGCATCGTCCCCATCACGCCTTCGGCCGCCTCGCCCGCGATCCGCACCAGCTGCGCGTTCGAGCACCAGTTGAGACAGATGAAGGTCGCGTCGAGCCCCAGGCTGTGAGCGTTCTGGAGCGCCACCGCCGCCGGGCCCGAGGTGTTCTGGAAGACAACGTACTCGGCGCCGCTCTGGCGGATGCGCGAAAACTCGGCCGTGTAGTCCACCGCGCCGCGCGGCATCTCGTAAAGGGTCAGCTCGATGCCCAGCGCCTCCGCGAACTCCACGCCACCGTACCGGGACGGCGAAAGTCCGAAGGGGCTTGCCATGTGCATGAGGGCGACGACCGGCGTGCCCTCGCCGTGGTTGCTCGCGATCCAGTCCAGGGCGATGCGGAACTGGTCGGTGTAGCTGGTGGCGACCAGGAAGTTGTAGGGCGCTTCCGCCGGGTCGCCCAGGATGTGGGAGAGGGAAGCCGAGCTGAAGGGGACTTCGTCCTCGGCGATCTTCAACTGAAGCGCCTCCGTATCCCCGGTCCCCCAGCCCATGAAGGCCACCGCGCCCTCGGCTACGAACTGCGTGTACAGCTGCTCTGCACGGGGGATCTGATAGGCGTAGTCCTGGTACATCAGCTCGATCGGCCACCCTTCGATCCCGCCACGTGTGTTCACCCAGTCGACGTAGTCTCGCATGCCGTCGGCGTAGTCGGTGCCGACATCGGCGGTGGGTCCGGTGAGGTCGAAGATTGCGCCGACCTTGATGGTGTCGGGGGCGGCGTCGTCGCCGCAGGCTGCGGTGGTGACGAGGAGGAGGAGAGGGAGGAACAGGGGGGTGGGAGTAGCGCGGTGGCGTCTGGTCATGGGGTGTTTCCTGGGCGTGGATGACGGTGGCCGGTGCGCGTCCTGGTTCGACCGAGCCGGTCGGGACTGTCCCGCTGGATCATGACGCTATTCGCACGCTGGATGTGGGGAAAGGGGACCGGCGCAGAGCGGATCAGCATCCTCAGTCACGCCGAATGTCAATTACGCTTGTCATTATGTAAAGTACGGATAACATTTCTGCTCGCGAACTCGATTACACATGGCCCGGCCGGAGTTTTGGGGGCTGAAACGAAAGCCCGATTCTCCCGCCCTCTGCCAATCAGTCCCATTCCACCATCCCACCGCCCATCGTTCAGGCCAACTTTTCCTGCCCACCTCGGCCGACGGCACGCCGACATGCTCTGGAGGTTCCGGACCGTCGACGAGACCTGGCTCCATCTGCTGGTCCTCTTCGAGTTCCAGTCCACCGTCGACCGCCGCAT
Organism: Longimicrobiales bacterium; assembly: GCA_965211795.1. Lineage (GTDB taxonomy): Bacteria > Gemmatimonadota > Gemmatimonadetes > Longimicrobiales > Gaopeijiaceae > Bin94. The sequence continues at coordinate 3,370,756 of OZ242973.1, forward strand.
GGCCTTCCGCACCATGAACTACGCCGGCGGCATCTGGACGGGCCTCGGCTCCGACGATCTCGGACCCGGAGGCGTCTTCCCGCTCGTTCTCCCCGTCGTCGTGTACAGCGGCCGGCCGCGCTGGACGGCACCGGACGACATCCACGAACTCCTGGCCCCCGGGCCCCACGAGCTCCTTGGATCCCGCCCGCGGCATCGGTATCTTCTCATTGACCTGCAGCGGCTCGATCCGGCCGCGCTGCCCGAGGAGAACATGCTCTCGATGATCGCGGCGCTGGAGCGGGTCCGGTCGCCGGAGCGGCTCGAGGAACTGGCGCTGTCGCTGAGCGACCGGGCGGAGCGTGCGGGGGCGCAGGAGCTGCTGGTCATCTTCAGAGAGTGGATCTCGCAGGTGCTGGTCACGCGGCACGGACCCGGGGGCGGGGAACTGGAACTCAGAATCAGGTACCAGGAGGAGGCACGGATGTCGATGTTGATCGAGCGGGCGCGGCAGTGGGGCGAGGAGCTCAACCGGGAATGGCTTGAGAAGGGCCTCGAGAAGGGCCTCGAGAAGGGGCTCGAGAAGGGCCGTGTGGAGGGCCGTCTCGAAGGGGAGCGGGAGCTGGTCCGCCGACTGGTGGCTCGCAGATTCGGTGAGGGGGCCGCGGAGGACTTCGTCACGGTGCTTGCGGACATCTCGGACTCGGATCGCCTGGCCGCGATCGCCGCCGGGGTGTTCACATGCGAGACGGTTGCGGAGCTGGTGAGACTGGCACATCAGGCTCCATCGGACGGTCGCTCCTAAACCCGCACCGCCAGCCCATCATGAAGCGCCGTCCGGTAAGCCTTGAGCGCGGGCACAAACCCCATCAGGAATCCCGCCGTAACCACGGCGCCCAGGAAGAGCCACTCGACCGAGCCCGGCGGCCGGATCGGGATGAAGAGCCCCACCTGTGCCTCGACGATCGGCTGACCGGCCGAGAGCAGCGCGTAGACCAGGGCCAGCCCGCAGATCGCCCCCGCCGCGGCCAGGCACACGGACTCCAGCACCAGCAGCGCGACGATGCTCCTCGGGCCCGAACCCACGGCGCGCAGGATCGCCATCTCCCGCCGGCGCTCGTTAAGCGACGTGTAGAGCGAGACCAGCATCCCCAGCAGCCCCACCAGCACGACGAAGATCGTCACCAGCCGGAGCCCGGTCTCGGCATAGCCGATCCCCTGCCACATCTCGTTCAGCGCCAGGCCGGGAATGACCGCCATCATCGGCTCGCCCTCGTAGTCGTTGATCTCGCGCTGCAGCCGGAGCACGTCCCTGCGGTTGGTCGTGCCCACGAAGAACGAGGTCACCTGGGTGATCTCGATCTCCTCCATGGCGAGCACTTCCTCGTGCGTGTGCTCTTCGCCCGGCATGGGCGGCGCGCCGTCCTCCCATCCGAAGTGGATGGCCTCGATGCCCTCGAGGGTGACGTAGACCGCGCGGTCGACCGGGGTGAACGTCTTGTCGAGGACACCCACGACCGTGAACGGCATCTGGTCGTGATTCAGGAAGCCCACCTCGCCGATCCCGTGCGTCACTTCCACCGCGTCGCCCAGCCCGTAGCCCAGCTCGCTCGCCACGTCCGCGCCCAGGGTCACGTCGAAGACCTCCGAGCCGGCGCGGCCCTCCGCCAGCGCGATCGCCTGTCCCCCGCGATACCGGTAGTGGCGATAGAAGTCCTCGTTGGTGCCGATCACGCGGTATCCGCGGTGGCTGTCCCCCAGAGCGTAGGGGACGGTCCACTCGATCGCAGGGTGTTCGGCCCACTCGCGGTAGGTGTCCCAGGAGAGGTTGCTCGTCGGCGATCCCATCCCGAAGACCGAGTAGAGCAGCAGCTGGATGGTGCCTCCCTTGACTCCCACGATCAGGTCGGTCTGGCTGATGGTGTTGGAGAAGCTCTCGCGCATGCCCACGCGAACGTTCTCGACGCCGATGAGGAGGGCGACGCTGAGCGCGATCGAGCCCACCGTCAGCGACGTGCTGAAGGCGCGGTTGCGGAGCGACTTGAGCGCGAGGTCGAGAACGAGCATCAGAGCGCGGCCCTGTTGACGTCGGGGAGCGAAACCGTGCGGGAGAACATGCCCTCCAGGGTGCGGTCGTGGCTGACGAAGACCAGGGTGGCGCCGGCGCGCTCGCACTCGGCAAAGAGCAGCTCGAGGAAGGCCTCCCGGCGGTCGAAGTCCAGTGACGACGTCGGTTCATCGGCGACGATGATCTCCGGGGATCCGATCAGCGCCCGGCAGGCGGCCACCCGCTGCTGCTGGCCCACCGAGAGCTCCGTCACCGGTTTTGTCAGCAGGTCGCCGATCTGAAGGTGGTCCGCGAGGAGGGCGGCGGTCTCCTTGACGCCCGCGCCGTCCAGGCGGGCCCTGCGTTTCGCGTTCATGCGCACCGGCAGCGTGATGTTGTCGAGAACCGACAGGTAGGGGATGAGGTTGAACATCTGGAATACGTAGCCGATGTGTTCCGCACGGAAGGCATCCCGTTGCGCCCCCGAGAGGGATGCGAGGTCCCGGCCGAGCACGTTGACCTCGCCCTCGTCGGGCTTGAGCACACCCGCCAGCACGCCGAGCAGCGTGGTCTTGCCGCTCCCGCTGGGACCGTAGAGGAACGCGCGCGCGCCCCGTTCGAGGGTCAGTTCGGGGATGTCGAGCACCCAGGGGCCGCTGCCGTAGCGGAAGCGGAGGCCCCGGACGTCGATTGCGAGGCTCATCGCACCCATTCGGATACGCGGCCAAGTCGGCGACAAGCGCTCATCGGCCGTTCGCCCCTGCACGGTCCACGGTCTCCCCCCGGGCACACGGACGGTTCGCGGATCAGGATTCGTACGGGTAGACCTTCTGGCCGACGATGGTGAAGCCGACGTGGCCGTATACGCTCTCCGTCATCTCGATCTTGAGCACGCCCTCGACCCACACCGGGTTCCAGCCGTCCATCTTCGCCCGTTTCCCCTCGTCCATCTCGATGTAGACGAGCTGGTTGGGCGGGGGAGGCGGCGTGTGAATACAGGCCCCGACGTACGGCACGAGGAGAAATTCCGTTGCCGAGGCCGCCCAGTCCTCGAGCGGGACGGTGAAGCCCGGGACCTTGACCATCTTGCCCTCCAGGTCGGCCAGTTCCTTCGCCTTCTCGCCGGTCCTGTAGTTGAGCTTGGCGAGGAGGCGCCAACCCACCTCGATGGTGGTGTCGCCCTGTGCGATGGCTGGGGCGTCGACCGGGCGTTCCGTGACGCCCCCGGGAAGGCCGCCCGCCCCGGCAGCGGCCACGAACACCAGTATTGCGGCGGATGCGGAGAGAAGCTTACGGCTGGCTATGATCATCAGGGGTTCCTCGTTGCGTGGGTCCTCAGCGCGATCACCGGTCGTCCTCCGAAATCGGCCGCGTAAGCGTGGGGTACTTGATCCCCAGCTGTTCCAGGTACGTCTCGAATCGGGTCTCATCGTAGTAGAACTGCCTGAGCACGGGACGGTACATGTCCATGATCTCCCGGTTGAGATCGATCGGCGGCGGGTCGTCCGGACCGATGAATGGAATATACTCGACTCCCGCGCTCTGTTCCTCCCGGAAGTACGTCCAAGCCTCCTCGACCAGCTCCGGCTGCGCGAAGAGCTGGAGCGCGGTGCGGGCCAGTACGCGGGCGCCCGCGACCGCCCCCTTGTGCGCGATGGGTGTCGCCATCGCCATGGCGCTCGACCAATGGTGGCCAGGCAGACCCGGCACATTCGAGGGGAAGCGCAGGGTGACCGTGGGCACGTTCCAGGAGATGTCGCCGATGTCGTCGGATCCCCCGCTCCGGCGCGGGCCCGGCGTGCCGAGCTGCGACAGGGAGGTCGGCATCCCCGACGGGACGCTCCCCACAGACTGCTGCACCGCGCCGGCGAAGTCGTGGTCGTCGTCGGTCCACTCCGGGAGCCCGACGTCCTGAATGTGCTCGTACATCGTCTCGGCCACGACCCTGTTGAAGTGCCGCGGCCAGGCGGCGCCGATGATCCGGTACGACATCTCGGTGTCGGTCATCATGGCCGCGCCCTCGGCGATGCGGATGGCCGTGTCGAAATTGCGCTTGATGTCCTCGTAGTCCATCTCACGGATGAAATACCATACCGACGCGCTCGGCGGCACGACGTTCGGCTGATCGCCGCCGTCGCTGATCACGTAGTGGGACCGCTGGTTCGGGTGAAGGTGCTCGCGGCGGAAGTTCCACGCGACGTTCATGAGTTCGACGGCGTCCAGAGCGCTGCGGCCACGCCAGGGGGAGCCCGCACCGTGCGCCGCCTCGCCTTCAAAGGTGAACTCCACCGAGACGAGCCCCGTCCCGCCCCCCTGCCCCCAGCTCACCGACAGGTTGCTGCTGACGTGGGTAAAGAGGGTGACGTCGATGTCCTCCATGTAGCCGTCCCGGACGTACCAGGCCTTCGAGCCCAGCTGCTCCTCGGCGACGCCGGGCCAGAGCACCAGCGTCCCCTGCATGCCCTCGGCCTCCATGACCTCCTTGAGCGCGAGCGCCGCCACCACGTTCACCGCCTGCCCCGAGTTGTGACCCTCGCCGTGGCCCGGCGCACCCGGAACCAGCGGATCGTGATACGCCACGCCCGGTTTCTGGTTGGCCTTCGGAATCCCGTCGATGTCCGACCCGAAGGAGATGACCGGCTCGCCGCTGCCCCAGCGCGCGAACCAGGCCGTCGGGATGCCCACGGGTGCGTGTTCGATGGCGAACCCGTTCTCCCCTAGAATCCCGGTGATGTAGGCCGATGTCTCGATCTCCTGCTGCCCGAGTTCGGAGAAGGAGAAGATCTTGTCGACCATGACCTGGGCCAGCTTGGCGCGCTCCAGGACGCCCGCTTCCACGCGTTCGACGAGGGGCTCGAGCTGTTCGTCGGAGAGCGCCTGGGCAGCCGCGGTGGCGGGGGTGGTGAGGAGGGCGGCGAGGGTCGCCGTGATGGTTCGGTTGGGCATTGGTGGGGCTGGGTGGGGAAGAAGGGGGTAGGGATTTTGAAGATAGGTGGTGGCCGACTGTGGCGGAAAGATGCGGGGGGTGGTCATGCGGGGGGGTGGTCAGCCATGCGGGACCGTCACCCAGCAACCCCGCTTGCCCCGAACCGGTGTGGATTTCTCGCAATAAGGACGTGGATTTCTCGCAATAGGATGCTGGATTTCTCGTAGCAAGGCGCTGCAATTCTCGTAATAGGGACTCGATTCAGACATCTACGAGCGTCCGGCCGGTCGTCCACGGGCCTGTTTCGTCCCGACCGGCTTCGCCGACATCTTCCGGTCCGCGCGTGTGCCGGAGACGCCGCCCGGTCACATGGCCTGCCCTGGAGCTGCTGCCCCTGTCGGTTGCCGAGCTTCGGGACTGTCCACCGCAACCTGATCGACTGGCTGGCAGAACGCAGCCGGGGCCGCACGAGTCCGAAGGCGGTCCCTGGTTGGTCGGTGTCCCCGCAAGAAACCTGCACAGTTTCAATTCGGTATACCAAGTCCGACGGCTGCGAGCTGATTTTGTATACCCATTCCCCCAGAGGGGGGGATCGGATGTCCACTACAGTTTACAAGATGTAAAGTGAAGCTGACATTCCGGAGACGGTCGGTCGGGGAATCTATCCCGGCACCCGCGCGGGAGGAGGCCAAGGGCAACTCCCCGTGCCCAAGCGCCGACAGAGGTCTATCCGCGCTCGCGGGGAAGCCATGCGTGGGAACCCGACGAATCAGGAACATCAGGGTCTATCCCCGCGCTCGCGGGGAAGCCGTTGCCTTTCTACACGGGCGACGAGGTGCTGCCGGGTCTATCCCCGCGGCCGCGGGGAACACAACATGGGAATCTACTCGGAGGAGCAAGTGCTGGGTCCACGCCCCCCGCGCGGGAGGCGACACCGCGAAGCGGTTCTCGCCACAGCCGCCAACATAACGCACCGACAACCCGGTCTTGCGAACTCTCCCCGGTTACCGTTACCATGTTTGACTATAGACATGACCATGGGAATCAGGGGTTCCCCACGGCGGGAGATGGAAAGACATGGCGGACCAACCCGGGGGCGGGAGCGAGCCCCGGACGATCAGCGCGTCCGAATTCAAGGCGACGTGCCTTCGGTTGATGGACGAGGTGGCGCGGAGCGGAGACGAGTTCGTCATCACCAAGAACGGCCGCCCAACAGCGCGTCTGGTGCCCTGCCGCAGCCGTTTCCGTGACTGGTTCGGGGCGGACCGGGGAAGCATCGAAATCCTCGGCGACATCATCTCGCCGGTAGACGCGGAGTGGGAAGCGGATCTTGACCCGGACCGGACCCTGAAGCCGTGATCCTCATGGACACGCATGTCCTGCTGTGGTTCCGACTGGGCCTGGATCGAATCGGACCCGAGTGCAGGCGCATCATCGGCGAGGGACTTCGTGAAGCCCGGCTGGCGGCATCGGCGTTTTCGTTCTGGGAGGTCGCGATGCTGCATGCCAAGGGGCGGATCCGCCTGAGTCGGGACGTGCGGACCTGGCGCGCGCGTCTGCTGCGCGACGGACTCGTCGAAATCCCGGTGGACGGTGACATTGCCCTTCTGGCCAACGAGCTGAACGACTTTCACGGTGATCCCGCAGACCGCATCATCGTCGCGACGGCGCTGGGCGGACACACGCTGGTTACAGCAGACAGGCGCATTCTGTCCTGGGGCGGCCGACTCGGTAGGGTGGACGCTGGAAGATAGGCGGCGAACTCCGACGCGTGCGCGCGGCAACCCGACCGAAGATGACCGCGCAGCATCTGGCGGACGGTTCACCCCCGCGTATCCGTGCTTGCTGGTCAGCCCTACCCGGAGACCGTCGACCAGATTGCAGCGCGTAAGACGGGAGGAAGTCAGTCTGCACCGGGCCCAAGGAGACGGGCCGCCCCGAGTGCGAATGGCAGCATAGCGGACGGAGGAGTCCATCACTGCCACCTCTCCCCGGAGGGACATGAATGAAACGACCAGGGGCCCCGGGCTCACCATCCCCGCGGGCTGCCCTGGTTCCGTGGCGGCGAGGGTCCGCACAGCCGACCCTCGCCGCCACGGTCAGTATCCCCCCCCGTCCCACCATCTTGGCCACCGCCCGCGCGGCAGCCCGCCGCAGGCCGTCGTCATCGAGAACGTCCGACAGTCTATCCCCGCGCTCGCGGGGAAGCCGGAGCGGTTCAGACTGGTCGCGGCCTGTTCGAGGGTCTATCCCCGCGCTCGCGGGGAAGCCACCGGGGGGCCGGTGACGATCGACCTTTCCGCGGGTCTATCCCCGCGCTCGCGGGGAAGCCAGGGGGAAGGGGTCCACCATCCCGGCCTAGCCGGGTCTATCCCCGCGCTCGCGGGGAAGCCCATGCGCTCGATCTGGTCCTGGGTGACGACGGCGGTCTATCCCCGCGCTCGCGGGGAAGCCATCGCGGCGTGGATCCTGAGACCGGCCTGCCCCGGTCTATCCCCGCGCTCGCGGGGAAGCCCGGCGCGAGCAGTGGGAATTGTTCACCAAAGTGGGTCTATCCCCGCGCTCGCGGGGAAGCCATCGAGGAAGCCCGCGTCACCCTCGGCGACATGGGTCTATCCCCGCGCTCGCGGGGAAGCCACCAGAATGGGCGGTCCCACCAGCTGTTCGGTGGGTCTATCCCCGCGCTCGCGGGGAAGCCTCCGCGGCGGACGGTGGCAGCCACGTCTCCGACGGTCTATCCCCGCGCTCGCGGGGAAGCCTAGCGTAGGATATGGACGGGATCAGAGAGACGGGGTCTATCCCCGCGCTCGCGGGGAAGCCTACCTACGAAGAGGAAGAGGAACTTCGTAACAAGGTCTATCCCCGCGCTCGCGGGGAAGCCCTTACACCAAAGGAACGGTTGCTAATCGCATACGGTCTATCCCCGCGCTCGCGGGGAAGCCAGCATAACCAGAAAGATACTTTTAGCAAACTCGGGTCTATCCCCGCGCTCGCGGGGAAGCCCTTTCGGGTCGGTGCCAAATCTCGCCCCGGACGGGTCTATCCCCGCGCTCGCGGGGAAGCCACCTCCGGGTTCGCGAGCACGGCGTCCACCGGGGGTCTATCCCCGCGCTCGCGGGGAAGCCGTGCTCGTGTGGTGTGACCTGGGCGCTCCGTACGGTCTATCCCCGCGCTCGCGGGGAAGCCGGGGGAGCAGGGTTCGTGCACGTCGACGAAAGGGGTCTATCCCCGCGCTCGCGGGGAAGCCTCAGTACCCACGGCAATCCGGCTGCGAAGCAGCGGTCTATCCCCGCGCTCGCGGGGAAGCCCAGTACTCGGCCAGGACGGCCGACACGGTGGCGGGTCTATCCCCGCGCTCGCGGGGAAGCCCTGGCAACCGACCTGCGCATCAAGAAAGACTCGGGTCTATCCCCGCGCTCGCGGGGAAGTCGGACATGCGGTACGCATGGGCATGACCTTCGGAGGTCTATCCCCGCGCTCGCGGGGAAGCCGTTTGCCGGTTCACCGCGTTGACGACGTCGAGGGGTCTATCCCCGCGCTCGCGGGGAAGCCCGGTTTTCCACACACGCGAGGAGACCGATGCGCTGGTCTATCCCCGCGCTCGCGGGGAAGCCACCCAGTTCAGCACGATCACCGAGGCCATGATGGGTCTATCCCCGCGCTCGCGGGGAAGCCATGTGGACTGTTTGGGCCAACGCCACCCTCCGGGGTCTATCCCCGCGCTCGCGGGGAAGCCGCTGGATCCGAGTGCGCTCGTCGGTCAACTCGGGGTCTATCCCCGCGCTCGCGGGGAAGCCGATCAGGCCAAGCACCTCGGTGAGACCACGCAGGGTCTATCCCCGCGCTCGCGGGGAAGCCGGCGACGTGACGCTCAACTTCACGCCCAACGGGGGTCTATCCCCGCGCTCGCGGGGAAGCCCTGGAGTACAGTCCAAGGTGTCCGAAGTGGCGGGGTCTATCCCCGCGCTCGCGGGGAAGCCTAGTGTTGGATATGGGTTTGAACCTGAGTAACGGGTCTATCCCCGCGCTCGCGGGGAAGCCAAACTACCGATTGCGGATTAGACGGTCATAAGGGGTCTATCCCCGCGCTCGCGGGGAAGCCGTCTGGAAGGCTGTACAACATGTCACAACGTAGGGTCTATCCCCGCGCTCGCGGGGAAGCCGCAATGCGCTAAACGACATGGAAGAAGACATGTGGTCTATCCCCGCGCTCGCGGGGAAGCCCGCGAGTTGCGGCGGTCCATCCTCTACCCGGTGGGTCTATCCCCGCGCTCGCGGGGAAGCCTCGTCACGCTTCCCTTCCCTTGCCTGCTCTTGGGGTCTATCCCCGCGCTCGCGGGGAAGCCACGGGTTCGGGTCTCCAAAACCTGAAACGATGGGGTCTATCCCCGCGCTCGCGGGGAAGCCCTCCGGGAGATGCCGTCAAAGTCGATGACGCAAGGTCTATCCCCGCGCTCGCGGGGAAGCCCTACCGCTCTCCGCAAACTACGCGTCGGCTTCGGGTCTATCCCCGCGCTCGCGGGGAAGCCTGTCTCGAACCGAATTGACGTTGGCGTCCACGGGGTCTATCCCCGCGCTCGCGGGGAAGCCAGCACGCCGTTGTTGGTGACCATGTAGAGGTGGGGTCTATCCCCGCGCTCGCGGGGAAGCCGGCAACAGGAACTGTATCACGCTGGACAGGATGGGTCTATCCCCGCGCTCGCGGGGAAGCCGCAGTTGAACCGTTCGCAGAGCAGACAGATCAGGGTCTATCCCCGCGCTCGCGGGGAAGCCCCCTGCCAACTGCCGTACTGCTTCTTCCCGATCGGTCTATCCCCGCGCTCGCGGGGAAGCCAGGCGGACCTGGCGTTCGGCTGGATCCCCGGCAGGTCTATCCCCGCGCTCGCGGGGAAGCCAGCGTGACGCGGGTCACGTTCGGACTGCCGATGGGTCTATCCCCGCGCTCGCGGGGAAGCCATAGGCCGGCCACGGACTGTGCGGTGAAGCCGGGGTCTATCCCCGCGCTCGCGGGGAAGCCATAGGCCGGCCACGGACTGTGCGGTGAAGCCGGGGTCTATCCCCGCGCTCGCGGGGAAGCCCGCTGGACTCCACGCAGCACGCTTGCTCATGGCGGTCTATCCCCGCGCTCGCGGGGAAGCCTGGAACGCCACCACCATCGGCCACCTCGAAAAGGGTCTATCCCCGCGCTCGCGGGGAAGCCTGGCTACCAGCGCCGTTACGGGCAAGATCGCGGGGTCTATCCCCGCGCTCGCGGGGAAGCCCCCGTTCGCCACCAGCACGAGCACCTCGTCCGCGGTCTATCCCCGCGCTCGCGGGGAAGCCTTCGAGCAGGGCAATGAGGCCAGCTTCGCCAAGGGTCTATCCCCGCGCTCGCGGGGAAGCCCCACCGCCACGCGGGGCAGCCCAGCCGGTAGGAGGTCTATCCCCGCGCTCGCGGGGAAGCCCCACTCGCCGCCGTTCATGCACCGTCCCGCTCAGGTCTATCCCCGCGCTCGCGGGGAAGCCACTATTCGATGGATGCCGCGCGCAAAGGCTCGGGGTCTATCCCCGCGCTCGCGGGGAAGCCCTTCTCGATCCGGTCGTAGAGCGCCTTGCTGCGGGTCTATCCCCGCGCTCGCGGGGAAGCCTAGCGGTTCGACCTTGGCGCACTCCTTCTCCAGGGTCTATCCCCGCGCTCGCGGGGAAGCCGAGGGCACGGACTACAGCATCCTGGAGGTGGACGGTCTATCCCCGCGCTCGCGGGGAAGCCCTCACGCGGCAATACGGCGTCACCGGTTGGGACGGTCTATCCCCGCGCTCGCGGGGAAGCCCGACACTATGAGACGGTTCGCGAAATGCGTCCGGGTCTATCCCCGCGCTCGCGGGGAAGCCATCGTCTTCCGTGGCAACGGGCGCGATCAACGGGGTCTATCCCCGCGCTCGCGGGGAAGCCCGCCCCATCTGTTCTTATCTCGTGTCCCGGTGCGGTCTATCCCCGCGCTCGCGGGGAAGCCATTTCTGCGTTGGGTCACGACACTATGAGACGGGGTCTATCCCCGCGCTCGCGGGGAAGCCAAGTCCGCCCCACCCGTGTGCGTGTTGCGAACGGGTCTATCCCCGCGCTCGCGGGGAAGCCACTCGAACACCTTGCCACCCATGCGGTCAACCGGGTCTATCCCCGCGCTCGCGGGGAAGCCAGATCAAATGGCTTCGCACCGACGGCCCCGTGCGGTCTATCCCCGCGCTCGCGGGGAAGCCACCATCGGCATTCGGTCGGCGTCGGGCACGTCGGGTCTATCCCCGCGCTCGCGGGGAAGCCTCGATCCCGCTTTACCATCCGTCGCTCGCGGCGGGTCTATCCCCGCGCTCGCGGGGAAGCCGGACCCGTCCGCCTGTGCCTTGATACGGGCGGTGGTCTATCCCCGCGCTCGCGGGGAAGCCGATGATGGCGGGAAGCAAGCTGCGGACGCGGCGGGTCTATCCCCGCGCTCGCGGGGAAGCCGATCGGCAGTGGCGGCGGTGCGCCGCAAATCGCGGTCTATCCCCGCGCTCGCGGGGAAGCCTCTTGTCTGTCAAATGGACATTAGCCTATTTGAGAACCTATTGACAGGTATCTCATGTATGTTGCGTTAGAATGGCAAGTCCAACCCGCCCCCATCCGACGTACTGCCGTCGGGCGTCACGCTCCTCACGAGCAGCACGCCGTCACCATCCCAGATCTCTTTCGGCGGATCGCCGAGAAAGTCCAGCCTGAGGCCTCCTGTTGCAGTGGGATCGGCAACGATCAGTACGATCGCACCATTCCCCAAGTGGACGTACCACTTGGTCAACACTGACCAAACCCGCTCACGAACACCCTTGGAGAGATCAGGAGACACGTACACGCCCGGTGCCATCTCCAGCATCGTGGAAGCCAGGAAGCCACGGTATCGCGCCTCAACGTTGCGCGTCACGATGACCGTCATCGGCACGCGATCAGTCCTCCTCTGCAGCAGGATCGAATAGGTCCTTAATCTTCTGGATCATTGTCGGTATGGTGCTTTGTTGGCTCAGCGTATCGCCCACCTCGCGCCGTGTGAGGCGTTCGATGTTGGCAAGTCGCTGTTTGCTCGCCCGCTTGGCGGCGCGGAAGGCGGCTGGAATCAGTACCGTGTCGCGGAAGAGATCCGAGATGTCCAGAACAAAGGCTTGGCTCGCGTCCTCGTGAATGAAGCCGAGCTGAGGGATCGTGGCGGTCGCTGCGACGGCAATCGCGGCCGCCGCCTCGACGGCGCTTGAGGCGTGATTCAGCGCCTGATTGGGAAGGTCCGCCTTGCCCGGACTTGACCGGTCGTATCGTCGCCCGCGCCACTCGATCCCGACGGTCTGCGCAACCAGTCGATAGGTCTCCCGCATGCGCGCGCCTTCGACGCCCCGTAGCGCTGCGATATCGCGGTTGGGAAGGACCTCTCCCAATCGCCACGCGTACATCCGGCGTGCAATGGCCAAGCGTCGTTGCTCATCCGCCCAACTTCGGGCCTGGACCCGGGCAAGGCCGGAGCGGCCCGACATGAGCGGCGGCGCAGTGTAGAACCGAACTCCGTCGACACCCACTGCCGCCAGAGCGGTGCCATGCCGGGCAAGCAGCCGCAGCGCATCGTGACTGACCATTGAGCCCGGGCCAAGCAGGATTGTCGACACGCCCTGAAAGGGAATTGTGTACCTCCCCGGCTTCAGCGGGTCGTTTCGCGCCGACTCAGTTGCCTTCCTTTCGAAGGACAGCGTGCCGTCCCTCGCCGTGAGCCTTCCCCGGGAAAGCCAAAGCAATCCGTAGCGGTCGGCGTGTGGAACCCGTGCCGTGTCGAGGCCCAAGCGTCCCGACAACATCGGCCAAGGCCCTCTATGCGCCCTGCCGCGGGGTCGGTGGTCTGGCGATCAGCATTCCGTAGCCGTAGGCGCGATGACGGCCCACACCACACCGGAGCTTCCTGGCGAACTCCTTAGGATCCCGAACCACCAACTCTCCCTGCAGCGATGCATCCGGCCCTTCAGAGCCCCTCCCTCTCCCTCGCCACGCGCGCGTCCGACGGAAATCCACAAGACGACATCCAGCCGTGTCGACGCTGGCTGCAGCTCCCAAGCGCTCTGCCAGCCATTTGGCGTAGACTGACTGCCGAGAGGTTCCGTTGCGTCCAGCCGACGAGTCTGCGCTGCGCCAGCCATCGGGCGACCGATGCAACAGCTCCAGCCGAAACGCGTCCAGCTCGCTGCCCTTGCGAAGCACTCTTCCGGACTGTGAATCGAGCAGGTCGCGTCCCAGCCGACGGACGGGGCGTACCCGCACGTCAAAGCCCAGTCGCTGCCCACTCCGGAATCGATCGGGCATGGCCTTGGTCGCCAGGTCGTCGAATTCGAGCACGCCATGGGCCTCCGGCGGCGCGACGGCCTGAGCCGTACCCAGTAGTTCCTCCCGATCCTGACCGGAGTAGGCGTAGAGGCTCGCGATCGAAGCCCGTGAGGCCCTGACGAGTCGGTAGGGCTGCAGAACGGCCTTGCCGAACACCGCGCAGAGCAAGACGTGCAGGGCGTACCCCTCGTCGAACGTCCCCGGCCGCAGGAGGCTGCGGTTTCCCGCCCAACGACAGAACGCCGTCCAGTCGATCGGCACGTACACCATTTTCGTTCTCATCGTTGCGTCCCCGTTCCTTCGAGGTGGCCGCGGCATACGAGTCGCGCGCCGCCGTGTAGTCCGGTCACCCAGTTTCTCTCGTCGGTGGCGGGGGTCGTCAGATCAGAGTCGTCGGTGCCCTCGCTCCGAGGCCACTGCGCCTCGCAGGGCGCGCCGCTGGGGGCGACATCCCGCAGCACGGTGACGACGTCAGGACCATCCACCCATCCGCGAAACATCGTCACCGTCGGCAGACACGGCTTGCGTCCGATGAAGAGCGGCCTCGCCGGTCGCAGCATGGCGGCCGCCAGTGCGTCCGCAGTTGGATCTTCCATCTCTGGAATCAGCCGGACCACGACCGACATTCGGAGGTCGGAGTGGTAGTCCCGCCAGCGCTGGTGCGCTCCGACATAGGTGTTGGCACCGCCCGCCCTGCCAAGCGGGCCGCCAAGTGTGCTCCACCCCCTGTCCGCCTTACTGAGCTTCGCCGTCTGGTAGTCGGTCATGCGCAGGGTGTCTGGATCCGCGTCGTGCACCGCGCCGAACAGAATGCGGTCCTGCAACCGCTGGTGCTCGGATCTCATCCACCGAGTCCACCCTAGCGCATTCGCGAAGAGCCCGGTGACCATCGACTGCGCCGGAAAGTTGCGAATCACCCCACGGTTGTCGATCGCCTCGCCCCCGAAGGATGCCATGGGCGCCTCGAGTCGAAGGTGCATCCAGCGCATCAGGCGTCCCCCCTCCGCACGACGTCGCCAGCCCAACGCGCCAGATCCGGCAGCGAGACCGGATCCGCGCCGGGCGCGGTCGCCCCGCTGAGGCTCATCACCCGTCTGGCCTCGCCGGTCCCATAGGTGTCGTCGAGCTTGTCAAGATGCTTGGAGGCCGCCTCTTCCGCGGCTTCGGTCGTCGCACCGCACGGATTCCTGAAAGCCTCGCCGAGGCTGCGTGGCTGCCGGTCACCCGCCTCGACCATCATCCAGCTGGCGTATGTGTAGGGTGCCGTCGACCCCAGCTTGGCACCAGGCGAGACCGTCGCGATCAGGTGAATCAATCGGCGACACACCTCGCCCGCCATGTTGACGTCGCCAGCAAGGTTCCTGAGGAGGACTTCCCGGTCCACCACCGTGTAGCCGTAGAAGAGTCCGCAGGTGAGCTCGGTCTCACCAATGTGGTCCGCGCCCGGATCGTCCTCGAGACGCCTGAGGTCGTCCACGACGGTGAAGTAGTCGCTCTCGCTCTCCTCGGCATGAACCGTGAAGGCGTGGGCGACATGCACCGCCGCGTCGATGTTGGCCTCGACGTCGGCTGTCACCATCCGACCGAACAGGGCCGCGACAAGACCACCGGGGAGGGAGGTCTGTTCCCTCATCGCCTTCATGTTCGCCTTGGAGGATTTCGCCCAGTCCTTCAGCGCACTCTTGGCCCCGGCGAGCGGCATCGCGGCGAATCCGCGGGCCTCGCCGGCCAGATATCTGATCTCCGGATCGCCCAACAGAAGCGGCTGGCGGTTGCCCCTCTCGTGCCCCTTGTCGCCGTAGACGGCCTTCTGGAACACCTGCTCGATCTCGCCGACCAGCTCTTCGGGACAGCCGTCTTTCTTCAGGGGATCGATGACTTTGAGTGTCACGATCTCCCGCGACCGCGTGGCGGTTGTGGCACCGTCGATCCGCACCAGGGAGTCGGCGCTGTCGGTGACCCGCCAGTGCCGCTTCAGGCACTGGGACGAAATCCGGGTCCGCATGCGGCCACCGTACATTATGCGCTTCGCGAGGCCGGAGTCGTCGCGGTTGAGCAGGACGCCCGGGTAGCCGTGCAGGCTGTGGATCTGTAGGAAACGTGCGCTTGCCATTCAGGATTCTCCCTGGTCTGATGTCTTCGCCGCCCTGAAGCGAGCGGCAT
Source organism: Longimicrobiales bacterium (assembly GCA_965211795.1). GTDB lineage: Bacteria > Gemmatimonadota > Gemmatimonadetes > Longimicrobiales > Gaopeijiaceae > Bin94. The sequence goes on from OZ242973.1 coordinate 3,386,236, forward strand.
AGTAGTGGCGCGCGACCCAGCGGGCCGCAGACTCGTCCTCGAACAGCACGAACCTGGCCAGCGTGCGAAGATCGAATCGGACCGGATCCTTAGCGGCCAGCCGGCGGCAGGTTCGTACCACGAGGTCACGGCGCATTCGGCCTCGCGCGGAGAGGAGCCGTGCCAGACGCAACTGGCTGATCCCCGCCTGGTGGAGCGCCGTTCCCATGGGGTTGGAACCATCGTGCGGCGATCGCTTGAGGCTGCCGGGATCGTCACGACCTTTGGGCGTGAGGATGGCGATCGCGCGAATCACAGTGGCCCAGTGCTCGAGCTTCCGGTGACCGGGATGGATCCCGTTCGCGGCCATCAAATGCCAGAAGGCTGCGCTCCCGGATCCTGCCAGTGGACCCCTCCGTAGGGACGCCGCCGGTCCTGACTCCAGTCTGGCGATCCCCCCTGCTAGCCGGACTATCTGACCCCCGAAGTCGGGTTCGGGCTGCAGTGGGTCCGAAGTCCTGGGACGGACTTCAAGAGACATGCTGCTCCTCCTCGTGAGTGTTGTCGAGAATCGCTTGGTCGATCACGTCGGAGCGCCACAGGCTCCCCCAGAAGGCACTCGCGGCCCGAGTCCGAGCCCGGTAGCGCTGGATTCTTGCGCACGGCACGGTCTCGACGGCTTCCAACAGCAGGGATTTCGCGCGGGTGACCAGCGAGCGGACGAACCGTCTCTGCGCGGATGGGCGGTCATCCTCCGCGGCCTCGAACCGGTCCTCCAGCGCTCCGAAGAACCGCGCATCGACCGTCGCGTCGAACCGCCGCAGGTATGGGTAAGCCTTCTCCCGATCCGATGCGCCCAAGGCCGACGCGTCCTCCCCTCCGCTCGCCGCAATCGCGATAGCCAGGCGAAGCGCCTTCGCCACCGCCTGAATCTCCGCCAGCTGCGTCCTCGACAGCTCGCCCAGCTGTTCGCGGGCCGCGCCCACTCCCATCAACGATCTCGTCACCTTGGAACGCAGCACGATGTCCGTGCGTTCGTGATACCCCTCCGTCTTTCCCTGGCCGGCGGCGATTCCACGGGCTACCAGCCGCCATGATCGGCCAGCCGCGCCGTCCACCTCCATCGCTGGCGGCGGTTGGTACTTGGACCGGTCCAAGACAAGCTCCGCCAGACGATCGTACCGGAACCCCACGCGCGAGATCGAGAGAGCCTTCTGGTCGCCGCGGATCACCGGTGTCCAGTGGTCCCCCACATTGCCGCGGGCGTGCTTGGCGGCGATACGGGCCTTCTTCGATGTCGCCGTCCGCGCGACGATTCGGCCATCCCGCCGGCTCAGGCGGACACGTCGGCAAATCTCGATGAAGTGGGGATCGAGATCGCTCAGCGTAAGCGACGACGTACCGTCCCAGGGCTCCGTCCAAAGCAGCGCCAAGCCTCTGTCGGCTTCGAAGTAGTCTTCGTCGTATGACTGCAGTAGCCGTTCTCGATGCTCCGCCAAGCATCGTATATCGTGCTTCAGGTGCGCGCCCGGTCCGCCGTTTCCCGGAGCGAGCCCGAGGCACGGACGGGACGAGAATCCTCCATTCATCCTTGCGACTCCATAGTTGCCCGCCCCTCCGAAGCCGCTCATGGTCTGGAGGCTGACCAAGGAGAAGATCCAGTCGTCCACCTCGCCGGCGACCGCCATGGAAGACTTCACGTCGTGGTTCTTCGCCGTCACCAACAGATCCAGATCATCCGCCGCCAGGAGTTCCTTCTTGTAGCTCGTCAATCCGTCCGGCGCAGGGCACTGCATGAAGGCCGGCAGCGTGGGATCATCCACGATCAGGCACCACGACGTCTCGGGCCAATCGGGAGTCAGCTCCTCGAGCAGGTGGTGCCAATGGGCGGCACCGAGGGGCGGAACCCCACGCGCCGATCGATGGACCCCCACCGCCCCGAGCTGGGCCAGGCAAGCGTGCCATGCGTGTCGCTGGTGCGGCCGCAGCGCCGGGAACGCGACCACTTCGTCGGCCATCATCGCCTCGTAGACCTCCGGCAGCGAGAGTACCACGCGTTCGCCGCTCGCTAAGTCGGTGCGGATGAGCGGGTCGGTGAGGAGGTCAAACACCTCGGCCCTCCCCCCCATCGGCGGGCTTGGCCCCGCCCGGGCGGGGAAACACCTGTCGAAGCGCTTGTCGCGGCAAGCGACGCGGGTCAATCCCCGCAGCTCCAGCGGGGTAGGGCGAGGCATCCGGCTCCATTGCGATGCAGAGTTCCTCGTCGTCCTGACGGCACCATTCACGGTGCACGGTCGAGGTGTGGATGACAGTCCGCTGCCTTCGGATTCTGAATCGGTGTCTCATTCGGTTTCTCCTCGCCCGCTCTCGCAGCCGCGTTGTAAGGTGTCGTCCGAGGTCCCAAGGGGGCTGCGACTCGTGCTTAGAAAGCGTAATCAATCTATCTAGTCGCTGCAAGTGACTAGTTTAGTCTAATACTGTCAACATTGTTGCCGAGCCGACTGCGCGGATGTCAACCCCTCCCCATTGGGCGAATCCCGCGGCGATCGTATCCGAACCGGTACTTTCCGACCACCAGCACCAGACCTCCTTCAGCCAGCTCCGCGTGCGCCCCGTCGATCTCCTCCTTCTTGGGCATCCCCTCTTGTCCACGGAACAGGTGGGCGGGAGGGCTGAATGTGGTGACCTCCTGCCCGAAGGGACCCGTCACCCCCTCCGAAAGCCGTAATAGCGGCCCGTCCTCCCCCAGCCGAGTCCAGACATGCTCGTCACCCGCTGGGAACGTGGTTTCCGCGAAATCCTCTCGACGATCCAGCATGTGGCCTTGAGCCAACATCCTCTCGGCAGCCTCGCGACCCCTCACCTCAATCGACATGTCGGCCCAATCGGCACCCGGCTCGTCCTCCAGCCGCCGCAGCGACTCCGGGTGAGTGGCCTCCTCCACCAGTTGCCTGTTCATCTCTGGGATGGTCCACAACGGATGCCGTAAGATAAGCCGACGCGTCAGCTCCACCACGCCCAAGTCTCGGTAGATACCCCCCGTCCTTGACATCCCCAAGCCGAATCTCAGCAGTCCTTCCCCGTCGAGTCGATCATCGGGAACCAGAACCCGGCATCGCGGCTCCGCAAAACCGTCCGGCCGAGTCCTGTCCGCGTGCCGGTGCAAGCGGCCAATCCGCTGAAGCAGGACATCAACCGGACAGAGATCCGTGATCAGCAGATCGGCGTCGATGTCCAGCGACTGCTCCAGCGTCTGCGTGCCGATCACGATGCGACCACCACCATCGCCTACCTTCCCCAGGACTCTCTCGACCGCCGCATCTAACAACCTGCGGTCCTCGGCCGCGAACCGGCTGTGATGAACGGCGGGACCTCCGGCGGCCGGAAGCAACAGCTCTTCGGCCCCCTGCCCACACACCTCGTCAAACACTGCCGTCGCCGTCAGGACCGTGTTCCGAATCACGAGCACGCGGGCACCCATCCGAGCGTCGCGAATGGCGAGGTCGGCGATGGCGGCAGGGTCTCTCATGACGGATTCCGTCGCCATCGACACCTTCTTCTCGTAGCCGACCGCGTCGAAGGGCACGAAGCGCGTCGATCCTTCGCGGTCCGAAACAGCCAGAACCGGATAGGCGACGCTCATCGCCTCGGCCCTCGCGGTACGGCCCCGTTGGCGTAGCATGGGACCGCCAGCGGTGAGTCGGTCTCTGGCCACCGACCCCAGCGTGGCCGACATGAGCAGCGCGTGGCCGCCCACTTCGAGATGTCCTCGCAGCACCTCCCTCAGCACCCCGGTCATATAGGCGTCGCTCGCGTGCACCTCGTCGACCACCAGCAGGCTGCGAGCCAAGGCGGCTCCTCTGAAATGCGCCCATTTCACCTGCAGCCCGGAAAGCAGCGCCTGGTCGACGGTCCCCACCGCAGCGGCGGCGCACAGGAACTTCCGGGCGGTCTCGGCGGACCACCGCGCGAGGCGCTCCGCCTCTTCGGGATCGTCATCCCATTGCACATTCCACCCCACAGCCCACCCCGTGGCCTCGCCGGCCTGTCGATAGCCCGGTATTGCCAGCACCGTTTCGAGTAGCGCCCCCGCCGGGAGAAACCGCTTCAGGGCCGCATGAACCCGCCGGTGCAGCTGCAGGGCGGCGGCCCGAGTCGGCAGAGCGAAATACAAGCCATCGACCAGTCCTGCCTTCCAAAGCCTGGCAAAGCGCCAGATCGCGGCCTCCGTCTTCCCGGATCCGGTTTCGCTCTCCAGAATCATTAGTGGCGACTCGATCGAGGCCTCCGCGACCGCGGTCTGCAGGGGCCGCGGAGACAAGCCTGCGAAGAGGACGTCGAAGTCGGGCTGCCTGGACTGCGGCACCCATCCTGACCTTGCAAAGCCCAGGCGACGCACCGCTTCTGCGGCCCGGCACCGGGCGCGATCTATGTACTTAGGATCGAGATCGGGATCAGGCCGGAACAGCTCCTCGTTGGAACCGATCTGGTCCGCGATCGCGACGACGCCGGCGAAGAGGTGAGCGAACGCCGGGTTGGTCGGCAGCTCCGGCCCCGGCCCGAACGCCTTGCGGAACCACGCCCGGGCAAGCCGAAACAGCGCTCGGCCAGCCCTAATGGGGTCGTACCCCTCAAGAGGCTGCCAGATCTCATCAGGACCCTTGCCCTCGATGCTGTGCCCGGCAATCGGGCGACCATGATGGGCCAGCCCGGCACGGAGCAACTGGTCGACTCCAGCTCCCCACGCCAACAGCTGGTCCAAGCCGACGCCTGCGACCACCTCTCGGCGCTGGCACCCCCAGAAGAACGGCTTGAGATGGCCTTGGTGAGGCGGCACCCCCCGACGGCGATCGCCCAACTTGAACTGAAAGCCGGTGCTGATCTTCCCGAAGTCGTGCAGGAAGGCCAGCACCGTCAACCTCACGAGGGCCACGTCATTCAACCCGCACCCGCCTGCCGCATCGCTGAACCTTCGGCGCATCAGCGGCTCCTCAAGCAACGCCTCGAAACAAGCCGCCACGTCGGCGCAGTGATGCTCAAGCCGATGAGTCAGTCCCGAGCGCGGGTCGTGCTTCCCCCACGGGAGGTTGGCGATGTGCATTCCAGTTTACAAACTGTAAGGTATAGTTGACATTAGTGATTCCTTTCGCTCCCTCCCGATCGGCCACATGTGGAAGTGGTCCTTCACGGTCGCCCACGTCTAGACCCCTTTCAGCTCGAGAATAACGCCGAAGACCAACGGCGCGCACCGCGCTGGCGATGACCCGACGCACTCGGCACCCTTCCCCCCCACCCCCCCCCGCCCATGACAATCCGACCATGACCGACCGCCCCACGACCCCCCGCGAACACCTCCTCCTCGACCGCATCCGGCTAGGCGAGAGCAGCTACCTGGGACTGAAGGTCGTTCAGTTCACGGGCACGAAGGTGAAGGGTCCCGACCGAAAAACCCTGGCCGACGAACTGGCTGCGTTCGCCAACGCCGACGGTGGCGTTCTGGTTCTGGGCGTGGACGACAAGTCGCGCGGCATCGTCGGGATTCCGGAGGACCGGGTGACCGAGGTCGTCACCCTCGTTCGACAGGTTTGCACGGACTCCATCGAACCGCCGCTTCATGCAGCAATCGAACCGCTTCGGCTTCCCGCTTCGGAAGGCCGGGAGAGGGCCGTCGTACAAGTCCAGGTGCGGAGCAGCCTGTTCGTGCACCGCAGTCCGGCCGGATACCTGCATCGGGTTGGGGACGAGAAGCGCCGCATGTCGACGGAGTACCTGGCGAGACTCTTCCAGCAACGGAGTCAGTCACGCCTGATCAGGTTCGACGAACAGGCGGTGAACGAAGCCGGCATCGACTCCCTGCCGGAAGACCTCTGGCAGCGGTTCCGGACTTCCCGGACCGGAGACGCGCGGGATGGTCTGCTGAGCAAGTTGAGAATGGCCAGGCGGGATCAGGAAGGGGTGCTGCGTCCCACCGTCGCGGGTGTGCTCATGGCGTCCCGGGATCCTCGCGAGTGGCTGCCGAACGCGTTCATTCAGGCGGTCGCCTACCGTGGTGCGGACATCAGGCCGGAGGGACGAGGCCGAACGTATCAGTTGGACGCCGCCGACATCACCGGGCCGTTGGACATGCAGGTGGACCGTGCCTGCCGGTTCGTGGCGAGAAACATGAAAGTGGCCGCCTTCAAGGACATGGGGCGCACCGACCGGCCGCAATACGACATGACGGCCGTCTTCGAAGCCCTGGTCAACGCCGTCGCCCATCGCGACTACTCCGTCCATGGCTCGAAGATTCGGCTGAGGATGTTCGAGGACCGCATCGAGCTGTACTCACCCGGGTCCATTCCGAACACAATCACGCCCGAGCGTCTGGTGCATCTTCAGTCCGCCCGCAACGAGGTCGTGACAAGTCTGCTGGCCAAGTGTCCGGTTCCTCCGGACATCCCGTGGCTCGAAACCGACCGCCGCACGCTGATGGACCGCCGTGGCGAAGGAGTCCACATCATACTCGAAAACAGCGAACGTCTTTCGGGCCGTGAGCCCCGGTATCGGCTGATCGACAACGCCGAACTGGTGTTGACGATCTACGCGCCACCGGAGTAATCCGCGGCCGACTCGTTCGCGGTCAGCTCCTCGATCTTTCCCCCCTCACCCCCGCCGATACGCAAACGGCCACACGTGAAAGTAGTCCTTCACGTTCCCCCACAGCTTCGACAGCCCCTTCGGCTCGAAGATCAGAAACAGGATGATCACCCCGCCGAAGACCGCCTGCTGCGCATAAGGCAGCAGGCCCGCCACCACCGGCACCGTATCCTGTAGCGCGCGCCCCGCGTTGGCGATCATCGCCGGCAGCAGCGTGATCAGCGCCGCCCCGAAGAACGACCCGCGGATCGATCCCAACCCCCCCACGATGATCATCGCCAGGTAGACGATGCTCGTCTCCAGGGTGAAGCGCTCCCAGGTGATGATGGTGCGGTAGTAGGCGATCATCGCCCCGGCCAGACCGACGAAGAAGGACGAGGTGGCGAAGGCCAGCAGCTTGGTGCGGAAGAGGTTCACGCCGATCACGCTGGCCGCGATGTCCTGGTCGCGCACCGCCACGAAGGCACGGCCCATGCGCGTGCGGAACAGGTTCGCCGCGAAGAGCGCCGTCCCGACCGCCATCGCCACGCCGAACCAGTAGAATGCAAAGGTGCTGTTGAGTCTCACCCCGAAGAGCCGCGGCGCGGGCAGGACGATCGCTTCGGTGCCGCCGGTGACCGCCGTCCAGTGGGTCATCGCCCACTCGACGATCTCCTGCGCCGCCAGCGTCGCGATCGCCAGGTACAGCCCCTTGAGGCGAAGCGACGGGAGTCCGAAGAAGGAGCCCGCCACCGCCGTGATGACACACGCCAGAGCGATGCTGACCCCCCACGGAAGCCCCAGGTTCAGCGTCAGGAGCCCCGCGCTGTAGGCGCCGATGGCCATGAAGGCACCCTGTCCCAGCGAGATCTGCCCGGTGTACCCCACCAGGATGTTCAGACCGATCGCGCCCACCGTCGCGATGGCGATCTGGTTGGCCAGATCCAGCCAGTACGGCCCGGCCAGGAACGGAAAGACCAGCACGAAGACCGCGAAGGCCCCCAGCCGGATCCGCTGCGCGGGCCGCGGCCGGAGTCCCATGTCGGACTCGTAACGGGTGTGGAAGACGCCGCACTCGAGGCTCATCGCCGCTCTCCTTCGCCCGCGGCCCATCCTCGCCGATCTCGCCGACAGCCCTGCTCTGAACCGCTCATACGCGCTCGATGATCTCCTTTCCGAAGAGTCCGTAGGGCCGCACCATCAGCACCAGGATCAGCACGCCGTAGGGCACCACCAGGTTGAGGCCGTGGCCCACGTATCCCCCCGTATAGGCCTCCAGCAGCCCGATGATCGCGCCGCCGATCACGGCCCCCTTGATCGAGTCGAGTCCCCCCAGGATCACCACGGGGAAGACCCGGAGGCCGATCGAGGCCACATTCGGGCTCACCCCCACGACGCCCGCGAGCATGATCCCGCCGATCGCGGCGGACGCGGCGGCCAGCGCCCACGCCACCCCGAAGACGCGCGGGATGCTGATGCCCATGCTCAGCGCGGCCTGCTGGTCGTCGGCGATGGCCCGCATGGCGATCCCGTCGCGCGTGTGGCGGAAGAAGAGCCACAGCGCGGCCAGCACGACGAGCGCGATCGGGATCGACAGCAGCCGCCCGGTCGACAGCACCGCCGGGCCGACGACGACGCTCCCCTCGGGCAGAAAGGAATCGAAGGAGCGCGGGGCCGGTCCCCAGATCGCGTTCACCAGGCCGCGCAGGATCGACGAGAGCCCGATCGTCACCATGATCATCGAGATGACGGGCTCGCCGATGAGGGGACGCAGCACCAGCCGCTCGATCGCCAGCGCCACCGCGACCGCCAGCAGGACCGTGACCAGGACGCCGAGGCTCCACGGCAGCCCGATCTGCGCGATGGCGAAGAAGATCAGGTAGGTGCCCAGAAGGAGGAGGTCCCCCTGGGTGAAGTTGATCACGTCGCTGGCCTTGTAGATGACGACGAACCCGGCCGCGGCCAGTGCGTAGATCATCCCGGTGCTGAGTCCGGAGACGGTGAGCTGGAGGAAGATGTCCATCGGTCAGCCGTCCATCGTCTCGATCCGCAGCTCGTGGGCCACGTCGGCCGTACGCCCGTCCTGGTAGGTGATCTCGGTGCTCACCGTGACGGAGTCCCCATCCCCCTGCAGCGCTGCGATGATGTCCCCGAAGCGGTCCGCGATGTGGCGGCGGCGCACCTTGCGCGTGCGCGTGAGTTCGGCGTCGTCGGCGTGCAGCTCCTTGTGCAGCAGCAGGAAGCGGCGGATGCGGGCGGCGGCGGGTAGGTCGCGGTTGATGGTGGCGACGTGGTCGCGGACGAGGGCGTAGACCTCTTCGCGACGGGCCAGGTCGGTGAAGGTCGTGTAGGGAATTCGATGGCGCTCGGCCCACTGTCCCGCGTTCTCCATGTCGATCGCGATCATCGTGGTGACGAAGGGCGCGTCCCCGCCCCCGAAGACCACCGCCTCGCGCACATACGGACTGAACTTGAGCTTGTTCTCGACGAACTGGGGCGAGAACGCCGTGCCGTCCGGCAGCTTCATCACGTCGGCCAGCCGGTCGATCACGACCAGGTGGCCGTCCTCCTCGAAGTAGCCGGCGTCGCCGGAGTGCAGCCAGCCGTCCGCCAGCGCTTCGGCTGTGGCCTCCGGGTTGCGGAAGTACCCCTGGAAGACGGCAGGGCTACGGCAGAGGATCTCCCCTTCCTCCGAAATGCGGATCTCGGTGTCCGGAAAGGGCCGCCCCACCGTGTGGAAGCGGACGTCGCCGTCCCGGTGCACGACCGAGATGCCCGAAACCTCGGTCTGGCCGTACAGCTGTTTCAGGTTGACGCCGATCGCGTGGAAGAAGCGGAAGACGTCCGGCCCGAGCGCGGCGCCCCCGGTGTAGGCCCGCCGAACCCGGCTGAGCCCGAGCTGGTCGCGGATCGGCTGAAAGACCGTCCAGTCGGCGAGGCGGTGGCGAAAGCGCACGGCCACGCCCTCTGCGGCCCTCATCCCCTCCCCCATCGCCCACCTGTACATCCACCGCTTGAGCGGGGTCGTGTCCTCGGCCATGACCTGCACGTCAGACACCATGTTCTCCCAGATCCGGGGCGGCGACATCATGAAGGCCGGGCCGATCTCGCGGATGTCCGCGCGGACCGTGGCCGTCTCCTCCGGGAAGTTGACCGTGAAGCCCGCCAGCATCGCGCTCGCCACCCCGACCATCTGCTCGCCGATCCATGCCAGCGGGAGGAAGGAGACGAACTCGTCGCCGGGCTCCATGGGATCCACGCTGACCATCTGCTCCGCCATGGCCAACAGGTTCGCATGCGAGAGCATCGCCAGCTTGGGGACGCTCGTGGTGCCGGAGGTCGTGCAGAGGAGCGCGATGTCCTCCGGGCCGATTCCCTTCAGCCGCCGGTCGAATTCATCGGGGGATCCGTCACCGAATCTGTCACCGAGCCCTTCGACCTCCTCGAAGGCCAACAGACCCGGTGCTTCGTACCCGTACATGCCCCGCGGATCGTAGTAGACGATGTGCTCCAGCCCCGGGACCTGACCGCGAACCTCGAGCACCTTGTCCACCTGCTCCTGGTCCTCGGCGACGATGAGCCGGGCGTCGGCCGCCTCGAGCATGCGCGCCAGCTCCGCCGAGATCGAGTCCTGGTAGAGGCCCAGCGGCAGCGCCCCGATCACCTGCGCGCCCAGCTCCGCGATCACCCATTCGGGCCGGTTGTCCCCGATGATCGCGATCCGGTCCCCCTTCTCCACACCCAGTTCGGCGAGCCCCAGCGCGAAGGAACGGACCCGGTCGAGGAAGCCCGCCCACGTCGTCTCCTGCCAGATGCCGAACTCCTTCTCGCGGAGGGCGACGCCACCGGGGTGCTCGGCCGCGCGGCGCGCGAGGAGGCCGGGGAGAGTTTGGTTCATGAGGCCCGCTCCCTCCCCAGATACGCATCGATCACCGCCGCATCCCCCCGAACCTCCCCCGGCGTCCCCTCCGCGATCTTCCTCCCGAAGTCGAGCACCACCACCCGGTCGGAGATGTCCATGATCACGTCGATGTCGTGGTCGATCACCACCACGGTGATGCCGCGCTCCTCGTGCACGTCCAGGATGAAGCGCGCCATCGACTCCTTCTCTTCGGCATTCATACCCGCCGTGGGCTCATCGAGGAGGAGCAGCGAGGGGTCGAGGGCCAGCGCGCGCGCCATCTCCACGAGCCGCTGGTTCCCGTACGCCAGGTTCCCGACCTCCCTGCTCCGCAGCGGCTCCAGGTTCATGAAGTCGATGACCTCCTCGACATGGCGGCGGTGCTCGATCTCGGCCCGGCGCTGGCGGCCCAGGTAGAGACCCCCGCCGAGCACCCCGCCCTTCATGTGGACGTGACGTCCCAGCATGAGGTTCTCCAGCACGGTCATGTGCTTGAAGAGTTCGATGTTCTGAAAGGTTCGGGCGACGCCCAGCGCGGCGATCCGGTGCGGGGGGAGTCGGTGGAGTGCGTGGCGGGTGCCGTCGCGGTCGGTCAGGGTGATCGTCCCCTCCTGGGCACGGTACAGTCCGGAGATGCAGTTCAGGACGCTCGTCTTGCCGGCGCCGTTCGGGCCGATGAGGGCGAGAAGTTCGCCCTGGCGGACCTCCATCGTGAGACCCGACAGCGCCGTGACGCCGCCGAAGCGGAGTGAGAGCGCGCCTAGTTCGAGGATCGGCATGGCGACAAGGATAAGCCGGGAGCCCGGCGGGACACTATCCCCCCGGGGACCGACGTTTTATGTTGTTTCCGATCATCGCACCCATAGGCACCGCCGACCCAAAGGGAACTCCCCTGCGGTCGGTCTGCTTCGTCAGGGAGAACCACCACCGGAGGAAGTGAATGATTCGCAAGAGAGCCGCACGGATTCGCACCCAGGCCGTGAGAGCAAACCACCGCGCGCCCGGGATGCGCGCCCTTGTGTTCGGACTCGCCCTGGTAGTGGCCATCAGCTGTGGCAGCGGAGGGTGGCGATGCGAGGTGACGATCGTCATGGACGGACAGACGGTGGTTGGGACGGGAACCGGCAACGCCCGCGATGTGGCCTCCGCAACGGCACGGAGCGCCGCCTGTGCACAGCTGCAACTCGACGACCGCGGGACCAGACGGTGTGAAGACGGTCTGCAGCCGGCGGGCGTCGAGTCGTGGAGTATGACCGAGGATTGCGAAGAGACCTAGTCCGTGGGTGGCCAGGGCCACACCGTTGATCAGTCGGACCGCGTCGTCCCGATCAACCTTCGCCAGAGCGGGCGCACCCCGGTCGAACTCCTCATCTCCACCCGCGTCCGCAAGTCGCCCTACTGGCACCTTTCGCACGAAGCGGGTTGCTGGCGCGCGACGATCTACAACCGCATCTACCATCCCCGCGGCTATGTGCGGCCCGAGGACGGCGGCGCGGCGGCCGAGCACGAGGCGCTGACGAAGCACGTCACCCTCTGGAACGTCGCAGTCGAACGCCAGATCCGCGTTAAGGGACCGGATGCGGAGAGGTTCACCGACTACGTCATCACCCGCGACGCCACGCGCATCGAGCCGATGCACGGGAAGTACGTCATCCTCTGCAATGAGCGGGGCGGCATCCTCAACGATCCGGTGCTGCTGCGCCTCTCGGAGGACGAGTTCTGGTTCTCGCTGGCCGACTCCGATCTGCTGTACTGGCTCCAGGGCGTCAACGTCGGCGTGCGGATGGATGTCGAGATCGATGAGATCGACGTGTGTCCGCTGCAGATCCAGGGGCCGAAGTCGCTGGCGCTGATGTCCGACCTGGTGGGTAATACGATTTGTGACATTCCGTACTACGGTCTCATGGAGGCCGAGATCGCGGGGTGTTCGGTGGTCATTTCGCAGTCGGGCTTCTCGGGGGAGAAGGGCTACGAGATCTATCTGCGCGACGCGACTCTGCACGCCGAGAAGCTGTGGCGCGCGGTGCTCGAAGCGGGCGAGGTCCACCAGCTCATGGTGATCGCACCGGGCCATCAGCGCCGCATCCAGGCGGGGATTCTCTCGTGGGGACAGGACATGGACCACGAGACCGTGCCCTTTCAGTGCAACCTCGGGTACCAGGTACCCCGCGAGAAGGAAGGGGACTACATCGGGCGGGCCGCGCTGGAAGGGATCCGCGCGGAGATCGAGGCCGGGCGGCCGCCGTTCTCGATGGTCATGGTGGGCATGAAGATGGGCGGGCGGCCGATCGACGACTATGCGCCCGATTTCTGGCTGGTCTCGGGTGCCGACGGCGGTGATCCGATCGGGTATCTGACTTCGCCCTGGCATGCTCCCGAGCTCGAGTGCAACATCGCGCTGGGATATGTGCCGGTGGGGATGTCGGCTGTGGGGACGGAGCTGGCCGTCTGGTTGCCGGATGACTACGCGAGCGAGCCGGGGCGGGCGGACCGGGCCCGCGTTTGTGAGGTGCCTTTCCGGCCCTCGGTTAATCCGAGCGCGCGTGAGTTGGCGAGGGCGCGGGGGGACGACGCGGTCGTCTAGCTAGCGCGGACGCACAGCGGCTCGAATGCCCGGGGGGATTCCACGGGCCTGCTGGTTCAGTGGCCGGTCCTCGGTACGGGCGCGTTTCAGCTGAAACGTTTTCGCGATACCGGTGGGGGCCCCACTGGCTCCTTTGGCTCTCAGCTCTTCATCCGACTGCCGGACGGATCGAACAGCGCCCCGCCGACCGTGGCGACCGTGACCGGAAAGCACTCGTTCATGTACATGACCTGCAGCCGCTCGCCGACGCGGGCGCGGTCCACCGGCAGGTAGGCCATCAGAAGGTACTTCCCCACGGACGGGCCCATTCCGGCGGAGGTGACGCGGGATTCCCTTCCCAGCGAGTCCATCATCCGGTCCCCGTCCAGCGTCAGGATCGGCTCGTTGCCACCGGTGGGGAAACGCGCCGCACCCGACGCGCTCGTGTGGTCGTCCACGGTGAGTGTGCAGATCTTCGCCGCGGGCCCCCGCTCGCGGGCCTTCAGGTAGGCGTCCCTGCCGATGAAGTCCGCCCGCTTCACCCGGTGCCGCGCCAAACCGGCTTCGACCGGTGAGTACTCCGACGTCAGTTCGGCACCCATGAACAGGTAGCCCTTCTCCATGCGCCCGGTCGTTCCGTAGACGCCGATCCCGACGGGCCGCAGGTCGAAATCGCGACCCGCACGCCAAATCGAGTCCCAGAGCGCCAGGCCGTGTTCCGTACGGGTGTAGATCTCCCAGCCGCTCTCCCCCACGTAGGAGATGCGCAGCATCGTGGCGGGGATCCCGTTGATCAGGACGTGGCGCACCGTGCCGTAGGGGAATTCCCCCTGGCCGAGCCCGCTGTTCGCGATCGTCGAAAGCAGGGCGCGGGCATCGGGTCCCCACACTCCGAGGGTGGATACCGCTGACGACCGGTCCTCGAACTGCACCGACCCGTCTGTCGGCAGATGCTTGCGGAACCAGAAGGCGTCCCGAGCTCCGTCGAAGACCCCGGTGACGACGCGGTACCGGTCGGCTGCGAGCCGCTGGATGGTCAGGTCGGCGCGAAAGCCCCCGTCCGGCGTCAGCAAAGGCGTGTAGATCGAGCTCCCGACCGGACGGTCGCACCGGTGGACCGTCATCCGCTCCAGATAGGGGACCACACCGGGCCCGGACAGGTCGAAGATCTGGAACGCGCCCAGGTCCACCACGCCCACCTTCTCGCGCAGGTGCAGGTGCTCCGCGTTGATGATCGGCGACCACCAGCGGCGGTCCCACTCGTGGGGGCGGTCCGGGACGCTGTACCGCGTCACCAGGTCCTCGTTGGAACGGTACCACTGCGGGCGCTCCCATCCCCGCGCCTCGAAGTACTCGGCCCCCAGCGCTTCGGTGCGCGGGTGGAAGGGCGACCGGTTCACCCCGCGCGCCGACTCCCACTGCTCGCGCGGGTGCACGATCCCGTAGGTCTTGCGGAAGTGTTCGCGGCAGCGCGCGCGGACGTGATGGCGGGTGCGCTCGTGTGGCTGGAAGCGGGTCACGTCCGACCCGTGCAGATCGAGGAGGCGCGGGTAGCCGTGGGTCATCCACTCGGCGACGAGCCGGGCCGATCCGGGGCCCTCGCGCACCCAGACCGCGGCCGCCGACCAGAGGTTCGCCACCTCGGCGGTCTCGCCCAGGAGCTGCTGGGTGTCGGGGGTCAGGGAGAGCAGGCCGTTGACGGCGTACTGCATTTCGGTCCCCGCCAGAAGCCCGCCCATGATCTCGCGGGCCCGTTCCAGTTGCGGGGCGAAGTCCTCGGGCGTGAAGGGGAGCTCGGTGGGTGACCGCTCCGCTTCGGCGATGGATGGAATCTCGTCCGGGCGGAGCAGGATGGGACGATGCGCGTACGATCCCACCTCCATCGCCCCGTGGCTCTGCCGTTCGTACATGAAAGAGTCCATGTCGCGCACGATCGGGTAGCCGATCTCGTTGCCGGTTCCAAGCAGGATCTCGACCGGGCCGAAGTCGGCCATCTGGTGGACCGCCGGGGTGAGCGGGATCGTGGCGCCGGCCATGGCCGCGATCCGCGGGCTCCAGGCGCCGCAGGCGATGATTGCGTGGTCGACTTCGATCGTGCCGCGCGTCGTCGCCACCGCCCGGATGCGCAGGCGGCCGAAGGGCACGGGGTGGACTTCGAGGCCCGTGACTTCGGTGTCGTCGAGCACGGTGAGGACACCCCTGGCCAGCGCCCTCTCCCGCATGATCGTGCCCGCCTTCACCGAGTCGACGACCGACACGCTCGGGGTATGGAAGCCGCCGAGGATCACATCCGGGTTCACGAACGGCACCCTGGCGACGACTTCCGCGGGCGTCAGCAGCTCGCTCTCGATGCCCCACACGCGCGCCGAGGTCATCCGCCGCCGCAACTCCTCCATGCGCTCCTCGGTGCGCGCGACCTCGATGCCGCCGCAGGTCGTGTTGACGCCGAGCGCTTCGTACTGGCGCTGGCTTTCGAGGGTGACCAGCGCGATCTCGCGGCCGTGGTCGGCCGGGAAGATGAAGTTGGACGCGTGGCCGGTCGATCCGCCCGGGTCGGGGAGTGGGCCCTTGTCGATCAGTACGAGGTCGTCCCAGCCCAGCCGCGCCAGATGCTCGACCAGACAGTTGCCGACGATGCCGGCGCCGATGACGGCGACCCCGGCTTTCGGCGGGGGGACTCCGCGCGAAGTCATGTCAATGGAGGATGACCTCCACCCCACCCACCCACACCCCCACGATCTCGCGCAGGTTGCGCACATCCTCGAGCGGGTTGCCCCGCACGATCACGAAATCCGCCCGGCGCCCCGGCTCCGCCACCCCGATGTCGTCCCTGCCGAGGCATTCCGCCGCCACTCCGGTCGCCGACCGCAGAATCTGCTCCGGCGTGAGCCCCGCCTCCGCCATCAGCTCCATCTCCATGTGCTCGAAGTAGCCCTGGAAGCGTCCGAGCGGTCCGGAGTCGGTACCGAATGCGATCGGGACACCGGCCTGGGAGAGCCGCCCCAGGTTGGCCTGGGCAATCTCGAGTGCACGCCCGTACGCTTCCGCCGCCCCCGACGCCCTCAGCCGCTCCTGCCGTGCCGGGTCGCTCACCGTCGCGACCTGCGCCGAATCGACATCCGACATCAGGAAGGGGTCGTCGAAGAAGTCGGGGCGCTCCCTGTACGCGAAGGTCGACACCTCACGGGTCAGCGTCGGCACGTAGCAGACGCCGGTTTCGCGGAAGAGGCCGATTGTCTCGTCGTCGACCGCTTCGTCACGGATGCTGTGGGCGACCAGACCCGTCCCCGCGCGCAGAAGTCCCTTCGCGTCCTCCTGGTAGAAGAGGTGCGAGGCGACGCGGAGGCCGTGTTCGCGAGCGCGGGCGATCACGGCGGCGTAGGTCTCGGGTGACATCCTGGTGGTCGCGCCCAGGTTGTCGTCCACGCGGATCTTGATCCAGTCGGGGCCCATGGCGGCGGCGGCATCGACCCGCTCGGCGGCCTCTTCGGGGGTGGAACCGGTCACCACCGGGCCGGCGACCAGGAGGCGGGCGCGGGGTGGGGGGCGCTCGTCAACGCCATCGCCCGCGGTCCCGTCCGCATGCTCCATCCAACTCGCGTCCCGCAAGGCGAACGACGCCCCACGGTCCCCGCCCAGGCTGTTGACGGTCGTTACGCCGAAACGGGCGTACCGTTCCAGTTCGTTGAATGCGTATTCCCCGTACTCCACCCCGGTGCCGGGGATCCAGGTGCCGCCCACGTGGCCGTGCGTGTTGATGAGGCCGGGGACGAGGTACGCACCGAGAACCATGTGCCCGTCGATTCCGGCATCGTTTGCGTCGGTCAGCAGGCGGGCCAGCATGGCGATTGTGTCGACGGGCTCTGCCGACCCTGCGGCATCACCGAAGACAGGATCCACTGACAGGATCCGGCCCTCCGATATCTGGACGATCGCCAGCTCGCTCGGCGGCGCGCCGGTTCCGTCCCACACGTGCACGCCAACGACGACGTAATCGGTGCCCGGGTCGAAGGAGAACCCGGGCTGGCAGGCGGTCGATCCGACGAGGAACGCGAGGACCCCTGCAACGGTGAGGCCCACCCGACCGCCAACCCCCTCACGACACCTCACGACACCTCTCCCGCCATCACATACAGCTCACCACCACCCCGCCGAAACTCCTCCGCCTTCTCGCTCATCCCCTCCTCCACCGCCTCCGCCACCCCCACTCCCCGCTCCCGCGCGAACCGGCGCACATCGTCGCTGATCTTCATCGAGCAGAACTTCGGCCCGCACATCGAGCAGAAGTGCGCCACCTTGGCCCCCTCGGCGGGCAGCGTCTCGTCGTGGAACTCCCGCGCGGTCACCGGGTCGAGGGACAGGTTGAACTGGTCCCGCCAGCGGAACTCGAACCGCGCCTTCGAGATCGCGTCGTCCCACTGCTGCGCGGTCGGGTGGCCCCGCGCCAGGTCCGCCGCGTGTGCCGCGATCTTGTATGCGATCACCCCATCCTTCACGTCGTCGCGGTTGGGCAGCCCAAGGTGCTCCTTGGGTGTCACGTAGCAGAGCATCGCGGTCCCGTACCACCCGATCATCGCCGCGCCGATCGCGCTCGTGATGTGGTCGTAGCCGGGCGCGATGTCGGTCGTGAGCGGCCCGAGCGTGTAGAAGGGCGCCTCGTCGCACCACTCGAGCTGCTTGTCCATGTTCTCCTTGATGAGGTGCATAGGGATGTGACCCGGGCCCTCGTTCATGACCTGCACGTCGTACTCCCACGCGATCCGGTTCAGCTCGCCCTGGGTGCGCAGTTCGGCGAACTGGGCCTCGTCGTTGGCGTCGGCGATGGAGCCGGGGCGCAGCCCGTCGCCCAGCGAGAAGGAGACGTCGTACTCGCGCATGATCTCGCAGAGCTCGCGGAAGTTCGTGTAGAGGAAGTTCTCCCTGTGATGCGCCATGCACCACTTGGCCAGGATCGAGCCGCCGCGCGACACGATTCCCGTCACCCGGTCGGCCGTCAAAGGCACGTAGCGGAGCAGCACACCCGCGTGGACGGTGAAGTAGTCGACCCCCTGCTCGCACTGCTCGACGATCGTGTCGCGGTAGACCTCCCAGGTCAGCTCCTCGGGCACGCCGCCCACCTTCTCCAGCGCCTGGTAGATGGGCACGGTGCCGATCGGCACGGGGGAGTTGCGGATGATCCACTCGCGCGTGGCGTGGATGTTCCTCCCCGTCGACAGGTCCATGACCGTGTCCGCGCCCCAGAGCGTCGCCCAGCGCAGCTTCTCCACCTCCTCGTCGATCGACGACGCCACCACCGAGTTCCCGATGTTGGCGTTGATCTTCACCTTGAAGCCGCGCCCGATGATCATGGGCTCGAGTTCGGGGTGGTTGATGTTGGCGGGGATGATCGCGCGGCCGCGCGCGACCTCGTCGCGGACGAAGCGCGGGTCGAGGCCCTCCCGCAGCGCGATGAACTCCATCTCGGGGGTGACCTCGCCGCGGCGCGCGTAGTGCATCTGCGTGACCGGGCCGTTGCCGCGGCGGGTGGTGCGGTGGAGGGCGGGGGGGAGCTCGAGGGGGTCGTCGCGCTTGCCGGGGGTGAGGGGGGCGGAGCGGCCGGTGACGCGCACGTCGCGTGCGGCGATCCAGGGTTCGCGGAGTGGGGGGAGGCCCTGGCGGACATCGTGGCCGGGTGGGCCGCTGGTGTCGTAGACGCGCAGGGGGGGCTCGCCGCCCGAGAGGGAGATCTCCCGCATGGGGACGCGAATGCCGGAGGGGCCGTCTACGTGGACGCGCGTGGAGTTGGGGAATGCGTCGGGGTAGGTGGAGGGGGGTGGAGGGGCGCCAGGTGCGGGGCCGGCGCCCGGCTTCGCGGGGACTGTCGGCACGCTATCGCGACCCGCAGTCGGGGGCGCGGCCGGCGCAGGGGGAACAACTGGCTTGATCATGACGAATCGGCTCTTCCTCCGGGCCGCGACGCCGTCGCCGGATTGGAAGGTTTCCGGCAACCGGCGGGCATGATTCCGCCAAGTGCCGCGCTTCCTACGCCGGTATCAGCCGGATCAGGTTCTGGGGTGCTGTCTCAATCCCGGCGGCGCGCCTCGCACGCTTCGGGATACCCCCGGCGACTGCGGCAAAGATAGGGGAAGGGCGACGGCCCGGCCACGACCGGTCGACGCCGGACCAGGCATGGAGCCAGCTGCAGGCCTGGACGGATTCTCCCGCGAACCGGCTCCTCGGGGAGACCAGTGATTTTCATGGACATCCTGGGACGGCTCGTCCAGCGGCCCTGCGTCCGGGGTCCGGTCGTCCATGACACCAGAGTAGCCGCGATCTGCCTGGCACACGGAGTCGACGAGCTGAAGACGCGCAGTCCGTTCACTGGATCGGGTACCTGACGGCCCCCACCGCCCCCAGCCCCTCCCGGATGAACGCCCACTGGAAGCGCATCTGGTCCGCCACGGGCATCACGCCGAGTCCCGCCTGCCCGGCCTCTTCGCGCACCACGGCCTGAACGCGGGCCGCCTCGCCACGCGCTTCGCCCGCCCCCCGAAGCCGCCCCTCCCACCCCGCAATCCGCTCCCTCCACCGCACCAGCACCGGATCCGGCGGCCCCAACTGCGCCCCCACTCCAGGCGTGATGAAGAGCGGCATCTCGGTCACGAGCGTGAGGGGATCGCCCCCCAGCGCGCGGACCGCCTCCATCGAACTGGGACGAAATCTCGCCGCCGTGTCCGGGTCCCGCATCTCCAGGAAGTGTCTCCTCATCGCGCGGGAATCCGGGCGGCTGCAGAACCCCTTTGCCAGACGGTGAAACCCCTTTTCACCGTGCCGCTCCACATCGTGCAGGGTGTAGTCGGCGTCCTCGACCTCGCGGGTGAGGGCGGCGGCCATCTTGCCCAGGCGCGGCCACCACGATCGCTCGACAAGGAAGTACGGACCGGCGGCCATACTCATGCCATGCATGCTGACGTGCAGGTCGAAAGGGGCGTGGGGGCGCCAGAAGTCCCAAGCGGCGCGGTTCTCGGGGCGGGCGCTTATGTCACGATCGCCACGTGGGAAGCCGAACTCGATGTCGTCGCCGGGCAGCTCCCGGAGGCGGTGCTTCAGGTATGCGACGAAGTCGTACCGTTCGGCTCCGGGCGGCTGCCACGGCAAATTGGCCGCCGCACCATCCGGATTGACGTGCGGGATGACGAACCAGGTGGCGGCTCCGCGGAGCGGCGCGCCATTCGGGCTGGCGAGGAAGCGAACGAGGCGGTGCAGGAAGCGTGGCCCGACGGGCTCGTCCGCGTGGCAGCCGCCGATGAGGCTCACCCTCAGCGGGCCTTCGCCCAGGCGGTAGGCGAAGATCGGCCGCCCGTCGCGCGAGCGGCCGATCTTGCGGGGTGGGGGGTGGGTTGGCGAGCCCTCGCCGGAGGGCGGTGACTCGAACAGCCCGGGCGGATCCTTCGTCACCCGGGTATGGTCACAGGCCGACTACAAGATCGTTGGCGTCGATTTCCACCTCGTGACCGCATAGTGTGCCCTTGTACGCGCCGTTGAGCCCCGGGGTGGTGGGATCTGACAGGTCCGGCTCGGCCTCGAGCGTCAGGGCAATGTCGCAGTCGCCCGAGCGGTCGCCGAGCGCCCAGCTCAGGCCGCCCACGATCGACCCCGAGATGTTGACTTCGAAGGGGGGGACGATCTCGAGGGTCAGGATGTAGACGAAGTTCGGATTGCCGTCCAGGGTGAATGCCATCCCGCCACCGGTTACGCCGCATCCCGTGGGCGTGATTTGGAAGTCGGCCCCCAGCCGGGCCGTATCTCCTGGTTCGTCCCCAGGCTCGATGAAACCCCCCACCAGCTGCGCCTGTCCGCCACCCGGACACGCAAACACGATGGTGTCCATCGTCTCCGACACGTAGATCGGCACAATTGTGGTGTCGCTCACCATGCCCGCCGCTGCTCCCAGCAGCGCCACCGACTCTTCCATCGTGAGCCCGGGGTCGTCGTTCTCACACGCCCCTACGGCAAGAATGAGCGCGAGGCCAGCCAGCAGTCGTCTCAAAATCGACATCTTCTTCTCCTGTCTTTTCGGGCCCTCACGCGGGTAGCCAATGCCCCCGTGGTTTGGGCCAAGCCACAAAATCGCCAGATGGTCCTACCGATCGACCCGACGAATGTTCCTGGAAAGAACGCGCATGTGCATTGATATTACCGCGAACGGGCTCATTCGTGCAGTCTTGAGCCCTCTGCGACTTCAGCTATTCCCAAGCCCATGCCCCAAAACCGCTTGCGGCTCACCCCTCCCGAAGAAGCGCTGCTTGCGGGAGCAAAGGGCGGCGCGGCGCGTCTGGCCATGCGGATCGTCGTGCGCATGGGCGAGATCCTCGGGGCGCGGGAACTGGTCGAGATCACCTCCTCGCACATCGACGGCTGTCTCTATCACGGGGACGGCGGCGTGGAGTTCGCGGAGCGGCTGGTCGAACTGGGCGGCCGGGTGTCGGTCCCGGCAACGCTCAACGTCGGCGCCCTCGACCTCCTGAACCCGGCCCGGGTGCGCGCGTCGGACCGGCGGCGCGAGATGGCCCTCCGTCAGATGAAGGCGTACCAGGCGCTCGGCTGCACCCCCACCTGGACGTGCGCGCCCTACCAGGCCGGACACCGCCCCGCAGCCGGCGATCACGTCGCGTGGGGCGAGAGCAACGCGGTGGCCTTCGCGAACTCGGTGCTCGGTGCCCGTACGAACCGCTACGGCGACTTCATGGACATCTGCTGTGCGCTCGCGGGGCGGGCACCGCGCACGGGCCTCCACCTCGACGAGCGGCGCCGCGCGACGGTGGTGGTGGACACGGGCGAGGTCGCGCCCGCGCTGAAGGGGCGGGACGTGTTCTACCCCGTGCTGGGGACATGGCTCGGGAGCACGGTCGGCGACCGGGTGGCCGTATTGACGGGTCTGCCCGCGACCGTCAGCGAGGACCAGTTGAAGGCGATGGGGGCCGCGGCGGCGTCCTCGGGGTCGGTGGGGCTCTTTCATGTCGAGGGGGTGACTCCTGAAGCGCCCGATCTGCGGACCGCGCTGGGCGGAAGCGACCCCGACGAGGTGATCGTGCTGCAGCCGGATGCGCTGCGGGCCGCGCGGGACAGTCTCAGCACAGCCGTCGCCGAACGCATCGATGCGGTGGCCGTCGGGAGCCCCCACTTCTCCCTCGACGAGTTCGCCCAACTGGAAGCGCTGCTGCCCGGGAGACCCTTCGCGGTCCCCTTCTACGTCTGCACGGGACGGTCGGAATACGGCCGGCTCGAGCAGGGTGGGCGCCTCGCGCGATTCATCGATGCCGGCGTCGAGGTCGTGGTGGACACCTGCGTGGTGGTCACCCCGATCCTGCCTCCCCGGGACGGCGTGCTCATGACCAACTCCGGCAAGTTCGCCCACTACACCCCGTCCAACACCGGCTACGGCGTGGTCTACGGCAGCCTCGAAGACTGTGTCCGGGCCGCGATCCGGGGCCGCGTCAGACGGGACGAGAGCCTGTGGAGCTGACGGGGACGCCGGTCTGCGACGGCCGCGCCGAGGGGCGCCTGCTGGTGCTGCGGAAGCCGCTCAGCTTCTGGGGCGGGATGGATCCGCTGACCGGGGACATCGCCGATCCACGCCACCCTCAGCACGGGCGGCAGACCACCGGGCGCATCCTCGTCATGGAGCGCGTGATCGGGTCGAGCTCCTCCAGCGCGATCATGCTGGAGCTGCTGCGAAACGACGTGGCGCCCGCCGGAATCGTCGTCGCCGAGCCCGACGCGATCCTGGTGCTGGGGATTCTGGTGGCCGGTGAACTCGGGTATTCGACGATTCCGCTGCTGCGCGTGGGCGCCGAGGGAATCGGTCAGTTGACCGCCATGGACGGGTGCGACGCGACGCTGTACAACGGGACCGTACGCGTGAAGCGGCCCCGTCAGGGCACCGCGTAGCGCTCCAGGAACTGAAGCCCGTACTCGTCCATCCGCACCGCGTAGAGCCTCCCGTCGCCGAAGCTCACCACGCGCCGCCCCATCCCCACTTCCACCGTCATCTCCAGTCGGCCGGAACCATCGAAGACGTCGTACGCCGCAGGCTCCCCCGCATCCATGTGCCGTCGCACCCAGGCCCGTCCGCGGCCATCCACCAGGACCGGACTCGTCCCACCGTAGAAGGCCGGCTTCACTTCGGGCCACGGGTAGCCCTCGAGATCGTCGTCATCGTCCTGCGACCCTCCTCCGCGCGAGACCTGAATCGACACCGCCCCGTTTTCGATAGAGACCGACATCCCGAGCCCGCCGCCGGTCTCGGACTGCGCGTCCCGCCACTCCCGCTTCTCGGCCCCGCCGATGCCCACCGGAGTGTAGTCGACGGGGGGACCGCTCGTGACCGTACCGTCCTCCGCGATCCAGTCGACGTGATAGTCGCCCGCCCTCGCAACCACCAGACGGCCGCCGCGCGACACGCCCCACGCGTCCGCCGGTGACAGGGGAACCTGGGTGACGCGGACACTCTGGTCGTTGGCCCCTCCGGCCTCCTCGCGGGTGACGTCCGGGAGCTTGACCATGCCCACCGTTTCCAGCGCCTCGGTCTCCAGGTCCACTCGGAGAATCTTCGTGGAATCGGCCCCCGATCCCATCCCGCTCCTGTCGACGAAGTACAGGCGGCCCCGGTCATCCACCGCGTGCGGCAGCGCAATGAACAGTTGTCCCTGGGTGACATCGCCGATGGAGTAGGGGCGCGTCTCACCGAATCTCAACTCGGGGCTCAGCTCGGTGAGGCGTCCGTTGCCGAGGTCGACGAGCAGCGTCCTGCCGCCGGGGAGCGGCCACACCGCGTCCGGCTGGCGATACTCGTCGGGGCCCTCGCCGACCTTGCCGATCGTGTCGGCCGTGCCAGCATCGAGGTCGAGTCGAACCAACACCTGCCCGAGCGGGTCGGCCACCAGCACGCGCCCATCCTCGAACTCGCGCACCGTGGACACGACCGCGAACGGCTCCGGCGAGACGGCCTGCGGTTCACCCAGCTGCACGACCCCGGCCTGTCCTTCACCGTCGGCAGCACCACGATCACAGCCACCCAACACGGCGACGATCAAGGCCGCAGGAACACGCGCTCCCGCCATTCTCATGTCAGTTCGCCGTCCTCTTCGGGCTACTTCACGAACAGCATGTCGCGGTACGTCGGCAGCGGCCACAGATCGTCCGGAATCACCTTCTCCATCCGGTCCGCGACGTCACGCACCGCGTTCATCGCCGGGATCACGTTGTTCTTCATGTGGATCACCTTCGACGACACCTCGTCGCCGCCCAGCTCCTCGTTCTGCGCGTCGAGTTCGTCCAGCGCGGCGCTCAGCTCGTCGATCAGGCCGGAAATCCGTGCCACGTTGGCGTCCAGACCCGCCGTGGAAGCACCCGCCGACGCGGCCCCGCTGCGCGCCGACCCCAGCTGGTTCAGGTAGTTGACCGCCGCGGGAAGGATCATGCAGCGGGCGATGCGCGCCGCCGTCTCACCCTCGATGTTGATCTTGATGAAGTACTGCTCGGTCAGCACCTCCAGCCGCGCCTCCAGCTCGCGTGGCGACATCACGCCGTACTTGTCGAAGAGCAGCTCGTTCTTGTGGTCGGCCAGCGCCGGCAGCGCGTCGACCGCGGACCCCGTGTTCAGCAGTCCGCGGCGCGCCGCCTCCTCGACCCATTCGTCCGAGTAGTTGTCGCCGTTGAAGATGATCCGCTTGAAGGACGGAATCTCGTTGGACAGCAGCGTCCAGAGCGCGTCCTCGATCGAGGTGCCCGCCTCGACGATCGGCTCCAGCACGTCCGTCCACAGGTCGATCGCTTCGGCAACGATGGTGTTGAGAACCGTGGCCGGCAGCGAGATGCTCGCCGACGAACCCACCGCGCGGAACTCGAACTTGTTGCCGGTAAACGCGAAGGGCGAAGTGCGGTTGCGGTCGCCGGAGTGGCGCGGCAGGCTGGGGAGTACGTTGACCCCCAGTCCGAGAAGGCCTTCCCGCTCCCGCTCCCTGGCGCGGCCCGATTCCTCGAGCTGGTCGAAGATGTCCTCCAGCTGCCGCCCCAGGAACACCGAGATGATCGACGGCGGGGCCTCGTTGGCACCCAGGCGGTGGTCGTTTCCGGCGGTCGAGACGGAGGCGAGGAGCAGGTCCTGGTGCTTTTCCACGGCGCTCATGACCGCGGTGCAGAAGAAGAGGAACATGAGGTTGTCGTGCGGGGTGTCCCCTGGATCCACGAGGTTCCGGTCCGCGGTGCCGAACGACCAGTTGACGTGCTTGCCGCTGCCGTTGATCCCCGCGAACGGCTTCTCGTGCAGCAGGCAGATGAAACCGTACTGGCGTGCGTTGCGCTCCAGCACGCGCATCGTCAGCTGCTGGTGATCCGACGCCACGTTCGCGTTCTCGTAGACCGGCGCCATTTCGTACTGCCCCGGGGCGACCTCGTTGTGGCGCGTCTTCATGGGCACGCCCAGGCGGTAAAGATCCATCTCGACGGCCTGGATGCAGGCCAGCACCCGTTCATGGATCGATCCGAAGTAGTGGTCGTCGAGTTCCTGTCCGCGGGGGGGCTTGGCCCCGAAGAGGGTGCGGCCCGAGGTCATCAGGTCCGGGCGGCGGTAGTAGAACTCGCGGTCGAGGAGGAAGAACTCCTGCTCGGGACCGAGACTGGCGTTTACCCGTCCCGCGTCGACGCCGAACAGCTTGAGAGCCCGGCGCGTGACCCTGTCCAGGGCGTCCATGGACCTGAGGAGCGGGATCTTGGCGTCCAGGCTCTCACCCGCCCAGCTTGAGAACGCGGTCGGGATGCAGAGATAGGTCGCCGACTCTCCCCCCATGATGAAGGCGGGCGAGGTCGGATCCCAGGCGGTGTAGCCGCGGGCCTCGAAGGTGGCCCTGAGTCCCCCCGACGGGAACGAGGAGGCGTCGGGCTCGCCCTGCACGAGTTCGTCGCCGCCGAAGTCGGTGATGGCGCGGCCGTCGCGGCCGACCTTCAGGAACGAATCGTGCTTCTCGGCCGTGCTCCCGGTCAGTGGCTGGAACCAGTGCGTGTAGTGGGTCGCGCCCCGCGACAGTGCCCAGTCCTTCATCGCCGAGGCCACCGAGTCCGCGAGTCCCGGATCGAGTTCCTCACCGTGTTCGATCGTCCGCACGAGCTGCTTGAAGACGTTGTCCGGCAACCGGGACTGCATCTCGCGCAGTCCGAACGTGTCCTCTCCGAAGACGCGTGGCAGCAGGTCGCGGTCGCCCGATCGGGATTCCTGTCTCCGGCTCCAGGTCTTGGCGGCGCTGACGGAATCGAAACGTCTCTGGGTGCTCATCTCTTGGCTGTCCTTTGGGTTGGCTGTGGGATGCAGTGTGGTGGGTGCCGACAAGGGCTGCGGCGAGGCGTCGAAACGGGGCCCATACTGTGAACCTGCAATCGGGTGGGCGGATGTTCAAGGGGGAGAACAGGGTCCCGGGGATGGCCGCGCAGGGGGGCGGGGGCGGGGGCCTGGCAGGGAACAAATGTTGTGGGGGTGGCATCGGGTTCGGCGCGGCTGGGAAGCGGTCCAGGCCGGATGCATCGCCGCTCGATTACCGGGGGGATGTCTCCACGGGCTACGGCGGCCGCGAACGCACCCAGGTGCCCGGTCCGTCCCGCTCCCGCAGGTCGAGCCGCACCTCCTGGCGGCGGAAGGTGGGCAGGACCGTTCCCGGCGGAGCGGGAATGACCCTCACGACCCGGCCATCGTCATCGATCACCATGACCGGTCCCTGTACAACATCGTTGCTCAGATCGATGACCTGTTCGTCCTGGTCCGCGGGGATGTCCGGCGGGACCGTGTTGGGCAACTCGTAGTCGTCCGCCAGGGACACGTCGACCACGTACCCGACATCGGCCATGGCCTGCAGGGTGATGGCGCTAAAAGGGTTCGTCGTCCAGCGGACCAAAAAGGGGGTCATGCCCTCGCGTCCGAGGACGGACTCCCGCCAATGGCCGTGGCCGGGGGACGAGACCGGCACCTTTGATCCCGTGTACGCGGTTCCGCCCGCCGTATCGAAGGCCTCGGTCGCCAATGCGCCCGTGAAATGCGGGTCTGTGCCGGTGTCGAGCAGGTTGTGGAGTTCCCAGTGGTGGCCAATGAACCCGAGGCCGTGGGCGAATTCATGGAACGCCAGCTCAGCCAGGTTTCCACTCGACAACACGCGGCCGATGTCCGCATTGTCGAAGATGGCTGTAGAGACGATGGGCATGTCGTCCCCGGAGCGCCTGTAGCAGTAGCCGGCGTAGGCCCAGGTTCCGCCGGCACCATCGATGTCTTCCCGGCCGACCAGGACCGCGTGGTCGTCGACATACAGGGCCGAGTCCGGCGTGAGCCCATGGCACGTGACCGCGAAGGAAAAGTCGACGTCGGACAATTCGGTGCCCGCCAGGATCGATTCCCAATGGTCTCGTGCCCGTTCGATGCGCTCACGCTGGGCGTTCGTGAAGGTCTCGGTGAAGTGCAGGTCGATGTCGAACCTCTCCGCCACCACCTCGACGTCGAAGGTGTCGGTGGCGAAGAGGCCGTCCGGGTCGGTGGCGGTGACCGTTACGGTGGTGGTGCCGACCGATATCGTAGTTACGACGATCGAGTCGCCCGAGATCTCGGACTCGGCCACGGCGTCGTTCGCGGAGGAGGTCGTCCAGGCGAGGTCATCGTTGTCGGGATCGGTGAATACGTCCAAGAGGTATCCTATGTAGCGCTCCGCAGGGGTGGTGTTGGGGAGATCGGCGATTGGGTAGGCCACCACCGGGGCCCGGTTGGGCAGGTCTTCAACCGTGACGGTGAAGCTCTGGTTGGCCGAGAGGCCGCCGGGATCGGTGGCGGTGACGGTGATGATCGCGTCGCCGTCGTCCTCGCCCCTCACCTGGGCATGGTCGCCCGACACGCCGACCGTCGCCACGGTGGTATTCGAGGAAGCAACCGTGTAGTCCAGGTCGTCCCCGTCGGGGTCGGTGAAGTACGCCTCCACATCGACCTCCACCTCGCCGCCGATGTTCACGGTCTGGTCGGGAATCGTTCCCACCGCGCGCGGGGCCTGGTTGGGCCGCGTCACCTCGACCGCGACGGCGCCCGAACAGTTGTTGCCCGTGTCCGACTCATTGCCGACGGCTTCCACGCAGGCCCCGTAGTAATAGGTCCCCTGTGCCGTGGGAGCCGTCAGCGCGACCGACTCGTCGCTGCTCTGTGACGGGCCCAGCTGCGCCACCGCATCCGCGCCGATCTGGGTATCGCCGGTGCTGATCGAGGCGTCGGCCGAACGGTAGTAGCGGAGCTGCGTGCTGGACGAGGCGCCGCCCGCTCCCTGATTGTGCACGACCGCGCTCAGCGTGAACGCCTCGCCGGGTGCAAGTGCGCTCGGGTGCGCCGCGGGGGACAGGACGACCAGATCGGACTCCGCCGGGGCCTGGACCGTGACGTCGAATCGCTGGGTGGCCGAGAGGCCGCCTGGATCGGTGGCAGTGACCGTGATGGTCGCGCGGCCGGCGCCCCCGGCAGCGACCGTGACCGCGCTGCCGGACCGGGTCACCGTCGCGACCCCCGTGTTGGAGGACGCGGCGCCGTACGTCAGGGCGTCCCCGTCAGGCTCGGTGAAGTACGGTGCCACGTCGACCGAAACGGCGTCGCCCGGCTCCAGCGTCCGGTCAGGCATCGTTCCCACCGCGCGCGGGGCCCGGTTGGCCTCCGTAACCTCGACCGCGACGGCGCTCGAACAGTTGTTGTTCGTGTCGGACTCGTTGTCCACGGGGTCCGCGCAGGCCCCGTAGTAGTACGTTGCGAAGCCGGAGGGAGCGGTCACCTGCAGGGACTGGGTATTGCTCAGCGACGGCCCCAGGTGGGCGACCGCGTCCGAGCCGATCTCGGTGTCGCCGGTGTCGATCGTCGCGTCCGCGGAGCTGTAGTAGCGCAGCGTGGTCCCCGAGGACGCCGATCCGGAGCCCTGGTTGTAGACGGTGGCGCTCAGCGTGAACGACTCGCCGGGACCGAGCACGTTCGGGTTCGCGGAGGGCGGCTCGACCACCAGGTCGGATGGCGGAGCGGGCTCCACGCTCACGTCGAAGCTCTGGGTGGCCGACAGGCCGCCGGGGTCGGTGGCGGTCACGGTGATGGTCGCGGCGCCCTCGGCCACAGCGGTAACGGTGAGCGTGGTCCCGGTTACACTGGCCGCCGCGATCCCCGTGTTCGAGGAGGTGGCAGCGAAGTCGAGGTCGTCGCCGTCGGGGTCGCTGAAGTACGTTGAGACGTTCTCCGTATGCGCATTTCCGGCGGCCACCGAGACGCCAGGCATCGTGCCAACCCGTCGTGGGGTCCGGTTCCCCTGCACGATCCTCACGCGGAAATCCCGGGTGGCCGAGAGACCGCCCGGGTCGGTCGCGGTCACCGTGACGGTGACGAAGCCGGCGCGTCTGCCCATGATGGTGACCGTGCTGCCTGAGACGCTGACCGTGGCCCTCGTCGTGTTCGAGGACGTGGCGCCGTGCGTGAGGTCGTCGCCATCGGGGTCGCTGAAGTATGGAGCGACATCGAGCGATATGGACCGGTTGATCTCCACCGCGCGGTCCGCGATGGTGGCAACGGCCTCGGGGGGCTGGTTGGGCACCCTCACGCCGAATTCCAGGCTGGCCCGCAGTCCGGCCGCATCCCTCGCCGTGACCGTCACTATGGCGTTCCCTCCGGCGACACCCGTCACGGTGAGCACACTGCCCGACACCACCACCGTGGCACGGCCGGGGTCGGTCGAGGTCGCCGAGTACCGAAGCGAGTCCCCATCGGGATCGGTGAAGTTGGCGGCCACATCCACCGCGACGGAACTGCCCGCCCCCACGACCCGGTAGTCGATCGTTCCCACCACCTGCGGCGCGCGGTTCGGGACGGTCACCTCGAAGTGCTGTTGGGCGGTGAGGTCGCCGGGATCGCGCGCCGTCACGGTCACCGTGGCGCTCCCCCTGGCCACGCCCAGCACGGTCAGCGCGCCTGCCGACATCGAGACCGCCACCCGGGCCGTGTCCGACGAGGCGGCTGAGTACTCCAGCTCCTCCCCGTCGGGCTCCGTGAAGCGGTCCGCGACATCGACCACCACGACGCTGTCCACCTGCACCACGCGGTCCGCGATTCTGCCGGTCGGCCGCGGCGCCCGGTTCGGCACCGTCACCGCAAACGCCTGCTCGGCCCACGCCCCGTGCGGATCCTGCGCCGTCACCGTCACGGCGGCGTCCCCAACGGCCAACGCCGCGATGGTCACCGTGCCGCCCGATATCGCCACCGTCGCCATCGCCGAACTGGACGAGGCGACCGCGTACTGAAGCGTCTCCCCGTCCGGTTCCGTGAAGTAGGCCGCGACATCCAGGGTCGCCGTGTCGCCCACGAAGACGTTCCGATCCGCAATCGTGCCGACGGGCAGGGGGGGGCGGTTCGGGATCGTGACCGCGAAGGCCTGCTCGGCCGACAGGCCCTCCGGGTCGCGGGCCGTGACCGTCACGGTCGTCGTCCCCACGGCGACACCGCTCACCGTGACCACCGCGCCCGACACCGCGACCCCTGCCCGTGCCGTGTCCGACGAGACGGCCGCGTACTCCAGCGGGTCCCCGTCCGGGTCGGCGAAGTAGGCAACGACATCGATCTCCATCTCGTCCCCCACGTACAGCTCGCGGGCTTCGATCGCGCCCTCGGCCGCAGGGGCCCGGTTCGGCACCGTCACCACAAAACCCAGCCCCGCCTCCAGCCCGCCCGGATCGCGCGCGGTCACCGTCACCGTGACAGCCCCCTTGGCCACCCCCGTCAGCATCACCAGGCTCCCCGACACCACCACCGCCGCCCGCGCCGAGTCCGACGAGGCGGCTGCGTACACCAGCGTGTCCCGGTCCGGGTCCGCGAAGTACGCCGCCACGTCCAGCGCCACCACACTGTCCACCTCCAACTCCCGGTCCTCGATCTCGGCGATGGCCACGGGCGCGCGGTTCGGAACCGTCACGCCGAAGCTCTGCCCGGCCTCCAGACCGTCCGGATCGCGCACCGTGACGGTCACCGTCGTGCTCCCGACCGCCATCCCCGTAACCGTCAGCGTGCTCCCCGACACGGCGACCGCCGCCCGCGTCGAATCCGACGACATCGCCGAATACTCCAGATCGTCGCCGTCGGGGTCCGCGAAGTACGCCGCGGCATCGATCACCAGGGCGCTGTCGACGTAGACCTCACCGGCGGCAATCGTGTCCGCCACCAGCGGGCCACGGTTCGGAACCGTCACCGCGAAGCTCTGCGTGGCCGTGAGGCTGTCCGGATCGGTCGCGATGGCGGTGACCGATGTCTCGCCCTTGGCCACGCCCGTGACCGTGAGGACGCTGCCCGCCACCGTCACCGCCGCCCTCGACAGGTCCATCGAGAACGCGGCGTAGGTCAGCGAATCGCCGTCCGGATCGGTGAAGTACGCAGCCAGGTCCAGCAGCACCGCGCTGTCCACCTCGACAATGTGGTCCGGGATCGTCCCGACCGCGCCGGGTGGGTCGTTGCCCAGTGCGGTGATCCAGTCGCAGGTCAGCAGCCCGGCGACGGCCACCAGGAGGAGGAACCTCAGCCCGGTTGAGGACGATGGCGGTTTCGGCGAACGGTCTCCCGCGTCGGGCGGCTCAGGCGACCGGGTATTAGCGGTAGAGCCGAGCATTCCGGGTCCAGGAAAACAGGAGAGCAGGCAAATCAAACGCTCCCGATTCTTGATCTCGGGTGGACGTTCCCTCTCTTCCCCGCCATGGCATACCATCGTGGCCGACCGGAATGTGAAGGTGTCCGCCAGTGCGGAACAACTACAAGTGCAACCAGGAGATGATACTTACAAAACGGATCTGTCCCGCTCTCTTTGACAGTTGACTTCTAAGCGAGTCCAGTATGGCTGCTTCTCTCCCATGCCGTCGCCAGTGGAGAGAAGTAACGAGCAAGCAGCCCCGACGGAATGCACCAGCCCGTGGACGGCGGTTGCGTCCCGGCAGCACGCTAATTCGGACTGGTTCCCCGGTTGAGCCAAATGACAGGATGTTTGTAAAAGCGGGGCAATGCCAAAAGGTCATGTGTGATGACAGATCGTCCGACAGGATACCAAACACCAACGGAAGCCCGCCTTCGCGGGACCGCCCGACGAGCCCAACCCGGGCGTCGACGAGCTACCCCGCCTGCTCGCCGACCCCGAGCGGCCCCTGTATCGATCGATCCACAGGAACCCGGCTGTGACCGGATCAGGGGCTGTAGACGTACACGACCCGCAGCCTCGAAACGTCGGTGATGCTCGTGTCCGTGTGGTGGTAGATGTTCATCCGTCCGGTGCCGCAATCGCCGAAATCGTCGCACGATACCGTCCCGACCAGACCGCTGATGGAGGTGGCTGTCACCGCCCGGCGCAGTCTCGCGCGGTCGATGTACATCATGTCACCCACTTCCACGGCAACGGACCCGATCGCCGCAATCAGCATGCTGGTCGCGTCATAGGCGTGTGCCCAATACGGTGACTCCGGGAAACCCCCGTGCTCGGCCGCGAACGCGTCGAGAACCTGCTGTCCGCTCCGTCCCGTCAACTCGTTGACGTTGGCGCTGAAGTCCGCCTCCGGTCCGGCAAAGTACATCCCCTCCGACTGGGGCGTCGCCAGGAACGCGGAGACCAGGAGCGCGGCCGCTGAAATCAGGGTCGTCCCTTCCAACCCGTCGAAGGTCCGCGCCTGGGCGGCAAAGGCCGTCCCCTCGTTCACAAAGAGCGGGAAGAAGATGGCGTCCGGGCCGGCGGCCGCGAACTCTGCGAGAACCTCCGTCATGTCGGTGGCGCCCTTTGCGATTTGGGCCCGGACCGGGACTTCGCCCCCCAGGGCCGCGAACGCGTCGGCGAACGCTTCCACGAGGGCGGAGGTGTACGGGTCGCCGTCATGAAGGGTGGCCACGCTCCTCAGGTCCAGTTCGTTGTAGACGAAGTCCGAGAGGGCCCGTGCCTGGTGGAGGTCGTTGGACGACACGCGAAAATAGCCGGGGTGATAGTCGGGATTCGCATTTCCGGCCAGGTCCGATGTGAGGCGCGGCGAGGTGTTGCTCGGCGAAATCATGACCATGCCCGCCTCGCTGATGACGGGCGACGCCGCCACGGCCGCCGCCGAACAGTTCGTCCCGATGACTCCGGCCACCTTCGGGTCCCCGACGATGCCGCCCGCGCCCGCACGCCCACCCGCGGGCGAGCAACTCGTGTCGACCGGATCGCCCAGCCGAACCCGGCGCCCGTGCACAGTGCCCATGTCGCCGGCGGCCAATTCGGCCCCCTGCCAGGACACGGCGCCCAGCGTGGGCGCGACCGTGACCGAGAGCAGCATGCGGATCTGTATGGCCTCGTCCGGCTCCACAGCGACCGCACCCAGCGGCCCCGGCTCGAATCGGGTCGGCATGGTCGTTTCGGTGCACACCGACGTGGCGAGAACGGCGACCAGGGCCGAAGTAGCCAACACAAAACGATTTCGCATGATACCAACTCCTTTTCTCGGAATACCTTCCCTCAATGGACGTCATCCGCCGCCGGCTCGCGACCGCGCGGCGCCAGACTGTAAGGTTCGCGCGCGAACACCCGGCGCACCATGGGTTCGAAGAACTCCAGCGGCAGCGATTCGTACTCCGGATCGAACGCGCACTGGTCCCACCTGTGACAGAAGTCCACCGCGTCCTGATACCAGGGATGGTCGCGGTACCTGTCGCGCGCGTTGCGGTCGCCGCCCACGTGGTGGCCGTAGTAGTAGTACTGGAAGAGACCGTGGTGCTTGACGATCCAGTGCGTTCGCTCGGTCACGAAGGGACGCAGCAGCAGCGCCGCGAGTTCGCCGTGGCTGTGCGGGGCCAGAAGGTCGTCGATGTCGTGCAGGAGCGCGGCCACCACCAGCTCCTCGTCCGCGCCGTCGCGATGGGCAAGGGTGGCGCTTTGCAAGGAGTGCTCCAACCGGTCGACCTGGTAGCCGGAGAGCGAATCGGCCAGCTCGCGCAGGTGTGCCAACACCCGGTCGGCGGTGCCCGCCACGAAGTCCTCCTCGAGGCGATCGAGCAGCTCGTAGTCCTCGCGCGTACCCTCCGCCATGCTGGTGAAGCTCACCGTGGGGCGGCTCGGCTTCGGCTGGCCCTCGCGCATGCTAGTCATTCTCCCGATGAGGGTTCCTCTTCTCACAGCGTGCCGGAAGGCGGGGGGACATGTCAAGGGCGGGATGCCGGACCGCGGCTACGCAGTCGCAACCCCGTCCAGGCCAAGCAGTCCGTGGACAAAGCCCCGCGAGCACCGAGAGCGGCGAGGCGCCGGGCTGGCAAGGCGCGACGAGGGGCCAATAGCACCGCTATTGGGCTGAGGAGCAACTCAGAGCGCCGCCTTGGGGACACCATGTGTAGTACACATGCCAGGATGTAAGGTTGTCTTGTGGAGAGGTGGGGCGAAGCGTCCAGACCGGATGCATCGCCGTTCGAATGCCGTGGGGATTTTGTCCGCGGGCTGCTAGTTCTTGACACGCTTGGGACAACCGCCCCAGATACCCGGTAGACCCGCCCACGAATCCCGAGGGAGACCGACCATGCGTCACTCGATCAACAGCATCACCCTGAATGCCGACTCCCTTACCGCAGTCTGGGCCGATGGCGAACGGACCGACCTTCCCCACCTCTGGCTGCGAGACAACTGCGGCTGCAGCGAGTGCCGGGTCGTGCAAACCACGGAGAAGCGATTCCACCTCTTCCGCGTCCCCGGAAACCTGCAACCGCGTCGGGTCGGCGTCGAACACGCCGGACGCGACGACGAAGCGCTCTCCGTCGCCTGGCCGGACGGGCACCGCACCCGCTACCTGGCGAGCGAGCTCCGCGGCCATCTCAGCCGACCCCGATTCGACCTGCACTACTGGGAGGGCGATTTCCAGCCGCGCCGGTTCGACTACGGGCGATTCCTGGCGAACGACCACGCGGCGGCGGAGCTGATCGAGGAGTTTCTGCGGACGGGGGTCTGCGTGCTGGTCGACGCGCCCACCGAACCGGACTCGTCCGAACAGCTCACGGCCCGCTTGGGTCCGATCCGCGAGCTGCTGTTCGAGCGCATCCACAACGTCAAGGTCGATCCGAAGGGGTACAACATCGCGCACACGGGTCTGGCCGTGGCACCGCACAACGACTTCACCAGCTACACCTGGCCGCCGAACGTGCAGGCGCTGCACATGCTGGTCAACGAGTGCGAAGGGGGCGAATCCTGCGTTGTGGACGGGTTCGGCCTGCTCAACCAGCTGCGCAGCGATCACCCCGGGAAGTTCGACGTGCTGTGCACCGTGCCGGTGCCGTTCCGGATCTTCAGCGAGGAATGCGAATGCTACGCGGTCAAGCCCATGGTCGGGCTGGGCAGCGACGGCGAGGTCAGGCTGCTGCGCTTCAACACCGCGCAGATGCAGGCCGTTCCCCTGTCGGAGCCCCGGCTGGGCGACCTCTACGCCGCCTACCACGAACTGTCCACCCGCGTCAATTCTCCCGGCTCCCAGGTCACCTTCCGGCTGGAGGGCGGACAGATCCTGCTCTGCGACGGGCACCGGGTGCTGCACGGCCGCACGGCACTGCGCTCGGACGGCCGGCGCCATCTGCAGGACGCCTACTTCGAGCACGACAACGTGCGGAATCACCTGAGGTGGCTGCGGCTCAGCGGGCGGGTTTGAAGGGACGGCCGGCCCGAAGTCACCCCGGAGATCGCCCCGCGTGATCCGGGACTTGCCCCGCGCACCGCTCCACGATGGCGTCCACCTCCAGCCCCGTGTTGACGCGGTATTGGTACACGCCGGAGCCGCTCGCCTGGGCGTAGACGCGGAGGTCCCGCACGACCATCGACTCGAAGAGGAAGCCGAACCACTCGAAACCGCTCAGCAGGTGTTCGGGGGGGGCACTCAAGGCCGCCACGGTGAGCGACGGATCCACGAGGTGCCGTTTCACCTTGGTCCGAAGCCGCGACCGCGAACGAAGGTGCGGGGCCCAGGGCGGCTGGTCCTCCACGATCATGAGGCGCTCAAGGGCGTCATGTAGGAGCGGACGTTGTGGTTGGTGAGGTGCAATCCTCGCCCAGTTAGTCCAGGTTCTCGGCCATGGCGTCCTCTGGCCAAGTGATCGCCCGCGCCACCGAGGGCGGCTGCTGACGGGCCGGTTCCCATCCGTCCATCCAGCGCGGTGCAACCTTCCGCTTCCTTCTCCCGTCCTGAATGGGATCGCCCGCGCGGAGGTCGGTCACCCCACTCGGCACCGCCGGCGATCACCCTCACCCAGGAATCGCACGTCCCCCCAAAGAGGGATCGCAAGGAACGAGAGAAACGCATGACGATACGAGACCGCACCAGATACCTCAGACCGCCAGGGCCAACCCCTCTGGCCCTGCTATTCGCCCTGACCCTGGCACCCCCCACCCCCCTCCACCCCCAGGACCTCGACCAGACCACCGAAGCAACACCACCCACCCACCCCACCCCCCGCCCCACCATCCAGGCCCACCGCCTCACCACCCCGCCCATCCTCGACGGCCTCCTCACCGAACCCGACTGGGACCTCGCCAGCGTGGCCGCCGGCTTCACCGTCTTCGAGCCCAACGAGGGTGAAGCGCCCTCCCAGCGGACCGAAGCCCGCGTCCTTTTCGGCGCCGAGGCGATCTACGTCGGCATCCGCGCCTTCGACACCGCCCCCGACTCGATCGAGACGCGGCTCGCGCGGAGGGACGAGCGGGCGCACTCGGACTGGGTGGACGTCGTCATCGACAGCTACCACGACCGGCGCACGGCCTTCCGCTTCGGCGTCAACCCCGCCGGCGTCAAGGTCGAC
This sequence comes from Longimicrobiales bacterium, assembly GCA_965211795.1. Taxonomy (GTDB): domain Bacteria; phylum Gemmatimonadota; class Gemmatimonadetes; order Longimicrobiales; family Gaopeijiaceae; genus Bin94. Next base: position 3,423,139 of record OZ242973.1, read on the forward strand.
GCCTACATGTTCGACGACACCGAGGAGGACGACTCCTGGGACGCGGTGTGGGACGTGGCCACGCAAACCGACGACCGCGGCTGGACCGCCGAGTTCCGGATCCCGTACTCGCAGCTGCGCTTCGGCGGGGCGGCGCGGCAGACCTGGGGGATCAACTTCGCCCGCTTCATCGCGCGCCACCTCGAGATGAGCCTGTGGGCGCCGATCTCCAGGGGGGACGGGGCACTGGTCTCGCGCTTCGGCGACCTGGAGGGGCTGCGCGACCTGTCGCCCCCGACCCGGCTCGAGGTCATGCCGTATTCGCGCGTGCGCATGGAACAGCTTTCCGGCAGTCCGGACGACCCCTCGAGGGACCCGCGCGAATTCTCGTCCACCGTCGGCGGCGACCTGAAGTACGGGCTCACCACCGACCTCACGCTGGATCTCACCGTCAATCCCGATTTCGGGCAGGTCGACGCGGACCCCGCCGAGGTCAACCTGACAGCGTTCGAGACCTTCTTCCCCGAGCGCCGCCCGTTCTTCGTCGAGGGCGCGGGCATCTTCTCCTTCCGCTTCGCCGAGGGAGGCGGCGACATGAGCCGCGAGGGCCTCTTCTACTCCCGCCGCATCGGCGCGACCCGCGGCGATGCACGTGACCCGGTCCGCATCCTCGGCGCCATGAAGATGTCGGGGAAGACCGCGTCCGGATGGTCGCTGGGATTCCTCCATGCGCTGACCGGACGGGAGACGGCGCCCTCCCTCGACGGCGCCGGACGCGAGTTCGAGCGGGTGGTCGAGCCCACCACGCACTACGGCCTGGCCCGGGTCAGCAGGGACTTCCGCGAGGGCAGGAGCGCGGTGGGCATCATCTCGACCTGGACGCGGCGCGATCCCGGCCCGGCCGCCGACCTGCGCCTGCACCACGGCGCCTACACCGGCGGCGGCGATCTCCGCCACCGCTTCGGCGGCGACCGCTTCATCGTCTCCGGCTACCTCATCGGGTCCACCGTGCTGGGCTCGGAAAGGACCATCGCAATCACGCAGCAGGCCCCCGCCCGGTACTTCCAGCGCCCCGACGCCGAGCACACCACGTTCGACCCCACCCGCACCTCGCTGAGCGGATGGGCGGGTTCGGCGACGCTGGCCAAGATCTCGGGCGGGTACTGGCGCTTCGCCACCGGTGCGATCGCGCGCTCCCCCGGATTCGACTCGAACGACCTCGGCTACATGCGCGAGGCCGACTTCGTGCTGCCCTTTGCGTGGGTCGGCTACCAGCGCTTCCGGCCCACCGAGCACTTCCAGAACTGGAGACTTGGCATCGACGGCTGGGCGCCCTACAGCTTCGGCGGCGAGGGCTACCGGAAGGGCGTCAATCTCAACGGCGGCTTCACGCTCAACAATTTCTGGGGTGGCTTCGCAGGTGTGATGCGACAGTTCCCGGGACTCTCCAACACGGCGCTCCGGGGCGGCCCCATGCTGCGTCAGGATCCCTCCTGGGGCGGCTGGTTCGGCTTCCGGACGGACTCGCGCAAGCAGCTCCAGGTTGAGGTCCAGAACAACTGGCGGCTCAGCCCGGCAACCGACTCGTGGACCTATGGCTCCAGGACCAGTCTGCGCTGGCGCCCGTCATCGCGCGCCACGCTCTCGGCCGGCCCGTTCGTCAGCTGGCGGCGGGAAGACCTGCAGTGGGTGGGAGGCCACGGCTGGAACGACGCCCCCACCCCCTACATCTTCGCCGAACTGGACCAGACGACCGTAGGCGCCACAACGCGCATCGACTGGACCTTCTCGCCCACCCTCTCGCTTCAGCTCTACGCCGAACCCTTCGTGTCGGCAGGTGACTACGGGGACCTGAGGCTCCTCGCGGACGCGCGCGCGGAGGACTACGCCCACCGCTTCAAGCATGTGGAGGTCGTGGTCGGCGCCGACGGCACGAGCCGGGCCGACCTCGACGGGGACGGCACCACCGAGGAAGTGTGGAACCGCGACTTCAACTTCAAGCAGTTCCGCTCGAACGCGGTCGTGCGCTGGGAATACCGCCCCGGCTCCGAGCTGTTCGTGGTGTGGTCCCAGGGAAGGAATCACTTCGGATCGACAGGCAATTTTTCCCTGGGCGACGACCTCGGCACGCTCTTCCGGCAGCCCGGCGACGACGTGTTCATGGTCAAGGTGAGCTACTGGATCGGGTAGGGGGGTAACGCGGCCGCCCATCGCGCTGGCGGGGACTTTGCGGGCGCTACCCCGGGGGGTTGGTCGGTAAGGCTACGCCGCTAATGACATCATATCGATATCATTACGATATCAACCATCCGCGCCGCACCTGGCCGGGCCGACACACTCCGGCGCGACCCCCGGGTTGAAGGTCTCCCGTTCCCGAATTCGTATATCCTTGTTCAGTACACGCCATTCGGAGGACCACAAGTGAAAGACAGCGACGACGACCGCAACGACTACGACGACTGCGACGATAGCCGAGACGACAGCGACGATAGCTGCGACGGCGACGACACCGGCAAAGACCCATTCTGGCGGTCACTCGAATCCGTGGCAAAGGCATGGAACCGCGGGAACCCGGGCTTCTGGACGCTACTCAGCCTGATGTTGATCGGCCTCAAGCTGACCGATTACATCGACTGGTCCTGGTGGTGGGTGCTCGCGCCGATTTGGATCAAGTACGCGTTCCTGCTCCTGGTGATCGCGATCGTGATCATCGTCAAGAAGCGTACCGGCTGGAAACCGTCCGGGGAGACCTGAAGCGTCGACTAGTATTCCACCGTGAAGTGGAAGCGCATCGCTTTATCGATCCGAGTCAGCCACAATTCCGTTCACTTCGGAACGGGGAGCCATCAATGAAAGCCTGCCGCCCCCTTTCCATCGTCGGTTTCGTCAGCGTCGGCGCGCTGGTCGCCTGCGCCGAGCCCGCCCCCGAGGCGATGAGATCCGCCGATCCTCCAGCAAGCTTTGAGGCGGCGCTCCTACCCACCTTCATCATCCGCGGGGAGCCCCAGCCCCGGCGTTCGCTCACCGCTCGCATGGCGGAACTCGGCGTGCCGGGGGTCAGCGTTGCCGTGCTGATTGACGGTGAGATCGGATGGGCGCGCGGGTATGGCTTCGCCGATGTCGAATCGCGCCGGCCGGTCACCGGTAACACGCTCTTCCAGGCGGCGTCGATCTCCAAGCCCGTCGCCGCGCTCGCCGCGCTGCAACTGGTGGGAGAGGGTCGCGTCGACCTCGACGCCGATGTCAACAATTATCTGAAGAGCTGGCGCGTGCCCGTCAACGACCTGACGGCCGAGGTGCCCGTCACGTTGCGCGGCATCCTTACGCACCGGGCCGGACTCAGCGTATGGGGGTTTCCCGGGTACGGGCCGGACGAGGCCGTCCCCGACGCGGCGGGTGTCCTGGATGGCCGAGGCAACACCGATCCCGTGCGCGTCGTCATGACGCCCGGTGAGCGCTGGCGATACTCGGGCGGCGGATACACCGTCATGCAGCAGCTGGTCACCGACGTGCGCGGCGAGCCGTTCGCCGTTGTCATGCGCAAACATGTGCTGGACCCGATCGGCATGGTCCGCTCGACGTACGAGCAGCCCATCCCGCATGGCCGACAGGACGACATTGCGAAGGGCTACCGGCCCGATGGCGCTCCGGTCATCGGCGGATGGCACACCTACCCCGAGCAGGCTGCGGCCGGGCTGTGGACGACCCCCAGCGAGTTGGCCCTGTACGCCAGGGAGGTGCAACTGGCATGGAGGGGAGAGTCCGCGCGCGTGCTCACCGAGACGTTGGCGCGCGAGATGCTGACGCCGGACGAGGACAGCTGGGGTCTGGGTCCCGGCATTTCCGAGGACGGAGAGCGCTTTCGCCACGGGGGTTCGAACCAGGGGTTCCGTTCCACGTTCATGGCATATGTCGACGGCGACGACGGAGTCTTCGTGATGACGAACTCCGATTCCGGGTCTGATCTGGCACAGGAAATCGCAATCACCGTGGCGGACACGTACGGATGGTCCGGGCCCCGGCCTCGCGAATTGGTGCCGGTGGATCTGGACGCCGACTTGCGGGGACGATACGTGGGGACCTATGTGGTCGCCGAGCGGGAAATGGAGTTCGAGGTGGCGCTCGAGGAACGAGGGCTGACACTTTCGTGGCCCGGCGACACGGCGGTGCTGTGGGCGCTGAACGACTCGACGTATTTCGATGTCGAGGATGGGCGGGAGGTGCGGTTTTCGACGGACGAGGATGGGATCGAGCTGGTGCTTGGGTCTCTCAGCGCGTCGCGGGCGGGATCTGAGCAGTCGCGATGAAGCTACGCGGCTCACCGGCCTTGGCTGCTAACCCGCCCCCCGTCGCCCAAGCGGGTGTTGCCACCGGAGTGCCGGGAAACGCGCAAAATCGGAATCGGTCGAAACCATGGTGCATCCGTGCTCCATCGCGACCGCGGCGTGCTGGGCATCCGCGACCAGCTTTCCTGTGGCTCCCGCCGCACGGCACATGTGCTCGAAGATCGCCATGTGATCGGGACCGGGACCGACGATTCGAGCGTTCGGGCGCTCCGTGAGCGAGGACACGAAGGCGAATGCCTCGTCAAGCGTGGATGGAGGATCGAACACCCGCGCGTTGGTCACGATGCGAACGAAACCGGAGAGAACGAGCACCGAGAGCGCGAAGGGCTCCGGTCCGGTGGCCATGCGAGTGACCCACCGCGCGTACGCGTCGTGCTCCGGGGTCGAGCCGTCGATGTGTGCGTAGATCAGTACGTTGACGTCGGGCAGGAGCACGGAGAATCAGCCGCGTCCGAAGCGGGCGGCATCCTCTTCGGCCTCCAGCACCCGGGGTCGGTCGAGATCGACGCCGAGACGCGGGCGGGAACGGACGGTTACGAGTCGGAACGACGGCACCGTTGTGCCTTCACGCCGTTTCAACGCATCGTCCAACGTCTTGGCAATGAAGGCGCTCACACTCATCCCCCGGGTGGCCGCTTCGCGGCGGACCTGTCTGTCAAGTCGGTCGCTGAGCGAGATCGTCGTGCGCATGATGAAGAGAATAACGCATCCGCATCACTGCATCAACCCTCAGCCGCCGGTATTCACCGGACTCGGCACGGCACGGCCGCGCGGGATCCCCGTCCCCTCACCCTTCCACCCGAAACCCGAACATCATCCCCGCGTGCAGATGCTCGGCGATATGACAGTGCACCATCCACTCCCCCGGGTTCGACATCTCCACGAGGATGTCCATCGTCGACCCCACCGGCACGATCGCGGTGTCCTTCCACGCCATGTTGTCGCTCGGGACATCGTCACGGGCCAGCACCAGGAACCGCTGGCCGTGCACGTGTATGGGGTGGTTCATGGGGTGGAACGAGTCGGGTGAGTTGAAGACGCGGATCTTCACCAGGTCGCCCACCTGGAAGGTCCACTCGATTTCGTCGTTCTCGCGTCCCGTTTCCACGTCCCGCAGGATCCAGGTGACCTGGGTCCCCGCCGAGAGCCAGTTCATCATGGGCATGGCGTCGTTCCACTCGATGGGGGGGATGTAAAGCGTGTCCATCTCCATCGAGCGCACGATGGGGAGCGGCAGTCCCTGAACGCGCACGGTGGCCTCGAGGGTGTGGTCGGGGGGGCGGGCCAGGTGGGCGCGGAGGGCTGAAATCTCGGCGGCTTCGGCGTCGTGGGAGCGCAGGGTGGCGTGGGCGCGGGTGATTTCGTCGTCGACCGGGGGATCCGCGACGGTCACGCTCACCAAGGTGTCCACGTGCGGGTAGAACTCGCCCCGGAAGTGATTGATGGCCTGGATCGTGTTCGCGATCGCCACCTCGCCCGCCTCGGGGAAGACCACGTCGACCACGTACCGCTCAGCGGGGGCGATCACCACGCTCGGGACCCACATCTCGCGTTCGAAGCGACCCACATCCGACGCGACCAGCTTCACGCGCGCATCCCCGAAGGTGACGTTGAAGGTCCGCGTGTTGGCGACGTTGGTCATGAAGAAGCGCACGACCTCCCCCGCGCGGACCTCCAGCGCGTGTCCCGTCACGCCATTGACGAGCATCACGTTGCCGAAACGCCCCATGAGCGCGTGGGTGGGCGCCTCCTTCCCCCACGGGATGAAGCCCCGGTCGTCCATGAGGATGTCGTCCAGCACGAGCATCTCCTCGCGGTGGGCGGGGCCATGGTAGTCCGGGTCGGGGGACGACACGAGGAGGTTGCCGTAGAGGCCCAGGTCCATCTGGACGTCCTCGCGCACGTGCGGGTGATACCAGAACATGCCCGCGTCGGGGACGCGCAGCTCGTAGACGAACGACTCGCCAATCTCGATCGGGTCCTGGGTGACGCCGGGCACGCCATCGAAGCGGTTCTCCAGCCGGAGCCCGTGCCAGTGCACGGTCGTCGGAAATTCGATCCGGTTGGTGACGCGCACCACCACGGTCGACCCCTGCGCTGCCCGGATGAGGGGGCCCGGGTACTGCCCGTTGTAGCCGTACATCGCCGACATGTGGCCGTTCAGGGTGCGCCGCACGATCGTGACGTCCACGTCGAAGGTGTCGCCGGGCTCCAGGTGGACGACTTCGCTGGGCCGCGCCTCGGGGAGCGTCATGAGGTCGATTCCCGCCGCGGCGAGGAACGGCTCGACCGGGGGCAGCGCCATCTCCAGACCCGGGATCATCGGCATGTTCGGGTCCATGGGGGGCATGCGCCAACCGCCCGCCATGTCGCCCATCATGTGGGCGGCGTGGTCCATCTCCTGGGGGGTGGCGGGCGGAGCAATGGCGAAAAGGGCGGCGGCTGCCGACAGGAGGATCCGGCCCGCCGTGGTCATGGGGCGCGCAACCATGCCGGAATATCGCGTCGTTCGTGCAGGACGCGCCACACATCGATGCGGTCGGCGGTCGTCATGTAGAAGACCTGGAAGGGGTAAGACTTGAGCGGCCAGGACCGCAGGCCGGGCAGGTTCACCTCATGTCCGTATCGGTGTGACCCCGAACCCGGACTACCGGCCAAGTGCTCGAACGCCTCTTCGAGCGCCCCGATGAACCCGTTGGCAACCTCGACTCCAGCCTGGTCCAGGTAGTGGGCAATCGCCTCATCCACATCCCCCCGGGCCCTCGTCCGCAGGACCACTGAGCGTTGCGTCATGCCTCCGTGTGTCGGCGAACCTTGTCTCGCAATTCCTCGAAATATGCCGTGTCGGCCGTCACCGAAGGAGGAGACTCCCCTCCCTCCAGCAGGAGATCCCGAAGGTGCCGGCGGTCCCGGTCCCGGCGAATCAGTTCGCGGATGTACGCGCTACAGGTACCGTATCCGCGGTCCGCCACCTGCTCGTCGACGAAAGACTTGAGCGGGGCGGGAAGAGAGATGTTCATGGTGCTCATGAACGGAAGATAGGACGGATGGCAAAAAATGGCAAAGCGGGATCGGGCGAGCCCTTGCAGGACTTCGCGCTACGAACTCCCCCGTTCGAGGCGCCAGACCTCCACGTGGTCGAGGTCGAGGCTGTCCCGGCGGATCGTCAGCAGGTGGTCGGAAGGGCCGAAGGCCCGGGCGACGCCAGTTGCCTTGTGTGGAGGCGCCGGCACGCTGGCCAGGAGCCGTCCGTCGGCGTCGAAGACCTCCAAGCGGTCGCCGGCCGCGCGTCGCACCAGGACCCAGAGCTTGCCGTCGGTCGCGATGTAGAGGGGGCCCAGGATCGGTTTTGTTGCGTACCGGGTGGGGCCGGAGGGTTCGCACTCCGCGCTTCTGTTCTCCGCGCGCCACTCCTCGAAATCCCGGGTGCGCTCCTCCCACTCGGCGTCCGTGACCGGTTCGGCGGGCAGCGGACGCTGGATCAACCGCACGGTGTCGGCGCCGTGGTTCCGGGTAACCGCGATCCGGTAGTCGTTCGTGAGCGCGGAGTACATGACGCCGCCGCGCCCCGGGTGCTCCAAGAGACTCGGAGCGAAGGGAATCGTGAAGGCCCTGAGGATACCCTCGGCAGTCTGGCAGAAGATCGCGGACGTGGACGCGTCCGGCAGCTCCGGGAGCGTGTCGCCCGTTGCGCCCCGGCTGTTCAGGCCCACGTACAGCGACCGGACCGCAGTGCCGAAACTCGTTTCGTACGCGGAACCCAACGCACGGCGGTACAGCTCGTCCGGGCCGACCGGATAGAACCTGGGGCCCGGCCAGCCCGTGATGCGCCCCCGCGTCCGCCGCTGCCCGAGCCACTCGCCTTCTCCCGACCACTCACCGATGCGGCCCAGCATGGGATCCAGCGTCAGGAGCAGGTCTCCCGCCCACGCCAGAGAAGAGAGGGCTTCGAACTCTCCCGGCCCCTCGCCCTCGCGGCCGAAAGTGCGGCGGTGCGCACCGTCCAGCCCGAAGACCCTGACCTCGAAATTGCGGCCGTCGGCCACGTAGACTTCGCCGTCCGGCCCCAGCGCCACGCTGGTCACGCCACCGAACTCGTCCGGCGAGCCGGTGTCCTTCAGCGTCTTCGGCCCGATCGAGACCACCGGAGCGAGGCGCGCCGGTGGCGGGGGGCCGGTGTTGGTGACGTGGACGATGCCGTTGATGGTGTCGAAGGTGGTGGTCAGATCGCCGGGGCGCTCCTCGTCATCCGGGGTGCAGGCGGCGGCGAAACCCACGGTTGACGCGAGAAGCAGGGATGGGACTCGGCACATTGGGGGCATCCTCTCGGGGGCGGGCGGTGATCCCAACCTACTCATATACACACCTACTCATACCCGTACGCCGCGCAGTTCTCCTCTTCGAAGGGCCCGTGCCCGGCCATGGTGTGCATCATTCCGCTGCGCGACATGCCGCGGATCACGATGGGACCGGTCCACATCGTCGCGTCGGGGTCGAAGGCCGGCTCCAGCGTGACCACCACGAGGAACTTGTTCCACGCCACCTTGCCGGAGAACGAGACCGGGTCGGTCAGTTCGCCGGCGAGCACCACCTGGTCGAGCTCCGGAGTCGTGGCCCACACCACGAAGGTGCCGCTGCGGGGGAGTCTCAGCCGCTCGAAACGGACGGTGAAGTCGTAGTCGTAGCTGCCGTCCCCGGCCAGCGCGACACCGAAGGGCGACTGCGTGAAGGCGACCTCGCCGACACCGGCCGCGTTGCCGGTTCCCGGGACGCGTCTGGTCGACACCATCGGGAACTGGTAGTACTCGGGGCCTCGGAGGGCGGCGGCGCCGAAGGCCGCGCCCTCGCATACGCCGACAACGTCGGCCACCTCGGAAGGCAAGCCGGCCCACCGCCCGCCGTCCGCGGCGTTCCGGGCCGGCACCGCACCCAACAACAGCACTGCCATCACCACCCAACCCCCCAGTCGCAACAATCCGGTCCCCCTCATTCTCCTCTCCTCCTTCGCACGCTCAACTGATCGGCCGCTTCACCGGCCCGTTGTCCCAGTCCTGCGCCGACGAGATGTTCGGCACGCCCCACTGCTCCCCGTTCCACCCGCTGAAGCCGTCCATCCGGAACGTCCAGAAGCCCGTGGTCATGTCGCTGACCACGATCAGGCCGTCGGCATTGCGGATGTCCACCCCGAACGCCCCGTTGAACACCGCCGTGCGGTCCCTGTTGGGCGGGCCGACGTAGGTGTCGTAGAAGCCGACCGTCACCGGGTTCTCGGGGTCCATGAGGGAGAAGATCTGGAGACCGTCCAGGTACCCCGACGCGAAGACGTACGGCCAGCGCACCTCGTGGTTGTGGACCAGGTTTTCCCAGTCGGCGGTCCAGGCGGAGATGGGGCGGCGGATGTTGGTGACCTCTTCGCTCTCGAGCGCGGGCTGGAGGTCGAAGATGCGGATGGGGGCGTACTGGTACTCGGTCTCGGCGACGGCGTAGCGGCCGTCGGGGCTGGGGGTGAAGGTGTGCCCGCCGCGGACGCCGCTGACGCCCGCGAGCGTGATCCGCAGCTGGGGGTCGTCGAGGTTGGTGACGTCGTAGATGTAGTAGCCGCCGGTGCCGCCGCCGTAGAAGCGGTCCTCGCCGGTGTCGGGGTGATAGCCGACGTAGAAATCGTGGTATCCGCGTCCGCCCCGGCTGAACTCGGTCTCGGGGACGGGGACGCGGCCGACGAGCGCGTTCTCCAGGTCGCCGCCCACCACCCGCGCCATGTCGTAGACGTGCGCGAAGGGGCCGCGGACGGTCGTGAAGAGGAGCACGCGGCCGTCGGAGTGCTTGTAGACGAAGATGTTGTGGAAACCGCCCGGCAGCTCCGGCTCGCGGATGCGGGCCACCTCGCGCACGGTCGACGCGTCGGGGAGTCCGGTCACGTCCAGGACCACGGCGCCGAGGTCGGTGTTGGGCCCGCCCTGCCCGAACTGGAGCGACTGCACCACGTAGTAGCGGTCGCCCAGCTTGAAGTGCTTCACGTCCATGCCGCCGGTGCGCATGTGCAGGTCCTGGTTCTCGATGCGCCATTCGTAGAGGAGCTCGGGGTGCTCGGGATCGGCGATCGAGATGATGTCGAGGCCCTTGGGTCCGACGTCGCCGTAGACCATGCGGGCGACGTAGGCGTAGGGGCGGTCCATCTCCTGTTCGAGGTCGAGATCGGCTACGGACAGGCGGGGGCCCAGGGGGATGTGGCCCAGGATGTCGATGTTGTCGCTGCCGGGCTTCGACGCGGTCCACTGGGCGTGGGCGGGGGGGGCGGCGGCAGAGAGGAGGAGGAGGACTGCGGCGAGGGCCGGGGTGGCCGTGCGGAAGGCTTTGGGGGGCATGGGGACTCTCCGTGTCGGGGCGGTGGATGGGCTCCGGGTGGGAGAAAGCTACGGTGGGGTTCGGGCGGGGGGCAATTGGCGCGGACGGGGCGTTGGGACACCCGGAACGCCGATCCCGGGCGCGCCTCCAGCGATCCGCGACAGGCGCATCGACCCCTCCGCTCGCCCGGCTTGGATCGCGCTTACGAATGTCAACTGCGCTACAGATTTCGTAAACTCGGGCTTACACTCTTGGGATCAGGCGGATCCTCCAAACCGGCTTGCACCCCAACTTGCCAGCCCCAACGCTGCGGCCTACGATTCCCGGCGTGCCGGGAGTGTCCGTGGCCCCACGAATCGGGCCCAAGAAAAACTTGGCCGATTCTGCCATGCCAATGACCCGTTGGTCTTCGTATTGATGTGAGGAACCGAATGGGGGAGCGGGTCGAATCCCTGCTCCGCGGGAACGGAAGGAGGGAGTGATGAAGAAACACTTTGAGACCTGGGTACCGGTAGCGGCTATCGTGGCTTCGGCAGTGACAGCCACCTGGGTGGTCAGCGGGCGGATCGCGGAGGTCCGGGCCGACTTGAGCAAGGAGATAGCGGGGCTCGATTCTCGGCTTTCGGGAGTCGAAGCGAAGCTGGACCTGCTGATCGAGGGCCTGGATATCGACGTGTCGCCGGGGGGGCTCGCGAATGAAGAAGGACTTGTGATCGGGCAGTTTGACTTGACGTACTTACGGAAATAACATAAACCGTAAGGAAGCGCCTTCAGGAGGGAGATCATGCTGATCAGGATCACATCGAAGCGCCAGGTTACGTTTCCCGCCCGAGTGCTGGAGGCGATGGGTGTGCGGCCCGGCGACCGTCTCGAGTTGGAGGAGGGTCCCGACGGGTTCGTCGTGCGCCCTCACCGAATCGACCTCTCCCGCCTGGCACCGCTACGAGGCAAGTTGCGACCCGGATGCGAGGCGTTCGATATCCATTCCTTCCGGGCGCAGCCCCATGATCCGGCGCTACGGGATTGACACTTCAGTGTTGGTGCGGCTGCTGACGGGCGTCCCCGAGGCAGACTTCGCCAAGTCCGTGCAGGGACTGTCTGTCCTCGTGAGGGATGAAGGCGCTGGCGTGGTCGCATCGAACCAGGTGATCGGCGAGGCGTATGTCGCGGTTCAGCACCACTACGGCGTGACCAGTGCGGACGCCCGCACCGGGCTGCTTCATGTGCTCCGCAGCGGGCTCGTCTCTCCGATGAACGGCACGAGGGTCCTGGACGCGATCGGGAGCACCGGCGGCGCCGGATTGGTCGACCGCCTCATCGCCGATGACTACACGCGCGAAGATCTGGATGTCCTCACCCTGGACAGGGCGATGGCCTCCCTCCCTCGCGTCCGGATTCTCCAGGCGGAGACTGCCTGACGTCCCCCCCCTCAAAACGGCCAGCGCTGCACCGCCATCACCGCCGCGACCCCACCCGCCAGCGCCGACAGCAGCAATGTCCACAGTCGTTGGGGGAGGGAAAGAAAGCGCACGGCCACCAGCGCCACTACCAGCACCCCCACCGCCACGACGATCTGAGCCAGTTCAAGGCCGATGTTGAAGGACAGCAGGGGGACGAAAAGGCTTCTCTCCTCGCCGAGCGCCAGTCGCAGGAAATTGGAGAAACCCAGCCCGTGGACCACCCCGAAGACGAGGGCCAGCGCGTAGCGCAGGGGACGCGCGGCGACCTTGTGCTCTGCCGGATCCTCGCGCCGAAGCCCCACCAGGTTGGTGGCGGCCGTGGCCACGATCGTAACCGGGATCAGGAACTCGACGAGGCCCGTGTCGACGCGCACCAGCCGGAGCGTGGCCACCGCGAGCGAGACCGAATGGCCGATGGTGAATGCGGTCACGAGCACGAGGAGCTCACGCCAGCGCTTCAGTGTATACGCGGCGCAGAGCACGGCCAGAAACAGGATGTGGTCGTAGCCCTGCAGGTCGAGGAGGTGCTCGAAGCCGAGCCGCAGGTAGACGGTGAAGGTGCTGATCATGGTTTGTCCGTCGCCTCCCGGTGCCGGGCAATCGTCCTTGCCTTGAGGCGGTGCCAGGCCGCGTGGAGAAGGATGAGAATCCCGATCCACGCAATCCAGGAACCCCGCTCGGCCACCGTCAACATGCGAAAATGCTCCCAGAGCAGCCAAGGGACAGTCACGGCGACCCCCACCCAGGTGCCATCGTGGTACGGCATCCGCCGCTCCACCACCACCACCGCCCCACGACGATCCCGGTGCAGCACCTCCTCGATCGCACCCCCGAGCTCGTCCGGCGACATCTCGCGCCACCCCGGCACCCGCATCACGCTCCAGGCGGCGACGGTGCGCCCCCACCCGTGCAGGTTCGACCCCGCGACCACCGCCAGGTCCACGCGGTCGGCAATCGCCAGGATCTCCGCGCGCTCGGCCCTGGCCTGTTCGAGGCCCCGCGGCGCCCCGTCGCTGAGTTCGACCGCGACCACCCCCGCCGGCGACCCCGGCGTGAGCGGCACGATCTGGTCGAGCGGGCCTAGGATGGTGTAGAGCATCGTCACGGGTGCCGCCCCCCTCTCCCGCGCGGCCGCGATCGAGTCCGGATCGAGGTGGTGCCCGGTGCTGTCCAGCGCGAAGACATAGCGGTCACGGTCGCCGAGCAGGTTCACGTGCCGGTTGCGCAGCCGCACCTCCATCCCCGACAGCATCACGGTGCGCTCGCCCGCGCGGTCCGGGTTGGCGGGTGCCGCGTCGTCCACCCCCGCCCACGTGTAGTGATCGGTGATGTACGCCGCATGGAAGCCGCCGTCCTCGTGCCAGGCGCGGTTGCGCGCGGCCGTGAAGCGGGACCACCCGTCGTGGGAGTGGTTGGTGTGCGAGTGGAAGTCGACCGCGATGAGGTCGGGGTCGTCGAGGCGGACGGCGACCATGGGACGCGGGAGGAAGACGGCGGCGGCGTAGAAGGCGAGCAGCGCGATGAGGAAGAAGACGGCGCCGGCGAGTTCCAGAACGGCCAGCGTCGCGCTGAAGCCGGGGTGCGCCGCGTCTTCGGCGGTGGCGGGGTCGGCGGCGAGTTCGCGGCGCCCGGTCCGCACCGTGTGGACGCGCCGGAAAAGGTAGACGAGGATCAGGGTCGCCAGGACCGCGTAGTGCTGGCTGACCGTGAGCAGCGACAGGGTGTCCCAGATGCCGAAGAGGGGGGCGAGGAGAAGGTAGCCGAGCGGCTGGTGGAGGTGGGCGGAGGGGACGGGGGTGGCGGTGGCGGCGTCGTGGAGGGGCGGGGTGGCGAAGAGGGCGCCAAGGGCGACCAGGGCGAGGAGCGCGAGGGGGATGCGGGGGACAACGACCCCGTCCCACCACACCGTCAGTGAACGCGTCATTTCACGGCCCGGCGCCTCACCGCTCCCCGTGCCCGCGCGGGTCTGTCCGCGGAACGCCGGGCGGATCGATCCGTACCTTGCAACCCAGCGCGTCGAGCACTGCGAGTGCCTTGCCGACCCGGGCCGTCTCCTTCCCCCGCTCCAGCTCGGAGAGGAAGCGCACGCCGACTCCCGCGGCCCCCGCCAACTGGTCCTGACGCAGGCCTTGCTCGCGCCGAGCGGCACGTATGGTTCTTCCCAACTCTTCGGTCGTCATCGGCAGTTTTCCCGATCAGGAAAATATGACGGTCACGCACCTCTGCAAGCCTCGATTGTCCCGATCGGTAGTTCGGCCGCATCGGACCGGGAGCGATCGACGGCTGTCCCCCGTCTATCCCTCACCGCACAAACGCATGCGAGTACTTCACCATCACCACCCGCCCCGTCGACAGCGGCCGACGCACTGCCCCTGCCCCCCGGTCCGTGTCCAACCCCTCGTTGTAGACCACCCACAGATCGGTCCCTTCGCGGAAGTGATACCGGAAGCGCACGTTCACGCTGGTCTGGTCGATGGTGCTGTTGTATTGGGCGAAGGTGCTCATCGAAATGCGCGGGTTGAGCGCCGTGTTGAGCTTCAGGACCGCCAGCTGGGTGGTGGTGTTCACCGACCGGTGCGCGACCGGGGTCGGGAACCGGATGCGATTGACCTCGTAGCCGGCCTCCACTTCCAGGAACTTGGAGACGGTCCAGGTGGGGCCCAGAGAGAGACTGAGGCGGCTGCCGCCGTAGAAGGTCCCCGCCGACCCCTCGAATTCGCCCCGGAAGGCGGCGCTGCGCGGAAACCTGAGCATGACGTTGGCTTCGTGGAACCAGTATTCGCCGGGCTGAACGGTCAGGTCCGCGACGCGAAACCGTGACCGCACGCTCTCGAAGCTCGACAGCATCCCGATCGTCAGGTTCGAGCCCCCCTTGAAGTCGAACTCGAACTCGGGCCGGATCTCGCGCGATTCGGCCATGCCGTCACCCCCGCGGTAGTAGTGCGCCGTCTCCACACTCACCGCCCTGGACCGCAGGGGCGAGTCGGCGTCCCGGTACTGCCGGTAGCCCAGCTCCCCCGCCCCGTAGTTGAAGTCCCTGCGCGATTGGAAACCGAGCCCGGGCCGGTAGTGCGCGCCCACCCGGATCATCTCGCCGTAGTAGAAGAGCCCGTCGTCACGGCGGCGCTCCAGCCGGGCCCGCAGCAGCCCGGTCTCCCGCCCCGGCTCCTCCCCGGCGAACCGCTGCTGCCATTCGTCGAAGGTCTGCGCCCACTGCACCACGAGATACTCGTCGCCGAACAGCCGCAGCACCGCGTCCAGCCCGTACGCGGCGTTGGCGCCCGCGGGAGAGTCCCGGTCGTAGGTGTACGAACCCAGCCGCGTGGTCGCCATGGCACCCACCGAGGAGTACGGGTTGAAGACCTGCTGCCTCAGGCGCAGCACGCTCATGGTCTCCGATGGGAAGTTGCCCCGCGCCGCGGTCTGCATGCTCAGGAAGCCGAAGTCGGTGCCGGCCAGCCGTCCGACCGCGCGCGCGCCCCCGTAGATGCGCACCGGCTCGCCCTCGTCCAGGCCGATCCGGCGGCTGTGGAAGAGGCGGTTGAAGAACCCGCCCGTGTTGAAGTCGAAGGTCGATGCCCGCTCCTGGAAGAACTGGCGCTTCTCGGGGAAGAAGAGCGAGAAGCGGGTCAGGTTGATCTGCTGCTCGTCCGCCTCGACCTGCGCGAAGTCCGTATTGACGGTCACGTCCAGTGCGAGGTTGGAGGTGGGGGACCACTTGACGTCGAGACCCGCCTCGGTGGTGGGGTCGCGTTCGCTGCGCCATTCGTCCCTGTTGCCGTCGGCGGAGCGCTCGCGCACGGGCGTCTGCTGGACTCCGCCCAGGGCGTAGGGGGTCACGTAGAGCGGGGTGGCCTGGCGCACGTCCCGGAGCACGACGCGCTGGGCCCGCGACGGGCGGGCGAAGCCGAGCCGGCCCGAGCTGGGGTCCATGGCCGGGTAGGTCTGCCGCTCGTTCTTGCGCGGGATCATGCGGTAGGTGATCAGCCCCATCGTCACCTCGCCGTCGACCGTCTGGAAGCCGAGCGTCGAGAAGGGGATGCGGAACTCGGCGAACCAGCCGCGGTCGTCCTTCGTGGTGACCACGTCCCAGTGGGCGTTCCAGTCCCAGTTCATGGGCATGCCGCTCGTGAACTGCGCGTCGTTGGACACGGTGCGGTCCTGCCGGACGCCTTCCGGGTTGGTGACGAACCAGACCGCGGTCTCATAGTCGTTGTAGCTGTCGATGACCACGGCGAGGATGTCGTCGCCGCTGTAGCTGTCGCGGTAGAAGGTGCCGGTCCGGATCCGGCCGGGCTCGGAGTCGTACATGCGCCCCGACACGTAGAGGTAGCGGTCGTCATGGGCGACGCGCACCTCGGTGGCCTCGGTGAGGGGGCCGCCGAAGGTCGGGGTGTAGAGGGTCATGGGGAAGGGGGCGATCCGGTCCCAGGCGGATTCGTCGACGATCCCGTCCAGTGTGATCGGGCCAGTGAGACGGGGGATGGTGACGGGGGAGGTGGGCGGGTCGGGGTCCTGGGCCTGGAGGGGGACCGGGAGGGCGAGGGAAGCCGTGAAGAGGAACGCGGCCAGGCAGCTCGAGGGCGGACCATCGCAATGTATACTCCACATGACATTAAGTAAACTTATCATGACATGTTGAACTTGTCCTGGACACCCCTGGGATGATGGATGATCAGTCGCGCGCCGACATTCGCCAACGACCCTTGATGATAAGATACGGGATGCCACCGCTCCACCTCGACACCCTCACGGCCCCCGGGGCCGCGCCAACCCGCAACATGCTGCTCCTGCACGGCATCTACGGCGCGGGGCGGAACTGGCGCACCGTCGCGCGCCGACTCGTGAACGCGCGTCCCGGCTGGGGCGTGACCCTGGTCGACCTCCGTGCCCACGGGCGGTCGCCGCGGCTGGCGCCCCAGACGATCGAGGCGTGCGCGGCCGACCTGACGGGCGTGGAGGCGGACCTGGGCGCCCCCGCCGACGCCGTGCTCGGCCATTCCTTCGGGGGCAAGGTGGCGCTCGTGCATGCGCGCCGGGCCGAGGCGGCGGCCCGCCAGTTCTGGATCATCGACTCGGCGCCGGGGACGGGGCGGCCGGCGGGGGGCGCGTGGCGGATGCTCGGGGTGCTGCGGCGCCATCCCGGTCCCTTCGGGAGCAGGGCCGAGGCGGCGGCCGCGGTGGAGGGGGAGGGGTATTCGCGGCTGGTGGCGGCGTGGATGGCGTCGAATGTGCGGCGGGAGGGGGTGGAGGGGTGGGTGTGGCGGCTCGACCCGGACGAGATGGAGGGGTACCTGCGCGACTACTTCCGAACGGATGCGTGGGACGTGGTCGAGGAGCCACCCGTCGGCGTGACGATCCACTTCGTGAAGGCGTCGGCGTCGAGCGTGCTGGACGACGACGACGTCAAGCGCATCCGGGGGGCGGGGCGGCGGACGGGCCGGGTCTTCCTGTACGAAGTCGAGGGTGGACACTGGCTCAACACGGAGAATCCGGCGGCCCTCCACGAGCTGCTGGTGGCCAACGTGTAGGATGCCGGGTCGGTCATGGTATGAAGTGCGACCGGGCCCCCGCGCCCACATCCCGGCGCGGGGGCCCGTGCGGCGATCATTCGCGCGACCGCCGGCCCGGTCACCCGATCAGTGGTAGATCTGGAACCCGAAGTTGAAGGACCGCGGGTACCCCAGGTACACCTCGGCGTCGTCGGCTCTATGACTCAGGCTGCCGCGCTCGCGTTCGGCGGAATCCCGATACCCGTTGAAGCGCGAATTGTCCGTAGCGTCCTGGATGTAGATCGCGTCGAACATGTTGTAGCCGTGAATGAAGAGCCGGACGTTGCCGCCAAACGGCGCGGACATCTCGTCCGAGAGCCGGTAGGAGGCGTGTAAGTCGAAGACCGAATACCCCGGCGGCCGCCACGACTGGACGCCCTCATCGACATTGGTCGTGCGCGAGAAGGGGTCGAAGTTGGCGTAGTGCTTCCCGAAGGTCTTGCCCTGGAGCCGCAGGAAGAGGCCGCCGGAGGGGAAGAGGGACAGGGCGTAGGCCATCTGGAACTGTGGCGCGTCACCCACCAGAAGGTCCTTCACGAAGAAGGTGTACTCCACCGTTTCGGACTGCCGATCCTCGGCACTGTAGCTGCCCTGGATGTTGTCGGTGTGCTTCCAGTCTCCCAGCGAGAGAGCGCCATCGAAGCGCATGAAGTCCGACGGCTGGAAGGCCGCCTCCACCTCGACGCCCATGTGGCGCGCGTCCATCCCGAGCATCCGGATCACCGCGTCGTCGCCCTCTCCGAAGAAGTCCCGGGCAAACCGCCGGGCGGTCCGGTCGTTCCACTGGGTGAAGTAGAGGTTCGCATCCAGCGAGAACTGCCGGCCCAGCGAGCGGAAGCGCGTCCCGGCCTCGAAGGAAAGGAAGGTCTCGTTCTGCGGGTTGTCGATCAGGAGCCCGTTGATGTCGTCGATCGCGCCGTCGAAGATCGGGACCTTCGACACCACGCCGGCATTCCCGTAGACGGACCACTCGGGACCCATGTTGCGGACGGCGCCGCCCTTGATCTGATAGCCGGTGAGTCCCCCGCTGGTGAGTTCGAGCTGGCCACCGCCCGGGCCCTCGGTGAAGAAGTCGGTGAAGTTGTAGGCGTTCCGCGACCACCCGACCATCCCGTAGAAGGAGCCGTCGGGAGAGGATTTCTCGGCCTGCAGGTGCACGCCAACCCAGTTGATGTCGTTCTCGTTGTGGTAGTGGATCTTGTCGCCGAGCCCGCGGTTGGCGTCCGCCTCCGTCCAGAAGTCGGAGTGGCAGTTCCCCCGGAAGCAGCCGTTGAAGTAGTCGCCTCCCAGCAGGTCGCGCACCTCGCGGTAGTGCTCGACGGTCGCGGTCCGCCAGTCGATTCCGAGCTCGGTGTTCAAATCGCCGCCGAATTCCTTGTGGAGCCTGGTGATGAACCCCCAGGTGTCCTGGTTGTTGACCGAGTTGCGCAGGATGCCGGTCGATCCGGTGTTGCTGCTGCTGTTGCGGTCGATGGTGGCGTTCCAGTCCACGAAGCGCTGGTTGTAGGTGTAGTCCCAGCGCAGCGAGCCGAAGGTCCCCGTACCGCCCCCTTTGCCGCCGGAGTAGTAGGCCACCGTGTTCGCGGTGAGCCCGTTCCCCAGGTTGGAGTACCAGTTGAGGTTCACCTGCGGCTTGTGGAAGTAGTTCTCCCGCTCGTTGATGAAGTTGCGGCTGTGGCGGCTGAAGACCCCGCTGCCGGGC
This sequence comes from Longimicrobiales bacterium, assembly GCA_965211795.1. Classification (GTDB taxonomy): domain Bacteria; phylum Gemmatimonadota; class Gemmatimonadetes; order Longimicrobiales; family Gaopeijiaceae; genus Bin94. The sequence continues at coordinate 3,442,523 of OZ242973.1, forward strand.
CCGGTGCTGGTGAACTGTCGTCCGCTGTAACTGGGATCGACGCCGTTGAAGTTCGGGTTCCAGAACCTGCCCGCCTCGTTCGCGAAGTGGTCCAGCGCGGCGCGGTCGTAGTCGTCCAGCGAGGCCGCGAACTCCCGGTTCAGGGTGGCGATGTTGAGCTTGTACAGGTTGTGGCCGTGCCGCTGCGGGGCGCCGAGGGCGTAGAATTCGAGGCGGTTCCGGTCGCCCATCCTGTACTGCGAGGCGAGGTAGAAGGACCAGGCGTCGGTCCAGGTGCCGTCGATGATTCCGTCGCCGGTCTTGCGGGCCACCGAGGCGGTCAGGGCAAAGTCGCCCACCGGGCCCGTCGAGGCGGTCATCGTCGTCTTGAGGAAGTTCCCGCTGCCGAACTCCTGCTTGAGGTTGTAGCCGGGATTCCTGGCGCTGGGGTCGGTGATCACGTTCAGCGTCCCGCCGATCGACGGCGTGGCCAGGTTGATGGCGCTCAAGCCCCGCTGGAGCTGGATGCTGGTGGCGGCGTCGCCGAGGCCGTCCCAGTTGGACCAGTAGACCCAGCCGTTCTCCATGTCGTTGACGGGCACGCCGTTGATCATGACCGCGGTGTTGCGCTGGCTGAAGCCGCGTACGTTGACGCGGGCGTCGCCGGCGCCCCCGCCCTGCACCGTCGAATACACCGACGGTGTGACGTTCAGCACGAGCGGCAGGTCGCGCGAGCCGAGCTGGGCCTGGATCTGTGCTTTCGACACGTCGCTGTAGGCCACCGGCGTCTTCCGTGCCTCGGCGCGCTCGGCGAGCACCTCGAGGCTGCCCAGCGTCAGCGCCGAAGGCGTCATTGCGACATCATGGCTGGTGGTCTCGCCGGACGCTACGCTGACCCGCTCGTCCTCCGCGCTGAAGCCGATCATGTTGACCGCGAGGTCGTAGGTTCCCGCGGGCACCCCCGTGACGGAGTAGCGTCCGCCCGCCTCGGTGAGGCCCCCGTACTGGGCTCCGGTCTCCGTGTGGGAAAGAACCACCTGGGCGCCCACCACGCCGGCCCCCTCCGCGGTCACCGTCCCGGTCACGGTTCCCGTCTGCTGGGCGCTGAGCGGCAGCGCAATGACCAGCAGGATTGGTACTATACGAAGTAGTTTCATCCGTCCTGCCTCCCTCTGGAGTGTGGTGTTGGAGGGACCCAGCGTCCGCTCCGAATCGTTGCCCTGCAGTCCGGCCGGACGGGACTGGTACCGGCCTGTCTGACATCATACTACGTCGTCGGCTGTCGCGCAGTCACGCCGCAGTAACAAGATCGTACCGGCGCGCGCGCAAATGAGCGAGGGAAAGCGGCCCCCGTCACCCCCGTTTGCGGCCACTGGACAGCCGTCCGCTATCGGTCTAGAATCCTTTCCGGCAACCGCCAATGCGCTGACGGGAACGAATCACAAGGGGGTTCCATTCACGCATGCGTCCTCCGGCAGCGCCCCCGTTGCGGGCAGCCGGAGGTCGCTACACGGAATCCACCGCGTCAGCCTGCCCGGCGGCGCGGTTTTCTTTCGCGGCAACACAGGAGGATGGAAACGGATGATTTCGGTGGAAGGGGTGACCAAACGTTACGGTCCCATCGTGGCGGTCGACCGGGCCACCTTCGAGGTGGACCGGGGGGAGGTCGTCGGTTTTCTCGGGCCCAACGGCGCGGGAAAGACGACCACGATGCGAATGCTGACGGGCACGCTCCAGCCCGACGAAGGCGAGATCCGCTTCGACGGCATGCCCATCGGCGAAGATCTCACCGCCGCCAAGTCGCGCGTGGGCTACCTGCCCGAAGCGAACCCGCTCTATGACGACATGCTCGTCTGCGAGTTCCTGGAGTACGTGGCGCGGCTGCGCGGGCTGGACGCGGGGCAGACGCGCGCGGGTATCGGGCGCGCCGTCGAGGAAACCGGTCTGGAGGACGTCTTCTTCCGGCCCATCAACGAGATCTCGAAGGGGTACCGGCAGCGCACCGGAATGGCCGGCGCCATCCTGCACGAGCCCGAGATCCTCGTGCTCGACGAACCCACCGAGGGGCTGGACCCCAACCAGCGCGTCGAAATCCGCAAGCTGGTGAACTCGCTGGGGACCGAGCGCACGGTGATCCTCAGCACCCACGTCATGCAGGAGGTCGAGGCGGTCTGCGACCGGCTTCTGATCATCTCCAACGGGGCGATCGCCGCCGACGGCACCGTCGCCCAGCTCAAGGACGCCGCGCGCGGCGTGACCCGCTACACCGTCGAGGCGGAGGGGCAGGGCGTGGCCGAGACGCTGCATGGACTTCCCGGGGTCACCGATCACTTCTCGGAACCCGTGGACGGCCGTCTGCGCGTCCACTTGGAAGCGGGAGGGGATCACGAGCTCAGGCCCGAGATCTTCCGGCTTGCCACCGAGCACGGCTGGGTGTTGTGGGAGCTGACCCGCGAGAGGGCTTCCCTCGAAGAACTTTTCCACGAGCTGACCATGGAGCAGCCGCGGGAGGAAGGGGACGAGTCATCGGCGCAAGGGGAGACGTCATCCCCGGCGGAGGAGGGCGAATCATGAAGAACATGATGAAACAGGTCCTCCTCATCGCCCGCCGCGAGCTGCGCAGCTTCTTCGACCAGCCCACCGCCTACGTGCTGGCCGTCGCCTTCCTGGGCCTTGGGCTCTACCTGTCCTTCCGATCGCTCTACGCCATGCAGAGGGCGACGCTCAGGCCCTTCTTCGACCTGCTGCCGTGGCTTCTGATGATCTTCATCCCCGCCATCGCGATGAGGACGATCGCGGAAGAGCGCCGCAGCCGCACCCTCGAATGGCTGATCGCGCAGCCGCTCGGCGAGGTCGAGGTGGTGCTCGGCAAGTTCCTGGGCAGCTGGATCTTCATTCTGATCACGCTCGCCGGCACGCTTCCCATGGCGCTGGGCGTCCTCTTCGTGTCCGAGGCCGACGCCGGAATCATCTTCGCCCAGTACGTGGGCGCGGCGCTCCTCACGGCGCAGATGCTCGCGGTCGGGATCTGGGCCTCGGCGATCACGCGCAACCAGATCACGGCCTTCATCGTGGGGGCGCTCGCCTGCTTCCTGCTCGTGCTGATCGGGTCGCCCGTCGTGCAGATCGGGCTGCCGCGCTGGCTCGGCGGCTGGCTGCTCCAGCTGTCCGTGATCAGCCACTTCGAGAATGTGGGGCGGGGCGTCATCGATCTGAGGGACCTCCTCTACTTCGCCTCGACCTGTGGGCTCTTCCTGCTGCTGGCGGTGGCCGCCCTGGGCCGCGAGCGCCTCAGCCTGAAGGGCGAAGCCTTCCGCAGGCTGCGCATCGGCACCGGCGTGATCGCGCTGGGGGTGCTCGTGCTCAACCTGCTGGGCGGCTACGTGCGGGGACGCCTCGACCTGACCGACGACAATCTCTTCACCCTCTCCGACGGCAGCCGCGAGATCATGGGCGGCCTGGACGACATCGTGAACCTCACCCTCTTCATGAGCAACGATCTTCCCCAGGAGATCCAGGTGATCGAGCGCGATGTGCGGGACCTGGCGGCGGACCTCGAGGGCGCCTCCGACGGGATGCTCGCGGTGCGGGTGATCAATCCCGACGACAGCGACGAGGACGAGGAGGAGGCCTCGTCGATGGGCATCATGCCGATCGAATTCAACGTGATCGGCGACGACGAGTTCCAGGTCAAGCGCGGGTATTTCGGACTCGCGCTCACCTACGCCGACGAGCAGGAGATCATCCAGGTCATCGACCGGGCCGACGACCTCGAGTTCCGCCTGGTCTCGGCGATCGCCAGCATGACCACCGAGGAGCGGCCCCGCCTGGCCTTCATGACCGGCTTCGGGGCGAAGGAGCCGTTCCACTACCGGGCGTTCCGAGAGGCCGTGGCCGACCGGTACGACGTCAGCTCCGTCAACATGGAGACCGACTCGGCCGCCACCCTCGACAACGACTCCATCGATGTGCTGGTCGTGGCGGCGCCCGAATCTCCCGTGAGGCCGGAGGTGGCCGACGCGATCGACGGCTATCTGAACGCGGGCGGGGCGGCCCTCCTGCTTATCGAGCGGCACGCCTTCAACCCCCAGTCCCCGATGGCCATGCCCGTCGCCAGCGGTCTGGAGGACATGCTTGCCGCGCGCGGGGTCAAGTCGACCGGGGAGCTGATGTTCGACGCGGCGTCCGCGGCCCAGGTGCAGATCCCGCAGGGAATCTTCAGGATCCTGCGGCGCTATGCGCTCTGGCCCATCGCGGTTCGCGGCGACAACCACGCCACCAACCGCGACCTCAACAACGTCAACTTCGGCTGGGCGTCCCCCCTTACCTGGCAGGAGGACGACGCCACGGTCACACCGCTGTGGAATACGACCGAAAGCGGCGGCGTGAATCCGGCCGGGTCCCCCATCCAACCCGGGATGGAACTCGCGGCCGCACAGGGCGAACCGGGTGTCCACACCTTTGCCGTTGCGGTCGACCCGTCGCTGGCGGATCCGGGCGAGAGCGAGGGTGCGGAGGTGGAGACGGACCGTCCGGGAGGCCGCCTGATCGTCGTGGGCGACGGCGACTTTCTGGAAGACGGCTTCGTGCAGCCGAATCCACAGAACCTCGCCTTCGCGGCCAACGCCGTGGACTGGCTGGTCCAGGACGAAGCCCTGATCAGCATCCGCTCGAAGGACCGCACGCCCCCGGCGCTGGTCTTCGAGTCGGACAGCAGCAAGGGAGCACTCAAGTGGACGTCGCTGATCGGCGTGCCGGCGCTCTTCATCCTCCTGGGATTCGCAAGGGTGACGGGGCGTACGAAACGCGCGGAGCGCCGCTGGCGCGAAGGGGGGGCGGGAGAAGGCGAAGCAGACGGGAAGGAGGCCGAAGATGAGTGACAGGACGCTGCGCGCATCGCTCTACTTCCTGGGGGCGGTCACGGTTCTGTACCTGCTGGTGACGGTGCTCAGGGACGGAGACGGAGGCGGCGAGACGCAGGATTCCGGCCTGGCAGGTGTGCTGGCCGAGCTGGACGGCGAATGGCTGACGCGCGCCGATCTCGCCGGTCCGGGCGAGACCATCCAGCTGTCGAAGGACGGGGGCCTGTGGACGGTCAACGGCTTCGACGCCGACTCGGCCGCGGTCGCCCGCTTCCTGCGCGCCGTGGACGAGGTCGAGGTGAGGTCGGTTGCGGCCACCAACCCGGCCAATCACGAACGCATGGGGGTGACCGCGGAGGGCGCCTGGACCATGACCATCGACGGCACCACGACGGTGCTGCTCGGCAACAGCGGGAACCGCTACCGCACCTTCTACGCGCGCCTTCCCGAGGCCGACGAGGTGAGTCTGGTCGAGGGGGATCTTCGCTCCGCCGCGACGCGTTCGCTCTTCGACTGGCGCAACAAGCTCATGGTGCGCGCCGACACCGCGGCCGTGATGATCGTCCGGGTGACGAGGGACGGGACGACCACCGCGTACGAACGCCAGGACTCGGTCTGGACCGTGGACGGCGAAGAGGTGGAGGGAGTCACCATGCGCGACCTGCTCCAGGAGCTCGCGGGCTTGCGCGCGAGCGGCTTCGCCCCGCAGGATGCCGTCATGCCGGAAACCCCGGACCGCTTCGTTCAGGCGCTGGACGCGGAAGGGAACGAGATCGCCTCCGTGCACCTTGCGGAGCAGGAGAACAATTTCCGCGCGTCCTCGCCGGCGAGTCCCTACATCTTCGAGATCGCGAACTTCAGAGCCGATCGGATCGCCCCGGAGCCGCCCGGAGACGGCTGACGGGGGCCGGCCGGCAAAGGAGCCCCCGGATGAGACAGAGCACCACCTACGACGCCATCGTCGTCGGTTCGGGGGCCGGTGGCGGGATCGCCGCCTTCATCCTGGCCACCTCGGGACTCCGGGTGCTCATGCTGGAAGCCGGGCGCGACTACGACCCACTTCGCGAAACCCCGATGTTCCAGCTGCCGAAGGACGCGCCGCTACGCGGAGCGGGCACGCCGGAAAAGCCCTTCGGATTCTACGACGCCACCGTGGACGGCGGCTGGCAGGTACCCGGCGAGCCGTACTCGGTGGCCGAGGGGTCGGAGTTCATGTGGTGGCGCTCGCGCATGCTCGGGGGTCGGACCAACCACTGGGGGCGGATCTCGCTCCGGATGGGTGAGTATGACTTCAAGCCCCGCTCGCGCGACGGTCTTGGCTTCGATTGGCCGATGTCGTACGACGACGTGTCGCCATATTACGACAAAACGGAGTCATTGATCGGTGTCTACGGCTCCAACGAGGGGCTGGAGAACACGCCGAACTCGTCGCCGGGCGTGCTGCAGCCTCCGCCGGCGCCCCGGGCGTACGAGCTTCTGACCCGGAAGGCGTGCCGCCGCATGGGGATTCCTGTGATTCCGGCCCATCTGGCGATCATGACGCAGACCCAGGACGCGGACCGCCTGCCCGGCGAACTCTTCCCCGACAACGAACTCGCCCGGCGCGTCACCGCCGACTCCATGCGCGGCCGCGCGGCCTGCTACTGGGCCACCCCCTGCGGCCGCGGCTGCTCGATCCGCGCCAACTTCCAGTCCACCACCGTACTTTTCCCCCCCGCCCTGGCCACCGGCAACCTGGAGGTCCGCACGGGAGCCATGGTGCGCGAGGTCACCGTCGACGCGCAGGGACGCGCCACCGGGGTCCACTACATCGACAAGGCCACGCTGCTCGACGAATTCGCCGCGGCGCGCGTCGTGGTCCTCGCCGCGAGCGCCTGCGAGTCCGCGCGCATCCTGCTCAACTCCACGAGCAACCTCTTCCCCGACGGGCTGGCCAACTCCTCCGGCCTGGTGGGCAAGTACGTCATGGACACCGTCGGCGCGGGCGTCTATTCGCAGGTTCCCGCGCTCGAGTCGCTGCCCCCGCACAACGAGGACGGCGCCTCGGGGATGCACATGTACATGCCGTGGTGGCTCTACGGCGAGCAGCTCGCGGGACAGCTCGACTTCCCCCGCGGCTACCACATCGAGTTCGGCGGCGGGCGGCGCAGTGCGCCCGGCTTCGGCGCCTTCTCCGGCCTGGAGCCCCTCACGCAGGGCAGCTACGGCCAGCGCTTCAAGGACGATTGCCGGCGCTACTACGGCAGTTTCGTCGGCTTCGACGGCCGCGGCGAGATGATTCCCAACGAGGACTGCTACTGCGAGATCGACCCGGACAAGGTCGACCGCTACGGCATCCCCGTGCTCAAGTTCCACTGGAAGTGGGCCGACCACGAACTCAACCAGGCCCTGCACATGCAGCGCACCTTCGCCGAAATCGTGGACGAGATGGGCGGGACGCTGCTGAGCACGGTGCAGACCGATGGGGCCAGGGCCATTTCCAAGGGCGGCCAGATCATTCACGAGGTGGGCGGCGCGATCATGGGCGACGACCGGCGCACCTCGGTGCTGAACCAGTACTGCCAGTCGTGGGACGTGCCCAACCTGTTCGTGACCGACGGGGCGCCTTTTGTGTCCAACGCGGACAAGAACCCGACGCTCTCGATCATGGCGATCGCGTGGCGGGCGAGCGACTACATCGTGGAGCAGCTCGGGCAGAGGAGCATCGGATGAGCGAGGAACGGGTGAGACACCAGGTCGACGAGGGACGGCCGGAGGGCGGGAGCCCGGATTCGGCCGAGCAGCCCAGCGACACCAACACCATCACCCGCCGCGGCGCTCTCAAGGTGATCGCGAGCACGGCGGCGCTCGGCGCGGCCGCCTCCTGCACCGTCGAGGAGGCCACGCGCGGCACCGATTCCGCCCACGAGTCGCTCTCCGGCTTCGACCCCGTCCCTCCCACCAATCCCCGCGCTGCCGGCACCCTGACCGATCCCGACATGCTGTCGCCCGTCGTCCCTTGGGAGATGGTCCTCACGGACGAGGAGATGCGCCAAGTGGCGGCCCTGGCCGACGTGATCATCCCGGCCGACGACCGCTCCCCCGCCGCCAGCGCGGTGGGCGTGCCCGACTACATCAACGAATTCGTCTCGGCCCCCGCCCACAAGGAGCAGTTGACCCAGCTGCGCGGGGGGCTGGCATGGCTGAACCGCACGGCCCGCGAACGTTTCGGCGCGGCCGACTTCCCCGCCCTCACCCCCGCCCAGCAACACGAGATCTGCGACGAGATCTGCTTCGAACCGGACACCCCCGACGCTCTCAAGCCGCAGGCGCGCTTCTTCGACGGGTTCCGCGACTGGGTCTCGACCGGGTTCTGGACGACCGAGGAAGGGATGCGGGATCTGGGGTACGTAGGGAATGTGCCGGTGCCGAGTTGGGATGGGCCGCCGGCGGAGGTGCTGGAGCGGCTGGGGCTGGCGGGGGAGGATTTGGGCTGAAGGGGGGCTACTCCACCCCCATCCCCTCGTTCAGAATCCCCACGTACTCGTCGTAAACGAACAGTCGGCCACGCCTCTTCCCTGTCGTCTCCCGAACAATCCCCCGGTCGACCAGAAGGTGCATCGCCGACGACGCGGCCGAGAAGGAGAGGTTCGCGCGCTCCGCAGCCGCCGTGATCGACAGAATCGGTCTCGCCCTCAGCGCCGCGTAGACCCGCAGGGCCGAACCGGCACGGCGCCCCGACCCTTCGACCACGTGCCTGTGGTTCGCGAACAGCTCGAGGAGCCGCCTGGACGTGTGCACCGCCCCCTCCGCCGTGACCCTGACCCCTTCGAGAAAGAACTCGAGCCATGCTTCCCAGTCACCCGTTTGCCGCACCTCGTTGAGGAGTTGGAAATAGGTGCACCTGTGTTGCTTGAAATAAAGGCTCAGATAGAGCAGGGGTTCTCGCAGTACACCGGCGTGGAGAAGCAGAAGGGTGATGAGCAGACGGCCCACCCTGCCGTTTCCGTCCCGGAAGGGGTGGATCGTCTCGAATTGGACGTGTGCCAGCGCTATTCGGGCCAGCGTGGGCAAACCGTCGTCGCTGGCGTGGAGGAAGAGCTCCAGATCTCCCATGCACCTCCGCACGGTGTTGTGCGGCGGGGGCACGAAGGACGCGTTGCCCGGCCTGGTTCCCCCGATCCAGTTCTGTGACCGGCGAAAACGCCCCGGATCCTTGCTGCTCCCGCGTCCCCACGGCAGCAGCACCCCATGGATTTCCCGGATGAGCCGGTTCGAAAGCGGAAACCCTTCCTCGAGTCGACGGCGGCCGTGCTCCAATGCCGCGATGTAGTTCGATGTCTCGACGACATCGTCGAGCGGAACACTGGGGGCCTCCTCGATTTCGAACAGGAGGAGGTCGGAGAGGGTCGACTGCGCACCTTCGATCCGGGAGGAAAGCACCGCTTCCTTGCGAATGCAGACATCCACGAAGAGCGCGCGGTCCGGCAGCAGGGTCGACATGCCGTCAAGGCGACCCAGACTGATCGCGGCCTCCTCCAGCGACGAACGGAGCGGTCCGTCCAGCACGAGCGGGGGGTTGGGCGGCAGCGGCTCGGGCACGAAGGCCTGCACTCGCTCACCGCCGGTCACGGTGATTTCGTGTCGTCCTGTGCGACCTCGGTGCACGTCGGGCTTCGATCCTCGCAGTTGCGGAAAAGCGAATAGTGAAACACACTATTTTATGTTAGACACTAAAACAGAATAACACTCCATCGCCGTGAGCGTAACACCGACAAGGTGTGGAGGTGCGATGGCCCCCGGCGCGGATCACGCCCACGAGGTGCCCAACTGTCGCTCGGCCTTTTATGATTTCCGCACCACGAGAATCGCTATTCTTTTTTGCGTCCCAAGTTATAATAACCCATGCGAAGAACCCTCCTTGCCGTCAGCAATGCACCCCCTCGCCACTTCATCACCGCCTGGATCCTTGTCGCAATGGGGTGCGTTGCGACTCCTCAGGACACCGATCCCACCCTCCTCGAAGCCATCGACTGGTACACCGGGGTCGCCGGCGCCGTGGACGACGTTCGCGCGCGTGAGCTCCTCGAGGACGTGGTGGCAGGCGGGGATCCGCTCGCCGTGATGTGGCTCGCCCGCGTGCACTCGACCGGGCGCATGGGGTTTCCCCGCGACGAGGAGCGGGCGCGGGACCTGGCGGAGTCTGTAATCCGTGAGGTTCAGCGCGCGGCGGAGTCCGGCGTGCTGGAAGCCGTCTTCCTGATGGGCACGGCGTACGACGAAGGGCTGGGCAAACCGGTCGATCCGGTGATGGCGGCCTCGTGGCACCGGCGGGCGGCCCAACGGGGACATGTCCTCGGGGCCCATGTTCTCGGCAATGCGTATTCGAGTGGGCGGGGGGTGGAGGAGGATCCTGCGCTGGCGGTGGAATGGTGGACCGTGGCCGCGGAAGAGGGGGACGCGATCCCGCAACTGCGACTGGGCGAGGCCTACGAGGCCGGGCGGGGGGTTGCGCGTGACATGGAGCGGGCGCGGGAATGGTACGAACGCGCCGCTGCGGCGGGGAACCGACAGGCACGCGACGCCCTGGAACGGTTGGGACGCTGACCGCACTCCCGGCGGCGGCGCCACCAACGATCACTGGCCGCTACGGTATCTTACTGCGGTTCCAACCTGCTCCCCCCACCTTTCGGTCCCCCGTTCGTGACTCCAACCCTCCCCTCGTGACTCGACCCCGCACCTGCGATCTGGCCGTCATCGGCGCCGGGTTCGCCGGCCTGGCCTGCGCCCGCCGGGCGGTCGAGCGGGGCCTCTCCGTCCTGGTCCTGGACCGGAAGCGCGAACCGGGAGAACGCATCCATACGACCGGCATCCTCGTGAAGGAGGCGTGCGAGGAGTGGGCGGCTCCTGACGAGCTTGTTCGCAAGGTCAGCCGGGTGCGGATCCACACGCCAAGTCACCGTTACGTCGAACTGAACCGCGAGGACTATTTCTTCCTGGCGACCGACACGGCGGGGCTGTTGCGCCACCTGGTGGAAGAAACCTGCCGTGCGGGCGCCGAGATACGCTTCGGCCAAAAGTACGCGGGGGCAACGAATGGCGGGACTCGCCTGGAGCTCGACGGGATCGGCGTGTCGTGCCGGTTTCTGGTCGGCGCCGACGGGGCGCGGTCCAGGGTCGCCGAAAGCATGGGGCTCGACCGCAATGAGCGGCTCCTGAAGGGCGTGGAGTGGGAGTTCGAGCCGCTGGACAGCGTGGGCAACTGCCTGCACTGCTTCATCGACCCGGAGTGCGCACCCGGCTACATCGGGTGGGTGGTTCCCGGGGTCGGCATCACCCAGGTCGGGCTGGCCGTCCATCGCAACGTCCGCGCCGACATGCAGAAGTTCATCGCCCGAATCGACCCCCTCTTCGGACTATCCGGCAGACCTGTTGTGGGCAGACGCGGCGGCGTCATTCCCATCGGCGGCCTGCTGCGCAGTTTCTTCGGTGACCGTGTCCTCCTCATCGGCGACGCGGCCGGAATGGTGTCCCCGCTGACGGCGGGGGGCATCCACAACGCCTACCGGTACGGCAGGATCGCCGCCGACGCGATCGCGGACCACCTCGAGGCGGGAGGGCCGCATCCCGGTCCGGTCGTGCGGCGGGCCTATCCCATGCACCGGTGGAAACACGCCGCCCGCTGGAGCTACGACCGCCTGCCGGTCGCGCGGGCGCTCGAGGCGGGACTGCTGACGCGGGGACTGTTCCGGAAAGTGGCGGGGAAGGTGTTCTTCGACCGGTTTGTGGTCTAGGACCCGTTACTTCTCGATCGAATACAAGTGCACGTAGCTCACCTCGAGATCGTCGTACGCCAGGGCGAGGATGAAGTCCGATCCGATCTGCTGGACAGAGAGATCGGCGGGCACCTCGACGACACCGAGGTGGCGGCCGTCGGGGGCGAAGACGAAGAACTCGTTCATGTCGGGCGTCTGGTCGTCGCCCCCACCGTACGAGGACTGTCCGGCCCACAGGTTCCCTTCGGGGTCGACCAGGAGGTGATCGAAGGCGGGGAGGTGGGACGGGTAGGGAGGGGCGAGCATCATTTCCAGAACTTCCTCGGGAGAACCGCCTTCGATGAGCGCTCCTGGCGCCAGAATCTGCTCGCGCAGCCGGGCTTCGTGGGCCGCCTTGATTTCGTCGGTCACCGGGCGGAGTTCGCGCGTGAGCCGGATGATCCTGCGCAAGCGCCCATTCGTGTCGTATTCGTTGATCGAATACGCATCGCCCTCGGTGGCGAAGAATCCGTCCGGCCCGGCACCCATTTCGAACGAGGACGCGAAATGGAAACGCAGGGGGCGTCCCTGCAGTCCGAGCTGGTAGGCGCCTCCCGCGAAGTCCCCCACGCCCCCAGCCGCGCCCCCGGAATCGGCAATGATGGCCGCCGACACGGTTGCTCTCTTCGTCCCGGTCCCCGTGTAGGGAATCATCTCGGGGTAGGAGAGGAGGAAATCGCCGCCGGAGAGCGTACCCCACATCCTGCAGCAACTCTCCGAGGGCATCCAGGAGCGGTCCCCCTCCTCCATGCGCTTGCGCCATTCGGTCACGAAGGTCAACCCCATTTCCGGGACCACGTTTCTCGCGAACCGGCCCTGGTCGTCGAGAATGGTGAAACGACTGGCCACGAACTCGCTCACCAGGATCGAGTCCCCCCGGTACCGGAAGATGCTCGAGGGGCTGGAATACTCGCCCGGCCCTTCCCCATGCCCTCCCCAGTCCTCGAGATGCTCACCCTCCGGCGAATAGACGCGGATGAGGGCGCTCTGACCGTCGAGGATCGCGATGCGGCCGTCCCGGAGCACGATCGAACCGCGTCTCCAGCTGACCCACCCCAAAAGGTAGCGCTCGTCTCCCTCCCTCTGGCCGATGACGACGTTCGGGGTGTCGGAAATGCTCCAGGCGTCTTCGCCCCACACCGGAGCGGCGCTTTCGACGATCTCGATTCCCGCGCTGTCGGTGACCGAGAACGCGTCGGACGCGGGAGCGTCGCCGCCCTGGCAGCCGATGACGAATGGTGAAAGTCCGGCAGCGAGTACTGCGGTTTGGCGGTAGTGCATCGATCTCTCCCTGGAGCTGGGCAGCCTGCTGGGTTGGCGGTGGCCCCGGTCGCCGAGGATGGTGAGGCCGGTGGCGACCGTAACAAGGTGTATACTATACATTACATAATGTAAAGTTGATTTTACGTCACTTCGCGATCCGGTACAGGTGCACGTAGTTCACATCGAGCTCGCCCGTCACCCGGCCGAGAACGAAGTCGGTTCCGATCTGGTACACCCACAGACCCGCCGGCGACTCGACAACGCCGAGGTGGCGGCCGTCGGCGGAAAAGACGAAGAACTCGTTCGTATCGTCGTCCGTGCCGTACGGAAACTCATGAGCCCAGAGGTTCCCTACCGGGTCCACGAGAAGCCGTTCGAAGGTGGGGAGGTGGGAGGGATAGGGACCGGCGAGCATCTCGGCCAGGACTTCCTCGGCCGACAAGCCCTCGATCGGGGCGCCGGGCGCCATGATCCGCTCGCGTATCCCGGCCTCGTAGGCCGTCTGGATCTCTTCGGTGACGGGACGGGGTTCGCGCGCGAGCCGGATGATCCTTCTCAGGCGGCCACCGTTGTCGTACTCGTCGATCGAGTACGAATCGCGCTCCGGGACGAAGTAGCCGTCGAGTCCCGGGGTCATGCTGAACCAGGGCTGGAAGTGGAAGCGCGTGGGCCAGTCCTGCAGTCCGAGCTGGTAGGATCCGCCTGCGAAGTCGCCGACGTTCTCGGCAGCGCCGCCTGAAGGCGGGTTGATGGCCACCGTGATCGTGCCTCTCCTGGTCCCGGTTCCCGTGTTCGGGATCATCTCGGGATGGGTGAGGAGGAAAGCACCGGTCACGAGAGGGCCCCAAAGCCTGCAGCAACTCTCCGCGGGCGTCACGGAGCGGTCCCCCTCCTCCCTGCGTCTGCTCCATGCAGCGTAGTAGGCCTCCCGGGTCTCCGGGACCATGCGTCTCCCGAACCGGCCCCGGTCGTCGAAGATGGTGAAGCTCCTGGCGACGGACTCGCTCACCAGGATCGAGTCTCCACGGTAGCGGAAGATGCTCCGTGGCAGGTTGAACTCTCCCGGACCCTCCCCGAGTCCACCCCAGTCCTCGATGTGCTCGCCTTCGGCCGTGTAGACGCGGACCAGGGCGGCCTGCGCGTCGAGAACCGCGATGCGGCCGTCCCGGAGCACCACGGCGCCCGCGACTTCGCCGAACAGGTAGCGATCGTCTCCCTCCCGCCGGCCGATGACGACGCTGGGAGAGTCGGAAACGGTCCAGCCGTCTTCGCCCCAGGTTGGGGACGCGCTCTCGATGATTGGGATTCCTGCGCTGTCGGTGACCGAGAAGACGGCGGGCGGCGGGGTGTCGCCGGGCTGGCAGCCGAAGGTGAATGACGACAGGCCGACAATGGGTAGCGCGGTGGCGCGGTTGAACATCGAGGTCCTCGCTTGCTTCCGTGAGCTTGAACCGTGACTGGTTCCCGGTAGCTTCCAAGGCAGGGAATGGAGACTGTCGCGGTCGATGTACCCGGGCAAGCCCCGACTCGGTCCCCTGTGACCGGTGTCGCCTGCCAACCCTCTCGTCGCCGAACACATCCAACTCATTTGACCACATCGCCTTCGGAGTCCGACCGCACGGGAGAACACACGCATGGTCCGCCGACGCATTACCATCACCACCTTTTCCCTGCTCGCCATCCTTCCCGCCGCGCCCGGCCTCCCGGCCCAGGAAGTCATCGACCTCCCCGTCCAGGACCAATCCCTCGAGGCGGACTTCGAGGAGATCTTCCGGGTCGGTGTGCTCGAGGGCGAGGACTGGGAGATGTTCGCGCACGTGTCCTCAGTCGCCTTCGATGCCAACGGAAACCTGTACGTCATCGATGGCCTGTACGTCGGGATGCACACGCGCGTCGTGGTGTTCGACGCGTCCGGCCACTTCGTGCGCGAGTTCGGTTCCATGGGCGAAGGGCCGGGGGAATTCAACCTGCCGACCGCGGCCGTGGTGATGCGGGACGGAACTACTGTGGTCGAAGACCTGAGACACCGCGCCTATCAGCTCTTTGACGCGAATGGCGAGTTCCTGCACATGGTGCGTAAGCGGGCCGGCATCGCATACCATGATCTGTTTCCCGACCCGCGCGGAGGAGGGGTCTTCGCGAAGAGGGAGGAAGGCCAATCCATTACAATCACCAGTTCCGCGGGTGGGGCTCCTCCTCCTCCTCCGACAGCGACGTCGCGGCCGATGTGGCGTGTCGATCTCGGCGGCGAAGAAGCGCGCAACGACACCGTTGTCGAAGGGTGGCTGGCGCCTCGCGGCGAAGTCCCGGACCTGCCGGGTCCGCCCCGCGAAGCGGCGGGCCCCACCTATGAGCCACCATTCCTCGTGGGCGTGCTTCCGGACGGGAGCGTCGTCCATTCCGACTCGTCCGCCTACGAACTGAAGATTACTCCTCCGGATCCCGGCGGGGTGGCACGCGTCATCCGGCGGCCCCTGCGGCCCAGGCCGGTCACGCGCGAGATGGAGGAGGTGTACAATGGGCTCGTGAGGAATACGACTTCGGTAGAGAACAGGACTACCGGTGAGACATCCACCTACGAGCTGCCGAAGCGGGTGTTTTACCCCGAGGTCTCCATCCTGCTGGCGCTCTCCACGACCTGGGAGGGACGCATCTGGGTCCAGCGACGCGGTGAAGACGCTGGAAACCGGGTGCCGTTCGGGCCGGTCGAACTGGGGTGGTTCGGGCCGAAGGCCTGGCACACCCCGGGGCCGATCGACGTCGTGACAGCCGACGGCCGCTACGTCGGCACCTTCGCCGCCGAGGCCACGGCGCTGCCCGACGCCTTCGGGCCCGACGGCATGGCCGCATTCATCGAGCTGGACGAGTTCGATGTCGCGAGCGTCGTGGTGCGCAGGCTGCCCGCGGGGGTCCGCTGAGGCGGGGGGGAACTACCCCCCCAACCCCACCACCGCCCTCCCGAGCGCCCCACGCTCCGGCACCACCTCTTCAAGCCGCACCTCGTACCCCACCTCCCCCGCCACCTCCGCCACCACCTCGCGCAACACACCCCCCACGCGAACCAACCCCCCGACGAACGCCACCGGGGGCCGCCCCACCCACCCACCCGTCCGCCCCAGCACGGCCTCCAGATGCTCGCGCACCGCGCCCAGCGCGCGATGAACGACCCGCGCCGCCACCACATCCCCCGTCTTCGACACCCTCGCGACCGTCACGGAAAGCACCGCGATCTCACCCTTGCTCGCGCCCACCGCCCAGTCGGCCAGCTCGCGCGGTCCCGCAGCTCCCGTCTCGGAGAGCAACGCGTCGGTGAGGTCCGTTTCCGGCTCCCGCCCGTCGGCCGCGCGCAGGACGGCGCGAATCCCTTCCAGGCCGATTCCGTAGCCGCCGCCCTCGTCGCCCAGCAGCGCACCCCACCCCCCCACCGTCACCACCTCGCCCCGCGGGTCCACCGCACGCACCACCGACCCCGTGCCCGCGACCAGGAGCACACCCGGCCCATTCCCGAAGGCGTCGGCGTGCGCGGCCTCCACATCGGACCCCACGACCACGCGCCGGGCCAGACCAGCATCCCGCAACTCCTTCTCCACCACCGCGCGGGCCGGCTCGTTGCCCGCGCCCGCCAGCCCGGCCCACAGGGCGCGCGCCGGGAGGCGCACACGCGCCTGCCGGACAGCCTCGCGCGCGACGGCCGCCACCGCGCTCGCCGCGTCACCCGGAGCGGCCGGGTCGATCAGCCCGGGTCCTCCATCGGCCGCACCCAGCTCCCGCTCCTCCGCATCGCCCACCAGCGCCCGCGAGCGCGTCCCACCGCCGTCCACCCCTATGTAGAAGCCCGCCCCCGGTTGGCCGGCCCGTGGCCGGGATCGCCCCGCCACCTCGGCAGCCCCGACCGCCGTCCTCAACGCCTCGTCCTGAACGCCAACCCCACCACCACCGTGACCACCAGCCCGATAAGCACGAACCACGGCCACGCGACCGCGCTCCTGGCCGTGGCCCAGATCACCACCACCGTGCCCACCCCCACCGTCATCCCGACGATCGCGCCCGTCTGGCTCACGCGCCGGGTAAGCACGCCCAGGGCAAACGCGCCCAGCAGCCCCCCGTACGCCATCGAGGCCGCCGCCAGCGCCACCTCGACCGCAGCCGTACCCTCCGACAGCGGGATGAACACGATCGCGCCCAGGATCAGCAGCCCGGCCCACACCAGCGTGAAGATCTTCCCCGCGATCATGATGTCGCGGTCGGCTTCGGCGACGATGGCCGCAACCGGGTCGCGGCCCGCCTCCGCGCTCCCGCCACCGGTGCGCCGCCGCCGGAGCGGCCCCCAGAAGTCATACGCGCTCGCCGAGGCCAGCGAGTTGATCGACGACGACAGCGACGACATCGCGGCCGCGAACACACCCGCGATCAGCAGGCCGCGCACGCCGGCCGGCATCTCCTCGATGATGAAGCGTGCGAAGATCTCGTCCGAGCCCGCGAACTCCCGTCCCTGGAAGAAGACCCAGAGCCCGAGTCCCACGAAGAGGAAGAGCGCGAACTGCACGATGACCGCGAACCCGCTGCCGATCAGCGCCCGCCTGCTCTGCACCACGTCGCGGCAGGTCAGCAGCCGCTGCACGATGAGCTGGTCGGTGCCGTGCGACGCCATCGACAGGAAGCCGCCGCCGATCAGGCCCGCCCAGAAGGTGTACGCCACCGCGGGCGACGTGCTGAAATCGAGCACCTGCATCTTCCCGGCCGAACCCGCGCTGGCCAGGATCGCGGGCCAGCCTCCGTCGACCGCCATGTGGAGGAGGAGGAGCGCGACGAGTCCGCCGCCGACATAGAGCGCCATCTGCAGTGCGTCGACCCAAACCACCGCCTTGATGCCGCCGAAGTAGGTGTAGACGAGGGTCGCCGCGCCGATCACCAGGATCGACACCGGGTACGACCATCCCGTGATGATCGCGAGCGGGATCGCGGTGGCGAAGAGCCGTACCGAGTCGGCCAGGAGGCGGGTCGCCATGAAGATCCCCGACGCGTAGCGCCGCGCCGCGCCGCCGAAGCGCGTTTCGAGCAGGGCATAAGCGGTGGAGAGCTCGCCGCGGTAGTAGGCCGGGAGCAGGATCCACGAGACGACCGCGCGGCCCGCCAGGTAGCCGATGGCGAGCTGCAGGAACGCCAGCGTGCCCAGGTAGGCGACGCCCGGGATCGAGAGGAAGGTGAGGGTGCTGGTCTCGGTCGCCACCACCGAAAGCATGACCGCCCACCAGGGAAGGTTGCGGCTGCCGAGGAAGTAGTCGGTCCCGCCCCGGTTGGCGCGCCCCAGCCAGGCGCCCCAGAGGGTCACGCCGGCCATGTAGAGGACGAGGACCGTGAGGTCGAGGCCGCCGAAGTTCATCGCCTCACGGGCTCCGGTGGTGCCTCACGCTGCCGCGGCGGCGTGTCCATGATCGCGCGCGCGACCCGATCGTGCACGCCCCGGCGCAGCGGGATGTGCTTGCGGTTCTCGCGCGTGGGGTTCACGCGGTTGGTGAGGAGGACAACTGCAAGCTGTTGCGTGGGGTCGATCCAGAGCGAGGTGCCGGTGTAGCCCGTGTGGCCGAAGGAGCGGGCCGAGAAGTAGTCGCCGGCGGAGGAGCGGGCTGACGGCGTGTCCCAGCCGAGGGCGCGGGTGGATTCGGGGGACTGTCTGCGCGTGATCCGGTCGACCCATCCCTGCGCGAAGATCGAGACGGGAGCGAAGCGGGGGCGGTGGCAGGGGAGGCCGGAGGCCGCGTCGGCGCGGCAGGGGGCCGCGACGCCGCGGTCGAGCATCATCTGGGCGAAGACGGCGAGGTCGCGCGCCGAGCTGAAGAGGCCGGCGTGCCCCGCGACGCCGCCGATCGCGTAGGCGTTTTCGTCGTGCGCGACGCCGTGGACGTGGAAGCCGCGATAGTCCTCGTCCAGTTCGGTGGTGGCGACGCGGTCCCAGAGCGCGGGATCGGGGGCGAAGTCGGTGTCGGCCATCCCGAGGGGACGCCAGACTTCGGCGCGCAGGAAGTCGTCGAGGGCCATTCCGGTCACTGCTTCCACGATGAAGGCCGCGGTCATGAGGCCGATGTCGGAGTAGACGGTGCGCTCGCCGGGTGGATGGTCGAGGGGAAGGGCGCCGATCGCGTCTTCGTAGGCGGCGCGGCCCTCCATCTCGAGGAAGAAGCGCCGGAAGGGCGGCAGGCCGGCGCGGTGCACGAGAAGCTGACGGATGGTGACCCGCGACTTGGCCGGGTCGCCCTCGTCCCACCAGTCGAGGTGGTCGACGACCCGGTCGTCGAGCGAGATCAGGCCGCGCTGGATGAGGATGACGACGGCCGAGGTCGTGCCCACCACCTTGGTGAGCGAAGCCATGTCGAAGATCGATGACGGGGTGACGGGGGATGAATCCGGGTCCCAGTCGAGGCGGCCGTAGCCGCGCAGGCGCACGAGCTGGCCGCGTCGCACCACGGCCAGGGCCGCGCCGGAGGCGGCCGAATCGGCCAGGGCGGCGAGAATGAAGTCGTCGAGCGCGGCGAGGGAGTCGGCGTGCATGGCGACGCGGGCGGGGTCGACTTCGCGCGGGGAGACGACCGCGCCATCCAGGCGGCAGAAGGTGTCGGCGAGGTCCGCGCCGGCGTCCGCTACGGGCTGCGCGGAGTCGGCTCCATCCCCAGTGCGTGCCGCCGGCCCCGGCGCGCACTCCGGCACGACCACCCCACCCCGCCACCTCCCGGGTCCTCCCGTCGCGTGATCGCCAGAAGCAGTCCCCACGCCACCGCCCCCCTCCTCCTCCCCCTCACCCGGCACGAACCCCGCCTCCCGCAGCGGATCCGGACGCGGCTCCCCGGCCTGCTCCCCTCCGGCCACCCTCTCCACGACCCCTCTGTCCAGCCCCTCCCCCACGCTGTGCAGCGGCGGAATCGAGATCGGCAGACGCCCCGTCACCGCCGCCGCCCCGCTCACCGCCCTCGCGGCGGCGCGCTGAGACACCTCCCAACCACCCCACGCAACCATGTACGTGCCCGCATCCGGGAAAGCCGCCAGCAGGTACGGGCTCCCGAACGAGACGATCGCCACGCGCGGGCCGCCGAGCCCGTGCACCCGGTCCACGAAGGCGCGGAACGCGGCGGGAACGCCCACCGAACCCACCCCGGAGCGCGGCGGCACGTATGCGCCCACCACCACCGCGTCCACGGCGCGGGCGGCGTGCAGAAGCGAATCGTAGACCGCCCAGGGCGTGTCGGGGCCGACTCGCGCGGTGGACATCCCGGTGGCGAAGGGACGGAGCGTCGCGTCGAAGGTGCGGCCGGCCAGGAGCGCATCCGGCCGCGCGTACGTCACGCCCAGAATTCTCGACCCGGGCGCCAGCGGCAGCACGTTGTCGCGGTCGCGCACCAGTGTGAGCGACGCGGCGGCCGCCCGTTCAGCCATTGCGCGGTGCTCGGCCGTGCCCACGCGCGTCGCCACCGCGGCCGGATCCACCTGCGCCCCGTGCTGCAGGCCCAGCCGGGCCTTCGCCTCGAGCAGCCGCCGCACCGAACGGTCGATCCGCTCCCGCGTGATGCGGCCCGATTCAACCGCGTCGGTCACCGCATCGATCGCCACCCCGATCCCGTCCGGCGCGAGGAGCACATCGGACCCGGCCTCGAGCGCGACCACCGCGGCCTCGCCCGCCCCGTAGCCGTCGGTGATCGCGCCCATGCGGAGCGCGTCGGTGAAGAGGATGCCGTCGAAGCCCATCTCGCCGCGCAGCAGGTCGGTCATGAGCTCGGGCGACATCGTCGCGGGGCGGTCGTCGCCGAGCACGCCCGGGACGGCCACGTGCGCGGTCATCACGGCGTCCACCCCGGCGTCGACGGCCGTGCGGAAGGGGACGAGTTCGACCCGGTCGAGGCGCTCGCGGTCGGCCCCGATGACCGGCAGCTCGATGTGCGAGTCGGTGCGTGTGTCGCCGTGGCCCGGGAAGTGCTTGGCGGTCGTGAGCGCGCCGCCGACCCGCGCGCCACGGATGAAGGCGGCGCCCAGGCGGGCCACCGCGCCGGGGTCCTCGCCGAGGGAACGCGTGTTGATGACCGGGTTTTCGGGGTTGCTGTTCACGTCGAGGACCGGCGCGAAGAGCCAGTGCACGCCCACCGCGCGCGCCTCGACGGCGGTGATCCGGCCGTACTCGAAGGCCAGCTCCTCGTCTCCCGCGGCCCCGAAGGCCATCGTCGGCGGAAAACTGGTGCCCCCGCCCTGCGCCAGGAGCGAGGGGATGGCGTAACTGTGGTTGATCCGCATCCCCGGCCCCCCGTTCTCGAAGTCCGAGGTGACCAGGAGCGGGATCCGGGCACGGGACTGGAGCCGGTTCAGCTTGGCGACGTAGGCATCGGGGACGCCTATCGAGATCGAGACACCGCCGAGTCCCTGTTCGACCCACCCAAGCAGTTCCTGGAAGTCCGGGTCGCTCTCGGAGGCGTAGCCGCCGGGGATCCAGGGGATGACGAGCTGGGCGACAGCCTGACGTAACGTCAGGGTTGCGAGCGTCTCGTCGACCCAGCGGCGGGCGTCGGCGGCGAGGGTGTGGGTGGGAGAGAGGGGGGTCGGTGCGGGTGCCGCGGACGGCGAGGTGGCCGCGCCGGTGCAGGAAACGAGGGCGATCAGAAGGAGCAGGGTCGCGGACCTCACCTCCCGTTGTCCCCCTTCGCCTCGATCATCAGCCCGTCCCCGATCTCGAAGCCCGCGATGCGCGTCGGCGCCTTCCCCGTCACCGCGATCCGCCCCAGAATCGCGTCCGCGGCGGCACGTTCGGCGACCGGAATCCCCGACCATGCGGTCAGGTAGGTCCCCACTTCGGGAAACTCCGACAGCAGGTACGGATTGCCGAAGGCCACCACGATGTGCGGCCGGGGCAATCGCGCCAGCATCTTCACGAATCGGACCGCCTCCTCGGGGAGCGCGACCGACCCAGACGCCGTGCGCACGCCCACGTGCAGCGACACGACGGTGAGGTTCATGCCGCGGGCACGGGCCAGAATCCGGTCGTACTCCGTCCTTGTCGTCTCCGGTTCCACGTACGCGGTCCGGAGCCGCCGGTAGGTCTGGCGCAGCCCCGCGTTGAAGGCCCGGCCGCCGCGCAGGTCGTTCGGGCGCCGGTACGTGACCGAGTACACGTTCGCGGTCGGCGTCCCCAGGAGCGGGAGCAGTTCGCGCTCGTCCTTCAGCACCGTCACGGACCGGTTGGCCACCTCCCGCGCCACGGCCAGGTGCGACCGCACGCCCACCACCGCGCGCATGCGGTCCAGGTCGACGGTCCGCTCCCGCTGAAGCCCCACTTTCTCCTTCGCCGCCAGGATGCGCAGAACCGAACGGTCGACGCGCTCCTCGCTCAAGCGCCCGGAGCGCACCGCCTCCACGATCCCGTCGCGGGCCGCCTCCAGGTCGGGAGGCATGAGGATCACGTCGGCGCCCGCTTCGAGGGCCTTGACCGCCGCCTCGCCGCGCTCGTAGAGGCGGTCGACTGCGCCCATGTCCATCGCGTCGGTGAAGATGAGGCCGCCGAACCCCATCTCGTCGCGGAGCAGCCCGGTCAGCACGGCGGGGGCCAGCGTCGCGGGCGTGCGCGCCCCGGTCATCTCCGGCACGGTGATGTGCGCGGTCATGATCGCGCCCAGCCCCGCGTCGACCGCGCTGCGGAAGGGGAGCAGCTCGACCGAGTCCATGCGTTCGCGGCTCACCCGGATGACCGGCAGCGAGATGTGCGAGTCGACGCCGGTGTCGCCGTGGCCGGGAAAGTGCTTCGCGGTGGCGATCGCCCCGTGGTCCTGCAAGCCCCGCACGAACGCCGACCCGAGCAGACCCACCTGTTCCGGATCCTCGCCGAAGGAGCGCACGTTGATGACCGGGTTCTCGGGGTTGTTGTTGACGTCCAGCACCGGCGCGAAGGGGACGTGCACCCCGATCGCGCGTGCCTCCAGCGCGGTGACCCGGCCCATCTCGTAGGCCAGCCCGGGGTCGCCGGACGCGCCCAGCGCCATCAGCGCCGGGAACCGCGTCGCGCCGCCGAGCCAGATGTTGGTCGGCGCGTGCACCACCCCGTCGAAGCGGAATCCCGCTCCCGCCTCCAGGTCGGCGCTCACCAGCAGCGGCAGCTTCGACAGCGCTTGCAGCCAGTTGAGCTTCGCGGCGACCTCTGTAGGTGATCCTACTGAGATGATGATGCCGCCGACCTGGTGTTCCTCGACCATCGCGCGCGCCCGCTCGCCGGCCGCAGAGCCCTCCGGGGCGAAGTCGCCCAGGAGCCAGGGCATCATGAGCTGGCCGACCTTCTCTTCCAGCGTCAGGGTTTCGAGGGTGCGTTCGGCCCAGGTGCGGGCGTCGTAGTGGGGGTCGGTGGGGGACGGTGGGTGGGCGGTGGGTGTTGGTGGGATGTCGGAGTATGCGTCTTGCGGCGTCTGTGTGGTGTCCGGGGTGAGTGGGGGTGGGCCGGGGGGGGATGCTCCCGGCGTGCCCGGAGCCGAAGCGCGCTCGAAGAAGGAGCAGGAGGAGAGGAGGAGGGTGAGGGGCGCGAAGGCGAGGAGCGTGCGAAGACGTCGGAGGAGGGGGCGCGGGGAGGAGGGACGGAGGCGCGGGGAGGAGGGGCGCCGGGGGCGACGGCGGGCGGGCCGCGCGGTCACTGGGTCAGTCAGCACCGGCCATGCTGGTTGAACGCGTCCATTGACCAAGATAGCGTGAAACGGTCGGAATAGCGCATCTTCGATCTCGTTGCCCGTCACCCGAACACCACCTGCTCACATTGACCAGATCCCAACCGATCCCCTGCCCCCGCGCCGGGGCACGGCACCTCGCGGGAATCCCCCTTCTCCCCCTCCTCCTGGCCGCCGCCTGCTCACCCGGCGGCAATGCCGATGCAGCGGCCACGTCCGGCACCGACCCCGGTACGCTCCAGTCCCCCCCCACCACCGTCCGCCCCGGCATCGAAGTCCTCCTCACCGACTCCCTATCCCTGGTCCGCGACCGCCGCGTCGGCCTCATCACCAACCACACCGGACGCGACCGCAACGGCACCCCCTCGATCGACCTGCTGGCCGGCCACCCCGACGTCGAACTGGTCGCGCTCTTCTCGCCTGAGCACGGCATCCGCGGCAGCGCCGAGGCGGGGGTTCGCGTCGAGAGCGGCGTGGACGAGCGCACCGGTCTGCCCGTTCACTCTCTCTACGGGTCGATCCGCGCACCGACGCCCGAGATGCTCGACGGCATCGAGATCCTCCTCTTCGACATCCAGGACATCGGCACCCGCTACTACACCTACCTCTCCACCATGGCGCTCTCGATGGAGGCCGCGGGCGAACACGGCATCCCCTTCGTGGTCCTCGACCGCCCCAACCCGATCGGCGGCGACCCCGTACAGGGCAACGTCCTCGACCCGGTGTTCGCGAGCTTCGTGGGCCTCTACCCGGTCCCGATGCGCCATGGCCTCACGGCCGGCGAGTTCGCGCGCATGGCCGTGGGCGAGTTCGGCGTCCGGGTCGAGTTGAGCGTCGCGGTCGCGGACGGCTGGACGCGGACCATGCCGTACGAGGAGACCGGCATCCCGTGGATCGCGCCGTCGCCGAACATGCCGTCGGTGGAGAGCGCGCTGCACTACCCCGGGACCTGCCTCTTCGAGGGCACGCCGATCTCGGTGGGACGGGGGACGGAGATCGCCTTTCAGCAGGTGGGTGCGCCGTGGCTCGACGGGGAGGAGTTGGCGGAGCGGCTGACGGCGCTGGGGGTGCCGGATGTGCGGTTCGTGCCGGTGCGGTTCACGCCGCGGGAGCCGGGGGACGGGAAGTTCGGGGGAACTGAGGTCGGGGGCGTGCTGGTTGTGGCCGAGGGTGCGGCCTACGATCCGACGCTGGCGTCGCTGGCGCTGCTGGTCGAGATCAGGGCCATGTCGGGGGATCGGTGGGGTTGGCGGGAGGGACACTTCGACCGGCTGGCGGGGACGGATGCGCTGCGGGCGGCGCTTGACGCGGGGGCGTCGTATGAGGCGCTGGCGGAGGGGTGGGGGGAGGGACTGGAGGACTACCTGGAGCGGCGGGGCGCGTATCTGCTGTATCGGTAGGGGCAAATCCCCTACTTCCAAAGTCGAACGGTGAACCGGTACTCTTCCTCAACCAGATCCGGTTCCGTTCCGTTGTGCTCCCGCATCCCCGGAATCATCTTGATTCGCACTCCCATTCCGCGAGCGTCCACGTATCCGTAGTCCCGCATGACGTTCACCAGCGCCTGGTTGCGAGCGTACCGCATTCCCGACCTCATGCCTTCCGGGGTTACCGTATTGGGTAACCGTCCGGGGCTGGTGACCTCCAGCCGATTCGAATAGATGGTCAGCGCGATATCGGTACCGGCTATGCTGTAGTCGCGGTGGACGAGGGCGTTCGTCACCGCCTCCCTTATTACGCTCTTCGGATACTCCCAGCGGTCCACGCGTCGAAGGCCTTCCAGACGAGACGCCGGGGTGGTGTTCCGTCGTACGAAGTCCCAGGCCTGATCGACAAGGCCCGGTTCCAGCAAGGCTTTACCACGGTCGAGAAGGGGTACGAGCGGGCCCCTCAAGTCCTCGTCGGCGCGGGTCGCGTAGTCGGGCTCTTCTCCCGCGTAGCAGATGGCCCGAATCCCGGATTGGGGAACCAGGCGCTTCGGGTTGCTGCCAAAAAGCAGCACTCCGTTCACGGTAGGCGCGGTTCGCCGGTGTCTCCTGACCGCCAAATCCAGGTTGATCAGTTGAGTCGTCCATTCCTCGGACTCCGGATCCCCGGGAGTGCCCCAACCCAGTACATGCCCGAAATAGTCCCGCAGACGCCGGTGGTCGAGAACCGTGGCTTCCGCACCCTGCACGGGCTTAAGGCCATACTCGATGCGTCCGGACTGTTGGTAGAGGCGTGCTTCCTCCTCACGGGTCGCATCGCGTGTGGTCGTGCCCACTCTCACCCTGGTCACCCACGCCGAACCCTTCTTGACCTTGTAGGGCTTGTCCGGCGCATCCTCGGAGAGCGACACGATGCCCACAATCTTGCCGGGATCCCATCGAACGGTCTCCCAGTACGGAATGGTCGCCGGCTGAATGTGGACGCGGGCGGCCTCCATGACCCATTCCTCGGCCGCCCTCGGATCTCGCGTCAGGCCGCTCACGGTCCCGTCCTCCTCGACGCCCAGAAGAATGTGGCCGCCTCTCAGGTTGAGGAGAGCGACCATCTCGGAAGCCAGCTTGGCGGCCGAAACATCGTCCCGGTTGAATGCGACCCCGGAGTTCTCGTCGTTACGGATCAGCTCGATCAGTTCGGCCCTGGTCATTCGCGGGCCGCCTCACCCCCCCGTCACCCTCAGAAACGCATCGAAGAGCTCCCGCGCCACCGGCCCCACCCTGCCGTCCCCGATCGCGCGGCCGTCCACCTCCACCGACGGCCGCACCTCGGTCGTGGTCCCCGTGAAGAAGACCTCGTCGGCGCGGTAGAGCTCCCCGACCGGAATCGCCCGCTCCTCGACGGGAATGCCCAACTCCCCCGCCAGTTCGATCATCAGATCCCGTGTGACCCCGTGCAGGATGTAGTTGTTGCGCGGCGCCGTGGTGAGCACCCCGTCGAAGACCGCGAAGAGGTTGTTGTGGGAGCCTTCCAGCGCCATCCCGTCCCGCACGAAGATCGCGTCGCTCACGCCGGCGTCCACCGCGGACTGCTGTGCGAGGCAGTTGGGCAGCAGCGCGATGGCCTTGATTTCGGCCAGGGCCCAGCGCTGGTCGGGGACGGTGATGGCACGGTAGCCGCGCTCCCACACCTCGCGCGCGGGGCGGATGTACTGGTTGGCGAAGCCGTACACGGAGGGGGGGACGGGGGGGTTGGGGAAGGCGTGGGTGCGGGGCGCGACGCCGCGGGTCACCTGCACGTAGATGTACGCCGCGGGAGCGTCGTCCAGGCCGTTCCGGGCCAGCAGTCCCTTTTTCACCTCTTCCAGCGCAGCCGCGTCGTAGTCGATCCCGAGCGCGGCCAGCCCCTTCCGCATGCGCGTCAGATGCTGCGCCCAGCGGAAGAGGCGGCCGTGGTAGGCCGGAGTCACCTCGTAGACGCCGTCGCCGAAGAGGAATCCCCGGTCGTTGACGGAGATCTTCGCCTGGTCCGCAGGCAGGTAGTCGCCGCTCAGGTAGACGACGCTCACGGACGGGCTCCGGTCCCCCCCTCGTTTTCGAGCTTCTCGAACTCCTCCAGGAGCTCGGCCTCGCGGATCGGGGCATCCTCGGCCGGCGCCGCGTCCGTGCCGTCACTCCCGTCGTCCGCTTCATCGTCGTCGTCCTCACCGGATCCGATTTGCTTGGGAGCCTCGGGAGATCCGGCTGGGAGCAGTCCCATCTCGGCCTTGAGCGCGGTCAGCCTGTCGTCGACGCCCGCGTCGTCGGATCCCGCTTCCAGGCGCAGGAATTCGGTCTCGAGGGTGTCGCCGGCGAGCGCCTCGGCGACCTCGGCGTGGGCCACGCTGCGGCGCTCCTCCTCGTCGATCTTGTCGGCCATGCGGTTGAAGGCCTCGAAGGCGGAGGTGTCCGACAGTCCCGACATGGTCTCGTGGATGCGGCGCTGCGCCTGGGCCCGCTTCTGCTTGGCGATGAGCAGGTTCCGCTTGCGCTTGGCCTCTTCGATCTTGTCGTTGAGCTGGCGTAGCGAACCCTTGAGCTTCTCGGTCTCGGCCGACTGCGAGCGCCACGTCTGGTCCAGCGCCGACGCGCGTTCCGCATGCTCCTGCTGGCGCACCAGCGCCTGCTTGGCCAGGTCGTCCCGGCCCTGCCGCACGGCCAGCATGGCCCGCTTTTCCCACTCCCGCGACTGCTTGACCTCGTCGTCCAGCTGGCCGCGCAACTTGCGCTCGTCGGCGATCGCCGCCGCCACCTCGCGCTTGGCCTTCGCGAGCTGGTCCCGCATGTCGAGGATGATCTGGTTCAACATCTTCTCCGGGTTCTCGGCCCGGTTGATCAGATCGTTGATGTTGGACTTGATGAGGGTCGAGAATTTGCTGAAAATGCCCATTTCTATGCGTCCCCTCCGATACCGGCCAGGGTCTTGATTCGCGCCAGGTGGGACGACGCAGCCATCTGCACGCTGTCCAGCGATGCCCGCAGTTCCTCGAAGTCGAGGGTGCCGAGCTGCAGCGTATCGCTGATGATCAGTTCCTGCTCCTCGAGCCCGTACGCGCCGTGGATCACATCCGACACGTTGAGCCTCAGCAGCGTCTCGTAGAGGGCGCCGAGGCCGTCGGTGGGAGCCGGCAGGTCCATCACCTTCATGCGGACCACCAGCACCGGGTCCGAGTGGTGGACGACGATCGGCGCGCCGCCGTTTTCGGGGCGGACGAGGAACATGCCGTCGTCCACCTCCTCGAATTCCGCATCCATGCGGATCAGATAGCTTTCCAGGTCTTCTCTGGTGACCATGGCCTTCTCCTCCCCGTGGTCGAAGTCGATACGCGCCGGAACCTAACACGGACCGGCGCTGTGGACCAATGCCTACGAGTCCGACCGCGGATTGGTTCAGAATCGCGTGGGCAAACAGGGATGGGAGCAGAGGACGGCGGCCCTCACGATCGTCACCGATCCGGCCACCGGGAAGATCCGGGGGATCCTGCGTGACTGGCACCAGGCGCTGCCGGCCGCGCGGCGTGACATCGCCGAGCTCGAGGTGGTCGCGGCGCCGGATCACCGAAGCCGTTCGCTTTCGCCGAGGAGACGGCCCTGAGCCGACCGCCTGGAATGGGGGTGTCCGCACGCGGTCATTCCGCTGTTGTGATGATACTGTCGAAATCGATGGCAGTGCTCGTGGAGCACGATTGGCAGACCGCAGAAGAGAGTTTGGGCCAGCCCGCGGGGCACTCACGCAGACTGTGAACCTTACCCTTTGTAACGGACAGTCGAACTTCTTGAGGTCAATCGTGCCCGATGTGGTTTCTCTTATCTCTCCTCCACCGCTGGCGAGGGGCAACGAGCGACTCGGAAGAGGCTGCATGGCGCACAGACGGCTCACGGTGCAACAGTGCGACAGACTCGGGACCAAGCTTGTGCCTGGCGAGCGCGACAATCTGTCCTGCTACTCGTGCCGCTCCTCGCCTTCTCCCTTGCCACAACTCATTCGCGGTTGGATCAAATGAACAAGTGTATGTCATAGCGGGGTAACATCAGACTGATCCCGAATATCCCGGACCTTGCACGTCTATCAGAGCTCACGAAGGAGTCCGCAGGGCGACCGTGGAGCCTATAGAACCAGCCTGGGCGCCCTGACAATTCCTCGGCTACCCGCCGAGCTTGACATGGAGTAGCGTCAAGGGCAGACGATGTGGATTCTCTCATCTACTATGGACATTTGTTCAATAGATTCCGTTAGGGAAGTGAGCCATGGCGACGAAGAGGAAGAGGGCGGTATCTGCCCCTGTACAAGGATCGTATCCTGGAACTGGCAAGGGCCGGCGGAACGAGGGCCTGCGGGGCAGATCCATTGGATTGGATATACCTACATGGAACGGCGGCGAAATGCCGCCCATGATCAGATCCCTTTTCTTCCGTGCCCCTTTGCACACGGGGCGTTCGAGGGCCGTGCTCACCTGCGCGACCCTGGCGACCCTTGTCCTCGCCGTGCTGCTACTGGAAGGCTGTGCGGACGACACCCCGACCGCTCCGGGCGACGGGGATCTGCCTGCCGCGGCCTCCATGGGGGTGAACCAGGACGGCACGCGGATCGTGGTCGAACCCCACTGGCTGACGCTCGACACGATCGGCGCAGGCGACACGCTGACCGCCGCGGTGCTCGACGCCGAGGGGGACACGATCGACGACGCGACGGTCACCTGGGCGAGCGCGGATACCACGATCGCTACGGTCGACACCGCGGGGGTGGTCACGTCGGTTGCGTTCGGGTCGACGAAGGTGTCCGCGACGTACGATTCGGCGACGGCCGAGGCAACGGTGGAGGTCGCGCTGCCGCTCACCGACCGGGAGATCCTGGAGATCTTCTACGAGGCGACGGGGGGGGACGACTGGACCGACAATACGAACTGGTTGAGCGACGCGGATCTGTCGGAATGGTCTGGGGTGGATACCCGTGGCGGTCGGGTATACGACCTGTCTCTCCGGGATAACAACCTGGTCGGCACGATCCCGCCGGAGCTCGGGGGCCTGACCGAGCTGTTCAGCCTCGCGTTGGACGGAAACAAGCTGTCGGGGCCTATCCCGGCCGAGCTCTCGAAGTTCAAACGCCTCAGGGATCTGTTCCTGGGCCGCAACCCCGAGATCAGCGGCCGGATACCCGCCGAGTTGGGGTACACGGGGGGACTCGAATACCTACAGTTGGATCGCACCAACCTCATCGGTCCCGTCCCCTTGAGCTTCGCCAACCTGGACCTGACGCGCTTTTTCTTCGACAGGGACGGGGTGTGCATTCCGGCTGCACTGGAAGCGTGGCTGAATGAGGTTCCGCAGAAGGAAGATCGGTACGAGTTGTGCACCGACAAGATCTACATCGACCCCCCGTCGCTGTACTTCGAAGCCCCGCCGCTCAGCGAAACGGCAAGGCTCACGGCCGCGGTCCTCAACGCCGCAGGCGACACGGTGCACAACGCGACGATCACCTGGACTAGCGCCGATACGGCCATCGCCACGGTCGACTCCACGGGGCTGGTGACTTCGGTCGACTACGGCACCACGCAGGTCACGGCGACCTCCGACTCGCTCACGGCCACGGCTGAGGTGGAGATCGTCTTCAAGCTCAGCGACCGGCAGGTCCTGGACAGCATCTACCGGCTGACGGGGGGCGAGAACTGGACGGACACCACGAATTGGCTGAGCGACGAAGTTCTGTCTGAGTGGCATGGGGTCGAGACCAACGATGCGGGGAAGGTCGTGAGCCTTTCGCTCGGCAACAACAACCTGACCGGGGAGATCCCGGGTCTTGTGGCAGAGCTGGACGACCTGGTCACCCTCGACCTGAGCGGGAATGCGCTCGCCGGGGAGATGCCGTGGGCGCTGCGAGAGCTGCAGCAACTGCGTGACCTCGTTCTCAACGACAATGCGCTCGAGGGCCTCCTGACCCCAAGCCTGGGATACTTGCCGGCACTCCGGTATCTGCACATCGGCACCAACGACTTCGCCGGCGTGGTCCCGCAGTCATTCCGCGACCTGGAGCTGGACACCCTCTACGCCGCCGGCTCCGGGGTGTGCGTGCCCCCCTCGCTGAACGAGTGGTTCTCGGGGATCGGACAAACCGATGATGTGGACCGTTGTGAGGCCTCCCTCACCATCGAGATCATCGACCTGCCTTCGCTGACCTTCTACGCGATCGGAGAGATGGCCAAGCTGTCCGCCACCCATGTGAGCGCCGAAGGGGACACTGCGCACGAGGCGACGGCGACGTGGTCAACCGGGGATCCCGCCATCGCGACGGTCGACGCCGGTGGACGGGTGACGGCAATCGCGAACGGCACGACCGAGGTGACGGCCACCTACGACTCCACGACCGCATCGATCGAGGTGGTGGTGGATCTGCCGGAAAACGACCGGGATGTGCTGGAGATTCTCTACGACCGTACGCGCGGGACCGGGTGGACGGACGGGACCAACTGGGGAACAGACGAACCGCTCTCCGAGTGGGCCGGGGTCCAGACCAACAACAGCGGCCGGGTGGTGGGGCTCTCGCTGTCGGGTAACAATCTGCGGGGCCCGCTGCACTCGTCCATCGGTCTGCTGGACCGGCTGGCGACCCTCAACCTGAGCCGGAACTGGATCACCGGTGCGATACCTGCCGAGGTGGGGGACCTCAATCGTCTTCGGCACCTCGTGCTGAATATCAACGGATTCTCGGGCACGCTGCCGTGGGAGCCGGGGCAGCTGGTCCGCCTGCGAACCCTCAACGTGGCGGCGACGAGCCTGTCGGGCCTGGTGCCCGCGTTTTTCGCCAGCCTCGAACTGGAGACCTTCCTGGTGGGTGGCACCGCGTTGTGCTTGCCCCCCTCACTTGCCATGTGGCACGACTCGATCCCGGAGGCCGACGATCCGCCCGAATGTGCCGGTCGTGTTTCGATCGAGCCTTCCTCGCTGACCTTCGTTGCGGCCGGCGACACGGCCCGGTTGTCGGTCATGGTCGTCGATGCCGAGGGGCGTGCCGTGGAGTCGCCGGCCGTGACCTGGGCGAGCGCCGATCGAAACATCGCGAGGGTGGATACCATTGGGCTGGTGACGGCCCGCGCGAGCGGAATCACGACCTTGACCGCCACCTACGATTCGGTGACCGTCGGTGTGGCCGAAGTGGCGGTCAAGTTGTCCGGCAGCGATCGGGCCGCCCTGGAGGCGTTCTACCACGCCTTGGGCGGCGACGACTGGAAGGACAACACCAACTGGCTGAGCGACGCGCCGCTCGAGGATTGGTACGGGGTCGAGGTCCAAGGGAGCGGACGGGTCGAGTACCTGGAGCTGGAAGACAACAACCTGACCGGCTACATCCCCTCTGCCATCGGGCTGCTGGATTCGCTGTTCAGCTTCGCCTTGAGGGACACCACCGTTACCGGCCCGATCCCGCCCTCTATTGGCCGGTTGCGCCACCTGCGTGACCTGAGGCTCGGGGGCACGCACGTCGATGGCCCCCTGCCCCTCGAAATGGGCAATATGACGGGGCTCGACTTCGTGGAGCTCTCCGGAACCCGGCTGTCCGGCCCCCTCCCCGAGACACTCGCCAACCTCGATGTCGGCCGGTTCTACTTCGGCGACACCGGCCTGTGCCTGCCACGGTCTCTGGCGGAATGGTACGCGTCACGCGACGACCCCTCGGACGATCCTCTTCCCTGCATACCCCGCACGGCGGACCGGGGGGTGCTCGTCACCCTCTACAACCAGACCGCAGGGCCGGATTGGCAACGCAACAGCAATTGGCTGACAGAAGCAAGCCTCAACACCTGGAGCGGCATCGTCACCGACGAAGAGGGCTACGTCACCGAGATCTTCATGCCGTGGAACAACCTCACGAACAGCATCCCGCCCGAACTCGGGAACCTCAGCCGTCTTGAGGTGCTGGCTCTGTACGGCAACGAGCTCACCGGGCGGATTCCCCCGGAACTCGGCAAGCTGACGAAGGTTCGATATCTATCGCTGTCCAGCAACAGGCTGGCAGGATCGATCCCGCCCGAAATCGGCGGCATGGTGAGCGTCGATACCATGTACCTCTCCGGGAACGACCTGTCGGGACCGATCCCCGCCGAGTTCGGCAACCTCGTCAACCTGGAGCACCTGGCGCTCTTCGAGAACGAGTTGAGCGGGCCGTTGCCGGCGGAATTCGGCAATCTCAAGAAGCTGAAGGCCATGTGGCTGGTCGACAACGAGTTCGAGGGGCCGTTGCCGCCGGAGTTGGGCGACATGACCTCGCTCGAGGACCTCAGCCTTTCGAGGAACAAGATCACGGGCGCGATTCCGACCCAGCTTGGCCAGCTTCAGAACCTGAAGTATCTCGCGCTCTCCAGCAACGAGCTGACCGGACCCATACCCCCCGAACTCGGAAACCTGGCTTCGCTCACGGAGCTGTACCTGATGAGGAACCAGTTGTCGGGCAGCATTCCGCCTGCTCTGGGCAAGCTGTCGAACCTCGAGACAATGTGGCTCTTCGTCAATCAGTTGACAGGGACCATTCCTCCGGAACTTGGCGATCTCTCAAGCCTGAAGAGGATGTCGCTCGGCACCAATGAGCTCAGTGGCTCCATACCGGCTGAACTCGGAAAGTTGTCCGCGCTGGAGGGTCTCCAGCTTGTGCGCACGAATCTCAGCGGTACCATCCCTCCGGAACTCGGCAACCTCTCGAACCTGAACTATCTCTGGCTCTTCCGGAACAGGCTCTCGGGAAGCATTCCGGCCGAACTTGGCAATCTCGCCGCGCTGGAGGAATTGTGGCTGGTCAACAACGAGCTGACCGGCTCGATCCCTCCGGAAATCGGGCAAATGACCGCACTTGTCGACCTGAGACTCTACAACAACTACCTCTCCGGACCGCTTCCGTCCGAGATGGGCAATCTCGTCAACCTCCAGCACCTGGACCTCTACGGCAACGGCGATCTCACGGGCCTCATGCCCAGGTCGATGATGAATCTCCCCCTGGGTTTCCTCGACATCAACAGGACGTGGATATGTCCGCACCTTGACGACGAGTTCCAGGAATGGCTGGACGGCATCCCGGAAACCGACGGCCTATGGTGTCCTCCCACCGTGACCGAACGATTCGCGCTGACCGAATTCTACGACGCCGCCGGCGGGGACTCCTGGACCAACAACAGCGGCTGGGACACCAATTTGCCGGTGAGGTACTGGCACGGCGTCACGGTGAGCACCGCAGACACCCTCGCGCGGAGGCTCGTGCTCCCTTCCAACGGGCTGCGGGGATCGATTGCGCCTGCCATCGGCAACCTGAGAAAGCTGGAGACGCTGGACCTCGCCAACAACGGGCTTTCGGGTGGAATCCCCGACGCCGTCGTTTCGATGGACGCGCTGGACACGCTCAGGTTCAGCGGCAACACGGACATGGAAGGGCCCCTTCCCTTCCTCATGACCGAGATGACGGGCCTGAGAGCGCTGCAGTACGCAAACACCGGGATGTGCGCGTCTCCGTCGGTCACCTTTCAGCGATGGATCAACGGCCTCGACCTGGTCAACGGAGCCACATGCGGCAACCCGGAGGCCGTCAAACTGTCGCTACCCGTCGTCTACCTGACGCAGGCTATCCAAAGGCCGGAGGGCGATGTCCCGCTCCTTTCCGGCCGCGAGGCGCTGCTGCGGGTGTTCCTCGTCGGCGACCAGGCGAACGCCTTCTTCGAGCCCGAGGTTGTAGCGACGCTTACCCGGGAGGGAGAAGAGGTTCACCGTGTCGCGATGCGGCGTGTCGAAGACCGTCTGGCCACCTTCGCCGACGAGGGCGATCTGCGCATGTCCTACAATGCGGTGATCGCCGCCGATCACATGGTGGCCGGCACCGAGCTGGTGGTGGTGGCCGACTCCGCCGAGACGGTGCCGCGGGCCGGGGGAAGCCAGACCCGGTTCCCGGGTTCGGGATCGGTGTCGTTGAACGTGATCGACGTGCCGCCGTTCGAGCTGACGGCGGTGCCGGTTCTCTATGCCAATGAGCCCGACCTGTCGGTGCTCCAATGGGTCGACAGCATCGCGGACATGGGGGCGGAGAGCCCGCAGGTGGGCCTGTTCAGGCATTCGTTCCCGTTCAGCGAGTTCAGCGCGAAGGCCCGGGTATTCTACATCACGTCGCTCGACCCTGCGGTGGAGGACAACACCTGGAGTATACTCCTCGAGCTGGAGCCGGTGTACCGGGCAGAGAAGG
The DNA here is from genome assembly GCA_965211795.1 of Longimicrobiales bacterium. GTDB lineage: Bacteria > Gemmatimonadota > Gemmatimonadetes > Longimicrobiales > Gaopeijiaceae > Bin94. The sequence continues at coordinate 3,477,773 of OZ242973.1, forward strand.
CCACGGGCTACTGGTACGCGGTGGCGGACAGCGAGGAGGGTTACGTGCGCGGCATCTCACGGCTGAACGGACTGGTGAGCTTCGGCAAGCCTTGGGATACCGAACTCGCCCACGAGGTGGGCCACAACGTGGATCTGAAGCACGCGCCGTGCGGTCGCGGCGTCGCGGGCGTTGATCCGGACTTCCCCTATCCGAACGGAAGCATCGGTGTGTGGGGCTACGACTTCCGCGACGGCTCGGTCGTGTCGCCGGAGCGCCGCCGCGACATCATGGGGTACTGCTACGAGCTGGGCTGGCTCAGCGACTACTACTACGAGAAGGTCATACGGGTACGGGAGAACAAGGACGAGACCTGGACGAATGGAAACTTGTCCGGCGCCGGACCGGAGGGTGAGATGCTGGTGCTGTGGGGCGGGGTGCTGAACGGCGAACTGAGGATCGAGCCGGTGCACTCGATGACCACAACCCCAAAGCTGCCGGCTGAGGGAGGCGCGTACCGGATCGAAGGGTTCGGGCGCGGCGGCCAGACCGAGTTCTCGCTCTCCTTCACGCCCGGCGAGGACAAGTACGGCAACAAGTACTTCTTCTTCGCGATTCCCATCGAGGCCGACTGGGAGGACGCGCTGGAACGGATCACACTGACGGGGCCCGAAGGGGAGGCGACGGTGGATTCGAGCGATCCCCGGTCCCTCACGATCGTGACCGATCCGGCGACCGGGCGGATCCGGGCGATTCTGCGGGACTGGAACGAGGCGTTGCCGGAAGCGTTGGGCGACACAAGCAGGCTCGAAGTGGTGACGACGCGCGGGATCGTGGAGGCGGTGCGGCTGGAGCGGTAGGAGAGACAGAACGCGGAATCCTCCTAGGGAGGGCATTTTGATTACAACACGGTCTCGTAACACCTCTTCGCCTCTCCGGCTCCGCCGATCCCGGATCGCCGGTGGCGTCCTCGCGGCCCCCCTCCTCGCCGCGCTGCTCCTGGAAGCCTGTGCGGACGACACGCCGACCGATCCCGGCGGTGATCCGCCCCCCGCAACCGAGATTGTCATCGATCCCGCCTCGCTGTACTTCGAGGCTCCCCCGCTGGGCGACACGGCCAGGCTGACGGCCACGGTCATCAACGCTGAAGGGGACACGGTGCACGGCGCCACGGTGACCTGGACAAGCGCCAATCCCGACATCGCCGCGGTCGACTCCACGGGGCTGGTCACCACGGTCGACGCCGGCACCACGCAGGTTACCGCCACCGCCTTTTCGCTCACCGCCACTGCGGACGTGGAGATCGTCCTCATCCTGGGCGATCGGGAGGTCCTCAAATCCCTTTACGGGGCCACGGGCGGCGAGGACTGGACGGACCCGACCAACTGGCTGAGCGAGGAACCGCTTTCCGAGTGGGCGGGAGTCGAGACCGACGACAGCGGCCGGGTGGTGGGGCTGTCGCTGCGGAACAACAATCTGCGGGGGGCGCTGCACCCCTCCATTGGCCGGCTGGACCGGCTGGTTACCCTCGACCTGAGCCGAAACTGGCTTTCGGGAACGCTACCGGCGGAATTGGGCAACCTGGGGCTGCTTCGCGAACTGGTGCTGAGCGTCAACGGACTTGTCGGTGCGCTGCCATCGGAGCTGGGCACTCTCGACAGCCTCCGATCCCTCAACGTCGCGGCCACCAGTTTGTCCGGCCTGGTTCCGGCCTCCTTCGACGCCCTCGAGCTGGAGGTGTTCCTGATCAACGCCACCGAACTGTGCGTGCCTCCCTCGCTTGCCGCGTGGGTGGGTTCGATCGCGCAGACGGACAATCCGCCGGAGTGCGCCAGCCGCGTTTCGATCGAACCTTCCTCGCTCACCTTCGGCGCGGCGGGGGACACCGTCAGGCTCGAGGCCACCGTTGTCGGAGCCGAGGGGAATGTCGTGGAGTCGCCGGAGGTCACCTGGCAGAGCGGCGATCCAGATGTCGCAACGGTGAACACGACGGGGCTGGTGACGGCCATCGCGAGCGGGATTACCGCCGCAACCGCTGTGTACGACTCGGTTACATCCGGCGCGGCCGAGGTGGCGGTCCGTCTGCCCGGGAGCGACCGGGCCGCGCTCGAAGCCCTCTACCATGCGACAGGCGGCGACGACTGGACGGACAACACCAACTGGCTGAGCGACGAGCCGCTCGGGGAATGGTATGGGGTCGATGTCTACCAGAACGGCCGGGTCAGTTACCTGCAGCTGGCGGACAACAACCTGACCGGCCACGTCCCCGCCGCCATCGGTCTGCTGGACAGCCTCTTCATCCTCGTCCTGCGGGACACCACCCTCACGGGCCCGATCCCTCCCGCGATCGGGCGGCTGACGCGCCTGCGCGACCTGACCCTTCGCGACGCCGGCTTCGAAGGCAACCTTCCCCCCGAGATGGGCAACATGGCGGGGCTCGAGTTCATGGACCTGAGCAACACCCGACTGTCCGGCCCCCTGCCCGCGACGTTCGCCAATCTCACCGTCGAACGATTCTACCACTCCGGTACCGGTCTGTGCGTGCCGCGTTCCCTGGCGGCATGGTACGAGTCACGCGATGACACCTCGGACCCCTTCCCCTGCATCCCGGAGACTGCGGATCGCGACGTGCTCGTCGAATTCTACAACACGACCGGCGGGCCGGATTGGGAACGCAATCGGAACTGGGTCAGCGACAAGAGCCTTAACACATGGGAAGGCATCACCACCGACGCCGAGGGCTACGTCACCGAGATCTTCCTCGTGTGGAACAACCTCACCGGCAAGATCCCGCCGGAGCTTGGCAACCTTTCACGCCTCGAGGTGCTGGTGGTGTACGGCAACAGCCTGACGGGTCAGATTCCGCCGGAGATCGGCAAGCTGACCACGGTTCGGTATCTGGCGCTCTCCAGCAACAATCTGGAAGGCCCGATCCCCCCCGAGATCGGCAACTTGGTGAGCGTCGACACCATGTTCCTCTCCTGGAACAAACTTTCCGGACCGATTCCGGCCGAGTTCGGCAACCTCGAAGACCTCGAGTTCCTGTGGATCTTCCAGAACCAGTTGAGCGGTCCGCTGCCGGCCGAGTTCGGCAAGCTCAAGAAGCTCAAAATTGCCTGGATGTCGAGCAACAAGTTCGAGGGGCCGCTGCCTCCGGAGCTGGGCGACATGACGTCGCTCGAGGACATCAGTCTCTCCCGCAACAGGATCACGGGATCGCTCCCGCCCGAGCTGGGCATGCTTCAGAATCTCGAGTACCTGGGACTCGCCGACAACGAGCTGACCGGACCCATCCCCCCCGAACTCGGGAACATGGCCTCACTCAAGGAGATCTTTCTGCAAGAGAACCAGTTGACGGACAGCATTCCGCCGGAACTGGGCAAGCTGGCCAACCTGGAATGGTTGTGGCTCTGGGACAACAACTTGAGCGGGCCGATACCGGCGGAACTCGGCAATCTCTCCAAGCTGAAGGAGTTGTCGATCGGCACCAATGGGTTGACTGGCTCCATACCGCCCGAACTCGGGCAGCTGTCCGCCCTGGAGCGCCTGTTCATTCCCCGAGCCGAGCTTACGGGACCCATCCCTCCGGAACTGGGCAACCTGTCTAACCTGAACACGCTGTGGCTCTTCCGGAACGAACTTTCGGGAAGCATCCCCGCCGAACTCGGCAACCTCTCCGCTCTCACCGACCTGCAACTGTCCACCAATCAGCTCACGGGCTCCATACCTCCGGAACTCGGGCAGTTGTCGTCGCTCGAGGACCTGTTGGTCCGGTACAACAGCCTCAGCGGCGCGATACCGCCGGAACTCGGCCAACTGACCTCACTCGTCTGGCTGTCACTCAACGCCAACAACCTCTCCGGAGCGCTCCCACCCGAGCTTGGGAATCTCGCCAGCCTGGAGAACTTCAACGTCAGCGAAAACCCCGATCTCGAGGGCCTGATGCCCAGGAGCATGATGAACCTCCCCCTCGGCCGCCTCGACATCTCAAGCACCTGGATATGTCCGCACCTCGACGACGAATTCCAGGAATGGCTGGAGGGCATCCCGGACGCGTACGGACTGTGGTGTCCCTCAAGCGTGACCGAGCGGTTTGCGCTGATGGAGCTCTACGACAGCACGGGCGGGGATTCCTGGAACAGCCGCGGCGGCTGGGACGGCGATTCCGAGCTGGACGACTGGTACGGCGTGACCGTCGAGGACTCGCTCATACGTGAACTCAGGCTGCCCGGTAACGGCCTGGAGGGGCCGCTGCCGCCCGCACTCGGCAGCCTGCTTGGGCTGGAGACCCTGGACCTTGCCGACAACGAACTCACCGGAGGGGTCGTCACCGCGATCACGTCCATCGATCCGCTGGACACGATCCGCGTCAGCGAGAACGAGGACATGGAGGGTCCTCTGCCGTTCCGCATGGTCGACCTGGAGAACCTCAGGGCGCTCGAGTACGAGGACACCGATATGTGTGCGTCTCCGGCACCTACCTTCCAGGAATGGATCGACTCGCTCGACGTGGCGGACGGTGCCACCTGTGGCAATCCGGATGCCGTCAAGCTGTCGCTGCCGGTCGTCTACCTGACGCAAGCCATTCAGAGTCCCGAAGGCGGCGTGCCGCTCATCTCGAACCGGAAGGCACTGCTCAGGGTCTTCCTGGTCGGCGATCAGGAGAACGCCTTCTTCGAGCCGGAGGTCTTCGCGACTTTCACGCGCGACGGCAGGGAGGTCCACCGCGTGGAGATGTCGAGTGACCAGGACCTGCTGGCCACCTTCGCGGACGAGGGCAGCCTCATCAGGTCCTACAATGCCGTGATCCCCGCCGAGTACATCGTGGACGGCACCGAGTTCGTGGTCGTGGCCGACTCCGCCAAGGTGATCCCGCGCGCCGAGGGCAGCCGGACGCGCTACCCGGAGACCGGGTGGGCGGCACTCGACGTGATCGAGGTGCCGCCGCTGGAGCTGACCGTGGTGCCGGTCCTCAACGCCGACAAACCCGACTCGTCGATCTTCGAGTGGACCGACAACGTAGACGACGACAGCCCCGAGGTGGGTCTGTTCAGGCACTCCTTCCCGTTCGGGGAGTTCACCGCGACGAGCCGGGAGCCCTACGTCACGTCGCTCGACCTTACCAACGAAGACAACACCTGGTCCATGATTCTCGAACTGGAGCCGGTATACCGGGCCGAGAAGGCAACGGGCTACTGGTACGCCGTCGCGGACAGCGATGAAGGCTACGTGCGCGGAATCGCGCGGCTGAACGGGCTGGTGAGCTTCGGCAAGCCGTGGGACACCGAGCTCGCCCACGAGGTGGGCCATAACCTGGATCTGCAGCACGCCCCGTGCGGCGGCGCCCTCGGAACCGACCCGGACTTCCCCTATTCGAACGGGAGCATCGGTGTGTGGGGCTACGACTTCCGCGACGGCTCGGTCGTGTCGCCGGAGCGCCGCCGCGACATCATGGGGTACTGCTACGACCTGGGCTGGCTCAGCGACTACTACTACGAGAAGGTCATTCGGGTGCGGGAGAACAAGGACGAGACCTGGACGAATGGGGACTTGTCCGGCGCCGGACCGGAGGGCGAGATGCTGGTGCTGTGGGGCGGGGTGCTGAACGGCGAGCTGCGGATCGAGCCGGTGCACTCGATGCAGACGACCCCGAAGCTTCCGGCCGAGGGGGGCGCGTACCGGATCGAAGGGTTCGGGAGCGGTGGCCAGACCGAGTTCTCGCTGTCATTCACGCCCGGCGAGGACAAGTACGGCAACAAGTACTTCTTTTTCGCCGTCCCGATCGAGGCCGACTGGGAGGACGCGCTGGAACGGATCACGCTGACGGGGCCCGAAGGTGAGGCGACGGTGGATTCGAGCGATCCCCGGTCCCTCACGATCGTGACCGATCCGGCGACCGGGCGGATCCGGGCGATTCTGCGGGATTGGAACGAGGCGTTGCCGGAGGCGTTGGGCGACACAAGCAGGCTCGAGGTGGTGACGACCCGCGGGATCGTGGAGGCGGTGCGGCTGGAGCGGTAGTAAAGACAAAAACGGGCTGGCCGGCGTGCTTCCAGGCACGATCCGGCGCACAATGCCGCCAAGCACGATCGTGTCCGGATGCCGCGTGCGGATGCATGAGGCGCAGATTCCGATTCGGCATCCCCTTCCCATTTGAACCTGCCCCGCTGCCTCAGACGGTTGGCGTTGACGGTTGACGGGGTACGTTCGAGGCTGCCAGCGCCCAGACGACAATCCCGGTCGTCAGCCGGTCCACTCCCGTCGGCCCACGTCCAGGTCCGCTTGCTCGATCCAGTTCCGGGCGGTTCTCAACGCCTGACTCACCTCCCTGGTTGGATTCCAACGGACAGAATGTCCGTCATAGCGGGGAATTTCCATTGACCAAAACGTAATTATAATGGCAGATTATGCGTTGAATCTACCCCGACTTTACGGACAGCTGATAGTTGAACGGAGATTCCGCCTTGAATGCAACGCGGTCTCGTCGCGCCTCTTTGCGCACCGGGCTCCGCCGACCCCGGATCGCCGGTGGCGTGCTCGCGGCTTCCGTCTTCGCCGCGTTGTTCCTGGAAGCCTGTGCGGACGACACCCCGACCGCTCCCAACGAAGCGGACCCGGCCATCGAGGCCGGCATGGGAGCGAATGCGAACGGCACGCGGATCGTCATTGAGCCCCACTGGCTGACGCTCGACACGGCCGGGGTGACAGGCACGTTTTCCGCCACGGTGATCGATGCCGAGGGGGACACGGTGGACGCGGCGGTGACGTGGGGGAGCGCCGATACCGCGATCGCGACCGTCGACACGTCAGGGATGGTCACGGCGGCCGCGTTCGGCAAGACGCAGGTCACGGCGACCTATGATTCCGCAACCGCCCAGGCCACGGTGGAGGTGGCGCCGACGCTCACCGACCGCGAGATCCTGGAGATCCTGTACGAGGCCACGGGCGGCGACGGCTGGACCGACAACACGAACTGGCTGAGCGACGCGGATCTGTCGGATTGGTACGGGGTGGATACACGGGGGGGGCGGGTGGACTATCTGTATCTCAGAGACAACAACCTGGTTGGCCGGATTCCGCCGGAACTCGGCGGGCTGGACCGGCTGTTCATTCTCGGCCTGTCGGGCAACAGCCTGTCGGGCCCCATCCCGGCCGAGCTTTCGAAGTTCAACAACCTCAGGGACCTCTACCTGGGCCGAAACCCCGGGATCAGCGGCCGGATACCTCCCGAGTTGGGGTACACGGGTGGCCTCCAGTACCTGTCCCTGGATCAGACCATCCTCTTTGGTCCCATCCCCCCCACCTTCGCCAACCTGGACCTGATTCGCTTCTACTTCGACGATGACGGATTGTGCGTTCCGGCCGCCCTCGAATCGTGGCTGAAAGCACTTTCGGAGACGGTGGACCGGTACGAATTGTGCACGGACAAGGTCTACATCGACCCCCTGTCGCTGTACATGGAGGGACCACCGCTCGGCGACACCGCCAGACTGACGGCCACGCTGCTCAACGCCGCGGGTGACACGGTTCACGACGCGACCATCGCCTGGACGAGCGCCGACACGACCATCGCCACGGTCGACTCCGCGGGGCTGGTGACTTCGGTCGACTACGGCACCACGCAGGTCCGGGCGACCTCCGGTTCGCTCACGGCCACGGCGGAGGTGGAGATCGAATTCAAGCTCAACGATCGGCAGGTCCTCGACAGCATCTACCGGCTAACCGGGGGCGAGGGCTGGACGGACACCTCCAACTGGCTGAGCGACGAAGCGCTCTCCGAGTGGTTCGGGGTCGAGGCCAATGACGCGGGGAAGGTGGTGAGCCTGTCGCTCGGCGACAACAACCTCACCGGCGAGATCCCGCTTCTCGTGGTGGAACTGGACGACCTCGTCACCCTCGACCTGAGCGGGAACGCGCTGGCCGGCGAGATTCCGTGGGACTTGCGGGAGCTGCAGCAACTGCGGGACCTGGTCCTCAACGACAACGCGCTCGAGGGTCTCCTGCCCGGGAGCCTCGGGTCCATGGCGGAACTCCGGTACCTGCACATCGGCGACAACAGCCTCGCCGGAGTGGTTCCGGGATCCTACGGGAGGCTGGAGCTGGATACCCTCTACGCCGCCGGCTCCGGGGTGTGCGTGCCGCCCTCGCTGGGCGACTGGTTCGGGGGGATCGGGCAGACGGATGGTGTGGACCGGTGCGTGGCCTACATCACCATCGAGGTGGTCGACCTGCCGTCGCTGAGCTTCTACGCGGTCGGCGAAACGGGCACCCTTTCCGCGACGTACGTGAGCGCCGAGGGGGACACCACGCATGAAGCTTCGGTGACGTGGTCGAGCGGAGATGACGAGGTCGCGACGGTCGACGCCCGGGGCAGGGTGACAGCGGTCGCGAACGGGACAACCGAGGTGACAGCCACCTACGACTCCACGACCGCGTCCATCCCGGTGGAGGTGGCCCTGCCGGAAGACGACCGGGACGTCCTGGAGATTCTCCACGACCGGACCCGCGGGACCGGGTGGACGGACGGGACCAATTGGGGTACTGGCGAACCGCTCTCAGAGTGGGCCGGGGTGGAGACCGACGACAGCGGCAGGGTGGTGGGGTTGTCGCTGGCGGGCAACAACCTGCGGGGTCCGATGCACTCGTCCATAGGCATGCTGGACAAGCTGGTCACACTCGACCTCAGCCGGAACTGGATCACGGGTTCGATCCCGGCCGAGACGGGGGACCTGAGCCTGCTTCGGGACCTGGCGTTGAGTGTCAACGGGTTCTCGGGCAGGCTGCCGTGGGAGCTCGGGCAGCTGGACAGCCTGCGAACCCTCAACGTGGCGGCGACGAGCCTGTCCGGCCTGATCCCCGCGTACTTCAGCCGCCTCGAGCTGGAGAGCTTCATGGTCGGCGGCACCCAACTGTGCCTGCCCCCGTCGCTCGCCACGTGGCACGACTCGATCCCGGAAGCCGACAGTCCGGCGGGGTGCGCCGGGCGCGTCTCGGTCCGGCCTTCGGCGTTGACCTTCGACGCGGTTGGCGACACGTCCCGGCTGTCGGTCAGGGTGGTCGATGCCGAGGGGCGTGCGGTGGAATCGCCGGAGATTGCCTGGGCGAGCGCCGACACGAGGGTCGCAAGAGTCGACACGACGGGGCTGGTGACCGCTCGCTACATCGGGGTCACGACCATAACCGCCACCTACGACTCGGTGACGGCCGGTACCGCCGAGGCGGCGGTGAAACTTCCCGGCGGCGACCGGGCCGCTCTCGAGGCGCTGTATCACGCGACCAGCGGCGACGACTGGACGGACAACACCAACTGGCTGAGCGACGCGCCGATCGGGGAATGGTACGGGGTCAGAGCCACCACCAACGGCCGCGTGGACAACCTGTCTCTGGACTCCAACAACCTCACGGGACACATCCCCGCGGCGATCGGACTCCTGGACACCCTGTTCATCCTCGACCTGTCCAACAACTCGCTCTCCGGTCCGGTTCCGCGCTCGATTGGCCGGTTGAGCCGCCTGCGCGATCTCAGCTTGAGAGAAAACGGGGAACTCGATGGACCGCTGCCCCCCGAGATGGGCGACATGGCGGGGCTCGAGTACCTGAGCGTGACCAACACCGGACTCTCCGGCCCTCTTCCCGAGACCTTCGCCAAGCTCACGGTTGAGAGGTTCTACCACTCGGGTACGAGCGTGTGTGTGCCCCGATCCCTCGCGGAGTGGTACGAGTCGCTCGGCAACACGGATCCCCTCCCCTGCATTCCGGAGACCGCGGATAGGGATGTGCTCGTCACCCTCTACAACGAAACCGGAGGGCCGGAGTGGGACAGGCAGGTGAACTGGCTGACGGACAAGAGTCTCAACACGTGGTCCGGCATCGCCACCGACGCCGAGGGCTACGTCACCAAGATCTTCATGCCTTGGAACAAACTGACGGACAGCATCCCGCCCGAACTTGGCGACCTCGCACGCCTCGAGGTGCTGGCGCTGTACGGAAACAGTTTGACCGGGCGGATCCCCCCGGAACTCGGCAAGCTGACGAAGGTTCGTGACCTGTCGCTCTCCAGCAACAATCTGGAAGGGCCGATCCCGCCCGAGATCGGCGACATGGTGAGAGTCGACACCATGTACCTCTCCGGAAACGACCTTTCCGGGCCGATCCCGCCCGAGTTTGGGAACCTTGTCAACCTCGAGCACCTCGCGCTCTTCGAGAACGACCTGAGCGGCCCGCTGCCGGCGGAGTTCGGCAACCTCAAGAAGCTGAAGACCATGTGGCTGGTCGACAACAAGTTCGAGGGACCGTTGCCGCCGGAGTTGGGGGACATGACCGCGCTTATTGACATCAGCCTCTCGAGGAACCAGATAACGGGCGCGATCCCGTCCACGTTCGGGAATCTCAAGAAACTTGAGTACCTGGGGTTGAGCGAGAACCAGATCGAAGGACCGCTGCCGGCGGAACTGGGCGATATGACGTCGCTCGAGTATTTCTTCCTCTCGGAGAATCAGGTAACGGACTCCCTACCGGCCCAACTGGGCAAGCTTCAAGCCTTGAAGATACTCAGTCTGGGCGACAATGAACTGGCAGGAGCGATCCCTCCCGAGCTCGGGAATATCGCGTCGCTCGAGGAGATGTTCCTGATGAGGAACGACTTTTCGGGCAGCATTCCCCCCGAACTGGGCAAGCTGGCCAACCTGGAGACGCTGTGGCTCTTCGCCAACCAGTTGACCGGGCCGATACCCGCGGAACTCGGCAATCTGTCCGAACTCGAGGACATGGCGATCGGAACCAACGAGCTCACTGGCTCCATACCACCGGAACTCGGGCAGCTTTCCGCGCTGCAGTCTCTGCACCTTGGACGCACCAAGCTCACGGGACCCATACCCCCTGAACTCGGCAACCTTGCGTCGCTGACCTACTTGGGGCTCTTCACGAGCAACCTGTCGGGAGCGATTCCTGCCGAAATCGGCAATCTTGCGGCCTTGGAGCGGCTGTCGATAGGCCAAAACAACTTCTCCGGACCACTTCCGCGCGAGGTTGGCAATCTTGTCAACCTGGAGAGCTTCGACGTCAGCACCAACCCCGATCTCCAAGGTCTCATGCCCAGGACCATGCTGAATCTCCCCCTCGGCTACCTCGACATCTCCAACACATGGATCTGTCCCCACCTCGACGATGAGTTCCAGGAATGGCTGGACGGCATCCCGCGGGCGTACGGCCTCAAGTGTCCCCCTACAACAACCGAACGGTTCGCACTGGAAGAATTCTACGCCGCGGCCGGCGGTGCCTCCTGGACCAACAACAGCGGTTGGGGCGCCGATTCGGTGGTGACCAATTGGTACGGCGTCTCCGTGGATGAGACAGATACGCTCGTGCGGAAGCTCTCGCTTCCCGCCAATGGACTGCAGGGATCGCTCGCGCCTGCCATCGGCAACCTGAGGAAGCTGGAGACCCTGGACGTCGCCAACAACAGCCTCACGGGGGGGATCCCCGTAGCGATGACCTCCATGGACGCACTGGACACGATCAGGGTCAGCAGCAACGCGGGCATGGACGGGCCCCTCCCCTTCCTTATGACCGAAATGACCGATCTGCAGGCCCTTCAGTACGCCACCACGGGCATGTGCGCGTCCCCCTCCGCCACCTTCCAGGAATGGATCCGTGGACTGGATCTCGTGGATGGAGCCACGTGCGACAACCCGGACGCCATCCAGCTGACGCTCCCGGTCGTTTACCTGACGCAGGCCATACAGAGGCCGACCGGCGATATCCCCCTCCTTTCGGACCGCGAGGCCCTGCTGCGTGTCTTCCTCGTCGGCGACCAGGTGAACGCCTTCTTCGAGCCCGAGGTCGTCGCGACGTTCACGCGCGAGGGAGAGGAGGTGCACCGTGTCACAATGCGGTCCGTGGACGACCGGCTGGTCACCGGCGCGGACGAGGGCAACCTCAGCACGTCGTACAATGCGGTGATCCCCGCCGAGCACATCGTCGACGGCACCGAACTGGTGGTCGTGGCCGACTCGGCCGAGACGGTCCCGCGCGCCGAGGGCAGCCGGACGCGCTTTCCGGACAGCGGCTCGGTGGCGCTGGAAGTGATCGATGTGCCGCCGCTGGAGCTGACGGCGGTGCCGGTTCTCTACGCCGGGAAACCCGACTCGTCGGTGATTCCGTGGGTTGACAGCATCGGGGAGTTGGGGGCTGAGAGTCCGCAGGTGGGCCTGTTCAGGTATTCGTTCCCCTTCAGCGAGTTCAGCGCGAAGGCCCGGGAGCCGTACGTCACGTCGCTCGACCTTACCGTCGAGGACAACACGTGGGGGATCATCCTCGAGCTGGAACCGGTGTACCGTGCCGAGAAGGCGACCGGGTACTGGTACGCGGTGGCGGACAGCCATGAAGGCTACGTCCGCGGCATCGCGCGTCTGAACGGACTGGTGAGCTTCGGAAAACCATGGGACACCGAACTCGCTCACGAGGCGGGCCACAACCTCGACCTCCTGCACGCGCCGTGCGGCGGCGCACTCGGCACCGACCAGGACTTTCCCTACTCGAACGGGAGCATCGGCGTGTGGGGCTACGATTTCCGCGACAGCTCGGTGGTATCACCGGTGCGCCGGCGCGACATCATGGGGTACTGCTACGACCTGGGCTGGCTCAGCGACTACTACTTCGAGAAGGTCATCCGGGTGAGGGCGAACAAGGACGAGACCTGGACGAACGGGGATTTGTCCGGCGCCGGGCCGGAGGGCGAGATGCTGGTGCTGTGGGGCGGGGTGCTCAACGGCGAGCTGCGGATCGAGCCGGTGCACTCGATGACCACAGCTCCGAAGCTGCCGGCGGAGGGGGGCGACTACCGGATCGAAGGATTCGGGCGCGGCGGCCAGGCCGAGTTCTCCCTCTCCTTCACGCCCGGTGAGGATAAGTACGGCAACAAGTACTTCTTCTTCGCCGTCCCCATCGAGGCCGACTGGGAGGATTCGCTGGAACGCATCACGCTGACGGGGCCCGAGGGCGAGGTGACGGTGGACCGGAATGATCCCCGCTCGCTCACAATCGTGACCGATCCCGCGACCGGGCGGATCCGGGCGATCCTGCGCGACTGGAACCAGGCGCTGCCGTCCGCGCTGGGCGACATGAGTGGGCTCGAGGTGGTGACGACGCGCGGGATCGTGGACGCGGTGCGGTTGGGGCGGTAGCGGCAGGGGGTCGCAGCGGACTTAGTCCGTTGGACTTAGTCCACTCGCCACCTCCAGCAGCGGCCCCAGATACTCCCCCGTATACGACCCCCCCACCCCCGCCACCTCCTCCGGCGTCCCCGCCGCCACCACCCGCCCCCCCCCGTCCCCCCCCTCCGGCCCCAGGTCGATCACCCAGTCGGCCGTCTTCACCACGTGCAGGTTGTGCTCGATGACCACCACCGTGTTCCCCCGCTCCACCAGGCTGTGCAGCACACGCAGCAGAATCCGCACATCCTCGAAGTGCAGCCCCGTGGTGGGCTCGTCCAGAATGTAGAGCGTCCGCCCCGTGGCCTTCTTCGACAGCTCGGACGACAGCTTCACCCGCTGCGCCTCGCCCCCCGACAGCGTGGTCGCGCTCTGCCCCAGGTGGATGTAGCCGAGCCCCACGTCGTTCAGCGTCTTCAGGCGCCGCTTGATCTGCGGCACCGCATCGAAGAAATCGAGCGCGTCGCGTACGGTCATTTCCAGCACATCCGCGATGTTCTTCCCCTTGTAGTAGATGTCCAGCGTCTCGCGGTTGTAGCGGCGCCCACGGCAAACGTCGCAGGATACATACACGTCCGGCAGAAAATGCATCTCGATCTTCACCAGCCCGTCGCCCTTGCACGACTCGCAGCGACCGCCCTTCACGTTGAAGGAGAAGCGTCCCGCCTGGTACCCGCGGATCTGGGCCTCGGGCACGCCCGCGAAGAGCTGGCGGATCGGGGTGAAGAGGCCGGTGTAGGTGGCGGGGTTGGAACGGGGCGTGCGGCCGATGGGCGACTGGTCCACCTCGATCACCTTGTCCACACCCGCGAGGCCGTCGATGCGGTCGTGGGCGCCGGCCACCGAGCGGCTGCGGTAGAAGTGGCGAGACAGCGCGCGGTACAGCGTCCCGTTGACGAGCGTCGACTTCCCCGACCCGCTCACGCCGGTGACGGTAATGAACAGTCCCAGAGGAAACGCCACGTCGATGTCCTTCAGGTTGTGCTGCGACGCGCCCCGCACGGTCAGCCACCGCTCCGGATCCGGCCTCCGCCTCCGCTCCGGCACGCCGATCTCCATCTCCCCGCGCAGGTACGCCCCGGTGATAGACCCGCGCTCCGCCATCACATCCCCCAGCGACCCCGCCACCACCACCTCCCCCCCCGCCCGCCCCGCCCCCGGCCCCAGGTCCACCACGAAGTCCGCCGCGCGGATCGTATCCTCATCATGCTCGACCACCAGCACCGAATTGCCCAGGTCGCGCAGGTCCTTGAGCGTGCCGAGCAGGCGGTGGTTGTCGCGCTGGTGCAGCCCGATCGACGGCTCGTCGAGGATGTACAGGACACCCACCAGGCGGCTCCCGATCTGGGTCGCCAGCCGGATGCGCTGCGATTCGCCCCCCGAGAGGGTGGCTGCTGAACGGCTCAGCGTCAGGTAGTCGAGACCCACATTTCGCAGGAAACCCAGCCGCTCCCGCACCTCGCGCAGAATGGGCCCCGCGACCTCGCCGGGCAGCGGCTCTCCCGGGGCGGCCTCCACCCCGCCGGGCAGCTCTTCCCCCGTGACCGGCAGCGACCCCATGAAGGCCAGAATCTCCCCGATGGGCCGCTCCACCACGCTGCTGATCGGCTCGCCCCCGATCCGCACCGCCCGCCCGAAGGGCCCCAGCCGCGCCCCCCCGCACTCGGCGCAAGGCTGGCTGGACATGTACTGGTCCAGTTGCGAGCGCACATGTTCCGAACTCGTCTCCCGGTAGCGGCGCTCGATGTTGGCCACCACCCCTTCCCAGTAGTCCTCGTAGTGGCCCTTCATTTTCCCGGCGTTGTACGGGAAGCGGATCTTCATGGTGCCCGAACCGTGCAGGAGCGCGTCGCGGGCATCTGCGGGGAGGTCCTGCCAGGGTTCGCGCGGATCGAATTCGTACGCCTTCGCCAGCCCCGGAATCACCGAACCGCGCAGGTGTCCCCCAGGCTCGCCCCAGGGCAGGATCGCCCCTTCCAGAATCGAGAGCGACGGGCCGCCGACCAGCAGCGCGCCCACCACTTCCTTGGTTGTGCCCAGCCCACCGCACTCCGCGCAGGCCCCATGCGGCGAGTTGAAGGAGAAGACCCGGGGCTCCAGCTCCGGGAAGCTGGTCCCGCAGTCGGCGCAGGCGTAGTGCTCGCTGAAGAGGTGGGAGACATCGCGCCCGTCCTTCCGCTCCAGGACCTGCACCACCCCATCCGCGGCGCGCAGCGCGGTCTCCACCGAATCCGACAGCCGCACGCGGTCCTCCTCGCGGATCACCAGCCGGTCCACGATGATTCCGATGTCGTGGTTCTCGTACCGGCTCAACCGAGGAATCTCCCGCAGGTCGAAGACCCTGCCGTCGACGAGCGCGCGCACGAATCCCTCCCGCCGGGCCCGGTCGAAGACATCTCGGAACTCGCCCTTGCGGCCGCGCACCAGCGGGGCCAGAACCTGGATGCGGGTCCCCTCCTCCATCTTCAGCAGCTGCTTCACGATCTGGGTCGCGGGCTGGCGCTGAATCGGGAGGTCGCAGCGCGGGCAATACGGGGTGCCCACGCGCGCGTAGAGCAGCCGCATGTAGTCGTAGATCTCGGTCACGGTGCCCACGGTCGAGCGCGGGTTGCGCGACACGGTCTTCTGTTCGATCGAGATCGCCGGCGACAGTCCCTCGATGGAGTCGACATCCGGCTTCTCCATGAGCCCCAGGAACTGGCGCGCGTACGCCGAGAGCGACTCGATGTAGCGCCGCTGCCCCTCGGCGTAGATGGTGTCAAAGGCCAGCGACGACTTCCCCGAACCGGACAGCCCCGTGACCACCACCAGGCGCTCCCGGGGGATTTCCAGGGAGATATCGCGCAGGTTGTGCTCGCGCGCTCCGCGTACGACGAGGGCGTTGATCAGTACCCCCACTCGCGGAAGAGCGAGAACCCCCAGATGCGCGCCAGCTTGAGCGACAGGTCGCCCAGTCCGCGGTACCGGTCCCGCGTGCACCTGCCCTCGACGAATCCCTCCAGCTTCACGTCCTGGGGCATTCCCACTTCGACCCGCACCCCGCCGCTGCCCACCGGGAGGGTCGGGTCGGCGCAGAAACCGCGCTGGTAGACTCCGGTCAGGAACACGTCCTCGCCGATGTACCAGCCCACCTCCACCTGCAGCGACGACGCCCCGAAGGCCGCGTTGGCCTGGCTCTGCTCCGCCTGCGACACCGACAGGTGGTCGACGTCGAATTCGAGCGCGAGCAGGTACCCGAACTGGTTGATCACCTGGGCCAGGAGCAGGTCCCTGCCCGATCCGCCCAAGGCCGCGCCGCCCTCCCCGATCAGCGCCGAGGCGGGCCGGCCGAAGACGATGTAGCTGGGCAGATCGGCGTCCGAGATCGCTTCCGCGTCGCTCGAGAGCGCCAGCCGGGGCGACAGGAGCGTACCCGAGATGTCGGCGGTGATCACCAGCGGCTCCCCCTCGCGGGTGTGCATGCGGTTCTCGGCCGTTACCGCGATGCCGGGATTGAATCCCGGAGTGCCCACGAACTGGAAGGACCCATCGGTCATGCGCAGCGTCCTTGGACCAAGGCTGTAGGTGCCACGCACCACATCGATCCCTCCATGCAGGACAAGCTGGTTCGTCTGGCGGTCGAAGGTCAGCGAAAGATCGCCGGAGGTCTCGACATTCATCTCGCGGGATCTGAGCCAGTTCCCGGGACCCACATGCAGGTCGACCAGGACGCGCAGGTTCTGCAGGAACGGGTTCCGGGGCCTCACCGCGCGGTCGTCGCCCTCCTCTCCCGTGAGCCCGATCGCGCGGGTTGCGGCCGTGACCAGGACCGGATCATAGAAGTCGATCGTCTGGGCCACGCGCTGGAACTCCTCGAGGAAGACCGTGCCGTCGCTCACCTCCAGTTCACCCTGGATGAGCGGGGAAATGAAAGACTCGCTCAGCGTGATCGAGTCGCCGGTGACGGAGACCTCCATGTCGCGGCGGTTCACGATCTGGAACCCCCTGGGCCAGAAGGCCAGGTCCAGCGGGAGTGAATCGGGCTGGCTGACGTCGACGATCCCGTTCATTCGCATCGTCCCCTGCCCCGACATGGCCGTGCCCTCCAGGGCGACGATCCCATCGGAACTCAACCGGGCACCGACATCCACCGACGAGAGACGGACGCCGAGAGCCTCGATGAACCCGGAAGCGTTCGACAGCACGAGGTTGCCGTCGGGTTGGGGACTCGACCGGGTCCCGGCGATCGTCATGATCCCGGAGATCGTGCCGTCCACTTCCTCGAGACCGGTCAGCGCGGGCAGGACCATGGCGGCGGGGAAGCTGTCCGCCATGATCTCGATGTGCCGGGGTTCGTCCGGAAGGCGGTCCTCCACCGCCGAAAGACGGAGGTCCATGGGCAGGCTGCCGCCGAGTCGCAGGGATCGGCGGCCGCCGGACCAGGACTCGATCTCGCTGGCCAGGACGCCGTCGGCAACGGTGCCGGTGGCGGCCACGCTGTCGAAGTGCAGGTTCTCGTAGACGGCGTCGTCCACCCGAAGCCAACCCCGCCAGGCGGGCTGTGCGGCCGTCCCGGAGGCCATCAGGTCGGCCGACACGATTCCCTCCAGCTGCTCGTCGAGCTGAAGCACCCTCGCCACCACACCGAGGTCGAGGCCTGCTGCCCGAAGGTCGAACTCGGACCGGCCCTCACCGCGCACCAGGCGCCCGTCGGCAAAGAGGCGCAACCCCGGAGCACCGGGCCGGATGAGACCGAAGTCGTTGACGACCACCGAATCCGGGCGCCACTCCACGCTCGCGGGACCCTGCAGGCTCCAGCGCCGGTCGGGGAAGACCAGGGTGAGCCGGTCCAGGTCGACGTGGCCCCCGTCATCGGCCAGACCGACAACCACCTGAGCCTCATAGGACTCCTCCGCCGAACGCGTCAGCAGGGCATGGATACGGCCGCCCTCTCCCAGAGCGAAGCGGCCGTCGACCTGACCGGTACGGAAGCGGCGGCCTTCGATGAAGATCGAGTCGCCGGTAACGACGCCTCCCAGCAGCGGCGGTGGGGGCGGCGCCTCGCTCGAATCCGTGCCGAGGAGGCTCAGGCCGCTGACGGTGAGGTCCGCCTGCACCGCGCCGGCCGAGCTGGGGCCGTACTCGAATCCGGCAAGCGCCACGGTCGCCTCCGCCTCGAGGCCGCCGAGCCACCCCCGCAACCGGACGTCACCCTCCACGGTGCCGTCGAAGCGGATTTCGTGCGCGGTGGGGAAGGTATCGGGAACCACGCCGTCGAACTCGATCATCACATCCTGCTCGATCTGCGACAGTTCGTCCCAGGCGACGAGGTTCCCGCGCATGAAGAGGGGACGGAGCGGCCGGATCGAGGGCGAGGAAACCGACAGCGTCACCCCTGCACCGGCGACCCCGGCCGCAGTTCCGATGCTGCCGGGGCGTCCCCGCACCGACACGCCACCCGCTTCCGCGTAGAGCGTCTCGACGTGCATGAGCCCATCGTCGCTCACCCACACGTTCACGCGCGCCGTGTCCACGCGCAGGCCGCCGATGGTGGACGGTCCGGCGTCCGCAACCAGGGATCCGCGCAGGGAGTCGAGATCCAGTCCCTCTCCGCTCAGCCTCACAGTCCCCGATACGATCGTGGAATCGGGCAGCTCCCCGAACCACTCCGAGAGCCGGAAGTCGGTGGTCGAGACCAGGACCTGATACCCCGCGGCCGGATCGAGGGCGTTGAAGTGCCCCTCCGCCGACACCGGACCCGCGTCCGTTTCGAGGTCGGCGACCACTCCGAGACGCTCGAGGGGACCGGTCAGCGACACCGACCCGTCGACCGAACCCGTCAGCGGGAAGTCGGGCCGGAGTTCGCGGATGATGGAGAGATCGAGCGGGCTCATGGTCGCGTCCAGGTCGACCACTGAAATCGTCGTGTCTCCGTACACCGTCCCGCCGAGTTCGACGGCACTTTGCGGGCCGCCATCCAGGGATCGGTCCGCCGCGATGCGCAGCTCCATCCCGGTCGCGAGTTCCCCGTCCAACGCCAGGTCGAGGCTCCCCCGCCCCTCCCACCACACCCAGGGGAAGACGTCGGCCAGCAACCCGTAATCAAGTGACGTGAACTCCAGCACGGTTTCCTCGAAGGAACCAGCGTCGAGCACGGTGCCCTTCCCGGTCCCGCTGGCCAGCGTATCGTGGGTGACGCCATCGAGCAGGGCGAGGCGGCCCGTCACCCCCAATCGGCCCGGCACGCCATCGAAGACCACATCGCCCGACAGCAGTCCGGTCACGGGAAGCGGGTCCGGCAGCCAGGGTTCGAGTTCCTCGGTGGGCAACATGTCGGCCACGACGCGGAGGGACCGGAAGCGCGTCGTCCCGGTCACGGTCAGACCGCCCGAGAAGTCAAAGCTGCCGTACTCGAGCTCGACCTGCGCCCTCGCCACGTCGACGAACACGTCCTCCCCGTCGATCCGGATGCGCATCGCCCCGCGCCCCGTCCCGTGGGCGAGGCGTTCGTCCAGCCAGCGCAGGTCTTCCAGCGCGGCCCGGGAGATGTCCAGGTCGATGAGGGTGGGCAGGTCGTCGTCCCGCATGTCGACGTGGATGCTGCCGCTGCCCTCCGACCCGGGCAGCCGGAAACGCTCGGCCCGCACCACGATGTCGTCCGGACCGACCTCGATCCTGCCCCGCAGGCCGGACAGTTCCAGCCGGCCATACCCGAGCGGATAGGACAACGCGACCTCGTCCGCTTCAGCCACCAGGTCCAGATCCCCGCTCGGTGCGATGTCGACCCGCGAGAAGTGCGCCTCGATCCCCTCCACGCGCTCCTCGGCCCCGGTTTCGTCGCGCCTGATGACGACGCCACCGTGGATCTTCGCCCCGCGGATGAGCAAGAGTGGCGAATCGGTCTCGTCCCCGGCGGCACCCGTCGCCGCCGCATCCGCCTCGGCCTGCGCCAGGAGCCCGGAGAGACTTACCGGTGCACCCGGTTCGGGCTCCAGGTGCACGACGGGAGACCAGATGTTCAGGTCCGCGATCGAGGGCGGTCCTCCAAGGATCGCCGCAATCGAGTAGCGTGCGCGAATCGAATCGGCGACCAGGACGCGGCGGCCCAGGCTGTCGCTGAGCTCGACATCATGGAGGGTGGCGCCGGCCAGGAGGCTGCTCGGACCCACGCCGCCTATCGTCAGCGTCCCGTTGAGCGCCGGGCGCACCCGTTCCAGCGCCCAATCGAGGGCGAAGCCGCGGCCGGCGGTGGTGTGGCTGATGACCATGGCGGCGGCGACCCCCAGCGACACGAACGCGGTGACCGCGACGATGACGACCCGCAACAGGATCGTCCCCCACGAGCGGCGCCGCTTCCGCGCCTCCGCGGGGGTCGAAACCTGCCTGTCGGTATCGTTCATCTAGAAAGCCTGGCCGATGGAGAAGTGAAGCTGGAAGCGCCGCAGCGAAAAGCTCGGCTCGTCGCCGAAGAGTACACGGGGACCCAGCAGGGCGAGGTTCTCGGAGACGACCCAGTCGATATACTCGGGGGACTCGTCCTCGGACGCGATGTTGATCCGGTCCGAATCCGGGTCCCGGGTGGGGTCGAAGGGGCGGATCTGGGAGGTGACGACCTGCAGCGCTTCGTGGTCCCGGAAGGAGTACGCGACATCGAGGCGGATGGGCCCGAAGAGCGTGTTGTAGCGCAGGCCGACACCGGGGCTCCACTCCAGGCCGCCGAGCGACATCGTATTCCGCCACACCTGGCCGACATCGACGAAGGCCACACCGCCCAGGAGGCCGTCGGTGAGCCGGAAGCGAAGTTCGGCGCTGGCCTCGAAGGTCGCCAGGCCGCCGATCGGTCTCAACTGGTAGAGATCGGACCCGCGCAGCGGCGACCCGTCGCAGGTGAGGTCCCGGACCGATGCGGGACTGCAGGTGGGTTCGCTGGACGGATCCTGCCGGCGCAGAAGATCCTCGACGGGGATCGACAGGCTCCGCGGGCCCAGGGAGCTCTGCGCGAAGCCCCGGACGCTGTTCGCACCGCCGCCGTAGAAGCGCTTCTCGGAGGGCACGATCTCGGCGAGTCCCCCCTCTGTGTCGGAGAGGGTGCCCGAGAAGCTGCCGGGACTGATGTTGCCCGTCCGAACGCGCATCGCGAACACCGTGCGGGAGTCGATCTCCCGGTACAGGCTGCCATCCGCAAAGGCTCGGCGGTACGAGTAGTCGGAACCCGTCAATCCATCCGCCAACTCCAGGTCGACCAGGATCCTGAAGCCCCGTGTCGGGTTGAAGATATCGTCGGTTGCGTCCCGGTTCAGGGACAGGGCCACGGGGGACAGCCACCTGGTGCCGGAGAGCACGTCGATGTCCTCGGGCGAGCACGCCAGGAAGGTTGCACAGAGCGTGACCTCGGCGGCTTCAAGCTGATTCAACTGGGGACGGAACCTCATGTTCATGAAGGAACTGCTGCCCAGCGTGCGGCTCACGCCGACATCCACGCCGAACCCGCGGCGCACGAAGATGTTCCTGAGCGACTGGCGCTCCGCGAAGATCCCGACGAGGAGATTCATCCGGGGCGACAGGAGCGAGGGCTGGTTGAAGTCGATCCCGGCGGTCCAGTTGACGCGGCCGTACTCACCCTCTCCCGCCTGGGCGCACAGGAAGGTGGCCTGGAGGGACGAGGCCAGCAGGTTGGACACCCGGGCCCGCGCCTGAAGGCTGCGCCCGCCACCGAAGAAGTTTCGGCTCGTCCATCGTCCCTCGAAGTTGAAGCACTCGGCGCTGTTGCCGCCCAAATCGATCCTCACCCTGCGCGCGTCCCCCTCCACGACCTCCACGACGATCGGCATGATCGAGTCGGATTCGATACGGGCCGTGTCCCGCCGCACCACGGCACGCACCACGATGTCCAGTTCGTGCAGACTCCGCTGTGCGTCGCGAATCCGGCTCTCGCGAAAGAGTTCGCCCTCGCGGAAGGGAAGACGGTCGAGGATCACGCTGCCGGCGAGCAATTCGTTGCCCGTCACCCGAACCGGTCCGAAGGCGGTGCGGGGCCCGAGTTCCACCCGGTAGGTCACCGAGGCACGGTCGCTCCGCGCGGCGCGGAAGAAGCCGTGGTAGACCTCGGCGGAGGCGTATCCCTGGTTCCTCAACCGAAGCGTGAGGCTGTCCGTGGTCTCCTGCAGAAGCAGGAAGCTCAACGGGTCGCCGACGTCGATTGGAAACGCTCCCTCGAGGTCCAGCTCCGGGGGCAGCGAATCGCCCGCGAGCTCGATCGAGCCCACCCGGAAGGGAATGCCTTCGTCGACGTGGAAGGTCACGGCCACACTGCCGTCGCCCCGCTGCTCCACCTCCGGCCGGATGTCGATGGCGCGAAAGCCGTGCGCCCGGTACAGGGTGGTCAGCCCCTCCACGTCGTCTCCGACGGCGCGCGGGCTGTAGTACGAGCGGTCGCGTCCCCAATCGATTCCCAGCGCGCATGTGGTGACAGCCAGGATGAACGGGCAGCTGGACGCCCTGGTGAGGACCGCGCGCCGGAGCTCGGTGTCGGAGAAGGCCTCGTTGCCCACGAAGTCGACCGAGGCGATTTCCTCGCGTGGAGACTGCGCGCTGAGCGGCCGGGACGGGGAGAAGGTGCACAGGGCCGTCGTCAGAGCGGCGGCCGCTACCACCGCCGCGCGCGTGTCAACGAGTTGGACCGTTTTCACCGCCTGAAATCCCCCTGATCCCCTTCCGTGCGAGGAACGGTTCGGCAGCCTGTGACTGCCGGGAGCCCGTCCACAGGCTCCCTACCGGAACGCGCCGGGGTACCGGCGGCTCTCCGCCGGCTGGAAACACCCGGCGTTCCGGGAATAAAGATAAACCGTGGCTTCGATCCCCGATTCTTCAACCCGGATCAGGTTGAAGGAGTTCCGCCCCTGCTCCCTTCCCCGGCCCCGATTCGACGATGCGGTCCCCGCCAGGATCAGCGGTACGCCTCCATCCGCTCCCGTCCGCCGGCCGCCTTCGCCCAGGTCCGACCGGTGAATGTGCCCAGACAGAACCAGACCGACCCCCCAGCGCGGCAACCGGTCCAGGATGCGGCTGGCGCCCCTGAGCGGCGGGGCCCTGGGACCGTCGCCCGGGTCGACCAGGTTGTGGTGGACGACCAGGATGCGCAGCGCCCCGGCGGGGGCGGCCGTGAAGGATCTGTCCGCGAATTCGAACTGCCTTGCGGAAACGCGCCCGTTCACGATGGCGCGGCGCGGCGAGGACGAGTCCAGGGCCACGAAACGGACGCCGCCGGGCGCTCCCGGTCCCGGGGCCACGTCGAGAACCGTGTCCAGGTCGGGGCCGATGATCGACCGGTAGTTCCGGTACGGCGCGAACAGCCTCTCCCAGAACCGGTAGAGCGGGACGTCGTGGTTCCCCGCGGTGGCGATCACCGGGAACGGCGCCAACGCGTCCAGGAACGCGCGCGCGGCCCGGTACTCCGCCGCCTTGGCGCGCTGCGTGAGGTCACCCGAGATCGCCACCGCGCCGGGACCCAGGTCGTGCACGAAGCGCACCATGGCTTCGGAGAGTTCCGGCAGGTGCGGCTTGCCGAAATGGATGTCCGACGCGTGGACGATGATCACGCAGCGGCGGCGGCGGTCCGCGGAAGAAGTTCCCAGTTGCCGGCCCGACGGAAGGCCGTGGATTCGCATCTGCTCATGGCCGATGAAGCTACGAACGCGGCCGGTCGGATTCCAGCCGTTCGCCCGCGCCCCCGTACCAGCCCCCCGGGGGCGCGGGCGGCCGCCCCGCTTCGAGCGCCTCCACCAGATCAAGCAGTCCGGACGCTTCCCAGAGACGATTGCGCCGGGACGTCGACAGAGGAAGAAGCACGCCTGCGTCGACAAGCTGGCGGACGGCGGCGTGTGCGGCGGACTTGGCCCGGCCCGTCGCGGCAATCGCATCGACCGTCGAAATCACCGGGTGGGCCGGCAGGGCATCGATCACCGCCCACGCCGCCGCGTCGGCGCGCGGATCGGCAGCTGAAGCCAGGAGGCGGCGCCACTCGTCCTGCAGGCTCCGGACGGCGTCGAGGTATTGGCTCGCCAGGGTCGCGGCCCGCGCCGCCGCCGCTGCGAACCGGGCGACCCAGCGGACGGGATCCCCGAACCGGAATCGACCGAGGCCCTCGATGTACCTGTCCCGTTCGGCGGCCAGAATCACGCTGATCGGCGGCACGTAGTCCGGGGCGATGCCACGCCGCCGGAGCACCACCTGCAACAGGGCGCGTCCCGTCCGCCCGTTCCCGTCTTCGAAGGGGTGGATGGTCTCGAACTGTGCGTGAACCAGCGCAGCCTGAACGAGCGGCGGCAGATCCTCCCGGTTCACGGCCGTCTCGAGGTCGCCCAGCAGCGGTCTGACGTGTTCGGGCGGAGGGGGAACGAAGTCGGCGCCGCAGGGATTGTAGTCGTTTCCGCCGATCCAGTTCTGCACGGTACGCACCTCGCCTGCGACGTGACGGTTGGGCGCGTGCGCCATGACAAGCCGGTGTATTGCAATCATGTCCGCGGCAGCGAACGAGCAACCGGTCGAGGCTGCATCCATCGCGGCCTGCATGGCGTCGATGTTGGCCAGCACCTCGCGGGCCGTCGGGCCGATGCCTATTCCGAGTTCCGCCCGCGATTCGGCCCGGGCCAGGGCCCGAGCCCCCAGGACCAGCCCCTCAACCTTCGAGGAGGAGATCGATTCGGTACGGAGCAGCAAGCGAGCCAGCGGAGCCAAGGCGCCGGGCGGCTGCGAGTTCAGTCTGCGAATCGCATCCTCGGCGTCCGAAACGACACCCGCCGTGGGTCCGTCCAGCGCAAGACCGAGGTCGGCCAGCGGCTCGGGGACGAAGGCGCGGTACTCGCATGCGCGCCGGTACCTGGGGGGCGCGTAGAGAATCGGATCATGTCGCCAAATCAGGCGGATGTGATGTCCGGGCATACTGAACGCATGATGAATGATGGTTCAACTTATGGTGTAGACTACACTAACGAACCACCCGGTACCGCACCACGCTTGCGAGATCGAACATGTCGGTTTCCGTGGCCCACAGGTGCGTCATGCTGGCCTGCCGGATCTTCGACCGCACCGGCAGAAGCAGCGAACCGATGGCGTCTCCCGCCTCGCTGACCACATGCTCCGGCGTGCCGCGATCGGTGGGGCGCAGTTCCACCCAGACCGTCCCGTCGAGGCCGAGCGTGACGTCGGTCGGCGGGTACACCGCGGGCGCGCGCTCACGGGCCAGGGCTCTGGCGCGGCCATGACGCCCGCTTTCGGACCATATCGCGGCAATGGCGCCGTCCATCGCCGCGCATTCCGCCCGCACGGATTCATCCACGGACCCCCTTCGCCCCGCGGAGCTTCATCATCCACACCACGCCCACGCCCGCCAGGATGATCGAGATCACCTGCGCCAGGGTGAGCACGCCGAAGAAGCGGTCGTCCTTCGCCCTGAAGATCTCCACGAAGAACCGTTCGGCGCCGGCCAGCACGAGCCACAGCGCGAGCAGCCACCCGGGCCGGTGGCCGTGGTCACGCAACGACCAGAGGAGCACGAAGATGAGGGTGGAGATCCCCACCTCGTACAGCTGGGTCGGATGCACGGGGAGGACTTCGCCGTACTTCTCGATCATCGCCGGGTCGATCTCGACGCCGAACTGCGCGCTCAGGTTGGTCGCGGTGCTGGCGGGCTTCCCGTTCGGGAACGCGATCCCCACCCACGAGTCGGTGGGGCGGCCGTAGTCGTCGCCCACCAGGAAGCATCCTACGCGCCCCACCGCATAGGCGACCGCCAGCCCGGGCGCGGCCGCGTCGACCGTCTTCCCCACGGGGAGTCCGACCTTGTGGATCCGCCAGAAGATAAGCGCGGCCGCGAGCAGAAATCCCCCGTACCACACCATCCCGCCGCGCGAGAAGATCATGCCCAACGGATCCGCGGCCAGCCGGTCGTAGTTGAGGAACACGTAGTAGAGCCGGGATCCGACGATGCCGCCGATCACAGCCATGAAGAGCAGGTCCCACGCCTGGTCGGCGGTCTGGCCCTGGCGCACCATCCCCGCCTTGAGGACGTAGCCACCGACCAGGAAAGACGCCAGCATCATGACCCCGAAGGAGGTGATGGGCGCGCCCCCCAGGCCCGGGATCCAGTCGGGAAGGTGGAAGAGATTCGGATACACGGTGACCTGGCCCTCTCAGCTGGATGTTGCGTTGACGGGATGTATACTAAACAACCCCCGGGATGGGCGCGCTGGCGGCGGCCTCCGCGAGACCCCCGAAATCGCCGCTCCGGAGACGGTACAGCCCCGCGCGGGCGATCATGGCGCCGTTGTCCATGGACAGCCTGGGCGAGGCCGCGAAGAGCCGCCCGCCCGGACCGATCCCGTCCCGGAGGCGCGCCTTCAGCGCGCGGTTGGCGGCCACTCCACCGCCAACCAGCACCCGGTCGCAACCGACCTCCCCGGCCGCGGCAAGCGTCTTGCCCGCCAGCACGTCGACGACGGCCTCCTGGAACGATGCGGCGAGGTGGGGACGCTCCGCTTCCAGGCGGCCCGGCGTCTCCTCCACCTTCGCGACCGTGCGCGCCACCGCCGTCTTGAGCCCGGAAAAGGAAAAGTCGAACGCCACCGTGTTCCCCCTCCCCTTCAGCAGCGGCCGCGGAAACCGGTACCGCCCCGGGTCCCCGTCAACCGCCGCCTTCTCGATGGCCGGCCCACCCGGATAGGGCAGCCCCACGATCCTGGCCACCTTGTCGAACGCCTCGCCGGCGGCGTCGTCGCGGGTCTCGCCCAGGAGGTGGTAGCGCCCCCACTCGGGAACCCACAGCAGCAGCGTATGACCCCCCGATACGAGGAGCGCGACGAAGGGCGGCACCGCGTCCGGGTCCTCCAGGACGGGGCCGAAGAGATGGCCCTCCATGTGGTGGACCGGCACGAGGGGAACGCCCAGGGCCAATGCGGTCGCGCGCGACCATGTCACGCCCACCAGGAGCGCGCCGATCAGGCCGGGGGCCGCCGCCACAGCGATGGCGCCGAGATCCCCGCGCCGCACTCCCGCCTCCCCGAGCGCGGCTTCGACCACGGGCTCGATCCGCCTGAGGTGGTCGCGCGCGGCCAGCTCGGGAACCACGCCCCCGTAGACCCGGTGCACATCCTGCGAGTGGATGACCAGTCCGAGGATCGCCCCGCGCGCGTCGAGAACCGCCGCCGAGGTCTCGTCGCAGGTGGTCTCGATCCCGAGGATCGGCCGGGTCACGGCCCCCCGGACCCCCGCACGGTGACCGAATCCGCCCCCAGCTCACCCCGCACCCGCGAGGGCACACCGACCAGCGACAGCGGAACCCGCGTCTCACCGGCCTCCTCCACCGCGATCCGCACGGCCGCCGCCTCCGCGCCGACCAGTACCCGCAGCGCCGTCGTGTCCGCTTCACTGAGCAGCTCCTCCGCCCCGTACAGGGTGACGCTGACCACGGGGGACTCCAACACCAGGCCGGGACCCGCGTCGGGCCACTCCACGGGAAGCTCCAGCACCCGGCTCCGCATGGGGGCCACCTCGACGGTGAGCGTCGCGCTCGTCGGGTTCACCACCAGTCCCCCGAGTCCAGCCGTGTCCAGCGCAACCTCGAAGCGTCCCGGGCCCGTCACGCCGCCCAGGTCGAAGGGCTCCAGCAGGACCGTCTCCAGCGCATCCACCACCGACGCCGCACCGCGAACGCTGGTGAAGAGCAGGTTGGCGCGCGGCTCCGAGACCAGGGCCAGGGAGTCGGGCAGTTCGCCCGTCAGACGCACGGTCACCGGGATCTCGTCCTCCTTGTTGCGCTCGAAGCGGAGCCGCACCGAACTCGGCCGAAAGTTCTCGATCGACACGCTGCTGCGGTCCACGTCGGTCACCCAGTCGGGGCTCAGCGTCAGGACCGAGTCCTCTCCCAGCACGGAGTCGACCCGGATCTCGATCGTCGGCCGGGACATCGCGACCCGCAGAATGTCCCCCAGGGGACCGGTCACGCTCATCTGCACGACCGGCGGGGACGGCTGCTGCCGCAGGAACCAGTCCCGGTGCACATGTTCCACGCGGACCTCGACGCTGGAGATGTCCAGGCGGTCGATCCGGTCGTCGGTGAGCCGCATCGTGACCCACAGCACCACGGCCAGCGCCAGCGCGGTGATCTTGAGGCGCCAGTTGCGCAGGAGGATTCCGGGGAAGGAGGACACGTCTATCCGGAACCCGTGGGCGGGGTCGCGCGTCCCTCCACCAGCCGCCGGACGAGATCGACGTTGGTCGGCGAGTCCCACTCCGTCGCACCCGCCACCTTCTTGTAGATGACGCCGTCCCTCCCGATCAGAAACGATTCGGGAACCGCCGACGTCCGGTAGGTGCGGGTGATCCCGCCGGACGGGTCCAGCAGGATGGGGAAGCTGAGGTCCAGGTCACGGGCGAAGGCGAGGGGGTCTCCGCCGGGGTTGCCCTGCTCGTCGGTCCGGTCGGGGAGCGCGTCGATGCTGACCGCCGCGATCTCGAAGTCCTCGCGCGGGAATTGGCCGTACAGGCGCTCCATCGAGGGCATCTCCTCGCGGCAGGGACCGCACCAGGTGGCCCATACATTGAGCAGTACGACCTTGCCGGCGAAGGTGGCCAGCGTAACCGTCTCGCCCCGTTCGCCGGAAACGGCGAAGTCCGGGGCGCGGAAGCCGGCGACCACGGGTTGCGAGCGCTGTCTGACCATCCACATCGCGATCAGTACCCCTGCCGCGGCCAGGACCGCCAGTGTGCGCACCCTGGCGGTTCCCCGCGGGCCGGGTCGTCGGAGCCGTCGCATGGTTCAGCCTCCCTCCGGCTCGTAAATGACCCAGCCTATCGACTGGCCGACGATCAGTCGCACCTGAGCCCCCAGGGCCATTTCGGCGTTGGGTACAGGATGTTGGCCGAAAACCCGGTTAACGTTCAATATACTGTACCGTCTCTCCACTTCTATCACGGTCAAGCCCAGTGCGGCAAGGAATGACCTTGCTTCGAACTCTCCGTATCCGAGCAGGTTGGGCATGGGAAAGGTGGGGGGACCCCGGCTTACCTGCAGCACCAACAAGCCGGGCATGGTCGTCTCGGTTCCCGGAGGCGGATCGATCGCAACGATCTTTCCGGCCGGCGAGCCGGACTCGACCGTATCCACCAGAACGACGAATCCCCCGGCCTCAAGCGTTGCCATCGCCCGTCCTCCGCTCAACCGCGTGACATCCGGCACGGACCTGATCTCCGGCCCCATCGACATCGTGAGCCGCACCTCCGCGCCGGCCAGCGCGGTGCGCCCCGGCAACGGGTCCTGCCCGATGACCGATCCGGCCGGTGCCGCCGGATGGCGAATCGAATCCACCCTCCCGGCGGCCAGCCCGGAATCCGCCAACAGCGCCAGCACGGCTCCGATATGGCTGCCGCGCAACTCCGGCACCCCCTGCAGCGCCGGCGGCGGTGCGGGTGACGGAAAGAGCCAGATCGTGGATACGGCATACCCGGTCCCCGTTCCGGCTCCGGTCAGGAACAGCACCACCACAAGCGTTCCCCACCGTTGCTTCAAGTCCCCCAACCGAGGCTTCCAACTTCCCTTGCCCTCCCAGTCGGGCCTCCACTTCCAGTTCGGCCTCCACTTTCGCCACTTCAAACCCCTGCGGTGTCTTGCGCCCAGCTTCCACGCGGGAAGCGCGACGCGACGCGGCTTCTCGGCCCGGGGCCGTTCCTTGCCCTTCGACGCCCTCCTGCGGCGAATCGAGCCCCCCAGGTCCATTGCCATTCAGTCCGTCCTTCTCAACCTGGCGGCGAAGGCGCCATCGAATCCGCTTTCATGGGGCAGCACGCGCAGGCACCCCTTTTCGTCCAGGAACCCGGCCGTCCCGGACCCGGGCTCGACGCGGAAACCCGGATGACGCGCAAGGAAACTCTCCACCTGCAACCAATTCTCCTCCGGCTCGAGGGTACATGTAGCGTACACAAGGAGACCGCCGCGCGGAACCACAGTGGCGGCACCGTCCAGGATCGTGCGCTGCACGGCAGTCAGCCGGCCGATGTCGGCGGCGGACAGACGCCAACGACCGTCGGGGTGTCGTCTGAGGGTTCCGGTCCCGGTGCAGGGAGCATCGACCAGCACCATCGAAGCCTCACGGAGCGGTGGCAAGCGCGCGTCCCCGGCTACCGGCCAGACCTGTGCACCGAGTCGGTCCGCCCCTTCGGCCACTCGAGCCAGGCGCGCCGGTGAGAGGTCCGCGGCCACGACGCCGCCGGCGGTATCGCTCAGCGCCAACGCCTTGCCCCCCGGCGCCGCGCACAGATCGGCCACCAGCGCACCCGGATCCGGAGCCGCGAAGTCCGCCACCAGCGATGCGGCCGGGTCCTGGATGACACCGGGGACGATTTCCAGAGCCCTGGCCGGGTTCGCGCCGCGTTGCAGGCGGATGCAGCGGCCGGTGGTGTCGCGATCCTCCGAATCGGCAGGGCCGAGGCCCGAGGCGGCCAACAGCCGAATCGCCTCGTTGCGCGTCACGCCGACCGGCCGGATGTAGAGGTCGGGATCCCGGTTGTTGGCTTCCACGAGGGCACGGGCGGCACTTCGGCCGAGGGCGAGGATCCATCTGCGCACCAGCCACTCCGGATGCGATCCCCATGTGGTCAGGTACCCCACCGGATCCGTCCCCGGCGCGGGAAAGAGAGACTGGTCGCGCGGAGCACAGGCCACCTTTCTGAGCACGGCGTTGACCAGCCCCGTAGCCGCGCGGCTCCGCGTCCCCCTGACCTGGTCGACGGACTGCGAAACCGCGGCGTAGTCGGGCACGCTGTCCATCTCCAGGATCTGGAAGGCTCCCATGCGCAGCGCGATGCGCACCGGGGGATCGAGCTCTGCGGGCGGGCGGGCGGCGAACCGCGACAGCAGATGATCGATCCTTCCGCGCAGCCGCACGGTTCCGTACACCAGGTTGCGGATCCAGGAGCGTTCGGGCGACGCGGAGGCTCCCGACGCCTCCCAGGCCACATCGAGGCGGCGGCCGGACTCCACTTCTTCCAGGATGGAAGCGGCGAGGATCCGGCCGGGGGTCAAGCGCCGAGCATTCCGCCTGTAGGGGAGGAGGGCACGGCGATCTCGCGGGCCTCCATGCGTCCGGCCAGGTAGGCATCGCGGCCGGCAAGCACGGCCAGCTTCATGGCGCGGGCCATTGCGACCGGGTCCTCGGCGGCCGCGATCGCCGTGTTCATGAGCACGCCGTCCACGCCCTGCTCCATGGTCACGCACGCGTCCGAGGCGGTGCCGACCCCGGCGTCCACGATGATCGGAACCGAGAGGCGCCGCTTGATCTCGCGGATGTAGTAGGGATTGACCACCCCCAGGCCGCTCCCGATCGGGCTCGCCAGCGGCATGACCGCAACACACCCCGCGTCCTCCAGGCGGAGCGCGGTGATGAGGTCGTCGTTGGTGTAGGCCATGACCTTGAAGCCCTCCGCGACGAGTTCGACGGCGGCTTCCAGGGTGGCGGCGGTGTCGGGGAGCAGGGTCCGTTCGTCGCCGATCACCTCGAGCTTGACCCAGTCGTTGAGCCCGGCCGCGCGGCCCAGGCGGGCGTAGCGGAGCGCATCGGCGGCCGTGTAGCAGCCCGCCGTGTTGGGGAGGAGGAAGAACTCGGCGGGATCGAGGTGGTGCAGGATCCCCTCCTCCACGCTCCGGTCGAGGTCGACCCGGCGCACCGCAACCGTCACCATCTCCGCGCCGCTGGCCCGGATGGCGTCGACCATCTCGTGGTTCGTGCGGTACTTCCCCGTCCCCACGATGAGCCGCGAGGTGAAAGTCCGGTCGCCGATCACGAAGGTCGGGCCGGGGTGCCCGGCGGTCTCCATCTATCCTCCTCCCACGAAGTGCACGAGTTCGATCCTGTCGCCGTCCTCGACGGGCGTGGTTGCGATGGCGTCCCGCGCGAGGATCTCGCGGTTGCGCTCCACCACGACCATCCCCGGCTCCAGTTCCAGCTCTCCCAGGAGTCCGGCGACGCTGAGCCCGGTACCCACCGCGCGGGCATTGCCGTTCAGGGTGATCGATATGGTTGCGGGCGCCAGGTTCCCGGCTTTGGAAATCGTCATGGTTCAGCCCTCCACATGCAGCATATCAAGGTAGCGCGTCACCGCCCGCGCCGGGTCGTCCGCGCCCCAGATCCCGCTCTTCACCACCACGCCGTGCGCCCCCAGCGCGAGCAACCCCGAGACGTCCCCCGGCCCCACCCCCCCGATGGCCAGCACGGGCACGGTTGCCGTCGCCACAGCCTCCGCCACCGCGCCCGGACCGATCGGACATCCCCCCGGGTGCGACGCGGTCTCGTACACCGAGCCCAGCACCAGGTAGTCCACCGCGCCACTCCCCAGAACAGCCGCCTGCTCCGGCGCATGGATCGACCTGCCCACCAGGAACCGCCCCCCCTCCCCCATCACCCCGAGCACCTCACCCGGACCCATCGAGTCCTCACGCAGGTGCACGCCCCCCGCCCCCGCCGCCAGCGCCACATCCAGCCGGTCATTCACGAGGATCAGCGCACCACCCGCCCGCCCCGCGTCCACCGCCCCATTCGCCGCGTCGAAAAGCCGCGCCGCCGACATCGTGCGCGCACGCAGATGCACGGCCAGCCGGCCCGCGCCCACCACCACCAGCCCCGCCATCCTCTCGCGGAAGTCCGGCGCGCCGAGCACCTCGTCCCCGGCGATCACGTGCAGCCGGGGCAGCGCGGCAGCCGGCGGCCCGTTGCGGGAATCCACGCCGCTACTCGAAGCGGTCACCAACGGCCGGCCCCCGCCCCAGGATCCAGGCCGCCGCCTCCATGCGCCGCTTCCCCGCCGGCTGCACCTCGCCGATGCGCACCACTCCGCCCCCCGCCACCACCACCAGCCCCTCCCGCGGATCCGCACGCACAATCCACCCCGGATCCCGCCCGCCCTCCGACTCGCCCTCCACCACCTCCGGCGCGAACAGCTTCACCGGCTGACCCTTCAGCACGCTCCACGCCCCCGGCACCGCGTCCATCCCGCGAATCAGGCAGGCCACCGTGCGGGCGTCCTCCGTCCAGTCGACGCGCGCCGTCGCGCGGCCCACCTTGGGTGCATACGTGGCCGCCGCGTGGTCCTGCTCCACCTCCTCGACGGGGCCCGCTTCGAGGCGCGCCAGTGTCTCGGCCAGGAGTTCCGCACCCAGTTCGGCGAGACGGGGCGACAGGCGCGAGACCGTGTCGGTCTCACCGATCGGGATCTTCGCGCGGGCGAGGACGGGCCCCGCGTCCATGGCCTCGACCATGCGCATGACCGTCACACCGGTGACCGTATGGCCGCGCGCCACCGCCCAGTTGATGGGAGCCGCGCCGCGCAACGCCGGCAGGAGCGAGGCATGCACGTTCAGCGATCCCAGGCGCGGAGCTTCGAGGAGTTCACGCGACAGGATGTGTCCGTAGGCGACCACCGCCGAGATGTCCGGGGCGATCTCCCGCACCACCTCCACGAACCCCCCGTCGCGCGGTCGCTCCGGGGTGAGCACACGGTGCCCCCGCGACTCCGCATGGCGGCGAACCGGCGACGGGGCCGGCTTCCTGCCGCGCCCCCGCGGGCGGTCCGGGCGGGTGACGACGGCGGCCACTTCATGGCCCGCGTTCTCGACCGCCCGGAGCGCGGGCAGCGCAAACTCCGGTGTGCCCCAGAAGAGAACCCGCATGTCAGCGTGCGCGTCGCGGCCGGGATCCTTCGCGTGCCTCGCCGGGTCCCGGCCCCGTGTCCCCAACCCCCGTCACCGCGCGGCTCCCCTCCTCTTCTTCCGCCATTTCCTCATCAGGATGCCGCGCTTCAGCGGCGATAGATGGTCGATGAAGAGGATCCCGTCCAGGTGGTCGACCTCGTGCTGCAGTGCCCGTGCCAGGAGCCCCTCGGCCTCGATGCGCACGGGTTCCGCCGAGGGCGACAACCCCTCCACCACGACGCGAACCGGACGGGTCACATCCTCCTCGATCCCCGGTATGCTCAGGCATCCTTCGGTCGCCTTGTCCGTCTCCCTGGCGGCCTCGACGATCTCGGGATTGACGAGCGCGTGCACGTGGTGCCTACCGTCCTCGTCAGCCACATCCACGACCATGACCCGCTCGGAAATTCCCACCTGGGGCGCCGCCAACCCGATCCCCTCCGCGTCGTACATCGTGTCGAACATGTCCCGGATCAGCCGCCGCGTCTCGTCCGTGACGGTTTCCACCGGCACCGCCTGCTCCCGCAACACCTTCGCCCCCAGGATCTCGATCTCGAGGAGCGCCACGTCCCGCCTACTCCGACTCGATCTTGCGCCCGATGTGCCCCCGGTCAACGACGATGCGGGTGTTCTCGGCGGTGCGGATGGTGAGCGCCTGTTCGGTCGCGTGGACGATCACGCCGATGATGCCGCCGCTGGTCACCACATTGTCGCCCTTGGCCAGCTTGGTCAGCATCTCCTGGTGCTGTTTCCGCTGCTTCTGCTGCGGCCGGATGAGGAGGAAGTAGAAGATCGCGAAGATCGCCAGCATCTGGATCAGGAATATGGACATGCCGCCCCCACCCTCGCGTGGTGTCATGGGCGGCGGCGGAGAGGTGGCGATCGCGGTGGTGACGTTCGTGAAGAGTGACACGGGTCGGCGTCCTGGGCGTGTGGGATCAGGGGGTGTTGCGCGGGGTCCGGGCGGCGCGGTAGCGGTCGAGCCACGACCGTACCCACCCGGTAAAGGTACCGTCGCGGATGTGTTGGCGTGAAGCGCGGGTCAGCGCCAGCAGGAAGTGCAGGTTGTGGATCGAGACGAGGCGGTGGCCGAAACGTTCGCCGAGCACGAGCAGATGGCGGATGTAGGCACGGTCGTAGCCGCGGCACGCGTAGCAGTCGCAGGCGGGGTCGATGGGGTCGCGGTCGAGGCGGAAACGCGCGCCCTTCAAGTTGATCTGGCCCTCGTCCGGGGTCCATGCGGTGCCGTGGCGCGCGTTACGGGTGGGGGCGACGCAGTCGAACATGTCGCAGCCGCGCGCGATCGCTTCCAGGAGGTCGTCCGGGTAGCCGATACCCATGAGGTAGCGGGGGCGGTCCCGGGGGATCAGCCCGTCCAGCAGCTCGACCGTGCGCCACATGTCATCCTTCGCCTCCCCGACCGAAAGTCCGCCGATTCCGAAGCCCGCCCAGTCTCCCATGGCCAGCGCGGCCTCCACCTGCTCGGTCCGCAGATCGTCGTAGACGTTGCCCTGCAGGACCGGGAAGAGGGTCTGCGGCCTGCGCGCGCCGGCTTCCGTGGCCTCGAAGCGGTCCCTGCAGCGAGCCAGCCACGCCTCCGTCCTGCGGTTCGCGCGCGCCGCCTCCTCGTGCGTGACGCCTCCCGGGGGACACTCGTCGAAGGCCATGATCACGTCCGCGCCCAGCTGCCGCTGGATGTCGATCACGCTCTCCGGGGTGAAGCGGTGGCTGGCCCCGTCGATGTGGTTGCGGAAGGTGACGCCGTCGTCGTCGATGTCGCGGGTGGAGGCCAGCGAGAAGACCTGGTAGCCGCCCGAATCGGTGAGGATCGGGCCCTGCCACCGCATGAAGTCGTGCACGCCGCCCAGCTCGCCCACCACCTCCGCCCCCGGACGCACGTACAGGTGATAGGTGTTGGCCAGGACGATCGACGCGCCCGCGCCCGCGAGCTCCTCGGGTGACACGCCCTTGACGGTGCCCGCCGTGCCCACCGGCATGAAGACGGGCGTCTCGACCACTCCGTCGGAGAGGGTCAGCCGCCCCGCGCGGGCGCGGCCGTCGGTGGCTTCGAGGGCGAAGTGCGCGCCGCCGGTCACCCCCGTCACGGGATCACCGCCATGGCGTCGCCGTAGGAGTAGAACCGGTAACCGGCGTGGATCGCGATCGCGTATGCCCTCCTGACCGTGTCCAGCCCCGCGAAGGCCGCCACCAGCATGATCAGGGTGGAGCGCGGCAGGTGGAAGTTGGTGACGAGACAGTCCACTGCGCGGAAATCGTGGGGCGGGTGGATGAAGAGGCCGGTGCTCCCGGGTCCGGGGCGGATGCGGTCCCGCCCCTCGGCTACGCTCTCCAGGGTGCGCACGACCGTCGTCCCGACCGCCCATACCCGGCCTCCCCGCACCCGGCAGCGGCGGTACTCGCCGGCAGCCGCATCCGGCACCTCGAAGTGTTCGCGGTCCATGACGTGATCGAGCGGGTCCTCGACCTCCACGGGGCGGAAGGTGGCCGAACCCACGTGCAGGGTCACCGCCGTGCGGGCTGCGCCCCGTTCGTCCACCTGCGCGAGGAGCTCCGGGGTGAAGTGAAGGCCGGCCGTCGGCGCCGCGACCGAACCCTCGTGGCGCGCGTAGACGGTCTGGTAGCGGTCGCGGTCGAGGGGTTCGTCGTCCCGATCCATGTAGGGCGGCAGCGGGAGGCGCCCGAAGCGTTTCAGGGCCTCGCGCACCCCGAGCGGGCTCTCGATCCGGACGATCCTGCGGCCGTCCGGACATGCGTCCAGGATCCGCACCGACAGCTCCGGAGCGACGACGACCTGGCGGCCGGGCTTGAGCTTTCTGCCAGGGCGGACGAGCGCCTCCCAGATCCGGTCTTCCCGGATCTCCGCCGGCCGCAACAGCAACACCTCGGCCGCCGCTCCCGTCGGTTTTCGCCCTCGCAGACGCGCCGGAAAGACCCGGGTGTCGTTGACGACCAGGAGATCGCCGGGATCCAGGAGTTCGGGAAGGTCGCGGAAGCGAAGGTGCCGGATCTCTCCCGAGGACCGGCTCAGCACCAACAGCCGCGAATCGGCACGCTGCTCGGTCGGGTAGCGCGCGATGCGGCCGGGCGGCAGTTCGTAGTCGAAATCGGCGGTCGTGCAGGGGCTGCCGGCGGGAGCGTCCACCTCGCCGGCGCTCGCGCGGACTTCCATCACGGGCTGGACACCCCGTCCCCGCTCAATGGAACAGGCTCGGCTGGCCGCCGCCCGGGCCACCCTCCTCGTCGGGCGCGGGACGGCCAAGCCGCTTGTACGCCTTCCCGGTGGCGACGCGTCCACGTGGACCGCGCATCACGAGCCCCTGCTGGATCAGGAAGGGCTCGTACACCTCCTCGATGGTGCCCGCGTCCTCGCCCAGCGCGACCGCCAGCGAATTCAGCCCCACCGGCCCTCCGTCGAACTTCTCGATGATCGTCACCAGGATCCGCGTGTCCATCGCGTCGAGTCCGTATTCGTCCACCTTCAGCAGCTCCAGCGCGGCGCGCACCACGTCCACCTCGAGCACGCCCTCGGCCCGCACCTCGGCGAAGTCGCGCACGCGCCGCAGCAGCCGGTTCGCCACCCGGGGCGTCCCGCGCGCCCGGGCCGCCAGCTCACGCGCCCCCGCGGCGGTGGCCTCGACGCCCAGCAGCTCCGCGCTCCTTTCGATGATCTCGGCCAGGTCGCGCGCAGGGTAGAAATCGAGCCGTTCGGTGATCCCGAAGCGGGCCCGCATGGGCGCGGTGAGGAGGCCGAAGCGGGTCGTGGCCCCCACCAGGGTGAAGGGCTCGACCGCCATCGTCATGGTCTGGGCACGCGGTCCGTCCGAGAGCCGCACCTCGACGCGAAAGTCCTCCATGGCCGGGTAGAGGAACTCTTCGATGACGGGGCGGAGGCGGTGGATCTCGTCGATGAAGAGGATGTCGCCCTGCTGGAGGTTCGTGAGCGCGCCCACCAGGTCGGCGGGTTTCTCGAGCACCGGCCCCGAAGTGGTCGTGAAGCCCACCCCCATCTCGCGCGCAAGGAGCATGGCCAGCGTGGTCTTGCCCAGCCCCGGGGGACCGTGGAACAGGATGTGGTCGAGCGGTTCGCGCCGGGCGGTGGCCGCCTCGATCGCAATGCGCAGATTCTCCTTCAGCCGCCCCTGGCCGATGAACTGCGACAGCTGCCGGGGCCGAAGCGACCGCTCGGGACCGCTCTCGTCGGGGAGGATCTCCGGGGTGGTGATCTCGGTGCGCCTGGCCATGGCCGCCTATTCCTTCCGGGAAGCCCGCCGCGCCAGCACGGAGCGGACGATTTCCTCGGTGGACCGGTCGCCGTTCTCGCGGGACGCCTCCCGCACGGCGGCATCCGCCTCGGCGAAGGAGTACCCCAGCCCCGTCAGCGCGGCCACCGCATCGGCCGCTCGTTTGGCCTCGGGCCCGGTCCGGCTGTCGGCCGCCGCAATGTCCTCGACCTTGTCCGACAGGTCCAGAATCACACGTTCGGCGGTCTTCTTCCCCAGCCCGTTGACCTGCACCAGTGCTCGCGCGTCCTTCTCGGCGATCGCACGTGCCAGTCGCCCCGCGTTGTACGTGCTCATCATGGCCAGCGCCAGGCGGGGACCGACCTTGTGGGCACCGAGCAGACGGTGGAAGAGCGTGCGCTCGTATTCTTCGAGGAATCCGTACAGGTGGGGCTTCTCGTCCTGCACGACGTAGGCGGTGAGAAGTTCCAGATCGGTCCCCGCCGCGGGCAGGCGATGGAAGATCGAGAGGGGGACGTGCACCTCGTAGACGAGCCCGGCGGAGGTCTCGATCTCGACCCGGTCGGTGTCGAGGCTGAGCAGGCGCCCCCTGATCCGGCTGATCACGACGCCGCCAGCGCGGAGGCGGCCGGCCCGGGCAGCGGGCCCGTGAAGGCGTGGCAGAGCGCCGCCGCGATGCCGTCGGCCGCGTCGCTCGGCGTGGGATCGGTACGCAGGCGGAGATGCCGGCGCACCATGTACGCGACCTGTTC
Organism: Longimicrobiales bacterium; assembly: GCA_965211795.1. Classification (GTDB taxonomy): domain Bacteria; phylum Gemmatimonadota; class Gemmatimonadetes; order Longimicrobiales; family Gaopeijiaceae; genus Bin94. The sequence goes on from OZ242973.1 coordinate 3,516,693, forward strand.
CTTCGTGGCCGACCCGGTGCCCACGACCGCCTTCTTGATGGCGCGTGGCGCATACTCCGCCACCTCGACCCCGCACCGCCCCGCCGCCACGATGATCGCCCCCCGTGCCTGCCCCAGAGTCAGCGCACTGCGCACGTTCTTGCCGTGGAACGTGCTCTCCAGCGACAGCACCGAGGGCGAGAACCGCTCGATCAGCGCGGCGACCTCTTCGTGAATCTCCAGCAGGCGGTCGGCGAGGTCCGCCCCGGGCGAAGTCCGGATCACCCCGCACGCGATCAGCTTCACGCTCCGCCGGGAGTCCACCGCGACGACGCCGAAACCGGTGGCTGCCGTGCCGGGATCGATCCCGAGCAGCACGCGGCCGCCATCGTCGCCGGGCCGCGCCGTCACGGCCCCCGCGCCAGGACCGACTCGTCGAGGTCGGCGTTGGAGTGCACCTGCTGGACATCGTCGTGATCGTCCAGGAGGTGGAGCAGCCTGAGGAGCCGTTCGCCCTCGCGTCCCCCCACCTCGACTTCGTTCTTCGCCACCATCGCCAACTCCGCCGAAGTCACCGGAAGTCCCCCCGCCGCGAGCGCCTGGCGCACCCCGTGCAGGTCGGCCGCTCCCGTGGTCACCACGAATTCCCCGTTCTCGCCTCCCACGTCGTCGGCGCCCGCCTCCACCGCGGCTTCGAAGACCGTGTCCTCATCCACTTCCTCGCCATCCACGGTGATGATCCCCCTGCGGTCGAACTGCCACGCCACCGATCCCGCCGTCCCCAGCTTCCCGCCGTGCTTGTCCAGGATGTGGCGCACCTCGGCCACCGTGCGCTTCTGGTTGTCGGTCAGTGTCTCGATGTAGAGCGCCACCCCGCCCGGCCCGTACCCCTCGTAGACGATCTCCTCGTAGGTGACGCCCTCCAGCTCGCCGGTCCCGCGCCTGATGGCCCGGTCGATGTTCTCCTGCGGCATGTTGCCGGCCTTGGCGGTGTCCACCGCAAGCCGGAGGCGCGGGTTGAAGTCGGGGTCCCCGCCACCCTCCCGGGCCGCGACCGTGAGCTCGCGGATGAGCTTGGTGAACATCTGGCCGCGCTTCTGGTCGTCGACCGCCTTCTTGCGCTTGATCTTCGACCATTTGCTGTGTCCCGCCACAGCTCGCCTCCCTACAGAGTGACCGCGGGCGACCCGTCCCGCGTGGCCCGAAACCCCGTAATATAGCTCGAACGCGGCGTGGCCGGTTCCGGGTTCCGCACGGCCAACCCGACCCACTCGCTCTCGCGTCCAACGACGGGAACCATGTCACATTCACGCGTGTTGCGCGGTATAATTATTGTTGCGTCCCGCCACATGGGATGCCCCGACTGCGCTGGACTCCGAATTCAATGATGATGCACCACCGCCTCCCGACACCGACAGCCCGCAAAACCGGTCCCCGCGGCAAACGAGCGTGGACTCTTCCGTCCGGATACATCCACGGGCTGCTGGCCCTCGCCACACTCCTCCTCATTGCACAGGCCGGTGGCCTCTCCGCCCAGGAGGCACCCACCGGGACCGTCGCCGGGTTGGTTTTCGACAGCACCACGAGCACCCCCCTCGCGGGCGCCAACGTGGCCGTCGTGGGGACATCGGCCATGACGGAGTCGGACGAAGAGGGGCGGTTCCGGCTTGAAGAGGTTCCGGTCGGAGAGCACATGGTGATGTTCTTCCATCCCAGGCTCGGGACGCTGGGGGTGAGCGGCTCCGGCCAGACGGTCGTCGTCACCGCCGGGTCCGTCGTCGAAACCTACCTCGCGGTCGCGTCACGGGAGACGATTCTGGCCGGCTGGTGCTCGATCGAGGAGGGTGTGGGGAACACCTCGATCGGCGGTTACGTGACCGATGTCGTCACCGGAGTCCCTCTTCCCGGAGCGAGGGTGACCGCCTTCGCGCAACTCACCGGTCTGCTTGCCCGAAGGAGCAAGGTGGCCGAGGCGCGCACCGGCAATTCGGGCGAGTTCCGGCTCTGCAACCTGGACGGCTCACTGGACCTTTCGGTCACCGCCTTCTTCGGGACCAGCGAAACGGACCACCTGGCCATCACGCAGCCGGGCCCCCAGATCCTGGACATGAGCATCCGGATCGCGGACCCCGTCAGCATCACGGGAACCGTCATGGACCACGTCACCCGCGCTCCGCTTCGGGGCGCGAGGGTCAGGCTTCTGGGGACCCCCTACGACATGCTCACGGACACGGCGGGCAGGTTCGGGTTCACGGGCGTTCCCCCCGGCAAGCAGGTCATCCGGACCGATCAGCTCGGCTACGCCACGCGCACCGACTCGCTGACCGCCTTCAGCCGGGAAGCCCTCGGACTGGAGATCACGCTCTCCACCGAGGCCATCGTGCTCGACCCGCTCGTCATCACGGGGCGGAGCGCCGACCCGATCTACACAACCCCGGGGACCCGCTTCTCGGGGCTCACCGAGGCGCAGGTGGACTCCGTCATGCCGCGCGTGGCCGATCTGGCGTCGCTGGTGCGCGCGTCGCAGATGCCCGGCCTGTCGGTGCGGAACGTGTGGGTGCCCGACTCGTTCGGCATGCTGCGCGAGGGCCTGTGCATCGAGATCCAGCGGCGGCGCGGCGGCGGGATGCCCAACGCCTGCAACATGGTCGAAGTCCGCATCAACGACGGCCCCGTGCCCGACCCGATGTTCTTCCTCAAGGAACTCAACCCCACCGACATCCGCTGGTACCAGCTCATCACGCCGATCGAGGCTGGGTTCCTGTACGGCGACCGGGGCGCGAACGGGGTGCTGTTGCTGTACACGCAGCGGGGGGGGAGACGGTAGGCACGCGCGTGCGCCTCGCCGCGCTGGTGGCGGGGGTGACCGTGTGGGGCGGGTGCGCCGACAACACCCAGCGTGAACGGGTCCCGTTCACGGTTCAGGATTCCGCCGGGATCGAGGTGGTCGACGTGTGGGAGCCGCTTGCGGCGGGAGACGAGGGGTGGCGGCTGACCGAGGAGCCGCTCGTCCGCATTGGGGCGGTCTCGGGCCAACCTGAGTTCCAATTCTCATGGATCGTGGGTGCGCTGCGGATGGCACCCGGCACCATCGCGGTTCTCGACGACGAGTCGCTGGAACTGCGCTTTTTCGACGCCCGGGGCGGTCACCTGTTGACGGTGGGCGGGCCGGGAGAAGGGCCCGGCGAGCTGACAGCGGCGGGTCACCTGTCGCCATTCCCGGGCGGCGTGCAGCTGAAGGGCGGCGACAAACGCATCCGCTTCAGCCCGTCGGGGGACCTGATCTCCGACGAGCGCTTCGACTGGACACCGCTCCAACAGTTCTTCTGTCCGTTCACCTTCTTCGGCGACGACGTGTTCCTGTGCGAGTACGTCCCCGGAGGCATTCCGCTGGGCGACGGGATGCGCGCTCCGCGCTTCCGCCTCTTCCGCACGGATTGGCGTGGGGAGCGGCGCGATACGCTCGGTCTGTTCAGCGGATCCTCCACCGCATCCTACAGGACGGCCGACGGGAGGTTCCGGACCGTGGAGGACCCCTTCGCGCGCCAGGATCTGGTCGCGGTTGGAGGATCGCCCCCGATCGTGGCCGTCCTGGGCGCCAACCGCTACGAACTGACCCTCATGACGACCTCGGGCGAGGTGCTGCGCGTCGTCCGGCGCCACGGAGCCGAACAGCCGGGCGCGGAGGTGCTGGCGGCCGTCTATGCCCGGGCCACCGCCTTGACACCGGGACTCACACCGACCGAACTGGCAGGCCTCTTCCCGGCTCCCGAGACCTTTCCGGCGGGCCGCGCGTTGGTGGTGGATCGAAGCGGGAACTGCTGGGTGGGCCGGCTGTCTCTCGACACCAGCGGCGCCGAGCACGACACCTACGAAGTCTTCCTCGCGGACGGACGGCTGCATGGGGAAGTCACGGTTCCTGCGGGCGGACGGCTCATGGACGTCGGCGACGACTACGTGCTGTTGGTCAGGAGCGACGAATTCGACGTGCCTTTCGTGGAGCTGTACGGGCTGGTCAAGGGTTGACAGTCCCCGGCCGCCCGCGGGGAAACTGCTCCGGCATGCGGGCATCGTCGCAGTGCGTGGGCGACACGATGACGGAACCCTGATCCCACCACTTTACCCTGCTCCCCCGGAGCGGTTCGCGCACCCGAGAGCGGGGAGGTATGATGTGTCCATCATGCAGACTCAAGCACCGAAGACGTGGGAGGATGTCCTGCGGATGCCGGACGACGGCAACCGCTACGAGTTCATCGGGGGGCGGCTGTACATGACGCCCGCGCCCGTGACGCGCCACCAGCGCGTCGTGATGCGTCTCTGTTCGGCCCTGTCTCGGATCCTCGTGGACTCCGGGCGCGGAGAAGCGTTCTGCACCCCGCTCATGGTCGAGTTCCCGGGAACCGGCGACCGCGTTCAGCCCGACCTTCTCTTCATATCCCACGAGAGGCGGGCGATCATCGGCGAGAAACAGGTAACGGGCGCGCCCGACCTCGTCATCGAGGTCCTCTCGCCGTCCACCGCGCGCCGCGACCGCGGGGTCAAGCTGGATCTGTACGCGCGTCACGGGGTGCGGCAATACTGGATCGTGGACCCGGACGAGGACTCGGTCGATGTCTGGCGCTTCGGAGACGAGTCGGGGCACGAGCGCTTCTCCGGTGAACTCCCCGTGCGGCTCGGTCGCGAGCGCCGGGGTCTGATCGACCTTGGAGAGGTCTTCTCGCGCCATCTGGACCTGTGGGGGGACGGTACATAGTTCCGATAGACGGTGTCCGTTGAATCCGGGATCAGGGGTGGAAGGCGACGCGGCTGCGCTGAAATTTCACCGTCATGTTGAGTTTTCAGCAGAATTGACGTAGCGTTCAAGGGAGGCAGCCGCCCCGCACCGGGCATGGCTTGGTTCCCATCTTCCCAGCCGACCAAGGAGAGGACATCGGTGAAGACACACATCCCGGCAGCGCTTCTCACCCTTTCCGCTCTGGCCTGCCAGTCGGACGGCGCGACGGACAGTTTGCCTTCGCAACTGCGCGACAGCGCCGGGATTCAGGTCATCGAAAACGCCCGTCCTGCTGATGGTGCCCGGCTCGGTTGGCAGATCGGCCCCGAGCCGCGGCTTTCGATCGGCGTACTGGAGGGGGATGAGCCGCACATGCTCTTCAACGTATCGGATGCAACCAGGCTGACGGACGGCCGGATCGTCGTGGTTAACGTCGGGACGATGGAGCTGAGGGCCTTCGACGTGTCCGGCGCTCACGTGGCGACCTGGGGAGGGAAGGGGGAGGGACCGGGCGAGTTCACTGATCTCCACCAGGTTGAACGGTTGCCAGGCGACTCGATCATCGCTTGGGGCTGGGCGCCGGGACCGTTTACCGTCCTGGACCCGAATGGGAGCTTTGAGCGCATCTCCAGCCGCAAGTTGCCGGCAGCCGAAGGGCCATCGCGACAACTCGCTCCGTGGTCGGTCACAAGCGATGGCCTGATTCTGGCCAGCCAGTACCCGAAGCTCTACCTGGTGGACCCCCTAACGGTCGAGATCTGGGACGCGGAAGGCGAGCTTCGAAGCTCGTTGGGAATCCATCCCAGTTGGGAATGGAACGATTTCCCGAACGCCAATACCAGGTGGCGTGAGACGATCTTCGGCAAGAGACTGGTGATCGCTGCCTGGGGCGAGCTGGCCGTCGTCACCCTCCCCACTCGGTACGAGATCAAAGCGTACGCGTCGGACGGTTCTCTGGCCCGGATCGTCCGCCTCGAACACGTCCCGCGTGCGACGACGGCGGGGGACATCGAGACGTACATTGCGGCACGGGTTGCGAGAATCCCGGAGGAAAGCACGGCGGCCCGGACTCAGGTGCGAGAGGACAACGAAGCCACTCCAGTCGCCGAGTATTATCCGGCCTTCGCCTCCGTCAGGTCTGATGCCGTGGGCCATCTCTGGGTCGAGGAATACGAATTGCCCGGAGCACGGAGGCCAGCCCCGCTCTGGACCGTCTTCGACCCGGACGGACGGGTGCTCGGGCTTGTCGAGACCCCGCTTGGGCTGGAGATCTACGAAATCGGTGAGGACTACATTCTGGGCCGGGTGGAGAGCGAACTCGGGGTGGAGTCGGTTCAGCTATGGCGTCTGGACAGACGGTCCACCTCTCAAGCCCGCGGTTCCCGCCCAAATCCACCCGAGCAACCTGAGCGCCTGGGCGCCGGGCCGACTCTCACACATGCGAGCGAATCATGACCGACCTGCCACCGCTCAGCAGACGGGAACGCGAAGTCATGGACATCGTCCACGAGCTGGGCGTCGCCACCGCCGCCCGGATCCGGAACCGAATGGCTGAGCCCCCCACCGATTCGGCCGTGCGCTCGACACTGCGGATCCTCGTCGACAAGGGGCACCTGGCGAGGGAGTATGACGGGCCCCGCCTGGTCTATTCACCCACGGTTCCTGCGCAGCGTGCCCGGCGCTCCGTCATGCGGCATGTCCTCAGGACGTTCTTCGGCGGCTCGGTGGAGGGCGCGGTGGCGACGCTGCTCGAACTGGAGGACACCCGGCTGACCCCGGACGAGCGAGCGCGCATGAAGGCGCTGATCGATCAGGCGTCCGAGGAAGGACGGTGAGCCGACATGTTCGCGATCCCCGATTCTCACGGCCTGCTGGAACTCGCCGCCAGGGGCACGGTTCTACTGGCGGTGGCGGTGGTTCTGGGGTGGCTCGTCCGGCGGCGCCCTGCCAGGGTCCGGCACCTGCTGTGGACGACGACCTTCGCGCTGTTGCTCGCGTTGCCGGCGCTGAGCCTCCTCGGCCCCGCCTGGGAAGTGCCGCTCCTGCCCGCTCCCGCCGCCGCCACTGCCGACGTGCGGCCTTCCGTACCGACTCCTGCCGCTCCGATCACCCCCGAACCCGCCGGAGAGCTTCTCCCACCCCCACCCAACCGGGTGTCGGCCAGTCCCGCCCACGCGCCGATGCGTGCGCCCGGGTCTCCCTCCCCATCGCACCCGGTCGCACTACCCTTTCTGCTCTGGGGCCTTGGCTGCGCCGCGGCTTTAACCTCTCTCCTGGTGGGCATCCTTCGCTTCGGTCGCCTCGTTCGCCACGCGCAACCGGTCCATGACCCGGCCTGGCTTCGGCAGGTGGAGTTGCTCCGCGCGCGCCTCGACATCCGGCGCAGCGTGCCACTCTACTTCAGCGGGCAAGCCGGGACACCGATGACCGGAGGCTTCCGCACGCCGGCGATTCTGCTTCCGGCATCGGCGAAGGCGTGGTCCGCGGGGCGGCGGCAGGCGGTGCTGACGCACGAGCTGGTCCATGTCCGGCACCGCGATGCCCTGCGGCAACTCATCCTGCGGGCCGCGCTCGCGCTTTACTGGTTTCATCCTCTGGCCTGGGTGGCCGCCCGGCTCGCAGCATCCGCCCGCGAAGAAGCCTGCGACGAGGAGGTGCTCGAACTGGGCGCCCGTCCCTCGCGGTACGCCGAGCACCTGCTGGCCGTCGCGGCGGGAGGCCTGACCCCGGGTCCGTCCCCTCTGTCGCTGCCCATGGTTCGGCACTCGGGCCCACGCCTGGAGCGGAGAATCGCGTCCATTCTCAGGCCGCACCGGCCACGCCCCAGCACGGTCGCCACCGCGGTTGTGCTCGCCGTGGTCGGGGGTGCCGGCGTTTCAGCGGCCGTCGCGCATCCGATCCACGTCCTCTCGGCGGGAACCGCCAAAGCACGAATCGTCGAAAACCCACGTCCACCCGATGGATCGCGGCTGGGTTGGCGAATCGGGCCGCGGCCAATCGTTTCGATCGGAGGGCACGACGGGGAGGACGCCGCCCGGTTCACGGACGCGACGGACGCCACGATCCTGCGCGACGGGAGGATCGTCGTGGCGGATCGGGGCACGAACGAACTCCGGGTATTCGACCAGTCGGGGACCCACGTGGCTACCTGGGGAGGGGAGGGATGGGGTGGAGGCAGGTTCAGGGATCTCTTCCAGGTGGAACCGTTTCCAGGAGACTCGATCGCCGCCTGGAGCTGGCGGAGCGGCAGCATACAGGTGCTCGACTCGGAAGGGGAATTCGGTCGCATCCTGCGCACGGAGCGGGACGCGGTCAATCTCCTGTTGCAACGGTACTTCCTTGTGCAGACCCGCAGGGATCCACCTGCGCTTTTCGGACGCAGGCTGACGGTGGCTCCGTGGGGTGATCTGCTCGTCGTCAGCCCGAACGACCGCTACGAGATAAGGGCTTTCGCGAACGACGGCACCCTGGCCCGAATTGTGCGCCGCGATCACATCCCGCGCAGGCCGGCTCGCGCTCAGGTGGACGCCCATGTCGAGACGCTGATCGCCCAGGCGCCGGGCGGCGAGACCCTGGAAGACCGGTCAAAGCAGCGCGCGCACTTTCAATCCGTACCCGTCGCCGACCACCTCCCGGCCTTCGGGTCCATCATGTCCGATGCGGCCGGCCACCTCTGGGTAGAGGAATACGCAGTGCCGGGCGAAGAAGAGCGGGCCCCGCTCTGGACGGTCTTCAACCCGGAGGGGCGCGTGCTGGGCTTCGTCGAAACGCCGGTCGGACTTTCCATCTACGAGATCGGCGCGGACTACATACTGGGCAGGATGGTGAGCGAGGCGGGCGTGGAGTCGGTCCAGGTGTGGCCGCTCGAGCGGTTAAGCGGGTAGACGGGGAGAAACGGAGAATGAAGACGCGGATCATGACGGCGGTCATCGCCGCTTCAACGATGGCCTGCCAGCCGGATGCCGAGACACCCGGCCAACCCGGCGTCCAACAGCGCGACAGCGCCGGGATCCGCATCATCGAGAACCCGAGCCCCCCCGACGGTTCCCGGCTGGGATGGCGTACCGATTCCGAACCGACCGTCTCCATCGGCGTCCTGGAGGGCGAAGACCCCTACATGCTCTTCGCCGTCCGGGATGCCACCATTCTGTCGGACGGGCGGATCGTCGTGGTGGGCGGGAACGAGCTCAGGGTGTTCGACCCGCTGGGAGACTACCTGGAGACCTGGGGGGGAGAGGGCGAAGGGCCGGGCGAGTTCACCGATCTCTATCAGGCCGACCCATGGCTGGGAGACTCGCTCGTCGCCGGGGACTTTCGGCACGAGACGATGACCGTGTTCGACTCCGACGGAAACTTCGGCCGCATCGTCCGCCTGGAGGATTCTCCCATCGTCAGCCTGCGGGCCGTCTTCGAGCTTGGCCTGTACAGGGTGATGCGGGACGGCTCGATTCTGCTTGCCCGGGAGCCATCCCACCCCGACACGGTCGACATTGCGATCTTCGACGCCGAGGGCGGATCGCGCCGCTCCCTGGGCAGCCATCCCGGCTGGGAAACGTACTTCCTCGAGCGGGCCAACACGCTGTACAACGTCATCTTCAGTCGCACTCTGGCGATGGCGCCCTGGGGGCACCTGGTAGTGATCACCCCCACCGACCGCAGCGAAATCACGGCGTTCACCAGGGGGGGAACCGTGGCCCGCATCGTTCGCCTCGGCCACGAGCCCCGGGCGACGGCGCAGGCGCATGTCGACGCGTACATCGAGGCCGAGGTATCCCGCGTACCGAGCGAGATGGTCGAGTTCCGTGCGCGGTACCGAGGGGAGTTCCAGGATTTGCCGGTCGCCGAGCGCCTCCCGGCCTTCACCTCCGTCATGACCGACGCGCTGGACCACCTGTGGGTCGAGGAATTCGCGGTCCCCGGGGAAGAACGACCGGGCGTCCTCTGGACCGTTTTGGATCCCGAGGGGCGGGTGCTCGGCTTCGTCGAAACGCCGGAGGAGCTGGAGATCTACGAGATCGGCGCGGATTACATCGTGGGCAAGACGGAGGACGAGGAATTCGGGGTGGAGTCGGTACAGGTGTGGCGCCTGGATCGGTCCGGCAGGTAGCAGCGGGGGCAAGCGCAATGAAAGCGCCCATCCTGGGACCCGCCATCGCCCTTGGAATCATGGCTTGCGGGCCGGACGAGGGAGCACGCCACCCGGACTCCCAACAGCGCGACAGCGCCGGCATCCGGATCGTCGAAAACGCCCGTCCCCCGGACGGCTCCCGGCTGGATTGGCGGATCGGCCGGCAGCCGGAAGTCTCCATCGGCGTCCTGGAGGGCGACGACCCGTACATGCTCTTCGCCGTCAGGGACGCAACGATCCTGTCGGACGGCCGGATCGTCGTGGTGAATACGGGAACGACCGAGCTGAGGGTCTTCGACCCGGAAGGCACCTACCTGGACTCCTGGGGAGGCGAGGGCGAAGGGCCGGGAGAGTTCACCAACGTCTACCGCATCGAGCCCCTCCCGGACGACACGGTCATCGCGTGGGGCAGGCTGGATCCGAGGATGACCGTATTCGACCCGGCGGGGAACTACGTCCGCAGGGTGCTCTCGGACAGGAGCGCCGCCGAGCCGCCTGCGCACCTTGTCGGTCCGTTGGCGGCTACGCGGGACGGCCTGATTCTCGCCGGCCAGGACCCGACCTGGGCCGAAGGAAGCGTCGTTGTGGAGGTCTGGGACGGGGAAGGCAACCTCCGCGGATCGCTGGGAACGCACGAAGGTCTGGAACCCAGGACTCTGGTCGGCAACACGAACTACGCGACGATCTTCGGCCGCACGTTGCAGCTGGAACCCTGGGGAGGACTCATCGTGATCGCCCCGACCGACCATTATGAGCTCAAGGCGTTTCTGCCGGATGGAACGCTGGCGCGCATCGTGCGCCGGGACCATGCACGGCGTGCGCCGGCCGACGCTCACCTGCAGGCCTACATCGACAGGTGGGTCGATGGGATTTCCAGCGACCTGGTCGACCTCAAGGCTCAAACGCGCCGGAATCTGCGCCTCGTCCCCGTTGCCGCGCACTTCCCTGCCTTCGCCACGGTCGTTTCCGATGCCCTCGACCACCTCTGGGTCAGGGAATACGAACCCCCGGGGGAAGAGGTGGACGGCGTCCTCTGGACCGTCTTCGACCCCGAGGGACGGGTGCTGGGTTTCGTTGAGACTCCAGAGGAGCTGGAGATCTACGAGATCGGGGCCGACTACATCCTCGGCAAGACGGAGGACGAGGAATTCGGGGTGGAATCGGTCCAGGTGTGGCGCCTGGGGAGGGGTTGATTCAAAGGGGCGGCCGGACCGGCGGCCGGCGCTCGGTCCTCAGCCGAATCCACGCGATCCCGTCCACATGCGCGAAGTGCCGGTCGGCCGACACCAGATCAGCCCCGGTCTCCATGGCATGGGCAGCGATCCATACGTCGTTCGTGGGAATGGGACGGCCCTTCGCGCGCAGTGATGCCGCGATCCTCGAATACCGGTCCGCCGTCGTTTCTCCGACCGGGACCAGCGAGACGTAGGGATTGTCCAGGAAGGCGCGCATTGCCCGCGTGTTGCGCTCTTGGCGCGAGCCGTGCCGAAACCCATACAGAAGCTCCCCGAGGACGACGGCCGACAACAGCACCTCCTCGGCGCCACGCACGATCCGCCCCACCTGCTCGCGCCCCCGCATCAGCTGCGTATACGCGTTCGAGTCAAGCAGCACCCTCATTCCCACACGGCCCTGTCGATTCGCTCGAAGTGCCGTAATGCACGCTCGAACTCGTCGGCCTCGGCATCGCTCCATGTGCCGATGAGGTGGTCCAGCGACGACCCCACCGTGTCCGATCCCGTTTCCTCCAGCCCCGCCCCCCGGCGCAACAGCTTGACGGCCGCCCGGTTGAGCGACGTCCCGTCACGGTTGGCGAGCCGCCGAATCGCCCGGGTCAACTCGTCCCCCAGGCCGCGAACGGTGAGCTGCTTCACGCTTCGTCTCCCGAATGTGACTCATCTGTTGATGCAGAATGAGGCAATCTATGATGCGCCACTGCTGGAGGTCAACACGATGCAGCCCGACATTACTGCAGGTCCCCGGTTGTCGCCGCCTCAATCCCTCTCCAAAACCCAGCACGGACCTTATGTCTGGCGTCTTCGGGGAGCGGGTCCCCGAAGCGGGTCGCGGCGTTCTTCACCAACCAGACGTCGATCGACTGCGGAATCCGGGGCCGACCTGCAAGGATTCTAGAGACTGCCTCCGGGTCCAGGTCACTTCGCGTAGCTCGACCATAAGCCTTGCCAAACTCGGTGGGGCTCGCATTCCCATCGACGGCGACAGAACGAGTGAGATGGGGTCGTCCGATATTCTCGTCGGAATGCGATAGGAATCTGATGCAATCCGAACGCGATAACGTGATGATATCATCGGCTTCCCGAACAAGCGTCGCTGCCTGGTTGAATTGGCCCGATTGCGGTTCGATCCCGAGCAGAATCACTGCAACCCCAAACTCCTGCGCCTCGACAACCCCTTCTCGTACGTCCTCGTCTCCGCTCATGAGGTAGACCGTGCTCACCGCCCGGTTTCGCGACAGAACGATGAGATCCCGAACGATACGCGAGTCAACTCCCTTCTGGCCGTGCTTTGACAGACGGCCCAGACGAAGCTTGACGCCCTGCTGCCCACCGATTTGGAGCTGATCGCTCGTCGGCACGGCATCGGGAGCTCCGTCGTACCAGTACGTCCTCAAATGCGCCTGGTCACAATGGTTACCGCAGCGTTCCCTCAGAAAACGGGTTTGCCTTCTCGGCATCGAGATTCAGGTCACGGCGCACGCTCGTGCCGAAACAGAGACTCCCGGCGGCCGCGAAAAGATAACCAGCGTCCACGAAGATCGCGTATCGATCCATCCCACCCCCGAAGAATGGTAGAGGAGGTCGAAACAAAATGGGGCCCCCGCTCACGCGGGGACCCCAATAACAGGGCCGGAGAGGCCCCAGTCAAGACTCTCATTGCTACCAACTACGCTATGTCCTGCGTCCAGGTTCCGCAAGACCAGAGTCTCCGAAATCTCTCCGTGTCTGCGTGTTCCTCCCGCCGAATCACAGGACGCATCAGACCTTAGGTGTCCCTCAGCCCTCCCGCTCCTCCGCCTCGGCCACGATCTTCTCCACGCGCATCGGCGGCACCAGGTCATACCCCAGCATCTTCCGCCGGTGGAACCCGCGCCCCTGCGTAATCGACCGCAGCACCGATGCATACTTGTACAGCTCAGCCTCGGCCACCTGCGCCATGATCGCGGTCTTCCCCCCCAGCGGCTCCATGCCCAGCACCCGCGCCGAGCGGCCGTTCAGGTCGCCCATGACGTCGCCCACGTACTCCTCCGGCACCGTCACCGTGATCTCGATGATCGGCTCCAGGAGCGCCGGCTTCGCCTTCTCGGCCACGTTCCTGAACGCATACGACCCGGCCACCTTGAAGGCGATGTCCGACGAGTCCACCGAGTGGTATGAGCCGTCGTAGCACTCGGCCTCGAAGTCGACCAGGGGATAGCCCGCGACCACGCCCTTCGTGGCCGCCTCCTGGATGCCACGGTCGACCGACGGCACGTACTTGGTAGGGATCACGCCGCCCTTGATCGAGCTGATGAACTCGTAGCCCTCGCCCCGGTCGCGCGGCCGCAGCCGCACCCAGCAGTCCCCGAACTGGCCCCTGCCGCCCGTCTGCTTCTTGAAGCGCCCCTGCCCCTCCGCCTCGGCGGTGATCGTTTCGCGATAGGCGATCCGGGGCGGCTCGGTTTCCACCGAAACCCCATACTTCCTCTTCATCCTCTCAAACTGCACATCCAGGTGCAGCTCCCCCATGCCACGCGCGATCGTCTGGCGGATTTCGGGGTTGAACCCGGCGGCGAAGGTCGGATCCTCCTCCTGCAGCTTGCCGAGCGCCTCGCCGAGCTTGTCCTCGTCGGCGCGGGCGGCTCCGCGCACCGCGATTGAGATGTCCGGCTGGGGGAAGGCCACGCCCTCGATCGTCACCGGGTTGGCCGGCGCGCTCAGGGTGTCGTTGGTGTGGGTCGACTTGAGCTTCGCCACGACCCCGATGTCGCCGGCGTGCAGCCCGTCCACTTCGACGCGCTCCCGCGCCTGCGGAATGGCCAGGTGATTGATGCGCTCCGACGCGCTCCGGCCCGCGTTTCGCAGCTCCGTGCCGTTGACGATCATGCCCGAGTACACGCGGAAGAGCGAGAGTTCGCCCACATGGGGTTCCGCGCTCGTCTTGAAGACCAGGGCGCTCACGCTCTCGTCGTCGGCGGTGCGCAGCTGGACGGGGTCGCCACCACCGTTGGTGGCCTCCACCTCGCCCGCCGCACCGGGATGCGGCAGCAGCGCGATCATCATGTCGGTGAGTTCACGCACCCCGAAGGACTGCTCGGCGGCACCGCAGAAGACGGGCACCACCTCTCCGTCGGCGACCGCACCGGCCAGCGCGGCCAGCTGCTCCTCCAGGCTGATTTCCTCCCCTTCCAGATAGCGGTCCAGGAGCTCCTCGTCGGTGGTGGCGAGCGTTTCCATGAGCTCGGTCTGCCAGGTCTCGACGTCGTCGGCCACCTCGTCCGGGACGGGGATTTCCTCGTATTCGCCGGTCGTCGATCCGGGGCTGTAGGCGTAGGCCCGGTTGGTGAGCAGGTTGACCACGCCCTTGAAGGTGCTCGCCGCGCCGATGGGGATCTGCACGGGAATGGCTCCGGGCGCCAGCTCCTCCCTGACCTCGTTCAGGACCTTGCCGAAGTTCGCGTGCATCTTGTCCATCATCGAGACGAAGATCATGCGGGGGAGTGCGCGGTCTTCGCAGAGCTGCCACACCATCTCGGTGCCCACCTCGACCCCCGAGGTGGCGCTCACCGTGACGAGCGCGGCGTCGGCGACCCGCGCGGCCGCGGTTGCATCGCCCACGAAATCCATGTACCCGGGCGTGTCGAGGAGGTTGACCTTGGTCCCCTCCCGGATGGCGTGCGCGACCGTAAGCTGCATCGACATGCCGTGACCGGTCTCTTCGGGCGTCGTCATCGTCAGCGCCGTTCCCGCGCCCACGTTGCCCTTGCGCCTGGACGTCCCCGCGGCAAAACACACTGCGTCTATGAGCGTCGTCTTCCCCGATCCTCCGTGCCCCAACACCACCACATTGCGAATCTGTTCCGTTCTGAACGACCTGGCCGCGGCCATGCCACCTCCTTGCTGACTGTCTTCGAGAAGCCCAATCGGGCGCATGAGAATACGCCGGTGGCGGTACCGCGTCGAGAGGGTCGCGAGCGCCGGGGAATGGACAACGGGACGGGGATTGTAGAAACCCGCTCATGGCCGGGTCAAGACGGGGCGGTGAGCCCGTTCAGTTCAGCTGCGTCTGCCGCGATACCCGGTCGAGAAGCGCCCGCTCCTCCTCGGTCAGCGAATTGATCCCCTGTGCGGAGATCTTGTCGAGCACCTCGTCGACCCTGTCGAGCTCCCGGCGCGCCCGCTCCTCGGCCATGTGCTCCTGGATGACGCGCATGGCCGCCGCTTCCCGGGGATCACGCGCCGGTTGCGGTGCCCGCCGACTCTTCTCCTCCCGCTTCATCAGCCTGGGCCCGGCCCGAGTGACGCCGAGCATCCGCGCGAGCCGGCGCCAGTCCGTACCGCGCCGCTTGCGGCCGCGACGCGCGCGCACTCCCGCACCTCCCGCACCGGGTCCCCAGTCCCCCCTCCCCGCGTGCCTGGCCCCACTGTGCGCCGGCAGCCACCCGCTCTTCACCATCAGGAAGCCCGCCACCGCCCCGCCCAGGTGTGCCAGGTGCGCAATCCCGTCCCGGCTCGGACCGATGGCGCTCACGAAGCTCAGCGCCACCAGGAACCCCACCATCCACTTCACCTTGACGGGAAACAGCGCCCAGATGTAGACGGTCTGGTTCGGCCATGCCATCGCGAAGGCCAGCATGATCCCGTAGCACGCTGCCGACGCCCCCACGATCACCGCATCGGAGAAGGCGAAACTGAGCAGCACACCCCCCAGTCCGCACACCAGGTAGAACTTGAGGAAGAGATCCGAACCCCAGCGCGCCTCGAGCGGCGGCCCGAAGAAGAAGAGGAAGAGGAGGTTAATGAGCAGGTGCCAGAGGCCCGCGTGCATGAACATGTAGGTGACCATGCCCCACGGCCGCTCCAGCAGCCGGCCCGGCGAGAAGGCGAAGAGGTCGAACATGGCCCCCTGGCCCACGACGACCGTCACCAGGAAGACCCCCGCGTTGGCCATGAGCAGAATCTTGACCCACTGCGTCATTTGCAGGCGCGGGGATGCGCCGCCGTATGACGGGGGTTGGCTCACGTATCTCACGGTTCTCCTCCATATGTGACGGTGGGCCCGCGGCACCGGACCGGCGGCGGCTGCGGACGCCCGCTACCAGAGTAGGGCAAGGACCGCCGCCGGGTAAGGACGGTGGGCGTGCCAGCGAGCGTCTCCCTCTACCTGTATAGACAGCTTTCGGTTCCAAAACGTGCAAAGCGGGACGACCATCGCCCCACAGCTTTCGCCACGCGTTCGGGTCCACCTCGCCGAGATCGAAACCGGCCAGATCGACCAGCCCGACGCGTCCGGCGAGGGTCTCCGAAACACCGCGGACCAGCGTGGGCGACGCGCTGCCGAGCAACAGGAAACGTGCCGGGTTGCCGGGTCGATCCACCAGCACCCTTACCGTTTCGAAGAGGGAGGGCGAATGCTGAACTTCGTCGATCACGACCAGCCCCTCGAGACTGCCAAGCAATAATCCGTGAGAATCCGCAAGTCAATTGTGGATTTTCAAGCAAAAAGGGTCATCCGCACCCCAGCAGACAGATCCTCTCGCACAACTCGGCGAACCGCACTCCGGCCGCCCGCGCCGCCTTCGGCAGCAGACTGTTCCCGGTCAGCCCCGGCAACGCATTGGCCTCGAGGCACCACACGCCGCCGTCCGCGTCCATCATGAAGTCGACCCGCGAAAAGTGCTCCATGCGCAGAAGCCGGTGGACCTTCAGCGCCTCCGCCTGGAGCGCCCCGGCCAGCTCGTCCGGTATCCGCGCGGGCACCGTCTCCACAGCCATCCCCGGCTCGTACTTGCTTTCGAAGTCGAAGAGTTCGCCCGAGGGCTCGATTTCGACCACCGGCAGCGCCTCTTCGCCGAGGATCCCGACGGTGAATTCGCGTCCCTGCACGTACGCCTCGTACATGACCACGTCCCCCCCGCCCCCCGCCTCCACCGTCGCGGCCTCCACCTCATCCACCGAACGGGCCAGCGTCAGGCGCACCGACGATCCTCCCGACATCGGCTTCACGATCACCGGCAGCCCCAGCCGCTCGACCACCTCCCCATCTGGCGCCGCCCCCGCGATCCAGTCCGGGGTGGCCACCCCCGCGTCGCGCAGCAACCGCTTGGTCAGGTCCTTGTCCATCGCCAGCATGCACGCCACCGGCCCGCTTCCCGCGTAGGGGATTCCCGAGACCTCGAGCAGCCTCTGGACCGTCCCGTCCTCTCCGGCGCCGCCGTGGAGCGCCACAAACACCACGTCCACTTCCGTGAGCGCGGACTCGGAGGCGATCACCGCGCGCTCGGGCAACACGTTGGGCGGACCCGGCGGCGGACCCGGGACCCCTGCCCTGCCGATCCCCGATTCCAGAATCCGCCGCTCCAGCTCGGGCGCCATCGCTCCCACCGCCGCGTCGATGCTCGTCACCTGGTGCCCCCTGGAGCGCAGCGCAGCGGCCACCTCGCAGCCGCTGGCCAGCGAGACCCCCCGCTCCTCCGAACTGCCCCCCATGAGGACGGCGACCTTCAGCGAACCGGCGTGCCCGCCCGCCCCATCCCGCCCACCCCGCCGTCCCGGCACCACGCTCAAGGCGCGGCCGCCATTGCGCGCACCAGGTCGTGGCGCGTCAGAATGCCGCCCAGCGACCCGTTCACCCGTACGAGCACCGCGTGCGCCCCTCCACTCAGCAGCCTCGTGGCCGCTTCGGCGTCGGCGTGCTCGTCGAGGACCGGATACGGGGCCTCCATGACCGATTCCACCTCCTGCTCCAGCACCTCCGGGTCGGCCAGCACCGCGCTCATCAGCCTGCGCTCGGCGACGCTCCCGATGCACTCGCCGTTGACCACCACCGGCAGCTGCGAGACGTGGTGGGAGGACAGTGTGGAGATCGCCATGCGCACCGGGGTCGACGGCGTCACCATGAGCAGTCCCGGCAACGGTTCGAGCTTGGCGGCCACCATCTCGGCCACCGTCGCCCGCGGCTGCGCCAGGAACCCGTTGTTGCGCATCCATTCGTCGTCGTACTGCTTGGTCAGGTAGCGCTCGCCCCAATCGCAGAGCACGGCCACCACGCATGCGTCCGGGTCGTCAATCCGGCGCGCTTCGACCAGCGCGGCGTGCACGATCAGGCCGGTCGAGCCCCCGACGAACAGGCCCTCCTCGGCGACCAGGCGGCGGGCCATGGCGAAGGCCTCGCCGTCGGCGACGGTGCGGTAGTCGTCGAGGTACTCGACGTCGAGCGTCCCGGGCACCTTGTCGTTGCCCAGTCCCTCGACCTTGTAGGGCTCGCTCCGGTCCACCGCTCCGGTGTGGTAGAACCCCGAGAGGACCGACCCCACCGGGTCCACCCCGATCACCCGGATGTCCGGATTCTTCTCCTTGAGGTAACGGCCGGCTCCCGAGATCGTCCCCCCGGTCCCCGCCCCCGCGAAGAAGTGGGTGACACCCCCGCACGTCTGCGTCCACACCTCGGGGCCGGTCGTGCGGTAGTGGGCCTCGGGGTTGGCGCGGTTTTGGAACTGGTCCGCAAGGAAGCCGCCCGGGGTGGACTCGGCGATCGCGCGGGCCCGGTTCACGTAGTGCTCGGGGTGGTCCGGCGGCACCGCGGTCGGAGTGATGACCACCTCGGCCCCGAAGGCGCGCAGCAGCTTGACCTTCTCGCGGCTCATCTTGTCGGGCATGGTGAAGATGCAGCGGTAGCCGAGTGTCGCGGCCGCCATTGCGAGCGCCAGACCGGTGTTGCCGCTTGTCCCCTCCACGATCGTGCCACCCGGCTTCAGGAGGCCGGCCTCTTCGGCGGCCTCGATCATCGCCAGGCCGATTCTATCCTTCACCGACCCGCCGGGGTTCATGAACTCCGCCTTGCCGTAGACAGGGGTTCGGATTCCACGCGTTACCCGGTTGAGCCGGACGAGGGGTGTCCATCCCACCAGATCGAGAACGCCCTCGTACGGCGTGGCGTGACGCGGCGCTCCGGGCGTCCCGGAATCCCGGTTCATCTGCGCAACCCTGACGTTACGTTAGGGTTTGACGTCGGCGCCGGCTGGATGGCCCCTCCGTTCGGGTCCCCCAACCCGCCGGAACCCGCCGGCCGCGTCTCTTTCGAGAACTGCACGGGCACGCGTGCCCAGACCCGCAACGGTTCGCCCTGCCTTGTCGCCGGGTCGAACTCCATGGAAAGGGCCCCCTGCACGGCCGCGGAATCGAGCTCCGAGTGGCCGCTGCTCTCCATTACCATCGCGCTGTCCACGCCGCCTTCCTCGTTCACGAGAACCCGCACCAGGGCGCTTCCCTCAATGTTCTGTTCCCACAGTTCGAGCGGGTACTCCACGGGACTTTCCGTGAAGAGGGGGGTGGGTTTCTCGATGTTCGCATCGCCACCGCAACCAGGCGCTGTCATGCCCGCCGCGACGAGCAGCGACACTATCGGCGTCCGGGATCCAAAGCGCCATCGCATGCCGGCAGCCTTCAGATCCGCCTGCGACACTCGATTGTCCATACCGGGTTCTCCCGTCTATCCCGCAGCCTTCACGGCACCGGGGCCACATCCGGGCATCACTGACCTTCCGCGGCCGCGGCCCGCAGGGCATGCAGCACATTCAGGGCTTCCAGGGGGGTCATGCGATCCGGGTCCAGGGCGCGGAGACGGTCGACCACGGGGTGCCGCGTTTCGAACAGCGACAGCTGACCCACGCCGCTCTCCGTGCCGGCACCAGTCCCCCTCCGGCCGAGACCGCCGCCCCCTCCCGAATGTGTTCCCTCCAATTCGGCCAGAAGTTCCATCGCGCGCCCGATCAACCCCGGTGGGAATCCCGCCAGACGGGCCACCTGGATCCCGTAGGACCGGTCCGCTCCCCCCTCCTCCAGCCGCCGGAGGAAGACGATGTCGTTGCCCGATTCGCGCACCGAGACGTTCAGGTTGCGCACGGCCGGGAGCTGATCGCCCAGTTGGGTGAGCTCGTGGTAGTGCGTCGCGCAGATCCCCTTGGCGCCGACGTTCTCATGCAGGTGTTCGGTCACCGCCCACGCGATGGACACGCCGTCGTAGGTGGAGGTGCCGCGCCCGATCTCGTCGAGGAGCACGAGGCTCCGCTCGGTGGCCCCGTGGATGATCGCGGCGGTTTCGCTCATCTCGACCATGAAGGTGGACTGGCCGCGCGCCAGATTGTCCGAGGCGCCCACGCGCGTGAAGACCCGGTCGCAGACTCCGAGTCGCGCGCTGTCCGCCGGCACGAAGGACCCGGTCTGGGCCATGAGCTGGATCAGCCCGACCTGGCGCAGCACCGTGCTCTTTCCGGCCATGTTCGGCCCGGTCAGGATCACGATGCGTCCCTCCCGGTCCAGCTCGAGGTCGTTGGGGATGAACTCCTCGCGCGGCATCATCGTCTCCACGACCGGGTGGCGGCCCGCCACGATGCGCAGCCCGAACTCCGTGGTGACCTCAGGACGGGCGTAACCGCGCTTCTCCGCCACCTCGGCCATCGTGACCAGCACGTCCAGCTCCGCGACGCGCCGGCTGGCCTCCTGGATGCGTCCGACGGCGAAGGCCAGCTCGCCGCGCAGCCGCAGGAACAGGGTCTGCTCAAGGCGTGCGATGCGGTCGTCGGCGTCGAAGACCTTTTCTTCCCACTCCTTCAGCTCCAGGGTGAAGTAGCGTTCCGCGTTGGCCAGCGTCTGCTTGCGAATGAAGTGTTCGGGGACGCGTGACAGGTTTGCGCGGGTGACCTCCAGGTAGTAGCCGAAGACCTTGTTGTAGCCGACCTTGAGCGAGGAGATGCCCGTCCGTTCCCGCTCCGCGGCCTGCAGCCGGGCGATAAAGTCGCGGGCCCCGTCGCGGATGGTGCGGAGTTCGTCAAGCTCCGCGTCGAAGCCCTCCCGGATGACGCCGCCGTCGGCCAGCGCGGCGGGCGCGTCCTCGGAGATGGCCTCTGCGATGAGCGCCGCGACATCGTCCAGCGTGTCCATGCCGGGAAGCAGATCCGACACGACCTCGCTCCCCAAACCCTCCCCGCAGCGGACCAGCGCGGGCAGCTCCTCGAGCGACTGTCCCAGCGCCAGCACGTCGCGGGGTGTGGCGCGTCCCGAACCGATCTTTGTGCCGAGACGGTCCAGATCGCGGATCTTGCGTAGTGTCCCACGCAGACCGGCGCGGGTATCCGGGTCCCCGAACAGCTCCACCACTCCTCCCTGCCGGCGCCGGATCTCATCGGCGTCCAGAAGCGGGTTCAGGAGCCAGGTTCGGAGCAGGCGCGCCCCCATGGGGGTCGTTGTCGCATCGAGGACCGAAAGCAGCGAAGCATCGCCGTCGTAGGGCCGGAGCGGCTCCACCAGCTCCAGGTTGCGCCGCGTCATGGAGTCCAGCGTCATGACGGTGTCCGGGCGCTGGATCCTGGGCGCGCGCAGGTGTTCCGCCGAGCCGGGACGGATCTCCTCGGCGTAGGCGACCAGGGCCCCGGCGGCGCGGACCAGCAACTCGTCCCCGGCCTCGAAACCGAAGCCATCGAGCGACTGGACCCCATATCGCCGCTCCAACTCGTCGCGGGCCGTATCGACGTCGAAGAGCCAGTCCGCACGGACGGAATGAACCGCGCCGGCTCCGGCCTCGGGCGGGTCGCCGGCGGACTCGGGCATCAGAAGCTCGCGGGGATCCAGGCGCTCCAGCTCGCCGGCGATCTCGGCAGGCTTCGTCTCGAGGACCACCATCTCCCCCGTCGAGACGTCCAGCGCAGCGAGCCCTACCGCCGCATCATCGGGGACCAGGGCGACCACGAAGTTGTTCCGCTCCGCTTTCAGCAGCGCGTCCGCCACCACGGTCCCGGGCGTCACCGTCTCCACCACCTCGCGGCGCACGATTCCGCTGGCTTCGGCGGGGTCCTCGGTCTGTTCGCAGATCGCGACTTTCCTGCCGAGCTTGACCAGCTCTTCCAGGTAGTGGTCGAGAGCCTTGGCCGGGACACCGGCGAGCGGCACGCCGGCGGCGGCCCCGTTGTTGCGCGAGGTCAGGGTGAGGCCGAGAAGACGCGAACCCTCCTCGGCGTCCTCGCAGAACAACTCGTAGAAGTCGCCCACTCGAAAGAAAACGAGGTCATCCCGGTGACGGGACTTCACCTCCCGCCATTGCCGCATGAGCGGGGTGTCGGTACTGCGAATCTGAGCGGTCGCCAAGGCTGCGGAGGGGCTCCTTCCTGGGGGTGCCGCGTCTACGATACCGCCGCCGGAACCGGTGATCAACCGGTAGCCGCTGGATCCGATCGCCTCTCGAAGGCTGGGAGGTTCCCGCCTACGGGCTGCCGGGTTCGTACCCCCGCAGACGGTTGGCGTTGGCGACGACGGTGACCGAACTGAAGGCCATGGCCGCGCCCGCGAACATCGGCGAGAGCAGCAGCCCCAGCGAGGGGTAGAGAACGCCGGCGGCGAGCGGGATGCCGACCACGTTGTAGGCGAAGGCGCCCACGAGGTTCTGGACGATGTTGCGGTGCGCGGTCCGCGAGAGGTCCAGCAGGATCTCCACCCCCCGGAGCGAGTCCCCCAGCAGCGCCACGTCTCCGGTCTGGAGCGCCACGTCGGTGCCGCTCCCCATCGCGATCCCCACATCGGCGGTCGCCAGCGCGGGCGCGTCGTTGATCCCGTCCCCCACCATCGCCACCACCCGGCCCTCGTCGCGCAAGGCCCGCACCGCCTGTGCCTTCTCGTCCGGAGAAACCCGCGCCGACACCCGATCGATCCCCACCGACCCCGCCACCCTCTTCGCGGCCGCCTCCTCATCCCCCGTCAGCATGATCACCTCCACCCCGCCCCCCCGCAGCCGCCCCACCGCCCCCCGCGCCTCCGCACGCAGCACATCCGCCACCCCGAACACCCCCACCGCCCTCCCGTCCATCACCACCACGACCGGGGTCGCCCCCTCCTCCTCCGCCCGCCCGAGATAGCCACCCACCGGCCCCAGATCCACCCCGGCCTCCCTGGCAAACGACGGCGACCCCACCAGCATCCGCCGCCCGGCCACCGAGGCGGAGGCTCCCCGCCCCGGATGCGCCACGAAATGCCTCGCCTTCGGCCACCTCACACCCCGCTCCCCCGCAAACCGGACGATCGCCCGCGCCGCCGGGTGTTCGGACGCCTCCTCCACGCTTGCGGTGACTTCGAGCAACTCGCTCTCGGAGAGCCCGGCCGAAGCGGCGCCAAAGGCCACCGATGGCTTGCCGGCTGTCAACGTCCCCGTCTTGTCCAGAACTACCGTGTCGACCCGCCGCGCCCGCTGCAGGGCCTCGCCATCGCGGATCAGCACGCCGTGAGCGGCCGCCTTGCCGATCGCGATCATCACCGAGATGGGCGTGGCCAGCCCCAGTGCGCAGGGACAGGCGATCACCAGGACGGCCACCGCGGTCACGACGGCGAAGTTGATCCGCGGCTCCGGCCCGGCCAGCGCCCACACACCGAAAGTGACCAGCGAAACCACGATCACCGCCGGCACGAAATAGCCGGCGATCACGTCCACGGTCCTCTGGATCGGCGGCTTGGTGCCCTGGGCGCGCTGAACGAGCTGAATGATCCGGGCCAGCACCGTGTCCGCGCCCACGCGGGTGGTCTCGATGGTGAGCGCCCCGGTGCCGTTGACCGTGCCGCCCACCACACCGTCCCCCGGCGATTTTGCCACGGGCGCGCTCTCGCCGGTGATCATGGACTCGTCGACTTCGCTGTCGCCCTCGATGACCCGTCCGTCCAGTGGAACACGCGCGCCCGGGCGAACCAGGAGCACGTCCCCCGGAGCGATGTCGGCCACGGGCACCGTCTCCGCTCCCTGTGCGGTCACGCGGTCGGCCGTCTCGGGGCTCAGGTCCAGGAGGGACCGCAGCGCACGAGCGGTGCGGCCCCGGGCGCGGGCCTCGATCGCCTGGCCCAGGACCACCAGGGTGATCACCACCGCGACCGCCTCGTAGAAGGGACGGCCGCTGCCGCCCGGAAAGAGGTGCGGCGCCGCGACGGCGACCGTGGAGTAAAGCCAGGCCGCGCCCGTTCCCAGCGCGACCAGCGTGTCCATGTTGGCCGAGCGGCGGCGCGCGGCGGTCCAGGCGCCCGTGAAGAAACCGCGTCCCGTGTATAGGAGGATCGGCAGGGTCAGTGCGCCCGAGAGCCAGCTGGCCGCGACTCGGACGCTTTCGGTCAGCCCCGGCAGTCCCGGTATCATCTCCCAGTGCCCGGCCAGCACCACCGGCAGTCCGCACATCACACCCACCCGGAAGCGCTTCATCAGCGCGGCCCGCTCCGCGTCCCGTTCCTCGTCGTGCGCCCGGGAGGCCTCCAGCACCGCCCCGGTCCCGGCGAGCACCTCGGCCCCGTACCCGGCCTCTTCGACGGCGCCCACGAGCGGAGCCGGATCCGCCATCCCCTGCACCAGCCGTACCCGCGCCACCTCCTCGACCAGGCTCACACTGGCCTCGCCCACACCCTCTGCCGTCTCGAGCGCCCTTTCGACCGTCCGCACACACGACGCGCAGTGCATGCCCTTGATGCGCAGCTGAACCTGATCCGCTCCGGACGCGCCGCCTTCCATCCCTCCCACCCGGACCGCCCCGCCAGCCTCGTTCACCGGCGCCGCCCCCGCACCATCAGCCCCAGCAGCCATTCCTCCATGAGCACCTCGCCGGGGATCGCGCTCGCCTTCAGGAGCTGGTCCAGCCGGCGCAATCCGCGCACGGCGTCGGCGAGTTCGGCGCGGGTCCAGCGCCGGGCCTGCGCCACGATGCGGCGCGCCAGGAAGCGCTGGTAGGGCGGCAACGCCGCCTGCACCGCCGACACCCCCCCTTCGATGGCCACTCCGATGCGCAATAGCTGTGAAGAGAGTCCGATTACCAGCCCGACCACCGATTCCCCCTGTTCGAGAAGGACCGGCAGTCCCTTTGCCGCCTCTCTGATCCGCCGGTTCCCCACGAGATCGAACCACGCCCACCGATCCTGGCTGGGCAACCGGATCCCCCCCTTCTTCACGGCGTCCAGGTCCACCACGGCCCCCTCCCCCACCATCTCCGCCAGCTTCCTCACCTCCTGGGTGAGCATGCCCAGTTCGGTGCCGGCCGCTCCCGCGAGAGCCTGGGCGGCCTCGATCTCGAACGTCACGCCAAGCTCGTCCCGGGCCCAGGTCACCAGCCACCCGGGCACCGCGTCGGCGGGTACGGGCTTGAACTCGACCGCCGTCGCCGCGCGGGCCAGGTCCTTGTAGAACTTCGCCTTCGATCGCGCGGGCACCGTGCCCTGGAGGATCAGGACCAGGCCGGGAGGGGGGTTCCTCGCGGCGTCGAGAACGACCTCGCGCGCCTTCGGGCTCGCCGCCAGACCCTCCGTCTCCTTCACGTGAACGACGCGCCAGGAGGCCATCATGGGGGGCGTGGCAATGATCGACGCCAACCGCTCGACCGAGGTTTCCGTACCCACGACGCGGTCCACATTGAACGCTTCGGTAGCCGGATCGGCGTACCGCTCCAACAGCGCTTTCGCGGCAACGGCCTTGCGGTACTCGTCCCCGCCGTGAAGAAAGAAGACACCGCCGTCCTTCGCGGCGGTCAGTGATGTGGGCAGCAACGCCGGCTCCCCGTCAGTGGTGACCGATGACAGATGGCGGCACGCTACGCCGGGGCGCACCGCCGGTCAAACGCAGCGGGGACTGCGACCACCGGAGATCAGTTCGGATCCGTGTCCGCCTTGGATTCCTGAACGCGGCCGAGCCCCTGTGCGACGAATATCGAACGGACGGTATCCCAAAGGTCCGGCTGCCTCAAGTCCAGTGGCGACCGCATCTCCAGCGGTGCGAAGGAGGGTGTGCTCGGCGGGTGCGGCGCGCCGGCCACCACCGGGGGCATGTCGACCTCGGGGGTGGTGCCGGAGAAGAAGGGGCTCCACGCGACCGCGGCCAGGAGCAACGCCACCACCACGGCAGCCGAAAGCGTCACGCCGGAGCCCGCGGTGCCCAGTGCCAGCGACTCCCGCTCGAAGGCAGTGGCCCGGAAGCGCACCTCGGCGATGCTCATTGTCGCCGGCGCCGACGCTTCAACCGGCTCACGAAGGACCCGGACTCCCCTGCGAATCACACGGTCATAGCGCCGACACGAGGAGCACTGGGCCATATGGCCCATAAAGAACGACCGATCCTCGGTGTCGAGGCGGCCGTCCCGGTACTCGGAATACCCGTCGAGGAACTTGCGACACCCATCGGGCAGGGACGCGCTGGTCCCCGCAAGGTCTCCCGGACTTGCGATCTTCTTGTCCACTATACTGTTAGCCCCATACAGACTGGAAAATCTCATGGCGGCGCGCGAACAGATTTTGAGCAGCTGACGCCTGCTCGAAACCTTCACCGGAGGTCGACCGCTCAAATTCGGACTCCAAATCTAGCGCGCGTGAGAGGTTGCCTACAAGTACAACAAAAGGGGACTCGATGTTCCCCGAGGGGCGGAATGGACGGCCACCGGAAGACCCCGCGGGGGCCGCGAGCGCCGTGCCCCGCGGCCCCCGAGGAGCCCCTGCCGGTGCGTCGGCCGAGGTGTGCTCGAAGCGGCTAGTCGATCATGGGCGCGATGATCCGGGCGAAGCTGTTGCGTGCCCGGTTCAGGCGGCTCTTGACGGTTCCCAGATTGCAGCCGGTAATCTCGGCGATCTCTTCGTAGCTCTTGCCGTGCAGCTCCCGGAGCACGAACACGGTCCGGTGATGTTCGGGAAGTTGCTCGACGGCCTCGTTCACCTTCTCTCGCAGGAAGCGCCTGCGGTAGAGGTCGTCGGGCCGTGTCTTCGGGTCTTCCCATTCCAGGGGCCGGAAATCGGCATCCCAGTTCTTCATGATGGTCTGGAACAGCACCAGCGGGTTCCGGGAGCGGTTGCGCAACTCGTTCTTGGCCAGGTTGCCGGCGATCGTGTAGATCCAGGTGGAGAACTTCCTCGTCTGGTCGAATCGGTGAAGGTGTCTGTAGACTCGCACGAAGGTCTCCTGTACCAGGTCTTCCGCCTGCTCGCGGTCTCCTACGGTGCGCGAGACGAAGTTATGAAGCCGCTTGTCGTAGCGGCGCACGATCTCTGCAAAGGCCCTGTCGTCTCCATCCAGGAATTGCTGTACGACCTGGCTGTCACTCAGTGCCTCGATTCTCCGCCTGGCTTCCCTGGCCGTGTGTACGTTCCCGACACCGCCATTCCCTGCATTCAGCAGCTTGCCGCGGGACATCGTTGTCTCCCTCGCCCTTGCGGGCGTTTGCGGGATCCCTGCCGGGACCCCTCGGGTCAAGGTCTTGGTATCGGGCATAACACGCATGAAGCGTGCCAACCCGTTTCACGGCATGAACACACGCCCGGAGCCGTCAATCCGTCCTCACAGGAGGACACCGGTTTCCCTGTCGGGTGACGGCAAGCGGCAGTCTGCCGGCTCGCCAGCCCAGTCCTCCCCACTCCGGTTGTCGCGGCTATCTACCCACGGGCTCCGGCAGTCCCGGCCGCCAGCAGAAACCGGGCAGCGTAGAGGATGGTGACCAGGGACTTCGCGTCGGTCATCCTTCCCGAGCGCGCCAGCTCGAGCGCCTGCGACAGCGGCATGCGTTCCACCTGCAGGAACTCGTCCTCGTCGGTGCGCGCCGTTCCCTCGGTCAGATCGAAGGCGGCATAGAGGTGAATCTCCTCGTTCGTGAAGCCCGGGGTGGTGTGGATGGTCGTCAGCTTCTCCAGCGTCCCGGCCCTGAACCCCGCCTCCTCCTCGAGCTCGCGGCGGGCACACTCCTGCCAGCTCTCACCGGGCTCGATGATCCCGGCCGGCACTTCGTAGATCACGCCCCCCGCCGCATACCGGTACTGCTGCAGCAGAAGGACATCGGGGTCGGGGTCCTCTCTGTTCCCCAGCACCGGCAGCACGGCCGCCGCACCCCGGTGGCGGACCAGTTCCAGCTCGCCCAACGAACCGTCGGGGAAGCGCACCGTGTCCACGCTGAGGTGGACGACCCGGCCATCGTGAATGACGGTCGATTGGACGAGGGCGTCCCTGTCCTCGCTCACGGTGTGGTCCTCTCCGCGGCCTCCTCGTGGACGTTCACCGGACCGATCCCCAGTCCTTCCAGCTGCGGAACCACCTCCTCCGCATCGCCCACCACCACCGTACAGAACTCGGATGGGCGTATGTGACGGCGCGCCGCGTCAGCCGCGTGAGCCGCGGTCACCTGGCGGACCCGGTCGCGATAGCGCCGGTAGTAGTCGTCCGGAAGGTCGTAGACGATCATCTCCGCGATCCTGGAGGCGATCTGCCCCGTGGTCTCGAGCCGCAACGGGAACACCCCGGCCAGGTAGCTCGTCGCCGCCTCGACCTCGTCCCGGGTGGGCCCCTCCTCAACGAGTCCCTCGACCTCACGAAAGATCTCGCCGACCGCCGCGCCGGTCACCGCATTCTCGACGGAGGTGGATACCGCGAACGGACCCGGCCCCCGCCTTGGCGCGAAGGAGGACCGCACACCATAGGTGAAGCCGTGCCGTTCACGCAGATTCAGGTTCAGCCGCGATGAAAACGATCCGCCCAGCACGAGGTTCAACACGATCAGCGCGAAATAGTCCTCGACCGAACGCGGCACGCCCAGGTGTCCCACGCGAATCCGCGATTGCACCGACCCGGCCCGGTGCACCACGTGGACCACCCGCTCTCGCTGCCCTGGCGAGGCGACGGGCTCCGGCACGGCCGCCACCTCCCTGTGCCAATCGCCGAACCCTGCCTCGGCCGCGGCCAGCGCCTCCTCCACCACCACGTCGCCCACCATGACGAGCGCCGCCTCCGCAGGTCCGTAGCGGGCCGCCACGAAGTCGCGGGCGTCGCCGTCATCGATGCGGCCGATGGACGCCTCGGTCCCTCCAACGGGCCGCGCGTAGGTGCCGCCCTTCGCGAACACGAACCTGGCGTGTGCGTCGGCGGCGAGCGCGGCGGGATCCATGCGCCGCTGGGCAGCCGTGGCCAGGCGCTGGGCACGGTACCGCTCGAACTCGTCGCCAGCGAAGGCCGGTGACCGCACCATTTCCGCCAGCAGGGGCATGGCGCCGGGGAGGTGCTCGGCCAGGCAGGAGACGGCCACGGTGGTGGAGTCCCAACCGGTCGCGGCTCCGAAGCTCGCGCCGACATCCTCCAATGCGCGCGCCAGTTCCCGGCTCGAGAAGCGCTCCGTTCCTCCCTCCAGAGCGTCTCCCGCCAGGACGGCGAGTCCTTCCCGGCCCTCCGGCGAGGCGGTCTCTCCCGCGCGTAACACCACCATGGCGGTGACGACCGGAAGGGGAATCCCCGACACCAGCCGCACATTCATCCCGTTGGCAAGGTGCTCCTCGGCCACCGCCGGGAATCCGAAGGGGCGGATCGGACCGGCAGCCGGCGGCGTGTCGCGGCTCGTCATGCGCCCGTGCCGTCGGAGGCGGATGGGGCCGACGCGAGTTCGGGCGCCGTCATGCGCTCGCCACCCCGTGAGCGGAAGCGGGCGCGCGGGAGGGCGGCCCCTCCTCCGGCAGGTACCTGACCACGGCCCGGTTACCGGCGTGCAGATAGGTGCCGCACCACTCCCGCGCCTCCTCCGGCGTGACCCGCCGCAGCCGGCGCAGGTCGTCGTTCAGGCGGCGGGCGTCGTGGAAGAGGGTGGCGTACATGGAGAGCGAATCGGCCCGGGTCTCGAGCCGCTGCAGCGCGCGCAGAGTTCGGGTCTCGCTCCCGATCACCGCCCGGGAGACTTCCGCCTCGTCGAGGTCGGCAGCCGCGTCGAGTTCCGCACTCACGGCGGCCTCGAGCTCGTCCGCGCGCGTGCCCGGGAATCCCGTGGCGATCACCAGCAGCATGGTCGCGCCGCTGGTCAGGGGCAGGAGATGGCAGGAGGCCGACTTGGCCACCCGTCGGCGCACCAGATGGTCGTAGAGCCGCGAAGAGCGGCCGCGGCCGATGACATTGGATGCGACCTCGCCCGCGTAGAAGGCCTCGGTGGTGAAGGGGGGGACGCGGGCGGCCATGTAGACCCTGGGCAACGGCACGGCCGCGCGTACATCGCTGCGCACCGTCCCGCCGGTCGAGAGGGGAATCCGGGTCTTGCCGGGAAGGGCGGGAGGCGTAGGGCCGGCGGGGATGTCCTCGAAGTAGTGGCGAATTCGGTCGAGCGCGTGACCCGGGTCGCAATCCCCGCAGACCGAGAGGACCGCGTTGTTGGGCAGATAGTACGTGGCGAAGAAGTCGTGGATGTCGTCCAGGGTGGCCGCCGCGATGTCCTCCATGGAGCCGATGACCGTGTGGTGGTACGGGTGGTCCTCGGGGAAGAGAAGGGACTGGACGCGCTCGTCCCAGTCCCCATAGGGCTGGTTGTCGTAGCGCTGGCGCCGCTCGTTCATGACGACCTGGCGCTGGTTCTCGAGCTTTTCGGCGGTCATTGCGGGGAGCATCCACCCCATGCGGTCCGATTCGAGCCAGAGGGCGAGATCCAGGTGATGCGACGGGACCGTCTCGAAGTAGTTGGTGCGGTCGAACCAGGTCGTCGCATTCGCCGACCCCCCTGCCTGTTCGATGTGGTGGAAGTGCCCGTTCGTGGGAACGTGGGCCGAACCCTGGAACATCATGTGCTCGAAGATGTGCGCGAATCCCGTTCGGCCCTCCGGCTCGTTACGGGACCCCACCCCGTACCAGAGGTTGACCCCCACCACCGGAGTCGAGCGGTCCGGTGCGAGCACCACCCTGAGACCGTTGTCGAGCACGTGTTGTTGGATTTCCAGCATTCTCCCTCCGACCCCATTTCCCGCGAACCCCCTGCGACGCCATCTTTCGAGCGTTGAACAGTCTCGCGAACGGCGGGCCGGCACAAGGCGCGGACGGGGCGGTCCGGACGCGCAGGCGGTCTTTCCGCTCCCACGCACGTCACACAACGCGGCAGATCCCCGCAACGCCAACAGGAGCAACCCAGTGGGATTCACTCCCTTCCAGATGGAGCGCTGGCAGTCCACCCATGAGCACCGGGTCCGGTTCAACCTCTCCGAGAGCGGTGTCCATCCCCTGACCGTGGGCGAGCTTCTCGCGCTCGCCGACGGCGGCTTCGACCTGTCGTCGGTGGGGCTCGGCTACAGCCAGTCCAACGGCACCGACGAGTTGCGCGCGCTGATCGCGTCGCAGTATCCGGGTGCTTCGGACGGCTCCGTGGTCGTCACCGTCGGGGGTGCCGAGGCCAACTTCGTGGCCTTCTGGGAGCTGGCGGACAGTCGCCGTCCGGTCGCGGTCATGCTCCCCAACTACATGCAGGTGCCGGGCCTCGTAAAGAACTTCGACGGCGGCTTCATCCCCTTCCACCTGCGCGAGGAGACGGGGTGGCGTCCGGATCTGGACGAGCTCGCGTCGGCGCTGGCGGCGGGAGCGAACTTCATCCTGATCACCAACCCGAACAATCCCACCGGGGTGGCGCTGACCCCGGCCGAGATGGACGACATCGTCTCGCTCGCGGACCGGAACGGGGCGTGGATTCTGGCCGACGAGGTGTACCGGGGGGCCGAAGTCGGGTCCGATCCCGTTCCGAGCTTCTGGGGGCGCTACGACAGGGTCCTCGTGACCAATACGCTGTCGAAGGCGTACGGTCTCCCGGGGTTGAGGCTGGGTTGGGTGGTCGGGCCGGACGAGGTGGTGGCGCGGCTCTGGGCCCGCACCGACTACACCACCATTGCGCCGCCCTCGGTCTCCGACGCGCTCGCCACCGTCGCGCTGTCACCCGCCGTGCGGGCACGCATTATGGCACGCACCCGCGGCATCATTCGCCGGAACCTGGGCATCACGCTGGCCTGGACGGAGTCGCATGGCGGCCTGTTCAGCTGCACGCCACCCGACGCCGGAGCCATCTGCATGGTGAGGTATCACACGCCGGATCTCTCGCTGGAGCTGGCCGAGCGATTGCGCGTCGAGCACAGCCTGCTGGTGGTGCCGGGCGCGCACTTCGGCGTGGAGGGAACCATGCGGATCGGCTACGGTCCCCCCGAGGAGGAGCTGGTGAGTGGGCTGGAGCGTCTGGCGTCGGTCTTCGCGACGGCGGGTGTGATGTAAAGCGCAGTTGACAATTTGGAAGCTGCGGTTGACATTCTGGGCCGCCGTACTGTCATGCGTGATTTACATCTGGAAACCGGAGTTGACACCTGGACGATCGACAGCGGGCGGTCCGAGTGTGGCCACCGGCGCCCGCTCAGTCCTCCAGCGCCACCTCTTCGATGCAATCCGGATCCTCGTAACCCGCGCGGTTGACGGCCCGCGCGACCGGATGGAGCCGCAGTTCCGGCGGATCGGCACCCGCCACGATCCCGTGCAGTGATTCCACGACGGTCCCCCGAGCCAGCCAATCCGTCCACCACCGTTCGGGGAGAATGACCGGGACCCGGTCGTGCAACCAGCGAAGGGGCTCGGGAGCCTCGCGGGTCAGGATCGAGAAGGAGGCGAGACGGTCGCCGGCCCCGTTCCGCCAGAGCGCCCAGATTCCCGCCATGGCGAAGAGGGCGGAGCCGGGACGATGGATCCAGTACGGCTGCTTGCCCGTCGCCCGCGTCTCCCATTCATAGAAGCCGTCAGCGGGAACCAGACAGCGCCGAGCGAGGAACGAATCCCGGAAGGCGCTTCGCGTCGCGACCGTCTCCGACCGCGCGTTGATCATCCGGGCGCCGGGGCCGGGGCTGCCGGCCCAGTGCGGAACGAGTCCCCAGCGCATCGGTCCGGCACGCCGTCCCTCGGGGGCCGCGATCACGACGGGCACCTCGTCGGTGGGCGCGATGTTGTAGCGCGGCCGGAACCCCTCGAGCGCGGGCGCGATCACGGCCCCAAACGTCTCGGCTACGTAGCCCAGCTCGGCCGTCAGGGTGAAGCGGCCACACACGGTTCGTCAGCGGTCCGCGGTGCAGTCGGGCCAGGCGCCGGAGCAAGTCTCCGCACGGCCGCTAGCGGGACGCGGCGAGGCCCGCCAGCTCCACCCCGTGCCGCATCCCCGATCTCGCGGCCGCAAGATCCCTTACCACGAAGAATCCGTCTTCCCCCAGCTCCTGGTAGAGCGGCATCAGGATCCTCCCGCTCCTGGGCGCCATCACTTCGCCCTGGCGGTCGTCCCCAACGACATCGCCTGCCTGCACCGGCTGGAAGTTCCGAAAGCCCGGACGAGTGACGTATTCGTCCTCCTCCTTGACCGGATGCCGGTACCTCATCTCCAGAATCCGCGGCAGGTGACGGTATGCCTCCTCCAGGTTCCGGTAGCCGCTGCGGGCCTCGGGCATGTCCCGGTCCGCCAGCAGGCCCGCCGCCCGAATCGCCAGCCACACGGCACTCGCGGCCCTGACCCGGGATTCCGCCTCCTCGTGTTGCCCGCACTCGAAGACCGCAGTCGTGTATCCGAGACCCTTCATGTAGCTGGTGAGCGTGCCCTCAAGGTGTTCGTCGAGGCGCAGGATCAGGGGGGCGGGGATCGACATTGCGAAGCGCTTGTGATGCGACTTGTCGGCCGATGTGGTGAATGCGCCCCCACCGCCCGAGGTGGTGTGGAGGTCGAGGAACCAGGACGGGCCTCTCCGAGCAGACGTGACCCTGTCGAGGACGCCCAGCAACCGAATGAGCTCGATGTCCTCCGGCACCGTGGCCCTGCCGTCGGCCGACCGCACCCGGTCGCGGGCTTCGGCAATCCGCGGGTTCGTCCAGGCGCGGTTCAGGTCGTAGGACATGAATCGTCGCCCGGCGGCCAGCGCCTGGAGGTTGCCCGCCACGGCCACGAAGTCACCCCTGACCAGGTGGCGGCGCGCCTCGATCAGCGCGACGAGCTCTTCCAAAGCCGCTACGCCGGCGGGTTCGTTCCCGTGCAATCCTCCGACACATAGGAGCAGCGGACCCTCCGTTGCACCCTTCACCCATCCGATCAGGCCGGTCGCATGCTTTTCGGATTCCTTCATTCCCCTCCCCTCTCAAGGTTTTGCGGCCCGCGGATGCATCCTTTCGCTGCCGGCCGCGGATTCGTCCACGCCTGTCATTCTCCGTCCAGGGCGTCTTCGAGCAGGTGGTACGCCATCGGCATGAAGTCCACCTCGCTCACGATTCCCACCAGTTGTCCGTTTTTCACCACCGGCAGCGCCGACACCCGCTGGCCCCGCATCATGCTGATGGCCTCGAGCGTGGGCGTCTCCGGCGCCACCGTCACGGGTTGCCGCTCCATCACCTCGCTCACCGGCATGTTCTCGACCTCCGTCCGGGTCCGGCCCTCCGCCATCAACTGGAGGATCGAACGGTAGGAGACGATGCCCACCAGCCTGTGTTCGTTGTCCTCGATGAGCACGTGACGGATCTGGCGGACATGCATGAGATAGGCAACCATCTCAACCAGTTCTTCCTGGTTCACCGTGGTCAGCGAAGTGGTCATATACTGCTCGACCCGCAGATAGTTGTATTTCCACCCACCGGCCTCGTGAAGTTCCGCCGGTTCCCACTGCGCGACCGGGATCCCCGCCTTCTGCTGGCGGACGGTTGCGGCGGTGAGGGCGGCCAGCTGTTCGCCCCGGGTACCGGCCCGTTTCAGGTTGCGCAACGAGCGAAGCACCCACGCCGAGCCGGTGACGTCCGCCTTCACGCGCTCCTCGAAGGCACCCAGATACCGGTCCACCTCGCTTCTGAAGACGGGGTAGTCGCTCAGCCCCTCCTCGGCGAGTGGCAACAGGGTGTCCAGGAGCAGCCGGTCGGCGGGCCCGCTGGCGCCGTCCAGCCAGGTCATCCCGGCCCGGAGTCCCAGGCGCGAGGCGGCCAGGAAGTTGGCTTTCGCGTCGTCGAATTCCAGACGCTCGGTCAGGTCGGGCACGCGCTTGGCGACCCCCAGCACCGCGCCGATCCAGAAGACGGCGTTGGCCATCTCGTCCAGCGTCGACGGGCCTGACGGCAGCACGCGGCACTCGATGCGCAGGTGGGGCTTGCCGTTGGAGATGCCGTAGCAGGGACGGTTCCACCGGTACACCGTGCCGTTGAAGAGCTGCAGCGCCTTCAGTTTCGGCACCCCGCCCGCATCCAGCACCTCGATCGGATCCTCGTCGATCCCGGTGGCGAGCAGCACCTGGAAGGTGGCGATGTCCTCGTGGAAGAGCTCGGTGACGCATCGCTTCAGCCAACTCCCGCCGAACCGCACGCGCGGACTCATCTCGCGCATGTGAAGGTCGGCGCCCCGGGTATCGAGCGACTGCTGGAAGAGCGCGATCCGGGTCTCCGCCCAGAGCCTGCGGCCGAAGAGGAGCGGCGAATTGACCGAGGCGGCGAGAATCGGCCCGGTCACCGCCTGGGCCACGTTGTAGAAGTGGGCGAATTCGTCGGCCGAGACCTGCAGGTGCACCTGCGCGCTCGTGTTGCACGCCTCGAGCATGACCGAGTCGTGCTCGATCATGAGCTCGTCGGTGCCCTGGATGCGCAGGCGGAAGGCGCCCGGCCCGGCCGCGTTCATGGCCTCGTTGAGGGCGTAGTAGCGGGCCCGGGGCGTGATGTTGTCGAGCGAGAGGTCCGACTTGGAGAGCGTGGGGAGGATGCCGGTCAGCACGACCTCGGAGTTGTGGCGTTGCGCCGCTTCGCGCACACGGCCGATGTAGCCGTCGAGCTCGGTGTGCATGTCGGAGAAGCAGGATCCCTCGAGGAGCCGCGGCGACAGGTTCGCCTCGAGGTTGAAGCGAGCCAGCTCCGTGGTGAACGGTTCGTCGTTGAGATCCTCGAGGACTTCGACCGCGACCGGCGCGGGCCGCCACGCCTCGTCGACGAGGAACAACTCCTGTTCTGCCCCGAAACGCCGCACGCCGGTCTCGATCAGGTCCTCGGCAAGCAGCCGTTCCATGGCCTTGAGGTCCCTCAGAAGCGCGCGAGTGAAGACTCGGATCGCTTCCGGTGACCGCTGTGGGGCAACATCAACGCCCATCTGTTCCTCCGGGTCTCCGTCGGGCACGCACGTCGTGCCCGGTGTCAAGGTAGGATCTTATCGCCCGGCAGTCCGTGGTGAAACCCCGCTTTGAGTCCGGGACTGGCCAGGCGCCGGGCCGGCAAGTCGCGACGCACCGCTGCGGTCTGCCGTCCACTCTACCGAAAGGTCGCGATCTCTTCGAGTGGCTTTTTCGTAATGGCGGGGACCCTGGCATCCGCTGCCGGGTAGCCGGTGACCAGGAGCAGAAAGGGTCGCTCGTTGGACGGCCTGCCGAGGATTTCGTTCAGGAAGTTCATCGGCGAGGGAGTGTGGGTCAGCGTCGCCAGGCCGGCGTGGTGAAGGCTGGTGATAAGGATGCCCGTGGCGATGCCGACGCTCTCCTGGACGTAGTAGTTCTTCACCTTCGCACCGTCCTCGCGGATCATGTAGCGCTCCGCAAAGATCGCGATCAGGTACGGCGCCGTCTCCAGGAACGGCTTGTGCTCGTCGGTTCCCAGGGCGGCCAGGGCGGCCAGCCACTCCTGGGGGGCGCCGCCTCGGTAGAAGGCCCGTTCTTCCTGCTCTGCCGCGACCCGGATGCGTGCCTTCACCTCGGGATCGGAGACGACGACGAAGTGCCAGGGCTGGTGGTTCGCGCCGCTGGGGGCTGTGCCCGCAGCTCGGATGCACTCTTCGACTACGGCTCGCGGTACCGGTCGGTCACTGTACTCCCGCACGGTGCGCCGACGGGCCGCGCGCTTCCGGAACGCGGTGGCGCGGCGCACCATATCCTCCGGTGGATACTCGACGTAGGTGTCCAGCGGAATGAATCGAGGCTCGCTCATCGGACTGATCCCGGTGCAGCGGTCAACCGCCATCCCTCAGCCGGATGAACACGCCCACGATATCGTTGCCGTCACCCATGGCCTGCACCACCCGCCCCGGACGCACGTCCAGCGCGCGGGAGAGGAATCGTATGTTTACCAGGCCGGCTACCTCGGCGTCCGAGAGAGTGATCGCGCGCCACTCCGAGGGCGCGCGGGCGTTGAAGCGCTCGTAGGCGGCGCTGAGGAAGCCGGGAGAGCCGTCGATCGGCACGTGGAAGTCACCGGCGTGAACGGAGTATCCCCGGGCGATTTCCATCCAGCCGACCCCCCGGCGCCGCTGCGCCACCACCACATCCGGCGACACCCCGGCCCGCTTTGCGAGCCGCAGCACTACGGGTATCTCCTTGGCGGACAGGCGCCAACGCGACAGGACCTGCACCTCGCTCCGGGGCGTGCCAAAGTGCTCGGCGACGGCACGCAGAAATGCCGTTTCGTCCGAATTGCCGGTTCCTCCCCGCTGTGCTTCGAGGGTCGCGGGGACCGCCAGGCAGAGCAGGATCAGGGCGGGAGCATGGGTCCCGGTGAACCGCGTGATCATGTTGCAAACCGCATGATGGCGCCTCCAATGGACCTACAAATGTCACCGCATCGGGATTCGTCCGCCAGTCGGCGGCCTACCTCCCGTTGCGCCGCAACACCCTGCGCGCCCGCCTTCGCGCTGCCACGACGGGGGATTCGCCCACCGCTTCGGCTTCGCGAAAGATCTCCGCCAGCGATGCACCGATCGAGCGGATCCGTGCATTCAAATGTTCCGTGTCGCGGATTCCCTGTTCCATCAGTCCGAAGGCCATCGCGCCGCCGCCGTTGATGACGTAATCCGGTGCGTACAGTATTTCGCGCTCTCGAAGCCGGTCCCCGTCTTCGGGAACCTCGAGCTGGTTGTTGGCCGAGCCGGCCACGATGCGGCAGCGCAGACGGGGTACGGTGCGGGCGTTGACCGTGGCGCCCACGGCGCAAGGGGCGTACACGTCGCACTCGGTATCGTAGACCTCCCGGCAATCGATCGTCGTGCCACCGCAATCCTCGGCCACTCTTCGAGCCCGGTCCTCGTTCAGGTCCGCGAGGATCACCCTTGCTCCGGCGCGCCCGAGCAGCCTCGCCAGCGGCTCCCCAACGTCCCCCGCCCCCTCGATCAGCACCGATTTCCCCGCAAGCGTCGGGGTCTTGTCGAGGTGGGACACCGCCGCCTCGATCCCCGCGCAAACCCCCACTGCCGTGAACGGACCGGGATCGGGGGCGGAGTTGTCCTCGCGAATGCCCGCCACATAGGGGGTGATGGTCGCAAGGAATGCCATGTCCCGCGGGGTGGTGCCCATATCCACACCTACACCATAGCCCCCGTTCAGGGCGTTCATCAGGTTGCCGAGCCGGGCGAAGAGACTGCGGCGAGACCCGCCCTCCAGGGGCCCCGGCACGGCCAGCACGGACTTGCCGCCCCCGTAGCGGAAATCCATGGCGGCCCACTTGAATGTCATCCCCTCGGCCAGGCGCATCGCGTCGTGGAGCCCCTCGGCAGGAGAGCCGTAGGTCTTCAGACGACATCCGCCCGTCGGCCGTCCCAGCGTCGCGTCGTGGAGCGCGATGAAGATCCAGCTTCCGGTCTCCCGGTGGTGCGAGACCACCACACCCAACCCGTCCCATTCCTCGATCAGCGATTCCAGGCCAAGTCCCATGAAGTCATTCTCCTGTGAAGTGTGCCGGGTTCCGCCCCGACCGTTGCCGGACCGCCGGGTCACCGACCCGTCGTCAACCGGGACGATCCGTCTTTCGGTATACGAAACGCAACCCGGACCAGTTTTCGTCGATTGCGCAAATCTTGTTGTCGACCAGACCGCCATCCAGGCCGGCCCGCCGAATGTCCGCCTCGCGGATATCGCTCGCCAGGGCGCCGCTCAGCTTCGGCCACGCCAGCCACAGCCCGCCGTTCCACTTGAGCAACGGGGCGAGGCGGTCGATCGCGCCCGGCAGCGCGGCCCGCACGGGGAAGAAGGCGACGATCACATCGTAGCTTCGCCGATCCGACAACCCGGGATCGACGATCACGGAGGGAGCCGTGTTCACCAACTCGTCGAACCCTGCGGGGGCACCCACCCAGCCCACACGGTGACCCTCCCCGATGCCGAGCTTTCGTGCGAGTGGCGTTTTCGAGTATCCCGCCATTGCCCTTCCTTTCGACCTGTGGATGCCCCGCTGCGACCGGACCTTGTGGCTGCGGCGCCCAATCCCGGTTCGCGGTGGGGGCTCCCCCCGCGGGCTGCCCCGGCCTGTGGGATGGTATAGCTTCCTGCTTTCCGACTCCTTCGGCTCTGAACACCCCGGGGCGCGGGCCCGTAGCCCGGGCCGACCCCGGAAGCCCATCTGTCCCTCAACTATACCGGAAGGGCACGGCAATGGAATGGATCTCGACTCCGGAAGCATGGATCGCGCTGGCCACCCTGGCCGTACTGGAGATCGTGCTGGGGATCGACAACATCATCTTCATCTCGATCCTCGCGGACAAGCTGCCCGTCGAGCAGCAGGCGAGCGCCCGGCGGCTGGGGCTCCTGCTGGCCATGGCGACGCGGCTGGCCCTGCTCGGCACCATCAACATGATCATGAGGCTGACCGAACCGCTCTTCAGCCTGGTCGGACACGCCTTCTCGGGACGCGATCTCATCCTCATTGTCGGGGGGCTGTTCCTGCTCACCAAGTCCACCCGCGAAATCCACCATCGCCTGGAAGGGGACGACGAGCACGCCGGCAAGGCACGGACCGCGAGCTACGGGGCCATCCTCCTCCAGATCGCGATCATGGACATGGTCTTTTCGCTGGACTCGGTGATCACCGCGGTGGGGCTGGCGGAGGACTTCGCGGTGATGGCCATCGCGATCGTGCTGGCCGTGGCCGTGATGATGCTCTCCGCCAGCGCCGTGTCGCGCTTCGTCAACGACCACCCCACCGTGAAGATGCTGGCCCTGAGCTTCCTGCTGCTCATCGGGATGACCCTGGTGGCGGAGGGGTTCGGGCAACACATCGCCAAGGGCTACATCTACTTCGCGATGGGATTCTCGATCTTCGTCGAGGCGCTCAACCTGCGGGCCCGGGCAACCAAACCCATCCGCCTGCGACAGCCGCCGAGAAAGCCGGCACCGGTCGAGCCACCGGTGGAATCGTAGCGGAGGGGCCGGGGAGACCGCCGGCCGAAGGGGACCGGCGGAGAAGTACGCCCGAGAGGATTCGAACCTCTGGCCTCTGCCTCCGGAGGGCAGCGCTCTATCCAGCTGAGCTACGGGCGCATGGCGCAGTAATGATCCAAGAGCCAACATCGCGGGTCAAGGCCGGCAGTGACCTCCCGGCCCGTTGACGCTGCGCTTCCGCATCCCACGGAGGTCGGTGGCCGGAGCGGGAAACGGGGGTGCCAGGAGGACGGGCGTCATAAGCCGAGTTCTGTGTCCCACCCCGGGGGGTGGACCGGGATCATTTGTCTGGGATCCGGATTGCTCCGAACCTCGAGCGGCCTACCCGGGACTCGGGCGGGACAGGCGGCCCCTCGTCCCCTATTTGGCCTTGCTCCGGGTGGGGTTTGCCGTGCGACCCCTGTTGCCAGCGGCCCGGTGCGCTCTTACCGCACCCTTTCACCCTTGCCTGTGCCCCGGAGGGCCATCGGCGGTCTGCTCTCTGTGGCACTTTCCGTCGCCTCGCGGCGCCCGGGCGTTACCCGGCACCCTGCCCTCTGGAGCTCGGACTTTCCTCCGTCCGGCGAGTCCTGCGGACTCCCGGCGGCGATCCCTCAGCCCGTCCTCCTGGTCACCTATGATGATGGTGCCAACCGGGGGCGGTTGGCCAGTCCCATGCCGGGGCTCATCTGGAAATGATGGAAACAAATGTTTTCAAGGACGTGTAACCAACTGTCCCCCTTAGCAACAAATGTCTTGCTTTCTTGCGATACTTGATGTAGCATTGGAGTCGGAGCGTTCTCCAGAGTCGTGTTCGATAACCCTGGAAGCTGCCGATGAGATCGACGAGAATCCGGTTCGTGACCGTGAGAGTGGCCATGCCCTGGCTGCTCTGCCTCGGTGCCCCCGGATTCTCCCCAGGCGCGGCCTTCGCCGCCCCCCTTTCCGCCTTTCAGGAGCCGGCGGCCCCCGACCCCGCAAACCAGGAAACCGTTGTCGTGTACCTGGTGCGCCACGCCGAGAAGGCCAACGACGGAACCGACGACCCGCCGCTCGCCATAGCCGGACGCATCCGCGTACAGACCCTCAAGGCGTTGTTGAGCGATGTGGACCTCACCCACGTCCGCACCACGGACTGGAAGCGCACCCGCGATACCGCCCGTCCCTTCGCCGAAGAGGCCGACCTGGCGCTCGCCATGTATGATCCGCGCGAGCTGGAGAACCTCGCTGGCGAAATCATGGCCGAACCCGGCCGCCATCTAGTTGTCGGGCACAGCAATACGACTCCGCAACTCGTGGCGGCACTGGGCGGGGATCCAGCCGGCGAGATCAACGACCTGGAGTACGACCGGCTCTACATCCTGGTCATCCAGCCTGGAAGGCCGACCGTTACGACGTTGCTGCGCTACGGCGAGCCCTACGTCAAGGGGCGTGACTTCGGCCTCCGGTCCGCACTTCCGCGGCGCGGACCGCGCGGCGCGTCTCGACAGCCCCGCTGACTAGAAGCTCACTACCAGCGCCACGGTGAAGACGCGGTCCACCTTTTCGCGCCGAACGAGCACTGTCCCGCCATCTTCGCCGCCCGGCGAGCGAAGCGGCAGCCTGGCCAGCGCCGGCTGATTGTCGAAGGTGGTCCGAAGCGAGGTCTTCAACCCGAAGTGCTCGTTCATGGCCACGCTAAGGGAGTTGACCCAGTCGGTGCGGAGATCCGCAGGCTCCGTCCCGTTGCCGTCGACCACCAGATTGCTGCTCCATTCGGTGTTGCCCGTGACCTTCAGCCAGTACTCGGTGGACAGCCTGAGCCCGAGGAAGCGGCCGGAATCGTCGGGGTCCGGTACCACGTCCCTTTCCACCGTGTGCGTGACTCCGTAGGCCGTGCGAACACGCTGCCTTTCGCGGTCGAGCCAACGGGTGGACACCCCCGTCACGTTTACGAGCCGGTGGCGGATCCCCGAAAAGGTGTTGCGGGTCCAGCCTGACTGGACGAAGACCGAGGTGCGTTCCGAGAACCGGCGGTCGACCCGAACGCGGGCGTGGTAGTTCTCGGCCGAGACTTCGCTGTCGGACGTTTCCTCGATTCGGTAGTCCGACTCGGTGCCCACCGCAACGCGTTCGAAGCGCGTGGTGTGTGTGCGAATGCCCCCGGCCTCGATCTTCAGCTCGGTCCGCTCCCACGAACGGGTGACGGTGGTGGAGATCCCAAGCGTCGACGACTCCGCGTTGCCGCCGGTGCGCACGAAGCTCAGCTCGCTGGAGTTCTTCCATCCTGCCTGTGTCTGGGCGGTCCCGGCCGCGGGCGCGAGCGCGAGCACCAGCAGTCCGTGGATAAAGCCCCGCGAGCACCGAGAGCGGTGAGGCGCCGGACTGGCAAGGCGCGACGAGGGGCCAATAGCAGGGCTATTGGGCTGAGGAGCAACGCAGAGCGCAGCCATGGATCGACAAAATGTATAGTGGACATTACACAATGTAATGTGTACTTTACAGCGTGGACAGGTGAGGCGAAGCGGCCAGCGCGGATGCATCGCCGTTCGAATGCCGGGGGGATTTTGTCCACGGGCTGCCAGAACGGTCATCGCCGCCGCACCGTGGCCCACCCGCGCCTTGCTTCCCGTGGTTGCTGCCGTCAATCGCGAAATCTACCAGACGGTCTCGTAGCCGTCCGCGGCGAGGTTCCAGCGCCGTCCGTAGACGTGCACCCGGCGGGTGTCCCCGGACTTGCTCACGAATTCGCCCCCGGCGTGGGTCCAGGCCAGGACACTGCCCTCCAGGTTCAGCACCCTGACCCCGCGCTTCCCCATCTTCCGGGCGTAGGAGGAACTGCGCGCCCCGATGGTGCAGTAGGCGACCACCGTCCGGCCCTCCGCCACCAGCTCCTCCAGCCGCGATTCGAAGTCCTTCGCGCTGATCGCGCCGGGCAGGGTGGATACCGCTCGCTCCTTGTCG
The DNA here is from genome assembly GCA_965211795.1 of Longimicrobiales bacterium. Taxonomy (GTDB): domain Bacteria; phylum Gemmatimonadota; class Gemmatimonadetes; order Longimicrobiales; family Gaopeijiaceae; genus Bin94. The sequence continues at coordinate 3,559,654 of OZ242973.1, forward strand.
GTGCGGACATCGACGAGGACAAAGTTTCCGGTCGGGAGCGCCTCCTTGAGCGCGGCGGCGGTGATGGTGGCGACATCGGGGTGATCGGCCTTGATTCCCGCGACCGCCCGTTCCAGAATGGCGCGGCGGCCCGCTTCCGTGTCCGGTGACTGCGCGTGGGTGGCGGCCGGGACGAGCAGAGCCGCAGCCAGGGCGATTCGGCAGCCGGCGACGAACAACGGTACCGTTGCGGGAGCGCCAGGACGGCGATTGTACACGGCACTACCCCGCATGTCGGTATCCTTCCGTGAAGATGTCGTTGACCGCAGCGACCTCGAAACCCTCCCGCTCCAGCAGCGAGACGGCGGCCGAAGCGCGGGCGCCGCTCAGGCAGTGGACGAGAAGCTGCCGGTCGCGTGGAAGTTCGCCGAGCCTTCCGGCCAGCCGGGTGTGCGCGATGTTGGCCGCTCCGTCGATTCGCGCCTCGGCGAATTCGGTGGCCCGGCGCACGTCGAGCACCTGGACCTCGGGATCGGGAAGGCGGCGTCCCACTTCATCGAAATCGATGACCTCGATGCTGGCCAGCGCTCCACCCGCGGCCTCGAAGCCGGCCAGTTCCTCCGGGGGCGTCCACCCGACCACGCGGTCGAGTCCGATGCGCACCAGGTCCCGCACCGCCTCTTCGACTTCCTCCTTGCGGCAGATCAGGACGATGTGCCACGACGGGTCCACGTAGCAACCCGTAACCGTGGGGAAAGACTTGTTTAGCGGAGCGTAGATGGTGCCCGGGATGTGTCCGCCGTAGTAGTCGAGACGGTCGATGCGCGTGTCCACCACCACCGTTCCGTCCTCGCCGGCCACCCCCACGAGCGCTGTCCCCGACAGTCGCCGGGGCCTGGGCAACGGTCCGAGGATGGGCGGACCCAGCCGGTTCTGCTCCTTCATGCGACCGAAATAGAGCGGTGGTTCGGGCTGACCTTCGAGGATGTATTCGACAAAGGCATCCTCACCACTCTGCACCGCCGCGAGGGCGGGGCTGAATCGCTTCTCGTAGCCGGCGGTGGTGTCGGGCACCGCGCCGAGGGCCTTGCCGCAGGCGCTGCCGGCCCCGTGGCCGGGCCAGATGCGCAGGTAGTCGGGCAGTTCGAAGACCCCGAGCGCGGAGGCGTAGAGGCGGCGCGCCGAAGGCTCCATCTCGCCCGCATGGCCCGCCGCCGATTCGAGCAGGTCCGGCCGTCCCAGATCGCCCACGAAGACGAAGTCCCCCGAGACCATTCCCATCGGCTCGCCGGCCCCTGCTCCCCGGTCCGTGATCAGGAAGCTCACGTGTTCCGGGGTGTGCCCGGGCGTGTGGATCGCCTGGAAGTCGATCCCGCCCACCGCAAACCGGTCACCGTCCCGCAGCAGCGTGACTCCGTCGTGCCCTCTGGCCCACGCGTACTGCCAATCGGAACCGCCCTCGGCGGAGAGGAAGGCCTGGCACCCCCGCCGCTCCACGAACTCGCGGCATCCGGACAGGAAGTCGGCGTGAATGTGGGTTTCGGTGACCGCCGTGATCCGCAACCCTTCGCGGCGCGCGATCTTCACATAGCGGTCGATATCGCGCTGGGGGTCGATGAGCACCGCTTCGCGGGTGCGTTGGCAGCCGACGAGGTAGGCGTATTGGGCCAGCTTCTCATCGACGATCTGCTTGAAGAACATCTGCGCTTTCCTAACGGACTCGGATCCCGGCCTGTCCACCGTGTGGGACGGGGAACAACTAACCTAAACCCCGTTTCGACACGATGCATCATCGAGAACCACCAGAGCAGGGAGGAAACCATGATTTCCACACATTTCACCATATCGAACCCGGTGTTGAGAGCCGTCGGCGCCACCATGGCCGTCGCGGCCATGTCGACTATCGCCGTACCGGACCTCTCGGCCCAGCGCCGGGGTTCCGCCGCGCGGGCCGCGACCGGGACCACCGCCGTGGAGATGTCGCTTCGCTTCGCCGAGCGGTTGGAGCTCACGCAGGAGCAGCGTGACCAACTGGAGGCGGTGCGGGTCGGCATGCTGGAAGAGCGCGCCGAGCACTCCGCGAAGATGATGAACCTCGCGTCCGGGGTTCGCGCCGGTATTCGGGAGCGGAGTGCCATTCGTGAGGAGCTTGCCGCCATCAGGGAGCAAGCCGCGGCGAGCCGTGAAGCTCTCAGGGAGCAGTACGACGGAATCCTGACCGACGAGCAGGAGGATGAGCTGAGACGGGTGACCCGGAGGGCGGTCTGGCGGCAGGGTGCCGTGCGAGGCCGCTCCGGGGTGGACCGCTGGCGGGGCACGCGCGGCCGGCCCGGGATGGACCGTGGACGCGGCCGGCCCGGGATGGATCGCGGTCGCGGTGGCGATCGCTCGCGGGGCTGGAGACGGCCCGGCGGCCCAGGCGTGTAGCCCCGGTGTTGCGCCGATTGCCGTGAGTTTACATTTGAACCCCTCTCGCCCTGCTAGCTCAACTGGTAGAGCATCCGACTCTTAATCGGCAGGTTCGGGGTTCGAGTCCCTGGCGGGGCACTGGCCAATGAGGAACGAGGGCGGTCGCGGACGCGGCCGCCCTTTCTTCATGGCAGGAAGACGCGTATCGCGACGGTCCTGGTGTGGGGCTGGAGTGTGAACCGGCCCATGGTCGCGGGTAGGAGGGAAAAGCGCGCAGGCTCCAGGTCGAGTGGCGCGGCGCGGGAAGCGTGCAGGGAAGCCTTCCCGGCGACCGTTCCCCAGATCTCGCAGGATGTGCCGTCCAGGGTGGCCGTGTAGCCGGCCCCCGCTTCGGCTCGGATCCGTTCCACGACGAAGTGTCGGCACTCGGCGATCACCTCGCGCCGGACTCCCCCACTCGTCTCGATGGGTCGAGGGTCAACCACCGCCGGGCACGGGCGTTCGAAGTCGATCACCTCCAGCGCCTTGTCGACGTGCAGTTCCCGAGGCCGTCCGCCGGGCCCGAGCCGGTCCCAGTCGTAGATGCGGTAGGTCGTGTCCGAAGTCTGCTGCACCTCGAGAAGGACCACGCCCGAGAGAATCCCGTGCACCGTCCCGGCCGGCACCATGACCGAGTCGCCGGGACGGACGGAAACCCGTTTCAGCACGTCCTGCACCCGCCCCTCCGCCACCGCGCGGCGAAAGGCCGCCCGATCGACCCCCTCACTGACCCCATGAATGATCTGTGCACCCGGTTCCGCGTGGAGGATGTACCACATCTCGTCCTTGCCGGACTCGCCGGTCCGGTGCGCGGCGGCCCACGTGTCGTCCGGGTGGACCTGGACGGAGAGGGCGTGGCTGGCGTCGAGGAGTTTGACCAAAAGCGGGAAGGCCCCCCGCCCGGCGGCACGGGCGCCGCGACGTCCCAGCAACTCGACCCCGTACTGGGTGACGAGGTCCGGGAGCTTGCGGCCCGCCAAGGGGCCGTCAGCTACCACCGAGGGTTCGTCGGGGTGGCCGGAAACCTCCCAGCTCTCGGCGGTTATCCCCTCCGGGAGACGACGGCCGAAGAGCTCCTCCAGCCTGCGCCCGCCCCAAAGGTAGTGCTTGAGCCGGGGCGCAAAGGTCAGGGGCGCGGCGAGTTCCGGGTGCGAGGCGGGCATGCCGAAAGGTATAGCTCCTTCGGCCCCACTGGAGAATGGTCGACTCCGGAACGAATCGGCCGCTCCGGAAAAACCGGCGTGCCCCCCGGAGACGCGGCGTGCCCCGGAGACCCATGAAGGCCTCCGGGGCACGGAATCAAGTGGGGTGACGTACGCCGTTGGCTAAAGCGCCGCGCCTAACCAGCCGTCAACGCGTTTCGAACTTGATGTCCAACGCGACCCAGACCGGAACCGCCCCACCTTCGTTTGTGGCTGGCGAGAAGACGAGTTCGTCACCCACCCGCATCGCGGCTTCGTCCAGGGCGGCATGTCCCGAGCTGGTGTGGACCTGGGTCTTGACGACCGTTCCGGTCTCGTCGACGAAGAACCAGACCTTGGCGGTGCCGCCGACCCCGGCGTCTCGCAAAAGCGGGGGGTATTCGCGCTCGAGAAGCCGTGCCATCTCCTCCCGATTGCGGAGGACGGGGAGGACATCCACGTTCGTCCACACGGGTGCTGCCGATATATCCTCTTCCACCGCCTCAGGCGGAGGAGGGAGCCTCTCCGCCTCCAACCGCTCAGCGGCCTCCTCCAATCGCCGAGCGTCCTCCTCAAGTTGCTCCTCCAAGCGAGCGGCCCGCTCCTGGATCCTCTCCATTTCGGCCTTGACCGCCGCCTCGCGCGCAGCGGCCTCATCCAGCGCCTCCCCCTCGCGCGCCTCCACCTCAGGAACCGGCGCCTCTTGCCTTTCCTCATTCACAATCCCCGGCACCATCACCGCGATCCCCACCACCAGGATGGCCCCGAAGGCAAGGAACGCCGCCTGCGCCATCCTCACCTCGGGCGCCTTGCTCAAGAGGCTGCGAATCCGTTGCTCGAGCCCGGACCGCCGCTCCGCCAGCGCGGCCACGGCCATCGCCGGAAGCGCCCCGCCACCCGTCCCCACCCGAAGCAGCAGGTCGCCGTACAGCCGTCGGCGATCCGGCCACCGCTGCATGACCCGCCGATCGCAGTCGAGCTCAATGGCCAGACAGAGACGGTGGTACTGGACCCAGAGCGCCGGGTTCCAAGGGAAGGCGAAGAGAAGCAGCGCCGCGACGAACCGCAACTGAACATCATGGGCCCCCAGGTGTTCCTCCTCGTGCGCCAGGACAAGCTCCTGACGCGCCCGCCCCGCCCCCGCCACCCACGCCGGCAGCACGATGCGCGATGTCACCAGACCCACCACCGCGGGCCCCGAATCACGCGACCACATCACCCGGCGCCCCAGCAGCGACCCATCCTCCCATGCCCGTCGCCGCCACGCAAATCGCGCGGCCCCGACCAGCGCCCCCGCCACGAGCAGCATCGAGAGGACCACCCAACCCATCACCAGCACATCGTCCAGGGAATGCAGGACGGAGTCCCCCGCAACGGTGACGGTCAGCGGCTCCAGGGCGACCACGGCTCCCGCCGGTCCCGTCCCCTCCGACCCACCCCCGCCGGCAAGCAGGCGCATTGCCGGAAGCAGAACGGTTCCCAGGCCGGCAACCGCCCAGACCCAGCGCCGCTTCCCCTTCAGCAGCCTCTCGACGGCCAGTCCCGCCACCAGAAACAACAACCCGGCTCCAATCGACCAGAGCATCCATGCAGCGATCATTCTTCTTCCTCCTGTTGCGGGCGGTCATCGGCCGCCAACTGCTGGTTGAGCAGGTGCCGGAGCCTCCTGACGGCATCCGGGGAGAGCTGCTCTTCGGTAACAAGCTGGGTCATGAGTAGTTCGGCCGAACCACAGAACACCTTGTCGCGCAGGCGTCCGAGTATCGACCGTCCCGCTTCCGCCCGCCCCAGCAACGGGCGATAGCGATGGGCGCGGCCTTGTTTCTGCCGTCCCGCCAGTCCCTTTCTCTCCAGGATTCGCAGGATCGTCAGGACCGTGTTGTAGGCAAGTTCGTCGTCGAGCCGGTCCCTGACCTCGGCGACGGTGGCGGTTCCCCGGTCCCAGAGGACCGCCATGACATCCATTTCCCGTCTGGTAAGCGTGCTCACTGCTGATCCGCTCCTCCTATCTGTGCCGCGTCGCGCTTCGGACCACTGTCCGGTCCAGAGGCGGCCCCGGGTCTGATTTCAAATCCTAAGTCGTTAGTAGACGTTAGGACGTGATCTGGCAAATGTCAAGGAAAAACGCCCGGTCCAGTTCCTGGTGGCCCACCGCCAGGCCCGGTAGCGTTGACGGAATCCGTGCAGCACCATCCCCACTTGCTCCCCCGCCATCGCTCCACGTACTCTTTTCCGGCCTTCCCGGGCCGGCCTCGTCCCCGCCCGACCGCTTTTCCCGAAACGAATCCCCCCGGCATGCCCATGAAGCATCTCCCTTCGGCACAACGGGCTTCGGCTCCGCGGGCTTGCCTCCCGCGCCCATGGGCGATTCGCCAAGCGCCCCGCCGATCCCGGTTTTCGCGCGGACTCAACGCCTTGCTGGCCGTCGCGCTGGCCGCGGCTTGCGCCGATCCCCCCATCGACCCCTCGGAAAACCGCGCCCCCGTTGTGGTGGCCGCCATCCCGCCGCTCACCGTCGAAGTCGATGACACGGTCACCGTGGACCTCTCGGCCCACTTCAGCGATCCCGACGGGGACGCGCTCACCTACACCGCCGAGACCGCGGACCCGACGGTGGCGATCGCCGCCGTGTTCGGGAGCACGGCGTCGGTATTCGGTGTGGCAAAGGGTGCAACCGCCGTCACCGCGATGGCCTTCGACCCTGACGGATTCTCCGCCCAGCAGAGCTTCGATGTCACGGTGCCGAACCGCCGTCCGCTGGTCGATTCCATCCCCCCGCTGGAACTGGTCACGGGAGGGTCGGTGGTGGTGGTCCTTTCGGCATACTTCAGTGATCCGGACGGGGACACGCTCTCCTACGCGGCCGAGACCTCCGACGATGGCGTGGCGACGGTCACCGTGTCCCGCGATACGCTGACGGTCACGGGAACGGGCCAGGGCACGGCCGGTGTCACGGTGACCGCTGTGGACACGGAGGGACTCACGACCCCGTACGGCATCGAGGCGGGCGTCGAGGAGCCGGCCCCCACTACCGTCGTGGTCACCCCCGACACCGTGCTGTTCACGGCGCTGGGTCAGGAGGTGTCGCTGACCGCCGAGGTCTTCGACCAGATCGGGGGGCCGTTGCCGGATGCGGAGGTCTCCTGGGAGAGCGGCGACCTGGCCGTCGCCACGGTCGATTCTGCCGGGACGGCCACCGCGGCCGGGAATGGAACGACGGCCGTGACGGCAACAGCCGGTGACGCCTCGGGAGACGCACGATTTACGGTCAGGCAGGTGGTGCGGTCAGTAACCCTTTCTCCCCCTGCGCCCACCATCGTGGGGGGCGACACCCTGCGCCTGGAAGCGACCGCGCTGGACGAGAATGGTCACCCGGTCGCGCACGCGGTGTTCGAGTGGGCCACCAGCGCCGCAGCCGTGGCGGTTGTGGACGACAGTGGCCTGGTCACAGCTGGAAGCGAGGGCAGGGCGACAATCAGCGCAACCGTCGATGGCGAGGCCGGGACGGCGAGGATCACCGTCCTGCACCCGGACCGGGCGGCGCTGGTCGCGTTCTTCGAGGCCACGGGGGGTTCCGGCTGGACCAGGCGCACCAACTGGTTGACCGACGCGCCGGTCAGGGAGTGGCACGGAGTCCTCGCTCTGCGGGACAGGCGCGTTTCCGGGCTGCGACTGGACGACAACGGGCTGGCCGGCTCGGTTCCGCCCGAGCTGGGAGACATGATCGGGCTCAGGGAACTGGACCTCACCGACAACGAGGAGCTTGCCGGAGAACTGCCCACCGGTCTCGCTTCGCTCAACCCGCTGAGGAAGCTGCTGGCCGGAGGCACCGGACTCTGCGCACCCTTCGATGTCACGTTCCTGGCCTGGCTGGAACGGATTCCGGAGAGGCGGGTGGCGCGCTGCGAGGCGTGGGCGGCCTACCTCACGCAGGCGGTTCAGTCGCGGCACTACCCGGTTCCTCTCGTGGCCGGCGAGGAGGCGTTGCTCAGGGTCTTCGTGACCGCCGCGCGTTCCGGCGGCGACCGCATTCCCCGCGTGCGCGCCACCTTCTACCTGCGAGGGACTCGGGGCTACATCGTGGACATCCCCGAGAAGCCAGGCAGTCTCCCCACCGAGGTGGACGAAGGCGATCTGGGTCTTTCCGCGAACGCGGTGATTCCCGCCGAATGGGTGCAGCCGGGCCTCGAAATGGTCGTCGAGGTCGATCCGGCCGGGGCGATGGACCCGTCTCTTGGACTGCCCGAGCGGATACCGGAGTCCGGACGCATCGTCGTTCCGGTCCACGAGATGCCCGCATTCGACCTGACGCTGATCCCCTTCCTGTGGGAGGCGTCGCCCGACTCGGCTGTCATCGATTCGATCGCGGCGATGGCCGCCGATTCCGGGGGAAGCGAACTGCTCTGGGCCACGCGCACCCTCCTGCCCGTCGCCGACCTGGGCGTGACGGCCCATGCCCCGGTGACGACATCCTCCAACAACCCGCTCGAGCTACTCTACGAGACCCGTGCGATCCAGGTGATGGAGGGCGGAGCCGGCTACTACATGGGCATGATGACCGGTCGCCTGGCCAACCGTGTCCGGGGTGCCGCCTTTGTCTCGGGGAGAGCTGCCTTCTCGGTTCCCCACGCAACCACCATGGCCCATGAACTCGGCCACAACCTCAGCCTCCTGCACGCACCGTGCCGCGGGCCTGGGAATCTGGACCCCTACTACCCATCCCGGGACGGCTCGATCGGCGCGTGGGGCTACGACACGCGCGAGGGCGCTGAACTCGTGCCGCCACGACGACCGGACCTCATGTCCTACTGCACGCCGCGATGGATCGGCGACTACCACTTCGCCAAAGCGCTCCGGTACCGGGCGGTCGCGGAAGGGGCCTCCGACGCGCAAGCCACCGTCCGCCCGGAACGATCACTACTCCTCTGGGGAGGCGTGGACACCGGCGGCCTCCTGCACCTCGAGCCGGTCCTCGCGGCCGACTTCCCACCCGCTCTGCCCCCGTCCACCGGCCCCTACCTGATCACCGGACGCACCCGCGACGGCCGCGAACTCTTCTCCCTTCGCTTCGAGATGCCGAGGGTCGAGGACGGCGACGGCGGCGCGGGCTTCGCCTACGCCCTGCCCGTGCAGCCGGATCGGGCCAACGACCTGGCGAGCATCACCCTCTCGGGCCCGGAGGGTTCGTTCACCCTGGATGCCTCCACCGACCGACCGCTCGCCATCCTGCGCGATCCCCGGAACGGGCAGGTTCGCGCGTTTCTGCGGGGCAACACGGCCAGCCTGGCTGCCCGGCAGGGGACGGCAGCAATATCGGGTGAGCCTGGACTGCAAGTGCTCTTCAGCCGGGGTATCCCCGGGATCAGCTGGCGATAATGTCATCGACACCGATGCGCCCTACGGCTCTGGCAGCCCTTCTTTCCGCCCTGACCTGCTGGCAAGCGGCCGCCCAGGCGCCTGAACGCGCCTCAGTCCTCCGCTACGCGAGCCTGAACGGGAACATCCGGGGCGAGTTGCACATGCTTCCCCCGGTCAGCACCGGCCCGATGAGCCCCGCATGGTCGCCAGATGGCGAATGGATCGCCTTCGCCATGGCGGGCGACATCTGGCGTGTCCCCGCGGAGGGCGGCACCGCCGAGCAGCTCACACGAGGACCGTGGTACCACTTCGAACCGGACTGGAGCCCCGATGGTTCACGCATCGCGATGACGGTGGAGACGGGTCGCGGTCTGGACATCGCAGTGCTGGAGTTGGACGGGGGAGAGGTCACGCTCCTGGTCGAGGGCGGTGGCGTGGACGTGCAACCCGCGTGGGGCCCGGAGGGGCGATTCGTCTATTTCGCGACGGCGGGTCGGGGAATGGACATTCACCGGATCGAGTTGCCCACCCGCGATCCGACGGCGAGAAGTCGCTATGGTGACCGTGAACCGATGGTGGTGGGACCGGGCAACCAGTACCAGCCACGCGTCTCCTCGCAGGGGGTGCTGGCCTACCTGTCCCCCGCGCCGGGCGTGACGGGAAGCGGGGGAGTCTGGACGCGCACGTTGCAGGAGCCGGCGGACGACATCTGGACGGGCAGCGGCGAGTCCGTGCTGGCGCGCGCCGAGGAGACCGCCTACCGCGCCCGGCCGGACTGGCTCCCCGACGGCAGCGCCCTGGTCTACGTGTCGGACGAGGCCGGCTCGAACGACCTGGTGCTGATCGGCGCCGGCGGGGGCAATCCCCTCCGGCTGACCGGCGGCACGAGCCACGAACTCAACCCACGCGTGAGCCCTGATGGTGACCGCATCGCCTTCGTCTCCAACGAAAACGGTCCCACTGAGCTGCATGTGATGGCGGTCTCGGGGGGCGCCCGGAGTTCCTGGCAAACGCTGGACCTGAGCGACCGCGTGCACCTCGACCCGGTCGGGCGCCTGCGTGCGACCGTGCTGGACGAAACCGGCAACCCCACCCCCGCCCGCGTCACCGTATACGGCCCCGACGGTCGCGGCTACGCCCCCCGCGACGGATTCCACCGCGTCCTCACGCCCACCGAGACACACTACTTCCGCACCACCGGCACCTTCGAGGTCGAGGTGTCCGCCGGTCCCGTGACGATCCAGGTGCGCAAGGGGCTCGAGTACCGCCCCATCTACCACACCGTCCAGGTCTCCCCCGGCGACAATCCGGAGCTGTCCCTGCAACTCGACCGCCTCATCGAGGCCCGCGACCTCGGCTGGTACTCCGGCGACACCCATGTCCACGACCTTCACCAGGGCCGCTACGGCCTCACCCACGAGGACTTCTTCAACGACATCGCCAGCGAGGACCTGCGCGTCGCGATCGCGCTCATCCACATGGACGGGACACGCCTCATGGGACGCTGGGACGACCTCACCGGGCGCCCCCACCCCCTCTCCACTGGCGAGCACATCCTGCAGTATGCGCAGGAGTTCCGCAGTGCTTTCGGCCACGTCGGCCTCGCCGGCATCGACCGTTTCATCACCCCTTTGATCGGCGGCGCGGCCAACACCCCCTTCGCCGCCGACCTCCTCAACGCCGACTACCTCGACGCCGCGCGCGAGATGGGCGGCACGGGCGGCTTCATGCACCCATTCCACGGGCCCGTCGACACGCCCGAGAACGTGAGCGTCTCGGAGATCCCCATCGACGCCGCCCTCGGCGCGGGCGACTTCTACGACGTCATCTGCTTCTGGTACGACGAACTCGCCAACGCCGAGATCTACTACCGCCTCCTCAACGCGGGCTTCCGCCTCGCCGCGACCGGGGGCACGGACAACTTCTCCGACGTGTGGCGCGATCCCGGCCCGGGGGCTAGCCGCACCTATGCAAGGCTGGAGGGCCCCCTCACCGTGGATGCATGGCTCGAGGCCGTGCGGCAGCGCCGGACCTTCGCGACAAACGGTCCCTTGCTCTTCCTCACGGTCGACGGGGTGGAGCCCGGCGGCGAGATCCGCGTGCCGGAAGAGGGCGGGGAGGAGCGGCTGGTGGTGGTGGAGGCGGCCTCCATCACCCCCCTGAGCACCGTTGAAATCGTGGTCAACGGCACGGTTGTGGAGGTCTTTGACGCCGCGAACAGGGGCGAACGATTCCAGGTCGAGACCCGGGTGCGCACCGACGAGGGCGGCTGGATCGCCGCAAGGGCGCTGGGTCCGCGTTCAACGCTGGTTGCGGACAGCTATGCATTCGCCCAGACCAGTCCGGTGTGGATCGTCGCGGGAGACCAGGAGTATCGGTCCGAGGAGGACGTTCGCTTTCTGCTGGCGGCGGCGGAGGCGTTTCGTGCGCGGGTGGCGATACGGGATCAGTGGGCGACGACGGCGGACCGCGAACACTTCCTGGGGCGTGTGGACACCGCAATAGAGGTCTACCGCGACCTGCTGCGCTGAGCCGTTCGCCCCCCGCGCTACTCCCCCGACCCCTCCACCTCCGCCAGCAGCGACGGATTCGCCATCACCGACGAACTGTACCGGTGGCTGATCATCACCAGAGGACACGTCGTCGCCCGCGCAATCTCGAGCATCAGGTTGCTGAAGACGGCCCGCCGGCGGCGCCTGCGGTGAAACCCCAGGATCAGCAGGTCGCAATCTCCTGCCCGGCGCGCCACCTGGGCCACCACGTCCTCGCTCACCGCCAGTTCGGCGTGCGCCTGGTCCCCCACCTCGTCCCACGCCAGCCGTTCCAGGTCCTTGAGCGCCCTGCGGTGCGCGCCCCCGCCCATCGATGGAGAAAGCACCCCCAGAAAGGCCACGTCACGGGGCGCCGTCCGCGCCAGACTGCCCAGCAGCCGCGCCCGCACCGGGCTCTGGTCGCGGCCTCCACGCGACGGGACCAGGATCGAGTGCGCCTGCGTGGGTTGCCAGTCCGGGGGAGCGCGAAGGATGATCACGTCGGCGTCGACCGCGCCGATCACGCGGGCCAGCGGACCCGTCATGAGTGAGTCGTCCAGCTCGCCGACACCCAGCAGCAGTTTTTCGCAGCGGGTCGCCTCGGCCACACGTGCGATCTCGCTCCAAGGGTCCCCGTGCAGCGTGATCAGCGCCTCCGGCCGCAGGTCCACGTCGACCGCGGTGCTTAGCGCCCCGCCAAGCACCGACTGCGCGTCGCGAATCCCCCGCGGCAACCCCTCACCCGGGGGACCCTCATGCCATTCCACCACCGAGAGCAGCTGGACGCGCCCCACATCCGGCGGCGCGAGCGCCTTGGCCATCGCGACCATAGTCGGCGCGCTGGCGGGATTGGCGATGGGCGTCAGTACCAGCGGACGCCGTCCGCGCGTCTTGATGATCTGCGGGTCCCGCGCTTCGGAAGACGCGTCCACCACGCGTGCGCGGGGCCCCAGGAAGAGCGCGTAGAGGATGGCGCCGGCGCTGAGCCAGAGTGCGGCCAGCACCCCCGCCGAGGGCACCGCCACCGCCTGGTAGATGCCGATCAGCATGCACGCCGAGCCGCCCGCGATCGGAATCGCCGGAAACCACGGGGAATGGAACCCCACCGACCGCCCCGCGCGCCTGCGCGCGAGGTATGCAATCGTGTGGGTGAGCGCGAAGCTCCCGAGGAAGACGAGGCTGGAAGCGGCGCCCGCGGCCGCCACATTCGGAAGCGCGACCAGCAGGAAGGCGGCCACCACGGCCGTGAGGCGCACCGCGGCGGTAGGCGTCCCGGTCGCGGAGGTGAGGCGCGCATACCTTTGCGGAAGCGTGCGGTCGGTCGCCATCGCCTGGGCGAAGCGCGACGCCGCGATCAGGTTGACCTGGAGCGCGGAGAGCATCGAGAGCAGACCCGCGGCCACGACGAGCCAGTAGCCGGCCGACCCCATGAAGTTGCGGGCGGCCACCGCCACCAGGATTTCCGGGTTCTCCGCAGCCACCTCGCTCACGGTCGTCCCCGGAACGCCGACCGCCACGATCAGGAAGAGCAGAGGAAGAAAGATCACCAGCGCGGTGCCCAGCGAGAGGAACATCGCCCTGGGGACGTTGTGTTCGGCGTCGCGCACCTCTCCCGCCACCGCAGTGATCAGGTCGAATCCCTGAAGGGCGATGAAGGTGTACCCCATGGCCTGGAGCAGCCCGGTGAAGCCCTCCGTGAAGAAGGGGCGGAATCGCGCCGCGAGGTCTCCGGGAGCTGGCCCCTCGGTGAAGAGCGCGAAGAATCCGGCCAGGATCAGCACGACCAGGACGACCACCTTCCCCATCGTTTCCCACTGGCGCCCGCCAACCGCGAACCGGGTCAGTCGCCACGCGTAGAAGGCCACCGCGCAGAGCGCATAGCCGACCAGCGCGAGACGGTCGCCCACCCACGCCGGAGGCTCGTTGCCCGCCAGACGCAGCATCTGCTCCAGGAAGGGCACGAAGAAGACCGCAAACCCCATGGCGTACAGCACCGCCGCCACCGCCGACGCGAACCACACCACCCATCCCACCGCGAACGCCGCCTCCACCGTGAGCACCCTGCGCGCATACGCATACGTGCCCCCCGAACGCGGGAACCGGGCTGCCAGTTCCGCGAACGAGAAAACCGTCAGGAGTGCGATGCCGCCGTTCAGCGCGAAGGCCAGGATCGTGCTGGGGCCCGTGGCCTGGAAGCCGATCCCGGCGAGGGCGAGGAAGCCGCCGCCCACGATCGCGCCTACGCCGATGCCGGTCGCGCCGAGGAGGCCGAGGTGGCGGCGGGATTCAGCTGGGGTGGTCATGACGGATACGATAGGGTGAGCAGCCCGCGAAGGAAAATCCCGCCGATTCCGGTCGGCGACGCATGGTGCCAGGAGGGACGGGCGGAGGGTGGGTGACCACCCGCGGCGGCTCTGCCGGCTGCCGCCGCAGGCCCGTATTGAGTTCGCCAGGCGGGACTAGCATCGACCCCCGCCAACGGGCGCCCCCTCCCCCTCCCCAAAGAACACCTCCACCACCTCACGCGGCGGCCCGCGCGTCACCAGACTCACCCCCACCAGCAACACCAGCGACACCCCGGGCCCCACCAGCGCCGGCCACAGCCCCGCGATCCAGTTGTCGAAGGTCCCGTGCTCCATGTAGCCCAGGCCGTACCACAGCACGCACGTCACCGCACCACCCACCATCCCCGCCAGCCCCCCCGCCCGGGTCGCGCGCGGCCACCACATCCCCAGCAGCAGCGGAAAGGTGAACGCCGACGCCATCAGGCTGAACGACATCGTCACGATGAAGAGGATCGTCGCCGGCGGGTCGATGGCCACGACCAGCGCGAGCAACCCGATCCCCAGCGTGGTCCAGCGCGCCAGCCTCACCCCGCGCCGCTGCGACACCTCCTGCCGCGCCATCGGCACGTACAGGTTCTCGACCACCAGCGAACTCGCCAGCAGCAGGACCGAGTCGATCGTCGACATGGTGGCGCCCAGTACAGCCGCAACCAGGATCCCGCCGAAGAGCGGGTGCATGAGCAGCTGCACAAGCGTGGGGAGCGCCAGGTCGGTCTGCTCCAGGTCGGGGAGCAGGACCCCGGAGGCGATCGCGATCAGCGTCGAGCCGATGTAGATGAACGACGAAAAGGCGATCGAGAAGACGAGCGCCTTGCGCAGCGTCTCCCGGTCCTTCGGAATCAGGAAACGGGTCACGGCCGCGGGCGCCCCGCCGATCTGGAAGAACCCCCACACCAGGAACGACGACACCACCCAGAGCGCCGGCATCTCGCCCAGGAATGAGATCCCGCCGGGGTTGAACTCGGCGTAGCGCTGGTGCATCTCCGCGAACCCGCCCGCCGCCGAGACCGCCACCGGCGCGAGCACCGCGAAGCCGACGACCATGATCGATCCCTGAATCAGGTCGGTCCACGCGACCGCGTGCATCCCCCCGATCACCGTGTACAGGATCACGATGCCGCCGAAGACGACCAGGCCGAGCAGGTACGGCATCCCCAGGAGCACTTCGAAGAGGTTGCCCGCCGCCTTCAGCTGGGCCGCGATCAGCGGGATGAAGGCCAGGAGCATGAGCAGGGTGGCGGTCATGCTCACCGTCCTGCCCCGGTAGCGCGCTTCGAAGACGTCCACGATCGTCGTGCAGCGGATCCGTGACGCCAGGCGGCGCAGGCGCTCGCCCAGCAGGACGTAGGTGAACCAGGCGGCCGCCGCCGAGGAGACGCCCGCGGGCGCGAAGTTGTACCCGAGCTCGCGCTCCGTGCCGACCGCGCCCATGTACGAGCTGCCGCTCATCTGGGTGGCCGAGTAGGAGAAGCCGAGCGTAGCCGGGCCGAGGTCGCCCCGGGCGAGAAAGAACTCCTGGCGGGAGCGGTTTCGCCGGTTGAACCAGAAGCCCAGCCCCATCAGGGCCCCGAAATAGACGACGAGGATGACGGTGTAGAGGGCCGATTCCGCCATTCAGGCGCCCCTCGTCATCGCCCCGTGCGGGCGTGGAAGATGGCGGCCGAGATCACAAACCCATATCCCCCATACAGGACGACCCATACTCCCCAGTCCAGGTTGGCCGGACCCGCCGGCCAGTCCGCCAGGAGCCCGATGCTGCCGCCCACCAGGAAGATGGCCATGAGGACTACGGAGACGATCGGGAACCCGGGAAACTTCCTGTCCGACTCCGCGTAGGAGTGGCCATCGCGAGACCGGGTCTCCGGAGGCGGCGCCGTTCCGTCGGGCTGCCGCCGCTGATGAAGTGGCAAGGGGTTCCTCCCGTTCATGGAGTTCACGTTCGACGCTCGTTGCCGCCGGTCGCCGGCTGGTGTCACCGGTGTTCCGCCGGGGCGGTGGCGACAACAGTGCTGTCCCTACAGGAGTTGAGCAATGATCAGGAAACCACGACCCGCATACATTCTGCTGCCGGGTTTGATGTTGGCCGCCTGCGCGGCCCTTCCGGGCGAAGCCGCCGCGCAAACGACGATGTCCACCAGGGGACCGGGCACCCTGAGTACCGCGATGGCGGAAGCCCTTCGGAGTCCGTTCCACGCCTCCACCGTTGTCGAGAGACTCGTGGTGGTCGAGCCGGTCGCGGTATCCGTTCCTCATCCCGGGGATCAACAGGACGCCGAATCGTCCGGCCGACCCTCCTTCCACAGGGTCTTCCTGCCGACGCTCGGTGCCGTCCTCTTGTCGGAATGGGTTTCTCTCGGCCTGTTGGCGGATTGCCTCTTTGACAGTTGTAGCGACGCGGAAGGGACGGCCAAGGTGCTAACGGCGTTGCCGATCCTGGTCCTGAGCCCGCCGACCGCAGCAAGGATCGCAGGAGGGTCGTTTACCAGGGGGTTGCTCGGTTCGGCAGCTGGTTTTGCCCTGGGCATGGGGCTCTCCGCCATTGTGGACGGTTTCGGGGTGGACGGCTCCATCGCGTTTCTGGCCCTGCCCGCCACGCACAGTCTCGTGACCACGTTCCTGAGCAGGCTGTAGCGATTCGTCATCGGCGGCTGTTCACTACCGTCTTCAGCCGGCTGTAGCCGGTCCACACTTCGCAGGTCGTCCCCCGCCCACCTCGCGGTTACCTTTCCGGCCATGCCCAGCCGCAAATCCGCATGACCGAGTCGGTCTTCGCCTTCAAGCCCGTCATGGCCGCCGCGGCCCTGGCGGTGATGTGGCTCCTCGAGGGGCTGATCCCCATGTTCGAGGGCCGCAAGGAACGGGTGCGGCACGACGCGCCGAACGTGGTGCTGGGCGTGGCCAACGCGCTCGTCGTCTCGCTCGTCTTCGCCGGGGCCACACTGGTGGCCACCGAGTGGGCCCGGACGAACTCCTTCGGCGTCCTCCACTGGCTGGGCATCGAGGGCGTCTGGGCCTTCGCGCTCGCATTCGTTCTCTTCGACATGTGGCAGTACCTGTGGCACCGGCTCAACCATAAAGTCCCCCTCCTCTGGCGCTTCCACGCCGTCCACCACGCCGACCGCGAGTTGAGCGCCAGCTCCGGACTGCGCTTCCATACCGGCGAGATCGTGCTCTCGTCATGCGCGCGCCTTGCCGTGCTGCCGCTGCTGGGGATGACTGTGGCCCAGGTGCTCCTGTACGAAGCCGTGCTCCTCCCCGTCATCCTCTTCCACCACGGCAACGTGGGGGTGCCGTCGCGCGCCGACCGGTGGCTGCGCTGGCTGATCGTGACCCCCTGGATGCACTGGGTGCACCACTCCGACTACCAGCCCGAGACCGATTCCAACTATTCGAGCGTCTTCTCCTTCTGGGACCGGATCTTCGGCAGCTTCCGACTGGTCGCGGATCCCCGGGCGCTGACGCTGGGGCTGGAGGAGACGGAGCGGCGGGACTGGGCGACACTGCCGGGCATGCTGGCGATGCCCTTCCGAAGCCGGCGGGCACGGCGAAGGGAGCGGCCGGCGGGCGACCCGGAGCAGCGGGCGGAGCGCTGAATGGGGCCGTTGGCGTCCTCTACCGGCCGACCCCCCGGATCCGGGCGCTCCGTCCGCGTCTTCGCGCCGGCGTCGGTATCGAACCTGGGGCCCGGCTTCGACATCTTCGGGCTCGCGCTGGAGCGTCCCGGCGACGAGGTGGTGGTGCGCGCCGCACCAGGCAGCGGCATTGTGTCGCTCACGGTGACCGGCGACGGCGGGCGCGTACCGACGGACCCCCTGCGCAACGCCGCGGCGCTGGCCGTACAGGGCGTCCTCGACCGGCTGGACTCCGGTGCGGGCGTCGCGATCGAGGTGCACAAGGGGATCCCGCTCGCGTCGGGGCTGGGGGGCAGCGCGGCTAGCGCGGTCGCGGGGACGGTCGCGGCCGATGCGCTGCTGGGCGGCGCACTCGACCGGACCGCCCTGCTCGAGTGCGCCCTGATCGGCGAGCGCAAGGGCTCGGGCGCCGACCACGCCGACAACGCGGCCCCCTCGCTGGCCGGGGGATTCGTGCTGGTGCTGCCGGGCCGGCCCATCCGGACGGTGAAGCTCCCGACGCCTGCGGATATGGTCGTTGCGGTTGCCCATCCCGCGCTGGAAGTGGAGACGCTCGGCGCCAGGATGATCCTGGGCGACACCATTCCCCTCAGCGCGGGCATCCGCCAGTGGGGCAATACCGCGGGTCTCGTCGCCGCGTTCTTCGAGGGAGATTGGGATCTGATCGCGCGCTGCGTTCGCGATGTGGTGGCCGAACCGGCGCGGGCCGGCCTCGTACCCGGTTTCCAACGGGTCAGGGCGTGCGCGCTGGAGGCGGGGGCCGTCGCGGCCGGGCTCTCGGGCTCGGGACCGTCGGTGTTCGCGCTCTGCCGCGGGAGG
Source organism: Longimicrobiales bacterium (assembly GCA_965211795.1). Lineage (GTDB taxonomy): Bacteria > Gemmatimonadota > Gemmatimonadetes > Longimicrobiales > Gaopeijiaceae > Bin94. Next base: position 3,577,947 of record OZ242973.1, read on the forward strand.
CTCGCGGCGGAGGCAGCGGCGGTCGCCATGGCCGAGGCCTTCAGGCTTGAGGCCGGAGTGAAGTCGGACATCGTGATCTCCGGCGCAAAGGCGGCCGGCGCACGGATCGTGGAAACCGGGTGACCCCGGACGGGGCGGCGCGGTCCCCATGCAACTGATCAGCACCCGCGGCGGCCCCGACGCCAGCACCTGGACCTTCAGGCAGGCCCTCTTCCTCGGCCAAGCCCCCGACGGCGGCCTCTTCGTCCCGGCCTCCCTCGCACCCCTCCCCACCTCGGACCGCGCAACGCTCCCCAAGCTCACCTTCCCCGAACGCTCCTTCATAGCCGCCCGCCACCTCCTCGGCGACGAGATCCCATCCGACACCCTCCGCACGGCCACCGTCGACGCCCTCGACTTCCCCATCCCCCTGCGCGAGATCGAACCGGGCATCCACCTCCTCGAGCTATTCCACGGCCCCACCCACGCCTTCAAGGACGTGGGCGCCCGCTTCATGGCCCGCATGATGGCCGCCCTTCGCGACCCCGACGACCCACCCCTCACCATCCTCGCCGCCACCTCGGGCGACACCGGCGGAGCGGTCGCGCACGCCTTTCGTGGCCTCCCCGGCATCCGCGTCGCCGTCCTCTATCCCCTCGGCAAGGTCAGCCCCCGCCAGGAGGCCCAGTTCACCACCCTGGGCGGCAACGTCAACGCCGTCGCCGTCCGCGGCACCTTCGACGACTGCCAGCGCCTCGTCCGCCAGGCCTTCGCCGACCCGGACCTCAACGCCCGTCTGTCCCTCACGTCGGCCAATTCCATCAACATCGGCCGACTGCTCCCACAGACCTTCTACTACCTGCACGCGTGGACCGAGCTGGCACCGGCGGTCGCGGATTCCACGCTGGTCTTCTCAGTCCCTTCGGGGAACTTTGGCAACCTCACGGCCGGGCTCATCGCGCGTCGCTCGCTCGGAATGTCCCTCGCTCGCTTCGTCGCCGCGACCAACGAGAACGACGTCGTGCCGGCTTACCTGGTGGGGCGCGGCTTCCACCCACGCGCGTCCGTGGAGACCATTTCGAGTGCGATGGACGTGGGGGATCCGAGCAATTTTCGGCGCATTGTGCACATGTTCGGGGGAATGGGCGGCGGCGGGACGGGCGACGGTCCCGGCAGCCATGAGCGCGCGAAGCCGCCGGGACCCGACGAGGGCCCGGATCGAATCGGCTCGCAGTCGCCGTTGAGCGCCATCCCGAGGCCGGCGGAGTTCCTTCCTTCGGTGCTCACCGGCTCCTCGTGGAGCGATCAAGAGACCCGCGACTGCATCCGCGACCTGTGGCACCGGCGCGGCGTGGCGATCGATCCGCACACGGCGGTGGGGTTGCTGGGGCTGCGGCGGGAGCTGCGGCGGCGGCCGGGCGCACACGGCGTCGTCCTCGCGACCGCACACCCCGCCAAGTTCGCCGAAACCGTCGAGCCACTGATCGGGCAGGCACTGCCGGTACCCGACGGGATTGCCCGGGTCATGGAACGGCCGCGGCGCTCCGTGGTGATTGAGCCGGAGTTGGAGGGGCTGCGAAGGGTATTGGAGCCCATTCCCCCGCCCCGCCCGTGCCCCCAACCCATTCGCGGAGAATAATGTAATCTCCAGTTGTCATAATGTAATGTGTGATTTACTTTTTTCTCTCTCGTGTCCCTCCTGAGCAGGGATTTCAATGCTCCAGCCCTTCGACGAACGCAACCGCGACCTCATCGTCAACGTGAACGGAAAGCTGGTTCACCGGGACGAGGCCGGTGTCAGCCCCTTCGACTCCGTGGTGCAGGGCGGCGATGCCGTCTGGGAGGGACTCCGCTTGTACGACGGCCGCATCTTCAAGCTCGAAGAGCACCTCGCCCGGCTCCGCGCGTCTGCGCTCGCGCTCGCCTTCACCGAGATCCCCACCGACGACGAGATCATCCACGAGATCCGCCGGACCCTCGCCGCCAACAGCATGCACGACGGCGTCCACATCCGCCTCACGCTGAGCCGGGGCGTCAAATACACCAGCGGCATGGACCCCCGCCTCAACCGGTCCGGCCCCACCCTGATCGTGCTCGCCGAGCACAAGCCACCCGTCTACGACCGCTCCGGGATCCGGCTCGTCACGAGTTCGCTCCGCCGGTTTGACCCCGACACCCTCGACCCGAAGATCCACCACGCCAACCTTCTCCAGTCGATCCTGGCCAAGATCGAGGCGAACGCGGCGGGTGCCGACGACGCCCTCATGCTGGACCGCCACGGCTTCATCGCCGAGACGAACGCGACCAACTTCTTTGTGGTGAAGGGCGGTGTGGTCATGACACCCCACACCGTCTCGTGCCCCGAGGGGATCACGCGTGCGACGGTGCTGGAGCTGTGCGCGGACGAGGGGTTCCCGTCGCGGGTGAAGGACCTGTCGCTTGAGGATGCCTACCGTGCGGACGAGGCCTTCTGCACGGGAACGATGGGTGAGCTGGCGGGCGTGGTCGAGATCGATGGCCGGAGGATCGGGGAGGGGCGGGTGGGGCGAATCACCGCGTGGCTAAGCCGGTTGTACGGAGACTTGACGGCGAGCAGCGGCACCCCGATCTGAGAGCTTCGCCGGTTCTTGTCCGCACCCTCAGCCCGTCCTTCGATCTGCCGTGCGGTCCGTCGAGTTCGTCAGCGAGGTCCCCGCCGATGAAGCCGCGGATCAGTTGCTCGATCGCGCGCTGCTTGCGACAAGCCGCTGCCCCGAACCACTTTCCCGATGTCCGCCACCGCGACCCCCGATCGCACGGCGCCACCAGCCGGAGTCAACCATGACGCTCCCCTCGCTTCGCCGGAGTCCTCTCGCCCCGGTCACACTCGCCGCCCTCCTCGCCCTCGCCTGCGGCTCCCCCTACCCACCCCCACCCGACACCGCCCGCCACCCGGTTGTCGACACGCTGCACGGCGTCGAGTTCGTCGACGACTACCGCTGGCTCGAGGACCAGTACAGCCCCGGAACGCGCGCCTGGATCGACGAGCAGAACGCCTACGCCGAGCTCATCGTGAGCGACACCGCGCTGCGTGCGGAACTGGAGGCCCGCCTGCGCGAGTTGATGGACGTGTCCGGGGCGCTCTTCCCCCGCCGGGCGGGCGACTACGAGTACTTCTCGTTCCGGCCGCCGGGCCGGGAGGTGGGCGCGATCTACCGTCGTCCCGCGCCCGAGGAGCGCGAGTACGCGCCGATCGACCCGGAGGGCGATTTCGAGATGGTGATCGACCCGCTCGACATCCACCCGGACGGCACCACGAGCGTCGGCATCCGCGACTTCTCCCCGGACGGAAATCTCATGCTGTACGCCATTCGGGACGGTGGGCAGGACGAGGTCTCGATCCGGGTGCGCGACCTGACCACCGGCGAGGACCTGCCCGACCGGCTGCCGAACTTCCTCTACGGCGGAATCTCGTTCAACGACGACGGGACGGGGTTCCACTACGTGAGCCGGTCGCGCGAGACCGGGGGGCGGGTGCGGCTGCACATGCTGGGCACGGACATCGAGGAGGACGTGGAGTTGTTCGGCGAGGGACACGGGCCGGAGAAGTTCGTGGGGTTTTCGCGGGGAGGCGACGGGCGCTACACGGTCTACACCGTGCAGCATGGCTGGGCGCGCGTCGATGTCTACCTGCATGACGCCCGGGCGGGCGAAGAGCCGCGGCCGCTGATCGTCGGCGCCCCTGCCCGCCTCCGCACCCGCTTCGTGGAGGACGAACTCTGGCTGCTGACGAACCTGGACGCGCCCAGGAACCGTGTGGTCGCGCTCGACCCCGCCAACCCCGACCCCGACCCCGCCAACTGGCGCGTCGTGCTGCCCGAGGCCGACGACCTCCTGACCGGCTACCAGATCATCGACGAGAAGATCTACGCCGACTACCTGCACAACGTGAGCAGCCGCATCGTACGCTTCGACATGGACGGCACCCGGATCGACGAAGTCCCGATCCCTGAACACACCGTCGCCAACCTGCGCTCGTGGCGGGACGGGACGGCGCTGCTCACCCTGACCTCGCTCGTCACCCCGCCCCACATCCTCGAAATCGACCTCGAGACGATGGAGACCACCGAGTGGCTGCCGTCAGCCATCCCCTTCGACAGCGACGCCTACGAGGTCAGCCAGCACTGGTACACCTCGGCGGACGGCACCCGCGGTCCCCTCTACGTCGCCCACCGCAAGGGTTACGAACCCGACGGCGACACGCCCACGCTGCTCTACGGCTACGGTGGCTTCAACGTGAACCTCCTCCCCCGCTTCGACGCGCGGGCCGCGGCGTGGATGGAACGGGGAGGCGTCTACGCCATCGCGACGCTGCGCGGCGGCGGCGAGTTCGGCGAGGACTGGCACCGCGACGGCATGCTCGAGAACAAGCCCAACGTCTTCGACGACTTCATCGCCGCGGCGGAGTGGCTCATCGAGGCCGGCTACACCAACCCCGACCGCCTCGCGATCCGCGGCGGCAGCAACGGCGGGCTCCTCGTCGCCAGCGCGATGACCAAACGGCCGGATCTCTACCGCTCCGTCTACTGCGGCGTCCCGGATCTGGACATGGTGCGCTTCTACCAATTCACCGAAACCAACAACATCCCCGCGCTGCTCGAGTACGGCAACGCGGCGGTGAAGGAGGAGTTCGACGTGCTGCGGACATTCTCGCCGTACCAGAATGTGCGCGACGGCGCGGACTATCCCGCCATGATCATCATGCAGGGGGACCTGGACACGCGGGTACCGCCGCTGCAGGCGAGGAAGATGGCGGCGCGGATGCAGGCGGCGACCGCGTCGGGTCTGCCGGTGATTCTGGACTACGATCCGCGGGCGGGGCACGCGGGGGGGCGGACGTTCAGCCGCAGCGTGAGGAACGCGGCGATGGAGCTGGCGTTTCACATGGGGCAGCTGGGGGTGGAGGGGGAGGTGGTCCGATGACGATGCGCCGGATCTTTGGCCCTGTCAGCGCCCTCTCGACCACCCTGGCGCTCGCGCCCCTCACACCCCTCGCCGCCCAATGCGACGACTGCGTCTTCCCGGGCGAGCGATGGGAAGTGGTCAGCCGCGCCGACCTCTCCGCATACGGCTGGGATCCGGACCTCCTCCAGCGAACCGCCGCGTTCCTGCGCGACAGCGCCAACTCGACCGGCGTGGTGGTCGCGCACAAGGGCCGCGTCGTCTTCACCTTCGGCGACGTCGTGGAACTCTCCTACCTCGCGTCTGTGCGCAAGAGCATCCTGGCGATCCTGTACGGCCCGTGGGTCGAGAACGGCGTCATCGACCTGGACGCCACCCTGGAGGACCTCGGCATCGACGACGTCGGCGGCCTCCTGCCGATCGAGCGCCAGGCCACGGTCGACCACCTGATCACCGCCCGCTCCGGGGTCTACCACCCCGCCTCCAACAGCGGCGACAACCTGGCCGATGCGCCCGCGCGTGGCTCCCAGCAACCCGGCACCTACATGCTCTACAGCAACTGGGACTTCAACGCCGCCGGGGCGGTATTCGAGCAACTCACCGGACGGGACATCTACGACGAGGCGCAGGCCCAGCTGGCGATTCCCCTCGACTTCGAGGACTGGGACCGCTCCATGCAGCGAAAGAGCGGCAACCTGAGCATCTCGCGAAACCCGGCGTACCATTTCTGGCTCTCCACGCGCGACATGGCGCGCATCGGCCACCTCATGCTCAACGAGGGCGCGTGGAACGGCGAGCAGGTGGTCTCGCGGGAGTGGGCGCGGCGCATCGTCAGCGTGGTCACGCCGCTCGAGGAGATGAACCCGGCGGGCAGGCGCGACGGCTACTTCGGGTATGGGTACATGTGGTGGGTCTTCGACGGACCGCGGGTGAGCGGCCCGTTCGAGGGGGCCTACACGGGGAGGGGGGCGGTGGGGCAGTGGATCAGCGTGTTCCCGGAGCTGGACCTGGTGATCGCGCACAAGACGAAGTCGGCGTATGGGCGGACGACCAGGTGGCGTTCGTGGCAGCGGTTGGTGGAGTTGCTGTTTGAGGCGGGTGGGGTGGAGGTGCCGGGGGCGTATCCCTGGACGGGGGTCCCCTGACCGCAGCGAGCGTGGTCAGAAAATGTCGGCGGTGGCCGGATTCCGTGGTCTCGCACCGTCTCCCAGTCGCTTCTGCGTCTCGTATTCCAGCTTGACGACCTCCGACATCCTCACGCGTTCCGTGCGCATCGACCTCAGCAAGCCGTTTCTTTCGCGCAAGCGGGCCGACTCCCCCAAATAGGTCCAGTACTCCTTCGTTCCGACCTCGAAGTCCCCTGCCCTCTCGGCGAGGCGGTCCAAAGTGGCACTCGTCTCGGCAATCTGCTCCTGCAGGTACTGGATCTGCACATCCAGCCGTGCCAGCTCCTTGAGCACGTCCTCTTCGGTGCCGTTGTAGTAGTAGCTGATCGACTCGTCGCTCAACTGTGGTATGGTGTAGCGGCGCCCCTGAGGACCGGCCTCGGCATCCACGTATTCCCTGATCTCTGCCTCGTCCTCCTCCGAAATCACCTCATGGGCGGGATTCTCCTCCTCGGTCCAGTTCACGCAGGCGCCGGCCAGCGCGACTGTCAGACCCGCGATCCCGGCACCGAGCGCGATGCCGACCCGCTGCCGCAACGTCAAGTCCTTCTCTGCGAAGTTCTTCATGGTTTCCAACCTTTCCTTGAGTGTGAGGGACCGGGCGGACATGCTCGCCGCCACGGCCGGTAAGGGGAACTGCGTTGGGGTGTGGGTGTGAGCCAGCAGCTCGGCGTACTGCGTGGGGCGTACAATGCCTGCGGCCAACACCTCGGCATCGCACGAGGTCTCGCGGCTCCGTTCAATCCCCCGCCGGAGCAGAAGGACAAGGGGGTGGAAGGCAAAGGCCGCTGAAATGAGGCATTCGAGCAGGGCCCAGACGCTGTCCGCCCTGCGTACGTGGATGAGCTCGTGGGCAAGCACGGTCTTGAGCGAATCGGGTGAATCGAGGAGCGCCGACGGGACGATGATGACCGGTCGCCGGGCGCCGTAGGTCAGGGGGGCGCTGTCCGGCGGGCCTTCCAGCAACTCGGCCGGCCGCCGAACGCCCAACCGCCCGGCGACCGCTCGCAACAACGCCCTCGCTACGGGATCGGCAACCCGGGGCGCCGCGTTGCGCAGCTTGCGGAGGCGGTACAGATCGCCCGCCAGCATCGCGAGCCGAACCACCGCGAGCATGATGACCACACAAGTTGCCACCCCCAGAAGCACCACGATGATCCCCACCGCAGCACCTGCCGCATCCGGAACCGGAACGGCTTCCGCTCCTGGAATCGGGGTGTCCGAGGGAAGTGTCGCCGACACCGTGGACGCTGGCAGGCCGCGCGCCGGCAACGATGTGGGTAGCGCTAGCCTGGGCAACCCCAAGGCGGGCACCCAAGCCGCGGCCAGGAGGGACACTGGCAGCGCGAACAGGATCCCCTGCCGAACCCGGTATCCCCCGGCGGGGTGCAGCCGCCGGCTCAACTTCAGTGCCAGCGCACCGGCCAACGCGAGCCCCGTCCAAACCGTAACCGGGGCCCAAAAGGGCGCAAGGCTGGCGGCACCTATCCCTTCCAAGACCTCAATCATCGTAATCCTCGCAATCGTTGACCCGGACACAACCCTCGCCGGCGCGCCCTCATGATTCCCCCCGTTCCATGATCACCACCTTGGGAAACGGCTCCCGGTACACCACAGCGACCCGTTCGCCACGGCCCGCCATGACCACTCCTGCGAACTCGTCACGCCGCGTCTGCTCGCCCGTGGCGAGATCGAGGAGCGCAAGCAGGCCATCCACCTCCGGCTCCTGGCCGCGGGGCACCGCCACCGACACGGAAAGCGCCACATGACTCTCCGCCACAACCGCAGCTCCCGCCACGGAATGACTGTAGTTGAAGTCGGGGTCGAATTCGTATTTGACGGCACCGCCGCCCATCGCCGGAACGACCCTGTCTTTTACGAAGTCGGGGAGGGATGCATGCCAGGCCAGATCGCCCCCGGCGGTGTAGGCACGCGCCCACCCCAGCCGGTAGGGTATGTGAATCACATGACCCGATACCTCCGAGCAGACCAGAAGACCGCTCCGGGCCTGGTCGCGCAGGTCCCAGGCGATCGCCTCGGGAGCATCCTCGGCCACTTCGTCCGCGTAGTCGCTCGCCGGGAATGAGTTCACGATCACGCCTTCCCCGTCGACCTCGTGCACGGCCCGATCCTCGAAGCCGCCAAGGATGAAAACCCTCCCCCGCATCGAACACCCGCCCGATGGCCAAAACGGCAGTTCGTAGCGTCCGATCTCGGCGAAGGAGTTGCACGTCTGCCGGACGAACAGCTGCAGCGTGCGCGCGCTGCGGTTCAGGAATGCGAGCGTGTCGTCGGAGATCCGGAAGAGCGCGGACGGGTCGACGAATTCGCCGGGGCCCTGCCCCCTGCGTCCAAGCGTGAAGGCGTGACCGTCCTTTTCGCCGAAGCCGACAGCGCGTCCCGCCTGAGCGTCGAGGACGGCCAGGCCACCTCTTTCGAAGAGCGCCACCGCCTGAATGCGCCCGAACACCTCCTCCTCGGGCGTTTCGAGCTGGCCGATCCGCACGGTCTCGGTCCAGTCGCCGATGAAGGGTCCAGGGGGCGGTGGGACGACTTCGGGCGAGCCGCACGCCGAGAGGACGAGCAGCCCCAGAGCAAGTCCGCCCCGTTGCCCCGCGCATCGATCCATCACTTGGCCACCTCATCCGATCGGCGCAGCGCTTCCACCTGGAGCGGGACTTCCGCAATCTCCGAAAACGCAAAGCGCACGGTCCCTGCCGCGTCCAGCACGAAGTTCGCTGGTATGGCGCTGATCCCGAACGCGTTGCTCGCCTCGCGGGCGAGATCGTAGTACACGGGATAGCTGACGCCTCTGTTCCGGATGAAGTCGTCCATGCCGGGGCCGGGCAGATCGTCGACGGTGATCGAAAGCACCTCGATCCCATCCGGCTCCAGGCGTTCCCGGAGGCGCACGACTTCGGGAATCTCCTCGATACAGGGGCCGCAGCTTCGCGCCCAGAACACCAGTACCGTGGGTCTGCCGTCCATCAGCTGAGAGAGGGACCAGCGATTCTCGTCAGCGTCGCTCACATGACTGGTTTCGGGTGTCCACCGGACTGTATCGCCCAAGACCTCCGGCATGATCCGGTCCACGGCCGCATCTAGCAGCCGCACCCATTCGGGGCTGTCCGGTGACAATCCGGCCAGCGCGGCGAGCGAGTCGCCTTCCGCCTCGGATGTACTCGGGTCGGTGGCCGCCACGGCGTAGTCACGGGCCGCGCCCTGTGTGTCGCCGAGGTGCAGCTTCAGGTCACCGAGGCTTCGGAACAGGTTTGGATTGACCGATCCCGCCGCGGCTTCCTCCATGGCGGCGAGCGCGGTCGCTTCATCGCCGACACCCCGAAGGATCTCGCCATAGCTGCCCAGGCTCTCCGCCCGCAGGCGCTGCAGGGTTCTGGCGTACTCGTTCACCGTCCGGCCCAAGGGACGACCGGGATGGCCGGCGAGCTTACCCAAGTCCGGCACGGGCGCAGACATCTGCTCCCCAACGAGCTTGCCGTACTGTTCTCGTGTGAGCTGCTCGTACAGCTCGCGACGCTCGGGAAGGGCCGAGATGATCCTGGCGACGTACAACTCTCCTCGCTTGCCTTCGGAGAGCATCCGCTCCGACCAGAGGTCCACTGATGCCAAGTCCTTCACTTCAACCGCGATTCTGAGGCCAAACTCCGCGACTTGCGTCCCCTTGCCGCGGGCGTCGGGCCACAGTTCGTCGAGGGCCGCCAGAACCACCTCTTCGTCCCTGTGCTCAAGCCATTCGAAATAGAGGGAAAACGCGCGGTTCTGTTCCGGAAGGGTCGGCGCCGCCTCGTCACTGCGTTGCGTCCAGAATGCGGCCGTGGCGGAATCGGCGACGCCACGGGCATAGCGCTCGATCGCAACGATCGTTTCCAGAGGAAGAAGTCCCTGCTCCGCATAGCGCTCGTGAATGGCCGCGAAGTTCTCATGGTGCCACGCAAGCAGGGTGTCGGCACCCGTGGACCCGAGTGCTAGGTCCTCGTAGAAGCGAAGCTCGCTCCAACCCGCCAGCGAATCGGGATAGAGCTCCATGGCCCGTCGGTTCGATTCGTAGGCGGTGATCCAGTTCCGGCCCGCGAAGTCGTAGGCGCGTTGGGTCAGCGCGTGATAGAGCGGTTTCCCGTCGACGGTGTGAACCATGAGTTCGAAGAGTTTGCCGCCGTCGGCATCGAGGCGCTGCCCCGCCACGTCCTCGACCACGAACGCGGCGTACACCGCCGAGTCCGGGAGTGTGAAGCTCGCGGTGAAGGTTCCGCCGGATTGACGTTCGAGGGTGGCTACCCCTTCGTTGCGGAGACGCCCGTTGTACCTCTCGTCGGCGGGCGTTCGGAAGTGGCCGCGCAGCTCCAGTTCGGGTTCGCCCGCAAGAGTCGCGAGAGGCCGGTAGGACACCAGGATCCGGTCGCCCGAAACGGGGGCTTCGGGGGTGAAGTGGAGTTCGCCGGGAGCGAGGGTTGCCTGGCTCGGATGAGGGGCGCCGGACGCGGCGAGGGCCACCGTCAGCAAGACGATGAGCGCGATGCCCGGGGCCGCTGGCGACCGGTGTCGGACGGCTCTTTTCATCGTTGTGCTTGCATTCTCTTCTGGGTCTCGTACTGGAGCCTCAGCGTTTCGGACATTCTGATTCGCTCTTTGTACTTGGACCTGAGGAGAGACTGGCGTTCCTGGAGATCATTGTATTCGCGCCACCTGATCCTATCGCTCACGTATCCCGCGTCCTCACCAGCAACGTCTTCCATCGCGCTCGACAACTCGTCCATCCTCTCCCACAGGTAGTCGCGCTGCACCTCGAGTCTCGTCAGCTCTTCGAGCAATCCCTGCTCGGACACCCGCCGGACCGTCCCCTTGGGGAATCTGCCGTCGTCCTCGAGGAGGACCTGATAGGAATACACCTGCGTGTCGGAGGCACCGGACGGACGATTCGAATCCAATACCAGAAGCCCGGTCAGATCCCCCGGAGCCGTGGCATCATGCTCGGTTCCGCCCACGCAGGCACCAAACGCGGCGACGACGACAAACAGGAGTCCGGAAGCGAAGAGAACACCCAGGCGTTGCCGCCGCGAGGATCGTTTTTCTGCGAAGTTCTTCATGGTTTCCAACCTTTGTTGCAGTGGGACGGACCGGGCCGACATGCTTGCGGCGACCGCGGTCATGGGGAATTGCGCCGACGTGTGGGTGCGCACCAGCAGTTCGGCGTAGTCGCTGGGCCGGACGATGCCCGAGGCCACGATTTCGGCGTCACAGGACGTTTCGCGACAGCGCTGAATCCCCTGCTGCAGCAGCCGGACCAGGGGGTGGAAGGCGAAAGCGGCCGAGGTGAGGCAATCGGCCAGGGCCCAGCGATAGTCCGCCCGCCGCACATGAATGAGTTCGTGGGCAAGCACGGTTCTCAGCGATTCCGGCGAATCGAGCAGGCTCTGCGGGACGACAACCACCGGCCGCCGCCCCCCGAACGTCATGGGAACGCTCTCCGGCGGTCCTTCCACCAGTTCCACCGGACGCGGTACGCCCAGTTGCTCCGCGAGTGCACCCAACGTCCGCATGGTCGCCGGGTCGGCCACTCGGGGTGCAGCGAGACGCAACCTGCGAAGCCGGCGGACGTCGGTCGCGAGCATGGCCAGACGGATGACCGCGAGCAGGATGACCGCAACCGTCGCCGAGCCGAGCACTGCCATCGCCACATTTGCGGGAGTGCCCTGGTCCACGCCCGAGAGAACCGTCTCGAGTGGCGGCGGCATCGCCGGATCGAAGGCTCCAGGCGACACCGGGCGCAACGGATCAGCCACGGCCGCCCACGACACAGGAGCCCAGGGCACCGCCAGGAGTGACACCGGCAGCGCCAGCAGGAGCGCCTGGCGCAACCGATATCCAGCGAGGGGATGTAGCCTTCGGTCAAGAACGCCGAGCACGAGCACGACCGCGCCCGCCAATGCCGTCCACACCAGCACCGGCACCCAAAACGGCCATACGCCGGCTGAACCGATCGCTTCAAGAAAATCAAGCATCTTCCTCTTCCTCCTCCTCGGCCGCCATCCGGGCTAGCAACTTCTGGATCTCCGCACTCTCCTCCGCCGAAAGCGTCTCGCCCCGCACCAGCGTCTGAACCAGCGCCGCAGCCGACCCGTGGAAGACCTTGTCCAGAAGGTCCCGAACCAATTCCTCCCTGACCTTCGCGGGCGGGCGCGCGGCGGTGTACAGGTAACGCGATCCGCTGCTGTCGCAGTGCAGGAACCCCTTCCGCGCCAGCTTCTTCATGACCGTCATGACGGTGGTGTACGCGACGGAGCGGTACCCGAGCATTCTGTCGTGCACGTCAGCCACCGAAGCCTCTCCGATGGCCCACACCTGGTGCAGTACCTCCATCTCGGTCTCGCCCAGCCGACTCAGCGATCTGCGTTTCAAGTCTTCCTCCCGTTGGGTTGCTGGCGCAAATGACCGGGTTGCCCCGGTTCGATCATACTATCATAGTAATACTATTATGATCGTATCGCAAGTCGGCAAGTCAGCTGCCCGATCTCTTGGGACTACACGAATCGGCTAGTCTACCCAGTGTCCCTACGGCCCAAGCGCCCCAATCGGGATCACCCCTACACCGTCCGGCCGTACGTATCCGTACCCGCTCGCCACGATCACCCCCAGGGCCTGGGGCGGGCCAACCACCTCCGGATCCACGCGTTCGGCGAGCCGGAGCAGATTGCGGGCCCCCTCCTCGACCGCTTTCGGACCCAGTTTCACCTCAAAGGCCGCCCAGCGTCCGTCGCGGGCCTGCACCACGGCATCGACCTCGAGCCGTCCGTCCTCCCGATAGTGAAAGACCTCGGCATCGGCGGCCTGGGCGTACACGCGGAGGTCCCGAACGACCATCGACTCGAAGAGGAGTCCGAGGAACCTGAAGTCCCTGAGCAATCGACCGGGATCGGCGCCCAGCGCAGCCACAGCCAGAGACGGATCCACGAAATGGCGGACCGGACGCTTCCGGAGGACCGCACGCGACCGCAGGTGGGTCGCCCACGCCGGCTGGTCCTCGACGATCATGATGCTCTCAAGGGCGTTGAGATAGTCCGCAGCGGTGTGCGGCTTCATGGCCCCGTTGTCCCGGCCTCCCAGGTCCGCCGCGAGTTTCGATGTCGCGACGGCGGTGCCGACGTTCCGGGCCAGGGAACGCAGAAGCAGCCTCACGCGCTGTGGATCCCGGCGGACGCCATCCACCGCCCGAATGTCCACACGGGCCACCTCGTCCATCTGGCCACGATTCGCCCGCAGCGCGCGCGCGAGCGGCCAGTCCACGCTTTCGGGCCATCCTCCCCGGCAGATGAGTTCGGCCATCTCTCCGATGGGAATCACGTGTTGGCCAGTCCCGGGAGGCTCGCCCGCCAGCATGCGATTCAACGAAATGTCGCCGGATGACCGTCCCGCCTCGTGCAGCGACATGGGGCGCAAGCGAAGTCGGACGATGCGACGCATTCCCGTGTGCCGGGTGGCGTCGTCCGCGGGAATGGCAGACCCGGTGAGGATGAATTGGCCGGGCGCCCGCCGGTCATCGACAGCCCGTCTCACATGGTTCCAGATCCTGGGCTCCAGCTGCCACTCGTCGATCAGGCGTGGCGGCGGCCCCTTCAGGATTTCCGCCGGATCGGCCTGCGCCAGGTGAAGAGCATCCTCGTCGACGTCAAGCAGGACCTCGCTCGCGGCGAACTCCCTCGCGGTCGTGGTCTTGCCGCAACCCCGCACGCCCTCGATCACCACGCAGCCGGTGGCACTGAGGAGTTCGCGCATCTCGAGGTCCACGGTCCGGGGGAGGTATCGTCTCATGGATGGGCTTCGCGGAGCAGGGGTGTCGTACCGTGCCTCCAGTCGTTGTGATCACCGGAACGTAACTTCGCCGGATCGGCTCGCGCAATATAATGACGGCAGGAATATGACAGGTATGATGGCAGAATTACAACGACTATGACGGCAGAAATATGACAATCATGTCGTCAGAAATGAGACACACCCGCAAACCACTCGCCCACACGATACTGCACCATGACGAGCGCCGGTACGACCAGCAGCAGGAGGAGAGTGGCGACGAGGACGCCGAATCCGACCGATGTGGCCAGCGGCACCAGGTGCCGGGCGTGAGTGCTCGTTTCGAGCACAAGCGGCGCGACGCCGAAGAACGTGGTGAGCGACGTCAGGAGTATGGCGCGAAACCGGACCTTGGATCCGGTGATGATGGCTTCTCGCGGCTCCATGCCGGAGTCCCTGCAGTCGTTGATGAACTTGACCATCACGATCGAGTCGTTGATGACGACGCCGCTCACGCCGACCAGCCCCTGCGTCGACCAGATGCTGAGATCGAGGCCGAGCAGCATGTGTCCCACCAGTGCGCCGACGGCCCCGAGAGGTATGGCGGCGAGCACGATGAGGGGCTGAGACCAGGATCGGAAGGGGATCGCCATCAGCGCGTACATGATGATCAGGGCGAAGACTCCCGATCTGGCCAGTGCTGCATTGATCGTGTCCTGCTGCTTGCGCTGCCCGCCGAATGCATAGGCGAAGTCGGTATCGCGGGCTTGAAGAGGCGCGAGAATGTCCCGTTCCAGGCGATCGTCCACCTGTCGGCCGGTCGCGTGGATGGCGTCGACGTCCGCCGTAACCGTGACGGCGCGCCGCCCGTCGATCCGATGGATCGTGGAGGGTGACCTGTCGAGGCCCACCGACGCAATCTGCCCCAGGACCACGTTTCCGCCGCCGGGCATGCGCACCATGTACTTCTCGACATCGACCACGGACCTCCGCTCTTCCTCCGGGAGCCTTACGTAGACCCGTACGTCCTCGCGGCCTCGCGGAACCCTGAGCGCTTCCACGCCGAAGAAGCCGGCCCTCATCTGGCCGGCAAAGTCATCGAGCGTCAACTGGAGCGAGCGAGCGTGCGGGTCCAGTTCGAGCCGGAGTTCGTCGAACCCCTCGTCCAGGTTGTCCCGCACATCGAAGACGCCGTCGATGGAGGTGAGTTCCGTGACGACATCGTCGGTGATCGAACGCAGGCGGTCCGGATCGGGATGAGACAGGTCGTAGTGCACGGGAAGGTCCCCGCCCACAATGCTGGAGGTAATCGAGAACTCCGTTGCTTCGGGGATCACACCGGTCTCTTCCCGCCACAGCCTCGCCAGCGTGGAGGCGGCGATGTCGCGGCGTTCCCAGTCGATCAGCTTGAACTGGACCGTCGCGACATGCCCGCGCGCGGCCCGGACCAGGTCGCCGATCAGAGGATCGAACAACTCCGCCGACTGCCCGACCGTGACGGCCACGCCAACCTCCAGCGGCGCGTCGTCCGTTGACAGCCCGTGCTCCGCAGCGACCCGCGCCACCGCCCGGCGTCCAGCCGCCTCCACCCTCGCGGCCACTTCGGCCGTGAGTTCTCCGGGCGTGCCGGCCGGCAGCTCCAGGTCCGCGGACACGATGTCGCCTTCGAGCGGAATGATGAATCGGCTGGGCACGATACCTGACGCGACGAGACCGCCCGAGAGGACGAGCAGCCCGGCCGCGGAAGCGAGTACGACCATCGGTCGTCCGGTCGCCAGACGCAGCCCGCGGTCGAGCGGACCATCGGCGACTCGTTTGACTAGCACATCAACAAGCTTCTGGAGCCTGCCCCAGACCCTGGCGATCCGATGCCGCGCCCGTCGGCCGGCCGGCGGCAGGTGCGAGAGGTGGTTCGGCAGCAGCAGCAGCGAATCAAGCAGCGAAATAAAGAGAACGGCGATGACGACGATGGGGACGGCACGCCCCAGTTTGCCCTGTGCGCCGGGCACGGTCATCAGGGTCGAGAAGGCGATGATCGAAGTGAGGACCGCAAAGATCACGGGACCGCTCACCTGTCTCGTGCCCCGGATCGCCGCCTCCAGTCCCCCGGCGCCCTTTTCGCGCTCCAGATGGACGCTCTCCCCCACGACAATCGCATCGTCCACGACGATCCCCAGCGCGAGTATGAGGCCCATCAGCGAGAACATGTTGATCGTCACGCCCAGGAAGCCCATCACGAGGAACGCTCCCGCGAACGAAACGGCCAGGCCCACCGCTACCCAGGACGCGAGCCGGATATCCAGGAAGAGCGCCAGGGTGATGAAGACGAGAACGAGGCCGATCAGTCCGTTCTTGACCATGAGGCCCAGCCGGCCACCGACCAGAGCGGCGTCGTCGCTCCAGATTGCGATGTCCACGCCGGCGGGCAGGCTCGGCACCACGCTCGTCACCAGGTAGTCCTGTACCGCGGCGCTGATGTCCAGAAGATGTTCGTCGGAGGTGCGATACACGTCCACACGGGCGGCGGGCCGGCCGTTGTAGCGCATCCGGAGATCGCTGTCGGCGAAGCCGTCACGCACCGTGGCGATGTCGCCCAGCCTGACGGAAGTGCCGTCCGGACGGGTCAGGACAACGATGTCCTCAAAGTCGTACTGGTCGTAGTTCTGTCCGAGCGTACGGATGAGGACCTCCTCTTCGCCGCCCGATACCCCGCCGGCCGACAGTTCCAGCGAGCTCTGCCGCACCGCCTGCGCGATCTCCGCGAGGGTCATCCCGAGCGCGCGCAGCCGCACCTGGGGAACCTCGATCGATATCTCGTCCGGGCGGGTGCCGCTCGTCCGCGCCAGCGACACGTCGCGCAGGGCCGATATGCCCTCTTCGATCGTGTACGCCAGCTCCTTGAGCGTGCGCTCCGGGACATCGCCGTGGACGACGAGGCGCAGGAATACCTGCCGGGTGGTGATTTCCCGGATGTCGGGCCGCTCCGCTTCCGCCGGGAACGTAGGGATGCGGTCCACCTCCGCCTTCACCTCGTCGAGCGCGCGGCCGATGTCCGTCCCGTTCTTGAACTCGGCAACCACCGAGGCCGATCCCCGGGAGGCCGTAGCGACAACGCGTTCCAGTCCTTCCGCGCCCCGGATCTGCTCCTCGATCCTGCGGACGATCAATTCCTCCACCTCCTCCGGAGAAGCGCCGGGGTAGGGCACGAGGATCTGAATGCGGTCCAGAGAGGCGTCGGGGATCACTTCCTGAACAAGACCGAACGCCGTGTACAGGCCACCGAGCAGCAGGACGAGCATGACGACGTTGACCGCGATATTGTTCCGCGCCATGTAGGCGATCGGGCCGCGGCGCCCGTCGCTGTCGTTCATGCTATGGGATCAGCGCTTCCACGCGCCGCGCCAGACCGGCAAGCACCCAGCCATCCGGCCCGAACACCTCGATCTCGCGTTCGGCCCGGTCGAGCAGTCCGCGGATGTGCCCACGCGCCTCCCGCCGCGAAAGCACGTGCAGTATCGAGCACTGCCCCGGATCCTCGTCCATCAGGTCGTCGACAACCTGGAAGGCGAGCCCATAGGCGGATCCGAAGGCGTCGAGGCGGTCCAGGTGCTCGCGCGAGAGCCCCGCGGCCAGGCCGCCGCCCCAGGCCGAAAAGCGAAACAGGGCGGCAGTCTTGCGCAGATGGATTTGCGAGACCTCGTCCAGGTTCGTTCCGGATGGACTGAATGCGAGGTCGTCGATCTGTCCGCCGATCAGACCCTGAGCGCCGATTGTGTCGGCCAGACCGGCTCCTGCCGTGACACCCGCAGAGGGGCCGGGCAGCCGAATGCACTGTGCGAACGCCTCGGCCAGGAGGGCACTGCCCGCCAGAATCGCGGTGGCGCTGCCGAAGGCAATGTGCGCCGCCGGCTGGCCCCGGCGCATGGCGTTGTCATCTTGCGCCGGCAGGTCATCCAGGACGAGCGAACAGGTGTGAACCAGCTCTGCGGCGATGGCGACGGGTATCGCCTGTTCCGGATCCGCGCCGCCCGCCACGGCGGCGCCGAACGCCACCGCTGGACGCAGACGCTTGCCGCCGGAAAAGACCGCGTAGCGCAGGGCACGGTGCAGTTCCGCGGGATGCTGCGTCGCGGCCGGCAGACACTCTTCAAGTACGGCGTCGACCCGCGCCCGGCTCGCTGCGACGAAATCGTCCAGCGCCACGGGGTCAGTGTGCGAGCGAGTCGCTGTCGGCGGCGGCAAGGGACGCGGTTTCCTGGAACCTGGCAGCGAGCGCATCGAAGTCGTCCAGTCCGCAAGCCCTGGCAATCCCGGTCTTGACCTGGGACGACGCGGTATCGACAGCGAACCCTTCCCCGGCGATGAGGCGCAGCGAACCATGCAGGTCGCGCCACAGTGCTGCGGCCTCTGCCAGCCGCTCGGCGGCATCGGCGGCGATCAATCCCCGCCCGCCGGCCACTCGGAAGACGGAAGCCGCGTCCTGGCCGGGCATGTCGGACTCATCCTCCCGGAGCGTCAATCTCAGGGCCAGGGCGGCGCGCTCGAGGTCTCGAAGACCGCCACGCATCTCGGCAACCGCCGGCAGGTCGGGATCCACTTCCTCCGCAACGGTCTCGCGCAGCGAGGCCATCAATGCGTCGCGGGCCGCACCCCGGCTGAGGCCATCCTGCAGGGTCTGCTCGAACCGTTCCCCGATTCCGTTGCCCCCGGACGCGAACACGCAACGCGCCCCCGCGAGCGCCAGAACTTCGCGGTCCAAACCGGGCTTTTGGAGCTGTTCCTCCAACGCATCGAAAGAAACCGGCTTGCCCATCTCACGGCGCGGGACCGGCGCCAGCAGCAGGTTGTGGCGCGCGAGCCCGCGCAGTGCCTTGCGGAAACGTCGGATCAGTGCCTGGTTGTACCGGTTGGGGCCGCCGTCGTGCACAAACCGGACATCGAGCTCCAGGCCCGGCATCGCCGCTCCGCAGGCAAGAGGCCCCACAACGGCCACCGCCACCCCACCGCCGCTGGTCGGAACCCCCCGATCCTCGAAATCCTCTTCGACCGCGGCCAGCACGGTGGCGATGGACGCTTCCGCGACGCGGGACAGCGCCGTCCCCGCCTCGCTCATCGACAGGCTGCCGCGCATCGTGTGTACGGCGATCTGGAACACCTTGGCGTTCGACCACTCCCGCGCGGCATCCACCGCCTCGCCGCTGTCCTGTGTGTGAGTGTCGTCGAGCTGGTCCTTCATCTCGGCGACTCCGAGTTCGTGCGTCCAGTAGAGCCGCGCCAGCCCGCAACGGGCGATCGTCTCGAATTCCGGGTCCGGTCCGAAGCCCTCCGGCAGCTCCAGGTCGGTGAATTCCCGGTCCCGAAGCCTGTCGAGCAGCTCCGGGGACTTGTTGATCCACGTTGCGAGACGCGGGGCGGCGGCGTGGATTTCGGCGATGACATCGAACGCGTCGGGACGGGCGGCGAACGCCCGGCTATCGTAGGCGCTCCAGTCGTCGATCTCGGGATAGAACTGGGCGCGCTGACGATCGAGCAAGGGGTGGATGGTCTCGAACCACCGCTTCGGAAACAGCGCCAGACCGTTCATCTGGATGTAGCTGCCCGGCAACTGCGGCGAGTCGGCCTCGCCATAGTGCTGCAGGAGCGGATAGCGCCGGTTGGACGTGTGGTGGTCGGCGTGGCGCTGCATGTTGTAGTACAGCCAGTTGGTGAACTTGTATGCGGCACTCCAGGCGTGCCGCGGCTTCACCGGCTCGAACCGGCCGTGGGGCATGCGGATGCGCCTGAGTCCGTAGTGCTGCACGTAGTTGCTGATCTTCATGGAGAAGACTACGCTCCCGCACAGGACGACGAAGGCCAGCGCGGCCCAGACCCCGCCAATCCAGAGTATCAGCCCGTACCAGATGCCCAGTTCCACGACGTAGCGCCAGAACGCGTTCGTGTAATGCCAGATCGGAAGGCCGCGGCGGGCAAGTCGGCGGCGTTCGAAACGCCACGCGCCCAGGACGTTGTTTGCCACCTCCCGGGGCAGGTATCGCCAGAAGCTCAGGCCTTTGGGCGCGGATCCCGGGTCAAGGGGCGTGCACACGCGGGGATGGTGAATGTAGACGTGCTCGGTCGCATAGTGCGGGTAGGAGACGGAAGCCAACAGGATCTCACCGAGCCGGCGTTCCCAGAGGGCGCGCCGATGAACCAGTTCGTGGCCCACCACGAAGACCGTCTGCCCCACCAACGCCAGCAGGACAGCCATGGATCCGATTTCCCACCACGACAGGTGGTCGAAAACCAGCATCTGCCACAGCGAGAACACGAAGATCACCGGCCAGAACGCCGCCCACAGCCAGAGCGAGAGCTTGTACAGGAACAGCTGGCTCTCGTGGGTCGTGGCCGGATCCATGTTCCGCTCCTCCACGCCGAAGAACCTGTCGAAATGGTCCGCTAGCATGAAGAAGACAAATGGAGCCGCAATCCACCAGCCGCCCTGGATGGCGGCAGCGGCTACGAGCGGGAAGATGAGCAGAGGTACGAAGTGCGGGAGCGCGTTCGCGACCGATGGCCTGACGACCCGCCCGGTCATGGCTACCGAGGTGCTGGAACTATGTGCTTCCATCCTGGAAACCCTCTACTAAGGTGACCTGCCGCACCGAACCCGCCCCACCCAAACGTAATGTCCCGGCAGTCTTTCAGGCCACCTGCCGCCGCACCAGGTCCCGAAAGACGCCCGGGGTTGCAGCCAGTTCCTCGAAAGTGCCCTCCTGCACGATCCTGCCCGACTGCATCACGTATATGCGGTCCGCGTGCCGCAGCGTCGAGACACGGTGCGCAATCACGATCCGTGTCGATGTGAGGCCGGCCAGGTTCGCCAGGACCCTGGATTGGGTGTCATTGTCCAGCCAGTTGGTGGCCTCATCGAGCAACAGGATGCGGGGATCGCTGATCAGTGCGTTGGCGAGCCGGATGCGCTGGCTCTCGCCTCCCGAGGTAACGGCGGCGCTCGCGCCCACGGGTGTCAGCATGCCCATCGGCATGGCCGAGATTTCGCGATCGATGGCGGCAAGCTGGATCGCGCGCCACGCGTCCTCGGCAGTGACCCCCTGGTGATCTCCGACGATGTTGTCCCACAGGTCCTGTGGGTGAAGCCGCACCAGTTGCGGCACCACGCCGATGTGTCGGCGCACTTCCCTGAGATCGAGGTGTTGGAGGTCGCGGTCGTCGAAGTAGACCGATCCGCTCGACGGCCGCTCCAATCCGAGGGCGAGGCGAAAGAGTGTGCTCTTGCCCGCTCCCGACTCGCCGGCGATCGCGACGAACTCGCCCGCGCGGATTTGAATCGATACGTCATCGAGAATCAGCGGCCCGTCCGAGTCGTAGCGGAACGAGACGTGATCGAAGGCGACGTCACCGCCCAGCACCTCAAGCGATTGCCCTTCAGCGCCTGTCTCGGGGATCTCGGCCAGCAGTGGCCGAATCTGATCCAACGCGGGCACGATGCCGGCCAATACGCTGACCGACTCACCCAGGCGAACGACCGCCGTCTGGTAGAGCAGGAAGAGAACGATGATGACGACGAAGTCGCCAACCCCGACGGTCTCCGGCCCGGATAGCGTAAGGACCAGCAACAGCAGCGCCGCCGCCAGCAGTGGCAGGGCGGCCCCGAACGCCCGCAGATGCATCTCGACCGCCCCGACCTCCAGCTCCGCGCGCTTCTGATCACGGTAGTCCCGGGCCCAGACCGCAAATCCCGAGCCCTCGGCCCCGTCCACTCGCAGCTTGGATATGCCGTTGATGAGCTGGAACAATCGGCCAGCCAGCCTGCCGGAGGCACCGAGGCGGCGGCGGTGTGGCGCAATCTGCTGCAGTCCGAGCGCCACGATCGCGACCATTGACAACACCCCGAACGCGGCGGTCAGCCACCCCAGCGTCGGATCGCGGAGGCCGATGAGCAGGAACGCCGGCGACAGGAAGACGATCGACAGCACGCCGTTGCCAATCACACTCTGCGCGGCGCCGCGCGCGCTCTGGAACGTCATGCCCCGCATCGCCAGGTCGTTGGCGGGATAGCCCCTGAGGACCCTCGTCGGCAGCCGCAGCAACCGGTCCCAGAACGCGGACTCCAGGCGCGACGTTGCCCGGCTCTCGAAGCGCATCACCGTCATGCCCTGAAGGACTCGCATGAGGGCGCGCACGAGACCGAACGCCACCAGGCCCACGCTGATCCCGTACAACAATCCGACATCACCGACCGGAATCACTTCGTCCGCGACGAAGCCGATCGCAATGGCCGGCAACAGGGCGACCAGACCACCGAGCACCCCCGTCAACACGATCCGTGCCGAGTCGGCACCCAATCCCTTTCCGGCCAGTCTCAGCAGATCCCGCCATCTGCTGGCCTCGCCCTGTAATGGCGCGTAGAAAACCCAGGCATCCGGGCGTAGCGACGCAGCGCGGGCGGTTGTGACCCGCCGCTTGCGCCGGCTGGCGGGATCGACTTCCCGGTAGTTCCCCAACAGACCGGGCAGGAGCGCCACAGGCCTGCCGTCCCCGGCGCGAAACCCCAGCATGGCGCCGCTGTCGCCGACCCACCAGCGGTCCTTCTCGGAGAGTCGCACCTGCCGGGCACGCACTCCGGATGCGCGGAGCACCCTGGAGAGGGCAGCCTCGGGGTCGGACCGTCCCGTGGAGCCCGGACGCTGAAATGCGATTCCCTCGTGCCGGCCGACTGCCCTCAGGGCGTCGTACAGCGCCGAGAGGTCCGTCTCTTCCGCTCCCGCATCGCCATCGAGCACACCATAGAGGTCAAAAAGGCGCCGGCGGGCGTCTTCCTCGTCACTGCGGCGGCCCAGGACCCGTGCCCGCGCCAGGTTCGCCTGGTCGACGACCGCCAGCTGACGGTTCAGCCGCTCGAGCGCGAACGCGGTGTGGTTGAACGCCGACACGGCCGGCAGCAACAGGTTGCGGTCGGCGAGTTCCACGGAGGACGCTGTGGACACTCGCACCTCCCGCGTCAGGCTGAGCCATGTGGCGGGCGTCAGCGGCAGCATGCAGCCGGAGCTCCCGGGTTCGACCTCGCCCTGGGCGGGGTCGATCAAGCCCATGAAAAGGCCCGCGTGGGGCCGCAGCCCGGTGATCCAGACCACCCCGCGACGCACCGCGAGTGTGCCGTGCCTCGTCTGCGGCACTTCGCCTGATTCGAGATGGGCATCCGTCCGCGGATGATGGGTGACGTCGCGCACCAGCATCGCCGAGATGTCCACGAGCCATGCGTCAACCTGCTCGGCCAGTTCCGCACTGCGAATCGCGCTCAGCCGGGAGACCGGAAGACGCCGGAGCGTGGTGCCGGGCAGCCCCTTGGCGATCACCCCGAGTGAAGTGACGTCCTCCTGTGGCGCGGTACCGGGCAGGAGACGGCCCGCGCGCGCACGCAGCATGTGCTGTGGCGCGGATTGCTCCACGCCACCCTGCCGCTCGACGAGGAAAAGGTCGACCGCACCGGATTCAATGAACCACGCGAACTCGGGATCACCGATATCCACGGGCAGATTGCCCGCGCAGGGCACCGTGGTTCCCCACTCGGTCGCGGCCTGGGCGAGCGTACTCCTCTCCGGAGCGGTCATACGCCCAGCTCTGTACGCACGAGGCGATGGTACAGCCCGTCCGCGTCCGCGAGCAGCTCGTCGTGGGTGCCGCGCTGCTCCTCCTTGCCCTCGTTCATCACGATGATCCGGTCGCAGTCACGAACCGTGCTCAACCGATGCGCGACGATCAGACAACTGACGCCCCGCCGGCGCAGCGCGTCGTCGACGCGCACTTCGGTCGCCGGGTCCAGCGCGCTCGTCGCCTCGTCGAGAATCAGCACCGTCGGGTTCCCAACCAGCGCCCGGGCAATCTCAAGGCGCTGCCGCTGCCCTCCGCTGAGATTGCCGCCATCCTCGTCCACCCTTGTCGAATAGCCGAGGGGCCTGCCGAGGATTTCGTCGTGGATATCGGCATCGCGGGCGGCAGCGACGATGTCGTCGTCGGGAACCGCGGCGTTCCACAGCGTGAGGTTGTCGCGCACGGTGGCGGAGAAGAGGACCACATGCTGGTCCACCATGGAGAGGGAGCGCGACACCACTTCGGAGGGGATCTCGTGCCTGGGCCGGCCGTCAAACAGAATCTCTCCCGACCAGGGATGCAGAATGCCCGCTACCAGTCGGGCAAGCGTCGACTTTCCGGACCCGCTCGGCCCAACCACAGCGATGCGCTGTCCGGGCTTGACGACAAGGCTGAAGCCATCGATCAGCGGAGGGCGGTTGCGGTTGTAGCCGAAGGACACATCGCGCAACTCGACGTGCCCCGCCAAGCGCAGCCGCCCGTTGAAGGTGGCAATGCCCTCCGGCATGTTCGCCAGGCGCTTCAGGCCCGGATCTCTCGGCGTCTCCGTGATGTCGTCCAGACGTTGCATGTCGGTGAGGAGCGTCTGGCGCTCGAGGGCGAATTCGACGAAGCGCCCGGCGGGCTCCAGAAAAAGCACCGACAACAGGTAGAATGCCAGCAGCGCGCCCATCGTCAGTTCGCCGGCCATGACCCTTGTCGCCCCGACGGCCAGGACCGCGGCTGCACCCAGTATCTTCAACAGGCCGGGCGTGGCCGCGATGAGGTAGCCGAGTTCCGCGAATCGCTGGTGCGCCCTCAGCTCACGAGCCTGATGGCCGCCCCAGCGGGCGAACATCCGGTCCTCCGAAGCCGTCATGCGCAGCGTGTCCGCATGACTCAGCATCAGAGTGCCTACGCCCGTCAGCAAGCCCTGCTCGTGGCGCAGCGCGACAGCCTCCTCCGAGCGGACGCGCGCGACCGGTCGCAGGAGCAACGCGTTGAGCACCGCCAACCCCAGGACCAGCAGTGCCAGCAACGGGTCGTACGCCATCATGGCCGCCAGGAAAACGGCGCTCATGGCCACGTCGACGAGCAGGCCGAGGAGAAGCTCCGACAGTCCCCGGGCAATCCTGTCGATCGAAAAGATCCGCGTGGTCAACTCGCCGACGAGCCGGTGGCTGAAGTACTCGACCGGGAGCCGCAACAGCCGCGATACACAACGGTTGCCGGCAACGATCGACATGCGGATCGCCAGGCGCCGGAGGAGCCATCCCTTCAGCCAGGCGATGCCGTACACCAGACAACCCGCTGCCGCCAGTACCCCCGCCAATAGGAGTCCCCAGGGCTCGTTTTCGCCCACAACGCGGTCGACGAACAGCGATGCGGCGAACGGAACCGTCAGGGCCAGCACGGCCAGCAGCAGCGCGCACGCGATGGCATGCGTCAGCCCGCCCGAGGCGCCGCTCAGCCACTGCGGCAGACGCTGCCACAGAGTTGACGGACTACCTCCCGGTTTGAATTCAGGGCCGGGGCGAAACTTCAGCGCGACGCCCGTGAACCCGGCCTCGAACTCCTGCGCGGAGAGCTTGCGGCGGCCCGTGGCCGGATCGTTCAGGTAAAACCACTTCCGGTCGAATCCTTCGAGCACCACGAAGTGGTTGAATTCCCAGAACAGAATCATCGGCAGCGGCATCTGCTTCAGGCGCTCCACCTGCACACTCCAGCCGGAGCATTCGAGGCCGTAGTGCTCGGCGGCCCGCTTCAGGCCGGCGGCGGTGGACCCGTCTCTTCCGACTTCACAGGTGCCACGCAATTCCGTAAGGGGCACCCAACGCCCGAAATGGGCCAGCACGCTTCCGAGGCAGGCGGCACCGCACTCGGTCGCATGTGTCTGGAGCTGGAGCGGCGTCACCACGCGCCGGCTTCGTTCGCCGGACGCGTTCCCGCGACCTGGCGACGCCCTCGATGGACCGTGTGACGCCATTTCAGACCGATCGGAGGCCCAGGAGCGACGCCAGCGAGTATCGGCCGAGAGTGATCCGAACCCGGCACGGCGTCCCGTCCCGGAGAGCCAGACCGGGCACCGGTTCGAGATCGATGTCGATGCGCGGTGCGGTTTCCGCTTCCGCCGCCGACCAATGTGAGAGCCACACCGGGGACGGTCCCGCGACGGCACTCACCGTCCCTTCCAGCCGATGCGTTTCGCCGCCGGGCAGCTGTACTTCAATCGATGCCGGCATGCCCGGGCGCAAGCGCTGGGCCACACGCGGGGACGCCCGCACCGCCGCCTGCAGGGGGCGATCCGCGGGCTCCCGGAGCTGCACTACGGCGGCACCGGCCGACAGGTAGTCACCCAGGGTGGCGCGCAGTACCGTGACCTCGCCTCCCATCTGGCTGGCGATCGCCTCCGAATCGGCGGCTCGCTGCTCCGCCTCCGTCGGCGCCACTCCGGCTTCCCTCCCTGCTGAGGGGACGCTCTGGCGCGCGATCACCGCTCCGGCCTCGACCAGATCCCCCGGCTCGACCAGGTACTCCACGAGGTATCCGGGCTCCATGGCGACGACCTCGTAGCGCTCCCCCGGCTCGAGCAAAACACCCTGAAGCGTGATCTCCCGATCGATGCTGCCGAACAGCACCCAGATCCCGAGGCCTGCGAGAAGCAGCCCCGTCGCCGCGAGAACGATGCGCTCGTGCGGGGCCGTGACGCGGAGCAGTCGGTCGAGTTGCTGCCGGTTCTTGCTCGCAGCCATCGCCTGTTCACGAAACGAGTTACCGAAACGGTTGAACATGGCTATGTCCCCTTTTTGTCGCATCTCCGCAGCCACACCGTGCGAACTTGGCTTGAAGGTGTTATCGTATCAATCTAGTAGCACTCACGTTCTTGTCCTGCAATAAGGAGGAAAAATGTCGGTCCAGTCAGTCATTCAAGCGTCGAACGAGATGCAGCATCAGCTCATCGCGCGGGCAACCGAAGATGCCGAATTCCGCGCGCGGCTGGTGACAGACCCGAACAACGCGATCAAACAGGAATTCGGGATCGATGTGCCGGACCACGCCAGGATCCAGGTGCACGAGAGCGACATGAGCGTCCTGCATATCGCGCTGCCGATCAGTCCCAACGTCGAGTTGGACGAGGAGAGGCTGGAGGCGATCGCGGCCGGCCTCTGCTGCTGCGGCTGATCGCAGTCCGGCCGTTGCTGTTGCAGCGGCCCGCCAAGAGCTCCTACCCCCCGGTTGCCGCGGCGGCCGGGAACGGAGGAAGCATCAGCACGAAGACGTAGCCCTTGGCTTGGGCGACGCGGTCGTCGGACACCACGAGCTTGATGTGGTGGATGCCCTTGACCAGTAGCAGCATGCTGCGGCGTCCGAACACCGCTTCCGCTCCCGACCAGGACGTGGCGAGTGCGGACAGCTTGTCCGGCAGGGCGAGGCCGTGTTCGCCGACGCCGTCAATGAGTTCGATCCAAGGGTCGGCTTCCTTCACCCACTGCGTGTCGCGGGCGTAGAAACTCACGCCGAGCGCAGGTCCCAGCCCGCCATGCGCCGGGACATCGAAGTGCGCCGCCAGGTGAGCGAAGGCGTCTCGTTCCTCCATCTCCGACAGGAACGGGGCGACCGCCTCGGGTCGCCCGGACCAGTCGGTACGATCCACAAAGGCCGTGAAATCGCGGGCCTTCCTGAAGCCCGTGACCGCGATCCGCAGGCCATCCGACCGTGCCGGAAAGGCGCCGACCGACCCGATGTGCGTGCCCGGGGGCATCGCCGAAAACAGGCGCTCGATCTGCCGGCGTTCCGAAGCCTCCAACTGCCAGCCGCCGGCGCCGGCCACGGCGTCCGCAGCCGCATGGAACCCTTCGAGTCCCCGGACCGCATCTTCGCATGAAAGCGCGTCGGGGGCAGGATAAAGAAAGATGCCGGGGTCCGGTAGCGGTCCGGCGCATCCGGGGTCGATGTCGTATTCGAGCATGAGCTTGGTGCCGCCGATTCGCTGGATCGCGGACTCTCGCCGCATCGTGTTCAGGAGCCGAAAGGCGGCAACCGTGGATGGATCGTCCGGATGCGTCCGGCACCATTCCTCGAAGTGCGCCGCCGACGGGCTCCCCTCGAACAGCGCTACGCCCAGATCGGCCCTCCGTTCCGGTTCGTGCAGCGGCACCTCGAATCCGAATCCGGAGGTTGCCAGACTGATGGGCAACGCCCTCGCTCTTTCCAGCAGCCGGTCCCACCCGGAGCCGTCGATCAGCTCGGAGGAGATGCGACTCCGGAACTGCTC
This sequence comes from Longimicrobiales bacterium, assembly GCA_965211795.1. Taxonomy (GTDB): domain Bacteria; phylum Gemmatimonadota; class Gemmatimonadetes; order Longimicrobiales; family Gaopeijiaceae; genus Bin94. The sequence continues at coordinate 3,605,964 of OZ242973.1, forward strand.
CAGCAATTCCCCGACGGAGTCCGCCTGGGAAAGCATGTGTCTTTCGAGACCGGCTCGGCTTTCTTCGATGTTCATAAGGGTGCTGTCCGCAGTTGTGTTGTCTTTCGCCGTCGCTCAGGCGACGACCGGGACGGGATTCAGCTCCTGCTCCGAAAGGCGGCTCTCGCGCCAACCCATCGAGACAGGGACATCGAACAGTCGTCCCGGAGCGAAACGTTCCCAGAAGTGGCGCATGCCCGGCACGATGACGCGTGCCACCGGCATGCCGATATCGGGCCGCGTCTGGTCGAGCACGAGAAACTCCATGCCGCGGGCTTCGACCAGCGCCCGGCAGTGTTCCACATCTTCCCGCGTGTCCGCAGTGTCGGGAACCGGGTAGTCCGACCTGACGCGGCGCGCCGGGGAGGACGCGGGCGCAAGATAGGGATGGTCCGCCAGCTTGCCCGTTCGCCACCATGACTGGCTCACAGGATCGTGGACAGCAGCGCCGACCCCGCCCCGCGCGGGTCCGAGGAGCCACTGCAGACACTGGTTCAACTCGCACACCGCGCGCAGGGCCGCGATGTGTGGATCCGTGTGCGCCCCGGCCCCGTAGATGATGTCTTCCGTCTCCCCGTCGGTTCTGCGGGAAAGGGCCACGAAGACCGGAATCCCGATGTCGCTGGTTGCGTCCAACACCCATATTTCCCGATTTCGCTGGCGGTAGTAGTCGGGCGCGGACGCCAGGTATGCGTCGTCGAAGCTCGTCAGGTCGACCTCCGGCAGACGCAGCCGGTTATACCACCAGATGGCGAAGGCGTCGCGTTCCACGAGTTCGAGGAACCCTTGCAGAATCGCCTCCTCGAGCGTGTTGCCCGCCGCGCACCCGTTCGAGTCCGCCTTGAAACCGGGCCCGTGATCCTCCCCCGCTGCCCCTGCCATGCCGTAGAGGATCGACGTGGGAAGATACCGGTGCCGCCCCTGCGTGAACGACCAGACGGGCGACCAGGCGATCTTCGCATCGGGATCGAGCCGTGGCGGCACGAAGTTGTAGGGGTGACCGCGGGCGTTGATCCGGTCCGCATCATCCAGCTGCCGGTCGCTGAACAGCTGCACTTCATTCGGGGGGATGGCTTCCGACTTTCCGGCGCTCTCGAAATCCGCAAGACGCTTGTGACAGAGGATCTCGTCGCCGTGAAAGGCGCCGCTGTAACGCTCGACCGCCTCGCAGAGCGCACTCGCCTCGGACTGCGGCGGCGAACTGCCCTTCCCCGCGCTCTTGCTCCGCAGGCTCCGTCGCAGTGCACTGAGCTTGCGGCCTCTCGGCGCAAGATTGCTGGCCGCCCAGAACACATGGAGCCAGGGGTCGGTTTCCTCCGTGGTGCGGGCCACCCACGTCACAACGCCGGTCACCGGACTGACGAGATGGCGATACCTGGCCAGTGTCTCCTCAGGAGGGACCGAGCGATGGCCGCCGCTGTTGCGAAACGTCCTGGGGCTCGCTTGCAGACGCACCGGTACGGCCGGACGGTCGGCGCGATACAGAGCCTCGTCCCCACAAGCGAGACACTGCGGGCGCCGTGTTGCCGGATGCTGTGCGCTCCGGTGGGCAGCGATATCCAGGGAAACGGCCCGATCATGGATGGGCGCCAGGTCCCCCAGTACCAGCCACTTGGCGATTTCGGCCGCAGCCAGGCCGCACACCGCCTCGAGCACGGCCGGGTCGGCCGCGCGGGGCTCGACGGCCGATGAGTCCAAACCGAGGTTGCGCAGAAAACCGTGCACCTCCCGATGGCCGCGCAGGCGATAGGCAAGACACGCCCAGCAGGCGCCGCCTTCTGCCGGCCGAAAAACCGGTCCGAACAGCGGCTGCACGCCGTTCGGCCTTACGAGCACCCAGGGCGTGCGCGACTCCAGTTGCCGCCGATTGATGGAATCGTTCCGCTTGTCCAGATAGTCCGCGCATACCGTCACGGCCAGGGAGGGGCGGACGGCTCCCGCCCGATCGCTTGTTTGAACGCCCAGCCGATCAAGCCGACGGGCAAGCACACCGTCATCCCCCGCCAGGGCCACGACTGCCGCTGCCAGGCGCTGCTCAGCCCAGCGCGGCGAGGCGCCGAGCGAGGACCAGTACGCCGCCCGCCCCGGAGCCATGCCGTAGTCGCCCGAAACGACATACCCGCGCGACGCCAGCGCCAGAATCGCCGTCTGCACGTCGAGAGCCGAATGAGCGGGGGCCAGGGCGGCAACGATTCCCTGCACTGTGCGGCCCCCATCAAGGAGGGGCATGAGGTCGCAGTGGATCCGCCCCCGCAGCAGAGTGTCGAAGACCTCGGAGACCAGCACCACCTGTTCGTCGCCGATCAGGTGAAATCCAAGATGGGGCGTCAGCTGCGGCAACTCGACGAGACCGCGGTCGGAAGGCGCGGTCCGCTTCAACAACCCGCGGGACCCCTCCTGCGACGGCAGCTTCTCGGCCATGGCTGTTCTCGGCGTCCCCTTTTGTCAGGCACCTGGCCGCACGGCCGTGGAGCTGGCCGCGAACGGCATGCCCGCTGCGTCGAACACGTGTTTCGGATCGAATTCCCGCTTCCACGCAATGCCCTTTTCGAGCATTTCTCCGTAGTGTTCCGCCCACCGCGCGGGACCGTAGCCGACTCCGCCGGACAAATAACTCTTGCCGCCAAGTCCGACCAGCGTTCTGTCGACTTCCTCAAGGTAGCTCGCGAGCGCGACCGCTTGGGAATGCCGGGATTCAGCCATCACCGTGAGGACCGAGTACGAGATGGCGCGCTCTCCCGGCGGACGCATGAACATGGGAGCGCAGGTTTCCTCCCGCCCCATCGGGTATAGCCCGATCCACCGCCAGGGTCTGCGCGGCACCGAGTCCGGATCCAGCCATGGCTGTGCGAGCACTGTTCGCAGGGTCTCCCAGGGCAGGAACCAATCCCGCCATGGGTAGTAGAACATTCGGCTGAAACTCCACGTGGGATACATGCCGGCGCGCCCCACACTGGCCGTGTCCCTTGTGTACGCGTTCTCGTCGTGTCCCAGGGCGCGCAGCATTCTCTGATCGTCGGGCTCCTCGTCATACTCGAACCCGGCGTGAAGGACGACCACGTTCTCGTCGTGCCGCATTTCCACCCGCAGATGCTCGAAGCGGTCTGCCTCCACGATGTGCTCGAGGTCGTCCGCGAATCGCTCGAGGTCGCGGTAGTGCAGCTCATACTGCCGGAATCTTCCGCCCGCCTTGCGGAGCCGGATCCAGGCTTCGGCAATGATGCCGAACTGTCCCTGGCCACTCCTCACGGCATTGAAGAGTCCCGCGTTCCGCGTCGCGGAGCACCGCACGCGCTCGCCCGTGCCTGTCACCACCTCGAGTTGCTCGACCTGTCCGACCTGGGCTCCGTAGCGATGCGAAGTCGTGCCAAGGCCTCCGGCGGACAGCGTTCCACCGACGGTCAGCGCGCCGAAGTCCGGAAGCACTCGAGGCAGCAGACGCTCAGCGCGCAGCGCATCAACCAGCGCACCCCACCGCACACCGCCCTGTGCGCGCACCAACCCCGGCCCCGCCGGCCGGATCCGATCCAGGCCCGTCGTGTCGAGTACGACGCCGTCGTCCGTCAGACTCTGTCCGCCCTGCGAGTGTCCTCCTCCACGAATGGCCACCTGGATGCCATCTCTCGCGGCCCGGCGCACGAGACCTGCCACCTCCTCCACGCTCCGGGGCGTTGCGACCGCTGCCGGGACCCGCCTGGTCATTCTCCCGAAGTCGCAGGAGTACGCCTCGCGGTCTTCCAGGTCTCTGCTTGCGCCGGGGATCATCTCGTTCGGGGTTGTGGGTCTCTCTGGTGGCTTCGCCAGTGGAGAAAGGTAAATGCATCGCCGCTCGAATGCCGGGAGGATTTTGCCCGCGGGCTGCCATGGCCTCGGCGCCCCCTACCCCGGCATCCTCCTGAACAGCCGCACCAGCGACCAGAACGCCAGCCCATACATCAACGCCCCCAGCAGGAACGGCGCTCCCGGCAACTCCACCGGCGCCCCCGGCGACGTAAACCAGCTGAACAGCCCCGCCGTGAAGACCAGTGGCGCCAGAATGCTCGTCAGGCTCATCAGCGACGTGATCCCCCCCTGCACCTTTCCCTGATCCTCGGGAGGCACCGCGCCTGCCACCAGACTCTGGATCGCCGGCCCCGCCACCCCCCCGATCGACCCGAACACGATGAACGCGAACAGCATCCACCCCGCCGTCGCCAGCCCATACCCCAGGTACGTCACCACCGCCACGACCAACCCATACAGGATCGCCCGCCTCTCCCCCAACCGCCCCACCACCGGGCGCACCAACCCCCCCTGAACAATCGTCGCCATCAGCCCCACCAGCATCAGCGAAAAGCCGTTCATCTGCTCGTCCCACCCGAACTTGTGGCCCGTGTAGAGCACCCACACCGTCTCCAGCCCCCGCTGCGCCAGCACCACGAACACGAATGCGGCGGTCAACCCGGCGACCAACGGATACGACCCGAGGACGAACAGGGTGCCCACGGGATTGGCCTTCTTCCAGCTGAACGCCCCCCGCTTCTCCCGCGGCAGGGACTCCGGCAGCACGAAGAACCCGTACAGCCAATTCACCAGCGCGAGCCCCGCCGAGACGAAGAACGGCAGCCGCAGGTCGATCCCCCCCAGCACCCCGCCCAGCCCCGGCCCGAAGATGAAGCCCAGACCGAACGCCACCCCGATCAGCCCGAAGTTGCGCGCCCGGTCCTCGGGCTTCGACACATCCGCGATGTAGGCGTTCGCCGTCGTGATGCTCGCCCCCATCACCCCCGCCACCAGTCGCCCCACGAAGAGCCACCCCAGTGAAGGCGCGAACCCCATGATGACGTAGTCCACCCCGAGACCGAAGAGCGAGATCAGGATCACCGGCCTGCGCCCCACCCGGTCGGACAGCGCCCCGAGCACCGGCGCGAAGATGAACTGGGTCAGCGCGTAGGTGGAGGCGAGGACGCCGAACCAGCGCCCGGCCATGGGGGTGCTGCCGCCGGCGAACTCCTTGATCAGCTCGGGAAGAATGGGGATGATGATACCGATCCCCAGCACGTCGATGAAGACCGTGATGAGGATGAAGATCATGGCGGCCTGGCGGCCCCGGCCCGATGATGTCAAAACGAACCTCCTGCGAGACCGTCCCCGGGATCACGACCCCGGCTTCCCGTGGCCGAGCTTTCCGTCACCCCACGCCCACCGACCGCCCAACTTAACAGCCCGCTGCCCAGGCGGCGTTACCAGGAACTGCTGACCCCGCATGGAATTCGACGCCTTCGAAAAGGAATCGCGCCGCGTCTTCGAGGAGATCCCCGAGGGTTTCCGCGACGGGGTCGATGGCCTCACCGTACACCGCAGGCCTCTCCGCCACCCGCGCTTCCCCGGCGTCTACACCCTCGGCGAATGCGTGACGGAGTCGTACCCGTCCAGCTGGGAGGGGCCCGAGACGGTGCGCTCGGTCGTGCTTCTCTACTGGGGGTCCTTCCGCGCGCTCGCGGAGATCGACCCTGCCTTCGACTGGCGCGGGCAGATCTGGGAGACGCTCACCCACGAACTCCGCCACCACCTGGAGTCGCTCGCGGACCGGGACGACCTGGTGGGCGTCGACTACGCCATGGAGCAGACCTTCCTTCGCAACGAAGGGCTGGACTTCGACCCGCTCTACTACCGCAGCGGAGATCGCATCGGGCCGGACACCTACGCCGTCGAAGACGAGGTGTACATCGAGCAGAGTTGGAAGCAAGCCGATTTCGAGAAGGCGGAGCGGATCACCTTTTCCTGGATCGGAAGGAACTATGAGACCGTTCACCCGGTAGAATTGGGAGACTGCCACTACGTCCGTATCGTAGATGGAATCCGTCCTCCTCCCTACATTGAACTGGTGCTGGTACGCAAATCTTCGTGGAGGGAGAAGTTCCGCAGGAGACTGGCGGGTGAAGGGATCGAGATCTACGAGTCGGACGCCACCGCGCACGAGACAGGATAGGCAACGCTTGGACCCTGCGGAGTGTCTAATGAGGTGCCGGGTACTGTGGAACGCCAACGCCGGAAGGTCGGCGCGAACAACAACGTGAGGAGACTTGGAATGAATCAGCGAGCCCGTTTCGACACTTTTACCCTCAACCCCCTCAAGATCGCTGCCCTGGCCTTTCTGGTTGGTGTCGCGGGGTGCGCCAGCGCGCCACCGGACGAGATATCGATCCAGGAGACGACCATGGAAACCGCCTCGGTCGAGGGTTTCGGACAGGAGGTTATTCGCCGGGACAGATTGGCCGAGACGAAGACCATCGCCGTGTCTACTGACTTGGTGTGGGGTGTCCTCGGCGGAGTCTACGAACGGATCGGCATTCCGGTCACCGCGGTTGATTCGAAGACCTTGACGGTGGGAAACCTCGGCTACGAGGCCCGCCGGATCGACGGCTCCAGGATGAACACCTATGTGGACTGCGGCACCAACTTCGGCGGTCCGCTCGCGAACACCTACGAAGTCACGCTCTCGGTGGTGACGAAGCTCGCCAAGGTCGACGAGCGGCATACCGAGGTCTCGACCACGGTTGACGCGAGTGCAAAGCCCCGGACCGTTGCGGGATATCCGGTCCAGTGCACGACCCGCCAGAAGCTGGAGGAACTGATCATCAAGAAGGTGGCGGAGGTTCTCGGGCTGGAAGGCTGAGCCTTCGTCAGCAGGAGAGGCACCTGTGGTTGTTCTTCGAACCTAGCGCCTCGAGTAGTACGACCGTTTCGGGGAAGGGCTGCTGGCGCTGAATGGGGCCGTTGGCCATGTCCGCGGTGGTCTGGCCCCTTCGGCTGACAGCCGTCACCTCGGCACCCCGGTCCACCAGGTAAAGCACGAGTTCCCTGTCGCCGCGCGCGGCAGCGTGGTGCAGCGGCGTGTAGGCGCTGGCGTCCCGCACGTTGACATCCGCTCCGCACTCCTCCACGAGAAAACGCACCGCGGCCATCCAGTTGTCCGGCACGTGTCGATGCGCGTTGCCTGCGAAGGACTGGCCGTACCCGGCTCCCGCGGCCGCGTGGAGGGGATGGATGTGCGGGCCACCCGAGGGCACAGGCGGGAGGCCCGAGGGATCCAACTCCTCTTCTTCCTCCTCGCCCTCGCTCGGCGGCGGCCGGCGGCGGCGTTGGGGTGGTTTGACAGTCGCCATATGGGGGTCGGCCCCGTAGTCCCTGAGCAGCCGCATGGCGTCGACGTCCAAGGCGTAGGCCGCCCTCCAGAACGGCGTGGCGCCCTTCATGTTGATGCCGCTTCCCCGGAGAACCCCGAAGGTGTACTCCATGTACCAGAGGTGACTCTCCAGGCGGGCGTCGGGGTCGGCGCCGGCTTCCAGCAACGCCTTCATCACCTCCAGGTGGGTGGCCTGCTGCTGCTCGTGCTCCGTGGGGTGTGCGTAGGACGCCCGTGGCGCCCATTGGCGCTCGAGGACCGCGAACAGGGGCGTCGTGCCCGCGCTGCCGGCGGCGGTCGGATCCGCTCCACGCTCGAGGAGAGCGAGAGCGAGGTCGAACTGCCCATTCAGCGCGGCCATGAGTAGTGGGGTGGTCCCGTCTCCCGCCGACGGCTGATCGATGTCGGCGCCTCCATCAAGCAGGGCAAGGGCGGCGGCGGTGTGGCCCTGCCGGACGGCGTGAAGCAGCGGTGTGAGGCCACCCCAGGCACCGACCAGTTGGGGATAGGACCTTGGCCCCGTCGCTTCAGCCTCCGAATTGGTCGAGTCCGCGGGTGCTACGGCGGAGTCGGTGGCCTCTGCGGCGGAATCCGCGGCCGCGACCGCGGTATCCGCGGCTGCACCGGCGGAATCGCCGACCGCCGCAGCCGAATCGGGCGGAGCCGCCGCGGCCGTGTCTGCGGCCGCCCCCTCCTCTTCCTCCCGGCCGTCGTCCGCCGGGTCCGGGACATCCGGCCACTTGCGCTGAATCTCCCGCGCCGCCTCGATGGCAGCCTGCACCTGGCTGGGTGTCGGCTGCCACTCGGCGTCCCCACCTTCCTTCTCCTTGAAGGCGGCCAGGAACTCGTTCAGGCGGCGCTCCGCTGCCTGGTCCGCCGTGGCCTGTTCCTCGACATCGATCACGTGGGCGGTGAGGGATGGATCGGCACCCCCCTGCAGAAGTGCCCGGACAGCTTCCACGCGGTTTCCGGCCGCGGCAAAGATCAGCGGCGTCTGCCCCCACGCGGATTCGCGCCCGTTGACATCGGCACCGGCGTCGACCAACAGCCCGATCACCTGCGCGTCTCCCGACCCGGCGGCCAGGTGGAGAGGGGACGCCCCCGAATTGGTCGTACGGGCATCCGGGTCGGATCCCGCCTGGAGCAGCAGTTCCACCATGGCGTCGTGCGCGGAACGGGCGGCCAGATGCAACGGCGTGTAGTGACCGATCCGGGTCCCCGCATCCACCCTGGCACCGGCGTAGATGAGCACCTCGCCCATCTCCCCGTCCCCCCGCTCCGCCGCCCAGTGCAGCGCCGTCATCCCGTCACCCTGGGCGGCGTTGACATCGGCGCCGTCGCGCAGCAGCCGCCGTACGGCCTCGAGGTCCCCCCGCTGGGCCGCGTCCGCCACGGGTGAATTCCCCCCACCAGACAGCCCCAGAAGCAAGAGCGGCAGGATCGCTGAACTTGCGGCCGCGGCGCGCCGCAGCGCCCCCCGTCCCGGTCTTCTCACCGCACAACCTCAGACACGGCCCACCTCGGAGCGCTCCCCCCCGGCCTCTTCACGGTGCCACCTCAGATCCGGCCAGTCTCGGAACACCCCGTCCCGCCCTGCCCGGCACCCACCATCCCCTCATGGCCCGGGAACGGACCCAGCCAGCGAAAACTCCCCCGTCGCATCGCCGAAGCGCTCAATGTCGTCGTGGCCCAGCTTGTGGAGCAGCGTGGTGAACACATTCGCCATCGGGGTACCGCTCGCCGCCCTCAGGTGCTGTCCTCCGTCGAGCTGCCCGTTCGCACCCCCCATCACCACCAGCGGGCAGCGGCGGTGGTTGTGCAGGTTGGCGTCGCCCATCGGCGAGCCCCAGATGATCATCGACCGGTCGAGGAGGCTGCCGTCGCCGTCCGCGGTCTCCTGCAATCGTTCGAGGAAGTACGCCAGCTGGCCGGTCCGATACCGGCAGATCTTGTTGAACTCGAGGATGTTCCTCTCCCTGCCCCCGTGGTGCGACGCGGGGTGGAAGCCCCGGTTCGACCCGCTCTCCGGGAAGCTCCGGTTCGACGCGTCGCGCCCGGTCTTGAAGGCCACGACCCGGGTGGTGTCGGTCTCGAGGGCCAGCACCTGGAGGTCGAACATGAGGCGCATGTGCTCGGAGAAGGAGTCCGGTACCCCGGGCGGCGCCCCCGGCAGCTCCCTGGGCTCGCCGCTGGTGTTGCGCACCTCGACCCGCTCGATCCGCCGCTCGATCTCGCGCACGCTCTCCAGGTAGCGGTCCACGCGGCGCCGGTCCACCGCGCCCAGTTCACGTCTCAGGCCCGCCACCTCCTCCGCGACCCAGTCCAGGATGCTCCGGTGGGTGCGGCGGCGGCGGGCGCGCTCCTCATCGGTCCCCCCCGCGCCGAAGAGCATGTCGAAGGCCGTGCGCGGGCTGCGGATCATGGGGAGCGGCGTGGTCGGCGAGGCCCAGCTGATCGAATCGGTGTAGGCGCAGGAGTAGTTGTAGTCGCAGCCCCCGCCCTTGTCGGTCCGCTCGATGCAGAGCTGCAGCGAGGGCAGCACGGTCTCCTGGCCGAAGCGCTGCGCGTGCAGCTGGTCCAGCGAGGTGCCGCAGTAGAGGTCCGAGCCCTGCGTCTGCCGCGGATGGGCCTGCGTCAGGAAGACCGCGCTGGAGCGGAAGTGGTCGCCCCCCACCTCCTGCGCCTCGAAGGCCTCCGCCATCTTCACGTCCGTGTTGCTGACGATCGTCATGAATTCGCGCCAGGGCTCAAGCGCCTTGAGGACGTTTTCGTCGGGCAACACGTAGTCGCGGCCCGTGGCCGCCGGGGCGAAGAGATGACGCTCGGCGGCCCACTCGTTGCAGCCGGCGACCCCGTGAACCTCCTCGATGCAGATGAGGCGGGTCGGCCGGTCGGCCGCGGATCCGGCGCGCAGTCTCCCCGCGGGGAACATGGCGTCGAGCAGGGGAAGCGCGACCGTGGCGCCCGCCCCCTTCAGGAAGGCGCGCCGCGGCAGGGCATTGCCGGTCAGAAAATGCATGACGACTCCAGCTTTGTTACGTGAACCCGGGTTCCGGGCCCGTGGTGGTAATCTAGCCCGTGGACGGATCTGCGCGAGTATCGCGGCTCGAATGCCGGCGGAACCTGGACCGAGTGCTGCTAAGGCACGGACCCGTCCGCCGTTTCATCCTCGGCGAACGCCTCCTTCATGCGGAAGGCGTCGCTCCTGACCACGCCCACCACAAACGACGACATCCGGTACCCGTTCGCGGCCGCCTCCCTCGCGACCGCGCGTACGGCGGGCTGGTCCCGGTACTCGATCGTGCGCCCCAGCGCGTAGGCCATCAGGCTCTCGGTGAATTGGCGCACCAGCGGGATGGGCCGCTTCAGCAGCACCCGGGAGAGGTCGCTCGCGCTCGCGACTTCGGTCCCGTCGTAGAAGGTGCCGCGGGTATCGAGGGCGGCCCCCTGCTCGCGAATGCGCCACCGTCCCGTAACATCGAAGTTGTCGAGCGCGAGGCCGATCGGATCGATGAAGTTGTGGCACGACGCGCAAGCCGGCTTCGCGCGATGAGCCTCCAGCCGCTGCCGCGTCGAGAGGACCTTGCCGTCCCGGGAGGCGTCCGTGTCCTCCAGGTCGGGGATGTCCGCCGGGGGAGGGGGAGGGGGCGTCCCCAGCAGCACCTCCATGACCCACTTGCCCCGCAGCACGGGCGAGGTGCGGTTCCCCAGCGAGGTCTGCACCAGCATGCTCCCGTGTCCCAGGACCCCGCGCCTCCGGTCGTCCGGGTAGGCCACCCGCCGGAAATGGTCCCCGTGCACGCCGCCGATCCCGTAGTGGCGGGCCAGACGCTCGTTCACGAAGGTGTAGTCCGCCTCGTAGAGTTCAAGCAGGCTCCGGTCCTCCCGCACGAGATTGTCGAAGAAAAGCTCCGTCTCGTGCCGCATCGCCTCGGCCAGTTGCCGGCTGTAGTTGGGGAAGCGGAAGGCGTCGGGGGCGACCTTCTCCACATCCTGCAGGCGCAGCCAGAGCGACGCGAAGCGGGTCGCCAGAACCTCGGAGCGGGGATCGGCCAGGAGGCGGCGGGCCTGGGCCTCGAGGACCTCCGGATCGGCCAGGCGCCCCGACTTCGCCGCGTCCATGAGTTCGCGGTCCGGGGCGGTTCCCCAGAGGAAGAAGGAGAGCCGGGCGGCCAGATCCTCCGGAGCCACCGGATAGATCTCCCCCGGACCGACCCCGGGGGGCTGGCGTTCCATGCGGAAGAGGAAGTGGGGACTAGCGAGGATCGCCTCCAGTGCGGTCCGGATCCCCGCCTCGAAGCCGGCCTCCTCGGCGCCCAGCCCGTAGAAGCCGACCAAGTCGTCCACCTCGTCCATGCCGAGCTCGCGGCCATAGGCCTCGGTGGCCAGCCGCGAGATGATGCGGCGCGCACACGGTTCCTCCTCGTCCGGGGCCGTGGGCCTGCAGGTGAAGACACGCCGCCGCGACTCGAAGTCCGACACGCCGGTGGGGTTGGTGGGGCCCTCCAGCGTCAGGCTCATGAGGTGGGGGAGCGAAGTCGTGCCGTAGCTCGTTTCGGTCCCCGTGAGTGACCAGTCGTTGGGACGGATGAGGTCCTCGTAGGGGCCGTCCATCTTGCGGATGAAGGCGGCCGTCACGCGGTGTTCGCCCGCGCGCACCGGGATCGGTTCCGTGCGCACGGGGAAGCGCTTCCGGCCCTGGAAGTCGATGTTGCCGCCGTAGCGCACCAGGGCCACGCGCTCGCCGTTGATCGAGATGTCGATGTCGTCGAAGCGCTCCCCCCATCCCGACATGAAGGTCATCTCGAAGGTGTACTCGCCGTCGGCCGGGAAGCCGTGCAGCACGCTGATCCCGCCGCGCGTGCCGAACGGGGCCCCCTCGACGCGCTCCCACTCGTGCTGGGAGACCATGGGCGAATTCGTGTAGGTGACGGCGGTGGTCGCCGCGTCCCGGTCGCCGACGGCCCGGCGTGCCACCTCGCTGGCCGCGCTGAGGTAGGCGTCCATCAGCGTGGGGGACAGGGTCTGCGCGTCGGCGATGTTGTCGAAGCCGTGCGAGATGGGGTCCTGGGGCAGCCACCGTGCGGCATCGATGTTGACGCCGAGCAGGTCGCGCACCACCTGGGTGTACTCGGCCCGGTTGAGGCGCTGGAAGGGGCGGTTCCCGGGGTGGGGACGGGTGGCGGCGGCCCGGTCGATGTCGTCCTCGAGGAGCTGCGCCAGGGCGGCCAGCGTGTCGGCCGAGGGACGGGGGACGCCGGGCGGCGGCATCATCCCGGCCCGCAGCTTGCGTATCATGCGCTCGGCGACCTCGGCGTTGTCGGCGGCGCGAGTCGCGTCGAAGCCCTCCAGCGAGAGGTTGCCGAGGAACCGGGTCGGGTTGTGACAGCGCGTGCAGTAGCGCTCGACGACTTCGGCTACCGGAGCGGTGGGATGACGGATGGCCTCGGTGGGATGGCGGATGTACCCCAGGGCATGGCGGAGTGGGTCCGGAGCATGCGTTTGTATCCCACTGGCCAGGATCAGGGTTCCGGCAAGGGATATGGTGGCGGCTATCGCCTTCATCGGTTGCTCCCTTCGCTCACGCGCTCCGCAACCGATATTGCGCGGTCATGGAGCGGCCATTCCACACCCGTGATTCGCTCGGGGCTTTCGGCCAGTACCCGTGCGATGGCGTCGCGCACCGACAGGCCGGGATCACGACCCAGGGCGTGCAGCGCCGAGATCACGAGGATATCGCCGGGGAAGAGGGCACGATCCGGTAGCGCATCCGCGCCGGCCACAACCGCCTCGAAGGCCTCCCGTGCGGCGTCCTCGTCGTCCGCAGCGCGGGCGATGACCCCCAAAAGAAAGCGGACGAGCCGCTCGTCCGGGTCGTAGGGGCGGCCCTGCCCGAGCGATTCGGGCCATAGCAGCGCGGACTCCAGGTGACCCCGGGCGCCCTCCTGATTCCCCGCGTCGAGTTCGTCCAGCGCTGCACCGACATGGGCCAGTTCGTAGAGAAGGTGGCTCTCGCGGGCGTTCTCGGAGGGGAGGACGCGTGTCGACGCCAGAACCTCGATCGCCTCACTGTAACCCCCCAATCTGATAAGAGCGCGCGCATGCAGCAGATCCAGGTTGAAATCGCCAGGAAAGATCTCGCGGGCCCGCGCTGAAGCTCGCAACGCGGCGAGCCACCGTTCCTCGTCCAGAAGGCTGCGAATCAGCTCCACCCGAAGAATGCGGCTGTCAGGATCATATTCCACCGCGCGCTGGAAGGCCAGCCCGGGATCGCCGCCGCGGTCACGCACCAGACGGCCGAGCGCGGCGTAGGCCGGGCCGTAGTCCGCGACGCTGCCCATCGACGCCAGAACCTCAGCCGCCTCCTCCTTCCGTTCCAGAGCCCAGAGGTTGAGCCCCAGCAGGTAGCGCCATCCCCAATGGTCGCTCTCCGCAGCCGCCCAGCGCAGCACGGGCAGGGTTTCGGGGCGGAAGGGGAAGGCGAAATCGAGGCCGCCCGGGTCTTCGAGGCCGGTGCGATCGCCGCCCAGGAAGGCTCGCCAGGCGCGCAGCACGGGGCCGTCCCGGCCACGCCGCAGGTCGTCGCTGCCGGCACGGGGGGCGCGCGACCCGGACTGGGCCTCACCCGATCCGTCACTGGCCAGCTGCAGGATGGACAGCGCATCATCGCGAAGGCCAAGTCCGGCGTACCTCACCGCCATTTCCAGGAGCGTCTGCCCGGGGTATTCGCTTTGCAGCGCTCCGAGCAGCGCCTCCGCGCTCGTGTCTGCCGGCTCCGCCAGGTGACGCTCAGCCAGGACGAAGTGGTGCAGCGGGTCGATGTCGAGCAACGCCGCAAGCGCCCGCTCGGCCCCCTCCCGGTCCCCGGAAAGCCGCCCCGCGATCGCCAGCAACTGCCACGCCGGCACGCTCTCGCGATCAAAGTCCAGCGCGAGCTCGGCGTACCTCTTCGCCTCCCCCCACCTCCCCTCCCCCACCATCACCTCACCCAGCCGAACATACGACGCGGCCCTGAACGCCACCGCCCGCGCCGACCAGCCGAAGGCATCGCGCGCGTCCATGTCACGCCCCAGCGCCCGGTACAGGTTCCCGGCCACGAAGTTCGCGGCCGCGTCATAGGTGTCCAGTTGCAGCGCTCGCCGCGCGTGCTCCAGCCCCTCCTCGTAGCGGGCCGACCTCAGCGCCAGGTCGGCCAGTCCCAGCAGCGCCCCGCGATTCCAGGGCTCGTGTCCGGCCGCCTCTTCGAACAACGCCCGCGCTTCGCCGTAGCGCCGCCCCTTCGCCAGCTCGCGCGCCTGGTAGGCCAGCCGGTCAGCCTCCGGGATGCTGGCCCAAGCACCTGTATCCGTCTCGAACGGGCGCGACAGCGCACGGTCGCGCGACCCGGTCGTATAGTCGAGGTCCAGCCCCGGCAGCTGCACCCTGACCGGCAGGTCGGTTGCCGCGTCCGAGATCATCACCTTGTACGGCTCGAGCGCCACCAGGCCGACCACCCTGTTCTCGATCAGGCGCTCCCCCTCCCAGATCCGCAACGTGTCCGTCACGTCCCCGAAGGCGTTGACGGCCACACGCACCACACCATCCCCCAACTCGACGTGCATCGCCCCCTCACGGGATGCGTCACTCAGCCCCCCCGTCCCCTCCAGCGGAAACCAAGTCTCCGTCCACGCGCTCGCAGACAGGGGATCGAAGCCCGCCTGCGTGACCGGATTCACATGTTCCCCGGGCGAATATTGCACAAGGAGCCGCCCCGCCTGGAACTCCACGTACTGCCCGTCGGTGTCGGTCAGCAGGTCCTCCCACACGCCTCCCTGACGCGAAAGCGCCCACAGCCACATCTTCTGGCCCGGCATGTCCTCGTAGCGGGCCCAGTGTCCCCAGCCGTACCCGTCATCGTGGTAGTAGCCGCCGAAGAAGTCGTTCAGCTCGCCCACCACGTGGTAGGACTTGTGTCCCCCGAACCGGTTGTTCCGATAGAGCGGCAGGAAGCGCCCCGATTCGTCCTCCGGCCACGGCCGTTCACGCCCCGAGTGCTCCAGGTAGGACCCTCCGGGCACGTAGAGCTCCAGGTCGTCCTGCGCGAAGGCCGCCGCGGTCATCCAGTTGTAGTAGGGCTGTTCAAGCGGCGTGGGGTTGTACCAGAGCGCGCGCGTCTCGAAGTAGCCCCGGTCGGGCGGGAGGCGGATCTCGACCCGCCAGTGGGTGCGCGACGGCAGGTCCATCGCCCCGACGATGCAGCTGACGCTGCCGTCCGCGTTCTCCCGCACCAGGTAGTCGACGGGAGTCGCGGTCGCGGGCGTGTGGCCGATCACGCCGAAGTTGAACTCGATGCCCCCCGAGGTCCACGGCCCCCGCAGCGCGATGTCGCGAAACTTCATGACCTCGTTGCGGTAGATGAACTCGTGGCCCGTCTCCTTCACCACCGCCCCCCACACCTTCCCGCCCGCTTCCGGGAGCACGAAGACCTCGATCAGGTCGTTCTCCAGCTTCACCACCCTCCACTCGCGGGGCTCGGAGGTGGCCGAGTAGCCGCGAAAGGCATGGTAGGGATACAGGCGCGCGTCGCTGACCAGGATCGGGATGGGATCCGGCTCCGAGAACGGGTAGGTGTCGATGACGCGGGTTTCTTCCGAGATGCGGGCCAAAGGCGGGGTCTGGGGCGACGCGGACCGGGGGACTGCCAACGCGCACGCCAGCGCAACCGCAAGCGCGGAAAGGGACAAGGGCCAGGCGCGGACTCGGAGGGGGGCGTGACGGCGGGTGGGACAGGTCATGGCGACGGGTCCTCCGGGGACATGGTAGCGCCGGAAGTTGGGATCCTCGATCAGGCCCTCGATCCGGCTTCGCAGCTCGTGCACCCTACTCATATACTCATATACTCCCCCCTCAACCCGGCGGCGGCTGAATCACGTAGTCCGCCGGCGGATCCAGCCCCAACAGGTGCTCCACGAAGTAGTCCCAGCGTCGCCGGATCACATACGGCTCATTGAGCCCGTGGGCGCGGTCCGGCAGGATCAGAAAGTCGAAGATCTTGTTGGCCGCGATCAGCGCATTGGCGACCCGGTACGTCATCGACGGGTGCACGTTGTCGTCCATGTCGCCCGTCATCAGGAACAGCTTCCCCTTCAGGTTCTCCGCCAGCGACGCGTTCACCTGGTTCGCGTAGTTGTCCGTGCCCTTGACCGTGTCCCGCACCAGAAGGCCCTGGTACTTCTCCGCGTACGCCGCGTGGTAGCTGCGGTTGTCGTGGTTCCCCGCCGTGGACACCGCCACCTTGTAGAAGTCCGGGTAGCGCAGGATCGCGTCGGTCGAGGCGAAGCCGCCGCCCGAGTGTCCGTAGATCCCCACGCGGTCCAGATCGATCCACGGATAGCGGGCGCCGAGCTGCTTGACTGCGGCCACGTGGTCGGGGATCCCGTTGTCGCCCATGTTCCCCCAGTAGTTGTCCTGGATGGCCTTGGAGCGGAAGGGCGTCCCCAGATGGTCCATCTGCACCACGATGAACCCCAGTTCGGCCAGCGCGTCCTGGTCGCCGCGCAGCGCCGCACCGATCGTGCCGCCGCCGAAGTTCCACCGCCCCACACTCCCGATGAACGGACCCGGATAGATGTAGTCCACGACCGGGTAGACCTTCTCCGGATCGAAGTCGGAGGGTTTGTGGATCAGCCCGTACATGGTCGTCACCCCGTCGCGGGCCTTGTACTCGAAGATCTCGGGCGGAGACCATCCCACCTCCTCCATGCGGGAGACGTCGCCGCGCTCCAGTTCCAGCACCACGCGACCCGCCCGGTCACGCACCACGCTCACCGGCGGCGTGTCGGGGCGTGAGTACGCATCGACGAAGTAGCGGCCGTCGGGGCTGGCGCGCACCGTGTGGTCCGCGTCCTCTCCACCGAGGCGCTCGAGCCCCGTGCCGTCCAGGTTGATGGCGTACAGATCGGCCATCGTCGGAATCCTCCCCTCCTCCATCCCCCGCGCGGTGAAGACGATCCGCCCCGTCTCCTCGTCGATGTGCAGCATGTCCCCGAACGTCCACGCCCCCTGCGTGATCCGCCCCTTGAGCTGCCCGTCGCCGTCGAAACGGTAGAGGTGCCCCCACCCGTCGCGTTCCGAGAACCAGATCACGTCGTCACCCCCGTTGATCACGTCCCAGTTCGGGTAGCCGCCGATCAGGTCGAGGTTGAGTTCGACGTGCGTGGCGCGCGTCTCCTCGAGGATCTCGCGGGCCGCCCCGGTCTCGAGGTCGGCCTCGTACAGCGTCACGCTCTTGCCGCCTCGCGACCCGCGCACGTAGTACAGCCGCCCACCCCCCTCCTTCCACTTCACCGTCACCCACGTCGAGTCGCGCATGCCCGTCACCGTGAAGGTCAGGTACGGTTGCGGATCCGTCTGCAGCTTCACGTTGTCGCGGGTCTCCACGTCGATCACGTGAATGTCGAAGGTCGCGACGATCGAGTCACCCGGGAGGCCGTAGGGGTACGTGTACAGCTTCGGCCGGATCGAGGTGTGGGAGATGATCGGCATCCGCTCCACGTGGCGCTCGTCCATCCGCTGGACCGCGATCCGCCTCGAGTCGGGGGACCACTGGAGGACCGGACGGGCGGCCAGAGACGCGGTGATCTGGGAGGGGCGGAGCGCGGTGACGCCGTAGGACCAGTACTCCTCGCCGTCGGTGGTCAGTTGCGTCGAGTCACCGGCTTCGACCGACCGCACCCAGAGGTTGTGTTCGTGCACGAAGGCTTCGCGGAGACCATCGGGAGAGCGCACGAAGGGCGTCCGAGCGGTAAGCGTGTCCCCGATCTCGCATTCGTATCCGCGGATGTCGCAGGTGAACCCGCGCTTGTTGGCGTTGAAGCGGATGGCGCCCTCGCCGTCGGCGAACTCGAAGGTCTGGAAGGGCAGCTTCCGACCCTCAAAGGCGGTGTCGGCCGCCAGCGACATGGCGGCGGCCAGCCGGTCGTGATCGAAGAGGAGCGTGCGCGACCTCCGCTCCGGGTCGGCGAGCACGAACTCCGCCCCGTCGCCGGTCTGGTTGCGGTACCAGAATCGGTGCCCGCCCGACATCCACTGCGGCGACACGGCCCCTCCGCTGATAAGCGGATTGAGGTTCCAGGCGAGGAGACGTTCGGCGCGATGATAGCGGGTGACGTCGATTTCCTGGGCACTCGCGCCGCCGGAGACAAGGAACGCCGCGACGAGAGACAGACGGAATCGGCACACTCGTCCGCGGGGTGCCCGCAGTCCGTGGCCGGGGGGATTCTGTCCGCGGGCTGCTGGCCGGTTCGATGACATGGAAACCTCCGCTGCGGAATGTGGCTCGCCGGGATCAGGGACCCGGGCCGACGACCGTCGGCAAGTACCATTTATTCGGCCGTCCGGGACGGGCCGTCAAGCACTGGTCCCCGCTCGCGCCGCTCGCTGGCCCGGCGGAGGAGCCGCCGCGCAGCTTGCGAAACGCAGGGAGCCGCCCTAGCGTTCTATCGCGGTCCGGGGACGATGTCGGGGGGATTCTTCCACGGGCTGCCAGATACCGGGTAGTGATTAGCAGCGTGTGACCGCCCGCAGGAGTGTTGTGCCCATGTCGAGAACCTTCCAATCACTTCAGGTCGTCGTGGCTGTCGGCCTGGTCCTGACCGCCGGGTGCGGCTGGCTTCGCCCCGGAGGGCCGCCTGACGAAGCCTCCGTCGAGATCACGAGCGATGATGTGAGCCAGTTCGTGGTCTTCCTCTCGCAGGACTTCGTGCAACGCCAGGACGAGGGATGCATCGGCGAGCCGGACTGTCCGGTTCACCTGATAATCCTCAGCGCAGACACGCTCGTCGTGTCGGCTCCGTATGCCAGCACCATCGATATTGCCGACAGCCAAAGGCTCTATCTCGAGACGCATCCCGTCGACGAGGTCGAAGCGATCGTCTCCCTGAAGGTCAAGATCGACGGCAACGACTGGTACGACGACCTGCGGTTGCTCAGGCCCATGAACGAAGACGGTGAACGGGAAACCCTGCGTTTCGTGTACGAGTATTTCCCGAACTAGCGTCCGTGGAAAAGGGGCCCCCGGCATTCAAGCGGCGATGCATCCTCGCGGGCCGCTTCGCTCAGCCTGCTCATACAGTGGCGGGCCTTGACCTGTCGGAATTCGTTGCCGTACCACTCCGGGCTCTTCTCCTGCTCGTCATGGCAGGTTGCGTGTCGATCGAGGCACCGCTGGTCGAAGGCGAGCCGGGCGGCCCCCTGCCCGGTCTGACAGACGATCAACTGCTCCGCTTCCGTGAGGGACGCGCTCTCTTCGGTCGCGCGTTCACCCCCGAAGAGGGCCTCGGACCGAGCTTCAATCAGGCGCGGTGCGTGTCCTGCCACGATCTGCCCGAGAGCGGCGGGCACGGCGCCGAGCCCGTAACCAAGGTCAGCCACTACGCTCCGGACACGGGATGTGACCCGCTCACCCACCTCGGAGGCGGGCTCCTGCAGGCCATGATGGTCCCGGCGATGAGGGAAGCCGGCCTGCGGCCCGAACGGGTTCCGGCCGAGGCCACCGGATTCACCCTGATGTTTCCGCCGCCACTCTTCGGCCTCGGGTTGGTGGAGGCGGTCGCGGAGGAGGAGATCCTGTCCCGGGCCGACCCCGACGACCTCAACGGCGACGGGATCTCCGGCCGCGGGGGTTTCGACGCCGGTGGCCGACTGGCCCGGTTTGGGCTGCGCGCCACGCACGTCACGCTTGATTCGTTCATCGAGGAGGCGATCCGTGTGGAGATGGGCCTCACCACCCCGCAACACCCGGACGAGATCCTGCCTGGCGGCGAGCCGCTTCCGCCCGGGATGGACCCAGCTCCCGACCCCGAAGTGGACGATTCCGACATCGCGCTTCTGTCGGAGTACGTTCGCTTCCTGACGCCCGCCCGGCCCAGCACACCCTCCGATCCCGTGGGTGAAGAGATCTTTCGCGACATAGGCTGCGCAACGTGCCACACGCCCACCATGACGACGGCCCCCAGCGACATCCCCGCACTCGACCGCAAGCGCTTCCGCATCTACTCCGACCTCCTGCTCCACGACATGGGACGCGAGCTGGCGGACATCTGCACACCGGGCAGCGTGCCCGGCGAGTGGCGCACGACACCCCTGGTCGGCCTCGGGCTGCGCGATCGATACCTGCATCACGGACAGGCGTTCGACATCTCGTTGGTGATAGGGATGCACGGCGGCGAGGCAAGCGTCGCGCGCAATGCCTTCAACCGTCTCTCACTGGCGGACCAACAGCGCCTCGTTGCGTTCCTGAGGTCCCTCTGACGGGACGAACGCGCGAAAAACTACTTCGTCGGCACTCGCGTCCAGAACAGGATCGTCCCGCAAGGATGGATGAACTTCCCGGGCGCACCGGAACGCCGGTAGATCTCAATGCCCTCCAGTTCATTGAGTAGCATATCGTCCGGCGACCGCATCGTGGAACGCACGCCGTCAATCCAGAAGTCGGGCTGGCAACCCCCACCCTGAACGGTGTCCACGACGCTGTAGTGCTGGTTGACGACCACGCGCGCTCCGCGAAGTCCGTCGTAGAGTACCCGGATCCCGTTAATCCCCTGGAACAGGTGGGTGACCGACGTTGCCCTCATTTCCTCGATCTTCGCCCGGTCCAGGTACACCCCGCTGTATCCCTGCTCCGCACGCTCGTAGAAGCCGTTTCGCTCAAGTGTGGCGGACCGCACGGTGATCCTCAGCGGCTCCAGGACCACGGGCCGCCTGGCGAGCGCGATCTCCACCGCCAGCACGGAATTCGTCGGAATTGCAATCGTGTCGAGGCGGGACTCGTATCCGATCCTTCGAATCAGCACCCGATACCAGCCGACAGGAATGTCGTCAATCCGGAAGTGGCCCTCCCGGTCGGTAAAGGTCGGATCGTCGATACCCTCAACTCTGATCTCGGCACCCTCGATCCACTCCCTAGTGTCCTGGTCCAACACATAACCGTCAATGGCCCCGACGTGCACGCCGGGAGGGTCCTGGGCGTTGAGCGGGGAGACCACCGATGCGGCCAGCGCCATGATCGCAACGAACACCGACGGTCCTTGGACAAGGCCGTCCGAGCGGCGAGGCGCCGCGCCGGCAACCGGCCATCGCACATCTTCCGCTGGTCGCGTTGCTGATCTCATTTCATTTCACCCCCCAAAAACCGGCGCGGGGCCGAGCCGGATGAAACCGGCCCGACCCCGCTTCCAAACCCGATCTCGACAACGGGCGGGGTATTGTCCCACCCGCACATCGAGGCTACAACATCAGGCGTGCGGGAAGCAGTGATCCGACGCTTCCTCCGAGACACCGGGATTGTACCTGGCCTCGCTGAGGCTCGGAGAGAACTTCGTCGGCCGTCCGGCGCCGGGCCTCTCCGGGTCGTCGAAGGAGTCGAAACGTTCCCGCACCAACCCGAAGCGATGAAGGTCGGTCATGCGGTACCCTTCCATGAACAGCTCCGCAAAGCGCTCCTCAAGGAGGTATTCCATCATCATGTCCTCATCGGTCGGCACGTCCAGCGGAGCCAGTCCCACAGCGGCCCGCAGGCCGTTCAGGATTGCGGTCGCCCCCGCATAGTCACCAGACATGACCATCGCCTCGGCCTCGATCAGCTTCATGTGGTCCGAATGATACATGGGGATCGGAGACTGGCGGCTGTTGTACTTGTACTGGCTGTAGTGCGGCGTTTCGTTGTCCGTCGCGATCTCGCCGGTGAACCATGCCGGCATGCGCTGGTCGTACTCGTTCGTCCAGCGGTCCCTGATGTAGCTGTGCGCATCCTCCGTCAGGTCGATGCGCGGCCACAACCAGTACATGAGGCCAGCGGCCTCGTTGTTCCCGATCGTGGTCAGTGTGACGACGGAGTTCCACGTTACCTGGTTGTGGATCGCGTCGTAGGTGAAGCCATCCGGAACCTGCGACGCCTCGGACACCGCGCCCGCGTAGTCACCGCTGAGGTAGAGCGCAATCGCCCTGCCGGCGCGAGCCGCGTTCGCATAGAAGGGCGTGCCGGCGGCCTGCGCAACATCAATGGCGGCGGCGAATTGCTGAGCCGCGCGCTGCCGCACCTCGTTGTCGGGCACCATTGGCGATCCCACTTCCGGCTCGGGGGGATCAATGACCGCCGCGCAGTTGATCCAGACGGACAACAGGGTGTACGAACCGATGGCCAGCGTGGCCTGGGCATTCATCGAGCTGCTGGCGGCTTCCGCCGGTCCGAGCACCCTCTCGAATCTCTCCTGGGAGTCCTGGGCGAACACCCGCCGGCTCGTGTGGAACGACGCGTAATCGTACCACCACATCTCAATATTCCCGTGGTCCAGGTTGTCGTAGCCGCCCCAGGTGCCGGTGTGCTGGTATTCGTCCCCCAGCAGCGCCTGGACGGTGACGAAAGCGTCAATCAGGGAATGTGTCTGCCCCTCCACACCGTCCGCGACCGCTTGCAGAGCCTCGTCGAGGTCCGTCGAGGTGAACCGCCCCGGATCGTTCACGGTAAGGAGGTCGCAGGCGCCGAGCGACACCGCGACGAGCGCGGCGCTCAGAACCTTTCCTCTCTTCTTCCATTTCATCTTTCTACTCTCCTGTCTCTTCGGCAATCAGCACCGAAGTTCGTAGTCGACCAAGGGATCAGAAGCGGGTTCTGACCGATAGCTGGAACTTCCTCGGCGCCCCGGGGCTCAGGAACGGGAAGCTGGTAAAGTCGGTAGCATGGTACGAGGAGTTCGGGTCCTGACAGTTGCAGTCGTCCCACCAATGCAGGTTGTACCCGGTCAACATGACGGTTGTCCTCTCCAGCCCCAGCCTGCCGCTGATGCTCTCCGGCACGGTGTAGGCCAGCGACAGCTCCTGAAGCCGGATGTGCGCGCGGGAGTCGACCGCCCACGCGGGGGTGCGGTGGCGATCAAGGATCGAGTCGCTCATCGGAGTCGCGGAACCGTCGGGGTTGAGCGCCCCCAGATACTCGTCGTAGGCGAGCTGGCGGATTCCGTATGCACGGTCGATGTTCTGCATGTGGTGGCCCGTCTCGGCCCGGAACTGGAACCTCACCGTCAGATCGTTCATGATCTGGAAGGTGTTGTTGATCGACCCCATGTGCGTGGGGAATCTCAGGCCGAGGTTGAACGGACGCTCACTATAGCCGTGCCGGCGGGTCTCCGGATCCCAGCTTTCGAGTCCGAAACCCCATAGGTTGGCGATTGATTCACCCTCGAACCAACCACCCAACCGCCGGGTCTGCCGCCAGTAGTCGAACTTCCACCATCCCTCGACACACGCTTCGCCCGCGGCGGCGTCGATCTCACCACCCAGTCCGTTGGCACTCCAGGTTCCGCCCTTACATCTCGCGTACATCGCGACGGAGTCGTCCACGGCAGACGAGCCGAGGTCATTCATACGATTGAAGTTCCACTCGTAGGTGAGGTTCATGTTCCAACGGAACGACGCCGACTCGAACAGCTGTGCGGATACGGCCGACTCGAAGCCCCGGTTCAGCCAGACGCAGCAGTTCTCGGCCCGTCCGTAGACGCCGGAGCTCGGGGCCTTCGGTACGCCGAACAGCGCGTTGACCGTACGCGCGTCGTAGTAGGTCAGCTCCATCCCGATCCGGTTGTTCATCAGGCCGATATCGAGACCCGTCTCCACTTCCCGCTTGTTCTCGGGCTGGATGTCCTGGTTGCCCGGGCTTGCAACGGCCACGCCGGGCTTGTCGTCGAGCACGACGATCGGGAAATAGGTCTGGAACTTCGCAAACGCCCCAGGGGCCTTGCCCGCCATGCCCACGGCCGCGCGGACCTTGAAGCTGGAGACCAGCTCGGGAAGGACCGACTGCGGCACGTTGTAGGCGAGGTCGGCCTTCGGGTAGACCTGGAAGCCGTAGTTGTCACCGAAGGCGGAGTTCCCGTCCGCCCGGACCGCCGCCGTCACGAAGAGGTCGTCGGTCAGGTCGAAACGGTTCTGCACGAAGAAGCCGAGGTTGATCTCCTCCGAGAAGCTCTCGGATCCCCTGGTCGTCGCGGCGCCGGAGACGGTGGACACACCACCGCTGGCATAGCCCTGGCCAAGCGCCATCGAAATCGATGTGACATCCCAGTAGCCCTGTCCGCCGACCGAGAGAGACCCGGTCAGGAAGTCCATGCCGAACAGGTTGTCGTAGTCGTAGCTCGAGAGGAAGTCACTCGTGAACTTCCGGGCCGACCGGTACCCGATGTTCTTCTCGCCCTGCTCCCCGAGGTAGGTGTAGTAGCGGCCCCAGGGCATGTGCCGGGCCTTCTGGTCGGTCACCGCGTCGAGCCCGAAGGTGAAGCGGTGGGTGAAATTCGTCATCGGCGTGTAGTTCAGCGTCACACTGCCGGTCCACCGGTCCGCGTCGGAGATCCCCCTGATCGCCTGCGAGTTCTCCACGTTCACGTCCAGCCCGCCGCCGTAGGGCTCTTCTTCGGTGGCGTTCTGCGGGTTGCTGAGGAGCGCGTTGGTGTAGATGCCCAGCCAGTTGTTCCCCGACTGCAACTCGAAGACCTTGTTGCGGACATACCCGGAGGTCAGGCCCACGGAGAGATTCTCGGACGCGGTCCAGTTGAGGTTCACGCGGACGTTGCCGCGGGTCGCGTCGTTGGGCTTGATCGAGCCTTCCTCGTAGCTCAGGCCGGTGGACACGAAGTAGGTGACATCCTCGCCGCCGCCCGACGCGGAAATGTCGTAGGAGTTGATGAGGCCGTTCTCGATGAGCGTCTCATTCGGATCCCAGGCCACGAAACCGTCGGGTCCCGTGAAGTTGGGCCGCAACGTCGTGGGGAGGTTCGCCCGGAGACGGTTCATGCCGACGCTGGTGTTCAGCGTGAAGGTGGACGGCGTGTTGCTCCGGCCGCGCTTCGTGAACACCTGGATCACGCCCGCTGCGGCTTCGGAACCGAAGAGCGTCGCGGCCGCCGGGCCCTTGAGCACCTCGATCCGGTCGATCTCCTCGGGATTGAGATCGCCGAGGCGGTCGTTGCCGGCCCCGCCTGAGAAGGAGCAGCACGTGCCCAGGAAGGCCCACTCGGTCTTCCGGGAGTCGACCCGGACGCCGTCGATGTAGATGACCGGACGGATGTTGGTGTACCCGAACGTGTCGATGCCGCGAATGCGAAGCTGACGCCCGCCGCCGACCGACCCGTTGGTCGCTATGGAGCGGACACCCGGGATGCGGCCCTCGAGGACCTGCCCGAAGTTGTCCACCGGCATGGTCTCGGCGAGGTCGTCCACCTTCACCGAAGGCAGCGACACCCCGATCTTCCGGCGCTCAACCGCGCCCGCCACGCCCGTCGCGACGATTTCGTCCAGGTTGATGGCGGAGACTTCGAGCTGGAAGTCGACCACCTGGGTGCTTTCCGGCGTGACCGTGACCTCCTTCTCCTGGGTGGCGTACCCGATGATCACGACCTTGACGGTGTAGACGCCCACCGGAACGCTGTTGACCGCATAGCGTCCGTTGGCGTTGGTCAGCGCACTCAGATCGGTGTCCACCAATGAGATGGCGGCATCGTTGAGAGGCTGACCCGTGGTGGCGTCCGTAATCACACCGGTTACGGCGCCGGTCTGTGCGGCGAGGTTCGTGGCTCCGCTCACGCTAAGCGCGAGCACCAAAGCCGCTATCACACCGCTGATGCAGTAGCGATTGGACATTGGACATCTCCTTTCAAGAGGTGAATGTGTCCTCGCTGTCGGCCGCCGACTCCTTCGGACGGCATTGCCGACGCTCACACAATACGGTGCCGTTACGCAAAACGCAAACGGCAACCCGCAAGTGGGGGTCCAGTATACGAGTCGGAATACGATGCCGCACCCATCGTCAAGGAGAGCACCGGGTGCGCCGGTGTGGTCCGGGTTGCCCGGTCCACAGCTGCTCCGGGTGACTCGGTGCGACGGAGCTTCTCAGGTCACATGCAGGTAACACATTGCAAAACAACGACTTATGAATCACGATAGTCCGCTTGCAAGCCGTCGGCAGGCCGGGCCCAGGGCTGGCCAGACCGACGGATTGGGGGTATCCATTCCTGTCAGACATCCCACAAACCCATCCGCTCCAAAGGGTAAGATTCATGACTCGTGCAGTATCGGTTTTCCTCTCCAGTGCGCTTCTGGCCTCCATCTGCTCCCCCGTTTCGGCCCAGTCGGACCTTCAGCGGACGGCCCTTCACGACTTCCGGGTGGTTCCCGTGGCCGACGGATTCGAGGTTCCCTGGTCGATCGCGTTCCTTCCGGACGGTGACATTCTGGTGACGGAACGCGCCGGCCGGCTGCGGATCGTCCGCGACGGAGAGCTCCTGCCGGACCCCGTCCCGGGCATCCCCGAAGTCGTGGCCCGCGGCCAGGGGGGCCTCATGGACGTGGTGCCGCACCCGGACTTCGCCTCGAACCGGATGATCTACATCAGCTACTCGAAGCCCAGGGAGGATCTCGGCCGGGCGGGCACGACGGCGGTGATCCGCGGCACCTTCGAAAACGACCGCTTCACGCTCGTGGACGAGGTCTTCGAGGCGGTCTCCCAGGGCGGAGGCCACTATGGGTGCAGGCTGGCATTCGACGCCGACGGCTACCTCTACCTCTCGGTGGGCGACCGCATGGCAAGCCCGACCGGCGATCTCGCCGCCCACCCGGCCCAGGACCTCTCCAACCACCACGGCGTGATCGTGCGGCTGCACTCCGACGGCAGCGTACCCGATGACAACCCCTTCGTCGGCCGGGCCGGCGCGATGCCCGAAATCTGGAGCTACGGCCACCGCAACCCGCAGGGGCTGGTCATTCACCCGGAGGACGGCAGCGTGTGGCTGACCGAGCACGGCCCCCGCGGAGGCGACGAGGTCAACGTCTCCGCCGCCGGCGCGAACTACGGGTGGCCCGTGATCGGCTACGGGGTCAACTACCGGGGCGGGACGAAGATCCACGACGCGACCCACGCCGAGGGAATGGAGCAGCCCGTGCACTTCTGGGTGCCCTCCATCGGCGTGTCGGGACTGGCCTTCTACACCGGCGACAGGTTCCCCCAGTGGCGGGGCAACCTCTTTGCGGGAGGGCTTGCGGGCCAGAACGTCGACCGGCTGACCATCGAGGACGGACGGGTCGTGGCGAGAGAGACCATCCTGCAGGGGATGGGACGCGTGCGCGACGTGCGCGAAGGCCCTGACGGGTACATCTACGTGGCGCTCGAGGCCCGGGGGGCGGGTCAGACGCCGATCGTGCGGCTGGAGCCGGTGGGGTAGCTCTTCAACCGCTTCGCCGCAGGTTCACGACCGCAATCTGGTCGGCGCCCTCACAGGGCCCGTCCACGGTGACCGTTCCCTCCACCACCACTTCGTCGCCGGGCTTCACGTCGCCCACCTCGCCCGCGAGCGAGTACATGTACTGGTCGCCGTCGCGCAGCGTGACGCAGCCGAGGCCCTCGTCGGTGATGCGGCCGGCACGGCGGACCAGCCCCTCCTCATTGGTGACGTGGAAGGGGTTCGATATGCCGATCGGGCTGAAGTTGCCGTTGAAGACGATGAAGACGAGGGGACGCTCCCAGGTCGCGTAGGCGGGCACGCGCACGGTCGCCGAGACCTCGCCCCAGATGTCCTGCGTGCCCTCGGCCAGGGCTTCGAAGCCGGCACGCATGGCGCCCACGCCTACATGAATCCGCGCCTGCAGGGGAAGGTTTTCGGTGTAGACCTTGACGACGGTGCCGGGGGGACCGCTGCGCGGCTCGACGGACTGAATGTGCCGGAGCGAATCGATGGTGGCGAACTTGCGCTGGGCGGCGGTGGGCTGGGGGGTGGCGAGGAGGAGGAGCGTGGCGGCGATGGCCAGGGTGGGTCGCGCGGGAAGTGATGATCGGGGGGACATCCGGCGCCTCCGGCTGCATGTGGTCGGGAAGGAGACCGGCGCGGTCGTGGCGAGGCCATCGTGTGGGGGCGCCGGGCCGCGTGGGGTCTCCCCGTTCAAAGTGGGGCGGCGGGGGTGGCGGGGCCAGAGGGGGGTCGGGCCGGCGGACGGTATTCGTCCGCTGTGCGTCGAAGGGCGCGGTAGACCACGCCGGGGTCACCCAGCCGACGCCTCAGTTCGCGCTCGAGGCCCGCGATCGGGTAGAGGTTCTGGGGCGCGCGGTCGTCCTTGTGGGGCTCCGACGCGAAGCGCGGGAGGACCGCACCCGTCGCATTTGCGAGTCTCTCGACTTCCTGCAGTCCCGTGTCGTGCCAGGCTTCGCACCGCACGATCCCGGCCCAGGGGTGACCCTCGGCCTCGGTGAGGCGCAGGTACCACGAGTAGCGCGTCCAGGTGGTCTGGATGAGGAAGACGGGGGTGCGCTGGCCGGGACCGAGACGGGCGACCGTTGCGCGCGGCTGACCCGACAGGTACTGGACGCGGTGGCTTTTCACGTAGCCGATCGCACCCGCGATGCGCTGGCGGCCGCGCAGGGGACCGTCGACCACCATCAGCGCATCGTCGCGGGACGATCGCGACGCGGAAGGCAGCGCGGTCTCCGCCACCTCGATCTCGAGCTGTCCCATTCGTTCCTGCAATCCGTTCACCAGCTGCTGGATGTCGTCTTCCGCGACCGGGCACGCCGGGAACGCACCCGCCCGGGTCACCAGATCGGGGACACCCGCCTTGCCGAAGAAGCCGCGCCGCACCTCGGCTGACACGATCCTGGCCCTTCGGCCACAGCGGACGACGCCGGCCGCGTAGGACGCGCAGATGCCCAGACCGGGCTCGCCGGCCCGGCTCATCCACACTCGGGCCTCGATCCGGCGCACGCCGTCGACGAAATGGACGCGGGCCGGTTTCGGTGCGTCGCCGGCGGGGTCCAGCGGGCGCCACTCTTCGGCGGGAAGTTCGGCCGCGGGATCCACCTGTGCGGCAGGGACGTCTTCCGCGTCCGTTTCCACGGGGGAGCCGTATTCGGGAGACCATCCCTCGACGGACAGGGATTCGACGCGGTTCATGGCTTCGCTTGCGCCCACGTCACGTCTCCACGCGCTCGACCGAGGACGAATTGCCCACCTTGGTGACCCGGTACTGCACCGGAATGCGGCCGGCCAGCTCGGGAACGTGTGTCACGAGCCCCACCATGCGCTCGGTGCCCAACTGCTCGATGGTCGCGGCCACCACATCGAGCGTCTCGGCATCGAGGGTGCCGAAGCCTTCATCGAGGAAGAGCGCTTCGAGCCTGGTGTTCCCGTGTGCGGCGAGGTTGGCGACCTGTTCGGCCAGGGACAGCGCGAGGGCGAGCGAGGCGAGGAAGGTTTCGCCGCCGGAGAGGGTCTTGGCGAGCCGCGGCTCGTCGGCGTTGCGGTGATCGATGACCAGGAAGTCGTTGCGGTCGGAGAGATCGAGCGAATAGTGGCCGCTGGACAGCTCGTGCAGCCGCGCCGTGGCGCCTTCGACGAGCCAGGTGAGGATCTGGTTCTGCATCCAGGCGCCGAACTTCTTCGCGCCGAGGTGGCTGCCCAGATCTTTGGCGATGAGGGCACGCGAGCGGGTTTCGTCCGCCTGGGCCGCCACGCGTTTGCGCTCGTCGGCGGCGGTGCGGAGGTGGTCGAGTTCCCTGTGGGCGGCGCCAAGTGCCTCCGAGACCTTCTGTGCAGGGTCGTCGTGCGGGTCGAGGGTGAGGTGGTCGGCCGCGCAGCGTTCCCGGATCCGGGCGTCGACGCGGTCTTTCTCGCTGGACGCGGCACTGCGGTCGGCGTCGGCCCGGGCCATGACGGCCTGCGTGGCCTCGTGGGCGCGGCGGGCCCACCGCGACAGGGCGTCCCAGGAGCCGGCCAGGTCGTTCTCGGCGATGGGCGGCGGACTCATTTCGGCGACTGAATCGCGCGCGGCGTGGTAGTCGCTCCAGGCGGTGCCGAGCCGGGACTTCCAGCGGTGGTGGGCCTCGGTGGCGGTGTCGTGCGCCTGCCGGGAGGACGCCTCTTCGGTTTTGGCCTGAAGCACCGCCTCGTCGGCTGCGTGGATGTCGTCGAGCAGCCGGGTGGTCTTTTCCGGGGAGGGAGCCGTGGCGAGGTGGTCGCGGAGGCTTGCGACGAACTTCTCCTGCTCGTGCAGCGTCGCGGTGGCGTGATGCGCACTGCGTTCCCGGGCGGTGCGCTGGGCGGCCGCGTCATTGAGGCGGTTTTCGAGGAGGCGGATGTGTGATTCCTTCTCGTCGACTTCGGCCATCATGGTGGTGATGTCGGGTGGGGTGGGGGCCTCCGCCAGTGACTGCCGCAGGGACTGTGTGGATTGTTTCTGCAGTTCCAGGGTGGTGGTGCGGGCGGTGCGCGTTGAGGCGCAGCGGTCCCGTTTCGCAGTGGCCCGGGTGGAGGACTCCTGTGCTGCGTGGTGTCGTTTTCGGGCCGCGTCCAGGTCGGCGGGAGCGTCGTGGCCGGGTAGCCGCGCGACGGTCTGGAGACAGACGGGGCAGGGTTCGCCTTTCTGAAGGTGATGGGCCAGGTCAGCCGCGCCGTGGGCGGTGCGGAGCGCTTCCAGAGCCTGTGTGGCGGCTTCCAGATTGCTGTCCGCTTCGGTCTTTCGCTGGACGGCTGCGTTGTACGCCTGCTCGGCCTCGGCCACTTCACGACGCGTCGACCCCAGGTCCCCTTCCAGCTGCCGGAGTTGCTCGTGCCTCTGGCCGAGGTTCTCCAGCTCCGACCGTTCGGGCAACTCCTTCAAGCGCCGCCTGGCCTGTGCGGACTCGTCCTGAATGGCCTGCTCCGCAGCAACGGCCTCGGCCACGGTCGCCGTCGCCACCTCGAGGTCGCGCCGGGTTTGCGCGATCTCTCTTTCCCGGAGCGCGAGTTGGTCGCGGTTCTCCACCACCTTCTCGATAGCCGCCTTCTCGGGGAGTTCGTCCCGAGCCGAGCGGGCGCCGCGCAACCGTTCGGCGGCGGCCGTCCACGCCTCGGTGGACTGCTGGAGATTCCGTTCGGCTTCACGATGGCGGGTCGCCAGCTCGGCTGTTCCGTCCGGCACGCGGACCTTCGCCAGGCGCTCCGCCTGCGTCTCCGCCCTGGTCCATCGCTCGGTGGCGGCCCGGATCTTCGAATCGAGGTCGTTCAGTTGCGTTGCGACCTCGTCGACGCGTCGCCGGAGCTGGTCCAGCACCCCGGCCCGGGTCTCGGCAGCGCCGACGGCTTCCGGCGTCGCGTGCGCAAGCGCCGAATCCAGTTGCCACTGCAGATTGTCGGCCTGGCCCTCTTCGAGCTTCCACCGCAGGTTCGCGGCCCTGCGCAACCGCTCGTAGAGTCCCAACCCGAGCAGCCGCTCCAGCAACCGCTTGCGTTCTGCGGGTTTGGCGCGCAGGAATGCGGCGAATTCGCCCTGGGGTAGCACCACGCATTTCGTGAAGTGATCGAGGCCGAGGCCGATCACGTCGTTCTGGACGCTCGCCGAGAGATCCGATTCGGTGGCCGCAAGCGTCTTGACGGGTTGGCCGTTGGCGTGTTCCTCGAGGCGGGCTTCCCGGGTGGTGGCGCCGGTCGTGGTTCGCTGCACGACACGGACGGCGGTGTAGCTTCTGCCGCGCGCCTCGAAGTCGAGCCGCACCCGGGCGCGGACCTTCCCCTGGCTGATGACGGGTGCGATCAGGCTGGCGTGGTCGTAGCGCGGGACCGATCCGTAGAGCGCGAAGATCATCGCGTCGATCAGGCTGGACTTGCCGGATCCGGTGGCGCCGGTGAAGACGAGGAGGTCGGTGTCGGCAAAGTCCACGACCGTGGGCTCGCGGTAGGAGGTGAAGCCTTCCACCTCAAGCCGAAGGGGACGCATACTCCTCCTCCAGGAGTTCGGCGAACAGCTTCGTCAGCTCCGCGCCCTCGATGCCGCGCTCCTCGAGATAGCGCTGCAACTGGGTGCGGGGGTCGCGCAGTTCGCCCGGGTCGATCGCCTTGCGTTCGGTGCCGGTTTCCTCCGGCCGGGCCACGATCACGTCGACCGCGTGGGGGAACATGTCCCGCACACGCTCCGCCAGGCCGGGTGTGGGCGCCTCCTCCACGTACACGCGCAGGAAATCGTCGCCGGTGGTGTCGACCTGCTGTTCGAGCTGGAGGCTGCTGCCCCGGATGGTGGTGAGCGTGCGTCCCGACTTCAGGGGGACCTGCTCGACGGACGCCGGCTTGCCCGCCTCCGCCTCGATGAGCAGGACGCAGTGTTCGCCGTGTTTCTCGCCGAAGTCCAGGGCGAAGGGCGACCCGGCGTACCAGATCGGGCAGCGCCCCGGAATCTTCTGGGGTTTGTGGATGTGACCCAGCGCGACGTAGTGGGCGGCCGCGGGGAAGATGTCGGCGGGCACGTAGTAGTCGAAGATGTGGGCGGTGCGTTCGCCGCCTCCGGTGGCCGCGCCCACGACCGTCAGGTGGGCCACGACCAGGTTGACGGCGTCGGCGGTGAAGCCGGCGCAGAGTGCGTTTGCGATCGCGCGGCAACGGTCGGCGTACTCCTTCTGGTGGTCGTCGGGGTCGCCGGTCATCAGCGCCTCGGCCTTGACGATTCCGCGCTTCGACTGGAAGGGGAAGAGGGCGATGCAGGCGGTCTCGCCGGAGGGTGTGGCGAGGCGGATGACACCGCCCTGGTCCGGTGATGTGACGTGAGAGGCCGCGGTGATGTTGGCCAGTTCGAGCAGGGGGCGGACGGCTTTGAGGCGGCGCGGGTTGTCGTGATTGCCGGCGATGACGACGACCTGGGCGCCGGTTCGGGCCAGGCGCAGGAGGGCGTCGTAGACGATCTGCTCGGACTCCGGGGTGGGGACGGCACGGTCGAACTGGTCGCCCGCGACGAGGACGAGGTCGACCGTCTGGTCCTCTGCGATCCGGACGATTTCGTCGAGGGCCGCCCGGTGCTCGTCGGCACGGCTGTGGCCGCGCAGTGTCTTGCCGACGTGCCAGTCCGCGGTGTGGAGGATCTTCACGTTCACTCCCCCAGCCCTTCAAATGGATCCCGTTTGTCCCCCGTGTCGCCGGGCTCCATACCCACCTCGTCCGGCCGCGTTGCCCACGCCGGAAAGGGAAACTCCAGCACGAGCGGGACCGGCAGTTCCGGCTGCGACAGGATCATGGTGCCGGGCTTCAGGATGGTGGCGCGCTGGCGGTGCGCGCTCGGCAGGAACGCGTACTCGGGCCGGCCCGCCTCGGCGCTGTCCAGGCGCCCCGCCACCCGGAGCGACGAGTTGGCGATCACGCGGCGCTCCACCTCGCTGGCCGTCTGCTGCGCCCCGATCAGGATCACGCCCAGTGAACGCCCCCGTTCGGCCATGTCCAGCAGGATCTCCTTGATCGGACTGTGCCCCTCGCGCGGCGCGTACTTGTTGAGCTCGTCGAGCACGACGAAGAGAAGGGGCTCGCGCGCACCCGTCTCCTCCTTGTCCTGGAAGGTCTTGCGGAGCACCACCCCGACCACGAAGCGCTGGGCCCGGCGCGACAGCTTCGCGATGTCCACCACCGTGACCTGCGCCTGCATGCCGATGCGGTGCTTGCCCGGGTTCGGCACGTCGCCGCGGACGAGGTGCTCGGCGTCGCGGCGGGAGGCGTAGAGGCGGCGCACGAAGGCGTTGATGGTCCCCGAGCCGATGGACCGCCCCGCCCACTCGCCGCGTTCGCCCTCGTCCTCCAGACGGTCGCTGATCGCGTCGATGAGCTGCTCGAAGGTGCGGCAGGTGGTGCCCCCGATGCGGACGCCGCCGTCGTCGAGCGGCCTGGCCTCGCGCCGGAGCCGCGCGGTCACGTTGTGCACCACGATCGTGTACTGCTGGCGTTCGTCCCCGGCGTCGGCGAAGAGGAAGGGGAGGAGTTCGTCCCGGCAGAACTCGGCCAGCGTCCAGAAGAAGGACGTCACGCCGTCGGCGCGGCTGCCGGTGCGGGGGGCGGCCGAGGGGTCGCCGCGGCGGGGCGGTGCCCACAGCTCGACGCTTGCGAAGGGTTGGGCGGGGAGGTCCAGCGATGCGTACCGCGCGATCTGCTCACCGTCGAGGTGGCGGTTGGGACGGTCCAGGAAGAGCAGATCCTCGCCCTTCACGTTGAAGATCAGCGCTTTGGTGTTGTGGGCACCGGCCCCCAGCTCACCCGACGTGAAGAGGGAGTGGAGCAGGAAGACCGCGTAGCTGGTCTTGGTGGCCACGCCCGAGACCCCGCTGATGTTGACGTGGGCACCCCGGGTGCCGTCCATGAACTCCAGGTTGGCGTGGATGACCTCGCCGTCGCGCGAGAGGCCGGCCGGGATGCGGCGCTCCATGCCGTCGAAGAAGAGAGCCTGGTCGCGGGCTTCGCCGACCGCTTTCCGCACGACCTCCCCCGGCACCGGGGGGACGAACACTTCAGGTTCGAAGCGTGTGGCCAGCACTTTCGCGGCTTCGGTCACCTGCGCCGGGAGCACCCCGTCCTCGATGAGGAAGACGTCGCTGTCGAAGCGGGCGCCTTCGTGCCGGACGCGCAGGTCGGCCACCATGCCGTAGATGCGCACCGGGTCCGCGCGCCCGGGGAGGGTCCGCTCGACCACGACGACATCGTCGAGTTGCAGGAAGCGGTCTTCGCTCACAGCCACCCAGAACTCGAGGGGGGTGGCGGGGTCGGTGCCGATGACGCGGCCGACGGGAGGGGAGGTGGGGGATTCGCTGATCACGGGTCACCAAGATAAGCCACCGGCCCCGGACCGGCACGAAGCCGACCCGGGGCCGGGGTGCGTCCGCGGCCTGGGCAGACCGCGTCAGGATGAGACGGCTACCAGGAGTAGCCCACCTTGCTGTAGAGGAACATTCCATTGAAGCCGAACGGCGTGAACTGGCCGTACCGGTTGCCGACGCCGGCCGCCGCGCCGGGATACTCCTCCGGGTAGGTGTTCAGCACGTTCTGCGCGCCCACCGTGAGTGTCCAGCGGTCCATCAATGTGTGCGCGCCCTCGACATCGAAGAGCATGCGCGCCGGGTAGTCGATGGTGTTGTCGGGGCTCGTCTCGTAGTAGGGCTGCTCGCCGTCGAAGTAGCCGCCCCAATAGCTGCCGCGCACCAGGAAACGGGTGCCGCCGGCGAAGGCGTGGTTGACAGTCAGGTTGCCACGTACGCTGGGAAGCCCTTCTTCCAAGATCCGAATGCGATGATCGTTGAGCGTCTCAGGGTCGTGTTCGGTCACCTCCGTGGAGGTCCAGTTCCACGCGCTGGACAGGATGGTGGAGGAACCGCCCGCTCCCTGAATCTCATACGCGGCCACCAGATCGATCCCGTTCGTGGTTGTCGCGAAGTCGTTGATGAAGAACCGGAAGCGTGCAAGCACACCACCCGGCCGAATGATGCCCAGGCCGATGAGTTCCTCGATCTCAGCCGGGCTGAGCTGCCTGTCCGCACTGGTGGTGAGGCGGTCCGACACCTGGATGCGGAAGAAGTCCATGGACAGGCTGAAAGCCCCCTCATCGTACACGGTCCCCAGCGCCATGTTGATGGACTTCTCGGGCGTCAGCGCCTCGCCGCCGAATCGCTCCGCCAGCGCGGATGTCGACGGAATGGTGCCGTTGTTCGTCAGATCCATGATCGCCGGATCGTAGATCGTCGAGATGTTGAACGCATTCTGCTGTCCCGGCGTGGGCGCACGGAAGCCCGTGCTGGCGCTGGCCCTGAGCCCCAGCTGCTCGGACACACTCACGCGGGCCGCGAACTTTCCGTTGATCGTCGTACCGAAGTCCGAGAAACGTTCGACGCGACCGGCCACATTGAGCAGCCAGGCATCGTCGGGATCGCTGAACTCGACATCGACGTAGCCGGCGAAGTTGTTGCGGTTCCACTCGCCTTCCGTCAGCGGGCCGAAGCCGGTGAACCCGTTGGAACCCGGCGTGAAGCCCTGTGTGGCAAGCGGGCCTTCCGTCCATGAGGGCCTGTCCCCCGGCACGATCTCGAAGCGCTCGTTCCGGTACTCCGCGCCACCCGCGATGTTCACCATGTCGCTGTAGCCGTACGACAGATCGAGATTGAAGTTCGTCTCCTGCTGGTCGTAGATCCCGGGGTGGAACCACGGGGTGCAGGGCTGATCCGGCACCACGAAAGAGAGGTTCCTGTCGGGTCCGGCACAGGGCTGGTCGGGTCCCAGCGAGGCGTTGACCGTGTTGTACATGTAGAAGTCCATGTTGGACTTGCCCCAGCTCGCGCTCGCGTCCCATGACAGGTCGCCCGAGGTGCCCTCCAACCCCGCCACCGCGGCACCGTCCATGACGTTCGCTCCGAACTGCGGGGTGAACCCGCCGGGGAAGAGCTTCCTGAAGCTGAAGCAGTTGGGATCGTTCATGATCTGGCTGAACGCCGCCTGGTCCTGCACCACGCCACTGTCGTTGACCCGCACTTCGGGGCAGCCCGCCGATCCGTCCAGCACGCCGTCCGCCGCGTCCAGCATGTCGCCGATCAGCAGGATCCGCTCACCGTCGGCGTTCCTCGTGCCGAAGACACCGCTGCGGGTGCCGGGGTTGCGGAAATAGAAGCCGCCTTCGACCTGCTTGCTCACGTAACCGCCGTGCGA
Source organism: Longimicrobiales bacterium (assembly GCA_965211795.1). Classification (GTDB taxonomy): domain Bacteria; phylum Gemmatimonadota; class Gemmatimonadetes; order Longimicrobiales; family Gaopeijiaceae; genus Bin94. The sequence goes on from OZ242973.1 coordinate 3,642,657, forward strand.
ATAGAACTTCATGTTGTCGAACACATAGCCCATGTTCGCCCAGAGCTTCAAATCGTTGCTGACCTGGGGAGCGCCCCAGATCTGAGCGGGCGTGCGGACGGCCGTGTTGCCGGCATTGACCAGCGCGGTGGCGTCGTCTCGCTGAAGGCTGCGGTCGGTTGGCCAGGCGTTGCCGTACTCGCCGGTCACGTTCAGGTAGCCGGTCGCGCCCAGCGGCAGGCCGAAGTTGCCCGCGACGGTGTACATCTCGCCATCGCCCGGGACACTCCCCTGGTCGAAGGGTTCGCTGGTCTGGCCGAACATGTTCCCGCCGGTCTTGACCTCGATCGACCCGCCGGAGCGGTCGTTCTTCAGTACGAAGTTCAAGACGCCGGCGATCGCGTCCGACCCGTACTGCGCGGACGCCCCGTCGCGCAGCACCTCGGCCTGTCCGAGGGCCAGTCCGGGGATCAGCGCGATGTCGGGGCCCTGGGAGCCGTCGGCGAGGCCGTTTCCGTACCAGGTGATGACCGCTGTGCGGTGGCGCCTCTTGCCGTTGACGAGGACCAGGGTGTGGTCCGGGGCCAAGCCGCGCAGGTTGGCGGGCCGCGCGAAGGTCGCCGCGTCGGAGATCGGCTGGATGTTGACGTTGAAGGAGGGCACGACGTTGCGAAGGACATTCGCGAAGTCGGTGTCGCCCTGGCGGACGAGGTCCCGCGGCTGAATCACGTCGACGGGAACAGGCGATTCGGTCACGGTTCTGGGCTCAGCCCGGCTGCCCACCGCGACCAGCCCACCGAGTTCGAGCGCGACCTCGGTGAGGGCGACATCGAGGCGGGCCGTTCCCCCATCGGTGATGGTGACTTCGCGCCGCTCGACCTGATAGCCGATCAAGCGCACGACCACCTCGTGGGTTCCGGCTGGAATGCCGGTGATTTCGTAGGCGCCGCCGGCCATGGTGTTGGCGCCCATGTTGAGGTCCGCAAGAACGACCGAGGCCCCCTCTACCGCCGCGCCGGTGCCGGCCGAGGTGACGGTACCCCGCAACGTGCCCTGGGCTGTGGCCAAACCGGGCTGAGCCAGAGCGACCAGCGTGCCGATCAGAAACATTTTCGATCTCATTGGCTAGATCCATCCCTTTCCGCGGAATCCGCGTAAAGTGTCACAAAAGCGGCCCATGTCCTCGGGAAGTCCGAAGGAGAGCCGGTTCCAATCCAGCATGGGCGGAAAGTCCCGCCCGACAAGAAAACCCGCCTCGGCCATGCGGCCGCGGTAGGTGGCGAGGTCGCCGTTGATTCGGTGCATTAGGAAGTTCGTCTGCGTGGGCATCCGCGCCAAGCCCAGTTCGTCCAGCGTGGCCTCGACCATCTCCCTCGACTCGCGGTTGGTCGCGCGGCTCTTCCGCATCAGGACTTCGTCGCGGAAGGACGCGCCGGCGGCGGCGATCGCGAGCTGGTTGATGTTGTTTCGCGACGCGAAGTCTGCGAGGCGCGCCGCCGTATCGGGGTGGGCGACTCCGTACCCGATCCGAAGTCCCGCCAGGCCGTAGATCTTCGAGAAGGTCCTTACGACCAGGACGTTTCGCTTCCTGCCGATCCACGGCAGCGAACTCCACATGCGCTCGTCCTCCACGTACTCGATGTACGCCTCGTCCGAGAGGAAGAAGACGTGCTCCGGCGCGTCCGCGATCCAGGCGTCGATCGCCGCACTGGACGTGATCGTCGCGGTCGGGTTGTTGGGGTTGCAGAGATAGACCAGCGCGGGGTGGCCCGAGCCCTCGGCGGCCTCGCGCATGCGGTCCAGATCGTGCTCGTGGCCGGCAGTCAGCGGCACCTTGACCAGCTCGTACGACTCGGTGCGCTGGTAGTTGACGATGGCCTCGTATGTCGGTTCGGCCATCACGAGCTTCGCCCTGGGAGCGCCAAACGCCTGCACCGCCATCTGCAACACCTCCGCCGACCCCGTGCCGAGCACGATCTGGTTCTCTCCCACCTCGTGCGCCGCAGCCAGCCTGGCCACCAGGGCCCGGTGCTGGTCCGCCGGGTAGCGGTTGGCGAGCACGACAGCCTCAACCAAAGCGTCTTTCGCCGCCTGCGAGATCCCGAGCGGGTTCTCGTTGGAGCTGAGGCGCACGCGGTCGTCCGCCGTTCTGCGCCCCGGGCCACCAACAATTCCGGCCAGGGGCGCCCCCGCACCCCCGATCGCCCCGGCACCCGCCAACAGGCCCGTGAGCGTGCCCGTCCTGATAAAGTCGCGTCTTTGCATCTGCAAGCCTTCTCGCACTTTACCTGCCTCCAGCTCCGGAGAACCGATGACCCCGCGACCCCATCTATCCTAACTCAATCCACCGCTTGTGATCATTTGCGCTCAGCCTCCCTGTCGGAAAGGGTGCACACCAACATGGCCATTCGGTGCCCCCATGGCCACCGTTGGCCCCTTCCGTCATCCTGTATTCAGCAATTCGTCGCGGGTTCCCGTCATCTCCCAGCGCGTGAGTACGACGGGGATCACCCCCGCCGCGAAGAATGCGTCGAAAAAGCGCTTCATCGTGAAATCGTCACCCTCCTGGATGGCCCATTCGGCCATCAGCTCCTCGATCTCGATCTTGCCGGTCAGGTAGCTGGTCCCGTAGCCGGGCTGCTGGAGATAGAGGTGCTGCTCGTTTCGGACCAGTGCGGCATCGGGCAGCCAGCCCCGGGGGGTCCACTCGGTGGAGTGCGCCACCGCTTCCTCCATGTCGAAGACGTTGCCGTGCAGGTAGAGGCCGCTGAGGGCCCGGGCCGCGCGCTGGGCGACCATGATCCACACCAGTTCGCGCGATCTGGGCTTTCCGTCCAGCAGACCCGCGTGCATCAGCATCTCCTCCATCCCGGTGGCGAGACCCTCGGAGCGGGCGTCCCAGATGTTGTAGAGGAGGGGCGTGCTGCGCACTGGACTGGGGTGGGGCGCCTCGACCATCGCCGCCAGTTCGATCCAGTGGTGGAGGTGGGCGCGCAGGACGATCGGATCGCGGTAGTTCACTTCGCTGAAGAAGTTGCGGATTTCGCCCGGGGCCGCCGGCGTGAATGTGCCGTTCTTCGCGCGGAGCGCCGGGTCCATCCAGTCCTCGACCGTCTGGATCCGGTCGACATCCAGGAAGCGCATGTACTCGGTTACCGACTCGTTCAGGCGGCGGTCGTACTCCTGGGGGCTGGCGATCCGCTCCAGCTCCGGGAGGCCCCGGTTGCGGTGCTCCTCCAGCCGCAGCAAGGAGTGGGCCCGCGCCAGTTCGCGGCGCATCAGCGTGACCTGCTCCTCCCAGGAAAAGGGGACCAGGTGGACGTTGCGCATGTACCAGGTGTAGTTGTCCCTGCCGACCCCGGACGGCCCGGTCTTCGACGCGGCCTGGCTTTCGATCCAGTCGTGGAATTCGTCGGTGGCGGTCCGCGCGGCCGCGATTGCCGCATCCAGTGAACCGCTCGTCCCGGCCACCCGGTCGGCCAGCGCGTCCAGGTCCCGGGCCTGCGCGCGGAAGGACCGCAACCCCGCGACCCACAAGTCGTGGGCATCGCCCGTCAGGTTTGTGCGCGCCTGTTCCAGGAGCGCCGGAATGGTCCCGATCCGGGCCGCCAGATCCGCGGCGGCCTCCGTCGAGAGCGGATAGTCGTAGGTCCAGAGGTCGATCCAGCCGTGATGGACCGGTCCCTCGTGGGCCGGCACGTCGCTCTGGGCCGCGAAGATCGACAGGTAGAAGGCCGGGTTGCGGGCCCAGGGGCGGCGCACGCGGTGGTCGAAGTCGAGCCCGTTCATCTCGGCCCGCACCAGGTGCCAGTCGATCTGCTCAGCGACCGGCCAGCCCTCCGGGTTGATTGCGTCGAGGCGCGTCCGCCAACTCGGCAGCTCCGCGTACTGCGCGGCCATCGCGTCGGCCGAGTAGTCGGGTACGCCGGCGACGAACTCGGGGGCCTCGAAGGCGCGCCATTCGGTGAAGAGCGTGGTGAGGTCTTCGTAGGTGCCGGATGTGGTGGGGTCGGGCGGTGGATCGGGGTCGGGGGGCGTGCAGGCGGTGGCCGCCGTACACAGGAGCGCGGCAAGGGAGATTCGCGCGATCCCGTGGGCCGGCTGCGGCATCATCTCGGCGGTCCTCGCATGGGTAGCCGATCCACCGTGGAAGAATTGTCGGGAAAGAGCGGTGCGGGCTCTCACGGGGGGCTGCGAACTCAGCCCTGCGACCAGGGCGGCGTGACGCCGTTCATGCGGGCGTACGCGATCGATTGGCCGAGGTGCTCATGGCAGTGCGTGATCACCAGCAGAAGCGCTCCCCGCACCGAAGTCTCCTCCCCGAACAGGTCCACCGCTTCCTGGATACGGCCATCAGAGGAATTCTGCACGACCTCGGCCAAGTAGTCGAACGATGCGGCCAGCGCTTCGCCGATGGTCATCTTGTCGGTGATCGACTCGGCGTTCTGGAAGTCGTACCAGGCCGGGTCGGCCATGGCCGGCGGCGGCACCTGCAACACGCTCGTGACGATCCCGATGTTGGCCGCCACGATATGCATGTAGACCTCCGACACGGACCGGACGCCTTCCTCCGGACGCCATCCGTACGCCGATTCCGGCATGGCGTCGGCAAGGCGGAGGTACTTGTCGCGGAGTTCGCCCAGGTCGGCCAGCATCTCGGACTGAAGGGTGGAGGTGCTGAGCGGCGGTCCCTCCTCCGCGACGGCTTCCGTGTCGCCGGTGTCCGTCGGCCCGCACGCCGCCACGGTCAGAACGCACATCCACGCCAACACCCGCAAGTGCCGTCTCTCCACTGGATTGCCTTCGATTGGGGTGACTTTCGATCCGGCCTAATCTTAATCTACGGTCCGCAGCGGCGAAAACGTCAAATTCGGGGTGCTACACCGGGTGGCCGTCCCCCGGCGGCCCCGGCAGCTCCTCGCCCGGATTCACGAACCGGTTCATCTCGATCCGGTACTGGCGGTCGTGCAATTCCCGGTAGCGGCCCTCCGCCGCCATCAACTCCTCGTGCGTGCCGCGCTCCACGATCCGGCCCTCCTCGATCACGAGGATCTGGTCGGCGCTGCGGATTGTGGAGAGCCGGTGGGCTATGACGAAGGTGGTGCGGCCGCGGCGCAGCGCCCGCAGTCCTTCCTGGATCTGGGCCTCGCTCTCGGAATCGAGGCTCGAGGTGGCTTCGTCCAGCACCAGGATCCGGGGGTCGGCCAGGATGGCGCGGGCGATCGCCAGCCGCTGCCGCTGTCCGCCCGAGACCTTGATGCCGCGCTCGCCGATGACGGTGTCGTACCCGTCGGGGAAGGCGGTGATGAATTCGTGGCAGTGGGCGAGCCTGGCCGCCCGCTCGACATCGTCGCGGTTGGCGCGGGTGCGACCGTAGCGGATGTTGTACTCGATGGTGTCGTCGAAGAGGAAGTTGTCCTGGAGCACGACGCCCACGTGGCGGCGGTAGTCGGCGAGGCGCAGGCGGGTCAGGTCGCGGCCGTCGATCAGGACGCGTCCGGAATCGGGAGCGTTGAAGGAGAGCACCAGACTCGCCAGGGTGCTCTTCCCCGAGCCGGAGGAGCCCACCAGTGCGGTGGTGGAACCCGGGGGGGCGACGAGCGACACGTCCCTGAGCACGGGTACCTGGTCGTCATACGAGAAGGAGACTTTCTCGAAGGCGATTCGGCCCTCGGTGTCTCTAATCGGCGCCTTACCCTCGTCGCCGTCGATCTCGGTCGACATCGAGCGCAGCTCCCGGATGCGGTCGAGCCCGGCAAACGCCTCGGCGATCTGTGTGCCGATGCTCGCCATCTGCACGAGCGGGCCGGCCATCATGCCGGTGAGGAAGACGTACATCACGAAGTCCCCCAACGTCATGTCCCCGCCCAGGATCGCGCGGCCGCCGATCAGGATCATCACCACGCTGATCGAGCCGACGATCACCGACGAGAAGGAAGTCACGGCCGAGACCCCCAGCACCGACCTGGCCACGTTGCGAAAAAGCCGGTGGGCTCCGCGCGCGAAGACCAGGTCCTCCTTGCGCTCCGAGGTGTACGCCTTGACGATGCGCACCCCCGCGAAGCTCTCGCCCAGCCGCCCGGTTACCTCCGCGTTGATCCGCCCCCGTTCCCGGAAGAGAGGCCGGAGGCGCCGGAAGGCGAAGGCCATGGCGCCCCCGAAGACCAGCAGCACCGACATGGTGAAGACGGTCAGCTGCCAGTTCAGGTAGAGAAGGATGGCGAAGCACGCCACCGAGGTGACCACTCCCCCCGTGAGCTGCACCAGACCGGTTCCCACCAGGTTCCGGATCCCCTCCGCGTCGGTCATGACGCGCGAGATCAGGACACCGGATTTGGTCGAGTCGAAGTAGCCCACCGGGAGGCGCGCCACATGGGCCTGCACCGTCTTCCGCATCTCGGTGATGGCCCGCTGCGCCGTGACACCCAGCATCCGGGACAGCGAAAAGGAGCTGACGCCCTGGATGAGGGTCGCCGCCGCGACGACGAGCGCCAGGGGCAGCAGGAGCTCCGCGCGTCCCTCGCCCACCACGTTGTCGATCAGGAACTTGGACGCCCCGGGCGGGACGAGCCCCGCCAACCGCCCGATGACCATGATGACGAGACCCAGGGCCACCCGGCGGCGATGGCGCCAGATGATCTCGCGGGCCTCCCTCCAGACTCTGGCCGGCTGCAGCTTGGTCTTTTCGCGCACGTTCCCTCGATGCGGGCCCGCCCCCCGGCGCGGTCAGGCGCCAGAGGGGCAGGCCATTCGGGCGAGTGTCGGGGGTCCGAGACGGGATTGTCCGCCTCAATCACCCCGCCAGGGGTAGTTGACGGAGTCGGGCTCTTCCCGTTCCGGGGTGCCCATGAGTCCCTTCCGATAATTGTCGGCGAGGAGGTCCGTGTCCACCTCGGGGACGGCGTCTTCTCCGAGCAGCTCCCGGAGCCGGGCGACGCTGGCGGCGGCCCGGGTGTGGCCGGGGTCGATGGCTACCGCCTCGGCGAAGGCCCCCAGCGCAGCCGCCGGGTATCCCGCGCCCTCCAGCGCCGCGCCCAGGTTCGAACGGAACATGGCGTTGGTGCTGTCGAGTTGGGCCGCCAGAGCCAGCGGCCCCACGGCCTCCTCGTAGCGCCCGCGCAGGATCAGCAGATAACCCATGTTGTTGAGCGACCAGTGGTCGTCGGGATCGAGCCACAGCGCCTCTTCGTACATCGCGAGCGCGGCGGTGGGGTCTCCGCCCTCCGCGAGCGCCCGGGCCAGGACGCGCTTGGCGGCGACTGATCCCGGGTCGATGTCCACGGCCAGCTTCACATGTTCCTTCGCCTCGTGCGGACGCCCGATCTCGATGAGCACACGGGCCAGGTTCACCCTGCCCTTCACATGGTCGGGCGCGTGCGCAACCCACTCCCGCAGGTGCGTTTCGGCGTCGATCGTTTCACCGCTCTTCCAGGCGGAGATGCCTTCATCGTAGTGCTCCCAGGGGGCCATCGGCGCCGGGGTGGCCTCCGGCTCCGGGGCCTCGTCTTCGATCGGCTCCGCGGCCTCGCCGGTCTCCGCCAGTGAACTCGTTTCCGGGGCCTGGGTGGTCACCTCGGCTGAAACAGGCGTCTGCGCCCGGGCCGCGGCCGCCGCGGTGACCATGGTCTGCTCGCCGACCTCGGCGTAGGCGACCTGCTCCATGGGGTCGCCCCGTTTCTCGTCGTTGCACGCCAGCGCCGCGACGAAGAGCGCTGCCCCAAGTCCCGCGGCCATCCAGCGCAGCACTCGCTCCGAACGATCGTATCCCGCGTCTCTGTTCTCCATCTTTTCCTCCTGAACCCTGGCCGTGGCCGCCGAGCCGGATCTCGTTCGGGCTGGAGGCGCGAGGGCCGTTGCAATTGCCTGCCAGGGGGGCAATGGGTGGGCCAGGAAGCCGGGCCGGGGAGGGTTGGAGAAGTCAAGTCGTTGTTGTGAAGGGGTTTAAGCTGAATCGTGACACGCCGCTGAGCGAGGGTCGCCACCTGCGTTCGTGTACGTTTGGACACGAAACGGACGGCGGGCAAGTGGTCGCCGTGCCACGTGTCGGCTGAAGTCAATCCGTGGGGCGGCGGATCCCCAGGCGGTTCATGATCTTGAGCAGGCTGGAATGGTCGGCGAGGCCCAGGGACCGGGCCGTCCGGCCGATCTTCCAGTCGTTGGCCTCGAGCGACGCCTGCACGATACGGGTCTCGGCGGCAGCTTTCTGCTCACGGAAGGTGCCGGACGGAGGGCCACCCGCCACTGCCGGCAGCGCCGCCGTCCCCTCCGTTTCCAGATCCGGCGGCAGGTCGGCGGCTTCGAGCGCGGCGCCGTCCGAGGCGATGATCATGCGCTCGATGGTGTTGCGCAGTTCGCGCACATTGTTGCGCCCCCATCGGCGTGACTGCAGTGCGGTCATCGCGTCGTCGGAGAGGGGACGCGGCGACAGGCCCAGGCCGGGTGCCAGCGTGGCCGCGAAGTGTCCGGCCAGCAAGGGGATGTCGTCGGGCCGTTCCCGCAGGGGGGGCACGCGCAGCACGTGCACGTTGAGCCGGTAGAGCAGATCCTCCCGGAAGGACCCCTTCTCCACCTCGGCGTCCAGGTCGCGGTGCGTGGCGGCCACCACCCGCGCCCCCACCACGATCGCGTCCTCGCCGCCGAGGCGCGTGATCTCGCCCCCTTCGAGCACCCTGAGGAGCCGCGCCTGCACCGGTCCCGGCAGTTCGCCGATCTCGTCCAGGAAGAGGGTCCCGGCGGAGGCCCGTTCGAAAGCGCCCCGCCGCGCCTTGACCGCCCCCGTGAAGGCGCCCCGGTCGTGTCCGAAGAGGTCGCTGTCCACGAGTCCCTCCGAGAAGCCGCCGCAGTTGACCGCTACGAACGCTTCGTCGCCCCGCGGGCTCAACCGGTGCAGTTCCCGCGCGACCAGCTCCTTGCCGGTGCCGCTCTCGCCCAGGATCAGGACCGGGCTGGGGATGCGCGCCAGCCGGCCGATCGCGGTCCGCAGCTGCAACATGGCTTCGCTCTCGCCGATCAGCGGAGAGGATCCGGTCACCTGCTCCTCCAGCTGGCCGAGCCGGTCACGCAAGTCGGACTGGCGGAGCGCGAGGCGGACTTCGTGCACGACGCGCTCCATCGGTTCAGCCTTGTCGATGAACCCGAAGGCGCCGAGCCGGACCGCCTCCACGCACCGGTCGAAGCTTCCGGTCCCGGTGTAGACGATGACCGGGACGTCGATCTCCTGGTGCTCCATGGCCCTGAGCACGTCGAAGCCGTCGAGGCCGGGCATCTCCAGGTCGAGGATCACGCAGTCGACGACCTCGCGGGCCAGGATGTCGAGACCCTCCGCCCCTCCCCCCGCCACCCGCGTACGGAAGCGCCCCAGGCGCTCGAGGTCGTACGCGTACTGCTCGGCCAGCGGGCGCACGTCGTCCACGATCAGGACCAGCTTTCGCATCACGCCTCCCCGGAGTCGATGGATTGGGCACCGCGCACCGTTTTCTGGCGCGCGTTCTCCACGGGGTCCGCCGCGCCGAGGATGACGTGCACGCTCGTTCCCCGTCCCTCTTCGCTCTCAAGTACTATCCTGCCACCGACATCGGTGACGAGCCGACGCGCGATCGCCAGCCCCAGACCCGTTCCGTCGCGACGCGACGTGTAGAAGGGCTCGAAGACCCGCGCGCACAATTCGGCCGGGATTCCGGGTCCGTCGTCCGCCACCGTCAGCCGGTACCCGGACGGATCGTCCCCACCCACCTCCTCCAGCGACACGCACACCTCGCCCCCCTCTTCCTCCACCGCCGCCACCGCGTTCGCCACCAGGTTCTCGACCACGCGCCTCAGCGACACGGCGTCCATCTCCACCCACGCTTCCCCCGACCCCAGCGATTCGACGATCCGCACCCCTTCCGGCACCGCCGCGTACGACGCGACCACCGCGCGGGCCACCCCCGCCAGCTCCGCCCGGTCCTTCCGGCCGTGCACGGCCACCGCCCGGTACTGGTCGGCCAGGTCGCCCAGGTAGTCGAGGCTCTGAACGAGCGTCCGGGACCGCGCGGCGAAGGCATCGTACAGGTCCCCAGGGCCGCTCCGGTGGGCCTCGCCGAAGTGGTCCAGCACGTTGCGGATGGGGATGAGGCCGTTGCGCACATCGTGGTTGACCTGCCGGGCCAGTTCCCCGACCGTCGCCCGCTTTTCGGCGTCGCGGACCCTCGCGATCCCTTCGCGGATGCGCTTCAGCATGCCGTCCAGGAAGTAGCTGAGGCGGTCCAGTTCGCGTCCGCCGCCCCGCCCGAAGGTCGTGTCCAGACGACCCAGGTGCACCCGTCGCGCGGTCTCGGCGAGCCGTTCGACCGGACCCGACAGGCGGGGAGCGAGAACGCTTCCCAGCAACAGGGCCAGCAGCGCCGAACCCGCCAGCGAGAGCAGGAGGACGCGATCCCATTCCCGGACCATGGCGGCCAGCACCGGGTCCCTCCACGCGATGTACAGCCCCACCGTGGTTAACTCCGTTTCGCCGTCCCACCCCACCCACCCCACCCCGCCGATCCGGCGCCGGCCCTCGATCTCCGCGCGACCCGGCCGCGTCCCCCCCGGCCCCGGCACCACCCGCTCCGCGCCGCCCCCATCCCCCTCCGCACGGGCGAGCAGCCACACGTCCCCACCCGCAGGCACGGCCTCCAGATCCGCAAGCGCGGTCCCGACCACCGCGACCACACCCACACCGCCCACATCGATCCGGCGGGCCCTCAGCACGGCGGCCACATCACCCCGCGGCCTGGACACCACCCCCACCACGGGCCCGTCGGTCACCTCCGCCACCATCGCGAGCACGGGATCGCGCCGACCGGCGTCTCCCGGAAAGTGGCTGGCCGCCAGGATCGTCCCCGAAGCGTCCAGAAGACAGGCCACGCCGACCCCGCCCGCCGACGCAAAACGGGTCACCGCTTCCTCCAGCGCCTGGCCCTGCCCGGACCTGAGCGCCACCCTGACCGCGTTGTCTTCCGCGAGTAGACGCCCCAGGCTTGCCACTCGGGTCTCAAGACGCCGGACATCCTCCTGCCAGGCCACTGCGAGCGCGTCTCCCCGCTGCTCCATGCGGAGATCGTTGGCCTCGGTCAGCCGCCTGGCGCCCACCGAGCGCATCAGGAGTCCCAGCGCCAGGACCGGGATCCAGGCGACGACGAGGGCGGCGAGGACGATGCGGGTCCGGAAGCTCATCGACGGCGCGCCGAAGAGGGTTCGATCGCGAAGGCCGCGGCCTCGCCGACCAGGAGCACGGTCGGAATCCCGTGTTCGGCTCCTCGCCACCCGCGCAGGTTATCGGCCACCTCGGCGTACAGCGAACACGGATGTACCGGGCCGCCGGACACCGCAACTACAGCCGCGACATCCGATTCGCTCCAGCGTTCGCCGCCGGGCGCCACCGGACGAACCACCATTCGCTCACGCGATCCGGCCAATGCCGCGACCGTCCCCGCGAGCGGCCCGCCCGGCAAGCCGAGGGAAACCACGCGCTCCGCAATCTGCCGCGCGGCTTGGTCCTCCGCGGGATAGCTCACGGTGGGAGGGGAAGGCGCCGTGGGCTCGGTTGACTCGGTGGCGGCCACTGGATCGCCGGACGCGCACATCTCCACGACCAACTCCCAGCGGAACGGCGGCAACCGCCGAGCCAACGCCGCTCCACGGCCGATCCAGCCGACTGCCAATTCGTTCTTCAGGGTCTCCGCGGCGTCGTTTTCGGTGCTCCCGGCAAACGCCACCAGGTAGATCCTGTCGAAGCCCACCAGCTGCACACTCCTTCCCAGCGACCGCGCGTACTCTATCGAAGCGTCGTGCCGGGTTAGGATCTCTCCCGAATCCAGGTCGATGGCGTCCCGCACGTCGCCGTTCTCCACCGCGAGCGGCACGCCCGCCAATCTGGGGTCCGCGAAGAGACGCGCGGGATCGCGCACCGGATCTCCGAACTCCACCCGGATGCCCCCGTCCGCAACCACCGCGACCCGGTTCACCCTGTGTCCGAGCCACGGCGGCCGATCGCGCGGCGGCCAGGTGGCCACGAGTTCCGCACCCTTCGGTCCTCGCGACTCGCGCGGGAATTCCAGCACGACGGTGTCGCCGATGACCGTCCAGGTCGCCCTCCCCGGCTCAAGTTCTCCCTCGCACCCGACGCGAAGAAGCGCACTTTCCAAGCTTCGGCCCTGCAGGGGGAGCACGCATGGGGTGGCCATGGGACGGGGCGTGACCGTGGGCAGGCGCACGGGCAGGGACTCGGATCCGGGCACGGGCGCGGGTTGGGGGACGGTTCCCGACGGAGCCGGTCCCGATCCGCACGCCGCGAGCCAGGCGCACAGTAAGAGCCGCGTCCACAACTTCATGGCACGTACTGTAACGAAGTGACGGGCGATGCGCCGGGATTCGCGGCCGTGGCGGAGGCGTGCCCGGCCGTGATTTCACCGCCCCAGACCGCCGCGAGAGGGTCGGCCGGGCGGATGCGCCCGGAGGCGGTGCCGGTTACAATCGAACCCATGACAGCCCCTCGCAAAGACTCTCCCGCGACGGTTCCCAGCCCGGCCGTGTCCGCCGAGTGGTTGGCCGCCAACCTGGGCAAACCCGGAGTCGTGGTCCTCGACGGGTCGTGGTATCTGCCCGGGGCCGGGCGCGATCCCGCCCGCGAGTTCGAGGTGCGGCGGATCCCCGGGGCCCGCTTCTTCGATATCGACGAATGCAGCGACCCCAGCGCCGAACTTCCCCACACCATTCCCCCACCCGGCCACTTCAAGGAGTGCGCCGAGGCGAGCGGGGTGGCCGACGGATCCGCGGTGATCGTCTACGATGGCTCGGGCGTGAACCTGAGCGCCGCGCGCGTATGGTGGATGTTCCGCTACTTCGGGCACGACAGCGTGGCCGTGCTGGACGGCGGCCTCAAACACTGGATTGCGAACGGGTTCCTCACCGAATTGGGGCCGGCCATGCGCACCCTGGAGGCCCCGGCCACCTTCACCCCCAAGCCACGGCCCCACCTCATCCGCACCGCCGGCGAAGTCCTCGCGGCGATCGGCGCAGCGCACACCCAGATCGTCGACATGCGTCCGGCGGGCCGCTTCGCGGGAACCGATCCGGAGCCGCGGGCGGGGCTCAGATCCGGCCATGTGCCCGGCAGCCGCAACGTACCCTATACCGATCTCGTGGACCCCCGCACCGGTCTGGTCATCGACGACCGGACCTTGGCGCGGTTGCTCGTCCGTGCGCGGGTCGATCCCGATCGGACCCTGGTGGGAACGTGCGGATCCGGCACCAGCGCCTGCGCCTTCGCCTGGAAGATGGCGTGCGCCGGGTACGGCGATGTGGCCATCTACGACGGGTCGTGGTCCGAATGGGGAGGCCGGGAGGACCTGCCGATCGGCACGGGTCCTCCGGAAGTCGGCTAACAGCCGCTACTCCCTTGCGGTCGCGGCTGTTTCTCGGCGGTGATCGTCCCGCGCTGGGCGCCGAGAACCCAATTCCCGGCAAAGCAATGGCCGTCTCCGGTGAGCCGAATCGTGAGGATCCCCTGAGGCAGTTTGACCTGGACGTGAAGCACCGAGACCCCCACCTCCACCCCCGCGATCACCGCCGACAGGTTCCCCACGGAGAAGAGGCCGCGATAGTCTCCCGGCTCGCCCCGGATCTCCATCGTCCCGTCGGAGACCTGGGTCGCCGACGACATCGAAAGGTCGTAGTCCCCCACCGGATCCACGACCGGCTGCTCCACCGCCGGCGGGGAGGGCGTGGCGCAGCCAGTGAGGAATGCCACCAGAAGCACCACCCACAGGTTGCGGTCCGTCAGCGCTGCCTGGCACGGCCGGCAGGGCACCCGGCGGGCTCCCGCCAGCCGGCTCACCCGGAGCGCGCCGCGGTTGCGATCCAGTCCGCCACCGCGCGAATCCCCGTCAGCACCCCGTCCCCCACCGCCGCCAGAACGTTCCCGGCCGCCGTCTCGTCGAGCCAACCCACCCAGACGGCCACCCCAAGCAGGATCGCCGCCGGCACGATGATCCGGATCGCGATGCGCATGAACTCCTTGAACACAATCCACACCAGGGCGACTGCAAGGATCATGAATACCAGTTCGCCGATCAACGCGGGTGTCGCGAATTCGCTCATTGCACGGCTCCCTTTCCGGGTGGCTTTCCACCGTCGGGGCCGGACGCCTCGCCGACCCGCCCCCCCCCGCCGACCTCGGTGCGACGCGGGGTTTCACTGCGACTGCCATTCCCTACACGAAGCGGGGCGGCCCCGGGTTTCGAAGCCGCCCCGCCTCAACCTTCCGTTACTGCACCCGCGATACCTAAGAAACCCGATCCTTCAGGCTCTTGGCGGCCTTGAACGCGGGATATCTCTTGGCAGCGATCGTGATCGCCTCCCCGGTGCGGGGATTGCGACCGGCCCGCGCCGCCCGCTCACGCGCTTCGAAGTTTCCGAAGCCTCCGATCGAGACCTTTCCACCCGCGTCGAGTTCGTCGGCGATGACTCCGTTGACCGGGCTGAAAACCGCGTCCAGCACGTCCGCCGACTGCGCCTGGGTCAACCCAGACCGCGCCGCGAGCTTCCTGGCCATCTCGGACTTGTTCATTCAACTGCTCCTTGTTGGGTTGGTGCCCCGGACTCGGCCAGAGCCGGGGCGTTGAGAGCGGCGCGCACCGAGCACGCCTGGTTGTGGTTCGGTATACTTCCCCTCAACTGCCTTGTTCGTTCCCGGTGTTCCCCGGCCCCGACACCCAACATCCCGCGAAAGTCTGTGCACGAATGTGTAGGAAAACAGCCGGAAATGGAAGATGCCGTCCTCCCGGGCGGACCGGCGCAGCTTCGGAGGACATGCCGTGAGAGCCGCGATCTATCGCAAGTACCGAGGCCCGATCACCATCGAAACACTGCCGGATCCCAAGCCGAAAGCGGACGGCGTGGTGCTGCGCGTGGAGGCCAACGGCATATGCCGCAGCGACTGGCACGGATGGGTGGGACACGATCCCGACATCGTGCTGCCGCATGTGCCGGGACACGAGATCGCGGGGGTGGTCGAGGAGGTGGGGGGCGACGTGAGGCGGTGGAAGGCCGGTGACCGGGTGTCGGTGCCCTTCATCGCGGGGTGCGGGCGGTGCCGTCCCTGCCGCGCGGGAGACCAGCAGGTCTGCGACCGCCAGTTCCAGCCGGGTTTCCATGGATGGGGCGGGTTCGCCGAGCGCGTGGGTCTCCGCCACGCCGATCTCACCCTGGCCGCGCTCCCGGACGAGGTGGGGTTCGTGGAAGCCGCGAGCCTGGGCTGCCGTTTCGCGACGTCCTTCCGGGCCGTGCAGGGGCAGGGGCGGGTGAAGGGGGGCGACTGGGTGGCCGTGCACGGGTGCGGCGGGGTGGGGCTGGCCGCCGTGATGATCGCGACGGCGATGGGGGCGAATGTGGTGGCTGTGGACATCCGGCAGGGGGCGCTGCGCATGGCGCGTGAGGTGGGAGCCGTGGCGGCGGTGGACGCCTCCAAGTCGGTGGACACGGCCGAGGAGGTGCGCGACGCGACGGGCGGCGGCGCCCATGTTTCCATTGACGCGCTCGGCCATCCCGACACCTGCTTCAACTCCGTCGCGTGCCTGCGCAAGCGCGGGCGCCATGTGCAGGTAGGCCTCATGACGGGCGATCACCGCAACGCCCGGGTGCCGATGGACCGGGTCATCGCCTGGGAGCTGGAGATGGTGGGCAGCCACGGACTGCAGGCGCACGAGTACGACCGCATTCTGCGCATGGTCGCCTCCGGCTTCGTCGATCCGGCCACGCTCGTGACCCGGACGGTTGACCTCGACGAGGGGGTCGGGGTCCTGACCGGGATGGACGACTACAACGTGCTCGGGGTCGTGGTCATCGACCGGTTCGGGGAGACGGGCTGAGAGGCGTTTGTCGGTCGGAAGGTCACCATCCTTCGTGGGAGCAGAAGGGGTGGAGGGCACCGGACCAGCCGGGTATCGCGAGTCCCGCGCGAACGAGGAGGGATCCTGCGGGAGTGGTCCAGTGACCGATCCAATCGAGAGCGGGTGACCCGATCGGGGCGCCCGGGGGGGCCTGCGGGGCGGTGGTGGGCGTCCAGGACTCGTAGGGCCGGTCCTCGAAGCGCTGGATGTCCCGGGCCAGGAGGTCGAAGTGGGCCGCGGCATCGCCCGCGTCCTGGGCGAGGCCCTCCGCCATCGACCTCATCCCCTCAAGATGCCGGGCCGCAACCGCGCGCACCTGCGGCATCGAGGCGCTGCCGGCCAGCCCCATCAGCCCGTCGGCCACGACCCTCCCGACCGCGCGCCGCACCTCCGCCTCGTAGCGGGAGTCCCCCGCATCGGGCTTTGCTACCGCGGTCAGCGAATTCAGCACGTCGTTCAAGCCCGGCAACGAGGGATCCAGCAGGTCTTGCTGCAGCAGCCGCGCCGCACGGCTCCCATTCAACACGTTGCCCACCACATGGGACGCGGCGACCACCGATGGTGAGATCGCGTCGAACATGGGGCCCGTGTAGCGCGGGAAGAGTTCGCGCGACCGCCCGTACCCGGAAGGACGGGGCGGTAGGTCGTCCAGCACCGGCCGGGGGATGGTCAGCTCTGCCGGCTGCAGGGCGCGCACCAGCGCATCGAGCGCCCGCTGCTGCTCGGCGGCGGGGGCCGCGCGGACCGGGTCGAGGCCGTCGCCCCGCGTTGCGTAGGTGTAGTGCATCCCCCCCAGCACGGAGGCGGCGGCGGTGACCTGGTAGCGGTGGTGCAGGTAGAGGGGGACCAGCACCTCCTCCAGCTGCGCCAGCGGGCGTCCGGTGCGGATGGTGCGCTCGCCGAAGCGGTCCAGGGCGGCGCGGCGAACGTCCAGCATGCGGTCCAGTTCGGCGCCGGCATCCGTCCCGTTCGACCATTGATCGGCCCGCGCGTGCGCCGAGACGTCCTGGTTGGTGAAGAAGCGGATGTCGTCCTCCCACGCCTCGTCGAGGATGCGCTCCAGCTCGGCGGCCTCGTCGGTGCCCGGCGGGAACTGCGTGTAGCCGTAGCGGATCGCCACCTTGTCCCACTCGCCGATGTCCGCGTCGTAGACCTCCGAGTAGTCGAAATCGTCGCCGTCGTGGGTGATGAGAGGGTGCGGGTAGTCGAGGACGGAGATGCGGCCCGCGTCGCTGTCGTAATAGTTGTGGGAAAGCCCGAGCGTATGGCCCACCTCGTGCGCCGAGAGCTGGCGGATCCGGGCCAGCGCCCACTCCGCGATGTCCTCGGGGTTCTCGTCGCCGTTCTCGTAGGGCGCCAGCAGCCCCTCGGCGATCAGGTAGTCCTGGCGCACGCGCAGGGAGCCGAGCGTCACCGTCCCCTTCAGGATTTCGCCGGTGCGCGGATCGGTGATCGAGCCACCGGTGCTCCAGCCGCGCGTCGACCGGTGCACCCAATTGATCACGTTGTAGCGGATGTCGTGGCTGCTCACGTTCTCTGGGCGCAGCTCCACTCGGTAGGCGTCGATGAAGCCCGCCGCCTCGAAGGCCTGGTTCCACCAGCGCGCGCCGTCCAGCAGCGCGGAGCGGACGGGTTCCGGCGTGCCGGGATCGAGGTAGTAGACAATCGGCTCGACGGCTTCGCTCATCGCCGCGTTCGGGTCCTTCTTCTCCAGGCGGTGGCGACGGATGAAGCGCTTCGTCATCGGTTCGCCCAGCGGCACCGAGTAGTCCTGGAAGGACATGCCCCCGTACCCCGCGCGGGAATCGTGGGCACGGGGCGTGTATTCGCCCAGTTCCGGGAGCCTGACGAGGGAGTGGTGCATGCGGACCGTGGCCGCCGCGGCCGACGCCGCCACGCTGCCGACCCCCTCGAACGCACCACCGCCACCACCAAAGCCGCCCCCGCCCCCGCCCGCCTGCCGGACGAAGGTGAGCGAGGCCTCCATCTCGGTGTTCTCGGGGAAGTTCATCGTCATCGGCATGTACACCGCGCTGCGGCTCCCATCCAGCCGATAGGCCCCCGGACGCATCCGCCCGGCGAGCCCGGCGATGTCCTGCATCAGAAACGGCGTGAAGTCCACCAACACCCGGTCCCCGCTCGCGGCCGCCACCGTGAACCCCCACAGCGTCGACGGCGCGAATGCGTCCTCCACCGCCTTGCGCTCGGCGGGATTGTCGCTGGAGGCGCGGAAGCGGTAGTTCGGCTGGATCATCAGCACCTTCGGGCCGACCCGGTGGAAACGCACCACCCGCGACCCGGACTGCTGTCCCCGGTCGATCCCGATGTCGTTGGAGCCGAGCCCCGCGCCGATCCCGGCGGCGTGCAGCACATCGGTGTCCCAGAGGCTGATTTCGAGCCAGATCCTGCCGGCCGATTCCTCCCAGTAGATGGGGAAGAAGCCGTCCATGCGGTCCATGGCCGCGGTCTTCTCCTCGATGGTGGGGGTGGCGGCAGCGGGCCGGTCCTGGGCGGTGAGGGTGTTTGGAGCAGCCGCAACCAGCGCGGCGACCAAGATGGTGGGAATCCTCAGGCGGGTCATTGTGTTCTCCTTGATTGGCTTGTCCCCGGCAGCAGGGCGCGCACCGCGTCGGCCACGCGCTCCATTTCTTCCATTGTGTTGTAGAGGTGGGGTGAGGCGCGAATCCGTCCCCGCCTGAGCGATACGACCACGCCGGCTTCGGCGAGACCCTCTTCGAGCATCTCGCCAGGGATGTCCGGGTGACGGAAGGTCAGGATGTGGCGCCGCTCCTCCGGACCGGGGGCCGTTTCGCACCCCAGACGCTCGAGCCGGTCGCCCAGATCGGTCACCAGAGCGCACACATGCGCCGCGATCCTCTCGATCCCGGCCTCCTCCAGCAGCTCCAGCGCCGCTCCGAACCCCGCGATGAGCGGATACGCAAGGCTCCCTTCCTCGAAGCGCCCGGCGTCAGGCAACAGCTCGTAGTGGACGCGGTCGAAGTTGAAGTTGTCGGTCGTGCTCCTCCAGCCGAGCAGCGGCGGGTGAATGCGCCCGACCACCGACCGGTCCACGAAGACGGCCCCGATCCCCATCATGCCGAGCATCCACTTGTGACTGTCGGCCGAGAGGAAGTGGATCCCCGCGGCCTTCACGTCCAGCGGCAGCGCCCCCACCGTCTGGATGCCGTCCACGCAGAGCAGCACGCCCCGCTCGCGGCAGAGCCGGCCCAGGGCGGCCAGATCGGTGACCGCGCCGGTCGCGTATTGCGCCGAACTGACGGCCAGTACGCGCGTTTCAGGGCGGAGCGCCCGCGCGGCGGCCTCCACGGTGACGGTCCCGGCCTCGTCCACCGGGATCGCATCCAGCGCCGCCACCCCCCGCTCCTCCAGGTCCATCCATGGATACACATTGGAGGGGTACTCGACCGATGCCGCCGCGGCCACGCGGTCGCCGGGCCTCCAGTCGAGCCCCGCGGCCAGCAGCGACAGCCCATGCGAGGTGTTGCGCACGAAGGCGACCTCGTCGGAAGCGCACCCGACCAGCCGGGCGAAGCGCTCGCGGCAGTCGGTGGCCAGCGACTCCCAGTCGTCGAAGCTGGGGCGGCCCACACGAGCCGTGGAGTCCATGAAGGCGTGAACCGCGTCGACGACACGCGTCGAGGTGGGCGACACGCCCGCGTGGTTGAGGAAGATGTGGGTGCGCGAGACCGGGAACTCGGCGCGAAAGGAGTGGAGTGGGTTCACCCTCACCCGCGCCCCCGCACGACCTCGCGGTAGACATCGAGATTCCCCGTCACCATCGCCCCCACGGAAAACACGGACTCGACCCGGGCCCGGGCCCGCTCGCCCATGGCCCGCGCCCTCTCCCGGTCCTCCATGATCCTCCCGATTGCAGTCGCCAGCGCCCCCGCGTCGCCCGGTGGACAGAGCACGCCCGTCCTGCCGTCCTCGATGACTTCGGGAAGCCCGCCCGTGCTCGCACCCACGACCGGAACCCCTGCCGCCCCCGCCTGCAGCGCCGCCACACCCAGCCCCTCGAGCAGTGTCGGCAGCACGCAGAAGTCGAAGCTCCCCAGCCACCTGTGGAGGTCTCCCCGGAAGCCGGCGAAGCGGATCTGGTCCTCCACGCCCGCGACTTCGGCCAGCGTGCGGACGTTCTTCTCCAACGGTCCCCCACCGAAAAACACGACGGCCGGCCTCAGGCCCCGGCGCTTCAGGATGGCCAGCGCGTCGATGAGCACCCAGTGCCCCTTCCGGGACAGGAACTGCGCGACCATCGCCCCCGCGGGCGCCCCCGGCTCCAGCTCGAACTCACTGTTGCGCTCCGCCGCATCGACGGGCTCCCGCCAGTCGGACGCATCGACCGCGTCGTGCACCAGCGCGATCTTCTCGGCGGGGACGCCCTGCTCGACCAGCACATCGCGCACCGCCCCCGAGATCGCAACCACGCGCCGGAAGAGGCCGTACTTCGCGCCCACGACCCAGGGCGGCTCCGGGTCGGCCACGCGCCGCGTCAGCACCACCGGCGCACGGGCCATGGTGGCCGCCATCACCCCCAGCGTGTCGGCACCGTGTCCCCAGTGAAGGTGGACGAGCTGCACATCGGACCGGCTGAAGCGCCAGGCCAGCCGCCCCAGCGACGCCACGTCGGCCTCGCCCCGGTACGGGAACTCCTCCACGCGCAGCCACCGCTTCCGCGCGGCCCCCGCCACCTCCGACCCCTTCGGCACCATGACCACCGAGTTCACACCCCGCTCCTGCAGCCCCTGCGCCAGGTACAGCACCTGGAGCGCGCCGCCGTAGAGGTCGCGGCCCGTCTCGAGGTGGATGACGCTCATGCGACCGCCGTGCGCACCGCCGCCAGCACCTCGCCGACCGTGATGTCGTCCATGCAGTCGATGCGCCCGTCGCAGGTCAGCTTGCCCCAGCACGGCGAGCAGTCACGCCCGGAGTGCAGGATGCGCGCGTCCGGGGTGGGCGGGTCCAGGTACGGCGCGTTGGAGCCGAAGATCAGCACCGAGGGACGGCCGAAGGCATGCGCCATGTGACTGAGACCGGTGTCCACCCCGACCAGCACGCTGCACCGCGAGACGACCGCCGAAGCCTCGCCCAGCGTCGTCATGCCCACCAGGTCCACCAGCGGCGCACCGGGCACGGGACCGTTCGCGCCCCCTTTCAGAATCCGTTCCGCGGCGGCCCGGTCCGCGGGACCTCCCAACAGCACCACCCCCAGTCCGGCGCGCTCCCGGATCTGCCGAATCAGCGCCGACCAGCGGTCCTCGAACCAGTGCTTGTAGAAGCGGGTCGTGAAGGGACAGGCCGCGACAAACCCGTCCCCCAGTCCCTCCTCTTCCACGATCCTGCCCACGGCGGCCAGCTCGTCCGCACCACGCGGGACCTCCATCCGGAACGAACCCGTCTCCAGCCCGAGCGCCCGGGCAAAGGACGCGTCCGCCGACGCGATCCGGCGCGTAAAGAACTCACGCTTCACGACCTGCGTCATGAGCAGTCCAGACCCCTCCCGCGACCCCAGTCCGATCCGCACCGGCGCCCCCGAGAAGAAGGCCAGCGCCCCGCTGCGGAGCAGTCCCTGCGCGTCGATGGCCACGTCGAAGCGGCGGTCGCGCAGCTCGCTGAAGAAGTCCAGCGCCACCCCCAGGAACGACCCCCAGCGGCCCCTTCGGAACATTTGTTTCCATTCCGCCCGCTCCCAAACGATCACCTCGTCGAGGTGCGGATTGTGGCGGATCACGTCTGCGGTGCGTTCCTCGACGGCCCACGCGATGTGGGCATTCGGGAAGCGGCGCCGCAGGGCACCCGCCAGGGGGGACGAGAGGACGACGTCGCCGCGCGCGGAGAGGCGCACGACGAGGATCCTCCTGACATCGGCGGGGATCATGGGGGGCAGCATGACTTGAAGGTTATGATACCCTGTTGGCCTGACAACTCCCGTCTCCGAGGCATGTTCACCCCCATGCGACACACCTGTCGATGAACGGACTGCTGCGCGACTTGGCGCTGGCCGCGGGACTCGTCGTCTACGCTGTGAGGAGCGGCTGCGGACGGGGAGTCGGGGTGCCGGAGTGAGGGCCCGCAGCGGGCGGGTAGCCGGGCTGGAGCGGCGGGCGCCGGGACCGAGGATTCTGGTCCACGGCGTGAGCGTCGGGGAGACGCATGCGCTGGAGCCCTTTGTCGACGCCCTGGCGGCCTCGCCGCTCGCACCTGACGTGGTGGTGAGCGCGAGCACGGCGACAGGGTTCGAGCGGGCGCGCCGGATCCACGCGGGGCGGCGCGACGTGGTGCGTTTCCCGCTGGACTTCACGTGGATGGTGGCCCGTTTTCTGGACGGGGTCCGCCCCGAGCTGGTCGTGCTGGGCGAACTGGAGCTGTGGCCGTCGTTCCTGGCGGCGTGCGGGCGGCGGGGGATTCCGGTGTGCGTGGTGAACGGACGGCTGTCGGAGCGCAGCTATCGGGGGTACCGGCGGTGGGCGCCGTTGGCGCGGCGGATGTTTCGGCGGTTGGCCTGGGTGAGCGCGCAGACCGAGGTGTACCGGGACCGGTTCGTGGCGCTGGGGGTGCCGGGGGACCGGGTGGTGGTGGGCGGGAGTCTGAAGTGGGATGCGGCGCTCAAGGAGCCGGATGTGGAGGAGGCGGAGGGGCTGGCGAAGGCGCTGGGGATCGACCCGGAGCGGCCGCTGATCGTGGCGGGTTCGACGGGGCCGGGGGAGGAGGAGGTGCTGGTGGGCGGGCTGCCGGAGGGGTGCCAGTTGCTGCTGGCGCCGAGGCGGCCGGAGCGGTGGGACGAGGTGGCGGGGCTGGTGCCGGGGATGGTGCGGCGGAGTGAAGGCGAGGGGGTGAGGAGGGAAACCGGTAAGGACATCGGTGGGATGACGGAGTATGATCAGGGCATGTCAGAGTATGATCAGAGTATGCGTGTGGGTGGACAGAGTATGCATGGTGATGGGCATACGATTCCAAGTGGACGAGGGCAAGGACATGACGAGGGGCGTCCCGGGAGGGCCCGGCCGCCCGGTGTCTTCCTGCTGGACACGATCGGTGAACTGCCCGCCGCCTACCTCCTCGCCGACGCCGTGTTCGTGGGGCGGAGCCTGGTTCCGATGGGGGGGTCCAACCCGCTGGAAGCGGTCGCGCCGGGCAAGCCGGCCGTGATCGGGCCGCACCACGAGAACTTCGCGGGGGTGGTAGCCGAACTGGTGGCCGAAGGGGGGCTGGTGGTGAGCGAGGATCCGATGGCCGTGATTGCGGGGTGGCTGGAAGACCCGGTCGCCGCGCTGGCGGTGGTGGCGGGGGGGCGGGTGGCGCTGGAGCGGAATCGTGGCAGCGCGGAGAGGGCGGTGGGGGGGGTGGTCTCGGTTTTCTCCGGGTGATCTGCTGACGCGACCAGCCCTACAGGCCCTTCTTCTCGCTACCCCTGGCAATTCACCACCTCATCCGCGGTTCCGGCGGTGGATGATGATGTCCGTCCTCCCCGATCTGGACGAACTCCACGCGGCGCCGAAAACGATCGATTCCGAAACGGGTTCGGAGCTGCCGGCGCGCGCTCAGGAGGTCTGACCTGCCTCCAACTCGCGAACTTCGATCCGCGGGTAGGGATTGTTCCAGCCTGCGACGAACCGCCCCGGGACCATCTTCATGATTCGCGGCAGATCCTCGGAAATGAGCGCCCCCTGTCCCGTCGCCGCATCGAGCAGGTAGGTGCGGATCCGCAGCGAGAAGAGACGCCGGTAGCCGACCTGCAGGACGATGTGGCTTCCGCCAAACATGTGAGGCTTGTCGACGAACTCGGCGCTGTTGCTCATCATCCTGATCGAACTCCCATGGCGGTGCGTTCACGGTGTCGGGAGGTGTGGCGACCTTGGAGGGGCCGCCGTTCTACAAGTTGTGGGACGCGGTTCCGGCAATCGTCTGGCCAGACTCGGCCATGGTGCCACGAAAGTCGCAGGACATTGACTCACCGAAAAACGAGATCTCGAAGCCCAGGGAGACTCAGAAAAACCAGTTCAAGGACCCGAACACCACGCGCGGCAATCCTCCGAACTCCGACCCGATCCTCGCCTCCGCCACCCCCTCCCCCACCCCGAGGTACGCCCCCGCACGAACCGACACACTCTCCGACGCCGACCAGCTCACCCCAGGCGACGCAATGAACGACCTGTCGTGAAAGCTGCCCAGCAGCAACCCGCTCGCCGACACCAGCGGATGCAGCGCGTACGACAGCTGTACGGCACCCACCGCGCGCCCCAGCACCTGCATCTCGCCCTGGCTGAACTGCCGGCTCCCCACCACCGCGAGCAGCTCCTCGGGTGAGGTGGCTCCGTACCCGTCGCGCTGTACCTCGATCACCACGTACAGGTCGCGCCCGGCGATCACGAAGGTGCGATCCACCCCGATCGCGCCGCGCGCCACGGCCCGGTTGTCCACCGCCCGCAACACGCCTTCCGCCCTGAGCGCCCACAGCCCCACCGACCCGCTCAGGAAGGCCGCCCCGCCGAAGGTTCCGTGCAGCGAACCCGCCCAGACGCCGTAGTCCCAGCCCTGGTGGTTGGAGCTGGCGCGCCCGAGAACCGTGAGCGTCTCCCGCTGGCCGATCCGCGCCGGACGGGCCACCACCTCGAACTGCGTGAACGCGCCCCGGTAGACGCGCAGCCGAGCCGCGTCCACGCCGACGCGGTATTCCCGGAACGGGTCCGCCGGGTCGAATGGGGAGAAGGGGTCGGCGGGAGTAAGGAACAGCGTCGTCGCCCACGAGACCGGCTGCCGCCCCACCATCAGGTCGGCGCTGCCGCCCAGATCGACCCGCACATTCAGCCGGTCCACGCGGTGCCGCCAGACCATGTCGATCCGGTGGCCGCCAAGCGTGCGTTCGCCCGAGTCCAGCTCGCCGCCCAGCGAGAACCAGTCACCTCCCGACTCCGTTCCGGTGGCCGTGAAAAGCTGCGCCCCCGCAGCCCCGGCTTGCCGCAGGCTCAGGGTGTGCTCATACGCCGCATCGAGCCGAAACCGCCCGGGCGACGCATTCCACATGACGCGCAGCCGCTGCACGTCCGACACGCCGGCGGGTCCGAGCAGGCTGCCCGCCACATGTGTGCCGACATTCAGGTAGTAGCCGGACAGTCCGGGTTGCTGGGCGGTGGCCGAAATGGGTGCCAAAAGGGCCGTCACAGCGCCGATGAGCAACCCGCGACGCCGCGCCGCCCTCACAGGAGAACCAAACCCCGCGGACACACCCGGTACCGCCGTCCGGTCATGCCGCGTCGATATCCGTTTGAGCAAAGTCGCGGCCCTTGAAGAGCAGTGGCTCGCCTGTCGTCCTCGCGAGCGCATAGGCGAAGCAGTCGCCGAAGTTCAGGGCCGCCGGGTGCCTGCCCTTGCCGAAGCGCCGCCAGGCGCGGCGCGCCGCTTCCAGGTGTTCCACCGTGACGGGCACCAATTCGATCTCCGCCCGCTCCAGGAGTGCATCAAGATCGTGCGCCGCCTGCTCACCGCCCCGGCTTTCCAGCGCGATGGAGGCTTCCAGCACGTTTGCCACCGACATGCGGCAGGGGTGGGCAGACATGATCGCGGCGGCGTGATGCCGGGCATCCGGCTCGCCAAACAGGATCGCGAGAACCGCCGAGCTATCGACGATCACTCGTCGTCCGTGGATGCACCCGGTCGGGCACCCGTGGGGATTCCGTCCACGGACTCCTGCGGAAGTCCACGATCGTCGTAGAGAAGTTCGCCATGCTCGATTGCCGATGGCCCCGGCCCCAGCGACCGGGCGCAGCGACGGCCGATGGCAAGCAGTTCCTCCGTGCGGGCATCCCTGTTGCGCCGACGCTTCTCGCGCGCAAGCCGTTCGCGCAGCGCGACGGTGATGGCGCCGGTCATGGTCTCACCGGTGAGCCGGGCCAGGTCGCGAGCGAGCAGACAGGTCTCGTCGTTCTTGATGTTGAGGCCCATCGTGATTCTCAGGGTAGAAAGGTGAACTTCGTATCTACCCTACCTCGAATCGCTTGTGTGCGCAACCGCCGGTGACCACCCCGGCTGGGCTCGTGCACAGCCTGCCCACCTACTCCTCGACCCGCCCGTCCACCAGCCGGATCAGCCTCCCCGCCCGCTCCATCACCCTCGGGTCGTGGGTCGAGAAGACGAAGGTGGTCCCCTCGTCGCGGTTGAGCTTCTCCATCACGTCCAGCAGCGCCTCGGCGGTGGCCGAGTCCAGGTTGGCCGTCGGTTCGTCGGCCAGCACCAGCGTGGGTTCCGCCAGCACCGCGCGCGCCACCGCCACCCGCTGCTGCTGCCCGCCGGAGAGCTTAGGCGGCATCCGGTCCTCCAGACCCTCCAGCCCGACTTCCGCAAAGAGCCGCCGCACCCGTTCGCGGCGTTCGCGGGCGGGCACCCCCTGCAGCAGCATCGTGAACTCCGCATTCTCGGCGGCGGTCAATACGGGAAGCAGGTTGTAGGATTGAAAGACAAATCCGATCCGCGAAAGCCGTACTTTCGCCAGCTCCCTGTCCGGAAGCCCCGATATCTCGCGGCCGCCGATCCATACCTTCCCCTTTGAAGGGCGGGTCAGTCCTCCCAGCAGGTTGAGCACGGTAGTCTTCCCGGAACCGGACGGCCCGGCCATCGCCACGAACTCGCCGGCGGCCACCTCGAGGTCCACCCCCCGCACCGCCTCCACGGGCCGCGGCTCCTGCGGGTAGATCTTCCACAGCCCCTCGGTGCGCACGGCGGCCGTCCCCGTCCCGTTCGTCCCGGATCCCGCTGCTGCATTCTCTTCCATATCAATCCACCTTGACTGTTTCGGCCGGATCCAGGCGGGCCGCGTGCCACGCCGGGTAGAGCGCCGCCGACAAGCCGATCGCGAAGGTCATCAGCACGCTCTGCACCACATGTTTCACCTCGATGACCGGGACCAGGACCGGATCGAAGGTCACGCCGCCGAAGTTGATGTCCTCGGGCATGAGCCCCGAAAAGTCCAGACCGTCGCGGAGGAAGAGGAACACTACCGCAAAGCCCAGGGCCACCCCCACGATCCCGCTCGCGACGGTGAGCAGGATCCCCTCCATATACACGACCAGCCCCGTCTCCCGACCGCTCAGCCCGAGGGCGCGCAACAGTCCCAGTTCGCGTTTCCGGTGCAGCACCGAGATGAAGATCGCGTTGAGGATCGCCAGGGCCACGATGGCAAAGAGGATGACGTGGAAGGCCCAGTCGCCTCCGTCGTCCAGCTTGAGCGCCGAGTACAGGTCGGGCTGCGTCTCCGGCCACCCCACCACCTCGACTCCGCCCTCGCTCGCGGCGTCTTCCGCCCCTTCGATCACCGGTTCGGTGAAGGACGAATGGGGCAGGAGCACGGCCACCGCCGTCGCGCCTTCCACCCCCAGCCAGGAGCGGGCGGTTCCCAGCGGGATGTGGATGAGCGTCCGGTCCAGCTGTTCGACGCCGGTCCTGTAGATTCCCACGACGCGGACCAGCTGACCCTCGATGTCGCCCGAAGCGGACTGCGCCGTCAGGACCATGCGGGAGCCGGTTCGCAGCCCGAGCCGCTCGGCCAGCGCCTCGCCGAGGTAGGCGTGGAGGCGGTCGCCGTCCTGGAGATAGCGTCCATCCGCGACATCCTCGTTCAGCTTCGAGAACATCGTTTCGGTCGTGGCGTCGACCCCGATGATGAACACCGGCTGCGCACCGTCGGGGGACGATGCCAGGCCCCGCGTGGCCACGCGGACCGACGCCAGCGGCGGTTCGGGAGTCTCCGTCTCGGCGAGCGCGGCCAGCGACGCCTCCACCTGCGCAGGGCTCATGCGGTCGTCCAGGCTCTCGCTGTCGCGGTAGCCGGGCGCGTTGAAGGTGACGTGCCCCGCACCGAGGCGCACACCCGCGTCGATCCAGTCCTCGTGCGCCCCGTCGGCGATTGTCCGCGATAAAATCAGGAACGCGAGGCCCACCGCCATGGCGGCGGCGGTCAGGGCGCTTCGGCGCATTTCGCGGCCCAGGTTGCGGAGCGCAAGCCAGGAGAGGGTGGGGAGGCGGACCATGCTAACGGTTGGCCAGCACGTCGGCGGGGGGAATGCGGACCGCCCGCCAGGCGGGGAGCAGCGCGGAGACGACGCCGGTGGCGACCAGGGCCAAGGCGCTCACGAAGGGCCCCCAGACGGAGTACTCGACCGTGAGCAGCGGCCGGACCGCGGAGCCCACGAAGGAATAGGTGCCCACGAAGCGGCTCAGGTCGATGGGGTTGTTGTGGATGTAGACCATGAGGGGGACCGCCAGCGCCATGCCTGTGGCGAGGGAGACAAGCCCGAGGAGGATCCCCTCGAAGATGACGATCCGGCCGATCGCGCCACCCGCAGTCCCCAGCGAACGCGCGACCGCGAATTCGCGGCGGCGCTCGAAGGTCGCGATCAGCATCGCGTTGGCGACCCCGAAGGCGGCCATCCCGAAGATCAGCACGGCGACGACATAGTTGAACGCGGCCACGTAGTTGACAATGAAGTAGAGCTGGTCCAGAAAGCCCGACCAGGCCTCGGTTCGAAGCCCCGGCGCGACCCCCGCGACGGCCTCCCTGATCCCGGCCGCGGGGATGTCCGGTTCGCGGATCCGCTCCACCGACACCGCCACCTCGTGGATGCGGCCGGGGTCCATCGCCATTAGCGCCGCGAGTGAGCCCATCTCGAGGAGCGCGTAGCTGTCGTCGTACGCGCCGACGCCCACGCTGAAGATCCCGGACACCGTGAAGAGGTCGTTGCCCGTCGACCCGTCGGCCGCGGGAGCCACCAGAACCACCTCGTCCCCCACCCCGGCCTCGACCGTTTCGGCCATGGCGTCGCCCAGCAAGATCTCGCCCGGACCCGGCATCCGCCCGGCAATGAGCTCGCTTCCGAACCGGCTGACCGCCTCTTCGCGGGCGGCGTCCACCCCCATCAGCACCGCCCCCACCGTTTCGTCGCCGGAGCTGACCAGTCCTCCGCCGTAGATGCGCGGCGCCGCGCCGGTCACCCCGTCCTGCGCCTCCACCGCGGCCAGCAGCGCGTCCACGTCGAGGCCCTCGCGGCCGCCCATGGTGCGATGAATGCTGCGTTCGGGCTGGTAGTCCTCCGCCTGGATCTGCACCTGCCCCGTGGCCACGCGCGTTCCGTTCGCGACGAGTTCCTCCACGACGCCGTCCATGTACCCGATCACGAGGACCGAGGCCACGAACCCGAAGGAGAGGGCGGAGGCGGTGAAAACCGTGCGCCGGCGGTTGCGCCAGAGGTTCCGCCACGCGATGCGCCACCAGACGCGGTGGGTCACTGCCGCGCCCGCAGGTTCCGCAGGCTGAAGAAGTCCTCCTGCAGGCCCACGTCGAACTCCAGCTCGAGGTAGATGACCACCGTCCGCTCGTCCTCGTCCGCCGGTTCGATGACCGTGCGCGTCGGCACCAATCGTCCTCCCAGGGACCGGAAGTCCTCGAAGGTGATCGTGCGGTAGAGCGTCCCGTCCTCGTCGTAGTAGCGCGCCCAGAGCGGCATGCGGTCGCGCTTGCGGATCTGCTGCTCGATGCGGCCCCAGATCACCGGTGCCTCGGGCTTGGGGGTCATCGTGAACTCCCACACCTCCTCGCCGCCGCGGTCGCCCTCGAAGGAGATGACGATGTCGTAGTCCTCGATGATGCGGCTCTCCTTGACCAGGTCGTCGTTGGTGAAGTGCGAGCCCATCCACGAGCCGAGCATCATCGAGGGAGGGATCTTGATGGTGCGGTCGGCGCGGGGCAGGTAGTTCCAGACCTCGTTCTCGACCTTGAGGGTCGCGGTGCCGGCCTCGCGCGGAGGACTCTCGACCCGGATCAGCGAATACTCCGTGCCGAGCGACCAGACGCTCATCTCGAGGGAGCGCGACCAGTTCTCGGTGTCGATCTCCATGCGCATCCGCCCCGTGCTCGATTCGCCCCGCATGAGGCGGTCGACCTCGTCGATGATCTCGAGGACGCGGGGGTCGGTCTGGGCGGAGGCGGGGGCGGGAGTGAGGGCGAGGGAGGGGAAGAGGGCGAGAAACACCGTCAGCAGTGCAGGCAATGACGACAGCGTCTTCGATGACAGCGCATGCATTGACAGCAATCGCATCCTCGACCGGCTTGTACGGGAGTCCGGTCCTCGGCGAGTGCGGGAATTGGGCTTGATGGGGGTCATTTCAGCCTCTCGGGTGGGTTTCCGGTCACTCAATCTGGCCTCCGGAGCCCCGAAACACTATTGTCGCGCCCGGCACGAGGCCAGTTGCAACGGCGAACCGTCCACCGGCGTGGACCGCCGACCCGACGGCCTGGTTCCACCGCCCGCTTGAGCGACAATCCTTCACCGCCTACCCCCAGCGACCGTCCTTCCACTCAGGAGCACCGCCTTGGTCACTCTCACCGCCCTCTGGCTCCCCATCCTGCTCACCGGAGTCGTGGTCTTCATGGTGAGCGCCATGATCTGGATGGTGATGCCGCATCACAAGAACGACTTTGCCCGGGCCGACGACGAAGACGCGCTGATGGACGCGGTGCGCGACAATGTCGGCGGCCCCGGCATGTACATGTTCCCCTGGGCGCCGGACAGTGAGCAGACCAGCGAGGGCTACCGGGAGAAGCTGGCGGCCGGTCCCGTGGGGATCCTGCGGGTGCGCGATCCCGCGACCGTGATCGACATGAAACCGGCGATGGCGAAGTCGGTCCTGCTTCACCTCGTCGTGGCGGTCTTTGTGGCGTACCTGGCGGCAAGCACGCTGGAGGTGGGCGCGTCGTATCTGTCCGTCTTCCGGGTTGTCGGCACGGCGGCCTTCATGGCCCACGGTTTCGTCGGCTTCCAGGAGAGCATCTGGTTCGGACTGCCCGGCAAGGTCGCCTTCAAGCACGCGAGCGACGGGCTGGTCTACGCCTTGCTCACCGGCGGCATCTTCGGCTGGCTCTGGCCGATGTAGGCCCCCTGTCACCCCCAACCCATGAACGGAGCATCCACACGATGAGCGACATCGTCTACGAAGCCGACGTACGGATCGAGCGCACGCGCGGCCCCCACCGCCTCGCATGGCTGCCCGCCCACGACGGACCGGTCGAGTTCGGCGTGCACGGCGCGATCGCCGAGCACTACGGCGTCCGCCTCAAGACCGAGACGACAACCACCCTCGACTATGTGATCGCGGCGACCGGCGGCTGACTCGTCGGCACCTTCGGAGGCGTGCTGGAGGCACGCGGGATCGACGCGTCGGGCGGCAGGTTGACGGCGGAGGTGCGGGGGCGGGTGGGCAAGGAGGAAGGGGTGCTGATGGTGCGGGAGATTCATGTGGAGTACCGGCTGCAGGCGGCCGAGGCGGATCAGGCGGCGGTGCGGAGGGCGTATGACCTGCATCCCATGCGCTGCCCGGTGTACCGGACGCTGCACGGATGCATCGAGGTCACGACGGAGTTGGAGGTCGTCTGAGGGGGGTGGGCGGGCAGGTGCGGCCCGGCGCCCGTCCGCCCACGCTGGACCGGCGGCGATGGCTGAAGGTCTCGGGGACCGTTCTGGCGGGCGGCTGGGCCGGCGCCTGCGCCTCGGGGCCGAAGGGTCGGCTCGACGTTCCGTCCCCGTGGACGCCGCTGCAACCGGTGAGGGTCTCGCGCGATCGCGTCATTCGGGTGGTGGCAGGGTTGAGGCCCTACCGTGCGGAGGGGTTCGTGGTGCGGGCGGAGCGTCTCGCGGGGAAGTTGCTGGTGCACAACTACGGGCACGGGGGCGGCGGGGTGACGCTGTCGTGGGGCACGGCCGAGATGGCGGCCGACCTGGTCACCTACGGAGGGCGCGAGGGCGACGTGGCGGTGATCGGCGCGGGCGCCGTGGGGCTGGCCACGGCCCGGCTCCTGCAGCGCCGCGGCCGCCGGGTGACGATCCACGCCCGCGACCTGCCGCCCAATACGACTTCGAACATCGCGGGCGCGCAGTGGTCCCCCTCCACCGTCTCCGACGACCTGGACGGCCCCTTCGGCCATCAGTACGAACGCGCCGCCCGCCTGGCCTACCGCCACTTCCAGAACCTTGTCGGCGCCGGCTACGGCGTGCGCTGGATCGACAACTACTTCCCCCGCGAAAGGCCCCCGGGCTCAGGCGGCTACTCGCGGATCCGCGACCTCTTCCCCGAGTGGGAGACGCTGGAGGGCGACGAGCACCCCTTCCCCACCCGCTTCGTGCGCCGCGTGGCAACCATGTTCATCGAGCCGCACCGGTACCTGCAGGCGGTCCTGACCGACTTCCGGATTGCCGGGGGCGAGGTGGTCGTGGGGGAGATCGCCGATCTGGAGCAGTTGGCCGGGCTGGCCCAGCCGGTGATCGTGAACTGCACCGGAATGGGGGCGCGGGAGCTTTTCGGCGACAGTTCATTGGTGCCGATCAAGGGGCAGCTGGTCGTGCTGAGGCCCCAGCCCGGGATCGATTACCTGACGGTGGGGGGCGGCCGGTTCTCAACGCGCGGCAGCCAGTACATGTTTCCGCGCAGCGACGGGATCCTGCTGGGGGGCACGTACCAGCGCGGCGTGGAGACGCTGGAGCCGGATCCGGGGGAGACGGAGAGGATCCTGGCGGATCATGCGGCGTTCTTCGGGGCGATGGAGGGGAAGGTGGGTTCGCCACCCGTGGCTGGCGCGTAACGTCCGGAGAGTGAACCTTTGAAGCAGCGTCGGCCGTAATGAGAGGAGGTTCGGTCGGCAGCGTCGCGGCGCTCACGGCCGGCGCTTCCCGGGGGACTTCAGACGAGGGAAAGACCGATGGCACAGATCCTGAAGCGCGTGGTTCGCTGGGTGCTGGAGTGGTTGTTGAAGAAGATCTAGGCGGTGGTCCGGGAAGGACCTCCCGCCAACATTGACCTGCCAGGCGTTGCATCTCCTTCCGCGCCGGGAGTCCGCCCGTCGCTCCGCCGGCGCTCGTAGTGGTCGCCCTGCCTGACCCGGTTCCTGTTGGTCTGTCAAGACGGCTCAAGTGCGCGTGGCGGAGACCCCGGACTACGCCTGCCGCTCACTAGATCCCCGATCCGCTCCACGTACTCGGGCGGATACCGTGCTCGTCTTCTTCCTGCCATGCCTCACTTCCCCGATTGGATCCAATGCCGAGATGTCCGTTATAGCGGTACAATCAACCTTGACGGAGCACCACTTGCCCACTCACTCTGTGGTGAGGCATCAAGCTGAGTGAACACCGATTCTGCACCTTGCCCCAACAATGAGCAACGCGTGATTCGCACGCTGTCGACGATCATCAGTTTTCGCGCCTCTTGTCGAACCTGCTGTCTCGGCCTGGCGATCCTGATCGGGGCTGTATGGGCATCGGGTTGCGGCGAGAAGGAGCCGCCGGTTTCCCCGCCGTACGCGGCGACCGTAACGGTGACGCCGGCCACCGCCGAATTCAACGCGCTGGGCGCGACCGTGCAGTTTTCCGCACGGGTGTACGACCAGAACGGCCAGGTGATGGCGGGGGCACCGGTCACATGGTCCAGCGGCAGCGCCGGTATCGCGACGGTGAGTGCTGCCGGGCTGGTCACGGCAGCGGGGAATGGCACGACGACGATCACGGCGACATCCGGATCGGCGTCGGGGAGCGCTGCCGCAACAGTGGCGCAGGTGGTTTCGGCGGTGCGCGTGTCGCCAGGCTTGCTCGTGCTCCAGGTGGGGGACACGGCACGATTGGAAGCGGCCGGTCTGGACGCGCGTGGCAACGAGGTGGCGGACGCCGGTTTCGAGTGGTCGTCGAGCGACACAACGGTCGCGACGGTGGACGGTTCGGGGCTTGTCCGCGGGGTCCGGCTGGGCGCCGCGACGGTCGCTGCCGCTTCCGGAGACTTGCGGGACTCGTCACAGGTCTCGGTACTGTCCGAGGACCCCGTGGACAACCATGCGGCGGTCACCGCGGGTCTGCCGGAACGGCCGTTCGCGAACGAGACCGTGGGCGGTACCGAGGGCAGCACCGAGACGGTGGGAACGTTGGGATTGGCTCTGAACCCCAACGTCTTCCCGGTCATCGTGGGCCAGAGCGACATGATCTCGTCCGTGCTCGTGGCCGGATCGACGCTTGGCGAGGGCAGGGTGGTCGCGTTCCCCGGGCAGGATTTCCTTTCTTCGGGGGACCGGGCCACGCTCCTCGGCAACGTCAATGCCGACCGCCTGCTGGCCAACGCGGTCCGTTGGGCCGGGGCGAAACGCGCCTCGCCGCTCAGGGTGCTGGTGGACAATCAGCGGATCGCGGACGTGCTCGAGGCTGCGGGGCTCGAAGAGGTCGAGGTGGTCGGCAGCGGGAGCTCGAACGCCCGCAATTGGGGCGCCGACGCACTGGCCAACATGGATGTCGCCGTGGTTCAGGCGAATGAATGGGGTACGGCACACCTTGTCCCGCAGTCCGTCGCGCCGCTTCGGACCTTTGCCGAGAACGGTGGCGGGCTGGTGGTCGCCGCCTCGGCACTTCACTGGAACTGGTGGATCGAACAACACCACGGGGAGCTGACCGCCGACGTCCTCCTTCGTGGCTCCGGTATCTCGTGGAACGAGGACAGCATCGATGAGATCGAGTCCGCCACCACCGACTTTGATGTCCACGGCCTTACTCCCCACGTCGTATGGGCGGCATACGTCAACGGATCACGGCTCGACGCGGGCAAGATGGCGCTGCTGCCTCCGCTCTTCCAGGGGGCCCTTGAAGCCGGTCGCACCGGGGAGTTGGACAGGGCGCTCACCCGCCTGGTGCGTGAAACACCCGCACTTCCGACCTCGAGCGCGGCGCCGGAGGCGTGGGTCGCAGCCGAGGCAGGTGAGACGCTCGGTCCCTACGAGTGGCCAGAGATCCACCCGTGGGCAGCCGTGTTTCCAGGCGAACCGGTAGCCGGTGCGCAGCGGGTGGACGCCACCGTCACCGTCGACGCCACCTGGAGCGGCTTTCCCGCCGACGGTTCAAGGTACGAACGCCACCTCGCGCTTGGGTTCTACGCACCGCCAAGCGCACTGGTCACGATCGAGGTTCCAGCGGAGCACGCCACGGGAGACCTGCACGTGGCGGTGGGCGAGCTGCATGACGATCTGGGCAAAGCCGCCCACCCGGTTTGGGAGCGTGCGCCCGGGCTGCGGCGCACGTTTCCGATAGCGGACCGGCGCACCGGGATCACGAACGCTTACGGGGGCTCCATCGCTCTGATCGTGCCCGCCGACTACGCGGGTACGATCCCGGTCACCGTCCGGGGCGCGATCCCGATGGCCGTGTACACGGCGGGCGAGTCGGATGCAGCCGGGTGGCACGCGGCTCTGGATGCGGGGGCCCCGCAGGCCATCATCCGGAAACCCGGCGGCATCCGTTTCGTGATCTCAGCCGAGAGCGCTCGCGGCATTTCCAATCCGGGAGAGGTCTCGGCGTTCTGGGATGGATTTCAGCAACACCATGCCGACCTTGCGGGAGGGCCGGTGACGGGCAATGCCGAGAATATCTGGATCTTCGATCCGCAGGTCGGATACGGGTACGCCAACGCTTCGTGGCCACGCATCAACTATCCGCTGCACGCGGAAGTCTGGGTTCTGGTGCCGGGTACGGCGACGGGCCGGTCGTGGATCGCCGCGTTGCCCGACGTGGGCCCGACATACCATGTGGTCCCGCCGCCCAGCGACTATTCCCCGTGGGAGCACGGGGTGGACTGGTGGCTGTTCGGCCACGAACTCGGCCACCTGTGGCAGACCGAAGACTGGGGCAGTGGGAGAACCTATCCGGAGATCGGCGAGGTCGCGGTCAACCTGTTCACGATGTACACGCTGAATGCCTACCTCTTCGGCGGCGGCGACTCCACGCTCATCAGCAGCCCCGACCCCGCCGTGAGCACGGTGGATCACGCCTCGCTGGCCAATTTGCGGTGGCCCACGGCAGACCTTTTTGAGCGGCTCAGCATGTACCGCCAGCTTATCGTCGAGTTCGGCTGGAGCTCGATGAAGCAAGTGTTCCACAGCTACTACGATCCCGAATACCCGCGCTCCACCTACGGCGGGGGGCTCGACGGTTTCGCAATCCGTTTCAGCGCCATCGTGCAGCGCGATCCGGTCGGCTTCTTCCGGCACTGGGAATACCCGCTCTCCGAATCCGCCGCGGATACCATTCGCGGCTTCGGGTACGAGGAATGGCTGCCTCCAGGATGGTAGACATTGGGGGGGCGGCGCCCCCTACCCGCCCACCTCCACCCTCCCCCTGAACTCTTCCAGCGCCTCGGGGTTGGCGAGCGCCTCCACGTTCCGCACGGGCTCCCCGTGCACCACCGCGCGCACCGCCAGCTCCACGATCTTCCCGCTCCGCGTCCGCGGAATGTCCCCCACCTGAACGATCCTTGCCGGCACGTGCCGCGGACTCGCCTCCGACCTCAGCACGGCACGAATCCGGCGCCTGAGTTCCACGTCCAGCCGCGCCCCGGCGGCCAGTCGCACGAAGAGGACCATGCGCGTGTCGTCCCCCCATCGCTGCGCGATCGCCAGCGCCTCGGCGACCTCGTCCATCGCCTCCACCGGGCGGTAGACCTCGGCCGTGCCGATGCGCACGCCGCGCACGTTCAGCGTCGCGTCCGAGCGGCCGTGGATGACGTAGCCGCCCGTCCCCGTCTTTTCGACATAGTCACCGTGGCACCACACGTCCGGGAAGCGGTCGAAGTAGGTGTCGCGGTAGCGGGACCCGTCGTCGTCGTCGAGGAAGCCGAGCGGGAGCGACGGGAAGGGGCGGGTGCAGACCAGCTCGCCCTTCCCCGCGCGGAGCGGTGAGCCGTCGGCGTCGAAGACGTCGGTGGCCATGCCGAGGGCGGGACCCTGGATCTCGCCGGGATGGACGGGATGCGTGGGGACGCCGCCCACGAAACAGGCGCAAAGGTCGGTGCCGCCCGAAACGGAAGCCAGGTGCACATCGCGCTTGACGTGGCGGTATACGTAGACGAAGGCGTTTGCGGGGAGGGGTGAGCCGGTGGAGACGATCGTCCTGAGCGAGGACAGGTCGTGGGTGCGGCGCGGGCTCGCACGGGAGGTGCGCAGGGTGTCCAGATAGCCGGGTGAGGTGCCCATGAGGGTCATGCCGGTGGCTTCGGCGAAGTCGAAGAGCGAGGTCGTGGCGGGGTGCACCGGCGAGCCGTCGTAGAGGAGGATCGTCGCCTCCGAGGCCAGAGCGGAGACCAGCCAGTTCCACATCATCCAGCCGAGGGTGGTGAAGTAGAAGACGCGGTCGCCCGCGCGGATGTCGCAGTGGAGCTGGTGTTCCTTGAGGTGTTGGAGCAGCACGCCGCCCGCGCGGTGCACGATGCACTTGGGCACGCCCGTGGTGCCCGAGGAGAAGAGGATGTAGAGGGGGTGGTCGAAGGGGAGGCGGGCGAAGTGGATGTGGGTGGCGGGGTGGGGTGCGATGAATTCCTCGAGGGTGACGGCGGCGGCCGGCGGCGTGGCCTCTTCGAGGTTGGGAACGACGATGGTCCGCTCGACCGTGGGAAGGCCCTCCAGGATGCGGGGGACCTTCGCCAGGGTGTCGTAGCGTTTGCCCCGGTAGGTGTAGCCGTCGGCGACAAAGAGGAGACCGGGACCGACCTGCCCGAACCGGTCCACGACTCCGCGGGCGCCGAAGTCGGGGGAGGCGGAGGACACGACCGCTCCGATGGAGGCCGCCGCGAGCGCGATGGCGACGGCTTCGGGGATGTTGGGGAGGAGGAGGGCGACGCGGTCGCCGGATTTCAGGCCGGCCGCGCGCATGGCGCGGGCGAGTTGCGAGGTGAGGTCATGCAGTTCTCGCCAGCTGAATTCGCGGTGGCGGCCGCTCTCGTTGCGGGCGATGATCGCTGGGGCGCCGGAGCGCCGCCGGAGCAGGTTCTCGGAGAAGTTGAGGCGGGAGTCGGGGAAGTAGCGGGCCTCGCGAAGACGGTCGCCGGGGTCGACTACCCTCTCACCCTTGTCTCCGACGACGCCGCACCAGTCCCACACCGCGTTCCAGAGGGCGGACTGGTTCTCGATCGACCAGCGCCAGAGTGCCTGGTAGTCGTCGCCGGTGTCGTGGCCCTGTGCGGACAGTGTGGCCGTGAAGCGGGCGAGAGCCGTGGCGTCGGCGCGTTCCGGGGAAGGGGTCCAGAGGGGACTCACCCCCCATCGTCCTCCCCGAGCCGCCGCGCGATCCGGTTGAGCTTCGGCCCGATCGACGACATCACCGCGGCGAACAAGACAACCGCCCACCCCGCCGAGAGGATGAGGTGGGCGCCGACGAGCACCCTTGCACCGAGCGAAGCCGGCACCACGGTGATGAAGTCCTGGCCGAGCGCGGTGAAGAACGAGAAGGAAAGCCATTCGGTGATCCCGGCACCCTCTGCGGCGCCGTCGAAACCGGTGGGGCTGAAGCGCCCCAGCATTCCGTAGAATCCGGCGAACAGGACGATAATCGTCAGATAGCCGATCGCGAACCCACCGATCGGGACCCACATGACGCGCAGGTAGTCGGCGAGCTGGCCGTAGACCTGAAGGCGCGGGCGAAGCCAGGTGATCGCGGTGCGCCCAAGGAGAAACGCCGCCGCCGGCAACACCAGCAGCGCGAGGGGCACGAGCTTGACCGCGTCCCACATGGTCGCCCCTTCATCCGCCGCCCCCCGCGCGAGTAGCACGGTCAGGAAGACCGGCAGCGCGACCGCACCCAGGAACAGCAGTCGCGGTGGCCGGGCGTCGTGCCATCCCTCCCGGCGGTGGCAGAGAAGACCGATGAGCACCGTCGTCCAAGGCAGCAACACGAAGGGGAGGAGCATCACGCCAAGTGCCACCCCGACGCTTTCCGGAAACGGTTGCGACATAAAGACGGAGGGACAGAGCCCCAGTGAAAGCAGGACCGCTACGATGAACACCTCCCGGCGCACGTCCCTGTAACCGGAGAGCGACGACCCGCCGATACCGTCGATCAGACCGACCGACAGTGCAAGGACCGGCAGGATGAGAATCCCCCACCCCTCGTAGGGCATGAGGCCGTCGATCAGCGCGGCGGCAACGCCGACGATCGACCCGATCAGGATGCCGGTCCACGGACCGCGCCCAGTGCCTCCGCGCAACCCGACGCCTGCACCGACCGCGATCCCATAGCCCGTTCCCAGCAGGACTTCGGCGTGGGCCCCGGTGATGGCGTAGCCGAAGGGGACGACGACCAAGGTGACGGCGACCGCAATCCGGAAGACCAGCCAGAACGACCGTGCCAGCACTCCGCTACCCACGGGGAGTCTCCGCGCCTGGGGAAACGTCGTCCCGCTCACCGTCGTCCTCTGCGAGACGCCGGGCGATCCGGTCCAACTTCGGCCCGATGGATGACATCACCGCCGCGAAAAGCACCAGTGCCCACCCCACCGAAAGGATCAGGTGGGCGCCGACCAGTACCCGGGCACCAACCGAAGCCGGAGCGAAGTTCGCGTAGTCCTGGGCAAGGGCGTTGAAGAAGGAGAAGGACAACCACTCCGTAATCCCGCCCCCGGCGCCGGCAAACGCGCCGGGCTGAAAGCGCTCCAGCATGCCGTAAAACCCCGCGAACACGACAATGATCGTCAAGTAGCCGACCGCGAACCCGCCGATCGGGACCCACATGACGCGGAGGTAGTCGGCGAGGTGACCGTACACCCGCAGGCGCGGCTGGAGCCAGGTGATGACGACCCGCCCCAGAAGAAACGCCGTCGCGGACAGCGCCACCAGCCAGAGGGTCGTGAAACCCACCGCCTGCAGGATCGGAAGGAAAGCCCGTGTCAAGCGACCATATCGAATCTCCTCGGAGATCATCAGGAAGAGCAAGGGGGCCAACGTTGCAACCGCCCCGAGGACCAGGAGCCGGGGAGGGCGGGGGTCGCGCCATCCCGCGCGACGGTGGCACAGGAGGCCGGCGATGAGCGCCATCCAGGGCATGCACCCGAGGGGAGTCAGGGCGAAGCGCACCTCGCCGGACGCGATCTGGACGGGGAGGAGTCCCAGGGTGAGGAGCGCGGATGCGATGAACGTCTCGCGGCTGATGTCCCGATACCCGGAGAGGGATGACCCGCGGAGACCGTCGATCAGGCCGACCGCCAGGCCAAGCGCGGGCGGGACGATGATTGCGAACCCCGTGACATGACCCGCGATCAGCGAGGTGACGATGCCGACGATCGAGCCGACCAGGGCACCGGTCCACGTGCCGCTCCGCGAACCTCCCCGAAGGCCGACGCCCACGCCGACCGCGAGGCCGCAACCCGCCCCCTTCAGGACATCGGAGTGGTCCCCGGTGATTGCGTAGCCGAAGGGCACGACGATGAGGGCGACCGGGGCCGCGATCGCGAGCGCGCGCCAGATCGAATGGGTCAGCATACGTTGCCGGGCATGGCGTCGCCGGGGCCGCGAATCGGCGGGTCCAGCTGTGTGGCGGATGTCACAGTGGCCACCTCCTCCACCCTTGCTAGAACGGAAAACGGAGAAGCACCAGGTAGCATATGGGATGCACGGTCTGCTCCGTCAATGGTGCGGGGCTTCAGGCGGCGGCTTCGCTGCGGGCTGCCAAGCCCGCCACGGCTAGTGCGCCCAGCCCAGCCCCTCCCTCAGTTCGCCCGCGAAGGCTCGCGGCCCTCGCCGTACGACGGAACGCAGGAAGAGACCCACCAGCAGGATCAGGCTGACCTGCTGCAACAAGCCGGGGGCCTCCTCCGTCAGCGTCGCGAGAGACGGCACGGACAGCGCCCCGAAGGCGGTGTTGATCGCGATGCCGGACGTCACCGCGAGGGTCACCATCACCAGGGCGAAGGCGATGGCCGCGCGGCGTCCGTGCAGGCTGCTCACCAGGCCCAGCGTCGAGATGTTGGTGGCCGGTCCCGTGATGAGGAACGCAATCCCCGCACCCGGCGAGAGTCCTGTCGCGAGAAACGCGGCGACCAGGGGTGTGGCCGAGGCGGCGCAGACGTAGGTCGGGAAGCCCAGCAGGGCGAAGAGGAAGACATCGGCCACCGGCGGCAGGCTGCCGAGCCAGCCACTCTCGAGGAACGGCGTCACCAGGGCGGCGACGCCCAGGCCGAGGACTATCCAGGGAGCCGTGTGGTCGACCACCTCGCCGGTGCCCGTGCGCAGGGCGGCGGCCAGGCGCTTCCGGACGCTCGGTTGCTGCCCCGGCGAGCCTATCCACTCCTCGGCGCGCTCGGCCTTCTTCAGCCTTCCCCCCACCCACCACCCCACCAGCATGGCTACCAGGGCCGCCGTGACCAGGCGCAGAACCGTCACCTGTGGACCCAGCAACGGAATGGAGAGCAGCACCGCGTCGAGCCCCAGTTCCGGGGTGGCCACCAGGAACGCCATGGCCGCGGCCGGCGGGGCACCTCGCTGGATCAGGCTGCGGTACAGCGGCACGACGCCGCACGAGCAGATCGGAAAGGGAAGACCGATAGCCATTCCCCGGACGGACTGGGACACCCCACCACCCTTCTCCATCCAGCGCACCGACCGCTGCGGCAGAAACGCGCTGAGCAGCCCCGCGAAGAGGTAGGCCAGCAGAAGCGCGGGCGCGCTTTCGGCAGTGAGTACATAAACCCGCGACACGAAGGCCGCCGCCCCACCCGCGCCGTCGTCCGCGTCGATCACGAACACGGCCAGGAGCAGCGCCAGCGCCAGAATCGCGCCCCATCCCTCGCCGCGGGGGTAGGCTGGACGGGTGGCCTCCCCATGCTGGTGGACCACCACATGCACGAGTGAGCCCGCGACCACCGCCTGGTAGATTGTCAACCCCGCGGAATCGGACACAACTCCGTCCACCACCACTCCGAACAGGTATCCGCCCACCGTCGCGAGCATGAGCGCCGCCAGCGCTCCGATGCCGGCCCGGCGGTCGATCTCCCGGGCCACCAGCCACCAGACCGCGAGGCCCACCGGGAGCCGGTGCAACACGATGGCCATCGGGAATGACGGGTCGGCTTCTAGGGGGAGCGTGGCGAGCGCCGCACCGTCGAGCCCGTTGTGAACGATGAGTCCGGAGAGGCCGGCCAGCAGGGCCAGGCGGTGGGTTGGGCGCGTGGCGCCCCGCGAGGTTTTCTCGATTGCAACGGGGACCAGGAATCCGGCCATGAGTGCCAGCAGCACGAACCAGTCCCCCTCCCCGACCGCGGCGGGAACGAACGCCAGGAATACCAGCCCGGGGATCGCCGTCCTGGACAAGCCGTCGAGCACGGGGGCGAAGCCGCGCCGGTGGCCGGCGCCCGCGTGCAGGAGTGGTCCGGCGGCCAGCGCTCCAAGGGAGGCGATCAGGTAGGGCATATCAGGGTGTCAGCAAGGCAATTCTGTCTGGACTGCATGTTCCCGCAAGCAACAACCAATCTGGCGAGCAACTCCTGATACAACCACCGTAGGGGAAACGGTCCTCCGGCGCGCCCCCCTCGGCTGCCGAGGGATGGAACGGACGCTATCTTCCAAGGAACAGCGTTCAGACACTTGGCCGCGTCCGGGTCACCTTCGGCCGTCGGCGGGATCCCTGCGTGGTTGTTGACGATGGATCGGCCCTGACGCCAACAAGAGCCGTGACACATTGCTGGACAGATTCAATGGGGAATCTGGCACTTTTTCGGTCAACTGCTGTCGATCGGCCGGTGTTCCGGACTCCGGTCGAGTGATCTTGGACAGATAACCCCATGAATCTGTCCACAACTCACCAAAACTCGATGACAATGCCCAAATCAACCAATGAGCCCATCGCGATCGTGGGCATGGCCTGCCGGTTCCCCGGCGCGAACGACATCGAAGCCTTCTGGCGCCTGCTGGAGGCGGGCGGCAATGCCGTCACCGAGGGAGTCCCGGGCTCGGGAGTCGGGCGCTGGGGGCTCATCTTCGGGGACGAAGCCGTGCAGAGCGAGGGGTGCCGCTACGGCGCCTTCGTCGACGACATCGAGCTGTTCGACGACTCCTTCTTCCGCATCTCCCCGGTCGAGGCCCAGCTGCTGGACCCGCAGCAGCGCATGATGCTGGAGGTGACCTGGCAGGCCCTCGAGGACGCGGGGATCGACCCGGAGCGGATCAGGGGGAGCCGCACCGGGGTCTACAGCGGGATCAGCAACGACGAGTACCGCATGCTGGTGGTGGACTCGGCAAAGCCCTCCGAGGCTGCGTCGTGCCTCTACGCCCTCAGCGGCACCAACCTGAACGGAACGGCCGGGCGGGTCTCGTTCGTGCTGGGGCTTACCGGGCCCGCCAAGGCGGTCGACGCCGCGTGCGCGTCGGCGATGGTGGCGATCAACGACGCGGTGGCGGATCTGCAGCAGGGCAAGGCCAACCTGGCGATCGCGGGCGGGGTGCAGGCGATTCTCAACGGGCGCATCTACGAACTGCGCGCGGACGCGATGATGCTGTCCCCCGATGGGCAGTGCAAGACATTCGATGCGTCCGCCAACGGGTACGTGCGGGCGGAGGGGTGCGGGGTGGTGGTACTGAAGCGACTCAGCGAAGCGGAGGCGGACGGCGACCGGATCTGGGCCGTGATCCGGGGCTCGGTGGTGAACCACGGCGGGACCGGTGTCGGTCTGACGGTGCCGAACACGCCCGCGCTGGAGCAGGTGATGGAGGACGCGCTGTCGCAGGCCGGCGTCGATCCCCTGGAGGTGGACTACATCGAGGCGCACGGAACGGGAACCACGGTCGGCGATCCGATCGAGATCAACGCCGTGTCCCACGTCTACTGCGAGGGACGCGAGGCGGACCAGCCGCTCCTGATCGGGTCCGTGAAGACGAATGTCGGCCACCTGGAGTCGGCGGCGGGCGTGGTCGGCCTGATCAAGGCGGCGCTGGTCGTGAAGCGGGGCGTGATACCGAAGCACCTGCACTTCCGGGATCCCAACCCGGCGCTGGATTGG
Source organism: Longimicrobiales bacterium (assembly GCA_965211795.1). GTDB lineage: Bacteria > Gemmatimonadota > Gemmatimonadetes > Longimicrobiales > Gaopeijiaceae > Bin94. The sequence goes on from OZ242973.1 coordinate 3,686,393, forward strand.
GACAATCTGCCATTGCGCGTGACAACGGAGATGATGGAGTGGCCGGATCGTCCCGGGCGGTCGCGGGTGGCGGGGGTGAACTGTTTCGGGATTTCGGGGACGAATGCGCACCTGGTGGTGGAGGAGCATCGGGGGGTGGAGGGGGCTTCGCCAAGGGGATTCACACCGGCGGGAGCTCCGCAGCGGGTGGCGTTGGGGGACGCCGAAGCTGCGGCGGAGCCGATGGTGTCGAGGCGGGGGACTCAGCCGCGTGGGACCCGTCTTCTACCCCTGTCGGGCAAGTCGGAGGTGGCGCTGCGCGAACTCGCGGGACGGTATCTGTCGTGGCTCGACGAGCAGGAAGGCGAGCTGTCGGACGATGGTGCGGCCTCGCTGGCGGTGCTCGCGGATATGGCGTGGACGGCCGGGGTGGGGCGGAGTCATTTCGATGATCGCGCGGGGGTGGTCTATCGGGACACTGAATCGCTGCGCGAAGGGCTGGAGGCCGTGGCCGGGACTGGTGATCTCCCGGCGCGCGGGACGGCGACCCGGATTGCATTCGCTTACACCGGACAGGGGAGCCAGTGGATCGGCATGGGACGGGCGATCTACGAAAGCGAACCGGTCGCGCGGGCCGTCATGGACCGGTGCGAGGCGGTGTTCCGAGAAGAGCGGGGGACCTCGCTGCTGGACGTCATGTTCGGACGCGACGGCGCAAGCGGCGACCTGGGCGACACGGCCTGGGAGCAGCCGGCCCTCTACACGATCGAGTCCGCGCTGACGGCCCTGTGGGCGAGCGTGGGGATCCGCCCCGACGTGGTCCTCGGCCACAGTGTCGGGGAGATTGCGGCGGCCCAGGCGGCAGGAGTATTCAGCCTCGAGGACGGCATGCGGTTCGCCTGCACCCGCGGCGCCCTGATGTCCGGGATGGAAGAGGGTGCGATGGCGGCGGTCTTCGCGCCGGCGGACAGGGTGGCGGCGGCGGTCGCGGCCTGGAACGCGACATCCGGCGATGTGGGGGTCAGTATCTCGGGCGACAACGGGGCGCACCAGGTCGTGAGCGGCCCCGTCGACGCTGTCGAAGCCGTCTCGAAACGGTTCGAATCGGAAGAGGTCCGGGTCCGGCGACTGAACACGGCCAAGGCCTTCCACAGCGCCCTGGTTGACCCGATTCTGGACGCGCTCGAATCCTCGCTGGATGGCGTGGCGATCGCGTCCCCCTCACTGACCCTGGTGAGCAACCTGACGGGGCGCTCGGTGGGGCCGGACCGGGCGCTCGACGGTTCGTACTGGCGGCGGCACGCCCGGGAGGCGGTTGCGTTCTCGAGCGGCGTCCGCACGGTGGCGGATCTCCGAGTGGACCTGCTGGTCGAGATCGGTCCGCGCTCGGTGCTGGCCCCGATGGCGCTTATGGCCTGGCCGGAGGCGGTCGGGGCGCCGGGGGTGCTGGCGAGCTTGCAGGCGCCGTCAGCCGACGACCCGTTCGCGGGTGAGGCGGGTGACTTTGTCCGCGCGGTCGCGGAAGCGTACGAGGCAGGGCTGCCGGTTCGCTTCGAAGGGCTCTTCGCCGGGGAATCGAGGCGCCGGATTTCGCTGCCGGGCTACCCCTTCCAGCGGACCCGTCACTGGCTCGACGCGCCGAGGCGCCGCCGTGGCCGCGCCGACCATCCCCTGCTGGGAACCCGCCACGAGTCGGCCGGCGGCGAGACCACCTTCGAGACCGAGGTGTTTCCCGCGGAACCCGGTTGGCTGGACGACCACCGGGTGTACCGCCGGGTGGTGGTACCGGGGGCACTGTACGGGGCCATGGCCGTGGCGGTATCGCGTACCGACGGGCGCGGGCCCGTGGTCGTGGAGGAGATGCAGCTGCACAACGCACTGGTCTTCCCGGAGGACGGCTCCGAAAACGGAAGCGGTGACGCGGGCCGCACGCTGCAGATGGTGCTCGACGCCTCCGAGGGGACAGCAACGCGTGACTTCCGGATCTTCAGCAAGGGGAGCGAAGGGGAGTGGGTGGTTCACGTCGAGGGTCGCGTCGCGCCGGGCACCGCTGTGCCGGAGGCCGACGGACGGATCGATCTGGAGGGGTTGAAGGCTCGGCTGTCGCCGGTGGACGTGGCGGGCTACTACCGCGCCAGGCTGGAGACGGGGGTCGACCTGGGTCCGTCCTTCCAAACGCTGGCCAGGGCCTGGTCCGGGCCGGGCGAGGCAATGGGCGAGGTGGCCTTCCCGGAGGATCTCGGCCGAAACGAACTGGATGTGCACCCCCTGGTGCTCGACGGTTGCTTCCAGGTTGTGGGCTCGGCGCGCAACCTGGACGGACCGCATGGTTCGGTCACCTATCTGCCCTTCGGCTGGGAGCGGCTCTGGCTGACGACAGGCGGGCTGCCGGACCGGGTCGTCTGTCACGTCCGCATGAGCGACGCGTCCCGAGCGGCCGATGCGGAGGAGGGCGAGCCCCCCGAGGTGCTGACGGGTGAACTTCGCATCTACGACCTGAACGGGGTTCTTCTCGGCGGGTTGGACGGGTACACGGTCAAGCGCGCGACGCGGGCGGCGCTGCTCTCGGCGGGCGAAAGCGTCAAGGACCTGTTGTACGAGGTGGTGTGGCGCGAGCGGGCGCTTCCCGAGGGGATGCCCTCCGCCGACTTCTTCCCGGACCCGCGATCGGTGAAGGCCGGCGCCCAGCTCCTGGCGGAGTACCTGGTCGAGGCCGGGGTCGATCCCGACGACCGCAACGCCCTGCTGACGGACCTGGAGCACTGGTCGTGGTCGTACGCGGTCGCAACCCTGGACACGCTGGGCTGGGAACGCACGGCCGGCGAAGTGGTGCGGTCCGAGGCGCTGCGAGAGCAGCTCGGTGTGTTGGCGGAGCATAGTCGCCTGTTCCGACGCATGCTCGAGATGGCGGCCAAGGCAGGTGTTCTGCACGAGGAAGACGACGGCGGTTTCCGCGTGGTCGTCGGATCGGGGGATCCGTGGCCCGATGCGATACCACACGACCCCGGCGGCCACCACAAGGTGATGGCGGGACGGTACTCCCACGGCCTGACCGAGATCGGGCTGTTCCGGCGCTCGGGCGGCGCCCTGGCCGAGGTGCTTCGCGGCCGGGAGGATCCGCTGACGCTCCTGTTCAGCAGCGGGGAACCGACCGCGGCCGACCTGTACCTGAAGGCTCCGGTCGCACGTGCGGCGAACCGAATGCTCGAAGTGGCGGTCCAGGCACTGGTGGACGCGCTGCCGAAGGGACGGCGGCTGAGGGTGATCGAGGTGGGGGCGGGGACGGGGTCGGCCACCGCGTCGGTGCTGCCGCTGCTCCCGGAGGGGCAGTTCGACTACATGTACACCGACATCTCCGCGGGTTTCTTCGCCGAGGCGGAGGCGCGGTTCGGCGACGGCGGCGGGTGCATCGAATACCGTCCCCTGGACATCGAGAAGGACCCGGTCGCGCAGGGCTTCGACGAGCACGGCTACGACCTGCTCCTCGCCTCCAACGTGCTGCACGCGACCCGGTACCTGGAGGAGACGCTGGGCTACTGCAGGAAGCTGCTCGCCCCGTCGGGACAGCTGGTCGCGCTCGAAAACCTGAGCGGCCTGGGCTGGATGGACCTGACCTTCGGGCAGCTCGACGGCTGGTGGCGGTTCGCCGACGACTACCGCCCGCATCACGCGCTGGCGAGCCCGGCCGTGTGGCGGCGCGCGCTCGGCGACGCGGGGTTCGGGGAGGTGGAGGTGGTGGGGGTGGACGAAGCCGACCTGACCAGGGTGCCGGACAAGGGGGTGATCGTGGCGAGGGGGCCGGCGGAGGTGCGGGAGACGGCGGGCGTGTGGGTTCTCGCGGCGGACGGGGGTGGGGTGGCGGCGAAGCTGGCGGGCGACCTGGCCGCGCGGAATCAGACGGTGGTGCTGGTGGGGGGGGACTCGGCGGACGGCGCGGGGGCGGCGGTTCGCCACGCAACCGTGGCCATGGACCAGCGCGAGTCCTGGCGCTCGCTCCTGGAGAGTCTCCCGGACGACATCCCCCTGGCGGGTGTGGTTCACTTCCTGGCCCTGGACGGCCATGGCGACGAGGCCACGACTGACGAGATGGCCGACGACGTGACGCGGGTGGGGGCAAGCGCGCTTGCCATGGTGCAGGGTGTCACCGACTCCGGCGCGACCCCCGAAAAGGGCGTGTGGTTCGTCACCCGCGGAGCTCAAGTGGTCGAACGCGAACGCGGCGGCGAGCTCTCCGGCGCGGCACTGTGGGGATTCGGCAAGGGCGTGGCCCGCGAGGCGCCGCATCTGCAACCGAGAATGATCGACCTGGACCCGGGGCGGATGGCGCCCGCACCCGACCTCGCGAACGAACTCCTCTACCCCGATCCGGAGAACCACATCGCGTACCGGCTGGGACGCCGCCGCGTGGCGCGGGTGGTGCGCGCCGAGTCCGGGGCCGAACGGCTGGCCCTGCCCGAGGAATCGAACTGGGTGCTGGCGCCGGATCCGGGCGGCGTCTTCGACCGGCCGCACGTCCAGCCGCTGCCGACACGACCCCTGGAGCCGCGCGAAGTGCGCGTCGCGGTCGAAGCGGCCGGTCTCAACTTCTGGGACGTGTTCCGCTCGCTCGGCTTCATCGAGGAGGGGCTGCTGGGCAGGGAGATGTGCGGACACATCGTCGACGTGGGAGTCGAAGTGTCCAACGTCTCGGTTGGCGATCACGTGGTGGGCATGGGGTTCGGCGCCTTCGGACCGGAGATGGTCACGCACGAAGAGCTGGTCGCCCCGGCCCCGGACGGGTTTTCCGTGACCGGTCTCGGGGCGGTGCCGAGTGCGTTCGTATCGGCCGCGCTCTCCTTCGAGTTCACGGGACTCGAGCCCGGCGAACGCGTGCTGATCCACGCGGGTGCGGGGGGCGTGGGACTGGCCGCGATTCAGTGGGTGCAGGCCGCGGGGGCCGAAGTCTTCGCCACGGCGAGCGCGCCCAAGCAGGACTATCTGCGGTCCCTGGGCGTGGAGCACATCTTCGACAGCCGCCAGACGGCGTTCGGCGAAGAGATCCTGGAGGCGACGGGCGGCGAGGGTGTGGACATCGTGCTGAACAGCCTGACGAGCGAGGGGTTCATCGAGGCCAGCCTGGCTTGCCTGAAACACGGCGGCCGGTTCGTGGAAATGGCCAGACGGGACATCCTCAGCTACGAGGAGATGGCCGAGGTACGGCCCGACGTGCCGTACCACATCCTGGAACTGGACGTCGTGAAGAAGACGGACCCCGCACACGCGGGGAGGGTCCTGCGCGAGGTAATGGCGCGCATCTCCACGGGAGAACTGCAACCGATCGTGCACAGCCGGTGGCCGCTGGCCGAGGCGGGAGCCGCGCTCAGCTTCATGCGCGCGGCCCGCCACCTGGGCAAGATCGTGGTGACCACGCCGCCGCTTCAGAGCGGTGGGCTTCGGCAGGATGGCACCTACCTGGTGACGGGGGGACTGGGGGGAATCGGCTGCGCGGTGGCCGTGTGGCTGGCGGATCAGGGGGCGGGAGCGATCGTGCTCAATGGGCGCCGCGGCCCGGACGCCGCCGCCGAAGAGATCATCCGCGGGCTCAGAGCACGCGGCGTCATGGTCGAGGTGGAGTTGGCGGACATCACCGACACGGCCGCGGTGGACCGGATGCTGGACCGCGTGGACCGGGAGCTGCCGCCGCTCGCAGGCGTGATCCACAGTGTGGGTGTGCTCTCCGACGGCGCGCTGACCAACCAGAGCTGGGACCGGTTCGAACAGGTGCTGTGGCCGAAGATTCTGGGTGCGTGGCATCTGCACCGGGCCACCCTCGACCGCGACCTGGACATCTTCTGCCTCTTCTCCAGCCGCGTCGGCGTGATGGGCAATCCGGGCCAGTCGAACCACGCCTCCGCCAACGCCTTTCTCGACCAGCTGGCGGGCCACCGGCGCGCGCGCGGTCTCGCGGGACAGGCCATCGCGTGGGGCGCTTGGTCGGAGATCGGCGAAGCGGCCGAGCAGCGGGAACGCATCGATCAGAGGCGGTCGGCGTTGGGCGGCCGCTGGTTCACTCCGCAGCAGGGGATCAGGGCGTTCGAACGGCTGGTGCGCCAGGATGTGACGAATTCCGTCGTCATGGCGATGGACTGGTCGGTGTTCGAAGAAGCGGTGGAAGAGCGTCCGCCGCTCCTGGAGGAATTGCTCTCCACGGACTCGGAGGACGGAGAGGACGCGTCGGCCACCCTGAAGGACGTGCTCTCGCAGCTGGGAGAGACGCCCACCACGGCACGCGAGGACCTCCTGGTGTCGTTCCTGCAGGGCGAGGTGCAGGCCGTCTTGCGGCTGCCGTCGGCCCCGGCGCCGACGATCGGATTCTTCGACCTGGGGATGGACTCCCTGATGGCCGTGGAGCTGCGCAACCGGCTCAACCGGGCCTTCTCCGGAGCGTACACGGCTCCCAACACGCTCGTCTTCGACTACCCGGATATCGCGTCGCTGGCCGGTCACCTGGCCGGAGAACTCGTCGTCGACGGCGGCGCACCCCCGTCCGCACCCGAGGCGCAGCCCGAAACACCACCAACACCGGCGCTCCGGGAGGAGGACGGCGCGATCGCGATCGTGGGCATGGCCTGCCGCTTCCCCGGTGCCCCCGACCTGGCCGCCTTCTGGCGCCTCCTCGAAGCCGGCGCCGACCTGGTTACCGACGGTCGCCGGGACGAAGGACCCTGGCATGGCGTCGCCGGCGATCCCGCCGGGGACGTTGGCGTTTCCCGCCGCGGAGCCTTCCTCGAAGACATCGACAAGTTCGACGCAAGGTTTTTCCGCATTCCGCCGATCGAGGCCCGCACGATGGATCCGCGTCAGCGCCTGTTGCTCGAGACCACCTGGCACGCCCTCGAAGACGCCGGGATCGATCCGTCGGCGCTTCGCGGCAGTTCCACGGGCGTTTACGTGGGGGTCGGCAACGGCGACTACCGGGACGTGGCCGCCAAGGCGGGGGAGGACCACGGCTACCTGGGTACCACCATCAGCGTGACCGCCGGCCGGATTGCCTTCGCGCTGGGACTCAACGGGCCCGCGGTGCCCGTGGACATGGCTTGCGCCTCCTCGCTGGCGGCTGTGCACCAGGCCGCCTCCGCGCTTCGCCAAGGGGAAGTGGAGCTGGCCCTGGTCGGCGGCGCGAACGCGATTCTGTCCCCCGAGATTGCCGACTTCATGCGGGAGGCGGGAATGCTCTCGAACCGGGGACTCTGCCGCACCTTCGACGCCCGCGGCGACGGCTTCGTGCGCGGCGAGGGATGCGGGATGGTCGTCCTGAAGCGCATCGGGGAGGCGGTGGCCGACGGCGACCGCATCTGGGGTGTGATTCGCGGATCGGCGGTCAACCAGAACGGGGCAAGTGCCGGGCTGACGGTCCCCAACGGACCGGCGCAGGAGCGAGTGATCGAGGCGGCGCTCGCGCGCGCCGGGATTCCCGGGGCGGAGGTGGACTACCTGGAGGCGCACGGCGCCGGATCCGACCTGGGCGACCCGATCGAGGTCCGGGCGGCGGCCGCCGCATACGGCCGGAACCGGAGCCCCGAGCGTCCGCTGCTGATAGGCTCGGTCAAGACCAACATCGGCCACTCCGAGTGCGCGGCCGGCGTCGCCGGCTTGATCAAGGCCGTTCTGGCCATGCAGCGGGGCCGCATCCCCAGGCAGCTTCACTTCGACCATCCGACCCCGCACCTGGAATGGGACCGGCTTCCGGTCCGGGTCACGTCGGAGCATACGGATTGGCCCCCGCACCCGAATCGGCCGGCCCGCGCGGGCGTCAGCTCCTTCGGCCTCTCGGGGACGAACGCGCACGTCGTCGTGGAAGGAGCCGCGCCGACGCAGGACGCCTCGGCTCCCACGGACGGGCGGTGGCCCGTCGGGCCGCCGCGCGCCGCGGTGACCCGTCTGTCCGGACGAGCGGCGGAGCTCGCATCCGCCGGCGGGGACTTCGCTGCTCGCGACACGCGGATCCTGCCCCTCTCCGGTAAGTCTCCCGCCGTGCTCAGGGAACTCGCGCGGCGCTATCGGACCTGGCTGGACGAGCACCGGGAGGCGCTCTCGACCGAAGACGGCGCGGCAATGTCCCTGCTTGCGGACATGGCGTGGACGGCCGGCACGGGACGCAGTCACTTCGCACACCGCGCCGGTCTCGTCTTCCGGGACGGCCGCTCGCTGCGGGAAGGGCTGAGCGCCGTGGTCGAGGCGGACCCGGGCCCGGAGCCCAAGGGCATGACCGCGCCTCCCCCGGCTCCCAAGGTCGCGTTCCTCTACGCCCGCGGGGGAAGGGAACGGGCCGGCATGGGTCGCCGCGTGTACGAGACCGAGCCCGTGGTGCGCGCGGTGCTGGACCGGTGCGACGCCGTCATCCGTGCCGAACGGGGCGGGGCCTCCCTGCTCGACGTCATGTTCGGCCGACGCAACGCCGCGGGCGAACCGCACGACCCCGAGTGGGCAGAGCCGGCCGTCTATTCGCTGGCATGCGCGCGGACGGCCCGCTGGGCGAGCGTCGGGGTGCGCCCCGCGGTGGTGGCGGGCCGCGACGCCGGCGAGCTCGCCGCAGCGTGGGCCGCGGGCGTGGTAACCCTGGAGGACGGGCTGCGGATCGCCGCGGCACGCGGCTCCGCGTTGGCCCGGCCGCGAGTGCGCGTTGCGGCCGCAGCTCCCGGTGACGACCTCTCGGCCCGCGACCGCGATCGCTGGGCCGGGCTGGAAACGGCTTGCGAGAGGACGACGTTCCGCCGCCCCGAGGTCGTGATGGTCGGCCACGTCACCGGTGCCGCCCTGTCAGCGGACGAAGTGCTCGACGCCGCGTACTGGAAGCCGCAGGCGACCGCGCCGGACCCCCGCAGCAAGCCCGTGTTCCGAACCCTTGCTGAACTGGACGTCGAACTCGTATTCGACATTGGCTGGCAGCGCGAAGCGGAGCCGATCACGCTGAGCGACTGGCTGGATGCGGGCCCCCGACCGGACCCGGCGCGTCCGGAGGCGGACGCCGGCGACCCTGCCGGCCCCATCTTCACGGAAGCGGCAGCGGCTGCGTACGAGGCGGGACTGCCGATTTCGTTCGCGGGACTCTTCGCGGGCGAGGCGCGACGCCGGATCCAACTGCCCGGCTATCCGTTCCAGCGCAGGCGGCACTGGTTCGGTTCGGCCTAGGCAGCCCGGGGACAGAATCCCCACGGCATTCGAGTGGCGATGCATCTGCGCTGGCCGCTTCGCCTCACCTGTCCACGCTGTAAGGTATACATTACACTATGTCATGTATACTATACATTTTGCCACTCTAGAGCTGCGCCAGCCCGCGCTCCTCCAGAAAGTCCCGCATCACGGCAACGCACTCCCCCGGCCGCTCCACCTGGAGAAAATGCGTCGTCTCGGGGATGAAGTCGTAGCTTACGGACCGGATGCTGCTGAGGTCGAACGTTGGCAGGTATGCGTAGGGCTGCGTCGGATCGGAACCGATCACCTTCGTCGGACACGGGAGGTTCCCGAAGTCGACCAGGAACGCGTACGTCCTCACGTAGGCGATGATCTGCGCCTCGTAGTCGCGAGGGCAGCGAAGCTCGTAGCCCCCCAGCTGAAGTCCCAGCCCCGAAGATCTTCGCAGAACGGTCTGAGCCATCAGGTTCGAGGCACCCGGCACCGCCCTGTCGAGCAGCGGGAGAAAGTCAAGCAGCTCCGCGAAGCTCTCCCTCGTCCCGAATCGGTCCGAGCGGCGCATCGCCATCCCGGCCGCCTCCTGCGCGATCCCATCGAAGTCCGGGTCACTTGGTCCGGGCCTGTAGAGCGGCGGATCGAAGAGGACCCAGGCCGCGAGCCTGTCGCACGCACCCGTCCCCAGCGTGTCCGAAAGGAGCGTCGTCAAGGCGGAGAGCGAATGAAACACCCCGATCGTGGGACTGTCGCCGTACCGTCGCGCAGCCGCTTCAACGACGCGCTCCTGATCCCGGATCAAGTTGGGCAGGTTGTGTTCCGCGCGTTCCCCGACGTCGTTCCAGCCATGGTTGCGCAGGTCGTAGAGCAGCACGTCGAAGTCGTCTGTCAGAAGCGACCAGAACGGGTAGTAGAAATCCATGGCCAGCCCGTTGCCGTGCCCCAGCAGGAGGCGCGGGCCGGCCGAATTCCCATGCCTGCGCAGAAAGGTGACGCTGCCGTCGTCCTGACGCACTTCGTGCACGGAGCGCGGCGTGGGGATGTCCCATCGGGCTGCTGGACTCATGCCGGCGGCAACCGGGAGCTAGGCGGCCCGCTGACCGGCGCCTACTGCGCGTCGATGTGCTCGGCGATCCGGCGTAGGTTGCAATCGTCGCCGAGGTCGCCGATCTCGACCGAGACGCCGAATTCGCTGCCCACCGCCTTGAGGAACGCCACGGCATTCAGCGAGGACACGCCGGAGTCGGCGAGAGACCTGTCGAAGTTGGGGGGACCGTCCAGATCCAGGTGCTGGTTGACCAGTTCAGCGAGCCGCGTTTCGGTGGCGGACATCGTTCGATCCTTTCGAAGGGGATAGAGTTGACTGCGGGGTTGATTCTTCAATTTCGGGTTCAAAGCTACGGCCACACCGGGCCGCAAGTCCACCCTCCTCCCTCAGCCGTCGACACCTCGCGACCCCACGCCGCGCACTTGAATTGAAGTGCGGAGTCCCCCGCGGGCTGCTAGGTTTGTGGCAGCCGTGGCCATTTCGCATGGTAGTCAGGCGCGTCTGGACGCATGGCCTCGCAAGAACCTCAACGGATGATATGCATGCGTGCCAGATCGATTCTCCCGCTTGCGACGCTCGGCGTAGCGGCCGCGTGCGCAGACCCGCGAGTCGAGCCCCCCGAACTGATTCCGACCGCGCTCGAGGTCTCGCCGCAGTCGCTCGATTTCGACGCGCTCTTCGCCACAGACCGGCTCGAGGCCACCGTCTTCGACCAGAACGGCAACGTGATGACGGGGGCACCCATCTCGTGGCAGTCCTCCAGCTTCGAGGTGGCGCGCGTCGACCAGGCCGGGCTGGTCACGGCCGTCGACAACGGAGAGGCGTACATCGTGGCGACCTCCGGCGAGGCGAAGGACTCGGCCCGTGTCGCCGTGCGGCAGCGCCCCCATTCGGTGCGCATACCTCCCCCGGACCGGCGGATCCTCGACGCGCTCGAGGATACCGTGCGCCTGACGGCCGCCGTGCTGGACCCGAACGGACGGCCGATCGCGGACGCCGTCGTATCTTGGGCCAGCGCTGATACCTCCATCGTCACCGTCGACCCGGAGGGACTGGCGACCGCGGTCGCCACCGGCACCGCATTCGTCCGGGCGACCCTGGGTGAACTCGCGGATTCGGTCATCACCGAGGTGCGCCAGGTTCCGGCAGGGGTGCGGATCGAGCCCGCCGACAGTCCCCTCACCTTCGCGTCGCTCGGAGACACGCTCCGGCTTTCGGCCGTGGTCGTGGACGCGAACGGCCACGCGATCCCGGGGCTGTCCGTGTCGTGGTCCACCAGCAACGTGGCGGTGGCCGCGATCGACGACGACGGTCTGCTCACCGCGACGGGCAACGGGACCGCGATCGTCACGGCAACCGCCCTGAGCGCCAGCGGCACGACCCGGGTCGAGGTGCGACAGGTGGCTGCGAGCATGTCGGTCGAATCACCCCTGGACCTGCTTGCCATGGGCGACTCGCTCCGGATCAAGGCGCAGGCCTTCGACGCGGGCGGCAGCCCGATCGTCCGGGCTCGATTCGCCTGGACTACGAGCGATACGGCGGTGGCCACGGTGACTCCGCTCGGGTGGGTGTACGCGATCGGCGTGGGCGTGGTGGAGATCACCGCGACCCTCGACGACCTGAGCGCGTCCGCGATCGTGACCACGATGAATCGGGACGAGTTCGCGCTGACGGCCCTCTTCCGGTCCGCAAACGGACAGCTATGGGCTGTCAACACCAACTGGGTCACGGACGCCCCGCTCTCCGAATGGTACGGGGTCGAACTGAACGCAGGCGGGCGGGTTCGGTCGATCACTCTGGTCCAGAACAGCCTGATCGGTACCATACCTCCCGAGATCTCCAAGCTCACCGAAATCGAGGAGCTCTACCTGGACGCATGCGGAGACGACGTGTGCACCACCAACGTGAACCTGCTCGAAGGCCCGCTCCCGCCCGAGATCGGAAGGCTCCAAAACCTGGAGTGGCTGGGACTCACCGGGAACTACCTGGAGGGTCCGATACCCCCCGAACTTGGTGATATCGAGACCCTCGAGGTTCTGGATCTGGCCCACAACAGCTTCAGCGGCTCGATTCCGCGGGAAGTCACGGACCTCCCGTACCTGTGGTATCTCGGCCTCTTCGGCAACGAACTCAGCGGCTCGATTCCCCCGGAGATCGGCAACTTCCGGAGTCTGGAGGTCCTGGACCTGTGCTACAACAGGCTCACCGGCCCGATTCCGCCGGAGATCGGCCGGATCGAAACGCTGGTGCGATTGAAGCTCTGCGGAATCGACACGGATCCCGAAGCGGGCAATCGTCTGACCGGACCGATCCCTTCCGAGATCGGCAACCTGACCAACCTGACCTTGCTCGACCTCGGCGCCAACCTGCTCGAAGGGCCGATCCCCCCGGAACTGGGCAACCTCGCGAACCTCGACACGCTGCGGCTGTTCAGCAATCACCTCACAGCCATCCCCAGGGAGCTCGGGAACCTCACCAACCTCGAGTATCTGTCACTCTACGGAAACCGGCTGAGCGGGCCGATACCGAATGAAATCGGCAACCTGACGAAGCTGGAATGGGCATTGTTCGGGAAGGGTTACTTCAGCGGCGAGGACAACAACCTGACCGGGATGATCCCGCCGGAATTCGGCAACCTCCGCAGCCTTGCCAAACTGGATGTCGGCGGCAACAATCTGACCGGCGAAATCCCGAGCGAGCTCGGTCGGATGACCGGGCTGGAAGTCCTGGAACTCGGCAGCAACGAACTTACGGGCGAGATTCCCCCGGAACTGGGTGACCTCCGCCGGCTGTCCTGGCTGTATTCCTGCCCGAACAACCTGACTGGTCCGATCCCTCCCGAAATCGGCAACCTGCAAACACTGCGACACCTCTACCTCTGCTCGAACGACCTCACGGGCACCCTGCCCCCCGAGCTGGGGAAGCTGACCGGCCTGCGGCGCCTGCACGTGGGGGCCAATCGACTCACCGGCGCCTTTCCCACAGCGCTGTTGAACCTGACGCGACTGCAGGAGTTCTACTGGCACATCAGAAACAACGGACTATGCGCGCCCGACACCCAGGCGTTCCGTGACTGGCTGGCGAGGATCCCGAACCATTCGGGGATCTTTTGCACGAGCAGTGGGGCGGCATCGATGGACCCGGGCATGCCGACTTTGGAGGTGGTGAACTGTTCCGTGACCGAAGAGGCGGCGCGGTCGGCCACGGGGTGGAGTGTGCCGATGCGACGACGGAGTGAGTGGCTGGCACCCGCCGAGCTGCGGCGCCGGGCGGGGCGTGCCGGGATCGAAACGCCGGGTACGTGGCACGTGCCATGCGGTCCGTCTTCCATGGGTCTGGCGAACTGGTGACAGATTCGCGGACAGATTCTGGGGTGAATCTGACCGTTTTTCTTGTGTTTTGATTTCGTGACAGATTCTGGCATGAATCTGACGGTCTTCCGGTTGGCCTGCTGAAATGCTTGGACAGATTCTATGGTGAATCTGTCCGCTCTTCCTGTTTCCTCATCCTGAGTTCAGCCGCGCGGGCGTGGGCTTCAAGTCCCTCCATGCGGGCAAGCCTGGCCGTATCTCTTGCCAGTGCTTCGACTTCCGGTCCCTTGGCGAGCGCAAGCCAGGTTGGCCGGCGCAGGAACGAGAGCACCGACAGACCGCCGGCGAAGCGTGCCGTGCCCCCGGTGGGGAGGGTGTGATTGGGTCCCGCGCCGTAGTCTCCGAAGACTTCCGCGACAGATTCGTTGACAAATACTGCCCCGAATCTGTCCAGGGACGCTTCCCAGCGCTGCGCGTGGCTGCCGTGGAGCTGCAAGTGCTCCGGGGCAAGTTCCTCACAGCAGCGGAGCGCTTCCTCTTCGGTGGCGACGACGGCGAAGCCGTTGGCCAGGGCGGCCCGCGCGGTGTCGGCGGTGGGGAGGTCCGACAGCTGACGCGCCAACTCCGCTTCCACTTTGTCCACCAGGTCGGCCGACGTCGAGATGAGGACCGGCAGCGCGGCCGGGTCGTGCTCCGCCTGCGCGAGCAGGTCGGCGGCGATGAGGACCGGGTCCCCCGCTTCGTCCGACAGCACCGCTAGTTCCGAAGCGCCGGCCAGCAGGTCGATCCCGACGACGCCCGACACGAGCAGCTTGGCCGCGGTCACCCACTCGTTCCCCGGCCCCACCACCACATCGCACCGCGGGACGGGACCGACGCCGAACGCCATGGCCGCCACGGCCTGCGCCCCCCCCACCCCCAGCAACCCCCCCACCCCCGCCACCGCCCCCGCCGCCATCACCTCGCGGGACGGCCTGGGCGAGGCCAGCCAGACCTCACGCACCCCGGCCACCCTGGCTGTCACGGCCGTCATGAGCACCGACGACGGCAACGGAAACCGACCTCCCGGCGCATAGCACCCGGCCACCCGCACCGGCACCACGCGGTCACCGGCCCGTCCCCCCTCCACCGCCACCTCTACCGGGGCCGCCGACTCCAGCTGCGCGCGGGCGAAGTGCTCGATCCGGCCGGCGGTTCGCTCCAGCACCTCGCGGTCGGCGCGCGGCAGCGACTCCAGCGCCGCCTGCATCTCGGCGGTGGTCCGAACCAGAGCCCCGCCGGCTTCCAGACCGTCCCACCGCTCGGCGTACTCGCGCAGCCGCGCTTCACCCCCCTGGCGCACCCCTTCGACGATCTCCAGCACCGGCGCGATCATCTCGGGACGGACGGCGGGCTGGCGCGCCCGGCCCACCATGGATGCGGCGACCCGTCTCAAACGGACATGGCCGCGCCCGGCGCCCGCAGAAACTCCAGCCGCGCGCACCGCCCGGTTCTCACGATCCGACCGGACCCTCTCACCCCCGGCCACGACCGGCCCCTTTCGGCTCCGACGCCACCCTCCGCTTCACCTTGAGTGCACGCCGGTCCAATTCACGCTCCACATCGGCCAGGCTGACACCGCCACGCTCCAGCGCCACGGTCAGGAAATACACCAGGTCCGCCGCCTCTTCGACGACCCGGCCGCGGCTTGTCTCCATGCTCACCGCCTCCCCCAGCTCCCCCGCCTCCTCGATCAGCTTCCCCTTCAGGAACGAATCGTCCGCGAGCGCCCGCGCGGTGAGCGATCCGGCCACCGGGGCGGCGCGGCGGGACCTCACCGTGCGCTCCAGCTTGCGGAGCCCCCGGGCGGGCCCGAAACAGCTCCAGTCCCCGGTGTGGCAGAACCCTTCGCCCGCCTGCGCGACGGTGAAGCGGAGCGCATCGCGGTCGCAGTCGGGGGCGATGTGGAGAAGCGCCTGGACGGCACCCGAAGTCGCGCCCTTGCGCCAAAGTCCGCGCGAACGCGAGTGGTAGATGCCGCGGCCCTCGTCGATCGCCGCGCGCACGCTCTCCAGGCTGGACCAGACCAAGCCCAGCGTGCCGCCCCGGTCGTCGGTCACGATGGTGGGCCACAGGTGGTCGGGGCGCTCGCTGCGCAGGGGCGCGGTGAAGGCCTCGGCCAAGTCGAGGTTGCCGCGATAGAGCGCCATCCCGACCTGCGCGTCCGCGCCGGTGCGGTCCAGCCAGGCGATCTCTCCGGCGGTGGTGATGCCTCCGGCGACGGTCAGCCGCGAGGAGCCGGCCGCCTCGACCAGCGCCGGAACCTGGTCACGGGGAAATCCCGACTCCCTCCCCTCGCCCTCGACGAAGGTGACCAGGAAGCCGCCCGCGAGGCCGCGCAGTTCGCGCATGCCGTCGAGGACGGTCCGTCCCGTGCGCTCCGTCCATCCCTTGACCACGACTTCGCCCTCCCAGGCGTCCAGGGCGGCGACGACCCGGTCGCGGGGGAGAGCTTCGAGCACTTCGGGGACGGCGGCGGTGCCGAGAACCACCTTTGCCGCGCCGCGATCGAGCCATGCGAGGGCGGCGTCCCGGTCTCGTATTCCACCGCCCACGCGGCAGGGGGCCAGTCGGCACAGCTCCTCCATGACGCCGGCGTTGGAGCCCCGTCCCAGCGCGGCGTCGAGGTCCACGACGGCCACCTCGCCCACCCGGCCGAAGCGCTCGGCGATGGGGCGGGGATCACCCGCTTCGAGGACCTTGCGGCGGCCCTGGACCAGCTGCACCGCCTGGCCGTCCATGAGGTCGATGGAGGGGATGATCATGGGTGCCGCACCTCCACACCGAGTCTCGCCAGCGCCCCCTTCACGTCGCCCACCGTCCAGTTGCCCTGGTGGAAGATCGAGGCCGCCAGCACGGCGTCCGCACCCGCGCCCACGGCTTCGGCCATGTGCACGGGGGAGTCGGCGCCCCCCGACGCGACGATCGGCACATGCACCGCCCGGCGCACCGCGCGCAGCAGGGAGAGCTCGTAGCCGCTGCGCGTACCGTCGCGGTCGATGCTGGTCAGAAGGATCTCGCCCGCGCCCCGGTCCACCGCTTCGCGCGCCCAAGCAATCGCGTCCCGGGCCAGCCGTTCGGTGCCGGAGAGTACGACGACCTCGTAGGGGGACCGGGGCGCGCGGCCGTCGCTCGTCCGCAACGCGTCGATCGAGACCACCACGCACTGCGAGCCATACCGCTCCGCCAACTCGGTCAGCAGCTCCGGGCGCCGGAGCGCCGCCGTGTTCACGGCCACCTTGTCCGCACCGGCCTCGAGGAGGGCGGCCGCGTCCTCCACCCCACCGATCCCGCCCCCGACGGTGAGCGGCACCGACAGCCGCGCCCGCACGGCGGCCACGGTGTCGCGGCGCGTCCCGCGCCCCTCGGGGGTGGCGGTCACATCCAGGACGACCACCTCGTCGGCACCCTGCTCCTCGTAGGCGCGCGCCAGTCCGGCGGGGTCGCCCTGGTCGGTGAGGCCGCGGAACCTCACGCCCTTCACGACGCGGCCATCTCGGACATCCAGGCAGGGGATGATGCGGACGGGGAGCATGGGTCAGGCCTCCAGCCATCGCGTCAGCAGCATCCTGCCGTACTGACCCGACAGCTCCGGGTGGAACTGGCAGCCGACGACGGGACCGCGCTCGACGGCGGCCAGGAAGGGGCCCGCGTAGTCGCACCAGACCGGCAGCCATCCCTCCGGAGCCGTGGCGAGCCGGTATGAGTTGGCGAAGTAGGCGTAGCCGCGCGGCACGATCCGGCAGCCGTCGTGCGGGGTGACCCGGTTCCAGCCCATCTGGGGGACGCGCCAGCCCTCTTCGCCGGGCTCGTAGCTCCCGACCACGCCGTCGAGGACGCCGAGACCGGGTACGCCGGGCGCTTCCTCGCTGCCGCGCGCCATGAGCTGCATGCCGAGGCAGATGCCCAGGGTGGGGCGGGCGCGCTCAATGCGGTCGCGCAGGGAATCGGCCAGGCCGTGGGCCGCAATGGCGCGTTGGGCCGCCGCGAAGGCACCCACGCCGGGCAGCACCACGCGGTCGGCGCCCGCCACCTCACGCGGGTCGGCGGTGGTGCGCACCCGGCACCCCAGGCGCCCCAGCCCGGTCAGGACCGAGGCCAGGTTGGCGGTGCTGGTGCGCACGACGGTGACGGCGGGCGAACTCACAGCACGCCCTTGGTGGACGGCACGCGGTCGCCGCCGGTCGGTGCCAGCGCTGCCCTCAGCGCCAACGCGACCGCCTTGAAGCAGGCTTCGATGCGATGGTGGTCGTTGGTGCCGCGGATCACGTCGACGTGCAGCGTGAGGCCGGCGGCCTGGGCGAAGGAATGGAAGAAGTGCGGCACCATCTCGCAGGAGAGCGCGCCGACGCGTTCCCGCTGGAGATTCAGTTCGCCGGCGAAGAAGGGGCGGTTGGAGACGTCCACGACGGCCCGCGCGAGGGCTTCATCCAGGGGGGCGTAGCAATGGCCGAAACGCGTGATGCCCTGACGGTCGCCAAGCGCGTGGGCCACCGCCTGGCCCAGCGCCAGTCCCGTGTCCTCGACGGTGTGGTGGTCGTCGATCTCGAGGTCGCCGTCGCACACCAAATCCAATCCCCATCCCCCATGGAAGGCCAGAGCGTGCAGCATGTGGTCGAAGAAACCGATTCCGGTCTTCACCTGGATGGCGGCTTCATCTTCCGGCCGGCCTGGCGCGCGCCCGTCCAGATCGAGACGCACTTCGATCTTCGTCTCGCGGGTTTCGCGCGACACGCGGGCCGTTCTGCCGCGGCCGCTTCCGGTCCCGTTTCCCTCTGTCATTGGAACAATCCTCCGAAGTCGGCGTCCGCTTCCACGATGCGCGCGGCGCCCGCGGCTTCCAGCGCCGTCCAGCCGGCCCCCTCACCACCCGGCCCCGCCACCCCAACCGGTACCACCCCGGCCCCCACCGCCGCCCGCACGTCGTCGGGTGTGTCGCCCAGCATCCAGGCGGTCCGCACCTCCAGGCGTTCGAGCGCGACGCGCACCGGCGCCGGATCCGGCTTGAGCGGCGCGTCCTCGCGGCACACGATGGCGCTGAAGAGCCCGCGCACGCCCTGTTCGCGCAGGAAGCGTTCGGCGTCGCCCCGTGGCCGCCCCGTCACGATGCCCAGCTTGAACGACCGGGCCAGTTCCTCCAGCAGTTCCCGGTCCGGGATGAGCGTCTCGTGGCGCCGCAGCCCCGGCTCCTCCTCCGTCCCCTGGTAGACCTCCTCGAAGCGCCGCTTCACCTCTTCGAACGGGGCGTCCACACCCGCGCCCTTCAGCAGCGAGCGCGTCACGGCCCAGTCGTCGTTCGCGTCGCCCGCGGATTTGACGACCTCGATCATTTTGTGGCCGGCCTCGACCCCGAACGAGGCGCAGGTCCGCAGGATCGCCTCGCGGTACGAGCGCCGCACGTCGGCGAGCACTCCGTCCATGTCGAAAAGGATCGCGTCCGGACGATCGAGACATTTCAGCGCCCGCTCCACGCGGCGGAATTCGGCGTCGTCGCGCGGCACGGTGATGCGCACGTACTCGGGCAGGTGCGCGAAATACCGCACCAGCACGCCCTGCGCGGCCATCCCCCGCTGGATCCAGCGGGCGTCGGGGAAGGAGGCGAGCACGAAGTTGGTCTGCGAGGGTTCGGGGGCGCCGCCGACTTCGCCGAGCACGGTGGCCAGCCGCTCGCGGCGGGAGCGCACGTACTCGACGAAGCCGCGCATCTCGTCGACGCCGTGCTCCAGGCGATCCAGCGCGATCGCGATCGAGGGCCCGGTCAGCGCGTAGGGGCCGCCGTAGCCGCGCAACGCGTCGATCCGCTCCTTCGCGCCCACCGCGAAACCGACGCGCAGGCCCGCGAGCCCCCACGACTTCGACATCGTGCGGATCATGATCGCGCGAGGGACTTCGAGGAGGGCGCGGGTCGGGTCCTCGTCGGCGAACTCGGCGTATGCGAGGTCGACCATCAGGGTGACCTCGGGGGGGAGCGCGGCGGCGAGGCAGAGGAGGGAGTTGGTGGAGAAGGCGCGCCCGGTGGGGTTGTCCGGGGTGAGCACCGCCACCACGCCGGTCCGCTCGTTTACCGCTGCGAGGATGTCGTCGTGCGGCAGCGTGCCCCACTCGTACTCGATGGGGACGAGGTCTCCCCGGGACATGCGCGCGCAGGCGGGCACCATTTCGAAGGTGGGGGTCGGAAAGACCATTTCCTGGCCCGGCGCGAGGAAAGCGCGGAAGACGCGGTCGATGGCGTCGTCGGCGCCGGTGGTGGCGAGGACGTTGGCGGGGTTGGTGCCCAGGTAGGCCGCGTAGGCGGCTTCGAGGGGGGCGGGGTCGGCGTACTTGCGGAGCAGGGCGGGGCCATGGCGTTCGAGGACCTCGAGACAGGCGCGGCTGGGCGGCTCGCCCTCGTTCATGCTGAGGTCGATGATGTCGCGTTTCCCCGGGCTCATGGCACGATCTGCTGCGGTTCAGAGACGACGAGATCGGTGCCGCCCCGCGCCTTGATGTCGAGGAGGAGCGCGGGGAGCGCGGTTCGGGGGACGGCGGCGCGGACCGCGTAGCCGCTCTCGCCGTGGAGGCGCGACACGGTGGGTTCGCGCATGCACGGCAGGATGGAGACGACCCGCTCGAAGTCCTCTTCCGCGACGTTGAGTTCCAGCATGACGCGCCGCCGCGCTTCGAGGACGGATTTGAGGAGGAGGACCAGGTCCTCGATCGGGCCGCGGCGGGCGGGGTCGTCGAGGGCGGGGCGGCCGGCGTAGAGCCGGGTGGACGAGCGCATGAGGGTGTCCACGATGGCGAGTCCGTTGGCGCGCAGCGTGGATCCGGTGGCCGTGTTGTCGACGATCAGGTCGGCGTCCTCGGGGGGGAAGACCTCGGTGGCCCCGTAGGATCGCACGAAGACGGCGTCGATGGGTTGGGCCGCGATCCAGCGCTGTGTGAGGCGTGCGTACTCGGATGCGACGACCAGGGGGCGGGCGGGGGGGAGGGCGCCGTCGACCAGGAGGCCGGCGGGGGCGGCCGCGACGACCTGGACGGGATCCAGTCCGGTGTCCAGCAACTCCACCAGGTCGGCGTCCAGTTCGGCCACCCAGTCCGCGCCCGCGAAACCCACGTCACGCGACCCCGCGTGCAGCATCTCCACCACGTTCTGCGGCTTGAGGAGCTTGGCCGTGAAGCCGGGCCAGGAGAGCCTGGGGCGGTAGTTGCGATCGCCAAGGCGGATGTCGATGCCCGCGTCGGCGAGGAGCGCGAGCACGCCGGCCTGCATGCTTCCCTTGGGCAGGCCGATGCGGACCTGGCCCGTGCGGGCCGCGCCGTCGCTTCTGGTGTGTCTTGTCTCCAACAGCGTTTTCATTTCGTGGTCCTCCGTTTCCCCTGGGCGACTGGCGGCTTGCACGGGGTCCGCCGGTCTCGCGACCTGACTTCAATGCGCAAAAAAACCGGCCTCCCGTCGAGGAAGCCGGTGCCGGTCAAGCCCGTCCGTCTGGCGTGGCTATGCCGTCACACGACCGCCTCTCGGTGGCCGTGGTGATGATGGGTCGGGGTGGGGGTGCGGGTGTTCATGGGGTCTGATTCTCGCGGGTCGGGCTGGTCGTGTCAATGGATTTGGGTGTCACGAGGCGGGCACCAGCCGCCGCCCCACCACGTAGTTGATGTCCAGTTCGTCCTTCCAGATCCCCCATACGTGCGTCTAGGTCGCGTCCATCACCCGAAACCACCCGGGAAGCAGCACGCGCCGCGGCGGGGCAGCGCGACGTCCCCGCTCCATCACGTACCAGACCGTCAGCGTGTCCGACCGCTCATGAGTGCCCAGCCAGATGGCGCCGGAGGACGCGAGGATCAGGTCCGACACCGCGGGCAGATGCTCGGGAGTCCCCAGCGCATCCTCCACAACGTCGCGAGGAGGACTGATGCGAGGTTCGGGGGGCGGCAGCCCCATCGAAAGAAAGGACAGCTCGCCTTCCTCCGACACGTCGCGGGGGAGCTTGGCCGCAGGGCCTTCGGGACCCAGGATCCTCACCACATCGTCGATCGTCGCTTCGTGCGCGTCCCGTGTCGGCGCGACCGGCTCAAAGGCCAATCGGCACCGCCACAGCGTGTCGCCCGCCGCGCTCACTTCCAGCAGCCCGGCCTCGCCGGGGCCCAGGTCCTTCCCCATGACGCGGGCGACCAGAACCGTCCCGGCGCTCGGGTCCGCCACGTACCGGTCAGCCGTCGAGTACGGGTGCGCCACGAGGAAATAGCCCATGACGGGGAGGACCACCACCACCAGGGTTGCGCCGCGGGTATTGAGCATGAACATCGGCTCATGCAGCCAGCCATCGCCGGTCCGGCGGGTCCGCAGCAGCGGCACGCTGTCAACCGGGTCATTGGCCATCAACCCCAATCTTATCCTGGCGGGAATGCGTGGAACGCCCACGAAGCTCCCGTCGGCGAAAAGGGCGTCGACCCGGAGACGGAACCCCTGATGGTCGACCGACGCGGGAGGGAGGTCGACCGCCCTCAGAAGCGTTCCGTCCCCCGCGAAACAGCTGAACCGCAAACGGTCGCGGACGCAGAGTTCCCGGTCCCCCAGGTGCATCCGCCGCGGAGCCGTGAAGCCACCCGGATCCTCCCCAGGGCCGCCGAGATCGACAAGCGGCCGGCCCGCCGGACGCTCGAGAACGGGCCGTCCTCCGCTGCCTGTCTACTTCCGGCGGTGTCTGTGTTCAAGCTACACGCGAGCCAACCGTGCGGGCCAACGTCAGGAAGCGGGCACCAGCCGACGTCCCACAACATAGTTGATGTCCAACTCGTCCTTCCACACCCCCCAGACGTGCGTGTCGGTCGCGTCCAGCACCTGGAACCACTCGGGAAGCAGCACGCGACGTGGCGGGGTTTCGTTGTCGCGCCGCTCGAGGGAATACCAGACGCGGAGCGTGTCCCGCCTCTCGTGACTCTGAATCCAGACATGACCGGAGGACGCCAAGTAGAAGACCTTGACCGCGGGCACGTATTCGGGAGTATGCAGCGCACGCTCGACCGCGTCCCGGGGAAACGGGGTCGGCCGCGTGACACTGCTCCATTCATCGATCGCCGCTTCCACCATGGGCCGGGTCAGTCTGGTCGGTTCGAACCCCAGACGGCGCTTCCACACCGTGTCGCCGGCCGCGCTCACTTCCAGCAGCTCCGCCTCGCCCGGCCCAAGATGTTCGCCGGTGCGGCGGGCAAACACCACACTGCCGGACCCCGGATCCTCCCAATAGATGTCGGTGTCCGAATACGGCTGCGCCGAATAGCTTATGCCGCCGCCGGCGACCACCACCAGGGTCCCGTTCTGGATGCTTCGCCACGCCACGGTCTTCTGGGACCAACCGTCGCCGGATTCCCATATCCGCAGCACCGGCATGCGGTCGAACGGGTCATCACCCCACAGGCCAACTCTTATCGAGGCCGGGACGCTCGGTCTGCCCAGAAAGCTGCCATCCGCAAGGAGGGCGTGCACACGCACCGGGAATCCCTGGTAGCCGACGGACGTTGGCGGGTTCGGCACCGTCTTCAGCACCTTCCCGCCGTACGAGAAGTAGGTGAACCGCGACTGGTCCCGGACGTAGAACCAGGAATCGCCGAGGTGGATGCGGTAGGGCAGCATGAAATCCCCGGGGCCCTCGCCCGGGCCGCCCAGATCCAGCAGCAGCCGTCCGCCGGGAGTCCAGACCGAAACGCGGGCCTGGTTGGGCTCCAGTACGAAGACGCGCCGGCCGTCGGGGGTGACGCGCAGGTAGGGCACCGACCCGAACAGCGCGTCGCCGGCCATCGCGTCGCCGATGCGGTATTCGGGCTCCGACAGCCACTCGGGTTCGGGATCGGCGACGGGCCCGGGCGGCCGGTCGGCCCACTCCGCCGGCACGAGGAGCGCCAGGAGCGTAAACCATCTCGCGGCCAACTGCGGGCTACCCGGCGACGACCGCGAGAGGCCGTTTGACTTCGGCGGCGGCCACGCGCGCGACCTCGGCAAGGTCGCACTTCTTCCGAACCACCAGGTCGGCTCCGCTGCGCACGTAGAAGAAGGGCCCGTCCCCGGGTATGGATCCGCCCTCGATGATCGCCGCGAGCGTCTCGCGGAGCAACTCCGTTTCGGGCACCTCCTCAGCCGACGCAACGGACCTTTGGCAAAGGGTGGTGTCAAGTATGTGATGGTAGCATTCACACTGCGATGGCGTGATGCACCTCGAAAAGCCCCATACGGGCGCTTCGTTGGGGGAGTATCCGAAGCAGGATAGTCCGTCGGGCCCGAACGAGCATTCGTCACAGTACCAGCATAGGGCCTGCGCCGACCCCCCTTCCGGCACCAACGCCCCGGCCGCCACGGCCACCAACAGCAACGGGAACAGCTTTCGGATCTTCATCATGCATCTCCTCTCCTGGAGTGTACCGGTGTCGTCCGGGACTCGGCCAGACCCCCGGACCGCGCCTGACGGTACCCCCCCCCGGTTTTCGCAAGGCCCATGTCAGGAACAAGTGGCATGGCCGGTCCTGACACATGGTCTGTCCGGTTCCGATACCCACGCCACGGCCCTCGAACGAGCCGGACGCCATCTGCCGCGCTCCACCGGCATTCCGTGGACAGGCCCGCGCGAGCGGCGAGAGGGCGTGGCGTCGAGGCGGCGTAACACGGGGCGAGAGGAACAAATGTGTACTTTACATGACATTATGTAATGTCAGGTTGACAGTGCGCCGCCGCCGGCCGGTTTCCGCCGGGGCAAGGGAGCGGGTCAATAGTGGTGTCCCAATCGAACATGCTGCTGTCCCTTGATTTGCCGCGGCGGCGGACGGGCGGTGTGACTCCGGGTCCGGGTCTCGCCCGGCATCGCGGTTCCCGGATCCACACCGCTCCACAGCCACGCCGTGGCGCTCGCCCGCTCCCCGTCAACCCCCTTCAATGTGCGTCGTCAAGTTCCACGCGAGCCAACCGTGCGGGCCAAACGTCAGGAAGCGGGCACCAGCCGCCGCCCCACCACATAGCTGATATCCAACTCGTCATTCCACACCCCCCAAACGTGGCTCTCCGTCGCGTCCATCGCGCGGAACCACTCCGGGAGCAGCACATGCCGCGGCGAGGACACGCTGTCACCCCGCTCCAGTGAATACCAAGCCCTCAACGTGTCGACGATTTCGTGGCTCTCGAACCACACCTGTCCGGACGAAGCCAGAAACAGATCCCTGACCGGCGGCAGGTGGTCGGGCAGATAGAGCGCCTCCTCGATCCGGTCGTCGAGAGACTGTCCCGGTGTCGCTGACATGGATTGCTCGGCAAAGTCGGCAACACCCTCGACAAACTCGACGAGCTCGGCTTCCACTCTCTCTCTCGGAAGGAGGATGGCGCCCAAATGCAGCCGACGCTTCCAGACGGTGTCCCCGGTGGCCGCGACCTCCACAACTTCGGCCTGACCCGGCGGCAGATCTTCACCCGCATTGCGGACGATCACGACGGAACCGGCTCCCGGATCCAGACGATAACGGTCGGCATCGGAATACGGCTGCGCCGTCAACAACGTCCCGCCGTCATCGAACGTCAGAAAGAAGTCGTCATTGCGTATGTCCCGCCATGCGATGGGCACCTGGGACCATTCGCCGGAGGACTCGTGGAGCCGGAGCACCGGCATGCTCCGCATGGGATCGTCGCCCAATAGACCCAAGGAGATCCGTGGTGGAATGCGCGGTCGGGCGAGGAAGCTCCCGTCGGCGAGCAACGCTTCCGCCGCGATGGGGAATCCCCGGTAACCAACGAATGTGGGCGGGTTGGGAACGGTTCGGAGGAGCGTCCCGTCGTTGGAGAACCATGTGAACTTGGTTTGGTCCAGGACATAGAAAGCGGAGTCTCCAAGGTGGAGGCGGTAAGGCATCATGAAGTCACCGGGACCCTCGCCGGCGCGGCCGAGGTTCAGCAACCGACGGCCCTGGGGCGTCCAGACGGACACTCGCGACTCAGTGGGCTCCACGACGAAGACGCGCGTGCCGTCGGTGCTGACCCGGAGATGGGACACGATCCCGAACAGTGCGTCTCCGGCAAGAGCGTCACCGAACTTGAACTCCGGCTCCGAGAGCCAGACGGGATCACCACCGCCACCTGCCTCGGGCAGCCGGTCGTCACATGCGGCCAGCAGAATCAGGGCCAGGGCCGGGACGATCCTCACGCCTTGGAGCCTCCTCGTTCGATGTAATGTACGGTTGACAAAACGTAATGTAAAGATGACATCGTGTGGGCTGCCGCAACGATCGCGTGTCCCGATTCCACCATCACTATTGTCCCCCCACCCCCACTCCCGTAACCTACCACCCACCCCACACCACCCCCACTCCGCGACCACCTCATGCAAACCCCCCGCTCCCACTACCTCCCCCGCACCCGCTCCGGCCGCATCGCCACCATCGCCTTCATCGCGGCCATGGCCCTCGCCCAGCCCCCCATCGTGCACGGCCTCATGAACCGCACCGAACCGCTGATCCTCGGCACGCCCTTCCTCTTCGCCTACCTGCTGGTCGTTTACTTCCTCGGTATCGCCGTGCTGGTCTGGGCCCTCCGGAAGAAGGTGTAGCCGCCAAATGGAACCCTGGGTCGTCTCCACCTCGCTGATCTTCATCTACCTGATCGCGACCATCGTGATCGGGATCCTGGCCAACCGGAAGGGCACGTCCAGCATGGAGGACTTCTTCCTCTACGGGCGGCAGGCCGGGATCATCGTCCTTTACCTGACGGTGGTGGCCACCTTCCACTCTGCCTTCGCCTTCCTCGGCTCGGGCGGGTTCTTCTTCACGCACGGGATCGGGTTCTGGATGGCCGGGACCTGGACGGTGCTGGTCGGGGCCATCACCTACACGCTGGGGACGCGGATCTGGGCGCTGGGCAAGAAGTTCGGCTACATCACGCCCGCCGACCTTATCGCGGATTTCTACGAGAGCGAGGCGGTGCGGGTCATCGTGGCGCTGGTGTCGGTGATCTTCACCCTCATCTACATCCAGGTGCAGGCGCAGGGGCTCGGGTACATCCTCTCGGTGGCGACGGGCGACCGGATCTCCTTCGGGTGGGCGTCGCTGATCCTGCTCGTGGTCGCGGCGGCCTATCTCATGGTCGGGGGACTGCGGGCCGTCTACTGGACGGACGTGATCCAGGGCATCTGGATGTACATCGCCGTGTGGGCGGGCAGCCTGCTGCTGACCTACAAGCTCTTCGGCGGCCCGGTCGAGCTGTGGAGGCGGCTCATGGCGGAGCGGCCCGACCTGCTGAGCCTGCCCGGCCCGGAGGGCTTCTTCACGCCGGGGATGTGGGTCGGCATGACGATCGCGCTCTCCTTCGGGATCATCTTCCAGCCGCACATGATGATCCGCTACTTCACGGCCGCCTCCGGCCGCACCCTGAAGATCCTCGGTGCCACCACCCCGATCTACCTCATGACGCTCTTCATTCCGGCAGCGTTCGTGGGGCTCGGCGGCGCGCTCATCCTGCCCGACCTCGCGTCACCCGACCGCGTCTTCCCGGAACTGCTCTTCCAGTACGCGCCGCCATGGCTGACCGGGCTGATCCTGGCCGGCGCCACCGCCGCGGCCATGTCCACCCTGGACTCGATCCTGCACTCCAACATGACCGTCCTCACGCGGGACGTGTACCAGCGCTACATCGCGAAGGACCGCAGCCAGGGCCACTATCTGGTCTTCGGGCGCTGCGTGGTGGGCGTGCTGCTCTTGGTGGGCTTCTATCTCACCGTCTCCCAGCTCGACTTCCTGGTCACCCTGGTGACGCTCTCGGGAGCGGGCGCGCTCCAGCTGATGCCGGCGGTGCTGGGTGTCTGCTACCCGGGGCGGCGGCTCCACACGGCGACGGGCGTGGTGGCGGGGATCTCCGCCGGGCTGGTCACGCTCTACCTGACCCGGGTGCAGTTCCCGCAACCGCTGGGCATCCACGAGGCGCTCTGGTCGTTGGCGATCAACTTCGCCGTCACGATCGTGGTATCGCGGTTCACGCGGCGGCCGTCGCAGGCCACGGTCGAGCGGATCCACGGCGAGGTGGAGCGGTTCGTGTACGACAGTTAGCGGAACCGTCGGAAGACGTTCGCCAAGTCCGCCTGGCCGAGGGGCGTCCGCATGCTCGGCAGGGATGAAAGACGGACCACTTTGTTCCCGGCGCCAACAGGCGTTTCGGAGGAGTTCCGATCCACCGGAAACCGCGCCAAAGCGCCGTTTCACCGCGAATTGTACACTGTTTCGCATCCAAACTCTTGCGCAGCCAGTACCTGCGCCCCACGTTCGCCCCGCTCATCCGCAACTCGTCCACTTCCGCAAAGGAGAAAACCGTGGACAAGAATTGGGTAGTTGCATCCGTCGTAGCAGCGGTCGCCATGTTCGTGCTCAACCTGTTGGTGGGCGCGGTCGGGGGCGACTTCATGTCCGCAGTCATGGCCGCCGAGGGTACCTGGCAGTCAATTGTCGGACACCTGTTCGCCGGTTCCGTGCTGGCCCTGGTACTGGGCTGGAGAGGAACGGGCGACGCCGCCGACGGTGGCAAAGCGGGAGCCACGCTGGGCATCCTCTATGCCCTGGGCGGCAGCTTGGCCGGCATGGAGGCGTTCGACGTCATGGCGCTCATCGGCGCGCTCGTCGCGGGCATCGTGGTGTACGGTGTGAGCGGCGCCGCGGTGGCGATGGCGCCCACCGGAGGAGGCGACGCCTAGCGTCCAAGATCACCTACACGCTACGTCCGCCACGGTGCCGGCAGCGGCGCGGGTGGTGGACGTAGCGTGGCATTTCCCGGGGAAAGTCCCCGGCTCCGAATCACCCGTCCAGGCGGTCGTCGATACCGTAGTTGGCGGCCGCCGTAGCGGATGCTTGTGCCGTTGAATCGAAGCTCACGTCGATTCGCCCGAGTCTCATCCCGCCCCACCCCACCTGGTTGACGACGGTGAACCCGTTGTGCCCCTGGTCGAAGAGGTCGGGTTCGTCGAGGAAGGTGTGGGTGTGGCCGCCCAGGATGAGGTCGATCTCGGGGACGGCGGCTGCCAGGGTCTGGTCGCTGGGACGGGCTGGATCGCCGTAGCGGTATCCCAGGTGCGACAGGCAGATGATGAGCGAACAGCCGTGGTCGCGCAGTTCCCCGCACGCGGTGCGCGCGGCCTCCACCGGATCGGTGTAGACCACCCCCTCGTGCAGACTGGAGAGTACGAGCTTCTCGAAGGCGATGCCCAGGCCGAAGATCCCCACCTTCACGCCGCCGAAATCGCGAATCGTATACGGCTCGACGTGCCCCGCCAGCGCCGAACCGCTGACGTCGTAGTTGGCCGACACGAACTCGAAGCCCGCCTCGGGCAGCATGGCGACCAGCCCGTCCACACCGTTGTCGAAGTCGTGGTTGCCGAGCGTGGCCACGTCGTAGCCCATGGTGGTCATCGCCCGAAACTCGAGCTCTCCGCCGAAGAAGTTGAAGTACGGCGTCCCCTGGAAGATGTCCCCCGAATCGAGGAGCAGGACGTGCTCGTTGGCCTCGCGCACGCGCCGGACCAGTGTCGTCCGCCGGGCCGCGCCCCCAAGTCCCTCGAATCGTCCGCCGTCCATGGGGAAGGGATCCATTCGCGAGTGCGTGTCGTTGGTGTGCAGCACGACCAGGTTCACGCCGTCGTCTTGCAGGAGGGGGCCGTAGGAGAGGTCTCGTCCGCCGCTTCGGGAACGGGGCGCGGTCCCCGCCCACAGCCTCTCGACCCCGGCCAGCCCCGCCACCCCGCCCAGGCCCAGCGCCCGAATGAAGTCACGCCGTTTCATCGCTGGTTCTCTCTTTCCGTGCCTTCAACGCTCTTGATGCGCCCATCCAGGATCGGGGCAACCGTGCCCTTCTCCCGCAGGTATTCCACGAAAGCCGTCCGGATCAGGATATCCAGGTCCTCGCGCGCCCCGGCCTCCGTCTCCCACAGCACGCTCCACTCCCCCCCGCCGTTGACCAGGTAGTCCACCGTGGCCAGGCGGTAGGTCCCCGCCGGATCGATCGGTTCGCCGCCCACCAAAACCCCGACCGCGTCGTCGCCGTCCAGCTCCATCGTCCACCCCGCGATCGGTTCCCCGGTCGTGATCGCTATTTCGTCGGCCAGGCGCTCCATTTGTGCACCGGTCAGCGACAGAACGACGACAAAGTTCTCGAAGGGCAGGAGTTCGTACGCGTGGCGCATGAGGATCGGGCCCGCCGCGAGCGGAACCCGGAGACCGCCCTCGTTGACGAGGGAGGCGTGCACCGTTTCGTCCGAATGGCTGCGTGCGGCGTGTAGGAGCGCCTCGGCCACGAGGTTGTCGAGCGTACCTTCCGGGTCGTCCTTGGAGAAGGGCCCCTCGGCGTGGCCGAGCACGACCGCGAGCTGTTCATCGAGCTGTTCCCGGTACGGCGCGATCATGGCCTCGATGTCGGGCGCGGGTTCGATGCTGTCGCCGACCTGCGTGAAGTCGACGTGTGTCTCCTGGATGGTGAAGGACGCGGGGGGGCGTGGCGGCGCGTCGGAACAGGCGGCCAGAATGAGCGCGGCGGCGGGCGCGCCGAGCACGGCCCGGATCGAGGTCCTGATCAGCATGATGAAGGCAATGGTGGCCGTTCGGAGTCATCCTCCGGAGCACTGCCGGTGGCGCGAAGCAGGTCGTAGTATGCGATCCAGGCCTCGGCCGTCAGGGAGAGCGCGCCCAGCTGGGCTCCCTGAAACGCACCGACAGCGTCCAGCAGGTCCAGCAGGGTCGTCTCGTGTTCCGAGTACGCGGCGGTCGCGGATGCGAGCAGCGCCTCGCCGTCGGCCCGCAGACCCGGCGCCGCTGACTCGAGCCGCGCCCGGTTCGACGCAAACCGGTCCCACGCGGCCACCACGTCATACTCCGCCATCTTCCTCCGCAGTTCGAGACGGTACGCGGCGGCGGAGCTCCGGGCGGCGGCCTCCTCCCTGGTCCCCGACCCCCGGTCGAAGAGCGGCAGCGGGAGGTCCACCGCAAAGGTGGCGCCTCCGAGGCCATCATAGTGGTGCCGGTATCCGAGCCCGAGACTCGGGGCGGGAACCCAATAGGTCCGGGCCACGTCCTCACCAGCCCGGGCCGCGTCCAGTTCGCTTGCCGCCGCCCCTACGTCCGGACGGCCGTCGAGGGCGGCCACAGCGGCTTCGCGGCTGATCACGGGCGGCACACCATCCGGCCCTTCCGACGGACCGATCCCCTCCGTGCCGGTCCCCGGTTCGATGAGCATGGCGAGATTCCTCCTCGCGGCCCGTGTGCGGAGCGCCGCTACCTCCAGCTCCTGTTCGGCTTCCACCCGCGCGAGTCGCAACCGCCGGGCCTCGTAGTCCGAAATGTCACCCGCCTCCAAGCGGACCTCCGCGTCGCGTGCCACCGATTGAATCACGGAGGCGGTCCGCCGCACGATCGACTCCGCCTCCTCCGCGAACCAGGCCTGCACGTACGCCTCGCGCACCTCGAATGCGAACTCGATCGAGTCGGCGCGCAAACGGGCGGTCCCGGCACGGATCGTGTGCGTGGCGGCCCGTCCCCGGGCCGTGGTTCGTCCGGGCCATTCCACCTGCTGGAGAACCCGGAAGGTCTCTTCCCAGGCCGTTTCGCCATTGTGGCTGAGGTCATCCCGTCCAAACGAGAACGCCGGGTTGAAGTAGGCGCGGGATTGACGCGCCTCACCCACCAGGCCGGCGGTCTCGGACCTGGCTATCTGCAGCGCAAGGCTGTTCGCGGCGAACGCCTCCAGCGCCTCGAAAAGCGACACGCGGCGCACCGATTCCTGCGCCAAAGCGGCCGGCGGCGCGATGAGGACGCCGAAAAGGATCAGGACGGGCAACGGCCGCGTTCCCGGTCTTCGCATGGATACTCCGGGCTAGAGTGCTCGCGGCACTACATTACCGTCCAACCTCGCGGATGGACAGGCGGGGTCGTTGCCAATGTCGTCGGACCGACCATCAACCGGGGGAGACTACCAGCCGTGCCGGAACCGATCGCGATGTGCTTCAGCGGTGGCAAGGACAGCTACCTGGCGCTGCGTGCGCTGCAGCGAGAGGGCAGGTACCGCGTCGAGACGCTGATCACCACCGTGACCGACGCCTACGACCGTGTGAGCATGCACGGCGTGCGGCGGTCGCTGCTGCGCGAGCAGGCCGCTTCGCTCGGTCTCGAGCTGGCCGAGGTGGTGGTGCCGCCGCAGTCCTCGAACGAGGTCTACAAGCGCGCGATGGGGCGGGAGTTCGACCGTCAGCATGCCGCCGGCATCCGCAGGGTCGCCTTCGGGGACATCTTTCTGGAAGACCTGCGCGAGTACCGCGAGCGGCAGCTGGCGGAACGCGGGCTCGAATGCGTGTTCCCGATCTGGGGACTGCCGACCGACCGGCTCGCGCGCTCATTCATTCGCGACGGCTTCGAGGCAATAGCGGTGTGCGTCAGCCTCTCCATGCTGGACGCTTCCTTCGTGGGGCGTGATTTCGACGAGGTCTTCCTGGCGGAGCTGCCCGCGGCCGCCGACCCCTGCGGCGAGAACGGCGAATTCCACACCTTCGTCAGCGCCGGACCCGTCTTTTCACGTCCCGTCCCCGTCACCCGCGGCGAGGTGGTGGAGCGCGACGGATTCGTCTTCTGCGATCTGGTCAGCCCCCCCACACCTCCTCGAAGACCCGCAGGTAGTTCTCACCCAGGAACCTGAGGATCACCTCATCGCCGTGCCCCCGGGCGGCCAGCGCCTCCGTCAGGCGCGGCAACCCGGAGATGTCCTCCAGGCCCCGGGGTGCCAACTCCAGCCCGTAGTAGTCGCTGCCCAGACCGACGTGGCCGGAACCCATAACGTCCAGCGCGGTCTCGATGTCCCGAACCACGCTCTCCAGATCCCGGTGCGCGACGTGGATGAGGCCGAGGACCCCGCCGTTCGCGGCAATCGCTTCGAGCATGGGGCGGTCGCGCGGAAGCTCCAGGCGTGGCCGGGGCAGCCTGCCGCCCAGCAGGTCCCGCGCCGTGGGAGAGGTGTCGGGGAACATCGTCGGCGTCGTGTGCGAGAGGATGACGGGCCGCTCCGCCAGGTCGAGGATCTCCCAGAACCCCACCTCCGCGATGTGCACCAGGTCGATGACGATCCGGAGGTGGTCGAGGCGCTTCACGACCTCCCTGCCCGAGGCGGTCAGGCCCCCCTTCCGGTCGGCGGCCCAGCAGCCGTCGGCGAAGACGTTGCGCCGGGTGTGGGTCAGGCTCGCCGCGCGCAGCCCCAGGCGGTGGTAGAGGTCCAGGAAGCGGGGATCGGTGCCCAGAGGCTCGCACCCCTCGAAGGTGAGGACCAGGGCGACCTTCCCGTCCGCCTTGGCCCTGCGGATATCGCGCACGGAGGTCGCGAGGACCAGGTCGTCGTGGCGGGCGATCTGGTCGTGCAGGTTCCAGACCATCTCCATGCCGCGGCGGAAGGGGTCGTGCAGCCAGTCGTCGTCGAGGTAGACCGCGCAGAGCTGCGCCGTGACTCCACCCTCCTTCCAGCGCGGCAGGTCGTACTGTCCCATGCACCCGAACCACGCCGTGCGGGGGCTCATTCCGAAGCGGACCAGCGGCGAATTCTCCACACCCGGCGGCGGCTCCCACTCCGGACCCGGCACGGTCACCCGGTCACCCAGGTCCATCTTGCCTTCGGTGACGGGGATCAGGATGTCGCTGTGACCGTCGACCACCGCGGCGCGGCGGTGCAGTTCGCGGGCGCGATCGGCGGCTCCGCGGTCGAGTTCGCTCATCCCGGTTGCCTTCCGGCGCCTTCGGGGGGGAAGTTGGAGCCTCTCCAGCAGACCACCTCGCGGTCCTGCTGCCGTATTCCACACCGTATGAGAGTCACAACCATGTCCCTTGCGCGTGCCCTCCAGGGCGTCAGAGTGCTCGACCTGTCCCGGCTTCTCCCCGGCCCCTTCCTCACGATGATCCTCGCCGACCTCGGCGCCGACGTGGTCAAGGTAGAGGAACCCCGGCGCGGCGACTACATGCGTGATTTCCCTCCGCGCGGGGACGGGCCGTCGGGCCGCTATCTCACGGTGAACCGCAACAAGCGGTCGGTGACGATGGACCTGAAGGACGACCGCGAGCGCGAGCGGTTCCTGCGAATGGCGGTACGCGCCGATGTGGTGGTCGAGAGTTTCCGGCCGGGCGTGATGGACCGGCTGGGCGTGGGCTACGAGACGCTGAACGAGCGCAACGATCGCATCATCCTCTGCTCGATTTCGGGGTACGGGCAGAATGGTCCCTACCGCGATCGCGCGGGCCACGACATCAACTACCTGGCGCTGGCCGGCGTCCTCGCGATGAGCGGCCAGGATGCGGAAGGTCCCCCTGCGCTCGCGGGTGTGCAGATCGCCGACCTGGGGGGCGGCGCCATGTGGGGCGCGATGGCCATCCTTGCCGCCCTGATCGACCGGGACCGGACCGGCCGGGGCACGCACCTGGACATCTCCATGACCGAGGGCGCACTCGCCATGCTGGCCAGCGAGTTCGGGATCGTCCACGCGGAGCCCTCGCCGCCGACGCGGGGGACCGGGCTGCTGAACGGCGGCGCGGCCCGCTACGGCGTCTACGAGACGAGCGACGGCAGGTACCTGAGCGTGGGCGCCCTGGAGCCGCAGTTTGTGGGGCGGCTGGCTGCGGCGGCCGGTCTCGAGTTGCGTCCGGGGCCGGAGGGCGACGCCGATCTTCGCCGCCAACTGACCGGGGTCATCGCCACGAGGACACGGGACGAGTGGGCGCGCGTGCTGGCGGGGCACGACTGCTGCTGCGAGCCCGTCCTGGAGTTGGACGAGGTGGCGGACCATGCGCTGCATCGCAAGCGCGGAGTCTTCTTCGAGATCCCCGACGAGGAGGCGCCGGGGACGCTGCAGGTGCGTACGCCGCTGGGGATGCCGGAGGGGCGGCGGCGGGCTCCGAAGCTGGGGGAGCACAACGAGGAGGTTTTTCGGGAGTACGGGGTGTAGCAGTCCCAGGACAGAGTCCGCTTCGAAACAACGGGACTGAGGCTCCCGTTACGGTAGAGACATCGAGCTGGGCAGCCGGCCGCTCGCGGCCATGGGAAATTCGAGGCGGCCGGATCCTGGCCGAAGCACTTCGCCCAGCATCCGCAATGTAATGATTAGTTTCCATTATGTAATGTACAGTATACATTCGACTGCTGGCGGGTCGCGTCCTGAATCGTTTCACCGGCGAGAGTCTGTGCCATCGACCGTGCGGCGAATCCCCTCTTGATCCGCCGCATCTTCGTCACCCTCAGTCTGGCGGGAGTCGCGGTAGCGACCTGGGTTGTCCTCACTCGAAGCGGTCCCGCGCCCGAAGCCCTCCTCGCGCTCCCTCTTGCCAACCACGCCGCCGCGTTCGCCATGATCGTCGCGGATACCCTGCTGCGCGCGGCGCGCCTGGTGGTCCTTGGCACCGTGATGGGCATCGTGATTCCCCTCCCAACTTCCATCCGCGCACACCTCGCGGCGGACGGCGCGGCCGCGGTCTCGCCCGTACGCTTCGGCTCCGATGCCGTGAAGACCCTCCTTCTGCGGCGGCACCACATACGCGGCGGGCACATCGGCGCTCTCCTGGTCGGCGAAACGGTCTGCGAAGCGACAATGCTGCTTTTCTGCGCGACCGCCCTGGTCCTGTCCCTGGACGTTCCCCTCCTCGCCATGACCGGACCGCTGGCCTGGTCGCTCGGCAACTTCGCGCTGGTGGCCCTCGCCGTCCGCCTCGCACCGTCCCGCGACGCGCGCGCGCCGCGGCTTCTCGCCCGGCTGTGGATCTCCGAACCGCGCTGGGACCGCATCAAGAAGATCGCGGCCGACTTTCGGGAGGCCGCCGGGGCACTCCGCCGCATGGGCCGTATCCACCTTGCCCTGCTGGCGCTGGCAACCCTCGGGCATATTGCGGCGCGACTTCTCATCCTCCCTGCGCTGGTCGGCCCCGGCATCGCCCTGGCCAACCCGGAACCGCTCCTCGGGTGGCCCTTCTTTCTCCTCTATGGTGGCCGTCTGGTCCCCGCCCCGGGAGGTGCCGGGCTCGTCGAGACGGGGTTCGCGGCCACCCTCGGCGGCCATGTGCCGGATGCGCAACTCGGCTCGCTCGCCTTCTGGTGGCGCTTCTACACCTTTCACCTCGTGGCGATCGCGGGCTGGCTGGTGCTCGTCGCCGTTTCGGGGCGGTGGAAGAAGGGCGGGACCGATGCCGGCGCCGGCAATGGCCGTGCAACCCGGTGACCGGGTCCCGATGTCAACAAAAGCGATCCCCAAGGGGACCTTGAGTGTGGCCCTTCATTCCAATCGACAAGCCAGGATCCCATGACCCGCACCGCCGGACTCCTCTTCGTTTTCCATGCGGCGGCCACCGCCTCGGCCGGGGCCCAGCTGTCCTCCCCCCCCGACTCCACCCTCACGCACCGGGGCGGCTACACGCCCCCGACCGTGACCGCGGTCCGTGCCGACGTCGCCCCCTCACTCGACGGCCGCCTGGACGACGCCGTCTGGCAGATCGCGCGGCCCATAACCGGATTCCGCCGCGACCGGCCCGGCGACGGCAATCCCGCCGGGGAACGCACCGAGGTGCGGGTCGCGTACACGGACAACGCCCTCTATATCGGCGCGCGCATGTACGCCGAAGATCCGGGCACGATCTCGCAGCTTCGTGGCCGGCGCGATTCCTTCATGCAGGCCAACGACCAGTTCCAGGTCCAGATCGACTCCTACCACGATCACCGCACGGCCTTCATCTTCGGCGTCACGCCCGCGGGCGGCCGCAACGACCTGGTGGCCCCCAACGACGGCATTCAGGGAATCGACGCGGGCTGGGATCCGGTGTGGACCGCCTCAACCCGGGCCGATTCGCTGGGGTGGGTGGCCGAGATGCGGATTCCCTTCTCCCAGCTGCGCTTCGGCGAGGGGGAGGACCAGGTGTGGGGGATCAATTTCCGGCGCGACATCTTCCACCTGGGCGAGGGCGTCACCTGGAGCTGGCGTCCCCCGACCGAGCCCGGCTGGACCTCGCAGTTCGGCCACCTGCTCGGCCTCGAGGGGGTCCGCCGCCCCGGGCGCCTGGAGGTTCTGCCGTACGCCGTCACCAATTCGTCGTACGACCAGCGGGCGGATCCGGCCAGTCCCTTCAACGATGGGTCGCTGACCACCGCCAACGCGGGGGTCGACCTCAAGTACGGGCTCACTAACGGCCTCACGCTGGACGCCACCTTCAACCCCGACTTCGGCCAGGTGGAGGCCGATCCCGCCGTGGTCAACCTGTCGGCCTACGAGACGTACTTCGAGGAGCGGCGTCCCTTCTTCGTCGAAGGGTCGGGCCTCTTCGGATTCGGCGGGATGCGGGGACTCGGTTTCTTCTATTCGCGGCGCGTGGGGCAGCGGCCGGCGCTCTCGGCCTACGGCAAGGGAGCGTATGTGGACCAGCCGCGGGCGTCGACGATCCTCGGCGCCGCCAAGATCACGGGGCGCACCGAGTCCGACCTGATCGTCGCCTTCATGAACGCGACCACCCAGCGCGAGATGGGCAGGTTCACCGACGGCGTGGACATGCCCATCGGCGAGACCCCCATCGATCCGCTCTCGAACATCACCGCGCTGAGGGTCCGGAAGGACATGCGGGAGGGGAACACCCTCATCGGGGCGATCGCCACGGGAGTGGTGCGCAGTCTGGACGACGACGTGTTCTCGGGGCTGCGCGACCGTGCCTTCGCGGCGGGCGTGGACTTCCTTCACCGCTTCGCCAACCGCACGTACTCGCTTTCCGGGTGGGCGGCCGGATCCTATGTGCACGGCGACGAACTCTCGATGCTCCGCGCGCAGCTCGCACCCGTGCGCTACTTCCAGCGTCCCGACCAGAACTACATGTCGCTCGACCCGAACCGCACGACCCTCTCCGGGTTCGCGGGACAGCTCGCCTTCCGCAAGATCGCGGGGGAATGGACGTACGGCTTCGAGAGCAGCGCGGTCTCGCCGGGGTTCGAGATCAACGACGCGGGCTTCCAGACCATCGGGGACTTCTTCTCCTTCTCGGGAGGAGGGGGCAAGCGGTGGACGGTGCCGGGGCGGATCTTCCGCGGCGCCAGCGTCAACCTCTACGGGAGCGAGTCCAGGAACTTCGGCAACCAGATCGTCGACCGGGGCTTTGCCCTGAATGCGAACGGCCAGACGAACGGATTCCGCTCGTTCCGGCTGCGCAGCAACCTCCGCCTCCGCAGTCTCGACACGCGTGCGACCCGGGGCGGACCCGGCATCCTCAGTCCCGCGAGCTGGAACGCGAACCTGAACCTGAGCGGGGACGGACGGAACCGGATCTCCGGCAACATCAACGTCAACTACTCGGGGAATGAGGAGGGGGGGTACGGCGTGACCCTTTCACCGAGCGTCCGGGGACGCGGCGACGGGTCGCTGAGCTGGAGCATCGGACCGCGGGCGAGCCGCAGCTGGACGCCGGTCTTCTACGTCGGCCAAGTTCCCGATCCCCTAGCCGGCAGGACGTGGAGCCGCCGCTACCTCTTCGCCGAGCTCGAGAGGACATCGCTCAGCGCGACGCTGCGCGTGGACCTGGCGGTCACGCCCCTGATCACCCTTCAGGTCTACGCGGAGCCCTTCCTGTCGAGCGGCGACTACGAGGGGTTCGCCGCACTCGAGACCCCGGGGACGTACGACTTCCTGCGTTTCGGCGAAGGGAGTTCCACCCTGCTGCAGACCGACGACTTCTACAGCGTGGACGCCGACGGACCCGGGCCGGGCCGGGCGATCCGTTTCCCGAACCCCGATTTCCGGGTGCGGTCGTTCCGCAGCAACGTGGTCCTGCGCTGGGAGTACCTGCCGGGTTCGACGCTCTTCGTGGTGTGGACGCAGGACCGGTTCGGCCGCGCGAGCGAGCCCGGCCTGGACGGAATCGACGACGTGCGGGATCTGTGGAACGACCCGATGCGGAATGTGCTGCTGGTGAAGGCGAGTTACTGGCTGGACTTCTGAGGGGGGACCGAAGGCGGGTCGAGCCGAAAACCCAGTGCCGCGGCGACCTCGGCCTGTTCACGGTCGAGAGTAACGAATGCGACAGCCCCCGGCTCCGGTGTCGCGTAGAGCGCGCTCGCGACATGCCAGAGGTCGGCTCCTCGCAACCTGCCCGCCTGGAGCGCCGT
Organism: Longimicrobiales bacterium; assembly: GCA_965211795.1. Classification (GTDB taxonomy): domain Bacteria; phylum Gemmatimonadota; class Gemmatimonadetes; order Longimicrobiales; family Gaopeijiaceae; genus Bin94. The sequence continues at coordinate 3,725,076 of OZ242973.1, forward strand.
CTGGATCTCCTGCGACAGGGGCCGGTGGGTGAGGATCCACCCGATGCGAGCCAGGAGGTGGACCGGCACCGGTTGACCCTCGCGTCGGCAGGCCGCCCTCAGTTCGGCTTCGAGAAGGTTGGACGACACCAGGCGCGAAAAGCCCGCCAGCTTCGTCGCCAGGGATTCCGCACCCTTTTCGGCAAAGGCGAGGGCAACCATCACCGATGTGTCGACGTAGGCGACGCTCACTCGTTGCGCTCGGCGAGAAAGCGGGCAAGTCCCCCGGGATTCGGCGGGCCAGGCTGGAGTGGGCTGTGCGGATCGGAGGCCGGGATCACGATGCCCCGTTTCTCCAGCCGTGCGAAGTGCTCCTCGACGCTCGTTGCTCTGGGCGCCAGCGGACGGATCTCCGCCACGGGATCCCCCCGGTAGCTGATGGTGACGGCGGTGCCCTCGCGGACCAGACGCAGGACTTCGGAGAATCTGGCCTTGGCTTCGTAGGTGGAGTAGACGGGGTTCATGCCGGTAATATAACTAGTCTGACTGGTCTGGCAATCTCCCCGACATGATCGTGGTAACGTGCAGGTTGAGTCTGTGGTTGACCCGCAGGCCGAAGATCCCGTCGGTTGCGAGGTCCCCGCGTGGTCCCGACCAGACGTGTTCGCCGTTGACGAAGAAGCGCAGCTCGTCGCCGTCGGCCTCCAGAGCGAGGACGTTGCCGGCCGTATTGGCGTCTGCCGGTTTCGTGGCGTACGACACGATGGCCGGGTGGGCCGTCCAGTCCTGAACCACGGGCGTGTCCGTGCCGGAACGTGTCTTGACCAGGAACTCGCCGCCTTCGCGAAGGAGGAAGTAGGTGTAGCTCTGGCCGGGACCCTGCAGGTCGCTGCCGCCGATGAAGAACCCGAAGGCCTCGCGCCGACCCTCGGGGTCGAAGAGGTAGGTCTGGGACTCGATCCTGAAATCGCCGGAGGCGACCGAATCGGGGTGGTAGGCGATCAGCCTGGGGCCGGTCGTGATGTGGAGGCCGGGGGGCATGGTGACCAGGCAGAGGTCGTCCATGCTCATGCCCTCCCGGTCGAAGCGGACTTCCCAGCCCTCGGGGAACGGCAGGTCGGGGCACTCCTCCTGGGCGGTGGCGGGGGTTGGGGGGAGGGTGGCGGCGAGGAGGATCAGCAGGGTGATCGGAGTGGCGTGGTTGATGGTCGCTCTGAGCATGTTGTTTCCTGGGACGGGACGGGTGGCCGGCGGCGGCTCTTCGGGATGTGCCAGTTTGGCGGTCGCTGTCCCCAGTCACAAGCCCTGGAGCAGTCTCAAGGCTTTCCGGCACGCTTCAATCTCCGCCCCACCACATGATTTCGGTACCTGCCTCCCCCACCACCTCGCCCGGCACCCGCTCCCAGCAGTCACCGAACAGGACAGGCATCGCGGTCTACGCTACGAGCGGTGCAGTGATCGCAAATTGCCCGTGGTGAAGTTGTGAAGCGGGGCGGCTTCGCATTCTGTGATCGTCACTGTAAAGTAAACATTACATACTGTAATGCGTGCATTACATTTTGGACAATCAAGAGCGGCGACCCTTCGCGGTTGCGTTGCCACCTGTATGCGGCGGGGATTTCTTCTACTAACAGAGAAGGTGATTTGCGGCCTCCATTGTCGGAATTACCACGCCAAACGGGCGTGACCAACATTGTCCCTTGCGCGGGCCTTCCAGGGCATCAGGGTGCTCGACCTGTCGCGTATCCTGGCCGGGCACGGCTGCTGCTGCGAACCCGTCCCGTCACTAGCCGCCCGCAAAGGAGAAGCTCGATGAGAGCGTACCAGTGCTTCCTGCCCTGCCTGATCCTCCTGCTGGGAGCCGAAGCGACCCGGGCCCAGACGCGTGTGATCACGGGGTCCGTTACCGATTCGATCACCGCCCGACCCGTTTCCGGCGCCGCCGTCGTCGTACCCGGTACGGCACTGGGCACCTTCACGGAGGAAGACGGCAGCTTTGCCATATCCGTGACCACAGGCCAGGTCGTGCTCGAGGTGAGCAAGCTGGGATACCGACCGTTGACGATCACCGTCCCCCGGGGCATCGACAACATCGAAGTCGCGCTCGGCATCGATGTCCTCGGGCTCAACGAAATCGTCGTTACGGGCCAGGCTACCGGAATCGCAAGACGCAACCTCGCCAACGCGGTCTCCACGGTGGACGCGGCGGACCTCAACCGCGTGCCCGCGGCCTCCGTTGAACAGGCGCTGAGGGCCAAGGTGGCGGGAGCGAACATCCAGTCGAACTCGGGCGCCCCGGGCGGGGGCATGCAGCTCCAGCTCCGCGGCGTGTCCACGATTCTGGGCCGCCACCGGCCGCTCTACGTGGTCGACGGCGTGATCGTCAGCGACGAGACGATCCCGTCGGGGGTCCACGTTATCACGGGCTCCTCGCCCGATCCCGTTCGTGGGGGCTCCCAGGACAACGCCGCGAACCGCATCGCCGATCTGAACCCCTACGATATCGAGAGCATCGAGGTCCTCAAGGGTGCTTCGGCCGCCGCGATCTACGGGTCGAAGGCCAACAACGGGGTGGTGCTGATCCGGACCAGGCGGGGCCGGGTCGGGGCGCCGCAGTTCAACCTCACGCAGCGATTCGGGTTCTTTCAGCTCTCCAACAAGCTGGGGCTGCGCGAGTTCACCTCACTTGACGAGGCGGTGGAGTCTTTCGGCCCCCAGGCGGCAGACCATTGGCAGGCCGGCAGGTTCTTCGACCACGAGGAGCTGCTCGCGGGAAACGAACCCCTGTCCCGTGAGACATCGGCGAGCGTGAGCGGAGGCACCCGGGATACCCGCTACTATGCCTCGGGTCTGGTCAAACACGATGGCGGCATCATCGACAACACCTACTACAACAAGGAGTCGCTGAAGCTGAACCTGGACCAGACGCTGGGGGACCGGGTCTCCTTCAGCCTGAATACCAACGCGATTCACACCGTCGCGGGCCGCGGGATCACCAACAACGACAACCGCAGCATCAGCTACTACATGACGCTGCCGTCCACACCCTCCTTCGTCGACCTGCGCGCCGTATGCGCGGACGGAAGCCGGCAGGCGGACGTCGACGACTGTCCGGACGCGCAGGGCACCTATCCCCACAACCCCTTCGCCGCCTCGAACATCTTGGAGACGGCATCGCTGGTGAAGAACGACGAGGAGGTGTGGCGCTTCCTCGGCGCGGGAAACCTGACCTTCGACGCCGTCACTTCGGCCACGCATCATCTCCGGCTGAGCGTGACCGGGGGCATCGACTTCTTCAACCAGAAGAACGAGCTCTTTTCGCCCCCGGAACTGCAGTTCGAACCCAACGACGGGCTTGCCGGCACCTCGGTCCTCGGATCGGCCTACAGCCAGTACACGAACGTCAACCTGAACGCCGTCCATACCTTCGATTCCGGCGCGCTCCGGTCGACGACCTCCTTCGGAACGCTGTACGAGATCCGCGACGTGGACGTCAGCCGCACGATCGCGAAGAACCTCATCGGGGGTCTTCAGAACATCGACAGGGGCACCGCCACCGAGGTGAGACAGCACCGGGAACGGGTTCTCGACTTCGGCATCTTCGCGCAGGAGGAGATCCTGCTCATGAATGAGCGCCTTCTGCTCACGGCGGGAGTCCGGGCCGACCGCAGCTCCAACAACTCGGACACCGAGCGGTATCACTTCTACCCCAAGCTCGCAGCCTCCTACCGGGTTCCCGCCGAAGGCTCCGTCCTGGGGGAGATCAAGTTCCGCGGAGCGTGGGGCCAGTCGGGCAACCAGCCCTTGTTCGGCCAGAAGTTCACGGCATACGAAGGCAGGAACATCGGCGGGCTTCCGACGCTGGGCGTCGAGGGTGCCACGGCGGCCCCGGACCTGCGCCCCGAGCGGCAGACCGAGATCGAGGGCGGGGTCGACGCGACACTTTTCGGGGACCGCGCCACCGTCGAGATGACGTGGTTCGACAAGACCGTGCGAGACGTCATCCTCGAGCAGTCGCTCGTCCCGTCGAGCGGTTTTGCGCAGTCGATCTTCAACGGCGGTGAAATCAACACCTGGGGGATCGAGGCCGCCGTCACGATCGTGCCCTTCTTCAGCCGGCACCTGCAATGGACTTCACGCACGACCTTCGGCATGGACCGCAGCATGGTGGTCTCGCTTCCGGTACCCCGCTTCACGATCCAGGGATTCGGCTATTTCTACGGCACCACCGTCGCGGAAGAAGGCAGGTCGCTGACGCTTCTCTGGGGCAACGGTCCCGACCCCGAAACGGGCGAAATCGGCGTGCGGCCCCTGGCGGACGCCAACGCCGACTTCCGGATGGGCTTCGCGAACGATGTCCGCGTCGGACGCTTCGGCATCTACTCGACGCTGGACTGGCAGCAGGGCGGCACTGCCAACAACCTCACCCGGTTCCTCTTCGACCTGACCCGGAACGCCGAGGACTGCAAGGACCTGGTCGACGGCGAGAGCGTCTGCGTGCGGCGGAACCGGAACTTCCCCAACAACACCGGGACCTACTTCCAGGACGCCTCCTTCCTCAAGCTGCGGGAGCTCACCCTGAGCTACGACCTTCCGGACCCCGTGGTGGCCGCGGTCTGGAGCGCTGCCCGACACATCCGCATCAACCTGAGCGGCCGCAACCTCCTCACCGTGACCAACTACGGCGGGCTGGACCCCGAAGTGAGCAATTTCGGGAGTGAGGCGGTCGGTCGTGGCCAGGACGCGGCCCCCTTCCCCCCGAGCCGGAGCTTCTGGTTCTCGGTAGACGTGGGTTTCTGAGAGCATGAACAGAGGAGCGAGACCGATGATCGGACGAATGGGCCGGCCCATCCTCACGGCGGGCGTCGCCGTCGCCGCATCCACGGCGTGCGACCTGACCGTACCCGACTACAACAACCCCAGCGTCGAGGACCTGCAGACCAATCCGAGCGCGGCCCTTGTCGCGGCCGCCGCACAGGGTCTGCTCTTCGGCACCCGCATCGGCGCGGCCAACATGGTGCAGTGGGCCGGTGCCTTCGGCCGCGAAGTCTATCCCATGGCGCCGACGGGGTCTTCGCTTCCCGGCAGCGTCCGCGACCCCTGGTCCCCCACCCTGTGGGTGTGTACTCAGGTGTGGGCCGAAACGTACAGGAACATCCGCAACGCCAACCTGCTCCTGTCGGCCCTGGACAACTCGGAGCTCCCGGACGCCGACCGAGCCGCCGTGCGCGGCTTCGCCAGGACCGTTCAGGCGTACGACTTCCTGCACATCGCCGTGACCCGGCGGCACCTGGGCGCGCCGATCGCGGTGGGATCCGATCCGAACGATCCCCCGGCTCCAATCGTGTCCGAGAGCGAGGTCTACGCCCACGTGATCAACTTGCTGGACAGCGCGAAAGACGATCTGCGGGCCGCCACCTCGTTCCCGTTCGGAGTGACCAGCGGCCTGGCGCACTTCGCCTCTCCGGCGGATTTCCTCCTGCTCAACCGGGCCATCAAGGCGCGCGCCGAGGTGCAGCGCAACAACTGGACGGGTGCGCTGCAGGCGGTCGCCGAGTCGTTCATGGATGCCAGCCTGCCGCTGGACCACGGTGCGCGCCACAACTGGTCGGTCAACTCCGGGGACCTCACCAATCCGGCCAACCGCCCCGACCTGCTGTATGCCAACACCCGGTTCCGCGGCGAGGCCCAACGCCGCGCGGACGGGTCCCCCGATCTGCGCTACCAGAGCAAGTTCAAGCAGGTGCCCGTCTATCAGCTGCTCGAGATCAGCTCGGATCTCCAGTTCACCCTGTACGAGAGTCCGAGCGCCCCGATGGTGTGGATCAAGAACGAAGAGCTCATCCTGATCCGCGCCGAGGCGAACCTCGCGCTGGGCAACCGGGCGGCGGCCATCGACGACATCAACCTGATCCGCGAGCGTTCAGGGGGTCTCGAACCTCTTCCGGACCCGTACTCCGGATCGGACGAAGACCTGCTCGACGAGCTGTTGTACAACAAGCGGTTCTCGCTGGTCTTCGAGTGGGGGCACACCTGGATCGACATGAACCGCTACGGAAAGCTCCTCGAAATCCCCGTGCTCGGTTCGCCCAGCGCAGACACGCGGCTACACGACGCGATGCCCTATCCGCTCAGCGAGTGCCTGTCCCGGGAGCAGGAGGCCCCCGCAGGCTGCAAGACGCGGGAGGGGTATGTTCCGTAGCGGGACGGAACCCCCCTCACCACCCCTCCACCCTGCCCTGCGCGGTAAACACCAGCACCCGTTCCCCCACCACCTCACCCGTCAGCCTCTCCCAACATTCACCATACAGATCCACCTGGGCGCGGTACCGCCCCACCCGCTCCTCGAACTCGGGGTCCTCGCCGCTGTCCGTCTTGTAGTCCGCCACGACCCAGTGGCCGTTCTCACGGAACACCAGGTCGATCACTCCCTCCAGCACATCCCGCCCACCCGGCTGCGCCGCCAGGTTCACCGCGAAGGGGACCTCCGTGTAGCGCTCGTCGCTCTTCATGGCGCGGCGCCACACGGCCGAGCCGCGCACCGCTTCGACCAGCGCGAGAAGGGCTTGCAGTTCGGTGGGGGCGCCGGTGGCATCGACCGGTCGCTCGAACTCGATGAGGAGGTCGCGGGCCAGCTGCGTGAGGGGTTCGCCGTGCATGCCCTCGCCCGCGGCCGAGAGGACCAGGTGGACGACGCTGCCCCATTCGAAGCCGCCGCTGATGGGGTGGAGGGTGGGTTGGGTGAAGTCCTCGACGCGAACGGACGGGTCGGGAGGTGGGGGGACCGCGACCTCCCCCTTCGCCCGCCCCGTCACCGTATCCAAACGGTAGGTGGGCTCGCGCGCACGCTCCGCCGCGGCCTCCATCGCCGCCAGAGGTCCCCCCATGTCCGTCCCGGCCTCCAGCACATCCGGCGCGGGAACATCCTCATGCGGCAACTCCACCACCCTGGCAAAACCCCCCTCCCCCTCCCCCACCCGCAAGGCCTCGCCGATCACCCACTCCTCGAGCGCCCCCCACGGCGATTTGTTGCGCTTCCCCAGCCCAGCCCCACGCCCAATCCACAACTCATCCCGTGCCCGCGTCGCGGCCACGTACAGCAGACGCGTCTTCTCAGCCGCCTCGAATTCACGCTCCACCCCCTGATCCTCCTCCCAGCTCCACGGCTGCGCGATGATCTCCGTCGTGAAACCGCGCTTGACCAGCATCGGGATCGTCCCGCGCGCCACCCCCGTCTCGTCCCGGGCCACGCGCATGCCCGGCGGCCAGTCGCGCTCCCCGAAGGGCGCCGCCAGGAAGACCACCTTCGCCTCGAGTCCCTTCGCGCGGTGAAGGTTCATGACCTGGACGCTGTTGCCGCGTCCCGGCACCAGGGGCGCCTCCGCGTCCTCCCAGTCCAGCGCGGTCGCGATGGCGTCCACGGCACCCGCGATCGAGGTGTCCCCCTCCATGGCGCGGGCGCGCACCGCGTCAAGGAGGTATGCGAGCGCCCCGGCACGCAGTCCCCCCAGCTTGCCCGCCGCCGCGAGCGGAAAGAGCCCGATCTCCCGCACCAGACGCTCGGCCGTCACATCCGCGGGCTCGCGCAGCGCCCGCTTCCACCACCCGTGCAGGAGGTTGATCGCGCCGGTCACCTCATCGTCGCCCTCGACCGGGCGGTTGATCCGGAAGCGGCCGCCGCCGTCCCGGTAGGCCACCAGCCGATCCAGCGTGATCCCGAAGAGAGGGCCCGCCAACACCCCGAGCACACGAGGCTGGTGCGCCGGATCTTCGAGGCAGCGGAAGAGCAGCAGGAGCGCGGCCAACTCGTCCTCGAACCCCACGCCCGCGCCCGACACCTCGACGGGCAGGTTGCGGTCCTCGAGGGCGTGCGCGTACACCGGCAGGTACCTGCGCGTTCGCGTCAGGATCATGAAGTCGCCGGGTTCGCGCTCCCCGGCCTCGACGCGGCGTGCGATCTCCCGGGCGATGCGCGCGGCCTCGTCCCTGGCCACCTCGTCCTGCCTGCGGCCCGCGACCGTGTAGACGGCCAGCACGCCGGGACCCTCGTCGCGGTGCGTCAGTAGCGGGGCGAAGGCCGCCTGGCGGTCCGAATCCTCGCGTCCGAAGCGGTCCTCGCTGTCGAAGACGCCCTTCACCAGCGTCTCGATCCCTGTCAGGGAGCGGAAGTTGGCCTCGAGCAGCAGCACGTCGCCGAAATCCTCGAAGCGCTTCTTGACCACTTCGTAGAGGGCGATGTCGGCGCGCCGGAAGCGGTAGATGCTCTGCTTCGGGTCCCCCACCACGAAGAGCGCGCCGGGGCGCGGCGTCACGGTGCGCCAGTCGTTGCCGGTCTCCGGGCCGCTGGCCAGCAGCAACAGGATCTCGGCCTGCAGGGGATCGGTGTCCTGGAATTCGTCGACGAGGACCCGCTGGTAGCGCTTCCCAAGGTCGCGGCGCGCCTGGGGGTCTTCGCGGAGCAGCCCCGCCGTGTGGACCAGCAGGTCCTGGAAGTCGATCTCCCCCCGGTCCTTCCTCTGCTGCGCGAAGGCGTCGGCCGCCGACCTGGCCACACCGATGGCGACGGGGTAGCGGTAGGCCCACCAGTCGCGCAGCACCCTGTCCGCCGCTCCGCCCGCCTCCGCGAACTCGACGACATCCGCGCAGAGGCGCTTGGCCTCGGCCTTCCCCAGGGCGGTGTCGGACCACCGCTTCTGCACCAGTCCGCCCTTCTTCAGGTGGACCCTGGCCAGCGCATCGAAGAATGCTGACTGGTCTGACCAGTCCATTAAACGGCGCCAGTAGAGGAGCGTCCGCATGCGCTGGCCGAACGAGTCCCAGCCGTCCGGGGGGTTGCGGCCCCGCATGAGCCGTTCGGCGCGGTCCAGCAGCTCCTCGAAGCGGGCGCGCACGGCCTCGGTCTCTTCCGGGTCCGGGGGGTCCACCGGCTCAAAGCCGAAGTCCACATCCGGATTCTGCACCAGCTCGCGGAAGGCGTTTTCGAGTTGGTCGGGCTGGATGCCCAACCGCTCCAGCTCACCCAGCCGGGGGTCCCCGTCCGTGGCCAGGCGTTCCAGGAACTCCACCCAGAAACGGCGCTGCATGCGCTCCGCCTCCGACTCCTGCACCTCGCGGAAGCCCGGATCGAGCCCGGCCTCCAGCGGCCGTTCGCGCAGCAGCTTCGCGCAGAAGGCGTGGATGGTCCCGAGGAAGGCGAGGTCGATGTCGCGGATCGCTTGCTGCACCACAGCGTGGTCGGCGTGGTCGGGATCGATCCCGCCCGCGACGCGTTCCAGCTCGACCTGGAACCTTTGGCGCAGCTCCGCGGCCGCCTTGCGGGTGAAGGTGACCGCGGCGATCCGGTCGACGGTGCAGGCGCCGCTTCGCACCAGCGCGACCATGCGGTCGACCAGGGAGGTCGTCTTGCCCGATCCGGCCCCCGCTTCGACGAGCAGGTTGCGCTCGAGGTCCTCCAGGATGCGGAGCCGCGCGGGCTGGTCGGAGGGCTCGCGCCGGGGAGGGCGGGGCGGGGCTGGTGGCGAAAGTTCCCGGGCCCTGTTCAAAACACCGGCTCCTCGTCTTCCCAGTTGCGCACCCGTTTGAGCGAATCGAGTTCGGGGAGCACGCCCAGGTTGCGGGCGGTCCAGTCGGAATGCCGGCACGACGCGTTCCGTCCCCACTTGTCGGTCCGGACGCCGCAGACCTCGGCGAAGTCGCAGAAGCCGCAGTCGTCCCTGGCACTGTCGGTCGCGGGGAATCGTCCGGCCGCGACGCCTTCGAGCAGGGTGGCGACCAGGCCACCGCCGTGGGACAGGTCGGCCGTCTTGAAGGTTCGCACCCGGTTTTCGCCGCGGCGCGTGGGGAAGTGATACTCCATCCGCGCGACCGGCCGTCCCATTCTCGCGCCCGCGGCCAGGGTGTAGATGAGGTGCTGCAGGCGGCGGCCGCCATCGTACACCTTCGACTTGCCGCCGTACCCGTAGTCCCTCCCGGTCTTGTAGTCGACGACGTGGAGCGCCGCGCCGCGGTCGTCCAGCCGGTCGATGAAGCCGCGCACCCCGACCGGCCGGCCACCTGCGTCGATCGTGGTCGGATCGTCGCCCATCCCGAAGGGCATCTCGAGCGCAATCCAGTGCGGCGGGTCGTCGCGGATCATCTCGACGAAGGAGCGGGCGTCGTTGCGCAGCGCCTCCATCTCCCACTCCTGGACCGCGCGGCTCGGCGTCGGGACCCGCCAGAGCGCATCGGCCCCTTCACGGTCGGCCACGGACAGGGCGAGCGCGAGGAAACCGTCGTCCTCGGGGTTGAGTTCCCGTTCGCGCGCCAGCCTCAGGGTCTCTTCGTAGACCTTGTGCAGCAGGCTGCCCCGTTCGAGCGGGTTGAGCCAGCGGTGGGGGTCGAACTCGGGGTCGTCGGGGGGATAGGCCTTGAGGATGTAGCTGAAGAGGAAGCGTCTCGGGCAGGCGCCCAGGGAACCGAGGCCGCTCGCCGAGAAAGCACGATCGGAGAGGTCCTGGTAGGAGAGCGGGGGCGAGGGGGTGCCCAGGAAGCCGGTGTGCACGGTGGCCTGGTCGCGGCTGAGCGCGTCTGCCGCCGCCATGCCCAGTCCCAGCCGGTGGTAGAAGCGGCCCACGGCCTCGAGTCCGTCGCGCAGCCTGCCGTCGGAGGTGGCAAGCGCACGGAGCCAGGCGTCGCTCTCGTCGAGGTCGGTGTGCAGCTCGGGGCGGGGAAGACGGGACTCGCTGGGGCCGAGGTGCTGTTCGAGATGCTCGAAATTGAGGGTCCGGTCCCGCTGGCGCAGTCGCAGCGCCTGCAGCAGTTCGGGGGCCGGAGACAGCTCGCGCGACTCGCCGGGGTCCCAGCGGCAGTAGCTCAGGAAGACGGTGCCCCGCAGGCGCGCCACGAGCTGGGCGAAGTTGAAGCGGGTCTCGGCGGTGCGGTCGCGCGCGAGCGGGAGTTCGCCGCGGCCGAAGTGCCAGCGCTCGCGGTCCAGCAGCAGCGGGTCCTCCCGGGTGGATCCGGGGAAGCGCGCCGAGTCCATGCCCACGATGAAGGTGTAGGGGCGGCCCGTGGCGCCGCCGTGCGCGAGGTCGGTGAGGTAGAGGTGCCCTGCCGCGGAACTCCACGGGGCCAGGCCCTCGGCGCGGGGCGCGGGTATGCGGATCTGCAGGAAGGACTTGACGATGGCGGCGGCCGAAGGGTAGTCGGTCGGCCGGGTCAGGGTCGCCTCGATGCGGTCGAGCTGGCGGACCAGACGGTCCCGGGCGGTGTCGTCGGTGTCGGTGCCGGGGGCGGTTCGGGCGAGCAGGCTCTTCACTCCGGCGGCGACTTGGGCGGGGGAGACGCGGTCGTCGAGTTGAGGTGTGGCGGCGAGCACGGGGCCGATGAGCGCCCGCAGCGCGAGCAGGTCCTCGCGGGTGCGCCCCTTGCGCCGCTCCAGCTGCTCCTCGCTTTCGAAGCGGCCGGGCTTGTACTTCTCCACGCTCTTCAGCGCCCCCTCGATCCTGGCGGTGTGGCGCTCCCTTCCCCATCCGATCCGCCGCCTTCTGAGCGCCCGCGCCAGACGGGGACCGGATAGCCGGTCGCGGGGACGGGGCGGCACCACGTCGCCCGCTTCGACGAGGGCGCGGAGGCGCGACTCCTGGAAGTCGTTCTCGATCCACTGGAAGTAGGCGGTCGCCACTCGGCCGGGACGGGTGCGCTCGACCGGGAGGCCCACGGCGAAGGTGACGGGCACCTCGAGCGGGCCGGCCAGGGCGTGCAGCGCGGAGCCGTAGACCGCGGGATCGGTGGCGATGATCTCGACCTCGTCCCAGTGCGCGCCTAGGTCGGCTACGCGACGCAGGACGCCCCGCAACTCGTCGTAGACGGAACCCGCCGCGAACAGTTCGATTTGCGGGCGCGGACCCTCGTGGCGCTCGACGGCGTGCAGAAAGCTCCCCGGCGCGACGGGCGGGGCAACATCCCACAGGATGCCTTTGGGGACGCGAAGGCCCTCGACCGGGTCGGTCTTGAGGAGGGTGGCGCCGCGGCGCTGCAGGGCGCGTGCGAAGCGTCCCGCGAGGCCGCGGTCGGGGAGGCCGGGGAGGAGGAAGGTGGGGGCGCGCAGCGGTGGGGCGGCCGCGTCGTCCAGCAGGATCTCGATGGCGGTTGTGAGGACGTGGGCGTTGTCCGCAAGGCGGTCGGTGTCGAGCAGGTCCTCGTAGCGGTGGAGGACCGCGGTGATGAGGGCCTGTCTGCGCGAACTCCGGGCGCCGGCGCCATCCGCCAGCGAGCTGGCCCGGACGCCCCCCAGGCGCAGCGCGGCCACCGAATGACGCACCGCGTCGCGGAACCCCACCTTCTCGGCGAGACCGGGGAAGTGGACGTCGCGGCCGGAGCGGAGCGCGTCGTCGATGGCGCGCTCGACCAGGGCGTGTTCGTCGAAGGAATCGATGACCGTACGGCCCGCGAAGGCGCGCGAGCGCGCAACGATTTCCGTTGCGAGGGGTCGTAAGGTGTTGACCTCAAAGCCGACCCAGGAGGTGCCGCGCAACACCGCCTGTCTGAGCAGCTCCTTTCCCTCGCCGCGTGTGCGGGCGATGAGGACCTTGCGGCCGCGGCCGCCGGACCGGATGATGCGCTCCAGTTCCTGGACGAGGATGCCGGGTGCGCCGGGGGTGGGGGAGGGGGGTGGGGTGGGGACGGGGGCGGTCGGGTCGCCGTCGAAGTCGAGGTAGAGCTGGCTCACGCGGGGGTGGGCCGGGTGGGGGTGGGAGCGACAGTGGACGTGGCAGCGCGGGAACCAGCTGCCGAGGTGGCCGACTCCGACGAAAACAGGCGCCCAAGCCGGCGCGCCTCCCTACCCCGCCACATACCCCGGTGGTACGCGTCGCTGACCAGCAACGGGAGAGTCACGGTGGCCTCCCCGTACACCATCCGTTCCCGCGCCGTCGCCACCTTGCCCCAACTCGCGGCCTCGCGCAGGGTCGATCCCGAGAGGCCGCCGTCGCGCGGGTCGGCCACCGTGAGCTGAACGGCGTATTTGTGCATGGGGACGTGCGGGGGTGGGGTGGTCTCCCCATCCTCCGCCAGCATCCGCGCCGCCACCACCGCGTCCTGTGCGAAGTTCTTCGGCACCCCCCCACCCACCATCATCAGCCCCGTTTCGGCCGCCGCCAGCTTGATCATCGCCAGCTCATGGAAGTCCTTCCCCGAATCGAAGGCCACATGCGGCAACCCCCTCTCCAGCGCCTTGACCCGGTGCGACACCACGCCAAACCCCGCCGACGAATCGCTCAGCGCCGGCACGAACACCGGCACCTCGCGGCGGTACGCCTCCAGCACGATCGACCGTGCGTCCCCGTGATGGCGGTCCAGGTACGCCCCGAGCTCCCTCACCACCTCCCTGCTCGACCACGCCCGCGTTCCCTCCAACGCGTCTCCCCACCCTCGCCCGTCACCCCTCTCACCGTGCCCTCCACCACCCCCACCCTCCGCCATCCCGTCCAGCACCCCCGCCACCGTCTCGTCACACACCCTGAGCTCCGCCTCGTCCACATACGTGTCGTAGATCCGATCGATCTCCAGCCGGTTCAGCTCCTCGTCCCCCACCACCGGCGCCTCCGGGGATCCCGGCGCCTTGTAGTGCCGGAACCCCAGCGCCTCGAAGAAGTCCTGGTCGACCACGATCGCCCCCGTGGCCACGATCACGTCGACCATGCCGCACTCCACCAGCGTCAGCAGCGCCTCCTTCAGCCCCGCGGACACCAGCGACCCGGCCAGCGTCAGAATCACTGCCCCCCCGGGCTCCTCCACCATCTCGGAAAAGATGTCCGCCGCCTCGGCCAGGTTGCGTGCCTGGAACGCCGCGTTGCGGTACGAGTCCACCACGGCCCGCCCGTCAAAGGCGGTCACGTCGATATGCTCGACCGGCCGCGCGAGCAGCCGCCGTTTCCTCTCCGCGTCCAACCGATCGGCCTCCATTCCCTTACGGTGCCATGCCGAAGGCTTCGCGACAAGAAACCGGCCGGCAGGGGCTCGAAGCTCCTGCCGGCCGGAATCGCGGAGGCTCGGTCACGCAGCCGACTACCGGAACGGCGACGCGCTGTTCTGGACCAGCACCCTGTTCATGTCCACCTGCATCGTCACCTCGGTCACGAGCAGCTGGGCATCCGGTCCCGTCCCGTCGTAGATGTCGACCGGCGAGTAGATGTCCATGGCGTACCGGGGGGTCTGCGGGATGTACCCGGGCACGATCGCCACGGTCCCCGGATCCCCTTCGCTGATGTTGGTGTTCTGGTCGATCTCGCGGCGCATCATCGGCAGCCTGATCCCCAGGTCGGCCAGCCGCCGTCCCTCCAGCAGCATGATCTCTTGGCGGGCGAGCCAGAGCGCGTGCCAGAGCTCATCGGCGCTGCCGAGCGCGGCGACGCTGTCCGCATCCAGCGAGGTCGCCGAAACGCTTGGAACGGTCAGCCCCTCGCCCGGACGGTCCTTCACCAGGCCCGCGCGATATGCGCTGTTCGCATCGGCCCGGATCGTGATCTCCGAACTCCGCGGCCTGAGGCTCAGGTCCGCGTTGCGGCGCTCGTCGATGTCGTCGAAGCTGACCGTGCCGCGGGTTCCCGCCAGGTTGATGGCGTTCACCAGCGCGGTCCGCGCCCCGTCCAGATCGCCGCCGGCCAGCGCCGCCTCGGCCAGGATCAGGTGCATCTCCTCCGCCTTCGCGATCGCGATCGGCGACCCCCGCTCGGTGTACTTGGGATCCAGGAAGTCGAGCCGGGGAAGCGGCTGCATCTCCTGAAGCGCCCTGAGCACCAGGAAGAACACGGAGGTGTTGGCGAGGAACGCGTCGTCGTACGGCGGCGCGAAGAGGAGGCTCGGGTCGCTGCCCAACGCGGCATTGGCTGCTGCCGCCGCCGCGGACGCGTTGCCCTGCAGCCGGTGCGCGCGCGCCAGCGCCGCCTGGGTCTGCGGTCCGAAGGCCGTCGCCGACTGCAGGTCGGTCACGGCCTTGTCGAGCGCCGCAGAAGCCGGCTGGGCCTGTCCGTCCTCCTCGTGCGGCGCATGGGAGAAGATCTCTCCCAGCGTCAGGTAGGCCATCGCGCGGTAGTAGTGGGCCTCGGCGACGAGTGCCGCATCTGGGCTCGGGTCGCTGGGAATGATCACGTCGATCACGAAGTCGCCCAAAGCGCGCAGTTCCTGCACGTTCCAGTAGGCCCCGCTGGCGCTCGTTCCCGTCGAATTGACCAGGTCCGGGGTCACCAGGTGGGGTTCGTCCATGTCCACCACGATGCCCGTGCCGTGGATCGAGTAGTCGTCGCTGATGACGGACGTCGCGACCACATAGGCGTTGATCATGCGGGCGAACTGCGCGCGCAGCCCCGGCATGAGGGCTTCGAGGGGATTCTTCGCCTCGGCGAGATCCTCGTCGGTCGTCGTGGGGTTGTTTACGCTCGTGGGGTCGATGGCGTCGCACGCACCGGCCGCCAGCACGGCCAGCAGCGCCAGTACGGCCTTGTTCACGCCCGACCCGCGAATCGGTGTCTTCTTCATGGTCATCTCTCTCTTCTCCTCGGCAGCCATCAGAACGCCACCTCGACCCCGATCCGGTACATCCGGTTCGGAGACAGGGTTACGCTGCTTTCGCTTCCCAGAACCAGTCCGCCGCCGCTCAATCCGTTGAGTTCACCGTCGACGAGGTGGTTCCGCGACCAGATCCACAGGTTGCGGCCGCTCAGGTACAGGGTGGCGCGGCTGGCATTGACGGTGGTCGCGACGCTCTCGGGCAGGATGTACCGCACCGAGACCTCGCGCAGCTTGAAGTAGTCGCCGTCGTAGAGGAAGCCGCTCCGCGCCGCCGACTGGCTGTACTTGCCGCGGGGGGTGCCGTCCAGGTTGTACTGAACGGGGAAGGCGTAGTCGCATCCCTGCGCCGCGCCCTCCTCGAGTCCGCAACGGACCCGTTCACGCCGGAAGATGCCGTTGAAGGTCGCCCACACCGACCCCCAGTCGAACACCTGATGCCCTCCGGCCCAGTCGGCCAGGGCGTTGATCGTCAGGCTGTTCCCAACCGAGACCGTCGTGTTGAGTCCCCCGCTGACGGTGGGTACCGGGCCCTTGCCGCTGAACTGGCGCTGGGTCCCGTCGGGGAGGCCGTCGCCGTTCGTGTCCACGGGCATGGTCAGCCACCAGGCCCCGATGGGACCGCCGATGCAGGTGTCCAGGTCGCCTTCCACCTCGACCTTCCAGCACCCCGTCACCCGCTTCTGGGATCCGTCCACCGAGAAGTCGGGCACACCGCCCATGTCGGTGACCTCGTTGTGGTTGAACTGGAAGTTGCCCCCCAGCGACCACGCCAGGCTGCGGGTGTTCAGCACCTGGACGTTGAGCGCGGTCTCGACGCCCCAGTTCCAGATCTCGCCCACATTCTCCTGCTGCGTCCCCTGGCCCGTCACCGGCTGGCGCGGCACCTGGAAGAGCGCGTCGGTCGTGCGCGCGTTGTAGTATGTGAAGTCGAGCCCGACGCGATTGGAGAAGAGCGCCGCGTCGAAGCCCATCTCGACGGTCGAGGTCTTCTCGGGCCGGAGCTGGGCGTTGCCCGGGTTGGAGAACCTCGGGGCCGACTCGCCCCTGAAGGGGGTCGCCGAGAAGGTCCGGTCCTTCAGGAAGGCGCCGGGGAACTTGCCGGTCTGCCCGAAGGCCGTGCGCAGCTTGAGTTCGTTGACGAACGGGAGCGACACGTCGTCGCTCAGGACGTACGACCCGGTGGCCTTGGGGTAGAGTTCCGTGTCGATCTCGTCGCCGAAGCTGGATCCCGCATCGATCCGGAACCCGCCGCCCACGTACAGCTTGTTCCACAGGCTGATCTGCTCGTCGACGTACAGGCCGCCGTTGAAGACCTCCACATTCCCTTCGAAGGCCGTGATGACCGCGGCGGCATCGAAGTCCGTGGTTCCCGGCAGCGCAAAGCTCCTGCCGTTGCCGTTGATGATGCTCTCTTCCTCACGGAAGCCCTGGACCCCCACGGTCAGCGAGGAGCCGATGGAACCCTCGGCGTTCTCCCAGCTGTAGGTGGCCCCCGCGTCCAGCGACACGGAGGTGAAGGACCGGTCGCGCCGGTTGAGCTGGCCGGTCGGCTCGCCCGGCGTGAAGCCGATGGGCTGGAAGACGCGCTGCTGGTTCGTGCGATTGTCCGCGCCCACGGTGAGCCTGGTGGTCAGGTCATCGCGGATGTTCCAGCGGAAGCCGCCGGAGAGGATGAAGCGGTTGACCGATTCGTCGATCTCCGGGAGGAGGAAGATGTCCAGCGCCTCCATGAGCGTCGATGCTCCCGAGAAGAAGAGCGCGTCGCCGACTTCGAAGGTCGTGAGCGGATCCGCAATCGCCGAGCCGTTGTAGAGGCGCTGGAAGTTGTGGCGGACGTAGCTGCCCGAGAAATCCATGGTGAAGTCGTCGGTGATCGACGCCTGGAGCCCGCCGCGCAGGTTGTAGTTGGTGCTGCCGTCCTTGGGCTGGGTCCCCGTCTTGTCTTCCAGACGGCCGCTGACGCTATACGTCACGTCGGCGGTTCCGCCCGTCACGCCCAGGTAGTAGTTCTGGCTGCTGCCCCGCTTGAAGTAAAGGTCCTCCATGAAGGTCCCGGTCACCTCGCCCGACTCGACCCGTTCCGGAAAGATCACGCGGGTGTCGAAGATGTACTTGAGTTCGGGATACTCCAGTCCCTGCTCCATGCGGGCCGTGACGCGCGGGGCACCCGGCGACCCCTTCCTGGTGAAGATCTGGATCACGCCGGTCGCCGCATCCGAGCCGAAGAGCGTCGAGGCGGCGCCTCCCTTGGTGATCTCGATCCGCTCGATGTCGGTAGTGAGCAGATCCGACAGCGACGAGGACTGCTCGCCGCCCGTGCCCGCGGCCGTGGACTGGTCGTTGTCCACCCGCACCCCGTCGATATAGATGACCGGCGTCTGCGCGCCGAAGACCGACGACACGCCGCGGAAGTTGATCAGCGACCCGGTCCCGGGCTGGGCCGAGGTGGCGCTCACGGTGGCCCCCGAGACGCGGCCCTGCAGCACCTGGTCGATGGACTGCACGGGTGCGAGTTCGAAGTCCTCGGCCGTGAGTACCTCGACCGTCGTGCCGAGGGCGCGCCGCTCCGTTTCGGCGCCCACGCCCGTCACCACGATCTCGTTGAGCGAGATGGCCGTCGCGGTCATCTCGATTTCCACCGAGACCGCCGCGCCGTCGGTTACGGTCACGGTCCTGTCGACCTCGCCGTAGCCGATCAGCCTGACGCGCACGACCTGTTCACCGACCGGCACGCCCAGCAGCACGAAACGGCCCGCCGAATTGGTCAGCAGGCCGATCCCGGTGTCCACAATGCGCACCTGGGCGTCCGCCAGTGGGCGCCGTGACGCGCCGTCCAACACCAGTCCCTGTACCGACCCGGTCTGGGCCGCCGCAGGGACCGCGGTAAAGCCCACCAGCGCCACAAGGGCAGCCAGCAGAGCGACACCGCTCACGTTTCGTTTGGTTTGCATCGGTTCCTTCCTTGTTCTGGATTCAGGTGATGCCGGGAAGTCCGCGTGAAATGCGGCTCCCTCTATTTGACAGGCCCGCGCCTTCGATGGATGCTCGCGCCGACCCGAAGAATCAAGATCCCCCTGCTACAGTCCGTGGACAGAGCCCCGCGAGCACCGAGAGGAACGAGGCGCCGGGCTGGCAAGGCGCGACGAAGGGGGAATAGCAGCGCTATTCGCCCGAAGAGCAACGCAGAGCGCAGCCTCGAGGTGGCCAACTGTATAGCGGACATGACACACTGTAACGTGTGCTTTACCGCGTGGGCAGGTGAAGTGAAGCGACCAGGCCGGATGCATCGCTGCTCGAATGCCGGGGGGATTCTGTCCACGGGCTGTTACACGTCCAGGTTGCGTACGTATTTCGCGTTCCTCTCGATGAACTCCCTCCGCGGCTCCACCTCGTCCCCCATGAGCCTCCTGAAGATCCCGTCCGCCTCGGTCGCGCTTTCCACTGTCACTTTCAGGATCGTGCGCGCTTCGGGGTCCATCGTCGTCTTCCAGAGCTGTTCGGGGTTCATCTCGCCCAGACCCTTGTAGCGCTGCACCGAGATGCCCCGGCCGTCCTTCCCGTTGGACAGCTTGCGGATCTCCAAGTCGCGCTCGTCGTCGGTGTAGGCGTAGCGCTCCGTCTTGCCCTTGTGGACGCGGTAGAGCGGCGGCTGCGCGATGTAGACGTACCCCTGGTCGATGAGCTGCCGCATCTGCCGGAAGAAGAAGGTGAGGAGCAGCGTGCGGATGTGGGCGCCGTCCACGTCGGCGTCCGTCATGATGATGATCTTGTGATAGCGCGCCTTGCTGATGTCGAAGTCGTCCCGGATCCCGGCACCGATCGCCGTCACCATGGCGCGGATCTCGTCGTTCGACAGGATCTTGTCGATGCGGGCCTTCTCCACGTTCAGGATCTTGCCCTTGAGCGGGAGGATCGCCTGGAAGGAGCGGTCGCGCCCCTGCTTGGCGGACCCGCCGGCCGAGTCGCCCTCGACCAGGTATATCTCCGAAAGCGCCGGGTCGGCGATCGAACAGTCGGCCAGCTTGCCCGGCAGCACCCCGCCCTCCAGGCCGCTCTTCTTGCGGGCCAGATCGCGGGCCTTGCGCGCGGCCTCCCGTGCCCGGGCCGCCTGCAGCGACTTCTCGATCAGCGCCTTCGCCGACCGGGGGTTCTCCTCCAGGAACGCAGACAGGTGCTCGTTCACGGCCACCTCGACCGCACCCCGCACCTCCGAGTTGCCCAGCTTGGTCTTGGTCTGCCCCTCGAACTGGGGCTCCATCACCTTCACGCTCAGCACGCAGGTGAGACCCTCGCGCACATCGTCGCCCGAGAGGCTTTCGTCCTTCTTGAAGATCCTGTTCTTGCGGGCGTAGTCGTTGATCGTGCGGGTGAGCGCCGACCTGAGACCGGTCAGGTGGGTGCCGCCCTCATGGGTGCCGATGTTGTTCACGAAGGTGTGGATGTTCTCCGAGAAGCCGTCGTCGTACTGCATGGCCAGCTCGATCTCGGCCTCGGGCCGGCTCGCCTCGAAGTACACCACTTGCGGGTGGATGGCCGCGCGCGAGCCCCGCAGGTACTCCACGAACTCGGCAAGCCCGCCGTCGTAGCGGTAGACGTCCTCGGTCTCGTCGTCGGTGCGCTCGTCGCGCAGCACGATCTCGAGGCCCTTGTTCAGGAAGGCCAGCTCGCGCAGCCGGGCCGAGAGCGTGTCGAAGTTGAAGGCCAGCTCGGTGAAGACCTCGGGGTCGGGCTTGAAGGTGACGAGGGTGCCGGTGCCGCTGGCCGGGCCGATCTCCTTCAGCTCGGTGGTCTTGATGCCGCGCTCATAGCGCTGGTGGTATCGCCTCCCACCCCGCCGCACCTCCACCTCGAGCCACTCGGAGAGCGCGTTCACCACGCTCACGCCCACCCCATGCAGCCCGCCCGACACCTTGTACGAATTCTTGTCGAACTTGCCGCCCGCGTGCAGGGTGGTCATCGCCAGCTCGACCCCCGGGACCTTCTCCGTGGGGTGCATGTCGACGGGAATGCCGCGCCCGTCGTCATCCACGCTGATGATGTTTTCCGGCCGGATGACGACGCTCACCGAGGAGCAGTGCCCCGCCATCGCCTCGTCCACGCTGTTGTCCACGACCTCGTAGACCAGGTGGTGGAGCCCCCGCGCCGAGGTGGACCCGATGTACATGCCGGGCCGCTTTCGCACCGCTTCCAGGCCCTTGAGGACCTGGATCCGCCTGGAGGTGTAGTCGCCGCCCTTGCCGCTCTTGCTGTTATCCGTGGCCATGCAGTCGCCCCGAAGATTGTGTCAGGTTGTCCTTCGTCTCCGCCAGACGGAAGTGGATTCGCCCGATCGGCGGGCCCGCTTCCCTGGCGTTCAGCCGCTCAAGAATGAGCTCGCCCATCATCGACAGCTCATTGATCCAGGCGCTGGAGAGCACCTCGACCACCAGCGTCTCGCCGCGCACCTCCACCGGCCGGGTCACTCCGCTGACCCGTTCCCCCACGGCGGCCGCCCATTCGTCCATTGCCCCGAGCCGCGCCAGCGAGTCCCCCAGCCCGGTGCGGTCCAGGTAGCCCTCGAGCGCCTCGGCCACCGGCGTGAAGCGTTCGCCGCCACGATCCTGCCGCGCCGTCGCCATCACGCCTCGACCACTCCCTGCCTGATACGCCAGCGCTCCAGGGAAGGTCCCCTCAGCCGCGCATCCGACTCCTTGGGCGCCGTGAGCACGACCTGCCCCGCGCCCTCGCTGCCGAGCAGTTCCATGACCTGCAGGGAGCGGCCCTCGTCCAGTTCGGCGAAGGCGTCGTCGAGGAGGAGGATCGGTTCGGCACCCCGCTCGCGGCGGATCGTGGCGGCTTCCGCGAGGCGCAGGGCCAACGCGGCGGTGCGGCGCTGTCCCCCCGATCCGAAGGTCCGGGCCGGGAGGGACCTGCCCTGCGATGTGATCGTCAGTAGAAGCTCGTCGCGGTGCGGTCCGGCAGTAGTGACGCCTCGCTGTGCATCCGTTTCCCGGCATTCGGCGAGACGAACCTCGAACCGCTCCCGGACCAGGTCCTCGTCGGCACCGAACGCCTCGTCGCCGGCCCGCGCTCCACGCCTGGCGTCTCCCAGGTTGGGCCGGTATGTCATGGCGACCGAATCGCAACCGGAAATGGCGGAACAATACGTCGCAAAAGGACTCGACCAGGTCGTGGTCCACTCATGGCGCATGCACGTGACGCGCGCCCCATGTTCGACGAGTCCGCGGTCCCACGCACCGACCGCCGCCGCCCCGGCATTCGCCTTGAGCGCCGCGTTCCGTTGCGCGAGAGCCTTTCTGTAACCCGCGAGAGCCTTCACGTATCCATTCCGGTTGAGAGACAGCAGGATGTCCAGAAACCTCCGCCGCGCGCGCGGCCCGCCGCTGACCAGTTCCACATCCGACGGAGAGAAGACGACTGCGCCCAGCCGTCCCAGCGCGCTCGAAACACGCAGCGCATCGGTACCGTCCACCGTCACCTTCTTCCTCCTCCGCTTCCGGTCGAAGCCGACGGCGATCGTCGCCGGCCTGTCACCGTCCACGGACCCCTTCAAGTAGAAAACGTCTTCCGAAAAAGTCGCAAGCTCGCCGTCGCCCGCGCCCCGGAAGGAACGGAAGCTCTCCAGGTAGTAGATGGCCTCCAGCAGGTTCGTCTTCCCCTGGGCGTTGTCGCCGATTACCGCCACCCCTTCCGGAGGAAAACGCAGCTCCTGGACCCCCAGATTGCGGAAGTGGCGCAGCTCCAGTTCCCTCAAGACCACGCGCCTCGCCGCTCTCGGTGCTCGCGGGGCTTTGTCCACGGACTGCGAGACCGCGAACGGGCGTTTCCGGACATATGGAAATATAACAGGATCCGGGCCGTTCGGGCCGACGATTCAGGAGCGTCCCGGCAACTCCGCGCCCACCACCTCAGGACCCCTGGAAGACCGCCCTGCGCTTCTCCAGGAAGGCCGCCATCCCCTCCTTCATGTCGTCGGTGGAGGCCAGCAGCCCGAAGAGCGTGGCTTCGAGGGCCAGCGCGTGCTCCATGGTGTTCTCCTCGGCCCCGTAGAGCGACGCCAGCGCCATCTCGACGGCCACCGGAGCGTTCCCGGCGATCCGTCCGGCCAACTTCCCCGCCCGGTCCATGAGCTCCTCGTGCGGGACGACCACGTTCGCGAGCCCGATCTCGGCCGCACGCTTCCCGTCGATCATCTCCCCGGTCAGGATCAGCTCGGCGGCGCGGCCCAGTCCGACCAGCCGCGCGAGCCGCACCGTCCCCCCGTACCCGGGTATGATCCCGAGCCCGACTTCGGGAAGGCCGAAACGGGCACGCTCGCTCGCGACGCGAAGGTGGCAGGCGAGCGCGAGTTCGCAGCCGCCGCCCAGCGCGTAGCCGCCCACCGCCGCGATCACCGGCCGCGGGAAGCACTCGATGCGGCGCAGAACCTCCTGTCCGGCCCGGCTCACTTCGGCTCCCGTCAGGGTGCCCATCTCGGCGAGCACTCCGATGTCCGCCCCGGCCACGAACGCCTTGTCCCCCGCACCCGTCAGGATGACCGCACGGACGTCGGCGTCGTCCCGCAGCGCGGCGAAGGCCGCGTCGATTTCGCCGATCACATCCGGGTTGAGTGCGTTGAGCTTCGACTGCCGGTCGATCGTCACCGTGGCGATCGCGCCGGAGATCTCGGTCCTGACGTACCTGTTCTCGGTCATGTTCTGCTCGGATCTCCCTTGGGGCTTCCGATCCCGCACGGGGGAGCGGGGTGATTCGGCGCCGGGAACCTACATGTCTGAACGGGACTCTGCCAAGTCGGAACGGGACGCAAACCGCCCGGGGCGTAGCGGGGACGGCCACGGCGGCTTACCTTCCTCTGGCCTCTTCCGGAGTCGGCGCCCGTTCGCGGCACCGACCGATTCGTGGGAAGCACGTACCGGGTCCCCGAGGGGGACGGCAAGGCGGGGAGGCGGAGGACCCGACGGAACCCGGAGGGGTCCGCAACAACCATCCCTTTCGAGGAATTCATGGCACGATCTCTCAACAAGGTGACGCTGATCGGCAACACCGGCGGCGACCCCGATGTACGCAGTACCGCCTCCGGCAACCGCGTGGCCAAGCTCTCGCTCGCCACGAGCCGGTCGTTCCCGGACCGGTCGGGGCAGCAGCAGGAGCGCACCGAGTGGCACCGTCTCACCTTCTTCGGCCGGCTGGTCGATGTGGTGGAGCAGTGGGTCAAGAAGGGGGACCGCCTCTACGTCGAGGGCCGGATCGAGTATTCCCAGACACAGGACGATCGCGGCGGCACGAGGTACTGGACGGACATCATCGTGAACGAGATGATCATGCTTGGATCGACGGGCGGCGGGCGCGCCGATCAGCCTTCGCAGGGTGGCGGAGGCGGCTACCGCCAACCGGCGCCCACCCCGCCCATCACCGAACCCGACGACGACCTGCCCTTCTGACGGGGCGGTGGAACCGCACAGCGAGGACTGAGGCTCTTGGCCAACGACGCAATCGAGATGGAAGGCACCGTAACCGAGGTGCTGCCCAACGCGAACTTCCGGGTGAAGCTTGAGAACGGCCATGAAATCCTGGCCTATCTCTCGGGCAAGATGCGGAAGTTCTACATCCGTGTGCTCGCGGGAGACCGTGTCAAGGTCGAGATGTCGCCGTACGACCTGACCCGTGGCCGGGTGACGTACCGCTACAAGTGAGGACCGTGCGTCCGCGCAGATGCGGCCGCGTTCACTCTTCCGACTTCCAGAGACCCATCAGGTAGGGGTCGAACCTGGAGGGGTCCTGGAGGTACTCCGCAGCCCAGGACTCGTACTCGGGCAGTTCCAGGTGGTCTCGAATCCTGCCCGTAGCGAGGCGGATCGCCTCATTATGTGAGTTCGGGGCAATGCGGTTGGACGCCCGCGCCTCCGCCTCCGCCAGCGCGAAAACCTCTTCCGGAGACAGGGACAATAGGGCATCGGCCACCCGCGCGGAGCAGTAGTCTCTGTACTTCGCCCGAAGTACGGATTCTCCTTCCCGATCCGCCATCTTCTTCTCCACCTGCCGTTGAGTCCCGGCTATGATACGGGAAAACACAACCGTTTACCAGCCCTAAACGTAGCAAATCGTGCACCAAGCAGGTAATGACGGGCCCCTAGTAGTCCGTGGATAAAGCCGCCCGAGCACCGAGAGCGGTGAGGCGCCGGGCTGGCAAGGAGCGACGAAAGGTGAATAGCAGAGCTATTCGCCCGAGGAGCAACGCAGAGCGCAGCCTTGGAGTGACAGAATGTATAGTGGACATGACAAAATGTAACGTGCGCCTTACAGTGCGGACAGGCGAAGCGACGCGGCCAGGACGGATGCATCGCCTCTCGAATGCCGGGGGGATTCTGTCCACGGACTGCCAGGGCGAGGGAGAGTCGGGACTTCAGCAGTCCGTGGACTGCTCAGGTCAGGGCTGCAGGAAACCGCGCGCGGAGTCCGCTGGGAGGGGGCTCACCGGTGCGTCCCGCTGCTCCACCTCCCGCAGGCTGCGATAGATGGCGCGACGCGTAAGGCCGTATTGAATGATCCGGCTGAGGAAGTCGGGATCGGAGTGCTGAACCTCTTCAGCTTCGGTGGCGACGTCCTGCGGGAGACGGACATTCAACTGGACGGAACGCGTGTTCCACATGAGCACTGGACCCCTGTATCAGGTAGTTGGATTTCTGTTCGGGTTTCTCGGAATCAGCCCGGCGGCGGGAATCGCTCACGGTGGCGTCCGGACCACCGTTCATCCGTTCCGGTCAGGCGATCAACAATATGGGACGAGGACTCGGATTCGCAAGGATGGACCCTTCAGACGCCCCGTTTGCATAAAGTGTTGTACGGCAACGGGTTACGAAAACGCGTCTCGTCGGTAAACCACCTGTTTCCGGGGGAGTTTCCGACTGCTGTCGTGACGCAATCGATACGCGCTAAGTGCCAAAATGATAAGCATTTGTATACATCCGGCGAAAGCGTGACGGAATGGGAAACAGAAACGGATTTTTCGCAAAAAACGGCGCATTTCTCCGCGGCCCCGGCAGGCGGCTGCCTGCAGCGTGTCAGGGCAGTACGGAGCGCAGAAACGCCCCCAAGGCAGCCCCGTCGAACCCCCGGAAGCTCCTCCGCACCTCCCGCGCCGTCTTCTCCAGGAAGATGTGGGCCGTGTGGTACCGGCGCGAGTGGCCCGATTGGCGGAAACGAAGGAATCCCCGCCACCGGGCTCCGACGGCAAACACGTGCAGCGAGGCAACCCAGGTCCGGCCCTCGTAGTCGAATCGCCGCTCCTCGATCCTGGCGGGCTCGGCCGGGGGTGAGACCGGCGATGTCTTGCTGGAATCCTCGATGTGGCGGATGGGGTGACTCGCCCGGTCTGCCAACCAGACTTCGAACGGGGGTAGCGGCATGAGGTGCTCCGCGAAGCGCGTCAGGGTGGCCATCGGATCGCGGGAATCGTGCACTCCTTCCTCCAGAGCCCAATTGCGCGCCTTCCCATAGAGCTCGCGGACCGCTTCACGGGGAATCAGACGGACGAGCCGGTCTGCATGGCGGCGCCGGTACGCGAGATAGCGGAAGTACAGTACCTCGGGTGTCTCGGCGGGGCTGTCGTGCGGGGCAGCCCACGCTTTTCCGACACTCCGCTCCATGCCTTGCAACGCCCGGCCTCCTCAGTGAACCGACAGCGGGGTGGTGTGTTCGAACCCCGCCCCGGCGACACCGTGTCCCTCGGACGGACTCCCGCCGCGACGCGCGTGTGACTCTCCTTCACCGCCATGGCGGGCGAACCGGTCAAGGGTGGCGCGCTCCCCAAAGGTCGCCAAAAGGCCCTCGACCGACCGGAATCGCTCCGGCTCGAAACGGGCGAAAAGATGGTTGAGCCCCTGCCGCATGGCCAGCAGGCTCGTGCGAAGTTCGGCAAAGGTGACGGGCACGCCGAAGCGCACCTCCCACGCCGGGGACCCGCTCGAATCGCTTCCGGGCGGGCGCCGGATGGACAACTGCGGGAAGATCTCCCGAATCGCGGCCTCCATCCTTTTCCCGAGCGAGGAACTCGTGGGGCGGAAGACGAGGGCGTTCGCGTCGTAGTCGAGGTGGACGCGGGTGACTTCGCCTCTTCCCGCAACGATCCGCACCACGGTGCTCTCGTGCAGGTCCAGGTCCTTGCAGAGATCACGGAACCCGATCCTCAGCAGTGTGGGACGGGTGAGGTGGGAGAAGCCGCGCCGGTCCAGAACCCGCAGAGCCAGGTCGAAGCAGTATCGCCTGAGTTCGTTGGAGGGGCCCAGGTCTGCGGTCGCCGTCGCGTCCCGCCCGGGGGCCTCCAGGGCACGGATGTGCGCCAGCGTAGGATCGTACACCCAATCCAGGATGACCAGTTCGGAGGCGAGGTTCAGGTACTTGACCTCCCCCGAACCGAGGTCGATGGCGCGCACGGCGGACGCGAACCGTCCTTCGACCACCACCGCCATCCCGATGTCCTGGATCCGCCCGCCCGTACGATAGAGCTCATGGGCATCACGGTAGTGGACCACGGCGCGAGTGAGGGGAAGTTCGCAGATCCCCGGCACATCGGCCATCGCCTCGGGGCGGCTTTCCGTCGTGATGATCGGGTGCATGCGCGAGCCGGTTGGAAAAGGGGGGGCGCAAATGGTAAGCATTTGTTTACGAAGCGCGCAAGGTGAGGGACGGAGGGCGGGTGGGAGGGAAGCCGGGTGACAGGCGAGAAGCCGGGTGACGGCTTGCCAGTCACAGGGCCCCGGTTCTATCATTAGCGTCCGTCTATGGATCCTGACCGGGCAACGGGGCCGACTGGAGCGATGATTCAGCCGGCCTTCCAGCGCGTCGGCGGGTCCGGCAAATGTGAACTGCCTCACAGCGGGGTGATCTGGTTGGAAGTCTTCGTCAAGGAAAACGAGAACCTGGAACGGGCTCTTCGCAGATTCAAGCGCAAAGTGCAGCGCTCGGGACTCTACTCCGAACTCAGGAAGCGCCGGTTCTACGAGAAGCCGAGCGCACAGCGGAAGCGGCGGCGGGAGGCGGCGATCCGCCGTGAGCGCCGACGGCAGCGTCGCACGCGCCGGTAGGGCTGCTCACACCTTCAGGGCCACCGGCCCGTCGGGCGTCCAGTCGTAGAAACCCGCGCCCGTCTTGCGCCCGTAACGCCCCATCGCCACCAGTCGCTTCAGAAGCGGCGGTGCGGCGTAACGTTCCTCCCGGTACTCGCCGTACATGATCTCGGCAACGTGCATCAGCGTGTCGAGGCCCACGAAATCGCCCAGCGTGAACGGGCCCATGGGATACCCGCACCCAAGGGTCATCGCCTTGTCGATGTCCTCGATGGTGGCGACCCCGCGCTCCAGTTGCCGGATCGCGTCGAGCATGTAGGGGACCAGGAGCAGGTTGACCACGAAGCCGGAGTTGTCGCGCGCGGCGATGGGTACCTTCCCGACTCGCTTGGCGAAGGCGGATGCGGCGTCGAAGGTCTCCTGGCTGGTGACGATCGTCCTTACGACCTCGACCAGCTTCATGACCGGTACGGGATTGAAGAAGTGGAGGCCGACGAAGCGGTCGGGGCGTGAGGTGGCCGCCGCCATGTCGGTCACCGTCAGCGAACTCGTGTTGGAGGCGAAGATCGTCTCTTCGGGGCAGATGCCGTCGAGGTAGCCGAAGAGCTCGTTCTTGGCGTCGAGCGACTCGATGATCGCCTCGATCACCAGGTCGCGGTCCGCGAAGGCGTCCAGCGAGGTGGTGAAGGTGATTCGCGCCAGCGCCTCGTCGCGAGCCGCGGGGTCCAGCTTCCCCTTCCCCACCGCCCGGTCCAGCGACTTCACGATCCTGGCCTTCCCGGCCGCGAGCGCACCGTCGTCGATCTCGCGAACCACCACGTCGCAACCCGCTTTCGCGGATACCTCCACGATGCCGCTCCCCATGAGGCCGCAACCGGCCACGCCTACCTTTTCGATCGCCAATTCGAATCTCCTGGTTGAGTTTCCATCATTTCGCGCGCCACCCCGTGGAAATGACGGCGCACCCACCGTCTCCACGCGGGCGGCGGCGGCTCGAGTCCCTTCTCCTTCTCCAGACCATCCAGTACGCCCTCGACCTCGGATTCCACATCGGCCACCCGGCGGCGGAAGCCCGGTCCCGCCATCAGCGCCACGACCACCGAGGTCAGCAGGCCGGTAGCCACGCCGGCCACGAGGAACGCTCCAACCGCAAACAGCGAGGGCGGCAGACTCATGCCGACCCCCACCCCCGCCGCCACCCCCGTCGTGCACGCAGCCATCACCCACCAGTTGCGGTAGTTGGAGGCGATCCCCGGGTCGACCCGGATATCCACCTGCGTCGATTCGGCCCCCATCCGCTCCAGCCGGACCTCGACGAGCCGTGACGACGCGACGTAGTGCTTCCGCGACCTGAAGCTGGCCGCGCGGGCCACCCTCGACACCCAGTCGACGGCCGGCCGGTACTGGAGCAGGTCGTCCTTGCCGCGCACCCGCTGCAGCAGCTGTCCGCCCACCATGAAGTCGTCCAATTCACGCCGGATTCGCGCCCTGGGCCGCTCGATCGTGCGCCTGGCCGCCACCTCGTCGCGAAGAAGCAGCATGCGGAGCGCACCCTTCCATCCCCCCTCCACCCCAGCCCTTTGCGCACGATGCTCCTCGAGCGCCCGTCGCACATGCCGCCCCGGCAACCCCACCTCGCGCCCGATGCGCACCACCTCCTCATCGCTGAAGGCGTCAGCGGTGCTGTCGGGATCATCGGCAGCGAGTTCGGCCGCCCGCCGCATGACCTCGTCGAAGTCGCGCCGCGTCAGCGGTCCCCGGGAACTCATCGGCGCGCCCTATCGCCCCTCAGTACGCCTCGACCACGACCGCCCCACCCTGCCCACCCCCAATGCACGCCGACCCGAGACCGTACCGCGCCCCCCGCCGCCGCAGCTCGTGGAGCAGGTGCAGCGTGATCCTGGCCCCCGAAGCGGCCAGCGGATGCGTGATCGCGATCGCGCCGCCGTTCACATTGGTGCGCTCGGGGTCGAGCCCCAGCTCCTTCTCGACGGCCTTGTACTGGGGCGCGAACGCCTCGTTGACCTCGACCAGGTCCATCTCCTCCAGCGAGAGTCCGGCAGCCGCGAGCGCAGCCCGGGAAGCCGGCGCAGGTCCCAGCCCCATGATCCGCGGATCGACGCCCGCGAATCCCCACGAGACCAGGCGGCCGATCGGAATCGCGCCGTTGGCGTCCGCCCATTCCCGGTCGGCAATCACCACCGAGGCCGCCCCGTCACCGATCCCGCTGGCGTTGCCCGCCGTGACCAGGCCGTCCTTCTTGAAGTAGGGGCGCAGTCGGCCGAGCGCCTCCGCCGTCGTGTCGGGCCGCATGTGCTCGTCCACGGCGAACTGCTTTTCGCCCTTGCGGGTCCGCACGGTGACCGGCGCCACCTCGGCGTCGTAGCGGCCCGCGTCCCAGGCCGCCTTCGCGCGGCGCTGGCTGTTCACCGCCACCTGGTCGGCTTCGTCACGGGTCACGTCGTACCGCTCCGCGAGCTCCTCGGCGGTCTGCGCCATGGTGAGTCCGCAGTGCGAGTCGAGCAGTGCCTCCCACAGCACGTCCTCGAAGCCCTTGCCGGCGGGACCGAGGCGCAGCTTGCCCCACCGCGCGCCGCGGACCACGTGCGGCGCCTGGCTCATCGACTCGGAGCCGCCGCAGAGCGCCACCTCGGTGCCTCCGAGCAGGATCTCCTGCGCACCCGACACGATGGCCTGGAAGCCGCTGCCGCACAGCCGGTTCACCGTGAGCGCCCCTGCCTCCTGGGGCACACCCGCGCGCAGACCAGCGTGCCGCGCCAGGTAGATGGCATCGGCGGAGGTCTGCAGTGCGTTGCCGTAGAAGACGTGACCCACCCGGCCGGCTTCGATCCCCGCGGCTTTCAGTGCGGCGTCCGCCGAGTGCGCGGCGAGGTCGGTGGCGGTGAAGTCCTTCAGCGAGCCGCCGAAGGTGCCGAAGGGGGTGCGCCTACCCGAAAGGAAGACAACCTCCTTATCGAAACCCTGCGTTCCCATGTGTCGCTCCCGTGGCGGTCTGGCCGCCTTTGGTGGTTCATTTGCCCGGACCCCGCCCAACCTCACGCGCCCTGACTGTTCCCTACCCGTCTTCGCCTGCCCTGCTCCCGCGGGTTCCCTCCCGAAAGGGACTGAAAGCTACTCCGGCGTGAAGGGGCGGTTCAAGGTGGGCGGAATCTCGGGGGGTCCCTGACGCGGGGCACCCGTAGTCACCGTGCGGCGCGGCCCCGGCCAAGCGTGGGCGAGGACCGGACCGTAGCCAGGCCATCCCGATCCGTGCATCACGCGCGCAGCCGTCCGGCCATCCACTCCCCGACCGATCGCGTCGTGGCGCTTCCACCCAGATCAGGCGTCGTCACGCCCTCCCGGATCGACGCCACGATGCACTCGTTCACGTCCGCCGCCGCCTCGTTCATGCCCAGGTGCTCATAGGCAAGGCTCACGCATCCCACCGCGGCGAGCGGGTTCGCGATCCCGCGCCCCGCGATGTCCGGCGCCGACCCGTGCACCGGCTCGAAGAGCGCCCACGACCCCGGGTTGAGGTTCCCCGAGGGCGCCAACCCCAGCCCCCCCGTCACCTGCGCGGCCAGATCGCTCAGGATGTCACCGAAGAGGTTGGAGGTGACCACGACCTCGTAGCGCTCCGGCCGCCGCACCAGGTCCATCGCCATGGCGTCGACGTACATCGCGTCCTGGACGATGCTGGGGTACGCGGCCCCCACCTCGGCGAAGACGCGGCGCCAGAGCCCCCCCTCGTGCAACAGCACGTTCGCCTTGTCCACCAGCGTCACGCGCCCCCGTCCGGTCGCCGCGGCGTACTCGAAGGCCGCCCGCACGATGCGGTCGACGCCCTTCCAGGTGTTGACGCTCTGTTCGGTGGCAACCTCGTCGGGCGTGCCGCGCTTGAAGCTCCCCCCCATGCCTACGTACAGCCCCTCGGTGTTCTCCCGGAAGAAGACGATGTCGGTGGACGGGTCGGGATCCTTCAGGGGGGAAAGGTCGGGGACGAAGAGCTTGCACGGACGGAAGTTGATGAACAGGTCCGCGCCGAAGCGGAAGCCGAGGAGGATGTCGCGGGTGTGTTCGTTGCCGGGGACGCGGGGGTCGCCGAAGGCGCCGATGAGCGCGGCGTCGTACTCGTTGATCAGGCGGTCGCGCTCTTCGTCGGTGATGGTGATGCCGTCGCGCAGGAAACGCTCCGCACCCAGGTCCCAGTGGTCGAGGGCGAGGTCGATGCCGTGCTTGGAGGCGGCAGCCGCAAGAACCTCCTCGGCCGCCCCGATGACCTCGGGGCCGATCCCGTCGCCTCCGATCAGCGCGATCCTGGCTACGGAACCCTCCCGAACATGATGTTGCAGCGCGGGCAGAAGAAGTCCTTCCCGCGGCGGACCAGCGTGGGGCCCAGCTCACCGCGCGGACACATCGGATCCAGCCCCTCGTCGGCCTGCACTCTCACCTTCCTTCGCTCCCTCCAGGTGCTGATCCTGAGCGGAAGCTGGTAGCGCAGCGCGGACGTCTTGCACTCGAAGAGGATCGTGCTGGTCCCGTCGGGCTCCTGCCGGACGCCCAGGTCCATGAGGAATCCCCCCATCGGAGACGGCACCTGCCGGCCGGAGCAGTGCAGGCGTTCCATCTTCTTGACGTCCGCGAGCTCCTCCACGCCGAACCCTACGGGCGGCGGCTTGGGCCTCGCTTCGGTCTTCTTCGGGCTCGGTGCGCTGTCTTCGCCGGGACCTGCGTCGGCGGTACTCAACTTCCCCTCTCGAAGAGGTAGGCCGAGTCCTCGCGGCGGCTCTCGCCACCCGAGCACACTGCGAAGCGGGCGCCCGACCAGATCGCAGCCCCGCCGTACTCGCCGTTCTTGTTCACAGCGTAGTAGTTCACGTTGAAGTTCGGACGTCCCTGCTCGTTGCGAAGCCGCTCCTCGGCGGTGAAGGTCACCACGCGGCGCAGCGCCTCGAGGCAGGCGTCGACCGGCGACATGCCCGAACGCATGAGTTCGATGACCGAGTGGGAGCCGCACGTCTTGATGACCGCTTCGCCGCGGCCCGTGGACCCGCAGGCGCCGACATCGTTGTCGACGTACAGGCCCGCGCCAACAATCGGCGAATCCCCGACCCGGCCCGGAATCTTCCACGCCAGTCCCGAGGTGGTGGTGACCCCGGAAAGGTCGCCGTCCTGGTTGATGACGTTGCAGTTGATCGTCCCCTGGGGCCGCACGCCGTCGTGGGAGTCCAGCAGGCCCAGTCCGTAGTCCTCCTCGTCCTCGAAGGGTGGCACGCCGGCCCCCGCCTCCTCGGGTGTGAGGTAGTCGTCGGTGGCGCTCATGCGCGCGCGCCACTCGACCCACCTGCGCCGGGTGCTCTCGGTGAGAAGATCCTCCACCTGGTGGCCCATCGACACGGCGAAGCGCTGGGCCCCCTTGCCCACGAGGAGCACATGGTCGGTGTAGCGCATCACGTCAACCGCGACGCTCGACGGAGTCTTGATTCCCTCGAGGCAGGCGACTGCGCCAGCGCCCCGGCTGGGACCGTGCATGACGGAGGAGTCCAGCTGGACCACGCCGTCCAGATTGGGGAGCCCGCCGTATCCGACGGACCGGTCGCCGGGGTCGCGTTCGACGATGTTGACGCCCTCGACCACGGCGTCCAGCGTGTCGCCGCCCGCGCTGACCGCCTGGAATGCCGTCGCGACGGCCTCCATGCCATTGCCGCTGGCGATGGCGACGGGCGCGACCCGGCTCGGCATCACCGCCGGTGCGCCGGACAGCGTCCGTGGCGCACCGATGCCGACCGCTGCCCCCACCCCCACCCCGGCTGAAGTCTTCAGAAAGTCACGACGGCTCGTCATGTGTTTTTCTCCCAGATTATACCCGAATGTCGCTAAGCCTCCCGGGGCGCTCCCAGCAGGGCTTCGCTGTCTTCCTCGTCCACCGCGGGCTGTACCGCCGGCTCCTCGCGCTTGAGCCGCGAGATCACGGGCTTGCAGAATTGCATCCCCACCGCCTTGAGCTGCGTCAACTCCTGCACACCCAGATCCGGGTAGCGCTCCGCCAGGTATTCGATCGTCTCCGTCATCCACGAATCCTGGTCGTCTTCGTGCGCCTGGAGAACGCCGCAACGGTGGATGTGACTGAACAATTCATCCCGCGCTCGGTCCATAGGCTCTTGCTTCGCCACTACTCCTCCTTGTAATTGGTCGGTCCGGCGGGATCGGCCCGCCCTCTGCCCGCGCGGCCGCATGCCGCTCGGGCGAAGCCCCTAACTTACGTGAAGAAGCGGCAATGGCAAGAAACCGGCCCGCACGGGGGTCGCCGGACCCCTCGATCCGATGAGAATCCTGACCGCCGCCGTGTGCGATCACGCGGCCGCCACCCCCGACGGCAAGCTCAACCTGCACGGCATCTTCCACGATCTGTACGCACCCGGATTCCCGGCCCGCCAGGACCGCATGACGCTGGTGCTGTCGCTGGAGTGGGACCGCAGCGACGCCGGCCTTCACTCCTTTCGCGTCGACGTCCGGGGACCCGACGGACGGCCCACGCTGACGGTCGAGGGACAGTCCGAGGTGACCCCCCGGCCCCCCGACCGGCCACCTCCCCGCACCCAGCTCGTCATGCCGCTCGAGGACGTGGTCTTCCCGGTTCCGGGGCGATACGAATTCGAGGTGAAGGTGAAGGGCAATGTTCTGGCGGGACCGACGCTGCACCTGGTGAAGGTGGAGGACGGGGTTGCGGGCGACCAGTGAGCGGTGAAGTCCCTCATTGCCCAACCTTGCGCAGGGTAGGTCAGCTGTCCGTCAGACCAAGGTGACCTGCGGCTTTCAGGACCAGGAGCCCGATCCCGGCAATCCCGCCCAGCACCGCCTCCCATTCCCGGTTGCGGACGTAGCGGCCGAGGGAGAAGCGAGTTGGCGCGGGCGCGGTTTCGGGAGGCGGCCGGTAGGGCCGGAGCCGCGGCAGAAAGGCGGGGACGCCATTTCGGTAGCGCCGGTACCCGTCTCCGAATCGCTCCTCCAGCCTCGCGCTCTCCCGCACCATCGTCCCCCGGTAGGTCCAGACGAAGAAGGCCAGGAAGGCCACGCCGATCCAGATCCGCCCCCCCGCCACCACCGTTCCCACCCCGATGACGAAGCTGCCCAGGTAGAGGGGGTTGCGGGTGAAGGCGTACGGTCCCGACACGGCGAGTTCGCGGTCCTTCTCCAGGACCCCCGCCGCCCAGCCCCGCACGATCAGCCCGGCCAGGATCACCGCGCCCCCCGCCCACAGCGACACCGCATCCGGCCGCGCCAGCCAGAAGTAGACGATCGCGAGAACCCACGCCCCCCACAGCCGCACCCCGCGCCGCCGGAGCCTCACGGCGAGGACTCCCCACCCCCGCCCCCATCGCCGCCCCTGAGAGGCACCCCTTCCCGGATCTCCTCGAGGTGGAAGGTGAGGTTGACCAGCGGCAGATCCGCCTTCATGTACACGATCAGGCGGCGGTGATCGTCGGATACGTGGATTTCGCCGTTGGCATCCTCGGCGAAGAGGCTGGTGTTCCTGATCACGGGACGGATCACGACGGTCTCGAACTCGCCCGCGCCCACCTCCCTGGTGTCCTTCCCGAGCACGTGCAGGGTTATGGGGTTGCCCTCCTCCTCGTAGAACCGGTCGAAGCTGTGCGTCGTCCCCGGCTCCAGCTCGAGGGTGCGCGCGAAGTACACGAACGAGACATCGTCGAGCGGCAGCGAGGTGGGCAGGTCCCCCGCGCTGTCGATGTCGGTGCGTTGCCAGCGCCGCTCCCCGGGGAAGAAATCGAGGGCGCGGCGCTGCGTCCCGTTGTGGGTCTCCTTGCTGAACCGGAGCGAGGCGAGCGTGCGCGTGTCCACCCAGCTGAAGAACCGGTCCCGGATGCGGAACCCGGGGAAGCCGCCGTCGATGGTCCATTCGATGGCGTAGGCGGGGATGCCGCGTATGGTGTCGATGCGGGGGATTCGCATGACCGCCTCGCCGATGGCGAAGATGCCGACCTTGACCTTGTAGCGGACCTCTTCGCCGGGGCCGAAGGGGACGGGGGCGGGGGTGGTGTGGGAGTCGGGCCGTGCAGGTTGTTGGGGGGTGGCGGGGGGGGGGGGGATCAGGGTCGCGACGGCCACGAGGGTGACTGACAGCACTCTCCGCCCGACGCGCACGGCTAAACGAAGCCTTGGCGGCGTACACTGTATACTACGCATTACTAAATGTCAACTCGACTTTACATTTCGCCGCGGCACGCCTGTTTGCGGTGTACGCGATGCCGAGGCTTCCCGGCAGCCCATGGCCCAACCCGCGCGAGCAACGGGGGAGGCTTGGCGCCGGGCCCGCGAGGCACGTCAGTTCAGGGGAACCGGGCGATGGGCCTTCAGCGGGTCTTCCATGGGAGACCGCTCCGAGCCGCCCTCCCCACCCTTTCCCTCTTCCGCACCGGCCTCGTCCGTGAGCGCGGCCCCCTCCTGAAACTCTTCCAGGTGGAAGGTGAAATTGAAGGGCAGATACGGTCCGTCCGCCTTCATGTACACGATCAGACGCCGCTCGTCGTCGGAGATGTGGATCTCGGCATTTGCGCCATCGGCGAACAGGCTGCTCTTCGGAATGATGGGCCGCACGACGATGGTATTGAACTCTCCAGCCCCCACCTTCCGCTTGTCCTTGCGCAGGACTTCGAGGATGATCGGATTGCGTTCCTCCTTGAAATACCGGTTGTATTCGTAGATCTGTCCGACCTCAAGGGGAAGCGTCCGCGCGAGGTAGACGAAGGCGATGTCGTCGAGCGGCTCCGATGTCTCAATCGACCAGGTGCTGTCCAGATGCTGGATCTGGTGGACAAGATGCTGTTCGGGAAGGAAGTCGTATTCGCGAGGCCGGCCCTCCTCATCCTTGACGAAGCGCCTGGAAAACAGCTCCTCCGTGTCGATCCAGCTGT
Source organism: Longimicrobiales bacterium (assembly GCA_965211795.1). Taxonomy (GTDB): domain Bacteria; phylum Gemmatimonadota; class Gemmatimonadetes; order Longimicrobiales; family Gaopeijiaceae; genus Bin94. The sequence goes on from OZ242973.1 coordinate 3,761,605, forward strand.
AGAGCTTCTGATCCAGGCCCCAGGCCTTGATATGCATCTCGGCGACGTAGGTCGTCGAACCGTCGATCGTATCGAGCCTGGACACACCCATCTTCCCCTCGCCGACCCCGATGATTCCGTACTTGACCTTGTACCTGAGCTCCTCTCCGATCCAGTGCGGAACTGCGCCGGCCTTCCCACCCAACACGGTCAGCGAATCCCGGATCACGATTTCCCGCTCCTGGGCCCCGGCAACGACGGGTGCCAGCATGAGGACGCCCAGCGCAGTGCCTGCAATCGCCCGCGCGCCGCTAAACCGCGCCATGACCCTCGGGCTCCAGCGGTGACACCTTCCGGACCCGCAGTATCTGCCGCACGGTGCCGAACACACGCACGCGCGAACCCCGCAACCGGATATCGTACTGCAACCCCAGCGGCACATGCGCCACCCGCCGGGCGAAGGGCGCCAGCACCTTCATCAGTTCGGCGTTGGCGGCCCATCCGTCGGTGGTGACGAGGGGCCGGCCCCGCGCGGCCCGCAGCGCCTTCCGGACCACCACCGCGCGGTAGACCCGAAAGCCCATCAGGGGATCGATGCCGGGGTCGTCGGGCGCGGGACGTGCCAGTGCGATCCGGCCGAGCCGCCGCGCGACGCGAACGGTCCATGGATGGTCCGCGGACTCTCCGCCGCTCTCGCAGGCCACGATGTCGGCGCCCCCCTCGAAGGTGTGCACCATGGCGCGCAGGCCGGCCGGGTGCTCGGTGAAGTCGGCCTGCATCGTGACGATCGCGTCCCGCTTCGGGTAGCGCGTCTCCCCGGCGGCGGTCTTCAGCAGCTTCTCCACGGCGCGGCCGTATCCGATGGGGCTGGACTCGGTGAGGATCGTCAGCGGCAGCACCTGCCTGTACTTGTCCAACTGGGCGCGGGTACGGTCCGTGGAACCGTCGTCGAAGACGTAGACGTGGAAGTCGCGGCCCATGGCGAGCATGACATCGCGGATCTTCCAGAGGAGCACTCCGATGGTGCGATCCTCGTTGCGGCAGGGAATGCAGATGCGGATCATGGTGTCAATCTATACACAGTTGGCGCTATCGTGGTTCGTCTTCTTCTTCGCCGGGCGGAGGCGTCTTCCACCGCCGGTGATGCCACAGGTACTGTTCCGGGTACTGCCTCACGCGTTCCTCCAGCCGGGCGGTGAAGGCCCGGGTCACCGCGGCCACCGCCGCGTGGCCCCGTCCCCCCTCCGCGACTTCCACCGGCTCGATGTAGATGTCGTAGCGAGGCTTCCACCCTGCTCTTCGGATCGTATGGAAGGTCGCGACCGTTGCTCCGGCGCGCATTGACAGCACTGCGGGCCCCCGCGCGGTGGATGCCGGTCGACCGAAATAGTTCACGAAAACGCCCGCCCTGCGCGCATCCTGGTCCCCCATGATTCCGATCACGCGCCCCGCCTTGAGCGAGGCCACCACACCGCGCCGCGCCTCCTCGCGAGGGATTACCCTCATGCCCAGCCGTTCACGCGACCGGGTGAGGTACCGGTCGAAGAGGACGTTGCGCTGCCGCGCCGCGACGATGTCCATGGGGAATCCGCGCGCCAGCACCCCCGCCGCCCCCACCTCCCAGTTGCCCAGGTGACCGCTCACGAGCATCACCCCCCGCCCCTCCTCCGCCGCCCCCGTCAACACCTCTTCCCCGTTCAAACGCGTCCGCTCCAGGATCTCGGCCCGGCCCGCGCCCACCAACCTGAACACCCCCACCGCCTCGGCGCAGAAGTGCACGTACGAACGCCGCGCGACCCACCGCCGCCACCCCTCGTCCGCACCTGGAAACGCCATCCGCAGCTGCCCCATGACCACCTCCCAGCGCGGCCGCCACACCCGCGCCACCACCCACCCCAGCCCCGCCCCCACCCGGTCCGCCACCCCCACCGGCACACACCTGCAGACAGCGATCACCACACGCAAGGCCACGTACTCCACCCGGTGCCGCAAGCGCTTCGACCGGGGAAGCGCACTCACCGGAACTGCAGCTCCCGCAGCCGGCGGTACAGCCCCCCCTCCGCCATGAGTTCCCCGTGCGTCCCCTCCTGCACGATCCGTCCCCCGTCGACCACCACGATCCGGTCCGCGCGCCGGATCGTCGACAGCCGGTGTGCGATCACGAAGACGGTGCGGCCCTCGAGCAGCGCCTGCATCGCCTCCTGCACCACCCGCTCCGATTCGGTGTCGAGCGCGCTCGTCGCCTCGTCGAGGACGAGCACCGGGGGGTCGCGCAACACGGCCCGCGCGATCGCGATCCGCTGGCGCTGGCCGCCCGACAGCGTGGTGCCGCGCTCGCCCACCACGGTGTCGTAGCCATCGGGGAGCTTGATCACGAAGTCGTGGGCGTGCGCCGCGCGGGCCGCAGCCTCGATCTGCTCCAGCGTGGCGCCGTCCTTCCCGTAGGCGATGTTGGCGCGCACGGTGTCGTGGAAGAGCACCGTGTCCTGCGATACCACCCCGAGCCCGCCCCGCAGCGCCGCGATGCGCAGGTCGCGGATGTCGGTCCCGTCGATCTCGACCGCGCCGGCGGTAGGATCGTAGAAGCGGGCCAGCAGGTCCGCGATGGTCGTCTTTCCGGCCCCGCTCGGACCCACCAGCGCCACCACCGCTCCCGCCGGCACGAAGAAGTCCACATCCCGCAGCACCGGCTCGCCCGCGCGATACTCCATGTGCACGTTCCGGTAGCGGACCCCCACGCGAACTCCGGTGAACGGTTGCGCCCCCTCCCGGTCCCGGATCTCCGCCGGCGCGTCGAGGAACTCGAAGATGCGATCCGCCCCGGCCAGGCCCGGCTGAATGAGCGTGGGCAGCTTGCTCAGGTACTTGACCGGCGCGTAGAGCTTCGTGCTCAGGAAGATGAACCCGACGAACGCCTCGGCGCTGAGCGATCCCTCCACGACGACCATGCGCGCTCCGTACCAGAGGAGGACCGCGGTCCCCAGCGCGACGAAGACCTCGGTGATCGGACCGGCCAGCGCGCGGATGCGGACGGTTCGCAGGAAGGTCTCGAAGTAGCCGGTGGTCAGCTTCAGAAAGCGTCCCCGTTCCTGCGGCTCCGCCGCGGCCGATTTGACCATTCGGATGCCCGAGACGGTCTCCTGGATGTGCGAACTCACCTCCCCCGCCAGATCGAGGACCTCGCGATCACCGCGCCTCAGGCGGCGGATGAGCGGCCCCCAGATCACCATCGTCAGCGGCACCACGATGAAGGCCGCCACGGTGAGGCGCACCGACACGGCCAGCATCCAGTAGAGCGTCGCCGAGAAGACCAGCGACCACGAGAGCGCCCGGATGAGTTCGGCCGTCACCAGCGTGCGCAGCTGCTCGACGTCGTGGGTGAGGCGGGACACGATCTGGCCCGTGCGCACCCGCCCGAAGAAGGCGAGATCGAGTTCCAGCAGGTGACCGTAGACCTGGTTGCGCAGGTCGCGCGTCACCCCCTGCTCCACACGCGCCGACAGGCATGCGCGCGCGAAGTCCACCGCGTTCTTGAGCACGACGAGCACCAGGATGAAGGCGATGATCCCGGCCACCGCGGTCTGCGGATCCCCGTCAAGGTCGATGAACCGGCCCACCGTGAAATCGAGGACCCGGTCGATCTGGCCGGGCTCCCCCAACGCTGCGCCTCCCCCTCCCCCCGCACCGAAGACCGCACCCAGGAACGGAATCAGCACCACGATCGAGAAGGCGTCCAGGGCGGCGAAGGCCACGCTCGCGAGCGCGGCCAGCAGCAGGACTCCCCGGTGCGGTCCGAGGTACGACAGGATCCTCCGCCAGCCCGCCACGGTCAGCCGTTTCGCGGGCCGCCCGCGGATGAACCGGGAACCGCGGTCACCGCGGCCGCGGCCTCAGCACCGAGACGGGCACGATCATCTCCTCCGGCGAAATCCCCCCGTGCAGGAACGAATTGCGGTAGCGGCGCTGGTACTCGCGGAGCTTGGTGGGGTAGACGAAGAAGTAGTCGTCGAGCGCGACCAGGCAGTTTGTCCCCGCGGGCCCCCTCGGCAGACGTAGCGTCGCCACGCTCTTCGGCGCGTACGCGGACCGCGCATCCCGCGCGCGCAGGTTGCTCCCGAACTTGTAGCGCAGGCTGGTGCTCGCGTCGCGGCGCGCATAGATGGTGGCGGGACGGCGGCAGTGGATGGAGCCGTGGTCGGTGGTGAGCACGACCCGGTGCCCCCGCGCGGCGGCCTCCTTGAGCACCGAGAAGGCCGTCGAGCGCTCGAACCAGGAACTCGTCAGCTGCCTGAGCGCCGCCTCGTCCTTGGCCACCTCCATCAGGATGGGCGACTCGGACCGGCCGTGAGTCATGAGGTCCACGAAGTTGAAGACCATGGCGACCACGGGGACCCGGGCCTGCAGCGCCGACAGGAGTCTGCCCCGCACCTGCGTCTCGTCGCGGTCGGTGAAGACCTTTTCGTAGTGGACTCCCACCTCCCGTCCCGTGAGCCGCTGGAGCTGGTCGCGCAGCAGTTCGTCCTCGAAGGCGTTGAGCGATCCCTCGTCGTCGGAGGCGTCCCACCAGCCGGGCCGCCTGGCCGCGATCTGGTCGGGAAAGAAACCCGAGAAGATGGCGTTGCGCGCATACGGGGTCGCGGTGGGGAGGATCGAGTAGTGGTAGTCCTCGTCGATGTCGAAGAACTGCCCCACCAGCGGCGTGATGGCCCGCCACTGGTCCAGCCTCATGCAGTCGAGCACCACGAAGAAGACCGAATCCGCGCCCAGGAGCGGACTCAGGTGCTTCTTCACCACGTCGACGGAGAGGGGCGGCGCCCCCTTTCCACCCCGCACCCACCGGGGATACTCGCGCATGACCCAGGGGCCGAAGTCGTGCCGCAGGTCCTGCTGGAGGGACTCGACGGTCGCGAGGAGACCGGTCTCGCCGGCGCGCTCCAGGCGCAGGTGCCAGTCCACCAGCTCCTGGTAGAGGCGGGCGAAATCGGAGGCCGTGGCGGCCTGCTCCCGCTTCTGCGACAGCTTCGGCCAGCGGGCCGCGAAGTCCTGCGCGGCACGCTGCTGCTGAATCGTGGAACCCTCGAGGATGCGCGTCACCACCGACAGCACCTGGCGCGGGCTGGTCGGCTTGACCAGGTACGCCTCCACCTGGCGGCCGATAGCCTCGGTCATGGTGTGATCCTCTTCGGACTTGGTGACCATCACAACGCGGGCGTGGGGGTCGTCGCGGCGGATCAGGCGAAGGACCTCGAGGCCGCGCCGCCCCGGCATCTGCTCGTCGAGGAGGATCAGGTCGTAGGCGTGGTCGCGGAGCAGCGCGAGGGCGTCGTCGCCGTTGGTGATGGCGTCGACGTGGTAGCCCCGCTGCTGCAGGAAGAGGAGGTGGGGACGCAGGAGGTCGATCTCGTCGTCCACCCAGAGGATTCGTTTGGCGGCGCGCTGCATGGAGGTGAAGTTAGCGATTCGGCGGCGGCGCGCGACCGGTTCCTTCCATGCTGAATGTGTAGTGGGTCCACGTTGCGACCGGTTGCCCGCCGCGGGTCGCCGGGTAGAAGCGCCATTGGGAGGCTTCCTTGATCATCTCCCGGTCGAGGCCGCGGTTCCCGGTCGGCGGATCCAGCCGGGTCGAGTCGGCGACCACCCGGCCTTCTTCGTTCACGAATACCCAAACGACGATCTCGGCATCCTTCAGGTCCTTGTGGTCGGGCGGATAGAATATCCCCCGAGGCCTCGGCGGAATCACCGACGAAAGCCCCTCCGTCGCCTCGCCCCCATCACCCTCCCCATCTCCGTCGAGGCCCGGCGGGCCGTCGCCCGGCTTCTCCCCGAGCACCGCGGCCAGGTCGAACTCGGCCTCCAGATCGAACTCCACGGGCTGGACCTCGACTTCGGCGAGCACGGGTGCCGGCGGGGGGATGATCGGACGCGGCGGAGGGACCCTGATGTTCATCGCCTGCAACCCGCCGCTTGCCGCACGGAAGTCACCCGCCTTGGGTCCCGCCGCCGCGAGGGGCGACCTGGGAAGCGGACGCCGGCCGCCGACCACGAGCACCAGCAGGTGGAAGAGGAGGGACGCCACCAGGGCGGTCCTCCAGATCTTCCGTTCCTTCCGGCGCCGGACTCTGACGTTGGGAGTGCTCATCTGTCTCCGCCGATCGCGCCCGGGGTTCCGTTCTGTTCCGTGTACATTCCTAGTACCGCCAAGCCGGTCCAAGGGTTTCCTCTTCCTGGCGTTGGCGGACCACCGCACCATGGCCGCCGGCCCGAACTTGCCTGGCCGTCCGGCCCGGAGCACCTTTGGCCCGCTGTGCACAGGCGTTCACACATCCAGGAGAGACCTTTGGACCTCGGACTGAAAGATAGGGCTGCGCTCGTCACCGGCGCATCCCGGGGGCTGGGCCGGGCCGTTGCGGAGCGGTTGGCGCGGGAGGGCGCCGACGTGGTCATCAACTCGAGGTCCCCCGATGCGATCGAGGCCACCGCACGCGAGATCGCGGCCGAAACCGGGCGCAGGATCGTCGCCGTGGCGGGCGATGTGGCCGACGAGGACTTCTGCACGGCTCTTGTGGGGCGCGCCGGCAGCGAGTTCGGCCGCCTCGACATTCTGGTCGCGAACGCGGGGGGGCCCCCGCCCGGCGGTGTGGACGACTTCGCTCCCGAGGCGTACCGCACGGCTCTCGACCTGAACCTCATGTCCACGGTGCAGCTGACCCTGGCCGCGCTCCCCCACATGCGCAGGAACGGGTGGGGGCGCATCGTGGCCATCACCTCGGTGGCGGTTAAGCAGCCGGTCAAGGGACTGCTTCTCTCCAACACCGCGCGCCCAGGGGTCGTGGGCTTCATCAAGACGATCTCGCGCGACCTGGCCGCCGAGGGGATCCTCTGCAATGTGGCCGCGCCCGGATTCATCCACACCGCGCGGGTGGAATCGCTGATTGCCAACCAGGCCGAGGCGCGGGGCGAGACGCGCGACACCGTGCTCGAGGGCATTGCGGCCGATATTCCGGCCGGACGCATCGGGCGCCCCGAGGAATTCGCCAACGCCGTGGTCTTCCTGGCCTCCGAGGCCGCATCCTACGTCACCGGGCACACGCTGCAGATCGACGGCGGGCTCGTCCAGGGGCTGCTTTGAAGGCCGTGCGATCCGGCCCGTCCCCCGGTCGGCGGCTCCGGTGAGCGTCGAGGAGCGGATCCGGGCAGGCTGGGGCGGGCGGGCCGGGGCCTACCTGGAGCTGACCAAGCCCGGGATCACGATCTTCGTCGCGGTCACGGCGGTGGCGGGCTATCTCATCGCGGCCATTCCCGGGACCAACCTCCCCGCGCTCCTCCATCTCGTCGTCGGCATCACGCTGAGCACCGCCGGTTCGCTGGCCCTGAACCAGTACCTGGAACGCGAACCGGACAGGGTCATGCTGAGAACCCGGGGGCGTCCGGTACCCTCGGGCAGAATCGCCCCCGGACACGCCCGGCTCTTCGGCTGGCTCCTGGTCGTGGCCGGGATCGGACATCTCTGGTTCTGGCTCGGCTGGCTTCCCGCGGTGATCACCGCTGCCGCCGCCTTTCTTTACGACGGGATCTACACCCCACTCAAGCTCCGGTCCCCCCTGGCGACTCCCGTGGGCGCGGTGCCCGGCGCGCTGCCGGCCCTGATCGGGTGGACCGCGCACGCGGGCGCGATCGACGCTCGCGGCATGACCCTCTTCGGGATCCTCTTTCTCTGGCAGCTCATTCACGTGCTGGCCCTGGGCTGGAATCTGCGCCAGGACTACGAGCGGGCCGGGTTCCAGCTCATTCCCCCCGGCTCGGACCGGCTGATCTCCGGGCTCATGGTGGGCTACGCCGCGGCGTTGCTGCCGTTGAGCATCGTGCCCGGTGTGCTGGGGATGAGCAGCAACGTGTACTTCGCCGGGGCCGTGGTTCTGGGCGGCGGGATGCTGGCCGTCACCCTGGCATTCATGCTGAAGCCCACGAAGCGGCGGTGCAGCCGGGTGTTTCTGGGGTCGCTGCTGTACCACCCGCTTCTGCTGGGTGTCATGGTGGCCGGGGCGCTCTGATCGAATGAATATGGCAATATGGTCAGGAGGTATGGAAATATGGCTGGACGCATGATATCGGCGGTCACGCCCGTTCTCGCAGCCGGGGTGGCGGTGCTTCTCGCCCCTCTCGCGCGGCCCGCCACCTCCCAGGAACCCGACCGCCCCCGAGCCCGCGACCTGGGCATCGCCGTCGGAATCTTCGAGCCGGGCCGGCACAACGCGATCACCGACGTGGCAGGCGTGCTGGTCGGCCACGCCACCGTGATCGCGGGGGACGACATCCGCACCGGCGTGACCGCGATCCGTCCCCACGGCGGCAACCTGTATTTCGAGCGTGTGCCCGCCGCCATGCACGTGGGCAACGGATTCGGCAAGCTGCTGGGCGTGACGCAGGTCGGCGAACTGGGCGAGCTGGAGATGCCCATCCTGCTGACGTGCACCCTTTGTGTGTGGAAGGCGGCCGACGCCATGGTCGAATGGGCGCTGGAGATGGAGGGGATGGAGAGGGTGCGGTCGATCAATCCGGTGGTGGGCGAGACCAACGACGGGGGGCTGAACGACATCCGCAACCGTCCGGTGACCGCGGCGCATGTGCGTGCCGCGCTGGACGGCGCGGCGGCGGGGCCGGTGGAGGAGGGGGCGGTCGGGGCCGGAACGGGCACGTCGGCCTTCGGCTGGAAGGGTGGAATCGGGACCAGTTCCAGGGTGCTGCCGGCGTCGCTGGGAGGCTACACGGTGGGGGTGCTGGTGCAGTCCAACTTCGGCGGCATCCTGCAGATCGCCGGTGCGCCGGTCGGGCGGGAGCTGGGGCGATACGCGTTCCGCGGCCAGGTGGAGCGGGAGGGTGGGGGTGGGGGTGGGGAGGGCGGGGCCGGCGGTGGAGCGGGGGACACACGCGGCCGGTCCGGAGAGCCAGCCCGTGAGGAGCGCGACGGCGAGTCCCAGGGCTCGATCATGATGGTGGTGGCAACCGACGCGCCGCTGTCGGAGCGCAATCTCCGCCGGGTCGCCATGCGCGCCGTGATGGGGCTGTCGCGCACCGGCTCGTATGCGAGCAACGGGTCGGGGGACTACGTGATCGCGTTTTCCACCGCCCCGGGCGTGCGGAGGCGTCCCGGCGACGAGGTGCGGGCGGTCGAAGACCTCGCGAACAACGACATGTCCGGGATCTTTCAGGCCACGGTCGAGGCCACCGAGGAGGCGATCTACAACTCGCTCTTCAAGGCGGTGACGGTGAGCAGCCGCTTCGGGACCCGCGAGGCGCTGCCGATCGCGGCGACGATGGAGGTGCTGCGGCGGTACGGAGTGGTGCCTGAGTGATGACCCGGCTCCGCCCCTTTCCGCTCTGCGCTCTGGTCGCGGGACTCGCGGCCAGCCCTGCGGCCGGTCAGGTCGCGCTCGGTATCACCGTCGGCTGGAGCTCTTCGATGGTGAGCCTTACCGGGATCGAAGTCCTGGGCGAGGAGCCGCGCAAGGGGCTCGCGGCGGGCGCATCCGCAACCCTCCCCTTGTCGCGGTCTCTTGGGCTGCGGCTCGAAGGGTCGTATGTCCAGAGAGGCGCCACGTGGTCGGACGGCAAGGTCGGTGATGTGAGCGCACTGGTCGATTACGTGCAGTTGTCCGCCCTGGGCAGGGTCTCCATTCCGCTGGTCGGCTCACGGATCTCCCTGCACCTGTTGGCGGGTCCCGCGGTGGCACGGGAGATGAGTTGTGAGGTGAAGGTCGAGTACGCGCTGCAACCCATCACGCTGGCAGGCAAATGCACCGACGAGGAAACCTACAATCCGACCCATGCCATCGATGTGGCGGTGGTGGCCGGAGCCGGCGTGCAGGTCGGCCTGGCGGGATGGACGGCGCTGTCGCTGGACTTTCTCTACGGCTACGGGTTACGGTCCATCTACGCGGGCGAGTTGGATCGGACGGTTCACAACCGGGCCATGACGATTCAGGGAGGACTGGTCTTCCCCATCGGATAGGGCCTCCGGTTCAGTCGCGCGCCGGGAGCCGGCGTCAATGGGTGGGACGCCCGCGTTTCCACGCGTCGCCCCCACTCCCCTGAACAGAGGTTTCGTCCATGGAGCGTTCGCGCACGCAACTCTACCCACGGTGGTCGCTCACCCTGATCACGTTCATGGCGGTTTGCGGGGTCCTGTATGGATCGATGGAGCTCATCGACGGAGGACACGGCTGGTCGACCGCTCTGGTGTACATCACCGCCTTCCCGGCTGTGTGCGTGTCCATGTGGCGGATCCGGGCCATCACCGTCCAGGGCCCGGACACTCGGCGATTACGGATGCTGCGGTCTGCCGGCCTCGGGCTGGGCATCCTGTCCACCGTCGCGGCGGCATCCTGTCTCTATGAAGGAATCATGGGGACGGTCCCCGTGTGGAAGGCGGGTCTCGGGTTTTTGGTTGCCGTCAGCGCGGCAGTACTCGTTTGGTTTGTGCGACGACTGGACACCGTGGCACGAGAGGGACACGCTCCCAGCTAGCGCTGACGACCTCCAGCCAGCAGCACCCGCCCCGCGCGCGCGCCGGTAAACCCCGAGTCGCGGATCGCGGCTTCCCCGCCCACGAAGAGGTGGACCACGCCCGCCGAGAGCTGGTGCGGCTCGGTGAAGGTCGCGTTGTCCCGGAAGTGGTCCGAGAAGACCACCAGGTCCGCGACCATCCCTTCCTCGATCCGGCCCCGGTCATCCATCCCCATCACCTCTGCGGGAAGCGACGTCATGGTCTGGATCGCGGCCTCGAGCGTCATCGCGCCGTCCTCGAAAACGTACTTGCGGATCTTGCGCGGGAACGCCCCGTAGGAGCGGGGATGCGGCACCCCCACGCCGAAACGGGGCAGCGCGCCGTCGGATGAGGTCATCGTCCACTCCTGCGTCATGAAGCGCAGAAGATCCTCCTCGCTCATGTTGAAGGAGACGATCGACGGACCGCCCTGGATGATCAGGTCAAGCGCGGTGTCGACCGGGTCCTCGCCCCTTTCCTCCGCCACGTCGGAGAGCAGGCGCCCCTCGATCGAGGGGTCCTCGCTGAAGCGCCGGAACTGGATCCGGTCCGCGCCCCCGCGCCGCGCCAGGTTCTCGACCATCGCCTCGCGGATGCGCGCCCGCGTCTCCGGGTCGGCCACCCGCTCATCGAAGGCATCGCCGCCGCCCGCCTGGGACCAGCGGGGCAGCAGCGCCGACGAGAGCCCTGTCGAAGAGGCCAGATAGGGGTACTGGTCCGCGTAGACCGACAGCCCCTCGGCACGGGCCGCTTCGATCCGTTCCACGATGGCCGCGGACGAGCCCCACACCGGCGGCCCCAGCGCCTTGATGTGGGTCACGACTCCGGTGATTCCCGCCTGGCGGCTCACGTCGATCACCTCCTCGACCGCCGCCACCACCCCGATCGTGTAGTTCGATTCGTCCCGGATGTGGCTCGTGTAGATCCCGCCGAACTCCGCGGCGACGCGCGCCAGCTCGATCAGTTCCGAGTTCTCCGCGAAGCTGCCCGGGGAATAGAAGGGCCCCGATGAGAGTCCCCACGCCCCCGCCTCCATGGCGGCGCGCACCAGTTCACGCATTTCGTCCATCTCGGCGTCGGTCGGGGCACGGTCCTCGCTGCCGAGCACCCGCCCACGCACGGACCCGTGGCCGATCAGCTGCGCCACGTTCACGCCGAGGCTGTCCTCCTCGAGCTCGGCCCGCTGCTCGGCGAGGTCCACCGGGCCGCCCCCGTCGGGGTTGACCACCACCGTGGTGAGACCCTGTGCGAGCAGGGGCTCGGCGTGGCTGCGGTCTTCGCTATCCAGGCCGGACCCCGCGTGGGAGTGGGTGTCGATGAAGCCGGGGCTGACGTAGAGACCGGTGACATCGAGCGTCGTCCCGGCAACCGAGCCGTCCAGATCGCCCACCGCCGCGATGAGGCCTCCGCGGATGCCGACGTCCACTACGCGAGCTGGGGCGCCGGTGCCGTCCACGACACGCCCGCCCTGCAGGATCGTGTCGTACGAGTCGGGAGCGCAGGCCGTCATGGCGAGGAGGCCGGAAAGGATCAGGACTGCGGGACCGCTTTTGGTCGTCATCGAGATTCTCCGAATGCGGGGAGTGGGTTCTCGTAAAACTGGGCCGAAGAAGCGCCCTGGACAAAGCGTGCGCCCCATACCGGATCCGTGGACCGGCGGCCTGCCTGCCAAGCCGGACCCCCAGTCCCCCTGTACACCCGGGGTATTCCCGATCTAGACTCATCCGGCGACGTTGTGGTCAAGCGCCGTGTGTCTACGCTTCAGGCCGGCCCCTCGCAGGGGATCGGGTGAGGCCTCCGAAAGATCGAAAGGGTTCATCATGAAACGCCTGCCCAGCTTTCTCCTTGCCGCCGCGTTGCTCTTCCCGGCGCCATCGGCGTCGGCGCAGACCACCCTGGCGCTCCAGGGCGGCCTCAACGTCTCGGTCCTGAACAACGAGGTCGAGGATTCCATCACTCCGGTGAACTACGCCCGGATTGTCCAGCCGACTCTCGGCCTCTCGGCCACATTTCAGCTGAGTCCACCGGAGTCGAGCAGCAGCCTCGGAGCCCAACTGCGCGCGGCATACGCCCCCAAGGGCGCCGATCTGCAGGGTCTGAGCACCGGCGCCATCCGCTTGAACTACCTGGAACTGGGAGCCCTTTTCGACGCGAGGGTGCCGCTGGGCTCCGAGTCACTGGCCATCCACCTACTGGCTGGCCCCACCTTGGGATGGCTCATGTCCTGCGAACGAGGCGGAACATCCTGCGCTGACGACGAGTTCAAGTCACTGGACTTCGGACTGTCCTTCGGAGGGAGCCTGGAGGTCGGGTTGACCGACAGGGTGGGAATAACCGGGGGCTTTCTGTACAACGCCGGATTTTCCTACGTGGATGCCAGGGACGAACGGAAGAACCGGAGCGTCGCCCTTCGAGGCGGACTCCTCTTACCGATCGGCTGAGCGGAAGCACACGCGATGTCGTAATCCCGGACCCGTCCACGGGCTACCGCCCCGTCACCTCCACCGCGACCGCCGCACCCTCCCAATCGGGGTCCGCCACTCCTACCACATCACCGGTGGCGGGGTCCACCCATATTCCATGGATCCGCCCAAAGGCCCCTTCCCGCTCCACCTCCTGCACCACCATCCCCCAGGACTGCACCTCGGCGACATCGTCGGCCGTCCAGCCGATCCCCGGCGAGGTCTCCATGGCGATGCCGCCGTCGACCGGGTGAACCCGGGCTGCGGCGAGCGCATCCGGAAGGCTCATGCCCTGGTCCACCACCCGGAGCACAGCCTGCACCACCGCCGAGATGATCCTCGCGCCCCCCGCCGCCCCCAGCACCAGCACCGGCTCGCCGTCCCGCAGGACCATGAGGGGTGAAATGCTCGACCTGGCCCGCTCTCCGGGCTCCATGCGGCCGAGATAGCCGCCCAGGGTGGCGGCGTGCAGGAAGCCGAGACCGGGTGTGGCGACCCTGGACCCCAGGTTCGGGCCGATGGTCTGGGTCAGAGAGACGTACATGCCGTCGGCGTCCGCGGCGGAGAGGTGGGTGGTGTGACTGTCGGCAGGGCCCCATGGACGGGCGTTCCAATCGGCCAGAGCCCCTGTCGCGTCGGGGACGAGTGAGGCCAGCGGACTCGTCGCCACGGTGCCCGGGCCCGCGGTTGCGCCGGCCACCTTGCGGACCGCTCCGGGTACGTCGATGGTCGCCGCGATCCCGGCCGCCCAGTCCTTCCGGGTCATGAAGGCAAGGTCGAGCGCCCCTTCCGAACGGGCGGCCGCGCGTTCCTCGAACGCCCGTGCGACGACCGTGCCCACCAGTCCCGCCCAGCTGTCCGTGTCGAGGGCACCCATGTCGAAGTGCTCGAGGATGTGGAGGATCCCGATGGTCGCCGCGCCCGAGGCCGGGATATCCGTGCCCACCAGTTCGCGGCCGCGGTAGCTCCCGCGCACGACCGGGGCGTCGAGAGCGCGGTACTGTGCGAGCGACTCGGCCGTGACGGCACCCCCGTGCGCCGCCATGTCCGCAACGATCCGCTCCGCGATGGGGCCTCGGTAGAATGCGTCCGCTCCGCCGCCGGCGATGGCCGTGAGGGTGGCCGCGAGGTATGGCTGCAGGAAGAGGTCGCCGGCCTTGCGACTCTCTCCCGACTGCGTGAGGAAGTGGGCGCGGGAGCCGTCGAATTCGGCAAGCTGCCCGGCGCCGGCCGCGTGCCGTGCCGCTTCTCCGGGCAGGAGACGGAATCCTCGCCCGGCGAGCTCGATCGCAGGGGCCATGACCTCGGCCAGGGGCAGCGTCCCGTGCTCGCGCAGGAGGCGGGTGAGTCCGGCCACCGCCCCCGGTACGCCCACCGTCGGGTATCCGTACGACGCCTGGGGCGCTGTGACGGGGTCGTAGGTGGAAGGCGCCTGGGTGGTGGCGTCGATCCCGGCCACCGTGCCGTCCGGCAGGCGGAGCAGGATCTGGGTCCGGCCACCGATGCTGTTCATGGACGGCTCCACGACCGACACGGCAAATGCCGCCGCCACCGCCGCATCCGCCGCATTGCCGCCCCGGCGGAGCATCTGCGCTCCGGCCTCGGCCGCGAGCGGCTGCGCGGCGACCACCATCCCGCCACTCGACCTGGCCACCTGGCCCTCGCCGTACACCTCGTTCGGCACGGGTGCGGAGTCCTCCGCGCACGCCCACACACCGAGAAGAACAACCGTCCCCACGATCTGGCGGCGGCGCATGCTCCCCACCTCCTGTCCGCTCACCCCGAATGCCCGGTTTCCTCGACGTGCCATCAGAACGACTCCCATCTCGTAAAGTACTGGAACATGAGCGCGGTCCCCGCCGGCAGGTTCCGGCCTCCCAGCGCAAGGCGTGCGCCCGCTTCGATCTGTCCGAAACCGACATCATACAACAGCGACGGCTCCAGCTGCACCAGATCGCGCTGAAAACCCGGGATCGAAACACCTTCGGTGACGCCCGCGGCCCCGTCCCACCCGTCGACGGCCAGCCTGTACCCCAGGCGTCCCAGGCGACCCCCGATCTGGACGAAATAGAACACCTCGTCCCCGAAGTCCTTCCTCGACTCCGCGTTCTCCTCGCGCCACCGGTAGCCCACCCACCCGGACACGTACAGCGGGCGCGGCCAGAACGAGTGCCCCAATTCGGCCATCACTTCCCAGTCGCGCTGCCCGTCTCCGAGCGGGATCACATCGGCGTCCACGTCGAAGTCGCCGACCGGGACCTTGAAGCCGGCCCGGATGGCGAAGGGCACCGTCCAGCCGATCCACCCCAGCGGAGCGGTCCGCAACCAGAAGCGGGTGTCGCCGACGCCCGTGGAGGAGCGTTCACCGGCCACATCGTCGTAGCGAAGGCGATGGAAGGAGAGCTGGCTCCAAAGGTCGATCCCCGGGGCGAGACCCAGCGCCATGGTCAGGAAGGACGAGGTCGTGACCGCGTGGCCTTCGGCGAAGAGCGCCCGGGTGTCTCCGTCGATCCCGAAGTGCTCCCGGGTGTCCTGGTGGTACACGGCCAGTGCGACCCACCCCTTGCCGGGCTCCTCGACCCACTGGGCGGCGGCGGCGTCCGCGCTGCCGCCCAGTCCGGCCAACAGGAGCGCGATCAGCCCGCGGACCCCCGGTCCGCCGGGTCCGGCGCTACTCAATGAACAGGTTCGTCCCCGAGTGGAATGCGGCCCACGGCAGCCAGAACGCGACGTAGGCCTCCGCGATGATCTCAAGCCGCTCGCCCTCCAGGGACCCCGCGGTCGCCCGACCGGCCACATTCCACCGCGACCCGGTCTCGTTGTCGACGAAGCCGTCGTTGTCGACCTGGAATGTCAGCGCCTGGCCGCCCACGACGGGCCGCACGGCCAAGGCCGCCTGTCTTTCCGCATCCCAGAACACCACGGCGGCCTCTC
The DNA here is from genome assembly GCA_965211795.1 of Longimicrobiales bacterium. Taxonomy (GTDB): domain Bacteria; phylum Gemmatimonadota; class Gemmatimonadetes; order Longimicrobiales; family Gaopeijiaceae; genus Bin94. The sequence continues at coordinate 3,777,523 of OZ242973.1, forward strand.
CCGCGTAGTCGAAGGCGGCGGTCCAGAAGTCGCCTTCCTCCTCCATGGCAAGGAACGGAAAGGCGACCGGCGACTGTCCATCTACCGCAGGCAGGCCCAGGACCCTTTCCTTCGGCGGCCGCCGCGTGTCGTCGCGCGGAATAGGAAAGCCCACGAAGTCGGGGTTGTCCGGGTGCTCGTAGCCGACCCCGTACGGGTTGACGCTGTAGGTGAAGGACAGCGACAGATCGATCCCCAGCACGACGGAACCGGGGAAGAGTTCCTTCCATCCCGCCCAGGTGGTCTCCACGACCGGACGGCGCACAAGCACCCGGCCCTCCCTGGCGCCGCAGGCGGCCACACCGGCCATCTGGGGCCACAGCGAGTCCTCGGAGTTCCGGTCGTACATGATCAGATTCGCCTGGTACAGCAGTCCCGACACGCCGAACGCGGCGCCATCGACGAGTCCCCGGTCGAAGGTCAGCGCCGACCCCGTGAGGGGGCAGTAGGTCACCGCGACCCGCTCCCCGGCGAGGTTCAGGTTCACGATCTCGTGCCGGTACATCACGTTGTGGGGAATCCCGCGCCACTCGCCGTCGATCTCCACCCCGATCACCCGTGATTCATCCGACAGGTACGCGGTTCGCGCTCCATCATCGAGGGGAACGAACAGGGGATTGGTGAGCGCCGGGATCCCGTCCCGCCCCACCCCGCCATCGGCGAGAAACGCGGGGTCGAGGTCCCCGCACTCCAGCTCTTCCGGCTCCATTTCGGTATCGCCGCCGCACGCCCAGGCGACGCCGGCCGCAACCCCGAGAACGGCCATCCAGCCATATTGTGTACGCGACATCCAACCTCCTGACCCGGCAACCATGCACAGAACGGAAAACGAACTCAAGAGCACATTGCGCCGCATCGACGGTCGCGGCTACCCCGCCTACCGGGACCTCAAGGGGACGTGGCGCCTTTCAGCGTACACCCTGGAGGTGAGGCGGGTCCAGGGAGACCCCTTCGCGGCTCCCTCGCGGGTCGCGGTCGTCCTGGATCCGGCGCGGGCCGGCTACGACCCGGCCACCCTGGCCACGCCATCCCGCCGCATCGGTCTCTCCTGCCTCCTCGCGCGCACCTTCGCGGCCACCGCCCGGCGCACCCGGCACGGGACCGGCAGCGGCAGGAGCGGCGAGATCGCGATGGCCGATCCCGGGCAGGTCGTCATCCCCAACACCGCCGTGCTCGTGGGCGCCGACGGCACGATCGAGGCCCGGTTCACCATTGGCCTGCCCGCCGCCGGACGGCGCATTCTGGGCCGAGCGGCCGAGCGGCTCCTCCTGGACGCGCTTCCCGCGCTCGTGCAGTCCACCCTTCCCCACCGCGCCCACGCCGCCGAGACCCTGGTCCGCCACGCCCACGTCAACGAGGACGCCGACCACATGCGCGGCCAACTCGACGGCCGCGGCCTCGTCGCCTTCATCGCCGACGGCTCGATCCTGCCCCGGCGTAGCGGCATCGACGACCGCCCGCTGCCCGGCGACCGGGCCACTCTCTTCGAGTCCCCACTCGGCCTCCGGGTCACCCTCGACCGCGCCAACGCCCCACCCATCTCCGGGATGGGGATCGCGCGCGGCGTGACGCTCCTGGTTGGCGGCGGCTACCACGGCAAGTCGACGGTGCTGGACGCGGTGGCCCGGGGCGTCTACAACCACCGTCCGGGCGACGGCCGCGAATGCGTCGTCACCGATCCCAGCGCCATGAAAGTCCAGGCCGAGGATGGCCGTTCGGTCGTCGGCGTGGACATCTCGCCCTTCATCGGCGCGCTTCCCGGCGGCCAGGACACCCGTGCCTTCTCCACGCCCAACGCGTCGGGGTCGACGAGCCAGGCCGCGGCCATCATCGAGGCGCTGGAGGCCCGGTCGCGGCTGCTCCTGATCGACGAGGACACCGCCGCCACAAACTTCATGATCCGCGACCGGCGCATGCAGGCGCTGGTCAAGGGCGACGACGAGCCGATCACCCCCTTCATCGACCGGGTGCGGAGCCTGCGCGACGAGGCGGGGGCCAGCACGCTCCTGGTGATCGGCGGTTCGGGAGACTACCTGGATGTGGCCGACCGGGTGGTGGGCATGATCCGCTACCGTCCCGTGGACTTGACCGGGGCGGCCCGAGACGTCGCGGCGGAGCTTCCCACCGGGCGGCTGACCGTTGAAGGACCTGTCCGCTGGCCCGCGCACCACCGCTTCCCCGATCCCCGCTCGATCTCGGCGCGGCGGGGGCGGCGCGAGCGCTCGATCAAGGTTCGGAGCCGCCACACGGTCGACTTCGGCCGGGAGCGGATCGAACTCGGCGGGGTGCGGCAGATCGTGTCGTACGCCCAGACGCGCGCGATCGCGCTGGCGCTCGATCTTTGCCGCGATTTCATGGGCGAGGCAATGGCCGTGGAGGACGTGCTCGAGGCCCTGGGTAACGCGTTGGAAGCGCGGGGACTCGACGTGCTCGACCCGGACCGGACCGGGGATCTCGCCCTGCCGCGCGTACAGGACGTGGCCGCCGCGCTGGGGCGGCTCAGGAGTCTGCGGCTGCGAGGGTGAGGCGCCCGAGGCAATGCCGGGCGGCTGCTACATGTGCCCGGCTTCCGCGAGCAATTCGCGCAAACGTGTCTCGCGTTCCGTGAGCGGGGTTCTGGCGATCTGGCGAGCCAGGCTGATACGCTCTTCCGACGGAACCTTGTCGAGTACCAGAATCGGAGTGCCGTAGCGCAACAGAATGCGCTTGGCGTCAACAGCAACCGAGTCTTCCAATCGGGCCTCCTGGCGAGTAAACGGTCCGGGCACCCACAAGGTAACGTGAACACCTGTTTTCGTTGTGTCCCCGCATTATCTTCCACCATGGATTCTCCCTCCCTGTCGCCGTCCGTCGAGGACTACCTCAAGGCGGTCTATTCCCTGAACGAAGGGGGCGGGCCCGCCGGCACGAACGAGCTTGCGCGCGTGCTCGCCGTGCGGCCGGGCTCGGTCAGCGGGATGATACGCCGGCTGGCCGAGGACGGGCTCCTGCAACACGAACCCTACCGGGGGGTGCGGCTGACCGAGGAGGGGAGCCGCGAGGCGCTCAAGATCCTCAGGCGGCACCGGATCATCGAGTCGTTCCTGGTGCAGCGGCTGGGGTACGACTGGGACGACGTGCACGCCGAGGCGGAACGTCTCGAACACGCCGCCTCCGACCGCCTCATCGAAGCGATGGCCGAATCGCTGGGCCACCCGGCCACCGATCCCCACGGGGCCCCGATCCCGACCCGCGCCGGCCGGATCGACCCCGCGCCGGCCGACCGCCTCGACGAGGTGGCCGCCGGAAGCCGGATCACGGTGCGTTCGGTCGCGGACGAGGACCCCGTCCGTCTCCGCTATCTCAAGTCGGTGGGACTGGTTCCGGGCGCCAGGGCGGTGGTGCGGAAGGGCGGCGGGGAGGAGGGGGGCGTGACGGTGACGGTGGAGGGCGGCCCCGGCCGCATTCGGATCGAGCGGAAGGTGGCCAGCCGGGTGACGGTTTCGAAGACGTAGCAGTCAGGTTGTATACCCGGGTTTACATTTTGTAATGCATGGTTTCCATATTGGAGACTCGGTCGGTTCGCCCCTGCTGGTTCTTCAGTTCCACGGCAGCCCGCACAGCGGCGGCTCCCCTTCCCCGCCCAGGCTCGCTCTGATCCACACACGCCGCTGGATCGCGGTCCCGAAGAGCCCCGTCCCTTCGCCGAAGACCGACGGAATGCGCACCTGTCCCGACGGGTTGAAGTTGCCGCCCCGTACCCAGTTCACCCAGTTGCGATCGATCGCGGTGATCGCCACGTCGGCCCGGGCCCCTTCCGGAAGCCCGTCATCGAGCGCCCGGATGACATCGCGCTCGTCCTCATCGCTGTCGAAGAAGTCGAAGAGACCCAGATTCCTCGGGAAGACCATGTCCGTGTCCTCGCGCCCGACCGACACACCTTGCAGGTACAGCGTGTCGGGCGCGTTGATGCCGCGCGGGGCGAACGCGGCGGTCAGGTTTTCGAGGCGCGCATCGACGATGTACGCCCACGAATCGTCCGAGGGCGTCCACTCCAGGCGGTAGTTCGTGTCGGGATTGAGGCGGCAGTGGCCGTCTTCCTGGGTCAATCCGGTCATCGAGAAGGCGCCGGGAACCGGGCTCGCTCCCGTGAGGACCCGTCCGTCGGCGGCCTGGACCCGCAGCGAGAGTACTTCTCCGGGTGCGAACGGGGCGGGCGTGACCTCGGTCCGGTAGCAGGCCGCCCCTTCCGGGGAGAAGTCTTCGGCCGTGTCCGGGAGGATGCACGAATCGAGGTCGTCCTGCTCCACAAGGCGGATCGTGTCCCGTCCCTCGCCCGCCACCGTGATCACCGCGCCCGACAGGGTCGGGGCGTCCTCGGGCTGGTAGGTCCGGTGGAGGAGCGTCCATGCCGCCATCGACACCTCGTCATCATCGAGGTCCATGGTCAGCACGACGTGCGCCTCGGCCACGATCACGTCTTCGGGCAACTCCACCGTGACCTCGGTCAGCTCGCAGCCCGCAGCCAGGAAGGCGGCGGCCAGGATCGCCATCGTTCGGCCGGACATCAGAACGACACCTCGACGCCGAATGTCGGCAGGAAGGGAATCATCGACACGCCCGATCGTGTGGGCGGGTCGGGCTCGAAGTCGTAGAAGTAGAAGAGCACGTTCTTCTGGTTGTACAGGTTGATGATGCTCAGATACGGGATCAGCCGTCCCCAGTCCTTTTCGATCGTCTTCCGGAACGACACGTCCAGACGGTGGCGCGCCGGATACCGCGACCCGTTGCGCGGCCCCAGCGCCACGGCGGACCCGTTGTTGTAGTCGAGGAGGCCATCCGCCAGACGCCTACGGTAGACATCGTACTGCCCGAGCGGCCGCGTGTAGGGGATTCCGGTTCCGAAGTTCGCGCGAACGCCCGCAACCACGCCCCACCAGTTCAACGGGCGGCGCAGCACGAGGTCGATGTCGACGCGGCGGTCGAAGACGGGCGGATACGTCAGCACCGGCGGGGGATCGAGGCCGGACCGCGTGTCCGGGAAGGTGCGTTCGGTCCTGAGGAACGAGAGCGTCAACCATCCGGTCGTCGCGCCCTGGTCGCGCCGCAGGAAGAGGTCGACGCCGTACGACCACCCGTCCCCGGCCACGAGGTCGTCCAGTTGGTCGTTGGGATCCTCGGCGGCGTTGACGGACACCACCCCGTCGAAGGTCCGGTAGTAGCCCTCCAGCGATGCATACCATTCGTCGCCGGCCCCAAAGAAGCTCTCGACACCCAGCTGAAGCTGATCGGAGACGATCCGCGGCGCCCGGGTGCCCGCGAGCACCCAGAAGTCGACGCCGAGAGGCACCTCCTCGTCGCGGAGCGAGTGCACGAACTGCGAGTACCGTCCCCCGGCCAGGCGAACGGCGGCGTTCCGGTCGCGGAGGAAGCGCTTGACCGCGAAGCGCGGCGACAGGGTGGTTTCGCTATCGCCGGGATCGGGTAGCCAGTGGTCGACGCGCAACCCGCCTTCGACCAGCCATCTGGCGTCGGGGGTCCAGTGGACCTGGCTGTATGCGGCGGCCTCCCACCCGCTTCCGGAACTCTCGTTGAAGACGGTGCCCCCCGCCTCGATCCGGTTGTCGAAAACGACCCGCTTCCCGGCGACTCCGGACTTCCACCGCGTGCGCCCGGTCGGGCGCAGTTCGAGGTTCGCCCGCACGGCCGACTCCTCGATGTTGGAGGTGAACCGGGATCTGGTTTCCGTAAACTCGAAGTCGGAGATGAAGCGCGAGTAGGAGGCCCCGACATCCATGGACCCGCCCCCGCTCATCGGATTCGTCCAGGAGCCGCCCACCGCGTCGTTGCCCCACTCCCACTTAATCGGCAGCGGGTTGTCCCCCACATCCGCGAGGTCGAGGACATCGCGCCCCGTGTAGCCGGTGACCCTGAGACGGCCGCCCCCCCCGGACCACGCCTCGAAGGCTCCCTGCAGGTCCGTCAGGTGATACGGAAACTTGAACCACGGCTTGACGAGGACATCGAGGTAGGAGCGCCGGGCGGACACGCGCCACCGCGTGGTCGCGAGTCCCAACTGGTCCGTGAAGCCCTTCGGCAGGGACCCGTCCATCGCCACCCGCGACGCCAGCAGGCTGACGCCGCCGTCCACGCTGAACTCCCCGTCGCCCACGTCCGTCTCTACCGTCAGGACCGACGACACGCGGCCCCCGTACTCGGCCGGAAAACCGCCCGCCCGCAATTCGGCGCGCTGCACCATGTCCGCGTTGACCACCGAGAAGATGCCGCCCAGGTGAAAGGGATTGAAGACGGGGATGTAGTCCAGAAGGATCAGGTTCTGATCCGCCGAGCCACCGCGCACATTGAAGGCCGCGGTGAAGTCGGAGACGGTATTCACACCGGGCAGAACCTCGACCGCGCGGATCGGATCGGTCTCCGCCAGGGTCGGAAGCGACTTCATCGCGACGCGGTTGATGTCCTGGACGGTCGTTCCCGCGGACTCCTCGAACCGGACGCGGGCGCGGCTTCGTTCCGCATCGACCTCGATCCCCTCCAGCACGATCGCCTGCGCCTCCAGGGTGATGTCGAGTTCGAGCGGCTCCCCGGCTGCGACCGCAACCGTCTGCTCGTGGCGGGCGTAGCCGAGCCGGGTCACCACGAGGACCCAGCTGCCGGGCGCCACGTCCCTGAAGGCGAAGTAGCCCGTGCGGTCCGTTTCGGTCACGCTCTGGCGGGTGGTATCGGAGGCCGCGACGAGACGGACGCCGGCCGCTTCGAGGAGGAGGCCGTCTTCGGACCACACACGGCCGCTGATCGCGCTGTTCTGCGCGGCGGCGGTGACGGGGAGCGCGAGGGCGGCGAGGAGGACGGCGGCAAGGGTGGTCGCCAGGAACTCCGGAGCCGGCACCCGGCGCGGCTGGGTGAACGGATTATGGCGCATGCAAGCTGACTTTCTGCGGGAACTTCTGAAAGCTATCCGGTCGGGACCCTTGGTGGAATCGCCCTCCCACCCTCATCTTGCCCCCATGAGTGTTTTCGGTTCCACCTGTTCCAATCCGGCGCTCGCACGACTGGCCCAAGTCGGCCGCACACCGCTCGCGACCGTACCTACCCCTCTCCATCCGGCCCCGGCGCTGGCAGCGCATCTGGGAAGCGGTGCGCACATTTCCATCAAGGCCGACGATTGCACGGGGCTGGGACTGGGCGGCAACAAGGTGCGCAAGCTGGAGTACGAGCTGGACCCGGCCCGGTTGCAGGGCGTGACGCACCTGGTGACGGCGGGAGGCCCGCACTCCAATCACTGTCGCGTCACTGCGGCGGCAGCGGCCCGGCTGGGGCTGGAGTGCACGCTCGTGGTCAACGGCGAACCGGAGGACCCGGGGCGCGGCAACGCCCTTCTCCACCGGCTGCTCGGCGCGCGAATCGTTGCGGTGCGGGAACGGGAAGACCGCGACCGGGCCATGGAGGAAGAGGTCCGCCGCATCGGCGCGGCCGGAGGGAAGGCACTGGCGGTGCCGATCGGTGCCTCGACGGCGCGGGGGGCGCTTGGGTATGTGCATGCGGTTGCGGAAGTGCGCGATCAGGCCGGCAGCGATGGCGAGACAACCTGGATCTTCACGTCATCGTCTTCGGGAGGGACGCTGGCGGGGCTGATTCTGGGGTGTGCGATCTTCGACTGGCGCGCCCGGCTGGTGGCCGTGAGCGCGGATGAACCGGCGGCGTGGATCAGGGGCACGGTGCTCCGGCTGGCCACGGCGGCGGCCCGCCTGCTGGAGTCCGACGCCGGTCCGTTATCGGCGAACCCGCAGGGCCACGGCATCTCCGGACCGGGTGCCGGGCTGGCGAACCGCGTACGGACATTAGCGGAGGACGCGATCGTGACGGACGACTTCGTCGGCGGCGGTTACGGAATCACCACCCCAGAGGGACAGGAGGCCACGCGCCTCTTTGGGGCCCATGCCGGCGTCATTCTCGATCCCGTCTACACGGCCAAGGCGGCCGCCGCCATGATCGCCTGGCTGCGGGAAGGAAGGGTCCCGGCTGGCGAGCATGTCGTCTTCCTGCACACGGGCGGCCACCCGGCGCTCTTCCGCTGAGGGGGGGCAGACGTCCTCACTGGCCACCCGGCGTTCCTTCGCCGAAGGACTCGCTACCTCTCCAGCGACAGCCGCACCACCCGCACTGTCTGCACATCGTATTCGTCAGACTCCACGAACGCCGCCAGTCCGTTCGGTCCGAATGCCCAAGGCGTGCGCAGCCCGTCCGCTGGAAGCGTCCCGACGTAGCGGCCATCCACCGTCATGATGTCGATCGGCCCCGGGCCCTGGCCGTGCTCGCCGGTGCGCTCGATCCAGATCCGGTCGGCCCAGTCGACCGCAATTCCGTCGATGACGGGGATCTCGTCCGCAAAGGTCATGTCCTCGACCGAGCCGCCCATCACCTGAATGCTCTGCACGTTGTCCGGGTTGAGTGAACTCAGCGCGCTTGCGGAAGTGCCGGCGGTACCGCGAACACTCATGACTTCGACTTCACCACCCGGCGTGTTCCCTTCCTCCCGCGCGGCCCGGCGTCGTTCGCGTTCCGCCTCCCTGATCGCCTCGGTGACCACGGTCGGGGCGATGGGGCGCTCCAGCGTGCCGGTCACGCTCCCGCCCATCCCCACCAGCTTCACCCGGTACCCCACCGAGTCCACCACCGCGATCCTGCCATCGGTCAGAACCCCGACATGGAGTCCGGGAACAAAGGCCTTCGGCGCACTCATCCGCATGCTGATGCTGGCCGCGGTGGAGCTGCCCGACACCGAAATCGCACCGTCTTCCGGGTCCTCTTCGGGCAGTTCCCAGGCCGTGTAGAGGAGTTCGGACATCCCCTCCTCGAGCGAAAACACCTCGATCGCCCGGCCCTCCGGGTCGTCGCTCGTCACGACTCTGACCGACCCCCCGCTTCCCAGCATGTTCATCCTGATTACGTTCGAACTGACGAGCCGCCCATCCGGCAGCCCCTGCGCCCGCATCGGCATGCCCGTGGTCATGTCCGCCGGCACGGTTCCGGTGAACTCGCCGTCGGCGTCGAAGAGGTGGATCGATCCGAAGGTGAGGACGGCGTAGCTCCCGTTCCTGTGCACCACCAGGTCACGCAGCGAGGAGAATTCGCCGGGCCCCTCCCCCGGCTTCCCCACCGTGCGCACGAAGTCCCCGTCGGGACCCACCACCACCACCCGGTCCGCCTGCGAGTCCAGGATGTGAAGATTGCCGTTCTCGTCGAAGTCGACCGACCGGATCCGGCCGAAGATCTCCCAGTCCTCGCCCTCCATGGCCCCCACGGTGTAGACGTCTTCCAGCACCGGCGCGAGTGCGATGTCGGCACCGGCGGGATCGTTGGCTCCATCTCCGGTGGCGGGAGCCTCCGCCGAGTCGCCACAGGCGAGAGAGAGGGGGACGAAGAGGGTGATCGGGAGGGCGAAATGTCTCATCTGCAGTTCCTCCGGCGGCTCGGTCTCGTGTACCGGCCTACCGGCGATCCAGCGACAACAGCCGGATCACCCGAACGGTCTGGACGTCCATCTCGTCCGAATCGATGTAGGCCATCAGCCCGCCGGGCCCGAACGCCGCCGGGATCCGCAGCCCGTCGGCGGGCAGGGTCCCAATATACTCGCCGTTCGCGGCAACGACATCCGTCGTACCAGCCGCTTCGTCTCCCCCGGGGCCCATCCGCCCGATCCAGAGCCGGTCCTCGCGGTCCACGGCCAGGTCGGCGATCACCGGGATTTCTTCGGTGAAGACCATCGTCTCGACCTGGCGGATCAGCATTGTCTGCAGCTGCTCCTGCATGTCCCCGAGGTTGACCTCTCCCACGACCGTCTGAAACCGCAGGCCACCGCCCGTCATCCCGCCAAACCCCTCCAGACGAGCGGCCCGGGTGGCGTCCTTTACCGCTTCGGTGACCGGCTCGGGCGCAATCGGCCGTGTGATGGTGCCGTCCACGGTGCCGTCCATGGCCACGAACTTCACCTCGTAGGCCACCGAATCCGCCACCGCGACGCGGCCATCGGACAGGACGCCGATCCGCAGCCTCGGGTCGAATTCACGCATGCGGTTGAAGCTCATCGAGAGGTCACCGCCGTCCTCCGAGCTTCCCTCGATCGACTCGTCACTATCGGTTGGCGGCAGGTTCCAGGCCCGGTAGAGGACGCTCTGATCGCTGCCGTCCAACGCAAAGATGTGGATGTCCCGGAGGTGGTCGTCTTCGCGCGGTTCGTCCTCGTCGGGCGTCTCACCAGGCCCGTACATCCTGATTCTGGGGCCGCCCATCGTCACCAGGCGTCCGTCGGGCAGCGGCAGCATCAACTCCCCCGGAACGCCCTTGTTGATCTCGGAGCTGACGCTTTCCAGGAACTCGCCCTCAGGGTCGAAGATCTCGAAGGCCGCCGGGCTGCTGAAGTCGTAGATCACCGTGCGTCCGTCGGCGAGAAGGGCGGCGGCGTGCGCGTTCTGGATCTCGCCCGGCCCCTCGCCCTGCGTGCCCACGGTGCGGAGGTGGTTGCCCGCGGTGTCAACCACGACCATCCGGTGCGCGCCCGCGTCGAAGAGGTGCAGGTTGCCGGACGCGTCGAAGTGGACCGAACGAATGCTGCCGAAGGTCTCCCAGTCCTCGCCGACGAGCGCGCCGACCCGGTAGAGGTGTTCGGTGGTGGCGGCGAGGGGGACATCGGTGGCGTCGGAGGCGTCGCGGGTGGTGTCGGAGGCGTCCCGGGCGGCATCGCCGCAGGAGAGTGTGGCTAGCCACAGGGACGGCAGCAGGAGCGTGAGTGGGAGCCGGGTGGGGTGGGGGTGGCGCGTGGGCATGGGACCTCGAGCGGGTGTCTTGACGGGAATCTTGGCGACGGAAGCGACTGCATTGTCATTACTTGGACACACCGAACAGGGTTCCTGGTTGTATGGCTTTTCCAGGGCCGGGCCGGGAGCGACCTGCCGGCAACTGGCCGGGATCTTGCGGGACGGCTACCGTTCGTGGGGTCAGTTTGTCCCATCGGAGCATTCCGGCGCCCCAAATCGGTCGCTACCATGACGGCTGGAAAGCGGCACGAGCGGCACGGGCACCTGCACGCGGTCGACGGTCTGATCACCATGGGAAGGGGAAGCGGCAGCAATGAAGGCACCTGCGATTACGGATCCGGTGGACCACTGGCAGGCACGGCACTCACGCTCGGAGGTGTCCGGATGAGCCCCGAGTTTGTTGCGATTCTGGGTGTCGGTGCCTCCCTCGTTGCAATCGGCGTTACGCTCGTCCGCATGCAGGTCAAGTTGGTCGGGGTGGTGCGCGCGGAAATCGAAGGCCTGCGCAACGAGCTGAAGGGCGATATCGAAGCCCTGAGGACCGAGTTGAAGGGCGACATCGACGCTCTGCGCACCGAACTGAAGGGCGACATCGACGCTCTGCGCACCGAACTGAAGGGCGACATCGACGCTCTGCGCACCGAACTGAAGGGCGACATCGACGCTCTGCGCACCGAACTGAAGGGCGACATGGACGCTCTGCGCACGGAACTGAAGGGCGACATGGACGCTCTGCGCACGGAACTGAAGGGCGACATGGACGCCGTCAGGACAGACCTCAAGAGCGACTTCCAGGTCCACCGGTCCGACACACGGGACGACAGTTCCAGTCTCCGTGCGGAGATCGCCGCCCTGCGCACCGAATGCAGAGAGGACTTCGGGGCCCTGCGCATCGAAATCTCCGGCATCAGGACGGACATGCGGACGGACATCGCGGCGCTGCGCGCAGAGATCCGCGATGTTGCAGGCAGCCGACGAGCGTCCTCTGTCGCCTGAGAGCGCCCGCAACGCTCTCCTCGGTGGCTCGGAGTGTGAACCATACTTTCCATTTTGTAATGTGGAGTTTCCATATTGGGATACCGTAACCCAGGGGATTCCAACCGCACTTTCCCTCTCTGATCACACCCCGTACCTTCTCATCCCCCACCCCGCCAGAGGAGGGTCGGCTGGATCCGAACCCCACCTCCGGCACGCCGTCCCGACCCCGGAGAGTTCGATGACCAGATCCCGCATCGCCCCCAGCCTCCTCCCCATCCTCTTCGCCGCCTTCATCCTGCCCACCGCGCTCACCGCCCAGAACGAGGCCGACGGGACCCTGAAGCTGGTCACCTACCTCGACTGGGAGTGGGTCGCGAACCCCAGTCTCTCACCCGACGGCAGCCAGATCATCTACACCCGCAGCTGGGTGGACAAGATCAACGACCGGCGCGACTCCGAGGTGTACATCATGAATTCGGACGGCAGCCGGAAGCGCCGCCTGACGGAAGGCTCTTCCCCGAAATGGTCCCCGAGCGGCGACCGGATCCTCTTCACCCGGGGCAGCGACGACGAGGGGACCGAGATCTTCGTCCGGTGGATGGACGCCGAGGGCGCCGAAACGCAGGTCACCCACCTGGAGAACGGCCCCGGCAGCGTCGAGTGGTCGCCGGACGGGACGCAGATCGCCTTCAGCATGTCCGTCGATTCGGACCACCCGTGGCCGATCAGCCTGCCGGGGCGCCCTGACGGAGCCAAGTGGACCGAGGCACCCAAAGTGGTCGACCGGCTCTACTACCGCCGCGACCGGCGCGGCTACATCGACGAAGGGTACACGCACCTGTTCGTCGTCCCGGCCGACGGCGGCACCGCCCGCCAGCTCACCGACGGGGACTGGAACCACAACGGGGTGACGTGGACGCCCGACGGCGCCGAGATCCTCTTCACCTCGCTGCGGGTCGACGACGCCGAACACGAGTGGCGCCAGTCGGACATCTACTCGGTCAACGTGGCCAGTGGAGCCATCACCCAACTCACCGACCGCTCGGGTCCCGACGGATCCCCTGTCCCGTCACCGGACGGCCGCCTCATCGCCTACACCGGCAACGACCTCACCACCGACACCTACATCACGCGCAAGATCTACGTGATGAACCGCGACGGATCCAACTCGCGCATGATCAGCCAGGGGTTCGACCGCCAGGCTTCGGGGATGACCTGGGCCGAGGACGGCAGCGGCCTCTACCTGAACGTGTCGAGCGAAGGCACCCGCAACGTGTACTTCGCGTCGGTGGACGGGGGCGTGACGCCGGTCACCGAGGGCAACCACATGCTGAGCATCTCGTCGATCGAGGCCGGGCTCGCGGTGGGCACGCTTTCCGACCCACACAGCCCCGGCGACCTCGTCTCCTTCCGGCTCGATGATCCCGGCAACGTCACCCGCCTCACCGACGTGAACGACGACGTGCTCACCGGCGTGGCGCTCGGCGAGGTGGAGGAGGTCTGGTACAAGTCCGTCGAGGACTACGACATCCAGGGCTGGATCATCAAACCGCCCGACTTCGACCCGTCGAAAAAGTACCCGCTGATCCTCGCCATCCACGGCGGACCCCACGGCATGTACAACGTGGGCTTCAACTTCGGCTGGCAGAACCACGCGGCCAACGGCTACGTGGTCCTCTACACCAACCCGCGCGGCTCATCCGGCTATGGCAGCGCCTTCGGAAACGCGATCAAGAACGCGTATCCGGGGAAGGACTTCGACGACCTGATGGCGGGCGTCGACCTGGTGGTCGGCCGCGGCTACATCGACGAGCAGAACATGTTCGTCTACGGATGCTCCGGGGGCGGCGTGCTGACCTCGTGGGTGGTAGGACACACCAACCGCTTCGCGGCCGCGTCGGCCAACTGCCCCGTGACCAACTGGCTGTCCTTCGTGGGGACGACGGACGGCGCCAGCTGGTACCGCAACTTCGAGCACTTCCCGTGGGACGATCCGTCCGAGCACCTGCGCCGCTCGCCCCTCATGTACGTCGGCAACGTCACCACGCCCACCATGCTCATGACCGGCGAAGGCGACCTGCGCACCCCGATGCCCCAGACGGAGGAGTACTACCAGGCGCTGCGGGTGCTCAAGGTCCCGACCGCGATGGTCCGCTTCAAGAATGAATGGCACGGGACGAGTTCGAGGCCGTCGAACTTCCTGCGGACGCACATTTATCTGAGGGAGTGGTTCGAGAAGCATCGGAGGGGAGGGCCGGTGACGTAGGCTGGCCGCTCGGGAATGAGCTTTCCGGGCGTCGCCCGGTGATCCGGCGGGGCGTCCGGAGGCGCTGCCGTTCCGGTAGGACCAAGTCGGACTGCAGACAACCGATCCACGCCCGATCGTCATCCAACTTGGGTGTCCCCAAAGCCGTTACACGAATCCCCCGAGTCAGGAGACCCTCCGGATGTCGTGCAAGTCCATCGCCGCCAGTGGCATGTTGGTGCTCACCGCCATCCTGCCTTCCACACACCCTCTGCCTGCCCAGGAAGTCATCGACCTCCCCGCCGGCGACCAGCCCCTGGATGCCGACTTCGAGGAGATCTTCCGCGTTGGCGTCATGGACGGGGAATCCTGGGAGATGTTCGGGTCCGTGCACGAGGTCGCTTTCGATGCGAATGGCAACCTGTACGTCTTCGATGCCCTGACCTCCGGCGGGGCCCTTCCGGACGGAAGGTCCTTCAGCATGCCGAGCATCGAGGACACGCGCGTCCTGGTATTCGACGCGTCCGGCAGTTTCGTGCGCGAGTTCGGCTCCAAGGGCGAGGGGCCGGGCGAGTTCAATATGCCGCGCGGTTTCGCGGTCATGCGGGACGGAACCACCGTCGTCAACGACCTGGGGCACCGCGCCTACCAGCTTTACGACGCGGACGGCAAGTTCCTCCGCATGGTGCGGGCGGGCCTCGACTCGCGCAGCATGCTTGTCGACCCGCGTGGAGGAGGCGTGTTCAAAGGGGACTTCAACGGCACCACGTCGATCTCCTCGAGTTCGCAAGGCGGTCCTCCCCCACCCCCGCCCACCTCTCGTCCCGTCGTGCGCATGGACCTGGGCGGCGACGAGGTACGGGCCGACACCGTAGTCGAAGGCTGGCTGCCAGCCCGCAACGTTGAGGACATCGATCTTTCGGACAAGATCGATCTTCCGGACAACATCGCGGCGGATGTCGCGGCACAGGTGCGCCAGTCCCTGGCCAGCCAGTCCCTCGCCCTGGGCCCAATCTTCGAGCCGCCGTTCCTTGTGGGGGTCCTTCCAGACGGGAGCATCGTCCACTCCGACTCGTCCGGGTACGCGTTGCAGATCACGCCTCCGGACGGCGACGAGGTGGCACGCGTCATCAGGCGGCCCTTGCAACCCAAGCCGGTCACGCAAGCGATCCAGAGAGACTACAGGAAGAGAGCGGGCCGCAATACCGGCACAATGCTGATCACCACCGCCGGTGCCAATCCCTCCAGATCCACGCAAGGGAACACCCTCGAGATGCCCGAGCAGGAGTTCTACCACGAGTTCTCGGTCCTGCGGGGTCTCTCCACAACGTGGGAAGGACGCATCTGGGTCAGGCGCCGGGGCGAGGAGTGGCTCGAGATCGGACCGATCGATGTCGTCACGGCAGACGGGCGGTACGTCGGTACCTTCGCCACCGACGAGACCACGATTCCCGACGCCTTCGGCCCCAACGGCATGGCCGCCTTCATCGAGAGGAACGAGCTAGGGGTAGCCAGCGTCGTGGTGCGGAGGCTGCCGGCGGCGGTGCGCTGAAAAGAGTCCGGCGGTCTCCACGCGCGCCTCGCCGTTACCAGCCTTACGCAACCACCGGCAAATCCACCCTCACCGTAAGAATATCCGTGTCATGGTACTTCTGGTGCCTGACCGAGGCAGCCAGGTGACGCAGCAGCCGCAGCGAAAAGTCATGCTCGCCCGCAATCTCGAACGACTGCTCACCAGCCAGCGCCAACCGGTCCTCCAGGTTGCCCTCACCCGCCACGGCCAGGAATTCCAGTTCGACCGCGTCACGCTGTGACCGCACACTCAGGCGCAGGCGCCGAGCCGGACCCGGTTCCTCTCCCTCATCCCCCATCAGACTCACCAGCGCCTCTTCGGCGGCAAGCTGCACCCGTTCGACCGCTTCGTCGCGCCACCCCACCCGCGCCCCGAAACTCTCCAGAAACGCGCGGATCTCCGCGAGCGCGTCCACGCTAAGCGTCGTCACCAGTCGCTTCCGGCGGGGTCCCGCGAGTTCGACAAAAGCAGACAGGATGAGCGCGGTGAGACCACCCGAGGTCATGCCGTTGCTCAGCATCTCGGCAAAGAAGGGGTGCATCTGGTCGATGAAGAGGCTGCCGCTCTGGAAGCCGTAGCCGACCCAGAACGAGACGCCCACGATCGCGGCCTTGCGGTAGTCCATCCCGTCGTTCACCACGATCCGCATGCCCAGCACGAAGAGGATCGCGATCAGCACCACCACGTAGGCGCCGATGATCGAGTCGGGGATCGAGAGGATCACCGCCACGAGCTTGGGCATCAGGGCCAGCGCGCAGAATCCCACGCCGATGCCGACGCCCACCCTTCGCGCCGCGACCCCCGTGATCTCGACGATCGACACGCTGCTCGAATAGGTGGTGTTGGGAACCGTGGCCAGCAGTCCCGAGAGGAAATTCCCCAGCCCGTCGGCCATGACCGCCCCCTGCACTCCGCGGAAGTCCGTGGCCCGTTCGTCGCGCCACGACACCCGCTGCACGGCCACCGAGTCGCCGATGGTTTCGATCGCGCCCACCAGCGTGACGAACACGAACGCCGGCAGCAGTGCCCAGAAGGTGGGCCCGAAGCTGAAGTCGAACCCCGGCCAGCCCGCCACCGGAAGCCCGAACCAGGGTGCGGCGGCGACGGCATCCCACGAGAAGAGCCCGAAGAAGCCGGCGACCACGCTCCCCGCGACGATCCCGATCACGGGTCCCCACAAGCGCATCGATCCGGCCGCGCGCAGGACGATCACCATTGTGACGCCCAGGGTGACCAGCGCCGTCATGGGCCCGGCGGCCGGGGCGGCTCCCTCAGGCACCCGTTCCACCAGGTCGAGGACCAGCGGCATGACCGTGACGGCGATCAGCATGATCACGGTCCCCGCGACCGTCGGGGTAATCAGGCGCCGGAGCAGCGACAGCCTCGACGCGAGCAGGAACTGGAAGAGCGCGGAGGCCGCGACGAGCGTCGCCAGCATCCCGGGTCCGCCCTGCGCCAGCGCCCCCACCGACACCGCGATGAAGGCCCCCGACGTGCCCATCAGCAGAATGTACCCCGCTCCGAAGCGGCCGAACCGCCTGGCCTGCACCATCGTTGTGATGCCGCTGACCAGGAGCGCGGCACACGCGGCCCACGACAGGAAGAGCTCGCTGGCACCGGCCGTCCGCACCACGATGGCAACGGTGAGCACGATGGGCCCGAGGGTGAGCAGGCAGTACTGCGCCGCGAGCCCGATGGTGACGGGATTGCTGGGGTTCTCGGGGGGTTCGAAACGGACTCCGGAACCGGTCGGGGCGGGTTGATAGGCCATTGCGTTCGCTTCCTTTGGTCCGGGGATTGTGGTGCTGCAAAGGACGGAAATCCCTGCACGGGGACGACTTGCGGCGCAATATGGTGGCCCGCTCCATCGCGCGACAGACTCGGCCACTCGCTGGCTTGAATTCCCAACACCCCAAGCAACCCCGGCGGAAAAACCCCCCGCCGTTCTCGGTGCCCGGGCGGCCCGGGGCCAACTCCAAGCCCTACCTGGACAACCGATTGTCCTCCCGGGTCATCTCACCCCATGAGCCCCGTTCGGACCCCATTCTCCCCAATTCAGGAAACATTTCCGATGTCAACAAGATCCGTCACGGCGACCAGCCTCGCGCTGCTCTTCGGCACCGTGCCCTCCGCACTCTCACTCGGTGCACAACAGGTGATAGACCTCCCCGGCCGGGACCAACCCCTGGAAGCCGACTTCGAGGAGGTCTTCCGGGTCGGTGTGATGGACGGCGAGCCGTGGGAGATGTTCGGCGGCGTCCGCCATGTCGGGTTCGACGCGAACGGAAACCTCTACGTCGTCGACGGTCTCTCCGGCGGCCGGATATCCGCCGGCGACACGGAAGGGCTGATGAGGAGCGTGGACGCGATGATGAGCTCCGACGGGATGCGAATTCTGGTGTTCGACGCGTCAGGCAACTTCGTGCGCGAGTTCGGCACCTCCGGAGAAGGACCCGGTGAGTTCAAGATGCCCAGGGGGTTCGCGGTGATGCGCGACGGCTCCATGGTCGTGATGGACACTGGCCACGGCGCCTACCACCTCTTCGACGCCAACGGCGAATTCGAGCGCATGGTACGGGGAGCCGGGCGCTGGAACACCTTGCTCGCCGACCCTCGTGGCGAACGCGTCTTCACCGGCGACATTCGCGCATTCACCGGCGGTGCCAGCTTCTCGGGGAGTTTCACCTCGCGGACGATCAACTCGCGGACGATCAACGTGTCGGGGGACGTGACACTCCCCGACCCGCCCACAACCCGTCCCGTGCTGCGCCTGGATTTCGCCGAAGAAGAGGTGCGGACGGACACGGTGGTCGAAGGGTGGCTGCCTCCCCGAGGCGACGAGATCGAATTTCCGCAGAGCGCCACGATGCCGGGGAATCTCCGCAGTGCTCTGAGAGAGGCCACCAGTGGCTTCACCATGCCTGTCATCTTCGAGCCGCCGCTCCTGGCGGGCGTGTTGCCGGACGGGGGCATCGTCCACTCCGATTCGTCCACGTACGTCCTCAAGATCACACCTCCGGACGGCGGAGAGGCAACGCGCGTCATCCGGCGGCCGCTGCGGCCCAGGCCGGTGACCCCCGCAATGAAGAAGGAGTGGCAGGAGAGCCGGGAAGCCGCCCGCCGCGAGGCAGGGGGCGGGGCGGGCATTGGCAACATCGTCATGCGGAGTACCACGTTCGAGGTCCGCGGCGGCAGTCCCACCGGCCCCGTTGAGTCGTCGTCGACCGTCAACTACCTCGAACCCCGGTTCTACCCCGAAATCCCCGTCCTCTGGTCCCTGTCCACGACATGGGAAGGACGCATCTGGGCGCGGCGCGGCGGCGACGAACCGGGAAGCCTCGGGCCGATCGACGTGCTGACAAGTGACGGGCGCTATGTCGGGACGTTCGCTGCCGACACCAGGATGCCCGATGCCTTCGGTCCGAACGGGACGGCCGCCTTCATCGAGTTCGACGAATTCGACGTGCCCCGAGTGGTCGTGAGGAGGCTGCCGGCAACGGTGCGTTGAGTCCTGCCTACCGCCGCGGCCGCAGCCTGTTGTTCACCACGTTGTTGTAGATCGACCCGAACTGGTAGCTGAAGCCGACCTCCATCCCGTAGTCGAAGTCGGTCGGGCGCTGCTGGAGCCGCAGCAGGGCTTCCTCGTCGGTCGCGCCCTCCGCGGAGAGGAAGATCTGGTCCCTCACCCACGACACGTTGCCGGAGACGTTGACCGAGAAGCCGCGCACGATCCGGACCGACGCCCCGGCCCACAGCGAGACCCTGTAGAGATCGGTGTCATGCAGGAATTGCGTGCCGCTGGTCCCGAACCAGGCGCTGCCCCACGGCTGGCGCTGAACGAAGCGGATCTCCAGCATCTGCTCCCAGCGGGTCTCCTCGGTCTCCAGGTAGACGGTGCGCTCCGTGTAGTCGTGGTACATGCCGGTGATCCCGTACACGAAGGTGAAGGAGCGGCGCGTCGTCTCCTCGTAGGGGAAAACGCTGTATTCGACCGACGGCGTCAGGGCCAGGCGATAGTCCAGGTTGTAGCTGAGAAAACGGCCGCTGGATCCGATGACGCCCGCCGACCAGTGCTCGGCCAGCGCGTAGACCAGGCGCGAATCCACATTCCAACGGGTGCGGTTGTCCCTGAACGTCCCGTCCGACAGGTCGATCCGCAGGCGGTTGTGTCCCACTCCCCCCGAGATGCTGAACTTCCAGGTGGGCGTCGTGCGCCACGCGGAGAGATTGCCTTCGAGGCCGACGTTGCGGTAGGTCGATTCTCCCTCCACGCCGGCTTCGCCGCGTATCCTGAACACCCAAAGGTTCCACGGGTCGTCGACCTCGTCCGGTGACACCAGACCCTCAGGCTGTCCGGTCTCCGCGGCCACGACGGTGACCAGTCCCCGGTACCCCGACTGGTTCGCGAACATGCCCAACCCGAGGGCCAGCGTGTTGGCGAGGGCGTCAAGGACTTCCCGGTCGGTGTCGGTCGGGTTCGACTTGTAGGAATGTTGGTGACTGTAGGGAGATTCCTCGTCGGTGCCGATGAAGTCGAACAGGTACTCCCTGCCCCCCGCCCCCGTCCCCTGTGCCGTCATGATGACGTGGACATCGGCGACCTGCCTGTCGCGGACCCAGTTCACCCAGTCGATCTCGGTGCGGTAGTACTCGTAGTTGCACCGTGCTTCGCGGCAGTCGAGGAAGACGTTGGGACGGGACTGCTGGGAGTGCGCGCCTCCCCACGTTCCGCCAACCGCCACCAGCGCCCCGACGATGGCGATGCACCCCCGGAACCCCCATCTCCCGGACGCCGTCCCGAACTCGGCTGCCCCGACGGACCCCCGGCAACCGCTTGACGCGGGCGCGCCCCTCACCCGGTGGCTTTCGCTTCGAAGACGCCCACCCTTAGCGGCGGATCGACCCACCAGTGGAAGTAGAACCGGTTCTCGCCCTCCACGATCACGGCTTCGCGGCGCTCACGAGTCTTGGGCCAGTCGGTGCGATCGTTGAGCACGACGAGGACCTGCCCGGCATCGAGCGCCGCCACCCGGTCCCGCAACGCGCCCTCCAGCCTCCCGAGGAGTTCTCGTTCCGCATGGCGCTGCACCTCACCATCGGCCTCCGCGCCCACCTCGTCCGTGGCCACGGCACGGTAGCCGTCCTCGAAGTCCCCCGCCGAAACCGAGAACACCCGGTCGCGCTGGAACCCGATCTCGGTCATCGCGGCCGGATTGAAGTTGGGCTCGACGCTGTGGTACCACTTGCCGTATCGCCTGAGGATCATTCAGCCGCTCGTGGTGAAGGGTGGGCGTTCCATCCCGGGTGTCAGCTCTCGTGGCTGAGCAGCGCCGCCAGCTCCTCCGGCGCAAGCTCCTTCCCCGCCTTGCTCCCCATCCCGCGCCCCGACCGCGACCGCGTGCGCCCGGGCTCCCTCCGCTCCATGACCACACCCCCCGCAAAGTCGAAGTCCGGATGGTGCACCTTGTCCAGCCGGCGCTCCAGCTGAAACTCGAGGGTTCGGAAGGCTCCTATGTCCGCCGCGGTCACGAAGGTCACGGCCTCGCCCGTCGCCCCCGCCCTTCCCGTCCGCCCGATGCGGTGCACGTAGTCGCCCGGGTCGAGCGGCACGTCGTAGTTGACCACATGCGAGATCCCTTCGATGTCCAGTCCCCGCTGCGCGATGTCGGTCGCGACGAGCACCCGCACCTCACCGTTGCTGAAACGCTCCATCGCGCGGGTGCGGTGGCGCATCTGCCGGTCGGAGTGGATCGCGTCACAGGAGATGCGGGCCTTTTCCAGCCGTGACTGCAGCGTATTCGCGCCGATCTTGGTGCGGGTGAAGACGAGCACCTGGTCCCATCCCGGCTGGGCAAGCAGGTGAATCAGAAGGTCGGGCTTCAGTTCCGGGCGCACGGAATACGCGATCTCCGAGATTCCCTGCGCCATGGTTCCCGACGGGGTGACCTCGATCCAGGCGGGATCGCGCGTCATGCGCAGCGCCAGGGCGTGGACGGCGTTGGGCATTGTGGCCGAGAAGAGGAGGGTCTGCGGCCGCCGCCCGAGCCCGCGAACCACCTGTTCGATCTGGGGCCGGAACCCCATGTCCAGCATGCGGTCCGCCTCGTCCAGGACCAGCAGCCGCACACCCTTCAGCTTCGCCCTGCCACGCTGTTGCAGATCGATGAGGCGTCCCGGCGTGGCCACCACGACCTCGTCGCCCCGGGCGAGCGCGTCCAGCTGCGGCCCGTAGGCGACCCCACCGTGGATCACGGCCGAGCGCACCTTCGAACCGGCGGCCAGCGCCTCGGTGTCCTCGCAGACCTGCTGCGCCAGTTCGCGGGTGGGGCAGAGCACCAGCACCTGCAGCCCGGCCCCCTCCTTGAGGCCCTCCAGGGCGGGCAACATGAACGCGCCCGTCTTCCCGGTCCCGGTACGGGCGATGCCGACCACGTCCCGCCCACCCATCACAAGGGGAATGGCCTGCTGCTGAATGGGGGTCGGCCGGGTCCAGCCGATGGATTCGATGGCGGCCAGTCGGAGCGGCGAGAGCCCGAAGGCCGAGAAGTTCGTCGATTCGGTCAAGTCATGCGTGACGGTACAATGGCGTGCCGGGCGCGATCGCCCGACTTGGGGCCCGCGGCAGCAACCCCGCTGCATTCAACCGGCGACAGATCCACGGGCTTGTGAAAAATGTAACAAGCTCGATCAGCGTCGAACAAGCGAAGGGCGGACCGGCATGTCATGAACCCGTCCCGTGGTGCCGCATGCGTTCGAGCCGCCGGGGACGCCGGACACGGGTGACGCCAGCCCCCCCTTCTCGCCATCTTCAAGACATGCCCCACCCCAACACTTCCGTTCTCTTCGTCTGCCTCGGAAACATCTGCCGCTCTCCCCTGGGTGAGGGGATCTTCGCCGCTCTGGCGAAGGAGCGCGGCCTCGCCGGCGACTTCCAGGTGGACTCCGCCGGGACGGCCGCCTACCACACGGGCGAACCACCCGACTCCCGTTCGATCGCGGTGGCCGCGGCGCACGGCGTCCGCCTCACCGGGTACGCACGCCAGGTCACTCCGCGCGACTTCGAGCACTTCGACGTGATCGTCGCCATGGACCGCAGCAACCGACGCTCCCTTCAGCGCTTGCGGCAACGACTCGGGCGAGGCCGAGGCGGCCTCGCCGACATCGTCCTGATGCGCGACTACGACCCCGGCGCGCACGATCCGGATGTCCCGGACCCCTACTACGGCGGGCAGGACGGCTTCGAGCGGGTGTACCGCATCCTGGAACGCGCCTGCGGCGGCCTGCTGGACGATCTGGCAGGCCCCGGACGGGATTGACGACCGGACCCGCGAGATGGACCCGGCTGTCCTGCAGAGCGCCTGCCGCGCCGCCGGTATCGACCCGTCGGAGGTGCTGGGCACGCGCCTGGTGGGCGGCGGCTGTGTCAATGAAGGACTGAAGGTCCGGACCCGGGGCGTCGACGTCTTCCTCAAGTGGAATGCGAATGCGGGACACCGCTTCTTCCGGGTGGAAGCGGAGGGGCTCGAGGCGCTTGCGGCCTGCGGCGCGGTCAGGATCCCCGCCGTTCTGGCGCACAGTCAGGAGAGTGACTCCGTCGCGTGGATTCTGCTGGAATGGATCGACGAGGCGGCCCCGAACGAGGACTCGTGGCGCCGGCTGGGACGCGAACTCACCGCTCTGCACCAAAGTTCCGAGGGCGACGGCCGGTACGGCTGGCACGCGGACAACGTGATCGGCTCGCTGCCGCAGCCGAACAGGTGGACGGAGGACTGGGGCGACTTCTGGGCCGAACTGCGCATCCGTCCGCTGGCCCGGGAACTGGCGGGGCGGGGCGCGCTGTCCCCGCGCCAACTGGACACGATCGAGAGGGCGGCCGACCGCGCCGGGGCGCTGCTCACCCCGGCGGCCGAGGCCGACGGTCCGTCACTCCTGCACGGCGACCTCTGGTCCGGCAACGTCCTCTTCGCCCGCAGGCGGGACGGGCAACGCAATGGCGGTGCCGAACCCGTACTCATCGACCCGGCCGTGTACGTCGGCCACCGCGAAGTGGACCTGGCCATGACGCGGCTCTTCGGCGGCTTTCCTCGCGCATTCTACCGCGGCTATGACGAGGCCAGGCCCCGGCAACCGGGCCATGAGCGGCGGCGCTCCGCGTACGAGCTGTACCCGCTGCTGGTTCACGCACGGCTGTTTGGGGGCGGGTACGTGGGGGCGGCGGTGCGGGCGGCGGAGGCGATGCTGGTGGGAGGGCGGTGGGGCTGAGGGATTGCGATGCCCGGTGTCGTTCGTCCGAAACTGAAGGAGTCTCCGGTACTGGGCTCCAACCGCCCGACTCCCACGGCCAGGCGTCCCAAGTCGCACGTACGGAGGGCGTCGGCCAGTGCTTCGAAGAATGAATCCCGAAACGCCATCCCGTCCGATTCCTCCGGGATGAAGACATCCACCACGACGGAGGTAAATTCAACGCCGTCGTCGTCCGCCACGGAAACCACCTCCGGTGCGCTGAACAAGGCCCGCGGCTCAAGTCGGCTGCACGCCCAATCTGTTCCTGGGTCAGGTTGGTCCCCACTGTCACCCGAACCGGGAGACCGGGCTCATCCTCCGCTCCCGCCCCATCCAGCTCGATGGAATGGCCGACAGACTGGTGGTGAAAAGCCAGGTGCAGGTCGAACAGGAGGGTCGCTCCGGACTCCTGATCCAGCTCACGAACCACCGCCTGCTGGTAGCGGACGATTGACTAGGAGGGCCGTCCAGCCTAACTCCCGGCGTCCACTCCGCCAAGCTGCGATTGCGATGATTCGAGGCCAGTATCCATCAAATCTACCTCCTCACCGCAACCATCAACCCGTCCCCAACCGGCAGGATGGTCGCCTCAAAGCGCTCATCCGCAGCCACCCGCTCGTTGAAGCGGTGAATGTCCACCGCCAGCCCCCCGAACCCCTCTGGATCGAGCACTTCGCCGCGCCACAGAGCGTTGTCGGCCACTAACAGCCCATTGTGGCGGACAAGACGCGCCGCATGCTCCACGTAGTCGCAGTACCGCTCCTTGTCGGCGTCCAGGAAGACGGCGTCGAAGGGAGGATCCGGGTCCATCGCGGTCATCAGGTCGAGCGCGTCGCCGACCCGCACCTCGACACGGTCACCGAGGCCGGCGTCCGTCACGGATTCTCGGGCGACGGCGGCGCGGTCCGAGTCGATTTCCAGCGTGATCAGCTTGCCGTCGGGCGGCAACGCGCGTGCGATCCACACCGCCGAATAGCCGGCCAGGGTGCCGATCTCGAGAACGCGTTGCGCCCCGATCGCACGCAGCAGGATCTGCACGGCGCGGGCGGTGGCGGGGGGGAGCTGGATCGCGGGCAGTGCGGCTTCGGCGGCCCGGGCGCGTATCGCGCACAGGCAGTCGTCTTCCCGGGCGAAGAGGTGGCGCACGTATTCGTCGAGCCCGTCGTGGGGCAGGGTCGAGGGCGCGGGCGCGCCACTTACGATGATCTCGGCCGCGCCGGGATCCCCTTCTCCCCCCCTCACCTTCGCCATGTTGAGTACGTCACGGGGGGCGATCCGGGCACCGTCGCGGACGGCGCGCTCACCCGCCCACCACCTTCGCCATGCGCCGCACCCCCTCCTCGATCTCCTCGTCCGACGAGGCCGTGCTCATGCGTGCGAAGCGCGGGTCGCCGAACGCCTCGCCCGGGACGATCGCCACGCCCACCTCCTCCAGGATGCGCGTGCAGACATCGCCGGCGCACGTGATGTTCCCGTCGAATACGCCGTCCACCCGGAAGTACAGGTAGAACGCGCCCTCGGGCCGGACGTAGAAGCATCCCGGGAGCAGCTCGTCGAAGAGGCGCGTGACGAGGTCGCGGCGGCGGCGGAAGGCGGCCAGCATGACGGCCCGGTCGCGCGCGCCCTCATCGCCCCGGGTGAGGCCCTCGAGGGCGGCCACCTGCGAAGGCGTGGCCGCGTTCAGCGACACGTGGCTCTGGAGCGCCGACATCTTGGCGGCGAGTTCGGCCGTGGTGTACGAGAAACCGACCCGCCACCCGGTCATCGCGAACGCCTTGGACATCCCGTTCGTGACCACCAGGTCGCCCACCGTGCCGGGGTCCAGGTCAAGCGCACCCGGCGCCTTGGCGCCCTCACCGTAGTAGATCTCCTGGTAGATCTCGTCGCTGATCAGGGTGACGCCGCGCGACCTGGCCCATTCGGCTATTGCACCGAGCGCCGCCTTCGAATAAACGCCCCCCGTCGGATTCGAGGGGGTCGAGAGGATCAGCCCCCTGCTCCGCTCCGTCACCGCCGCTTCCAGATCGTCGGGGGTGAGCATGAATTCGCGGCTCTCGCTCCCGGCCACCGGGACCGGCTCGGCGCGTGCCAGCGTCACCATCTCGGGGTAGGAGGTCCAGTACGGCGACCCGATCAGCACCTCGTCGCCGGGGCCGAAGAGGCAGAAGCAGGCGTTGAAGAGGGACTGTTTCGCGCCCGCCGACACCACCACGCGGGCCGGATCGGCCGTGTAGGCGGTGCCCGTGGTCATGTATTCGGCGGCCGCCGTGCGCAGTTCGGGGAGACCTGCGGCGGGGGTGTACCGGGTGCGCCCCTGCCGGATCCCCTCGACGCCGGCCTCGGCGATCCCCTCGGGGGTGTCGAAGTCGGGCTCGCCCGCGCTCAGGTTGATGATGTCGCGCCCCTCGGCGCGCAGTTTCTTGGCGAGGGTGCTCACCGTCACGGTGGCCGACGGCTGCAGTCTCGCGATGTTCTTCGAATAGGTCATGGGTTGGTCGTTGTTGGTAGTCTTCCCGTGTTCGCCGCCGGTGCGGGTGCTCCCGGCGGAGCCGTCGCACAATCGGTTCGCGGAGGTATCTTTGGCAAGCCTGTCCATAGCCCCCGAGCACCTGGACCATGCCCGACCCACCCCCCGTCATCTACTTCGATTTCATCGATCCCGCCTCGCGCCTCGCCGCGCACCTGATCGACGAGGCCGGCGCGGCCGACGCCATCGAATGGCGGGGATTCGAGCTCCGGCCGCCCCCACACCAACTGATCGACCCCACCGGCGCCCGTTGGCGGGACTACCACGACCGGATCACCCACCTCGCCCATGATCTCGGCGTCCCCATGGAGACCCCGCAGCTGCTGCCGTGGACCCGCAAGGCCCACGAACTGGCCGAGTTCGCGCGCGAGGGGGATTGTGACCACACCGTCAGGCGCGCATTGTTCGAGGCCCACTTCGTCGACCTGATCGACATCGGGCGGATAGATTTGCTGGTTGAAATCGCGCACCGCGCCGGACTGGACCGCACCGAGACCAGGGCGGTGCTGGACGTGGACCGCTACACCGATGTCGTATTGGGGCACCGGGAGGCGCTCCGGGCGCACGAGGTCATCAAGCTCCCGGCGTTCGTCGCGGGCGGCCGCCGGCTGGAGGGCCTGGCCACGATGGCCGAAATCGCGCGATGGCAGCGGTGGATCCGAAACGAACTCACAGCGGAAACCAACGAGTAGAGGGCAACACAATGGCGGGATACGAACGCAAGACGGCGCTTCCTCCGGCAGAGGTGCTGGCCCGGGCCGAAGAGATACTCCCCGTCTACATCGGCTTGAGCAGGTCGAAGCAGTCATCGCACGGGGCCACCTACACCGGGGACGAGGGCACCGTGGTCCTCTCCGTGCACCGTCACGGTCCCTACACCGACGTGACCGCGCGCACCGACCGCCTCCGCACCTCGCGGATGGACTACGAGATCCAGCGCTTCCTGAACCACCTCCCCTACGAGTACGGCGACGCCGGCGGCCCCGGCTCCGGCGAGCCCACATAGCAACTGGTGCCGGTCGACGCCCCCCAATGACATCCTTCGAAGACCTCCCCCTCGGCCCGGAAACCGTCGCCGCACTCGCGGCCGAGGGCATCGAGGCGCCCACACCCTTCCAGGCGGCGGCGATCCCCGTCATCGCGCGCGGCAATGACCTCATGGGCCGTTCCGGACCGGGCAGCGGCACGCTGGTCGGCTACGGCGCGCCCCTTCTGGACCGGCTTGAGGGCGGCCATGGCGCGCCGGTCTGCCTGATCCTCTGCGCGGGACACCGCCAGGCCACCGAACTCGCCCGGTCCTTCGCGGGCCTGTGCGAGGCGTCGGGCACGCGTGCTGCGGCGCTGGCCGAGCCCTGGCTGCTCCCCGAACGCGCCGACTTCCTCTTCGTCCCCGCCGACCGTGTGCAGGCGCTCTGCGACCGGTCCGTCGATATCTCCCACCTCAGGGCGCTCGTCCTGCACGATGGCGACGGCGTGGTTAAGGGTGTCCGCCCGGACCACCTCGAGACTTTCCTCACCGAGCTGCCCCGCGAATGCCAGCGCATCTTCTGCGGACTCCCATTCGGTCCCGCGCTGCGCTCGCTCGCCGAACGCTTCACGCACCGGGCCGCCACGGTTCCTCCCGGGCCGCGCCAGGTGCAGGGGAAGCCGGCGAAGACCGGACCGCAAACCGACGAGTCCTCACGTGAACTGAACCTGATGGTGATCGAGGGGGATCGCTGGGAGGCGGCGCTGGCCCTTGCGGCCGAACTCCTGGAAGACCCGGTCCGCCATGTGCTGATCTTCGCCTCGTCGGCCGATCAGGCCGCGGATCTGGGGGACTTCCTCGCCATGCACGGCTACGCCTCCGGTCCCCCCGGCGACGAGACCGTACCCGTCTGGCTGTCCCCGGGCGAGGACGAAGCCGCACGCGAGGCCCTGGACGCCATTGCCGAGCCCGCGACGGTCGCAACGCTGTCCTGCTCGGTCCCCGCGGGAGCCGCCGCGGCAACGCTGCGTCACGCGGCCGGCGGCCCCGCCTGGGTCCTCGCCGCCGTTCGCGAAACGGGACACCTCAGGGAGGTCGCCGCCGGCGCCGGCCTGCGTCTCAAACGGATCCGCCCCACCCGTCCCCCCCGCGTCTCGGCCACCCTCGACGCCCGCGTCGACGAACTGCACGAAGCGGCACGCGCCCCCGAGATGGCCTCCTACTACCTTCTCGTCGAGTCCCTGCTGGACCGATTCTCGGCTGCCGAAGTCGCGGCCGCGGCCCTGCTCCTCCTGGACCGCAAGAGCGCGAAAAAGGAATCCCCGTCGGTTGGTGCGGCCCACGCATCCGTGCCCGAGAGCTGGGTGCGCCTCTTCGTGTCCGCGGGAAAGCGCGACGACCTCGGGCCCGGCGACCTGCTCGGCGCCCTCACCAACCAGTCGGGCGTCCGCGGACAGAGGGTGGGGCGCATCGACGTGCGCGAGAGCCACTCACTGATCGAGGTCCGGGAAAGCGACGCGAAAAAGGTGATCTCCGCGATGAACGGGATCACGCTGGGCGGCCGCAGTCTGCGCGTGGACTACGATCGTGCGAAGGAGCGGCGGCCGGGTGGGCGGGAACGGGGGCCGGGCGCAAAGCCGCGAGGGCCAGGCGCAAAGAGCCGGCAGCCGAGGGACAAGGGGCGCTCGACGGGCGGAAGAAAGCCCCGACGCCCAGGTGGCAAGGGATGGCCTCCGGGCGGCAAGACCCCGCGGCCCGGAAGCAAATAGGTACAACGGCGGCCGCGCTCAGACCAAGGCGGCCGAACCCAACCTACGCGACGATCTCCTCTTCCTGCCGCCGGCGGAACATCCGGTACAGGAAATAGGCGACCCCGACCACCAGCCCCACCTTGAGGGCCAGAGCCATGAAGCTGAAGAACATGCCCACGAGCGGCGCCGTGACGGCCGCGAGCAGCTTCAGCAGAATGAAACTCACCACACCGGTGGCCGTGAGTGCTCCAACGGTTCTTATCGTCATTCCATCATCTCCTTATCTGGCGTTCCGGAAACGTCCTGTACCCTACCCCCTAAACCTATAGGAAAGTTTCACGAACAGCCCCTCGGCCTCCGGGCGCACATCCCGGAAGCGGAAGGCCTCCATGTCTTCCATGCGGCGCGTGTACCCCATGAAGAAGACCGTTCCCGGGGTCGGTTCGTAGCTCAGCAGCGTCTCGAACGAGAAATCGTTGGACTCCGACCCCTTCAGGTCGAAGCACGACCCGTTCGAACAGTACTCCACTTGGTCGCCCCCGGCGGGCGTGAGCAAGGCACCCCGGCGCTGGCTGCCGTACTCAATGATCGTGCGCAGATAGAGAGCACGGTTGAACTGGTACTGCGCGCGGAGGCGCGGGATCGTGGCCCGCGAGTAGAGCGACCCGTCGCGCTGTCGCAGGAGACTCGTGTGCCGGACGCCGACTTCGGCGCTGATGTTCGTGGTGGGAAAGAGGTTCAGGCTGGCGTCGCCGGACCACGAATCGGCGATGTCCACCGGAGCGTCGCTGATGAAGTCGAAGAGCGGCGACTCCGACCGCGTCAGGCGCACGTTCCCCCGCACGCGATCAAAGGAATTGACCCAGAAGAAGATCGTCCCCGAACTGAGACCCCGGAAAAGCGACTGGTCGGGGAAGAAGGCCTGCCTGCCACCGCCGGCACTCTTGGAGGCGAGGTTGTAGTAGCTGTCGCGCTCGAAGCGGTAGTACGAACGCGAGTAGTTGCCCCAGACGGTGATGTTGCCGCGGAAGGAGACGCTGCCCCCGAGCTGCACGCTGGACTCCTGCGGGCGCTGCCGTGCCAGGAAGTCGTCGTGGGTCCACAGCCCCTCCGCCTCGAAGCTCGGGCCCCAGCGCTCGATGAAGTCTCCGGGACGCCCGCGGAAGTTGTAGCTCACCCGCGACTGCATCCGGGCGATGCCGGTGCGCCTCAGGAAGCCGCTGCCCGCCTCGAAGTCGTTGCTGATGTCATGGCCGGCGATCTCGAACTCAAAGTTTCGGCCCGAGCGGGTCACCTGGGCGGAGAGGAGTCCGCCGTTGAGGGGTTCGCCGCTTCCGTGGGCCGCGCGGCTGCCTGCCGCGAGGAGGGTGACCGTGTACCGTTGGTTCAGCTGAAAGCGCCCGTCCAACCCCAGCACCCGGTTGAAACGGTCCGGGCCGAAGGTCCTGTCGGTGTAAACCACGCCGGCGTTGGAAGTGCTCCCCAGGTCCCGCCGCAGGCGGAAGAGGTTGACCACCGCATTGGTGTTTTCGCCGGGATTGTCCGGGTCCGCCACGTCGTCCAGAGCACCGAGGTATCCCGCGTTGAAGGACCCGATCTTGCCCTGCAGCTTGGCCCCCACCACCGGGTTGACGATCGAGCGCGTGTAGACCAGCTGCTGCGGAAGCTGGAAGATCTCGGTGCCCTCGAGGAAAAACGGGCGCTTCTCGCGCAGGAAGAGGGCGAAGCGCTCGTTGACCCGGATCTGTCCCGCGTCGGCTTCAACCTGGGAGAAATCGGGGTTGTAGGTCGCGTCGAGCGTCAGGTTGGAGGTGATCCCGTAGGTGACGTTCATCCCGAAGTCCCCGTCGATCCCCTCGCGCTTGAGTGCCCCCGCGTCGTGGTCGTAGGCGCCCTGCTTGCTGAAGGTCTGGACCGGGTTGACCTCGAGGAACAGTCCCGGGTTCAGATCCTGGAGACCCGTGAGCGTGCCGAACTGCTCCATCTGGTTGGCCACGTTGGCGGTCACCGGCGCCCAAGACTCGCCGTAGCCGTTTCGAGCGATGCGGCGGTGGATCTGCAGTCCCCAGTCCTGCACCGGCACCTTGGGGAAACGGATGCTCTTGAAGGGCACCTTGACCTCGACCGTGTATCCCCCGTCGAAGATGCGCCCGCTCGAATCCCACACGAAGTCAGGGTTCCAGTCGATCGGTGGTCCCCACCTGCGCCGCCGGTCGCCCCCTCCCCCCACGACCCACAGCCCGTCCTGCTGCACGCCCAGCGGGTTGACCATGATGACGTAGCCCCGCCGGTGGTCGTTGAAGGTGTCGATGATGAAGCGCACGTAGTCGTCGGAACGGGCGAAGGAGTCGCGGTCGCCCAGGGTGGCGCGCACGCCGTCCTCCACGTCGTCCCACGCGGTCACCGCGAAGTAGATGGCGTCGTCTGTGAGGAGGACCCGCGCCTCGGTTCGTTGCGTGGCGGGGACACCTTCCACCGGGTCGAACTGGGTGAAACCGGTCAGGACCGGCGCGTCCGCCCACGCGGCCTCACTGATCTCGCCGTCAATGGTGATATCGGCATCGGCCACCATGGGTCCGGGGACTTCCAGCTGTCCCGCGCTGCCGTCGTAAACGACCGCGTCGGGCCCGGCTCCCGCCCGCTCCGCTCCTGCGTCGTTCTCCCCCGCCACCACTTCCTGGCCGACCCCCAGGGAAAGGGTCGTCATTGCCGCCAACAGTTCGATCATCTATCCGTAAGCCTCGTGTTCGTTTTCATGACTCCTGGCACCGCCCCGCAAACGACCCGCCCGTTGCAGACTCCGACCCGCCTCGCCGAATCGCGCCACCAACCCGCAAGGACACGCGAAGAGACAGCGCCGTTGGCGACCCAACGGCATCCCTTCCGCCGCATGGATACAATAGCCTACAACGCTCGTGAGCGGCGAACCCTGTTGCAGGACCTGGCAGAGGGTGCCCCGAACCCGAAGTGCCCGCGGTGCGGCTCCCCCTGTGCGGTGATCCGTACGCCTCCCAGGGACGACGTGTCATATGTCAGGGACCGGGTCGTGGTGCGGTGCTCCGCCTGCCGGAGGAGTGCTGTATTCGAAGCGGGGGACGTGTTGCCGTGACACCGGCCGTTCGGGCGCCGCCATGCAACCTGGCCGCGCGCGGCGGGTATCAAGGTTGACCGGCACTTGCAAACCGGCCCACTATGGATCCGCACCGACGTCGGGTCCGACTCGGAACCCCAACGGGAGAATACCATGAGAGCACTGCTGACCCTGGCGCTGTTCGCCACCATTTCCGCCTGTGACGCGCCGCCTCCGGACGCCACCGCCGATGAGGACGGCGGCCCAATCCAGGTTTCGGTGCTCGAGGACGGCACCATACTCCTGGACGACGAGGAGATGACGCCCGACGAATTGACCGATGCCCTCGAGGACATCGAGGCTACGCGCGTGGTGGCAGTCAAGGTCGACCCCGATGTCACCTACGGAAAGGTGAACGAGGTGCAACAGGCTCTGACCGAGGCGGGGGTCGGGCGGGTGCTCGTCCTGGACGAACTGGAGTAGACCGGTTCGCGCCCCGCTTGCGCTGGCGTGGTGCGCTCTCGCCCCGCTGTCCAGCGCCACTTCCCTGTCCGCCCAGGAGCGCGAACGCGAAAACACCTGGTCCGGTCCGCCCATTCTCACCCTCATCACGAGCACGAGGGCGATGGCGCTCGGCGGGGCTTTCTGGACCGGCGGCAACGCGGACCACACCGTCTTCCACCACCCGGCTCTGATCTCCGGCCAGGGCTTCGATCTGTCGCTGGGCGGCATCTTCAGCCGCAAGGACGGCAATCGTCAGCGCGACCGGGAGGCCGAGCGGGATCGCGGTCCGGACGACGCCATCCACCTGACCCTGAGCGCGAGCGGCAGCT
The DNA here is from genome assembly GCA_965211795.1 of Longimicrobiales bacterium. Taxonomy (GTDB): domain Bacteria; phylum Gemmatimonadota; class Gemmatimonadetes; order Longimicrobiales; family Gaopeijiaceae; genus Bin94. The sequence continues at coordinate 3,810,603 of OZ242973.1, forward strand.
GGCTGGGGGGCAATGTCGCCGTGGGGCTGGCCGTTTTCGACTACGGCGGCGACATCGATATCCAGCGGGAACGGGGGCGAAGCAATGGCGGTGCGAGCCGCTTTTCGTGGGGTGCGACGGAGTTCGTCGGCACCGTGGCGTACCGCCGTACCCTCTTCGGCTTTGGCGCAGGGGCGGCCGGCAAGGTAGTCGGGTGGACGGTGGGGGGCACGCGTTCACGCACCGTCGCTGTCGATGTCGGCGTGTCCCGGACTTTCTGGCAATTGACGACGGCGCTGACCGTGCAGAATCTGGGCCCGGATCTGGAGATGCGAGGGCGCGGTCTGCCCCTGTCGCGGCGTGTGGTGCTGGGTGTGGGAACGCAGCGCCGCGCACCCGTCGGGCCGCTGGATATCGGCGGCGCCGTTCAGGTCGCGCGGGAGTACGGCGGCGACATCGTGCCGGGAGGCGGGGTGGAGGTGGCGTACTGGCCGGTCGTGCGCCGAGTGTTCATCGGGCGGATCGGGGTGGTTCGGGTAGTGGAGGGGGACGGTTCGCCGGTGACCTTCGGTGCCGGGTTCGAGGGCGACCGGGTCCGGTTGGACTACGGGTATCGTGATCGGGGTCCGGAGACGGGGCCGCACCAGATCGGGATCTCGATCCGGTAGGAACGTCCACGCCTACCCCCGCGGCACCCTCGCCGCCCTGAACCCCGGATGGAGTCGCGCCAGCCCCACATCATCCACCACCACCGTGCCCTTCTCCGTGCGATCGAACACGAGCAGCACTTCCCGAAGCCCCTCCGGGTCGAAGGCCGGATTCTCCCCGGCGAAGTCCGACAGCGGTATCGAGAAGTGCTGCAGGATCAGCTCCCACGGGTCGGCGAAGCGGTCGTCCTCCAGATCGCGGCGCCGAAGCACTCGAATCGTCAGAGGTCTGCGCAGGGCCCCGTAGCCGGTGAGGCTGACCCGGGCGGTATCCCCGTCCGCGTCAACAGCCGCGACGGTCAGTTCCAGCGGGGGCTTCTCCTCGTCTTCCGGATCCTCGTCGCCACCTTCCTCTTCGGCTTCCTCCTCCTCGGCCTCCTCCTCCGCACCCTCGGCGTCGCCCTCTTCCCCCTCCTCTTCCTCCGGCTTCTTTCGCGGCCCCGGCTCGTCGTCCAACCCCCCCACGTGCATCTCCAGCGTCGTTTCGCCGTCCACCGCCCACTCGCCGGCCAACCCCTCGGGCAGCGTGAAGGTGAACACGGCGGGCGGCGCGACCTCGTCCGAGCCCCGGTAGCTGTTGTTCCACCCCAGCCAGAGCGCCTGGTTCATCTGTGACGAAGAGGTCGTCGCGCGGTTGGCCGACCGCAGATTGAGCCGGCCCTCGCGCCAGGTGCTGAATTCGGCGCCGTGCAGCACCACGCCCGCCGCCGACCCGGTGGTCACGTCGATGTCCTCCTCGAAGTCGGCCAGCGGACGGAAGGACGAATCCATGAAGCGCGTGATGTACATCGTGTTGGGCAGCCAGTCCCCCACCACGCGGTGGTCGCGGAAGATGGGCCGGTAGCGGTCGTCGCCCTTGAGCGTGACGTCCAGGAAGGACGAGACGAAAACGCGGCCGAATTCGCGCTGGTCCTCGGGTGGCAGCAGTCCGTCCAGCTCCAGGATGCGGCCGCTGCGGGGGCCGTTGTCGTGCGCGCCCCACACGGTGTTCCACTGCCCGTGGTTGGCGCGGTAGACGTAGACGGCGGACTTGAAGAAGTCCGTCGCACCCCCACCGCCGCTGAACCCCACCCGGTTGAACTGGCGCAGCCCGTGAAAGCTCGTCACGTCCCCGTCGTGGGAGCCGTGGAAGACCAGGTAGTTCACGTCCCGCACCGGTGCGCGCTGATCGGCCGGCAGGTACTGCCCGTCCACCGGGGCGATGGCGATCACCGCCTTGATGTCGAAGCCGAAGTCGAACTCGAACGATGCGTCGTCCGGGTAGCGCGTCAGGCGGTTGAAGGCGGCCGCCAGCGCCACCGCCTCGCCGCCGCGCGAGTGCCCGATGAGGCCGATGTTGCCCAGGTCGACCCGCCCGTGAAAGGGGTTCTCCGGGTCGTCCGCGAAGCGCCGCCACGCCTGCAGGTGCTTCAGCATGAGCCAGCCGCGCCCGTCGTTCTCGCCGCGAATGCCCCCGTTGATGAAGTTCATGTCGACCGAGGCGAGGATGTATCCACGGCTTGCGAGCAGCTCGCCGAGCCAGTCGTACCCGGGATCCGAGAAGTCGCGCATGTTGTGGTTGCCGTGCACGACCAGGACGAGGGGGTGGGGGCCGGGGTCGTCGGGGTACCAGACGCGCGCGTTGATCGGGAAGCTGTCGGGCGGAAATCCCCAGTACTCGTTCCGGGACTTCGCCGAGCCGCCCAGACTTACCAGCTTCGAGGCGTCCACCGGCTCGGTCACGATCGTCACCGAGTCGCGGTACTCGGCGCGGTTCCTGTCCGTGCCGGAGCCGTAGTAGAGGGTGAGGACCTCGTGGGGGCCGGGAAGGGCTGGGTTGGGGTGGTCGAGGTGGTGGCCGGAGAGGACGGTGGGGGCGTCCGACGGGGTCAGCTCGAGGGAACCGGCGCAGGCGGAGCCGCCGATGGCAGCGAGCATCGGGAGGATGGCGAGTTGGGGTCTCATGGGGACATCATAGGACAACGCGCACCGCGGGACCATCGAAACGAGACAGCAAATGACCGCACCCAGGCTCTGGACCGGAACCAGCGGCTTCTCCTACAAGGAGTGGAAGGGAAGCTTCTACCCCGAAAAGCTCCCCGCCAACCGTATGCTGGAATACTATTCGCGGCGCCTGTCGAGCGTGGAGATCAACAACACCTTCTACCGGCTTCCGCGGGCCGAGATGCTCGAGAAGTGGGCCTCGCAGGTGCCCGGGGACTTCGCGTTCGTGCTCAAGGCCAGTCGGCGGATCACCCACATGAAGCGCCTCAAGGACGCCGACGACCCGCTCGAATACCTGGTGAGGACCGCGGTGGAGGCGCTGGGCGACCGGCTCGGTCCGATCCTCTTCCAGCTGCCACCGTACCTGCGCGCCGACGTGCCCCGGCTGCGCGACTTCCTGGCGATCGTCCCCGACGTGGTTCGCGCCGCCTTCGAGTTCCGGCACGACAGCTGGTTCAGCGACGATGTCTACCAGGTGCTGGCCGATCACGGCGCCGCGCTCGTCACCGCCGACACGGGCGAAGGCGAGGCCCCGGTCGTGGAGACGGCGTCGTTCGGGTACGCGCGGCTGAGGCGGCCGGGGTATGGGGAAGGTGAGTTGGAAGCTTGGGCGGCCGCGCTGGCACGGCCCGGGTGGAGCGATGTGTTCGTGTTCTTCAAGCACGAGGACGAAGGGGCGGGGCCGCGGATGGCGGCGGGGTTCAGGGGGGTGTGGGGGGGCGCGCCGACGGTTCGTGGCTCGGCGCCGCCCAACGTCGATATCTCGGATCGCGAAGCACTCTACGACGTGATGGATCGCAAGTGAACGGTTCGAGCACCTGCGACCGCGCTACCTGGGGGATCCGGAAGGACGACAAGGGCTGGACGGGATCACCAATTCACAAGATCCCTTTTCTGCAGGCAAGCTCCAACCCGACCGCATTCACCCGCTCGTGCAACGGAACCCGGGTGTCGCCCGGGAACACCACGAAGATCCGGTAGAGCTTCAGGTCGGCAAGCGCCGAGTGCATCGACCGCGTCATTCGGGGTGCGCTGGTCCTCTTGAACTCCAACCCGATGCGGCGGTCCTCCAGGAAGACCAGCAGGTCGATTTCGGCTCCGCGGTGGGTCGCCCAGTAGTAACAATCCTCCCAATCTACCGAGAGGATCCGGACCGCCTCCTGCATCGCGAAACCCTCCCAGGAGGCTCCGCACTTGGGGTGCCCGAGGAGAGCCGACTCGGTCGTGATGCGCAACAAACGGGAAAATCAAAAACGCAACTTTCGATTTTCCCCAACACAGACTGCCGGAGGGAGTCCCAAGCCACCGATGGTACCGCCCGAACAACTACTTCCCCTCCACCACCCCACTCACCCGATGGTCCAGCCCCCACCCTGCCAGCTCCCGCAACAACTCCTCGTCCGTCCAGTCGAAGCGAAGCGGGGCGATCGAGATCATGCCCGCCATGAAGGCCTCCGTATCGCTACCCGGCGGGTGCGTCTCCGCCCGGTCGTACCGGGGCCGGAACACCCGCACATCGTCCTCCGGCTCGACCTCTTCGTAGCCGAAGCGGATGTAGCTCCCGCCCATCCTCCCGATTGCCACTCCCGCCGTTCCGCCTTCCGTAGCCGCGGGAAAGTTCACCGAGAGCACGACCCCGGTCAGAGGCGGCCGCCGCTGCAACTCCTCGACGAAGTGGGCCATGAACGCCGCCGCGTACCCGAAGTCCATCTCGTTGCCGCCCAACGACGCCGCCACCGAGGGCACGCCGTAATACGCCCCCGCCATGGCAGCCCCGACCGTTCCCGACATGTGCCCCAGATCGCCCACGTTCGCCCCGGCGTTGATCCCGCTGACCACCAGGTCGAAGCCGCCTTCCGGGACCAGGGCTTCCATCGCGAGCATCACCGCGTCGGCGGGCGTGCCGTCAACGCAATTCCCCAGGTCGCGGTCCTCGTCGGTAATCGGTCTGAGGCGCTTTCCCTGGCCCAGCTGCACCGACATGCTGCTCCCGCTGCGCTGCCCGCATGGCGCCACCACAGTGACTTCACCCACTTCGCGCAGCGCGTCGGCAAGCTGCTGGATGCCGGGTGACTCGATCCCGTCGTCGTTGGTGACGAGGATGTGATAGGGGTCCTGGTCGGTGTCGCGTGATGTTTCCGGCGATGGGGGGGTGCATCCAGCCAACAGGACCTGGAGCCAGGCGACAGCGGCAAGTGCCGACATGGGCGTGGACGGTGACCGGGAGAACGTTCTCGGGTGTATCCTCATGCTTCCAATCCTCGGCGTGGTTTTCAGGGGTCGGCAACGGGCGGACAAAGAGTCAACTCAACATTACAAAATGGAAACCACACTTGACATCGTAGCCCCTACCCCACCAACCCCACCACAAACACCGCCACCACCCCCACCCAGATCGCCACGTAGAGCGGCACGAACCTCTGCCTCGTCCTGAGCATCTCCGGGTGCGTGATCGGCTTCCCGGCGAACTTCCCGCGCGGTTTCGACGGGAAGAAGAACGTCTTGTAGGTCTCGAGGGTGGCCACCGTGTAGCCGGTCGCGGCCAGCGCGATCAGCACGTAGCTGGTGGTGAATTGCGACACCAGGAAGCCGTAGAAGGCCGCCCAGAGCGGGCTGCGGAAGAACTTCAGCCACTCGAACCCCTCGATCGGCGCATCCTTGAAGGCCCCCGCGCAGGCCGAATACCAACCGCCGGCGCTGGCGACCAGCAGGATCTGCCATAGCGGCCCCCCGGTCCCCGCGGCGGGCTGCACCCGCATCACCAGCCACACCAGCCCCACACCCACGCCCACATAGCCCAATCCCACCAACAGCCGCGTGACCCGCCCCCGGGGAACATGCCCGAAGACGTGGAACTGCATCGGGATGAAGTACTTCGACTGATCCTCGTCGCGGATGAAGGTCTTCCAGAACTCGGTCGTGGCCCGCTCGACGGCGTAGGTCAGCCCGAAGAGGACCACGATGCCCGCGGCCGTCGTGGCGTCGAGTTCGGCGATGCGGGCCAGGATCGGCGCCCACACCAGGCTGATGATCGTGCTGCGCAGGTAGCGGGGCACGGTGAACCCCTCGTGGATCGCATCCTTGTACATGCCCCATGTCGAGGTGTGGGCTCCGGCGGCCGCTCCCACCAGCAACTCGCAGACGAGGTTCACGCGGTCCGCTCCCGGTCGATGCTGTACGTGTGCTGGATCAGCTCGATGCACCTGCGCGCATCGGCGATCGTGAACTCGGGCTCCGCTCCCGTCGTCAGCGCCCTGACGAAGTCGGCGAGCATGGCCCGGTACCCCAACATATCCGAAAGCCCCGGGAACGAGAGCCTGCGGTGGCCCCGGAGCAGGAAGATTCCGTTCGACTCGAAGAGGAGCGAACTGCGCGTCCCGTAGATGCGTGAGAGCCGCAAGCCCTTGAGCAGCCCCGGAACCTCCCAGGAGTGATTCAGGACACCGACGGCGCCCTCTTCGTACTCCACCACCAGCGTCACGCTTCGCTCGAATCCCCCCGGGGCGTCCGGGAAGAACGCCTCGGCGCGGCGGATCGAGAGCCCGAGCGCATCCATGAAGGCGACCCAGTGGATGCCGCTCTCCATCAGTGCGCCACCCCCCGCGCGGGCCGGATCGGCGCGCCAGCCATCGGCGGCCTGGTGCTTCACCGCGTCGATCGCGACGAAGCGCACCTGCCCGAGCGCGCCGGATCGGATGTGGGCCCGAATTGCCCGCAGCAGCGGCTTGTACAGGTAGTTCTCCGCCACCAGCACCTGGCGGCCGCTCCCCTCGGCCGCCGCCTCCACCGCATCGAACTCGCCGCTGTCGATGAACGCGGGCTTCTCGACGATCACATCCTTCCCCGCATCCAGCGCCGCGACCGCGATCTCGCAGTGCGTGTCCGGTGGCGTCGTGATGAACACCGCGTCGACCCGCTCGTCGCGCACGGCCTCCTCCCAGTCACCCGAAACCCGCTCCCCACCGAACTTTCCCGCCAGCGCCCGCACCGGTTCCGCCGACCGTCCCCAGAACATGAGCGACACGTTCCGATGATGCTTCGCCAGGAGCCGTGCGTGCCACCTCGCCGCCCAGCCCGAACCGACGATGAGGATGCGAAGCGCAGCCCGTCCAGCCGTCACGCCCGGCTCCCCGCGAGCTCGGCCTGACGCGCGATGCGGCCCATCCCCCGCACTCCGGCGATCCGCTCCGCCACCCGCAAGGCGTTGGCCGCGATCGTCAGACTCGGGTTCACCGCTGCCGAACGAGGCATGAAACTGCCGTCCGTCACCCAGAGGTTGTCCGTTCCACGGAATCGGCACCATCTGTCCAGGGGGGCGGTCTTCGGATCCGGGCCCATCCGCAGCGTTCCCACCGCGTGCGAGAAGGTGTGTATCGTCAGGGTCGGAATCACCCGGGCCCCGGCCGCTCGCAGCACCGTCCTCGCCACACCCGCGAGGTGCTTGCGAGCAGCCAGGTCGCGATGCGTGTAGCGGTGCGTGATGGTCGCCCGCGGGATCCCGTAGCGGTCGCTGCGCGAACGGCTCACCTCCACCCGGTTCTCGCGGCGCGGCTCGTCCTCGGCGATCGCCAGAAGACCCGTGCACCGAGGGAGCCACGGATCAAGGACGTGCCCCATGAATCCGGGCAGCCTGTCGGCGATCACGCCGGGGGGAGGCGCGTGGATGGACTGGATGATGCCGAACTTCCGCTCGTCCTCGCCCAGCCCGTAGTGGTCGAAGATCCCGATCTGCTTGTGAAAGGCTTCACCACCCTCCAGATCCCTGCGGAAGACGCCGTATGCAATCATGTTGCAGTGCCGCATCAGGCATCGCCCCAGCCAGTCGCCCGCGGGCGAGGCACCGGCCAGCCCGGACGCAAGCGCCAGGTGTGCCGACCCCAATGCCCCACCCGCCAGGATGTACCGTTTCCCGGTGAACACGGTGCGCCGGCCGCTTCTTCGATCGATCCCGACCACTCCAGCCACGCGCCGCCCACGCCACAGGATGCGCGCCGCCACGGTGTTCGGCACGAGCCGCAACCCCTTCGCGACGAGCGCGGGCAGAACAGCCGTGGCCGGCTCCCGCTTCGCGCCCACCGCGCACAGGTAGCCGTCGCAGGTGCCGCATTTCAGACACGGCTGTGTTCCGTTGCCGGTCCCATCGAAGTCGATCGCGAGCGGCAGGTGGGATGGATGGAGTCCCAGGCTGGCGGCCGCGTCCCGGATCAGCCGCGCGGGGCCCTGCAGCGGAGGGGTGCTGCGGGGATACACGACAGCCTCCGCGGGGTCGGCCGGATTGGGCGCGGTCCTTCCCGCCACTCCGAGAATCCTCTCCGCCACCCGGTAGTACGGAGCCAGATCGTCGTAGGAAATCGGCCAGGCCGCTCCCGACGCTCCGACAATCTCCCTCCTGCCGTCGAAATCCGTCGACCGCAGCCGCAGCGCGATTCCCCCGTAGAAGAGGGAAGGCCCGCCCACGCACTGATAGCTGCCCTGCCGGCCCCGGCTGGTGCCCCGGAGCCGGTAGTGGCTCTCCATGCTGTAGTAGGGGCTGAGGTCGATCGCGGCATCGCGGGCCCAGTTGTGTTCGCCGCGCTCCACGGGAACCCCCCGCTCGATCATCAGCACATCCAGCCCGGCACCGATCAGCGCATGAGCGGCCATGCTTCCCCCCACCCCACTCCCGATCACGACCACATCGGGCTCGCGCCTCGACAGGCGACGGGCGTGGAGGGGGAGTGCGGGCAACATTGGCGGCGACCTTACGGAGACGAGGACAAGGACCTGGCAAGGTGGTGGCTCCCCAGGAGCCCGCGGGAATCCCTCCCGGCGTTCGAGCGGGTCGGTCCACGGCACCCTAATCCCCACCCGGGAACCGCGCAACCTGACCGCGGGTACTGTACTATTGACGGATAGACCACCGTCCGCGTTTCGCAGTTCATCTCCCGTCCGCCAACGAGGATCCCCATGCCGCATTCGAACCGGATCACCATTCTTGCGCCGCTGGTCACGGCCATCCTTCTGACCGTCGCCTGCACCCACTACCAGGGCCCGCGCGGTCCCGAGGCCGACGCGCTCTTCGAGCTGTACAACGGCGACTGGGTGCTCGATGCGGACGAGAGCGATTCGGTGCCCCGTCCGCCTCTTCCCGTCGCTATTGCCTTTACCTCCCATACCTTCTTAGGGGGCGGCAGTGGCCCCACACTGGACCCGCCGTGTCCGAGGGGTCAAATCTGCGTGGACAGGCCGAAGTCCTACGAGGAGACCAGGAGCCTGGGATTGTCGGCTTCGGTTCCGGATTCGGCTCTCCTGAATACCTACCGGGAACTGGCAACCCACCGACCCCCCCACCTCACGCTTCTGTTCACCAGCCCCGGTATCAGCGTATCGCCAACCCCCCTCGGCGACCCACTCGAAATACCGATGTACGGCACGAAGACGGAGGTCGATCACGATCTCGGCGATTTCTCCGTCAAGGCCTGGTCCCGATGGGAAGGGGAGTCACTCTCGCTGTTCCTCTCCGTGAGGGACGACGAATCCTGGGTCTCCGATACCTATGAGTTGCAGCGCGACGGGACCCTGGTGGTCACACGGGAACTCGGCGGTGGGTTCTTCTGGGAGAATCAGACGCCCCGCTTCGTCTACCGCCGCCCGTAGCAGTTCCGGGAACGGCGCCCCCTCGCCTTGACACGCCCCACACCCCGGATCGATCATCCACCCGGAGTGTAAGACCCGGCGTCAGATCCGCGTGCGCTCGCCGCACCGGTCCACGCCCGCCCAGAAGGAGTCCCCATGATCATCCGGACCCGCAAGAACAGCGACATCCCCTCTTCGGAGATCACTCCGGAGTCGGTATACATCAACCGCCGCAAGTTCCTCGGAGCCTCGGCCGGGATCGGGGCCGCCGCCTTCCTGTCGCGCGACGCGGCCGCCGCCACCCTCCTCTCCACCCGCCAGGACGAAGAACCCAACACCTGGGAAGAGATCACCACCCACAACAACTTCTACGAGTTCGGACTCGACAAGAAGGATCCCTCGCGGAACGCGCACCGGCTCGTCACGAAGCCCTGGACCGTCAAGGTCGATGGCCTCTGCAAGAACCCCGGCGACTACCAGCTCGAGGACTTCATCAAGCCGTCCACGATCGAGGACCGGGTCTACCGGTTCCGGTGCGTGGAGGCGTGGTCGATGGTCATCCCGTGGCGCGGTTTCCCGCTGGCCGACGTTATCAATCGCGCCGAACCCGACCCCAGCGCCAAGTACGTCGCCTTCGCAACGCTGTGGGACCCCGACCAGATGACCGAACGCCGCTGGAAGCCCCGCATCGGCTGGCCCTATCGCGAGGGACTCCGGCTCGACGAAGCGTTGCACCCGTTGTCGCTCCTGGTCAACGGGCTGTACGGCAAGGAGCTCCCCAACCAGAACGGAGCCCCGCTCCGGGTCATCGTCCCCTGGAAGTACGGCTTCAAGAGCATCAAGTCGATCGTGCGCATGACCTTCACCGAGGAAGAGCCTCCCACCACCTGGGCCACCCAGACCCCGAGCGAATACGGCTTCTACTCGAATGTGAACCCCAATGTCAGCCACCCGCGCTGGAGCCAAGCCACCGAGAGGCGGATCGACGGCAGCAAGTTCCGCGGCTTCCGCCGGATCGACACGCATTTCCTGAACGGGTACGCGGACGAGGTCGCGCACCTGTACGAAGGGATGGACCTGCAGAAGTATTTCTAGCAGCCCGTGCCCAACCCCCGGCGCCGGATCCTTCTGCTCAAAACCGCCATCTGGCTCACCGGGCTGGGTCCCATCGCGTGGCTCACCGTGGGCTTCTTCCGCGGCACGCTTGGCGTCCTGCCCATCGACACGATCATCCTGGTGGAGGGCCGCTGGACGCTCGTCTTCCTCCTGGCCACGCTGGCGGTCACGCCCGTGCGCCGGCTGACCGGGTGGAACCGGATCATCCAGGTGCGCCGCCTGCTGGGCCTCTTCGCCTTCTTCCATGCCTGTGTCCACTTCCTCGCCTACGCGGGGATCGACCAGCTCTTCGCCATCGGCTACATCATCGAGGACGTGCTCGACCGGCGGTACATCACGGCGGGGTTCGCGGCACTGCTGCTCCTAATCCCCCTCGCGGTGACCTCGACGAAGGGATGGATCCGCCGCCTGGGAAAGCGGTGGCTCAAACTTCACCGCCTGGTCTATGTTTCTGCTTCGCTTGGCGTCCTCCACTTCTACTGGAAGGTCCGGGCGGATACCTTCTGGCCGCTGGTGGCAGCGCTCACCCTGGCGGCATTGTTCGCGGTGAGGCTGACTTACCGCGCGAAGGCGAAAAGGAAGACGGTTCGGAAATGAGACGACTGATCCGATGAAACCCGAGGCTCGCATTGGACTCGCGATGGTCGCCGTGGCGGGGCTGGCCGCCTCCGGCTGTGGCGGCCCACCCGACGGTCAGGCTCCGAAGGCCGCGGACCTCGAGTTCCACGACGGTGAGCCGCTATTCACACCCGCCCCGACAGCCCCCGCGCCCGGCTTCCTTCACTTCGGGTCCCGGTCGCCGCACGCCTTCGCGCTGCCCACCACCCTCGCCGCCGCCACTGAACCCACCACCACCACCCCTCAGCGCCCCGCCTACGAGTGGCACGAGTTCTACTTCACCCGGGCCGCCTACTCGTCCGGCTGGGGTGGATGGGGCCGCCGCGGCAACTCCTGGGCGATCGACTATCCCAAGTCCGACCGCCAGTTCATGACCGTCCTGAAGCGTCTCACCAACCTTGACGCCTTCGACTGGGAGAATGCGGTCCAGCTCGACAATCCCGCGCTCCGCCGCTTCCCCTTCCTCTACGCCCTCGAAGTCGGCTACATGAACCTCTCCGAACCCGAGATCGAGGGCCTGCGCGACTACCTCAAGGCGGGCGGATTCCTGGTCATCGACGATTTCTGGGGGTCGCAGGAGTGGGCGCAGTTCGAGTACCAGATGGGGCTGGTCTTCCCCAACAACCCGATCATCGACCTCGACCTCGACCACCCCGTCTTCAAGACCTTCTACGAGATCGACGAGATCCTGCAGGTTCCGGCCTACGGACGGTACTGGGGCGGCCGCACCAGCGAACGGGACGGGTACGTGCCCTACGTGAAGGGCATCGAGGACGACGACGGCCGCCTCATGGTCATCATCAACTGGAACACGGACCTGGGCGACGCCTGGGAGTGGGCCGAGCAACCCGACTACCCGCTCGAGTACTCCACCTTCGCCTTCCAGATGGGCGTTAACATGATCGTCTACGCGATGAGCCACTGACCCCCGACCCCATGTGTATATGTGTATGTGTGTATATGAGCGTATGAGTCACTCGCCAGACAGGTCCGCGACCGTCCGCCGCGCCGACGGCCCGGATCTCCCAGCGCAATGAGCGGCATCTTCGAGTTCCTCTTCAAGTACCGCCCGGTCCTCTACCAGGAGGGCGACTTCTCCTTCCTGTCGCCGTGGCCGCTGACGATGGCGGCGATGGTCGCGGCGGCGCTGGCCGTACCGGCCGTCCTCACCTACCTGCGCGCCCGCGGCAAGAGCAGCCGGGCCGACCGCTGGGTGCTGGGCGTGCTGCGCGGAGCCGCCTTCCTCCTCCTCTTCTTCATCGTGATGCAGCCGGGGCTGGTGCTCACCTCGGTCGTGCCGCAGCGCAACTTCCTGGCGGTGCTCGTGGACGACTCCCGCAGCATGACGATCGGCGACCGCGACGGCACCTCCCGCGCCGGGAAGGCGGCCGAACTCCTCGACCCCGAAGGCGACCTGGTGGCCGCGCTCGACGAGGGCTTCGCGCTCCGCTACTTCCGCTTCTCGTCTCGGCCAGGCCGGATCGAGGGCCCCGGCGCGCTCACCTTCGACGGCAGCCAGACCCGGATCGGAGACGCGCTGGCCTACGCACGCGACGAGCTCCAGGGGGTGCCGCTGTCGGGGATCGTCGTGCTCTCGGACGGGGGCGACAACAGCGACGAGGCGATCGGCGAGGCGCTCCTGCCGTTGCGGGCGTCGTCCGTGCCCGTCTTCACCGTCGGGCTGGGCGACGAGGAGATGGAGGCCGACGTGCAGGCCACCCGCGCCGACATGCCCGAACGCGCGCTCGCGGGCACCTCGACGATCGTCAACGTCATCGTGGACGCGACGGGGTACGGCGGCCGCACCGTCCCGATCGTGGTCGAGGACATGGGGACCATCGTCACCACCGAAGTGGTCACGCTGCCGGGTGACGGGCAGCCGCTCGTGGCCCCGGTCGCGATCACCCTCGAGACCCCCGGCACGCGCGAACTGACCTTCCGCATCCCCGGCCAGGAGGGGGAACGCGTCCTGGAAAACAACGTGCTCCACGCGGTCGTGCAGGTCCGCGACCGTACCGAGAAGGTCCTCTACTTCGAGGGCGAGCCGCGCTACGAGGTCGCCTTCATGCTGCGCGCCGTGGGCGTCGACGAGAACCTGCAGGTCGTGCTCCTGCAGCGCACCGCCGAGAACAAGTTCTTCCGCCGCAACCTCGACGACCCGCTCGAGCTCGTCGAAGGCTTCCCCACAACGCGCGAAGACCTCTACCGCTACCGCGCCCTCATCCTGGGCTCCGTCGAAGCCAGCTTCTTCACCCACGGCCAGCTCGAGATGATCGCCGACTTCGTGAGCGAGCGCGGCGGCACCCTCCTCATGCTGGGCGGGCGCCGCTCCTTCTCCGAGGGCGGCTACCAGGGCACCCCGCTCGAGGATGTCCTCCCGGTCGTGCTCGACGAGCCCCGGCAGAACACCCCGACCGAGCGCCTCGCCTACGTGCAGGTCGCCCCCACCCCCGCGGGCGCGAACCATCCGGCCACCCGTATCGAGGGCTCCGCCGAGCAGTCGGCGGTCCGGTGGGATTCGCTGCCGCCGGTCTCCACCACCAACATCGTGACGGGGCTGAAGCCCGGCGCGACCGAACTGCTGCGGGGTACGGTGGTGGCGGGGGGCCAGGGCGAGGCGGCCAACCGGGTGGTCATGGCATTCCAGCGCTACGGCAGGGGCCGTTCCATGGTGCTCGCGGTGCAGGATGTCTGGCTCTGGCAGATGCACCACACCGTGCCGCTCGAGGACCAGAGCCACGAGACCTTCTGGCGCCAGCTGCTCCGCTGGATGATCGCCGAGACCCCGGACCCGGTGGAGGCCGCCCCCGGCCGCGAATCCGTAGAGGCCGGCGAGCCCGTCACCCTCGAGGCCACCGTGCTGGATGAGGGCTTCGTCGAAGTGAACGGCGCCCAGGTGACCGCGCACATCACCGCCCCGACGGGCGCAGTGCAGGATCTGCCCATGGAGTGGTCGGTCACCGACGACGGCCGCTACACCGTCCCCTTCACCCCCGAGATGGACGGGATCTACGAGGTCGCCGTCAGCGCCGGGCGCGACACCACGGCTCTGGGGACCGGACTGACCGGCGTGCGCGTGGCACCCGGCACCGGGGAGTTCCGCGATCCGCGCCAGCGCCGCGGCCTCATGGAGCGCATCGCCGAGGAGACCGGCGGGCGCTACTACACCCACGAAACCGCCAGCCAGCTGCCCGAGGATCTGCAGTTCACCGGCGGCGGCGTCACCGTCACCGAGGAACGGGACCTGTGGGACATGCCGATCCTCTTCCTGCTCCTGGCGGGGCTCCTGGGGGCCGAGTGGGGCTATCGCCGGAAGAGGGGTTTGGCTTGAAGGGCGGTGTGGGTGTCGCGGCGGCGTTGATGGGCGCCTTGCGGGGCGTGACGGCCGCGGTGACGGGCCGAGAACGGTCGGCCGCGTTGGCGGCGCAGGCGGCCTGGCACCCTGTCCCGGCTTCCACCTCGGTCCCCGGAGGCCGCCCGGCCACCTCCCTTGCCCTCACTGCGGCCGTCCTCGCCGCCGCGGCCCTGGCCCCCGCCGCCACCCAGGCCCAGAACACCCACATCCTCCTCATCTCCGGCCTGGGCGGCGATCCCGAGTACACCGACGCCTTCCACGGCTGGCTGAGCCGCTTCGCCGACGCCGCCACCGAGAAGTACGGCGTCCCCCCCGAGCGGATCACCTACCTGGGCGAGAAGACCGGCCTCGATCCCACCCGCATCCGCGCGCGCTCCACCGCCGATAACATCCGCGCCGCCTTCGTCGAGATCGCGGCCGCCATGTCGCCCACCGACGAACTGGTCATCCTCCTCGCGGGGCACGGGACTTTCCGCAACGGCGCCGCACGCTTCAACATCCCCGGCCCCGACCTGACCGCCGAGGACATGGCCGGCCTGCTCGCCGGGCTCGGCGACCGCCGCGTCACCTTCGTCAACACCGCGAGCGCGTCGGGTCCCTTCGTCGAGGCGCTCTCCGGCCCCAACCGCACCATCATCGCCGCGACCCGCACCGGCCGCGAACGCAACGCGACCCGGTTCGGCCTCCACTTCGTCGACGCCTTCGCCGACGACGGCGCCGACATCGACAAGGACTCGCGCGTCTCCATGCTGGAAGCCTTCTCGTACGCCCTGAGCGAGGTGCAGCGCGAATACGAGGGCGGCAACCTCCTCATGACCGAGCACGCGATCCTCGACGACAACGGCGACGGCGAGGGCAGCCGCGAGCTGGACGACCTGGAGGGTGACGGGGCGCTGGCGCGCATGGTGTTCCTGACGTCGATCGGGGGGGTGGGGGGCGACGAAGCGGTCACGCCCGAGTTGCGGGCGCTCTACGAGGAGAAAGCGGCGATCGAGGCGCGGATTGCGGATCTCAGGCGCGTGAAGGGGCAAATGTCGCAGCAGCGGTACGAGGACGAGCTGGAGGAGCTGTTGGTGGAGTTGGCGATCAAGAACCGGGAGATTCGCGCGGCGGGGGGCGGGGGGTGATGAGACACCTCCACTACCTTGAAATCCGCAATTTCAAGGGATTTGGTGACAAGACACGGATCGAACTTGACCATCCCGCTGTCCTGGTCGGCCCCAACAACTGCGGCAAGACGACGGCCCTCCAGGCGATCGCACTCTGGTCCCAGGCGGTACAGACGTGGTTCCACAAAAAGGGCCAGGCACCGCCCAAGGAGCGTACCGCGACCGGCCTCAACCGGCTTGCCGTTGTGGCCGTGCCTGTGCGAAGTGCCCGTGACTACTGGCACAACATGGCCGTCCGCACCGGACCGCGGAACATACCGCTCGAAATCACGCTCGGAGTCCTTCACGACAATCGTGTGAAACCGGTGACCATGCGTTTTCGCTGCCACGGTGACGACCTGGTGTACTGCACGCCCGACAAGGCGACCCTGGACATTCCCGGATTCATCGAGGCGGCAGCCGACTTGAATGTTCGGCTGCTGCACCCGATGTCAGGCATCGAGACAGAGGAGCCGATTGTCCAGCCGGGCCGGATCGATGTCCTTCTGGGACAGGGTCAGACGGCGCAGGTGCTGCGGAACCTGTGTCTCAGAGTGTTTCGTGACGACCCTGCAGTCTGGACGCAAATGGAAAGGCTCGTGGAGCGCCTGTTTGCCGTGCGCCTGGAACCTCCCTCCGAGACCGGGCGCGGCGCAATCGATCTGTTCTATCATCAGTCCGGGGTCCGCAAGCCGGTGGACATCGCCCTTGCCGGCCGGGGCCTTCAGCAGATGCTTCTGATCCTCAGCTATCTGCACTCGCATCCCCGGAGCGTCCTGTTGATCGACGAACCGGACGCGCATCTGGAGATCCTTCGCCAGAGACAGGCCTATGTGCTCCTCCGGGATGCGGCGGCGCGCAACGGTTCCCAGGTTGTTCTCGTCACTCACTCCGAGGTCATCCTGGACGAAGCGCTCGACCGCAACCTCACGTTGATCCTGGGCGGGCGAGCGGACGAACTGGCATCCAGGCAGGAAGTCGTCGCCGCGCTGCGGCACTACGGCACCGAGCACTACATCCGGGCCCGGCAACGGGGATATGTCCTCTACGTCGAGGGCGGAACCGACATGGCTCTGCTGCGGGCCCTCGCCGCGAAGCTGGGGCATCAGGCCGCAGACCTGTGGGACGAGAACGCCAACGTGTACTACGTCGAGGACAACTACCCGGTGCCGGATCCGGATTCCGAGCTCGAGCGGGTTGAACAGGGCTTCGGTCTCAATCCCGACCAGCACTTCTTCTCACTCCGGCCGATGCTGCCTGGCCTAAAGGGGTTGGCGATCCGTGACCGCAACGCACGCGAGCGCGAGGATTCCGACAAGGGAGGTCTGATCACCTCCTACTGGCGACGATACGAGATCGAGAACTACATCGTCACCCCCGAGGTTCTTCGGAGCTTCGCAGGTCACGCGTACCGCGACCTTCCACTCTTCGACCGGTTTCGTCGCGAGACCGACGAGGTGCTGGACGAACTGGTATTGAAACGGGTGTTCGATGGCCGTGAGCAGGACTTTCTGACCTGGAAGGGAATGGACCCCGCCGCGGCACGGCTGTTGTGGGAAGCCAGAACCGAGCGGCTCAAGTTGAGCGACTTCGCCGAGGAGTTCTTCAGGCGACTGGCAGAAAAGCTCGGCCACGCCATGTTGCTTCGCAAACGCGACCTTCACCGGCTGGTCGATTTCATGGACGCCGAGGCGATTTCGGAGGAGGTATCCGAGAAGCTGGGGTTGCTGGTGCAACTGTTCGCCGGGGCGCGCAGTTCCGACACGACCGCGTGAGCCGCGTTTCAGCTGAAACGTCCCGCCGGGGGACTTCCACTCACGCCGGCACAGCGTTCCAGTAGTTGCTCGGCGTTCGCCTTGCCTTCGTCGCGCGGGGCGTCCTCATCGAGAATTGATTCGGCGGACGCCGACCGATGGGACGCCGTGACGTTCAGCTGGGACTCCGACCCGTCGGAAGTGGTCTCGCTTACCATCAGAATGTCTGTGCCTCCAGCGTAGACAAATGGCCAACGGCTGGCCCGCACCTGACGCTCGCCACGAATGAAGCCTGTCGCGCGGTCCCCGTCGGTGATCGTATACCCCAGCTCGACAAGCGCCGCACCAGCGCATTCGAGCCCTCCCGCCTGAACGGTAACCGGCCGACTCAGTATCCGTGGCACGCCTGAGCACCCGGCCACTGCCACCACTCCTGCCGCCATTGTCATCGTCAGCCTCAACGTGGCGGTCGTCCTTTTGGTCATTTCGATCTCCTCCTGCCAAGTGACGGCTGGCAATAGTCCATACCATTGGGATCATGGACATGTTCCGGGGAATCGAGCGACAGCGAGTCTCCTGTTTGCACCGTGCCGGACGGATCATCCAGGGGGGCAGACCACCACCCTCAGCCGTGCCATCGGACGAACCGTCTGCCCGGCGACGCAACCCACCGTACCCTGGCACGTGTCCAGTAGGCGACCGCAGTCTCCTGCTCACCCAACCCCCGGTGCCATCGACATGTCCACAACAGCCCCATTGTTCCGGAGCACCACCCACCACCTCATCCCAACCGCGGCACTCCCGCTCTTCCTCATGGCCTGCGGATCCGGCGCCGACACGGCCGCCACCTGGTCCGGCACCGTGGACACGCTTCCGTCCGGCGAGATCGTCGTCCACAACACCGACGACCCGCTCTGGACGCCGGAGAGGACATGGCAGGTGGTCGAGGACCTGAGGATCGGGAACGCCATGAGCGAGGGTCCCGACCTCTTCGGCAGCATCCTGTCGTTCGATGTCGATGCGTGGGGCCGGATCTTCGTCCTCGACAACCAGGCACAGGAGGTCCGCATCTTCGACTCGGACGGATCCTTCGTGCGCACGGTCGGGAGGAAGGGTGAAGGACCGGGGGAGTTCACGCAGGCCGGTTCGGTCGACCTCTCCCGGAACGGGGAGATCTGGGTCATGGGGATGGGCGAGGCGCGCGTCTCGATCTTCGACACCGCCGGGACCCTGTTGCGAACCGAGCGCACCGACGGCGGCTTCGTCATCATGCCCTATCCGGGCGGGTTCGATCCGCTGGGCCGGTACAACGTGGTGCTCCCGTCCGGGGGCTTGACCAGGATGGCCCGTTTCGACCAGTCCTACAATCCCATCGACACGATCACCATGCCCGAGGACCCGGAAGAGGGAGAGTTCTTCGAGTACGTCAGTGAGACGGGTACGTCGATGATGAGTGCGAGCGTCCCCTTCCAGGGTTTCATGACCTGGCGCAACTCACCGACGGGAACCGTGTGGACGCTCCTCACTGGCAGCTACGAGCTGACCGAGATGACGTCCGGCGGGGAGGTGTTGCGAAGGGTCGGCAAGGAACATCGGCCGATTCCGGTGACGGCCGAGGAGCGGCAGCAGGCCATCGAGCGTCTCGAGTGGTTCACCAGCCAGGGGGGGACGATCGATCCGTCCAGGTTCCCCGACTCCAAACCCTCCACGGCCTCCTTCTTCATCGACGACGAGAGCAACCTCTGGGTGAAACGCGCGGTCGCGGCCGCGGACGAGGACGACGAGCACCGCCTCTTCGACATCTTCGACGCCGAGGGGCGCTTTCTCGGAATGGTGCGGCTTCCCTTCCCGTTGCGGTCTTCTCCTCAGCCGATCGTGCGGGGGGGCGTGCTGTACGGCGTCACGAGTGACGGGATGGGGGTGCCGTATGTGGTGCGGGGGAGGATTGTGAAGCCGTAGGGGGCCGTGTAAGGCGCTCCGGCAATCAAGCGGATTCGTCCGCGGACGATGCTAGTACCGGTATCCCCGGCCCTGTGCCCGCACAACCCGGTACTCCACCCCTTCCACCCCCTCGAAGTCCCCATCCTGGGTCCACAGCAACGCCCCCTCCCGACGGGCGGTTGCCAGGATCACGCTGTCCGCCATCGGCAGCCCCGACTCCGCGCTCAACTCGGAGGCGGCAATAGCAAGGTGGGCGTCGAGGTCGATCACGCGTCCGCTTTGCATGTGGGCGACGGCGTAGAGAGCCGCGTCGAGGTCGCGCTGGAGCCTGATGCGCTTGAAGACCTCGAAGAGGGTGATGGCCGGGACGATCAGGTGCTCGGTGTCGGCGATCGCGTCGGCGAACTCGCCAGCGTTGGGTCCGTCGCCGAAGTACTCCAGCCAGGCCGAGGAGTCGACGACGTTCATGCGCGGTCTCCGTCGCGCGGGACGGTGGTGTCGATTCCGCGCACGAATCCGCGCGCGGCTTCGATCGGTTCCAGTGGAATGAGCTCGACGCGGCCCTTGAAGGGGAGGGCATGCACCTTTTGTCCGGGTTGTAGCGCGAGCTGTTCTCGCACGTCCCTGGGGATGACGATCTGGTAGCGGGAGGAAAGGGTGACGACGCTCATGGGGGTCTCCGATTGGGCAGGATCGTGGTCGCGTGGGAGGAAGTGCAAGACAATCTATTGATCGAACGCAATAGTGCAAGACGCTTCTCGTATCGATGCATATTTCGCAAGATACCTCGCGGTCCCGGTGTTCGCCGTTCAGCGAGCGGCCGACCCCTCTGTCCGCCAGCGCCGGCAAAGGGACGGTACCGGCGTCTACCCGGCGTTGTGGCGGTCGGCCCGCCCAGTGTGCACCTTTCAAGGATGCTCTGCGTTTCAAACCCGTCCGATCTCCGCTTCCTGCGCGGGATTCGAGCGAGATTCGTCCACGGCCTGCTGGTGCTGGCGACCGCCGCGAGCGGGTTCACCGACGCGGCCGCCCAGGACACCTCCGGCTTCGAACACCTGCGCGCCGGCCGCTACGACGACGCCGTGAAGACCCTGCGCTCCGAGGCACTTGACGGCAACGCCGCCGCGCTCTCCGGGTGGGTCACCGCTCTCCGCGAGACCGGGGACTACGATGGTGCGGTGAAGGCGGCCGAACGAGGCGTGGAGCGCGGCATTGAAGGCGCGCGTGCCCTTCTCGGGGCCGCCCTGATGGAGGTGGGACGCGTCGACGACGCCAGAACCGCGCTCTCCGCGGGGGTGCGGGAACCCGGCGCCGGCGGCGCCCGCGCCCGAGTCGAACTGGGCATCCTCGAATACCGCCATGGCGACCGCGGGGCCGCCCGCGACCTCTTCGACGGCTTCATCGACTACTACAACAGCGCGCGCGATCTCTCAGCGGCCGAACTCACGGCAGTGGGACGGGCGATGATCCGCCTTTCCCGCTGGGACTACGAGTACGCGCACGACGCGCTGCAGGCACTCGATCAGGCCATCGCGACCGGCCCGCGCGATCACGCCGCGCAGCTGGCGGTCGGAAAACTCTTCCTGGAGCGGTACGACGCGCGCCAGGCGGCGGAGGCATTCCAGACCGTCCTCGCCGAAAACCCGGCCCACCCGGACGCGCTGCTGGGCCTCGCCCGCGTCGCCCGACTGGAAGGGGGCGGCAACCCGGCGGGGGCGATCGAGGCCGCGCTGGCCACCAACCCCAATCTGGTCGGCGCCCGGACGCTGCTCGCCCGTCTGCGCCTGCTGGGAGGAAGCCGCAGCGAGGCACTGGAGGAAACCGAGCGCGCGCTCGAGGTCAACGCCGCCGACCTGGAGGCGCTCGGCACGAAGGCGGCGATCCTTCACCTCTCCGGCGACGACCAGGGCTTCCGCGCCGCCATGGAAGCGATCCGCACGGCCGCCCCGGTCCCCACCACACCCCTCCTCCTGCTCTCCGAACTGCACTCCGATCACCGCAAGTACGAGGACGCGCTCGCCTTCGCGCGGGACGCCGCCACGGCCGACCCCGACAGCTGGACCGCGTGGGGTCTCATGGGGCTCAACCAGGTCCGCCTGGGCCGGGTCGAGGCGGGCCGGGAGAACTTGGAGAAGGCGTTCACGGGCGATCCCTTCAACCTCTGGTTCAAGAATACCCTCGACCTGCTGGACACCTTCGTCGACTACCGAGTCATCGAGACGCCGCACTTCCAGCTGGTGCTCCACGAGTCCGAGGCCGACCTGCTGGTGCCGTACATCGTACCCGTCGCCGAACGCGCCTGGCGCGAGATGTCGGCACGGTACGGTTACGCGCCACCCGTACCCATCCGTGTCGAGGTCTACCCGAGTCACGCAGACTTCTCGGTGCGCACCGTCGGGCTGGTGGGGATCGGGGCGCTGGGGGTCAGCTTCGGGCCCGCGCTGGCCATGGATTCGCCCGCGGCGCGCAACCGGGGGGATTTCAACTGGGCCTCGACGCTCTGGCACGAGATCGCGCACACCTTCCACATCGGCGTTTCCAACAGCGAGGTGCCGCGGTGGTTCTCCGAAGGGCTGGCAGTGCACGAGCAGCGCATCGCGGATCCGGGTTGGGGCCACCAGGCGGGGATGAGCTTCGTCGCGTCATTGGCGGCTGGCGAACTGCGTCCGGTGAGCGAACTGGACAGGGGGTTCTCCAACCCGCGCCACCCGGGCGAGGTGCGGGACAGCTACTACCAGGCGTCGCTGGTCTTCGAGGTGATCGAGGAGCGGCACGGGTTTCCGGCGATCGTGGAGATGCTGCATGCGTACCGTGACGGTGCGACCAACGAAGAGGCGTTCGAGAGGGCGCTGGGGGTCGACCTCGACGACTTCGACAAGGACTTCGACGATTTCCTGAAGGCGCGGTTCGCGGCGGCGATCCGGTCGGTGGGTGCGGAGCGGGAGGAAGCCCCGGAGCCGGCGGAGGTGGTGGCGATGCCCGACCTCATCCCGGACATCGCCACCCTGGAGGCTGCGGTCGCGCGGGATCCCGGCCGTTTCGCGCCCCGCATGGCCCTCGGACAGGCCCTGTTCCGGGACGGTCGCGGCGCCGAGGCCGCGCCGCACTTCAAGGCCGCGATCGAGCTCTTCCCTCAATACGGCGGCCCCGACGGCGCGCACTGGTTCCTGGGCCGCATCCGGGAGGAGGAGGGCGACACAGCGGCGGCCGCCGCGCACTACCGCGCCCTCCTCGCCCTCAACGAGAGCCACTACGACGCGCGCGTCGCGCTGGGCGCCCTGCTGAGCGGCGGCGGGGACGGGGCGGGGGCCGCCGGGGTCCTGCGCCAGCTCGCGTACATCCACCCGTACGAGATCACCGATCACGAGCACCTGGCCGCGCTCATGGAAGAGGTGGGCGACCTCGACGGCGCGATCGCGGAACGGCGCGCGGTTCTCGCCCTCCGTCCGGTCGACCGCGCGGTGGCACACTACCAGATCGCCCGCCTCCTTCACCTCAAGGGCGATCACGCGGCGGCCCGCAGCGCGGTCCTCGCGGCGCTGGAGACCGCCCCGAACTACGAGGATGCCCTCGACCTGCTGCTGGAGTTGCGGCGAGGAGGGTCGGGGCGGTGAGGGTGTCGAGGTCCGCGATTCCGGTCTTCATCGCCGGCGTGGGCGTGTTGGCAGCGGGGACCGGAATGCTGGCCGTCGCCGGCTCACGGTCTTCAGCCACTGGATCATCCGCTCAGCGTTCTGCGCCGCGGCCGGGTCTCCTGCCGGCCCAGCCCAATCCCGGGCCTCCGTCCAGCCACGCGGGAATCCCCCATGCAACCCCCCAGGAGCTCCCGACCGTCCCCTACGACGGAACCTTCACGTTCGTACGGGTCCGCTTTAACGCGGGGCGGCGGAGCTTCGGCGGCTTCGGACGCGGCCGCAACCCCGGGTGGGCCCACGACTATCCCTACGCCGACGAGAACTTCATCAAGATCCTCGACGAGGTGACGCTACTGGGACCCAACACCGACGGCACCAACGTGATCGACGCCGGCGATCCCGAACTGCACAGCTACCCGATCGCGTACGTATCGGAGCCGGGCGGATGGGCGCCCACCCAGGCCGAGCTGGACAACATCGCCTCGTACCTCCGCAAGGGCGGATTCCTGATCCTCGACGACTTCCGCAGCAATCGCGAATGGGCGAACGTGGAGGCGATCTTCAATGTCGTCCTCCCCGGCCACAGCTTCCGCATCCTCGAGCTGGAGGAGCCCATCTTCAACTCATTCTTCCAGATCGAAACCCTGGACCTTCCGCCGCCGACCTTCCCGCAGTACCGTCCGATCTTCCTCGGGCTCCACGAGGACAACGATCCCGAAGGACGCCTGATGGTCATCGCCAACTTCAACAACGACATCGGCGACTACTGGGAGTACTCGGACATGGGCTACTATCCCATCGATCTGTCTAACGAAGCCTACAAGTTCGGTGTCAACTATGTGATCTATGCGATGAACCGGTAGGACTAGCCCTTGGGCGGAAACGGATCATTGGCGGGAGGAATGGTGTGCTTCGCCCTGATCCGTCCGTCGGGACGGTGGATCAGTAGCTCCCCACCGCCAGAGTTTCCGAGGTTCTGTTTCGCCGCGCGTGCTGCCGCCGCCTGGGTACCATGAACGGAAGTCGCCCTTTGGGAGCCGTGCTTCATGTTGGCCCAGCCATCAGGTCGCGGCACTACGGAGCGATTCTGCTTTTTCGCCATCGTGGTTTCCCTTTCTCGGCAAAGGTCGAAAACTGCCGCCTCAGCTCGCCGCTCCCGACGAACTGCGACAGCAAACGGTAATTGTTGCGCTCAAATCGAACCCTACCGGCCACAACTGCGGGGTGAACACCGATTTCGTCTGCAAAATGCAGCACGTTCATCGCCGTCGGGTGACTTCGGACACTGCTTGCCTCCCAAGCCTCCTGGGGTATCAGCGCCTCCTCGGCCCATTCATCGGCTTCCGCTTCCCGTGGATCTTCTCCGGAAGGCTCCGCACGGCGCAGCGAAAGGTCATCCAGAAATGTCCTGGGATTGTCGTAGTCCATGTGACGCCCAACGTGAGCCAGCTCGTGCAACAGACAGAACCAGAAGTTGTCTACGCGGTCGTGCCGGAGCGTCAGCGCGATGACCGGGCGTCCGTCGACAAGCTGGAGCGCCGCGCCGTCAAGATAGGTGCGAGGCAGGTGGGAGAGCGTGACGAACGGAATCCCGAGGCTTGCCAGAAAGTCCTCGGCCCGACGGGGACCGTCCCGACGCCTGCTCAACTGTGCTACGTGGCGCAGCGTCTTCAACGTGACCGTGCCGGGAACATAGTCAGCCGCCGGGTGATCTCGGTTCGCAAGCGCCATGGCCTGCCAGCACCAGGCCTGAAGCGCGTGCCAGTCGGCTTTCGCGTTCGCACGGAGACCCGTCTGCCTGAACATCGCAGCACTGTCAGGACTCGTACCGGCACGATCCAGCAACTTCTCCATGATCTCCTTGGCGTGGTGGGACAAGCCCGGAACTTTCGGAATCCATCCCCGGTTGGCCATCGCTCGCAGCGGAAAGCGGCGCCAGTGGTCGTCGTCAAACGTTTTCGGAGGTTTCGGTTCCCGCAGCAAGACTTCGGCGGGGATGCCCAGATGCTTGTTCAACGCTCGAGCCATTGGCAGGGTGAGCGAGCGCTTACGTGCCAACACATCCGATACTCTCGAGGCGCTTCCGATGCAGGGAACCAGCTCCTGTGGAGACAGGCCTTTTTCTTCCATGCGGAGTTCGATGGCGTCGACAGGATCCAACTCGCCCAGCGAATAGTGTCTTCGTTCGTACAGATCGACGAGGTCCGTGAGGAGATCCAGCTCCCTCCCCTCCGGGCTCGAAGGATCGGCCCCCATGAGCTTCCTGATGCGGGACAGCGCTTGCTCGTACGCGCTCTCCGAGCGAATCGGCTTCAGCTGTGGCATTCTAGATTGTCTCCGCGTCGACCTTGTCGTATTCGCTGTGGGTGCCGGCGAATCGGATCAAGACCACCTGATTCCTGTAGTCGATCTCCGTGATGATCCGGTAGCGGTTCCCCCGGATTCTGAAGACTGCTCGGTTGCCCGGTAGAGTGCTGGGATTCCAGCGGCCCGATCGAACATCGGCGGGGCTGCTCCATTCGGCCCGTTCGACGCCGGCCAGCCAATCGAGAAACGCGGATCGGGCATCGGCGTGGCGGTGGGCGCAGTCCAAGAGCGTCGTCTTGGCGACGATCCGCATCGATTTCGTTTCTTGTAGTATCCCGACATTGGAATGTACCGTACTAATATATTCCCATTTTGGGAACAGTAACCGAATCCAGCAGCCGGGTCAACTGCCACTCCGGTAGGTTTACCAATCCGCAGAGGCTACCATCCTCCGGCTGGCCCTCCGGTCCCACCTGTCTGCAACCCACCATCCGCGCATCCGGTCCCCGAGGTCCGCATCCCGGTCCCCGCCCACCTGAACCCCCCAAGGCAACGAACTCGCCCGTTTGGCTGTCTGCTTAATGGCCGACCGATTAGCTTTCGGTCACTATACGCAGACTCTTTGGAGGTTCCGCCGTCCACGCATCGGCTGCGCCAGCCCTGCCGAACCCGCACTCCGACTGCAGCCCCCCCAACCGAAGACCCACAGAGGCAACCCCTTGTCAACCGATACCGTGACCCCCGCCACCACCGAGCCCCAGGCCGACGTCGCCCTCGCCCGGCGCATCCAGGAAGGCCGCGAGAAGATCCTCTCCGAGGTCCGCAAGATCATCATCGGGCAGGACGAAGCCGTCGAGCACGTGCTGCTCACGCTCCTGGTGGGCGGAAACAGCCTGATCGTGGGCGTGCCAGGGCTGGCCAAGACGCTGCTCATCCACTCGATCGCGCAGGTGCTGGACCTGAACTTCTCGCGCATCCAGTTCACCCCGGACCTGATGCCGTCGGACATCACCGGGACCGACATCATTCAGCAGCGCGAGGACGGGAGCCGCGAGCTGGTCTTCACGCCCGGGCCGATCTTCGCGAACGTGGTGCTCGCCGACGAGATCAACCGGACCCCGCCCAAGACCCAGGCCGCGCTGCTCGAGGCCATGCAGGAACACCGGGTCACCGTGCAGGCCCAGACCTACGAGCTGGATCCGCCCTTCTACGTCTTCGCCACGCAGAACCCGATCGAGCTGGAAGGGACGTACCCGCTGCCCGAGGCGCAGCTGGACCGCTTCATGTTCCACATCCGCATGGACCACCTGGAGGAGGAGGAGGAGATGGAGGTGGTGCGGGAGACGACGGACGAGGTCGAGCCGGAGCTGCACGCGGTGGTGTCGCAAGAGGACATGATCGCGTTCCAGGACCTGGTGCGGCGCGTTCCGGTCGCCGAGCCGGTCATGCGCTACGCGGTCGGCCTGGTGCGCGCCAGCCGGCCGAACCCGAACGGAGGGCTCGACTTCATCAAGAAGTGGGTCGCGCACGGGGCCAGTGTGCGGGCGGCGCAGTACCTGATCCTGGGCGGGAAGGCGCGGGCGCTCACGCAGGGGCGTCTGACCGTGAGTTTCGACGACATCCGCGCGCTGGCGCTCCCGGTCATGCGGCACCGCGTCCTGACCAACTTCCACGCCGAGTCGGAGGGGCGCACCACCGACGAGCTGGTCACCATGCTCCTCGACTCCGTGCCGGTCCCCAGTTCGGGGATGTAGGGGACGAATGACCCGCGCGGTTCAGTCCCCGAACCCGGTCGGCAGGGGCCGTTAGCCGTCCATGGCCATCGCTGCGGGCACGTCGCGCAAGTCGTTCCTCGACCCGAACATCCTGGCCAGGATCGACAACCTGCAGCTGCTCGCCCGCACCGTGGTCGAGGGCTTCATGCAGGGGATCCACCGCTCGCCCTACCTGGGGGTGAGCATGGACTTCGCCGAGCACCGCCAGTACATGCCCGGCGACGACATCCGCCGGATCGACTGGCGTCTCTTTGGCCGCACCGACCGCTTCTACATCAAGCAGTTCGAGGCCGAGACGAACGCGGACGTGGGGTTCCTGCTCGACACCTCGGCGTCGATGGGGTACGGCTCGGGCGAAATCACCAAGCTGGACTACGGGCGCTTCCTGACCGCGAGCCTGGCCTGGTTCTCGGCCGGGCAGAAGGACCGGGTGGGACTGTACGCCTTCGACAGTGACGTGGTCGAGCACGTGCGGCCATCGGCAGCCCACCTGGAGAAGGTGCTCCACGCGGTGGCACGGGTGAAGGCCGAGCGCGCGGGCGCGTGGGACCGGCTGCTTGCGCGCGTGGCCAACACGTTCGTGCGGCGCGGCATCATGGTCGTCGTGTCGGACTTCTACGCGGACCCGGACGACATCGCGGAGAGGCTCGGCTTCTTCCGCGCGCAGGGACACGACGTGGTGGCGTTCCAGATACTGGACCCCGCCGAGATCGACTTTCCCTTCACCCAGGCCACCAACTTCCAGGACCTGGAGACGCACGCCGTCCTGCCGGTGAAGCCGGAGAAGTACACGGGCGCCTACCGGGAGCAGATCCGGGGGCACATCGACGCGCTGGGCAAGGGCTTCGGCAAGCACGGGGTCGACCATGTCCTGCTGAACACCGCCGAGCCGCTCGACGAGGCACTGTACGCGTACCTGGTCTTCCGCCAGAAGATGGTGCGGAGCCGGTAGCGTCCCGTGGGTTTCCTCACTCCGCTCTTCCTGATCGGCCTGGCCGGGCTGGCCATTCCGGTGCTGATCCACCTCACGAGGCAGGAGAAGGGGAAGCCGCTGCGCTTTCCGTCGTTGATGTTCCTGAGGCGGATCCCCTTCGAGGAGACATCGAGGCGGCGCATCCGCCATTGGATGTTGCTGGTGATGCGGCTGGCGGCGCTGGGACTCCTCGTCGCCGCCTTCGCGCGGCCGTTCGTGCGCGGCGGGGCGCTCGCTTCGGTGGGCGGACCCGGGCCCGAGGAGGTGGTCATCCTCCTCGACCGGTCGTATTCGATGGACCTGGGCGACAACTGGGCGCGGGCCGTCGACCACGCGAAGGGCGTCGCCGCGGCGCTCCGGCCGCAGGACCGCGTGTCGCTCGTCACCTTTTCCGAGACGCCGCACCTGCTGCACCGCTCGATCAACGACCCGGCGCGCATCGCGGCCACCCTGGACACGCTCCGCACCGGCTCGCTGGCCACGCGTCTCGGGCCGGCCGTGAAGCTCGCCCGCTCGACGCTCGCGGCCTCCGACCTGCCCCGCCAGCGCGTTGTCGTGATCAGCGACTTCCAGCGCACCGGGTGGCGCCCCGATCCGGACGCGACGCTGCCTACCGAGGTGGTGGTGGAGACGGCGGTGATCGGCGAAGAGGAGGTCGCCAACCTCGCGCTGACCGACCTGGAGCTGGACCGCCAGTCGGCCGGGAATCGTGAACGCGTGACCGTTTCCGCCCGCCTCATCAACACCGGCGACACCGAGGCCACCACCGACGTCATCCTCGCCATCGACGACACCGACATCGGCGCGGCCACCGTCACCGCGCCCGCCGGGGGAGCCGTCGCCGTCACCTTCGACCCCTTCACCCTCACGCACGCCTTCACCCGCGGCGAGGTGCGCGTCGCGGAAGCGCCCGGCGCCGGACTCGGCGAGGACAACGCGCTGCACTTCGTGGCCTCGCCCGGCGGCGATCTCACCGTGCTGATCGTCGACCCGGTCGGCGAAGGGGATTCCAACCTGTACCTGCGCGGGGCGCTGGGGATCGCCGAAGGGGCCGGGTTCACCACCCTGCTGCTCCGCGGGGCCCCCAACGACAGCCAATTGGCGACTGCGGACGTGGTGGTTCTCAACGGAGCGCCCTTCCCCGGCGGCAACCCGGGCGACCGGCTCCGCACCTTCGTCGAGGAGGGTGGCGGGCTTCTCATCGCGCTCGGCCAGCGCAGCGCGATCCCCTCGGTCCATGCCGAATTCCTGCCCGCAACGGTCGGGCCCGTCACCGAGGGAACGGGGGAGCGCCGCCTCGGCTTCGTCGACTACGACCACGCCGTCTTCGAAGCCTTCATGGGTCCGCGCTCCGGCGACTTCTCCCAGGCCGCCTTCTACCGCACCCGCCGCCTCGACGTCACCGACGGCCGCGTCACCGCGCAGTTCGACGACGGCACGCCGGCGCTGGTCGAGGGCAGGCGCGGGAGGGGGCGCATTCTCATCTGGGCCTCCGGGCTGGACCGCTTCTGGAACAACCTGGCGCTGCAGCCCGTGTACCTGCCCTTCGTGCACCGCGTGACGCGCTTTCTGGGAGGCCGCGGCGAGGTCCCGCCCTGGCACCTGGCCGGCTCGACCGTGAACCTCTCGGCGCTGGCCGAATCGGGCACCACAATGGAGATACCGGCCGGTGCGGTGGCCATGGAACCCGGAGGAGGGTCGGTGGACCTGGACCCCGCGACATCGCTGTTGCGGCTGGACCGACGCGGAATCTGGGAGATCCGGCCGCCGGGAGACCGCCCGGAGCACCCGATGGCGGTCGCGGCCAACGTCGACGTGACCGAGTCGGACCTTGCCAGGCTGGATGTCGAGGAGTTCGTGGGCGCGGTGGGGGGTGAGCCGGCGGAAGGGGAGGCCGCAGACGACACGACGGTGACGGACGCGGCCGTGCTGGATCTGCAGGCGACGGATTTCGAGAGGCGGCAGTCGTTCTGGCGGTACCTGCTGGCGGCGGTGTTTCTGCTGATGGTGTCGGAGACAGTGTTGGCCAACCGGCTGTCGCGTCGTAGGATCAAAGAAGAGTCGGCCATGGTCGGCTGAAGGAGGCCCGCTGGGGCCGGAGCGGGATCACCACCGGTTCCGCCACAGAGTTCAGGAGGAAGACATGTCCGTAGCGAGCAACTGGCGAACCCGAGACCAACTCCTTCGCATTGTGGGGCGCGTCCGCCGCCGCTGGCGCCTCAAGCTCTTCCTGCGCGGCCTGGCCCTGACCCTCGCAGGCACCCTCCTCACCTTCCTTATCTCCGCCTCCACCCTTGAGTTCCTGCGTTTTGACCCCGGCGCGGTCACCGCCTTCCGCATCGTCATCTGGCTGGTCGTCGCGTTCTTTCTGATCCGCTCCGTCGTGTGGCCGCTGCTCCGCCGGGTCTCGGACGAGCGCGTCGCGCTGTACCTGGAGGAGAATCACCCTTCGTTGCAGTCCCGCGTCCTGGCCGCGGTCGAGTCGGCTCGGAAGAGCGACGAACTGGAGCGGTCGCCGCTTCTGCAGGAGGTCGTGTTCGACGCGGTCAGGGAGTGCCGCCGCATCGACTACGGGAAGGGCATCGAGCGGACCTCCCTGAGGCGCTCCTCCGCGGTTCTCGGGGGACTCGCCCTCGCCGCGATCCTCTTCGTCGCCCTCGGCCCGGGATTCCTCCGGCACGGCATGTCCGCGCTCTTCAATCCGGCGCGCGCGGCCGAAGCGGTCAATCCCTACAGCGTCGCGGTCCTGCCCGGCGACACCACCATCTCACGCAACTCCGACCTGCTGGTCTCGGCCACCCTGGCCGGCTTCGCCTCCGACGATGTCGTCCTCTACACGCGGGAGGAGGGCACGACCGGCTTCGTGGCCCTTCCCATGATCGAGGACGGCGCGGGGTCGTTCGAGGGGCTCCTGCTCAACGTCGCCGAAGAGACGACCTACTACGTCGAGGCGGCGGGAGTCCGTTCGGAGACCTTCACCCTGGGCGTCGCGGACCTGCCGGCGGTGGACCGGCTCGAGATGGTCTACCACTTCCCGGCCTACACCGGACTCGAGCCGCGCAGCTTCGAGTACGGCGGCGACGTGGCCGCGCTGCGCGGGACGCGGGTCGCGCTGACCGTGACCTCCACCATCCCCACTCCCGGCGCCCTCCTCGTCATGGACTCCGGCGACACGATCACCATGGAGGCCGGTTCGGATGGCGAGTTCACCGGTTCGTTCACGGTGCGTGAGCGCGGGTTCTACGGCATCCGCTTCCTCACCCACGACGATCTCTGGGTCACCGGCGCCCCCGACTACCGTATTGATGTCCTCAGCGACCAGGGCCCGTCGGTCTCCTTCGCGAAGCCCGGGCGCGACATCTCGGTCAGCGCCATCGAGGAGGTCTTCCTCGAGGCCCGCGCCGATGACGACCTGGGCGTTTCCGAGATCCTGCTGGTCTACAACGTGAACGGCGGTCCCTCCGACACGGTGCGGCTCCATTCCGCGGCCGGGGGCGCCCCGATGCCGGCCGTCACCGCGGGCCACACCGTCTTCATGGAGGACTATGAGCTGGAGGTGGGGGATCTGGTCGCCTATCACGCCATCGCGCGCGACAACGCGCCGTCGCCGAACGAAGCCCTGACGGACATCTACTTCCTCCAGGTGCGACCCTTCGAACGGGAGTACCGCGAGCAGGAGGGTGGCGGTGGGGGCGGCGGAGGCGGCGGTGGGGGCGGCGGGATGGACGACGACCTGTCGGGGCTGCAGCGGCAGATCATCGCTGCCAGCTTCAACCTGGTGCGCGACCGCGAAAGCTACGCGGAAGACGTCTGGGAAGAGAACGTGGTCAGCATCGCGCTCAACCAGGAACGGTTGCGCGAACAGGTCGAGACGCTGGGCCAGCGCATCGTGAACCGGGGGATCACGGGGGCCGACGAGTCGTTCCGGCGCATCGCCGAGGCGCTCCCAGTGGCCGTGGAGGCCATGAACGAGTCGGTCGACTCGCTGCGTGCGCTGAAGCCGCAGGAAGCGATCGCACCCCAGCAGCGCTCTCTCCGCCAGCTGCAGAAGGCCGAGGAGACATACGAGCGCTTCGTCTCGCGGGAACAGCAGCAACAGGGGGGCGGCGGCGGGCAGCAGGGACAGCAAGGTCCGAGCGCCGAAGACCTGGCGGATCTCTTCGAGCTGGAGACCGAAGCGCTTCGCAACCAGTACGAGACCGTGCAGAGGAGCCAGCAGGAGAGCGCCGACGAGGCCGTCGACGAGGCGCTGGAGAAGCTGCGCGAGCTGGCCCGGCGCCAGGAACAGGAGCTGGAACGGCAGCGGCGGCGGGCCGCGGCGCAGCAGGGCCAGCAGCAGGGCGGTGGTGGCGGGCAGTCGGCGCGGGAGTTGGCCGAGGAGGCCGAGGAGGCCGCCCGCCAGCTGGAGCGTCTCTCGCGCGAGGCCGGGCAACGGCAACTGGAAGACGTGGCGCGCGAACTGCAGCAGGTCGCCGACGCGATGCGCCGGTCGGCCGCCCAGGGGGGCAACGCCGGGGTCGCCGAGGCCCAGTCGGCGCTGCGCCGTCTCCGTGACGTGCGCGACCAGGTGGAGGGCGTCCAGAACGAGCGCCTGCAGCGCGATCTGAGCGACGCGCGCCAGCGTGTGGAAGAACTGGCCCGGCAGCAGGAGGACGTCGAGAACCGCATGGAGGCGATGAGGCAGGCGGACCGTCCATCGGCGAGCCAGCGGGACCGCGTCATCGAGACCAAGACCGAGATGGCGGAAGAAGTCGGAGAACTCCTGGCAAGAATCGACCAGCTCGCCGCCAGCGCCCGCCGCGACGGGGCGGAGGGAGCCGGCGAGCTGGAAGAGGCCAGCGCGACGATCCGCGAGACCCAGCTGCGCGAGCGTCTGCTCTACTCGCGCAACCTTGTCGGCCGAACCGGACAGGAGGAATACGCCGAGGCCTTCGAAAACCAGACCTCGCAGGCGATCCAGTCACTCCGGAACCGTCTCGAAGAGGCCGACGAGGCCGTTCAGGGTGGTGCGGTCGCCGACACCGAGACCGAGGCCATCGAGGCCGCGGGTGACCTGGTGCGGAGCCTGGAGTCGATGGGGCGCCGTCTGGACACGGGCGCGCGAACCGGAGGCGAAGGCGGTGACAGGGCCGGGAACCTCGACGAGCGCAACGCCGAGCGGGTGGGCGGCGGCGGTCGCTGGAACTTCGACCCCGATCTGATCCGGCAGATGCGCCGCGAGGGCCGCGTGCGACTGGGCGAGGCGCGGGCGCTGGGCGAACTGATCGAACGCGCCGGCGCGGACCCCCGGGAACTCGAAGCCATGATGAACGCCATGCGCGCGCTCGACCGTGCCAGCACCTACGACGATCCCGAAGAGGCGCTCAGGCTGCAGGCCGAGCTGGTGGAAGGCATGAAGCAGCTCGAGTTCCAGCTCCGCCGGCTCTTCGGCGCGGAGGACGAGGATCAGTTGCTGCTCTACCAGTCGGGCGACGTGCCGGAGGAGTACCGGGCGCTGGTCGAACAGTACTACAAGGAGCTGGCCAGGAGCCGGGGGAGCGGGAGATAGCCGGCGCCGCCTCCCGATCCATCGAACTGTCGGTCGGGATCGCCGCACCCGTCGATGACGTGTGGGAGGCGATCGCCACGCGCGATGGTATCGAGCGTTGGTTCGCGCCCTTCGCGTCGGTCGAGGAGGGGGAGGGAGGCACGGTGAGCGTGGCCTGGGCCGAGGGCGCCGACTGGCCGAGCAGGATCACCGTGTGGCAGCCCGGCGAGCGCTTGCAGATGGTGGACCTGTCCGACCCGGAAGCCGCCGCGCAGGGGACCGCCCTCACCGTGGACTACCAGCTGAGCACCGCCGACGGAAAGACCCGGGTCCGTCTCGTCAACTCGGGGCTGCCGGCCACCCCGGACTTCGACCAACACTTCCGCATGATGACGAATGGCTGGCGCTTCTTTCTTTGGAATCTGAGGCACGCGGTGGAGCGTCACCCCGGTGTCCCCCGGCGCGTGATCAGCGCGCGGCCGTGGGTGACGGGCAGCCGCGAAGAGGTGTGGCGGCGGTTGTTCGGGGAGGAGGGGCGCTCACTCGCCGTGGGCGACTTCTTCCATTTCGACCTGGATGGTGGCGATGCGTTGGAGGGCAGGGTCGTGCTGTGCGACCGGCCGTGGGCGTTCGCCGGGACGGTGGAATCGCTGAACGACGGCGTGCTGCACGTCGAGATGGAGGGGAGTGGGGAGCGGTGGAAGATGGGGGTGTGGTTGTCTGCGTACGGGGTGGGGGCAGGGCGGTGTGATCAGGTGGGTGAGGCGCTGGATGGGACGA
The DNA here is from genome assembly GCA_965211795.1 of Longimicrobiales bacterium. Lineage (GTDB taxonomy): Bacteria > Gemmatimonadota > Gemmatimonadetes > Longimicrobiales > Gaopeijiaceae > Bin94. Next base: position 3,844,816 of record OZ242973.1, read on the forward strand.
TTGGGGGACTGTTTCCGGAGGAGGGGTAGGCGTATCTTGCCGCGCGCGAGCAAACCCATAGCTTCGGTGCGCGGCCAACCCACTCACACTTCTCGAGAAAAACGCCATGTCAAGGCCCACCCTCCTCTGGATCGTTGCGCTCGCCATCCTGCCGGCCCCTGCGGCCAACGCGCAACAGGTACTCGAGATCGACTTCGACACCGGCCGGACCATCATCGACGACGAGTGGCGCGCGATGTACTCCGGCATCGTGGCCGTCGACTGGAAACGGAACATTCTCTACGTCGACGACAACCAGGAGCCGGAAGGGATCATGGCGTTCTCCCTCGAGACGGGGGAGTGGCTCCGGACAATCTCGACTCCGGCGGGAGAGGGTCCGTACGAGTTCCCGCAGGGCCGGTCCGACATCGATCTCGCTCCCGGAGGTGGTCTCTACGTTTCGGGTATCACCAGGGTCGTCGAGTACGATCCGCAGGGCAGCCCCGTCCACTCCTGGCGCCCGGAATCAGTATTGGGCAGGCGAGTGTGCAACTTCGGCGGGGCACCCGCGGTCCCGTCCGCAGGGGGCGTGATCAGGCGTGGGTCCGATGCCGGCATGAACCAGGCCTTCGGGCCCAACGAGGGAAACGGCAGTGCCGTCTTCGCCGGGACGATCGACGAACACCGTGCGATCGTCCCCAGTCGGTGGGACACCAGGATAGCCTGTCTGGACGACGCGGCCTATGTCGCGATGTCCAGCGAAAGGGGGCCGGAGTCGGTATTCGTGTACCACCGCAGCGGCGAAAAGGGGAGGGTGCCGGTGCCGGTCAAAGGCGTCAGAGAGCGCACCGGGTGTACCAGGAAGTACGAATGGCGCGGGGAGGTTGTCCAAGAACCCTGCCCCCATTGGAGCGAGCGGGCTCGGCTATCCTTCGACGGCCTGGACAACATCGTGCTCCTGGGCCATGACATCGAAACCCATGGCGCCATCATCAACCCCGATACCGGCTGCCACGCACTGATACGCAACACGACACGGGGCCGCCATACGCCGGTGGGCATCCACGCGGATAGCGTGCTGGTGTTTCACAATCCCGTTGAAGTGACAGAAGAGGATGGCCGGACCGTGTACAACATCACCGGAAACTCCGCCTACCGTGTGTCGATGCATGCCCTGCGCCGCGTGAGCGGTGAACCGTGCCCGGGGATGCTGCCGTCGGTGCGCTGAGCGCTGCCCTTGATCGGGTGGATGACCTCTTACTGACCCACCGGGCGACCAGACCCCCATGTAAACGGGTCCACGATCTCCACCCCCGCCGCTTCGAAGTCCCTACGGTTGCGGGTGACCACGACGAGGCCGAAGGTAAGCGCGCTCGCCGCGATCAGGCTGTCCTTGATCGGCATGGACCTTCCACGCGAGCGGAGATTCACCAGCAGCTCCGCCCAGCGCAGACCGGTCTTCGTGTCGATCGGCACGCACCGGATTCGGCGCACGACCTCGGTGAACCACGACTCAAGGGAGTCACGGCTCCTCCCCGGCCCCAATAGCCGGATCCCGAACCTGATTTCCCCAAGCACCACCGGATTCACGGCGATGTGCTCCTCGTGGTCCCTCAGCCAATCCACGACCCCTGCATTGGGGCTCGCCTTCGTCGTCTCCGAAAGGACGTTGGTGTCAACGAGGTATCTCACTGACCCCCGATTCCCGGATCCTTCAGGTCAGCGGTCGACTCCGAGGCAACCGGTACGAACCAATCCTTTTCGGGACAGGCCAGCAGCCAGTCCAACAGGCCGCTGTTCTCCGGTTCACCCGTGCGGGCCAAGCGATAGACTCCCGGACCAAGCCGTTCGACATCGAACTCCTCACCGGGTACAACCTCGTCGCGCTGACGAAGCTCGGCCGGCAGCACGAGCTGTCCCTTGGTAGAAATGACGGTCTTCATGGAATGTAAGATAGTCGACTTACCATACCCCACAAGAGCCCTCCTTTCTCGGGCTGATGGTTGCGGGCTATGATGCCATGCCATTCTCACCGAACGATCAGCGCGAAAGGCACCAAGCAATCATGACGGCACCCCGACGCGATACCAGGCCATCCCGGCGAACTCCTCGGCAGGCCCGCCTTCGCCCCCTCCCGGCGCTCGCAGCCACAATCCTCATCCTCCCCAACCCCGCCTACCCCCAACAACCCCCCGACACCACCCCCGACCCCCGCCAGGAGGGTCTCCCCCTCGCCCCCGGCCGCACCATCTCCACCAGCTTCAACGAAGGCTCGTGGATCTCGGTCGACGTGAGCCCGGACGGCCAGATCCTCGTCTTCGACTTCCTGGGCGACCTCTACACGATGCCGATCACCGGCGGCACCGCCACACCCCTTACCCAGGGAATGGCCTTCGACGGCCAGCCACGCTTCAGCCCGGACGGCACCCGCGTCGTCTTCACCTCCGACCGCAGCGGCGGCGAGGGCGTCCACATCATCTCGCTGGATCTCGCCGACACCGTGCAGCTCACACGGGGCAAATCCAGCTCATACCAGTCCCCGAGTGGACCCCGGACGGCGACTACGTCATCGCGACCCGGCAGGGCCCCGGACAGGGCAAGCTGTGGATGTACCACGTGGACGGCGGCTCGGGGATCCAGCTGATCGACGAGCCCCCGAACCTGCGCACAACCGGCGCGGCCTTCGGCGCGGACGACCGCTACATCTGGTACGCGCAGCGAAGCGGCACCTGGGAGTACAACTCGGGCATGCGTCAGTACCAGCTCGCCGTGTACGACCGCGAAACCGGTGAGTCGGCCACCCGGTCGTTCCGCTACGGCGGCGCCTTCCGCCCGGTCCTGAGCCCCGACGGGCGCTGGCTGGTCTATGGTTCGCGGCATGTTGCCGAGACGGGGCTCCGCATCCGCGACCTGGAGTCCGGCGACGAACGGTGGCTCGCTTTCCCGGTGCAGCGTGACGACCAGGAGTCGCGCGCCACCCGCGACGCCTATCCGGGGATGTCGTTCACTCCCGATTCGCGCGAGGTGATCGCGTACTGGGGCGGCGGGATCTGGCGCGTCCCGGTCGACGGGTCCGAGCCGACTCCGATCCCGTTCCGCGTGGATGTCGAGATGGCCATCGGGCCCGAGGTCGACTTCGACTATCCGATCGAGGACACGCCGACGTTCGTGGCCAAGCAGGTCCGTGACGCGGTGCCGTCGCCGAGCGGGGACCGGATCGCCTTTTCGCTGATGGCGCGCGTGTACGTCATGCAATGGCCCGATGGGACGCCCGCCCGCCTCACCGGGGACGAGATCAACGAGCACATGCCGGCCTGGTCCCCCGACGGTGAGCGCATCGCCTACACCACCTGGGGCGACGACGTGGGCGGCCACATCTACAGTGTGGACGCGGACGGAGGCGACCCGGAGCGCCTCACCACGACCCCTGCCCTCTACAACAACCCCATCTGGTCCCCCGACGGCGAGCGCATCGTCGCGATCCGCGGCCCGGCCCGCGCCTACGACGAAGCCCTCACGCGCGGCGTCCCCGGAGGCGCCGACGACCTGGTCTGGATCCCCTCCGACGGCGGCGACGCTACGGTGATCTCGCCCGCCCGCTACACCACCCATCACTTCACCTCGAACCCGGACCGGATCTACGCGTACGCTTTCGGCGACGGTCTCGTCTCGTTCCGCTGGGACGGCACCGACGTGAAGCGGCACGTGCGCGTCGTGGGCGCCGGGGCGCCCGGTTCGAGCGCACCCGCCACCGCCTCGCTCGTGATGATGGCGCCACTGGGCGACCAGGCGCTCGCCCGGGTTTACAACCACCTTTACACCGTCACCGTCCCGGTCGTGGGCGGCGACCCCCCGACGATCAACATCGGCAACCCCGAGAGCGCGTCCTTCCCGGCGCGGCAGCTCACCGAGGTGGGCGGCGAGTTCCCCGCGTGGGGTCAGGACGGCCGCACGGTGCACTGGACCATCGGCAACGCGCACCTTGTCTACAACCTGGATGACGCGCAGGCCTTCGAGGACTCGGTGGAGGCGGCGGCCGGCGATGAGGGGACGGACGAGGCCGATGAGGAAGAGCCCGCGGAGGAAGACGAGCCCGCGGTCGAAGAAGGGGAAGCGGAGGGCGCCGAGGAGGAGGCCGAACAAGAGGACGACGACGACCCCCGCTACCGCCCCACCGAAGTCCGCATCGAAGTCGAGTTCCCCCGCGACATCCCCCAGGGTGCGGCCCTCCTGACCGGAGCCCGCGTCATCACCATGTCAGGCGACGAAGTCATCGACCAGGGCGACATCCTCATTGAGGACAACCGCATCTCCGCCGTCGGCCCGACCGGCACCCTCACCGTCCCCGAGGGCGCCGACACCGTCGACCTCATGGGCAAGACCGTCGTCCCCGGCTTCATCGACACGCACGCCCACCTGCGCGCCCAGATCAACATCCTCCGCAGCCAGCCCTGGTCCTACGCCGTCAACCTGGCCTACGGCGTCACCACCACCCGCGACCCCCAGACCGGCACCACCGACGTCGTCAGCTACGAGGACCTCGTGCGCGCGGGCCACATCCTCTCCCCGCGCATCTACTCGACCGGCCCCGGCGTCTTTTCGTCCGAGAACGTGCAGGACCTCGACCACGCCCGGAACATCCTGCGCCGCTACAGCGACTACTACGACACCAAGACGATCAAGATGTACGCCGCCGGCAACCGCGAGCAGCGCCAGTGGATCATCGAGGCGGCGCGCGAACTGGGGCTGATGCCCACCACCGAGGGCGGCCTCGACACCAAGGTCAACATGACGATGGCGATCGATGGCTACTCGGGCGTCGAGCACAACATGCCGGGCTTCCCCATGTACGCGGACATGGTGGAGTTGATCGCCCAGTCGAAGATCGCGTACACGCCCACGATCCTGGTCACCTACGGAGGCCCCTGGGCTGAGAACTACTACTACGCGACGGAAGACGTGCTCGGGGACGAGAAGCTGGCCCGCTTCACCCCGGTCGAAGAGATCCACAGCAAGGCGACCCGTCGCGTCCCCGGCTGGTTTCATCCGGAGGTGCACACCATGGACCTGGTGTCGGCGTTCGTGCGCGACGTGATTCGGGCGGGGGGGAGGGCGGGGGTCGGCAGCCATGGCCAGCTGCAGGGGCTCAGCTACCACTGGGAGCTGTGGGCGACTCAGGCGGGGGGCATGACCGAGCTCGAGGCGCTGCAGGTGGCGACGATTCTGGGCGCGCACTCCCTCGGGCTGGACCGCGATCTGGGCTCGATCGAACCCGGCAAGCTGGCCGACCTGGTCATCCTCGACGCGAACCCCCTCGACGATATCCGCAACTCGAACGCGATCGCTCAGGTGATGATGAACGGGCGCCTGTACGATGGCGACACGCTCGACCAGCTGTGGCCGGAGCAGGTGACGGCCGGGCCGTTCTACTGGCAGCGGGAGAGAGCGCCGGTCGGGAATTGAGCGAGGAACTCGACACCGGTGCAGCGGAGGCGGACTTGCGACCGGTCCGTTTCATCCCAGGGGCTCGCTCGCGGTGAACGTGAACGCGGCCTCCGCCGCCGGAACCCGCCTGCCGGTCGACTGCTTCCGGGATCTGTTTCTCGCGTGACCGCTCCCGTCGCCACCGGCCCTGGACCTCGGTTCCGTTCGTGACCGCTCCCGTCGCCACCGGTCTGGCCCGCTTCGTCAGCGGCGAAGCCTCGGAGGCCAGTGGGCTGCGCAATAGCCGCCTGGGCCTGATCGCGCACCCCGCGTCCGTCACCTCGGACCTGATCCACGCCGCAGACGCCATCCGCCATGCCGGCTACGACCTCCGCGCCCTCTTCGGTCCCCAGCACGGCGCACGCGGCGAAAAGCAGGACAACATGATCGAGTCCGACCACTACCTGGACCCGGTCACCGGACTCCCCGTCCACTCCCTCTACGGCGATGTCCGCAAGCCCACCCCGGCGATGCTCGACGGCCTCGACGCCCTCCTCTTCGACCTCCAGGATGTGGGCGTGCGCGTCTACACATTCGTGTGGACGATGGCCCTGGCCATGGAAGCATGCGCCGAGGCGGACATCCGCTTCATCGTCCTCGACCGCCCCAACCCCATCGGCGGTATCCGGCGCGAGGGCCCCCTGCTGCGACCCGGCTACGAGTCATTCGTCGGCCTTCACCCGGTCCCCCTCCGGCACGGCCTCACCTGCGGCGAGATGGCGCGCTGGCTGAACGAGGAACGCGGCATCGGCTGCGACTTCACGGTCATCCCCTGCGAAGGCTGGCGGCGCTCGATGCTCTGGACCGACACCCGTCTCCCATGGGTGATGCCCAGTCCCAATCTCCCCACACCTGAATCCTGCGTCGTCTACCCCGGCATGGTGCTGCTGGAGGGGACCAACCTGTCGGAAGGCCGCGGCACCACCCGCCCCTTCGAGATATTCGGCGCCCCCTGGCTGGATCCGTCGGCGCTGACCACTCGGCTCTCCGAAGCCCCCCTCCCCGGCGTCCGTTTCCGTCCCTGTCACTTCGAACCCACGTTCCAGAAGCATGCGGGCCACCTTTGCGGCGGCGCCCAACTGCACGTCACCGATCCTCACGCCTTCGAGCCCGTCCGCACCGCCGTCGAGATCCTCGTCACGTCCCGCGCGCTGGCCCCCCACGACTTCGCCTGGCGCGAACCCCCCTACGAATACGAGGAGACCCTGCCGCCGATCGACATCCTGTGGGGGCACTCCGGGCTGCGGGAAGGTGTACAAGACGGTGTGAAGACCGACGAAATCCTGAGGGTGGCAGGAGCCGATTTGAAGATGTTCGAGCAGTCCGTGGAACCGTACCTGCTATACTGAGCCCCCCATGAACGACCGCCACCCCGACAATCGCGCCCGGCGTCAGGTCGGCGCGCGTCCATTCGACACCGGGAGGAAGTAATGAAGATGGAGTCCCTGTCCCGTCCCCTCGCAACCATCGCCGTGGCCTTGGCGACCTTCGCATCCACAGCAGCCCACGCAGCCGCGCAGCTCGTCGCCGACGCCGGGTTCAAGGAAGCGTGCGAGGTTCTCCGCCTCGGTGACGGGCTCGATGTCCCCGAGTGGCTCGCGTTCTCAAGGACGCCTGCACTCAATCTCGACCCCGCGGGCAGACTGTACCTGAACGCGGATCAGAGCCCGGCCGTCACCGTGCTCGATCCCGATGGCGGTTTCGTGCGGTACATCGGTGGCGAGGGCGAGGGACCCGGCGAGTTTGCGCATGTGGGTGGCTTCGGCTTCGTGGCAGACACGGTGTGGCTGCAGCACCTGTGGGAGCTGCACATTGCCTTCTTCGACTCGGCAGGTGAGCACATCAGGACCGAAATGGATCGCGGCCTGCCCAGTTCGGCCCCGTCGCTGTGGAGGACATCGATCCCGCTCGCCGGGGGTTCCGGGCTCTACATCCCGCCGATCACGGATGCGGATCCGGCGAGCGGACCGAGCAGAAGCAGTGACACCGGCGACGAACGGAGCGGGAGCGGCCCCAGGATTTCGATCACGCGCGCTCCGGAATTCAAACGAGTCAAGCTGCCGATGCTGGTGGGACTTCGTTCCGAAGGAGCCCGTGACACGTTGGCCTTCAAGTACAACTTCACGGCCATGATCACGCCGATGGCTACCCATGGCCACGAACCCTTCGTCACGCCGCCGCTCTACCGCACCCATCCGAACGGTAAAGGAGTCGTGACGGCCGATTGGGACTCTGACCGCCCGGACGAGGTGATTCTGCGGCACTATGACCTGACCGGCAGCGTGGCCGGCGAGACCTCCATCGCATCGCACTTGCGCGGGGTATCTCCCGCAGCGCGCGACGCATTCATCGACGAGGGCGTGGAAATGGCGGAACGGACCGTGGAAATGGCCCGCCGGTATGGCGGCGAAGTCCCGACAAACCTTCGCGGCGCCGTCACGGAGGGCCTGCTCCTCTACGACTACTTCGAACCGATTTCGACCTTCTTCCTGACCCACGACGAACGCGTGTGGCTGCGCGACGCGGCGCCGACGGAGGAGGACGACGCCCTGTGGGTCGTTCTCGGCCCGGATGGCGAACCGGAGTTCCGCGTGCTGGCCCCGGTCGACATCATCTTCAAGACCGCGCTCGGCGACCGGGTGTGGGCGACCGGGCGTACCGAGCTCGACGTACCGTTCATCGTCCAGTACGAACTGAGGTCACCGGGGGCCTGCGGGTAGTAGTCGCGAATAGTCATGTGTCGTCTGCCGATTCTCGTGCCAACCCGTATCGGCGCACCGCGATCTCATCCGCCCGGGCCCGCATGCGAGCGGCGTCGTGCCACGCCTGCATCCGCAGCAGCATGTCCATGCTCACCCCGAAGGCCTTTTCCAGTCGCAGTGCCATCTCCGGAGAAAGCGACGCCCTGCCGTTGAGGAGGTCCGACAGCGTCGCCCGCCGCACCCTCAGGATTCCGGCCGCCCGCGATACGTTGAGTCCCAAATCCTCAATAACCTCTTCGCGTATGAATTCCCCCGGGTGCGATGGGGTCATTCCAACGTGAAAGTCCTGCTTCCCCATCAGTGATAGTCCTCCAGATCAAGAGCGCTCACGACACCGTCCGCTTCGTCGAAGGTGATCCTCCAGTTGCGCGAAACCGCGACACTCCACCGCCCCCGGCGGGCTCCCGCGAGCCGATGAAAGCGCCAGCCAATGGGAGCAGCGTCCATGGAATCGTCCATTCCCTTCGCGAGAATCAGTGCAGTGAGAACGTTCCTGATCCTGCGGACCTGATCCGGTCGCAGGTACCTGGGGGTGTCATGCGCCAGCAGGGCCCGCAGTCCCCGATGCCGTACCGAACAAATGACCACTCTAGTGTACGGTATTACCGTTCACCATGCAACCGGCAGACCGCGTCGGTGGACGCCAGGGGCCGGTCGCTCGGGGGATCGGGTTCATCACCCAGCTTGCGACGGCTACATCAGGATCGGATCAGGATCCGCTCATCCCATATGGGCTGGCATTGGCGAGAAAGTCGCATTCCCAACCCCCGCACCATCTCCAACATGTAAACTGCGATTCACATTATGTAATCTCGAGTTGACATTCGTGCCCCCTACAAGATCGCATCCGCGTACAGGTAGAACCGGAACCGCTTCTCCGGCCCCCTCAGCCCGTTCGCAATGTCGGCCCGCACCAGCCCGTCCAGCACGGTCAGCCCCAGCCCCGCCGCCGACAGCACGTCACCACCCTCGAAGTCACCCCGCTCACCCGCCCACCCCACATCGTAGAACACGCTCCCGCCCACACCCTCGAAAACCCTCGCCACCTCCACCCGGCCACGCATGAACGTCGACCCGCCCATCACGGACGGATCGTATCCACGCAGCGTCGCCGCCGAACCGAGAAACCACGCCCGTTGCGCCGGTGCATCTCCCCAGGTCGTGCCCCCCGAAGCTTCCACACCCAGACGCCACCCCGTCCACTCATCCCCCGCAAACGGAATCCTCGCCCACGCGACGGCGCTGCTGCGGACAAAGTTCGCCGCCACCCCCTCCCCCTCCACCGGCCGGTTCCTCGCCAACTGACCGTACCACTCCACACCCACCTGCGCCCGATTCGGCTCCACGCCCCACCAAGACCGCACCGTCGCCTCGGCTCCCGCTTCATCGACCTCGTCAGCCTCGAGGTTGGGGGCGAAGCTCCACTCGTCGTCGAAGGCCTGGAAGAACGCGAAGCCTGCCCGCGTCTCCACGGCCTCCTGCCGCTCGCCGTACGCCCGGAAGACGAACGATTCCCGCTCACCCTCCGGCGGCCGCCATGTCAGGTCCAGGCCCGTCGCCCGGTAGTACTCGCCCTCGTCGCGCCCCGTCACCAGCGCCGTGATCGAATTGCCGAACCCGAAGTGGCCCCCCTCCGCATCCGTGCTGCGAAGTTCGTGGAATCCCCCCAGCGTCACCCTGCGCAATTCGGTCGAGCGCTCCAGACCGGCACGCGCCTTCACCTTGCCGTCGGCCAGCCCGAAGGAGGCCGACGTTAGCAGCTTGTGCGGACCGCCGAGGACCGCATCGAATTCCAACCCGGCCGCCAAGCCCTCGACACGGTTGTAGCGGATCATTTCGGGACTTCCCCAACCGTACCGGAACGCCCACGGCGTGCGGCTGTACGAGGCGACCGGCACCTGGGCGAGGGTGCCCGCCAGATCGGCCGCTTCGCGGATCGTCGCGAAGTGCGGGGCGTCATCCCAGATCGGCGGCGGCAGTTCGGGGCTCATTTCGAGCAGCCTGCGGTCCTGCGGCACGATGAACCTGGTGTCCTTGCCGCGTGCCACGGATTGGGTCGAGTCGAGCAACTCGTATCCGGCGCCATGGCGGGCGAGCAGGCCGGCGACGAAGGCGTTGTCGGCGGCCTCGTCGTGCCCTGCGGCGGCGGCGGGGTCCTCGGAAGCGCTGGTGAAGGACTCGATTTCGTACGAGACGTCGACCGTGAGCCGGCCCTTCAGCACCCCGGCGGTCGCCACCACCTCGAAGCGGGCGCGGTACGGCAGCCAGTGCTCGAATTCCCAGAGCGCGTAGTCGACGAAGACGGAATTGAGGCGAAGGCCCACCGGCTTGAAAACGCCCGGCATGAGACGCATCGCGAGGTCGGCTTCCCGTGCGTCGGGGTCGTCGACGTCCCGCACGAAGTCCATTTCCACGCTTGGCCGGTACACCGCGCGTATCATCACGCCCGACACGGGATCGATCCACAGGGTGCCCGTCAGCAGAAAGGCGTCCGCGCGGTAGGGGACGAACTGGAGCGCCACGGCGCGGACGACGCGGCCGTCGGGGAAGGACACGGTGATCGTGTCGCCGCTACGGAAGCGGTAGGACTGGTCGGCCCCATTGGAGAGGGGATGGACGAGCGCGCGGCCGTCGGCGCCGGGAGGACCCACTTCGTCTTCGCGGTTCCAGCCGAAGAGGAGGTGGTCGTCGCCGGGTGAGAACGGTTCGGCGTAGGGCATCGCGTCGAGCCGGTCCGCGTCGCCCCGGGCCAGGGCGAAATCGCGGCCGGGGTGACGGGTGCGGTTCCCGAGGACCATCGTGACGGGGCGTGCCCCCCTCCTCCACCAGGTGCGCACCGCGTGTTCGTTGCTGTATACGACCCGGTCCCGGAGCGGCGTGCGCAACGCCCCGGCGACACGCTGCCGGATCAGGGCCGTGTAGCTGGCGACGGTCGTGTCGAGGGTGTGCCAGCGGTCGTAGGCGTCGCTGTAGAGTTGGCGCGCGACCGGGTCCTCGAAGGCGCCGGGCACGAACCGCGACTGGGCGAGGATGGGGAAGGGGGCGGTGATGGCGGCCGCGAAGAGAATCGACGTGACGCAGCGTTGTTTCATGAGGGAAGGGCCCGCGTTGGAGAGCCACCGGTGGGACAGGGCGTACTACGGAGAGACAGCGCGGGGGAGTATCAGGGTTGCCTGCCCGAACCTGGCGACTCCTGTCGAACCCGGAAATCCACCACCAGAGGCAGGTGATCGGACTCCAGCGTATCCGATGCACGCACGCCGAGCAGCCGGAGCGCCTCGGGCGACAGGTCGGCCACGTCGAAGACGAAGGCTCGCTCGACCTGGAGCACCGAGTCCCGGTAGAGGACGTAGTCCAGTCTGCCGGGAGAGAACGGATCCCCCGCACGGGTGGCGCGCCAGGTGACCAGGGAGCGGTCGCGCAGCCGCGGCAGGCGGACCACGCCCAGGTCGTCCCCGTCGGTGCCGAGACCGGATCGCAGGTGGGCCAGCGGCCGCGCGGATCCCACGAGATTCAGGTCGCCGCCAATAACGAGGCCGGCGTCCGGACGGCCGGCCAGCACCGACGCCAGCGCCCGGTTCAGCGTGCGTGCCTGGAGCTCTCGCAGCCGGTCGCGCGGGGATCCGTCGTAGCCTGCGCTCTGGAGGTCGACGGGGACGAAGAGGATGTCCCGGCCGTCCACGCTGACCCACGCTCCGGTTGCCGACAGCCCACCGTCCGCTTCCGCGCGGGCCAGCCTCGAGGGCGGCGGCATCCGCGGCGCTTCCGGTTCGTCCCCCACCTCACGCAGCCACCCCTCCAGCGCCCCCGGCTCGTGGTCCGCCCGGGCCAGACGCGCTTCGCCCCGCAGTTCCAGTCCCCTGGCACCCACCACTGTGCGCTGTCGACCGCCGCCAGTCGCCAGCCACCACTCCCACCCCGGCCCCTCCTCCCCGGCGAGCATCTCCCCGAAGCGAACAAGTGCGCCCTGCGTCACCTCGGCATAGACCTCGTCGAGAAGCAGCACATCGGGCGCAAGGGCCGCCAGGACACGCCGGAACGCTTCCGGGCGATCACGAAAGTTCTCGTCCGAGACGTTCCATGTGACCACGCGGAGGGCATTCGGCGTCCGGGCCACCACTTCGGCCCCGAGCACCGGAGGGTCCACACCCGGATCCGTCGCGAACGCATGCGTGAACAACGGAGTTTCGTCGACCGCGGCGCCCGCGCGCAGGTAACGCACCCGCCCGGCCAGGATCGCCCCGGCGGCACCCACCGTTCGCCCCGTCCCCGCGCCGCCCGCGCCGCCCGCCCCTGACAGCCCCGCAACCCCCTCCCCCCACATCCCGACCCGGTCCACGCGCACCTCGAACCTGTCCGACGAGTGCGTCGGCGAAACGAGAAGGCCCACCACGGCCGCCCCCTCGATATCGCCGGGGCCACCCTCGCCGATCCGGCGCATCCCTACCCCGGCGCCGTAAACATCCGCAGCGGGTTCCCTCTGCCGCGACAGGACAATGGCCAGATCGGCGCCCTCCACGCCGCCATGCGCCGCCCCCGTCCCCCCATCCCCGTCGACATCCAGCACCACCTCCACCGTACCCGGCATCCCCTGCACGGTGACCGTGTCCCCCAGGTCGATGAGGAGGTGGATGAAGCGGGGATCGTCGCGCACGGCGACCGAAACCAGGTCGACCGGGGAGCCGGGTGGGACGTCACCCAGCGGATCGGTTACAGTCACCGGAACGCCGGCCCAGTCGTCGAACGAGCCATCGGTCCAGATGGACGCGGCGGAACCGGACGGATCGTCGCCCGGGGCGCAACCGGCGATGCCGACGCAGGCGACCGCCCCGACGACGGCCACGATGCTCCAGGCAATCACCGGGCGGGGTCTCATTCGGGCCACTCCAATGGCTGGGGTACGGACCAGATCGTCCCCTACGATAGCTACCCCCGCCGCCCCCGTCCTCCCATCCGGTTGCCCAGCCGGTACATCACGCGGACCATGAAGTACTGCCCGAGCGACTGTGTGCGCGACTCCTGAATGAAGTTGGAGTTGTTGGAGATCCGGACGCCCTGGCTCTGGTTGAGGAGATCGTAGGCACGCAGTTCCACCTCGACACGATTCTCAAGCACCCGCCGCAGCACCGACGCGTCCCAGCGCGCCACGTTCCGCGGCTGGGAGAACCGCGACTGCCTCGAGCCGTAAAGGTTCCTGTCGTAGACCCGGTAGCTCAGCGTCGACCGGATCGTCCAGGCATCGCTGGCGTAGACCGTGGCGTTGGCGAAGTACCTGCTGTTGAGGTAGTCCCGGTTGAGTTGGTCGTTGAGCGAGTACTGAACGTTGTTGAAGCTGAAGTCGCCCCCTACGCGAACGTCGAACCTGTCCTTGGTCCGGTTCTCGAGGGACACCTCCACCGAGTTGCGGATGGACCGGTTGTCGTTCGCGACCTGATTAATCAGTTCCGTGCCTTCCGAATAGGAGAGGCGGTACTCGAGGTCCACCTCCACGCCGAACCGCTGAATCGGAGTGCCGAAGTTGGCCCCGGCGTTCGCCGACCACGAACCGTCCGTGTTGATCGGAGAGCGTGTCTGGATTCCCCGTTCGTCGTAGAACCGGGACTGGGCGATCGTGTTCCTGGTGTAGGTGTAGTTCGCGAAGGTGAACAGGTTGATGAATCTGACACTGTCGAAGAACCGGTAGTCGGCGTTGATCCGGTGCCTATACTCGGGCTCCAGGTCGGGGTTGCCGACGTAGATGTTCAGTGGATAGCTGTTGTCCACGAAGGGCTGCAACTGCGTCAGCGAGGGTTCCCGGGTCGAGGTGTTGTACCGAAGACTGAAGTTGTGACCCTCCTTCAGTTCGATCCTGAAATCGAGGTTCGGGAAGACATGGGTGTACGCGCTCCCGATCCTGTCGTCGCGACTGCTCAACACCCCGTCGAGGCTGGAGCGCTGGACGCGCACCGAACTCACGAACCGGTATCGGTCGCTGTTTCGGTTGAAGCGTGCCCCGCCGTAGGTGTAGCTGTAGAGGCGCTCGAATCCCCTGCTCCTGCGCTCGTTGAGAACGCGGGCCTCGTCCACGATGTCATAGACCGGATTGTCCCGGTCCTCGCTCGTGGAACTCCTCCGGCCGAAGACTTCGAGAAACCGCCCTTCGCCCAGAGGCTGGGTGAGGGAGAGTCGCATGCGGTTGTTCCAGCGCCGTCCGACACGGAGCCGTTCCTGGAAGGTCTCCTCCAGGCCCACCCCGTCTTCATCCTCCCGCCCCGTCACCTCCGAGGCGAGTTCCGTGGTCTGGTCGTAGTCCGCAATCTCGCTCTGGAATTCGGCGGACACGGTGCGGCCGGACTCGCCGAGGCGCTTGCGCCACGTCAATCGTGCATTGCCGTCCAGGTCCCGCTCATCGACCCGCCGATTCGTGGCGGCGGAGTGCAGCATTCCGCCGGCGGCATTGTGGGTCTCCTGGCTGGTGACCGTGGTCTGGTTCGATGACTCGAAGCTGCCGTTGACCCGAAGACGCAGACGGTGACCCTCGGACGGCTCCAGCTGGCCGTTGAGGTTGACCCGGTGTCTCCGGTTGCCGGAGTGCGAAGTGTTCAGCCGGTCGACCAGCGACGAGACATCGGAACCGAGCAGAGCCTGCTGCTGAACCGTGCTGTTGCGCTCATTGTCCACCTCGCTGTAGAAGTAGCTCGAACGCAGCCAGTTGTCGTCGCCGAAGTCGTTGCTGACATTGACGCCAAAGCTCTTCGTATCATTGAAACCGCCACCCCTTCCACCTCCACCTCCGCCTCTGTTGAGGGTGAATCCGGCCCGGTTCACGTTGTTGGCGTTCGCAACCAACGCGTACTGCCGGTTCGGCGAGAAGCGGTTCAGGCTCAGGGCACCTTCGTAGCGCGCGGCGTTCCCGGCGGCTCCACCGAACCTCGCCTGGCTGTTCATGTCGCTGCCGAAGGCGCCTCTGGTGCGGCCGAAGTACCCCACCTTCGCCTCCTCGCGAAGCTTCAGGTTGAGCGTGCGCTCTTCGTTGCCATCGGCGATGCCGCTGAACTCTGCCATGTCCGACTGCTTGTCATAGACGTCGATCAGCTTGATCGCATCGGCGGGCAGGTTGCGCGTCGCGATCGCTCCGTCGCCGCCGAAGAACTCCTTGCCGTCGACGAGGATGTTCTGCACCTCCTCGCCCTGGACCGTGATCGTACCGTCCTCGGCGACCTCGACCCCGGGCAAGCGCCGCAAGAGATCCTCGACCGTCGCGTTGGGGGGTGTCTCGAAGGCGGCGGCATTGTAGCCGAGCGTGTCCCTGCGGTTGATGAAGGGGACCTGCTCGATGGTCACCACCAGGGAGTCGACTTCGATCGCCTCCATGGACAGGGTCACGGTGCCCACATCGACATCGGCGTCGGTCACCTCGAAGTCGCTGCGAATCGCACCGTGGCCGATCAGCGTGACCTGCAGGACGTACGCCCCTGCAGGCAGGTCCTCTATGATGAAGTTGCCGGCGCTGTTCGTGAGGACATGCTTCACGAGCACCGAGTCCTCGCGGCTCAGGGCCACGACCATGGCGTTCTGAAGACCACTGCCCGCCGAGTTCGCGACCATTCCGCGCACGTCGAATTCCTGCTGTGCCCCCACAGGTGCCGCCACGGCCAGCAACGCGGCCGCGCACGCCGGGATTGCCAGGGACCGGAGCACACGCGTCCCGTCAGGCCTGGAAATCCGCGACAGAACCCCCACTGACTCCGCGATCCGGCGCGTCACTCGCGGTGTACCACTACCGCCCGCGGCCTCCACCTCGACCACCGCGACCCGGCCGGCCCATGTCACCCCTCATCCCCAGCCGGTACATGACCCGCACCATGAAGTACTGGCCGAGCGACTCGGTCCGTGACTCCTCAATGAAGCTCGCGGAATTGGAGATGTTGACCGCCTGGTTCTGGTTGAGCAGGTCGTAGGCGCGGAGTTCGAGTTCGGCCCGGTCGTTGAGCAGCCGCCGCGATGCGCGGGCGTCCCACCGCGCGACGTTCCTGCCCGGTGTGTTGACCTCGCCGCCGCTCCGGCCCTCCTGCTCGTACAGATCCTCGTCGTACACCCTCCAGTTGAAAGTCGACCCGAGCGTCCAGGCCCCCAGGTAGAGCGTCCCGTTCGCGTAGTAGCGGCTGCTCAGGTAGTCGCGGTCCAGCGCTTCGTTCAGCGAATACTCCACATCGTTGAAGGTGAAATCCGCGCCCACGCGAATATCGAAGAGGTCCTTGGTGCGGTTCTCCAGGCTGGCATCGACGGAGTTCCTCACTACGCGGCTCTGGTTCGTCTCACGGTTCACCTGCTCCCATCCCCTGGAGTAGCTCACCCGGTAGTCCAGATCCACATCCACGCCCAGTCTCCTGATCGGCGTTCCGAAGTTGACGCTCGTACCGGCCGACCACTCCGGATCGGTGTTGATCGGAGTGACCGTCTGGAACCCCTGTTCGTCGAAGACGCGCGCGCGTGCGATGGGGTTGGTGGTGTACTCGAAGTCCGTCCGCAGGTACACGCTCAGGAAGCTGAACTGATCGAAGAAGCGGTAATCGGCCTCGAGCTCGTGCGTGTACTCGGGCTGGAGGTCGGGATTCCCGACGTACACGTTGATCGGGTCGCGGTTGTCGACGAAGGGCTGAAGTTCCGTGAGGGACGGCTCATCGGTCGATCCGTCGTACTCGAAGCTGATCGTCTGGTCCTCCTTGAACTGCCACCTGAAGTCCAGGTTGGCGAGCAGGTGCGTGTAGCCGCTGGTGATCGTCTCGTCGCGGTCCACGAGGATCCCCTCCAGCGACGACCGCTGCCCCCGCACTCCGAGCGTGATCCAGGAGTTTTCCGAGTTGCGGCTCAGGCGGGCCCCGGCGTTGATGTAGCCGTAGGCGCGCTGATAACCCGAACTCAGGTCGGCGTTGCGGATCTTCTCATCGCCGCGGAGGTCGTAGACCGACTGGTCCTGGTCCTGGTCCTCGCCGTTGGCGCGGGCGAAGACCTCCATCGAATAGGAGTCACCCAGCCGCTGCGTGAGCGAGAACCGCGCGGAGTTGCTCCAGTTCTCACCGTTGTTGTTCTGCTCCTGCAGAATGTGCTGGTCCTGGTCGCGCCCGCTACGCGATTCGCCCGTGATGCGCGACTCGAGATTGGTCACGCGATCGGAATTCTGAAGCGCACCGCGGAGTTCCGCCACCAGGCTGCGGCCGCTGTCGCCCAGGCGCTTGCGCCAGGTGAGCCGGACATCCCCGCGCTGCTGGTCGCCATTCACGGTGTTGGTGGTTGAAGCCGTGTTGAGCGGCTGGCCTTCGACGGTCTGGGTCACGCGATCCCGGAACGACTCGGACGACGAGGACCCTGCGTTCATGTTCGCCCGAATGCGCAACTGGTGTCCCGGCGAGAAGGTGTACTGTCCGTTCAGGTTCACCCGGTGATTGTTGTTGCCCGACTCCTGGTCGGTCGTCTCGTCGACCAGCGACGCCACATTCGCGCCGAAGAGCGCCTGCTGCTGCAGCGTCCGGTTCTGCTCGTTGTCCACCTCGCTGAGGAAATAGCTGCCCCGGATCCAGGTGTTCTCGCTGCCGAAGTCGCGGCTGCCATTCAGTCCGAGTCCCACCGACTCGGTGAATCCGTCGTTGCCGCCGCCGCCACGACCGCCCCCATCCTCCCACGAAAACCCCTCCTGGTTGACGTTGTTCGTATTCGCGGTCAGGGCCAGTTGCTGAGTGGGTGAGAAGCGGTTCAGGTTGAACCTGCCGTCGTAGCGCAGGTCGTTGCCGACGGGATCGCTGCCGATCGAGGGGCCCAGGCGGCCGGCATTGTTCACGTCGCCCCCGAAGCCGCCGGTCGCGCGGCCGAAGTACCCGACCCTGGCCTCCTCGCGGAGTTTCAGGTCGATCGTGCGCTCGTCCTCGCCGTCGGGGATTCCCGTGAACTCGGCCATGTCGGACTGTTTGTCGTAAACGTCGACCTGCTCGACCGCGTCGGCGGGCAGGTTGCGCGTGGCGATCCTCGGATCCCGGCCGAAGAACTCCCTGCCGTCGACCAGGACGTTCTGGACCTCTTCGCCCTGCGCGGTGATCGTTCCATCGGTGTCGACTTCGATCCCGGGAAGGCGGCGCAGCAGTTCCTCGACCAGCGCGTTCGGCGGCGTCGGGAAGGCGTTGACGTTGTAGCTGAGCGTGTCCTTCCGGTTGACGAAGGGGACGTGTTCGATGCTCACCACCAGCGAATCGACCTCGATCGCCTCCATGTTCATGGTCACCGCGCCCAGGTCGACATCGGCGTCGGTGACGTCGAAGTCGCTGCGCATGGCGGCGTACCCGATCAGCGTGACCTGCAGGATGTATGCGCCGGGAGAAAGGTTCTCGATGATGAAGGCGCCGTTGCTGTTCGTGAGGGCATACTTTACCAGCACCGAGTCTTCACGGCTCAGGGCCACCACCATCGCGTTCTGAAGGCTGCCGCCGACCGAGTCCGCCACCGTGCCGCGAACGTCGTATTCCTGCTGTGCGTTGACGGGCGCCGCCATGGCCAGAAGGGCCGCGGCGCACGCCAGGGCGGTCAGAAAGCCGGCGCCGCTGCCCTGACACCTTCCGGCCCGGCGCGCCTCCGCGCTTTGCTTCCAGTTCGTCACAGTTCGTTCTCCCGCATCCCGCCGTTCGATCCGGGGGGCCTTCGCGATCTTGTCATCTCTTCGATCCGCTCCTTGACGAGCTTCTCAAACTCCTCGTACGAGACCTCGTCGCCCTCTTCAGGCGGACCGATCAATCCCGCTTCCAGTTCCTGGAGCGCCACCTCGGTGGCCTGATACTGCGTCTGTCCGCCGTTCACCGAAAGCACCAGGATCATTCCCGGCAGTCCCCCGTAGGAAGCCGGCCCGCCCGGGATCGGGATCTGGGGCGTGAACCATGCCTCGACCATCGTGCTGTCGTGCTCCACGGTGGCTCTCATGACGGTGTAGCCGAGGTGCTCCGCCTGTTCGGTACCGATACGCCACGCGAAGGTGGGCCGCTCCCGCGTGACGCGGAAGGTGCGGCCCAGAAAACCGCGGGCTTCGATCATCGTCCCCTCCCCGTAATCCAGGTAGGCGGCCTGCAGGTTGGTGGCCTGGTCCGGACCGGCACCCGGCCTGAAGCCGAAGCCGAAGCGCCACCCTCCGCGCCGATCACGAAAACCGGCTCCGTCAACCGCGCGGTCCCCCCCACCGCCAAAGCGTCGTCCACCCTCTCCTTCACGACGCGGATTCTCGACCCGGGTCATCAGCGACATCGCCGGGCTGAAGTGGAGGAGCACCGTACCGGTCTGGGGAGGCGGGGGCTCCCGCATCCTCTCAGCCAAGCCGGGCGGGAGCTCCCGCTTGACGACATGCGTGTAGGTGATCGTCCCCTCCTGGGCGGCCAGCCGCGCCGGCTCGGCCAGGAGCGTCAGGCCCGTCACGGCCAGGGCGGCCGCTGCCCAGGCACGATTCCGCGGCGCTGGTATCGGCCTCCGATCTCGTTGACGGA
This sequence comes from Longimicrobiales bacterium, assembly GCA_965211795.1. GTDB lineage: Bacteria > Gemmatimonadota > Gemmatimonadetes > Longimicrobiales > Gaopeijiaceae > Bin94. Next base: position 3,864,539 of record OZ242973.1, read on the forward strand.
CTCCGCTGGAAGGGCGAGGTAGACGCATGTTCGGTCTCCGGGAGGCAAAGATTGTTCCAGGGTGAAAGCGGCGGGCTGGAGCGACTTCAAGGATGTCGCCAGCCCGCCCATCTACAGGGACACGCAGACGGCCACTTCCGTTAGGGGTTCATCAGGGCGATCCGGCCGCGCCGATCTACCCTCCTCGCCCGGACCGCAAAAGGCCACCCCTCATCCCCAGCCGGTACATGACCCGCACCATGAAGTACTGGCCGAGCGACTGGGTGCGCGATTCCTGAATGAAGCTGCCCGAATTGGAGATGTTGACCGCCTGGCTCTGGTTCAGCAGGTCGTTGGCCTGGATCGTGAGTTCGGCCCGGTCGTTCAGGAGCCTCCGCGACGCGCTCGCATCCCAGCGGGCGACGTTGCGGCCCGGAGTCGGCGAGTACGATTCGCCGCGACGGCCGGAACCCAGGTTGTACAGATTCTGGTCGTAGACCCTCCAGCTGAAGGTCGAGCCGAAGGTCCAGGATCCCAGGTAGAGCCTTCCGTTCGCGGAGTACCGGCTCGTCACGTAGTCGCGGTTGAGCGCCTGGTTCAGGGAATACTCCACATCGTTGAAGGTGAAGTTCGCGCCCGCGCGGACCTCGAACCTCTCCCTGTCCCTGTTCGACACGCCGGCTCCGACGGTGTTCCGGATGACCCGGTTCTCATTCGACTCCCGGTTGATCACCTCCGTGCCCTCGGAGTAGCTGATCCCGTAGTTCAGGTCGATTTCGACACCCAGCTTCCGAATCGGAGTCCCGAAGTTCGCGCTCCCGTTGACGGACCAGGAGGCGTCGGTGTTGATCGGCGAAACCGTCTGGAACCCCTGCTCGTCGAAGACGCGCGAGTTGGCGATCGGGTTGCTCGTGTAGTTGAATCCCGCCCGGGTGGACAGGTTGACGAAGCTGAATTGATCGAAGAATCGGTACTGGGTGTTCAGCCGGTGCGAGTAGGAGGGCTCCAGATCCGGATTGCCGACGTATACGTTGATCGGGTCCCGGTTGTCGACGAAGGGCTGCAGCTGGTTGAGGGAGGGCTCGCGGGTCGATGTGCTGTAGCCGAAGCCCAGGAACTGGCCGTCCTTCACCTCCCACTTGAGGTCCAGGCTGCCGAGCAGGTGGGTGTAGCCGTTGCTGATCGTCTCGTCGCGGTCCACGATCGTCCCGCTCAGGTCGGATCTCTGCGCGGTCAACCCCAGCGTGACCCACGACTTCTCGCTGTTTCGGCTGAGCCGTGTCCCCGCGTTGTAGTAGTTGTACGTGCGCTCGAACCCCGAAGTGAGTTCGTCGTTGCGGATCAGTCCGTCGCCGACGATGTCGAAGACTTCGCGGTCCTGATCCTGGGCCCTCGTGCGGCCGCGGCCGAAGACCTCCATCACATACCGTTCTCCCAGCGGCTGCGTGAACGAGATCCGCGCGGAGTTGTTCCAGCTCCGTCCCGTGTTGGACTGCTCCTGCCGGATATCCTCCGTCGCGCCGGCACCGCCGCCGGACCTTCCGCGGGACTCGCCGGTAATCGTCGATCCCAGGTCCGCCACCTGATCCGAACTCTGAAGGTCGCTGTTGAACTCGGCCACGATGCTGCGGCCGCCCTCTCCCAGACGCTTGCGCCAGGTGACCTGGGCGTCCCCGTTCCAGTTGCTGCCATCGACGTCGTAGTTGGTCACAGCCGTGTTCAGCGGCTCCCCGCCCACGGTCCGGGTCACGCGCTCCTGGAAGGAATCCATCGTGGAGGACCGGGTGTTGGCGTTGAGCCTGATCCTCACCTGGTGCCCCGGCGAGAAGGCGTACTGGCCGTTCAGGTTGAGGCGGTGGCCCGTGTTGTCCGATTTCTGCATGCTGCTGTCGGCGATCTGGGACGCGACGTTGGCACCGAAGAGCGCCTGCTGTTGCAGGATGCGGTCCTGCCGGTTGTCCGCGTCGCTGAGGAAATAGCTGCTCCGAATCCATCCCTTTTCGCCGAAGTCCCGGCTCAGGTTGAGTCCCACTCCCCGCGAATCGCCGAATCCACCGCCACCTCCCCCGAATCCCTCGCGCGCCATCATCTCCTCGACGACGAAGCCGCCTCCACCCATGGCCATGAGTTCCCCGAGGCCGTCCATCGAGAACCCCGACCGGTTGGTATTGTTCGTGTTCGCGTTGAGGGACAGCTGCATGGTCGGCGAAAAGCGGTTCAGCATGAACCTGCCGTCGTAGCGGAGTTCGTTGCTGGCGAGGGCACCGAGACGCGCCTGGGTGTTCATGTCCCCTCCGAAGCCACCGCTCGCCTGGCCGAAGTACCCGCGCCTGGCCTCTTCCCGGAGCTTCAGGTCGATGGTGCGCTCGTCGTCGCCGTCGGGGATTCCGGTGAACTCGGCCATGTCCGACTGCTTGTCATAGACGTCGACCTGCTTGACCGCGTCGGCGGGCAGGTTGCGCGTGGCGATCTTCGGGTCCTTGCCGAAGAACTCCTTGCCGTCCACGAGGACGTTCTCGACATCTTCGCCCTGCGCCTTGATGTTGCCTTCCGTGTCCACTTCGATCCCGGGCAGCCGCTTCAGCAGATCCTCGACCATGGCGTTCGGCTGGGTCGGGAAGGCGAGCACGTTGTAGCTGAGCGTGTCGCCCCGGTTGATGAAGGGCACGTGCTCCACGCTCACGACCAGCGAATCCAGCTCCACCGCCTGGACCGCCATGTTGATCGTGCCCGCGTCGACATCGGCGTCGGTGATGGCGAAGTCGCGCCGGAAGGTCGCGTAGCCGAGCAGCGTGACCTGCAGGATGTACTGGTTCGCGGGCAGGTCCTCTATGATGAAGCGGCCGTCTCCATTCGTGAGGTCGTACTTCGTCAACAGCGAGTCAGCCTGCGTCAGCGCCACCACCATCGCGTTCCTCAGCGGCATCCCCGCCGAATCCGTCACGAGGCCGCGCACCTCGTATTCCTCCTGAGCCTGGAGGGGAGCACCCGTCGCGGCGAGAGCCAGAACGGCACTCCAGGCCCACACACCTGGGCAGTTCCATCGACCCATCCGTTGGGCGATCATCGGCCACCTCCCCCCACACCACCGATTCGCCCGCCCATCATCTTCCGCATCTCTTCCATCTTCTCGGCAACCACCTTGTCGTACTCTTCCTTCGACATTTCCCTGCCCTCCTCCGGCTGCTCGAGCAACCCCTCCTCGAGGTCCCCCAGCGCGATCTCCGTCGCGAAGTACTTGATGTGACCGTCGTCCGCCGAGAGCACGAGGATCATCCCCGGCAGCCCGCCGTAGGGACCCGGCCCGGCCCCGACCGGGATCTGCGGCGTGAACCACGCCTCTATGGTGGTGCTGTCATGCTCGGCTGTGGCCTGGATCACCATGTAGCCCAGGTGCAGCGCCTGCTCGCCGGTCAGCCGCCATTCGTATTCCGGCCTCTCGTCGAGCACACGGAAGGTGCGCCCCATGAACTCGTGGGTCTCGACGATCCGTCCGTCGGCAAGGTCGGTGTAGGACGCGGCGGCCGGGGCCTCGGTGTTCGTGAGCTTCCCCCCGATGTTCATGCCGCCCATGGACATCATCATGGCCATTTCGGCGAACATGCCCACCTCCATCACCTCCACCTTCTTGTTCCCGTTCTCTCTCTTCCCGATCGGTGCCGGGACCATCCGCGACGCCGACGGGTCGAAGTGCAGAAGCATATCCCGGGACATCGCCGAGGGGATCTCGCCCGCCATCATCGCGAGTTCGGGCGGCAGCTCCAGGTCGAAATTGATCGAGTGGGTGTAGGTGATGGTGCCCTGCTGGGCGCCCAGGGCAACTGGGGCGACGAGCAGCAGCGACGGCAGGCCTCGCAGTATTCTCACGTGACTATCCTTCCCTTTCATCTGCGGGAATCCGGTCCCGGCTTCCGTTGAGGTAAGACAGCGGGCGGTGTTGGAAACGTTGCATCGCGAGCTGCTCCGGCCCGGTCGCGACGACTCCTCCGTTGATGCCGGCGGCCCTCTGACCCCAGGCTCACAATATACGACGCGAACGCGTACGATCTTGTGTCGCCGGGCCGGCCGCGCGTCGCGGTGCGGCCTCGGGTTGCCAGATATATGGTTACCATATACCATATATATCATGAAGACGATCAAGACGACGGTGTATCTGGACGCGGCGGATTACCGAAGGCTGAAGTCGCTGGCGGCTGATAGCGGGCGGCCCGCAGCCGAACTGGTGCGCGAGGCGATCGCGGAGTACACGGCACGGGTGACGGAGCGGCCGTGGCCGAGGTCCATCGGGATGGGGAACAGCGGCGATCCGGACTTCGCGGCGAACTATGAAGACTACCTCGACGGCTTCGGCGAAGAGGGGCTGGAGGATTACTACGGGTCTGAGGGGTCTTCGACAACCGCAACGTCTCCTGCTCGGCGGAATCCATCGGGCGAGGAGCAGTGATCGTAGCGGATACGGGTGCCATGCTGGCGCTTCTCGATACACGCAGTACCGCACACGAGACATTGGTGCAGGTGTTTCGATCCTGTCGTGATGAATGGGTCTTGCCTTGGGTCATTCTGGCCGAACTGGACTACATGGTGCCGAGAAGGGTCGGTCCCGCAGTCTACCACGCCTTCCGGGTCGATCTGGCAGACGACCTCTACACCATCGAATGGGGCGGCCGACGCGATTTGCTCAGGGCCCTGGAACTCGACCGGATCTACCGCGACCTCTCAATCGGACTGGTCGACGGCGTCGTCATGGCCGTCGCGGAGCGCCTGGAAGCCCGGGCGATCGTGACGCTTGACCTGCGGGACTTCGGGGCGGTCACTCTGAGGGGCCAGCCCGAGATCTGGCCGCGGGATCTGCCGACGGGTCCGGCCCCGGAACCGGCGCGGCCGATCTGGCCGGGCTAGCGCACACTCCGAGGCCTCGCAGCACCAGCCACGACACCGGCACCGACTGCGACTCCCCTACGCCCCCACAATCGGCCAGGCCTCCCACTCCCGCCACTTCCCCCTCGTGAAGTCCGGAAACTCCACCGGCGCGCTCCCGTTCGCCACGCTGATCTCGGACAGCTCGCACACTGCACTCAGCGCCGCCGCATCGTAGACGTTCATGTCCAGCGGCAGCCCCTCGCGCAGGCACTTGATGAGCCGGTAGTCCTCCATGAAGTCCATCCCCCCGTGCCCGGCGCCGATCGAGGCCTCGCGCAGCGCCGTCCACAACGGGTGCTCGAACTCCTCGTAGTAGCCTTCCGCCTCCTCCCAGCGATGTCCCGGGCTCCGGCCCTCGATGTACACCCGGTCCGGGTAGCCCTGGAAGATCCCGCGCGTCCCCTGGACCTTGTTGATCCGGTCGTACGGACGCGGAAGGTTGGTGTCGTGGGCCACGTAGACGGTCTTCCCCATCGCGGTCTGGATGAGGCTGCCGTTCACGTCGCCGAGCGCGAAGGTCTCGGCGCGCCTGGCGTGGCCCTCGGGGTAGTTCGCGATGGCATATTCCTGCAGGCCGCGCGAGGGGCCGCTCATCGAGACGAGGTGCGCGAACCGGTCGCCGCGGTTGATGTCCATGCAGTTGGCGACGGGGCCCAACCCGTGCGTGGGATACAGGTTGCCGTTGCGGGTCCATGAGTGGTCGCGGCGCCACAGGCCCTCGCCGTCGTCGGCGAACTTGATGCCGCGCAGGTCGTGCAGGTAGCCGCACTCGGCGTGAAGGATCTCGCCGAGCAGGCCCTGGCGGACGAGGTTCAGGCAGAGGAGTTCGGGGCGCCCGTAGTTGACGTTCTCCATCATCGAGCAGTGACGGTTCGTCCGCTCGGCGGTCTCGACCAGCTCCCAGCAGCCCTCGAGGGTGTACGCGGCGGGGACTTCGGTGGCCGCGTGCTTGCCGTTCTCCATGGCGGCGACGCAGATGGGGACGTGCCAGCGCCACGGGGTGGCGGTGTAGACCAGGTCGAGGTCCTCTTCGGCGCAGAGACGCTCGTAGTCGGTCTCGCCGTTCGTGTAGAGCGCGGGACGGGGGTGGCCCGCCTCCTCGATCAGGTCGGCGGCGCGCTCGGCGTGCGCTTCACGGATGTCGCAGACGGCGGTGACCACGCACCCGTCGATGCGCACCAGATTGCGGACGTGCGCCGTACCCATCCCGCCGACACCCACGAACCCGATCCGCACGGTCTCGATGGGCGGCGCGGCGTAGGGTTGCCCCGGTGGGGCAGGCAGGCCCCCCGGAACGGAAGCGGCGTTGGCCAGGGCATCCGGCCCGCGATCGAATGTATCCTGTCCCGGCACCGGAGGCCGAAAGGCACCTGCGTCACCGGCCTGGTCGCAGCCCGCAACGGCACCTGCGGCCAGTCCCAGGGCGCCGGTCTTCAGAAAGTCGCGCCGACCGAGTTCGCTGGAGCGGCCTCTCGTCTTACGCTTCTCTTTCCCCATGGTCTCCCCCCGATTCGTGAGTGGATGTCCCGCCGCGATTTGGCGCCGGCGCCGGAAGATGAGCCAACCCGGCCGATCCGCGGGTCACGCAAGTCTCTGACCGTCCGAATCCTGGGCCCGGCCAGGCATACGGGCAAGTGTGGCTACCCGGGGCTCCCCGTCCGCATCCACTTCAGACCGGGGTGGAGAGCGAGAAGGGCTGCCAGACCCGCTACCGGCATCGACAGCAGGGCCGCCGCGTGCGGACCCATGGCGTCGGCCACCACGCCGGTCCCCATCACCCCGACCGAACCGACCGTCCAGGCCAGCCCCATCACGATGCCGGAGCTGGCACCGGGGGCCCGCGGAATCATCTCCTGGGCCATGACCACGATCGGCGGAAGCGTCGCCATGCCGAGGAACCCCGCCACCGCGATGGCCACGAAGCCGATAGCGTTCCACGGTCCGAGCCACACCGCCAGCAGGTGCGCCGGAAGGGCCAGGGCGCACAGTCGGAAGAGCAGCCGACGACGGTCCATCCGGTCCGTGAGGACGCCGCCTGCCACCGTGCCGAAAGCCTGTGCGCCGAGGTAGACGGACAGCGCCACCGCGCCCAACGCTTCGGAGCCCCCCATCTCGGCCACGATGATCGGCTCCATGGTCAGGAATGCCCGCTGCACGAAGGTCATGGCCGAGCTGATACCGAAGACGATGCCGAGCGGCCCGGCAAGCTGGCGGAGGATTTCCCTCGGCGGAGGTGCCGGAGCGGCGCTACGAGCCTCGGCGCGTCCGCTGGGCAGTCCGAAGAAGAAGAAGGGGGCCAGCAGCAGTGCGGGGACCATCGCAACCCAGAGCCGCTCCATCCCACCCCAGGCGACCAGCCCCACCGCCACCAATGGCCCCACCGAGTACCCCACCGCTCCCCCGAACGAAAAGACCGAGTAGCGGGCGCCACCGCCTCCGCCCGCGGTCACCCGCACCGCGTACGACGCCCCTGGCGGATGGAAGGCCGCACCCCCGAATCCCCCGATGACCAGGAGAACCAGCAGGACCCCGTACGACTGCCCGAACCCGATCACCGACACGAACACCGCGCTGACCAGCATGCCGCCCACCGCGAGCGTCCTGCGCCCGAAGCGGTCGGCCATGTAGCCGAAGAACGGTTGCGGAAGCGCCGTCGCGATGGAGAATACAGCGCCCAGCGTCGCGGCCAGCGCGATCGAGATGCCCAGATCGTCCATGATCCGTGGGAGCAGCGGCGGGACGATAGAGGCGTAGGCATCGTTGATTCCGTGCGCCAGCGCAATGATGACTGCGATGCGCAGGGCGGACGGGGCCGCAGCCGGCGATGCCGTGTTTCTCGTCTGATCGGGCAGGATGACGCTCCTCATGGCGAAGTCGAGTGACCTTCCACCAACCGGGGCTTCGGGTCAAGTCCAGCGACTACCAACACGGGCACCGATCTCCGTGTCTCCCAAAGGACTGGAAAGCACTCCGGCGAAACCCTACTATGAACAGTTGCGCCCTGCCTCCGCCGGCGCGGTGGCCCACAAAACGACACCTGGCTCGCACCAACCAGCTGAAACAAGGACAGCCCACATGACCCCCATCTCGACAGAGAACTCCTCCTACCCCAGCCACAGGCGCCTCGCCGCGCTCCTTCCGCTCGCCGCGCTGATCGGGGCAACCCTGTCCGGTTGTGCGTCACAGCCGGCGGGCGAATCCGCCATGTCCGCGGAACGGATGTACCCGCCTCTCCTGCGGGCCGCGCAGGAAGATGCCGTTCAGTTCACGAACCCCGCCGGCCTGGAAGTCAACGCGCCCACCCCCGACCCGCGCGTCGGTCTGGCTGCCGGGATGTTCGACGCGGGCGAGGCGATCTGGAACCTCCGCATGCTGTCGACGACGCCCCCCGAGGAGCCGTTTGTCGGAAGCACCAATTCCGACCTCGCCTTTACCGGGAACTACGCCATTCAGGGCAACTACAACGGGATACAGGTGTGGGACATCTCCGATCCGGCAAACCCCGTTTCGGTGGTCACCTACTACTGTCCGGCCTCGCAGAGCGACGTGTCGGTGCACAAGAACCTGATCTTCGTTTCGGGCGAAGGGTTCGGCGGGCGGCTCGATTGCGGTGACGAGCAGATTGAGGAGACCGTGAGCCACGAGCGTCTGCGCGGCATCCGCATCTTCGACATCACCGACATCGCCAACCCCGAGTACGTCGCCAACGTGCAGACGTGCCGGGGCTCGCACACCCACACGGTTCTGGAGCACCCGGGAGACGAAGAGAACGTCTACATCTACGTCTCCGGATCAGCCCCGGTTCGGCCGGCCGAAGAGCTGCCCGGATGTTCCGGTGCTCCTCCCGGCGAAGACCCCAACACCGCGCTCTTCCGAATCGAAGTGATCCGCGTCCCGCTCGCCGATCCGGCGGCCGCCGCCATCGTGAGTTCGCCGCGGATCTTCGAGGACCTGGTCGCGCCGCCGAGGCACGGCCCGTCGCCGGCCGACGCGGCACAGGCCGAGGAGCAGGCCGCCATGTTGGAGGAGGCGCGTGCAAGCGGCGCGTTCGTCTTCGAGATCCAGGGCCAGGCCATCGTTCTGCCGAACGAGTTCGTCCAGCCGCAACTGGACAGCATCGTCGACGCGCGAGGGGGAGAGGGGCCCGCCACCGCAGCCGACAGCGCCGCCTTCCGGGAGATATTCGAAAACATGATCGCCACGATGACGGGAGGGGGCGGGGGTGGCGGCGGCGGCCCCACCCAGTGCCACGACATCACCGTCTACCCCGCGATCGGGCTCGCGGGCGGCGCCTGCGAGGGCTATGGCCTGCTCCTCGACATCACGGACCCGGCCAACCCCCATCGTCTCGCCGCGGTGGCCGACTCCAACTTCTCGTACTGGCACTCGGCCACCTTCAGCAACGACGGCAGCAAGATCATGTTCACCGACGAATGGGGAGGGGGCGGGGGCCCCAGGTGCCGCGCGGACGACCCGATGGAGTGGGGCGCCAACGCCATCTTCACCATCGAGGACGGCGAGATGGTCTTCAAGAGCTACTACAAGCTGCCCGCACCGCAGACCACCCTTGAAAACTGCGTCGCCCACAATGGCTCGCTTATCCCGATTCCGGGTCGCGACATCATGATCCAGGGGTGGTACCAGGGCGGCATCTCGCTGATCGACTGGACCGACCCCGAGAATCCGGTCGAGATCGGGTTCCACGACCGCGGCCCGTTCAGCGCAGAGGGCATGCGCATGGCGGGCAGCTGGTCGGTCTACTGGTACAACGGCGTGATCGTCAACTCCGAGATTTCGCGCGGGCTCGACATCTTCGAACTCGTCCCCAACGAGTCCCTGACCCAGAACGAGATCGACGCCGCGAACGCCGTGCAGCTCACGCACCTCAACTCCCAGGGCCAGCCCGTCTACGAATGGCCGGCCACCTTTGCGCTGGCCCGCGCCTACCTGGACCAGCTCGAACGCTGGCACGGGCTGCAGGCCCAGCTGATCGCCGCTGCCCGCAGCGCACTGGACTCCGCGGAGCAGGGGTCGGGCACCGCGCGGCGTGATACCCTGCGCGGGCTCGCGGCCTCCATGGCCGCGGTGGCGGCCGGATCAGGGGACCCCGACAAGGTCCGGGAGCTCGCCGATGCCGTTCAGCGACTGTCTAACGAGGGATAGCAACATGAAAACCAGGGCTTTTTTCCTGGCGACGATCCTGGGCGCGGGGGCTGCCGGCTGCACCGGCGGGACGGGCTCCACCCCCGCGCCGCAGTCTCCAGCTCCGGTCGCGCGGGACGAAACGCCCGTCCAGCCGACCGACCCCACCCCACCCACCCGCCCCGACGAGGCCACCATGGCCAGGCTCGAGGCCCTCTACCAGGCTCGCGCGGACAGCGCCCTTGACGGCTACCACTCCGCCGACGTGCACTTCATGAACGGGATGATCGGCCACCACGCGCAGGCCCTCGTCATGTCCGGCTTCGCACCGGAAAACGGTGCGAGCCACACCATCCAGACGCTCTGCGCCCGCATCATCAACGCGCAGAAGGACGAGATCAACATCATGCAGATGTGGCTGCGCGACCGCGGACTCGAGGTGACCGAAATCCACATCGAGGACGGCCACCTCATGATCCACGGCCCCGAGCACGCCCACCACATGCCCGGCATGCTCAGCCCGGAGCAACTCGAGGAACTGCGACACGCCAAGGGACCCGAATACGACCGCCTCTTCCTGAAGTACATGATCATGCACCACAAGGGCGCGGTGACGATGGTCCTCGACCTCTTCGCCACCGACGGCGCCGCCCAGGACGACTTCGTCTTCAAACTCGCCTCCGACATCCAGGCTGATCAGAGCTCCGAGATCAAGCGCATGGAGCTCATGCTGGAAGAACTCGAAGGTTCCCGCTGATTCGATACCGATTTCACACCCAGGGTCACCCCATCAACGTCAGGACAGCCCCATGACCCCGATTGCCAACGGCACCGGCCGCACCCGGCCACTCGCGCTCCTCTCAATCACAGCCCTCATGGCCACCCTGCACGGGTGCGCCACCCAACCGGCGGCGGGCCCCGGCACCACCACCGACATGACACCCGTCGCGCCGGCCACCTTCACCCACTCGGCGGGCCTTCGGGTCAACGCGCCCACACCAGACCCGCGCGTCGGCCTGGCCCCCGGCATGTTCGATGCGGGCGAGGCCATCTGGAACCTCCGCATGCTCTCGACCACCCCGCCCCCGGAGGAGTTCGTCGGGACCACCAACTCCGACCTCGCCTTCACCGGCAACTACGCCATCCAGGGCAACTACGACGGCATCCAGGTGTGGGACATCTCCGATCCCCGCAACCCCAAGACGGTCGTCACCTACGTCTGTCCCGCCTCGCAAAGCGACGTCTCGGTTTACGACAACCTCCTCTTCGTCTCCGGCGAGGGGCGCGGCGGACGGCTCGACTGCGGCGATCAGGGCGTCCAAGAGACAGTCAGCCACGAGCGGCTGCGCGGCATTCGCATCTTCGACATCTCGGACATCGCGAACCCGCAGTACGTCGCCAACGTGCAGACCTGCCGGGGTTCGCATACGCACACCGTGCTGAAGCACCCTGGCGACGACGAGAACGTCTACATTTACGTCTCCGGCTCCTCCTCCGTGCGTCCCCCCGAGGAACTCCCCGGCTGTTCCGCCCTCTCGCCGGACGAGGACCCCAACTCCGCCCTCTTCCGAATCGAAGCCATCCGGGTCCCGCTCGACGACCCCACGGCCGCCGCGATCGTCACCTCGCCGCGCATCTTCCAGGATTTGGTCGCTCCGCCCAGGCACGGTCCCGCGCCCGCCGACATCCGGGCCCAGGAGGAGGCGCAGGCCGAAGCCGAGGCCGCGCGCGACCGTGGTGCGTTCGTCCGTGAGGGCAGGGGAGGACGCCTCTCCGTCATGCCCGACCGCTTCGTGCGGCCGCTGCTGGACAGCATCGTGGACGCGCGGGGCGGCGACGCCGTCACCCCGGCCGACAGCGCGGCGCTCCGGGAGATGATCCTCCAATTGGACGCCGAGGCCGCGGCCCGCGCCGCCGAACGCGCCCAGATGCCCGAGGGCCCCCGCCCCGGCCCCACCCAGTGCCACGACATCACCGTCTACCCCGCGATCGGTCTCGCGGGCGGCGCCTGCGGCGGCTACGGCCTCCTACTCGATATCAACGATCCCGCCAACCCGTTCCGTCTGGCCGCCGTGGCCGACTCCAACTTCTCCTACTGGCACTCGGCCACCTTCAGCAACGACGGCAGCAAGGTCATGTTCACCGACGAGTGGGGCGGCGGCGGCGCGCCCAAGTGCCGCGACGACGACCCGAAGGAGTGGGGCGCCAACGCCATCTACACCATCGAGGACGGCGAGATGGTCTTCCAGAGCTACTACAAGCTCCCCGCCCCGCAGACCTCGCTGGAGAACTGCGTCGCGCACAACGGGTCACTCATTCCGATCCCGGGTCGCGACATCATGATCCAAGGCTGGTACCAGGGCGGCATCTCGCTGATCGACTGGACCGACCCGAAGAACCCCATCGAGATCGCCTTCCACGACCGCGGTCCGCTCAATCCCAATCGCATGCAGAGTGCGGGCAGCTGGTCGGTCTACTGGTACAACGGCGTGATCGTCAATTCCGAGATCGCCCGCGGCCTCGACATCTTCGAACTCGTCCCCAACGAGTCGCTCACGCAGAACGAGATCGACGCGGCCAACTCGGTGGTGCTGACCCACCTGAATTCACAGGGCCAGCCCGTCTACGAGTGGCCCGCCACCTTCGCGCTCGCCCGCGCCTACCTCGACCAGCTGGAGCGCTGGCACGGGATGTCGGCCTCGCAGGTCGCCTCTGCGCGCCAGGATGTGAACGCGGCCGAAACCGCAACGGGTGAGGAGCGGCGGGACCTCCTCATGGCCCTGGCCAGGAGGCTTCGCGAAGCGGCCGCCGGTGCTGCGGACTCCGCCAAGGTCCGCGAGCTGTTGGTCGCCGTCCGTCGCCTGGCCAACGAAGCAGGCTGAAGCGAAACGACCTGAGCATCACACCAAACGAAAAGCCCCGCGCCGCTAATCACCGCGGCGCGGGGCTTTCGCCTGCCGTTCCTCGCGCGACTACCCCACCCCCGCCGAAATCCCGACCCTGTACGTCATCAGGTTGGCCTCGCTCGTGATCGGATGGGCCACCCAGTCGCCACCCCGCAACCTCTCCAGGTTGTCGGTTCCGTTTGCCAGGTACTCGGTCACTCCGTTGTACCTGTACGAGGCCGACAGGTCCAGCGAAAGCGGGTTCGGTCCTTCACGGATTCGGACCGACAGTCCGCCGCCGCCGGTGAACGCCAGCTGGAAATCACTGTGGTTCGTCGTGGATGCGAACGGCTCCTGCTGGTACATGCCGCTCACGCTCGTCGAGGTGACGAAGGCCGAAAAACCGACCGTGCCGTAGAAGTATGGTCTGATCTGCCCGGTCCCCAGGTAGACCTGAGGACCCAGCCCGGCCGCCAGGATCGAGTTGGTGGTCTCCCGCTCGACGTCGACGAAGGAAACGGTGGGACTGAGCGGGACTCGCGCTCTCTCGGCCCCGTAGATGAGAAAGCTCCCCTCCATGCGCAGCCCGGCAAGCCTGTTCCCGCCCAGGAAGAGCACGCCGCCACCTCCGGCGCCACCGCCCAGATCCACGTGGCTCCGGAAATCCCCCAGCGGGACCCCGAGATCGAGGTATCCGAAGACTTCGCCCTTCGCGTCGCCCCCGAACTGGGCGGTCCCGCGCTCCGAAAGAGCCAGTCCCGCAACGGCGACCGCGGCCGTGACCACGGCCAGCTTCCTGATGATGTTCTTGATTGCAGACATTACTCGCTCACTCCCTTGGCATCGCCTTCGCGTTTCTCTCGTCGGTCGAGGACCGCACCGGGCAGGGCTCCGGTGGGTTTGCCGCCGTCAACCGTGAAGCGGCCGTTGACCAGCACGTACTCGATACCCGTGGGGTACAGGTCGGGTTCCATTATCGTAGCGGGAGAGGTAATGGTCTCGTAGTCGAAGACGACCAGGTCCGCCTTGTAGCCTTCACGCACGTACCCGCGGTCGCGAAGTCCGATGATCTGCGCGGGGAGACCGGTGGAGGAGCGGATCGCGAAGGGCAGCGTGATCACGCCGCGTTCCTTTACGTAGTGGGAGATCTTCCGCGCGAAGGCGCCGTAGGAGCGCGGATGCTGGCCCGGCCGCGTCCGCAGCGAAACCGAGCCGTCGGTCGAGGTGGCGGTGAACTCCTGCCGCATGTAGTTCTCGACGTCGAAGCGGTGGCCGGCGACGGGGCGGAAGCGGACGCCCGCGGGGCGCAGTTCGGTGGCGCTGAGCGCGAAGTGGACGAGTTGTTCGAAGGGTGTGCGGCCCGCGTCGGCGGCGATCTCGGACAGGTGGCGGCCAATGGTTTCCGGGTAGTCCGGCGCGGCCACGACGATATGGCGGCCGGCACCACCTTGAAGGCGCAGGATGTACTCGGTGTCGCGTTCCAGCTCCGCGGCCGAGACCGGGTCGGCCAGGTTCGCGCGCAGGTTCCCCTTCGGGTCGCTCATGAGGTCGGCGTCGCGCCAGATGGGCGCGTCGAGGCCGCCGCTGCGATCCGTCCCGGGAGGCGCGTACCCCCAGTCGGGGATCACGTCGACGGGACCGCCGCCGAAGGTCTCGTACGGGTACTGGTCCAGGTATACGTCCACCCCCTCGCGCCGCGCCGCCTCGATCATGAGGATGTCGGTCTGCGAGTGTCCCCAGGTGTCGGTCCCCTTGGCCTTGATGTGCGTGCCGACCACCCGGATCCCGGCCGCGCGTCCGATCTCGATCGTCTCGCGCATCCCGTCGGTGCCGGTGAGCGGCTGGCCGTCCACGATCGAGGGGATCTGCCAGAGGGGGAGGGGTGACTGGCTGCGCTGGTGCGAGTAGTAGAACCCGTCGTAGTCCGCGACCACCCTGGCCAGCGCGATCAGCTCTTCGGTGGTGCTGAAGCGTCCCGGCCGGTACTCGGGCCCGGCTCCGAGTCCCCAGGCGCCGTCCTCCATCCCGGCCCGCACCAGTTCTGCCATCTCGGCGATCTCGGCCTCGGTCGCGGCGCGCTCGTAGTCGGTGCCCATGACCCGTCCGCGCACCGTCCCGTGACCCACCATCGGGACCACGTTCGTGGCGACTCCCGGCGTGCGGTACGCATCCATCTCGGCCGAGATCGGCCACACCGGGTTGCGCCCGTCCGGTCCGAAGACCGAGGTGGTGATCCCCTGCATGACCAGGTTGTGCGCGCGCCGCCCCTCGATGTTGTCCGACGCGAAGGAGCGGTCGGCGTGTGAGTGCATGTCGATGAAGCCGGGGACGATGTATTTGCCGGTCGCGTCGATGATGCGGTCGGCGGTGGCGCCGGAGAGCTTGCCGATGGCGATGATCACGTCATCGGTGACGCCGATGTCGGCGGTGTAGGCGGGGCTGCCGGAGCCGTCGAGGACCTGGCCGCCGCGGATGAGGAGGTCGAAGTGCTGGGCGGTGGCGGGGAGGGGGAGGAGGAGGGTGGCGAGGGCGGCCGCGAGCAGGGCGGTGAGGTGGCCGGCGGGGCGGGCCCGAGGGGCATTGTCGGGGGCGAAAGGTCGCATGGCTACCAGAGGACGGGTGCGGGGTACCGGGCGATGGCTTCGTCGGGCGTGACGATCGTCATTCCGTAGTGGATGGCCTGAGCGACGAGGCCGCGGTCGAAGGGGTCGTTGTGCAGGGGTGGCAGGCGGGCGTCGAGGGCGGCGGCGGCTTCGTCGAAGGCCAGCGGCTCGAGGCCGAGCCACTTGCGGCGGCTGGTGACATAGCGGCGTGGCGGCTCGGGCAGCGGCAGGCGGCCGAGGCGGTTTTTGACCGCGATCTCCCAGGCGGACAGCGAACTCAGGTAGACGGCGTTTTCCGGATCGCGGCAGGCGGAGAGGGCCTTCGGCGTCAGCTGCGGGTCCGCCGCCGCCAGCCATAGGAAGGTGCAGGTGTCGACCAGGAGCTTCACTACTCGCCGCCCATGGAGCGTCGCCGTCGGGGGCGCCGGTTTGGGGGGGTTCCCTGTAGGTCGTCCGGTAGCGGCTCGAAGAAGCTGTCGGGCACGGACATGCCCCGGTCGATGCCGATGGGGCGCGGTTCGGCGGGTTCGGTGCGCAGCGGCCGGATTTCGGCGACGGGCACGTTGCGGCGGCACAGGGTGATGGTCTCTCCCGCCTCGACACGAGCGAGGTAGCGGGAGAGGTGGGCTCGGGCGTCTGCGATGTTGACCTTGTTCATGTACAGGAAGATAGCGTGGTTGTTGTACATGTCAATCGGAATCGGCTTTCAGCGGCGATTCGCAGCCTGCGCCGGCAATCCGTGGATGGCCCCGCGGGAGCACCGAGGACGGCAAGTCCCATCCCTCACTTTCCGTCCCAATCCGCTCCAGCGCCCACCGGGCATGCTCGCGGACCAGTTCCGACTGATCCCGCGCCGCCCGCTCCAACACCGGGATCGCCTCGGCCGCACCCCAGTTGCCGAGCGCCACGCAAACGTTCCGCAGCAGGCCGTTTCGCCGCGCGCGCGACACCGGGGAGTCGTGATACTCGCGAAGGAACGCCTTGCCGGACATCTCCAGCAGGTGCGTGGCCAGGTCGATCAGGGAGGGGTTGTCCAGTTCGGGGCGGGACGTGTAGGCGGGCTCCGGGGCGGGGGAGGAGAACCTCTCGTTCCAGGGACACACCTCCTGGCAGATGTCGCAGCCGTACACGCGGTTGCCGATCGCGGGCCTGAGCTCCACCGGGATGGGGCCCTTGAGTTCGATGGTGAGGTAGGAGATGCAGCGGGTGGCGTCCATGACGGGGGCGCCGACGTCGTCGTAGCCGAGGAGGGCGCCGGTGGGGCAGGCGTCGAGGCAGCGACGGCAGGTGCCGCAGTGATCCTCGGTGAAGGGCGTGGACGGTTCCAGGGTGAGGTCGGTGAGCAGGACGCCCAGAAAGAAGTATGAACCCCGGCGCGGGTGGATGAGCATGGTGTTCTTGCCGAACCAGCCGAGGCCGGCACGGACGGCGAGTTCCCGTTCCAGGAGCGGTCCCGTGTCGACGTAGATACGGCGCCGGAAGGGGCGTCCCGCGAGGACTTCGAGGCGGTGGGCGAGGGTGTCCAGCTTTTCGGCGATGACGTGGTGGTAGTCGCGGCCGCGGGCGTAGCGGGCGATGATGGCGTGGGAGGGGTGGGGGGGTGGGGTGGTGGGCTCGTCGTCCGCGTACGAGTGGGCGACGACGAGCGCGGATTGGAAGCCGGGAAGGGTGTGGTCGAGGCCGGCGCGGCGCCTTACGGCGTCAGGGCGGGACAGGTAGTCCATGCGGCCGTGGAGGCCGGACGCGATCCAGCGCCGAAAGTGCGCCATGTGTTGGCTGTCGCCCCGGGTGACCACGCCGGCCTCCTCGAAGCCGAGGGCTCGGGCTTCGGCGAGGGCGCGGTCGGTGCCCACCAGCGAGTCGTCCGGCTGGCCGCCGCTATCGGCGGCGCGCGGCTGCTTCCGTCGCGTCAACGAGCTACTCCTGGTCATTCCTGGAACCGGGAAGATCGGTCAGGCGTAGTGGAGCCATGACGTTGAACTGTTGGAGTAGGAACCGCAACCAGGCTTGCACGCCGACCGCCGAGATGCCGCACCCGAGTAGCTCGGGATCCAAAATCCGGTTCGCAGGAAAGCAGAGAAGACCGAACGCATGAAACGCCAATCCACTATCGCCATATCGCTGTTCGCAGGCACGGCCATCCTTCTCCCGCCCGACGCCGCGAACGCCCAGTACTATTCCTTCTCGATCTCCATCGGTGGCGGCACGACCGCGGCCGCACACATGGGGATCCACCTGGGGAACGCGGACCGCCGCCGCTGGAACCTCCACCAGGGGAGCACCGAAATCGAGCTGGTGGTCGGACTGCCGATGCACGATCGGCCCGACGGCCGAGTCAAGCCCGGGATCAGTTTTGGCCTCAACCTCCGGAAGACCGACCCGGAAACCCGATTCTCCATTGGCGCGGGATTCAGGGTTTCCCCCCTCGCCAGCCACGGGACGACCGACTGGCAGAAGGTGTTCCACATTCCGGTCGGATGGGACCCGTATCCCCTGCCCGCCCGACCCACGGTCTATTTCGGCTACGGCCGGCGAATGGTTCCGACGGAAGGGGCAGGGTCCTCTCACGAGTGGCGCTTCCTTGTCCCCTGGCCGCAACTACAGGTCTATTTGAGGCACACCGGCGGCTTCAACTGGACCTGACGCCTCCTCCGACAACCCACTCGCAAGTTCCGTCGCCCCGGCGACGCCCGTCATGAACCTCGACCAGATCCGCGCCCAATTCCCCATCCTCCAGCACCGCAACTACCTCAACTCCTGCTCGCTGGGCGCCCTCTCCACCCGTGCCGAGGACCGGCTGTCGGACTTCGTCGCCAAGTGGCACGACCTCGGCGCCTCGGCCTGGTACGAGCACTGGTGGGGACTGCTGGCCGAGCTGCGCGGACGCGTCGAGACGATGTTCGGGGCACCCGCCGGCACCGTCGCGCTCATGCCTTCCACCTCGGCCTCCCTGGCCGCCATCTCGTCGAGTCTCGACTGGACGAAGCGCAACCGCATCGTCACGACCGAGCTTGACTTCCCCACCCTGCTCTACCAGTGGAAGGTGCGCCCGGACGCGGAGTTGATCGTGCTGGAGAGTCACGACGGCGTCCACATCGACCCGCAGCAGTACGCCGACGCGGTCGACGAGCGGACCCTCGCGATCGCGACCAGTCACGTCTTTTTCACGACCGGGGCGATTCAGGACATGGGGGCGATCGCGGATATCGCGCGACGGGCGGGTGCGTACAGCCTGATCGACGGGTATCAGGGGGCGGGACAGGTGCCGGTGAACTTGCCGGAGAGCGGCGTGGATTTCTACACGGCGGGGCCGCTCAAGTGGCTGTGCGGCGGGCCGGGGCTGGCGTATCTGTACGTTCGGGATGAGCTGATCGGGGACCTGGAGCCGAGGATCACCAGCTGGTTCGCGACGCGGGACCAGTTCGACTTCAACGCGGGAGAGTTCCGTTATCATGATGACGCGCGGCGGTTTGAACTGGGTACACCGGCGTTGGCAACGGTGCATACTGCGCTTGGGGGGCAGGAGATTGTGGACGGGATGGGGATGGGGGTGATTCGGGCGCGGAACGTCGAGCTTACGGAGCGGCTGGTGGAGGGGTGTGGGGCGGGGGGGTTTTCGCTGCGGGTGAGCGGCCGCAGGGAGACGCGGTCAGCGATCGTGTTGGTTCGGCATCCCCAGCCTGGGGCGGCAGTGGCCGCGTTGGCCGAACGGGGGATCATCGTGGACAGCCGGCCGGGCGTGGTGCGGGTCAGTCCCCACTTCTACAACACGGTGGAGGAGGTGGACGAGCTGGTGGAGGCGTTGCGGGAGACGGTGTGAGGGGCCCTGCACTTGACACGCCAATCGTCGCGTCCGCGAATTCGCGGGGCGGGTTGAGACCGGAAGAGAGAACGTGACAATGTCTGACCGTACAGACGCGATTACACACCGCGGAACGGTCAAGGCGGTCAATTCAATTCAAGGCGAAGTGCCTACGCCTCATGGACGAAGTTGCAGCAACCGGGAGCAGCATCGTTGTCGCCAGGCGCGGGCGGCCGGTACCGAGACTGGTACCCTACCAGCATGGGATCTTCGACGTCACTGATGTCCCAGGAGTCCCGTTGAAACCAGACTCACCCCATCGGCGAACTCAGCGGCGATCAGAACGGGGGGAGCGAGCTCCCCCCGTTCCTCACGACAGGAGCCCGGGCTCATTCCCGCGATTGAACCCGTCGAGCGCACCATGACCAGAAGGCGTTACCCGCAGACACGCAGAACCCGAAGACTGCGGCCGCAATGCACAAGGTCAACAACCCCGAAACCAACGCCATGGGCGTCATCTGAGGAGCCATCGGTCTACGAGAGTGCGATCACGATCGCGGCCGCCGCCGCCGCGAATCCCAGGGCAACAAAGAAGAATGTCTTCCGACGGTTCTTCCTGGCCTCTTCTGCCAGCCAGTTGCGATCGGTCAGTCGTTCAGGACACATAGCCACCCCGATGCGTAGCTCGCGACGTAGCCAGCCGCTCCCCACAGGATCGGCCCGGCAGGACCGCCTATGGCACTGAAGATTCCCGCCCAGCTCGCTGCCATGCCGACGCCTGCCAAGCCAAGACAAACCCATTTCATCGCTTTCCCCTTTCGTTGGGAACCATAGTGTTGGCCGACGGCCCATGCGACAGGGAACGTCAACCGCGAATTGTCGGATGCAAGCCCGCTTGGGCAACCATCCGCGAATACCGCTGCTGAGAGTAGCCCTCTTCCTGGCAAACCGCGTTGTTGCTTGACATCGGTTCATTGTCGTTTCAACCGCAATCGCGGTGCCTTCCGGGCTTCCGGTGCTCCAGGTAGACATCCTCGACTGCTCGTCGCACCCAAAACTCGAATGGGAGCTTGGGAAGCTGGCTCGGTCCCTTGTCGATGAGCGCTCTCGTGAACCGAGTCCAGCCCGATGGATCACTGAACCCGGTCCGCCACGCGGCACGATCAGAATGCACACCTTCGGCCCGTAGCGCGACGCCGTGGCAGAACCGCAGCCACCGAAGCGCCTTTGAATAGGAGTATCCGCGCCTAAGCGCCGATTGCGACAGATAACCCGGGCGGCAGTTCAGCCACTTGGCGACCTCCGAGATCGAAGTGATATACCGCCCCCGGTCCCCCGATACATCGACTCCGTGTTCCTGGCCGGCGGTCCCGTCTTCCAGCCCGGAGATGCCTCGGATCCTCTGGTACGCAACTATCCTCATGCCGCGTTCCGCCAGGTACGGCCCAGGGCACGCCCGGATGAAGAACTCAATCGCCTCCTGGAAGGCCTGCCCACGTACGGCCGCCTGCTCCCTCACCAAGTCACACATCCATGGCTATTCTTGAACCCCGGTCGCTTCAGCACAGCCGCGGGCTTTGCATATGGTCTTGCGCCACGCTATCATGGTGCCAACCTTCGCCCGACAACGTGAGGCCGATTCATCGAGTCCCACCATACTCCCCAGACATGTGTCGTTGTGGCATCGGTGATCCACAGCGATGCGGGTAGTAGTACGCGACGCGGCTCTTCGTCCACACCGGTTCGCCGAACCACGTAGTAGACAATCAGGCTGTCCGAGACCTCCTCATGCGTTTTCAACCACACTTCCCCCGACGCGGTAGGGACGGGTGGTCCATCCACCGCGGGCAGGTAAGGGGGTTGGTACAGTCCGTCCTGGTATATGTCCCGAAGTTCTCGACTCGACATCTCCAATCCCGGAGATGTTCCCCGTGTCATCATGCCGAGAATTGCCTGCATTCGCCTCTCGACAAGTCGTGGAGTCAACACCTGAGGCTCGAATTGAAGGCGCTGATGCCACGCCGTATCCCCGTTTTCGGTCACTTCGATCAGTTCAACTGCGCCGGGCGTCCCCTTCGTTCGCACGACGAGCGCGGTACCTGGCGCCAGCATGATCCGATCCGGATCACCAAATGGTTGGTTTCCGTACGCGATTCCACCGTCCGGCATCCGCATGGCATGGGTCCGATTGCGCAGATCCAACCAGAGCACGGGTTCCGGGCTCTCCCATTGCCCGGTGCTGGAACGACGGACGCGCAAGAGGGGCTGGCGGTCAAAGGAGGGAGTACCCCGTGCTCCAACTTCGATGCTGGGGGGGACTCGCGCGATCCCGAAGTGAGTGCCGTCTCTGGGCCAGCCCAGGAAGACCGGGAAGCCTTGGTAGCTGAGCGCCGCATCCACTCCTCGCACACTGCCCAGGAGCTCCCCGCCAGCATCGAAAGTTGTGAATCGTGAGCCACCGTCTTCCAACACCGAGAAACTACCGTCTTCCCTGACGATCAGGTCCTGTGGAGAGGACAAATCCCCAGGGCCGTCTCCAGCTCGTCCCACGGCGAATTGTAGTGAACCCTCCGGGGCCCACACGCTGACCTGTGAGCTCGCTCTGTCGAGAACCAAGACACGGTTTCGCCAAGGGTCGGCCCGGACGTATGGCCGTAGGAAGGACACATTCCTCTCGGGAGCATCGTCGAATCGGTATTCTGCTTCGCTGGACCAGGTCAACTGGACTGGTTCACCTGTGAGGTCATCATTGCCGCACGCTAGGCCCAGGCACGGAATCAACGGAAGTACGCCACCCGGGGCAAGCCTCCGCCGGGTTGTTGACGAAAGCGAACTGGCCGGTGCCATGGGGGTGGTCCCCCTACGCCTGCAGCTGCATTGCAACATCCCCTCGCTGACCTTCACCTGCCAACGCTATCCGCTCGGGCACCTGATCCACCTGACTCTCCCGGTCAGCGCGCGCGAGCAGTTGTCGGGGAACCCTGGCCACGAGCGATTGGTCGCACTTTCGCATCACGATCGCCTCAGCACCGTCCATGACGAAGAAATAGGCGCCGCCCGCAGGTAGCATGTCGCCCCCGATGACCTTCGATACCGCCTGTTCGTCGGTTGCCGCAGTTGTCTGGCGGACACAAATCGTTCCCGACATCAGACAGTAGTGAAAGGGTAAAGAGGGGTCCTTGCAGTCGCCTCGTCCCTGTCCTGCCCCGTACCGATTGCACTCATGGTACGTAGTGGCCCAGTTGAAATCACAAGTCCAACAGTCCTGGGCAGCGCTCGGAGCGGGAGACACTGCGAGCAGAGTCCCGGCGAGCAGAGCCACACCCGAGATGGCCAGCATGACTCGGTTGGGATTCGTTGCTTTCATTGAGTTTCCTCCTCTTGGTGGGTTGGCTAAGCCGCCCTCGCTACCTGCGACGGCAGCATCACACGTGGTCGGCATCCAAGTGACTCGGGCGGTCTTTTCGCCCGACCAGGGAAAGGGCGGATGCTCGGAAGTCCTGCGCGATGTCCTCTCATCGCTCTTGCTTGTCCTCTCAACGGTTCGTGTCCCGACTTTCGGTCCCTGCGGCGGCGGGAGAGAGAAAAACGTCGTCCACAGCCCTCTTCACCCAGTAGTCCATGGGAAGGTTCGGAAGCTGGCTCGGCGTCCTTCCCACGAGTCTCCTCGTGAACCGGCTCCAACCGGCGACATCGGAGAATCCCAGGCGCATCGCAAGGGTCAACCCGCCCACTCCATTCGCATGAAGGGCCATTCCGTGGAGGAAGCGAATCCAGCGCAACGCTCTCGAGTACTGGTATCCGTGTCGAAGCGCGGCTTCCGTCAAATACGCGGGCCGACACCCAACGCACTCGGCGATTCCGGCCACTTTTCTCAGGTACGACCGCTCGCCCCCACCTTCGCCAGAACTCCTGCGACGCTCGGAGCCTCCAAGCAACTCATCGTGCGGCCCGGATTGGTCCAGGTCCGGGATGCCGCGCACTCTCTGGAATGCCGCGTGGTACAACCCACGCCTCGGTACGGACGGACCGGGGCACGCATTCAGGAAGAACTTGATCTCCTCGCCGAAACTCCGTCGGCTCTGGTCCATGGCGCCTCTCCACCGCTGAATGGTTCACAATTCAGTCGGCGAAGCACCCATACGCCCGTCGCCGTTCCACCTTCGGGACGCTACCACCCCACCCCGCACCCCGTCAACTCACCGGCCGCACCCTCTTCCTCAGCACGAAAAGCCCCTCCTGCATGCTGGTCACGATGATCGTGCCGCTCTCGAAGTACGGGTAGTTGCTCCACGCGCCCCCGAACCCCGGCCCCTCAGCGTACGGCGCCGTGTCGAAGGTACCGACCTCGCGCGGGTTTTCGGGATCGGAGATGTCGAGGATGTGCAGGCCGTAGAGATAGTTGGCCTGGTACATCAGGTCGCCCTTGATGTACAGGTTGTGCGCGCTGGCGGGCATTGAGCCCATGAATTCGTTGACCAGGACGGGGTCCTCGAGATCGCTGACGTCCCAGACGAGGGTGCGCGTGGTCTCCACGTTGCCGGCGATCACGTCGGACTCGTCGTTCTGGTAGAAGTAGCGGTGGTCGTCGGTGAGCCAGCCCTGGTGGATGTAGGCCGGGTTCGGCGAGGAACCGCTGCCGACGACGACCGGGTTCTCCTTGTCGGTGACGTCCTGGATCTGGAAGGTGCGGCCATTCGAGTTCATGCACAGCTCGTGTCCCTGGTAGTCCTCGTCGGGGCCGCGGTAGATGACACACTGGGTGTCGTGCGTGCCGCCGGTGGGGGCACAACCCACGAACTCGGGGTTCCTGGGATCGTTGATGTCGATCATGTGGAGGCCGCCGCCGCAGGTGTCGCCCGCGCCGCCGCCGCCGATCGTGTAGGCGATGCCGGTCTCCTCGTTGATCGCGATGTTGTGCGAGCTGCCGATGCGCGTGTAGTGCACGTCGGGTTCGAAGAGTACGGGCATCTCTGCCGGTGAGATGTCGCGCAGACGGGTGAGATCGAGGATCTGGAGACCGTGCGCGCCCGCGCCGTCGGCCACGACAAACGCATGGTTCTTGTACGTCTTGATGTCGCGCCAGAGCTGGGACGGCGGGGTGCCCCAGGGCTTGGGCAGGTCACCGACCAGCACCGGGTTGGTGGGATCAGTGAGGTCGACGAACGATGTACCGTCGTTGCGTCCCACAAGCGCATACTCGCGCCCGGTCTCCGGGTCGGTCCAGCCCCAGTTGTCGTTGGCGCGTACGCCGCGGGCGCGGTCCCCGGCCCGCAGGAGCGAGGGCGGGATGTACGCGAGGAGCTCGATCTCGTCGCAGTCGAAGAGGCCGACCGCGCCCTCTTCCGGGCAGCGCCGCTCCTCGCCGACGACCGGCGCGAGCATGTCGGGCGCGCTCACGAGCATCTCCCCCCAGGCTCCGCCGTCGCGTTCGAAGATGTGGACCGATCCGGCCTGGTGGTGCATGCCGGACGCCCCCACGGCCACGACCCCGGCGTCCGCGACGATCAGGCTGCCGAACCGGTCGCTCTCGACCGTCTCCTCCTGCGGGAGCTGGATACGGCGCGGTTGGGCGGACAACGAACCGTCGGCCCCGCCCCGGTACACAAAGACCGAGCCGAGTTCGTAGCCGCGCGTGGTGGGCGCGCCGACCCACGCGTCGTCCCCGGAGAAGGCCACAGCCGTGCCGAAGCGGTCGCCGCTCTCGCCGTTTGCGAAGGAGAGCCGTCCGTCGCCGCGAACCCACCGAGTGAGGTCGGCGTCCCAGGTGTAGGTATAGACCGCACCCCGGCTGTCATCCGCGCCCGGGGCGCCCGCCAGTACCCTGTCGCCGCCGGCCGCGAGAGCGGTTCCGAAGTTGGCGTTGCCCTCGGGCGCCATCTCGAGGGCTCCGGCCTCCTGCCAGCCCCCGTCTCCCTGCCGGAAGTGATAGACCCGTCCGGCACGTTCGCCGTCCTCATCCCCCGCGTTCCACTGCGGGGCTCCGATCAGCACCCCGTGCGAAGTGAAGAGGATGGCCGCGCCAAAGAGGTCGCCATCCGTGCCGTCGCCGGGCTGCAGCTCGCCGCGGCGAGCCCAGTTGCCGTCGCCGGCCCGCTGATACGCGTAGACGACTCCCTGCGGCGCGGCTTCCTCCTCCGCACCCGGCCGTCTCGGCCCCTGCCTTGCGGGCACTCCCGGCACACCCACCATCAGCCAATCGCCGCCGGCTGCCAGGCTCAGGCCGAAGTCGGTTCCGCAATACCCGTCGAAGCGGCACGTCGGGGACTCTCCGGCGATGTCGTCACCCGAAACCGTCCCGGCAGCCCGCCATGCGCCGCCGCTCCCACGCTCGAAGACATGAATCGGGCCCCCGCGCTGGCCGACGAAGAGGGTGTTGCCGGTCCTGGCGAGGAGGGTGCCGAACCCGTCCGCGCGTTCCGAGTCGGGGGCGTGGAGGGCGGTGGATTCGCGCCAGGTGCCGCCCGACCGGCTGTAGACGTAGACCGCGCCGGGGCGGAAGCTGGTTGTGGGTTCAGCGATGAGGATCTCGTCGTCGTCGATGAGGACTTGGTGGCCGAAGGCGCCGGACTGGGCGGTCAGGGGGGCGGCGACACTGGCGAGCGCGAGGATCGCGAAAGCACACGTCGCGGCGATGGCCGCGATGCGAGCGCGGACACTGGCGATGGATCCGGGAAACATGTGGTCACTCCTGATGGGGCTGGATCGTCGGGAACGGCATGGTAGCCAACGGGATCGGGGCGGCGCAACCGGACGGGACCCGCTTCGGATGGGCCGACTCGGGTGGCCGGGGGGTGACCGTGGTGGATCGGGACGGACGGAAACCGTAGTGGCAACATTCGGTGCCCGGTCACGGCGCGGTTGGCGACGCCGGATCACGTCCCGCGGTCACCCTTGTTCCGCCGACCACTCCAGAATCAGCACCTCGACATCCCGAGCGACGATCATGCGGTCGTCGAGCACGATGATGTCCTGGACCCGCAGTCCCTCCCTCCACCTGTTGAGCCCCTCCGCCACCACCCTGATGGAGGGTTCCCCTTCGGCGAGCGGAATGGTAAAGGCCACAGGATCTACCATGCCGACCGAAATGACCCATAGCCGATCCCCCGCCATTTCGACCCGGCTAAATGGCCTGAATCGGGCCTCGGGCTCCACTTCGATCTCCGCGATGCGCTGGCGCAAGTCACCCGGGATCGGCAACTCCACCAAACGGTCCACCCTCTCGGCTGCGGCATCGACGAATGCCCGCCACCCGCGGGGATCACTCGAGCTCAGCAGGATCGCCACTTCTCCCGCAGAGACGGGGGCGAACTTCCACCCGGTCATGCGTTCAAAGAAGTCCCCGCTGGACAGAACCGGGGGCACCAACGGGGGGTCGGCCAACTGCCGGGTATCCGCAGCACCGAAGTAGGTCAGCAAAGTCTCGGGGTGCCCGTCCGGATCCTGTAAGGGAGGTGCTCCCATTGTGGGGACCAGAACGCCATCGCCGAAGGGCGACATCGTGAACCCCATCGCCTTCCCCGGATTCGCCGTCTCTACGAGCGCGCCATCTGGACCGAAGCGGGTGATTCGCTGGTGTTGGCTGTCCAGCACCCAGACTCCGGCTCCTTCGGCTGCCCGGATCGCGACCGGGCTCTCCAGCTCACCAGGTCCCTCCCCCTGGCTGCCCATCGACGCCAGGCGGTTTCCATCCAGATCGATGCGGTGCACTCGATAGCTGCCCCCATCCAGGACGTAGACGCTCTGTTGGTCGTCCGCCAAAGCCAGACCGTTCACGCGGGCAAGGAGTACGGACGTATCGCCGGGCGCGGGAAAGACGGCCAGGGTGTCGCCGGGGCGCGCGATGACGATGTCCGGGAATGACTCGGGCGCGGGCTCGTCGGGCGACGTGCACAATGCGAGCCCGAGGACCGTCAACGGCAACCAAATCGGTTTGGCAAAACGGGTCGCGATCGTCCGACGGTTTTGATGCGTCGCTTGCTTCAGGAGCCTGCTCCCTCCTTTCATCCTACCGGTTGACCGGCCGCGGCCCCGCCCTCCATACCTCTTCGTGCAACCAGGGACGCGCTCCGTACGGTCGCGCGTTCGGCCAGAGCTCGTCGAGCGTCATCCCGTCGTAGAGGATCCCGCCCTTCATTACAAGCATGA
This sequence comes from Longimicrobiales bacterium, assembly GCA_965211795.1. GTDB lineage: Bacteria > Gemmatimonadota > Gemmatimonadetes > Longimicrobiales > Gaopeijiaceae > Bin94. The sequence continues at coordinate 3,892,018 of OZ242973.1, forward strand.
TGTCGGTGGTGTTCCGGATATCGTCGAGGGGGTTGGAGTTGAGGACGATCAGGTCGGCCAGCTTGCCGGGCGCTAGCGACCCCACGTCCTCCGTAGCGCCCAGGAAGTAGGCGCCCTCGACGCTTGCCAGCTCCAGCGCGCCCATCGGGCCCATTGCCTCGGCGGCCATCCACACTTCCCAGTGGGACGCGAGGCCATGCTGCTGCCCGTGCGCGCCAATGGCTCCACGGGCGCCTTCGGCCATCCAGTCGGCCAGGATCTGGGCCACCATGGGGAAGCTGTAGTCGGTGCGGGGACGCGTGAAGACGCGGCGAGAGTGCGGCACCAGCTGCTTCCACGGCATCCACAGTCTGAGTTTCTCGTCACGCCACACCTCGGTCTCCTGGAAGAACCATTCGTCGTTCCACGGACCCGGTCCGCCGACCACGAAGGTGGGCGAATAGACGGTCTCGGCACGCCCGAAGAAGCGAGCCGCGTCGGAGTACATCGGCACGTAGCTGATCGGGTGTTCCCACGCGGTCTGGCCGTCCATGATCATCCCCAGGTTGAAGGCCAGGTCGCTCCCCTCCGAGGTCACCATCAATCCCCGTTTGCGCGCGATGTCCGACACCCACTGGCGCTGGTCGCGGCGAGGCTGCAGGTACTGCTTGAGCGAAACCGCGCCCCAGGATTGCAGCCGCGCGACCTCGTCCTCGGTGGCCTCGTAGCTGGTCAGCTCGTTGCGGCGCCCGCCGTCGCCGCGGTAGAGGGGGTCGCCGGTAGTGTAGGTGCGGGGGCCGACCAGAACGCCTGCCTCGATCATTTGCGCCGCGGGGAAGACATCCTGCGACCACTGCGAGTTGTCGAGGTTGCTGGTGACGCCGTACGCCAGCGCGACCGCCATCTCGAAGGCGTTGGGCGGAATGATGCCCCGGTATTCGCGGAAAAAGTGCGAGTGCATGTCGATGAAGCCGGGGATTACGGTCTTGCCGGTTGCGTCAATGGTGTAGTCGGCCGCCGAGGTGTCGCATTCTGCCATTGCGCCGACGCAAGTGATGCGGCCGTCCGTGGCCACCAGCGCGCCGTTGTCGATCACCTGCCGGTTCTCGAGGGTGATGATGCGAGCGCCGGTGATGGCGACGGTACCACGCGCCAGCGAGCCGCGCGGAAGCTGGAGGTCGATGGTGAAGGTGTCGGTGGTTTCGGCTTCGACATTGTGTGTGTAGTAGCTGGCCGCGCTGCCGAATTCGACCGTGTTCGCGTCGCGCCAGCCGGGAAAGATCCCGCCCTGCGTGCTGAGCTTCCGCACGGGGAGCTTGCCGTTCTTCTTGGCAACCGGGACCGATTCGCCGCCGATCGGACCGGGCACGGGAACCAGGTACGCGTTGTCGCCCTCGTTGAAGGCGGCGTGGCGGCCGTCGGGAGAGATCATGATCTCGTCGGCCCAGGGGAGGACCAGGTGGGTGCGCCGGTCAGTGCCGTCGCGGGCGACCGACACCAGGCGCGTGGAGTCGCCCATCATGCGGTAGTAGATGCGTCCTTCCGGACCGAAGGAGCCGCGCACGAACTGGGTGCGGGTGGGAAGCGAGTTGCCGGGGACGCGGACCACGAGTTGGCCGGGGGTTCCTCCCGAGGTCTCGTCGCCCGCTTCGGCGCCACCGCCGGGTCCGTGGGCAGGGAAGAGCACCAGGTCGTACCACGGGTTGTGGGCCACGGAGCGGTAGCGGACGGTCGCGCCGGAGCCGCGCGTGGCCAGGATCTCCGCGCCGTCGGGGCTCCACTGGGTGTGGGCGTACTCGCCCGGCTCGCTGCTCACCCGGCGGAGATCGCTCCCGTCGGCACCTATGCGCATCACGTGGCCGGTTCCGTTCTCGTCGACCGTCGTGTAGACGAGCGAACGGCTGTCGGGGGACCATGACGGAGCGTATTCAAACCGCTTCTCTCCATCGGAAGTGAGCCGCCGCGGCGTCCCGTCGGGCAGGTCCATGACCCAGACGCGCCCCGCGGCGGTGAAGGCGAGCTTCGACCCGTCGGGGGATCCCGTCTGCCAGCGCGTAAACGTCACCGGAACCGGCCCGTCGTCGATCCGGAATGCCTGGTACGCCTGCTCCGAGATGATGCGGTGCACGCGCGCCGTGAAGGGGATGGTCGCGACTTCGCCGCTGGCCACGTCGAGGCGCCGCAGCTTGCCCCCCTGCGAGATCACGATCGAGGCGCCGTCGGGCGCCCACGCGTACCCGGGCAACAACCGGATGACCTTCATCCCCTCGGACATGTCCTGCGTGATGGGGTCCATCGCGATTCGCTCCGCGCCGGTCTCCAGGTCGCGGATCCAGAGCGCCGTGCTGGGGCCGAACTCGTGTCCCTTCCACTCGATGGTCGCGTCGGGAAGGCGGCGGGCGAAGGCGACGTAGCGGCCATCGGGCGAGATCTCTCCCCCCAATCCCCCACCACCCGAGAGCCGGTACTGCCGCGACGGAATCCCGCTCGTCACCCGGATCACGTCCCCCGTCTCCAGGTCCATGCGGCGCAGGTTCATCGTCCCCTGCAGCACGTCGCGCACCACTTCGCCGTCCACCTGGTCCACCGCCCACGGCACGGTCGAACCCGGGGTGCGGACATGGTAGTAGACGTAGCGCCCGTCGACCGAAGTGGAGGGCCACGAAGCCGATCCCTCTTCGGACGACACCACCTCGATCCCGGTACCGCCGTCGACGTGATACATCCAGATCGCACCGCCCTGCGCGACCAGGATGTACTCGCCGTCCGCGGTCCACTCGGGCATGGTCACACGGGTCTCCTGGCTGGACTGCACCTGGCGCGGATTCGACCCGTCGGCGTCCATCACCCAGAGGTTGGTCTGGCCCTTCCGGTCGGAGATGAAGGCGATGGTGCTGCCGTCCGGCGAGTACTTCGGGTGATAGTTGACCGCGACGCCGCTCTCCTGGGTGAGGCACTCGGCCTGGCCGCCGCCCGCGGGGACGCGGTAGACGTGCGCGAGGAGGTCGAAGACGATCCACTGGCCGTCGGGTGAAATGTCGACGGACATCCAGGTGCCCTCGTCGGTCTCGAAGTCGATCTCGCGGGTCTCGCCCCGGGCGAGGGTGACGTCCCATTCGGTGTCGGGGTCGTCGGTTTCCTGGGCGAGGGCGGGGAGGGGGAGGAGGGGGATGGCTGCCAACAGGAGGGCCGGGAAGGGGATAGGGGATTGAGAGCGTGGCATGGTGGCTCCGGCGTGCGGGGATTGCGTGGGGACGGTGAGAATAGGCGGTGGCCCGCCGGTTGGCTACAGACACCGCAATGGCTCGTCTTTCCCTTCGCCCAAAGGGGTTCGGGGGACGACAAGGGTTCGGAGTCAGGGTTCGGGGACCCCGGTTGCGGGATCACTTGTCGGCTAGCGCAGAATCGAGTAGCATCAGAGTGCTATCTACGAGGGGGGACCCATGGTCCGAAATGTGAAGCTGCGTAGAATGGGGGGCTCCGTTGGGGCCACCCTGCCGAAGGACATGGCGGAACGTCTGCACCTCGAGGCAGGTGACGACGTATTGGCCGTTGAGACCACAAACGGGATACTGTTGACCCCTTACGATCCGGATGTGGAAGAAGGACTCGCGCTGGCGGCCACCGCCCAGAAGCAATACCGGAAAGCCCTTAGAGAACTCGCGAAGTGACGCGGCCGGAGCCTCGGCGGATCCCCCGACTGGTCATCGAGGCTGTCCAACTCGACCAGATCCGCGAACACGGCGGCCTGATCGGCATTCGGGATGACAACGCCCTGGAAGCTGCCCTGGCCCGAGCAAGGCACCGGTGGAGCTACGAGCCCGAGACCGATCTTGCACACCTGGCCGCCTGCTACGTCTTCGGGATCTGCGCCGGTCATCCCTTCCGGGACGGAAACAAGAGGATCGCGTTTCTGGCGGGAGTCATCTTCCTCGGACTCAACGGATCTGCCTTCGTTGCGCCAGAGGACGAAGTGGTCGAGAAGATGGTGGGATTGGCGGCTGGAAGGCTGGACGAGCAAGCGATAGGCGACTGGATTCGATCACGAATCGAGGCGGCGTGAAGCCTATCCCTGCAACTCCCGCGGCAGGACTCGAACCTGCGACCCGACGGTTAACAGCCGTCTGCTCTACCAGCTGAGCTACGCGGGATTGTGAAGAAGCGGCGTGAAAAATCGCACCGGACGGGCGCGGGCGTCAACTGATTCCACGCAGCACTTCCCAGTTGTGGACTTCGACTCCAGCCAACGCTCGCCGCTTTCGTCCCCCACCCTAACCCCTGAGCGACTTCCAGAACCCGCGCGGGGTTGTGATAGCGATGGGGACCTGCCCGGCAACCCCCAGCAAATCCCGGTCACCCGTCACGAGCACATCCGCCTCGCCCGTGACTGCTTGCTCGAGCACCGCCACGTCATCCGGATCACACAACTCGATCCCCAGCGGCCTACCGCGGGCGACCACCGCACCCTGTTCGCGAAGGAACCGCTCGGTGGAATCGACGGTGGCACAGGGCACTCCCAACTTGTCGCGGAGGACCCGGCGAAGCTCACCGAGAACCGTCTCGCCAAGCACCAGGTCGTGCTCCGCCACGACGATCCGCAGCACGTCGGCGCAGATCCCCCGGGTCGCGAAGGCGCTTACCAGGACGTTCGTGTCGAGGAATACCCTCAAGAGACGTCGCGGAAGACGTCTTCGTCGGTCAGGTAGCCGCGGGCTTCGGCGAACGGCGTGATGCGGGCGCGAAGATCGGCCAGCCGATCCAGGGCGAGCTGGCGTTTCAGGGCTTCGCGGACGAAGGCACTTCTGCTGCGGCCGCTGCGACGCGCGGCGCGATCCAGCCGGCGCTCCATGTCCCGGTCGATCCTGATGGTGACGGCGGCAGTCTTCATGTCATACAATGTAATACGCATCTGAATATCCGAACAGCCCGTACGGGGTGACCTCAAATTGGGCCACGGGAGATCAGCGATTCGTCACCGATCCCTACACATTGAACCGCACCCGCATGATCTCCCCGTCCGCCACCACATACTCCTTCCCCTCCACCCGCATCAGCCCCGCTTCCTTCACGGCCTGCTCCGACCCGTGCTCGGCGAACACCTCATACGGGATGATCTCGGCGCGTATGAAGCCGCGTTCCATGTCGCTGTGAATCTGCCCGGCGGCTGCGCGTGCCACCGTGCCGCGGGGGATCGTCCAGGCATGCACGTCCTCGTTGCCCAGGGTGAAGAACGAGATCAGGTCCATGAGACCGTACGCGGTGCGGATGAAGCGGGCGAGGATCGGCTCGGCGAGGCCCAGATCCTCCAGAAACTCGGCCTGGTCGTCGGGATCCAGCATGGCGATGTCGGCCTCGACGCTGGCCGATAGAACCATTGCGGCGCCCCCCATTTCGTCGATCTCGTCGGACAGCCCCACCGGGAGTTCCTCGCCCGCCCGCTCCTCGTCGACGTTGACCGCAACCAGTAGCGGCAGGTCGGTCAGCAGTCCGTAGCCCTTCAGGAATCCCCGGTGGAGTTCGGCGGCTGACAACAGCCTCAGCGCCCTGCCCTCCTCCAGCGTGGCGGTGCACGTCTCGAAGGCATCGATCTCGCGCACGTCCGCCCGTTCCTTCCGCGCCCGGTCGAGCCGCCGCTCCACGACGGCCAAGTCCGCCAGCACGCACTCGTCGTGAAAGGCGCGCACTTCGGCGAGGGGATCGGGGTCGGCTTCGAGGGCGGGGTTCGGGAAGTCGCGCAGGACCAGGCAGAGCGCGTTCCGGTCCCGGATCTCCTGCAGCGCGCGGGGGGACAGGACCCTGGGGGTGCCGCCATGCTCCCCCGGCACGTCGCGCAGGTTGATCGTCGCGTAGGTGGTCTTCTTCGGCGAAATGACACGGGACAGGAAATCGAGCCGCGAGTCCGGGACGCGCACCGTGCCCACGCGCACCTCGCCGCCGTAGCCGACGGGCACGTCAAGCCCGGTCATCGCGTTGAAGAGGGTCGTCTTTCCCGAACCGGGGAATCCTGCGAGTCCGAATCTCATGGGGAGGGGGTGGGGGTCCTCGGGTCCACCCGACGGCTGCTCCCGGTGCGCGCTATCCGGGTCCGGTCGGGGGCGGCACCGGCGGCAGGAGACGCCCGGCGTACACCTCGGGGGCTGCGGCCACGGGACGCCGGAGCCCATTCGCGGCGGGAACCGCTGGCGGCACACGGTGGTAGACGCATAGTCTCCCTGCGGTGGTTGGACATGGAGACAACCTACCCCGGCACTCCGGAGAATCAATCGTGACCGAAGACTCCAGGCGACTTCAGGAACCCGTGGGGGGGCGTCACCTTTCCCGGCGCAGGTTCGTGGGTACGGGAGCGGCCGGTGTGGCGGGCGCTTCCCTGCTCGGCTGCTCCCCCGACACCGGACGGGAAGACCCGCCCGCGACCGATCCACCCATTGCGACGCCCGTCGGCGTGGAAGACGCCGCCTGGGCCGATGTCCGCACCCGCTTCATCCTCGAGCCCGGCACCGCCTACATGAACAACGCCAGCCTCGGCATGCCCCCGGCGGCGGTGGCCACGGCGGTCGGCACCGGCTACGAAGCTCTCTCGCGCGAGCCGCTTCACGGAAAACACGACCTGGGCGAGGTGATCGGCAATCGGGTGGTCCCCGGGCTCGCCGCCTTCCTGGGCGCGGACCCCGAGGAGCTGATCCTGACCCGCAACGCCAGTGAGGCACTGCACATGGGAGCCGTCGGGGTCGACCTGCGGCCCGGAGACGAGGTGCTGATCACCAGTCAGGAACATCCGGCCGGGCGCCGTCCGTGGGAGTACCGCGCTTCCCGCCACGGGGTGAAGGTGAACACCGTCTTCATCCCGAGCCCCTTTGAGAGTGAAGATCAGGTGACCGAACTCGTGGAAGCGGCCCTGACCCCCGCAACCCGCGCAATCGCGTTCTGCCACGTCACCCGGGGCGGCCACCTCTACCCCGTCCGCCAACTGTGCGAGATGGCGCGCGCACGCGGGATCGTGAGCCATGTGGACGGGGCGCAGGCTGTGGGGATGTTCCCCGTCGACCTGCACGGCTTGGGGTGCGACACCTACTCGGCGAGTCTCCACAAGTGGATGCTGGGACCGATGGGCACCGGGTTCCTCTACGTGCGCGCCGACGCCCGCGACCGCGTCCGGTCGGCCTTCGCCCCCGAGGATGACGCCGCCTCCGCCGGCTATCAGCCCCCCGGCACCTCCCCCCTCCCCACCCGGGCCGCCCTCGCGGCCACGCTCGATTTCATGGAAGCCGTGGGGATCGCGAACGTCGCCGCCCGGACGCGCCACCTCTCCGATTACCTCAAGTCCCGACTCGCGTCCCTCCCCGGCGCCACCATGCTGAGCGGCCCCACCCCCACCACTTCATGCCCCGGCTCCACCATCTTCGAACTGGAGGGCGTCGACGCGATCGCCGCCGTCCCCCTCGTCGAGGAGCGCGCCCGCATCCACATTGACGAACACCAGCGCGACGGCCACAACGCGATCCGCATCTCGACCCACATCTACAACACCACCGCCGAGATCGACCTGGTCGTCGAGACGCTGAAAACGCTTTCGGCTTAGCCGGTGCGCCGCCGACCGCTCACGCCGCCCGCGGTTGCACCGCCCACACCCACCATCACGCACAAAGGACCCGATAGGAGCTGCCCCATGTCCCGTTCCCGCTCCCTGCCAACGGCCCTGATTCTTGCCCTCCCGCTGATCGCCTGTGAGGTCCAGCCCATCCCGGAGGATACTCAGCCCACGTCAACGGATGCTCAGCCCACCCCAGAGTATACTCTGCCCATCCCGGAGGCTGATTTCACTCTCGGCACCGAGAACACCCACAACCGCTGGAGCGCGACGATTCCGCCGGTGCTGACCGTCCCCTCGGGCGCGGTCGTCGAGGTGCACACCAAGGAGGCGTCCGACGGCCAGATCACCGAATCCACGACGGCGGACGACCTCGCCAACATCGACTTCGGCCTGATCCACGCGCTGACCGGGCCGATCCTGGTCGAGGGCGCCAGCCCCGGTGACGTGCTCGCGGTGACCATCCACGAAGTCGAGGTCAGCGGTTGGGGGTGGGCGACAATCCTGCCCGGGTTCGGCTTCCTGGCCGACGAGTTCACCGAGCCGTGGATCCGCGGCTTCCCCATGGAGCCCGGCGCGACCGAGGTCCGCTTCAACAACGAAATCACGCTGCCCCTGGCACCCTTCGCTGGCGTGCTCGGCGTCGCGCCCGCCACCGACTCCATGCTGGTGACGATCCCGCCGCGCACCAACGGCGGCAACATGGACAACCGCCACATGACCGCGGGGACCACCGTGTACCTGCCCGTCCAGGTCGAGGGCGCGCTCTTCTCGATCGGCGACGCGCACGCGGTCCAGGGGGACGGCGAGGTGTCGGGCACCGCCATCGAGACCCCGATGCGAATCGTGCTCACGCTCGAGGTGATGGAGAACACGCGGGGGATGGTCGAGCCGCAGTACGAGAGCGATGAGTTCTACGCGGTGACGGGGTTCGCGACAACGATCGACGAGGCGGCGCGTAAGGCCACCCGGTACATGATCGACTACCTGGTGGCGGAGCATGGGCTCACGGCCGAGGAGGCGTATGTGCTGTGCTCGCTGGCGGGGGACCTGAAGATCTCGGAGACCGTGGATGTGCCGCACATGCTGGTGAGCATGCATATGCCGAAGGGGATCTTCGGGGGTTAGTGTGCCGCCTCGGCGGTGAAGTCGTCGTCTACGAAGCGCCGAACGGTGAAGTCTCGCTGGACGTGCGTTTGGAACAGGAGACCGTCTGGCTGACCCTGCGGCAGATGGCCGAACTCTTCGAGCGGGATCGCTCAGTGGTGAATCGGCACGTGCTCAACGTCTTCCAAGAGGGAGAATTGGATCGCGGAGCAACCTGTGCAGATTTTGCACTGGTTCGACCGGACAACCGCCGCACGACCGTGGGGACCACAGTGTACCTGCCCGTCCCAAGCGGAGGACCCCGCCTGTCTACGCCCAATGGAGGCCAACTACGCTGGCTGTGTTGGCGTTCGCGCCGGAGGCGAGGTCATAAGCCGTAGATACGGCGCATGTATTTGGCGAGCAGTCTTCCGTTGACTTTGTCGATAAAGCCCAGCACGTCCTCGATGTACGGGACGTCCAGTTGGACTCTTGCTGCCCACCCTCCGTAGGGCAGTGTGGCAAACGGGAGCACCAGCGAAACGTGGCCGACGCTCTGGCGGAGCGGCTCATACAGCGGCAAGAAACCTCGGCCCACATTGCCGCGCAGGGAGAAGCTCCGGACCTCCAGCCAGGAACCGTGGACGGACTCCGAGGACGCGCCGTACGCCACGGCATACATGTCTTCATCCGCCACCTCCTTGAAGATCGCGTGAAATGTCTTGCCTTCGACGCGCCAGCCGTTGCGGATCTGTTCTTCGAAGCTGTGTTCGTCCAACCCCTCCAGCGTGAGTTTTTCGTTGATCGAGCGCAGAAGGCGGTGCCCAGCGGTGCTGCGATAGTAGTTGGATCCGGAAGCCGCCTGTTCGAGCATCTTGAATCGGTTCCTGTAGGAACAGCGCCGATAGTCTTCCAACGTGGATTGGTCCGCACGGAGGAGATAGGTCGCGGTAACGGCCGCTTCGATGAGCGATCGTTCGGCGATAGCCGCGTACTCTGCGCTGTCCTCCCTGTAAATCCAGACGATCAGCTTGAGTAGTTTCCATGTGCGGACGAGCAGACCGAGTATCGGAGCGTCGTCGATTGAGAAGCCCGTTGGGTTCCTTTCGATGTTCTTCAGGCGGGAGAGGATATCGAGGATTTCCGCAGCGTCCTCGTAGAACGCCAACGCCAACTCATCCGCCTCTGGCGTTGACGCAAAGAGGCGCTCCAAACAAGCGTGGTCGTATTTCGCGCGGATGCCTTGGATCTCGTCCATAGTCTTGGCTTGACTCTATGAAGAACGGCGTGGCTCACCTCGCATCGGGGACGCTGAACCACGGCTCGGGTTGTCGTAGAGCTCTTCGAACCTAAGGTAGATAGAGTGGGCGTAGTCGTCGATACGATCGAGGGCTTGGCGCACTGAGTCGTCCCGTATCTGGATTCGGTCGCTCCACAGAACGAACGGGGGCGTCGCGTATCGCAGCAAAGGCAATATCAGCCGAGCATCAACGCCGTGGTACAGACCGAACGCGGAGAAAGTGCCGTCGTCGTTCCTGGACAGGCACCAGTCCATGGAATGGTTCCACGAACCGTGTATGGACTCCGAACTCGGACCCGCACTCGTGGTCGCGCAGTATCCGGAGCGTGTGCTTGTACGAGCACCGCCGGAAGTCCTCGACGGCCTCATCTCCTTCCTGCAGGAGATAGGTGGCGACGATGGCCGACTCAATGAGCGGGCGAGAGAATACAGCGAGGTGGTCGCCATTGTCCAGCTTGTAGAATCCGCAGATGAGTCGGAGGAGCTTCGCGACGCGTGTCAGAAGCCCTACGATGGGCGCGTCGGCGAGGCCGTATCCGTAGGGGTCTCGACTCGGGTTGCCCCAAGTCGTGACCAGGCGATAGGTGCGGGCTGCGTCCTCACAGAATGTCAGCGCAAGCCGATTGACGTCGTCGAGTGACTCGATGCGGTCGAGAAGGCTCTGGTCCTCGTACTTGAGCCAGGTGCGTTCCATGTTTCTCATGCGCGCACTGCTTCAGAAGCGGGCGTGGTCGAAGGCAGAACGGGAAGGTGGGGCCAGGTCCCAGCCGACCCCCATGCCCTCGGAGACCAACTCCCCCAGATGCGGAGGACTCAGCATCGCACCACGCGCTCACCGCCAGTGCCACTCATGATCTTCTTCTCCCTCCCATTCGTAGTACTCTACCAGGCTCACGTCCCACTTCCTGCCCTCGCTGGACTCGTTCAACATGTAAACTCCACTTTCCATCTTGTCATGTTAACCCTACACTAGCAGCCATGAAGAAGACCCACACCCTCGGCCTCATCCTCTGGCGCATCGGCATCCTCATCGTGGGCGGCTATTTCGCCTACCTCGCCCTCCGCTTTATCCTGCAGATCGCCGACCCGGTCCTCGAAGTCGGAGTCGCCCTGGTTCTCGCCGGCGGCCTCTTCGTCCTGGTCTCCGTCGTCCGGGAACAGATCGAAGACGCCCGCCGCGGAAGGAGTTACGAAGAATGACCCGCCTGCTGCGCATCACCGGCTTCCTGCTGATCGGGGCCGGCGCCGTGGTCATCCTGGTCTGGGCGATTCGGCCGCTTCGCGCGATCTGGCCGTGGCTCATCGAGTTGCCTCCGGCTATCCAGATCGGATTCGGAGTGGCGGCGCTGGGTCTGATCGTCCTCATGGCGTCCCTTATCGCGGAGAGAATCGGGGAGCGCGAGGCGGACCGGGCGCTTCGGGAGGACCGCCCCGAATCGCACCCAATCACCAATCCCACAAAGGAGCAGAAATGATCGTCGTCAACACTGAAACCGTCCCGGGCCACGAGGTGGCGGAAGCACTCGGCATCGTGCGCGGAAGCACGATTCGCGCCAAGCACATCGGCAGGGACATCATGGCCAGCCTGCGAAACGTCGTCGGCGGAGAGGTCAAGGAGTACACCGAGATGCTGACCGAGACGAGGAACGAGAGTGTTCACCGGATGAAGCAGGAGGCGCGGGCGCTCGGCGCCGACGCGGTGGTGAATCTGCGCTTCTCCACGTCCCAGGTCATGGCCGGGGCCGCCGAATTGCTGGCGTATGGGACTGCGGTAAGATTCAAGTAAGATGCCCCCCTTCGTGGCAGATCCACCACGCGCGCAACCCGTGCAGAACGAAGCTTGGTCCCCATCTTGGGATCAGGTGATCCGGTCGCTCGTCCGGGTTAGCCGGATCGCCCAGGCCGGTCGTCCGCAACTCCGCCGCCGCGGCTCGCACGATATCCTCCTGGTGATGGGGTGCGCCATGCTCTTCGCGGCTTGCAGGGCGGCGCCCGACCAGGAGCGCCCGAGCGGACCGCCGTGGGAGATCCCGGTGATGGTGGTACGCTATCTCCCCACGAGCGACGGTGTCGTGGTGGATCGATCGGTCACCGGCGACTGGGGTGAGTCCGTAACCTACACGCGCCGCAAGACGGATTCTCTCACCGCGGCGCTTATCGCGGCGCTCGAGGACGGATCGCGGTATCGCGCCTATATCGACTCGGCCGCACCTCCCAGCCTGCGCTACCACATCGTCCACACCGAGGAACGGCTCGAACCCCTGCCCACCTTTGACAAGCCCGGGCACGACGTGCCGATGACGGACTACGGCGCGCTCGCCGCCGCCCATGACTTCGCCGGCCGGGTTGAGGACGAGGGTGTGAATGAAGTGTGGATCTGGGGCTATCACGGCGGCGTCATCGACCTGTGGGAGTCCAACATGGCCGGTCCCTGGGGGGATGTGAGCAACAGCGATCGCGATACCCTCGACCTGCCGGTGACCAGCCGTACCTATACGGTGTACCACTACAACTACCAGCGCGGTCTCACGGAGGCGATCGAGAACCATATGCACCAGCTGGAGGCAGTGATAAACGCCGCGGACGGGCGCGATTCGACACCCGACGATGCCTGGAGCGACCTGTTGTTCTGGGGCAAGTTCGTGGGCAGTGACATCTCGCACCGTATCGCGAGTCCGCGGTGCGGGTGGTCGCACTTTCCGCCGAACGCCGAGCGGGATTACGACTGGGCGAATCGGCGGTTCGTCGAGACCGATTGCGAAGATTGGCGTGCCGATGGCATGGGCGCCACGCAGCGGATAAACTGCGAGCGGTGGGGATGCACTGGTCTGGGCTGGTTCCGATACTGGTCCCAGAACATTCCGGGCGCCGGTCACGTGCTGTCGTACAAAGGTCGGCCGCTGACCAATTGGTGGCGGCTGATTGGGGACTACGACGGGGCCATCCGCGAAGAGTACGGTTTGGTGGAGAGATGAAAACCATCCACCGACCGCTTTGGCTGGCCAACGCCCTGGCTTTGGTCGCCCTTCCCCCATCCCCCGCCTCCCCCCAGGTCCCCCCGGCGACCGAAGCCCGCCTCAGGTCCATCTTCGAGGCAAGGGACTTCGACGCCCGCTCCTTCCAGGCAGCCTGGCTACCCGACGGATCCGCCTACACAACCCTCGAAACCCCCTCGGCCGGTTCGGCACGGGAGCTCATCCACTACGACCCCACCACCGGCGCCCGCACCGTCCTCGCCTCCCTCCCCCACCTCACACCCCCCGGCGCCTCCGACCCTCTGACCATCACCGGCTACCAGTTCGCCCCGGGCGGCACCTGGGCGCTCATCCGAACCGACCGCAACGGCTTCTGGAAGTTCGAACCCGCCACCTCCACGCTCCGCGAGGTCGATGCCGGAGGCAACAACACCATCTCCCCGGACGGCCACCGCATCCTCTTCACCCGCGACGGGAACCTCCACGTCCATGACCTGAACGCTGATCAAACCACCCAGCTGACCTTCATCACCGCCGAATCCGTCTCCAACGGCCGCGCCGTCTGGAGCCCCGACGGCAACCGCGTCGCCTTCGTCCAGTCCGACGCCTCCGGGGTCCGGATGAGGTCCATGCTCGTCCCCACCGATCCCTCCTATCCCGAGCTCCGCCAGGTCCGATTCGCGCGGGTCGGCGAGACAATCACCAAGTTGCGCGTCGGAGTCGTGGACGCCCAAGGCACAGAAGTCCGATGGATCTCCATCCCGTCCCCGACCGAGGGCTTCTACCTGGGGCAGGTCAGCTGGGCCGGAAACTCCGAGGAGCTGCTGGTGGAGCAGTTCAGCCGGTTTCGTGACGAACGGGACTTCTTCATCGCCAACGTGACCACGGGCGAAGTGACCCGGATCTACCACGAGTCCGATCCGGCCTGGGTCATCGCCAGCTATCGGCTGAACGCCGGTCTCGATTGGATCGGAGGGGGCGACTCCTTCCTCTTCCTGACCGAGAAGGACGGGTGGCGTCACTCCTACGTCTACTCGCGGGAGGGGCGCGAGGAACGTCTTCTCACCCCGGGGCCCAGCGACGTCATGGAGCGGGGACCGGTCGATGAGGCGCAGGGCTGGTTCTACTTCTTCGCTTCGCCGGACAACGCCACCCAGCGCTACCTCTACAGGGTCCGTTTGGATGGCTCCGAAGAGCCCGAGCGAGTCACTCCCGAAGACCAGCCGGGGACCCACTTCTACGACTTCTCACCCGACCTTCGGTGGGCCTTTCACACGTACTCGAACTTCGACACCCCCCCGGTCACCGCGCTGATCAGCCTTCCGAACCACCGTGTCGTCCGCGTCCTGGAGGACAACGCCGAGGTCCGGCGCCGGGCCGAGGCCACGATTTCCCACCCCACGGAGTTCCTGGAACTGGATATCGGGGACGGGGTGGTGATGGATGCGTGGATGATCAAGCCGCGGGACTTCGATCCTTCCCGGCGGTATCCGGTGTTCATCTACGTCTACGGTGAACCGCACGCCCAGACCGTCCTTGACCGATGGTCGACCCGGAGCAACTACCATCGCGCCATCGCGGACCTCGGGTACCTGGTCGTGTCGATCGAGAACCGGGGCACACCGGCGCCGAAGGGCGCGGCGTGGCGGAGGGCGCCCTTTCCGACGATCGGCGTGCAGTCGACGGAGGAACATGCGGCGGGAGTCCGCGAGATGGGCCGGATGCTCCCCTACGTCGATCTGTCCAGAGTGGGGATCTGGGGATGGAGCGGCGGCGGATCGAACACGCTGAACTCCCTGTTCCGCAGGCCCGATGTCTACCACGTGGGAATCGCCGTGGTCCCCAAGCCCCAGCCGCACCTGTACAACGCGTGGTTCCAGGAGATCTACATGGAGACCCTGGAGACGAACCCGGAGGGCTACCGTGTCTCCGCGCCGATCAACTATGCCGAGGGGCTGGAGGGGGACCTGCTCATCATTCACGGAACGGGGGAGACGAACACGCACCTGGAGATCGTCGAGGGACTGGTGGACCGGCTCGTGGAGCTCGGGAAGACCTTCGACTACATGACGTATCCGAACCGGAACCATGGGTTGTCGGAGGGGGAGGGGACGGCGGTGCATCTTCGGATGCTGATGGTGCGGTTTCTGCTGGAGCATCTGGCGGCGGGGGCGCGGTAGGGCGGGCGGTCTGCGGGCGAATCCGTACATCCGCCGGCGCCCGGCCGATCACCGTGACACCAAAACGAGAATCCATTATCATCATCGTCAGTCACAGGCAGATTCTGCCACCCCCCCTCCCCTGCCGGCCCATCCCCATGAAGAACTCCCTCGCCACCCTCCCGTCGAGCGCTCACCTGGCTTCCGGATCACGCCTCGTGGCCTGCGCCGCGGCCTGGTGTGGCGTGCACTGCGCGCTCACACCGTTGCTGGTCATGGCGGCTCCTGCGCTCGCGCTCTCCGAAGGAGTCGAACGGATCATGTGGATCGGGACCGTCCTGCTTGGCGGGGTGATGGTCGCACTGGGCCCGGCCCGCAGAAACAGGGCCGTGCTCCTCACTTTCGTCGGCGGAGCCGTGCTGTGGGCCGCCTCGCTCACGGGCCGACTCGAGCCGCTTCCCGAGACCGCGACGTCGGCGGCCGGCAGCCTGATCCTCGCGGGCGCCCTCTTGCAGGGAGCCCGTGTCTGCCGGGCCGGCGAGTGCTCGGTATGCGACGACGGGTAGTGCAGCGAGACACCCGGCAGCGCCGGGCGATCCGCCACGTGCTCAAGCACTTCGGGCGCCCTCTCACCCCTGAAGAGGTCCTCGACCAAGGCCAGCGGATCGTGCCCTCACTCGGGCTGGCGACCGTCTACCGGAACCTGAAGATCCTCGCCCGGGAGGGGTGGGCGTCGGAAGTGCAGCTTCCGGGCGGCGGGCTCCGTTACGAGCTGGCGGACCGCCCGCATCACCACCACTTCCTCTGCCGCACCTGCGACCAGGCGTTCGATGTCCATCGGTGTCCGGACGAAATAGAGGAGCTGGCGCCCGACGGCTTCGAGGTCGACAGCCACGAGCTGATTCTGTTTGGCCGCTGCGCGGCGTGCGCGTGAGCCTGCTTGCTCCCTAGGGGCTAAGACGTAAACTACAGTTGACAAATTGTAATCTGTACATTACATCACGCGTCAAGCCCAATCCCGACTTCGCAGCCCCGATCCACGCAGGAGCCCCACACCATGTCCATTCGCCACCTGCCCCACCGCTTCACCCTGCTCCTCATCCTCACCGCCCTCCTCACCCCCCTCCCCGCCACCGCCCAGGGCACGCTCGCCGACTACGCCCGAGCCAACAGCCTTGGCGAGCGCCTCCAGGGCCTCGTCGTGGACATCGCCGAACGCCCCTCCTGGATCGGCGAGACCACCCGGTTCTGGTACCGCAAGACGGTCCAAGGCGGCCACAACTTCGTCCTCGTCGACGCCGAAACCCAGGCCCAGGGCCCCGCCTTCGACCACGAACGCCTCGCATCGACCCTCTCGTCCCTCCCCGCCTTCGCCGACGACACGATCACGGCGGTCGACTTCCCCTTCAACCGCATCGAGTTCACCGACGACGAGCAGGCCATCGAATTCGTCGCAAGCAATCTCACCTGGCGGTGCGACCTCGACACCTATGCGTGCGAAGACCAGGGCGCGCCCCGGCGGCAGGGACGGGGCGGCGTGGGCCCAAGCGGCGTCTCCTGGTCGGCGGGCCCCGGCCAGCTCTGGCGCAACCTGGGCACGGACCCGATCCTCTCCCCGGACAGCACGCGCGAGGTCTTCATCCAGAACTACAACGTGGCCTACCGGGAAGTGGGCGCGGACCCCGGCGACTACACCATGCTCACCTGGGAGGGCACGCCCGGAAACACCTACACCGACCGTTCCATCGTCTGGTCGCCGGACTCGCGCAAGGTGGCGGTCTACAGGGTGGTGCCCGGGCAGGAGCGGGTCGTGCACTACGTCGAATCCTCACCCGACGACCAGCTTCAGCCCACGCACTCGACCTACCTCTACGCGAAGCCCGGCGACCGGCTCGACAAGGAGATTCCGGTGATCCTCGACATCGAGTCGGGGCGGCAGATGATCATCGACGACGCCCTCTTCCCCAACGCCTACACCCTCTCCCGTCTTCAATGGAGGGAGGACAGCGAGCACGTCGTCTTCGAGTACAACCAGCGGGGGCACCAAGTCTACCGGGTCATCGAGGTCGACGCCGAAACAGGGCAGACGCGGGCCGTGATCTCCGAAGAGCCCGAGACCTTCTTCAACTACTCCAACAAGCGCTTCCGCCACGACATCGACGATGGCAGGGAGATCATCTGGATGTCGGAGCGCGACAGGTGGAACCACCTCTACATGCTCGACGGCGAAACGGGGCGGGTGAAGCACCAGATCACGAAGGGCGACTGGCCGGTTCGCGGCGTGGACAGCGTCGATGTGGAGAACCGCCAAATCTGGTTCCGCGCGAGCGGGATGAACGCCGATCAGGATCCCTACTTCATCCACTACTACCGCATCGACTTCGACGGCACCGGGCTGGTGGCCTACACGGAAGCCGACGGGATGCACGAAGTCACCTTCTCCCCGGACCGCCGGTTCTATGTCGACCAGTGGTCCAGGGTGGATCTGCCGCCCATCGCGGAGCTTCGCAGGACCTCGGACAGGTCCCTGGTCATGGAGCTGGAGCGGGCCGACGCATCGGCTCTTCTGGCCAAGGGGTGGCAGTACCCCGAGGTCTTCGTGGCCAAGGGCCGCGACGGGGTGACGGACATCTGGGGAATCATCATCCGTCCCACCCACTTCGATCCGAATCGGACGTATCCGGTGATCGAGAGCATCTATGCCGGGCCGCACGGGTCTCACGTCCCCAAGACCTTCGGCATCCATGCAAGCAGAACCTCCGTGGCCGAGCTGGGGTTCATCGTGGCCCAGATCGACGGCATGGGAACCAACAACCGGTCGAAAGCGTTTCACGACGTAGCCTGGCAGAACATCAGGGACGCCGGCTTCCCGGACCGGATCCTGTGGCATCAGGCCGTGGCCCGCAGATACGACTACTACGACGTGAGCCGGGTCGGCATCTACGGGGGATCGGCCGGTGGACAGAACGCCATGGCGGCCCTCCTCTGGCACGGCGATTTCTACGACGTCGCGTTCTCCTCGGTGGGATGCCACGACAACCGGATGGACAAGATCTGGTGGAACGAGGCGTGGATGGGATGGCCGATCGGGCCGCACTACTCCGAGTCCTCGAACGTGGACAATGCGTGGCGTCTACAGGGGAAGCTGCTGCTGGTGGTGGGGGAGCTGGACAGGAACGTGGATCCGTCTTCGACGCTTCAGGTGGTGAACGCGCTCATCGAGGCCGACAAGGACTTCGACTTTCTGCTGTTTCCGGGCGGGGGACATGGGGCGGGGGGTTCGTTCGGTGTGAGGAAGCGGAACGACTACTTCGTGAGGCATCTGCTGGGGGTGGAGCCGCCGGCGTGGGAGCGGTATGTGGCTTCCGACGGGGAGGGGGATCGCTGAGGGTGTGGGCACGGCGGAGCGATTCAGGGGCCGGGGCCGCGCCGTGAGGAGGTGGCGGGCCAGCCCAACGCCAGCGCGATATCGTGCCTGACGCCGCTACCGTCGCCGGACCGATCCCGTGTCGGGGGGTGTGGTTGTAGTGTCGGCTGGCGCGGTCATCGTGTCCGCTGCGGCAACGGTGTCCTCTACGGCAACATCCGCCGAGTCACCGGCAGCG
This sequence comes from Longimicrobiales bacterium, assembly GCA_965211795.1. GTDB lineage: Bacteria > Gemmatimonadota > Gemmatimonadetes > Longimicrobiales > Gaopeijiaceae > Bin94. Next base: position 3,910,710 of record OZ242973.1, read on the forward strand.
GCCTCCGCTTCCCCTTCGCCGCCCGCCGGCTCCGTTACACCATCACCAGCCCCTTCAACCTCCTCCGCGGCCGACTCGGCCCCCCGCAGGAACGTCAGCTCCCCTGTCGCCACATCCACGCTCACCAGAGTGCGGATCATCGCCCTGTCGGAACGCTTTTGGATGTTGGGCGCCAGGTTGTCAGGACGCGCAAAGATGGTGTTCCCGACAAGCTCGCCCGGACGCAGGTGGTGTTCGATGACCGCGAAGCGCAGCACGCCGTCCCCATCCGCGACAGGCTCGAAGTCGAGGAGCACACCCTGTTCCGGCTCTCCCCAGTGCTCCATGCGCCAGGGGCCCGCGCCGCCAGGCACGGTCTTCCCGTTGATTGCAGCCAGACGTGTTCCCGTGTCACCGGGACGGAAGAGCATCATTTCGGCGCCGATTCGAGATGTGACTGAAACGCGCAACAGCCCGTCCACCGCAGCGGTATCCGTCACCAACGCGATGTCCGGTCGGGGGATTTCGGCCGACTCTGCAGCCGCAAGGGCATAGCGGACCACAAGTGGGTTGAAGGTCCGCACCGCCTCTTCGCGCACGTCTCCCGAGCCCCAGGCGTCGAACGGCCCAACCGCCGCTGCCGCCCACGCGACGCCCGGATCGGAATCGTCCCGGTCGGGGTCGGTCCCCCACCAGGCCGAACCGGTCTCCCGGTCCATGAGGTAAACCAGGGTCGAGGGAGCCGGCCGATCAGCCGACGGTCTGGCGGTCGACATACCCACCGCGAGGAAGACGCCCGCAAGGACCAGTCCGGCCACCGGCGCCCACCACCCGTTCGGCTCGCGCAGGGTGTCGAGGAGCGGCACGATCTGGAGCAGGAGAAGACCGGCCAACGCGGCCACCACCGGGCGCGGGCCCAGTCCCATGGCGAGCCACACGGCCTCGGTGAGGGGCGTCAGCACGACCACGACGGGCAGAGCCGCGATCACGGCCCCGATCCACCGCCACAATCCCGCCCGCCCGTTCGCGGCGACCTTGGTCACCACCAGCGCACCGACGCAACCCGCCAGCGCCGGCCACTGGAAGTTCACCGCCGCCATCGGGTAACGCACCGTGCTCAAGACAGCCACCGCCACCGGCAGGAACATGGCGCCCACCGCCAGTTCATCCGTCGCGAACCACCTTCGCAGCACCTTCAGCGAAAGGGTCGCGAGAACAAACGCCACGCCCACGATCGCCAGCACGTACCAGCCCTCGCTGTGAAACGCCCCCGCGTCCAGCGCACCGAACTCCGGATGCGCGCCCCGCCGCCACGCGAAGAGGAAGTACCCGACCACCCCCACCCCGCCCAACTGCACCACCGACGCCAGGAAGCCGGCCACGAACCCCCCGATCCGCGCCCCACCCAGCCGCACCACCACAAGCGCCACCCCCCACAGCAACACGGTCGCGAACCCCAGCACCCAGATCCAGAAGGTGCCGTACGTCACCAACCCCGCGAACGGCACCGACAGGTAGCTCTTGTCCGGGGCGTTTACCGCGCTCAGATCGGCGTTTCCGAATTCGCGCAACATGGCCAGCACCTGCACGCCGTGATGCTGCAGCGTTCCTTCGTCGAGGTTTTCCGGCGAATCGTAGACCTGGTGGTAGACGTGCGCGCGGGCTATCCCGGCGAAGTTCAGGCCCTGCTTCCCGGCCTCCTTGAAGGGCGTGAAGTCGGTGTTGTTGCGCATGCGCTGGTAGATCTCGAACGCGATCGAATTCGCGGCGGGACGGGGGTTGGCGCGGCGGAGCGCGTCGATCACCCAGCCGCTCTCGGCGCCCGTCTCGAACATCATCGAGGGGCCGCCGCCACCCCGCATTTCGATCGATATCACCAGCGCCACATCGGCCATCCACGGGTGCTCGGCGACGAACGCCTCCGCGCCGAGTAGACCCAGCTCCTCAGCATCCGTGATGAGGACGATCAGGTCGTTGCGGAGCTGCGGGCCCGTACCCAGCGCGCGCAGCGATTCCAGGATGGTGACCACTCCCGACGCGTCGTCGGCCGCTCCCGGTGCGATTTCGCGGCTGTCGTAGTGGGCGGTGACCAGGACCGCGCGGCCACCGGGCTGCGAACCGGGGATCCGAGCCAGGATGTTCCGGACCGTCGCCACGCGGGTGAAGTACTCGCCCGCGGGAGCCGAGGTCGCCGTCTGCACGGAGGGCTCGTGTCCCAGGGCGCGCAGCTGGGCCAGCAGGTACTCGCGAACGTCGGCGTGGGCGGGGGAGCCGGGGGGATGGGCCTCGGAGGCGATGCGGACCAGGTGGGACATGGCCCGCCCCGAGGAGAAGACCGAGTCGGGGGCGGTGGCGGGCACCGGCGACGGGATGACTCGGAAGGAACTCGAGATCCACGCCACGATGAGCAGCAACCCCAGGGTGACATAGCCTCGCGTGCCGTTCCAGGGGGCTGGCGCCGACGAAGGCGATGTCTCGGGGGCGGGAGCCGATTTCGGACCGGTTTCAGGCTCCGCCGCGGACCCCGGCTTCGTCCCGATCCCCGGTCTGGTTCCCCTCTTCGGATCCCCGCGCCCCGAACCGGTGGCGGCCTCCCCGGAGTCTCGTCGCTCCTTCCGGGGCTCCTCCGTCCCTACAGCATCCGCAACGCGCGCCCGCTCACTCCGCGCGGCCTTCTTCTTCCTTCGTCCGCCAAGACCGAACCCCCTGCTCCGGCGCTTCTTCTCCGACGTCTTGTCCCTGCCCTGAGCAGGTTTCGCCGCCCCCGCCCCCACCCTCCCCTTCTCACCCACCGGAACGGGCACCGGGTCACGTCCCTCCTCCTTCGCACGCGCCTCCTCGAGCTCCTTCTCGATCTCCCGTTCCAGCTCTTCGATCTCGTCTTCGCTGATCCCCAGCTCCGCGAAAGACGGGATCCTCGGCAGCTTGTCATCGCCCATTGTAAGCCCTTCCTTCGTCAGCCTGTATCGCGGATCCCCCCCAATTCGGACCCGGAACGGCCCCAAAGGGTTTCACGGGCACCGAACCGCCCTCCGGCCCATCCCCCGGGGCACCGGCCGAGGTGGATCCGGGATCCAAGGTCCCATTCTAAAGCGGCCCATCGCCCCACGGCCCCCACATCGCGTACGTCGCGCTGGCCCGCGAGCCCCCCGCCTCCCGCGATCCCTGCACATTGAAGAAGAGCACGCGCCCGTCCGGGTTGAAGCACGACCCGGCGAATTCACCCGGGTGGTACTCACCTACAACCGGCGCCCGCACCAGGTCGATGATGCGCCCCTCACGGTCCAGTCCCCGCACATACTGGTCGTCGCTGCCGTCCTCGCACATCACCAGACCCCCCCTCGGGCTCAGCACGATGTTGTCGGGGCTGTCCAGCACGTCGTGCGACGGCGACTCGAAGACCAGCGTCAGTTCCCCGGCGTCATCGGATGTGGGTCGGTAGTGGAACACCTGACCCGCCTCGGCGTCACCACCGTTGGTCGACACGAGGTAGATGCCGTTGTCGCCGTAGAAGGCCCCCTCGAGCCGGGCGAAGCGCGCGCCGCCATTCGAGACACCCTGGAAGAATACGGCAAGCCAGTCCTCTTCCGCTTCCGGCGGATCGGGGTCGTCGATGTCCACCCAGTGGGCCGGCAGCACGGTGCCGGGCGTCTGTCCCCGCGCGGTCAGGTAACCGGGCCGGCCGGTGACCGCCATCATCTGCAGTCTGCCGCCCTCGGCGAGTACGCCCGGCCGGTTGGGGATGAAGCGGTAGAGGCCTGCTCCCGGCCGCCGTCCTGGCTCGTACCAGGTGTCTTCGGTCTCGTAGACGATCCCGGTGTTCGGATCGACGGCCACCGCCTCATGAATGAACCGTCCCATCGCACGCAGCGGGACGGGGTCGACCGGCCCGGTCGCGCTCGCCGGAACCTCGAAGATGTAGCCGTGGGGCTGCTCGTAGCCCCTCTCCGGCCCCCAGGTGATCTCCTCGCAGGAGAGCCAGCTGCCCCACGGGGTGGGCCCACCCGCACAATTCACCACCGTGCCCGCCAGCGACACGAATTCGTCCACCAGCTCGACGTTCAGATCTCCGCCAGCTTCGGAGATGCGCACCTCCAGCGAGGTCGTGCCGCCGCTGCCCCGCGGATCGTAGTGCGGCTCCCCGATGGCGCGCCCGCTGTCCGGCTCGTCGACCATCTCGTGGTTGCGGATCAGGCGGACGTTGCCGTTCGGCAGGGGAAAGGCGGCCATTCCGTCGAAGGCGTTGGGGACCGTCAACCCGTCCCGCACCGTCGACGGCAATCCCCCCGAACTCAGCCGCACGCAGCGGAAGCTCTCGGGGATCTCCAATTCGGGACATTCGGGGCTGGTTGCCAGGGTGCCGTAGGGGAGGTAGTTCAGGGACGGCTTCCTTGGCGCGGTCATCCGGTTCCAGCTGATCAGCCCCGCGAGCGAGGGCGTGAACATTGCGGTGCCGCCGGCCGAAGCCAGCCTTCTGAGGAATACGCGGCGGTCCATGGGCATGACGTGATCTCCCGATAGGCAGCTGATATCACACGGACCCGGTCGGGGGCCTCCCAACGGACGGGCCGCCTACAGCGTGCGGCAATTCGGCCACCGAAAGCAAGTCCGCGAGCCTCGTGGTGCTGGGTTGGAAGTACTGTTCAGCCGGCGTATCCCGGACGGGGCGGGCCGGCGGCGCCAGCTGCCGCGGGACCCCCGGCCGCCACATCCAGCAGCACCCCCTCCTTCACCCCCACGCTCGGCACCACGGTCTGCCCCGTGCCCACCATCTGCGCGAAGTGCCGGTAGACCAGCGCGGCGGGCAGGATCACGTCGGCGCGGTCGGGGCGCATCTGCAGTTCGTGAATCCGCTCCGAGACGGTCATCTCGGAGAGCATGTGAATCACCGCGTCGAGCCGGTTGGCGGACAGGATCGCTATTCTGATGGGATCCAGATAGCTGAGTGCCAGCCGGGCGATCGCTTCGATGTTGCCACCGGTCGCGGCAAAGGCCGTGGGACCCGGGTATTCGTTCGGATGTGGGATGGTCAGGGGGCGGAGTTGCAGACGCACCCAGGCGAGCAACGAGTCGTGGCAGCCCCGTGCAGCCGACAGGGTCTCCAGGAGTCGGACGGTGCCTACCTGATAGGACTCACTCCAGAGGATGCCAGTCTCGTCCACCAGGGAGACCTCGACGCTGCCGCCCCCGAGATCGACCAGGATCCAGCGGCCCTCCGAGAGGTCGACGCGGCTGCCGACGGCGAGGTGGACGAGGCGTGCCTCCTCCTGCCCGCTGATCGGTTCCAGGGTGATGCCGGATTCCGCGCGGATTCGGTCGAGGAACATGTCCCGGTTCGCCGCTTCGCGTGTGGCGCTGGTGGCGACGGCACGAAAACGCTCCACACCGAGCGCGTCGATGTGCCGGCGAAAGAGGCGGAAGGCCGCGACCGCGAGATCCATGGTGTCCTTTTCGAGGCCGCCCCGGGTGAAGACGCTGTGACCGAGCCGGATCGGCTCCCGGACCTTGTGGACGACCGAGTAGGACAGTGGCCCGTCGAAGTCGGCCACGACGAAGCGAATCGCGTTCGACCCGGCGTCGATCGCGGCGACGCGGGTCATGCGGGGCGTCGGCAGCCCAGGTGCGGCCTCAACAGTATGCCACCGTCAGGCCGTCGACCCGATGGAAGCTGCGTCGGTCACGGGTTGCCACGCGGTAGCCCAGGTGCACGGCCGTGGCCGCGACCATCAGGTCGTGCGCGCCGATCGGGGTCCCGGCGCGGGCCAGCCGGACACCAAGGGTCGCGTATACTCGGGAGACCTCCAGATCGAAGGGTATGACCGGAAGCTCGTTGAGCCAGCGGCGGGCAAACCTCTCGGCGCCGACGCGCCGGACCCCGGCCAGCCGATGGAGGCCGTGGAACATTTCGGACGCAGTGATCGCGGCAATCGCGAACGGCAATTGTCGCTCGTCCGGCGTGCCGAACACCCGCTCGGCAGGGAGCAAGCCCTGTTCGACCGCGATCAGGACGCTCGCGTCTAATAGCGTTCCCAAGGACTCTTCGGTACCTCGGCCCGGTTGAGGAACGCAATCCCCTCCTCCACCGCGCGAGCGTATTCGGGACCCGCCGACGGATCCGCAGTGGCACGGGCAAGCTCGACGAAGTCCGCTTCCGTGAAGACCCGGTCCTCCACCGGGCTGATCCGCGCGACCGGTTTTCCGCGCCGCTCCACCACGTAGACCGCGCGTTCCTCGCGCACTCGCGCCAGGACCTCACCGAATTTCTTTGCGGCTTCGGTGGCGCTCACAACCCGCGAGCGGTTGGATGATCCAGTCGCTTTAGACATGCCCTCAAAGTACGGAATTTACGGATTTTCCGCAATTCCCCGGATGTCCGCCACCCGATAATCCGTAAGATACGGAATTCGTGCCTCCCGCCCCGGCCAATGCCGCCGGAGATACCACACCAGCACCGGCAGCGTCACCGCAACGATGGCAACCCCCCAGAGCCCCCCGTCACGGATTTCCTGGATCTCGGCCGCCACGTCCACGGGCTCCAGCGGACCCGCCATGAACTCGAGGATCGTGGCGACGAGATTGTTCGCGGCGTGAAAGGCTATGGGGACGAGAAGCGTCCCGGTCCTGAGGTAGAGGACGGCCGCGACGAGACCCACCACGGTGATTCCGACCGGGTTCGCGTGCAGGATTCCGAACGCGAGCGAAGTGGCCACCACGGCCTTGGTGACGCTCCACTTCACCGCCCAGCGATGGAGCAGGACTCCCCGAAAGAGCACCTCCTCGATTGTCGGCGCGAGGACCACCGCCGCCACGGCCATGGCCACCTGGTAGACGAGCGGCGGGTCGGGCATGCTCTCGACCGCCTCGAGCAGAAACTCCAGAACTCCCGGGGCGGCCCAGGCCAGGCCGTAGGCGAAGATCTCCCACGACCCGATCGAGAAGAACATGGTCACGGCCAGCAGACCCAGGGTGGTCCACCAGTTGTGCCCCGCCGGGATCCTGCCCACCAGCCGGCGCAGGCTGACTCCGGCACGCCGGCAGGCCCACACGATCCAAGCCAGCAGCGCGCCGTAGAGCGACAGCATGAACAGGACCTCCCCGGACGCCGGGTCGCCGGGATCCAGCGGTGTCACCAGGGACACGAGGTATACGGCCGCAAGGAGGAGCACACCTCCCATGATCATCCACGGTATGAGCGTGCGGGTGCGAAGTGCCTCGAAAGGGTTCAGAGGCTCTTGTTCCGGGTGCGTCTCGGCCGGGACATCGGACGGGTTGCCGGTCGGCGCCGACTCGGCGGGCTTCGTCAAGGCTCGGCAGAACCTCCGGCGCGGGCCGGCGGTGGCCCCCTCAACTCACCGGCCCCGGCCGCTTCGCCGCCCCGTAGTGGATGCCGTTGAAGAGCAGCGGGAAGGTTCCGTGGGACTGCGACCGGAAGGTGATCTTCGGCCCGAAGAGGAAGAGCTTCCCGGACCCGATGTCGGCCTCGATCATGCTGGTGCCGCCTTCCAGGTGCTGCTGTCCCCACGCCCAGCCGCTCACGAGCGGCGTCGCCGAATCATACCAGGCGAGACGCCGCACGTTGGCCGCGCCCTCCTCGATCCGGTAGACGGGACTGTGGCTGTGCAGAACGCGCACCCGGTCGCCCAGTCCGTGCGTGACCGGGCTGGCGTGCTCGACCCGGATGTCGTGGATCGAGCCGGGGGTGAAGTAGTCGTCACGGCTGAGCGGGCGGCCATCGTCGTCGACCATGAAGTTGGCGAGGGGGAGGCCCAGATCGGGACCCAGCGCGGTGGACGACCCGATCGCGACGACCGCGCCGCCGTTCTCGATGAACTCGCGGAGCGCGGGCAGGCTCGTGTCGTCGCTCAGCGATCCGACGCGTGCGCGCAGCGAATCCGGCAGAGCCGCCAGGAAGTCGTCGCCGGGCCCGCCGCCGAAGCGGAAGCCGCGCCCGCCGCCCATCGCGCCGTCGGGCAGGATGATCACGTCGAAGCGGTCGTTCAGGCTGCCCGCGTCGATCTCCGGCGGATAGATCACCTCGAAGTTGAACTCGAAGTCCTCCAGTATGTAGCGCGTCCAACCCGACGGCATCGAGCCGCCGTAGCGGTCCCAGAGACCGACGCGCGCGTTGGTCAGCTCGAATGCGCCGTCGGGCGGGGACGCGATCCCGTGGAAGGTGACGCCGAGTTCGGTCGCCCATGCCTCAAGCTGCGACCGCGTCGCGGCCCCCGCCGGGATGAAGAACGCACCCGGCTCGAACGACTCGTCTCCCGCGTTGAAGGTCCCGTCAATCCAATGCACTTCACCCCCGCTCGCGAGCACGCGGTTGACCGCGGCAAACGCCGCGTTCAAATGGTCCACCACGTACCCCGCCGGCGACCCGGCCCCCGCCACAACCCCCGCCATCGGCTCCGCCAGCCATTCGATCTCCTCGAAGGGACCGCTGAACCCGTCCAGAATCCTGTCGAACTCGACGCCCATCTGGAGCGCCAGCGTCCACCCGGCATTGTCGTACGGAGCGATCGGCGGCCCGCCCGGGTACTGAAAGTCGTTCGGGTGGTTCTGCGGCTCGAACATGTCGATCACATGCGGCCGGAAGGCCTGCGCCGCGGTCACCACGTACGAGCCCGCCGGATAGTCCTTCCCGGCCACGTTGAAGTCGGACACTGCCCGGTGCACCTTCACGCCGCCCTTGAGCAGCGCGTTCACGAAGCGGGTGGCGGTGGCGAAGCCGCGCTGGTCGGCGGGCAGTATGTAGCCGCGGGCATCGCGCTTGGCCGGGTCGCGCAGGTAGCGTTCATACTCCTCCTGTGAACCCCGTGCCCCGACCTCGTCGGCCACCCGGTCGATCCAGCTGGGCAGCACCGTCCATGAGTCGCGGCTCCCCCGCTCGATCGAGTTCATCCCCATGCGCCAGATGTTGAAGAGGAGGTGTTCGCGGTTGCGCGACGCGTAGTCGAGCACGGCCCGGTTCGCCGTCTGCGAGTAGTCGACCGACTGCCGGAAGTGCCACATGCCCGGGTTGACCGGCAGCGGCAGGTCGCCGTGGGTGATCTGGCGGTTGGGGAGGAAGGGAATCGACATCGGCGTGGGGTGGCCGATGGTCTCGGTGAGCAGGCCGATCATGTTCTTGAAGTAGGGCGTGGTGCGCAGGCCGCCGTTCCACCAGGTCGAATAGCCGGCGCCGCTTCGCATCGTGGTGCCGCCCTTGCCCTCGACCACAAAGCGGTGGTGCATGGCCGAGCCGACCTGGTCAAGGCTGGTGATGATGATCGGGTCGAGGTTGTGGTTGGGCGGGTCGCGGAAGGGCGGGGCGAACATGACCGTGCCCGACGGGCCGGTCTGGTGGTGGTTGTAGACGATCTGCGGGAACCACTCGCGGTACATGACCCGGTTCATGTTCTCGCTCTCGGCGAGCGAGGCCATGTAGAAGTCCCGGTTGTTGTCGTGCCCGGCGTACTTCTGGTAGAGGACCGGGATGCCGCGCGTGGAGCGCTCGAGCGGGTCGTCGCTCTGCATGTACCAGTTGGCGTACAGGGCGTGGCCGTCCGGGTTGGCGTGCACCGCCAGGAGGATGACCTCGTCCAGGAAGCGCATCGTCTCGGGGTCGTCCCGGCTCACCATCTGCCACACGAGTTCCATGAGCTGCTGAATGCCGAGCAGCTCGCTCGCGTGGAGTCCCCCGTCGATCCAGATCACGGCCTTTCCTTCGGCTGCGAGCGCGCGGGCCTCCGCCTCGGTGATGCCCTCGGCCTGCGCGAGGCGCCGCGCGATCTCCTTGTAGCGTTCCAGATTGGGCCGGTTGGCGGGCGAGGTTATCGTCGCCATCCACTGTTCGCGCCCCTCCTCGGTCCTGCCGATCGACTCCAGCGTCATGCGGTCCGACTGCCGGGCGAGGAGCTGCCAGTAGTCGGTGAGGCCCTGGTAGTTGATGAGCTGGTAATCGGTGCCGATGCGGTAGCCGAACTGCTCCTCGGGGGTGGTGAGCTGGGCGGTGGCGGGGGTGGGAGGTGCGGCCGCGGCGGCCAGCGCAAAAAGGGCCGCGAGCGGGCTGGGGATGCGGGATTGGGCAAGCGTGACAAGGCCCTTGTTCATGGCAATTCTCGGTGCTGGGGACGGCTTACTGATGGGTGATGGGGCCCGTTACAGTAGCGCGGGGAAGGCACGGCTGCCAGCAATCCCCATCTCTTGGGCACGCCCGGCTTCCGGCTCAGACGGGCCGCTCCCTGAACAGCACGTGTATGGCGAGAGCCCGCTTTTCGGCGGGTGTCGTACCCTGTAGATCCCGAATGACGCGTTGGGCCCTTGCCAGGAAGGCCGCCACGTCACTCTTCGCGAACCGCGTGTCCGGGTCGTAGTCGGCCTGATGCCTTTTCGCCTGCATTTCGGCGACCTCCGTGGCAAATCGGCGAATCGGTGATGATAGGCCACCGGGCAGCCGACCCGCGCGGCATTGTTCGCGCACCTGCCGATGCTGGAGGCCTCGATAGACCCGCGTCCAACTACGATCTCGCGGCTTCGTCGCACCGGCGAGCGCGTCGGCGGCGCAGTTCGCCAACCAGTGGAACAGCGCGTAGTAGATGAGACTCACGACACACCGAAGGTCCACCTGCCGGGGGGCCCCGCGTCGTGACCGGTGCAGTAGCAGCTTGGCCGCGCCGAGCCAGTGTTCAGGGTTCATAGCCCGTCGCTTCCGCCATCGCCTCTTCCAGTTCCGCCCGCAGCTGATAGCGGAAGCCGGTGTCGATGAGCAGGTCCTCTTCGAGCATCGCGTCGCGGATCTGGTCTTGGAAATCCAGCAACTCGCCGCCCCCCATCCTGGGCGGCGGCGGCATCTCGTCGAACACGAAGATGACATCCACCATGTCGTACCCGTAATGATCCACGAACGGCTTGATCGTTAGCTCCGTCTCGTGAGCGCCGAAATGATCCGCGTAGGCGCGCTCCACGATGGTTCTGATTCTCGACAGACTTTCCTGGGCCACCATGCCGTCCCCCCCTTGGGTTGAGCCGAGAGGGAATCTAACGCGGGCCGATCAGCGGCGCGTCATCGAGCGGTTGTCGGCGAGCGGGGAGTCTCCTGGTCAGCATTCCTGTCGCGGGTCACCTCACACGCCCCCGCCCACCACCACCCTACCCCCCAGGTACACTCCACGCCCCGGCGCGGCAAATCCCCATACCTCCTCGTACTCGGCGCCCATCAGGTTCTCGGCGCGCAGGGTCAGCTCGAAGCCCGGCCTCCCCGCCCGCGCCCCCACGACCTCGACCTCCGCCGCCAGATCCACAACCGTGTAGGCGGGCAGCGTCACCGGCGTTGCGGGGAAGGTCGAGAAATCGCGGTCGGCGCGCTCGCCCGTGCGGCGCACGCCCACCTCGAACCGCGCCGCCGACGCGACCTGCACGGATGCCGACGCGCCGGCCGTGTGCTTCGGCCGCCTGAGCAGCGGTTCGCCCGTCACGAATGTCGCCCCCTCCCCCTCGTGGAACCCCGCGTCCACGACCTCTGTGTCGAGCCAGGTGTAGTTCGCCGTGAGCCGGACCGGGCCGGCGTCCAACACGCCCTCGGCCTCCACTCCCCGGCTCCTCGCCTCGGCCACGTTGTGGTAGTTGGGGCCGCCCCGGGTCGGCGGCGAGAAGGTGTACTGGATCAGGTCGCGGTAGCTCTGGCTGAACCCCGTCAGCGACAGGCGCGCTCCGCCGCCGAGATCCTGGTCCAGCCCCGCCTCGAAGCTGGTCGAATGCTCGGGTTCGAGGTCCGGATTGCCCCTGGTGAACCCGCTCGCGTACGTCTCGAAGAAGGTGGGCTCCTTGATCCCCGTCCCCGCCGCCGCCCGCAGGCGCGTCCGTTCGGAGGCGGACTGCCAGGCCGCGCCCATCCTCCACGTGGCCGCCGTGCCGAAACGCTCGTTGCTCTCCGCCCGCACCCCGCCGTTTAGCGCCAGCCCACCCCGAAGCCACGACAACTGCGTGTACACCGCGTGATTGCGGCGCTCGTTCTCGGAGTTGGAAGCGCTGGAGCCGTACTGCGAGAAGGACCGCCCGTAGGCGCGGATGGACTGCTGCTCCAGTTCGTATCCGGCGGCGAGCACGGTGCCGCCGGCCGGGCGCCAGATGGCGCGCGCCCCTCCACCCGTGCGGCGAATGTCGTTCAGGTTGGTGTAGCCGAAGAAGCCCAGGGTGTCGGCCGGTCCGTCGGGAGAGTCGTCGCTGCCGCGGTCGGTCTCGTTGACGTCGAAGGTGAAGCGGGTCTCGAAGGCGTCGCTCCAGCGGCGGCCCGCGTCGAGGTGCAGGGTGAGGGCGTCGCCGTAGGTGTGGGCGTTGCGGTCCACGAGGGCTCCGGAGCCGTCGGTGGGGAAGTTGAAGCGGCGGTCGTCGTAGCGGACGCTCAGGGTGGCGTCGGCGTGGGGTCCCAGCCGTCCCTGCACCCGGCCGGTGAAGGTGGTCCGGCGGTGCTCGTTGTTGTATTCGAGGATACCGTCGGTGTCGTTGCGGCCCAGGGAGAAGGCGTAGGAGAGGGCGTCGGTTCCTCCCGAGAGCGTGCCCCGCCAGCGGCGGGTGGCGAAGCTGCCCGCGGTGAAGGACAAGGTGCCCCGGGCAGGGCCGGCGCCCCGGCGCGTGAAGATCTGGATGACGCCGCTCACCGCATCCGATCCGTAGAGCGCCGACGCAGGTCCCCGGATGATCTCGATGCGCTCGATGTTATCGGTGGACAGCGACCCGAAGTCGAAGGCGCCGCCGGGTTCGTTGACGGGGACGCCGTCGATCAGGACCTGGACGTAGTCCGACTCGCCGCCGCGCAGAAAGACCGAGGTGACGGCCCCGAAGGAGCCGCTCCGCACCACCGCCATGCCCGGCGCGCGGCGAAGCGCGTCGGCGACGTACTCGATCCCGGCGCGCCGCAGTGCGATGCCCTCGATGACGGTCGCGTGGGCGGCCACGGTCCATGCGGGCTCGGCCCACCGGTTCGCGGTGACCACGAGGCCCTCGAGTTCGATGGGGTTCTGCGCGGTGGTGGGTTGGGGTGCCGCGGTGGCGAAAGCCAATGCGGCCGTCAGTCCGGCGAGCAGACGAATGCCGGAGGTGACCGGGGGGTTGGCGCGATGTGTCATTCTGGCTCTCCCTCCCCGCGCGGAAGCAGAAGGGAGATGCCGCAGCACCTTGGGCGGTCCGTGGTATGATTGGCCATCGTCCCGCTCCTTGCCCTCACCTCCCCGCGGAGGTGTTTGGCGGACCGCGATGTGTGGGGCGCGGACCCGCGTGTGGGTGCCGGACGGGCACGTCTCCTGGCTCGAGGCCGCCTGACCCGCCTTCCCGGGATCGCGATCGATCCCAGTGGCGTGCCGGGCAGGCGTTCCGGGGTGTTCCCGGACCTCTCACAGTGGCGGGGCCGCGCCGGACTTGCACCGGCTTCCGTTGGCCCCTCCGGCCGATTCGTGATGTGGTGAGGATGGTATGGGGAGAGGGGTGGGGGGGCAAGGGGCTGGAGGGCAGCCCGGACGGAAAACGTCTTTCTCCCGAACGGCCGCTTGCGACAATATTGTGGCCATATTATGATACTATCCAGTATATATAGTTCATGATAATGAACACAACTATGACAACTCCCATCAAGAGTACAACCCCGCTCCCCGTCCTGCGCCTCCTCGGAAAACTCGGCGGCGACATCAGGGATGCCCGGCTCCGACGCCGCATCCGTACGGTGACCCTGGCGGAGCGGGCGCTGATCAGCCGAACCACGCTGCACAGGATCGAGCGGGGCGACCCCGGTGTCTCGATCGGCAACTACTCGACCGTGCTCTTCGTGCTGGGCCTGCACGACGGGATCTCGGATCTGGCCGATCGCAGCCGCGACGTGCTGGGACTCGATCTCTTGGAGGAACGGTTGCCGCAGCGGGTCCGGGTACCTCGCAGGAGCGCCGGACCGGGTCCGACCGCGGGACAGTAGGACGCCGGCACCATGGAGCGCGAAGTTCTGGTCCACGCGGACGTGGAGCGAACACCCGTGCTGGTGGGACGTCTGTGGGTTCGCGTGCGCAGAGGTCGCGAGAGCGCGTCCTTCGAGTACGACCGCTCGTGGCTGAGGCGCCCGGATTGCTATTCCCTGGAGCCGGCGCTGGCAAGCGGGCCCGGCGCATTTCACACTCGCAAGGCTCTCTTCGGCGCAATCGGCGACTCGGCACCCGACCGGTGGGGCCGCGTTCTCCTGCGCCGCGCCGAAGTCCGCCGGGCAAGAACAGAGAAGCGGGCGCCCCGCACACTCTTCGAGTCCGACTTCCTCCTCCTCGTGGACGACGAACTCCGCGTGGGAGCGCTGCGGTTCCAGGCCGCCATCGATTCACCGTTCCTCGCTGAACCCCGACCTCACCGGGTTCCGCCGCTCGTTGGGCTCGGCCGACTGCTTGCCGCGTGCAACCGTGTAACCAGGCGAGACGAACTGGACGAGGATCTGCGGCTTCTGGTCGGCCCCGGATCCTCGCTGGGCGGCGCCCGCCCGAAGGCCGCAATCCGGGACCGGGACGGCGGGCCGGCGATCGCGAAGTTCCCGCATGCGGACGACGACCGGGACATCGTGCTATGGGAGGCGGTGGCGCTCGCGCTGGCAGCACAGGCCGGGATCGCGGTGCCCGACTGGCGCATCGAGATGGTCGGTGGACGCCGAGTCCTGGTGGTGCGTCGGTTCGACCGGGTGGGTGGGTGGCGGGTGCCCTTTCTGTCGGCGATGAGCATGCTGGGGTCCGCCGACAACGAGCGGCGGTCGTACCTGGAGATCGCCGATGCGCTGCGGTCGCACGGGGCCGCTCCCAGAAGGGATCTCGGCGAGCTGTGGCGGCGCGTCGTCTTCAGCGTCCTGGTCTCGAATACCGACGACCACCTGCGCAACCACGGGTTTCTATTCGAACGGGGCATGGGGTGGCACCTGTCCCCGGCCTTCGATCTGAACCCGACGCCGACCGACGAACGCGCCCGGGTCCTCTCCACCGACATCGATGAGTTCGACGGCACCGCGTCGCTGGATGTGGCCCTGGCCACCGCCGGGTACTACGGGCTTGGTCAGCGTGAAGCCGGGCGAATTGCGGGTGAGGTCGGTGCGGCGGTCAAGGGCTGGCGCGAGGTGGCGGCCGAGATGGGTGCGACGCGACGGGAGTCCGACCGGATGGAATCGGCGTTCTCGCACGAGGACCTGGAGAGGGCTCTCGAGTTGGGGTAGGGGCTTGCGTCACTCCTCACTGTCGGGCTGCGACCGAGCCAGCGCCTCGTCCAGCGCATCGAAGGGCAGGACCGCGCACCTCACGCGGCTGGGAAACCGCTTCACGCCGGCCAGCGCCCTCAGGTCGCCCAGTTCCGTCGGCAGCGCGGGGCCGTCCGGGGCGAGTCCATCGGTGAAGGCATAGCGCAGACTGTCAACCGCCGCGACCCGCTTCCCCTTCACCAGGGTGGTGAGCATCGATGCGGCGGCCTGGGAGATCGAGCACCCGCGGCCGTCGAAAGTGACTTCGGCGATGCGGCCGCCCTCGACCCGCGCCCAGATCCGTACCGTGTCTCCGCAGAAGGGGTTGTGGGCATGGCCGCTGGTGGCCGGAGCATCCAGGGCGCCACGGTTGCGGGGCCGCCGGAAGTGGTCCCGGATCACCGCCTGGTGGAGTTCTTCGCCTGAGTTCGCCGCCAATGTTGCGTGCTTTGCCGGGAGGTTAGCTTCCGGTCCCATGGACCCGTCGAACAGCACACACACGAACGCCGATCCCGTCCTCGCGCAAGCCGCCCGGTGGCTGGACGAGGGCCGCCGGATCGCGATGGCCACTGTAACGCGCACCTGGGGATCAGCTCCTCGCCGCGCCGGCAGCCACATGGTGATCGCGGCGAACGGCGACTTTTCGGGGTCGGTATCGGGAGGCTGCATCGAAGGCGCGGTGATCCAGACGGCGCTCGAAGTGATCGCCTCGGGCGAGCCGCGAACGCTGGAATTCGGGGTGACCAACGAGATGGCGTGGGAGGTGGGACTGGCCTGCGGGGGGAGGGTGCATCTGTTCGTGGAGCCGGTGGGATAGCGATTCCGGGAAGAGATCCCCGGCCCCCGTCGTAGCGGATGCAAGTGCGCGATTGACACGAAACCCGAAGACTACGAAACGGAGATTGGATGATGGCGGACCATGAACCCACGCCACTCTTTCACAACATGTACGTCGGCAGCGCGGTCCGAATCGGCACCTCGGCGGACCGGTATGGGGACTTCCTCCTGGAGGGCGAAGAGGTCCGAATGGAGTTCAAGGGCGCCCGCGACGCGCTCGTCTTCACCGACATCAGGATGATGGTGCTCGATCCGCAGGGCCTCCGGGGGAAGAAGGTTGCGGTGGTGTCGATTCCGTGGAAGTCAATCACGGCCTTTTCGCTCGAGAATTCCGGCAGGCTGGATTTCGACGCCGAGTTGAAGGTGAGCGGTTGCGGGTTCGGGATCTGCGAGCTGTCCTTCGCGAAGGGCACGGACGTCCGGGCGGTGAATGCGTTCCTGAGCAGCAGGATTCTCGGGGTTGGGTAGCGGGGTGGTGGTAGCAGGTGCCGGCCGCGACGCCTTGTTGGAGGGCGCTGGCCGATGAGGGCAAACGTGCTGCGCGAAGTGGTCGCGGCGCAGGAATCGGGGCGGGACGTGGTACTGGCGACGCAACTGGGTGACGGGGCGCAGGAGTTGATGGATGCCGGGGGTGGCGGAGGCAGTTTGGGCGTTGACGCGGACGTGCTGGCGGATGTGCTCCGGGTCGGCGAATCCCGAACGGTCGAAACGGGCGGCGGACCGGTCTTCCTGCGTCCGTACATTCGGGCGCCGCGGCTGATTGTCGTGGGGGCGGTGCACATCGCGCAGGCGCTGGTCCCGATGGCGGCCCTGGCGGGCTTCAGGGTGACGGTGCTCGACCCGCGTGAGGGGTTCGCGACGAAGGACCGCTTCCCGGGTGCGGTGCTGGTCCGGGAATGGCCGGACCGCGCGATGGAGGAGTTGGCGCCGGACGGGCGGACGGCCGTGGTCGCGCTCACCCACGACCCCAAGATCGACGATCCGGCCCTGATCGCGGCGCTGGAGAGCGACGCCTTCTATGTGGGAGCGCTGGGGAGCCGGAAGACGCAGGGCGCGCGGCGGGAGCGGTTGGGTGGGGCGGGGTTTTCAGCTGATGACATCGACCGGATTCACGGGCCGATCGGGCTGCCGATCGGGGCGCGCACACCCGAGGAGATCGCGGTGGCGGTGCTGGCGCAGGTGATTGGGGCGTTGCGGTTGTAGGGGGCCTACACGCCCCCCACGCGCGGCGGAACCCCCAGCCGCTCAAGGTTCGTCCCCAGCACCGACTCGACGGCAACGGCGCGATCCAGGAGGCCGTAGTCGGTCCCGGTGCGGCCGATGAGCTGCAGGCCCACCGGCATGCCGTGCCCGTCCAGGCCGGCCGGGAGACTCACGGCGCACATGTCCAGCATGCTGGCCGGGCCGGTCCCCGAAAGCATGTCGCGGTTGACGGCGCGGTAGACGTCGAGTTGCGAGAGCGCGGAGACGGGCGGGGGGGTGATGGGCAGGGTGGGGGTGGCGATGAGGTCGATGCGCCGGGCGTCGAGGCGCGCATGGAGGGAAGCCGAGAGACGGTGGCGGAGGCGCAGGACGGCGACGTAGTCCACCGCGCTCACGTCCCGCGCGGATTCGAGCCGCTTCCCGACGGTGGGGTCCAGGATGGCCGTCCAGCCGGGCAGGTCGCGTTCGAGCGACTCGAAGCGCTCGGGCTGCACGAGCTCGCCGGCCAGGTAGCGCTCGCCGGCTTCGTCCAGCTCGAGGGCGTCGATTTCGACGAGGTGGGCGCCGGCTTGTTCCAGTTCGGCGAGGGCGCTGTGGACCGTGGAGGCGATGTCCGGGGTCGCGCCGGACCAGAGATGGGAGCGCGGGATGGCGATGCGGAGGCCGGCGACGGAGGGGGTCTCCTTGTGAGCGGATGAGGTCGTGGGTCTGGCGAGTCGGTCGACCGCGGTGAAGACGAACCGCGAATCCTTCGCTGTGTGCGTCAGGAGACCCACCGTGTCCAGCGTCGTGCTGAGCGGGACAACGCCGGTTGTCGGCCACCGACCCGTAGTGTGACGGTGTCCCACGACGCCCGTCGCCGAGGCCGGTATCCGCACCGATCCGCCGGTGTCGCTTCCCAGCGCGAGCATGGCCGAACCCTCCCACAGGCTCACGCCCGCTCCCGAGGACGACCCTCCGGGCACCCGATGCTCGGCCGCGTCCCACGGGTTCTCCGGCGTGCCCGTGTTGGGATTGAGGCCGACGCCCCCGAAGGCCAGTTCCACCGTGTGGGTCTTGCCCACGATGACCGCGCCGAGCTGCCTGAGCGAACGGACGAGAAAGCCCTCGCGCTGCCATCGAGGGGGGAGTTCCCGCTTCGTTCCGGCCCGGATCGGGAGACCCTCGACGCCGTAGAGGTCCTTCACCGAGACGGTGATTCCGGCGAGCGGACCGGGGTCGCCGCCGCGCGACACGGCGGCGTCGATCGCGTCGGCCTGGACGCGGGCGCCGTCCGCGTCGAAAACGATGTAGGCGCCAAGGTCGCTCGTCTCGTGACGGCGGATCGCGTCGTCCACGAGTTGGCGGGCCTTGATTTGGCCGAGGCGGACGCGGGCGGCGGACTGCTGGATGGATTCACGTTGCATGGTGCATACCGGGAATGAAGACATCTGCCGGGCTTGTGGGGCGCGACCAACTGCAATATCGACCATGTTTGGAAATGAGGATAGCTGTCGTCGGAACCGGTATCTCGGGCCTTGGAGCGGCGTGGCTGCTCGCCCCTAAGCACGAGGTGCGCCTGTTCGAGCGCGAGCCGCGAATCGGTGGCCACACCCACACCCACCGGGTGGCTGACCCGCGGGGAACCGTAGCCGTCGACTCCGGGTTCATCGTCTACAACGAGGAGACCTATCCCCTTCTGACGAAACTCTTTGCGGCGCTCGGCGTGCGCTCCCAACCGATCGACATGTCATTCTCGTTCGAGTGCGAGCGTTGCCGCGTGGTGTACAGCGGACTGGGGGTGAAGGGGGTCTTCTCCGATCCCCGCAACGTCCTTCGACCGGGGTTTCTGAGATTCCTGGCGACGATTCAGCGGTTTCACGCCGCCGGACGGCGCAGCGGCGCCACCAGGGGAGCGCGGACGTTGCGCGATCTCGTCGCACAAGCCGGCTCGGAGGTGCTGGGGCGTCACTACGCGTACCCCCTGGCTTCGGCGCTGTGGTCGACGGGGATTCCCTCGGTCGAGCGGTTTCCGGCCGGAATGTTCGTGGACTTCTTCCGCGGACACAGACTCTTCCAAGTGCGTGGGCGGCTCCAGTGGCGGTCGATCCCCGGGGGGAGCAGGACCTACGTCGAAGCGATGCTGGGTCGGCTCGAAGGGCGTGTCCACACCGGGTTCCCGGTCCGTTCGGTGGTTCGCCGGAAGACCTCCTGCCGCCTGCACTTCGCGGACGGCACCAGCCAGGAGTTCGACCGGGTCATCCTGGCCACGCACGCCGACGAGGCCCTCGCGCTGCTGCGGGATCCCTCCGACGCCGAACGGGAGCTGTTGGGCGCATGGCGATACGCGGCGAACGACACCTGGGTCCACTCCGATGCCACGTTCCTCCCGTCGCGTGCAGAGGCGCACGCCTCGTGGAACTACCATGTGAGCGACTGTCGCAGTCCCTCCCCGGTCACGACCATGACCTACAACCTCAACCGTCTTCAGCGCCTCGACCCTGCAACCCCCTGGCTCGTCACCCTGAATCCGTCCCGGCCCCCGAACCGCGTCCACGATCGCGTCACCTATACCCATCCGGTCTACACGGTGGCGTCGGCCGCCACCCGGTCGGCCATTTCCGCACTCAACGGTCGGCGCGGCACCTTTTTCTGCGGCGCCTACCTCGGTTTCGGCTTCCACGAGGACGGGTTCCGATCGGCGGTCGAGGTTGCCGAACTGCTGGGCGGGAGGCTCGAATGAGCGACGCGCTTCGCTCCGGTCTCTACCTGGGCACGGTTCGGCATCGGCGCCGCGCGCCCCGCGAGAACTCGTTCCGGTACGGGGTCTACCAGTTGCTGCTGGACCTCTCCGAACTCGACGCGCTGGATCGCCAGATCGGGTTCTTCGGCTACAACCGGGCGGGCCTCATCTCGTTCCACGACCGGGACCACATGGGGGACACGGGCGAACCGGTGCGCGACAAACTGGCTCGCTGGCTGCGCGCGCAGGGCCGCGAACTGGGGGATTCCAGGGTCATGCTGCTCACGAATCCGCGCGTCCTCGGCTATGTCTTCAACCCGGTTGCGTACTTCTTCTGCCTGGACGCTTCGGGCGGGCTCCGCTTCACGGTCGCCGAGGTTTTCAACACCTTCGGCGAGGCTTACTGCTACCTGCTCGACGGGAGCGAGCCGATGGGGGGACAGGCGGTCCGTTCGCGGGTGGACAAGCGGTTCCACGTCTCGCCGTTCATGCGGATCGACGGGGTCCGCTACGAATGGATCGTGACCCCGCCCGGTGACCGTCTCACCATCCACATCGACGAGTTCGAGGGGGACGTGAAGTACTTCGACGCGACGCTGAACCTGGTGCGCCGTCCCCTCACGGCCGCAACGCTCGCCCGCGCAATGCTCCGCTATCCGCATCTGACGGCGCGGACGATCTTCCTGATCCACTGGCAGGCCGCGAAGCTGTGGGCCAAGCGCGTTCCCTTCTTTCGCAAGCCCGAGCCGCCGGACAATGGGCTGGGGGGTTGGCAACCAGGTGGGAGGGGGAGACGATGAGCGGCGTGCCGGGCCAAGTGGTGGGCTTCGGGGGACAAGCTCCCGGAATGCTGGACCGCCTGGCGCGCGCGGTCATTCTCGGTTCGCTGCGCCACCTCAAGCGGGGCTGCCTGCGTGTCCGGACCCCAGACGGAACCGCGTATCGGTTCGGGGGCGGCCAACCCGGGCCGGAGGCCACGATCACTGTTCGCAATCCCCGTTTCTTCCGGCGAATGCTCGCGGACGGGGAGGTCGGGGCGGGTGAAGCCTACATCCGGGGCGAGTGGTCGGCGGATTCGGCGATGGACGCGGTGCGCCTGGGGATTCTCAACCGCCGCTTTCTGCGGCCCATGGTGCCCCTTCTGTGGCCGGCGGCCGCGGCGGCGTGGATGGCGCACAAGGTCCGGTCGAACACGGTGTCGGGGGCGCGCCGCAACATCCATGATCATTACGATTTAGGTAATGATTTTTTCGCCTTGTTTCTCGATCCGTCGATGACGTACTCGTGCGCGTACTTTGACGAGGAGCGACTGGCGGCGGACGCAGAGGTGGACATGCAGGCGCTGGAGCGCGCACAGCTGGCGAAATACCGGCTCCTGGCCGCGAAAGCCGGCCTCCGCCCCGGTTCGCGCGTCCTGGAGATCGGCTGTGGCTGGGGCGGGTTCGCCGAGGTGGCGGCATCGGAGTTCGGGTGCCGCGTGACCGGTGTGACGATTTCGCGCAAGCAGGCGGCCTACGCGCGTGAACGCATGGCCCGCGCGGGGCTCGCGGACAGGGTCTCGATCGAGGTCGTGGACTATCGTGAGATCACGGGCGTTTATGATTCCGTCATATCCATCGAGATGCTTGAAGCGGTGGGTCACCGGTTTCTGCCGGCGTACTTCCGCAAGTGTGACGAAGTGCTGGCGCCCGGCGGGCGCGCGGTCATCCAGGTGATCACGATCCCTGACAACCGCTACCTCCGCTACCGGCTCCGCCCGGACTACATCCAGCGCTTCATCTTTCCCGGTGCGCACCTTCCTTCGCTGGGCGCGCTGACTCGGGCGCTGCGCCCGACGGCCCTTGAGGTACGGGACCGCGAGGATCTGGCTGCCCACTACGCAATCACGCTGGCCATGTGGAGGCAGCGGTTGCTGGAACAGCGGAACGCCCTCTTCGCCCTGGGGTTCGATGAGTCGTTCCTGCGGCGTTGGGAGTTCTACTTCGCGTACTGCGAGGCGGCGTTTCGAACCCGCTACGTGGCCGACTGGCAACTCGTGCTGGAACGGAGAGGATGACATGAGCGCTCCATTTGCGGTCGTGATGGTGGCGGCGACGATCGTTCCCGTCATGGCCCTGCTTTGGTACCGGCAACTGCGCACGCGTGAGGCCGACGTGGTGGACCTGGCGTGGACGGTGGGACTGGGTGGGGCGGCGGTGTTGTACGCGGCGACGGTGCCGGTGGGGGTGGGGTGGCGTCGCTGGATGGTGGCCGGGATGGTGGGGCTGTGGTCGCTGCGCCTGGCCGCGTACCTGTTGGGGCGGGTCAGGGCGCCGGGCGAGGACGGCCGCTACCGGGACCTGAGGGTGAAGTGGGGACGCGGCGCGCCGGTGAAGTTCTTCGTGTTCTTCCAGGCGCAGGCCGCGCTGGTGATCGTGCTCTCGGTTCATTTCCTGCTCGCCATGCGGTCGCCGGATCCGGCCTTTCGGTTGATGGACCTTGCAGGTGTGGCGATCTGGTTCGTTTCACTAGTCGGCGAATCGGTTGCGGACCGGCAGTTGCAGCGCTTCCGAGCCACGCCCGGCAACGACCGAAGGGTCTGCCAGGCAGGCCTGTGGCGGTACTCGCGGCACCCCAACTACTTCTTCGAGTGGCTGCACTGGCTCGCATACGTCCCGGTCGCGTATGGCCACGCCCCTCTGTGGGCCATTCTCTTCGCCCCGGTTCTGCTCCTCGTGTCGATCCGGTTCGTGACCGGCATCCCGCCCATCGAGCGCCGATCGGTGGAGCGGCGCGGCGAGGAGTACCGGCGCTACCAGCGGACCACGAGCGCGTTCGTCCCCTGGTTCCCCCGGCGCGACCGATGAGCATTGGCAGCGCGGCCATGAGGGGGGCCTTCGCGGCCGCCGAGTCGGGCAAGGTCCCCGACTTTGCCGCCCGGGCCGGGATCCGGGCTCTGCTACGGGGTCGGCTGCGTTCCCTGGCCACCGAACCGCCCCTCGACCTGGCCACCCTCCGCACCGGCCCCATTGCACCCGCGCCGCGCGAGGCGAACGAGCAACACTACGAGGTTCCGGCCGAGTTCTTCGAACTGGTGCTGGGCCCATGGCAGAAGTACTCCTGCTGCCTGTGGCCGGATGACGCCCGCGGCCTCACGCTGGCCGATGCCGAACTCGCCATGCTCGAGGTCACCTGCTCCCGGGCCGGTCTCGCCGATGGCCAGGACATCCTCGACCTCGGTTGCGGCTGGGGCGCGCTCACCCTCTTCGCCGCCGGACGCTACCCCGGCAGCCGCATCGTCGCGCTCTCCCACTCGGCTTCGCAGCGCCGCCATATCGAGGCGCGGGCGCGGCGGCGGGGACTGGAAAACGTACAGGTCATAACGGCCGACGTCTCCGGTCTCCATTTCGCGCGCGAACAGTTCGACCGCGTGGTCTCTGTGGAGATGTTCGAGCACATGAACAACTATGCACTCCTTGTGAAAAAAATCACAAACTGGATGCGGCCCCGGGCGCGGCTCTTCGTCCACGTCTTCTGCCACCACGCGCGCGCCTATCGTTTCTCCAGGGAGGGCCGCGGGGACTGGATGGCGCGGGAGTTCTTCACCGGAGGCCTCATGCCGAGCCGGACGCTCGTGCCGGAGTTCCGCGGTGACCTCGAGCCCGAGGGCAACTGGTTCATTCCCGGAACGCACTACGCGCGCACTTCGGAAGCCTGGCTGGCCAACCTGGACGGGGAGCGCGGCAGGGTGGCATCGATCCTTGCCGACACCTATGGTCCCGCGTCCTCGGCCCGCTGGGTGCAGCGCTGGCGGCTGTTCTTCCTGGCGGTGGCCGAGACCTTCGCCTACCGGGGTGGCCGGGAGTGGGGGGTGTCACACCACCGATTCAGAAAGCAGACCTGATGATCGAGACCGCGGCCCGCAGACACGTCGATCCCGAGTCGCTCGCCCCGACCGACCGGATCGACTTCCTGCGCAGCTATGCGTTCGTGGGCATGCACATCCTGGCGCTGGGCACCCTCTTCACCGGGGTGAGCGTGCCCGCGCTGATCGCGCTTCTGGTCACCTTCTGGGTGCGCCTCTTCGGCATCACCGCCGGCTATCACCGCTACTTTGCACACCGGTCGTTCAGGACGAGCCGCCCGTTCCAGTTCGCTCTGGCGTGGCTCGGCGCGAGCGCGGGACAGAACGGGCCGCTCTGGTGGGTGTCGCACCACCGGCTTCACCACCGTCACGCCGACACTGAGGACGACATCCATCCGCCCGGACTCAGGGGGTTCTGGTGGGCGCACGCAGGCTGGATCATGTCGCGGCGGTACGACGGCTACGACACTTCGCTCGTCCGGGATCTCCGGCGCTTCCCCGAGCTTCGCCTGCTCGACCGGCTGCACATGCTGGCCCCGCTCAGCGTCGGGGTCGCCCTCTTCGCGATCGGCTGGTGGTTCGAGGCGGCGTTCCCCGGCCTCGGGACCACGCGCTGGCAGATGTTGGGATGGGGTCTCTTCGTCAGCACGGTCCTGCTGTACCACGTCACCTTCCTGGTCAACTCGGTGACCCACATGTGGGGACGCCGGCGCTACCCCACGAAGGACCATTCGCGCAACAACTGGTGGGTGGCGCTCCTGACCCTGGGCGAGGGGTGGCACAACAACCATCACCGCTATCCGTCTTCGGAGCGGCAGGGGTTCTACTGGTGGGAGGTGGACGTCACGCACTATGTGCTGAAGGGGCTGGAGAAGGTGAGGCTGGTGTGGGATCTGCGGGTGCCGCCGGCGACGGCGTATCGGAAGGAGGGGGGTGCGCCGTCATGATACGGCCTGACCGCGCCCCGTTGTCCCCGGATGGCTGACGCCCGCGCCGAGTCGTACGCCGAAGAGTCCCGGATCGCGGGGTCCGCCGGCGGGTCGGCACGCCCGGATGTTCGTCCGGCACCGCACTTTCCCAGGCCCATTCTGGTCCTCAGCCGGTGCCTGGAACTCGAGCCCTGCCGCTACAACGGCGAGCGGATCCCCTTCGACCTCGTGCGGGAGCTGGAGCCCTGGGTGGAGTACCGCCCGGTCTGCCCCGAGGTGGAGATCGGTCTGGGGGTGCCGCGCGACACCATCCGGCTGGTGGCGGCGGGTGAGCGCACCCTTCTGGTTCAGCCGGCGACGGGGCGGGATGTAACCGTGGAGATGGAGACCTTCGCGAGTGGATTCGTTGGTGGCGTGGGGAGCGTGGACGGCTTCATCCTCAAGTCGCGCTCGCCGTCGTGTGGGCTGGGCGGGGTGAAGGTGTATGACGGATCGGAGTCCCGCGTCAGCCGGCGGAGCGAGCCCGGGGTTTTCGCGGGTGCCGTGTTGGCCAGATATGGCGGTTTGGCGGTGGAGGACGAGGGACGCCTGCGCAACCGGCGGATCCGGGAGCATTTTCTGACGAAGTTGTTTGCGCTGGCGCGCCTGCGGGAGATCGGCAGGGGCGGACGGATGCGGGATATTGTGCGTTTTCAGAGCATCTACAAGTTCCTGCTCCTCGCCTACGGGGAGAAGCATCTGCGAGGGCTTGGGCGGATCGTGGCCAACGCCGATCGAAGGTCCTTTGCCGATGTGTTCGCGCGTTACCGGACGCGGTTCATGGCCGCTCTGGCGAGTCCGCCGCGGCCGCGCACATTCATCAACGTCTTTCAGCACATCGCGGGCTTCTTCCGCGAGGGGCTCACCGCAGCCGAGAAGGCGCATTTCGGCCACCTGGTCGCACGCTTTCGGAGCGGACGGACCGCCGCGAGTGCGGTGACGTCGCTGCTCGAGTCGTGGGCCGTGCGGTTCGAGGCCGGGTACATCCTGGCCCAGGCAGTCTTCGCGCCGTTTCCGGAGGCGCTGGTCAGCGAGGCGGACTCGGGGAAGGGGCGGCGGTGGCGCTAAGGGTGGAGGGCCGCGTCCAGGTCTCGAAGAACCCGTCGCCCTGACCGCGGATCGAAGTGCCCCGTAGCCGTCCGGACAGGGTGGCCGACCCCCGCATCTGGAAGAAGAGCGCGGCCGGGCCGGCCCCCTCGACCGGGACGGGAGTCACGCGGTTGTGGCCAACCTCGACCTTCAACTCCACCGAGTCGGCACCACTCGTCGCGAGGATCGAGATCGAGTCGGGTGCTGCCCTCCTGTCGTCGTCCGGCCACCAGCTCGTCAGCCGGCGAATCGAGAGGATCCCCGCGAAACCGTCTGCATCAGTCAGGTAGAGAATGCGGGGTCCCGTGGCGGTGCGATCCTGGTCCCCGTCGCTGACGGCGCCGTAGAGAACCGTATGGTCTCCCGCCCGTGCCTGCCCCCAGTCCCAGGTGACGCCGCCCCACGTGCCCCAGTTGTGATCGTGATAGGTTCGCGCCCCGTCGATCTCCCGGCAGCGCGACCCTTCACACACTCTCCCGCTGGCGCGCGCGTCGAGCAGCGGAACCGTGTAGCCCGAGACGATGCCTTCCCCGCCGATTTCGACCGGTGGCAGGTAACGTCGCGAGTTGGCCGCGACGGTCAGGTCCACGGTGAGCGGGCCGCCTCCGATCTCCGACGGAATGCGCGCGACCAGGGTGTAGCTGCCATCGTCCTCGATCGTGACGCTCGAGCCGCCGATCACCAGATCCGGCCGTCCCTCCACGAAGGTGACCCGGTCGGACGGAACCCGGCTGTCATACACGCGCTCGCCCGACCCGGGCCGCACCCGCGTCGCCAGCATCCGCCCTCCCCAGCGGCCGTCCGGCACCTCCCCGGCGATCATGTAGGTCAGGTAGAGCCAGCCCGAGTCCGGCAGGAGCACATTGAAGTAGTGCCATTCGGCCCAGGTGGAGTCGCCCGCGGCGGCACCGCTCGGCAGGTGTAGCGCATCGAGCGAGCGGTACAATTCCGCGTCCGTGGGGGCGCGCCAGCGGCGGTCGGGGTCGAGGTCTGCCCACGCGCCCGCTACCAGCGCCGGCGCGACGTCGAGACGCTCGGCCAGCCCCGGAATCGTGGCGCCAGCGGAGACCGGTACCAGGCCGGAATCCACCTCCAGGTAGAGAAGCTCGTCGTCGATCCAGGGGGCGGCGGCCGCGACTCGATCCTCGAACCGGTTTCCCGCGAGAACCTGGTGATAGAGGAGCGACGCCTGTTCGATCGAGAAGAACATCGAGCCGACCCCGCCGGTCTTGAGCGTTTCGAGATCGATGCCGGTGGGGAGGACGATCAGATCGCCGCCTCCCACCAGCTCCTTGTCGCGGGCCTGCTCCACGAGGGCGCCGCCGACGGAAAGGAGGACGATCGTGACGCCCACGCCGAGCGCGTAGCCGCCCAGCAGCAACAGGCTGCGCCCGGGACGCTGCAGGAACGACGCCCATACCAGACGTGCGATCACGGTCGCGTCCTCCCATCGACGACCTCGATGCGGCGATGGGCCCCCGCGGCGAGATCCAGGTCGTGCGTGGCCACGACCAGCGTGGTTCCGGCTGCGTTGAGTTCCTGGAAGAGCGCGAGGACGCGCCGCGAGGTGGCGCGGTCGAGTTCGCCGGTGGGCTCGTCGGCCAGGACGAGTGCGGGATCGTTGGCCAGGGCGCGCGCGATGGCGACGCGCTGACACTGGCCGCCGGAGAGTTCGCTGGGGCGGTGGCGCAGCCGGTCGCCAAGGCCGACGCAGTCGAGCACCGCAGCTGCCCGCGCGCGCCGCTCCCGGCGCCCGACCCGCGCGGCCGCGAGCGGAAGTTCGACGTTCTCGATCGCGGTCAGCATGGGG
The DNA here is from genome assembly GCA_965211795.1 of Longimicrobiales bacterium. Classification (GTDB taxonomy): domain Bacteria; phylum Gemmatimonadota; class Gemmatimonadetes; order Longimicrobiales; family Gaopeijiaceae; genus Bin94. Next base: position 3,938,388 of record OZ242973.1, read on the forward strand.
AGCAGGTGGAAACGCTGGAAGACGAGTCCCACCTCACGCAGCCGGAGCGCGGCACGCGCCTCCACCGAAAGGCGGGCGAGATCGCGGCCCAGGAAATGGACCTCGCCCGACGTGGCCACATCGACGCCGCCGAGAAGGTGCAGCAGGGTGGACTTGCCCGAGCCGCTGGGCCCGGTCACGGCAAGGAAATCGCCCTTTTCGACCATCAGGTCGGCCCCGCGCAGGGCCCGGACGCGCGTTTTTCCCTGCCGGTAGTCGCGGGTGACTTTCCGCGCCGTGACGATGGTGTCGCCTGCGCCCCTCACGGCTCCTCCCGATGCAGCAGCGAGGTCACCTCCAGCCGGGTCGCGCGCAGCGAGGGCACCAGCCCGGCGACCGCCCCGGACAGGATCACCAGCCCATACGCTGTCATCAGGCTGCCCGGGCGCAGCACGAAGAACCTCACCGCCGCCGGAAGCCCCGGCAGGCCCGCCAGGATCGACTCGAGGTGCCCGGCCACGACCACCGCGAGTCCGATCCCGATCCCGCCTCCCACCAGACACAGCACCACACTCTCCAGCGTGAGGTCTGTGACGATGCGCCGCCGCCCCACCCCGATCGCCCGGACCGCCGCGATGATGCCGAGCCGCTCGCTGACCGATACCGCCGTGATGGTCCCGATCAGGAGGGCGGCCACGAACAGGCTCACGCTTCCCAGGATCACCGCGACCTGCCCGAAGTACGACAGCCGTTCGTCCAACATGTCCGAGATGCCGGCCAGCGTGACCACCTCGACCTGGCCCGCCACCGCCGCGATCCCCGCCCGAACCGCCTCCGCGTCGTACCCGTCGCCAATCCGGATCATCGCGAACGAGACCTGGTCATCCAATCCCGAGAGCGCCTGCAAGTCATCGAGGGGCATGGCCACGGGCATGTCCCGCACCGTCGCGAAGACGAAGTCCCCCGTCCCCGACACGCGAACCGAGGCGCTTCGTCCCCACGCGTCGAATCCGCTCGCGACAGCCACCCGCAGACGGTCGCCCGTGCCCACGCCCATTGCCTCGCCCAGCCGGGAGTCCACCAGCACCTCCCCCACCCCTGGCCCATCCCCCTGGACCAGCTCGTACAGGCTGCGGTTCTCCGGATCGAGCCCCAGCGCCAGCGTCCGTCGTGCACCGCGCGACCCCTCCGGCCCGTCCCCCTCCACCTCGGCACTGACGGACATCGCCAGCACCGGCGCGACCCGGTCCACCCCGCCCACGCCCTCGATCCTCTCCTGCAGAGCCGCCCACCCCGGAATCGTGGCCTCCGTATCGAACGGGAGCGTCCCCTTAGGCGACACGCGCAGCTCGTACCCCCGTGATTCGAGCAGCTCTCCGAAGCTCTCCTGGATCCCGCCGCCGAGCATCAGCATGTCGGCGAGCATTGCGGTCGAAATCGCCACCCCGGCCACGGTCAGGGCGGTCCGCAACGGCCGATGGCGCAGTTCGCGGATCGAGTTGCGGGCGAGAACGGCCACGGCGCTACGAATCCAGCGGATCAGCCGCGAGGAGCCGGGCACCCGCCACCAGCCCCGCCCCCATCCCCAGCACCACCGCCAGCACGAGACCCTGGGCCACCATCTCACCCGTCACGATCGAGAACACCAGGGTCTTTTCGTACACGCGCTGGTAGTACGCGTTCACCATGGCCGAAGCGGCGAAGCCCACACCCAGCCCGGCCACACCTCCCAGCGCCGACAGGAGCGCGGCCTCGGCAACCGTCCACCCCATCAGGATCCGGCGCGGGATGCCCCCCAGCCGCGCCGCCGCCACCGCTGCCCGCCGTTCCTGCACCTTCAGCACCATGATGCATGCGAGAAACACCCCACCGGCCACCAGGGTGATGCCCGCGATCGCCGCCTGGAAGCGGCCCACCACCCGGAACGTCGTCGACGCCCGCTCGGCGACCTCGTCCACGGCCAGCACCTGCGTGCCCACCAGGAGAGGCTCCAGGTCCCGGGCCGCGCCGTCCGGGTCGACCCCGTCGTGGAGCCGGACCGTGAAGTAGTCCACCTCACCGTCGCGGCCCGCGAGGGCCTGCAGGTGCGGGAGGTGAAAGAGGAGCCGCGGGCGCGTCGCCGTGATCCTCGACGGATCCGCGGCAGGTTCGAATAGGCCGGCGACCACGGCCGGGCACGCTTCGGCTTCTGGAGCGGCCCGCAACCGGATCACCGACCCTGCCTCGATGCCGGCCCGGGCAGCATAGGGACGCTCGACCAGAACCTCGAGGCCGTCGGGGCAGTCAGGCGTCGGGCTGTCGACCCTCCAAACGACCTCGGCCCCCTCGACCGGGACCACGACCCCGGCAAGGCCGGCGGCCAGCGCCGCCGCGAGTCTCAACAGTCCGTGGCCACCGTTCAGCCTACCGCGTCCCCGTCGTCGTCATCCCGTCCGGAAAGATCTCGTTCCACGCGACCAGGAACCGCTTCATCTCCTCCTCGGTCCCGATCGACACCCGCAGATAGTCCAGCATCGGCGGAAAATCGCGCCCCACCGCCACATCACGCTTCCGGAACTCGGCGCGCACCTCGGACGCGGGACGACCCGTGTGCACCATGAAGAAGTTGGTCTCCGACGGGATCACCTCGAAGCCCTGTTTGCGCAGTTCGTTGGCGGTCGCCTCGCGCAGCTTGATCGTCGTGTCCCTGACCCACGCCTCGGACTCGTGGTCCTCGAGCGCCGCCACCGCCCCCCACCGGACCAGCGCGTTCACGCTGCCGGTGGCATAGGTCCGCATCTCGCTGATCATTTCGGCCGGGGCGACGCCATAGCCCAACCGCAGCCCCGCCATCCCGTAGATCTTGGAGAAGGTGCGCGTGACGATGACCTTGCGGCCCTCCTTGATGTACTTGACCGCGCTCGAATACGCCGGATCCTGCACGAAGTGGTGGTACGCCTCGTCGATCAGCACCGGGATGTCCTCGGGGATACCGTCGAGCAACTGCCGGATGTCGGCGTCGGGGACGACCACGCCGGTCGGGTTGTTGGGATTGACCACGTAGACGAGCCCCACGTCGCGGTAGTTGCGCTTGGTCACCTTGATCAGGTCGTCGATATCCTGCGTGTGATCGGCCAGGAGCGGCCGCGCGATCACGTCCGCGTCGATCCCGGAGGCGACCCGGTAAACGCTCGTGTAGGTTGGCTCGACGCCGACCACCTTCTCCTCGTGGTCGAGGAAGGTGATCCCCGCCACCTTGAGCGTCTCGCCGGACCCCGCGTTCATGATGATGTTGCGGGTCCCGACCCCGTGGTGCTCGGCGATCTTCTCGTGGATGTCCCCGTCGGGGTAGCCGTAGCGGTTCGAGTACTTCCAGGCCGCGTTCATCGACGCCATCATCTTGTCGGACGGGCCGTACGGGTTCTCGTTGGAGGACAGTTTGGCGAGGTCGTCGTAGGGGTCGAGCGGGGCGAGGCCGGCCGGGGGTGGGCGGAGAGTGACGCCGAGGGCGGATTGCGGTCGCAAGCCGAGGGCGCCAAGGGCCGCGGCGGCGCTCCCCATGAAGTGTCGGCGGGTGAACCTGGTGCTCATGCTGCTCTTCTCCTTCTGCGCGGGAATGCTGCCCGTTTCGCCACCTTGCACCGGCTTGAAACCGGCATGTCACTAAGCATCATAGACGACGGTGGGGCGGCCGGCCAGAGTTGACGACTGCGACTCCCTGCTACGCTGAGTCCAGGTCCCTCACATGCACCACCCGGTCCCCCAGGTAGGGGTGCCGACTCACCTTCTCATGGAACCGGGTATCCGCGGTCACGACCGGGTAGTCTTCGTAAATGGCCAGCGCGAGGTAGAAGCAGTCATCCACCGTGTGTCCGAGATCGACAGCCAGGCGGGAGGCTGAAGACGCCAGCTGGCGCATCGAGAGCGGCGTGGCAACCGGCGCGATGCGGAGCAGATCCACGGCCTCTGCGAGGTCTTCGCGGCTCATCTCGCCGACCCGGTGCTTGGCGGCCAGCGCGCTCGTGGTCTCGGCGAAGAACAGATCGGGCACCAGCAGCGTCGCGTCCGAAGCGAGTAGCCTCGCCGACTCGCCGGAGAGGGGTTCGGTCACCAGCCATTTCACCCCCACGCTCGCGTCGACGACGTAGCCCTTCATTCGCCGCCCCGGTAGCGGTCGGCCCGGATCGTGTCGGTGCTCTCGATGGATGACGAGAGGCGTTGGCGCATCGCCCGCGCGCGGTCGACGAAGCTGCCGTCATCGCGGAGCAGTGCCTGGCGAAGGATTTCCCGGTGCTCGGCCTCGGCGGACCTGCCATTGGCGGCTGCGCGCTGCTTGAGACTGTCGACGACTTGTCGGGAGAGCTTGCGGACGGTGAGTTGGGGCATGGGGGGCGGGTTTGGGTTAGGGGTATTGCATGCAATGACAGCAAGCATATGACATGAAGTCATTGACAGCAAGTGGCAAGGAAAGCCGACCCTACCTCGCTCCCACCCTCCCCCGACGCCCACTCAACACATCGGCCAACTGCTCCAAACTCTCCAGATTATGCACCGCCCGATGCTCGTCCACCTCCGGCAGCAACGCCCGGATCCCCGCCGCCTTCGGCGCGAACGCCCGGTACCGCAACAGCGGATTCAGCCACACCAGACTCCGGCACGATTTCCTCAACCTCCGCGCCTGCAACCGAATCCCCTCGCCGCCCTCCCGGTCCAGCCCGTCCGTCACCAGGAGCACTACCGCCCCCTGAGCCAGCAGCCGCCGCGACCAGTGCAGGTTGAAGGCGGTCAGCGCCGTACCGATCCGGGTGCCGCCGTACCAGTCCTGCACCGTGGTGCCGACCCGGTCGAGCGCGCGGTCCACGTCGCGGTCTCGCAGCAGCCGGGTGATGTTGGTGAGACGGGTCCCGAAGACGAAGGTGTGAACCCGGTCGGCGGCGTTGGTGAGCGCATGGAAGAAGTGGAGGAGGACGCGCGAATACGCCTCCATCGAACCCGAGATGTCGCAGAGCGCGACGATGGTCGGCCGCCTGGTCCTGGTCGATTTCCGCTCCAGCGGCAGCGGGCATCCGCCCGTGCGAATACTCGTCCTAAGCGTCCGCCGCATGTCGATGAATCGCCCCCTCGGATCCGGCTCGTGCCGCCGGGTCGGCACCGGGCGCAGATCCAGCCGCAGCGACCTGATCGCCTCCTTCGCCTGCAGCACCTCGAGGGCGGTCATCTCCTCGAAGTCCTTGCTGCGCAGCACCTCGGCGGGCGAGAACGCCATGCGGACGGGGATCTCCTGGACGGCTTCGCGGGGTGGTTCCACTCCGGGCCGGGACACCGTCTCGTTCTCGGGCGACAGCCGGGCCGGGGCCCGTGAGCGGGGTTTCTCGTGGGGGATCTGCGAGCGCGACAACAGCGTGGCCAGCGCCTCGTCCGCCCCGAACGGATCGCGCCAGAATAGCCGGAAGGCGCTCTCGAAGATGTGCCGGTGCTCGCGCCGGGCGACGAGCGTGCCGTGCAGGGCCCAATAGAACTGTCGCTTCGCCGTGACGTCGATGGCCCCCAGCGCCCGTACCGCCGTGATCGTGTGGCCGGGGCCGACGGGCAGCCCGGCGGCGCGCAGGAGGCGCACGAAATGCGCGACGTTTTCGGGGAGGCGGCCGGGTGGGGTGATCATGGGGAAGAGGATACTCTGGACGCCCAGTGGACATTCGTACCTTTGAGTACGATATTGAAGGGGTGAACGGGGCGGAGTTCGTGAGGAGAGCCAGGCGCTACGCCAGGAAGGCGGGCGTAGACGTACGGTTTGACCCCAGTCGTGGAAAGGGAAGCCATGGGATGCTGTACTTAGGCAGCCGCCGGACCGTCGTCAAGCAAGGCGAACTCAAACCGGGCACCTTCCGGGCAATGTTGAAGCAATTGGCAGTCCGTGAGGAGGACTTCTGATGCGGTACGCCTATCCCTGTGCCCTGACTCCCGAAGAAGGCGGCGGCTACTCCGTCGCATTCCCGAATGTACCGGAAGCGCTCACCTGCGCTGACGATCGGGATGAAGCCCTTGCGATGGCGGAAGACGCTCTGGCCGTCGCCCTCGGGGCTTACGTGCGGTGCCGCGAGGACATCCCGGCGCCCGCCCCCGCATCACCAGGTCAGGAGATCGTTGCAGTACCGTTGGTCGTCGCGGCCAAGCTCGCCCTCTACACCGCGATGCGTGAACAGGGGGTGACCAAGGTCGGTCTGGCGCGGTTGATGGGGTTGAGCGAGGGGGCGGTCCGAAAGCTGGTGAATCCGAACCACCGCTCACACATCAGGCAGGTCGAGAAGGCTCTCAGGAAGGTAGGACGCCGATTGGTCGTCGAAGACGGAACTGTGTAGTTGCGCCACTGCCCGGCGACCGGCAGAGACTCGCGATCCGGATCGGGCCCGAGCGGCACCAAAGTCGATGTTCCGTGTAGTGAGAGTAAGACGGGAGGAACACCCATTGCGCGTCCCCGCCACCACACCGATCGCCGCCGTCTTCGCCTGGCTGGCACTGGCGCCCCATCCGGAGCCGAAGCCGCCGCCCAGGTCATCCGCGGCGTCGTGGTCGATTCCGCGAGCCAACAACCGCTCCCGTCCGTACTCGTGTCGCTGGCCGACAGCGACAACCGCAACCTGCAGCGGTTCCTGACGGACGCGAGCGGCGAATTCAAGTTTTTGGCCCCTCGTCCGGGGGGGTACTCGGTGCGGGCGGAACGCCTGGGGATGACGACGGAGACGGTCGACGACATCGATGTCGCCGCCGACCAGGCGCTTTCGCTGAAGATCACCCTCGCCCACCTCCCCATCACCCTCCGGGGTATCGAAGCATCGGGGGACCGGCGTTGCGAGTTGTCCCGGGACCTCGGCCTCGAAACACTCAAAGTCTGGGAGGAAGCCCGAAAGGTCCTCGGCTCGGCCGACTTCACCAGCTCGGCCGGCGTGTACGTCTATGACCTGGGCAGGTACGTCCGCGAACTCGCGCCTGGTTCGCTGAAGATCCTCAACGAGTCGAACACCTTCTGGAGCACGATGAACGAGCGCCCCATCGAGAGCCGCCCGGTGGAGGATCTGCTCGATGGCGGTTGGGTCGTACGGGAGTCCGGGGGAAATCGCTACTTCGCACCGGATGCGCATGTACTCCTCTCCGATGAGTTTCTGGCCACGCATTGCATGCAACTGCGTGCCCGCGACGATTCGCCTTCTGATCTGATCGGGCTGGAATTCCGCCCGGTGCGGATCAGGTCCCGGCGAACCCAGATCGAGGGTGTCCTCTGGCTCTCCCGGGAGACGGGCGGTTTGAAATGGCTCGAATTCAGCTATCTGAACCTCCCTGGTCCGGCGGAGGAGGCGAAGAACGACCAGATCGGCGGACGGGTTGACTTCCGCAGCCTGCCCGACGGGACCTGGATCGTGTCGAAGTGGTACATCCGCATGCCGCGCGTGGTGGAGGAATTGGGGAGCCATGGCAGGGAAGGGGCATGCACGTTGCCACCGAGACGAACTCCCTGGGTGCGTTTCGGCTTTGCGGAGTTCCGACGGATATCACGAGTGTCGAGGTGAGTGCGGGCGAAGGCCGGAACGTGGTATCCTTGAACACGACCCTGTCAAAGGACAAGCCAGTGATGAAGATCACCCTGGAGTTGGCCCGGGTGCCGCGGGAGGGCGGCCCATGATGTCCCGGTGTGAATCTCGCGTCGGCGTGCTCTTGCCCGCACGCGCACTCGCGCTCATGGCGTGCCTCCTGGCGCCCCAGGCCGCGGAACCAGCCGGCGCGCAAGTCATCCGAGGCGTCGTCGTGGATTCCGCGAGCCAACGACCGCTCACGGGCGTCCTCGTGGTGGTGACCGACAGCGCCGGGCGGGACGTGCAGCGTGCCATGGTGGACACGAATGGCGAATTCGAGTTCCTTGCCCGTGTTCCGGGGTGGTATGCGGTGCAGGCGGAGCGTTGGGGAATGTTGACGCAAGCGGTCGAGCGGGTCGACGTGGCAGCGGGTGACACGGTCTCGCTCAGGTTGGCGCTTGTGCAACTGCCCCTCGACCGGCTGGTGGAGGAACTCGGAGAGATCGTGGACCTTGCCGATCGGGAGCCGCCTCCGGAGAGCGATGTCGGAGGGGGAGGCGCGAGCGAAGCGGGGATCGCCTATACGGAGGGTGGAGGCGTCATCGTGGGTCAGGTCCGCGAGGCGGACGATGTCCGGAGGGAAGCGGGGGGGCGGGTGGGACTTGTGGCTGTGGGCCTGGCCGTCGAAGTGGATTGGGAGGGGCGGTTTGTGATTCCGGGCCTGCCGGAAGGCACCTATCCGCTTACGTACCTTCGTCCCTCCCTGGACGGGCTGGACTGGAACTACTCGCTGGCCGACGCTGTCGTGCGATTGGGGGACACGACGACTGTCACCCTGCAGCCTGCACATCCGCACAGGGTGATGGCCCAAGCTTGTGGACTGGACGAGTGGAAACCGTACACCGGTGTGTTGGAGGGACAGGTCGTCCTGCCCCTGTCCGGGTTGGCGGCTCAGGGAATCAGGGTTGTCGCCGAGTGGTTTGAGTCCGGGGCGATCAATCCCAGGGCCGTCGACGGGACGGTCATGACCGCCGTTGCCCATACGAACGCGATGGGTACGTTTCGGATTTGCGGAATTCCGACGGATCGTACAACCGTGGAGGTAACGGCCGGTGAGCGTACGACCCGGGTGTCCACGACCACGACCATGTCCGACGACAAGCCAGTGGTGAAGATCACCTTGCAGTTGCCACGGCGGCCGGGCAGCGGCGGTCCGATCAGTCCCGCGCCACCCCTTCAGCGTACCTCTTCAGCGCCCGCGCCATGTCGTTGAAGCCGCGGCGCACGAGTCTGCCGAACAGCAGCATCACCAGCGGCGTTAGCAGGCCGGCGAACGCGTCGGTCGTCAGGTAGCTGCAGCGCGTTCCGCTCAGCGCTTCCAGACGCTGTTCGCGGCGGGCGGCAACCAGAAAGCGTGCGCCCACCTTCGTGCTCCACGCCAGCAGGTGCGGCGGATCGACGACCTCGATTCGTTCGGGCTGCTTCAGCTTCAATGGTCCGAGGGTGACGTAAAGGTCGACCGGCGAGCCGATTTCGAAATTCGTCTCGACCCGCGTCGTGAAGGGATTCCATTCGCCGTATCGCTCCACGTCCACGAGGATGTCCCACACCCGTTCGATCGGAGCGTCGATCTCCACGGGGTCCGAGCTGATCAGGTATCGGAACACGGCGATCCCTCGTGCTCGGCCAGCAGCGCCGCGCTCGCCTCCCACAACTTTGCGCCGGCGTCCTCATCCATCGCCAGCGCGGAGGGCTGCTTCTCCTGCATCAGGTGCAGGTAGACTCCGCTGCGTTTCCCCATGTCGTCCGCACAGCACGCGTAGGTGACCGGCGCGGCGGCCTTCTCCGGCGGCGCGAAGAAAAGCCGCATGACCGGGTGGAGCAGAGGCTTCAGAAACGCGGGCGCTTCCCGCGCGAGGCGCGAGTTGACCGCCCCCGGGCAGAGCGACGTCACCGCGGCGCGCACCTCGCCGTCCGGGTTCAGCCTCCGCGAAAGTTCCTGCGCGAAGGTGCACAGGTGCAGCTTGCTCGACCCGTAGTGTTTCAGGCCGTCCTTAAGGCCGTAGTCGGTGAAGGCGCCGAAGCGGGCGAAGTCGATCGGGCCGGCGAAGCGATGCTGCTCGGAAGCGACGAAGACGATTCTGGGGGTTTCCGGGGATCGTTTGGCCGGCCGGATCGTGTCATCGGTCAGAAGCCGGTCGATCAGGAGCCGATTGGCCAGGAAGTGCACGGCGAACATCAGCTCGTAGCCCTGGGCGGACCTTCGCGCGGTCCGCGGCATGACGCCGGCGTTCAGAACGGTGATGTCGAGGCGGATGCCGTCCCGACGGAGCCGGTCGCAGAGTGCGTGCACGGACCCGAGATCCGCGAGATCCACCCTCAGCATCGCGACGTTTTCGGAGCCGGAGAGCATTCTCACCTCTTGGCCGGCGTCCGGATGCCCGCTGCGGCAAGCCATGAGGACGCGTCCACCGCGCTTCGCCAGGTCGATGGCCACCGCTTTGCCGAGTCCGCTGTTGGCCCCGGTGACCATGCACACCTTGCCGTCGATGCGTACGCTCTCCGGTACGGGACGCAGCGTCTTCCGTTGCGAGAGACGGTCAACGATCGCACTGGACACGGCGCTGAAGATGCTGTCGCGTTTCGTTGCTGGCATCAGGTCACCCGCGACCTTCGTGAGGGATCCGATGGGCCTGCCGGTAGAATCCGGTCGCCTCGTCGATGGACTTGTCGTCGAGACCGAAGCTGTCCGGCGAATAGACGTGCCTGCCGTACCGGTCCTTCGTGTCCCGGCGCGAGACGGCCGTGGCGGCTACTTCGGCCTCCGCGGTGAAATCGATTCCCGCGGCCCGGTAGATCCTGCGCAATTCACCCAGCGGATCCGCGACCAGGTCGTAGTACGACACATCCACGAACGCGCCGTCGCCCGCGGTGCTTCGCACGGTCATCGACCGCTCCATCAGATGAATGGTCTTGCGCATCCAGTGCGACCCGATCTCCTCCGGGTCGATGTGGTCGCTCAGAATGCCCCGCCCGTGCGCGACCATGCTGAGGAATGACGGGATCGACTTCTTCGGGTCGCGATGCGTCTGCACGATGGTCACGTCCGGAAAGATATCGAGGATGACGTCGAGGTACTCCATGTGGTGTGGGGTCTTGAGCACCCACAGGTCACCCGGACGCTGCCAGTGCAGGACCCTGAGCGCGGTGAGCATGTACTCATAGCACCTCGTGTGATCCTGGTCCTCGAGCCAGCGCGAATAGCCCGGCACGTGCATGGCCGCTTCCGGCGTCTGGCTCATAAAGGACAGGTCGAGGAGAAAGATGTCCTCCTCGGGCGCTTCGGGGACGATGGGGTGAATGGCCATGAAATCCGGTGCCAGATACCCGATCGCGCGGGTCGCCATCTTCGCGTGGCGCAAGCGGCGCCGGTGGCTACCCTTCGTCTCGCCGGGGAGCGGGACCGGATTCAGCGCTTCCCACGATCGCAATGCGCGCACACGCGGATCCGCCGCAATCAGCCGGTGCAGCGTGGTCGTGGCGGTGCGCTGCAGGCCGGCAATCACGATGATCCTTCCGAGGTGGATGTCGCGAATCTCGGGGTGTTTTCGCAACAGGTGCTCCACCCGCAGCCGCGTCGACAACGCCGACACGATCCGCGACCGCTGAATCCTCGCGCCGAGCGGCGTCAGCCGCGCTTCCTCGTTGATCGACCGGACGAGGACTTCGAGTGGGTCCAGGAACCACTCTTCGCCGAAATCGGTGAGCCCGGTCTTCCGGCGCGCCGTGTCGATCATCCTGGTGACGTCCAGGTCATCGCCGAGGCCGAGCCGACGCGCCAACCGGCCCGTCCGGTTGAAGATCGAGACGGCGAGGGGGCGGTAGGGGTTGCGATAGTCGGTGGAGGTCTCCATCAGGTTCCCGACCACTCGCGCAGCTGCGCCAGCTTCACCAGCCGCGTCCGCGGTTGCGGATGCTCCCTCGCCCGGATCCACCGAAAGCACATCGTACCCGACGTGTGACCGGCGGTCTCCAGCCAGTTCGGCTTTCCCGGATCCTCGCGGGCGACCACAATGCGCACGGACCCGTCCTCCTCCTGGTGCGCCAGGTGCTTGTTGGTGTGGATGTTGTGGTAGCGGTAGTCCAGCGATTCCATCCAGTAGTTGTTCACCTGGAAGTTCCAGTGCTCGCACTCGGGCGGCGTCACTTCGATCACCAGGGCCTCGTCCTCGGCCAGGGCCCAGTGACTGTGATAGTAGACGATGTTCGGATCTCCGCCCGCGGCGAGCGAAACATCCGGGTCGAACATGGGCAAGGTGTTCGTATGCTTCTGGAAGCCGCGCGCCCAGTTGGCGAAGAGCATCGACGCGCCCGCCACCAGGGTGCTGGCGGACTTGAGGCCTTCGTCGAGCTGTTCAGGCGTCAGGGGGGCGGGCCGCTTCTCATCTCCTGGACAGTTGATGCGCTCGATGTGCAGTTCGGCGGGCTCCTCGGTCTCGCGGTCCAGAAACGTCTGCCGCACGATCAGCGTGCCGCTCTCCGCCGTCATCGGCAGCCAGTTTCCCTCGTGGCGTCGGCTGCTGACGATCAGCTCGAAGCGGCCGTCCTCGCCGATGTCGAGCTCGGCGGCCTCGACGTAGCCGGTGGGCGGCATCCCCCCACCCTGCCCGTAATGCCCGGCCTGGGTCCCGAACCCGAGATACTTCACGGTGTTGCGGCGGCCGGTGATCCGGTATTCGTAGTCGCCGCGGATGGCGGCCGTCTGGTAGTAGTTGTCGGGATTGTCGCTGCCCAGCTTGACCGTCTCGTGGGCCACCCGGTGGAGTACCGGAGCGCGAGGGTCGGCGTATTCGACGAACGCCATCAGCCCGCCGCGGGCCAGGCGGCTCAGGTAGCGGTAGCCCTCGGCCTGGTTGAAGGGATCGCGGGGTGTGCCCGGGAAGTTGAGCGCCGCCCCGGCGGCTTTGAGGGTGTCGCAGAATTCGTCCCAGGAACGGCCGCTGACCACGCGCTGCTCCGCGACATCGGCCGGGGTCCTGCCCCGAACCCTCTGGACCAGCAGCGACACGCGCCGGAAGAAGGCGAGCAGTCGGATGGCGAGTTTTCTCATCGTGCTTCCTTCGGCAGTCCTTGGCGACCGACCTGTGTCCCGGTCCTCTCAGTAGATCCGGGGCACGATACGCCACGGAACCTTCTGGAGTTCAATGCGGTGCCACCTCCTCGAAGTCGATCTCGATAGCCCTGAAGTCGATCTCAATGAACTCGTGTCCCGACTCCGGGTCCTCGGCAAGGGTGATGAAACCCAGTTCGGCGAGGCGGCGGATCTCACGGATGAAAGTTCTGGTGGTGACGTCACGGTAAGCCCCCCTGACGTAGGGCGAGTTGACGAGGTCGGTGACCCGGATCCGTGTTGATGGGTTTTTCGAGAAGGGATCCGTGGGTTCGGTCTCCGCCAACAGAAAGCTGAGCAGCGAGTACTCGCGGACGTTCAGAAGATGACGGCGCTGACTGACCCGCATGGTGAGACCTCTGTTGAGGGTGTCGCGGTAGACCAGGCGGTTCAGCTTCGTCTTGATGAAGCGGTTGATCCCGCGCAGTTCGGCTTCAAAGCCTCGGAGCCCGAATTCGACGAAGGGGGAGAGGTCGAACGGTTGGACCCTCCTGCACTCCTGCAGCCGCCGCTTGTATTCGTCACCGTTGCGGTAGAAGTAGTTCGACAACCCGTAGAAGCCGTAGACGTTGTAGCCCCCTTCGTAGAGAATAGCTGCCTCGACCAGCCGGGGGACCCGCCCGTTGCCGTCTCCGAACGGGTGGATGGTGACGAGGAAGAAGTGGGCCAGCAGGGCTCTGACGACCGGGTGCTCGCTCCGCAGCCTGCGAGAGTTCACGAAATCCACGAACTCGGACATGAGGCGGGGCAGATCCTCGTGCGGAGCGCCCAGGTGGACCCCGCCGAGTTCCATCGTACCGACCTGGACCCCATGCGTGCGAAGGCCGCCGGGGACGTTGTCGGCCTCGTCGGACACGCGCGTCATCAGTGCGTGCATGTGGAGAATGTCCTGAACGGAGATCGGCGGCCTGTCAGGCCCGAACCGGGATCGAACCCAGTTCTGGGCGGCATCGGCATTGAGTATCTGCCGGAATTCCCGCCCGTCCGAATCCAGGTTGGCCTTCCCTCCAAGGAAATCGGCGATCTGTGACTCGGAGAGAGGATTCCCCTCCAGCGCGGTGGAACCGTGGACGGTCCTGATCCGATTCAGAACATCGAGTTGTTCCTTCCATTCCGAGGGAAGGAGCAGGCTCATGGCCGCTTCCTTTCGTCCCTCGATGCGAACCAGGAAGGACATCATCCCCGGTAGCTGGAGGCGGTAGTCGAAGCAGAATCGCGACCAGTCCATATATGTGACTCCTTATTTGACATGTTGTCTGACGTACTAATATTATGTCAAATAGTAATATACGACATAAGTGATCGCAACTACGGCACTCAAGTTGACAGTATGTCTGGCTCACTATCTGACCGACTTGGTTCCCCATTGGCGAGCGCTGCCGGCACCCGGACGACGAATCCAATGCCGTCGCACGTAAGGCAAAGGCCGTCCACCGTTTCTGTCCACCGGTGCGGCGGTGCCTCCGCTACGGATTTGCGTGGCCCCGGCGGTCCACCCTAGCGTTTCCCACTCCCCAACTCTCTTCCTCCATTTCGGATCACCTCATGAACGCCTCGTCAATTCCCTTCTCCCGCCCCCTCCTCGCCGCTTTCGCGCTCCTAATCACCGCCGGCGAGATCTCCGCACAGCCCAGCGAACTGCGCCGCGGCCGCACGCTGACCGGCACCATCGCCGCCGGCGACACCGCCCGCTACACCTTCGAAGCCGACGCGGACGACTTCGTCCTCGGCGAAGTCAACCAGATCTCCGTCGACGTCACGATTCGCGTCCTGGACCCCGACGGGCAGCAGCGCGCGCGCTTCGGCGGACTCGGCCGCGGCCACCAGCGTTTCGGCGGCCAGACCTCGTCGGCCGGCACCTACACCGTCGAACTCTTCGCCACGGGTGACGATGACGAGGCTTCAGGCGACTTCGAAATCACGCTGCTCAAGCGCGAAGACGTCGCGACCGACCCGAAGAAACTCACCGACCAGATGATGGCGCGCTTCGACGGCGAACACTCGCCCGGCGCCGCCGTCCGCGTATGGCGCGACGGCGAGACCCTCTACTCGAAGACCTACGGGATGGCCAACCTGACCTACGGCATCCCCTTCGAGCCCGACACCCGCACCAACATCGGCTCCACCTCGAAACAGTTCACCGCCTTCGCGATCATGCTCCAGGCCGAACGCGGCCACCTGTCCCTCGACGACGACATCCGCACCCACATCCCCGAGCTGCCCGAATTCGACGAGACCATCCAGGTGCGGCACCTCATCACCCACACCACCGGCCTGCGCGAGTTCCTCAACCTGCTCAACATGACCGGCCGCCGCCTCGACCGGGGCGACTGGATCGACCGCTCCGAGATCATCGAGATCGTACAGCGCCAGCCGAAGCTCCAGAACGTCCCGGGTGCGGAGTGGAACTACAACAACACGGCCTTCGGGCTCGCGGCGGCCATCGTGGAGCGCACGTCGGGGCAGGACTTCCACGTCTTCATGGAGGAGAACGTCTTCGCGCCGCTCGGGATGGCCGGCACGATGGTGCGGCCTTCGCCGCGTCACATGGTCCCGAACATGTCGGAGGGCTACACGCCCACCCCGGATGGGTATCGCCAGATCGGGGACTTGGGTGGGGCGGTGGGGGCCGGTTCGATGTACAGCACGATCGGCGACCTGCAGACCTGGGTGGAGAACTTCGCGAACCCGCGCGTCGGCACCCGTGAGAGCCTCGACGAGATGATGACCTCGTTCGTGCTCAACGACGGGGAGGAGTCGGGATACGGGTACGGTCTCTTCATGGACGAACACGGCGGGCTGAAGCGGGTGCAGCACGGTGGCGCCGACGTGGCGCATCGCTCGATGCTCGTGTACTACCCGGAGATCAATGCGGGGATTACGACCCAGAGCAATCATGCCCAGTTCAACAGCAACGTGACTTTCGAGCTGGCGGAGGCGTTCTTCGGGGACGAGATGGAGTTGGATGAGGAGGGGGAAGGGGACGCGGAAGGCGTCGAATTCGATGCGGAGAGCTACGACCCCGAGGACTTCGACGAGTTCGTCGGACGCTACCCGCTGGACGCGTCGCCGAGCTTCGTTCTCACCTTCACGCGTGAGGGCGAGACGCTGTATGCGCAGGCGACGGGCCAGCAGCGGCTGGAGATCGTGCCGACGTCGGACTCGACGTTCCGGCTGCTGGCGGTCGAGGCGTCGGTGACCTTCGTGCGGGGTGAGGACGGCGAGGTCGAGGGCGCGATCCTGCACCAGAACGGGCAGAATCAGCCCGCGACGCGAGTGGCGGACAACGAGGTGCCCGTGGAGTGGGCACCGACGGAGGACGAACTGGAGGACTACGCCGGGCGGTTCTACAGCGAGGAGCTGGAGACCTTCTACACGTTCGCGGTGGAGGAGGGGGACCTGGTCATGCACCAGCGGAGGCTGGGCGACGTGACGCTCGAACCGGGTGAGGAGGAGCACTTCACGGGGGGGAACCTCACGTTCGTTTTTGAGCGCGACCGGAATGGGGTGGTGATCGGGTTCTACCTGTCGAACGTGCGGACACGGGATGTGCGGTTTGGGAGGGTGGGGTGACCGTAGCGTCGGCAGTCTCCCGGCACCTTTCGCTTCTGATCACCGCGAATGCATGTTTCCCATGGACGTGCGAGGCCGCGGATACAAGGTGACTGTATTCGAAAGACGTGAGACAGGCGTGGACCAATCGGGGGACATCATGAAGAGAATCAACTGGACACGGAGAAACCGAACCATCGTCGGCGCGGGTTTGGCGGTATTGCTGTTTCTGGGCCTCACCGACATGGTCCGGTTTCCGTCAGTGGTGAGGACGTCGCGGACCATGGTCTGCCTCCCGGAAGAAGGCAAGACGCAGGACGACTACGTCCAGAAGACCGATTGCTGGGGTATTCCTTTCATCTACCGGTCCTGCACCACCGACTGGGAGCCCAAGGTCGCGGAATCGGAGGCGTAGCCGCGAACGAGTCGAGCGCGATGGGGGCAAACCGGATCACCCCACCGCCATCACCTCTTCCACCCCACCCTCGGCCATCCTCTCCAGATCGTCCTGGTACTTGAGTAATACCCCAAGGGTCCGGTGCGCCGTCTCCCGATCCAGCGTGTGCCGGTCCAGCGCCATCAGCGCCCGCGTCCAGTCCAGCGTCTCGGCCACGCCCGGCCGCTTGAACAGCTCCAGCTCGCGCACCTTCTGAACGAACGCCACCACCTGAACGCTCAGCCGCTCGGGGGCATCCGGCACCCGTGAAGCCAGGATTTCCAGTTCGCGCGCCGCGGTCGGATAGTCGATCCAGTGGTAGATGCAGCGGCGCTTCAATGCGTCGTGGATCTCGCGCGTCCGGTTCGAGGTGATGACGACGTGGGGTGGCTCGGTGGCGGTCACCGTGCCGAGTTCGGGGATCGTGATCTGGAAGTCGGAGAGGACCTCGAGCAGGTAGGCCTCGAAGGGCTCGTCGGTGCGGTCGAGTTCGTCGATGAGGAGGACGGGGGCGATGCCATCCCCGGGGTCAAGGGCCGAGAGGAGGGGGCGCCGAATGAGAAAGTCCTCGGAGAAGACGTCGCGGGCGAGGCCGGCGGTATTGGCGGGACCCTCCGCCGCCCGGATATGGATCATCTGCTTCGCGTAGTTCCACTCGTACGCGGCCGACGCCAGATCCAGCCCCTCGTAGCATTGCAGCCGAATCAACGGCCGCCCCAGCCCCGCGGCCAGCGTCTTCGCCACCTCGGTCTTGCCCACGCCGGCCTCACCCTCCAGCAATAGCGGCCGCCCCAACTCCAGGGACAGAAACAGCGCCGTGCCGAGCCCCACATCAGCCACGTACCCCTGCCCACGCAACAACGTGACTGCGTCGTCGACCGACGCTGGGCGCGGCCCCGCTATCCGCAGGCCTCCGCGGCCCTCTTCGCCATCACGGTCACCAGGTGCGCCCGGTATTCGGCCCCGGCCGCCGTATCCGACAGCATCCCGTCCGACGACACCGCGATCCCGGCCACCGAGTCCCCGCTGAACGACGCCCCCAGCGCCTCCTCCATCTCGGCCACCCTGAACACGCCGTCACCCGAAGCACCCGTCACCGCCACCCTCACCCCGGCGGGCCCATCGGCGACCATCACGCCAGCCACCGCATACTTCGACGCCGGATTCGCGAACTTCGCGTAAGCCGCGCGCGACGGCACCGGGAACCTCACGGCCGTGATCACCTCATCGTCCTCCAGCGGCGTCATGAACATGCCCTGGAAGAAGTCGTCGGCGTGGATTTCGCGGCGGTCGGTAACGATCGTCGCGCCCAGCGCCACACAGGCGGCCGGGTAGTCGGCGGCCGGATCATTATGCGCCACCGATCCCCCAATGGTCCCCGCGTTCCTGACCTGAGCGTCCCCGATCCCGTCGGCCATCGACGCCAGCGCGGGAATCCTCGCCCGCACGATCCCCGACCCGGCCACCTGCGCGTGGGTGCACATCGCCCCCACCGTGACCGAATCCCCGCCATCGGCGATATCCGCCAGACCCGGCACCCCCGCGAGCGACACGAGGTCACTCGGCGCGGCCAGGTTCAGCTTCATGACCGGCAGCAGGCTCTGCCCGCCCGCGATCAGCTTCGCGCCACCGCCGCGAAGGGCCGCGACGGCTTCGTCCATCGATGTCGGTGCGTGGTATGTGAAATCGTTCACAATCTCGTCTCCCGTTCGTTTCTAGCCCTGGGCCTGCTGGATCGCCTGCCA
Organism: Longimicrobiales bacterium; assembly: GCA_965211795.1. Lineage (GTDB taxonomy): Bacteria > Gemmatimonadota > Gemmatimonadetes > Longimicrobiales > Gaopeijiaceae > Bin94. The sequence goes on from OZ242973.1 coordinate 3,956,817, forward strand.
CACCCGCTGCGAGGTGGCCGGCATCGACATGTCGTTCACGCCGAGGGGGCGCAGCGCGTCGATGACCGCGTTGATCACCGCCGGGGGCACCCCGATCGACCCCACCTCGCCGACCCCCTTCGCGCCGAGCGGGTTGTGGGTGCAGAGCGTCGTGTTGTGGTTGATGCTGAAGGACGGCAGGTCGGCCGCGCGGGGCATCGTGTAGTTCATGTACGACCCCGTCTCGAGCTGCCCGTCGTCCTGGTAGACGCACTCTTCCATGAGCGCCTGCCCGATCCCGTGTGCGAGTCCGCCGTGCAGCTGGCCGGCCACGATCATCGGGTTGATAATCCGCCCGACGTCGTCCGACCCGGTCACCGCGACCAGGTCCACCTCGCCCGTCTCCGGGTCCACCTCCACCTCGGCCACGTGCGTGCCGGCCGGGAAGGTGAAGTTGAGGGGATCGTAGAAGGCGGTCTCCTCGAGCCCGGGCTCCAGTCCCTCGGGGTAGTTGTGCGGGACGTAGGCGGTCAGCGCGACCTCCCCGAGCGTCGTGGAGCGGTCCGTCCCGGCCACTGTAAAGGACCCGTTCTCGAACTCGATGTCCTCGACCGAGGCCTCCAGCAGGTGCGCGGCGATCTTCTTGCCCTTTTCGATGACTTTTTCAACGGCCAGGTAGATCGCGGTCCCGCCCACCGCCAGCGAGCGCGACCCGTAAGTCCCCATCCCGAAGGGGATCTTCGCCGAGTCCCCGTGAACCACATCGACCGCGTCGAAGTCGACCCCGAGCATGTCGGAGACGATCTGCGCGAAGGTGGTCTCGTGGCCCTGCCCGTGGCTGTGCGTCCCGGTGAAGACCGAGACCGAGCCCGTCGGGTGGACCCGCACGCTGCCCGACTCGTAGAGCCCCGCACGCGCGCCCAGCGACCCCACCACCGCCGACGGCGCGATCCCGCACGCCTCGATGAAGGTGGAAATCCCGATCCCGCGCAGCTTCCCGCGCGCCGCCGACTCCGCACGCCGTCCTTCGAAGCCCGCCCAGTCCGACGCATCCAGCGCCAGGTCCAGCGTGGCGTCGTAGTCGCCCATGTCGTACTGCAGCGCGACCGGCGTCTGGTACGGGAATTCGCGGACGAAGTTCTGGCGGCGGATCTCGACCCGGTCCATCCCGAGCTCCCGCGCCGCTTTGTCGACCAGGCGCTCCAGGAGGTACGTCGCCTCGGGCCGTCCCGCGCCGCGCAGCGCGTCCACCGGCACCGTGTTGGTGAAGAACGACTTGACCTCGCAGTAGACGGCCGGCGTGGTGTACGGTCCCGCGAAGAGGATGCCGTAAAGGTAAGTCGGAACACAGGTTGCGAAGGTGGAGAGGTACGCGCCCAAGTTGGCCTTGGTGGTGACGTGAAGTCCCAGGAACTTGCCGTCCGCGTCGAGCGCGAGCTTCGCCGTGCTGATGTGGTCGCGCCCGTGCGTGTCCGACTTGAAGGCGTCGATGCGCTCGCAGGTCCACTTGACGGGCCGGCCGAGCTGCCCGGCGGTCCAGGTCAGGATCGCCTCTTCCGCGTAGTGCGGGATCTTCGAGCCGAAGCCGCCGCCCACGTCGGGCGCCACGATCCGCAGCTTGTGCTCGGGCAGTCCGAGGACGAAGGCGCCGAGGAGCAGGCGGACCAGGTGAGGGTTCTGGCTCGTTGTGTATAGTGTGTATTCGCCGGTCGCCGGGTCGTAGTTGGCGATTGCGGCGCGCGGCTCGATCGCGTTGGGGATGAGCCGGTTGTTGACGACGTCGATCGAGACGACATGGTCCGCAGCGTCGAAGGCGGCGTCGGTCGCGGCCTTGTCGCCGACCTCCCAGTCGTAGCAGACGTTGCCGGGCGCTTCGTCGAACACCAGCGGCGCCCCGTCGGCTTCGGCCGCTTCGATGGAGGCCACCGCCGGCAACTCCTCGCGCTCCACATCGATCAGGTTGCTGGCCGCCTTGGCCTGCTCGGCGGTCTCCGCCACCACGATCGCGACACAGTCGCCCACATAGCGCACCTTGCCGATTGCCATCGCCGGGTGCCCCGGTTCGACCATGGGCGAGCCGTCCTTGCTGTGGATCAGCCACCCCGTCGGGATGCCGCCCACGCCCTCCATGTCCTTGCCGGTGAAGACCGCGTGGACGCCGGGGGCCGCCTTCGCGGCATCGGTGTGGACCGTCCCGATCTTCGCGTGCGCCATCCCCGACCGCAGGATGTACCCGTACAGCTGCCCGGGCAGGTTGATGTCGTCGGTGTAGCGGCCTCTTCCCGTCAGGAAGCGCGTGTCTTCCTTCCGCTTGACCGAGGCGCCGATTCCCGTGCCGTTGCCGCTCATGATCCACCTCCCATGGCCTGCGCGCCCGCCTGGACGGCCTTGACGATGTTGTGGTAGCCGGTGCAGCGGCAGAGGTTGCCCTCGAGCCATTCGCGGACCTCATGCTCGCTGGGGTCCGAGTTCTGGTTGGCCAGGTCGACAGCGCTCATCACCATCCCCGGCGTGCAGAACCCGCACTGGAGCCCGTGGTGCTCACGGAATGCCTCCTGCATGGGGTGAAGGTCGGCACCGTTCGCGAGGCCCTCGATCGTGGTGACGTCCGCGCCGTCCGCCTGGACCGCCAGACAGGTACAGCTCTTGACGGACGTGCCGTTGACGTGGACGACGCACGCGCCGCACTGGCTCGTATCGCAGCCCACGTGGGTTCCGGTGAGACCGAGATGTTCGCGCAGGAACTCGACGAGGAGGGTTCGGCCCTCGACGTCTCCCGAGCGCTCCATCCCGTTCACGTTCATCGTGACGGTTGGCATGGGCGACTCCTGGGTGTGTGGTGATGTGCTGATATTTGTGCCTGAGGGCGCACCGCGGCCGCCGACGCCTCGCGTCATATGATCGGGTGCCCGCGCCTGGTGTGGGGACCGGATGCGCCGCCCAGGTGTGGGGGGACAGAATGGGGATGGGGGGGGTGGGGGCGCAAGCGGGGTGAGTGGGTGGTCGGGCGGTGGTCGGACTCGACTACGGGACCGGGACAATCGAGCGTAGACGGGATACCCCGTCACAAACGACCCTTGCGGCGTGTAGCGCGACGCGTTACAGTCTTCAATGAAAATCAGTCACAAGGGACTGCGGGCGCTGCACGAGCAGGACGATCGGGCTCGCCTACCACCGCATCTCGTGCCACGGCTTCGGCGGATTCTGTTCCGGCTGCAGGAAGCGACGCATCCGGGTAGCGCGAATGCGCCTGGTTTTCGACTGCACCCGCTGAAGGGCAACCGAGCGGGCCAATGGAGTGTGCGTGTATCCGGGAACTGGCGTGTCGTCTTCCGCTTCGAGGACGGCGAGGCCGTAGACGTGGACCTGATCGACTATCACTGACTGGACAGGAGCACTGGGTATGAATGCCACCGACAGCAAGCGTGTAGGTCCGATGCTGAACCCGCCTCATCTCGGCGAACTGATCCGCGAGAGCATGGATGAGGTCGGATGGAACGTCACCGAGACAGCGGCACACCTGGGGTGCGAGCGTGGGACACTCTCGAGGCTCCTGAACGGCAAGTCCGGGGTGTCGGCCAACATGGCACTCGCATTGGAGGCTGTCGGCTGGGGTACCGCAGATTACTGGATGCGAATGCAGGCGAGCTACGAGCTTGCGCAGGCGCGACGCGAACGCGCAGCCGCGGGTGGGCCGGATACCGCGCGGAAGATCGTCGCCGAAGCGCGCTACAGCTCGGGATTGAGCGACGAAGAGGCACTGAAAACCGCAGTGCGGGAAACCAGGCGTCATCGGGCTGTCCGAGACCATTGACAAGAACGACCCGGAGCGTCGGCAGCGGGAGCACAAGCGAGGTGGTCCGCCCCGTGCACGGGAGGGCGAAGCCGTCAGCGGAGAAACTCCCGGACCGGACGTGCGGGAGCGGGCCCCAGTCCCAGACGCGCGTGCCAGTATGCCCATGAGCGCGCATCGAAGATCCCGGGGAGCGCGTTTCGCAATGCCCGGCGAAAGTCATCGTCATCGTATCGCTGGCGTGCCACCGTGAGATCCTCCGCGGTGCCGTACACCATGAGGAAGTTGAGGAAGAAGATGTCGTTGGCGAGCGTGGCTTCAGGCGGCTTGAACCACACCACGCGCTTGGCGACCGCCAGCAGTTCCGGGGGGTGCGGTGGCTGAGTGGGGGTCGCGGGATTCATGTTGGACGAGGTCTTTGTGGAGGTTGTGTGGCCCGGCAGGCCCTTCGGACACACTCCGTAGTCTATGTTCGGCTGGATGCTGGTGCACGGCAAGAATCGTCACGTTGGCGCGGGTCCCCCGTTGCCGGCCGCGCTGCCCACAGCGCGCCCCAAACTCAGTTGGCTCTGTTCACCGGAGCACCTTGAGGAGGCCACTTGGTCACTGACCAAGCTGTTGCGGCCCGTGGCCTACTTGGTCCCGGGGGACGCTGGCGCTCCGACCGCCGAGTTGCTCAACCGGACGGCGAAGGAGGTGCGCAATCCGTTGATCGCGGCAGCGTTCCGCGGCATCGGCCTGGCCAGGCAGGCGGGCACGGGGATCCGCGCCATCTTCCGCGACTGGCAGGGTCTTGGTCACGGCCCTCCCGTGATCCGCAGCGACGAGGTGCGAAGCGAGTTCGAGTTGACGCTGCGGGGGAGAGGGACGCTGGCCGGGGAGCGGCGGGCGACGGTGGGGACGGGTGCGGAACGAGTCGAGGATGGTGACGGTGACGACCGTCCCGTGGACCCGCCGCGTGCGGACATGGTCAGTGACCATGGTGACCAAGTGCGCGCCGATGCGGGCGGTGACCAAGCTGCGCACGGGCTGACCGCGCGGCAGCGCGCGATCCTGGCGGCGTGCGACGTTCCGCGAAGCCTCGCCGAGCTCATGGAGCGCGCGGGCGTGTCGCATCGCTCGCACTTTCGCCGCAAGCACTTGAAGCCGCTGCTGGAGGCCGGGCTGGTCCGTATGACGAACCCCGACAAACCGCGCGCACCGAACCAGAGGTATGTGCTTTCGGAAGTGGGGGCCGCGCTGAGCAGGGATCAACGGCAGTCTTCGAGGGAGCGAGAGGGGTGATTTGAGCGCTGGAGGTCAAGCCGCGAGAGGGGCTGAGAATCTAGCTCAGGTTCTCCGACGGGTCTGCGGGTGAGGTGGACCTGTCCGATCTCGCCGGCCGGGGTGTGTTCCGGGCCTGGGACCGGGGTGGAGTCTTCGAAAGGGTCCAAGTCGCTCCCCACGGTGCTGTCGCGTGGAACGACGAAATCGAACTTTGTGCCGACTCCCTCTACCTGGAATTGACGGGCAAGTCGGTGGAAGAGGTGTCCCCGGGGCTTCGCACCGGGAGTTGATGTGCCCGAGGTCAGCCGGTTCCAAAGGATTTGGCCGTACCCAACCGTGCGCGGATGTCCGCCTCGAGGTTGGCATCCACCTGGCTCCGGGCCAGATGCGCGAGGAAGCGGTCGCGGTCCAGGTGCGTATCGACTCGCGGCATGTCCACGCAGTCGATGTGGACCGCTCCATCTTCGATCCTCAACTGGTACGTACCTCGATCAAACGACACCGTGGTCCGGTAACAGTCCCTCCACTCGAGCTCGCCTGCAAGCCAAAGCGCAGCGTCTTCCTCCGCCGGACCCCAGTCGCCGAAGATTTCCCGCAACGGCAGGACCCGGGGCGGCGCAGTCCCGAGTTCGCAACCCGATCCATCGAGCCTGTGCGCCAGTACCGCCATTAGATGCGTCACCGCATTCGCGAGCTCCGGGCTTCCCCTGAGGGCGAGCGGAAGCTTCAGCCAGCCATCCCGGGCCCCGAACAGGATGCCGGCCCCCAGCCGATCCCTCTCTTCAAGCTGGGGGTAGTCGCGTATCAGGTCGAACAGCTCCCGACTCTTCCTGCGCAACAGGAACAGGATCGCCGCGCGGCCAGTTGGGGTCCGGTGCCTATCGAGCATCCCGCTCACCGTGTCACCTCCGAGCCCTCCGCCCAACGACTCGAGCGTCGAGACCACTGCGGTCGCTCGCGTCCGAAGTTGTCCCTCCATGCCCTCGGCAGCCTCCCGATAGAACGTGACCAGCGCATCGGTAGCGTCATGGCCCCCACGATCCCGAGACTCGACGACACGGTGGACGGCACCCCAATACAGATCCCGTGCTGTTCGTGGCGCGTTGCCCGATCCCGTCCCACATGCCGTGGCGATCCATTCCGGAAGCGCACGAAGAATGGTGTCGTCGGGTGGGTCGGACGACGGCTCGAACGCACATCGTGCCGTCTTTACCGAGAGGTCGCCTCTGTTTGCGAGATGGTGGAGGACGGCCATGATCCCCCCGGCCGCTTGGGCGGCAGCGAGTGCCACCGAGCGCTCGACGGGACCGTCGGCTGGCGGCCATGCGTGATCAGAAAGTGAGTCGAAGCGGGCCCGGTCGGCCTTTAGGTCGAGTCCGTCGAACGAGACGTTCCCGAAGTCACTGGCATCCCCTTCAACGGCTCGCTGCTCCCCGGTCGAACGAAAGATGACGGACCGGATGCGGCACACAGGCAGGGGTGCCGGGAAGAGCAGAAGCGAATCATCGGTTGCCACGCCGTCCTCGATCCGCCGCTCGGCCCAGCCGTCCGGGCCGTGCGCATGCACCCTCCCGCCCAGATCGCGAAGGTCGACTTCGACGAGCACGGGCCTCAGATACCGTGCTTCGCGTGTCGATTCTTCGACCGCTCCCGCATGTGCAGATGCGACGCCGCTCTCGGGGTCCATAAAGAGAGGAATCCAGCCCGGGAACGCGGAAAGGGTATCGCGGTAGTGCTTGCCGCCGAATCCAGAGGGCGGCATGAGCAGGCCGGCTGCCAGCGTGTACATGAGATTGCGGTCGTTCGTCGCCAGGACGCCGGTCTCGGGGCCGGAGAGCACCGTCGGCCGCGGAGCCACGGACGGTGGCTCCGGGTTCTCTCGGACTGCCTGGCGTGACTGGGAAAAGAGGTCCGGCGAACGACCATCTCCAGACTCCGGAGCCGGATCCGCTTCAACGCCCTCCGTTTCCGTCTGCCCCTTCGGGCCTGCCTCGCTTTCTGAAGCTTGCTTGACCCAAGTCCGGATCGTCGACTCCGAAGGCCCATGCTCGCGGGCCAAGGACGCCACGCTCTGCCCGCCTCTCGCCTGCTTGACGACCAGCTCCTTCAATTCAGGCGGATAACGCATTACTCACCTCCTTTGGATTGGCCCAGGAAAAGATGTCCGCTCGTTGCGTGGCGACTCCCTCCCTCCGGTCGCCCGCTCATCTCCTCGCCCGCCCATCCCGGCCGGTCACATCCTCACGGCGAAGGATGCTCGAATCCTTCGGCAGGATCTCTTCTATTGCCTCGCTGTCACCCTTGTTCATGAACATGGAGACCCGCTGACGCGCCCGTGAGACCATCACGTAGAACAGCTTCCTGGTTCGGTCCCGATCCGGATCCGCAACTCGGTGCTGGTCGATGTCGGCAAGAAGCACCGTGTCGAACTCGAGTCCCTTGCACGCCTGCGCGTTGATCACAAGGATGCCGCCCTGGTCGAAGCGCACTTCGGGTCGACGTTCACCGTGGAATGTCTGGATATCGGGGGTTCCGTTGTCGAGCGTCAAGGTGTTCGCCTTGGACTTGATCGCGTCGAAGTAGCGTTTCCTGACCTCGTTGTTCGGCGCGATGACGCCGATCAGGCGCCTGGGGTCCTGATCCCAATGTCCCAGAATGCTCTGGGAAATCGTAGGCATCGTGTCTTCATCCATGTAGTAGAGGTGGGGGGTATAGATCGTGTCGGTGCGGGGGGGAAGATCGGGAGGCGGGCTCGCCGGATCGCCTGTGTAGAACGCCCGCGCTAGGCGGGCGATCGGGTAGTTGTTCCGGTGGTTGTAGGCCAGCTCGATCACATGATCCCCGTCGAGGCAGAGATGGTCCTTCAGTTCCTTGAGGCTCGAGTTTTCGTCCTTAATCTGCTGGTTCTGGTCAGCGGCGACGAAGATGTGCTCGAACCCGAGCTGGTTCAGGGAATCGTAGAAGCCCGGCGGCATGTCCTGCCCCTCGTCGATCACGAGCATGGGGATGCGCGTCGGCTCGTTGCCCGCCGGAAGTGACCCGATCTGTCTCAGCACCTCGGGCCAATCGATGGGCTTCCACGTTTCGCCCTCCGGCGGTGGAAGGGTCGGAACACTCCTCTTCAAAAGCGCCCGGAACCGTTTCCAAAACCAGGACTCCCACGTCCTGGCGCGCAACTCACCATCGAACAGCGCGGTGCTCGCCCCAAGCAGGAGATGATTCCATACCAGAAACACGTAGTCGTCCGCTTTCCGAGCGTGACGCCGTGCCCGAAGGAGGCAGACCACCGTCTTGCCCGTTCCGGGTCCGCCGATGACCAGGTGCCGACCCCGGGCAGGTAGTGCCAGCACGGCTTCCTGCTCCTTCGTGAGGTCGTCGATTCCCGGCAGCTCCCACCGGCGCTCCCGACTGGTCATCCCGATTCCTGCGGCTGAGTCGATTTCGCCGATGGTCGAGTCCTCGTCGTCCGCGCTATCGACAGGCGGTTCCCGGAAGAAGTCGATCCTGCAGCGGAGCGGGCCTTCGGTAGCGACCTTGTGGGGCAGGCCAAGTCGGATGACGACCTTGGCCGGGGCGGTGATCGACTGTTCTTCGCCGCTCTCGAGGTTCGCGAAACGGAGACTGCCCTCGAGCACGTTCAGGACGGCCCAGTGACCGGGTGCGAGGGTGTGTTCCTCCTTAAGGGCGTCAGGCAGTGTGTCCGGGGTAAAGACGGGGGATGTGTGGCCCGGGATGAGGTCGTTGGGGAGGTGTTTGGCCATGGAAGCAGGGGGGAGGCTGCCGGTTGAAGTCATCGCCCTGGGCCGAGCGCTGCGAGATCCCACAACGACCTGAGACCGTCACCGTCCCCGGCGACGAACACGCGATCGAGGAGCCTGTTGCCGCAGATGCAGCTCGTTTCGGGCACGAGCGCGCAGGCATGGCAGGCGGCGCGGTTGAGCAGGTCCGGGCCGTGACCTTCCTGCTCGCGGCACACGGGGTCGAACGAGCACCACGTGGCGTCATCGACCGCGCCGGCCAGGAGGCGGAGGAATCGATCGGGTTGCGCCATGTCCATCAGCCCACCGAGCGAGCCGTGCGTGTCCGCGACCGCGATGTAGATGAGAACGCCCGCCATCGCATCTTCGCCATCCACGCGGCTGGCACAGTAGATGCGCTCCCGCAGAGAGGCCGCAGGATACCCGGCCTCGGCCTCCAGGCGGCGGATGATGAGATGCGCAAGTGTGTGACAGAGCAGGAAGCGCGGTGAGATCGCTTCACCGATGGGTCCAGGCAGATGTACCGCCTCCGCCCGCATCGCGGTTTCGACCGCGCGCGCACGCGCCTCGGATTGGGCCTCCCATTGCGCGACGAGCTCCTCCTTGAGCGCAAAGAACAACCCTTCGCCCCAAAGTTCGAGCGCGGGTAGCCAGTCGCTCTCTCCCACGATGTCCGGCGGGGTCGGGGGCCGATCAGGTGCCTCCCCTATCCCACCGCGGCGAAAGCCCGTAAAGACCATGATCTCCTTTAGGCGTTGCACGGCCACCAGCTTCTCCACAGCTCCGGCGAACCCGGCGGACGGCCCCGTCAGGCTACCGCCCAATTGCCGCCAAGCTTCGGTATGATGCTCGGTGACGAAGTCCTCGTCGGGCCGCAGATCCGGGATCGGTTGGGTGAGTGCGCCGTATTCGAGCTGCTCAAGGTCTCCAGGCGGCAGTTCTTGGACAAGTTCGCCGCGCTCGATCCTCTCGAATGCTTCCGCGACTTCCTCGGGCGTCGATCGGTATTCGGCTGCGAGTTTCCGGTATCGGCTTTGCCTGGCGAACAAGTTGCGCGCAGTGCGGATCAAGTCCTGGTCGGCCGAACTGCTATGGAGTCGATCGACGACGCTGCCGCGCCGGATCCGGGACTCGGGCGGGACGACCAGCGCAGTCCTGCATTCCGCGAAATGGACGCGGACATCGTTGACGCGGATCAACAGGCCTGGCTGCGATGGCGGTTCCGGTGGCCGTTCGCGAACCCAGGGTTGTTGGGGCGTATGTTTGCCGTACGGAAACCGGTCGGGAAGGCGGGTGTATGCCCGGCAACTCAAGCAGCGCACGTGCCACCGGCCCTGCCTGCGTATGACCTTGAGGTAGACTGACTCCCGGTCCGGCCGACACTCGCTTGGTCGGGAGGGGCCGGAGTTGTAATGAGCGATCTCGTGCCAGGGGGCATCCGCCAGATACCCGTCCTCGTGCACCAGCACCCAAGGCACCTGCTCGAGGAGGCCGCGACAGGTTCCCCTGCTCTCCCCGTCGATATGACCGCAACGGAGAACCGGCGTGGAGGCGGCGGTCTCCCCTGCACGCTGATGAGCATTTCCCTCCGGGTCGCGGTCATCCCGACCCTTCCATGGTTCGTGGTGGAGGAAGCCACAGCGACTGCACCGCATCCAGCGGGGAAAGCGCCGGGCCGGAACCCAATCCCGGATCCAATCCCCTTCCTGTTTCTTCACAGGCGGGCGGCAGAGCCTCAGATCTCCCAACCCGAGCGCCCGCTTCACGAGCTCGACGTACCTGATCTGGCGATCGTACGGACTCGTGCGCGGGCCGTCCCACTGGCGGGTGTCCTGGACCACCATCAGCACCTGGTCGTGACGCACAATCGCTCCGACCGAACAGTCCCGAAGCAGGTGGGACAGGCGGATGTCGACGTAGGTCTCCCGGGGTGTCATCGCATCCACCCCATCTTCAGCGCCGCCGGTTGCTCGACATCTCGCATTGAGTGCAGGGTCATCCAGAGGCCGGGAGCAGTAATACCGTCCCCGTCGCTGTAGAGTAGCCTGCTGTACGCCTTGTCGCGGGCCTGGTAGTGCAGGGCCCGTTTCTCATCCCGGCAAAGCTTGGCCTCTTCCTGCCACTTCACGAGGAGCCGGTCGACGTGTGCCCCGACATCGTCCGCGCTCTCCGGGGACGCTCGCTCGATGCGTTCCTTGAGCGTGGACACCACGGTGCCGACTTCCGTCGCCTCGCGATCGAAGCGCCCGGCCGCCGAGTTCTCATTCAGCCCGTCCACGGCGTGTCGAAGGGCAATGACCAGAGCGGCGTGCAACGCTCGTCTGCGCACCTGAAACGTGTAGGGCGTCACGCTGTTCGGCTCGACGAATCGGTAGAACGATTCGTGGTACGGCCGGAATCTCTCGTAGTGGGATAGGCTCCGAGCCTGATGCCGGTAGTAGTTCGCCACGACGATGCCCGGCACATCGCCCCGGCCCACCCGGCTTGTCGCCTGTACGTACTCCCCAGTGGTGAGCGGTTGCCCGTTGACCACCATCACAGCCAGCCGCGGGACATCGAGCCCCACCGACACCATGTTGGTGGACAGGACGGTGTCGATGCATCGCTCGGAGCCTCGACGTTGGCCAAGGCGTTCAAAGGTCTCAGCGATCTCTTCGGCCGTGTGCCGGCTCCACAGCTGGCGTATCCGCGTCTCGCGAAAGCGGCGGTGCAGCTCTTTAGCGACCCTGCGATCCGCTGCGAAACCATCCTCCGCTTCACGCTCTCCGTCGGCCGCCCGTCGTTCCTCTTCGTACTCGCGGATCAGCCAGTCACCGAACTCGCGAACATCGGATTGGAACGCGTTGCTACTCGTGGCGACGCCACGAAGGGTCCCGTGATAGATGACAGTCGTCCACCAAGCCTCAAGAAGGTCTTGCCGGTCCTGGTCGTCTCGAAACTTGACGAGCGGCGCTGCAAGGAGGGACGCGGCGAGAGGCGCGAGACTCTGGTGCTGGTTCATCAACGGTGCGAGGTATCCGACGTAGAGCCGTCCTGGGCGGCGAGGGTCGATCCGGGCGAACCAGGAGTCGTCCCATGAAAGACCCGGCGGCGGAAAGACGGCCACCTCACGTCCATAAAGACCGCGCACCTGCTCCCCGGCCATGCGGGTCGTGGCGGTGGACGCGATGTACTTGGGCGTCACTCCGCGGCAGCGAATGGCCGTTTCGATTCCCGCCTCGTAGAGCCCTGCCACCGAACCGAGCGGACCGGAGATGAGGTGCAGTTCGTCCTGTAGCACCAGGTCGGGCGGACGGCGACCTCGGCCGGCACCGAAGAACGCACTCGCCCGCTCCTCCCAAGCCAAGCGTGCGAACTTGTCGATCGTCGCGATAAGGAGCGAGGGCGGGTGTCGGTAGAGCGACTCATCGATCACGCGACAAGGCAGTGGTGCCTCACTCCGGCCGAAGTCGCACTCCAAGCTGGTGCAGTGGAATCGGAAGTCATCGAGGCGGGTTCTATAGCCACGTTCGCTGTCGAACAGCTCTCTGCACCACGGACAGCGCGCGAGGAGCAGGCTGTTTCGGGCCTTCGCGCCCGTCTCGTCACCTTCGCCGGCCGCTTGGATCGCACGAACGCACTTGGCGGCCTCCTCGATCGTATTCGGGCATACGCCGCTTCCCACCCATATTCCGACGCTGAACGGCTCTTCACCCAGACGCCCATCGACACGGGCGTCGCGACGCCTGATCAGCTCCAACGCGCAGATGAGACCGCCGGCCCGCTCGAACTGTTGTCGTGTGAGCAGGCGCAGGGTGTAGCGCATGAATGCCGCCGTGCCGCCTCCGCTCCTGCCGTGACGAAGGCGTCGCCACACGAGAAGAAACGCAATCAACCCGAGGTACGCCTCCGTCTTGCCGCCACCGGTCTGGAACCAAATCAGGTCCAGTGTTTCACGGTTGGGGTCGTCCTCGGAAACAGTGGACGCGATGCTGGCGAGCAGGAATCCGAGTTGGAACGGTCGCCATCTAGAAGGGGTGTCGCTCTTGCCGCCGAAGTGCTCCATCTGACGGAGCATAGCCCTGTTGGCGAGTCGGAAGGCCAGTGCCGCATCCTCATCGCGGGCGAGCAATTCCACGCCATCGCGCATCCGCTCCTCTGCCTTCTCCATCCGGGCCGTGATCCGTTGGCCCGCCTCCCGGTCCGTTCGCTCCTCGAGCCGGTCCGCATCGTCGCGGCGGTCCTGAACCCACGTGCCATACTCCGCGACGAAAGCCCGCAGTCGATCAAGCGGCAGGTGGTCGCCCGAGAGGCCCTCCATTTCGAGTACCCTGGCGTCCCCCCGCGGTGCGACGCTCACAATCGGCGTCTCGGCACGCGGCAGGAAATCGGAAAGGATTCGAGCCGGTGCCCCAGGCGTGACGTTCCAGTCGACCGCCGCACCGTGGCCGACGGCGAAGATTCGACGATCACGGTACTGAAGCTCCAGTTCGCGTTCCTCGTCGTCCAGCAGGGCGGGATCGACGCGCGGATAGTCGACGACTTCGCCCCGCTCGACCAAGCACTCGAGCCGGACCTCGAACAGCGAACACGCGACGCGCGTGGGCACCCGCAATCGCGGATCCTCGCCCCATTCGAAGGTCTGCCGGTTGAACAATGTGACCGTCACGATAGTGCCTCGGCCGTGTACCCGCGCACGGACATCGATTCCCGCGCGGTCCTGCCAGATCCTTCTCCTCTCCTGGTCCCCGTCCGCGAAGCACATCGTCTCTGGGGCGAGCACGACGCGTCGGTACCGCGGTCGCCTGAAGCGGCCCTCGGTGCCCCGGTCTTCGGGATCGGCCTCGTATCTCGCGGCGGATGCCTCAACCCGCAGACTCATCGCACCGCGCACGCAGAACGAAAACCCGACCGACGAGGGAGGGACATAGCGCCGGCGCCGTATCGGGACCGCCTTCTCCTGCGAGGATCCCGGTTCACCGTCGCGCGGCGGATCCCCATCGTCATCGCAATCATGGCCCCGTCGATCGACAGATGCCTCCGACGCCGGATCGATTCCCCGCTCCCCCGATTCCAGCGGATGAAGCACTGCGACCGGATACCGTTCAAGAGGTGACCTGTCCATATCAGGCCGGTCCTCACCTCGGACTGCCGGCCCTATGAGCTGCCTTTCGAGCCAGTTGACCAGGCGCCGTCTCCCGCTGGTGTACAGGTCACGCGCCAAAGTGGGCCTGCACCGGTCCGGTGGTGTTGAAGTCCCGCATTCCGGCAACTTCGTGGCCTCGAATGGTTTCGGCAACGCGGATCCGCATTGGCCGCTCGAACCACCGCACCGCGTGTTCCTGAGCTGAAGCTCGGCACCCGTTAGCTGTTACGTGCACAGCCTGCTTGGTCAGTAGCATGGTTAGTGACCAAGTGCACCGACACGGTCACCCTCCCGCCCGCGATGAGGGAAGCCGAAGCCTCGCGACGATTTCAAGGCTCCACCGCCGGGCTACCAACGTAGAGCTGTCGACGGGTTGAACGGATGAGCTTAACGGCTGATGGACGCTGGCCGGAAATCCGGCATCATGAGGTCTCCATCTCCTCCAGCATATCCCGCTGCAACATTTCCAGAGGCAGCGGCAGGTCGTCGAGTCGCAGAACTTCGATACCAAGACGATTGGCCACCGTCCGCATTCCAGCGTCGTGAGAGTAGATGGTGGTAGCACCATAGACCTTTGCGATGGCGACGATCTGACGATCGAACTTCAGCTTCGCCCAGGTCTCGGCTTCGTCCCGAAGCTTGCGTCGTCCCAAGTGGGCCAACTCGATCCGCATCAGGTCGGCCAGCTCAATCGCGGCCCGTTCGTCGAAGGACGCGATCTCGAAGACCGCCGCTCCGTTCAGCAGCCCGATTATCGTAGCGACTTCTTCGGGGGTCGCTCGAACCAGAATCTCAGCCAGGACCGGGGCCGGAACGACGACGGTGGCATCGGACGCCTCGAGAGTGCTGATGAGGTTTTCCACCCGTTCCGCAGCGTATTCTGGAACAGGGGTACCATGGGTATTTCGGGGAGGGGAAGTACGCGGACGAAGGAACAGCAGCAGGACTGACGAATCGACTACCACGCGCACGGCTATGGCTCTCCTGCGCCTCGAAGCGCTTCCAGATCGAGGTACAGGTCGTCGGGCCAGGTGGCGGCGATTCTGCGCAGGCTGTCCAGGACCTCGGAGAGCGTGGCGTCGTCAAGTGGCTCGAAGCGTTCAATGCTGAAACGGTCAACGTCCCATGTGTCATCACTGCCCCGACTCCACTGCCCCTCTCCGAACAGGCGTACGGGCTCGAAGAGATGGCGAGCTAGCTTCTTCGCCGTCGTCCGGTCCGCGTGACACCCGGCGGTCTGTTTTCCGTGGGAGGCGAGCAGTACCGGCACTCTCTTCCCAATCCCCCCGACGCGGACGACCACTCCAGAGACGCTTGCGGTCTGTCTGACGGCGGGAACATCCGGTCGGGATCCGGCAGACGGAGGAAGCACCAGGACATCCGTGTCAGAGCCGTTCATTTCCAGGCGCGCCCGCGCATCGTCTTCCGCCAGATACCTATTCAGCCTCCGGAAGGCTTCGTAAGCGGATCCGGATCCCCGCCCCTCCCGGACGGCTTTGACACGACGCTGGACGGAGGGGACGGCATCCGCGTCAATCTCGTGCACGAGGACGGTACTACCGCGTTCAATCCGAACCAGATGGACGGATCGGGTCTCTCCCAGCAGCCGCGCCAGCTGGGCGAGGTACTCGGCGAGTCGCGCCATCGGCAGAGAATCAGGGGTGAACGCGTCGATCGTGAAGTGCCACTCGTGAGACCGTGCTCTTTCGTTTCGTTCGGCCATTGTTCCTTCCCAGGCAGTCTTCGGTCGTCCTTTCGTCGTGGGACGCCGTGAAGCTCGGCGCCCGAGGGGTGGCAATATGGATCCGGCCCGAGGATAAGGTAAGGGGGATGCCAAGCGTTCGCTGAATGGCGGGGCAGCCGACTGCAGTTATGGGGGTCGCGCAGCCGGGAGACTGGATACCACTTGGTCGGTTGCTTGGTCAGTGGCTTGGGCAGCTAGTTGATCAGTGACCAAGACGCGATTCTCGCTTCGTGCGAGATGCGGATTGATCCGGTATGGTCGAATCGGGACTCGGAGATCCCGTCGTCGAGCGAGGCCCGGCTCCGTGCGCAACTTGCGTCAAGAAGATTGGCGGCCTCGTCCTGACGGGCGCGGAAGTCACCGAGATCACTGCATTCGATGAGATCGAAGACGACCAGACCCCGTTCGTTCGAGACCAGAAGGGCATCGACGCGGTGGGGGCCGCCGGTCCCTGCAACGATCGGATACCCGATGAAGAGCTTTCCCGACCAGTCCTTCCGTCCCGTAGACTTCTCCGCCAGCAGTCGGCTGGCGACGGGCTTGTCATTGGTGCCGCGTATGACGGAGATGCTCACTTCGGGAACATCAACGCCTTCTCGACTCTTTCGCCGGAAGCGTCGGCCGACCGCTCACTCCCCCAGATCGTCCGTCACCCCGCGACGATACTCGTCCAGCCAAGCAACCGGCTCGGAATGAGCCGCAAGAACCGGCCGAAGACCCGAGCTACCCCAATACTCCGCAGCCTGCATGGCGGCGTCGCGCACCTCGACATCGTCGGCCGCGAGCCCACCGCGAACCAGTCCCTCCCGCCACTCGGGGCTTCCCACTCCCGGTTGACGTGCCACACAGAGAAACACGTCCGCCGCGAACGCCGGCCTCGCCGGGTCCAGGCAGATGCTCCGAATCCAACGCAGGACGGCGTCGGGGTCCTCCGAGTCCAGGGCCATCGCGATCACACGCTCGGCGGGGTGGTCCATCCCGTCCTCCAGCGGCGCGGACTCGAAGGCGGCAGCCAGCCCATCGCGGAGCCGCCGCCCGCGCTCGTCGGCCCGCAAGTCGGCCCGGCCAGCGGTGTCCAATTCACGCATCCCGGCAATGTCGCCGCGTCGCTCGGCTGCGGCAACGCCAGACCGGGAGCCGCGACGCGATCTACGCGAGACACGCTGAGTCTCTACGTGCTGGAGGGACCCCACCCGCTTGTCCCCGGCCCCCATCCACCCACATTGAATACCCCACATCCGCCCGACCACCCCCCCCCCGAACCCCCCACCCACCCCACAGGAGCCCCCCCGTGATCACCGCCCTAGCCCTAGCCGCGGCAGTCCACGCGCTCGTCCAGACCCCCGATCTGGCCCCCGGCACCCGCTACGATCCCGACATCCCGACGCTGGAGCAGGTGGCGGGTCACGACTTCGGCGAGGCGATCACGCCGCCCGCCGATGTGATCCGCTACATCGAAGCGCTGGCCGAAGCGGCTCCCGGGCGCACGCACCTGGTGCGCTACGGCACGAGCTGGGAGGGCCGTCCCCTGGTCGCCCTGGTGATCGGATCGGCGGAGCGCATGGCGCGTCTGGACGAGGTGAAGGCCGGGCTGGCCCGCCTGAGCGATCCACGCGGCCTCTCCGCCGACGAGGCCGAGGCCCTGATCGCGGAGCTGCCGGTCGTGACCGCGCTCATGCATTCGATCCACGGCAACGAGATCAGCGGGAGCGGCGCGGCCATGGCCGAGGCGTACCACCTGCTGGCGGCGGCCGGGGATCCCGATGTCGAGCTGATCCTGTCCGAATCGCTGGTCCTGATCGACCCGCTCGAGAACCCCGACGGGCGAAATCGCTTTGTCTATCAGAACCGGATCGCGCAGGCACGATGGCCGGACGAGGCCGCGGTCTCCGCCGAGCACGACGAGCCGTGGCCCGGCGGACGCACGAACCACTACCTGTTCGACCTCAACCGCGACATGTTCATCCAGAGCCAGCCGGAGACCAGGGGCAAGGTCGACCTGCTCCTCGAGTACCGGCCGCAGGTGGTTGCGGACCTTCACGAGATGGGCGGCAACTCCACCTACTTCTTTCCGCCCACCGCCCCGCCGGCCAACCCGTGGTACGGCGAGCGGCAGATCGCGCTGATGGACGTGATCGGGTCGGCCATCGCGGCCAGATTCGACGAGCGCGGCATCGCCTACTTCAATCGCGAGATCTTCGACCTGTTCTACCCCGGCTACGTGGACATGTGGCCCATGGGGCAGGGCGCGCTCGGGATGACCTTCGAGCAGGCCAGCGCCCGGGGGCTCCGGCTGCGGCGGGACGATGGCGACCTGCTCACCTACGCCGACGGGGTGCTCCACCACTTCACAGCCGCGATCGAGACGGCGCTCACCACAGCCCGCAACCGGGAACGGATCCTGCGCGACTACCACGCCTTCCGGCGCGACGGCGTGGAGGCGGGGCGGAGCGGCCCGGCGGAGATCGTGCTACACTCCGCGCACGATCCCGGCATGGCGGAGCGTCTGGCGATGATGCTGGTGGAGAACGGGGTCGAGGTGCATCGCGCCTCCGGGCCGGTCGCCGTGGATGACCGCACTCTCGCTGCCGAGGCGAGCTTCATCGTGCCGCTGGACCAGCCGCTGAACGGCCTGATCCACAACCTGCTGGACCCGCACGTGCCGATGCCCGAGGACTTCGTGCAGCGGCAGATCGAGCGCCGCGCGAACCGCCAGTCCGACGAGATCTACGACCTGACCGCGTGGAGCCAGTCGCTGCTTTGGGACGTGGAGGCGATCGAGACATCCGCGACGGGGGCGAGGGGCGAGCCCGTGGCGGGTTGGGGCGCCGGGCTCCGGGCGACCGAGACGGAGGCGGACGGGGAGGCGGGCGGCGGTGCGGAGCCCGTTGCCGAGGTGCCCGAGGCGGTGGTCGGCTACCTGATCCCGTGGGGGACGAACGGGGCGGCGGCGGTGGCCGAGGCGCTGCGCGAGGGGGTGCGGGTGCGCGCGGTGGGCGCCGAGTTCACGCTGGGCGATCGTCGGTACGGGGTCGGCACCGCGATCGTGCGCGTGGCCGAGAACGGACCGGAGCTGCGCCGCACATTGGCCAGGATCGCCGAGCGCCACCGCGCCGAGGTCGTGCCGATCGACGGCGCGTACGTGCGCGAGGGCATGTCGCTGGGAAGCAATCGGGTGCGCGCGCTCGCCGAGCCGCGCGTGATGCTGGTGTACGATGCGCCCGGCCAGAGCTACTCGGTGGGGTGGGCGCGGTACGTACTCGAGCGGCGCTACGGCCAACGCACCACCCTGGTGAGGGCATCCAGCCTGGGACGCGCGCGGCTGGCCGACTTCGACGTGATCGTCTTTCCGTCCGGCAACTACGACCGCGCCGCGGGCGGGGGCTTCGCGGACCGGCTGGAGGCATGGATGCGGGACGGCGGCACCATGATCACCATGGCCGAGTCCTCACGCTGGGCGTCTCGGGCCGGGCTGCTGGCCACCACGACGGAGCGCCGGGGAGGCAGGGCCGAAGGCGACGATCCACCTGATTCCGGCACCCCCGACCAGCCCATCGAGTACCTGGACGCGATCTCCCCCGAGGACGAGTCGCCCGAAGGCGTTCCCGGCGCGATCCTCCGCACCGTCCTCGACACCGAGCACTGGCTGGCGGCCGGTACGGACGGCGAGATCGGCGTCCTGGTCGAAGGCTCGCGTGTCTTCCGCCCGATCACGCTGGACGACGGCGCCAACGTGGGCCGCTATGCCGACCTGGACAGCCTGGTGCTCGGCGGGATCGTGTGGGAGGAGTCGAGGCCGCAGCTTGCCAGCAAGGCATTCCTGATCCATCAGCCTGTGGGGCAGGGGCAGCTCGTGGCCTTCGCGGAGGACCCGAACTACCGCGCCTACGCCGAGGCGACCCAGCTCCTCTTCATGAACGCGGTGCTGCTGGGGCCGGGGCGGTAGGACGCCCCCTTTGAAGGCCCCTGCGCCGGAGGCGAACCGTTGCGGATCTTCCGTAGGAGATCCATATTGGACTAGTTCTTATTGGACCACTTGAATCGACCGGAACACCAACCGACAGGAGGCTCAAGATGGATGCCGACGCACCCGCGCGCACATGGAGGGTGGCCGAAGCGAAGGCCCGCCTGTCGGAGATTCTGCGGCTCGCGCATGAGCAGGGACCGCAGCGTATCGGCGTTCGCAGGACGTTCATCGTCGTGTCCGAGCGCCTGTGGCGCGAGCAGTCGCCCGGCCGCGAGCCCCTCGGCCGATGGCTTGTCGACAACGTGCCTCGCGGCGCGGATCTGGCCATTCCCCGTGCGCGCAAATCCCGGCGAAAGATCCCGTTCGCATCGGGCGAGGGCGAGTGACCGGGGTCCTGCTCGACACCAACGTGATCTCGGAACTGACGAGGCCGAAGCCCGCCCCGCCGGTGATCGCGTTCCTCGCCGCGCAAGAGGATCTCTGGTTGTCGACGCTCGTGCTGCACGAGCTGGAATTCGGAATGCTCCTCCTGCCCTCAGGGGAGCGGCGGGACGCGCTGAGGGGAATCCTGTCGGAGTTCCTTCGCCGTTACGAGGATCGAGTCATTGCGGTGGACACGGAGGCCGCGACCTGGGCCGCGCGGTTTCGAGTCGACGCTCGCCGGGGTGGGCGCACGCTCGACCTGGGGGATGCGCTCATCGCGGGGACGGCCAAGGCGCGCGGTCTGGCGGTGGCGACGCGCAACGTGACGGACTTTCGCGGGCTCGATCTCGTGGTCGCAAACCCGTGGGACTTCGGCTGACTGCCCGCCTCACCTCCGGGTGACCCACCCTCGACCTCCGGCTATCTTGAACGCACCACCCACCTGAAGCCGCGCATGCCCATCGATCCCACCGCATTCTGGAAGCGAGTCCATCTCGGCGAGGACACCGGCGTCGAGCTGAAGGAGGTACGCTTTCGCGGACGGAAGGTGGATGGCACCCGCTGGTCAGGGAACAGGGCGCGATAGCGCGGTGAGCGGGACGGCGGCGACGCGATCCACCTCACCCCGTCATGTGATCGGCTTCCGGTACCGCACCATGAACAGCCCCTCGCTGCCGCTGGTCACGATGACCGTGCCGCTCGGGAAGTACGGGTAGTTGCTCCACGACCCGTCCATGCTGACGCTGTCGTCGTACGGCATGGTGTCGATGTAGCCGACCTCCTTGGGGTTCTCGCGGTCGCTGATGTCCAGGATGCGGAGCCCGCTCGTGTAGTTGGACTGGTAGAGCAGGTCGCCGACCACGTACATGTTGTGGTCGGTGGAGCCGGTCTCACCGAAGTGCTCGCCGACGAAGACGGGGTCGTCGAGGTCCGTCATGTCGAAGATGAGGGTTCGCGTGCCCGGGAACGGCGTGCCCGCGCGCCGCTGGCTGCCCTCGTCCCCCTCGTCGCCAAGGTAGAAGTACCGGTGATCGTCGGTGATCCAGCCCTGGTGCACGTAGGCGACGTTGGGGTAGGTCGCCAGCGAGATCGCCACGGGGTTCGACTTGTCGGTCACGTCCGAGATCGAGATCGCCGAGCCGTTCGAGCCGAAGCAGATCTCACGGTCCGCATAGTCCTCGTCGGGACCGTTGTAGACAATGCACATCGCGTCGTGGGACGAGGCCACGCGCCGTCCGCCCGCATCGCCCTCGTGCGCGAAGCACCCGGCGAACTTGGGGTCCTTGGGCTCGCGGATGTCGATCATGTACAGCCCTCCGCCGCAGGTTTCGCCGCCGGAGTTGCCGCCCACGCTGTACGCGAAGCCGGTCGCCTCGTTGATGATGATGTTGTGCGAGGATGCGATCTCGGTGTAGTGCGCGTCGGGATCGAAGTCGACGGGATTCGGACCGGCGTCCCGCAGTCGCGTCAGATCGAAGACCTGCATCCCGTGCTGTCCCGCGCCGTCGGAGACGACGAAGGCGTGGTCCCGGTAGACCTTGATGTCGCGCCACGAGCTCGCGTTCGCCCCCTCCGGCATCATCATGCGGCCCACGTAGCGGGGCGCCTCCGCGTCGGTGATGTCGACGAAGGAGGTCGCGTTGCTCAGCCCCACCAGCGCGTACTCGCGCCCGGTCTCGGGGTCCGTCCATCCCCAGACGTCGTTGGTCACCATGCCGGGATCGCCGCCCATCTCGCGGACCGGCACGAACGACAGGATGTCCACGGCGGAGCAGTCGAACGCCCCGGCGCGGCCGTCCTCGCAGGTGACCGCGCCGCTGATGGCCGCGTAGTTGGCCGGCTCCACGAAGACCTCGGCGACCTCGGACCAGCCGTCATCCGACGCCTCGAAGACGTGCACCGCGCCCAGGCCCCGGTACCGCCCCGAGGCCTTCACCGCAGTCACGGCGCCATCGGACGCGATCTCCGCGCCGAAGCCGCCCCGGGGCTCGGCGACCTCCGGCCCGATCGTCCCGAGCAGCTCGCGTCCGCCGCCGTCAACGGACCCGAAGCGCAGCACTCCGCCTTCGAAGCGCGCACCCGGCGTGACCCCGCCCACCCACAACTCGTCGCCCGCCCATGCAACCGCCCCTGCGGCCCGGCTGGGCCGGCCGAGCCGCTGGATCGGCGACGCGAAGGCGCGGACGGCGCGCCACTCGCCCGAGTCCGCATCCCGCAGGTGCTCGGTCACCACGCCGTTCGGGAAGGCGGGCGACGAAGACGACACGAAGAGGACGGCGATCCCGTCCGGGCCGCTCGCCAGGCCTTGAGCGAAGGACGACGGCCCCCCCGCTGCGGGGTGGATCGGGTCGCCCGTCTGCGCCCATCCTTCGGCCGAAGGCGCAAACAGGTACACCGCGCCCGGTCGGGCCTCCGCCCCTTCGACGGGCAGGGAGGGCGCCCCGACCGCCACCATGCCGTCCACGACCGCGACCGCCGCACCGAACAGCGACCCCTCGGCCTCCGCCGGGACCTCGACCGCTCCCGCGTCCTCCCAGCCCGACGGACCGCGCCGCAGCACGCGGGTCGGCCCGGCCTCGAACCCGTACACCGAATTCCCGCGCAGGACCGCCAGATCGCCCGCGATGGTCCCGCCGTAGGCAGGCGTCTCGGACGGGAACACCGCAACCTCCGTCCAGTCACCACCCAACCGCTCGAAGACGTGGACGGACTGCCGCGCGCCGACCAGCATCCGGTCGCCCGACAGCGACATCCACAAACCGAACCCCATGCCGTCCCGGGCAGCGGCAGGGCCGACGGTGCCGACCTCGGTCCATCCGTCGGGCGCGGGACCGAAGACGTGGACCGCGCCCGGCGTGACGGGGCCTCCGGGGGAGGCGATGTAGACGTGCCCGTCGCTGACCGCGATGGTCGGCGGGTTGTCGACGCCGATCAGATCGGCCTGTGCGGAGACGGCCACGGGGTGCAGGAACAGGGCGAACGCGACGGCGGGGGCCGGCGCGAGGCGGGCGAAGCGGTGCATGAATTCCTCCGGGAAGCTCTGTTGCGACTGTGGGGTCTCCAAACTACGGCGCGTGGTCGGCCGAGACCACAGCCCGCGGAAGAGGCTTGGGCGCGCGGCCTGGCGGTGGCGACGCGCAACGTGACGGACTTCCGCGGTCGCGACCTCGTGGTCGCAAACCCGTGGGACTTCGGCTGGCGAATTGGGGCGAGAGGCTCACCGCCCACTTGCGACCGCGCCACAAGCTGCCAGCTTACCGATTTCATCGACCACGCCTGCACGCCAGCCCGGAGCCCAAACCGATGTTCCGCCACGCCCTCCCAGCCGCCCTCGCCTTCACTGCCCTCCTCCTCACCTCCCTCCCCGCCCATCCCCAGGGCACGCGCTTCCTCCGCCACCCCGACGTCAGCCCCACCCACATCGTCTTCACGCACGCCAACGACCTCTGGAAGGTCGCGCGGGACGGCGGCGACGCGATCCGCCTGACCAGCTCGGACGGCGCCGAAACCGACGCCGCCTTCAGCCCCGACGGCCGCTGGATCGCCTTCACCGGCCAGTACGACGGCAACACCGACGTCTAC
Organism: Longimicrobiales bacterium; assembly: GCA_965211795.1. GTDB lineage: Bacteria > Gemmatimonadota > Gemmatimonadetes > Longimicrobiales > Gaopeijiaceae > Bin94. The sequence continues at coordinate 3,980,454 of OZ242973.1, forward strand.
CTGATCCCGGCCACCGGCGGGCAGCCCCGGCGCCTCACCTGGCACCCCTCCCAGGACGCTGTGCAGGGCTGGACCCCCGACGGCGACATCCTCTTCCGTTCCGGGCGAGACGGAGTCCCCACCCAACTCTGGAAGTTCTACACCGTTGCCCCGTCCGGCGGCCTCCCCGCCCCACTTGCCCTCCCCCAGGCATACCTCGGCGGCATGTCCGCCGACGGCGACTACCTCGCCTACCAGGAGATCGGCTACTGGGACCCCGAGTGGCGCAACTACCGGGGCGGCCAGGCGCAGCCGATCGGCATCGTCTCCACCGCGACGTGGGAACGCACCACGCCCTCGTGGGAAGGGGAGCGCCACATGGAGCCGGTGTGGATGGACGGCGTGGTCTACTACATGTCCGAGCGCGACTGGGCCAGCAACGTGTGGTCGTTCGACCCGCGCACCGGTGCCGAGCGGCAGGTCACCCGCCACGCCGACTTCGACGTCAAGTCCCTCGGCGCGGGCGACGGGGTGGTGGTCTACGAACAGGCCGGCTACCTCCACGAAGTCGATCCGGCCTCCGGCGCAACCCGCCAGCTGGTCATCAACGTGTCCGGCGACATGAACTGGTCGCGCCCGCGCTGGGAGTCGGTCGCCGCCGGCCAGCTGCGCGACGCCCGCCTCTCGCCCACCGGCAAGCGGGCCCTCTTCGAATGGCGCGGCGAGCTCTTCAGCGTGCCCGCCGACGAGGGATCCTGGCGCAACCTGACCCGCAGCCCCGGCGTGGCGGACCGTCACCCCGTGTGGTCGCCGGACGGGTCGCGCATCGCCTGGTTCAACGACGACGGGGACGAATACGCGCTGGTGATCGCCGATCAGGACGGGTCGAACCAGCGCCGGATCGAGATCGACGAGCCGTCCTTCTACTTCCGCCCCGAATGGTCCCCCGACGGGACCCGGCTCGCCCTCACTAACACCCACTACCAGGTACTGGTGCTCGACCTGGAATCCGGTGACGTGCAGCACATCGACACCGACCGCTTCGCCCATCCGGAACGCTCGATGAACCCGGTCTGGTCTCCTGATTCCCGCTGGCTCGCCTACGCCCGCCGGCTCGACAACCAGCTGCGCGCGATCTTCGTCCACGACACCGAATCGGGCGAGACGCGCCAGTTCACCGACGGCATGTCCGACGCGATCACCCCGGTCTGGGACGAGTCGGGCAAGTACCTCTACTTCCTGGCCTCCACCGACTACGGGCTGAACACCGGCTGGCTGGACATGACTTCCTACGAGCGTCCGGTCACGCGCACCCTTTACCTCGCGCTGCTCAGCGCTGACGAGCCGTCTCCCTTCCTGCCGCGGAGCGACGAGGAAGAGAGTGCGGACGAGGAAGAAGGGGAGGGTGAAGGAGGCGAAGCTGGCCCGTCCGGCCGAGGCGGCGACACCGACGATGCCTCCGAGGTGACAATCGACTTCGACGGCCTGGCCGATCGCATCATCGACGCCCCCGGCCTGGGCACGGGAGACTACGCGGGGCTGATACCCGGGCCCTCCGGCACGGTGTTCGTCCTGCAGGGTGGCGGCTTCGGTGGTGGCTCCGTCCTCAAATACTCCATCGAAGACCGCGAGGCGGACGACTTCCTGGAGCGGGGCGGCCGCCTCACCGTCTCCCACGACCGCACCAGCCTCCTCTACTTCAGCGGCGGCTGGCGCATCGTCTCCACCGCCCGTCCCCCCTCGGGCAACGACGGCACCCTCAACCTGAGCAACCTGCGCGTGCGGGTGGAACCGACCGCCGAATACGCCCAGATGCTCCGCGACGGCTGGCGCTTCATGCGCGACTTCCTCTACGTGGACAACCAGCACGGCGCGCCGTGGGACGACGTCTGGGACTGGTACTCCGCATGGCTCCCCGACGTGCGCCACCGCTCCGACTTCAACCACCTGCTCGACATGCTCTCCGGCGAGATCGCGGTCGGGCACTCGTACGTCAGCGGCGGCGACTACCCCGACCTGGACAACCCGCGGACCGGTCTCCTGGGTGCCGACCTCGCGGAGGAGAACGGGTTCTACCGCATCACCCGCATCTACGACGGCGGCGACTGGACTCCCGGACTCGCCGGGCCGCTGTCGCACCCGGGGATGGAGGTGCAGGAGGGCGACTACCTGCTGGCGATCGACGGGGCCGAACTGCGCGCCCCCTCCAACCCGTACCGCCTCCTGGAGGGGACGTCCGGACGGGTTATCACCCTCACGGTGGCGTCCTCCCCTTCGGCGGAAGACGCCCGCGACATCCTGGTCGAGCCCACCGGCAACGAGGGCGCGCTCCGCCGCTGGGCCTGGGTAGACGCCAACCAGGCCCGCGTCGACGAGATGAGCGGTGGACGCCTCGCCTACGTCTGGCTCCCCAACACCGGGCAGGGCGGCTACCAGTACTTCAACCGCATGTACTACGCCCAGCAGGACCGCGAGGGCGCGGTCATCGACGAGCGCAACAACGGCGGCGGCTCGGCGGCCGACTACATCGTCGACATGCTCGACCGCGAGCTCACCGGCTACTTCAATTCGCGCGCGGGCGACCGCAAGCCCTGGACCCAGCCCATGGCGGCGCTCTTTGGGCCGAAAGTCATGGTGATCAACGAGCGTGCGGGGTCGGGGGGTGACCTGCTGCCGTACCTGTTCCGCTTCCGGGGGATCGGTCCGCTGGTGGGCACGAAGACGTGGGGCGGGCTGGTCGGCACCTGGGACACGCCGCCCCTCATCGACGGGGGTGGATTCGTGGCCCCGCGGGGCGGTTTCTTCGACGTGAACGGGGAGTGGGCGGTCGAGGCCGAGGGGGTGGCCCCCGACATCGAGGTGCGCAACGATCCCGCCCCGGTGATCGCGGGGGGCGACCCGCAGCTGGAGGCGGCGGTGCGCGAGGCGCTGCGGCTCCTGGAAAGCGGCGGCAGGGTCATCCTAGAGGACGAGCCGCCGCCGCCGGTGCGATGGCGGCGGCCGGGCCGGTGAGGCGCGGGAGCCGCGGGGTCGCCGACCCGCAAGCCGGAATGGAAACTGTACATGCCATAATGACAATCAGAGTTTACATCCGATCCGCCAGGAATGGGCGGACGAAGCCGCATCATCGAAAGGACGAATCATGAAACGCTGGGGACTGTTGCTGTTGCGGGTGACCATCGGCTGGCTGTTGGTGCTGTGGGGTATCGACAAGTTCCAGGACGTCGCGCACGGCCAGGCGGTCGCCGAGACATTCTACTTCGGCATCGGGACGCAGGCCGTGCTGCTCAAGATCTTCGGTGCGTTCGAGATCCTGCTCGGCGCGCTGGTCGTCCTCGGCCTTTGGCGAAAGAGGGCCTACCCGGTGATGTTCGCGATCCTTCTCATCACGACCATCGGCGTATGGAAGTCCATCATCGACCCCTGGGGCTGGTTCCTGGACGGCTCGAACGTGCTCTTCTACCCGTCGGCGATCATCGCGGCGGGGGCGTTGCTCCTCTGGGGCACGATGGACGAGGACGGGCTGACGCTTGACGCCACGGCGGCGAAACCCTAGCGTGGCGGGCAAGGTCACCCTCCGGGAGAAATGCCATGTTATCCCTTGTCCCCAAGCCGTTTGCGGCCCTTGCAGCGATGCCCCTGCTGCTGGCTGGATGCGGTACCCCGGAAGCGCCCACCCTGACCGGGACCTATTCCCTGGAATCGGCCAGTTCGGCTGAGTGGGCGGCAGGCGCCACCCTGACTCCGCCTGCATTGACGGGTGTTCTGCGACTGGACCAGTACTCCTTCGGCCCTCACGGAGCCAGCGGGAATGTGCTTCTCGAAATGACGTACTCCCAGGCCCCCCCCGGTTCCCGTACGATGACCTGGCGGGGCAGCTACTCGCATGAGGGGGGCGGGTATTTTACGACGAAGCTCAATGATGTCAGGTTCGAGGGGGAATACATGCTGGACGGCAAGACCCTCACCACGGACCTGTCCACCGACGCTTCCGAGTCCGGGCCTTCGCCCGCAGGGACCATCGTCTGGATCCGGGATTCGGATTCGTAAGGGTGGCGAGCACGCGTCCCTGATTCGCCAGACCACTTTCCGCGCCCTATAATTCCGCCAGACAGCGACCAAGTCCTTCCCGGCCAGCGAGGTGCAAGATCCCATGTTGGAAGCCGAGGTCATCCAATCGAGACGAGGCGGCTTCACCCGCCGCAAGTTCATCAAGGGGGTGATCGCCGCGGGCGCCACCGCCTCCGCTGCGGGATACCTCTTCCGCGGCAGCGGGGTGCTCGCGCCGATGCTCTCCGCGCAGGGCGCCGTCGAGCGGCTCGTCACCCTCAACATCAACGGGCAGCAGCGCCGGGTGGACGTTCCCAAGCAGGAAACGCTCGCCATGACGCTGCGCTACCAGCTCGGCCTCACCGGCACCAAGCTGGGTTGCGACCGGGCCGAGTGCGGGGCGTGCACGGTGCTCATCGACGGGGTCACGCACTACGGCTGCTCGATCCTGACGCACTCGGTGCGGGGCCGCGAGGTCAGGACGATCGAGGGGCTGGAGGAGAACGGACAGCTTCACCCCGTGCAGCAGGCCGTCCTGGACGAGGGCGGGTTCCAGTGCGCGTTCTGCGCTCCCGGGTTCACGATGAGCATGGTGGGGATGCTGGCCAAGCACCCGAACCCCACGCGTGAGGAGGCCGCGCACCTGCTCTCCGGCAACCTCTGCCGCTGCGGCGACTACGACAAGATTCTGAACACGGCGATGCGGGCGGCCGAGCTGTCCCGGTCGCGGGCCTGAAAGGGGACCCGAGATGGCTGAGAACGTAATCGGCACCGATATCTCCCCGCCGGATCTGCGGGCGAAGATCACGGGGCAGGCCCGTTACGCCGAGGATTTCCACGCGGAGGGGATGGTCTTCGCGAAGCTGCTGCTGAGCCCGATGCCGCACGCGCGGGTGCTCGGCGTGGACGCGAGCGCGGCGCTGGCGATGGAAGGGGTGCTGGGGATCCTGCGGGCAGACGAGCTGCCGGTGCAAGCGGAGGGAACGCGCGAGGGCGCGCTGACGGACGAGCCGAAGTACGAGGGCGAACCGATCCTGGCGGTCGCGGCGGTGGACGAGACCACGGCGGCGGCTGCGGTCGAGGCGATCCGGGTGGACCTGGAGCCGCTTCCCTTCGTCTTGGACCCGCTGGACAGCCTGCGTGAGGGCGGCCCTGATGCACAGCTGGGCGGAAACATGGCCGGAAGGGGCGAATTGTCGAGCCTGAAGTGGCCCGCATCCGTCTTCGAGGAGGCGGGGGCGGACAGGCTGCCGATGGGTGAAGCCCCGGCGGAGTGGACCATCGGCGACATCGACGCGGGCTTCGCCGAAGCGGACGTGGTCGTCGAGGAGACGATCGTCCACCAGTCCGTCACCCACCACCCGATGGAGCCGCGCTCCTGCATGGCGTACTGGCAGAACGGAAAGCTCTTCCTGCACGGATCGACCCAGAGCACCGAGCGCACCCGCGGCAGCGTGGCTCGAATGGCCGGTGTCGAGCCGGACGATGTGGTGTTCATCGGCGAGTACTGCGGCGGCGGCTTCGGCAGCAAGATCTCGGGTTCGCCGATCATGGCGGTGCCGGCGGTGCTGTCGCGCAAGATCGGGCGTCCGGTCATGCTGCGCATCACCCGCTACGAGGAGAACTACATCGGGCGGGCGCGGGCGGGATTCCAGGGCTGGGCGAAGATCGGCTTCCGCGCCGACGGCCGCATGACCGCGCTCGACCTCTACCTGGTTCAGGACAGCGGGCCTTACGGGGCCAGCGACTTCTTCACGGCCGGGACCGTTGCCACGGCGTCGTATCAGCCCGAGAACATGCGGTTCCGCGGTGTGGCGATCCTTACCAACACGCCACCCCGGTCGGCGCAGCGGGCGCCCGGCGGCGCGCAGATCGTCGCCATGCTGGAGCCGCTGGTCGACAAGGCCGCCCGCGAACTCGATGTGGACCGTCTCGAGATCCGCAAGATCAACGCGCCGGACAGCGATGGCTGGCTGGGCCCGCAGCAGGGACCGTTCACCAGCGCGTACGTGCGCGAGGCGCTCGATCTGGGCGGCGAGCTCTTCGGATGGGAAGAGAAGAAGCAGCTTTCCGGCCAGCGCAATGGTACGAAAGTGACCGGGGTGGGGATGGGACTCAGTCCCTTCACCGCGGGCAGCACCGGCCGCGACGGTCTGCTGGTCATCCGTCCCGACGGCAAGCTCTACGTGCACCAGGGGATCGGAAACCTCGGCACGCACTCGATCGCCGACACCGCGCGCCCAGCGGCCGATGTCCTCGACCTCTCGTGGGACCAGGTCGTGATCGTCTGGGGTGACACCAGCAAGCACCTCCCCTTCAGCACCGTCCAGGCGGGCAGCCAGACCACGCACGCGCACACCCGTGCCAACCACGCGGCCGCGACCGCCATGGTCGGCCTCCTGCAGGAACTGGCGGCGCGCGAGCTGGGCGGTTCGCCGAGCAGCTACCGTGTCGCGGACGGCCGCGTGTTCCGTGCCGGGAACCGACGCGGCGGCATGAGCTTCGCCGAAGCGGCCCGAGTCGCGATGGAGCTGGGCGGCAAGTTCAGCGGTGGTGAGTACCCCGAGGACCTCAACGACGCCACGAAGGCGGCCGTTGCCGGCCTGGCGGGCGAAGGCCTGATCGCGGCCGCGCGGGACAACTACGAGCGGGCGGGCGCGGTCTACACCTGGGTCGCCACCTTCGCCCAGGTCGAACTCGATGTCGAGACAGGCGAAGTGGAGATCATCGACCTGGCTTCGGCCACCGACTGCGGCACGGTCATGCACCCGCGCAGTCTCGCGGCCCAGACCAACGGCGGTGTCTTCCAGGGGATTGGCATGGCGAAGGGCCAGCGCTGGGTATTCGATCCCAAGTGGGGCATCCCCTTCACGAAGCGATTCTACACGGCGCGCCCGCCCGGAATGCTCGATGTGCCGCCGAGCCCGCGCTTCGCGGCCGTCGACAAGGCGGATCCGCACACGCCCGTGGGCGCAAAGGGCATCGGCGAGCCGCCGGTGGGCGCCGGAGAGGCGGCCTACGTATGCGCCGTGGCCGACGCCATGGGCGGGCTCTGCCTGTGCCGGACCCCGCTCACCGCCGATATGATCCTCGCGGAGCTGGAGGGCCGCCCGCGGCCCTACGGTCTGCTGGACACCCACGTCTGACCGACAAGGAGAATCAAAGTGGCTGTCATGCGTGACATGATCCCGCCGTTCGAGCTGTTTCAGCCGGCGGGCGTCGACGACGCGGTGCGCCTCATGCGGGAGCACGGCGACAAGGGGTGGGTGCTGGCAGGGGGACTCGACACCTTCGACTGGTTCAAGGACCGGATCAAGCGCCCCGAGGCGGTGATCGACCTCGGGGGGGTGGACGAGCTGCAGGGCATCGCGGTGGCCGACGATGGGGGACTCGAGATCGGGGCCATGACGAGTCTTACGGCAGTGGCCGAGAACGGTGACGTGCGGAGCGGCTACCCGCTCCTGGCCGAAGCGGCCGGACTGGTCGCCACGCCGCAGATCCGCAACCAGGGCACGCTCGGGGGCAACATCATCCAGGATACCCGCTGCTGGTACTACCGGAGCGGATGGCCCTGCTACCGCGCGGGCGGCAACATCTGCTACGCGGCCACCCCCCGCTCCATGAACCGGGAACACTGCATCGTGGGCGCGAGCCGCTGCGTGGCGGTCAATCCGTCGGACACCGCCCCGGCCCTCATCGCGCTGGACGCCGAGATGGTCGTGGCGAGCACCGGCGGCGAGCGAACCTACGCCGCCGAGGACTTCTTCATCGGCCCGGACATCGACATCGAGCGCATGACCGTCCTGGAGCCCGGCGACCTCCTCACACGCATCCGCCTCCCGGCCCCGTGGAGCGGCGCACGCTGGTACTTCGAGAAGATTCGCGACCGCAAGGCGTGGGACTTCTCGCTGGTGAGCGTCGCCTCGATGGTCAACGTCGAGGGCGGCGTGATCCGGGACGCCCGCATCGTGGTGAACGGGATCGCGCCGTATCCGGTCCGCGCGACGGCCGCCGAACGGGCCGCGACCGGCCAGGCGCCCAGCGACGAGACCGGCCAGGCGGCGGGCGAGATCGCGGTCCGGGGCGCGCGCGCGCTCAGGCACAACGACTACAAGATCGCGCTCACCCGAAACCTGGTGAAACGGGCGATTCGGGATGCGGCCTAGGCTGACGGCGCCAGGCACGCCTTTGGCGCCGGGCACCCGGGCTCGACCCCTTCACGCGATCCCGCGAGTCACTCACCAAAAGAGGCGATAGTCCATGGAATTCCTCCGCCGTGCCCTGAACCCATGGGGCGAAGATGTCCCGATCGGGGTCTCGTGGGACCTGATCTGGGCCGCGGTGATCATCGGCGCGGTCTTCGTGGTGGGCCATGCGCTCATGGTGCCCAAGAAGGTGGGGACCGGCGAGGTCGACCCGGAGGAGGCGCGGGGACTGCCCGAGAAGCTGCAGCGTCACACCGTGGGCGCGCGCGGATTCCACTGGTCGATGTCGGCGACGATGTTCGTGCTGCTCATCACCGCCTTCTTCCCGGTAATCGGGATCCAGTTCCCCTGGGTGACGATTCACTGGATCGCGGGAGTGCTCCTCATCCTGACCGTCATCTACCACATCTACCACGTCTTCGCCAAGCAGGACTTCTGGGCGATGTGGATCGGGCGCCGTGACATCGAGGAGGGCAAGGAGGGGCTGAAGGCCGCGCTGGGCCGTTCCGGGGCGAAACGGCCGCGTGCGGCCAAGTATCCGGTCGACCAGAAGATGTTCCACCACGCGGCCACCATCGTGACCATCGGCGCGGTCGTCACCGGCGTCCTCATGATGTTCCGCGTCGACAACTTCCTGCTGCCGATGAACATGTACCTGTTCAGCGATTCGGTGTGGGGCTGGATCTACGTGATCCACGGGGTTTGCGGAATCGGGCTGATCTTCCTCGTGATCGCGCACGTGTACTTCGCGATCCGTCCCGAGAAGCGGTGGATGACCTGGTCGATGATCAACGGCTGGATCGACCGGGACCGGTACCTGGAGAACCACGACCCGGAAAGATGGGTGGTGGGGGAGCGGGGGGCGGCGGGGGAGCTGGAGGGGTCTGGGGGTGGGGGTGGTGCGGGCCAGGCTGTGGTGAGCGACAAGGCGTAGCGGCCCGCTCGTGAAAGCGTTCACAAGCGCGATGGTCCCACCGGGCGGGCTGCGCGCGGCGAGGTGCCGGAGGACCGCAGTCGCGTGAGCCGCGAGGACCTGAAGGCCCGCATCGACGTCATCGAGGAAGGCTACGAGTTCTTCCTCGCGTACGCGGCCCAGGGTCTGACCGATGACGCTTCGAGCAAGGCAGGCGCGCAGGTGCGTGAGTATCTCGACCGTTACGAGGCTGCGCTGGACGGCCTCGACAAGGCGTTCCGGGCGTGCCTGCCGACAGGGGACGCGACCGACGGGGCGCTTGCAGTGCTGAAGCGGGACGCGGAGGCGTCGCGGGCGTTGGTGGGGCTGGTGGCGGGGCAGGATTCGGTGTCGTCCCAGCTGATCGACAATCTCAACGCGTCGATCCATCTGCGGGCGCTGCTGACGGACGTGTTCGTGCTGGGGGAGTTGGTGGGGGTGTAGGGAACCGGCGGGAATCGGGACCACAGGTGGAATGAGCAAGCCACACGGTACTCTGGACACACTTTCCCAAGCCGCCCGAAGTGAACGCATGGCGCGGGTTCGCTCACGCGATACCAAACCTGAGATGCGGGTTCGCCGCATTGTGCATGGCCTCGGTTATCGCTACCGGCTGCACGCTCGCGACCTTCCGGGCAAGCCGGACATGGTATTCCGTTCCGCGAAAAAGGCGATCTTCGTTCACGGTTGCTTCTGGCATCGACATCCAGGATGCCCTCGCAACCGCACTCCCAAGTCTCCGGAGCGCCGAGCGTTCTGGGAATCCAAACTTGAAGGAAACGTCGTCAGAGACCGACGGAATCTGGAGGACCTGCAAGAAGATGGCTGGAGCGTTCTCGTGATCTGGGAATGCGAGAGCGAGGACCCGGCTCTGGTGAAGAAAAAAGTCCGCCAGTTCCTCGAGTAGCCGACTCAGTCGACGAGTGCGTCGTCGACAAACGCCTGCAAAATCTCAAGAGCTTCCTGGGGTGACTTCCCTTTCCGGAGTTTGTCTGCCCAACTCCTCCCCGAATGGAGAGTGTCCCACCATGACCGCTCGCCCTGATGTCGCCCCTTTCCGGGATCGTGCTGACCGAAGCCCTCGATGCATACGTTCCAACAAGGCTGATAGTGTTCGATTAGGAAGCGCTCGGCCATCGTGATCCAGAGGGGGACAACCACGAGGTAGCGGCACCGAAAGTCCTCGACACGAAGGTTCTCGGCGCTCTCGATCGAGCGGGCGTGCTCTCGGATCCGGTTGTAGAGCTTTGAAGAAGACGCGCCGGAGTCCGTTCCACCTTTCCGCGCGCCCGGCGGGACCGCCTTTCCGACGTAGATTGGGAGATCGGCCGATGGAGAGCGGATCTTCTCGTATGGCGGGTAGTCACCGTCGTAGAAGAGCGCGTAGACTCCCGGACCCACGAAACTCTCGCCAAGGGGAAGCGGTTTGGGATCCCTGGCCATGAGTTCCCTTACGAGGTTCATCGTCAGGTTGTCGTAGTCCAACGGGTCGTAATAGCCGGGTTCAACCATCCCGGTCTCTCAGACTCATGGCGACACTACTTCCGAGCAGAGTGGCCAGCCTCACGGGGACGGCATTCCCGAGCTGACGCATGGCCTCGGACCAAGCGCCGAGGAACCGCCACTCATCGGGAAACGTCTGCACCCTGGCGGCCTCACGAATGGTAAGATACCGGACGGAACCGTCTTCGAACACGATCATGTTCTCACCGCCAGGTACGCCGTGCACGCCTGCCTTTAGCGTCTTGGCGGGGACATCAAGTGGACTGCCGGTGTGGCCGACGTATGGACGGGCACCCGGCTGAAACCTGTGGTTGAGGATCTTGGGTTCCGCGCCATTCCGTCCGGGCTTCGGCAGGTCAGCGATGGCGTCGCGCAGGGTAACCCATGCCTTTTCGGTTGGAGGAAAGAGGCTCGATATTCTCCGAACTGCGGATCGATAGCGAGCCGGTGGCTGCGACGGGGCAGGCAGGTTGCGTTGCTCCCAGTACTCGCGCGATATCCACTGGTCATGGAGGAGACGCTCCAACGAATGAGTGGGGTTCGGGAAACGCCAATCCGTGCCGACATCATTCCGGAATCCCACGATGAAGATCCTGTGGCGTACTTGGGGCACACCGAAGTCGGCGGCATTCAGGACGCCCGACCTGACACGATAGTGGAGTCCTGCACGGCCGCCTCTGAGGTCGACCTCCTCCAGTCGTGCCAGGTGATCTTCCCATGTGGAATCAGTGTCCTTTTCCACATCCGGATGGGCGAACTGAAGTAGCAGGTAGCGAAGATAGTTGCGGAATGTCCTGCGGGTCAGGCCCTTGACGTTCTCGAACAGGAACGACCGAGGCCTGAGTTCCCGGATGGCCCGCATGAATTCCGGAATCATGTCTCGGTCATCTCGCATCCCCCGGTGTTTGCCACCGATACTGAAGGGTTGACACGGGGGACCTCCGGCGATGAGATCGACTGGACCGAAATCGCGATAGGTCACGGAGCGAACGTCTCCCTCGATGACATCCCAGTGAGAGATGCCGGGAATCGAGCGCGTCTGGACGTTCTCCCGCAAGGTAGCGCAAGCATCCCGATTCCATTCGAGCAGGCCGGAGTGGCGGAATCCTCCGTAATGGGTGCCCAAGGCCAATCCCCCGGCTCCCGTGAAGAGCTCGAGGGATCGCAGCATGGTCGGTGTCTGGTCCGGTTCTGGAGGACGGGTTCGTTGCTCTCGGATCATCTTCCATTCTACCCAACGATTTGGGAATCATCCATAGGTGAATGGGACGGAAACGCCGCCGAACCGAGACGACTCGAACCTTTCTCCGGTTTCCGGCAAGCAGCCGTCCCTCGAGACTTGAAATCAAAACGATACGGCCATACTATCCAGTATGGCCATAACCACCATCAAGTCCACCTACTCCCTCGATGTGGAATCCGTTCGCACGCTGAAGGCGCTCGCGGAGCGCTGGAACGTGTCGAAGTCCGAGGTCATTCGGCGCGCCCTGCGGACCGCAGTGATGGCAGGTGACGACACGCACCACGAAGTCACCCTCGATGCCCTCACCCGCCTGCAAAACTCTGTCCGGGAGCGGGGCGTGGATCTCACGGAGTGGGGGCGGGATGTCCAGGCGGAACGAGCCGCAATCGGACGCCGACTGCGTTGGGGAGGCGAATGATCCACCTCGACACGAGTTTCCTGATCCGGGCCTTGATCCGGGGGACACCCGAAGACCGTTCGCTGCGCAGGTGGATCACAAACGGTGAGCAACTTGCGATCAGCGCCATCGCCTGGGCGGAGTTCCAGTGCGGGCCGCTGACGTCCTCCGAACTGGCGACCGTCGGCGCGATGATCAGCAATCACCACGCCTTCACGAAGGACAACGCGGAAGCCGCCGCGCGCCTCTTCAACGAGTCGGGCCGGCGCCGCACCCTGATCGATTGCATGATCGCGGCGGCGGCGCTTGCTGACGATGCTCCGGTGGCCACCGCCAACCCCACCGACTTCGAGCGGCTGCAACCGTTCGGCGTAACGATCGCCAGCAGCGCGGGCCCGGGGACTGCTGGGACTACAGCCCCTTCAGCACGTTCAGAATGGCCTCGTTCGTCACGCTAACCCTGAAGTCAAACGCCACGAACCGATATTGAACCACGCCATTCTTGTCGATGACGTAGGTCGTGGGATACGGAAACGGGTGTCTGGCCGACGAGTTCGGGTTGAAGATGCCGTAGCGGTCGATCACGGCGTGGTCGGGGTCCGAGAGAATGACCATTTCCGGTGGCTTGCCGTCCTCGCCGAAGATCTTTGCGACCATCCGCTCCATTCCCTCCCGGTCGTCCGGCGACACCGCGACGATTTCCGTCTGGTCTCTGAGTTCGTCGGGAAGGAGGGCTCTCAGCTCGCCGAGCTGACTGACGGAAAAGGGTCACCAGTGACCACGGTAAAAGACGAGCACCACGAACTTTCGGCCCCGGTAGCCCGCGAGTTCAACCGGCGCGCCGCCGTACGACGCAAGGGTGAAGTTCGGAGCCTTGGATCCCACAGCGACCCGTTTCAAATCGGCGGGAGGCAGCTCGCGTCCGTCCTCGGGTCCAAGATTCTGCGCATTCGCTTCGGCCACGGGACCGGCTGCCGCGAACAGGGCCAGGAGCAATGGGACACATGCGACGAGCGGTGGTCGGACTGAGCTTCTCACGGGGATCTCGGCTCTCCCTAAGGTGCCGGCATGGGCCGGAATGGGCACGTACGTCGAACAAGGTGTCTAACGCTAACCGGCCCCGGCCCCTCCAGCCAGAAGTAGGGGGGACTACGCCCCCGCCCCCGCCCCCCGCAACCGCCGATACTCCCGGAACGAGATCAGCTTCCTTCGCCCCTCGTCGAAGAGCGCGAGGCGCAGCGTCCGCAGCCCGTCCCACATCGTCATTGTCGGTGCTTTCCACAGGTCCGGGTTCTCGTCGTGGCAGCGCTGCAGCCGGTAGTTCGGAATCCGCGCGCTCAGGTGATGGACGTGGTGCAGGCCGATGTTCGCGGTGAACCACTGGAACAGCTTGGGCAGCCGAAGGAAGGACGAGCCGAAGAGCGCCGCGTCGTAGTAGTTCCAGTCCTTGCGCCAGTGCCAGTAGGCGTCCTCGAACTGGTGCTGCACGTAGAAGAGCCACACCCCGATCGCGCATGAGATGATGGTCAGCGGCAGCTGGATCATCAGGAACGTGCCGATTCCCATGGTCAGCCAGGCACCGCCCACGATCACGACGAGCGCCGCGTTGGTCCACCAGACCGATTGCCATTCGCGCTTCCACGTCCGGGGGATGTCCCAGGGAAAGCGGTGCTTGACGAGGAACTGGAAGAGCGCGCCGGGGCCGAAGAGGACGACCGGGTTGCGGTAGAACCTGTAGCCGAAGCGCTGCAGGAAGGACATCGCCTCGTATTCCTTCACCGTGACCGTCACGATGTCGCCGAAGGTGCGCACGTCCAGATCGCCCGAGTGCGCGTGGTGGATCGCGTGCGTTTTCCGCCAGTAGTGGTAGGGCGTGAGGTTGAGCACCCCGATCACCGAGCCGGTGACGCACGCCAGGCGCCGCGACTTGAAGTAGGACCCGTGGCCGCAGTCGTGCTGAAACATGAAGAGGCGCATCTGCAGGCCGGCGATGGGCACCGCCAGCAGCAGCGTGAGCCAGTAGCCGACGGCGAGGCTCCAGTACATGAGGGCCCAGCCGGCGACGTACAGGATGGCGGTGTAGCCAACCTGCACGGCGCTCCGGCGGTTGTCGGGGCCGTAGTAGGGGGACAGGACCTTCTTCCAGTGTCGGACCTGCTCGCGGTCGATCTTCATGTGGCTCCGGGTGGGGGTTGGCGGGGGATGACGGGATGTAGGAGACGGTTGCGGTGACGTGAGGCGGCGTTCCGTGCCGGCATTCGAACGACCGGGGATGAAGGCATTCTCCGGGGTTGGAGCGGTCAGGTCAAGGGAGGCCGGATTCGAGTACGCCCGGCCGCGAGCGTGGAACCGAGCGAACCTGTTCCCCCTGGAGAGGGTATCCTATTCTGCCCGTCCCCTCGAACACAGGAGATCCGGACCATGTCCGATCCTTCCAACGGCATACGTTGGCTCAAGGTCCTCGCCCCCGATGAACTGCCCGATGGGCGCGTGATGGCTGTCAGCTGCGGCCGCAAGACCGTCTGCATGACGCGGCACAAGGGCATCTACGCGGCGCTCGACAACAGGTGCCCGCACCAGGGCGGCCCGCTCGGCGAGGGATCGATCGAGAACGGGTGGCTGCGCTGCCCCTGGCACGGCTGGGACTTCCATCCGCTCACGGGGAAGCCGCCCGGCGGCTACGACGATGGGGTCGACACCTACAAGGTCGATGTGCGCGAGGACGGCGTGTATGTGGGGATGCCGGAAGACGAGCTCCACGTGGAGACCGTTTCCGACGTGATGGCGAAGACGATGGTGAACTGGGGGGTGAGGTGGGTGTGGGGGATGGTGGGCCACTCGAACCTGGGGTTGGCGGACGCGATCCGGCGGCGCGAGGCCGAGGGTGAGATGACCTTCGTGGGGATCCGGCACGAGGGAGCGGCGTCGTTCGCGGCCTCGGCGTACGGGAAGCTCACGGGACGCCCGGCGGCCTGTCTGTCCATTGCGGGGCCCGGCGCGACGAATCTCCTGACCGGGCTCTGGGACGCGAATGTGGACCGGTCCCCCGTCCTGGCGCTTACCGGGCAGGTCGATACGCAGGTGCTCGGGCCCGGGGCCTTCCAGGAAGTGGACCTGCAGGCCGCCTTCGGGAAGGTCGCGCAGTGGAGCCAGCCGGTCCTTCACACGAGCAAGCACGCCGAGCTGGTCAACCTGGCGTGCAAGAGCGCAATCCTGAACCGGGGCGTGTCGCACCTGATCTTTCCGGATGAAGTGCAGGTGTTGCCGGCTGCGGAAGGGAGCAAGGCGGGCGGGCCGGCCGGCCGGATGACGCGCAGGACCATTGCGCCGCCCGCCGACGCATTGGAGGAGGCCACCAGGCTGCTGAGGAATGCGGAGCGGCCAGTGATCATCGTCGGGCACGGGGCCCGCTTCAACATGGACCGGATCACGGCGCTGGCCGAGCGGCTGAGCTGTCCAGTCATCACCACGTTCAAGGCCAAGGGGGTCATCTCCGACGCCCACCCGCTCGGCTGCGGGGTTCTGGGACGGAGCGGCACCCCGATCGCGAGCTGGTTCATGAACGAGAGCGACCTGCTGCTCGTGCTGGGGGCGAGCTTCTCAAACCACACCGGGATCACGCCCAAGAAGCCGACCATCCAGGTGGACTTCGACGCGATGGCGCTGGGCAAGTTCCACCCGGTCGACGTGCCGGTCTGGGGAGAGATCGGGGTGACGGTGGACCGGTTCGTGGAGGCGGTGGCCGATGGCGGCGCGGCCTCGATCGATCATCGGGACGAGATCGCGGAGCGGTGGCGGATCTGGCGCACCGAGAAGGCGCGGCGCGTGGCGGACGACCGCGGGGAGGGCGTCAACTCGGCGGCGATCTTCGCGGCACTGGCGCGCGCGGTGGACGACGACGCGATCCTGACCATCGACGTGGGCAACAACGCCTATTCGTTCGGGCGCTACTTCGAGTGCAGGCGCCAGGCGGTGCTGATGTCGGGGTATCTGGGGTCGATTGGATTCGCATACCCGGCGGCCCTCGGGGCGTGGGCGGCCACACGGGAAGCGGGGACGCCGTTCAGCGGGCGCCAGGTGGTCGCCGTTTCGGGGGACGGCGGCTACGGGCAGTATCTGGCGGAGATCACCACGGCCGTGAAGTACGGGATGAACATCACCCACCTCGTGCTGAACAACGACGAACTGGGCAAGATCTCGAAGGAACAGCGCGCCGGAGACCTGGATGTTTGGCAGACTTCGCTCCACAACCCGGACTTTTCGGAGTATGCGAAACTGTGTGGGGCGTTCGGGGTGCGGGTGAGGGAGGCCGGGGAGCTGGACGGTGCGCTGGGGCGGGCGCTGGCCCACGACGGTCCGGCAACGGTGGAGGTCATCGCGGACGGGTTGCTAGTGTGACCCCCTTGAGTGCCGCAAGGTGCTCGTCGGTCAGTCCGTGCATTTCGAAGGCTGAGACGCCCGCAGCCCCTGCCTCTCGCGCGACGGCCACCGCCTCGGCCAGTTGTGCAGGTTCGAGCGCGGGCAGGTAGAGTCCCGCATTGACCGGTGTGCCGGGGCGCGGACCGTCCTCCAGGTGATCGCCCGCCAGCGCGGCCACCCCCTCGCGCACACCGTCGCCGATCCACTCGATGTCCTCCAGGTAGAAGCTGTGGTATAGCATCGGGAAGAAGCGGTCGAGGGGCCATTCGTCCCACGCCTGGCGGACCAGGGTGCGTGCGATCGTCGGCGTGGGGAAGACGGCGGCGGTGATGGGTTTTTCCTCCGCGTGGACGGCCGCCGCCAGCTCCCGCACCGCTCCGGTCACGCTGTCCCAGCGGAAGCGTCGCCACGCCTCGTCGGCGGGGGGGTCCGGAATCTCCAGCGGGTCGCGGCCGTCGAGAGTCGCAAACTGCTCGCGGCAGACGTCGCAGTAGCAGAAGTCGAATTCGGGGTGCTCGATGTCCTGCACGAGGTCGTAGGTTTCCCACAGGCCGCGGGGGAGGATCACGTCGCAGTGGCGCACGTAGTCGAGGTGGACGCCGTCGACTGCCGGATTCGCAGCGAGCTCGCCGACGCGGCCAGTCAGGTAGTCGCGAACGGGTGCGCGTGAGGGGCAGACCCACCTGTAGTAGTCGACGTAGGGCGGCTTCTCGAGCGAGGACTCCAGGTTGCGGCTGACGGTGAACCATTCGGGATGATTCTCCCGTGCCCAGGAGTCCCCGTTGCGGTTCATCGTCCAGAACCAGCGGTGGTACTCGAGTCCCTCCGCGTGTGCCGCTCCCGAGACGAGGTCGATGTCGCCGCCACCGACCAGGACCGCGTCGAAGCCGGCTTCGCGCAGGCGGGCGAAGCGGCGGCGCCATTCGTCTGCGTCATAGTCGCGGTTGCCGTGCACCCAGGTCCAGAAGGTGAAGGGCACGTCCCGGGCCGCGTCAGGCGTGCAACCGGCCAGCGCGGCGGCGACGGACGAACTGCCAGCGAACGCGGCCACGCTGCCCGTCGTCTTCAGAAAGTCCCTGCGCTTCATTGGCCACCTCCCTCGACGAAGCGAACGATCCCCCACATTTCGGGGATGTGCATATTGATCTCGCCCTGCGGCGACCACACCCAGTTGTGCTCGGGGTGCCGGTCCTCAGGGCCTGGTTCCCGCGACCTGCGGTAGCCGCCCGGCACCACTTCGACCGGCCACTGCACCCGGGAGAAGTTGATGCGCCACTTGTCGCCGGCATTGGGCCCGGTGCCGGGGTCATGCCGCCGCTCGACGGTCGCGTACCGGTCCGTCTCCCGAGGGTCATCCGCGGCCGCGTCCCCTGCCGGCGGCCTCAGCGCCGACCATGGGATCGCGATCTCCACCGTCCACCCGCGGTCCTCGTCAGACGGGTCGTTGAGGGTGCCGTCGAGAGCCACCGCCGTGCGGAGCCCCACCATGTCCCACCCCACGTTGGCCTTGCCCTTGCGGTTGTAGGGCCGCGGCAGGAACAGGTCGAACTCCGTCCCGAGTGCGTTGATCTCCAGTTCGTAGTAGTCGAGCGCATCGCCGTCGGGATCGATGAAGACCTCGAAGTCGTGCTCGCGATAGAGGATCGCGTCGCGCTCCGCGAGGGTCGCCCAGAGGTGGGGTTCCTCCAGCTCGGCGGCGATGTAGAGGTGGTCGTCGTCCCAGGCGATCTTGGCGCGGGTGGTCCAGGTCGGCTCCGGCCACCCGTCGCCGCGGATATCCACGAAGGGCTCGGTCCAGGTGGCCGCGCGCCAGGCGGGGTCGTCCAGGGAGCCGTCGATTGCGGGTGGGGAAGACGTTCGCGGGGCGTCGTAACTCCGAAGTCCGGTGGACTCTTGAGCGATGGCGTCAACCGCCAGCGCTCCGCTACCGCCGAGTGCGACTGCCAACGTCCCCGACAGCCTGCGGAACCAATCCCCCCCGCATTCAGCCGACGATGCATCGGTCCGGGGCCACCGCGCTGGTCCGATCACAATGTGAACTCAGCTTTACATAATGTCATGTCCAGTATACCGTCTCCCAGTAGAAACGGTCGCAATCTGTGAGCCTCCCAATGTCCGATGGCCGGGAGGGCGGTGCAACCCGCGCATCCGGCGAAGTCGTTTGCAAACGCCGCGCAACCTCCTCTACAGCTTGACCATCCGCCCCCCCGCACCCCAAGTTGCCCCGCGAATCCGGATCCCGACACGGACAACCCCCCTTACGGAGAGACCTCATGGAATACACCCCGGGCCAGGAATGGTACAAACGTCTTCACTGGCAGGTAGCCATCGCGATGGGAGTCGGCGTCCTCATTGGCTATTCTCCGGTCGGGGGATGGTTCGCGGAGCACTTCGGCTGGCTGGGCACCCTGTTCATGCGCCTCCTGCGGATGATCATCGTGCCGCTGGTGATAACCTCCATCATCTCGGGAGTGGCGTCGGCCGGCGGCGGGCACGTCGTGGGGAGGATGTTCGGCAAGACGCTCACCTACTACCTGGTGTCGAGCTTCCTGGCCGCGCTCACCGGACTGGTACTGTTCAACCTCTTCAATCCGGGGCGGGGATACCCGGTCACCGACACCGGGACTGAACCCCCCGACCTGGCGATCCCCGAGTCGTTCAAGGATCTGCTCCTCGACATCGTTCCCACCAACTTCTTTGGCGCGGCGACGGCGAGCGACATGCTGCAGATCATCTTCTTCTGCATCGTCTTCGGCGTGGCCATCACGACCTTGCCGGAGGGCCCCCGCACCAAGGTCACGGGTCTGGTCGACGCACTCTTCAAGGTGATGATGGCACTGACGCGGGGCATCATCAAGCTGCTCCCGATCGGCGTATTCGGGCTGATGGTCACCCTGGTCGCCGGGACGGGCCTCAGGGCGTTCGGCAACCTCGCCCAGTACGTCGCGGCGCTGGGCACCGGTCTCGGCATCCACTTCTTCATCACGCTGCCGCTGCTGCTGTACTTCTGGGCGCGAGTCTCCCCCTGGAAGCACGCGATGAACATGCGGGAGCCTCTGCTGGTGGCGTTCTCTACGAGTTCCTCCGCCGCCACCCTGCCCGTCACCCTCACGACCGTGCGGAAAAAGGTCGGGGTGTCGAATCGCGTGTCCTCTTTCACGCTGCCCATGGGCGCGACGGTCAACATGGACGGAACGGCGGTGATGGAATGCGTGGGCGCGCTCTTCATCGCGCAGGCCCTGGGAGCCGACATCGGGTTCATGACCCAGGTCGTCGTCGTCTTCACGGCCCTGCTGGCGTCGATCGGCGCCGCCGCGGTGCCGTCCGCGGGCCTGGTGGTGATCTTCATCATCCTCGGCGCGATCGGAATCGGCGACAATCCCGAGGCGATGCTGATCGTGGGCGCGATGCTCTCCATCGACCGGCCCCTCGACATGGCCCGCACCGCCGTCAACGTCTACAGCGACTCGTGCGCGGCGGCGGTGGTCGGGAGGTGGGAGGGCGAAAAAGGAATCGACGCGGAGATACGGTAGGGCCGGCTTGGGGGGGCGGGCTTGTGGCGCCCGCCCCCCTGCTAACGCCGGCGCCGAACCAGGTGGGAGCGGAGGTGTGGACGGGGTTCAGGTGATCGATTTCATGCGGACCTCGATCACCCACCCCTCGGGCCCTCCGGTGACCAGCAGTCCGTCGGACCCCAATACCGCCTGGGTCCGGCCGCGGGGGGGGTGCCCGGCACGCCTCCGCGGGATCAGCTGATCCAGACCCCCACGATCTCGACCACCAACCCGTCGGTCCCCCGGGTGATCAGCACTTCCTCGCCGCCGGACGCGGCCTGCAGCGCGCCGATTCTGCAAGCAAAGTGCGTACCCGCTTTACTCGCGACAACCGGGGGGGTTTCCACGGGCTACCACCGCCCCCCCGCCATCACCACCACAAGCGGCCGGAGCGTGTGGAGCACCGTCACCGTCTCACCCTGCGCCGCCAGCACGTCGGTGAGCCTGCGATACACGTGCGGACTCTCGTCCACCCCGCCCCCCCGCAGCACCACCCCCCGCCCCTCCACCCACTCCACCATCATCTCGCGGCTGACCTTCCCGCGCTTGAGCACCTTGCCCGTCCGGCGGTGACGCTTCCCCATCGCGGCCGTGCGGCTCATCACGCGGCCCGCGCCGTGCACGGTCGAATACAGCGCCCGTGCCTGCATCTCACCCAGCGGCGACTTCGGCCCGGCCCCCCTCGCCCCCTCCAGGATCACCGCATCGTCCCCCATCGACCCGCCCACGAACCCCTTCTGCCCTGGGAACGCCGGCGTCGCGCCCTTGCGGACCACCACGTAGGTGCGCCCGAAATGCTCCTCCTCCCAGGCGAAGTTGTGGTGGTTGTGCACCAGCTCGACCTCACGGCCGCCGATGATCTCCACGGCTTTCCTGACCGCCCACTCGCGACCCGCATAGGCGTACCGTCCCGCCAGCTTCATCAGCGCCCAGTAGTCGTGCCCGGCGGGCGCGTCCAGGTCGAAAATGACCTCGGCCTCGCGCACCCGCGTCCCCCACTCGGCGCCCTGCCCGACGGCGAGGAACGACGAGGCGACGGTGTGCCCGAACCCGCGCGACCCGAAGTGGACGCCGACCCAGATGCGGTCCTGCTCATCGGCGAAGACATCCACATAGTGGTTGCCGGATCCCACCGAGCCGAGCTGCTTGCGGGCCTTGTCGAGGAGGGCGGAGCGATGCCTCGCGGGGACGGCCACCCAGGCCGGGTCCTGGAACAGCTCGTGGTCCGAAGGCGCATCGGGTGACCTGTTGGTGCCGCCCACCCCGAACGAGAGTTCGTCCTGAATCGCGTCACCGATGCATTCAAGCTGTCGTCGCAGTCCGCCGGGGCGACCGGCAAGATCGTCCAGACCCAGGTCCGTCCGGATCGCCGCGTTCCCGCACGCGATATCGAATCCCACCCCCGCCACGCTCACCCGGTTGCGGTACGCGGCCACGCCGCCGATCGGCATGACGTAGCCGAGGTGGCCGTCGGCCATCAGGGCCGCGTGTTCCGCCCGCTCGGCGACCCGCTCCAGCTGGGCCAGCGTCTGTTTTTCGTGTTGGCCGAAGATCTGCATGGCGTGCTCCCTCACCGGTGCCCAGTCACACCGCAACGATTAGCTTACGCGCCCCCCACCACCCCGTACACCAGTCACGACGAGTCACCCGCATGCAACGCCTCCGCTCCCTCGCCATCGCCTTCGCCGCCTTCGCGGCCGCGTCCGCCCCCGCCCCCGCCGCCCCCCAGTCCCCCTCGGCAGTCCCCGATCTCGGCGGCATCGCCGACTTTGAGACGTCGAGCCTCGCCTCGGTGGTGAACCGGTTCAGTTCGGACCTCGGGGCGCTGGAGCGCAAGTGGGCGGGCATGCCGTACTCGGACGCGCGGCATGGGCGCGTGCGCGACTTCCTCGGCGGCTGGGCCGACGCTCTCGCCTCGCTGCCGGTCGCGGCGGGCGATGTCGACGGAAGCATCGACCACGTGCTGCTGAGCGCCGAGGTGCGGTACCGGCAGGAGCTCCTCGCGCGGGAGGAACGGACGCTCGCCGAGGTGGCCCCGCTGCTGCCCTTCGGGCCGGACATTCTGGCGCTGCTCGAAATCCGCCACCACGGCCGCCCGGTCGACGGGCAGGAGATCGCGGGGAGCCTGGCCGCGCTGGCCGTCGCCGTGGAGTTGGCGGAGGAAGCGCTCAGGTCCGGCGCAGCCGCCGGGGGGGCTGGTCTGGGGGGGAATGGGCAGCCAACCCCGATGCCGATCACCGGACTCAGGGCCGTGCGCGTGCTTCAATCCTACCGCGGTACACTCGGCAGCTGGTACCGCCACTACGCCGGCTACGACCCGCTCTTCACCTGGTGGGCGAAGCAGCCCTACGAGGAGGCGGATGCGGCGCTCGGCGGCTACCTGTCGGCGCTGCGGACGCAGGTGGTCGGCTGGCCGGAGGGAGGCGAGGAGCCTATCGTCGGCAACCCGATCGGAGCCGACGGAATGGCCGCCGACCTGGCCCGCGAGATGATCCCGTACACGCCCGCCGAGCTGATCGCGATCGCGGACCGCGAGTTCGCCTGGTGCGAGGAGCGGATGCTGGAGGCGTCGCGCGAGCTCGGATTCGGTGAGGACTGGAAGGCGGCGCTGGAGCACGTCAAGAACCTGCACGCGGAGCCGGGGGGGCAGCCCGAGGTGGTCCGGATGCTGGCCCAGGAAGCCGTTGACTTCGTGGAGTCGCGTGGCCTGGTGACCATTCCGGCGCTCGCCAAGGAGGGATGGCGCCTGGAGATGATGTCGCCGGAACGCCAGCGGGTGGCGCCGTTCTTCCTGGGCGGCGAAGTCATCCGCGTCTCCTTCCCCACCGACGAGATGACGCATGACGAGAAACGCATGAGCATGCGGGGCAACAACATCCACTTCTCGCGCGCGGTGGTCCACCACGAGCTCATCCCCGGCCATCACCTGCAGGGCTTCATGAACGAGCGCTACAACTCGCACCGGGGACTCTTCCGGACCCCCTTCTGGACCGAGGGGTGGGCGCTCTACTGGGAGATGCGGCTCTGGGACCTGGGCTTCCCGACCACGCCGGAGGACCGCGTCGGGATGCTCTTCTGGCGCATGCACCGCGCCGCGCGGATCATTTTCTCGCTGAGCTTCCACCTGGAGCGCATGACCCCGACCGAGGCGATCACCTTCCTGATCGACCGGGTCGGCCATGAACCCGCCAACGCCACCGCCGAGGTGCGGCGGTCGTTCAACGGGACGTATTCGCCGCTCTACCAGGCCGCGTACATGCTGGGGGGACTGCAGATACGGTCGCTGCACGAGCAGCTGGTCGTCGGAGGACGGATGACCGAACGCGAATTCCACGACATGATCCTGCAGGGCGGGACGATGCCGATCGAGATGGTGCGGGCGCGGCTGCTGGGGGAGGCACCGGGGATGGGGTTCGAGACGGGGTGGCGGTTCTATGGGGATCCGCTCACCGCGCCCGCCACTCCTCCAGAATCCGCTGGTCCCGCTCCAGGTTGAGTTCGAAGGCGTTCCGCCGCTCCTCGGGCAGTGACCTGAACCACTCCAGCGTATCGAGCGCCGTCACCGCCAGCGGCCGGAATCTCAGCCCCGCGGCCACCCCCCTGTGCGACCTGACCCGCGAGATGCCGCGGATGGGCCCGTCGCTCGGAGGATACCAGAGCTGGAAGCGCGCCTGCCGGTCCATCAGGAACTGCTCGTCGACCCAGGTGAAGGAGAGCGGCGTGCTCGTGATGGCGCGCACGCCGTAGAGGAACTCGGCCATCGAGGTCTCGTCCAGGGCGGGCCCGGCCGCGTTGTAGGTGCCCCCGATGCCGCGCTCGATGAGATGGACCATGAACTCCGCCAGGTCGCGCACGTCGATGTACTGGACCGGGGTGGTCTGGCTGCCCGGCGCGATGATGTCGCCACCTCGGTCGATGCGCACCGGCCAGTAGGTGTAGCGGTCGGTGGGGTCGCCAGGCCCCGCCACCACGTGGAGCCGCACCACGGTCCCGCGCTCCCCGTAGGTGTCGGTGACCGCGTTTTCGCAGAGCACCTTGAGGGGGCCGTAGTAGCGGTTGGTGTCCTCGCTGGTGGGATCCTCGATGGGGAGGAGTTCGGCGTCCTCGGTGAGCTCGTCCTGGTCGAAGTTGTACACCGACCCGGTCGAGGTGAAAACGTACCGGCCGACCACGTCGCGCAGCAGTTCGGCGGAGTCGCGGACGTGCCGCGGCACGTAGCCGCTGTTGTCGATGACCGCGTCCCAGCTGTGGCCGCGAAGCGCGTCGAGCTGGCTGTCACGGTCGCCGATGAGCGTCTCCACGCCGGGGAAGAGGCCGGGGTTGGTGCGCCCCCGGTTGAAGAGGGTGACTTCGTGCCCGCGGTACATGGCGTAGCGCACCATGTGGGGACCGATGAATCCGGTGCCGCCGAGGATGAGGATGCGGAGGGGGGAGGAGGGGGAGTGGGCCATGTCGGTGAGGATTCCGGGTTCGTGGGCTGGGGACTGCGAATAGAGTAGGAGACGGAAGCCCGGTGGCCAAGTCCACGGGTGTCACCGGATGCAATCCGGCGGAAGATGTCGACGGTTGGCCCGCCGACGCTCACCTGAAACTGTACAGTACCCGATCGTGGCCGGACGCCGACGGTGCGTCGAGCGACCTCCCGACGGCGTCGGCTCCCAGGAGGAAGCCGTCCCTGTTGCCTTCGCGGCTGTACGCATCAGTCACCGGCACGATGCGAAATGCGGGACGGCTGCGGTACAGGACCATGAAATCTTCGCCCTTCCCGACCCGTTCCACGATCCGGCCCATTTCGAGGCGCAGGGTCTTTACGTTGATCATGGTCGACATCTCGTCGTCTCCTGTAAGGGGAAATCCAAGGGCGCCGGGCCCGATCCTTCGTTTCATCGCATCCTGTCGATCGACATTCCGCTGGGCACTCTGTCCGGAATCACGCGCGTCAGGTCCCGCGCGGCCTCGTCGGTCAGGGCGTGCAGGAACTCGACGATGTCCTCGGCGGTCTCCTCGTCGAAGCGGATCGACATGAGCAGCGTGTCGCGGTTCGCCAGGATGTCGCCGAAGTTGGCCAGCAGCGTGGGCCACAGCGCCGCGTCCGCGACGTTGGCCGCGATATCGTACTCGAGCAGTTTTGCGTCCACGTCGTTGTAGTGCTCGACGAACGACTTCAGCGTTGAGAACTGGCCGACGTGGCCGTAGGGGGCCGTCAGCTCGATGTTGCGGAGTGGCCGGGTCACAAAGCGGCGCCGGTCCGACCGATCGCCCGTGACCCGCTCTCGCCCGAAGTCGTCACGTCCCGAAATCCCGTCCCCCACTCCGGGACCGAACTGCGCCAGCCCGTCGTTGTGGAATTCGTTCCCGGGAGCACCGTCGAACTGTGGCGTCTCGTGACAATTGGTGCATCCGACCGTCATGAAATCCCTCGCACCGCGCAGCGCCGCGTTGGTCAACCGGTTGTCGTCGCCGTCGAGGAACCGGTCCCAGGGCGATTCGGTGAAGGTGAAGGCGGAGGCCATGAAGCCGGCGATCGCGTTCGATGCATGCGCAAAGTTCATGTCGTCGAAATCCGTGCCCGGGTACGCCGCTTCGAAGAGATCCCGGTATTCACGGACCGTCCCAAGCCGATCCATCAGCCGGGACCACAATTCGGTAAAGTTGCCGTCCGGAACATCCGCCAATTCGTTTCCCGGCCCGCGCATCTCCTCTCGCACCTCCACCGGGAATAGCGGTTGAGCCGAGAAGACTCCAAACTCGAAGATGTCTTCCATCTCGGGAGTCAGTTGATCGCCCGCCGGGGTTCGGATCGTGCCATCGGCGAGCACCTCGACGCGCCCGTCCCACAGGAACTTGCGACTGAGGTGAAGATTGAAGAGCGGTGGGGAATGCCGCAGCGTGCGGTCTCCGCCGGCGTGCTCTCTGTCCGGGCCCAACCCGGCAGCCCCCGATCCGACAGGGATTGCTCGCCCATCGCCGGTTGCCAGCTCCGGAAGGTGACAAGTCATGCAGGCGATGTCGCGGTTGCCGCTCAGAATCTTGTCGAAGGCCAGGGCCTTTCCCAGCGTCGCCAGCGCCGGCCGCACCGGCGGCGCTCCCTGGATTGGGGTGAAGTTGTGCTCGTGCGCCAGCCTGCGGACCTGGGCGATGAGCGCCGGGCGTTCGGATCGTGGCGGTGAGACATGGTCATCGGTGCATGCCTGAAGTATCGCAATGAACACGACGGGAGCGATAAGCTTCCGGAGTGCGGGCATTCGAACAGCTCCTCGGGGAATGGAGGGGATTGGGCGGGCAGCCATCCTTGATCGTTGTCAAGTGTCCGCGCGGCCTTGGCGGGAGGTAGATCTGGTGCACTGAACAGGTCTGGAACGGAACCTTGGGACGTACTCGGGTGTATCAGGCAAATAACATGGTAGCACGCAGGATGTTGACGTTGCAACTGTCCGCAGACCTCAAGAAACGTCTTGTACACCAATCCGTCTACGGATTTGTACACCGATGCTGGTTTTTCCAATGGATACAACGAGTTTTCGCCTGTTATCCGGCTTTGGCACTCACAGAAGTCGCAATCAATCGGACCACACGGGCATGATCCACCAAAATGGACCCCGGGATTGCATCAAGTTGACCTTGAGTTAACCCCAATGCCAGGGGCCGTCCGTTTCAGACCTCCCAGCCCGGGCGATATTCTCGCGTCAAGTACCGGTTTGCTTCCTCGACATTCGTGATTCGCATGGCCTCGGCGTCGTAGTGGATCTTCTGCCCCTGACCGGCCCGCAGCGCCACCACCCCCAACAACATCACCTCCGTCAGCCGCGACGCGTACGAAAAGGGGCTCGCCGCCTCGCGGCCCTCCTTGCAGGCGTTCACCCAATTCATCTGGTGGGTGTCCTCGATGCGCGGGTAGCTCTGCGGCACCGCTTCGGTCTCGGCAGCCAGCGACTCGGGGAAGAGTCGGGGGTTGCGGCCATAGGTACCGTGCATGAGGATGCCGCGCTCGCCGACGAGCATGACGCCGCCGCCGCGGTTCAGGCGCACGTCGTCGGGCAGGGTTTTGGGGCGGGGGGGCATGAAGCCGCCGTCGTACCAGTGCATGTCGACTGGAGGCATGCCATTCCGGGCGGGGAACTCGAAGTGCGCCCGCATGGCCTGGGGGTAGGATGCGGGGTCCTCGGAGGGGCCGCCCCACGGTGTGGATGTGGCCTCGATGGTCGTGGGGTAGGTGAGCCCGAGGGCCCAGTAGGGGTGGTCCACGAGGTGCGCGCCCATGTCTCCGAGCGCGCTGACCCCGAAGTCGACCCAGCCGCGCCAGTTGAAGGGGTGGTAGACGGGGTGGTAGGGGATCTCCTTCGTGGTGGGACCCAGGTAGAGGTCCCAGTTCATCCCCTGGGGCAGCGGGTAGCCCGCGTTCATGATGTCGGCCGTCAGGGACAGGATCGTCCCGCGATTCCACTGCTGGTACCAGCCCGGCCTGAGCCCCTCCTCCCAGCGGGCGGGACGCTGGAAACCCTGCGGCCAGATGGGCCTGTTGGTCCAGATGTGGACCTCGGTCACTTCACCCAGGACGCCCGCTTCCACCCATTCGTTGATCAGGCGCGCGCCGTCCTCCGAGTGGCCCTGGTTGCCCATCTGGGTGACGACCCCGGTGCGCTCTGCGATCGCGGCCAGCGCGCGCGCCTCGTGCACCGTGTAGGTGAGCGGTTTCTCGACGTAGACGTGCTTGCCGGCCTCCATCGCGGCCTTGGCGATGGTCGCGTGGAGGTGGTCGGGGGTCGCGATCAGGACCGCGTCGAGGTCCGCTTCGCGGTCGAGGAGTTCGCGAAAGTCGGTGTACTGATGCGCCTGCAGGAACTGCTGGCGCCAGCGGTGGCCCTTTTCGCGCGGGTTGCCGTCGCCGTCGTTCAGCCGTTCCTGCACCCGCCGGTGCACCACCCCGAAGTCCACGTCGCAGATAGCGGCGATGTGCTCGGTCCCGAACTCCTGCGCGTTCTCCGTGCCCTGCCCGCCGACGCCGATGATCGCGAGGTTGAGCATGTCGGACGGCGCCTGGTACCCGGGTCCCCCCAGCACATGGCGCGGCACGATCATCGCCCCCATGGCCAGTTTGGAACTGCGGTCCACGAAATCCCTGCGGTCGAGCTTGTCGGACACGGTCGGTTTCTCCACGTTGGTGGCCCGGATGCGCGGCGGCGCGCGCCAGCGCTCTCCCCGGCCTTCAGCAAACGAGGTAACACCATGACCCGCGACTCCTTCGGACGGCAAGCCCGGCGCATTATGAGCGCACTGGCCCTGCTCGCCCTCTCTCCCTCCCTCCTCTCCGCGACCTGGTCCGTGATCGCGGTCGACACGCGCACCGGCCAGGTCATCATCGCGTCGGCCACCTGCGTGGCGCAGGGGCGGTTCGCGGGGTTCCCGGCCCAGGGCCTGATGGACATTCAGGCCATCGTGGTGCCGGGCGTGGCGGTGGCCGCCGCGCAGGCGGGGGTGGACAACACGCGCGAAAACCAGCGGCTCATCTACCGGGAGCTCAGGGCGGGGACGCCCCCGGACGAGATCATCGAGATGCTTTCGGAGGATCCGCGCTTCGACAGGCGCCAGTTCGGGATCGTGGACCTTCAGGGGCGCTGCGCGGGCCACTCCGGGAGCGGCAACGGGGCCGCCTCACTTCACGTTGCCGACAGCGTTCCCGACGAGGGGATCTTCTTCTCGATCCAGGGGAATATCCTCGCCTCGGACGACGTGGTGCATCTGGCGGTAGCCGCATTCAAGGGCGAGGGCGGCACAATGGCCGACCGGGTCATGGCAGCCATGGAGGCCGCCGACGCCCAGGGCGGCGACCGGCGCTGCACCTGCGAGTCCGAGCCGGTGCTGGAAGCGCCCTGCGACGGCAAGACCTCACACGTGGCCTACATCCTGGTCGCCGACCCGGACGACACCGAAGGCGAGTCGTTCAACGACGGAGAGTATTCACTCTTCATCGATGTCCACGACCAGAACATCCAGGCAGGCGAAAACGCCAACCCGGTCAGGACCCTGAGGATGCGCTACGATCGCTGGAAGGCGGGAGGAGGCTGACCTCTGCCCCGATCAGGTGTCCGCCCCCCCGCCCGTCACCGCGGCGACAGCCTCCGACTCGGTGTCGTACACCGTGACGACTCTATCGAACCCGCTTGCGGACAGGACCTTGCGGACCGTGCGCGGTAGCTGGCAGATCGCGAATGAACGACCCGGCTGGTCGAATTGTCTCGCGATCGTTAGGAGAACCCGGAGACCGGCGCTGCTCAGGTAGGGAACCTGCTCGAAGTCGACCACCAGCGCTGTGTCATCGCGGTCGATGCCGGCCTCGAGGGCCCCCTGCCAGTCCAGATAGTTCGAACTGTAGATCCGACCTTCGGGCCTCGCGATGAGGATTCCGTCGTTCCGGGACCAATTGACTTTGAGATCCATGGTTTCTTGCAATGTGTGAGTGTTTACGCCCGATCCGCCCATTCCGAGAGCAACTCCGCCTCAAGCTCCAACATACTCTCCGTCGTCGGCGCCTGACCACCACCTCCCCCCGGCCTGCGTGGTCCGGCCCGCAGCGCACCCCCCGGCCGATCCTCCTCGCCGAGGCCGTTCCACCACTCCAGCGTGTCGCGCGCGATATCGGCCACCGGCCGGCTCGTGAATCCCGTGGCAATCGCGCGCGAGATATCCACCCGGTTCGACCCCCCGAAGTCTCCCGTGGTGGGACTCCAGATGGGGAAGAACACGTTCTGCTCCTGAATGAACCCGGCATCGGCCCAGTGGAAGACGGCATCGCTCCCGGTCACCTCGCGACAGGTCTCCAGCATGCTCCCCATCGTCATCGGTTCCACCGGTCCGAGGGCGTTGTAGACGCCGCCCACTTCGTTTTCCAGCATGCGCACCATCCAGCCCCCCAGGTCGCGCGCGTCGATGAACTGAACCGGATCCTCGGACGTGCCGGGGACGAGCATGTCGCCCCCCATTGACGTGCGCACGGGCCAGTACGTCCAGCGGTCGGTGGGGTCGCCGGGACCGACGATGTAACCCGGCCGGACTACGTTCGCGCGGTCGCCGAACACCTCCTGGACCGCCTCCTCGCAGAGAGCCTTGAGCGGTCCGTAGGTCTGGCCGGTGACCTCCTCCACCGTGGGATCCTCGAGCCGGCCCACCTCGTAGTCCTCGGTGATGCCGTCGGGGGCCAGATCCTTGTAGGCGGAGATGGACGAGACGAACATGTAGCGCCCCGAATCAGCCAGCAGCTCGGCGGAATCGCGCACGTGGCGCGGCACGTACCCCGAATTGTCGATGACCGCGTCAAACCGGCGGCCCTCCAGCGCCGCGAGGTCGCCGTCGCGATCGCCGACGAGCTTCT
This sequence comes from Longimicrobiales bacterium, assembly GCA_965211795.1. Lineage (GTDB taxonomy): Bacteria > Gemmatimonadota > Gemmatimonadetes > Longimicrobiales > Gaopeijiaceae > Bin94. Next base: position 4,011,125 of record OZ242973.1, read on the forward strand.
CCAGCTCGGGAAAGAGATGCGTGTTGGTGCGGCCCCGGTTGAAGAGGGTGACGGTGTGGCCGCGCGACACGGCGTAGCGGACCATGTGGGGGCCGATGAAGCCGGTTCCGCCCAGCACGAGGATCGTCAAGGGGGATTGGCCGGCGCAGGCCAGGCCGGGCAGACCGAGGCCGACGGCTCCGGCCGCGGCCGCGGTCGTCTTGAGGAATTCGCGTCTGTTCTGCAGGTATGTCATCCTTGTCCTCTCCTGTACGCTACCGGCCTTCCCGGCAGTCTCGTGAAACGATGTTGGCAGCGGTACCTGGCCGATTCCGTGGCGTGACGCGCCAATGTAGGGAACAGTCGGCGTCCGGGAAACCGTGAGGTCCGCCGAGGGCCGGGAAGGGCCTGGTCAGAGCTTCCCTCGCCAAGGCCACTGGTTGTTCGGACACGCAGCCGGCCCGCCTGATCACGCAACAGCGATCCTTATTTCGCCAGATGCCGTATCTGCTGAATCGCCACCGACAACCCCGCCAGGCTGACCGGCTCCTCGGCCTCCACCTCCTGCAGGATCTGGTGGAACCGGTCCATCTGGGCATTGTCGGCCCCGAACCCAAGGACGCCCGCCAGCATCCCCTCTCCGTCGAGCGCTCCGGCGGTCAGATTGCGCCGGATCGCGCCCAGATCGTTGATCAGGCCGAGCGCCCAGCGCTGCTGCCATTTGCCCTCGCCGCTGATCCGTTCGATGCACCCCACGAGCCACGGGATGCGCAGCTCCTCCGTCACCCAGTAGTACATGCGGGCCGCTGCAACCGGGTCGGTGTCGCTGTCGCGGGCCAGGCGCAGGATTTCGAGCAGGTGGTCCAGGAAGCGCAGCGCGACGAGGTTGCGCACGAAGTCCTCGTCCCCCACCTGCGGCATGAGCGCGGCCACGCGGTTCTGGAAGTTCTCCCGGTCCTGGCCGGCCACGATCTCGTGGAAGGTCTCCCGCAGCGCCTCCAGGCCCTCCAGGCTCCCCTCGATCAGCGAGCTGGTGGGCTCCTCGGGGTCGCAGTTGGCGAGCACCCATCGGGTGGTCCGCTCGAGCACGCGCGCCAGCCCCATCGTCCAGCGATAGGTCACGGCGGCCGACATGCTGCCCTCGCGGGAGCGGATCTGCTCCAGCAGCGAGTCGTGCCTGGTCAGCCTTGCGGCGACCAGCCAGGCGCGTGCGATCTCGACGGCGTCCCTTCCGGTCTCGCGAACCAGCCGGCCGATGAAGGCCGAGCCCATCAGGTCGACCAGGTCGTTGGTGAGCTGGCAGGCGACGATTTCGCGGCGCAGGCGATGATTGACCGCCAACTCGCGCGGGACCGCCTCAACCGCCTCGTCCGGGAAGTAGCCGAAGAAGTAGTCCTGGGCGGAGGGGTCGTCGGGGAGATCGGAAGCGAGGAGCGCCGCCTTCAGGTGCAGCTTGGCGTAGGAGAGCAGGACCGACAACTCCGGCCGGGTGAGGGACTTGTTGGCTTCCTTGCGCGCCGTGAGTTCGTCCCAGGAGGGGAGACCCTCGGCGTCGCGGTCGAGGAGGCCGATGCGGCCCAGGTCGCCCATGAGCGCCCAGTAGTGGTCCATGCCGCGGCGGGCGCGGTACTCGTCCAGCGAGATGGCCTGGCAGCCGGTCTCGTTGTCCCGCACGACGAGCCCGGCGACGGTGTCGGTCAGGCGCTCCAGCAGCCCGTTTCGCTCCTCCCGCGTGACCAGGCCCGCGTTCATCGCCTGTTTCAGGAGGATCTTGAGGTTGACCTCGCGGTCGGAGAGGTTCACGCCGCCGGAGTTGTCGAGCGCGTCGGTGTTGATGCGGCCGCCGCCCAGCGCGTATTCGACCCGCGCCGCCTGGGTGAACCCGAGGTTGCCGCCCTCGCCCACCACCTTGGCGCGAAGGTCCTTCACATCGATGCGCACCGCGTCGTTCGAAGCGTCGCCCGCGTCGGCGTGGCTCTCGGGGTTCGCCTTCACGTACGTGCCGATCCCGCCGTTCCAGAGCAGGTCGACGGGCGCGGCGAGGACGGCCCGGATGAGGCTCTCGCCGTCCAGGGTGGCTTCTTCGGCACGGAGGCCGAGCGCAGTGCGCGCCTCTTCGGTAAGCTCCACCGACTTGACGCCCCGCGGCACGATCATCCCGCCAGCCGACAGCTTGTCCCGGTCGTAGTCGTCCCACGAGGAGCGGCCGACGTGGAAGAGACGCTCGCGTTCCGCGAAGGAGACCTCGGGATCCGGGTCGGGGTCGATGAAGACGTGCCGGTGGTCGAAGGCGGCCACGAGGCGGGTATGGCGCGAGAGCAGCATCCCGTTGCCGAAAACGTCGCCGCTCATGTCCCCGATACCCGCCACCGTGAAGGGTTCCTTCTGGATGTTGCGGCCCATCTCCTGGAAGTGCCGCTTCACCGACTCCCAGGCCCCCTTGGCGGTGATCCCCACCTCCTTGTGGTCGTAGCCGTGCGAGCCGCCCGAGGCGAAGGCGTCGTCGAGCCAGAAGTCGTACTCGGCGGCAACCGCGTTGGCCGTGTCCGAGAAGGGCGCGGTTCCCTTGTCGGCGGCGACGACCAGGTACGGGTCGAAATCGTCGTAGCGGATGACGCCGGCGGGCGGCGTGTCCTCCCCGTCGAGGTTGTCGGTGATGTCGAGCAGGCCCCGCATCAGCGTGCAGTACTGCTCGCGCGCCTCGTGCGCCATGGCGTCCCGCTCGGGCAACGACCGGAGGCAGACGAACCCCCCCTTCGACCCGCTCGGGACGATCACCGCGTTCTTCACCACCTGGGTGAGGACCAGTCCCATCACCTCGGTGCGGAAGTCGTCGGGGCGGTCGGAGTGGCGAATTCCCCCACGGGCCACCGCCGCCCCCCGCAGGTGGATCCCCTCCATCCGCGACGACCGCACCCACACCTCGTACATGAGCCGGCTCCTCGACACCGCCTGCAGCCGTTCGGATTCGAACTTGAAGGAGATGTACGGCACGCCCCCCGACCGGACCGCCGGGGTGCGCCCACCACCCCGGTAGTAGTTGGTCCGAATCGTGCCCTCGATGACGGTCTGGTAGGCGCGCAACGCCCGGTCGTAGGCCAGCGAGGTCACGCCCACCAGCTCGTCGCTGATCCGTTCCCTCAGTTCGGCCACCCTCGCCTCGCGTTCCTCCCGGCTGCCGCCGCCATCCGGATCGAAGCGGGCCTCGAAGAGGCGGAAGAAGAGGAGCCCGATCCTCGGGTGGTCCTTAAGGGCGGCGCGCAGGACATGCCGGCTCGGCACGGCCCCGATCTGGAAGGCGTAGTGCGCGAAGGCCCGCAGCACCTCGACCTCGCGCCACGCCATCCCGGCCCGCCGCACCAGCCGGTTGAAGGAGTCGTTGGTGGCGTCGCCCGCGCGCACGGCCAGGATCGCCTCCGACAGGACACCGCCGAGCGCGTCCACATCGATGCGGTCTCCGGCCGAGGTCTGCACATCGAAGCTGTAGACCGACGACTCGGCCTCACCGCTTCCCTCGCGGAGCTCGAAGAGGGAAACCGCGATCACCCGGAGACCGCAGTTCTCCAGCACCGGCATGAAATCCGAGAGGATGATCCAGTGCTCGCGGATGTACACCTTCAGGTCGAACTTGCCGCCGTGCCTGGTGTCGTCGAAGAAGAGGACCGACTCCATGCGCCCCTCGGCCTTCATGGCCTCCAGCTCCATGATGTCGCGCACCGCCGAGGCCGGTTCCGTCGCGGCCTTGTATTCGGGCACGAAGGCGTTGGCATAGTGCCGCGCCATGCTCAGCGCCTCTTCGGCCGGGCGCACCTCGCCCAGCAGGTCCGCCACCTCGTCCTGCCATGACCGCGTCAGGTTCGTGACCGTGGCCTTGAGGTCCGGCCACTCGATCTCGGCAAGGCGCTCGGGCGGGCCGCCCAGGTAGAAGTGGAGGCGGGCCTGGTCCCCCGCGCCCATGGCCAGATGATAGTTCAGGATCTCGGCCTTGTAGCGCTGCACCAGCACGCCCTCGAACTCGCGCCGGAAGGTGCCGGAGAAGCGGGTGCGCGGCAGCACAACCATGATGGACACGCCCCGTCCGAGCGCGTCGCGGCGTACCGAGACAAAAACCTCCGAGGTGTTGTAGCGGATGAGGATCGTGCGGATGTCCGTCGCGATCTCCTCCGCCGAGGCGAGGAACAGCTCCTCCTTGGGAAGGGAGCTGAAAATCGTGATGATCTCCTTGTAGTCGTGCGATCCCTCCGCGGCGCCGGCCCGCTCGATGATCTCCACCAGCTTCTGGCGCAGGATGGGGATGTCCTGCGCAGGCTCGGCGTAGGCCTTCGAGGTGAAGAGTCCCAGGAAGCGGTGCTCGCCGGCCACCGTGCCGTCGCGGCGCAGCTTCTTGACGCCGATGTAGTCCATCCGGGCCCGGCGGTGGACGGTCGATTCCGCGTTGGTCTTGCTGATGATCAGGACCGGACCCGCGAGCGCCCTCTCCCGCATCTCGTCGGACATCCGGCTGATGAAGACGGGACGCGCATAGTTCGACCGCTCCTCGTCCTGCAGGATGCCCAGACCCGAACCGGGATCGACCGTAACAGCATCCTCGCCCCCGGGCTCGACCGGCTGGAAGGTGTAGGAGCGGTATCCCAGGAAGACGAACCCACCGTCGCGCAGCCAGCGCAGAAAAGCCTGGATCTCGCGGAATTCGTCCCTGCGGTCGCTCACGTCGCGCATGCGGAAGCCCAGCTCCGAGACCACGTCCCCGACCTTGTCGACCATGAGGCCGAAGTCGTCGGTGGCCTTGACCACGTCCTCGAGGCGGCGTGCGGTTTCGTCCCGCAGCGATTCGCGCACCTCCGCGTCGGCGACCTGCGCAACCTCGGCGTACACCATCGACTCGGTGCGGGTGCGCTCGCCTGAGGGCAGCAAATCGGTGATCCACCCGTCCTCGTCGCGCTCGACCGTCATGAGCGGGTAGACGAAGTGGGCGATCTGCAGGTCCTCGGAGGAGAGGAACTCGCGGATCGTGTCCACGATGAAGGGGCGCTCCGAGACATTGGTGCGGATGATCGTGACCGGCGCGGCCCAGCCACCCCCTTCCTGGTCGGGATTCACGACCTCGACATCGACCCGGGCCGGTCGGCTGCGGTCCAGGAAGTCCAGCGAGTCCAGGCACATGCGGGCCAGGTCCTCGGTCGCCCGCTCCTCCAGCAGCTCGGTGGTGGCCTTGCCGAGGAAGAAGGGCACGAACTTCTCGAGCAACCGGTAGCGGTCGTCGTCGACCGTGTCCCGGAGGGCCGCGAGCACTTCGTCGGCGACGGCCGGATCGGCCGCGGAGCGGGAGGCACCGTCTGGCTGAATCATGTCTTCACGGGCTTGGCGTGCGGGAGGCAGTGTGAAGTGGGCGAGAGTGGGACGGCGCCCAACGTTAAACGGGCCCCCGCCTTCACCGCCAGACGTTACCTTTGAACGGTCGGCCCCACACCAGCCCCCGAGTCGCCCGATGCGCATCCTACACATCGCGGATGTTCACCTTGACACCGCCTTCGCCGGCCGGTCGGACGACGCGCGCAACCGGTTGCGGCAAGCCTCCCGCGACGCGCTGGCTAGGTGCGTGGAAACCGCGATCGCCGAGCAGGTCGACGTGGTCCTGATCGCCGGCGACCTCTTCGACCGCGCCCACCTTTCCTTCGCAACCGAGCGCTTCCTGCTGGCGCAGCTCGGGACGTTGGCGGACGCGGGCATCCGGGTCGTCTTCGCGACGGGCAACCACGACCCCGGCAACGCGGTGCGCGCCGGCGGCCTGGACTGGCCCGCGAACGTCACCGTCATCGACGGCGAAGAACCGGTCACGGTCACGATCCAGGGCCGCGATGGCGACACGGCGGGGTACGTCACCGGTGTGGGCCACGCCACCGGACGCGTCACCACCGACCTTTCGCGACTCCTCCACCCCGTCCCCAACACCCCCCTCCCCCAGGTCGCCCTCCTGCACACCCTGGTGACATCGGTCGCAGGCAAGGGTGCGCACCACACCTACGCCCCCTCCAATCTCGAACACCTGCGCGGCGCCGGCTTCCACTACTGGGCGCTCGGACACGTGCACCAGCGCCAGGAACTCTCCGCCGACCCCCCGGTCCACTACTGCGGCAACCTCCAGGGGCGCGACCCCCGCGAGACGGGCCCCAAGGGCGGCCTGCTGGTGGACCTGAGCGACCCCGCCCACCCCGTTGTCGAGTTCCGGGAGTTTTCGCGGGTGCGGTGGGAGCACCTGGCAGTGGAGGGGCTGGGGGGCGCACGCACCCTGGACGATCTGGTGGGCGAGGTCACGGCCGCGTGGGAGCGGGCGCGGTCGCACGACCCCGGCGGCGAGGACACGGAGTGGATGTTGGCGGTGGACCTCGTGGGGCCGTCAGCGCTTTGGCGCCAACTGCGCGACCCCGAGGAGCTGGCGACGATCGCCGATGAGGCGACCGTGCGGCTCGGCGCGCTCGGCTGCGAAGTCCGTGCGCACAAGGTGCATTCACGCGCGCGGGTCGCCGACCACGCCGGCCGCCAGGACGCCCTGGGCGCGGCGCTGCGGCTCAGTGCGGAGGTGCGGGAAGGCGGCGACCGGCTCGGCCTCGCGGACAACGATCTGGCCGGTTACGACCCGGAGCGCGACGGCTCGCTGGAAGCCTACCTCCACCGCCTGCTCGACGGCGCCGCAGAGGAAATCCTGACCCGGATGCTCACCACCGGAGACGGCCCCGAATGAGGTTCGAGTCCATTCAGGTCGCCCGCTACGGCTGCCTCGCCGACCTCTCCACCGGCGATTCGCCGTTGCCGCCGATCGTCGTAGTGCTCGGCCCGAATGAGAGCGGAAAGTCAACTGTATTTGACTTTTTGTCAACTTTACTTTACGGTTTTCGCCCCGCCACTCGTGACCGCCACCCGTTCACCCCGTGGACGGGCGGCAATCCCGAGGGGCGGGCCCGCCTTCGCATGGACGACGGCACCGTGCAGGAGATCCACCGCCGCCTGCTGTCGACCGGCCGCGCCCGCCTGACCGTGGACGGCCGGGAGGAAGAGATCGGCAACCGTCCGGTCCCCGGTGCGGAGGATGTGAATCGCGTCGTGTTCCGCCAGGTCTACGCGCTGACGCTGTCGGAGCTGGCGGGGCTGCAGAGGGAGAGCTGGGATCTGGTGCAGGACCGCCTGGTGGGCGCCATGGCCGCGCCCGATCTGCGGTCGGCGCGTGTTGTCGCGGCCGAGCTCGAGGCCGAGGCGGCCGCGCTCTGGCGCCCGGACCGGCGTGGCCGCCCACTCGCCCGGACCCTCAAGGAAGAGCTGCGCGGGCTCAATGACCGGCAGCGCGAGGCGCTGGAGCGCGACCGGATGCTGCGGGAGAAGGTGGCCGGGATGGCCGCGGCGGAGGCGGAGCTGGACGCGCTGCGCGAAGAGAGGGCGCGGGACCGCGAACACCGCAGGGTGATGGAGCACCGTCTGAACCGGCTGCTTCCCGTGCGGCGCGCGCTGAAGCGCATCGAGGAGCTGCGCCGCGAGGCCGGGAGCGTGGAAGAGCTGGCCGGGCTGCCGGCCGACCCCGCAGCGAGGCTCGAGGAGTTGCGGCGAACGGTTCGCAGTGCGGAGGAGGGGCTGGGGGGGGTGGTGGCGATGGCGGGCGAATCGGACGAGGTGCGCGCCCGGCTGGCCGAGCAGGCCGACCGTCTCTTCTCGGTCCCGTGGGACGAGATCGACCCCGACCAGGTGGCGGCTGTTTCCGTGGACGATCTGCGGGACATGGTGAATGTGTACCAACGCAAGCGGGAGCAGCGGCGTATCGCCGAAGAGGGTCTGCGCGAAGAGTCGCTGTCCGGCCTGCGGCAGGCGGCGCCGTCGGGCCGCTGGCGGCTGGGGCTGGGGTTGGCCGGGCTCCTGGCGGGCGGGGGTACGGCCGCCGTGGCGCGCTGGTTCCCCGACCTGCTTCGGCCCGTCCCCGCCGTCGAGGCGAGCCCCGCGATCGTCCTGCGGGTGGGTCTCTTCGTGGCCGCGCTGGGACTGCTCGGCATGATTCTCTGGCTCGACACGGTACGGCACCGGCGGCGGTACCGAAGGGCGTTCCAGGACGCGGAGAGGGGCCGGCGCACGGAACTGGAGGGGCTGAAGGACAGCGAGGGTGTCGCGCGGCGCGCGGTCGTGCAGGCTTTGAACGGGCTGCCGGTGCAGACCCCGTTGCTGCAGGATCCGGGGCACGATCTGCCGGCCGCCTTCGAGCGCCTGGTGGACGTGCTGGCCGACTGGCGCGGTCGCGCCCGCGTCACGCAGCAGGAGACGGAGAGTATCCGCGACAGGAAGGAGCGTGCGGAAGCCGAGGGCGAAACGGCCAGGACGGAGCTGGCCGGCCTGGAGGACCGGCTGCGCGCACTGGGCGACGGCGAGGTGGCGCGGGGCGCGGAGACCGCACGCCGCCGCCGCGAATACCTGGACCGGGCGCGCCAGCTCCGGGGCGAACTGCAGCGGGAGCATCCAGCGCTCGCCGAGATCGAGGCCGAGATCCGAGAGGCCGACGAGGCCGGAGAACGGTGGGAGTCCCTGGCCGGGTCACTGTCCGCCGCCGCCGCCCGGCGCGACGAGCAGACCAGGCGGGCCGAAGAGCTGCAAGGCACGATCGGCACCCTGCACTCCGAGATACGCCACCTGCACGAGGGCGAGACGGCCGACCGCCTGGCAGGCAGGATCAAGTCCCTGAAGGCCCGGATCCGGGACGCCAGGGAGAGCCGCGACCGCGCCTTCGTGCTGGCGCGCCTGGTGCGCGAGGCGGACCGGCGCTTCCGCGACGAACACCAGCCCGATCTGCTGCTCCGCGCGGCGGACCACCTCCGCTACATCACCCAGGGCCGCTACGACAGGATCGAACTCGGCAATCCCGGTGACGAATCGCTCTACCTGCGGGGCCCCGCGGCAACCGAACCGAGGCCGGTCGGGGAATCCCTCTCGCAGGGCACCAGGGAGCAGGTCTACATGGCGCTGCGTCTCGCGATCGTCGACCACCTGGACGCCGATGGTGAAACACTGCCACTCTTCATGGACGAGACGCTGGTGAACTGGGACGCATGGCGCCGGGACCGGGCATTCGAGCTGCTGGAGCGGGTGGCCGAGCGCCGCCAGGTGTTTCTGTTCACCTGCCACCCGGCGATGGGGGCCGAACTGGAGGACCGGGGAGCGGCGATCATCGCGCTGGGGACGCGATAGCATGTTGCAACAGGAGAGGGTTTATGCCGAACAGCACTGGATCTGACGTTCCGCGCGGGCGTCCGCGGGAGGGTTGCCGAAGGGTGGTGGGAGGAGCACGGTTGCTCGCGTTCGTGGCGGCGGCTGTCCCCGTCACCGTGCAGGGCGCGGCCGCCCAATGGGTCGAGGACCCCGGGAATGGGTGGAATGCCCTGGCCGTGTATCATCACAATACGCGGGAGCGCTTCGGGAGCGGAGGCGCCGTCGAGCCGCTCCTCGCCGAAGGAAACGCCGTCACGACCTCGTCGTTCCTGACCACGGCCGTGGGCCTCTTCCACGGGGTGGACCTCTGGACCCAGTTCTCCTTCCACCGTTTCCGCTACGACGATGCGGCGGGAGACCGTTCCTCCACCGGGTTCGGCGACGCCAGGTTCTGGTTGCGCGCCGCGCCGCTCAAGTGGCTTGGCTCGGCTCTTCCCTTCACCGTCCGGGCCGGCTTCAAGCTCCCAGTCGGCGACTTCGACGACCTTGCATCCGACGAGGTCCCGCTCGGGGACGGGCAGCGCGACTGGGAGGTATTGGCCGAATTGGGACACTCGTTCTGGCCGCGGTCCGTCTACGTATCGGGGTGGCTGGGCTACCGGTGGCGCGAGGAGAACGCGGAGTCGGGAAGGGATTTCGGGAACGAGCTGTTCTACTACGCCCAGATCGGGGGAGAGGTGGGCCGGGTGGGATACAAGCTGGCCGTGAACGGGTGGAACGGGGCCCCGGGCGTCACCGAGGGGGTTTCGGGTCCGGGTTTCGAGCGTGACCTGGTGCAGTTGCGCCCGACCCTCCAGTACGATGTGGGGTTCGGGCAGGTCGAAGCCGGCGTGCGTTTCGCGTTGGGGGGCAGGAACATCACCGCGGGGCCGACGCTCATGTTCCAGTTCTTCAGGAAGTGGTCGTTGTCCTGACGGAACGCAGACGCTCGCGCGCCAGCGTGTAGAACATCTTCGCCCCGACGCGCAGCGACATCCCCAGGCGGCCGGAGATCTTGGAGCGGCCGCCGCTGCGTGGAAGGTGCGGCGCGTCGACTTCCGTGACCGCGAGACCGTGGCGCACCGCGCGCACCTGCATCTGGAGCGTCCATCCCCAGTCGCGGTCGTCCATGGCGAGGCGTTCGAGCGCGCCCGTGCGAATGGCGCGAAACGGCGCCAGATCCCGGAAGCGGCGGCCGAAGAGGAGCCGGACCGCGACGAGGACGACCCGGTTGCCCCAGCGGGCGTGGGCGTGCCGGTTGCCGGTTCCGCCGCCGGGGCCGACGCGTACTCCGAGCGCGAGGTCGGCGCCATGCGACAGGGGGTCGAGGACGAGGGTGAGTCGCGCGGCGTTCTCGGGGTGGTCGGCGTCCAGGAAGACGATGGCGGCGGGAGGGTTGGGGAGGGACGACAGGTGTCGGATGCCGGCCAGGCAGGCGGCCCCGTAGCCGCGCCGCGGTTCCCGCACGACTGCCGCACCGGCGGCGCGCGCAATGGCGGCCGTGTCGTCGGTGGATCCGTTGTCGGCGACGACTACCGAGTGGAGGCGGTCGAAGGGCAGCGCCTCGAGGACGGCGGGCAGCGACCGCTCCTCGTCAAGCGCGGGGATGAGGACGGCGGTGTGAGAAAGCAGGTCGCGGCCGGAAGGCCAATCGGTTCGAGCGGCGATCATCTGTGCTGGCCCGCCTTCCTCACGCTTTCATCATGTAATGACAAGATTACATAATGTAATGTATAGTATACACCATGGCTCTCCATAACGTCACCAGTCAATACCGGCCAATGGCGGATGCGCGGGGTGAAACGGTCTCTCCGGTTGTTCTCATCCTCCTGTTCGGCCTCCTCGAAGTCGTAGCACTCACCACCTTCGGCTGGCTGGACGGGCTCCCGCTGCCTCTGCCCCGCCTGCTTCTGCCCGCTGCCGCGTTCCTCTGCTACGTCGCGGCGGGGCTTTCCGTCAGGAACGCTTCCCCCCCTCCTCTCGTGCTCCTGTGGGGCGTCGGCATCCTTGCCCGACTCACGCTGCTTCCCCTCACCCCCGAACTCTCCGACGACATCTACCGCTACCTCTGGGACGGTCACGTCCTCCTGGAAGGCGTCAATCCCTACGCCCATCCACCCGAGCACGAGGCCCTCGCGGCGATCCGGACAGAGTGGCACGGAGAGATCAACCATCCCCACGTTTCGACCATCTACCCACCGCTGACTCAGATCCTGTTCGGACTGGTGAACCTGGCCGGGGGGACGATACTTGCGGCGAAGCTGATATGGCTCTGCTTCGACCTGGGATGCGCACTGCTGCTGCAGGGGATCGCCGCCCGCACCGGACGGAACCCGGCCCGGGTGCTGGTCTGGTACCTGTGGTCGCCGCTGTTGATCGTGGAGACGGCATGGAGCGCGCACTTCGATGCGGTGGGACTCTTTCTCGTGACGGCGGTGATCTGGGTGGCGGTGTGGGTGCGGGACGACGGCCGTGCGGGGTCGTCGGCTCGCACGAGGCCTGATGGGGCATCGGCCGAAACGATTTCCGACCTGGATCCATCCGCCGGCTGTCGACTCTTCGCATTCTGGAAGCGCCCCGCAGCCCTTGGCTCCGTACTCGGCCTGGCCGCCCTGGTCAAATTCGCGCCCGCCGCCGCCCTGCCGCCCCTGGTGCGCCGCTACGGCCTACGTACCCTGGTCGCGTTCGTCGCCGTGTGCGCGTTTCTCTACCTCCCCTTCGCCGGAGCCGGCGTCTCCGCACTCGCCGCGGGTCTTCGCACCTATGCGCGGCACTGGTCGGCCAATGAGGGGGCCTTCTCCCTGGTCCTGCACCTGGCGGGGGATCCCGTGGCGGCCCGCACGGCCGTTGCCGTCATGGTCCTGGCAGTCGCCGGCTACGCCACCTGGAAGCGGTTCTCCGTCGAGCGGGCGCTCTTGTGGATCCTGGGAGCCGGACTCCTCTTGTCGCCCACCGTTCACCCCTGGTACGTCCTGTGGGTCCTCCCGATGGCCGCGCTGCGGAGCCACGCCCCCTTCCTCCTCGTGGGCGGCCTCGCCTTCCTCGGGTACTGGGGACTTGCCGGCTACGAGGCCACCGGCATCTGGCCGCAGCCCGGCTGGAACCGCGCGGCCATGTGGCTGCCGGTTTGGGGACTGATCCTCTGGCGCCTCGTCCCGGCGGGCGGCAGCCGCACCACCACCCCCCATCCCGAGCGAGAGGAACCCGGCCGCGAAGAGGGCCACGAAGGGGAGTGACGCCCAGAACCCGGCCGACAGCGCGACCAAGCCCGTCAGCACCATGTACGCGCCCGCACCGATCCCCACCGCGCGCCCGCGCGCTGCCCCCCGGGACGGCGGGTGATCGCGCGGCCGGCGGCTCTCACCGGTCTTCGGAGTCCGCTCGAACGGGTCCTGGACGGGCCGGAATCCGCGGAACACCGACCGGGTGAGGAGCGCCGAAAGCCCGGCACCCAGCACCAGCGCGCCGGTGGCCCGCCAGATCGCCCTGCCCCAGGGGCGGCCCCGTCGGCGAGCGGCGGTCAGGTAATAGGCGATGAAGGGACCGGCCGCACCGGCGAAGAGGGCCAGGTCGAGCCACCAGAGCGCGTCCATGCCCAGTTGCCGTCTCGCAAACGCGGCCGGAACGACCAGGAGAGCGAGGGCGAAGGTGAGCGGATACGCGAACTGGCCGCAGAGATGCACGACCCCTTCGAGCTTGACCACCGGGCGAAGGGAGCTGCGGAGCACGCGGGGAAGCAGCTTGCGCGCCGCTTGAACACCGCCCTGGGCCCAGCGCCTCTGCTGCACCAGGAGTGCGGCGGGTGTGCGCGGAAGCTCGGCCGGGACGCCCACCTCGTCGCGCAGGACGAAGCGCCAGCCCGCCATCTGCGACCGGTAGCTGATGTCGAGGTCCTCGATCAGCGTGTCGTGATGCCATCCGCCCGCTTCCTCGAGTGCGCTTCGGCGCCACAACCCCGCCGTTCCGTTGAACTTGAAGAGCCGTCCACCCCGGTACCGTCCCCTCTGCTCCACCAGGAAGTGGCCGTCGAGCAGCAGCGCCTGGGCGCGGGTCAGCCACGATTCGTCCTCGTTGAGGTGGTCCCAGCGCGCCTGCACCATGCCGACACGGGGATCGGCCATCGTGGGAAGGAGGTCGTCGAGGAGCCCGGGAGGGGGGACGAAATCGGCGTCGAGAATGAGGATGTAGTCACCGGTCGCCGATTCGAGACCTGCGGCGAGGGCGCCCGCCTTGTAGCCGTGGCGGTCGGTGCGGTGGAGGACGGTGATGTCGACGCCTTCTTCCCGCCACTCGCGGGCGCGTCGCCGGGCAAGGGCGGTGGTGTCGTCGGTGGAGTCGTCGAGGACCTGGATCTGGAGGAGGTGGCGGGGATGGGAGAGGCGGCAGGTGGTGTCGATGAGGCGCTCGATGACGTGCTTCTCGTTGTAGACGGGAAGCTGGACGGTGACGCGGGGGAGGTGGCCGGGGGGTGGGAACGGGTGGTGGGGCTCGGGACGGCGCGACAGCCACAGGAGGGTGACCCTGTGGGCGGCAAAGGGGAGGAGGAGGAACAGCACGGCGCCGTAGAGCGCGACCGCGGCAAGGCTGAGCATTCAGGTCATTCCGGCTCGTGTGGATTGGTGGTGGAAGGTACGCTACCGGAACGATCCGGAGTGACCGGCTCGAATCCCCGGCATTCGAGCACCGGCAGCGGAGGGTACTTGCGAAAGGTAGGGTCCTCGCGGTGACGGCCACAGAGGTAGAAGACGGACCCCTTCCGCGAGGTGATTCGGCGCATCCAGGTGCAGCGGGCACAGAGGCCGACTTGGGTGGGGGAATCTCCGGGTTCAGGAGACACGATTGTGCATCTGCCTTGCCTGTCCTCCGGGCAAAGTTCCAGGTCAATCGCCGCGCCCGACGCGCTTTACGATCGCCAGGGTGACGCCGAGGCGCACGGCATAGTAGGTGAGCGCGGCGGGAAGGAGAGAAGCCATGTAGAGAGGTCCTTCCAGCGCCTTGACAACGAGGTAGCCCGTGCCCATCCCGAGCCCCGTCCCAAGGAGCGAGCCGAGCAACGCGGATCCGGGAGGCGCCCCGGCAATCAGAGTGGTCCCTACCGTCACCGAAGACGATACGAGGCCCACGCACCCGATATTGCCGCACGCCGAGAATCCAATGAAATCTCCCGCGGCGATTCCAAGGATCGTCGCGAAACCCGGATAGCGAAGCTCATCGTTCGGTCTCCCGGCCTGCGAGTTGTCCTGGCGTGACAGTGGTGCCGATCCAACCGCGACCGGGTTGCCGGCCGCCTGCAGCGGAACGGTATGACTGACGGTCCAGAAGGGGCTCCGCTTCGCTTCCTCGATGGCCGCGCTCAGCGACAGGCTCTCCTGCACTGGCGGGCGCTGGGCGCAAGCTTCTCCCGGCGGCAGCAGGAGCGCGGCCGAAAGCGCGCAGGCGGGCAAGGCGATTCCGGGAAGGGAGGACCAGTTCAACATCGATATTCTCCGGTCAGGTGATCGCATCCATCGGACATGCACCGCCCTACGTGACCGGTGGCCGCTCAGTTCCGGCGGCGTCGGCCCGTGGGCCCACTCGCGCCGGGATGCCGATGAACGCCCGCTGACGACCTTCGTCACCGCGACGGTGCGAGAAGTATCTTCCGTCACCGCACCGGGTGCACTCCCCACTCACGGTGACCTGTTCGGCGCGGACATCCGACTCGGTCGCCCGCCGCCTGATGACCCGCCGGAGATCGACGGGACGGGGTGCCGCGGGTGTCCGCTCCCCGAGTGCCCGGAAGACCTCGGGTCCCACTTCGTAGCAGTTCCCGCAGATGGCGGGCCCCAGGTGGATGGTGATGTCGCCCGGCGTGCTTCCGAAGGCTTCGCGCATCGCGGCCATCCCCGATTCGAACACTCCGGCCGCCGTCCCCCGCCACCCCGCGTGGAGGATACCGACAGCCCGCCGGACCGGGTCGGCGATGAACACGGGGACGCAGTCGGCGATGGTCACGGTCAGCAGGACACCCGGGCGAGCGGTCACGTGCCCATCCGCTTCCCCCACCACGCACACACCCTCGGTCACGTCCACATGCGCCAGCGTAAGCGATCCGTGCACCTGCCGGCCGCGGACAACCGAACGCCAGTGCCGTCCCGCAGTGAGCGGAAGCATGTCCTGAAGGGGCGGGACGCCCGGGTCCGTCATGGAGTCGCGCGTGCGGGACCCGGTGTCCGAGCCGAGGAGGCCGGCATCGGACTCCGTACCCGTGCGCCGGGTCGTGCCCGCACGCAGCCACGGGAATCGAGCCTCCCAATCCGAAACGGAAGTGATCGGAAAGTGCCGGGCGCTCACCGGGTCATCATCGGCCCACCGCGGAAGCGTCGTTGCCTGAAGTCCGGGGTATTCGGTCTCGGGCCTTCCGCTCGAGACGCTTCATTGCGGTCATGGTGACCCCGAAGCGCACGCCATAATAGACGATCGTCGCGGGAACGATCGCCAATAGGTATAGAGGCTCTGCCAGCGCAAACAGGGTGCCCAACCCCGCGCCAACCCCGCACGCTGTTCCAAGAAACGACGACACGAACGCCGTCCCGGGCGATACCCCGGCCCAACTCGTCGCCAATGTCGTCAACGATGGCGAAAGGGTGAGGAGGGAGAAAAAACCCACCCCACCGTGTTTCGACGCGAGCGCGTAGCTTGCAATGTCTCCCGCCGCGGCCCCAAGCACCATCGCAAAACCCGCGGCACGGGGCACGTCACGCTCCGATTCGGCTTGCGCGGCCTCCTGGTGCGAAGAAGGTCCAGATCCGATGGCAAGCGCGGTACCGTTCGCCTGAATCGGCCATGCGGTTCCCCCGACAGTCCGCAGATTGACGCCGGGGCCGACCTGGCCAACGCGGTGAAACGGACTCCGCTTGACCTCATCGATCGCCGCGCCGAGCGCTGCGAGCGACTGCCGGTGATCTTCCAGCCTACTCTGCGCATTCCCGTCGATCGGGAGAGCCGCCAGCGCCGCCGACGCAACACCCAGCAGCGCCATTCTTGTCTTTCCTGTGTTTCGATTCATGTGAAGCTCCTGCTTCCGGTGGGAGAATGACATCCATGCAGGGCCCTATGGGCGACGACATGTCAGGGTTTCACACGGACTGTCCACCGGCCGCTTCGGGGCGGGTGGCGGGTACCGGCTTTTCGGCTCGGCACACTGCGTCGAGTCAGGGTCTCCCTCCGGCCGGAAAAGGTAGTAGCTTTCTCCACACCATGAGCAGTTACTTCGACGGTCAGAACGCGGCCTACGTGCAGGCGCTCTACGAGGACTTCACGCGGAACCCGGACGCCGTGCATCCCGAGTGGCGCGAGTTCTTCCGGACGCGCCGCGATGAACTCCAGGAGGCCGGTCTGCTGGTCGTGGACGGACGGCCCGCGACCGCCCCGGTGCCAGTCACCGGTGCGGCGGTCACCTCTGCTCCGGCGGCAGCCCCCGCCAGGGCACCCGACCCTGCTCGGGTCGTGACTCCCGCACCCGAACCCACCCCCGACCCCCGCCTCCTCTCGCTCGTCGCGCGCGCCTCCAACCTCCTTCAAGCCTTCCGCGAACACGGCCACCAGGCCGCGCGCATCGACCCCCTCGGGAGCTCGCCCCCGGGCCACCCCCAGCTCGACCCCGCCTACTTCGGCACCACCATGGAGGAGCTGGAAAAAATCCCCACCTCGGTCCTCTTCCCCGAAGGCGGCGAGGCCCCTCTCGCCTTCACCCTCGACCGGTTGAAAGCCATCTACGGCGGCGACCTCGGCTACGAGTTCGAGCACCTCGAGGATCCCGTGACGGTGGCGTGGCTGTGGGACCAGGTGGAGCGCGGCACCCACTTCGAGGGCTACAGCGACGAGGATCGCGTGCGGACGCTCGACCGGCTCACCCAGGTGGAGGGGCTGGAGCAGTTCCTGCACCGCGCCTACCTGGGGCAGAAGCGCTTCTCGATCGAGGGGATCGACATGCTGGTCCCCATGCTCGACGAGGCGATCGAACTCGCGGCGGCGGAGGGCGCGACCGAGATCGTGATCGGGATGGCGCACCGCGGCCGCCTCAACGTGCTCAAGCACATCATGGGGGTGTCGTACGCGGAGATCCTCGCCGAGTTCGAGGAGGGCGCGGCCCCCGGCAGCGCGCTCTGGGTGCCCGATCCCGGTACGGGCGACGTCAAGTACCACCACGGCGCCACGGGGGACTATCCGCTGCGCGCGGGCGGCACGGTCCGCGTTACCATGGCCCCCAATCCCAGCCATCTGGAGTTCGTCAACCCGGTCATTCTCGGCATGGCGCGGACCCAGCAGTACGTGGACCGCAACGGCGGCCGTGAGCGGGATCCGTCGCTCGTCGTCCCCATCCTCATCCACGGCGACGCCGCCTTTGCCGCCGAGGGCGTCGTGGCCGAGACCCTCAACCTGGCCCGCCTGCGCGGCTACGAGGTCGGGGGCGCCATCCACATCATCGGCAACAACCAGGTGGGCTTCACCACCGACCCGCACGACGGCCGCTCCACCCGCTACGCGAGCGACCTCGCCAAGGGGTACGACATCCCCGTCATCCACGCCAACGGCGACGCCCCCGAGGAGTGTCTCGCCGCCGTGCGACTTGCGATGGCCTACCGGGCCAGGTACCACGCCGACGCGGTGATCGACCTGATGGGCTACCGGCGCCACGGCCACAACGAGGCCGACGAGCCCGAGTACACTCAGCCCGTCCTCTACGGATGGATCAACGACCATCCCACCGTGCGGATGCAATGGGCCGGGGAACTCGTCGCGCGCGGACTGATGGGCGCGGAGGACGCCAACGAGCGGGTCCGCGCCATGGCCGACCGACTTCGCGCGATCAAGGACGGGCGCAAGCGGCCGCCCGAGGATTCCGCGCCGCCCTGGCAGGTGCCCAGCTACAGCGCCGTGGACCAGGAGTTGCAGCGGGACACGGATGTCTCCGTCGAGCGGCTCGAGCGGATCAACGAGACGCTGCTCAAGGTTCCCGACGGCTTCACCGTCCACCCCAAGCTGGTCCGCCAGCTGGCGCGGCGCGGAAAGGACTTCGGACCCGAGTTCCGCGTGGAGTGGGGACACGCCGAGGCCCTGGCCGTCGGGTCGCTCCTGGAGGACGGCGTCCCGGTCCGGCTCACCGGCCAGGACTCGCAGCGGGGCACATTCAGCCACCGCCACCTGGTCCTGAACGACGCGAAGACCGGTGAACGCTACTCGCCGCTGGCGGAGATCCCGGACGCGCGCCTGGAGATCTACAACTCGCCGCTCACCGAGGCGGCCACAATCGGCTTCGAGTACGGTGTGGCGGTCGCCGCGGACCGCGATCTGGTCCTCTGGGAAGCCCAGTTCGGGGACTTCGTCAACGTCGCGCAGGTGATGATCGACCAGTTCCTGTCGGCCGGGTGGTCGAAGTGGGGACAGCGTTCGCGGCTGACCCTGCTGCTGCCGCACGGATACGAGGGACAGGGGCCGGAGCATTCGAGCGCGCGTCTGGAGCGATTCCTGCAGCTCTGCGGCGAGGACAACATGCGGGTGGTCTATCCGACGACGCCGGGGCAGTACTTCCACCTGCTCAGACTGCAGGCCTTCAGCGAACCGGAGCGGCCGCTGATCGTCATGTCGCCCAAAAGCCTGCTGCGGCATCCGCGGGCGAGGTCTTCGGTGCGGGAGCTGGCGGAGGGCGGCTTCCGGCAGGTGATCGACGACGACTCGATCGAGGGGGCGAAGGGGGCCGAGCGGGTGCGGCGGCTGATTCTGTGCAGCGGGAAGGTCTACTACGACCTGGCGGGTGCGGAGGAGCGGGCGGAGGCGGAGGATGCGGCGATCGTGCGGGTCGAGACGCTATACCCGTTCCCGGTGGAGGAGATCCGGGCCCTGCACGAGCGCTATCCGAAGTTGGAGGTGGCGATCTGGACCCAGGAGGAACCGATGAACATGGGCGCGCTGACCTACATTCTGCCGCGTCTGCGGGCCGTGCTGCCGCGCGAGGTCCGCCTGTTGCACGTGTCGCGCCCTGAGCGCGCGAGCCCCGCCGAGGGGAACCCGCACAACCACGCGGTGGCGCAGAGGGAGGTCGTGGCCAAGGCGATGGCAGCTCGCTGAACCGCCGGACCATGCTTACCGCTGCCGACGTCGTTGCCGCGCGCGGCCGGATCGGCGCCCACGTCGTGACCACGGGGTGTCCCGAGTCGTTCGCGTTGCGCGGGGTGACGGGCTGCCCGACCTACCTGAAGGCCGAGCTGAGACAGCAGACGGGATCGTTCAAGGACCGGGGGTCGCTAAACAAACTGATGCAGCTGGGTGAAGCGGAGCGGGAGGCCGGGGTGGTCGCGGCCAGCGCGGGGAATCACGCCCAGGCTCTCGCCCGTCACGCCGCACGGCTGGGAATCCCCTGCACGATCGTCATGCCCAACAACGCGCCGCTGATCAAGGTCAGCAACACGCGCGCGAGCGGGGCGAGGGTGATTCAGACGGGCGAGACGCTCTCGGACGGCATGGCGGTGGTCGACCGCCTGGTCACCGTGGAGAGGCTCACGCTGGTGCACGCCTTCGACGACCTCGCCGTGATGGCGGGCCAGGGCACGATGGGGCTGGAGATCCTCGAGCAGGTCCCCGACGTGAGCGCGATTGTGGTGCCGGTGGGGGGCGGGGGGATGATTTCGGGGGTCGCCACGGCGGTGAAGGCGGCGAAGCCCGGTGTGCGCGTGATCGGCGTCGAGGCCGAGGCGTCGCCCGGGGCGGTCAGGTCGCTGGAGGCGGGTGCGCCCGCGCACGTGGAGATGTCGGACACGCTGGCCGACGGGATCGCCGTGAAGCGGATCGGCAACCTCACCTACCCGCACCTCGAGGCGCTGGCGGACGATGTGGTGCTGGTGAGCGAAGAGGAGATCATCCGCGCGATCTTCTTCATGCTCGAGCGCGAGAAGCTGGTGGTGGAGGGGGCGGGGGCGGTGGGCGTGGCGGCGCTGCTGGAAGGGAAGATCCGGGTGGGAGAGGGCGACACCGTGGTCTGCATCCTCTCGGGCGGCAACATCGACATGAACATGGTGTCGCGGATCATCGACCGGGGACTGTGGGCGGATGGCCGCCTGGCGAGTCTGTCGGTGGTGGTGCGGGACCGTCCCGGATACCTGAACGAGGTGACCGGGGTGGTGGCGATCGCGGGGGCGAACGTGTTGCACATCGAGCATACGCGCGCGTTCGGGGACATCGCCGTGGGCAAGGTCGCGATCGAGATGAAGATCGAGACCCGGGGGCGGGAGCATGTGGGGGAGATCGTGGCGCAGTTGAGGGAGCTGGGGCATCGGGTGGAGGAGGTGGGGTAGGGGTTTTTTCGCCGGTCGCGGAAAATCTTATTCCTTTGTAGACTCGTAAACCGGTGTGTAGACCCATTTCCCGCTAGGACACCGATGACGCCAGCCCCGACCGCTTCATCCCTCGTTGAGCGATTCAAGCTCAAGGAACGCGGTCGCGAGCGCGGCCAGGACGGTCAGCCGCAATCCAGCCAGCCCACCTTCGACAACGTGGAAATGGAGGTCGTGGGCTACTGCGACGACCTCTACGCGAAACGGCGCAACGAGTACCACCGCCACCGGTCCGCGCTCGAGGAACGCCTGCAGCCGCCCCCCGCGGACCACGGGGCCGATCCCCTGGTGGAGAACACTTGCAAGGAGATGAGGGGCGCGGTCGCGGAGGAGCGGCCCGACCTGTCGCGGGCCACGAGAGAGGCGCAGAGCGCGATCGGCGAAGTCAATCGCTTCAAGCGTGAAGAGGGTCGCAACGCCGACGCCGACTACCCGGAGAGCCGCGTGTGGCACTGGGGGATCCTGGTGGCCCTGATAGTCCTCGAGAGCCTCATCAACGGTCTCTTCTTCGGCGCCAACGTCGAGGGGGGACTGCTGGCCGGCACCAGCTACGCGGTCCTGATCAGCGTCGTCAACGTGGCGGTGCTGGGATGGGTCCTCGCCGCGATGGTGCGCGAGATCCAACATCGCGATGGTCGCCGCAGGGTCGGCGGGATGGCCGGACTGGGCGCGGTCCTGGTGGTCGCGGTGTTCTGGAACCTGTTCGTGGCCCACTACCGGGAAGCGCTCCCGTACGACTATCCCCCGGCGCCCGATACGGTGCTCGTTGCGCAGTCGGCGGTGGCACAGTCCCCCGCCACCCAGCCCCCACAGGCCGATTCCCTGCCCGAGTCCTGCTGGCGGGGCCCCGACGAATCCGATGCCGACCGGGAAGCGCTCTGCCTCTTCCTTGCCAGTCCGTTCGGACTCGGCGGCTTCTACTCCTACATGCTGCTGCTGATCGGGCTCGCCATGTGCGCCGCCGCGGCCATGGATTGGTACAAGACCGACGATCCGTACCCCGGCTATGGGAAGCGGGAGCGCCACCGGCGCAAGACGGAGGACAGGCTCGAGCAGGATCGCCGCGAGCTGCTGGCGGACCTCAGGGAGCTTCACGACGACGCGGCGCGCAAGTTGCGCAACGACTTCCGCGATCCGGTCCAGGCCCGGCAACTCGCGGTCAGCGACTACACCAAGCTTCATGCACGGCACACCGACCTCTGGGGCTTTGCGCGCGACCTCGCGAAGAGCTGCAGCGGAGCGCTCGACATCTACCGGAACGCCAACCGGGAAGCCCGCTCCACGCCCGAGCCGCAGGTCTGGCAGACGCCATGGGTCGCCGACTGGGATTTGCCGGAACCGCCTGACAGTACGGGCCTCATGAGCGAGGCGGAGGCTGAGGAACGGAGCCGGCAGATGCACGCGGTTCTGGAAGAGCGCGAGCGGCAGCTGCGGGACGTTCACGACGAGTGCTGCGAGCTTGTGAACGAATTCACAAGGCTCGATCCCCACGACAAGGCCGTGCCGGCGTGAGGCGGGACCACCGGCGCGGACGGGGGTCGAGGCGAAGGCGGGGATCGGGACGCGGGCGCGGGCCGAGGCACGGGCGGGCGACCGGCCGCAACCAGGCTGCGAAGCGCAAGAACGTGGTCGGGGGGGTGATCGGACTGCTGGCCCTGGCAGCCCTGATCGCCCTCTTCGTACGCGGCCAGCGCGGCAGCCGTGCTTTCGACGCCGCCAACTGCCCGGAAGACGGCGAATACGCCGCGCAGATCGCGATCCTGGTCGACCCATCCGACACCCTGACCAATGTGCAGGAGGGCTCCGGCGCGCCCCGCGTGCTCGAGACCATCGAGAACGGTGCGCCCGCCACCGCCGAGATCCGCATCTACACCGTCGGGCAGGCCGGCAGGGGCAACACGCGCGCGGTCTTCAGGGTCTGCAAGCCCGTCCACCCGGACGACGTGGGTTCGTTCACGGGCAATCCGGCGCTGGCGGAACGGCGCTACGAGGAGGACTTCCGGGCGCCGCTCGAACAGGCGCTCACGTCGCTGCTGAGTGTCGAGGGCGACTCGATCTCGCCGATCGTCGAGGGCATACAGGTTGCAGCGGTGAGCGCGTTCCAGCCCCGCGACGCGGACATCCCGCGCCAGCTCCTCATCGTCTCCGACATGATCCAGAACTCGCGCGACCTCTCCTTCTACCGTGACCCGGTGGAGTTCGGCCCGCTTTCGCGCAGCCCGGACTACGGGACGCTACGGGTGGACCTGTCCGGGGTCGAGGTGTCGGTGTTCCTGCTGGCGCGGCGAGGCGGGGCCGGCCGCATCCAGGGCGGGACCCTGCGCGGTTTCTGGGAGGACTATTTCCTGGACCAGGGCGCGTCGCCGCTGGCGCGGCCCCGGTGGATCATGGTGGAAGGATGAGGTCGACGCACGAGGAGCACTCCGCCTCACAATCCGTAGAAGCGCAACGGGAGTTCCGGGACGCGTGGATGATCGCGCTGCTTGTCGGCTGTGTGATCATCGCCCTTGGGAATCTGATCGGGATCGGGCCGTGGTGGCTCGCAATGGCGGCTGCCGTGTGGATGATCGGCTACGGCGTCTTCATCGGGCGTACCGTGGACGACACCGACGTCTCCAGCGACACAAAGGGCGAGTCGATCTACTACCTCGGCCTCCTCTTCACATTTGCGGCCATGGTCGCGGCACTCATCACCTTCGACTGGGGAGCGCCGGGGAGCGACGGCAGCGTCACGGCCGGCGCGTTCCGCAACTTCGGGATCGCGCTCCTGACGACCATCGTCGGGCTCGTGGGGCGCGTCTGGTTCACAATGTCTCACGAATCGCCCGGCGACCTCGTCGACAACACCCGGTCCCTGTTGGAAGAGACGGTGTCCCAAATGAAGGAGAGCCTCGACCGGGCCCGCGACGACCTCGACATCATGGCGCACAAGTTCCGCGACTCGTCCGCCGGCCTGGGCGAGCTGGCCGAGATCATCTCGGAGGGCACCAGGCACACGGCCGGGATCATCGCCGAAGGCACGCAGCAGACCGCCGCGCTCATCTCCGAAGGACAGCAGAGAACGGCCGAAACCTACGACGCACTGGACGCCTACTCGGTCCAGATCACCGGCGCGGCCCGGTCGCTCGCCCGCGAGATGGACCGCATGAACGCCGTGTGCGACGCGAGCACCGCCGTTCTGGCCGCGCTGCAGGACCGCGCGGACGGCGTCGGGCAGCATTTCGAAGCGATGCAGACCCGGCTCGCCGAGACCGAGGGCACCTTCGACGGAATCAACCGGGTGGCGGGACCTGCGGCGGAAGGGATCGGCGCCACCCTGCGGGGCGTGCAGGAGACCGGCTCCGCGGTGTCCGCGCTCCGCGAGACGCTGGCCGGGGTGCGCGGGAGCGCCGAGAGGGCGAAGGAGGCGCTTGCGGGGATCGCCGAGGCCGTAGACCGCCAAGAGGTCGTTGCGCGTTGGGATGAGGCGGTCGAACAGCTAAATGTGGGGACCCGGGGTATTCGCGGGATCGCCGATCGCGCGGCGGGGATGAACGCCGAGTTTGATGGGCTGCGGGCGTCGGTGGAGGCCGCCAGGGAGGGGCTTGCGTCGGTTCCCAGAGCTGCGCGGGGGATCAGCGAACAGCTCGGCGTAGCGGGTTCGGAGGTGAGCGGGAGCATTGAGCCGGTGCGGGGGCTGGCCAGGGACTTGCGGGCCGAGTTGGAGGCGGCCGGGCGACAGTCCGCCGCACTCTCCGCCGCGCTCGACGACGCCCGGCAGCAGACGCGGGAGCTGTCGGCGGACACGCGGGCGGGCGCCGATGATGTGGATGGCGCGCTTGAGTCGGCTCCGTCGCCGAACGGGCGGTTCCGGCGGGCGGTGGCCGGCGTGTGGCGGGGAGCCTCCGGAGTGGGACGGGGGATGGCCGGAGTGGGACGGAGGATGGCGCGGATAGGTACACGGCGGCGCAAGTCGTGAGTGGGGGCCCGAACCGATGCTGCCCGCCGAGAAGAAGCACTACCGCAAGGGGCTGACGCTCGGCCTGACCCTGGCGGAGACCTTCAGCATCGTCGTCTTCATCCTGCTGCTGGCGTGCGCGGTCCTGCTCCGCTTCGAGCAGCACCAGCGTGACACCGCCGAGGCGCAGCGCGACACCGCCAGAGTCGACCTGCACATCACCCGCGAAATGCTGAACACCGAGACCAGTTCGTGGGGCAACGCCGACGCCTGGTACGAGTACGCCCGGCAGCTTCGCGACACGGTGGAGACTTTGACGGAGCGGGCCGCGGAGGCCGAGAGGGAGCGCGACCGGGCCATGCTGCGTGCGGCGGAGGCGGACTCGCTGCTCGCGGACAACGGGGTGGGGGATGAGGTGGTGGACCGGGCCGCGCGTCTGGCGGCCGAACGCGATTCGCTGCAGCGCGCGGCGTCCGAGAGCGAGCGGCGCATGCAGGAGGCGGCCGCACTCAAGGACTCGCTCGCGAAGCGCCTTGCCGAGGTGGAACAGGTGGCCGAGCAGCTGGGGGAAGAGGTGGCGGGGCGGGGTGGGATGACCGAGGAGGAGGCCGACGAGATCGTCGAGCAGGCGGCCCGGGCGGCGGGGTTGCGCGATTCGCTGGAGGCTGCCCGACGGACTATCGGGACGCTGGACCGGGAACTGACGAGCGCCCGGGAACAGCTGGTCATGGACCAGGACTCCCTGATCGATTCTCTGCGCGCCGGTCTCGACGAGAGCCGCTTTCGCGAGGACACGCTGCGGAGCCGTGTATGGGACGCGGAGCGGGAGCGCGACGATGCGGTGGGCAGGGCCGAGTACCGGGAAGCGCAGCTTGAGCAGCTGAGCCGGGGCACCGGCGTCGATCCCCCGCCCTGCTGGCTCGACGGAGAGGGGAATCCCGAGTACGTGTTCCGGATCGAACTGACCGACTGGGGGATGCGGATCTTCAATACCGCGCCCCGGCACCGGATCACGGGTGACCCCGAGGCGGCGGGGCATGCGGCGGGGATCGAGGAGGGGCGGGAGTATTCGCCAGCGGAGTTCCTGCGGGTGACGCAGCCGTTCTATGCGCTGGGGGTGTCGAGGACCGAGGCGTTCGGGGCGATGGGGTGCCGGTTCTGGATACGACCGGTGGATGCGACAGGGGATCGGAAAGAGGTGTTCCAGGAGCGACAGCAGGCGTTGTGGCGGAGGTTCTGGTTCCGGTGGTAGGGAGCTCGGGTCAGGCGGGCGGCTCGTCCAGGAATTCCGTCAGGGGCAGCACCTCGGCCCCGTCCACAAAGTCCACGTCGGCACCGGACCTGGTCCGGTAGTGGAAGAGCGCGGCCTCCGGCCACAGGGTTTTGGCGAGAGTTCTTTGGTACATGTGGGTAGAAATGCGGGGTTATTACCCGCGAATAGGAGAGAATTGGGGCAGGGACACCCGGCGAAGGGAGGTTTGTCGATTAGGGTCATACGATTAGGCGTATTATATTACTACCACAATAAAGTAATACCCATCCACCGAAACCAATCACCATGACACCCATTTCCCTGAAGATGCCGAGACGCCTCGCCGCGGAGCTGTCGGAGGCCGCTCGTCGACGTGGTGTCAGCAGGTCCGCCTTGATTCGCCAGGCAATCGAGGCCTTCCTCCGTGCGGAGGAGTCCGAAGAGCCCGTGTCCGCGTTTGCCCAGGCTGCCGATTTCGCCGGTGCCTTTCCCGGGCCACGAGACCTGTCAGTGAACAGCGGCTACATGCGCGGCTTCGGTCAGTGAGCGCGCGGGTCATTCTGGACACGGGCCCGCTGATCGCGTTCCTGAACTCACGCGACGAGCACCATGACTGGGCGCGGCACCAGTGGGCCCGGGTCGAACCCCCGTTCCTCACCTGCGAAGCCGTCGTCGCAGAGGCCTGTTTTCTCGCCGGCCGCCTCGCCTCGGGCGCGCAGGAGGCGGTAGTCACGCTCGTCGAGCGCGGCATCCTCGATCTTTCGTTTCGGCTGGCTGAGGAGGCTGCCGAGGTCGCGCGGATGATGAAGAAGTACGATGACCTGCCCATGTCCCTTGCGGACGCGTGCCTCGTCCGGATTTCGGAGCAGAACCCGGGGAGCGTGGTCCTCACGCTGGATGGGGATTTCAGGATCTATCGGCGGGGGACGCGGGACCCGGTGCCGGTGCGGATGCCTGCGAGTTGACCTGCCCGCCAATGCCCCCGGGGCGCACCTCCACGCCGCCGTCGCATCCGCCCGCGCCGTCCTCTTCGACTTCGACTTCACCCTGGCGGATTCTTCCGAAGGCGTCGTCGTCTGCATGAATCACGCGCTGGGCCGCCTGGGACTCCCTCCGGCCCCGGCGGACGCCATCCGACGGACCATCGGGCTCGATCTCCCCACGGCGCTCGGGATTCTGGCGGGCGAGGAGTGGCGGTCCCGGGAGGACGAGTTCTTCGAGCACTTTGTCAAGAAAGCGGATGAGGTGATGGTCGACAGCACGTCGTTTCTGCCGGGGGCGGTGCGGGTGCTCCGGGCGCTGAGCGATGCCGGCTATCCGGTCGGGGTGGTGACGACGAAGTATCGGCACCGTGTCGAGGATGTGCTCGAGCGGGACGGGCTGCGGGGGGTGGTGGACTTGGTGGTCGGGATTGATGATGTGCCGCGGCCGAAACCCGCGCCGGATGGGTTGCTGCGGGCGGCGGGGGTGCTGGGGATTCCAGTGGGCGAGTGTGTGTTCGTGGGTGACTCGGAGGTGGATGCGATGGCGGCGCGGGGGGCGGGGATGGGGTTTGTGGCGGTGTTGACGGGGACGACGGGTGGGGAGGTGTTTGCGAGGTATCCGGTGAGGGCGGTGTTGGGTGGGGTGGGGGAGGTGGTGGGCGGGTTGTAATGAGCGGTGAGATGTTGACACTGTTTCCGTGTTTCACGATAATCGTGTCACTGTCGCGCTACATGAGAAAGACCACGGCCCATGAAGAACATCACCATCACCTTGCCGGAGGATCTCGCCCGGTGGCTGCGGGTCAGGGCCGCCGAAGACGACCGCAGCGTCTCCAGGTGGATCCGCGAGCTCCTGGACCGGAAACGCCACCGCGAGGACGACTACGAAATCGCCATGAAGCGGTATCTGGCCAGAAAGCCGCGCGAGATCGACTGGCCCGGCGGGTGCCGACCCTCCCGGGAAGAACTGTATGACCGCTCTCGTCTTCGTTGACACGAACGTCTTCGTTTACCGTCACGACCGCAGCGATCCGGCCAAACAGGCTCGTGCCGAGGAGTGGATCGCCCACCTTGCGCGCTCCCGCACCGGACGCCTGAGCTTCCAGGTCCTGCAGGAGCTCTACGTGACCCTGACCGGCAAGGCGAGGATCGGATTCGACCCGTTGGAAGCCCGTGATATCGTGCGGGATCTCGGCGTGTGGCAGCCTGCCGCGATCGATCTCAAGATCCTGGAACGGGCCTGGCATATCCAGGACGGCCATTCCGTGTCGTGGTGGGATTCCGTCATCGTCGCGGCGGCCCAGTCGCTCGGCTGCTCGATTCTGTTGACCGAGGAACTGGGGCATGGGCATGCGTTCGGGGAGGTTCGCGTGGTCAACCCGTTCAGGTCGATCGGGACGCCCGGGGAGATTGTCGCCGCTGGGGGAGGGTGAATTCCGACGACCGGAGCAGGCCTGCTGCGCAGCGCAACCCCGATGTTGTGGGGGAGGGTCCCCAATTGTCCAATCAGCCGCCCTGCTAATCGACACATGGCCGCTTCTCTAATCGACACATGGCCGCTACCTTCCAAACCATGTTCGACTCGCCGGCACTGTATCCGCGTCCTTTGGCCGCCGTCCTCGGAGAAGCGCTGGCGGACACGCCCGTAGTGTGCCTCACCGGCCCGCGCCAGAGCGGCAAGACCACGCTGGTGCGGGCGATGATGCCGGAGCGCCCGTACTTCAGCCTGGATCATCCACCATACCTCTCCGTCGCCAGGGAGGATCCGGCGGGTTTCATCGCGGCGCTTCCAAGGGAAGTCACCATTGACGAAATCCAGCGCGCGCCGGAGTTGCTTCCGGCCATCAAGCTGTCCGTCGATCAGGACCGGCGACCCGGACGCTTCGTCCTCACCGGCTCCGCGAACCTGCTCCTGCTGCCCACCGTCACCGAATCGTTGGCGGGGCGCATGGAGACCGCGCGCCTCATGCCCCTCTCCGAGTCCGAAAAGGAACGCCGTCCCGGCCATTTCCTGGCCGATCTCCTGCGGGGCGACATTACCCCGGAATTGCACGCGGGAACGCAGGCGCCGGACCCCGCCGACCTCGGCAGACGCCTGGTGTCCGGCGGTTATCCGGAGCCCCTCGGCCGCAGCCCGGCCCGTGCCCGCCAGTGGTACCGGCAGTACGTCCGTAGCATCGTGGACAGGGATGTCCTCGATGTCGGCAGGGTCCGGGATGCCGACGGAGTCGCGCGCCTGCTGCAGCTGCTGGCGGTGCGAAACGGCGAGCTGCTGAACACCGCCGGCCTTTCCCGGGAGCTGGATCTCCACAGAAGCACGGTACGGGAGTACGTCGCGGTGCTCGAGAGACTGTTCCTTGTCCGCCGCCTGGCACCGTGGCACCGGAGCGTCGGAAAGCGGCTGGTCAGAACACCGAAGATGCACCTGGTCGACAGCGGGCTCGCAGCCACCCTGGCCGGGCTGAGCCCTGGAGACTGGATCACGAAGCGGGCGCGCATGGGCCACCTCCTGGAGTCGTTCATCGTGCACCAGTTCGTGACCCAGGCCGGGTGGACCGACCCCGATCTCCGGTTCTGGCATTTCCGCGACAAGGATGGCCGGGAGGTCGACCTCGTCATGACCCTCGGTGCAAGCACCTGGGGCATCGAGGTGAAGGCGACCAGCACGCCGGGACGGTCGCCGGGCCGCGGCATGATGCGCCTCGCGACGCTCTGCGGCGATGACTTCGAGGGGGGGATGGTCCTGTACAACGGGCGGGACATTCTGCCGCTGGAGGATCAGCGGATGCTGGCGGTGCCGCTGAGGGAGATCTGGAGGCGGTAGGATGTGGAAGTGCACCAGATCTGCCCACGGCGCTCGGGATTCTGGCGGGTGAGGAGTGGAGGTCCCGTTTCGCCCGGTACCGCAGGTTCACGCCGGTGCCTTCGGAGCTCCAACCTGGTCCTCGGGATTCGGGGGCAGGCCCCCCTGACGTCAATCGGGTCGTTCTGGGACTGTCCGGGGTAACCAAAGCCGAGCAGATGCGGGCGGCGCTCACGGTCTTGCTCCCATTGGTCGAGGCCTGCGAAGACGAAGACTTCGACCGGTTCATGGCCCGGTCGGTGAAGGGCGATGTTACTCTCGAAGGGGTTTTCCAGCCAACAATTGGAGGAGGCGATGACCATGAACACCGTGGTGACCGAGTTCCAGCGCAGTTGGGACGAGGTCCGGCAGGAGGGGGTTGAGCAAGGGCAGGTGGCGATGCTGGTTCAGCTGATCGCGCGAAAGTTCGGACAGGGGACCGCGGAGGAAGTGCGGCGGTTGATCGAGGGAAGACCCGGCCGCGATCGAATCGCCAAGGTCGCCGCCGCGATCCTGGACTGCGACACACCCGAGGACTTCGTAGGGCGCGTGCGGGAGGGCTGAAGGCGTAGGTCAGGCCGCTGAAGCGGCCGCAAGCGGGGCGGGTGATCGAGAAGGAAGGGTGATGAGGGAATGTAAAGTCGAGTTTCCATTGTGTAAAGTCGGATTGACATCCCGCGACCTCAACCGCAACCAGCGGCGGGCGGTGGAGTGGAACGACGGTCCGCTTCTGGTCCTCGGCGCGGTTCCGGCAAGACAGGCGTACTGACTTTGCGGCTCGCCCGGCTGTTGGAGGAGGACGGGTATCCAAGAGGGGGTGGAGTTGGAGAACGAGCATGACCGACCGTGCGCTTTGCTTCCCAAGTGGGCAGGAATCTCTTCTGATCCCCGCCAATCCTTGACGCAGCAGTCTGCCTGTTCCATTCTTTAGCGTACATCAAAACAAGATCCCTACGCCACGTCCATGATCCAAGCGGGCCTTGGCCCCACGTGGTGTAGGGGTCGATTTTTTTCGGGAGGGGTCTTGGTCGAGCGAGTGGCGGCGCTTCTGGACGGCGAATTCGTGAAGAAAACGCTACGGTCGGCGATTGGGTCAGTTTCCGGACCTTGGCGACATCACCGCAGAAGTGGAGCGCGTTCTCAAGACGCCCAGTCTCGCCGATCACACTCTGTATCGGATATTCTACTACACCGCTGACCCGCTCACGGGCAGCACTCGGCATCCGATGTCGGGACAGAAGGTCAATTTCGGAAAGAGCCAGACCTTCACTCGCAATTCGAAGCTGATCGTCAAGGTCGAGAACGCACCCAATGTCGCGGTTCGTCGAGGTACGCTCGCCCACCAGGGCTGTCAGCTTGGGTACGCCTCCGTAAAAGCAATGCTTGCGGGAACCAAGCAGTCGGTCGTCGCCCAAGACATCGCTCCGAGAATCCGGCAGAAGGGGGTTGACATCCGAATCGGTCTCGACATCGCTTCGCTGGCTCTCAAGAGGCTGGTGTCGACGATCGTCCTGGTGGCGGGAGACTCTGACTTCGTTCCCGCGATGAAGCTCGCCAGGCGGGAGGGCCTGCGAGTACTGCTTGATCCGCTTGGGAGTTCCCACGTCCGGCCCGAACTCAAGGTCCACGCGGATCTCGTTATCTGACGGCAGCTCAGCGGGTCGTGCGACGGGTGGCGGACGACCTCCTTGGTCGGGTGTCGGAGAAGCAAGGATGATGGCTCGAGGGGATGTAAAGTCGGGTTTCCATTGTGTAACGTCCGATTGACATCTCGCGACCTCAACCGCAACCAGCGGCGGGCGGTGGACTGGTATGACGGTCCCCTCCTCATCCTCGGCGGACCCGGTTCCGGCAAGACCGCCGTCTCAGGGCCGGATCGAGGGCGGGGACCAGAGCCAGGCCACGCAGCGTCGCCTTGGAGCAAAGGCCGCAGTACGCCCGGTCAACCAGCCCCCTGCAGCTGCGTCACCACACTCGCCGCAAGCAACCTCACAACCCCACCGCGATATTGTGGACCAGCGCCGTCGGCGTGAAATCCGCCGACGAAGAGAAGGCGGCCTCCCTGTCCGCCACGACCGCCTTTCGCATCATAGGGTGTCGTTCATCAATCGTGAATATGGATGTTCGCTGATCATCCACCGGGCCAAATCACCGAATTCTCCATCGAGGTTTGTGAAGATATGGGCAGTCCTAGGACTTATGATCGGACTGAGTTCGGAGATCGGACGATCCCACTTTACGGGTTCTAAGCGGAATTCGTAGTTCCAATTCGCGGCAGCTGCCAGTTTGAGGGCGATCGTGGTGTTCATGATCGACGTGAATACAAATCGTTGATCGTCCACTGCCGTGCGCTCACCAAGTGCGATCGAAGTAATGCAGTCCTTCGGGAGATCCATGACATAGATTGGAAAACCATCATCGTGACGATCCTTTCTGCAATCCGACAATCGACGGACAATTCGTACCTCCGACTCATACTCCCATTCACAGGACTTTACGCAAAGCTCCGAGATTGGCACACGCCCGTCCATGTACGCAGTCACATTCCGTTTTGGCCGCTCTTTTTTGTACTCTACGTCAATTGCACCTTGGAAGAACTCATGTTCCGAGTCAAATTCCAATAGTGCACCGGAGTAGCTGTTTGCGTAGTGCGCCCACATAGTCAGCGACGAAGGGTTCCGCGTTAAACAAAGAATGCCGATTTCCCTGTCCAGCAATTTCCGGATGTTTCGCGAAGTTTCGTCAGAAAATCCCTTCGGATCTGCGTCATCGTCGACCCCAATAACGGTCTCCGGACGCCGTGGGGCCAAAACGTCGAAACTGATTGACAGCTCCTTCTTGTCCATCTCCTCGGGTGCGAAGATCTCAGGAACCATTTCAAATGGATCGTTCAGTGCGCCAGGCTGTGTGAACCGGATGGCCCGGCATTCAAGTATCTTCTTCAGAGTCTCCATGGCGACGTACTTGTATAGGCTCATAACTCAAAGGGCTCCGGTGGTGCCCGGGCAGATGGCGCCGGGCTTGAGTGGTTCGTGGCGTCCCCGTCCCGACGAATCGGCGGCGATCGCCCGGGCCGGTTGGGGGTCGCGCTGATGGTTGCGTGTGGTCGAGGTCATGATGTGGTGGTGTATGGATGTTCCCAGACCGTTCTCGCACCGCCACAGGACAGTATAGTCCGATTTGGGGGTGCGCGGCCGCCACTACGGAAGCCGGGTCGTTGCCCACCACCGTGATAGACCGCGTCGTGTGCTTCATGCGCGCGGTTTCCAACGATGCGCGCGATTCGTCGAAATAGTAAGCAGAATATGACATTAAGTCAACTGTGCTTTACACATGTTCTCCTGGACCGACCAGAGTTGGGCATTCAACTCCAACTCCACGAGCCACAGGGCGACAGGGTGGTCCCCAATTGATGAGATCTCGCTGGGTGTCTTGGCCGCGTACGCGCGACATGATTTCGCTCCGCTTCCGGGGCTCGCAGGTGTCGGTCATCGTACGGAATCGGTTCGGAGGTGATCTTCGGCTTTCGCCCGGTCCATGGCAGATGCCTCCCTCGTCTCGGGCGGGGAGGCACGCAGCCCCACGGCCGCAGGGGCGTGGCCTACGGCGTGGGCCGTTCGACGGGCCGATGAAGGCGACCGACCGTCTCAGGCGTCCGCTAGGTCCAAAGGTCAGGTCCACGCTCAACCCAGCGGCACTCTGTCGATCACCGATGCGATCGCTGCGGCATCCAGTCGCCCGCCCGGATCATCGCGGGTTTCGATCAGCGTTCCTTCCGAGCCGCCACCGTCTTCCGATGGTCGGATACCGTTTCCGGGTACTCAGCACGTCTCTTCTGCCATCGGGCGACGGATCCGAAAAGAGGGAGAATCTCCGCCGGACTACTGCCGCCCAGACCGCCGAGGAGGTTACCTTCGTCGTCGGACGCACCATCCGGACAGCACAGCCATCTGAGAAGTTCGGGTCCCTCGGCGTCGCTGCCGCCGTCAAGTCGATCACCCCCAGCTGTTTCTGCCCATGACTCAATTCGCCCACTGGATGACCGAGTTCGCCCGTCCAGATCGCGTCTGGTACGCCAAGCGACTCTCCGGCAATGACACCCTGGCGAACGGTACCAATCAGGCCGGACCGTACATACCACGGGACTTCCTCAATTCCCGGTTTCCGTCCCTGAACCGGCCCGAAGTGCTGAACCCGGATGTCTGGTTCGAGCTGTTCATCGACTCCCACACGGCGCGACGGACCGTCAGGGCAGTCTGGTACAACAACTCGCTGCACGGCGGCGGCCGCAACGAGTCCCGGCTCACCAATCTCGGCGGGATTTCGTCTCCCCTACTTGATCCTGAAAACACCGGCGCGCTCGCGATCTTCACCTTCCAGCAGGTCGACAAGGGAGACTCACCCGATTGCCGGGTCTGGATCTGCAGGGACGAGAAGGAGGAGGAATCCGCCGAAGACCTCATCGGTCCGGTGGAACCGGCACAGACGGTCACTTGGTCATCGGAGCGCGGGAGGATGTCGGAGCCCGCCCTCGCACCGATCGGGTGCTGGCTTGAACCCAGTGACATTCCCTTCGACTGGATCAAGTCCTTCCCAAGTGGCGAGGAGATACTGAGAATGGCGGTGGACCTCGCCCCGGCACACCGGAAGCTGGATCCCGACGCCCGGCTGCTGGCCCGCAGGAAGTGCGAGTACCAGGTGTTTCAAAGTATCGAGGAAGCCGTAGAGCTACCTGGGATCCGGGAGGGATTCGACAACATCGACCAGTTCGTCGCCCGCGCCAATAGTGTCCTGCAACGGCGCAAGGTCCGGTCGGGCAGATCGCTGGAGCTTCAGGTTCGGCAGATCTTCCAAGAGGAGGACCTCATCGAGGGCCGTGACTTCTCGTACGGAGTGGACTCCGAACCCGGAAGCAAGCCGGACTTCCTGTTCCCCTCGCAGGCCAGCTACCGGGATACCGGCTTTCCGCAATCCAGGCTCCGCATGCTTGCAGTAAAGACGACCTGCAAGGATCGATGGAGGCAGGTGCTCAAGGAAGCCGACCGGATTCCTACCAAGCATCTTCTCACGCTTCAGGAGAGCGTCTCAGCCAACCAGTACAGGCAGATGACCGAGTCTCAGGTGCGGTTGGTAGTGCCTGAGGGCCACATCACCCGGTTTCGCAGGGAAATACGGGCGGAATTGACCACCCTCAGTGGCTTCATTCGGGATGTTAGGAGCCTCAGTCGCCGCTGATCCCAAGCCGTATCAGGGTGTCCAGCGACGAGGGAGTAGACTCAGCTGGTACGGATTCGACACCCCCGACACGACATGGGGGGCCATCGCGCGCGCGATCGCGTCGACCACTGGTACGGCGACCGCATTCCCGAACTGCTTGTAGGCCTGGGTGTCCGATACCGGGATCTCGAAGAGGTTCTGCCCGGGACCGTCAAACCCCATCAGCCGGGCACATTCCCGCGGCGTCAGGCGCCGGGGATTGGCTTCGTCTTGACGAATGAGGATCTCGGATCCGTCCTTGTAGTACCGGGCCGACAGGGTGCGGGTCGTGTCCTCCGGGCCGACGAGACCGAATCCGAATCCGTTGCCCCGCTTCCGATGCCTGCGGGCGTACTCCTGGAGATACGACCACAGGTGGTCGCTGAGGGTGTACTTAGCCGAGACGACCGCCAACTCCCCCGTCGTGTAGGGTGACTCCACTTCCTCGGAGCCATCCTCTGGGTGGAGCACCGACTTGAGCCGGGGGCCTTCGGTCGGATCCGGCAGACCGAGATCGTTGAGATCGAAGCCCGTTTCCTCCCGGAATCCGGCGATGAAGACACGCTGCCTATGCTGGGGCAGAAACGACCGGGCGTCGATCACCCGCGTGGTGACGTGGTAGCCCAGCTCCTCTCCCAACGTTCGAAGGATCACCCTCATCGTCCGGCCGCGATCGTGGTTCCGGAGGTGCTTTACGTTCTCAAGGAGGAACGCCGCAGGTTTGCGGGCCCGCAGGATTCGGGCGATGTCGAAGAACAGTGTGCCCTGCGTCTCGTCCGTGAACCCGTGAGGCCGACCAAGGGAGTTCTTCTTGGAGACTCCGGCCAGCGAGAACGGCTGGCACGGGAACCCCGCGAGAAGCAGGTCATGCCGTGGGATGTCGTCGGTCCGAATCTCCCGGATGTCCCCGGCGATCTGCTCATCTGGTGGGAAGTTCGCCCGATAGGTCTGCCGACAGAAGCGGTCCCACTCCGAGGTGTAGACGCATCGGCCGCCGTTGCGCTCGAATCCCAGCCGCATGCCGCCGATTCCGGCGAAGAGGTCGATGAAGGTGAAATCGTCGGCGCCGAGGCCATTTACGTCATGCCGAGCGGATTCTCGAACGAGCTGCCGGAGCACCAGCGCCGTTGCTGTCGAGGGGGTCGTCTCGCCATTTTCCCAGCGAATGACGGTTCGGCGGGTGCGCCCCAACCGGGTCGCAAGCTCCTGCTGGGTAAGGTCCAACTGCTCTCTGTACGAGCGCACCTCAGTCGGAGTGAGGGTGATCATGTCTTCGCTCCTCGCCCTTCCGCAGTCTTGGTGGCCATGTGACAGATTGTCACATTTCATGCCCAGAACGATAGCGGGGCATCGGACGCCGAGCAAGGGGGCGAACTCCCGGCACGTCAGCAACGTCCGGTGACCTGAAGCACGCCAGACAGCAGGGCCGCCCACCATTGACCTGGGGCCCACGATCAGCCTGATCTCGATTCGACGACGACTGCAGCCTGCTCTTCAAGGCGAACGCGGTCCCTGGAGACGTCCTCTCGCTGCTGAACAGCGACGGGCGGCTACGAATGCCCGAGCTGAAGATCTGCCGGCTGCATCCACGGTTTCCGGAGTCACCGCGAGCATGCGTTCAAAGGGTGAGTCCGGCACCGGTCAGGAACGCTACACCCCGGGGCCATGACAACCGGAATTGACATCCTGTAAGCCGGAGTTGACATCTCCTCGCCGTGGCATCCGCTCCCGGACCCCGCGCGATCCCACCTCGCCACCCCGGCGTACCGCTCGGGGAAACCGGCGGAGTACCAGAAGCCTGCGGAGCTCTTGCGGAAGTACTCCGAAAACCACCACCTTTGTTCCAATCATTCCGCTTCGCCTCCTCACAACCCAGACCATCCAGAACCCGGTTCCGCATCCACACTGGCCCTTGGTACGTACAGTCCTGAAATGTCCACGAAAACCCTCCTTGAAGAAGCTCCTTCGAACTCATGCTTCCCCTTCCCCACCACCTCCCCCCAGCGCTCGCTCACCTTCATGCGTTACGGTGGGACCGCCACAATCTCAATTCGCCGCGAGGACACTCACGCTTCACTGCTCGCCGATCCGCTGTCCCATGTCACCTAGAAGCTACGCTCCACACATCCGTTCCTACTACGTACTCCTCGACTACTACAACATCAGATCCCTCCATCGACGACGAGGAGCTGCCTGGTTGGTCCAACGCCTCTTCGACACACTCGGTACCGATTCCCTTGCACATGCTTCTCGCTATAGAATTCGATTCTATGGAGGCTGGTACGGAAAGGCGGCTCTCAACCAACACGGACAGAAACTGGCGGCCGAACTTGCTGCGCTATTCCCGGCACCCCTCGTCGTGGGGACACGGCATACATCTCTTCAACTACTTGTCGCAGCAGAACTCGCTAGCAGTATGCTCGCCGATCCCACACACGATGTACTACACACGTTACGCCGTGGGAACCCCCGTCGACTTGACGTGCATACCCCTCCGTTTCGTGGCTGCGCCGACCCCGCCGCTTGCACTCTCACGCCAATCGCCGAATTCGTCGATCGCAACGCTTGTCCAGTCAACGGCTGTTTTGCACCCGTTTCGGCAGTCTTTCCGCGAGGAAAACAACAGAAGCTCGTCGATACTATGCTCGTGTCTGATTTGCTCTTCCTTTCCTGTACGACTCGCGATCCCGTATTCGTCGTATCAACCGACGACGACTTATGGCCTGGAATCCGTACCGCGCTTCACTTCGGCTTGCCTGTTCACCACGTCCACACCGCGAATCGAACGACACCGGCCATTTACACTTCCGCCGTGAGTACCGCTTACCACGAATACAGGTTACGCACATGAACATCACCGATTTCAAACGAATCCTGCGCGCGTTCGCGGATCAGCCGAGCAATCTCGCCATAGAGTCCGGCCGACTACTCGTCGAAATCCGCGATGACTTGATCGAAGCCCGTCTGACGAACCGGGACGGCACCGTCTGGGTTCAGGAGCCACACGCCGATGCTTCGCCCGCCTACAAGTGGATTCTCCGGCGGATCGCCAAGATGGATCAATTGGCAGACCGACTCTTATCGTACACGCCAGAAGAGGAGCATTTTGTCACGCCGCGTGGCTTCCTTTTGGATAAGCTCGACGTTGACCCGACTGAAGCGAATGTCGAACAGCGTGACGCCGTTGCTAGCCTCATTGACACGTTGTCTCAACGTCCCAGCGGGGCATCTACCGTTGTGTATCTTACATCCGACGCCGGGGAAGGCAAGACTACCGTTGTGAACCACGTCGCTAGGGCGCAAGCGAAACGCTTCAAAGCTGGTGAGACGACATGGCTTCTCCTTCCCATCGCCCTCGGAGGGCGACCGTTCCTTCGGTTTGACGACGTTGTTGTTGGTGAACTAGTAAACCGGCTCCGCTTTCAGCACCTCTACTATGATGCGTTCTTGGAGTTGATAAAGCTCGGTGTGCTCGTCCCCGCCTTTGATGGCTTCGAGGAAATGTTCGTTGAGTCCTCCTCGGGAGAGGCGGTGTCGGCATTGGGGAACTTCGTTCAACATCTTCAATCAACCGGTTCCGTCTTGATCGCGGCTCGACGCGCCTATTTCGAATTCTATAGCTTCCGAACCCAAGCCCGCCTGTTCGACTCCATTCAATCACGGTCGGTTTCCTTCTCTCGCCTGACGCTTTCCCGCTGGCGGCGCGAACAGTTCCAAGAGTACTGCAACCTTCGCGGATTGGGGACCGGCCACCTTCTGTATCGGAAAGTCGCAGAGCGTTTAGGATCACCGCATCCGCTTCTGACACGTGCGGTCCTTGTGAAGACACTCGTAGACATTGCCACTGAACTACCATCGATCGACGCAGTCCTTGAGCGAATCGGTAGAAATCCTGACGAGTATTTTGTCGATTTCGTCACAACGATTGTTGAGAGGGAAGCCGGACAGAAATGGTTGGATCGAAGCGGTGAAGCCGCGAAACCACTAATGACGGTGGCTGATCATTTCGACCTCTTGGCCATGATCGCTCGCGAGATGTGGGAGGTGCGGTCAGACGCACTAAAGCGAGACTACTTGGAATTGGTTACGGATGTGTTCACAAGCGATGCCAAGTTTTCCCCAGACACGGCCCGGCAGATTCGCAAACGACTGCCGGAACACTCATTGCTTGCGCTGGTGTCAGGAACAGGGAACATGCTGGCGTTCGATCACGACGATTTCCGGCGGTTTTTCCTAGGACGAGCACTCGGGCAGTTGCTTTTGGGTGACCGTGATGAGGAACTTGCATCGTGGCTGAACATCGCCGCCGTACCGCGAGACACCGTCGACGCCGCTTGTCGCTATGCGGCACAGGAGAGGATAGTTCCGGGGGCGATGATCGAGCGGATTGTCGGGCTCGGTCAGCGGGCGCCAACGACATCCTATATAGGGGAGAATTGTGGCATTATCGCATTGGCCTTGGCGGCGCACGGAGATGGCGCGAACGTATCGCTCAGTGGTCTAGTGTTCCCACCGGGGGTTTTAGTCGGCACCCGACTAGAGGGGATGCACATTGCCAATTGTGAGTTTCAAGCTACTGGTCTGAAGAACGCACGGATCATTGACTGCGAGTTTCGCCAATGTCGCTTCCACCGGCTGGAGGGCAGTGCCGAGACTGTTAGCGGAAGTACGTTGGAGGACTGTGAGGTGAATCAATGGGTGAAAGACTCTGATACGAGCGTTTACAATCCGGCTCGGATCGACCGAGCTCTTGAGGAGGAGGGGTTTCGAGTAAAGCGGGGCGATTCGCCGGCACCAACCGACGATGAAGGGGGGTTCGTTGTTGATTCGCAGGCTGAAATGGCAGAGCGGGCTCTGCGGATGTTTATGCGAGCCACCCACATCAATGATGCGGTGTTTCGCCATAAGCTCGGCCAACGGGCCGGTGAGTTTTTTGACTCCGTATTGCCGAGACTGGTTGAAGGTGGGGTTCTTGAGCAGGTTCCGTACCGGGGATCAGGGAGGGGAGCCCGATACAAGTTGAACGTCCCAATGCAGCGAATCGCGGAGGTCGTACCTACGGTAGGACTTGCACTCAACGAGCTCATTGAGAAGTTGGATGGGTGAGCTGATGAGGCGGGGGCGCGGGACATGGAGTACGTTGAAAGCACTGAGGTCGACGCTTTCCTAGATGTTTGATCCGGAACAGAGGAACTCAAGCGAGGGCGATCAGACTTCAGCTATCTAACCGCCCTCCCCCCCCGCAGAAACCCCACGATCCGCTCCGCCACCGCCTCCCCATCCCTCGTCTCACACTCCCATATCACCATCACCCGCCAGCCGAGCTCGCCGAGCGCCTCCTCATTCCGCCGGTCCCGAACCACGTTGCCCTCGAACTTGTCCTCCCAGAACCGCACGCGCGTCTTCGGGCTCGACGCGTACCTGCAGCCGGGATGCCGGTGCCAGAAACACCCGTGGACCATGATCACGGCCCGGTGCTTCGGAAACACGAGGTCGGGGGAACCGGGAAGGTCCCTGCGGTGGAGCCGAAACCGGAACCCGAGTCCGTGCGCGATCCTGCGAACGATCATCTCCGGCTTGGTGTCCCGGTCGCGGATGCGCGACATGATCTCGCTCCGCTTTCCGGGGTCGAACACATCGGTCATCACGCGGCCGTCCGGCAGGGGTGTCTTCCGGGTAGTGTGGCGGCAGGGCTCCAGAAGGGCCACGCCGTAAACCCCACATTACACAATGACAACCGGACTTTACAAATGGTCTCCTCCTCAGGTGGAGAACGGGATACCACGGCGCCCCCTAAGCGACGGCCCCGCCGAATCGATGATCGGCACCCCATCCCCCCACCAACCCCTTCAACTCCTCCTCGATCCCCCGCCACTCCTGCCCCAGATCCACCGAGCACGCCCGCACCGGCCTCCCCATCAGCTCGAACCGGTAGTCGAACCCGCCTTCCACCGCCGCATACAGCAACCACCCCTCCGGTTCGGGCTCGCCAGCCTCCGCCCTCGCCGTCCAGTTCGTCACGTAGGAGAAGATCTGGTAGAGGTTCCCTGCGTTCACCCGCTCGCCCTCCCATCGCCTGTCCAGCGGGTTCTTGTAGAACTTGGTGTCCAGGATGATCGTTCGCGCCGGCGACCGCAGCACGATGTCCGTCTGCATGCGGGGCAGGTGCCGAAGATCGGTTTCGCTTGCCTCCGCACCGAACCAGTCGATCTTCGGCGCGCTCACCTTGAAGTTCGTCTCGCGTTCACAGAAGGTTCTCACGAACTCCTGGAAGAGCAGCCCCATCTGGTGCTCGTCTTCACGGAAGTCGTTGAACTCCGCCG
This sequence comes from Longimicrobiales bacterium, assembly GCA_965211795.1. Classification (GTDB taxonomy): domain Bacteria; phylum Gemmatimonadota; class Gemmatimonadetes; order Longimicrobiales; family Gaopeijiaceae; genus Bin94. The sequence continues at coordinate 4,052,288 of OZ242973.1, forward strand.
TCCCCTGCTCCTGATTCACCAGGAGATTCTCGTGAATGATGCGGCAGAGGTGCAGGAGGAAGCTGTAGAACCGATTGTTCCGGTGGACCCGGACAGTGCGGAACAGACTCGTGGTCAGAGGGACATCCGAGACGGCGTCCAGCTTCCGGTAGAGGCGCTCGGTATGCCGTCTCAAGGCCGGATCGAGGGAGGGGACCAGAGCCAGACCGCGTAGCGTCGCCTTTAGGATCCGGTTCTGCGGCACGTCATGGCTCAGTTCGTCGAAGGCGCAGTGCGTCTTGCCGTTCAGGAGCAGGTTTCTCTTGATCGTGGTCGCGAAATCGAGCTTCCCCTTGAGCCCCCTGACGTCCTCGTGGACGACCAGATAGTCTCGATCGAGGCCGCGAGAAATCAGCCGCGACACGCCTTCGTTCAGCACCTTCGCAAACAGGTCGACCAGCCCCCCGAACTGCTCGGATCCGACATCGACCGTCTCCCCTTCCCTCACATGGTCCCAGGCGTAGCAGAGGAGATAGTAGATGTTCCGGACCGGGATCTTCACGCCAGCAGCACCCGGATCTGCTCCTCCACATGCTCGGGACGGTCGAACCAGTATTCCCGAAGCAGAGGCTCGATCTCTCGCCGGACGATCGCTTCGTACCAGGAATCGTCGAGTCCCTCGTCGTCGTCGCCCGGGCAGAAGAAGCTGTGTCCGATCTCGAAGCCCGGTCCGAGGTTCTTGCGATCGGCGCGGATTCGCTCGTTCAGAGCCGACAGCCGGTCGACGATCTTGTTGACGACCTCCTCCTCCACCTCTGCCGCGTTGAGGAAGTCGCTGAATTCACTGGTCGTGAAGGCAGGCTGAAGGCGGATGAACGCGAACCGCCGCCGCAGCGCGTAGTCCACCATCGCCAATGACCGGTCGGCCGTGTTCATCATGCCGATGAGGTAGAGGTTCGGGGGAACGTGGAATGGCTCCGCGTCGGGCGAATACGTCAGCGGGACGGCGTATCCGGTACCCCGCTTGTCGGCCTCTATGAGCATCATCAGCTCACCGAAGATCTTGCTGAGGTTTCCGCGGTTGACCTCGTCGATGATGAAGACGTATCGGTCGTCGGGATTGGCCGCCGCTTCGCGGCAGAACGTGTGGAACACTCCGTCGCGCAACTCGAATCCGCCATCGTCGGTCGGCCGGTACCCCTGGATGAAGTCCTCGTACGCGTAGCTCTGGTGGAACTGGATCATCCGCACCCTCTCGGGAGCCTTGTATCCGATGACCCGGTAGGCCAGTCGCTTGGCGATGAAGGTCTTGCCGACCCCGGGCGGGCCTTCGAGGACGACGTTCTTCTTGCGTTCAAGGGCGTCGATGATGTGGTCGAAGTCAGCTCCGGAAAGGAACAGATCCTTCAGGGCTTCTTCACGAGGGTACGGCTCCATGCCCGAGCGTGAATCCCCGTTGATCGGTTTCGGATGGTCGCCCATGAGCTGGAAGGCGAACTGAAGCCATTGCTTGTCTCTGCTGAAATCGGTGAGGGTCTTGGTGGTGATGGCCCGCTCCTTGGCGAACCGCCAGCGACCGGTCTTTTCCCACCTTACGCGACGCGTGTGCCGGAACTCACTACGGCCTTCGTCGAACGTGTAGTCGGATTCGATGACGCCGTGGCCCAGCAGCAACGTGCGCCCCTGTTTGACCAACACATGATCTCCCGGTCGCATCTCGTACGCAAACTGATAGCAGGCCAAAGAGTCCATCACCGGATTGGTCGCTCCGTAGGCCTCTCGGATTTGCTCGTGAATCCTCTCCCTGTCGTCATAGTCTCGAAGGTCCCCGACTTCATCCCATCCGATCGCGATGATGCCTTTCTCCTGAAACTCATCCCAGTAGCGTGCGCCCGCACCCGCCCCGAACGCCCACACGCGAGCCTCCCCGAACTTCTCCCGGTACCATTTCTCGGCCTCATCCCGAGCTGGAAGGTCGTCTCCACCGCGTCCTCCTCCAGAACCAGGCCGCCAGACCTTCAGATAGGGTTCGTCGTGGAAATCGAAGTCCTCTGCGGCACCCTCTTTCTGGAGCCGCTCGCGGACGACAAGCAATTGCCGATCGACCTCGATTCTGTCCTTGTAGTCGAACTGGTCCGGATCCTCCCCGAACTTCTTCGTGAACTCACGCACGATGATCCTCTTCTGAGACGCCGTGGCGTACGGCTCGAAGTCATCGGGGAAGAGCAGATACAACAGCATGTGCCGCAGCTGGCGGGTGCGGGTCTCGTCCTGTTGCTTCAGCCACTCCGCGAGATTCCAAGGATCCGAGAGCCGGGCGTCGCGTTGCGGCCTCGACGACGCAGTCCACGCCTTCATCACGAGGATGAAGAAGCGGAATTCCCTCCACCGATGCGTGTTGAAGGCCGTTCCGGGGTTACCGACGCCGTCCTGGAGTGCCTCGCCGAGCTCAAACGGGGCGTCGGGAAGTGGCTCACCCGACCATTCCCAGACCTGACGAATCTGGCGGCGCTTGGTCCCGGGCTGCATCGACCCCCGAGTGCAAAACAGGTACATCACCCAGAACATCTCCGCCGCCAGCTGCATCGCGCTGGCGGGTGCCCGCGCCAGCTGGCTCTCCAGCTTCTCGAAGAAGCCGCCGTCGCCGTAGTCGAGGTTCTCCACGAAGTGGCGCACCAGGTAACCGACATTGTCCGCGGTCCAGAGCGACTTCTCGGTCAAGACGGATCCTTCGTCGAGAAGGCAGCGATCACGCCAACGGCGGGCTGCGCGAAGGACAGGGTGGTCGGGGGGTGGTTTGGGCATTGCGCGTTGCTTGATCTGATCTGGATGCTACGGTGCCGTTCCCAAGGGGGATACACGGACTTGGTCGGGTTATGTCGTCCCTGTCCGTCCCCATCACACTGACTGCGCCATCAAGGTAGAGCAGGAATCCGGCCACGACCAGCAAGATCGGCACGCTGATGTCACCCTTCCACGCGAGCTCCCGCCCTCCTTGTAGCACGGGATTCGCGGGGGAAGCTACCAGGGGTGGGGCGCGCGGTCTCAAGCGATGGGTCTGGCCGATCGCACGCCGAGGTGTCCTGTCAACCGCAGTTCACATTGTGGAAACCGGAGTTGACATATCACCCGATCACCTCGGACACCGCTGGCGGTCACTCAGCTACCCATCCCCTCATCCCGGCAACCCCCACAGAAACGTCTGCACCACGGCATACGCTTGCGCTGCCACGCGCTCGGCGTCTTCCCCAGTCGCCTCTTGGAACCGGGCCACTGCCACGGGACCGACTGATTCGACAGACCGGAACGCCACCCGCAGGAACGCCAGTGCACGCGCTTCCTCGGCATCCTGGACGTAGGGAACCAGCTTCTCCCCAATTCCCAGCGGCCCCTCCTTCGCGTGAGCCAGGACATACCGCAGGTCATAGGCGTCCTTGTAGCCTTGGCGATTCTCGAACGCCAGCGCCTTGAGGACCACGAACCCCGGCACATCGACGAGCCGAATCTGGACGGGTAGGTAGCCGCCCTGAACGAGCTCTTCCTCAAGTGTCACCTCTACCGAGAACCAAGCCGGGACGTGCGCACCGAATGTCCACCACCACGCGCCGGGCACGCCGTGTCACTTCCGACCCATATGCCGACCTTGTTCTCACGCTTCTTCCCCTCCCTTCCAAGTCCCGCTCAGTTGGTTCTCCAGCAGCCGCTCTGCCACATCACCCTCCCGGCCACGCCCGTTGCTCAGGTCCACGAAAAGTTGCACCGGATTCACAACCGTCACCCCCTCTCGCTCCTCCGTGAACTGCAGAACCCCGACATCCGAAGGCCTGACCAGGCGAACCGACTCCCCGCGATCGACCGGAAAGAGATTCAGGGTCGCCTCCAGCTCGCTCGGCTCCCGATCCACATAGACGTCGACCACGGACGCCGGCGCATACGGTTCGACGAACCGGGCAGCGGAAAGACGCGAGAGAGCGTAGTCGACATCCATTTCCCCGAGGCGCTCTGCCAGCCGGATTGCGAGTTCGTCCGGATCCGGGACCGGTGACGTGAACCGGCCGGCGTTGCGGAATGCGGGTCCGGACACGGCCGCCCATCGCCGGAGCAGCGACTCGCCGTCGGCCACCCTGACCCGGCGGCGGCGGTCACGCTGGACGTAGAGGTCGGTTTCCAGGGTCCGCAGGGTCTTGACGGACATCCCCGCGCTCACCTCGACCCGTTCCGCGAGTTCCGTCACGCCCCACCAGCGGCACGGCTCCGCCAGAAGGGCCCGCACGATTCGGGACGCCTTTCCGGCAAAGGGATTCGCGATTCGATCCTTCGGGAAGGGGAAGTCGTCGACGGTGGATTCCCGCCCTCCCCGGGCCATCACCAGGATTCGCCCCGGCACCGACACCCGGATGTTCCCGCGGAGATCGATGTAGTCGATTCCCTGGCGACGGAGGAACTCGGCGGTCCGCTCTGTCACTCTGGGTACGATGACCAGGCAGCGGTCGGCATCCGTCTCCGCCGCCAGGGCCTTGGCCTGGGCCGCCATGGCCGCGACCCCGCTTGGCCACAGGGTGGACTTGACCTCAACGAGGAAACGCCATTCTTCCGAGCCGGAACGGAGCACCCAGACTGCGTCAGCATCTCCTCGGGTTGCCGGGGAGCCGACGCCACCAGCGACCAGTTCAAACCCTGTCTCCTCGACCAGGATCTGCTCTAGAGATCGACGCCCAAATTCCATGAGCTTGGCTTCCATGATTCACCATCAAAACGGAATTCACTGTTTAGTGAATCTAATATCCATGGTGAACGCGGGCAATGCTAACAGTTGACCCAGAGCGTCCAATGGGCGCTGGCCGGGGGCATACCCCAAGATCATGTCAACCGCGATTCACATTCTGGAAACCGGAGTTGACATTCCCGCCGACCACCTGGGCCCCGCTGGGCGAGCACCCGCCCGTTTCTCCCCGGCAGGCCCAACGTCAGCCCCCCCACCCCACAAAACACGTCGATCGCCGTCATGCGGATCCGCCGTCCTCCCCACCCCGCAGAAACCCCACAATCCGCTCCGCCACCGCCTTCCGATCCCTCGTCTCACATTCCCATATCACCATCACCCGCCAGCCGAGCTCGTGCAGGGCCTCCTCATTCCGCCGGTCCCGCACCACGTTGCCCTCGAACTTGTCCTCCCAGAACCGCACGCGCGTCTTCGGACTGGAAGCGTACCTGCAGCCGGGATGCCGGTGCCAGAAACACCCGTGGACCATGATCACGGCCCGGTGCTTGGGAAACACCAGATCCGGGGAACCGAAAAGGTCCCTGCGATGGAGCCGGAACCGGAACCCGAGTCCGTGCGCGATCCTGCGAACGATCATCTCCGGCTTGGTGTCCCGGCCGCGGATGCGTGACATGATCTCGCTCCGCTTCCCGGGGTCGAAAACGTCGGTCATCGAGCGGAATCGATTGGGATGTGATCTTCGGCTCTCGGCCGGTCCATGGCGGACGCGTCCCTCGTCTCGGCCGGGGAGCCGCGCGGTTATTCGGCGGGAGTCTCGCGAGGGGAAGCTGCGAGGTGGCGTCAGCGGTCGCAAGCGATGGCACCGTCCCCCGTCACCTCGACCCGTTCCGCGAGTTCCGTCACGCCCCACCACCGGCGTGGTTCAGCCAGGAGCACCCCCACGATTCGGGACGCCTTTCCGGCAAAGGGATTCGCGATTCGATCCCGCCGGAGTTGACATTCTCCCCGGCCACATGGGCCCCACCGGACGAGCACCCGCCCGTTTCTCCCCAACGTCAGGGGGCGCACCAGCACCGTCCCGCCGCAGGCACGTTGACCGACGCCAGGGTGGCGACCCGGACCGGTTGGGCTCAACCCTTCAGCCGGTCATCGCCCAGGGTGAGACCGAACTCGCGAGAAACGCAAATGGGCTCCCTGGGGGACCGCCGCTCCAACAGGCTGCGCCGCCTTCCCTTAGGAGGGCGGGCCGGTGTTTCGCGATTCACGAATAGAGGGCCATAGGCGTCGGTCGTCACCCCCTCCTTCACACACCCTACTCGAGCCTCCATCGTGCCGAGCGTCCGCGACCAGTGAGCGCGACCAGCCCTTGATCCCTCAGAACCCCAAGATCGTCAAGCAACGTAGCCCGACTTGCCTGCACCGGCAGCTGATCGCCAATCTCCCGGGTCGCCAAGGGTCGATGAGCCTCAGCCAGTAAAGCGAGAATCGCCGCCCGCCGCTCTTGCGGATCTCCGCTCCCAACTCGAGGCACCACGTATCGATTGTTCCGGAAGCGCACCGTGACGCAACCGGCGGCGTCTTCGATTTCCGGGGTAGCGAGCCCCGCGAGCTTGGAATGTTTGACGATCCTGGCAATTCCACGACCCCACTCCTCGATGATGCCCCGAAGATAGAACGCCCGGGCAATCAAGGGGTTCCAGGGCATGGACTCGTGCGATCCGAACAATCGCTCGGGGGTCAGACCGAAGTGCAGTGCCCCTGCCGAGGTCACTTCAAGGCGGTCATCGTAGACCGCAATCCCCACCGAGCCCCCGACAATTGAGTAGTCTCGATGGCAGAGTGCGTTCGCTATTGCCTCCCGCGTCGCAGGTTGTCAGACTCAATCTGATCGGTATGACCGAACAGGACAGCGGCGGCGCGCAGCAACACCCCGTCCTTGAGCAGCTTCATGCCCCGAAGTAGTTCGGCGGGCTCTCGAGTCCCCGGATCCTCCAGGCGCCCGCGTCGGATCGCTTCCCTGACGGTCTTCTGGATTTCGGCCGCGTCGAGGTTGTCCACCGTCCATCCTGCCGTGGGCTGGTTCTCCCAGCGTCGCTCGGCGTGCATTCGCTCGAAGAGAACCCTGTTGTACTCTTCGGCCGACATCTCCAGGGTGGTGTTGCCCACCCGTCGGTAGGCCACCCGCTTGTAGAGGTACGGTTTGGCGGGTCCCGGCGGGGCGACGACCACGATCACCTCATTGCCGCCCTCTACAGGGACCCGCTCAATCGACGGAAATGTCCGCGGCTCGATGCGCTGGATTTCGGAGCTCACCTTCTCGATGGTGTCTTCGCTCACCTGCTGTCCGACCACGGCTCCCTCCGGAGTGACACCAAACAGGACGTGTCCGCCGTGCAGATTGAGCATCGCGCACAGTGACTTGGCGGCATCGCTCCGTTGCCCGGTCGTACTCTTGAATTCCAGCGTCTCAGACTCGCCGGCAGCGACCAGCTCTGAGATTCGGTCAGCTGTCATGTGCGCCTCCAGTAGCGATTCCCCGGATTCCAGCTTACGAAGCACCGTTTCCGAGTGGAAGACCTCTGGCTCCTTGTCGAGGGCATTCGGCAACCGGGGTGAGTGTATCCCCGGAATCTCCCAGAATCTCCCAGAATCTCCCAGAATCTCCCAGAATGGTGTAAGATCGAGCCGAATCGAGCGCGATCGTGAGGATGGGTGGGCGGTCTTCTGACGCAGCTGCACGAACAGTCCGTGAGTGACCGGCGAGTCTCAAGCGATGGGCTCTGGCTGGTGCACACCACGGTTATATCAATCGCAGTTCACATTCTGGAAACCGGAGTTGACATTCCAACCGTATCACCTCGTTCGTTCCCCCGGCCACGACCCACCCATCCTCCCCGTCGTCGGTCACTGCGTCACCCGAAGAGCTCCTCCCGCACGGTGCTCTTGGGGACGCCGAGATGGTCGGCCACGTCTGACACAATTGCGTCCAGTGTCCCCAGGCGTAGCTCGCGACGGGCGGGTACGGTCACGCTGTGTCGACCGGCATCGGTGATCCGCGTGGCCGTCATTGTGGCTTCCCTTCATGCGAGTGACGCGGTGCCCGTAGTGGCGCTCAAGCCGTCTGGCAAGATCCCGCCCCGAGAGATCTCGCGGCAGTCTCACACGGCAATGGCTTCTTCCCTCACGAAGTGCAATCGGATCACCTTGGGCGCCTTCCGGTCGTCGAAATGGCACCGAACCGCGTCCCTGACCATCTCCTTCAGGTCGTCCCAGTCGTCCCCCTGGGTGAAGACGCTGTGGCCGAGCGCTCTGGCGTCGTAACCGCCTTCCGGGGCTTCCGTCACTTCGAAGATGATCTCACGCATTCCAGTGCTCCCGGTCGTTTCTCTTCCGCTCTGCCACCGGAACACAATAATGGGAAAAGAGAAGGCACGCACACGGACAGCCGCCGACCCGGTAACCCGCGAAGAAACGACGGGTGCCCGAGCGCCGCGAAGATATCCGCCACCACGCGCCGGGCACATCGCGTCACTTCCGACCCATCCTACAACGGCGCACGGCGCTGGACCGCCCCCGACGGACGTCCCCGGCCTCTTCTCCCGAGTCCCGCGCGAGGTGCTTGGATACCTGAGGCAGGCGGACGGGATTCACGTCGAGCGGCTGACGGCGGCGCGGTAGACCGGAGCGCATCCGGGCGACTCCCGAGGGTGGCGGCAACCGGCCGTCGATATCGATGGCTGCATGAGCATGCATGTCCTCTGCCGATAGACTCTATGTCAATGAGATGTCTTTCTTCGACTCAGAATGGCGGGGGGATGCAAAAAGGATCCAGCAGACTCCGCCCACCGGACCTGAGCCCCGTCAGGGTCAAGGCTTCCGAAAAGGTGCCGACGTGTGTGGTGAAGGTGCCTTCCATGCCGCACCACTCTGGCCTGCCGAACTTCGAGGTGCAGTTGTGAATGGTCGCCTTGCCCACGTACCCGCCAGTCACTTCCTCCCCGGCCAGAGCGAAGTTGAAATCCAGTGAGAAATCCGGGTATTCGTGGTTCCCCGTGACCGGGCCGCACCCCGTTTGCCCTGCAGCCTCGATGATTATCTCACCCTTCACGATCCCCCGGGGAACCGAGGTCTCGACCGTGACGAGAGTGATCGAGGCCGGCACGGTGGGACCGCCGGGCACCGTGAACTCCGTCTGTCCGATCCACGTTCCGGCGAGTAAGCCGCCTTTTTCGGGTTCCGTGCCGCAGCCGGCGAGCAGAGCCAGCAGGCATGTGACGAGTCCTGCAGCGGAAAGACACGTGTGAGAGTGTTGCGCCGTCATCTTTCGCTCCCGTAGGTGGGCCCGCGCGCTACAGCCCGCCCAAGCCCTGACTGAGGCCCCGGTGCCACCCGCCCGGATATGGCCGGACCGTTCATACGGTACGGTGACCCGGTTGTCGCCGCAACGGGGCTCGCTGTCGCTCGCCTGACGCGCCCAAGTAGGCGTGGCGGGGATTGGCGGGGGAAGCTGCCAGGTGGAGCGGCGGTCTCAATCGATGGGCGCTGGCCGGTCGCACGCCATCGGTTATGTCAACTGCGATTTAAGTCTCCTGGGGGGAATGCTTGCTCGCCGCCAAAGCGGTAGGACAATCCGGCGGTGAGCGACCCCGCGATGCCGTGGATCGGCCCCGTCGATGTGGTCACCAAGCCGAGTTCTCTCAGGTTGATGCCGAAGCGGTAGTCCACCGAAGCGTTCAACCTGGACGACACAGCCAGACTCACCCCGGCGCCGGTGACGAAGCGCCAGTCGGTGTCGACCCGTGCAGCCGAACAATCCTGCCGGTCGCCGAACGTCAGGCTTTCCCTCGAGCATCTGACCGGGATACCCCAGGTGGGGCCGCCGGTGAGGCGGAGCGTGAGATGGTCGCCGACACCGTACCGCACCTGTCCAAGCACGGCGAAGTCGATGAAGTCGTGGTTGTGTTGGCGGTCTTCCGCCTGGTGCGTCTCCGTATCAGGGGGGCACGGCGAGTCGAGTCGAGCCGGAGCCCGCAGGTGTGCGCCCAGCGTGCCGGGGCTCTCCCTCGGTCGCAGCCCGCAGGTGAGCGGTATGCCTCCCTGCTTGTACCGGAGCCCGAACTCGAGGCCGAGACGGCCGTCCGCGGGCGTGCGTGCGGTAAGCCCGACCGCCATGCGGGTCTGCGATCGACGACTGGTGATGTCGGGCCAATACGGCCCCGCGCTGAACCCCGCTTCACCGATCGGCGGTTGCAGAACGGCTCCGAATACGCCCATCACGACGAGGACGGCGAGCTTTTCCATGATGCATCTCCTGCTGCGTTACGTCACGCTCCCCACACCACGATCCCCGCGTCTCCCAGCGTGCGCTCCTCCCGGACGCCCTCCGCACCGCTGTTCAGCAGGTCCCGCAGCGCCAGGAGAGTGGACGTCTTGCCCGTCTGCCGGGGCGCGTGCAGCACGAAGTAGCGTTCGTTGCGGCTAACCCAGTACCCGGTCCAGATCGAACCGTTCCAGCGGCGGCACACAGTAGTGGCGCTCGGGCCTGACCGGGTCAGCCGTGTTGAAGAAGCGGTGCACGGCGGAAAACTGGCCGGGTGGGGTGGGAGGGGCAACAAAGGCCGACAACGAAGTTCCACAGCGACGCGCTCGCCCGGACGGATTCAGCCCCGGACGGTCAATCTCGATCAGGATTGGCGGCTGATCCCCGAAGAGATGCTGGGGGTGATTGGGGGCCAGACCGCAGTTGCACGCCCAGTCCGCCGTCATACCCTGGGATTCCCGGACGGCCACGGCTCTGAGTGCCCGATCGTCCTTTCCCCAGGACGACACGGCTCTTATAGGTTGACCATGACACTCGCCATCCGTCCCTTCACGCGCGGCCTGCACGAGATCGGGCCTCGATGCTACGCCTGGATCCAGCCCGACGGCGGCTGGGGCTGGAGCAACGCCGGTCTCGTCGTGGACGGCGAGGAGAGTCTCCTGGTGGACACGCTCTTCGACCTCGGGCTCACCCGCACCATGCTCGCCGCCATGCGAGATGCGGAGCCGCTGGCCGCGCGCGACATCGACAGGCTCGTCAACACGCATGGCAACCCCGACCACTGCAACGGCAACGAGCTCGTCGGCGGGGCCGAGATCATCGCCTCCCGGGCGGCGGCCGAGGAGATGGCCGCCCAGACTCCGGAACAGCTCGTGACGCTCAAGCGCCTGGCGCCGGGCATGGGGGAGGCGGGCCGGTTCCTCATCGAGGCGTTCGGCGCCTTCGACTTCGAAGGCATCACGCAGACCCTCCCGACGACCACCTTCGAAGGCGAACACGCGACGCGCGTCGGCGACAAGGTCGTCGTCCTGAAGCAGTTCGGCCCCTGTCACACCGCCGGCGACATCCTCGTGCACGTGCCGGACGACCGCATCGTCTTCACCGGCGACATCCTGTTCATCGAGGGGCACCCGGTCATGTGGGCGGGACCCGTTGCGAACTGGATCGCCGCCTGCGACCACCTGCTGGAACTGCCCGTCGACGTCGTCGTTCCCGGCCACGGTCCGGTCACCGACAAGCGCGGCGTCCGGGCCGTGCGCGACTACCTGGTCCACCTGCGGGACGAGGCGCGGGCCCGCTACGACGCCGGTATGAGCGCATACGACGCGGCGATGGACATCTCCCTCGCCGATTTCGACTCGTGGGGCGACGCGGAACGGATCGTGGTCAACGTCGCGACCCTGTATCGGGAGTTCGGCTCGGCCGAGCGGCCCGCCGAACCGATCGAGCTCTTCGCGCTGATGGCCAGGATCCGAAGGGAGCGGGCGGGGCCCCGACCGTCTACCGCTCGGCCGAGAACCCTCCCCCCACTCCCATGACCAACCAACCCCCCGACGACCTCATCCCGGGCCACTCATCCCCGGTCTTCACCCGGGACACCCTGCCGGACGCCCTCCAGGCCGAACACACCCTTGCACCCGGCCACTGGGCCGTCCTGAACGTGCTGGAGGGCAGCCTTCGCTTCGTCAACCTCGAGACCGGCGGGGAACAGTCGATCACCGCCCCGGCCAAGGTCACAATCCAGCCCGGCCTACCCCACAAGGTCGCCATCGAAGGCCCGCTTCGCTGCAGGATCGACTTCTTCCGGGAACCGCCCGCTTCGCGCTAGCCTGACCGGGGAGCCTTAACTTCCTGTCAACCGCGGTTCACATTCTGGAAACCGGAGTTGACATCCGACGCTGTCACCCACCAGGCCATCTCCGACCTGCTCCAACCGGCGCGCGGGCGGGTGCCCCGCCGCCAAGCCAGACTGAGCCACGAGGTCCTTGACCTGCGCAACCGGTCGCCCCACCCTCTACCAGAGTCGTCACGCGCTCGCGACGACCGAGGACCCGCACGACCCGCCCAATCGGCTCCGCAATCCGATCACCAAAGCTCCCGCCACCAGACCTCCCATGCCCCCACGAGTCACCTACCAGCTCCGAATCGCCCTGACGCGAACGAAGCCGCCGATCTGGCGCCGCGTCCTCGTCCCCCCATCGATGCACCTCGACACCCTGCACCATCTCATCCAGGTGGTCATGGGGTGGGAGGACTGCCACCTGCACATGTTCCACAAGGACAACCGGGTCTACAGCATCCCCAGCCCGTGGGACGACGACTTCAGGATGCCGGGGACGCCCCGGGATCTCGACGAGCGGGAATACCGGATCAACCAACTCCTCAAGCGCGAGAAGGACTGGATGACCTACATGTACGACTTCGGCGACTCGTGGGAACACAAGGTCACGCTACAGAAGATTCTCCCCTACGACTCCACCGTTCGGCTGCCCGCGTGCATCAGCGGCCGGTGGCGGTGTCCGCCGGAGGACTGCGGCGGTGTCTGGGGCTACTACGAAATGCTCGACTCCCTGCAGGACCCGAATGCGCGGGACCATGAGCACATGAAGGAGTGGGTCGGCGGGCACTTCGATCCCGAGGTGTTCAGCCCCCAGGCCGTGGACATGATACTTGGGAAGATGAAGTGGTGACGAAACGCTTCGCCATGACAACTCCGATTTCCATTTTGTAAACCCGACTTTACATCTGCCCGCCGTCTGGTGCCTCCCCCTCCCCCCCACCCCCCCACCACATCCCCCCCAGCATCCCCACGCCAAACACCGCAAACGCCCCGATCAGCGAATACATCGTCCCGTCAAACCTCTGCCCCACGATCGCGCCGAGCGGCACCCCGAGGAAGGTGATCAGCGAGGCGACCACCGCCGCGCCCACGCCCGCGATATGCCCCAGCGGCCTCATCGCGAGCGCGTTCAGGTTCCCGAAGAGGAGGCCCAGGCAGAAGAAGGTGAGAAGCAGGTACGCCATCAGGAGCCAGAACGGCGGCAGTCCCGCGTAGGCGAAGGCCAGCCCTCCCGCGGCGACCGATATGAGCGTCACTGACGCGGCCGCCGTCCGCGCCAGCCGCCGCATCCCGTGCTTCATCACCAGTCGCCCGTTCAGGAGGGAGGCGCATCCGAAGGACAGGGAAAGGACGCCGAACCAGAGCGGGAAGAGCGCACCGGTCTGGTAGGCGTCCTGGAAGATCTGCCGGGACGAGCTCAGGTAGGCCAGGAACGGCGCGAACACGCACGTGGTCGCAAGGGTGTAGCCGAGCGCGGCACGCGTCCTCAGCACCTCCAGTACGGCCCGGCCGATGATCCGCGGGGAGAACGGCCGGCGGCGGGCGGTGGGCAGGGTCTCGGGCTGCCGCGCTCCGAACCAGGCCAGCGCGATCATGGCGACGGCGAGGATGGTGGCGAAGATGGCGCGCCAGCCTCCGACCCACATGATCGCCTGGCCGAGCGCCGGTGCGATGATCGGCACGAGGATGAAGACGGACATCGCGAACGACATCAGGCGGGCCATGCGGCGGCCCTCGTACTGATCGCGCACCATCGCGATCGTCACGATGCGCGGCGCCGCGGCGCCGATCCCCTGCACGACACGGCCCGCGATCATCACCTCGAAGGTGGGCGCGACGATGCTCACCAGGCACCCCGCCATGAAGACGGCCAGGCCCGCAACGATCGCGCGCCTGCGCCCGATGCGGTCCGAGAGCGGCCCGAAGAGGATCTGGCCGAAGCCGATCCCCACGAACACGGCCGTGATGACGAACTGGGCGTCATTGGGACGTGTCGCCCCGAGGTCGTGTCCGATCTCCTGGAGCGCAGGCAACATCGCGTCGATCGAGAGCGCGACGAGCGACATCAGCAGGGCGACGAGTGCGACGAATTCGCCGGTGCGAAGGGCGGGCCCGGCGCTGGTCCGGCTCAAGCTTCCACCCTGGTTGCCGTCATGGTCAAGCTCTCCCCGGAGTCCGGTGCCGAGCCCACCACGTGTGGCCCCCGATCGGGAGCGTCCAGGCCTTTCCCCTCAAACTCACAACGGGAGATTCTTGACCACCTCAAGTGCCGCCAAGACCTCATCGACATCCGGAACTTCTTCCTCCCCCGCCCTCTCGAACCACCTCAGCGCCCGCGACTCGTCACGTTCCACGCCCCTGCCGAGCAGGTACATCACCCCGATCGCCGACTGTGAGGGTGCGAAGCCCTGCTCAGCGGCGATCCGGTACCACTTCGCAGCCTTCTCGTCGTCCTGTTCGATGCCCACTCCCGTGAAATACGACCTGCCCAGGTTGTGCTGGGCGTGTGGAAATCCCTCCGCGGCGGCCACACGGAACCATCTGACCGCCTCTTCCGGATCCTTCTCGACGCCCTTTCCTTGCAGGAGCCACGATCCCAGACGGTTCATCGCCGGGGGCCATCCATCCTCTGCCGCCCAGAGGAGGAATTCGACGGCCTTCGTTTCGTCCCGCGGCAACAGCTCTCCTTCGTCGTACAGCCGGGAGAGCGCGTAGGCGGCCATGACCTCATCCTGCTCGGCCGACCTGAGCAGCCACTTCTCGGCTTCCTTTGCGTCCTGTTCCACCCCTTCGCCCTCGATGTGGAGTATTCCCAGTTCGTACTGGGCTTCCGGGTGGCCCTGTTCCGCCGCTCTCCGAAACCACCTCGCGGCCTCGGCCGGATCCTGCTCGACCCCGTCGCCGCTGGAATACTTGACCGCCATCTCGAACCGCGCGTCCGGGTAGCCCTGCCGCGCCGCCTTCAGGGTGAGTTGCGCGGCCTTCACCGGATCGGGCGCGAGTCCCCCTTCACCGCCGTAGTGCATGGCGGCGAGGTTGTGAAGTCCGGCGGCGTCACCCTGCGTGGCCGCCGCCCGGTACCATTTGAGTGCCGCTTCGTGATCCGGTTCGGGTACTCCCTCGCCGTGGTAGAACATGTACCCCAGGTTGTTTTGCGCCGCGGAATCGCCCTGTTTGGCCGCCGCCCGGAACCACCGAATGGCCTCTTCGTCGTCCCTGGATACGCCCAGGCCCAGGTGGTAGGCGAGGGCAACTCCGAACTGGGCCTCCACATCCCCGCTCCAGGCATCCCGAAGCAGATCCTCGGTGATCTCCCGCATCTCCTCCGGGCCGGGGGCGCCGGATTCGTCGAGGTCGCCGAAATCTCCGAGGTCGTCGTACTCGTCGTCTTCTTTATCGCGCAACGCAGCCAGCAGATACCTGGCAGACGGGTAGCCGGCATCGGCTGCGATTTCGACAAACCGCTCGGCGTTGGGGTCGGCATCCATGTCGGCTTCCAGGTCCGCGTACATCATGCCCAGGTGCACCGGCGCGTCCATGTGCCCCGCCCGTGCGGCGGCCCTGTACCACTTGGCGGCCTCCTCGGAGTCCTGCTCTACGCCGTCACCATCGAGGTAGGACTGGGCCACATACATGTGGGCTTCGATATGGCCTTGCTCGGCGGCGGCCCGGAACCACCTCACCGACTCTTCCGGGTCGTACCTCGCCCCACCCTCACCCGTCATGTATATCTCGCCGAGCCGAAACTGGGCTTCGGGAATCCCTTGCTTCGCCAGGAACAGGGTCCGCGCGTCGGGTCCCCGTCTGCTCCTTCTCCGTCGGCGCTTCCCGGATTGTTTTCGCTTGCGTGCCATTGGTATCCGGCCTCTGCATCCCCTGTTCGATTCGCGTCACCTGGAGCCATCCAATGATAAGATCGCAACACCTTCATCCGTAATACTGCAACGCTCATGATGGCAATGCTGCAACGCCACCCCTCACCCACACCTCACCGAAGAACGCCGTTACAAAGCCGCCTTCACCCCTCCCCCACCACCCCATACCGCTTCAACGTAGCCTCCATCGTCGGCCGCCCCAGCCTCAGCCGGCTGTCATCGAGCAGGAACGAGAACACGTACCCCACCCCGAGCATCACGATCCCGATCAGGAAGCAGTACATCACCGCCCGGTCCGGATAGGTGTCCTTCAGGTACCCCACGTACATCGGCCCGATGATCCCCGCCGCCGACCACGCGGTCAGCACCGTCCCGTAGATCTTCGACATGTTCTTCGAGCCGAAGACGTCGACGATGAACGACGGCATGGTGGCGAACCCGCCCCCGAAGCAGAGCAGCACGTAGCAGACCAGGACCGAGAACACCCACGGGTTGGTTTCGGTCATGAGGACACCGAAGACCACCATCTGGCTCGCCAGCAGGATGCGGAAGACGCTGACGCGGCCCAGCCGGTCCGACAGCAGCCCCCAGAAGAGCCGTCCCACCCCGTTGCACAGCGAACTCACCGCGATCAGCGTGGCCCCGTATTCGGCCAGGGTGGCGGGGTCGATCGACGAATCGGCCAGTCCCCATACCTCCTGCAGCAACTCGGACTGGAAGCTGATGACCGAGATGCCCGCGGCGATGTTGAAGAAGAACACCGTCCACATGACCGCGAACTGCGTGGTTCGCATGTAGGGTGCGGCGGGCTCGGGCTTCGGGGGCCGGGCCGACGTGCGGCTTCCCGGGGGACCGGCCGTCAGGGTTCGCGGCGGATCGCTGAGCATCAGGCTGCACGGAATCAGGACGCACGCGAAGAAGATCCCCAGCCAGAGGAAGACGAGTTGCAGGTCTCCGGCCGCCCGCACGACCAGGAAGGGCGCCAGCCCCTTGCTCAGCAGGAACGCGCCAACACCGAACCCCATCACCACGATCCCCGTCACCAGCCCCTTCCGCTCGGGGTACCACTTGGCGGCGGTCGCGACGGGCGTCACGTATCCCATCCCGATTCCGGCGCCGCCGATCACGCCGTACCCCAGGTAGAAGAGCCAGATCGAGTCCATCGAGAGCGCCAGGCTGGCAAGCAGGTAGCCGGCGGAGAACAGGATGCTCCCGGTGACCGCGAGAAACCGCGGGCCGAGTCTGGGAAGGGCCTGGCCCGCTGCCGCGGCCGAGACTCCCAGGGTGAAGATGGTGATGCTGAAGGCGGCGGCGGTCTGGCTGAAGGTCCAGCCTACATCCCGCACCAGCATGGTCTGGAAGAAGCTCCACGCGTACACCGTCCCCAGGCACACCTGGAGAATGGTGCAGAAGAGCGCGATGACGCTCCTCGGGACCCGCACGCGGCCTCTCGCCACGCTACCTGCCGCTCCCCGCCTGCTCCCCGGAGTCGTCCGGCGGAGTCGCCGCGTACCGGATCAGGCGGGCCATGTCGCCCACCTCGTCGTCGCGGACCAGGATCGCGTCGTCCGGCGCCCCGTCCTCGCCGCGCTCCCTCGCCAGCCGCACGACGTAGCCGAGCAGCTCCGCGAGCGGCTTCGACGCCAGGTTCACCAGCCAGATCGAGGCCAGCACGCCCACGATCAGGATGATGCAGAGCAGGTAGAGCTGCTGGCCGACCGCCCGCTGGATCTTGAGCCCCAGCAGCTCGAGGTCCATCCCCACATGAACCGTGCCCGCCACACCGGACAGGATCGGGCTCCCGACCTCGACGAAGTCGCCCATTCCCGCGATGCTCCGCTCGACCGGTTCGGTGGCCGACGGGTCGCTCTCGAGGATCTGGTCGGGGATGCCGGGCACGAAGGTGTGCGCCAGGAATTCCCCGGTGTCGCTGGTGATGTAGATGTAGCGGATGCTCTGGATCTGCACGAACTGGTCGATGAGCGACTGCAGCGTCGCCAGGTTGCGGTTCAGCAGGATGTCGACGCTGGAATCGGCGATGTTCTTGGCGATGCTCTCACTGTTGCTGATGTACTCGGCGCGCAGCTCGATGGAGACGGTCCGGATCGAGAGGGCCGAGATCGAGAGGACGACCAGTGCGAAGAGCGAGAAGAACCCGAAACGCGTCTTGCGGAAGAGCTTCCGGACCGTCAGCCCGTCCGCGCGCTTGCCGGTGCTGCGTATCATGACAGGCCGAACCTGGCTTCCCAGTCGTCGAGCGACACGAAGCGATCGCCCTCCGGGACGGTGTAGTAGACGGTCTGCAGTCCCTGCCGGCGGTCGGGGCCGTAGCGGACCCGCTCCCCGACGCCCAGGTCGTAGTTGCGCACCTGGAAGACGGCCTCGGCGATCCGGGATCGTTCCGGACGGTCGCCCATGCGCATGATGATCTCGGTGATGAGCTTCGCGTTCACGAAGCCTTCGAGGCTCACGAAGCTGCGCGGGACCGGTTCGTACGACTCACCTTCGGCGATCCGGTCGACTTGCTCCGTCGTGGGCGGGGGTGGATTGTGGCGTTCCATCAGGTCATGGTATTCGCGCACTGCCGGGAGCGACGTGTCCTCGTAGCTGGGGACGACCTGCGAATTCACCAGCCAGCGGGTATGGGAATCGGGTTCATCGTGGTTTTCCCGCATGAGCCCGAGCAGGTTCTCGCTTCCCACGAAGGAGACGTTGGCGACCGGGATGTGCAGTCCCAGAACCTCGGCGTCCCGGGCGAAGGCGGCGCAGGCCTGGTAGGCACCGATGCAGATCACGGCATCCGGGGACCGCGCCAGCAGAATCTCGACCGCATCGCGCATGCTGGCACCGAACTGGGTGCCGCGCGTGTAGGTCGCCTCGCCGGCCATGGTCTCGCCGTGGGCCGCCAATGCCTCGCGCACGCCCGCCCAGCCGCTGCGCCCGTAGGCGTCGTTCTGGTAGAAGACCGCGACGCGGCGGCGCCCGATATCGAGGAAGTTGTTGACGAGCCCGGCCGTCTCCTGCCGGTAGGAGGCGCGCAGGTTGAAGGCGAATTCGCCGTACGGCGGCTCGCGCTGCGGCTCGGCCCCGGTGAAGGGGAAGAAGAGGTAGACCCGCGAGTCGCGGAATTTCTTGAGGACCGGGAGCGCCCGGGTGACCGTGGGCGTGCCGACGTAGTTGAAGAGCAGGAAGACGCTCGGGTCCTGGATGAGACTGATGGTATTGGCGACACAGGGGTCGGGCTGGTAGCCGTCGTCATAGAGCTTCATGACGATCTTCCGGCCGTTCACCCCGCCGTTCTCGTTGACCTGGTTGAAGTACGCCATCGAACCGCGGTATAGCTCGGTGCCGAGGGCGCGGGAGGGCCCGGAGAAGGCCGCGGAGACGCCGAGGACGATCTCCTCTTCCTGGACGGGCCCCCGGAACCAGGGGCCAACGACGGTCGTGCCGGAGAGTCGTCCGGCGAGGGGTGCACCCAGCAGCGCGCCGACTCCGGAGCGGATCAGCGACCTGCGGCTCATGTCGCGACCGCGGGAATCGGCCACCCCTTCCCGTCCCCCACCCTCGTTCGAGGATTTCACCAGGATCGTCTCCAGATCAAAAGACGGGTCGAGAAACGGAAATGGAAAACCGACTTAAGGAACTTCCTAAACCTAGCATTCCCCCGCACCCCACACCATCACGATCTTCCCGAAGTTCCGGTTGGCCTCCATGCGGCGGTGCGCATCCGCCGCCCTTGAAACGGGATACACCCTGTCGATCACGGGCAGCAGCCGCCCATCCGGGAAGCCCGGCAACACCTCTGCGCTGAATTCCGTGGCCAGCGTGGCCTTCTCGTCCACCCCGCGCGCCCGCAGCACCGTCCCGAAGAGCCGCGCACGCCGCGCCATCAGCGCCCGCAGGTCGATCTCCGCGCGGCTGCCCCCCGGAACGCCCACCACCACGTGCCGCCCGCCCACCGCGATCGCGGCCTGGTTCCGGGCCAGGTACGGAGCCCCCACCAGGTCCAGGATCACGTCGGCCCCGCACCCGCCGGTCTCCTTCCTGACCCGGCGCTCCCACGCGCCGCAGCCATCCAGTCCCACGTCGAGGCCCATCTCGATCGCCCGCTCCACCTTGGCCACCGTGCGCGAGGTCCCGATCACGTGCGCGCCCACCCGCCGTCCCAACTGCACGGCCGCGGTCCCCACCCCACTCCCCACCGCATGGATCAGCAGCGTCTCCCCTCGCTTCAGCCCCGCCTGCCGGAAGACCGCATCGAATGCTGTCATGTACACCTCGGGGATCGCTCCGGCCATCGACCACGGCATCCCCTCCGGCACCGCCACGGCCACCCGCTCGTCCACGACCACGCGCTCCGCGTATCCCCCTCCCCCCACAATCCCCATCACCCGGTCGCCCGTCCGCCACCGCGTCACGCCGGCGCCCACCTCCTCGACCTCGCCCGCGAACTCCAGCCCCGGCACCTCGGACTCGCCCGCCGGCGGAGGGTAGAGGCCGCGGCGCTGCAGCAGGTCGGCGCGGTTCACCCCGGAGGCGCGCACCCTGACCAGGATCTCTCCCTCCGAGGGCTCCGGGTCCGGCACGTTCGCGAGCCGGAGCACATCCGGCCCGCCGAATTCAGGGATCACGACGGCGCGCATGCGATCCAATATACGCACGGGGGTGTGGCGCGCCCCGCCCGCCGGTTACACTATCCCACCCATGAAACTGCCCCTCGACCTCGACCGCCCCGTCGTCTTCTTCGACCTCGAGACCACGGGCCTCAACCTGTCGCGCGACCGGATCGTCGAACTCGCGATCATACGGATGTCGCCCCAGGGTGACGTCTTCGAGCGCGTGCGGCGCTACAACCCCGAGATCCCCATCCCCCCCGAAGCTGCGAACGTCCACGGCATCACCGACGATGTCGTGGCCGACGAGCATCCCTTTCGCAGGACCGCGAAGTCGCTGGCCAAGCTGCTCGATCCCTGCGATCTGGCGGGTTTCAACATCCGCGACTTCGACCTGCCCATCCTCCTGGCCGAGTTTCGCCGCGCGGGCGTGACCTTCGACGTCAAGGGACGCCGCCTGATCGACATGAAGGTGATCTTCCACCGCGAGGAGCCCCGCGACCTCTCCGCGGCGGCCCGCTTCTACCTGGGCCGGGACCACCAGGACGCGCACACCGCGCTGGGGGACATCCGCACCACCGCCGCCGTGCTGACGGCCCAGCTGGACCGCTACACGCACTTGCCGCGCGACATCGCGGGTCTGCACGCGTACTGCGACGAGTGGCGGGTTTTCGTCACCGAGTTCGACCGCTGGTTCTCCGAGAAGGGGGGCGAGCTGGTGTTCAACCGGGGAAAGCACAAGGGCACTTCGCTCGCCGAGGTGGCCCGGACCGCCCCCGACTACCTGGAATGGATGACGCGCGCCGACGACATGCCGGATGAGGTGCTGGAGGTGGTGCGCACGGCGCTGGGCGCGAGGGCCTGATGGTCCGGTGACAAATCGCAAGGTATGTTACACGCCCCGCACCTGGGTCAGAATCGTCAAATGTATACCATGGATGACATAATGTAATGTTCTCTTTACATCATCGCCCGTCTGCTACGACGCTGGTCCTCGTCGCCCTGGCCCTCGGAGCCCTCGTCCACGCTGCTCCGCTCTTCACCCCCCTTTCCGCCCAGCAGGCCGTCACCGAAGCCGACCTGGCCGCCTTCCGGCCCCGCCATGTGGGCCCCGGCGTGACGGGCGGCCGCATCCACGACGTCGAAGCCCTCCCATACGACCCTTCGACGATCTACGTGGCCACCGCCTCGGGCGGACTCTGGAAGAGCGTCAACCGCGGCATCACCTGGACGAACCTGTGGGAGCACATGCCGGTCAGCACCTTCGGCGACCTGGCGATCGCGCCCTCCAATCCGAGCATCCTCTACGCCGGCACGGGCGAACAGCAGAACCGGCAGAGCACGTCGTGGGGCAACGGCGTCTACCGATCGGACGACGCGGGCGCCACCTGGCGGCACCTGGGCCTGGAGGAGACCCGGCACACGGGACGCGTGCAGGTCCACCCCGCCGATCCCGACATCGTCTACGTGGCGGCGCTGGGGAATCTGTGGCGGTCCTCGCCGGACCGGGGTGTCTACCGTTCACGCAACGGCGGCGACAGCTGGGAGAGGGTCCTCAACATCGATGAACACACGGGCGCCGTGGACCTCGTCATCGACCCCTCCAACCCGGATGTCCTCTACGCGGCCATGTACCAGCGCCAGCGCCGCACCTGGGGATTCAACGGCGGAGGTCCCGGCAGCGGGATCTACAAGACGACCGATGGCGGCGAGAGTTGGCGCGAGCTCACCAACGGTCTGCCGGCGGGCGACAAGGGACGGATCGGGATCGCCATCTCGCAGTCGGACCCGCGGATCCTCAACGCGCTCGTGCAGCACGACACCGAATCGGGCGGCTACCGCAGCGAGGACGGGGGCGAGAGCTGGGAGAAGGTGAGCGACCGGAACATCCGTCCCATGTACTACTCGCACGTCTTCATCGACCCGACGAACGAGGACCGGGTCTACACGCTGGCCACCACGGCGTACCGCAGCGAGGACGGGGGCCGCAGCTTCACCGAGATCGCCGAGCGGCCCACCTACGACGTGGGCGTGCACGCGGACCACCACACCATGTGGATCGATCCCGCCGATCCCGAACACTTCTATCTCGCGGGCGACGCCGGCCTGCACGAGACGTACGACATGGGAGTGACCTTCCGCCGCATCAACAACCTGCCGATCGGGCAGTTCTACGGGATCACGGTGGACAACCGCGACCCCTACCGGATCTACGGCGGCATGCAGGACAACCACTCCTGGATGGGGCCGTCGAGGACCCGTTCCTGGGAGGGGATCGTGGACGACGAGTGGCGGCAGAGCGGCTTCGGCGACGGGATGTACCAGCAGGCCGATCCCGACGGGCGGACGATCTACATCAATACGCAGAACGGGGGCTGGACCCGCTTCGACAACGTGACGGGCGACATGATGAGCCTTCGCCTGAGCGCCCCCGAGGGCGAGGAGCCGTACCGCTGGGACTGGGTTTCGCCCAGCATGATCTCGCGGCATGACCCGAACGTGGTCTACCTGGGGGGGAACCGCCTGTTCATCTCGCGGGACCGCGGCGACAGCTTCACCCGCACCGAGGACCTCACGCGGCGGCAGGACCGCGACACGCTGGAGATCATGGGGGTGCGCGGCGCCGACATCGAACTCTCGCGCAACGACGGGACCTCGTCGTACGGCGAGATCGTCACGATCTCCGAGTCGCCCATGGACCCGGCCGTGCTCTGGGTGGGGACCGACGACGGGAATGTCCAGGTGTCGACGGATGGCGGCCGCGGCTGGAACGAGGTTTCGGGAGGCGCGCCCGGGCTGCCGGACGGCACCTACGTCAGCCGCGTCCTCGCCTCCGCCGATGCGCGCGGGACCGCCTACGTCACCTTCGATGCGCACCGCGACGGGGACTTTCGGCCGTATGTCTACCGCGCCGAGGAGTTCGGCGCCGCCTGGACGCCGCTGCACGAAGGCCTCCCCTCCGGTTCGATCAACGTGATCGTGCAGCACCCCGACAACCCCGGCGTGCTCTTCCTGGGCACCGAGCACCACGTCTTCGCCAGCACCGACCGGGGCGGCTCGTGGGCCCGCTTCCCGACCCTGCCCACCACCGCCTACGACGACATGGTGATCCACCCCCGCGAGAAGGACCTCGTGCTGGGTACGCACGGCCGCTCGATCATCATACTCGACGATATCGGCCCCCTGGCCCGCTACGGAGCCACCGCCGCCGATGCCGTGGCGCTCTACGGCGCCCGTCCCGGCACGATCATGAACTACTGGAAGGACACCTCCTACCGCGCGCAGGCCACCTTCATGGGCGACAACCCGGCGGACGGCACGCTCCTCACCTACCGCCTCGGACCGGGCACCGGCCCCGCCCACCTCACGGTCCGGAACGCCGGCGGCGATGTCGTCCGCGAGATGGCTGTCCCCTCCGGGCCCGGACTGCACAGGGTGGACTGGGACCTCCGCCACGCCCTCCCGGCTGCCGATGACGAGGTCTGGGCCGCCCACGACCCCGCGGTGGTCCCCCGCACCCTGGCCCAGCGCGGCCCGTTCGTCTCACCGGGCATCTACACGCTGCAACTCTCCGCGCGCGGCACCACCGCGACGGGCAACGTGACCGTGTCCGGCGACCCCGGCCTGCCCCTCACCGTGGAAGACTACCGCGAGCGCGAAGCCTTCCTCCTCGAGATCCTGGCGCTCGCCCGCCGACTCGGCGAAGGCGGCAACAACGACGGGGCGCCCTACCGCCGCCAGCTCATGCAGCTCTACAGCGCGATCAACGGCGGCGGAGTCCGGCAGGGCACCCTGCATCCCCCGACCACCACCCAGCGCGAGCAGCTGGACGGGATCAAACAGGCACTCAGGAGGATGGGACTGGTGGCCTGATCACCATCTGGTCCCAATCCAGGTCGGGAACCCCAGGAGGACCTCGAACGACTCGTCCAGGTGCGCCGGAAAACGCCGGTCCTGCCGGTACCGTGCTTCGACATTGAATGCGGAGCGTCCCAACCTCGGCGACAGGCCAACTCCTCCCCCGAAGACGAGCGACTCCCCGCCGATCCACTTTCGCAGTTCCGCGTCCCAGGTCTGATTGGCCACCGGATACGCCCGGCCGAAGAACCCGATCACGTACGGTTGAGCCCGAACATCGACCTTGACCCCGCCTTCGACGGTCGTGAGGTAGTCGATTTCCAGGCCGGCATCGCCGTTGACGGCCAGAATGGTCCCGGCAACACCGAGGAAGGGCGCAACGGTCACGTCGGGGGTCACTGGAACCAGGATCTCCCCCATCGCCCGCATTCCCGCCATTGGTGCAAGCGGCAGCCGCGTCTCGCGCGGGTTGTCGGCGACGCCCGCGTAGGGCAGCAGCAACAGGCTGATCCTGTTCACTATCGACTGCTCGTCTTCCTGCGCCGCCACCCCTCCCGTGGCCGGGACAACCAGGCCAAGGACTATTGGAACTGCAATCGCGATACGACGCATGGGTTGTACCTCCATTGGTTTAGCCAGCCTGGGCTCTAGCGCCACCAGCCGAAGCCGCCTCCGAACCGGTTGTTGACCACATTATTGTAGATCGAACCGAACTGGAAGGAAAAGCCCACTTCAATGCCGTAATTGAAATCCTGGGCCCGCTGCTGGAGGTTCAGCAGCGCCTCGGCGTCCGTGGCCCCTTCCGCGGAGAGGTAGATCTGGTCGTTCACCCACGAAATATTCGCCTCGCCGCTGATGCTCAGGCCGCGGGCGATGCGGAAGTCAACGTCTCCTTCCAGCGAGATGTTGTACAGGTCCGTGTCGTGAAGGAAGTGCGATCCCTGCAGGCGGATTGAGGCGTCGCCCCACTGCTGGCGCTGCGAGAGTTCGATTTCGAGAGCCTGTTCCCAGCGCGTCTCCTCCAGGTACCCGTGGACGGTCTTCTCGATGTAGCGCCGGTAGGCGGGCCCGACCTGGTAGAATACCGTGAACGAGCGGCGCGTGGCCTCCTCATAGGGGAAGAAGCTGTACTCGAGCGCCGGCGTCAGTTCGATCCGGAAGGTCTGGTTGAAGCGGACGATCTTGCGGGCCTCCCCCTCGACCCCGATCGACCAGTGATCGGCGAGCGAATAGGCGATCAACTCGGTGAAGCCCCAATCGGTCCGCTGGTTTACGAAGGTCGAGTCGTCGGACAGGTCGATCTCCCGGCGGTTGAACTCCATATTCGCCCGGAAGTTCATCTTCCAGGTGGGGGTCACGCGCGAAGCGCTCCAGTTCCCGTTGATCTGGTTGGTGCGGCGGGTCTGCTCCCCGTTGAGTTCGGTGCGCCCCCCGAGACGGAAGACCCAGAAATTCCACGGGTCGTCGACTTCGGTCTGGGCCATCACGCGCTCGCCCGGATCGAATTCCTCGGTCTCGACGTTGACCAGGTCGGCGATCTCGCGGAACTCGCCTGCGTCTTCGAGAAAGCCGTTCAGGGTGGCGAAGTGGAGCAGCCCCGCGCCGATGGTGCGGACGAGTTCGTCGAGCGTCTCGCGATCCGTCGCCGTCGGGGGGGCCTGATGGGCAAGCTGGTGCTCGTACTCGAAGTCCCCCCTGCCCATGAAGTCCAGCTGGTACTCCCGCCCGCCGGCGCCCGTCGTCTGACCCGTCATGATAACGTGCACATCCGAACTCTCGGGCACCCGCACCCAGTTCACCCAGGTGATTTCCGTGCGGAAGTACTCGCGGTTGCAACCCCGGGTCGCACAGTCGAGAAAGACGCTCGGCCGGGAGCCGTTCACGCCCTCGGTCTCCTGCGCGGTGAGGGGGCCGGTCGCGCCCGCGAGTGCGGCCAGCCAAAGAAACGCCAGGAATCCGTGAACACCCCGCGGGGGGTCGCTGCGGGTGGTCGACGTTCGGGTCAGCAAGGCCGCGACCCCCTTGTCAGCGTGGATGGGGGCCGCCCACCGGCGATGGTCATCTATCCTCAACTTCTCGTGTTCGTGTGTCAGGAGGGGGTTCCGTTCGGCACCCTGGTCACGCCCCTGCCTGGTGCGAACCCGAGCCCTTAGCAAAGACACGCCGGGCCACCGCGCCGTTGAGCCCCCATTGCCTCGTCGCCGTCCTCGGTGCAGACTCCCTCACGTCGCACACCACCGACTCCGGGAGACACTGGCATCATGCTCTTCGCCGCTCACTCAGGCCTCCGCTTCCTGGTCCTGCTGGCCGGGCTCTTCGTGATCCTCTACGCGCTCGTCGGCCATTTCGGCAAGCGTGAGTACTCGTCCGCGATGGCGCGTCTCGCCGCGATCTTCACGGGACTGCTGCACCTGCAGGTGCTGACCGGGGTGGCGGTGCTCTTCACCCGGCCCTTCTACAACAGCATCATCGGCCACCTGTTTCTCGCACTGGCCGCCGCCGCCGTGGCCCAGCTGACCAGCAGCGTGGTCAGACGCCGCCCACCGGAAGAGAAAACCTACGGACCGCATCTGGTGGGGGCGTTGGTGGCGCTGGGGCTCGTGGCTGTGGGGATCCTCGCGATCGGGCGGGGGGTGCTGCAGAGTACGATGTGACCGGCGAAGCGCGCCGCCGTCACCGCTGGCGGGCGCTTCGCCGGCTCCCCTCAGCCGAGATTCTCGTTCGTCTCGATCTCGCTCCGTGAAATCGGGAAGCACAGGTCCTGCTGAACCAGGTGCGAGCCCTCGGTCTGGCTTCCTGACGGCGTCTCCAGGGGATGACGCTCCCCCGGGGTGTTGTCGCGGTTCCAGCGGAAGAAGTCGCCCAGGCGGCGGCCTTCCAGCCACAGCACGATGCCGCGCTCACGCTTGAGCGCCGTCCACGTCTCGAGCGCGTTCTCCGCCATGGCGGGCTCCGCCCCCGCCGCTTCCCGCAGGGAGTTGATCTTGATCAGCGCCGCCTGCCAGTCTCCCACGCCAAGCATGGCTTCGGCCTCGATCAGCCGCATTTCGGCTCCCTTCGAGAGGGGGATGTCCGCGCCCGGGTCGGGATACTTCGTCTGCGGCCACCACGGGACCTGGCCGCAGCACAGCGTCGCGGCGTCGCCGGTCTCGTCCGTAACCCGGTACGGCACCCGCGGGTCCCCGTTCGGGTTGTTGTCACTCAGGCCGTACTCTTCGTACTTCGTGAACTTCTGGCTGTGCGCCTTGTAGGGTTCGGCCTGGCTCGCGAACTGGATCCTATTGTGCGTCGTGGTGCCCTCCGTCGAGTGGTAGGGCATATGGAAGACGAAGTCGTCCGGAATGCTGGACGCATCGGCAACCGCCCCCGTCCAGTCGCCCAGGAACGCCTTGACCGAGGCGCGGGCGGCGGTCGCGGCCGTGGCCACTCCAAGCGACCCGTTGGCGCGGGCCTGGTCGAATCGGGCGATGGCCCGTTCGTAGTAGACGCTGCGCGGCTCCCTCGGTCCCCCGTCGATCACCGCATCGCAGAAGTTCTCGGCCAGGAGACGGTATGCATAGCCCGCCCAGAGGTAGGCCTCGCCCAGCAATTCCGGGGTCACTGCACCCGTTTCCTCGATCTTCGCAATCCCGTCGTCACCCCACCAGCGCGCTCTCTGCGAGAGGTTCCAGTGGGTGTCGATCGTCTCGAAGTCGAGCTCGCCGTTCTGCCACTCGACCTGGATCCCGAAGCTGCCCGTCGAGCCGGACGGGTGGATTTCGCGGGTGACCGCGGCGCCGGTGTACCCGACCCAGTTGTGCGCCTCGGACGCGGCCCGGCCGATCCCCTTCACAATCGCTGCCTGCGCTTCGGCCTTGAGGAGGAATTCCTCCTGGACGCGCCCCGGATTGATGACGGAGACGTCGCACGCCGACAGCAGGGCCGCCACCGCGACCACCGTCAAGCCGCTCCGGCCCATCCCCACCGATCCTTCCATCGATATGCTCTTCATTCGTAGTGCCCTCCCCTAGAAGACGACCTGCATGGACAAGGTGTAGTAGGCCGGAGGCGGAACGTGCTCCGTCATGCTGCGGACCCGGGTGTTGTAGCCGACGTTGCCGCCGACCTCCGGGTCGAGGGTGCGCATGAGCGGATCCACCCAGCGGAAGAAGTTCCGGCCCGAAACCGTGACGTTGGCGCGCGAAGCCCCGATCATGTTGGCCCACGCGTCGGGCAGCGGCGCCTGCAGGCTGACTTCGCGAATCTTGAAGAAGTCGGCCGGCTGGATGGCGAAGTCGGACTGGTACCATTTGACGTCGCAGCGGGCCCTTTCTTCCGCCGTCAGGGCGTCGTATCCGTTGGTCTCCCAGGTGTTGTACGCCTCGAAACAACCCGCCCACCTTACCGAGCGGCGGGTGGCGGCGGCCTGGGGCCCGTTGAACATGAACGCCCCGCCCTGGTACTCGCTCCGGGCCGTCAGAGTGACCCCGTACGGAAGCCCGAAGGTCATGCCCAGGCTGGCGATGGTCGTGGCCTGGTTGGGCCCGTGAATGCACTTCTCTTCGCCGAAGTCGTCGCCGGTGATGATGGGGTCGGCGAGTTCGTCGGGGTTCGTCACGCAATTCGAGCGAATCACCGGCGCCGGCTCGCCCTCGATCACCCAGCCGAAGCCCCCGATGGAGAACTCCGTCGCGCCGCCGAGCGTATCGACATTCGAGCTGTGCGCCGCCAGACTGCCGGACAGGTCCCAGCTCCAGGTGTCGTTGCGCACGACGCTCACGTTGATCCCGACTTCGAGGCCCCTGTTGCTGAGTTCGCCGATGTTCGCCAGCTGCGAACCTATGAACCCCCTCGACGGAACCTGGCGGACGCTGAAGAGGGCATCCGATGTCTTCTGGTAGAAGGCGGTGAAGTCCATCGCGATGCGGTCGTCGAGGAACGATCCCTCGAAACCGGTCTCCAGTTCCGAAGTCGTTTCCGGACCGATATCGGCGTTCCCGACGTTGCTGGGCAGGAAGGCCGGCTCGCCGCCCCATCCCAGCGCGCTGAAGGTCCTGACTGCATCGAAGGCGCCGGGTGCGCGTCCCGCCTGTCCCCACGCCAGCCGCAGCTTCATCGTACCCCAGCTCTCGGGCCAGAAGTCCTCGTCCGAGATGATGTACGCCCCGGACGCCTGCGGATACCACTTCACCCCGAAGTCGCTGCCGAAGGCCGAGTTCCCGTCCACCCGGAACCCGACCGTCAGGAAGTACTTGTTGGCCCTTTCGAAGACGTTCTGGGCGAAGAGTCCGGCGTTGACAACCCGCGTGCGGTCCTCGAACCCGAGGGTGATGCCCGCGTTGTCGACATCCGGGTCGCCGGGTCCGGGGAAGTTCTCGCCGTACGCCGTCGTAAGTTCACGCCGCTCGGTGATGCTCTGCCCGCCGAAGGAGAGGCGTGACCCCGTCCCTCCGGGAAGCTCGAACTCGTAGGAGCCCACGTAGTCCACCGTGAGGGTGTTGAACTCGAACCGCGAGGTGGAGAGGATCCCGTTGGGGGCCCGGATGAAGCCGAAGGGCCGCAGGTTGCGGTTGTCCTGCTGCGCCAGGTCGTACCCCAGGCTGAGCTGGTTGGTGAAGCTGGCGAAGGGCGAGAAGGTCGCCGTCAGCCCCGTGATGAGGTGGTCGATCTGGGTGGTGAGTTCCTGGTCGAGGAAGGGGTTGATCGCGTTGAAGGACTCGTCGTTGAGGTAGTTCGCGTCCCGGCGGAAGGTGTTCAGCGTCATTCCGTGGGCGTTGTTCCCGCCCGCCGTGTGGGAAAGCTGGTCGTTCGTGTACGACGTGTTCCACTGGACTTCCAGGTTGTCCAGGGGGGTGAAGCTGAAGTTGCCCCGCAGGATCACCTTCTTCTCGTTGTCGTTCGGCAGCACGCCGTCGTCGTTCTCGAAGGAGCCCGACACGAAGTAGCGAACGTCGCGGGCGCCGCCGCCCACGTTGAGCGCGTATTTCTGCTGGTACGCGCCGAGGTCGCTCAGGAGACCGCTGTCGCAGGGCTGCCCCTCGACGACGATGGGGTCGTCGCAGTTCGGCTTGTGGCCGCGCAGCCACGGATTGATGAAGAGGAAGTCCGAGCGTCCCCCCGACAGGGAGGTCGGGTTCTCGGAAGGGGGCCGCACCGAGGGGTCGGGACCGAAGGTGAGGTTGCGCGCGAAGCCCTGTTCCACCTGACCCGTCCAGTTGGCCTCACCGACGCTCCCCCGCCGGGTGAAGATCTGGATGACCCCCGCGGAGGCTTCGGTGCCGTAGAGCGTGGTCGCGGCGGCCCCCTTGATGACCTCGACCCGCTCGATGTCCTGCGGGTTGACGCTGTTGAGGGGGCTGGAGACGTCGTTGTTGCTGCGTCCGGAATACCCGACCGGGGGCACGTTCTTGCCGAAGCCCTCACTGCGCACCCGCACCCCGTCGATGTAGACGAGGGGCTGGTTGGACTGCGTCATGGAGACGTTGCCGCGCAGACGGATCATCGCGCCCCCGCCCGAGCTCGCCGAACTCTGCGTGATCGACATGCCGGGGACCCTCGCCTGCAGCAGGGCGTCGACGTTGACCGGCGGGCCCACGACGTCCCTGTCCACGTCCAGCTGCGTGATCGCGTTGCCGATCTCGCGCCGCCGCGCGGCGCCGGCCGTCCCCGTGACGACGAGTTCATCGAGGCCGAGAGCCTGGACCGACATGGCGAAGTCCTGTTCGGTGCTGCGGTCCGCGACCACCGTGATCTGCACCTCCATGGCGGCATACCCGATTCTCGAGACGCGCACCGTGTAGTCCCCCGGGGGGACATTCAGGATCACGAACCGGCCGTTGTCGCGTGACAGGGTCCCGAGGCTGGTCCCGACCAGAACGACCTGCGCCGAGCTGACGGGCCGTTGGCTCGTCGCGTCGGTGACCTGTCCGGTAACGGCACCGTCCTGTGCTGCCGCCGAGCCGGGCAAAGCCAGCAACGCCGCCACCATCATGGCGCCAACGCCTGGCGCACCAAACCCGATGGCGCGACGGGACTCGAATAGACGAATGGTCATACGGCAACTCCTTCCCCACTGGTTGCGCACAGGGGCCGGGCACCGGGGACCTCCCGGCCGGCCTCCTGGCAGAATCTCCCCCGGGAACATCCTCCCCTCATTGACCAGGGATGTCCCCCCTTCATGGTAATATCTCAACCTCCACCTGTGCTTCCGCAAACCCTTCAACGACATCCTCTGCCCTTCCCCTGACCGTGTACGTTCCGGTCTCCGCGTAGGTGTGATGCACCGACCCCGACGCCGTCTGGGCCCCCCTCGCGGGCAACGAGTCCGACGCCCCATCTCCCCAGTCAAAGATAATCCCGACCAGCTGCCGCCCGGTAACCTCGTAACGAACGGCGAGCTCTTCGCTCACCCGGCCCGTCTCCGGTCCGATCAGTTCAATCGAGAGGGGCGTTCCGATTTCCGGGTCGTCCCAGCACGCAGCGAGGGCGAGGGCGAGAAGCAGTGCAGAGCGGGGTCGTGCAGACACGACATGTATACTGTGGTTGACAAAATGTAATGTGTGCTTTACATTGTGGACAAGCGGAAGCGGGATTCTCTCCATGGGTTCAGTGCAGCCTAAAGCCGAATTGAATGATCACGATCCCATCCTCGTTCGGCGGGTCCGGCGGATTGGTGCCCCCTCTGCGCGCCCTCCTCAACTGCTCCCAGACAACCGCCCCCACCACCACCCCCGCGATCCCCGCCAGCGCAACGGTCTTCCCCCGCGCCAGCGATCGCACCTCCACGTCGGCCACACCCGGCGCCGGGATCCGGAGCCGCTGGTGGTACGATTCCAGGCGTATCCCTTCGGCGACGGTCAGGAGCGGGACTTCGAGGAGCATGCCACCGGCATCCGCTTCGACCACGGTTCCCTCGAGCAGACGCTCACCGCCGGTGAGGACCTCGTCGAACTCCTGCTGCTGTTCCCGTGTAAGCAGGGTGCGCACCCGGTCGCCGGCGCCCAGTTCCGCCAGGGTGCTTGGGGCGTAGTGGTGACAGGCCCCGGCGAGGAGCGGCAGCAGGGCGGCGGCGAGGAGTCCACGGGCTCCCAGGGTACGGCTCCGGATCATCACGGTCTGTAACATAGCAGGCTGGCGCGCCCCGGATGAACGCCCGAGCGGCCGGCAAGCGACCGAACCACCCGACTGCCCGGCGAGAAGGCGTTGCTAGTTCGGCGGAAATCCATGGCCCAAGCTGTTAGACTGAACCCCACATGACCGATCGAACAACCAACGGCAATTCCGGGCTGCTCGCCTTCGTGATGGGGGGCGGCGGCGCCCGCTCCGCGTACCAGGCGGGTGTGCTGCGATACCTGTCGCGCCGCTTCCCGGAACTCGAGATCCCGATCATCACCGGGGTCAGTGCCGGAGCCATCAATGCGGCCCACCTGGCCGCGCACCACGGCACCTTCCGGCAGGCCACGGATGAGCTGACCCAGCTCTGGGGGGAGCTGACGGTGGACAAGGTCTTCCGCACGGACCTCACTTCGCTCAGACGTCACCTGTTCCGCTGGAGCCGGCAGCTCCTGTCGGGTGGCAAGGGTGGCGCCCTCAAAGTGCGGGGCCTGCTGGACACCGGGCCGCTCCGAGAATACCTCACCGAAGCCATGCACGCCGTGGACGGCGAACTGACCGGCATCCACTACAACCTGGCGACGGGCAGGCTGAAGGCGGTCGCGCTCAGCACCACGAATTACTCCACGGGACAGGCCATCCTGTGGGTGCAGGGTGACGAGGTGGCGGAGTGGGAGCGTCCCAACCGCCGCTCACGGATTACGACGCTCGCGGTCGACCACGTCCTGGCTTCGGCGGCGCTGCCGATCGTCTTCCCCGCCGTCCGGATCGGGGGGCACTGGTATGGAGACGGCGGCATCCGCCTCACGGCGCCGCTTTCTCCGGCCCTGCACCTGGGCGCGGACCGGATTCTGGCGATCAGTACCCGCCGGGCGCGTTCCTGGACCGAGGCGGATGTGACTTCGGTGACGGGCTATCCCCCGCCCGTCCAGGTCGCGGGCGTGCTGATGAACGCGATATTCCTCGACCTTCTGGACGAGGACGCCCTGCGACTTGCACGCGTGAACGACCTCGTGGCCGGGCTGGACCCCGACAAGCGTCAGGGCATGCGGGAGGTGCGCCTGCTGACGCTCCGGCCCTCGGTGGATCTGGGCCGGCTGGCCGGCAAGTTCGAGCCGCAGCTGCCGAGAGCGATCCGCTACATGACCCGGGGACTCGGCACGAGGCACACGGAAACGCCGGACTTCCTCAGCCTGATCATGTTCCAAC
Source organism: Longimicrobiales bacterium (assembly GCA_965211795.1). Taxonomy (GTDB): domain Bacteria; phylum Gemmatimonadota; class Gemmatimonadetes; order Longimicrobiales; family Gaopeijiaceae; genus Bin94. Next base: position 4,085,796 of record OZ242973.1, read on the forward strand.
CGGACTATTTGGGCGAACTTATGAGGGTCGGCGAGGCCGACGCCGAGGCCCGGGAAGGGGATCTGGCGGAGTTGCTGGAGCCGGGCAAGGCAGACGTGGGACGACGGGTGATCGAGTGAACAGGAAACCGAGGAGAGAACGGTGAACACGAGCGCCGCAAACGATCGACGCGACATGAGCGACGCCCACGAGTCACGCGAAGTCGCCGAGGGGGCCCGCCAGGACAGGTGGGAGAAACGGAGCTTCATGAAGGAGCTCTTCGGCGGCCGCCTGTCGCTGGACCTCGTGCATCCCCATCCCGAACAGGATCCCGAGGAGGCCGCGAGGGCCGCCCCGTTCCTCGAGAGCATCCGCCGATTTGCCGAGGAGCATGTGGACGGCGACGCCATCGACCGCGATGGCTGGGTCCCCGACTCCGTGCTGCAGGGTCTGGCCGAACTGGGCGCGTTCGGGATCAAGATCCCGCGGGAGTACGGGGGTCTCGGACTTTCGCAGACATCGTACAACCGAGCGCTCGCGCTGGTCGCCAGCCGCTGCGCCTCCACAGCGGCGTTTCTCTCCGCGCACCAGTCCATCGGCGTCCCCACGCCGCTGGTCCTCTTCGGCACCGAGGAACAGAAGCGCAAGTACCTTCCCCGCCTGGCCGGGGGCGAGCTGTCGGCCTTCGCGCTGACCGAGCCGGATGTGGGGTCGGATCCGGCGAACATGTCCACCTTCGCCGAACTCTCCGCGGACGGATCGCACTACATCCTCAACGGCGAGAAGCTGTGGACCACGAACGGTCCCCGCTCCGACCTGCTGGTGGTCATGGCGCGAACCGCCCCGCGCGAAGGCGTCCGGGGGAAGCGTCCGATCAGCGCCTTCATCGTGGAGACGGCGTGGCCGGGGGTGGAGGTGGGCCACATCTGCCGGTTCATGGGACTGCACGGCATCTCCAACGGCGTGCTGCACTTTCGCGACGTCAAGGTCCCCCGCGAGAACCTGCTGTGGGGCGAGGGACTGGGGCTCAAGCTGGCGCTGATCACGCTCAACACGGGGCGTTTGGCGCTCCCGGCCTTCTGCGCCGCCGCCGGCAAGGGACTGCTGCGGGCCTGCCGCAAGTGGGCGTCCGAGCGCGTCCAGTGGGGCGCGCCGATCGGCAAGCACGACGCTGTGGCCCAGATGCTCGGACGCATGGCGGCCGAGACCTACGCGATGGAGGCGGCTGTGGAGCTGGCCGCGGCCATGTCGGGGCTCGGCACCCTCGATATCCGCCTCGAGGCCGCCGCCGCCAAGCTGTGGCACAGCGAGAAGGCGTGGGACCTGGTCAACGACGCTGTGCAGATCCGGGGGGGACGCGGCTACGAGACGGCCGATTCGCTGCGGCAGCGCGGCGAGGACCCCTTCCCCGTCGAACGGGCGCTCAGGGACTCGCGCATCAACCTGGTTTTCGAGGGGTCGAGCGAGATCATGCGGCTCTTCATTGCGCGGGAGGCGGTGGACGAACACCTGACCGTGGCCGGTGCGGCGATCGATCCACGGCTGCCGGTGTCGAAACGTGCGGCCACCTTCCTCAAGGCCGGGCTGCACTACGCGCTCTGGTATCCGGGGAGGTGGCTGGGGTGGGGGCGGTGGCCGCGCTATGGTGCCTTCGGTCCCCTGGCCACCCATGTGCGCTTCGCGAACCGGGCGTCGCGGAAGCTCGCCCGCACCCTCTTCCACGCCATCGTGCGCTTCGGGCCCAAACTCGAGCAACGGCAGGCGGTGCTGGGCAGGCTGGTGGACATCGGCGGCGACCTCTTCGTCGTCACGGCTTCCTGCGTGCGCGCCATGAAGCTCGTCCGCGAGAACCCGGCCAACCGTACGCCCTTCGAACTCGCCGACGCGGCCTGCAAGCTGGCACGCCGGCGCATCCGCGCGAACTTCCGCGCGGTCTTCCGCAACGACGACACCGACATGTACAAGGTGGCGCGCGACGCGATGGGCGACCGCTACGAATGGCTGGAGCAGGGGATTGCGGACGCGCTCGCCACACCGAGTGCGGCAGCTCCAGCCGCCGCACCCCGGCCCGAGCCGGAGCCTCGCCAGGTCGCGGAAGCTGTGCCCGGCTAGCAGGACCCGGCGGCCCGTGGACACGACCTCCCCGGCACTCGACCGGCCACGAACACGCGCCGGATCTTCCCGGATGGCGCGCCCACTCCTTTTCTTCATCCTGCTGTGGACTCTGGCCCTCCTCCTTCTGGGCAGCATCGTGCACGCGGTCGGGGCCAGCCTGGCCTGCCCCGATTGGCCCACCTGTTTCGGCACCATGATGCCCGAGATGACCGGCGGCGTCTTCTGGGAACACCTCCACCGCCTCTGGGCGGGTGCCCTGCTCGTGCTCTTCCCCGTGGCGGTCTTCCTGACGCGTCGCGCGCACCCGCAGCGCGTCGCTCTCTTCCGCCTCGGGCTTGCCGGGATCGGGTTGTTGCTCGTCCAGTCGGTGCTGGGCGGGCTGACGGTGATCTATCAGCTGCCTGACGCGATCTCGACCTCCCACCTGGCGCTGGCCTTCCTCTTCCTGGCGCTGGTCACGGTGATCCTGGTGCGGACCGGCCCGGAAACCGATGACTACCGGGACGCGGACGCCGAGCGGCGGCTGGTATGGCGGGCGGGGCTGGTGGTGGCCGGACTCGTGTTCGTGCAGTCGGTCGTGGGGGCACTGGTGCGCCATACCGACGCCGGGATGGCCTGTCCCGACGTGCCCCTTTGTCTGGGACGGGTGATCCCGCCGCTGGAATACCCGACGGTTCTGCTCCACTTCCTTCACCGGGTGCTGGGAATCACCGTGGCGGTGGTGACGTTGCGCTATGGCTGGCTCGTGGTGGCGCGCACGCGGTCACCCTTCGCAGGGAAGATGGCGACCGCGATGACCGCGGGCGTGATCGCCCAGGTCCTGCTGGGCTTCGCCTCGGTGGCAGGCCGTCTGGCCCCGCCGTACGTGTCGGCGCACACGCTCTTGGCCGCGGTCGTGCTGGCCCTCGCGGTGGCCACGGCGGCCCACGCCCGGGAGGGCGCTTCGTCATGACGGTCGAGGCCGTCGGCGAAGCACTGGCAGCGGCCAACGCGGGACTGAACCTGTCCAGCACCGTGCTGCTTCTTGCCGGCTTCCGCTACATACGCCGCAGGGAGATCCGGAGACACCGCCGCTGCATGATCGGCGCGGTGGCGGCCTCCGCCCTCTTCCTCGTCCTGTACCTGCTGCGTTTCTCGCTGACCGGAACACACACCTTCGAAGGACCCGAGATGGTGCGGCGCATCTACCTGGTGGTCCTCTTCAGCCACATGGTCCTGGCCGCGGCCGTGGTCCCGCTGGTCCTTCGCCTGCTCCTCCTCCTGAGGCGCCGCCGGTTCAAGGCGCACCGACGCCTGGCACGGTGGACATTTCCGATCTGGCTCTACGTGTCGTTGACCGGGCTCTTCGTCTACTTCATGCTCTACCACCTGTACGGCTAGCCGCCAGCCGCAACGCCCCCGGAGTGCCGGCTACTCCTTCACGGACCACTTGCAGACCCTGTCACCCCTGGTCTCGCAGCTTTGCTTGACGACCTTCAGGTCCCCGCCCACCACCATCCGGACCGCGCGCTGGCAGAATCCCGTTACCAGTTCGCAGGCATCCCCGGTGGAATCCAGCTGCACGAGCGGCGAAGCCGAGACCTCCAGCGAAAAGGTCCCCGAAACGAAGCCACCCACGCGCTGGCCGAACAGTCTCCGCAAGGTGCGCCGGGTCGCGCGCCTGACCGTGCGGAATCGCAAGACCCTGGGCAGCCACCACTTCCGTCCCGGCATGTGTTTCTCCGCCAGCTTCACCCCCATCTCGCAGAATACCCTGGCCGCGTCGGGACGCTTCTTGACCAGCCGGGTGAAATCCGCAAGCTCTTCGTCGGACAGCTTCCTGCCCTTGCGGGCGTGGTCGCGATACAGCTCGATCTGGCGCTCGACGACTTCGCTCAACCCCAACCTGCGCGGGATCGTGCGGGCAACGACTTCGTTTTCGAGCTTCTCGCCGGGACTGTCCACCGACCGAAGCGCCTCGAGCAGCGACAGCGCGACCTGCGCGGCCACCCGAGGTTGATGGGTTTCGCTCAATTGCGGACCTCGTTCCTGTGGCTGTTGACCTCGCCCAGTCACCCGACACGGTTTGAAATCTGACCAAACCGCTCGGTCTGGAGCAATGCGCGTTCAGCGGTGATCGAGAATGTCCCCCTTCGGAGGCTCACCGCGGGCGGCCGGATGGCAGGCGGTTCGGGATGACCGATTGCCCGCGCCCCAACAGCCTTTCTACCTTCCGACGCGGTCGGCACCCGATCTGTTGCCCAAGCGCCCCCCGCCCGACCGACGGGAGTGTCCCGCCGGTGTCCTTCACCCCAACTGCCCATCACACCGTCCCTTGAAGCGATACGCGGCCTTCGACCCGCCGGAATACCGGAACTGGCAACCCGACGGCGTCCTCGTGCGTGAGTACCGCCGCCGGATCGAAAAGGATCCGGAGCGCAGCGGTGTGGTGCGCCAACTGACGACCGACCGCTTGCTGGATCTCTACCGCGACCTCCTGCTTACCCGGCTACAGGACATCGGTCTCAAGCGCTGGGTGCGGCAGGGGGTCATCAGCAAGGCGTGGCTTGGTGTGGGGGAAGAGGCGGTGACCGTGGGGTGCGTCGCGGCTCTGGAGCCGGACCGGGACGTCGTCGTTCCGATGATCCGCAACGCCGGCGCCGGACACATGATGGGGCTGCCGCTCGTCCACGGCTTCACCTCCTACCTGGCCACCGCCGACAGCCCCAGCGCAGGACGGGATTTTCACTACGGCGATGTCGCCCGGGGCGTGATTCAGCCGGTCAGCCACATGGGCACCAGCGTACCGGTTGCGGCCGGTGCCGCCCTGGCCTTCAAAAATCGCGGCGAGGACCGGGTCGCGCTCACCTGGACCGGGGACGGAGCCACCAGGACCGCCGCCTGCCACGAGGGCCTCGTCTTCGCCGCCCGGCTGGGTGTTCCCGTGATCGTCGTGATCCAGAACAATCAGGTCGCTCTCGGCACACGGGTCGACCAGCACGGTGCGGGCAGACCCGAGGATGTCCCCGCCGCCCATGGCATCGCCCCGCTCCCATGCGACGGCAACAACGTTCTGGATGTCTACGCCGCCACAACCCTGGCCAGGAGACAGTGCGTTCGCGGCGACGGTCCCGCCGTGGTCGTCGCGGAGACCTTCCGCATGGCCGGTCACGCCACCCACGACGAACGCGAAGCCCGCGAGACCTTCTCGGCGGAACTCTTCGAACACTGGGGGCGCCGCGATCCGGTCGGCCTATTCGAGTCGTACCTGCTGGAAGAGGGGATTCCCGAGGAGACGCTGGCCGAAGTGGAGGCGCACGCCACCGAAGCGGTCGAACGGGCCGCCGAGGAAGCCCTCGCCTCGCGCGACGATCGGCCGCCCCCGGAGCACGCCCTCTACCAGGGAATCTCCGAGGGCGGCGTGTTGCACGGGCTGGCTACGCGGCTGGCGTCGCACGGCCGGGGTGAATAGCATGGCTGACGGCCCGTGACCGGTCAGTCGTATCGCAGTTAGCCTTCACGCAGCGCCAGGCCCGAAACACGAATCGCCGCAGCAATCCGGATAGACGCCATGTTCGACAATCTTCGCCGCGCCTTCAGGGAGGCCGTCGACAACTTCAACAAGGAACTCGACCGCGATGCCGTGCCCGAGGCGGTCGACAAGCTGCTGAAGGGCATGGAACGGGAAGCGGTTGAAGCCAAGACGGCCTTGGAGGGGCTGAAGAAACAGGTGGCGGTCGCGCGGAAGCGGGCGGACGAAGAGGCGCGCAACGCCGAAATCTGCGAACGCCGCGAGACCATGGCGCGCGACATCGGCGACACCGACACGGCCGACCTGGCCGCCACCTACCGGGAGAAGCACGCCGCCCGGAGCAGGGTGCTCTCCGACAAGGCGAAGGCCATCGAGGCCGAAATCCGCCTGCAGGAGTCGGAATACACCGAGATGCTTTCGCAGATCAGGAAGGCCCGCGCCAACCGTGACCGGCTCACGTCGACCGCGGGACGGACACAGGCGCGCGAATCGCTAGGCGGGTCCGACGACCTCTTCGGCGAACTCGACCGGATGGCCGAGAGAATCGTCGACAGCGAGGGGGCCGCCGGTGCGGAGGAGGCGCTCTTCGACGACGCGCGCGACTTCGACGAACAACTGGAGGAGTCCCACCGCGAGGAAGCGATCGACGCGCGCCTCGAGGAGTTGAAGCGCCGGATGCGGAAGCACTAGATTCCAGCCATGGAAAACTGGATCGGAGTTGCAGTCTGGATCGTGTTGGGCATGGCGATCGGCCTCGGCATGAAGGCCGTCGTCAAACGCCCCGATACCACCCCGGGTCATACCCGGGTTCTGTGCGTGCTGGGCGCCTTCGCGGCGGTGATCGGCGGCATGCTGGGCGTGGGCATCCTCGAGTTCGACCATCCGGTGGCGCTCAGCCTCGGCGGGATGGCGGGCGCGGTCGCCCTGGCGGTTCTGATGACCTGGGTCTATCGCTGGGGGATCAAGGGCCTCACCTGAGGCTCCCGCACCCACGCGTCCACCACCATGACCCATCCCGTCGACTACGCCCACAGGGAACGGAGCCGCTTCTACGACGAGCTGTGGGACTTTCTGCGCATCCCGTCGGTGTCGGCCAAGTCGGAGCACAACGGAGACACGGAGCGCGCCGCCGAGTGGGTCCGCGCCCAGCTCGTGCAGTCGGGCCTCCAGGCTGAGACGATCCCCACCCCCGGCCACCCCGTCGTGCTGGGCGAATGGCGGGGAGCCGGGCCCGAAGCACCGACCGTCCTCATCTACGGCCACTACGACGTGCAGCCCCCCGAGCCGCTGGAGCTGTGGGACAGTCCCCCCTTCGAGCCCGCCATCCGCGACGGCCGCATCTACGCGCGGGGCTCCGCCGACGACAAGGGACAGCTCTTCCTGCACATCAAGGCGCTGGAGGCGCATCTGGCCACGCGGGGCCGACTGCCGGTCAACGTGGTCGTTCTCGCGGAGGGGGAAGAGGAGGTGGGTTCACCGAACCTCGTGCCCTTCGTGAAGGCGCACCGGGAGCGCCTCGCCGCGGAAACGGTGGTCATCTCCGACTCGGCCATGTTCGCGCCAGGTGTTCCCTCGCTGCTCTTCTCGCTGCGCGGCCTGGCCTACTTCGAGATCCACGCCGAAGGACCCCGCTCCGACCTCCACTCCGGCGCCTACGGCGGCGCAATCCCCAACCCCGCCAACGCGCTGGCCCGGGTCATCGGCACCCTGCACGACGAGACCGGGCGGATCGCCATCGCCGGCTTCTACGACGACATCGAGCCCCCGTCGCGCGAAACGCTCGAAGGAATCCTTTCGCTCCCCTTCGACGCCGACGGTTACGCACACCAGGTCGGCACCATCCCCGCCGGTGGCGAGTCGTCCTATTCGCCGCTGGAACGGCTGTGGACACGCCCCTCGTGCGACGTCAACGGCATGCTCTCCGGCTACACGGGCGAAGGGGCCAAGACCGTGCTCCCCGCCAAGGCGATGGCGAAGGTCAGCTTCCGCCTGGTTCCGGGACAGTCGCCGGACCGGGTGAAAGTGCTGCTGGAGGAGCATCTGGCGAAGGTGGCGCCCGCCGGCGTGGACCTCACGCTGGTGGAGTTGCACGGCGGCCGACCCTGGCGGGCCAAACTCGAGGGGCCGCTCTTTGAAGCCGCGTCCAGGGCGCTCGAGCGCTCGTTCGGGGCGCGTCCGGTGCTGGCCGGCGAGGGCGGCACGATTCCCATCGTGGGTGAGTTCGAGGAGATCCTGGGCGCGAATTCGCTGCTTCTGGGCTTCGCGCTACCCGGCGCCAACATGCACGCCCCCAACGAATGGTTTGCGACGGACTGCTTCGAGAGGGGGATCGACACGCTGATCCACCTGTACGACGAGCTGGCTGGAGGAGGGTGAGGCCGGGCTAACCCCCCCCAACCATCCCCGCCGCCCGCAACAGTGCGCGGGCCTTGTTCATCGTCTCTGTGAACTCGGTCTCCGGATCCGAGTCCGCGACCACCCCCGCCCCCGCCTGAACATGCGCCCGGCCACCCCGCACGATCATCGTGCGGATGGCGATCGCGGTGTCCATCTGCGTGCCCCCCCACCCGATGTGGCCCACCGCGCCCGCATAAGGTCCCCTGGCCGTGGGCTCCAGCTCGTCGATGATCTCCATCGCACGCACCTTCGGCGCTCCCGAGACGGTCCCCGCGGGGAAGCACGCACCGAGCACATCCAGCGCGGTGAGCCCCGCACGCACCCGCCCCTCGACCTGGCTGCACAGGTGCATCACGTGCGAGTAACGCTCCACCGCCATGAGCTCGGGCACGGTCACGGTGCCGTACTCCGAGACGCGCCCGACGTCGTTGCGCCCGAGATCCACCAGCATGCGGTGCTCGGCCAGCTCCTTCTCGTCCTGGGCCAGCTCGCGCGCCAGTTCGCGGTCCTCGGCGGGGGTGCGGCCCCGCCGGCGGGTTCCGGCGACGGGCCGAACCGTGACCGCCCCGTCTTCCAGGCGCACCAGCACCTCCGGCGACGAACCCACGATGCTGAAACCGTCGAGTTCGAGGAAATACATGTACGGCGACGGATTGATGGTCCGCAGCGCCCGGTAGAGGTCGAAGGGACGTTCCTCGAACCGGGTCGTGAGCCGCTGGCTGAGCACGACCTGGAAGGCGTCGCCCGCGGCAATGTAGTCCTGGATCCGCCTCACCCCGGCGATGAAGTCGTCCCGCTCGAAGTTGCTGTCGCAAGCAATTTCGGCCGCGCTCTGGCCGAGCTCCAGCGACAGGGGTTCTGGAGCGGGACCCGATCCAAGCCCTTCCACCACCTCCGCCAAGCGACCCACAGCCTCCCGGTAGAGAACCTCGAGCGCGCCGCGATCGGTGACGTCACCGGTCTCCACGGTGGTGATCGCCCTCGCCCGGCCGTACAGATTGTCCACCGCGATCACCACATCGGAGAACATGACCATCGCCGTGGGCAGACCCTGGTCGTCGGACGGGCCCGGTCCCAGCCGCTCCAGGCGCCGCACCAGGTCGTAGCCGAAATAGCCGACGGCACCTCCCCAGAAGCGGGGCAGACGGGGGTCCGGGCGGGCGCGGGCGTTGGTCAGGCGCACCTGCAGGTCCGCGAGGGGGTCGTCGGTCGCGTGCGGACGCCATCCCCGATCCGGGCTCCAGACTGAAACCCCGCTACCTTCCAGCATCCACGCTTCGCGCGGCCGACTTCCCAGAAAGCTGTAGCGGGCCCATTGTTCACCACCCACCACGGATTCGAGAAGGAATCCGAAGACGCCGTCACGCAGCTTGTGATAGGCGGTGACGGCCGTGTCGGAGTCGAAGAGGAACTCGCACCAGACAGGAATGCGGTTGCCCGGAGCAGCCTCTTCGAGGAAGGATTCGAAAGTGGGTTCGACGTTCACGTGATGGCCAGGGGAGGTCCGGTTGAGGGAGACCGGATACCTTTCCAGAATCACCGAAGAAAGTCAACGACGGAGAGGCGCCGATGCGGCCGCGGAAAAAGGAAAGTCCCCAGAGCACACCCGGCGGATCACCGCCCTACAAGTGGGCCGCGGTCGCGGCCGCTGTCGTGGGACTGCTCTACATCGTCACCCTCGCGCCGACCACGGCGTTCTGGGACACCAGCGAATACATCGCCACGGCACACATTCTGGGAATTCCCCATCCCCCCGGGAATCCCCTCTTCATCATTCTGGCGCGCACCTGGGAAATCCTGCTGGGCGTCTTCGGTCTCTCCACCGCGGTACGAATCAATCTCTTCTCCGCCTTGATGGGGACGCTCGCGCATGGCCTCTGGTTCCTCGTGGCGCACCACATCCTCAGGCACTTCTCCGACGACCGGCGCTTCCGTTTGGTCGGCGCTTTCGCCGCGGTGCTGGTCAGCGCCACCGCCTTCACCGTCTGGAACCAGTCGAATGTCAACGAGAAGGTCTACACGGTGTCGCTCCTCACCATCGCGCTGCTGTCGTGGCTCGCCTTCCGCTGGCAGGAGCGGATCGGCAAGGCCGGGAACGATCACCTCCTCGTTCTCATGGCCTTCGTCCTGGCGCTCTCCGTCGGAAACCACCTCATGGCCTTCCTCGCGGCTCCCGCGCTCCTGCTTTTCGTACTGTTCGTTCAGCCCCGCTGCCTCCTCAACCCGCGCCTGTACGTGTTCGGTGTCCCGGCCATCGTGCTCGCGCTTTCCGTCCACCTCTTCCTGCCTATCCGCTCCGGGCTCGGTCCCATCATCAACGAAGCCCAGCCCACCTGCGAAAACATCGGCGAGGCGCTGACCAGCGTCGTCACCTACGGCAATGCCGGCTGCGAAGACCTTTCGGCGGCGCTGAACCGGAAGCAGTACGAGAAGCCCCCGCTCATCCCGCGCCAGGCACCGCTGGTCTCCCAGGCCGGAAACTGGCTCCAGTACTTCGACTGGCAGTGGGCCCGGTCGCTCTCTGCGGACGACGAGGTCTTCGGCCGTGCGCGAATCCCCCTCACGGCGCTCTTCATCGGGCTGGGCATATTCGGTCTCATGGAGCACTATCGCCGCGACCGGGTCAGCTGGATCTACCTGATCTCGCTCTTCGGGGTCCTCTCCGGGGGACTCGTCTACTACCTGAACTTCAAGTACGGATATTCGATGCCGCTGCCCGAGGGCGACGAACTCCGGCAGGCCATGGATGCGGCGAACGCGCGCACGTCCCGGGATCTCGCCGAGGTGCGCGAACGTGACTACTTCTTCGTGGTGGGCTTCTCGGTGTGGGGTCTCCTTGCGGGAATCGGGATTGCGGGCCTCTGGGACCGGGTCACCCGCATGTCGGGGCGCTCGCTCGCCGCGACCTCACCCGTCCTCGGGCTGGCCCTCATCCCGCTGGTGCTCAACTTCGGCTGGGCCAGCCGCAGCGGTGACCATGCCGCACGCGACTGGGCCCACAACCTTCTCATGAGCGTCGAGCCGTACGGCGTGATCTTCACGAACGGCGACAACGACACCTTCCCGCTGTGGTACGTGCAGGAGGTCGAAGGCATCCGGCGCGACGTGACCGTGGCGGTGACTTCGTACCTGAATACGCCCTGGTATGTCAGGCAGCTTCGCGATCTCACCCGTCCCTGCCAGCCCGGCCAGGACCCGGACGCCGACCCCACCCTCATCCTCTGCCAGCGTCCCTACACGGCGGAGAACACGGAGGCCATGTACACCCACGACCGTGCCGAAGCCGAGGCGGCCGGCAAGGTGCCGATCCTGCTGGCCGAACCGGTGCGACTCCCGTCACGGGGGATGTTCCGCGACGACCTGAGCGACGCCACCGTACGGCAGGTGGCCGGCCGCTACCGGCCGCTGCAGGAGGAGCAGGCCTACACGGTGGGCCCGCTCACCGCCACGGTGGCGGGTGGTCAGGTGCTATACCCGTGGCACCAGTTCACGCTCGCCGCGATTGCGAATTCACTGGGCGACCGGCCGGTATACTTCGCCTCCGCCGTCACGCCGGCAGCCGACTTCGGCATCATGCCGCATATCGTGCGACAGGGACTCGCCTTCCGGTTGTGGCCCGGCAACCCGCTGGAACTCGCCCCGGGCATAGTGCCGAACCGCGACGGCACCGGCGAAGCCCCCGTGCTGGGAGCCTGGCTGGACATCGAACGCACCAGGCTGCTGGCGGACAGCGTCTTCACGCAGCATTCGGGGATTCCGGAGGAATGGGGATACTGGCCGGACCGGTCGACGCGGGGGATTCCGAACTATTACTCCTGGGTCTACCTGGCACTCCTGCAGGACCCTGCGCTCGCGGACGATCCGGATGCCAGAGCGGCAGTGGAAGAACGCCGGCAAGCGTGGAAGGACCTCGCGAACTCCCTGGATCTACCCCAGCCAGACAGCCCCGAGTCCTGACCTCTGGCGGCGAACCGCGCCGCCTGCCGCCGGCCCTCCGTGCCTGTAGAGGAAGTCGAAGCACTCGGGGGCCGCAGCCGCCACGCGCGGCGGGGCGTGGACCAGCACCAGGGGAATCCTTCGCGCCACACGCGCCAGGGCCGTCACCAGGCGGGGCCGGTCTTCGCGGTGCAAACCGCCAAGTCCATCGGGGAAGACCACCGAATCCAGCTTCACCCCCACCTCCGCCGCCAGTTCAACGAGCGTGATCCGGGTGGCCACCTCGAGCACCGCCACATCCTCCCCACCCCTCCCCGCACCCCCGTCCCACGCCGCGAAGAGCTCCGGAAACGCACCGAGAAGCCGCCCCCCGGTGAGCGCCACCACCTTGCCGTGGATCCGGGCCCGCACTCGGCGGCGCGTCTCCGACAACAGCCTGATCCTCCGCTCCTCCCCGGCAGCACCCGCACCCGAACGCACCCCGCCCCCACCCCCGCGCAACCGGACCCCCAACTCCACCAGCTCATCGAGCCGCCGCGTGGCCACCTTCAGCTCCCCCACCTGCGTCTTGCACCGGGCAAGCTCCTCGACCAGGCCGTCCACCTCCGCGCTCAGCGCCACCGCCCGGCTCTCCGCCGCCTGCAGCTCATCGGGCTTGCCTTCGAGCTGGTCCCTGCGGCGACGCCACCAGCGCCCGTCCTGCACCACACCCTCCCACTCCTCCCTGAGCGCGTTGCGCACCGGCCCGGCCCGATCGCCCAGCTCCCGGTCGCACCTGCCGCACAGGCCATCCTCCCCCCCCTTGTCCATGCTCTTCAGCCGCCCGCGCAGTTCCCGTTCCCGGTCGCGGTACAGCAGGAGCCGCGTCTCGGCGTCCTGGCGTTCCCGCGCCCATGCCATCATCCCGGCCTCGGCGTCGCCACGGGCGACCGCCGCCTCCTCACGCGCCTCGCACAGACGCGCCTCCAGTCCTTCCACCTCTGCCTGCAATCCCGCCAGACGGTCCACTTCGCTGCGGGCGTCCCTTGCCAGGCGCGCCACCCGCCCCGCCGGCAGACCACCCGTCGTCCCACCCTTCAACTCCTCCTCGCGCGCCCTGCCACCATGCTCACGAATCTTACCGGCTCCCGACGGACCCAGCAGCAGCGTTCCCGCCGTGGCCAGCCACCTTTTCGCCGACCCATCCCCGAACCAGAGCGCCGCGTACTCCTCGCGCCGAAGGCCGTGCGCTTCGACCACCTCATCGAGTTGCGACTCAAAGGCGCGGCTCCCCACCCGAACCGCCCCCTCCACCACCGCCCCCGGCCCACGGTGACGTCCCCGGCTCGCAAAGGCCGCACGCAGCCCCCCCACCAACTCCCCCCACAGCGGATCGTCCTCGGACACGAAGCCCACCAGTCCCCGCGCGTCGCGCAGATCCAGCACGGGACCGCGCGAGCCAGCCTGCAGCGAGACAATCCTCATCGGCCCGCCGCGTGCGCGCCCACCTGTCCCAACCCCGCCTCAACCCCGGCACGGGAAGACCTCTTGCGCACCGCCGCGGCATCCCGCCGCGCCCCCACCCCGCCCACCCCATGCGACGCGCCCTGTCCGGGAAGCGCCTCCACACGCAGCTCCGCGACCCGGCGGCGCACCCCGGCGAGCACCTCCCGGTCGAGCACGGCCAGATCCTCGGCGGAGAGACCCCGAATCGGGATCCGCAGGAGCTTCCCATCGATCCCCCCGGGCACACCCGCCAGCGCCTCGCCCAGTCTGCGCGCCACCGTCGCGGTCCCTCCTCCGGTGGCTTCGATCGGCGCCAGGCTTATCGCTGCCCGCGCCTCGACAGGCCAGAAGGTCACTTCTCCCGACTCCAGCTGCGCAGTCACGAACCCCTTGTCGATCGCCGCTTCCGTCCAGGGGTCGGCACCGATCCGCTCGAGCGACCCGCAGTAGCAGGCCCGCTCGGCCACTGGAGTGTAGGCGTGGTTCGAGCCGAGGGCGACGTAGTCCCAGCCGCCGAGCGGGACCCTGGGGGCGTGGGAGCGTCCCGAGGCCAGCGCCGCGTGCGCCACCAGGACGTTCCACTTCGCCTCCGGATCGGGGGAAACGTCCACCGAGCGCGAGGCCATCACGACAGGGTGGGGAAGGAGGGTGACGGCGAGGCGGCCATCGCACAGGCTGAGGCGCCGTACCGTCGTGGTCGCCGCCTCGACGCCGGGCAGGGCGCCGATCACCATGAGCGGACCGTGCGAGGTGGCTTCGAGGGAGATGTCGCGCGCTCCGGCGGCCACGGCGACCACCACCCCGGGACGGGTGTCCCGCAGCTTGCGGACCGACCTCGAAAAGACGGCGATCGGAGCGGCGGTCACCTCCGGGTGATCGAACACGTCCCCGGCAATGACGACCACATCCGGACCGACTTCCTCGATTCGGGCCAGCGCGCTCTCGAAGGCCCGCAACACGTCCGCCGCCCGCCCCGGCCCCGCCCCTGCGTAGCCCAGGTGCAGATCCGACAGGTGGGCCACCTTCATCAGACGTTCGCGTGGCCCGGCGGCCGGACAGCCTCGTTCAGCGCCTTCAGTCCGGCAACCTGCCCCGGCGGCGCCCCCTCCGCACTCAGACACCACACTTCGTCCCCCCGGGGCGGCAGGCGCGGCGGCCCCGCGGCAGCGGACACCACGGCCACGTACCGCGCCACTTCGAACCCCACCGCACCCGCCGCTTCGGCGACCTCGGCAGGCAGGCGGCCCCGGCGTGCCCGCACCCAGACCCGCTCCACTCCCGCCTCATGCAGCGCGGCCAGCAGCTCGCCGGAGGCAACTTCCTCCCTGAGCCCCTCCCCCGCGCTCTCCCAGTCCATCACCACCGTGTATCCGGGGTCCTCCGGCACGGGAGCGTCCGCCAACGACTCATCGGTCCATCCGAAGCCCTCGCAGGCCAGCGCTCTCACCTCGGCATCCGGTTCATGCAACCGCCACCCAGCATCCCCCTCGCGCGCAAACCAGCTCCCGGCACCCACGAAGAGGACCGGACAACGCGCGTCCAGTGTGCCGGCAACACCCAGCCGCCAGTCTCCCGCGACAGGCGGATCGACCATCCGGTCACCTTCGCCGTCCCAGAGGACGCTGACCTCCGTTTCCGGCACCGCGGTGTACCACCTCTCGAAGAGGAGGCCCGGACGCGTGGTTTCGCGCAACACCACGCGGCGCCGAGGGACGCGGTCGAAGATCCATCCCTGGCAGCGCGCCCCCCCGGAGGCGAATACCGCGGCCCCGAGGAAGGCGGTGACCGCGAGCACCGGGCGCGCCAGAAGCGTCAGCACGAGCGTCGCGCCCACCATGACACCGGCCACAGCTCCGATTACGACCTGTCTCCGGGATCTGGAGTCCAGCGATCCGGCGAACCTCCCGATGCGCCCCCATACCCCACCGGCGAAGTACGCCGGGAGGGCGCCCGTCACGGCGAGGCCGACACCCTGTGTGAGCGACGTGCCGGCAAACCCGTCCCATAGCTCCCACAATCCCGTGAACCCCGACCCGGCCAGGAGCGCTACGAGAAGTCCCACCCACCAACGCACCGCCGTGCGCACCGCCTCGCTGTCGTCCCCGGCCCTGCCCATCCAGATCCCCGCAGCCAGCGACACCACGGCGATGCCGATCAGGACACCCGCCGCGCGGACCAGCCCGTCGCCGTTCTCGATCAGCAGCAGTGGCAGCGAACTCTCCCGCTCGGGATTGAGGATCTCCCGCGCAAGTCCCTGCGAGTCGTAGAGCAGCACGCCGGCACCGGTCACCAACGCGGTGGCGACGGCCGCGCCCACCAGCAGCGAAGGCAGCCAGATCAGGCGGCGTGCCCGACTCACGGCAATCCCCCGTCGGTGGTCATGACCAGATCCCTGTTCATGCGGGATTCTACCCCATCAGGCGACCCGGGACCAACCGGGGCGGGGCAGATAGATTCCACGGCCGATCGCGGCACCGTTTCTGCAGAGGACCAGGCGGCGCCCACCCCTTGTCCGCCATTACAGCTCCTCAAGGATCGTCCGATAGCTGTCGTAGCGGGCCCCGCCGATCTCCCCCGCCTCCACCGCCCCTACAACCGCGCAGGCCGGTTCGTGCACGTGCGTGCAGTCGTTGAAGTGGCAACCGCCCAGGAAGGGACGGAAATCGGCAAAGCACCGGTCGAGCTCCGCCCGGGACACATCGCCCAGCCCGACCTCGCTGAAGCCCGGGGTGTCGGCTACGGCTCCGCCCCCCTCCAGGAAGATGAGTCGGCTGGAGACCGTGGTATGCCTCCCCGCCCGCGATCTCCTCCCCACTGTGCGGGTGCGCAGCTCGAGTCCCGGATCGATCGCGTTCAGCAACGTCGACTTCCCCACCCCCGACGGCCCCGCCAGCGCTGACGACCCGGCCCGGATCACCTCGCGAAAGTCCGCCATTCCCTCACCCGTCACCGCCGACGTCTCCACGACCGGGTAGCCCGCGAAGCGGTACAGCGCCGCCAGCTCCCCAGCCACCCCCCGCCCCCGCACCAGGTCCACCTTGTTCAGCACGACGCACGCCTCCATCCCCCCCGCTTCCCCCATCACCAGCATCCGGTCGATCACCCCGGGGGTCGGCGGAGGGTCCGCAACCGACGCCACCACCACCAGGCGGTCCAGGTTGGCCGCCACGACCTTGGCCACACGCCCACCCAACGTCCGCCGAGCCAGGTACGTCCGCCGCGGCTGCACCGACTCGATCACATGGCCCCCTCCCCACGCTTCCACCACCCCCACCCGGTCCCCGATCACCACCTTGTCGCGCACATCCCCTGATCTCTTCAACCGCCCCCGTAGCGACGCCTCGAGGGTCCCGTCGCCGGTGCGCACCGTGTACGTGCCGCCAGTCGCCTCGATCACCTGGCCCTCCGTCACGCGCCCGCCACCCGCAACGAAAACACCCCCGCGACGGTCGTGCCGCCGCAGGGGTGTCCCCACCTGCACATGCTCAGGCTGCGCCCGATTCCGTCCGGACGCCGCGCCTCTACGCCGCGAAGGACTTCAGAGCCTTCCCCTTGTCCCCCTCGCGCAGACGCTTGAGCGCCCGGTCCCGGAGCTGGCGGATCCGTTCCCGGGTGACCCCCAGGATGTTGCCGATCTCCTCCAGGGTGTGCTCGCGCTCGCCCTCGAGGCCGAAGTAGAGCCTCAGCACCTTGGCGTCGCGGGGTTCCAGCGACCCCAGGGCGTTGCCCACCGCCTCGGTGAGGAGACGGTTCTCGACCTCCAGCTCGGGCTCGGCCGCCTCTTCGGTGATGAAGCGCTCCACGAGCTGCGAGTCCTCGCTGTCGCCGATCGGCGCGTCCAGGCGGATCTCCGCCGCGTTCAGCGTCTGCAGCGACTCCACGAGCTGCGGCGTCAGAAAGGTCGCCTTGCCCAGCTCCTCGCTGGTCGGATCGCGTCCCAGCTCCTGCTTGAGCCGCTCCTTCTCGCGGAAGATGCGCGCGAGGTCCGAGGCGCGGTTCAGCGGCACGCGCACCGGACGTCCGTGGTTCGCCAGCGAAGCCAGGATGGCCTGGCGGATCCACCACACCGCATAGGAGATGAACTTCACCCCCTGCTCGGGATCGAACTTCCGGGCCGCGGTCACGAGTCCCACGTTCCCCTCCTGGATCAGGTCCGTGAGGGAGACGCCCCGGTTCTGGTACTTCTTCGCGACGCTGATGACGAAGCGCAGGTTCGCCTTGGCGAGCGCCTGGATCGCCTCTTCGTCACCCTTCTGGGCACGCGCGCCCAGGATCTTCTCCATATCCGGCGTGATCAGCTCGTGACGGCTGACATCGCGCAGATACTGATCCAGCGCGGTCTGCTCGTCCAGGCTGGCGTCGAATCCGGTGAGCGGGTTCACCCGCCCCTTCGGGCGCCGGCCCCGCCGTGCTTTTCTGGCCATGGTTCTTTCTCGTTCTCTCAAGTGCGGACCGATTCACGAGCCGACCGCACGTGTGTAGCATATACAGCCTTTAATGGTAAGGTTGCAATCTCCGTTTGTCAAAGACACACTGAGTGCCCTTTTCGTTGCCCGCAGCGTCGCGGACGCCGTCACGTACCCCTGTCGCGCAGTTGGTTCCCACGTTCCTCATGCGGAAACCCCTACGGTGCCGGCGGCATTTTGTTCTTCGCGTCTCCCGGCGCCGGCGAGTTTCTCCAGCAGCCACTCCGGCGTCACCTCCCGGCGTTCGAAAGTGAAGAGGCGCAGCACCCGCGCCGTCCGGTACAGTTCCTCGGCCAGGCTGGGCAGATCGATCAGCCCCGGCATCCCCTCACGCCCGAGGCGCACCACCTGACCTCCCCTGTCCACCAGTACGTCCAGCTGGAACATCGCTTTCTTGACGGGGAAATCGAGGATCACTTCGCCGGGACCAAGTCCCAGCTCGGCGGCGATCCCGTCTTCCCAGCGCCGCTTTGCCGGTGTATCGCCGCTCACCCATTCGGGCAGCGTCGTATCTTCGAGTTGCCAGGCGGGGATTTCGGTTGCCCGCTTCGGCAGCCGGCGTTCGCGGAGCGCGGGCAGCCAGCGGCGGGAGAGGCGGGCCGCGACCGGGCCGCGGGCGGCGCGGGCGCGCCGGGAAAGCTCGTAGAGCAGCTCCTCGTCGGTGGGGCCGATCAGCTCGAGCGGCGACACCAGTTTTGCCTCGACCGCAGTCTCCACGATCCGCTTGTAGAGACCGGTGGCGGCCCTCACTCCGTGGTGCCAGTACACGGTCCGGAACATCTGGTACTTCGAGAAGAGGAGGGACTCCAGCGTGCTTACCGACTTGCCGCGCAGCCCGACCTCCCATTCGCCGTTAACGGGGTCTCGCAGAATGGCCAGGCCTTGAAGGAGACGCTCCACGTCGACATCACCGTAAGGCACGCCGCAGAAGCGCGCGTCGCGGCGCAGGTACTCCATCTTGTCCAGGTCGAGGCTGCCGCTCACGAGGCTGCGGAGCACGTTGTCCCCCTTCCCCATGATGATGCGGAAGATCTCGTCCGCGGCTCCAGCGCCCAGCGGCTCCAGCGCCGCCTTCAGAGGCTCCGACTCGAAGAAGCGCGCGCTGATCTCCTGATGGTCGCCCGCAATTCGCTCCGGTTCGAGTTCCTCGAGCGCGTGTGAGAAGGCGTAGTGGCCGATGTCGTGAAGAAGGGCCGCGTAGGGGATCAGCCGTGCGCCCTGCCAGACGTGATCGGGCACCGGCGGACCCGCCTTCAGAATCCCCAGCGCGCGCACCGCAAGGTGGTAGACGCCGAGCGCGTGATCGAAGCGCGTGTGGGTGGCCCCCGGATACACCAGGTGCGCTAGGCCGAGCTGCCGAATGTAGCGGAGACGCTGGAAGGCCGCCGTGTCCATGATGGCGACGGCGACGGCATCCATCCGGATCGTGTTCCAGACCGGATCGCGGATGACCAGGGAACGTCCATGCCCTTGCATGGAGGGCCACAATAGTGCGTGTGACGGGACAGCGCAATGCGGATTTGGGACCAATTCTCCGACAGCGTCGTTGACCTGACCCGAATAAATCACGAAATTGCGGTCCCCATGGCAACTTCGCCCCTCCGAGAGAAGGTCCGCACCCATGCCGAGGACCGGCCGGGCGTCTACCGCTGGCTAGGCGCGGGCGGGCGGATCCTCTACGTCGGAAAG
The DNA here is from genome assembly GCA_965211795.1 of Longimicrobiales bacterium. Lineage (GTDB taxonomy): Bacteria > Gemmatimonadota > Gemmatimonadetes > Longimicrobiales > Gaopeijiaceae > Bin94. The sequence continues at coordinate 4,105,374 of OZ242973.1, forward strand.
TCCGTGCGCCTCAAGTCGCGCCTACTGTCGTACTTCCGCGAAGAGACGGGGAAGACGGCCCGCCTTGTGGCAGAGGCCGAAGACGTCACTTGGGACCTGCAGCCGAACGAGTTCGCCGCGCTCATCCGCGAGATGCGCCTCATCCGCGCCTGGCAGCCCGAGTACAACGTGCAGCACAAGCGCGACCGCCGGTACGGGTTCATCAGGATCACCCGGGAGCCGGCCCCGCGACTGGTCCCCGTCTCACGGGTCCACAACGACGGGGCGAGCTACTACGGCCCCTTCGCACAGACGGGCTGGCTCTCCCGGGCGGTGCACGACCTCTCGCTGGCGACCGGCCTGCGCGACTGTCCCGCCCACACCCCCATCCACTTCGGCGACCAGCTGGAGATGTTCTCGAACGGACGGGTGCCCCGCTGCATCCGCGCCGACACCGGGACCTGTCTCGCGCCCTGCGCCGGCCGCTGCACCACCGCCGAATACGACCGCCGCCTGCGCCTCGTCCGCTCCTTCCTCGAAGCCCGCAGCCGCGCGCCCCTGGCCGAGCTGGCGGATTCGGTGAAGGCCGCGGCCAACGACCTGCGCTTCGAGTACGCGGCCACCATCCGCGACCGCATGGAAACGCTGGAGAAGCTGTGGAGTCACCTGTCCGGGTTCCGCGGGAAGGTCGAGAACCTCAACCTGGTCTACCCCGTGTCCGGTTACGAGGGCGACGACCGCATCTACCTGATCCGGCGCGGCCGCCCGTGCGCCGACCTGCCGTGGCCGAAGTCGGACCGGGCGCGGCGGCGGGCCAACGAGGTGGTGGAGGAGGTGTTTCAGCCGGTGCCGGCGGACCGGGACGGACGACTGGAAGCGGATGCGGCCGCCGAGGTGCTGCTGACGGTGTCGTGGTTCAACCGGCATCCTCGGGAAAGGGAGAGGGCGATGGGGCCGGAGCGGTGGCTGGGTGGGGCGGTGGCTGGGGCATGATCTGACGGGGATGCCAACCGAAGCACCGACCGGTGTTCACGCGCCTCGTGCTGAACCGTGATAGGATACTGATGGCTTCTGATTACCGTTACCCGTCGGAGGAGGCTGGACCTGTTGAACATTGAGGCACGCCTGACCGAGATCGAAGAAGAGCTCCGGCTGGGCCATGCCGAAAAGCCGGAGAAGATGCTGACGGAACTCCTGAGCCAGATGAAGGAGGAAACCCTTGCAGAATGGCGACTGACGCTGGAATCCGTCATTGACCATTTCCAGCCGAGACGGAAGCGGCAACTACATGCGTTCCTGGAGCGACGGATCGAGGGCCTGTCCACCGAGGTTCGTGAGCCCGCGGTGGCCTCTGGCTATGCCGTGGCCTCCAAGACCGGACAGACGGGTGCCGGGGTCACGTTTCAGAACGACCTCGAAGAGCTGGGCCGAAAGCACATCTTCCAGTGGGGAACGCACTATCGGGAGGGTCTGTTCCGTCATTTCGACGTGTTCCTGGAGCGGATGGAGTTTGGGTCGGATGGGGCAGCCACGAGTACGATCCGGCGATGCCTCTCCGAGCACTCCCACGAGATCTTCACCAAGGGCTATGAGCACGAACGGGACGCGAAGGGTACCTCCCACTTGGGAGCAGTCAAGAAGTCCGTTGGTGGCCTGGCCCAGTTCCTGGAACTACTGCTGGAGTACTACTCGGACCAGGTATCCCACACCTACCAACAGGCGTCGATTGTGGCGCTGCGAGCCCTCTATTCTGCCGCACTTACCGGCGTCCTGGAGGGATATGCGGCAGCTCGATTCGGTGACGAGCGGGGCGATTCACTGCTGTCAGAATTCCCCGAACGCTGGGGACGCAGCCTCGCCTTTCTCACACCCTCGGCTGCGTTGGAGGTCTCCGGGTTCCTCGAAACCGGCCCGTTCACCGAAGGAATCGAGCGGTCGGCGATCCCGTTGCTGGAATCCATCGATCGCCTGATCAACAAGCAAGGCGAGGACTACTTTCCAGTTCCGCTTTCCGGGCGGCTCGCATGGGACGATCGGTTCCTGATGGTGGAGGTCCGAGCGCCACGCTCGACACCGCGTCCGGTGATCGAGGCGCGTGCATATCTTGACGCTGAAACCGCGTCCTGGCGTTCGCTCAACGAGGCGCGTGCCCAAGACGTGGCCCTGGTGGTCGCGCCGCTCAAGCCGGAGGTAAGGCAGTTCGTTCGCGAGCGCGAGCCTCTGGCCAACATGGTCGTGGAAGCAGGAGCCTCGAACCCCCAGGCAGTGGCCGATCTCGCGGAACAGGTGTGGAGGCAAACAATCCATTCCCTTCGGAGCAAGCGACCCGGGAAGCCGATTTCCCATAACGTGGCCCGGCTATTCCCGCTCAACGAACCCAACCTGCGGCGGTCCTATCGCGTTCGGCGAACGAGTGTTCGCGACCTTCTGCGCGAGTTCGACCGAACCAATGGTGTCCGGCTGTGGTGCAGCGTACGCCGGAGCGGGAAGACCATGGCCTGTTTCGGCCTCGACAACTCGGTCGGCGACTCCGACATCATACCGCAGACCTGCGGGACTGGACCCACCCGCAATGCACGACGGTTCTATGACAGCGTGCGCGCCGCAGTGGTGTCCGGGTCGCATCTCCCAACGGATTTTGTGGAGGCCACCGTCGCGGAGTGTACGCGGACCGATGGAAGGCGCAAGGTCCTCATAGTCGACGAATACGAAACGCTATTTCACTCCCTCCGGGCCGAAGCCGAACAGAACAGTTACGTACGGTACTCGGTGGTGCAGCCGCTGCTCAATCAGTTTGTCGAGTTCACCCGGGAGAACCTGTTGGTATTCCTCGGACAGCAACCCGACGCCCACTTCATTCTCATGGACCAGAATCAACTTGCCCCTTACGTACGCCAGGACCCGTTCCCACTCTTCGAGTACACCGCCGGGACGCGGGCGGGCGAGTTCGGCCAGCTGGTTGGAAAGGTCCTGACGGAACAGATCGGACACGACCCCGGCTTCCTGGGCGCACTTCATCTCGAAACTGCCGGTCACCCGTTCCTGACGGTAAACGTGCTGCGCGGGCTGGTTGACTGGCTGATCGAGGAACGGCGTCCGTACCGGGACCTGATGCTCTTTGAGGCGGACTTTGCCGAGTTCCGGGAGAAAAAGCTCAGGCCGAGCCAGATGGCCATGAGCATGGACTACGACTTCTTCAGAGGAAACATCAAGGATGCCGTTAGTGAGCGTGGATACCGGGACAACCCGTGGCTCTTCACTGTATACTGGCTGGTGCGCGAGATCAGCCGGGAGAACCCCGGAGGACTCTCGATTTCCCGCTCCGAACTGCCGAATCTACTGGACCGGATTCCCGCACCCGGACCGCTCCCCGACCAGCACGAGATCCTGCGCACTGCTTCTCAGGCCAACTTCCTTGACCATGACGACAATCGGGTCGGTGTGAGAATCAGGGCCCTGGGTCGCTTGGCGGCTGCTATTCGGCCGGGGCTGGCGTAGCCAATGCCGACGCCGCAGCGCGCACTTGAGGAAATCAAACGTCGGCGCGAGGCCTTCGGAGACCCGATCCAATTCTACTGGGTGGTGGTCGGCCCCGAAGACGACGGGGGTGACCGAGACGGGTATTCCCGATCACTTGCCGAAAAGTCGTTGGCCCACCCGCTGGTTCCCGTGGTTCTCCGCACGCCGGGCTTTACCGATCCGAACTCCGTGATGAACGATTTGGCTACCGTGTTGGAGAAGTCCGAGGCTGCTATCCTGGATGGGGAAATGCGTCAACGGATCAACCGAGAGGGGTATCTGGATGTGGTCCTGGTTTCCCGAAGGGAGTTGGCGTTGGCAGTCACCTCCTCACCTCTGTTCCTGCCCCGGTGGTTTCCGGTACTCCCCGGAAGAGAAGTGGCCGCGAGGATCTTTGACCTGACCTGGACGGCAAGCGTTCCGTTGTCGGCGAAAGAGGCTCACATCGAGGATGTGAGGCGGCTTCTCTATGAGTTGGACTGCGCTTTGGTGAAGAGGCTGCGGGTGGTTGGCGAGGCGGACAGGCGTTTGGCCATGAGCCTCCTGGCAAAAATCCCTACCGGGGACGGGAACGTTTCCGCCGCCGATTTCGTGTCGGCCGTACAGGATTTGCTGGACGGCGTAAGCAATCCGAGGGACTATAGGCCAAGTCGGCGCCCGGGCAGGGAAACCACGGTCAGTGGTCTCTGGGGTGTGGGCCTCGCCACGCATCCGGAGGGGTTACCCAAGATGGCAAAGAGCCTGGCCAAAGCCCTCCAGCTCCGGCCCGGTCACCTCGTCGACCATAGGGAGTCCGTTTTCGCCGTTCTTCACCGTCCGACGAATCCGATTGAGGATCCGGCAGATCGTTGGGCGTTCGATGTGATCGTGACTGTGCTCGCGGCGTGCCAGCTTACGACCGCCGCTGCGCATGCCGATGAGTACGCGGAATATCCGGTCAGGCTCGTGGGATCGCTATCGCGGGATCTGCGACGGGCTCTGGACGGGTTCATCGGGGTTCTGGAGTCGTGAACGAGGTCGACCCATGCGGTCGTAGTCGTCCGGCACCTTCATCTCACCGGCCAGAAACCCGGTGCGGCGGTGGGCCCGGGCTCCCCGTCCCTCCAGCGACCCCGGCACCACCTCAAACCCCGCCGTCGCGAAATGTCGGTCCAGAGTCAGCGCCTCCCGGATTCCCAACTCTTCCATCACGACGAAACTGATCGCGTCGGTCAGCGAGAAGCGCTGATCCGGGTAGCGGCGCAACCACTGGTCCGTCGCGGCTTCCACTCGAGCCGGCGACGCATACTCGACCCGATTCGGAGGCTGATGCACCGCATCCAGGAACGCCAGGGCCACGGCGCGGTCGGCCCGGCGCAGCAGAAGCGCCTGGGTCTCGGCAACCACCACGTTCGTCGTGACGATCCGTGCACCGGCGGCGATCCTCTCGCGAAGCGCCTCGGCGACCGCACGGTGATCGGGATGTCCGGCATCGGCGAGCGGATACCAGGCGCTGGTATCGACGAAGAGGCTGGTCACTCGCCTTGCCCCGGCCCGGACTTCCCTTCCCGCACCATCGCGTGCCCGGGAGACCACGAGGCGATCTCGTCCGCGGCCAGGAATTCGTCATGATCGCGGGCAAGATCGTACCCCGGCCCGGCGCTCGACCCCCGACCGGAAGGGATCAGCCCGACTACGCTCAGAGCAGGGTGCCGGCCGGGGTCGGACAGCTGGCGCTCCAATGCATCCATGCCGCGCCGCAGTACGTCTGACTTGCTGGTAGCCAGCAGATTCGTGAGGCGGTCGAGCTGATCCCTCTCGCCGGGCCGCAGATAGACCTGGATCTTGGTACCGGTATCATGATGACGAGTCATGAATCATGATCGCATATGTGTCACAGTCGAACAAGGGGGGCTGGCTAACGCCGTCTCCGCGCCATCCCCCGCAATCGCGGAATCACCTCACCCTGCGCACAAGACTCCAGCAGGATCCTGAAACGCCGCTCGCGCGTCTCCTCCCGCTTCGCGCTCACCACCCACCAGGTCACCTGCTTCCGGTACGAAGGCCGCTCGTCTTGCCAGTAGTTCCACGCCGCCGGCACGGCCCGGAGCCGCCGTTCGTACTCGGTGGGCATGCGGACGTTGCCCTGTTCGTATGCGGCCCGTTCGCGGTTCCGGGGATCGACCGCGCGGTACGCGGCCATCCCCGCCTCCGTCACCCGTCCCTCCTCGATGAGGTGCTTCATGCGGGCCAGGTTGCGCGCGCTCCAGTGGCTCCCCTTCCGTCGCGGCGTGAAGCGTATCCGGTAGCGCTTCTCGTCGATCGTCTTGCGGATGCCGTCGATCCAGCCGAAGCAGAGCGCCTCGTCCACCGACTCGGGCCAGTCGACGCTGGGAATGCCGGTCGCCTTCTTGTAGTAGCCGACCCAGAGCTCGTCGGCACTGTCGTGGTGGGCTTCGAACCAGGCGCGCATGTCGGCGGGGGTGGGGAAGAAGACGGGGTCGTTCATCGCGGCGTCAGCATCCACCGCTCGGCCGCCACCGACTCCACCCGGTCGCGCGAGTAGAAGACCGGGAAGAAACGGTCGTTCGCCCAGAGCTCGAAGAGGTTGTCGTAGAAGGGAGAAGCAGGATCGCCGGATTGGCCGGGGGTGTTGCTGCCGACCGTGCGGTCCCAGTCCCCCGTGTCCACGATGATCCGGAAGGACGCGCCCGACGTCTGGTTGTCGCCACCGCCGGTGTTGTTGAGGGTGTAGCTGTAGCCCCCGCGCGGGTGCGGGCCGACGGTGAGACGGGCGGCGATCTCGGCCGGGGCGGCCTGGGAGAGGGGGTGGAAGAGGGTGGCGTGCTTGTAGCCGGGCTGGCCGTACCGCCACCGGTCCATGTCGCCGCCGAGCTTTTCCCGCAGGGCGGCGACCGCTTCTTCGAGGCTGCGGAGCAGGACCGCGTCGCGTCCGGCGATGGGGTCGTCGCCGAATTCGCCGCCGGGCGCGGTCAGGTGGCCGATCACCTTGGTGAGGGCCATGCCGCGCAGATGGCGCCGCTCGGCCGCCGGGATGAAGAGGCCGTTGACGTTGCCGCGCAGGCGCCCCTCGAACGCCACGTAGATCGCTGCCGCGACGGACTCCGGGGTCAGCACGAAGTCCCAGGCCAGGAGCAGTTGGCGGGCCCGTTCGACATCGTCGTTGGCGGGGTGGACGTGCCGCAGCATGGGGACGAGGGTCCGCGCCGGGATGGAGAAGTAGTCGGTCTGCAGCGCCATCATGTCGGCCATGGAGTGGAGCCGTCCCGAGCCGAGGACCTCGACGGCGCGCGCCCAGCGGTAGGGATCGGACCACTCGTAGCCGATCGCGTCCATGTGCGGGTAGTCGTCGGGGGTAAGGTGGTTGTTGGCGGTCGCGAAGAAGCCCTCGGGCGGGTTGTAGACGCTGGGCTTGGCCTTGATGGGCAGGTACCCGTCCCACTCGTAGCGGCCGTCGCCGGGGACGGGGACCAGCCCGGACCAGTTGCGCCGGACCGGCGCGATCCCGACCGCCTGCCAGCCGATGTTCCCCTCCCTGTCCGCCCAGACCATGTTCTCGCCCGGGATGTTGGAGTAGTTGCACGCCTCGACGAACTCCTCCCAGGTCTTCGCCTGGTTCATGCGCAGGCTGGCCAGGTAGGGGGCGCCGCCCGGTTCCAGCCACGCGGCGCGGACGGCGTAGGCGACATGGTTGCCGGGGTCCTCGAAGACGACCGGGCCGTGCCGGGTGTACTTGAACTCGGCCGTGTGGGGCGCCTGACCCTTCACCGGGATCTCCTCGGTGATGACGGTCATCTCCTCCCAGCCGTCACGGTAGCGGTAGCGGTTGGGGTTCGTGGGGTCGGTCTCGTAGACGTACAGGTCCTCGCCATCGGTGCGGAAAACGGTGAGCCCCCACGCGCCGTATCCGTTGTGCCCGATGCTCACGCCGGGGATCTCCGGCTCGCCGCCGCCGATCACATCCCAGCCCGGGCCCACCAGGTGCACCCAGTAGCGCAGCGACGGCGCCGACTGGGCACGGTGGGGATCGTTCGCCATGAGGGGGTAGCCGCTCTCGCTCAGACGCCCGCTCACGACCCAGTTGTTGGAGCCGAGGCTCTCCAGGTCCGGCCAGGTGGCGGGGCCGGGCCAGTCGAAGGCATCGCGGTTGGAAGCGTCCGGCCAGCTTGGGGCGTCCGGCCAGGCGAGGGTGCCGGGCAGCCCGAGGGCGTCTGCGGACCTTCCCGCGACAGCCCCGGTGGACTCCGCCGCCGGGCCGGGAGGTGCCGTCGCGCCGCGAACGCCGGTTGCGGCCGACTCCAGTCTCCCCAAAGCCTCTGAATCCCCGCGGTGCTTGGGGGCCAGGTGTTCGCGCCGGAAACGCACCCGTCCCCGGAAGGCATTGTAGAGCCCGAGGATGTCCTGGCTCAGCAGCGTACCGTCGATGGCCGGATCCAGGGTGATGTCGGGATCGCCCGGATGGAAGTTCGCGGCGCGCTTGACCGCCTCGGCGCCCACCGCCGCCACCGCACGGCCGTAGCCGAGTTCCGAACCGATGTTCCCCAGCAGCCCCTGGTGGCGCGAGATCACGACCTCGGGCGTCCAGCGCTTCGGGCGGATGCCGAGAAGTTCGAACTCGATCGGAAGGAGCTCCGGATTGGCCTCGGTCTCGGCGATGTACGCGTTCACCCCGTCCACGTACGCGGGGATGATCGTGGAGCCGCGGTCGTGGTAGTGGTTCATCTCGGCGGTCATGTCGCCGCGGTACTTGAAGAGGCGGAAGCCGATGTCGCGCCGCAGCTCGTCCGGGCCGAGCATCTCGGCGACCGTGCCGGTGGCCTGGGCGCGCCACACCTCGAACTGGAAGAGGCGGTCGCGGGCGGCGGCGTATCCCTGCGCGAAGAAGAGGTCGTACTCGGTCTCGGCGTAGAAGTGGTTGATGCCCCAGCGGTCGCGGATGATCTCGACGGGGGCCTGGAGGCCGGGGATGGCGAGGGTGGCGGGGGGCGGACTTGAGGTGGCCGGCGAAGAAACCGGCGTGGCGGGCTGCTGCGTGGCGACGGGTGCGGCCGCGAGGTGGAATGTCACACTCACGGCGATGAGAAGACGATTGGCGTCAAACATTCGGGCGGCCTTGTGCGAGGGCGAGTGATCGGACAGGGGGTAGGGAAGACCCATAATATCGACGGGGCAGGTGTCCGGCATGTCTCCCGAACCCGCGATCTCGTTGCAGGTCACGAATCTGCGCCGTATTCTGGAAGCTCTTCAGTCCCATTTGATTTTCCCCTCCAGTGATCCTGGAGTCCATTGTTCCCCACCCAACGAGGTAGAGGACCATGAGTAAGCCCATTGCCGCATCCTTCACCCTCCTGGCCATGCTCGCCGTGGCAAACTGCACCCAGCCCGCCAACGGCACCGAAGACGCCGCCCCACAGAGTACCGCCCAGTACCTGCAGGCATCGTCGTCGGTCACCCAGTGCCCGGGTACGGAGCCTGCGTTGGTCCAAATGGACATTACGGACGCCGCAAACGGCGTCGCCCTGGCCGCGAACCAGCTCACGGTCTCCGAGGCCGGCGCGTACCTGATCGTCGCCGCGCCCCAGGTCGGTCGCGAGGGCGGGGGGCCTTACGGCTGCTTCGACCTGTGGCTGCGCGTCAACGGCACCGACGTGGACAACTCCAACGTCCAGCTCTGCCAGGACGAGGGAAGCATGGCCAAGGACGTCATCATCTCACAGGGCATCGTACCGCTTGAGGCGGGTGATGTGGTCGAGGTCATGATGTCGGCGAGCAACCCCGAGGCGAACATCTGCATCGAGGCGATTCGGCCCGAGGGCGAGCCGCTCGTGCCGTCGATCATCTTCTCGATGATTCGGTACTAGCAGTCCGGTGATGGGGCAGGGGCGGCCCATGAACAGGTCACGCGGGGCATTCGCCCTGGCCTGCGTCATCGCCTGCGCGCTCGTCGCGTTCCCGGCTCAGGGCCAGTCGGGCTTCTTCCTTCGCCTCGCCCCGGAGGTGAGCTTCGTCACCGTCGAGCACACGAAGACGGTCACGATCGGAGGCGGATCGAGTACCAGCACCTCGTCGTCCAATGGGTACGGAACGGCGGTCGTGCTCACTGGCGGATTCCGCTCTGTCCCAGCGGCCGGGTGGGTGTTCGGCGGCGAGCTGGAAGCGGTACTCCCGTCACCGCGGCTCATCAAGGGCACGATCGACCCGACGAACTCCGGCAATCCCCACGACGTGTGGCCGGGGCGCTGGGAGTTCAGCGACAGGTTCGCAATGGGAGGCACCGTTCTGGCCGGGCGAAGCGTCGACGACAGGGGCGGCCGGGTCTACCTGCTCCTCGGATTGCGCCGCTCGCGGGGGGAATTCGCCACCGGCGGCACCAACCCCGAGACCGGCATCGCGGGCGAGGACCGCGAGCGGCTCGGCCACTGGCCCCTGTCCGCCGGAATCGGAATGACGCTGGCCCGGAGCTGGCCGGTGGATCTCCGGCTCCGCTATTTCAGGTCGGTGGTGAACTGGGTCATCTCACAGCCGGACCTGGGACTCGACTACGACTACGTGGTGAGCGGTCTGGCCTTCTCGGTGGGGATCAGCAGGGGGTCGGATCGCTGAGGATTGATTCGGCGGTGCGTGGAGCATCCCCAGCCCGAGGGACTGGAGCATTGCCGAGCCGCGGAGGGAGTCGCCGTTTCCCGGACGACTACCCGCCTTTCGGCGGCAGCGGGATCAGCGCCGAGGTGGTGGCCTGGTAGTCGCTGTAGGCGGGGTATTTGGACGCGGATATCTGTTCGGTCATGCGCAACGACGGGATGATCAGCAGGATCAGCCCGATGCAGCCCAGCCCCGTCCAATGCAGCCACTCCCCTGATGCCGCGACCGAGAACAGGTAGAAGACGCACCACATGGCGATCTCGCAGAAGTAGTTCGGGTGCCGGCTGTAGCGGAAGAGGCCGGTGGTGAGGAACGGCTGGGCGACATCCTCGCCCGCCGCGATCCGCCGCTTCTTGTCCTGCTGGAAGTTCCACTGCTGCTGGTCGGCGATGGCCTGGCCGACCCAAAGTACGAAGAACAGCCCGGCGGCCAGAAAGTCGAGCCGGCCCAGCGGTGCCTCGCCGAACTCCCAGGCGCGGTGTATCGGCGAGGTGAACAGCCACAGAAGGACCAGCTGGACAGGGTAGACGAAGGTGATGTTGAGGACCTGGAAGGCCGCCGGACTCATCTTCTCGCGCACATGCGCCCAACGGTAGTCTTCGCCGCCCTTCCGGTAACCCCCCTTGCGGGCGAAGTTGTGGGTCAGCCGCACGCCCCACAGGACCACGAGCAGCGTCATGACGTTGACCCGCGCCCACTCGAAGTCGGTCGCGAAGGCGACGATCAGGCAGAAGACCGGCGGACATATGGACCAGAGGCGATCGATCCAGCCGGCCTCGCGGTCGAACAGGGACAGGAGCCACCCCGCGAAGGCGATGATGAGGCAGACTTCGAGGGCTGTTCCGAAGGGGGCGCCGTCGAGGGGGTTGGGGATGAAGTCGAGTCCGAACATGGGTGGGATTCCTGGGTGAGGGGCGTCGACCGCTACAGTGTGGTGGGCTGCTACGGTAGCGGTTGGCGAGTGGTTGGTACAAGCAGGGCAGGATGGATGCCGCTGACCCGAAGCACTCGCCCCGTCGCCCCGTCGTCACTCCCCCAGCGAAGGCCTGGATCGTGTCTGCACCAGGCGCGTTGGCCCTCCCACCGTCGTCAGGTGATCGAAGTCCGAGTCGGCGGATTCCAGACCGGCTCCGTGCCTAAGGGCGCACGCGGCAATCAGGGCGTCGGTAGCCGGAACAGTCACTCCTCGCTCTCGAGCTCCGGTTGCCAGCTCGTACGCCCTGCTCCAGACCTCCTGGTCGATCGTCAGCTCCGCTAACACACGGGCGAAATCCCGCAGCACCTTGCGTTCACGTGCCCCCCGCGCGCCGTTCCAGAGTTCGAGTTGAACCAGCGGGCACCAGCAGGCTTCCCCGCTCCGCAGCGCCCTCTCGACGCGTGCGCGAACCTTCGGGTCGCCGTCCGGTCGAAGGAAGTGGATCCAGGAGGACGTATCGACGAGAATCAATCGCTCAGCCCCTCCGGCGGATCGCCTGAATCTCCTCCGGGGTGACCAGGCCGGGGCAGCTTCCGGCGTACCTGGTGAGCTCCGCCAATCGCATGCGCTGGTTGAAGTACATGATGGCGCCGACGATGGCCTCGCGCTTGGTTCTCGCGTTGGTGAACCTGATTGCGTCCGCGAGTTCCTGATCTGGAATATCTACGGTGGTCTTCATGATTCTATCTTAGATTCATTAGGAATATCAGACAAGAGTGGTGATATTCCCCCCTCACCCCTCCCACGTCACCCTCCCCCCCGCCACCGTCCTCAACACCGGAATCCCCTTGATCCCATCCGGATCCACATCATGCGGGTCCGCCGCCAGCACCACGAAGTCGGCCAGCTTCCCCACCGTCACCGACCCCTTGATGTCCTCCTCGAAGGACGCGTAGGCTCCGCCCATCGTGCAGATCCGCATCGCCTCGGCAACGGTGATGCGCTGGCTCGGGCCCCACACGCGGCCCTCGAAGTCCTTGCGGGTGACCATGCTCTGGATCGCCATCAGCGGCTCGTAGGGACCCGGCGTGTAGTCGGATGCGGGGGCCACGGGGATGTCGTAGTCGAGGAACGACCGGTGCGCGAACATCCACTCCATCTTCTCGGGGCCGTACTCGACCCACTTGTTGCCGTGGTAGTGGGCATAGGTGTAGAAGGGGGTGGGGACGGCGCCGGCGGCCTTGATGCGAGCAAGGAGCTCCGGGTTGACCAGGGAGCAGTGCTCGATCCGGTGCCGGGGATCCGGCCTCGGCCACAGCTCCTGCACACGCTCGTAGGCGTCCAGCACCATGCCGATGGTGACGTCGCCGTTGGCGTGGATGCCGACCTGCCAGCCCGAGCGGTGCGCGACCTCGACGACATCGTGGATGGCCTCCCGCGTCATGGTGAGGATACCGTAGTCGTCGGGACGCCCGACGTACGGCGTGCTCATGCGCATGGTGCGTTCCGACGCCGAGCCGTCCGCCCCGTACTTGACTCCGCCGACGCGCAGCCACTCGTCGCCCAATCCGGTCGACACGCCAGCCTGGCGCAGGTCCTCATAGGCGCCGCGCATCATCATGTACACGCGACAGCTCAACTCGCCGTTGCGGTAGGCGGCGCTGTACGCCCGCACGCTGCTGGACGAGGTGCCCGCGTCGTGGAAGGAGGTCAGCCCCGCCTGGGCCATCAGCTCGGTGATGAGCTTGACGCCGGCCTGGCGGTCATCGTCGGTGTGCGTGCTGGGGATCAGTCTCGAGATGATGTAGTTGGCCCGCTCCGCCACGAGACCGGTGAGTTCGCCGTCTTCGCGGTAGAACTTGCCGCCGGGGGGGTCGGGTGTCTCGGCGGTCACCTCCGCCAGCGCGAAGGCGCGCGAGTTGTAGACGCTGGTGTGGCCGCCCCGGTGGCCGACCACCGCGGGATGGTCCGGGACCGCCTCGTCCAGGTCGAGCCGGTTGAGCGGCCGTCCCTCGGCCAGCTTGGTGTCGTCGTACTTGAAGCCGCGGATCCATTCGCCGGGCGGCGTCTCGCGGGCGCGGGCGGCCATGCGGTCCTTGATCTCGGCGATGCTGCGCACATCGACGTTGACGTCCTTGAGTTCGCGGACTCCGGCGCCGGCGGGGTGGGTGTGCGCGTCGATGAAGCCGGGGGTGATGACGGCATCGCGGTGGTCGAAGACCTGTGTGCCTGCGCCGCGCAGGGCGTCGATCTCGGCCCGGGTGCCGACCGCCATGAAGCGCCCGTCCTTCACCGCGAGGGATTCGGCGGTGGGGTTGTCGTCGTCCATGGTGTGGATGAGACGGCCGTGTGCGATGAGGTCGGGGGCGGTCCCCGATGCCGAGCCGGTTCGGAGGACGACCTCCGAGCCTTCGCAGCCGGTCAGCAGTCCCACACCGGCGGCACCCGCCGCAGTGCCCAGGAACTGGCCTCGGGTCAGTGACGTCATTGTGGTCCCCCTGTCGCGCCTGCCGCAGTTCCCAGGAACTGTCCGCGTGTGAATGACTTCATGTCGCTGCTCCTGCCCTTGCCGGCGCGGGCCCGGACGGCCGCACACCGCACGGCCCTCTTCAATCCCCCTCCCCCGCCGAGAACGGTCCCCCCACCACCCGCTTCACGTCGTCCATCACCGCGCCCGCCTCCTCCGGCGGTTCTGTGAAGAGACTCACCCCGATCGTCACGGCGAAACCCACCACGAAGCCGGGTATCATCTCGTAGAGGTCGTAGAAGTGCTGCTTGATGGCCAGCGTCCAGGTCACCGCCGTCAAGAACCCCGAGATCATCCCTGCGATCGCCCCCGCGCGGGTCGTCCGCTTCCAGAAGAGCGAGCACAGCACGACCGGGGTGAACGCCGAGGCCAGCCCCGACCACGCGAAGAGGATGAACCAGAAGAGCATGCGGCTCTCGGGGAGCGCCACCGCGAGTCCGCCGAGGCCGATCACGATCGTGAGCACCCGGCCGATCAGCGACAGCTTCCGGTCCGGGTAGTCCGGCCGATAGACCTTCTGCACCACGTCCCGCACCACCGCCGACGACGCCAGAATCAGCAGCGAGTCGACCGTCGACATGATCGCCGCCAGCACCACCACCAGGATCACGCCCGCCACGATCGCCGGGAACAGCTCGGTGGACATGACCGGGAGGATGGTCTCGTGGTCGGCCAGGCCCGGGAAGAGGGCGCGCCCCGCCACCCCCGTGAGCACCGCCCCGATGTCGAAAACGATCATGCACACGACCGCCATCACCCCGCCCCCGAGGATCTCGCCCCGGCTGCGCGCCGACATGAAACGCGTCAGCAGCTGCGGCGCCCCCAGGAACGCCAGCCCGATCCCGACGAAGCTCACCGCGCTCATCACCCCCGTCAGCGTCAGTCCGTGTTCGCCCATCGGTTTGAGCAGCGCCGGGTCGGCCGCCCCGATCGCGGCCATCAGCTCGCCCCAGCCCCCCGCATGCACGATCCCCACGATCGGCAGGACCAGCAGGCACAGGAACATGAGCACACCCTGCAGCACGTCGCTGTACGCCACCGCCTTGAAGCCGCCGATGCTCGTGTACAGGAAGATGACGCCGGCGCCGATCAGGACGCCGCCCTCGTAGCTCGTCCCCAGGAAGGACGAAAACGCCTTGCCCGAGGCGGTCAGCTGCGCCGACGTGTACGCCCACACCATGCTGAAGATGATGATCGCGCTCACGAAGCGGATGATGTGGGCGCGGTCGGCGAAGCGGTCCGACAGGTAGTCCGGGACCGTGATCGCATCGTAGCGGTCCGTGTACTCCTTGTACGGGCGCGCCACCAGCGACCACGCGAGCGCCACGCCGATCACCTCTCCCAGGACCACCCAGAGCGCGTGGAAGCCGACCAGGTACCCCATCCCGGTCAGTCCGAGCAGCAGCCACCCGCTCTCGCCGGTGGTGTTCGACGAAAACGCGATCACCCACGACGGCAGCTTCTTGCCCGCCACGTAGAAGCCCTTGACCGAGCGGCTCTCGCGGCTGCCCCACCACCCGATTCCGATCAGGATGAAGAAGTAGAAGACGAGGACGCCGATGATGGCGGCGTTTGAGCCGGCGTCACCCATCGGACTTCTCCCCGCCGGTCTTGCGGAGGTCGGCGTCGCGGTGGATCAGGTAGGCGGCGACGACCAGGATCAGGCCCGGCACGGTGCTCGCGGCCATGAGGAGCCAGGTGCCCAGGGACAGTCCGGCGATCATCGTCCCGCCTCCACGGTCGCACACGCCCGTTCCAGGCGGGCAATCACCTCGTCCATCTCGTCCTCCTCGATGAGCAGTGAGGGGCCCAGCCGGATCACGTGTCCGTGCAGCCCTCCAATTCCGATGAGCAGACCTTCGTCGCGGGCCGCGTGCAGCAGCTTGCCCGCCAAGCGGGGCGACGGTTCCTTCGTGGCGGGGTCTTCGACGAGCTCGATCGCCTGCATCAGTCCCATGCCGCGCGTCTCGCCGATCCAGGGGTATCGCGCGTCCAGGGCGTCCAGCGCCCGCCGCAACTGTGCGCCCCTCATCGCGGCCCGCGTCCGCACATCCTCCGCGCGCATGACCCCCAGTGTCGCCACCATCGCGGCCATGCACACGGGGTTGCCGCCGAAGGTCGAGATAGTCTTGCCGCGCCAGCTCCCCGCGATCTCCGCCGCGGTGGTGACGGCCCCGACCGGCATCCCTCCCGCGATCCCCTTGGCCATGACGATGATGTCGGGGACGACGTCCCAGTGCTCGATCCCGAACCAGTGCGTTCCCGTGCGACCGAACCCCGCCTGCACCTCGTCGGCGATGAAGAGGCCGCCGTACGAGCGGATGATCTCGGCCATGCGCTGGAAGTAGCCCTTTGGGGGGACGATGTAGCCGCCCACCCCCTGGATCGTCTCGGCGATGAAGGCGGCGGGGTGGCCGTTGGTCGTGGTCTCGATGACTTCGATCAGGTCGCGGGCGTAGATCTCGACCAGGTCCTCGTCGGAGGCGTCGCCGAAGGGGGCGCGGTAAGGGTAAGGGGAGAGCGCGTGCGTGATTCCGGTCACCGTGCTGGGAAGGACGCGCCAAGGGGCGTGCGCGGTGATCGCGGCCGCCATGCTGGTGCGGCCGTGGTACGCCTGCCGCAGCGCGATGATCTCGGTGCGGCCGGTGTGAAGTCGCGCCGTCGCGAGGGCGGTCTCGATCGCCTCCGTGCCGCTGTTCAGGAAGAAGGTGCGGTCGAGGTCGCCGGGTGAGATGTCGGCGAGGGCGCGGGCGGCTTCGATCTGGCGGTCGTTGACGTAGAGGGTGGAAAGGTGGCCGACCCGGGCGGCCTGTTCCTGGACGGCGGCGACCACGGCGGGGTGGCAGTGGCCCAGCGAGGTGGTGAGGATGCCGGCGAAGGCGTCGAGGTATTCGCGGCCGTCGAAGTCCTTGACGCGGCAGCCGGAGCCTTCGGCGATGGCGAGGGGCTCGTCGTAGAGGGGTCTGACGCAGTCGAAGATGTAGCGTTCTTGCTCGGCGAAGATTTGGGCGGAGCGGGAATCGACAGCGGCCGGGCGAGGAAGGGACGAACGGCCCGGGTTCGATTGAGCGGTCGGCGCGGCGCGGGTAGCGGTCGTCATGGGGCTGGGATCCATCGTTTTGGTGATGTGGTTCCCTGGAAGAGGGCGTGTCATATTCGCGCTCCGGCCGCGTCCCGTCCAGTTTCGTGAACCCGTCTAGCAAAACTGCCAGGGGTGGGTGTTCAAAAGGGGTTGACGACTCGAATTCCGCCGTAGTCCTGCTCAGCGCTCATGTCCTCGGAGTAGACGGCGTCGCAACCGAGCGCCCGGGCGGCGGCGAGAATGGCCGCATCCCAATAGGAGAGACCGAAGCGGCGGCGAATCGAAACCGCACTCCTGAACACGCCGAGCGTTACGGCTTGGACTCGCATCTCCAACACCGGCTCGAGGAAGCGCAGCGCGTCGTCGTCGGAGAGTCGTCCGGGTCGGGTGGCGCGGGTCGCCTGGTGGTAGAACTCCTGCAGAACCTGCACCGAGACGGCGAGATTCGGCTCCGCCAAGAGTTCCCGCGCGCGATGACGCTTGGCCTCTTCTTCAGGTAGGATGCTTGCCGCGTAGAGCAGCACGTTCGTGTCGACGAAGCGCACCCCGGTTGATCAGCCGTCGGTGTCGGGGCGACCGGCCGGATCCGCTTCGGAACCGATAGCCGAACGGTCATGGAGCGCCGCGCGCGGCAGGTTGTCGGCCATGCGCAGCCCGACGCCGCGCGCGTCGAAGTCGGCGAAGACCTCGTCGAACAGCCTGCGCCTGCGCTCAAGCGCGGACTCGAGGGGTTGAAACTCCTGTCTCTCGCGCCGCCGGTCGCGGGGGGCAAGCCGCCTCAGGAACTCCCGCACCAACGCCGACACCGACGTGTCCAGTTCCGCCGCGCGGATACGGGCACGGCGATGGGTTTCCTCGTCAACGGCTACGGTGATGTTTCGCATGGATACAGTCTCACAGTTTATGTGTCATACAGTATAGCCTTCGCTGTGGGATGATCCAAGGTGGTAGGGTGCTTTCAAGCCGCAACAAGGCTGAATCATGTCAACCGCAGTTCACATTCTGTCAATCACAGTTTACCAACGCGAAATCACCACCCGCTGATCCGTAAAGAACGACACCGCATCCCGCCCCTGCGCCTTCAAGTCCCCATGGAACGAATTCCGCGTCCCACCGAACGGAAAGAAGGCCATCGGCGCGGCCACCCCGATGTTGACCCCGATCATCGAGATCCCCGCGCGGTAGCGGAACTCCCGCGCGGCCCGGCCCGAATTCGTGAAGATCGACGCCGCGTTGCCGTACGGGCTCTTCGCCAGCAGTTCCAGCGCGGCCTCCAGGCTCGGCGCCCGCGCCAGCCCCGCCACCGGACCGAACACCTCTTCGCGGCCGATCGGCATCTCGGGCGTCACGTCCTCGAAGACGGTGGGGCCGACCCAGTGGCCCTGCGGATACCCCGGCACCCCCACGCGGCGCCCATCCATCACCAGCCGCGCCCCATCCCGCTCACCCTCACCGATAAACTCGTTCACCCGGTCCCGGTGCCCCCCCGAGATCACCGGCCCCATGTCCACGCCCTCGTCCAGACCCCGCCCCATCCGCAACCCCGCCGCCCCATCCAGGACCCCCTCCCGCATCGGCCCATACGCGTCCCCCACCCCCACCACCACCGACCCCGCCAGGCATCGCTGCCCCGCCGACCCGAACACCGACCCCACCACCGCATCGGCGACCATCTCCGGATCCGCGCCCGGCAGCACGATCATGTGGTTCTTCGCGCCCCCGAGCGCCTGCACCCGCTTCCCCGCCGCCCCCGCTCGCGCATACACGATCTGCGCCACGCGGCTCGACCCCACGAACGACACGCCCGCCACATCCGGGTGGTCGATCAGCGCCTCGACCGCCTCCTGGCGGCCGTGCACCACGTTCAGCACGCCCGGCGGCAGCCCCGCCCGCGCGGCCAGCTCGACCACGCGCTGGTGCGTGAGCGGATCCTGCTCGCTCGGCTTGAGCACCACCGTGTTGCCCGCGGCCACCGCGTAGGGCCAGAACCAGAGCGGGATCATGACGGGGAAGTTGTACGGGGTCACCACCGCGAAGACGCCGATGGGCTGCCGCACCGTCTCGCAGTCGACGCCGCGCGCCACGTCCTCGAGGGTGTCGCCCATCATGAGGGTGGGCATCCCGGCGGCGTGCTCCACGTTTTCGATGCCGCGCTGCACCTCGCCCCACGTCTCGGCGACGTTCTTGCCGTGTTCGCGCGACAGGCTCACCGCGAGGTCGTCGTGGTGCTCGTCGAGGAGTGCCTTGAGGCGGAAGAGGACGCGGGCGCGCTCGACCACGGGGGTGCGGCGCCAGGCGGGGAAGGCGGCGCGGGCGGCACGGACGGCGCGGTCGACTTCGGTCCGGCCCGAGAGGGGGACGGAGCCAAGGGTCTCGGCGGTGGCCGGGTCGGTGACGGCGAGCCTCTCGCAGGCATCACCGGGTAGCCACTCACCGGCTATGTAGTTGCCGGCGTGGGCGTGTGGGGTGGTCGTCATTCTTCCTACTCTCCTCCGGGACTCGTGCCAGGGTGGCGAATCACTCGGTAGCGAACCACGCTTGCGAGATCCAGGGCGTCGTATTCGGTCACCCACAGGTGCGTCATGGTGGCCTGTCGGATGCGCGATTGCGCCGGCAGAAGCAGGGAGCCGATCGGGTCGCCGGTCTCGCTCAGCACGTGTACGGGCGTTCCACGACCGGTGCGGCGCAACTCCACCCAGATCGTCCCGTCGAGGCCGAGCGTGACGCCGGCCGGCGGGTAGACGACGGGCGCGCGTTCCCGGGCCAGGGCTCTGAAGCGGCGGGCAAGGTCGTTTTCCGGCACCATGTCGGCAATGCCGCGGTCCATCGCCGAATCGGGAATCGGCTCTCCAGGGTACGGATAGGACCGCGAAAACACCGTGTCGTGGGTCGGGCGGACCAGCGTCAGGTTGTAGGTGGGGTCGAGGGTCGATTGATCGGCCGTCATGAAGAGGAACCGACTTCCATCCGGCGCGATTCCAGCTCGTACCCCGAAAGCGAAGGGAACCGGGTTGCCCAGGCCGGATACGGCGACCATCCAACGTTCATCGTCCCACCGGGGCGGCGTGGCGACAATGCTCGGTTCTCCATCGCGCGACACCCGCAGAATCACCGGTCGTAACGGCTCGCTCGTGCCGCCGGTTGAAGTACGCTGGAGGGCCTCCCCGAGTCTCGCCCCCTCATCGTCGGCCGCTAAGGGAATGAAGGCCATGAAGGTGCTATCCGCACCCGGGGCACCCAAGCCCAGGCGAAAGAACCGACCGGCCTCCGTGCGAGCCAGAGTCCCGTCCGATAGCAGGTACGTCGCGCGGGCCAGCTGCGTGTCAAACACAACCAACGTGTCCGCGGCCCAGAAGACGGAACCCACATGTTGGAATTCGCCCGGTCCTTCCCCACTCCTCCCGACCATCGTCACCAGCGTTCCGGTCGAATCATAGATCCGCAGCCGGGCATCCTGCGGCTCCGGCACGACAATCTCGTGCTGCGGTCCGACGTAAAGCCATCCGATCGCGGAAAAGTCCTCGGCGTTCGCATCCAGCCTAAGGTCCTCGACGAGCTCCCACTGGGCGTCCCGTGATGTGGGGGGATCGTCCGGCGCGCCCGTGCAGGCAAGGCAGATGCCCGTAGTCGCGCCGATCAGGACGAGCGATCCGTGGACAAGACCGCTTTGTCCGCGCCCAGCGAGCGGATGACGCCGTGGGATCACGACCGGTTCCCGGCCATCGCCACGATGTGCTCGAATTCGGCCTCCGTCACCGGCTGCACCGAGAGCCGGCTGCGGTTCACCAGCACCATGTCGGCCAGCTCCGGCGTCGCCCGGATCTCCGGCAGACCCACCTCCCGCTCGAACTTCTCCACGAAGCGGATGTCGACCATGAACCAGCGGGGATTCTCCTCGGTCGCCTTCGGGTCGAAGTACTTGTTGGACGCGTCGAACTGGGTGAAATCGGGGTAGGATTCGCGGCACACCTCGGCGATTCCGGCGACACCGGGCGGCTTGGCGTTCGAGTGGTAGAAGAGGACGCGGTCGCCGATCCGCATCCTGTCGCGCATGAGGTTGCGGGCGGCGTAGTTGCGGACGCCGTCCCAGTGGGTTGAGCCGTCGCGTTCGAGGTCGTCGATGGAGTAGACGTAGGGCTCGCTCTTCATGAGCCAGTGCTGGCGGGGCATGGGGCTTCTCCGGAGTGATGGGGACTCCGAAGATACAACCGGGGGGGCCGGTTTGCCCGCGACTTGACGCGCGTCCGTCAGCTCCGTGTCAGCGTGTGGAGGACGATGCGCTCGACATCCAGCTCGTCGCGGGTGATCCCGAGGACGTAATCGCCCCCGATTTCGAGGACCTCCACGCCTGGGGGCATCGCCACCCGGGCCAGGAACCGCCCTTCCGTGTCGTAAACGTGATAGAGTCGCGGCGCGGACGCGTCGTGCTGGTACGATCCGACCCACACCATGCCCGGGTGGTCGACCACCAGATGATCGATGTTGGGTACGGAGTCGGGTGCGGGGAGGTGCTCCCTGACGTACTCCGGCGAACCCACTCTCCGCGCGGAAACGGCTTCCCATGCGGCAGCGAGTTCATCCGCGGTGGGAGGTCGGCGCGCATGTCTGACCGGGATGCTTGCACCGGGAGACACACTGTCGGCCGCAAGGTCGAAGGCGCGCACGACATCTCCCCAGCCGTCCGCCACCGCCAGCTTCCGCGGCCATCCGCCCACCGCGTAGACACCCTTCCGCGCCATGGGCGGCGGCGCGTATCCCATCCCGCCGCTCAGCACGACCAGTTGTTCGGGAAGGCGTGGGAGACCCCGGAACGGGAGTGCCCAGCCCACCTCCTTCAGGAACACGCCCAGACGGTCGATCGAGTCCAGGGTCCAGGGGAGAACAGCCAGCTCGTCCTCGAGTCGCCACGGACCGGCTTCGCGGGGCATGGCGGCGGGGTCGAAGTCGGTGCCTGTGCACGCGATCACCCGGTCCGCAACGAAGCTCGGGACCGAGCACTCGGAGGCATAGTACCGGCCGAACCTCTGGAGGTCCCCTACAGCAAGCCGCTCGTGGGCGATCAGCGCGCCGGCGGCGGCGTAGCGAATCCTGGCGAGGCCGTCCTGGACCTGGATGGTGTCTCCGGGGAGGGTCTCGAGGTGCGTCGGATTGCGCATCTCGCCGGGGCCTTCGCCTGGGCCACCCGCCGACCAGAGATGAGCGCCGTCGGGGGAGAAGGCGCGCAACTGGCTGGACGCGCCGTCCAGCACGACGATCGTCCCGGTGGAGAGGCGGGTGGTGCCTCGGATCTGGGAGAAGAGGTATGCGTCAGGGCCTTCGAGCTCCCCGAGGACGAGCGTTGGTTCGGGGGCGATCTGCCAGAGGGGGTCTGCTTGCGACAGTTGGCCGATCATCTCGACGGGGTTCCGCGTTTCGGTGCTGTCGGAGTCTTGGTCGGATGAACAGGCGAGGGCGGCAAGGGTTGTGAGAATCGTAGTGGGGGTCCGGTATCTCATGACTGCCTCCTGCCTGCCAGCTCGCTCTATTCCGCAATCCGTGCCTCATCGCGAGGGCATGGATCCGAGAATGTCGCAATGTAACTCACCAGTTGGGTCGCAGTCGCCGCCGGCACCCTTGAGAGGTTGTGAGATTTGCGATATAAAGATTGTCGATATATTATTCGGTAGCTGTGGACCAGGACTTCGGCGCGGACGAGACCCAAACCGGTCCTGATGCATGGCGGTCCGGTGCCGTCCGGCCGCGACCCACTCCGCGATTAGACGACCCAATCATGAAACAGATCACACTCTCCAAGCGAATCAACGAGCTCCTGGTGCTGGCCGTACTGGACCACGGCCCCGCGCACGGTTACCAGATCGCGCTATCCGTCGAGGAGCGTACGGGCGGCGCCTTCTCCTTCCAGCACGGCACCCTCTACCCGATCCTGCACCGCCTCGAAGCCGAGGGGCGGTTGCGGAGCGCATGGCACGGGGAGCGCCGCCGACGCAAGACGTATCACCTCACCGCCGCCGGACGCGCGGAACTGGCAGCCGGAGCCGACGAACTGGAACGGAAGTTCCGAGCCCTCTTCGGCCTGATCCGGGGCACACATGCCGCATGACCACCCGCTGAAGCGGGTCGAGCGCGAGCTGAAGGTCCCGCCGCAACGCCGTCTCGACGTGATCGAGGAGGTCGATGCCGACGTGCGGGCGCTGCAGGCCGAGCTGGAGCGGCGCGGGCGAACTCCCAGCCAGGCCCGCCGTGCAGCGTTGCGACAAGTCGTACCCGACGACCAGGCGCTCGCGGACCTCGAGGCCCGTCACGCTCCCCGGCTGGGGCAGTGGGCAGGCGCCGCCGGGTGGATCGACAGGGCGATCGTGCTGGGGGTGGCCCTCGCGGCGACTCTGGCCGGCTTTATCGCCGTGATCGTGATGTACGGGTCCGGGGTGCCCGCTGTCCCGGCTTTCGTAATCTGGCCGCTGGTGGTCGTGATCGCCGCGCTCGCCGCAAACCTGTCCTGGGCCGTGATTCGGCTCCTGGTCCAAGGAGACCTTCGGCCCCGGCAACGCCGGTTGCTGTGGAACCGGCACGCCGGTCTGGTTGTCGCGGCGGTGGCGGTCGGAGCGCTGGGCGCCGCATGGGTGGGCCGGGTGACTTTCGCGCCGCTTGAACCCCCAACGATTGCGGCGCCGGAGTCCCCGATGATGGGACCGTTCGTCCCGGGGTCGCCAATGGCGGAGCCGCATCTGTGGGAGCCACCGGTCTGGGAAGCGGTTGGCCGGATGGCCACGGTAGCCGGCACCGGCCTCGCCGCCGCGGTGTTCGGACTCTTCGGGTGGCTCGCGCTGACTCCCCGCCTGCTCACCGACGAAGAAGCGGAGCGCCGGATCGCCCACTTCTTCGCCCAGGCGCGGCCCCACCTTGCGGTTGCTTCCGACACTTCTCCCGACCACCAACGCACAGGAGGACACTGATGTCTCTCATCGAATCCCTCGGACCCGTCCAGTACCCGCTATGGATCGTGGTCCTTCTCTTGCTGGTTCAGATCGCGCGCAGCATCGCCGACCTGGTTCGCTCGGACGGCCCCGCGAGTCCCTTGCGGACTCATTCGATTCTCGTGCTCGGGGTCCTCGGCGCCTGCGTGGGCGTGCTCGGGAGCCTGATCGGGGTCCGCGTCGTGGCGGACGTCATGGCAGAAGCGGGCACGGCGGATCCACCGACCGCCTGGAGCGGGGTCGGCGTAGCGCTGGGCCCGTCCGTCGTCGGGTTCTTCCTGCTGGGTGTTGCCGCTGTGGCGTGGCTCGGGCTGCAGTATGTGGCTGGGCGCAGATCGTGACAACTGCGCTTTACATTTTGTCAACCACAGTTCACTAATCCGCCCTCCCGCTACCCCCGCCCACCCCCCTCCGCCGTCACCTCCACCTCGATCCTCTCCATCAGGCGCGCCGCCACGAACCCGTCCGACCCATCTGGCAGCCGCACCCTGAACCAGTCGCCCGACGCCCCGAGCACCCGCAGCCGCGTACCGGGATCCAACTCGCGCATGACTTCGCCCCGTCTCCCCGGCGACGCCCGCAACCGGATCCCGTCATTCGCCGGCCGGACATGCGTCCCCAGCAGCGCCAACTCGGCCGTGAGCTCCGGAAGCTCCCTGCGCGGCTGGCTCAGAAACGGCAACGGGTCGATCGGCCCCTGCCGGTACAGCCCGAAGTGCAGGTGCGGCGGCGTGGTGCGCGCGTTTCCCGTGTTCCCTACGAAGCCGATTGTGTCTCCGCGCTCGACTATCTGGCCGTTGCTCACGTGCTGGCTGTCCAGGTGGGCGTAGTACAGGCTGGCCTCGTGCACGGGTTCGCGGACCCACACGACCTTGCCGCCCATCGGCGTTTCCCTGACGCGCCTTACCCTCCCGTCGGTGGCGGACAGCACCGGCGTCCCGCGCGGCGCGAAGACGTCGACGCCGTGATGTACGCGCCGCCCACCATCCCGCTCGGCCCCGAAGAAGCTCTGGATGGAGCCCATGCTGCGCCCCTCGACCGGGAACCCCAGCTGCGCCTCCTCGCGCAGCGTGACGCGGTAATTTCCGCCTCGCAGCAGTTCCGGCTGGACGCGCAGGACGAAATCGCCCCCGCGCCACGGTTCGTGCGTGAAGGTGCGCGACACCGAGTCGGACGAGAAGACGGGCCGGAACGAGTCCTCCTCCTCGTTCGCGGGCACCCGGAAGAGGTCGATGAAGAGGCGGGTGTCCTCGCTGGAATCGAGCGACACTTCGAAGGTGAGCTTGCGGCCCCGCGGTATTGTGATCCGGTATCCCACCGCCGAGGGGCGCTCCGGGGTGATGTGGCCCGTCTCCTGGAAGGGGAGGGCGATGGTGGTCGCGTCCTCCAGGGCACTCTCGCCCGCGCGCGTCCAGTCCTTCCCGAGCGCCGTCTCGGCCAGTCCCGCGTCGGCAAGTTGCGCCTGATAGGTTTCGTGCGGGGTCAGGTCGCGGAAGCGGTCCTGAAGTATCTCCGCCTGCTCGCAGGCACCAAGCAACACGAGCAGCGCGACCGGCCAGAACCGCCAGCATCGTGGTCGACTCATGGTCCTCCCTGTGAAGCCTGTGGCAGAAACCCGTGCTGTCCCCTCAAGCGGGCCCCGCGGCCCTCACTTCCTGCGGAACACGATCCGCAAACTGCTCGAAGTTCCTCTTGAACATATCAGCCAACTCGTTGGCAGCGGCGTCGTAAGCACTTCCGTCGGCCCAGGTGTCGCGCGGCTGCAGCACCTCCGCCGGCACGCCCGGCACCTGCGTCGGCACGTGCAGACCAAAGGCCGGATCCACCGTTGTCGGCGCGCAGTCGAGGTCGCCGTTCAGCGCGGCCGTGACCATGGCGCGTGTGTGTGCCAGCTTCATGCGGCTGCCCACCCCGTACCGGCCACCCGTCCACCCCGTATTCACCAGCCACGCCCGGGAACCGTGCTTTCGCAGCTTCCCCCCGAGCAGATCCGCGTACACCGTGGCGTGCTGCGGCAGGAACGGCGCCCCGAAACAGGCGCTGAATGCCGCCCGGGGCTCGGTGACCCCGCGCTCGGTACCTGCAACCTTGGCCGTGTACCCCGAAAGGAAGTGGTACATGGCCTGTTCGGGACTCAGCCGTGCAATCGGGGGAAGCACACCGAAGGCGTCGGCGGTAAGGAAGACGACGTTTTCGGGGTGGTCGCCCCGCCCCGAGGGCACCGCATTGTCGATGAAGTGGAGCGGGTAGGACGCCCGCGTGTTCTCGGTGATTGAACCGTCGTCGTAGTCGATCTCGCGGGTGCGCTCGTCGAGGATCACGTTCTCGAGGATCGTGCCGAACATGCGCGTAGCCTGGTAGATCTCGGGCTCGCCGGTGGGCGAGAGGCGGATCGTCTTGGCGTAGCAGCCGCCCTCGAAGTTGAAGACGCCGTCGTCGCTCCAGCCGTGCTCGTCGTCGCCGATCAGCTGCCGGTCCGGGTCGGCCGAGAGGGTGGTCTTTCCCGTGCCCGAAAGCCCGAAGAAGAGCGCCGTGTCGCCCCCTTCGCCGATGTTGGCGGAGCAGTGCATGGGAAGGACGCCCCGGGCCGGCAGCAGGAAGTTGAGCGACGCGAAGATGGACTTCTTGATCTCGCCCGCATACGGGGTGCCGCCGACCAGCACGACCCGTTCCGTGAAGTGGACTACGATGAAAGCGCCCGAGTTGGTGCCGTGGCGCGCGGGGTCCGCCTGCATGGACGGAGCGTGATAGACGACGAAATCGGGATCGAAGCCGTCTTCCTCCCCGGGATCGAGCCGCAGGAACATGTTGTAGGCGAAGAGGTCGTGCCACGGGCTCTCCGAGATCACGCGTACGTTGATCCCGTAGCGCCGGTCCGCCCCCGCCCGAGCGTCGCGAACGTACAGGTCGCACCCGTTCAGGCGCTCGATGATCTCGGCCTTGAGGCGCGCGTAGTGCTCTTCGCCGATGGGCACATTGACGTCCCCCCAGTCGATGATGCCGGCCGACCCGGCCTCGTGCACGACGAAGCGGTCGTTGGGAGAGCGCCCCGTGTAGGGCGCCGTATTGGTGACGAGTCCGCCCCCGTGAGCGAGCCTGCCGGTCCCCAGCCGCAGCGTCTCTTCATAGAGTTCCGCGGGAGAGAGATTCCGGCGCACGCGCCCCCCGG
This sequence comes from Longimicrobiales bacterium, assembly GCA_965211795.1. Taxonomy (GTDB): domain Bacteria; phylum Gemmatimonadota; class Gemmatimonadetes; order Longimicrobiales; family Gaopeijiaceae; genus Bin94. The sequence goes on from OZ242973.1 coordinate 4,132,182, forward strand.
GGGCCAGTCCCTGCGCGGTCAGGTCCACCTCTAGAGCCTCCGAATCGGCCTGGTTCTTTCGGTCAATGGTTGTCGGGCCCGAAACACCGGGCCAAACGCGGCAACCCGATAATGTGTCCGCCTCACGTCCGCGCGTCCACCGACGCAATCCCAATGAGGTGCACCACATCGAGGACGCTGCATCCCCGCTGCAGAATGTGCACCGGCTTCTTCATCCCGAGCAGTACGGGACCGATCACCTCGGCGTTTCCCAGCTGCGCCAGCAGCTTGTAGGAGGCGTTGGAGGCGCTCAAAGTGGGGAAGACGAGGACGTTCGCGGGCCCGGTCAGGTCACTGAACGGATACTTCGTCGCGATGATGTGCGGGTCGACCGCCACGTCGGCCTGCATCTCGCCGTCCACGAGCACATCGGGCGCCAGGCGCTTGATCCAGTCCACCGCTTCGCGGACCTTGGCCGCCTCGGGGTGGCGCACCGAGCCGAAATTCGAAAACGACAGCATGCCGATGCGCGGCTCGATCCCCAGGTCGCGCACGAAGCGGGCGGCCGAGACAGCGATCTCGGCCAGCGTCTCCGGGTCGGGATCGATGTTGACGGTGGTATCGGCGAAGAAGAGGGGATCGCGGTCCCGGAACGCCACCATGTGGAGTCCGGAAATCCTCCGAACAGACTCGGAGGTGCCTATCACCCCCAGCACGGGGCGCAGGATCTGCGGATAGTTCGAATCGATCCCCGCCACCATGGCATCGGCGTCACCGGCGGCGACCATCATGGCCGCGAAGTAGACCGGCTGGTAGGCGCGGGCCCTGGCTTCGGCGAGGGTGAGCCCCTTGCGCTCGCGCCGCCGGTGGAAGGCCTCGGCGTACTCGTAGCGCGTCGACTCGACCGCGGGCGGATGGATGCACTCCACGCCCCGCAGATCGATCCCCAATTCGTCGGCAAAGCGGTGGATCTTCCCGGCCTTGCCGATCAGGACGATGCGGGCGGTGCCCTCCTCCATGACTTGCGCGGCCGCGCGCAGCACCCGCTCGTTGTAGCCGTCCGCCAGCACGATGCGCGCGGGTTCCTTCCTCGCCCGGCCCAGGATTCTCCTCATGGCTTCGCGGCCCGGCCCGAGGCTCGCTTCGAGACGGTCCCGGTACTCCTCCAGGTCGACATCGATGCGCGCCGCGCCCGAATCCATCGCCGCCTTCGCCACTGCCGGCGACACGTGCAGCAGGACCCGCGGGTCGAACGGCTTGGGGATCAGGTATTCGGGGCCGAACTCGAAGCCGACGTCGCCGTATGCCTTGACCACGGACTCGGGGACCTCGTCGCGGGCCAGTTCGGCAAGGGCGCGGGTTGCGGCAAGCATCATCCCCTGGTCGATCCGCCGCGCCCGCACGTCGAGCGCGCCGCGGAAGAGGAAGGGGAAGCCGAGCACGTTGTTCACCTGGTTCGGATAGTCCGACCTCCCTGTGGCCATGATCGCGTCGTCGCGCACGCGGGCCACCTCCTCCGGGGTGATCTCCGGATCGGGGTTGGCCAGGGCGAAGATGATGGGCTCCGGCGCCATCGATTCAACCATCGCGCAGTCGATCAGCCCCTTGGCCGACAGCCCGACGACGACATCGGCCCCCGCCATCGCCTCCGCGAGGGTGCGCACCGGGCGCTCGGTGGCGAACTGCGCCTTGTATTCGTTCATCCCCTCCTCACGCCCCTCATGGATCACGCCCACCCGGTCCGTCATGACCAGGTTTTCGGGCCGGACTCCGAGACGCAGACAATGCCGTGCCGTCGCAATGGACGACGCCCCCGCACCGACGAACACCACCTTCGCCGCGCCGATGTCCCGCCCGGTGATCTCGAGCGCGTTCACCAGCGCCGCCCCGCCGATGATGGCGGTGCCGTGCTGGTCATCGTGAAAAACGGGGATTCGCAGCGTCTCCCGGAGCGTCTCCTCGATCAGGAAGCACTCCGGCGCGCGGATGTCCTCGAGGTTGATGCCGCCGACGGTCGGCTCGAGCATCTGGCAGAAGCGGATGACTTCGTGCGGGTCCTCCGTGTCGATCTCGATGTCGAAGACGTCGATCCCCGCGAACTTCTTGAAGAGGACGCCCTTGCCCTCCATGACCGGCTTGGCCGCCATGGCCCCGATGTTGCCGAGCCCGAGGACCGCCGTCCCGTTCGAGACCACCGCGACCAGGTTGCCGCGCGCGGTGTAGCGAAAGGCCTCGTCCGGGTTGTCGTGGATGGCCATGCAGGGCTCGGCCACGCCCGGGCTGTATGCGAGGGTCAGGTCCCGCTGTGTGGCGACGGCCTTCGTGGGGACCACCTCGATCTTCCCTGGGCGGCCCTCCGCGTGATAGACCAGCGCGTCGCTCTCGAATGTCGACAACGAATCGTCTCCCGTGCTGTGCGGGGCCGGCTGTGCAGATGCCATGCCGGCTTTTCCGGGTTGGAATCCTACCCGCAACGGCGAAGGTCCGTCAACGGGCGAACCCTTTGACGCCCTGCAAGCTCTAACCATCTTGACAAGTGACCGCTCCCGCATCCCCCCGGTACCGGACCCAGACACCGCATGAAATCAAGACCGGAGCCCCGCAGCAGGTGTGCGAAGCCGCCGAGTGTCGTGAGCACCCCGCGCACCAGGAGGGGCGAAGGGCCGTGCTGGTGAGGCGTACTGCCCTCGGCTGGACAGCTGCCGCCGTCTTCCTGTCCTTGAGCGCCGGCCGCCCGACCGGCGCGTCCGCGCAAGAGACAGGCGACCCGACGGGTGACGCCCTCTGCGACGGGCCCGTCATCGGCGAGATCTTTGTCGACAACCACACGATCTATCCACCGGTGCCCGATTCGGGCCAATCGGTGAACTGGCCGGGCCGCTTTGCGAACTGGCTAGCCAACCGGGTCCATCGCCGTACTCGCGAGGGCCTGATCCGCGACGAATTGCTGTTCGAGGAAGGGGACTGCCTCGACCCGTTCCTCGTCGGGGAGTCCGCACGGATCCTGAGAGCCCTGCCCTTCATCGCGGACGCCGATGTCTATTCCGTTGAGGTCTCGGAGACCGAGGTGCACATCGTCGTCGACACCCGCGACAAGTGGACGCTCAAGCTCGATATCCGCCCCGAGTTCGATGAGCGTTTCAGGATCACGCACGTTTCGGTCACCGAGGAGAACCTGATGGGCACGGGAACCCTTCTCGGGGTGTACCTCATCGAACGGGACGAGCGCCGCGACCTGGGGCTGGAGTTGCGCTCGCCGCGCCTGCTCGGGACGCGAACCGACGGCCGGATCGGCGCTGGCACGACCCGCACGGGAAGGTTCTTTCACGAATCGATCACCTACCCGTTCGTCGGCGAAGTGGGCGACTGGGCGTTCGTGGAGTTCTTTTCGCGCAGGGAGGACCTGTTTCGCTACGCGGCTCCCGCCGAATCGGACTTCACACATGTGAATCTCCCGATGCAGGCCAGCCGGGCGGCAACAATGGTTGCGCGTCGATTCGGATCGCCCGGGGATCTGACGGTGGTGGGTGCCGGGATCTCCTGGGAGGACATCTCCTTCGACGACTACCCCGAGGGGGTCACGGTGGTATCCGGGTTCGACTTTTCCAATCCCGACACGGCGGACGCCGCAACCGCAGAGGCGCTTGGTCCCCACGTGAACCGACGACGCGCGGCTCGTCTCGACTTGATGGCCGGCAAGCGGAACATCGGTTTTGTCACCCGGCGCGGGCTCGATGCACTTCGCAGCAACCAGGACATACGCGTGGGCACCCAGGCCCTCGTCACCGTCGCGACCACTCTGGGCACACCCACCTGGGCCTCGGAAGACGACTACAGTGAACTGCGTGGCTGGGTCTCCCTCTTCGGCGGAGCGGTCGGTGACAGCTGGGTCTTCAACTCCGAACTGACCATCGAGGCAGCCCGGCCCCTCGGAGGTTCGGACGGGGGCATGCGCGACGTGGTTGCCGAGGCCGGCGCCTACTTCTACTGGCAACCGGGACGTCAGGAGGACGGTGGCGACGATGCCCGCACGCCACGGCACACGCTGGTGCTGGGTATGAAGGGGGTGGGGGGATGGGACAACTCGCTCCCATTTCAGCTCACGCTCGGGGGGCCGAGCGGTGTGCGGGGCTACAGCAGGGAGGACCTGCCCGTCGGTCGAAGGTTCGTGGCCCACATGGAGGACAGGATTGTGCTCGGGACACTTCCAGGCCTGTTCGACGTCGGCCTTACGCTGTTTGCCGATGTGGGTGCCGGCTGGCACGGAGATACCCCCTTCGGCGATGACACCGGTCTCAAGGGGGCGGTGGGGGGCGGGTTGCGCCTCGCGTTTCCGCCTGGAACCAGGCAGGTCGTGAGGGTTGATCTGGCAGTGCCGCTGCACGCCGGGGGGCTAAGCGACTACCGGTTCCGGATCGGCTACGATCCGGTCAGCCTCCTGACCGGTTTCGGGGACGGACAGGCGCGCAGAAGCCGGAGCGCCAGCGCCGCCAGGGAGGTATTCGGCAGCCGGTAGGGGTCCGTCGCAGACGTCCCGGGCGCCCGGCCAGCGACGCCATCCACGGGCTGCCGGAGCCACACCGATTCCACCTCCATTGGCCCGCCAAATGCCGTGATCCGGTACGAAAACATTTGACTTGAAACACCGATCGCGGTAAAATGGTTCCACTTTTCCCCGGTATCCAGAACCGTACACAAGCGGATTTCCGCCACCGCACGGCCAGTCTGCACTCAAGCTACCGGGGAACGGGCCAGGGCAAACCATCTTTCCAGGAGGACGGCATTGTTCGGAGCTTCGCGGGGCCTCGATTCATTCGATCAGTACCTGCAGGACGTGGAGCGGTATCCACTCATTTCGGACCCGGAAGAAGAACGAGCTCTGGCAAGGCGGGCTCGAACAGGTGACAAGGAGGCGGCGGAGCGCCTGGTTACCGCCAACCTCCGATTCGTCATCTCCTATGTGAAGAAGTACCAGGGACGAGGCCTGGGCCTCGCCGAGCTGGTCTGCATCGGCAACGAGGGTCTCCTCAAGGCGGTCAAGAAGTTCGACCCCGACAAGGGCGTGAAGTTCATCTCCTACGCCGTGTGGTGGATCCGCCAGACGGTGCTCCAGGCGCTGGCCGAACAGACCCGTTCGGTCCGCATTCCGCTGAACCAGAACTCCAACCTGGCCCGTCTGGCGCGCACGAACACCACCCTGACCCAGCAGCTGGGCCGCACCCCGACCGACCAGGAACTCGCCCGCGAAATGGGCGAACCCCTGGACACGGTGCGCGCCCTGCGCCGGGTCGCCGCAGCCGAACTCAGTCTGGACGCCCCCCTCGACCGGGGCGACCGCGACAGTGCCAGCTTCGGCGAACGCTTCGCCGGCGCAGACGGCACCGAGATCGAGGAGGATGTGGAGGCGACGGCCCGCCGCCACTACCTCGAGACCATGTTCGACAGCTATCTCACCGAGCGGGAACGCAAGATCCTCTACCTGTACTACGGTCTGGACGACGGCGAGGAACGCACCCTCGAGGAGATCGGCTCGCTTCTGGGCGTGACCCGCGAACGCATCCGCCAGATTCGGAACCGTGCCTTCGAGAAGCTCCGGGACAGCCCCCAGGGCGACTCCCTCTCCGGGTTCTGGATCACGAACTGACCGTCGGGTCGGCGGTCTAACCGCCGTTGCGTGAGCTCAGCATGATCATCTCTCTCGCACGGATCTCCGCCGTCGGGATCGTGACACCGTCCCGTTCGTAGGAGTCGTACTGCAGGTAGCCTTCGACGTACAGCTTGTCCCCCTTCGACACGTAGTCCTCGGTCACCTGGGCCAGCCTTCCCCACAGGTTCACCCTGTGCCAGTCGGTGCGCTCCTCCGGCTCCTCTCCGCCCGTGCGCCAGTTTGTGGCCAGGGAGACCCGGGCCACCTTGACCCCGGCGCTCGTGACACGGACATCGGGGTCGCTCCCGACGTTGCCCACCAGAATGATCTTGTTTACCGAACGGCTCACGGTCGATCCTCCGTCTGCGATTGCGGGGTCGGGCCGCGCGGCATCCCGGTGCGGTTCCCGCCGGCCGACCCTGCTGACTGTTGTTGTTGAACAAGATCGGCCCCCGAACGGGGCGCTTACATAGGAATCCGGGACAGGTTTCGCGGGCGGCAATCCGGGGGCGCGGCCACCGCTACCCCTTGCAGTCGTACCACGTCCTCCCGGCCCCGGTGTCCACACCCAACGGCACCTTCAGCTCCACGGCCGACTCCATCACGTCCACCACGGTCCCGGTCACCTCCTCCACGAGCCCGTCGTCGACCTCGAAGACGAGTTCGTCGTGCACCTGCAGCAACATCCGCACACCGTCCACGCCCCCCAGGACCCCACCCAGCCGGATCATGGCGACCTTGATGAGATCCGCGGCCGTCCCCTGAATCGGCGTGTTCTGCGCCACCCTCTCCCCGAACTGGCGCACATTCCACGCCCGCGCACGCAGTTCAGGCACGAACCGCCGCCGCCCCAGCAGAGTCTCCACGTACCCCAGCTCCTTCGCCTGCGCCACCTGTTCGTCGAGGAAGCGGCGCACACCCGCGAAGCGCTCGAAATACTGAGAGATGAACCGCTTCGCTTCATCCATCGAAATGCCCAGCTGGCGGGCGAGACCGAATGGGCCCTGGCCGTAGAGCGTCGCGAAGTTCACGGTCTTGGCTTGGTCGCGCATGCCGCCCGTGACCTCCCCCACGGGTACGCCAAAGATCACGGCCGCTGTCTCGCGGTGGACGTCCTTGCCCTCCTTGAAGGCGCGGACGAAGACCTCGTCCCCTGAAAAATGCGCCAGGATGCGGAGTTCGATCTGGGAGTAGTCGGCGGTCACGAGAAGGGTGCCGGGCGCGGCCACGAACCCGTGCCGGATCTCGCGCCCCACCTCCGTGCGGATGGGGATGTTCTGAAGGTTCGGGTCGGAGGACGACAGGCGGCCCGTCGCCGCGACCGTCTGGTTGAAGGTGGTGTGGATGCGCCTCGTCTCCGGGTTGACCAGCGCCGGGAGGGCGTCGACGTAGGTGTTCCGGAGCTTCTCCAGCTGACGGTAGTCCATCATCAGCCGCGGCAGCTCGTGACCGTCCACGGCCAGGCGCTCGAGCACCGAGGAATCGGTCGAGGGCCCCGTCTTGGTGCGCTTGAGGACCGGCAGCTTCAGCCGCTCGAAGAGGACTTCGCGCAGCTGCGGCGTCGAGTTGATGTTGAATTCGGTTCCCGCGACCCTGTGAATGTCCTCGCGGATCAGACGCAGCTCCCGAGCCAGGCGCCGGCTCATCTCCGCGAAGAAGGCGGCGTCGATCCCCACGCCGTTCATTTCCATGTCGGCGAGGACGGGGATCAGCGGCGTCTCGAGTTCGTCGAAGAGATCCTCCATTCCCTGCGCGGCCAGCTTTTCAGCAAACTGACCCCATAGCCTGAGCGGCAGTTCGGCCTGTTCACAGGCGAAGGACAGGACCTCTCCGGCCGGGACATCGGCGAAGGCGCGGCGCTTCTTCCCCGTGCCCAGGACGCTCGCCGCCGCCGTCGCGTCGCGGCCGAGGAAATCGGTGGCGAGCGCCGCCAGGTCCTGTCGGCGGCGGCCTGGGTCGAGCACGTAGGACGCGACCATCACGTCCCGCAGCGGCCCGGCCAGCTCCACGCCGGCCCGGCGGCACGCGATCAGGGAGCGCTTGTGGTCGTGGCCCACCTTGGTGATCGACGGGTCGGCCAAGACGGCGCGAAGCGGCTCGAGGGCGTCCGTGTCGAGGCCGGGCAGGTTGGGACTGCGGCCCGCGGAGGCGTCACCAAGCTCCAGCGCGACCGCGCCACCGTGCGACAGCGGCAGGTAGTACGCCGTATCGGGCGCCACGGCCACTGCGATCCCCGCCACCCGTCCCCGCACCGGCTGCAGCGAATCGTTAAGCACCGCAACCGACATCGATCCGGCCTCCCTGCACACCCGCGCGATCCCCGCGACCTGGTCCACCTCGCTGACGAGCACGAATTCGGCCGGCGGGGGCGCCGCTTCCGGCGCCGACACCCCGCTCTCCCGGTCGAGCCGCTCCAGCAGGGTGCGAAACTCCAGGTCGACGTACAGCGCCCGCAACCGCTCGTTGTCCGGCTCCGAGACGCGCAACTCCTCCAGCTCCGCCCCCACCTCGACATCGGTCCGAATCGTGACCAGGTCCTTCGAAAGCAGGACCTGCTCGCCGTTGGCCAGGAGCGATTCCCGCGGCCGCTTCGCCTTCACCTCTTCGGCGTGCGCCAGGATCTCCTCGACGGTGCCGTAAGTCTCAAGCAGCGTGCGCGCGGTCTTGGGGCCGATCCCGGGGGCGCCCGGCACGTTGTCCGAGCTGTCGCCCACCATCGCCAGATAGTCCACCACGCGGCCCGGCTCGACCCCGAACTTCTCCCCCGCATTCCTTTCGTCGACCCAGTTGGCCGCCACCCCGTGCGGCCCGCCACGCCCCGGGTTCAGGAGGTGCACCCCCGGGCGAACCAGCTGAAAGAAGTCCTTGTCCCCCGAGACGATCACCGCCTCGAGCCCCGCCTCGACCGCGCGCGCGGCCAGCGTCCCGATCACGTCGTCGGCCTCCCACCCGTCGACCGCGATCACCCGGTCGCCGAAGGCCTCCACCAGTTCGCGAATGCGCGGCAGGCTCTCGCGCAGCTCCCGCGGCATCTTCTCGCGGGTGGCCTTGTACTCCGGATAGAGTTCGGTTCGATGGCTATGGCCCGAATCGAACACAATCGCGATATAGGCCGGATCGTGCTCGTCGCGGATGCCGTACAGGAAGTTGGCGAAGCCGAAGGGTGCGGACGTGTTCTCGCCGCGCGCGTTCGTGAGCGGGCGGTTCAGGAAGGCGAAGAACGATCTGTAGATCAGCGCGTAGGCGTCGATCAGGAAGATTCGGGGGGCGGTCTTGGGAGGGATGTCCATGGGGTCGGAAGTGCCGCGGAAGCTCGCCGGATCCCGGAGCGACGACATCGCCCGGGGACTTGCGTACGGTACCGGCGGGGCAATATAACGAGTTCCCGGTGAGTTTCAGCCGGGCGGGAAGGGCCGCTGGCAGCCATGGGGGGTTCGCACACAGTGTATCCTCAACGGATCGCTTCGCTCAGTCTGTTCACAATGTAAAGACAACATTACATTATGTTATGCATAGTATACATCAGTCTGAGCCCTGCGCTCCGCTGCGACGGATGAAGCCTCCGGCCTGTCCGGCTCGCGCGTGGCGGCAGCGACTGTCCTGCCTCGTAGCGGCCCTGTTGTTGTTCGGCTGCGAGCGGGACTCCACGCCCGGCGAGGGGCAGGACCCGGAGGCTACAGCGGCGGAAGTTCAGGATTCGGGGGATCAGGTATCGGTTGATCCAACCGAAGCGGACCCGGACCCCACCGCCGACCCTCCGGATCCACAGGAATCGCCGCAGCAGCCCGACGCCCCCCCGGCCACCGCCGAGGACTCGCTGGCCCTGACGCTGACGGGCATCATGGCGGTCCAGGAGCGCATCCTCGCCCGCCTGGATTCGATGGAAGCAGTGCTCCCGGCCGCCGGGGCCGACAGCGCAGCACCCGGCGACCAGACTGGCGGAATCGACCTGGAAGAAGCCCGCGACGAAGTCACGAACCTGGGGTTCTCGATCTTCTGGTCGATCGTCGTGCTGGTGCTCTTCGGCTTCGTGATCCGGGGCGTGATCTGGGTCCTTGAGACGTTGGCCGAACGGAGCGTGAAACGGCGCCTCACCTTCAAGTGGCTCATCCCCATCACGCGCATGCTGCTCTGGGCGATCGCCGGATACCTGATCGTGAGGACCATCTTCGAGGTCGATGCCCAGGGGATCCTCGCGGCCAGCGCGGCCCTCGGTCTGGCGCTCGGCATCGCCGCGCAGGACCTCCTCAAGAACGTCTTCGGCGGCCTCATCGTCGTCTTCGACCAGCCGTTCCAGGTGGGCGACAAGATCTCGGTGGGCGGCACCTACGGCGAAGTGGTGTCGATCGGTCTGCGCTCGACCCGCATCGTGACGGCGGATGACGACTTCGTGTCGGTGCCGAATTCGCAGGTGGTCGAGGAACAGGTGGCCAACTCCAACGCGGGGCAGCTCAACTGCCAGGTGCTGACCGACCTCTACCTGCCGGGACGGGCCGACGAGCGCGCGGCGAAGGAAATCGCCTTCGAGGCCGCCGTCAATTCGAAGTATGTCTTCCTCGAAAAGCCCATCCAGGTGTTCATCGAGGACGAGTTCCACACCACCTTCGTCACGCGGGTCAAGGTGCGGGCCTACGTCCTCGACCCCCGCTTCGAGTTCCTGCTGAAAAGCGACATCACCGAGCGCGCCCGCGACGGATTCCGCGCGGCCGGCCTCGCTCCCGAACGCGACTGGTATCCGTTCGCGATGCCGGCTCAGGGGACAGGTGAACCGGTGACCTCGTGAGCGACGCCGATCAGGAAGGGACGGGTGCGGCCGGCATCGTCCGGATGACCGACGACGAGGTCGTCAAGCGCATCGCCGGGGCCGTTCAGGAGCCGTTTGCAGCCGCCTGGCGCCACTACGAGGAGCGCGACCGGGGGCGGATCCTGCGCGCCCTGGACCAGGCGGTGGCCGCCCACGCGAGGGCGCTCGCGGCATTCGCCGAGGGCACCGGCGCCGGAAACGGTTCCGTCGAGGGTGCCGCGGCCGAGCGGGTGCTCGCGGAGTACCGGCGCGAAGTGGCGCGCAACGTTCTCAAGCCCCTCCACCTGGTGCTTCGCCACGGCAGCCTGGCAGTGACCCTGCACCGGTCCCTGGTCTCGGCCGGTCGTGCAGCCCGCGAAGCCGTGCGCGATCTGCCGGAAGTGGCCGATGCGCCGGTCTCGCCCGACGCGCTCGCCACCGCGGCCGGGCTGGGTCCCGCCGTGGAGGTGAAGCGCCTCTGGGCGCGCATGTTGCGTCCGATCGTGTGGAAGCGGGAGGTGCACAAGGTGGCCATGCGGTCGGTTGCGCGCGCGTATCTCGATGGCGATGTCCTTCCGCGCCAGCGTCGCGCCTTCCTGGCCAGCCAACGCGGCCGGGCGAGGTGGCTGGGGCGGGTGGAGCGGGCCTCGGCCGCGTGGACGAAGGCCGTGCTGTTGCCTCCGAAGGAGCGGTCAGGTGGAGAGGCTCCGGGGGAGGTGGAGGCCGCACACGCGGGGGTGGCCGCGGCCGAGGCGCTGCAGGGGGAGCTGGAAGCGCTCCGCGACGGGGTGGGGTGGGGGGCGGGGGGGGACTTCCGGCGGTCGTCCGAGGTGCTGGCGGCAACGGTGGCCGTGGCGGGGACCTTCGTGGAGCCGGCCCCGGGACCGGCAGCGCCCGTTCAGGACGACGAAACACTGGCCGCGCGCTGGGACGAATGGGCGGGGCAGGCGGCGGCCCGGCTGCGGCTGCACCTGGGTCTGCTGGCCATGCGCGCCGCAGTCCACGCAATCGGCAACCGCCTCGCGGGTCACTGGTCGGAGACGATGGAGGGCGCCGTTGCGGTCCTGGACCGGATCGAGGCCGTGTTGAACGACGGAAAGGCGCGCACCGGGACTTTGCCCCAGGACGGCGACGGGCTGCGCCGCGCGCTGGCCTCGGAACGCGAACGCACCGCCGCCGGCCTCCGCGAACCGACCGCCACGCTGGATGACCCTGCCGCGTTCCTGCAGGACCTCGCCAGACACGCTGACGAGGCCGTGGAAGACCTCGTGGCGATGTACCAGCAGTTGCCGGAGGTCACCCTTCACGACCTGCCGGACGCCGGCGATGTCATTCGGCGTCCCGACAACGATGCCCGGGCGGTAGAGACCCGGGAATTGGCCCTACAGGCCTTCGATACCCTCCGCATGGAGCGGATCCGCACCGCCCCGTCCGCGATCGCGGAGGCATTGAACGGTGTCGGCACCGTGGTGCGGGAACTGGGCGTCGTCTCGGACTACGGATACGAAGCCGCACTGGGCGAGTTGGCGGACGGAGCGGTCAGCGACCCGGATCACGCCCGGGTGCTCGTCGTCGACGGACTCTCCCGCGCCGCTGACAAGCTCGCGACCGCCCGCGCCGAACTCGGGGCCGGGCTGAAGACGGCCTCGAAGCGCGCGCGCCGCGAAGTCCGGGAAGGTGCGGTGCGCCTGGTGCGGCGGGCGACGGCGGATCGTCTGCGCGCCGGTTACCTGGACGCCCGAACCTATCTGGCCACCGAAGTGGCCCGGGACTGGAAGCAGTGGAGGGGACGTTTGGCGGAGAGCGGACGGAGGGCCTGGGAGGGCATCCGGTCTTTCGCCCGGCGTCTCGGAGGCTTGCTGAGCACGCTGGGTTTCCGCCCGCAGCCGAGCGGCGTCTCGGAGCAGACGGGTGACACGCTGGCCTCCGCGGCGGAGTTCGTCCGGACTCTCCCGGTCGTCTATCAGCGACTCTTCGCCTTCCAGCCGTTGACGGATCCCGGGTTCCTCGCGGGACGCGACGAGGAGCTGGCCGAAGTCGAGGCTTCCTGGGCGGGTTGGAAGGGTGGCGGGCCCGGCTGCCTGGTCGTCATCACGCCACCTGGTGCAGGTGTCACCAGCTTCCTGAACGTGGTCTCCACCCGGCTGGCCGACGAAGCTCCGCGCGGCGTGAGGCGGACTCTACGGGAGCGTTGGAGCGAAGAAATCTCTCTGGCGAACCGGATCGCACACTGGCTCGGCCTCGACGGAGCGGCAGACCTCGACCACCTCGCGCAAATGGTGACCGCGAGCCCCGACGGATCGATCCCCAGGCTGGTGATCCTGGAGGGCATCGAGCACCTGCACATGCGCGCGCCCGGGGGTGGCGCCCTCTTCCGGCGCTTCATGGCCTGCGTCTCCCGGACCGAGTCGCGTGTCTTCTGGGTCCTTTCCATGACCTCGTCCGCATGGCAGCTGGTCCGAACCCGCGCGCCCGAAATGGCGGGCGAAACAAGGCAGTTGGTCCTTCAGCCCCTGACCGCGAACGAACTGCGAGACGCGATCACCTCCCGTCACCTGCGCAGCGGACTGCCGCTGGAATACGTCGAGCCCCGGGCGGGCGCCGACGCCCTGCGTACCAGGGCCAGGCGCATCCACACAACCGACCGCCAACAGCAGCTGATCGAGAAGAACTACTTCGAACGCCTCCACCGGGCATCGCTCGGGTCGATTCGCCTGGCGCTCTTTCACTGGCTGCGCTCCGCCGACTTCACCACCGTCGAAGGCAGCCTTCTCGTGCGCCCGCTGGAGCCGCTGAGTCCCCCGACCGACATGCTCGACCTCACCCAGAGCTTCGCCCTCAAGGCGATCCTCGACCACGGGACGCTGTCTGCGAGCGAATACTGCGAGGTGCTGCGAACAACGGCCGGAGAGTGCGCGCACACGCTGCGGTCGCTTGAAGAGAATCACTTCATCGAGCGTTCCCGGCCCCCGGACAAAGAGCGGCGAAGCCTGGGCGAACCCATCCACGCAATCCGCTACCGGCTACGTCCGATGATGACCGGCGCGGTGATCGCGCACCTGCGATCCCGCAACATTCTACACTGACCTGCCGCGACCGGACGGGTTCGCTGAGCCCCACCGCGAGGCCCCGGCCCCCGAGCCGGTCAGCCGCGGGTCACATTCGCCGCCTGCAGACCTCGCTCCGTCTCCCGGAGCTCGAACTCCACCTCTTCCCCTTCCGCAAGTGTGCGAAACCCATCACCCTGAATCGAACTGAAGTGAACGAACACATCGTCACCGGTCGACTGGGAGATGAATCCGTATCCCTTGGCGTCGTTGAACCACTTGACCGTTCCTTTGGCCATTCAGCCATCCTCCAGAAACCTGAAAATGATACTGCGGTCGGCGACCCGAAGAGGCCGCGCCAAACTGACGGCTCCATGATGGGGGCGCGTGCACGAGGCGTCAAGCGTCATCCGGTGAATTCCAACCGCCCCACGCGTCGACGGATCTGGTGCGTCACGATACGCGGTGCCGCCAATGCCGCGCCCAGAAGGACCACGATTGCCGCCGCGGTCCACGCCGGCCGTGCGTAGGTCCAGAGTATGAGGGGCAGCAGCGCCGCGACCACCACTCCGATTAGCACCACCCCCATGAAGGCACCGATCTGGGCGCCCTTCTTGACCGGCTGTGAGAATGGCACACGGGGCGCCGCCAGCAACCGCGCCTGGATCGCCAGGTGGGAGATGAGCCCGAGCACGGCGGTGTGGATGACAGCATGCCACAAATCGCCGAAGGCCCACACCAGGACGCCGGCCAGCATGGCGAGGTAGGGGAGCAGGAAGAAGATCGTCACGGTGTGCCCCACGTTGCCGACCAGCCTTGCGCGATCCACCGGGTTCGCGAAAAAGACCCATGCGGCCCGGTGGGACTCGCTTCGGAAGAGGTGCTCCATGAGGACCAGCGGCATGCCCAGCACGGCGAAGTGAATCATGCCCAGGCCGCGGGCGCTGAAGCCCAGCTGGACGAAGGGATCGGACAGGCCACCGTCATCCACGGAGGCGAGGATGTAGAAAAGCGTGATCGGGAGAATGCTGAGCACGCCCAGACGGAAATTCATGTCATTGCGAAACTGCGCACGCACCAGCGTGGAGACGGCACGCAGCTCGTCCGGGAACCAGCGCGTCACGAAGCCCCGTCCCGGGATCCGGCTCCGTCCAGGCTTGCTCGAGGCCAGGATCACCCCGAGCCGCGCGGCGTACGACAGCGAGAGTCTGCGGCCCACGAGGTGGAACAGGGCGGCAGTGCTGGCAAAGGCCGCGAGAACGGCGACGACACCGGTGGCGCTCCAACGCCCCGCAGCCAGGGGCAGAATGTTCGCGAACCACGTGGAGGGCAGTGCCAGCATGGCCGCCGGGGGCTCGGCCACGCTGGTCAGTGTCCCTGTCAGGTTGACGCTCAACAACAGCGGCACGAAGATGGCCATCGTCATGACGAACTGGAGGTAGCCGAGCACGCGGCGAAGCCGCTCCGGCTTGAACACCCGCAGGATCAGGGCGTATACGAAGACCATGGCCAGCGAGGTCCAGGCCACCGTTCCCGCCAGCGCCACCATCCAGCCCAGCGCGACCGGCAGCCCGAACTTCCCCAGGAACACGACCGTTGCGAAGCCGCCCATCAGCGCCCCGATGATGCCGGTGTAGAGCAGGATGCTGGTGAGCTTGACGAGGAAGTAGGTCCGCGAAGAGACCGGCTGGTGCGCCAGGATCTCGTAGTCGTTGGGCGAGATCACCACGGATTGGAAGTCGATGAGGATTGCCATGGCAACCATGAGCGAGACCATCAGCAGCACGATCGACGCAGACAGGTAGCCCCCCGGGACGACCGCCGGCACCGCGGCCAGGAATACGCCGTAGACCAGACACATGATCAGCAGGCCCCAGGGCACGCTGGGGCCGGCCTTCCGCGAGGATCCCACCGCCTGCATGGCCGACGAAGAGCGCAGGTCGGTCTTGAGCATCACCCGGCTGAGTACGCGCCATTGTGCGTAGTCCGCGCCCAGGGACTCGACCCCCCATCGAAGGGGCTTCACGGCCGGAGTTTGCCCATGGGCTGCTACCCGCCCTCGCCCGCGCGTTCGGGGGCATCCAGCGCCGAAAGGAGACCTCGTGTGACCTCTGCCGTGTCGCGAATGCCGGTCAGGTGCGCGAACGCCTGTTCCAGCGATTCGGTGCCGGTTTCGGCTGCAATGCGTCCGGCAGTCCCTTCGGCGACCTTGCGCCCCTCGTCGATGATCACGATCCGCGTACAGATGCGCTCCACCACCTCGAGGATGTGGGAGCAGAAGAGGATAGTGCGGCCCTGCGAAGCCAGTTCCCGGAGCAGCTCCTTGACCACGAGCGCGGCGTTGGCGTCGATCCCGTTCAGGGGCTCGTCGAGGAAGAGGACCTCGGGGTTGCCGATCAGGGCCGCGCTGATCAGCACCTTCTGCTTCATCCCCTTCGAGTGCGCCGAGAGGGGCTTGTCGAGCGCGTCGAGCATGTCGAAGAGGTCGAGCAGTTCGGTGACCTTCCGGTCGGCGTATCCGCCTTCGATGCCGCGCAGGTTCGCCACCATCGTGAGGTATTCGCGCGCGGTGAGGGCTTCGTAGAGCGCCCCCGCTTCCGGCACGTAGCCCAGACGCCGCTTCACCTCCATGGGCTTGTGCTCGACATCGAAGCCCGCCACCCAGGCCGAACCGCGCGTGGGCTTGATCATGCAGGTCAGGATCTTGACCGTGGTGCTCTTGCCGGCACCGTTCGGCCCCAGGAAGCCCAGGATCTCGCCGGGTTCCACGCGCAGGTCGAGGTTGTCGACTGCAATCGTCCTTCCAAAATGGCGGGTGAGCGACTGGGTCTCGATCAATATGCACCCCCGTAGAGCCACCGATAGAGCGCCCGGTTCCGGGTCACGGCTTTCACGTACCCGCGTGTCTCGGCGAAGGGGATGCGCTCGGTGAAGCGGTGCGGGTCCTCGGCTTCGGGAAGGCGGCGCCAGCGGTTGGCCCGGGTGGGCCCGGCGTTGTAGGCCGACAGCACGAGGGGGATGTCCGCGTCGTAGCGGCGGAACAGGTCCGACAGGAACCGAGTGCCGAGGTGGACGTTGAGTTCCGGCGTCTCAAGCATCTCGGTGGTGAACCCCCTCGGCCCCACTGCGCCCGCAAGCTGTCTTCCCGTGGCGGGCATGACCTGGGTCAGGCCAATCGCGCCCGCGGGCGACACGATGTCCGGGACGAAGGCGCTCTCCTGTCGGATGAGGCCGGCCAGCAGGTAGGGATCGAGCCCCAGTTCCCGGGCCCGCGAGGTCACGAGTTCCCGGAAGGGGAAGGGGTAGACGACCCGCACCAGGGTGAGGTCCCAGGGGCGGCCGTCGCGGCGCAGGTCCAGCCCCAGCCGGATCCCGTCCAGGGTGCGGCCAGCCTCGTGGAGGGCGACGGCAAGGCGCAGGAGGTGCTCGTCGGACTCCGCGGCCGCTTCCCTCATGGCGGCGACATGGGCGTCGGCGGCTTCCTCGAGGCCGGCCTTCTCCAGGAGTGCCAGAATCTCGAGGTCGCGGGAAAGCCATTCCGGGTCGGGCAGGGGCGGGCCTTCGGGCAGATCGGGTGCGAAGGTCGTGCCGCCGGTCTCGGCCGAGAGGAAGGCGTAGTAGGACAGGGGACTTTCCTCCCGGATCCGGGTCCGCATGCGGCGCGCTGCGGTGGTGTCGCCCAGCGCTTCCGCCGCGTGTGCCCCCCAGTAGCCGGCCTCTTCCCAGCGCCTCCCGTCGGGAAACTCCTCCAGATAGCCCTCGAAGACGCCGAGCGCGGCCACGAGCTCCCCGCGTCCCAGGTGAAGCTGCCCCCACCTCATGCGCGCCAGCCCCGCGCGATCCGCCCCCGAGTACATGGTTACGACCTGCCTGTAGTGATCGATGGCCTGGTCGAGGCGGCCGGCGTCGTGGTGGTCGTCGCCCCGGAAGAAGATCACGTCCAGCGCCTCCGTGCTCGACGGGAAGCGCTCCACGAGCCGGTTCTGCAGCGTGCGCGCGTCGCCATGACGCCCCTGCCTGGTTCGAATCGTGGCCCAGACCTGGAGCGCCGGCGCGGCGATGGCGGGGTCATCGGATGCGGACAGATCCCGGTACACGCGAACCGCGGCGTCGCGGTCACCACTGCCGTTGTAGGCCCGGGCCAGGGCTACACGTTCGCGCTCCGTGAGGACCGCTCCTCTCCGCTCGGCCAACCTCCAGGCGCGCACCGCCGTGCCGAATTCGCCGCCGTTGCCCAGCGCGCCGGCCACCGTGCGCAGGACGTCCGGGCCGGAGTTCGATGCCACCCTCCAGTGCGCCAATGCCGTCTCCAGCGCCTCTGCCCCCCGGGTCGTGCGGCGCAGCAATGCCTCCATCGCGGCAACCGATCCCGCCGCGTCCCCCTCCGCCAGCCTGTAGCGCCATTCCAGCGCCAGGGTCTCCGTGCGCGACGCACCGCTCTCCCTTCCCCTCGCCAGGACCTCCTTCAGGGCCTCCAGGGCCCTCGCCGTGTCCCCCGCCAGGGCCCACGCGTCCGTCTCCAGCCGCCACCCCCGCCCTCGCACCGCCGGGTCGGCGATCAACGTGAGGACCTCCCGTACCGTGGCCCCCTCACCCCTTCGGGCCAGCGTCCTTGCCACTTCGAGCGCGGTCCAGTCCCCCAATACGGGCAACAGTCCGCGCAGCGCATTCACCGCCTCCAAAGACTCCGTAGCGGCCGCCGTCTCCGACAATTCGCGCGTAAGCCGCGACCGGGCCACCATCCCGTCCGGATCGTCCGCCGGCACGGCCTCGACGAAGCGGGCCAGCGCCTCGACGGCCCCCGCGTGGTCCCCCATCTCTTCGCGGGACGTCCCCAGCAGGTGCCAGAAGCGGGGCGGCGCACCGACGGTATCGGCCCCGTCCCCGGTCAGCGCGGCGACCGCCCCTTCCCAGTTCCGCCAGCCCGCCTCGGCCTCGGCCAGCACCATCCGGTCCTCGATCGAGGCCGAGCCGACTGGTGCGAGATGGACCCGCAGCGCCCGGCTCGCCTTCCAGTACCTCCCATCGGCGATATCACGCCGTATCGAATCGGGGATCGACGACGCGCTGCCGGAGGCCGCTCTCGACTGGGCCGCCGCCGGGTCCACCGCCAGCGTGGACGCCCCCATGAGGACCGGCACCAGCAGAGCGATGCAGAACCCGCACACACTGACAGCCCGCGGCGGAAACCTGCGTTGCATGGTTCCGGCGCGGGCTGCCCGATGTTGGAGGCGAGGCCCCCTGCTCGCTTCAAGCGGGCGGGGCATCACCACGAATTGGATGTGCGGGTCGTCAGTCCCCGGCTTCCGCCCCCTGCATGGTGAAGAGCGCATCGATCAGCTTCTGCGCCGACTCCTCCATGTCGAGGACCAGGTGGTCGATCCGCGATACGAAGTAGTTGTGGGCAATGCTCACGGGGATGGCGATGGTCAGCCCCGCCGCGGTCGTGGTGAGCGCCACCTTGATCCCGCCCGCCACCGTGGTCGCATCGACCTCGCCTGCGAGCTCGATCGCCTGGAAGGCCTGGATCATGCCCATGACCGTTCCGAGGAAGCCCATCAGCGGCGCCACGTTGGTGAGCGTGGCGAGGACCACCAGACCTCTCTCCAGCCTGGAGAGCTCGATCAGGCCCTGGTTCTCGATCGCCTTCATCACCCGGTCCGCACCCTCGCCGCGGCGCTCCAGCCCGGCGTGCAGGATGTTCGCGGCGGGCGAATTGGATTCGCGCGTGAGCTCAAGGGCCTCCTTGATCTGCTGCTGGGCCAGCAGCTCGTCCACCTCCCGGAGGATCTTCCGCGTCGCTCCCGCCTTCAGGAAGATGTCGAAGAACTTCCAGATGATCACGATGACGCCCACGATGACGCAGGCAAGCAGGGGCCACCGCATGGGGTCGCCGGCATCCTCCCAGGTCTGGTTTACCCACTCCATGAAGGTCTGGTCCGGCGGTACCAAATCCTGAGGCTGAGGCAGTACGCTGTAGATGTTCATCATGCTGGCCAACGGTTCCTCCCGCTATCAAGCCTGTGTGTGAGTGATTCGCCGCGCCCCCTGGCGCGACCATGGAGTCTGGGACCCTCGGGTCCGTTTTGCAAGGCTTGCCATTATTGTACCGGCAAGCGGGTCTGTCAAATGGTCGGGACGAAAAACAGCGCGACCCCGAATCCTGCAGGGCGGGAGACCGATGCGGGGCCGAAGCGCCCTAGCGTCGCCAGGTCCATTCACGCGAACCGTACCGCATTTCCAGCTTTCCCGCTAGGGCCGCTTCGTCCTCCGTCATTTCAGCGCGGGTCCAGCTTCCCCCGAAGACACGCTCGAACGCGGCGGCGAGGGCCGCTACGAGGCGCTCCCAGGGAGGGGCTTCGTCCACCAGATCAGCCAGGGTGACGGGACCGCGGGGCGCGAGCGCACCGTTTTCGGCGCCGTGTTGCTCCCCGTCCCCATTCGCAAAGAGCGCCCTCTGGTCCGCGACCAGCAGCAGCGATCCATGCTGCAGAATGATTCCTCCGATCCGCACCTGGGCGCTGCCCACCAGCTTCCGCCCCCCCACAACCACCTCCCCCTCGGCCGCCTCCATGAAACACGGCCCCGAATCGGGAGGGAGCGCCCGCCCGTTGGCGCGCTCGGCACCCACGCCGAGGCCGCGCAGCCCCATCACCAGCGCCTCGTTGATCGTGCGATAGGCTGCCCGCAGGCCCCCGCACGCATAAGCCGGAAGCACCACCGAGTAGGTCAGCTCCCGGTCGTGAATCACGGCGCGGCCCCCGGTGGGCCGCCGCACCGCCCCCATCTCCGGGTGTCGCCGCAGCAGCTCCCTGTAGCCGACGGTGACGGGTTCGTTGCGCCCGAACGAGAGGGTGGGCGGGCTCCATCGGTAGAGGCGCAGCGTGCCGGTGCCGGGACGGGCCAGCGTGGCAAGGGCGTGGTCGCGGGCCATGTTCGCGGGCCCGGTCAGCGGCTCGTCGGCCAGGACGCGCCAGGCGAGGGGGGCGATTGCGTTCACCGAGGCGTTTGCGGTCGGTCGGAGCGGGCGGGCAGGGTTCAGGAACTCGCGGGGCGCGTCAGGGGGCGTACACGTCTCCCGGGGACATCACCTGGACCTGTGCGCGGTCACCCACCAGGGCGCGGAACCGCTCGGGATCCTGTTCGATCAGGGGCCAGGTGTTGTAGTGAACCGGGATCACCACCCCGGGCTCGATGAACCCCACGGCCGTGGCCGCGTCCTCCGGCCCCATGGTGAAATTGTCGCCGATGGGCAGGATCGCCACGTCCACCTTGCCGCGCAGGAGCTGCATGTCGAGGGTGAGGGCCGTGTCGCCCGCGTGGTAGATGCGCTTGCCGTCGATGTGCAGCAGGAAGCCGCCGGGGATGGTGGTGAACTGCCCCGTCGTGTCGCCGTGGACCTGCCCGCCGTGGATCGCCGGGGTCATCCTCGCGCGCCCGAAGGGGAAGTCGAAGCCGCCCCCGATGTGGAGCGGGTGGCCGTTGGTGATTCCCTGGGTCTCGGCGAAGGAGACGATCTCGAAGGTGGAGATCAGGGTGGCGCCGGTCTCGCGGGCCAGAGGGATCGCGTCGGCGAAGTGGTCGAAGTGGCCGTGGGTGGCCAGGATGTAGTCCACCGCGCCCACCTCGGAACGTTTGATGTCGGAGACCGGGTTGTCGTCGAAGAAGGGATCGACCACGAGGCGGGTGCCGGCGTCGGTCTCGATGGTGAATGTGGACTGGCCGTGGAATGTCAGTCTGGCCAAGGGGACTCCTCCATTTGGGGTGTTTCAGCGATGCGCCGCCTCCGGAGCCTCGTAGGCTTCGACCGGGTGGCAGGAGCAGACAAGGTTGCGGTCGCCCAGGGCATTGTCGATGCGCCCCACGTAGGGCCAGAACTTGTGTTCGCGCACCCAGGGCGCCGGGAAGGCCGCCTGCTCCCGGGTGTAGCCGTGCTCCCACCCTTCGGTGGTAACCGCACGGGCGGTATGCGGCGCGTTCTTCAGGGCGTTGTCGAGGCGGTCCTGGAGGCCGAGCTCGATCTGCTGGATCTCGGCCCGGATGGAGATGAGGGCCTGGCAGAAACGGTCCAGTTCGGCCTTGGACTCGCTCTCGGTGGGCTCGATCATGATGGTGCCGGGGACCGGAAACGCCATTGTGGGGGCGTGGAATCCGTAGTCCATGAGGCGCTTGGCGACATCCTCCTCGGTGATCCCGGTGGCCTTCTTGAGAGGGCGCAGGTCGACGATGAACTCGTGGGCCACGCGGCCGCTCCCGCTGCCCCACCAGTACAGGATATCGAAGTGGTCCTCGAGGCTCATCGCCATGTAGTTGGCGTTGAGGATCGCCGTGCGCGTCGCCTCCCGTACCCCGTCGCGGCCCAGGAGCGCGATGTACGCCCACGAGATGAGCAGGATGCTCGCGCTTCCCCACGGGGCCGCCGCCACCGCCCCGATCGCCTCCTCGCCGCCGACCGGCACGACCGGGTGGCCGGGCAGGTACGGGGCGAGCTCCTCCGTGGCGCAGATGGGACCCATGCCGGGGCCGCCGCCACCGTGCGGGATCGCGAAGGTCTTGTGGAGGTTGATGTGGATCACATCCGCCCCGTAGTCGCCGGGACGGCAGAGCCCCACTTGCGCGTTCAGGTTGGCCCCGTCGAGGTATACGTACCCGCCGTGCCGGTGCACGATGCCGCAGACCGTGCGGATCTCCTCCTCGAAGACACCGTGCGTGGACGGGTAGGTCACCATCACCGCGGCCAGCCGGTCCGCGTGCCGCGCCGCCTTCTCCTCCAGGTCCGCAACGTCCACGTTGCCGCGGTCGTCGCACCGGACCACCACGACCTTCATTCCCGCCATCACGGCGCTGGCGGGGTTCGTGCCATGCGCCGACGAGGGGATCAGGCAGATGTCCCGGTGCGCCTGCCCCAACCCGCGGAGCCGCGCGCGGATCACCAGAAGGCCCGTGTACTCTCCCTGCGCACCCGAATTCGGCTGTAGCGAGACCGCCGGCAGACCGGTGATCTCGGCCAGCCACGCCTCCAGGTCGCCGATGATCCGGGCGTACCCCTGCGCCTGCTCCGGCGGGGCGAAGGGGTGGAGTCCCCCGAACTCCGGCCACGTCACCGGCGTCATCTGGGTGGTGGCGTTCAGCTTCATCGTGCACGAACCCAGCGGGATCATGCTGGTGTTGAGCGACAGGTCGCGCGACTCGAGACGGTGGACGTAGCGCAGCATCTCCGTCTCGGAGTGGTAGCTGTTGAAGACGGGGTGGGTGAGGAAGGGACTGCAGCGCACCAGTTGGGGAGGATAGCTCTCCGGCTCGAAGGAAGCGGCCAGCTCCCTTGAGGAAACCTCGGCGCCGAACACTGCCAGCAGGTCGTCGACGTCGGCGGGGGTCACGGCCTCATCGAGGGAAACGCCCAGCGTGCCGTCGCCGAAGTCGCGCAGGTTGATCCGGGCAGCGCGCGCGGCGGCCAGCACCTGGTCCGCGCCGTTCGCGGGCTTCACCCGCAAGGTGTCGAAGAAGGTCCGGTGGACGACACCGTGCCCGGCCCCCTCCAGTCCCCGCGCCAGCGTCGCCGTCTGCTTGCGGATCCGCTGC
Source organism: Longimicrobiales bacterium (assembly GCA_965211795.1). Lineage (GTDB taxonomy): Bacteria > Gemmatimonadota > Gemmatimonadetes > Longimicrobiales > Gaopeijiaceae > Bin94. The sequence continues at coordinate 4,155,220 of OZ242973.1, forward strand.
GCGATGCGCCGGAGCCCCTCGGGCCCGTGATACACCGCGTACATCCCCGCCATCACCGCCAGGAGCACCTGCGCCGTGCAGATGTTCGACGTCGCCCGCTCCCGCCGGATGTGCTGTTCGCGCGTCTGCAGCGCCATCCTCAGCGCCGGGTTGCCGTGCCGGTCCGCCGACACCCCGATGATCCGCCCGGGGAGCTGGCGCTTGAACTTCTCGCGGCAGGCGATGTAGGCCGCGTGGGGACCGCCGTATCCCATCGGGACCCCCAGGCGCTGCGTGTTGCCCACCGCCACATCCGCCCCGAATTCGCCCGGCGGCGTGAGGAGCGCCAGCGACAGGATGTCGGCAGCGACAACCACACTGCTGCCCGCCGCGCGGGCCGCCTCGCAAAGTCCGCGGTAGTCGTGCACGCCCCCGTCGGTGGCGGGGTACTGCACGAGCGCACCGAACACCGTCTCGTCAAAGGTGAAGTCCTCGCTCGGACCCACCCGCACTTCGACCCCCAGCGGCTCGGCCCGCGTCTTCACCACGGCAATCGTCTGGGGATGGCAGTCCTCGGCCACCAGGAAGACGTGCCCACGCCGCTTCCGTCCCTTTCCCAGCAGCATGAACATGGCCTCGGCGGCGGCCGTCCCCTCATCCAGCAACGAGGCGTTGGCGATCTCCAGGCCCGTCAGGTCGATCACCGCCGTCTGGAAGTTGAGCAGCGCTTCCAGCCGGCCCTGCGCGATCTCCGCCTGGTACGGTGTGTATTGTGTGTACCATCCCGGGTTTTCGAGGATGTTCCTCTGGATGACGCCGGGGGTGATGGTGCCCGAATACCCCATCCCCAGGTAGCTGCGCCAGCTCTCGTTCGCGTCAGCGATCTCCTTCAGGCGGGCAAGCAGCTCCGCCTCCGGAACCCCCTCGGGAATCCGAAGTTCCCTCCGGAACCGGATGGAGTCCGGCACCGTTTCCTCCATGAGCTGGTCCAGGCTGTCGCAGCCGACGACCGCGAGCATTTCCCGGATCTCGTCCGCATTCGGACCCAGGTGCCGGGCAGGAAAGTCGGGATGATGATCGATGGGGGTGGGCATTGGGCTCCCCGAAGCTAGCAGTCCGTGGATAAAGCCGCCCGAGCACCGAGAGCGGCGAGGCGCCGGGCTGGCAAGGCGCGACGAGGGGCCAATAGCAGCGATGGGGTGGACGCCCCCTCCCGGCGGCATCGCGATGTGCCAAGATGGTACTGAAGCGATTGCGACCTTGAGAGGTCTGACCATCTGAGGGAGGAGACATCCACATGGAAGAGGTTAGCATCATCGGAATCGATCTGGCAAAGCGGAGCTTCCAAGCGCACGGGGCGAGGCCCGACGGGTCGGTGGCCTACCGCAGGAAGCTGAGCCGCGGGAAGCTGCTGGGCTTTCTCGCCTCGCGGCCGCCTTGCACGGTGGCCATGGAGGCGTGCGCCAGCGCCCACTACTGGGGCCGGGAGATCGCGGCGCTCGGCCACCAGGTGAGGCTGGTTCCCCCGATCTACGTGAAGCCGTTCGTCAAGCGGCAGAAGAACGACGCTGCGGACGCGGAGGCGATCACGGAGGCGGCGCAGCGTCCGACCATGCACTTCGTGGCGGTCAAGACCGAGGCCCAGCAGGCGCAGGGGATGCTCTTTCGCACGCGGGACCTGCTGGTGGGCCAGCGCACGCAGACGATCAACGCGCTTCGGGGGCATCTCGCCGAGTTCGGAGTCGTGGCTCCGCAGGGCAGAGCCCGGATCGGGCAGCTGGCCGGGGTGATCGAGGACGGGGACTGTGGCTTGCCTGTGACGGTCGTCGAGCTGGCCCGCCTGCTGCTCGGGCGGATCGCCGAGCTCGACGAGAAGATCGACGGACTCGACCGGAAGATCCGGACGAGCGCGCGGGAGAACGAAGAGACGGCGCGGCTGATGACGATCCCGGGAGTCGGACCGATCACGGCCCTGGCCATCCAGGCCTTCGCACCGCCAATGGAGAGCTTCCGGCGCGGGCGTGACTTCTCGGCCTGGCTGGGCCTCGTGCCCCGGCAGCACACAACCGGTGGCAAGCCGAGGCTGGGCAGGATATCGAAGATGGGCCAGCGAGACCTGAGACGGCTCCTGGTCACGGGAGCCATGGCGGTCGTCCGGCAGGCGAGTCGGCGCCGCGACATCACTGATCCGTGGCTGGCCGGAATGCTGGCGCGCAAGCCGAAGAAGGTGGTCGCGGTGGCGCTCGCCAACCGGACGGCGCGGACGGTCTGGGCGCTGGCCACGAAAGGCGAGTCCTACCGGGTTCACGCCGCTGCCTGAGCGGCGAACGAAAGGAGAGAAGCGAAAGAGAAGAAGCTGCCGGGAGAAGCGGGCAGGCAGGACGCACGAACGGGATAAGGGCAAACAGTCAGCGAGACGGGGTCGGAAAAACCAGTCAATAGCGCAGGGCCCGCGAGCCCGTTGCAGCGTTTTGGATCCGATCTCACGAACACCATACGGGCCCGCGGCCGACAAGAGCCGCATCTCAAGAGGCCGGACATACGACAGTACCTGACCAGAATGCCATCGACTCCGCTCAGAAACCCGGCTTGTCCACTTCGGGGCGTCCACATACGCTATTGGGCTGAGGAGCAACGCAGAGCGCAGCCTTCGAGGCATCAAATGTATACTATACATGACATAATGTAAAGATATCTTTACAGTGTTGAAGGGTGAGGTGAAGCGTCCAGGCCGGATGCATCGCCGCTCGAATGCCGGGGGGATTTTGTTCACGGGCTGCTACGCCGTTGTCTATTCGCCGATGTGCGCTCCGTAGCCGTCCGCGTCCAGCAACTCCTCCAACTCCTGCGGATCGTCGACCCGCAGCAGGATCATCCACCCTGCCCCATAAGGATCGGTGTTCACCAGAGCCGGGTCCGCGTCGAGCTCCTCGTTGACCTCCACGACCTCGCCGGCCAGGGGGCAGTACAGGTCGCTGACGGCCTTGACCGCCTCGATGGTCCCGAAGGTCTCCATGGGGGCGAATACGTCTCCCGGTTCGGGCAATTCGACGTAGACCACGTCCCCCAGTTCACCCTGGGCATAGTCTGTGATCCCGACGCAGAAGACATCGGGGTGGTCGGTGTGTCTCAGGTATTCGTGCTCGGTGGTGTACTTGAGTCCATCCGGGATCTCGGACATCAACCTCTCCGCTGGGTTTCGTTCAGCGCGGCGCCTCGCCCTTCCGGTGCGCCGCCGGTTATCCACGGACTGCAGAAGCGACAGAAAAAAAGCCGGAGGAAGCGAAGGCGTCAAGCGGGCACCCGCCAGGGGGCTGCTCGCCTCCCCAAAAGCCGTCGACCACCTTCTTGTGGAACCTCCGCGCGAGATTGGATTATCATCCCTTTGGCAGCCCGCGGACAAAAGCCCCCCGGCATTCGAACGGCGATGCATCCGGGCTGAACCGCTGCGCTCTGCGTTGCTCCTCGGGCGAATAGCGCTGCTATTCCCCCTTCGTCGCGCCTTGCCAGCCCGACGCCTCGCCGCTCTCGGTGCTCGCGGGGCTTTATCCACGGACTGCTAACGAGTAGACTTCGTACATCCGGCCCGGGCCCGCGGCCCAAACGGTTGGAGTCTCCCGCCTCTGGAGAAGGCATGACCACGCTGACCCAGTCTCCAGCGCTGACGACGCTGAATGAGGACGAAGCCGCGTTCCGCGAGGCCGTACGCGAGTTCGCCGAATCGGAGATCGCGCCAAGGGTCGAGCGAATGGACGCCGATCACCAGCTCGATTCCGATCTCATCGCCCTGCTCTTCGAGCTCGGCTTCATGGGGATCGAGATCCCCGAGCACTACGGCGGCATCGGCAGCTCCTTCTTCACGGCGGTGCTCGTGGTCGAGGAGGTTTCGCGGATCGATCCGTCGGTCGGCGTCCTGGTCGACGTGCAGAACACGCTGGTCAACAACGCCTTGCTCAAGTGGGGGACGGAGGAACAGCTGAGCCGGCACCTCCCCCGGCTGGCGACGGGCACCGTCGGCGCCTACGCCCTCTCGGAGGCCGGGAGCGGCTCCGACGCCTTCGCGCTGGGCACGCGCGCGGTGCGCGACGGGGACGACTGGGTCCTCAACGGCAGGAAGATGTGGATCACCAACGGAGGGGAGGCCGGGCTTTTCATCATCTTCGCCAACGTCAGGCCGGAGCTGGGGTACAAGGGGATCACCGCATTCATCGTCGAACGGGACACGCCGGGCTTCTCCGTCGGCAAGAAGGAGAAGAAGCTCGGCATCTGCGCCTCGTCGACGACGGAGCTGGTGCTCGACGACGTGCGGGTGCCCGCGGGGAACGTGCTGGGGGAGCTGGGCCGGGGCTACAAGGTGGCCATCGAGACGCTGAACGAGGGGCGGATCGGGATCGGCGCGCAGATGCTGGGACTCGGGCAGGGGGCGCTCGACCACACGGTGAAGTATGTGCAGCAGCGGGAACAGTTCGGCCGTCCCGTCGCGGAATTCCAGGCGGTGCAGTTCCAGCTGGCCGAGATGGCCACCGAAATCGAGGCGGCGCGGCTGATGGTCTACAACACGGCGCGCCTCAAGGGTCAGGGAGAAGCCTTCCTGCGCGAGGCGGCGATGGCCAAGCTGTTCGCGTCGCGCATGGCCCAGAAGGTATCTTCCCGGTGCATCGATCTTCACGGCGGCTACGGCTTCACGCGGGAGTACCCGGTGGAGAAGCTCTACCGGGACGCGAAGATCGGCACGATCTACGAGGGAACCGACAACATGCAGCTGCAGACCATCGCCAAGGACCTGTTGCGTGGGTAGCATGGGAGAAGCAGACCTCGCGGCCGCCGACACGCGGCCGACCTTCACCATTCTGACCCCTGCCGCCACGCGGCGGTTTCGGAAGGAGGCACCGTGCCTTCCATAGGTATTCGCGAAATCCTCTTCATTCTGCTCATCTTCGCGCTCATCTTCGGGGCGAAGCGCCTTCCCGAGATTGCGCGGGGACTCGGGTCCGGGATTCGCAACTTCAAGGGATCGATACGAGCCCGCTCGGGCGACGATTCCGGGGATACTGAAGACCCGCACGGCTGACCGGCCGTGGACAAACCCCGTGCCGCACCGGCGGCGGCGAGGCAGGGGGCCGGCAACGGGCAGTCCGCGCCCCCAGGGAGCCGCCTGGGCCTGCTCTTCCTTGCGGTCCTCGTCGATCTCATCGGCTTCGGGATCGTCCTTCCCCTGCTCCCCCTCTACGCCAGGGACCTCTTCGGCGCGAACGGGTTTCAGGTGGGACTCCTGGTCGCCGTCTACTCGCTGGTGCAGCTGGTTATGGCGCCGCTGTGGGGTCGACTCTCCGACCGCGTGGGGCGCCGGCCCGTCCTCATCCTCGGACTGCTGGGCAGCGCACTGGCCTACATCATCTTCGCGCGCGCCGATTCGCTGGCGATGCTCTTCCTCTCCCGAATCGTGGGGGGGATCGGCGGGTCCACCATTCCCGTGGCCCAGGCGTACATCGCCGATGTGACGCCACCCACCCGCAGGGCAGGCAACCTGGGGCTCATCGGCGCGGCCTTCGGGTTCGGCTTCGTGATCGGCCCGGCGCTGGGTGGTGTTCTGGCGGGCGTGTCCCCCGATTCTCCCGCCGCCCCCGGCTACACCGCCGCCGCGTTCTGCCTGGCGAACGCGCTGGCCGCGCTCATCTGGCTCCCCGAGTCGCGGCGGTCCGGCGAGGCGACCCGGACGTCCCGCTTCAACTTCCGCGCCGCCCTAGCCGAGGTCGCGGGGTCCAGACAGATCCAGCTCGTCCTGGCCGTGTACCTGTGCGTCACCATGGCCTTCTCCACCCTCCAGCCCACCCTTTCGCTGCTGGCCTCCGAGCGCTTCACGATGGGGCCGCGCCAGGCAGGGTATCTCTTCGCGCTGCTGGGGATCGTGTCGGTCATCGTGCAGGGTGGCCTCGTGCGCAAGCTCGTGCCCCGGTTCGGCGAACGCTGGCTGCTCAGGGCCAGCGCAATCCCCTTCTGTCTGGGACTCGTGGCCGTGGGGGTGGCCAACACCACACCTGTGCTGCTCGCCGGCCTGGTCCTGATCGGCATCGGCTACGGGGGGTCGGTACCGAACGTGCTCGCCCTCCTTTCGCGCGCAACCGATCCCGGGCGGCAGGGGGCGGTCCTCGGCATCGGGCAGAGCGTGGGTTCGACGGCCAGGGTCGTTGGGCCCGTGCTGGCGGGGAATCTCTTCGACGTGCGCGTCGCGTTGCCGTACTTCGCCGGCACGGTCCTGATCCTCCTTGCCGCGGCGGTCGCGACAAGGGTCCTGCAACCGAGCGAGGCGCCTCCGTGATGCCGATGATCGTCCTGCACGAGCCCCAGGACCTGGTGAACATCGCGGCGGCCGTCCGGGCCATGGCCAACATGGGGCTCGAGCGGCTGACGCTGGTCGACCCGGCCGAGTTCGACGCGCGGCGGATCACGGGGATCGCGCACCGCACGGAACCGATCGTCGAGGCGGCCCGTTTGGCCGGAACACTGGAGGAGGCGCTGGCCGAAGCGACGTACGTGGTGGGCACCTCGGCCCGGCCGCGGACGGCGCAGCGTAACTACCGCCGCCCGCGCAAGCTCGCCCCCCGAATCCTGCGGCGGGCGGCGAGCGGCAACGTCGCGATCGTATTCGGACGCGAGGACCGGGGCCTCTCCAACGAGGCGCTGGACCTCTGCCACGACGTGATGGTCATTCCCACCGCATCCGAGTATCCGTCGCTCAACCTCGCCCAGGCGGTGCTGCTGGTCAGCTACGAGCTCTTCCTGGCGGGTGTGGGCGCGCCCGACGAGCTGCCCACCGGGCGGCGGTCGCTGGGGCCGGCCACGACGGCCGAACTCGAGGAGATGTACGCGGCACTGGAAGCGGGACTCGACCGCGCCGAGTTCTTCAAGGCGCGCAAGGCGGAGAGCGTCATGCGCATCGTGCGCACCGTGTTTGGACGAACCGGCCTCGACGCCCACGAGGCGCGCCTGATCGCCTCGATCGGGTACCAGGTCCGCAATAGATTGGAGCGACTGGAGGCGCAGCTGCCGTCGGCACCTGACGACCCGATCTGATGATCGGACTTAGTCCAGTGGACTTAGCCCGGATTTTTTCGAGACCTCACCCACCCACCAGAAGACCAGGACTTGGCCAACATGACCCTCCCCACCCTCTCCAGGGCCACCCTCCTCGCCCTCTCGGCCACCCTCCTCTCCCTCGCTCCACCCGCCCTCACCGCCCAGCAGCCCCCCACCTGGCCCGGCGCCGAGTGGCCCGTCTCCACCCCCGAGGCCGAGGGCGTCGACCCGGACGCCATCGCCGCGCTCATCGCCGACATCGACGCGGGGCGCTACGGCCTCATCGACCACTTCCTCCTCATCCGCAACGGCCGCGTCATCGCGGACCGCCACTGGGACCACGGGGAGCGCTACGCCGAGCTCCTGCTCCAGCAGGACGACACCGTCAACCACCAATACAACTACGACCATCCCGCGTGGCACCCCTACTACCGCGACACCGATCTGCACAGCCTGCAATCGGTGACGAAGAGCGTGCTCTCGGTCGCCTTCGGCATCGCGGTCGATGCGGGGCACATTCCTGGCGTGGAGGCCCCTGTGTGGCCCTACTTCGAGGCCTTCGGCGCCGACCCGTCCGAACCCCGGCGCGCCGCCGCCACGCTGGAGGACTTCCTCACCATGCGGAGCGGCATCGACTGGGCGCGGCCCGGCCAGACCTATGACGACCCGACACACCCCACCGTGGAGCTCGAAGCCAGCGAGGACTGGGTCGGCTACACGGTCGGGCGGTCCATGGGGACCGATCCGGGGACCCGCTTCGACTACAACGACGGGGTGAGCGTGCTGCTCGGCAAGATCGTGACCGACGCGACCGGCCAGCGGGTCGACGCCTGGGCCGAAGAGAACCTCTTCCGCCCCATGGGGATCGACGAGTACTACTGGAAGCTCACCCCCATGGGCGAGGTCGACACCGAGGGCGGGCTATACCTCGCGGCGCACGACCTGGCGCGCATCGGCTACCTCATGTTGCGCGAGGGCGAGTGGGACGGTCGGCAGATCGTGTCGCGGGAATGGGTGCGGGTTTCGACCTCGCCCGTCGTCGCCGACGTGTACCCCGGCAACAACCGGCAGGATAGCGGCTACGGGTACCAGTGGTGGATCCCCGTCCAGGAAGACGGTGAGACCCGGGTGTTCGCGGGGAACGGGTACGGGGGACAGTTCGTGCACATCGTTCCGGAGCACGACCTGGTCTCGGTGTTCAACGGGTGGACGCTGCACCAGCGCACGGAGATGGCGAGCTGGATGGCGATGGTGGACCGGATCATTCCGGCTGTGAAAGGACGGTAGCCCCTACCCCTCCGCCTCCAACGGCTCCGGATCTACCTGCGGCTGCCACACCTGCACCGCCGGGAAGGTCCCCAGGAACCAGCGGATCGCCATCAGGAAGAGGCCCAGGAACATGAGCCCGATCAGCGGCGTGGCGACCGAGAACGCGGGATCGCCCTCGTGGTGGAGCGACGGGAAGATCAGCATGTAGTGCCAGAGCCACTGCCCGGTCAGGACCACCAGGGCGAAGGTCTGCAGGATGACGCCGGTCTTCTTCGGCCGTGCCCCGAGCAGCCCCGCGAAGGGAATCACGAAACACAGCACGATCACCGCCGCCGAGAAGGCGCCCCACGGCTCCGCCACGCGCGTGTTGATCCACGCCTGCTCCCACTGGAGCTTCCCGTACCAGATCACGATGTACTGCGAGAAGAAGAGGTAGGTCCAGAAGACCGCCAGGGCGAAGGTCATCTTGCCCAGGTCCCAGAGGGTCGATTTCCTGACGTGGTCGGCGAAGATCGGTTCGCGCCCCTTGAGCCATACGGCGATCACCGCGGTGGCCGCGAAGCCGCCCCAGAGCGCCCCCATGAAGTACCAGCCGCCGAAGAGCGTCGAGAACCAGTGCGGCTCGAGCGACATGGCCCAGTCGAAGACGACCATCGTCATCACGGCCGCGTAGATGATCACCAGCAGCGGCGCCATGCGGGTCATGCGGTGGTAGCTCTGGTCTTCCTCCCAGGCCTGGCCCACCCATCCCCGGGTGAAGCGCTCGCGCCACCAGCGGCGCCCCTTGTCCGCCCGCTCCTCGGCGGTGCGCGCCTGCCCGATCTTGCCCAGGTCCGGCCTGAGCGCCAGGTAGACGAAGCCGCACGCCATCCCGAAGAGGGCGAGCAGCCCCACCACGTTGCGGCTGACCAGGAAGGGGATGTTCAGCCAGGCCGCCTTCTTCTGCACGATGTAGTCGTGCTCCATCATCTCGATCCAGGGGAAGTAGTCCTCCCTGAGCGAGAGCAGCATGGGGATGAAGAGGACGAAGGCGATCGGCAGGTAGGCCGCGAAGGACTGGTGGATGCGCCGCACCGGCCAGTTCCACTTCGCCTTCACGATCCACGTCACCACCGCAACCATCACGCCGCCCATCGCGATCGACGCGAAGTAGCTCCAGTTGACGACGTACGACTTCCACGCCAGCGCCGGGTTCTGGTACAGCGTCGCGAAGAACGAGACCACGCCGATCAGCACCATCAGGCGCAGAACCGTGGTCCCGGTGCCGCCCCGGTTCACATAGCGGACCGGGATCTCGGTCGGCGTCGAATGGTGCGCCATGGTCAGTTCGTCCCCCCGCCCTGGCCTTCCGGCTCGTCCGTGCCACCGGCCTCGGCCTCGTCGCCGTCCGCCCCTTCCACCAGCAGCCCCTGCAGCTGCCGCACGTAGTTCACGACGTGCCAGCGGTCGTAGTGGGCGATCTGGTGGCCGTAGGCCGGCATCAGGACGCGGCCGACCCGGATCATCCCGTAGATGTAGCCGTCGCTCCGCCCCAGCGCCGATTCGGCGGTCAGCGAATGGGCCGCCATGGCGGGGTGCACCTCGAAGATGTAGCCGGTCGTTCCGGCGCCGTCAGGGCCGTGGCAGACGATGCAGAACCGCTCGTACACCTCCTCGCCCCGCGCCAGCGACTCGGCGGTCGGCGGGACAGGATTGACAAGGCCGTCCAGGAGATTGGGACGGTCGGTCATGTCGTCCATGGTGAACGGCGGAGGCAGATCCGCGCTCCCCTCCGGCTGTCCGACGTTGACGTCGTATGGCCCCGCGGGGTAGTTGCCGGCGGCGAAGGGAATGGACCCCTCCGGCGGCAGCAGCGTGTTTTCGTACGGGTCGAAGGACGGCTGGTCGCGCATGCTGCGGCCGAAGACGTCGCCCATGAAGTCGTCGAGGGGGACGCAGGCGCCCGACGCGCCGGCCGCCACGATCGCGGTGAGCACGAACCGAATCTTCAGGCGTCTACACATCGAACCCCTCCGGTTCCTCGCGCAGTTCGGCGGGCTCGTGACTCGAAAGAATCTCCTTCACCTCGGCCGCCCGGGCCGGCGGGGCCGTCACATACACCCCGAAGCTCCCGTTCGAGCACTCCGGGTGATACGCCACCATCGGCCTGAAGTTGGGCAGCCCCGCATTGATGAAGAGCCCGATCACCGTGGAGAGCGCCCCGAAGAGGATGGCGCACTCGAAGGCGATGATCACATACGCCGGGATCGACAGGATCGGCTTCCCGCCCGTCACCAGCGGCCAGTCCATCGAGGTCCACGAGGTGAAGGCGAAGCCGGTCGCCGCGCCCGTGAGCCCTCCGGCCAGCGTGAAGACCCGCACCGGGCTGTGCTTCAGCGCCAGGCCTTCCTCCAGCAGCTCGTGCTCCGGCAGGGGCGCATAGGCCCGGAAGCCCTTGTGCCCGGCCGCCCGCAGCGCCTTGCAGGCGTCCACGGTGGAGTCGAGGTGCTCGAAGAGGGCGAAGAAGCCCTGGTGGCCGCTCCGGCGCTTGGCTCCGAAGATCATGACGCGGCCTCCTTGGCGGGGCTCCGTGGCGTGCGGACGCACCTGTCCATCATGACGCCCCCTTCCCCCGCCTCGGCGGCGGCACCACTTCCTTCATCTCGGCGATCGCCACCGGCGGCAGCAGCCGCGTGAAGAGCAGGAACCAGAACCCGAACCAGGCGAAGCTGCCCAGCAGGATCCCCATCTCGACGACCGAGGGCCGGTAGAGACCCCACGCCCACGGCTCGTACTCGTGCGACAGCGACGTCACGATGATCACGAAGCGCTCAAACCACATCCCGATGTTGATGAAGATCGAGATTACGAAGAGCGCGGCGATCGATCTTCGCACGCGCTTGAACCAGAGCATGAGCGGCACCAGGCCGTTGCAGGTCAGCATGATCCAGTTCGCCCACCAGTAGTGCCCGAAGACCCGGTTCCAGAACGACCCGCGCTCGGGCGGCTCGCCCGAATACCAGGCCAGGAAGTACTCGGTCATGTAGGCGTAGAGCACAATCATGCTGGTGAGCAGGCACAGCTTGGCCATGGCCTCGAAGTGCTTGACCGTGAGGTACTCCTCGAGCCCGAAGAACTTCCGCATGGGGACGGCCAGGGTGATCACCAGGGCGACGCCCGAGAAGATCGCGCCGGCCACGAAGTAGGGCGCGAAGATCGTGGTGTGCCACCCGGGAACGATCGCCATCGCGAAGTCCCACGACACCACCGAGTGCACCGAGAGCACCAGCGGGGTCGCGAGCGCGGCCAGGTAGATGTACGCCTTCGAGAAGTGGTGCCACTCGCGGTCCGTGCCGCGCCAGCCGAGCGAGATGATCTGGTAGAACTTCCTGCGAATGCCCCGCGCATGGTCCCGTGCCGCGGCCAGATCGGGGATCGTCCCCAGGTAGAAGAAGACGGCGGACACGGTGAAATACGTGGTGATCGCGAAGACGTCCCAAACCAGCGGCGACCGGAAGTTCGGCCACAGGAAGCGTGCGTTGGGGTACGGCACGAGCCAGTAGGCGTGCCATACCCGGCCCACGTGGATGAGCGGGAAGAGCCCCGCCGTCATGACCGCGAATACCGTCATCGCCTCCGACGCACGGTAGATGGCCTGCCGCCACGGCGCGCGGAAGAGGAAGAGGATCGCCGAGATCAGCGTGCCCGAGTGCGCGATACCCACCCAGAACACGAAGGTGGTGATGTAGACCCCCCACCCCACCGGCGCGTTCAGCCCCGAGACGCCGATCCCCTTGTAGATCTGGTAGAACCACGAGGTGAGGAAGACGCCCACCCCCGCGACGGCGATCGAGAAGAGGGTCCACCAGCCCTTTCCGGGCCTGCCGAGCACCTGGAGGACGGCCTTGTTGACGTCCTCGTACTTCTTGACGTCGGGGTTGGGGAGCGCGCCCCGCCGGGTCAGGTCAGCGGTCGCCATCGCCTAGTGGCCGCCCTCGTCCACGTCGTGGTGGGTGACCTTCTTCAGGTAGTGGACCGCGGGCTGCGTGTTGATGAAGGCGTCCAGCACGCGGTAGGTGCGCTCGTCGTGGGCCAGCTCCGCCACGCGCGAATCGTGGTCCTTGATGTTGCCGAAGGTGATGACATCGGCGGGGCACACGGTCTGGCAGGCGGGCCGGACCTCGCCGTCGTGGACCTCGCGTCCCTCGAGCGCCGCCCGGTTCCCCGCCTCGCGGATCCGCTGGACGCAGAAGGAGCACTTCTCCATGACGCCGTTGTCGCGCACGGTCACGTCGGGGTTGAACTGCCAGTTCATCGGCTCGGGGATGTTCTCCGACGTGTACCGGTACCAGTTGAAGACCCGGACCTTGTAGGGGCAGTTGTTGGCGCAGTAGCGGGTGCCCACGCAACGGTTGTACGCCTGCGCGTTCAGCCCGTCGGGCGTGTGGTACGCCGCGAAGACCGGGCAGACCGGCTCGCAGGGCGCGTTGTTGCAGTGCTGGCAGAGCATCGGCAGGAAGCGGATGTCCAGCGTGCCGGAGTGCGACGCGTCCACCGTCTCGTAGTACCGCTCCAGGCGCAGCCAGTGCATCTCGCGGCCCATCAGGGCCTGGTTCTCGCCCACCCAGGGGACGTTGTTCTCGGCCTGGCAGGCGGTGATGCAGGCGCCGCAGCCGTTGCACTTGTCCAGGTCGATGGCCATTGCCCAGCGCGGATGGTCCTCGGCGTACTCGCCGAAGTCGGAACCCGGAAGCGGGAAGTCCTCGGCGCGGCCCTCGGTCTCGACCCGCTGGAAACCGCCCGCCTCGTTCAGTTCGCGGATCTGGCCGTGCGCGTCGTGTTCCTCGGCGACGGCGGCGTGGCCGAGTGCGGAGAGCGCCACCGCCGGCGCCACGTTGCGGTCGTCCTGGTCGCTCGATCCCTCGGTGGTGGCGAGCCGACGCCAGGCGCCCGTCTTTTCGACCGTCACCCGCGTGGAGACCAGGGCCAGCGTGCCGGATGTGCCATCGACCGCCTCCGGCAGCAGCGCCACGGGATTGACGCCGTTGCCGTTCGCGAAGCGGCCGTAGTCGGTGTGGCCGCCGCCCATCGCGATGGCCACCGCATCCTCGCGGATCCCCGGGTACACCCAGGCGCGAAGTTCCACCGTATGCCACAGACGCGCCTCGCCGCGTTCCGGGTCCCAGCCCTCCCTGTTCATGACCCGCACCATGTCCCCCGTCCGGACACCCAGCCGTTCGGCGGTGGCCGGATTCACCTCGACCCAGGACTGCCACATCACCTTCGAGACCGGGTCGGGCAGCTCCTGCAGCCAGGGCCGGTTCGAGTGGGTGCCGTCGCCGAAGCGTGGCGAGGGGTAGACGAGCAGGGCCAGGTCGCCGTCGCCCCGCAGCGAGGGGGGATTGAAGTCGACGGCCGTGGTGGGGGCCTGCAGCGCGGTCACCTGCGGCAGCTCAACCTCGTACGACGATGAACCGTGGCGCAGCAACTCGCGCCACAGCGTGTCCGGGTCGCCGGTGATTCCCATATCGGCGCCGAATTCCTCCAGCCAGGCGGCGTTGGCGGCGCGCAGGTACTCGTGGAAGGTGGCCGCGCCGAAGCCGTCGTGGCCCAGAGTGCGTCCCGTTTCGAGGAGTACGTCGGCCATGGGGCGCGAGTCGTACATCGGGAGTGGGCGCGTGACCGGCTGCCGCACCGCGTAGGTTCCGGGGGCGGCGTCGCTGTCCCCCCAGGACTCGAGGGGATGGGCGTCGGGCAGCACCAGGTCGGCCATCGCCGAGGTTTCGTCGAGCGTTGTGGCGAAGGCCACCTTGAAGGGGACCGCCGCGAAGGCGTCGCGGAAGCCGGAGACCTGCGGAAGCGAGTACGCGGGATTCGTGTCCGAGACGACCGCCGCACCGTAGGTACCCGCGTTCATGGCCGTGATGGCGTCCGCCATCTCCCCGTACGATGAAACCTCGGTCTGGGGCACCGCGTCGATGTGCAGGGTCCGTCCCAGGCTCCCCGCCGCCGCGTTGAGGATGAGAACCGCCAGATTGGCCGCCGTGGCACCCTGGTGGTGGCCTGCCAGCCCCGGCCCGAGCGCCAGCGCCGACCCCTGCGCGAAACGGTCGGCCAGTCCGGCCAGCGCCTCGGCCTCGACTCCGGCCTCCTCGGCCGCGTCCTCGAGGGTGTACCGGGAGACCATCTCCGAGTACGGGCCGGCGTCTCCACCGCGGCGGACCAGTTCTCCCGCGAGCGCCAGGGCGATCTGCGCCTCCGCGCCGGCCCGCGCGGGTATCCACTCGTCGGCGTTCTGGCCGGTCAGCGACAGGCGAGGCCCGATGAACACGAAGGTGCCCTTCTCGCCGTCGTCCACAGCATGCATTTCGGCGAAGTCGGCCGCGAAACGGACCGGTGAGATCCACGTCTCGAGGAAGTCCGCACCGAATGAAACCAGGAAGTCGGCCGCGGCGATGTCGTAGCGGGGCAGGGCGGCAACGCCAAAGGCGATCTCGACGGCCCTGCGCAGCGCGGGATCGTCCAGCGGATCGTGAATGACGCGATCCCCGCCCACCGCCTCGACGAAGCTGTTCAGCAGCGTCGCCTCGGTGGTCCCCTTGCGACCGGTCAGGAAGAGCGAGCGCCCCCCCGTCCCCAGCCTCTCCGCCAGCAGTGCCAGCGCCTCGTCCCAGGTGATCGCCTCGAAACCGTCAGCACCAGCGCGCAAAGGCGTGGCCACGCGGTCCGGGTTGTAGAGTCCCTGCAACGCCGACACGCCCCGCGAACACACGCCGCCGCGCGACACGGGGTGGTCCGGGTTGCCCTCGATCATGACCGCGCGGCCCTCGCGGGTCCGCACCCGGATCCCGCAACCGGCCGCGCACTCGCCACAGGTCGACGCATACCAGGTCGCCACACCCGGCGTGATCTCCTCCGGTGGCACCACGTAGGGGATCAGCCGTTCCACCTTGTCGGTCGAACAGCCGGCCACCGTGGCGCCCGCGCCGCCCACCCCGACGACCTTCAGGAAGTCGCGCCGCTTCAGACCGTCGCTCATGCGGCCTCCTCCACGAAATTGGCCACACCGGCCACGGTTCGCGGGCTCCACCCGCACGTCGTCAGTAGTGACATACCGTGCAGTCCCGGGAGGCCCCGCGTTCGATGTGACAGGAAACGCACCATCCCATCCTCAGATCCCCCGCCTCGGGGGCCATCTCTTCGAGCACGCCCATCTCCTGCACCTGGCCGTGGCAGGTCTGGCAGGTAACGCCCGCCGCGACGTGCCGCATGTGCGGGAACTTGACGTGGTCGGACACCTTGTAGATGCGCTTCCACGGAATCGGCGTGCCCGATTCGTTGTACTCGCGCACCTTGGCGATCTCAGCCTGCGCCTCATCTGTCCGTCCGTCGACGATCCCCTCCTGGTGGCATCCGATGCATGTGGCCATCGGCGGGATTCCCGCGTCCACCGACCGTTCCGCCGAGAAGTGGCAGTACTGGCAGGGAATCGTGAACTGCCCTGCATGAGTGTCGTGCGGAAACTGGATCGGCTGGGACTGGTCGTCGGCATCGGCCGTCTGCGGCGGCGCATCCCCTTCGGGAGCTTGCCGGAAACCGATGAGCACGACGGCCAGGAGGATGGTGAGAGATCCCGCCAGGGTCGCCAGCCACAGCCTTTTCATTCGAGCGGTAGGCACTGAAGACCCGGCTGGCTGCCTATGGACCAGTCCCCGCGTGCACTGAGAGCGAAGGCCTGAATGGTCTCTTCCAAGGGCTGCCGGGTGTCGTGTTGAGGGTTGATGGGAGTGAAGCAGTTGCGTGGCAAAGCCGAACGAAGGTAGGAACCGCCTCTGGCGATGTCAACGAAAACGGCACGCAGCCATGCAGGATGCGCCAACGCCCCGGCTGCGCTACACTAGTGCCATGGTGCCAGTGTCCACTCCCCCGGGCGGTTCCGGCCCGCCGGAAGACGCGCCCACCGATGCGTCCCTGCACATCCACCTCACCACTTTCACGCACGAGGGCAGGTTCTGGGATGCCCACCTCGAGTTCGTCGAGGACCCGCGCGATCCCGACTCGTGCCGGGCGCGGCTCCGCTTCGTGCCCACCGACCGGGGCGACCACGAGGAGCCCGCACGCACCGCGGTGATCTTCATCGAGCGCTCCCGCCGGGACGCGCTGCGGGCGGCCAAGGCCCTGGACCGCTACAATCTGGTGGCCATGCTGCGGTCGGTGACCTGAAGCCGGCCGCGCCCCCTCCACCTCGTTTCACTTGCAGTCGCGCTCTGAGAGATGACCGCCAACGAACCGCTGCGCTGCCTCCTGCTTCAGGTCCGCGACCCCGACGATCCCATGAGCGGCCACGAGATCGCCTCGTTCGAGAGATCGTTCCATCCCAGGACTGTCCGCATCGAGATCTTCGACCTGCTCGAGAGGCTGCTCACACCCGGGGACCTGGAAGGCGTGGACCTGATCCTCATGGGGGGCAGCGGTGCCTACTCGGCCGCGACCGGAGGACCCTGGCTCCCCACCGCCCTCGATTCGCTACGCGCCGTCCATGCGTCCGGCGTACCCGCCTTCGCATCGTGCTGGGGGTTTCAGGCGATGGCCGTGGCCATGGGCGGCGAGGTCGTCAACGACCGGAGCCGCTCGGAGATCGGCACGCATTCCCTGCAGCTTACCGCCGCCGGCCGTGACGACCCGGTCTTCGAGCACCTGAACGCGGACTTCAAGGCTCAGATGGGCCACGAAGACCTCGTGAAGACGCTGCCGCCGCGCACCACCCTGCTCGCATCGTCGGCCATAGTGGCCAACCAGGCCTACCGTTTCGACGACGCGCCCGTCTACTGCACGCAGTTTCATCCGGAACTGGACACCGCGGGGATCCGGGCCCGCCTGTCGGCCTATCCCAAATACCTGGCCGAGGTGACCGGCGAGACCTATGAGGAGATCGTCGCCAAGCTCGAGGAAACACCGGAGACGACCCGGCTGCTCACCAGGTTCGTGGAGGTGTTCGTGGGGGATTAGCCCACCCGCGCACCCCCCCTCAAGCCTCCCTGACCCACCGCACCAGTTCGCGCAGCGTGGGCCGTTTTCCCTGCATGAGGATCCCCACCCGGTAGATCCTCCCCGCCACCCACGCCGTCGCCCCCACGGCGATCACCATGAAGACCAGCGACAGCCCGACCATCCACCAGGGCACGGCCCCGGAAGCGGCGCGCGGGAACATCATGATCGGGGAGAAGAAGGGAAAGAGCGCGGCCCAGTCCATCCATCCGAAGACGTCCGCTTCCAGCGAGAACATCTGCAGCATGAAGGGCACGATCAGGAGCATCATGACCGGGAACTGCGCCTGCTGCGCCTCCTCCTCCGTGCTGCACATCGCCCCCACGGCCGCGAAGAGCGATGCGTACAGGAAGAAGCCGAGGACGAAGTAGACGAGCAGGAGGACCAGCGTTCCAATCCCCGGGAGGACCTCGGCCAGGTTGCCGAGGTCGGCCTGGGGAAGATTGGACGCGAGCATGGGAACGCCCAGCAGGCCGATCAGCGCCGCGCACGCGGCCCAGATCCCCAGCTGGGTCATGCCCATGGAGCCGACGCCGAGGATCTTGCCGAGCATGAGACGCCCGGGGGTCAGCGCCGAGATCACCACCTCGACCACCCGGTTGCGCTTCTCGTCCAGAACGGAACGAAGGACGAACGACCCGTAAAGCAGCAGCGCCATGTAGAGGATGAGAATGCCGCCAATCCCCGTGGCGATGCCCGATACCTCTTCGACCTCGGAACGCTCCGCGTCCCCAAGAGGCTCGAAGCTCAGGCGCCCCCCGCCCAGCAAAGCCTGTACCCCGGCGCCGCTCCCGGTGGCCGACAGCCGCAGCTCGAGCACCGTCTCCACGACGACGCTCTCCAGCAGCGCCCGGCGCGTCCTCCCGGGAGAGCCCTTGCTGCGGTATGCGAACGTCCCCTCCTGAACCGTCAGCTCGTCGAGAACGACGTAGCCCTCGATCTCGTCTTCCAGCACGCGCCGGTCCATCTCCTCCAGCCCCACCTGCGCGTCCACAATCTCGAGGTCGTATCCGACGGCTTCCATGCGCCGGGTGACCTCCTCACCGACCTGCCCCGTGTAGTCGACGAGCGCCATCTGCCGTTGGGATTGCTCCGCCCGCACGGCCATGAAGGTCATCAGACCGATGGTGCCGAGCATCAGCACCGGGATCGCAATGGTGGAGAAGATGAACCCCTTCGTCTTCACGCGCTCGACGTATTCGCGCCTGAGGACCGCCCATACCTGCCGCCAGGCCTGTTTCATCGTGCACCTCCCGCCGCCTTCAACACCGGTTCGTCCACCGGGTCGCCCGCGTGCCGGACGAAGATCTCGCGCAGCGTGGGTTCCAGGACTTCGAAGCGCCGCAGGCTCACCCCTTCCGCCACCGCGGTCGCGAGGATGCGGTCGCCGTCGACGCGCGGGGTCATGGTGATGTGGTGCGCGTAGCCGACCTTCTCGATCTCGGTGACACCCAGCCGGGTGAGCCAGTGGTCGTCGCCTTCGAACTCCACCGCGACCACGCCCGAGCGTTCACGGCGCTTGATCTCCTTGAGGTTCCCGTGGAGCACCTTGTGGGACTTCGAGATCAGGCAGACCCGCTCGCAGAGCCGCTCGGCCTGCTCCATGAGGTGCGTGGAGAAGAGGACGGTGGTGCCCCGCTCCTGCTGCTCCAGAACGATCGACTCAAGCACTTCCTGGTTGATCGGATCCAGTCCGCTGAAGGGTTCGTCGAGTATGAGCAGGTCCGGGTTGTGGAGCACGGTGCCGATGAACTGCACCTTCTGCTGCATCCCCTTCGAGAGCGCCTGGACCTTCTTCGCCGCCCACTCGCCCAGACCGAGCCGTTCCAGCCATTCCATCGCCCGTCTGCGGACAATCCGCCGGTCCAGTCCCCGGATCTCTCCCAGGAAGACGAGCTGTTCCAGCACCTTCATCTTCTCGTAGACGCCGCGCTCCTCGGGCAGGTATCCCACCCGGCTGCGGCGCGTGAAGTCGGGGAACCCTCCGAAGAGTTCCACGGTGCCGCGGTCGGGGAGAAGGATGGCCATCATCATGCGGATGGTCGTGGTCTTGCCCGAGCCGTTCGGTCCGAGCAGCCCGAGGATGGCGCCGCGGGGGATCTCGAGGTCGAGGTCGGAGACCGCCGTATGCGCGCCGAAGCTCTTGGTGACTCCGACGAGGCGGACCGCTGGTTCCTCCATCGTTTCGTTCCTTGTGGTCGACGTGGATCTCGGCAAGCGCGGGCCTCCGGGGAGATAACACCCGCTGCCCGCCACCGGCAAACTTACGCGACAGGCCCCCCGAATGTTCGGCACTGGATGCGGGATGGCACCGGTGTCCATTCCCCGGGAATAGGCTCGGAATGTCGCTCAAAGCAAGTAGAATAAGGATTTTTTCAGGGTCGAGGCCTTCGCCAGAACCCCCCTGCCACCACCCCTGTGGAACCCTGTGGAACCTTGTGGGGGTTGTTCGGTCTATATTGCACACTTACGCAATGTGACGGGCCCGATCGGACGATGCCGAAGGGGTCGGAAAAGGGGACAGGGAACGCGAACCGACCGCGTTGCCGGTCGCCTCGGACGGGGCCCAAACACCGAGGAGTCGAAGTGGCAATCTACCGAACGCTCTTCTACGGTGATGTGATTGTTGGAACCGGCGGAAGAATGACCATTCCGCATTCAATGCGGGAAAGTTGCGGCATCCGTGCCGGCGATACATTGACAGTACGTGTGGAAGAGAACCCCGAGGGGATACGTCAGCTGGTGATGTGGAGGGCGAAGTCCGACCTGGACGACACTTAGCTGAAATTGGGCCCGCCGGGCGAACGAAGCTCGCTCCAGCGAACGAGTTCCCCGAGCGGGCGGCTCCCGTCGTGGAGCCACTCGGGTTGGGGGAAGGGGATTTCACCCAGCGGTACTATTCGGGTCGCGCCGAGTGTGGCCAGCTCCCCGGCAAAGCGTGCACGACCCTTTCGAATGCCCGCCAATCCCACCGTCTGCAGGACCGGAGAGAGAGGTGCCAGTGTTTCGAGGCAGTTTTTCCTGTCGGAAACCGGTACCACCCATGCGGTGCGCCCGCCCACAGGTTCGAAGTGCTTGGCAGGGGCCGCCACGACCGTCCAGTCCGTCTCTTCGGGAGACCGGACCTCGATGTCGTCGGAGGCGGCTGCCCGCATTGCCATCCGGCCTCTGAACTGGTGCAGCGAGGACAGTTCGCCGCGTGAGAGGGGTCCGGCGGGAAGGGTCCTGCCGACCAGGGCAAGTTGCTCCGCAAGACGAGCGCTCCAGCGACGCGCTTCGGCACGGTCCCCCAGCACCAGGATCAGGTGGGTGCTGACGCATCCCTTCTGGTCGAAGAGCGCGACGGCCCGCGCGGCTTCGGCGGGTGCGGCGGGGGCGCCGCGCGGATCCACGATGGCGACGCCGATGCGGTGGGGGTGCTCGATCAGCCGGGTCGAGGCGGGGGTGCGTGCGCGGATCGA
This sequence comes from Longimicrobiales bacterium, assembly GCA_965211795.1. Taxonomy (GTDB): domain Bacteria; phylum Gemmatimonadota; class Gemmatimonadetes; order Longimicrobiales; family Gaopeijiaceae; genus Bin94. The sequence goes on from OZ242973.1 coordinate 4,176,033, forward strand.
CTCGATGGTGTCGTTTCCGGCGTAGATGACGACCTGGTCGGCGCGCGTCAGGAGTTCGCGTTCCCAGGCCTGCCACGCGGGGGCGCCGCCGGGCCAGTAGTGCACGGCCACGGCGGCCGCTAGACGGGGGTCCGCGCGGTGGAGTTCCCGCGCGAATCGGGTGGTAAGGGCGACGTCGCCGGCACCGGGCTTGACCAGCGCGGGTGACTTGACGAGGAGCGCCCGGATCATCGAGGTGACGGTGACGCCGGGAACGGAACCCGCGCCGAAGTGGAGGGTGACGCCGGGTGCTGTGGCCCGGACGGCGCGATCAGTCTCGGCGACGAACCCGTCGAGGACGCGCGGGTCGGGGAACTCGGCCCGGACCAGGCGGTCGAGTGCTTCGGTGGTCCATGACTCAGCCATGCCGGTCAGGGTTTCCCGGGTCATGGCGGGGGAGAGGCCGCCGTTGGCGGCGATTTCGGCGATGGTCGCGTCGTCGAGGGTGCGGTTGAAGCGCTCGCCGACGGTGCCGAGGAGGGTGACCAGGTCCGAGGTGGCGAGTGTCGCGAGGTGGGGCCGAGCGGCATGGAGGGTAGACGTGAGTGAATGCGCTAAGTGATGGTCGGACTTGGGGTAACGTAGTTGGACGGCACCCGCGTTGAGGTGCTCGAAGGTGGTGGGGGCGGGGGCGTCGGGCGGGAAGAGCCAGGCGTCGATTGGTGCGGGTCCCGGTGTACTCATCGCGTTCGGCCGGGGGTTTGCCGGGAGGTCATCGTGTCCGTCCGTGGGAGGATGGCGCGGTTGCCGTGAGGGTCTGTGACGCGGTCATGGTGCCAGTCCGGTGGCGCGCAGGAAGGATTCCGCCGCGAGGGAGCAGCCGCGAGGGGTCGCGCCGCGAGCCCGGCCGAGCAGGCGAAGGCCGCCGTCCTCGGTCGTGTGGCCAAGGTCTTCGGTGAGGATGTGGCAGACCGAACCCGCGTTGGTCAGGTCGCAGTGGGTGAGGAGCCCGGGTTCGCCGGGGGGGAGCGGGGCGAGGGTGGTGGGGTCGAGGGCGCGGGTGCGAACCCACGGTGGGAAGCGATGGACGCGGGCGGGGAGGGGTGGGGCGGAACCCGCGACGCCGTCGTACGCCTGGGACAGGAGTTCGGTCATGCCGTACTCGTTGATGATCGAGGACACGGGGATGCCCAGGGTGTCGGCGGCGCGGCGGTAGAGCGTCGCCCGGTCGACCTCCGCCATGCGGCCCTTGAAGCCGCCCGTTTCCATTAGACGGGAGCCTTCCGGGAGCGGCAGTCGCTCGGAGCCCAGCGCGTCGAGGAGGTGGACGAGGGCGAAGGCGGTGGTCAGGAGTAGAATGGGGACTTCCGCTGAGGCGGCGTCGCGCACTGCCTCGATGTCCACGCCGTCCCGGGGGTCGAAGGCCCAGACCGTGGTGGTGACTTCCGGCTCTGTGGCGATGAAGCCTGCCATCGCGGACAGGGAGGAATCGGGGACGGCGCGCGGGCCGGGAATGAGGGACAGGAGTCGCAGGCGGGTCGCGCCGTGGATGAGGTGGCGGCGGTAGTTGGCGCGGGCGGCCGCCCGGTACAGGGCGAGGCTGAGGACGTGGTGCTCTCCGCGGCCGCCGCCTACATGGGTCGTCCCGCTGGTGCGGAAGACGACCTCTGGTGTGCCGGACACGATCGCCGTGTCCCTGAAGGCCGTGGTCGGCACGGGGGGGATTTCGTGCCAGGCGGTGGGCGGCCCCGCGCGCGAGGCGTCCCAGAAGCGGCGCAGAATGGGGTTGGCCGCACGTTGAACGGCGTGGATGCGCATGGCGAGAGTGTTGAAAGCGTTGTCGTCGGCCAGGGCCGCTGTCGCACCGGGCGCATCGCCGCCCCAGCCGCGAAAAAACCCGGCCAGTTCCTCGATCATGGCCGCAATCGGCGGCGCTTCCTCGCTTCTCACGCCCGGCTTGCCCCCGCGTCCCTACCGTCCCACCCCCACGCCCCGCACCCCCCGCCCCCCCATCCGCCCCGTCTGCTCCCCGTCGCGGATCGTGTGCACACCCCCCACGACCACGTGCCCGATCCCCACCGGGTACTGGTGCGGGTCCTCGAAAGTGGCCCGGTCGGCCACGCTATCGGGATCGAACACCACCACATCGGCGACCGCCCCCACCCTTAGCACGCCCCGGTCGCCCAACCCGAGCTTCCGCGCCGGCAGCCCCGAGATCTTGTGCACGGCGGCCTCCAACGCCATTGCCTTCCGGTCGCGAACGTAGTGGCCGAGCAGCCGCGGAAAGCTGCCGTAACCGCGCGGGTGCGGCGACGAGCCGGAGAGCGCACCGTACGGCGCATAGGCGCCCCCATCCGAGCACACCATCCCGAGCGGATGGGCCAGGATCCGCTCCGTGTTCCCCTCGGACATGCCGAACCCGATCATTCCGACGCTGCCGCCCGCTTCGCGCAGCAGGCGCACGGTCAGGTCGTAGGGGTTCTCGCCGCGTTCGGTGGCCAGTTCGCCCAACCGCCGCCCCCGCGCATAGGCGTTCGCACCGCCGATCCGCGTGATCTGGACCGCATCCCAGGATCCCAGCAGCGCGATCTTGTCGCGACAGGCGCGCTCCAGCGACGGGCCGGTGTCCGGATCGGCGAGGCGTTCGAGGAAGCGTGCTGTGCCGCCCGCCCGCGCCGAGGCGGGGAAGAGGTTCGAGAGGCCGGTGGCGTAGGCGACGTACGGGTAGCGGTCGAAGTGGGCGTCCACTCCGGCGGCACGCGCGGCCTCGATCGCGGCGAGCGCGGCCTCGGCCTTCCAGTAGTTGCGCTGTCCCTGCGCCTTCAGGTGCGAGACCTGGACCGGGACGCCTGCGATCCGTCCCACGTGCAGCGCTTCTTCGAGGGCGGCGAGGAGGCGGTCGTCCTCGTTGCGCATGTGGGACGCGTAGGGGTAAGGCGTCCCGCGCAGCTCAGTGGCCAGCGCGACCAGCTCGTCCCGGGTGGCGAAGCTGCCGGGGGTGTATTCGAGCCCGGTGGAGAGGCCGACCGCGCCGGATGCGAGGGCGTCCCGCACCAAGGCGCGCATGCGATCCAGTTCGGCGGTGGTGGCCGGGCGGTCCGCGCCGCCGATCACGTAGCCGCGCACGGTCCCGTGGCCGACCATCGAGGCGACCGAGACGGCGGGGCGCACCCGGTCGATGCGGTTGAGGAAGCCGCCGATGTCGCGGAAGTCGATCTCGACGTCGTAGCTGCGGCGGTACCGGTCGCGCGTGTACTCGAAGAGGCTGTCGCTCCAGGGACCGATCGAGCTGCCGTCCTGGCCGACCACCTCCAGGGTGACGCCCTGACGGACGCGGCTCTCGGCGCGGGGATTGACCAGCAGGGAGAGGTCGGCGTGGGAGTGGATGTCGATGAAGCCGGGGGCGACGGCCATGCCCCGCGCATCGATCTCGATGGTGGCGGCGGCGGGGACCTGGCCGATGGCGCTGATGCGGTCGCCGGTGATGGCGAGGTCGCCGGTGCGCGGGGGGCCGCCCGTGCCGTCGAAGAGGGTGCCGTGGCGGATGACGAGGTCGGTGCGTGGGGAGGTGTGGTCGGGGCGTGTGTGCCGGCGGGCGGGGCGGCGTGTGGTGGCCGTCGCCGTGTCCGAGGGCGTCGCGGGCCTCGCCCCGAGGCCCGTGAGCCCCGCAAGCCCGACGAGGGCGCCCTTCGTGCCGCGGGTGACGAAATCGCGCCGTTTCAAGGTCGTCGCCCTCCGTCTTCCGAAACCCTGCCAAAGGGACCCGTGGAGCGTCGCAGGCGGTTCGTGGCGATGCCGCCGGAGCGCAGGATCTTCGCCTGCTGGCGGGACTGTTCGCGACCCACCAGATCCGTGACCGCGGACAGGTGCTCGTCCATCTCGGCGTAGTCGTCCGCGGGATAGCCCTCGGCTTCGGACTCGTCGAGCAGGTCGCGCAGACCGCGGATTTCGCGGCGGGCCTTTTCGATCGCGCGGCGGAGCCTGGCCAGGGCGCGGCGGGTTTCGGCTTCGGGGGTGGTCATGCCATGAAGGATGCACACGGGTGCGGGGCGGAGCAACGGCAAAATGGGACGGATTCGGGGCGGGGTGGCGGAAGGCGGTGTCGGCGCGGGAGGCTATTCGCCGGCCGAGGACCGGCGACGGGCGCGCTGCCGACGGGTGTGGCTGTCGGCGTCCGTCGGCGTGGAGGGGTCAAGGACCGGGACACCTGTCGGCTTGAAGTGCCGGGTGTTGCGGGTGACGACGGTCAGGCCGTGCTCGAGGGCCGTTGCTGCGATGAGGAGGTCGGGGTCTGCGTTCCCGGCTTGCTGGGACAACCGGCCCCAACGCCGTGCCACCGGGAGGTCGACAGGGAGGATGCGGTTGCCGTAGTGGTGCAACACGGCGTCCAGCCAATCTTCCAGTCGAGCCGCAAAGGTCGCATCCCCGCCCTCGACCGCGGCAAGGCCCCGCTCGATCTCCCCGATGGAGAGGACGCTCAGGTAGAGGTCGGCGGCTCGCTGGTCGGCGAGCCAACGGGCGACTTCGGGATTCCGTTCGCGGTTCCGCAGTGCGGACAGCACGTCGGTGTCGACGAGGTACATGTGATTGCGGGCCTACAGATCAACGTCGCGGAGTGTCACAACCGGCCGCTCGAATTCCCGGTCGTCCTGGGGGATCGCCAGCAGCATCTCCGCGAGGGTCGGGGCGTTCGCTTCTTCGAGGCGGCGAAGGCGTTCGTACTCATCCGTCGCCACGACCACCACGGCGGGCTTCCCGTACCGGGTCACACGCTGGGGGTATCCGGCGATGGCCTCCCGGACCACCGCGCTGAAGCGGTTCTTGGCGTCCTGCAGCTTCCATTCGGTCATAGCGAGTGTGTCTGGTGGAGGTGGTGGCTGAAAAAGCTGGCTAGAAAATCTGTCTAGCCTAATTACTAGCCAGAATTGGTTAGTCAAGGCTTACACGGTGATTCGGCCACCGCGCTCCGCGAAGCCTCCCATGAGTTCAGCCCTCTTCCGACACCTCCCGGATCCTGAGGACTAGGACGTGCTCCACGTCCAGCGAATCGCGACCGACGCCGAGGACTTCCCTGTCCTGGAGCGAGAGTAGCTCCGTGACCCGGTCGACGCTGAAGGTGCCGAGGGTCGCCCCGTCCCCGCCGAGGAGGGACCACTCGACAAGCGGGGCCGAACCGGGTGCGAAATGCTTGATGAGGGTCTCGGATCCGTCGCTGATCAGTGCCTCGTAGAAGGGGCGGGGCACCGACTCGCCCCAGACTTCGATCCCCTGTCGCACAAAATCCATGTAGTAGCTGGGCCGCTGGCTTGCCACAGCCTCGTTGCGTGCCAGGACCCGGTCGAGCTCAGCCTCGGAAACGGAAATCGGTTGGGAAGCGGGTCGGAGGGTCCGAACCGCCTGCCCATTCCACCCGAACGACACCACACGGCCGTCCCTGGCATCCGCGACGATCACTCCGGTCAACGTCAAGTCGTACGTGGCCCACACGTTGAACGCCGGTATCCCCATCCCCAACCCCCCGTTCACGAGAAACAGGAAGGACTCCCCACCCAGGACTTCCATCGGTGTCGGCAGCGCCCCTTCCGGCTGGTCCACTCGATAGAACGCCACCGTGTCCCTCAGGACCTTCCCGGCGTTCTCGCGACCACCGCCGGGCCGCCTCGCGACCGTCGCCACCGGGGTTCCGCTAGAGCTGAACCCGACCTGCTGAGGCGTCCCGGTGGTTCCCCGGAGCGACCACATGGCGACGAAAGAGTCCCTGTGGAAGAGATTGATCTGTCGCCTGAGCCCGTCGAGGACGAGAATCGAATCACCCTTGGTGTCCATGTCCAACACGCCCAGGAATTCGCCCGGGCCCTCTCCCAGCCGACCGACGGTTGCGACCAGATCCCCGCTTGCGTCTAACAGCAACACATCCGCCGACCCCGAGTTCATCACCACAAGATCGCCGCTGGCCAGTCGTCCCACGCCGCGTACGAAGTGAAACAGGTCGCTGTGGACGACGTTGACCGTGTCGAAGACGAGCTGGACGGGGGTCTCGGGCTGGGTCTCGACTTCCGGGCTCTCCCGCTCGCACCCGGCTGCGGTGACCAAGAGGCACAGGCCAACCAGTACACTCCCTTGTCTTCCCAGCGGACACCGGTCATTCAGTCCTCGTACGCACATCCGAACACCTCCCTGTTTGCTACCAAGCCCGCTCCCGTGTACCTCTACTCATTCACCGACACCATCAACGTAGAGGCACCATCTGTTGAACGCACCTGAACAGAGACGCGGGGCCGCCCGTTTCAGATCCCTCGCACTCCCCCTCGCGACCGTGGCCCTCCTCTCGGCGGCCACCCTCTCCACCACCCCCCTCACCGCCCAGCCCCCCCACGACATCGTCCTGGCCGGCGGGCGCGTCATGGACCCCGAAACGGGCCTCGACGCGGTTCGCCATGTCGGGATCCGGGACGGCGCGATCGCCACGATCTCCGAGGACCCCCTCTCCGGCGCCATCGTCCTCGACGTCTCCGGCCTCCTCGTCGCCCCCGGCTTCATCGACCTGCACGCGCACGGCCAGACCAACCGCGCCAACGAGTTCCAGGCCCGCGACGGGGTCACCACCGCGCTCGAGATGGAGAGCGGAGTGCCGCTGCCGGCGGTGTACCTGGCCCGGCGGGGCGAAGGGTCGGTCCTCAATTTCGGCGCCACCGTTTCCCACATGAACGTGCGTCCACGCGCGATGCCGGGACGGCTCGCGGAAATCGAAAAGGCTCTCGCGAATGTCGAAAGCAACCCCGCCGGTGCGTTTCGCACGTTCGGTTTCGTGGGCTCCGCCGCCCGCTACGACCCCGTCCAGCCCGAGGACTACCCGGCACTCCGCAACGCGCTGGCCGACGGCCTCGCCGACGGCGCCCTCGGAATCGGCATGGCGCACCAGTACTACCCGGGCGCCAACCATGAAGAGATCCTCGAGGTCTTCAAGTTCGCGGCCGACGAGGGCGTCACGATCCACACGCATGTGCGCAACATGGGGATCGACGCCATGCAGGAGGTGCTGGCCAACGCGGTCGCGACGGGTGCGTCGCTGCACATCGTGCACGTGAACAGCTCAAGCCTCTGGCGAATCAGCCCGATTCTCGACCTCATCGGCGGCGTGCGCGGCCGCGGCTTCGACGTCACGGTAGAGGCGTATCCCTACACGGCGGCCTCGACCGGCCTCCAGTCCACCATCTTCGATCCCGGCTGGCAGGAGAGCCTCCGGATCAGCTACGGCGACCTGCAGTGGCAGGACACCGGGGAGCGCCTGACGGCCGAGAGCTTCCAGAGTTACCGGGCCGAGGGCGGCACGGTCATCATCCACATGATGAAGGACGAGTGGATCCGCGAGGCGCTCTCGCGCGACTTCGTGATGGTCGCGTCGGACGGGATGCCGTACGCGCCGGGGGCGCATCCGCGGAGCGCGGGCACCTTTTCGCGCTTCCTGGGGCGGTACGTGAGGGACCAGGGGCTCATGCCGCTGATGGAGGGACTGGAGCGGATCACGATCATGCCGGCGCGGCGGCTGGAGCGGATGACGGACCAGGCGCGGCGGAAGGGGCGGGTGCAGGTGGGGATGGACGCCGACATCACTGTTTTCGACCCGGACAGTATCATCGACACGGCGACGTTCGAGGATGACCTGTCGTATTCGGTGGGGGTGGTGCACGTGCTGGTGAACGGGGAGTTCGTGGTGCGGGACGGGGAGAATGTCGACGGGGCGATGCCGGGACAGGCGCTGGTGGGGAGGAAGGTCACCCGATGAGGAGGTTGCTTGCGGTGCAGGCCCTTGTCGCCACCCTCGCCCTGGTGGCCCCCGCCCCGTCTGCTACCGCCCAGACCTACGACATCCTCATCCGCAACGCCCGCGTCCTCGACGGCACGGGCAACGACTGGTTCCGCGCTGACATCGCGATCACCGGCGACCGCATCGAGCGCATCGGCCGTCTTCCCGACGCGACGGCCCACCGCACTATTGACGCGACCGGCCTGTACGTATCCCCCGGCTTCATCGACCTGCACTCGCACGCCGACCGCGCCATGATGTCGCTGGACCTCGAGGCGCGCCGCGCGAAGAGCCTGAACAGCCAGGGACTGACGACGGTCATCGGGGCCCCGGACGGACGCAACGGGAGGTGGCCGATCACCCGGGAGATCGCCGCGCTGCGCGAACAGGGCCATGCGATGAACTTCGTGCCCATGGTGGGCCACAGCACGGTGCGCATTGAGGTCATGGGGAGCGACTACGAGCGGGCTGCGACCCCGGAGGAGATCGCGCGCATGCAGGGGCTGGTGCGTGCGCAGATGGAGGCGGGGGCGTGGGGACTGGGTGCCGGGGTGGAGTACAGGCCGGCGCGGTTCAGCGATCCGGAGGAGGTGGTCGCGCTGGCGAGAGCGGTGGCGCCCTACAACGGCTTCTACATCGCGCACCAGCGAAGCGAGGCGTCCATGCCGCTGTGGCAGCTGCCGAGCAATGTGGACGACTGGCCGGTCGACGGGCTGCAGGCGCTCGAGGAGACGATCAACATCGCGCGCGAGGCGGGGATCCGGGTGGTCGCGAGTCATCACAAGGCGCGGGGGCGGTCCAGTTTCGGCCGCTCCGCGCACGACACGCTGGTGGTGAACGCGGCGCGGGCCGAGGGGCTGGAAGTCTACCTGGATGTGTACCCGTATGAGACCTTCGGCGGAGGGGCGCGGCCGATGATTCCGAAGTGGAGCCTGGTGCACGACACGGTGGACACCAGCGGGGGTCGGGACAGTCCGGTGTTCAACCGGCCCGGCGTCTACGACAGCGCCCGCGTTCACCTGGAGCGGCGCTGGAAAGACCCCGTGACGCGGGACGTGATCGCGCGGGACATTGCGTGGATCGTCGACCACAACGGGGGGGCGGAGCGGGTTGTCGTGCTGCGGTACCCGGATGAGACGTTCGAGGGCAAGACGCTGGCGGAGCTTGCGACGGAGATGGGGGGCACGTTCCAGGATGTGGTGGTCCACATGGCGCTGAACGGGTTTCCGGATATGATCGGCGGCGCGCGGACGCGGGGGTACGGGATTAATGACGTGGATGTCGTCAACTACTACAGGCAGGAGTACACGGCGACCGCGTCGGATGCGGGGGTGAGCGGGGTGGAGGGGACGCCCTTCGCGTCGGTGGCGGGCGCGCATCCGCGGCATTTCGGCGCCTTCACGCGCAAGATCGCGCACTACGTGAAGGATCTGGGGGCGATCTCGTTGCCCTTTGCGGTGCGTTCGATGACGTCGCTGCCGGCGAAGATCATCGGGCTGGAGGACCGGGGGTTGGTGCGCGAGGGGTACAAGGCGGATCTGGTGATCTTCGATTTGGGGCGGTTGCGGGATCGTGCGACGGTATTGGAGCCGGATCTGTTCAGCGAGGGGGTGGACTACGTGATGGTGAACGGAGTGCTGACGGTGGATGGTGGGGAGTTTACGGATGAGCTGCCGGGGGTGGTGGTGGGGCGGGTGGGGCGGGGGGTGAGTTGAGTTCCTCGATCAAGGAGCCTGCCGTGTTTGGTCCAGTCGTACCTGACAGCACACGGCTACGCGCGCTCGGCGCGGCCCCATGCCTGTTGCTCGTTGCTCTCACTGCACCTCTTGGCGCCCAGGACTCCGTCGTGGTCGTACCCGACGCCCCGGCCTGTGCCACCTGCTCGCTCACCGTCTCGGTCGTCGTCGAACTCGGTGACCGCGAGGGGCCCGGTATCATCGGTGGACCGAATATGCCCGGCGAAAAAGCCCGAGTCGCCCGCTCCCATAACGGCGACTACTACGTCACCGCGCATTTGGGCGACGGACGTTTACTACGATTCTCTCCCGACGGCCTCCATCAGGGTGGCATCGGGCGGCGTGGCGAGGGGCCGGGGGAATACGACTTGCCGGTATTGATGGGTGGCAGCGCCGACAACTTGACCATTCTGGACGTTATCCCCTTCCGTTTGACGAACATCCGTGGCGCCGAGGTTACGACGACCAGGCTGCCGCTCAGAGGTCACACCTGGGCCGTGCTGCAGGATGGCCGCCACGTCTACAACGGCTTCTCGTTCGAGCTCGAGGGGGGCGGTCGGCCTCTCCACCTGTACGACGTGGCAAGTGGTCGAGTCACACACTCTTTTGGCGGTGAAGGGGTTCGCGCAGAGCCGGTTCGGCGAGATGGCAGCGGGCTGTTGCGGCTCAGCGTTGCGGCAGCGGCGGATGGGAACATCTGGGTGGCGCGCGAAAACCGCTATCGGATCGACAAGTGGAGTCCGGACGGGGATCGCATCGCCCGAATCGAGCGTGACGCACCCTGGTTTCGGCCATGGGAAGACTGGCCCGGGGTGGACTACGAAGTCAGGCCATTGCCGGTGATCATGGGCGTACGGGACTGGGGCAACGGTCTGCTGATGGTCGTGGTGAAGCTGGCCGATGCCGACTGGCAACCGATCCTCCCCACACTGGAGGTTCTGCCGGGGCACGAATCGATCGAACCACTGCAGGAGGAGGAAATCTACGACACCGTGATCGAGGTCCTGGATACCCGTTCGGGAACGGTCGTGGCGCGCACCCGTGTCGATGCCAAGGTTCGGGGACTGGTTGGACAGGGCGGGTTTCACTCGTTCGCGGAACACAGCGAACTGGGCGAGCCCAAGCTCATCGTGTGGTCAGTGGCTCTGTCCGGGTATTCCAGGTAAGACGCCACCACTTCCGTTCCAGCCGACCTCGTCCATGCCCTCGCGGATCTTTCCTCCTCCTTGACGTGTAGCGCTACGCGCCGCTGGCAGTGCCCCGGGGGGACCCCTTCTCGCTGTCGCGCGGAAGACCGCTGCGGTGGATTTCCCCCCAACCCATAAGGTGTTTTTCCCTACAAACTTCCAGGGTTTTCCCTCTCAGACGGGCCGAAGTGAGTTCCCAGTTTTGGAGTCGCCGATTGGTGGTCCCCCGTGGGACGGTGCCAATCCGGCTCCGGTCGCCTCATCCGGGGCGCCGGAAGAAGACGAATCTCCTCAGAAAGGGAACATCACCATGAGAAAGTTCTTCGCCACCTCCCCGAGAATCCACATCCTCAACGCCGCCCTTCTGGCTCTGGCAGCCTGCGACGACCCATCGGTCGCACCGCTTGACGACCGGCGTGGATCCCTCGACAACGACAACATGGCCGGGACCTACCAAGGGACCGTCCAGGGACCAGGGGGATCTCTGAGCGCCGGCGGCGAGGCCGCGCTCACCGTCGATCAGGCCGGGGACAGCATTTCCGGCGACATGCTCATCGCCGCACAGTTCACCGTAGGAGACGAGACGATCTCGCTGGTGTTCGGGTCGACCTATACGGGCGTGGCGATGCGGGAGGGCTACCCCAACGTCGTTCTACACCTCGCCAACCCCGTCTGCGGCGGGACCACGGAATTCAGTGGGCGGTACAGCGCCGAGCACTCGTCCCTCACGCTTGCCGGGGAGTACGTCCACAAGGAAGCCGACGGGTGTAGCACGGTCGCCACCCTCGATCTTGCGGTCTCCGTGCGGAAGGAGGGTGAATGAGGGCGGTAGACCGGCGCCGGCGGTGGACGATCGAGCGAACGGCTGCGTTCGCGGGCAGGTGGAAGTCGCGCAGCCCCTGGCACCGTGGTAGTTGGTGACATGACCCAAGCCTGAGTCGAGGCCTGGTCAAGGGGCTCGGCCCCCGGCGGCGAAGGAGTGCCGCCGGGGGCCACTCTTCATTCAGGGGATCCATGGCCGGCCCCGCGACAGCGAGCAATTCCAGGATCGCCCCGCCTGCCGGTTCAGCCGATACCCCGCCACCACCTGTCATGATGCTTACCTTTCGTCGCAGACCACTCCGTCCGCCGCAGCGAACGGATTTCCTAGTACGTCCACTCGCCACCGCAGCACCGAGCAAACCCCATGACGCGCCACTCCCATCCAAGAGACACGACGACCGGGAAACTCGCGGTCGGCCCGGCGCTCGACCTCGCCATCGTCGGCGCGGGCCCCTGCGGCCTCGCCGTCGCGGTGGCGGCGAAGGAACGGGGGCTCCGCTTTGCCATCCTCGACCGCGGCGCCATCACTGAATCGCTCACCCACTACCCCTACTACATGACCTTCTTCTCGACGGCCGAGCGGCTCGAGATCGGGGACGTGCCGTTCACGATCCCGGAGCCGAAGCCCACACGGCGCGAGGCGCTGGCGTACTACCGGCATGTGGTGGCGTATCACGAGCTGGCCGTCCGTCAATACGAGGAGGTTGCGCGCGTTGTCGGCCACTATGGGCCCGAAGTGGCCGACAAACGGGAGGCGGAGGGGGACATTGAGTCGGATCGGGCCGGTTCGGAGGGCGGAATCGCGACAGGCCGGACCAGTTTCGTCCTCCACACACGCACCCGCGACAGCCGCGAGGACCGCCTGCACGCCCGCGCCGTCGTCATCGCCACCGGCGGCTTCGGCGAGCCCAACCGGCTGGACCTGCCCGATGGCGACCCCGGCGGCCGGATCATCCACTACTACAAGGAGCCCTTCCCCTTCTTCGACCAGGACGTGGCTGTGGTGGGCGGCGGCAACTCGGCGGTCGAGGCGGCGCTGGAGCTTTACCGGAGCGGCGTGCGCGTCCGCATGGTGCACTTCGCCGATGTCTTCGACCGGGGCGTCAAGCCATGGGTTCGCCCCGACATCGACAACCGCATCGAGCACGGTGAGATCGTCATGCACTGGCGGTCGAGGATCGCGGCGCTGGGACCCCGAACGGCCACCATCGTGCGCGACGACACCGGCGCCGTCACCGAGGTCCCCAACGACTGGGTGCTGGCCATGACCGGGTGGCGCCCCGATCACACGCTTCTGCACGGTCTCGGCGTGCGCACCGATCCCCGCACGGGAATCCCCGACCACGACCCCGCGACGATGGAGACGAACGCGCCGGGCGTGTTCATCGCGGGGGTGATCGCGGCGGGGTTCAACGCGAACAGGATCTTCATCGAGAACGGGCGCGAGCATGGGGGGCTGATCGCGGCGGCAGTGGCGGGGGTAGAATCGTGAGAGGCCGACGGCGTCCCGGGCCCATGGTTTCGCCCTGGTTTCCGCTTCTGGTCGTGTTCGCCACCGCCTGTGGCGAGCCCCCCGTCCCGCTGCCCGAATCCGGCCCGTTCCCCACGTACGGCGTCCACTTCAACATGACCTGGGACGACCTCACCAGCGCGCGCCCCGGCGCCGAATTGATCCCGGACACGGGCGTGGTGGAATTGCTTTTCCGCGGCTTCCATCACTACGGTTTCACCGAGAATCCGCCCCGGCGCGGATCACGCTTGGTCTACATCGACCACGTGATGGACGAGATGGAGGGCGATTGGGCGCGCCGCGAGTGGGACACGCTGGTGGTGGCGCTGAGCAGGGAGCTGGACATGGAGCCGCGCTGCGCGGAGATCAACTATGCGCGGCTCAGGTGGCGCAGGGCGCTTTTGGAGGAAGAGGGCAGTCCGGTGGCGGCGGCGGTGGAGGTGGTGGCTGTGACTACGGGTGACCCCGGGCCGGGCGAGGCGGACCTGATCACGCGGGCGTGGCTGACGGAGTACGCGGCGCCGGTGTCACGGTTTCTGGAGGGGCCGGAGGGGGCGGGGGTGGATCAGCTACGGTGGGAGGATTGCGGGGCGGGCGAGTAACCGGGGGACGCCGGACAACAGTAGCCTCGCGCGCACGGGCGTCGCGGGGCTACGCGATGCGGTAGGAGCGAAGGGGCAGTGCCTGGGCTTCGAGGGAAGAGAGGTCCACGACGCGGGAGGCTCGGTCGATGTCGAATCCAACGAGGTTTCCGCGCGCATCGAGATCCACGTTCACGCCTTCGGATACCTCTCTGGTTTCCGAACCGGATTTACCGCTCAGCTCGATGTAGAGGCTGTCCGTGTCGGGATAGTAGTGGAGTTTCATTCTGATCTTCCGCCGAATCCGCGATCGAAGAACGCGTTGTGAATGGTCTCCCGACCCTCCAGAGTAACCACTCGGAGCACCCCTGGAGAACCTCCTCGGCGCGAACGCGGCCTTGACGCCGCTCTGAATGACATTGTATGATGACATCAATTGAATGCATTCTGATGGAGTCACCATGAAAGCGATCACCCTCCGAAACGTGCCTCCCGATCTGGCCGAAGCCCTCAATCGCGAAAAGCGACGACGTGGCCATTCACTCAACCGCACCGCCATCGACCTCCTCAAACAGGGCCTCGGGGTCGGCACATCCCGTTCGAACGGTCTCGCCCATCTGGCGGGAGGATGGAGCGATGAGCGCGTCCGGGAATTCGAGACGGCTCTCGCCCCATTTGACGAGATCGATCCCGAGATGTGGAAGTGAGCCGCTACTGTCTCGACACGTCGGCCTACATCGAGTTTCTCCGGGGTGACTCGCGCGCCATCGCCGCGATTGACAACGCGAGCTGGGTCGGATTCTCCACGATCGCGCTGGGAGAGCTGTGCGCGGGGTTCGCGCTGAGCCGGCGGCACGAGGAAGATGCGACGCGCCTCAGGGACTTCCTGGCGCACCCGGTGGTAGAGACTATCCAGGTCGACGACGAAGTCGCACACGAATACGGCCAACTGGTCGCGGAACTCCGGGCGGCCTGCACGCCGTTGCCTGCCAACGATATCTGGATCGCGGCGTGCGCCGCCCGCACGTCAAGCGTGGTGCTGACCCGTGATTCGCACTTCACGCGGATCGCGCGCGTGGGTTGCGTGATTTTGCGGCGGCCCTGCTTGAGACAGACGCCGGGAGGCGAGTAGCCGCCGACATTTGACCACCGATCCCGCCTACGAGTATCGTTGAGACATGAACCACTTGGATCGAATCACCGTTGAGCCGGACAAGAGGGGCGGAAAGCCATGCATCCGCGGGCTCAGGATCACAGTGTACGATGTCCTTGAATACCTCGCGGCGGGGATGACGGAAGAGGAGATACTGGCAGATTTCCCGGACCTCGAGAGAGCAGACATCCGGGCTTCGCTGGCGTTCGCGGCGGAGCGTGAACGCAGACTGGTTTCGATTCCCCCCGGGTGAAGCTCCTCATCGACAAGAATCTGTCCCCGCGTCTTGTCCCTCGCCTATCGGACGCGTTTCTGGCACTCTCATAGGTGTTGCGCTACGAACCGCCTATCTCCTTCCACCTCCCACCGGCTCATCCACCACAAACCCCCGATACCCCAGCGCCCTCTGCCGCGGCCACACCTCTTCCATCGTCTCCGCCTCGAAAAGCCGCCCGTTCACCATCACCTGATCCACCGTGAGCGAATTCCGCAAATCCTCAAGCGGATTCCCACTCATCACGACCAGGTCCGCCAGCTTCCCCGCCTCGATCGAGCCCAACTCCTTCTCCAGTCCGATCCCGTTCGCCCCGAAGATCGTTGCCGAGCGAAGCGCATCGTGGTTCGACATGCCCCCGGACGCCACCATCCACAGCTCCCAGTGGAAGCCCAGTCCCTGCAGCTGGCCGTGGCCGCCGACGCCCGCGAATCCCCCGTCCTCCACCACATCGCGCAGGAACCGGGCGTGATCCTCGAAGACGAACTCCTCCTCAATCGCCCAGCCAACCGCACCCGCCGCGCCCGCACGCCGCCGAGTCAACCGGTCCAGCGTCGCGCGCGGCGTGAAGCGCGCCAGGCGTTCGTTGTTGTGGACGTTCCCGCGGGTGAACCAGTAGATCTCGCCCATCGGGCCCCCGAAGGAGACGATCAGGGTCGGCGTGTTGAGGACCTTCGTCTCGGAGAATAGGCGGACTACGTCGTGATAGAGGGGGTAGATGGGCAGGTTGTGCTCGATCCCGGGGTAGCCGTCCATCGCGTGCGTGAGGTCGGCCTGGTAGTCGAGGCCGGCTTCGGTGGTCGGCATGAGCTCCAGTTCGCGCGCCGCCATGACCAGCCACTGGCGCTGCTGGCGGTTCCCGGAGAGGTACATCTTGAAGGTCTTGGTGTCGTAGTAGTCGGAGTAGCGCCTGAGGATGTCGCGGGCGTGGTCCAGGTCGCGGATGCCTTCGAGGGCCTGGTAGTCGGCGAAGACGCCGGGGCCGGTCGAGTAGATGCGGGGGCCGAGGATGTCGCCGGAGCGCACGCGGTCGGCGTAGGTGAGGACGTCGGAGACGCCGGTCTGGGGGTCGCGCGTGGTCGTGACGCCGAAGGCCAGGTTCGCGAGGTAGCCCCAGGGCTGGGTCGTGTGGATGCCGGCCGGGGGACGCAGGTGGGCGTGGGTGTCGACGAAGCCGGGTGTGATGGTCAAGCCGGAGACGTCGCGGGTGACGGTGCCGTCCGGGACGGTGAGGGTGCCGGACGGGCCCACCGCGGCGATGCGGTGGCCGTCGATGAGGATGTCGCCGGGGTCGAGGATCTCGTCGCCCCGCATGGTGATGACGCGGGCGCCTGTGAGGAGGAGGTGGCCGGTGGGGAGGTCGCGGGGGGCGTCGAGGGCGACGCGGACTTCGGTGGGACGGTAGCGGGCGGGTTCGTCTTCTTTCTCCTGGTCGGCGGGGGCGTCGGCCGTGTCGGGGGCGGGCTCTTCCGGCTCGCTCGCCTCCTCCGCCTCCACGCTGTCCGCAAAGGTGCGAGCGGCGTCCAGGTCGTACCGGAAGTATGCGTTCCCCAGCGCCCACACCACAGTGCCGCCGTCGGCGCTCCACGACGGGAACTCGCCGCCCATGTCGGTGAGGCGGGTGACCGGGACCGCGGCGCTGGAGGGATTGCGGACCGAGACGGTGGGGGCTTCGGCTCCGACGCGGGGCACGGTCACCACGTAGAGGTCGTTGCCGACCCGGGCCAGCGCCTGGTCGCCCACGGGCGCCATTTGGATCGATGACGCACGTGCCGGGGCGCCACCCCGGTTGGCGGTGAATCCGGTCACCTGGAGGTGCGCCTTCTCGTCGGTCCCGTCCCACCGGACCGACACCAGCCCGCTGCCGAAGGAATGCAGGTAGATCCGGTCCGGCTCGGCGGTCCGGAAGTGCGGCTCTGAACGGCCCAGCGCCTCGGCCACCACCGTGGCGTCGCCGCCCCCGGCCGGATACCAGACGATATCAGTGGGGTCTCCGCCCTGTCCCGACAAGCGCCCGCTCACCGGCGCCTGCAGGACCACAATCCTGTCGCCCCCCGGCGACCACGCCGGTGATTGCAGGTAACGCGGCACGTCCGAGACCTGGCGGGCGCGTCCGTTGTCCGTCGAAATCGTGTGAAGATGGCCGCCATCCGGTTCCTCCCAGCTCACCGCCGCGATGGTCTCGCCGTCGGGCGACCATGCCGGGTGGAAGAGCGCGGCCTCCACCTCCGCGCCAATCTCCCTCGGCGTCCCGCCCTCGACCGCCATCACATACAACCGCCCGAGCGCCGTGAACGCGACCTCGCTCCCGTCCAGCGACAGCACCACGTCGCGGATCTGGCGCACACGGAAGGTCGGCGAGTCCTCGACCGGGTAGTCGAAGTCGAGGCGCGGTCCGGCGTGGATCGTGACGTCGACCTCGAAGGGAATCTCGACCGGGTCGCTTCCATCGAGCGGCAGCCGCCACAGCCGCCCGTCGTACGAGATCACCAGCGCCGCCCCGTCCGGGGTGAACGCGTAACCGGGAAGCAGGTCGAGCGTGGCCCGGCTCTCCATGTCGTCGCGCTGAATGGGATAGGCGAGCCATCGCTCGTCGCCGGTGGCCAGGTCGCGGGCGCGCAGTCCGGTGGCGTCCTCGTGACGCGTCCCGTAGACCAGCGTCGAACCGTCGGGGGAGACGGCGGGGCGGAAACCGGAGCCGTAGCGGCCGGTGATCGTGGGCCGCCGACCCGTCTCGCGGTCGTAGCGAACGAGCTGGTACTTCGGAAACAAGGCGTCGTAGGTCCAGTCCCCGGTGCCCTGCGCCAGATAGATGTACCTCCCCGTGGGATCGAAGGCGGCCCCGATGGCCTTGAGGTTGTCGGGTGCGTCGATCAGCGCCATCCCGCTTCCGCCGCGGCGGTGGTAGAGCCGCGGCTTGGCCGCGCCGCCCAGCGGGCTGAAGGTGCGCGACGCGACCAGGTACTCGCCGTCCGGCGCCCACTCGGGCGAGGTGTACAGGTTGCCGTTTCCGCGCGTGATCTGCGTCGTGTCCGACCCGTCCGCGGCCAGCACCCAGAGGTTCTGTCCCCCGCTACGGTCCGAGACGAAGACGATCTCGGTGCCGTCCGGGCTGTAGCGCGGCTGGCTCTCGAAGGCGGGGCCGGTCATGAGGGGGCTGGCGGTGCCGCCTTCGACGGGGAGGGTGTAGAGGTCGCCGAGGAGGTCGAAGACGAGGGTCGTGCCGTCGGGGCTGATGTCGACGGAGATCCAGGAGCCCTCGTTCGTGGTGAAGCGGATCTCGCGGGTGGGTTCGAGGGGGAGGGACTCGGTGGCGAGGGAGTCGGGTTGGGCGGGGGGGGTCTGGGGGTGGGCGGGGGACGTGGTCGGGCCGAAAGCGAAGGTGATGCAGAGTGCGGCGGCGAGCGGGCTCTTCATGTGATGCCTCTTCCGGGAGCGAACAGTGCTGGCTGTCCGTGGAATAGACCACGGTCATGTCCCATGCACAACAAGTCACACTGTAAAGAACAGTTTACTAAATGTCATCTTTAGTATACATATCTGAAAACTCGGGGCGACCAGGGGATTCGCCTTGGGGCGGCCCGCTCGGACAAACACGATCACCCCGGGCCGAACACCAACTTCGCGATCTCCGGAACATCGAACTCGTCCGTCGCGAACCCTATCGCCACATCGCCGCGGATCGCCCCGTGGTCCAGCGACACTTCATGCGGCCAGGCGGCATGGAACAGGAACTCGCCCGCAGTGCTGTAGACATGCGCCCTCGTGAGCGAATCTCCGTCCTCTGCCCACAGTCGAACCCAGAGCCTGTCCTCCGCGTCGAACCAGATGTTCTCGATCGGTGGCTTGCGCTCGGGGATTTCGCCCGGCTGGTACTGAATCGCGATTGGCTGCTGCCGATAGAACATGGCCAAGCTGTCAATCACGAGTTCCTCGCGCCGCCGCTCGGCGCTCGACACCACGGGTCCTGAATGGTCGCGCCGGATCGTACGAAACCGAATTCCGTCCGCACCATACAGATCGATTTCGTAGCGGGACGTAACGACTCTTGCATACCCGCCGGTACGGGCCTGCGCCAACCGGTCACGCGCGCTGAACGTGGCCGGGAATTCCGCAAAATCCTCACGGCCATCGGGCTGCTGCCAGGTGATTCTGCCATACCCGAAGTCCTCGTCCGCAAGCGCAGGCAAGGTGTCTTCGCGTTCGGTGTTTCCGGCCGAGTCCACCCAGATCCGTACCCCGAAATGTCCCTCAATCGCCAGATCCCTCAGGCCGATCAGGCCGTCGGCGGTGAATGCGGCCTTGTAAGTGTATGACGGCCCGACCGGTAGCGAACCGGCATACGCTGCATCGGTTGGCGTCAAGGCGAAGATCAGATGCTTATCCAGCGAGCGGACCCAGATATCCCCGTCGGGGTCGACATCCACGCCGTACGGTCGTTCAAACTCCCCCGGACCCTCGCCGGGTCCACCGATATCGTGGACGAACCGTCCGTCCGCATCAAACAACGCCACGCGCAGCGTCACCACGTCGGCGAACACGAATCGATGATCCGCCAGGATCACAAGATCGTGCACTTCGCCGAGTTGGTAGTCGGGATCGTTCGTGTTCCCGCCAATCCGGTATGCGACGGACGCCACCCTTCGCTCGCCACTCAGGGAATCGTCGGGTGCCCCCGCGTCGGCCGACTCCCGTTCGGAATCGCAGGCCGTCCCGACAAGGAGGATGAACGTGCAGACCAGCCACACGGTCAATCCTCCTCGGTCGCCTGCGGAACCCATCCGGGGGAACCCCGACACCAATACCCCTGCAACCGCGGAACGCCGCATCAGAACAGCCTCTCCCCCGGCAACCCCGCCGCCTGTGCGAGCCAGCTCACCCAGAGCTCCTCATCAATCTCATCCCCCTCATGAATGTGGAAATACCTTACCACCTCATGCTTCGACGCCACCGGCGGCACCGGCCGCAGCGACGCTCCATTCAGCAACGTCACCTTGACGTACTTCGTGAAACAGTGAAACGCCAGGAACCACCCCCGCCCCCCAACCCCGTAGAACGGCGAATTCCACCTCACCGCCTTGCGCACGCCCGGCACACTTCGCTCCACAAGCGCGTCGAGCGACCGCCCCACCCCCCGCTTCCACCCCGGCATGGCCGTGATATACGCCTGCACCGGCCCATCCCCATCCCCCTTCGCAATCTGCGGATTCCCCCCCGATAGCAGCTTCGGCTTCGCCCCCTCGCCCCTGGCGGCACCCGCCGCGGCCCGCTTCGACACCGGAAATCAGCTCGCCGCCGGCTTCACCCGGTACTTCTCGAACCACGCCACGATGTTCGCCACCTTCGCCATCAGCTGGCTCGGGCGCCGGCTCATGTCGTGCGACGCACCCGGCAACCGGATCACCGCCGTGTCGATCCCGCGCATCTTGAGCGCGTGGAACATCTGGTATGACTCCGACAGCGGCGTCCGCAGGTCCTCCTCGCCGGTGATGAACAGCGTGGGCGTGGTCACGTTCCCGGCCAGCGAGATCGGCGAGAACTTCCAGTAGGGCTCCGGGTCGTCCCACGGGAGACCCTCGTAGCGGCTGAAGTAGTAGCCGTACCAGTTGTCGGCGGTCAGCGTCTTGCTGATCCAGTTGACGACGGGCTTCTGCGACACCGCGGCCCGGAAGCGGCCGGTCTTGCCGACGATCCACGCGGTCATGATCCCGCCCGCGCTGCCACCGGTCACGAAGAGGTTGTTCTCGTCGACGTAACCGCGCTCGATCACCGCATCGACGCCGGAGATGAGGTCGTCGTAGTCCTCGCCGGGGTAGTTGTGGTAGAGCAGGTCGCCGAACTCCTCGCCGTAGCTGGTGCTGCCGCGCGGGTTCGCATAGAGGACGACGTAGCCCGCCGCGGCCATCAGCTGGATCTCGGCGGAGAAGCGGTCGCCGTAGTTGGAGATCGGCCCGCCGTGGATCTCGAGGATGAATGGGTAGCGGCGGTTCGGGTCGAAATCCGGGGGCTTGACGATCCAGCCGTGGATGGGACGGCCGTCGAAGGACGATTCCCACCAGATCTCCTCGACCGCGCCCAGGGTCTTGCCGGCGAGGAGGTCCTCGTTGAGGGCGGTGATCGTGCGCGCGCCAGGGCCGCCCCGCTTGCCCACCGCCACCTCCCCCGGCATGTCGGGGCGGGTCTGGTTGAGAGCGAAGGTGCCGTCGTTCGCGACGGAGAAGGAGCCGCCGCCGTAGGGGCGCCCATAGGAGGTGCCACCGAGGTCGCCGGCGAGGACCGTTACATCCCCGTCCACAGTGGCGAAGGCGACCTTCGAGTTGCCCTCGTCGTCGTACTGGAAGTAGATGCCGCTGCCGTCCGCGGCCCAGACCGGGTTGGAGGCGGTGCGGTCGAGGTCACCGGTGACCACCCGCACCCCACTCCCATCGATGTTCATCACCTGCAGCCGGCTGACCTGGTAGGTGCGGGTGCGGTCCTCGTACCCGACAAAGGCGATGCGGCGGCCGTCGGGCGACACGGCGGGGCTGTGGTCGGGACCGGACCGGTCGGTAAGCGCACGGATCTCGCCGGTCGGAATCGACGCGATGTACAGCTCCGAGTTGCGATAGTCGTGCTCCCAGCCCTCGCTCCGGTTCGAGGAGAAGGCGAGGTGGTTGCCGTCGGGCGTCCATGCGGCCGCGCTGGAGTGCTGGTAGTCACCCGATGTCACCTGCCGCGGCGTCCCGCCCTCGACCGGAACCACGAAGATGTGGTTGTACCCGAAGTCGAGATACCCGACCCCGTCCTGCCGGCTCTTGAAGCGGTCCTCCATGATCGGCGGGGCCGCCCATTCGGCGCCGGCGGGGGGCCTGGGCAGCGCGGCCAGCGTCGGCGGGGAATGCGGCACGAGCATGTTGAAGGCGATGTGGCGTCCGTCGGGGGACCAGCGCAAACCGCTGGGGGATTCGGTCAGCTGGGTGAGGGTCGCCGTCTCGCCGGTGTCCATCCAGCGCAGGTGGATCTGGCCGCCCGAGGTGTAGGCGAGCCGAGTGCCGTCCGGGGACCAGCGGGGGGAGCTGCCGGCGGCGAGGCGGCGGTGGTCGGTGCCGTTGGCGTTGACGATCCAGATTTCGCCGCGTTTTCTGTCCTTCATGATGTCCATCGAGGTACGCACGTAGACGACCTGGCTGCCGTCGGGCGAGATCTGCGGGTCGGCGGCGTATTCGAGCTGGAAGACGTCCATGGGCTCGAAGGGGGTCTGGGGGTGGGCCGCGGAGGGCGTGGCCAAGGTGAGGAGGAGGGGAAGGGCGGCGAGGGCGGCTACCGTGAACGGGCGAAAGCGCGCTTGACGGGGGGATCGGTTGTCGGTGGGCATTGTGTTATTGGGCATGGCCGGGATGGGGTCGAGTCGTGGGGGTCGGTGTCCCAAACTTTCGGCGGCTCGGTGGCAGGGGCAACCGGGGCGGCACAATCCCCTGTGTCCCGCGCGGGTCCGTCAGCCGCGATGACCGTCCGTCTTCGGGTGCCCGACCTGTCCCCAGCCCCGCCGAGCATTATCGCCGTCGATAGACCTCTCGCCGATGTGCGACGCGTACCACAAGCACGACAAGCTCGTCGTCCAGGACTTCGTAGACCACGCGGTACCGGCCGACGCGAATCCGCCGAAGGCCACGCAATTCACCTTTCAACGCGCTTCCGGCCAACGGCTGCTCCCCGAGACGGTCGATGGCACCCACGACCCGGGTGCGATCATGTCGCGGAATCCGCGCTATTTCCTTCGCGGCAATTCGCTTAATCCGAATCGAGTAGCTCACGCCTGACTTCGTCCCAATCAAGGACTGGGTCGGTGGGGTCGCGCAGCCGCTCCAGGGCCACCGTCAAGTCGTCATGATCCTCCAGGTAGCGCTCCAAAGCTTGCCGCACGATCTGGGCGCGGCTGCGATTCAGTCGCGCCGCCGCCGCGTCCAGCGCTTCGATGATTCCATCAGGGACTCTGGCTGTGATCTGGCTCATACCGGGCTCTGGAAGAACGACATCAATTCAATGGTGTCTAATCGCAAATGAATACGTCGACATTCACTCTCGGCGCCTACCGCCTCTGTGTCAACCGTCCGGTGCTCGCAGTATTGGTCTGCCACTCACTCCGCAGTTACCTTCCGGCCCCTCCAACCACCCTTCCCAGGAGACGCCGCCGTGACGACCGGACGGACGGTCTCGACACCCATCCCGCGTTCGCAACTCGCCCAGCTGGCGGAAGAGGGGTTCGGCGACTGGATCAAGGCCGTCGTGGACATCGCGCGTGGCATCATGGCTGTCGGTGGCGACCTCCACGCCGACGACGAGGCGATCCTCCTCGCCGCGGGACTTGTGGGGCATCAACCTCTACCCCTCGGACGAAGGGCGCGATTGGATCGAGTTCGACTCCATGATCAATATTCGGCCGCGCGACGGAAACCGCTCCCGCGGTGTCGACGACCCCCATACACGGGCGGGCATCCGGAGTGTCGTCAATTCCCTGATCATGAACGACTAGCCGACCCGAAATGACTCGAACCATCCACAAGCGAGCCGCCGCGGGCTCTTGGGCCCGCCTCGAGCTGATTGAGCAGCTGGGGAACGTCGGCAGCGAGGTGGAGCGCGCGATCCGAGCCCACGAGGCAGGACGAACGAGCCGGTTCGAGAGCGCGCTCGCAAGGGCGCTGGAGCTCTTCGACCTCACCGCTTCCGATCCCCGCTGGCACGGCCACCGGTGCCAGGAGATCCTGCGCGCCCGCGAGGAGTTCTGCCGCCTCTTCTTCGACCCCGATGTGCCATCCGGCTCGGCGGACGGTCTGCGCAGGTACTTCTTCGGCTTCGCCTACGCGGCCCGAATGCGCCACTACAGGCGTCAGTCCGCCGGTGAGTGAGCGTCCAGTCGTCTGTAACCGGCCCGCCGCCCCCGCGTACCATCCCCAAAGGGAACCCTCCATGACCAGCACCCGACATCCGAAAACGCTGCTCCTGCTCTGCGCGCTTGCAGGCCCCAGCCTCATCCCGACCGGCGGTGTCACCGCCCAGGACGGCGCGGGGGATCGGGGATCCTCGCTTCAGGCCGCGATCGAGGAGGTTCGGCGAAGTCCGTTCCACGCTTCGCACGGCTCGGGAGTTTGGGCAATGGTCCGCTACGGGATTCCCGCCGAGGTCCGCCACCACTCGCCGCGGACGACGACCCAGGTCAGGGACACCATCGAACCCGGCGTGTCGGGGGGCAACATCTTCTTCTTCAGTCTTCCCGTCGCCGCGGTGCTCGACGTGCTCGCCCTGTCCGATGTCGACGACGAGGGATTCGGCATCGATCCCCTGATTGCGCTGGGCGCGATCGTCGCGCCGCCGGTCGTCGCCAGGCTGAGCGGGGCGAAGACCGTATTCGCCCTGATCGGATCGGTCGTGGGCTTTGGAAGCGGAGCGGTGATGGCCAGGGCGTTCGACAGGTTCGGGCTTTTTCTGGCACCCGCGCTTCACACGGGAGCGACGGCCATTGCGTCGATTCTCGGCGACCGGGCCAGGTAGGGCTGCGGTCCCCTACACCAGAAACCTCCGAATCTCCGGCACCATCACCTCCGCGTCCAGGATCGCCGCCGTTTCCGCCCCGGGAATCTCGCGCACGGACCATCCCTTCCCTTCCAGCGCCGGCCGCGCCTCGCGCACCCTCTCCACCAGCCGCAACGGAATCCCCGCCACCGCACTCTCCGCCTCCGACCCGATCAGCGCCAAACGCGGACACGTGATCGACGCGACGGCCTCCTCCTCATCCCAATCCTGCATCCCCAGGTAGAAGGTGTGCCACTGGCGTACTGTCCGGGATCGCGCAGGATGACCATGGCGTGGGGCGGCGGCTCGGCGAGCTGCAACTCGACGCCGCGCAGCATGTCGGCGTACGGTGCGCCGAGAGGCGGCCAGGTGCCGCAGATCAGCGCCGACACCCGGTCCGAGCGTGACGCCAGCATGAGGCCGTTGACCGCGCCCCAGAGGTGGCCGCACCAGGCGAACCGGTCGAACCCCGCGGCGTCCGCGACGGAGAGCAGATCGTCGCAGACCCGGTCGGGCGTCATCTCGGCAGGGGACGGTGTATGCGTCCGCCCCACATTGGGATAGTCGACCAGAAGCACCCGGTACCGGTCCGTCAGCCGCGCCAGGAAGCCCTCCTTCACGGCTCCCTGCTCCGCGCCGAAGATCTCGGCGTAGGAGGCGAAGAGAGGGAAGCCGAGGAAGAGGGGCAGGCCGTCCTCGGGGCCGTGCACTTCGAAATAAATGGGGGAGTCGGCAGCGCGGCCGCGACATGACGAAAGGGCGGTGCCGGCGACGAAGGTTGCGGAGGTCCGTATGAAGTGGCGTCGGTTCACGAAATGTATACTTTACTTGACATAATGTAATGTGGCGGTTACATCACCCCCTCGCTCGCAGCTCCTCCAGCAGCCCCCGCACCACCTCCACCACGAACCCCGGCGTCTCGTACGGGTAGTTGTGGCCCGTCCCCGGCGGCGTGTGAATGAGGCGCGTGTCGCTCGAGACCTCGAGGTACCGCACCCGCGCCCGCTTGAAGAAGTTCTTCGCGCGCTCCGCCGCCACCGCTTCCAGACCCAGCGGATCGATGATCGCGGCCGGGTCCTCGTCGGGGATGACCACCAGGACGGGCAGGTCGCCCAGTTCGCCGTCGTAGACCACGATGTCGGGGACGGCGGCGGTGACGGTCCCGGGCCCGAATTCGCGAAAGATCGAGGCCTGGGCGAAGGAGGTGGCGGGCCGGCGCCGGTTTGCGTCCATCGCCGGCTTCACGTCCCCAAGCAGTTCGTTCTGCAGACGCAGGATGCGCCCGATATCGGTGTCCGATTCAGCCATTGCCGGCTCGGGGTCGCTCCAGCGCGCAAAGAGCTTGGCCAGGCCCTCCCGCTCGCCGTCGCGCACCAGCTGCTCGAGCGCGCCGGCACCGTACACGGGCGCGTAGATGAACGCGTCGGGGGGTGAGGCGTCCAGCAGCACGACCGCAGCCGTGCGTTCCGGGTAGCGGCGCGCGAAGTTGGCCGCAAGCAGCCCGCCATACGAATGTCCCGCCAGCACGAAGGGGCCGCGTTCGCCCGCCCGCTCCAGAAGCCTGGCCAGCTCGTCCGCCTCTGTGGCGGTACGGCGCGGGAAGGGTCCGGGATCGCTCCAGCCGGTGCCCGGACGGTCGAAGAGAATCGACCGGGTCTCGTTGCGCAGCGACGCGTGCAGGTGATGCAGGGCCAGCCCCTGCGCGTGGGCGCCGGGGATCCAGATCACGGTTGGACCGCCGCGGGACTCGCCCTCGGCCAGGATGTGCATCCGGTAGCCACCGACATCGACAAGTTCTCCCGGCGGCGGATGCTGCGAACCCAGACGCATCACGGTGACCAGCGAGGCCACCGCGCCCACCAGCAACAGGGCCGACACCGCGCCGACCACCCAGCCGATCAGCTTCACCAGCCCCCTGTGCGGCGAGGCGGATCGCCGTCCCCAAGCCAGGAGCGCCCACGCGACCACGCCGACGGCCAGCGCGATCAACACACCGCCCCAGGTGTGCGCGAGCAGCGGATAGAAAGTCCTCAACACTCCTCGACCCCCACCTCGGGGCCCGAACCGCTCCCCAGCTGCAGCGTCGCGGGCGGTTCGACCTCCCGCCGCACATACCCCAGCCCGATCGCCTGCCCGAAACGCGGCGACTGAGCCACCGAAGTCACCCGCCCCCTGACCTTCGTCCCGCCGCCCTCGAAGAGTTGCTGTCCCGACGCCGGCGCCGCGTCCCCGAACCGCAGCGCCCGCAGGTGCCAGTTGACGCGCCCCCTGTGCCGGATCCTCACGATCACCTCCTGTCCGGTGTAGCAGCCCTTGTCGTGGTCGAAGGCCCGGTCCATGAGCCCCGCCTCGACGGGAATCGTCGTCTCGTTCATGTCCGCGCCGAACGCCGGCAGC
The DNA here is from genome assembly GCA_965211795.1 of Longimicrobiales bacterium. Lineage (GTDB taxonomy): Bacteria > Gemmatimonadota > Gemmatimonadetes > Longimicrobiales > Gaopeijiaceae > Bin94. The sequence goes on from OZ242973.1 coordinate 4,203,028, forward strand.
CCCGCCTCGATCCTCAGCGTCTCCCACACGGCCCACCCCACCGGCGCCGCACCCGCGTCCTCGGTCCGCCGCCAGCACTCCGTCATCCGCGCCGCCGGAGCCCAGACGTCCCACGACGGCACCTGCTCCACCCCGCGAGCCACCAGCAACCCGCCCTCCGCCGGACCGCCGTCGAGCAGCGCGTACCCATCCGCCGGAGCGGCCCCGAAGGCGTCCGCCACGGCCATTTCGGCGCCCGGGCCCAACAGCGTGAGCAGGCCCGTCTCGTCACTCAGATCGTCGACACGTGCGAACCGAGGGGGGAGGAAGCGGGTAAAGTGTCCCATCGCGGCCGCGTGCCCACTCGTGGCGACATCCAGCCCCAGCCCCTCCCCCTCGCCAGCCCCCAACCAGAGGGTTGTCAGATCGGTGACCATGCGGCCCTTCGGCGTGAGGATCGCGCCGTAGACCGCCTCGCCCATCCCCTCCACCGGCGGCTCCGGAATGCGGTTCGTCAGAATCCCGTGCAGCATCTGCCGCGGCGCGCGCCCGTAGACCCGCAAAAGCCGCCGGTCCCAGCGACCCACCACCCCGCACCCCTCCGTCGCCGCACGGTACTCTTTCCGGGGGTCGCCGAAGTGGCGCGGTGTCCGCTCGCCGTCGCGCCCCGCGAAGATCGCTCCCCTCTCCCGGAGGAGCTCGTTCAGCTCGCCCATGCGGCCGGCTCGTTCAGGACGACCCCGACAGCGGCCGCCCCCCGGCCCTGAGGTCGCGCAGCAGCGCCTCCACGCGTTCCACGTCGCCGGCGTCGGGCGCGAAGGCCAGGTAGGTCTCAAGCTGGGTCACCGCCTCGTCGTCCCGTCCCAGGCGAGCCAGGAGGTAGCCCCGGTCGCGGATCTGGCGGCGGGCCGTGGGCGACACGACCAGGATCCGTTCCACGGCAGCCAGCGCCCGCGCGTCGTCCCCGGCCCGGTGGTAGATGCCTTTCAGGTTCATGAGCAGCCGCACGATCATGTCCCGCTTCGACGCCGTCCTGAGCACCCGGTCGTCGAGCCGCGCCGGCACCCCCCGATGCCGGGCCAGGATCTGCTCCACCTCCTTGCGCGAGCGGATCATCCCCCCGTGGAAGGGGTCGATCAGGAAGCGTTTCGCCCCACCCCGGTAGCGCACCAGGAAGTGGCCCGGAAAGTTGACCCCTTCGAGCGGGAGGCCCAGCCGCCACCCCACCTCGAGCAGCACGATCCCGAGCGTGAGGGGGATGCCCAGCCCGCGGTCGAGCACGTCGTTCAGGAAGGAGTTGCGCGGGTCGTGGTAGTGCTCGCGGTTGCCGCGCAGCTTGCGCACCACGAAGAGGTGGCGGATCGCTTCCGACAGGACCACCGGCGGCACGCTCTCCGAGCCGAGTCTGTCCCGCGTTTCCTCGGCCAGCAGGTCGAGGCGCAGCAGGTAGCGCTCGACCGGCAGCTGGAGGTACTCCTCCCGCGCCACCAGGAGGGCCGCCCGGGCGAGGCTCATCTCCTCGTCGGGCCGCTCCACCTCGCGGCTGAACTCCTGGCGCGACGACCAGGCGGGCGGTGCGCTCATTGCGGGGAGGGTGTGTTCACGGTTGTCGTTTCATCCTGTTCTGTGACGCGGCATCCCGATAACGTAAACCATGAGGTACAGGCGGGCATCCTCAAGGTCGAATGGGGCGAGAAGCATGCAGGCGAAAAACCCGAATCGCGCGCAACGTTTCCTCCGACGAAGCACGCTGGCGCTGGCGGCTTTTCTATTCATTCAACAGCCGTGCATTGTCCGCCCGGCCCATGCCCGAGTCCAGGAACCTCGGCAGGATTCGCTCGCGGCCGCCATCCGGGAGATCCGCGTCGGAGGGGCAACGGCCGGACAGCTCGAAGCGGTGAAGGCGGCGGCACGGATTGCTCCGGACCAGCTCGAAACGGAGCTCCAGGACGCCATGGTCCACCTCCTCGCGTTGACGATCCAGTCCGGAGACAGCACGCTGGTCCAGATCGGCACCATTCTGGAAGGCGCCCTGGCCGAAGTCTACTCCCAGAACGATTTGGCCGCGATCATGCGCGAGATCCCGGCGCAAATGGGACAGCCCATCGCGCGACAAACGGTCGCGGCGCGCCTGGTCTCCAGGCTTGAGGTAGGCGAGCCCGGCGCCGGCCTGCTGACGGCGATGGCCGAGGCGTTCACCTCGATCTGGCAGGACCACTACCCGATGCATCCCGTTCGCGATGAAGTGATGATGGCCTGGGCTTCGCACCACTCCGCCGAGGAGTTCGCGGCCTTCATTCGTTCCATCTCAACCGGCGCCGAACGGACGGAACAGGCTGCCGCGGCGATCGTCCTCAACTACGGGCCGCACTGGGAGGAGCCTCCGGCGGGTGTGGACTCGACGGGCGTGACCCACCCGGAGGTGCGCGCGGCGCTGATTGAAGCCCTGACGTACCTGAACCAGGCCGAGACCCGGCGGGAACTGGAACGCAGACGCGCCGAGGCTCTCGGGGACCGGGCAGCCCTGGATTCGCTCCAGGCCGGGGACCGGCGGCGGCGCGAGGCCGGGTACGGGCGCTACAACCTGCCGGTGGCCCTGTCCGGGGCGATCGCCGGGTTCGAGGATCCCGCGACCGTGAGGCTGCTGGCGGAAGTGCGCGGCTTCGACTACCTGTCCGTCGCGTCCTTTGGCGAAGCCGCTGTGGCGCCCGTCATCGAGGTCCTGATGGACCCGGTCGCGGATCAACGCAGAACCACCCGGCTCGTCCGGGACCTGTCGTGGATCGTTCGCAGAGAGGAACTGTCACAGGAGAGCAGAGAGGCAGTGGCGGCGGCTATCCACGGCTTTCTGAGCGGAGAGGCCCAGCGCTCGATGCAGATCACCGATCGCTACGGGGGAATCCTGGCGGACGCGACCGACGTCGCCGTCGCTCTGAACGACCCTGTTTCCCGGCAATCGCTGCGTCGTCTGGCCTCGGATCCCGCCGAAGTGATTCGTGCTGGCGTCTCGCCCGAATACGCGGACGCTTTTGTGGCCGACCTGCGTGACAAGGTCGACTGGACCCCGGAGCCGCGCCCACAGTCCCAACTCGCGGCCGAACTGCGAACGATACCGGCGAGCCGGCGCGAAAGCCTCGCCCAGATCGAAGCCGCCAGCCTCGCCTCGCGGATCGACCCGGCCCTGCTGGCGGACGACCTGCGGGCTGCCATGGTCGAGGCCTGGGATCACGCCAGGCAGGCGGGAAGGCGTGACGGCTGGTATCGCGTGAGTGCTGAATTGCGGAAGGGCCTGCTCGCCACATACACCCCGGCCACCGCAGTTGCGGCGATCCGGACCGTGACCGCTGACGAGTACGGTCCGGAGCAGCTGCTCGCGGTGGAATACGCCGGCAGCCTCCGGGAGGACGCGGACGATGCTCTGCGCCGCGCGACGCTCGACGCACTCGAACGTGTGAACGCCACGCTCGTGGACCCCGTCAGTCCCATTCAGTGGAGCTTGTTCTACGCCGTCTCCGGGTTTCAGGACCCCGACGGCCTCCCGGCGCTGGTGCGCACCGGCATGGGCCTGGTCTGCAATTCGCATCTGATCGGGTCCTTTCCGGTCCGGAGCGCCCGTGAAGTTCTGGATGCGATCTCCGAGCCCGGCGCTTCGGCGTGGGTGATCGCTGCAGGCCTCGGCGACCTCGCGTCATTGCAGATCACCAACCAACACACCGGCATGCTTCCCGAAGATGTCGTGACGGCGATGGCTGCAACGGCCCGGGCAATCTTGAGCGGTGACGCGCTGGAACCTTTCCGGGCATCCGGTTCCGCCCCTCGCGTTCGGGCCGTGAACAGCGCCATTCTCCTCGCCGCCGCGCTGGACGATCCCGAGCTGGTCGCCCTCGTTGAAGCACTGGCGGCTGACCCGGCTGCCGTGGCCGCCCTGGGGATTGCCGACGAGCATATCGAATCGATGCGCACCCGGGCCCTCGAACGGCTCGCCGCGAGACCGATCTCGATGTTGGGAGACTGTTAGTTTGATCCATGTCCACCGAACCCCAGGATCAAAGGCCCCGGATCAGGCTCAGCACCCTGTCCCACGGCGCCGGGTGAGCGTGTAAACTCGGCCAGGCCGAGCTGGCGCAGGTCCTGCGTCCACTGCTGCCCACCGCCGATCCCCGCGTGCTCGTCGACGCCAGCACCGGGGACGACGCCGCCGTGTATCGTCTCGCCGACGGACGGGCCCTGGTGGTCACGCTGGACTTCTTCACGCCGATCGTTGACGACCCGTACGATTTCGGCCGGATCGCGGCCGCGAACGCGCTCTCGGACGTGTACGCCATGGGGGGCCGGCCGCTCTTCGCGTTGAACCTCCTGTCGTTTCCGCGCGGGCTGCTGGACGAGGGTCTCGCCGAAGAGATCATTCGCGGGGGGGCCGAGAAGGCGGCCGAGGCGGGGATACCGGTGTTGGGCGGCCACTCGATCGACGACGCCGAGCCCAAGTACGGGATGGTCGCGGTGGGCGAGGTGGACCCGGGGGCGTTGCTGGCGAATGACGGGGCGCGAGCCGGGGACGATCTCGTATTGACGAAGCCGCTGGGTACCGGGATCGTGGCGACGGCGGTGAAAGCGGGGAAGTGTCCGCCTGGGCTGCTGAGCGATGCGGTCGAGTGGATGGCAAGGCTGAACCGGGGGGCGGCGGAGGCGGCCCGGGCGGTGGGCGCGCATGCGGCGACGGATGTGACGGGGTACGGGCTGACGGGGCACCTGGGGATCATGGCTCGCGCGTCCGGGGTGGCGGCGCGGATCGAGGCGGACCGGGTGCCGTTGCTGGAGGGGGTGGAGGAGCTGGTGGAGGCGGGGTTCGTGCCGGGGGGGACGCGGAGGAATCGGGCGGACGCGGCGGGGAGTGTGACGGTCGAGGGGGACGTTTCCGAGACGGTTCAGGTGCTGCTGGCGGACGCGCAGACTTCGGGGGGGTTGTTGATTTCGTGTCCGGCGGGGCGGACGGGGGAGCTGCTGCGGGCGCTCGAATTGGGGGGCGAGAGTGGGGTGGTGGTGGGGAGGGTGGGCGAAGGGAATGCTGGACAGGTCGTCATCGCAGGGTAGCGGGGTGTCAAGGACTTGCTAATGGCACCGGAGGCTCGGACGGACGAAATGGCCCCGCCACGGAAGGGACATCGTCATCGGGAGCCACCCCCGCTGGCATAGTCCCAGCGGCGGTCGTCACCCGCACAGACTTGTCAGACAGGCTTCGGCCTGCTCCGTCACTGCCTGTTGCAGCCTGCCCAGGATAGGGTGTTCAAGCCCTTCGGAGCGGGCGGACGCAACGACATCGGACAAGCGGCCGGGAACCTCCGCGGCCACCGAACGGCAGATTCCAAGCACCTCCTCCGGCGGCAGCCCTACCTCCGCAGCAAACCGCTCCCAGTGTCTGATCTGGATGTATCCCAGCCGAGCCTCGCCGCCCACCTTCATCGCCAGCTTGAGCCTCGGCGCGTAGTGGCCGGGATAGGGAAGCGCGCTGGCCAGGTCGTAGAGTGGAGCCAGCCTGGCGTTTCCCCCGGTTCCGATCAGGATTGAAAAATTCCTGGCGTGGGCGTCGGTACCCCCCAGCACCGGGTTGAGGGCTATCGCCCTGACGAAGGTGCGAAGGTCTTCCCCGGGACGGCTACAGTGGGAACGAATCGCACTGGCGATTTCCCGGCAGCCCGGCCCGCCCTCGCTCTCGTACTTGATCAGGGGACTGCGCCCCAGCGCCTGGCAGAAGTCCTCCTGGTGCAGCCGTACCAGGCGACCCCCCACCTTCATGCGGTCGTACCTTTCGACGACGATGGCTATCTCTTCGCCAAACCGGCATACCCGGGAACGCGCCACTGGAATGCCCAAGGCACCTGCGACGGCCAAGCAGATGTGCTCGTTCTCGCAGTGCCCGGCGAAACCCGGAATCGGCGGTTTCAGAATGTGGGTCGTCGGTGTCAAGCCACGAGGGATTCCCCAGCGGCTGTTCTCAAGGAGCAGGGCGGTCTTCGCCTGTGCTCCCGCGAGGCTGAATTGCCCCACGTCCTCCTCCAGCCGCCAGGCGCTGTTGTCGCTGCGCAGCGTGCGCAGCCGCGCCTCGACGTTGGAGGTCGTCAGCCAGTCGACCTCATGGGGACCCGAAGCCAGCAAACCACCCGCACGTTCCGGCCGGGCGAACTGAACCGCCCCCGGGCAGTCCTCTCCGGTGGCGCTCAGCAGCGAAAACGCACTCCGCGGCGACACCTGAAACCTCCTCGCCCAACGGGCCAGCACGTTCTCGTTGTCGGGCAGGAGCCCCCATAGCCATGGCTCGATCGTGTCGTGACCGTGCCTCGCGGCTGCCAGTGGCATCGAGAGGGACAGCGGGTAAGCTGTGTCATCAGCGCGCCAGGCAGCGTCGTATGTGAAGCGGAGTCGTCCTTTGGCGTCACGCGTGATCTCGCCGACCAGCCGGCCGTTGGCCACCGCGATCAGGCGGCCAGTCATGTGCGCGTGCGCCGGTGCGCATCCAGAACGTCCTGGAGATCTACGGCCTCGAGCGGCTTGCCGGACTTGCGAAGCTCCGGGATCCCCTCGCCGTGCATGGAAAGGGACAGGTCGAGCGCGGCCAGGGTCTGAAGCACCCTGCCAAGTTCCGCCCGGGGCTTCCCGGCCTCGATTTCCACGATCCACTGCCGCCCGACGGCCGCGGCACGCGCCAGCTGCTGCTGGGTCATTCCTCGCGACCGCCTCGCCCGACGGATCATCAGGCCGAAATCGAGGGGGGTGCGGACTTTCATGCCTTCGATTGTAGCCGTTCGACGACTTTCTGACAATGTCGGCGAACGACTACATCTGTATCATGTAGCCGAACGGCGACACGGTTCCTAGCCCCCCACCCCCCACCCCACCACCCTCCCCGCCACCGCCGACGCGGCCACCGAGTACGGCGACACCAGGTACAGCTGCCCCGGCCCGCTGCGCCCCGGAAAGTTCCGGTTCTGGGACGACACCGATACCTGCTCGGCCGTTCGCGTGATCCCCGGCCCCGCCGCGATGCACGCCCCGCACCCCGGCTCGATGAACTCGGCCCCGATTGCGCTGAACAGATCCAGATACCCCCGCTCCCGCGCGTACTCCCGCACATCCGTCGAGCCGCACTGGATGTAGCACTTCACCCCCGGGTGCACCCCCCGCCCCTCCCCCTCCCACGCCTCCCGAAAGACCCGCGCGTACATGTCCATGTCCTCCTTCTTCCCCGCCGTGCACGATCCCGCGTACGCGATCTCGATCTCCACCGGCTCCTTGAGCTCGTCGATGTAGAGCCCGTTCCCCGGATCGCCCGGCAGCGCCACCATCGGGCGCAGCCGCGATGCGTCGATCTCGATCACCTTGACGTACCCGGCGCCCGGGTCGCTGTACACGCCATCCACCAGCGCCCGCGCCCGCCCCTCGTCCATCCCCCGCTCCCCGACCAGGAACTCGACCGTGCGCTCATCGGCCGCGACGAGCCCGGTGAAGGCACCCACCTCGGCGGCCATGTTCGTCATCGTGGCCCGTTCGTCCACGCTCAGCCGCTCCACCACCGGTCCCGCGTACTCGATGATCTGCCCGATCGCGTGCCCGTCGCGCACGTACGGATGCCGCAGGATCTCGAGCATGAGGTCCTTCGCGGTGCAGTTCGCGGGCAGCGTCCCGTCCACCACCACCTTGAACGACGGCGGGATCCGCGCCCGCACGTCCTTCGTGATCCACGAATTGAAGATCGCCGTGGTCCCCACCCCGAAGGCCAGCGCCCCGACCGCCCCCGCGTGCGGCGTGTGCGAATCGGTCCCGATGATCAGCATCCCTGGCTCGGCGTAGTCCTCCAGGATCTTCGAGTGGCAGATCGCCTCGGAGCCCATAACGTGGCCCTGCTGCTCCCCGTACAGCCGGATCCCCTGCTTCTCCGAAAACTCCCGCTGCTTGACCTCCAGCTCATTGGCGACCGCCAGCAGCCCCTGCTCGATCCGCTCCTGGCTCATGACCTTGTGCAGGAATGTCAGGTGGTCGCGGAAGAAGAGGATCGAATCGGGATCGAGGACCCTCGCGTCGGCCCCCAGCTTCTGCTCGAAGAAGATGGCGGCCATCGGGGTCACATACTCGTGCGAGAAGCGAATGTCGGTGCGGAAGAAGCCCGCCTCGCCGGGTTCGGTCCAGTCGGTGCCGATGCGTCCTTCGGCAGCGTCGACCACCCACTTCCGTGCAAAGATCTTCTCGCCGAGAGTCATGGGTTGGGGGGACAAAGCACCACGGCCGGCTTGCGGTCGCCCCTTCGGCCCGACGGTTGGCGGCATCCCCGTGTCGCCTGCGGGATCCCCCCCCTCCGCCCGCGGCGGCGGCAGCGTCACCCGGCCCGCCAGCCGCGCCATGTTGAATTCGAACAGCCCCCCGTACTCGATGATCTGCCGCGTGATGTCGTCCGTCCCCGCCGTGAACTCGCTCAGCGGGATCGGTTCGCCCGAACGGATCCGGTCGATCAGCCCGAAGTCGGTCGTGGTGAGGATGCCCAGGTTCTGGCAGTTCTCGTTGTAGATGCGCTCGATGCTCTCGCTGACCACCACCTTGATCCCCGCCATCAGCTCCGCATACGGGCTCTGCTCGCGGCTCGACCCCTTCCCTCGCCGCTTCCCCGCCACCGAACACACGAAGCCGCCCGCCTTTACGGTGCCCCGTTCGATCGGCGCTTCGGCTCCCCCGTTTGCGCCCGCGACCTCCAGGCCCAGGTACGGGAATTCGCCCAGCGTCTCGTCGTAGAAGAAGCAGATGTAGGCGGGCGTGATCTCGTCGGTGCTGATCTGGTCGCGGAGCTGGGTCTTGAGGCCGGGTGTCAGCTCCGGGTCCAGGCCTTCGTGAAGCTGGCGCCGGATCAGTTCGGCGTCGTCCGCAAGGAAGAGGACGCGTCCGCCGAAGGAGATTTCGGATGGTCTCTTCTGAACTTTCGGGGCATTCGACCCGGTTTGTCCGCCACTTCGGCCCCCAAGTGGCGGACAAACGTCCGGCAATTGCCCCTTGTCGCTCACCCGCGCCCGCCTTCCGCGGCGCTACCGCGAAGCCATCCGGAAGCGCCGCCGACCATCAGCTGAAGTCCGTCCCGCGGATCACGAACACGATGATCGCCGCCACCGCGATCGGTGCCACCCAGCGGATGAAGAAGCGCCACGCGCCGTAGTGGAACCAGCGCGGTTCGCTGCCGTCCACGAGCTCGCCCCGGGTCGACTCGCGGGTCATGAACCAGCCCGCGGCCAGCGTGATGAAGAACCCGCCCGTGGGAAGCATCCAGTTCGACACGAAGTGGTCGGCGGTGGCGAACCAGCCCAGCTTGCCGTCGAAGATGTCAATGGTGGAAAAGAAGCCTTCCGAGGGGACTCCCAGAAGCCCGGGAATCGACAGCACGGCGAACGTGGTGAACAGGAAGATCGCCGCCCCGGCACCGGTGGTCGCCTTCTTGCGCGTGATTCCGCGCTGGTCGATCAGGTAGGCGGACACCACCTCGAGGAGCGAAATCGTCGACGTCAGCGCGGCCAGCGCCACGAGCACGTAGAAGAGCGGCCCGAGCACCACGCCGAAGGGCACTTCGCTGTAGAAGAGTTCGGGCAGCGAGATGAAGAGCATCCCCACCGTCGAGCCGCCGACCTCGTCGCGCATCCCGGCCACCGAGAAGATCACCGAGAACATGATCACGGTGGCGACCAGCGCGATCAGCGTGTCAAGCGCGACGATCGCTCCCGAAGCCTTCACCACCGAGTGCTTGCGGGAGATGTAGGAGCCGTAGGTGATCATCGCCCCCATGCCGAGCGACAGGGTGAAGAAGGAGTGCCCGAGCGCCTCCAGGACCGCCCCCCTCTCCAGTTCGGCGAAATTGGGGCGGAAGATGTGGCCCAGCGCCTCGCCGGCGCCGCTCATGCTGAGCGCGCTGACCAGCATGAGCAACAGGATGCCGAAGAGGATCGGCAGGAAGATCCTCGCGATCCGCTCGATCCCCTTGCTGACGCCGAAGTAGACGATCGCGATGGTCCCCACGCTGAAGCCCAGCGAGAGCACCAGTTGCAGGCCGGTGTTGAGCGCCTGCTCGTTGAAGAGATCCCCCGCCGCCATGCCCGCCGGGTATCCGCCGAAGGTCCACCCGACGGTCTTCACGAAGTAGAAGAGCGACCACCCCGCGATGACGGTGTAGTAGCTGAGCAGGATGAAGCCGGCCAGCACGCCCCAGCCTCCCACCAGTCCTCCCAACCAGCGGCCCCCCGGCCACTTGGACGCGACGGCGTCCTTCAGCGCCCCCACCGCGCTCTTCTGGCTCCTTCGCCCGATCAGCAGCTCCGCCATCATGATCGGCAGGCCGACCGCGGCGATGCAGATCAGGTAGACGAGGACGAATGCGCCCCCGTTGTTCTCCCAGGTGATGAAGGGGAATTTCCAGAGGTTGCCGAGTCCGATCGCGCTGCCGGTGGCGGCGAGGACGAGGCCTGCGTTGGAGCTCCAATGATCGCGGGGCTGGCTCATGGGGGGGTCCGGTTTGGAACAGGGAGAGGGAGAGGAATCGCGGGCCCCACTATTCTACGACCCCCGCCGGAGGACCACCAGCAAACTCAGCGAGCCCGTCGGCTCTGCTCCACCATCGTCGTTCCAATCCTGGACCGGCTTCCAAGGCCACAAACCCCCCGTCATGGTATCTTTCGGCCTCCGGTCAGGTCCGCGTGGCCGAACGCACCACGCCGCAACGGCTCGCCGCTTGCTGTCACCCCATGCAGGAATACGTACCATGAACGACCTCATCCCCAAGACCACCGCCCTTGCCCTGGTGGCCGCGCTGGCCTGTGGCGGCGACAGCGAGGGAGAAGGCGGCGGCTCGACGACCGACGACACCCCCGGCGTCGCCCTCCTGACCCCCGGCCCCGTCAGCGACGCGGGCTGGAACGCCGGCGCCTACGAGGGCCTGCAGCGCATCGGTGACTCCCTGGGCCTCCGCATCTCCCACCAGCAGACCCTCACGCCCGCCGAATTCGACGAGGCGTTCATCTCCTACGCCGACGCCGGTTACGGCCTGATCTTCGGGCACGGCTTCGAGTACCAGGACGCCGCGAGCCGCGTCGCCGCGGACTACCCGGGGGTCACCTTCGTGATCTCGGGGGGGTCGCGGCCGTCGGTCAACGTGGTGCCGCTCATCTTCCAGCTCAACGAGGCGTCGTATCTGGCGGGGATGGCCGCGGGGGCGGTGACGGAGTCGGGGATCGTGGGGATGGTGGGCGGCGTCGAGATCCCCACGGCGAAGGGGACGTTTGTGGCCTTCGAGGCCGGGGTGAAGGCGGTGCGCGAGGACGCGACCGTGCTCGAGACCTTCATCGGCAGCTGGGACGACGCGGCGGCCGCCAAGGAGGCCGCGGCCGCGCAACTGCGCCGGGGCGCCGACGTGCTGATTCACAACGTGGACGCGGCCAGTTTCGGCGTCTTCCAGTCGGTCCGGGAGGTGCGCGAAGGGGGTCGTGTGGCATGGGCCTTCGGAATGAACCGCGACCAGAACGACGTGGCGCCCGACGTGATCGTCGGCAGCGCGGTGATCGATTACACGAGCATGTTCCTGCAGACGGCCGAGGCGTGGCGGGACGGGACGCTGGGCAGCGAACCGGTCTATTCGGGACTTGCGACGGGGACGGTGGAATTCGTACCCAACCCGGCGCAGGAGGGCCTGATTCCGGCGGACGTGCTGGAGCTGATCGACCGCGCGCGACAGGAGATCATCGCCGGTACCCTCGAGGTGCCCTCGATCGACTTCATCGAAGAGGAGGACCCGGTCTCGTCCCAGTGACGGGCCTGAGGGGTCGTGAGCGGCCTGCGGTGAACTGCCGGTGAGCACTCGGAGCGGGACCCGCGAGGGACACGGCGGAGGCAAATCGCCGGCGTCAGCCGCGCGCTTGCGGGACGTCACCAGGCGTTTCGGGCCGGTCACCGCACTGGACCGCGTGTCGGTCGACCTCGTCCCGGGCGAGATCCACGGTCTGCTCGGCGAGAACGGCGCCGGGAAGACCACGCTTGCGCGGATTCTCGGCGGCCTCCTCGCCCCGGATGAGGGCCGCGTCGAGATCGGTGGCCGCGCGGTGGCGCTCAGGAGCGCGCGCGACGCCCGTGCGCTCGGCGTCGCGATGGTGCACCAGCATTTTTCGCTCGTCCCCCGATTCACCGGCTTCGAGAACATCGCGCTGTTCAACGGTGGCGCGTGGACCGCGCGGGGGACGGCTGCCCCCGACTACCGGGCGAGGGTGGAGACACGGGCCGCGGAGTTGAAGCTGGAGGTGGAGCTGGACATGCCGGTGGAGGGGCTCGGCGTCGGGGCGCGCCAGCGGATCGAGATCCTCAAGGCGCTGATGAGCGAGACGGGCGTGCTGCTCCTCGACGAGCCCACGGCCGTGCTGGCGCCGCGCGAGGTGGACGGACTCTTCGCCGTGCTGCGGGAGGTGGCGGCGGCTGGGACGGGGATCGTGCTGGTGGCGCACAAGCTGGACGAGGTGCTCGCCGCGGCGGATCGGGTGACGGTGCTGAGGCGGGGGCGGTGGGTGATGACGGAGGCGGCCGCAGCGGTGTCGGCGGGGGAGCTGGCGGAGGCGATGGTGGGGGAAGTGATGAGGGGTGTCTTGAGCGGTGGTCCCGCGGGTGACGGCCGCGACCGCACTCATCCGGCTACGGTCGCGTCCCTCCAGGGCGTCACCGTCACCCGCGACGGCGAGCCGGCGCTCAGGGAAGTCACCGTCGAGGTGCGGCGGGGCGAAGTGCTGGGCATCGCCGGCGTCGACGGCAACGGGCAGCGCGAGCTGGCCCGCGTCCTGGCGGGGATCCGGGAGCCCGACGAGGGTCACACGATCCTCCCTGAAGAGGTCGGCTGGATCCCCCAGGACCGGGGCACCGAAGGGCTTGTGAATGATTTCACAATCTCGGAAAACGTCGCCTTTGCGCTTCACGGGAAGGACGCCTGCCGCAAGGGTCCGTGGCTCGACTGGACCGGAATCGAGGAGACGGCCGCCGAACTGGTGCGCGACATGGATGTGCGCGCCACCTCGCCCGCCGCCACCGCCACGACGCTCTCCGGCGGCAATCAGCAGAAGGTCGTCACGGGGCGCGAGTTTCTCAGGAGCGGCGACCTCCTCGTGGCCGAGTCGCCCACCCGCGGCCTCGACGTGAAGGCCACCGTGGCCGTGCGCTCACGCATCGCCGCCCTAGCGCGCCACCGCGACCGTCCTCCCGGCGTCGTGCTCATCTCGGCCGACCTCGACGAGATCCTCGAACTCTCGGACCGGATCGCGGTCATGGTGCGGGGCCGCCTCATCCCCGTCCCACCCGACGCGCACAACCCCCGCGACATCGGCGAACTGATGCTGGGCGCGCAGCAGAGGGGCCGTTCACGGTGAAACGCACCCTCACCCCCGCCCTCACCGCCACCACCGCCCTCCTGGCCACCCTGGCCATCGCGGCCGCCCTCCTCGCGCTCGGCGGCTACTCGCCCGGCGACGCCTTCGCCGCCCTCTTCCGGGGCGCCTTCGGCTCCTGGGACCGCTTCGTCTCCTTCACGCTCGTGCGCGCCACCCCCCTGCTCCTCACGGGCCTGGCCGTCGCCTTCGCCTTCAGGGCGCGCGTCTGGAACATCGGCGCCGAGGGACAGCTGCACGCGGGGGCGCTCGCCGCCGTGGCCGTCGCGGTCGCCCTGCCCGGCGCTCCCGGCGTCATCCTCATTCCCGCCACCCTCCTCGCGGCCGCCGCAGCCGGCGCGATGTGGGCGTCCGTCCCCGCGGCGATGAAGACCGGGATGGGAGTCGGCGAAGTCATCACCACCCTGCTGATGAACTTCGTGGCCCTCTTCATGGCCCAGTTCCTGGTGCAGGGCCCCCTGCGCGAGTCGCGCGGCGTCTTCAACCAGACCGACGAAATCCCCACGGCGGCCCACCTCCCCGACCTGATCCCGGGCACCCGCCTCCACCTCGGCTTCCTGGTCGGCATCATTATCGCGGTCGCGCTCTGGCTCTACCTGACGCGCACGCCCGGCGGATTCCGGCTCCGCGCCGTCGGGGCCTCTCCGCGCGCCGCCGAGGTGAGCGGGCGGTTCCGCGCGCGGCCGGTCGTCTGGCTCGCCTTCCTCACGTCGGGGGCCATCGCGGGGCTCGCCGGGGGGGTGCAGATCGCGGGAATCACGCACCGCATGTACGAGAATCTGTCGCCGGGGTGGGGCTACACCGCGATCGCCGTCGCGCTCCTGGCGCGGCTCAACCCGCTGGCCGTGGTGGTGACCGCGATCGTGTTCGGGGCGCTGAGTGCGGGGGGAGGGGCCATGCAGCGCGATGCGGGTGTGCCGGAAGTCTGGGTCCGGGGTATCGAGGCGCTCGTCATCCTCGCCGTGCTCACCGTGGACAGAAGCTGGCAGGCGCTCGCCGGCCGAGGTTCCCGTGGCTGACATCGGCGCCCTCTCCTCCTTCCTCGTCTCCGCCGTGGGACTGGCGGTGCCGCTCGCGCTGGCCGCCCTCGGGGAGACCGTGTCGGAGCGGGCGGGCGTGATCAACATCGGGCTCGAGGGCTCGGTGATCTGGGGGGCGCTCGGCGGGGCGCTGGGGGCGCTCGCGGCGGGACCGTACGCGGGACTTGCGGCCGGGGCGCTCGCGGGAGGACTGGCGGCACTCCTCTTCGCGGTCTTTGCGGTCTGGCTGAACACCGACCAGATCATCACGGGAACGGCCGTGACGATCGGCAGCCTGGGCTTCACGGGCGCGGTCTTCCAGAGCCGTTTCGGCACGACCGGGCTGGCACTGGAGCTGCCGACGGTGACGGCGTGGGAGGTGCCGCTGCTGTCGCGGATCCCGGTGCTCGGGCCGGCGTTCTTCGACCAGGCGGTGACGGCGTACCTGGCCTACGCCCTGGTGCCGGTGCTCGGGTGGTTCCTCTTCCGGACGCGCTGGGGGCTGGCGCTTCGAGCGGTGGGCGAGTCGCCGGATTCCGCGCACGCCGCCGGTGTGCCGGTCGTGCGGACGCGGATGCTGGCGGTCGTCTTCGCGGGGATGATGGCGGGGCTGGCGGGCGCGCACCTGAGCCTGGTGCACACGGGCACCTTCGCCGAGAACATGTCGGCCGGGAAGGGGTTCATCGCGATCGCGGTGGTGGTGCTGGGGCGGTGGAGCCCGAAGGGGGTGGTGGCGGCGGCGCTCTTCTTCGGGGGCGCGGAGGCGCTGCAGTTCGCGCTGCAGGCGTGGGACGCGGACCTGCCCTATCCGCTGTTCCTGGCGTTGCCGTACGTGCTCAGCCTGGCGGCGCTGGCGGGGTGGTTCGGGAGGGCCCGGGCGCCGGAGGGGCTGGCGTTGCCGTGGCCACGGTGAGGGGCTTTGCTCGGGCTACCGCTGCCGCCGACTCACCACTCCGCCCCAACCCCACAACCCCGCCCCTCCAGCTCGCCATCGGTGCCCCAGCAGGGCAGATCACGGATTTCCTTCAGGACGAAATGCGCCGTGGGCTCGTTTCCGGAACCGACCACCACCAGCGTCTCTTCCGGCACGAATCCGGTGTGTCCCCAATCCGGAGGATCCAATGCATAGGGACGCACCCTGTAGACGCCGTCGAGCAAATCCCCAAACAGGTGTGGCAGCGTACCCGGCGTGTAGAGCTCGCCAACCTTCTCGGAGTACCCAATCCCGGTCAGGGTGTCAGTCGCCGTCATGAACACGCGCGCCCTCAGCCTGTCCTTCGAATCGGGCCAGCAATTCTGGGCGTGTGCGCGACAAAACCTCTGGAGCGCGGTCGGGTCCACCTCCACTGTGATGTCGATCCCTCCCTGAGGGGTGAAGAGACCGCACGAACCAACCGCGGGCCAGAGCAACAGGAGCAGCATTTTCCTCATCCCTCGTTCTCCTCGGGCGGTGGGCATGGTGGGGTCAATTATTGTGTACCTGGGCGGATTGGACGGTGTTCCCGGCGGCCTGGAGGTGGCGCGGAGACCATTTGCGTCGCGACGGATCGGAATTGGGCGCGGCCATCAGTCGAGGTACTATCGCTCCCGCGGCCGCCTGATCGTGGCGCGCACCAGATAAGGCAGATCAAGGTCTCCGGGAGTGACCGAGACAATCGTATCGCCGACGAGCGCGGGGATGTTGCGGGAGGGCAGCTTGAATCCCAGATCAACCGTGCCCAGGAAAAACCCTTCCGGGTCGAACACATCCAGGGTGCCCGTGGCTTCTCCCACCTTCTCAACGATCCCGACCAGCACGTGGCCATCGTCCATCACGTGAATTGCGTCGACCACGGGCCGCACCAGCTCGATATCCGCTTTTGAGAGGCGGGCTTCCGCGAGGCCGGCCGCGATGATCGCTTCGTCCGCCGCATCAAACTCCGCTGGACGGTGCGAGGTCTCGACGATGCGGAGGGTGTCACCGTCCGCAGTGGTCTGGATCAACCGGAGCTGACCGCTCGTCCCCGACCAGATCGTGCCGTCGGGTGCCCGGGACCAGCGCTGAAGCGGGGTATAGTGGTTGTTGACGAAGCGGAACGACTGCCCGCTCGGCAGAGGCCCCCGGTCGCGCGGGGTCGGCGACGAAGGAGGCCTCGGGACCACCGCCGCCGTGTCGACAAGGTGGCCCAGTGTGTCCACGCGCAAGTACACCACCATTCCGTCGTCCGACACGCTCTCTTCGACAAGTGTGCCGGCGGCCTCCCACACGAGCGGATGCTGAAAGCGCGTGAAGTAGCGCAGGAAGGCTCGCACGGTCTTTCGAAAAGTGCCTGTCGAGTCGAAGACGTGGTAGCGTCCATCGAAATCCGCCACCCAAAGCCGTCCCACCCCGTCCCACGTCATGGCCGTCGGCTTACGAAACTCGCCCGGACCCTCCCCAAGGCCCCCGAAACTCCTCACGAAATCGCCGTCGCCGCTGAACACGGCCACACGGTCGGCTTCGAACTCAATCACGAAGATCTGGCCATTCGGCCCGAGAGTCGCGCTGGCGTCAGCTGAGTAGATGAGTTCCTCGTCGGGATTCTCCCCCCATTGGCTCCCCCCCACCCTGAATTCCTCCACCACCCGCCAGCGCTCGGATTCGCCCCATAGACCGATCCCGTTGCGGACCACCACCACTCCCCCGATCGTGTCCACCTCAACCGTAGCGTCCCGGTTCGCCCCATCGCCTCCGCACCCGGCCGCCAGACCTGTGACGACCACCGCAATGATAGCCAGGATCTGCCCGAATCGACCTCTGGAGTCTGCCACTAGACCTCCTCTCAGCCACTTGCGACCCACACCTGCAGTGGGACATCCGCGCCAGCACCGGACTGAACGACGCGGTGGAGGACCTGATCGTGGGCACTGCCGAGTGGAACCGCCAGCGCTCGTCCTCACGCCCACCCCGCCCTGGCGTGCCGAATCCGCGCCCTGACCGCCGCCGTTTCCCGCTCCGCCACCGCATCGAAGAGCGCTTCGACCTCTTTCCGGAGGTCCGGATTCCCCTTGGCCAACACGGCGAGCCCGTTGTACGCCCAGGCCCGAATGAAGGCGCGCCTGGAGCCGATCAGCCGGTTGAGGGTTCGATGCAGCCCCGCCTGCCGGTCGGCCGGAATCTCCACGAATGGCAGCGTCTGCAGCAGGTGCAGAACCGCGTCCGGCGCCAGTGGCCGTTCCAGCAGGTCGATGGCCAGCGCCGCCTGCTTCCCCGCCGGTGCGTCCCCGCGCTCCGCCAAGTGCTTGATCACCCAGGTGGCGCCCACCTGGAGCGCCGGTTCGTCGCTCGCCGCCAGGTCCAGCAGTTGCGGGATTCCCCGGTCGGGCATGTCCCGCACCGCGTGCGCCACCGAGCGAAAGGGTGCTACCCGCTTGCCGTCGTAGCTTCTGAGCGTCCCCGCAATGTCCATCGTGGGTCTCCCCGTTTCCGAAACGCGATCCGGCTGCCGTTAGCTTCCGATTCTGGCGCGCGCCCCGTCCCCGCGCGAATCTAACCCCTTCAACACGAATCGCCTCCGGCCGCCCGCGACCCATGAGACCACGGACAACCCACACAGCCACCCTGCTCCTGGCCGCCGCCGCGTCCTTCGCCGTCCCCACCGCCCCCACCGCCGCCCAGCAACCCGGCCTCCTCGGCACCGCCCTCCTCATGCGCCAGCTAGACGGCGTCAAGCGCGTCCTGATGATCGCCGCCCACCCCGACGACGAGGACACCAGCCTGCTCGCGACGCTCGCGCGCGGCATGGGCGCCGAGACCGCCTACCTGTCGCTCAGTCGGGGCGAAGGCGGCCAGAACTTCATCGGTCCGAGGCTGCACGAGGGCCTGGGCGTCATCCGCACCGGCGAACTCGTCGCGGCGCGCGCCCTGGACGGCGGAGCACAGTACTTCACCCGCGCCTTCGACTTCGGCTACTCGAAGAGCCTGGACGAGGCGCTTGAGTTCTGGCCGCTCGAAGAGGTGCTCCGCGACGTCGTCTACGTGGTCCGCAAGTTCCGCCCGCACGTGATCGTGTCGGTGTTTTCGGGGACGCCGCGCGACGGGCACGGCCAGCATCAGCTCGCCGGGGTAACTGCGCGCGAGGCCTTCACGGCGGCAGGCGACCCGGATCGCTTTCCGGAGCTGGCCGCGGCCGGGGTGACCCCGTGGACACCGTCCAAGCTGTACCGTTCGGTTCGTTTCTCCCCCGGCGAAGCGACGCTCAGCATCCCGTCGGGCGACTTCGATCCCGTGCTGGGGCGGTCGCACTTCCAACTTGCCATGGAGAGCCGCAGCCGGCATCGCTCACAGGAGATGGGCGCGGGTCAGGCGATGGGGCCGCGCAGGAGCTCGCTAAGCCTCGAGGCTTCGGTGGTTGGGGGGATTGAGGACGACGGGGTCTTCGCGGGCGTCGACACCACGCTGTTCGGGCAAATCGGCCCACCGTTGCCTGCGGGATGGCCGACGGATGCGGAGCAGCGCCTGGACCGGTACCGGGAGGCGTTGGCCAAGGCGCGGCAGGGGCTCTCGGGGGCGACGACGGAAGGGGCCGTTCCGGGATTGGTGGAGGGAGCCGGGATCCTGCGGCGACTGCTGGCGGAGGCGCCGGAGGGCGAAGGGAAGCGGGTGTTGGAACGGCGGCTGGCGCAGGTGTCCGAGGCGGTGTTGGCCGCGGCGGGTGTGATGACCGAGGTGAGGGTCGGACGGGAGCTGCTCACGCCCGGCGAGTCCGTCGTGGTGGATGTGACCGTATGGAACGGCGGGAGCGCCGACCTTTCCGGCGTGGACCCAGCGGTGCTGCTGCCCCCGGGTTGGGAAGCGTCGCGCACCGAGGAGTCGGCGAGGGGCACACCCCGGTCCCGCTTCTTCCGGGCGCCGCCGCTCCCGACGCCGGCCGACGGGCGAATCGCCGGCGACGAGGTCGGCAGGTGGAGCTGGCGCGTGTCCGTGCCACCGGACGCGCGGCCCTCGGCGCCGTACTACCTGGCCGGCGAGCGTGACGGGGGGCTCTACGAGTGGCCCGATGATGCCCGGCTGTGGGCGCTGCCGTTCGATCCCGTTCCCGTGCGTGCCGGGATCGCCCTGGAGGTGGACGGTGTCGCCCTGCGCGTGGAGCGCGACGGTGAGTTCATCGGCGTGGACCAGGCGACCGGCGAGTACCGCAAGCGGGTGCTGGTGGCGCCTGCGATCGATGTGGCCGTGGACCCCCCCTGGATGGTGTGGCCGAGCGGGATGACGGAGGCGCGCGCGATCGGCGTCGTCCTCACCAACACGTCCGCCACGGCGCGCTCCGGGTCGCTGCGCCTGGAGGTCGGGGAGGGATGGTCGGTCGAGCCCGCCACCGTGTCCTTCGCACTGGAACCGGACGGTGCCAACGCGTCCTTCGCCTTTGTGGTGACTCCACCCCGTGACAGATTCGGGGGGGAATCTGTCATTCGCGCGGTCGCGAGCAGCGTTTCGGAGCCGTCAGGAGGCCCCGAAACGGCCCGTGACAGATTCCCGGACAGATTCGGGGTAGAATCTGTCATGGAGACCGACCTCATCGACTATCCACACATTCCACGCGCGATGATGGTCCGCGAGGCCGCCGTGCGCATTTCGGTCGTCCCCGTCGCAGCCGACACCGGGCTGCGTGTCGGCTACATCATGGGCTCGGGCGACGATGGCGCCGCGGTCCTGCGCCAGATCGGCATGGAGGTCGACGAACTCGGTCCGGCGGTGGTGCGCGCGGGCGATTTCGCCAGCTACGACGTCCTCGTCCTCGGCATCCGCGCCTACGAGACGCGGGAGGACTTGGTCGCCGCCAACGAGGCCATCCTCGACTTCGCGCGGGCGGGCGGCACGGTGATCGTGCAGTACAACAAGTACGAGTTTCCCGCCGGCGGTTTCGCCCCGTACCCGGTCACGATCAACAGACCCCACGACCGCGTGACCGACGAAACCGCCCCGGTGACGCTCCTGGCGCCCGAGTCGCCCGTCTTCGCCGGGCCGAACCGGATCGGCGACGCCGACTTCGAGGGATGGGTGCAGGAGCGTGGGCTCTACTTCCTCGGCGAATGGGACGAGCGCTACACGCCCGTTATGGAGATGGCGGACCCGGGCGAGGAGCCGAAGCGCGGGGGGTTGCTGGTGGGCCGGGTCGGTGACGGGCTCTACGTGTACACCGGGCTGGCGTTTTTCCGGCAGTTCCCGGCGGGGGTGGCGGGTGCGTACCGGCTGTTTGCGAATCTGGTGTCGCTCAAGGCGGGGGAGTGGGGGCCGGGGGTGTCCTAGAGACCGAGCTCGGCATGTGACCCGAGCCGCACCAGACGCAGGATGTCGTCCCCGGACTTCTGGTAGATCAGCAATAGATCCGGCTTCACGTGGCAATCCCGGTGATCTCCCCGCTCGCCGCTTAGCGCGTGGTCGTTGTGCCGGGGCTCCAGCAGGCGGTTGTGGGGCGGGGTGGGCAGCCCTCCTCACCAGGTGACGGGCTTCGAGACCGAGAGCCCGGGAATGTTCGGTGGTAACTGCGCGCTCCGAAGCATGGCGGGCCGAACATGCCGCTTATAGGTCGCGACTCTCGCCAACTGCGCAGCCATTCGGTTGCGGCTGGGGCACACCACAAACACGGGCTTACCCTGCTCGACGGACACCATTCGAATCGGCGTGACGAGGTCGGTATCGTTTGAGATGACAACGGCGGCGTCGAACGACTTCTTCCACGCGTCGTTGAGGAGGTGTACGGCGAGGTTCACGTCAGACCCCTTCTCCTCCATCGTATGGACTTGGGAGACTACTGCATCGGGCCGCGGCGCAGTGCGTTTTCGCCGCTTCTTCTTCCCTTTGGGGGGGCGACGATGCGTGCCGACAGGTAGCGTCTGGGTTGTAGGCCCCGAAACCGCGTGGGTGCCCGCAGGCATGGTGACGGGGTTGGGAGTGCCGATCCGGCGCCCGGCCACCGGAAGGTTGGTCAAGGGGCGCCAAATCGTCTTGGAGAGAAACGTACCGAAAAGGACTTCGACCTCGGGCAGGGTCTTGAGGGCGGTCAGATAGGCCTGCTGCCGAGCTGGGGCACCGGCATCGCGAATCCCCGATACGCGGGCGGTGAAGTACTTGAGTTTCGTAACGGAGTAGCCGGCCGGGAGCAATTGGTACGCCAGCTTGACGGGGTCGAGCCACTTGAACGCCGTGTCCTTGAGGGCACCGTAGTACAGGTTGAATCCGTCAACATAGACTCGAGTCCTCATGGGCAACTCCAAAAAAGCAAGGGCCTCTCCAGAGGAGCGGCCCTTGAGCCGACAGCACGCTGCCGGCGGGTATCTGTTGGAACGCTAACACTCCTTGAGTCATACCCGCAACTCCCCCAGTCACACGCGGTTGATTCTGGATCCGTCATGGATCACTTACCATCGCGCTTGAACCGGCTGGTCCCCTCAATCGTCCGCACGCAGATCGTCGAAGAGATCCTCCACGGTCGCGAACTGCGGGGGGTTGCCTTCGCGGGTTTCCCCCATTGCTTCGATGGTGCCGGCGTTGGGGACCAGCCATGCGAACGGAAACGTCTTCTCGTGTGCGACCTTGATCAGCAGGAGCCGCACCGCGTCGGAGACAGTCAGGCCCATGGCCGCCAGCACCGCAGCCGCTTCCTTCTTCACCGCGCCGTCAATGTGGGCTTGGACGAGTTGGTTGGGCATTATGCTGGCAATCCTGTTGGAGAAGTGAAGTACGATATCATGCAAGCTGGCAGCTGTCGGTCAAGGCGGGCACGCAGTAGCTGGGATACACCGCCGCCAATGACGGTACCCGCGATTCCGCCCCCCTCCCTCAATCCCCAAACGAAATCCCCATACCCCGCGCCGCCATCACCACTTCATGCTCCGGCGGCACCGTCTTGACCTTCGCCACCGCCTCGGCGAGCGGCACCGCCTTCACCACAGGCGGATCGAGCGCCACCATGCACCCGAACCGCCCCTCCGCCGCCAGTTCGATCGCCGCGCTCCCGAAACGCAGCGACAGAAGCCGGTCGAAGGCGATCGGCCGGCCACCCCGCTGCAGGTGGCCCAGCACCAGGCTCCGCGCCTCGTGCCCGGTCAGCTCCTGGAGCTGCCGCGACACGCGCTTCGCCGCTCCCCCCAGCCTCCGCCCCCCGCCCGGACCGGTCTCTTCCAGGTAGGAGGCCTCGCCCCCCTTCGGCTTCGCCCCCTCGGCCACCACCACGATCGCGAACTCCGGGCCCTCCCTGTACCGCTGCCGGATCTTCGCCGCAACCTTCCCGATGTCGTACGGGAACTCGGGGATGAGGATCGCGTCCGCGGTCGCCGCGAACCCCGCGAAGAGCGCGATCCACCCGGCGTGCCGGCCCATCAGCTCGACCACCATGATCCGCTGGTGCGCCTCGGCGGTCGAATGGAGCTTGTCGATGGCGTCGGTGGCGGTCTGCACCGCGGTGTGGAAGCCGAAGGTGACCTGCGTCGCCTGCAGGTCGTTGTCGATGGTCTTGGGCACGCCGATGACGTTGAGCCCCTTCCCGGCCAGCTCGCTTGCGATGCGAAGTGATCCGTCGCCCCCCACGGCGATCAGGCAGTCGATCCGGAGACGCTTCATGCGGGCGATGACTTCGTCCGAGCGGTCGACCATGCGCACGCTGCCGTCCGCCTGCTTCTCGGGGAAGGAGAAGGGGCTGCCCCGGTTGGTGGTCCCGAGGATGGTGCCGCCCAGGTGGGTGATGCCCCGCACCGCCACACCGTCGAGCGGCACCACGCCCCCGAGATTGAAGAGCCCGTCGTAGCCGCGGCGGATGCCGACGACATCCCATCCGCGGCGCTCGGCGGACAGGACCGCGGCCCGGACGACGGCGTTCAGGCCCGGGGCGTCGCCGCCGCCGGTGTTGATGGCGATTCGCATGGGTTCCTCCTGTTGGCTGGGTAAGGTACCCGGTGGCCCGCGGCGACGGTCTCGCAGTCGGGCGAGCGCGGGGTCTCCGCAGGGGGCTCATCTGGCGACCGGGGCGAATGTACCCGCGCGGGGGCGGGCATTCAAAGGGCGCGAGCCCCTTCCCCGGCTCGCTAACTTGCTAGGCCCACGGCACACGCGGCATCTTGGCCGTCCCTGTCGGGGCAGACGACCCACGCCGCCGGAGGTCCGCAACGTGCCCGCAACCGAAAAAGCCGTCCGCAACGCCCTCAAGACCGTGAAGGATCCGGAGCTCAACCTGGATCTTGTGGTGCTGGGCCTGGTATATGACATCGAGGTGGAGGGAAGCAGCGCCCGGGCCACCATTTCACTCACGACGCCGATGTGCCCTGCGGCCGAGCAGATCGTGGAGGACGCGCGGGCCGCCGTTGCCAGCGTGGACGGGGTCGAGGACGCCGAGGTGGAGCTGACCTTCGACCCGCCCTGGACCCCGGAACGGATCAGCCCGTTGATCCGCTCGGCGCTGGGGATCTGAGAGGAGCTCACATGTCCCAATACACCGAAGACGAACTGAAGGCGAAGATTCACGGCGGTTACATCCTCGAGTCCCCCGAGGAGATGACGCCCGGCTACCGCAAGGCGATCATCATCCAGCTGACCGTCCAGGCGGACACCGAGCTCATGAGCGCCCCCGCCTACTGGCTCGCCGCGCGGCACGCTCCCTCCACCAACACGCAGGTCAGCGCGCACGCCATCATCCAGGACGAGCTGGCGCACGCCAACATCGCGTACCGGCTGCTGGAGGACATGGGGGTGTCGAAGGAGCAGCTGGTGTACGGCCGCGAACCGCACGAGTTCAAGCACCCCTACGGCTTCGACCAGCCCCTCGACAACTGGGCCGAGCTGGTGGTGGCCAACGGGTTCTTCGACCGGGCCGGCATCTGTCTGCTGGGCGACGTGCACCGCAACACCTCGTACGGGCCGCTCAAGCGCGCGCTCGTCAAGGTCGACATGGAGGAGACCTTCCACCTGCGCCACGGCGAGGTGTGGATGCGGCGTCTGGCGCGGGCCGGGGGCGCGGCGACCGAGCTGCTGCAGCGCTGCGTGGACTGGATGTTCCCGATGACGATCGAGTGGTTCGGCCTCCCCGACGATCTGAAGCGCCACAGCGGCCAGTTGAACTACAAGTTGAAGGGGCTCACCAACGACGAGTTGCGGCAGCTGTGGATGTCGTCGACGGTTCCGCTGTGCGAGGGTCTGGGGCTGAAGGTCCCGGCCCACTACGACGAGCAGAAGGAAGAATACGTGCTGGAGTACCCGTTCCCGTGCCAGTACGACCCCGAGGCCAAACGGTGGCTCTTCGAGGACGGGGAAATCAGCTGGCAGGCCGTGTTCGAGCGGTGGAAGGGACGGGGGCCGATGAACGAGCGGTATGTCGAGTCGGTGCGGCGGTCGCGGGGGACGGTGGGCTCGTGGCTGAACTGAGGCGCCGCCCCCTGAAGACGCTGCTGGCCGAGCAGCCCGCGCCGATGGTGCATGCGTCGGGGGGGCGCGATCAGTGGTCCGCGCCGCTGGCGGTTGCGCCGGAGGACGAGACCGGTGCGTTGCGAGCCGCGCTGGGCGAGGTGCTCGATCCGGAGCTGCCGATTTCGCTGGTCGAGCTGGGCCTGGTCTACGGGGTGGATTTCGCCGACGGGACCGCCCGCGTCGACCTGACCTTCACGGCCACCGCATGCCCCTGCATGGACTTCATCAAGCAGGACGTGCGCGACCGGATCGGGAGCGAGCCGTGGGTGGACGCGGTCGAGATCAACGAGGTGTGGGATCCGCCGTGGACCACGGCGCGGATCAGCGAGACGGGGCGCAGCAAGCTCGGCCGCCTGGGGGTGGGTGTATGACGCCGCTCGGCGAGAGCGTCTACGAGGTCTTCGCGCGCAAGAGCCGGGGGGAGCCGCTGCGCCACATCGGGTACGTGGACGCGCCAGGCGTGGAATTGGCGCGGGTCTACGCCTGGAAGACCTACGACGAGGAGAACTGGTTCGAGATGTGCGTGGTGCCGAGGGGCGCGGTGATTCCCGTGAACCGGGCGGAGGGGCCGTGGGCGAGGAATCTGCCGGGCGAGGGGGACGAAGGGTGACGGCCCCCGCACCCCTCTCCCGCCACATCCTCACGCTGGCCGACACCAAGCGCCTGCTCGGAATCCGCTATAGCGACTGGATCCTCGGCAGTCCCTCGATCGAGACCGGGATCGCCGCCTCGTCGATGGCGCAGGACGAATGGGGACACGCCCGGCTCCTCTACGCGATGCTCAAGAAGCAGGGCTTCGACCCTTTCGAAGTCGAGCACACCCGCCCCGCCGACCGTTACTACTCGGCACCCGCGCTGGACCACCCCTTCGCCGACTGGGCGGATTTCACGGCCGCGGTCGTGGTCGTGGACGGCGCGCTCGCGGTCGCCCTCGAGAGCTTCGCCGCGGGGAACTTCGCGCTCGCCCGCACCCGCGTCCCCAAGATGCTCGCCGAGGAGGAGTACCACCGCCAGTTCGGCTCCGCCTGGTTCGCCCGCCTGGCCGAGGCGGGGGGTGACGCGCGGGCGCGTCTGCACGAGTCGGCCTTGGCCATGCTCCCCTCCACCCTCGCGTGGCTGCTGCCCGGCGACGAGGTCTACGACGACCTGGTGGCCGAGGGGCGCGTGTGGGCAGCGGACCATGTGCGTGAGCGGTGGAGGGGCCGACTCGCGGCCACCCTGGCCCGGGCAGGCATCACCCTCGACGATGTCGGACAGGACCGCGACGGCTGGGACCCCGAGCGCCGCCGTGGCCCGGGCGCGCCCGGTGAAGAGGCCGTCGAACGCGCCCGGGGCGACCGCAACCGTGACCTGTTCGTCGAGTAGGGCCGTGTCGGACCAGCCCCAGCCGGCCGTCTCCGCGCCAACACCGCCCCCGTGCCCCTTCTGCGGCGGCACGAGCACCGAGGTCATGTCCCTCTTCGGGAGCCACGCCTCGCTCACCACCTGCTGGTGCGAAGATTGTCGCAGTCCCTTCGAGTTCCTGCGCTGGCGCGAAGCGGGCTCGGGGAACATGGACCCCACGCCGGGGGTTGAGTAGAGTGGAGTGTGAATCGACCTCAGTGCCGCCAGAATCCGGCTTGCCGCAAATGCATATGACTCACCATGGCCACCCTTCACCCGCCCCCGCCGAATCGCCGGCTGGTCCCGGGGTCCCCGGCAGACCCAGCCGCTCCGCGCACAGCCGATGGACCCGCGGCATCCTGCTCGCCGTCGTCGTCCTGGGGGCAACGGCCTGCGCCACCGGGGAAGCCTACATGCGCGACCCGCGCCGCCTCGTCATTCGTTCGGGCGAGCGACTGGCGCCGACCAGGGAACGCATGGAGGAGATCGACGCCTGGGCCCGGGAGCAGATGGACAGCATCCGTGACGACCCTTCCTTCTGGGTCATCCACGGCCCCCAGGAAGGGCCGACATACCTTTGGGAGACCCTGGAGGTCAACGA
This sequence comes from Longimicrobiales bacterium, assembly GCA_965211795.1. GTDB lineage: Bacteria > Gemmatimonadota > Gemmatimonadetes > Longimicrobiales > Gaopeijiaceae > Bin94. The sequence continues at coordinate 4,229,866 of OZ242973.1, forward strand.
GAAGGGGGACACGGCTCACATCAACTACCAGAGGCCCGAACTGGCGCGCACATACATGCTCTATGCGCACTTACACCTCATGCTGGTCCAGGGACGTCTCGACCGTTGGCTGCCCGAGGCGGAAGGCGGCTCCCCATACGAAATTGAGAGGGCGATCCTTTCCCGCGTGGCCGACGCCTGGCTCTACCAGCGGTCGATCTACGACGCGCGCCCCTACGACTTCCTGGAGGAGCTGATCTACTCGAAGGAAAACGACTTCCTGGACGCCTACATCCTCACGGCCCGCCCCAACGAATTCGTCGACGCGCGAAGGACGTGGATGGAGGAAAATCCAGACGCGCGCGATGCCTTCGTAGCGTGGTTCCGCAAGGTGTTCGAACGTGATCCGCCGGGTGTGCGGGGAAGCTCCTCCTAGACGGGCCCGGCCACCGTCCAGCCGGGGCCCATCTCCGCCGCCGCTTCATCCCTCACGTGGATATCGACCCGGCCCGTGCGGGCCAGGCGTGCGTTGCCGGGCTTGCCCCCGAAGAGCGCGAACCCGTCCACTCGGATTGGCGTCTCCGAACCGTCGGGCGAGGTGGCGACCATGGTGTCGCCCTTCAGTTCCTTCACAGTCAGGGCCTCGCCCCGGCCGAGACGCAGTCGCAGGATGCGGCCACCGTGGGGGTGGTCGTAGGCGTCGATGACGCGGTAGGTCGCTTTGACGGAGGCCGATGTGGTCACGGTCGTCCTCGGTTGTGGTGATTTCGCCGGAGCCGTTCCTTGCACGGACTGGAAACTGGAACACAACTCGCCGAGGCGTCAACAACATGACAGATGATCGACCGGCTTCCGGAGGCCGGCCGCCAGGTGGGCGACGCATGACCGGTGAGCGCCGGGGCGTCCTGGTGGCGGCGGCCGCGAGCGCCGTTCTGGCCGCCATCTTCGTCCTCACGGGGAGCGGCGGCATCGTGACCAGCCTCGTTGCCGCGGTCTGGCTCGTTCTCGTGCCGGTCGTGGCGCTCGTGCAACAACCGCCGCCCCTCGACGAGATCCGCGCCCACCGGGCCGGCTTCTACGCCGCTTCGATCATGTTCCTCGCGGTGGCCGGCCTGTTGACCCTGGCCGTCGCGCCGGAGTTGCGCCACGCGTCAGGACTTCTCCGCACCTGGCCGTCGTCCCCCGGAGCAATGCTGCTGCCCGCAGCCCTCCTCACCGCGGGGGGCCTTCTGGTCGTCTACGCATTCCGGGGACTCTCCGCGCGTTTCGGGTGGCAGGAGACGGGCGTGGTCCGGGCGATCATGCCGGAAACGGCGCAAGAGAAGGGCGTGTTCGCGCTCCTGTCCCTCGCGGCGGGCGTCTTCGAGGAGCTGGTCTTTCGGGGCTTTCTGCCCCTCTTCCTGATGCCCTGGACGGGGTCCTACCTGGGAGGTGCCTTGCCAGTCGCGTTGGTTTTCGGCTTCCTTCATGCCTATCAGGGCCGCCACGGGATCGCGCGCACCGCGCTCATGGGCGGGGTGCTGGCCATGGGGGTCGGCTGGACGGGGAGCCTCTGGCCGTCGATCTTCGCGCATGCGGCGCTTGACCTGATGCTGGGGCTGGTCCTCGCCAAGTCGATTCTGGGAGAACCGCCGGCCGCGCCGGCGAGGGAAGGAGCGTAGAAGTCAGTGGACGTGGATCTCGTGCTCACCGCCGACGCCGCCACGATTGACGGGTCGGGGAAACTCAATCTGCTGGGCGTATTCGACCAGATCAGCGTGGGGCGCTTTCCGGCGCGCCACGGCCGTCTGTCGCTTGTGCTGCGCTTCCTGGGCGGGGCGGGCGACGCGGGCACCCACAAGCTGACCATCAAGCTGTCGAGCCCGAAGGGGAAGGAACTGGTCTCGCTGAGCGGCGAACTCAAGGTCTCGCCCGGACGCCAGAGCCTGAAGACGGGCATCCGCGTCCCGCACGTGATCAACCTCGACGGCATCGTCTTCCAGGAAGAGGGAACGCACACCTTCCACATCCTCGTCGACGGGCGCCACCAGGCGACCCTGCCGCTGTCGATCGTCAGCCGGCGGATGGGCGGGGCGATGGCGTGACCGGGCCGGCCGCGAATCCCAGCGCTCCCGGATCCGGCGGCGGAGAGGTCACCCGCCTCTGGGTTCACCCGCTCAAGGGGGCGCGTGCGACCGCGCTCCGGACGATGGAGTTCGACGCGCTGGGACCGCGCTGGGACCGGCGCTGGATGGTGGTGCGGCCCGGCGGCGGGATGGTCACCCAGCGGGATACGCCGCGGCTGGCGGTCGTCCATCCGCAACTGGACAACGGGGCTCTGCGGCTCGAGGCAGAGGGCATGGATTCGCTGCGCCTGCCCACGGCACCGCTCGGAGACCCCGTCGGCGTGACGATCCACGGCAACGGCGCGGTCGGCAGCGCGGTGTCGCCCGACGCCGACGCGTGGCTCTCCACGGTGCTGGGCCGCGATGTCCGCCTCATCTTCATGCGCGAGGAGGACGCGCGCCCCACGGACCCCGCCTACGCCGAGGGCCACCGCGTGAGCTTCGCCGATGGGTTCCCCGCGCTCCTGGTCAGCGAGTGTTCCGTGGAGGAACTGGCCCGGCGCAGCGGCCGCGACATCCCGGTAGAGCGCTTCCGTCCCAACATCGTCGTGACCGGCGCGCACCCCCACGACGAGGACCGGTGGCGGCGCTTCACCGTGGGCGGCATGGGCTTCAGCGGCGTCAAGCTCTGCACCCGCTGCAAGGTCACCACCACCGATCAGAGGACTGGCGTGCGCGACCCCGATCGCGAGCCGCTCCGCACCCTGGCGCTGTACCGGCGCATCGAGTCGGCGGTGTACTTCGGGGTGAACGTGGTGCACGACGGTCCCGGCCGGATCGCGGTGGGGGACCGGGTGGAGGTGCTGGAACGGGGGATCATTCCCGGCGCGGGGCTGGTGGCGAGTCGCCCACGGGCAGCGGGAGGCTGAATGACCGTATCCCGCATGCGCGACCGCATCGTCCCCCGGCTGATCGAGGAGGAGATGCGCGAGTCGTTCATCGACTATTCGATGAGCGTGATCGTGCGGCGCGCGCTTCCCGACGTGAGGGACGGGCTGAAGCCGGTGCACCGGCGGATCCTGGTCGCCATGCACGGTCTGGCTCTGCACCCGGATCGTGGCTACAAGAAGAGCGCGACGGTGGTGGGCGAGGTGCTCGGCAAGTACCACCCGCACGGCGACTCGGCGGTGTACGACGCGCTGGTGCGGATGGTGCAGGAGTTCTCGCTCCGCTATCCCCTGGTCGACGGGCAGGGCAACTTCGGCTCCATCGACGGCGACCCCGCCGCCGCCTACCGCTACACGGAGGCGCGGCTGGCCAGGGTGGCCACCGAGCTGCTCGCCGAGATCGAGAAGGACACGGTCGAGTGGGAGAACAACTTCGACGACCGCCTGCAGGAGCCGGCGGTGCTGCCGTGTCGCATCCCCAACCTGCTGGTCAACGGGAGTTCCGGGATCGCCGTGGGGATGAGCACCAACGTGCCGCCGCACAACCTGCGCGAGGTGGCCGCGGCGCTGCGCACGCTGGTTGCGAACCCGGAGTGCGGCGTCGGAGAGCTGATGGCGGTGCTGCCGGGGCCCGATTTTCCGACGGGCGGGTACATCGTGGGGCGGACGGGGATCCGTTCGATGTACGAGTCCGGGCGCGGGCGCATGACGATGCGGGCGCGGGTGGTGACGGAGGCTGTGCGGGGGGGACGCAAGCAGCTTGTGGTGACCGAGTTGCCGTATGCCGTCTCCAAGTCGCGGATCATCGCGCAGATCGCGGCGCTGTCGCGCAAGGGCGGGCTTCCCGACGTGGCGGATCTGCGCGACGAGTCCGACCGCGAGGGAATTCGCCTCGTGGTGGAGCTCAAGCGCGGTTCAAACGCCGGGAAGATCATGGCCAAGCTCTTCAGGAAGACCGCGCTCCAGTGCACCTTCGGCGCGATCATGCTGGCGCTGGAAGGGGGGCGGCAGCCGCGCGAGTTCACCCTGAAGGAGCTGCTCGGCCACTACCGCGACCACCGACTACAGGTCATCCGCAGGCGTTCGCGCTTCGACCTGGAGAAGGCGGAGACCGACCTGCACATCACCCGGGGGCTGCTCCTCGCGCTGGCCCACATCGATGACGTGATCGCCGAGATCAAGCGCTCCGCCGACCGCGCCGAGGCCTCGCGGCGGCTGCGGGACCGATTCGGACTCAGCGAGGTCCAGGCCGACGCCATCCTGCGCATGCGGCTGGCGAGGCTGACCGCATTGGAGGGCGACCAGCTGCATGCGCGGGAAAAGTCCCTGCGCGCCACGATCCGCGAACTGCGCGCGCTGCTGGCCGACGAGGCGCTCCAGATCGAGGTCATGCTCGGGGAGCTGGACGAAGTCGTCGAGCGCTATGGCGACGCCCGCCGCACGGTGATCCTGGAGGGGAAGGACAAGAGCGGCTTCGACTACGTGGCGACCGAGGTCGCCGACGAGGACGTGGTGGTCACCATGTCCCGCCAAGGGTATCTGAAGCGCGTCCCCATGCACCTCTACCGCCGCCGCGTGGCCGCGGGTCTGGCGCTGGCCGCGATGGAGCGCTTCCCGGGCGACTACCTCGAGACGGTGGTGGTGGCGCGGACGCGGGGCTGGCTGCTCTCATTCACGAGTTCGGGCCAAGTGTATTTCCTCCGGGTCGAGGACATCCCCGAGGGGTCGCGCGCGTCGCGGGGCAAGTCGATCTGGGCGCTTCTCGGCATCGACCGGCGCGACCCGATCGTCGCTACGCGCACCGTCGACGATCTCACGGACGACCGTTTCGTGGCCTTCGTCACGCGCCTGGGGCTCATGAAGCGCACCCGGCTCGGCGAGTTCTCGAACCCCAGGGGCGGCGCCCTCATCGCGGCGGGGGTGCGGTCCGGTGATGCGCTCCTCGACGTGAACACCACGACCGGCGACACCGAGTTCCTGCTGGTGACGCGGGACGGGCGCGCGATCCGCTTCCCGGAGCGCCAGGTGACGGTGGTGGGGCGCACCGCGCAGGGGGTGAAGGGTGTCGCGCTGCGGGGCGACGACGAGGTGATCGCGATGATCGTGGCACAGCGCGAGGCGCCGGTCTTGATGGTGACCGAGTCGGGAGGCGGCAAGCGCACCCTGATTTCGGAGTTTCCGGTGCAGGGGCGGGGGGGGTTGGGGACTTTGGCCATGCCGGCGAGGGAGGGCGCCAGGGTGGTGGCCACCCTTGAGGCGCTGGACGACGACAAGGTCGTGCTCGTCTCGGCGGCGGGCGTGGTGACCGGGGTCGAGGCGGCGGGTGTGCCGCTGCGGCGGCGCAGTGCGCCCGTTCGGCCAATCGTCACCCCTGGACCCGGCGACCATATCGTGGACGTGACCCGTCTCTCCGGCGACGCCCCGGCCACCGAGTCCCAATTCGACCTTCTCTCGCCCGCGTGAGCGGCGCCATGGGATTCGTCCACCCCATCCCGTCTTCCGTTCGCACCGGTCGCGGCACGCTTGAAATCGTGACCACCTCATGAAGTTCCTCGTGCTGGGCGCGGGCACCCAGGGATCGGCTGCCGCCTTCGACCTGCTGCAGCGCGACCAGGACTCCGAGGTGGTCATCGCGGATCTGCGCACGGACGCGCTTCACCCCGCCCTCCAGCCCTGGCTCGGCAACCGCCTGACCACCGTGCGCGCCAACGCCACCTGCGAATGGGAGATCGCCGCCGCGATGGAGGGCGCCGCCGCGGTGCTCTGCGCCTTCCCCTACTACTTCAACCACGACATGACCCGCCTCGCCCTCGAAGCCGGCGCCCACTTCACCGACCTGGGGGGCAACACCGCGATCGTCGAGCGGCAGCGGGGGCTCGACGCCCGTGCCCGCGAGGCCGGCCTTTCCATCGTGCCCGACGTGGGGCTCGCCCCGGGCATGGTGAACATCCTGGCGCAGGGCGGAATCGACCGACTGGACACCGTCGACTCGGTGCGACTCTGGGTCGGGGGACTTCCGCAGCACCCCAAACCACCCCTCAACTACCAGATCGTGTACTCGCTCGAGGGCATGCTCGACTACTACGTGACGCCCGCCGAGATCCTGAAGGACGGCCGGCGCACGACCGTCGAGGCGCTCTCGGAACTCGAAACGCTCGACTTTCCCGATCCGGTCGGGCGCCTGGAAGCCTTCCACACCGGCGGCGGCACTTCGTCGCTGCCCGCGCGGTACGAGGGACGTGTCCGGTCGCTCGAGTACAAGACGCTGCGGTATCCGGGGCACGCGCACATCATGCGGGCGATCCGCGCGCTGGGTCTTCTGAGCGACACCGAGGTCGATCACCGAGGGGCGCTGGTCAACCCGCGCCGCTTCTTCATCCAGCAGGTGACGCCCCTGCTCACCAACGAGGACGGGGACGACCTGGTGGTCGCGCGCGTCGAGGCGGCGGGGGAGCGGGGGGGGCGGCCCGTGCGGATCCGGTACGACGTGATCGACCATCACGACCCGGAAACGGGGATCACGGCCATGGCGCGCACGACCGGGTTTTCGCTGGCCATCGTGGCCCGGATGCAGGCGCGTGGCGAGGTGGCCGCGCCGGGGGTCGGCACCCCGGACGAGGTGATCCCGCCCGATGCCTTCGTGGCCGAACTCCGCCGGCGCGATATCCGTGTCGAAGTCTCGGAGAGCGACGGGGACGCCGGGTAGACTCGCCGTGACAGCGGCGTTGGCGGAATCCCGCGGGTTCCGGGCCGCGGCCGGTCGAGCTCGGGCTTGTCCGGCGTCGGAAGGCTACCGAGTTCCAGCTACCCCACCCGATGTTATCTTGGTCGGCTTCGTTGTGGCATTCCGATCTCACCCAACCACTGGTCCCCCGACTCCGAAATCGATGATTCGCCCCACCCCTCTGCCCCTCCTGGCCCTGCTCGCCATTGCCCTGCCCGTCACCGCGTGCCGGCAACCCGACGAAGGCCGACCGACCGAAGACCAGTCCACCGAGACCTCGCGTGCCGACGGTGAGCGCGCCACCCCGGACGATCCCAACCTCCTCCAGCCCGGCGAAACCCGCTTCGGCGCCATCGAACAACTCACCTTCGAAGGCGAAAACGCCGAAAGCTACTGGGCCTTCGACGGCACCTCGCTGATCTTCCAGTCGACCCCCACCCCCGGCGAGGGTTGCGACCAGATCTACACCCTCGACCCTGCCACCGGCGCCCGCCAACTCGTCAGCACCGGCCTGGGACGCACCACCTGCGCCTACTACTACCCCGCCGGCGACCGAATCCTCTATTCCTCGACCCACCACCACGACACCGCCTGCCCCACCCCTCCCGACCGCTCGCGCGGCTACGTGTGGGCGCTCTACCCCACCTTCGACATCTTCGCCGCCGACGCCGACGGCTCGAACCTCGTCCAGCTCACCACCCAGGACGGCTACGACGCCGAAGGCACCTTCTCGCCCACCGGCCACCGCATCATCTTCACTTCGGTGCGCGAGGGCGACATCGACCTCTACTCCATGCTTCCCGACGGCTCCGATGTCCAGCGCGTGACCGACCGGCTCGGCTACGACGGCGGCGCCTTCTACAGCCCCGACGGCACGATGATCGTGTGGCGCGCCCACTACCCCGAGACGCAGGAAGAGCGCGACGACTACCTGGCGCTCCTGGCCGACGGCCTCATCCGCCCCTCGGCGCTGGAGATCTACGTGGCTGACGCCGACGGCTCCAACCCGCGCCAGCTCACCGACAACGGCGCCGCCAACTTCGCCCCGTACTGGCACCCCTCGGGGGAGCGGATCATCTTCTCTTCGAACATGGACGACCCGCAGGGCCGCAACTTCGAGATCTACATCATCAACATCGACGGCACCGGCCTGGAGCGAGTCACCTACTCCGAAGGCTTCGACGGCTTCCCCGTCTTCCACCCCGACGGCACCCGCCTCGCCTTCTCGTCGAACCGCAACATGTCGCACGAGGGCAACACGAACCTGTTCCTGGCGGAGTGGCTGGACGGGAACTGAAGGGCACTGAATGTCAACTGTGATTTCCATTATGTGAACTGTAGTTGACAAAAATACGGCTGCGTTCTTCTCCACCAGCCGCCCCACCCCACCGGTCGCAGACGGTGCGCCCCTACTCCCCCATCACTTCCAGGAACCCCGTCAGAATCCTGTACGTCAGCCCCCAGATCACCCTCCCCTCCAGCTCGACACAGGGAAACGCCCGCACCAGGCCGCCCTCGCGCCACCGATAGGACCCCCGGTTCCCCCTGTCCGCCAGGTCCCTCACCCGGAACCAGTGCACCGACGCCACCTCCGGGCTCCCCACCCGGGCCACGGCATCGGGCGCGGTCCGAAAGACAAACGGCCAGATCGTGATCACCGGCAACCGGACCCCCATGGGCCGCGCCGTCTCCAAGCGGCCGACCACATCCCGCCCCCGGTCCAGGCACAGCTCCGTCTCTTCCCGAGTCTCCCGCACCGCCGTCGCGAGCAGCCCGTCGTCCGCCTCGTCCATGCTCCCCCCCGGCAGCGCCATCTGGCCCGACCACGGGTCGCGGCGTGATTCGCTCCTCCTGATGACCAGCACTTCGCAGTCGCCCACGGGCGGGTCGGCCACACCCGCCGGCCCCCGCAGCACCAGCGCGACCGCGGCGTTGCGGCGATTGCGGTCCGGCACGGATGATTCCCAGGGCCCGAAGCGGTCGGCCAGGGCCCGGGCCAGGCCTGAGAGGCGCGGCGGCAAGTTTCTATACTCCCGCCCGGTCCGGTCCCCAGATGTGCTTGTGCAGCTGGGTCTGGAAGCGGATCGGCAGCCCGGTCTCAAGGATGGCGGCGGCCAGCTCCTCCATCGTCTCCAAACCCCACACGGGAGAAACCAGCAGCGCCCCGAGGGACCCCTCGCGCACCCGCTCGTCGAGCCCGTGGCGCCGGATGGCCGCAGCGGCCCATTCGAAGTCCTCGACGCCCGCCACCACGAACTTCACCTCGTCGCGCCCGGTCAGGTGGTCCAGGTTCGACCAGAGGTTGCGGTCCTCCTCGCCCGATCCCGGGCACTTCAGGTCCATGATGCGGTGCACGCGGTCGTCCAGGACGCTCACGTCCAGCGCGCCCGAGGTCTCCACGAGCACGGTGTAGCCGTTGTCGAGAAGGCGGTGGGCAAGCACGGCCGCGCCCGGCTGCACGAGCGGCTCCCCGCCCGTGATCTCGACGAGGCGGCACCCTGTTTCGGCCACCGCGTCCACGACCTCGCCGATCGTGTGGCGCGTCCCGCCGTGGAAGGCGTAGGCGGTATCGCACCAGACGCAGCGCAGCGGGCACCCCGTGAGGCGCACGAAGGTGCACGGCAGGCCGGCCCAGGTGGACTCGCCCTGGATGGAGTGGAAGATCTCGGTGATGCGGATGGAGTCGCCGCGCTTGCGTTTCTCGCCCTCCGACCGCGACCGACTCGCCTTGCCGACGTCAGCCTTTCCCGCGTGCGCACCCGCGTTCGTGGGGCCACCGTCCACCGTCATCAGGCCGCCTCTCCCTCTCCATCCCCTTCCCCCGCCTTCCCCGCAATCGCCTCGTTCAGCAACCGCTGCACCTCGTGCAGGGTCAGCGTCCCCGCTTCCTCCGCTACCGCCTGCCGGCTCGTCCCGTGCCAAAGCACCGGGGTCTCCACATGGCCCACGATACCCAGGCCGGTGGCGGCCCACCTCGGGAAGACAAGATACCCGGCCACCGGCGCCTTCAGGTCACCGGTTCGCTCGGTCTCGATCGAAACGGTGTACGGCTGGCCGTCGGCCGCCTCGAACCCGGGCGGGCGATTGTGGACGGCAAAGTATCCCCCGAGGGTGTGGTCGTCCCGGCCTTTCCCGGCTTCCGGCGCGTTCGCCGGTTTGGTCATTTCGGTTTGCTCCCTTGCTCGGTCCGGCGGCGCCCGGCTTCGCTCGGTTTCGGTGCCCGCCGGACCGAAAGGTAAGCGGTCGGCCGAAGTCCTGCCCCGCCTCCGTCGCCGCTTCCGTGCCCCATCCCCTATCTTCATTCGTTCCGGGTGGAACCCTTTCCCGGCTCCTTCTCTCAACATCCTCCAACCAACAAGGTCGGTCCACGATGCTGGCTGCAGTCTTTCACGAAAACGGCGGCCCCGAGGTCGTCAGGGTCGAAGAGATGGACACGCCGCGGCCCAGGCCCGCCCAAGTCAGGATCCGGGTCGAGGCCTCCTCGATGAATCACCTGGACCTGTGGATGCGCCGCGGCCTCCCGATCGAGATTCCGATGCCGCACATCGGCGGATCGGACATCGCGGGGACGGTGGTCGAGGCCGGGGTCGGGGCGGATGACTGGATCGGCAAGCGCGTGGTCGTGGATCCGTCGCTGAACTACCAGTGGTACGAGCTGGACCGTTTTCCACGCATCCACATGGAGCCCTTCCGCGTCATCGGCGAGCACACGCAGGGCGGTTTCGCGGAGTTCGCGTTGGCGCCGGCCGCGAATCTGGTGGAGCTTCCGGACGGGTTTTCGGCAGCGACGGCGGCGGCGGCGGCGCTGGTCGGGGTCACCGCGTGGCGCGGACTCATGACGCGAGGGGGACTTAAGAAGGAGCGGCGCGTGCTCATCACGGGTGCGAGCGGGGGCGTGTCGACGATGGCGGTGCAGTTCGCCAGGGCCGCGGGCGCCGAGGTCTTCGCGGTGACGTCCTCGGAGGAGAATGTGGAACGCGTCCGGACGCTGGGTGCCCATCACGTCTTTGATCGCACCACCACCGACTGGGGGCGCGAGATTCACCGGATTACCCGCAAGAGGGGCGTGGACCTCTGCCTGGACTCGGTCGGCGAAGCGATCTGGCCGCAACTGCTCCGGGGCTTGGCCGTCGGGGGGCGGCTGGTCTCGTTCGGGGCGACTACGGGTGCCGCGGGCAAGGTCGACATCCGGCTGCTCTTCTGGCGGCAGCTTTCGATCATGGGGTCGACGATGGGCACCCCGGACGAGTTCCGCGAAGCCATGGACATGGTGTTCAGCGGGAAGGTCACCCCGCCGATCCACGCCGTCCTGCCACTCCAGGAGGCGCGCCGGGCCCACGAGATGCTCGAGGCGGGCGGTGTCTTCGGCAAGCTGGTGCTCGACCCGGCGGGGGGGCGTTCATGACCTTTCGCGACGCGCAGGACCGGGTCGACCGCTGGATCAGCCGCTTCGAAGAGGGCTACTGGCCGCCGCTGGCGATCCTGGCCCGCCTCATGGAAGAGGTGGGCGAGCTGTCGCGCGAGATCAACCACCGTTTCGGCTCGAAGCCCAAGCGCGACGACGAGCCGGAGGCCGAGCTGGAGCTGGAGATCGCCGACATCCTCTTCGTACTGATCTCGCTGGCCAATCAGCAGGGGATCGACCTGGACCGCGCCTTCGCCCGCGCGATGGAGAAGTACGAGGAGCGCGACGCGGACCGCTGGACGCCGAAATAACGGTTTGCCCGCTTCGCCTGTCCAAGTTGACGAGGGCACGCATCGAACGAATCACTCCAACCAGCCGGGCCTGACAGCCAAATGGACAACGGGGAGACCGACGGACTCCTGGTCGCTCGGGTCCGGCGCGGAGACAGCACGGCGTTCGACCAGCTGGTCCGGCGGCATCTCAGGACGGCGCACGCCGTCGCCCGGGCCACGCTGGACAACCCCGACGATGCGGATGATGTGTGCCAGGATGCGTTCATCCGGGCGCTGCAGCAGATCGACAGCTGCCGCAACCCCGAACGGTTCAAGGCGTGGCTCATGGCGATCGTTCGCAACACGGCGCACAACCGGAGGCAGTACAACCAGGTCCGCACGGCGGTGCCCCTCGAGAAGGCCGTGTCGGCCGCCTCGGGCGACGATCCCCTGGCGGACGCCGAACGGACCGAGTTGCGCGGCCACCTCACCGAAGCGATGAACCATCTGACGGACCTGCAGCGGAAGGTCCTCATTCTCTACGACCTAGAGGGCTGGAGCCACGGCGAGATCGCCGACGAACTGGGGATCTCGGCCGGATCCTCCCGTGTCCACCTGCACGTCGCCAGGAAGGCGATGCGGCGGCTTCTTTCGGGCCCCTCGCGCTGGGGAGCATGTGACCGATGACGAAAAGAAATGACGACGGGAATGGGCACGCCGCCCGCGCCCGTCAGGATTCGGACCCGGTGGTGTTCGAACTCGACCCCGCGCTGAACCCGGACCGCTGGGAGGCGATGGTGGCCCGAATCATGGAGCGGGCGCAGCCGATTCTCGAGGTGCGGCGGCAACGGACGCTCGAGGGGACGCTGTCGCGCTGGCGGCGCCCGGTCATGCTTGGTTCGGCGGGGCTGGCAGCCGCGGCAGCCGCCGTGCTCCTGCTTCTGCCCGGGGGAGATGCCGGCGCCGACGAGGTCTCGTTCGCCGAGGTGATGATGCCCTGGACCGTTGCGGCGTGGATGGAGGGGAGCTACGCGCCCACGGCCGGTGAACTGGTGCTCGCCGTCGAGGAGTACATGCCGTGAACCGCAGATCGACCGCCGCGCTGATGCTCGCCGCCGTCTTCTTCGCCGGGGTGGCCGCGACTCTCGGCACCCTGAGGATCGTGGAGAACCGGGGTGACGGCTACGGTGAGTACTTTTCCCGCACCGGGCCCCGTGATTTCCGGGGCGATCGTTCCCGGGAGGATCGCTCTCGCCCCGACCGTCCCGGCGGGCGTGACGAGCGCCCCTGGTCGGAAATTGCGCGGCTGCGCGTGACCGACCGGCTTGTTCGGGCGCTCGACCTGACTGACGAGCAGGTCGAGGAGATCCGCGAGGCCATGGACCAGTACCAGACCGATGCGCAGGAGGTCTGGGAGGATGTGCTTCCGGTGCTGGCGGCGCAGCGCGACTCGCTCAACGCGGAGTTCGAGCGGATTCTCACACCGGAGCAGTACGAGCGGTTCACCGGATACCTCAGGGCCGACCGCGAGCGCTGGCTTCCGGACCGCCGCTCCCGGGGGCGGAGCAGACGGTAGTTTCAGGGCGTCACAAGACTGGCTGGATAGTTGGCTGAGTTTGGCCAGAGGGATTGGCCGCAATTCGTCAGCCGACTCGATTGGTCTTGCCCTCGGCCCAATTCAGGTAATCTTCCTTCGGTCGCAGGAGCGACGCTCCGGACGAACGCGATCTCCTGCCCCCAAACAGCCGCCCATGACCGAGAGTCGGCAAGACCCCGTCACATGAAGCGCATCCTCATCACCGGCGCCGCCGGCCAGATCGGCACCGAACTGGCCTCGTGCCTCCGGGACCGCTACGGGCCCGGCATGATCCTGCCGACGGACATCCGCGATCCCGCCGCCTGGGCTTCCCTTGGCCCCGCCGAGCAGCTGGACTGTCTCGACCTGGAAGCGCTGCGCGCCAAGGTGACGCGATTCGGCGCCACCGACATCTTCCACCTGGCCGCGATCCTGTCGGCGGCCGCAGAGGAGAATCCGCTCAGGGCGTACCAGATCAACATGGACGGCCTGGTGAACGTGCTTCAGGTGGCGGCCGAGGCCGGGTGCCGCGTCTTCACCCCCAGTTCGATCGCGGCTTTCGGCCCCGAGACCCCCCGCGACCCCGCCCCCCAGTCCACGCTGCAACGCCCCACGACCATCTATGGCGTCACGAAGGTGGCGGGGGAGCTGCTCTGCGACTACTACCACGCGCGTTTCGGCGTCGATGCGCGCGGGCTGCGCTTCCCCGGCCTCGTTTCCTACACCGCGCCCCCGGGCGGCGGCACCACCGACTACGCCGTCGACATCTTCCGCGCCGCCCTCGACCGGGGCCGCTACACCTGTTTCCTGAAGCCGGACACGGGCATCGACATGATGTACATGCCCGACGCGATCCGCGCGATCATCGAGCTCATGGAGGCGCCGGCCGCGTCGCTGGTGCACCGCAACGCCTTCAACGTCACGGCCATGCACTTCACCCCGGCCGAGCTGGCCGACGCGATCCGGGTCCACCTGCCCGGCTTCGAGATCGACTACGACCCCGACCCCGTGCGCCAGGCGATCGCCGACTCGTGGCCCGAGCGCCTGGACGACTCCGAGGCCCGCGAGCAGTGGGGCTGGCGTCACGAATACGAGCTTCCGGACATGGTGGCGGACATGTTCCGGGGACTGAAACCCCACCTGGCCCGCGAAGCAGCGGGCGCCGCCGGGAGGTAGTCACACCGATGCCGATGGACCGCTTGACCGGCGTGGTCAACAGCCTCGTCGCGCGCATGGAGGAGCAGGGCACCGCGAAGGGCGCCGAGGTGGTGGTGCGGGAGGTGATCCCGGCGGCGGATGGGCAGGGGCCGCGTTTTCTGCTCGAGGGGCAGGGCGACAAGCGCTTCATCCGCATGAACGCGAACTCGTACCTGGGACTGAGTCTTCACCCCGAAGTGGTCGAGGCGGAGGAGGTCACGGCACGCGCGATGGGGGCGGGGCCGGGGGCGGTGCGGTTCATCGCGGGGACGCACACGCCGCATGTGGCGCTGGAGCGGGACCTGGCGGCGTTTCACGGCCGCGAGGAGGGGATGATCTTCTCGTCCGCGTACGCGGCGGTGGTCAGCGCGCTCGTCTCGCTCACCGACAGGTCGACCTTCGTAATCTCCGACGAGCTCAACCACAACTGCATCATCAACGCCATACGCATGTCACGGCCGGCCGGGAAGGCCATCTACCCGCATCTGGATCTGGTCGCCCTGGACCGGAAGCTGGAAGAGGTGAAGGGGCGGGCGCGGCGCGTGATCGTGGTGACCGACGGGATCTTCTCGATGCGGGGCGACCATGCGCCGGTGAACGAGATCATGGCCATCGCGGAGCGGCACGACGCGGCCTTTCCCGAGAACGTGGTCGTGGTGGTGGACGATTCGCACGGGGTGGGTTCGTTCGGGGCGACCGGCCGCGGAACCGAGGAGTACACGAACAGCCCGCCCAGCGACCTCCTGGTGGGCACGCTGGGCAAGGCCTTCGGGGTCAACGGGGGCTACGTGGTGTCGAGCGCGCCGGTGATCCGTTTTCTGCGCGAGTCGTCGCCCCTGTACATCTACTCGAACCCGATCACGGCGGGGGAGGCCGCCGCCGCCCGCAAGTCGCTGGAGATTCTGCAAGGTCCGGAAGGAGCCGAGCGGCTCAGTCACCTTCGCGCGCTGACGAAACGTTTCGAAGCGGGGCTGGTGGCGGCAGGCTTCGAGATCATCCCGGGCGACCATCCCATCACCCCGATCATGGTGCGCGACACCGACGAGACCCGGCGCCTCGTGGCCGCACTCTTCGACGCCGGCGTGCTCGCCACCGGGCTGGCCTTCCCGGTCGTGCCCCGGGGCGACGAGTCGATCCGCTTCCAGATCAACGCGGATCACACCGAGGCGGGGATCGACGAGGTTCTCGCGGCCCTGGCCGCTGCGCGAGCCGCCCCCTGATCCACCCGGCCATGCGCCCCGCAGTCAACTCCGACATCCGCGGGAACCTGCCCGCGCTGTAGGCCGCCCTACCTCCACGGCCTCACGCGCAGTGAGAAGCCTCCCCGGAAACGCGTGTAGAAGGCGCCGGTGAAGTTCGTCTCCACCTTCCCCCATCCGATCCGGAACGCTCCGTCGACGCGTGGAGCCAGCTCCCTCGTGAGCTCCGCGTAGACGATCGTCGCGTTGTCGGCTTCCTCTCCCGGCACCAGGGCGTGCTGGGCCGGCTTGATGTAACGCTTGCGGGCCAGTGTTCCCGTGAGGGCGAGGTCCATGGCGTCCGAAAGCAGCCAGATCGCCTGCGCGTCGACTCGGCCGCGGTTGTACTCGACACGCCGGGAGGTGGATCGACTGCGGGTACCGTCCAGGGTGGCGCTGAGTTCAAGCCGATCCCATTGCAACTGGACGTTGAGGCCCAGGCGCATCGCGTTGTCCACCCGCTGTACCTCGCCGCCCTGCCGGGGATAGCTGTGGTGGCCGTAGGCGCCGTAGAGTCGCAGTCCCCAGTAGTCTCCCAATTCTTCGTCGATGTTGAAGCGCCGTGTGCCGCCCGCCTCGATGGTGACGGAGTTGCGGTCCAGGAAGTCGAGGTGTTCGAGCACGGGAGGCGCGTAGTCCGCCTGCTCCCCGGCCACGTTCAGATCGACGCGGATCCCCAGCAGGTTCCTCGCATACCGGGCCCGTGCGCTGTAGA
Organism: Longimicrobiales bacterium; assembly: GCA_965211795.1. Classification (GTDB taxonomy): domain Bacteria; phylum Gemmatimonadota; class Gemmatimonadetes; order Longimicrobiales; family Gaopeijiaceae; genus Bin94. The sequence goes on from OZ242973.1 coordinate 4,245,964, forward strand.
TGTCGTATCCGGGAGGCTTGTAGAGCGGCATGGGGGGATGGTCGAAGACCCGACGAATCCTGGCCGTCGCCTCGGAGGTGAACGCGCCGCCGCCGAATGCGTCGGTGTAGATCATGCTCGCGCTTCCGCTCTGTTCACGCGGAGCGTAGTTGCGCAGCTGGAACCCCGCCGCGGCGGACTGGCGGATCCCCGCGTCGAGAGTTGCCTCCAGACGGCGTTCCGACCCGTTGAGAAGGCGGAAGACGCCCCGCGCGCTCCATTCCCCAACCCCGGCAACGGCATTCTCGGTGGAATCGAACTGGGGCACGGTGATCGCCGAGAAATCCCCCCACCACGCCTCGCCGGTCAGCCCCGCGGTGATGACGAAGTCCCGGATCCACGACTGACCGGACAGCGCGGCCGGGATCGACAGGGGGACAAGCAGCGCCAGTGCGGCGACGGCGCGCCCCGCCCTTCGTCGGGCGGTGTTGGCGGAAACCGTGGGCACGAGCTTGAGCATCATCCGCCACGCAACCGTTCTTCGAATCGCTTCACCTTCTCCTCCAGCTTGCTCAATTCTTCTTCCACATTGTCCCTCAGACTCTTCTTCTGTTCGATCCGGTCCTCCAGCGTCAGCTTCACGGCTGCCGTGTCGGCGATTTCGACACCGCCCGTCACATTGGCGCGGTCTCCGGTCGGAAACTCGTCGTCGCCGAACCTGTCCCTGTCCGCCGCACGGTCCCTCATCCTACGTTCCCGGATCTGACGGCGCTCGAGCGCCTCGATGTCCCGGTTCAGCTCGGCGAGCAGCTCCTGGAGCTTGTCAACTCTGTTCTCGACCAGCCGGAGCTTGTTTCTGATCTCCCTCGGGCCATCCCCCGGGCTGATCTCCACCTCGTACATGGGCTCGAGTTCGAACGGTTCCGGCGGCAATTCGTCTTCCAGCCCCTCCAGGCGCTCCTCGTACTGAATGTAGAGGTTGCTGGCCTCATCGTCGGCGCCCAACGGAGATGCCTCGATCTGATCGGACAGTACTTCAAGATAGTTGTCCAGTCGGTCACTCAGTACGTTGCCGCTCCTTATCCACGCCTGCTGACTCTCGATCGCCTGACGCTCCATCCGGGTCTTCTCTTCGTCCAGCAACTGGAGTTCGCCGAGGAGCCGCCTGACTTCGTCATCTTCTCCCTGGTCACGCGCCGCGCCCAATTGCTCGAACAGCTGGTCCCACCGGTGTTGAATGAGCTGCACCTGGGCACTGTCCGCCTGGTGTTTGGCCTTCGCCGCGTCGTACACCTTCTGCGCGTCCGTCACCAACTGCTGCGGCGAGGTTCCCCTTTCCTGCGCGGGCAACGCGCCCGGCAGGAGGGCCGCGGAAAGCAAGCCGGCGGCGAAGAGGAGGCGTCTCATCCCTCGATCCCGTACTTGTTGATCTTGTAGAGCAGCTTGCTCTTCGTGATCCCCAGGCGCTTCGCAGCCTCGGTCTTGTTGCCCTTCGTCCTCGCCAGCATCTGGCGAATGACACGCTCCTCCATCTCCCCGACCTCGCGGTCCAGGTCGATCCCTTCACCGGTGCCAAGCACACGAGAAGATCCCGAACCGGGGCCGTTCACGTTGACGAGCAGCGGCAGGTCGCTCTCCTCGATGGACTCGCCCTCCGCGAGCACCAGCGCCCGCTCGATGACATTCTCCAGCTCCCGCACGTTGCCCGGCCAGTCGTAGTCGCCCAGGCGTTCCAGGGCGGCGGGATCGATGGCGGTCACCCCGGAACGGGTTCGGCGCCTCAGCTTGCCCAGAAAGTGCTCGGCGAGGAGGGCGATGTCGTCCTTGCGCTCCCTCAGCGGAGGGACCGTGACCGGAACGACGTGCAGCCGGTAGTACAGGTCTTCGCGGAATCCTTCAGCGGCCAGGAGTTCCTCCGGGGACGTGTTCGTGGCCGCCACGATGCGCACGTCGACCGAGATCGTCTCCTCGGCGCCCACCCGCTCCAGTTCGCGTTCCTGAAGCACACGCAGCAGACGGACCTGGGTGGCCTCGGTGATCGTGGTGATCTCGTCGAGGAAGAGGGTCCCCCCGTCGGCCAGTTCGAAACGGCCGCGACGCTTCTTTTCGGCCCCCGTGAAGGCGCCGCGTTCGTGGCCGAAGAGTTCGGAGTCGAGCACACCCTCCGGCAGCGCGCCGCAGTTGACCGGGATGAACGGGCCCTCACGGCGGGTCGAGCGGGCGTGGATCGCGCGCGCCACCAGTTCCTTCCCCGTGCCGGACTCGCCGTAGACCATCACCGTCGAGTCGGAGCGCGCCACCCGTTCGACGAACCGCTTCACCCCCAGAATCGACTCCGAGTGCCCGACCATGTCGCCGTACGGAGTGTCGCCGTCGCCCGCTTCGCTGCGCAGGTACGTGTTCTCGACCCGCAGCGCCAGGTTCTCCTCCTCCAGGCGCAGACGCTCGTCGCGCTCCCGCAGAATGCGGTCGACCTTGATGCCGAACTCTTCCGACCGGAACGGCTTGGAGATGTAGTCGCGGGCGCCCAGCTTCATCGCCTCGACCGCGCTCTCGACCGTGCTGTGGGCGGTGATCACCAGGACATCGGTGTTGGGAGCAGTGTTCCTGACCCCCTCGAGGACCCGCATTCCGTCCTCCTCGGTGGCCATCTTCATATCGGTGATGACCAGGTCCGCCCCCACATCCTCGAGCACCTGCAGCCCCTCCATGGCGTCCGTGGCGGAGACGGTCTTGTGGCCCCGGCGGCGCATCAGGTGCTCGAGCCCCTCCCGCATGGTGTCGTGATCGTCGATGATCAGAACCTGCTTTGGGCTGCTCATGTCGCCTCCTCATCGTTGGCACCCACCCGCCGCGCAATGTCGCCCGGGAGGTCCTCGGGGCCGTTCAAATATACGTGAAACTCCGCCCCGCCCCCGCCCCCATCATCCCCCTCGGCATCCGAAACCAGTTCCACGCGTCCGTGGTTGGACTCCACCATCTCCTTGACGATCGCCAGCCCCAGCCCCGCACCCTTCGCCTTGTTGCCGACAAAGGGTTCGAAAATCCTCTCCCGCAACTCCGGCGGGATTCCGGGACCGTTGTCGCGAACCGACAGTCTCACCTCCCCATTGACCATCGCACCCTGCAGCCATACCCGGTCCCCGGCGTGCGAGGCGTTGCGGAGCAGGTTGAGGACCAGGCGCTTGACCTGCAGGGGGTCGCCGACACCGAGAAGCGGCTTCTCCGGGAAATCGACGTGCAGCGTTCCCCCCTTCTTGTCGAGTTCGGCTTCCGCCAGCGCCGCCGCTTCGCCCACCGACTCGCGGATGTCGTGCAACTCCGGCTCGGTGCGTCCGGGCCGCGCAAATCCGAGAAACTCGTCAATGATCTCGTTGAGGCCGACGACCTCCTGCCTGACCCGCTCCAGGATCCGGCGCCGTTCCACGGGATCCTCGGTGTCCTGGGCCGCGGCGGCGAAGAGCTCGAGGCCCCCCAGCGGATTGCGAATCTCGTGCGCAACGCGCGACAGCATGAGGCGGAGCTGCTCGTCGCGGTGCCGGATGCCGGTCCGCATGCGGTCCATGGCCCGGGCCAGGCGGCCGATCTCGTCCTCGCCCTCCAGATCGAAGGGGCGGTCCATGGCGCCGCGCTGAATCCGCAACGCTCCGCGGCTCAGGACTTCGAGGCGCGATGCGATCCCGCCCGCCAGGAACCAGCCGATCAGCGCCGCGAAAAGCCCGGCCGCCACCGTCAGCGCCACGATGGACCAGGCGAGCCTGCTGAGCGGTTGCAGGTAGTCCGCCGGCATGAGGACCCCGAGAAAGAGCTCGCTCGAATCGACGCGCACGACCCCGCGCTTGTACAACGGCCCGTCCGGCTGGCCCGGCAAATGGTACGGCTGAACGCTGGTGGCGCTGCCGTGTTCATACGCTTCCATGATCGTCGGGCCCTCGATGTTCGCCCAGTTCAGCACCTGGTCGATCGCCAGCGAATCGCGCGGCAAAACGCTCACCTTCACCCTGGGGACCGGTTCCTCCGGCGACCACCGAAAGATGTCGATGCGGTCCGCGTAGCCGGCCGCACGCAGTCTCAGCAGCCGTGTGTGGTAGGACCGCCATGTGTCCGTGTCCTCATCGTCCCGCCGCAGGGCCAGCACGGTCTGTACATCCACGAGCGCGATCACGACCGCTCCCGCCACATCGACCAGCTTGCGGTCGAGTTCTTCCTCCAGCGCCGATCGCGACGCGTTGTAGCTCAGCCACCCCTGAACGGCGCTGATCCCCACGGCGAAGGTCACGAAGAAGAGCGTGAAGCGGTTGCGCAGCCTCATCGTCCGTCGCCTCGATCAGGGCCGCCGGTAACGCGCTGCATGGGCCGCTACGCCTCGCAGGGGACTTCCTCCCTGCGGTGCGAAAAGGACCTCGATGGCGGGCCCCGCAGGGTCACCACGATATGGTACGGCCACGTGATGCGGGTAGCGGGAGTGCAGTAGTTCCCGGGAACGCGCTCAACCGTCTCGATTCGGGTTTGCGTGATCCTGTTGTCATCCAGGTCCACGGTTTGCAGGACGCGGCGAACCTCCACGGAGTCTCCCAACTCGTCGCGCATTCCTATCGCCGCGACAGCTACCATCTCCCGCGCCCAGTCGATCTCCGGCGACTCTCCGTCTCCGCCGGTGTGCGCCTCCCAGAACTCCGTCCACCCTTCCGGCTCCGCGCCCGGGTCCCCATCGGAGGAGCGGAATGCCAGGTTCGTCGTGAGCTCCGTGCCCGGCTGAACACCCCGATCGAGGGTTTTGAAGGGCAGGCTCCCGGTGTACGCATACTGGTCGAAGTCCTCGCCCAGCGTGAAGTCCCTGGCTGTGAGGGCGATCTGGACGACCCGCGCCGACCCGTCGTCCGGCTCGAAACCGGCGGTACTCAGGTCGCCCAGCGCGGTCGCGGTCGCCGCGCACCGGGCCCACTCCTTCTCTTCGTCATGTCGGTTGTCGCGGATCAGAATGCTGACACGGCTCTTGTCGATGCCGCAATCGCCAACCCGGTCCGGAGGTTCCCAGAGCCGGGTGCCCTCGTTGTCGATGGCGAGCTGCAGCAGGCTCGAGTAGTTGGCCGCGTACAGGTACGGCAGGCCCGGATTTCGCATGACGTTGTCGTCCCCCAGGACGCTATCGTATCCGATCTCCTCGTAGAGCTTCCACGCGCCGTCGGAGTTCCACGTCAGCACCTGCTGCATCCAGCCGATCCCGCGCTGAAGGGGCACCTCGACGGTCACCCGGATCTGCCCGTCCGAACCAAAGCGCAACTCCGGGGGCATCCCACCGGGATCGCAACCCATGAGCATGGCGTAAATGATGGTCAGACTTATGGTTAGTGACTTGCCACGAGATCTTGGACATCCTCCGCGCGGGGTCCCGGCACCTCGCAACCCTGGTCCCTCCGGTCTTCCCGGGTCTGTCCCCAGACCGCTTGCCGTGTATCTTTCCGTCGCCATGTACAGCCCCCTCTCTCGTCTCCGCCGGCTTCTCAGCGACAGGAGCGTGAAGACAGGTGATTTCACGCTCGCCAGCGGCCGTCGTTCAAAATACTACATCGATGCCCGCCTCACGACGATGAGCGGCGCGGGGCAGGTGTTGATCGGCGAGGTCTGCCACGACGCCATCCGGGCAGCCGGCTGGGAGCCCGACTACGTCGGCGGCATGACCCTCGGCGCCGACCCGATCGCCTACGCCATCGCCGGTCACGCGACCCGCAAGGGCCAGGACCTCAACGCATTCACCGTCCGCAAACGTTCCAAGGCCCACGGCACGGGCAACCGGATCGAGGGCGGTCTCCCCGCCGGCGCCCGCGTCGTGGTCATCGAGGATTCCGTCACCTCCGGCGGAAGCCTCCTCGCCGCGCTCAAGGTCATCGAAGATCACGGTGCCACAGTTGCCGGCGTCCTGGCGCTCGTCGACCGGCAGGAAGGCGGCACCGAGCGCCTCGCCGAGGCCGGCTACGACTTCCGCGCCGTCTTCAACGCCAAGGATCTGCTCCAGGAGCCCGCAAGCTCCTAGCGGGCCCTTGCACGGTGTTGCGGAACCCATTGCCGCCCACCGCGTTGCGTCCGCAGTCAGTCCACCAGACGAAGCGGCATAACCAGACACAGGTAATCCAACTCACTCTCGGCGGGCACGATCGTCGCGGCGCGCTCCCCCGTCTTGAAGGCCAGCTGCACCTCACCGTCGGGCATGTTTCGCAACACCTCGATGAGGTAGTGCGCGTTGAACCCGATCCGCAGGGCCTCGCCCTGATACTCCAGCTCCAGCTCGTCGTGCGCCTCGCCTAGGTCGGGCGTCATGACGTCCAGGTGCACGCGGTCCGATTCGAAGGACATCTTGATGCGGTGGGTCTGGTCGCTGGCCAGCACCGCCATGCGTCTGACCGCCGCCTCCATGGCGTCCTTGTCGACCCGGGCCACCTTGTCGTTGTCCTTCGGGATCACCTGCTCGTAGTTCGGATAGCTCCCCTCGATCAGGCGCGTGTAAACCTCCTGGTTCGCAGAACGGAAACCCAGATGGTTGCCCCCCTTCCCAACTTCGATCCCCCCGTCGCCGTCGAAGAGCCGCTCCACGTGGGCCAGAGCCGCCGGGGGCACGATGAAGGCCCCCGTCACTCCCCGCGTCTCCGTGGCGTCAACCTCCATCTTCGCCAGCCGGTGCCCGTTCGTGGCCACCATCGTCATCCGGTCCCCGAGCTCCCAGTACACGCCGTTGAGGATCGGACGGCTCTCCTCGTTGGAGACCGCGAACGCCGTCCCCCGGATGAGCTGCCGCAGAGACCCCTCCGAAACGCTCCAACCTTCCTCGAAATCCATCGCCGGAAGGTTCGGGAATTCCTCGCTCGGCAGGCCGTTCAGCTTGAAGCGGCTGTTGCCGCACCCGATCTCGAGCTGATGGCCCCTGGCAAGCAACTCCACCGGCTGCTCCGGCAACTCCCGGGTGAGCTCCAGCAACTTGCGTCCCGGGGCCGTAATCGCGCCGCCCTGCGACACTTCGGCCGGTACGCGAACGCGAATCGAAACGTCGAGGTCGGTGCCGCTGATCCAGACCGCATCCTCGTCGGACTCGATCAGGACGTTCGAGAGGACGGGGAGGGTGGTCTTTCCGGGAATGCTTGCAGACACCGCCGCCAGACCGCGCTGGAGGTTCTGCCGAGTGATCGTCAGTCTCATGAGTGCCGTGGTTGCTCCTGGATTTGAGGACGAAATCCACAGATGGTGGGAATCGTCCTATGAATTAGTAACAGAGAATCAGATAATCGTCATCATAGAGGGTGTGGAAAGGTGGAAAACGGTCATTGCCCCGCAGTGGCAGGGGCAACGGAAATGCGGTGATTCGGACAATCGTCGGGACGGTGGAAACCGGGAGGAAAAAGAGGTGTTTTCCGTCCCTCAAGACACCCAATGTGGAAAACCACCCGGCCAGAAGCGGTTTTCCACATGGATTTCCACACTGGAGGGACTTCAACCCCGGCCCCCGCGACACCTGCTCTCAGGCACTCTTCTGGAGCGTCTGGCGAAGATCGTCGACCTGGGCTCGAAAACCCTCGTCGCTGTCCAGGCGCTCTTCGACCTTGCGGATCGAGTGAATGACCGTGGAGTGGTCGCGGCCCCCGAACACGCGCCCGATCTGCTTGAGGGGAGTGTCGAGAAGTTCGCGGATCAGGAACATGGCAACCTGGCGCGGAACGGTAACCACCCGGCTGCGCTCACCTGAAGCCAGCGCGTCGCCCGAGACCCCCCATACCCTGCCCACCTCGTCCCTGATCGCCGCGGGGTTCAGAAGCAGTGTTTCCTCCGGATCCCCCAACCCCGCGAGTGCCACCTGCGCCAGATCGAGCGTCACCTCCTGCCGGGTCAGCGATGAGAACGCAAGCAGCTTGATGATCGCGCCCTCGAGTTCGCGCACCGATGACCTGCAGCGCCGCGCAATGAGATCAAGAATCTCGGGCGCCAGGCAGACGCGGTCCTCGTCGGCCTTCTTGCGCAGGATGGCAACGCGCGTCTCGTAGTTCGGGCGGCCCACGTCCGCAACCAGGCCCCATTCGAACCGGGAGACGAGGCGCTCCTCGAGCCCCTCGAGTTCCTTGGGGTGCCGGTCGGAGGTCAGGACGATCTGGCGGCTTGCGTTGTAGAGCACGTTGAAGGTGTGGAAGAACTCCTCCTGTGTGCGCTCCTTGCGGCGCAGGAACTGGACATCGTCGACGAGCAGCAGATCATAGGAGCGGTAGCGGGCGCGAAACGCGTCGGTCGATTGCTCGTAAATCGCTGTTACCATTTCATTTACGAATTGCTCAGCCGGTATGTAGCAGATGCGCCCCGCCTGCCCTTCGGCAAGCATGCGGTTGGCGATCGCCTGCATCAGATGGGTCTTGCCGAGACCCGTGGCGCCGTAGAGGAAGAGCGGGTTGTAGAGCCGCGCGGGCCGGCCGGCGACGGCGAGGCAGGCGGCCTGAGCCAGGCGGTTGTTGTCCCCGACGATGAAGCGGCCGAAGGTGTAGCGCGCATTCAGACCGGGTGGTGGTGATAGAGGCGAAACGGCCGGTGCAGGTTCCCGTTCAGCCTCGACGAACTGGGTGACGGTGATCTCCGGTGAGGGCCGCTCGGCCGAAGGTGCTTCCGAGGTGATCCGCAGCTCCAGCGGTCCCCCCGTAACCTGCTGGGCGATGTCGTGCACCATCCGGCCGTACTTGTCTTCCAGCCACTCCGCGTGGAAGCTGCTCGTGGCCGCGACGTGCAGAACGCCATCGGACCAGGAGACGGCCCTTGCGCTGGAGATCCAGGTGCGAAACGCCTGTTCGGGAAGGCCGGATCTGGCCTGCTCGAGGATGCGGTTCCAGAGGTCGGTGGCGCCCAGTGTCATGACCGGTGTGATGGGGGACGGGGGGCGCGTAGCTTACCCGCCATTTCCGCCGAAGTCAAACCCCGGGAGGCGGGCTGAGATCGGCGGCGCGGGGACCCTCCAGCGCAACTGCTGTTGACCGTGACCAAGCGACGCCGATACGTTTAATGGCTACGCCAATTCCCTGGGTTCCGGCCACCTGCGACAGCGGATTCGGGACCCGCACACACTGCCTCAGGTATCCACGAGATGAAACCGACATACAGGCCCCGGAACCGAAAGCGCGTGAACAAGCATGGATTTCGGGCACGAATGAGGACCAGGGCAGGGCGCGCCACACTGAACCGCCGCCGCCGCCGCGGCAGGCGGTCGCTCGTCGTGCGCATCGGATCCAAGCACGGCGGTTGACGCGGGTGGTGGAGGCGGAGCACGAACGGCTCCCCCGCGCGGCACGCATCCGGCGGACCCGGGACATCCGGGCCGTCCTGCGCCGGGGCGCGCGGAAGAGGACCCCCGCGCTGGACGTTTTCGTCCTCCCTCCCCCGTCGGGTGCCCCCGCCACGCAGAAGCGGCTCCCGCGCGTCGGCTGGATCGTGCCGAAGCTGGGCAACGGCATCGTGGCGCGGAACCGGAACCGATTGAAGCGCAGGCTCAGGGAGATCGGTCGCCGCCGTGTCCTCACCCACCTTCGGGAATCCGGGTGCGGCGCCGATGTTCTGGTGCGCGTGCGAAGATCCGGTTACCTGGCTACGTATGGGCAACTCGAGGACCAGTGGATGAGCGTCGTGGAGAAGGCATGCTCACAAACCTGATGACCGGCATGATCCGGTTCTACCAGCGCGGGCTGGGGCCGCTGAAGCCCCCGTGCTGCCGCTACGACCCGACCTGCTCGGAGTACACGCGCCTGGCCATCGAGTCTCACGGACCCGTGAAGGGTGTGTGGCTGGGCGTCAGGCGGATCGGCCGCTGTCACCCCTGGGGCGGATTCGGATACGACCCCGTGCCCGGCGCCGCGCTCGCCCCGGTGCGGAAGCCTTCGCGCCCGCCGCGACCGAACACGGAGGCCGGACGACCGTGAAGACCGGGCTCCGCTTCTTCCTGGCGATGTTCCTCATGCTGCTGGTCATCATCGTCACCAATTGGCTTTTCCCCCCCATCGCGCCGGACCCTCCGCCCGGGCAGACCGAGCCGGCCGGAGCCGTCCGGGAGGAAATCGATGTCGCACCCGCACCCGGGGAGCCGCGGGATGAAGTGGGTGGATTGCTGGGCGGGGGCGATGAACCCGCCGAAGACCTGGTGACGGTCGAGACGCCCCTCTACACCATCACCTTTTCGAACCGGGGGGCCGCGGCGCGTTCCATCCGGCTGACGAGGCATCAGTCCTTTGCGCGCGAGGGAGCAGTCGAACTCGTCCCCGAGGGCGCGCGCAAGGTTCTGGCGGGCACATGGCAGGTCGGCACCGAGCAGCTTGACCTCACCCGGATCGCGTACGAGATCAGCCCCGCCGCCGGGATCCGGTTGAGCGAGGGTGCCGGGCCGCGCACGCTCACCTTCCGGTACCAGCATCCGACCCAACCCTTTCTGAGCGAGATCCGGTACACCTTTTCGCCGGACTCCTACCTCGTAACCGTCGAGGGGGAGCTGCCGGCCAGGGAGCGGGCCTCGCTCTTCGTGGACCTCGGGGTCGGGCTGGCCATCAACGAGCTCAAGGAGGTCGACGACCGCCGCATGATGGCGTTGGCGGGGAACCATGTCGGCGACGGGATCCACTCGCGGCCGCTGGGCAGGGTAAGGGAGTCGGAGGTCATGGATGGCCCGCTGCGGTGGGCGGCGGTCAAGAGCAAGTACTTCGTCGAAGCGATCCTGCCCGGCACCGGGTCGAGCGAGCGCGGCTACCTGGCCGGCGTATGGGCCGACCCGGTGGCGGAGAGGGACCGGGCCGCGGTGCGGGTGGGAATGCCGATTCTGGCGGACGGCACCTTCGCCTACCGTGCCTATCTGGGCCCGATCGAGCCGGAGCTGTTGCGCGCCATCGGAGACGATCTGCACGAGGTGAACCCGATCGGCTGGGGCTTCCTGCGTCCGATCGTCCGGCCGTTCGTAGGCGTCATCCACTGGACGGTGAACACGCTGCACGACCAGTTCAGCCTGGGCTATGCCTGGGTGCTGATCGTGATCGGCGTCCTGGTGCGGATCCTGCTGTGGCCGCTCAACCAGAAGGCGATGCGGTCGCAGATGAGACTCCAGGCCATCACGCCCCTCGCCCAGGAAATCCGGGAGAAGTACTCCGACGATCCGCAGAAGATGAACCAGGAGACGATGAAGCTGTACCGGGAGCACAAGGCGAATCCGCTGGGGGGCTGCCTGCCCATGCTGATTCCCTGGCCGGTCCTGATCGCCCTCTTCTTCGTCTTCCAGAATACGATCCAGCTGCGGGGCGTGCCGTTCCTGTGGCTGCCGGACCTCTCGGCGCCGGATCCCCTGTACATCCTGCCCCTCTTCCTCGGCGCCAGCATGTTCCTGCTGCAGTTCATCAGCATGAGGGCCATGGCCGCGGTGAACCCGCAGATGAAGATGATGATGTACGTGCTCCCCCTCGTCATGGTCTTCATCTTCTGGCGTCTGGCCTCCGGCCTGAACCTGTACTACGCCGCCTTCAACGTGGCCACGATCCCACAGCAGATCCTGATCGCCAGGGAGCGGAAGAAGGCGCAGCCGGCGCCGGCGCCCAAGAAGCGCAGCTGAAGCGGCCATGGTGGGACCCGCGGGTGACCAGTCCCCGCTGCTCGACACGATTGTGGCGCAGGCGACGGCCCCCGGTGTCGGCGCGGTCGCGGTGGTCCGCCTCTCAGGGCCGGGCGCGCTGGATATCGCCGGCCGGTTCATGCGGCAGGACGCGCGGGCAATGGCCGGATGGGCGGGCCGTACCAGCCGGGTGCGCACCCTCTATCGCCCCGGCTCGGGGGAGGCGCTCGACCAGGCCCTGGTGACGGTCTTTCGGGCGCCGGGGAGCTACACCGGCGAGGACGTGGTGGAGTTTTCGACCCACGGGGGCTACGCGATCCCGGCGAGCGTGGTGGCGGCGTGCGTGGCCTTGGGGGCGCGGGAGGCCGCGGCCGGGGAGTTCACGCGGCGCGCCTACCTGAACGGCAGGCTCGACCTGACGCAGGCGGAGGCGGTCGCCGACCTGGTCGCGGCGAGGTCCGCGAAGGGCCGGGAGGTGGCGCTTCACCAGCTCGAGAAGGGACTGGGGGACCGCATCGCGGCGCTTCGGGAGCGGGTCATCAGACTGTCCGCGCTCCTTGTCCAGCACATCGATTTCCCCGAGGAGGATGATGCGCCCACGCCCCTGGAAGCGATCATCGGCGAAGCGGGTGAAGTGACGTCGGAGATCGCGCGGCTGTTGGCGACGGCGCCGGCGGGAGAGCTGCTGCGCGAAGGCGCGGTGACGGTTCTGGCCGGAGCGCCGAATTCTGGTAAGTCCAGTCTGTTCAATGCTTTAGTGGGTTTTGAACGCGCCATCGTGACCGAGGTGCCGGGCACGACGAGAGACGCGATCGAGGCGGTTGTCGAAGTGGACGGGTTTCCCTTCCGGCTGGTCGATACGGCGGGACTGCGAGGAGCCTCGGAGAAGGTCGAGAAGCTGGGGATCGAGGTGGCGCGCCGCTATCTTGCGGGGGCCGATCTCGTGCTCTACTGCCGCGAGACGGGGCGCGCGGCCCACTGGGAGGAGGGGCCTTTTCTGGAGGGTCTGGCGGCACCGGTGGTGCGGGTGCTCACGAAGTGGGACCTTGCCGGGCCGAACGAGGCCCCGGAAGATGGCGAGGTGGCCGTTTCGGCGAAGACCGGGAGCGGCCTCGAGCTCCTCAAGCGGCATTTGCGCGAGCATGTCTTTCGCGGCGTCGTGGAGAACCGCGACGACGTACCGGTGGTCACGCGGAGGCGCCAGGCCGATCTTCTGGAGTTGGCACGCGACGAGGTCGAGGCCTTCGGGGAGGCCTTGGCCGGGGGGATTCCTCCCGAGGTGGCGTCGGCACACCTGAAGAGCGCCGAGAGCGCCCTCGAGGAGATCCTCGGGGTCATCTCCACGGACGACGTGCTGGACCGCGTCTTCAAGGATTTCTGCATAGGTAAGTGAAGTCATGAGAATGACTTACGACGTTATCACAGTGGGTGGCGGACACGCCGGAACCGAGGCCGCCGCCGCCGCTGCGCGTCTGGGCGCGAAGACGCTGCTCATCACGCCCGACCTGACGCGCATCGCGCAGATGAGCTGCAATCCGGCGATCGGGGGCGTGGCCAAGGGGACGGTGGCGCGGGAAGTCGGTGCGCTCGGCGGGGTCATGGCGCGGGCCACGGACGCGTCGCGCATCCACTTCCGGATGCTGAACCGCGCGAAGGGGCCGGCGGTGTGGGGGCCGCGTGCACAGTGTGACCGGGCGCTCTATCCGATCGCCGTGCGGCGCATCCTCGATGGGCACGAGAACCTCGATCTCTTCCAGGAGATGGTGACGGGACTCCATTTCGACGATGGGGTGGGGGGCGTGGAGACGCGCGGCGGGATCACCGTCGAGGGACGGGCGGTGGTGGTCACGGCCGGGACCTTCCTGCGGGGACGGATCCATGTGGGCGGCAGCGCGGCGCAGGGGGCGGGGCGGGCGGGGGAGGGGCCGTCCATCGAGCTCGCGGAGGCGCTCGAGGCGCGCGGCCTCGAGATGGCGCGGTTCAAGACGGGCACGCCCCCCCGGGTCGACGGCCGTTCGGTGGATTTCGCGTGCTGCGAGCGCCAGGACGGCGACGACGATCGGTTCCGCTTCTCGTTCTACGAGCGGGAACCACTGCCGAGACAGCTTCCCTGCTGGATCACCTGGTCGGGCGAAGGCCTGAAGGAGATCGTGGCCGCGAATCTTGAGCGGAGCGCGCTGTACGGTGGGGAGATCTCGGGCCAGGGGCCCCGGTACTGCCCCTCGATCGAGGACAAGGTGGTGCGATTTCCGAATGCGCGCCGTCACCAGGTGTTCCTGGAGCCGGAAGGGCTGGACACGACCGAGTTGTATGTCAACGGCCTGTCCACCTCGCTGCCTCCCGAGGTGCAACTGGAGTTTCTGCGGTCGATACCCGGGCTGGAGGAGGCGAAGATGACGAAGCCTGGGTATGCCATCGAGTACGACTACTTCCCGCCACACCAGCTCAACCACACCCTTGAGGTGCGGGGGATGCCGGGGCTGTACTTCGCCGGACAGATCAACGGCACGACCGGCTACGAGGAGGCCGCGGGGCAGGGGCTGGTCGCGGGTGCGAACGCGGCGTTGGCGGTTCAGGGGCGCGAGCCGTTCGTCGTCGAACGGGACCAGGGCTATATCGGGGTGCTGATCGACGATCTCGTCACCAAGGGCGTGGACGAACCCTACCGCCTCTTCACCTCCCGGGCCGAGTTTCGGCTGCTGCTTCGACAGGACAACGGACCGAGCCGTCTGGGTACGCTCGCCCGTTCGGTGGGGCTGCTAACGCCTGCACAAGAGGCGGCACTCGATGAGCGTCTGGACCAGGAGAAGCGTGCGGCGACGTGGTTCGCCAGCCATGTCCTCTCACCGGAAGCCGCCGAACCGGCGTTGCTGGGAACGAACGGCGGGGTTCCCGCACGACCGAAACGAGCGCGGGAACTCCTGCGCAGACCGGGAGTTACGGCGGCCGGACTCCTTCAGGCGGCGGGAGACGCTGCTCCCGAGTTCGATGAGGACGTGCTGGCAACGGTCGAAATCGACGTCAAGTACGAAGGGTACGTGCGCCGCGAGTTGGAGCGGGCCCGTAAGCTCCGGGCACAGGCGGATTTCGTGATCCCGCCCGACGCGCCCTACGATGACTTCAAGACGCTGTCCTTCGAGGCGCGGCAGAAGCTCACCCGCGTTCGTCCGCAGAGCATCGCCCAGGCGGGGAGGATCCCGGGTGTGTCTCCGGCGGACCTTCAGAACCTGGTCATGGAGGTGCGGAGGATGAAGTCGACCGTGAGCGATCCGGGGGCAGGGCCGACGACGGCCTCAACCTGAACCGCGATGACGCCGCGCTGATGGCGTGGGGGCACATTGTTCCACGTGGAACATCCGATTGAAGGGGGGTGTCGGCCCGTTCCACGTGAAACACCCCCCCGGTGTTAGATTCTCGATGGTGGTTCCAGTGCAGGAGCCTCCGACCAGCCCCGAAAGGTCTGACGACTTGACCCGCATCATCGCGCTTGCGAACCAGAAGGGTGGCGTAGGGAAGACGACGACGGCCGTCAACCTGGGTGCTTCATTGGCCCGGGCGGGCGAGCGCGTTCTGCTGGTGGACGTCGACCCGCAGGGCAACGCATCGAGCGGGCTCGGCGTGGTGGACCGCGGGAAGATCCCGACCACCTACGATGTGCTCATCAGGGGCCTGCCGGCGTTTCGGGCGATCCAGTGCCCCAACGGCCACTCGAAGCTTCACCTGCTCCCCGCCAACCGCGATCTGGTGGGAGCGGAGGTCGAACTGGTGGGAGTGCGGGACCGTGAGACGATCCTGCGCGAAACCCTGGGTCCCGTCGCGCAGGACTACGACTTCGTCTTCATCGACTGTCCGCCGTCTCTGGGCCTCCTCACGCTCAACACCCTGGCGGCCGCGGATTCGGTGCTCATCCCGATCCAATGCGAGTTCTATGCACTCGAGGGCCTCTCCCAACTCCTGAATACCGTCCAGCTCGTTCAGCGCAGCCTCAATCCGTCCCTCACCATCGAAGGGGTCCTGCTCACCATGTACGACCAGCGGTTGAGCCTTTCCCGCCAGGTCGCGACAGAGGCGAAGCGGTACTTCGGCGACCTGGTGTTCAACACCGTCATCCCCCGCAACGTCAGCATCGCCGAGGCGCCGAGCTTCGGGAAGCCGGTTGCGGATTACGCGCCGTCTTCCGCGGGTGCGCGACGATATGCCGACCTCGCAAGAGAGATCCGATCACGCAAGAGGCAGCAATAGCCAGGACAGGAGCAGCCAGGCCATGAGCCCAAACGATCGCCTGGGCAGGGGGCTCAGCGCCCTCCTCGGGGAATACGCGGGAGAGCCGCTCGCAGCCGGAACCGACACCCCTTCTCCGACGAAATTGCCCGTCAGGGCGATCGCTCCCAATCCGTTCCAGCCCCGCGCGACCTTCGTGGCCGCGGAAATGGAGGAACTCGCGGCTTCGATCAAGGTCAACGGTCTCCTGCAGGCGATCGTGGTCAGGAGGTCGGTCACCGGCCGCACCTTCGAACTCGTCGCCGGCGAGCGCCGGTTGAGGGCGGTCAAGCAGCTCGGGTGGCGGGAGATCCCGGCCCAGATCCGCGACGTCGATGATCAGACCCTTCTGGTGCTTGCACTTGTCGAGAACCTCCAGCGGCAGGACCTCGGACCCCTTGAAGAGGCTCAGGGATACGCATCACTTCGGGATAAGTTCGGGTATTCCCAGCGACAGATCGCCGAAGCCGTCGGAAAGAGCCGGTCAACGGTCGCCAATGTGCTGCGCCTCCTGGCCCTGCCGCCCTCCGTCCGCCGCCTCATGGACGAAGGAAAGCTCTCGATGGGGCACGGCAGGGCGATCCTGGCGGTCGATGATCCGATGAAGGCCGCGGAGCTGGCCCGCCAGGCGGCCGCAAAGGGCTGGTCGGTCCGCGAGACGGAGAAGCGAATCCGCGAATTGCAACCCGGTGACACGGTGCCCGCCGACCCCGAGGAGGTCGCCGATGCGCAGCGGGATCCCGCGATCGACGTTCTCGAGGAGACGCTCGGGGCGTACCTGGGTGCCCGGGTTGCGATTCAATGGAAGGGGAAGGGCACCGGCGCGATCCGGATCACCTTCAGCGGCGTCCGCGATCTTGAGCGCGTTTTCGAGGCGGTCACGGGGAAGGACGCGGCAGAAGTCGTCGGATAGCCGGCAGCTCCCCCGACTTGGCAAGCGGACGCCGCCCGGTCAATATTCCGACTTCCCCTCCGGCAGTACGCGACAGCATTTTCGGTCAAATGCAGCGGGTATTCCCGCCGCGATGCCGGCAGGACTTGGCGGCCAAGGGACGGTCCGGGTCCCCAAACCGTTTCCACATATGTCCAAGCACGACGACGGCCTGTCGTTCATAGTGGTTCCCAACGACGGCGGGGAGCCGCGCGGCATCAGCCTGTCCCGGCGGCGGCTCCGGGTGCTGGGGGTGGCGGGAACGCTGCTCGCAGTGGCGGTCGTCGGGATGGCGGCGAGCTGGGTTTCCATCGCCAGGCGCGCGGCGCAGGCGGACGATCTGGCCCACAAGGTCGACTCTCTGGAGGCACATCAGACCAGGGTCGAGGACGTCGCGCAGCGGCTGGTGCGAATGGAACAAAGGGAGGACACCTACAAGCGGCTGCTCGGACTCGCCGGCGAGGCCGATTCCGCGTTCTGGGTTCCGGCGCCCGGCGGTCCCGCACGCGGAAGCGAGACACTGCCGGCTGGAGACGCGGAGACGGAACCGACCGCATGGCCGCTGACCGTGGCCGGAGCCTTGACCCGGGCGCACCTCGGCGGGGCCGGTGCGGACCATCCCGGGATCGATATCGCGGTCGCGAGCGGTTCGTATGTGAGGGCTGCCGGGGGAGGTGTCGTGGTGGAAGCGGCGAATGATCCGGTCTACGGTCTCTTCATCCAGATCGACCACGGGAACGGATTGACGACACGCTACGGCCACGCGATGTACCTGGTGCCGCAGAGAGGCTGGACAGTGCGCAAGGGAGAGGTGATCGCGCTGTCCGGATCGACGGGCGCGTCTACCGCGCCGCATCTACACTTCGAGATATTGAAGAATGGGGAACCGGTTGATCCGTTCTCGATGGTCACGCCACCGTAAAGCCGACGGACCAACCACAGACGAGAGAAAGGCAGGGCAGTTCATGTCCAGAGGTCGCGCCACTCCGGCCGCTTCGGCGGACAAGGTCATTTCAATCATCGGGCCGGGCATGCACATCGTCGGCGACTGCGACACCACGGATACGATTCGCATCGAGGGCAGGGTCGAGGGGTCCGTCCGCGCGGAGAAGGCGGTGGTGATCGGCAAGGGCGGCCGCGTAGACGGAGACATCCAGACCCAGGACGCCGTGATCGCGGGAACGGTGAAGGGCGCGCTTGACGTGGATTCGCGCCTCGAACTCCAGGAGACATGCGTGATCGACGGCGAGATCCGGGCGACGCGCCTGAAACTGGACGAGGGAGGCGTGGTGAACGGGACGGTCAGCATCGGGCGCAGGGATGTGGGTGGAGCGGCTCCGGCGGGTGCCGTGCCGGCGGGTCAGGCGACGCGTCCCCAAACGAACGAGCAGCCTGGGGGCCGTCTCGGCGGCGCCAGGGCCAGGGCCAAGGCCGCGAAATAGGGAGGCCTTGGCGCGGTCGGGATCCCACCGTCGAGAGATGGTTGGAAGGCGCGCACGAGACCCTGCCCAAGTCCGGATGTCATCACCGGCCACACCCGCGGTCCCCCTGGCGGAGATCGTCAGCTTCCTCGACGAGTATCTCGATGTCGACCGCTTTCCGGACTACCCGAACGCACTGAACGGCCTGCAGGTGGAGGGCCCGGAGCGGGTCGGGCGTCTCGCGGTTGCGGTGGACGCCAGCGAAGCCGTCATCGAGGCCGTCCGCGACTGGGCGGACCTCCTGATCGTACACCACGGGCTCTTCTGGAGTGGGCTGCAACCGCTGACGGGGCCGCACTTTCGCCGCATCGGGCTGCTGGTCGGGAGCGGCACGGCGCTTTACAGCGCGCACCTTCCGCTGGACGGACACCCCGAGGTCGGAAATGCCGCGGTCCTCGCGCGCAGGCTGGGCCTCTCGTCGCTGGAGCCGTTCGGCGAATACCAGGGGACGCACATCGGCTGCAGGGGTACCCTTGAGGCAACGCCCCTCGCCGACCTCGCGGCCGCCCTCTCGGCGCTGACCGGCGAGCGCGTGCGGACGCTGCCCGGAGGGCCGGAAACGGTGACCACCGCCGGGATCGTGACGGGCGGCGGAGCGTCGATGCTGCACGAGGCCGCGGCCCGGGAACTCGATGTCCTGATCACGGGGGAGGCGTCGCATCACCACGCGATCGAGGCGCGCGAGACGGGGGTGAGCGTGCTGCTCGGAGGCCACTACGCGACGGAGGTTTGGGGGGTGAAGGCGGTGAAGGATCTGTTGGAGAACCGTTTCGGAATCGAGGGCCGTTTCGTAGACTCGCCTACGGGGCTGTAGACGAACACTCTTCCGGGACAGGACATGCGACGCTCACTCCTTACGGTGGTCACGATGCTGGCCGCCGTCCTGCCGGCCGCGCTGCCGGCCCAGATCCCCACCCCGGCCGACCACTTCGGCTTCCCCATGGGCGCCGCCGGAAAGCTCGCCAACTGGGACGACCTCACCGCCTACTACGAGATCCTCGCGCGCACCAGCGACCGCGTCACCGTGGACACCCTCGGCCCCACCACGATGGGCCGCCCCTTCATCATGCTCACGATCACGAGCCCGGCGAACCACGCCCGCCTCGACGACTTCCACCGCATGCAGCACCGGCTCGCCGACCCCCGCACCGTGGGCGGCCCCGGCGAACTCGAGCGCCTCCTCGACGAGGGCCGCACGATCGTCATGATCACGCACGCGATCCACTCGACCGAGGTGGGCACCGGCCAGTCGGCCGCGAAGCTCGCCCACCACCTCGCCTCGTCGCAGGACGAGCGCGTCCGCGAGATCCTCGACAACGTCATCCTGCTGCAGATCCCGTCGCTCAACCCCGACGGCACGCA
Source organism: Longimicrobiales bacterium (assembly GCA_965211795.1). Lineage (GTDB taxonomy): Bacteria > Gemmatimonadota > Gemmatimonadetes > Longimicrobiales > Gaopeijiaceae > Bin94. The sequence goes on from OZ242973.1 coordinate 4,265,582, forward strand.
GTGGGTGAACGACTTCTACAACGAGCACGTGGGGACCGAGTTCGAGGGGCGCGCCCCGCCCTGGCTGTACCACTTCTACGTCGGCCACGACAACAACCGCGACTGGTTCACCTTCTACCAGAAGGAGACGCAGCACACGGTAAGGGCGCAGAACGACTGGCACCCGCAGATCGTGCACGACATCCACCAGATGGGGGGCGGCGGCGCCCGCATCTTCTTCCCGCCGTACATTGATCCGATCGAGCCGAACGTCGACCCGGGGCTGGTGACCGCGGTCAACCAGCTGGGCGCGTACATGGCGGCCGAGCTGACGTCGCAGGGGAAGAAGGGCGTGGTGATCAATGCGATCTACGACGGATACCACCCCGGGCGGGCCTACATGCACTACCATGGGGGCGCGCGCATCCTGAGCGAGACCGCGTCGGCGCAGCTGGCGACCACCGTGCACATTCCCCGCGAATCGGTGGTGGGGGGCCGCGAGTACGAGGCCTCGGAGGCGGCCTGGAACTTTCCCTGGCCGTGGCGGGGGGGTGATTGGGGGCTGCCCGACATCGTCGAGTACCAGTATTCGGGGGCGATGGCGCTTTTGGTGAACGCCGCGAAGAATCGCCGTTTCTGGCTGGAGAACTTCTACCGGGTGAACGAGCGGGCGGTTGCGGGGTGGGAGAGCTGGCCGGCCGCGTGGGTGATTCCGGGGGGGCAGGAGAACGAGGTTGGGGTGCAGAGCGTGCTCAGAACCCTGACGATGGGGGACGTGGAGGTGCGGCGGGCCGAGGATGACTTCAGGGTCGGGGGCGTGACGTATCCGGCCGGGTCGCATGTGGTGGTGATGCGGCAGCCGAACGCGGCCTTCGCGCAGACCATGCTGACCGTGCAGGAATACCCCGACATGCGCGAGTATCCGGGGGGTCCGCCGAAACGGCCGTACGACGTGACCGCGCACACGCTGCCGCTGCTGATGGGCGTCGAGGCGGCGGCGCTGGAGGCCGAACCGGAGGTGGCGCTGAGCGACCCGATCGAGGTGCCCTCGGTGGAGTATCGGCTGCCGGACGCGCTGACCGGACCTAACGCGCCCCGCGTGGGGCTGTACAAGGGCTACGACGAGCCGATGATCGCGGGGTGGACGCGCTGGATGTTCGACACGCACGGCATGCGCTACGACTCGCTGCACGATGCGCGGATGCGGGCCGGATCGCTGGGCGACGACTACGACGTGATGATCTTCCAGAGCCAGTCGGACGCTTCGATCAGCCGGGGAAATGCGCGGGGGTCGCTGCCGGAGCGGTATACGGGGGGCATCGGGGAGGAGGGGCGCGCGGCGGTGCGCGAGTTCGTGGAGGCGGGGGGTCGGTTGGTGGTGATGGAAGAGGCGGCTGACTTCGCGATCGGGCTCTTCGGGCTGCGGGTGGACCATCCGACCGAGGGGCTCTCGACGACCGAGTTCTATGTGCCGGGATCGATCCTGCGCGTGGACCTGCAGCCCGATCCGGTCAATGCGGGCTACGACGGCTACACGGCGGCGTGGTATTGGCGGAGCAGCCGCGCGTTCACGGTGGACGACGAGCGCGTGGAGGTGCTGGGGAGGTATGGGGAGGGGAACCCGGTGATTGCGGGGTGGATTCTGGGGCCGGAACGGTTGGCCGGGCAGCCGGCGCTGCTAAGGGCGAGGGTGGGGCGGGGGGAGGTCATCCTCTTCGGATTTCAGCCGAACTACAGGGGGCAGAGCATTGTGACGTGGCCGCTGCTGTTCAATGCCATTGCTGGGGAAAGGCCGGTTGGATGACGGCGGCGACCGGCGTGGTCTGTCCGCAGTGCCAGTACCCGGAGAACCCGGAAGGGGCGAACTTCTGCTCGCGCTGCGGGGGGGCGTTGCAGGGGCCGCCGTGTCCTGGCTGCTCGGCGCCCTCGGATGTGGGTGACCGGTTCTGCACCGAGTGCGGGGAGGGCTTGAGCGCGAAGCGGCCCAGGGTCGCCATCGCGGGTGCGCGCTCGCCGTGGACGTTGGCGGCTGCACTTGCGCTTGTTATCACAATTCTGCTAGTTGTCCAACAAACTAGTAACTCTGATAACTCGGCCGCAAGTCCCCAATCCACCCCACCCGGCACCCCCGGCCCCACCTCGGCGATCGACCTCGATGCGATGACCCCCCGCGAGGCCGCCGACCGCCTCTTCTGGCGCGTCATGACCGCCTTCGAAGGCGGCGACCAGACCGAGGTCGAGTTCTTCCTGCCCATGGCGATCGCCTCGTACGACCGGATTGCCGCCCTCACCCTGGACGACCGCTTCCACCTCTCCCTCCTCCACGCCCTGGCCGGTGACGGCGCCTCGGCGCTGGAGGTCGCCGAAGCGGGGCTGGCGGTCAGGCCCGCCCACCTCCTCTGCCTCGCCGCGGCCGCGGAGGCTGCCATCGTGCTGGGCAACGACGCGCTGGCGCGCACCCACTACCAGACCCTCGTGGATGTCTACGACGAAGAGATCGGCGCCGGCCTGGTCGAGTACGGTCCGCAGAACGCGGGCGGCCACGCCAACCTGCTGCCGGTGCTCCGCGAAGAGGCGCTGGAGTACCTGGCCGTTTCCGAGCCGCCGGAGCCGGGACCATGATCGAGTCGCCGCTGGCGCTGGTCACCGTCATCGCGGCCGCCACCGCGCTCGCCTTCTGGCTGGACTACCGCGTCCCCGCGCTGGGGAAGGTCGGGGCTTCGATGCTGGCCCTGATCTTCGGCGCGATCCTCTCCAACACGGGGCTGGTGCCCGTCAGGTCGGGGGTCTACGACGCGGTGTTCGGCCCGGTCACGTCGGTGGCGATCGCGTGGCTGCTGCTCTCGGTGAACCTGCGCGACCTCAGGAAGGCCGGCCCCAGGATGGTCGGGGCGTTCGTAGTGGCCGTGACCGGCACGATCCTGGGCGCCTTCGTGGCCGCCGCCGTGTACGGGGCGCACTTCGGCGAAGACACCATGCGCATGGCGGGGGCGCTGACCGGCACGTATTCGGGCGGTTCGGTGAACTTCGTCTCGGTGGGCCGCGAACTGGGCCTCTCGGGCGCCCTCTTCGCGGGGCTGAACGCGGCCGACGCGGTGGTGACCGGCCTCTGGCTCGCAGCCTGCCTCGTGCTCCCGCTCTGGATCGGGCGGTTCTACGCACCGGTTCGGGTCGGCGACGACGAGACTGCGTCGCTCTCCACGGAAACGGAGTCGGCCGCACCCACCACCGAATCCGAGCGCCACGCCCGCCACCCCTACTTCGCGCGGGAAGGGCTCTCGGCGCTCTCCGTCGCCAACCTGGTCGCCGCCGGCCTGATCCTCGTCTTCGTGTCGGAGTGGCTGGGCGAGGTCTGGCCCGCGGTCCCCGCAATCCTCTGGCTCACCACGCTGGCCCTCGCGCTCGGCCATTCGCCCCTCTTCCGTGACGCCCGCGGCGCGATGCAGCTCGGTTCGGTGGGCCTCCACTTCTTCTTCGTGCTGATCGGAATCGTGTCCCGGTGGTCGGAGATCGCCGCGGTGGGCGTCGAGGTCTTCCTCTTCACGCTGATCGTGGTGGCGGTGCACGCGGTGTTCGTGCTGGGGGTGGGGAGGCTGCTGCGCCTGGATATCGGGACCGTCGCGGTGGCCTCGCAGGCGGCGGTGGGCGGGCCGTCGAGCGCGCTGGCGGTTGCCATTTCGCGGCAGTGGCGGCATCTGGTGCTGCCGGGGGTGGTGGTGGGGCTGCTGGGGTACGCGGTGGGGACGTACCTGGGGTTCGGGGTGGCGTGGGTGTTGCGGTAGGCGGGCCATATCTCGCCAACGATCCCCATGGCCGGAGTAGTCAAATGAAGTGTAGCGCATCACCCCCTCAATCGACGGAGTGCCGACCATGACCGCTTTCTCGTTCTGTCCGATGGGCCTGATCACACGCCATCGCCTCCATCCATCAGGTGTCTGCGGGCCCGCGTTGGTCCTTCTGTGCCTAGCCGCCTGCGATCGCCCGGCCACTCCGTCCGCCGAGGACAGAGCCCGGCGCGATGCTGCGACTGACGTGCGGTTGTCTGACGAACCGACACTCCAGATCGGAGTGGTCAGCGGCCAGGAAGAACTCGAACTCTTCGGAGTTTCCGGCGCCGCCCGGCTTGCCGACGGCAGCATCGTGGTCTACGAGAGCGGGGCGTTTCGCGCGCAGAAGTTCGGCCCTGACGGTGAACACCTGTGGAGCCGGGGGCAGGAGGGAGAAGGACCGGGCGACTTCCAGGACTTCGCCGAGTTGCTCATTCCATGCGCCGGCGCGCAATCGATCATGATCTACGACATATACAGCCGGCGCATCACGGTCTTCGACGGCGACGGCGAGCTGCTTCACACGTATCCCTTCGCCTTTCAGGAGCGCTCGCCCTATGACATCACATGTGCTCCCGGCGGACGCCTGGTGGTGTCGGGCTGGGCCAAGGAGCACCCCATGGAACCGGGGCCCTTCCGCACGATCGTGGACATGGCGTTCGCGGACAGTTCCGTGGTCACGATTCTGCGGGAAGATGTCCCTGCCGAAGATCGCGTGACGACGGCCACCAGTGAAGGCGTGGTAACGGGCAGCAGGCCGGGCATCTGGTCGCACAGACTCATGTTCGCGCCGACCGACACCGGTACGTGGCTCGGCACCGGCGACGACTACGAAATCGAATTGGTGGATTGGACCGGCACGACCACGGGTCGCATCCGGTGGGAGGGGCCGGATCTGGCGGTGACGCAGGAGCATCTCGACGCCCATCGGGAGAGGCTGCGTGAATCGTACACCGGGGACCGCTTCGACGCTCGCTGGGAGCGCGAGCGCGAGATGCTGCCGGCCAACTTCCCGGCCTACAGCCGCGTACTGCTCGGAGACGACGGCACCCTCTGGGTTCAGGATTTCCAGCGGCCGGGGGAACAGAACGAGTGGTTCGCCTTCGATCAGGGCGGGGAGTGGAACTACATACTCGAGCTGCCTCCGGCGACGACCCTTCTCGATATCGGTGCCGGTTGGGCGCTCGTCAACTACCGGGATGCGCTGGACGTCGAGCGCCTTGCGCTGCACAGCCTGGAGGAGCACTGAGGGTGCGCTTGCTACCCGCCTTCAGCTGATGGGCCTCCTCGCTCGCCGGCACCGCCGCCTGCCGGGAGGCTACGCCCTGGTTCTGCTTTGCACGGTCGCCTGTGACCGGCCCACTTCTCAACCGGTCGAGGACAACGTGCGGCGCGCTATCGCGACCACCGTCCGCCTGTCGGATCAACCGACGCTCTCCATCGGGGTCGTTGGCGGCCAGGAGGCGCATGAACTCTTCGATGTTTCCGGCGCCGCCCGCCTAGCTGACGGCAGCATCGTCATTTACGAGAGTGGGGCCTTTCGTGTACAGCGGTTCGGCCCGGATGGTGAACACCTGTGGAGCCGGGGGAAGGCGGGAGAGGGGCCGGGCGACTTTCAGCCATTCGCCGAGTTGCTCGTTCCCTGTGCCGGCGAGCAATCGATCGTCATCCACGACCAGTACAACCTGCGCCTTACGGTTTTCGACGGCGGCGGCCAGCTCCTTGCCGCCTACCCGTTCACGTTTCAAGGGGTCCAGCCACGTGAAATCACCTGTGCTCCCGGGGGCCGGTTCGTGGTTTCGGGGTGGGGCAAGGAACGCCCCACGGAACTCGGTCCCTACCACACGAGCGCGGACATGGCCTACGCGGACAGCAGCGTGGTCACGATCCTGCGGGAGGACGTTCCGGGCGAAGACCGCCTGAAAACGGACGGCGGCAGCGAACCGGGCATCTGGGGCCGCAAACTGACGTTCGCCCCGACCGATTCGGGTACCTGGCTCGGTAGGGGCGACGACTACGAGCTCGAGTTCGTGGAACTGGACCGGACGGACCACGCGTCGGATCCGCTGGCAGGGTCCGGACCTGGCGGTGACGCAACAGCATATCGACGCGTACCGGGAGGAACTGCGCGAGCGATTCGAGAGCGGCCGGGAGGACGTCTTCATCCCCGAACCCCTCCGGGATCCCCGTGACTGGCGGGTGCGCTTCGAGGAGCGGTGGGAACGCGACCTCGGGGCTCTGCCGTCCACCTTCCCCGCCTACGGCCGGCTGCTGCTCGGCGACGACGGCGTCCTCTGGGTCCAGGACTATCCGCGGCCGGGCCAATCCGCCGCATGGCGGGCCTTCGACGGCGGCGGCGAGGAAATCCGCTCCCTGGTGCTTCCCGCCGAAGCCCGGTTGCTGGACATCGGCGCGGACTGGGCGCTGGTGCGAACCCGGGACGAACACGATGTCGAGCGACTTGCGGTACATGTGCTGGTGGAGGGCTGAGAGGGGCTGCAGGCAGCGGGCTGCGGCGATTTGCAAGTGGTGCGGAATGGCCGACTTTCTTATGATTCACGGCCCCGTGCCCCTGGCCCCGGCGGCTTGCCGGAGCACCGGGGGGACTGAGCCGAACCCTTGGGGGGGCGGCGTCCGGGGGACGAAAAGCGCCATTCGGAGATCCGCCGGAAGTGATTCCGTCAGACACAAATAGAGGGGACGGGTCCGCGAATGCGGGCCGGCATCCGCACGTCGGCAACGGTGACGCCTCAGGCCGCGAGGGTGCGTCCGTGAAGCCTGGCGGGTACGCCCCCACCGGCAAGGACACCGGTACGGTCAAGCCGAAGGGCTCGTCCCGGATCCCGGCCCACTGCGGGATCGACACCATCCCCATCACCTCGCGCAAGCCGTCGTGGCTCAAGGTGCGGTCCCCCGGCGGGCCCAACTACCTGCGCCTCAAGCGCCTCATGCGCAGCCAGTCGCTGCACACCGTCTGCGAGGAGGCCGGCTGTCCCAACATCGGCGAATGCTGGGAGGACGGGACCGCCACCTTCATGATCCTGGGCGACGTCTGCACCCGCGCCTGCAAGTACTGCGCGGTCGCCCACGGGATGCCCACCGAACTCGACCTCGACGAGCCCCGCCGCGTCGCCGAGACGATCGCGGCGATGGATCTCGACCACGTCGTCATCACCTCGGTCAACCGGGACGAGCTTGCCGACGGCGGCGCGGGGATCTACGCGGCGACGATCCGCGAGGTGCGCGCGAGGCTGCCGCACTGTTCCGTCGAGGTGCTGATCCCGGACTTCAAGGGCGACGAGGACGCGCTCCGCGCGGTGATGGAGGCCCGGCCCGCCATCCTGGGGCACAATCTCGAAACGGTCGAGCGGCTCCACCCCGAGGTGCGGCCCGGCGGGCGGTACTGGCGATCGATCTCGTATCTGGGAAGCGCGAAGCGGATCGACCCCGCGATGCTGACCAAGACGGGGATCATCCTGGGGATGGGTGAGCGGGCGGGCGAGATCCGCCAGGCGATGGCCGACCTGCGCGAGGCCGCGGTCGACATCCTCACGCTGGGGCAGTACCTGCGTCCCTCGAAGCAGCACATTCCGGTGGCCCGCTGGGTGACCCCCGACGAGTTCCGCGACTGGAAGCGGATCGGCGAGGAGGAGTACGGGTTCCGGCACGTCGAGTCGGGGCCGCTGGTGCGCTCGAGCTATCACGCCAAGGAGCAGGCGCGCGAGGTGGAGGCGGGGGGGCCGGGGAGCATCCGCGAGGTGATGGAGGCGGATGTTCCGGCGCCGGCGGAGGTGGTGGGGCTGAATGGCGGCCCGGCAAGGCCCCTCGTCCAGCTTCGGACGGACCGAGGGCGGAAACGCGTGGCCGGAAGCGGAGGCTGACGCGATGGCACCCGCAACGCAGGCCGTGGTGAAGAACGGGGAAGCGCCCGCGGCGGGCGACGATCGCGACCCCGCCGCCGACCGTCTCCACGGCTTCTCCAAGGAGGAACTGCACGGTCTGATGGCCGACATGCTCCTCTACCGCCGCTTCGAGGAGAAGGCGGAGGAGGCGTACGCGATCGGCAAGATCGGCGGCTTCTGCCACCTGCACATCGGGCAGGAGGGGCTGGCGGCGGGTTCGATCAAGCCACTTCGCGCCGACGACCTGGTCATCACCGCCTACCGCGAACACACGCAGGCGATCGCGAAGGGGATCACGCCCCGGGCCGTGATGGCGGAGCTGTACGGCCGGGTCGGCGGCTGCTCGGGTGGCCGCGGCGGCTCGATGCACCTCTTCGACACGACCGTCGGCTTCTACGGCGGTCACGGGATCGTGGGCGGGCAGATACCGCTGGGGGCGGGGCTCGCGTGGGCGATCCGGTACCGGGGCGGCGACCAGATCTGCGTCTGCTTCATGGGGGATGCGGCGGTAAACCAGGGGGCCTTCCTGGAATCGCTGAACATGTCGGCGGTGTGGCAGCTGCCGGTCATCTACGTGGTTGAGAACAACGGCTACGGAATGGGGACGGCGTTTTCGCGCGTCTCGGTGACGGAGATGGAGGCGCGTTCGGGGGCGTACGGGATCCCGGCTCACACGGTCAACGGGCAGGACGTGCTGGAGACGTACCGCTTCTTCGAGGAGCTGGTGGAGAGGGTGCGGGGCGGGGCGGGCCCGCAGTTCGTGAATGCGATCACATACCGTTTCCGGGGCCACTCCATGTCCGATCCGGTCTCGGGCACCTATCGGTCGAAGGAGGAGGTGGATGCGCACGTGCAGGGTGAGGACCCGATCACGATCCTGCGCGACCGGCTGATGGAGGCCGGGTTGCTGACTCAGGATGAGCTGGAGGCGATCGACACCGAGGCGCGTGCGGCCAGCGAGGACGCGGCCGAGTTCGCCGACGCTTCGCCGCTGCCGGACCCGTCGACGCTGTACGATCATGTGTATGCGGAGATCAATCCGAATGGGCGGCTCTTCCTGGATGGGCGGGGTGGCCCCAATGGCTGAGATCACCTACCGCGAAGCCCTCAACGCGGCCATGTGCCAGGAGATGGACCGGGACGACTCGGTCTTCCTGCTGGGCGAGGAGGTCGCCGAGTACGATGGCGCCTACAAGGTCTCGCGCGGCATGCTGGCCCGCTACGGCGACCGGCGCGTGGTCGATTCGCCGATCAGCGAGCTGGGGTTCGCGGGTCTGTGCGTCGGCGCGGCGATGTCCGGACTGCGCCCGATCTGCGAGTTCATGACCTTCAACTTCTCGATCCTCGCGCTCGACCAGGTCATCAACAGCGCGGCCAAGATGCTGTACATGACCAACGGACAGGTCCCCATCCCGATGGTCTTCCGGGGGCCGACCGGGGCCGCGCTCCAGCTCTCCGCCCAGCACTCCCAGGCCTGCGAGACGTACTACGTGCACGCGCCCGGCGTGAAGCTCGTCACCCCGGCCACCCCGGCCGACGCAAAGGGGCTGCTCGCCGCGGCCATTCGGGACGACGATCCGGTCGCGGTCATGGAGGGCGAGCTGCTCTACAACGTGCGCGGTGAGGTCCCCGACGAGGAGTACGTGATCCCTCTCGGCGTGGCCGAGGTGAAGCGCCCGGGCGACGACGTGAGCATCGTCACCCACGGCAAGATGGTGCATGTGGCGCTGCAGGCGGCGCGCGCGCTCGAGCGCGAGGAGGTCGAGGCCGAGGTGCTCGACCTGCGTTCGCTGCGGCCGCTCGACGTGGACGCGATCCTGGAGACGGTCGCGAAGACGAACCGGGTGGTCTACCTGGAGGAAGGATGGCCGTTCGCGGGTGTCGGGGCGCAGATCGTGTCGCTGATCCAGGACGAGGCCTTCGACGAACTCGACGCGCCGGTGCTGCGGGTGACCCAGGCCGACGTGCCGATGCCGTACGCGAAGAACCTGGAGCAGATCGCGAAGCCCGGGGTGAAGGCGGTTGTGGAGGCGTGCAGGAAGGTGCTGTACATGCCCGGCACCATCACCTGAGCGAGGACGGAGAAATGGCAACCAGGGTCCACATGGAAGCGCTCTCGCCCACGATGGAGGAGGGCCAGGTCGTCAGGTGGCTGAAGGGTGAGGGGGATGCGGTTGCGCAGGGCGACATCCTCGCGGAGATCGAGACGGACAAGGCCACGATGGAGCTGGTGGCCCGGGGCGAGGGCGTGCTCCGCAAGGTGCTGGTGGGTGAGGGGGCGGCGGCGCCGGTGGGGGACGTGATCGCGATCATCGCGGCGGAGGGTGAGGATATTGCGGCGATGGTGGCGGGGTTGGGGGGTGGGGCTGTGGCCGACGGGAACGGGGCGCCGGACGCCGGTCCAGGCGAAGGGCCGACGGAGGCTCCGCAGCCAGCGACGCCGGCGGCGACACCGGGCACTGCCGCCCCGGAGACGGCCACACCGGCCCGTTCTGTAGAGGCCCCCGCCCCTGCGACCACGACGGCGCCCTCGGCGGAGGCGACAGTCCCCCCCACCCCCACCCGCGTCAGGGCTTCACCCGTCGCGAAGCGCCTCGCCCGGGACGCCGGCCTCGACATCGCCACACTGCAGGGCTCCGGTCCCGGGGGCCGCGTCATCAAGCGGGACGTCGAAGCCGCTGCCCGCGCGGCGGCGGAGGCGGCTACGGCCGCCCCCACCCCGCCCGTCACCCCCTGGCCCGCACCCCCCGACACCGAATTCGAGGACATCGCGCTCACGCAGATGCGCAAGACCGTCGCGCGACGCCTCACCGAATCGCTCGGTCCCGTCCCCCACTTCTTCCTCACCGTCGACGTGGACATGACCCGGGCCCTGGCCGCGCGCAAACGGGTCAACGAGCTGCTGGCCGCGCACGGCGCGAAGGCGTCGATCAACGACCTGGTCATCAAGGCGGCGGCGGTGGCGCTCACCCACCATCCCGAGTGCAACGCCTGGTGGCAGGGCGATTCGGTCCGGCGCTTCCACCGCGTTCACATCGGCGTGGCGGTGGCCGTGCCCGACGGCCTCATCACCCCCGTGGTGCGGGACGCGCAGGTCAAGGGGCTGGGACAGATCAGCACGGAGGTGCGCGAGCTCGCCGGACGCGCCCGCGAGAAGAAGCTCCAGCCGCACGAGTACACCGGGTCCACCTTCTCGATCTCCAACCTGGGGATGTTCGGGATCGAGGAGTTCACCGCGGTGATCAACCCGCCCGAGGCCGGGATCATCGCGGTCGGCGCGGTCGAGGAGCGGCCGGTGGCGGTGGCGGGCGAAGTGGTCGTGCAGCCCCGCATGCGCGTCACCATGAGCTGCGACCACCGCGTCATCGACGGCGCCCAGGGGGCCCGCTTCCTGGCCACGCTCAAGTCGTTCCTGGAGGAGCCGGCGGCGATCCTCATGTAGCAGCCCGCGGATTCGTCCACGGACTGCAGTCGCGGAAGTGCGGCTGCTCGCTAGTCACACCTGAAGAGAGGCTGACCCTTGGCAGGCAATACGAACGGTAAGACCGACTACGACGTCATCATCATCGGCGGCGGCCCCGGCGGCTACGTCGCCGCCATCCGCGCGGGCCAGCTCGGGCTGAAGGCAGCCTGCGTGGAGGCCGACAAGCTGGGCGGCGTGTGCCTGAACATCGGCTGCATTCCCACGAAGGCGCTCCTGAGCAGCGCGCTCCTGGTCAGCGAACTGAAGGACGCGGGCGGTCACGGGATCTCGTTCGACGGGTTCACCGCCGACCTGGGGCCGGCGCAGAAGAGGAGCCGCAAGGTGGCGAGCCGCCTGTCGAACGGGGTCAGCTTCCTGCTGAAGAAGAACAGGGTCGACCACATCGAGGGGTACGGGCGGCTGCTGGGGGATGGGGCGGTCGAGGTCGAGAAGGACGGCGAAAGGCGCACCATCACGGCGGGCGACATCATCATCGCGACTGGATCGCGGCCGAGGAGCCTGCCGTTTCTCCAGATCGACGAGGAACGGATCTGGTCGTCGACCGGGGCGCTCTTCCAGGAGAAGGCGCCGGAAACGCTGGTGGTGGTGGGGGCGGGGGCGGTGGGGATGGAGTTCGCCGACATCTACAACGCGTACGGCACCAAGGTGACCGTCATCGAGGCGCTGGACCGGGTTCTGCCGCTGGAGGACAAGGACTCCTCGCGCGCGGTGGCGCAGGCCTTCAAGCGGCGGAAAATGGACATCTTCACGAGCGCGCGGGTGGAGAGCACGGTGGCCCGGGACGACGGGGTGACGATCTCCTTTACCGACAAACGCGGCAAAGCGCACACCCTCGACATCGACTACGTGCTGTCGGCGGTGGGACGCATCCCCAACACCGAGGACATCGGCCTCGAGGCGGCGGGCGTGAAGCTGACCGAACAGGGCAACTTCATCGCGATCGACGAGGCCGCGCGCACGAACGTTCCTGGCGTGTGGGCGGTGGGCGACTGCGCGGGCAACCAGCTCCTCGCCCACAAGGGGATGCACGAAGGGGTGGTCGCGGTCGAGCACATCGCGGGGATCGGGCACCACACGGTCGACTACGGCAACGTACCCAACTGCACGTACTGCCACCCCGAAGTTGCGTCGGTAGGGCTCACCGAGGAGCAGGCGCGCGAGAAAGGCCTGGACATCGAGGTGGGCAAGTTCCCGTGGGCGGGGAATGGGCGGGCGCTGGCGGCGGGGGATTCGACGGGCTTCATCAAGGTGATCCGCGACACGCGGTACTCGGAGGTCGTGGGGGCGCACATCGTGGGGCCGCACGCCACGGAACTCATCGCGGAGTTCGTGATGGCGAGGCACCTGGAGTCGACCGTCGAGGAGATCGACCGGGCCATGCACCCGCACCCGACGCTGTCCGAGGCGGTGGCGGAGGGGGCGCTGGGGGCGTTGGGGCGGGCGTTGCATATCTGAGCTCGGCCCTCGGGCACCGCTTCCGACCTTTCCAGGGCCCGTTCGCGGACCCGGGTCCCGTCTGCGGACCGCTCACCTCGGTCGACGCAACCAGGGCGCCCAGCCCGCGCCCGCGAGGTAGGCGCCGGGCCCCGTCCGCGGACTGCTACCCGGCGTCGAGTCCCGCGAGTTCCAGCACCGCGAGCGCCAGGACCTGGGTGCAGGCCACCAGATCGTCCACCGCGCAGGACTCGTCCGGCTGGTGCGCTTCCGCCAGCGGCCCGGGGCCGTAGGCCACGCAGTGCTCGACCCCGGCGATGCGGGCGAAGTGCTTCTGGTCATAGGTGCCGGGACTGGCGACCAGGGTCGCGTCGCAACCCCGGACCTCGCGGATGGCATGGGTGAGCGCGGTGACCAGCGGCGATCCGGCGGGCGCCTGCACGGGGTGCACGACCATCCGATCCACGATGCTCAGACGCCGCTCGGGGTCCTCGGCCGTCACGCGGGCGATCACGTCCCTGACCTCCTCGCGCACTTCGTCCCAGGTCTCCTCCGGGATGAAGCGGCGGTCGAAGGTCGCCGTGCAGCGGTCTGCGACGCAGGGCGACTGGCCGGCCTCGCCCGTCTGCCCGCCCTCCACGGCGTTGACGTTCAGCGACGGTCGGCGCGAGGGCTCGGGGACCACCGGCAGCGCGGACCGGCGGGCCGCCAGCCGGGGGGCGAGTCCGGTCCGGAACACCTCCAGCACGGCCCCCATGTCGTCAATGGCGCTGCGGCCAAGATGGGGCATGCTTCCGTGGGCCGTGCGGCCGCGCGCGACCACGTCGAACCAGTACACGCCCCGGTGTCCCACGCACACCCGGTCCGGCCCGAAGGGCTCAGGGATGATTGCGTAGTCGGTGTTCCGCGACGAAACGAGTCCGGTTCGGCACAGGTGCGCCACCCCCGCGAATCCCCCGCTCTCCTCGTCGACAGTCGCGCTCACATCCACCGCGCCGCGCAGATCGATCCCGGCGCGGCGGATCGATTCGATGGCGAAGACCGCCGCCGCAATCCCGGACTTCATGTCGGAGGCGCCCCGGCCGTAGATGCGCCCGTCCTTCACCACACCGCCGAACGGGTCCACCGACCAGCCATCACCGGGCGGCACCACGTCGAAGTGGCCATTGAGATGGATGCGCTTGCCGGCACCCCCGCCCACCCCCCTCCCCACCACGTTCACGCGCGGGTGCTCGGCCGTGTGTTCCGGCCGTCCCTCCGCCTCCACATACTGCACGTCCAGCCCCACCTCCCCCAGCTGCCGCCCGATCAGCTCGGCGCAGTCCCGGTACAATTCACCCGGCGGGTTGACCGTCGGGATCCGGATCATGTCGGCCGTGAAGGCGACGATCTCCTCGCGGGCGGCGTCGACCCGGGCGAGGACCTGGTCGGTGCGGTCGGGAAGGCTTGCGCGAATGGGGCGGCTTGGCATAGTAAACTCCAGATTACTTTATGTCATCTACACTTTACAAGGGGGGTCCATGTGACTTCCATGTTCAGCCTGGAGGGCCGGTCGGCCGCAGTGGTGGGTGCGGGTTCGGGCATCGGCGAAGCGGTCGCCATCGGATGCGCCGAAGCGGGCGCGTCAGTCCACTGTCTCGACCTGGATCCGGAAGCTGCGGGGAGCACCGCCGCCGCGATTCGTGCTGCGGGAGGCGAGGCGGCAGCGGCCCCCCTCGACATCCTGGACCCGCCGTCACCGCCTCCTTCGAGGCGATCGCCGCCGAGCGAGGGTCGCTCGATGTCGTCGTCTCCACGCCCGGCATCAACGTTCGCAAGCCGCTGCTGGACTACACCGACGACGAGATCGACCGGGTGCTCGGCCTCAACCTCAAGGGAAGCGCGCATGTCATCCAGTCGGCTGGACGCATCATGAGGAAGCAGCGCTCCGGGTCGATCATCCTCTTCAGTTCGATCCGGTCGGTGGTGGTCGAGCCGGGACAGAGCATCTACGCGGCCACCAAGGCGGGCATCGTGCAGATGGTGCGCACCGCCGCCGCCGAACTGGGCCCGCACGGGGTGCGCGTCAACGCCGTCGCGCCGGGCGTGATCGACACGCCGCTGACCGCGCCCATCAAGGAGCGGCCCGAGTGGTACGGCGCCTATGCGCGGCGCAGTATCTTCGGCAGGTGGGGGACCGCCCGCGAGATGGCGGGCCCGACGGTGTTCCTCGCTTCCGACGCGGCGAGCTATGTGACGGGAACGGTGCTCTTTGCGGACGGCGGGTGGACCGCGATCGACGGCAGGTTCACGCCACCGGGCATGTGACGCTGCCTCCCGGGAGGGTGCTCACGAGCCCCTTACAGCTCCAGCTCGATCCCCCTGATCTCCAAAACCCGCGCCAACGCTTCCCCGATCTTGTTGTTCGGGGTCGACGCGCCCGCGGTGATTCCCAGCTCGAAGGGCCCGGCCGGCAGCCAGTCCCCCTCGCACACCTCTGGAGCATGGGGATCCAGTTCGGGCTTGTGATGGATCGCCCCGGTCACGGTGTCGATGCACGACGCATCCTTCACGTGGTAGGTGGTCGTGTACTCTCGGCAGAGGTGGGCCAGGTGGTTCGTGTTGGACGAATTGTAGCCGCCCACCACGATCATGATGCCGGGGGGCGCTTCCATCATCTCGAGGATCGCGTCCTGGCGCTCCTGGGTGGCGGAGCAGATCGTGCCGAAGGAGCGGAAGTGTCCCTCGGCGTGTTCCTCGCCGAACGATTCGGCCATCATCTCGCGCAGGCGCGCACCGATGGCGAGCGACTCGGTGGCGAGCATCGTGGTCTGGTTGGCCACGCCGATCCTCGCCAGGTCCCGGTCGGGGTCGAATCCGCTTGAACTGCGCGGCGCAAAATGACGAACGAACGCTTCGCGGCTCAGGGCATCCGGCCCCCCGGTCATGTAGGCACCCAGCACCTCGGCCTCGCCCATGTCGCGCACGATGATGTACTTGCCCCCTTCATACCGCTGCACCTGGCTGGCCGTGGCCCGCGACTCCTCGTGCGTGTACTTGCCGTGGATCACCGCGGTGAACCCGTCCTTGGCGTAGCTGTTCACCCGCTTCCAGACCAGCAGGACCGAGCCGCAGGTGGTGTCGACCAGGATGCAGCCGATCTCCTGCAGCCGCTTCAGGTCGGAGAGCGTGACGCCGAACGCCGGGATGATCACCACATCGTCCGGAGTGACGCGGCCGAAGTCGAACTCGCCGTCCCCGCCCGGCACGATCGACTCGATGCCCATCTCGTCGAGCCGCGTGTTCACGTGCGGGTTGTGGATGATCTCGCCCACCAGGTAGATGCGCTTGTCGGGGAACTTGTGGCGCGTCTCGTAGGCGTAGTCGACCGCGCGGTCCACCCCGTAGCAGAATCCGAAGTGCTTGGCGAGGCGCACGGTGATGTCGCCGAAACGGTCGGTGTATGCGCGGGAGCGGATCCGCTCCACGATGGCGGAATGGTACTCCGACTCGATGATGGGCCTGACGGCGGCCTTGAGCCCGAAACCCTTGCGGAAATATGTCTGTTGCATTGTCGCTGGCGCCCCGCGGGACGGTGAGGGCGGTTGCCGGATGGATACTCCGGACCCCCGACCGTGGACGAAGAATATACATTGCAGGACGGGCCGGGGGTATTAGGCTGGTGCGGGCAACATCGCGGCCGGGGGCGCCCGAGGGGACTCCAGAGGCCTCGCGCCGGCCGCTGTCCCGGCGAAAGGAGCCAGGAACTTGCTGAGCAGGCTGATCTTCATCTTTGTCGCCGTTCCGCTGCTGGAGCTGGTCATACTGCTGCGCATCGGTCAGTGGATCGGCCTGATGCCGACGGTGGCCCTGGTCGTCACGACCGGCGTGGCGGGCGCGGCGCTGGCCCGCCAGCAGGGGCTGAGGGCTTTTCTGGCCGTCCAGCGGGAGCTGGCGGAGGGGCGGCTGCCGGGGCGGTCGCTGCTGGACGGGCTGTCCATCCTGGTGGGGGGCGCGTTCCTGCTTACCCCGGGCGTGCTGACCGACCTGCTGGGATTCAGTCTCCTGATTCCGGCGTCGCGGCGGTGGCTGCAGCGCCTGGCGCGCAGCAGGCTCGAGCGCCGTATTCGTGAAGGGACCGTGGAGTTCCAGGTCTACGGCGCGGACGGGGGTGCGACGACGCGTCGTGCGGAGGTGCATACGCGCGACCCGCACAGCGAGGATCGCCGGTGAGCCACGACATCTCCTTCCTGGAACGCCTCCTCGACGCGCCCGGGCCCTCGGGGTTCGAAACCCGGGCGGCTGCCGTCTGGCGGCGCGAGGCGGAGGGTTTTGCCGAGGCCTGGTCGGACGTGGTGGGAAACAGCTACGCGGCCGTGCGCCCCGACGCCCGTCCTCTGGCCCTCCTCGCCGGCCACATCGACGAGATCGGGCTGCAGGTCACGCACGCGGACAAGTCCGGGCTGCTCTACTTTGGCGGAATCGGGGGCTGGGACCCGCAGGTGCTGGTGGGGCAACGTGTGCGGGTGCTGGGTGCGAAGGGGGATGTGCCCGGGGTGATCGGACGCAAGGCCATCCACCTGATCGAGCCGAAGGAGCGCGACAAGGCCGTCAAGGTGAAGAAGCTGTGGATCGATGTGGGAGCGGGATCGAAGGAGGAGCTGAAGGAGCTGGGTGTGCGGGTGGGGGACCCGGCCGTGCTCGATGCCGGGATGGTGCGCATGGCGGGGGACCGGGTGGCCAGCCGGGCGATCGACAACCGGGTGGGGGCGTTCGTGGTGCTGGAGGCGCTGCGGATGGTGGCCGAGGGGGAGGGGCGGGCGGGCGCGGTGGCGGTGGCGACCGCACAGGAGGAGATCGGGTACTCCGGTGGCGGGGCGCGGGCGAGCGCGTTCGGGCTGTCGCCGGATGTGGCGCTGGTGGTGGATGTCACCCACGCCACCGATGTGCCGGAGGTCGAAAAGAGCGAAGTGGGGGAGCATTCGCTGGGAGGTGGCCCCGTGCTGACAAGGGGCTCGGCGACGCACCCGGTGGTCTTCGAGCTGCTGGCCGAGATTGCCGAGGAACTCGACATCCCCTATTCGATCCAGGCGGCGCCGTTGCGCACGAGCACCGACGCGGACGCCATCCACCTCGCTCGGGGTGGCGTCCCCACGGGCCTCGTGTCGATCCCGAACCGGTACATGCACTCGCCGAGCGAGATGATTGCCGTGTCGGACCTTGTCCACGCGGCCGAGCTGCTCGCCGGCTTCGTGGGACGGCTCGACGAGGGCTTCGACTTCAGCCGGGGCTGATTCCTGCACCGAGCCCGCCGGACGCCTATATTGACGGGCTTGCCTTCGTTCCTTCGATTGGTCCTCCCACACTCATCCTCAGACAGGAATACATGGTCGACGCCCGCGCGGTAATCAGAGAGCTCCAGGAGATGCGCGAAGACGGGCATCTCTCGGACGCCCTTCTTCGCTACGCTGCCCGGACCCTCTACCGGGTCGACGAGCGCTACGACTGGGTGGGCGTGTACCTGCTCGACGACGAGGGTGCCGAGCTCCGGCTACACAACTACTTCGGGGCCCCGACCGACCACGCGCGGATCCCGGTGGGGCAGGGGGTCTGCGGGACGGCCATCGCCCATGGGGCCAACCAGAATGTGCCGGACGTCACCGAGTTCGAAGGGTATCTGTCGTGCAATCCCGGCGTGCAGTCGGAGCTGGTGGTGCTGATCCGGGCCGGGACCGAGATCTACGGCCAATTCGACATCGATTCACACCGCCCGGCCGCCTTCGAGGACAAGGACGAAGTGGCGATCCAGATGATAGCCGACAAGCTGGCGGAGCAGATCGCGCGCGAGCGCCGTTGAGCGGAAAGGATCTGCCGGAAGGGTCGAGATCCGGCAGCAAGGCGTTTTCCAGGCACGCCGCCGGCGCCCGGGTCCGCTCATTCCTGGCCCCCAATCCGGGTCCCTTCACACTGGGCGGCACGCGCAGCTACATCGTCGGAGACCGGCATGTGGCGATCATCGACCCGGGGCCGCGCCTCGAGAGTCATCTGATTCGCCTCGCGACAACGGTCGACTCGGCCGAATCGACAGTGGTGCTCGTCACGCATGGTCATGGGGATCATGCCGCTGGCGCGGCGGAGTTGGGACGGCGGATCGGCGCCGAGGTCCGGGGGCCCGGCGAGGAACGCGATCTGAACGATGGCCAGGTCTTCGGCACCGACGCCGGCGATGTCGTCGCGGTCTCCACCCCGGGACATTCGCGGCGGCACTTCTGCTTCCACATCCCGCAGACGGGTGCCCTCTTCACCGGCGACATGATCCTCGGCGAAGGGGACACGACCTGGATAGGAGAGTACACCGGCGGCGTCGCCGAGTACCTGGCTTCGCTGGACCGGCTGGAGGCGCTGAATGTCAGGATCCTCTACCCGGGACACGGGAAGCCGCTTCGCCACCCGGCGGCCGCCATCGCCCGCTTTCGCCGTCATCGCCTGAAGCGGATCGAACAGGTGCGCCGCGCGGTCACCGCCGCGGGCACCACCGACGTCCGCACCCTCACCCGGCACGTCTACGGCGATCTGCCGCCCGATACCTTCGAGATGGCCGCGTCCGGGGTGGTAGGGATTCTGGACTACCTTTCGGCCTCCGGGTAAGCTTCCCCCATGATTCCGGCCACCCTTGCGAAGTCGCTCGTCGAGATCTGTGGACCAGGCGGCGTCATCCTCGACGAAGACCGGCTCCTCGTCTACGAGTCCGACGCGCTGACCGCCTACCGGCACCGCCCCGGCGCCGTCGTCCTGCCGCGCACCACCGACGAGGTCCGCGGCGCCGTCACGGCCATCGCCCGCCACGGCCTCCCGATCGTGCCCAGGGGCGCCGGAACCGGACTGTCGGGCGGCGCGGTGGCGCTCGACCGGGCCGTCGTGGTCGGCACCGCGCGCATGAACAGGATCCTCGAAATCGACGCCGCGAACCGGCGGGCGGTGTTGCAGCCGGGGGTGATCAATGCCGAACTGTCGGCTGCCGCGCGTCCCCACGGGCTCTACTACGCTCCCGACCCCTCGTCGCAGACCGCCTGCACGATCGGGGGCAACGTGGCCGAGAACTCGGGCGGGCCGCACTGCCTGAAGTACGGCGTCACCTCGCGCTACGTGACCGGCCTGACCGTGGTGCTCCCCGACGGGTCGGTCGCGCAGCTGGGAGGACAGGGCCGCGATGCGCCCGGGTACGATCTGGCCGGCCTCTTCGTCGGTTCGGAAGGGTGCTTCGGGATAGCGACCGAGATCGAAGTCGGGCTCCTGCCCCTTCCCGAGGGTGTGCGCACCCTGCTGGGCATCTTCGACCGCATCGAGGACGCGGGCCGCGCCGTCTCCGACATCGTGAGCGCGGGACTGCTCCCGGCGGCGATGGAGATCATCGACGGTCCCACGATCCGGGCCGTCGAGGACAGCGTCTTCGCCGCGGGGTACCCGACCGACGCCGAAGCGGCCCTGGTGATCGAGTTCGACGGAGTGGAGGCCGGACTCGACGGGGAAGCGGCGCGGGCAGCTGGGTACTGCAAGCGCGCGGGTGCCCGCGAAGTGCGGAGGGCCCGCGACGAGGACGACCGCATGGCTCTCTGGAAGGGGCGGAAGAAGGCCTTCGGCGCCATGGGACGGATTGCGCCCGACCTGCTGGTGCAGGACGCGACCGTACCGAGGACCACACTGCCGTCGATCCTGAAGGGAATCTCCGAAATCGGGAAGCGGTACGACCTCGTCGTCGCGAACGTCTTTCACGCCGGTGACGGCAACCTGCACCCCAACATCCTCTTCGACCGCCGCGACGAGGATGAGCTGGAGCAGGTCGAGCGCGCCTCGAAGGAGATCATGCAGCTGTGCGTCGACTCGGGTGGCACGATCACCGGCGAACACGGCGTCGGCCTCGACAAGAAGCACCACATGCCGCTCATCTACGGCCCGGCCGAGCTGGACGCGATGTGGGGGGTGCGACGCGTCTTCGATCCCGCCGGCGTGATGAACCCTGGCAAGGTGCTGCCGGAGGAAACGGCACCGGGGTGGACGGCGCACGGAGAAGAGCAGGGGGCCGCGGAGCCGGTGGCAGCGGCTACGGCGACACCATGAGCACCGCAACCGCGCCTGCAGTGGTCTCGGGGCTGCTGCCGGAAAACCGGGTCCTGACCGGGGAGGCCGCTTCCGGGTGGGCGGGGGGCGTGGCGGCGAAGGCCGTGCTCTTCCCGGCCGACACGGAGGAGGTGCAGGCGGTAGTGCGCGCGGCCAACGAGACCGGAACACCTCTGCTGCCCGCCGGGAACGGGAGCTGGCCCGGTGCCGGGGGCTGGGCGGGTGGCGGCGGTGTGGTCGTGTCCACTGCGCGGCTGGACTCGGTCGTCCACTACGAACCCGCCGACCTGACGCTCACTGCGGGGGCGGGGCTGGGGTGGCGGAAGCTGGGCGCGTTGCTCGAGCCCAACGGGCAGTGGCTGCCGGTGGACGCTCCGGGTGTGGGGGTCGGAACGCTGGGTGGGGTGGCGGCGTCCGGCGTGTCGGGGCCCCTCAGGGCGCGCTACGGCGGTGTCCGCGACAACGTGCTCGGGCTCGAGGTGGTGACGGGCGAAGGCCGTGTGCTGCGAATCGGTGGCCGCGTCGTGAAGAACGTGGCCGGGTACGATCTGGTGCGGCTCTTCACGGGCAGCCGGGGCAGCCTGGGGGTGATCACCAGGGTGTCGGTGCGGCTGTTCCCGCGTCCGGAGGCGGACGTGACGCTGGTGTTCGAGGGTGGCGTGGACGAGGTGTTCGAGGTGGCGCGGGTGGTGCGCGCGACGGCGCTTCCGGTGGCGGCGGTGGAGATGGTGGTGCGTGGGACGGAGGCGGTGGGTCTCGGCGGACACCTGGCCGTGCGGGTGCTGGGTGGCCGGGAGGAGGCGGACGATGTGTGCAGGCGTCTGGCGGCCGAGATCGGGGCCGCGCCGGGGGGGACGATGCGGGGTGGGGAGAGCGAAGTCTTTCATCGGCGTCGCACCGCATGGGAGGGGCGGTCGCCCCTTGTGGTGCGCCTGGCGGCGCTGCCCGACCGGTTGGCCGGGACAATGGGGTGGGCGCGAGAGGTGGCGGGTCGGGCGCGCGGCGAAGTGGCGGCCGATGTGCTGGGTGGGGTGGTGCGGGTGAAGGGGTCGGTGGCGGGCGACGGGATGGCCGAACTCGCCACGGCCCTGACGCGCGTGAGGGGTGAAATCGAGGCGGTGGGCGGGACGATGACGTTGAGCCGGGCGCCCCTCGAGGTGGCCGCAGCGGTGGGGTGGACGGGGGTTGGGGGAAGCGGGGGTCCTCTTGCGGAGAAGCTCAAGTCCCTCTTCGACCCGCGCTCGGTCCTGCTGTCAAGGTGCCCGTGAACTCCAGGCACGGGACCCTGGCCAGGGCGATCGACGAGCAGGAAAAGCGGCTCCTCAACTGCGTACACTGCGGATTCTGCCTGCCCGCGTGCCCGACCTATCGGCGCCTGGGTGACGAGGCGGATTCGCCGCGCGGCCGGCTCTACCTGATGCAAGCGGTCGTCGAAGGCAGGCTGGACGCAGGCTCTGACGCCTTCCAGACCCATATCGGCCGCTGTCTCGGGTGCCGGGCGTGCGAACCGGTGTGTCCGTCCGGGGTTGAATACGGCCACCTCCTGGAACTCGCCCGGCAAGTGGGCAGTGACGCCCGCAGACCGTCCCTGCTCGCACGGCTTCTGCTGCGGGTTTTCGGCACGGATTGGCTGGCCCGCCCGGCCATGCTGGCAGGCCGTTTGCTGCGTGCCACGGGATTGCCGGCGCTCATCACCAGAGTGCTGTCCGGACGCCGCTCCGGTCAGCGACAGGCCGGGCAGGAACCCGGCCGGATTGCGCGGACTGTCACGGGAACCAGCCTGGGTCTCGCAATGCTCGCGGCTTCGTCGCCTGCTCGTGAATTGTTTCACAAGCGGCCTGCTTCGCACTCTGCCCAGCGTGCGCGGCGCGCGCCGGCAAGCGACAACGGCGCATCCGGGGCGTCCCTCCCGGGCCCGGTGGCTGCCGGGACGAACACGCCCACCGTCGCCCTCCTGACCGGATGCGTGCAAGCGGGACTCTTCTCTCGTGTCAACGAGGCCACCGCCCGGGTACTGACCGCCAACGGATACCGCGTCATCCCCGTCCCGGCCCAGGGATGCTGCGGCGCACTGCACGCGCACGGCGGCGCTCTCGAAGCCGCTCGCGACATGGCCCGGCGCAACATCAAGGCCTTCGAAGGCGCAAAAGCCGACTTTCTCGCCATGAACGCCTCGGGTTGCGGAGCGGCAATGGCGGACTACGGTTCGCTCCTCGGGGACGACAGGACCATGCGTCAGCGGGCCCGGCGGATTGCGGAGCGAGTCAGGGACGTGTCCCAGCTCCTGGCCGACCGCGGCCCGGTCACGGGCGCGCCCATTCCCCTCCGGGTCACCTACGACGCCCCCTGTCACCTTCTGCATGCCCAGGGCGTCGCAGGCCCTCCAGCCCGGGTTCTGGAATCGATACCGGGGCTGGAAGTCGTCCCCTTGGCCGGTGCGGGGGAATGTTGCGGCGGCGCCGGCATCTACGGCCTCACCCACCCGGATCTGGGCGGCTGGATCGGCTCCGACAAGGTCCGCGGCGTTCGTGAAACGGGGGCGAGAGCGCTGGTCACGGGCAATCCGGGGTGCATGATGCAGATCGGGGCCGGACTGGCGCTTGCCGGAAGCCGCATTCCTGTCGTCCACCTGGTGGAACTGGTCGACGAGAGCTATCGGCGCGCGGGGTTGTACGAAGGGTGAGCAGCGCGAGCGTGCCCTCGGTGACCGTGACCGGCGCGAAGCGACACACGGACGAGTGTCTGACGTTTCTGCAGGCGCTCGTCGAGTGCGAGTCCCCCACCGGCGACCCGGACGGCAACCTCAAGGCTGCCGGCCTGTTGGAAGACGCCATGGTCCGGGCCGGCGGGCGGGTGCAACGAATACCCGCGCCCGGCCTGGGGGTGCATCTTGTCGGCCGTTTTCGCGGAATGAAGCGTGACCGCGAACCGATCCTGCTCGCGGGCCACATGGACACGGTGCACCCGGTCGGAACCCTGGAGCACCTTCCCTTCGCAGTCTTCGATGGCAAGGCGCAGGGCCCGGGCATCTACGACATGAAGAGCGGCCTCGCGGTTTCCCTGACGGCGCTGCGAATCCTGGCCGACATGGGCCGTGGTCCCGCTTCGGACGTCACGTTCCTCATCACCTGTGACGAGGAGCAGGGCGCTCCCGATTCGCGCGAACGAATCGAAGCGGAAGCGCGCAGGCACAGGGCCGCGCTGGTGCCGGAACCCTCGGCGCCCGGCGGCGCGGTGAAGAGCCGGCGCAAGGGGGTGAGCGCGTACGTGCTGGAGGTGGCGGGCAGGGCGGCGCACGCGGGAATCGAACCCGAGGCGGGGGCCAGCGCGATCCACGAACTGGCTCGCCAGATCTGCAGGATATACGACCTGGCCGATCCGAAGATGGGAACGAGCGTGAGCGTGGGTGTCATCGAAGGGGGCACCAAGGCCAACGTCGTTGCGGATGCGGCAAGCTGTACCATCGACGTAAGGTTCTTTGCCAACACGGAATCCGAGCGAATCGATGCAGCACTCGGAAGCGCAGTGGCCTTTGACAAGAGATGTACCTTGACGTTGAAGGGCGGCCGCAATCGTGGCGCCGTGGAAAAGACGGAGGCGTCGAGTCTGCTTTACAGACAGGCTCGTGGTCTGGCAAGGAAGCTGGGATTCGAAATCGGGGAAGAATCGACGGGCGGCGCAAGCGACGGGAATCTCATTTCGGCAATGGGTTGCCCCACTCTTGATGGCCTGGGACCCGATGGCAGGGGAGCGCATACCCTGTTTGAACACATCATTCTCGACGATTTGCCGCAGAGGATCGCTCTGATGGCTGCACTTTTCGAGAGTCTATAGAGGTATTGCCCGCAACACCTCCAATGCCTATTTTTCCATTGCACGCCCCGATGTCTCGGACCGAACCTGAAGCGGTCGGGACTTCCAACAACCATCATTTCAAGGGAGATTACACGATCCAATGGATGCGGATGCGAGGCGAAACTACAGAGCGGCTCTGAGGCAGGCAGAAGCGGAGCTGGCGGCCCACAAACAGCGCGGTGACGCTCTCCGGGCAACGGTTGAGGGACTGAGAAACCTGCTTGCGGTCAAGGCGCCCGCCACGGTGCGCCGGAAGCCGGCCAGGGCAAAGCGCCCGCGGCGGCGTCGCAAGAGCGCGGGGGCCGGACACCCGGAGGTTCCCCCGGGCACCTTCAAGGGCACCGGCCCGACGGCGGCCTATCGAAAGTTCATCGAGATGTACGGGGATCGCTATACCGTGCCCCAGATCAGGGATGCACTGATCCAGGGTGGGGTTAGGTCGAGCTCTCCTACGTCGTTGCTTACGGGGATCCATTCCGTCCGGCGCCGGGACAGGCTCAAGGCGGAAGCCCAAAAAGCAAGCGACTAGTAGCGCTGAATAGGGCGATAGCCGCACACAACAGGGTCGGACAAGTTCGCAGTTCAGTGCCGAAGGCATCGCTCCGCCGGAGGCGTGTGCGGCATGCCCGTCTGAGAGCATGAGAATCCGAAGGGCCGTGCTCCGGGAGCTTCCCTTGCAACTCAGGGAGTTCTTTGAGATCAGCAGCGGGGGCACCCAGGCCCGTCGCATTGTTCTCCTGACCATCGAGGGGGACGGTGTGGAGGGATGGTCGGAGTGCGTAGCAGCGGAGTCCCCGCGCTATTCGTACGAAACGACCGACACGGCGTGGCACATACTCACACGCTGGCTCTTGCCGGCTCTGATGCAACTCGAGGCCCGCGATGCCCGCGCCATGGTTCCGGCCCCCTGGCTCCGGGGTCATCCCATGGCGCGGGCGGCGGTTGAAATGGCCTTGTGGGACCTGGAGGCGAAACGGCGCAACGTGTCGCTGCGGGAACTGCTGGGAGGTGTCGCCGCATCCGTTCCTGTGGGTGTTTCGATCGGCATTCAAAAGACGGATTCGGCCCTGATCGAGAGAATCGACCGATACCTCGCCGAGGGTTATCGCAAGATCAAGATCAAAGTCAAGCCCGGGCGCGATGTCGACATGCTGCGAGCGGTGAGGGCCCACTTCCCGGATGCACCCGTTATGGCCGATGCGAATTCGGCCTACGCATTGCCCACCGACCTTGATCGTCTGGCCACGATGGACGAGTTCGGTCTCATGATGATCGAACAACCCCTGTCGCACGACGATCTCCTCGACCACGCGACGCTGCAACGCAGTATCAATACACCGGTTTGCCTCGACGAATCGATTCGTTCCCTTGACGACGTGCGCCTGGCATTGCATCTGGGCTCGGGCCGGATCGTGAACATCAAGCCGGGACGAGTAGGTGGGCTGGGTTCGTCGCGGGCCATTCATGATGCCTGTCTGCAGGCGGGGTGGCCGGTGTGGTGCGGTGGCATGCTGGAATCGGGGGTCGGCCGAGCGCACAACGTGGCACTTGCCACTCTGCCGGGCTTCACCCTGCCCGGCGACATCTCCAACTCCAGCCGATACTGGGCCGAAGACATCGTCCACCCCGAATTCCAGATGTCCGATGGCCTCATGCCCGTGCCGGCCGGGCCCGGGATCGGGGTGACCCCGCGAATGGAGCGCATCGAGAAGCTGACGACGCGGATGGAGGTGTTCGAGGCGTAGGCGCGTGGGCGATTCGGCCGGGTGCGTGGCCGTCGCCAAGGCGGTGGTGACTACCTTACGCCGTCGGCGGGACTGGGCGCATGCAGTCCGGACAATACCGCCAGCGCCGGTCCAGCGGCTCGCCGCACGGGCAGGCTCTTCGGCTCGGGCGGCCGCACATCGGACAGCCATTGGCCGCCGGGGGCATGGGGGCATCGCACCCCGGGCAGTTTACCGTGGCGCCGCGCGTGAGTGCCATGATCCGTCCGGCCTCGTGTGGCGTGGTCACGTTCTCGGCGACCTGGCGCATCGCGTCGCGGGCCATGGATCCCATGCCGCTCTGCCGCGCCAGGGTGCGCAGCGTCGTGATGGAGGCGCTGGAGGTGACCGCGGTCCTGATCTCGTCTTCGACCACCAGGACCTCGAAAACCCCGCTGCGCCCGCGATAGCCGCCCCGGCACACGCCGCAGTCCGCCCCGCCCCGCCCCCCGCAACGCGAGCATACCCTCCTCACGAGCCTCTGGGCCACGACTCCGGCCAGCCCTCCCGCCACGAGGAACGGCGGCACGCCCATCTCGAGCAACCGCACGATGGCGCTCGGTGCGTCGACCGTGTGGATCGTCGTCAGGACCAGGTGGCCGGTCACCGCGGCCGACATGGCGATCTCGGCCGTTTCCCGGTCACGCACCTCCCCCACCAGGATCACATCGGGATCCTGTCGCAGAATGGCGCGCAACCCCGACGGGAAGGTCACGCCCGCCTTCCGGTCGATCTCCATCTGGGCCACGCCCGGAAAGCGGTATTCGACGGGATCCTCGAGCGTGACGATGTTGATCTTCCCGGCGGCCAGTTCCGACACCGCCGCCGACAGCGTGGTCGTCTTGCCGCTCCCCGTGGGGCCGGCCGCGAGAAGCACGCCCTGACCCTGGGCGAGGAGCTGGCGCAGACGGCCGAGATCGTGGGACGAGAGTCCCAGCGAGGCGAGATCGCGTGGCGCGTCGCCCGGATCGAGGAGGCGCAGCACGGCCTTCTCGCCGTCCCGGGTCGGGATCGTGGAGACGCGCACGGTGAGCTCGGTGCCCTGTCTCCTGAGCGTGAAGCCGCCGTCCTGGGGACGCCGGCGCACCGAGATGTCCAGTCCCGCCATGATCTTGATGCGTGAAATGGCGGCCCGGTGGGATCCGGGCGGCAGTTCGGTGGCGGTGGCCAGGAGTCCGTCGACCCGCAGCCGAACCCGGGACCCGGTCCCCCTGGTCTCGATGTGAATGTCGCTGGCGCGACTGTCGATGGCCCTGGTGAGCAGGTGGTCGACGATCCGCACGATGGGGGCCGCGCTCGCTTCCTGCTCCAGGACCTGCCGGCCGCCACCCGCTTCCGGCGTGCCGGGGCGTTCAAGCCTGTCGAGCAGCTCGGGAAGCCCGCCTCCGTAGGCCTCCCGGACTGCCCGGGCCACCTCGGATGCCGGGGCAACCACAGGCTCCACCTGGCACCCCGACTGAAAACGCAGATCGTCGAGGGTGTCCGTGTCGAGGGCGTTCGCCATGGCGACGGTCAGGCGCCGGCCGTCAAGCTCGAGAGGGATGATGCGCTTTCGGCGCGCCAGCCCGGCGTCGATCCTGGCGAGTGCGCGGGGCTGGGGCCGAAGTGGGGGCGGCAGGAACGGAATGTCGAGTTGCGCGGCCAGGGCCTGTCCCAGCTGGTTTTCGTCGACCACTCCCTTGCGCAGCAGAATGTCGCCCAGATGCCGTCCGGAACGGCGATGCTCCTCGCCGGCCGCACGCAGCGCCTCGGCCGTGATCACGCCGCTGTCCAGCAGCAGCTGACCCAGCGTCTCGTCGTGCCCCGTCATCATGGACGAATAATGGGGCGGGGTGCCGGGCGCCTACATGGCGCCACGGGACAACTTGCTTTGCTAGGGCGTCTGGATGGCGGGGCGCAGGTCGAGCGTCACTTCCGCCGCGACGTGGCCGATGTCGGCCCGGTTCTTGAGGGCGTCCCGCAGCCGCGGATCGATCTTCTTGTAGGCGGCGAGCACTCCGTCGCGCAGCCGCAGCCGCAGGACCCTCACCGCGTTCACGTCGGGACGGCTGGTGCGGGTCTCCTTCTTCGCCTCCTCGAGGTCTCGCGGGGAGATCTCGAAGGGCACCACGCCCACGTCGTCGTGGCGCTCGTGGTCCAGGTACTGGATCGAAACGCTCACGTCGCCGCGCGCCATCTGGTGCGAAATGTCGCCGATGGCGCGAAAGCGCGCCGCCAGGGGCGTGATCGCGTTGCTGGCGGCCGCCTGGCGGTAGCCCGACTCCACCAGCGTGAAGAGTCTGCGCATCCGCTCGGGCGTGGTCGCGTCTGGCTCGGGAACGGTGGTGTCCATCTCCCGGCCTCGGGCCTGGCGATCGTTCAGCGAAAGCGCGCGTTCCATGTCGCGGCTTCGGGCCCGGTCGATATTCTCGAGAATCCTGTCGGGGTTGGTCCTGTAGCTCATTTCACCTCATGGCGATCGGTCGTGGAGGCGCGTTGACCGGTCGCGGCCGCATCGTCCAGCATTGGATTCCGCCCGTCTCGTCACGGCCTTCCGCAGTCGTTTTTCGGAACCGAGAAGCATAACGCCTTCCGTATTGCCCGGCCAGAATCGGGGGAGTAGCTTGGTGCCTTCATCAGCCCCGTGAGTTGCGCTCCGGGGCCCCCTGCAGCTACTCGAATCAAAGATCTGGAGCCGATTGTGGAACGACCGATTCTCGCGGTGATCGCAGGCCTCGCGGCCACGCCCTTCTTCGTCCCGGACACGCCCTCCGTCCAGGAAACGCTGGCCCACGGGATGCCATCGGCGGCAGGGGCCACTTATCACGTTACGGACACGGCAACGATGTCGGTGCAGAGTCCCATGGGGCCAATGGACATCAAGTTCTCGTCCCGGACGACGCTGACAACCGGGTTCGAGGCGGCTCCCGGCGCCTTCCGTGCAACAGCCGAGGTGACGTCTTTCGGCGGGACCGTGAGCAATCCGATGATGGGGGCGCAGTCGGTCGGCGGCGAAGCCTTCCATGGGACGGTGGTCGTCGTCGTCGGGTCCAACGGTGTGACGGAAGTGGTTGCCATGCCGGAAATGGCGCCGGATGCGGGCATCTCTTCCTTCGATTGGCTGGGGTACGACCTGTTTCCCGCGCTGCCCGGGCGTGCGGTTGCCACGGGTGACACCTGGACCGATACCTTCACCGTGCCCTCGGTCGTCCAGGGATCGGACATGACCTCGACCGTCACCAGAAACCTGACCCTCGATGGCGAGACCGTCGTCGACGGCCGCACGCTCCAGGTCGTTTCCGTGTCGGCGACCGTGGAGATGTCCGGATCGGGAAGCCAGGGAGGCATGTCCGTGAACCAGTCTTTCAACGGCACCATTGCCGGACAGTACCTTTGGGACGCGGAGGCGGGGCTGCTCCACTCGGCCGAACTCGTGCGGGACTACGAAGGGCAGGCCACGATTCCCGGGGCGCCCCCGATTTCGATGACCATCAAGGGACCACAGCGAATCGTCCGGGAGGCGGGATGACGTATTCGCCCCGATCCCCGGGAAGCCGGGGACGGGTAGCGGCTCATCCGGGAGGATCCATGACATGACCGACTACCAGGAGACCTGGGACAAGGACAGGATGCCGGAATCGCCCGGCACGGACGAACCACCGCCCCGTCCGAACTTCTTCAAGCGGATCTGGATGGTCATCGTCCAGCCCGGCGAGCTGTTCAGGGCACTCGCCGCCAACCCCGCCTGGTTCCCGATGGCGGCCTTCGTGGCCGTTGTCGTAGGCCTCTCTCTCTTCCTGACCCCCGCCGAGGCCTTCTACGAGGCCGCCGTCGCGAACACGCCGGCGGATCAGCAGGCGGGACTTCGCGACCTGCCTCTCGGGTTCTTCAAATGGATGGCGGTCGGCTTCGCAACCCCGTTCATTCTGATCATGCCGGTCATCTTCAGCGTGTTGAGCTATGTGATCTTCGTGTTCATGCGCGGGGACAAGGCGACCTTCAAACAGCACCTTTGCGTGATGGCCCACACAAATGTGATCACGGCGCTGGGCGCGCTCGTCACCCTGCCGCTCCGAATCATCAGCGGGAATGTCGAGGAGCGTCTGGCCCTGGCCGACCTGGCCCCGTTCCTGGAAGGATTCTGGTACAATGTGCTGAACGGGATGGACCTGTTCGCGATCTGGTCATGCCTGGTGGCGGGTCTCGGCCTCTCCATGCTTGATCCGCAGGGGCGCTGGGGTCCGAGGGCTGCAGTGCTGCTCTGCATCCTGGTGGTCTTCTCCATGATCGGGCCCGCGCTCCAGGCCATGTTCACACCTTGACCACCACGCCGTCCGACACTGCGGGGCAGGGGACTGACGGGAAGAAGCGGACCGGGAACGGACGGCGCGGCCAGGCGGTCCTGATCGTCGCGGCGGTGGCCGCCGCATTTCATCTCTACGGCGCCGGCATCGCGCCGTTCACTGCGCTGGTGCAGCGTCCCGTACACCTGGCGCTCATGGGGACGCTGGCGCTGCTCGGTGTGGGCGTGCGGGCGCTGCCGCGATCGCGCGCGGGCTGGGGATTCAACTGCGCGCTGGGGGTCATGCTCGTTGCCAGCGCGCTCTACCTGGTCTCACAGAACGAGGCTCTGGTGGCACGTTCCGGAAGCCCCACGGTCGTGGACCTGGTCGCGGGGGCGGTGGTGGTGGCGGCGGTCCTGCTGCTGGCATGGCGCGCGACGGGCTGGGGATTGGTCGCGGTCGCGAGCGCGGCGCTCCTCTACGCGCTGGCGGGGCCCTGGCTTCCCGGCGTCCTCGCCCACCGCGGCTACACTCCCGGCCGGCTCATCGAGCAGCTCTTCCTGTCGACTGAAGGGATCTGGGGCGTGCCGCTGGGGGTGTCGGCCGACTTCGTCTACCTCTTTGTGCTCTTCGGCGCCTTTCTCGACATTGCGGGGGGCGGGGGACTCCTGATCGCGCTTGCCGACCGGGTGGCCGGGCGGACCCGGGGCGGCCCCGCGAAGACGGCCGCGGTGGCAAGCGCCTTCATGGGCTCGCTCTCCGGCAGCGCGGTGGCCAACGTCGTCACCACGGGCACCTTCACCATCCCCCTCATGCGCCGCTCCGGCTTCCGTCCCTTCTTCGCCGGCGCGATCGAGGCCGCTGCGAGCACGGGGGGCCAGCTCATGCCGCCGGTCATGGGGGCGGGCGCCTTCATCCTGGCGACGTGGACGAACATTCCCTACGGCACGGTGGCGCTGGCGGCGGTAATCCCGGCGGTGCTCTACTATGCGGCCCTCCTCTGGGCGATCCACTTCCGCGCCTCGAAGATGGGGATCGAGGGGTCGGCCGGGACCCGCGCGGAGAAGGTCCTGAACCGCATCCATCTCCTGCTTCCCGTGCTGATCATCGTGCTCATGCTCGCGCTCGGGCGCTCCCCGATGCGGGCCGCGTTCTGGGGCGTGGTCACCTCGGTGCTGGCGGCGTGCGCGGTGAGGCACACGCGTCCCGGGCTGGGGGCGGTGGCCAAATCGCTGCGCTCGGCGGCTTCGGGGGCGGTGCAGGTGGCGGCGGCGTGTGCAGCGGCGGGGATCGTGGTCGGGGTGGCGTCGCTGACCGGGATCGGGCTCCGGATGTCGGAGCTGATCGTGGTGGTGTCGCAGGGGAACCTGATGGTCGCGCTCATCCTGACGGCGCTGGGCTCGATCGTGCTGGGGATGGGCTTGCCCACCACGGCCGCGTACGTGGTGCTGGCCGCCCTGGGCGCGCCCGCCCTCGTGGAGCTCGGGGTTCCGCTCCTCGCCGCGCACCTCTTCATCTTCTACTTCGGGTGCATCTCGAATGTGACGCCGCCCGTCTCGCTCGCCGCGTACGCCGCCGCCGGGATCGCCGGATCGCCGCCGCTCAGGACCGCCTGGACCGCCATGGGTCTCGCCTCGGCGGGTTTCCTGGTACCGTTCATGTTCGTCTACGCGCCCGCACTCATCCTGGACGGGGCTGCCGGCGCAATCGCGATCACCACCTTCACGGCGCTGATCGGGGTGGTGGCGCTCGCGGGGGCCGTGATCGGGTTTGTGCGGGGGCCGATCGGGCTGGTGAGAAGGGTCGTGCTCCTGGGCGCGGCCGTGGCGCTGATCAGCCCGGGGTTCGTGTGGGACGGGGTCGGACTCGTCGCACTGCTGGGGGCGGGGCTGGTGGGGGTGCGGAACGACAACCTTGTGTTATCATCAGGAAATCACTAGAAACCATGAAAAAACTGATCACATACTATGCCGTAGCCGTCTTGGCAATAGCTGGATCGGCCACGTGCTCCGACTCCGGCCCGCAGGAGTTCCTGAGCCTGGGCACCGCCGGCACCGGCGGCATCTACTATCCGCTGGGCGGCGCAATAGCCGCACGTCTCTCGGTCATGGACTCCGTCCGGCAGTACACCGCCGAGGTCAGCGGGGGATCGGTCGAAAACGTCAACCGGCTGCGCGAACGGCAGACCGACCTCGCCTTCGCCACCGGCAACACCATCTACGAAGCGGCCACGGGCGGCCAGGACTATGAGCAGGCGGTCGCGGACTTGCGGATCCTGGCCCCTCTCTATCCGAACATGACGCACGTCGTCGTGGCGCGCGGGTCCACGGCCGGCTCACTCGCCGACCTGGCCGGCGGCACCGTCTCGGTCGGTCCGCCCGGAAGCGGCACCGAGCAGATGTCACGCCAGATCCTCGAAGCCTACGGCCTGACCTACGACGACGTGACGCCCCGCTACCTGAGCTTCAACGAGTCGGCCACCGCGCTGCGGGACGGCGCCCTGGACGCCGCGATCATCTCGGTCGGCTACCCGGCCGCCGCCGTCCTCGAGGCCACCACGACGGGAGGGGCGCGCATCCTCCCCATCGAGGCGGACCGGGTCGACTTCCTACGCGGGAAGTACCCGTACTACGTCCACGGCGCGATACCCGCGGGGGCGTATCAGGGTGTGGACGAACCCGTCCCGACGGCGGCGGTCATGAACTGGGTGATCGGAATGGCGGATCTCCCGGACGAGGTGGCCGGCAGCGTGGTGCATGTCCTGGCCGAGGACCGGGATGCGCTGGCCCAGGTTCACGACATGGTCCGCCAGATCGACATGGCGTCGCTCCTCGACGCCCCCATCGGCCTGCACGCGGTGACACAGGCGTGGGTGGAGGCCAACCTGGGGGGTGGCAGTTCCCGATGACCGCTCCCCTGGCCTGCCAGCGGCACCAATTCTCCCTGCCCGACGACTTTCACTACCTCAACTGCGCCTACATGGGGCCCCTGCCCAAGGTCGCGGAATGCGCCGGCATCGAGGGGTTGAGGGCGAAGCGCTTTCCGCAGGCGATCGATCCGGATGACTTCTTCCGCCCCGCCGATGAACTCCGCGCCCGCTTCGCGCGCCTCATCAATGCGCCGGAACCGAACCGCGTTGCCACGGTGCCGTCGGTGTCGTATGCGGTGTCGACGATCGCGCGCAACACGGAGACCGGGCCGGGGTGCAACGTGGTGATCGTGCACGAGCAGTTCCCCGGCAACGTGTACCCGTGGCGCCGGCTGGTGGAGGAGAAGGGCGGGGAACTGCGGGTGGTGGAACCCAGGGGGGACGGTGTGCGCGGCGAAGGGTGGACGGAGCGGATTCTCGACCGGATCGACGGCGGGACGGTCGCGGTCGCCATGGGCACCGTGCACTGGACGGACGGGACGCGCTTCGATTTGCGGGCCATGCGCGAGCGAACGCGCGAGGTCGGCGCGGCGATGATCCTGGACGGGACGCAGACGGTGGGCGCCGTTCCGATTGATGTGCAGGCGCTGGCACCCGATGCCCTGATCGTGGCTGCGTACAAATGGTTGCTGGGTCCGTACTCGCTATCACTGGCGTGGTTCGGTGACCGCTATCTGGACGGGATCCCGCTCGAAGAAACGTGGATCGGGCGGCGCGACTCGGAGAACTTCGCGGGACTGGTCGACTACGTGGACGAGTACCAGCCCGGAGCGCTGCGCTTCGATGTGGGCCAGCGCAGCAACTTCGCGCTGATCCCGGCCCTTTCCGCGTCGCTGGACCTGGTGCTTGAGTGGCGGCCGGAGCGCGTTTCCGAGTATTGCCGGGCCCTAATGGCCGACGCCTTCCCGCGGCTGCGCGAACTGGGGCTGAGGGTGGAGGACGATCGCTGGCGGTCTCCACACCTCTTTGGACTGGGGTTGCCGGAGGCGGTGGATCGGGAGCGGCTGAAGGGATGTCTGCACCGCCACCGGGTCGGGGTGTCGTTCAGGGGGAGCAGCGTGCGGGTGTCTCCCTACGTGTACAACAATCCGGGGGACGTGGAGGCGCTGGTGGCGGCGTTTGCGGAGACACTTCGGTGAGGAAGGCCCGATTCTCCCTCAGCGCACGGTCATCCCCGGGCCGAACACCACTTTTGCGGTAGCCCCCGCTTCGATCCCCTGCTTGCCGAACCACCCCTTGCGCACCTCCAGGGCGAATGCGGTGGGCGCTTCCGAGTCGACGACGGTCTCGTCGAGCGCCTCCAACTGCTTGACGGCGATGATCCGGTAGGCTTCGTCGAGGAAGGCGACGTCAAGTGAGACGCGCGTGTCCTTCATCCAGAAGGAGCGCTCCTCGACCGTCGGGAAGACGAAGAGCATGCCGGTTCCATCGGGCACCGAATCGCGGTCCATGAGCCCCTGAGCGCGCTGCTCCGGAAGGCTCGCCACCTCGGCCAGAACCGTGTCGGTGCCGAAGATGACCCACGCCTTCCCCGAGTCTGGCCGGGGGCCGGCCTCCTGCTCGGCCGCGGCAAGCGCAGCGGATGCGTGTCCCCCCACCCCGCCCCCACACGCGGCCACCATGGCGGCCACGGCCACCACCACCCCACCCCGCCCCACCAGCCACCTTCTCCAAGCGTCTGCCATTCTCATCCGGTCGCCTCTCGCCTTCCTTGCATTACGAACCCCCCGCCGTCTCACGCCCTCCCCTCACCGCCGCTCCCCGCCTAAGTTACGCCCCGGCCCTCACGCCCTCCAACCCACTCGATGCCCGTGACCGGAATCGCCCCGCCCGAATCCCTGCCCGCCCGGCCACCCATGACCCGGCCCACCTCCCCACCTGCCCCCTCCACCTCATGACCCTCGACCCCGCCTTCCTCGACATCCTCGTCTGCCCCGAGAGCCGGCAGCCCGTCGCCATGGCGGCCGCCGACCTCCTCGCCCGACTCAACGCGGCCATCGAGTCCGGCGACACCGTCAACCGCGGCGGCGACCCCGTCAGCGATCCCGTCACGGAAGGGCTGCTGCGCGAAGACGGCCAGATCCTCTACCCGATCCGCGACGGCATCCCGATCATGCTCATCGGCGAATCGATCGAGGTGTCCGGCCTCTGACCCGCGCGCCGGGCGCCATCCCTCGTCATCCGGGCCGAACCATCCGCCCCGCCGCTACCGTGACGGCGTTCCCGAGCAGTTCCACCCGGTCACCGCGCGCCCGCACCGCGAGCGTCCCGCCCCGCGCCGACCGTTGCCGCGCCTCCATCTCACCCTTCCCGAGCACGGCCGCCCACCATGGCGTCAGGGTGGTGTGCGCGACGCCCGTCACCGGGTCCTCGTCGACCCCCACCCACGGCGCGAAGAACCGCGACACGAAATCCACATCGGGATCGTCGCCCGGGGCCGTCACGGCTACCCCCATGACGCCGCCGGGCAGCGCCACCCTGCCGAGCGCGCCGAAGTCGGGCTGCACCGCCAGCACCTCGTCCTCCGACGCGACCACCACCAGCGCCACCTTTCCCGATGTGGCGAAGACCGTGCCGGCCGCGCCCGGTCCCAGCGCCTCGGCCAACCCGGCCGGCATGACCCCCTCGACCGGTGGATTCGCGGGAAAGTCCATGCGCAGCAGGCCGCCCTCGTCGTGGACCGTGAGCGGCCCCGACAGCGAGTCAAACCTCGCCGGGCTCTCCACCCCGAGTTCGCGGAGCAGCACATGGGCGCTCGCCAGCGTCGCGTGACCGCAGAGCGGCACCTCGACCGCCGGAGTGAACCAGCGAAGCCGCCGCGCACCCCCGTCCCCCGCCTCGTGGACGAAGGCCGTTTCCGACAGGTTCATCTCACTGGCGATCCGTGCCATGGCGCGATCGGACAGGCCGTCGATCTCGAGACAGACCGCCGCCGGATTGCCCTTGAACGGGGTGTCGGTGAAGGCGTCCACGGTGTAGTATGGGATTTTTCGATTGGTCATTTTCTCTCGGATTGCCGGTGACAGGCCCCCCGTCGCAACGCGCAAGCGGTGGCAGGGGTCTTTCAACGGACCGCCGGTCTCCGGTTGGAATTGATGGCTGATCGAACGGAGCGCGGTTTCAGCTTGGACCGCAAGGGCGTGAAAGGCCGGTAACGCGATGCAAGAATCGACGTTGGAGCCAGGGTGACCAACACCAGCCTCATCACGGCGGGCGGCTTCGCCCGTTTCTACACCCCGCTGGCGGCCACCAGCGTCCTCCTTACGGCCACCAATCCCATCCTGGCGGCCGCGCTGGCGCGCTCCGTCGATCCCGTCATCGCGCTGGCCGGATACAGCGTCGCCTTCGCGGTCTGCGGCGTCCTCTACGCCCCCCTGTTCGTCATGCAGCAGGTCGCCGCCGCGCGGCTCCTCGGCGAGGCGTCGTTCTCACCCGTCAAGCGCTTCGCGTACCTGACGGGTGCGGTCATGTCGCTGGCCGGGGCGCTGATCGCCTACACGACATTCGCCGGGGACCTCGTCTTCGCGAGCGTGGTCGGGGTCGGGCCGGAGGTGATGAACGAGGCCGTGCGCGCCATGGAGTGGCTGTGGCCGGTACCGTTCCTGACCGCGGTCAGGGCCGCGCACCAGGGGAGGCTCGTCGCGGGCCACCGCACCTTCCCGATCGCGGCAGCGACGGGGGGACGGACGGGGGTGCTGGCCGTGGTCTCCTTCGCACTGCTGGCGACGGGTGGGGGGGCGTGGGTCGGCGCGGCGGCGTTCACCGGCGGGCTGGTTGTGGAGACGCTGGTGGTCATGTGGTCGCGCACCCCGGAACTCCAGCTCGAAAGAGAGGACTGCGAGGCCGACCGGGAGAATGTGGCCCGCTTCTCGGCGCCGCTCATGCTGAACGTGCTGCTCTGGTGGGCCACGCCCCTCATCATCAACGCGGTGCTCGCGCGCACCGCCGACCCGGACCCCGCGCTGGCCGCCTTCGGCGTGGTCGAGGCGATGGCGTGGTTCATCGCCGCGCCGGTGGGGCAGCTGCAGCACGCCAGCATCGCGCTGGTCGAGTGTTCGGAAACGCATCGGCGCGTGAGGGGGTGGGGCGCCACCGTGGCCCTCTCCATGATGGCGGTCCTTCTCGTCCTGTCCGTGCCGGCAATCCGCGAGCCGGTGCTGGGTTACGTCTTCGCGCTGGATGCGGAGCTGGTCGCGCTGGCCGGAGCGGCGCTCCCCATCGCGGCGGCGTATCCGCTTCTATATGCGATTCGCCAGTACTACCAGGGTCTCTTCGTGCGCTCGGGGCGGACGGGGGTGGTGGGGGTGGGGGCCGTGCTGCGGGTCGCGAGCCTCGTGGCCGCGGCGCTGTTGGTGCAGAACACGGGGCTGACCGGGGCGGTGCTGGGGGTGGGGCTGGCGGTCTTCGGCCTGACGATCGAGGTGGCCTTCCTTGTGCGGTACTCACAGAAGGACGTGATGCCGGAGTTGCGGGCGAGCCGTGCTGCTGCGGTCAATCCGGAGGCGTTCGAAGGGGTGGCGTAGGCACTGCGGCCTGCTCCGGGATCTCCCTCACCACGCGGACTCCGAGAAGGGAGTTGCGGAACCATCCGATGGCATGGCCGGTATGATCTGGCAGCCCCATTCTTGCACCGACCGATGAGAGCACGCCGTGACTGGAACCCGCACACTCATTGCGCTGTGCGCGATGACTCCGCTACTGGCCGGGTGCGGCCCGGCCGAACTCTATGAGGAAGCCCCAGACCTGAGCGGACGCTATCGCCTGGCGTCGTGGAAATCGCTGGAGTGGACTGAAGGCCGAGTCTTGTCGCCGCCTGACGTGAACGGGGTGATGGGGATCATACAGCATCGGGTGGATGGGGAGGAGGCTGTGGGAACGGTCACCTTCCACCTGCGAGTCCAGGGTGCCGGCGGTGGGTCGGTCTGGATTCGGGACGACGTCTACAGGAACGACTCCAGAGGGCGTTTTGCCTCAAGACCGGCCGGAGCCGGAGTCGACTACCTGAAGGGCGAATACGCGTTCGAGGACGGGATCCTGACCACGACCCTGCTCGGTGCTCCCTCCCGCGAACCCCGACTCATGCCCGTAGGGACGATTCGCTGGGAGCCATGTGGCCCCACCTGGGAAGCCTGCGAGCAGAGTTGACCCGCAGAACCTCCACTGACCGCTAACCCGCCGCCCGCTTTCCCTTCAGAAAATCCATCATGATGTACTGCCCCAGCGTCATCGTCGACGTGAAATAAGCCTTCCCCCGCGCGATCTTGCTCACCTCGCGCACAAACCGCACCAGGTACGGATCGTCGGCGAGCATGAAGGTGTTGATCGGGATCCCCGCGCGCCGACACGCCGACGCCTCGCGGTACGTCGCCCGCAGGATGTGGCGGTCCAGCCCCGCCGAGTTCTTGTAGATCCGTCCCCGCCTGAGCGTGATCGCGCTGGGCTTCCCGTCGGTGATCATGATGATCTGGCGCATGTCCTTCTTCTGCGCCTTCAGCAGCCTGCGCGACAGCTCGAAGCCCTCGGCCGTATTGGTGTGGAAGGGTCCCACCTGCGCCTTGGCCAGCTGCCCAAGCGGGATCTCCTGTGCGCGGTCGCCGAAGGTGACGACCCTGAGCGAGTCCCCCGGAAACTCCGTGCGGATCAGGTGGGAGAGCGCCAGCGCGACCTTCTTGGCCGGCGAGAACCGGTCCTCGCCGTAGAGGATCATCGAGTGCGAGATGTCCAGCATGAGGACGGTGGCGCACGAGGACCGGTAGTCGGTCTGGTGGACCATGAGGTCCCTGTAGTCCAGGTTCAGCAGCGGGCCGTCGGGTGTCTGACCGGGGACGACCTGGCCCCAGCCCGGTGGCGGGAGCTGGAGACCCTCGCGCGCGATCGCGTTCTTGAGCGTCTCGGGGAGGTCCAGGTTGAGTGTGTCGCCGAACTCGTAGGGCTTGCTCCCCGCATCGGATTCGACGCCGGTGGCGTATTCGCGGGTCTCGTGCGAACCG
This sequence comes from Longimicrobiales bacterium, assembly GCA_965211795.1. Taxonomy (GTDB): domain Bacteria; phylum Gemmatimonadota; class Gemmatimonadetes; order Longimicrobiales; family Gaopeijiaceae; genus Bin94. Next base: position 4,305,104 of record OZ242973.1, read on the forward strand.
ATGCTGGACTTGCCCATCGACGACAGCAGGTTCCGGAGCGCGCGGTACCCCAGGAAGTCCAGGCCGCGCCTGGTGAGGTTGAAGTTGACCTGGCGCGCCGCGTCGCGGGCCTCGTCGACCTGGCCTTCTCCCGCGGCTTCGGAGACCGATCCCCCCAGTCCCCCCACCTGCCCGTCCAGGGTGATATACCCCTCCTCGACCATCTTCCGGATGATCTCGTCGAGAAGGTCGGCGATCTCCTGCTGCACCTGGGGGTTGCCCGGCCCTTCGCCGCGCAGTTCCTCGATCATCTCCTTCGTCAGCTGGCCGCTCTGGGCGAGTGCGCGCAGCAGCGCCTGTTTCAGCGCCTCGAGCGAAGAGGTATCCTCAACCCCGGACCAGCCCCAGTAGGGGTGGAAGTGCGGTCCCCCGGCGAAGCCGCCGTCGAGGAGAAACTCGGAGAGCATCTCGAGCAGCTTCTGGAGGTTGAGGGCGTCGAGCCAGCTCTTCTTGTACTTGGTGTAGGTGGTGAAGCGCATGATGAACAGTAGACGGGACTCGTTGCGGACGCCATGAAGGGCTCCATCCCCGCCTTCCGCCGCGCCCTCCTGGACCACTTCGACCGGACGCGCCGCGCGCTGCCATGGCGGTCGGAGCGGACGCCCTACCGGGTCATGGTGTCCGAGTTCATGCTGCAGCAGACGCGGGTGGAGACGGTTGTCCCGTACTACGAGCGGTGGGTGCGCAGGTTCCCGGGGTGGGACGCGCTGGCCGAGGCCGGTGACGACGAGGTGTTGCGGGCATGGACGGGGCTGGGGTACTACCGGCGGGCGCGCAATCTGCACCGGACGGCACAGGTCGTGCGTGAGCGGTTCGGGGGAGAGTTGCCGGAGGAGCCTGCGGCGCTGAAGCGGTTGCCGGGCGTGGGCGAATACACGGCGGGCGCGGTGGCCAGCATCGCGTTCGGGCGGGTGGTTCCGGCGGTCGACGGGAATGTCAGGCGTGTGCTGTGCCGGTTGTTTGATCTGGAGGCGCCGATGGCCGGCGGGTTGCGTGAAGTGGCCGCCGGGCTGGTCGACCCGGGGCGGCCGGGCGACTTCAACGAGGCCATGATGGAGCTGGGGGCGACGGTGTGCACGCCGAGGTCGCCGGGGTGTGCGGGGTGTCCGGTGCGAGGGTGGTGCCGGGCGAGGGTGGCGGGGACGGTGGCCGAGCGGCCCGTGCGGCGTCCGCGCAAGCGTGTGCCACATATGGCATATGTTACCGCGGTGGTGGTGGGGCGGGTGCCGGAGGGGATCGTCACCCTGCTCCGCAAGCGTCCGGATTCCGGGCTCCTGGCCGGCATGTGGGAGTTCCCGTCGGTCGAGTTGGTGGGGGACGAAAAGGCCGGCGACATTCGGATCACCACCGCCGCCGTCCGGCTACTGAAAGACCTGGCGCTTCCGGCCCACCCCACCACCCCCCTCCACCCCGTCCGTCACGCCTTCACCCATCTGCACGCCACCTACCACCCCGTCATCTGCCTCCCCCAGCCGACCCCTCCCACCCCCGTCCTCCCACCCCATCACACCTGGGTCCCCCTCTCGGCTCTCGCCGACCACCCTCTCCCCGTCGCGCAACAGAAGATCGCGGCGCAGCTCAGGATTTGAATGCCCGGTACGCCCCCCCGCGCGTCCGGCTGATCTTGTTGTCGGAGGCGAGTCCCTCCAGCACCAGCTCGCAGGCCGCCGCCTTCACCCCGTCGTCACTATCCTCGGCCACGAGCTCGAGGAATTCGGCCAGTTCGAGCAGCCCCGGCACCTGACTGAACCCCTCGACGCAGGCCGATGCCGTGGCGTCCTCCGAGACCTGGATGACCCCGCCCGACTCGAAGTAGTCGATGATGGGATCGATCTCCAGCTCCTCGTCCACTTCCGTCACCCGCACTCTGGATTCGTCGAAGGTGATCCCCGCGGCGACCATCACCAGCTCGTTCGCGATCCGCCGCGCGCCCTGCATCTCCCCTTCGTACTCAAGTTCGAGCTTGCCGGTGATCGCGGGAAGCGCCGCGTATACGTCGCCGAT
>CBDBUB010000001.1:0-77561 GCA_965211795.1 Longimicrobiales bacterium
TCTTCGCGAGTTCGACCGCCTCTTCCAGCTGTCCGAGCTCGTTGAGCGTCGCGAGCATGTTGCGCAGCGCGCCGGACTCCATCTCCATGCCCTTGATCGCGTAGGCTCCCCGGTAGCCCTCGAGCGCCTCGGAGTAGTACTGCCCGGCTTCCATGCTCAACGGTGCGCCCGGTTCAGCCGCGGCTACGATCTCCCGGGCCGCGAGGGTCGCATAGGCTGCGTAGCGCTCAAGCAGGTCGACGTTGTCGGGCGCGTAGTCAAGCCCCGCCTTGATCAGCTCCATGGCGAGCACCCACTCCTCCGCCTCCGCGAGATCGAAGCCCACCTGCATGCGGACCGCCGCGTTCTCGGGGTCGAGATCAAGCAGCTCCTGGTAGTGCTCCTGGGCGGCCACCCTGTCGCCGAGGTTGGCGGCAAGGAATCCCGCAAAGTTCAGGGCCTGCTCGTGGAGACCGTCGAGCTCGAGGACCCGCAACACCTCGTCGTACGCGTCCTGGATGCGATCCGTCTCTTTCAGCACGTGCGAGAGAACGTACCGCGCCGGGATATTGTTGGGATCCAGGTCAAGCGCCACGCGGCAGTTCTCCTCCGCGCCGGCGTAGTCCTGGGCCCGGTAGTACTCGCCACACCACATCGCCCGGTTCTGCTGTTCCGTGAAGGCGGCGAGCTGCTCCGAGAAGAAGGTCGCGGCCTGCCGGGCGTCCCGCCGGCCCCACGTACTGTCCTGGATGGCGAAAGCGCTCGCCCCGGGCGCCGCGAACTGGACGCCGGTCGTGGTGAAGGTCTGGTCTTCCCTGTTTTCCGTGGTAAATCCGCAGAAGATGATCTGGGCGTCCACGAACCGCGCCATCTGCTGGCCGCCGACGCAGTCGAGCCGCCGCTCGTCCACATCGTACTGCCTGGCGACGTCGCGCACCTCCCGCTCCTCGACCGCGACGTGCGTCGGGAACTGGCTGATCAGCCTGCGCAGCTCTCTGGCCACGTCCCGGCCGAAGCGGTCGCTGCCCTCGCCGGTGGGCTGCAGGTTCAGGATCATCAGCCTGTGCGCCTCCCCGACCTGCGCGCTCGAACGCTGTGGCACCAGGAAGCCGCTCAACAGCGTGAGCGCCCCCAACCCTGCGATTCCGATGCGATACCAACTCCTCATGTTCCTGTCTTCTCCGTTGTAGGACTTCGCGGGACTCGTCGTCTTGCAACCCGCGAAACCCGGGCGGCCGGCCGGACCCCCGCCAGTGCGGTCGTCGCCGCCGTGCGCCCCGCGGTTCCGCAGACTAATGGCGGGAAGCTGTGTAATTTATGAATCGGCTCGCGAGAAGGTCAACACTCTGGACCGAAGACCCTCCCAGTAACACATTACCATGGGAAGGGAAGAAAGTTCCCTGCGCAAGCCCGCCGGGACCCGGGGACGGGATCGAGCCGGCAGGAACAACCCACACGCAAGGCGAGGAAGACAACATGAGGAAGTGGATTCTCGGCGCGGTCGCGCTGGTTTCGGTGATGGCGATGAGCCCGGCGGCGCTGGACGCGCAGAACTGCTGGGTGAGGCGGGGCAACCCGGCGGATCGGCCCAGCCCCCTGGACTCCGCGGTCGTCGACATGGGCGGCGACATGGTGAAGGTGTGCTACGGCGCGCCGTCCGCGAACGACCGCATGCTCGTGGGCGGCGACATTCACCCCTTCGGCCAGCCCTGGCGTACCGGCGCCAACGAGGCGACCTCGATCCATCTGCCCTTCGCGGCCACGGTCGCCGGGGTGGAGGTGGACGCCGGATCGTACTCGCTGTACACGGTGCCCGGCGAGGACTCCTGGGAGATCTTCGTGAACACGACGGTGGAGCGCTGGGGGATCCCCATCAACGCCGGGGTGACCGGCGCCAACGTGGGATCGGGGATGGCGCCTTCCTTCGCCAACGAGCACACGGAGCGGATGACGATGTCGTTCGAGAATGCGTCGGCCGGCGCGGCTACCCTGGTGTTGCGCTGGGAAGGCTACCGGGTGGAGATCCCGGTCGCGCGAAGGTAGCGGCGCGGCGCCACCCGCACGGGTGCGGCGCCGGATTCGACCCCTGGGCCCGCCCGGGGTTCAGACCCTTATAAGTATTCGGCGCGAATACATCGCCCAGGCCGCGCCGAACCAGAAGAGGACCGTGGCGGCCGCGAAGGCCAGGGAGCCGTTGAGAGGTCCCGCCCACGATGCGAAGGCGGTCTCGTAGATGCGACCGTAGGCCGAAGTGGTGCCGCCGGAGCCGTCGGGGACCCGCCATAGTATCAGGGTCTTGGCCAGGAGGCCGGAGGCCACGAAGGCGGTGATCGCGTTCATGCCGTAGATCTCGAGCGGGCGGGCCCAGCCGCGCCAGCCGCGCACGTCGATCAGCCAGTGCAGAGCGCCCAGCGTGAGCAGGGCCCAGCCGGTCGTGTAGACGACGTACGAGCTGGTCCAGATCGGCTTGTTGATCGGGAAGGCGGGGTCCCAGAGGTGGCCCCCGGCGATGAGGACGACGCCGAGGAGTGCGAGGCGGAGGCTTGTGGCGCCATTGCCGCGCGCGGCCCGCAGAAAGTCCCCCACGAAGAGACCGGCCAGCGTGCTCGACACCGCCGGCAGCGTGCTGAGCAGCCCTTCGGGATCGTAGACCCCTCCCCCGCCGCTCCACATATGCGGCCCAAGGATCATCCGGTCGAGCCAGGCCGCGAGATTCCCTTCCGCGGACAGGTCTCCCGCGCCGAACCCGGGGACCGGCACCAGCGCCATCAGCGCCCAGTACACGAAAAGGAACGCCAGCATCAGGGCGAAGACGACCCTGCGGGTCAGGAACAGGACGAGGGTGCCGGCGACCAGATACACCATCGCGATGCGCGCCAGCACCCCCACCAGCCGCACGGTCGCGAAGTCGAATCGGGGCACCGCGGTCATGAAGAGGCCGAGGCCGTAGAGGATGAGGGCGCGGACGAGGACGTGGCGCCAGAGGCGGGCGCGGGAGTCTCCCCGGGCCTCCCTTGCCGCGAAGGAGAAGGGCATCGCCACGCCGATCGCGAAGAGGAAGAAGGGGAAGACGAGGTCGGTCGGCGTGGCGCCGTGCCAGACGGCGTGGCGCAGGGGCGCGTACACGTGCGCCCAGCTCCCCGGGTTGTTGACGAGGATCATTCCCGCGATGGCGAGGCCGCGAAAGGCGTCGAGCGAGGCGAGGCGCGGGGGCGGCGGCGCGGTCGTCCCGGGCGTGGCGGCAGCGGGGCTTGCCGGGCCGGTCACAGCAGCCGGCCCTCGGCGAGGCCGGCGACCCGGGCAGCGATGTCCGGGGTGTCGGCCACCAGGACGGGCACCGACCAGGGCAGGTCGGGACGGTCGGTGACGACGGCCATGACGCGCCGGTCACGCGCTTCCTCCGGTGGGAACACCGGTTCCGGCTGGGCGCCCGCCCGGTAGATCTCGATCTTGGGCAGGCCGGCCCCGCGGAACCCCTCCACCACGACGATCTCGGCGTCCGCCAGGTGGCGGCTCAGGAGCAGATCCAGCGGCGGCTCCTCATCCGCGCCCCAGCCTCCCAGGAGCGCGAACTCGTCAGGCCCCGTGAGGAGCACGCGCTCGGCGCCGCCTTCGTGCCGGTGCCGCCATGAGTCGGTCCCGGGGCTGTCCAGCCTGAAGTGATGACCGTGCTTCACCGACATCACGCGGCGGCCCCGTGCGCCAAGCTCCCCGATCACCGCAACGGACAGCGTCGTCTTCCCCGAGTTCTTGTTCCCGACGATCGAGAAGGCCGGAGGGGGCAGGTCCACGGGGTGGTTCACACTGCGGAAGTCCCGCTGCAGCAGGCCGGTGTCCACCACCTGCGGATCGAGGGAGTTGGCAAATTCACCGGACTTCAGCCTCCTCTCGGCGAATGCGCTGTTGAGCGGGGTCAGCACCTCGAGCGGATAGATCCCGCACAGGGGATGGAATCCCCAGGGGGGGCCCGCACGCGGCAGCGTAGTCCGGCCGCCTTCCCGCCACGCATCCGCGAGCCGGCGAAGTGCGCCGGTCCCCACCCAGGGCATGTCCACCGCCAGCACCAGCACCGCGTCATGGCCACCCCGCACGGCGCGGGCCAGGGCGGCGTCGATTCCCCCCAGCGGTCCCAGGAGCGGACGGCGGTCGGGGAGCGTCTCCAGCTCCACCGCGTGCGCAACCTGGGGGTGGTTGACCACCGCGACCACTTCGTCGCAGACCTCCTGCAACCGGTCGGCCGCGACCTGCCAGAGGGGGGTCCCATGGAGCCGCGCCAGCGTCTTGGGCGAACGGAAGCGGCGGCTGCCGCCCCCGGCAAGAATGGCTCCGAGAAGACTCATTCCGTTTCACTCCCAAGCCCGGTGATCCGCTCTGCACCGGAGTAGACGTTGTAGCCGTCGGACTTCGCGAAGCCCACCAGCGTCATGTTGAACCGCCTTGCGAAGGTCACCGCCAGGCTGGACGGCGCGCCCACCGCGACGACCGCGGGGAAGCCCGCCATCGCCGCCTTCTGCAGGATCTCGAAGGAGGAGCGGCCGGATACGATCAGGCCCCGGTCCGATCCGGGAAGCCCGCCGGAGAGGACCAGCGCCCCGATCACCTTGTCGACCGCATTGTGGCGCCCCACGTCCTCGCGCACCAGTGCGATCCGCCCGGACGCGTCGAAGAGCCCCGCGGCGTGGATGCCGCCGGTCCGTTCGAAGACGCGCTGGGCGGAGCGCAGCCGGTCCGGGAGCGCGCGCACCTCGGCATCGGCTACGGCGAGGGTCCCGTCGGGGACCGCGGCGCACCCCATCACCTCCACCGACTCCAGCGACGCCTTGCCGCAGACGCCGCACGACGAGGTCACGTAGAAGTTGCGGGTGAGGCTGGCCGGATCGAAGGCGCCCGGATCACGGAGCGACGCCGTGACGACGTTGTACTCCTGGGGCTCCACGTCGCGGCAGTACCTCACGTCGGCCAGCGCGCGCGGGTCGGTCACCACCCCCTCGGTGAAGAGGAACCCCGCAGCGAGTTCGAAATCGTCACCCGGCGTCCTCATCGTCACCGACACGGGGTGCTCGCGCACGCCGTCCTCCGCGGGCACCTCCAGGCGCACCTCCATCGGCTCCTCGACGGCCACGCTGTCGCTCCGCTCGCCGTACCAGCCGTCGCGCATGCGACCGACCCGGATCCGGGCGGCTCTGCGCCGGGGTGTCGTTGCCAACCCTGGGTCCTCTCTCGTGGGGCGCGCCCACTCGCCAAATGTTTCCGATGACTATATCTATTGTCCCCCCGCTCACTACTCAAACCCCCCGCCGATGCCAAGGCCGACCAACGACGAACTCGTGGCGCGCTGGAAGGGCGAGCCCGCGCCCCTGCTCCCCCTCCTGCACGCCTTTCACGCGCGCGACGGCTACCTGTCGGAAGATGCGCTGCGGGCGGTTTCGGCGGGACTCCGCATCCCCATCGCCGACCTCTTCGGCACGGTCACCTTCTACCACCACTTCGCGCGGGACGCGGGCGGGTACGACCGGCCGCGCGTCTGTAACGGCCCGGTGTGCAGCATGCGGGGGGCGGATGTGCTCGTGGCGAGCCTGCGCGCGGCGGGGCACGACCCGATGACGATGCCGTGCCCGGGGCGGTGCGATGAGCCCGTTCCGGTGATTCACCGGGGGACGGTGCTGACCGGCCGGACGGCGGGGACGCTGGTGAGCGGGCCGTCCCCGCTGCCGCCCGCGCCCCCGGACGGCGTGGAGGAGTGTGTGTTCGCGGGGATCAGACGCCCCGGGCGGGCTACGCTGCAGGGGTACAGGGAGGGCGGCGGCTACGAGGCGCTGGAGCGGGCGGTCGCCGGGATGACACCGGAGCAGGTAATCGACGAAATCGACGCCAGCGGGCTGGCGGGGCGCGGGGGGGCGGGGTTCCCCACGGGGCGGAAGTGGCGGGCGGTGGCGGACGCCGCGGGGGAGCCGAAGACGATCGTGTGCAACGCCGACGAGGGCGAGCCCGGGTGCTTCAAGGACCGGGTGCTGATGGACCACGATCCCCACGGCACGATCGAGGGGATGGCGCTGGCGGCGTACGCCACGGGAGCCGCGCGGGGGTTCATCTACCTGCGCTACGAGTACCCGGAGACGTTCGGCATCCTCGAAGGCGCGATCGCGGAGGCGGAGGCGGCGGGGTTGCTGGGCGACGGGATCCTGGGGACGGACTTCTGCTTCCGGCTGATGGTGCGGCGCGGCGCCGGCGCCTACATCTGCGGCGAGGAGACATCGCTGCTCAATTCACTGGAGGGGAAACACCCGTTCCCCCGCAACCGCCCCCCCTTCCCCGTCACGCACGGCTACGAGGACCTGCCCACCGTCGTGAACAACGTCGAGACGCTGGCCTCGGCGCCGCCGATCATCGTGCACGGCGCGGAGTGGTACCGGGCCTCGGGCGCGGCGACCACCCCGGCACGAAGGTGATCAGCCTCTCCGGCGACATTGCGCGGCCGGGCAACTACGAGGTCCCCATCGGGCTGCCGCTGCAGGAGCTGCTGCACGGCTGGGCGGGCGGGCCTCCACCGGGGCGCACCATCCAGGCCGTGACGATGGCGGGCCTGTCGGGCGGCTTCCTGGCCGGCGCGGACCTGGACGTCACCCTCGACGAGCCCTCGATCCGCTCGAAGGGCAGCTTCCTGGGCGCGGGCGGCATCATGGTCTTCGACGACTCCCGCGACATGATCCGCGTGACCCGCGAGTCGATGGAGTTCTTCGCCGAGGAGTCCTGCGGGAAGTGCTTCCCGTGCCGGATCGGAACCCAGCGGCTGGTGGAGCGGCTGGAGGGAAGCGGACCCGCCACGGTGGACGCCTGGGTCGACGAAGTGGTGGACCTGAACGAAGTCATGAAGAAGACGAGCGCGTGCGGATTGGGGCAGGCCGCCCCACTTTTGACCGAGAGCCTGATCCGGTACTTTCCGGACCGGGTTCGGGCGCATGTGGAGAAAGGCTGACGACGATGAAGCGGAACGGGACACCCTCGACGAACGGCAAGGGCATCCAGCTCACCATGACGCTGGACGGGGAGAAGGTCGCGTTCACGCGCGGCGAGACGGTCTACGAGGTCGCGGAGCGCCACCAAAAGGAAATTCCGACCCTCTGCTACGACCCGCGCCTGGAGCCCTTCGGCGGCTGCCGCCTCTGCATCGTCGAGCTGGAGGGCGCGCGCAACCCGGTCGCCTCGTGCACGATGAAGGCCGAGCCCGGGATGCGGGTCCGCACCCGCACGGCCGCCCTCGAGGTGCAGCGCCGCATCCTCATGGAGATGGTGGCGTCCGAGAACCGCGACACCGACGTCGACCCCATGCACGGCTACGCGTCGCAGGAGATGGCCGAACTGCTCGACCGCTACGACGCCCGCACGGGCCGCTTCGAGGGCGCGCTCTCGGGCAGGAGCCGCCCCGACGACGACAACCCCTTCATCAAGCGCGACTACGAGAACTGCATCTCCTGCTACCGCTGCGTGCGGGTGTGCGCCGAGCAGGAGGGCGACTACGCGATCAGCGTCATGAACCGGGGCTTCCACACCCAGATCACCACCGAGTTCGGCGGCCTCCTCAAGGACTCGGCCTGCACCTTCTGCGGCCAGTGCATCCAGACCTGCCCCACCGGCGCCCTCGGCGACCTCAAGGCGCTGGCCAACAAGGACGTCCCCGGCGAAACCGAGACCACGCGCACGATCTGCCCGTACTGCGGCGTCGGCTGCACGGTCGATATCATGACGCGCGGAGAGAAGATCGTCGGCATCCTCCCCGCCATGGACGGCCCGGCCAACGAGGGCGCGCTCTGCGTGAAGGGCCAGTTCGCCTTCGACTTCGTCGGGCACCCGGACCGCCTGGCCACCCCCTTCATCCGCGAAGAGAAGTCGGGGCAGCTGCGCCCGGCCTCCTGGGACGAGGCGCTGGACTTCGCGGCCGGGAAGCTGAGCAGGGTGGTGAAGGACCACGGACGCCGCGCCATCTACGGAATCGCCTCCGGACGCGCGCCCCACGAAGCCGCCTACATGATGCAGCGCTTCATCCGGGCGGGATTGGGGACGAATCACATCGACAACTGCAGCCGTGCCTGACACGCCCCCACAGTCGCCGGTCTGGCGGCAACAATCGGAAGAGGGGCGATGTCGAACCCGCTCGCGGACATGGACAAGCCCGATGTGATCTTCTGCATCGGCACCAACATGACCGAGTGCCACCCGGTTGCGGCCACGCGGCTGAAGCGGGCACTCGCGCGGGGCGCGAAGATGATCGTCGCGGACCCGCGCCGGATCGGGCTGGCCGAGATCGCGGACGTCCACCTGCCGCTGCGCGTGGGGTCCGACGTGTCGCTGCTGCTGGCGATGGCGCATGTGATCGCCCGCGAAGGGCTGATGGACCAGTCGTTCATCGACGCGCGCACCACGCAGGGCGAGGACTTCATGGAGCACGTCGCGCAGTACACGCCGGAGTGGGCGGCCGAGATCTGCGAGTGCGAGCCGGCGGACATCGAGAAGGCGGCGCTGCTCTACGGCGGGGCCGACCGGGGCGCGATCTACTACACCGTCGGCATCACCGAGCACATCTGCGGCGTCGACAACGTCCAGAGCCTCTGCAACCTGGCGCTGATGACCGGCAACCTGGGCCGCGAGGGCACCGGCGTGAACCCAATGCGCGGCCAGAACAACATCCAGGGGGCCGGCGACGCGGGCGCGCTGCCGAACAACTACCCCGGCTTCCAGGCCGTCACCGTCCCGGCGCACCAGGAGAAATTCCACAAGGCCTACGGGCGCAAGGTCGACCTCGAGACGGGGATGACCAAGGTCACCGCCCTGGACCTCTGCGGCGACGGCATCCACGCGATGATCATCAACGGCGAGAACACGCTCGTCACCGACCCGGACCGCCACCACTGCGAGCACGCGCTCAGGAGCCTCGACTGCCTGGTCGTCATCGACATCTTCATGACCGAGACGGCCAAGGTCGCCGACGTGGTCTTCCCCGCCACCGCCTGGGCCGAGACCGACGGCGTCTGCACCAACACCGAGCGGCGTGTCCAGCGGCTGCGCGCCGCCGTCCCGCCCCCGGGCGAAGCGAAGCCCGACTGGTGGATCGTCTCGCGCCTCGCCCAGCGAATGGGCTGGAAGGGCTTCGAGTTCGAGTCCGCCAAACAGGTCTTCAACGAACTCTGCTCCCTGTCACCCCTCTACGCCGGGCTCGACTGGGACCGGATCGACCGGGGCGAGTACCAGTGGCCGGTGCCGGAAGAGGGGCACCCCGGCACGCCGCGCCTGCATGAGGAACGCTTCGAGAACGGCCGCGGGATCTTCAAGATGCTGAAGTACCGCGACCCCGAGGAGACGGTCTCCGACGAATACCCGATGTGGCTCACGACCGGCCGCCGGCTGCCGCAGTACCACACGCGGACGCAGACCGGGCGGTCAGGCGGGATCGACTACCTGCTGTCGGAGGAGACGCTGGAGGTGCATCCGGACGACATCGCGCGGCTGGGGCTGGAGGACGGCGGCTGGGCGGAGCTGAGCAACCCGCGCGGGTGCCTGCATGTGAAGGTGCGCGGGACCACCAAGTCGCCGAAGGGCACGGTGTTCGCGTCGTTCGCCTTCGAGGACGTGCCGGTGAACGTGCTGACGGGCGGCGGCTACGATCCGGTGACGCAGACGGCGGCGCTGAAGGCGTGCCCGGTGGCGCTGAAGCCGGTGGGGCCGCCGCCGGCGCTCAGCCAGGCGGGGGTGGGGGGGATGACGGTCCCGGGCCGGATGTAGATGGCTGACCGCCCCCTCCTGCGACAAGCTGTGGCGGGTGGTGGTGGCGTTGTTGAACGTCGTGTGAATGTAAAGCATAGATTCCATTGTGTAAACTAAACACTACATCGTATGATCCCGTAGCGGGCCGAGAGTGCGAGCTACACCTCCATGCGCGCCAGGTGGAAGGAACGGATCGGCACCAAGCACGCCGCGATTCACCCGGAGTTTATTTGACTGGAAACCCGCTGAATCACCTTCAAGTCTCGTAAGTCATTGACTAGCAATGACTTGTTTTCTTGACGGGTGTTTCAGTTCGGAAGCACGCCCGCAACCGAAGTCCCGGAGCGTCCCTAGCCGAATCATCCCGGACCTCACTAGTGTGGAGGATACCCTGAACTCCCTGACCACCGCCTTCACGGACGATCGCACAGATGACGCCTCCTCGCTCATCCCGCTATCTCGCCGATCTGGTGCGGCGGCTCTGCGCCCTGCCACACGAGACGGAGTGGGTGGAATTCAAGGAGAACTACAGGCAGCCCGATCAGGTCGGCGAGTACCTGTCGGCCATGGCCAATTCGGCCGCCCTCCATGGCCAGTCATACGGCTATGTCCTCTGGGGCGTCAGGAACAGCACCCACGAACTCGTCGGAACCAACTTCCTTCCGGGTGCGACAAAAAAGGGTAACGAACTCATCGAGCCCTGGCTGGCCCGACTCCTCGACCCGCAGGTCGACTTCCGGTTCCATGAGGTCGAAGTAGATGGATCGCGGGTGGTCCTGCTCGAGGTCGAACGCGCGACGAGCCGGCCGGTTGCCTTCCAGCGGACAGAGTTCATCCGCGTTGGCAGCTCGACGAGAAAGCTGCGCGACCACCCGTCGAAGGCAACACGGCTGTGGCGGCTATTGCTGGAGCACCCCTTCGAAGAGGGCATCGCGGCCGAGCACCTCACAGGCGAGGACGTCCTCCAGGTTCTGGACTATCCGACCTATTTCCACCTGCTCGGAGTCCCCCCCGCGGATGGACGCACCGCCGTGCTGGAAGCTCTTGCCCACGACCGGATCATCAGGCGGAACGAGGCCGGCGGTTACGACATCACCAATCTCGGCGCCATTCTCTTTGCCCGTCGACTGACGGAATTCCCCCGTCTGGAGCGGAAGGCCGTGCGCCTGATCCGCTACCGGGGCTCAGGACGCATGGAGGCGGAGCGCGAGCAGGTCGGCAGCAAAGGGCTACGCGAGCGGCTTCGAGGGTCTCGTCAGCCACATTCGTGCCTGGACTCCGTCCAACGAGGTGCTCGGTCCCGCACTTCGCCGCGAAATGCCGATGTTTCCGGCGATCGCGATCCGCGAACTCGCCGCCAACGCCCTGATCCACCAGGACTTCGCGATCACCGGCGCGGGGCCGATGATCGAGGTGTTCGACCGCCGGCTGGAAGTCAGCAACCCCGGGGAGCCGCTGATCGACACCAAGCGGTTCCTGGATTCGCAACCTCGTTCCCGTAACGAAGTCCTCGCATCGCTCATGCGTCGCCTGAACATCTGCGAAGAGCGCGGCACCGGGATCGACAAGGTCGTTCAGGCGGTCGAAGCCCGCGGGCTCCCGGCACCTGTATTCGAAGAGCCCTCGGGATTCACGCGGGCCTCACTGTTTGCCTACAAGCCATTCCGCGAAATGGACCGCCAAGAGCGGCTCCAAGCCTGCTACATGCACGCGTGCCTCCGCTACGTTACCCAGGAGCCCATGACGAACTCCTCCCTGCGGGCGCGCTTCCAGATCGCGGACAAGAACGCCTCGACCGTGTCGCGCCTGCTGGCCGACGCCGTGGACGAAGAGCTGATCGTGGTGGCGGATCCGATGGCGGGTCCCCGGCTGCGGCGTTACCTGCCTTTCTGGGCCGGCGCATGATCGGCTTCCTGCCTCGCCACGCCACAATGCACCCCGATTTTATTTGACTGGAAACCCGCAGAATTGCCGTCAAGTCTCCTAAGTCATTGAATAGCAATGACTTGTTTTCTTGACGGGTATTTCATTCTGGTGGGGCACCTCGGGAGCGATCAACCCCCGCGCACGATCCGCAACTGGACCACGTAGGGCACGTCGAGTTCTCCCAGCGTAACGCCCGTCACCATCCCGCTTCCGAAAAACGGAGCGGGCTGCTTCTCGATCGGGACGGGCGAGGCCACGCGGCCCAGGTAGTACCCGCGCTCGTCGAAGACCTCCCAGCCCCGGGTCGGTCCCCTCTCCGTCTCGACCCAGACCCACCCGTCCGGGCCGGACCGGATGTTCTCGAGGGCGTACTTGTGCGCCGGCAGCCTGCGTGCGGGGATCCCGGCAGCGGCCGCGACACTGTCCCGCTCCTGCCCCTCCAGCCTCGGCGGCTCCCGGTCCAGCTGAATAATGCGCACGGTGTCTCCGGCGTAGGTAGTCTCATGGATGGCGAATGCGGAGGTACTGGCCTGCCAGATGTTCCCGGCCGAATTCACGGTCCACTGGACCCTCGGCGCGTACGGAATCACGAATTCCATGGCAATGCGGCTGTCCCCCGTACCCATCTCCCGCGTGTAGCTCATCCGCGGATCCGGAGGGATCGTCGGCTCCGCAACGCGCGCCAGAGAGTCGAGCCCCGGACCCGTGGCGTACTTGACGATGTGGTCGAATCCGGGGAACCAGAAGTGCAGATGGCCCTCGGTATCCACCCAGAGCCGCCGGGGCAGGAGGCCCGGAGCGCCCGAAGGTTCTCACGCACTCGTCGCCGGGTGAGAAGACGCGGATCTCGTTCGCCTGCTGGTCGGCCACGTAGATTCGGCCGTCGTCGTCCACCGTGACGGAAGTCACGTAGCCGAGTGCGTCGCAGCTGTCATCCACCGACCCGATTCTGAGCACCTCGACGAGTGTCGGGGCTCCCTGCGGACCCGTCTGTGGAGCATCCGGGCTGGATACGACGATCCTGCCGCTCTCGAGCGTGTCCACGCGGACGAGACGGTCGTCGCGCTGTTGGGCGGCGGTCCGGGTGGCCGTGCCTGCGAGAACTGTTCCGATGGCGAGCGCGGAGATGGTGGTGCGGATGGTGATTCGCATGAGGCCTTCCTGCGTTCGGTCGCCTGCGTCCCTGGGCGCGTCACGGCCCAGCCCTGCCCGATTCGACTCCCCCTGGTGGCCCGCCGTTGCCCGCCAGGGGCCCGCGTTGAAGCCGTCCGGGCAGGTGGCGCTGCCTGCGCACGCCCTGCCGGACCGTCCCCGCTTCAGGTCTGCTTCCTCACCCGCTGTACATCTCGTCCATCACGGCCGCGATGTCCGGTGCGTCCACCAGGTACCGCTCCCGCGCGGTCAGCCTTATCGTGCGTGGGATCCCGTGCAGCGCCTCGGCGATGGGGCCTGCGATCGCCGCCACCGTGTCCGAATCGCCGCCGAGCGAGACCGCGTTGCGGATGGCGTCCTCGAACGAAGCCGATTCGAGCGCGCAGGTGATCGACTCCGGGACGGTCTCCTGGCAGGTCTCGTCGAAGGCGTAGCCGGGCCGGATTTCGTCCACCGTGCGCGAGAGGTCGTAGCGGTACTCGGCCTCGACGGTCGCCCGGATGGCGGCGGGGTCGTCGCCGTTCAGGGCCAGCCAGATGGCGTGGACGGTTGCCCGCGCGCCCTTCATCCCCTCGGGGTGATTGTGGGTGATGGCGGTGACGCGGTCGGAGGCGGCGAGTGCGATGGCGAGGTCGTCGCGGTTGAGGAAGGCGGCGGGCGAGACCCGCATGGCCGCGCCGTTGCCGAAGCTGTTGTAGGGTTCGGGAGACTCCTGCCGGATCCATTGGCGGAACCAGCCGCCGTACGACTCCTGCGGGTAGCGGCGACACCACCTCTGCAGCGTCGCGGCCTCGGGCAGATCGTGCAGCAGCGTGTCGGCCACCGCCGCTGTGCAGACGGAATCGTCCGTGAAGTGGCCCTCCGCGCTGAAGAACTCGAAGTCCTTCGTCTTGATCCGGTCCCATTCGTAGACGGAACCGACGATGTCGCCGATGATCGCACCCCACATGGCTGACTCCCTTGCTGCGGATCCGCCGTCGCGGCAGCCCGGCCCTTTAGTCGGCAAACCTCGCGGCGACCCGGCTTCCAGCCGACCCGCCTTGCCCCGCGGGCCGGTTTTCCGCCAGACTTCGGACGCCGTTCCGCGCCCGCTCAGTCCCCGCCAACGACGCCCCTGCAAGGACACCCATGCTCTCCGACATCGCAATCGCGCAAGCCCACGAGATGAAGCCGATCGCCGAGATCGCCGCCAGGGTCGGCCTCGGTGAAGACGAAATCCTGCAGTACGGCCACTACAAGGCGAAGGTCCCGCTGGATGTGGTCAAGGCACGCCCGCACCGCGCCGCCAGACTCGTTCTGGTGACCGGGTGCAGTCCCACCGCGGCAGGCGAAGGCAAGTCGACCACGTCTGTGGGACTCGCCGACGCGCTCAACCTGCGCGAACGCAACCCCGTGCTGTGCATCCGCGAGGCGTCGCTGGGGCCCGTCTTCGGGATCAAGGGGGCGCGGCCGGCGGCGGCTACTCGCAGGTCGTGCCGATGGAGGACATCAACCTGCACTTCACCGGCGACTTCCACGCGATCACCTCGGCGCACGCACTGCTGTCGGCCATGCTCGACAACCACCTCTTCCGCCCGAACAGCACGGGGCTCGACCACCGGCGCATCACCTGGGGACGGGCGGTCGACATGAACGACCGGGCGCTGCGCAACGTGATCGTGGGGCTGGGCGGGCCCTTCGGCGGGATCCCGCGCCAGGACGGCTTCATGATCACCGCGGCGTCGGAGGTCATGGCGATCTTCTGCCTGGCGCGCGACCTCGCCGACCTGGAGCGGCGGCTCGGCGACGTCATCATCGGGTACACGCGCAGCCGCGACCCGGTGCGCTGCCGCGACATCGGCGCCGAGCAGGCGATGACCATCCTGATGCGGGACGCGCTCCACCCGAACCTGGTGCAGACGCTGGGCGGGACGCCCGCCTTCATTCACGGCGGCCCCTTCGCCAATATCGCGCACGGCTGCAACTCGCTGATCGCGACCCGGGCCGGGCTCAAGCTGGGCGACATCGTGGTGACGGAGGCGGGCTTCGGCGCCGACCTGGGGGCCGAGAAGTTCTTCGACATCAAGTGCCGGCTGGGCGGGCTGAGTCCCGACGCGGTCGCGATCGTCTCGACGATCCGCGCGCTGAAGATGAACGGGGGCGCGTCGAAGGACTCGCTGGCGACCGAGGACCTCGACGCGCTCGGGCGCGGCATGGAGAACCTGTACGGGCACGTGGAGAACGTGGCGCGGTTCGGGGTCCCGGCCGTGGTGGCGCTCAACCGATTCGCGAGCGACACCGCCGCGGAGGTCGCCACCGTGCTGGATGGCTGCGCGGCGCGCGGGATTCGCGCCGTCGAGGCGGACCCGCACGGGGGCGGGGGGGAGGGGTGCCTCGACCTGGCCGACGCCGTCTGGGAGATCGCCACCAGCGGCGAGGCCGCCTTCCGGCCCCTCTACCCCGACCACCTCTCCCTCCAGGAAAAGATCGAAACCGTCGCGACGAAGATCTACGGCGCGGAGGGGGTCGACTTCCAGCCCGGCGTCACGGCGGAACTGGAGCGCCTCGAGTCCTTCGGGATGGCCAGCGCCCCGGTCTGCATCGCCAAGACGCAGTACTCCTTCTCGGACGATCCCACCCTGCTCGGGCGCCCACGCGGCTTCCGGATCACCGTGCGGGAGGTCACGCCGTCGGCCGGCGCGGGCTTCGTGGTGGTCAAGACCGGCTCGATCATGACGATGCCGGGCCTCGCGGCGAAGCCGGCAGCGCTCAACATGACGATCGACGGGGACGGGGTGATCGGGGGGCTGATGTAGGTGGGGGCGATGGGACACGACGACCCGAAGAGCGACTCGCTGGAAGCAGCGCCAAAACCCCGATGCGCGCCCTTCTTCGGCGAGCTGAGCGCGAGCCTGGACCACGCCCGGCCACAGCCCTCTCGGTTCTTCGGCGAGCTCGGCGCGGTTCTGGACGACGGCCGACACCGGCCCCCCCGGTTCTTCAGCCAACTCGGCGCGAGCCTGGACAACATCCAAAGAGCCGACCGCAGCCGCCGCCTCCACTTTTTCGCTCAGCTGTCGCCACGCCTGCAGTCCGCAAGAGCCCTCGAGCGGGAGCTTGACCGCCACCTCGCCCGGCGCTTCAACGTCTTCGACTACCTGAGCACCGACGAGGTCGCACTGTCGAAGATGATCGCCGACCTGCTCGATCCCGAGGCGAGACATGGCCAGGGAACGCGCTTTCTGCGGACGCTGCTGGATGAGCTGACCGAGATCGACGGCCGGCCGGATCCGGACGCCGGCCTGGTGCAGGCGATCCACGTCGTGACGGAGCGCGTCATCGCGGACGGCCGCCGGTTGGACGTTTCCGTGGAGATTCCCGGAACCGATGGTCCGTACTGTCTCGCCATCGAAAACAAGCCCTACGCGGACGACCAGCGCAATCAGGTCAGGGACTACCTTCGCTTCCTCCAACGGAAGTACCCCGACCGGTTCCTGCTGATCTACCTTTCACCCACGGGCCAGGGTCCGAGCTCCTGGAGTCTTCCGCGCGGAGAGCTCCGGAAGTGGACGGGCCGGCTCGCCGTCATGGGGTACTGGAGCGGCCCGGAACAGCACGCCGCGGGGGATCGCTACGACGATTTTCGGGTCGGGCTGTCCCTGGCGGCCTGGTTTTCGGCGTGCCGCCGCCGATGCGAACCCGACCGGCTTCGATGGTTTCTGAGCGAGGCCGAAGTATTCTGCAAACGCCGATTCGGAGGACACTCGATGGCAACCGACAGCGAGACCCGTACGATCAAGGAATTCCTCTTCACCAACCCGGAGCATCTGGTGACCGCGCAGTCGGTGTCGGACGCCTGGCTCAAGGTCAAGGAGGTCCTGTGCCGCGGCTTCCTGGAAGATCTGTGTAAGGAGCTCGCCAGGAGGGCGAGGAAGGAGTTGCCCGACATCGCGTCCGATCTCCGCGTCGGATGCAGGTATGGCGGAGAAAAGTACCAGTCCAACTATCTTTGGCTCCATCGTGCGAGCTGGAAACCTTGGGAGGGGCACCATAAGAAGGAGCCTCCCGGCGAGGGATGCACAGCCGTTGTCCTGCAGTCCGGATGGACCGCAGGCCCCAACAACTGGGAATGGGGAGTGCGTCACCCGCGGGACAAGTCGGGCATTGACCGACGCGGACCTGGAGAGGCGTGCGCGCCTCGACGATCGTCTTCGGAGCGAATTCGGAGTCGACATCCAAAGCGGCAATTGGTGGCCCTACTGGCGTGCGGTCGACGACGAAATGCGCGACTGGAACGCCCTGCTCCCCACCCTCTACCGGGAATGGAAGGATGGCGGCGGGGAAGTTACGGACTTCTACGTCGACGGCATGATGGCTATCGCCACCAAAGCGATCCCGGTCATTGACGAAGTCGACGGAACGGGGTCATCGGGGGGCTGATGTAGGCGTCGGCCCACCGACCTCAGATCTCCTCCTGCCACGCCAGCAGGCCTTCAACTACGGCGTCATTGATCCACCGATCAAAACGGGTCCGCGCGTCGGCCGGATCCTCCTTGTAGCTGATCTGGAACGGGCGCTTACTCACCGGCCGGACCTTCGTGACCAGAGTACCGCCCGACTCTTCGACATCGCCGCTCAGTTCCCTGGTGGCCAGGCAAGCGGTGGCGATAAGAAGACCCGCGAACTCATGGCCCATCCCGTGGATCGAGACCAGTATTTCGTGGCGACCGTCTGTCTTCAGTTTCAAGGCGGCCCAGCAGTGGAACGTCCGGGTGTTGGCGAAGTATCGCATCGCCTTGGCGGTCTCGGCGACCTGGTAGCCATAGTACGACCTCCGGTCCGGATCGTCGTCGGGGCTCGACGTCACCCAGAAGTCTCCGTTTGTCCCAAGCTGCGAGGCAAGAACCGACTCGAGTTCGGTCTTCGCCATCCATAAGTGGTCGTGGGCGGCTGTGCCCAAGGCTCGGCCGATGTCCTTCGCCTTCTCCCATTCGTCCTGCCTTCGCTGCCGGCGCCTGTCAAGCTTGTCGGCAACCGACCGGATGACTGCCATCCGATGACGGCTTTCCGCGATGACATCATGTGCCTTGGCGACGGCTCCGTAGATCGCGCGTCGCTGAATATCCGCGAACAGCTCCACGAGAGGCGAGAGATCTCCGTCATCGGCTGCCTCCAAAGCCTCGATGTACTGGCTCCGCATGGCATCGGTTACGACGAGTGTGAGCCATCCGGCCCGGATCATCACCAGTGTCGCGAGCGCCCTGGCGACGCGCCCGTTGCCGTCCTGGAACGGATGAATCTGGGCGAACCGATGATGGAGCCAGGCCGCTTCGATTTCGGGAAACACGCCTGCTTCCCGGTGGGCCGCATGCATCTCCACCAAGCGGTCCATCTCCGACGACACCTGTTCGGGAGGACAGTACTCGTGAATCCGTCCATCGGGACGGACGGGGCTGTTCGGACGTTTCTTGTATTCGCCCCTGGTCAGCGGCATCTCCACACGGCGCCCGAAGGTGTTGCGGGCAGCGGCCGTGTCCTGATGCGCCAGGAGCACCGCGTGCAGCTCCTTTATGAAGCTGGTGGAAAGGTCTCGCTCGCGCTTGACGAACTGAAAGAGTCCTTCGAGTGCCATCTCGTGATCCCGGATAATGTCCGTCACGAGCGCCGGATCACGGTTCGTTGCCGTTTGTTTGATGAGATTCTCGTGGATGCCTCGTTCCAGCAGGATTTCGGTGGTGCCTCGATCAAGGGTGTAGACCCGCTCGATCAAGCCTGTCTCGATGGCCCACTCGCGTCCGAGCCGCTCGTTGAAGGTCTTGACGGCGCCGTGGGCGGCCATTTCCTGCCGGTTTTCGTTCCAGAACTCGGCCAAGTGGCGCAAATCCCTGTCCGCCAAACGCTTCCAGTCTTTCGGGAGATCCTCGATTGGTCGCCAGCGATGACCAACTTCGGCTGTTGGAGAACCCGAAGTCATGGATGCGTACCTCTCAGATGGACGAAAGAATCCGGTGGAAGTCCGGTAAACATAACGTCAGGCGCCCGGCAGCACTCTGATGTCGGGACACTCGAGGAGCGTCCGGTCCGCCGTTACGAGCGTGAGCTTGTGAACCATCGCGGTTGCCGCGATGAAGCGGTCGGCCGGGTCGTCATGGGGGAGGCGGACACTGCGGCTGCGGAGCGCGATCTCGTGGGTCAACGGAAACGCGCGCATCGCTCTGGTCGCGAGAGCCGTGCGGATCCACCTCCAGGGATCGGGGGCAAGTTCCACTCGGCCCCTATCGGCGAGCAGCAACGTCTCCCAAACGCTCACGGGGGAAATAGCGAGCATGCTGGCAGGGTCGGTCACCGCATCGCGTGCACAGGCGGACAGCCGTTCCGGTCCCAGCTGGCTCCAGAGCCAGACGTGCGTGTCGAGCAGCAGGTTCACCTCGCCTCGTCATCATCATCGCCAGACATGGTGTCCGAACGGTACACGTTCCAGTCGGAAAGCTCGGATACGGGGGAGATGATGTCGCCCGTGATCTCACCCATGTCTCGCATTGCCCCCAGCCATTCCACCGGTTTGGCCTCGGCGTCCGGATACGGGTCGGTCGCCTGGGATGGGGAATTGGTCGGGTCGCCCCGGACCACCGGAGCCGGTCCGTAGGCGGCGCGGGCCCGCTCGCGCATCAGTCCGAGGTCCGGGTTCGTGACCGCGTAGCGGCTCAGGAGGTGGCGCAGTTCGCCCTCCAGCGAGCGGTGATTCCGCTTGGCCCGCGCCTTGAGCGCCGCGATGACCTCGTCGTCCACGTTCCTGATTGTGAGTACGCCCATCCGTCCGATGCCTCCGTTTTCCGATAACGAATGCATAATGTAATGAAAACGATTGCATTATGTCATCTTAGGTCTTCGAGCACGCCATCCGCCCCACCGGTCCCTGGGTGACCCCACGCGCGACCCCTCACCGTACGACCCTGCCCGCACTGGCGGACGGCGGAGCCCCGGCCCAAGTTGGGGCTGCACCGATTCCACCCTCTTCATCCCCCTACCCTTCCCCCATGCCCGACGCCAACGCCTACTGGGCCCGCAACCTCCGCTACCTCTGGATCCTCCTCGCGATCTGGTTCGCCGTGTCCTTCGGGTGCGGGATCCTCTTCGCCGACGCGCTCAACGCCATTCGCATCCCCGGCACCGGCTTCAAGCTCGGCTTCTGGTTCGCCCAGCAGGGATCGATCTACGTCTTCGTGGTGCTGATCTTCGTGTACGCACGCCTGATGAACCGGCTGGACAGGGAGTTCGGGGTGGCCGAGGAATGAGGGGACGCGCGCCCGCTCGGCCGCCGGCGACTTCGGCGGTCCGGCTTGCCACTACGCCTACCACCGGCCGGCAAGTCCCGCCAGCCGCTTCGCCCACCGCCGGCCCGCGGGCCACCCGCCGCTAGCCCATGGACGTCCGCCTCTGGACCTTCGTGCTCGTCGGGCTCTCCTTCGCCCTCTACATCGGGGTCGCGATCTGGTCGCGGGCCAGCTCCACGAAGGAGTTCTACGTGGCCGGCACCGGGGTGTCGCCGCTCGCAAACGGGATGGCCACGGCGGCGGACTGGATGTCGGCGGCATCGTTCATTTCCATGGCCGGGCTGATCTCGTTCATGGGGTACGACGGATCGGTGTACCTGATGGGATGGACGGGCGGCTACGTCCTGCTTGCGCTCCTCCTGGCGCCGTACCTGCGCAAGTTCGGGGCGTACACGGTGCCGGAGTTCGTGGGGCAGCGGTACTACTCGCAGGTGGCGCGGGTGGTGGCGGTGGCGTGCGCGATCTTCGTGTCGTTCACCTACGTGAGCGGACAGATGCGCGGCGTCGGCATCGTCTTCAGCCGCTTCCTCGAGGTGGACGTGACGGTGGGGGTGATCATCGGGATGGGGATCGTGCTCTTCTACGCCGTGCTGGGGGGGATGAAGGGCATCACCTACACGCAGGTGGCGCAGTACTGCGTGCTGATCTTCGCGTACATGGTGCCGGCGTTCTTCCTGGCGGTGATGCTGTCGGGGACGTTCATCCCGCAGCTCGGATTCGGCGGCGCGGACCCGGAGAGCGGCGTCTTCCTCCTCGACAAGCTGGACGGGCTGCACCGGGAGCTGGGCTTCACGGCCTACACCGACGGCACCAAGTCGATGATCGACGTGTTCTTCATCACGGCGGCGCTCATGGTCGGCACGGCGGGGCTGCCGCACGTCATCATCCGCTTCTACACGGTGCCGAAGGTGCGGGACGCGCGCGTTTCGGTCGGCTGGGCGCTTCTTTTCATCGCCATCCTTTACACGACCGCGCCCGCGGTGGCCGTTTTCGCCCGCGCCAACCTCCTCGACACTGTGGCGGGCCAGCCCTACGACGCCATGCCCGAGTGGTTCAGCAAGTGGGAGGACACGGGGCTCATCACCTTCGACGACCGTGACGGGGACGGAAACATCCGGTACGTCGCCGACCCCGACCAGAACGAGCTGACGATCGACCGCGACATCATGGTGCTCGCCAACCCGGAGATCTCGCGGCTGCCGAACTGGGTGGTGGGGCTGGTGGCGGCGGGAGGGCTGGCGGCGGCGCTGTCGACCGCGGCGGGACTCCTGCTGGTGATCTCGTCGGCGATCAGCCACGACCTGCTGAAACGCGCGCTCAGGCCGGACATCTCGGAGCGCGGCGAGCTCATTGCCGCGCGGCTCAGCGCGTTTTTCGCGGTAACCGTAGCGGGCCTGCTGGGGATCAACCCGCCGGGGTTCGTGGCGCAGACGGTAGCGTTCGCCTTCGGGCTCGCGGCCTCGTCCTTCTTCCCCGTGATCATCCTCGGCACCTTCACGCGCACCATGAACCGGGAGGGGGCGATCGCCGGGATGGTTTCGGGCATCACCTTCACCGCGGCATACATCATGTACTTCCGCTTCGTCAACCCGGCCGCCGACTCGCCGGAGAACTGGTGGTTCGGGATCTCCCCGGAGGGGATCGGGACGCTGGGGATGCTGCTGAACTTCGCGGTCGCGCTGGCGGTGTCGAAGTTCACGCCCTCGCCCCCGGCGAGCGTCCGCGAACTCGTTGATCGCATAAGGGTGCCCGGCGGCCCCGGGCAGGGGTAGGAAGAGAGGACTACGAATGAAATCAGCACTCTCCACGTTTCGCACGTCGGTCGCGGGGGCCGTGACAGCCACAGGCCTCGCCGGCTGCCTCGGTGCCGTGCTGGCACCGGTTACCCTCTCCACCGCACACGCCCAGACCGAAGTCCACTACCAGTACGGCAGCCAGACCAACCCGTTCACCGAAGTGTCGAACGGCACCACCGTGCTCACCATGCAGCACGCTTCACAGTGGAAGTTCGGCGACAACTTCTACTTCATCGACCTGATCGACGACGGGAGCGACGACGGCTTCAACGAGATGGACGCCTACGGCGAGTGGTACTCGAACTTCAGCCTGGGCAAGTTGTCGGGAAATGACCTCGCCCTGGGACCCATCGCCGACTTCGGCCTCTTCATGGGGGCCGCACTCGGCACCGACGCCAACGTCCGCCAGTGGCTGCCGGGAGGACGGGTCGCGTGGAATCTCCCCGGATTCATCTTCCTGAACACCGACCTGATGCTGGGGATCGACGGAGGCCGGGGGCTGGCCGGAGGCAGTCCACCGGAACTCGACAACCGGTTCATTCTGGACGTGAACGGGCTCTATCTCTTCTCGATCGGCGGACAGTCGTTCTCGATCACCGGCCACGCGGAATACGCCGCGGCCACCTCCAACGAACTCGGCAATGACGTCCCCTCGTCGATCCTTGCCCAGCCGCAGTTCAGGTGGAACATCGGCGGCGGCAACGTGCACGTCGGCATCGAGTACCAGTATTGGAGCAACAAGCTGGGGACGGAGGTGACGGAGAGCATCGTCCAGTGGCTGGGGGTGTGGCAGTTTTAGCTGAACCCGAACATTTCCCGAATTGTGGGGTATAGGAAGGGGAGACAGCCACCGGCCACACCATAGCCCCAGGGACCAGACGCCATGCCCGCCGACGACACCGCCATCGCCCCCGCCCACCCCGCCCCGCCCGCGCCCGGCGCCGGCCCCGGCCCACCCGCTCCCGCCGCCCCCGATGCATCCCCGGCCACGACCCTCGCACCGGCGACGATCCGCTCGGCGACCGGATCGCCGCGCTCTGCGCCCACATCGACGCCGCCACCCACCGCCTCCTCACCCTGCTCCGGGTCTACGACGAGGAGGGCCGCTGGCAGGGCTGCCGCTCCTGCGCCCACTGGCTCTCCTGGCGCACCGGCATCTCGCTCGGGCCCGCCCGCGAGAAGGTCCGCGTCGCGCGCCGCCTCCCCTCCCTGCCCCTCATCTCGGCCGCCTTCGCGAAGGGCGAGATCTCCTACTCGAAGGTGCGCGCCCTGACCCGCGCCGCCACCGCCGGCAACGAGGCCGAACTCCTCACCTTCGCCCGCCACGGCACCACCGCCCACGTCGAGCGCCTGGTCCGCGAGTGGCGCCGGCTCGACCGCGGCGACGCCTGCCCGGACGACCCCGCCGGCCAGGCCGACCCGGCCGAGCACCGCGCCCTCTCGCTCCACCTCGCCGACGACGGCAACTACGAGATCCGCGGCCAGCTCACCCCGGAGGTGGGCGCCCTGCTGCTCAAGGCCCTCGAGGTGACCGAGGACAAGCTCTACCGCGAGCAGCGCGCCGCCGGAACCGAGCACGAGACCACCGCCGCGCAGCGCCGCGCCGACGCCTTCGGCCTCTGGCTGGAGGAGCGCCTCCAGCCCAGGGTCCAGCTGGTCGTGCACTCGTTCGCGGGGGCGGCGGCAGCCGGGGAGGCGGCCGAGGCGGCGGAGGCCGGGGCGGCGGCGGCGGCCGAGCCAGCGGCTTCCGCAGCGGAGGTCTCCGAAGAGCCGGCCTCCCCGAGCACGCCTGAGTTCCTCCACGTTTCAGCTGAAACGTCCCATCCCGGCATGGGAGCGCCCACCCTCGTCACGGAAGACGGCTGCCGCGTTTTCTGTGAAACACCGGCGAGGCCAGTGGGGGTTTGGCGGTTAGGCGGCGGGCTCCACCTGGACATTGAGGCCCAGCTTCTGGAGGCGTCTGAGGTGGTAGCGGGTCTGGCGCTCCCTGTCGCTGCGCTGAAGGTGGTCCGGCCCGAGGTCTTCGTGGGTCGTGCCCCTGGAGAACATGTGCCAGATGGCGACGAGCAGCGCGTGCTGAACGACGACGATCGCCTTCTTCGGTCCTCCACGCGACTTGTGCCGGTAGTAGAGGGTCCGGTAGTAGCTTCCCTTCGTTCGCACCGCAGCCCACGCGACCTGTGACAGTGCGTCTCTGAGCCACTGGTTGCCCCTGCCCGTCGACACCGGGCTGCGCTTGCCGGCGCTCTCGTGGTTTCCGGGGCAGAGGCGGGCCCAAGAGGAAAAGTGTCCGGGGGTCGGGAACTTCGACATGTCGTCACCGGTCTCCGCCAGAATGGCCTCCGCCGACCTCCTCGCCACGCCCGGTATGGTCACGAGGAGATCGAGAGCTGGCGAGAAAGGGCGCGTCACCTCTTCGATCCGGGCATCCAGCTTGCGGATTCGCTCCGTCAGATGGTCGATGGTGGCCAGCTGTTCGGAGAGAAGGAAGCGGTGATGGTCGCGCAACAGTCCGGGGACGGCCTCGGCGAGTTCCTTCTGCTTGCGGCGAAGCGACCCGCGGGCCAGCCCGGCCAGAACCCGGGGATCCTTCTCTCCCTTGATCATGGCTTCGAGGATCGACCGGCCGGTGAGGCCCATGATGTCGGTGACCACCGAGCCCAGCTTCACGTTCGCGAGCTCGAGCGTCTTGGCCACCCGGGTGACCTCCTTGCCGCGGTCCCGGGAGAGCGACTTGCGGCGCCGCGTCAGATCCCGCAGGTCCCGAAGGGGTGCGGGCGGAATGAAGCTTCCCCGGAGCAGCCCGTGTTCGAGAAGCTGCGCCAGCCACTCGCAGTCCTTCACGTCCGTCTTGCGCCCGGGCAGGTGCTTGACGTGGCGGGCGTTGACCAGCATCAGCTCGAAGCGGGGCTCCAGCACCGTGTAGACCGGCCGCCAGTACACCCCCGTCGACTCCATCGCCACCCGGGTCACCCCGTAACTGCCGAGCCACTCGCGCAGCGCTTCGAGTCCCGCCATCGTCGTCTGGAACGTCCGGACCACCTTCCGTCGTTGCCCCCCGGCGTCCAGGCCGGGAACGCGAACGCACGCCACCACCGTCTTCTTGTGCACGTCGAGGCCCGCGCACCGTTGGTTCACCACGTCCATTTCCTGCCTCCTTTGGTCGATGGTTCATGGACAGGGCAAGGCGCTTGTGCGATCTCGATTTTTCTGTCCGTGCTCGCGGCCCCCACGGGCCGCGTCAACACTGCGGGGTCCCTCGAAGCGCCTCGGGTCATGTTCAGCGACGGGCTCATCTGCACCACTAACGCGTACGACCTCTGCCCCAGTGCCAACATCGTTTCAGTCCCGCGGGGTGGCCAGACCGGCGGCCATGACTTGTTCAGCTGAAACGTCTTCGCGGCTCTGCTGCGATGCGGAGGTCGTGCCCGTCGCGCGGGCAGCGAATGGCTCGGTGCTCGATGTGGGGCGCCGCAGCAGAACCGTGGGCTGGCGGCTGCGCAAGGCGCTGGAGGCGCGCGACGGCGGCTGCCGCTTCCCCGGATGCGGGTCGCGCCTGCGCACCCACGCCCACCACATCACCCACTGGGCCCACGGCGGGGAGACGGCCATGGACAACCTGGTGCTGCTCTGCCCCTTCCACCACCGCGCGGTCCACGAAGGCGGCTGGCGGGTGGAGATGGACGAGCGGGGAGTGCCGAACTTCTTCAACCCGCTGGGGGTGCGCATGCCCGTGGTGCCGGAGGCTCCGGATATCGGTGGGCTGGTGCCTGGCGATGGAGCGCCGGCACCGTCACAGGACTTCGGGCTGGCACGCTGGCAC
The DNA here is from genome assembly GCA_965211795.1 of Longimicrobiales bacterium. GTDB lineage: Bacteria > Gemmatimonadota > Gemmatimonadetes > Longimicrobiales > Gaopeijiaceae > Bin94. The sequence goes on from CBDBUB010000001.1 coordinate 25,749, forward strand.
GGCCATCCTGGCATCGGCCCGTCGACCGGGAGCAGTCTATGGCAGGGCGAACGCATCGACTGGGGGTGGGCGATGGTCTGCCTCTGGGGGGAAGGGGGTGGGGACGGCGCTGGAGTGCGGGCAGGGTCGGCGAGGTCGGGCTGAAGGTGGCGGGCTGGTGGTGGCCCGGTGGTTGCGGCGGGCTGGTGGTGGCGGGCTGACGGCGGCCGGCTGATCTTGACGTGATCCGCTCAGGAGCGTCCGAATAGCCTCGCCAGTGCTGTCCGCTCGGCGGCGCACACGCCCCGTTCGGTCACCAGTCCGGTCACCAGCCGCCGCGGCGTAACGTCGAAGGCGTAGTTGGCGGCGGGGGTGCCTTCCGGGGTGACGCGCACGCGACGTTCCACTCCGTCCTCGTCCACGCCCCACACCCGCGTGATCTCGTCGGGGTCGCGCTCTTCGATCGGGATGCTGGCACCGTCTTCGGTCGACCAGTCGATGCTCGGCGACGGGGCCGCTACGTAGAACGGCACCCTGTTGTCGCGGGCGGCGAGGGCGAGGGGGTAGGTGCCGACCTTGTTGGCGACGTCGCCGGCGGCGGTGGTGCGGTCCGTTCCGACGATCACGATGTCGACCTTGCCGCGGCTGAGCAGGTGGCCGGCGGCGCTGTCGGAGACGAGGGTGTGGGGGACGCCGTGCTGGCCGAGCTCCCAGGCGGTGAGCGCCGCGCCCTGGAAGCGGGGGCGCGTCTCGCGTACCCAGACGTGGATGCGCAATCCTTCGTCGTGGGCGAGGTAGACCGGGGCGGTCGCGGTGCCCCAGTCGACGGTGGCGAGCCACCCGGCGTTGCAGTGGGTCATGACGTTGATGTCGCGTTTTGACCTCGCACCCGGTCCCGAGCGGCCGGCGCCGCGTCCCTTCGCGCGCGCAATCTCCTGAAAGACCGCCAGCCCGTGCTCGCCGATGCTGCGGTTGCGGCGCACATCGTCTTCGCAGAGCCGGGCGGCGAAGTCGAACGCCGCATCCGAGCGCTCGCCCGGGGGCAGGGGGCGGAGCAGCGCGGCCGCCGAGTCCAGCGCCCAACGCAGATTTACGGCGGTGGGGCGGGCGGAGGCAAGATGAGCGCAGGCCTGGCTCAGGGACGCATCGGACGGGTCGGCACGCATCGCCAGCGCGACACCGTAGGCCGCTGTGGCCCCGATCAGCGGCGCGCCGCGGACCACCATGTCGCGGATCGCCCGCGCGGCGGTGGCGGCGGTCTCCAGGCGGATCGTCTCGAAGCGGTGCGGGAGGAGGGTCTGGTCGATGACTCGGACTTCGGTGCCGGCGCCCTCGGTGAAGATCGCCCGGTGGGGAACGCCGCCGACCTTCACGGGAGCGCCTCGCCGGCTTCCCCGAAGAACACCTCCCGCACCTCCCCGGGCGGCGGCGGCGTCACCAGACTCACCACCACCAGGCACGCCAGCGACACCGCCGGCCCCACCAGCGCCGGCCACAGCCCGGCGATCCAGTTGTCGAAGGTGCCGTGTTCCAGGTAGCCCAGAACGTACCAGACGACACACGTCAGCGCCCCGCCGATCATTCCCGCCAGCCCCCCAGCCCGGGTCGCACGCGGCCACCACATCCCGAGCAGCAGCGGGAAGGTGAACGCCGACGCCATCAGGCTGAACGACATCGTCACGATGAAGAGGATGGTCGCGGGCGGGTCGATGGCGACGATCATCGCCAGCGCACCGATCGCCAGCGTGGTCCACCGCGCCAACCGCACGCCGCGCTCCTGCGACACCTCGCGGCGCGCCAGCGGCACGTACAGGTTCTCGACGACCAGCGAACTGGCCAGCAGCAGCACCGAGTCGATCGTCGACATCGTGGCACCCAGCACCGCGGCCACGAGGATCCCGCCGAAAACGGGGTGCATGAGCAGCTGCACGAGGGTCGGCAGCGCGAGGTCGGTCTGCTGCAGGTCGGGGAGGAGAACCCCCGACGCGATCGCGATCAGCGTCGATCCGATGTAGATGAACGACGAGAACGCGATCGAGAAGACGAGCGCGCGGCGAAGCGTCCCCCGGTCCTTGGGGATGAGGAAGCGGGTCACGGCCGCCGGCGCGCCCCCGATCTGGAAGAACCCCCAGACGAGGAATGACGAAACGACCCAAAGCGCCGGCATATCGCCCAGGAACGAGATCCCTCCCGGGTTGAACTCGGCGTAGCGCAGGTGCATCTCGGCGAAGCCGCCCGCCGCGCCCACCGCCACCGGCGCCAGAACCGCGAAGCCGACGATCATGATCGAGCCCTGGATGAGGTCGGTCCACGCGACGGCGTGCATGCCCCCGATCACGGTGTAGAGGATCACGATTCCCCCGAAGACGAAGAGGCCGAGCAGATACGGCATCCCCAGCAGCACCTCGAAGAGGTTGCCCGCCGCCTTGAGCTGCGCCGCGATCAGCGGGATGAAGGCGAGCAGCATGAGTGCGGTGGCGGTCATCCCCACCGCCCGGCCCGGGTAGCGGGCCTGGAAGACGTCGACGATCGTCGTGCAGCGGACCTTCGCCGCGACCCGGCGGAGGCGCTCGCCCAGGAGGATGTAGGTGAACCAAGCGGCCGCCGCGGAAGAGACCCCTGCGGGTGCGAAGTTGTAGCCGAGTTCGCGTTCGGTCCCCACCGCGCCCATGTAGGAGCTGCCGCTCATCTGGGTGGCGGAGTAGGAGAAACCGAGCGTCGCCGGGCCGAGGTCGCCGCGCGCGAGGAAGAACTCCTGGCGGGACCGGTTGCGGCGGTTGAACCAGAAGCCGAGCCCCATGAGGGCCCCGAAGTAGGCGACCAGGATGACGGTGTAGAGGGCCGGTTCAGCCATTGACTTACTTGGCGCTTGCGAAAGCCCGCCCGCTTCGTGGAGACCTTGAAGGCACCGGGCCGATATGGTCCCGGGCGCGGCGGCTACCGGTGCCTATCGGCTCGGCGCGCTCGGGGCACCCCTCACCCGCCAGGTTCAGATATCACCGGCTCGGTGACGGTCTCGAACGATACCTCGTGACCGCACATCATCCCGGCGATGATCGTGGTCAACGCCGGGGAGGTCGGATCGGGCTCGCCCGTCGTGATCGTCAGGCTGATCTCGCAGGTACCGGCCCGATCGGGGTCACCCTGTGCCACCCAGTCCAGCGTCCCGTTGACCGAGCCGGAGATAGTGAAGGTCGGTATCAGATCGTCCGGGTCGATCTCGATATCGACGACAACCTGCTGAGTCAGGCCCGGGCTTCCGGTGAGCAGCAGGTTGCTGATCCCGCATTCGTCGGGCCTGAGACTGACGGTCGTCGTCAGCCGTGCACCGGTTTCGGATTGTTCCTCCTGCGAGGCCAGGCTGACACCCGTTTGTCCGCCCATCGGACAGGCGACTACCGCCGACTGTGTAGCCGGATCGAACGAGATGATCTCCGGCATGGTATCGGCAACAAACGCCTCGATGCCGCGATAGAGCGCCTGTACCTCGGCCGGGCTGAGCGGTTCCGGCTCCGGTTCGGTTCCATCGCAGGCGATGCCCCACATCAGTACCGTGAGCAGTGTCAGCTTTCTCATGGTTTCGCCCTTATGGAGGATGGGTGAGAAGAGGTGCCAATCTGTTCCCCGGTGAGATTGCGGGTCGGGGTTCGGTATGGATTACACTCAAATATGGTCTGGAGTTCCATCTAATCAAGGCAAGCAACACTTGCGCCGGAATCAGCGCCCCGTTCGGGCGTGGTAAAGCGCCGCCGAGATTACGAACCCATATCCCCCATATACCACGACCCATACTCCCCAGTCCACGTTCGCCGGACCCGCGGGCCAGTCCACAACCAGCCCGATCGCGCCGCCCACCAGGAAGACGGCCATCAGAATCATGGAAACAGCCGGGGTGTTTTCTCTCATCGCCTTCGCGATCTCCTCGTCGCTGTTGAATCCTGATCCGGTCGAGTTGGTTCTCGATCATCGCGGCCCGGGCGGGCGTGAGCGGCACGACCCAATAGACGGTGCGCGGCCGGATGCCACAACCGGAGATCCACCCGGAACCGGAGATCCTCACCGCACCGCTATCTCGCTGGACCCTGACGGGGGGACGAACGCATCTTCCCTGGCATGATCGAGTCCCTCACTACGTTCAAGCCGCTCGCGGCCACTGTGGCGCTCGCCCTCATGTGGCTCATCGAGGGGCTGGTGCCGATGTTCGAGGGACGCCGCGAGCGGGTCCGGCACGATGTCGCGAACGTGACTCTGGGGATCCTGAATGCGCTGGTGGCTTCGCTCTTGTTCGCCGGGGCCACGCTGGTGGCCACCGAGTGGGCCCGCGCGAACTCCTTCGGCGTCCTGCACTGGCTCGGGGTGACGGGGGTGTGGGGATTCGTGCTCGGCTTCGTGCTCTTCGATTGCTGGCAGTATCTCTGGCACCGGCTGAACCACCGGATTCCCTTCCTGTGGCGATTTCACGCGGTGCACCACGCGGACCGCGAACTCAGCGCCAGCTCGGGGCTGCGCTTTCACACCGGCGAAATCGTGCTGTCGTCGATCGCGCGGCTGGCGGTGCTGCCGCTGCTGGGCATGACGGTCGCCCAGGTGCTGGTCTACGAGGCGGTGTTGCTGCCGGTGATCCTGTTCCATCACGGCAACGTGGGCGTGCCCGCGAGAGCCGACCGCTGGCTGCGCTGGCTGATCGTCACCCCGTGGATGCACTGGGTGCACCACTCCGACTACCAGCCCGAGACCGATTCGAACTACTCAAGCGTGTTTTCGTTCTGGGACCGGATCTTCGGGAGCTTTCGGCTGGTGCGTGATCCGAAGAAGCTGACTCTGGGGCTGGAGGACATGGAGCGCGGGGACTGGGCGACGCTGCCCGGGATGGTGGCCATGCCGTTCCGGAAGCGGCGGGGGCGGCGGCATGCTGCATCGGGACGGCGGGAGCCGGGGCGCTGACGTGTCTGCCCGGGACGGTGGTGCCCGCTCGGTCCGCGTGTTCGCGCCGGCTTCCGTTTCCAACCTGGGGTGCGGCTTCGACATCTTCGGCCTGGCGCTGGAGCGCCCGGGGGACGAGGTGGTCGTGCGGGCGGCGCCGGGGAGCGGGATCGTGGCGGTGTCGGTGAGCGGGGACGGGGGGCGGGTTCCCACGGACCCGGAGCGCAACGCCGCCGCGCTGGCCGTTCAGGGGGTGCTCGACCGGACGGGATCGGAGGCCGGGATTGCGATCGAGGTTCGCAAGGGGATCCCGCTGGCTTCGGGGCTGGGGGGAAGCGCGGCGAGTGCGGTGGCCGGGGCCGTGGCGGCCGACAAGCTCCTGGGGAGCGGCCTGGACCGGACGGCGCTGCTGGAGTGCGCCATGATCGGGGAGCGCAAGGGTTCCGGGGCCGATCACGCCGACAACGCCGCGCCTTCCCTGGCGGGGGGGTTCGTGCTGGTGCTGCCGGGGCGGCCTCCCGAGATGGTGGCGCTGCCGACGCCCAGCGACCTGGTGGTGGCCATCGCGCACCCCGCGATGGAGGTCGAAACGCGACGCGCGAGGACAATCCTGGGCGACACCATCCCCCTGAAGGCGGGCGTGGAGCAGTGGGGGAACGCGGCGGGGCTGGTCGCGGGGCTAATGGGGGACGACTGGGACCTGATCGCGCGGTGCATGCGCGATGCCGTGGCCGAGCCGGTGCGCGCCGGGCTGGTCCCGGGCTTTGAAGGGGTGCGGGACAGCGCGCTGGCAGCCGGTGCCGTCGCTGCCGGGCTCTCGGGATCGGGGCCCACCGTCTTCGCGATCTGCCGGGGAAGGCCGGCGGCCGAGAAGGCCGCGCTCCGCATGGCGGACGCCTTCCGCGACGAGGCCGGCGTGGAATCGGATGTCGTCGTCTCCTCCGTGAACCGGGACGGGGCGCGGATCCTGGAATGCAGCTGACCAGCACGCGGGGAGGCGGTGGCCCGGCCACCTGGAGCTTCACCGAGGCGCTCTTCCTCGGCCAGGCCCCGGACGGCGGGCTCTTCGTCCCGGCTTCGATCCCGCCCCTGCCGGAGCAGGACCGCGCGGCGCTGGCCAAGCTCACCTTACCCGAGCGGGCGTTCGTGGTGGCGCGCCACCTCCTCGCCGGCGACATCCCGGACGGTGTTCTCCGCGCGGTCGTGCACGACGCGCTCAACTTCCCGGTCCCCCTGCGCGAGATCGAGCCCGGCGTGCACATGCTCGAGCTCTTCCACGGCCCCACCCACGCCTTCAAGGATGTCGGTGCCCGCTTCATGGCGCGCATGATCGCGGCGCTGGGCTCGCTGGAGCCCTCCCGGCGCCCGGCAAGGTTCGCGGCGCGCGCGGCCGCCGCCCCCCCGCTCACCATCCTCACGGCCACCTCGGGCGACACCGGCGGCGCGGTGGCGAACGCCTTCCACGGGGTGCCCGGCGTACGCGTCCTGGTTTTTTTCCCGATCGGGAAAATCAGCCCGCGGCAAGAGGCTCAAATCACCACAGTGGGAGGAAACGTCACGGCGGTCGCGGTCCGCGGCACCTTCGACGACTGCCAGCGCCTCGTCCGGCAAGCCTTCGCCGATCCGTCCCTCAACGCCCGGCTGTCGCTGACCTCCGCCAACTCGATCAACATCGGCCGCCTGCTCCCGCAGACCTTCTACTACGTGCACGCGTGGATGGAGCTGGCGCGTGAGCCCGAACGGCCGGCCCGCGACTCGGGGCGGTCGGCACGCGACTCGGGGCGGGTGGCACGCGACTCGGGGCGGGTGGCCCCGGGAAACGCGCGCACGGCTGGTGCGCCTGGGCAGGTGGGTTTCGACCCGGAGCTGGTCATTGCGGTCCCTTCGGGGAACTTCGGCAACCTCACGGCCGGGTTGATCGCGCGCCGTGTGCTCGGGATCTCCCGCGTGCGCTTCGTCGCCGCCACCAACGCCAACTCCGTCGTTCCGGAGTACCTCGACGGGCATGGCTTCCATCCCCGTCCCTCGGTTGCGACGATCTCGACTGCGATGGATGTCGGCGACCCCGGCAACTTCCGGCGGATCCGGCATCTGTTTGGGGCGGAGCCCGATGGCCCGGATCGTCGCGGTAGCCAAGCGCGGCCCGACAGTCACACGGCCACGGCCCCGTCCGCCCTCCGCGACATCCTCTCGGGCTCCGCCTGGTCGGACGACGAGACGCGCGCCTGCATCCGCGACCTGTGGCGGCGGCGCGGCATCGCCATCGATCCGCACACCGCGGTGGGGCTGCTCGGCCTTCGCCGCGAGATGAAGCGGCGGCCGGGGGCGCGGGGAGTCGTGCTGGCGACAGCCCATCCCGCCAAGTTTGCGGAGATCGTCGAGCCGCTGATCGGGGAGTCGTTGCCGGTGCCGCTGGGGATTGCGAAGGTGATGGACCGGCCGCGCCATTCGGTCCAGATCGCACGCACGCCGGATGCGGTGCGCGAGGTGGTATACGACGCGTGTGGGGCACCATTCGTAAAGCAAACATGACATTTCGTAAAGCAGACATTACATGCTCCAGCCCTTCGACGAACGCAACCGCGACCTGATCGTCAACGTGAACGGGCGGCTGGTTCACCGCGACGAAGCGGGCGTCAGCCCCTTCGACTCCGCTGTGCAAGGCGGCGACGCGGTTTGGGAGGGACTGCGCCTCTACGACGGCAGGATCTTCAAGCTGAACGAGCACCTCGCGCGGCTTCGCTCGTCCGCCCTCGCGCTGGCCTTCGAGGAGATCCCGGCGAACGACGAGATCATCGGCGAGATCCGCCGCACGCTCGCGGCGAACGACATGCGCGACGGCGTGCACATCCGCCTCACCCTCACACGCGGCGTGAAGTACACGAGCGGGATGGACCCGCGCCTCAACCGGTCAGGCCCCACGCTTATCGTCCTCGCGGAACACAAAGCGCCCGTCTACGACCGGTCCGGACTGCGGCTCGTCACCAGCTCGCTGCGGCGGTTCGACCCCGACACGCTCGACCCGAAGATCCATCATGCGAACCTGCTCCAGTCGATCCTGGCCAAGATCGAGGCGAACGCGGCCGGTGCGGACGACGCGCTCATGCTCGACCGGCGCGGCTTCATTGCCGAGACCAATGCCACCAACTTCTTCATCGTGAGCGGCGGGGTCGTGATGACCAGCCATGCGGTGGCCTGCCCGGAGGGGATCACGCGCGCGACGGTGCTTGAGCTGTGTCAGGCGAATGCGATTCCGGCGCGGGTGGCGGACCTGTCACTCGCGCAGGCGTACCGCGCGGACGAGGCGTTCTGCACGGGGACGATGGGCGAGCTGGCGAACGTGACCGAGATTGACGGGCGGACGATTGGTGATGGGCGTCCCGGGCCGGTCACCGGGCAACTGAGCGACCTATACCGGGCACGCGCCGCGAGTACCGGCACCCCGGTCTGACGGGCGGACCGGCCGGGGGGGGTACGCGTCGCTCCGCGCCGAACCCTCCGGTGGTCCCGGCAAAGCCGGCGCAGCCCCCCCAGCCGAAGACTCGGCCGGGGGGGCTTTGGGCCAGCCGGCATGACCAACGCCGTCACGGCCCCGACTTGTCCGGGCACGGCGTACCACCGGCCGGACGCAGTGGGCGCAGCGCGATTCTCCCCGCGCCAGGATACAGAACCGGCGTTCGCACGCCGTTGATGACCCGCTCTTCAACTTCGCTTTCGGCCACTACCGCGCTGTCCCGGTACATCCCGATCAGCGCGTGCGTTCGACGGGTGACCGGGTCGGGGGACGTGATGATCGCGTAGCACCCGGTCGCCGGATCGATCCTCGCCCCGACAACTTCGCCCTGGGCGAACCTGGGGGCGACCACCACCAGCTGTCCGGTTCCGTCACCGAACATGGCACCGTAGGGGTGCCCGGTCACTCCCCTGCGGAGGTTCTCGCGCCAGCTGCGGCTGGCCTCTTCAACCTCCTCCGGCAGCGAAAGGCGGGCCACACTTCCATCGGCCGAGTAGCCCGCCAACCGCTCGTCGAGCAGGTACGCCACATCGCCGACGCATGCCACACGGGTCGCCCCGAAGATGTCAGTGCCTACGTTCCCTCCCGGCCGCCTGCCGAGCAGCTCCCAGGAACCATCGGGGTTCCGCCGAATCGCGCCCGAAAGGGACGGTACGACAAGCTGGCCGCGCACCATGCACTGGCCCACAACCCGAGACGCGGCCGAGAGATCCGGCCGCCAGGATCCGATGAGGTTGCCTTCCCTGCCCCAGTGATTGATCACTCCCCCACCGGAAACGAGCACGCCTTGGGGAGAAAGCGATACGCTTCTCAAGGAGCGAAGCTCACCGGGGCCGTCCCCTCGCGAGCCACCGTAGATGGCTATCCGGGAACCGTCCTCGATCGACAGGGCCATGACTCCCAGAGGTTCGACCGCGTCGACCAGGTAGACGATCCGCCGTTCGTGGTCCACAGCCGCGATCCGACTGAAGTCGTACTCGAACCCTTCGATGATGGCGCGGCCCGCCTCCACATCGATCCCGAGTCTCTCCTGGGCTGACAACGTGAGAGTCGTCGAGCTCGCCAGAAGGAACGCAAGGACTCCGGTGACGTTAGTTGTATTCATCAGTTTACCGTTGACCAAACCGCTTCGCTCAGTGAGATGTCCAAGTCGCATCCGTGGTAGTCGCAGCGCGTGCGGGTGGACTCTTTCCATACCTTGCCCTCCCCCTTGGCCTCGCCCCCGAAGATCGCCTTGATTCCGGCCGTGATGCTTCCGAGCAGACTCGTGCCCACCTTTTGGGTGTACTCTTCGGTAAGGCGACACATCGTTATGCCGATGCCACCCCCGTAGTCGATGTCTGCGAAGTCATCCAAGGCCACCCATTGGGGACACTTGCCGTCATCCTGGATGTCTGTCTCCGTTCGACTGGAATGGAGCGAGAGACTGCCGTCTTCCCCGATGCATCCAAGTCCACCAAGGTCTAACTCGGGCCCTGCAACAGATGTCGTCGTGGCCGCCGATACTCCGAAGGGTGCTTCGACTGGTTCATCGCCGGAGAACCCGAAGTCGGGGGCCTCCTGGGCCGCTGCCGTCGCGACCGGGATCCCGGTCGCGAACACCATCGCCGTGGCCACACCACACGGCGTCATTCCCTGCTTTCTCATATCTCCTCCTCGAAACTGCTGTGGTTGATTGAATCCGATTCGCCCCTCCTCAACGGATCGGCCCCCTGCGGGCCGCGCTTCTCGGAGAGACTGGCATTATGATAGTGAACGATACCCATTGCATGCAATAACTCGCCGAGTCCATGCAAGGACCTCCTGCGACAGCCGCTGACGGAAAGATGCGTCCCATCGAGTGGCATGGCCGGGCACACTTGGAGCCCTATTGGGTACATTTTGCCGTCGGCGACCCCCAGATAAGCCGCAAGGCTCACCGTAGCGTAGTTTGGATCCAGGGGTGGGCTATTGTTCAAGATTGTCACCATCTAGATAAGTATTTCGTTCTGCACAAGAACAAATCGGTGCGTGGGCCCACCGATGTCAGCCTGGGACACTCGCCTGGCGCATCTCGCTACGCGGGGACCCCCACCGCCTGGACGAAAGGCCAACCAGTCACCTGCAAAACTCCCCCGTTGGCGACATCCACCCCCTCGCCACCTTGCCTCCCGCCCCACCCCGGATCACCTTCGCCACGCACCCATGCCGGAGTCCTTCATGCCAATCAGCCCACGTCACGCCACCGGCCCCGTCGCCCCATACCCGGGGACCGCTTCCCGCCCGCGCTACCAGGCTGCCGCGCGATCTCGTATCCCGGCCACGCTCCTCGCGGCCACCCTCCTCGCGCTCGCCTGCTCCCCCTACCCGCGCCCGCCCGCCACCGAGCGCGCCCCGGTCGTCGACTCGCTGCACGGCCTCGCCATCACCGACGACTACCGGTGGCTCGAGGACCAGGACAGCCCGGAGACGCGGGCCTGGATCGATGCGCAGAACGCGTACGCGGAGCTGATCGTGGGGGATACGCCGCTGCGGGCGGAGCTGGAGGCCCGGGTGCGGGAGCTGATGGATGTTCCCGGGCCGCTCTTCCCTCGCCGCGCTGGGGACTTCGAGTACTTCACGTTCAGGAAGCCGGGTGGGGTGGTGAGCGCGGTTTACCGACGGCCCGCGCCGGAGGAGCCCGAGAGGGACCCGATCGACCCGGACGGGGATTTCGAACTCGTCCTCGATCCCCTCGATCTCGATCCGACCGGCACGACGAGCGTGAGCATCCGCGACTTCTCCCCCGACGGCGACCTCATGATCTACGCGGTGCGCGACGGGGGCCAGGACGAGGTCGAGATCCGGGTGCGAGACCTGGAGGCCGGCGAGGACCTGCCGGACCGGCTGCCCAACTTCCTCTACGGGGGAATCTCGTTCAACCGGGACGGGACCGGCTTCTACTACGTCAGCCGATCGCGCGAGACCGGCGGCCGCGTGCGCCTGCACATGCTCGGCACCGACATCGAGGACGACGCCGAACTCTTCGGCGAGGGTCACGGGCCGGAGAAGTTCGTCGGTTTCACGGAGGGCGGCGAGGGCCGCTACATGGTGTTCACCGTCCAGCACGGCTGGGCCCGGACGGATGTGTATCTGCAGGACATGGCCGCCGATGTCAGGCTGGCGAGGCGATCCCGAGGCCGGTCAGTGGCGATCTCCTCCGGCGAGGACGGGTCGATCATCGTCGGCTCGCTCGCGCCCCGCCCGATCATCGTCGGCGCCCCCGCCCGCTTCCGCGCCCGTTTCGTCGAGGACGAACTCTGGCTGCTGACCAACCTCGACGCGCCGAAGAACCGCGTCGTCGCCCTCGACCCGGCAAACCCCGACCCCGACCCCGCCAACTGGCGCGTCGTCCTCCCCGAAACCGACGACCTCCTGACCGGTTACCAGATCATCGGCGACCACATCTACGCCAACTATCTCCACAACGTGAGCAGCCGGATCGTTCGCTACGAGATGGACGGCACCCCGGCCGGCGAGATCCCCGTCCCCGAGCACCACGTCGCGGAGCTGCGCTCCTGGGGAGAAGGGGCCGCGCTCCTCACCCTGACGTCGCTGGTCACCCCGTCCCACATCCTCAGGATCGATCTGGAGACGATGGAGACGGAGCCGTGGCGTCCCTCGGCCGTCCCCTTCGACGGCACCGGCTATGAAGTCAGCCAGCACTGGTACACCTCCGCCGACGGCACCCGCGGCCCGCTCTACGTCGCGCATCGCCGCGGCCTCGTACTCACCGGCGACACGCCCACCCTGCTCTACGGCTACGGCGGCTTCAACGTCAGCCTGCTGCCGCGCTTCGACAACCGGGCCGCGGTGTGGATGGAGCGGGGCGGCGTCTACGCGATCGCGACGCTCCGCGGCGGCGGCGAGTTCGGCGAGACCTGGCACGCCGGCGGCATGCTCAAGAACAAGCCCAACGTCTTTGCCGACTTCATTGCGGCGGCCGAGTGGCTGATCGATGCCGGCTACACGAACCCCGACCGCCTCGCGATCCGCGGCGGCAGCAACGGCGGCCTCCTCGTCGCCAGCGCGATGACCCGGCGCCCCGAACTCTTCCGCGCCGTCTTCTGCGGCTTCCCCGACCTGGACATGGTGCGCTTTTACCAGTTCACGCGCACGAACAACATGCCGGCGCTGCTCGAGTACGGGAACGCGGCGGTGCGAGACGAGTTCGACGTGCTGAAGACCTTCTCGCCGTACCAGAACGTGCGGGATGGGGTGGCGTATCCGGCGGTCATGCTGACGCAGGGCGACCTGGACACGCGGGTGCCCCCGCTACAGGCGCGCAAGATGGCCGCGCGGTTGCAGCGGGCGAGCGCGTCGGGGCTGCCGGTGATTCTGGACTACGATCCTAGGGCGGGGCATGCGGGAGGGCGGACGGTCAGCCGGAATGTGCGGAACGTGGCGATGGAGTTGGCGTTCCTGTGGGGGCAGGTGGGTCAGGGATAGAGCAGGCGTCAGCCAGGCGACGGGGCTTGTCCAGCCCGCAATCACGGACGACGGGTGTGCAACTCGATGTAGGCCGCGTCAGATTCGCCGGTGTACAGGAACAGGTGTGTGATTCGATTCACGAAGACGGTTGCGGGGATGGGCTCGCCCAGCGTAATGACCAGTCCGCTCTCCAGCTCGACGGACCGCGCGAGGGGCGGCATCATTTCGTCGATTGAAACCGGCGGGGGAGTGTCGCACGGAACCGGCAGCAGTGTGATGGGACGAACATTCACCTGGTAGGGAACAACGTCCGTGAACCCGCGGCCGTGCCGGTCCACCCCTCGCCGGAGCGGACCAGCCGGGCCGTCACCCCCGTGAAGCCGGTACTGAAAGACAGGCGAAGCGAGTCGCCAACGGTCGCGCTGCGTCTATAGCGATGAACGGACGGCATTGCGCCCTCCGGCACCACGATCACGGTGCGGCCGGGACCCCCGCTGACGAATTCGACCCTGGGCGGGATTTCATAGTAGATGGAATCGGGGCTCTCGCCGGGAAGCGGCTCGGGTTCGTCCCGCCACGGCACGGTTTTCTCGACCACCCAATCGCCCACGGTGATGTGTAGCAGCCGGTCAGCCCCGCGGGAGCCTCCTGCGCCGTCAGTCGTGCGCTTCCCAGGCCGGTTCCGACGGCAAGAGTGGCTGCAGCCACGATGATACTCGACCCCCAGGTCATCCTATCGCCCTCTGTCCGACAGCAGCACCTCGGCCTGAGCGACCGGGGAGGGCCGTAACCACAGGGACGTAGACGCACTCCTGTAGATGTGGACATCCGCAACCCCGGATCTTGTCCCGGGTGTGCCGTACTGGCCGCGAAGCCGCCCTTCCAGGGTCTCCCGGGCATCGGGGTCGACGTACAGGAGCCGCACGGAATACACCAGGCCATCAGGGTCCGTGTGGACCTGGATGGCGTCCGTGGTGCCGAAGAGTCCCCGGGTCCGGCCGACCACGCCGACGGCGTTGCGCGGAGTCATCAACTCCCTTTCTGCCAGGCCCCTCGCTGGCCAGGTCCATTCGAACGGCGGAAGCGCCACCGTCTCCAGCTGCTCGGGCAGCGGCTCGCCCAGGGTGATGACCTGTCCACCCTCCAGTTCCACGACCCGTGCTAGCGGATGCGACTCGTCGCCCGGGACCGGGAGGGGAGACTCGCAGTCCACCCGGCTCATTGCCACGGGCCGGGCATGGACCTGGTGGGGAATGACGTCGATGCCAGAGCGCGCGGTACCCACCCACCCATCTCCCGACCGGCCCAGGATTGCAAACACCCCGGTATAGCCGGTCGAGAAGCCCAGCCGGAGCGAGTCACCCTCCATTCGGGCACCTGTGAGACGACTCATGTAGTGACCAAAAGCCGCGGAGTCACTCTCCGGAAACGCGATCCGTGTCTCGGAGGGCCGCTGGTCATGCGGCCCTGCAAACAAGATCCTCGGCGGGAGCCGAAACCACTCGGCAAACTCCCCGGCGAAGTGCGGACGCAACTCCTCATAATACGTTTCCACGACCCACGGCCCCGCGGTCACGTGCAGGCAACCGGTGAGTTCGGCGGGCGTCTCCTGGGCCGCAAGTCGTGCAGCGCCCATCGCGTTCGCGCCTGCAACGGCCATCCCCGCCGTCGCTAAGGTCAGCCAGAATCGCATGCCTGAAGTACCCCCTGTAACGACAACCACCAGTATCACGGTGTGCGGGGCCCTGTTACATGCCGCCGTCCAACCTCAACCCCTGTCCAGCCCCCACACCTCAACATACTCGACACCCAGGTCGTCGGTTCCCAGACCCAGGATGTAGTCCTCGCCGATCTCGAAGACTGTGGTGCCCCCAGGAGTCCGAACCAGACCCAGCATCCGGCCCTCACTATCGAAGACGGTCCAGAGGGTGCCCGCGTACTCGTCGCCGGGCCGCTTGAAATCGGCAACCCAGAGATGGCCGAGGGCGTCGCCCATCACCGCACCGAAGGCGGGGAAGGCATCGACGAGCGGGACGTTGGCGGCCACTTCGGTCGTGCGTGCCCGGCGCTCGTCCGAATATCTGGCGAACTCCTCGCGAAAATGGGCGTCCTGGTCGGCCTGGGTCGGGGTTCCGGGCTCGTAGTCGCGGCGCACGATGCGCGCAAGGGATCCGTCGATACGGAAGCCCTGCAGTTCGTAGGTCTCGGTCTGACCGATTACTGCCAGGTCTCCCCAAATGGCGGCGTGGGTCGTGTTGCCGAAGGGATGCGTCAGGGGAATGAAGATGAAGCCGCCGCCCGCCTGGTAGTTCTCGGTGTAGGTCAGCGGCCCGGGGTACTCTCCGAGCGAGACCCGCGTGTCGCCGTCGATGGTTCGCAGCGCGTAGGCGTGATCCCGGCGCCCGAACCCTACCGTCGCAATATTGTCGGAACCCCCCGTGAAGAGGATTCCGCCGGGCAACACGCCGATCAGGGCATCCGGGACAATCGTACCAATCGCTCCTATGGACTGCGCGGGGTCGGCGACCGTCGCCAGCAGCCCATCGCCTTCATCCCGGCCATGCAGCACTGCCGTCCGTCCGTGAGCGCCCTCCGAGTCGAAGAGGGAGATCCGTCCCTGTTCGGGGTCGCCGGCGATGAGCGAGTCTCCGGCCCAGGGGCGCACCCGGTTCAGTCCGGCGAATTCGCCCGGCCCCTCGCCCCTGCCGCCCCATGAATCGAGGTGGTTCCCGCGTGGGTCGAAGACGAGCAGTTCAAGGGAGCCGCCGTTTGCGACCACGACCTTGCCGTCCGCGAGCCGGGTTGCGTCGCTGACGCGGTAGAGCTGGAAGGTGGAGTCGCCCTCCGGGGTGCCGATCGAGACCAGCGGCTCGGCGCTCACCGTCCAGCCGAGCCGCGAATCGGGCGCGGGACGCGGGTTCTCGGCGATCCTGATTCCCGCGCTGTCGCGGAGGCCGTATTGGGGGGCGTTGGTGGCGGGGGCCTGGCTGGATCCCTGGTCACCGCAGGACGCGAGGAGAACGCCGGCGATCAGGGCTGCGGCGGGGCGGAGGGCCCCTTGCGGGCCTGCGAGTGGTGCCCGGTAGCGGCGTGAGGGTTCGATTCTCATCATTGGGAAGGCTCCGAGACTGTAATCCGGTACACATCAACGAACGGCACGCCCGCATCGTCCTCCCGGTACGTTGCGACGTGCCGATCCGGCAGCAGCGCCAGCACGAGGCCCGGGACGCTCGCCGATGCCACCAGCCGTCCGGTCTCGATGTCCACCACCTCCAGGACGCTGCGGTAGACCTTGCCGAACTGCAGTTCCGCCGCGGTTGCCTCCCTGTCCTCGCCGAACAACTCGGGCGTCCAGTACCGCGTCCAGTCCTCCGCGGCGTGGCGTCCGGCAACCCAGAGCCGTCCCTCCACCTGCAGCACGCCTTGGATGCCGGGCCGTGGCGAGCCGATGCCGTCGTTGAAGGGAGGCCGGCGCATCCACGACGGGTCTCTTGTAAACTGGCGTGTCACCGTTCCGTCGACGGCGTACTGCGTGACTTCGTAGCTGTTGTGGGGAATCGCCCAGAAGCGATCCGGCTCCCGTGCCGCCGCCAGACGGAATCGCGGGGCTGCCCCACCACCCTCGACCTGGAGCGTGTGAAAGGACCTGTCCACGACAGCGTCGACGGGGTTGAACACATGGAAGATGGTCGCCTCCGTAGCATGGGCGCGCACGATCCCGGGTTGTTCGCTGAACACCATGCCCCCGCCATCGGTCATGATGAAATCGACCGCCTGCACCGGCACCCGCATGCGACGGACATAGCTGCCGGACGGGGTGACGATGGATAGCTGGCGGCTTGCGTCGAGTACCATCACGGTGTCCGACTGGCCGACGCGAACCAGGAATGGACTCTGATACTCTCCGGGTCCCTCCCCGCTACGGCCGATGGGGCCCAGCACCTGGCCCTCGGCGTCGAAGACCGGCACCAACCCCTCCCAGGGGTAGGCCATATGGATCCGGCCACGACTGTCCCGCGCGATCGAAAACGGTTCGCCGGGGATCCAGTCAGGGCCGTCCAGTGACCCGATCGTCGTGACCAGATCGAGTTGGATCACGCATGCGGGGCAGGTGGGTTGGTCGTCCGACTGGGCGGTGGCGGTCGCGTCGACGGTTCCGAGTGCGTGTGCGACGCCGATGACCACGAGAGCCGTTGAGAGGTTGCGGAGGCCACTGCCAAGCCACATCTTGTAATGAGAACACGACATATTGTAAAGTCCTCTTTACATTGTGGCCAGTTTCAGAAGATGTCCCCGGCACGACTCGTGGCGGCGACAGGACGGCTGTCCCCCATCCGCTTCTGCGTCTCGTATTCCAGCTTGAGGACCTCGTACATCCGGACGCGCTCGGCACGCATCGACTTCAGTAGGTCGAGTCTTTCGCTGAAGGGTGCGGATGCTCTGGAGTAGGCTTCATATTCCCCCGTTCCGATCCAGAAACGTCCTGCTTCCCTTACCGGCCTGGCGAGTCCGTCGATCGTGGCCCTCGTCTCGTCGATCTGCTCCTGCAGGTACTCGATCTGAACATCCAGCCGCTTCAACTCCTGGAGCACGTCCTCTTCCGTGGCGTTGTAGTAGTAGCTGATCGACTCGTCGGTCAACCGGGGGATGGAATAGTGGATGACCTCCCCCACGCCCTCACCTTCGAGCGTTTCCACGTATTCCCTGAGGCGCGTGAGGGCCTCCGCGTCCGAAAACTGGCCGGGCTTCTCCATGACCTCCGTCAACGCCTCCCGAACCTGTCGCAGTGCCTCCGACTGCCCCGACACGGAGGGCAATGCCACGCCTGTAACCTCCCACCCGACGGGCGGCTCCTCCTCGGTCCTGATCGCGCAGGCCGCGGCCACCGCGATCACCAGGCAGACCAGCCCGGCACCGACCACGATGCCGAGCCGCTGCCGGGAGGTGAGTCTTCTGTGTGCAAAGTTCTTCATGGTTTCCAACCTTTCCTTGAGTTTGAGCGACGGTGCCGACAGGCTCGCCGCCACGGCGGGTATCGGGAATTGCGAGGGGGTGTGGGTGTGTGCCAGTAGTTCGGCGTAGGGCTTGGGGCGGGCGAAACCGCGGGCAAGCACTTCGGTGTCGCAGGAGGTCTCGCGGCAGCGCTCGATGCCTCGCCTGAGCAGCCACACCAGCGGGTGGAAGGCGAAGGCCGCCGCGGTGAGGCTGTCGAGCAGCGCCCAGAGGTAGTCCCCGCGCCCGATATGGATGAGTTCGTGCGCGAGGACGGTCCTGAGCGAGCCCGGAGAGTCGAGAAGAACTCGCGGCACCAGGATTACGGGCCGCCACGCGCCGAAGGTGAGCGGGGCGCTGTCGGGCGGACCCTCGAGCAACGCCACCGGGCGGCGGACGCCGAGTTGTCCGGCGAGTTCGCGCAGCATTCGGCGGGGCACCGGATCGTTGACGGAAGGGGCCATGCGGCGAAGCCTGCGAAGTTGCCGGAGGTCGGCGGTCACCATGGCGAGACGCGCGACCGCCAACAGCACGAACGCGACGGTGGCCAACCCCAGGAGCACCGCCACGATCTCGACGCCGGGAGCCGACAGCGAAACGGCCTCAGCTGCGCCGGACTGTGACGGGGCGGTGGATGGAGCGAGGCCCACGGTCGGCGTGCTCATGAGCGAGCCGGAGGCGGGGGTCGGGGGGGCGGGGGCCAGGGTGGGCGGCGTCCAGATTGCCGGTCCCCAGACGGCGGGCATCCACGGAGCCGCCAGAATCGACACCGGCAGCGCCAGCAGGACCGCCTGCCGCAGCCGGTACCCCGTGGTCGGGTGTAGTCCACGCGCCCGCCCCAACGCGAACGCGGCCACCCCGGCCAGCCCGGTCCAGACGACGACGGGAGCCCAGAACGCCCAAACGGTGGCGTTTCCGATCTCCTTCAGCACTTCAAGCATTGGATTTCTCCTCGTGGCCGGGCCATCGCGGCCCCTGCCGGAACTTTCTCATGATTCCCCCCGCGCAAGAATCGCCAACGCCGGGAACGGGTCCCGGTACGCCACCGCCACGCGCCCGCCAAGTCCCGACATGACGATTCCGCCGAACTCATCACGTCGCGTCTGCGAGCCCGTGGTGTCCGTCACAACGGCCGCACCCAACACCCGATGACTGTTTCGTAATTCGCCGATGCGGGTGATTTCGGTCCAGTCGCCCAGGAAGGGACCGGGCGGGGGAGGGTCGGATTCGGGAACGCCGCACGCCGAAAGGAGAACGAGGCCGAGTAGCCCGTGGACAATCTTCGCGCAGGACCGAGGGAGGCGAGGCGTCGAACCTCCACGGGCTGCTGACCCCGTCGCCAATCTCATGGCGGAGCGGCTCATGGGGGTGTTCCCTCCGGATTCCGGAACCTCTTCACCACCACGTAGGGCACGTCGAAGTCGTCCAACTCGGTGAAGGCGCAGGCCCATCGGGGCCGCGGGATCGTCATCGGCCTTCGCGCAACCGCTTCTGCGTCTCGTATTGCATCTTCACGGTCTCGTACTCCCGCATGCGTTCGCCACGCATCGACTCGAGCAGCTCAACTCTGGCTCGCAGGTCCATGATCGTTCGTCGAAATGTGTCCGGCTCCTTTGGGTCGTCACCCTGGTATAGTTCGTCGATCGTGTCCTCGGTCGCGTTCCTTTGCTCTCGCAGGTAGTCCATTTCGAGCTCGAGCTTGGTCAGTGCCTCGATGACGTCTTCCTCCGTGGCCCGGTAGGTGTACCGGTTCGTCCCGGTCCCCCGAGTCAACGTGTAGACGAGACCCTGCGCCTCGTGGGACCGCGCGACCTCGGCCTCGTGCGCTGCAATCTGGGCGGCCTGGTCCTGCTGGAGCTCCCTGAGGTTTTCCACGACCGTCGCCAAGTCCTCCGAAGGCTCAAGCAACGTCGGCTCCTCTTCCGTCCTGGTCGCGCAGGCACCGGCGATCGCGACCACCACGCAAACCAGACCGGCGCCGAGTATGATGCCGAGGCGCTGCCGGGAGGTGAGTCTCCTGTGTGCAAAGTTCTTCATGGTTTCCAACCTTTCCTTGAGTTTGAGCGACGGTGCCGACAGGCTCGCGGCCACCGCGGGCATCGGGAATTGCGTGGGCGTATGGGTGTGCGCCAGGAGCTCGGCGTAGGGCTTCGGACGGACGAAGCCGCGGGCGAGCACCTCGGCATCGCACGACGTTTCGCGGCAGCGCTCGATCCCGCGCCGGAGCACCCACACCAGGGGTTGGAACGCGAAGGCGGCCGAGACGAGGCAGTCGAGCAGGGCCCAGGCATAGTCCGCGCGGCGGATGTGGATGAGTTCGTGTACGAAGACGGGGTCGAGCGAATCGGGGGAGCGCAGCAACGCCCTCGGGATCATGATGACGGGCCGCCACGCGCCGAAGGTCATGGGGGCGCTGTCCGGGGGGCCCTCCAGCAGCTCCAGCGGCCGGCGGACGCCTATTTGCTGCGCGAGCTCGCGCAGCCTGCGGCGCGGGGTAGGATCGTCGACGCGCGCGGCCACCTGCCGAAGCCTCCGCAGCTGCCGGAGGTCGGCCGCCAATATGGCGAGCCGCCATATCGCCAGCAGGACAATCGCGACCGTCGCCACACCGAGCAGCGTCATGGCGATGTCCACGCCAAGGCCGCCATCGGCGGCGAGGGCAAGGCCACCCGGAACCGATGGCGCCATTACGGCGCCGTTCACCGACGGCACCGGGCCGGCGGCTGCAGGCGCGGCCGGCAACAGCCCGGGAACCCAAGGCGCCGCCAGTACCCCCACCGGCAAGGCAAGCAGCAACGCCTGGCGCAACCGGTAACCCGCGACGGGATGAAGACCGCGCATGCGCGCCAGGACCAGCGCACCCACCCCCGCCAGCCCCGTCCAGGCCAGCACCGGCACCCAGAACGCCCAGACGCTCGCGCTTCCCAACCCTTCCAGGAAGTCAAGCATCCTGCTCCTCCTCTTCCGTGGCCATGCGGGCCAGCATCTTCTGGATCTCCACGCCCTCCTCCGCCGATAGCGTCTCGCCGCGCACCAGCGTCTGCACCAGGGCGGCCGCCGACCCGTGGAACACCTGGTCGAGAAGGTCCTGAACGAGCTCCTGGCGGACCTGCGCGGGCGCGCGGGCGGGCGTATACATGTATCGAGACTCGCTGCTGTCGCAGTGCAGGAATCCCTTCCGCACGAGCTTCTTCATCACGGTCATCACCGTTGTGTACGCGACCGGGCGGGCCTGCAGGATGCTCTCGTGCACATCGGCCACGGAGGCCTCCCCCATGGTCCAGACCCGCTGGAGAACCTCCATCTCCGTCTCGCCCAGCCGGCTAAGCGATCTGCGTCTCAATGCTCTCTCTCCTCTGTGGCGTTTTCGCGGTCGTCGAGCTGCGTACTATCATGGTAATACTATTATGATCGTATCGCAAGTGCGGTGTGTAATGCCCGAGTTGGACATCTTTGGCTCAGGGGACAGCGAAGAGTAGCTGCGGCGGCCTACTCAGCGGGTTGCTACGGCCCGAGCGCCCCTATCGGAATCACCCCCACGCCGTCCGGCCTCGTGTATCCGTATCCGCTCGCCACGATCACGGCCAGGGTCTGAGGAGGGCCGACCGTTTCCGGATCCACTCGCTCGGCGAGCCTGAGCAGACTGCGGGCACCCTCCTCGACCATTCTCGGACCCAGCTTCACCTCAAAGGCCGCCCACCGGCCGTCGCGGGCCTGCACCACGGCATCCACTTCAAGCCGCCCGTTCTCCCGGTAATGGAAGACTTCGGCGTCGGCGGACTGCGCGTACACCCGGAGGTCGCGGACGACCAGCGACTCGAAGAGGAGTCCGAGGAACCTGAAGTCCCGGAGCAACCGGTCGGGGTCGGCGCCCAGCGCGGCCACGGCCAGGGACGGATCGACGAAATGGCGGACCGGACGCTTGCGGAGGACCGCCCGCGAGCGCAGGTGGGTCGCCCACGCCGGCTGGTTCTCGACGATCATGATCCTCTCCAGGGCGTTGAGGTAGTCCGCCGCGGTGTGCGGCTTGATCCCACCGTTGTCTCGCGCGCCCAGGTCTGCCGCGAGCCGCGAAGTTGCAGCGGCCGTGCCGACATTCCGGGCCAGGGAACGCAGCAGCAACCTGACGCGCTGCGGGTCCCGGCGTACGCCGTCCACACCGCGAATGTCCACACGGGCCACCTCGTCCACCTGGCCGCGATTGGCCCGCAGGGCGCGCGCCAGCGGCCAGTCCACGCTTTCGGGCCAGCCACCCCGGCAGATGAGTTCGGCCATCTCACCGAGCGGGATCGTGTGTTCCCCGGCCTTGGGAGAGTCCCCCGCAAGCATGCGCTTCAACGAGACGGTACCCGATGACCGTCCCGCCTCGTGCAGCGACATGGGGCGCAAGCGAAGCCGGACGATGCGGCGCATTCCCGTGTGCCGAGTGGCGTCGTCCGCAGGAATGGCCGACCCGGTGAGGATGAATTGGCCGGGCGCCCGCCGGTCATCGACGGCCCGTCGCACATGGTTCCAGATCCCGGGTTCCAGCTGCCACTCGTCGATGAGGCGCGGCGGAGGCCCCTTCAGCACTTCGGCCGGATCGGCCTGCGCCAGGAGTCGGGCGTCCTCGTCGACATCGAGCAGGACTTCGCTCGCGGCGAACTCCCTCGCGGTCGTGGTCTTGCCGCAACCCCGCACGCCCTCGATCACCACGCATCCGGTGGCGCCGAGGAGTTCGCGCATCTCCCGATCCACGGTTCTGGGTAGGTATCGTCTCATTGGCGGGCTCTGTGGGACGGGGGAGCCGTGCTGCGCCACGGGTTGCGCGATCACCGGAACGTAACTTCAGCGGGCAGGCTCGCGCAATCTCTAACGGCAGGAATAGAACGACTTTGACGGCAGAATTACGACGTATCAAGCGGCAGAAATACTACGCCCATACCGGCAGAAACCCGGACGGCCCCTCCTTCACCGCTCCCCCTCCCGTTCGATCCGCCATACATCCACGTAGTCCAGATCGAAGTCGCCTGGGCGGACGGTCAGGACATGTTCGGTGCCGATCGCGGGTGGCGTGAAGGAACGCCGCTCGGTGGGAGCCGGCATGCTGGCCAGCAGCCGCCCCTGGGCGTCGAACACCTCCCAGCGGTTCCCGGCTTCCCGGATGACCTCGACCCAGAGGGTGCCGTCGTAGGCGATGTCGATCTCCTCGATGAGGGGCTTTGCTTCGGGCCGGGGGGGCCGCAACGGATCGCAGACGATGAGCGGGAGACTGTCGCGCAGTGCCAGGTAATCGCTGTTGCCCTCCGACCATTCGTCGTCGGAGATGGGTTCGGGAGGGAGCGAGCGTTCGATTATGCGGACCGTATCGCCGTTCGCCCGGGTGACCGCGATGCGATAGTCACCGGTCATCGCCGAATACATGACGCCGCCGGGGCCGGGACGCTGCACCAGTTTCGGGGTGAAGGGTATTCCGAAGAAATGGATCCAGCCTCCGGCCTCACATTCAATCGAGGGCGAATTCGGTCCCTGCAGCTGCAACAGAGTGTCTCCGGTCTCGCCCCGGCTATCGACGCCGACGAACTCCCACGACCGGCCCGGAACCGACGTGCGCGTGACGTGATAGGCCTCGTCGGCGCCGACGGGCCAGAAGCGGACCCAGCCCGACCCGCCGCTCAGCCCGCCCTGAATCCGCCGCTGGCCGAGATGTTCCCCCTCGGCCGAGAACTCGCTGATCCGGCCCTGTTGCGAGTCCAGCGCCAGCAGCCGGTCCCCGAGCCAGACGACGGAATACAGTCGCGCGAACTCGCCGGGGCCTTCGCCGTATCTTCCGAACGTGCGCCGGTGGACGCCGTCGATGCCGAAGACCCGGACTTCGCTGTTCATTCCGTCCGCGACGAACACGGCGTCGTCGGGCCCCAGCGCAACGTCGAAGATTCTGCCGAACTCGTCCGGGGAACCGGTCCCGCTCAGCGATTCAGGTCCGATGGACGTGACCCGGGTGAGCCGCCATTCCGGGGGGGTGCCGCTGTTGGTGACACGGACCGTGCCGTCCACGGAATCGATGGTGGTGGTGACGCCGGGGGTGGGGGTGACGGCCGGATCGCCGTCCGAGCCGCAGGCCGCGAGGAGAATGGCCGCAGCGATCGCGCCGCCCTTCAGGAATCTGCGTTGCAATGTTCTCTCCCTTCCTGCGGAGTCGTGGAGTTCTCCCTCTACACTACTACCCCACGCCCCCCCACCTGAGATCCCGGACCTGCACCCGCTGCACGCCCAGCTCGTCCTCATGCACGCCCAACAGCTGGCCGTCGCTCATACCGTGCAGCCGGAACGCCGCCGGAACGTCAACCCGGCCGAGGTACCGGCCATCCGGGCGGAATACGTCCCAGTGGACCGTTGTGCCGCGCGGCAACATGTAGCGCCGCGCCCAGATCTCGCCGGTGTCCGCAGCCACCAGCCTGTCGTAGCCGGGGAGCGTGGCTGGAATGGGGAAGTCCTGCGCGAGGGTACGCAGCCGCTCGTTCGGCACCCAGGCCTCCAGGTGTTCCTGCGTCCATGCCGGAGGCGCCTCCGCCAGCCGCGCGATTCGGCTCAGCTTCCCGCCTGTGCCAAACAGGCGAAGCTCGTACGCTTCACCCGTGGTGGCCGCAACCCCCGCCGCGTGCCCCGTGGCTGACGACTCCAATGTGAACGGGACGGGCATGTTGAGCACGTCCCCGTCCGGCCTCAGGATCCCCTCGGCTGCCCCCGGGAGCCGCGCCACCGTCTCCGTGACCGACCCGTCGAGCCCGTGCAATCGGAATTCCATGCTCGAACGACTCGCCTCGCCGTGCGACAAGTCCCTCGCGCCGAGCGTCGTGACCGAACTCAGGATCGACCCCGGCCCGCCCGACCCCCAGAACTTGAAGAATACCGGCACCTCCACCCCCTCGATCCTCGTCACACTTTCGATTTCGCCCACCGGCCCGAACTCGGTGATCCGCAGCTGCCATCCATCCACCGCGAAGATGTTGCCACTGCTGCCGGGCCACGCCCCGCTCAGGTTCTCGAACTCGCCCGGCCCCTCCCCTTCACGCCCGATCGTCAGCACATGCTCTCCCCCGGCGTCGAACACCCGGATCTCCCCCCACCCGGCATCCGCGACCACCAGTCTCCCCTCCTCGTCTCGCGCCACCGACACGATCCGCTGGAACATCAGCGCGTCCGGCCCGTCGACGACACCGATGGTGAGGGCCGGTTCGCCGGCGACGCGCGCGTAGATGGCATCGCCGCCCGTGCTGGTGATGATGCGAACGCCGGCCGAGTCGGTGACCACCGCGTCTGGACCAGTCTCCTGGCTGGCGCCCACCGAAGGCAGGCAGAATGCGGCGCACACCAGCGCCATGCAGAAGAAGGGCATGGGTTTCATTGGGTTGGGCTCCTCCCGCTTCCGGTCGACTGGTGTTCTCCAGTGTTCGACTGCAGCTGGAGGTCCAGCTGTTGGCCACGCACTTCAACACTATCAACTATGATAATAGTTTCACAAGCCGGCTGGCCAGTCTGATGCGTAGATGACGTGGCGCTGACCGGGGGGGTTACCTTTTTCGGTGGGCATCACGCCGGAACGCCAACCCAGAGCGCAGCCAATGACGACAGCCATAGCCGAAGGCAAGCTCGACCAACTCAGGGACAAGCTCGAACGGATCATCCGTGACACATTCCCGGGCGTATCCTTCACCAACATCTGGGTTGTCCCTCGCGAGTCGTTCTACGGCGACCTCATGATCGACATCTGGTCCATCTACGAGGGGGATCCGCAACAGCTCCACACGCCCGAGAGATACGGGCTCAGGACCCGGCTTCACGATACCATTCGCGACTACGGTGTCGACGCATCCCCAAGCCCGCGGTTCGTCCTGGCATCCGAGGCAGGAGACTGGAAGCCTGAAGGCGCTTGATTTCCTCCGGTCAGCCGAGAGGCTGCTTTCCGGAACCGGAACCCCTCGCGAGACCGACTTGCGCCGAGCGGTCAGTACCGTCTACTACGCGGTCTTCCACAGCATGGCAAGGAGTTGCGCCGACACCCTGATCGGGAGCACGCATACGGCGCGGGAGGGGCCGGCCTGGCGAGGCACCTATCGAGCCCTCGAACACGGTACCGCGAGGCGCATGTGCGCTCGACGGGATGACATGACCTCTTTCGCTGAAGACATACAGCGTTTCGCCGCAGCCTTCGTTGGCCTCCAGGATGAGCGGCACGCGGCCGACTACGATCCCGCGTGGACTCGATTCGAGTCACAAGTGACCGATTGGATCAATGAGACGAGGGAGGTGATCGGACGTTTCGAGCGTACTCCCACGGATGACCGACGCGCCTTCGCCGCACACGTGCTCTTCAGACGCCGCACTTAGCAGTCCGTGGATGAATCCGCCCGAGCACCGAGAGCGGCGAGGCGCCGGGCTGGCAAGTTGCGGGTGGCGGGAATCACGGCAAGGAATCACGCAAGTTCAACTCGGACTGCACGATCTGCCTTTCTTGCCTCCAGATAATGTCTGCTTCCAAAGTACCGCAACGGCGCGAAAACCGCACCAAACGGCGGGACTCTCGCGTTGATCACAGGATATGTCCAGGCCGTGCAGGGCGGCAGCTGCACCCGCCAAGACTAGTCCCAACCTGAGTAGGTAAAGCAAGATCTTCACTCGGCTTGTGGGCATTGATGTCCGGTCGCGGGCCAAGGCCCCAGCCCTCGTTGTCGGGGATCAGGCCGCCGCGTCTGCCCGCTTGGGCGCTCGCGTCCCATATTCCGCGAATGGTGATTTCGGAGACTCCTGTGGCAAACGGAGAGGCGAACGTGACGTATCGCTGGGCCCCTCTTACTTCTCCCGTGAAGGCATCCGGTACCCCACCCCCCGCACGTTGCGGATATACACCGCATCCTCCGGGCCCCCGACCAGCTTCCCGCGCAACCTCTTCACCAGCGCATGCACCAGTCTTGGCTGGACGGTGCCGTCGAAGCGCTTCCACGCCTGGCGCTGGAGCGAGCGGTAGGTGGTAGCTCGTCCCGCGTTGATCGACAGCACGCGCAGCACCTCGAACTCGGTGGCGGTCAGCTTTACCGCGCGGCCGGCCACAGTCACCCGGCGCCGCTCGTAGTCAATGGCCAGTTCCCCGAGCTCGAACGGCGCGGGCTCGGCCCGGCTTCGCAGCGCCGCCCGCACCCTCGCCGTCAGCTCCGTCGGCGAGAACGGCTTGACGATGTAGTCGGCGGCCCCTGCCCCCAGCGCCTTCGCGATCGTCTCGTCGCGGCCGTAGGCGGAGATGAAGATGACGGGCACATCGGCCAGTTCGGGCACGTTCCCCATCAGCTGGATGCCGTCGGTGCCGGGTAGCATCAGGTCTAGGAGCACCAGTTGCGGCCTCTCGGTCTGGATCAGGCGGGACAGCTCCCGGGGATCTCCCGCGAGCACCGGGGCGTAGCCCGCCACCCTGAGCAGGTCGCCCACATAGCGCAACGTCTGGGGGTCGTCGTCCACCACGAGGACGGGTAGGCGCGCCGGACCTGCCTGCCTCGGCTTCCCTCGGGCCGGTGCCGAGTCAGCCGTCTCGGGCGCGCCTTCCGCTCCGCCGGCAACCGGAACCGTGAATGTGAACCGGGCGCCCAGGCCCTCCCCGCCGCTCGCGGCCCGGATGCGCCCGCCGTGGGCCTCGATCAGCCCCTTGCAGATTGCCAGACCCAGGCCGCCCCGCACACCGCCGGTTCTGTCATCGGGCGAAGTGGACTTCCGGAACACGTGCGGGAGCCGGTGGGGTGCAATGCCCCTGCCCTGGTCGGTCACCGAGATCGCGACGAAGGCGCCATCGCGCTGCGCCGAGATCTGGATCGGCGACGATTCCGGAGAATGGGCGGCTGCGTTGGACAGTAAGTTGACGAGGACCTGAACGACGCGCTGCCGGTCCACCATGGCCTGCGGCAGTCCCCCCGGAAGATCGACCATGACCGCATGCCGGCCGCCGCCATCGAGGAACGTGCTCCTCGCCCGCTCCGTGAGCACCGCCACATCGGTTGCTTCCGGCGAGACCGAGAGCGTGCCCGTCGCGATGCGCCCCGCGTCCAGCAGGTCGCCGATCAGGCTGCTCATCTGATCCGCCTGTTCGTTGATGATGCGGAAGAACTGGGTCATCTCCGCCAGTGAGAATCCCGGCGAGTTCCCAAGCACCGTGGCCGCCGCACCCTTGATCGAGGTGAGCGGCGTGCGCAGCTCGTGGCTCACGACCGCGAGGAACTCGGTCCGCATCCGGTCGAGCTCCTCGAACGGCGCCAGATCCTGCATCGTCACCACCAACGACTCGACGCCGCCCTCCGGCCCGTGAATCGGCGTTGCGTTGAGCAGGGTCTTCACGCTCCGGCCATCGGGAACCGAGAGCACCATTTCCTCGTTACGAAGTGTCTCGGCGTTGCTCAGCCGGTCCCGCAGCGGCAATTCAGCGAGTGCCGTCTCGCTGCCGTCGGCCCGGCTGCACTTGATCAACTCGGGTAGCTGCTCAAGGGGGCGATCCTCCATCCGCAGACCCTCGACGATTCGTTTCGCTTCCTGGTTGAGTGACACGATTGCGCCGGATGCCACGTCGAAGACCGCGACGCCGACAGGGGACGTATCGACCAGGGCTTCCACCTTGGCCCGGGCCCGCTGCTCGTCCCGGTAGGCGCGGGCGTTTGCGATTGCCGTGGCAGCCTGTGACGCGAACAGCACCAGCACTTCCTCGTCGGTGTCGGTGAACTCGCGCCCGGGTTCCTTGCGGCCCACAAACAGGGTGCCCAAATGCACGCCCCGGCTATGGATCGGGGTGCCCTGGGCGGTCTTGCACGGCACCACGTCGCCGCTGAAACCGAGCGACCGGAGGTACCCCGGCAGGTCGTCGATTCGCAACGGGCCCGGCTGGTCCCGCAGGTATTCGAACAGCCGGGGCCCGTCGGCCCATTTGCTCATTTCCTCGTGCTCGTCCGGTGTAGTGCCGGAGGTGACAAAGTGACCGGGCCCGCCGTCTTCGTCGATCGTCGTCAGCGCGCCGTTGGTGGCCCCCGTCAGCTCGCGGGCGCTGTCGACGATCTCGCGCAGGACGGTGTCGAGGTCGAGGCTGCCGCTGATCCGGAGGATGGCGGCGCAGAGTCGGGAGATACGCTGCTGCAAGGCGTCTGTCCGTTGTTGCGTCTCGGTGTGGTCGGGGTTCACGGGAGTGTCCTGTTCGGAAGGGGTTGTTGGTGCGCCTGGGGTGGGGGCGTCATTGATCGTCAGAATATCGCAAAAATCTCTGATTCTGTCACCCGTGAATCATAATCTGATCCATACATTGGGATGAGGCTGGTCGAAGGGAGGATCGCAACAACAGGCAAGGAGCCCCTCAATGAAATGCGTCGCACGTTATTCATCCTCCGAGCCGCAGTGGCACCCGTCCAAGAGGACGAGGCGGCTGCCGTTTCTCGGGGTCCTGCTGGTCGGGTTGGCCGTAGCGGCACTGACTCCGGTATCTCCGCTTGCCGCGGCCCAGCCTCCGGCGGACGACGACCCGGAGGTTTCCCAGGGGCCCGTGGTCGTCTATCTGGTTCGCCATGCCGAAAGGGGCATTGACGGGACCGACGATCCACCTCTGACGCTAGCCGGGGAGATCCGCGCGCGGGAACTCCGGGACCTTCTCAAGGATGCCGGGCTCACCCACGTCTACTCGACCGACTGGAAGCTGACCCGGGACACGGCACGGCCGATCGCCGAAGAGCTGGGCGTGGAGCCGACCATCTACGACCCGAGCCGGCTGGAGGGCCTGGCGGCCGCGCTCCGGCGCACCCCGGGGACCCATTTCGTGGTGGGCCACCGCAACACCACTCCGATGCTGGTCGCGGCCCTCGGGGGCTACCCGTTCGATCCGATTGCCGAGTTCGAGTACGACAGGCTCTACATCCTGGTCATCCACCCAGGCCAGACTCCAGCGACCATGCTTCTCAGATTCGGCTCCCCCTATGTGGAGGGGTCGGAATTCGGCTTCTCCGCATCCGGGGCGATCGCGCCGGGGGCGGACCCGGCGGTGAGTAACTGCGGTGGCTGTCGCGGGAGACGGGAGGCAGTACCGGCTGCTGACGGAGGTTAGCTCCTTGCCTGCTGCGCAGGGGTCGAAGGGCAGCGCCTCCCCCCCGGACGCGGAACGTGGCCCGTTCCAGGGCGGAAGACTTGTCCTCAATCCAATGTATCCATTTGATCATAAAAACCCCCGGTTATATCGCCCAGGGATCATTTTCAGGTCACTATACTTCTGTGTCGGCACCCGGTTCTCCATCCGAGACCAGCGGTGCCAAGAGCAGGGCCGCGACCGAGAGGTCGGTGAACCAAGGTGATGGAAGAACTCCTTCAGCGGAGGAAAACCGATGCGACCGAGACACCTGCTGTTCCTGCCCACGCTGTTCGCGCTGGCCTGTGCGGACGCGGTTTCCACCGGACCCGCATATGTGGACGAGTACGAAAGGCTGGAGACATCGCCGGACGCGGTGGCCACGACGAACGGCCCGGGAATGGACGTGTCCGTTCCGCTCACCGCGACGTTCGCGGACCTGCCGGCGACTCACGACGGCCAGACCGCCTTCACGTTCAATCTGAGCTTCAGCGTCGAACCGTCCGGCCTGAGCTACAAGACGGTACGCGATAGCCTGCTCGGCGTGACGGGCGGGCAGGTTACGCATGCGCGACGCGCCACGCAAGGAAGCAACCTGGCCTTTCTGGTTACGGTTCGGCCGTCCGGAGCCAGCGACATCTCACTCACGGTCAAGGGGACCACGGACTGCGAGGCGGACCATGCGGTCTGCACGGCGGACGGACGCATGCTGGCGGGAGGCACGGCCGACACGGTGGCCGTGGGGGTGCTTGCGCTCACGATGAGCGTCGCCGACACCGAGGTCGAGGAAGCGGAGGGTGCGACCCTGGATTTCACCGTGACGCTCAGCCGTGCGGCTGCCCGGGAGATCGAGGTCTGGTACCGAGCGTATGACGGCACCGCCACGGCCGGCGCCGACTACCAGGCGGTCGGTTCGAGCTTCACGTTTGCGCCGGGCGACACGGCCACGACGATCCCGGTGGTCGTGCTGCACGACGAACAGGAGGAAGATACGGAGACCGTCGATTTCCGGTTGTTGGCAGTTCGGGGCATGTCGGCTTCGCAGATCACGGACTCCTACGCGGTCGGGACCATTCACGACGCCCGCCCGCGTCCCGACCTGCAGGTCCGCGCGTCGGTCGACGACCGCAACTTGTTAACAGGGGGTTCGTTCACGCTCTCGGCCACCGTGACCAATTCGGGTGATTCGGCCTCGACAACGACGACGCTGCGCTACTACCGGTCGGCCGACAACAGGATCACGTCCTCGGACACAGAAGTTGGCGCTGATGCCGTGGGTGCACTCGCCCCCGGAGGAACGAGTGACCAGTCGGTCGACCTGACCGCCCCGCCGACGGCGGGCACCTACTTCTACGGGGCGTGCGTCGACACCGTGGGGCGCGAGTCGGACACGACCGACAACTGTTCGGCACGGGTCCGGATGGACGTGTCCGTTCCGCTCACCGCAACGTATGCGTATTTGCCGCCGACCCACGATGGTGCGACGCCCTTCTGGTTCGAGCTACGCTTCAGCGAGGCACCGGCAGCAGGCCTGAGCCATGTCACGGTACGCGATTCGCTGTTCGACGTGACGAACGGCAGGATTGCGAATGCTCAGCGCGCCACGCGCGGAAGCAACCTGGTGTTCGTGGTTACGGTTCAGCCGTCGGCAGCCAGCGCTGTCTCGCTCAGCTTGAGGGAAACCACGGACTGCGAAGCTCGGCATGCCGTTTGCACTGAGGACGGGCGCATGCTGGGACGGGGAACAAACGTCACGGTGGATGCGGCCGAGCGGCCACCGATCGTCAATGATCCTTCAGTCGAGAAATTCGACATCGATCTTATATTCACCAGCAACGTCGACAGCGCTCAGCGCGCCGTGGTTGAAGCAGTGCGTGACACTCTTGAAGCGATGGTCAGGGGGACGGAATTGCCCGACATTCAAATGCCCGCAACAGTGGAATGCGGCGGTGTCTCGGTGGACGGTCTGGGGGTGGTCGACGATATCGCGGTTATTGTCGACTTCCCGGAGATCGACGGGACGAGTACAAGAGACAACACCGATAGCAACACCTTCGGCTTGCAACAAGTTTGCTACAGAACGACTGAGCACGATTTTCCTGTCCTGTCAATGATCGAACTGGACCGGGACGATATCGGGACTCTCCTCAGTGACGAGGAATTCAGGGAACTGGTGCTCCATGAGTTGCTGCACTCCATGGGATTCGAGAGTACAACCTTCGGCAACCTGGGTCTGGTTACCAGAGGGGAATACAATCTCCCCTACTTCATTGGTGAATCGGCGACCGCGGCATTCGTTTCAGCGAGCGGCGCACAATATCGCAGTGAGATGGTTCCGCTTCAGAGCAATGGTAGCCACTGGACAGTGGGGCTGTTCAAGAAGGAGACCATGGGTACCCATAGTACTCTGAATCAACCGAAACTCAGTGCAATCACCCTTCAGGCACTGGCGGACATGGGATACACGGTTGACCTGAGGTTCGCCGAACCGTTCCAGTTACCCCGGACGAGGAGATCCTACGCCCAGGACACGCGCACTCTGGACATCAACGACGAGGTCGTCAGCGGACCCGTGACGGTGCTTGACCGATACGGGAACACGGTACGAGTGATCCAGCCTCCGCCGGATGCCAATCGCCGGCCCAAACGCCGTCAGCAGTAAGGGCACGTGGGGGTGGTGGTGGGGAGGCGGTCATGTAGACACCGCATGTCGACTCTGGTCGCACTTGGCGTGGTCGGCGCCGTGGCATTCGGGGACGGCGGAACCGCGGTTGCCCAGGAGGCCACGACGATCTGGACGGCCACGATGGTCGTCGGCGAAGCCCGCAACGGGACTACCGGATCGGTCGACTTCCACGGGTATGTCAACGACTACGAGCAGTGGGGTTCGCTCGAGCCCGACCGGTTCACGTACGGCGACGGGACCTACACGGTCGTGGGCGTCTGGCGAAACGCGTACTTCGGGAACACCTTCCTCACCTTCGACGACGGCTTCCCGGGCGATCCATACCGGTTGACCCTGTCGCTCGGCGACCTGGTTCTGCGCGGGACCGATGTCGCCAGTGTCTGCGAAGGGAGGCCCCACTGCTCGAAAATGCGCTGGGACGACGTGGAGGTGGACTGGGAACTCGGCGACACGATCCCGGTGCGATTGACGACGACGGCGCCGCCCCCATCCCATCCCTCGGTCACCGCGTCGTTCGGCGCCTCATCCTACGAGGCGGCGGAGGGGGGGGCGCCGGCAACCGTCGAGGTTCGGCTGAGTGCGGATCCACGGCGGCGCGTGGCGCTCCTGATCGGGAGGGCAGGACGGGGCGGGGCTTCGGAATCGGACTACTCGGGTGTGCCAACGCACGTCGTCTTCGAGCCCGGTGAGACCAGGAGATCCTTCACCGTCCGGGCGGCCGACGACGCAATCGACGACGACGACGAGAGCGTGGAACTGTCGTTCGGCCGGCTCGCGGAGGGGGTGAGCCTCGGATCGCCATCCACCACGACCATCTCGCTCCTGGACGACGATCAGGACGGGCTGTCGGTTCCGGCGACCCTGTACGTCGACGAGGGCGGCACCGCAACGTACCCGGTCGTGCTGCAGTCGCGACCGACCGGCTCCGTCACGGTGGAGGTCTCGGTCCCCGCGGACGCCCCCTTCACGGCGACCCCGGGTTCGCTGACGTTCACGACCGCAAACTGGGACCAGGCCCGGAACGTTACCGTCGAGGTCCCGCTCGATGGTGACGATACGCCGAATCCTGCGGTGAACATCGTGAACATCGCGACCGGGGGCGGCTACGACGGCCTGAGCGCCACGGTCGAGGTCACGGTCGTCGAGGCCGGCCTCCCCTCGTTCGGCATCGAGGACGCGCGCGCCGGCGAAGCCGACGGACACATGACGTTCACCGTTTCGCTGAGCGAGTCGATTCCAGGCCAGCTGACGGTCGACTACGCGACATCCGACGGCTCCGGCGCTAGCGCGGCGGCCGCCGGATCCGACTACACCTTCGGATCGGGGACCCTGATCTTCCCTCCCAACACGCTCACGCGGACGATCGATGTCCCGATCATCGACGACAGGGAGGACGAGGCCATCGAAGAGACCTTCACCATCACCCTGAGCGACCCATCGGTCGGCGCGTTGCTCCGGGACCCCGTCGCAACCGGGACGATTGTGGACGACGACCTCGTGGTCAGGTTCGACGCGGCCTCGCCCAGGGCGACCGAGGGCGGGGCCAACGCGGCTGTCAGGGTAGTCCTGAGCGAGGCGGCGGGCCGGGAACTCTCGATACCCATCGAGGCGACCGGCCTGGGGGGGGCGACCCCGGACGACTACGACGGAGTTCCCTCCAGCGTGGTCTTCGCGCCGGGCCAGACGAGCCGGACCCTCGAGGTCGTGGCGAGGGACGACTCGGTGGACGACGAGGGCGAGAGCGTGAGGCTCTCCTTCGGCACACTGCCTGCCACGGTCACGGCCGGATCCCCGTCCACCGCGACCGTCGCGCTCATCGACAACGATGCCTCCGGGCTGTCCGTTCCGGCGAGTCTGAGCGTCAACGAGGGGGGCACTGAAGACTACTCCGTGGTCCTGGAGTCCGAGCCGACATCGAACGTGATCGTGACGGTGACCGTGCCCGCCGGCTCCGATCTCACCGTGAATCCGGCGTCGCTCATCTTCACGGACCGGAACTGGAATCGCGCGCAGACGGTGAAGGTCACGGCCGCCCACGACGACGACCTGGATGACGGCGAGGCGGTGATTACCCACTCCGCGAGCGGGGGCGGCTACGATGGAGTGCGCGAAACGGTTTCAGTGACGATCGACGAAGACGACCTGGGGATCCGGTTCGATTCGGCGTCCTACACGGTGGAGGAAGGTCGCACAATCCAGGTGACGGCCGTACTCACCGAGCCGGCGGAGGCAGTTCAGCACATCCAGATCAGGGCCACGAATCTCGGGGGGGCGACCCCGGGCGACTATTCGACCATCCTAAGCCATTCCATACGTCGCGGAGGGACGCGAATATCGATTCCCTTCATCACCTTCAACGACCGTATCGACGACGACGGCGAGAGCGTCACGCTCTCTTTCCAGTCCCTCCCGGAATCGATCCGGGCACAGTCCCCGTCCACCGCCACCATCACGATCATCGACGATGACGAGAGCGGACTGTCGGTTCCGGAGAGCCTGACCGTTGACGAGGGAGATACCACGACCTACGAAGTCGCGCTCAAGTCGCAGCCGATGGCGAACGTGACCGTAACGATGAATGTGCCCGGCGGAAGCGAACTGACCGTGAGTCCCGCGTTGTTCACCTTCACGGCTTGGAACTGGAACCAGGCGCAGACGGTTACGGTCACCGCCGCCCACGACGAGGACGTGGACGACGACGAGGTGGTGATTACCCACACCGCGAGCGGGGGCGGCTACAAGAACCTGAGGGAAACAGTTGCACTGACGATCAACGACGACGATTTGGGGATCCGGTTCGAGCAGGCATCCTACACGGTGAGAGAAGGTGACCGGGTCGACGTGGTGGCCGTACTCACCAGGCCTCCGGACGCCGCTGGGCAGATCCGGCTCGGCGCCACGAATCTCGGGGGGGCAACCTCTCCGGAAGACTATACCGGCCTTCCGTTGACAGCTGTCGTGTCACCGGGGCAAACGACCCGAGTCACGGTCGTCTTCCTGGCCGTCAATGACGACATCGACGACGACGGCGAGAGCGTGAGACTCTTCTTCGCTTCCCTTCCGCCATGGATCAAGGCAGGATCCCCGTCCACCGCCACCGTCACGATCATCGACGATGACGAGCGCGGGCTGTCCGTCCCGGACAGCGTAACGGTCGACGAGGGAAGAGCCTTCGTCTACAACGTCGCGCTCGAGTCCGAGCCCACTTCGGACGTGACGATAACGTTGGACGTGTCCGGCGGAAGTGATCTCGGTATCAGTTCCAGCAAGTCGCTGACCTTCACGCCCGCGAACTGGCGCTCGCGTAATAGCGTGATCATCGCCGCCGCGCACGACGACGATCTGGACGACGACGAGGTGGTGATCACCCATACCGCGAGCGGAGGGGGCTACGGCGGCGTAAGCGACGAGGTTGCCGTGACGATCGTCGACGACGACGTGGTGGTCAGATTCGGCGCCGAGTCATACAGCATCGAAGAGGGAGGGGGCAGTGCGTTCGTGTCCCTGCACCTCAGCAGGCCGCCGGGCCGGTCGGTGACCATCCCCCTCGTGGTCTCCTACCTGAACGGAGCGGACTCGCAGGATCTTCGCGGTATCCCCGGAAGCGTGACGTTCGGTCCGGCCGAAGATACCAGGACCTTCCAGGTCAACGCGGTGGACAACGCCCTTGACGACGATGGAAAGCAGGTGGTGCTGAATTGGGGCACCCTTCCTCCGAATGTCCGGGCAAGCACCCCGTCCGGCCCTACCATCAACATTATCGACGACGACCAGCGCGGGATATCGGCGCCGGCGACGGTCAGAGTGAGGGAGTCGTCCGCAACCCAATACTCGGTGAAGCTGGCTTCGCGACCGACAGCTGCCGTGACGGTCACGCTGACGTTGGACCATGACGGCATAACCATCGCCCCCACGACGCTGACCTTCCAGCCAACGGCCTGGAACCGTTCCCAGACGGTGACGGTCACAGGACCCGCGGGCGACATCACCGGGACCAACACGTACCCCGATGTCAAGATTCGGCATGCCGCGACCGGAGGTGACTACAACGGCCTCAGCAGCGTGACCACTGTCCGAATCGAGGATCGCGCCAGCGGCGGCAACCAGAACCCACGCCGGCGGTCCGTGGCCCGGCCCGTCGTCCGGGACCGATCGGCGTCCGAGCGCGCCGACTCGATGGTCTTCACCGTGACGCCGGGCGAGGCCGTCGACGCACCCGTCACCTTCGCCTACGCGACTTCGGACGGCACCGGCGGCGATGGAGCGGTGGCGAAGTCCGACTACATGCCCACTTCGGGCACCGTCACGTTCCCGGCCAACTCCACCGATCCGCAGACCTTTTCCGTGCCGATCATCGACGACTCGGACGACGAGGGCGACGAGATCTTCACCGTGACCCTGAGCGACCCGGCGGGCGAAGATTCGGTGCCTGACGTGACCGTGACCGGCACGATCGAGGATGACGACGGCGCCGCGAACCCCGCGGGCCGAATCCAGGTGTACTTCAGGCCGGGATCCGTCACGGCAACCGAGGGCGGCGCGGCGGCGGTCGTGGAGGTAGCCGTGAGCGAGGCGCCGTCCGGCAGCGTGGTCGTCCCCCTTGTGACCGCCAACCGCGGGGGTGCGAGCGACAGCGACTACTCGGGGATCCCCACCCAGGTCGCCTTCGGCCCCGGATCCATGGTCCGGAGCTTCGCGGTGACGGCCACGGACGATGGCGATGACGATGACGGCGAATTCCTGCACATCTCCCTTGGCGCTCTCCCGGCGGGGATGCTCGCCGCGAGCCCGTCCCATGTGCGCGTGGACCTTGCGGACAACGATGGCGGCGGTGGCGGAGGGGACGGTGGCTCGACGACGGTCTCCTTCGCCGCTGCCGGCTACCGGGTGGATGAAGGGTCGGGGATCGGCATTGCGTTGATGCTGGGTCTTCCCAGCGCGCATCGCCTGGAGGTACCCATCGTGGCCGTGAACCGTGGCGGCGTCGACGGGAGCGACTATTCGGGCGTGCCCGCAAGCATCGTCTTCGAGGCCGGCGAGACGATTGGGACATTCGTGCTCTCCGCCCGCAGAGATGGGCTGTTCGAGCGCGACCAGACGGTGGAACTCTCGCTGGGCGACATGCCTCCCGGGGTGCGCGCCGGCCAACCGGCAACCTCCGTCGTCACGATCGTCGACGAGTTCGCCGAGCCCGCGATCCTGGTCAGCGGCGGCCGGGCGTCGGAGGCCGACCCCGCTGTCGTGTTCGTCGCGCAATTGACGGCTCCCGCGGACGGGCCGGTCTCCGCCGAGTGGAAGACCTCGGACGGTACGGCCGTCGCGGGGCGGGACTACCGCGAGTCGTCCGGGCTGCTGAGCTTCCCGGCCGGGTCCGCCGGGCCGGTCATCATCCGTGTCCCGGTACTGGACGACGGCATCGACGAGGACGACGAGTCTCTGTCGTTGGACCTGTACAATCCCGTTAACGTGACGCGCGTGCGCGGAGCCGCCGGCACGATCGTCGACGACGACGAACGCGGGGTGAATGTCCTGCCCCGGCACCTCCGCATCGAAGAAGGGTCGAGCGGAAGCTATCGCGTGGCGCTCGGGTCCCAGCCCGCGGGCGACGTCACGGTGACCGTCGTGCCGGGCCGGGAGACTCCCATCGACGTTGTTCCGTCGACCTTGACGTTCACCCCCGGCAACTGGGAGTCGGCGCAAACGGTGACGGTCTCGGCGCCGGACGACGACGACGCGTTCGTCGAGCCTCCGGTCGCGTTGCGGCACGGGGTCGCCGGCGGTGACTACGAGGGCGAGTCCGCCCCTTCGGTCGAGGTGATGATTCTCGAAACGGACTTCCCCGGGGTGAGCATCGACGACCCACGGGCCGGCGAGGCCGACGGCGAGATCGTCTTCGCCGTCCAGCTGGACAAACAGACCAACCGCACCGTCACCGTTGGCTGGGCCACGGAGGACGGCACGGCGGTCACGGGCGAGGACTACGTGGGCGCGAGCGGAGAGGTCGTCTTCGCACCGCACGAGACCGGGAAGCGCATCGCGATCGATCTTCTCGACGACGGGGTGGACGAAGCTGCCGAGCACTTCTCCGTGGTCCTCGCCGAGCCGGTGAACGCGACGCTGGAAGACGCCCGCGGGACCGGTACCATCGGCGACAACGACCTCCCGCGGGTCGGCATCGAGTCGGAGACGGACCGGGTGACCGAGGGAGAGGCCGCGCGATTCAGGCTTTTCCGTGCCGGGGACCTGTCCGTGGCGCTGGAGGTGCCGGTCAGCGTGACGCAGCGGGGAGACTACATGGAGAGTGAGCCGCCGGCATCGGTGTCGTTCGCGGTCGGAGCCGACACCGCGGTGCTCTCCGTCGAGACCGAGGACGACCTTCTGGACGAGACGGACGGCGCGATCTCGGTCGCTCTGGAGGAGGGCCCCGGCCATGAGATCGCCGGGTCCGCGAGCGCCGAGGTCGCCGTGGCCGACAACGACGAAGCCCCGACCGTCACGGTCTCCGACGCCAGGGCGTTCGAGGGCGCGGGCATCATCGCCTTCCCCGTCGCGCTCTCCGCGCCGAGCGGGAGGACGATCTCGATCGCGTGGACGACCGCCGAGGGGACCGCGACCGCCGGGGCCGACTTCGTCGCGGCGACAGGCTCCCTGCTCTTCGCCCCGGGCCAGACGGCCGACACGATCCCGGTCGCCCTCGTCGACGACCTGGTGGACGAAGACGACGAGACCTTCACCGTGTCGTTGGGCGACCCGGTCAATGTGGTCCTGGAAATCGGCGAGGCGACCGGCACCATCACCGACGACGACCTTGCCGTTGCCAGGGCGTGGCTGTCGCGGTTCGGCCGTTCCGTAGCGAGCCAGGTGGTGGATGCGGTCGACAGTCGGTTCTCGCGTGCTTCCGGGCAGGGGAACGCGTTCTCGCTGGGCGCCGCCGGTCTCGCCAGGGCGGGATCTGCGCACGCGCCACCGGGTTGGATGGACATCCTGAGCCGCAGCTCGTTCCGCTACTCGACGGTGAGCGGGGATGGTCCGGGAAGCCGCCCGGGCGGATGGACCGCTTGGGGCCGCGGAGCGAACACGGCGTTCTCGGGCATTGAACCCGAATTCGCGATCAACGGCCGGGTGGCGAGCGCGCTGCTCGGCGTGGACTACGAACGCGGCGCGCTTCTTGGCGGGGTACTGGTCTCGCACAGCCAGGGGAGCGGCGACTTCACGGGCTTCGCCATCGAAGGCGTCCCCGAACGCGCGGGCGAAGTCGAGAGTTCGCTCACCGGGGTTTTCCCCTACCTGCGGGTCGGCCTCGCCGACCGGATCGGCACCTGGGGTTTGGCCGGCCGCGGCTGGGGAAGCATGACGACAAGCCTGGACGGCAATGCGGCACCCATCGGGCTGAACCTGGGCGCCTTCGGCGCGCGCGGAACCATCCTGAAGCCCGGCGGGACGGCGGGGATCGGTCTGGATCTCAAGTCCGACGCGTTCTTCGCTGCCATGGATTCCGAACGGAGCAGTGGCGGCCTTCCGGCGGAGATGGCGAACGTGAGCCGCATCAGGCTGGCCGTGGAGGGCGTCCGCAGCATCGCGGTCGGCGCCGGCGGCGAGATCGGTCTGTCGCTCGAGGCGGGCCTCAGGCGGGATGGCGGGGACGCCGAGACCGGGATGGGCATCGAGGTTGGTGGCGGAACTCGCTTCTCCCACCGGGCACTGGGCCTCACCGTCGAGGCGCGGGCCCGGGCCCTCCTCGCGCACCAGGACGAGAACTACAAGGAGTGGGGGTTCTCCGGTGCGCTTGTCTTCGACCCCGACGGCACCACCCAGGGGTTCTCAATGCGCGCCCAGTCGCTGTGGGGCGCGGCAAGCGGTGGGGTCGACCGCCTCTGGTCGCAACGCACCATGGACGGAATCGCCGGACACGGGAGCTTCGGCGACCAGCGGAAGGGTCGCCTCGACGCCAGTTTCCGCTACGGCATTAGCTCACTCGGCGGGCGGGCGGTGATGACCCCCTATGCGGTTGTGAGGCTCGCAGGCGACGACGCCCGCGCCTACCAGCTGGGGTGGAGCGTCAAGGTCGGGCCATCACTTGCCATCGGGATCGAGAGCGGATTGGGCGAGCGTGCGGGTTCGATGCGGGAGGGGATGGCGCTGCGGGTTTCGATGCGGAGGTAGCTGGGGTCGACCTCGCTGTATCGCCATTTGATTATAAATGTCACCCAATTTATCGTCAAACGGTCATTTGCGATCTCTATATTGAACATGGGTACCCGGTTCCTGAGCCGGGGGCCAGGGGTGCGGAGCAGGACAAACCGTAGCTTGGCGAGCCGCTTGAGGGGCGGGGCGAACGCGCTTGGCGGCGAGCCACCGATGAACCGGCCGAACCCAAGCCGCGTCGCGCAACAAGGAGAATACAAATGACTGGACACGATCGTGTGTGGGCTACCGCCGCCGCAACGCTCCTGCTGGCGCTGGGTGCGCGACCCCTGTCCGCCCAGGAACTCCCCCCCGAAATCCAGCTCGACCGCCTCATGGTGCAGGCGGACCGGCAGATCGCCGGCGAGCAGTACGGGGAAGCGCTGCGCACCCTGGACCGGATCCTGGAGCTTCGGGACGAGCACGAACTCGAGCTCCCGGAGCCGTTCTGGATGAAGCGTGCGGAGGTGGCGGTCGGGGCGGGGGATTACCTGGAGGCGATGGCGTCGGCGACCCGGTACCTGGAACTCGCCGGCCGCGAAGGCGAGCACTACGAGGCGGCGCTGGAGCTGCTGGACGGGGCGATCGCCCGTGGGTGCACACCGGAGCGAATGACGGCGACGCTGGAGAGCGTACGGGCGTGCCTGGCGGCGGGCGCGGATCCGAACGGGGTGGGCGAGGACGGTCGGTCGACGCTGGACTGGGCGGCGGAGCGGGAGGAGCCGGGCATCACGGCGGCGCTGATCGTGGCGGGGGCGGATCCGGCGGTAGCGGCTGCGGCGGTGGCGAGGGCGGCCGGGGGTGCGCCGATGTCGCCAGGCACCGTGTTCAGCGACTGCGCGACCTGCTCGGAGATGGTGGTGGTGCCCGCGGGCAGCTTCATGATGGGGTCGCCGGAGTCGGAGGAGGGGCGGTGGGAATACGAGGGGCCGCGCCACCGGGTGACGATCGGGACGCCGTTCGCGGTGGGCGTGTACGAGGTGACGTTCGCGGAGTGGGACGCGTGTGTGGCGGCTGGGGGGTGCGGGGGGCACCGGCCGGGGGACGAGGGGTGGGGGCGCGGGAGCCGCCCGGTGATCAACGTGAGCTGGGAGGACGCGCAGGCCTACGTGCGGTGGCTGTCGCGGGAGACGGGGGAGGAGTACCGGCTGCTGACGGAGGCGGAGTGGGAGTACGTGGCACGGGCTGGGACGATGACGGCGCGGTACTGGGGGGAGGGTGAGACGAGGCAGTGCCGGCATGGGAATGGGTATGATCGGACCGGGCACGCGGAGCTGGAATTGCCGTGGGATCCGGCATCGTGCTCGGACGGCTATGTCCATACCGCGCCGGTGGGCCTGTTCGAGCCGAACGATTTCGGACTGTACGATGTTCTGGGGAATGTCCTTGAGTGGACGCAGGACTGCTGGAACGAGAGCTATTCGGGGGCGCCGGCGGATGGCAGCGAGTGGAGTTCGGGCGATTGTTCCCAGCGTGTGTTGCGCGGCGGTTCCTGGGACTACATTCCGGGGGTCCTCCGTTCGGCGCTCCGCCTCAGGGACTCGGCCGGTAGCCGGCTCAACAACCTCGGATTCCGGGTCGCCCGGACCATCAATTGACTCCTGTGTCCTTACCTCCTTACCTCCTGCGCGGGGGTCCAGGGGCAGCGCCCCCTGGTCGCGGCACGTGACCATCTGCCGGGCGAACACCTGCCGACAGTCTCCAGTTGTCGCCATTGAGTCACAAAAAGCGCCTTTTTTCTCACCCACCGATCATTTTGACCCCATTATATTCAACACCGCCACCCGGTTCCTGAGTCGGGGCCAGGGGTTCCGAGCACGACAGCCCACAGCGCAGGGTCCGCACCGGCGGCCCGCCGCGGTAGCAACAGCGAAATGCAGCGAGCAAACAAGTGAACCAGAGATTCACCCCAGGAATCCGCGCCGTCGCCGCCTTCATCGCGCTGATGGCGGCCGCCTCCGCCCAGGAGCTCGCCGCCCAGGACTGCAACTTCGACGACGAGATGGACGACATCGAGCGCATTCGCCTCTGCATGGCTGGTTCCGGTCCCGATGACTGGACCGCGCCAAATGGCTACACGATGCTCCACCGCGCGGCCCAGTTCACCACCAACCCGAGTGTCGTCACGGTCATTCTGGATGCCGGTTTCGACCCCAACGCCAAGGATGACGACGGCTGGACCCCATTGCACTATGCGGCGTTCAACGACAACGCCATCGTGTCATCGGTCCTCCTGGACGCCGGCGCGGAGCCGAACGCCCGCACCAACTACGGCTGGACACCGCTCTACCGCGCCGTCCTGAGCGAAAACCGCCTCACCGTGTCGATCCTGCTCGACGGCGGTGCCGATCCCAACGCCAGAAACTACGATGAAGACGGCTGGTTTCCGCTGCATCAGGCTGCGGTGCAGGACGATCCGATACTGGTCGCGACGCTGCTGGACGCGGGCGCCAACCCGGTTGCCAGGAGCGGGGACGGGCGGTTGCCCATCCATTCCGCAGCCTACTACACCGATGACCGCACCGTAGTCTCCACACTCCTTCGAAGCGGCGCGGGAGCGGACCTCACCCCGGCGCACATCGCTGTGCTGAATGGTGACCGCGCAGCGCTGACAACCGCACTCGACGGCGGCACCGACCCCAACGCGGCCGACAGCTACAGATGGACTCCGTTGCACTTTGCGGCATTGGTGTCACGCATCATCAGCGAGCCGGTTTTGGTCGCGGAGCTGGTTGCTGCCGGTGCCGACCCCGATGCGAGGGACCTGGCCGGAATCACGCCTCTGGACCTCGCGTCGCTCTACTACGGCGGCATCGCGGTTGTCGAGGCCTTGCTGGCCGGCGGAGCCGATCCCGGATCCGCGGGAGCCCCGAGGGACGACGATGGCCACAGTCCCCTGCACCATGCCACCATGACGCTACAGATGGAGGTCATCATGGCGCTCCTGGAGGCGGGCGCCGACCCGGAGACAGTCGACCTGGAGGGCAACACACCGCTCGACCTTGCTCTAGGGTCCTTCCAATCGGTGACCGAATACGGAGAGTTGCGGCGACTGTTCTTTCCGGAGGCGGGCGCCGACAGTACGGAGACGGG
The DNA here is from genome assembly GCA_965211795.1 of Longimicrobiales bacterium. Lineage (GTDB taxonomy): Bacteria > Gemmatimonadota > Gemmatimonadetes > Longimicrobiales > Gaopeijiaceae > Bin94. Next base: position 69,687 of record CBDBUB010000001.1, read on the forward strand.
CCGGGTCTTCCGGGACTGCGCGACATGCCCGGAGATGGTCGTCGTTCCTGCGGGGAGCTTCGTGATGGGGTCGTCGGCCATGGAGGAGGGGCGGGACGACGATGAAGGGCCCCTTCGCCGGGTGACGATCGGTGTGCCGTTCGCGGTGGGTGTCCATGAGGTCACTTTTGCGCAGTGGGAAGCTTGCGTTCGGGCGGGCGGGTGCGAAGACACCGAGGTGGATGACGAAGGATGGGGTCGAGGTCGGCGCCCGGTGATAAACGTGGACTGGTGGGACGCTATGGCCTACGTCTGGTGGCTGAGCGAGGAGACGGAGGAGCGGTACCGGCTGCTGAGTGAGGCGGAGTGGGAGTACGTGGCGAGGGCGGGAACGACGACGGCGCGGTACTGGGGGGAGGGCCCGGCGTTGCAGTGCGAGAATGCCAATGGCTACGACCGCACCGGCCACCAAGACTGGGGGTTTGACCGCCCGTTCGTTCCGTGTGAGGACGATTACGTTGAGACTGCCCCGGCAGGTTCTTTTCTTCCGAACCCCTTCGGGCTGCATGACATCTTGGGCAACGTGGGGGAATGGACTCTGGACTGTTGGAGCGAGAGCTATTCCCAGGCTCCGGCGGATGGCCGGGCGAGGCAAGAGGGAGATTGTTCTCGGCGTGTGTTGCGCGGCGGTTCCTGGGTCGGCTCTCCGGGGAACCTCCGTTCGGCGGACCGCTTCAGGTACTCGGCCGGTTACCGGAGCATCGGCCTCGGATTCCGGGTCGCCCGGACCATGAATTGACTCCTGTGCCCTTACCTCCTTACCTCCTGCGCGGGGTCCAGGGGCAGCGCCCCCTGGCCGCGGCACGCGGCCATCTCCCGGGCGCCAACCTGCCGACAGTCCCCAATTATCGCCATCCAGTCACAATAGTCGCCCTTTTTCTCGCCCACCGGTCATTTTCGACAAATATATTGAACACGGACACCCGGTTCCTGAGTCGGGGGCCGGGGGTTCCGAGCAAGAAAGCCCACAGCGCGGGGTCCGCACCGGCGGCCCGCCACGATAGCAACGACGAAACGAAGAGAACGAACACCGTGAACCGCATTGGCGCCTTCGAGGTAGCAGGAAAGCGAATGCTGCGGGCCGGCACGCTCCTGCTGGCCTGCCTTTCGGTTCCGTGGGGCCTGGTTGGCCAGACCGTGGCCGACCGGGAGTCGGTGGGCCGGGTGGTGGAGTCACTTTTCTCCCTCGCAGGAGAGTACACGGAGATCCCTCACATCCCGGGGACTTGGAGCGTTGTGATCGCCCGGTTCGCGAAGGGCGACTCGCGGGAGATCGCGATCCCTGCCAAGGCCGGGCAGGACTATCACGTATTCGGTGATGCCGAGTCGGTCAGAACGGACATCGACATCTGCGTCTATGGGCCGGCTGGTGATCCTGTGGACTGCGACACGCTGGAAGACAGCGTCCCGATGGTGTTCTTCACGGCGAAGACGGAGGGCACCTACCGGGCCGTGATGACGGCGGTCTCAGTGGAGGGAGGCGGGACTTCCTTCGCGCGGATGGTCGTGGTGCGGGATCGCGATGAGGGGGCCGAGGGCGGAGGGGTTGGGGAGTGAGGGGGTTCGGAACGTGATCGCGCATCGTCCCGGGGGGCGGCCCGCCGCGATAGCGCAAGAGGCGAAATGGCGAGAGCGAACACCGTGAAGCGGACTGGCACCTTCGAGGCAGCGCGAAAGCGAATGCGGCGGATCTGCGCGCTGCTGCTGGTCTGCCTGCCGGTCCCGTCGGTCTTGGCGGCCCAGACGGAGGCCGACCGGGAGTCGGTGAACGAGGTGCTGGAGAGCCTCTTCTTCGCACCGTCCGGTACCGAGATTCCCTACAGCCCGGAGGCCTGGAGCCTCGTGTTCGCCCGGTTCGCCGTGGGCGACTCGCGAGAGGTTCTGATCCCGGCCAAGGCAGGGGAGGAGTATCTGGTGAGCGGAGCCGCCGAGTCGTTCAGAGCGGATGTCGACATCTGCGTCTACGACCCGGCTGGCTACCCGGTCGACTGCGACACGCTGCCAGACTACCTACCGGTTGTGGTCTTCACGGCGAAGATGGAGGGCACCTACCGGGCCATCATGACGGCGGCCTCGGTGGAGGGAGGCGGTACGGCCTTCGCGGGTATGAAGGTCGTCAAGGTCGTGCCGGACCGGGGCGCCAACCCCCTCGGCGAGAGCAACGATGATCGCACGCTCCTGCCCTCGGCGGAGAGGTACGGGGCCGGGCCGGCTGTCGCGTCGAGGATGCTGGACGCAGGGGCTGGGGAGCATCTGACTAGGGCGACAGCCGACACGCATATCAACCGTAGCATGGCGCGCCGGTGCCCGGCGACGAAACCGACCTACAAGGAGACAGACAATGCCACGATTCTTCGCGACCAACCGTGCTATGCACCACTTGGGGAGAGTGTCTACTGGCAACGGGAAGAACGCCCGCGCGATCCGCCTCGCGTTGTCTCGGGGCGGGTACTACTTCGTCGACATGGACGAGTACATGCGGTTTTATCTCGGGACGGTACGCACTGACGAAATGCCGAGCGGTGCGGTTGTTCACAACTCGACGACGACCGTGTTTCAGGATTTCCTCGGCGACCGCCGGATCAAATCGGTCGTTGTGTGTATTCACGGCTTCAATGTAAAGCTGTTCGAAGCGTTCACCCAGTTCCGCGTCTTGACCGATACGATGAAGTCCTTGGCCATGGGAGGCCGAGTCATTACGTCGCCAGAGGATCTCACGAAAGCGAGCAGGAAAGATGCCTTGACGGCGTTCATTGGATTCTCGTGGCCATCCAACGGAAATGTCCTGAGTTATCTGTCAGACCAGAGGGACGCCGTTGCTTCGGTCGGGCGATTGTTCTCGTCGTGTATTGCGCGGCGGCAATTGGGGCGACACGAATCTCTATGCGGCGTTTCGCGACCGGGCTCAGCCGGGCGCCGGTACTTCCTCATCGGATTCCGTGTCGCTCGGACCATCGATTGAATCCGCTGCTATCTGGGTCTTTGCACCCGTAAACCCGGAACATCAACCTAATCTTGGAGCTAAAAGACATGAGCACGAAACTCGGAAGGACCTTGGATTGGATCATCAAGCGTGGTCTGGCGGTCTTGCTGGTAGTGGCGACGCTGCTCGGTGCGTTTCTGTCGGTCGAAGTAGCAAGATTGGTGGAAGCCGTGGACGACCTGACCGCGGAAGTGGGGGCAGCCCGCCGGGGGATGCGGGCCGAGATCGCCGAGCTCACCGATTCGCTGTCAGCTCTGATGGCCGATGTTGACGCGGTACTGGCGGCCCGGGCGGATCACGAGAACCACTGAGCCCCGAAGCAATCCTGTTTCCATGGAAGACGCAACGATGCCTGCTGGGACCACGGGATCAACGCACACCGGCGTAGCCGAGCCATACGAACCAGTCTGGAGCGGCGATGCCGAGTCCCGGTGGCTGCGCGATCCGGCGGTTCCAGATTCTCGAAGGCTCGTCGTCAGTGGTGGTGGCACCAATGTCCTCGCCGTCGCAAATCTGATGGAAAGTATTCGGTTCAGCCCCGCAGGCGAAGATTGGAGAATACCCTCCGTAGCAAGGGCGACTTGCGATGTCCGCAAGTCGTGCTCCGACCTGCCTCAACAAAAAGGACAAGCCCGATGCGAAAACTGCCTACTTTGAACGCTGACACTGAGGGCTCTGGCAAGACGGTACCATGGGTCTGGTGGGTCGCTATCGCCGCGGGCGCCCTGCTGGCCCTTTGGGCGCTCGCGGTAGTCCTTGTACCTGAGCCCAGTGATGGTCAACCGAAGGCTGTGTTGCTGGAATGGGAGACCTTCTTCCGAGGCGCCACACTCATTGTGGCGGCCGTCGTTGGCTTTTCTTCCTACTTCCGTAAGGGGGAGCTGGAAAAGATCAGGCAAGACTTTGATCGGCTCAACGCAGATAGTCAGACTCAGGCCCTAATCGCTGACAGCGCGACGGCGGCCATCGATGATCACATAGGCAACATAAGCGGAATCTTCGCCAAGATGGAGGGAGCCTTAAGGAGGTTGCCCGAGGGACACTGGCAAGGGAATCAAGGGTTAGTTATTCGGTTTCCTCCCTCGTTGAACGGCGTTGTGAAGATTGACGGTTACGTTGCGGACCAGGCGGATGCCCACGCGGTGGACGCCGGAGATGAGACTGGAGCCGACGAGTAGATGTGCTCGCAGCAGGCTACCCGAGAGGGGCTCCTTTGCACCGCTTCCCGTGCAGGCCCGCTTTATCGCCGGTGGGCGACCTCGCTCCCCGCCCTCCTCCTCCTCGCAACCCCCGCCACCGCCCAGGACTGCACCATCGCCGACTACGACGACATCCGGGGATTCCGAAACTGCCTGGACCAACACGGGCTGGACGCACTGGGCCCCGGGATACTCGCTTCACCGCAGCCGAGACCAGCAATCCGGCGATTGTCCGTCTGCTGCTGCAGGCCGGTGCCGATCCGAACGCGCCGAGCGACTTCGGCTCGACGCCGCTTCACTCCGGCGCTCAGAACAGCAACCCCGTGGTGAGTTCGCATCTTCTGGCTGCAGGTGCGGATCCGAACGCCATGGACAACGAGGGCTACACGCCGCTCCATATCGCGCACCTGCACCCGAATGCGCGGGTAACGGGGCTCCTGCTCGAAGCCTGGGGCGACCCGGAGGCTCTGAGCAACGACGGGTGGACGCCCTTTCGCTCCGCCGTGTTTTCCGCGAGGTCGAGGGCCGTGCCGGAGTTTCTCGACCGCGGCGTGGACTTCGCCTTCACACCGCTGCACCGGGCAATCCTGCTCGGGGATTCCGAGACCGCCGTCTCGCTGCTGGCCGGTGGGGCGGACGCCGGCGCCGGGGACGACTACGGCTGGAACGCGCTCCACTTCGCCGTGTCGATGGGCGAACGCGAGATTGTCATGGCCATTCTGGAAGCGGATGGCGACCCGGACGCGAAGACGGAGAACGGGTTGACGGCGCTTCATCTGGCGGCCAGCCCCAGTCTTGTCGAGACTCTTGTCGCGGCCGGTGCCGGGGTCAATGTCCGCAACGATCGCGGTCAAACACCCTTGCACCAGGCTGTGAGGTTCCGCGGAGCCGCCGTCGTCGAGGCACTCCTGGACGCCGGGGCCGATCCGTCGCTTGAGGACAACGAAGGCAACCGGGCCGCGAACCTGGTCGCGGGCAACCCCGGAATCGAATCGGACAGTGACCTAGTGCGACGGCTGAGGGGCGGGGGGACGCGTGTGTTGGCGGGCCAGCGATGTCGGCCGGGCTCGAGCCGGGTCGCGCAGCAAGGAGAATTCAAATGAGTGGATACCGTAGGCTGTGGCGCTTCGCCGTCGCAACACTGCTGCTGGCGCTGGGTGCGCCACCCGCGGCCGCCCAGGAGCTCCCCCCCGATGTCCAGATGGACCGGCTCATGGTGCAGGTGGACCGGCAGATCGCCGGCGAGCAGTACGGAGCGGCGCTCCGCACCCTGGACCGGATCTTGGAGCTTCGGGAGGAGCACGACCTGGAACTGCCGGAGCCGTTCTGGATGACACGGGCGGAGGTTGCGGTCGGGGCGGAGGACTACCTGGAGGCGATGGCGTCTGTGACCCGATACCTGGAGCTCGCGGGCCGCGAAGGCGAGCACTACGAGGCGGCGCTGGAGATTCTGGATGGGGCGATCGAGGCCGGATGCACGCCGGAGCGAATGACGGCGACGCTGGAGAGCGTCCGGGCCTGCCTGGCGGCGGGCGCGGATCCGAACGGGAAGGGCGACGACGGCCGGTCGACGCTGGACTGGGCTGCGGAGCGGGCGGACCCGGGGATCACGGCGGTGCTCGTCGCGGCGGGTGCGGACCCGGCAGTGGCGGCTGCTCCGGCGAGGGAGGCCCAAGGTGCGGCGATGGCACCGGGCACGGTGTTCCGGGACTGCCAGAGGTGCCCGGAGATGGTGGTGGTGCCTGCGGGCAGCTTCATGATGGGGTCGCCGGACTCGCAGGAGGGGCGGTTGGATCGGGAAGGGCCGCGCCACCCGGTGACGATCGAGACGCCGTTTGCAGTGGGCGTCTACGAAGTAACGTTCGCGGAGTGGAACGCGTGCGTGGCGGCCGGGAGATGTGGGGGGTACCGGCCCGAAGACGGGGGGTGGGGCCGCGGGAGCCGTCCGGTGATCCACGTGAGTTGGGAGGATGCGCGGGCGTACGTGCGGTGGCTGTCGCGGGAGACGGGAGAGGAATACCGGCTCTTGAGCGAGGCCGAATGGGAGTACGTGGCGCGTGCGGGCACGACGACGGCGCGCTACTGGGGGGAGAGCGAGTCGCGACAGTGCCGGTACGAAAACGGCTTCGATCTGGACGGATCCCGAACCGATCAGGGCCGGAGGTGGATGGAAGAATTCGACGACATGATACCTGTGTCGTGTTCTGATGGATACTCGGAAACGGCACCGGTGGGCCTGTTCGAACCGAACGCCTTTGGTCTGTACGATGTCCTGGGCAACGTGTCGGAGTGGGTGGACGATTGCTGGAACGACAGCTATGCGGGTGCGCCCTCAGACGGGCGCGCCTGGCTGTCGGGGAATTGTTCCATTCGTGTGTTGCGTGGCGGCGGCTGGACCTCCGGTCCGCGGCTCCTCCGTTCCGGGCAGCGCGCGGCGGCCCCCGCGTGGCACCGGGTCTACTACAGTTTCGGGTTCCGTGTCGCCCGAACCGTGAATTGAGGCCCGGCTCGGCCCGGGGGCCCGGCTATTACCTGGCTGCTGCATTGCCCCTATCCTATGTCATCTGACCTGATAGGCCCAAGTCTGCGACCAACGCGACCAGAGACAACTCGTGATTGTTTGGCATTGTCGGCAATTCGACTCTGCTACTGAGGACTATCACCATCACTAACCAACTAGGGGTATTGCCATGAATGGGAAGAACATCGTTCTCCTGTCCGACGGAACTGGCAACAGCGCGGCCAAGCGACACAAGACCAATGTCTGGCGCCTGTACCAGGCGCTCGATCTCAGTGAGCCGGCGAAACAGGTCGCCTTCTACGACGACGGAGTCGGCACTCAGGAGTTTCTGCCGGTCAAGCTTCTGGGTGGCGCGTTCGGCTGGGGCCTCCAGCGCAATGTCCTGGAACTCTACATGGCCCTTTGCCGCACCTACAAGAAGGGAGACAGGATCTACCTGTTCGGATTCAGCCGGGGAGCGTTTACGGTACAGATGCTCGCTGGGCTGATCGCCAGGCACGGCGTTTGTACGGTATTCGATGATGAAGACGATCTGCGCCGACACGCTCGAAAACAGTTCGTCGCTTACAGCTCCCGGTACAAGAGGAGACTCGTCCATCGGCTGTGGTGGAGGATTCGGTACGAAGAGGATACGAAACAGCCCGATGGGAGCAAGGGTGAGGAGATCGAGTTCATCGGTGCTTGGGATACCGTGGATGCCTATGGCTTCCCGGTGCACGAGCTGACCCGGCTTTGGGATCTGACCATATGGCCGCTGCGCTTTGTAGACCAAGTGCTCTCGAAGAAGGTCAAGCGGGCCTGTCATGCTCTTGCCATAGACGAGGAGAGGGCGTCCTTCCGGCCAGTGCTGTGGAAATGCGACAATCCCCGAATCGAACAGGTCTGGTTTGCTGGAGTGCACAGCGATGTCGGGGGCGGCTACGCGAGAAGCGAACTTGCTCTGGTGAGTCTCGATTGGATGATCTCCAAGGTCGAAGCCCGGTCGGAAAACGACCCCCGACTGCGATTCGTGTCCCATATTCGCAAGGACTATGCGCAACGGGCGAACTGCCACGGAGTGCAACACGACTCGCGTTCCGGCCTCCGGGCCTACTACCGATACCAGCCGCGTGACATCGGGCGCGTGGGTTGCG
>CBDBUB010000002.1:0-27823 GCA_965211795.1 Longimicrobiales bacterium
AGGCTAAACACGGGCTGTCAAACCACATCCTCGCCCAGGAGGGCCGACTCAAGTATGCACGGATCCGAAGGACCGGCTTCTTGACCGACATGCGACCCAGGCCGAATTCCTGGCTCTCGTCCCTCGAATCCGAGGCCGTCGAGATCATCCGGGAGGGCGTCGCCAACGCCGTCCGCCCCGTGATGCTCTATTCCGTCGGCAAGGACTCGTCGGTCCTCCTGCACCTCGCGCGCAAGGCCTTCTGGCCCGCGCCCCCGCCCATGCCCCTGCTGCACGTCGACACGACGTGGAAGTTCCGCGACATGATCGCCTTTCGCGACCGGATCGCGGCGGAGGCCGGCGTCGAACTCGTCGTCCACACCAACCGGGATGGAATCGAGGCGGGCATCACCCCGTTCACCCACGGGTCGGAACACTACACCGAGGTGATGAAGACCGCGGCCCTGCGCCAGACTCTCGACGCCGGCCGCCACGACATCATCCTCGTGGGCGCGCGCCGCGACGAGGAGAAGTCACGCGCGAAGGAACGGGTCTTCTCGCTGCGCGACCGCGCCCATCGCTGGGATCCCAAGGCACAGCGGCCCGAACTCTGGAACCTGTACAACACCCGCCTCCGCCTGGGCGAATCGCTCCGGGTGGCTCCGCTCTCCAACTGGACGGAGGCCGACGTCTGGCGTTACATCCGGCGGGAGGAGATCCCCATCGTGCCGCTGTACTACGCCGCCGAACGGCCCGTCGTACGGCGCGACGGGCAGTGGATCATGGTGGACGACGGTCGCATGCCCCTGGATCCGGGCGAGGTGCCACTGCTGCGCCGGGTGCGGTTCCGCACGCTGGGGTGCTATCCGCTGACCGCCGCGGTCGAGAGCGACGCGGACACGCTCGACGCGATCGTCGCCCAGACCGTGGCGGCCGACCATTCCGAGCGCGAGGGCCGCCTCATCGACCACGACGCGGAGGCCTCCATGGAGCGCAAGAAGAGGGAGGGCTACTTCTGAGGGGGATCCAACACCGCTCGAATCTGGGCTATTGCCCTGTGCCGGTATACTCGCACCGTGGCTTTTGGAAGACGAAGCTCTGCGGAAATCTCGACATCGGAGTGGCCTTTCAGCATACTTCGGACGATTCTCTTCTGCGACTCAGGAAGCGTGGATGCAGCATGCCACACTGCATCTGACCGCCAATGGGACTCCGTATCCGATTCGGCGTCGCCCAATGCCGCCTTTGCGTATTCGCGAAACAGGGCGCTTCGCCGAGTCCTCTTCCTATGAATCTCGCGCGCCACGTTCCTGGTAACTCCGGACAGCCACGCGTCCAAGGATTCTATTGGACGGCCCTCTCGCAAATGTCTCACGAGGACGACGAACGCTTCTTGCACGATGTCCTCTGCCGTGACCGCACGCCCAGAATAGTTGGCGGCAATTCGGAGCAACTGCGTACGGAGCGCCTGGATGTCGGCCTGGGTGTCAACCTTCGTGCCGCAAGGAAGAGAGTGGGAGTCCGGTGAAGTGGGATCCCGAAATTCTCGCGCATCAGGCATAGTCTATCGGAGTTGAAACCCAACAATTCGAGCAACGGCAATACCATAAGGTAACTGGTCTCGGCAGCACATGTCAAGTCCCGGTCACAGCGACCACTAGCAAGGAGACGGGGCGTACCGTTGACCGGACCGAGTGCGCTGGTGAGGAACCGCGAACCCGATATATCGCTGGTTCGCGAACCGGACAACTGGACCGCGATCCGGACGAACATGGGTTGCGGTCACCGGCCGAGGCCGCCGGTCTCGTCGAAGCTGGACCCTTACAAGTCGATCATTGAGGCACGGCTGGCCGAGTATCCGAAGGTGACGGGCTGGACGGATCCCGTTATGGGCGCCCGGCAGAAGAACTCGCGTGCAAATCAACCCGGACCACCACTATGGTCACAACCCCCATTGCATCAGGCACCACATAAGCCATCAATCCGCCGGGTCCAAACGCCTTCGGAAGCCCCAGGAACTGGCCGTCCCCACGGACCCAAGTTCCCAAATACACTCCGTCCGGCGAAACAATGTCGATGGGTCCGTCACCGCCAGCGATGTCGTCCGTCCGTTCAATCCAGAACCTACCATCGAAGTCCACCATCAGTCGTTGGACAACGGGAATCTCACTGGCGAACTCCATTTCCTCCAAGCTGGCCCGAAAGTCTTCCAGCACCCCAGGCACGTCAACTTCCCGAATACGGATTCCGGTGGTGGCGGCCAGGTCTTCCAGGCCCTGAATCAATCCCCTCGGAGAAACACTACGCGCCCGCCGATCACGCTCAGCTTCCTTCGCCGATTCAGTCACTGGTATTGGAACCAACGGCCGTTCGAGTACTCGGTAAAGCGACCCCGTCAGGGAGAACAGCTTGATTCTATAGTTGACTGAATCCACAACGGCAACTCCGCCACCCGGAATTCCGGCCAGTCGCAAGGTCGGTGCGAAGCCCAGTTCTCGCTGCTCACCGCTGGTGCTCCACGCATGGAACAACAGATCATGGGCCAAGGAGTCGCCGCGAGCCGAGAAGATGTAGATCGGAATCCGCGCCTCATCTCGAGGTCGCTCCCCCATCATCCAATACTCATCCGGTCCCACCAATTGCCCACCAATCTGTGTCGCTGCCCTTGAACCCGGCGCGGGGCGACTGCGGAGGGGCAAGTTTCCAACGTGCCCACCGGCTGAATCGTAGACTACCATTGCCCGATGACCGATATCTACCAAACCGACCGTCCCGTTGGGGAAAACAAAAACCGAACGCGGGACACGGAACTCTCCCGGACCATCGCCGCTGCCACCAACCGTTCTGACGAGACGACCCTCCTGATCCCAACTGCTGAGTTCGTAACTCTGATCGTCGAACACATACAGCCGTCCGGCTTCATCAAATCCGACCGAAGTGACCCGACCAAACGCATGGTCGTCGCGTCCAACGCGGTAGATTGTATCCATCACGGGCAATATGTGATGGTCGTCGCCGGGCAACCAGGTGTGACCAAGCATCTCGCTTGGACTACGGTCGACTCCACATGATGCAACTGCAATCAGGGCCACACATAGCGACAACAGGCGGGCAGTTGCTGCCATGGAAGCAGTCAAGCGCGCGCCCCCGCCACACGAGGAACCGCCGCTCAAGTCTCGGTCTCCCCCACTTCTTCCTCACTCTCTTCTTCCGGCTTTATGCGGAAACAGACGTCGAATCCGGTGACATCCCCGCAATCGAGCCATTCAACGCAAATCCACGGCACCCCCTTCCGAAACGTGAGGTGCAAAGTAGCGACGAAAGCAAGTGTGAACACGTTGGCCCAGCGTATCAGACAACGCGACCGCGAGGCGCCTCATATACCATGTAGTGTGTACGAGAGGGCCGATTTGTTACAGTGGACACCGGTGACGGCATTGCGGTTCTCGCCCAACGGGATCTCCCTGGCCGCCTACCGCGGGTTCATCTGACCTCCTCTGCTCGATCTGTGAGTGGACCCGGTGCTGTCTGTCGACCTTCATTCGCGACGCGGACACCACGCACGACACTCCTTCGAGGTTCGGTCTCGTCCCATGTTCCGAGGAGGACGAGCCCGGTCTTTACGGAACGCGTAACCGGGCGTACATTCGAATCACATAGTGCTTTAGGTGCCCAGGTCATGTGATCGCCGAGCAGGTCATGCGGGGTCATTCGGTGATGTGCAGGATGCGACCGAGTCCCTCGACCCGGGACGCAACGGGTCATCTGCCCGAAAGGCTACCTTTGATGCCATCGATCCTTCGCATCGTCCTCTGCGGCAGCGTGGACGACGGCAAGAGCACGCTCATCGGGCGGATTCTCTACGACTGCCGCCAGGTGTCTACGGACCAAATGCGGAAGGTGGAACAGGACTCCCGCCGCTACGGCACCCAGGGCGCCGCCGCCGACCTGGCCCTGCTCGTGGACGGCCTGCAGGACGAACGCGAACAGGGCATCACCATCGATGTCGCGCACCGCACCTTCGAGACCACCCGCCGCCGCTTCATCGTCGCCGACGCGCCCGGACACGAGCAATACACCCGCAACATGGCGACCGGCGCCTCGACCGCAGATCTCGCGCTCGTCCTGGTTGACGCCCGCAAGGGAGTCCTTCCCCAAACCGGGCGTCACACCCGGATCGCGCAGATGTTCGGGGTCCGTCACGTCGTGCTCCTCGTCAACAAGATGGACCTCGTGGGCTGGGACAGCGCCACGTTCGAGGCCATTGCCTCGGAATTCCGCTCGCTGGCGGAGGAGATCGGAGTGCCGCAGCTGCAAGCGATTCCCGTCTCGGCGCTGACCGGCGACAATGTCGGGCGTCCCTACGCCGAGATGCCCTGGTACACCGGCCCCACGCTGCTCAGCTACCTGGAGACGGTGGAGGTCGGCCGGGGCGCGGACGAAGAGCCCTTCCGCATGCCGGTCCAGTACGTCAATCGTCCCGATCCCGACTTTCGCGGATACTGCGGACGCGTGGCCGCCGGAACCGTGGCGCCGGGTGAACGGGTTCGCATCATGCCCTCGGGGGTCGAGACCCGGGTGGAATCGATCGTGGTCTGGCAGGGGACCCGCGAGAGTGCCGCGCGCGGCGACTCGGTGACGCTCACCCTCGCGCCCGGCGTGGATGTCTCGCGCGGGGACGTGGTCGTGCACGCCGACGATCCGGTCGAGGTCGCGGACCAGTTCCAGGCGAGGATCCTGTGGATGGGCGATGCGCCGCTCCTGGTCGGTCGGCCCTACCTGTTCAAGCTCCACGCCACCGAGGTGGGCGCGACCGTCACCCGGATCCGGCACAGGGTCGACGTGTCCGACGGAAGCGTTCTGGCCGCGGAAAAGCTGGAACTGAACGACCTGGGCGTGGTGAACCTGGCCACGAGCCGGGCCGTGCCCTTCGCTCCGTTCGAGGAGTGCAGGGAGCTGGGCGCATTCGTCCTCCTCGACCGCGTGACCAACGCGACGGTCGGTGCCGGCACGATCACCTATCCGCTCATGCGCGCGGCCAACCTCAAGTGGCAGGACTTCGACGTCACCGGTGAAGTCCGCGCCGAACTCAAGCGGCAGCGCGCCCGCTGCCTGTGGCTGACCGGCCTCTCCGCTTCGGGAAAGTCCACGGTCGCCAACCTGCTGGAACGGCGTCTCGTGGGCGAGGGCCGCCACACCTACCTGCTGGACGGGGACAACGTGCGCCACGGGCTCAACCGCGACCTCGGCTTCACCGAGGCGGACCGCGTGGAGAATATCCGCAGGATCGCCGAGGTGGCGCGCCTGATGGTCGACGCCGGGCTGATCGTGATCGTGTCCTTCATCAGCCCCTTCCAGTCCGAGCGCGACTTCGCCCGCGGCCTCTTCGAGCCGGGCGACTTCATGGAGATCTTCGTGGACGCGTCGCTGGAGGTGTGCGCCCGGCGCGACCCGAAGGGGCTCTACGCCAAGGCGATGGGAGGCGAGATCAGGAACTTCACGGGCGTGGACAGCCCCTACGAGCGGCCCGAACGTCCGGATCTGCGGCTCGACACCGAGAAGCTCTCGCCGGAGGAGTGCGTGGAGCTGGCGATGGAGAAGCTATTGGCTTGAGCTGTGAGTCGTCGCTCCGCCGACGGACTCCACCGCGGCGGCCTCGGTGCCATGGACCGAGAGGATCTGGTCGAAGCCGCTCATCCTTATGACTTCCGCGATCTGCGAGGAAATGTCACAGAGGGCGAAGGCGCGGCTGGGTCCACCGAACTGCTTCGCGGTCATCAACAGGGTCCGCAGTCCGGCACTGCTCAGATAGGTGAGCTCCGACAGATTCAGAACCAGGGACCGTTCGTTCGAGTCGGTCGCCTCCTGCAGCATCGCTGCGCACTCCGCGCTGTTTACGGCGTCGATGCGGCCGGCGAGCCGGGCTACCAGGACACCATCGCTACGTGCCCAACTGACATTCAGTGCCAATTCGCGTCTCCTTTGCTAGGGGCGTTGCAACACACTAGAGTACACCGTTGTCGCGGGTATGCAACCACCTCGAAAACGGACCGATTCTCCCCCACGGGCAACCTTGGACGCCACCGACCCTTGACCGCGCGAACCCCGACGCCACGGGCGACCCGATCCCCGGCGAGCCGCCTACTTCTGTGCCTCGCCGCGGCGCTCGTCGCCACCGCCACTCTCGCCGAGCCCCTGACCGGACAGTGGCGCGGCTACGGCAGGCGATCCGTGCCGCCCCGCAAGCCGGACGAGGCCGCCGAACGCGGCGAATTCACCTTCTGCCGGTTGCGGTATGAACGAGTGCGTTACGAAGACCTTGGCACCGGCTGGACCACGGACTACCCCGACGCGGATCACAACCTGCCCTTCCGCCTTCAGCAGCTGACCACGACCAACGTCCCGTTCGATGAGGAGGGGAACGTGTTCCACGCCGTCGTCGAGGTCACCGACGATGCCCTCTACGCGTGCCCCTTCCTCTTCGCGTCCGATGTGGGGACCATCCGGTTCAGCGAACTCGAAGCGGTACGGCTGCGTGACTACCTGCTGAAGGGCGGCTTCCTCTGGGCCGACGACTTCTGGGGCGGCTACGCCTGGCAACACTGGTCGAGAGAGCTGGAGAGGGTGCTGCCCGGCTACCGGATCGAGGAAGTGCCGATGGACCATCCCATCTTCCACACTCTCTATTCGGTCGACAGCATCCCGCAGATCCCCTCGATCCAGTACTGGAGACGGGGCTGGCGCGGAGGCACGTCGGAGCGGGGCCAGGAGAGTTCGACGTACAGGATGTACGGGATCGAGGACGAGTCGGGCCGCCTGATGGTCATCCTGACCCACAACACCGACATCGCGGACGGATGGGAGCGCGAGGGCGAAGACGACGAGTTCTTCTACCGCTTCTCGCCCAACGCCTACGCCATCGGGATCAACGTGATCCTGTACATGATGACCCACTGACGGTGCGCCCGCCGGCCTGCCCGGTCCGGAGCGCGCCGCCGGGGCCGAACGCCCGGGCAGGGAGGACGAATTGAGCGACTGGTGGGCCGAAGGGCTCCTCTTCGAGAACTGCAACTGCACCGCGGTCTGCCCGGGGCACATCCACTTCAGCCAGAAGTGCACGCACGAGATCTGTCACGGCTTCTGGGCGATCCGGTTCGAGGGGGGACGGGTGGGCGCGGGCGGTGGAGGCGGGAGCCGGGCCGGGGATGCGGGCCGCGCCCGGGATATGAACCGCGCCGGTGCGGATGGGTGCGCCGGGGACATCGACCTCGCCGGGGTCGACGTGGTTGTCGTGTACGAGACGCCGCAGGTGATGGTGGACGGGGGATGGAAGCAGGTGATCATCGTGTCCGACCGGGCGACGGGGGCGCAGCGGCGGGCCGTGGAGGAGATCCTGACGGGGATGCGGGGCGGGCCATGGGAGATTCTCGCGAGGTTCGTGGCCGATGCGCGGCCGACCCGCACGGCGCCGATCCGCATTGAGGAGGCGCCAGGACGCAAGGCGGTGACGGTGACGGGGGTGATGCGGGGGGCGGTGGAGGCGATCCGGGGGCGGAACCGCGCGGAACCGGTCACCTTCGAGAACATCTACAACCAGATCCACGACACCAGCCAGGTGATCGCCCGCGGCTCGACCCGGTACGACGACGGCGAGATCGTGATCGCGAACGAAGGCACGCACGGGCTCTGGTCGCGGTTCCGCTGGTCGGGCGAGTAGGGATGCGCCCGGCGGCAATTCGCGCGTCCTGGGCCCCCTGCAGCCCTCGTAGCGGCCTCGAACAGCCATCTCAATGAGCTTTTGGCCTGTTTTCGCGATGTGGCTGGCCATGACGGCGGTCATGATGGGGCCGGTGGTGTATCCGTGGCTGCGGGTGCTATCGAGGATGGCCGCGAGCGGGGTGCCCGGCGACGACCCGGTGCCTACCGGACGCCGCCACCGGCGGCATGCGCCAGGCCGCTCGCACAACAACGGTGCGGCGATGGTCGCCACCGTCCCTTTCGCGGGCGGCTACATGCTCGCCTGGGCCGGATTCAGCGCCGCTGCGGCAGCCGTTCAGGTGACTCTGTCCGCTCTGTTCCTCCCCGTCCCCTTCGCCATGGACGCCCCGGTCCTCTCGGCGGCGGCGCTCGGGCTCGCGGGCACATTCCAGTTCACCAAACTGAAGGAGGCGTGCCTGTCCCACTGCCGCTCCCCGGCAGGATTCCTGCTCGCGCGCTGGCGCCCCGGCGCGGCCGCCTCCGCCCGGCTCGGACTCGAACACGGACTGTACTGCGTCGGTTGCTGCTGGGCCCTCATGGCGCTGGCCCTCGCGGTGGGAATGATCGACCTCGCGTGGATGGGCCTCCTCATGGCGGTGATGGTTGCGGAGACCACGCTGCCCTTCGGCGCCCGCCTCACCCGGCCACTCGGGATCGCGCTGCTCGCGGCCGGCGCGGCGGTGCTGGTCGCCGCGCAGCTGCCCTGACCCGGCCACCCCCGGACCGCTGGCCTGACCGCCGTGCCGGGCTACCTTCCAGTCATGAACGTCGCCCTCTTCGTCACCTGCCTCGCCGACCACTATTTCGCAGACGCGGCGGCCGACGCGGTCCGCCTTCTCCGCCACCTCGGCTGCACCGTCACCTTCCCGGACGCACAGACCTGCTGCGGCCAGCCCGCCTACAATGCGGGCCGCAACGCCGAGGCCCTGCGCATGGCCCGTCACACGATCGATGTCTTCGACGCGGCCGACGCGGTCATCGTCCCCAGCGGCTCCTGCGCCACGATGGTCAAGAAGTTCTACCCGCGGCTGATCCGGGAGCCGGTTTCCCGGGCCGGCCGGCCCGCTTCCCCCGCGTTGACCCGCGCCCGCGCGACCGCCCTTGCCGACCGTACCTGGGAGCTGGGCGAATTCATCGTGCGGCGCCTCGGCGTCACCGACCTGGGCGATGGCCTCGCCGGACGCCGCGTCGCCATCCACCAGGGGTGCCATGCGCTGCGCGAACTGCGCCTGGAGTCGGAGCCGGAGGTGCTGCTGGAAGGGGCGGGCGCGGAAGTCGTCCCCTGGGAGGCCGATGATGAGTGTTGCGGCTTCGGGGGCCTCTTCTCCGTGAAGATGTCCGCGGTCTCGGCAGCCATGGCGGACCGGAAGCTGGACACGCTGCCGCCCGTCGACTGGGTGGTGTCGGGGGACGGAGGCTGCGTCCTCCACCTCGAGGGCCGCAGCCGGGCCCGGCGGCTGGGAATTGAGTTCGTGCATCTCGCGACCGCGCTCTGGCGGGGGGTCACGGGCGACGGTGGCACGACCGGTCGCAACCTGGCCGCCGCGATCGACCAGCCGGTGGCCGCCCCTCTCGACCAGCCGGCGGCCGCTCCGCCCGCCAGCGACCGCTGACATGCGCACCCGCATCCACGAGTACACGGCCCGCGCGACCGAAGCCATCCGCAACGAGCCCGAGGTCCGCGAATCCGTCACCGGCGCCACCCTCGCCTTCGACAGGAAGCGCCGCGATGCCTACACCGAGGTCGACGCGGATGCGTGGCGCCGCTGGGCCGAGGCGGTGAAGAACCACACCCTGACGCACCTGGACGACTACCTCACGCAGGCGGAGGAGCGGCTCGAGGCCAACGGAGCCCACGTCCACTGGGCGGCCGACGCAGCCGAGGCGCGCGACATCGTGACCACCATCGCGGCGGACCACTCGGTCGCGACGGTGGTCAAGGGCAAGAGCATGCTCACCGAGGAGATCGACCTGAACCCTGCGCTGGAGGCCGCCGGGATCGAAGTCCTCGAGACCGACTTGGGCGAGTACATCCTGCAGCTCCTCAACGAACCCCCGAGCCACATCCTGGGCCCCGCCATCCACAAGTCCCTGCAGCAGGTAAGGGACCTCTTCGCCGACCGCCTGGGCTCCGCGCCGGACGGCGATCCCGACGCTCTCGCCGAGGCCGCGCGCCGCGTGCTCCGCGACGCCTTCGTCCACGCCGACATGGGCATCACGGGCGGTAACTTCCTCGTCGCGGAGACGGGCACGGTGGCCCTCATCGAAAACGAGGGGAACATCCGTTTGACGACCTCGCTCCCGCGGGTGCACGTCGCCCTGGTCGGCATAGAGAAGCTGCTCCCCCGCATGACCGACCTCGCAGGCTTCCTGCAGCTCACGGCGCGCGCGGCGACAGGCCAGCCGATCGGCTGCTTCGTGTCGCTGATTCAGGGGCCGGCCAGCCAGCCCGGAGACGACGGCCCTGAGGAAGTGCACGTCATCCTGGTCGACAACGGTCGTACGGACGTACTTGGCCACCCTCACGCCTGGGAGGCCCTCCGTTGCCTGCGCTGCGGCGCTTGCTTGAACGCCTGCCCCGTGTACCGCCAGACCGGCGGCCACGCATACGGCTACGTCTACTCGGGCCCGATCGGTTCGGTGCTGGACCCGGGGCTGCTGGGGCTGCACGAGGCGATGCCGCTGCCCTTCGCGTCGTCGCTGTGCGGGGCGTGCTTCGACGCCTGCCCGGTGCGGATCCCGATCCCGGAGCTGCTCCTGGAGTGGCGCCGCGAAGCGCAGGAGCAGGGGCTCACGCCGTGGAAGGAGCGGGCGGCGCTGGCGGGACTGGCGAGCGTGGCCACGAGGCCGGGGCTGTACCGGCTGGCCGGAAAGGTCGGGTCGCGGCTCGGCGGAACCGGTGCGGCGCGCGCTCTCCCGATGCTGGGCGATTGGGCGCGGGACCGGGCGCTGCCCCGGCCGAGTCGGCGCACCTTCCGCGAGCTGTGGCGGGAGGGGATTGAGTGATGGACGCGCTGGAACGAATGCGGGCACGCCGATGACGGTACCGAACTCCCCTCGGGGCCGCTGGTGAGCGGGGCGCGCGCAGGCTCCCGCGAGCGAATCCTGGAGCGGGTCGCGCGCGCGACCGCCGGGCGGGAGCGGGCCCGGCATCCGGGGGCGCTGGAGACCCCGGCGCCGGCAGACCCCGTGGCCGAGTTTGTGAAACGCTTCACAAGCCAGGGCGGCGAGGTGGTGGAGGGGGAAGGGACCACGCCGGCGGGGCGTTGGCTGGCCGGATTCCTGCAAGGGCTGGACGGGGCGGTGACCGGCGTCGCGGTGGGTGCCGACGTTCCCTCGGAACTGAGGCCGCAGCTGCCCGTGGTGGCAGCGGCGCACGCGGGAGCGGGAATCTCGGTGGCCTGGGCGGCGGTCGCGGAAACGGGGAGCCTGATCCTGCCGTCGACGGGAACGCGTGCGGTGCAGCTGCTGCCGCCGGTTCACATCGTCTGGGTGCCCGAGGGGCGGGTCCTTGCGACGCTGGAGGAGGCGCTTCGGGAACTGCGGGACGTCCTGCCTGCAACCGTCGGCCTTCACTCCGCGCCGAGCAAGTCGGCGGACATCGGGCAGACCGTGGTCACGGGCGTGCATGGGCCGGGGCGGTGCATCGCGGTACTGGCGTAGCAGGCGCGATAGGCGCCCCGGTCAGCTCACGGATTCCCCTCCCGCCGGCCTGAATCGTAGCGCCCAACCGCCCGCACCATCCCCCATGTCCAAAGAGCCGCCGCGGGTACGAAGACCACACCGATCGTCATTCCGCCCAGCAGCGCGAACACGCCGAGCAGGAAGGCGGCCGAGGCACGGAGCAGAGCTGCGCTCTTCCAGTCGGTCGCCGCAAGGGGCAGGATTGTCGCGACCACGGGAACCAGGTGGATCAGCCCCAATCTGTTCGCGCCAAAGACCATGAGAACAACCGCGGGAACCACGGCGAGGGTGGCGGCAATGGTTGGCACGTCCCTGTTCGGGCGGTTCATCCAGGGCGCGTCGTCGAATCGGTTCACCATCATCCCTCACCTTCTGCGAATGCCACCTCCCGCACCCGCTGCCACGGAACCAGCCTCCCCGCGCTGCGCGCTTGAAGCTCGCTTCCGCCGTAGACGACCGCCAGTTCGGGGACGGCCGCATCGGGCCGGCCCCCGTCCACAAAATGACCCCGCACGCGCTCCGCGCCGCGAAGCAGGGCCGAAGTCGGCGTCGCGGCGGCCTTCGCCTCGACCAGGGTCAGCCCGCGGGGCGTTTCGATGACCAGATCGGCCTCGGCTCCGTTGTGGTCCCGGTAGTGGTACAGGCCGCGGGTCTCCCCCCGGTTCATGCGTGTCTTGAGGATCTCCGAGACCACCCACGTCTCGAAGATCGGCCCGCGCAGCGGATGCGAACGGAGTTGTCCGGGGTCGCGAATTCCCAGCAGCCAGCAGGCCAGACCGGAATCGTGGAAGTACAGCTTCGGCATCTTCACCAGCCGCTTTCGCAGATTTGCGTGAAAGGCCGGCAGACGAAACGTGATGAATGTCGTCTCCAGGATGCTCAGCCACGCCTTGGCCGTGGGTTGTGAGACGCCGCAGTCGCCGGCCAGGGAAGAGTAGTTGAGCAGCTGCCCCGTGCGGCCGGCGCAAAGCTCCACGAAACGCTGAAAGAGCGCGAGGTCGCCCACGTTCGCGACGGTTCGCACATCCCGCTCCACGTAGGTGGCGACGTAGGACCGGAGCCAGCGCGACGGGTCGAGTTCCCGGTCGAAGATGCGGGGGTACCCGCCGCTGAACATGGCCTCTTCCAGGGTGCCCGGAGGGTGGTCGAACCGCCGGACTTCCCGCCACGTCAACGGCAGCAGGTACAGGACCTCGGCGCGCCCGGCCAGGGACTGGCTCACCGACTCGAGGAGCCCGAGGTTCTGCGACCCGGTCAGGATCCACCGCCCGGGTGTCGGATCCTCGTCAATGATGCCCTGCAGGTAGGAGAGCAACCCGGGGACACGCTGCACCTCGTCGATCACCGCGCCCTCCGGGAACTGGGCCAGAAACGCCCGCGGGTCTTCCGCCGCGAAGGCCCGGTCGTCGGGGGCCTCGAGGGTTCGGTACGGATGGTCGGGAAAGAAGGCACGGCACAGTGTGGTCTTGCCGCTCTGCCGGGGGCCGGTGAGCGTGACGGCAGGCGAATGCATGGCCGCCCGCGCGAGTTCGGGAATCAGATCGCGTCGAATCATGGGGAGAGAATAGACAATGATGTAGGCTAAATCAAGATACTATTTTGAATCAGCCTATGCAAACTATTGTTGCGCCCTCACATATCGAAGATCCTGTGTTCTATCTTCGCTCGCGCTCGAGCCTGACGAGGTGCTGCTCGTCCGTGTCGGGATGTTCCCGCGCCGTGTAGAAGACGCCCGGCGGACCGAATGCGGTGGGGAAGCCGGGCGGATTCATCAGGCGGCGCGATTCACCGGTGGCCAGCGAGACGACGAACACCTCGAACTCCTTGCGGGACTGCGTCCAGGCGCGCACCCAGGCGTGGCCGCCCGGATCCACGATGAGTCCCCTCCACCGCCAGAGCAGCGCCGGTGCCGGACGTTCCGGCTGCACTTCGCGACCGCCCAGGTTCAGCGTGCCGCGGTCGATGGAGAGCTCTCCGAAAGCCGGCACCTCCCACTCGGGCAGCGCGATCGAGTCCGTCCGCATCGTCGGCAGATCGACGATCCACAGGAAATCCCCTCCGCCGTCCGAGATCACGACGCAATCCTGGTGGCGCGCCCATTGGGACCGGGCCTCCCTCGTGGTGACACTGGGAAACGGGGAGGCACTGGCGTGCCGGGGAACGGGTCGTTCCCAGATGAGTTCGTGGCGGTTCCGGTCTGCGCGTTGCGTGCTCCAGAGCTGAAGGTGCCGACTCACGTTGTCTACCGAGTCCTTCCCGAAGATCATCTGCTCTTCGTCCACCGGGGTCACGAACCGCACGCCGTCGGAAAAGGGACGGCTGGGCGCCTGGGTCGACCACCGGTACTCGCCCCCGGCATCGAAGGACGCCAGGCGGAGCAGGTCATAGACAACCACCTGACGCCCATCGAAGGCCACATGACCCTCGTAGAGGTTATCCAGCCACATGAGGGGAATCGGCCCGTCAAACTCGCCGGGACCTTCGCCCCTCCGCCCGAAGGAATGCCGTTCCTCGAGTTCGCCCGAGAGGTGGACGATGCGCCTCGCCCACTGGTCGTAGAAGAACAGGCTGTCGCCCGCAGCGGCCAGCCCGCCGTAGGACTCGATCCACTCCCCGTCGTCCAGACCGTATGTGTGGGTATCCCGGTACGACTCGGCCAGCCAGGCCGACTCAGCGGACGACGCCATGCAGGTAAGCGGCGCGGTCCGGCTCTGGGCGGACCCGCCTGCGTACGCGAGTGGCGCGACTGCCGCCAGCAAACACGGAAGGTGTACGAGTGGTGGAAGCTTCATGGACATCCTTGGGAATCCTCCGTCAGTGACGGTCGCCGAGATCCACATCCGGCACGCGGACCCCGTCGCAAGGTATCTTGACTCACCCCGCACCGCCCCCCCACTTCTCAGACGGCTCCTTCGATTCGCAAGGTTGCGTCCCCCGAACTGAAACGCCAAGTCATGAGCGACGATTCCCCCGAGGCAGGTTCTTCCCACCAGGAAAGTCCTTCCCCCGAGGTAGATCTATCCCCCGAGGCGCGCCGGTCCCCCGAAGCCCGCTCCGGACTCAGCCCCTTCGAGAAGGCCGAACTCCCGGCTCCGCCCCGGCCGAAGGGATTGGCCTGGATCGGCGTCGTCGGGCCCGGCGTCATCGTGCTGGGCGCCTCGATCGGGAGCGGCGAGTTCCTGCTGGGGCCGGCGGCCTTCGTGCAGTACGGGCTGGTGCTCCTGTGGGTGACGCTGGTCGCGGCATTCCTCCAGACCGTCTTCAACACGGAACTGATGCGTTGGACGCTGGCGACGGGCGAGCCGGTCGTGACCGGGTTCATGCGGACGAAGCCGTGGGCGCCGCTGTGGGCATTCTTCTACGCCATCCTCTACTTCCTGCAGGTGGGCTGGCCGGGGTGGGCCGGGGCCGCCGCGGGTGCGATCTACTTCCTGATCTTCCGCGAGTTGGCGGGTCCGGAGCAGGCGCAGCTCGTGTACTGGATCGGGGTCGGCACCTTCGCCGTGTGCGTGGGTGTTCTCCTCTTCGGCAGGCGCATCGCACGGACGCTGGAGCTGCTCAACTGGGTGCTGGTGGCGGCGATCCTCGGCGGCTTCCTGGTGCTCGCGCTGGCGTTCGTGCCGGCGGACACATGGGTCGCCGCGGGTGCGGGACTGGTGGGCTACGATCCGGCGGCCGGCTCCTTCCGCTTCATCCCGGAAGGCGTGGACTGGTTCCTGATCGGCGCGTTCGCGGCGTATTCGGGAGCCGGCGGGGTGATCAACCTGACCCTCTCCAACTGGGCTCGCGACAAGGGCTATGGAATGGGGAAACGGGCCGGTCACATTCCCGCGGCGGTGGGCGGGGAGCGCGCGGACCTGGCGCCGACCGGCTACACCTTCGACACCGATTCGGCGGCAATGAACAAGTGGCGCGGCTGGTGGAGGGTCGTTCGCGCCGACCAGTGGGGCGTCTACTTCGTGGGCGCGATGCTGGGGATGATTCTCCCGGCGGTCCTCTACGTCACCTTCATCGAGGGCGGCACCGACATCCGCGGCCTCTCCGTCGCGGCCGCGCTCGCGAACGCGATGGCCAGCCAGGCGGGCGCCATCTTCGGCGGCGCGATCGCGCTCATCGGCGTGTGGGTGCTCTTCAAGACCCAGCTCGACATCATCGAGGCGATGACGCGCGCGATCACCGACATCCTCTGGACGGGTTCAGGGTGGGTGCGGCGGCTGCGCGGCGGCGATGTGCGCTTCCTGTACTACACCGTGCTGGGTTTGCTGGCCGTCTGGGGGGTCATCGCGCTGAAGCTGGCCCAGCCGATCTTCCTGCTTCAGCTGGGCGCGAACATGGCCGGGGTCGTCTTCGTGGTCTCGTCGCTGCACCTGCTCTACATCAACACGCGATTCCTTCCCGAGGCGGTGCGCCCGCCGATGTGGCGCAGGGTCGCGCTGGTGGCGATGTCCGTGTTCTACGGGGCGTTCGTGGTGCTGTGGCTGCGGGGGCAGTTCGGGGGGTAGCGTTCCGGGGCGCCGGAGCCATCCGGGCGTGCGCCGGTGTCCGGGCCCAGCCGCTCCAGCGCCCGCTCGAAGCTGACCAGGCGGCGGATCAGCGCGTTGTAGCGGGAGTGGGTGTCGTCGGGATGCTCGGCGCCGATGGCGAGGTAGAGCTCGATTTCGGGGGGTTGGGTGAGCGGTGGAGCCGGGGGAACCTGGAGCCCCGCCATGCGCATTCGGGTCGCGCCGACGCACACGAGCAGCGCTTCGACGGTAAGGTCGCCGCGCTTCAGCGCCTCGATGCCGGAAGCGACCAGATCGGCGCCGGGAAGTCCGGGGGGGATCTCGGTGGTCTCCGGCACGGCATGGCCCGCCGGCCGGTTGGGGCCGTCCTTCGCTGAAAGCGTCATTGGCTGATCTCGCTGGTTAGCAACAGCACCTTGCGCCTGAAACTGGGCGGATCAATGGCAGGATAACGCACCATGGCCGCTTCGACCGACTCGTAGAGCTCGACCAGCCGGCTCGCACGAATCAGCCCGCGCCTGCCCATCTCCCGCACGTCCGACCAGTCCAGTTCGTGCCCGCGCTCCAGCTTCGCCAGAGCCTGGGCGTAGAAGTCGTAGTGATAGTAGTCCACGGAGCCGTAACGGTCGATGAACGGGCTGCGCTCGCGCCAGCCGGGCAATGGGGGGATGAAGTCGTCGGGGGCCGCCAGCTCGACATTGATGTTCAGGGACTCCTTGGCACGGGCGATCGCCTCGAAGACGCCCTCCGGCTCCGGATCGAGTTTGAGGTCGATGTCCACCGTCGTCTCTCTCCACCCCACCAGCACCGCGGAGCTGCCGCCGACGAGATAGATCCGCCCGGGACCCGTCGCCGCCTGGCCCAGGCGCCGCATCAACTCCCGCACCCCGTCGGCGCCTGCCGGAGGGCGAGCCGTCACCGTTCCTCGATCCGGAAGAGCTGGATCTGGAAGTACAGCGTCTCGTTGGGGCCGACCAGACCGTCCCCGGTTCCCGACCAGCCGTAGCCGAGCCGGCCGGGGACGACGACCTCGAAGTGGCTGCCGGCCGACATCAGTTCGAGGGCCTCGCGGAAACCGCGGATGAGTTCCCGCAGGGCGAGGACATCCGGCTGGCCGCGTTGGTACGACGAGTCGATCACGGTGCCGTCGGCGAGCCTCGTGCTGTAGTGGACGAGGACCCGGTCCCGCGAAGTCGGCTTCGGGCCGGCGCCCTCCTGGAGGACCTTGTACCTGAGCCCGCTGCCGGTGGTGATGAAGCCGTCGGCGTCGGGGGTGAGGTCTTCGACTGCCGGTTCGCCGCCGGTGGCGCAGGCGGTGGCGGCGAGGAGGAGGAACAGGCGGGCGCCGTGGTGGGAGCCTCGGCGCAGGGTCACGGGCCTCCGGTGCCTTGGGAGAACATGGCTCGGTTGTCGCCCCGGTAGGCCTTGCCCACCGCCCCCCTTCCCGGCCGGCCCGCTACGCCGGGCCATCGCGCGCCAGCATGTACGCGAATCCCCCGATGAGTGCGAGCACGACGACGATGGCGATGACCGTAATCACCGCTCGACGATGTCCAGGAGTTCGATCTCGAAGATCAGGGTCGCGTTGGGACCGATCAAATCGCCGCGGCCCGCCTCGCCGTAGCCCAGCTCCGGCGGGATGGTGACGCGGGCGTGACCCCCGACCGACATCAGCTGCAAGGCCTCGCCGAACCCCTCGATGACGCCGTCCACGTTGAATTCGCTGGGTTCGCCCCGGTCGTAGGACGAATCGAATTGGGTGCTGTCGGTCAGCATCCCGCGATAGTGGATGCGGACGCGGTCGGTGGCCGTTGGGCTGGGGCCGTCGCCCTCGCGGAGGGTCTCGATCTGCAGGCCGCTCTCGGTTGTGATCATGCCGGAGTCCGTGCAGGCGGCCGCGGTCGCGAGGGCGGTGACGGTGAGTGCAGCGGCGAGGGTGAGCGGCCGAGATGGGCGTGCCCGGTTGGTTGCCTTTGACATGGTGTTTCCTCCAGTTCGGGTTTTCGTTCGCTGGTTGAGTGGTCCGGCGGCGGGGCGCTCCCGCGCGCGGGGTCGCGCCCCCTATCCCGTCCCGATCGACGACGCGCCGATGCTCGTCAGCGACGGGGTGCCGGCCAGCCGCATCGTCATCGCGAGTTCGTCCCGAAGGATCTCCAGGACCCGCTCGACGCCGGGCTGGCCGAAGGCGCCCAGTCCCCAAAGGTAGGGGCGGCCGACCGCGACGGCATCCGCGCCCCGGGCGATCCCCTTGAAGATATCGCTGCCGCGGCGGAAGCCGCCGTCGACGATCACGGGAACGCGCCGGTTCACGGCGTCTGCGATCTCCGGCAACGCGTCGATGGTTGCCTGCCCGCTGCCCTCGGAGCGGCCGCCGTGGTTCGAGACCCAGATGGCGTCGACGCCGTGCTCCAGCGCGAGCCGCGCGTCCTCGTGCGTCATCAGCCCCTTGACGACGATCTTCTGGTCGGTGATTTCGCGCAGGCGGCCGATGAAGTCCCAGGTCATCCCGGGGGTGCGGAAGTCGGCGGGGCGGTACTCGGTCCCCTGGAACATCGGCTTGACCGTGGGCGCGCGGCCCCCTGGGCGGTGGCAGCCGGTGCAGGTGCGGTCGTCGGTGCGCGACCAGCGCTGCAGCGTGAGGCGGTTGCCGCCCGCCGGCAGATCCACGGTGAGAACGAGGACGGGGCAGCCGGCGGCGCGCACACGCCCCACCACGGCCTCGGTGACCGACCAGTTGGAGGTTGCGTAGAGCTGGTACCACACCGGTTCGCCGCGCGCCTCGTTCACCTCTTCCACCCCCGTCGAAGTGACGGTCGAGAGGACCTGGAGGTGATTCGCGGCCAGCGCGGCCCGGGCGGTTGCGAGCTCGCCTTCCGGGTGGAAACCCCTCTGGCTGCCGCACGGCGCGATGACGATCGGCGTGGGCCACTCGCGCCCGAAGAGCGTGACCCGCGTGTCGAGCCGGCTGACGTCGACGAGGCGCCGGGCGCGGATGTGGATGCGCTCCAGCGCCGCGCGGTTGCCGAGCTGGGTTTCCTCGCCGTCGACCCCGGTCTGGATGTAGCCGAAGTGGGCGGGGGGGACGGTGGTGGCCGCTACGCGCTCCATGTCGAAGACGTCGAGGGCCTGGGGGGCTTCGGTGGGGAGGGGAGGGGCGCCGGTATGGTGGAATGGGCCGAGGGGGTTGGCGGGGGCTGGGGGGAGGCCATGGCTGTTCGGGACGGGACCGGAGCCGGATGGGGCGGTGCCGGGGCGGGGCGGGGCGCACCCCGGGATGGTGGCCAGCAGGGGGCTGGCCGCGAGCCAGCGCAGGAAGCGGCGGCGGTCGGGGGTGGGGGGGATTTGTTGGGCCATGTCGTGGTGTCCCGGGTCGCGGATTGGTCGGACTCTTCCTGGTGTGCCAATCTGGGTGAGGGGTGGCCGTGGAGCCAACCGGTCCCCGGACGCATACATTGGCGCCACCCTCCGTATGCCGGACCTCGAATCGATCAGATGAGCCAAACAACCGAAGCTGGTGGGCCCGAGACCTCTCGCTCGTCTCACGGCCACCCTTCACCCCGCAAGATCCACCGCAATGTCTGGGCTGCGAGCGGCACCAGCTTCCTGACGGACGTGTCGAGCGAGATGCTCCTCAACGTCCTGCCGCTCTTCCTGTCGAATGTGCTCGGGGTGCGGGTGTGGGCGGTGGGCGTCGTGGAGGGGCTTGCCGACGCCACCGCCAGCATCCTCAAGCTGTATTCGGGGTGGCTTTCGGACCGGCTCGGTACGCGGAAGTGGCCGGCGGTCGCCGGGTACGCCATCTCGGCGGTTTCGAAGCCGTTCTACTTGCTGGCCTCGGCGTGGGGGACGGTGGCCGCGATTCGATGGGGAGACCGGGTGGGGAAGGGGGTCCGCACGGCGCCCCGCGACGCCCTGCTCGCCGATTCGACGCCGCCGCAGCGACGGGGACTCGCCTTCGGGCTGCACCGGGCGGCCGACACGGCGGGGGCGGTGATCGGGATCGCGGTGTCGATCTGGGTGGTGCAGCAGGTGCAGGGGGGTGGGGCGCTGCTGGAAGCCGAGACCTTTCGCCGCCTGGTGCTCTGGAGCCTTGTTCCCGCGTTCCTGGGGGTGGTGGTCCTGGCGGTCGGCGCGCGGGATGTCGGCTTCGGTCGGCGTGGCGGGCGCGGCGATGGGGCCGAGGGCAAGGGTGACGGGCGCCCCCGTCTCGGCCTGCGCGGGCTGGGCCGGGGGTTTGCGGCGTTCGTCCTCTGCAGCGTGATCTTCGAGCTCGGCAACTCCGCGGACGCCTTTCTGGTGCTTCGGGCGCAGGAGCGCGGGCTTTCGGTGGCCGGCATTCTGTGGCTGCTCCTCGCCTTCAACGTGGTCTACACGCTCGTGTCGACGCCCGCGGGATTGCTTGCCGACCGCATACCGCGGAAGCGGGTGGTGGCGGGAGCCTGGGGACTCTATGCGCTGGTCTACCTGGGCTTTGCAATGGCGGAATCGGTCACGCATGTGACGGTGCTGTACCTGCTCTACGGCTGCTATCACGGACTCGCGGCCGGAGCTGCCAAGGCAATGGTCGCGGACCTGGTTCCGGCCACGCAGCGCGGAACGGCCTTCGGAGGGTATGCCGCGGCGATCGGCCTGGCCACGCTGCCGGCGTCGGTGTTGGCGGGTGTGCTCTGGGAGGGCCTCTTCGCCTGGGACGGCTTCGGCCCGGCCGCGCCCTTCGTCTTCGGCGCGGCGATGGCGGCGGTCGCGGCGGTGCTGCTGCTGGCGATGGTTCCCGGCGGGCGAGTCAATGGCGCGGAGTGACGTCCCTCAGCCGGAGGCGCTCGTTGCTCGTCAGTTTCCGCTTGGCTGGAAGCGCACCAGCACCGGGAGGTGGTCGCTCGTCGTATCGCGATAGTTCGGGATGAGCTGGTCGACCCGGTAGACGAGCGTCGACCCTGCCCGGTACCACGCCATCATCTCGTTGGAGGCCAGAACGTGGTCGATGATGTCGTCGAAGCCCAGGATCGAGGTCTCGCCCGCGGCGCTTAGCTCGGCGGTGGGGAACCCCCAGGTGTCCGTAGCGTTCACGAAGACGCGGTAGGGGGTGTCCCGTCCCTCCGTGATGGACCGGTCCACGTCGTCGTTCCAGTCGCCGGGCACGAGTACGAGCGTGTTGGGCCAGGTGCCGTCGAGGTACTCCTTCAGTCCCTGTCCGGCGGCGACGCGGCGTGCCCAGGAGGCGGTGTCCGCGCTGGCCTTGGCGTGCAACACGATCACGACCGCGTCGTATGTGGCGCCGCCGAACGTCAGCCGGGCCGACACTTCCATGGGAGGGCGTCCTGCGTACGCATGGTCCAGGTCGGCGCGGATGATGCGCGCGGAGGTGGGCTGGAGGACCGCCGTCTTGTAGATCAGCCCCACCTTGATCTCGCTCGCGTGGTAGGAGTCGCTGCCGCCGACCACGATCGGGTCGTTGGCGAGCAGGCCACCGTATCCCGGCAGGTGGCTCACCAGGTCTTCGAACGCTGTACGGTTGGTGATCTCCTGGACGCCCCACAGATCCGCGTCGGTGCCGAGTATCACATCGCGGACGCGAGCGGTCTGGAGGAGCTCGTCGGGGGGACCCTGGTTGGGAGCGCCGAAGTACCGGATGTTCCAGGTCACCAGATCAATGGTGGAATCGGTGCCCTGCGCGGGGATCGCGATCGGCTCGGGGAGGGTGGGGGGGGGCTCCGGATCGGGGCGCGGGATGGTAGGAGGATCGGACCCGCCGCACGCGGCGAGGGTGAGGAGAAGGAGAGAGGGGACGAGGCCGTGGAGGAGTGCGGGTCGGGGGCGCTCAATGCTTTTCACGATGGTTCTCGCAGGCTTTGGCGGAGGGGCGCCGGGTCGTTCGGGGCCGGGCTTGCGATGGAGTCGAGCCGGGCCATCGCCGCCGCGAAGTGGGCTTCCAGACGGGGGATCTCCACCCCGGCGTACCCGGCGCGCAGCCGGGCGAGGGAGGCCGTGAGGACATCGCGGAGTTCCGCAGCGGCCTCGCGCCGGGCGGTGGGGTCGGTGCTGCCGCGCTCTCCGATCCATATGGGCGCGGTGTGGGCATAGGGTGAGGTGTCCATCGAGGGCCACCGTGTGCTGCCGCCGCGGGCGCGGGCCGCGATCCATCCGCCCCGGGGGAGGTCGACCTCGCCCGTATAGGTCCGCTGGCCGGGCGACGCCATGGCCGGATGGGACGCGACGACGCGGCCGTTCACAATGATGTCCACCGTGTCGACCTCGGTCGCGGTGGCGAGATCGAGGGTCCAGATGGTGGGGCCCGGGACGACCACGCCGCCGGGGCGCACGTTGTCGGCGCCGCGCTCTCCCCTGCCGGACTCCGCGCCGCCATCGCCCTGCGTTCCGCCGACCCGAAAGTCCAGTAGCGGCCCGTTCGTCACGAAAGACCGGCCCGCCCGCAGCCCTTCGAGGTAGGCGGGCCAGTTGAGCCGGTCCCCGGTGTGGACGTACACGCGCGTGGTTCCGACCGCCATCGTGCGGTAGAGATTCAGCATCACGTCGGTCCCGGCGGACGGAGCAATCGGCACACCGAGGTTCAGGAAGCGGTGCCACAGGGCAGCGGTCCCCTCGAAGCTGCTCCACAGACACATGATCTCGAGTGCGTCCACATCGCCCATGACGGCGTCGGCCACGAGTTCGACCGGCACACCCCCGCCGCTCCCCTCCACCGCAAACGGATCCCGCACCGAAACCGGGTGGACGTAGTATCCCAATCCGCCATGGCGGTGCGCGTAGTCCAGCACTTCGGCGTTGGTGCGGTCATCCGTCCCGTAGACCTCGTAGCCCGGCCCCCACACCCAGGGCCAGTGGAACTCGGGAATCTCCAGCAGTCCCATGTGACCGAGGAAGTGCGACCGGATCTCCTGCCCGAATCGGATGAAGGGCGGCGCATCGGCCTTCTCCCATCCCCAGAGATCCCGGTCCTCGTAGCGGTTGTGCAGGTTGGCGAGGAGCGGGGTCGCAAAGTCCAGCGCCTCGCCTTCCATCCTTGGCACGAGGTCCTCCGGGTCCAGGTCGTAGGGCCCGCCGTAGTTGAGGTGGAAGTGGTGGTCTCCCGAGGCCCATCCCGCAGCCCGCGCGTCCCAGACCGGCGTCAGCTGCAGGGTCACGTCCATGATGCTCCCGGCCGTTGCAGTCACGGTGGCGGTCTCTTCCGGGGTAGCAAGTCCCTGCACGGCCGACACCGTGACTTCACCCGCGGGGACCGTGACCTCGATCAGTCCCGGGCTGTAGAAGAAGACCCTCCCGTTGGCCCCGTCGAAGTGTGCCGCTCCCTCGTCCGGGACGACCGGATGTCCGTTCGGGCCGAGGACGGCGAGGCGTGCGGGCGCGAGCGGGCCGGCGCTGTTCGTCGCGGATGCCGCACCATCCGGCGCAAGGTGGGTGCGGATGCGCAGACGTGCCGTCCCATCTCCCCATTCCCAGGCCCGGATCCGCACATTATCGGCAGGACCGCCGGCCGCCCGGATCCGCTTGAGGTGCATGACCTCCCGGCTGTCCGCCTCGGAGTAGTAGATCCACTGCCCGTCGGGGCTCCACGCCGGGGTGAGCGGGAGTCCGCCGCCCGTCAGCAATACCGAGGCGCCCGGCTGCGCGACATCGTGTACGCGCAGATCCCATCCGTCCTCGGTGGGCCAGTTGAGCGCAATGCTGGTGCCCCCGGGCGAAACAGCCGGCCGGGCCATGGACGCGATGTTGCCGGCGACGAGCACGCGGGCTTCGTTCAGGAGCGCTTCGTTGCCGGGTGCTTCGCCAACGCGCGGTTCGCCGCCACGGGACCGCAACTCCACACGGTCCCCGCCCCGCTTGGCGAGCAGCAGGAGCGAGCCGTCCGCAAGGGGCTGCGGCTTGAGCTCGATGCCGAATTCGGCCGTGACGGGCGACGATTCCCCCGTAGCGAGATCGAGGGCCCACACGTCGAGGGTGCCGGCCTGCCCGGAGGTGTAGTAGAGGGTGGTGCCGTCGGGGGAGAAGGCCGGGTCGAGGTCGAGCGCGGGGGTGTCGATCGTGCGGATCTCCTCGCCGGATGCCGCGTCGGCAACAACGATGCGGGTGTCGTGGTCGTTGTCGCGGACGAAGGCCAGCCGGTCGCCGGAGGGGTGCCAGGCGGGGCGGGAATCCATGCCGGGCCCGGTGGTGAAGCGCCGCGCAGTGCCCGTGCCGAGGTCGAGAAGCCAGATCCAGCCCCGAGCCGAAAAGGCGACCTGGCGGCCGTCGGGGGAGGGAGCCGGGTCGATCGGTCCGTTTGTGAGGAGTGGAAGCTCGTACCCTTCCAGGTAGACGTGATGACCGTAGCCGCGGACCGGCGGATACCGATTCCGCCATTGACCGGCCCCGGGCTCGGGAATGAGGAAGAAGAACGCCGTTGCAACAATGAAGACCGTCCGCGCCGACCCGAAGACCGACCGCGTGGACACGGAGACTGCCCGGGCAGGCCGTGTTGCGATCTCGGGCACGGGTCCCGCGACCGACCGACCCGTTCCGAACCCACTGCACCCCGATGGCACTATCAGAGTCACGCCTCCTGCTGAATGGTGACGCGGTAAGCATCGTTCTGACCGGGTGGGCCGGCAAGGGTCCGAACCGTCTTTCGAGTTCCCCCCTTGCCATGGCCTCGCCCGGGCGAAGACCATTGTCGGGGTTGCCGGGAGGCTGCGTGCCTGGCAATTCATCCATTGCAGACCCATCGCACGTTCCCCGCAGACCCGCTGCACCGACATGAAGACCACCATCGCCACCGCCTCGACGATTCTCGCCCTGTCTGCCCTCGGCCCTGCCGCGCGAGCCCACGCCCAGAACCCTCCCGGCAACTTGTTCCACCACGGCGATTCCATCCCGTGGGGAGAGCCGAACAATGGCGCCCGCTTTGTCGCGCTCTACGGAGACATGACCACGGAGGGCGAAACCTTCGTCTTCCGTCTGGAGGTCCAGCCCGGGTTCGAAATCCGCCCTCACACCCACCCCATCAACGAGCACCTGACCGTCCTGTCCGGCCGCTTTTTCGTCGAACTGGGCGAGACAATGGACAAGGAGGACGCGACCGCCTACGGTCCCGGCAGCTACATCGTGATCGCGGCAGGGGTCCCTGCCTTCATGTGGGCCGAAGAGGAGGCTGTCATTCAGGTACACGGAGTGGGACCGCTCACCACCCAGTTCATTGCTCCGCCGGAAAGGTGAACCGGTCGTGACCTCCCGGCGCTTGCGGCCACCCTCGCGCGCGCACCCGCAGCAACATGCACCGGGGCGATCCGGCGCGCCCAGCCCCCCCCTCCTCCCCCTCCTCGCGGCGACCACCGCCGCGCTCTCGTCCTGCATCCCCTCCGAAGGGCCCACCCTGCAGCGCGGCGACCCGGCCCCCTCCTTCACGGCCACCTCCCTGGACGACGGATCGCCCGTCGCGCTCACGGACTACCGCGGCCACACCCTGCTCGTCAACCTCTGGGCCACCTGGTGCCATCCCTGCCGAACGGAGACGCCCTACCTCCAGTCCGTCTACGAGCGCTATCGCGAAGACGGGCTGCGCATCCTGGGCGTCTCGGTCGACCTGCCCGCCGACTCCGCGGCCGTCGTCCATTTCGTCGAGGAGTTCGGCGTCACCTACGACATCGCCCTCGACCCGGAGGCCACATCACGCGACGTGTTCCTGGCCCGGGGCCTGCCCACGTCGGTGCTGATCGACCGCAACGGCGTCGTCGCGTTCAGCTGGATCGGGCCCATCCCGGAAGGCGAACCCTCCTTCATCGAGGGGTTGGAGGCCGTGCTGGGCCGGTGACAAACAGCCCGTGGACAAAACCCCCGCGGCATTCGAGCGGCGACTGCATCCGTGCTGATTCGCGGTGCCCACACAGGTTTATCCACGGGCTTGCCAGCCGCGAACGGTGCCATCCTTCCGCCCTCCGCGCGGACCGCCCGCCCGGCCCGGAATCACGTATGACTTGCTTTCCGAGCGGGTGGCGTGTACGATTTCATTGACAGTGCTGTCCACGTTACGAGTTCCACAACTGAAGCGAGGAATGCCATGAGAAGCGGAGACGAAATGCTGCAGCAAATCGTTGAGAAGTCCGCCCTGGACACGGACTTTCGGCAACGGCTTCTTACGGATCCGAAGACCACGATCAGTGGGGAATTGGGGATTACGATCCCCGATTCGATGAATATCAGGGTCCATGAGAGCGACATGCAGACGGTGCATCTCGCGTTGCCGCCGGATCCGAACATCACCGAGGAGCAGCTCGAAGCCATCTCGGCCGGCCTCTGCTGCTGCTGGTAGGGCCCGGAGTCGGCGCGTAGTCGACAGACGACGCGACATCGACATCGATCCATCCTTCTTCTCGCTCCGCGCCCGGCAGCGCCGGAGGTAGTGGGGCGTGACGGGCCAGTTGTGGCGAATCGGGTGGCGCAACCTCGGCCGCAACCGGAAGCGAACGGTTCTCACCGCGCTCGGCCTCGGGGTCGGGTATTTTGCCGTGGTGTTCATGGTCGGCTGGGCCGAAGGGGTCTCGACGGAACTCGTCGAGAACGCCACGTCGCTCGTCAGTGGGCAGATCGAGATCCACGATGCCGGCTACCGGCCCGAGCGCAGCCTGTACGAGACCATCGGCGGACGCGACGGTGCCGATGTAGGAGAGATCCTGCGCACCATCGAGGCCGACCCTTCGGTCGTGGCCGCGGCCCCGCGCGTGTACGCGAGCGGGCTCGTCAGTTCCGGCGAAGCGACATCGGCCGGCGTTCTGCTCGGCGTCGACCCCGAGCGCGAGTTGGCGCTGACACGTTTCCTGGATCCTCTCGTGGCGGGCCGCATGCCGGTTACCGGCCGATACGAAGCCGTTGTGGGGGACGAGATGGCGCGGCAGCTCGAGCTGAGCGTCGGGGACGAACTCGTCGTCGTCGCCTCTGCGGCGGACGGCTCGATGGGCAACGACCTGTACACGGTCACCGGCATCTTCCGGACCGGCCTGCTCGAGTTCGATGCCGGCACCATGGTCATGCCGGTCGCGGACCTCCAGACGCTCGTGGTCCTCGATGCGGGCCGGGTCCACGAAATCGCGGTCGGCACTGACGATCCGTCGCAAGCCGACCAGACCGCGACCCGCCTCGCAGCCGCCCTTGGAGCCCCCGAACGGGGGATGTCGGTCGCGTCCTGGACGGAGCTGAATCCGGTGCTCGCCCAGTATGTCGCGCTCGCCGATGCGATGTACTGGATCTTCATCGTCCTCATCTTTTCGGTCGCCAGCTTCGGCATCGCCAATACGACGCTGATGGCCACCTTCGAACGCCGCCGCGAGTTCGCCGTCATGCTGGCGATGGGTGCATCGCCGCGGTCCGTGGTAGGCACGGTGCTGTCCGAGGCGGCCGCGACCGGCGTCATCGGGCTGGGCCTCGGGACCGCCGTCACGGTGCCGCTGCTGGTCTGGTTCTCCACGGCGCCGCCCGACCTCGGATGGCTCTTCGGAGATCTCACCGTGGAAGGCGTTCTGCTGACGCCGAGTCTGCGTGTGGGGACCAACGTGCCGGCATGGACCTGGGCGACGATCGGCCTGATGGTCACGGCACTCGCCTCCGCCCTCTACCCGGCACTCCGCGCGTCGCGGGTGCCGCCCGCCGACACCCTGTCGGGCGTGTAGCAGCCCGTGGACGGAATCCCCCCGGCATTCGAGCGGCGATGCTCCCGCGCGTCCTGATCCGGCTCGCCCTCAGGAACCTGCGCCGTCATCTGCGCCGCACGGTGCTGACCGCCTCGGCGATGATCGTCGGCGGCGCATTCCTGGTCTGGTCGATGACCATCGACGACGGCAGCCATGAGCAGTGGGTGGATTCCGGTGTGCGCATGGGGAGCGGACACCTGACCATCGAGCGGCCCGAGTACC
>CBDBUB010000003.1:0-15527 GCA_965211795.1 Longimicrobiales bacterium
AGGTCAAGCAGGGACAGCACTTCGACGGCGACGAGTTCGTCGATGGTGCGGAGCGCAGCTGGGCCGGTCGCGGGAAGTCGGTCTCGGTGGCGAGCAACTTCGGGATTCCGCTCGGCGAGTTCGGATTCGCCAACGTCAGCGTGGAGTACGGCAACCAGGAGCCGACGGACCGCGCCATCCAGCGGAACGACGCGGCCGCGCTCGTCAACGCGGGCAACACGGCCGTGCGGACGCCGACCGCCCAGGTCTGGGGTTCGCCCAGGATCACCGACGACCTCAAGGTGTGGCTCAACACCGGCTACAACTTTGACGACAACGAGCAGGTCTACGCCTTCGGAAACGTTGCCACCAAGCGGGTGGACGGCGGCTTCTTCTTCCGGAACCCGAACACCCGCGGCGGCGTCTTCTCGGGCGATGGCGGGGAATCCCTCCTGATCGGCGACGTGCTGCAGGCCAGGGGCCTCGGATCGGCCGGCTGCCCGGTCGTGACGATCACCAACAACGTCCCCGATCCCGTCGCGCTCCAGCGGGTCTTCGACGACCCGAACTGCTTCTCCTACCAGGAGATGTTCCCCGGAGGCTTTACGCCGCAGTTCGGCGGCGAGGTCTTCGACGCCTCGATCGTCGGTGGGATCAAGGGCCGCACCGACAACGGCATCAATTGGGACGCCAGCACGAGCTGGGGCAGGAATACGGCCGACTTCTTCATCTACAACACGGTGAATGCGGCGCTCGGTCCCGACACGCCCACCGACTTCGACCCCGGCCTCTACAACCAGGAGGAGATCAACCTCAACCTCGATCTCTCCTACCAGGTCAGCGAGATGGCCAACGTGGCGGCCGGATTCGAGCAGCGCGAGGAGCGCTTCGAGATCGGACAAGGCCAGGACGAATCCTGGAAGATCGGTCCGTATGCGGCGCAGGGCTTCAGCTCCTCGTCGAACGGATTCCCCGGCTTCAGCCCGCTGGCCGCCGGCGACTGGACCCGCAGCAACACCGCGCTCTACGCCGACCTCAACCTGGGCAGGCCCGACGACGCCTGGGCCCTGGGGCTCGCGGGCCGCTACGAGAACTTCTCCGACTTCGGCGGCAAGGCGACCGGCAAGGTCTCCTTCCGATTCCAGGCCACCGACCAGATCGCGCTGCGCGCCAACGCCAACACCGGCTTCCGCGCCCCCACGCCGGGGCAGCAGAATGCCTTCAACGTGTCGACGGTCTTCGACATCGACCTCGGCGACCTGGTCAATCGGGGCACCATTCCCTCGACCTCGGCGGTGGCGGCGACCAAGGGCGGCAAGCAGCTCGAGCCGGAGAGCTCCGTCAGCCTGACCGCCGGCGTCATGTACGAAGCGGGCGCGTTCCGGCTCACGGCGGACTACTTCCGCATCTCGATCTCGGACCGCTTCGCGCAGACCAGAACCTTCAAGCTCGAGCCCCATGAGGTGACGCAGCTGGTCTCCGAGGGCGTGACGAGCGCCGCGAACCTCGCGGAGTTCCGCTTCTTCACCAACGACTTCGCGACGCTGACCCAGGGGATCGACCTGGTGGCGAACTACACGCCCGCCGAAGCGACCACCGTGAGCCTGCTCTTCAACTACACCGGCACCGAGGTCACCGAGCGCAACCCGGAGGTCGTGAACGACGCACGCGTGGACCAGCTCGAGCGGGCGCTGCCCCGCTACCGCGGCGTGCTCAGCCTGTCACAACAGCTGGGACGGCTGGACGCCCTGCTCCGGGGAACCTACTACGACGGCTTCTACGATTCCGAGCTCAGCGACCCCGACCTCCGTTACGGCGCGCGCGTCCTCGTCGACGCCGAAGTCTCGATGCCGCTGGCGGACAATGCGACGATCGCGCTCGGCGCCAACAACCTGTTCAACACCTACCCGGACGAGAATCCCAACTCGGGAGGCGTCGGTGCCCTCTATCCGGAGAGCACTCCCTACGGCTTCAACGGCGGGTATTACTACCTGCGGCTGAGCTATGACTGGCTGTGGGCGACTCGGTAGGAGGGACTTAGTCCGGTGGACTTAGTTCGATAGGCTGGCCGATTTCCCGAAACGGCTGGCGATAGAGACCCCGGCGGGCTCGAGAGGTCCGCCGGGGTCTGAGGTTGCACAGCGCTGAAGGCTGCCGGCTGGCTAACGCCGAAGGTCCGCCTCCGGAACCACCCTATACACTCGAAAACGTACGGAGGCATTCTCCGTGATGTGGACTCTGCCGATCAGCCCGGGCCCGATGAAGTGGGTGAGTTCGAAGTCGAAGCGCTGGCTCCCGACCACTTGGTTGGTCCGCAGGTCGATTACTTCCACGAATTCGTCGTAGCGTCCATCCGCGTCCCATTGACTGCTGAAATCCTGCCAACGCTCGTCGGCCACCACCCCTGAAACCCAGAGAAGCGAGTCGGTTGCGACGAGATCATCAATTGCCGGCAGTGGCTTGTCCTCGGGGCCGTGCGGCAGGGGATCGGTTCGCTCGGGAAACCACGGTGCGTCGCGCCGAAACACCAGCAGCTCCCGATTCCCGTCCCACAGGCTGATTTCGTATCTGCTAAGAGGATTCCTGGCCATCCAGATGCGCCGGCCGCCCGTGATGGCGATCGAAGGAATCCAGCCACCACCCAACTCCAGTTCACCCGTTGACGACCCGAAGGAACGACCGATCTCTCCCGTCTCGACGTTTACAGGATGGAGCGGGTATCCGGCCCTGTCAGGCGTGCGCATGTTGGTAACGTGGAGCACCCAGGGTCCCTCCCAACGGTACGTCTCGACCCCGTCCGGAAACCGCTCACCGACTGTTCGCACCTCGCTTAGGAGTCGTCCCCTGTAGTCGAAGTTCAGGATGACTCCCCGCCCGCGATCGAATACCGAGAACTCGCCGTCGCCGGTCACAACCAGGGACGAACCACGCCTGAACTCACCTGGACCCGAACCAGTTCGGCCAATGCGCCGGAGGAAGTGGCCAGCCGGATCGAAGATCAGGATGTGGTCAATCGGCTCTCCGACGATGTAGGTCCGTCTAGAGGCGTCCCGGTAGGCACTCACCTTACCTGTGAGATCGATCATGCCCGGGCCGGAGTCGTCGCCCAACTCGGCCTCGAGGACCAGAGAAAGTCCGCAACTGTCCCGACAGGAACCCAAGGAAATACGTTCCGGCTGCTGGGCGGTGGTGCTGGCCGGAACGAGAAGGCTCGCCAGACAAGCTGCCCGGGTGATTCGGGCGATGCTCTGTATGGGGTTGGTCCGCAAACGCTGCGT
The DNA here is from genome assembly GCA_965211795.1 of Longimicrobiales bacterium. Classification (GTDB taxonomy): domain Bacteria; phylum Gemmatimonadota; class Gemmatimonadetes; order Longimicrobiales; family Gaopeijiaceae; genus Bin94. Next base: position 3,258 of record CBDBUB010000003.1, read on the forward strand.
CTTCATGCTCGTGGCCTCCGTCAGGTGATCAATGCTTCCAACGCGGGAATCGACTTGACCGAATAGCTGGCCACCACTTGATTCCAGCACCCGATGAGCTGCAGTGCGTTGCGTGATCTGTTGAACCGGAGACGATGCGGAGCGCTCTCCAACAGAGCGGCCAACTGGGCTGGAGTGCTTCCTTTCAAGGTTTGGATGACATCGCTGGAACCCGCGACGAGAATATCCGTGCCCCCGCACGGCGGGTGCCCGCCCCTCTTGGGGTCGAGGTCGCAAGGACCGGCACGTTCTTGGCATGGATGCGGGTGAAATGCCAGGTTGCCTCCATCGGGCGGGGGTCTTCTGTTCAGTATCTCGTGGCCGTCATCCCCGCACCCGACGCACATATAGCACGTCTGAGCCAGTAGGTCTTCCAGTGCCATCTCAACCGAAGAGGCAGGTGGGGCGGTCGTCCCTGCATCGTTCCGAACTGTTCCATCCGGGGTAGAGCCGGATACGGCGGCGACGACGAGGAGCGCCGCCATGGCCGTTGGAACGATGGCAGCGAGTTTGCGGGTGGTGGGTAGGGTGCGCTTTGCCGTTGCGAACATGGTATCCTCCCTGGATGGGGTTTTGGTGGAAGCCGGATGGCTTCGTTCGGCGGCATCTCCGCCGCTGCAATCGCAAGATGGCGCCCGTTGCATCGGTCAGGAATGTCATTTTCGGCCTTTTTGTTGTCATTTTAGCCCCTTTGTTTCGGGAGTAACGCTGGGCCGGGACCGCTGAAACACCTCAGATGCCGTGGGGCCGGGCTCGGAGAGGCCCGTCGGGTGGTGCTATCGGGTGTTCTCAATGTAGGCCTTGACCGCCTCCATGTCCCCGGCGACGGCCTTCGCCACGACCCCCTTCGTCAAAGGGACGAAAAAGCGCGCCAGGAGGCGTTGCGGCCTCGCCTCCATCACCAGATCAAGCCTCGTCCCGCGCCCGTCTTCCGTTGGGGTCAGCGTGAAGACGGAGTCCCAAATGGTTCCACCGGCGTCAGAGACCATGCGGACGCGCTCATCCTTCACGTACTCGGTGACTTCGAGCTCCGTCGAGGCCTCCCGGCCTCTCATCTCACGCGTTTCGCGGAACCGGGTGCCGACGCCGCTCCGCAGCTCGGTGAAAAACTCCACCTTCGTGATCTGGGGCACGGCCTTCGTGTAGTTGACGGGATCGGCAATGGTACTGAAGACTGCGTCGACTGGTGCCAGGATGGTTGTGCGGACCGTTGTGCGTGTCATGGGTGAGGGTGGGGTGGAGGGTACCTACGGAGACCGTCTGCGGCCCAACAGCCGCAGATCGTAAGTGAAGTTACGCGATGTGGAAACCCTGACCTGGGATGCGTCCGGGTGGGCCGGATTCACGAGCACGCTGGATTCTTCGGGCACCACGACCGACGGGACCCGCAACAAGAGGTGTTCGCTGCTCCTGGCCCAACGGTCGCCGATTGCCTGGCATTCGGGCCGCGGCGGAGCGTCCTGCCATCCCGAGGGCAGGGAGGCCGGCTCGAACGCCAATTCGGTTGCAGAGTCCGGGACGTGAAGGCGAAGGGCAACCAGGTCGCGCGGTGCGTCCTCGGGGTCGATGTGCACCAGGTATTCCAGTGCCGCGAGCGACAGATGGGAAGCAGCGTACACCACGGCGGTTCCGCTGAAGTTCCACCGTGCACCGTGAAGGCGCGCGCCCTCGCCATCGAGGGCGGAGTGGGCCTTTCGGGTGAGGCGCCAGAGGTGCAACGGTGGTGAGCTAATCAGCCACGGTTGGTTACGCCGCCAGACCGTGCTCGATGCGCCCCAGGAGCTGTTCGATCACGCGGGCACCCACGTCGCTGGCAAGGAGGTCCAGCGGCCTCCTGCCCTGCAACGCCCGGTTGGGTTTTCGGAGCCAGCGCCGCGCTTTGGTGCAGTCCCCGATCGCCTCCTCCGCTCTGGCCACGACGCGGACCACGCGAGTCAGACGATCCGACTGCCGCGAACTCAGCCGCTTCCCCAGACGCCTGCGATGGGCGAGCGTGCGGCGCGGGATCACGAGCGCGTCGAGTTCGGAAGCGCGCAGTGCCCCGCCGCGTACCACGGACTCGATCGTCGACAACGGCAATCCCTCTCGCACCGCGTCGTCCAGGTCGAAGTCGGACTGGATGTCGCGTCCGAGTGCCTGGCTGCCGCCCAGGTATTCGGCGAGCACTTGTGATGTCATCGGCCCTCCTTGGCATATTGCACAGACAAGATGGGCAAATGGCCGAAGCCTGTCAAGGGGCTACCCCGGCACCCACCCCACCACCCTCAGCGGCCCCCCGCTCCCCCCCTCGATCTTCATCGGCAACGCCACGATCCCGGCCCCCGTCGCCGGCAGCCGGTCCAGGTTGGTCAGATTCTCGAACCCCACCATGTTTGCGCTGTACAGGATCACGTGCGCGCGGAAGTCGGTCGATTGGCCGTAGTCGATGCTGGGCGTGTCGAGCCCCACCGCCGCGACGTTGCGGTTGTCGACGAGCCACTGCGCGGCCTCGGGACCGATCCCGGGAAAGTGCAGCTCCGGCACCGCCTCCGGCCCGGTGAGATCCGTGCCCAGGTATGCGGCGCGGTCCTCCCAGCGCGACGACCACCCCGTGCGCACCAGCAGCGCGGTGCCGTCGGCGAGCCGCCCGTGCTCGGCCTCCCACGCGATGAGATCCTCGACCGCGAGCTGGTAGTCCGGATCGGCGTCGGCCGCGGCCGAGACATCGACCACCGACGCCATCGTGATGAGGCTCGAAAGCGGGATCTCGTCCGCCGTCATGCGCCCTTCGGCGAAGTGGATCGGCGCGTCGAGGTGGGTGCCGCCGTGCTCGGCCGACGCGAAGGCGTACGACGCGTAGAAGTACCCGCCGTCCGTGTGGCCATAGGCCAGTTCGGTGAGCTGGAAGCCCGCCGTGTCGGTGGGCCAGTAGATCGTGGACGGCCCGAAGGCGTGGGAGAGATCCACCCACTCGCCCGCGCCGCCGGTGAAGACGGCCGTGTGGTCGGGTGGCGGGGCATCCTGCAGGCACCCCGTGGCCAGGAGGACGCTGGTCAGTGCGGCCAGCCCGACGGTCGCTCGGGTCATCGTCCTGAATCCCATGTAAATTTTACCTTACAAAATGTCATGCGCGCATTACCAAATCGTTGTCGCGTGACCGATCCCGCGCCCCCTACTCCGGCAGCCGCAGCGCCACCAGCGCATACCCGCCATCCGCCAGTCGGACCGCCATCGCCACGTACTGCTGCCCTTCGTGCATGTAGGTCATCGGCGCGGTCATGGTGGAGCCGGGGAGGTCGATGGCGCCCAGCTCCTCGCCGGTCATCTTGTCGACGGCGCGGAAAACGGGCGCGGCGCCACGCCCCTCGCCGTACATGAGGAGCGTCTTCGTGATCAGCTTGGTGGCGTGCGCGGAGGCGCCGGTGTTGCCGATATCGACGCCTTCGAGCAACGGATGGTTTCTGATTCTGTCCGGGGTGTCCCCGTTGGGAATCTGCCAGAGGTGGTCGCCGGTGTTCAGATCGATCGCCGTGATACTGCCGTAGGGAGGCTTGACGAGCGGCAGGCCCCGCGGGCCGCGCGCGCCGCCGGGGCCGAGGGTCACCCAGTCGACGTTGGAGTTCTCATCGCGCTCGACGCCCGGAAAGAGCCGCGGCGCGCTGCAGCCGCGCGTTGACGCGACGTACAGGATGCCGGTCTCGGGGTCCACGGCCGCCCCGCCGGGGATGTTGGCGCCACCGTTGGCGCCCGGACAGTGGATCGAGGGGCCGCCGTCGTCGTCTTCGAGCATCGGAGGGTTGAAGAGCGGGCCCAGCCGGAATCCGTCGACGATCTCCAGCGCCTGGGCGCGGAGCTCGGGGGTGAAGTCGATGAGGTCGTCCTCGGTGATTCCCTGCATCTCGAAGGGAGCGGGGCGGGTCACGAAGGGTTGAGTGGGCGACAGCTTCTCGCCGGGCACGTTGGACTGAGGTACCGGCCGCTCCTCGATCGGCCAAACGGGCTCGCCGGTCTCGCGGTCGAAGACGTAGGCCCAGCCCTGCTTGGTGGTCTGCACGAGCGCCTTGATCTCGCGCCCGTCCACGGTAATGTCGACCAGGTTGGGCGCGGTGGGGTTGTCGTAGTTCCAGACGTCGTGGTGCACGGTCTGGAAGTGCCAGCGGCGCTCGCCCGTCCGCACGTCGATGGCCAGGATGCTGGTCGAGAACAGGTTGTCGCCCGGGTGAAAGCCGCCGTAGTAGTCGACCGGCGGTGGGTCCGTCACCACGTAGACGAGGCCCAGCTCGGGGTCGGCCGAAAGCGGCGCCCACGCCGACACGTTGCCGGTCCACTTCCAGGCGTCGTTCTCCCAGGTGTCGTTGCCGAATTCGCCCTCCTGCGGGATCACGTTGAAGGTCCAGAGGTGTTCACCGGTCCCCGCGTCGTAGGCGAGGATGTTCCCCGGCAGGTTCTCCTGCAGGTACTGGTAGTAGCCCTGCTCGTGCGAGTTGCCCACCACGACCACGCCGTTGACCACGATCGGCGGCGACGAATTGGTGATGTAGCCGACCTCGAAGGGAATGCCGTCCGTGGGGTGGGGGTCCCAGCGGCCCAGGTCGCCGAGGAGGTCGACGGTGCCGCCATCGCCGAAGGATGTGATCGGCCGGCCGGTCTGCGGATCCAGCGCGTGCAGGAAGAACGCCGGAGTGACCAGGTAGATCATCGGGCGGCCGTTGACCTCGGCGTACGCGACGCCCTTCCCGTAGTCCTTCCGCATCGAGTCCTCCCACCGCTTGGTGGTGGGTTCGCGGAATGTCCAGAGCGTCTCGCCGGTGGCGGGGTCGATGGCCACGGCGGTGCGGCGGTTGCCGGCCACGGAGTAGAGCGTGCCGTCCACGTAGATGGGCGTGGCGCGAAGCATTGTTCCCGTTGCCGGCCCGTTGTAGTTGTCGGCCCGCCAGACCCAGGCCACCTCCAGCTGCTCGAAGTTCGACGCGTCGATCTGGTCGAGGGGGGAGTAGCGGCTGCTGGCGGCGTCGGCGCCCCAGTAGCGCCACTCGGCCTGCTGGGCGGAGAGCGCCAACGGGGCCGCTAGGGTGAACGCGGCGGCAAAAAGCAGGTTCGTCGGTTTCACTTGTCCCTCCGGAAGGGTCCTGGATTGAGGTGTCGGCGCCCGTTTTCGTGCGCCGGGAACAGAATACCCCGGCGGCGGCGGTTCGGCCAGTGCCGGTTTCGCCCCCAACCGAGTCGGCCGAGCCCATTCCCCGGCCCGGCCCGCTCACCCCTGCGGCAACCCCCCGTTCAGCTCCATGTACACGCGACCGATCGCCCGACCGGCCTGGCTTGACCGCAGCGACCAGGTCTCGAGCTCCCCGAACTCCGCCTGCTCGACCGCGTCTTCCAGCGCGAGGCCAGCCGCGTGCAGCCGCGTCGCCTCCTCGATGACCCGGACCATGGCGAGCCGGTACGTCTCCAGCTCCTCGGCCAGCACCTCGGGCGAATCCACGAACCCGTGCCCCGGCACGTACGTGTCGATGTCCATCGCCTGCGCCGCCTCGATCATCGCGACCCACTCGGACGGGTACGCGGAGCGCATCGCCGGGAAGACGCGGTTCAGGTACGCCTCGCTCATGAAGAGGATCTTCTCCGCAGGGAGGTGAACGACCAGGTCGCCTCCGGTGTGGGCGCGTCCCAGGAAGAGAATGCGGATCTCGCGGCCGCCGAGCCGGAGCGTTTCGGAGGTCTCGACAAGTTCGGTGGGGACGACGACTGGGGGCGCGGTCGCGGGGCGGATGGGGTTGTCGGCGGCCGCCTGCAACACGGCCTGAGATGTCGGATGCGCGTAGAAGCGTGCGTCGGCCGGGAACTCGGAGTTGCCGGCGGTGTGGTCGCCGTGGTCGGAACAGACCACGACGTGGGTGATGGGCTGGTCGGTGATGCCGGTGATCGTTTCCACCATGCGCCGCGTCTCCTCCGGGCTGCCCTGGCCATCTGCGACGAGAACCCCCTCGTCGGTGACGACGAACATGCTCACCGTGGTGAAGCGCTCCTCGCCCGCGGAGCGCAGCTGTTCGTAGGAATAGACCCCGGGCGCGAGCTCCTGGACGCGCGGGAAGTCGTCGTCGGTGTAGCCGCGGGCATGGGGATCTGCCGTGCGGACGGGGTCGGGGGGGGCGGGGGCGGCGCAGGCGAGGGCCACCGCGAGGAGGGTGGTGGTGCAGATCGCCGCAGCGGCCTGCGCGGGACGGACTCTCATTGGCGGCCTCCCCTGGGCGGGCGAGTGTTTGGCTGGCGGTCTAGCCCCACACAAAAAGTCGCCTTCCCGACGCGCCGGCGCTACAATGATGCTCGGAACGCCCCGATGGCGGCTTACCTGATCCTGGCACGCCACGGGCGCCCCACCCACCCGCGACAATGAGGAACCCTCACGACGGAGGTCTGACGAAATGAAGTACGGAAGATGGATCCTGATGGCGGCCGCACTGGCGCTTCTGGCGCCGATGGCGAGCCAGGCGCAGCAGGGCCGCCGCGGCATGAGCGCGGAGCGGCGCGCGCAGATGGCGGCGCAGCAGGCGCAGGCCCTCCTGGCCGACATGCAGACCGAGCGGCCCATCGAGGCCCTCAACTCGGTCTGGATCGAGGAGCTGACCTGGATGGAGGTGCGCGACGCGCTCCGCGACGGAAAGACCACCGCGATCATCTCGACGGGCGGGATCGAGCAGAACGGCCCCTACCTGGCCACCGGCAAGCACAACTACGTGCTGACGGGCGCCTGCGAGGGGATCGCGCGCAAGCTGGGCAACGCGCTCTGCGCCCCGGTCATCAAGCTGGTCCCGGAGGGCGCGATCGATAACCCGTCGGGCCACATGCGCTACCCGGGCACGATCAGCCTGCGTGAGGAGACCTTCCGCGCCGTGCTGGACGACGTGGCCAGCAGCCTGCGGGCGCACGGCTTCACCGACATCGTCTTCATCGGCGACAGCGGGGGCAACCAGGGAGGGATGGCGGCGGTGGCGGCCGACTTGACCGAACGCTGGCGTGGCAGCGCCCGCGCGCACTTCGTCCCGGAGTTCTACCGCTACCGCGAGGTCTTCGAGTACATGGAGGCCGAACTCGGGATCACCGAGCCCACCAACGACGGCATCCACGACGACTTCGTGATCACATCGATCATGATGACCGAAGATCCGGAGTCGGTGCGGCACGCACAGCGGGTGGCGGCCGGGAAGGCGTCGATCAACGGAGTGAGCATCGAGGACCTGGAAGCCACGATCGAGATCGGCAGGAAGCTCCTGCAATTCCGGGTGGACCGCACCGTGGAGGCAATCCAGGCGGCGATCGGCGCTGGCAACTGAGAGCTACTCATATACTCATATGCACATATGCACATCTTTCGGCCGGGGGCCGGACGCACGGGGCGTCCGGACCGCGGGCCGGGGACAACCGGAGATAGCAGACGAATGCGCAGACTTCTGATGGCGGCGGCGCTGGTCGCCGCAGTCGGGCTCGCCGCACCGGCCGGCGCGGCGGCCCAGGAACCCGGCGACGGCCTCATCGAGGTCGGGGCGATGGCCCCGGACTTCGAGCTCACCGGCGCGACCCGGCACGGCGTCCTCCGGGAGCCGGTCCGGCTGAGCGACTACCGCGGCGAGACGGTGGTGCTCGCGTTCTTCTTCCGAGTCAGGACGCGTGGCTGAACGGTTCAAATGAGAGCGTACCGTGATCAGTACGCAGAGCTGTTCAACGAAGGCCGCAACGTCGTGCTCATGGCGATCTCGAACGATTCGCCGGAAGAGGGCGCCTCATGGCTGAAGGACGAGGACTTCCCCTACCTGTTCGGCACCGACGCCGACACCTTCGCGGCGTTCGGCGGATCGATGCGGGACAACGGGATGGTGGGAAGCCGCGCCGTGATCGTGGTCGGTCCGGACGGCCGCGTCGCCGGGGTGATCCCGCAGTTCAGGCAGACGGACCCGACCGCCTACGAGGAGCTGGGCGCCATCATCGACGAGGTGACGCCGGAGCCGGTAGAGGGGTAGGGTCGCCCGGGGGGCACGGGCGTCAGTGCGGGCCGGTCCGTCACGGACTCCGGCATAGGGCCCTCAGCCGGGCGAGACGCCGTCTCCCAGCATCGCCTCCACCGCCTCCACGAGGCCCTGCTTCGGCCCCACGCCGGTGGAGACGACGCGCCCCTCGCCGTCGACCAGTACGACGATGGAGGTCGTGAGGGCTTCGTAGGCTCTCACGGCCTCGCCTTTTGCGTCGTACACGAATGTGTATCCGGGCTCGTGCCGGTCGACGTGACGTCGCACGCGGCGCACGGACTGCGAAACCGCCACCGCGACGGCCACCACCTTGACCCGCTCTCCGAACCGCTCCTGCACGGCGTCGATCTCGGGCTGGAGCAACTCGCACTGCTCGCACCACGACGCCCAGAACTCGATCAGCGCGGGACCGCCGCCCACCACCTCGAGCAGCGAAACCTCGTTCCCCTCGAGGTCCTCCACCTGCGCGTCCGGGGCTGCGGTCCCGGGGGGCAGTCCGAGCTGGGCGTCCCCCTCCTGGGCCACCGCGCGGCCGGGTGCCGTCAGCGCCGCCACCAGCGTGAACACGGCCCAAAGGGCGGCGACCGAAGCAGTGCGTAATCCTCTCACGGTGAACCTCACAGGTTGTATCCCGCCTGAATGAAGTAGTACTGCGCCACCCCCAGCATGATCACCGCGGCCACCCGCTTCACGGCCACCATCCACTTGCCGGACTTCGGCAGGCGCGACAGCGAGCCCGAAAACAGCCCCACCACCACGAGCAGCGCAGTCATCCCCAGGGAGAACACGAAAAGGTACACGAATCCCATCAATCCCGCCCGGGTCGCCGCCACCCAGGCCAGCACCGCGGCGAACGCCGGGGCGCCGCACGGCGCGGCCACGATCCCCGACGTCGCCCCCAGGAGGAAGACGGCCCCGTACGACCCGCCCCCGCGCGACCCTGCCCACGCAATGAGCCGCTGAGGCACCCGCACCGGGATCACATCGAACATGGCCAGCGCGAAGAACAGGAGCAGGTTGCCGATCGCCAGCAGCGCCCACGGGCTCGCGCTGACCGTTCCGAAGAGCGTCCCCGTGAGCCCGGCCAGCATGCCGAGAAAGGCGTACAGCATCGCCATACCCACCACGTAGGTCATGGTGAGTCCCAGCGTCCGCCGCCAGGGCTGCCCCTCCTGCGCGGTCCCGGAGATCACCGATGCGGTGATCGGGATCATGGGGTAGACGCACGGCGTCAGGCTGATCGCCACGCCGCCCCCGAACAAAAGGACAAGCGCCAGCAGCGGGTTCGCTGCCAGCGCTTCCGAAAGTCCTCCCGTATCGCCGAACTGCACGTACGGCTCGATCAACTCGCTACCGCACCCGGGCCCGGACCGGCCGGGTCAATTGCTGCTTCCGCCGCGCCGCTTCGCCGTCCGCCCGGTGCTGCTGCTCCGGGAACTCCCGCCGCCGCTGGACCTCGCGCCCACCGAAGAACTCCCGATGCGGGACGAAGAGCCCATGCTCGCCGAGCCGGTGTACCCTCTCCCCGGGCTGACACTCGACGATCCGGAAGAGCCTTGGCTGTACCCCCTCCCGGCGATCACCCGTCCCCCGATGTTCCTCGAGATGGGGGTCACGTCGACGATCACCGTCCGATAGGGGGAGTAGTATCTCCCGTAGCTGTACCCGTACGGGGAATACCACCCGGAGTAACCGTAACCGTACCGGCCGTAGCCATAGTGGTAGGGATCCGCCCACAGCGGCCGCAGCCCGACGTAGCCGCCCTGACCGCGCGCGGCGTCTTCGCTGACCGCGAACCGCTCGGGGAAGGAAACCGCGACCACGACATCGATTACGCCCCCGGACACGCCGGCAGCATCGAGCTTCAGCAGATCTTCGGAATCCAGTCCCGCGAATTCCTGGCTCACTTCGGCGATCCACGCCTCGACGGCCTTCGCGTCCACACTTTCCGAGGCGTCGATCACATCGTCGATGGTGATCGGCGCCATCGTGAATGACGCCACACCCCGAACCGCCAGGGGCCCCGTGGCCCGGCCGCTCCGGATCCCGAGTTCGTTGAGCGGGCTTTCGTCGGTGCGCACATACCACTGCACCCATGCCGCAGCCTCCTCGCCCCGCACCTGCGAAGATCGCACGTCCACCCACTCGCCGGCGCTCGGCATGAAGATGATGCCGGTTCCGCTGCGGGGCGCCTGGCCCTGACAGGCGATCTCGGAAGTTGTGTAGATCCGGCGCTGATCGTCCGAGAAGCGGGCCGACTCGGTGCCGACGCAACCTTCCTCCTCGATCTGGCGCAGCTGCCCGTCCGCCGGGAAGGGCTCACGGTGCGTGATCGCGCCGTCCGCGATCGTCAGCATCTCGACCTGGTCGCCGACCGCCGCGAAACACAGGATCCCCAGCTCCTCGTCCGCGCCATCCGCCTGCCAGCAACCCAGGAAGGGTTGCCAGCCAATGCGGGTGTTCGGGGCCTGTCCGTCCGCGCCGCCCGGCAGTCCCCCGAGGGCGAGAGCCGCGCCAAAGCCGGCCAACACGCCGATGCTCACATTCCTCTTGGCCATGTTCATTCCCCTTCTCCTAGTACCTGAGCGAGAGCCCGGCCGTGATCTGGAAGCCTGCCAGATCCAGGTCCGGGAACCCGACGAATTCGCTTTCGAGAGGCGCGCTGGCGAGGGCGTAGCGCCCTTCGCCAACCAGCATCACGTGGTTGTTCAGGGAGACCTCCATCCCGCCCAGGAAATGTACGGTCGCTCCCCGTCCCGCGGAACGGAACGTTGTCCTGAAGATATCGAGCGTCTCGAAGTCGACGAAGTCGCCGAACTGCTCGAAACGATACCAGACCGCGCCGCCCGCCACTCCCAGATAGGGGTTCCACTTGCGCGGGATATAGGCGAAGCGCCCGAGCGCCCGCCCCCGGTCGAGCAGGTATGCCTTCACCCCGACGGTCAACGGAAAGGTCGAGAACTCGGTGGTTTGCTCGATGGGCAGATCGTCCATGTCGACCCATTCGCGAAACTCGGATCGGGTTGCGCTCAGGGAGTACCCGAACGAGAGGGTCACGTCCAGGCGTTCGGCGGCCCGGATGGCGAGCTCTCCCGCGATGGTTGTGCCGCTGAGGTCCGGGGTGTCGACCGTGAGCTGCTTCCGCGTGAAGTCCCACAGGCTCTCGGTGTCGCCGCCGCTTCCGGCTCGCGGCTGGGCGAAGCCCGCCTTGATCGTGAGCGCCACCTTGGGCGCGCCGAGGAGAAAGTCGGCGCTCTGCTGAGCCGCCGCGGGAATCGCACCCGTGGTCGCCAGCAGCGCCACACCGGCAAGGACCGGAAGGCCCCTTCCACGTCGATGTGTCGTCATTCTTTTCATCGGCCCCTCCAGGATGTGTCTTCGTGTCGGATCTGCATATTCAACGCAAGAGATGTGCCGGAGCATTCACCGCAGAATGGCAGGACTTCGTGCACTCCCGAGCGACCGCGTGAACCCGGCAGGGGACACGCGGCGTCGCCGAATGCGGACATGTGGATGCACGCATGCGTGCGCGCGAGCAACGCAGCGGGCACCCCAGCCACCTCGGTGCCGCCCCATCATCCCAGCGTCCTCTGAAGATAGGCCTTCAGCCGCTGCCAGGCGTCGGCGGCCGGGGCCGTGCGCACCTCCGGATCCTGGTCCACGCGAAGCCAGAACCCATGGTTGACGTCGTCGTAGATGTGCAGGTCGTTTTCGATCCCGGCCTCGCGCAGAGCGGCCTCGAAGGCGGCCACCGATTCGGGCGAGGGACCGTTGTCCAGCGCCGCGAAGGTGCCGTAGACCTCGTGATCGAGCCGCGCGACGACCTCGGGGTCGTCCACCAGCTGGCCGTAGAATATGGCGGTGGCGTCGTGGTTCTCGCCGTCCAGCCCGAACGAGAGCGCGACTCCCCCGCCGAAGCACCATCCCATCGCCCCGACCCGCCCCGTCACGTCGGAGCGGCCCTTCAGGTAGGCCACGGCGGCGTTCAGATTGGCGATCATGGCGGGCTGGTCGGCCCGCGCCTCACTGATCAGCGCCATGTTCTCCTCACGGTTGCTGCCGGTGCGCCCCTTGAAGAGGTCCGCGGCGAGCGTCACGTACCCCTCGTCGGCGAAGTCGTCGGCGAGCTGGCGCACGCGGTCCTGCAGACCGTTCCATTCGTGGATGATGACCAGGGCGGGGAAGGGGCCGTCCCCGTCGGGAACGGCCAGGTAGCCGGTGGTGAGGGCGT
>CBDBUB010000004.1:0-42352 GCA_965211795.1 Longimicrobiales bacterium
TGTGTCCCAGAAATAGCTGTACATAGTCTCTGGATCTTCTGAAGGATGGAGTCTGCGGTGGCAGTCCACATGAAGGGCTGCGTGCCTGAGTCGTTGTAGTGGTCGGTGAAGCGGAGGATCTTCTGCTTGAGCTGGGTGACCGAGGAGAAGGAGCCGCGGCGGATGGCCTTCTGGGTGATGATGTTGAACCAGATCTCGACCTGGTTGATCCAGGAGGAGTAGGTGGGGGTGAAGTGGATGTGGTAGCGAGGCCGGGCGGCGAGCCAGCGCTTGACCTTGGCGTGCTTGTGGGTGCTGTAGTTGTCGACGACGAGGTGGATGTCCAGATCGGGGGGGACGTTGGTGTCGATGTGCTTGAGGAAGCTCAGGAACTCCTGATGGCGGTGGCGCGCCTTGCACTGGGCGAGGACCTGGCCGGTGGCGACATCCAGGGCGGCGAAGAGGGTGGTGGTACCGTGACGGATGTATCCGTGCGTGACGCCCTCGACGTATCCAAGCCCGAGGGGCAGCAGGGGCTGGGTCCGCTCCAGCGCCTGGGTCTGGCTCTTCTCGTCGACGCAGAGCACCATCGCGTGGTCGGGCGGGTTGAGGTAGAGCCCGACGATATCGCGGACCTTCTCGGCGAAGAACGGATCGGTCGACAGCTTGAAGTGCTTCTGCCGGTGGGGCTGGAGGTTGAATGCCCTCCAGAGGCGGTGGACCGTGGACTTCGAGATCCCCGTGGCGTCGGCCATGGTACGGCAAGTCCAGTGCGTGCTGCCGCCGGGGGGCCGGGTCTCGAGCGTCCTCTGCAGCACCACCATGAGCTCGTCATCTTCGATCGAGCGCGGCCTTCCCGGCTTGCGCTCGTCGTACAGGCCCATCAGGCCCTGGGTTCGGAAGCGCTCGCGCCACTTGCCGACCGTCTGGCGGCTGGTGCGGACCCTCTCGGCGACCGCCTGGTTGTCCAGGCCGTCGGCGCACAGCAGCACGATCTCGGCGCGCCGCACGAGTCCGGCGGGAAGGCTACGCGACCTCACGAGCGACTGGAGTTCCTCACGGGCGCCTTGGTTGACTTCGAGCGCCTTCAGCGGACGTCCCCGTGGCATCGGTCTCTCCCTCGTTCGGGTGGATGAAGGGAAAGGTACGCTGCTCATGTCGTTATGTCAATGTATTTAAGGGACACAACACTAGAAGGAGTGACGAAGGATGAAGAACCGATCGAGAAACAACGTGACCATCTTGCTCGCTTTCGCCGTGAGTCTGATGGCCCTGTCGATCACGGGAGGCCTGCGTGCCCAGGAACCCCCACCGCAAGAATGCATCGATCTCGACGAGTTCCACGGGTGTGTCGATAGTTGCACGGAGTGCGGCGACTGTGACGAGCTCTGTGAGAACGCGGAAGTGCCAGGTGGCTGCATTGCCGACGACAAGTGGAAGCAATGTGACGTCGATGCAGACTACTGCGAAGATGACAAGATATACTGGGAGTGCGCCTGCGTGGCTGCCCCTCTCTAGCTCCAGCTGACAGACTGCTCGGGCGAGCGGGCCCCGAGCACCGTGAGTTACTTGGGGTCCGCTTGAAGATCCGGTTACGCCGGGTATTTAGGGAACAGTCGGTGGGCTGATCCATCGGTACGCCCATAAGCAGAACTACGAGCGAATCCGTCAGAAGCGACTGGATTGCACCGAAAACCAGGAGGGCCTATTCTCATGAAACGCGTCCGCGACGTGGTGCCCGGGTTGACGATGGTCGTGATGGTCCTGTGCACGATCACGATCACGATCGTAATCCTCCGCCGGGAGATACTCGCTCCGCGTGCTTCTTCCCCGCCGACACCGGCAGTGAGAGTCAATGACTGGCCGGAGTTGGTCAGTAGGGGTCATCGGATCGGTCCCGAAGACGCCGCCGTGACTCTGGTGACCTTCAGTGACTTCGAGTGCCCCACATGCGCCTATCTGGCCACGCAGGAATTCCCGCGACTGCGCGAGAAGTATCCGGGAAGCGTCGCACTTGTCTACCGTCACTGGCCCCTTACGAGGCATCGGTTTGCCTATCCCGCCGCCCGGGCGGCGGAGTGTGCCGCACAGCAGGGTCGGTTTGAGGCCTTTCATGACGTCGTCTACGCCCAGCAGGACTTCATTGGCGTGAAGACGTTCGCGGAGATGGCATCCGAAGCCGACGTTCCCGATCTCCACCTCTTCGAAACATGTGCCAGCAACACCGAGCCCGTACCATCCATCGAGGCGGACATCGCTAAGGCGATCGAACTGGGGGGAACGGGTACGCCAACGTTGGTCGTGAACGGGCTGCTGGTGCGCGGAAGAATACGCAGTGCGTTGCTCGACTCGATCGCTGAGGCATCTATTGGGAAAAGCGCCTCTTGACGCACCCGCTCCTTTCCTCCAGGCACCGGGGGCTTCGGGTCGGCCCTAGGCCGCACCTCAACCGACCGGATTACTGCAGGAAGAACCAAGGAACGTAGACCCGCTATCCGGCATCGAGCGCGGAAACGCTCGTCGCCTGTGGAACTCCCGAGTGGTCGTCTACGTCCCGGAGACGATCTGTTCGCGATGTGCGGATTTCCCGCCATTCACCCCGGTTTTCCCGCTATCGCGGTACGGTCCAGCAGGGTCCAGTCCAACGGCAGGAAACGCAGATCGTGCAGTCCTGATTAGACTTACGTGATTTCCTGCCGGGATTCTGGCCTCTAGTGTTCCGCCGAGGCGGCAGGCCTGGTGGCCGAGCGCACAGGCGATGTAGGACTTCCCCGACCCGGTCGCACCTGTGACGAGCACGGTCTGGCCGTCCCGGATCCACTGCCCCGCGGCGAGGCGGAGCACAAGAGATCGGTCCAGTCCGCGGGGGGCCTTGAAGTTGAGGTCTTCGATGGTCGCGTCGAGATGGAGTCTGGCGTGGCCCTTGAGGCGCACGTAGCGGCGCTGCTCCCGTTCGGTCTTCTCGCGTTCGAGGAGCAGGGAGAGGCGGTCCTCGAAGGACAGTTCGGCGATGTCGGGCATGCCGGCCTGCTCCTCGAAGGCCTGGGCCATGCCCGCAAGCCGGAGCTCGTGGAGCAGGTCGAGGGTGGGTTGGCGAAGCATGATCGTCAGGACTCCTTTCCGTTGTGGGGAGTGTTGGTGTAGTAGCCGGGCCCGCGGATGTTGGCGTGCTCGGCGGGCAGGGAGAGTTCGTACTGTTCGGCGGCGGCCTGGTCGCGGCCGGTCGCGAGGATGGACTTGACGGACCCGTAGGTCAGCGTGCCGATGCCGAGTGCGTGGCGGCAGGCGGCCTCGAGGCGCTCGGCACCGTAGGCCCGCCGCAGCTTCTTGAGCCCGAGGCAGCTGCGATAGCCCTGTTCGGGGTGTCTGCGGGTCTCGATGAGCTGCTCGACGAACGCGGCCGTGTGCGGTCCGGTCTTCTTGCCCCAGGCGACGAGCCGCGACGGCGTCCACTCCCGGTGGGCGCGGTGGGCGACCGGCATGTGCGACGGTTCGGTCGCGTATCCGCCTCTGCCGCGGATCCGCAGGTGAGCGGCGACGCGGCGGTGCTTGTGGAAGATCTCGACGGTGTGGGCCGTGATCCGAACGTCGACCTCGCAGCGGCCCAGCGCGTGGGGGACGCTGTAGAGCGCGTGCGCGACCTGGATGTGGTAGTCGATGTTGACCCGCGCCTTGCGCCACTCCGCGTACTCGTAGCGCTGGGCCGGAAGCGGCTTGAGCGCCGGCCGGTCCAGGTCCTCGAACCAGCTGCGGCGGCTGCCTTCGGTCTTCTTGAACGGCCGCTCGTTCAGCTCGGCCACGAGCGGCCGGATGGCCTCGCGGAGTTCGCCGAGCGAGAAGAACGTCCGGTTGCGCAGCGGCGCCATGACCCAGCGCTCGACGTGCTGCACCGCGGCCTCCACCTTGGCCTTGTCCCGCGGTGCCCCGGGCCGCGCCGGCAGCGCCACGGTCCCGTAGTGGCCGGCCAGTTCCCGGTACGTCGGGTTCAGTTCCGGCTCGTAGCGGCTGGCCTTGTGGACCGCCGCCTTCTCGTTGTCCGGGATCACGAGTTCGGGCACCCCGCCCCAGAACTCGAACATCCGGACGTGCGACATCGTCCAGTCCGGCAGCGACCGGCTCCAGGTCACGTCCACGAAGGTATGGTTCGAGACGCCGAGGACACCGACGAAGACCATGGCGTCACGCACCTCCCCGGTGTTCCCGTCCACGACCTCGAAGGTCGGCCCCGCGTAGTCGACGAACGCCTTCTCGCCCGCCCGGTAGACCTGCCGCATGGCCACATCGAGACGCCCCCGCCACTCCCGGTAGCGCTCGCAGAACCGGCTGTACTGGTAGCCGTCCGGATGGCGCTCGCGGTACTCCAGCCACAGCAGCCGCAGCGTCACGCCCTTGTGGCGCTGAAGCTCCCGGTGGACCCGCTCCCAGTCCGGCTCCGGCCGGCGAACCCGCGACGGCGGCGGCGCCGGGAACAGCGCCGCTTCCAGCGCGGCGTCGTCCAGCCCTTCCGGCAACGGCCAGGTGAAGCCGGCCGCAGACGCCCGCGCCACGTAGTCGCTCACCGTACTGTTGGCGATGCCGAGCGACCCGGCGATCTCCCGGTGGCTGCGCCGAAGCTCGTGCTTCAGCCGCAGCACTTCTCGAATCTTCCGCATGGACAACCTCTTCTTCGGCACCCTCTTCCTCCTCGTCTCCAGGAACCTCTGGCGAGGATGGAAGAAGACGCCGCTACAGCAGGTTCTCCAGCGCCGCTACTCTCTCAACCCAAGGGTGATCGAAATGAATCGGAATCAGTGATCGGAATCCGTCGGAATCAGTGATCGGAATAAATCGGAATCGGTGATCGGAATGGACCGGAATCCGCAAATTCCGAGAGGGGGGAGTTGTGGTGGTGTGGCACGGAGGGACAATCCGATCCACAGCATCCGGTGTGCCACTTCCTCCGTAGTCACTTTGCGAAAGCTGTACAGCATATAATCGACACAATATGCACTGAAGGTATTTGTAAACAACAGTACTTCCGGTTTTCTATGCACCACAACAAGGCCTTGGAAATCGGCGGTCCCTTGCGAAATCCCTTGCAAATGAATGACTGAGCCCTAACAATTCTTGACAAGCACTTCGTCCACTACGTTGCGCGCTCCGGAATCGCGGGCAACCAACATCAAGGAGATGGACCATGAAAAAGCTGTTCGCGCTCGTTATCGCCATGATGCTTGTGCTGTCGACTGGCAGCGGCACGCCGTCGGCGCTCGCCCAGGAAACTCCTCAAGAGCTTCTCGAACGGGTCTGCGCAGAACTCGCCGAGACCACGGGGGAGGTGTGCGAAGCCGTTGACGAGAGTGCAAGCCAGATCCGATCGTTGATCGATCTGGTCGCGTGGATTCGCCTGTACGCACACTGCGAGAACCAGCGGGACATCATCGAGGAGCTGTGCAGCCCCATCGAGGGAGAGGGTGAGGGGGAAGGCGAAGGTGGGGGGAACTAAGTGCGTGAGGGTGTCAGCATGCCGAGCCACGCTTGCGGTGGCGGGGTTGGCGCTGGTCGCCTCCTGTGCTGTCGAGGAGGCGGGGGAAATGGACGCTTCCCGTCTCCTCGTGACCGGTTTCACCGAGGAGTTCCACGTTGGCGCGGCCCCTGCGGAGCGGCAGTTCGTTAACATCAGCGCAATGAACTTCGCGCCGGACGGCGAGCTGGTAGTGCTGGACCGGGGCGAGTTCGCCGTGAGCGTTTTCGATCGTGAAGGCCGCGAGATTGCCCGGTGGGGTAAGAAGGGCGAGGGGCCGGGTGAGTTCCAGGACAACCCCGAGCACATGGCCGTCTCAGGCGGCGGCGTAGTTGCAATCGACAACGACGCACGCGTGGACCTGTTCACGCTCGACGGATCGGTAGTCGACGCGCGCGGACTGGGAGACGGGTGGATTGCCGGCCTCATGTTCGACGGAACCGGGGCGCTAGTCGTTGGCTGGCGGCCGGTGGTGGGCCTTCGGGGGCTGACGGAGCCAACGTCGGAGCGTGCCGTGCGCTTCGACGACGGCGAAGTCCTGTGGACATCGCCAGAGCTACCTGCCATCACCTCACTCGCGCTCTGGTCGCCGCACGTCGTTCGGGCAGGGATTGGCGCTGGCCGCATCGTAGTGGGCATGAGCGACCGCTACGAGTTGGTCGCAATCGAGGTGGCCACCGGCAGCGAGCTGGCCGTAATCGGCCGAAATGTGCCTGCCAGGGGCCCGTCCAAGGAGTTCATCGCCAACCTGCGCGAGACCGTGATCGGCGAGGTCGACGCCAGCATGTCCGATTTTGTCCAAGGCCTGCCGATCGCCACGCGCTTTCCGATGATCGGCAACGTGTTCATTGGCCCGCCGGTGCGCACTGTCTGGATCGAGCGCCTCATGGGAATCGGCGATATCCTTGCCCCGCCGGTCGGGGACGCCATGGCCGACTGGACCTATCGCCTCTACGATTTGTTCGATGGCGACACCTACGAATACGTCGGTACCGTGGAGATCCCCGAGGACCTGCAACTCATGGCCGGTGACAGCGAACGCATCGCTGGCGTCCACACAAACGCCATGGGCGTCCACTCCGTGCGCGTGCTACGCGTGACACTCGACGCCAACCCAAGGGCCGCGACCGGTGAAAGCCCAACTTACGGTGGCACTGGTCGACCAGCTACTCGCCAACGATAGCTGGATGAATCCCACGCCCCCTGTCCTCACGGAGGGTGGCATGAGCTGCTCGGCGGTGCCGGGACCGAACCTGCGGCTGACCTGCCGGCGCATCAATTGACGGTCCCGCTCCTCGCCCCATTTCCGGGCCCGCTCAATCAAGGTCGACATGGTTCCTTCCTCCTCAGCTCTCAATTTGCGTCGCAACTCCCGGCCGGCGCCGCCGAACCGCTGCGTCAGCACGTGCATGATCCAGGCCGCGAAGGCCCCAACCAGTTCCGGCGCCTCGATCGCCTCCGGCCGGTCCGCCAGCGAGCCGGCGAGCTCTTCCAGCGCCTGCGCCGTCGGAGCCTGCTCGAAGCTCACGATCATCGCCAGGATGTTGTCCGGCGGCAGCGAGGCCAGGTCCAGAGGTCATTATGCGTAATCAATGTACAATAACGGCGACACAATACGCGATTGTGTTTGATCTACTTAACTGGAGCATTATTGCATGTGCTCCGTACCACCATATTGACCCGACACCGACACCCTTGCGGGATCACCGTCGGTGTCTTCATTGTTAAGCCATAGAGTCCGTGGCGGACCGCATCCTGGACTCCCGACTAGGAGACATGCATTGTTCGTGACAGAAGGCCACAAGGGTGTGCTGAAACCAGTCGTACTTGCGATCCGCATAGCCCGTCCAGCACTTTCCTTCGCGCTCATAGGGATGTCTGGCCTGTTGGCTGGGACGGCCAACTCACAAGAGAGCAGTCGAAGGACAGAGCTGGCTGGGCCGGAATGCGCTGCCTGTGAGATTGTCGCCGTGCCCCTCGTTACGCTCGGTGACGCGGAAGGCCCGGGGATGCTCGAAGCTCCTTACAACCACGTTCGTACCGATCGGCAGGGTCGGTTTTTCGTTTCCGGAGGGCCGAGTCCCTTCTTTGCGGTCTTTGACAGATCGGGCAAGGCCACACACCGTATCGGACGCTCGGGCGAGGGACCGGGCGAGTTCTTTTGGATCACGGAGGTCGCAATAGACCGGGCGGACTCCGTTTTTGCCTTTGACAGCGCCCGTCGCTTGGTGTCCGTCTTTGCCCCCAATCTGGAGTTTGTTCGGAGTTTCCGCTTTGGGTTCAGGCAGGATGGGCCTGCGTTGTTCGTCGGCACCTCGCTCTTGGTCAACACCGGCATTCACACCGACGATCGGGTTGGCCTGCCGCTTCACGTCCTCGATCGGGATGGAAGCATATCGCGCTCCTTCGGGTCGTTGACGGGCGGCGTTTACCGGGCGGACATGCAGGACATCATCGACAGCCGGCACCTGGCCTACGCGGACACGGATTCGTTCTGGGCAGCGCACATCAATCAGTACCTGATCGAGCGCTGGACCCTGGACGGTCGACTGCTTGAGGCGCTCCATCGGGAACCGCCTTGGTTTCCGGTGTGGTGGGCGGCCCAATCCGATTCTGAGACGCCGCCTGTTCCTGAAGTCGTGTCCATCGAACAAGCGGGCGATACCCTTTGGGTTCTAGCAATCGTGTCTGGCGACAGTTGGCGATCAGGCGTAGAGCCAAGAGATCGCGGCTATAGGGTGACCAATCGTGAAGTGTACTACAATGCTGTTGTCGAGGCGATCGATCTCAAGCGGGGGATCGTCATCGCGTCTCGACGTATGCCATTCCTCCTTGACGGCCTGCTGGAAGGGGGTTTGGCAGTTCGTAACGATGCGGATGAGTTCGGCAATCCAGTCGTGTGGGTGTACAGACTGGAGATTCACAATCCTTCACGGTAAGGAGAGGTAACATGAAGAGAGGTATCCACATCACGGCATTCCTTGCGGCTGCTACCGGGATGCCCGCACTCGCAAGTATATGCCAGGCTTCTCGCTGGCTGCCCGACCCGCCCCCCATACCCGCCTACCCCCGCCCCTCCGCCTCCCCCGCGACCCGCGCAACAATGTCCAGCTTCTCCCGGATCTCCGCGTCGATCTCATCCCTCGGCACGTGCCGCGCCAGCACATGGAAGCTCTTCTTGGGCATCACGTTCGGGAGGCCAAGCCGCCCGAAGTAGTCCGCGAACAGCGGTGTGAGGAAATCGTCGCTGGCCTTGACGTCCGGATCCCAGGGGGACCCCTTCCCGAGCTTCTTCATCGCCTCTTCGATTGACGCGATCGAACGCCTCATGGCGGCAACGCGCTTGGACTGCTCGGACTCGGCGAAGAGTGGGCCCGGGGTGGCGTCCCTTCCTGACGCGGCCTCATAGCGTTCCAGCGTCCGCCGCGTAGCGACATAGTTCTCGAATTCGCGCCGCTCCCACATGAGCCATTCCACCGACCCATCGTCCGGGAGCTCTCTGTCGAGCCGGTCGAAGAGCGCGACACCGCGGAGATCGGGCAGCGCCTCGCGCAGGGCGTGGAAGTGATTCGCGGCAGCCATGGGCCGATTGCTGACATAGCGCACGTACGACCGTTCGAGAGCGCGAAGGGCCACGTGGTGGTCGAGGCGGGCGGCGAAGGCCCGGAGCAGGGACAGGTCGGTCGATCCCTCCAGGAAGAGGACCCACCCGGTCTGTTCTGCCTGATAGTAGTGCTCGAAGCCGATCTCCCTGAGGGACTTCAGGACCTGGCTGCCGTCCGAAGGTGTAGAGGACGCCAAGCGACACGCCCAGCGAGCGTGTGACACCCTCTGGTTGAGACTCCCCGATAGGCGGGCCGGCAATGGGGCAGGCTGGGCGCCGCCCCGGCGCGGCGAGCGTAGCGAGGCATGGGCTACCGTCGGAGGTCAGCCCTCCCGCACCCGCTTGAGGAACTCCTCGGCGGTCTGGCATTCGACCACAGCGTCGGCGACGAGCGCGATACCCTCCGGGTCGGATATCCTCTCCAGCACCTGCATGAGCTGCTCGGCGGTGCCGGGACAGAACCTGCGGCTGACCAGCCGGTGAACCAGTTCGCGCTCCCGTTGGATCGATGCTTGACGCTCCTGCTCGATCCCCTTCTGCAGCCACAGCTGGTCCCGCTCCTCGCCCCATTTCCGGGCCCGCTCAATCAAGGTCGACATGGTTCCTTCCTCCTCAGCTCTCAATTTGCGTCGCAACTCCCGGCCTGCGCTGCCGAACCGCTGCGTCAGCACATGCATGATCCAGGCCGCAAAGGCCCCAACCAGTTCCGGCGCCTCAATCGCCTCCGGCCGGTCCGCCAGCGAGCCGGCGAGCTCTTCCAGCGCCTGCGCCGTCGGAGCCTGCTCGAAGCTCACGATCATCGCCAGGATGTTGTCCGGCGGCAGCGAGGCCAGGTCCAGCGACCGGATCTCAATGAGAAGATACCGGAGGCGGGGCTGGTATCCAAGCAGCTTTTCGGGGACCGGGCCGAACAGGTCGCCGACATCGGTCGCCGCGGTCCAGCGAAGCTGGCCGGCAGGCGTTCCAGGGTGGCAAAGTCGAGGCGGCGGGCGAGTTCACCTGCGGCCAGGCGCATGGTGTCCGCCACGGTCTGCGAGCGGGTGAAGAAGTTCTTGTACGCAGCATCGTGTTGCGGCTGGTCTGGCCGTTTGCGCTTTCCCGGCATGGCGGGGGTTCCCCCGGTGGGAAGGATGGCGGGAGACGGCGTTGGTGGCCGGGCCTGCCGGTCCTTCGGTGGTCGGGGGGTAATGGTGCCGAAGGGCCGGGGGCGGGGGAATGGCTGGATGGGACTAATTCCTGAGATGACGCGACGGGGGCACGAATGGTCAGCAGATGTAAACAGAACATGACAGAATGTAAGGTCTGCATGACCGTTACGACGCGGATTCGGCCACGGCGCCTACGCCGCCGCCAGCTGTGGCCGGTCAGCCGCAACCGCATGCGCCCCCGCTCATAGTATCTTCCAAAGTCGCCGAGACTCACTACGCACCCGCCCACCCCCCCCAAATGCCCACCCCCACCAAAACCCTGACCACCGCCGCCGAGGCCTACTTCGCCGACCTCCACCGGGTGCGCGCATCGGGTGGCGGGACCGGGGAGCGGTCGTACTATCCGGCGCTGGCCAACCTGATCGGCGCGGTCGGCCGCACGCTCAGGCCGAAGGTGTTCTGCGTTCTGGAGGGGGCCGACCAGGGTGCCGGCCATCCCGACTATGCCCTCTACACCGCGCGGCAGGTTCAGAGGGGCCGGCCGCGGGAGGGGCAGGTCCCGGAGCGGGGCGTCGTCGAGGTGAAGGGAGTGGGCGAAGACGCCTGGCTGACGGCGGAGTCGGACCAGGTGAGCCGCTACTGGGGCCGCTACCGGCTGGTGCTGGTGACGAACCTGCGCGACTTCGTGCTGGTCGGCGCGGACGGGTCGGGCGGTCCGGCCAGGCTCGAACCCTTCCGGCTGGCGGAGGATGCGGACGACTTCTGGAGCAAGGTGGAGCGGCCCCGCGCGTTCGCCCGCGAAGTGGGCGCGGGGCTCGGCGAATACCTTGCCCGGGCCCTCTCGCACCAGGCCACCCTGGCCGAGCCGAAGGACCTGGCGTGGCTGCTCGCTTCGTACGCCCGCGACGGCCTGTCCCGGCTGGAGGCGGCGGGAAACCCGGCATCGCTCGCGGCGTTGCGGTCGGCGCTGGAGGAAACGCTCGGGATCCGCTTCGAGGGCGAGCGCGGCGAGCGCTTCTTCCGATCGACGCTGATCCAGACGCTGTTCTACGGGACCTTCTCCGCGTGGGTGCTCTGGTCGCGTGAGGAGCAGGCCAGGGACGGCCCGCTATTCGAGGCCGGCCACGGCCCGCGCAAATTCCGGTGGAAGGAAGCCGTCTGGCACCTGCGGGCCCCGGTGCTGCGGGCGCTGTTCGCTCAGCTGTCCGATCCGGGCCGCCTGAAGCCGCTCGGCCTCGTCGAGGTCCTGGACTGGACATCGGCGGCGCTCGACCGCGTGGACCGGGCCGCATTCTTCTCGCGGTTCAACGAGGGCGATGCGGTGCCGTACTTCTACGAGCCGTTCCTCGAAGCCTTCGACCCGGCGCTGCGCAAGCAGCTGGGCGTCTGGTACACCCCGTCGGAGGTGGTTCGCTACATGGTGGCCCGCGTGGACAAGGCGCTCAAGGACGATCTCGGCATCGCGGAAGGGCTGGCGGCGAAGAACGTCTATGTGCTGGACCCGTGCTGCGGCACCGGGGCCTACCTGGCGGAGGTGCTCCGCCGCATCGCGCGGAATGTGGAGAGCGACGGTCTCGGGGCGCTCGCGGGCGAGGCCGTGAGGAAGGCGGCGACCGAGCGCGTGTTCGGGTTCGAGATCATGCCCGCGCCGTTCGTCGTCGCGCACCTGCAGGTCGGCCTGACCATGCAGAACCTGGACGCGCCCCTGGCCGCCGACGGATCGGAGCGCGCGGGCGTGTTCCTCACCAACGCGCTGACCGGGTGGGAGCCGCACATGACCAAGCCGCTCCCCTTCCCGGAACTCGAGGAGGAACGCGACCGGGCGGAGCGCGTGAAGCAGGACACCCCGATTCTGGTGATCCTCGGCAACCCGCCCTACAACGGATTCGCAGGCATGGCGGTGGACGAGGAGCGCGAGCTCTCGGAAGCCTACCGCACGACCAGACGGGTGCGCCGGCCCGAAGGCCAGGGGCTGAACGATCTCTACGTCCGCTTCTTCCGCATGGCCGAGCGCCGCATCGCGGAGAGGACGGGGCAGGGGGTGGTGTGCTTCATCTCCAACTACTCCTGGCTCGACGGGCTGTCCTTCACCGGGATGCGGGAGAGGTACCTGGAGGCGTTCGACGCGATCCGGATCGACTGCCTGAACGGCGACAAGTACAAGACCGGCAAGGTCGCACCGGACGGCTCGCCGGACCCGAGCATCTTTTCCACCGAGGGAGATCCGGTCGGCATCCAGGTGGGCACTGCCATCGCGACCCTGGTTCGCAAGGCGGACCACGAGCCCGCCACATCGGTCGAGTTCCGGAATCTCTGGGGACAGAAGAAGCCGGAGGAGCTGATCGCCAGGGCGGAGGCGGAACCGGATGAGCTGTACTCGGGGATCGAGCCGGTGTTGCCGCTGGGCCTGCCGTTCGTGGAGACTGCGGTCAGCGAGGAGTGGTTCGACTGGCCTGCGTTGCCGGAGCTGTTTCCGGTGTCGTTTCCGGGGGTGAAGACGAGTCGCGACGGGTTTCTGGTGGACACCGATCTTGACCGGCTGAGGGCGCGGGTGGGGGACTATTTCGATCAGACGATCAGCGATCAGGAGATCGCACGGCGATACCCGAGGGTGATGAAGTCGACGAGCGGATTCAATGCGCGTGTGGTACGTGAGGGGTTGCTGAAGCGAGGCGATTCCAAAGAAGCCGGATTCGTCCGCTTTGCCTATCGGCCGTTCGACAACCGGTGGCTCTATTGGGAGAAAGATGGCCTGCTAGACCGTCCGCGCGCCGAGTACCGGCCCCATGCGTTCCCGGGGAACGTTTGGCTGTCGGCTGCCCAGCATCTACGGAAGGGGGCGGATGAACCGCAGGCCTATCGGACGGAACACATAGGTTCACTTCACTTGATTGAGCGTGGCGCTCTCATGTTCCCGGCCTGGCTTCGTGAAGAGGGCCTTGGGTACGATGCCGACGCGGGGAAACGCACGAATCTGTCGGCCAAGGCGGAACGCTATCTCACCCGTCTTAGTCTCGGTGTCGAGGACCTGTTCCATCATGTCCTGGCCACCTTGCACGATCCTGTCTACCGGGAAGGCAATGCGGGGGCCCTGCGTGTGGAATGGCCGCGCATTCCGCTACCGGGATGGCCGGATGGCGATGCTGCAGAAGACGCCGAGGCACTCGCTCGCTCGGCGGCGCATGGTCGGAAGCTCGCCGCCCTGCTCGATCCCGAAACGCCGGTTCCCGGTGTCACCCGGCCACCCCTGCGTCCCGGGATGGCGGCGATCGCCGTACCGAGTACCGTCAGCGCACGCAACATGTCGAGGGAGGACTTTGCCGTCACCTCCGGCTGGGGGCATTCGGGAGCGGGCGACGCCGTGATGCCTGGGCGGGGCCGTTCCGTCGAGCGTCCCTACACGCCCGAGGAATCCGCGGCCATGCGGGACACGGCGGATGTTCTCGGCGAGAGGACCTTCGATGTCTACCTGAACGGAGAGGCCTTCTGGCGCAACGTCCCCGTAGCCATCTGGGAGTACAGGCTCGGCGGCTACCAGGTGCTCAAGAAGTGGCTGTCCTATCGGGAACAGAAGGTCCTCGGCCGGAGACTACGGGCCGAGGAGGTCCAGCACTTCGCGGACACGGCGAGGCGGATCCGGGCGCTGTTGGTGGCCCAATGTCATGGAATGGGAGGGACCTCAGTAGGTCGAGGCGGCGAGCCTTTGACCTGAACCGTCACGAATGTAACCAAAACCTCACGAAATGTAAGGTTTGCATAACATGTGGCGACACGCCCGGAGCCCTTTCTGGCAGGATGTTTGCCCCGGCTTGGACTGAGACCAGATGGGGGCGACGTAAACGCCCGGCCATCATCGTTTTGTTCACCGGCCCGCCCGCAGCAAGTCTGCCGCAACCGCCTCCCCGACGATGGTGATGACTACCGTTCCCAAGGCGATCGCCAACCACAGTGCAACGCGCCTGATCAACTTCCCAGTCGGCCGTTCTCTTGCCCGCGGTGTTCGCCACTTCATCCACATCGCCGTACAAGTAGCGCCACTGAACAGTGTGAGAACGACTCCTAGGATCGCCACGATCACCACATGCGATCCAAGTTCTCCGATCAGAAGCCGTCCAAGCAGCCAAGACACCACGCCCCCTCCTCCCGCCGCCACGCTCCCGACAATTAGGCATTCCATATACTCCGATCGAATCTGCACCCCTTCGAGCTCTACCTCCACCCCTCTTCTCAAGTCTTCCTCTTCACGACGACTGCTCTCTTCCTTCTCGAGGCGCCTCTTGTCTCGCCTTCTCCCCTCCTCCAGCCTCCCCACGGTATCCTTCAGTTCCGCAATCACTTGGTTTCGGTCGTGAACTTCCCCTTCCAAGCCTTCCGATGTCCGACGCAGCCTCGTCCTCTCGCTCTCAAGGACTCGATTCTGCTCCGCAAGCGCGCTCCTGATCGTCTCGATGTCGTCCTCGATGTCCTTTGTCACCGCTACTCTTGCCCTGACGGCGTCACTAAGCAAGATGTTCGTCACTGTCCTTTCACCCAATCCTTCCGCGTTCTCGAAACGTGACAATGCTCCCAGAATCCGAATGGTAATCCGTTCTGATTCCGGGTCGAAGACATGCGGCAGCATCGGTCGCAAGGAATCCATCAAAGCCGCATCCAGTTGTTCGCTACTCGGCACCCAGAGCTGCAAGATCTGTAGCAGTACAGTTGGGTGAACGCATACTGACGGCCCGGTGGGATCCTGCCTAGACTTGTATGCGTCAAAGCCAAGCAGCCCAAAATCGATTGTAGCCACCCACGATTCGGCATCCAACGGTGACTCTACACCGAAAGGCCGATTCCTCTTGGTGAAGTGCCACAACATCATATCGTGCAGCAATAGTTCGTAAGACTTCCTCCTCTCCTCCGCTCGATTTTTCTTTTCGAATTCCATGCGACCCATCACGTCATCGATGACCTCTTGATCCGTACGGAGGTCGTCAAGCGGTGCATTATATAGTTCTACGCCTTTTGATCGTGCCACCGTAATGAAATTCTCCAAGTAGGGCTTGAAGTACTGTTGTGACGACATCGGTCGGTCAGCGTTGAGTGCATCTTGGATATATCTAAGCGTTATCCCCGATAAGCGACTAGTTCCACTCTTTAGTGCCATTCTTATGCCACGATGAAAATGGAATCCGGCCAGCCGATCCTGATAGGCCTGAATCGCATTCTTGGCTTCCTCCATAGTGCAAGGAAGCATGTACAACTTGACGTCGACGCGGCTCTTCTTGTCAATCAGATCATGAAGTGCATTCACAGACGTCATCCGCTCCGGGTTTTCGTGCAAACCGATCAACGAGAAAAGGAAATTGGTATCCACAAATACTCGTAGCTTCAGGCGCTTTTGGGTTCGCGAGATCAATCCGGTCATTGCTGCTTCGGAGAGGGTCACCGCTTGAACCAGGAATGCTGTATTCAACAGCCTGAGGAGGTAGTTTCGAACCGTGTGGGACGTCGGATCGAGAAACTGCACGATCTGATCCGCTACCGCCTTTTGGTAACTGCTGGGAATCTTGGTAAGAAAGCCGAGGTAGCTGCTAGCTTCTGCAAATTCGATTTGCTCCCCCGTTAGAATCTGATAGGTCTTGGCACCGAGCTCGGAGACCAACGGGACCAATAGATCCGTCTGAAAGCTCTCCCAAGTGACGCCGGTGTGCTGAATCAGGTCTCCGAACTTGCTGTCGAAGTCGGCCTCGACGGCGGTTGTCCGAGCCTTTGCGTCCTCTAGGAGGTCCTCGAATTCAGCACGGGTAGCTGCGGCAAGGCTAAAGCTGTCCGGTCCAAGGCGCATGATCCGATCGGTGGATTCCAGGGCATCGAGGATTCGTGTGATTTGAGCCGTTCCAAGGGGAGCGGCGATCCGGGAGTTGACGGCGTTGGTGATTGTGGAGGCGGACACGCCTTGCTCGCGGTCGGCGAGGGCTGCGAGCACGAGCAACTCTAATGCGCGGTCCCTCCATCCTGCTTTCGAAAGCTCGACGTGGTGTATTAGCGCTGCGAGATCCTGGGGTAGGGGTCGTGTATGCATGGTTAGTTCCCTGAATGTGAACCCGTGCTATTCAAGAGCGGTCTGGAGGCGAGGGGACGCGAGGCGGCAAGTGCTTTTAGAATCAATGTATTAGGAGGTTCGCGAGCATTACAATCCATAACGCCAGGGTAAAGATAGTGGGTGCGCGGTTCAGTTTCAACAGGTCGGTCGGGATCGGCCCCCCCGGGTTCGGATCAGCAGGGATTCGGAGCGCTGACGGGGTGCGAGCTGCTGAGGCGCAGCAGGTTGGTGCGGTTTCTGGCGAAGCGGTGCTGTCAATTGGGCATTGAAAATGGCGCACTCCGGGATCGAGCACTGGAACAGTGTCGCGGCGGGCGAGTGCATCGTGATCGCCTCGATCGGGGTGGACTGGGCGGCATGAGCTCATTCTAGCCATTGGTGTAGTGCCAGCCTTCGACAGGACAGTCAGGGGTATGAGAGCAGTGACAGATGTCAACTGAACATTACGGATTGTCAGGTCCACATTACGTATTCTGCCTCTGTCAGCGGTCCGGTGTAGGCTCGGGCCTCGGGCGGCGACCAACAGCGCCGCGTTTAAGTCCTGCCGGAGCTGGAGCCGATTCCAGGGAGCGTCAACGTGCAGGCAGAACACGCCGACAACAGGTTGTCGCTCGGACCACCTTCTGGCCAGCACCACGACGCGGTCGGCACCGAGTGCGTGTGGGGACGTCGTACTCAGCGCCGAGTTGTCCAGCGTGATTTGGCCTGGCTCTCGTCTTCCTTTTCCACTGTGGGTGATCGGTACGTACCGGTTTCGTCGCCTTGACTGATACGACCGATCATTCGGTAGACGCCGAGCGGATACCGATCCTCTTGGAGCTTGATTGGGCAGAGCTGACCTGGTGTGAACTGCTCGGTTACCCATCCGGTGCCCACCTGTCGCTGCCACTCCGTCCACTGCACGGTTGTCGCTACCCCATCGAATGGAAGGTTCGTGATGGTGAGGCACGCGGTCAACTCGATTGTTTGGCCGAGCGCCGTGGCCGTTAACGTCCCATCCTTGTTCACCACAATCGGAATTGCCAGGGTGTCATACTCCATAGCGTTCACCCGCACCAGTGCCTCCTGCTCAACCGACAGTCCCCATGGGTCGGTCGCGGTGACAGTCAGGATCACCGTATCTTGGGCGGGTGCGGTCGAATCCGATGCGGCTGACCTGGTCGTCACCACACTGCCCTCCACGAAGGTAGTGGCCAAGTCGGCGTTGGAGGTGGTGGCAGTGAAGGTGAGCGCATCGCCATCCGGATCCGTGAAAAACGAAGCCATGTCCAAGATCACAGCATTCCCTCGCACCATGTCGTGGCCCGGCAGAGTGTCGGTGTCGGACGGGACCGGCGCCCGGTTCACCCGCACGACTGCCACCTGCTCCGCCGCCGCGCCGCGCGGATCGGTTGCCGTGACCGTGACCGTGGCCGTTCCGCCGCCCACGCCGTTGATCGTCATGGTGCTGTCCGCTACTGAGGCCGTCGCGACCTCGTCGTCCGAACTACTCGCCTCGTAGGTGAGCTCGTCACCATCCGCGTCGCTAAAATAGCCGGACACCACCATAGTGGTCGACTCGCCCTCCGTGACCGTGACCGTATCGATCGTGCCCTCGGGCATCGGCGGGGTGTTGACCGTGACCATGGCCTCCTGGCCGGCCGAGAGCCCCTCGGGGTCGCTCGCGGTGAAGGTGATCGTGGCGGTGCCTGCCGCTACGCCGGTGATCGTGGCGTTGCTGCCGTCGATCGAGACGGTCGCCACGTCCGCGTCCGAGGTCGCGCCCTCGTAGGTGAGCGCGTCGTCGTCCGGGTCGGTGAAGTGGCCGGAGAGGTCCAGGGTCGCCTCGCCGTCGGGCATCAGCTCCTGGGCGGGGATCGAGTCGGTGGCCCGCGGGGCCTGGTTCGCCTCCTCGACGGTGACGCCGACTTCCTGCGTGGCGGTCTGTCCGTACTCGTCGCGGGCGGTGAAGGTGAGCGTGGCGCTGCCTGCGCCGACGCCGGTGATCGTGGCCGTGCTGCCGTCGATCGACACGGTCGCCACCGTGGCGTCCGACGTGGCCGCCTCGTAGGTGGGATCGCTGCTGCTGTCGTCCGTGAAGTGGTCGGCCAGGTCCAGCGTTGTCGATGCGCCTTCATCCATGACCTGGTTGGGTATCGAGTCGGTGAGGACCGGGGGGCCGTCGACGGTGACGCCCAGCTGCTGGGTCGCCGTCAGGCCGCCGGGATCCCGGGCGGTGACCGTGACGGTCGCCGTCCCGGGCGCGTTGCCCGCGACATCGATGGAGCCTCCGCTCACCGCCACGCCCACGATGCCTGCGTCCGACGAGGTCGCGGAGAAGGTGAGCGCATCGCCGTCCGGATCGCGGAAGTTGGGGGCGACGTCGATGGTCACGGTGCCGCCGACGCTGAAGGTCAGCGTCCCGAGGGAGCCCACCGCCTGCGGGGCCTGGTTGGCCGGCGGCGGCGGGGGAGGTGGGGGCTCGGTTCCCCCGTCTCCGCCGCAGGCGTTGATGGCCAGGATTGCTGCGAACGCCACAAGGTGAAACGGCCTCGGTCGCGACATGTCTCTCATTCCCCGGCTTGCAGTGGATGGATCACCTGATTCCGACGAGCCCCCGCACGTCTTCGAGCATCTTCGGAGAATCGTAGCCCACTCCGTCCTTGAATACCACCGTCACGTTGCGGATCACGGACGGATCGGCGGTGAGGTCGCCGCTAAGCACCACGAGGTCCGCGATCTTGCCGGCCTCGACGGTCCCCAGGTCGTCCTCCCCGAGGACCATGGCGCCGTTCGCGGTCATCACCCTGATCGCGTCGGCCGGAGCGAACCCGCCCTCGCTGAGGAGCTCGTAGTTGCGCTGGTCGCCGTAGCCGGGCAGGGCGCCGCCGTTGCCGGTGGGATCGACTCCCGCCGCCAGCACGCCGCCGGCGTCGTGGAAGGCCTTCTCGTAGGCGATGGCGTTCAGCAGTCCCGCCGGATCCCGTCCGACCTCGTCGATCTGCGCCTTGCTGGCCAGGTAGTCCTCGCGCACCGCGGGGCTCATCGCATCGAGGCTGCGCTGGTCGCGGACCGGCCGTCCCTGGAAGAAGAGCTCGTAGACGGCCAGCGTCGAGGTCATGGGGACGCCGGCGTCGATCATCGTCCTGAAGGTGTGCGCGACCTCGGGGCTGTTCACGTCGACCGAGAGCGCCTGCGCCATGATGTCGTTCGGGCACTCGTCCTTCCCGCGCCCGGGGTAGTAGTCGCTGTTCGTCGGCAGGCCGTGCTCGATGTTGTCGATCCCGAGTTCGACGGCCTCGGTGAAGCTGACCGAACAGATGTGCCCGGTGACCTTGATCCCCTGCGCGTGGGCCTCGTCGATCGCCGCGGCCAGGTCCTCGCTGCTGATGCGCGTGTACGCCTTCAGCCACGTCGCCCCCTCGGCGGCCCAGTAGCGCACGAAACGGCGCGCCTGCTCGGGCGACTCCAGCATCGTCATGCCCGAGATGCCGCCCCCGCCGGTGATGTACGGCGCGGTGACGTGGATGCGCGGACCCGGCGCCCGCCCGGCCTCGATCTCCTCGCGCAGGTTGATTTCCGCGTACGGCTGGCGGCTCCCCGTCGTGCGCACGGTGGTGACCCCGCTCCCCAGGTAGAGGCGCGGCGCGCTGTAGGTGAGCTGCGCGGCGCGTCCCCCCGCGGCCGTGTAGTACAGGTGGTTGTGCAGCCCGACCAGCCCCGGGATCACGGTGTGCCCCGACATGTCCAGCACCGAGGCGCCGCCCGGGATCGACACCCGGCCGTCCGGTCCCACCGCCGTGATGCGGTTGCCCTCGATCACGATCGTGCGGCCGCGCTGGACGGCCCCGCCGGTGCCGTCGATGAGCGTGACGCCGGTCAAAGCGACGATTTCGGCGTCCACGGCCACGTAGCCGGCCGCTGCGGAGCCTGGGACGGGCCTTTGGGCGCTGGCCGCGGGGGGATACGCGGTGAGGGCGGCGATGGCTCCCAGGGCCAAAGCGGCGGTCTTGGCGGGGTTTTTCGTTCTCATTTGGGCGTTTTCTCCTCGTAGGTTCGCGCGCGCCCGGCTTCAACGGGCGGGGCCGATGTGCAAGGGATTCTGGCTGGAATCGCGGTTTTTCGCCAGACCATCGCCAGGGTATGAAACTCCCCGTTTTCCCCGAACGGGTCGACGCTGTCCGGCAGGCGCTCCATCATCTCGCGCCCGAATTCATCCCCCACCTCCACGACGCCCTCGGCCGCTTCGGTCACCGCCGACACCACGCAGGGGACGCCGCTCGCCTCCAGATCCGCGATTAACGTTTCAGCTGAAACGCCCCAGAGGGGGAAGTGGAGCGCCGCGCCGCATTCGGCCGCGAGTTCCCGGAAGGCGGTGTCGCGCCACTCGCGGATGTGCCGCAGGTGAAGGTCGCCGAAGACGAAGCGGGCGATGGCCGGGACCAGCGACACCGCCTCGCGGATGCGGTCGACGTAGTCGTGGCCGGGGTGCAGGGGAACGCCGAGCAGCGGAAGCCCCAGGTGCTCGGCCTGGCGCACGACCTGGCGCACGCCGACCTCCTGGTGGGCGACGATGCGGCTGGCGGCGTCGAAGGTGGTCAGCAGCGCGACGGGGCGCGCGGCTTCGCGCATCAGCACCCGGTAGCAGAGGAAGCTGTCCTTGCCGCCGCTCCAGAAGAGGAGGTCGGCCGGTTCGCCGGGGGGCGCGGTTCCGGTCAGCCAGGAGGGCTGCTGGGCGCCGGCGACGCGGCTGTCGAGCTCCATCGATTCGTGCTGGTAGGGGCAGTGGCGGCACCCGCTGCCGCAGCAGTGTCCGCGCCGCTCGAGGCCGAGTTCGGTGAAGACCTGGAAGCCGGTGCCGGGGTCGATGTAGGTGGATTCGCCGCGCTCGATGGCCCGGCGGTGGGCTTCGCGCCAGTCGGCGGCGGGCGTCATCGGGGACTTTGTTCGGGCGGCGAACAAAGTTTGCGGGACGCTCGGGGGTGTCCGCTCACGGATTGACCGTAAACAGCATGCGCATGCCCGCTTCGAGGTGCTCGGAGATGTGACAATGGGCCATCCAGCGCCCGGGGTTGGTGATCTCCAGGAGGATGTCGGTGGTGGTGCCCGCCGGGAGCAGCACGGTGTCCTTCCAGGCCAGGTTCTCATTGGGGACCCCGTTGCGCGCGAGCACGAGGAAGCGCTGCCCGTGGATGTGGAAGGGGTGCTGCATGGCGTGGAACGACCGCCGCTCGTTGTGCAGCCGGATCCGGACGATGTCCCCCACCTCGAATTCCCACTCGATGTCCATGTTCTCGGCCCCTGTCGCCGGATCCCGTACAATCCAGCGCACCTCCTCGGACGACGAGTTCCAGTTCATCATCGGCATCGTGCCGCTCCATTCGACCGGGTGGAAGTACGCCGAGTCGAAGCGCATCAGCCGCTCGACGATGTAGGGGACGCCGGTCGTCTCCAGGGTGAAGGTGAGTTCGCGGTCGATGGGGAGGTCGAACTGGTCGCGGTAGAGCGCGATCTCGCGGGCGGCGGGCAGGTTGGTGCGGAGGGTGTCGAAGAAGGCGGGCGAAGCGGGCGTGCCGGCCGGGGCGGGCATATCGGCCGAGGCGGGCGCGCCGGATGTTTCCGCGTCCGGAGGCGTGCCGGCCGCCACGCGCACGGTCCCCAGCGTGTCCGTCTCGGGGAAGAAGACGCCGCCCAAATGGTCGATACCCTGGATACGGTTCAGAAGGGTGTACTCGCCGAAGGCGTCGAAGCGCACGTGCACGATGTAGCGCTCGGCGGGGCTCAGCACGATGCTCTCCACCCACTCCTCCCGCTCGAAGGCGCCCACATCGGTGCCGATGACCTTGATGCGCGGCGGCGGCCGCCCTCCCGCCCCCTCGAACGACAGGTTGAAGGTGCGCGTGTTGCTCACATTCGTCAGGTACAGCCGCACGACCTCGCCCGAGACGATGTCCAGCTCGTAGTCCGGCTCGCCGTTGACCAGGAAGAGGTTCCCGAAGCGTCCCATGAACGCATGCGTCGTGCGCTCCATCCCGAAGGGCATCGGCGTGTCACCCGCCATGGGCGCGTCGCCGGCCATCAGGAAGTCGTCGAGCATGAGGAACTCCTCGCGGTCGGCGGGGGCGTAGTAGCCGGGGTCGCGCGGCTCGACCAGCATGTTCCCGTAGAGGCCGAGGTCCTTCAGGATGTCCTCGCGGTGGTGCGGGTGGTACCAGTAGAGGCCCGGGTCACGGAAGTGGACGGTGTAGCGGAAGGTCCCGCCGGGCTCGACCGGGTCCTGGGTGACGCCGGGCACGCCGTCCGACGCGTTGTCGAGACGGAGGCCGTGCCAGTGGACGGTCGTCGGCCACGGGATCGAGTTCGTGAAGTTGACGGTGACCGTCGCCGCCTCCGGTACGTGCAGCAGCGGTCCGGGATACTGGCCGTTGAAGCCGTACATGATGTGGTCGCGGGAGCGGATGCGGCGGCGGACGAGGCCTGCCTCGAGGTCGATGGCGTCACCGTCGCCGAGGCGCAGGATGTCGCGGGGGCGGGCGAGGGGGAGGGTGGAGGGGTCGGTGGCCGCGCCGGGGAGGAAGGGGGTGGCGGCGGGGGGGTCCAGGGCCATCAGCGCGGGGAACATGGTCAGCGCGGGGGGCATGGGGGGGTGGGGCCAGGCGCGTGCGCCGGCATCGGCGGCGTGGGCGTGGGCGGCGCCCGCGGAGTCGGGCGGCATGCCGGGCATCTGCCGGCCTCCCGCCGCCCCCGCATCGCCCGGCTCCGTCCCCATCGCCCCCAGCATGAATTCCTGCATGTCGGGCGGGGACATGCGCGAAGAGGGCGACGACGCGCGCAGCAGGAGCCGTCCTTCCCACTCGGGGGCGTCCGGGCGCTCCTCCGCCGTGATGATGATCATGAACTTGTTGAGGCCGATCTCGCCGATGCTCTGCGTCCCGTTGGCGACCGGTCCCAGCGCGACGATCGTGTCGAAGATGGGCGAGGCCAGCCACGCGACGATGTGGTGGTAGTCGCCCAGCGCCGACGGCTCGGGCAGTCCGTCAAGGGTGAGGATGCCCTCGTAGAGGTGGTGGCCGGCGGCGTTCACCGCGACCCCGAAGGGCGTGTGGGGTGTCCGCAGCTCGAGGTGGCCCGAGATGTACTCGAGACCGTGCCTCGGCGTGAGGAAGAGGCAGTACAGGTCGCGGGACGGGAGCAGCGTGGCCCCGGGAGTGGGCGTGAGGTCGTCGCAGTGCGGGGGGGGCGAGTCCGGTCCGTGGGCATCCGACTCCGGCCAATGGGCATCCGACTCCGGCCAATGGGCATCCGACATCGGCCAATATCCGTCCGACGCCGGCCCGTGGAACGCCGCCGCGGAGAAGGCCGCCACGGTCGCCGCGGCCGTCGCTCCGGCCCGCGCCGCCTTCATTCTGGCATCCACCGATTCATATCCGCTCCATTCGTTGCCCGGCGCGCTCGTCCGCCCCCGGCACGCCGTCCGTCATCATCCCAGATTTGCCTGGGGGACCCTGTCAAGCTAGATAGATAGTATTCAACGTTCATGTCCAGCGGCCAATGGAGCCATGCCCATGCAGGAAAAAGAAGGGTCGAAAGGGGGCGGGGCAGGGGCCGATGGGCAGTTGACGCCGGACATCCTGCTTGTGGGTTGCGTCAAGGGCAAGCTCGAATGGGCCAGACCCGTGAAGGCCAGGAATCTCTACGCATCCCCCCTCTGGCGGAGCCGCCGTGCGTACGCGGAGCGCTCCGGCCATCTGTGGTACATCCTCAGCGCCAAGCACGGTCTGCTCGAACCCAATTCCCGGATCGGGTGGTACAACCTGGACCTCGGTGACCTCCCCGCTGCCGAGCGCCGCGCCTGGTCCCAGCGCGTGGTGGACGCCCTGCTTGAGCGGTTCCCCGCCATGGACGGCAAGGTCATCGAGATCCACGCCGGCAAGGACTACGTGGATTTCGGTCTGGAGTCGGGGCTGAAGAAGGCCGGCGCGGTCGTCGCGCGACCGCTGCTGGGGATCCCGATCGGCAAGCACCTGGGCTGGTACAAGGAGAATGGGGTAGAGGAGGAGGATTGACGGGTCAAGGGCTGACGTTCGCCCCTACATCCCCGCCTGCTCCTTGACCCACTGCGCCGCCTCCAGGTGCGTGCCGAACCAGACATCCTCGTGTCCCTTGATGTACTGGATCAGCTCGTCGAGGACGACGATCCGGGACCGGTGGCCGATGACGTGCGGGTGCATGGTCAGCACGAACATCGTGCCCTCGGCGTAGGCGCCGTCGAATTCGTCCTTCCACACCTGGAGCACGTCGCGCGGGGGTGAGTAGCGGGTCCCGAGCGGGTTGAAGAGCGGCGCGTCGTCGAGGATCCACTCGACCGGCAGCTCGATCATGCCGGTGGGCTCGCCGTGCGCGTTGATCTCGTACGGGCGGTCGTCGGCCATCAGAGAGGAATCGTAGAGGAACCCCATCTCGAGCAGGATGCCCAGCGTGTTGGGGCTGAAATTCCACGACGGGGCGCGGTAGCCCAGCGGGCGCGTGCCGGTGACCTCGGTCATGTAGTCGACGGCGCGCTGCAGGAGGGCGCGTTCCACGTCGGCTTCCAGGCTGGAGTTGAGCTCGTGGATCCAGCCGTGTATGGCGAACTCGTGGTGGCCGGCGGCCTGGATGATGTCGATCTGGGACGGATCGAGGACGAGGCTGACCGCCGGGACGAAGAACGAGGCGGGGATGCCCTCGCGGTCGAGGAGGTCGACGACGCGGGGAAGCGCGACGCGGGCGCCGAACTGCCCCTGCGACAGGGAGCCGACGGTGGCGTCGCCGTAGCGGAGGCCCAGGACGGTCTCGTTGTCGACATCGAAGGAGAGAAGGACGGCGACGCGGGCGCCACCGGGCCAGCTCTCGGGCTGGAGGCTGCGCCCCGCCCGCACGGCGTTGACGGTCTCCAGGACCTGCTCGTCGGTCCACTGCCAGCCGGGGATGTTCTCGGAGGCAGCGTCGTCGGTGCCGGGGGAGGGCTGGCAGGCCGAGGCGAGGGCGGTGACGGCGGCCAGGGCGGCGAGCGCGCGTGCGGCGCGATTCCGCGGCAAGCGGTGGGTCAGCGGCATGCGCGATTGGGACGTGCCTCGTTTCCGCGGCAAGCGGTGGGTCAGCGGCATGCGCGACTGGGACGCGGCCCGCTTCCGCGGCGAGCGTGGGGTCGGCGGCATGCTGGAATGGGACACCGCCGGTTTCCGCGGCAAGCGGCGGGTCAGCGGCATGCTGGAATGGGACACCGCCGGTTTCCGCGGCAAGCGGCGGGTCAGCGGCATGCTGGAACGAAACGCGGCCCGCTTCCGCGGCAACCGCCGGGTCATCAGCATGCTCGATTGGGCCAGCCCCCAGGTCATCCTTCCATCTTCCATAGCGCGATTCCTCCTGCTTGCTTGCCGATCTGTGCGGACGCGACCCGGGAGCCCGATTCGATCTCGATGACCTCCACCGTCCCGGGGTCGCCGCCGATGCCCTCGACAGTGACGATGGCGTAGCGGCCGTCGGGCGTCACGATGACGCCGTGGGTCACGCGCATCAGCGAGTCGATCATGTGCAGCATCTCGCCCGTTTCGACATCCCAGATTCCCACCTTGGCGCTACCCTTCAGGGTGGCGAGCAGTTTGGTGCCGTCGGGGGTCAGGTCGAGGTTGTACGGCGCGCCCGGGGCCTCGATGCGGCGGGTGACGCGCCACTGCTCCAGGTCGACTTCGAGGATCACGTCGCCCTTGTTGCACGGCACGAAGACGCGGCCGCCGTCCGGGTGGGGGGTCGTCCAGGTGGGAGAACAGTTCTCTCCGCCGGGCGGCGCCATGGCCATATGCCCCTCCATGGGGGCCATCGCGGGCTTGTTGGCGATCAGGTCGAGGCGCCGGGTGACGTCGAGGGTGGCGCCGTCGATCTCGACGAGCTGGTTGTCCATCATGCACGCCGAATAGTGTTTCGTGCCGTCGGCGCTGAAGCGGGAGCCGTGCGGCATCGTGCACGTCACCACGTCGGCGATCGGGAACATGGTCTCGAGGTCGACGATCGTCACGGTCGACGGGACGTGGTCGCCGTGGAAGTTGGCGTTGACGGTGAGCGCGACCGCGCCGTGCGGCGGGACCGCGATCGTGGCGGGGAAGAGGCCGAGGTCGGCGACGCCGGCCACCGTGTCCGCGCCGGTGGCGTATTTGACGAGGCGACCGTTGGGGAAGCCATGTCCCAGCGTGAGGTACCAGTACTCCCCGGCCGGGTCCATGGCGAGGCCGTGCGGGGCCTCGATCTCGGCCCGCAGCCACCCGGTGGTGATCGTCTTCTCGACGACCAGGTCGCCGCCCGCGTCGTAGCGGAGCAGGGCGACTTCGTCTTCGGATTCCGCTGCCGCGTAGACCCAGTAGGACTGCGCGGACGCGTGGGCTGGGGCCGCCGCGATGGCAAGAAGGGCCAGGCAGGCCGCGGACGCCAGCGATGCGGACGCCGGCGATGCGGACGCGCGGGCGGCGCAATAGCTGGATCGGCCGATGTCAGGCTCGCGGGCGGCGCAATAGCTGGATCGGCCGATGTCAGGCCTGTGGGCGATGCAATGGCTGGATGGGCGCCCCATCAAGGAATCAGCACCCTCCGCGGCAGCAGCTTCACCGCCCACATCCCCGAGAAGTACTCCGCGAAGAAGAGGTTGCCCTTGTGCATCTGGGGCCCCCAGGTGAAGGGCGCGTTCGCGACGACGCCATCCGGATCATATGCCTTGTACACGGCGATCTCGCGTCCCTGGTGGTACAGGTTCCCCTTCAGTTCGCCGGAGATGTCGAGCACCCGCAGCCCTCCCTGGTAGAACGCCGCATAGAGCCGGTCGTCCTCGATCCACATGTTGTGGGAACCGGCCTCGGGGATTTCATATCGGGCCACTTCCTCCGGGTTTTCCGGGTCGGTGAAGTCGACCACGTGGATGTACCCGTCCATGAACTCCGGGGTGCGGCCGTCCTCCTGGCCGTCGAAGGCGGGTGCCCCGATTTCGTCCCCCATGAAGATGTAGAACTTGCCGGTGGGGCTCAGGTACGGGAACGCGGCATGGGTTGCGCCACCGATGTCCCGGAAGCGCGCGATCTCGACCGGGTTCTCCGGGCTGCCGCCCCGGTCGCCGCCGCCCACGTCGATTACCGCCACCCCGTCGCCCCAGTTCGACGTGTACGCGATCCCGTCCACGATCCAGATGTCGTGGATCGCGTGGCCGGGCGTGTCGAGTTCGAAGCGGCCGACGCGGTGCGGATTCGCGGGATCCTCGATGTTGATCACGTCGAAGCGGATGCCGTTGTTCACCGCGTACACGTGATCGTAGATGAAGAGGTTGTGCACGCCGCCGGTCAGCTCGTCGTCGTAGGTGGAGATGACCTCGATGTTGCGGGGATCTCGGCAGTCCACGATCACGATCCCGTTTCGCCGGCTCGACGCCCCTTCGCGCGAGATCACGCAGATGGTGCCGTCCTCGGAGACCTTCACGTCGTTGGTCGTCCGGGCGTCCACGATGAGCGAGTCGGTCAGGACCGGGTTCGCGGGGTCCGTCACATCCCACCAGTAGGTGCTGCCGTACCCGCTGTGGGTTCCCGTAATCGCATAGTCGCGCCCATCGACCCCCTCCCACACCCACAGGTCCGACGTCGAGACGTTGTGCACCGGGGCGTGCCCCACGAACTGCACCTCCTCGGCCACGTGCCGCGGCAGAATCTCCACGGTCGCGTGCGCGGTCTGCCCGGGGACGCTCGCCATCACGGTGTAGACGCCCGGCTTGTAGGCGACGAAGCGCCCCATCGCGTCGACCTCGGCGGGCGGAATGTCGGCCGTGGCGATCTCGTCGGGGTCGGAGATCAGCGAGAAGGTGACGGGGATGTCGTCGACGGTGGAGCCGCCGGCGTCGGAGGCCGTTGGCGTGAAGTGGATGACGTCCCCGGTCCGGCCGCGGGCCTGGCTGGCCTCGACGGCCATCGCGGTGACCGGGTTGTTGGCCACTACATAGGCAATCCGTCCAACAACGCCGTCAGCGACCGCTTCGAGCATGACTTCGCCCGGCGTGTGGGCGGTGAACACCCCGAATCGGTCGACCGTCGCCACGGATTCGTCGGAAGTGCTCCAGGCGACCGGCACATCGCGCTCGTCGTCCGCCCCGTCGAACACGGTCGCCTTGTGACGCATCGTCACCCCGGTGTAGTAGCGCCCGCCCGCCTCGGAGATCTCCACGCGGTCGATCGGCGGGAACGCGACCGTCGCGCTCATGGTCCCGCTGACCCTGGTCGGACCCAGCGCGCGGGCGATCACTTCGAACTCCCCGCCCTTGAAGGCCTCGATTTCGCCCGTGAACCGGTCGACCGCCAGCCTGCCGCGCCCGTCGCGCGAGAAATACATGAAGGGCACCTCGACGACGTTGCCGTCGGCGTCGTAGGCGGTGGCCGAAACCGTCGCCTTTTCGCCCACCGCGAGGGTGATCGTGGCGGGGCTGACCACCACGCGCACGACCTCCTGGGCGGCGAGATGCGCGGTTGGGACGGCAGTCGCCGCCAGTGGGGCCATTATTGCCGCCAAGAGCGTAGCGGACCGGAATGTGCTGCGTGTTCTCATTGCGTGGGTTCCCCCTGGTGTCTCGGTCGAGTTACCTGGTGTCTCGGCCGTTGCCCTCTCGGGCGGTTTGCCGTCTCGGGCGGTTTGCCGTCTCGATCGGTATTGCCGTCTCGGGCGGTTCGTCGGGCCTAAAGCGGCCGGTTCGGGAACGCGATCGTGCGCCACATGTGCGCGACCGGGCTGTTGTCGTAGCCCAGCCCCTCCTTCGGCTGCTTGAAGTTCCGGCCGATGATGTCGGTGAACTCCTCGATGTCGATGTCCATGTCGTCCTGGAACGCGTAGGTGTCGTTCACCGTGATCAGCCGCGCCTCGCCGTACCAGCGGTGTTGGCGCGCGTACTCGTAGGCCTCCTTGATGTACGGATCCGGCACGTAGTCGTGCCCGAAGATGCGGTTGTACATCTCGGGATACTCGTACCCGTACTCCTCGTCCGGGTAGAAGCGGAGCGCCGCGTGGTAGCGGATGCCCCAGGCGATCCTCTCGTCCACGTAGGGCTCGACGAGCTGGGCGCCCCACCAGCCGTGGTCGACCTTGATCAGGTTGAGGACCACGTCGTGCATCAGGCAGGCCATGACGGTTCGCTCGGGCTGGCCGGTGTTGAGCGCGTGGGTGGCGCTCTGCAGGACGTGGTTTGCGGGCGCGAAGCGCAGCCGGAAGAAGTCGAGGAGCGTCGGCTTGTCGGGCAGCGGCGGAAACTCTTCTTCGCGCGGCCGGAAGAGGTTGCCGGTGCCGCGGGGGGAACGCCGCTCCTGCTCCAGTTCGTCAAGGGTGATAATGGAGCCCGCCTCCCCGTCCGCCTCCGCTCGCCGCTCGGCGATCTTCTTGTCCAGCTCCTCTTCCATGTAGTGCTCGAGCTCCTCCGCCTTGTCTTCGTGCGACATGACGGCGAGAGCACCGGCGGGAATGGTTGCGAGAAAGGTCTTGCGATCGACTTCCACCATTGTGACCTCCGGGCAGGGGTCAGCGGCCTCGTCCCGCCACCGATCCCGGCGGCGCCAGGGGCCGAGGATCCTTGGAGACACTAGTAGGGTGCGGGGGGGCACGGGGCAAGGGGCGTGGGTGGGTTGATGGCGGGCCGAGGGCGTGCGCCGGCAGGTGGCGCGGACGCGGCGGGCGGCGTACGATGCTCGCGCGGAACCGAAGCGGACGTTCGCTGGCGGG
The DNA here is from genome assembly GCA_965211795.1 of Longimicrobiales bacterium. GTDB lineage: Bacteria > Gemmatimonadota > Gemmatimonadetes > Longimicrobiales > Gaopeijiaceae > Bin94. The sequence goes on from CBDBUB010000004.1 coordinate 30,069, forward strand.
AGGCCGGCGATCCGCTGCACCCGGCGATTCACCCCTGGAGGCGATTGCGATGCCGAACCAGACCAGACGCGATTTCGTGAAGACGACTGCCCGCGCAGGCGGCGCGCTCGGTGCGCTCGGCGCCCTCGGGCCCCTGGCGTGCGCGGCGCCCGGCGATGGCGACATGGCCGGTGGCGCGGGCGGACCGCCCGACCCGCAGCGCATCCTCATCCTCGGCGGCACGCGGTTCATCGGCCCGCATCAGGTCAAGTACGCGGTCGACCGGGGCCACGAGGTGTCGATCTTCACCCGCGGCCGGACCGAGCCGCCCTTCTTCCACGACTACTTCGAGCGCGTCGAGCGCCTGATCGGCGACCGCAACGACGACCTCACCGCGCTGGAAGGGCGCGAATGGGACGCGGTGATAGACAATTCGGCCTCGATCCCGCGCTGGGTGGCGATGTCGACCGAGCTGCTGCAGGGCCAGGTTGGACGCTACCTGTTCGTATCGTCCATTTCGGCGTACGTGGACTTCGCGTCGGTCGGGATCGACGAGAGCTACCCGGTGGGGCAGCTGTCGTCGCCGGGCGCGGAGAACGAGTACGGGCCGGGCAAGGCGCGCTGCGAGGCGATCAACACGGAGGTGTTCGGCGACGGCGCGATCAACGTCCGCCCGGGGCTGATCGTCGGGCCGGGCGACAACACGGACCGCTGGACCTACTGGCCGGTGCGCGTGGCGCGCGGCGGCGAGGTGCTGGCCCCGAATTCGCCCACGGACCCGGTGCAGAACATCGACGCGCGCGACCTGTCGGAGTGGATCGTGCGGCTGGTCGAGACGCCCGGCACCGGCGGCACCTACAACGCCACGGGCGAGGTGCGGGAGTTCGGCGCCATGCTCGACGAGATCCGCGGCGCGCTCGAAGCCGACGCCACCTTCACCTGGGTGTCGACCGAGTTCATGGCTGAGCACGGCGTGCGGCCGTGGGGCCACATGACCAACTGGGTGCCCCCGGAGGGCGAATCGATCGGCATGAACCAGGTGTCGGTGGCTGCCGCCGTGGGCGCCGGGCTGACCTTCCGTCCGCTCGGCGACACGGCCCGCGCCACGATGGAGTGGTGGAATGGGCTGCCGGAGGAGCGGCGTGCGGGGATGCGCGCCGGGCTGCCCGCGGAGCTCGAGGCGGAGGTGCTGGCGGCCTGGGAGGCGCGGGGGTAGTCTACCGGGAGCGTCCCCGAGTTGGAGATGACAAGAGATGGAGCCAGGGTCCCGCACCCTCGCCGCGACGGATTGTGAATCGCTTCACAAGCGCGTTGCGGAGACAGGCGGTGGCCGTCCGGCCCTCGTGGCCGTCGCTGTCGCGGCCTGCACAGCGCTGGCCTGCGGTGATGGAGGAACGGTCCCGGTCGACCCGTTGCGACCGGTCGGTATTTCCGTAACGCCCGACTCGGTCACCATGCGGGCGGCCGGAGACACGGCTCGCTTCGTCGCGGAGGTGCGCGACCAGAACGGGGCGATCCTGACGGGCGACTGGGCTGCCTGGTCGAGCAGCGACACGTCCGTTGCGACGGTGGACGCCACCGGGCTGGCACGGGCGGCCGGGGACGGGCTGGCGACGATCCTCGCGACTGCCGGAACCGCGACCGACCGCGCCGTGGTGTTGGTGATCACTCCCCGAGGCGCGCTCGCCGACCTCTACGAGGCCACCGCCGGCGCGCAGTGGCTGGACAACACCGGCTGGCTCACGAACGAGCCGCTCGCCTCTTGGTACGGGGTGACTCCTCACGCGAGCCTCGACAGTCTCTACCTGCGGAAAAGTTCTTGACGGAAAGCAAAATCTAGCTAGATTTCTAGCTAGTTCAAGACTCCGCAATCCACCCAACCCCAAGGCCCCACCCATGCCCATCGTCAACGTCCACGACGCGAAGACCCACCTGTCGCGCCTGCTGGCGCAGGTCGAGGCGGGTGAAGAGGTGATCATCGCCCGGCGCGGCCGGCCGGTCGTTCGTCTGGTCCCCTACAAGGCGCAGGGCAAGCGGCAGCCTGACGTGCTGAAGGGCCGCATTGAGGTCCCGGACAGCTTCTTCGACCCCCTCCCGGAGCGCGAACTGAAGGCCTGGGAAGGGTACTGAGAGCCGTGCGGCTGCTCCTCGACACGCACGCCTTCGTCTGGTGGATCGCCGACAGCTGCAGGCTGTCCGAAAGGGCCTGCGCGCTGATCGCCGACGAGTCCCACGACGTTTTCGTCAGCGCCGCCTCGGCCTGGGAGCTGGCCACGAAGTACCGTCTCCATAAACTGGATCTGCCCGAGCTGGCCGCCTTCGACATGGCCGGGGCCATCGCCGGCCAGGGGTTCCGGGAGCTTCCGATCCGCGTTCAGGATGCGTCACTTGCCGGACGTCTCCCGGAACCCCACCGCGACCCCTTCGACCGAATGCTGATAGCCCAGTCGCTGGCGCGGGGGCTAGCGCTGGTTTCCCGCGACGCGGTATTCGACCGCTACGGGGTGACCAGGGTCTGGTAGGCTACCTACCGCCAGCGCTCAGGCCAGAACTCCTCGGCCTCCATCTCCAGCAGCTTCAGGTCCCGGGACACTTCCACCAGCCGGATGAACTCCCCGCGGTAGCCGCGCGGATCGTCGCCTCTGCCGGCTTCCGCCAGGCTCACGATGTCATCCAGCGTGAGGGTGCCGGCGTGCTCCGAGTCCCGCAGCAGCATGCCGAAGCCCGCCACCGCCGCCGCGAAGCGCAGGTCGGCCGACGGCGTTCCGGTGCGGTCCATCACCGCGTGTTCGAGCAGCTTGCTCCGGTCCCCGTCAGGATCCTTGTAGCGGATCTTGACGAACATCAGCTCGTCCTCGAACCGGCTGGGCGGCGGCGCGTCGTTCTCGGCCGGCTGCTGCTCCTGGTAGCGCAGCGGATCCACCGGCGGGTTCGGCATGCCAACGCCCGCGGGCACCACCTCGTAGAGCGCCGTCACCGTGTGCCCGGCGCCGAGTTCGCCCGCATCCTTGGTGTCGTCGTTGAAGTCCTCGTCGGCGAGCAGGCGGTTCTCGTAGCCGATCAGCCGGTAGCCGGAGACCGTGGCCGGGTTGAACTCGACCTGGAGCTTGACGTCCTTGGCGAGCGTCAGGAGCGTGCCGCCCATCTCCTCCACCAGCACCTTGCGGGCCTCCAGCAGGCCGTCGATATAGGCGAAGTTGCCGTTCCCGTGGTCGGCGATCTGCTCCATCTTCGAGTCCTTCAGGTTCCCGGTGCCGAAGCCCAGCACGCTGAGGAAGGTGCCGCTCTCGCGTTCCTTCTCGATCAGCTTGACCATCGCGTCGTCGCTCGAAGCGCCCACGTTGAAGTCGCCGTCGGTGGCGAGGATCACGCGGTTGTTCCCGCCGTCCATGTGGTACTTGCGCGCCACATCGTACGCGAGCTTGATCCCCGCGCCGCCGGCCGTGCTGCCACCCGCTCTGAGCTTCTCGAGCGCGGCCAGGATCTCATCCTTCTCGCTGCCCGGTGTCGACGGCAGCACCAGCCCCGCCGCGCCCGCGTACACGACGATCGCGACCCGGTCCTGCTCCCTGAGCTGGTCGACCAGCAGCGCGAACGCCTTCTTCAGCAGCGGCAGCTTGTCCTGGGAACTCATCGAGCCCGACACGTCCAGCAGGAAGACCAGATTGCTGGGCGGCAGGTTCTCGGTTTCGATGGACTCGGCGTGCAGCCCGATGCGCACCAGCCTGTGCTCGCGCTTCCAGGGGGCCTGCGTCACCTCGGTGGTCACCGCGAAGGGGTGTTCACCCGCCACATCGCCCCACTGGTAGGGGAAGTAGTTGATCATCTCCTCGATGCGCACCGCGTCGACCGGCGGGCGCTGGCCGTCCTGGATGAAGCGGCGGACGTTCGCGTAGGACGCGCGGTCCACGTCGATCGAAAAGGTGGAGAGGGGGGCTTCGCCGACGGTCCTGAACTCGTTTTCGTCGATCTCGGCGTAGGATTCGGTGTTGTAGGGGCGCCGGTACGAGTAGTCGGCACGAGCGGCGGCGCGAAGCCTTGCCACACCCGTGACGGTGATGTCCTGGACCCTGAGCGCACCTCGCGTCATCTCGATGTTCACCGTGGTAGTCTGGCCCGCCACCACGGTCACCCGCTGATTCTGCGTCTCGTAGCCCAGGAGTACGACGGTCACCGTGTGTTCGCCGGTCGGCACTCCGGCCAGTATGTAGCGGCCGGACGGGTTGGTGAGCACCCCGGCTTCCGCACTGTCCAGCGTTACCAGGGCGGATTCGAGCGTCTGCCCGCCGGCGGCGTCGGTGACGACGCCTGCGATCGTGCCTGTCTGGTCCTGAGCGTCGGCCATGCCGGCCGGGCCCAGGAACAGAAGCGCGAGGGCGGCAGTTGCCGCGTTTCGAACGATTGTCTTGGCTTTCATCGACTACTCCTTCCCGGGTGGCGCTACGGAGATGATCAGACCCTCGAGCTTGATAACCTCCATCCGCATCTCCAGATCGGCTACCGTCATCTGGCCTTCGACGACCGTCACCTCCTGCTCCTGCTCCGCGTAACCCAGGTTCCTGATGGTGAGGGTGTGTTTGCCGGCCGGCACGTTCGCGATCATGAAGCGACCGTTGGGGTTGGTGACCGCGCCGATCCCGGCGTCTTCCAGCAGGACCACGGCGTTCTCGAGCGCGATTTCAGTTGCCACGTCGGTGACCCGGCCCGTGAGGGTGCCGGGCGATGCCTCGGTTCCGGGCGATACTTCGGGAGCGGTGCCGACCTTCACCAGCGTGACTGCGGTGGCGATGCCCGCCAAGGCGCACAGGGTGGCGACCGTGATGGTTCGAACAGTGATTAGCCGCATGGCGACCTCCTTCGGTGTTGGGCGACTCGGTGTTCGGGTCGCCGGTTCATGCTGATGCACCATCTATTCCATACCCCGGAGATTCCGATTCGGACGCCCTCCCGGTTCGAATGGCCGCCTCGGACGGCCGCTCCCGGCCCCGAGAGCTATCTGCCCCCTTCGCCGCCTTCCTTCAGCAGCCCCAGGTCCCGGGTCGCCTCCACGAGCCGGATGAACTCGCCCCGGTAGCCGCGCGGGTCGTCGCCCTTGCCCCTCTCGGCGAGCCGCACGACGTCGTTCAGCGTCAGGTCGCCCGCATGCTGCGAGTCCCGCAGCAGCATGCCGAAGCCCGCCACCGCAGTCGCGAAGCGGAAGTCGGTCGAAGGCGAGCGGACACGGTCGGCGACCGGCTGTTCGAGCAGCTTGCTCCGGTCGCCGTCGGGGTCCTTGTAGCGGACCTTTACGAACATCAGTTCGCCCTCGAAGACGGCGGGCGGCGGGTCGTCGGGCTGCGGCTGGTAGCGGAGCGCGTCGACGGCGCGCGGCACATCGACTCCCGCGGGCACCACCTCGTACAGCGCGGTGACGGTGTGCCCGGCGCCGAGTTCACCCGCGTCCTTGGTGTCGTCGTTGAAGTCCTCGTCGGCGAGCAGCCGGTTCTCGTAGCCGATCAGGCGGTAGCCGGCGGCCCGCGCCGGGTTGAATTCGATCTGGAGCTTCACGTCCTTCGCCAGCGTCAGGAGCGTTCCGCCCATCTCCTCGATCAGCACCTTGCGCGCCTCCAGGAGGCCGTCCACGTAGGCGAAGTTGCCGTTCCCGTGGTCGGCGATCTGCTCCATCTTCGAGTCCTTCAGGTTCCCGGTGCCGAAGCCCAACACGGTGAGAAAGGTGCCGCTCTCGCGCTCCTTCTCGATCAGCGCGACCATTGCCTCGTCGCTCGACGCGCCCACGTTGAAGTCGCCGTCGGTGGCGAGGATCACCCGGTTGTTGCCCCCGTCGATGTGATTCTTGCGCGCCACCTCGTAGGCGAGCCTGATCCCCGCGCCGCCGGCCGTGCTGCCGCCCGCCCGCAGTTTCTCGAGCGCGGCCGCGATCTCTTCCTTGTGGCTGCCCGGCGTCGACGGGAGCACCAGCCCCGCCGCCCCCGCATATACCACGATCGCAACCCGGTCCTGCTCCCTCAGCTGGTCGACCAGCAGCGCGAACGCCTTCTTCAGCAGCGGCAGCTTGTCGGAGGAACTCATCGAGCCCGACACGTCCAGCAGGAAGACCAGGTTGCTGGGCGGGAGGTCCTCGGTGTCGATGGACCGGGCGTGCAGGCCGATCCGCACGAGGCGGTGCTCCGGCGTCCAGGGGGCCTCCCAGACCTCGGTGGTGACCGCGAAGGGGTGCTCGCCGCGCACATCGCCCCATTCGTAGGGGAAGTAGTTGATCATCTCCTCGATGCGCACCGCGTTCACCGGCGGCCGCTCGCCGTCCTGCAGGAAGCGGCGGATGTTGGCGTAGGACGCCCGGTCCACGTCGATCGAGAAGGTGGAGAGGGGGTTGGCGCTGACGAGCTTGAAGTCGTTCTCGTCGATGTCGGCGTAGGATTCGGTGTTGAAGGGCGGATGGATCCCGATCACGCGTCCCTGAATGGACGCGGCGGCCCTCAGCATGATCCGTACCTCCGGCTGGGCCTGCTCCCGCGTCCGCACCGCCGCGATCGAGTCCGCGATCAACAGTCCCGCCAGGAGCGCGAAGTCGGCGACCGTGGTGCTGCCCGAGGTCACCGTGACCTGCCGCCGCTGCGTGAGGTAGCCGATCCTCGTCACGGTGAGGTGCTGCTCCCCGGCCGGGACGTTCGCCATCGAGTAGCGGCCACCCGGGCCGGACTGCGCGGTGAGGCTGGTTCCCTCCACGGACACCACGGCCCCGAGGATCGGCTGCCCGGTCGTGGCGTGGGTGATCGCGCCGGTGACGGTGCCGGTCTGCGCGTGGGCCGACGCGGCTGTGGCGAGGGTGAGCACGAAAAGGGGGAGGAGCGCGAGGAGGTGGCGGGGTTTGCGCATCGGTCGGTCTCCCTGGTCACGGTGCGGCAGGCGTCACCGTATGGTAGTCAGTGGCCAGCAATTGCACTATTGGACACGGTGGTGCGGGAGAGGGTTGCTATGGCGCGAACATCCTCTGCAACACATCCAGGACCTGCACCACCTTGGTGTGCGGCAGCCTGCCCAGACGCCGCGCCATGCGAACGCGGTCAACGGTGCGCAGCTGGTCCGCGACGACGAAACCGTCCCGCTCCTGGAACCGGCAGGGCACGCGGAATGGGTACGCGTAACTCCCGGTGGTCATCGGAGCGACCAGGAAGGTGCCCAGATGAACATTCAATTCGTCGGGCGATACCACGAGACAGGGGCGGGCCTTCCTGATCTCCGATCCCCGGGTCGGATCCAGCAGCACCAGGAATACATCGCCTCTTCTGGGTCCGTCGTCTTCCCGGTGCCGGCGTTCCTCTACCCCCATTCCCATTCGGACTCGTCGAAGGCGGTCGGCACGGGTTCGTCAAGAAGGCCTGTTTCCCCCCGATCGTTCAGATCCTTCGCGGCGGCCTCCCAGCCGGCCCGCGGGTCGGTCGTCCGCTCGATAAGGAGTCCGGAATTCACCACGCGAAACCGCAAGGGCGCCTCAAGGGCAGCAGCCTTGATCAGCGCCTTGGGGATGCGAACCCCTCTGGAGTTCCCGATTCGGATGAGTCGCGTGTCCATACTTACAAAGTAATTACTGCTGGCCCATGATGCCAGCCTTGTACCCCTCATGCCCCGGCAGGTACTTCGTGTGCCGCCGGATGACCTCCCGCGGTGGTCAGCGGCTGGCGCCATCGCCCGGGTCCGCCGCCGGCTCGAAGAACCCGAAGTGCTCCAGCATGTACTTCCGGATCACGCGCGCGACCCTCTCCGCGTAGGCCTGGCGGTTCCCGGCGGTGTCGCGCAGCCCGGGGTAGTGGTGCTCCAGCTGGATGCCGCTCACCAGCTCGCCGTCGTCGAGCGAACCGTGGATGCGCGTGCAGTAGCCTCCCCGCCAGTAGGGCGCGTCGCCGGGACCGGGGGCGTTGGGGCTCGGGACCGAGGGCACGCCCTCCTCGGCCAGGAGTCCCCCGAAGGAAGTCGGCCCGCGCAGGACCTGCGAAAACGGGATCGTGGTGGTGCGCCCGATCTCGCGGATGCTGGTGCGGCGGACGACGGCCAGCGCGTCCAGGGCGGCGTCGGTGCGGTTCAGCTCATCGGAGGTGAGGAGATAGCCGAGCTCGACGCGGGCGATGTCGTGAGCGTGGCCGTGGATGTCGAAGAACATGCCGCCCTCGAAGTGGGAGGCGACGGTCGACCGCGCGGTGACGATCCAGTCATGAAACTGCTCCCAGGCCAGTTCGGCGTAGGGACTGCCCTGCGCGGCCTCGACGATCTCGCGGTTGGCGTCCAGCTTGCGGCGGCGCAGGTGCGAAACGACGACATGCGGCGCGTGTCCGGTCAGGTCGATCAACGCCTGCCGCATCTTCATGGTGAGGTCGAGGGTGTTGGCGTCGTTCAGCGTGGTGCCGTAGCTGCGGTCCGGGATTTCGGAGGGGGCCATGAGTCCGCCGTGGGTGGCGGCGAGGATGACGGGGAGGGTGCCGGGGATGTACTCGACGTAGCCGTTGCGACCGAAGTAGCTGACCCCGGGCTCGTAGCGGGTGATGCGGTCGGGCGCGTAGACCTCGAGCCCGGCGGTGGCGCTGACGCCGCCCGCGGTGGCCGTGACGCCGGTGTTCCCGGCCGCGACCGCGGTCACGAACCCGCGCGCGTCGACGGTTGCGATGTCGGGATCGCCGGTGGACCAGGTCACTTCGGCGCTGACCTCCTTGCCGTCCGGGCCCAGCGGGGTGGCCGAGAATGACATGCCATCGCCCACGCCGACGAGGAGGGCACGGGCGGGCGACACCAGGAGGCGGGAGACCTGCGGCTCGACGCCGGTCTGGTCGCCGCAGCCGGCGAGGGCGAGGCAGAGGGCGGCGGTGGTCAACAGAGCCGGACCCGGGATCCGGAGGAATCGCCTCGCCATGCGTGATGTTGACCCCATTCGTTGTCCGCGCCGCTGATTGCTGGATGATCCCTCACCAATAGCGTGAGGTTCCGGCGGGAGGTCAACCTCGTTGTTTGCGATGGTACGCACAATAGAATATGATTATCGGTATCGTACTTTCATATGGAGATATACATGCGAGTCTCGGAAAGAGGTCAGATCACCATCCCCAAACGCCTGCGGGACCGCTTCGGGATGAATCACAACGTGGAAGTCGAGATTGTGGCGGCAGACAACGGCCTCCTCATCCGGAAGCGAACCGCGGCCGAACATCCCGTCGACCGCGTCTACGCGATTCTTGGGCGCGGGAAGTCCGCCGAAGACCTGCCGAGCAATACTGATGAGTACATCGAAACGATTCGCGGGAGATGATCACCGCCGTGGACACCAGCGTCCTGCTGGACGTCTTCCTTCCTGACGAAACCTTCGGGCCCAGGTCCGCCGAGTGGCTCCGTGACGCCTACGATGCGGGCGCCCTGGTGATTTGCGACATCGTCTACGCGGAGCTCGCTCCGGCTTTCCCCGACCGGTCCGCGCTGGACGCGGCGCTGCGTGAAATCAACGCGAACACGTCACCCATCGATTCCTCGATTGCCTGGGACGCCGGACGACGCTGGTTGCAATACCGGCGCGCAGGCGGGACCCGAAAGCGGATCATCACCGACTTCCTCATCGGTGCACACGCGGTCGCGGCCGCCGAGACCTTCCTCACCCGGGACCGGGGATTCTACCGGAGCCATTTCCCGGAACTGGCGGGCCGAATCCCGCGCGGCGGGGGGTAGCTGCCGGTCACGGCGGGCGGCCGGCCTCACCGGTCAGGCCTCCGGCGCGGGCTCGTCGCCCCCCCCGGGCTCGCTGCCCTCCCCGGGCTCGTCGCCACCCTCCGCCTCGGGCTCGCGTCCGGGCGGGTAGAAGCAGTCCTCGCGGCGCATGGTGTCGATCAGCTGCGTGATCTGCCAGCCGGTGTCGCTCCGGTACAGCTGGAAGGACTCCTCGCCGCAGTGCGAGAACTCGTCGCCCAGGTAGAAGGCGTACTTGGTCCACATGTGGGCGAGGCGGCCGTCGATCTGCACCGTCCAGTCCCAGATGGGTTCATCGTAGACCACGTCGCGGGGCCTCCCGATCATACCGATGAACCCGTCGGCCGGCGAGAAGCTGATGCCGTCTTCGCCGGCGCGGCCGAGGCGGGCGTCGGAGTGGAAGACGGCGCGGGCCATCGCGCTGTCGCCTGTGCGCATGGCCTCGAAGAGCTGCTCGACGGCGGCGACCACGGCAGCCTCTTCAGGGTTCTGAGCCTCGACAGGCGGATCCGGGGCCTCGGCCTGTGGCGAGCAGGCGGCGGCGAGGAGCAGGGCGGTGACGGCGACTCGGGCGGCGATGGCAGTCGTCATGGTCGATCCCTTCGCGGAGAGAGGGTGAGGGACCGGCAATATCGGTTGAGGGCGCCGACCGCGCCAATCAGGGCTGGGTCGCGTCAGTCGCGGTGCCCTTCCCGGGAAGGCGTGCGCTCTCCAGTATCTTGCCTTCCTCGTCGAGGTCGGGATCAGCGATCTTGTCGACATGGTCGAGTAGGCCCAAGGCCCATAATGTACCGAAATAGGCGGCGACCGAAGTGCTCGGTTTCCCCCTCTCCAGGTCCGCTACCGTGAACCTGGATGTCCCGATCCGGTCGGCGACATCCTGAATTCGCAGGCGCCTTCGCAACCTTGCGATACGAATGTTCCTGCCCAGCCGCGTCAGCGCGTTCTCAACTGCGGCGGGCGGCGAATGAGTGATCTTGCTTCGACGACTCATGGTTCAATATCCTGTGGCTGAAATGACACCAAGATGCAACTCCAAACCGCTCTGTCCTGCCGTACTCCGTCGATCTCATTGTAACGTAACATCCGTCACGCTACATTTGCATTCAAGATTGATATATTAGTCTTTATGACAACAAACGATCAATATACTATTCCCAGTGACTCGCTATGTTCATTTTCTACTACACAAGACATGCCGAATTGATCCCATGCACGAGGGTGGACGCCCCCCGACCCCGCCAACAGGGCCGGGGGTCACCCGTCGATCTGGAGGCCCCTGGTGTGTTCTGCTACCTCTGGTTCAGCCAGACATCCTCGAGCACGGTTACCTCCTGCTCGAACGTACGCCCATCGACCGAAAGCGTTACCCGGTAGAGTCCCGGGGTGGCCGTCGGTGCCCCTCCACCGCCTCGGAAACCGCCACCGCCGAATCCGCCGCCCCCCGGCCGCTGCCTGGGATTCCCGCGGAGGTTCCACTGGACGCGGTGGATTCCGGCTTCACTGCTCGCCTCCAGGTCGCGGAAAACCTCTCCGGTCGCGACCCGGGTGATCGACAGCGCCACGTCGGAGGCCCCGTCGGCGAGGTAGTAGTGGATGGCCGTTCCGGGCGGGGCGTTGTCGCCCTCCAGCACCTTGTCGCCGGTCACCGAGCGGGAGCGCCGCACGTCGCGCCTCCAGAGCACGGCGTCGCGGGGCTCGAAGAGGAAGGCGTCCTCCGCCGCGACCGTCTCGGTGAACTGCTGGAGCGGCGTGATGTCGTCGGCGACGAGGACGCTGCGGCCGTGCGTGGCGAGCACGAGGTCCCCGTCGCGGGGGTGCACCACCACGTCGTCCACCCGCACCACGGGCAGCCCCGTCATGAAGCGCTCCCAGCTGCCGCCCTCGTCTAGCGAGACGAAGAAGCCGAACTCGGTGCCGGCGTAGAGGAGGCGCGGGTTGACCGGATCCTGGCGCACGGTGTTGACGTTGCCGTACCCGGGCAGATTGGACGAGATGCTCTGCCAGCTCTCGCCGTAGTCGCGGGTGACGTAGACGTAGGGGCGCAGGTCGTCGTTGCGGTGGCCGTCGACCGACGCGTAGGCGGTGGCGGCGTCGTGGTGGGAGGCCTCGACGCGCGAGACGTAGTAGCGGTTCGTGCCGCCCGGGATGTTCCCGCTGACCTCGCTCCAGGTCGCCCCGCCGTCCCGGCTGACCTGGATGTTGCCGTCGTCGGTGCCGACCCACAGCAGGCCGGGCACGATCGAGGACTCGCTGACCGAGACGATCGTGCTCCAGCGGCTCACCCCGTCGTTGCGGGACAGGATGCACTCCTCGCCGCGGTCCATGCGGTTGCAGCGGGACATCGAGTTCGCCATCCCCATCAGCGTTTCCTGGCTCCGGTCGATGTCCTTCGTCAGGTCCGGGCTCATGGTCCAGGTCTGGCCCCGGTTGAGTGAGCGGAAGAGGCGGTTGCCGCCGGCGTAGATCACTTCCGGGTTGTGGGGCGAGAGGATGAACGGGGTGTTCCAGTTCCAGCGGATCTGGGTGCCGGGCACGGGGGCCGGCGCGATGTTGGTGTTCGGGTTGTTCTGCGATGGCGC
>CBDBUB010000005.1:0-48222 GCA_965211795.1 Longimicrobiales bacterium
GGTGAAGGCAGCTGGCCGAGCCTCGTTCGGGAGCTCCAGCAGCTGACGAACCTGCCGCACGACACCGTGCAGCAGCGCCTGAGCGGGACTCGCAAGTACGGTGTCGCGTTCGAGGGATGGGGCCGGCGCGACCGGGACTTCACCCACTACTTCACGCCGCAGCAGGTGTCCTACGCCTACCACCTCTCCGCCGACCTGATGGCGGACCTGCTCCACGAAGGCACGCGCGCGCGTCACATCGACGCGAAGGTGCTCGATATCACCAGGGTGAGTGGCGGCGCGCGCGTGGAATTCGAGGGCCGGGCGCCGGAACGCTACGACCTGGTGTTCGATGCACGCGGGTTTCCCAGGGAACTCCATCCCGACCGGCACATCGACCTTCCCTTCATCCCCACCGATACGGCCGTCATCCGCCGCTGCCCGGCGGTCTTCGGCGAAGAGCGGGATGGGCCGGTGCTCCAGCATACCTACACGCGCGCGGTTGCGCGTCCACACGGCTGGGTATTCGTGATTCCACTCACAGCGCACACATCCTACGGGTACGTCTTCAACGGCGACCTGTCGAGCCTGGCCGAAGTCGAAGCGGATTTTGACAGGCTCCTCGAGGCCGACGGCGTATCGGAGTTCGAGCAGCGCGCCGTCATCGGGTTTCCCAACTTCGTCCACCGTCGGATCTACGACGGCGCAGTGGCCCGCATCGGCAACGCAGCGGCCTTCATGGAGCCCCTCGAGGCAACGGCGATCGTATCCGCCCAATTGCAGATCGGGATGGTGCTCCGGACGCGCCTCGGCCGTCCGCCGGAGCATCTCGAGCGCGACGCGCCCGTGGTCAATCGGTTCCTCATCAACAACATGCTCCGCTACGGCCTGTTCGTCGGCTGGCACTACTCGTGCGGCTCCAGGTACGACAGCGGATTCTGGCGCCATGCTCGTGATCGCGCCTGGCCACAACACCGAAAGGCGGCGGACCCCGAGGTGGTGGGGTGCTCCGCGCTCCATGATTTCGACGAGATGATCGAACTGTTGAATCGATCCGTCATCGACCCCGACGACTGGCATCGGATGTGCGCGGTCCCTCTCACCAGCTATGCCCAGGTGTCCCAGGGTCTTGGCTGTTAGCTGCCAGGCCGGCTGGCAGTCCGCGGATAACGAGAGCGGCTAGGCGCCGCGAGGCTGCTAGGATCGGGGCTCGTCGTCCCGCACGGCGCCGTCGACCATGCGGACCAGACGCCGGGACCGCTCCATGACGCGGCTGTCGTGGGTGGCGAAGACGAAGGTCACCCCGAGGTCGCGATTCAGCTCGCCCATGACATCGAGGAGCGCTTCGCTGGTGACCGAGTCCAGGTTCGCTGTCGGCTCGTCCGCGAGCACCAGGGCCGGACGGCCGGCCACCGCACGCACGACGGCGACGCGCTGCTGCTGACCGCCGGACAGTTTGCCCGGGCGCCGGTCCTCGAGCCCTTCCATTCCCGTGCGCGCAAAGAGTTCGCGGACCCGCGCCTGACGCTCCTCCGCGTTCACGCCCTGGAGGAGCATCGGGAATTCCGCGTTCTCCAACGCCGTGAGCACGGGGAGCAGGTTATAGGCCTGGAAGACGAAGCCGACCTCCTCGAGCCGGAGCCGCGCCACCTCCCGCGTCGACATGCGGCTCACCTCGCGCCCCGCAACCCACACCCGTCCCCGCGTGGGCCGGGTCAGGCCACCGATCAGATTCAGCAGCGTCGTCTTGCCGGAGCCCGACGGCCCCGCGAGCGCGGTGAACTCGCCGCGCTCTATGGTCAGGCTGACGCCCCGGACCGCCTCCACGGATTCGGCTTCCTGCTGGAACACCTTCCAGACGCCGTCGGTCCGGGCCGCTTCCGTTTCGCGCACTTCCATGACCTCCTACCGATCGAACTTCATCGCCTCGGCAACGTCGACCCGGGCGGCGCGCAGCGCCGGATAGACCGAGGCGAGAATGCCGAGGCCGAGAATGAACGCGACGATCTGGACGATGCGCCGCAACCCGAAGATTGGCACGATGACAGGGTCAACGGCGGCACCCGAGAATGTCAACTCGTCAATGTCCTGCATGAAGACCGACGTGTCGAGCCCGTCGCCGAAGAAATACCAGGTGGCCAGGAGTCCCAGGCCGACGCCGGCCAGCCCGCTGACGGCGGATAGCGTGAGGCCTTCGATGAGAACGATCGTGCCCGTCTGGCCCGGCGTCAGCCCCTGCGCCTGAAGCACGCCGAACTCGCGCTGGCGATGCATCACCGACATCAGCACCGTGTTGACGATCCCGAACGCGATGATGACGAACAGAAACCCCTGAATCACGTAATTGCCGAATTCGTCGATCGCGATCCCCGCCGCCAGGACGGGGTTCGCCTCGCGCCACCCCACGACGCTTGCCTCGCCGCGTTCCACCGGCTCGGCCAGCGCCAGCGCCAGGCGGTCGGAGACCCACCCGGTCCTGCCGCTGCTCCGCAGCACGACCGCGACGTTGGTCACGTCGCTCCCGGAACCGAGCCACTCGCCGGCTGTCGCGAGCGTGATGTGGATCGTCGCCTGGTCGATGGCGGGCACGCGGCTGCGGAAGATCCCCACCACACGGAGCAGCTGCCCCGCGATCTCGCCATCGGCACCCTGCGCCCGCACGACGAAGCGCGATCCGACATCGAGTCCCAGGCTGCGGGCCAGATCGATGCCGACATAGGCCGCCAGCCGATCATCGGGCTCGAGGTAGCGCCCTTCGATCACCCCATCGTCGATCACGCCGAAGCCCGCTTCCGCGACGGGGTCCACCCCAACGATCTGCGCCGGGCGCGCACCGGCCGCCGAAGTCGCCAGCCCGTCGATGCCGAGCCTGGCGGACATGGTCACGACGTGCGGCGCGATCTCCGGAGAGGCCAGCGCCTGCTCCGCGGCGCGGCGGACGTCCGCCGCCAGCCGGTCGTCGATCTGACGGTACAGCCGGTACTCGGGCCGCTCGATGGTCAGGTGTCCGCTCCCCATGCGCACACCGGAATCCACCCACTGCTCATGGCTGCCGTCGTCGATGGTCATCGACCAGACCAGGAATGCGCCGCCGACGATCATCGCCGAGGCGGTCAGCACCGTGCGGCGCAGATGACGGCGCAGGTTCCTGAGGGCGAGCCGGATCAGGACGCGCGGGATGCATCGCCGCTCGAATGCCGGGGGGATTCCGTCCACGGGCTGCTACACGCCCGACAGAGTGTCGGCGGGCGGCACCCGCGCCGCACGGAGTCGCCGGGTAGAGGGCGGAGACGAGTGCCGTGACCATCAGGCCGATCGTCGCCCAGGTCCATGCCGGCACGTTGGTCCCCACACGGAGACTCGGCGTCAGCAGGACGCCTTCCACGGTGAGATCTCCGAAGAGCCATCCGAGGTCGGGCGGCGCCGTGGAGAACCAGACCAGCAGCGGCACCGTGACGGCGGTCCCGAGGCCCAGCCCGATGACGCCGGTCGCGGCCGCCTCGGAAAGCACCGTGCCTACCACGGACCGCGGCGATGCACCCATCGCCAGCATGACGGCGAACTCGCGGCGGCGTTCGAAGGTGGCCATCAGCGTCGTATTGGCGATGCCGAAGCTGGCGACCGAAAAGATGAGGACGATGAAGATCCAGTACATCGCATCGGCGAGCGCGACATACTGGGCGAGCACCGGATTGAGCTCCTTCCATGACGCGACCGACATCGCCCGTTCGGGGGCTCCAAGGGCGGCTGCGAGGCGGGTCGCGGTCAGGTCGGCTTGCGACGGATCGTCAGTGCCGACCGCGATTTCGTGGACCCGGCCCGCATCGAGGGCCACGAGCGTCTGGAGGTCTGCGACCGGCATGACCATGGTGCCGGCATCGAACTCGAGCAGGCCGGTCCGGAAGATGCCGGTGACCGTGTACAGGTCGTTGCCCATCGAGCCGTCCGCCGCAGAGGCGACGACGACGAGTTCGTCCCCGACGCCCAGCTCGAGCTGCCGCGCCATCTCGTCCCCCACAACGGCTTCGTATCGGCCGGCAACAGGCATGCGGCCCGCCACCAGGGGATCCAGGAAACGAGTCAGCGCCAACTCGCGCTCGGGGTCGACGCCGAGCAAAACGCCGGCCGATGTCGCTTCGCCGGAGCTTACGAGCCCGTTCGCGTACACGCGCGGGGCCGCGGCCACGACCGAGGGATCAGCCTCGACGGTGCGCAGGATCTCTCCCACGTCGGCACCCTCGCGTCCGCCGATGGTCTCGTACAGGCTGCGCTCGGGCCGGTAGTCGGCATCGTGGATCTCGATCTGCCCACTGACGAGCGACGTGGCGTTCTCAACGAGTTCCGTCGAGACCCCTTCGGCCCAGCCGACCATGAACACCACGGCAAAGTAGCCGACCCCGAGGCCGAGCGCGGTGAGAACTGTCCGCTTCCGGTTGCGGCCGAGGTTGCGCCACCCGATTCGCCACAACTGGGCCGTCACGCCCAACTACCTCCGGCGCTGCAGGGTCCGGAGCAAGAAGAAGGATCGCACCGTGACCTGGAGGCCCACCGAGGCCGACCGCGCGGGCCGCGCCCAACACGGTGCCGACATGTCCGCCGGGATGGGAGCGACGGATCTCGAATGCGTCGGCCGTCGACTACGCGCCGACTCCGGGCCCTACCAGCAGCAGCAGAGGCCGGCCGAGATGGCTTCGAGCTGCTCCTCGGTGATGTTCGGATCCGGCGGCAACGCGAGATGCACCGTTTGCATGTCGCTCTCATGGACCCGGATATTCATCGAATCGGGGATCGTAATGCCCAATTCCCCACTGATCGTGGTCTTCGGATCCGTAAGAAGCCGCTGCCGAAAGTCCGTGTCCAGCGCGGACTTCTCAACGATCTGCTGCAGCATTTCGTCTCCGCTTCTCATGGCATTCCTCGCTTCGTTGTGGAACTCGTAACATGGACAGCACGGTCAATGAAATCGTACACGCCACCCGCTCGGAAAGCAAGCCATACGTGATTCCGGGCCAGGCAGGCGGTCCGCGCGGAGGGCGGAAGGATGGCACCGTTCACGGCTGGCGGCCCGTGGATAAACCTGTGTGAGCACCGCGATCAGCACGGATGCAGTCGCCGCTCGAATGCCGTGGGGGTTTTGTCCACGGGCTGCTTGTCACCGCCCCAGGGCCGCCTCCAGCCCCTCGATAAAGGAGGGCTCGCCTTCCGGGATGGGCCCGATCCAGCTGAACGCGACGACTCCGTTCGGGTCGATCAGCACCGACGTGGGCAGGCCCCGGGCCATGAACACGTCGCGTGATGTGGCTTCCGGGTCGAGGGCGACGTCGTAGGTGACGCCGAACTCCTCGACGAAATGGACGACGGCCGCGGAGTCGGCGGGCAGGTCGACCGAGACGCCCAGGATGCGCAGGCCGTCTTCGCGATAGCGCTCGTAGACGGACTGGAGGTAGGGCGTCTCCGTTCGGCAGGGATGGCACCAGGTGGCCCAGAGGTTGACGAGCAGGGTGTGGCCGCGGTAGTCCGTGAGCGAGACGGGTGATCCGTCGTCCAGGGAGGTGGCCGTGAAGGAGGGGGCCGGGTCGCCGCGCTGCAGGGTGGGCCCTTCGGAGGGGATGCAGGACGAGAGCACGGCGGTGGTCGCCGCGAGGAGGGGGAGGAGGGGGGGGCTGGGCGCGCCGGATCGCCCCGGTGCATGTTGCGGCGGGTGCGCGCGCGAGGGTGGCCGCAAGCACCGGGAGGTCACGTCCGGATCACCTTTCCGGCGGCGCGATGAACTGGGTGGTGAGCGGTCCCACTCCGTGTACCTGAATGATAGCCTCCTCTTCGGCCCACATGAAGGCAGGGACCCCTGCCGCGATCACGATGTAGCTGCCGGGACCGTAGGCGGTCGCGTCCTCCTTGTCCATTGTCTCGCCCAGTTCGACGAAAAAGCGGCCGGACAGGACGGTCAGGTGCTCGTTGATGGGGTGGGTGTGAGGGCGGATTTCGAACCCGGGCTGGACCTCCAGACGGAAGACGAAGGTTTCGCCCTCCGTGGTCATGTCTCCGTAGAGCGCGACAAAGCGGGCGCCATTGTTCGGCTCTCCCCACGGGATGGAATCGCCGTGGTGGAACAAGTTGCCGGGAGGGTTCTGGGCGTGGGCTCGCGCGGCAGGGCCGAGGGCAGACAGGACGAGAATCGTCGAGGCGGTGGCGATGGTGGTCTTCATGTCGGTGCAGCGGGTCTGCGGGGAACGTGCGATGGGTCTGCAATGGATGAATTGCCAGGCACGCAGCCTCCCGGCAACCCCGATAATGGTCTTCGCCCGGGCGAGGCCATGGCAAGGGGGGAACTCGAAAGACGGTTCGGACCCTTGCCGGCCCACCCGGTCAGAACGATGCTTACCGCGTCACCATTCAGCAGGAGGCGTGACTCTGATAGTGCCATCGGGGTGCAGTGGGTTCGGAACGGGGCGGTCGGTCGCGGGACCCGTGCCCGAGATCGCAACACGGCCTGCCCGGGCGGTCTCCGTGTCCACGCGGTCGGTCTTCGGGTCGGCGCGGACGGTCTTCATTGTTGCAACGGCGTTCTTCTTCCTCATTCCCGAGCCCGGGGCCGGTCAATGGCGGAATCGGTATCCGCCGGTCCGCGGCTACGGTCATCACGTCTACCTGGAAGGGTACGAGCTTCCACTCCTCACAAACGGACCGATCGACCCGGCTCCGTCCCCCGACGGCCGCCAGGTCGCCTTTTCGGCCCGGGGCTGGATCTGGCTTCTAGACCTCGGCACGGGCACTGCGCGGCGCTTCACCACCGGGCCCGGCATGGATTCCCGCCCCGCCTGGCACCCCTCCGGCGACCGGCTGGCCTTCGTCCGCGACAACGACCACGACACCCGCATCGTTGTTGCCGACGCGGCATCCGGCGGCGAGATCCGCACGATCGACACCCCGGCGCTCGACCTCGACCCGGCCTTCTCCCCCGACGGCACCACCCTCTACTACACCTCCGGGCAGGCCGGCACCCTCGACGTGTGGGCCCTCGATCTCGGTGCGGGAGAATCGTCGCCCGTCACGGCCGAATTCGGCATCGAGCTCAAGCCGCAGCCCCTTGCGGACGGCTCGCTCCTGCTGCTCGCCAAGCGGGGCGGGGACCGTGTGGAGCTGCGGGGCCGCGGTGGCGAACCGCACCCTGACGAAGCACCCGGCGACGAAGCGCTCCTGAGCGAAGCCCGCGTGCTCGTCGCCGGCAACATCGCGTCCATGGCCCGGCCGGCTGTTTCGCCCGGGGGCACCAGCATTGCGCTCAACTGGCCCACCGAGGACGGATGGGATCTGCGCGTGCACGATGTCGCGCAGCCGGGCGCCTCGGTATTGCTGACGGGCGGCGGACTCCCGCTCACCCCGGCGTGGAGCCCCGACGGGCAGTGGATCTACTACTCCGAGGCGGACAGCCGGGAGGTCATGCACCTCAAGCGGATCCGCGCGGCCGGCGGTCCTGCCGATAATGTGCAGATCCGGGCCTGGGAATGGGGAGATGGGACGGCACGTCTGCGCATCCGCACCCACCTTGCGCCGGATGGTGCGGCATCCGCGACGAACGGCGCCGTCCCATTCGCGCCCGTGCGCCTCGCCGTCCTCGGCCCGAACGGACATCCGGCTGTCCCGGACGAGGGCGCGGCTCACTTCGACGGGACCAACGGGAGGGTCTTCTTCTACAGCCCGGGACTGATCGAGGTCACGGTCCCCGCAGGTGAAGTCACCGTGTCGGCCGTGCAGGGACTTGCCACCCCGGAAGAGACCGCCACCGTGACTGCAACGGCCGGGAGCATCATGGACGTGACCCTGCAGCTGACGCCGGTCTGGGACGCGCGGGCTGCGGGATGGGCCTCGGGAGACCACCACTTTCACCTCAACTACGGCGGGCCCTACGACCTGGACCCGGAGGACCTCGTGCCAAGGATGGAAGGCGAGGCACTGGACTTTGCGACCCCGCTCCTCGCCAACCTGCACAACCGCTACGAGGACCGGGATCTCTGGGGATGGGAGAAGGCCGATGCGCCGCCCTTCATCCGATTCGGGCAGGAGATCCGGTCGCACTTCCTGGGTCACATGGGACTGCTGGAGATTCCCGAGTTCCACTGGCCCTGGGTGTGGGGGCCGGGCTACGAGGTCTACGGGACGGATGACCGCACCAACGCCGAAGTGCTGGACTACGCGCACCGCCATGGCGGATTGGGATACTACGTCCACCCGGTTTCGGTGCGGGATCCGTTTGCGGTGGAGGGGAGCGGAGGGGGTGTGCCGGTCGAACTCGTGGCCGACGCCGTCATGGGCGATGTGGACGCACTCGAGATCATGTGTCTGTGGAGCAGCTTCGAGGGGACCGCTGCGCTGTGGCACCGCTTCCTGAACCTCGGTGTGCCGATCGCTCCGTCCGCCGGGACCGACGTGATGCTGAATCTCTACCGCACGATGGCGGTCGGAACTACGCGCGTGTACGTCCACACAGGGGACCGACTCAACTGGCCCGCCTACCTCGAAGGGCTGCGAGCGGGCCGGTCTTTCGTGACGAACGGGCCGCTACTGGACTTTCGGGTCGGCGGGGCGCGGGGCGATGGCGGTGCAGAATCCGGCAGGGAAGAGCGCGGCGCCGACAACGTGCGTCCCGGCGGCGTGGTCGTCCCGGGCCCCACCATCTGGACCCTCGATCTCGCCACCGCGACCGAGGTCGACACGGTGGACATCATCGTGAACGGCCGCGTCGTCGCGTCCCATCCGGCCATGGCGTCGCCCGGCCAGCGGACCTATACCGGCGAGGTCGACCTCCCCCGGGGCGGATGGATCGCGGCCCGTGCCCGTGGCGGCAGCACGCGGTGGCCCTCGATGGACACCTCACCCTATGCCCACACCGCGCCCATATGGATCGGCGAGCGCGGCAGCACCGACCCCACCGCCCGGCGCGAGGCCGCTGCGGAACTCCGCGATGTCCTCACGGCCTCCCTCGCCCGGCTGCGCGCCGGGTACGCCGGGGTGGAGATCCCCCGTCTGGAAGCCCACTTCGCGGCGGCGATGGCCCGGCTCGACTCCATCGCAAGCCCGGCCCCGAACGACCCGGCGCCCCTCCGCCAAAGCCTGCGAGAACCATCGTGAAGAGCATTGAGCGCCCCCGACCCGCACTCCTCCACGGCCTCGTCCCCTCTCTCCTTCTCCTCACCCTCGCCGCGTGCGGCGGGTCCGATCCTCCTACCATCCCGCGCCCCGATCCGGAGCCCCCCCCCACCCTTCCCGAGCCGATCGCGATCCCCGCGCAGGGCACCGATTCCACCATTGATCTGGTGACCTGGAACATCCGGTACTTCGGCGCTCCCAACCAGGGTCCCCCCGACGAGCTCCTCCAGACCGCTCGCGTCCGCGATGTGATACTCGGCACCGACGCGGATCTGTGGGGCGTCCAGGAGATCACCAACCGTACAGCGTTCGAAGACCTGGTGAGCCACCTGCCGGGATACGGTGGCCTGCTCGCCAACGACCCGATCGTGGTCGGCGGCAGCGACTCCTACCACGCGAGCGAGATCAAGGTGGGGCTGATCTACAAGACGGCGGTCCTCCAGCCCACCTCCGCGCGCATCATCCGCGCCGACCTGGACCATGCGTACGCAGGACGCCCTCCCATGGAAGTGTCGGCCCAGCTGACGTTCGGCGGCGCCACATACGACGCGGTCGTGATCGTGTTGCACGCCAAGGCCAGCGCGGACACCGCCTCCTGGGCACGCCGCGTCGCCGCCGGACAGGGACTGAAGGAGTACCTCGACGGCACCTGGCCCAACACGCTCGTACTCGTGCCCGGCGACTGGAACGACGACGTGGACCGGTCCATCACGGAGGGACGGGACACCCCCTACCGCGTCTTCGTGAACGCTACGGACACCTGGGGGTTCCCCACCGCCGAGCTCAGCGCCGCGGGCGAAACCTCGATCCTGGGCTTCGACGACATCATCGACCACGTTCTGGCCTCCAACGAGATGATGGCGTGGTACCGGGCAGGGTCGACGCTCGTCTACCGGGTCGACCAGCTCATCCCGAACTATCGCGATACGACGAGCGACCACCTCCCGGTGCTGGTGCGCTTCCAGCCAAGCGGAAACTGACGAGCAACGAGCGCCTCCGGCTGAGGGACGTCACTCCGCGCCATTGACTCGCCCGCCGGGAACCATCGCCAGCAGCAGCACCGCCGCGACCGCCGCCATCGCCGCGCCGAAGACGAAGGGCGCGGCCGGGCCGAAGCCGTCCCAGGCGAAGAGGCCCTCCCAGAGCACACCCGCCAACACCGACGCCGGCAGCGTGGCCAGGCTGATCGCCGCGGCATACCCTCCGAAGGCCGTTCCGCGCTGCGTAGCCGGAACCAGGTCCGCGACCATTGCCTTGGCAGCTCCGGCCGCGAGTCCGTGATAGCAGCCGTAGAGCAGGTACAGCACCGTCACATGCGTGACCGATTCCGCCATTGCAAAGCCCAGGTAGACCAGCGCATAGAGTCCCCAGGCTCCCGCCACCACCCGCTTCCGCGGTATGCGGTCGGCAAGCAATCCCGCGGGCGTCGACACGAGCGTGTAGACCACGTTGAAGGCGAGGAGCAGCCACAGAATGCCGGCCACCGAAAGCCCGCGCTCCTGCGCCCGAAGCACCAGAAAGGCGTCCGCGGAGTTGCCGAGCTCGAAGATCACGCTGCAGAGGACGAACGCCGCGAACCCCCGGCCCAACCCGCGCAGGCCGAGACGGGGGCGCCCGCCTCCCTTTTCCCGGGCCCCATCGCCGCGCCCGCCACGCCGACCGAAGCCGACATCCCGCGCGCCGACCGCCAGGACCACCACCCCCAGGAACGCGGGAACAAGGCTCCAGAGCACCAGGCGGCGAAAGGTCTCGGCTTCCAGCAGCGCCCCACCCCCCTGCACCTGCTGCACCACCCAGATCGACACCGCGATCCCGATCACCGCCCCCGCCGTGTCGGCCGCCCGGTGCAGCCCGAAGGCGAGTCCCCGTCGCTGCGGCGGCGTCGAATCGGCGAGCAGGGCGTCGCGGGGCGCCGTGCGGACCCCCTTCCCCACCCGGTCTCCCCATCGAATCGCGGCCACCGTCCCCCACGCCGAGGCCAGCAAGTAGAACGGCTTCGAAACCGCCGAGATGGCGTACCCGGCGACCGCCGGCCACTTCCGCGTACCGAGCCGGTCCGAAAGCCACCCCGAATACAGCTTGAGGATGCTGGCGGTGGCGTCGGCAAGCCCCTCCACGACGCCCACCGCCCACACCCGCACCCCGAGCACATTCGACAGGAAGAGCGGCAGGACGTTGAGGAGCATCTCGCTCGACACGTCCGTCAGGAAGCTGGTGCCGCTCGCGGCCCAGACATTGCGGTGGAGGCGGGGTTTGCGGGAGGACTTCTTCATTCGGACGAGGCTGGCTGAGCGGGGACGCGGGAGCAACGTTTTCGGGGACGCGAAAGCCGTCAGGCAGCCGCCGACACGGTTGTTCGCGTCCTCCAGGGGCTACGGTCCACGGCCCGTCCGCCGATATCGCACCCGGTCACCAGGTTCGCTTCACCGAGACGGACCACCCGCGAGGTCTTCCGTACACCTGCTCGATGTAGGCCGCCGCGGTGCCCCAGGCGGACGTCCCGGTCAGAAGATAGCGCTCATTCGTCAGGTTGCGGAATGCGGACACCACCTCCCACCTGCCATCCGCGCTCGCCAGGCTCATCGAAGCGTGGAACAGGTGATACCCCTCCTGAAACAGTTGGGGCGTGTTGACGGGGTCGTGATACTGCGACGCCGTGTATGTCCAGTGGATCCGGGGGGTGACGGGCAGACCGCGGGCATGGAATCTCCTGGCGATCCCGAGCGAGTGATTGAAACCGGGTGTCTTGGTCAGCTTGTAGTCCGGCAGCACAGGGTTCCTGTTCTCGCGCACGGCGGCGCTCAGGCTGTCGTACTCCGCGCTCAGGACACCGACGCTGGCCGCGATGTCCCACCCGCCGGCCGGTATCCACGCCGCCTCCACCTCGCCACCCTGGAGATCGGCCGATCCGCCGTTGACGGTGATGGGATTGATCGACTCGCGGATGACGACCTGCAGGTCCTCGTAGTCGGCTCGGAAGAGCGCCACATTCAGCCTGAGACGGCCATCGCCGGTGCTCGACTTCAGGCCGATTTCGTAGCTGGCGACGGTTTCGGGCTCGTAGTCGGTCGGGGGGGCGTCGGGCGAATTCGGCTCGTAACCGGGTGGGGGAGACGGAACCCGCGCGTCGAAGCCGCCGCTCTTGAATCCTTCGGCGAATCCGGCGTAGGCGATCGTGTTGTCGTTCAATCGATGGGCGAGGTTGGCCATCACGGTCAGCGCATCGAAATCCCTGGCGAATTCCTTGTTGGCCAGGATGCGGTCCCCGGGGTTCATCGGCCCGGTGGCGGCTCGGAAAACCCCCCTGGCCAGGGGCCATGTGGGTTCGTGGATGCTTCCCCTGCCCTGCGACGCGTCACCCACCGCGAAGACATCCGGTGTCACGGTCTTCCGATCCTTCGTGTAGCGCGCGCCGACCGTCAGGGAAACCGCCGCCGTCACGTCGGCCGTCGCCTGGGCGAACCCGGCCATTGACGAGTTGACCAGGTCCCAGTGGCTGTCGAATGCCCCGGTCGGGAGCGTCACAGCGCCCAGATAGTACCCCGTTTCGCGGACGAGGTAGAGGCCGGTCTGCCAGTGCAAGCGGTCGTCGAGGCCGAAGCCGCTCAACTGCAATTCCTGGCTGAGTTGCTCGGATTCGACCGCGATCTGGATCTGCAGGACGTTGGCGGGCGTGTTGTCCGCGTCCCGGGAGTTCCACATGTCCAGTCCCCGGTAGCCCGTGAGAGACCGGAGCGTGACGCCCCCGCCGAGCGACCAGGAGACCCTGGCGCCGGCGCCCCACGAATCCAGATCGGAAAATGCCGGAAAGGTGCCTTCCGAGGTGTACTCGCCGGCGAAACTGTCGGGCCCGTAGCAACCCTTGGCACCCCCCGCGCCCTGTCCGGGCGGGGGGAAAGTCGGCGGCCCGTTCCCGGGGAAGTTGGGGTTGACGGCGATCGCGGTACAGCCGGGCAGCGCCGCGTTGCCGAACGTCCCGAAGGCCTGCTTGTCGTTGAGGCCCCCGTTGACGGTGGGCGCCCCGTTCTCCTGCCTGCGGGAATAGTCGGCCGTCGCAAAGACCTCGAAGGTTGCCGAGGGACGCCACAGGATCGCGCCGCGGGCCGCCCGTCCGTTGTCGTTGCCCTTGTCGAGCCCGTCGTGGATGCGTTTCACGTACCCGTCCCGCTTGCGGAGAGCCAGCGTCACGCTCCCGAAAAGCCCATCCCCCAGGGCACCGTTTGCCGACGCGGTCAGGTTGGTCATGCGGTCGTCGCCGACCTGAAGCCGCATGCTTCTGCGCGCTTCCGCGTCCGGCCTCCTGGAGTGCACCGACACGGCTCCGCCCACCGCGTTGCGCCCGAAGAGCGTGCCCTGCGGTCCGCGCAGCACCTCGACGCGGTCCACGTCGATGAGATCCATCACCGCCCCCACCGAGCGCGGCATGTATATCCCGTCGACGTAGACTGCAACTCCGGGATCCGTCACCGGCAGGAAGTCACGCTGCCCCACGCCCCGGATGTAGAACTGCGCCGCGGATTTCGTGCCCGAGAGAGCGCCGGAATGGTTGAAGTTGACGTTCGGTATCATCTGGCCGAGCCGATCGGTCGTTCCGACCAGGCCAAGCTCCAGAGCACGACCGGACAAGGCCGTAACCGACAACGGGACATCCTGCAGAAGCTCCTCCCTGTTCCTGGCCGTGACCACCAGCGGGCGCAGCCTGATGACCGAGTCGGGTTCGGGCGGGGGGTCCTGGGCGTGGGCGGGCGGCACCGCGATACCGATTGCGAGCACCGCGGTCCAGCCCGGATGCATCGCCGTCCGAATGCAGCGGGGACCTATTCCACGGGCTGCTCTAGGATACACCCTCGACGATCACCATCTGCCGGGTGCAGGCGCCGCGGACGAAGCTCAAGGCCTCCTGATACTCGGGGTGGTCGTAGTACGCCTGCGCTGACCCCATGTCGGGAAAGCACTGGATGACGACGATATCGGGCTCCTCTCCCTCGAGCGTCACACACCTGTCGGCCCGGACCACGAATTCGCCGCCGAATTCGGGCATCAGGGCCGTCACTCTCTCCACGAATGCCGAGTAGGCTTCGGGATCGTGAACCTTCGTCCGAATCACTGTGTAGGCTGCCACTTCAGGCTCCTCCGGGTGTGTTGGTCCGCTTGCCGACGGATACGCCGCGCGGCAAGATATGGTCTCAAGGTGGAGAAAAGCAACTTACCTGGGCGCATGGAGGGGAACGACGTGGAGCGTTCGCAGTTGCGTTCCAACGAGGACCTGCGCTACGAAGTCGCCGACCGGATTCCCGGGCCCCTCGCGCTTGCGCTCGGCGCGCAGCTCTGCGCCCTGGCTCTGAATGGGGCGGTACTGATGCCGACGATCGTGTTTCGCGCGGCCGGTGCCGAGGAACTCGTCGTGTGGGCGGTGTTCGCCTCGGTCCTGGCATGCGGCGTATCGGCGATCCTGCAGGGTGCGCAGGTGGGACGGATCGGGTCAGGCTACGCTCTGACGCACATCAGTTCGGCGATCTTCATCGCGGTCTGCGCAGAGGCGCTCATTCAGGGGGGTCCGGGGTTGCTCGCCACTCTGGTAGTGATCTCGGCGGTCGCCCAGGGGGCGCTTTCCACGCGGCTCTCGCTCCTGCACAGGGTTCTCACGCCCGTCGTCACGGGCACGGTGATCATGCTCCTTCCCGTCACCGTGATGCCGATTCTCTTCGACATGCTGAATGAGCTGCCGCCCGGAGCGCCTGCGTACGCCGGGCTGGTGAGTGCCGTCGTAGCGATCTCGACCATCGTGGGGATCGCCCTCAAGGCGAAGGGAACATTGCGTCTCTGGGCCCCCGCCGCCGGCATCGTGGCCGGTTCCCTCGTGAGCGCCTTCTTCGGAATCTACGACACCGCGCGCGTCGCCGATGCCGCCTGGCTCGGCACCCCGCCCGGCCGGCTGCCCGGGCTGGACCTCGGTTTCGGTCCGCCGTTCTGGACGTTGCTTCCGGCATTCCTTTTCGTGGCGCTGGTCGGCTCGACGAAGTCGATCGCCGTCGCGGTCGGGGCACAGCGCGTGGCGTGGCGCCGGTCGCGGGCGGTGGACTATCGCGCGGTGCAGCGGGCCGTGGCCGCCGAGGGCGCCGGGAATCTCCTGGCGGGGCTCGCGGGAACGATGCCCAACACGCCCCACGCCGGTGCGGTGGCCGCCGTCGAAGTCACCGGCGTCGCGGCTCGCAACACCGCGGTCGCGGCCGGGCTGGTGTTCCTCGCATTGGCCTTCCTGCCGAAGGCGCTCGCGCTCTTCCTCGCCATCCCCGCCGGTGTAGTGGCCGCTTCCATCGCCGTGGTCATGGCCACGCTGTTCGCGGTCGGGATGCGCGAAGCCGTCAGGAGCATGGGCGCGAATCCCCGCAACGGCCTTATCGCGGGCGTCTCGTTCTGGACGGGTGTCGCATTCGAATTCGACATGATCTTTCCCGCCTTCTTCGCGGAATTCGCGGGCGGTCTGTTGAGCAACGGACTGACCACGGGGGGGCTGTTGGCACTGGCCCTGACGGCGCTTTCGGTCCGGCGCAAGAGCCGGTTCAGGGGCGAGCTCGACGCGGCCGAACTTCCCCGGATCAGGGAGTTCATCAAGACGTTCGCAGCGCGCAACGGCCTGGAAGCGATCGTGGAGCGGCTCGATGCGGCCAGCGAGGAGACATTGCTCACCCTTATGCAGTCGCGCGGGGCAACCGAGGGCGCGGAGGAGGCGCCCGGGAGCGCAACACGCGAACTGCTGCTGACCGCGCGCGAGGAAGATGGAGAGGCCGTGCTGGAATTCAGGGTAGGCGCGGCCGGCAGCGGTGAACTCAATCTTCAGGACCGCCTGGAATGGCTCGAGGAGCAGACCAGGGTGGCCCGGGTAGAGCATGAAATCTCCCTCCGGCTCCTCAGACACCTCGCTTCCTCGGTCCGCCACCAGCAGTTTCACGACATGGACATCCTCACTCTCCGCGTTTCCGCAGCTGCCGGGGGTGGGTCCTGAATGGCGACGACGAGTCCGATCCCGGGAGGCCATGCCGGCCCGGCGCCTCGCCGCTCGCGGGGATTCATCCACGCGCTCCTCGCTCTCGCCGCCGGATTGCCGTTCGCGTCCGGATGCCGGCCGGCACCCGACGCCAGGGAGCTGTCGCTGGCGCACTTCCTGTCAGCGGATCACGCTCTGAACGAGTGGATGTTCACGCCGTTGGCCCAGGAACTCTCCGAACTCTCGGGCGACGAACTGACTGTCCGGCAATTCCCCGCAGGCGCCCTCAACTCATCCGCGCCGGCCCAGTACTCAATGCTGCTGAGCGGCGTGGCCGATATCGCCCTTGCCGTGCCCGCCTACACCGCGGACCTCTTTCCGAAGACCGACCTGATCGCCTACCCGGGCGTCTGCAAGACGGCAACGGAATGTACCGAGGCCATGCGGCGCGCCCGGTCGGTTCTGGAGCCGGAGTACGAGGCCAGGGTCCTGGCGATCTGGGCCAACGACGCCCCGGTGCTGCTCACCCGCGACAGACCGGTGCGAACACTCGAGGACATGCGCGGACTCAAGATCCGGGTTTCGACCCGCAGCGCCATCCCGTTCATCGAAGCGCTTGGCGCGAGTGCCGTCATGCAGCCCGGTACGGTCGTCCACCAGAGTCTGTCCACCGGAGTCATCGACGGGGTCGCCGCCTCCCCTTCGGGGATCGTCGCGTTCCAGCTGCAGGAGCCGGCTTCCTACCTGACCACCTGGCTCCCTCTGTCCGGGCTGCCGTTCGTTCTGCTGATGAACCAGGGGGTATACGACGCCCTTTCTCCGGAAGAGCAGGGCTGGATCGACGCAGTTGCGGATGACTCCCTGTCCCTTGCCGGAGCCGCCGCGTATACGCGCGCGGGCGCCGAGGGGCTGCAGATGGCCGTGGAGGCGGGTGTCGAGATCATCGATCTTGCAGAAAGCGAAAAGCGCCGCTTCGAGTTGGCGATCGCTCCTCTCCGCGAAGCAGGGCTCGCGCGTCAGGTGGGCGACATGACCGTCGGCGAGGTCATCCGCTTGTTCAATGGCGCGCGATGAGTGAGCGTCGCACTCCGCTGCGCGCCGGAAAGCGCGGGGCACGCATTCGAGACCGCATCGCTGCGCGGAGAGCCGTGACTGTCTCGTGACCGTCTTCGAGAACTACCGGGACCATTTCGCGCGGGCCGAACTGTATTGCCGCCGATTAGGGGCGGCGTTCGTGGCCGTGGGCGGGATCGCGCTCGCCGTGCTCCTGGCAGTCACCGTAGCCGAGGTCTTCTGGCGCTATGCGCTGAACGACTCGCTGCTCTGGATCGAGGATCTCTCCACGATGTCGCTCACCGTCGTGGTGGCGGGTGCGATCGCCTACGGCGCGGGCGAGGGCTCTCACGTCTCCGTAAACCTGATCGCGCGCTTCCTGGGCAGGCCCACGACCAGAATCACGGACGCGGTCGCCCGACTCCTCGGCGTGGGAGTGACCGCGATGGCTGCCTACGCCCTGTTCGCACACGGCAGTTGCGGCCTGGCCTGCGGTGCCGTAACCGGCAGCATATCGATCCCCCACGAGCCGTTCTACTACGCGCTGGGTGCGTCTCTGACCACCTACGGCCTGCTGCTCGTGTCCCAACTCCTCCTGGGGTTGGCGGCATGGCACACCGAGGATCCCAACGAGCCGGCCGAATGATGGACGGACCGGGCATCGCCCTGCTGGGCTTCCTCGCTCTCCTCGTTCTGCTCCTGATCCGCATGCCCGTGGGCCTGGCGATGCTGATCGTCGGGGCGGCGGGAATCGCGTTGATCCGCCCCGGTGCCGCAGTGCCGGTCCTGGCGGGGGAGATCTTCGCGGTAGCCTCGCGATATCCCCTCACCATCCTCCCGCTGTTCATGCTGATGGGCAATCTGGCCGTGGTCTCCGGGATGAGCCAGGACCTGTACCGCGCCGCTCACAGCTGGCTCGGGCGTGTTCGCGGCAGCCTCGCGTCCGCGTCCATCGTCGCATGCGCCGGATTCTCGGCTCTCTCGGGCTCGTCGCTGGCCGCCGCCCTGACCATGGGCCGGGTGTCGCTTCCCGAGATGCGGCGGTACAGGTACGATGACTCGCTGGCGACGGGAGCGATCGCCGCCGGCGGAACGCTCGGCATACTGATCCCGCCGTCGGCGGGCCTTGTGATCTACGGGATCATCACCGAAGAGAGCATCGGACGCCTGTTCATGGCCGGGGTGATTCCCGGGATTCTGCTCACGCTTCTGTTCGTGCTCGCCGTCTCGATCGTCGTGAGACGCGATCCGGACAAGGCGCCGCACGCCGATGAGCCTGTGGCGTGGCGGGATCAACTCCGGGCGACGGCGAGGGCCGGTTGGATTTTGGGCATCGTCGTCGTGACCATCGGCGGCATCTACGCCGGTGTCTTCTCCGCCATCGAGGCGGCGGGAGTGGGAGCGCTGCTGACGCTGATCGCCGCCTGCGCACGGCGCGCGCTGAACCGGAAGACCACGATCGAGGTGGTCGGTGCCACGCTGAAGGCCAGCGGCATCGCGTTCCTGGTCCTGTTCGGGGCATTCGTGTTCAAGGTCTTCCTGGGATTGACCGGTGTAGCGTTCGTGGCATCCGACTGGGTAGCCGAACAGGGCTTTTCGGGTACTCAGGTCGTCATGCTGGTACTGGTCATGTTCATTGTGCTCGGCACCTTTCTCGACGGGTTCGCGATGCTCGTCCTGACCGTTCCCCTGGTTCAGCCGATTCTCGAGTCCCTCGGTGTCGATATGATCTGGTTCGGTGTGATGATCGTCATCACGTTGGAGATGGGCCTGATCTCGCCTCCGGTGGGACTGAACATCTTCGTGGTGAAGGGCGTCGCTCCCGACGTGCCGGTTCACAGGATGTTCCGCGGCATCATTCCTTTCTGGCTTGCGATGCTCACGGCGCTGATACTGATCGCCCTATTGCCCGGCCTCGCCACACTTCTGCCCAACGCCATGTACGGGTGAGCGGGAACACGTCTGTGAATCCAGCCGCTGGTCGGGTTTTGCGTCGCGCGTCGAATCGTGCAGCCAGCACGTTTCATCCGTCTTGTACCGCCTCCCCAGCCACCCCACATTGTCGACATGACATTGCCCATCTCGCCCCCCACCCCCGACCGCCGCCGCTTCCTGCGCTGGCTCGCGGCCAGCCCCCTGCTGGCCACCATCCCGGGGTGCGCCCCGCCCCGCCCCGGCACCGCCCCATCCGGCTCCGGTCCCGTCCCAAACAGCCATGGCCTCCCCCCAGCCCCCGCCAACCCCCTCGGCCCATTCCACCATACCGGCGCCCCTCCCCTCCCCACCGAAGCCCCCCAGGCCCTCGACGTCTTCGACATGGAGCGCGTAGCGGCCACCACCGTTCCCCCCGCCCACTTCGGCTACATCCAGACCGGGGTCGACGGCGAGGAAACCCAGCTCGGCAACCGCGCGGCGCTGGAGCGCATCCACATCCGCGCCCGGCGCCTCGTCGACGTCAGCCGGCTCGACACGCGGGTCACGCTCTTCGGGCGCGAGTGGCCCACGCCGATCGTCATCGCGCCGTGCGGCAGCCAGAGGGGCTTCCACCAGGAAGGCGAGCTCGCAACCGCCCGGGCCGCGCTGGCCGCGAATCACCTGCAGGTCCTCTCGACCGTCACTTCGACGGGGGTGGAAGAGGTGAACGAGGCGCGCGGCGAACCGGTGTGGTACCAGCTCTACGCAACCTCCAACTGGTCGGTCACCGAGGCCGTGGTGGGGCGTGTGCGCGCCGCCGGCTGCCCCGTCCTCGTTCTCACCGTGGATCTGCCGGCGGGCGGCAACCGCCTCACGCTGCAGCGCTGGTCGCGCACCGACGACCGCACCTGCACCGGCTGCCACCGCCCAGGGGGCCGCGCGCCCACGGTCAAGCCGATGTTCCAGGGGACCGAGTACCGCCCCGCCGACTTCCGCACCCCCGGGATGACCTGGGACTTCATCGGCCGCCTGCGCGAAATCACCGACCAGAAGATCGTCGTCAAGGGGCTGATGACGCACGAGGACGCGCGGCTCGCGCTGGAGCACGGCGTCGACGCCATCTGGGTCTCGAACCACGGCGGCCGCTCCGAGGGCAGCGGGCAGGCAACCATCGACGCGTTGCCGGAGATCGCAGACGCCGTGAACCGGCGCGTTCCCGTGATCGTCGACGGCGGCTTCCGCCGCGGCAGCGATATCT
The DNA here is from genome assembly GCA_965211795.1 of Longimicrobiales bacterium. GTDB lineage: Bacteria > Gemmatimonadota > Gemmatimonadetes > Longimicrobiales > Gaopeijiaceae > Bin94. The sequence goes on from CBDBUB010000005.1 coordinate 20,340, forward strand.
TCAAGGGGATCGCCCGGGGCGCGGATGCCGTCGCGGTCGGCCGCCCCTACCTTTGGGGACTGGGCGCCTTCGGCCAGCCCGGCGTCGAGCGGGTCCTGGAGATCCTTCGGGACGAACTCGCGATGACGATGCGGCTGGCCGGCACCCCGTCGCTGACGAGCATCGGCGCGTCGTCGATCGGGAGGGGATAGAGGGCACGACCCCGCGCGCGGGAGCGCCCCGCCGCCGGACCACTCAACCAGCGAACGAAAACCCGAACTGGAGGAAACACCATGTCAAAGGCAACCAACCGGGCACGCCCATCTCGGCCGCTCACCCTCGCCGCTGCACTCACCGTCACCGCCCTCGCGGCCGCGGCCGCCTGCACGGACTCCGGCATGATCACAACCGAGAGCGGCCTGCAGATCGAGACCCTCCGCGAGGGCGACGGCCCCAGCCCAACGGCCACCGACCGCGTCCGCATCCACTATCGCGGGATGCTGACCGACAGCACCCAATTCGATTCGTCCTACGACCGGGGCGAACCCAGCGAATTCAACGTGGACGGCGTCATCGAGGGGTTCGGCGAGGCCTTGCAGCTGATGTCGGTCGGGGGTCACGCCCGCGTCACCATCCCGCCGGAGCTGGGCTACGGCGAGGCGGGCCGCGGCGATTTGATCGGTCCCAACGCGACCCTGATCTTCGAGATCGAACTCCTGGACATCGTCGAACGGTGATTGCGGTCATCGCCATCGTCGTCGTGCTCGCACTCATCGCGGGATTCGCGTACATGCTGGCGCGCGATGGCCCGGCGTAGCGGGCCGGCCGGGAAGGGGGGCGGTGGGCAAGGCCTACCGGGGCGACAACCGGGCCATGTTCTCCCAAGGCACCGGAGGCCCGTGACCCTGCGCCGAGGCTCCCACCACGGCGCCCGCCTGTTCCTCCTCCTCGCCGCCACCGCCTGCGCCACCGGCGGCGAACCGGCAGTCGAAGACCTCACCCCCGACGCCGACGGCTTCATCACCACCGGCAGCGGGCTCAGGTACAAGGTCCTCCAGGAGGGCGCCGGCCCGAAGCCGACTTCGCGGGACCGGGTCCTCGTCCACTACAGCACGAGGCTCGCCGACGGCACCGTGATCGACTCGTCGTACCAACGCGGCCAGCCGGATGTCCTCGCCCTGCGGGAACTCATCCGCGGTTTCCGCGAGGCCCTCGAACTGATGTCGGCCGGCAGCCACTTCGAGGTCGTCGTCCCCGGCCGGCTCGGCTACGGCTGGTCGGGAACCGGGGACGGTCTGGTCGGCCCCAACGAGACGCTGTACTTCCAGATCCAGCTCTTCCGGATCGAGGAACGGTGACGGCTCGCCCTCCGGCAGGCGCCGACGGGGTGCGGGAGTTGATGCGGCGCCTGGGCCAGGCGGCGACGGGTCCCGGGCGGATCTATCTCGTCGGCGGCAGCTCCGCGGTGCTGGTGGGGTGGAGAGAGACGACGGTGGACATCGACCTCAAACTCGATCCGGAGCCGGAGGGCGTCTTCGAGGCGATCGCCCGTGCCAAGGAGTCCCTGAACATCAATGTCGAGCTGGCGGCCCCCGACGACTTCATCCCCCCATTGCCCGGCTGGCGCGAGCGCAGCCCGTTCATCGACCGTTACGGCTCCGTGGACTACTATCACTACGACTTCTACGCCCAGGCTCTGGCGAAGCTGGAGCGCGGGCACGAACTGGACTGGTCGGACGTGCGGGAGATGGGCAGGCGCGGGCTGATTCGTGCGAGCCGGCTGGTCGAGCTCTACGAGTCGGTCGAAGCGGCCATGGTGCGTTATCCTGCCATTGATCCGCCCAGTTTCAGGCGCAAGGTGCTGTTGCTAACCAGCGAGATCAGCCAATGACGCTTTCAGCGAAGGACGGCCCCAACCGGCCGGCGGGCCATGCCGTGCCGGAGACCACCGAGATCCCCCCCGGACTTCCCGGCGCCGATCTGGTCGCTTCCGGCATCGAGGCGCTGAAGCGCGGCGACCTTACCGTCGAAGCGCTGCTCGTGTGCGTCGGCGCGACCCGAATGCGCATGGCGGGGCTCCAGGTTCCCCCGGCTCCACCGCTCACCCAACCCCCCGAAATCGAGCTCTACCTCGCCATCGGCGCCGAGCATCCCGGACGACACCCATGCCCGCTACAACGCGCTGATCCGCCGTCTGGTCAGCTTCGAGCGGGCGCTGGAGCGGCTGGGCCCGGACACCGGCGCACGCCCGGATGGCTCCGGCGCCCCGGAACGCTACCCCCCGAACTGCCCCCGCAGCCACAGCACCACGAACGCCCCGTAGAACACGGACATCGCCACCAGCGCGACCCTGCGCCACATCGGCGGGCGCACCGCCTCGGGAAGGAATCGCGTGTTGATGTAGAGCAGGTGCAGCGACGAGACCACGAAGACGACCCCGGCCATGTTCGCGCCCAGCTGAAGCAGGAAGATCGGCTGGGCCAGCTTCAGCGCGATGACCCCCCAGACGGCCAGCAAACCCAGCACGGTGTAGTACAGGAAGCGCACATCGCCGCCGCGCAGCCGCCGCACCCACCCTGAACCCGTCCAGAGGATGTCGGTGATCGCGCGCGTCATCGCCTCGATGATGTCGAGCTGGGTCTTGAAGAGCACCCACACGCCGATGAGCGCGATCGCGCCGCCGAAGATGGCGCCCGCCTGGCTGGCCATCGCGTTCGCGAGCGCGGCCGCGACGGAGAGGCCGCGGATGTCGGTGCCGCCCTCGATGAAGGTGACGTAGAGGACCGCCGGGAGAATCATCCCCAGCATCGCGCCCACGAAGTAGACGCCCCACTGGTCGGCGCGAACGACCCTCCACCAGCCGCGCCACTTGTTCATTGCCGCCGAATCGGTGTCGAAGGTGTAGCCGGTCGGCGCCAGGTCCGCGCGCTCCCCGCCCACCGCCGCGGGAATGTGACCGGCCCGTTTCCCCATTCCATAGCCCTTGTCGCGAGCCCAGTTGGAGAGGGTCAGGTTGATCACCCCGCCGGCTCCCGAATACGCCGCGAACGCGCCGATCAGGAACCAGTCCACGCCTTCCGGGATGAAGCGGAAGGAGCCGGCCGCCGGATCGTAGCCCACCAGTCCCGCACCCGCGGCGACCCATGTGTCCGCCGGCACGAACGCCAGCGCGAGCACCAGGAAGCCGCCGAGGATCGCCGCCACCAGCACCCAGTTGAGCAGCTCCAGCGTCCGTGCGATGCGCCTGCCGAAGAGGAGAACACCCACGCACACGGCGAAGGTGCCGACCCCGATCCAGTACACGAGCTGCGCCTGCTCCGGACCCGCCAACTCGCGGAAGATCAGGAAGTAGATCGCACCCGCGGCGGCCCCGGCCCACCCCGGCCAGCCCACCTGCAGGAAGTAGAGGATGGCGTAGAAGAATGCCCACAGCGGCGCCCACGGCTTCGTCCGCATGAACCCGGTCACGACCGGCTCGCCCGTCGCCAGCGTCCAACGCATCAGTTCCGTGTTGAAGACGGTCTGGAGGAATGCCGCGACCAGCGTCACCCACAGGAGCACCAGCCCGTACTGCACGAACGCCGCCGGCCCCAGCAGGAACTCGCCGCTCCCGATCGAGGCGCCCAGCACAATGACACCGGGCCCGACGACGCCGATCCAGGCCAGACCCTTCGGCCGGGGCGGAGCCGGGAGTTCGGCCTTCTCGAAGGGGCTGAGTCCGGAGCGGGCTTCGGGGGACCGGCGCGCCTCGGGGGACAGATCTACCTCGGGGGAAGGACTTTCCTGGTGGGAAGAACCTGCCTCGGGGGAATCGTCGCTCATGACTTGGCGTTTCAGTTCGGGGGACGCAACCTTGCGAATCGAAGGAGCCGTCTGAGAAGTGGGGGGGCGGTGCGGGGTGCGTCAAGGTACTTTGCGACGGGGTCCGCGTGCCGGATGTGGATCTCGGCGACCGTCACTGACGGAGGATTCCCAAGGATGTCCATGAAGCTTCCACCACTCGTACACCTTCCGTATTTGCTGGCGGCAGTCGCGCCACTCGCGTACGCAGGCGGGTCCGCCCAGAGCCAGACCGCGCCGCTTGCCTGCATGGCGTCGTCCGCTGAGTCGGCCTGGCTGGCCGAGTCGTACCGGGATACCCACACATACGGTCTGGACGACGGGGAGTGGATCGAGTCCTACGGCGGGCTGGCCGCCGTGGGCGACAGCCTGTTCTTCTACGACCAGTGGGCGAGGCGCATCGTCCACCTCTCGGGCGAACTCGAGGAACGGCACTCCTTCGGACGGAGGGGCGAAGGTCCCGGCGAGTTTGACGGGCCGATTCCCCTCATGTGGCTGGATAACCTCTACGAGGGTCATGTGGCCTTCGATGGGCGTCAGGTGGTTGTCTATGACCTGCTCCGCCTGGCGTCCTTCGATGCCGGGGGCGAGTACCGGTGGTCGACCCGGGCGCCCAGCCGTCCCTTTTCCGACGGCGTGCGGTTCGTGACCCCGGTGGACGAAGAGCAGATGATCTTCGGGAAGGACTCGGTAGACAACGTGAGTCGGCACCTTCAGCTCTGGAGCACGCAACGCGCGGACCGGAACCGCCACGAACTCATCTGGGAACGACCCGTTCCCCGGCACGCCAGTGACGCCCCGTTTCCCAGTGTCACCACGAGGGAGGCCCGGTCCCAATGGGCGCGCCACCAGGATTGCGTCGTGATCTCGGACGGCGGAGGGGATTTTCTGTGGATCGTCGATCTGCTGTCGATGCGGACGGACTCGATCGCGCTGCCCGAGTGGGAGGTGCCGGCGTTCGGAGAGCTCTCCATCGACCGCGGCACGCTGAACCTGGGCGGTCGCGAAGTGCAGCCGGAACGTCCGGCACCGGCGCTGCTCTGGCGGTGGAGGGGACTCATCGTGGATCCGGGCGGCCACGCCTGGGTGCGCGCCTGGACGCAGTCCCGCAAGGAGTTCGAGGTGTTCGTCGTCTCGCTGGCCACCGGTGAATCGCGGCGCCTGATGAATCCGCCCGGCTTCCCCACGGCGTTCGGTCCCCCGGGCGTCTTCTACACGGCGCGGGAACATCCCGACACGGACGAGCAGCACCTCGTCAGGCTCGAGCGCGAGCGGAGATAGAATACAGAATCTTCGAGATGTGAGGGCGCAACAATAGTTTGCATAGGCTGATTCAAAATAGCATCTTGATTTAGCCTACATCATTGTCTATTCTCTCCCCATGATTCGACGCGACTTGATTCCCGAACTCGCGCGGGCGGCCATGCATTCGCCCGCCGTCACGCTCACCGGTCCCCGGCAGAGCGGCAAGACCACACTGTGCCGTGCCTTCTTTCCCGACCATCCGTACCGAACCCTCGAGGCCCCCGACGACCGGGCCTTCGCGGAGGAAGACCCGCGCGCGTTTCTGGCCCAGTTCCCGGAGGGCGCGGTGATCGACGAGGTGCAGCGTGTCCCCGGGTTGCTCTCCTACTTGCAGGGCATCATTGACGCCGATCCGACACCCGGGCGGTGGATCCTGACCGGGTCGCAGAACCTCGGGCTCCTCGAGTCGGTGAGCCAGTCCCTGGCCGGGCGCGCCGAGGTCCTGTACCTGCTGCCGTTGACGTGGCGGGAAGTCCAGCGGTTCGACCACCCTCCGGGCGCCCTGGAAGAGGCCATGTTCAGCGGCGGGTACCCCCGCATCTTCGACCGGGAACTCGACCCGTCGCGCTGGCTCCGGTCCTACGTCGCCACCTACGTGGAGCGGGATGTGCGAACCGTCGCGAACGTGGGCGACCTGACGTTGTTTCAGCGTTTCGTGGAGCTTTGCGCCGGCCGCACGGGGCAACTGCTCAACTACTCTTCCCTGGCCGGCGACTGCGGCGTCTCACAACCCACGGCCAAGGCGTGGCTGAGCATCCTGGAGACGACATTCATCACGTTTCGTCTGCCGGCCTTTCACGCAAATCTGCGAAAGCGGCTGGTGAAGATGCCGAAGCTGTACTTCCACGATTCCGGTCTGGCCTGCTGGCTGCTGGGAATTCGCGACCCCGGACAACTCCGTTCGCATCCGCTGCGCGGGCCGATCTTCGAGACGTGGGTGGTCTCGGAGATCCTCAAGACACGCATGAACCGGGGGGAGACCCGCGGCCTGTACCACTACCGGGACCACAACGGAGCCGAGGCCGATCTGGTCATCGACACGCCCCGCGGGCTGACCCTGGTCGAGGCGAAGGCCGCCGCGACGCCGACTTCGGCCCTGCTTCGCGGCGCGGAGCGCGTGCGGGGTCATTTTGTGGACGGGGGCCGGCCCGATGCGGCCGTCCCCGAACTGGCGGTCGTCTACGGCGGAAGCGAGCTTCAAGCGCGCAGCGCGGGGAGGCTGGTTCCGTGGCAGCGGGTGCGGGAGGTGGCATTCGCAGAAGGTGAGGGATGATGGTGAACCGATTCGACGACGCGCCCTGGATGAACCGCCCGAACAGGGACGTGCCAACCATTGCCGCCACCCTCGCCGTGGTTCCCGCGGTTGTTCTCATGGTCTTTGGCGCGAACAGATTGGGGCTGATCCACCTGGTTCCCGTGGTCGCGACAATCCTGCCCCTTGCGGCGACCGACTGGAAGAGCGCAGCTCTGCTCCGTGCCTCGGCCGCCTTCCTGCTCGGCGTGTTCGCGCTGCTGGGCGGAATGACGATCGGTGTGGTCTTCGTACCCGCGGCGGCTCTTTGGACATGGGGGATGGTGCGGGCGGTTGGGCGCTACGATTCAGGCCGGCGGGAGGGGAATCCGTGAGCTGACCGGGGCGCCTATCGCGCCTGCTACGCCAGTACCGCGATGCACCGCCCCGGCCCATGCACGCCCGTGACCACGGTCTGCCCGATGTCCGCCGACTTGCTCGGCGCGGAGTGAAGGCCGACGGTTGCAGGCAGGACGTCCCGCAGTTCCCGAAGCGCCTCCTCCAGCGTCGCAAGGACCCGCCCCTCGGGCACCCAGACGATGTGAACCGGCGGCAGCAGCTGCACCGCACGCGTTCCCGTCGACGGCAGGATCAGGCTCCCCGTTTCCGCGACCGCCGCCCAGGCCACCGAGATTCCCGCTCCCGCGTGCGCCGCTGCCACCACGGGCAGCTGCGGCCTCAGTTCCGAGGGAACGTCGGCACCCACCGCGACGCCGGTCACCGCCCCGTCCAGCCCTCGCAGGAATCCGGCCAGCCAACGCCCCGCCGGCGTGGTCCCTTCCCCCTCCACCACCTCGCCGCCCTGGCTTGTGAAGCGTTTCACAAACTCGGCCACGGGGTCTGCCGGCGCCGGGGTCTCCAGCGCCCCCGGATGCCGGGCCCGCTCCCGCCCGGCGGTCGCGCGCGCGACCCGCTCCAGGATTCGCTCGCGGGAGCCTGCGCGCGCCCCGCTCACCAGCGGCCCCGAGGGGAGTTCGGTACCGTCATCGGCGTGCCCGCATTCGTTCCAGCGCGTCCATCACTCAATCCCCTCCCGCCACAGCTCGCGGAAGGTGCGCCGACTCGGCCGGGGCAGCGCCCGGTCCCGCGCCCAATCGCCCAGCATCGGGAGAGCGCGCGCCGCACCGGTTCCGCCGAGCCGCGACCCGACCTTTCCGGCCAGCCGGTACAGCCCCGGCCTCGTGGCCACGCTCGCCAGTCCCGCCAGCGCCGCCCGCTCCTTCCACGGCGTGAGCCCCTGCTCCTGCGCTTCGCGGCGCCACTCCAGGAGCAGCTCCGGGATCGGGATCCGCACCGGGCAGGCGTCGAAGCACGCCCCGCACAGCGACGACGCGAAGGGCAGCGGCATCGCCTCGTGCAGCCCCAGCAGCCCCGGGTCCAGCACCGAACCGATCGGGCCCGAGTAGACGTAGCCGTATGCGTGGCCGCCGGTCTGGCGGTACACGGGGCAGGCGTTCAAGCAAGCGCCGCAGCGCAGGCAACGGAGGGCCTCCCAGGCGTGAGGGTGGCCAAGTACGTCCGTACGACCGTTGTCGACCAGGATGACGTGCACTTCCTCAGGGCCGTCGTCTCCGGGCTGGCTGGCCGGCCCCTGAATCAGCGACACGAAGCAGCCGATCGGCTGGCCTGTCGCCGCGCGCGCCGTGAGCTGCAGGAAGCCTGCGAGGTCGGTCATGCGGGGGAGCAGCTTCTCTATGCCGACCAGGGCGACGTGCACCCGCGGGAGCGAGGTCGTCAAACGGATGTTCCCCTCGTTTTCGATGAGGGCCACCGTGCCCGTCTCCGCGACGAGGAAGTTACCGCCCGTGATGCCCATGTCGGCGTGGACGAAGGCGTCGCGGAGCACGCGGCGCGCGGCCTCGGCGAGAGCGTCGGGATCGCCGTCCGGCGCGGAGCCCAGGCGGTCGGCGAAGAGGTCCCTTACCTGCTGCAGGGACTTGTGGATGGCGGGGCCCAGGATGTGGCTCGGGGGTTCGTTGAGGAGCTGCAGGATGTACTCGCCCAAGTCGGTCTCGAGGACTTCGATCCCGGCGGCCTCCAGCGCAGGGTTCAGGTCGATCTCCTCGGTGAGCATGCTCTTGCCCTTGACCACCGTCGCGACCGAGTGGTCCGCCGCGATGGTGGTCACGATGTCGCGCGCCTCGGCTGCGTCGGCCGCCCAGTGGACGTGGGCTCCGTTGGCCTCGAGCCGCTCCTCCGCCTGCGTGAGGTAGTCGTCCAGGTGCGTCAGGGTGTGGTTCTTCACCGCCTCGGCCCAGCGGCGCCACGCATCCGCGTCGACCTCGGTGTAGGCATCGCGGCGCTTCCTGTCGAAGGCGAGGGTGGCGCCGGTGACGGATTCGCGGACCTCGGGCTCGTTGCGGATGGCTTCGGTCGCGCGGGCCGTGTACTCGTGGATGCGGGTGCGCATGTCAGCGGTCGCTGGCGGGCGGAGCGGCCGCCGGCTGGTCGAGAGGGGCGGCCACCGGCTGGTCGATCGCGGCGGCCAGGTTGCGACCGGTCGTACCACCGTCGCCCGTGACCCCCCGCCAGAGCGCGGTCGCGAGATGCACGAACTCAATTCCCAGCCGCCGGGCCCGGCTGCGGCCCTCGAGGTGGAGGACGCAGCCTCCGTCCCCCGACACCACCCAGTCGACGGGCGGCAGCGTGTCCAGCTTCCGGTCCGCCATGGCTGCCGAGACCGCGGACATCTTCACGGAGAAGAGGCCCCCGAAGCCGCAACACTCATCATCGGCCTCCCAGGGAACGACTTCCGCGCCCACCCCTTGAAGCAGCACCTCCGGCTCCGACTCCAGGCGCAGTTCGCGCAGCGCATGGCACCCCTGGTGGATGGCGACGCGGCGTCCGGCGAGGCCATCGCCCAGGTCGGTGACGCCGAGGCGCCGCACGATGAATTCGCCGAGCTCCCAGGTACGGTCGGCAAGGGCGGTCGCGCGGGCGCGGGTCAACGCGGGGGAAGCGGGCTGGCCGGCCCGGGAAACCGGCTCCCGGATCAGCCGCGGGTAGAACTTCTTGACCATGGTGGCGCAGGAGCCGCTGGGGACGATGACCGCGTCGGCCGCGTCGAAGACATCGATCGTGTGACGGGCCATGCGCAGGGCCTCGGCGTTGCGGCCCGCATTGTAGGCGGGCTGGCCGCAGCAGGTCTGTGCGTCCGGGAAGGTGACGGTGCAGCCGAGGTGGCGGAGAAGGCGGACCGCGTCGGCCGCCGCGTCTGCGAAATAGTGGTCGGCGAGGCAGGTGACGAAGAGGGCGACGTTCATGACTGGAAGGTAGCCCGGCACGGCGGTCAGGCCAGCGGTCCGGGGGTGGCCGGGTCAGGGCAGCTGCGCGGCGACCAGCACCGCCGCGCCGGCCGCGAGCAGCGCGATCCCGAGTGGCCGGGTGAGGCGGGCGCCGAAGGGCAGCGTGGTCTCCGCAACCATCACCGCCATGAGGAGGCCCATCCACGCGAGGTCGATCATTCCCACCGCGAGGGCCAGCGCCATGAGGGCCCAGCAGCAACCGACGCAGTACAGACCGTGTTCGAGTCCGAGCCGGGCGGAGGCGGCCGCGCCGGGGCGCCAGCGCGCGAGCAGGAATCCTGCCGGGGAGCGGCAGTGCGACAGGCACGCCTCTTTCAGTTTGGTGAACTGGAATGTGCCCGCGAGTCCGAGCGCCGCCGCCGACAGGACCGGGGCGTCCATGGCGAAGGGGACGGGGAGGAACAGAGCGGACAGAGTCACCTGAACGGCTGCCGCGGCGGCGCTGAATCCGGCCCAGGCGAGCATGTAGCCGCCCGCGAAAGGGACGGTGGCGACCATCGCCGCACCGTTGTTGTGCGAGCGGCCTGGCGCATGCCGCCGGTGGCGGCGTCCGGTAGGCACCGGGTCGTCGCCGGGCACCCCGCTCGCGGCCATCCTCGATAGCACCCGCAGCCACGGATACACCACCGGCCCCATCATGACCGCCGTCATGGCCAGCCACATCGCGAAAACAGGCCAAAAGCTCATTGAGATGGCTGTTCGAGGCCGCTACGAGGGCTGCAGGGGGCCCAGGACGCGCGAATTGCCGCCGGGCGCATCCCTACTCGCCCGACCAGCGGAACCGCGACCAGAGCCCGTGCGTGCCTTCGTTCGCGATCACGATCTCGCCGTCGTCGTACCGGGTCGAGCCGCGGGCGATCACCTGGCTGGTGTCGTGGATCTGGTTGTAGATGTTCTCGAAGGTGACCGGTTCCGCGCGGTTCCGCCCCCGGATCGCCTCCACCGCCCCCCGCATCACCCCCGTCACCGTCACCGCCTTGCGTCCTGGCGCCTCCTCAATGCGGATCGGCGCCGTGCGGGTCGGCTGCGCATCGGCCACGAACCTCGCGAGAATCTCCCATGGCCCGCCCCGCATCCCCGTCAGGATCTCCTCCACGGCCCGCCGCTGCGCCCCCGTCGCCCGGTCGGACACGATGATCACCTGCTTCCATCCCCCGTCCACCATCACCTGCGGCGTCTCGTACACGACAACCACGTCGACCCCGGCGAGGTCGATGTCCCCGGCGCACCCATCCGCACCGGCGCGGTTCATATCCCGGGCGCGGCCCGCATCCCCGGCCCGGCTCCCGCCTCCACCGCCCGCGCCCACCCGTCCCCCCTCGAACCGGATCGCCCAGAAGCCGTGACAGATCTCGTGCGTGCACTTCTGGCTGAAGTGGATGTGCCCCGGGCAGACCGCGGTGCAGTTGCAGTTCTCGAAGAGGAGCCCTTCGGCCCACCAGTCGCTCAATTCGTCCTCCCTGCCCGGGCGTTCGGCCCCGGCGGCGCGCTCCGGACCGGGCAGGCCGGCGGGCGCACCGTCAGTGGGTCATCATGTACAGGATCACGTTGATCCCGATGGCGTAGGCGTTGGGCGAGAAGCGGTAGAAGAACTCGTCGTCTTCGCCCTCGCGCTCCCATCCGTCCGCGATGTCGGTGTTGTGGGTCAGGATGACCATCAGGCGGCCCGACTCGTCCTCGATCCCGTACATTTTGTACGTCGAACTCTCCTGGCCCCGCTCCGACGTGCCTCCGCGCCAGCTCCGTCTCCAGTACTGGATCGAGGGGATCTGCGGGATGCTGTCGACCGAATAGAGAGTGTGGAAGATGGGATGGTCCATCGGCACTTCCTCGATCCGGTAGCCGGGCAGCACCCTCTCCAGCTCTCTCGACCAGTGTTGCCAGGCGTAGCCGCCCCAGAAGTCGTCGGCCCAGAGGAAGCCGCCCTTCAGCAGGTAGTCACGCAGCCGTACCGCTTCGAGTTCGCTGAACCGGATGGTCCCCACATCGGACGCGAAGAGGAAGGGGCACGCGTAGAGGGCATCGTCGGTGACCTCGACGACGGCGTGGAACACGTTCCCCTCCTCATCGAACGGGACGTTGGTCGTGGTCAGCTGCTGAAGGCGGAAGGGCAGGTTGTGATCCGCGTCGGGGTAGTCCGTGGTCCAGCCGGTGCCAAGGTCTTCGTAACGCACTCGTTCATACCGCAACCGGCAGAAGGTGAATTCGCCGCGTTCGGCGGCCTCGTCCGGCTTGCGGGGCGGCACGGATCGCCTGCCGTAGCCGCGCCACTGTCCGGTCAGGGGCTCGGCGAGAGTGGCGGTGGCGACGAGCGCCGCGGCGAGGCACAGAAGTAGGCGGCTCGCCGGGGATCGGGTCGCCCGTGGCGTCGGGGTTCGCGCGGTCAAGGGTCGGTGGCGTCCAAGGTTGCCCGTGGGGGAGAATCGGTCCGTTTTCGAGGTGGTTGCATACCCGCGACAACGGTGTACTCTAGTGTGTTGCAACGCCCCTAGCAAAGGAGACGCGAATTGGCACTGAATGTCAGTTGGGCACGTAGCGATGGTGTCCTGGTAGCCCGGCTCGCCGGCCGCATCGACGCCGTAAACAGCGCGGAGTGCGCAGAGATGCTGCAGGAGGCGACCGACTCGAACGAACGGTCCCTGGTTCTGAATCTGTCGGAGCTCACCTATCTGAGCAGTGCCGGACTGCGGACCCTGTTGATGACCGCGAAGCAGTTCGGTGGACCCAGCCGCGCCTTCGCCCTCTGTGACATTTCCTCGCAGATCGCGGAAGTCATAAGGATGAGCGGCTTCGACCAGATCCTCTCGGTCCATGGCACCGAGGCCGCCGCGGTGGAGTCCGTCGGCGGAGCGACGACTCACAGCTCAAGCCAATAGCTTCTCCATCGCCAGCTCCACGCACTCCTCCGGCGAGAGCTTCTCGGTGTCCAGGCGCAGATCCGGACGTTCGGGCCGCTCGTAGGGGCTGTCCACGCCCGTGAAGTTCCTGATCTCGCCTCCCATCGCCTTGGCGTAGAGCCCCTTCGGGTCGCGCCGGGCGCACACCTCCAGCGACGCGTCCACGAAGATCTCCATGAAGTCGCCCGGCTCGAAGAGGCCGCGGGCGAAGTCGCGCTCGGACTGGAAGGGGCTGATGAAGGACACGATCACGATCAGCCCGGCGTCGACCATCAGGCGCGCCACCTCGGCGATCCTGCGGATATTCTCCACGCGGTCCGCCTCGGTGAAGCCGAGGTCGCGGTTGAGCCCGTGGCGCACGTTGTCCCCGTCCAGCAGGTAGGTGTGGCGGCCCTCGCCCACGAGACGCCGCTCCAGCAGGTTGGCGACCGTGGACTTGCCCGAAGCGGAGAGGCCGGTCAGCCACAGGCAGCGGGCGCGCTGCTGCTTGAGTTCGGCGCGGACTTCACCGGTGACGTCGAAGTCCTGCCACTTGAGGTTGGCCGCCCGCATGAGCGGAAAGGTGATCGTGCCGGCACCGACCGTCGCGTTGGTCACGCGGTCGAGGAGGACGAATGCGCCCAGCTCCCTGCACTCCTCGAAGGGGGCGAAGGGCACGGCCCGGCTCGTGGCCAGGTTCACCACGCCCAGGTCGTTCAGTTCCAGCTTTTCCGCGGCCAGAACGCTTCCGTCGGACACGTCCACCCTGTGCCGGATCCGCGTGACGGTCGCGCCCACCTCGGTGGCGTGGAGCTTGAACAGGTAGGGCCGACCGACCAGGAGCGGCGCATCGCCCATCCACAGGATCCTCGCCTGGAACTGGTCCGCGACCTCGACCGGATCGTCGGCGTGCACGACCACGTCCCCGCGCGAGACATCCACGCCGGGCGCGAGGGTGAGCGTGACCGAGTCGCCCCGCGCGGCACTCTCGCGGGTCCCCTGCCAGACCACGATCGATTCCACCCCGGTCTCGACCCCCGAAGGCATGATGCGAACCCGTTCACCCGGCGCCACGGTTCCGGCGGCCACGCGTCCGCAGTATCCGCGAAAGTCGGGATCGGGACGATTGACGTACTGGACCGGCATGCGGAAGGGTTCTTCGTCCGCGCCCCGTCCGACCTCCACCGTCTCCAGGTAGCCGAGCAGCGTGGGGCCGGTGTACCAGGGCATCTCGCCGGAGGGACGCCCGACATTGTCGCCGGCCAGCGCCGAGATGGGAATCGCTTGCAGCTGCGGCACTCCGATCTCCTCCGCCAGCGAGCGGAATTCCGAGGCAATGGCCTCGAACGTGGCGCTGTCCCAGCCCACGAGGTCCATCTTGTTGACGAGGAGCACGACGTGACGGACTCCGAACATCTGCGCGATCCGGGTGTGACGCCCGGTTTGGGGAAGGACTCCCTTGCGGGCGTCAACCAGGACGAGCGCGAGATCTGCGGTCGAGGCGCCGGTCGCCATGTTGCGGGTGTATTGCTCGTGTCCGGGCGCGTCGGCGACGATGAAGCGGCGACGGGTGGTCTCGAAGGTGCGGTGCGCGACATCGATGGTGATGCCCTGTTCGCGTTCGTCCTGCAGGCCGTCCACGAGCAGGGCCAGGTCGGCGGCGGCGCCCTGGGTGCCGTAGCGGCGGGAGTCGGCTTCAACACTCTGCATCTGATCGGCGAACACCTGGTGGCGGTCGAAGAGAATCCGCCCGATCACGGTGCTCTTGCCGTCGTCGACGCCGCCGCAGAGGACGATGCGAAGGATGGATGGCATCGAAGGTAGCCTTTCGGGCAGATGACCCGTTGCGTCCCGGGTCGAGGGACTCGGTCGCATCCTGCACATCACCGAATGACCCCGCATGACCTGCTCGGCGATCACATGACCTGGGCACCTAAAGCACTATGTGATTCGAATGTACGCCCGGTTACGCGTTCCGTAAAGACCGGGCTCGTCCTCCTCGGAACATGGGACGAGACCGAACCTCGAAGGAGTGTCGTGCGTGGTGTCCGCGTCGCGAATGAAGGTCGATAGACAGCACCGGGTCCACTCACAGATCGAGCAGAGGAGGTCAGATGAACCCGCGGTAGGCGGCCAGGGAGATCCCGTTGGGCGAGAACCGCAATGCCGTCACCGGTGTCCACTGTAACAAATCGGCCCTCTCGTACACACTACATGGTATATGAGGCGCCTCGCGGTCGCGTTGTCTGATACGCCGGGCCAACGTGTTCACACTTGCTTTCATCGCTACTTTGCACCTCACGTTTCGGAAGGGGGTGCCGTGGATTTGCGTTGAATGGCTCGATTGCGGGGATGTCACCGGATTCGACGTCTGTTTCCGCATAAAGCCGGAAGAAGAGAGTGAGGAAGAAGTGGGGGAGACCGAGACTTGAGCGGCGGTTCCTCGTGTGGCGGGGGCGCGCGCTTGACTGCTTCCATGGCAGCAACTGCCCGCCTGTTGTCGCTATGTGTGGCCCTGATTGCAGTTGCATCATGTGGAGTCGACCGTAGTCCAAGCGAGATGCTTGGTCACACCTGGTTGCCCGGCGACGACCATCACATATTGCCCGTGATGGATACAATCTACCGCGTTGGACGCGACGACCATGCGTTTGGTCGGGTCACTTCGGTCGGATTTGATGAAGCCGGACGGCTGTATGTGTTCGACGATCAGAGTTACGAACTCAGCAGTTGGGATCAGGAGGGTCGTCTCGTCAGAACGGTTGGTGGCAGCGGCGATGGTCCGGGAGAGTTCCGTGTCCCGCGTTCGGTTTTTGTTTTCCCCAACGGGACGGTCGGTTTGGTAGATATCGGTCATCGGGCAATGGTAGTCTACGATTCAGCCGGTGGGCACGTTGGAAACTTGCCCCTCCGCAGTCGCCCCGCGCCGGGTTCAAGGGCAGCGACACAGATTGGTGGGCAATTGGTGGGACCGGATGAGTATTGGATGATGGGGGAGCGACCTCGAGATGAGGCGCGGATTCCGATCTACATCTTCTCGGCTCGCGGCGACTCCTTGGCCCATGATCTGTTGTTCCATGCGTGGAGCACCAGCGGTGAGCAGCGAGAACTGGGCTTCGCACCGACCTTGCGACTGGCCGGAATTCCAGGTGGCGGAGTTGCCGTTGTGGATTCAGTCAACTATAGAATCAAGCTGTTCTCCCTGACGGGGTCGCTTTACCGAGTACTCGAACGGCCGTTGGTTCCAATACCAGTGACTGAATCGGCGAAGGAAGCTGAGCGTGATCGGCGGGCGCGTAGTGTTTCTCCGAGGGGATTGATTCAGGGCCTGGAAGACCTGGCCGCCACCACCGGAATCCGTATTCGGGAAGTTGACGTGCCTGGGGTGCTGGAAGACTTTCGGGCCAGCTTGGAGGAAATGGAGTTCGCCAGTGAGATTCCCGTTGTCCAACGACTGATGGTGGACTTCGATGGTAGGTTCTGGATTGAACGGACGGACGACATCGCTGGCGGTGACGGACCCATCGACATTGTTTCGCCGGACGGAGTGTATTTGGGAACTTGGGTCCGTGGGGACGGCCAGTTCCTGGGGCTTCCGAAGGCGTTTGGACCCGGCGGATTGATGGCTTATGTGGTGCCTGATGCAATGGGGGTTGTGACCATAGTGGTGGTCCGGGTTGATTTGCACGCGAGTTCTTCTGCCGGGCGCCCATAACGGGATCCGTCCAGCCCGTCACCTTCGGATACTCGGCCAGCCGTGCCTCAATGATCGACTTGTAAGGGTCCAGCTTCGACGAGACCGGCGGCCTCGGCCGGTGACCGCAACCCATGTTCGTCCGGATCGCGGTCCAGTTGTCCGGTTCGCGAACCAGCGATATATCGGGTTCGCGGTTCCTCACCAGCGCACTCGGTCCGGTCAACGGTACGCCCCGTCTCCTTGCTAGTGGTCGCTGTGACCGGGACTTGACATGTGCTGCCGAGACCAGTTACCTTATGGTATTGCCGTTGCTCGAATTGTTGGGTTTCAACTCCGATAGACTATGCCTGATGCGCGAGAATTTCGGGATCCCACTTCACCGGACTCCCACTCTCTTCCTTGCGGCACGAAGGTTGACACCCAGGCCGACATCCAGGCGCTCCGTACGCAGTTGCTCCGAATTGCCGCCAACTATTCTGGGCGTGCGGTCACGGCAGAGGACATCGTGCAAGAAGCGTTCGTCGTCCTCGTGAGACATTTGCGAGAGGGCCGTCCAATAGAATCCTTGGACGCGTGGCTGTCCGGAGTTACCAGGAACGTGGCGCGCGAGATTCATAGGAAGAGGACTCGGCGAAGCGCCCTGTTTCGCGAATACGCAAAGGCGGCATTGGGCGACGCCGAATCGGATACGGAGTCCCATTGGCGGTCAGATGCAGTGTGGCATGCTGCATCCACGCTTCCTGAGTCGCAGAAGAGAATCGTCCGAAGTATGCTGAAAGGCCACTCCGATGTCGAGATTTCCGCAGAGCTTCGTCTTCCAAAAGCCACGGTGCGAGTATACCGG
The DNA here is from genome assembly GCA_965211795.1 of Longimicrobiales bacterium. Classification (GTDB taxonomy): domain Bacteria; phylum Gemmatimonadota; class Gemmatimonadetes; order Longimicrobiales; family Gaopeijiaceae; genus Bin94. Next base: position 37,477 of record CBDBUB010000005.1, read on the forward strand.
CACAGGGCAATAGCCCAGATTCGAGCGGTGTTGGATCCCCCTCAGAAGTAGCCCTCCCTCTTCTTGCGCTCCATGGAGGCCTCCGCGTCGTGGTCGATGAGGCGGCCCTCGCGCTCGGAATGGTCGGCCGCCACGGTCTGGGCGACGATCGCGTCGAGCGTGTCCGCGTCGCTCTCGACCGCGGCGGTCAGCGGATAGCACCCCAGCGTGCGGAACCGCACCCGGCGCAGCCGCGGCACCTCGCCCGGATCCAGCGGCATGCGATCGTCGTCCACCATGATCCATTGCCCGTCGCGCCGGACGACGGGACGCTCGGCGGCGTAGTACAGCGCCACGATGGGAATTTCCTCCCGCTGGATGTAACGCCAGACATCGACTTCCGTCCAGTTGGAGAGCGGAGCCACCCGGAGCGATTCGCCCAGGCGGAGGCGGGTGTTGTAGAGGTTCCAGAGTTCGGGCCGCTGTGCCTTGGGATCCCAGCGATGGGCGCGGTCGCGCAGCGAGAAGATCCGTTCCTTCGCGCGCGACTTCTCTTCGTCCCGGCGCGCGCCCACGAGGATGATGTCGTGCCGGCCGGCGTCGAGAGCCTGGCGCAGGGCCGCGGTCTTCATCACCTCGGTGTAGTGTTCCGACCCGTGGGTGAACGGGGTGACGCCGGCCTCGATGCCGTCCCGGTTGGTGTGGACGACGAGTTCGACGCCGGTCTCCGCCGCGATCCGGTCGCGAAAGGCGATCATGTCGCGGAACTTCCACGTCGTGTCGACGTGCAGCAGGGGCATGGGTGGCGGCGCGGGCCAGAAGGCCTTGCGCGCGAGGTGCAGGAGGACCGACGAGTCCTTGCCGACGGAATAGAGCATCACGGGGCGGACGGCGTTGGCGACGCCCTCCCGGATGATCTCGACGGCCTCGGATTCGAGGGACGAGAGCCAGGAATTCGGCCCGGATCGCATGACGTTCAGGAAGCGGGTCCTTCGGATCCGTCCATGATCGAGTCGGCCCTCCTGGACGATGATGTGGATTGACAGCCCGTGTCTAGCCTACCACACTTCCGGCGGTTACAGAATCCGGGCAGGCTGCCGAGCACGGCCGCCCGGAGTTGAAATCGCCATTGGGCGCTCAGGCCATCTCCGGAAACAGGAGCAGCAAATGTCAGTGGAAGTCGGTTGGAGCAGGGACTCGGGCGTTCTCGTGGCCAGCCTGGTCGGTCGCATCGACAGTTCCAACAGCGGCGAGTGCGCGGAGGCGCTGAGGGAGGGGATGGGCAACGACGACCAGTCCCTCGTCCTGAATCTGTCCCGACTCGACTACATCAGCAGTGCCGGCCTCCGCATCCTTCTCCTGACGTCCAGGGAGTTCGAGGGACCCGGGCAGTCGTTCGCCCTCTGCGAGCTCTCCGGCGGGATCAGTGAGGTGATCCGGGTGGGCGGGTTTTCCGACATCATCCCGGTCTACGATACGCAGGCCGACGCGGTGGCGGCCATCGCCTGACCCCAACGGCCCACCGACCGGACAGGAGGAGACCGATGACCCGACTGAGTCGCAGGAACTTCCTCAAGACATCGGCGGCGGCCGGGTTGGCCACGCTTCCCGCGGGCGCGGGGCTGGTGGAGGATCCGCGCGGACGAGGGCCGGATGCGCCCGGCGCCGGGCGAGGCACCCGGGCCGACGACCCCCTCGGGGTGCGGGACAAGTTCCCCGTCACACAGGAACTTGCCTACCTCAACACCGCCTCCGTGGGTCCCCTGTCGATTCCCGTGCGCGACGCGCTCCACGCCTACGCGGACGAGAAGATGCGGCGGCGCAACACGAGCGCCGGCCGTCAGGCCATCGCGGGCGCCCGCTCGCGTTTCGCCGGCCTCTTCGGCACCGACGAGGACGAAGTCGCGTTTCTCTATGCCACGAGCGGGGCCGAGAACATCATCGTGAGCGCGATGGACTGGCGCGCGGGCGACAACGTCGTGGTGGACGAGCTGCACTTCACCACCACCTTCGTCCTGTACCGGGAACTCGAGCGGCGGGCCGGTGTCGAGCTGCGGATCATTCCCCCGCGAGACGGCGTCGTGACCGTGGACGACTTCGCGGCGCACACCAACTCGCGCACTCGGCTGATCAGCGTGGCCTGGGTGTCGAACCGGAACGGCTTCCGCTACGACCTGCCCCCCCTGGCCGACCTCGCCCACGCCCACGGCGCCTACCTCTACGCCGACGCGATCCAGGCCTGGGGCACCTTCCCCACCAACCTGCGCGACGAGAACGTCGATTTCGCCTGCGGCAACGGGTACAAGTGGCTGCACGCCGACTTCGGTTGCGCTCCCTTCTACGTGCGCCGCGAGCACCTGGAGTGGATGACCTCGGACCGGTACGGGCACAAGCAGGTCGCCCAGTCGCTGCCGGGGCACCAGTTCCGCCTCAGGACGAATGCGGAGAAGCTGGAGTATGCCAACCCGGCCTACGGGCCCGTGACCGCTATGGACGCGGCGCTTGAATTCCTGGAGGGCGTCGGCCTCGACCGGATCGCCGGGCACACGCATGCGCTGGCGGGCGAGCTTCACCAGGGCGCCGCGGAGCTGGGGATGCAGATGTTCACGCCGCCGGACAATCCGTCCGCGATCGTCAGCTTTTATCACGGGCTCGACCCGGAAGAGCTGAGTGGGGCCCTCCGCGATGAGGGCGTGGCGGTCACCTTCCAGGAGGACGGGAAGCTGCTGCGTGCGGCCGTGGGGATGTTCAACAACCGGGAGGACGTGGATCGGCTGCTGGGGGTGATCAGGCGGCTGGTCTAGCGCGGAATCGAAGCCGCCCCCGGGTCCAATCTCTTATACCGACGGCAATTCCAGTCCAGAGAAGGCTACAGCGCGGAAGTTGCGTTTCGCAACCGCTACCACTGTTGCCGCAACAAGGGACACGGTTCCCGCATTACATCCGGGCAGGTGCGGACCAACCACCGCGGCATCTCTTGAGGGCTAACGTCCTCCCACAGCCATGGGCCGCAATCGGTGCCTGTCCATCCGCAGCCATCGGGCGCGTATGTAATGGAGCGCAGCGCCATTGTCTTCCGCATGTGGAGCGACTGCTGCCAGCTGGGCCAAGACAAGAACTCGTCAGTTGGAGGATCCGGCGGTGGCGGCCATTCCATCCAGTGGAACACTATCACGGCATCGGGATTCCGCGACAGCGGGTCCGGTTCAACCGCTGCCCGCATGAGTGCTTCGACGATCCGTTCGGGTTCGCGTTCGGAGGTCGTCACGGTCAACGCAAGCCGAATACGTGCCGTTCCGAATGAGTTGTTGGTCCGTCGGTTGACGGTGTAGTCCGCCGCTCCAGCTTCGAGTTCGGCAACCGTCAGCAGGTCGGCGGGCTGAGGCGGAGAAGTGCAGGAGGCAACACAGAGCGTGAGAATCAGTCCCGCGGTGCGGGGGTGCAGCATCGGAAAACTCCCTTTCCCGGAGGCCCCCGCGCCCTCACAACGGCGTCCGCCGAGGGACGCGGAAGACGTGGCCTAAGCTTCGCGTCTCGGCATTTCGTTCTGCAACCCCCCGTGTTGGGAAGCCTTCCAGTGCCGGGCAGACGGCTTGGCTTGGGACGCTGGACGCCACCAACACTCCCCACGGGGTGGCCGGACCATGGTCACCAGCACGCCGATAGTCCCACTGATGGCTCAGCCTATTCGCCCAGAGCCTTGGGAGCTACCCGCCGCCCTGTTTTCAGGGCTATTCTATTTCAGCAGGTGACTCCACGGAGCAGGTCTGCCAGATGGCCCGAATGATGGTACTGGAGGCCGAAATGGTAGATTGCGTGTTTCTACCATAATCGATACGTTATGGCAGATACGATATCTTCCCCATCAACTGACGAGAGTGCCACATGTCGGAGGTTCACCACCCGAACACGGAACGCGTCGCGATCGACGCGGCAGGTCGGCTCGTGGTTCCCGCGCGTTTCCGCAGGGCCATGGGGCTGCGCGGGCGCGGCACCGTAGTCGTCGGGATGGTCGGCGACAGCCTGCACGTGCACACCGTTGACGGGGCATTGGAGCGGCTGCAGCGCCTTGCCCGTCGCAAGAAAGCGGACGACGGGAGCGCCGTTGACGCGTTCATCGCCGAGCGGCGGGACGAGGCGGAGAGAGAGTAGGTGGCCACCAGTCTTCTGGACGCGTCGGCTCTACTGGCGGCCCTCTACGAAGAACCCGGTCACGACCGGGTCCGGGAAGCACTGCGCGCGGGAGCGGCCATGTCCGCCGTGAACGCGGCCGAGGTGTCCGCCCACCTTCGCGTCCGTGACTGGACTTCCGGCCAGGTGAAGGAAGTGTTCGACGACCTGGGCATCGACGTGCTGCCTTTCGACCGCGCAACCGCTCTGCTCAGTGGTGCTTACCGACCCCGCACCCACCGCCTCGGGCTTGGCCTCGGCGCAAGAGCGTGCCTGGCCACGGCCCGTCGGATGCGCCTTCCCGTCCTGACTGCGGACCGGGTGTGGGGGCGGGTCGAACTCAGGGGTGTGGAGGTCGTGCTGATCCGGTGAGGGTTGGTACCCGATACGTCCGCTACGGCGACCGTGTCGAAAGGCGATCCAGATCAAGCGGGTCGCTCTCGACGTAGTCGCGACCGGTCAGGTCATCCAGAGTTAGGACCAAGCCGGCCACTCGGACGAAGCGCCCGAATGTCGACTGTGGTTGGGGCAGAGCTGTTTGGCAAAGCTCCCAACCCTCGGGCTCGAAAGCTGGCTCGGCGTCATTGCGGATGAACCAGAACGTCAGTTCCACGGCGTCGGCGTCCCAGGACGGGGCCGCTCTAACCCGGATTTCACGGAGCGACCGGAGGACACGCCCTTCATCGCTCTGCTTGTCGTGTTTCTCCACCATCCGGGCCGTCAGCGGTTTGGCGAACTCCACAAAGTCGTTGGGGAACGCCGTCCTCGCTCGCTTGCGTGCCAGTGCGAGGGAGAAACGACGCGCGTCCTCGTCCGTCCGGCATCCCTCGATCCGCTCCCAAACTGCCACAACCCCCTTCTCGACCGTCATCACTCGGTCGAGGTCGGCCACGAGACGGCGGTCGGCCACTCCCGGGATGAAGCCGTAACTCGGCCTTCGACCCCGGTCAATCTCGTGGAGCACCTGATCGTTCACCTCGACCAGCGGGCTGACTTCCACGAACGGACGATCAACGCAGCTTCGGACAAGATCGCAGGTCTGCGTGAGGACTGCGAAACCGCGCGTAAACGTCTCGGCGTACTCAAATCCTTCGACGACCGCCGCTCTACCATCGTCGGTCAGTGGGGTTTTCATGTTTGTCCGAAAGAAAAACCAGTCGTCTCCGACTACGCAGTCGCCCTGACGCCAGATCGCAATTCTCTGGTCGACCTGGTCACTGCCGGGACCGTCAACCACGCCCACGCCGCTGGCCCCTTGCGGTTCGAGCGGCGCGTCCGCGCCCCGGTTCCTGGTGTACACGGTCGCTCTTCGCGTCGTGGAGCTCGTCGGGGGGCAGCGGCTTACGCGCCTTCTGGGCCGCTGGACTGAGCGGTGTTAGCACGGGAACGGGGCGTGTGCGTCCTCGACCAAGCGCCAACCGTGCTTCCCGAAACCGCTGCTCCGCCAACATTTCGAACGCGGTCGTGCCCTCACGGGCGGCAAGCAGAGCCTCGCGCGTGCCGCGCGCCGTGCCACGGTCGGCATATCGGACGACATCCAGCACACGCATGAGCCGCTCGTGGTTGGTGGCGTTCAACGGTTTCCCACTAGCCCAAAAGTGGACGCTGCGACGCGATACCCCGAACAGCCCAGCGAGCTGCTCCCAAGTCAGGCCGGAGATTCGACGCAGTTCAGAGACGGCCCTGCGGGCAGTCTCTATCTCGATCTCCATCTGTGTCGCCACCGCGTCGCGGCTTGGCCCACTAGCGGTCGGATCGGATTCGCGTGTGTACGGTTCCCCCCAGATTGCGGTAGGCTCGGCGGACGACGTGCCAGCGATCGACAACGCACCGCTTACCATGATCACCGACAGCGACGAGCGATCTCGGATCCCGGCGCGACCGGCAAGGGACGTCGTTCCGCCACTGACGGCCGACTCACGTAGCAGGGATTCAAGCGTCATGGCTCACCGCCGTACCGTCTCAGAAACTCATCCGTTACCGCCCAGCGGAAGATGGCGTAGATGCGTTCGGCGAAGCCTCGAGCCTGCTCGACCACGGAGTCGACATCGAGCCGCCGGCTCCCTGCCTGAAATGACTGGAAGGCGTCGGTGTCCAGGATCCAACTGCGCTCGTTGATCGCGTCCAGCGCGCCAGGGTCAGTCGTGCTTTGCGGTGCCAGCAGTCCCCAGCGGGCGGTAATCTGACCCGCGTTCCCGGGCAGAATGAACACGTTTTCCGAGACGGCGTGTCGAGCTCGCTCGGAGAGTGGGGATCCCAGAATGCCCGCCACTTCCGGGCGAACGAGCCGGGGAAGAGCGCTCATGTTCTCACCCGATACGCGATCGATGTAGCGAACACCGAGGCGATCCAATACCTGCGGATCGACGTGCTCCTTGAGTGCTTCCAGGACCAGCGTCAAGCGCTTCATGAAGTCGTCGCGGCTCGTGTATTCCGTGGTCTCCAGCGCCAGGAAGTCGGGTGCCAATGTGACACGCCATGCCCCTTTCGCTTCGTTGAAGCGCCATAGCGTGTTCGAGCGCGTGTCCACCATTCCCTGCGAGCCCAGGACGACGCTACGTCCCTCCTCTGGACGCAACACCGGGTAGGATGTCCGAATGGCCTCCTGAAACGACGCGATGAACTCCCGCTTCTCTAGCGACACGATGAGCGGAAAGCGCACTTGCGCAATGACCCGCTCGAGGGGCGGGTCACTCAGCGGAACCTCGGGCGGAGGTGGCCCGGTCAGTGGCGTGTCGGCAGCGTTCAAGTGATGGCTCGTTTGTCGATGTGGGGCGTGGCCATGGCGGTGGCTCGCTGGGGAATCATACCGCACGATGTTCCATTTGTGAAGTAGAGTGTGAAATACGTCTGGAGGGTTGCCCTCCCCCCCACCCCCCCTTCAAAACCGCACCCGCATCCCCAATTGCGCCCGCCGCGTATCCCCCAGCCCGCTACGGATCGTGCCGTCGAAGTTGAAGAGCAGCGATCCCTGCGCGGTGTCGAGCGAGTTGTCCGCGTTGGTGAGGTTGAAGACTTCGAAGACGGGCTCCACCGTGCGGCCGGCGCCGATCGTGAACGGGCGCGTAAGCTTCAGGTCCCAGGTGAAGAACTCGTTGTCGCGGCGGAGCGTGTTGCGCTCGAGGATCGTGCCGTCCGCGCAGAGGCGGTCGGTGGGTTCGGCGGCTCGCTCGCCGCGGCGCGCGCAACTCTCCGAGACGGGAGACGCGGACAGGTAGCGCACGATGTTGCTGAAGGCGATATCGCCGGGCAGCGAGAACGCGAGGTAGCCGGTGGCCTTGTGGCGGCGGTCGCGGTCGGACCAGCCGTACTCCGGCGCCAGGTTGGACGCGTCGGCGTAGCGGAAGGTGAAGGGGTCGCGCTCGTTGTCGTCGTCGGACCGGTCGAAGGAAAGCGTGTAGCTCAGGTCGAAGGTGAGCAGGCCTTCGAAGGCGTCCTGGCCGCGCAGCCCCGCGGAGACGGCGTGGTAGCGGGAGCGTGCGGTGCTTTCCGCCGAAGTCAGCGAGCCGATGCCGCCCCCGCCGGGGTGCGTGCCGATCCCGAAGGGCGATCCGAAGACGGCGTCGTTGCGGTTGACGAAGCGGAACAGCGCGTCGGTGCGGGCGTGCTGGTAGGAGACGCTCCCGGCCACCCCGTTCGCCAGCTCGCGGTCGATCGCGCCCGCGAACGACCAGGTGCGCGGCAGCTCCAGATCGCGGGCGGTGACGTGGATGTCGGGGAGGAAGGGCGGCGTGGCGCTTCCGTCGATGAGCTCGCCGATCGCGGGGGGGCCCTGCTCCGGCAGTCCGAAGCTGTTGCGGAAGAAGATCTGCTGGAAGGCCCCGTTCGTGGTCACGCTCTGCGCGAACACCAGGGTCGGGATGCGCGAGTGGTAGGCGCCGGCGTTCAGCCGCAGGACGGTGCGCGCGTCGCCGGTCACGTCCCACGCCAGTCCGAAGCGTGGCTGGAAGTTGTCCAGGTCGTCGGGGATGGTGCCGTCGGAGGGGAAGCGGGAGTCGCCGAGATACGGGGCGTAGAAGGTGGCTTCCGGCTCTACGGTCACCCCCGGATGCCAGGTACCTTCCCAGCGCAGCCCGAGGTTCAGCGTCAGCCGATCGTTCGGCTTCCAGGTGTCCTGCACGAAGAAGGCCAGCTCGGTGACCCCGAAGTCGCCCCTGCCCAGCCGGTCCGGTGCGACGCCCGGAACGGTCCCCGACTGGAGATAGAGGAGGACGGGGCCGGTGATGGCGGTCCCCTCGGGGCAGGCGCCCGCATCGCTGTCCGACCCGTCCGAACAGGTGACGTAGCGGCTTCCGCGCGTGACGAAGTTGATGAAGCCGTCGACCGAATCGAAGACGTAGCGCCCGTTCGCGAAGCCGATGAACTGCTGCGAGATCCCGGTCCGGTTGTACTCTGTGCCCGCCTTGAAGAGGTGGCGGTCCACCAGCCAGGACCAGTTGTCGACGATCTGCAGCCGGGTGTCGAAGCCCGGATCGATGGGCAGGAAGAAGGGGAGTCCGATGCGGAAGCCGTCGGCGAAGTCCATCCCGATGTCGGGGAAGGGGCGGCCGCCCAGTGTGGTGAACTGCGGCGTCGCCGGGGGAGTCGCGTTCGGCATCAGCGGACCGTCGTACCAGCGCACGCGGTCCTCGCGCGCCCACTGGACCCGCAGTTCGTGGGAAAGCGTGCTGCTGAGCAGCGACCGCCAGCTCGCGTTGAAGGCGTGCGCAGCGTCCGTCTCGATGCCGTTGGCCGACAGTCCCCACGAGTCCACGTCGAAGGTGCCGTTGAGCTGTTCGGACCAGCTGTAGTTGTACTTGAAGGAGAGCTGGTTGCGCCCGTCCAGGTGGACATCGGTCTTGACCAGGAGCGCCCGCGCATCGTCGGTGCGCGTGATGGGGCCGAATTCGCCGGTGAAGAGTCCCGGCCACTGCGTGTTGAGGAAGTCCTGGAGTCTGGCCAGGTTCGCCGGGTTCTCGACGAGGCGGTGGGCCTGCTTCGTCTCGGACCCCGCCTGCTGGTCGTAGGCGACGAAGAAGAAGGCCCGGTCGCGCACGATGGGGCCACCGACGGTGAAGCCGAACTGGTTGCGGAAGAAATCCGGCTTTCCCGCCTGCACCGCCACCGGGTACGCGGCCGACACGCCGTCCCATTGACCGAAGTAGTGGGCGGACCCCTCGAGTTCGTTGGTGCCGGACTTTGTGATCACATTCACAAAACCCGCCCGCCGACCTTCCGAACTCGGCCGTGGCCCCCTGGTTCACCACCACGACCTCTTCGATGGCGTCCTGGCTGAAGGTGAAGGCGGGCCGCTGGCCGCCCCGCTGCTCGCCGAAGAAGGGGTTGTTGAAGTCGGCGCCGTCGACGATGAAGTTGTTGAAGATGCCCCGCTGGCCGCTGATGTTGAGCTCGTCGCCGTCGGGGCCCTGCGAGATCGCGACCCCGGGGGTGAGGAGCGCGAAGTCGAGGTAGTTTGCGGCCGTTGTTGGGGAGCCCGTCGACCACCTCCTCGGAGAGGCGCGTGGAGCTGGTGATGTCTTCCGGGCGCACGAGGTGGGCGCGCTCGGCCTCGATGGTGATGCCCTCCAGCTCGATCGCCTGGAATTGGAGCGTGAGCGTGAGTTCTTCGCCGACGCGGAGGACGAGGCCGGTGGCGGCCGCCCCGGCGATCTGGTCGGGGGCGCGCGCGACGATGTCGTAGGTGCCGAGCGGGAGGAGCGGGCGCACGAAGGTGCCGGTCGGCGTGGTGCGCACGGTGGTGACGAGGCCGGTGGCGCGGTGGGTGATCTCGACGGTGGCGCCGGCGACCGGGGCCGCGGCGACATCCAGGACCACGCCCCGGATGACGCCGGTGGAGGCCTGCGATTGGGCGGTGGCCGGGTGGGGGGTGGCGGCGAGGGCGAGGGGGAGGGCGGCGAGCAGCAGGATGGGACGGCGCATTGGTTTTGCTCTCATCGAGGAACCTCGGGCGTGGTCGGTGGGGGAGTGCATCGGGTTGAAATGCTGCCTTGTTCGTCTTGCGGTCACAGCGCAAGCTACGTCGATTGCACGTTCGTTGGAACGCCAGGAGCCTCCCGGAGCCCTCAGCACGGTCCCAGATATGTATTCTCGCCCATCACGTCGGAACCGTCTCCTCCGTTTGTTTATTCTATTCAACCCCACGCTCCTCCTCGTCGCGGCCTGCGGTCCCTCCCCTCACGACCTCGTCATCCTGCACGGGCGCGTCATGGACCCCGAAACGGGGCTGGACGCCCCCGCGCGGTGGGGATCACCGATGGCGTGATCGCGGAGATCAGCGAGGAGCCCCTGCGCGGCCGCGACACCCTGGACGCGGCCGGTCTGGTCGTCGCGCCCGGGTTCGTCGACCTGCACGCCCACGGCCAGGACCCGGTCAGCGCGGCGCTGCAGGCGCTCGACGGCGTGACCACTGCGCTGGAGATGGAGATCGGCGTCTACCCGGTGGCCCCCTGGTACGCGTCGCGCGAGGGCCGCGCGCTCATCCACTACGGCGCCACGGTCAGCCATCCGAACGCGCGCGCCAAGCTCCTGACCGGCGCCGACATCGGGCACCAGCCCACGCTGCCGCCCGGGCAGAACGAGTCGATGGGCTCGGAGGTC
>CBDBUB010000006.1:0-155713 GCA_965211795.1 Longimicrobiales bacterium
GACCCGTCGCCCCGGGCGCGATCCAGGCTGCTGGCGCTTGACCGCCCCCCTCAAGCGAGATGACCGCCCACCCTCAATCCGGCGCCCGCATCTGCTCGACGAGTTCCAACATCTCCTCCGCGACGGATTCCCCCTGCGCGGCGGCCAGTCGGAACCATTTCACGGCCTCCGCCAGGTCTCGCTCCGTCCCCTGGCCGGTGGAGTACATCGTGCCCACGGCCACCTGCGAACGCGAAAGCCCTTCCAGGGCGGCCCTGCGATACCACGCGAAAGCCTTCTCGAAGTCCTGCTCCACGCCACTGCCCTGGTGGTAGGCGAAAGCCAGGTTGTGCATGGAGAGCCCGTAGCCCCCCTCGGCCGCCTCCCGGAACCACTTCAGTGCCTCGTCCGCATCCCGCTTGACACGCCGGCCCTCTTGATACGCCGCCCCCAGGTCGTGCTGGGCCGGAGGCCATCCTCCCTCTGCGGCCTCTCGAACCAACTCGAGCGCCCTGGATTCGTCCCCGCGCAGAAAGTCCCCTTCCTCGTACAACCGGCCGAGAACGTGCATCGCCGGCAGGAATCCACTGTCCGCCGCCGCCGATAGCCACTTCTCGGCCTTGGCGGCGTCCCTCTCCACCCCGATGCCGAGCACGTAAGCGCGGCCCAGGTGCAGCTGCGCGTGCGGATACCCACCCTCGGCGGCAGCCCGCAGCCACTTCACCTGGTCCGTTTCATCCTCCAGGTCGGTGACTCCGTCCGCGTACATGACACCCAGGTTGTATGCGGCATGGCTCTCTCCCTGCTCCGCTGCAGCGCGGAACCATTTCACCGCCTCCTCATCGTCCGGCTCCACACCCTTCCCCTCCGAGTACGCCACACCCAGGCTGTTCTGCGCGTCGGGGTGACCCTGGCCGGCCGCCTCGCGAAACCAGCGGACGGCCTCCCGACTGTCCTGCCCGACTCCCATTCCGCGGGAATAGGAGACCCCGAGGTTGTACTGGGCGTCCGCGAATCCCATTTCCGCGGACCGGAGATTCAGCTGCGCGGCCTTCGCCGGGTCGGGATCCAGCCCCCCGTCGCCGAAGTGGTACATGCCGGCGAGATTGTGAATCGCAATCGGGTCACCCTGGTCGGCGGCCGCACGGAACCACTTCAGCGCCTGCACGGGATCGGGTTCGGGAAGGCCCTCGCCCTTCTGGCACAGCACCCCCAGGTCGTTCTGCGCGGCGGCGTCGCCCTGCCTGGCCGCCGCCCGCAGCCAGCGAACCGCCTCGGCGTCGTCCTTGGGCACGCCCAGGCCGTCCAGGTAGGCGTTTGCGATGAAGAACTGCGCTTCCACGTCACCGCGCCAGGCCTCCCGAAGTGTCGCCTCGGCCAGCTCGCGAAGCTCTTCCTCGTCGGGTTCGAGAGACTCGTCGTCGCCGCGGAGCGCGCCGAGCATGTGCCGCGCCGACGTGTACCCGGCCGCCGCGGCGACCTCCAGATGACTCTCGGCGTCGGGGTCCTCGTCCATGTCGGCTTCGAAATCGGCGTACATCATGCCGAGCAGCAGGGGCGCGTCCGGATCGCCTCCCGCGACTGCCTCCCGCAACCACCTGGCCGCTTCCTCGAGGTCCATTCCCACGCCGTCGCCGTCCCGGTACAGCTCCGCGAGGATCGTCTGGGCGCCGGTGTGACCCTGCTCGGCCGCGGCGCGGAACCATCTGGCCGCCTTGGTGGCGTCGTGCGTCGCACCGTCCTCGCCGGTCAGGTACATCTCGCCGAGCCGGTACTGCGCTTCGGGAACTCCCCGCCTGGCCATGAAGAGGACCCCGGCATCGGGGCCGTGGTGGGACTTCCGCTGCCGGGGTTTCCGCTTGCCGCGTTTTCGGGGTCGCTTTCGTTTTCGGGCCATTGTCCCTCAACCCACCACGATCCTGAACCGCACCACCCGCGATACCCCCAGTTCGTCGTGGGTCACGGCCCAGACGTAGTCCCCGTCGAAGACCGGCCTGGTGGAGGTCGAGAAGCCCGCCGGGGGCGTCACGGCCCCCAGGTAGGTTCCGTCGGCTTCGAAGACGTCGTAGCGCACCGGCGCGCGCCAGAGCACCGGCGCCGAAGCAGGATCCTCCGGGTCGTGGTCCGGGTTCTCGACCGCGCGCGCCTCGGTCGGGACCTCCACCCAGATGCGGCCGTCGCGGCCGGCCACGATGTCGCCGAAGAACGGCTTGTGATCGGGGATCGGCGGGCCGTTCCAGGTCCAGCCCGGGGCGAAGGCCCGCATGCGCTGCACCATGTCCTCGCGTTGGCGGGCACGTTCCTCTTCGTGGACCGGAACCGGATCGGCCGCGCGCTCGATCCGGAGTACGCCGTCGTCGCGGCCGAGGTCGATCCGGTACTCGGTGGAGACGCTGCTGAGGAAATGGCCGCTGGGGTGGACGGTCCAATGCAACTCGGGGCTGAAGGGCACGTAGTAGCCGACCGAACTGGGTCCCTGCTCGGCGGTGACTTCCGCAGGCTCGTAGGTGCTCGAGGGTACCGGGAGGGTGTCGACTTGCGTGCCATCCGGTCCGAACACGACGATGTGCATGGCGAAGTCGGTGCGAGACAGATCTCTGGTGTAGAGATACGTGCGGCCGCTCGCGTCGGTGTACAGCGGAGTCAACGAATGCAGGCCGCCAACGTTGTACCGCCATCGTTCCGTGTCCGTGGTGCCGGGAACGAAGACCTCCAGGGCCGCGTTTCCGGGATCGCGCACCACCAGCCGGCCGTCCGGCAGCAGCGCGATGGCCTCGGCGCGGCTGAATTCGCCCGGACCTCTTCCCCGCCGGCCCAGCGTCTCCACGTACTGCCCGGCCGAGTCGAAGACGCGCACCTCCTGGGCCTGGTCGTCGAACACATAGACGTTGTGGTCATCGTCGACCGCGATTGAACGGATCCAGCCGAACAGAAGCTCATCCGGCCCGTCGAGTTCGCCGATCGAAACCTCCGGAACCAGGGTCGCCTCCCCCTGCCAGACGCTGCCCGAGAGGGTCCGCACCACGGTCGTGTCGCCGATCGTCTCGACGACGACTTGCGGCCCGGCCGCGGCAGAGGCGCTTGCGGTTTCGGAGGCCACGAGGACACATGCCGCCGCCGCGGCCAGTAGCAACAAACGGTTTCTCATCGAGGTCCTCCTAATGGTCTCCACGCGGGGTCACTCCAGAATCCGGTCTCCGATCAAATGCGTCGCATGCTCCCACTCGTCGAGAGGCGCCTCCCACTCCCGGTCGCGGATGCGGCGCAGATATGTCATCTGTGCCAGGTGGTACAAGTAATGCTGGGCCATGTGGATGACGTCCGGCCCCAGCCGCGCCCCGGTCTCGCCATCCAGCGAAGTCCGCTCGGCCATCAGATCCGCGTCGCTCCCGCACCGCTCCACCTCGGCGATGATCTGCTCCTGGATGGTGCGCATCCGCCCCGCGATCTCGTCGGCCGAACCGGGCGCGTCGTGGGTGATCACGGGCTCGATCCCCAGCCGCTTCAGGAACCAGATGTCCACCCGGTACATGTGGCGGCAGATCTTGCCGATCCCGCGCGTTCCCGGCGCGGGGTTCCAGTCGAGGTCGGCCTGCGCGATCCCGTTGAGGACCATGAAGAGCGGCTTCCGCGCGGCGTCGAAGATCTCGATGGTGTGGGCGATTCGGGTGCGGGTCCGGTGCGATGTCATGTTTACTTTACGAAATGTAATGTTCTCATTACTGTCTGCGGGCTCATCCACGCGCTCAGAGGTCGTGCCTCTTCTTCAGACGCTCCACCGTCTCCGCGAACGTATGTACCGGGACGATCCGGAGCGTATTGAACGAGGCGAGGCCGGATTCGACCGCGAAGGCCTCGATGAGTTGAGGATCGTCCGCATCGACCACCCAGAGGAACGTGTGTTCCAGCGCCGAATGATACCGGGCCTCGATCCGGTGGATGCCGTAGGCGTCGGCCAGCTCCTGCGGGTCGCGCTCCAGAATGTCCGCGAACACCCGGGCGTACTCGGGGAAGTAGATGGGACAGGTTTCCGGGGTGTGGCTGCCGTAGATTCCGTATAGCATGGCGTTAGGACTCGGTCCCCTTTCCCGGCACCTTCTCGCCGCTCATCGCCGCGTCGGTCATTCGGGACCCCCCAGCGGCACTCCGTCCAGCCCCCAGCCCGGGTCGATCTCGATCCCCAGGTGGGCCAGCGCCGTCGCCGCGACGTCCACGATGAAGGCGGGCCCGGGCGGCGGCCAGCCCTCCGTCGCCGGGCCGCTTGCGAGGATGAAGATGATCATCTCCTCGGGCGAGTCACCGCCGTGGCCCCCGTCGGCGCGCCTGCCATGGTCGGTGCTCATGAGGACGAGCCAGTTCTCGTCGGCGAAGGTGGGGCGCGCGCGCATCGCGTTCACGACCATCCCGACATGGCTGTCGGACAGCGCGATCGCGTCCCGGTATTCGGCACCGATCGAGCCGTGCCGGTGGCTGGTCTCGTCGGGGTTGCCGAAGTAGACGAACATCGCGTCGGGGTCGGCCTCGGTCAGGTGCCGGGCCGCGCGCGCAGCGATCTCGCCGTCCGCCTCCGCCCAGCCGAGATCGTAGCCGTTGACCACCTCCCGCACGTCGATCGCAGCCGGGAGGACGGGGCCGGAGTCGTCCTCCAGCTCCGCGAGGGAGACCCTGTCGAGCTCCGCGAGGGGGACCCAGTCGAGCGCCGCGAAGGTGGCCAGCTCGGGGCGCGCCGCCTCGACCCGCACCAGGAACGAGGGATAGGTCGCGTAATCACGTCCCGTGAAGGCGTTGTTGGTGACTCCGTGCTTCTCGGGCCACACCCCGGTCAGCATCGAGGACCAGGACGGGCCGCTGACCGACGGGTTGGTGGTGCGGGCCTGCGCGGTGTACCAGCCGGCCGCCGCCAGGGCGTCGATGTTCGGCGTGGCCACCTCGGCGAGCACGTCGGGCCGCACCCCGTCGATCCCGAACAGGAGGACCTTGGGCGCGCCCCGCGGCCCGTCCCCGCCAAGGAGGTGCCCACCGCCGCAGGAGGCACACAGGAGTGTCGCGAAGAGAAGGAGCGGTGCGCGAAAGGCGCGAAACGTGGATTCGACCATGGTGACGCTAACGATGAGGCGCGCCCGGCAATGTGTCCAGCTTTGCCCCGGCTCGCCAGCGCTTTTGCTCCGGCGCGCCCGTGCTGCCATTCTGTGACCGGGCCCCCGGACCGAGGAGCGCCGTCCGTCGTGTACAAGACCTGTCTGTTCTGCAAGAAGCCGCTCGGCTCCAACCAGGTGGTTGAGCACTTCCCCGTCGGCCGCCGTCTCGCCTTCGACGAGGCGAAGGGCCGGCTATGGGTGGTATGCCGGAAGTGCCTGCGCTGGAACCTGACCCCGATCGAGGAGCGGTGGGAAGCGATCGAAGAGTGCGAGCGCATCTACCGCGACACCCGTGTGCGGGTCTCGACGGAGAACATCGGCATCGCGCGTCACGGCGGGGGCCTGGACCTGGTGCGCATCGGCCGGGCTCGGCGGCGCGAGTTCGCGGCCTGGCGCTACGGGGATCTGTTCAGGCGCCGGTGGTTTCGTTCAAAGGCGGCGGCATATACGTACTTTGCCACCTCTTTTGGTGGGGGAATGGGACTCGACGCGGGTTGGCTCGTACTGCCCGCCGGTGTGGCGACCGGCTGGTCGGTGGGCGTATCGGCGTTCTTCGCCTGGTTCTTGCTGCGCACCGTCGGCAAGGTCCGCCTTGGGAGCACTGTCAACGAAGATGCCCCGGGAGCCGGCGATGCGAGCGATTTCGTCAGGTTCAGATTCAAGGACCTCAGGTCGCTCCGCCTGCTGCCCGACAACAGTGAAACCGGTTTCTCTGTGGAGCTTCGCAAGCTGACGCGAAGAGCCCGGTTCGAAGGCGAAGACGCCCGGCGCGTGGCCGCAGCCGTAATATCGGGATTCAACCCTGAGGGCGGGCCTCGGTATGTGGTCAGAGAGGCGGTGCGGGAGATCAACGACTGCGGGCACCCGAGCCGCTTCGCTTCCGCCGTGGCCAGGCGTGGGTACAAGAAGAGACTCCGCGGAGAGGGATCGATTGCGGCTTTCCCGCAGAGCACGAAGCTCGCCCTCGAGATGGCCCTCCACGAAGAACGGGAGCGCCGCGCCCTCGAAGGCGAACTCTGGGTGCTGGAACAGGCCTGGAAGGAGGCGGAAGAGATCGCCGCGATCTCCGACAACCTGCTGTTGCCTGCGGGGACCGACGAGTTCTTCAAGCGGCATGGCTAGAATACGGACACCTGGTGACTGCCGAGCCCTGGCAGGGCGACTCGATCATGGCGTGGTATACGGCGCAGGCCGGTGTTGTGTCCATCTACGACGCCCATGGGAACTTCGGCCGCTCCCTGCGCTTCGGGGGACCGCCGCCGGAGATCCGCTGGCCCGAGGCCCCGCGCGCGGACGGCACGATCCTCGTGACCACCAATTCGCATACCGTCGAGATCTGGAACGGCGACAACACCATGTCCGTCTCTCTGGGCTACCATCTCTATGGCGAGAACTACGAGGTCCCCGTTCCGGATGAAATGATCCGCAGCACCTACCCGGTCGTCTTCCGCCAGAGCCGCGTAGTGGGACTTTGGGGCGATCTCGTCTGCATCGGTTCCATCCACGGCTACGAGATCAAGGCGTTCCGGGCGGATGGCACCCTCGCCCGGATCGTTCGCCGCGGACATGTCCCCCGAGCTCCAACGCAGGCCGACTACGATCACTACGTGAGCCAACTGCCGGTGACGGGGCTGGCGCATCACGAATCCGCGCAGATCGCGGAGTCCTTTCCGGCGTTTTCCGAATTCATGGGTGACGGCGCCGGCCACCTCTGGGTCCGGGAATACGACTACCCGCTGGAGCCCAGGCCCGCCCCGCTCTGGACCGTCTTCGACGCGCAGGGGCGTGTGCTGGGGTTCGTGGAGACTCCCGCGGAGCTCGACGTCCTGGAGATCGGCGGGGACTACATCCTGGGACGGGTCGTGGACGAGATGGGGGTGGAGTCGATTCAGGTGTGGCCGCTGGAGAGGTCGGGGTAGGGGGACCTCACGACGGTTGACGGCGCACCCGGGCGTCTTCGGGCGGCCTCGCAGGCTTGGCGGGTGAGTTCCATCGCGTCCTCCGTCGAGCACATCGCCCGCCCGCCCCGGCGCCTACGTGGCCGTGCGGGGATCGGTGAAGAACTCGGGCCCCGCCATCAGGGCCGCGAAGTGTAGGTCGGGGGCGGCGATTGCCTTGACCAGCGAAGCGCGCTGCATACATCGCGCGGGCCCTGTTGCCTCCGAATCCGCTACATTCCATCGTTCGAATTCCATTGAATTGAATTGAAAGACAGAATCTCGAAAGGAGATCGGGAGTGAAATACCGCGTAGCGCTTCACGAATCCGACGAGGGCTTCTCCGTCTGGGTTCCAGGCTTACCCGGCTGTGTGTCCCAGGGTGAGACGGAAGAGGAAGCTTTGGCGAACATCACCGATGCTATTCGAGAATACCTTGAAGTGGCGGTAGAGAACGCCACGGGCATGAGGATCCGCGAAATCGAGGTGGCCGTGTAGGCCATGCCCGGCATACCCGGTGGTGGCGTGACGGGTGCGGATCAGACTCTCTCCCGGTTCTAATTGAGCACCGCGTCGAATCCCCGAATGGCGATGGCGGCACTTGGCTACTATCAATCTGCCAGCAATTGACAATAAGGCCTGTGGGAGAACCCAGGGGCGCTACTTATGTTGTTTCCATGCAGCCACTTAGGTCTCGACAGCAATTCATCTGAGATTGCCTGCAGCCGCTTCCCGACGGTCCACGAAACGCATTTCCCTCACGACGGCTCCCCCGCCCGTGCCAACAGAGCCGCGAAGCTGTAGTCCACCTTGGTCACGTCAAAGTCGGGCTCGCGCTGGAACGGCCGCCGCAGGTAGTGGACTTGATGTCCGCCACTCTCCAGGAACTCCACGATCGCGAGGACGTAGTCGTCCGGCTTGTTGAGTGAGAAGAGGATCTCGTTGCGGGTGACTGAGATCGACGGTGCCCCCTCCACCCGCCCCTTCACCTCAATGAACCGCAAACGGCCCGTCTCCGGGACACGGCTCTCGATGTCGTACCCCAACTTGTCGAATTCCCGGTCGGTGGCGACGAAACCAAGACCGCGCTCCACCTCCATCACGATTGCACGGGCGCGCGCGGCGATCGCCTGAGTGTCGGTCACGGTCGCGGCCTCCTTCGCCTTCAGCCCGGCGATTCGGTCCAACAGACCCCTGGGGACGACGAGCATTCCCCCCATCGCCACCGGCGGGTCAGCCGAGATCCGCCTCTCCAAATGCAATTCCTGGAGCCGCCCCGAAAGCCGTTCCTGAAGCTGGTCAGCACGCTTCGAAGCCTCACGCGAATTCAGGCGAGCGTCCGGCCGGCCCGCCGCTTCCTGCAGCTTGAGCTGCTCGGCACGGTGATCCCAATGCGAGATCTCCTTGGTGAGCCGATCCTTCACCGCCGCTTCGGTCCTGTCGATCGCAGCCTTTCTTGCTTCGCGGATCTCGGCCAGGTGCTGGGGGACCACATGCTCGGCCGCATACGCCTCGGCTCGGCTCTCGATGTCCCCGGTGATCCACGCGCACTCCGTTCGGGCCAGAATCTCACCGGGTTGCGGCTCGTCGTCGGCCAGCGGCCGGAAGTCGAGATACGGGGCGTACCGAACGTGACCGCGGACCCCATCCGGCCCCATGTCCAGGTAGATCATCTGCCTGGAGATGGTCCGTCCGTCGCCCTCGGATGCCGGACGAGCGTCCTGAATGGCGTTCTCCAAATAGAGAAGGACGCGTGGCTCCAGCCCGTGGTCACCGTCGTCGACAAGCGCCGCGCCACGCTTCAACAGGGAGCGGTTTCGCTCCAGAGTCAGGTCAAGCACCGCATCGAGGAGGGGGTGTCCCGGACAGACGAATGCGGCGCTCGGCTGCCCCCTGGGCGCGACCAGAGACTTCTCGAAGACGATACGCTCGTAACGGGAGTGCACCGGCTCTCGCGTCGCGATCTCGCGGGCCCGGCTCCGCACCGCCGCAGGGACCATTGAAACCTGGTAGCGACGGGGTTCCCGCTCCCGTGCCGACCCGCCCAGATTCCTGAAAGCCTCCAAGAAGAAGGATTCGATGAAGTGAGGCTGAAGCCGCCGTGCCTGCGCGCGTTCCATCTCCTCTCGAACCGAGTGCAGCCTGCTCGTGTCCATGGAGTCCTGGACAAGGGCGTGATCGTGCATGAGTCCGCGCAGTCGGTCCCGGTCCAGCGCCTGATCCACGACAGTGGTCAGGTGGGCGCGGATGTCCGGACGTTCTCCAAACCGGATCGCCTTGACCAACAGGTTCCGCAGCGGTTGGCCTTCGAACTGAACCTGTCCAAGCACGTCGAACACCTGGCCGCCCAAGGCCCTCCGTTCGGTCTCCAGCTTGTCGAGCAGCGTACGGTAGACATCGCCTTCGCGTGTATCGTCGGCGACAAGGTTCCACAGGTGGCACACTTCGGTCTGGCCGATCCGGTGAATGCGCCCGAACCGCTGTTCCAGCCGGTTGGGGTTCCAGGGCAGGTCGTAGTTCACCATCAGGTGGGCGCGCTGCAGATTGATCCCCTCACCGGCGGCGTCGGTGGCCAGCAGCACCCGCACCTCGGGATCGTGACGAAACGCCTCCTGCGCCTTGAGCCGGTCACGACGATTCAAGCCACCGTGAATCACGACCACGGCCTCCGTCCTCCCGATCAGCGTCGTGATCCGGTCGAGCAGGTAGTTGAGGGTGTCCTTGTGCTCGGTGAAGATGACCAGCTTCTGACCCGGAGAGGGCCTGGGCGGCGGTATCTCACCCGCTCCGTAGTCAGCGTCGAGCTCCTTGACCCGGCTGGCCAACGCGGTCGGTGTGAAGATCTTCGCCAGCAAGCCCGCCAGCTCCCGCCACTTGGTGTCGTCGCTTCGGTCGCGCACCTGTCGTGCCAGCCGTTCGAGCTCCTTGAGAGTACCGATTTCAGCCCGAAGCTCGGTGCTCGACTGGGCCGCCGTTGCCTGGTCGAGGACCTCCGCCTCGAGCTCCTCCGCTTCGTCCTCCGGGGCGTCTTCCAGATCCTCGAGGTCCTCCAGGTCGAGTTCGGGGCCCGCGAACAGGGGTGTGGTTTGGGCTGAAGCGTGCCGGAGAAGTTCCTCCAACTCCGTGAGCCGGTTCGCCAACCGCTCGCGGCGACGGCGAAGGGAGCGGTAGATCGCCTCCGGTGAAGAGGCAAGGCGCCTCTGAAGGAGCGTCAGGGCGAACCCGACGGTCGTCCGCTTCTTGCCTCCGAGCCTCTCGGCACGGTTGAACTCCTGTCGCACGTACAGGGTGACGGCGTCGTACAGGGAAGCCTCGGCCTGGGACAGCTTGTAGGGGACGGTGTAGGCCCGGCGCACGGGGAAGAGCGGTGTCCCGTCGAACTTCAGCAGCTTCTCCTTGACCATCCGGCGCATCAGATCCGAGGTGTCGGACCGGTGGACCCCGACCCGGAAGCGGCCCTCGAAGCGGTCCCCATCGAGCAGCGCCATGAAGAGGTGGAAGTCGTCCTCCTTGCCGTTGTGCGGCGTGGCCGTCATGAGGAGGAAGTGACGGGTGACACGGCCGAGAAGCTGCCCGAGCCGGTACCGCTTCGTGTACTTGAGCTTCTTGCCGAAATAGCTCGCGGACATCTTGTGAGCCTCGTCGCAGACCACGAGATCCCAGCCGCAATCGGGAGCCTGAAGCAGCTCCTGGATTTCTTCATTGCGCGAGAGCATGTCGAGGCGCGCGATCACCAAGTCGTTTTCCTGAAACCAGTTACCGGACTGGGCCTCCTGGAGCTTGTCGCTGGCGTAGAGGGTGAAGGGGAGCTGGAATCGGCTCTCCAGCTCATCCTGCCATTGCTCCGCCAAGCTTCCGGGACACACCACCAAGCAGCGCTGAAGATCGCCCCGGGCGATCAACTCCTTCATCAGGAGGCCGGCCATGATCGTCTTTCCGCTCCCGGGATCGTCAGCCAGCAGGAAGCGGAGGGGCTGGCGCGGAAGCATCGACTCGTAGACGGCCGTGATCTGGTGGGGTAGCGGCTCGACGAGAGACGTGTGGACCGCCAGAAGAGGATCGAAGAGGTGGGCGAGGCGGATCCGGTGGGCCTCGGAGACGAGCCGGAAGATTCGCCCGTCGGCGTCGAAGGTCCAGGGGATGCCTTCGCCGGCGAGTTCAAGGTCGGGTTCGTCGGACCGGTAGACCACCTCGGTCGCGACCTCGCCCGACGCGGTCCGGCAGGTCACCTCGACGGCTTGGGAGCCCAGCCATTTCGTAGAGACAACCGTTACGGGTCCTTCCGGGCGGATGCCTCCCACTCGGGAGTGCGGCTGGAGTTCTTCGAGCTTCACGGGCTGGAGTTGGTTGGGACTGACGATTCTGATGAGGACGCGGCGATTGACGGGGCATGCAGGCACCAACGAAGATAGGGGACGGTGGAAGCTCCGGGGATGCCGGGCTCGCGCTTGCCATATCACCATACAACCAGTATGGTTATCTGTATGAAGACGACTCTGAACATTGACGACACGGTCATGCGGCGCCTGCGAGAGGAGGCGGCCCGCCGCCAGACCACGATGTCCGCCCTGGTGGAGGCGGGTCTGCGCCTTGTGCTTGCCGATTCCGGGTCTGACGAATCGGAACCGAGCCAACTGGTGACGCTCCCGTCCTGGCAGAGCGGCGGGCAACGGGTCGACATCTCGAACCGCGAAGAGCTGTACGGGGTGATGGAGGGCGAGTGATGCTGGTATTCGACACGAACGTGCTGCTCTACGCGGCGGACCAGGACTCGGAGCACCACGAGCCCTGCCGTCGCCGGATCGAGGATGCCCGGCGGAGTCCGTCACCGGCCTTCCTCACTTGGAACATCTGCTACGAGTTCCTTCGGGCCAGTACCCACCGCTGGGTTTTCCGTTCACCGTGGACGCCCGATGACGCGCGCGGATTCCTTGCGGCGTTACTGGGGTCACCGGGGATCGCGCTGCTCCTTCCGACCCGCCGTCATGCGGCGGTGCTGGAGGAGACGGTCGGGGAGTTACCGGATGTTCGCGGCAACCAGATGTATGACGTGCACACGGCGGTTCTCATGCGCGAGCACGGCGTCAGCCGGATCTGCACGCGGGATACCGGGTTCCACCGGTTTCCGTTTCTCGACGTGGTGGATCCGCTGAGGTAGGGGGGTAGGGTGAGTAACGCGAATAGTCGTGATCTCAGGTGGCCCTACCCGGGCGCCCGTTGGTGGAAGTTCGATTTTCATACGCATACACCGGCCTCCGCAGACTATGGAGCAGGGTCGCAAGAGGAAGAGGATACACCATCGGAATGGCTACTCAGGTTCATGCGCGCGGAGATCGACTGCGTAGCCGTTACGGATCACAATTCCGGTGCCTGGATCGACAGACTCAAGGAGGCGCTCGCGGCGATGGAGGCCGAGCCGTCCGAGGGTTTCCGGCCGCTGTACCTGTTTCCCGGGGTGGAACTGTCGGTCAATGGTGGCTTTCATCTCTTGGCGATCTTCGATCCGCAGACAACCTCGGACGCCATCGATACACTCCTGGGGGCGGTGGACTATCGCGGAACGAAGGGTCAATCCGACGGCGTCACCGGGAAGTCGGGATTCGAGGTCGTGAAGACCGTGCTGGAGCACGGTGGGATTCCGATTCCCGCGCATGCAGATCGCGACAAGGGACTGTTACGGCTTGACGCGGGGGAAGATGGGACGCGACGCGGCACGGCACTCGATTCGAACACGATCGCCCAGATTCTCGATTGCGACGGGATTCTGGCAATGGAAGTCGTCAATCGCGATGTGCCGAAGCCGGAGGTTTACAGTCAGCGCAAGCTTGGATGGGCCGAGGTCATGGGAACGGACGATCATGGCGTCCCAGAGAGCGACCGATCGCCCGGTTCACACTACACTTGGGTTAAGATGGCCAAGCCTTCGTTGGAGGGATTGCGTCTGGCCCTGCTGGACGGCGATGCGTCTTCGATCCTTCGGAGCGACGAGGAGGAACACACCGACGCTAACTCGACACCGCAGTTCTTCCTGGAGTCCATTGAGGTTCGGGACGCCCGCTATATGGGACGTGGAAGCCCGGCGAAGTTGCGATTCAGTCCTTGGATGAACGCGCTGGTGGGAGGGAGAGGTACGGGCAAGTCCACGGTGATCCACTCGCTGCGGCTAGCCCTGCGCTTGGAAGGCGATCTGCGCCGGCTGGGGGAAGGAAGCAGTACCTTGACGGTGTTCGAGCGGTTCAACCGAACACCACGGGATCGTTCTGATGACGGCGGACTTACCAAGAACACGGAAGTCGCTGTAGTCGTGAATCGGAACGGGGTGCGACATCGTTTGACTTGGCAGCAGAACAGCGGTCAACGATCGGTGGAGGACGCGGAGGCTGGCGAGTGGGTCGCATCGGCATCTCAATCGGTGGCTCCTGCACGGTTTCCGCTACGGGTTTTCAGCCAGGGGCAGATCGCGGAAATGGCTGGCAAGGATCAGAGTGCCTTGCTGCATGAAATCGACAAGGCGTCAGGGGCGGCGGAGCGACTGGAAGATGTGCGGCGGGCGAGTGACGCGTTCCTTGCGACAAAGGCACGAATTCGGGCGCTTGAATCGGAGGTGTCGGCCGAAGCCGACAAGCTTGTGGTGGGCCTCGAGGACGTAGAGCGGAAACTCGAAGACTACGAGAGAGCGGGGCATGCCCGGATCCTGAAGGACTACCGGCAGCGAAGGCGCCAACGGGCTGAGTTGGAACGGCACCTCGAGACCACTGAGGAAGCCGCACAGAGGATTGAGCGGGCCGAGGCGGATCTCCTGCTGGATGATCTGCGGCTTGGTGTTTTTGACGAGGCAGCGCCGGAGGACCGAGAGGCGCTGGACGTGGTCGGGGCTCTGGGTCTGGCGGTGCGCTCAGCGGCCGAGAACCTCCAGAAAGCAGCGGCCGGATTGCGAGAAGCGGTCGCGCGCCAGCGCGCTGTCTTGGAAGCGAGCGGGTGGCGCGACGCATTGGACAGTGCGCAAGCCGAGTACAGCTCCTTCGTCGATAACGTTCAGCAAGGAATCGAGGACCCGGGCCAATACGGCCGCTTGGTCCAGAAGCGCGCGGCACTGCGGGCCGACCAACGTCGCTTGGAGTCGAAGAGAGAGGAACGCGATCGCCTGAATGCCGTGGCGGACGAGCAATTCGCCGAACTCCTGAATGCTCGCCGTTCGGTGACCGACAGCCGGGTGGGTTTCCTGGCCTCGGCATTGGGAGCGAACGAATTCGTGAGGATCGAAGTGCGCCCGTACGGCGTGGATCCGATGTTCGTTGAGCGGTCCTGGCGTAGGAAACTCGGGGTACAGGACGATCGGTTTACCGACGACATCCTGAGGATGGAGGACGGACGGGCCGTAAAGGGCATCGTTGCCGACCTTCTTGACAGCCTGCCGTGCAATCTGGAGGAACGGCGAGTCACAGTTGAGGGTCGACTGGAGATCCTCAGGCAGGATTTGGTCGCCGCCGCCGAAGGGCAGCCGAGGTTCGGTGGTTACTTCAACAACCATCTCATGAAGAGGAACGCCGAGGATTCGGGGTTGCTCGACCGGTTGATGACCTGGTTCCCCGAGGACGGATTGACCGTGGAATACAGCCGATCGGGCAGGGGTACGGACTTCCGCCCGATCGGCCAGGCATCTGCTGGCCAACGGGCATCGGCGATGCTGGCTTTTCTGCTGGCTCACGGCGAGGGACCGCTCGTGCTGGACCAGCCGGAGGACGATCTGGACAACCATCTGATCTACGATCTGGTTGTCCAGCAGGTGCGGCAAAACAAGATACGGTGCCAGCTTATCGTTGCGACCCACAATCCGAATATCGTTGTGAACGGGGACGCCGAGATGTTGCACGCACTCCGTTTCGAGGCGGGACAGTGCAGGGTGCATCGATCCGGCTCGCTGCTACGGAACGCTATGCGTGAGGAGGTCTGCCACGTGATGGAAGGAGGCCGGGAAGCTTTCAGGCGCCGGTATCGAAGGCTGGGGCGGGAGGTTTCCGGTGTTTGACGGCCGCACGGAATTGCTGGAAGCGATTCGGCTGGGTGAGACGACCTTCCTAGAGTTCAAGGAGGTTCGCTTCGCGGGCGGAAAGGTGCGCGGCCCGAAGCGGGGGGATCTAGCCGACGAACTGGCGGCGTTTGCCAACGGGCGCGGGGGCGTGTGCGTACTGGGAATCAACGACAAGTCTCGTGAGATTGTGGGAATCCCCGACGATCGCGTACAACAAGTGGTTACCCTTGTTCGCGATGTTTGCACGGATTCGATCGAACCCCCGCTGGTCCCGGTCATCGACGCGCTCCACCTGCCTTCGGAAGGCGGCGAAGAGCTGGCCGTGGTCAAGGTGGAGATCGAACGCAGCCTGTTCGTGCACCGCAGCCCCGGCGGAAACCTCCATCGGGTCGGCGATTCCAAGCGGGTGATGTCGCAGGAGTACCTGGCGCGGCTGTTTCAACAGCGAAGCCAGACGCGGATCATTCGTTTTGACGAACAGGTCGTCCACCAAGCCAGCGTTGATGAGCTCCTGCCCGAGCTGTGGAATCGGTTCCGGACCTCGCGAACAGGTGATGACCGAGATGGTCTGCTGACCAAGCTTCACATGGCTCGGAGAGACGAAAGCGGAGTACTCAGACCGACCGTCGCTGGAGTCCTGTTGGCGTCAAGGGATCCGCGTGAGTGGCTTCCCAACGCGTTTGTTCAGGCGGTCGCGTACCGCGGCAAGCGAGTGCGACCGCAGGGATGGGGTACGCCTTACCAGATGGACGCATCGGACATCTCGGGACCTTTGGACCACCAGGTGGAGCAGTCGTGCCGGTTCGTTGCCAGAAACATGAAGGTGCTGGGCTTCAAGGAACTGGGACGCGTCGACCGCCCGCAGTTCGACATGACAGCCGTCTTTGAAGCGATGGTCAACGCCGTGGCCCACCGTGACTACTCCATTCATGGCTCGAAGATACGCTTGCGCCTCTTCGATGATCGCTTGGAGATCTCCTCACCTGGGTCCATCGTCAACTCGATGACCGCCGAGAATCTCGCATACCTTCAGGCGTCCAGAAACGAGGTCGTCACGAGCCTGCTGGCCAAGTGCCCCGTTCCGACGAACATCCCGTGGCTGGAAACGGACCGCGAGACTCTGATGGACCGACGAGGCGAGGGCGTGCGCATCATTCTGGAGAATAGCCTTCAGCTGTCGGGACGGGATCCCGAGTACCGGCTCATCGACGATGCCGAGCTGGTGCTAACCATTCATGCGGCGCGTGCGCGATCGGACGACGTGTAGTCCCGCCGCGCGCCGCCGCGCCCAAGGTCTTGGTGACCCACTCTCCCCAGGACCGGTAGCGGTCGGATGACCATATAGCGATAGTGATCGTATGGACATATGGCGGAACCCAGATTGTGACGATGAGGAACAACCCGTAGCGGGTGTATACAGCCATACCGGGCCCGATGGCCGCCTGGGCGAGGTCGACCGGGGCGATGTTGCCGGACTGGAGGAGGTGGAGGGCGGGGGGAAGCTCGGCGCGGAGGGCGTTGAGGAATTCGCGGCGGGTCGCGAGGGGGGCGTCGGAGGGGCGGGGACGGCAGACGAGGACGATGGAGGAAGCTAGGGCTGCAATGTTCTTCTTCAGGTTGCCGGTGTATTCGGTCCGCATGGGCCAAGTTCCCGTTACGCCGAAACCTGATTGCATCACGGCCGCCAAAAAGGTCTCCCATCCGGTGCTCGCTGTCCCATCCTTCGCTCCCTTGGCCTCAGCCTGCTTGAACGCGTAGTAAACTGTGACGGGGAAGGCCGGATGCGATTGCTTAGCGAGTCGTCGCATAGCCTTCGTCATGCCCTCAAGAAAAAAGTGCTCCGCACGTTCTCTGGTTCCGTGGCGATACGGTGTGGCGACCAGTTCCTCCACCTTCGGAACTGCGAGAGTAGCCAGCAGGCCGGGAAAAGTCGATCGCTGGGATCGCTTCAACCACACGTAGAAGAAGTCTGAGAGGTCGGCATACCCAATATTGTCGTAGTAGGGCGGATCCGTGGAAATCACCATGTCGAACCCCACGGATTGGGTGGCCGCGTCCGCCTGCGATCCAGCACCGGAAAGTCCGATACCCAGTCCCTCAATCATCTTGGCGGTCTGCTTCACCCCGACCAAGGCGTTCCCAGACGAAGAGCTGAACGGATTCGCCTCAGCGTAATCCCAGACCATCGGGAGCGCTTGACGTCCAAACGTCGAGACGATTCCCGGGCGCGTCTGATGCCACGCGCACAGTGTGGACCAATAGTTTGCGCCCTTATCCACCGCAAACGCAAGATACAGGGCCACCGCCTGGGCGTACGCCAGTGCGCCGGTGCCGCCGTCGCGGAGCGGGACATCGTCGTCGGGAAGACCTGCGGCGATCGCGTCCCGCCGAATCTGCTCGGTCGCTTCGCCGACGAGATCCGAGAAGGTGGTGAGTGCGACGAGTTGGCGGGGGGTGAAAAGGTCTCTCCACCGGACCATTCCATACTGCTGAACACGGAAGCCGAGTGCTCGCTCTGGAAGGCGCGTATCTGGCACTCCCTGTGGCTGCGCGCTTCGGGCAATCTCATCCATGTCCTGCGTCGGTGCCAAGTAGACACGACCACGATCGCCTTGGGCTACAATGGTCATTAGCCGACTGCCCATTCGGCCCGCCCTTGCCTCATTGCGTAGGTACGCGAATGGCATGGACACATCCGACATCATGCACAGGAACTCGCTACCGCTGCCGCCGGACTTGGTTCCCCTTTTCCGCACGGCAAGATTAGTTGGACGCCCCGGCTTGACCCGGAACTGGTAATCATTCCCCCGGACGACCGGCTCGACATACGCCTCCTTCCCCTTTTTCGTCGACAGCATCCATGTGGAAGCAAGCGGAACCTCCACATCAGCGAACGCCGGATTCGGACTCCGGACGGTTCTCGCCCAAAGCCAAGCGATCACCGTCAGCCTGCGCCCGAGGTACGGCCTCAGATCCGATCGTTCCTTAACCATCGCCGGGGTCACCTCTACCGCCGGGTACAAGTGGCCGATCCGGCGCTCGGCCTCGTCTCGCATCCACTGCCCATAGTACCGGACATCATCGGCCAGCCCACCGGCCCCCTTCCACGGACGTTCGACCAACTCGGCGCCCGATCGCGCCTCGCGGTTGACCGGCGGCTTGCCCGCAAACCTCGGAGGGACCTCGATCATGGCCTTGTTGATCAAAACCGCCACGGGGTTGAGATCGCTGGCGTGTGCCTCCAGCCCGAGCCGTTGCGCCTCCAGCGGAAGCGCTCCTCCTCCGGCGAAGGGGTCGTGGAAGGCCGGCAACTGATCCGGGTCGAACAACTCTCTGGCACTGGGATGGCTTGCGTTGTCCTTGCAGGTCCGTCGCCAGCTCTGGAGAATCTCATCCCGTGCCTCGGAGAGAAGATCCTCGTTGGTCGTGTTCTCCCACTGCACCAGCCGCTCCAGAATCCCGAACAGCCTGTCCCGCTCGCGCTCCTGCGATTCCTTGGTGGGGAATTGTTCTGGATTCGTGGACGGATCGTCCACCATTTGAGCGAAGATGACTGCCCGCGCCGCCGCCAAGGGCCTTCGCGCCCACCACAGGTGCAGTGTGCTGGGATGCCCATGCCGGATGGACTTCTCCCGTCTCGACGCCGAGTTGATTGCGTCCAGGGGCAGGGCTACCTCAATCAGCTTTTTCCGGGCTACCGCCATCAGTTCATCCGATCCGGTACGAAGGTTCTGGCCAACTAACGCGAACGGCGCGTCCGCGACCCGCGCGCATGCGCTGCCCGCACTACACCACATGGAGGAGCATCATGCCCACCGACACTCTTGGAAACGGGGCGAACTCCCCGAAGCCCGTCCTTTTCGAGACCGTCGCTGAGCAGGCGTTCCGAAGGTATGGACGCACGTGGAAGCCCGCCACCCTGCAGGTCAACCGGGTCTACCTGCGGAACCAGATCATGCCCTGGTTTCGGGGGCGGCCAGTGGCCGACATCACTCGAGCCGAGGTCCGCCAGTGGTTCGGTACTCTCCATGCCACGCCGGCCGCGGCCAACCGTTCTCTGCCGATTCTCTCGGTCATCTTGCGCCAGGCCGAGATCTACGGCTACCGGCCGGAAATGAGCAACCCCTGTACGCGGATCAGGCGATACCGGGAACGCAGGAGGGAGCGCTTCCTCACACCCGGGGAGATTCGCCGCCTGGGCCGGGTGCTGGCGGACACTTCGATCAGAGCACCCCTTCAGGTGGCGATCGTCCGACTTCTCATGCTCACGGGTTGCAGACAGAGCGAAATCCGCACGCTGCGCTGGGGAGACTATCGCGAAGGCCACCTATACCTGCGCGACAGCAAGACCGGTCCCCGAACGGTGTGGCTTTCGACTTCGGCCCGCCGTGTGCTCGACGGGCTGGGCCGGACGGCCAGCTACGCCTTTCCGGCGGTCGATCGTCCCGGACCGATGTCGACGGAAACGCTCTACGGATCGTGGCGACGGATTCGAACGGAGGCCGACCTCGGCAGCCTGCGTCTGCACGATCTCCGTCACACCTATGCGAGTTTCGCGCTCGGGGGTGGCGAATCGGTGGTCATGATTGGTCGACTGCTGGGACACCGGGATCCGGACACCACCCTGAAGTACACGCACTTCGGGGATGCGATGCTCCGGCAGGCGGTTGAGAGCGTCGCTACGGCACTCGGGGATTGACCGATGGCCGCGCCGAGCTTCGAGGATTTCGTTTCGGGATCCTGGAGAACGGCTTGCTACAATCGCTGCAAGCCGTCGACCAGGCAGCGCATGGACAGCGCGCTTCGGACGCAGCTGCTGCCCACTTTCGGGTCAAGTCGGCTCGACGAGATCGGCTCGTCAGCCGTCCACGGATGGTTCGACCGCTACAGCCGGACGGCACCCGCAGGGGCGAACCGGATCCTCGACATTCTGAAGCAGATCTTCAACCACGCGATCGAGTGCGGTCTCGTGGATGCGAACCCGGCCCGGGGAGTGAGACACAATCCTAGGCCCAGACTCACCCGCTTCCTGTCGCAGGATGAGGTGGCGCGGGTGCATGCGGCACTGGATGTGCACAGGGGTCGCGGGTCGGGTCAACAGCAGGCGGCAATCATTCGCCTCCTCCTGTTGACGGGTTGTCGGAAGAGCGAAATCGTGCACCTGCGCTGGGATGAGGTCGATGGCGGTGTCCTGCGCTTGGCTGACAGCAAGACCGGACCGCGGACGGTCTTCCTGAGCGCGGCTGCCCAAGAATTGATTGACCGGCAGCCAAGGTCCGATAGCCGCTACGTCTTCCCCTCGCTGAAGGACGGATCCCGGCCTCGATCCACCGAACTGTCCCTGTGGCGGAAGGTGCAGCGCGAGGCTGAGATCGACGATGTCCGGCTCCACGACCTCCGCCACACCTTCGCGAGCCACGCAGTCATGCGGCGCGTCCCGCTGCCAGTCCTTTCCCAGCTCCTGGGACACAGCCGCGACAGGATGGCGATGAGGTATGCCCACATCGGAGACCGAGAGGCCGAGGCGGCGGCCGAGAGGATCGGTAGCCGGATCGCCGCCTTGTTGGGGGACTCTGGCTGAGCTCCGGCCCCCGTGCGGAGTCGGCGTGTGGCTGGCAGTGTATGGTCTATCTTGTTGATTTGCAATCACTTGCCTTCCACACACGAGCCGTACCGCAGTGGAGCATGGCGTTCGAGTCTTGACGCGATGGCTTCGGGCCGAGCACAGTGGTCAGCGGTCGTTCCACCGCTTACTACTGCTACCATACTACCATACAGTCCATATGGGTATCCATAACGAGCTGTTCTTCCCGTGAGGCATCGCAAAAAGCTCATTGAAGTCGCGCTTCCGCTCGACGCGATCAACGATGCTTCGAGGCGCGAAAAGTCGATCCGACACGGTCATCCCAGCACCCTTCATCTGTGGTGGGCTCGACGGCCCCTGGCGGCTGCACGCGCCGTCATCTTCGCACAGATGGTCGACGATCCTGCGGAGGATCCGGATCGGTTCCCGACGGAGGAGGCGCGAATGCGTGAACGCGCGCGGTTGTTCCGGCTGATCGAGGAACTCGTGACCTGGGAGAACACGACGAACGAGGAAGTCTTGGAGCGCGCCCGGAAGGAGATCCGGCAAAGCTGGCGGAGGTCCTGCGCGGACAATTCAGATCACCCGAGGGCGGCGGAACTCTTTGATCCAGACAGTCCGCCGGCGTTCCACGATCCGTTTGCGGGGGGTGGCGCGCTACCGTTGGAGGCCCAGCGCCTCGGCCTGGAGGCGCACGCCAGCGATCTCAACCCCGTTGCGGTGCTGATCAACAAGGCCATGATCGAAGTCCCGCCGAGGTTCGCGGGCCGCGCGCCAGTACACCCGGTCTCTCCCTCCGATGTGTCAGCGAGGCCTGCGGCCTTGATTGATCGCGATTGGCGGGGCGCACAGGGCCTGGCCGAGGATGTCAGGCACTACGGACAGTGGATGAGAGACGAGGCGGAGGGACGGATTGGGGAACTCTATCCCAGTGTGGCCGTCACCGCCGAAATGGCCCGAGAGCGTCCTGACCTGAAACCGTACGTGGGCCGGGACCTTACCGTGATCGCGTGGCTGTGGGCACGGACGGTATCGAGTCCTAACCCGGCGTTCGGCGATATGGAGGTTCCTCTGGCGTCCACCTTCATGTTGTCGACCAAGAAGGGAAAGGAAGCATTCGTCGAGTCGGTGATCCGGGGGCGCGAATACCGTTTCAAGGCTCGCGTCGGCCCACCGCCGGACCCCACTGCGACAAGGCAGGGAACCAAACTGTCCCGAGGGGCGAACTTCCGCTGTTTGATGTCCGGCGCGCCATTGGCACCAGACTACATCAAGTCCGAGGGCCGTGCCGGTCGAATGGGAGCGCGCCTGATGGCGATCGTGGCTGAGGGGGACCGTGAGCGGGTGTATCTGGATCCGACGGATGATCAAATGGCGATGGCCGGACGGGCGCGGCCGACTTGGAAGCCCGAGTTGAGGCAGCCCAAGAATCCCCGCTGGTTCTCGCCGCCAGACTACGGCCTTGCCACCTTCGGCGACCTTTTCACCCCCCGCCAACTCGTCGCACTCACCACCTTCTCGGATCTCGTCGGCGAAGCGACCGAGCAGATTCGGCGGGACGCGATCGCCGCAGGTCTTCCCGACGACGATGTCCCGCTCCGCGACGGCGGCACCGGCGCACTGGCGTACGCCCAGGCGGTGGCCCTGTATCTTGCGTTTGCGGTGGACCGATTGGCTATGACCGGGAACAACCTCGTTCGCTGGAACTCGGTTGGACAAAAGGCTCAGCATTGCTTTGGGCGCCAAGCTCTTCCGATGGTTTGGGATTATGCCGAGCCGAATTCCTTGGCGAGTGCTACCGGCAGTGTTCAAGCCGCGATAAAGTGCGCCGCCGATCCTCTTGGCACGTTGCCCGCTTCGCAATCACATGGGGGAAGCGATCAAGCTGATGCCACCATGGACCATCCTTCTCCGTTCCGGGTCATTTCTACAGATCCTCCTTACTACGACAACATCGGATATGGGGATCTGTCGGACTTCTTCTACGTTTGGTTGCGGCGCTCGCTCCGACCCGTGTTCCCCGAGCTGTTCAGCACCCTCGCCGTACCGAAGCGTGACGAACTAGTGGCCACACCGTACCGCCACGGCACCAAGCAGGCGGCTGAGAGCTTCTTTCTTGACGGCATGAAGCGTGCACTCGGACGAATCGCTGACCGAGCTCACCCCGGATTCCCCTTAACCTGCCTTATTCATGAACCTTCGTGTCGAGGATAAGGTAGGAGGCTGAGGGAGCTTTCGCAACGCGCCGGGGCAGACGCGAGCCGGGGCGGGGCGGTTCGGGGGGCGGAACAGCGGCCTTTCGGATCGGCAAGGAGTGGTTTGTCAGCCGGACCGAGCCGGTTTCCGGCGCTGGGAGACACCTCGGCGTCCTCACGGCCACCGGGGCCGGGGAAGGGGTCGGCGCCCGGCGGTGGCCGCGCTATCCGGAGGGCCCGTGGAGGGTCGCGAGTCCGCGCGCGAGCATGTGCCAGTGGGCCGACGCACCTCCGGTCGTCATCGTGATCCGCCGGCCCGAGACGGTGAAGCGCGCGGGAGTGCGGAGCACGCGTTCGGCGAGGCGCCGCAGGCTCCAGCCCCTTCCGGTCATTCGCTCCAGCAAGGCGCGCTGGGCGTGCATGATCTGGTAGCCGAAGCCGGCGAGCAGGAGGCGGACCTGGTTGCAGGCGAAGGCGTCGACCCCCGTCTCGTGCTTCCTGATCTCCCTGCCCCGGTAGTGGCTCTTGCGGCGCGATGTGGACGACAGGGCCGGGTTGACGACACTCATCAGCTCTCCCAGGTGGCCCTCGGCC
Organism: Longimicrobiales bacterium; assembly: GCA_965211795.1. Taxonomy (GTDB): domain Bacteria; phylum Gemmatimonadota; class Gemmatimonadetes; order Longimicrobiales; family Gaopeijiaceae; genus Bin94. The sequence continues at coordinate 23,459 of CBDBUB010000006.1, forward strand.
TTGCCGCGCTTGCGGTACAGCGCCAGCAGGGCCTCGCCGGACATCTCCCCGGAGGGTATCGAGGTCAGCAGCCAGAAGCATCGCGGAATCAGCTCTCCCGGCCGCTCGACGACGACCTGCACGACCCTGCGGGAGCGGGACCACGACTTCGCCCGGTACGACGACTCGCAGACCCAGGTGCGGGGCTCGCCCGCCGCGGGCGCCCCGTTCCTCAACGCGTCCCAGACCACCGCGTCGATGGCGGGCAGCGCCAGGCGCTTCAGCACGGCGTTGTTGCGCACCCGGGCCACGTAGTGCGTGCCCCGCTCCTCCAGCGCCGCCATCAGCGCCTCGCCGGGGTAACCCGCGTCAAAGCGCACCGCGGCCCTGCTGCACAGATGCCGCTCCGCCCGCTCCAGCACCTCGAGCACGAACTCCAGCCCGCCGTCGGCCGTATGCACCTGCCCCTCGCGCAGCCGCAGGTCCAGCAGGTCGCCCGTCTCCCCCGCCGATGCCACGATCGGGTGGTACACGCGCTTGTGGTAGTATCCGTTCCACGCGCTGCCCGGCTGCTCGCCGTGGACCTCGACCGGCAGGCTGTCGATGTCGATCACCAGCGTCTTCGGTCGCCGCCACCCGCCCATCGCCTTCAGCCGCCACCCCGCCAGCCGCTGCAGCCCCTCGCGCAGCACCTCGACTCCCTCCTTCGCCGACCATGCCGCCACCCGCCGCGACAGCGTCGGCTGCGATGGCAGGCGCCCGCCCTCGCCCAGCGGAGAAGTGCCCGCACGGTCGCTGGTCGCCAGCCGCAGCGCTGGATCGTCCCGCAGCGCCGTGGCGTCGCTCAGGTCCCGGCGGCACTGCGCCGCCAACAGCAGCAGTGTCCGCGCCAGCCGCCCCTGTGAATGCCGGATCCGGCGGCGGTCACGCTCGTCCGGAAGCCCCCTCGCCAGAAACCGCAGCACTCTGCTGCACCTCAACAGCTCGCGCCCCGTCAGCGCTCCCGCATCCCCCGTGATCCGGTCCCGGCGGGACCCGATCCTGACCGACCTGTTGAAGCTGAACGCCGCATCCACTATCTTCACCCCCGGCGTGATGGCTGGTAAGTGTTGGTGATTCGTCTAACACTCTGAATCTAAAACACTTACCGCCTCACGTCGCCTCGTCCGCCCGACGTTGGTGAATAAGGGGGGCTTAACCGTATACTACGCCTTCAAGCAGTCGGAAACGCGGCGACAAGGAGGCACGGCCAGCACCGGTTGGGAGACTTTCCTAAACGCCGCAATTCGTTCGGGTCTGGCGATCACCGGGACATGGCCTGTGCGCACCGAACTGTCGAAGCGACTGATCGCAGCCGGCACCAACGCCCTCGCCTCTTCCATCGTCCTCGTCTGCCGTCCCCGCCCCTCCGACGCCCCCCTCGCGACCCGCCGCGAATTCCTCAACGCCCTCCGCGCCGAGCTTCCCCCCGCCCTCCACCTCCTCCAGTCCGGCAACATCGCCCCGGTCGACCTCGCCCAGGCGGCCATCGGGCCCGGTATGGCTGTATACACCCGCTACGGGAAGGTGTTGGATGCCCAGGGGGAGCCGATGAAGGTCCGCGAGGCCCTGGCGATGATCAATCAGATCCTCGATGAGGTTCTCGCGGAGCAGGAAGGCGAGTTCAACCCGGACACTCGCTGGGCCCTGGCGTGGTACGAGGAACACGGGTTCGATGAGGGCGAATACGGGATGGCCGAGACTCTCTCAAAGGCGAAGGTCACCGCTGTCGACGGCCTCGTCGAAGCCGGAATCTTGGAATCGCGAGCTGGCAAGGTGCGCCTGCTGCGTCCCTCCGAGCTTCCCTCCGACTGGGATCCGGCTTCGGACGAGCGGTCGAGCGCTTGGGAGCGGGTCCATCACTTGATTCGGGCGCTCGAGACCGATGGTGAGCCTGCGGCGGCGGCCCTAGTTCGGCGCTTTACCGTGGGCGTCGCCGAGCAGGCCCGCGACCTCGCGTACAGGCTCTATTCCATAGCGGAGAGGAAGAAGAGGGCCGCGGATGCGCTTCAGTACAACAGCTTGGTGGGTAGCTGGGCCGAGATCAGACGCCTGGCCGACGCGGAGGCTCCGGCGGAGCAGGCGGAGCTTCTATGATCCGCGCGGTCGAGTCAGTTGACATCCGGCGGGCTCACGTCCTCCCGGTTGCGAAGGCCCAGGGCTGCCTCACCTTGCACAGCAGGAAGCTCGGCCTGAGCAACCGAGGCGAGCAATCGTGAGCCTGTTGGACGAGGTCACGAGGCTACAGCGGGAGCTGAAGAAGCTCTCTGGAGAGGCCGATCGGATTCTACATGACCACCGCTACTCGGAGATGACCACTCGAGAGGCCGTGGAGGCGTGCCTGGCCGATGGGAACTGGTGGTCACGCACAGTATTGGTAGGGACTCTGCGAGATGGTGGTCTCGATAGAACACCGTCGGCGGTTAGCAGTGCACTCAACCGACTGCCCAAGCTGGAGTCTCGACGTGTGTCAACGGGATGGCAAGGTGGGGAGAAGGAGTGGCGACTCGCGACTCGTGAATGAGCGATTGAATCCGACATGGTGACCGATAACGCTGCCGAGGCGCCGCCGCGGCGTGTCCGGAGCGACAGCCGCGGAATCCGACACCCATTCGTCCGACGGGCCCTCGAGCACGAGGGCGCTGACAGACAGGTGCGGAGGCTCCAAGGGAGCAGGCGGGACTATTGCGAGCTGTGCAGTGGTGTCAGATTCCGTGGTCAACCGTCGCGGGGGCTTTCCAGCTTCCAGGCCCCAATCGACGGCATCGAACGAATCACCTCGTCCTCATCCCCCAACCCCCGCACCTGACCGCCCATGGCAATCACCAACCACGACCGCGTCGGCAAGGCGATGGAGCTACTTCGCACCGGCCTGGCCCCCTTCGTCGAGCGTGAGGTCGCGACCTCGCATCCGCCCACGACCACCCCGGCTCGGGAGACTCTGAGATACCTGGACAATCGGGAGCTGGCCATGCGACCCATTTCGGACTGGGACACGCACGCGCTGCTCATGCTCATGTGGAAGTCGTGGAACACGGTCTTCAGATCTGTTCTGGGCCACGCTGAGCGCAACTTCGTGTCGGAGCTCCGCGAAGCAAGAAACCGCTGGGCGCACCAGCGCAGCTTCTCCACCGACGACGCCTACCGCGCCCTCGATTCGACCCACCGGCTCCTCACTGCGATCTCGGCCGAGGAGGCGACCGAGGCCGAGAAGATGAAGACAGAACTGCTCCGGCTCCGGTTCAATGAGCAGGCGCGTCAGGTCAGGCGGCGCGGTGCGCAGACGGCGCTAAAGATCGGCGCGGCCTCCTCGCTGCCCGCGTGGCGGGACGTAGTCGATCCGCACCCGGACGTGGCGGGCGGGCGGTACACCCAGGCGGAGTTCGCGGCCGATCTGTGGCAGGTCTACAAGCGGGAGGGATCCGACGAGTATCGCGACCCCGTCGAGTTCTTTCGTCGCACCTACCTCACCGAGAGCCTGCGGGCCATGCTGGTGGGGGCGGTCGGGCGGCTCACCTCAGGAATTGGCGATCCTGTCATCCAGCTCCAGACCAACTTCGGCGGGGGCAAGACCCACTCGATGCTCGCCCTATACCACCTGTTTTCGGGCACGCCGCCCACCAGCCTGAGCGGAGTGGACGAGTTGATGGCGCAGGCGAAGGTGGAAGGGCTTCCCAAGGTTCGCCGCGTGGTCCTCGTCGGCAACAAGATCTCGCCCGCACGGCCCGACCGAAAGCCGGACGGCACGGTCGTGCGGACCCTCTGGGGCGAGATGGCGTGGCAGCTGGGTGGAAAGGACGCCTACAGCCGGATTGCGGCCGACGACGAGAAGGGCACGAGTCCCGGCGACGCCATCCGCGGCCTGTTTAACGACTTCGGTCCTTGCCTCGTGCTCATCGACGAATGGGTGGCCTACGCGCGGCAGTTGCACGATCGTAGCGACCTGCCCGCAGGGAGCTTCGAGACTCAATTCACCTTCGCCCAGGCGCTGACCGAGTCGGCCAAAGCTGCGTCCAACTGCCTCCTCGTGATCAGCCTTCCCGCGTCGGACACCGCCGGATCGCCGCACACCCAGGCCGATGACATCGAAGTCGGAGGCGTCCGCGGCCGGGATGCGCTGAACCGCTTGGGCAACGTGGTCGGAAGGTTGGAGTCCGCCTGGCATCCGGCCACCGCCGAAGAGGGTTTCGCGATCGTCAAGCGACGCCTCTTCGCGCCCATGACCCCCGACGCCTACAAGCAGCGCGACGTGGTGGCGCGCGCCTTCGTGGACTTCTACCGCCAGCAGCACCACGAGTTTCCGCACGAGTGCCGAGACGCCGAGTACGAGCGCCGAGTGAAGGAGGCTTACCCAATCCATCCCGAGGTATTCGACAGGCTCTACGAGGACTGGTCCACGCTGCTACGGTTCCAGCGGACACGGGGCGTGCTACGCCTGATGGCGGCTGTTATCCACAGCCTCTGGGAGAAGGGTGACCGGAGCCCGATGATCCTGCCGTCCATGGTGCCGGTCGACGACCCGCGGGTTCAGTCGGAGCTCACCAGCTACCTGCCGGACCGCTGGGTGCCGATCATCGAGTCGGATGTGGACGGCGCGAACTCGCTTCCTCTCCGCATGGACGGGCAGTTCGCCAACCTGGGCAAGCTGAACGCCTGCCGACGCGTCGCCCGAACCGTCTATCTCGGCTCCGCACCGCTGACGGAGGCGGCCCGCAAGGGGATGGACGACCGCCGCGTGAAGCTCGGCTGCGTGCTGCCTGGCGAGTCGGTCGCGACCTTCGGCGACGCCCTCCGACGTCTGGCCGCCGAGGCGACATACCTCTACCAGGACGGATCGCGCGTCTGGTACGACACGCAGCCCACGGTCACCAAGCTCGCCCGGGACCGGGCCGCCCAGCTGGCACGCGAGCCCGACAAGGTCGAGGCCGAGATCAGGCGCCGGGTGCAGGCCGACGGCGCGAAGCGGGGCGACTTCGCTGGCGTCCACTGCTTCCCCCGGGAGGCCGGAGACGTTCCGGATGACCCTTCCGCGCGACTGGTGATCCTGGGCGTGGAGCACGCCTACATCAAGGGTGTGGATAACCCCGCGGAGGCCGCCGCGCGAGCGTTGCTGGAATCCAGAGGGACTGGCCCGAGGCTGTGCCGCAACGCCGTCGTCTTCCTCGCCCCCGACGGCACGCGGCTTCAGGATCTGGAGGGTGCGGTGCGGATGTACCTCGCCTGGCATTCCATCGTGACCGAGAAGGAGACGCTGAACCTCGACCCGTTTCAGGTGCGGCAGGCCGAAAGCCGCCTGAAGGATGAAGACGCCCGTGTCAAGGGCCAGATCCCGGAGGTGTTCCAGTGGCTGATCGTGCCGGGGCAGGACAAGCCGGACAAGGAGGTGGACTGGCAGGCGCTGAGGCTCATGACGGCTGGCCCTCTTGCCGAACGCGCGAGCACCAGGCTCAAACGGGAGGACCTGCTCGTTGCTAGGTACGCAAGCACTTGGCTGCGCAAGGATCTGGACCGTATTCCTTTATGGCAAGACCATGTGGAAGTACGGCAGCTTGCGGATCACTACTCGAGGTACACCTATCTCCAGCGGGTCGAGGATCCGTCCGTCATCGTCGAGGCGGTGCGGGAAGGAGTGGGCCTGCTGACCTGGGAGGCGGAGACCTTTGCGTACGCTGAGGGCTACGACGAGCAGGAGGGGCGGTATCTGGGTCTACACACGGGCAGGATGCCCCCGGCGGTGACGGCCGACGACCCGGGATTGGTGGTTCGGCCAGAGGTGGCGCGGAAGCAGATGGATGCGGATGTGGGCCCGGAGCCGGGTCCAGGGCCGGGTCCAGGGCCGGATCCAGGCCCAGGTCCGGGGCCAGGACCCGGTCCAACTCCGCCCACAGGCCCCAAGCGCTTCCACGGTAGCGTCGATATCGCTCCGTTGCGCGCCGGAAAGTCAGTCGCACAGATCGCGGAAGAGGTGGTGTCCCACATGGAGAGCTTGATCGGCTCGAAGGTCAAGCTGACTCTGGAGATCGAGGCGGAGATCCCGGATGGCGCGCCGGAGCATGTGGTGCGCACGGTCACCGAGAACGCGAGGACGCTCGGGTTCAGGATTCAGGGGTTCGAGGACGAGTAGACGAATGTCCCTCGATCATCTCTGGAAGGGCCACAGCCTGCCGATTCTGCGTCGCAGGCGGCCCAGCCGGCTGTCTCCTCTTGCTTTCTTCGCGCGCTTCCTGAACTCCTTCGCAACCTCGGTGGGCTGCGGCATGTCGCCCTGCGCGGTCTTGGCGAACGCTGGATCAAGCACCGTGATGTAGAGTTCGCCGAGCGCGGTTGTGAGCGTGGCGGCCGTGGTCGCCGAAATCACTCCGCCCAGCGCCGTGCCCCCACCGGGAATCAGCTTCAGAAGACTCCCGACGATGGCCTTGCCGCCCACCATTGCGGCTGTGGGTCCGATCGCGGCCGTCACAAGCCCTTTCAGATAGGATCTTGTGACGTCGAACCCGTACAGCACAGACACGCGGGCCAGCATTCCGACCTGGATAGGTACCAGCACAGCGGCGTCGGCAAACGGGATCGGCGTCGCCCCGGCAGCGGCGGCCACTGAGGCAGAAGAGAACACTGTACGGTGAGCCTGTTGCCTCTTGTGTCGCATGGAGACGCCCTGAGCAGCAGTGAATGCGCGTCTCGTGCCTTCAGGCAGCAAATCCATGGTCGCTTCGACCAGGTCCTCCAGCCCCATCGGATTCAGCGTGTGTCCGTCGTCGAGTGCTTCGGCGATCGCCCTCACGCGCACGACGTTTCCGGCTTCGGGAAGAAGCTGTTGGACTTGGGCGCGAAACCCGTCGTCACTGCGTGCCTTGGTGATGACCCCGAGCACGGGCATGTGCTCGTGCAGCATACGGCACAGATTCCGCTCGGCGTCCTCGACCCGGCGGCCATCTTCATGCACGCAGAGCCATGCGACGTGGATGTGGTGTTTGGGATCGGGGTCGGCGGCCTTCCTCTCCACCAGTCGCGTCAGCTCTTCGAGTGTCGCCTCGAAGTCCTCCAACTCCAATCCGCGCGTGTCCCAGATCCCCAGCGGAACCCCCTCCTTGGAAATGAAGCGAGCCGCTCTGGTCACGGGCCTCCCGTGGCCCGTCGCGGCCATTCTTCCATGGAAGATGCTGTTGATCAGCGTGCTCTTCCCGACCCCGGTACCACCCGCGATGAGCACGTTGCACATGCCCATCTCGTGGATAGCTTTTTCGATCTCCGCCTTCAGGTCGTCAAGGTGCATCATGCCGGATTCTAACGCGCGACTCGATGGGGCGCTCGGGATCGTGGGCCTTGGCCCGCCCGCAGGGCTCGGGCAAGCTGAGGAAGGCTACGACATCTGCCAGCTCCCGGGAGGCCTGGCTGGTCATGGTCGTGGCCGATGGCCTGGCAACGCTGCCCGAGTCCGAAGTTGAGAGAGTCGGAGCCGATTCTGGATACCCAGCATTGTTGCCTCATTGTATAGCAGATGCTAGAATGGTTCTCGCGGATGCCACCAGCCGAGGAGGACGAGATGGGAAAGGTACAGATGAACGTCAGGGTGGACGAAGCCCTGAAGAAGGCGGTCGACGAGTGCTGCAGATCCCGGGGATTGGTCGTGAGTCACTTTGTGCGGGAGGCCCTGCTGGATCGACTCGAGGAGCTTGAGGACATCGACGATCTCAAGCGGATTCGACACGAGCCCACTCGGCCGCTGGCCGATGTGATCCGGGAGCTCCACCTCGATGGGACACCATGAAGTCGAGGTCTCCCGCACGGCGGAGAAGCAGTTGCGCAAGCTCCCTCGGGAGGTTCAGGAGCGCCTCGTCCGCAGGATGCTGCTCCTGGCCGAAGACCCGTTTCCGCAGGGGGCGAGAAAGCTGACGGGGTACGACGATGTCTACCGCGTCCGCGTTGGGCGATACCGGATCCTCTACAGCGTATCGCGACGACGGCTGGTGATCATCATTCTCAAGGTCGGGCAGCGCAAGGACATCTACCGGCGGGGTCGTTGAACCGCCGGGGGATCCGCCGGGACCTCACCCGATCCGCCGCCCCGGCGTCCACGGCGCCCCCGCCGCCTCCATGTCCCGCTCCAGCCCGGCAAGATCCTCTTCCAGCAGCGACCTCAGCCGCACGACCACCTCCTCAAACCCGGCCCGCGCTACCTGGAGGCTCTCGCGCTGCGTCGCGGTGGGCTCCTGGCGCGTACCCCAGTGCCCCCCGGCGACCTGCCCGATGCGGCCCGTGATCGAGGGGGCGGTCGGCTCGTTGTAGCGGCCCGGCGTCGGGTCGCCCTGAAGCTCGGCCGCGACCTCGGCGAGCCGTCCGTCGATCGCCTCCAGGCGCTGGTAGAGCTCGTCGCCCGCTGCGGGGGTCTCGTCGAGGGCGGCGCGCATGTGCCGGAGCCGGTCGCGCGCGCGCCCGATCTCGGCGGTGGCGCCCCTCGCGCGGCGCTGCAGGTCGGCGGTCTCCTCGGCGAAGGCCATCGCGGCGACGAAATCGGTGCTCATGTCGATGTTGGGCACGGGTTTCACCGTGAAGGGCTGCGGGTCGCCGAGCGGCTCGACGCCGGCCTCGGTGACGAGCGCCATCTCGACCGTGTAGTCGCCCGGCGGCGCGAGCGGGCCGCGCGACTGGCCCGCCCAGGGGGGCGAGAATCCCGGCGTGGTGAGGTTGACCGGGTCGGGGGCGGGGCGGCGGAGGTCCCAGGTGACGCGGTGCAGGCCGCGCCGGGCGGGGCCCATGACGCGCCGCACGGGGTTGCCCGCGGCGTCCCGTACGAGCATGGCGACGCGCGGCCCGCTCTCCTGGGCCTCGGCGGCGAGGCGATCGTAGCCGGGAAAGGCGATGTCCTCGCCGCGCCCCGCGGCCGCGCGTTCTTCGCGGCGCCGCTCCTCGCGCATCGTCTCGGGTGCGTCGGCCAGCCAGTAGGTGAAGGTGGCGCCGAAATCCGGATTGGGTGCGACGAACGAAGTCGTGCCGAGGGTCGGCTGGCCGGCCGCCTGCAGCGGGGTGTTGGGGACGTACCACCACGCGTCCCGCACGGGGAACAGGGTTGCGTCGGCGGTCAGCGCGCCGGCGGCCATCTCCCGGAGCGGCGCGTAGTCGTCGAGGATGTAGAAGCCGCGGCCGAAGGTCGCGCCGACCAGGTCGTCGTCGCGGCGCTGGATCTCCAGATCACGGAACGAGATCGTGGGGGCGCCGTTGCCCAGCAGCACCCAGTGGTCGCCCCCGTTCGTCGTGAAATAGATGCCGTGTTCGGTGCCGAGGAATAGCAGATCGGGACGCTCGTGGTCCTGTTCCACCGACCAGATGACGATCCCGTCCGGCAGGTCGCCGGCGATCGAGCGCCAGCTGCGCCCGGCGTCGTTGCTCTCGAAGAGATAGGGCGTGTAGTCGCCTTCCTTGTGGTTGTCCGGCGCCACGAAGACCGTCGCGGCGTCGTGCTGCGACGCCTTGATGTCGTTCATGAACGCGCGCTCGGGCACGCCCGGCAGCGCCGCCGCCTGGCGCCATGTCTCGCCCCCGTCCTCCGTCACCTGCACCAGCCCGTCATCGGTCCCGACGTAGAGGACTCCCTCCGCCACCGGCGACTCCGAAATCGCCGAAATGGTCGAGTACAGGGACATTGCGGTGTTCCCGTACAGCGCGTCGATGCTGCGCACCCGTCCCGCCATCGGCAGCTCGTAGCGGTTGTCGTTGCGGGTGAGATCGCCGCTCACGGCCTGCCATGAATTGCCCCGGTCATCGCTCCGCCACAGCCGCTGCGACGCGTAGTAGATCCGGCCCTCCGCGTGGGGGCTCGCAATGACCGGGCTGTCCCAGTTCCAGCGCTCGGGCGGGTCGCCGGGGGCCGGCTGGGGACGGATGTTGATGAGTTCGTGGTTGACGAGGTTGACCCGCTGCAGATTCCCCTGCTGGGTCTGGATGAAGGCAATGGCTGGATCGGCCATGTCGAAGGCGGCGGCGTACCCGTCGGCGCCCAGCGGCACGTACCAGTCGCGGTTGCGTACGCCCTCCTGGTTCATCGTGCGCGAGGGCCCGTGGAGCGTCCCGAGGTCCTGTGCGCCCCCGAGGATGTTGTAGAACGGCTCGGAATTGTCGAGCGCGAGCTTGTAGAATTGCGACACCGGCATGTTCGGGAAGTGCCGCCAGGTCGTCCCCTCGTCGAAGGTCTCGTAGAGCCCCGCGTCGGTCCCGGCGAGGAGGTGCCTGCCGTTCGCGGGATCGATCCAGAAGGCGTGATTGTCGCTGTGCTTCTCGCGGCCCGTCCCCAGCTCGGTGAAGGTGGCGCCGCCATCGCGCGTGACGTGCACGAAGACGTCCATCTGGTAGACCAGGTCCACATCGTGCGGCGACGCCTCGATCTCCTGGTAGTAGTGGGGCCCGGTCCCGCCCGAGATGTAGGAATTGCGGCGCTCCCAGCTCTCGCCCCGGTCGGTGGAGCGGTAGAAGCCCCGGTCGCCCGCCGCGGCCTCGATCGTCGCGTACACCACGTTGCGGTCGGCGCCCGAAACGGCCAGCCCGATCTTTCCCATATCGGCATCCGGGAGCCCACGGCTCACCCGCCGCCAGGTCCGCCCCCCGTCCGTCGACTTGTGGATCCCCGACCCGGGGCCGCCCGCCAGCAGCGCCCACACGCTCCGCCGCCGCTCGTACGTTGCCGCGTACATGATGTCGGGGTCGACGGGATCGAACTCCACGTCGGTGACGCCGGTGTTCGCGTCGACCGTCAGCACGGCCTCCCACGTCTCGCCCCCGTCCCCGGTCCGGTATAGCCCGCGCTCGCCGCCCGTCGACCAAAGCGGCCCCTCCGCCGCGACGAACACGACATTCCCGTCCCGCGGATCCACCAGGATCTTGCCGATGTGCTCGGAGGCCGCGAGCCCCATGCGGCGCCATGTGCGGCCGCCGTCGCGGCTCCGGTACACCCCGTCGCCCCAGGCCACATGCCGCCCGCTCACGTTCTCGCCCGTGCCCACCCACACGATGTCCGGATCGGACGGATCGATGGCGACATCGCCGATGGAATAGGACGGTTGGTCGTCGAAAACGGGCGTCCAGGAAATGCCCGCGTTCGTGGTCTTCCAGACGCCGCCGGAGCCGACCGCGATGTACCAGGTGGTGGGGTCGTCGGGGTGGACCGCGATGTCGGCGATGCGCCCGCCCATCAGCGCCGGGCCGATCCCGCGCAGCGCGAGGCCCTGCGCGGCTTCGTGGATGATGGCGGGGTCGGCGTCGGTGGGGGGGGTCTGGGCGGCGGTGGGGTGGGGCGGGGCGCCGGCCGCGAGGAACAGGGCGAGGCCGGCGATGGCGAGGGGGTGCCGGGTGCGGGGTGCCGGGCGGCGGGCGGGGTGTGGGGGGCTGGCAGGGTGTGCTGGGCGGGCGGGGATCGCCGCAGGGAGGGAACGGTGGCGGGTCGGTGGGATCGTGGAGCGGTGCATGCGCGCGGCCTTGGTCGCAGGGTGGGGTGCGGCGGGGGGGTGAGGGGGTGCCGCGTGGGGTGGAAATGGACCGCGCGGGGATGGTAGCCGCAAGGCGGGGAAGCTTGCAGCCATCCTCCCCACGCAGGTCCGCAACGATCTGGATTGGTCGGCGCCGCAACCCCATTGTGGGCGCTGGCCACTGCATCGGGGCCGGTGTACTCTATTCCATCGTTCTGTTGCCCGCTCTCCTGATTGTACTGCTAGTGACTATCGGTTGAACCAACGTGCCCGACTCACCGAATCGGAATCCCGCCGGACCCGAGCCGTCCTCCCCCGCCTCCTGCCTCAACTGCGGCGACGCCCGCTCTGGCCGCTATTGCGCCCGGTGCGGCCAGAACGACCGGAACTACAAGCGGTCGCTGCTTCCCATGCTCTGGGAACTGAACCGCGAGGCCTTCGAGGTGGACGCGAGGATCCTTCAGACCCTGAAGCTCCTCCTCTTCAAGCCCGGGAGTCTGTCGGCCGAATTCTCACGCAACCGGCGGGCCCGGTACATGTCGCCGATTCGGCTGTATCTCTTCACGAGCCTCGTATTCTTCCTCGTGTTGTCGTGGAAGTTGCCGAACACCGGTTACGACGATTCGGCCGTGATGATCGAATCGGACCCTGGGGAGGTCTATCCATCACAGATCGTGAGCGAGGCCGAACTCGCTGCTCTGATGACGGCGTTGCGGCCGGAACAGGGCCAGAGAGTGGAAGACATCCTCGCCCGACCAGGGGCGAGTACGTCGCGGGATCTCCTCCCGATGCTGGTCCGGCTGGTGGCCTATCGCGATCCGTTTGGACCGGATCTGGTGAGTCCGGAGGACTCGGTGGCTCCCGTCGCAGCGCTAAGGACGGATCCCCCCGGGTTCCTTATGAGGGCGTTCGTGACCAGCATGGTCGACCTCCTGCACGATCCCGAGGTCTTCCTCCAGCGGATGATCGGCAACATGCCGATCGCAATGTTCTTCCTGCTGCCGTTCCTGGCTCTTGCCCTGAAAGTCTGCTACTTGAGAAAGCGACGGTACCTGATCGAGCACCTGGTCTTCGCCATTCACGTGCAGACCTTCATCTTCCTGGCCCTCGGGACAGCGCTGGTGATGCCTGCGGGCACGTTTGGAGGCCTGGCACGCCTGTTCCTGATTCTCGCTGCGGAGGTGTACTACCTGATCGCCCTGCGCCGCTTCTACGGGGACGGCTGGATCCGAACCCTGTTCAAGGGATTCGTGGTGGAATGGCTCTATTTCTGGGTGTTGCTCCCGGGCTTCCTGGTCGTGTTGTTCCTGACAGGGTGACGCATGTCTGAATCCGCGCCCGAATCCACCCCCGATCCCGGCCCCGCCTGCCTCAACTGCGGCCGCCCGCGCGGGGAACGCTTCTGCGGCTACTGCGGGCAGAACGACCGGAACTACATCCGCTCCGCGTGGTCCGTCATGGGCGACCTCCTGCGGGAGACCCTCGAAGTGGACTCGAAGCTGCTGCAGACCCTGAAGCAGCTGATCCGCCCGGGGCGTCTGTCCGCCGAGTTCTCGCGCAACCACCGTGCGAACTACATGTCGCCGGTGCGGATGTACCTGTTCGCGACGATCCTCTACTTCTTCGCGTTCGCGCGGGCATTCTTCGGCGGCGTGGACACGGGGACCATCGACCCATCGGTGTCGTTCGATGTAACCCGTGGAAGCCTGGCGGCGGACAGTGCCGGTGTGGGCGACGGGACCGACGCCGTGCTGGACGATCTCGCTCCCGACCAGGCGCAGGTCGACGCCCTCAAGACGCGATTGGAACCGCGGTACCGGCAGAAGCTGGACGATATCCTGAGCCGGCCCGGCGAAGCTGCCGGCGTTGGAATGATCCTCAGCTTGTCCGGGGACATGGAGCCAAGGGCCCCGGGCGAAACGGGCTGGCTGGAGAAGGCACTCTGGAGCCTGATGATCGACTTTGTCCACGATCCCGTGTTCTTCATGGAACGGGTCATTGGGAACCTGTCGGTCTCCTACCTTTGCCTGCTGCCCTTCCAGGCCCTCGTGTTCGCAATCATCCAATTCAGAAAGAAGCGGTACTTCGTCGAGCACCTGGTCTTCCAGATTCATCTTCAGACGTTCGCTCTGCTCGCGTCCGCCATTCCCCTCCTGCTCCCCGCGGGCGTCGTCGCCAACGTGGTCTGGCTTGCCACATCGTTGTGGGTGCTGTACTACACGCTGGCGGCCATGCGGCACTTCTACCGGGACGGATGGATATGGACCGTGATCAAGGGACTCCTCGCGCTCATTCTGTATTCGAGTATGCTCATTCCGGCATTTATCGGCGCGGTGGCGCTGACGCTGTGAAGCACGCACTCCTCGCCTGCCTGCTGTTCCTGGCCTGCGCGCCGCAGCCGGAGGACACCGGCTTCGAGGTGGCCGAGGCGTCCATCGTCGAGTTGCAGGCTGCCATGCTGGAGGGCCGCGTTACCTCGGCCGAGCTCGTCGACCGTTACCTCGCACGGATCCGGGCCTACGACCGGGCGGGCCCGGCGCTCAACACCATCATCCGCCTCAATCCGCGGGCGCGGGCGCAGGCGGACTCGCTCGATGCCGAGCGCGCGGCGGGCACGGTGCGCGGGCCGTTGCACGGAATCCCGGTGCTGATGAAGGACAACTACGATGTCTCGTGGATGCCCACGACGGGGTCGAGTCTGGCGCTGGCGGGGCTCCAGCCGCCTGACGATGCCTTTCAGGTGGCCCGGCTGCGGGAGGCGGGTGCTGTCATCGTGGGGAAGACGAATCTCCACGAACTGGCGGCGGGCATCACCACGATCAGTTCGCTGGGCGGGCAGACGCGGAATCCGTATGATCCGGCCCGCAATCCGGGCGGCAGCTCGGGGGGAACGGGCGCGGCCGTCGCGGCCAGCTTCGCGGCGGTGGGTTGGGGCACCGATACCTGCGGGTCGATCCGGATTCCGTCCGCGGTGCACAACCTCTTCGGGCTGCGTCCCACGAAGGGCCTGTCGAGCATCGACGGGATTCTGCCGCTCTCGCACTCGCAGGACACGGGCGGTCCGCTGGCGCGCACGGTGACCGATCTGGCCATTGCGCTGGACGCGACGGTGGGAATGGATCCGGCCGACCCCGCGACCGCGATCCTGGAGGGGCGGGAGGTGCCGGCCTTCCGCGACGCGCTCGATGCGGGTGCGCTGGAGGGCGCGCGGATTGGGGCGCTGGACATCGAGGAGGGGAGCGCCGGGAGCGTGGTGCGGGTGATCCGCGGTGCGCTGGAGGAGATGGAGCGGCTGGGGGCGACCGTGGTGGACGTGTCGCTGCCGGATGGCGTGCTGTCGGGCACGGGGCTCATCGACTTCGACTTCAAGTTCGATCTGGCGGACTACCTGGCCGGGATCCCGGGCGCGCCGGTGACCTCGCTGGGCGAGATCATCGAGATGGGGCTGCATCATGAGGCGCTGGACCGCACCTTCCGGCGCCGCAACGCGCGCGAGGAGCGGGAGACCCCAGAGCTGGCCGAGACCCTGGAGCGCCGGCGCGCCCTCGCCGCGGCGGTGACCGGCCTCATGGACCGGGAGGATCTCGACGCGCTCGCCTACCCGACCATGCGGCAGGAAACCGCGCTGATCGGCGCGGCTCCGGCCGGCGCGACCTGCTCCCTGAGCGCGCATTCGGGGTTGCCCGCGCTCTCCATCCCGGCCGGGTTCACCGAGAGCGGACTGCCTGTCGGGCTGGAGCTGCTGGGCCGGACGCTGGACGATGCCCGCCTGGTCGGGATGGCGTTCGCGTTCGAGTCCGCGGCGCCCAGGCGGCGGGCTCCGCTGCGGACGCCGCCGCTGGTGGATGGGGCAGCGCCGCCACCGGTGCGGATCGCGGTGGAGGAGGCGGGCGCCGACGCGGGTGAGGCGGCGATGCCGGCCACCAACGTGGCCGTGGACTCGGCCACGAGCGCGCCCGCCATCGCGTCGGTCGAGATGGAGGTCGACCTCCCGCGCGGGCAGCTCTCCTACCGGATCGCCTTTCTCGATGCGGAGCCGGCCGACGTGTACGGGTCCGTGCTGCGCCGCGTCGCGGAGGAGGGGGAGGGGGTGGTGGTGCTGCGGCTGGGTGGTCCCGGGGAGGTGGAGACGGTGGGCGCGGTCGAGCTCTCACCGCGACTTCTGGCGGATCTGATGGAGGGCCGCCTGGAGTTGGTGCTTGCCCGGAGGGATGGGTTCTGGCACCGGGAGCTTGCTCCGGAGATGTAGCCGGGGCTGGCTCGCTGGGCGGACAGGGTCTGCCGCGCCGAGTGGCCCGTGACACATTCGTTACCGAATCGTCGCGGAAATCACCAATCGTGCCCGCGATCGTTGATGGATGCAACCATCCAACGTCATCTCCTGGCTGGCCGTCCCCGGTCCCGAATGCCGCTGCGGACCGCTGGAACTCGCCGCCGCCCTCCGACGCCTCCACGAGGCGGGAATGCGGCGGGGCTACGTCCTGGTGGTGCCCACGCGGCTGGCCGATGAGCCGATGATGGAAGACGGTGCGAACGCCGAGGTCCTGTGGTGGGCGCGGATCTGTGATGCGATCATGGCCGAAACGCCGCTGGGTGTTGTCCTCATCGACACCGCCGGTAGCGGGCCGGACGCGCGGCTCGTGCGGGACCGCTCCGGGCGGCACCCGGGTTTGCGGCAACGCGAGCAACACCGTGTGCGGATCAAGGTTTTCGAGGACCTCTCGCGTCCGGAGCGCTCGGCTTTGATGGAACTTTCCCGCGCGCTGTGCACCGGCCACCGGGGATTGCTGGCGGAAGCCGGTACCCTGGGCGTTGCGGCCTTCGAGCCGTGGCAGCTTCAGGTCGCGCTTGGCGGGGGAGCCGTTGGTGAGCTGGTGGACGACCCGGTGGCGGGCGTCCTGCCGGCGACCGCCTGAACGCCCGACCTCGTACATCCAGCGCGCGTCTGGAGCCCCCTGTCAGCCGGGGTCCGTTCAGTTCGACGTGATCACGGCCCTGTAGTCGCCGGGGTCCCTGAGCCCGTAGTCCTCCCCCGCAACCTGCACGACGCGGACCCGGTACAGGGGGAGCCGGTTGCGGTCCGGAACGCGGAACCGCATCAGGGGACCCGTGGTCACGGAGCCCGCCACGATGACCTGATGCCGGCCCGGTGATTCGGACTTATACAGCTCTCGGTCCGGAGCCCGCACCGCTTCGATGCCGGGGCCCTCCAGCTCCAGCAGGACACCTGTGGCGCGATGGGCGGCCGGGACGCCGAGTTGCACCGTCACGAAACCGGGATCCTGCTCCGGTGCGCCCGGTCCGGTCAGGTCGCCGGTGCATGACCAGGCGACGGCGGCGACCAACAGCGCGGCGAGTGCCCATCGCACCGGGTCCTTTCTTCGGCCCGCCCGGTGAGCCGGCGCTCGGCCTCCGGGGCCGGAATCGCGCCTCCGCCTGCGCGGTTGCCCGAACTTCCTCCAGCCCGGGCCCGTAGCTGCCAGCAGGGCGGCGGATGCCGCCGACCCCTCGGAGCCGGCGGGCGTGCCGCCGCAGCGCACCTCGCCCCGCCGGCAGCGATCGATCCAGGAGAGCAGGTCGCCGAGGTCGTATCGCCCGTTCCGGTTGCCGAGCCGGTCCAGCGCCTCCAGCCGCTGTCCGCCCGGCACCGCCTCCCCGAACAATGCCGCGGCGGCCTCGTCGGGACTGATCCCGCCGGCGACGATCAGCGCCTCGGCCGCGTCGTCCGCGACATCCCCGCTTGTCATGTCGCCCGAGGCCGCCGAGGCCGCGTCGATGACCGTGTCCGTCAGCGAGTGCGACAGCGGCCGGTTGTCCGCCGTGCAGATCGCGCGGGCCGCATCGCAGTCCGTCGTCGCCGGCAGCGCGATGCTGATCGTGTCGTTCGCCGAGGCCGGATCGACTTGGATGAACCAGATGAGATTGCTGCTCCTCAGCCGGCGCCGCGCACCTGTCACCTCGCCGCCCGTGACGTTGAACGCACCGTCGCGCAACGTCTTGTAGCTGATCGGGAATTCCTCGCTGAACTTCAGCGCGAATTCGAACGCAATGTCGTGGTGCGTCTCCGGCATGTTCTCGAAGGTCGCCGTCAGCGGCGTTGCGGTGGTGTCGTTGTCGACGATCGTGCCGGTGGCCGTGGTGTTGCCGCCGAGGCTCGCACCGGAGGCGTTGCTCAAGGTCAGCGTGAATGTCTCGTCGTTCTCGTCCACCGTGTCGTCGGCCGTTGCGACGCTCACCGTCCTTGAGCTGTCACCCGCGGCGAAGGTCAGCGTCCCCGACGCCGCCGTGAAGTCGGTTCCGCTCACGGCCGTCCCACCCGAGGTCGCGTAGTCGACCGTCACCTGTCCGCTGCTCGCGGCTGACAGCGACACCGTGAAGGTGACCTCGTCGCCCTCCGTGGCGCTCGCCTCGGCCACGGCAAGCGACGGGACGGCCGCCGCCTCGCCCTCGACCGTCGCCGTCAGCGATTGCGACAGCCGCCGGTTCTCCTCCGCGCAGATCGCGCCGGCCGCATTGCAGTCCGCCGTTTCGGGGAGCGTGATCGTCACCGCTATGTCCGCCGAGTCCGGATCGACCGAGATCGTCCAGCGGCGGTTGCTGCCCGTCTCCTTGCGCTGGGCGCCGAAGACCGTGCCGCCCGTCACCTCGAAGGCCTCGTCGCGCAGCGTCTGGTAGCTGATCGAGAACTCCTCGCTGAAGGTCAGCCCGAAGCTGATTCGGCTGCCGTCGTGCGACGCCGGCATGTCCTCGAAGGTCGCCGTCAGCGGCGTTGCGGTGGTGTCGTTGTCAGCGATCGTCCCGGTCGCCGCAGTGTCGGCGAGGCTCGCACCGGAGGCGTTGCTCAGGGTGAGCGTGAACGTCTCGTCCTCCTCGTCGACGGCATCGTCAAGCACCGGCACCGACACCGTCTTCGCCGTGTCGCCCGCTGCGAAGGTGAGCGTGCCCGACGTGGCCGTGTAGTCCGTCCCGGCCGCCGCGGTGCCGTCCGAGGTCGCGTAGTCGACCGTCACCGTGTCCGTCGCAGCGCGGCCCAGCGTCACCGCAAAGTCCGCCGTCGCGTTCCCGCCCTCCGTCGCGCTCGCGCCGGCCAGCGTCAGTTCGGGCGCCGGGACGTGCGTCTCGCCCGCGACCGTCGCCGTGACCGTCGCCGAGAGCGGCCGGCTGTCCCCCGTGCAGATCGCGCCGCTCGCCCCGCAGTCCGTCGTCTCCGGCAGCGTGATCGTCACATCCCCCGTGCCGCCCGGCTCGACCGTGATGTTCCATTGCCGGTTTTCGCCCGCCACCACGCGACCCGCCCCCGTCACGCCGCCGCCCGTCACCGAGATCGCGCCGGGCTCCGAGTCGGTACCCCGCAGCAGCGCGTAGCTAATCGAGAACTCCTCGCTGAACACCAGCTGGAAGGTGAACGGCCCGCCGTCGTGACGCTCCGGAAGCCCCTGGAACTCCGCCGTCAGCGGCACCGTCACCACGGGCGTCACCACCGTGTCCGCGGGGACGCTGGCCGCGATCGTCGCCGAAGCCGCGCGGTTGCCCGCGGTGTCCTGCAGCGCGTCGGCGAGCGGCGGGGTGTAGCTCACTTCAACCGTGTCGCCCGGAGCAGCCGCCGAGTCGAGCGCCAGCGTCACGGTCGAGCCGCTCACCGCCACGGGGCCTGTCGCCGCAAGGCTCCACGCGTCTCCCGCCACCGTCACCGCGAACGCCGCCGCCGCGGGCGTCGAGGACTCGTCGAGCGCCTCGCTGTAGGTCAGCACCACCGAGTCCGTGCTCGCCTCGGCGCCCTGAAGCTCCGGCGCGGTGGTGTCGCCTGCCGGTGTGTCCTGGGGCGTATGGTTGGTCGCCGCCTCATCACTCAACGCGGCCGCCGTGTTCCCGGCCCTGTCCTGCACCGGGTTCGAACTCGGCACCGTGTAGCTCACCGTCACCGTGTCGCCGTGCCCGACCGCCGATGCGAGCGTCAACCGCACCCGCCGCCCGTCCACTGCAACCGGATCGTTCGCCGCCAGGTCACGCGCCTGGCCTTCCACCGTCACGGCAAAGGCGCCCGCCTCGGGCGTGGAGGCCTCGTCGAGCCCCTCGTTGTACAGCAATACGAGGTGCGCGCCGTCCACCTCCGCACCCTGCACTTCCGGCGCGGTCTCGTCCACCGCGTTCGGGTTCCTGGGCAGGACATCCCAAAGCGCCGTGCTCGACAGCGGACGCCCGTCGTCGGTGCAGATCGCCCCCTCGGCGGCGCAGTCGCTGGCCGGCAGCAACGTGACGCGCACCGTCTCGTTGTACAGCGGCTTGATCCGGAACACCCAGACCTTTGGCTGATTCTCTCTGGGAAACGCATCGGTGGCCTCGCCGTTGGTAACCTGGACGGCATCCCGCACGGCCTCGCGCGAGGTCGCCACCGGCCAGCTGAACTCGGCGTTGAGCGTGAACACCTTCGAGCCGTCGTGCTTCCGGTAGTACGGCCGCCACCACGCCGTAAGCGGAATGCTCGCCGGTCCCTTGACGCGGACATCCGCGCCGGCAGACAGCTTGCGCCCGTCCGGCGCGCACACCGCGTCCGCTTCGCCGCAGGAAGTCGGTGATGAGAGTGCCACAGTCACGTCCTCGAGCGATGTCGGCGCGATTGTCAGCAACCACCGGTCGCGGCGTCCGATTTCATGCTCCGCCGACTCTACCCGACCGCCGCTCACGCTCAGGGTCCTGGTGCGCAGTGCCGTCTCGGTCACGTTGACCGCCGCGGTGAAGTTGAGCCTGACCGTAAAGCCCTCCGATCCGTCATGCTCACCAGGTGCCTCCGAGAACTCCGCCGTCAGCGGAGGGACGGTCCCCTGGGCTATCGTCGCCGTCACGGCCTCGATCAGGGGGCGTTCATCTTCCGTGCACACCGCGTCGCCAGCCCCGCAATCCGTCGTCGTCGGCAGCTCGACGGTCACGTCGCCGCCAGCCGGCTCGATCGTGACCTGCCAGGCCGCGTTCTCGGGACCACCGTGGTTGAGCCGTACCGCACGGGTCACCCGCCCATTCTTCACGGTCAGGACGCGGTCGCGCATCGCCTTCCAGGCCACGGTGGTCGCCTCGCTGAAAATCACCGAGAGCAAAAAGGGTGCGCCACCATGCGCATTTGGAATAGCGTCGAAACGCGCGGTCAGCCGCGGCTTCAGGAGGGTCTCGATCGTCGCCGAGGCGGCCGGGGTACCCGAGACGTCCCGCAGCGGATTCGATGACGGTACGGTATAGCTTGCGGTGACGGAATCGCCCAAAGCCGGCGGCGGGCCAGTCAGCGTCAGCCTGACCAGGTTGTTCTCCAGCTGGACGTGCGAAATGGCCTTCGATACACGATTCACAGCTACCGCGAAGGCCGCCGTTGCCGGCGTGGACGACGCGTCCAGTACCTCGTCGAACACCAGCAGCAGGGCGCTTCCGTCACCCCTCGCCGATTGGAGCTCGGGACCACCCTCGTCGTCGACATCCGCGAGCGTGATGGACAGGGTATCGGTCGCCGTATTCGCGCCGTCGCCCACCCGCACCACCACCTCGTAGCTTCCGTCGCGATCCCCGTCGTCGGGCGCTTCGAAGTCCTTGGCGGCCCTGAAGGCGAGCGAGCTGCCTCCGGTGAAGGTGAAGTGGTCTCCGTCGACACCGCCCCGCACGGACCAGACCAGTTCCCCGGCCTTCGTATCTCCGTCTGTCGCCGTCAAAGTGGCCACCGCCGTCTCGCCCTCGTTCACCGTGAATGGGCCGGTGCTGGTGATTGTCGGTGGCTGAGTCACGAGAAGTGGCTCGCTGTACACGATCTGCCGGGTATCGTCGGCGTCGGTGTAGGTGGCGCGTACCTTGAGCGATTTGCCCTGGTCGGATGGCCTGACGGTGTACTCCGTCGCGGTGGCTCCGGCAATCTCCGCATGGGAATCGCCGTCGCCATCACTGACGAGCCATTGCCACCCGAACGTCGGAGTGCCCGATCCGTTCTCGCCCTGGATGCCGGTGGCGGATGCGGTCAGCGTGCGGCCCACGTTCGCGCTGCCCGTCACGGTGATCGCGGGGGCATCCACCAACTCGTATACCCGGACCCAGTCCACCAGGGCCTCGTTGGGGAACGTGCCGGTGTGCGCATTGCCCGCGAACCAACTTAAGCCGGTGGACAGAATGACGTATCCGTCACTATGAGACACGACATCGAACATCTGCTCCTTCCGTTGTCCGTCTGCGTAGAAGGTGTAGCTGTCCGGTGTCCAGGCGAGCCCGTAGACATGGAACTGTCCGCCGTGCAAAGGAGGGAAGTCGGTTTCCTCGACCTGACTGCGGCCGCCGTCCCAATGAACGGCCATGGCATAGCGATCGGTGGTGTACACCGACTCGAGGATGTCGATTTCGGCTCCGTCGGAGGGCCCGTCGACACCGCCGTTGCTGGCCTTCCTGTGCCGGTTGTCGTTCTGGAGCCAGAAGGCCGTGTGGATCCCGTCTCCGGTGGGGGCGATCCTGATGCTGGCCTCGAAGTACCCGTAGGTCTGCTCGAACTTGCCCTTGGTGTCGATCGCGGCGGCCTTGACCAGGTCGTATTCATCACCCGACTGCCGGGTATTGCGCAGCACCAGATGACCGTTCGCGAGACCGACGTTGTCGTGCTCGTACCGCCACTTGATCCGGTGTCCGCCGTGGCCGCGCTCGCCTCGAGACGCCTCGCTCCTGTGATTCCATTTCGACCAATCGAGCGACGAGCCGTTGAAGTCCTCGCTCCATGCCAGGACCCAGCGCTTGCCGGTTGGAGGAGGAGGTTGCGCATCGGCAACCTGGGGCCCAACGCACGCGAGTGACAGGATCACCAACGCCGCCCTTACCCATGCGCCCGGCGGGATGCCTGTCGGCGGCTCGTGGCTCGAGGTACCTGTTGTAGCGACCGTGTCGATCGACCTGCGTTGGGATGCAACCGTCCGGGTGTTCGTCATGGGTCCTGCCTGCTGGCGGTAGGCTGGCCTCAGTTTTCGGGTCGATACATTTCTATACATTCTCGACCAATCAAGATACTACGACACAAGACGACGAGCTAACAGCGTTTGCCGATGTCAAGGGCTGGACTGGTTTGTAAAGTAAACACGACATTTGGTAATGTTTGCTTTACGCTTTTTTGGTGCGCCTTCCCAATCCGCACCGCAGGACTGAGCCGTTGTGCCCAATGCGGCATTCGCGCGAATCGCCCGCACCACGGGCGCGCCCCGGGTCGTCACCGCGTGATCACCGCCCGGTACTCCGCTTCGTCCCTGAGTTGGTAGTCCTCGGCGGCGACCTGGATCACGCGGACCCTGTAGAGCGAGAGCCGGTTGCGGTCCGGCACGCGGATCCGGAGGACGCGGCCCTCCCGCAGCGAGCCCGCTACCATGAACTGATGCCGCCCCGAGGCTCGGGATTCGAAGAGCTCGAACCCGGGAGCCCGCACTTCCGCGATGCCCGGGCCCTCGAGTTCCAGCAGCACGCCGCTGTCGCGGCTGGCGGCCGGGGTGACCAGTGACACATTGAGGAGGCCCGGGTCCGGGGCCTGTTCAGGGGCGGCCGGTTCGACCAGGCCGCCGTCGGTGCAGGACAGCGCCAGGGCCGCGGCGAAGAGGATAGCCAGAGCGTGGCGGGGCGCGGCGGCCGGGGGCCGACGCCCGGCACTGCGCCGCCCTCCCGGACCACCCCGCGACCCTCTGCGGCCGCCGGGCGCGAACGCGAGCAGCGCCGCCGCGCCCGCCGGGCCCGGACTCGCGGGGTTTCCCCCGCAGTCCGCGGTGCCCTGGCGGCAGCGCTCCCTCCAGGCGACCAGATCGCCGAGGTCGTAGCGGCCGTTCCGGTTGCCGAGACGGTCGAGGGCGTCCAGCTGCGACTCGCTCAGCCGCCCCTCGCCGAACAGCGCGGCGGCGGCCTCCTCCGGGGTGATGCCGCCCGCGGCGGCCAGCGCGGCCTCCACTCCGCCCCGCTCGGTTCCGCCGGCGATGTCACTCGAGGACGACGAGGCCGCGTCGATGACCGTGTCCGTCAGCGAGTGCGACAGCGGCCGGTTGTCCGCCGTGCAGATCGCGCCGGCCGCATCGCAGTCCGTCGTCTCCCGCAGCGTGATCGTCACCGTGTCGTTCGCCGAGGCCGGATCGACTTGGATGAACCAGATGAGGTTGCTGCTCTTCAGCCGGCGCCGCGCACCTGTCACCTCGCCGCCCGTGACGTTGAACGCACCGTCGCGCAACGTCTTGTAGCTGATCGGGAATTCCTCGCTGAACTTCAGCGCGAATTCGAACGCAATGTCGTGGTGCGTCTCCGGCATGTTCTCGAACGTCGCCGTCAGCGGCGTTGCGGTGGTGTCGTTGTCGACGATCGTGCCGGTCGCCGTGGTGTTGCCGAGCGTCGCACCGGAGGCGTTGCTCAAGGTCACCGTGAATGACTCGTCGTTCTCGTCCACCGTGTCGTCGGCCGTCGCGACGCTCACCGTCCTTGAGCTGTCACCCGCTGCGAAGGTCAGCGTCCCCGACGCCGCCGTGAAGTCGGTTCCGCTCTCCGCCGTGCCGCTCGAGGTCGCGTAGTCGACCGTCACCTGTCCGCTGCTCGCGGCTGACAGCGACACCGTAAAGGTGACCGCCTGGCCCTCGGTGGCGCTGGCATCGGCCACGGCAAGCGACGGGACGGCCGCCGCCTCGCCCTCGACCGTCGCCGTCAGCGAGTGCGACAGCCGCCGGTTCTCCTCCGCGCAGATCGCGCCGGCCGCATTGCAGTCCGTCGTTTCGGGGAGCGTGATCGTCACCGTTGCGGTCGCCGAGTCCGGATCGACCGAGATCGTCCAGCGGCGGTTGCTGCCCGTCTCCTTGCGCTGGGCGCCGAAGACCGTGCCGCCCGTCACCTCGAAGGCTTCGTCGCGCAGCAGCGCGTAGCTGATCGAGAACTCCTCGCTGAACACCAGCTGGAAGGTGAACGGCCCGCCGTCGTGACGCTCCGGAAGCCCCTGGAACTCCGCCGTCAGCGGCACCGTCACCACGGGCGTCACCACCGTGTCCGCGGGGACGCCGGCCGCGATCGTCGCCGAAGCCGCGCGGTTGCCCGCGGTGTCCTGCAGTGCGTCGGCGAGCGGCGGGGTGTAGCTCACCTCAACCGTGTCGCCGGGCGCCGCCGCCGAGTCGAGCGCCAGCGTCACGGTCGATCCGCTCACCGCCACGGGGCCTGTCGCCGCAAGGCTCCACACCTCGCCCGCCACCGTCACCGCGAACGCCGCCGCCGCGGGCGTCGAGGACTCGTCGAGCGCCTCGCTGTAGGTCAGCACCACCGAGTCCGTGCTCGCCTCGGCGCCCTGAAGCTCCGGCGCTGTCTCGTCATCCACATCCAGGAGCGTGACGGTCAGGGTATCGCTCGCCGTGTTCGCGCCGTCGCCCACCCGCACCACGACTTCGTAGCTTCCGTCGCGACCGGTGTCGTCCAGCGCCTCGAAGTCCTTGGCCACCCGGAAGGCCAGCACGTTGCTCCCGGTCAAGGTGAAGTGATCTCCGTCGGCGCCGCCCTCGATGGACCACACCAGGTCCTCGACCGGCGTGTCCTCGTCCGTCGCCGTCAGGGCCGCCACCGACGTTTCCCCCTCGTTCACCGTGAACGGACCGGTGCTGGTGATCACCGGTGGATGAGTGACGGGAAACAGATCGCTGTAGACGCTTTCTTCGGTGCCGCGGTCGTCGGTGAAGGCCACCTGCACAATGAGCGACCTGCCGAAGTCGGATTGCCTGACCGCGTATTCGGGTTCGGTGGCTCCGGAGATCGCCTCACCAACGCCGTCGCCGCCATCGCCGACGTACCACTGCCACTCGAAGGCCGGGTCGGTCAGTCCGTCCTCGTCGCGGATGTCGGTGGCGGATGCGATCAGCGTGCCGCCCAGACTCGATATGGTGGGTTTGCCTACCGGCGCATAGTTGAACGAGGGGTCTTCCGCCAGCTCGTACACCCGGATCCAGTCCACCAGGGCCTCGTTGGGGAACGTACCGGTGTGGGCATTGCCCTGACCCCAGCTCACCCCGGTGGAGAGAATGACGTATCCGTCACTGTGGGACAGGCCATCCGACATCTCCGTCTTCCGCTCTCCATCCGCATAGAACGTGTAGCCGTCCGGTGTCCACGCGAGCGAATAGACGTGGAACTGTCCGTCGTGTATCGGAGCGAAGTCCAGTTTCTCGCTGACCGACCTGTATTGGTCCCAATGGACGGCCATTCCATAGTGGTTGCTGGTATACACCGATTCGAGGATGTCGATTTCGGCTCCGTCGGAGGGGCCACCGACCCCACCTTCACTGGGCCTCTTGTCCCGATCGTCGTTCTGAAGCCAGAAGGCCGTGTGGATGCCGTCGGCGGTGGGGGCGATCCTGATTCTGGCTTCGAAGTACCCGTAGCTCTGCTCGAACTTGCCCTTGGTGTCGATCGCGGCGGCCCTGACCATGTCGAAACTGCCGCCCTGCTGCTGCCGGGTGTTGCGCAAGACCAGGTGGCCGTTCGCGAGACCGACGTTGTCGTGCTCGTACCGCCAATGGATCCTGCGTCCGCCGTGGGTGCGAACTCTCCTTAGCGCCTCGCTCCTGTGGTTCCATTTCGACCAATCGAGCGTGGTGCCGTTGAAGTCCTCGGTCCACGCCAGGACCCACATCTTGCGGGGAGGCGGAGGGGGGGGCTGGGCGGCGGCAGCTTGGGGAACGAGGCATGCGAATGACAGGACCAGCCATGCGGCCGCGACCCATGCGCGGGTCGGGGAGCCTGGCACACCGGGGCCGCTGCACCCACTTGCCGTGCCGATACCATCGTCCGCGCCGCGTCCACGCCCCGGACCCATCACCGCGTGATCACCGTCCGGTACTCCGCTTCATCCCTGAGTGCGTAGTCCTCTCCCGCGACCTGCATCACGCGGACCCGGTAGAGCGAGACCCGGTTGCGGTCCGGCACGCGGATCTGAAGGACGGGGCCCGCCCGCAGCGCGCCCGCTACCATGACCTGATGGCGTCCCGAGGCTCTGGATTCGAACAGCTCGAACCCGGGAGCCCGCACCTCCGCGATGCCCGGGCCCTCGAGTTCCAGCAGTACGCCGCTGTCGCGGCTGTCGGCCGGCGTGACCAGCGACACGGTGAGGAAGCCCGGGTCCGGGGCCTGTTCGGGGACGGCCGGTTCGACCAGGCCGCCGTCGGTGCAGGACCAGGCCAGGGCCACGGCGAAGAGCATCGCCAGGGCCTGGCGGGGCGCGGCCGTCCGCCGCCGTCGCCCGGCACCCCTCCGCCCTCCCGGACCGCCCCGCGACCCTCTGCGGCCGCCGGGCACGGCCGCAAGCAGCGCCGCCGCACCCGCCGGCCCCGGGCTCGCGGGGCTTCCCCCGCAGTCCGCGGTGCCCTGGCGGCAGCGCTCCCTCCAGGCGACCAGATCGCCGATGTCGTAGCGGCCGTTCCGGTTGCCGAGGCGGTCGAGGGCGTCCAGCTGCGACTCGCTCAGCCGCCCCTCGCCGAACAGCGCGGCGGCGGCCTCCTCCGGGGTGATGCCGCCCGCGGCGGCCAGCGCGGCCTCCACTTCGCCCTGCTCGGTTCCGCCGGCGATGTCACTCGAGGACGACGAGGCCGCGTCGATGACCGTGTCCGTCAGCGAGTGCGACAGCGGCCGGTTGTCCGCCGTGCAGATCGCGCCTTTCGCAGCGCAGATCGTCGTTTCCGGCAGCGTGATCGTCACCGTGTCGCTCGCCGAGGTCGGGTCGACCGATATCGTCCAGCGGCGGTTGCTGCCCGTCTGCTTGCGCTGCGCGCCGAACACCGTGCCGCCCGTGACGCTGAACGCGTGGTCGCGCAACGTCCGGTAGCTGACGTCCAGCTCCTCGCTGAAGGTCAGCCCGAACCGGATCCGGCTCCCGTCGTGCGTCTCCGGCATGTCCTCGAAGGTTGCCGTCAGGGGGGTTGCAGCAGTGTCATTGTCGACGATCGTGCCGGTCGCCGTCGCGTTGCCGAGCGTTGCACCGGACGCGTTGCTCAAAGTCAGTGTCAAGGTCTCGTCCTCCTCGTTATCCGAGTCGTCTGTCGTCGTCACGTTCACCGTCTTCGATCTGTCGCCCGCGTCAAAGGTCAGCGTCCCCGATGCAGCCGTGAAGTCGGTTCCGCTCGCCGCCGTACCGCCCGAGGTCGCGTAGTCGACCGTCACCCGCTGGCCGCTCGCCTCCGACAGCGACACCGTGAAGGTGACCGCGTCGCCCTCGGTGGCGCTGGCGCCGGCCACGGCAAGCGACGGGACGGTCGGCTCCTCCACTTCCACCGCCACCGTGTCCGTCAGCGAGTGCGACAGCGGCCGTTTGTCGTTCGTGCAGATCGCGCCGCTCGCCTCGCAGTCCGTCGTCTCCGGCAGAATGATGGTCACGGCGCTGCCCGCCGAGTCCGGATCGACCGAGATCGTCCAGCGGCGGTTGCTGCCCGGCTGCTTGCGCTGCGCGCCGAAGACGGTGCCGCTGTTCACCTCGAACGCCTCGTCGCGCAGCGTCAGGTGGCTAACGCTCAGATCCTCGCTGAAGGTCAGACCGAACCGGATCCGGCTGCCGTCGTGCGACGCCGGCATGTTCTCGAACGTCGCCGTCAGCGGCGTTGCGGTGGTGCTGTCGTTGTCGACGATCGTGCCGGTGGCCGTGGTGTTGCCGAGCGTCGCACCGGAGGCGTTGCTCAAGGTCAGCGTGAATGTCTCGTCGTTCTCGTCGTCGGCATCGTCAAGCACAGGCACCGACACCGTCTTCGCCGTGTCGCCCGCAGCGAACGTGAGCGTGCCCGACATGGCCGTGTAGTCCGTTCCGGCCGACGCGGTGCCGTCCGAGGTCGCATACTGCACCGTCACCGTGTCCGTCGCAGCGCGGCTCAGTGTCACCGCGAAGTCCGCCGTCGCGTTCCCGCCCTCGGTCGCGCTCGCGCCGGCCAGCGTCAGCTCGGGCGCCGGGACGTGCGTCTCGCCCGCGACCGTCGCCGTGACCGTCGCCGAGAGCGGCCGGCTGTCTCCCGTGCAGATCGCGCCGCTCGCCCCGCAGTCCGTCGTCTCCGGCAGCGTGATCGTCACCGTCTCGCTCGCCAGGGCCGGATCGACCGAGATCGTCCAGCGGCGGTTGCTGCCCGTCTGTTTGCGCTGTGCGCCGAACACCGTGCCGCCCGTCACCTCGAACGCCTCGTCGCGCAGTGTCAGGTGGCTGAGACTCAACTCCTCGCTGAACGTCAGCCCGAACCGGATCCGGCTCCCGTCGTGCGACCCGGGCATGTCCTGGAACTCCGCCGTCAGGGGCACCGTCTCATCGGGGTCCGGTTCCGCCGTAGGCTCCGTGCCCTCGTGGGACAGATCCGCCACCATGCCGGTCGCTCGCGACACGATCATCCCGCCGGTCGAGCCCAGGCTGTTCTCCGTGACCCCGATCCGGGTGTAGCTCGCCGTGTCAACCGTCACCTCGTGTTCGAACACCAGCGTTGCAGACCCGGAACCGGACGCAAGGGCGAGTGGCGCCGGCCCGCCCGCGATCGTTATCCAAAGGGTCGGGCTGCCCCTCACCGACACCGGCTCGTTGAATGTGACGCGCGCCTCGATGCTCTCTCCGTATGTCCAGGCCCGGTCGCCCGACTCGTCCGCGGCCAGCTCCACGGCGGTCACGGAGGGCGCGACCGGCGGTGTTCCCGGCACCGTACCCAGGAGCGCCGCGGACCACTCCCCATCGCCTTCGGAGTTGGTCGCCCGCACCCGCACCTTGTACGTAGCTCCCTCGACCAGCGCCGGGATTCTCGCGACGGTGTCCGCCACATCCTGCGGTCCGTCTCTGAACGGGTCGCCGGCCGGCCACCCCACGAGGCGGTAGCCCAGGTCGTAGTGGAGAATGTCCGGTTTGCCCGAGTTGGCCGGGGCGAGCCAGGACACCGTCAAACTCTCGCCGTCCCTCGACTCCAGCGTCGGCGCGGCCGGGCTGCCGGGTGGTTCGTCCTGATTCAAGACCGTGATCGTCAGTCCGTGCCTGGCGCTATCCTGTCCGTCCCGCACAATGATCGAAAGCGCGTGTTCGCTGGCGTTCTCGAAGTCCGGCACCGCCTTCGTCCTCAGCTGGGCAGTCGCCGGATCAATCGCGAAATCGTCCTTGCCGGGCCCGTCCAGAGAATAGGTCAACGCAGCGTTCGGATCCGTGCGGGAGGCGGTGAAGGGTCGGCCGATCCTGGTGCCCGCCGGCGTGTTCTCGGCTACCGACAGCGCCACCGGCAGACCTGCGTCGAATACAAGCGGACGTTCAACGCGTGTGCCCAGGACCTTCATCTTCATTACATAGTCTCTGGTGCTCCATTCAATCCAGCCGGTTTGCTTCCAATGACTGTCGTCTGCAATCCGCCAGGCGTCCGTTCCGGATTCAGCGCCACTGTTGGTCGCCTCGATCTTGAACCATCGCTCAATGCCTGAAGTGTGCAATGCGAACTGGATCACATAGTCGGTATTGGGCCGAAGAATCCTGCTCTCCTCCGACGTGCCATCGGCAGGTACGAGCGTCACCGGGCCGCGGTCACCGCGGAACCTGGCGTACGTCGTTGGATTCTCGAAGTCCAGGATCTTCTCCCCGAGCGGGTCGCTTGCGACCCCGAACAAGTGGAGCGATGCCTCCAGATTGTCCCCGTCGATCTCTTCGTAGAAGGCAAAGTTCAACACGACCGCTGTCAGTTCGTAGCCATCCCTTGAATCGCCGGTGGTAAAGACCTGTGCCCCCCGCTGATTGAGGCTGGTGCCGACAGTGTCTGCCATGCCGATCTTGGGTCGCCAGTCCAGCGGTCGGTCCAGGTTGCTGACCAATACATCGCCCTGCGGGACGCCCACGGGCGGTGTCGTCGAGTCGTCGTCCGCGATGGTGCCCGTTGCCGTGGCGTCCGACAGATACGCGCGGCCGCCCGACGCATTGCTCAGCGTCAGCGTGAACCTCTCGGCGCTTTCCTCGACTTCATCGTCCAGCAATGGCACGGAGACCGTCTTGCGGGTCTCGCCCGGCGCGAACGTCAGCGTTCCCGACGTGGCCGTGTAGTCGGCTCCGGCGGTCGCCGTCCCGTCGGAGGTCGCGTAGTCCACCGTCACGGTTTCGGCCACCGCGCGGTTCAGCGTCACCGTGAAGTCCACCGCCGTGTTCGCCCCCTCCACCCCGCTCGCATCGACCACCGCAAGCCAGGGCGCCAGACCCGGAACCGTCGCCGCCACCGGCACCGAGAGCGGCCGCCCGTTGTCGGTGCAGATCGCGTTGGCCGCCGAGCAGTCCGTCGTCGCGAGCAAAGTGATCGCAACGTCCGCGACGTCGCTGTCCGGAGCGATGCGAATCCGCCAGACAAGATTCCGGTGGTCCGACCCGAACCGGTACGTCCGCTCCAACCGTCCGTTGGCCACGGCAAGCGCGCCCGCCCGCCTTCCATCCCCCTTCAGGTTCAGGTAGCTGAAGGCCGAATCCGGTTCTTCGCTGAAACTGAGCAGGAATTCGAATGCCGCCCCGTCGTGACTGGTCGGCACCCCGACAAACTCTGCCGTAAGCTCGGCCCCGTCGATCCGCCCCGTCGCTATCGCGTCCAGGACTCGCGCGTTGGCGCTCGGGTTGCTCAGCGTCAGCCTGAATTCCTCGGAGTCCTCGTGGACGTCGTCGTCGGGGATCGTCACGGTCACGGTTTTCGAGGTCTCGCCCGCGGCAAACGTCAGCGTCCCCGAAACGGCCGTGTAGTCGGATCCGGCGGTGGCCGTCCCGTCCGAGGTCTCGTAGTCCACTGTGGCCGCATCCGGCAGCGCCCCGTCCATCGTCACGACGAAGGCTGCGGTGTAGCCCTCGACGGCCATCGCGTCGGCCACGTAGATACCGCCCGGTCCCAGCGTGTCGGGCGCCACCTGGAAGACGGAGGAGAGGGCGTAGACCCGGGTGGACAGCGTACCGTCGGCACCAGCGCCCCTGTCCACGCTGTACATGGGCATTCCGCCGGAGTTCAGCTTTCCGCCGCCGACCCTTTCGCCCTCGGTCGTAATGTTCCGAAACGGCCACTTGGGCTTGGAGCGGCCGTCCGCCGTGCTGCCGTTCAGTATGCCAAGCGCCTGGTCCGATCCCGGGCCGCCCGCCTCGGTGGTCCACGATTCGCTGTCCCAGTACCCGTCGTACAGGTCCTCGTAGTCGTCCGCGACCCTGACGCCGCTGCCAAGCCAGAAGATGGGCTCGCCGGGGCCATCGGTGCCGGGGTTCGTGCCGGTGTTATCCCGCGCGGCGACCGCGGCGGTGCTGGCCAGGACGCGGAAGAGCGAACTGTGCGACTGAATGGCCGCATGGCCCGCGGCGGCACGGGCCTGCACGAACGCGTTGTAGTGGTGGATGCTGTCGGAGTTGAGCTGAACCTCGGTGGAGGTCACGAACAACAGGCGGAACGTGTCTCCGGCCCCTACCTCGGGAGGGATGAGCGGCCAGTCCGATGGAACCCTGGTCTGTGCCCCGGCCGGCGCCCCCGGCAGAAGCGCAACCAACGCGGCGAGGAGCATGGCCGCGGTCGAGCCGGCAGCCGTGGATCGCGTTCGCATGTTGGTCCAAACCTCCATCGCCCGAGTTCCACGCCAGATGCCCCCCTAAGCGCCTTATCGTATCCTTCCTGCGTCAGAAGGCTGTCGATTACCGTACATGAGCAGGTCGTCGGAAGCATAGATAAAGGAACAGTATATGTCCAATCTATGTAGGTGATCTACCTCCGCTAACGCAAGTCCAGGGTCCCTACCGGAAGTTCGCGTGCTGGCGAGAGTGCCGAGGCGCTAGCAGTCTGCGCCGTACATCGTCGGCGCCGGTGCCGCTACTTCCCCCTCGCGATGCACTCGATCTCCACCCTGGCGCCCAGCGCCAGCCCGCTCCCGGCCATCGCGGAACGCGCAGGCGGCTCCATGCCCTCGAAGTACGTCACGTAGACCTCGTTCATGGCCGCGTAGTCGGCGATGTCGGCGAGGAAGACGGTGCACTTCACCAGGTCCTCGAAGCCGAGTCCCGCCGCTTCGAGTACACGGCGGATGTTCTCCATGGTTGCGCGGGTCTCGGGGCCGACGCCGCCCTCGACGACGCGGAGTTCGCCGGTGGGCGGGGTGCCGATCGCGCCGGAAAGGAAGACGAGGTCGCCGACGCGGACGGCCGGGGTGAAGACGGGCAGCCGCGCCACGCCCTCCGGGACGATGTGCTCGATGGGGGTGGGTTCGGGCATTGCGCCGCCTTCCTGTTGTGCGACTTCGCCGGACCCCGTGCCGTCCGATTCCTGTGCACCTTCGCCGGTTCCAGGGGTCCCCCCGCAGGCGGCGAACGCAGCCAGCGCGGCAACGCAGAGCATCGTGCAGGCGCCCCGGGACCGGATCGCAGCTGATTCGGGGAATGGGCGGCGCAATTGCGGAATCGGTCGTACTTGATCCCCAGAGCCCGACCGCCGTGGACCTCCGCGTTGCCTCTGCCTGGGGCCGCTACCGCGCATACCGCACCACTCCTCCCACGATGGTCATGTCCACGCGCGCGTCCGCCAGCTCCCCGTCCGGCACGGTGAGAATGTCGCGATCGATCACCACCACATCGCCGAGCTTGCCGACCTCGAGCGAGCCCTTGTACTCCTCTTCGAAGGCGGCAATGGCGTTGTTGACCGTGTAGCTGCGGAGCGCCTCGATACGGGTCATGTTCTGTTCCGGGTAATAGATGGACCCGTCGGCGGTCCGGCGGGTGACCGAGGCGCGGAAGCTGGCGAGCGGATCGATGTCCTCGACCGGCACGTCGGTCCCGTTGTTGATGAGCACGCCGGCGTCGAGGAACGAGCGCCACAGGTAGGTCCGCTTCTCGGTGCGGTCATCGCCCAGGCGGAGGGGCACCCACGGAAAGTCCGAGGTGGCGTGCACGCCCTGCATCGACGCGAGGACGCCGAGTTCAGCGAAGCGCTGCACATCGTCGGGGTGGACGTGCTGTGCGTGCTCGATCCTCCAGCGCAGGTCCTCCGCGCCGCCGGCCGAATCGAAGACGGCCTCGTAGATGTTCAGGACCTCGCGGTTCGCGCGGTCCCCGATCGCGTGCGTGTTGACCTGGAACCCGTGCTTGATCGCGACGTGCGCGGTCCCCGTGATGTCCTCGACCGTTTCGAGCACGAGCCCGACCGATTCGGGCATGTCCTCGTACGGCTCCAGCAGCCACGCCCCGTGCGACCCGAGCGCCCCGTCGATCTGGCGCTTGATCGACCGCACGGTGAGATAGTCGTCCCCCTCGGAAGGCATGTAGTAGTCGGGCAGACGCGCATCCATCTCCTCGTTGGACTGGCGGCGGACCATGATGTAGAGGCGGACGGGGAGCGCGCCCTCGGCCTCCATCTCCTTGAGGCGGTCGATGGTGCCGAAGCCGGCGCCCGCATCCTGAAACGAGGTCACGCCCTTGGAGAGCGCCTCCTCGGCGGCCAGCATTACCTCGCGCCGGAACTGGGCATCGATCTCCTCCGCCGTGCGGCCAAGCTGCGAATCGGCGAAGGCCGCGGATACCGGTCCCTGGGCCGTCTCGCGCAGGAGGCCGGTCAGTTCGCCGTTCCGTCGCGAACCAGTTCGCCGCCGGGGGGCGGTTCGGAGTCTCTCGTGAAGCCTCCCAGTTCCAAAGCCAGCGCGTTGGCGAAGGCCGCGTGCCCCGACGCGTGGCCCAGCAGCACCGGGTTTTCCGGGCTGACCGCGGTTAGCGTCGCGTGGGTCGGGTTGCCTTCCACGACCGGGTCGGGCGGCCGGTCCCACTTCTCCTGGTGCCATCCGCGACCGCGGATCCACTCGCCGGGCTCGGCGTCGGCCACCGCCTCGGCGACCATCTGCACGATCTCGTCCCAGTTGGCGGCGTCGTTCAGATCGAGGATCGTCTTCGAGTTGCCGAGGCTCATGTAGTGGCCGTGTCCCTCGATGAAGCCGGGCATGGCGAACCGGCCGTCCAGCTCGATCACCTCGGTGCCGTCGCCGATGAACGCGGCGACCTCCTCGTCGCTGCCCACCGCCACGATCCACCCGTCGGTGATTGCCACCGCCTCGGCCATCGTGTTGTCCGCGTCCACCGTGGCGACCACCCCCCCGCGCAGCACCAGGTCGGCGGGCGCGGCTGGCCCGGCAGCGTCATCGGCGCAAGCGCCGAGCAGCGCGACGCCAGCCACGGCGAACGTGGCCACGAGGCTGCTGGACCACCCCGATCGCGATCCGAATCCCATCATGGTAAACTTCGCTTTACAGTTTGTAAGGTTTGCTTGACTTACCCCCGCCGCGACGCATGCCACGCCGCCAGCACCTCGGCCTCCCGCTCGGGGCTCAGCCTGTTGAACACCCGGGCCTGCCGCTCCTCCGGACGCGAGAAATGGAACTCCAGCGTCGCCGCGGTCGTGTCGGCGAGCGAGCGGAAGGTGAGGCCCTTCTCGACTTCCGGCGTGAGGTCGAAGCGCGCGAAGCCCTCGAACCCGTCGCGGGCGGGGCGCCACACCGGCATCTCCCCGTAGGGGCGCAGCCCCGCCTCGCGGAGGAAGTCCGCATCCACCCAGGTGAAGGAGGTCTCGGCGGTGGTCACGGCGCGGATGCCGTAGAGCATCTCGCTCATGGGACGGGGCGTCGCCGGGCCGACGACGTTGTAGGTGCCGTGCTCGCCTGCCTCGGCCATGCGCACCAGCCAGTCGCCGAAATCGCGCACGTCGATGATCTGCACCGGGTCGGTGCCGTCGCCGGGGGAGAGGACCTCGCCGCCGCGGTGGATGCGCACGGGCCAGTAGGTGAAGCGGTCCGTGTTGTCGCCCGGGCCGATGATGAGGCCGGGCCGGAAGACCAGGGTGCGGTCCTCGCCGAATACGTCCCGGGCGATCTGCTCGGAGATCGCCTTGCCGAGACCGTAGGGGAGCCGCTGCGCGCCGGGATCCACGCCGGCGTTCTCGTACGTCCAGACGGGCGCGTCGATCGACATCGGCACCCGGCTGGTGTCGGCGTAGACCGACCGCGTCGAGACGAAGATGTACCGCTCGCACGAGTCCCTGAGCAGGTTCGCACTCGCCTCCACCCAGTGCGGCGCGTTGGTCGCCGAATTGTCCACCACCGCGTCCCAGCTCCGCCCCTCCAGCGCGGAGAGGTCGCTCTCGCGGTCGCCGACCAGCTTCTCGACTCCGGGGAAGAGGTGCGAGTTGGTGCGGCCGCGGTTGAAGAGCGTGACTTCGTGCCCGCGCGACAGCGCATACTCGACCTGGTGCGGACCGATGAACCCGGTCCCGCCCAGGATCAGGATGCGGAGCGACTGCGCGGCCCTGGTCTGCGCCTCGGCGCTGGGCTGCGGCGTCGCGCCCTCCGCCGTCGACGCGCCTCCCACGCCACCACCCCCGGCCAACCCCGCGAGCCCCACAGGAGTGACCCCCGCCGCAACAGCCCCGCCCGCGGCAACCGTCGTCTTCAGAAACTCCCGCCGATTCGTGTCCATTTTCGCTTCCTTGTCAGGGCGTGACGGTGAAAGGTCCGGGCGTGACAGTAAAGGTCGGGGCGGGACAGCGACAGGTCAGAGCGTCACGACAAACGTCAGGCACGTCACGGCAACGCCTGGCGCATGACCGTCACCCGCACATACGCGTTCGTCCAGCAGCACTGGTCGCCGCCGGTGCTGTCGTTCGCGGACCAGTTGTCGACGCGCGCCCGCAGCACGTACTCCCCCGGCTCGCTGAAGACCAGGGTCGCCGTGGCCTCGCCGGTGCCGCCTTCCACCGTGATGCGCCTGGGGTCCACCGAGACCCGCCCGGCGGGCCCCTGGTGCTTGAACCAGCTCACCCCCACGTCGACGGAGACGTTGACCAGGTCCTCGGGCGCTCGCACCGAGACCTCCTCCGTCCACAGCGTCAGCGTAAGCGGCTCGCCCACCTTCGCGGTGCGCGGCTCCCCCCACACGCCCTGAATGTGCCGGCCTGCCTCCCCGTCGGGGCTGAACCGCACCACCGGCGACACCGATCCCATCGCCCGCGGCCCGTAGTCCAGCTGCAGCGCCGGGACCCCCACCCGCCCCGGAGTCGCGTTCGTGTACCCGTTCGCCGTGATCGTCCACACCACCGTCTGCTCCCCGTCCCCGTACGACGCGGGCACCGTGACATGAAAGACGCCCCGGTCCCGGCGCGGCCGCACCGGGAAGTGCGTGGGCTGCATCCCGTCGAACTCGGCCGGCTCGATGAAGTTCTCCGGCCCGATCGGGATGTCCAGGATCTGCCGGCTGTTCAGGTTGAAGAACCCGAACGAGAGCGTGAAGGTGCCGTCGTCGTTGCGGTACCAGCCTTCGAAGAACGGGGCCACTTCGTCCCCCTCGGGCAGGATCGGGGCGAGCGGCAGGCGCCGTTGCTGCGCCTCCAGCCCCCCGACCACGGCCGCCGACACCGCCAGCAGAACCATTGCCGCGCCCAGCACCCGCGCCGCGCCCGGATCCCGCACCCCCCATCCGCCCCGCATCAGTTGCCGCTGCCTCCGTTTTCGCCGCTCGCGAGCTTCTTCTCCCGCTCCTCGACCAGCCGCTGGTAGCCTTCCTCGCTCAGGTGCGTGACGGCGATCCACGCGTGGGACATCTCGTCCATCGTCCGCGAGCCGCGCGCATACCAGATCTCGGGGTCCGGGGTGAGCTCGTTCTCGGCGGTGTTGTCGTACCACCCGGTCAGCACCACGACCGTCCCGGTCGGGAGGAGCGGCGCCACGTCGTCCTCGTAGATGTAACTGTGATGCCAGCGGGCGTCGAAGTCCGTGACCATGCTGATGAGTCGGACATCGCCATTGGGATACACCGCCTGCACGGACATCGCGTGCAGGTGCACATGTCCGTGCGGCTGGTAGCTGTCGATGCGCACCGGGTGGTCCCAGCGGTGGAAGCCCTGCGTCATGGCGGTCCCCCCGGGCGCGAGCGCGATGTCGCCCCGGAGCGGGTAGAGGCGCAGGTCCTGCCGGAACTCCGGCTCATAGCCATCCTCGTGGAACCAGATCCCCAGCTCCAGCTGGTCGCCGGTCACCTCGTATCCCATGGGATAGTAGTGGGCGTCCCATTCGATCATGTCGGTGGCCTTCAGGAGCCGTCCCGCGTCGCGCGGCACGATCTCGCCGACCTTGCCCATGGCGTACTCGGACAGGCTCTGGATGCGCCGGTACTCGCCCTCCTCGGTGAGCCGCAGGAGGCGCGGGATCGCGTGATGGACGACCTGCCGGCCGGCCGGGAAGGAGGGACGCGTCTCGGCCGCCATCACCCACCTGTCTTCGGTGAGCCCCGTAGGCACGCGCGGACGCCACCAGGTGTCGCCCCCCTCGGCGGGCACGTCGAACGGCGTCGACCTGATCACGTGATCCGGCGGGCCGAGGATGTCCTCGAGCTGCCACATCTGCTTGTTCGGCCACTCGATCGGTGGCGGCAGGTCGGCCGGATCCCCCTCCGGCGCGCCGGCGTCCACCCACGCCACGAAGGTCTCGATCTCCTCGTCGCTCAGCCGCCAGTCATCCTTGATCTCCTGGATTCCGACCCCGGTGTCGAGGTGGAAGGGCGGCATCAGGCGCTTCGAGACCAGATCCCGCGCCCGCGACGCATAGCGGCGGACCTCCTGGTACGTGAGCAGCGACATCGGGCCGACGGAAGCTGGCCGGTGGCAGATCTGGCAGTTGGCCTGGAGGATGGGCGCGACGTCCTTGCTGAAGGTCACGCCGGCTTCGTGCGATTCGCCGTTGCCCGCGGACTGCTGGGCCGCGACGGGAGGGGTGGTCGCCAGCGCCAGGATGGCCGCCGCCGCGATGGATAGCGCCGGGGCGGTGAAGGGGCTGGACGGACGGTACGGGCGGTCATGCATGCGGCGCATGAGCAGATCCTCCTTCAAGAGCGGTCGCGCGGGGGCCGATGCGAGCCCCGTGCCGGGCAAGGTACGGCCCCGGTCCCCGCCATAATGATGCGGCGGCACCGGACGGCGAGGCAAGCTTGCGCGAGCGTCCGGCGGGCGTACAGTACCGGGGACAGGGTGCGGCGGCAAGCGGGCGACGGGCGAGGTCCCCTAGCAAAATCGAGGCCTCAAGGGTCCACCATATAGGTCGAGGGATCATCGAAACCGGCAGGGAGCCTGACCAATGAAGCGAAAAACGGGCCTGAGCGCGTTCTGGAAGGAAGTGGAACGCCGCCGTGTGGTCCGCAGCGGGGGCTTCTACGTGGTCGCGGCGTTCGTGCTCCTGCAGCTTGGGGAGATCATTCTTCCGGCTTTCGATGCTCCGAACTGGGTGATGCAGTCGCTGGTCGTCGTTCTGCTCCTGGGCCTGCCGGTGGTGCTGGCCTGCGCCTGGGTGTATGACCTGACCCCCCACGGGCTCGAACGAACGAGCGACCAGGGCGTCACGCGGGTGACCCTGGCGCCCCGGGTCGCGCTTCTGGTGGTCACGCTGATCGTGGCCGGGGTGGGAGCGTTGTGGTTCCAGCGAAATGCGCGGGCGGGGGGTGAGGGAGCGGCGCCGCCGGCGGAGGGACTGGGCGCCGAGGTGCTGGCGATCGCGGACATCGACACGACCGTCACCGCGATCGCGGTCCTTCCCCTGGCGGACCTCACCGGCGGTGAAGACCTCTTCGCGCGCCAGCTGCACGAGGAGATCATCACGCTGCTGAGCGAACTCACCACGCTCAGGGTCGTGTCGCGAACCTCGGTGGAGCGGTACCGCACCACGGACAAGCTCCTCCCCGAGATCGCGGCGGAGCTGGGGGTGCAGCGGATCGTGACGGGGTCGGTCGCGATGGCGGCGGACAGCGACAGCGTGCGGATCTCGGTGCAGCTCCTGGACGCGCCCACGGACACGCACCTGCGCTCGATGACCTACCAGCGCGAGATGAGGGACATTCTTCGCCTCCAGACGGAGGTTGCCGTCGACATCGCCAGGACGGTGGCGGGGGAGCTGGACGGCGTCGCGGTCCCGCAACAGTTCGCGCAGATCGATCCGAAGGCGTACCGGCTGAACCTGGAGGGCCGGCGGGCACTGGAGGCCGAGAGGTGGGATGAGGCCGTGGCCCACTTCGATCAGGCGATCGGGGAGGACTCCACCTTCGCGCTCCCCAGCGTCTTGTTGTTCGGCGCCGTGCTGGGCGCCCGTATGGAGGGGAGGGCGATTCCGGAGGACACGCTGGCGATGGCGGTCGCGCACCTGCAGCGGGCCAGGGGGCTTGGAGGTGTCGAGGATGAGGTGTTGGCGCTGGAGGAG
Organism: Longimicrobiales bacterium; assembly: GCA_965211795.1. Lineage (GTDB taxonomy): Bacteria > Gemmatimonadota > Gemmatimonadetes > Longimicrobiales > Gaopeijiaceae > Bin94. Next base: position 63,142 of record CBDBUB010000006.1, read on the forward strand.
GCAGTCAGACAGGTGGGTCCGCGGCTGGGCTGGGGTGCGGGCTTGCTTGCTCTGGCCGAAGGGGATGTCGATGCAGGGGTCGCGGAGGCCGGGCCGGACACGGACTCGCTCACGCGGCGCAGGCTGATGCAGGGGACCAGAATCGGCCGCCAGTTCGGTGAACCGTCCCCGCTCATGCGGGCGTACCGGTATCGGGAACAGGGCCAGTACGACAGCGCGGATGTCGTACTGCGGACGGAACTCACGGAAAACCCGAGGATGAGTCCGGCCTGGGCAGCTCTGGAGGATCTCCACCTCCACCAGGGTGACTACGAGGCCGCGGTGGGGATCCGCGAAGAGTGGATCCGGGCCACGCAGCGCGATGCGGCGGCCGCCGGGACTGCAATCGAAGCGCTGCACGCGACCTTCGACCCCGGCAATCCCCAAACCTATTGGCAGTGGCGGCGCGACCATCTCACGGCACGCCAGGAGCGGGGCAACCGCGTGTCGCAGGTCGAGGCCGCGACCGTGGCCCTCCACCTTGGCGATCGCGGAGGCGCGCTCGACCACCTTGAGGCGGCCGTCGAGGCGAGGGATCCCGCGCTGGCCTTCCTCTCGACCAGTCCCGTGTGGGACCCGTTGCGGCGGCACCCCCGATTCCGGGAGATCCAGCAGCAGATCGAGCAGCAGATGCGCGAGTGGCGGGAATCGCGAGGCGGGCGGGGCCGCGGCCCCGGGCAAGGCAGAGAGGGAGGGCGGCGCCCGAACAGCCCGGGGTGACTACCGCGTCTCGACGAGCCGGCCCATCAGGGCGGGGAGCGGCGTGGCAGTGATCCCGTCGCCCAACGGGTAGGTCTCTTCACCCGGATAGACGATGAAGCCGCGGGCCGCCTGGACATCGGCGGTCGCTATCCGGAAGCCCCGCGGGACCCTGGGGGCCGAGGAACGCTGCACCTCGATGGCCCAGAGCCTCTGCCCCGGCAGCAGGAGGAGCAGGTCGATTCCCGCACCGGCCCGCGTCCTGTAGAAGAACGCATCCGTCCCCCGGGGTGCGGCCCCGATGAGATTCTCGACGACAAGGCCCTCCCAGCTTGCTCCGGCGACCGGATGGCCGAGAAGGTCGTCGATCGACCGGATGTTGAGCAGCGCGTGGACGATCCCGCTGTCGCGCACGAAGAGCCTGGGGGATTTGATGAGCCGCTTGCCCACATTCGCATGGTAGGGCTGGAGCCTGCGCACCAGCATCAGGTCGACCAGCGTGTCGGCGTACCGCTTCACCGACGGCACCGAGACCCCGAGGCTGCCCGCCAGTCTCGCGGCGTTGAAGGGCTCTCCCTGCGAGTGCGACAGCATCGTCCAGAACCTGCGGAGCGTTTCGGCGGGGGCCCTCAGCCCGGCCTGAAGAAGGTCCCGCTCCAGGCAGGTGCGGATGAAGTTGTTGCGCCAGCGCAAGCTGATTTCGTCGCCGGGTGCGGTGATGCTGCCCGGAAACCCGCCCCGGAGCCAGGAACGGTCCGGATCGCGGCCCACCTCCAGCGCGTCGAGACCCGGCAGCTCATGGTAGGCGACGCGCCCCGCCAGCGATTCCGCGGATTGGCGCAGCAAAGCCCCGGAGGCGGATCCGAGGATGAGGAAGTGTCCGCTCTCACGCCCTTCCCGCCGGCGTGCGTCAATGGCGCCACGCAGGACCCGAAAGAGATCCGACATTCGCTGGATTTCGTCGAGGATGACCAGGCGGTGGCGGTGCAGGTCGAGATAGCGTCTCGGGTTCGATAGCCGGCCCACGACGCCGGGATCCTCCAGGTCCAGATAGAGTGAATCGCGAACCTCGCTCTCGATCTCCCGGGCGAGAGTCGTCTTGCCCACCTGGCGCGGTCCCAACAGAACAACCGAGGGGAACCAGGCGAGGTCTCGCCGGATCAGTTCCCTGCTGCGTCTGGTGATCATATGAGCTAATCTCTAGTGGAGACTATAGATTAGCAAGGCTAACCGGCTGCGGGCCGTTCGCCAACCCGGCTCTTCGTCTACCCCGACCGATCCAGCCCCCGGACCTGCACGTATTCCACCCCCAGCTCATCCCTGACCTTGCCGAGGATGTAGTCCTCGCCGATCTCGTAGATGACCAGTTCAGGCGGAGTCTCGACGAATCCGAGAACGAGCCCTTCCGGGTCGAAGACGGTCCAGAGGGCGCGGCCCTCCTCGCCGGGAAGGTTGTGTTCGCGGACCCAGAGGTTGTCGAGGAGATCGGCCTGAATGGAGGAGATGGCGGGGAAGGACTCGGCGAGCGGAAGGGCGTTCCAGGCCGCCAGGCGGTTGCGGGAGAAGTTGGTCAGCTCACCCTCGGGTGCTTCGGCCGCCCGGTAGCCGTCCAGATCGGCCTGCGTGGGACTACGCACGTCGTTTTCTCGCCGCACGATCCGCGCCAGGGACCCGTCCTGGCGGTAGGCCCGGAGTTCATATCGTTCCGTGGGAGCGACGACCACGAGTTGGCCCCAGGCTGCCCACACCAGCGACTTCTGGAATGGCGGTTGCATGATGGTGAAGGCGGTGCCGTCCCAGATGGCCTCTTCCCAGTGCCAGAAGGTCTCGGCACCGGGGTGTGGACCGAGCGATACCTGGGAAGAGCCGTCTCCCGCGACGATGAACAGCTCCACTTCCTGGCGGTAGAGGCCCTTCTCCGGGTCCTCCTTCGGGAGCGGAGGGGATGGCCCGAGGGAGCGACTGGCCAGGATTGCTCCCCCCGGCACCGGATCGCGACAAATGGGTACAACTTCGTCGCGGGCCAGATTGAGTCTGCGACCATGGCGTCCCCGGGTGTCCAGGACCGACACGAAGTGCTTCGGTCCCACGGGCGGTCCACCGTGACAAACCGCCAGCGAATCCCCCGGCCAACGATCCATCCAAAAGAGACCGGCGCTCAATCCATCGTCACTCCGTGAGCCACCGAAGTCGCCCGGACCTTCCCCCCGCTGTCCCCAAGCCGTCAGGTAGTTGCCGGCCGCGTCGAAGACCAGCAGCTGGTGAGATCCTCCATTGGCGACCACGATCCGCCCGTCGTTCAGCTTGAGCGCATCGTCGACCCGGTGAAGCTGGAAGTCATCGGTGCCCTCCGCGGTCCCGATCGACAGGCTCGCCTCCGGGCTCACCTCCCAGCCGAGGCGCGATTCGGAAGCTGGGCGGGCGTTCTCGACGATGATGACGCCGGCGCTGTCCTCGACCTGGGTGGACGATGCGAGGTCGCCTGCCGGGGAGGCTTCGCAGGCGGTGGTCGTTACGGCTGCGGTGACGGCAAAGATTGCGATGCGAGCGGTGGTTCCTGCGGACATTGTCCCCTCCGATGCATTTACGATCTGTTGTCGTATGATTATGACACTATGTCGTAGCCAAGCGCAATGCGAAACTGCACAAGCTGGCCCCTCAGGACGCCCCGTCCGCCCCCCCCACCCCCGCCCCCCCCGATGCCTTCACGGCAAACATCACGTCGCCCCCCGGCGGCCCGCCCAGGCGCGGCGCGTAGAACCGCGCGGCGAGGGCATCCATCACCGCGCGGACGGTGCGCTCGTCGCACAGCGCCACCGCGCATCCCCCGAACCCCGCCCCGGTCAGCCTGGCCCCGGCGGCTCCGGCCTCGAGCGCAATCTCCACGATCTCGTCCAGCGCGGGCGTGCTCACCTCGTAGTCGCTACGGAGGCTCTCGTGCGATGCGACCATCAATTCCCCGAAGCGGCCCATTTCGCCCGCCCGCATCGCCGCCTCGGCCTGCGCGACCCGGCGGCCCTCCGTCACGACGTGGCGGAAGCGGCGCAGCAGCACGGGCGAGAGTACGCGCTGGGCATCCGCGATCAGCTCGCCAAGACCACCGCGCGCCAGCAGGCCCGAGTAGGTCGTGGATCCGGCGACCGCCCAACCAGACATGCCCTCGTCCCGCGCTTTGCCGCGGCGCGCGTCGGGGCCGTCCCAACGCGACATGCCCGCGTCCCGCTCTCTGCCGCGGCGTCCGTCGCCTCCCCTCCGCGACAGGTGCTCCACCACCCCCCCCAGCGCCTCCCGGCACTGCCTCGCCCGCTCGTTGTATGCCTCGCGCGCACCGCCCGACTTCTCCGCCCGCACCAGCGACGACGCCACCACCCACCGCCACCCCTCCGGCACGGCCACCTTCGTCACCCGCAGCGGCTCGAACTCGATCCTGAGCGCATGCCCCGCCTCCCCAAACAGGCACGCGGCCTGGTCCATCCCGCCCCCTTCCAGCCCCACGAAGCGCTCGGCCCGAGCCATCAGCGCGGCGAGTTCAAGACGCGGCATCACGGTGCGCCCGGCGCCCGCTTCGCCCCGCCCTCCGCCAGGCCCCGCCCGCCCGCTACCCACCTCGCCCCGCCCGCCGCCCGCCCCCGCTGCCCCCGCGTCCGTGCCGCCCGCCTCGCCCCCCCCAGCCTCCCCCACCCCCACCCCATTCGCCCTCAGCAGCGCCAACGCGCTCGCCACCACCAGCGCCGACGAGGACGACAGCCCCGCGGCAATCGGCACATCGCCGCTCACGGTTCCCTCGATACCGCAGGGCAGAGGATCGGCACCGAGCAGCCCGCTGTCCAGCAGCCCCCGCGCCGCCGCCCGCACATAGTTCGACCAGTCTCCCTGCTCCGCAGCCTCGATGGGACGTTTCAGCTGAAACGTTAAGGGCGCAAATCGCGCCCCGGCGCTGTCCAACCGCACCACCGGCTCGCCCACGACCCGAAACCCGATCCGCACCGCCCGGTCAATCGCGATCGGCAGCACCGGCAGCCCGTTGTAGTCGGTGTGCTCCCCGATCAGGTTGACTCGGCCGGGCGCGGTCGCCGTAAACGAGTCCGCGGAAGACACCTGCGCGTTATGCGAGCGGCCGCGGCTACCCCCCGTCACCCCGTCAACCCGCGTAGCCGATCCTCGGCAGCAGCCGGAAGAGCCACACGCCGGCCGCCGCCGACACCCCGAGCGCCAGCACAGCCCACTGGAACTGCCCGTAGAGCAGGTATCCCGTCCCGAAGAGCGCCGCGTAAACGAGGACGCACCCCAGGAACCACGCGAGGAACGACGCGGTGATCGTGCCGGCGTCCCTCGGCCCGTCGCCGACCCGGACCACCCGTCCCCACCCCTTGCCCATCGGCTGGATCCTGTCGTAGAAGGCCTGCAGCGTCTCGCGGCTGGCCGGCGGCGTCACCAGCGTCACCCCGACCCACACCACCGTCGTCACCGCGACCCCGATCACGAGCTGCATCGACGCCGGCAGCGGATCGAATCCCAGCAGCTGCTGGTGGGCGAAGGCGAAGTAGAACGCCATGAGGAACGAGATCGTCATCCCGGAGAGTTCGCTCCACACGTTCACCCGGTACCAGAACCAGCGCAGCAGGAAGATCAGCCCCGTCCCGGCCCCGATCTGCAGCAGGATCTGGAATCCCTGCCCGGCGGTGTCGAGCTGGAGCGCGACGAAGGCGCCGAGCACCATCAGCCCGACCGTCGACAGGCGTCCCACCGCCACCAGCTGCCGGTCGCCGGCCCCCTGGTTAAAGAACCGCCGGTAGAAGTCGCTGACCACGTACGACGATCCCCAGTTCAGCTGCGTGCTGACCGTCGACATGTAGGCGGCCGCCAGCGACGCGACCACCAGCCCAAGCAGCCCCGCCGGCAGGAACACCAGCATGGCCGGATAGGCCAGATCGTTGCCCACCAGCGAGGGGTCGAGCTCCGGAAAGCGTGCCTGGATGTCGGAGAGCTCCGGGTAGATGACCATCGAGCAGAGCGCGACGATGATCCACGGCCACGGCCGCAGCCCGTAGTGCGCGATGTTGAACCAGAGCGTCGCCTTCATCGCCTCCCGCTCGTCCTTCGCGGCCAGCATGCGCTGGGCGACGTACCCGCCGCCGCCCGGCTCGGCGCCCGGATACCACGCGCTCCACCACTGCACCGCGATCGGGATGATGAAGATCCCCATCGCGACGCTCCAGTCCGAGAAGTCGGGGAAGAAGCGCATCGCGGACTGCAGCTCGGGATTGGAGACGAGGCCCGCCAGCCCGCCGACCTCGGGCTGCTGGAGCGCGAAGACCGCCGCCGCGATCGATCCGATCATCGCGATGACGAAGAGGAGCAGGTCGGTGGCGACGACGCCCCAGAGCCCGGAAGTCGCCGAATAGAGCATGGTCACCGACCCGGCGATGAGCACGGTCGTGAGCGGGTCGAGCCCGAGCAGCACACCGCCGATCTTGGTCGCCGCCAGCGTCACCGTGGCGATGATCACCACGTTGTAGAAGACGCCGAGGTAGAGCGCGCGGAAGCCCCGCAGGAATGCCGCCGGCCGTCCGGAGTAGCGCAGTTCGTAGAACTCGATGTCGGTCAGCGCGCCCGACCGGCGCCACAGGCGCGCGTAGAAGAAGACCGTGAGCATCCCGGTGATCAGGAAGGCCCACCACGACCAGTTCTGCGCGACGCCGCCGGTGCGCACGAAGTCCGCGACCAGGTTGGGCGTGTCGGTGGAGAAGGTCGTGGCCACCATCGACGTGCCCAGCAGCCACCAGGGCAGCTTGCGGCCCGAGAGGAAGAACTCGTCGGCGCCCGAACCCGCGCGCCGGGCGAAGCGGAGGCCGATGGCGAGGGCCGTGAGGCCGTAGAGGGCGATGACGATCCAGTCGAGTGTGGTGAGTTGCATCGGCTCAATCGGGGGGCGAGGGGTGGGGCGGAGCGTCCCAGAGTCGCGCAGGGTAGACCTTCGAGTCTACCAGCTTGCGCAGCGATTCGGCCACTCCCGCGTGGTCGCCGGGGAAGGTGACGCCGAGCCAGAGGGCGTCGGTGGGGAGCACGGTGCAGTGCACGCGCCTGGTGGCGATCAGCTCGTTCATCGCTTCGGAGAGGTAGAATTCGCGGTCGAGGCCGGGGTCGGCGGCGAGGAAGCGGGTGAAGAGGTCGCGAAGGGGGGGCAGGATCCCGGGTGTGAAGCCCCAGAGGTTGGTGCAGACTGGGGTGTCGGCGGGGACGTCTATAGGGCGGTCGGCGACGTCGCGGCCCTGCACGCGGGCGGGGTTGCGGCCGGCCCCGCCCATCCGGCGCAGCTCCAGCCCCTCGGTGAGGCGCAGGAGGGTGCCGGACTCGTCGACTTCGCAGAGGCCCCGCGAGACGCCGCCGCTGTCGGAGAGGGTCGCCGAGAGGGGGTAGCTGATGGCGAATGACATGTTTGCCTTACGTTCTGTAAGGTTGGCGTTACTTTTCTCGGCTCTCCGGGGCGAGCGGCTCCGCATCGCACGCGCCAGCGCGGCATAGGCCTCGCGACCGTAGAAGTCGTCGGCGTTGCAGATCGCGAAGGGGCCGCCACCGCCGACCTCCTCGCCGGCGGTAAGGACCGCGTGCCCGGTGCCCCAGGGACGGGTGCGGCTGGGGGGCGGGTCGTCCACCAGGCCGGGGTGGGTGAGCCGCTGGTAGGCGAAGCGGATGTCGAGGCCGGCTGTGATTGCGGCGCGCAGGTGCGCGTCGAAGTCGGGCCGGAGCGCCTCCTGGATCACGAGGACGAACCGGGTGAAGCCGGCGAGGGCGCCGTCGTAGAGGGCGTAGTCGAGGAGGGCCGCGCCGCCGGGGCCGACGGGCGCCAGCTGCTTCAGGCGGCCGAAGCGGGTCGAGCGGCCGGCCGCGAGGATGACGAGGGTGAGGGGTGCGGGCACTATCGGCTGGCGTTAGGGTCGACAGAGGGTGTGGGCCACCGTCCTGCGAATTTTCCCGATCGGTAAAATTTTTTCCCGATCGGGAAAATTCCCGGGACGCACCCTGGGAATAGGAACAGCTGCGCGAACCGCGCTACGATTCCCCGGAATCATCTCCATCTCCCAGCCCGGCCAACGCCAGCAGCCGCAGCGCATTCGTCGAAGTGGTGATGCCGTCGCGCAGCCGATAGTCGAAGCTGAGCTCCCTATCCGTTGCCCCAACAGATTCGGTGAAGTGGACGGCGGTTGCCCGTTCGGCAAGGTCGTCGGCGTCGGCGAGAGCGAGGTCGTGCGTGGTCACGGCGCCGATCGCGTCGGTGGCGACGAGTTTTCTCAGCACCGTGCGGGCCGCGATGCGGCGCTCGGCGCTGTTGGTGCCCTGCAGGATCTCGTCGAGGAGGTAGAGGGTGCGGGGCCGGGGGCCGGCGGTCGCGTCGACCACGCGCTTGAGCCGCTGGAGTCCGGCAAGGAAGTAGGAGACGCCGTCGGCGAGCGAGTCCTCGATGTGGATGCTGGTCATGACGCGGAGCGGGGGCATCCGCAGTTCCTCGGCGCAGACGGGACCGCCGGCCTGGGCCAGGACCGCGTTCAGTCCGGTTGCGCGGAGCAGGGTCGACTTGCCTGACATGTTGGAGCCGGTGACGAGCAGGAAGGAGCCCGCGGGGCCGATTTCGACATTGTTGTGGACGCACTCCTGCGGCGGCAGGAGGGGGTGGCCAAGGGCGCGGGCGCGGAGCGTGCGAGCGTGGTCATCGAGCGCAGGCATCATCCAGCCGGGATTGTCGGCGGCGAGGGCAGCAAGGGCGGCCAGCGCCTCCGCTTCCCCCACCGCCCCCAGCCACCCCCTCACGCGGCGGCCCGACCGCGCCTTCCACCGCTCCATCGCGGCCAGCACATGCACGTCCCAGTGAAAAACCAGCGCGAGCGGGATGTGGCCGAGCGGCGACCTTCTGGCCTCGGCCATGTCGAGGAGGCGGCGCAGGGTGGCGATCTCCTCGGGTGCGGCGTGTGGCCCGGCGGCCGGACGTGGCCCGGTGCCGCCCGCGGGCCCGGCGTCGGCCGGCGGAGCAGCGCCGACGCGCTCGCGCAGGGTCGCCAGGTAGCGCGACCCGAGCGGCGCATCGCGAAGATGGCCGAGAATGGGGGCGTAGCGCCGCACCCCGGACTCGCCGTCATCCGCCTCGTCGAAGACAGCGTGGATCGCGCGCCATCGCGGCACGACCACCAGCGCCGAGATCAGGAGCGGCCAGACCAGCGCCGGCAGTGGCGCCATGCCCAGGGAAAAGAGGGTGATCGCGGCCACGTTGATTGGCGGGAGCACGAAGCTGGCGGCGCGGAGCCAGCGGTGCCCCGGCAGCCACGGGTCGCCTTCGGCCCAGCGGAGAAAGCGGTCCTCGGGCGCGGCTTGCGAGTCGCGCGCCCGTGTCCCGGTGGGTGTGGCTCCGAGCCGCGACTCGGTGGGAGTGGCCACGAGACGCGTCGCCGCGGGAATGGCCGCCAGCCGCCCCTCCGCCGCGAGCCCGTCCCGAAAATCGAGCGCCCCGGCCATCTCGCGGACCGCCTCCTGGCGCAGGGCGATGGTATCCTGGTCCGCGCCACGGAGCAGCCACTCCTGCAGCGTTCGCCAGCCGGGGGGCGTCCCGCACACGCCCACGAGGTGCAGGAGGGAGGCGTGGCCGTAGAGGTCGAGGTCGTCGGCGTAGTCGTGGCCGTTGGGAGCCGCGAGGTCGGGGGCGGATCGCAGTCCGGGCCACGAACGCGCGATGCGGGCGATCCCTTCCCGGTTGAAGTCGGCCATGAACTCTGCGCGCTGCCTGCGCAGCCGGGCCGCCTGCTGCCGCGCCACGAACACCACGAAGAGCGCCGCCGCCGCGGCCAGCAGCAGCCACGCCGGTGCGCCGCGTCCCGAAGCGAAGAGCCACCATGCGCCCAGGGTGGAAGCCGTGAAGAGGGCGAGGCGGAGTCGCCCGTAGAACCGAACCGTGCCCTCCTGGGCGGCGGCCTCCCGATCGAAGCGGTCAGCCCTTTGCGCGTAGACATCTGCAGGTGGCGCGTTGGTGCGGCTCCGTTCACGTTGCATGGATGAAACTAAGCACTTCGCTGCCCGTGGCAGGGCTGGATAGTTGCCGGTAAGGTGGCCCGCATGAACGAGACACCACGCGCGCGCGGGCCGGTCGGAAATCCGCCCCCGCCGCTGGACATCCAGGTCGACCACTTGCGCTGCGTCGGCAGCGCCATGTGTCTGGAACTGGCGCCCGGCGTCTTCGCGCTCAACCATTGGCGGCAGTCCGAGGTGGTCGACCCCGAGGGAGACACGCTGGAAGACGTTCTCGAGGCGGCGAGCAACTGTCCCACCTCCGCGATCACCGTCAGCGACGCCTTCACCGGCGAAGTCCTCTTTCCCGTAACGGCCCGTTGAAGTCCAGGATCTCTGCCTGGCAGCATATCCCTTCGAGCCGCTGGCCCGGTCCCAGGCATTCTACCGCCCCTTCGCCGCCGCGATCCTCTCCTCGGCCATCCAGTCGGCCGCCCGCGCAGTGCTGATCCCCAACTCGTCCGCCATCGCGATCACCTGCAGGGTCTGATCGTAGATGTTGGCCACCTTGGAGTAGACCGTGAAGTCCTCGGTCGCGCGGCCGTTCACCTCTTCCTGGGAGCGGATGAGGCCGCCCGCGTTCACCAGGAAGTCGGGTCCGTAGACGATTCCCCTCGCCTTCAGCTCGTCCCCGTGGCGGTCTTCGGCCAGCGCGTTGTTGGCACCGCCGGCGACCGCGGGACACCGCAGGCGCGGGATCGTGTCGTCGTTGATCACGGCGCCGATCGAGTTCGGCGAGAAGACGTCGCACTCCACGTCGTAGATTGCGTCCGGACCGACCACCTCGGCCCCCAGCTCGCTGGCCGCCTTCGCCAGAACCGGCTCGTAGATGTCGGTCACGGTCAGCCGCGCGCCCGCCTCGTGACAGAAGCGCGCCAGCGCGAATCCAACATTGCCGAGCCCCTGGATCGCAATGTGCCGCCCCCCGATCGAGTCGCTCCCGTTCGTCGCCTTGAGCACCGCGCGAATCCCGCAACTGACCCCGTATGCGGTCGTCCGCGAAGGGTCTCCCGCTCCGCCGGCAGACTCGTTCACGCAGGACACGTGCCGTGTGGCGCCCCGGATCACCGCCATGTCGTGGGAATTGGTGCCGATGTCCTGTCCCGCTATGTACTCGCCCGCCATCGTCTCGATGAATCGGCCCATGGCGCGGAGCAGCGCCGGGTTCTTGCCCGTTCTGGCGTCGCCGATGACGACGGACTTGCCGCCGCCCAGGTCCACGCCGCTGATCGCGGCCTTGTAGGTCATGCCGCGCGCCAGGCGCAGCACGTCGTTCAGCGCCTCCTCCTCGGTGGGGTAGGGGAGCATGCGGATCCCGCCCAGTGCAGGGCCCAGGGTCGTGTCATGTATCGCGATGATCGCTCGGAGTCCCGAGTCGTTGTCGTTGCAGAAAACCAGCTTTTCGTAGTCGTGTTCGCCCATCAGCGGAAACACCGTCATCGTAGGGTCAATCCTCCTCTCTTCAGGTGGGGTCTGCGGGTCATACACCGCAGGCGGAAAGATAATCCCATCGGCCTGTGGACGCCGTCCGGGGTTGCTATAACTACAATTCGTAGGTACCGTCTGATCTCTGCCCGCCCGGCATCGCGCAAGGAAAGGAGACTCCACCATGAGCGGACGTTACGATGAACCCCTCACTCCCGAGCAAATCGCCGAAGTGAAGGACGAGGACATCGACTTCAGCGATATTCCGGAACTGGACGAAAATTTCTGGGACCGGGCGGAACTCGTCGAACCCGATCGCACGGACCAGATCACCATGCGCGTCAAGCGCTCGGTGCTGGCCTATTTCAAGGCTCCCGGAAAGGGCTACCAGACGCGCATGAACCGCGTACTCGAGAGCTACGTGCGGGCACAGGAAGGGGGGTCCCGCTAGCACCGGGACGCTTGCGGCCACGCCGCCGCCGCCCTACGGTACCCACTTGGGGAATCTGCGATCCACGGCCGGACGACCGGAGCCGGCGTCCGCGCCTTCCCAAGGAGGTCCCATGCCCTGCCACCCGCCCGCACCACTCCAAACCGATGGCACTCGCCGAGATTGTAAAGAGACCATTACTAAATGTCGTGTTCTCTTTACAGTTCTGTCGCTTCTGGCCGTGGGTGCCGCCACCCGGCCGCTTGCCGCCCTGCAGGAGCAGGAGGAGCAGGAGGTCGACCCCGTCGCCGTCATGGTCGAGCGCCTCACCCTCGACGAGTACAAGGCGACGCTGAAGGGGCTGACGCAGTTCGGCGACCGCCGCCAGGGCACGCAGCGCAACCGCGACGCGGTGGACTGGATCGAGGCCTGGCTGCAGGACGCAGGCTGCACGAACACCGAGCGCGTCCACTACGAGTATGCGCCGGTGCGGTTCGCCGATCCGCCGCGCCGAACGCCGGCTCAGGCCCAGGGCGCCGCCCGCCGTCCCCCACCCCGCCAGCAGGTAGAGGACCTGACGACGGCGACCGGAGGCCTCGTGGGACGCCGGGGACGCGGCTCCGGCGGCAGCACCATCTTCGGCTACCGGGGCCGCACCGGCGTCAACCGCGGCCTCATGGCGCAGCCCGACGAGCGCATCCGCGAGCTCAACCGCGAGGAGCCGGTCGACGGCGACCGCTCCCAGGTCTACTGCACCAAGGTCGGCACCACCCGCCCCGACGAGATGTACATCCTGGGCGCGCACATGGACGGCCACGGCGTCAACGAGGCGGTGGACGACGACGGCTCCGGCACGGCGCTGGTCATGGAGTTGGCCCGCATCTTCAGCTCGCCGGACGTGCAGACCGAGCGCTCGATCCGCTTCATCCTGTGGAACAACGAGGAGACCGGGCTGAACGGCGCGCGGGCTTACGTGGAGCAGCGCCAGGAGCTGCAGGGCGTCGAGGATCCGCCGGGCTCCGGCCGGTATCCCGAGCCCAGGTGGCTGGGGATGATCCAGCACGACATGATGCTCTGGGACCACGGGGCGCCGGGTCCGGACGGGCGGGTCAGCCGCGACCAGCGGCCCGAGGCCGATGTCAACATCGAATTCCAGTGGAACTCGGAGATGGTCGAGGAGTCGATGAACCTGGCGTTCCTCTTCAAGTTCGCAAACGCGCGCTATGCGACGGACTACCCGGCCACGGTCGGCCCGCACATGACCAACACCGATTCGACGCCCTTCATGAACCTCGTCGCCGCGATCAGCCTGCGGGAGAACGAACGCGGGGCGCAGGTGGGCGCCGGGTGGAATCCCAACTGGCACCAGCCCACCGACGTGTGGACGACCTACTCGGACGACGACTTCCGGCTCGGGCTGAACGCGGCGCAGACGACGCTGGCCGCGATCGCGCAGTTGGTGGGGGCTAGCGTGGGGCGTTAGCGGGCTCCGGGCAGGTGCCCGTTGGTGCGAACACCGGACCCGCGGGCCGCCGATGGCGCGTCACGGAGGCGGCTACGAACCCCGGCGTGACCGCGAGTGGCGGTGTGACTCCATGGCGAAGTACAGGGCGTGTAGCCGATTCGGAAAGCGGTAGCCGCCCCTCGTTTCCGGGTCGGCTTCTATCGCTCCAAGGCCCTTCATCCGGCGGAGGAAGTTGTCGAGCGCGCCCCTGTCGTTTCCTCCCAGGCGCTCCAGCACCTCGGATCGCCGGAAGTGCATCCGCGGCTGATCCGCGATCTGGCGAAGGATGGAGCGGTACCGTTCGCTCCGGAGTGCATGGTACACGCCGGGTTCCAGCAGCTTGCTGCCGATCACCTCGGCGGCCACGACGATTCCTCTGAAGACCTCGCTGGCTTTGACTTCCGGCGTGCGTGCGGTGCGCCAGACGGCCTCTCCTATTTCGTGCGCCAGAACAGGCAGTCCGCCGGTGAACCGAACCATGAAGGCGATGTCCCTTGGGGCGACCTGCGCTCCCCCGCGTGCGAACGACTGCTGGTAGAATTCGGCCGCCTCGTCGTCGGACCACGGCGAGATGTCCACGACTTCGAAGACCCTGGCCAGCGACGGTTGTCCGCGCAGAAGCTCCCGTCGCCGCTCCTCGAGACCCACGACGAGGATACAGAGTCCGGCGTCCGGAGCGGCGGTGGCGAACTCGTCCACCGAACTCTTGAGCCAGTTGGCGAACGCCTCGGATCTGGCCAGGCCGTTGATGTCGTCAAGCACCAGGAAGATTGTTCGTTTCGGCTCCGGAAGGCTCTTCAGCAGATTCCTCATTGACGGAACAAAATCGCGCGCCAGCGTCTCCAGGTGGTTCCGGGTCAGCTTGAGGTCGAGGGTGAGGCCGAAGAGACCGGCGCTCTCGATCCGGTCTCCCAGAAAGCTGGTCAGCTGGCTGTGCCAGGGCTTGTCGATGCTCTCGTTCAGGAGGCGGTGAAAGGTTCTTCGCAACATTTCGGGGACATCGTCCACCCCACCGAGGTAGACGTGGCACCCCACCGCTTCGGAGTCGTGTTCGGCCAGATGGCGGACGAACGCCGCAAGCGAGCTCTTGCCGATTCCCCTCTCGCCGGTCACGAAGCCGACGCCGAGCGTGCCTCGGGCGCTCCGGCGGACCAGGCCGCGGAGTCGCTCAATCTCGGTACTCCTGCCGACGAAGAGCTCGATCGGAGCCGGTCGTCCGGGCCGGAAAGGGCTGGTTTCCGGATTCATCTGCCACCCGCGTTGGCGATGCGTTCGATTCGTTACTTAATCTATCAGCTTGGACGGCATCCCCGGTCTCGAGCGTCGTGCGGCCCGCTCCGAAGCCCCTGGCGCGCGATTATCCCCCCAGCCGCGCGATCTCCGCCTCCGCCGCGATGTAGCCGAACCCCGCCCAGCCGGACCCCGCCAGAATGCGGCGGAACATCTCCTCCGCCTGCTCCGCGCGCCCGTTGTAGAAGTGCCAGTTGGCGACACCATACGCGATCGCCACGCCGGCGGGGTCCTCGCTCTCCGGGTCCCACAGCTCGTCGGCCTCGATTTCGCCCTTGTACATGAGGAGGAGGCGGTGGTAGCTCGTGTTCTCGATCACGTCCAGCTCCGCGGTGACCGGCTCCAGGACGGCGGCAGCCTCCTCGTCGCGGCCCAGGCGGCGGAGCGCCATGTACCACCAGTGCGAGATCGCGACGAGCTGGTCGGGGTTGGTGGTCACGGCGAAGTAGTCTTCGTATGACTGGAGGGCAGTCTCGAAGTCGCCCTTGAGGTAGCGGGCGAGCGCGAGGTGGTAGTGGATGTTCGACTGCAGCGTGCTCGTCGGGATTCCGCGCTCGTTCGGCTGGCCGTCCGGTTCCACCTCGTCGGGCTGCCCTGCGATGAGCACGGCCGCATGGGACAGATCCTCGATGGCGCGGTCGAATTCGCGCACACTGATCCAGCGGTGTCCGCGGTGGCGGTACATGCGCGCGTCGCCGGGGTGCTTGCGGACGCCCTCGGAGAAGACTTCGATCGCGTCGCGGTAGCGGCCCGTGTAGCCGATGCGGCGGCCGAGCCAGATGATCGCGTCGGCGTCGTCGGGGTCGGCGTCGTAGGCGGCCTGGGCGGCGGCGATGTCGTCTTCGCGCCGGGCCGCCACTTCGGGGGAAGCCGGGGTGGGGAAGAGCGGCTCGCCGAGCAGGGAGAAGGCTTCGGCGCCTTCGGGCAGCGCGGGGGCGACGACGGCGGCAGGGGTTTCGGCCGGGGCGGCATCGCTCGAACCGCTGTCGGCGGGACCGCAGGCGGTGAGGAGTGGGGTGACGAGCGCGGTAGTGACGCGGGAGATGCGGCGCATATGGGTGTGGTGGTTCGTCGCCTTGAGCAACGCGGTCAGCCGTTCGGGACGGGCCCAGTTATCCCGCCCGGCGTTACCAATGGCTCGTGGGTGAATGACACGTTCAGCCCGCACATAATGCCGGATATCGTGGTGGTGATCGGTTCATGGGCTGGAGCGGGGTCGGTGGTGTTGACTACGAGTGCGATGTTGCAAGTGCCGCTGCGGTCTTCAAGTCGCCAGTCGAAGCTGCCGGATGCTGCGCCCTCGTACCGGACGGTGGGTACATCGTCGGTGACGCTAAACTCGAAGTGGAACGATGTCTCAATGTCCGGTGTGGCCGTGATTGTGAACTCGTGGTTGCCGTGCCGGAGGCGGCAGTCGGTGGGCGCGAGCGTCACGCCCCCGGACAGGGACAGGATAAAGTCGTCATCTGTCCTGACCTCCTGGAACTCGAAGACGAGCCCGGACTGGCCGCCGAGTGGACACGCGACGATCGCGCTGCTGTCTGCGGGGTTGAACGAGATGATCGCTGGCAACGTGTCGTGGGCGAACTCCTGGATGCCGAAGTACATGGCTTCGACCTCGGTCATGGTGAGCGCGGATTCGACTTCAACGGGGTCGTCGCCGCAGGCCAGGATACCGGCAAGCGGTAGTAGCCAGTACCACTGTCGGGTCTTCATGTCCTTACGTGCCTATCTTTTGGGGGTTTGGGTGGGCTGCGCTCAACGAGTTGGGTGTGAGTGCCCGGGGGCGCGTCGGGAACAAACTTGGCGCGCCACTCTGGCGGGGGTCAAGCGCAGGTTGCCCCGGCAGCGGCCAAGGGTACTACAGCAGACCGGGTTGAAGGCGCGGCCGCGGGCCGGGCCCTCCGTTTTGCGTGGAGCAGGCCTACCGGGTAAACTGTGGGTTGTCCCGGCTCTCCCCCCAGCCAATGGAGGCATGCAGAATGTCAATCGCGAAGCTGACCAGAGTCGCACTCTTGACAGGAGCCTTCGCCCTTCCGGGGATTCGCGGCGTGGCCTTCGCCGCGCCCCCCGTCGCCGCGCAAGCCAACGGCTCGGGCAACGACGCCGCCCAGGAGGAAGTCACCTTCAGCCGGGACATCGCGCCGATCCTGCAGCGCTCCTGCGTGCGGTGCCACCGCGATGGCGGCGTGGCGCCGATGTCGCTGGTCGAGTTCGACGAGGTGAAGGAGTACGCGAGCCAGGTCGTCCGCCGCACCGGGATCCGGGACCGCGCCGGGGCCATGCCGCCCTGGTACGTCGAGAAGGACATAGGGATCCAGCACTTCAAGGACGACATGTCGCTCCAGGACTGGGAGATCGACGCGCTGGCGCGCTGGTGGCGCGCGGGCACCCCCGAGGGCGATCCCGCCGATCTGCCTCCGCCCCTCGAATTCGACGACGATGTCGTGTGGGTCGCGGGCGAGCCGGACCTGATCGTGAAGCTGCCCGAGGTGCTGGTGGAGAGCGACGTGCCCGACTGGTGGGGCGACATCGAACCCATCCCCACGGGTCTGGAGGAGGACCGCTACGTCAGGTCCGTCGAGATCCGCGAGGTGAACGACGTCGGGCGGACCGCGGACGGCGGACACGAAGGCCGCCACACCGTCGGCGGCCGGTTCGTCGTGCATCACATGATCTGGAGCACGTACAAGGCGGCCGAAACCCTGGAGGACGGCACCCGGACCCGGTCCAGCGTCGTGACATGGCCCGTCCACGAAGTCGGCCGCGAACCCGACATCTTCGACCAGGACGCCGGACGCCTCCTGCGCGCGGGCTCGTCCATCGTCTCCAACTCGCTTCACCTGCACTCCAACGGCCGCGACACCCGCGCCCACCTGGAGATCGGCTTCCGCTTCCATCCCCCCGACTACGAGCCGAAATACCGGCGGACTTCCTTCGGACTCGGCAACGGCAGCGACATCGACATCCGCGCCGGCGAGGCGGGGCAGGAGCTGCACGCCTACCAGGTCCTGAACCAGCACACCAAGATCGTCACCTTCGAGCCCCACCTGCACGCGCCCGGGATGCGCATGTGCCTCGAGGCGATCTGGGGCTTCAACGTCGAGACGATCAACTGCGTCGGCTACGATCACAACTGGGTCCGCGGCTACACCTACGCGCAGGACCACCAGCCGCTGCTGCCGAAGGGGACGATCCTGCACATCATCGGCTACATGGACACGTCGGACGCGAACCGCAATGTGCCGGACACCCGGAACTGGCAGGGCTCGGGGAACCGCTCGGTCGCGAACATGTTCATCGACCTGGGGATGCGGGTCGAACTCACCGACGAGCAGTTCGTGGAGGAGATGGCGAGGCGGCGCGCGAAGCTCGCGCTGGGCCCGAACGATCACGTGGTCGGGTGCCCGCTATGCATGGTGATTCCGGCGAACGGGAATCCTGAGTATTGGGCGGATGACGGGGCGCAGGGGGGTGGAGCGGGATCGGCAGATCGCAGCGGGAACGGGAACGGGTCGGGCAACGGGCGCGGGGCGGGTGATGGGCCGGGTCGAGGCAACGATGCTGACCAGGGCAACGGTGCTGGCCGGGGCAGCGATGCCAACCGAGGCAACCGGTAGCCCAATGCGCGGAGTGAAGACCCGGCTCGCGGTTCTGCTTTTGGCGGCCAGCGCCGTCTGCCTCCAGGACGCCGCCGCCCAGACCTACCAGCGTGGCCAGAACGTCGCTCCCGCCTTCGAGGGTTGGGTGCCGAACGAGGACGGCACCTTCAGCTTCCTCTTCGGCTACATGAACCGGAACTGGAGCGAGGAGCTCGATGTGCCGGTCGGCGAGGAAAACGGGTTCTCGCCGGGGCCCGCGGACCGCGGGCAGCCAACCCACTTCCTGCCGCGCCGCAACCGCTTCGTCTTCGAGGTGCGCGTGCCAGCCGATTGGGGGGACAAGGAGCTGGTGTGGACGCTGACGACGAACGGAGTCACCGAACGCGCCTACGCGACGCTTAGGCCGGACTACGTCGTCGACAACACGGTGATCATGTCCGAGACGGGCGCACTCGGGGCGGGCTCCAGTGATGCGCGGATTCGTGGCAACCAGCCCCCGACGATCAGCCTCGAAGGGCCGAACGAGCTGCAGACCACCGTGGGCCGCCCGCTGACGATCAGCGTGCTCGTCGAGGACGATGGCCTGCTGCGATCGCGCCGCCCTTCTCCGCCGGACCCACCGGAAACAGCGGAAGACTCCGCCCGCGCCGACTCGATCTGGAACGCGCCGCCGACCCTCAGCAGCAGGCAGCTGAGGCCCCCGTCCCGGATCACCGTGCAGAAGGTGAACGGCCTCTTCATGTCGTGGTTCCTGTACCGCGGGGAAGGGGGCGGGGGCGTGGACCGGCAGGTGGCCGCCGCCGAAGAGGTGGGCGCGAACGACCCCGGCCTCGCGGGCGCCGTCACCTTCGATCCGCCGCAGATCAAGGTGTGGGAGGACACGCGCGCCGGAGCGAATTCGCCCTGGGCGCCGCTATGGGTGCCGCCGGCGCTGCCCGAGGACGGGCGGTGGACGGTTGACGTGACCTTCGACAGGCCGGGGACGTATCTGCTGCGGGGGCGGGCGGATGATGGCGGGTTGTTCGCGGATGTGGAGGTGACGGTGGTGGTGAGGGGGACGGCGAGTTAGTCCACGATCCTCGGCAGTATCGGTGAATAGCGACCAGCTGAAAACCCGAATTGCGGAATATCCGTAAATTCCGTAAATTGTCGGCATGTCAAAACCAACCGGATCATCCGACCGCTCACGGGTCGTCAGCGCCACCGAAGCTGCGAAGAACTTCGGTGAGGTCCTGGCGCGTGTCCGGGAGGAGCGCGCGGTCTACGTCGTGGAGCGACGCGGAAAGCCGGTCGCGGAGATCCGGCCGGTGGAGGAAAGCACATTCACCGGTGCCGACTTCGTCGAACTTGTCCGTGCCACTTCGGATCCGTCGGCAGGTCCTGAATTCGCTTGCGCGGTGGAGACAGGGATTGCGTTCCTCAACCGGGCCGAGGTGCCGAGGAGTCCTTGGGAACGCTGATCGACGCGAGCGTACTCATCGCGGTGGAGCAGGGTCTGCTCAACGCGGATCGAGTGCTCGGCACGCCGGACGAGCGGCAGCGGCCCGTGGCGATTGCCGCAATCACCGCGTCGGAAATGTTCCACGGTCTCCACCGGCTGGGCGGGGTGCGGCGCGTCAGCGCAGAAAGGTTTGCCCGTCGGTGGCTCGAGGAGCTGCCTGTGATACCCTTCGGTCTGGAGGTCGCCCGAGTATACGCGACCCTCGGCGTGCGGCTGGCGCGCACCGGTACCCCGATCGGTCCCCACGATCTGATGGTCGCGGCCACAGCCGTGCACGTCGGCTACCGGGTGGCCACCCGGGACCGCAGGAGCTTCCACAGGGTCGAAGGCCTCACAGTGGAGTATTGGTGATGTCCGCGACCCTCGGCAGTATGCCCCCGGATTGTCCGAAGTGGGTGACCAGGCCCTGTTCCCGCAGGGAGGCTTCAGGCGACGGCGCCACGAAGCAGTCCCGGCACGGAGAGTAGTACAGGCAGCCGGCCTCCTCGTAGGGTCTTTCGCGGATGAACTCTGCTGCGTCGCGGAGTGTGGCCCGCCAAGCTTCCTTGCATTCGACGAGATCCAGAGGCGCGGCGAGTACCAGCTCGGCGACATCCTCCGGCCGGTAGCGGCCTCGGCGCTTCAACTGCTCGAGAAGCGAAGCCGGGTTGAATCCCGGGTCCTTCGCGACGGCTGCCCAGACCAGGGCACCCAGGGGCAGGATGTGCTCGTGCGCATGGAGGATGTCCACTAAGTCCCGCGGCTCGTCGCGACCCGCGAGCGTCAGCACCTTGTTGATCGCCAGGTCGACGTCGTGCAGCACAAGGCCGCCGTCGTCGAGCCGCACCAGGGGCATGAACCGCCATGCCGAATCGTGAGCCCAGTCGATGCGCGTTGCCTCCCGGTCATCAGCCTCTACGCTCGCCCGAATGAAACCCGGCTGGCTCAGGCGGACCTGGACACGATAGCCAGCCGCTTTCAGCATTGCGCTGTCCCGGGCGAACGACTCCGCGACGGCTTCGGCGGAATCGTGAAAGAAATCAAGGTCCTCGCTGAAGCGATGAGACGTCGAAGAGAGGTGGAGCGCCGTTCCACCGGCCAAATAGCGGTCCGAAGCCCTTGAACTCGCGAGCAGCGCCAACAGTTCGCGCTGAAGATCCGTTAGCGGCACAGTCGCTCGGCCGCCTTCCAGGCCCTCATGTCGCCGTTCTTCCTCAGGGTCTCCACGACCCAGTCGATGTTGGCGAGACCGATCTTCAGATCCTTGCGATACGACCAGAAACACAATGCGTGGAACTTGCGGAACGCCCGCCGGGCCTCGCGGACGCGGACCATGTTCCTGGCGGTCTCGGGGTCGAGCTTGCGGCGGCTCTTAGTGCCACCTCGCCGACCGATTTCTGCCAGATAGTCTCGGATTGTGTTGTCCATGCGAGTAGCATAAGCCGCTTATGTTGTTTCGTCCAGCCCGCTACAACCCCCACCGCTCCTGCAACACCGCCACCGAAGCCAGCATCAGCAACAGCGAGTCCACCGAACCGCGGTCCCGCTCGGCGAGGTTCGGGAGCCCGTCGAGGATGCCCCCCACCGCCGCCGCATCCACGAACGGCACCGACTTGAGCGCGTCGCCCCGCAGCGTATCCTGCAGGAAGTCGTGCAGGGGGCCGGCCGTGCCCACCGCCGACGGTGCCATGAAGGGCCGTTTCACCCGGTCGTACACCGCGTCGGGGATGTGGGGGCGCATCGCCTCGCGGAGGAGGTGCTTTTCGCGGGGATGGTCGGTGAGGAGGGCGAGCGGGAGGCGGTTCAGGTGTTCGAAGAGGTGGTGGTCGAGGAAGGGGAGGCGGACCTCGACGCCGTGCGCCATGTCGAGCCGGTCGGCGGCCATGTGGTAGTTGGCGAAGATCGAGTGCAGCCAGAGGTAGAGGAGCTGCCGGGCCGGTTCGCGCCGGGAGATGGCGGCGGCCGCGTTGCAGCGCCGGTAGTAGGCGCGGTAGGGGTCGTAGCCGTCGAAGCCGCGCAGGAAGTCGCGTGAGCAGACCGACTGGATGAGGCCGAGGCCGCCGGAGAGCCGCGTGAAGAGCGAGGGGGCCGCCGGGAGAAGGAGCGCGAGGCGGGCCAGCCAGGGGGAGACGGCGGCGAGGGTGGGGTGGTGGCGCTTCGGGGAGCGCAGAAGTCCCGACAGGATGCGCAGGATCCTGGCCGGGCCGAACCCGCCGCTGGACGCCCCGGCCGCCGCGCGCAGGAACTCGTAGCCGAAGAAGGCCTCGTCGGCGCCCTCGCCCGCCAGCACCGAGCGGTAGCCGGCTTCGCGCACTCCCCGGCTGAGGAGGTAGCGCGCCGCGCCGTGGGTGTTGAACTGAAGGGTCTCGGCGTGCCAGACGGCGTCGGCGAAGTGGTCGGCCAAATCGGCGTCGCCGAGCATGACGACGGTGTGGTCGGCGTTTGCGGCCGCGGCCGCTTCGCGCGCCCCCGGGCTCTCGTCGAATTCGCGCCGCTCGAACCCGACCGTGAAGGCGGCCACGGGGCCGTCGGTGCAGGTGGCTGCGACAGCCAGGACGGAGGAGGAATCGAGGCCGCCGCTGATCAGGCAACCGACGGGGACCCCCGCGACCATGCGCAGCCGGATCGCTTCCTCGGTGAGTTCGCGGGCCTGGTCGACGGCCTGGGGGAAGCCGGGGACGGCAGGTGCGGATGCGGCCCCCGGGAGCCTGGAGTCGGCGTACGCGGACCCGGTGCCTGGGGACTTCCCCCCCCTCGGCGACCCCGGCAGATCCCAGTACCGCTCCAGCCTCACCGCCCCTTTCCCGGCCCTCATCACGTGCCCCGGCGGCACCTGTCGAATCCCGCGAAACAGCGACCGCCGCTCATCCGGACACGCAAGCAGCCACTGGTACACCCCGCTCTCGTCCCACGCGCGCGGCACCCCCGCCGCGAAAAGCGCCTTCGCCTCCGACGCGAGGTACAGCGCGCCGTCGTGCTCCGCGTAGAAGAGCGGCTTGAGGCCGAAGCGGTCGCGCGCCGCGACCAGCGAACCGGCCTCCTCGTCCCAGATCACGAAGGCGAACTGGCCGCGCAGGTGCTCCAGGCAGCCCGCGCCGTGGTCCTCGTAGAGGTGGAGCGCGATCTCGCTGTCGGAGCGGGTGCGGAAGCGGTGCCCGCGCGCTTCGAGCTCGGCGCGGATGCGCTTGAAGTCGTAGAACTGGCCGTTGACGATGATGTGCCGCCGACCGTCCTCGCTGGCGATGGGCTGGTGGCCCTCGGGGTCGTTGATCACCAGCAGCGTGTGGCCCAGAGCGATCCTGCCGCTCGGGGAAACCCAGGTGCGCTCCGCGTCCGGCCCACGATGCCGCAAGGCACGGGTGGCGCGGCGGAGAGCTGCCGGGTCGGCGGGTCCGTTACGGGACAGGATCGCTGCAATACCGCACATCGTCGCCCTCTATTCCTCCTTCGGGTGATGCATGACGGCGCGACCACCCCGGCAGGTGAAGCGCATCATCGGCCGCCGCTCGCCCCGGGTTAACTCAAGATTATCCTTGGTGACGCGCTGGACGATCGCGACCGCGTCGATGGTGCCCGCGTCAGGGTGCGTGCGGGCGTAGCGGCGGGCGTGACGGACGAGGAGCGCGCGGCGGACCTGTTCGAGTTGGGCCGGGCTCATGCGCATCCAGATGTTGCCGACAAGGTACGACTGGAGGAGGAGGTGGCGCATGGTCCGGGGGAAGAGGGCGCCGGGGTCGGCCGGCGGGTCGCCCCCCACCCGCGTGACCTCGAAGCGCACGTGGTGGTTGCGCTCGTCGACCCAGTCGAAGAGGCGGTAGCTCTGGAAGATGCCGAACATCCAGAGCAGCCCGCGCACGGGGTTGTCCCAGCCGCTCGAAGAGTAGCGTGGGCGGAGCCGGCGGCCTGTGTTGGCGGCCTCCCAGACGACCTGGATGGTGATCAGGCCAACGAGGGTGAGGGCGATCCAGCCGGCGGGGCCGGGACTGGCGGCGGCCGGTTCTGCGGCGCCTGCAACCGCGCCCTCAAGCGGCGGCGTCCCCGGCCACCCCTGCATGATCTCAGGCGCTAGCGCGAGCGGGATCGCACCGAGCATCGCCAGGTTGGAGTACGGGATCTTGAGCGTAAACGCGATTCCGAGGTGGAACACGAGGGCCCCCGCGACCAGCAGCCACTTGAGCGGCGAGCCCGGCGGCAGCACGAAGATGAGCGCGAAGAGGGGCTCGAGGACCAGCGCGGCCCAGGTCACGAGGCGGAGCGGGGTGCGCCAGCGCAGAGTCCAGAAGCCGGGCGCGCGGGCGATCGGCATGCGGAGCGCGGAGTGCATCGCGGAGCCGTCCCGCCACATGGGGCTCGTGAACTTGTACAGGCCGGCGACGATGTAGACGAGCGCCATGTTGACGATGAAGGCGCGGGGGGCCGCCCCAGGGACGGTAGCGGCGAGCCAGGTGTCGAGGACCCCCGACGTGCCCGCCAGCAGATCCGGCACGTTCAGCGTGCTTCCCACCGGCAGCAGCACGATCCACAGGCAGAAGATGTGGATCATGGCGTCGTCGAGGTAGGAGGCCAGCACGTTCCAGCGCAGGGTGGACAACGCCGCCAGGAAGAGGAATGCCCCGGCGGCGCGCGCGTGGAATCCCGCGACCACCATGAGCGCCGCCACGCACGCGCAGACGAAGACCGCGCGGAACAGCCAGCCCGGCATTCCCGGCTGAAAGAGGCTTACGCGGGTGGGGGGGAAGAGACGGCAGAGCAGCCCATGGTCGATCAGGCCGTCGGGATCGCTGAAATCGCGCGCCTGCCTGAGCGTGTTGAAGAAGTAGACGAACAGGACCGCGCCGACGATGATGCGCCCGATGTCGAGCGGCAGCGCGGGGATGTCGGATGCCAGGCGTTCCATCACGCCCATCGGGGTGGGCTCCCGGGTTGGGGTGGGTGTGGCCGCGGGGGACGCGGAGTGGACAATCTACAAGGGTGTCGGGATGCGCCGGAAATCGGTTGCCGATTGTCATTCGGATTGACAATCTGCAAGGTATGAACCGGCTGCTGGAGGTCGATTGGTGAGCGCGGCGTCAACACTTGCGGAAGAGGTTGTATGGTAAACACGACATTTGGTAAAGTTTACTTTACGTCATCACCGGCGTGCGTGCCAACGCGGACGGGTCACGGATCCACGTGCTGGATTCCGGCGGGGAGGATGTCACGATCTGGACTCCGGACGGAACGCTGATCCGGCCGGCGGGACACGAGAATCCCGAAATATGGTATGCGGTCCGAAAGGGGGTGGTGCGAGGTACAATCCGCAGGATCGTGGTGCCGGAATCCCTCAGACCCCGGGACGTCAACGACACCCACCTCTGGGGGACCCGGCAAGACGAAATGGACGTGCAGTACGTCGTCGGCCTGCGCCTTGTCCCCACCGAGGAGAGTTCACCATGACGAAGCAGATCGCCACAATGAGAGCGCTTGCAGCGTGGACCGTTGCCGCCTGCGCGCTCGCCGCGTGCGCGGACGAAGCCACAGTCACCTCGGTCGCCATCGAGGAGTGGACTGCCGAACCGGAATTTGAAATCGGCGACCAGCTGGAGGGCGACGCGCTCTTCGGGCGGATCCAGGACGTGCGCCCCACCGCCGACGGCTCCAGGGTCTACGTGTTGGACACCCAGAGCCTGGAGGTGACGATCTGGACGCCCGACGGCACCCTGATCGGGCGCGCGGGTGGCCGCGGCGAGGGACCGGGAGAGTTCTCGGATCCCGGTCCGCTCTTCCTCTTCGACGACCGCTTCCAGGTCGGGGACCACTCCAGGTACACCACGTTTGCGCTCGAAGGCGAGGTCCTCCGGACCGACGGCTTCCCGCCCGGGGTGGGGGTGCTGGAGCGCGGTATGGACATGGCCACGCAGCGCCGCTCCTTCACGAGCTTCCGGGTTTTCGCGATGTTCGCGGACGGAAGCGTTGGGGCACTCGGTGAGCCGCCATGGGTGTTGGACGGCGACGTGCCGGAGGAGGAAGACCCGGTCGTTCCCGTCCTTCGGGCCTCGCTGGACGACGACGCCTGGGGAATCGACACGCTGGGCCTGCTCAGCTTCAGGGATGTGTTTGCGACGCTCGATCACCCGGAACTCGGCGAAATCAACCCCGTCCAGCCGTGGATCCGGCCCGACCACTTTCAGATGGATCCCTGGAACGGCAGCGTAGTGATCAGCCGGTCGCTGAGGAACCGGCCCGGCGTGCTGGAACTCATCGAGGTCTCGCTTGCGGGCGATACGATCTGGACTCGCCAGGTCCAGCTGCCACCCATCCCCGTTACGGAGGACGACGTGGAGACGGCGGTGGAAGCGCAGGCGCCGTACCTCGGCGCGGACTCCAGCGGCCTGTCGCCAATGCTGAGGCGTGCGATTCGGGCCTCGTACATCATTCCGAGCCACTGGCCCGCGACCAACGAGATCCGGCTCATGTCCAACGGCGAGATCTGGTTCAAGCCGGCGGGCCACGAGAATCCGACCGTGTGGTATGCGGTGCGGAAGGGGGAGGATGATTCACCGGTCCGGAGTGTCGTGCTGCCGGAGCGGTTCAGGCCCCTGGACGTGAACGCCACCCATGTATGGGGGATTCGCTTTGACGAGCTCGACGTGCAGTACGTTGTGGGGCTGAGGCTGGCGCGGGCGGACGGATAGGAACTTGCGTTTCAGCGGGGTGATCGTGTAAACCTCCGGGGTGTTCTTCCATGCCGTCCCGGGAATCTTCCCGATCGGGAATATTTCCAGGACGCCCAGCGAAACCACCCATGCGCCACGACTACGACGCCATCATCATCGGTGCAGGCGTCATCGGCGTCTGCACCGGGTTCGAGCTCGCGAAGCGCGGCTACCGCACCCTCAACGTGGACAAGCAGCCGGCCGCGGGGTCCGGGTCGACCTGCAACACCTGCGCGATCATCCGCCTGCACTACTCCACGCCGGACGGGTGCGCGATGGCCCGCGAGAGCTACTTCTACTGGCTCGACTGGGGGCGCTACCTGGGCGTACCCGACGAGATGGGGCTGGCGAAGTACGTCAACACGGGGTGCCTGGTCATCAAGAATGACCGCAACCACGACCTGGTGAACGTGATGGCCGCCCTCGACGAGCTCCACGTCGCCTACGAGGACCTCAGCGCGGCGAAGGTCGCCGCGCGCTTCCCCTGGATCGACACGCGCTCCTACGGCCCCCCCGTCACCATGGCGGACGGCCGTTTCGGCGCTCCGAGCGGCGGGAAGATCCGCGGCGCCGTCTACATCCCCGAGTCCGGCTACATCGACGACCCCACGCTGGCCTGCCACAACGTGCAGCGCGCGTGCGAGGCGCGGGGCGGGGAGTTCCGGTTCGGCGCCGAGGTGGTGGAGATCCTGAAGGAGGGGGGCCTCGCCGAGCGCGTCGCCGGCGTCCGCCTGGCCGACGGCTCCACCATCCGCGCCCCCGTCGTCGTCAACGTCGGCGGACCGCACTCCGCGATCATCAACGGCATGGCGGGCGTCCTCGACGGAATGAACATCAGCACGCGCCCGCTCAAGCAGGAGGTCTGCCATGTCCCGGCCCCGGCCGGCATGGACTACCACCAGATCGCCCCGCTAATCTCGGACGGCGACATCGGCTGCTATTCCCGCCCCACCACCGGCAACCACATCCTCATCGGCTCCGAGGATCCGGAGTGCGACATGCTGGAGTGGGTGGAGGACCCGGACGACTACAACACCGGCTTCACCCACCAGTGGGAGACCCAGGTGATGCGCGAGGCGCAGCGGGTGAAGGGGCTGGGGATCCCCGGGCAGACCGGCGGGCTGGTCGACCTCTACGACGTGTCCGACGACTGGATCCCGATCTACGACAAGTCCGACCTGCCGGGCTTCTACATGGCCGTCGGCACCTCGGGGAACCAGTTCAAGAACGCGCCGGTGGCGGGGAAACTGATGGCGGAGCTGATTGAGCGCGTGGAGGGCGGCCACGACCACGACGCCGACCCGGTCACGATGCCGCTGAAGTACACCCGCCGGACCTGCGACATCGGCTTCTTCAGCCGGCGGCGGCCGCTGAACCCGGATTCTTCGTATTCGGTGATCGGATGACGGACGGGCTGGCGGGGCGCGGCTCGTCTGGCCGGAGCCGCTGACCGGGGCCCGCCGGTGCACTGGCTCAGGCTCCGTCGGCTCTGGCACCCCGCCCCGCTGCAGCGCCACTACGACACGGTCATCATCGGGGGCGGCGTCCACGGGCTCGCGACCGCCTACTACCTCGCGCGCACCCACGGCATCCGCGATGTGGCGGTCCTCGAATCGCAGTACATCGGCTTCGGCGGGTCCGGGCGCAACACCGCGATCGTGCGGGCGAACCAGCGGACGCCCGAGAACGTGCGGCTCTACGCCGAGGGGCTGAAGCTCTGGCGCGTCCTCACTGACGAGCTCGACTTCAACCTCATGTTCTTCAACTGCGGCAACCTGAACCTGGGGCACAGCGAGGCCGCGCTGAACGGGTTCAGGATGGCCGCGAGCACCCACAACTTCCTGGGCGTCAAGTCCGAAGTGCTCGACCCGCGGCAGTGCGCTGAGGTCATCCCCGGGCTGGACATCTCCGACCGGCCGGCCTTCCCGATCCACGGCGGGCTGTACCATCCCCCGGGCGGGATCGTACGGCACGACGCGGTGGTGTGGGGGCTCGCGAAAGGGGCCGCGGGGCACGGCGTGCACATCCACCAGGGCTGCGAGGTGCAGGGGATCGACACGGACGCCGGCCGCATCACCGGCGTACGCACCAGCCTGGGCCGCATCGGCTGCAACCGCCTCGGGATCATGGCCGGCGGGTACAGCACGGCGGTCGCGGCCATGCTGGGGATCGAGCTCCCCATCCACCCCCTCACGATCCAGGCGATGGTCACCCAGCCGCTGAAGCCCTTCCTCCACCACGTCTTCAGCTCGGGTGCGTACCATGTCTACGCCAACCAGACGCTGAAGGGCGAGATCGCGACCGGCGCGCACATGGACCCGCAGGTCAACTACACCACCGACGCCACCGCGTACTACCTCAAGCACCAGGCCGAGGCGCTCGTCGACCTCATGCCCGCGCTGCGCCGGGTCCGCTTCATGCGAATCTGGGCCGGTCTCGCCGACATGACCCCCGACATGGCCCCGATCCTGGAGGGCGACCTGGGCTTCGGCGGCCTCTACCTCGACGCCGGCTGGGGGTACTTCGGCTTCAAGTCGGGGCCGGTCGCCGGGAAGTACATGGCGGAATACATGGCGACGGGCGAGCGGCCGGAGATCCTCAGGACGTTTCAGCTGAAACGTTTTCTGGAGAATCGGTACTCGGGAGAGACGGCGGCGGTCATGAAGTACGGGCATTGGGACTGATGGGGGGCGAGCGCCGCGCCGCGCGGCCGGTGATGCCGGCCCGGAACGGGGCCGCCGGCTCCGGGCGGCAACCATGACCTTCCGCCTGACCTGTCCCGTCTGCGGCAAGCGCGACATCCAGGAGTTCACCTTCGGGGGACAGGAGCGGGGGCCGCGGCCGGAGCAGGAGGGGCTGAGCGCCGGGGAGCACTTCCGGTGGGTGCAGTTTCGGATGATTCCGGGCGGGGCGGGCGCCGTGGAGGATGCTGGGCCGCGGGCCGGGCGGCAGGCCGTGGAGGATGCCGGGCCGCGCACCGGGGGTCAGGCTGCACTGCAGCAGGAATGGTGGTACCACGGGCAGGGGTGCGGGGTGTGGTTCAAGACGACGAGGGACCCGGCGACGAACCGGGAGGTGGGGGGTGACGGTGGGGACGGGTGAGGCGCCGGGCCGCCTGACGCCCGGCCCCACCTGCCGCGTCGACTTCTCCCGGCCGCTCGCCTTCCGCTTTCTCGGGCGGCCGATGACGGGGTTCGCGGGGGACACGGTGGCGTCCGCGCTCTACGCGAACGGGGTGCGCATCTTCAGCCGCAGCTTGAAGTACCATCGCCCCCGCGGGCTCTACAGCATGGAGGGCGAGTCGTCCAACACGCTGATGGGGATCGACGGGGTGCCGAACGAAGGCGCGGAGACGACCGGGCTCCGGGAAGGGATGTCGGTGCGGGCCCAGAACGTCCGGGGCGACCCGCGGACCGACCGGTTCGCCTTCATCGACGCCTTCGACCGGCTGATGCCGGCGGGGTTCTACTACCGGCTCTTTCACCGGCCCTACCGGCTGTGGCCGCTGTTTCAGAACGGGCTGCGGCGGATGGCGGGGACGGGGGTGTTGGATCCGCGGCGGATGACGGGGACCGGTGGGCGGGAGGACGGGGTCGCGCGTCCGGGCCCCGATGTGCGCGCCGAACGCTACCTCAACGCGGATGTGGCGGTGATCGGGGGCGGTCCGGCCGGGATGGCAGCGGCGCTGGCGGCGGCAGAGAGCGGTCTGCGCGTGTGCCTCTTCGAGCGGAGGGCGCGGCTTGGGGGGCACGTTGCCTGGCGAGTCCGAGAATTGGAGGGCGAGCCCCTGTACCGGCGCGGCGACGCCCTGGCTACCCGATTGCGGGCGGCCGAGAATGTGAAAGTCTTCACAAGCTCCCCGGTGACCGGCGTGTGGGGAGAGAACCTGGTGACGGGGTTCACGGTTGGCGGAGAGGGCGACCCCTTCCGGGAGTGCCATTGGGAGTGCCGGGCGAAAGCGGTTGTGGTTGCGGCCGGGTGCATGGAGCGGCCGCTCGTCTTCAACCACAACGACCGTCCCGGGGTGGTGCAGGCGGGGACGGCGTGGCGGCTCGCGCGTACGTATGCGGTGATGCCGGGGAAGGAGGCCGTCTTCAGCGTGGCGGACGACGCGAGCCTGGAGGCGGCGATCGACCTTGCGGACCTGGGGGTCCGGATACGAGCCGTGGCGGACGCCCGAGACCCCGGGCGGCAGGATCCGGCGCTCGTCACGGCGCTGGAGGAGCGGGGGATCCCCTTCCTTCCGGGCTGGGCGGCCTCTCGGGCGATGGGCAGGAAGCGGGTGACGGGATGCGAGCTGGGAGCAGTCAACGGGGCAGGGGCGCGCAAGGTCCGTTGCGACCTTCTCGTCGCCAACGCGGGATGGCAGCCCAGAATCGGGGCCCTCGCCACCGCCGGGGCCCGGCTCGCGTACTGCGCGCGCACGCATACCTTCCAGCCCGCCGAGCTACCCGGCGGCGTCTTCGCGGCGGGGAGCCTGACCGGGTTGCGCGATCCCCGTTCGATCGAGGCGTGGGGGCGGCTCGCGGGATACCGCGCGGTGGAGTGGTGCCTGGGCGATGCGGCCCGGGCCGGGCATCGAAGCCGGGCAGGGGCGGAGTCACGGGGTGCGGCCACGTCGGCGGCCGCGGCCCGGGCGGTCGAAGTCGCCGAGCGCGATGCCGGGTCCCTCCCCGGTCCGGCGCCCGGCTGCGCCATCCTCCACGGCCCGGGCATCGGCCGCGGCGCCAAGGCCTTCATCGACCTCGACGAAGACGGCACATACAAGAACGTCATCGAATCGGCGGCTCAGGGCTTCGACGTGCCGGAGCTGGCCAAGCGCTTTGGCGGGTTCGGGCTCGGTCCGGGCCAGTACCGGGTCACGGGACAGAACCTCGCCATGATCATGGCCGGCCTGCGCGGCGACCCGCTCGAGGACGCGTCCCCGACCACGGTGCGCCCGCCCCTCGTGGCGCCCAGCCTGGCCACGCTGGCGGGACCGGGACACGATGTGCACAAGCGCACGCCGTTGCACGGTGAGCTGGCCGCGCGGAGTGCGGTCTTCCGCCGGGCGGGTCCGTGGCTGCGCGCCCGCTACTTCGGTGAGGACCCGCGACACGGCGCCAGTCAGGAGACCGCCCGGCGGCTGCGCGAAGAGATCCTCAACGTCCGCCGCAACGTCGGGCTGCTCGACAGTTCGCCGCTGGGGAAGTTCCGGATCTTCGGACCGGACGCGCTCAGGGCGCTGCAGCGGGTCTACATCTCCGACATCAGCAAGGCGCGTCCCGGCCGGTGCATGTACTCCGCGTTGTGCAACGACATGGCACATGTGCTGGATGATGGTGCAATCGTCATGGATGATGAACACAATTACTACTTTACGACCAGTTCAGGACGCGCCGGATCCACCGTGGAGTGGTTTCGCTATCACACCCGCCACGATGGGTGGGACTTCCATCTGGTCAACCTCACCGACGCATTCGGGTCGATCAACCTCGCGGGGCCCAATGCGCGCCGGGTGCTGGAGCGGGTCACGGACGACGACATCTCCAACGAGGCGTTCCCGTTCATGGGGTGCCGGTGGATCACCGTGGGGGACGGCGGCGCCCCGCCCGCCCCCGGGGGCGCGAACTCCGGCCCCGTGGCTGCCGGAGTCCAGGTGCGCTGCCTGCGGCTCGGCTTCGTGGGCGAGCTGTCGTACGAACTGCATGTCCCATCGAGCTATTGCCAATACGTGTGGGAGCTGCTGGTTGCCGCCGGCACCGACTTCGGCATCCAGCCGTTCGGACTGGAAGCGCAGTACTGCCTCCGCGCCGAGAAGGGGCACATCATCGTCGGCGCGGAATCGGAGGCGCGGGTCACCCTGACCGACATCGGGATGGGGTGGCTGTGGGACCGCGAGGACACCGTGTCGAAGAAGGTGGGCGCGCCCGCGCTGCGGGCCTGTGAGAAGCAGCCGGGCCGCATGAAGCTGGTGGGGTTTCGGGTGGAGGAGGCGCCGGGGCCGCTGGCTGTCGGGGCTGGGTCGCGCGAGGGAGCGGGGTCGTCCCGCGAGGGAGGAGGGCCGGCCGAAGGGGTGGCGGCTCCCCGCGACGGGGCGGTGGTGGTGGCCGGCGGCGAGATCGTGGGGCACGTGTGCACGACGCGCCGCAGCGACGCGCTGGGGTGGCGGTACGGGATGGCGCTGGTGCGTGAGGAGGTTGCCGTGAGGGGGGGGAAGATCGTCTTGCAGGAGGAACAGGTGCCGGGGCAGGGACAGACCTGCACCGCCACCGTGGTTTCGCCGCCCTTCCACGACCCCGCAGGCGCGAGGCTGCGCGCATGAAGACCGCAGTCCGCAGGTCCCCGGTCGAATTCGCTGCGACCCCCGCCGCAACCGAGTTGCGCGACGGCTGGCAGGTGGTGCTGCGCTACGAGGAGGAGGAACGCCGCGGCGGCCCGTGGATCGTCGACCTCAGCCACCGGCGGCGCTGGGACTTCCAGGACAGCAGTCTCACTTCCCATCGACCGATGGAACTGGAGGTCCCGGACGGATTCGGCCAGGTCGGAATCCACGGGCCCCTCGTCATCAACCGGATGAACCGGACCCAGGTAGCGATCTGGCACCTGGGCGCGGGCCGCCCGCCCGAACCGCCGCCCGAGACCGCCCTCACGGAGACCACGGATGGCCACTGCATGCTGGCATTCGTCGGCCACGGCGTCTCTGCCGCACTGGAACACCTCACCCCGCTCGACCTCTTCGACCCGGCCCGCCCCACCCCCTTCCTCACCCAGGGACCGGTCCTGCACGTCCCCTGCCAGGTGGTCACCCTCGCGGCGGAGCTGGTTGTGATGACCCTTGCGCGCGGCTACGGGGAGACGTTTGCCAGGGCCGCGCTGGAGTCGGGAGCACTCGCCGGTCTCGCGCCCGCGGGCGAGGATGTCTTCAACAGGTCCTTTCCCGGCGTTGGTGGCTGAGACCCGTCGAGGGCTTGCCGGCGGCCCCCGCCCCCAGCCTCATCACGAAATCGCCTGAATCTCCTACCCTGATGCCTGCATGCCGTGGTCGCTCGGTCGGTTCAACCCCCCCGCCGAAAGGTCCACCCCCCATAGAGCATGCCCTTGAAGAACCGCTGCGGGTCGGTGAAACCCGCGTCCCGCGCCAATCCCAGCACCCGCTCAGCCGGCGCAAAGTGGATCCCGTGGCGGATCCGCTCGTCGAACGCGGCCATCTCTTCCGCCGTCATCCCCCGGATCTTCCAGTAGCGCCGCCACGCCGGCATGTAGCGCTCGTGCTCCTCCGAGCCCGGGATCGCCGTGCAGGTCGAAGAGCACGAAGACCGCGCCGGGCCGGAGGCGCCCGGCGATGTCGTGGAGCAGCGCGGACTTGGCCCCGTCGTCGGGGACGAAGTGGAGGACGTTGATGAGGGTCGCCGCGTCGAACCGGGGGCGCGTGGGGACGTCCGATGCGTAGCCGAGTTGCAGGGTGACGCCGCTCTCCAGGCCCGCTTCGGCCACCCGCCGCTCGGCGATCTGCAGCATCTGTTCCGACGGGTCGACCCCGTGCAGCCGAAGATCCGGCCGCGCGCGCTTCAGTGCGATCAGCTCGATTCCCGTGCCGGCGCCGACCACGAGAACCCGCGCGCCCGGCGGCAGATCCGGCTCGATGATCGCGGTGAACATCGGGAAGAGGGTGCGGTACCCCGGAATGACCTGCCGGGCGAGGGCCTCGTAGTCCTTCCCGTAATCGCCGTCGAAGTCGAAGACTGTCTCGTCCAACGCCGCCGCACCGCCTATTCTCAGGTGATTCCTTCGTGACCAGCTGCCAGGATAGAATGATGCTCACCGGCCCGCCAATCGACGACCGCCGTTGGTTTGGACGCACGGCCTCCGGCCACCCCATACGGGACGGCAGGTCGCGACCGTCGGCCGCATCGAGGCGGTGCCGGGCGCGCCCAACGTCGTGCCGGGCGAGGTGCGCGCCACGCTCGAGATCCGCGACCTGGAGATGGCGAAGATCGGCCGCGTCTTCGCCGAGATCGAAGCCCGGGCGCGCACGATCGAGGCCGACCGTGAGGTAACCGTCGCCTTGGAGCAATTCTACGAGAGCCTCGCCGCGCCAACGTGCTGCTCCGGTCGCTCCTCGTCCTGGACCGGGAGTGATCAGAGAGGTTCCGACACCTCGATGATCACGAGGTGACCGCACAGCTCCCCGCTGATGTCGCCGGCAAGCATCGGATTCTCCGGGTCCGCAAGGTCCGACTCCATGCTGAGGGTCAGATCCAGCCTGCATTCGGCCGCCCTGCCCTCCGACACCCATCCCAGCGCACCGAAGATGACGCCCTCCACAACGAAATGCCCGGAATCTCCGATCGTCTCCGTCAGCGTCTGTTCGATCACCGAAGGGTTCCCGTGCACGCTGTAGAGGACGTCGTCGATGGAGAGCCAGCAGTTGGTCGGGCTGATCTGCCGGTTGAGGTAGAGCCGGGTCGTGTCGGCCACGGTCTCCTCATCCAGCCAGCCGACGAACTCGGCGAGACCCCCGTAGGGACAGTCGATCACGAAGCGTTCCTGCAGCCCCGGGATTCCGGCAAAGGAAACATCACTCTCGAATTCCTTGAGCGCCTCGAAGAGCTGGATCGCCTCCTGCTCGGTCAGTGCGGGCTCGGGCGGCGTGGTGTCGCCTCCGCAGGCGGCCGCGCAGAGAACCAGCGTGATCGCGCCGGGTGCCGCCCTCGATGCGATGCGGGGACTGGCCACGGCCTCCTACTCGATCGGCAGGTCAGCCACGTCGATCTCGACCTCGTTCCCGCACAACATCCCGGCCAGCGTTCCCCGAACGGCCGGGTTCGCCGGGTCCGTAAGGTCGGGCACAGCGGTCAGCGCGAGGTCGATTTCGCAGGTGCCCGAGCGTTCTCCGGACTCCCAGGCGACGTTCCCGGTGGTGGTCCCGCTGACGTCGAAGCTCTCAAAGAAGCCGACGATCTCGACGTTGATTCGCTCCCGGACGCCGGGGTCCCCGGTCAGGTCATACCAGGCACCGCTTCCGCCTACCCGGCAGCCCGTGGGATTGGTGTTGATGTCCAAGTTGAGGCGGACCGTGTCGCCGGCGAAGTCCTCTTGTCCACCACCGACCACCTCCATCTGTCCCCCCAGGGGACACGCGATGACGGCGCCGTTTTCGGTCGCGGAGATGATCGTCGGCTCTTCCTGGAGCATCAGCGCCCTGTACCCGTTCAGGAGGTCCGTCGCCTCCTGTTCCGTCAGAGCCTCCTCCTCGGGCTCGGTCGTGTCGCTGCATGCGGCGCTCACAAGCGCAAGCGCGATCGCGGCGGGCAGAATCATTCTCGCAGTTGTCATCCTGGCATCTCCCTTCCTGTACGAGCAACGGTCCTTCCGCTGCCTGCCGGGGGTGTGTCCGGCGATGGAGGATCCATCACCTTACCGCACGGGTTCACTCTTGGCTACCCCGGCGGGCCGTCCAGGTTCCTCACCCAAGATGCGTCAGCCACCCCCACGGATCCGGTCCTTCGCCCCTCGCCAGCTCCAGGTACCGCCGCTGGATGCGTTCCGTGACCGGCCCGCGCCGTCCTTCACCCACCGCCAACCCGTCGACCGAACGGATCGGCGTGACCTCCGACGCCGTCCCGGTGAAGAAGAGCTCGTCGGCGCCGTAGAGCATTTCCCGCGTCACCAGCTGTTCGCGCACGGTCAGGCCCAGCTCCGCCGCGATCTTGAGCACCGTGTGGCGGGTGATACCGGAGAGCGACGTACCGTCCAGAATCGGGGTCACAACCTCCTCGTTCACGACCATGAAGAGGTTCTGGCCGCTTCCTTCGCTCACCAGGCCGCCGGGCCCAAGGCCGATCGCCTCGGCGTAGCCGTGGGACGACGCTTCCATCACCATCAGCGCCGACAGGATGTAGTTTCCCGACGCCTTGGCGCCGCTGGGGATGGTGTTCGGCGCCGGGCGGTTCCACGACGAGACGCACACGTCGACGCCCCGGGTGAGCGCCTCTTCGCCCAGATACGCACCCCACGGCCACATCGGGATGTAGGTCTCGATCGGGCTCTGCTCGGGGTGCATGCTCGACGCGCCGTAGCCGCGCAGGACCGTTGGACGGACGTAGCAGGACGTCAGCTCGTTCTTCCGTATCGTGGCCAGGGTCGCGTCCACCAGCTCGTCGATCGTGTGGTCCGGCTGCATGCGGTAGGTCCGGCTCGACGTCATCAGCCTCTTCAGGTGGTCGTGGAGCCGGAAGACGGCGGGCCCGTTCGGGGTCTCGTAGCAGCGGATCCCCTCGAAGACCGAGGCCGCGAACTGCACGGCCAGGCTCATGACGTGAACCTGCGCGTCCTCCCAGCGGACGTAGTCCCCGTCCTTCCAGATCCAGGGGCTGCCCGTGAGCTTGCCTGTGCTTCCCATCGGATCAGCCCTCCTGGCCCGGGGCGCCGCCGCCGCGCAGGTAGGCGTCGTCCCCGTCCAGCCAGTCCTGCCGCGGAGGGGTGAAGACGTCCACGTCGATCGTGTCTTCGAGCGCTTCGGCCTCGTGGGGCACGTTGCTCGGCAGGTGCAGCACCTCGCCCGTGCGCACCACGAGGCCGTCCGGCCCGCCGTTCCCGATCCTGAACTTCAGCGCGCCCTCGAGCACGTAGGTGATCTGCTCGTTGTCGTGCGAGTGCATCGGAACCACGGCGCCCTTCTTCAGGTAGACATGCGCGAGCATCGTGCGCTCTCCGGTGATCAGGCTGCGGGAGATCAGGGGATTGAGCTGCTCGACGGGTTGCTCGGCGATACGGAAATGCCGGACCTGGGGGGCGGTCATGGATGTCTCCTGAGGAAGGGATCGGTGGGGGAAGCCGGTTTGCGGCCCATGGGGAGCTGCGGCCCACCAATCTGTATCCGAAGGGGAGATTATGAAAGGCGCGGACGGCGTGACGGCGGCGAACCCATGCGCTTACTATTCGGGCGTGCGCAAAACCATCCTCCTGCTCCTGCTGATCGGCCTCGGGCCGCTTCGCGCGGCGGCGCAGCCCGTGCCCGGGGTCGTCGTCGAAGAGGGCACGGGTGTGCCCGTGACCGGCGCGATGGTCCTGCTCTTCGACGAAGAGGGGACCCGGGTGGACCAGGCGCTCACCGACGCGCTCGGGCGATTCATGCTAGAAACGGGCCGGCCGGGCCCGCACACCATCACGGTGGAGCGGATCGGCTACGCCAGCTTCACCAGCGATCCCTTCACGCCGGTAGCCGGCGCGGAAGAGATGCGCATCGAGGTTCCCTTCGAGCCGATCAGGCTTCAGGGGATCGTCGTGTCGGCGGAGCGGGGCTGCCGGGTGAGGCCGGAGGAGGGGGCAGCGGCGGGGCGGGTCTGGGAGGAGGCGCGCAAGGCACTCGCGGCGGAGGCCTGGACCCGCCAGGCCGGCCTGTACCGCTACACGCTGCTGCGTTACGAACGGCGGCTGGACCGGGACGCGCGCGAGGTGCTGTCCGATACGAGCATGCTCATGCCCGATCAGCGCGCGGCCTTCACGTCGGCCCCCATCGAGGATCTGGTCGCGGAGGGGTTCGTGCAGAACGAGGGCGACTCGCTGTCGGTCTACTACGCACCCGACGCCGAGGCGCTCCTCTCCGACGCCTTCCTGGACGCCCACTGCCTCGCCGTCGTGGACGGTGGCGAGGCAACGGTGGGGCTCGCCTTCCAGCCGACCGCAGACCGCCGTGTCCCCGAGATCGCCGGCGTGCTCTGGCTCGATGCCGAGACCGCCGAGCTCCAACGGATCCAGTTCGGATATGTGGGCATGATGGAATCACCGGAGGTGGGCTACCCGCCCGGAGAGGTGAGCTTCACGCGCCTGCCCGACGGCGCCTGGGTGGTCAAGGAATGGTGGATCCGGATGCCGTCCTTCGCGGAAGCGAGCCGGGGGGAAATCCTCCGCCTCGGGCACCGCGTCGTGGGGGGCGCGACGGCCGCGGTTACCGACGCGGCCGGCCGCACCGTCCTTGACGCCCGGTGGGCCAGCATCTTCGGGGTGGTCGCGGACTCGGCGGGAACGGGGCCGCCGCCAGGGCCGGTCGTGGTTGCGCGCGAGGTCATCGGTTCCGCGACCAGAGGCGTGCCCACCTCCGCCGACGGCTCCTTCCTTTTCAGCAGGCTCCCTCCGGGGACTCATATCCTTCGCGTCCCGAGTCCGGCGCTGAGGGAGATGGGGCTGGCCGTACCCGAAGTGGCGGTCGAAGGCATCCTCGGGCAGGTATCCTACGTGAGGATGAAGATCCCGACGGTGGCCGATGCGCTCGCCTTCTCCTGCGGCGGGGCGCCGCGCCCCGTGGGGACGGCAGCGGTCATGGGGCGCGTGGAGCACGTCGACGGGACACCGGCCGAGGGTGCCCGGGTCGACTTGCAATGGCTGGGGGAAACGGAATACGCGGCGCCTCTGATTGCTGCTCCCATCGGCCCCCTCGGCGAGACCGGCAACGGCTGGACGATAGGGGGTGACGGCAGCTCCGTGACGGTTGCGACCACCACCGACCACCGCGGCCTCTTTCTCCTCTGCGACGTTCCCTACGGGGCGCGCCTGCGGGTGGCCGTGAGCGCCGCCACTGGCGAAGCCCCACCCGTCGACCAGACATTCTCCGTGCCGCCGGATGTGCCGGCGGTCGTCGAAACGATCATTATGTCAGGTTTACATGATATAATGACAAGTAAAGATTACATTTTCGCACCCAATCCATGAATCGAATCCGAGGGAAGACCGCGATCGTGACCGGCGCGACGGCCGGGATCGGCGAGGCGTGCGCCCGTGCGCTCGCCGCGATGGGGGTGCGTCTCGTCCTGACCGGGCGCAGGAGCGAACGCCTGCAGACGCTGGCCCGGGAGATCGGGCGCGCCGGCGAACCGGAGCCCGTCACCGCCACCTTCGACGTGAGGGACCGCTCCGCCGTGAGGAACTTCGTCGCCCGCCTGGAGAGGGAGGGGGTGGCCCCCGACATCCTCGTCAACAACGCGGGACTGGCCCGCGGCCTCAATACCGTGCAGGAAGGCAGCCACGAGGACTGGGACGAGATGATCGATACGAACCTCAAGGGCCTGCTGAACATGATGCGGGCGATCCTGCCGGGGATGGTCGAGCGTGACTCGGGCCACGTCGTCAACCTGGGGAGCATCGCCGGATACGTCGTCTACCCGCAGGGCGCCGTCTACTGCGCCACGAAGTTCGGCGTCCGCGCCATCAGCCAGGGGGCCAACATCGACCTGCTGGGCACCCGGGTAAGGATGTCCAGCGTCGATCCGGGAATGGTCGAGACCGAGTTTTCGCTGGTACGCTTCCGCGGCGACGAGGAGCGGGCGCGCACCGTCTACGAGGGCGTGGATCCGCTCAAGGCCGAGGACATCGCCGACGCCGTCTGCTACGTCCTCAACACGCCCCCTCACGTCAACGTGCAGCAGATGCTGATCATGCCGACCGTGCAGCGGTCGCCGTACGCGATGGACCGGCGGTCCGCGGGCGCGGAGAAGGAGTAGGGTGCGATGTCCGGTGGAATGTCGTTGGCGAAGGTGATTGCCCTCGGGTTGCTGATGCTGGCGGCGCCTGGAGGTGAAGATTCACGCGCCCTTCCGGCCCCGCCGTGGGGTGGAGCGGGTCATGAAATGGCGGCCCGGGCCGCGGTGAGCCGGTTGCCGGACGAGATGCCGGCCTTCTTCCGCGAAGCGGGGGAGCGGCTGGTCTACCTGAACCCGGAGCCGGACCGGTGGCGCGTGGGCCGGCTGCGCGAGATGGACCAGGCGTTCCAGTACGATCACTACATCGATCTGGAGAACGTTCCCGACGGGGCGCTGGATGCGCGCGACCGCTTCGAATTCCTGCGTCGGCTCTACGCGGCCGGGCTGGAACGCCCCGAGCGGGACGCCGGATTCCTGCCCTTCCGGATCACCGAGCTGTACCAGCGCATCGTCACCGAATGGCGGCTGTGGCGGGTGGAGGACGACCCCGAGAGGCGCGCCTGGATCGCCGAGCGGATCGTGAACGACGCCGGGATCCTGGGCCACTACGTGACCGACGGATCGCAGCCCCACCACACCACCATCCACTTCAACGGCTGGGACCGGGACACCCCCAACCCGGAGGGCTACACCACCGACAACGGATTCCACGCGCGCTTTGAAACCGCTTTCGTGACGACGCGGGTGCGCGACGAGGATGTGGCGCGGCACCTGGGCGCGGATCCGGTGCAGTCCGTGGCGGGTTTGGCGCGCGCGGCGGTGATGGACCACATCATGGCTTCCCACGCGGAGGTCGAGACGCTCTACCGCCTCGACCGCGACTTCGGCTTCGATCCA
The DNA here is from genome assembly GCA_965211795.1 of Longimicrobiales bacterium. Lineage (GTDB taxonomy): Bacteria > Gemmatimonadota > Gemmatimonadetes > Longimicrobiales > Gaopeijiaceae > Bin94. The sequence goes on from CBDBUB010000006.1 coordinate 103,657, forward strand.
TTTGAGCCGGCCGCCCCCGAGGCGCTGGAGTTCGCGGCGGAGAGGCTGGCCGCCGGTGCGGAGATGTTGGCGGTCCTCTGGTGGTCCGCGTGGGTCGAGAGCGCGACGCCGCTGCCGGGTGGGCGGCGGGATGGTGGGGAGGGCGGTGCCCCCGGGGACGCGGCGGGTGGAGAGCCGGCGGGTCCGGCAGAGGCCGTGCGCCGGTGAGTGACGTCGCTGCCATCGTGCTGGCGGCCGGCGCGTCGGTGCGGATGGGCCGCAACAAGCTGCTGCTGGAGCTGGGTGGCGAGAGTGTCGTGCGTCGCGCGGCCCGGAGGACGGTGGATGCCGGGATGAGCCCGGTAGTGGTGGTGACGGGTCACCAGCGCGAGGCCGTCGAGGGGGAATTGCACGGAATCGGATGCAGGAGTGTCTTTAATGCAGAGCACGCGGCGGGGCAGCACACGTCGGTGGGCGCGGGGATCGCGGCGCTGGGGGGCGAGGGGGGCGGGGACGCGGGCGGCGGGCGTAACGGCGCGGATGGCTGCGCAGCCGCCGTGGTCGTGCTCGCCGACATGCCGTTCGTGACCGTCGCGATGCTGCGCGCGGTGGCGGATCGCTATCGCGAGACCGGCGCCCCCCTGGTCCTGTCGCGCTACGGTGGCGACACGATCGCCCCCCCGATGCTCTACGGCCGCCGCCTCTTCGGCGAACTCCTCCGGATGGACCGGCGCTGCGGACGCGAGGTGGCGAGGCGGCACCGTGCGAAAGCGGTGGTGTTGGACTGGCAGGCCGAGGCGCTGCGCGATCTGGACAGCGCGGAGGACTACGAGCGGGCGCGGGCGGAGGTGGCGGGCACGGTGGCTGAGGTGGCCCGGGACGGCGTGGCCGCCGCCGTGACCCCGGTCAGCGCAGCACCGGACGGTGCGGCCCGTGGATAGCGCGCTGCTCCGCGTGGCCCGGCGCCTCCTTGACGAACGGCGCCCCTACGCACTCGCCACGGTGGTACACCGCGAACGCCCCAGTTCGGCGGCCCCCGGCAACACGGCTGTGATTACGGAGGACGGGCGTGTCCATGGCTGGATCGGCGGGAGCTGCACCCAGCCCGAGGTGGTGCGCCACGCACTCGCCGCGCTCGCCGGCGGGCGGCCCAGGCTCCTCGGCTTCGGGGCGCTCCCGGGCGAGAATCGTGATATCGTTCCCGTTCCCATGTCATGCGGCAGCGAAGGGAAGGTGGAAGTGCACATCAATCCGGTGTTCCCCGCGCCCCGGCTGGTCGTGGCCGGATCGTCGCCGATCGCGGACGCGGTGGCCCGCCTGGGCGGCGCGATGGGCTATGAGGTCGCGCAGGCGGGGGTCGAGGGGGAGGGGGATGCGGGCCGCGCCGGGGGCGAGGCCGGCGGCCGGGAAGGCGAGGTCGGCGGCCGCGCGGAGGGCTCGCAAGGGGAGTCGCTCGAGGCGCGGGCGGCGCAATGGGCGGATCGGTCGCCGGGCGACAGGCTGTTCGCGGTGGTGGCGACGATGGGGCGGGGCGACGAGGACGCCGTGCGGCAGATCCTGGGCGCGCGGCCGGACTACGTGGGCGTAGTGGTGTCGCCGAAGCGCATGCGCCAGGTGCGGGCGGTGCTCGAGGGGCTCGGGGTCGGCGCGGACGAGGCCGCCCGCGTGCACGGTCCCGCAGGGCTCGACATCGGGGCCGAGAGTCCCGAGGAGGTGGCCGTGAGCATCCTCGCGGAGATCGTGGCCGTGGGCGCGGGGAAGGAGGCCGCGCAGGGGGAGGGGGGGGAGGGGGCTGCCGCGAGGGACGCGGAGACGGGCGCCGAAATGGGAGCCGGCCCGGCGGGAGACACCTGTTGCGCCGGGGAGGAGGCCGGAGCGGCCGCCGCGAATCCCGCAGGCGCACCTGCCACCGCAACGGACCCGGTCTGCGGCATGACCGTCGCCGTGGAAGGGTCGCCGTCCTTCACCTACAAAGACCAGACCCTGCACTTCTGCTGCCCCGGCTGTCGCGCCCGCTTCGAAGCCGATCCTGCGGCGTATGTGTAGCTGCACGGCCCGGTGCTGCGGACTGCCGCGGGCGCGAGGCGGCCGATGAGGCCGGAGATCGGCGAACTGCAGGCCTCGATGCGCGGGCAGGGCTACATCGCCGAACGCTCGATCGTCACCGCCGTCCACCTGGCCCGCGCGATGGAGAAGCCGCTCCTGATCGAGGGTGACGCCGGGGTCGGCAAGACCGAGGTCGCGAAGGTGATGGCGGGGATTCTCGGCACGGAGCTGATCCGGCTGCAGTGCTACGAGGGACTCGACGTCAACACGGCGCTCTACGAGTGGAACTACCAGAAGCAGCTGCTGCGGCTGCGGATTGCGGCGGATGAGCGGACGGGGAGTGCACGGGGGACTTCGGCCGCGGAGCAGGCCGCGGGCAGCCGCCGGGATGAACGCCACGCCGAAGACGACCTCGAAGACATCATCTTCGGACGCCGGTACCTGCTGGAGCGGCCTCTGCTGCGGGCGATCACCCGGCCGAATGCGCCGCCGGTGCTGCTCATCGACGAGATCGACCGCGCCGACGAGGGGTTCGAGGCGTTCCTGCTGGAGGTGCTCTCCGACTTCCAGGTGACGATCCCCGAGCTGGGGACGATCCGCGCCGAGCATCGCCCGGTGGTCATCCTCACCTCGAACCGGACCCGCGAGATCGGCGACGCGCTGCGGCGGCGCTGCCTCTACCTGTACATCGAGCACCCGCCGTTCGAGAAGGAGGTCGAGATCGTTCGCGCCAAGGTGCCCGGGATCGCCGGCCGGCTCGCCGCCGAGATCACCCACTTCGTGCAGGCGCTGCGCCGGCGCGCGCTGATGAAGCCGCCGGGGGTGGCCGAGACGCTGGACTGGGCGCACGCGCTGGTGACGCTCCACAAGGACGCGCTGGACGCCGAGACCGTGGCCGAGACGCTCGGGTGCCTGGTGAAGGACCGGCACGACATGCGGGAGGTGGAGGGGGACGACCTGCGGGCGCTGACCGGGGAGGCGCGCACGGAGGCGGCTGACGAGCCCGGGGACGGCCCCGTACTGGGCGGTGCACGGGGTCTGGTCCAGCGGATGGGTGACGATTTCGACGATCCGCTTGACGATTTTGCGGATTACAGGTGATTCCTTAACTTCCCATCGTGACCACTTCGATCCCCGCCACCTCCGCCGGGCGCCGCCCCTCCGCGGCAGCCTGAACCCAAGAGCCACATGACGACGCAGCAGCACGACGTGATCATCATCGGCGGAGGCGGGGCAGGGCTCCGCGCCGCCATCGCGATCGCGGAGGAGAACCCGTCCTTCTCGGTGGCGTGCGTGTCCAAGGTCTACCCGATGCGGAGCCACACGGTGACGGCCGAGGGGGGCGCGGCGGCGGTGATCAAGCCGAACGACAGCCTGGAAGACCACATCTACGACACGATCAGCGGCGCCGACTGGCTCGCCGATCAGGACGCGGTCGAGTACTTCGTGAACCGCGCCCCGAGCGAGATGATCCAGCTGGAGCACTGGGGCTGCCCCTGGAGCCGCATGGCCGACGGGTCCGTCGCCGTCCGCCCCTTCGGCGGGATGAAGATCGAGCGCACGTGGTTCGCGGCCGACAAGACCGGCTTCCACATGCTCCATTCGCTCTTCCAGACCACGCTGAAGTACGGCAACATCGTCCGCTACGACGAGCACTTCGCGTCCAGGCTGCTCCTCGACGACGCGGGGCAGTGCCGCGGGTGCGCGGCGATCGAGCTCAGAACGGGAACGGTACGCGCCATCCTCGGAAAGTCGGTGATCATCTGCACGGGCGGGGCCGGCAAGGCCTTCCCCTTCACCACGAACGGGGCGATCAAGACCGGCGACGGGATGGCGATGGCGTACCATGCGGGCGTCGCGCTGAAGGACATGGAGTTCATCCAGTACCATCCGACCGGCCTCCCGGGTACCGGCATCCTCATCACCGAGGCGTCGCGCGGGGAGGGCGGGATCCTGGTCAACAAGGACGGATACCGCTATCTGCAGGACTACGACCTCGGCGAGGCGCTGGACGTCAGCGATCCGCGGCACCCCCAGAAGCGGGCGATGGAGCTGGGACCCCGCGACAAGCTGAGCCAGTGCTTCATCAAGGAGAGGGATGCGGGGCGCACGATCAAGACCAAGGACGGTCACGCCGTCCACCTCGACCTGCGCCACCTCGGCGAGGCCAAGATCGACAAGCGGATTCCCTTCGTGCGCGAACTCGCGCGCAACTACGCGGGGATCGACCCGGTGCATCAGCCGATCCCGGTGCGGCCGGTCGTCCACTACGTGATGGGCGGGATCGACGTGGACTCGAACTCGGCCACGAACATCCCCGGGCTGTACGCGGCCGGCGAGTGCGCCTGCGTCTCGATCAACGGCGCGAACCGGCTGGGGTCGAATTCGCTCACCGAGCTGCTGGTCTTCGGCGCCCAGGCGGGCACGCACGCGGCCCGTTTCGCCATGGACAAACCCGGCTACGATGTATCGGCACTGGAGGCGCAGGCGGCCGACGAGGGCGAGCGCATCCGGCGCACGTACTTCAGCGCGGAGGCCCGCTCCGGCACCGAACGGATCGCGGTTCTGCGCAACGAGCTGCACGAGGCGATGGAGGACGGCGCCGGCATCTACCGCGACGCCGGTTCGCTCGACGCCGCGTGCGACAAGATCGCCGAACTGCGCGAGCGCTACGCCAACATCACCCTCGACGACCAGTCGAACTGCTTCAACACCGAGCTGACCGCCGCGCTCGAACTGTCGTCGCTGCTGGACGTCGCCGAGGCCATGGCGCATTCGGCCCGGGAGCGCACCGAGTCGCGCGGATCGCACCAGCGCCTCGACCACCCGGACCGCAACGACGACGACTTCCTCGCCCACTCGCTGGCCTTCCGGACCGGGGACGGCGGCGCGCCCACGATCGAGTACAGTCCCGTGACGATCACCAAGTGGCCGCCGGGCGAGCGCACCTACGGCGCGGGCTCGGGGCTGAAGCGGCCCGCGGGCGCGGACGGGGTGGCGGGCGGCGCGGGCGGTGCCGGCGCGCCTGGCGACACCACATAAAGGGGGCGGACCATGGCCGACAACGACACCATCACGCTGGAGATCTTCCGCTACCACCCCGAAACCGACTCCGAGCCCCGCTTCCAGTCGTACGAAGTCCCCTACGACGAGGACTGGGTCGTGCTCGACGCCATCAACTGGATCAAGGACCACGTCGACGGGACGGTCACGCACCGCTGGAGCTGTCGCATGGGCGTGTGCGGGAGCTGCGGGATGATGGTGAACGGCGAGCCGAAGCTGACCTGCGCGGCCTTCCTCAAGAACTACTACCCGTTTCCGGTCAAGGTGGAGCCGCTGGTGAACTTCCCCGTGGAACGGGACCTGGTCGTCTCGATGGACGGCTTCATGGACAAGCTCGACGCCGTCAAGCCGTACATCATCCGCGACGACGTGAACGACACCTCCGAGGGCGAATACCGGCAGTCCCCCGCCGAGCTGGCGCGCTACAAGCAGTTCTCGATGTGCATCAACTGCATGCTCTGCTACTCCGCCTGCCCCGTGGTCGGCCACGAGGAGGAGTTCCTCGGCCCCGCGGCGCTCGCGCTCGGCCACCGCTACAACAAGGATTCGCGCGACCAGGGCCTCTCCGAGCGCATGGAGGTCATGCTGTCGAACGAGGCCATGTGGGGGTGCACCTTTGTGGGCGAGTGCTCGGTGGTCTGCCCGAAGCACGTGGACCCCGCGGGCGCGATCCAGCAGGCGAAGGCGATGGGCGCGCAGGAGTACTTCAAGAGCTTTGTGATGCCGAGGAGTTCGTGATGAGGCCCCGCGCAGCACCGGGAGTTCGCGCCCGCGAGGCCGGCCTGGGGCCGGAAGGAGCGCGCCCATGAGCGGGCAATACCACCGCTCGCACCGCTGGGCGTGGTGGACGGAGCGGCCCGGTTACATCCGCTTCATGATCCGGGAGCTGACGAGCGTCTTCATGGCGGGATACCTGGTGTTGTTTATAATGACGTTGGCGAAGGTCGGGGCCGGTGAGGCGGCCTTCGCCGAATGGATCGCGGCGCTGGGCAGCCCGGGCTGGATGGCGGCCCACGTGGTCGCGCTGGCCGCCGCGGTATGGCACGCGGTCACCTTCTTCGGCGCCGTGCCGCAGGCGATGCCGATCTTCCTGGGCGAGAAGCGGCTGAGCGCGCCGGTCGCGATGATCGTGATGGGGTACGGGCCGTGGCTGACCGTGACGGCAGCCGTCCTGTGGTGGGTGCTCAGGTGAGCGCGGGCGGGGGCGGCGGGTCCAGGGGCGGGCGCGCCGGGCGTCCCTCCGGCGAGGCCTTCTGGTGGGCGCTGTTTTCGGCCGGCGGCGTGATGGCGGCGCTCTTCGTGCCCGCGTTCGTGATCGTGACGGGGTTCCTGCTGCCCGCGGGGGACGAGGGGGTGGCCGCGGAGCGGGCGGCGGCGTTCGCGCAGGCGGTGGGTTGGTGGCCGGTGAAGGTCGCGCTGCTCGGCGTGATCGTGCTGTCGCTGTTCCACTGCGCGCACCGGATCCGTCACCTGCTGATGGATGTGGGGCTGCGCCGGTACGCGGGCGCGCTCAAGCTGCCGTGCTACGGGGGCGCGCTGGCCGCGAGCGTCTGGGCGGCGTGGGTGCTCTGGGGGATCTGACGGCGCCGGAATCCGCTCAGTCCGGCGAGTCCTCCCACAGATCCAGGTGGCGCGAGAAGACTTCGCCGAGGTCGATCATGCCCAGAAGCTCGGTTCCAAACCGGACGGGCAGCTCCCCCGTGAAGCGCTCGTGCCCGGGTTGCTCCCGTTTGCCGAAGCGCCAGACATCCACCACGTCCAGGTCCGGGTCCACGATCCAGTACTGGCGCACACCGCTTCGCGCGTAGAGATCGAGCTTGATCCCGCGGTCCCGGTGCGCGGTGGAAGGAGAGAGGATCTCGACCACCAGGTCGGGAGCGCCCAGCATCTGCTTCTCCCCGATGATTCCGCGTCTCCTGTTCGAAATGAAGAGCAGGTCGGGCTGCACCCGATCGTCGGTTCCCGGGAATCCGACGAGGCACGGAGCGTAGAATACCTCTCCGTGGCCGGAGTGCTCCAGAATGCGCATGAGGGTGTATTGAAGCCGCTTGGAGATGCGCTGGTGACGGGTTACCGGGGCGGGCGTCATATACAGCCGTCCCCCAATCCACTCGTAGCGATTGCCGTCGTCCGGCATTCGCTCGACATCTTCCCAGGTGCGCGGTGCTTTGGTCTGCATAGTGGACACATCATACCTCCCCGTCTTCGGGTGTGCGAACGATTCCGAGGGCGGAGGATATGAGTTGGCGGTCATCGGCCGGTCATCGTGACACCCTCCAGCCCCTCCAGCGCCTCCGGCTTGACCCCGTACAGGATTGCGTTCCCCGGAGTGACGGTGCGGAAGGATTCTTCGACGAAGTCGAGCACCTCATCGCGGTCGGCCAGGGGGATGTCTGCGTCTTCCATCATCTCGCGGACCGGCTCCGGCTCGAAGGCGCGCCATTCCAGGATGCAGCGCCGGACCGCGCCACGCGCGAAGCGGCGGTATACGACGGTCACTCTCTTGATGTCGATGGCTTCCGGCCGCAGGTGGCGATACTGCCAGGCGGCCGCGACGTAGCCGTTTACGAAGGCCTCGCGCAGGAGCGAGACATCGTTCAGTTCGTAGACGCCGAGCAGCCCGCGGATGTAGTCCCGGTCGTCGATCGCGAGGAACGACATCGGAGCCAGGTCGGCCTTGAGGAGGGGGATGATCGACGCGACCCGGGATGTGCGCTTGTTCACGTCCCTGAACGGTTGCAGGTACGGTATGTGGACAAGCAGGAAGAACGACTGCTCGAAGGGATCGGTGATTTGCGCGGCCTTGGCGAGGAGGCCGTCCAGCTCCTCCTGTAGCGCGAACCGGTCCTCCAGTGGGGTGTAGGCGGAGCGTGTGATTCTGACCGGCATGCGCCGCACGCTGCCCACCAGTGTCGGGTCGCGAATCAGCCGGTCCGAGAGCAGAGAATGGATGTTGCGCAGGTTCGGCCACCCGATCTCGATGTCGTCAAGGTTTTCGACCACGTACCGGATCGCGTCCCTGTGGTTGAGGATCATGACCGCGTCATCGAACGACTTGCCGTCCGCGGTCTTGCCTGCACGCACCAGGGACTCGGTCTCAAAAACGTCGTAGCTGTTGCCCTCCAACCGAGACGAGGCCCAGGACATGTCGATTTCCAGTTCCGACAATACCCGGCGCGCGTACGTCACTCCGTCCACGATGAACAAGGGATCCAGGACCGGGGTTCCGGCCTTCACGAGTTCCGACCGGTCCTCGTCCGTGAGGTAGCGCGACTCGTTGGGCCGGTAGCGCCCGGCGAACTCGCTGCGGTAGCGAGCGGGCGGCCGGTGGGAGGCCGGCGTCTTCAGATGCGCCAGCACCGCTTCTCCACCGGCGACCCGGTACCGTGTCCCCCGGCCCTCGCCCACCACCTCGAGCTTCCCCGCGTCCACCAGCCGCCGCAACGCCCGCCAGACCGTTGACGTGCTCGCCTCCGGCGCGACATCGCGGCGAACCTCCGAACGGGCGCACCCCGGGTGATTCGACACATAGGTCAGAACGGCGCGGTCGATGAGGATCATGAAACGTCTTTCGGTCGATTGTGAAACGATTGGGACTAAAATCGACCGGATTCAGTCCCCCGAGTCAAGTATCGTGTCATTACGGTGACCCGTATTCCGGACGCCAAGTGCGATACCGTTCAACCGCAGCCCAACCCGAACGCACCGCGGGGGGCCCGCCGTCCTCCGGCGAACCCCCCGCGTGCGTCCCCACACTGTGTGCGCGAGTCAGCGGCGGGCGAGCCACAACCCGGCCGCCGCCGACCGCACACCCGTCAGTTGGCCGTGATCGTCACCCTGATGAAGTCCATCACGTTGGTGATGTCGGGGAAGACGAAGCAGACCTTGCGCTCCTCCACCATCTCCATCTCGGGCGTGCCCATGTTCGGCGCCGTCTGGCGCAGCACCTGGTTCAGCCCCGAACCCGGCCGCTCATTCAACTCGGTGCCCGCGTCCCAGAGCGTCAGCATGTCGGTGACGTCCCCGGAGAAGGGCCGCGCACCGTCCGGGAAGAGGGCGATGCCGTCCGGTCCGGGGGCGTAGAAGAGGTCGTTGGCCTGGACGAACCCGGTGGCGAAGGTGAGCATGTCGCCGGGCCGGCCCGCCACGGTGAACTCGTATGCCTGGCCAGGATGCAGGGGCCCGGGTGCCATGCCGCCGGCCGGTACGAAGAAGGCCCCCATCTGGTGGATGCCGTCTTCGGGCGTCACTTCGGTGGCGAGCATCGTGGGGTCGCCGGTTTCCGCGTAGGCCTCCAGGCCGGCGCTTGCCGGCGTTCCGGGCATGAACAGCACCCCGGTTCCCGTGTGGGAAGCGTAGGGTCCGGGCCCGAGCACTCCGGTGATTCCCGTGTGGGCGCCCAAAGCGGCGGCGAGGCCGCCCGCCATGCCCCTTCTCGCGAGCGCGGCGAGTCCCGCACCCCGGTCGGGCATGCCCGCCGTGAACAGCGGGTCGGGCGCGGAGTGCACCACGGCCACGCCCGGCGTGAGCATCATCATCTGCTCGCCCCTCACCTCTTCGGTCACATTCAGGATGCTGAGATGGAAGGACGCCGGCCCGATCGACTCGAGCGTGACCATGACCACATCCGACACCTCGGGCATGTCGTCGCCCATGGCCGCGGCCACGTTGTCACCCATCTGCCAGAGCATCACCTGGTCGGTCACGTCGCCCGTCACCTGTGTGCCGTCGTCGTTCCACAGCGCGATTCCCATGCCGTCGGGCGCGAAGAACATGCCTTCCGAGCCCATCAGCCCGGCCGCGAAGGAGACCATCTGGCCCGGGGTGGCGTCGAAGTTGAAGCCGTAGGACATCCCCGGCGCCATGTCGTCCATGGTTTCCCCGAGCGGCGTGGCGAGCATTCCACTGAAGGGGAACGCCTTGGGCATCGACATGTTCTCGATCCGCACCGTGAAGGGGATCTCGCCGATCATGCCGGTGAAGTCGGCGGTCGCGGCCTGGCCGAGCCCGGGCGAGACCTGCTGGCTGGTGGGGTCGAAGACGTAGCGCGGCTCTTCGTAGCCGGAGATCGTGACGGTGTAGCTGCCCATCCGCAGGTTGGAGACGTTGAAGGTTCCGTCGGCGCCGGTGGTGCCGCTCCCGGACTCGGTGCCGGTGAGGGTGACGGTCACGCCCGCGATCCCCATGTCGTTGACCGAGACGGTCCCGTTGACCGAGGCGGTGCGGATGTAGTCGCCGCCGAAGTCGATGACCTGGGCGCGGCCCTGGGTGGCGACGGTTGTACTGCCGGAGGTCTGGGCGAACATCACGTCCTGCGGGAAGCCGCTGATCATCACGGTGTAGGACCCCGCCTCCAGGTTGGGGAAGGAGTAGTTCCCGCCGCCGCTGGTGGTCGCCGTGGCGCTGGATCCGCCGCTTAGCGAAACCGAGACGCCGTCGAGCCCGGTGCCCTCTACGGTGACCGTGCCCTGGACCGCTCCGATGATGGGAGGCTCCGTCGATTCGCCGCAGGCCGCCGACAGGGCCAGCGCCAGCGCCAGACCGCAAGCCGCCAGTTTGCGCGGCGTCGGAACTCCGCCTTCAGTACCTTGGATGTTCACAGTGTGACCGTCCTTTCAAGTGTGAATGTGAGGATCAGCCAACAAGCTACCATGCGCGCGCCCGACTTGCCACCCAAAGGGGGCTGGCCGCCGCCGGTGCCGACGGATCTGGTGACGCACGTGGCGGGGTTTTCGCGTGCCCTGCGGAAGGCCGGCGTTCCCGTTGCGCTCGGCGACGAGATCGACTCGGCCGCGTCACTCGGCCACATCGACATCGGCGACCGCGAGGAGGTGCGCCTCGGCCTGAGGTCCGCCCTGCGCGTCGAATACAGGGCCTGGCCGCTCTTCGACCGCCTCTTCGACCGGCATTGGAGGGTGGGCGGCCCCGGGCGCGAGAGGCGGGGATCGCCGGCCGGGCGAACTCGCCGGGCACCCCGTCCGTGGCCGGGCCAAGTCAATCCGCTGGAAGAACTTCGGCGTTCCGTGGGTATGGAGCGGGGCGTGGAATCGGCCGATCACGCGGCGCCGGGGGGCAGGCGTCCGGGTTACAGTCCGCGCGCGCTGCTGAGGCGCAAGTCCTTCGAGGCGTGTACGGAGGATGAACTGCGGGAGATGGAGCGTCTGTTGGCGCGCCTGGTGCGGCGGTTCGCGACGCGGAGGAGCCGGCGGCTGGTGCCGTCCAAGCGGGGGCCGGTGGTGGATCTGCGGCGGAGTCTTCGGGGGGCGCTGGCTCGCGAGGGCGAGCTGATCGAGCTGGCGAGGCGGGCGCGCGCGGTGGAAGTCCCCCGTTTGGTGGTTTTATGCGACACGAGTGGCTCGATGGACCCCTATTCCCGCTTCCTGCTCACCTTCGTGCTGTCGCTGGGGAAGGTGGCGCGCCGCACCGAGACCTTTTCCTTCAACACCTCCCTCACGCGGCTCACCCCCTGGATCACCGCGGGGAACGTCCAGGCCACCCTGGCCCGCTTTGCCAGCCGGGTGGAGGACTGGTCCGGCGGAACCCGGATCGGCGAGTGCCTGGGCGAGTTCGCCCGCGATTACTTGCGGCAGACCGTGACGGGCGATACATCCGTCCTGATCCTGAGCGACGGGCTCGACCGCGGTGACACCGGAGCACTGGAACGCGCCCTGCTGGCGATCCGGCGGCGGGCCCGGCGCGTGATCTGGCTCAACCCGTTGATGGGCGATCCGCGCTACCGCCCCGAGGCGCGGGGAATGAAGGCCGCGCTGCCGCACATCGACCGGCTGGTGCCGGCGCACAACATCGAGTCCCTTGAGGAAGTGATGCACACACTGCGGCCATGAGGGCCAGCCCGGGCCCGGGGCCAACGCCAACCCTGAAAGCCACGAGAACACCCCCCCATGCGAATCGAAGAGCAATTCACCGTCGCCGCCTCCGCCGACACCGTCTGGGCCTTCCTCACCGACCCCGAGCGGGTCGCGGTCGCGCTCCCCGGCGCCGAAATCGCCGAACAGATCGACGAGAACACCTACTCCGGCGGAATGGCCATGAAGGTCGGCCCGCTCGCCGCCGCCTACACCGGCACCGTCGCCTTCGAGCTCGACGAGGAGGAGCGCTCGGCGGTGGTGCACGCGAAGGGGCAGGGGAAGGCGGGGATGGGCAACGCCGACATGAAGATGACGAGCCGCGTGGTGGCGCTCGGGCCCGGCGAGACCGAAGTTACCGTCGTGGCCGACCTGAGCGTGACCGGGATTCTGGCCCAGCTCGGGCGCGGCATGATGCAGCACGTCAGCAAGAAGATGTTCAAGGAGTTCACCGAGGCCGTGGAGAAGGAGCTGACATGATACCCCCGCAATTCGACTATCATGCCCCCGGCAGCCTGGAGGAGGCGCTCGCGCTCCTGGGCCAGCTGGACGATCCCAAGGTCATGTCGGGCGGCCAGAGCCTGCTGCCGATGCTCAAGCTGCGTCTGGCGTCACCGGCCAACATCGTGGACATCAGCCGCATCCCCGGTCTGGATTCGATTACCGAGACGGCCAGCTTCCTGAGGATCGGTGCGCTGGTGACCGAGACGGCGCTGGAGGAGAGCGATGTGGTGGCGGAGCGCTATCCCATCCTGCTCGACACCGCGAAGGTGATCGCCGACCCGCTCGTGCGGAACCGCGCCACGATCTGCGGGAATGTGGCGCATGGGGACCCGGCGAACGATCACCCGGCGACCATGATCGCGCTGAGGGCGCAGATGGTCGCGACTGGGCCGGAGGGCGAGCGCGTGATCGGGGTCGACGACTTCTTCCACGGGCTGTTCATGACGGCGCTGGAGCCGGGTGAGATCCTGACCGAAATTCGCATCCCAACGCCCGGGGGCGCGCGCGGCGGCGGGTCCGGCGGGGGGGGCGGCAACGGACTTCGTTCGGCTGGCGAACAAAGTGGCGGCGCCTACCTGAAGCTGGAGCGCAAGGTGGGCGACTACGCGGTCGCCGGCGCGGCCGTGCAGCTCACGCTGGACGACGGCGGCAAGGTTGCGAGGGCCGGAGTGGGGCTGACGAACCTCGGCATGGCGCCGATCCGGGCGACCGTGGCCGAGGAGGTGCTTACCGGCGCGAGGCTGGTGGCGCGCGGGGGGTTCCGCGGCGCACTCGACAAGATGCGCGACGCGATCACGCGCGCTCCCGACGACGACGAGATCATCAACGCCGCCGCCCAGGCCGCCGCCGACGCCACCGACCCCGTCGAAGACCGCCGCGGCTCGGTCGAATACAAGAGGAACATGGCCCGCGTGCTGACGGGGCGGGCGATACGGAAGGCGCTCGCCCGGGCTTCAGGCCACAGCGGCGCCCCCGGCCACAGCGGCGCCCCCAACCCGCCCGCAGGAGGATAAGGACCATGGCCAAGCACCATATCACCGTTACGGTCAACGGAGCCGAACACGCGCGCGAGGTCGACTCCCGCCTGCTCCTCGTCCACCTGATCCGCGACGAACTCGCGCTCACCGGCACCCACATCGGCTGCGACACCACGCACTGCGGCGCGTGCACCGTGCTGGTCAACGGCGTGCCCACCAAGTCGTGCACCGTGCTCGCCGTCCAGGCCGACGGCGCCGAGATCGGCACGGTCGAGGGGCTCGCCGACGCCAACGGCATGAGCGCGCTCCAGGAGGGCTTCATGCAGGAGCACGGCCTCCAGTGCGGATTCTGCACCCCGGGCATGCTGATGACCGGAACCGCGCTCCTTGCCGCCAACGCGAACCCGAACGAGGCCGAGATCCGCGAGGCGATATCGGGGAATCTCTGCCGCTGCACCGGATACGTGAACATCGTCAGGGCGGTCCAGTACGCGGCCGCCAAGATGGCCGGGGCCGACGACGACGCCCCCGCCGACGAGGAGGCCAACTGATGGCTAACGGGACCAACAAACCCAGGACTTCCGCCAAGATCTGCGGCATGGGCCACTCCATGAAGCGCAAGGAGGACCCGCGCTTCCTGCAGGGCAAGGGCAGGTACATCGACGACTTCACCCTGCCGGGGATGCTGTGGCTCGACATCGTGCGCAGCCCCATCGCCTACGGGAAGATCAAGAACATCGACACGTCGAAGGCGCTCGAGATCGACGGCGTGCTCGCCGTGCTCACGGGCAAGGACCTCGAGGCCTACAACCTGCACTGGATGCCGACGCTCATGTCGGACACCCAGATGGTGCTGCCGACCGATACGGTCATGTACCAGGCGCAGGAGGTGGCGGGCGTGATCGCCACATCGCGCTATGCCGCCGCCGACGGGGTCGCCGCGGTCGAGGTCGAATACGAGCCGATGAAGCCCGTGATCGACCCCTTCCAGGCGCTCGACGACGACGCTCCCGTCCTCCGCACCGACAAGGAGGGCCAGGAGGACAACCGCATCTGGCACTGGGAGGCCGGCGACAAGGAGGCCACGGACAGGATCTTCGACGAGGCCGACGTGGTGGTGCGCGAGAAGATGCACGTCCCCCGCATCCACGTGGCGTCGATCGAGACCTGCGGCTGCCTGGCCGACTTCAACCCGGTCGAGGGACACCTCACCGTGTACATGACCACGCAGGCCCCGCACGCGATCCGCACCGTGCTGGCCCTGGTGGCGGGTCACGTCGGGCTGTCCGAGGAGAAGATCCGCGTGGTGTCGCCCGACATCGGGGGCGGGTTCGGGGGGAAGGTCCCGGTGTATCCGGGGTATGTGATTGCGATCGCGGCGTCGGTGGTGCTGGGCAAGCCGGTGAAGTGGATCGAGGACCGGATGGAGAACCTGCAGGCGGACTCGTTCGCGCGGGACTATCACATGGACGCGGAGGTGGCGGCGGATGCGAATGGGAAGATTCGGGCGCTGAGGATCAAGACGCTGGCGGATCATGGGTATGCGGACGCCCAGGCGGCGCCGTCGAAGTTCCCCGCGGGGCTGTTTTCGATCTGCACGGGGTCGTACGACATGGAAAACGCGTACGCCGAGGTGGACGCGGTCTACACGAACAAGCCGCCGGGGGGGGTGGCCTACCGCTGCTCGTTCCGCGTGACCGAGGCGGTCCACTGCCTGGAGCGGGTGGTGGACACGCTCGCGCACAAGGTGGGAAAGGACCCGGCGCAGCTGCGCGAGGAGAACTTCATCCCGAAGGAGGCGTTCCCGTACCACTCGCCGCTCGGCTGGGAGTACGACAGCGGGGACTACCAGGCCGCGATGGACAAGGCCAAGGAGATGATCGGCTACGACGACCTGCGCAGGGAGCAGGCCGAGAAGCGCGAGCGCGGCGAGCTGATGGGGATCGGCGTGTGCAGCTTCACCGAGGTGCTGGGCGCGGGGCCGTCGAAGGACTTCGACATCCTGGGCATCAAGATGTTCGACTCGGCCGAGGTGCGCGTGCATCCGACGGGCAAGGCAATAGCCAGATTCGGCACGAAGTCGCAGGGGCAGGGCCACGAGACCACGTACGCGCAGATCATCGCGGAGGAGCTGGGGTTGCCGGCGGCGCATGTTCAGGTGGAGGAGGGGGATACGGATACGGCGCCGTATGGGCTGGGGACGTACGCGAGCCGGTCGACGCCGACGGCTGGGGCGGCGGGCGCGATGGCCGCGCGGAAGCTCCGCGACAAGGCGCGCAAGATCGCGGCGCACCTGCTGGAGGTGGGGGAAGAGGACCTGGAGTGGGAGCCCGGGCAGTTTTCGGTGAAGGGGGCGCCGGAGAAGGTGAAGACGATCCAGGAGTGTGCGTTCGCGGCGTATACGAACCTGCCGGAGGGGATGGAGCCGGGGATGGAGGCGACGAACTACTACGATCCGCCCAACCTGACGTTCCCGTTCGGGACGTACATCTGCGTCGTGGACATCGATCGGGGGACGGGGGAGGTAAGCGTCAGGCGGTTCGTGGCGGTGGATGACTGTGGGAACATCATCAATCCCATGATCGTGGAGGGGCAGATCCATGGCGGGCTGACGCAGGGGCTGGGGCCCGCGCTGTATGAGGAGATCCCGTACGACGAGGATGGGAATAATCTGGCCGGGTCGTTCATGGACTATCTGGTGCCGACCGCGGTGGAAACGCCGGCGTGGGAGACCGGGCATACCGTGACGCCGTCTCCGCATCACCCGCTGGGGGCGAAGGGGGTGGGGGAGTCGGCTACGGTGGGGGCGCCGCCTGCCATTGCGAATGCGGTGGTGGATGCGCTGGCGCACCTGGGGGTGACGCATATGGATATTCCGATTACGCCGGGGAGGGTGTGGGGGGTGTTGGCGGGGAAGGGGGTGGCGAAGTGATGGCGTGCGGCAGGGGAGGCGTGCGCGCGCCGATGGCGACGGGGCCCAAGCAGGTGAATGGGTGGGGGGGGCGGTCTGAGCGTCGCAATGGTGGCTGGGCCGGTGTGGGTGTGTGTGAGCGGGTGAGGGGGGTGACGTGGGCGGGGCAAGTGACGGGGCTGCGCCGGTGAGCCCCCGCCTCACAGCACCGAGGGAAAGCAGCGCCCGCAAGCTAGTTGATGCGGCCCTTCTGCATCTCGGGTGGCGCATTGATGAGACACGCGCAGACTGTCAAGTCTTTACCGAGCGCGCGAAGACGGTCGATCAAGCCAAGAAGCTAGATGGTGCCCAACCCGATTATCTGCTCTATCCGGACGGGGATGAGCCTCTCGCCGTAGTCGAGACTAAGCGACCCGGCAAGACATTACATCAAGCTATTGCTGACGCTGTTCGCAAGTACGCCACGCCCCTGGACATCGACATTGTATTCGCCAGCGACGGTACGCTCTGTGAGACGTTTGATCGACGCAGCAGCGGCCCCTTGCTACTTGACTCCGAGCCCGTGACTCGGCTGCTTTCTGCTCACACAGTAGCTAGATTCGCTCGAGAAGGGCCGAGCATCACATCCCCTGCGCAAGTGAGACAGACGAGAACAGAGTTGATGTCCGCCTTCGCGAAGGCTAACGATCTGCTCCGCAAGGATGGGCTCCGTGCGGGCACGGAGCGCTTCACCGAATTCTCCAGTATTCTCTTCTTGAAGCTGGTCAGCGAACTTGAGCTTGATCGTGAAGACCGGGGCGAGCCTAGGCGGCTACAGGCGCGGTATTGCTGGGACTCTTTCGCCGACAAACCACCGCGGGAGATGTACGACTACATCCAAGACACGGTGCTGCCACGATTGGTGCACAGGTACAACCACAGCGGAGATGTGTTTCGGTCCCAGCTACTGATCCGAACGCCCACCGTACTTGCAGAGATTGTAAATGCGTTACACTCACTTCGATTGCTGAACGCCGATTCTGATGTGAAGGGTGACGCCTTCGAGTACTTCGTCAAGAACGCGGTTACGGTTGGTAACGATCTTGGCGAGTACTTCACTCCACGCCACATCGTTCGCCTGATGGTCGAGTTGGTGAACCCCGTATACGGCGAAACGGTTTATGATCCGTGCTGCGGTACCGGTGGGTTTTTGATTGAGGCTTTCCGTCACATCTTGAGGAGGGTAAAACACTCGAAAGAGTCGCTGCAGACACTTGAACAGAAGACTATCTACGGTAGAGAACTGACTGGTACGGCCAGCACCGCGAAAATGAACATGATTCTGGCCGGCGATGGTCACACGAATATCTCACAGGAAGATACTCTCGCGTCACCAGTCCGGGCCGAGCACGACGTTGTATTGACCAATTTTCCGTTTTCGCAAACGACGGACTACGGATCTCTCTACGATCTCCCCACGGAGAACGCCAACCCGGTGTTCTTGCGACATGTGCTTGATGCTTGTAGGCCGGGCGGGCGCGTTGGGGTGGTCGTGCCGGAGGGACTACTGTTTGCAGAGACTGAAGCCTACATCCATGTGCGCAAATTCCTTGTGGACAATTTCACCGTGCATGCGGTCATCGCTCTCCATGAGTTCGTCTTCCGGCCGTACACTGGCCAACCAACCGCAGTCTTGATTCTCAGCAAGGAAGCACCGGCAGGAGACGATGTCTGGTTTTTCGAGATCGATGAGGATGGTTTTGAAAAAACGAGTAGCCGTGACGGGCGTCCACCTGTGGACGGCGAGAATGACTTGCTCAAATTGCGGCGGTGGTGGGAGGATCGCACAGAGACGCGTCAGGCATTCAGCGTGGCTCTGGACGATGTGCGAGGGAACGCCTACAAGCTATCGGCTGGCTCATACCGAGCAAAGGAAGAGCCTCAGCACTGGCGAACTCTCGGGGGACAACACGGGGTCTGTGACTTGACGCCAGGCAAGACCCCCCGCACAAAAGACACAAGATACTATCAAGGCGGCACGTTGCCCTTTGTTCGCATCGCAGACATGACCGGCAAACGATACGTTACGAGTACAGAGAAGAAGATCACCCCGGTAGCGGTGGCCGAAAACAATATGAAGCTGATTCCTGCGGGAACGGTACTCTTGGCGTACAAGCTGTCCATCGGGGGCGTGGCGATTACAACACGCGACTCCTACACCAATGAGGCGATCCTTGCTGTAGCTCCCAGAAAAGGCAACTTGCTTCCCGAGTACCTGTATCACGTCTTGTCGTCGATGGACTTGAACGCCTACACGCAGCGCGCCGCGAAAGGACCAACCCTGAATAAGGGCATAATCTCTGGAATCCGGATTCCCGTTCCGTCTATTGATGAGCAGCGAGGTTTTATCGCACGCATGAACGCATTGGAGGCAAGTGCGATACGGTGGCGCGAGAAGGCGCGGGAGCTTGTCCGGGAACGAGTTGATGTGGGCGCTGAGTACATGGCGCAGATGCGGAGGGGGACACCGTGTTGACCGATGTGCAAGAGGCGGTGAAACGGAATCTTCTGTGTACGGCAGACAAGGCGGCGGTCCGTATTCCTGCGCGGGCACAACGCAGCAAAGGAGGGAAGTGCTGAAGGCAATGGGTCCAGAGGCTGAGCCGGTTAGCCGCCGGACTCCGCAGACCTCGTCGCCTTTACCGCCCGGCCCACTATCGCCCGCAATTCGTTCCACTCCACCGTGTCGAAGCAAAGCGTGGTGCCGAACGTGGCCAGTTCGCGCACGACGGCCTGGAGCTCCTTGGCGGGGAGGCCGCCCTTGTCTCTGGCCGCGTCGAGGTATTCGACAATCAAGGCCGCGTGGAGGCGGGAGCTGTTGACGACCGTGATGCGCCGGACTGAGTCACCCACGAGCCTGGCCCAGGCATCGCCGCCGGCGTGGAGGACCCGGTGAGCGTCGTCCACGCTGAACGGATCGCCGACGTGGTCGGATCCGGCGGCTGCGAGTTCGGCAACGCGCCCGCGCCACCAGGCGCACGAGATCGGACAGTCCGCAAGGACGGAGAGCTTCCCTCGCACGTGCGGCAGGCCACCCATGCGCCGGAAGAGGTTGCGCGTGGCGGCGTCGGTGGTTCCCGGCATCTTGCCGGTGACCTTCGCGCCGAGGAAGAAGGGTTCCAGCGGCGGTTCGAAGCAATCCGCCTCCAACCAGGCGATGTGGCAGAGGGTCCAGAACGCGGGCTGGGCGGCGACTGCGGGCGTGAGATCCGGCAGTGAACCGCACACCTCCCGTTCCAGCGCCAGGGGAGGGTCCCGGAATTCGGAGGAGGTCAGGGGACGGGGGAGCTCGGGAGCGTCGATCTCTTGCTTGACGCCCAACCCCAGCTTGCCACGCATGTGTTTCGCGAGAGCCTGCGGCCCGTCCTTGACTGCAGCGATCAGCTCATCCTGTAGCGGTCTGGCCCTCTCGTTGTGAGCGGCAGCGTGCTTGTCGTCTTTGCGGCCGGTCTGAACGGCGGCGGTTTGCCAGGCGTTCAGGCGTTCCCGGAGTGCGTGGGATGGCGTCTTCATTCGTCGTCAGCTTCCGCGTTCGGATCAGGCAGGAGGAATCGCTCGACTTCGGTGGCGGCCCGGGCCGGATCGTACTCAGACGGGTCCGTCCAATCGGCCAAGTTGGCGTCTTCGAGCACGGTCCTTATGCGCTCCAGAACGGGATACTGCACCGCGTCGCTGTCGTCGTCCGACGCTACGTCCAAGGGCGGCCCGACCACGCCGGGAATGCGGCCGAATGCAGCGATCAGTGCGGCGATCTGCACGTCGCGGTCGCGGCCGCGCGTCTCCAGCATTCGCGGTGACATCTTTACATGGAACCGAAGGTCGCCCTCGCCTGTGTAGGGTGAGACCGTCATCTGGCCGTCGGCGAGGCTGTCGTCTGGAAACAGCTTGATGAGGGAGCTTCCCAGCTGCTCCGCGCTACGAGCGTTTCCTCGAACCAGCCAGCGTCCGGGCGGCACGACGATCTGACTCCCGCCCCACACCCGATGCAGACCGCGCGCTTCGAGATCTATCGTCTGCGTCGTAACCATCCCCGGAATCACGTAGCTGCTCGACGTCACCCCGTTCTTGTCCCACTCGAATGCGAACCTCCGCGCCCGGCTCGAACCCGCGATTCCGGCGTACAGCGTCGCCGGTGAACGAAGCTCCACGACCCATTCGGCCCTACACTCGGCCACCAGCTCGCTCAGTTGGGCAGCACCTTCCAGCCTGTGCTCGACCGTGCCACGACCATCGCCGATCACGACCCGAGATGCGTAGGCTGCGTCCGGCCAGTCCAATGAGGTGCCGTCCTCCCGAAGGATGGGGACCGACTTGGAAGTGAAGGCGGTCACTCCGCCCCCTCGCCGTCACGCTTGCGGCGAACCAGATCGAGCTCCAGATGCCTGTCTGGATGGACCGACCCGGAGAGGCGAATCAACACATTGCCGTCGCACTCCGGCGGGAGGCGAACCTCGGAGGCGCCGCCAACGTTGATGCGCTCGCCGTTGGTCTCAACGTGTTGGATTCCGAGCCACTCGTCCGGTATCGGGGAATCGCACCCGGCATCGGAGCCGGACTCGGCTCGTATTCGAAGACAGATGTCCTCGTTCCCGAGCTCTTCGCGCAACTCGAACGCGGCCTGTACTCGATTGCCGTTTCCGAGAGCGTCGTCCGGATCCGAAAGCAGCACCAGGCCGCTACGGATGTCCAATGCCGGGCCGGGTGCGGGAGCGTGGCGGGGACCCTTCCTCTTCGTCCGGTGTCGACCGTTGCCGTTGGGCCCCGGTTTCTGGTCATCGTCACCGTTTTCAGAGGTTCCCTTCTTCTTGCCCTCTCGCCTACGCGGCCGTCTGCGAGGAATGCTGTCCGCAATGCGTTCCGCGTCGCCGGGAAAGACGGCGAAGCCCTCGGGGGCGAAACCCTCGTCGGTGGCCAGTTTTCCCGCGTGCTCGGTCAGTGTGCGGGCCAACTTCCCCAGCCTGTCGGCAAGGCGCTGTTGGGAATCGTGCTTCAGCCGTCGCCGTTCTAGGTGACGATGGGCTGGGCCCTCGGCACCGCGCACCAGTTCGTACAGGGTTCCCTTGCGTTCGCGTCCGGGATCCGTCAGAAGGACGACGGCGTCGAATGGCTTGGTGCTGCCGAATGCATGGTACTCCAGGTGCGGGGCGCGGTAGGTGATCCACATCCCGTCCCGAAACACCTGAACCCGCGTTCGCTCGCTGGACGACAGCGATCGGAAGAAGACACGCACGGAAGGGTCCGGGGTATCACCATCGAACGGTGGGACCTCAAGTTCCTCCCCGTATTGGAGCGTCTCGTAGGCCCGGTATGCCTGCTCGCCGGGCAGCCATCCGCCTCCCGCGCCGCGTCGGGACCGCTTCTGCTTCCTGATTTCGGCCAGGCAGCTCTCCAGGGAACCGCGGTCGATCAATTGGTCCACGTCCAACGTCTCATCCGTGACGCGAACGACCATGTTCCCCTCCTGGATCGCGCCAAGAAAGTTCACCGCAGCCACACGCACGATGTCGCGGAAGGCCCTTCGCGGGTCGGCCTCGCGGAAATGGTTGAAGCCGAGAATGGCGACTACCGTGCCGGAATCCTCGATCAGCGCGACCTGCTCCTCAAGCATCACGGGGACAGCCTGACCGAACTGGGCGGTCTTGAGGTTGAAAGGCTCGGCGGGTACCGCCCAATAGCCGTCAGCGCTGCGGCGCGACATGCTTTCGTCACCGGTCGGATGGGTGGCGACGATGGCGTGACCGCTAACCACGTAGTCATCTGCGCGTCTGCCCGCGTAGACCACGTAGCGTAGATCGGACGCCGCGAAGGCCGCCAGATGTCCCAGTCCGAAGGATCCGGCTCCCTTGTTGGGCTTGTCGCTGTTGCCCTGGGAAAGGACTGCTCGCATTCGCTCAGCATCCAGTCCGACCCCGTTGTCGCGGCAGAAAAGCACCGTATCCTCGTCGGCCTCCAGGACTGCAAGGATCCGATCGATTGCATTCTGTTCGTCCTGGGTGAGCTCCCCTTGGGTTTGCTGCCGCTCCTCGAACGCGTTGTCGAACGCCGACTCGTACTCGGAGACCCCCGGAAAGTCGTCCACCGGCACGCTGGTGACGGTGAAGTGGACTTCCGCGGGCCGTCCGGCGCTGATCGCGGCGTCCAGCGCGTTTTGCAAGAGTTCGCGCACGACGCCTTCGGCGTACACGGAGCCGCTCGTAACTGCATTCGTGAAGCCGTCGATCTTGGCGGTCGGGGGGAAATGTAGTTGGGCGTTGGACAAGGGTGTCAGTCGGTGCAGTCGCAGGCGGGTTTACCGGTGGTGTAGCGTCCGTTCAGGGCGCACTCGTGGTTGGCAATGTCGGCGTATGTGGGGCCGTTGACGCCGAAGAACCCGAACACGGAGAGTCCTGATCCGTTCCGAGCTGGGGCCTTGCGGCGGTAACGTCGTTCGATCTTGTCCCACCAGCCGATGTCGGAGGGGGCGTCGGAGACTCGGTCGGGGTCCAGGTTGTGCGCAACGGCACGCAGTTCACGGGTACCTTTCATGAAGCAGAAGACACAGTTGCCGGCTCCGGCCGGCAGATCCAGACCCTGGTCGCGCGCGCTCCAGTAGGTGTCGACGTCACTCGCCGTCCAACCCGAATCGGCCAGAGGGAAGTACGGATGCTCGCCGGGTGGCTGCGTGCGGATCGCGCACTTCGGGCTTCCGGCGCCTTCAGCGAACAGGGTGCGGTCGAGAATCCGCCAGACACGCGGCTGTTCGTCGGCACGAAGTCCGAGCAGGGTGACGAACTCGGTCGGGCTTTGACCCCACAAGGTGACAGGTCTCCCTTCGCCGACCCGGCCACCGGCAACGTCCGCGCCGGTGAAGTCGCTCCAGCGCTGTCTGTGGCGGAAGGGTGGTCGGCGAAGGACACAAGCGACGCGCTTGCGGTAGGAATCCGAGTCGTCGGTCCCCCGATTTACCCGATATCGCCGCTCGCTGGCGTCGCGGTCGACGAACGGTCGATTCGAATAATGGCCGTCGTGGCGTGGACCCGCCGTGCCTCCCAGCCACTCCTCCAGCAGCAGATGGGCCGGATAGAGCTTGAGCTTGGCCGTGCAGCTCCGGGAATGCGGACTGGGCAGCATGCCCTGGTACGACAGGAGCTCCTCGAACGTCTCGCCGCGCGACCGATACCCGCTCGGATCCTCCTCGATCGGGCGGCGGGTCACGAGCCGGTACGACAGTCGGCGCCGGTACACCCCGCGGTATGCGTCCTCGACCGTGCAGAACTCGTACCAGAAGCACGGCAACCCGTAGTCGCGTTCGATCTCCTCGCAGCATCGGGCCGCGAATTCGTAGGTGCGTGGGTGCTCGGCAGAGGTGTTGGCAAAGAGGACCACATCGCCGCGCTCGGCGGAAAGGGTTCCGGCCGCGGCCATCTCCAGAACCAGAGCCGCCGATGAGCGGCCGCCAGAGAACTTGACCACGTGCGGAAGGGATTCGTGGCGGGGGTGGCGATAGTCCAAAGGGCCAATGGGCGGGGGTTGTCTCGCTGATTCCACGGGGTTCGCGGATACGGATGGCGTGGAAGGCGCGCGCGTGAGCGTCGTCAGCGTTGACGGCGATTGGGGAGGAGCCAGGAGAGCCACTTTAGGCTTGGGAGTTCGGCAGGGAAGAGGGGGTGATGGTGGTGTGGACGGGCGTGACGGGATGCTTGCGGCTGTTGTCGCTCGACTCGAACGGCGTCGAATAGTCGCGTCCTGAGTGCGCGGCGTTTGGCGCGTAGAAGGCGTTTCGCAACGGTCCGTCCCTCATCGGTGCCCTTCCCGTTGGTGGTGGGTTTGCCGTGGACACAGCCCGGGGCGAAGGCTCTGCCAGTGGCAGCCGATGCCCGACGAACATTCTACCGTCACGGGTGCTTCTCGTCAACGGCGCGACGCGGAGGAGTCCTGCGGTCGGGCGTGTGGGCGGTGACTCGTAACCGTGTCGAGCCAGCATACGGCGGAGCAGACGAGACGCCATCGATTGGAACGGAACATTGCCAGTAAGTGCCCCGATGTCCCGAGCTACTACGGTCTCCACGTCATCACCATCATGAATCAACCAGTCCATGGAGACACAGGGCACAACTTGGCGCTCGCCCCGGCATGCGGCATTCCAACCCGGCGGCAGACCAAGTCACGACACCTGGCCACCGGAGGCCAAGTGGTCCAAGAGGTCCGAAACGATGCTGTTGAAGCGGTGTGGCATGGAGAGACAATAGAACGGGACGAATTCTGGACACCTCAGTAACGCGCGCGGGAGCTGGGAGAAATCGCTTTCCTCAGCGTTGGAACGAAGGGCACCCCAGCTTGTCGGAGTCGGATAGAACCAACTTGCCAGCTTGCCGCTGGTACTCTTCGGCGTAAGGTAGTCGGTGGGCCCGCCTGGTTCAAAGTTGTAGTGGCCAATTCTACTTACGTTGCCCCAGCTCGCATTGAGGGCTTGGCGCCACAAGCGTCTCGCAGCCCAGCGCACAGCGATGTGAACCGTGTAGGCACTCCCATCGAAGTCCTCATCGGCGAGGTCGGCACCTTCAGTACGGAGGTGGCGGTGAAGCACATCTTCAACGGAGTGATATGGATGCGGAAGGGCCGCTGTCGAACCACTCTGGTTAGCAGCCGCCACTCCGTTCAGCCAACCGAAGAGCATTGACTTCGCAACGCGGTAGTTCCCGGCCTCCGTTACTGCCAAGATGGAAAGAAAGTAGTCCGGGGCCTGCACCTCGCCCAAGACCTGAAAGCAGTCTAGTTCTCGCAACACGAGGCGGCCCGCAGTCCCGCGGTCGGCGCGATGGACACCGAACTCGATCCGCCGCGACACATTCCAAGCCGATACTAACCCGCACACTTTGACCGCGCGTGCCCCGTAAACAAACGGCTCGGCAGGATCAGGTATGGTGAGGTCGTCGGCTGCGCTCACCTCATCAAGTAGGTGCCTGGCGTGACGACGAGCTTCCTCCAGCGCCAATCGATAGGGTCTCTCCCAGTGGGACCGACCAAGCCGATGCCGTTCCGCTGCCCTGAGGACTTGAGTTGCGTAGCAAACCCAACCCATTGCGATTTCGGCATGGTTATCAATATCTGCCCATTTTCGCAGAGCAAACGCCGTCGTCAGGGCTGCCGCCGAGATAGCTCGGCCTGCGACGGCAGCTCTTGGTCCGCTTCCAGTCACTGGAATGATCTCTTGAAGCAGCCTAAAAAAGTCGCGCCTTGGCAACTCCCCCCGTCCATCGGCCAAGAACAGCGACAGAAAGGTATTGAGAGCCTGCGGTGAACTGGGGAAGAACCGGCCCTCAGCGGCCACGAATCGGGAGGCGAGCTCGGCACGTTCAATCAGCTGCAGCGGTGCAAAGCCGCGATGGACGTTACCCTGGCTCAAGGCATGGATATGTCCTTGGGCCGGGCCAGTGCTGTGTTGGTTGCTGACGAGAAAGACGCGATCAGGCGGACGTGGGGTGGGCAGACTGGGGTGCAACACTGCGGTTGCCGCAGCCGTCAACAACTGATTCTGAGCCTCCTCAACCGCTGCCTTATCAAGCTTGCCCTTCTTTCCCCCCTTGAGCTGATAGACGCACAGGTTGCCTTCACAATCCCATGCAACAATGTCCTTCCCATGTTCATGGGAATGGTGCATGGGGCCTTGTATGACACGGTGGCGCTCGATGACAAGAAGCTGACCAAAAGCCGCCTCGTAGGAGCGCTCGGATGCCTCAGTCAGCCAGACGTCTACGAGATTCTCTATCACGCCAAGCGAGCCACTGTTGCTGTTCGATGTCCGACAGCGCAGCCTTGAAATGTGGATCCTGCTGCCAACTCTCGATCTCGTCCTTGATCGTCGCCAGTGTGTCCGGGTGCAGCACCAACGTCGGAGGCCGAGGTTCACCGGTCTGGGGATTGAAGCTCCACTGCCTCTTGCGCTCCATCTCGAGAAAGGCCTCCTTGGTGAGCTTGCCTTTCGTAGCGACAACGTTGCCGACGGACTCTGTTGCTTCGGAAACAGTGGCGAAGAGGGTCTTCGATTGTTCTGCAGCGAAGGTCTCCGCCATTTCAGCGAACTTCGACACAACCGGCTGGAAATCCGAGCGTCGCATTTCCTCTCGTGTCAGCGAGAAGCGTGCTACGACCTCCTTGTAATCGATCGGGCTCTCTCTCCCGTCTACGTCTCCGTAGATACCCTCGCGTCCCTCGTGTTGTACGGTCTGGCGGATTTGCGTGAGGATCGGCGAATGCGTGAAGATTGCTGCCTTGAGGTAGCCCATCAACAGATTGTTGACCCTCTTCTTGATCCTGGGGTAGTCTGGGAGCATTCTCTCTCCGAGTCTCCGGTCGTGCTACGCGTCAGCGAATATCCCTACACCTGGGCCTTGGGTCAAGGCGAGCGCTCATCTGCCCGCGCTCCGCTGGTGATCGGCGACGTCGTCGACCGGCCCCAGGTTGTCCTTCGCCTGCCTCATCTTCTGAGTCGTGATCTTGGTGAGCGGGGTTCGGACCTAGGGGTGAGCGCTCACATACATCTCAACCGGTGGTTCCCAGGATGCCGCCTCTGAGGGGAGCAGCATGACCGTAACCTTCCTGCGACCGCGATGTCGCTTCCGGGGTCTAGGCTTTCCCTGGCGCCACGCCGGGCATTCGCCCAGCCCTGACCGTCAGCAGTCGGCGGTACGAGTCCCCCCAATCGGCGCGCGTGCGAGACTCACCTCGTTGATTGGGCGTCAAAGCTCTTCTTCTGCGGTATGATCGCCCTTGAGCCTGTAGATTCGATCTGTTAGGATACGGACCATGGACGACAGCCTCGACCTTCAGACCACGTACCGAGCGATCCTCGATGCGGCTCGCCAGCGCAAGTACGTCAGCTACGGCGCCCTCGCGGAGGCCAACGGCGCGGAATGGAAGAAGGTGAGACGCGCGATACCCGGGCACCTCGGCGACCTCATGACGATAGCTGCCCAGCGCGGCTGGCCGATACCGAGCGCGATTGTCGTGGACAAGGACAAGCTTGAAACTGGAGCATTCAGCGACAGTGGTATGAAAGGGATCGTTGGAACCGCTAGGTCGCTTGGGTTCGACGTCCAAGATCCGCAGGCGTTCATCGAGGAGCAGCAACGGAAGATGTTTGCTTGGGCTGAGGGAGCACCCGACGAACTCGGGCTATCCGGTGGCAGGAAGCTGTCCTCGGATCATCCGCTCAACACCATACTGTACGGCCCTCCGGGCACCGGGAAGACCTACGCTACGTTTCGGCGGTGCGTGGAGATCTGCGATTCCGCCGTGGGTGGGAAAACGCCAGCGGCAATCCACGAGCGCTACCGCAAGTTGGTTGAAGAAGGGCGCGTGGAATTCGTCACATTCCACCAGTCGTACGGGTACGAGGAGTTCGTCGAGGGACTGAGGCCCGAGACCGAGGGGGATGGTGGCGGTTTTCGGCTAAGGGTGCGTGACGGAGTCCTCAAGCGGATCGCGAAGCGGGCACGGCGGTTTCCCGAAATCGATGTGGAGGGGCGCCGGTTTTACAAGGTTTCCCTTGGTTGGGTACATGGTGAGATCTTCAAAGAATGCATGGAGAAGGGGTGCGTGCGGTTCGACTGGCTGAGCGAGCAGGACTGGTCCAACCCTAGCTACGACAAGGAGGACTTCCTGTTCGCGAGCGCCAAGGGGGTCGAACCGGATGTCACTTGGAAGTCACTGAGGATGATTAGTGCCTACCAGTTCCGCTGCCAAATGAAGCAGGGCGATATCGTGGTGGTGCCGGAAGGAGAATCGAAATA
This sequence comes from Longimicrobiales bacterium, assembly GCA_965211795.1. Lineage (GTDB taxonomy): Bacteria > Gemmatimonadota > Gemmatimonadetes > Longimicrobiales > Gaopeijiaceae > Bin94. The sequence goes on from CBDBUB010000006.1 coordinate 131,813, forward strand.
CCGGGCAGTGGGCGAGATTGTAGGCGACTATGAGTACGACCCATTGGGATCACCCCCTCGTTGGGCTCACCGGCGCGCCGTTCGGTGGCATTGGAAAGCGGAAGACCAGGGCCGGCCGGTAACCGAATTCAAGCGTCATGCCTTCGCTAGGCATCGCGTCTACACACTGGGGCCACATAGTCCGGAGGTCCTGCTCCAACACCTGCAACAGGACCCGCAGCGCCGGCCTTACGTTCTCGTGATCGACGAGATCAATCGCGCCAACATCGCCAAGGTGTTGGGCGAACTGATCACTCTGCTTGAGGACGACAAGAGGGAAGGGGCGGAAAACGAGTTGGCCGTGACGCTTCCGCATTCCAACGAGCGTTTCACGCTGCCGCCGAACCTTCATGTGCTGGGGACCATGAACACGGCGGACAGGTCCATTGCTCTGCTCGACACGGCACTCCGGCGACGTTTCGTGTTCGAGGAGATCACGCCCGACCCGGCGCTGCTTGAGGAGGCCGGACAATCCGCGGGTGTTGATCTCCCGGCAGTTCTCGGGGCCATGAACGACCGGCTGGAGTGGCTCGTGGGCCGGGACCACTTGATCGGCCATGCCTGGTTCCTCAGGGCGAACTCGAGAGAGGCTGTGGACGAGGTCATGCGGCGGAAGGTGATTCCTCTGATCGCCGAGTACTTCTACGACGAGTGGGAGAAGGTACGGGCGGTGCTGGGCGGGACGGATGCCTTCGTGCGGGGCGAGGTGCTGGACCCGCCGCCGCATCTCGACGGCGGCGGGGAGAAACGCAATCGGTGGACCGTGCGGGAACGCTTCCCAGAAGGTGCGTACGAAGAGTTGATTGCCGGTGGTAAGAGTTGAGGCAGTCAAGACTCGTGCCCGTCCGGGAGTGGCGCACGCTCCCTTCGGACAAGCATGATCTGAAGCCCGAAGACATTAACCGGTTTCACCTTGCCGCGAAGCGGGCGGCGCGCCGACTGGCTCTCCCCGAGGACGCCGTCCTGAAGCGCACCGAGGAGGGGAAGGGGCTGGAGGCTCAGCAGGTCGTTGGGATCCTGACCGTCCCGGGGATAACCGTCGAAATCCTGCCCAAGGTGGACGGCGAAGACGGCGCCGTGCGGGCAGCGCTAGTGCAGATGCTGGCGGTGGCCCGGGGCATCAAGCCAGTCTCGGGCGACCTCGCGGCCGTGGAGACGCAAAGGCACGATCTGCTGGAACTGCTGATCCAGCTCTTCGCTGATCGTCTGCTGGCGGCAGTGCGGCGAGGGTTGCCGCGGCGCTACGTCCGCCACGACGAGGACTTGGGCGTGTTGCGTGGCGCGTTGAATGTCAAGCGACAGTTTACGGCGCTGCTGACCCGCCCGGACCTCGTTGCCTGTCGGTACGACGAACTGTCCGAGGACACCCCGCTCAACCGCGTGTTCAAGGCCGCCGTGACACGGCTCGCCGGCCTCACGCGCTCGTGGGGAAACCACCGTCGCCTGATGGAGCTGCTCGCCCGGCTGGACAGCGTCGGGGACTCGGCGTCGCCTCTGAAGGAGCCTGTCGCCTTGGACCGCACCAACACCGCGTTCCACGACATCCATCGTCTTGCTGTGCTATTTCTGAGGGGCGACTGGCAACAAACGGCGACTGGACGGGCATCAGGCTTCTCGCTCCTCTTCCCCATGAACGACCTGTTCGAGGAGTTCGTGGGCAGATCGCTCCAGAAGGCCTTGGGGGCGGGTCGGGTGCGGCTGCAGCACCAGAAGAGGGCGCTGAATTCGCCGCACTATCTCTTGCGCCCTGACATGGTGGTCGACTTCAACGGCCAGGCGGTAGTGGTTCTCGACACGAAATGGAAGCGCCTACACGATCAGCCGAACCGGGACGACGTCAACCAGATGCTCCTGTATGGCCAGGCATACGGGGCAGAGCGCGTCGTTCTCGTATACCCCTGGCATGAGGCGGTCGGCGAACAGGGAATCCACCGGCGCTGGACGGTGACCGGGCCCGGCTACGACTTCGAGACCGCAACCGTGGACGTGGGGCGACCTGACGAGGTGCCTCAGAGGCTACGAAGGTTATTCGAGTAGGAAGTCCTCGACCCACGGTCGCCGCATCGCCCGGACTCTGCGCCAAGCGAGGTCCAGAGTGTTAGAATGAGGTTGAAGCTTCACCCCAGATCCTTCTCTGCGCCCCGATACTGAACATGACTCCTGCCGAACACGCCGCTGAGCGCACTTGGTCCACGCTCGGTCTCGCCAAGGAGTTTCGGGCGCGATTCGGCGAGGAATCTCTGACCGACCTACTTGTGCTGGACATGCTTCCACACGAACGTACCAGAGGCTTTTGGCTCCGCCCGACTGCGAAGCGTGCCGAAGCTTGGTGCGGCGCGGACCTCCTCGTTGCCGTGCGGCATCAGGCCCATAGCTGGTACCTGCTCGCGCTTCAGGCCAAGAAGCTGAACCCGGACAACAATCGTTACCCGGCCCTCGCCTATGTATCACGGTCCGCCGAGCAACTGGACAAGCTCGAACGGTTCGCGCGGCAGTATCACGCCCTTCCCCTCTACTTGCTCTACAACCACTCGAATACGGTGAGCGTTTCCAATCACTGGCATTGCCAGAAGGCGGCTTTCGACGAGCGTCAACTGGGGTGCACGCTTGTCCCGAGTTGGCACATTCGGCGCATGCTCCGCCGTCCTCCGCCCCCTCGGGATTTCGACTCCGCCCACCGGGTCAAAGAGGCCAGGCCATGGCGCTGTGCGTTCGATTGTCAGTCCGCCGAGAAAGAACTCCGCCAAATGGCGTTTCCCACGCCGCCGCACTACCCTGATGCACGGCCTGCGGACGCTCCAGACGACTGGTTCTTCGAACCGATGGTGGCCGCATGGCCTGAATGGCTGTTTCGAATACCTGGGACGCAGTTGACGACGAAGCACTTGGACCGAATCCGAAGCAACCTGTCTGCATCCAGGCGTTCCGTCGCTGCGGACCCGCCACGAGAGTCCATTGGATCTGACGAGCGGTTGTATCCGGCGCGACTCCTCATAGTTGATGGGTCGGAAGAATCGTCTGACCCACAGCCCTGACTTTGTCGGGTCTTCCAACCTCCCGGTGCTACCGGTTCAGGACGAGCGGACGGGCGATCGCCCGCTCGGTGAGTCTGCCACCTACTGGTCTGGTCAGTTGAGCCTCGTCCAGCGGTGAGTATTCCGGTCGAACTCGGCGAGGAAGTCACCGCGGTGCGGTGCGACCCGCGAGTCTGCAATGCCAACACAGCCGGCACATGGGCTCTTCCTGGCGTGGGTTCGCTTAGGGGCTGGTAAATGGAACATGCACCCGCTCCGAGCGGAACGCCCGGCCCCTCACAGAAACAACCTCATCCTCTGCTCCAACAACGGCCGACTCAGAATCCCCGTCATATTCAGCACCTCCAGATTGAACCCCCCATCCCCCCCACGCCCCCACCACTCCTCCGCCACCCACCCCAGGTTCTCGGCGGCGATCACCGCGACGTTCGTCCCGGCGCAGTCGGCCGCGAGCTGCCAGACCCTGTCCATCGCGGAGTCGTCGGCGTCCGCCACGACGACCAGGAAGCAGGCGACCGGATCACTCGAGTCGCGGATGTACCGCTTGAACTGCCTCAGGTGCGACGGCGGAAACGTGTAGGCGGTCTCCGTGCTCTTGTTGTCCCACATCAGCACGTCTCCGCCCGTCTTCCGGCGCCCGCCGAACCGGATGCAACCGTCGGGGTGCTCGCTGCCGGTCATCTCCATCAGCTCAAGCCCCAGCCTTGATTCGAACAGGAACCGGGTCGCCGCCTCGAACCCGTGCTCGATCTCGAGGTCCTTCCTGATGATCTGGTTCGCCAGCAGGTTCTCGCGGTCGCGTCGGGCGAGTTCCGGCAGGTACTGGTAGAATCGCTCGCCCGGCGACGCTTCGTCGGGCCCCCGGGATGCCCAGCACGCGGCTGGGACTCAGGCCGGAGGAGACCACCCGCCCCTTGAGTTCCGACTTCGTGCCCGAAGAGGGGAGTTTCTTCCTGATGAGCGTCTGCTTCAGCTGGCTGACCGTGAGGGAGTCGAGGAGCAGGCCCCACGCGTGCAGCCCGAGTTCCAGGCCGAGGGCGTCCATCACGGACGCGCGGATTTCGTCCGGAATCACGTAGGGCGCGCCGTCGGCCTTGTTGCAGTGGAAGACGATGCCCCCCCACTGCAGCTTGTTCAGCACGTCGCGGCATTCGCTCGGCGTATGCAGGACGTTGCCTCGCTGCGGGAAGTGGTTGAGCTGGGCGAGCACGATGCGGAAGACGGCCTCCGACATTCCGAGGCTGTCGCGGAGAGTACGCAGCAGGTTCAACTCGCGGAACGTGATCAGCTTGTCGTCCAGCGCCGCCCTGAGCACGTCCCTCAGGATTTCGAGGCGCTCGGGATCCTCGTAGCGCAGGCTGTCCTCCGACGCGGCGGCGTCGAGCACGTCCTGCTCCAGGCCCGTCAGGCTCTCGACGATCTCCTGCTCCGTGGCCGACCAGTCGGGACGGTTCACGAACGCCTCCAGCATCAGGATCTGCCGGATCTGGTCCTTGAAGGGACCGTCGAACTGCAGAACGGTCGTGATCCGCTTCCCGTCGGTGAGTTCCTCGACATTTCGCAGAATGATGTCCCTGGCCTGTTGTTCGTCGGGCTTCGGGAAATCCTTGGTGAAGCTGTCCACGATGCGTTGCAGGGGCAGCTTCGACATCTGCTTGATCGCGTCCGCGACCTTCATGGGTGGCTCCGTGGGTTGGGTTTGGGTGGTCGTTGGAGGCCGACCGGATGGGGTGGCTACCGGTCACGTCCGGGCGTCTTCGGCTGTGAGGATGTTCGTGTCGGGGGAGAATCGCAAGGGCGGGTTGGAGGAAAGCACCGCGGGGGGCGATTGGGTGAGAGATGGGAGTCATCTCGACATTACAGAATGTCGTGTGTAGTTGACATTCCGATTGTCATCTATCTGTGCAGCGAGTTCTTCGGGAGATTCCGCAGACAGTGTCTGTGGAATCTGGGCACCGTCTTTAGCGGCCCAACCACGGGAGAGATGGCTGGTTCTTGCTCCCGCGGGATTGCCAGGGCGGCATGGTCTGGGGTGGCGAGGAATCCGACTGCTGTTGTTCCTGCGGACCCTGATCACCGATCTCGAGAGCAACGGAATCGTCTCGGCCACCGTCGTGGCGTCCTACTGTCATCTCTCAAGAACGCGGGGCTCCGGCGAAGCGAGCCTACTCTTCCAGGTCAGGAATCCACAGCAGAGAAAGCACTTGGTCCAGACTGGGAATGAAATGGGTGCTCTCAAGCAGGGTGAAGTCACCCTCGGGTAGCCTGTCCAACCAGGCTGCGGGATCAACTGGCTCCGCACCGGGCTCTGGGGATTCTCCACCTGTCACCGCAGCCGCGATCGTGCCTCCACGAACGGGCTGGCCGCGGGTGGCCATCGGATAGTAGAAACGGGATCGCTCCTGCCACTCGACGCGGCCCTGCCGAGTCACGACGAGAGCGCAGGGTTCGTTCGAGACCTGCACCATCCGGCGGGCTGCAGCGGTGGCTGAGACGCCGTACATGTCCGGCGACATGAGTTCGTAGGCCGCCTCGAAGCTCACCTCGCGTTTCTGGGCATCGCGACGGAAGAGACGCGTCGGCATCAACAACTCAGCGGCGAAGGAATTGGCTTCCCACTCGACCATCCGCCCGTAGTCGTGCGATGCCTGCAACGCTGACTCCCCACATTCTCTCGGCCCGTTGGTGTGGGTCGGAATATGGTAGTGACCCAGTTCGTGGGCGATCGAGAATCTCCTTCGGCCTGGATTCTGACCGGGCTGCAGAAAGATGGCGCCGCCCTGGCCGCGTGGGTCCGGCATGAGACATGCCGTACATCCTGGATCTGAAACCTCGAAATCCACGATCTCGATGCCATCGCCTGCCGCGAGTTCCGCCAGATCGCACTGGCGTATTCCGGTAAGGTCTCGTGCCTGACGGAAAAGGCGGGCGAACCGAAGTCCTTGTTGGTTCACCGCTCCTCGTCGTCTTGCCGGCCCGCATGGCGCTTGCTCAAGAATCGGGCGTACTCCGTCAGCTGGCGGCGAGCATCGTCCGTGAGGCTGCGGTACTGGCGAAAGTGGGCCTCCTCCACTGGATCCAGATCGCCGGCTGGTTCCTCTCCCAACACGTATCCCACGGTTACCTGGAGGGCCGATGCCAGCTTCATCAACATCCGGTAGGAAGGATTGCGGTCACCCGCTTCAATCTGGGAGATCGTCGATTGGGATGTCCGGACCCGCGCGGCGAGTTCGGTCTGCGTCAGGCCCTGATCTTCCCGGATCTCCTGTATTCGACTACCAAGCTCCATGTGGTGATTTCCTCGGTTATCGCTATTACCCTTGCGCGGCATCGCAACTCGACATACCATTCAGTGATGGACACCGAGACGAATACTAATACGAGGTCCTTCCCGACTTCGCAATCCGGGAGCGGCGCCTTCCGACCGGCGGAACTGGACCTCGAACGCCTGCGTGCCTTCGGCGTAGCCGCCGATGTGCCTGACGGGCCAATGGTCAGAATCGATACGGGCGGGTTCATCATCCCCGGGCATGGACCCGCCCCAGCATCGAGACCGGGGAAGAAAGGCAGACATTGTCATGCCGAAGAACGACTTGCAGCACGCGAGGAAGCCAGACCAGCATCGGGATCTGGGCACCGAGCACTCGACCGATCCCAAACCCGTGGATCCACCGGACAAGCCCTCGGATCCGCCGAACAAACCCGACCGTCCGCCAGTGGGGCCGTTCCCACCGGAGGAGCCGGTCCAGCCGCCCCCAAGGCCCGTTCGTCCCCACAGACCCTCGGGCGTCGGCTGAGCGAGCTGCTGAGGCTCGAAGAGCTCGAGCAATGCTATCCCGGTGCCAGCATTGTTCGTTGCTCTTCGGGCTTCGCGCTCATGGGGATCGACGTTGGAGTCATCCGATCGCTCCCGTATCGCGGTCGGCTGCTCTTGGAGATTCCGCTGAGCGACCCGCCGGCGCCAGTTGCCTTGCCAGCAAGCCCCGACTTCGTCCCCATCGTGCGCGTCTGGGCCTGGTGGAAGGATGGAATTCGTCCGACTGCAGATCATATGTATCCTGACGCGAGCCTATGCACGTACATGAAGGGCGAGTGGATCTGGGGACGCGATCCTCTGCACGTGCTGGTCGACTGGTCCACCTGCTGGCTCGCGAAGACTCTGCATCTCGAGTTCTTCAATAGGTGGCCGGGCCCGCAACATTGCTCAGCGTGGGTGGCGATGAGACGGAGAATGTTGGACGAGTACTGCCGATGTGGAGAGGCGGACCGGTACCGGGAATGCCACTATCCCGAAGACCGCCAACGGGCACCGTTCGCGCTGATTCGCGAAGAGCGCGCAGGCGCCTCCCGGTATCTGCGGGAGGTGCAGCGTCGGGGTTGGGCGACAACGCCACCGTGGGCGAGATGAGACGGGGTCTTATCGCCCGTCCCCGAAGAGCAGGGTGACGTAATGTGGCTTGCGACGGCAGGCGGCACGCTGGTCGTCGAGATTCTGATGGTCTGGCCCACTGGATTCTCTCCGCCAGCACCGGACCGCGTCACATCGAAGCGGCCGTAGCGTCGGCCGGTCGGTACGAAGACGCGTTTTTCTGCGGGAGCGGCAGAACTGAGAACAGCCCGGCGGTATCAGGTAGGCCTCGGCGCTCGGAAGGTCCGGAAGCAGTTGATCGCGCTGGATCCACTCCTCGTCGGCCGTCTGAAGAGCGCCACCTCGGCGGGTGACGCCGTCCCCGCATCATCAGCTGACAGTTGACAGGATCGCTAGGTTCTGTGTAGTCTTGCGGCCCTTTCGACGATCGCGGATCTACGGAAAACGGAGGTGTTCATTGGGTGCGTTTCTCCGCCAGATGGTCGATACCCATACGGAAATGACGGCGTTTCTCCTGTCGCTGGCGACACGCGGCGCTGATCGGCGCCGACTGCTGCGCCGCCACCGTTCGGACGGCGAGGTCGTGATGTCCGATCTCGCAACGACCATTTCCGATCTCGGTACCGCATCTGCTCGCGTCATCAAGAGGCAGTCGACCAAGACCGGCTCCTGAGCGAATGGCGCGGCGGCGGCGGAAGCGAGGGAAGCCGGGACCGGATCTGCCAGCCGTTCAATCAACCGATACGGCAGACAAGTCCGTCTCCGTCGAGCAGAAGACGACCTGGCAGGGACCGCTGCCACCGCCCGAAGCCCTGCAGGCCTTTCGCGAGGCTGTCCCGAAATCGGATGAAGTCATCCTCAGCGAATACCAGAAGCAGGGTGAGCACCGGAGATCAATGGAGACGCGGGAGAGCCAGGCCAACGCGTTCGCCGTCAGGGCCCTGAGCGTCGGGACGCTCCTCACAAGTCTCGCCACTGTCGGCGGCGGCATCTACCTCGCGGCTCTCGGACATATCTGGGGTGCCGGAATCGTTATTGCCGGTCCCCTGATCACCGTGGTACTGGGGCGGTCGAAGTCCCAGGAGGGGTAAAGCTCGTATCCGACACGGGCGAGCTTTGGCCTCCGGGTTCACGGTGCTCCGGCCCGGACACTGTCAAGAGAACATTACGAAGTGTCGCGTCGGCTTTACTTATGGTCCCTCAGAGCACCGTTCTCTGGGCGCCATGTCGTTCGCGAGCGTGGACGCCACGAGCGAAGTGGTTCGTTGCCCGGCCCCTTCCCCCTGTCTCCGATACCGCTTCGACGGGAGCAGCGTGACCGGAACCCTCCTGCGGCCGCGATGTTGCCTCCGGGGGTCCAGACACATCCTCGCGCCTCGCAGTGCCTCCGCCCAGCCCCGGCCGTCGAGGCGATCCAGCGCGACCGGCGTGGGGGCGACATTCGCCTCCCTGATCGCGCGCCGGGCGGAGTACTGCCACGCGTCGCGCGACCAGAGCACGGTGACCTTGTCGGGTCTTGCGACCTGCGGGCGATACCGGGACAGGAGGAGTGGCCGGGAGATCTCCCGCTCGATGAGGCGCGCGACCGGCCAGCCGTCGTACTTCATGCCCTCGAGGTTGACGCCCAGCCAGACCGCGCCGTCACGGGGGTAGTAGCCAGCGTTCCACTGGACACCCTCGTTGCCGTCCGAGATGCCCAGGACGCCGCGGGATGCGCTGCCGAAGTCGCGTCCGCGGCATTGGAAGATGTCTCTGAAGAGGGTCTTGAGGGTGTCGGCGGGGCTCACGGTGTCCGCAGGCGCCTCTCGATTTCCTCGGTGGACGCTGTCTCGAAGAAGAGGGCCAGGGCTTCTTCGAGGTTCGACCGGGCTTCGGCCACGGAATCTCCCTGGCTGGCCACATCCACCTCCAGGCATAGTGCCACATACCCGTTCCCGTCGCGTTCCGCGATCGCGGTTAGCTGTCTCGTCATCGTGTGCTCTCCGTTTCCGGTCCGAGGACTCTGAAGTTGGATGACTTGGAGAGCGCGAGCAACAATCGGCCACCACTTGCCGTCCGGGGCGCTTTCCGATCCTGGCCTGCGTCTCCGACCCTGCGCGCGGGTTGTAGGGCCGCGACTGCGGTCCTCCGGTTGCGGGAACGGCCCAGTCCGGTGGCAGCCGGGCTGCGTTCCGAAGGGTGATGCGGTCGTCTTGGACGCGGATCCGGGTGGACACCGTCGTCGCGTAGTTCCTGTGAACCACGGCGTTGACGACCGCGTCCCTCATGGCCGCCCCCGTTCAATCACCCCCCGCGACCTCCCGCCGCGCCATCGCCAACTGCTCCACAAGCTCCTCCTTCGATGGCAGATACAGCTGGTACTTCGACGCGTATATGTTGGCATCCTCGGGGAGGGTGAGCTCCACCACGGCCTCGTTCCTGTCGTCGCAGAGCAGGATGCCGACGGTCGGCAGTTCGCCATCTGTCGTCACGAATCGGTCGAAGTAGTTCACGTACATCTGCATCTGGCCGAGATCCTGGTGGGTCAGCCTTCCGGGCTTCAGGTCGATCAGCACGTAGCACCGCAGCAGGCGGTTGTAGAACACCAGGTCGACGAAGAAGTGACTGTCATCGAAGCTGAACCGCTTCTGGCGCGCTTCGAAGAGGAAGCCCTTTCCCAGCTCCAGCAGGAATTGCTGAAGGCGGTCGATGATCGCGGTTTCCAGGTCGCTCTCGGAGTAGGCGGGCTTCTCTTCCAGGCCGAGGAACTCCAGCACCACCGGATCCTTGATCAGGTCCGACGGCTTCTCGACGACCTGCCCCTCCCGAGCCAGGCGGCGGACCTCGTGCTTGTCGCGGCTGAGGGCGAGCCGCTCGTAAAGGGAGCTGCCGATCTGCCGCTTGAGTTCGCGGACGCTCCAGTCGTTGTCTGCGGCCTCGATCTCGTAGAAACGGCGGGCGTCGGGGTCGGTTACGGACAGGAGTGTGATGTAGTGGGACCAGCCGAGGGGGAGCCGCTGCAGGAAGAGGGCGGGCACTGACGCCTCCGACTCCCCGCCAGTCGAAACGGGCAATTCGGAAAACAGTGTCTGCCGAATCTCCTCGGTGGCAGAAACGGAAAACTCCGTTCGCCGCTTGTCGAACTCCGGCACGACCCCCTTGAACTCCCAGTAGAATCGCCGGAACTGCCTCAGGTATCGCACCGAGAACCCCCGCCCGATCCTCTCCCTCAGGGCCGCCGATAGTTTCTTCAGGGTCTGCGCGCCATACTCGGCCCGATCCGCGCCGTTCTGCTCGTACTCCACGATGTACCATCCGAACAGCCAGTTCCTCACGACCAGCGAACGGTCGATCGCACGAGCGGCCGAACGCCTTGTCTCCTCGTGGGTGCGCTGGCACAGCTCGACCAGTCGCTCGAAATCGAATCCTTCATTCATACCGCTAAACCCCATTCGTTATTCAGATGCCCTCAATCCTTCGCTCCAATAGTCCTTCGCGCGTCGCTTCAACTCCGGCAGCGGCCTTGCATACCACAACCTCATATCGGCTCACAACTCCGCGCCCAGCTCCTCAGCCAGCTCACGAATCGCTTCTCCCGCGGGTATTCTCGGCTCTCCAGCCCTATGGGCCTTAATCGCCTCGCGCCACATGTGTCCGCGCTCGGCCGAATGGACCAGGAAGTCGTAGCGCTCGGGGCTCATGACGACCATGGCGGCCTGGCCGTTCTGGGTGATCGTCTCCACCCGCCCCTCTCGAATCCGGTCCAGGTGTTCGCTCGTGCGCTGCCGGAAATCGCTCAGCGAATAGGTGTCCTGAGTGCGGTGCATGTCGGCCTCCGTATGTTATTCGGACTGAATTCAGTATGGTTCGTTGGGCTTGGCCTGTCCAGTCCCCAACGGGGCTGGCAGACCTGACAACTAACGGCCCCCGCCCATCCAGCCATTCCCTTCGCTCTCCCACCTTGAGTCCCCACCATCCCGGAGTCATCGACCGCGATCCCGAAGCAGTGGTGCGGGCCCTGGCTGAATGAAAGGGTTAGAGTTGAGGGACTATCCAGAAGGACTGACGAAGGGAGGAGCGAAGACCATGGCACAGGTGGTGGACAGATTCCGGCAGGGTATGGACGAGTTGGTCCAGAGGGGCGAGGTGCGCCTGATGCGTCGGCAGGTCACTCGCAGATTCGGTGAAGAGACGGCTGGGCAGTTGTCCCGCCTTCTCCGCGAACCGCCTGCTCCCGAAGACATGGACCGGGTCACGGACGCCCTGTTCGAGTGCCGCACGGGCGAGGAGTTCATCGAGCGGGTTCGGATGGGTTGAGGGTGGGTCTCGCGTCTGCTTGCGTCTCCGACCCGGCGGGCCTCCCGATCAGCAGATCACCATGAAGCTCCACTACTACCCCGAGACCGACAGTCTCTACATCGAGCTCAGCGAAGAGCCCTGCGTGGAGACCAGGGAAGTCGTCGATGGCGTGAACGTGGATATCGATGCGCGCGGCAAACTGGTCGGCTTCGACATCGATCGCGCGGCGAACCAGCTTGATCTTTCCTCGCTGGAAACAACCGCACTGCCGCTCCGCTCCTACAGGATCGGGTGACGGGCCCTACGGCGTCGCCTCCTTGGCTAGACCACCAGCAGGTCCATCCGCTCGTCACGCCTCAGTGCCTCGACGGCCTCGCTCGATTGTGAGCCGAATCCCCGCCGCCTCGACCCTGGCCATCGCCTGATCATCATCAAGCGCGATCGCTTCGACATCGGGAACCCGGTCCGACACGACCTCGAAGAGCTTGCGATCCGCCGTTACCAGAACCGATCCCGTACGCCTCGCGCAGGCGATGTACAGACAGTCGTAGACCGGATGACCGATTCGCAGCGCCGTTTCCGTCGCTTCCCTCAGCAGGGTCTCGCCGGGCTGGATTCGGATGACGCTCGACAGCCTCGTGATCTCATCCAGGAAGGGCGCAGCGGACCTTACTTCCCCGCGGCGGGCCTTCTTCCAGATCGCGCTGGCACATTCCACCGGCAGCAGGTCGGGCGCGTAGCGTTCGATTCTCGGTCCAAGCAGACTCCGGGCTTCCTTGCGGTGATCCTCCGCCACGAACCACTTGACGGCCACGCTCGCATCGACCGTCACCTTCACCGGTCGCGGTCCTCCCGAATGAGGATGGTGCTGTCCGTTTGCTTCGTGCCGGACGTGGTCGCCGCCAAAGCGTCCGCGCGTTCCAGAAACTCTGCGGTCCGGAGGTAGTCGGACACCTCGCGCGTCAGCACATGGCGAACTTCCCCCTCAAGGGAACGGTGATTCGCCCGTGCCTGGGCCTTGAGACGGTCGATGACGCCATCGTCCAGGTTCCGAATGGTCAGATTGCCCATGCGAGCCTCCCGCGAAATGGTGCGATGATCGCATAATGCTTGCATAATGCTCGCGGCCGCGCAAGTGGTACCGCTCGATTGCCGCGCGCTCCCACACGCCCGTCACCCAGACGGCCTCGCCACGATCTCATTGCCTGTGTACTGCGGACGGTCTCTGGACGTTGGCCCTGACTTCTGGCCGTTTCGGTTGCCTGCTGGTTCTCCCGGTCACAACTCCAGACCCAGCTCCTCAGCCAGCACCCGGATCGCTTCTCTCGCAGGTATTCCCGGCTCTCCAGCCCTGTGGGCCCGGCTCGCCTCGCGCCAAATGTGCCCGCGCTCCCCTGTCGGGCATCCGGCGCCTCGTGGCCGACTGCGTGGCTGACATGCGGACCAATCGCGAGCCGGTCCCGGAGCCGATGGCGGACCGGGCCTACAGCGGGAAGTTCATGGTGCGGGTGCCGCCGGAGACGCACCGCGCCCTGGCCATTCGAGCGGCGGAGGAGGGAGTGAGCATGAATCGCCTGGTGAGTGCCCGGCTCGCGAGGGACGGCTAGCCTCTGGGGCTCAACGTCCTCAAAGGAACCGAAGACGTCAACTCCATGGACGTGCCGAGACCGGTCGAAGTCCGCCGAGCGGCACGTAGTAGCGGACGTAGCGGCGCCCGTCGGACCACAGCTCGCCGGCCGGATCGTCCACCAGCACGGTGGCGCGCTTGGTGATGCGGTTGACGCGGCCGGTCAGCCACCGGTCCCGGTAGCGGAAACTCACGCGCGTGCCCACCTTGACGCCCAGCTTCGCGGCGCGCTCGGAGCGGGTTATGAGCTGGTGCGTGTGGGCACGGTGGAGGAACAGCCGGGACGCTATTCCCTGGAAGCGGGCGCGGCCGCAGTGGCTCACCTCCCAGCACAGCCACTCCGCGAGGTGCACGATCTCGTGCTCCAACACCCTCTGGAGCGCTTCCAGCCGGTCGCGGCAGGGAAGGCCGCAGACGGTCACCGCCGGATCGTCCGCCAGGAATCCGTCGAAGAGGACCGAAGTGGCCACCGCGATTTCGAAACTGCTGGTACCGTCCGGGTGCTGTAGGCGCGTGGTCTTCCCCGCCGCCCTCGTCATCCGGCCGGAGAGGCGGAACGCCGGACCGTCCCGCCCGAGCAACTCCCCGCAGAGCCCGTTCAGGAAACGCTCGTCGTAGGCGGCGAACAGCAACGAGAGGTCCTCGACATGAATCCGGGTGAAGTTGCGTTCACGAACATGGCGCGAAGCGAGGAGGAGACGCCGCCCGATGTCACCCGTCCAACTTTCGATTCTGGCCGGTCCCGGATCGCTCGTGAGCAGAACCCGGGCGAGTGCATGCCGTGCCTCGCCGTGGCCCGCGGTCGTCGTTTTCAACTTGAATCCTTCGGGTCGATCCTCAGCAGGCCACCCTCGCGGGAGTCTCCCGGGCCGTCCGCATCGACGCGGTAACCGAGAGCCCTGTAGCCCCGGATCCGCTTCTCGCTCATCCGCCTGAGCATCGGAACGCGCTCGTCGACATAGTCATGGACCCGAACCTCGCTCTTCTCCGGATGCAGCCGGTGCAGGCGGCCCACGTACTGCGCGAGTGTTCCCCTCCAGGAGAACGGCATCGTCAGGAAGAGAGTGTCGAGGCGGGCGTCGTCGAACCCTTCGCCGATGTACCGGCCGGTAGCGACGAGGACTCGTTCCTCCGCCTCCGGAATCTCCTCGAGCTGCTGGGTCAGCGTGCGGCGCTGCCGGGTTCCCATGCCACCGCGTAGGACGAGCACGTTGCGGGCAAAGTGGGCGATCCTCTCGGCGAGATAGCCGGCATGCTCCCTGCGCTCGGTGAGAAGGATCGGCGAGCGCCCGGCCTCGAGCGCCGCCCGGACATCGCGAAGAATCAGTGTGTTACGTGCCTCGTCTGCAGCGAGCGCGGCATACACCTGCTGGATGGATGGTCGCTCGCCGTCCATGCCCATCGGCATTTGGAACGAAGTCGGGCGAAGGATCGCCCGGTGCTGGAAGGGGCGCTGCAGGGCCTGTGCCTTGGCGGTTGCTCTGTACCGGACGGGGCCACACTGCATGAAGATGATGGGATGGTGACCGTCGCGGCGGGTTACGGTCGCCGACAGCCCGAGCACATGCCTGGCCTTGGCACGGCGCGCGACGCCCTCGAAGCTCACGGCGGGGATGTGGTGGCACTCGTCGACCACCAGATGCCCGTAGTCGGCGACGATGTCGTCCACTTCCCTTTTGCGTACCAGGCTCTGTATCACGCCGACATCGACGAGACCACGCGGCTTGCGCTTGCCACCGCCGATCTGCCCGATCGAAGATGCCGGAAGATCCAGGAATGCCGCGAGCTGGGCGATCCACTGATCCATCAGCTGCAGGCGGTGAACCAGCACGAGCGTGCTCGTGCGGCGCGAGGCGATAACGGATGCGGCGACCACGGTCTTGCCGAACCCGGTCGTTGCCGCGAGGACGCCGTTGTCGTGCCGCAACAGTGCCTTGGCGGCCGCGTCTTGTTCAATGGTCAGCTTGCCGAGAAAGGCAGCTTCGACCGGATGGCCCGCGTTGCGCACGTCCTGCACCTCCACACGCGTGCCAAGGTCCTCAAACATCGACTCCATCGACGCGCGGCAACCTCGTGGCAGGGCGATGTGGTGCG
The DNA here is from genome assembly GCA_965211795.1 of Longimicrobiales bacterium. Lineage (GTDB taxonomy): Bacteria > Gemmatimonadota > Gemmatimonadetes > Longimicrobiales > Gaopeijiaceae > Bin94. Next base: position 147,255 of record CBDBUB010000006.1, read on the forward strand.
ACAGCAATTCGGCACAGGCCACGATCCGGGGGATGCCGAAGGTCGATCGCCGCATTGCCTGAGCACTGTAGAAAGCCGGATTCTGGAATGCCGCGAGACGGATGAGGCGGTTGACGAGACCGGACGAGAGACCGGTGCGAGGAATGTAGATCTGGTCACCGAGGACAGCGTCGATCCGGTCAGGCAATTCCCCGGCGATCTCGGGCAGTGGCAGACGCCGCGAGGGTGGTGCCGTCCAAGGCTCCTCATCGCGGTCTTCAAGCGGCAGGCGCAATCCGATCACCCGGCCCTGCCGGCTGGCTTCGTCGGCAAGCGCCGTGGCTTCCGCGACGGACACACGGCGCAGCGAAGAGAGAAAGGCCCATTGATCGGAATACGGCTCGAAGCCGTCGTCCAGAAACACGCTGTTCCCGTACTTTCGCGGGCCGCGCTGCAGAGGCAGGGCGATGAGGTTGCCGAAACCGCCAGTGGGCAGCGTGTCCTGGCTCGGAAAGAACCGATCGTAGGATCCAAAGCCGATGTCGGGGTGGCACTCCATGGCTTCGGTCAGAAGATGGGCGCCCAGGCGGCGGGCGAGCGAGGCCGGTACCGGGTCGCCAAAGAAGATCCAGACGTGCCCGCCGTTGCCGGAGCGCGAGCGCTCGAGCGCCGCCGGAATCTGCTTCGACCTGCAGGCTTCGAGGAAGGCTTGCGCATCCCGCCTCCAGGTCTCCCTGTCGAAGTCGGCGGCCAGGAAGCGGCAGGTGTCGTCAAGCCGGATCGGATAGACGCCGATGGTGTGACGACCACGCAAGTGCCCCTCGATCACCTCGTCCGTTACGGAAAGGAAGGCCTGATTCGGGCATGCTCCGCACTTTACCTTGGGTTTGCCGCACACCCGTGGTTTCCATTCGTTGCTGCACGCGGGCGCATAGCCGGCCCTCCCGGTCCGTGTGTTTTCCCAGCGCCTCGGAAAGACGTCCTCACGACCACAAAACAGGGTGCGGAACAATGCGATCTTTTCGCTCGGGGTCGACGCGTCGGTTACGGAGCCCGCAGCCCTCTGACCGTCCGGAACCGGCGGTCCTTCCTCCTCCAGCTCCGCGAGTCGAGCGGTTAGGTCGGCCGTTTCGGCGGCGAGCTGCGCCAGACGTTCGCGAACGCGTGCCGCTTCCTGCCTTCGGTGACCTTTGTGCCCCAAGCCGTCCTCCGTTTCGGAAAACACTCACTGTCCCCTGCATCATCCCCGTCAGGGATGATGGCATTGATCGGAATCCGATGATCGGGATTGACGTCCGGACAGTCCAGTAGTCTCGGCGCTCAACGTGCTCCAAAGCAACCGGAAACGTAAACTCCGCATTACACTATGACATGTGTAGCTGACTTAATGTAGACCTCGCGGCGCCCCAAGGGACCTCAGCGGCGTCCCCGGACAGCGTGGCTCACGCACCTCCGGGCGTCCCCTGCCCATCCAGCCATCCCTCCGCCCCCGCCCCTCCCCCACCTTGGAGTCCCCGCCATCCCGGAGACTCCATGCACGACGCCTTCCTCAAGTCGGTCTTCGCCGACCGCCGCATGGCCGAGATCCTCATCCGCCACCACGCACCCGAGTGGGCGTCCGACATCGACTTCTCCACACTCCGCGAGGAGTCCGCTGGTCTCGTAAGCAAGAAGACCCTCCAACGGCGCCACCCGGACATGATCTGGTCCGCCGACACCGTCAACGGCGAGAGAGTCCTGTTCCTGCTCGAATTCCAACGCACGGTCGATCGGCTGATGGCCCTCCGGACGACGACCTATTCCGCGCTCGCGCTCGAAGGAATCGCCGCCGGACCGGACTACCGGCCTGGGGATCCGCTCCCGGAGTTCGTCTACCTCGTCCTCTATCACGGCGATGGCCCCTGGACCGCACCGGGCGACGTGGCCGACCTGTTCCGGCACTCCCATCCGGGTCGCTACCGCTTGGTCCCATGGAAAGAGGATACCGGAGGTGACCGATCGCCTGACGATCTCACGGCGCTGGTCCTCGGACTTGCCCGCAACCTCTCGCCGGAGGAGATGGCCGCGCAGTTGTCGGGCCTGTGGCGGGCTGTCGAGACGAGCGGTGACCCGGGTCTGGCCGGATTGGTGGTCCAGAGCGTGGATACGATGTTAGAGTTGAGGGACTATCCGGAAAGACTGATGAAGGGAGGAGCGAATACCATGGCAGAGGTAGTGGACAGATTCCGGCAGGGTATGGACGAGTTGGTCCAGAAGGGAGCCCGGCAGGGTGAGGCGCGCGTTCTGCGTCGGCAGGTCACTCGCAGATTCGGCGAGGACACGGCTGGTCGGTTGTCACGCATTCTCGACGAACCGCCTGCTCCCGAAGACATCGACAGGGTCACGGACGCCCTGGTCGAGTGCGCAACGGGCGACGAGTTCATCGAGCGGGTGCGGATGGGTTGAGGGCCGCTCGTCGCCGCGATCAAGAAGAAGGAACGGAACCGATGACGACCGGACGAACGGATCTGGGACGCGAGGTGGAAGCGGCCCTTGGCGAAGTGCTTGCTCATGTGCGAGGAGAGACGTCGCTCCCCTGCCGAATCGTCGATGATCCCGCTGCGGAGCACGTCGTGGCCCTCCGCAAGCGCATGAAGCTCAGCCGCGAGGCGGCAACTGGCCGCTCCGACCAAGCGCAACCTTGACCGGGCCGCCAACAGGATTGTTGGCAACAAGCTTGTTGGGAAGTGCCACCTGACGGAGTGGTTGTTTTCTGGCGGTTTCTGGATGTTTTCTGGATGTTTCCGGGGTGAGGCCGCCGAAAGAGGCGTCGTCAGCGCGTGCGCCGAACCATCTCGCTTACCGACCGGTCCAGCCGAACCGCGACCGCCGCACGCGTCGACGGTGGTGCACCGGCATTGACTGGGCTGTCCGCAACCATGCCGCCGACATCTTCAGGTAGTGAGCGACCACGCCCTGGCCATTCGGGCGGCGGAGCAGGGAGTGAGCATGAATCGCCTGGTGAGTGCCCGGCTCGCGAGGGACGGCTAAGGGTCGGCCAGCGGTTCATGAACGAATCACTCGTCCCTCGCGACATTGTTCTCGTAAACGATCTCGCCGTCTCGCCGGAACAGCAGCCCCTGAAACGGATCCGGAAGGCTAGACAGCCCGTGTCCGGCGGACGCCTTGCCGAGAAAGATCCGGTCGCCCCGATCGCCCACTGAAACCCCACCTCACCGGTCAGATCGTTGGGGATTCTCGCTCACGGAACCCTCCTTGGGGATGGTGTTCTTCGTTGTCGAGGGGATCTCGACTTTCTCACGGATTGTGGACACGGGCGGTAGCCGGATGGTTGCACCACCTCGGAGCCCCACCATCCCGGGGACTTCATGCACGGAGCCATCATTGGCGTCGTAGACCCGACGCTGTTACTGTCGGTGCGCAGTTGGGAGGGCTGCCTCGGCGGTCCGTCGAGCCGTTGGGCTCGCCCGGCTGCATTTTTTTGGTTCACGGCCTCCGTAGGCGCCTCTCGATTTCCTCGGTGGAAGCTGTCTCGAGAGAGGGCGAAGCCTTCCGGCCGCCCCCGTTCAATCACCCCCCCGCAACCTCCCGCCGCGCCATCGCCAGCTGCTCCACAAGCTCCTCCTTCGATGGCAGATAGAGCTGGTACTGCGACGCGTAGATGTTGGCGTCCTCGGGGAGGGTCAGCTCCACCACGGCCTCGTTCCTGTCGTCGCAGAGCAGGATGCCGACGGTCGGCAGTTCGCCATCTGTCGTCACGAATCGGTCGAAGTAGTTCACGTACATCTGCATCTGGCCGAGATCCTGGTGGGTCAGCCTTCCGGGCTTCAGGTCGATCAGCACGTAGCACCGCAGCAGGCGGTTGTAGAACACCAGGTCGACGAAGAAGTGACCACCGGATCCTTGATCAGGTCCGACGCCTTCTCGACGACCTGCCCCTCTCGAGCCAGGCGGCGGACCTCGTGCTTGTCGCGGCTAAGCGCGAGCCGCTCGTAAAGGGAGCTGCCGATCTGCCGCTTGAGTTCGCGGACGCTCCAGTCGTTGTCTGCGGCCTCGATCTCGTAGAAACGGCGGGCGTCGGAGTCGGTTACGGACAGGAGGGCGATGTAGTGGGGCCAGCCGAGCGGGAGCAGCTCGGTGAGTTGCGCGAGCGTGGGAGCCGGGAGAGGGGAGGGAAGAGGAGAAACCCGCAACGCTGTCGCGGACTTCGACTGGCTGCCGGAAATGCTCATCCCGTCAGATTCCCTTCACGTTCCACCCTCGCGGCCAGCTTTCTCGTCATCCCGCATCCGAGTGCACTCAGCCGCTCGACACCGGTCGAAGTCCGCCGAGCGGCACGTAGTAGCGGACGTAGGGGCGCCCGTCGGACCACAGCTCGCCGGCCGGATCGTCCACCAGCACGGTGGCGCGCTTGGTGATGCGGCTGACGCGGCCGGTCAGCCACCGGTCCCGGTAGCGGAAACTCACACGCGTGCCCACGGTGAAGCCCAGCTTCGCGGCGCGCTCGGAGCGGGTTATCAGCTGGTGCGTGTGGGCTCGGTGGAGAAACAGCCGGGATGCTATTCCCTGGAAGCGTGTGCGGCCGCAGTGGCTCTCGTCCCAGCACAGCCACTCCGCGAGGTGTACAATCTCGTGCTCCAGCAGTCTCTGGAGTGCTTCCAGCCGGTCGTGGCAAGGAAGGCCGCAGACGGTCACCGCCGGATCGTCCGCCAGGAACCCGTCGAAGAGAATCGAAGTGGCCACCGCGATCTCGAAACGGCTGGTACCGTCCGGGTGCTTGAAGCGCGTCGTCTTCCCCCCTGCCCGCGTCATCCGGCTGGAGAGGCGGAACGCCAGGTCTCCTCGCCCGAGCAGCTCCCCGCAGAGCCCGTTCAGGAAACGCTCGTCGTAGGCGGCGAACAGCAACGAGAGGTCCTCGACATGAATCCGGGTGAAGTTGCGCTCACGGGCATGGCGCGAAGCAAGGAGGAGACGCCGCCCGATGTCCCTCGTCCAACGTTCGACTCTGGCCGGTCCCGGATCGCTCGTGAGCAGTACCCGGTTGAGTGCATGCCGTGCCTCGCCGGGGCCCGCGGTCGTCGTTTTCAACTTGAACCCTCCCGCTCCGTTCCTATGAGCCGAGTCCCGCCGCCTCGACCCTGACCATCGCCTGATCATCACAAAGCGCGATCACTTCGACATCGGAAACCAGGTCCGACACGGCCTCGAAGAGCCTGCGATCCGCCGTAACCAGAACCGATCCCGTACGCCTCGCGCAGGCGATGTACAGACAGTCATAGACCGGATGACCAATTCGCAGCGCCGTTCCCGTCGCTTCCCTCAGCAGGGTCTCGCCTGGCTGGATTCGGATGACGCTCGAAAGCCTCGTGATCTCGTCCAGAAAGGGCGCAGCGGACCTGATTTCCCCGCGGCGGGCCTTCTTCCAGATCGCGCTGGCACATTCCGCCGGAAAACACCGGATCGTCGACGGGGCGCACAGCCGCCTTACCTTGTTGCGATGAGCAAGGCGATAGTGTATGTTGTAAGGCAAATGGAGGTGCGGCCATGCTCGAATCCGCAGTAACGAAAAAGGGACAGACCACGCTCCCCAAGCCCGTCCGGGATACGCTGGGCGTCAAGGCTGGCGACCGCGTGCGCTACATCGTTCTTGACGGCGAAGCGCGCATTCTGCCCGTCCGCCCCATCCGGCGGCTGTTCGGTGTACTGAAGCACGACGGGCCACCCGTCACCGTGGAGGAAATGAAGCGAGCCGTGGCCGACGGGGCATCCGGGGAATGATCGCCCTCGACACCAACGTCCTCGTTCGCTACCTGGTGCGCGACGACGAGAAGCAGGCGGAGTCGGCTCGCGCTCTGTTGGAATCGCTCACTACCGAACGTCCAGGCTATGCCTGCCGCGAGGTTGTCGTCGAGCTCGTCTGGGTCCTGGAACGGGCCTACGGGGTTTCCCGCGAACGCATTGCGACGATCCTCCAGGAACTCGTGGCGACGCAGGGTCTCGTCGTCGAGGCCGCGGACGATGTGGCCCGGGCCGCATTTCGCTACGGAGCGGGTGGCCCGGGATTCTCGGATTTGATGGTTCTTGCCGCGGCGGATCGGTCTGGCGCGCGACCGCTCTATACCTTTGACCGGAAGGCGGCGCGACTGGAGGGTGTCGAACTGCTGCGATGAGTTGCCCGGCGTCAACACAACCGCTCCGCCAGGAACCCCGCGGCCGTCCGCTCCGCCCAGAAGCGCCGGCGCCAGGGCAGGCCCCCCTCCACGAACCCGAGATGGCCGCCCCGGTCGGTGAACGCCGCCGTGAGGTGCGGGTTGGCGGCGGCCGCGGCCTCGGGGATCGCGCCCTCGGGCAGGAAGGGATCGTCGCGGGACTGCACCAGGAGCGTCGGCACCCGGATGTCTGCGAGTTGGCGGCGCACATCGGCGCGGCCGTAGTAGTCGTCGGCCCCCGAGAAACCGTGCAGCGGCGCCGTCAGCGCGTCGTCGTAGTCTCTGAGCGTCCGGGTCGCCAGAACGCCCTCGACATCGACGACGCCATCGAGCAACCCGCGTTTCGTGCGGACCTTCCGCTTGAGGGCGCGCAGGAAGTGGGAGCCGTACGTGCGTCCCGCCAGGCCCGCGGAGAGCCGCGCCGCGCAGCCCGCCAGATCGTAGGGCACCGATACCGCCACCGCGGCCGCGATCCCCGAATCGTGGCCGCGCTCCCCGAGATGCTTGAGGAGCACGTTGCCCCCGAGACTGAATCCCGCCGCGCCGACGGGAACCCCGGGGTGGCGGGCGCGCAGCTCCGCGACCACATGCGCAAGGTCGCCCGTCTCGCCGGAATGATAGAAGCGAGCGACACGGTTGGGCTCGCCGCCGCAGCCGCGGAAGTTCATCCCCACGCCCCTAAGGCCCCGCGCGTAGAGATGATGGCACATCCCGGACATGTAGCCCCGCCGCGTCGACCCCTCGAGTCCGTGCAGCAGCACGACGACGGGTGCGCCCGGCACCGGCTCGGGCGCGTAGTCGAGATCGAGAAAGTCGCCGTCCGGCGTCCCGATCCGGCACCGCTCCAGCGGGACGGCGGCACGGGATCGCAGGTACCTCCCCGCAAACGTCTGCCCGTGGGGGTTGCGGAGCCACCATGCGGGCCGGAAGCCGGCAGGACCAGGCATGCCGTCAACCGCCCGGAGTCCGCTCCAGCGTTTCCAGCCAGCGGTAGCCCCAGGCTGGAACGTAGGGGGCCCCGGTCACGCCTTCGGGAAACATGTCGAACCGCTCGACGCGCAGGCGGTAGCTGTCTTCGTGCCGGGGGCGGAAGCCCACGATCTCGCCGCGGAAGGGGACGCCGTTGACGACCTTGCAGTACCCGGGATGGCCGTCGTCGCAAGGTACCCGGTGGCGATCGACGGTGATCTCCTCCACCGGGCCCGCCGCCCTGGTTCTCGAAGCGACCTCGCTCAGCACGTACCGGCCGTCGCGATACCTGTCGGCGTCCAGGACGTAGTGATTGCCGGCCTCGAATTCGAAGCTGGTGATCATGTCGTCGTACAGCCCTCCGTCCACCACCAGACAGAAGTCGTCCCCGCGGACGCACGTCACCCGGGTAGGCGCCAGCGACAGAGTTGCGGGCGAGGACGGTGCCTGCGTCTTCTCCAGCAGCTCCAGCAGACGGTAGGCGTACCGGCCGGCATCCTGCGGCGGTTCCTTCCCATCCCAGGGATCGTGTTTGCCGATCCTCAGGCGATAGTCGTAGCCGGCCTCCCAGGTGAATCCCTCGATTCCGCCGTAGAAGAGGTTGCCGTCGACGACCATGCATGACTGCGGGCCGACGCCCTGGCATCTGGCCAGCGTGGGGCCGACGGTCACCTCGCGTACTTCGAGGTATTCGGGTCCGAAGAGGCCGCAGCCGACAAGGACGAGGGTCAGCAGGCAGAGGGGAGCCGAGCTTCGGGTGCGCATTGGAATCCTCCTTCCCCGCGGCGTGCGCCGCCACGCCAGGTCCAGCGTTGCGCCCTGGCGATTCGGGCGGGGCGCCGCCGGGCATGAACAATAGGCAGATGCATGGGCGGGATCCAGAGAGGACTGCCCGTCCGCCCGGAGGTCTTGGACATCTTTATGGTCATTATGTTACCCATAATCTAACGAGTCAAATCGCTCCTGGTTGATAACACCATTATTTACAGTGACTTAACCAATCAGTCATATTCATGGGCGATTCAAACTCAGTGGACATTTGATCGGACATTCTGTAAGATCATATCCCGAATTCCCCGCACGGGAGCTCCGATCATGACGAATGACCGCGAATACCGCCGCACCCACCCGTGGATCAGCTTCCGCCACCATCTGGAACGGGCCGACCCTCTCCACTGGTCGTTGCTCGGCGAGGCGGCCGCGAGGTGCGATCATGTCGCGCAGGCCGTCCTTCCGCCTGCGGGCGCCCGTGAACTGCACCAACTCTACCTGATCAAGGGTGCGCGGGCCACGACTGCGATC
>CBDBUB010000007.1:0-43088 GCA_965211795.1 Longimicrobiales bacterium
GGACGGCAGCCGCAGCACGGCCTGCACCTCGCCCTGCAGGAAGGACACCAGCACGTTCTCGCGCTCGCCGGAGGGGGCTTCGGACAGCCGCACGAGCACATCCTTCGACGAAGCCGCGGCGTCCGCATCATCGTCGTCCGTCACGGACAGCAGCTCCTCCAGGAGCGGTGGGCGCTCGTCCACGGCCTCCGCGAACACCGCCCAGTCCATCGCCATCACCACCGAGGTCGTCGCGTCCTGCCGCACCAGCTCGTCAAACGCCTTGATGCCCTGCTCCGGGGTGAACCAGCGGCCGCCGAGCGCCGAACGCCGCTGGTCGATGCGGTCCCGCTGCTCCGCCGCTTCGCCGATCTCCGACCACGCCCCCCAGGCGATGGCCTGCCCGGCAAGACCCAGCGCCCGGCGGTGGCCGGCGAGCTGGTCCAGGAAGGCGTTGGCCGACGCATGGTTGGCCTGGCCGGGATTGCCCATGACGCCGACCCGGCTCGTGAAGAGCACGAACATGTCCAGGTCGCGGTCCAGGGTCGCGCGGTGGAGGTGCCACGCTCCCAGCACCTTCGGCCACAGCACCCTCTCGAACCGGTCCCAGCTCTGGTTCGTGAGCGCTCCGTCGGAGAGCACGCCGACGCTGTGGATGACGCCCGCCAGCGGCGGCAAGTCGCGATCAACCCGCGCCAGCATCCGGTCGATCGCTCCCGCGTCGGTCATGTCCGCCAGCTCCACCTGCACCGTGACCCCGCGTTCCCGCAGCGCACGGATCGTCTCCTCGGCCTCGGCGTCCGGATCGCGGCGGCCGTTCAACACGATCGCTCCCGCGCCGTTGTCCGCGAGCCATTCAGCGACCGCGCACCCGATTCCCCCCAGCCCACCCGTCACCAGGTAGGTGCGGTCTTCGCGCAGCTGCCCATCCTGCAGCGGCGGTGTGGTCACCACGATCTTGCCCAGGTGCCGCGCCGACCTCATGAAGCTCAGCGCCGCCCCGGCCTCGGCCAGCGGCCAGCGGCTGTGTACGATCGGCTTCAGTTCGCCCCCGGCGATCCCCTCCATCACCCCCCGCAGCACCCTTCCCACCCAGGCCGGCTCGGTCTTCTTCAGGACGTCGAGCTCGAGGATGTCGTAGGCCACGTCGGGGCGCACTTCCGCCATCTCCTCCTCGGTCAGGATGTCCCGCCGGGCCATCTCGACGAAGCGGCCGCCCTGCCTGAGGCAGTCCAGACTGGCGTCGATGAAGCCCTCGCCGGTCAGGCTGTTCAGCACCACGTCGACGCCCTCGCCACCGGTGGCTTCGAGGATCTCCTCGCCGAACGCCGTCTGCCGGCTGTCAAAGACGTACTTCACCCCGAGCGACCGCAGATACGCCTGCTTGGGCGCGCTGGCCGTGGCGAATACCTCGGCTCCCGCCGCCTGCACAAGCTGGATGGCTGCCAGACCCACGCCGCCCGCACCCGCGTGAACGAGCACTCGTTCGCCGGCCTCCAGCCCCGAGTACTCGAAGGAGAGCGCGGCCGACACGAAAGCGCTCGGGATCGTGGCCAGCCCGGTTGTGGAGAATCCCTCCGGCGCCTTCGCAACCAGCTCCTCGTGCGTGATCATGCCGGGTCCGAACGCACCGAACCCCATCCCCACCACGTGATCGCCGACGGCGACGTTCGACACGTCCGCGCCCACCTCCACGATGTGACCACACATCTCCCGGCCCAGGAGCCCTTCCTCGATGAAGCCGAGCGACCGGAAGACGTCCCAGAAGTTGAGCCCGGCGGCCTCGACGGCGACGCGGACCTCGTGCGGCTCCAGCGCGCGCACAGGCAGCTGCTGGACGAACGGGCGGTCGAAGACGCCGGCCGTATCGGGAGCCAGCACCCAGTTCGATCCCTCCGGGAGGGCCAGACGCTCGGGCCCGGACTCGCCGCGCACCAGTCGCGCCACCTGGCGGCGCCCGGACCGGTACACGATGTGATTCTCCGGGTCGGGATACAGGAACTCGTTCGCGAGGTCGGGCAGGGGGGCCATCCGTCCCGGGTCGAGATCGATCATGCGCGGCTGCAGATGCGCGGCCTCCCGCTCCACACCCTTGCCGAAACCCCACAACGCCGCGCCGGCGAGCTCGCCGCCCCGCTCCCGCTCCAGGACCTGCGCCCCCCGGGTGATGAACCACACGCCCTTTTCGGGGGTCGAGTCGGCGTCGGCGAGACCCTGCACCATGGCGAGCGCGCCTGACCCCACGCGCTTTACGTCCTCGGCCATCTGTTCGGTTGTGGCCTCTTCGCCGTGGCCATCCAGGGCGCCGAAGTGGACAGCGCCGGCGAAGGGAAGGTCTCCGGGCAACCTCTCGGCGAGAGCAAGCCACGATTCACGGTCGTCCGGCTGGACGGCGACGGCGAAGATCCCGGGGCCCTCGGCAATCGATTCGGGTTGCTGGGCCGACTCGCCGCCCTCGGCCGATGCAGGGCCTTCGGCCGATTCGGCACCCGCGGCCGATGCAGGGCCCTCGGCCGATGCAGGGCCCTCGGCCGATTCGCCGCCCGCCGCCGAGTCGCGGCCCTCGACCGATCCGCCGGCCACCGCCGAGTCACCGCCCGCCAACACCACCGTCTGGTTCCGCGCCGCCAGGTCGTCCGCCAGCTTCGCCGCCAGCCCCCCCTCGTCCGCTGCCAGAATCCACACCCCCGCCGGCTCGCGCACCTCGGTCGGCCCGCGCGCCACGATCACGCCCTTGTCGAAGATCCGGGTCGTGTCCGACTCGTCCACACCGAGCACCTCGATCGCGTCGAACCCGGCGTTGCCGAGTGCACGGCGCCAGATGGCCGGGCTCGCCAGAGCGTGATGCGGCCGGTAGTCGTCGGCGAAGCGCCACCAGCCGTCGAGCTGCCCGAAGGTCAGGTCCATCCAGCCGAGGCCGCTCAGGTTTTCCAGCGCGACCAGCTGGCCCGACGGCGCCAGCAGCCTGGTGCAGTGCGCGAGCGTTTCTTCCAGGTAGCGGGTCGCGTGCAGGACGTTGGACGCGATGATCAGGTCGTAGCCGTGGGCGTCGAAGCCCTGCTCGACGGGGTCCTTCTCGATGTCGAGCGGACGGTACTCGATGCACCCGCCCCCGTCGCCGAACCGCGCCTCCGCCTCGGCGAAGAAGCCGGCGGAGATGTCGGTGTACACGTAGTCGAACTGGCCCTCCGGGAGCACCGGCAGCACCGAAGCGGTGGCCGACCCCGTCCCCGCGCCGACCTCGATGACGCGCAGGCGGCGGCCCTTGGGCAGGGCGTCGACGAGCGCCTGGACGGCCACCTCGAGCAGCCGGTTCGCCGCGCGCGCGACGGGTGCCTTGAGGTACAGATCGGCGGCGGTGGGCTCTCCGCTGCTGAAGAGGAGGGTCAGCGGGTCCTCGCGGCCGCGCAGGACATCGGGAAGGGCGCCGCCGGACCGGTGAAAGAGCCCGACTTCGGTCTGGCCGTGGGAGTACCGCCCGGCCATCACGGCGGCGTGTGCGTCGGGATCGGGCGGGAGGTTCCCGGGCAACGGATCATCGGGTCCCTTTAAGACTACGAAGCCGCCGTCCGTTTCCTTCAAAACCTCGGCTTTGGCCGCCATTTCCAGGATGCGGCGGAAGAGCTTGCGGTGTTCCGGCTGAACCCCGAGTTCCTCGCGCAACTCTTCAGCCAACACCACCGCACCCGCCTTCCGCTCCCAGCCCAGCCGTTCCAGCGTCGCGACGGCGTAGGACCACGACCAGTGCTCGAGATCCGCGAGCAGGGCGTTCCGGCCGTCGGGCGAGACTCCGGCTTCGGTCAGGTATTCCGTGAAGAGCCGGGCGCCGGCCTTTACCTCCGCCGGACTCGGGAAGAACGCCGCATCCGGCATCCCCGGCGGCAGGGCGCGCTCCCGCCACACGACCTCGTAGAGCAGGTCCTTCACCCCTTCGACCGCCGAAAGCAGCGCCGCCCGCGTCGCGCGCTTGATCGTGTATCCGCTGAATCCGCCGAGCAGTTCCCCGTCCGGATCGTAGATGCGCAGTTCGCCGCTGAGGACCTCCGGCGCCTCGCCTTCCTCCGAATCCGCGCCGCGGGATCCCTCGCTCAGGCGTACGTGACAGACGACCCGGTCCGGCAGCCGCCCGTCCGTCAGCCACATGCGCTCCCAGCCGAAGGGCAGATAGGTGACCGAACCGTGAGGTCCGTCCAGGTTGCGCGCCACCCCGACGACCTGGAAACAGCCGTCCAGGAGGAGTGGATGGACTTCCAGCGCGTTGCGGCCGAGAGCCTCGGGGAAGGTGATTTCGCCCAGCGCCTCGCCGGGGCGGGCCCAGGCGCTGGCGAGGGTGCGGAAGGAAGGGCCGAGATCGACGCCTGTCTCCGCCCGCTTGCGGTAGTAGCCGACCGGATCCACGGGCGACATACCATCCTTCAGACCGTCCAGATCAACTCGCGAGCCGGACTCCGGAACGGGAGCGCCCCGCGAAACACTCCCTTCCACGTGCAGGATCCACGGCTCTTGCGCCCCCCCACCCCCCCGGCTGAAGATCTGGAAGCGGCGCGATGAACCCTCTTCGGGAGCGTCCAGCACGAGCTGCACCTTGCGGCCCCCCTCGCCCGGCGCGTCCTCCGCGCCGTCCTCCGCGAAGACCAGCGCGTTGTGGAGCTGCACCTCCTCCACGGCGACCGGGCCGCCCCCCTCGGCGAGCGACGCCGTCGCGGCCATAGCCCCGTACATCGCGCCGGGGGCGATGACGCGCTCGAAGACCTTGTGGTCCTCCAGCCAGGGCGGGTCCGAGGGGAAGATCCCGGTCTCGTGGGTGATCTCGCCGCGGGCCGATTCATGGCACTCGCCCAGCAGGGGGTGTCCCGCGCTCCGGCGTCGCGACTTCGGCGCCGAAAGCCAGTGGCGGGTTCGCTGGAACGGGTAGCCCGGCAGCGAGATGCGCCGCCGCGACACGCCCGCGAACAACCCCTCGAACCGGATGGGGAGCCCCGCTTCATACGCCTGCGCGACCGCGTCCACAAAGCCATCGGCACCTCCGCCCCCCGCCGACGCCGGCGCCCCGCCCCCCGCCACCCCGCCACCCTCCGGCGCCCGCATGCTCGCCACCACCGCCGGCGCCGGCGTCCCCCCCGACTCCGGCCACGCCGACAGCGCCATCGGCCCCAGCACCGTGCGGGGACCGATCTCGATCACCAGGTCCACGCCCAGTCCCGCCAGCGTCCTCACGCCGCGCGCAAAGGCCACCGCCTCACGCGCGTGCCGCCTCCAGTAGCCCGTCCAGCATCTCCCCCCGCCCCACCACCTCACCCGTCAGGTTGCTCACCACCGTCAGCGAGGGCGGCGCCACCGTCACCTCTTCGAGCGACCCCTCCAGCGCCTCGAGCACCGGCTCCACCAGGGCGCTGTGGAACGCCTTGGTCGTGTTCAGCCGCCTCACGCGGATTCCCTCCGCTTCGAGGCGCTCCGAGATTGCCGCGATCTCGTCGGCCGGGCCGCTCACCACCTGGTGCGTCCCGTTGTCGGCCGAGACGCTCACGCCCACCCCGGACGAAGCCGCGTTCATCTCCTCGACCACCCCCGCCACCCTCTCCGGCGCCGCGAAGACGGCCGCCATCGCGCCCGGCTCCATCTCCGACATCAGCGCGCCCCGCGCACACGCGAACCGCATCCCGTCTTCCAGACTGAACACGCCCGCCGTGTGCGCCGCGGCCAATTCCCCGACGCTGTGCCCCACCACCGCCACGGGCCGCACGCCCACGCTCGCCCAGAGCGCCGTCAGGGCGCATTCCAGCGCGTAGAGCGCGGGCTGCTCCCAGGCCGTGTCGCCCAGGTCGCCGTCCGCGCCCGCCCGCCCGAACATCACGTCGAGCAACGAAGTCCCCCGCACCTCCCTGAACACCGCCTCGCACCGGTCCAGTACGGCACGCGCCACGGGCTCGCTCGCATGGAGCGCCGCGCCCATCCCGACCCACTGGCTGCCTTGCCCGGTGTACGCGAACGCCACGCTGGCCGGCGAACCGCCCGCCCGTACCCCCGGCGAGCCCGCCATCTCCCGCAGCCGCTCGCGCAGTGACCCGGCATCGTCAAAGACAACCCCCGTGCGATAACCGAAATGGCTCCGCCCCACCCCCGCCGTCCAGGCCATGTCCGAGAGCATCGGGTCCGCGGCGCTCTCTTCCCCGGACAACCCCTCGGCGCCACCCTTCCCGGCCAGCTCCCCGTCTCGCTCATCGAGCCACGCCAGGTACCTCGCCGCAAGCTCCCGCAACGCATCCTCCGACTTGCCCGACAGCGGCAGTAGCCGGGCTCCGCGCGGAGCGACCGAAGGCGCGACCGACGGCTCGGCCACGGTCTCGGCCACCGCCTCGCCCACCGCCAAATCCGCCACTCCCGCCGACAGCGATTCCGCAGCGGCACGCGGCGCGCCAACCGGAGTCAACCCCCTGTCCGGCCGTCCATCCGCCCCCCGATACTCCTCCACCACCAGGTGCGCGTTCGTCCCCGAGATCCCGAAGCAGTTCACCCCCGCGATCCGCGGCCGCCCATCCCGATCCGGCCACTCCATCATCGACGAAGTCACCTTGAGCGGCATATTCTTCCAGTCGATGCTCGTGTTGGGCGTGTGGAAGTGCAGGTGCTTCGGAATCACGCCCCGCTTCACGACGAGCGCCGCCTTGATCAGCCCTGCCACGCCCGCCGCCGACTCCAGGTGGCCGATGTTGGTTTTGACCGAACCCATCAGCAGCGGCCGGCCGGCGTCGCGCCCCTTGCCGTAGATGTGGGCCACGGCGTCGGCCTCGATCGGATCGCCCACGGTCGTTCCCGTCCCGTGCGCCTCGATGTAGTCCACATCCAGCGGCGATACTCCCGCGTCCGCCATTGCGTCGGCCATGACCTGCTCGAGCGCCGGCGTGTTCGGCACGGTCAGCCCGACCCCGGTCCCGCCGTTGTTCACGGCCGAGCCCCGGATCACGGCCCAGATCCGGTCGCCGTCCGCTTCCGCTTCGCTCAGGCGCTTCAGGATGACGACCCCGCAGCCTTCGCCGCGCACGTAGCCGTTGGCCGCCTCGTCGAAGGTCTTGCACTGCCCGTCGGGCGAGAGCATCATCGCCTCGGCACGTAGCTCGTAGATGCGGCCGTTGAGGATGGCCTGCACCCCGCCCGCGATCGCCAGATCGGCCTTGCCGTGCTGCAGATCCGCCACCGCGTCGTTGATCGCCACCATCGCCGACGCGCACGCGGCATCGACCGCCTTCGCCGGCCCCCTCAGTCCCAGAACGAAGGAGACCCGCCCGGCGGTGCCGTTCAGATTGGTGCCGCTCAGCGCGTAGAGACACGAGGCCGCCTCGGCGGGCTTGTCCGACTCCACGACCAGCATGCGGTATTCGTCGTTGCTGATCCCCGTGTAGACGCCGGTGCGCGTCTCCTTGAGCCGGTCCGGGTTGACGCCCGCGTCCTCGAGCGCCTGCCAGCTGACCTCCAGCATCATCCGCTGCTGCGGGTCCAGCAGTTCGGCTTCTACCGGCGAAATGCGGAAGAACGTGTCGTCGAACAGCTCAATGTCGTCGACGAAGGCGCCGTAGCGGCAGCCCTCGCTCTCGACCGCGTCGTCGCCGAAGATCAGCCCCCAGCGCCCCTCGCCCGAGCCGGGAACTCCTTCCTTCACGGCATTCCGGCCCTCTTCCAGCAGCCGCCAGAAGGATTCGATATCGTTGGCGCCGGGGAAGCGGCACGCCATCCCGATGATCGCGATGGGCTCGTTGGACGGTTTTGGCATCGGTGACGACTCTCCTGGACTGGACGCCCGGCCGGGCGAGGATGACAAGGATAATCGTCCCACAATGGGGCACCCCTTGGCAAGGGAGACGGGATGCGGATGGCGAGCAGCCCGTCGACAAAGCCCCGCTCGAATGCCGGGGGTGTTTACTGCGGGCCGCCCGGGAAGCGGGAATCCGCGGCGACGATCCAATCGCACCAGCGGATTTGATGTTTTCCTTTCATCTCGATAGATTATAAAATCAAATCATCAACCGGGAGGAGCCATGCGGACCGTCGTGGCGGGCTACCTGAATGACCTCAGACGGGTCGGGGGCCTGCGAGGTGTGGATGTCGCCAACATCGCGAACGTCTCCCAGGCGACGGTTTCGCGGTGGTCGACGGGCCGGTCGACTCCACACTCGCGAACGCAACTGGTCCTGTCCGACCTTCGCTACGTGGTGATTCGCCTGGGCGACTACTACAAGCCGGAAGAGATCCTGGCGTGGCTTTTCGCCCGGCATCCTCAACTGGATGGCGGGCGCCCCATCGAAGCGATCAGCCAGGGCCGCTCGGAAGAGGTTCTGGACATTGTCGACCGGCTGGAAGCCGGCGTCTTCCTGTAGTGCAGCTCATCCGCGAACCGGCGCTGCTGCGCGCGATCGAGGCGATTTGTCCGGTCAGCTTCTGCGGGCAGGTCCGGCGGATTGTCCTCGACGGGCGTGATGCGCGGGAACCCGGAGTGGCAGGGGGACGGTGGAACCCGCCTGGAGTTCCCGTCCTGCATTCGTCGCTGGAGAAGGGCGGGGCCTTGAGTGAAATGCGCTACCACCTGACCCGGGGCCAGTCTGTTCCACCATCGCGTTTGTCCCTTCGCCTCTACACGCTGAACGTGGAGATCGACCGTACGCTCAGGCTTCCGGATCTGGCCGCGCTCGCCTACCTTGGCGTCGATGTCGGTCGGTATGGCGCACTCGCATACGCCCGGAGAGACGAGGAATACACGCGCCTGCAGGAGATCGCCGAGGCAGCCCGATTCCTGGAGTTCGGCGGACTGCTCGTTCCGAGCGCACGGGCGGATTGCATGAACGCGGTGCTCTTCACGGATGGCCCTGGCGCACCGAGTATTGAGATCCACAAGGACGAGGGACTCGTGGATGTGTTCCAGGCCTGACTCATGATCTACCTGATCGCCGCGCTCGCGGCCTTGGCGGCCGGACCGGTGCTGGCCAGGGAAGCCGGCCCTCGGCATGGGCCTGGAAGGGGCGTCGCCCCGACTCGCGGCCGCCGAACCGGCCTTGCCCTGGACGGACTGGTCCTGATTTCCATTCCGGGCCTGATCTTTCTGGAATTCGTGCCCGCGGCGATCGGAGATGGCGACTGGGCGGTCCTGGTCGCCCTGCTGGCGGGGCTGCTGATTCCGGTCGCCGCGGAGCGGGGATCGCGCCGGTGGGGTGCGCGGACCCATCGGTGGGCGCTCTACTTCGGCCTCTCCGGGCTCGTCGTTCACGCCGCGCTGGATGGGGCGGCGCTGGCTACACTGCCGGTCGGTGCGTCCCCGTCGTTCCCGCTGGCGGTTGTGCTCCACCGCCTGCCGGTGGGGCTCGCGGTATGGGTGCTGGTGGCGCGCGAGATCGACCGGCGGGCCGGGATCGCCGCGCTGGCGGCACTCGCGCTCGCGACCGTGGGGGGATACCTGGCCGGAGGGGCGCTCGTGCGGCTCGCGCCGGATTCGGGGGCGCTCACGCTCTATCAGGCCGCCGTGGGCGGGTCGCTCATCCACGTCGTGGTGCACCAGAGGGCGGAGGCGAGGGGTGCAGGGGAACGCCGCCGCGAAGGGTGGGGGGCGATTCTCGGGCTCGCGCTGCTCCTGGGCGTGTTCATCGCGGGCACCGACGCGCCATCGCACGGGCCGGCGGAATTCCTGTCGCGGCTCTGGGTGTTGGCGGCCGAGAGCGCCCCGGCGCTTCTGCTGGCCTACCTGTGCGCGGGCCTGCTGAGCGCATTTCTGCCGCAGCGGTCGATCCGCTGGATGGAGCGGGGCGGGGCGGTCTCCCAGGCGGGGCGGGGAATGCTGATCGGCCTGCCGTTTCCGATCTGTTCCTGCGGGGTCGTGCCGCTGTACCGCAGCCTGATCCAGCGAGGAGCCCCGCCCGCCGCGGCGATGGCGTTCCTGGTCGCCACACCGGAACTCGGACTCGACGCCGTGCTGCTCTCCATCCCGCTCCTGGGTCCCCAGGTCACGATTCTGCGCCTGGCCACGGCCGCGCTCGTCGCGCTCCTGGTGGGCTGGCTGGTGGGCGGCAGGATCAAGGCGGCCCTTCGCGCCGAGGAGGAGACGGTCTCGGCGGGCCACGCGCCGCCGCTGACCACCCGGCTCGGCGTCGCGCTGCGATCCGGTACCGGCGAAGTCGTCGACCATACCGCGCCCTGGATCATCCTCGGACTGGGCGTCGCGGCCCTTGTCACGCCGCTTCTCGAAAGCGGCTGGCTGGGCGGCCTCCCCCCGGTCGCCGATGTCTTCATCTTCGCCCTGCTGGGCTTCCCGACCTACGTCTGCGCCGCCTCGGCCACCCCCCTGGTCGCCGCGTTCCTCGCGACGGGTCTCTCGCCCGGCGCCGGCATCGCCTTCCTCATCACGGGTCCGGCCACCAACATCTCCACGCTGGGGCTGGTGAGCAGCCTGCACGGGAGACGGGCGGCGATCGCGTTTGCCGCCGTCATGGTCACCTTTGCGGTCACGGCAGGCGTCGCGATCAACGCCGCCTTCGGGGCACTCTCCGTTCCGTCGCTCGCGGCGCTGATGGAAGAGACGCCCAGCGTACTGCAGCTGGCCAGCCTCGTTCTTCTTGCCGGGCTCTTCCTCCGTTCGATTGTCCGGCGCGGGCTCCGTAGCTTTGTGGGTGAGCTGCGGGAGGGGCTGGGGTGGGCGCACTGAGTTGACGCAGTCGACTTGTTCAATCCCTTGGCGGGAGGACAGGAAATGCTGAGTTCCTTGATCTGGCTGGCGGTCCGGATTGCGGCCGCCATCGCCCTCGTCGTCTCAACCTTCGGCTACGCGATCACCGGCAACCACTCCGATGTCCTGATGGGAGCGGGCTGCGGGATCGCGATCGGTGTGGGCGTCGGCCTCCGGGGTGGCTCGCGAAGCCGGCTGTGGACCGGGATCCTGATCGGCTCGGCCGTCGGGATGGCCGTGGTACTGGTTGGCGGCGGGCTTTCCGGCGACCGGTGGGGCTACATCACCCCGCCGGTGCTCGCTCTTGCCGTCGGCCTGATCGACGGGCTCGACCGGTCATCGCACCTGGGGTATCGGGAAATGAGCCGGGAGACGCTATTCGTGGCCGTTCTCCTGACCCTGGGGTTTCTTCCGGCTCACCACGCGGAGGGCATCCTCCTCGGGCTGCAACTCTCGGACAGCTACCTGCTGGCGTCGATACTGCTGGTGTTTCCGCTCGTGTTGATGCCCTGGACCGCTCTGATGGCCGGCCTTCTCACCCACCGCCGCGAAGGGTGGCGCGACGCCAGGCCTCCGCGTCTGCTGATCCTGGGCACGGCCGTGCCCGGTGCCTTGTTCGCTTTCCTGATGGCGACAGGGACGTTGGAAGAGGGCCGTGGACTGACGGGCCTCAACCTGATTCTGGAAACCACCTATGGACTGGCATTCGGCATGGTGGCCATTCCGGCCTGCGCGTTCCTTCTGGGGCGCGCCGCCACCACCTGGCTCCAGCCGCGGCTTCAGGTGTACGGCCGGCTCGCCGAGTACCTCCGTGCCATGTGGGTGCCGATCGGCGGCTTCGCGGTCGGGTACCTGACCATCATCGTCCTGTTCGGCGGGTTCTACGGCACGCTGGAGCGCTTCAGCCCCGGAGCGTTCGCCGGAGTGGAGGCCGGATCCGGAATCACCGATTGGCTGTCCTTTTCTTTCTTTACGGCGCTCGGCCAGGATTTCCTGACTGTCGCGCCGGTGTCCGTCGGTGCGAGGGTGCTCGTCGGAGTCCACCTGATCTTCTCGGCGGGATGGGCCGTCGTGCTGTTCGCGGCGGTGATGTCGTCCATCGGCCCGAAGCTGAACCGGATCGCGCGGCGCCATGCGGAGGAGGGGGGCGAGTGAGGGGGGATGCGGCTCGGCGCCCCGAAGCGGCTCAGCGAGTGAAAGTCTGCGACGTACTCGAACCAGGGACGCGGACGGCCGGTCCCTAGCACCACAAGGGCAACAGCGACAATCGCGTTCTCGCAGCGCGCTCCATGAAGCCGTGGGTGTAGGCCCTTATCTGTGTTCCCCTGCCGCAGACTTCGACCAGATACAGCTGGCTGGTCGGCACGGACTTCAGCGCGGTCCACCCGCCGAGCAGCGGAGACTCGTCGAGGTAGACTCCGGGGCTCACGATTCTCCCCCGGTCATAGACGCACGTTGTGGCAACTCCCATGCGATCGACGCGCAGCATGAGCCGATTCGTGGAGTAGGAGACGGAATTCTCGACGGGGCACGCCACGGTGACAACTCCCGCCTGGAAGTCGACAAAGTCGGCAGCCGACCCATAGTTGCTTCTGGCCAGCGCCTCCTGGTCGTAGGTGCGCACGCGGACGGACGCAGCCCGCCGTCGACGTTGGAAACGGTCCGTGACGATCTCGAGCCCCTCCAGGATGATCGGGTTGGGCTCCAGGCGAAGGCGCAGCGGCGTGGCGGGCGGGTTGGGTTCGATCAGGATCCTCAGCGTGTCGTATCCCAGCCGTGAAGCCGTCAGGACGCGTTCTCCATGGCTGGTATCGCACAGAAGGAACCGACCATTGTCGGTGGTGAGCGACGCCCGGTTCGATGTCTCCACCGACACCAGGACGCTTGAAAGCGGCAGCTCGGTGCCGGCGTCGGTGACAAATCCGACGATGCGGGTTTGGTTCTCTTTGCAGTCGGGTTTCTGCGCGGCGACCCGGGCAGGCGTGGCCCAGGACAACGAAAGAGCGGTCAGAGATGCAGCCGCGAGCGACGAAAACGACCGCGTCGTAGGATGGGGCTTCGTCATCTTGCGGGCTCCGTTGGCCGGGGTGCGGAATTGCAAGGCAATCCGTCTTGCAATACCCCCGGCCGTTGCGATCGGTTCCCGTGTTCGGTCTGGTCTGTTGTTCGCAGCCCCGTAGTCGCGCGAACCGCAACCCGCCGCTTCAGCGCAGGGGCGCCCTCACCACGTACGGCACGTCCATTTCGTCCACGACCCAGGTGTAGATGTTGCCGTGCTGGACCCAGAACTCGCTGTAGGGTGCGGGGGCGAAGGCGAAGCGGACGGAGCCCAGATAGTCACCGTCTTCGCTGAACCTGTCGTAGAACGCGGGAGCGTCCGCCGTAGAACGCGGGAGCGTCCGCCGGAGTGACCCTTTGCACCCACAGCCGGCCTTCGTCGTCCACGAACATGCGTGCCAGGATGGGCTTGACGTCCGGCATGAGGGCCGCGACCTCTTCGGCCGCGCGCCCCGCTTCGGGGCTGTCCTCGACATACTCCTCGATGTAGGCCGCACGGTCTTCGTCCGTCACCGGCATGGCGGGCAGTCCGGCCTCGATAACGACCAGCGTGTCCCCGCCCTCGCCGGTTCGCGCAATGCGGTACGCCGCAGTGTTCGCGCGCCAGAATCCGCCTGACGGGTTGACGACGATCAACTCGAATGCCCCGAAGCGTGACGGCTGCAACTGCCAGAGCCCGTTCGCATCCTCGTAGTAGTATGAACGAAAACTGCGTTCACCGAGGTAGACAGAGTCGACGGCCTCCGTGGACAGGTCGTAGGACTTGTAGTAGCCGCGCGCGGTCCCTGAACTCAGGCCCGGTGGGGGTGGGTAGCGCAGTTCTTCGTCCGAATGCGAGGTGAGCGACCAGTAGCGCCCCCGATCGTCGAACGGCCCCGTCCACCGGAAACCGTAGCTCAATACCGGCTTGTTGAACCGGCGCAACTCCCGTACGGCCGGGTCCACGCCGATGATCCTCCACTTGCCGTGGTCGTGGACCCATAGCAGCGTGTCGCCCGAGAGAACGATCCCGTTGGCCGCGGTGATCTCACCCGGGCCCTCGCCCCGCCGGACGATCGTCCGCAGGTACCGGCCGTCGGCGTCGAAGGCACGAACCTCCGTAGCCTGGAAGTCCAGCACGTAGATGGTGCCGTCGCTTGTGGCCTGGATGCTCAAACCAATCACGAAGATCTTCGTACGTAATAGTATGGTACCCGGTAAGGCATGTCAACGAGATTCTTCGTGGCAACCTGTCAGGCGGGTGGACCTGCGCGTGCGCGCGCCGCTCACAACTCCCCTGCCTCAGGAGACGCGCTGCACCTCCCTGGCGCGTGCGATGAACTCGTCCGCCGTCTCGCACTCGATGACACCGGTGGCGATTGCGGCGATGCGATCCGCGTCCGAAAGCTGTTCGAGCAGCGGGGCGAGCCGCTGAGCAACGCCGGAACCGAACCGGCGCACGGCCAAACCTCGCACCAACGCCCGCTCGCGCTCAATGCCCTGCTCCAATCCCTTAGCCAGCCATTCCTGATTCAACTCGTCACCCCACCTCTTCACGCGCTCGGCCAAAGTCGACATTCTTCCTTCCTCCTTCTGTCTGATCTGCAACTTCGCTGCTTTCCCCGGCGGGCTGGTCCGCTTCTGCAAAACCAGGGTGATCCAGGCCTCGACGCTGTCCAGCAGTCTGGTATCTCCGACTCGGACGAGCCAGTCGGCCATGGCAGCCCCCACCTCTTCCAGCTGCCCCAGCGTTCTGGCGCGTTCGAGTATGGCCATCAGAGAGACGATGTTCTCCTCGACCAACAGCGACCCATCCAGAGCCCGGAGATCGATGAGAAGATACCGATGCCGCGGCAGGTATCCAAGCACCGCGTCCGGGACCGGCGCGAAGTGGTCGCGGAGGTCCGTGGGCGCGTTCCAGCGCCGCTTGCCGTTGTAGATGACGACGGGGATGACTGGCGGGTACGTGCCGCCGGGCCCGAGTTCATGGTCGCCGAGGCCGTCGAGGATCCGCAGGGTGTAGTCGAGCATGCGACGGGCCATCCGGCGGTCGATCGTGGACTGGAACTCGAGCAGAATCAGGAGGTAGAGCCAGTCGCCGTTTCGTGTCCGGATCTTCCAGAGCATGTCGGCGTGATGCTGGTCGAGGTGCTCGCTGACAAAGCTGGCCGGAAGTCGCTCGAGCGTGGCGAAGTCCAGGTGGCTGGCGATGTCGCCGGCGAATCCGCGCAGGAGGTCGGCGACGCTGCGCCGGTGGGCGAAGATCTTCTTGTAGGACGCGTCGTGCTTCGCTCGGCCGGGTTGCGAGGGCGTCCTGGACATTCTCGGGTGCGTGCCTCGGGTGGCAGGGATTGCGGGAACGAGCTTGGGGGGTGCCGTCTGCGTCTCTGGTGGTCGAGGAGGAAGGATGGGGACGACCAACGGGCACGAGAATAGCCGGATGGGACGGACATGGGCGTCTTGCGAAATTGCGTTTGTTCGGGTTTCCGTCTTGCGACTGTCGGTTCAAACGGGATTTCGTCTTGCAATCGTTCTGGCGGCGGTCCGCATATCCTTTTGAACGATCGCGTAGCATCCGGTGCTGTACGGGACGGGCCACAAGCGGCTGAACCCCGAGACTGGGGTGAAGGAGCGCATCGGCGGGATCAGGTACACGATCAAGGACGGGATCGCCTACGACGCGCGGCAGCTGCTGGAGGATGTGGCGAGGATGGTGGAGGAGCAGAAGAAAGAGAGGGCGGCGGCGATCCGGCGGTGAAAGCCCATGTGAGCTGCACCGGGATCGCGCCGCGCCGAATTGGTCGCCTATTCCGCCCTGGCCTCTGCAACCATGACCAGCGACGGCAACAGGCAGAGGATGAAGAAGCCGGAGAATACCAGTCCACCGAGCATGCTCACAACGAACGGCACGAGAATCATCAGCTCCTCGCTCCGCACGTAGAGCAGTGGTGCGAGCGCCAGGATCGTCGTCAGGCTGGTCAGAAACACGGCCCGGAAACGATGGCGGGTTGCGGCGGATGCGGCGGCGATCGCCGGGAGCATGCCGCTCTCTCGACGCAGCACGTTGTAGCGATCCATCAGCACGAGCGCGTCGTTGACAATGACGCCCGCGACTCCGATCACCCCGAACAGCGACATGGCGCTGAAATCCCATCCCAGGATCCAGTGACTCACGACCGCTCCCGAAAACGCGATCGGAATGCCGGCTACGGCGATCACGGGCTTCCAGTAGCTGCGGAGGAAGGCCGCGATCAGGACATACATCCCGATGAGCAGCAGGGGAATCAGCACGGCCAGGGTCCCAAGCAGGTTGCCCTCCGTGCGGGCGCTGCCGTGGGGTTCGATTCGGAGATTCCGGTATCTCTCGAGCAGCTCCGGAACAAAGCTCTCGTTTATCTGGCGCCTGGCCTGAAGGGGCGTCAGCAGTGCCGGGTCGGCTTCGGCGCTCACGAGGGCCGTCTGCTGGCCGTCGATGCTGACCAGCGCAGACAGGTCGCGCCGCTCGGTCAGATCGGCCACCGTTGAGAGAGGGACCTCGCCTCCGGACGCCGGGGGGGGCGGGCCGGCGCGATTCTCCCCGGTGCCGGGCCGGTGGATCCGTTCGCTCTCAAGCTCGCGCATGCTTTGGCGCCGTTCCCTGGGGTATCTCACCATCACCTTGATCTCATCGTGGCCGCGCTGAATGCGCTGGACCTCCGCCCCATGGAAACTGGCACGGAGCTGTACCCCTATCCCCGCGGGCGTCAACCCGGCCGCCTTCCCCGCGGGAGTCAGTTCGATTTCGAATTGACGCTTTCCCAGCGCCAGATTGTCGGAGATTCCGTACATCCCCGGCAGGGACGCCATCGATGCGGTCAGCTCGTTCGTGGCGGCTCGCAGGCTGTCCAGGTCGTCGTGCTTCAGGGCGTAGGCCACGCCCGACTCGGACTGCGTGCGCTGCGTTTGGTAGGCCACGCCTTCCAGGTACGACACATCGCCGATGTTCTCACGCCATTGACGCGTGATCCCCAGTACCGGCATGCGCCGGACCGATCGCTCATGCAGATGGACCACTACGGATGCCAGGTGGCTTCTGTTGGGACCGGCTTCGGCTGTTCGCCGCGAGAGGACGTTGCCGGCCATGATGCTGACCGCCTCGACCGACGTTCCTTCGCTCTGATCATTCACCGCCAGTGCCGCGTCGGAGAATCGCTCCGCCGCGGCGAGCGTCACTTCGAACGGCGTGCCCACGGGCAGCGTGAGATCGGCCTGAATGTTCTCCGACGCATTCAGCACTTCGTCGAAGTAGACGATGCGCACGACATCGGCTCGGAGCAGCAGGAGTGCGAACAGGACGAGCACGGTTCCCAGGACGGGCGCAAACCAGAGGCGGCGAATGGACCAGGAGACCGCGGGCACTACCACCATGTCGCGAATCGTCTGCAGGCGAACGTGTGCCCGATGCTGAAAGCCTGACAGCGGCGGCAGGCTCCAGCGCCCCGGATGGGACAGGTGGGCCGGCAATATGAAGAATGCCTCGATCAGCGAGACCGTCAGGACAAAGAGTGCCACGTACGGAAACACGTTGACGATCTGGAGTCGAGGCGGGGTGATGAAGAGAAGCGGGATGAAGGCGAGCATTGTGGTTGCCGCGCCGATCGTGATGGGCCCCACCATGGCGCGTGCGCCCGACACCGCGGCCTCAAGTGGTTCCTTCCCGCCCTCTCGTTCGGCCGCGATGCTGTCGCCGACGACCACCGCGTCGTCCACGACGATGCCGACCATCAGGAAGAAGGCGAAGATCGTTCCCAGATTGAGCGTGAGGCCACTCATTCCGAAGAAGATCAGGGAACCGAGAAAGGACAGGGGAATGCCCAGGGTGACCCAGGTGGCCACACGAAGGTCGAAGAACACGACAAGGCACAGCAGGACCAGTATCGTGCCCACCACCGCGTTTCCGACGATCGACGATATCGTGTCGACGGCATCGCCCGCCCGGTCGCTCCAGATGCCGATCTCGACGTTCGGAGGAGGCTGGTAGCTCGCAAGCCAGCTTCTGATGTCCTCGCCCATGGTCACGATCGACTGCTGCCCGGCCGCGTCGACGCGAACCAGTATGGCGGGGTCTCCATCGACTCGGGTGATGATGTCCTCGTCCACGAACCCGTCGCGAATCTCCGCAACCTCGCCCACGGTGAGAATCGAGCCATCGAGCCGCGTGATCACCGGAATGTCCTCGAACTCCTCGCCGAACTGCCGCTTCGAGACGGTGTGCAGCACGAGGCCTCCGGCGTCCGTACGCAGTTCGCCAAAGGTCAAATTCAGGGAGGCGCGCCGAATCGCATCCGTGATCTGGTTGATGGAGAGTCCGTTGCGGCGCAGCTCCACCTCGCTCAGCTCGATCGAAATCTCACGATCCCGCGTGCCGAGGAGCGTCACCTGGGAAACGGACGGCAGCTCGAGCAGCCCTTCCCGCAACGCCTGGGCGGCCAGCCGCAATTCGTTCTCACTGGCCGATGCGGACGAGACGGAGAGCGTCAGAACCTCGATCTCCACCCGATTGTATTCGATCTCGGGCTGTTCCGCGGAAAGCGGCGGAAAATTCTCGATGCGGTCCACTGCATTCTTGACGTCGTCCAGGACGGCGGCGGCGTCCGCAAAGGTGGCCAGTTCGACCGTGACCCGGGCAAGCCCTTCATAGGCCGTTGCAACGACGCGCTCCACCCCCGGCAGACCGACCACGTTTTCCTCGATCCGCCGGACGATGTCCTCCCGAACCTCCCTGGGCGAGGAACCGGGCGACCTGACGGAGACGGTGACGCTGCGGAGGTCGATCTCCGGAAAGTTCTGGACAGGGAGGTTGGAGCCCGCGATCAGGCCGCCCACGATGAAGAACACCATAAGGAGGTTCGCGGCGACCGGATTCCCGGCGAAGTATGCGATCGGCCCGTTTTTCACAGGCGCTAGCAGTCCGTGGATAGAGCCCCGCGAGCACCGAGAGCGGCGAGGCGCCGGGCTGGCAAGGCGTGACGAGGGGCCAATAGCAGCGCTATTGGGCTGAGGAGCAACGCAGAGCGCAGCTCT
This sequence comes from Longimicrobiales bacterium, assembly GCA_965211795.1. Lineage (GTDB taxonomy): Bacteria > Gemmatimonadota > Gemmatimonadetes > Longimicrobiales > Gaopeijiaceae > Bin94. The sequence continues at coordinate 18,785 of CBDBUB010000007.1, forward strand.
GGAGGCGTCATATGTATACTGAACATGACATAATGTAAAGTTTTCTTTACGTTTTCCGAAGGTGGGGCGAAGCGTCCAGCCCGGATGCATCGCCGCTCGAATGCCGGGGGGATTCTGTCCATGGGCTGCTAAGACCCTGCGCCCGCCAACTCGACCGCCAGTCCTTCCCGTGCTCCAGGCAGGGCGCCGATGACGATGCCGTCGGCCGCGTCGAATGCCTCGACCACCAGACCCTCGCTGGTCCACCCGATCGCGCTGGGGACAACCCGGCGCAGGGCACCGTTTTCGACAACCCACACGGCGTCGTCCTGCTGCAGAACCGATTCCGGCAGCAGGTAGACGTTTCGGTATGGGGGGCCCTCGATCTCGACTTCGGCGAAGGTGTTCGGCAGAGGCAGCGAGCTGGCGCGCTGACCGGGCGAGAACCGCAGGAAGATCGTCGACAGACGCGTCGTCGGCGCAAGCACGGATGAGACACGGACAATCCGCGCAGCATGAACGCCGGACGCCGTGGATACCCGGGCGGAGCGGCCGACTGCCGGGGCCAGGTAGGCCAGGTCGGCCACTTCGATGGGAGCATTGACCTCCAGCGCTTCAGTGCTGTAGACGATGCCCAGCACCGCCTGGACACCGACAAGCTCCGGCGGGCCGACCAGCTCACCCACGCTCACATCCGCGCTGATCACGCGAGCCTCGTAGGGCAGGGAGATTTCCGTGCGGCTGAGCGCGAGCTCGGCCAGGCGCAGCGCGGTTACAGCGCTCGCGAGCGCGGCTTCGGATACGAGCCCGGGCTGCGTCGACATCCGCGCCTCGGCCTCCGCAACCGCGTTTTGCGCGGCCTGTACCTCGAGCGAGTACTTGGCCGTGTCAATCCTCACGAAGGGCTCGTCTGCCGCGAGTCTTCCCCCGTTGGTGAACTCCGGAGATACCCAGGTCACGCGGCCTCCCACTTCGGCCATCACCGAAACTCGGTCCGCAAGTGAGACCGTCCCGGTCAGATCCACGGTCATCGACTCTTCGGTCACGACCGGGTCGAATGTGGCGACCGTGGGCGTCCCGGATTCGACCGCCGCTCCGGAACCCACGTTGACTTCGACTCGGGCTGGGGCCCGGGCCAGGCGCAGGGCGACTATGACCAGAACCGCGATAAGGACCAGTTGCGCGTACCCACGCCACCTCGGTCGAACTTTTCCGTCAGCAGAATCGCTTGGCATCTTTCAACTCTTGCGTCGTGAAAGGGTCGGGCAGCCATCTTAACCGCTTGTGTGAACAACCACAACGGCGCTCCGCCCATCTGCCGCCGGCATCGCGGACGGGGTTCGCCGTCAGCGGTGTCGGCCCTTACCTTCCTGTAGTTGACAGGTGGCAGGATGGCACCTTGGTGGGAGCCGGGGCGGCAAGGTACCCGGGGATCCCACTGCATGCGGCCCAGGACACGAGGATGGAGTCCCATGACAACCCCATCACGGCTTGAAGGCCTCGTTTTCGTCGTTTCCGCGTTTTCGTTCGCCGCAGCGAGTGTCATGCCGGCGGGCGCGCAGGCCCGGCAGGGGACGATCACGGGCCGGGTCACGGACGCCGAAACGGGAGAGGCCCTTTCCGATGCGGCGGTGGAGGCGCTTGGGGCGGCGGGGCCGGTCGCGACCAACCAGGCAGGACGTTTCAGCCTTGGCGTGGCTCCCGGGTCGCACACACTCGTGGTCACGCTGATCGGATACGAAACCACCCGTGTCGATGGTGTCGAGGTGGTCGCGGGGGACACTGCGGAAGTCTCCGTGTCGCTGCGCTCGCAGGCGCTGCTCCTCAATCCCATCGTCGTCACGGCGTCGCGCCGCCAGGAGAAGGCGCTCGACGCGCCGGCGTCGATTTCCACCGTTTCGGCCAGCGACGTGGCCCGAACGGCGGCGGTTACTGTCGCGGAACACGTGCGCACGCTTCCCGGGATCGACGCGGCCCAGACCGGACTGAGCCGGACGGCGGTTGTGGCGCGGGGGTTCAACAACGTGTCCTCCGGCGCGCTCCTGACGATCATCGACAACCGCTATGCACGCATTCCTTCGCTTCGGTTCAATGCGTACAGCCTGTTCCCGACGACGGATCTGGACATCGAGCGAATCGAGGTCTCACTGGGCCCGGGGGCCGCGCTCTACGGCCCGAACGCATCGAACGGCGTGATGCATCTCATCACTTCGTCGCCACTCGACAGGCAGGGCTCCACCATTTCACTGGCGGGAGGTGAACGTTCCGTCTTCCACGGTCAGTTCCGCTCCGCACATGCCGCTTCCGAGAACTTCGGCTTCAAGATCTCGGGACAGTACCAGCGGGGGAACGACTGGGAGTACGACGATCCGTTCGAGATTGTCCCTCGCGACTATGAAACGTCCAGGTACAGTGCCGATGCCCGGTTCGACGTGCGCTTCGGCGATGACGGCGCGTTCATCCTGAATACCGGCACCAGCAGGATCGGCAGCGGCATCTCGATGACGCGGATCGGCGCCAGCCAGGTGAAGAATTGGGGCTACAACTTCGTCCAGACCCGCCTGACGAAGGGTCGGCTCTTCGCCCAGGCGTTTCTGAACCAGACGAACTCCGGGAGCACTGCAACAGGGGGATCGGGAACATTCCTGCTGCGGACCGGCGGCCCGGTGGTGGACCAGTCGCGCACCATGGCGGCCCAGCTTCAACACGGCTTCGATGCCGGACCCTGGCAGAGCTTCATCTACGGCATCGATTGGCAGCGGACCGAGCCGCGCACCGGGGGTACGATCTCCGGGCGAAACGAGGACGACGACATCGTCTCCGAAGCCGGCACGTATCTGCACTCGGAGACGTCTCTGGGCGACCGGGTGGACCTCGTCACGGCAATCCGCCTGGACGATCACAACCGCCTCGCCGACGTGAACATCTCCCCTCGCGCCGCCCTCGTGCTCCGCCCGGCCGACAACCAGACATTCCGACTCACCTACAATCGGGCCTTCGCGACTCCGACCACCACCAATCTCTTTCTGGACATCATCGCGGCGCGGATCCCCGTGGCCGGAGACATCAGCTACAACATCCGCGCGCTCGGCGTGCCCTCGGGTGGCTTCACCTTCGGGGCCCGGTGCCCGGGCGGCGTCATGTCCTACTGCATGCGTTCGCCCGTGGTTGACGGCCCTGTCCCGGCCAACGCCGCGTTGCTTTGGGAGGCGGTCCTCCAGTTGCTGCCCTCGCTCGATCCCCGGACGGCACCGCTCGTCAATTTCCTGAACAACCCGGGGGCCCGCCCCGGGGACCCGGCCCTCGGCACGGTGCTGCGCCTCCTGGACCAGTCGGCCACCGATCCCTCCATGAGGTTCCCGCTGGACAACTCGCCGGTGGAGAACAGGGCCGAACTCGCCCCGACCATCAACAACACCTACGAGGTCGGCTACAAGGGCCTGATCAGGAACAAGGTGCTCCTGTCCGTGGACGCCTGGTTCAGCCGGGTGCAGAACTTCATCGGCCCGCTGCAGATCATCACGCCGAACGTGTTCCTCGATCCCGCCAGCACCGAGGCATTCATCGTCCATCGTCTGACCCCGCTGATCCGGTTGGGCCGCATCACGCGGGAGAGTGCTCTGGAAATCGCCGGGCTCCTCGCTTCAGCGCCGCTGGGCACCGTCGTGCCGGATCAGTCGGAGTCCGCCGACCTCATCGTCACGTATCGGAACTTCGGCGAAGTGGATTTCTGGGGGACGGACCTTGCAGTGCAGATTCTCGCATCGGACCGACTGCGGATCGACGCGAACTATTCCTTCCAGAGCGATGAATGCTTCGATTTCAACGAAGACGGCCTGTGCACCAGTTCGGACGACATCGCGCTCAACGCCCCCAATCACAAGGGAGCGGTGGGGTTTACCTTCGACGACCGGGCCGCAGGCTTCTCCTTCGGCGGACGGCTGCGGACGACCACCGGCTTTCCGATGAACTCCGGTGTGTACAGGGGTGATGTGGACGGATACGGCATTCTGGATGTCCAGATCGGATACCGGCTCCCCTTCCAGCCCGGCACGCAGGTTTCGCTGACGGCGAACAACGTCCTCAACAACCTGCACCGGGAGTTCGTGGGTGCGCCGGAGATCGGCAGGATGCTGGTGGCGAGGGTAAGGTACGACTTCTGAGGACAGTCTGGACCCCGTACGCGGACCGGGCGCGCGCCACGAACCTGGCGAAGTTTGCGGGCTGGGTGGCAGAACATGGGCAGGGCCCGGGCCCTGTTGCCCGCGCTGCCCGGACACCCCCCACCCCCCACTACCCCGCCCTCTGGCGCTGGTCGATCACCGATCAGTCGGCTTTCTGGGCCGCGCTGTGGGAGTGGTGCGGCGTCGTTGGCGGGCGCGGCGGCCGCGTCCTCGTCGGCGGCGACCGGATGCCCGGCGCCCGCTACTTCCCGGACGCGCGCCTCAACTTCGCGGAGAACCTCCTGCGCCGCCGCACCGACGACCCGGCCATCATCGCCTGGTCCGAGGACGGCGCACGCCGGGTGGTGAGTTGGCGGGAGCTGCACGACCTCACCTCGCGCGTCGCCCAGGCCATGCGTGAAGCAGGAGTCGGCCCCGGCGACCGCGTCGCCGCGCTGCTCCCCAACGTGCCCGAGGCCGTCGTGGTGCTCCTTGCGGCAGCCTCGATCGGCGCGGTCCTGTCCACCGCGTCCCCGGATTTCGGCGTGCGCGGCGTGATCGACCGCTTCGGCCAGGTCGAGCCGCGGCTGCTCTTCGTGACGGATGGGTACAGCTACCGCGGGAAGCGGTATGAGACGCTGGAACGCGTGCCGGAGATCGTCGCGGGGCTGCCGACGGTGGAGCGGACGGTGCTGGTGCCGAGCGCGGGCGGCGCGCCGCGCCCTGTCGCCGACACCATCCCCCTCAACGACTTCATCGCCCCATACGATGCGGCCGAAATCCCCTTCGCCCGCCTCCCCTTCGACCACCCCCTCTACATCCTCTTCTCATCCGGCACCACCGGCGTGCCGAAGTGCATCGTCCACCGCGCCGGCGGCGTCCTTCTCCAGCACCTCAAGGAGCACCAGCTGCACTGCGACATCCGGCCCGGCGACCGGGTCTTCTACCACACGACCCTGGGATGGATGATGTGGAACTGGCTGGTCTCGGCGCTGGCGTCGGAGGCGACGATCCTCCTCTACGATGGCTCCCCCGTCCACCCCGCCGACGACGCGCTCTTCGACTTCGCCGAAGACGCCGGCATGACCCTGCTCGGCACCTCGCCCGGCTACCTGGACGCGCTGCGCAAGTCCGGTTTCCGCCCCCGCGAGACCCACGACCTGTCCTCACTGCGGACGGTCGTCTCCACCGGCTCACCCCTCTCGTCGGCGGGCTTCGAGTACGTCTACGAGCACGTCAAGCCGGACGTCCACCTGGCGTCGGTCTCCGGCGGCACCGACCTGTGCGCCTGCTTCGTGGGCGGCATCCCGACGCGGCCCGTCCGCGCCGGCGAGATCCAGGGCCCCGCCCTCGGCATGGCCACCGATGTCTTCGCCGACGACGGCACGCCTCTCGCCACGGGCAAGGGCGAGCTGGTTTGCACCCGGCCCTTCCCGTCGCTGCCGCTGGGGTTCGTGGGCGACGACGACGGCTCCCGCTACCGCTCCACTTACTTCGACCGCTTCCCCGGCGTGTGGCACCACGGCGACTATGCGGAGAAGACGGCGACGGGCGGCTACAACATCCACGGCCGCTCGGACGCGACGCTGAACGTGCACGGGGTGCGGATCGGCACGGCCGAGGTGTACCGCCCGGTCGAGGCGATGGACGAGGTCGCCGAGGCGCTCTCGATCGCGCAGCTGATGGGCGCCACCGAGCGCATGGTGCTCTTCGTGCGGCTGGCTCCCGAAGTGCGGCTCGACGAGGAGCTCGAGGACCGGATCAGGGCCGTGCTGAGGACGCAGGCGAGCCCGCGGCATGTGCCCGCCAGGGTGGTTCAGGTGCCGGATATTCCGCGGACGAGGAGCGGGAAGATCGTGGAGCTGGCGGTGCGGGCGGTGGTGCACGGGGAGCCGGTGAAGAACGTGGAGGCGCTGGCGAACCCGGAGGCGCTGGAGTGGTTCAGGGGGGTGGGGGAGGGGGGTGGGTGATGACCACAGTCGCCGCCACCAAACTCCGAACCACGATATCGGACCTCCTCGATCGCGTGGTCCATCATGGCGAGCGGGCGATTGACGGGCTCGCTACGACCGCACGAGCCCCAGGCCGTGAGGATTTAGGGTTCGGCTGGGCTGTTGCGCATCCGCACCGGTGACTACCGGATCATCTACACTGTCGAGGACGCCACTCGCACGGTGCTTGTCGTGGCACGGGGACTGCGCGGAGAAACGCGTCGGGTGGCCAAATCGAGGGAGATGTAAAGGCGACTTTACCAATTGTAAAGCCTAGCTTACGGAAGCCGGGTGTCGAGTGATCCGTTGGAATGCCCTGCCTAGTCGTTTCCGGGTTTCTGGTCGCTAGTCCGTCCGGCAAACCAGAACGATATGATGGAGGCGGCGACCGGCAGAACGGCCTGGAACAGGTCGATGGCCTTATCGACTCGGCCATTGGTGGGGTCTCCGTTCCCGGTGACGACGAGGTAGGCGATCAACAGTGCCCCGCCGAGGAACAGAAACAGGGTAGCACTGTGGGTGACCATAGTCCGCACTCTGCTGCGCCGAATCTCGATCTTTTCGTGAACTTCCAGATCATGTCCGAGGGCGCGGGCCAGGAATCCGGGCGGGGGCGTTTTGGGCACTTCTGGCATGGGTAGATCCTCCGTTACGGGACCTCTTGCCGAGGTTTTAGTTCGGGCGGGTGAGTCAGGCTGGTCGATTTCGAACCTCACGGGATTGATCGATGGGGGCAACTCCTTGACTGAACTGACGAATAGGCCGGAGTGTCGCATGAACTGGGATTAGACGGCAAGTTTGCCGTCTAAGTCCTTGACTTCCCGAAAACCACTCCTCATCTTGCACCCATGCCTATTACCTTTGCCACCCTGCCCCGCAACTCCACCATGGAGCGCGTCGGCTTCCGCTTCGGCGCTCGAGGTACGCACGGAAGCCGCACGATCATGCTCCGTGAGCTCACCGAGCTGTTCGACGCGCTTCCGCCCGGTGCCACCAAGGATGACTACAAGACCGCCATCGTCGACGAGAACGTCCTCGGGAAACGGACCCACGCAACCCGTCTCAGTTCTCGCCAGCGCCTGACCGAGATGTACGGTCTCGACCCGAGGCTGGCCATCTCCCGCGTACTCCGGCGGATCTGGCCGCTCGGCCGACAAGGCCAGCCACAGCTCGCCATCCTGTGCGCCCTGGCACGCGATCCCCTTCTCCGCGCCACCGCCCACTCGGTACTGGTGCTCAGTCCCGGCGAAGAACTCATCCGGTCGCGCTTCGCCGCCGCCATTCGTGATTCGGTCGGCAACCGTATGAACGACGCCGTCCTCGACAAGGTGGCCCGCAACGCCGCGAGTTCGTGGGCGCAGGCGGGGCACCTAGAAGGTCGTGTCCGCAAGATCCGCCGTCGGATCGCCCCCACGCCCGCGGCCGCCGCCATGGCTCTCTGGCTAGGGCAGCTCGAAGGCCGGGCGGGCTTGTCTCTGCTCGATTCCGACTGGGCTGCCGTGCTCGACGCCCCCGGCCGCGCGCTCCTGCCCGCCGCGCTCGACGCCAGACGTCTCGGCTTGATTCATGCCCGCGTGGCCGGCAATGTCGTCGAGATCGACACCCGCATGCTCGATCCGGGGGTGAACTTGTGAACCAGATCACGAAGCTGGCGGCAGTCTACCAGCGGCACGTCAGCGCGCCGTGGCAGCGCACCATGGCCGGCGCGCAGCGTGTGATGATCGTCGTGTACCCCAAGGAACAGGAGCGCGCGCTGAGGGGCCGCATCGGCGAGTTCGAGGTGGCTACCCAGGAAGCTGGCCACCGGTGGGTCGGTGTCAACGCCACATGCTGGTTCGCTCAATGGATGGCTGGGGATCTCTACCGGGATGACTACTTCGAAGCTCCCGAGTTGCTCGGCATGAAGCTGGAGGGCGAGTTCAAGGCATTCGCCGCCGAGCAGCTTTCCGCGGCTCTGGAGGACGCCGACAAGAACACCGTCGTCGCCCTCCTCGGCAGCGCGTCCCTTTACGGATTCCTGCGCGTGTCCGAGCTGATCCAGTCCGTCGAACCCTTGATTCCGGGACGTCTGGCCGTCTTCTTCCCCGGTACCAAGAACGACAACAACTACCGCCTGCTCGACGCCCGCGACGGATGGAGCTACCTGGCCCAGCCGATCACGCTGCACGACGCCTGGGTGCCGTAGGAGCCGCGAGATGCGCACACCTTCCGCCAACCCCGCACACCGCGAATGAAGATCCACGAACTCCTCGACCGCGATCCGCTCCAAGTCAGATTGGCCAACAACGGCCAGGCCCGAATCACCGGCGGGACCGATCCCAGGGTGATGCGCGAGTTGCGCGCCGAGCTGGAGACCTTCGTCTGTACCGGTCGTTTCGCCGACGCGCTGCAACGCATACTGGAGCGGTACCTGTCGCACCTTGATGCGCCCCGCCAGGATGCAGTGTGGGTGAGCGGCTTCTTCGGAAGCGGCAAGTCGCATCTGCTGAAGATGCTGGCCCACCTCTGGGAGGATACGAAGTTCGACGACGGCGCCACGGCCCGCGGACTCGTGGCCAGCCGGCTGCCTTCGGAAGTCGGGGACGCCCTGCGGGAGCTGGAGATCCGTGCGCGCCGCATCGGGAAGCCGCCCGTGGCCGCCGCCGGGTCTCTGCTCGGAGGCACGATCGGCCATGTGCGTCTCTCCGTGCTGGCCGTCCTGATGCGTGCGCGAGGGTTCCCCGAGCAGTACCCCCAGGCCCGGTTCTGCTTCTGGCTGCGTGAGAGCGCACTCTGGGAGCGAGTCCGGGGCGCGGTCGATGCCGCCGGTCGCAGCTGGGAGGGCGAGCTTCACAACCTCTACGTGAGCCCGATCATTGCCAGCGCCCTCATCGAAGCCGACCCGACGTTGGCCACGGACGTCAAAGCCGCGCGGCAACTCCTCTTCCAGCAGTTCCCGCCGCCGAAAACGGACATCACGACCGACGAGTTCGTGACGGCAGCCAAGCAGGTGCTGGCCCCCGATGGCGAGATCCCGCCGACCGTTCTCGTGCTCGACGAAGTGCAGCAGTACATCAACGAGGCCCAGGACCGCGCGGCGACGATCACCGAACTGGCAGAAGCGCTTCAGACGCGGTTCGACAGCCGCGTTCTCCTCGTCGCTTCGGGCCAGTCCGCGCTCTCCGCGGGCACGGCGGCCCTGCAGTGGCTCAGCGACCGGTTCCGCACGTCCGTCCAGCTCACCGACGCCGAGGTGGAGGCCGTCACGCGCGAAGTGCTGCTGCTGAAGCGCCCCACCGCGACTCCTGCCGTCGAGCAGATGTTCGAAGACCACGCGGGCGAGGTGTCGCGGCACCTCGGTGGGACACGCCTCGCGGTGCGGCCGGAAGACGCTGACAACAACGTGGGCGACTACCCGCTTCTCAGGACCCGCAGGCGCTTCTGGGAGAAGTGCTTCCAGGCAGCCGACCCGTCGGGCACCCAGAGCCAGCTCCGTTCCCAGCTCAGGATCCTGTACGACTCGCTCCAGGAGATCGCGCAGGAGCCACTCGGTACCGTGATTCCGGCCAGCGACCTGTTTCGCGCGCTCGCAGCCGACCTGGTTGGCTCCGATGTGCTGCTGAACGAGATCAACACCCGAATCGCGAAGCTCGATGACGGAACGCCCGAAGGTACGCTTAGAGCCGACCTGTGCGGGCTGGTGTTCCTCATCGGCAAGCTGCCCCGGCAGGGGGAGGCGGATCTCGGCGTTCGGGCGAACGCCACAGCGCTCGCCGACCTGCTTGTGAAGGAAGTCACAAGCGACTCCGGTCCCTTCCGCAACACCGTGGCGGTCGAGTTGGAGAAGCTCGCGGACGAGGGCGTCCTGATGAGGGTGGCCGACGAGTACCGCATCCAAACCACCGAAGGTGCCGACTGGGAGCGGGCCTTCCGGGAGGAGCGGACCGCGCTCGCCCGCAACGAGGTAGAGGTCGCGGCGCGCAGGGAGCAACTTCTTCGCGGCGCGGTGCAGGAGATCGTGGGACAGGTTCGCCCGGTGCACGGCAAGGCGAAGGTTCGGCGAAGCGTCGAGTTGCGGCTGCACGGCGACCCGGACCCGGCAGGGAGCAACGCCGTCGGTGTCCAGCTCGCCGACGAGTGGTCGATGTCCTGGACGCAGGTGCGCGACGAGGCGCTGAAGCGCGGCATGGAGGACCCTGTGATTCACGTGCACCTGCCGAAGCAGAGCGCCGAGGAGCTGCGAAGGCACATCGTGGCCGTGGAGGCGGCCCGTCGGGTCATGGACCACCGTGGCACGCCCGCATCCAGAGAGGGTCAGGAGGCGCGCACGAGCATGAAGAGCAGGCTCGACAGCGCGGAGGCTGCGCGCAACGAGATCGTGAGGACCATCGTGCGGTCGGCCAGGGTCTTGCAGAGCGGAGGCGCAGAGATCTACGGCGACGACCTCGTGTCAAAACTCCGAACTGGCGCCGACAAGTCGCTGAGCCGCCTGTTTCCGCACTTCCCCGACGGCGACCACCGGGCCTGGCAGCCGGCGCTCAAGCGGGCCCGGGAGGGGTCGGGGGAACCCTTCAAGGCGGTGGGTTGGCCGGGGCCGGTGTCGGAGCACCCTGTCTCAAAGCGGGTACTCGCCTTCGTGGGCGTCGCGGCCCAAGGCTCGGCTGTCCGGCGAACCCTGGAATCGGCGCCGTACGGCTGGCCCCGGGACGCCATCGACGCGGCACTCGTCGCGCTGCACCGGGAAGGACACCTCAAGGCCGAACGGAACGGCCGGCCGGTGGCCACGGCCCAGCTGGACCAGACCGCCATCTCCAAGGCCCGGTTCCGTCCCGAGAAGGTCCGCCTGACCACCGGACAGCGCGTCGAACTCCGGAAGCTGTTCGGAAAGCTGGGAGTCAAGGCCAAGAGCGGCGACGAGGAGGACGGTGGGCGCAAGTTCCTGGCTGCCCTGACAGAGCTTGCGGCCAGGGCAGGGGGCGATCCACCGCTGCCCGCGGTCCCGCACACCGGCGTCGTGGACGACATCTCGCACCTCACGGGCAACGAGCAACTGGCGGCAATGCTGGAGCGCCGGGACGAGATCGAGGAGGCGATCGGGGATTGGCTCGGCTTGGCGGAGCGGGCCGAGGGGCGGTTGGCGCGTTGGAGGCTCGCGAAGGCCCTGCACCGTCATGCGCGCGGGGAGCTTGAGATTGCGGATCGGGTTGGGGCGCAGCTGGCTGCTATCGAAGAGCAACGCAGCCTGCTCGAGGCGACCGACCACGTTTCGCCACGTCTGGCGAGGGTGGCCGGGGCGCTGCGGACAGAGTTGGGGGCGCGGCACGGGGAGCTGTGCGAGGCGGTCGCTAGGGCTGTGGAGGGGCTGGCGTCGGATGCGACCTGGGCGACGCTGGACGAGCCGGTTCGCGCGGAGATTCTTGGTGGGGTGGGGTTGGTCGTCCCGCCAGCGCTGGCGGTTGAGACGGATGAGGCGCTAAAGCGGGAGCTTGACCGGCGTGGGCTGTCGGCATGGCTGTCGGAGATCGATGCGGTGCCGGTGCGGGTCGCCAAGGCGCTGGGGGAGGCGGCGAAGCGACTGGGTGGGGAGGAGACCCCGGTGAACTATGTGAACGTGCGGCTCGGCACGCTGAAGGACGAGGACGCCGTGCAGCGGTGGGTGGCGGAGCACAGCGGCAAGCTTACGGAGGCGGTCCGCAAGGGGCCGGTGATTGTGAGATGAGGGGCTGGCCGACAGCCATAGCGATGCTGAAAGGAGATCCGACATGATGATCCGAAGCCTCCGACTCGACGGTTTCCTCTCGTTCGCTCCCGGATCGGAGCCATTCGAGTTGCGGCCCCTGAACGTGCTGATCGGCCCAAATGGTTGCGGTAAGTCGAACGTCATCGAGGCTCTGGGGCTGCTGGCGACGACCCCAAGGGATCTAGAGGGTGCGGTCCGGCGTGGTGGGGGCATTCGCAATTGGATATGGAAGGGCAAGCCTGCGGCGTCGGAGGCGGTGATTGAAGTGCTAGTGCCGAGCGCCGACGGCCCGGTCGACGGAGAGTTGCGGCACCGCCTGAGCCTTGGGTCAAGCGGGGACCGATTGGAGGTCGTGAACGAGGAGATCGCGACGGCAGGGTCGGACGGTGGCCGCGAGGTCCTCCACTATCGATCCGGTGAAGGCGACGCGTCGTTCTGGGTCCTCAGGGACGGCAAGCGCGTTGAAGACTATCGGGTAGGGGGACACGATTACGCCACGGACCAATCCATCCTGTCGCAGCGGAGGGATCCCCACCACTATCCGGAAATCACGTGGTTGGGCAGGGCGTACTCGGGGATTCGGACGTATACCGACTGGACATTCGGGAGCGGTGCTCCCGCTCGGATAGCGCAGAGCACTGCCTTGCCGACCGACATCCTCCTTCCAGACGCCAGCAATCTCGCCTTGGTGCTCAACGAAATCGAACATGCGGGCGATCATTCGATCAACGACCTTTTGAAGCGTTTCTTCCCGCTCTTCGAGCGTTTGTCGATACGGATCTTCGGCGGAACGACCAACATCTACCTGTTCGAAACCGGAGCGAAGACCCCGATTCCCGCGATCCGCCTGTCCGACGGCACGCTGTACTTCCTGGCGCTGCTGGCGGCGCTCTACTCACCCTCTCCGCCGTCACTCCTTTGCATCGACGAACCGGAACTCGGCCTCCATCCCGACGCGGTTACCCTTCTGGCGCGAGTGCTGGTCGAGGCTTCATCGCGAATGCAGCTCGTTGTCACGACTCACTCGGAATCGCTCGTCTCGGCGCTGTCGAGTCAGCCGGATGCGATTGTGGCCTGCGAACGCCCGGGAACCTCTACCGAACTGTGTCGGCTGGATCCCGAGAGACTGGCCAGCTGGTTGGAAGACCACCGTCTGGGAGAGTTGTGGGCCATGGATGTGCTTGGAGCAAATCCGTGAGCGGGATAACGGTCTACATGGAGGGCGGGGGCACTGGGAACACGCGAGAGCTCCGCCTGGGTATGATCAAGTTCCTGGGGCCGCTCAGGGAACTTGCCCGAAGCAAGACGCTACGCTTCAGAGTGGTTCCATGCGGTTCCAGGGAAAATACCTGGAGCCGATTCCGGCTGGAAGCGGGCAGAGCTGGAGTAAGAGAGACCTGCGTCCTGCTCGTTGACGCCGAGGGATCGGTGGGAGGGCTCCCGCGCGCCCACCTTCGCAAGAGCGACCGATGGGACCTGCGCGGGATACCTGAGAGCGTCGTGCATTTGATGGTCCAAGTCATGGAGACTTGGATCGTTGCCGATCCGAAGACGCTTGCCGGGTACTACGGGCAGGGGTTCAAGCCCGGCAGCTTGCCAGCACGAACCGATCTTGAGCGCGAACCGAAGACCTCGATCCTGAGCGGACTCCATGAATCGACCCGACGTACCAGCAAGGGCCGGTACGACAAGATCAAACACGCGAGCGAACTGCTGGAGTTGATCGACCCGGCACGCGTGCAAGCGCGGTGTCGGCACTGCAAGCGGCTCTTCGTTGAACTTCAACGGATCATCGCGGCAAGCGCATGAACCCCCTCCCCCCCAACCTCCGCACCCTGCTGGCCCGCGCCATCCAGCAAGCCAGGCGCGTCGGGGAATCAGGCGCCCGTCAAGCCCTCCAGTCCCTCGCCGTCGACCGCGCCAAGCCCTTCGACTCCATGTCGCTCGGCGACAAGTCGCTCCGCAACCGCCTCCGCAGGCGCGGCCGCCAGGTTGGCGACCGCCACGACCGCGACACCGGCACCCAAAACCTCCGCCACCTCGCCCACGAAGTCGCGTACGAGCACTGGCACCGGATGCTCTTCGCCCGCTTCCTGGCCGAGAACGGTCTGCTCCGCGATCCCGAACACGGCGTCGACCTGTCGCTGGACGACTGCCGGGACCTGGCCGAGGAAGAAGGCACCGACGCTTGGGATTTCGCGGGCCGGTGCGCCGGGCACATGCTGCCGGAGATCTTCCGCGGCGACGATCCGGTGCTCGACCTGTCTCTGCCGCCCGAGACGCGCCAGGAACTCGAAGGGCTGCTGGACGGGCTGCCCGAAGCGGTGTTCGCGGCCCCCGACTCGCTCGGCTGGACCTACCAGTTCTGGCAGGCCGAGCGGAAGGACGAGGTCAACAAGAGCGGTGTGAAGATCGGCGCGGACGAGCTGCCCGCGGTGACCCAGCTCTTCACCGAGACCTACATGGTCCGCTTCCTGCTTCACAACACCATCGGCGCCTGGCGCGCGGGCAGGCTGCTGGCCGACGGCCCCGACCTGGCCGAGAGTGCCGATGACGAGGACGTGCTAAGGCGGCTCGCACGCCTCGATACCGCTGGCGGCTACGACTTCTCCCACCTGCGCTACGTGCGCGGCGTCCGCGAGAAGGACGAGGACGACGAGCGCACGGGCCCATGGCGGCCGGCCGCCGGATCCTTCCCGGACTGGCCCAGCGACGTTTCGGAACTCCGTGTGCTCGACCCCTGCTGCGGCAGCGGCCACTTCCTGGTCGAGGCGTTCGAGCTGCTCGTGCGTCTGCGCATGGCCGAGGAGGGGGGGCAGGCCGACGAGGCGATCCGCCGCGTGCTCCGGGACAACCTCTTCGGCCTCGAGATCGACCCCCGCTGCACCCAGATCGCCGCGTTCAACCTGGCTCTGGCGGCGTGGCGTCTGGCGGGGGAGCCCATCGACCTGCCGCCGCTCAACGTCGCATGCGCGGGACTCGCGCCGAACGCGTCGGAGGCCGAGTGGCGAGAGCTCGCGGAACGGGCCGAGGGTGCGACCGGACTGGCCGGGGACCGCGACCTCTTCGGGGAGGACCAATCGCTGGCGAGCGGTTCGCTCAAGGAGGAGATGGCTGCGCTGCACAGGCTGTTCAGGCGAGCCCCGGAGCTCGGATCGCTGCTGGACCCGGGTTCCGTGGGACGCGACCTCTTCAGCGCCGACTTCAAGTCCGTCGCGAAGCTGCTCGACATCGCGATCGGGCGGGAGCGGGGGATCGCGGGACGCGACGAGCGCGCCGTGGCGGCCGCGGGGATGGCCCGGGCCGCGGAGATTCTGCAGGGGCGCTACACGCTCGTCGTCACCAACGTGCCGTTCCTGGCGCGGGGGAAGCAGGGGAGTGGTCTGCGCACGTTCGCGGAGACGCACCACGGCGACGCCAAGGGGGATCTCGCGACGATGTTCGTGTCGCGGATCTTCGGGTGGCTCGGCGGGGACGGAACGCAGGCGGTCGTGTCGCCGCAGAACTGGCTGTTCCTGAAGACTTACCGGAAGCTGCGCGAGAGGCTGTTGAAGGGGCGGACGTGGAATATGGTGGCGCGGCTGGGTCCGGGCGCCTTCGAGACGGTCTCCGGGGAGGTGGTCAATGTTGCGCTTGATGTCATGTCGGCTGGGCGTCCGGAACGTGACTGGGAGATGGCGGGGGTGGACGTGTCGTCTCCTCGGGGGCAGCGCCCGATCAAAGCTGCCGAGAAGGGGGAGAGGTTGCGGGGGGAGGCGGGGGTGGTGATGTCGCGGCAGGCGGAGCAGTTGAGGAATCCGGATTCGCGATTAGTCCTTGGTGGCGTACCTCCGGGTACCAAATGGCTATTCGATGTTTGCTCCTACTCCCGGGGCATCTGTACAGGAGATGATCTCTGCTTCGTGCGTTGCTTCTGGGAATACGGTGAGGATGCAGTGGGGCGTAGCGCAACGCGGTTCTGGCAACATTCGACCAGCAAGACCACGCAACACTATTCTGGACAGCATCGGGTGATCCGTTGGACCGTCGGTCAACGTTCGTTGGAAGACTATGTCGAAGCGCGGCTTGGTCACGACAACACGGGAATGTGGATCCGGGGTCGGGTGTGTTGGGGAAACACAGGCGTCTTGGTGAGCCCGATGGGTCAAATCCAAGCCACGCTCTATCAAGGGCATTACTACGACGCCAATTCGCTCGGACTCGTTGTAATTCCGTGCGACACCGAGGATGACCGCTCTCCAGCCGTGTGGTCGTTTTGCAGTGACCCGAGCTATCACTTGGCGGTTAGAGAAGTCGACAGCGCATTGAAGGTTGGGGACGCCCTCGTCAAGGTCCCATTCGACCTTGCCCACTGGATGAAGATCGCTTCCCAAAGATACCCCAACGGCCTCCCCGAACCCTACTCCGACGACCCCACCCAGTGGATCTTCCACGGCGACCCGTGCCGCAGCGTCGTGTGGAACGAAGAGACCAAACGCACCGACCACGCGCCCCCTCGCATCGACGCCACCGTGCTTCAAGTCGCCGTCGCCCGCCTCCTCGGTTACCGCTGGCCCGCCGAACTCGACCCGGACATGCGTCTTGCCCCGGAGCAGCGCGATGTCGCCGATGACTGCCGGGCGTTGGACGCGTTCGCCGATCCCGACGGCATCGTCTGCCTGTCGTCCGTCCGTGGAGAACCACCCGCCGCCGATCGCCTCCGTTCCCTGCTGGCCGCCGCCTACGGTGACGAATGGTCCGCCGCCACCGAGCGCGCCATCCTGACCGCCACCAGCCCCAGGCCTCCGAAGTCGCTCGAAGGCTGGCTCCGCGACCGCTTTTTCCAGGAACACTGCAAGCGCTTCCACAATCGTCCCTTCATCTGGCACGTGTGGGACGGCCGCAAGGACGGCTTCCACGCTCTTGTCAACTACCACCGGCTCGCCGCTCCAGACGGTGTCGGCCGCCGCACCCTCGAGTCCCTCACTTACGCCTACCTCAACGAGTGGATCGACCGCCAGCGCACGGAAAGCGAGGAGGGGACGCCCGGAGCGGACGGTCGCTTAGCGGCCGCACTCGGCCTCCAGCAGCAACTCCAGCGCATCCTCACCGGCGAGCCGCCATGCGACATCTTCGTCCGCTGGCGGCCGCTTCACAGCCAGGCGATCGGCTGGGAGCCGAACATCAACGACGGAGTGCGGCTGAACATCCGGCCCTTTGTTCGTGCGGAGCTCCGCAAAGGCGGGCGCGCGGGTGCGGGCCTTCTGCGCTGGAAGCCCAACATCAAGTGGGGGAAAGATCGAGGAAAGGAGCCCCGAGAACTGAGATCGCGCGACGATTTCCCGTGGTTCTGGGGCTGTCCGGCTGGCGGGAGCGCAGACGCACGAACCGACTTCCAGGCGGCGCCCCACGACGAATTCGATGGCAATCGCTGGAACGACCTTCACTACAGCAGGGCTGCCAAGAGAGCCGTCCAGGAACATGCGAAGAAGCGAGGATCCACACCGTGATGCTCTTCGACCAAGTCCAGATCTGCCGGGCTCCGGCCGCCGTACATGCGCGGCCAAGCGGACCCGCGACGCCTCCCTCAGAAGAGTACCGCTCCTCATAGGTTGCTTGCCATGTCCGAATACGCCGCAACGCAGATTCCCAAGCCACGTGACGAACAGGCATTCGAACGTTGCAACGAGGTATTGTGGCGGTGCTTTCTCGGGGACGACTCGGTTCAGCTCCACGGCCGCCGTGGGCAGGCGCAGCACGGAGTTGATCTCGCAGGCATACGTGACGGTCAGCCAGATAGCATCGTTGGTGTCCAGTGCAAACTGAAGAGCGAGGGCCAGAAGCTCACTGAAGCCGAGGTCAGAGATGAGGTGGCTAAGGCACTGACGTTCTCGCCGCTTCTCTCGGAGTACATCATCGTCACAACTGCACCCGATGACTCCGCAATGCAGCAGCTTGCCCTTGAGCTGTCAATCTCTGCTAGCGAGAACAGGGAGAAACCTATCAAGGTCCGCGTCTGGGGTTGGGGTACCCTGGAGCGTGCGATCCGGCGCTATCCCGAAGCCGTAAGTGCATTCGACCCTTCTCACACAGCTCAAGGCGATCAGATTCTGCGGGAGGTGGGCGAACTGTCTGGATCGATGGAGATTGTCCGGCGGGAGATGGCAGTGATCCACCGCTCGGTGACACAGGGGCAGGGCATCAGGCCGATAGTGGCCGACAACGCTGTCCAATCCGTCCTCGAACGCCAGGTCAGCAGCTATACCGAGCTGGTTTCCTCGGACCCTGATACCGCCCGCCGGTTGCTTCAAGAGCTCCAGCCGGAACTTGATGACAACGTGCGAGCCGATATCCGATTCAGAGTCGCCGCCAACATCGCGGCCTGCGAGTTCAACCTTGCTAACGAAGAGGCCGCCGCCCGCGGGTTCATCACTGCCTATGGCCTCGACTCTGAAAACCCAAAAGCGATCGCCCATAAAGCCCTCGGCCTGTTTCTTTTGGGCGACTGGACCGCACTAAAGGAGTTTGCCGAGACCCAACTCTTGGAACAGCCTGATAACGCGCTGCTCGCTGCCCACTACGTTCGGGGCATGATCGCCGACCCGACGGTGACCGACCCGTTGGCCCAACTTCCAGCAGCCGTCCGTGGCGCGCCGGAAGTTGCCGAGGCCCACATCTCTTGGCTCATGGATCGGGGTAGGAACGGGGAGTGGTGGGATGCGGCCATCGCAGCCCATGAAGCCCATCCCGACAGCGACGCCATTACCGAAATGTACGCCTGCGCACTTCTGGAACGGATCGTCTCTAGAGTCGGCGGTCCCGACCGAGAGAGCCTGACCGAAGACGAGCGTGCGGATGTCGAAAAGGCCATCGGCATCTTTGAGGCAGGCTGGCCGCGGCTTCGCGATGACCATCCTCGTGCCCGCGAAGAGTCGGTGTCGGTCCCGATCAATCTCATCGTGGCCTACCGCCTGGGGCATCAGAGTAATCGAGCCGTGGACACCGCCCACGAGGCGCTTGCTCGTTTCCCCGGGAACGCTCATGTGGCCAAGGCTGCTGCTTCGCTCTTTATGGAGCAGGGCGAGGGCGCACAGGCAGGAGCCCTACTCTCGGACCTTGAGGTCGACCGCGAGACTGTCATGATGCGCTTCGGTGTTGCAATGGCGAGGGAAGACTGGGACACGGTCTCGGACCTCGTTGACAATCACTTGGCGCTTTTCCCAGAATCGGAACATGCCGTGGCTCGTGCGGCTCGGATCCTTGCGGACCTGAACGGATCTCGCTTGGACGAGCGGCGTGAGGTCCTGGAGGCCGAGCTGGACAACTTCAGGGGCCATGTGCAGGCATTGATCGCTCTTGCCCGCGATGCCCGCGAGCACGGCTTGGACGATCTCGGCAACAGCTACTTCACCTCCGCAGGAATGGCGTTCGATAGTGGTGACGACGGTCACCGAGCGCGCGTCTCGATCGCCGGCGAGGCGTTGGCACGCGGCCAACCCAACGTTGCTGCGGATCTGCTGACTGATCGTGTGCCCCTTGATGAAGACACCTACGAGACTGGTCTGCTGGCCCGGGCGCTGGTTTTCGATTGTCCAATTCGCGAGCGGGCCACTCGCTTCTTCGAGGATCTGGCCCCCGAGGTCAGGAGTCTCGCTCACTTTCAGACGTATCACGGCATTCTCCACCTCAACCGAGGGGCCCCGGATGAGGCAGTCGGTCCATTCTCTGCCGCGTTCGATCTGGAGCCATCTGTCGACACCCTGATGGACCTCATCGGGGTGCATCAGCGACTAGGACATGAGGATACTATCAGAGCGCTGCTGCAACGCGAAGGAATCGATGCGCTCCCTGGGTCACCTCTCGCTCGTGTCAGTCTTGCCCATGTTGTTCTCAGCATCGGCGGCAGCATGGATCCTCTGGAGCTCGGTTACGAAGCCGTCATTGATGGGTTGGAGCACGCAGATGTGGTAAAGAGGTTTATCGGGCTGATCCTCAAAGACGGTATGAGGCCCCTGCGACCTGAACCAGGCGATCTTGATCCGGTCGTGGCCACTGGAACTTGGGTCCGACTGACCTCTGGCCGTGGTGAATGCTATGAGGCGCTTGTCGGAGAGAAGGCTGACAGGCCCTGGGGTGCGAGGGTGAGCCCCGCAAACCCGTTTGCTGCCCAGTCCCTGGGACTCAAGGTTGGCGAATCATTCGAGCACGTGGGCGCGTCGGGACTGCGCGATACGTGGACTGTCAAGGAGATCAAGCCACGTTGGTTGCAGGCTTTTCACTATCTCAGCAAGGAGTTCAATCGGCGGTTTCCGGAAGCCCATGGGTTCTTCAGCACCAAGATCGACGAGGACGACGTTGAGCCGGTCCTTAGCCAAGTACGACGTCATAGTGAGGCGTTGTCCCACCAGGCGAACATATACCTCGTCCATGGTCTTCCCATCGCCCTGGCCGCAGGGAAGATGCCGGGTGGCGCCATCGCCATGGCCGACTATCTCACTTCGATTGGAGAAGACCTGCTCGTCTGCCACGGCACCGAGGAAGAGCTCTCAAGAGCACTTGCGCTGATCGGAGACAATCAGCGATCCGGTGCGGTTCTCGATGCGGTTACCGCTTGGTTTGCGGCTGGGCTCGGCGTATTCCCCGTCCTTGAGGAGCGACTTGGCCCATTGACGATACCGCGAAGCGAATTCGGGCGAATCCAGGAGATGGTCGCCCATTTGGGTGCCGTGCCAGATCGGGAAACCATGACGCTGACATATCAGGGCGGGCAGTACGTACAACGCGTCATCACACCGGAGATCCAAGCCGAAAGAAGAAGGGAGTTTCAGTCCCGGCTGGTGGCCATCGAGGAGGCGTGCACGGTCGACTCTGTCGTGATTCCGGATGAGCTACCTGACTTCGGCGAGCAATTGTTGAGTATTCCATTCGGAAACGCATTTGTGCCGGCAGTGATTGCCGGCGGGGATAGATTGCTCCTCGCCGAAGACATGATGATGCGTCAGTTGGCCGGGAGAGCATTCGGGACCAGGAGTGTTTGGCTCCAACCCGTTCTGCTGAGCGCTCTACAAGCCGAGACCTTGGATTGGAATGACTACAGCGAGGCCGTCGTGCAGTTGGCTGCCCATCGGCATGGGCATGTGTTCATGGGCGCTCAAGTGCTTATCGCAGTGTTCGAGAATGATGCGAGCGCGGAACTCGAGAAGCTGGAGGCGCTTTGCGCGTATGTCGGTACCACCAATGCGGAGCACTACTCACTGATCGCGTCCGTAGCCGGGGTCATCAACGCGATCTGGGACGATGCCAAGGCCGGTGATGCAAAGGTCGGGACAGCAACGGACCTCCTGTTCCTCTCCGTACTGGTTCATGACGGCGGCAAGGTCCATGCAGAGCGGGCTCAGGCACTCGCGAAGACACTGAACGAGGCGCCGAGGACCTACTTGACAAGTTGGTTGCGTGATCGTTCGAACCGGACCTCAGACCCGGACGGGGCGGATGGACCGAGCTCCTTCACAGACTCCCCAGTCGACCAACCCCGAGGTACCCCATGACCCCTCCCCTCCTGTCTTCCACCGAACTGCAGACCATCCTGTCCCGGGGGGAAGGTCAGTTCGTGGAGTTCAAGTCCGCCTGGGACCAAGGCTCCACCCCACGTAGACCCATCGGCCGCCGGGCCCTGCGGGACAAGATCGCCGATGTCGTCGCCGCCTTCGCGAACGCCGACGGTGGCTTGCTCCTGGTTGGTGTGGACGACGACGGCACGGCGACTGGCCACGGGTTTCCGGACCATGTCGTCAACGGCTTCTTCGCGGTCCCCCACCGCCGGTTGAAGCCCGCCGTCGAGTGCCGCACGGAGCGGCTTTCGTTCGACTGCCACGAGATCCTGGCGTTCGAGGTCCCCATAGCCACCGAAGCGGTCATGATCGACGGGGACGGATTCCCGTACAGGGTCGGGGCACGGATCATCCGGGAGCCGCAGGAAGTCATCAACCACCGCAAACAGGCCTATCGCCGTGTCGGATACGAACAACGTTTCCGGCCGGAGGCCTCGGTAGAGGATCTTGACCTGGACCTGGCCAAGTCGTTCCTAAAAGACACGCCGGTCGGGGCCCGTCCCGTGCGGGAGGCGCTGGAGTATTACGGCCTTATCCAACGGGACGCCCGCGACTGGCGGGTGACAAACGCGGCTCTCCTGCTCTTCGCGCGCCGCCCCGCGCTGCGGTGGCATCCACGCGCTGGGCTGCGGGTGTTCCGGGTCGCGGGAACAGAGATGGAATACGGACGCGATCGGAACGTCACGCAGATCGGGCGGGTCGATCCGCCTCTGGCATCGGCCATCTCCGAAATCAGGGAGTTGGCGCGACACCAGATCCGCAGGACGGAACGCCTAACCGGCCTCCTTTTCAAGGACATTCCCGAGTACCCCGACTTCGCGTGGCAGGAGGCACTGGTCAACGCGGTTGCCCACCGCGACTACGAGGTCCAGGGCCGGGAGACCGAAATCTGGTTCTTCGAGGACCGGCTCGAAGTGTCCAGCCCGGGAGAACTTCTTCCACCGGTCACTGTGGATACGCTACGGGAAGGCCGCCGGGCGCACGCGACCCGCAATCCGATGCTGGTTCGCGTTCTTGCCGACACGGAGATTATGCGGGACGAAGGGGAGGGGATCGTGCGGGTGTTCCGAGAGATGACGGACAGCTTCCTTCATGAACCGCAGTTCTCATCGGAATCGGGCGTGTTCACGATCAAGCTCTTCAACGAACCGGTATACGAGACCGCGAATCCCGACTGGCGCCGGGTGATTCGCGAGCTTCCGATCGCCGACGACCAGGAGAGAGTCCTCATCGCGCGGCCTGACGGCTTCACCTATGAGGACTACCAGAGACTCAACTCGGTGGACGAACCTGAAGCTCGCGACCGGGTATCGGACCTTCTGAATATGGGCATTGTGGTCGGCATCGAGACCGATTTCAGCAAGCCGCCTCGGTTCGCTGTGGCACCAGCCCTGGCGGCGGCACGAAGGGTTCTTGAGGAGCGGATTCCGAAGCTCCGGGAATACTACCGCGATCGGCCGTTCCTGAAGAACGCGGACTACCGAACGCTCTTCACCGTCGACCGGCCTACGGCTCTGAGCGAGCTTCGCCTCCTCGTCCACCACGGCTACCTGCGGGTCGAAGGCGAACGTCGTGGGACTCACTATCTTCCAACCGCCACTCTCGGGGAATGAGGTCGTTTTGCGCGAAGAGAAACCAGTTATGAAATCACGATACGACTTCGTAAGTCATTATTTGACATTGAGTTACGAAAGTTATGAAAGGAGAATCACGTAATATGAACGGATCTTGGGTCGTTCTTCCGTACATTCCTCTCTCTCGGTCACTTTTGAATTCCCAAGAGTACGATATGAAATCGGTTCGCAGAGACGTAAATCATTATTTACCAAAGACTTCGGAAAAATATGAATCGAATGCTTCCGGTTATGAACTCCAATAGGGTCGGCGCTTCCAGACGCGCCATGGACACCCGTTATGCGCACCACTGACACCCCCCTCGACCACCTCGCCCGCAGCCTCCGCGGCCGCGCCTCGGTCCCGAGCGGCCAGGCCGCCCCCGCCGCCATCCTGTGGACCGACCCTGGGGCCGAATGGCGCGCGCTAGTTCCCGAAGCGCTCCCCCGCATCCCCGAGTTGCTCGTCCTCGGCGACTACAGTCCGGCCGACCGCACCGGCCCCGCCATCTGGCTCCGCTGCGTGGTGGACCGCACGATCGAAGTTCCCGGACTCTCCGCCGCCGCCATCCCGATCCTCTACCTCCCCGGGGTCGAACGCGGCGAGTTGCGCGCCGGTGAGGACTGTCCCGACCGGCTCAAGCCACTCGTCGAGCTGATGTATCGCGGCGTCCTCTGGCACAACCGCAATGGCCGCGACTGGACGGTGACGGCTTACCTCATGTCGTCAGACGGCCCGGATCTCGACATCGCCCCCGACCGAGGAACCGCCGCTGCGCTGCGCGCGGCGCTTGATCGCGTCGCAACGACTCCTGTGAGGCAGCTACGCGGCCACCGCCTCGATGCCGCCGACTTCAACCAAATGGCCGGCGTGGATGTGTTCCGTGATATCCTGCGCTGGATGGGGGACCCCGACCGCATGCGATCCGGACCGGACGAGAACCGCTGGGACGCTTTCCGCGCGGAGTGCAGGAGCGATCTGCAGTTCGACCCCGAGACGGAGGCGGACGTGTCGGCCGGAGCCAAACTCGGCGACGGGTCGGGCCCCTGGGCCAAGGTGTGGGCCCGGTTCAACGAAGCGCCGGATGCCTTCCCCGGCGTGCCTGAAGTGCTGGCTCGCAGCCGTCCTGCGGGCGAGCTCGCACTGGATCGAGAACCGTGGCCCGACCTCAACGACAAAGACGAGGAGGCGGTGCGGAGTGCGCTGGCCGGTCTTCCGGGCCTGTCCCATGCCGATGCCGTGCGGGCT
>CBDBUB010000008.1:0-10491 GCA_965211795.1 Longimicrobiales bacterium
ACGGCAGCAGCCCCGAAGCGCGCCGCCGTCCGCGCCGCGCCCCCGGGACGGACCCGCATCCGCGCCGCGCCCGCCGTCACTTCCGTGGACGACGAGTGCGTCGGTGAGAACCCAGCAGTCCGCCTTGGGTACCTCAACCGCCCGTCGCGAAGCAGTAGAAGAACCCGTTGCCGCCGGTCCCCTGCAGGTTCTCCTGGCTGCAGCCGCGGGAGCCGTGGGCCGAATTCCACGATGTGGGGTTCTGGCCGCCGCCGATGCGGTCGTGATGACCGACGGACGCGCTGCCTTCGCCGTTGCTCGTCCAGTTGCCGCAGTTGTCGTAGCCCTCGCCGGTGGTGGCGGTCCCGTCCATGTTCGAACCGGTCAGGATGTCGTGCATGTTGGGATCGTCGCCGCGGCCGTTCACCATGTCGCCCATCTCGGTGAGGATCGACTCCTTGGTGAGGTTGGCGGCATCGGAGTGGAGCTCGTCGACGTTGTTGGCGATCAGCGCACCGGCCTGGTTGTGCCACGGCCCGGTACCGATGCGGTCGCGCGCGTTCACCGCCGCGCTTCCATCCTCGTTGATCGTGCTGAGGTACGCCATCCAGCCCATCCCGCCGGCCCCCTGCGCATCGGCGAGCATCTCGCAGTGCGCGTCCGCCCCCTCGAGGCCACCCAGGTTGGCGCCGTCACCCGGCCCAGCGCTGGTGATGAAGAACGTCATCGGCCCCTCGGCGGGGGTGAGCTCCTGCATCGCGGGGTTGACCTCCTCCATGTCGGCGGTGTCGCCCTCTCCGTCGCCCTGGGCGCAGCCCGCCGCCATAAGCGCGGCCACGATCAGCGCCGGGGTTGCAAGTGTGGAAGTCTTCATGGTTCGCCTCCTTCTCTGGCGGATTCTACTGCGGCGCCCCGATGCGTCCCGGCCAGGGCGCTCCCTGGTCCATTGCGTTGACGGGACCCACGCCGCGATAGACGAACTTCTGGACGCGCTTCCCCTCGTATGTCTCTGTCGTGTAGATGTTGCCCTGCGAATCGGTCGCGATCGAGTGGACGGCGAAGAAGAGGCCGGGCTGGCGGCCCCCGTCGCCGAAGCTGGTGAGGACTTCCAGGTTCAGCCGGTCCATCACGTACACCTTCATGTTCTTCCCGTCGGCCACGTACATGTACTTCTGCTCCGGGTCGCGCGAGAAGGCCACGTCCCAGGTCGAGCCGTCGCCCAGGGTGCGCGGCGCGAGCTGCACCTCGTTCACGAACGTGCCGTCCTTGCGGAAGACCTGAATGCGGTTGTTGGGACGGTCGCACACATAGACGTGATCGTCGCGCGCGGGATCCGCGCAGTGCACGGGAGTGCGGAACTGCTGGATGAGGGGGGCGTCCGGGTCGTAGGGCGGGGTCCGCGTGTCGTCCGGTTCGTTCCCGTATGCTCCCCAGTAGCGCTTGAACTCCCCGGTGGAGGCGTCGAGCACGGAAACACGCCGTCCGCCATAGCCGTCCGCCAGGTAGGCCTCGTTGGCCTCGGCGTCGAACGCAATCTTCGCGACCCGGTTGAAGCGCGTGGTGCTGCGGCTGTCGGGCGCCCCGGCCTCCGGCTCCCCGTAGGAGGCCAGGAACCGACCGTCGCGCGAGAACTTCAGGATGTGCGTATCGTTCGGCCCGTTCCCGCCGATCCAGACGTTGTCCATGTGGTCGATGGTGATCCCGTGGTTCGAGGAGGGCCACACGTACTCGCCGCTCTCCGAAGGGCCTCCCCAGGCGTTCACCAGGTTCCCCTCGGGATCGAACTCCAGCACCGGCGGCGCGGCCCGGCAACACTCGCCGATCGGGGGGTCAGCGTCGGCGCCGCCCTCCGTGCGTTCGGTAAGGTTGCCGCGGTGCACGATGAAGACATGGTCGCGCGAGTCCACCCCGACCCCGACGGCCGATCCGAGCACCATGTGGTCCGGCAGCGGCTGGGGCCAGAAGGGGTCGACCTCGAAGATCGGGGCGTCGGCGGTGCTGGCGGACGCGGTCTGCAGCCGGTCCTGGGCAACGTAGATGCCTGCGCCGACCAATACCAGAATCACGACGATGAGAACATTGCGCTTCATGGGGAAGCTCCCTCGGTGGGACGAACACGATGCTGACTGGGGTCAAAGTACGGCGCTGATCGTGCGTTGGCAAAGGTGAGGGAGGGTGGGACGGGCCGCTCGCGCCGTGTGGATGGCGGGATTGCGCGTTGGGAGCCAGATTGCGAACCTATGAACGGAAACAGATTGCTGGTTCCCGTGCTCCTTGCGGTGCTCACTGCGCTGGCGCCGGTCGCAGCGGCGGCCGCGACATCTGCCGTCGGCGCAAGGGTAGCGCCCGCCCCCTCCCACGACATCCCCGCCGATGTGATCGTCCGCGCCTTCGTGAAGGCCGAGGACGGCGCCCTGTGGCTCGTCATCCGCGTCCCCCTCACCTCGATGCGGGACGTCGACTTCCCCGTGCGTGAACCCGGCTACGTCGAGATCGAGGAGGCGAGCGAACTCATCGCGGACCAGGCGAAGATCTGGATCGCCGACTACGTCGCGCTCTTCGAGGAGTCCACCCGGCTCCCCGCCCCCACCGTCGTCGCGGCCCGCATCTCGCTGCCCTCCGACCCCTCCTTCGCCGCCTACGACCGCGCCCTCGCCCACATCCGCGCACCACCCATCCCCCCCGGCTACGATCTGATGCTGGAACAGGCCATGCTGGACGTCGTCCTCCGCACGCCCGTCGCCTCGCACGAGTCGCGCTTCTCGATCGACCCCGCCTGGGCCCACCTCGGCATCCGCACCACCACCGTGCTGCGCTTCATCACCCCCACCGGCGCGGAGCGCGTGTTCCAGTACACGGGGAACCCCGGACGCGTCCGCCTCGACCCCCGGTGGCACCAGGCCTTCCTGCGCTTCGTGGCGCTCGGCTTCGTACACATCCTGGACGGCATCGACCACCTCCTCTTCCTGCTCTGCCTGGTGATCCCGATCCGGCGCTTCTGGCCGCTCGTCTCGGTCGTGACCGCGTTCACCGCCGCGCACTCCATCACGCTGGGCGCGTCGGTGCTCGGCCTCGCGCCCAACGCGCTCTGGTTCCCCCCGCTGATCGAGATGCTGATCGCGGCGTCGATCGTCTTCATGGCGCTGGAGAACATCGTCGGCAAGACGCTGCGGAGGCGCTGGGTGTGGGCCTTCGGCTTCGGCCTCGTGCACGGCTTCGGCTTCTCCTTCCTGCTGCGGGAGTCGCTCCAGTTCGCCGGCTCGCACCTCTACACGTCGCTGCTCGCCTTCAACGTCGGGGTCGAGTTCGGCCAGCTCTTCGCCTTGCTCTTCATGGTCCCGGGGCTGGCGCTGCTCTTCAAGAAGGTGATGAAGCCGCGGATCGGCGCGATCCTCCTCTCGGCGCTGGTCGCCCACACCGCCTGGCACTGGATGACCGACCGGTGGGGCGTGCTCACCGCGTACAACTTCCAGGCGCCGACGTATGATGCCGCCTTCTGGGCGCTGCTGCTGCGGTGGGTCCTGTTGGGACTGATCGTGGGCGCGGCGGTTTGGGGATTGAGTGCGCTTTACCGGCAACTGTCGGCGCGGTTGGGGGATCTGACGGAGGAAGTGGAGGCGTCCCGGGAGGACGATAGCCTCCAAAGAGAGCCGCCGCCGGAATCAGGAGGGGCAAGTCAGTGAGCAGGACAAAGAGAAGAGCCCTTTATGCGGGCGTAGCAATAGCCTGGCCGCTGATTGCAGGCCCCGCCACCGCCCAGGAGATCGTCGAACTGCCTGGCGAGGATCGCTGGCTCGAAGTCGACTTCGCGGAAGTCTACACGGTCGGCGCGCTCACCGGGGCGGACTGGGAACAGTTCGGGAACGTGCGGACGGTGGCCTTCGACGGCGCCGGGCGGCTCCATGTCTTCGACGGGCAGGCCTCACGCATTGTCGTCGTTGATGTCATGGGCGGCTTGGTCCACGAGTTCGGGCGCGAGGGGGAAGGGCCGGGCGAGTTCCGTAGCGCCGTAGCAATGGCTGTCCTTACGGACGGGCGCGTGGTGGTGGGAGATACCGGACATCGAGCCTACTCGGTGTTCGACGCTAATGGGATCTTTCAGCGCATGGTGCGGATGGGAGGCGACCCCCGGACGGCGATTGTCGGAAGACTCTTCGGCCAGCCGGGAGAGGACGCGTTGGTCTCCCAAGCGACATTCGGGACGGGCGGCACCGCAGTCTCCATTAGGAACAATGCCCCGTTGCCACCCGACACCACGAAGCCCATCGAGCGCATCGACCTCACGGGCGAGGAGATCAGCAAGGTCACAATCGTGGAGGCATGGCTTCCACCGCTTGCAGATTCCGTGAGCACAGGCGTGGTGCTCAACGGTGTTGAACTGAAGGTTCCGCGACCACTTGCGTTCGGTGTCGGCCTGCATTGGGGGGTCCTACCGAACGGGAGCGTGGCGTTTTCGGACACAACGACATACGCGGTGAAAATCGCGGACGCGGAAACCGGTGTACTCCGGGTGTACACCCGCCCGCTCCCACCCGAACCGATCACGGACCGCTTTGTCAGGGCCGACCAGGAGCGTCGAATCCGGCAACTGGAAGAAACGCAGGATGAAGACCTGGGCGTAGCCACGCTCGATGGCGTGCCGGTGGAGACTCCGGCCACGGTGCGCAGGCGGAGGCTTCGCCGCATCGAGAATCTGCAGTACGGAGACGTAGTGCCGGTGATTCGCGATCTCGGTACGACGTGGGACGGCCGGATCTGGGTAATGCGTCGTGGCGAGGAGCCAACGAGCGACGGGCCCATCGATGTCATCTCGCCCGACGGCCGCTACATGGGAAGCTACCCTGCCGGTTCCACAAGGATGCCGGCCGCCTTTGGGCCGGGAGGCTTGGTGGCGTTCATCGAGCGCGACGAATTCGGTGTAGAGACCGTGGTGGTGAAGCGGGTGCGCTGAACGGTTGGAGCAGACAACGGAGAAACGCATGAAAGGAATCACGAGTTCACCAATGGGCCCGGCGTGGGCGATCGTGGCCGCGTGCCTGCTGCCGACCCCCGCCACCGCCCAGGAGATCATCGAACTCCCCGCCGAAGACCGCCCGCTTACCCCCGCCTTCGAAGAGCTTTACCGCGTCGGATCGGCGACCGGCGCGGAATGGGAACAGTTCGGAAACGTGCGCCGGGTGGGGTTCGATGGCGCCGGTCGGCTCTACGTGTTCGACAGCCAGGCGGACCGTGTCACCGTCGTCGGGCCGGACGGCGAGTTCCTCTGGGCCTTTGGCAGGCCGGGGGAGGGGCCGGGGGAGTTTCGCAGCGCTGATGGACTCGCGGTGATGCGAGACGGGCGCGTGGTCCTGGCAGACCTCGGACACCGCGCCTACCACATCTTCGGCGCGGACGGCACTATCGAACGCATGGTGCGGATGGCCCCTGAGCCGGGTGATGTGAGAATCACCGATCTCCTGCCCGACCCGGGGGGTGGAGCCATCTTTACAGCCGTGGGGGCACAGAATCTGTCGGTCGGCAGTGCCACCATGGGACGCAGTACTCCGTACACGTCCCGGCCGGTGGAACGCATCATGCTAACTGGGGACGTGGCCACAAAGGACACGGTGGCAGAGGGCTGGCTCTTTCCCGCGGGTGACCGGGAGGGTCTTCCCGTGGCCGGCCAGGTCAACTTCGGCCTTCCCCCTCGCCAGGTGTTCGGACCCATGATGTTGGCGGGCACACTCCCGGACGGAAGCGTGGCGTTTTCCGACTCGTCGGCCTACGCCATCAAGATTGCGCGGCCGGGGGCTGGAGTCTGGCGAATCCTGAAGCGGCCATTCCAGCCGATCCCCGTCACGAACCGGGTGATCGAGGCCGAAACGGAACGGCGAATCAGGAGAATGGAGGCGCAGGGGGGTGTGCCACCAATGATCATCAACGGCGTGAACGTCAGCACGGGGAGCCCCCGGGAAGAGGTGATGAGAGACCTCGATTTGTTCGGCTTTTTCGAAGAAGTGTCGATCGTGCGCGGACTCAGAACCGGCTGGGACGGCGAGATCTGGGTGCGTCGCCACGGGGAGGAACCGGGTGACGACGCGGGTCCCATCGACGTCCTGACCATGGACGGGCGCTACATCGGCACCTACCCCGCGGGTGAGGCCGCGTTGCCGGCCGCCTTCGGCCCGGATGGCCTGGTCGCGTTCATCGAACGGGATGAAATGGATGTGCGGTATGTCGTGGTGAAGCGGCTGCGGGGGCGATGAGCGACCTTCATCGAGCGGAACGGAATGGATGTTCAGACGGTAGTAGTGAAGTGACGAGGCTGGTGGGGTCGTGACCGGGAATCCTTGGTGTCGACTGTCATGCGGACATTACATTATGTAAACCGAACTTTACTTTTCGGCTCCTACGCTTGGGCATGCTGCCTGCTCACCGCGGTTCCGACCGCCGCCCAGGAGATCATCCACCTCCCCGCCGAAGACCGCTGGCTGTCGCCCGTCTTCGAGGAGGTGTACCGGGTCGGATCCCTATCCGGCGAGGATTGGGAGCTGTTCGGGTACATCTACGAGGTTGGGCTCGATGGCGCGGGTCAGCTGTACATCCTCGACGTCCAGTCCTCCCTCATCACCGTCGTCGGCCCGGATGGCGAATTCCGCCGTGCGTTCGGTGGACCGGGTGAAGGGCCGGGCGAGTTTCGCAGCCCGATGGCGCTGGCGGTCTTCCGGGACGGCCGGGTGGTCGTCGGGGATGACAGGGATCTGACATACCACCTCTTCGGCGCGAACGGGGAATTCGAACGCAGAGTCCGGTGGGCGCTCCAGGGCGATTGGCCGGTCTTGACGGCCCTGATGCCGCACCCGGAGGCCGACGCCCTGTTTTCGGCGGTGGGATCGCAGTTCCGGAGCATCAGTTCCATGGGCGAAAGGAAGACGCACACGAGCCGGCCGGTGGAACGCATCATGCTCACCGGCGAGGTGGCGACCAAGGACACGGTTGCGGAGGGCTGGCTGCCCGAGGGCGGAGAATCGCTGTACGCGGGGGTCCCGCAGGTGAAGGCATTCGGCTCACGCATGCTGGCGGGCGTTCTCCCCGATGGGAGTGTCGCGTTTTCCGATTCGACGGCCTACGCGATCAGGATCGCGCGGCCGGAAGCGGGTGTGTGGCGGATTCTGCGGCGGGGGCTTCAGCCGATCCCGGTGACGAACCAGATGATCAACGCGGAAAGAGACCGTCAGCGTGGGGCAATCCCCGAGAACGCCCCGCCGTACTATCGCGAGAGTGCGCTCGAGACAATCGCAAACCTGCCGTTCTCCGACGAAGTCGCGATCCTGCGCGCCCTCCGCACCGGGTGGGACGGCGACATCTGGGTGCAACGGCACGGCGAGGAACCGAGCGACGACTACGGCCCCATCGACGTTCTGACGATGGATGGCCGGTATCTGGGGAGCTACCGGGCGGGCGCGATCGAGATGCCGGACGCCTTCGGCCCCGGTGGCCTGGTCGCGTTCATTGAAGAGGACGAGATGGGGGTCCAGACGGTGGTGGTGAAGCGGGTGTTGGGCCTATAGTAAAGCAGGAGGCCTGACATGAAGAGCAGAGCATCGCATTCGATCGTGGAGATCAGCTTCAGCGGGCTCATTCTGGCGTGCGTGGCGGCATTGACGGCCGCCTGCGCCTCGGGCGGACGCGCTCCTCCCGTGACGGGGCCGGAAGCGGAAGCACTCTTCGCGGCTCTCACCGGCCAGTGGGTGCTGGATGAACGCGAGAGTTCGTCGCCGGAGGACGTGCCGTCCGCTCCCGAAGTGGAAGTCGAGTCGTTCATCATCGCCCGGGGGCCGGGGGAGTCAGGGCAGGTTGTTGGTGATGTCGCAGACATCGAGGCCTGGCTGGCCACGCGCGAGAAGGCGCTGGAGGTGCTGGCCCGGTGGCCCGCCACGCTTGTACTCAGGGTGGACGGGGTGCAGTTGGTCTACACCCCGACCCCCGGAGAGAGCGTCACGGTGCCGATGAGCGGCGAACCAACCACGCAATTCGAAGGAGACTACCGAATACACACGCGGGTTGTATGGGATGACGGCAAGCTCGGACTTGAGCACAGCGTGGATGCGGAGGCGTGGGTTCGGGAGGTCCTGGAGGTGGTCGATGGCCGGCTGATCATGACCCGGACCATGCGCGTACTGGGCGAGGTGAACTCCGCGCCCCCCCTCGTCCTGGTTTACGATCGGGAAGAAAGGGAGTCCTGAACGGCTGCGATCATGACCAGCCAATCAACGCTCCGAACCCTCCGCTGGGCCGGATGTGCGTGCCTGCTCGCTGCCATTCCCGCCCACGCCCAGGAAACCATCGAGCTTCCCGCCGAGGACCGCACGCTGGAACTGGAGTTCGAGGAACTCTACCGGCTCGGCACTCTCGCCGGCGAGGAATGGGAACAGTTCGGGCACGTGCTGAACGTGGCCTTCGACCCTGCCGGCAACCTGCTGATATTCGACCGCCTGATGTTCGAGTTCCACGGGATCTTCCTCGTGGGTCCCGATGGCCGTCTCATTCGGGAAATCGGCCGGCCCGGCGAGGGTCCGGGCGAGTTCGGCGACGCCGCGGCCACGGCAGTCATGACCGACGGCAGAGTGGTGGTCGCCGACCTGAGCCGCCGGGGCTACCACCTGTTCGGCGCCGACGGCGAATTCGAGCGAATGGTACGCATGTCCGGAACTCCGGGCGCGTGGAGGATGGGGCCGATCCGGGCACAGCCAGGGGCGGACGCGATCATCAGCGTGCCGGGCCAGGCGACATCTGTCATCATGACGGGGGGCGCGTTTAGCGGCCCCATCGTGTTGCCGTCGTCGCTCACCATCGAACGCACGATCCTCTCCGGGGAATGGAGCGAAACCGACACGGTCGCCGTGGTCTGGCTGCCGCCGACCGGAATCGAGGATATGGATGAAAACAGGCAACGAAACGCCATTCACACGCCCACCCACCGCCTCCCCCAGTTGGCGCCGAGCCTGAACTGGCGGGCCCTACCCGATGGCCGGGTGGCATTCTCGGATTCGACGACCTGGACGGTGAAGATTGCGGAGGCGGGTGCAGGAGTTGTGCGAACCATCGAGCGGCCCTTCCAGCCCCGACCGTTGACGAGCCGCATGATCCGTGCCGACAGAGACCGTCGCCTGCGGAGACTCGAGGAGAGTGGGACCGGCCGACCGGGTGGAACGCATGCGTCCCGTGATCGAGAACAAGGACTACTACCACGAGCTGTCCGTGATCCGCGGCCTGGAGGTGACCTGGGACGGCCATATCTGGGTGTTGCGGTGGGGTGCGGAGCCCTGGAGCGACGGTCCCATCGATGTGGTCACGCCGGACGGCCGCTACCTGGGCAGCTACCCCGCCGGTACGACGCCGCTCCCCGCTGCCTTCGGCCCGGGCGGGCTGGCCGCCTTCATCGAAACGGACGAGCTGGGTGTGCAGACCGTGGTTGTGAAGAGGATGTTGGAGCATTAGCGACAGCAGGAGGTATCACATGAAGAGCAGAGTATCGCACTCGGTGGTAGGGATCGGCTGTGCCGGTCTGGTTCTCGCGGGCATGGTGGTCTTGACGGCGTCCTGCGCCTCGAGTGGACGCGCCGCCCCGGTGACCGGCCCGGAGGCGGAGGCTCTCTTCGCGGCTCTCAGCGGCACGTGGGTGCTGGACGAGCGCCAGAGTTCACCGCCGATGGGCACGGTGACCAGCGGCGGACCGGACTCTCCCGATTCGTTTGTCATCATCAAGGGGCCGGGGGGATCGGGCCAGATCATCGGCGCTTCCGTTGGCGGCGAGAGTTCCCTGGCCGGTCGGGAGAATACCCTTGAGGTGCTGGCCCGGCGGCCCGTCAGGCTGGTGCTCGGGGTGGATGGCGAACGGTTGGTGTACACCCCCGCGCCCGGACAGAGCGTCACGGTCCTGATGAGCGGAGCACCGACCGCGCAACACGAGGGAGAGCACCGGGTACAGACGCGCGTGATATGGGATGAAGGCAGGCTCGGGCTCGAGCACACAGTGAATCCGGACGACCGGGTTCGAGTGGTGCTGGAGGTCGTCGATGGCCAGTTGAAGATGACCCGCACCATGCGGATCTTCGGTGCCGCAGACTCCCCGCTTCCACTGGTCCTGGTCTACCGGCGGGATGAAGGGGGTCCGGACGGGGCCGGAGGGGCCGATGCCGGTTAGCCGGCCCACTCTGCGGCGAACCCTCTGCTGGACCACATCGGCCTGCCTGCTCGCCGCCTCACCCGCAGCCGGCCAGGAGGTTCTGGAACTCCCCGCCGAGGACCGAATGCTGGAACTCCGCATCGAGGAGGTGTACCGCCTCGGCACGCTGGCGGGCGAAGCCTGGGAGCAGTTCGGAGACGTCGGCGACATCGGATTCGACGGCGCGGGCAACCTCTACGTACTCGACCGCCAGGTCGAACGCGTCATCGTCGCCGGCCCTGCCGGGGAGTTCGTCCGCGAGTTCGGGCGCGAGGGAGAAGGGCCCGGCGAGTTCGAGGAAGTGC
>CBDBUB010000009.1:0-14794 GCA_965211795.1 Longimicrobiales bacterium
CCCGAAATCCACGCGCCCCCATCCGCCGGTGCTCCCGCATAGCTCTCGCTCCAGCAGTCCCGCGTCCACTCGTAGACATTACCCAGAACATCGTACAGTCCGAATCCGTTCGGCTCGAACATGCCCACCGGCGCCGTCCTGACGTAGCCGTCGTTGCACGACGCGGTGGTCCAGCGCGGATTCGCTTGCAACGCTGCAGCATCCAATCCATTCCCATAGTGACATTGCCCCGATTCGCTCTTCCCCCAAGGCCACGCCGCCTGCGTACCCGCTCGCGCCGCGTATTCCCACTCCGCCTCCGTCAACAGCCGGTACGCCACCCCCGTCTCGGCGGTCAGCCACCACACGTACTGCCTCGCATCCTCCCAACTCACGTTGATCACCGGACGGCGCCCACGCCCCCACCCCTCATCCCCCGGCCGGTACCCCCCGCACCCCCCACCCGCCACGCACGCGTCCCACTCCGCGAACGTCACCTCGTACACCCCTACCGCAAACGGGGATCCGATCGTCACCCGGTGCCGAGGCCCCTCGTCCACCCACCGCCCCTCCTCCGACTCCGGCGACCCCATCATGAAGCTCCCCGCGGGCACCACCACCATCTCCGGGCACTCCTCGCAGTCCCGGAAAACCGTCCCCGGCTCCATCACCGCGGCGACAGCCCTTTGCGCGCCTCCGGCAGTCCATCGCTCCCTCACGATCACCTCGTAGCCGCTGCCGTCGTAGTACGCATCGAAGCGGGAGTCCAGCCTCGCGTTCGCCTCCGCTCCGTCCCAGTCGGTCCCGTAGCCCACCGAAAAGGCATCGAACTTCGGATCTTCAGGGTCTGTCGTGACGCCGAGAGGCATCACCCCGGTGTACTTCAGCACCACCACATGGGTGTTTCCGGGCTCCGACCAAGCGCAGCGGACCTCCATCTGCTTCAACACCTCCCGAAGGTCCGCTTCGGTCTCCTCCCCGTCCGCGAACTCTACCGCAGCCCGCAGCAACATCATCGCCAGCGCGCTTCGGGAGACAGTGTTCATTGCGGGTCTCCTGGCGAGTGCACGGCTTCCAGCGTGTACCATAGCGCCGCTGGACCTTGCTAGTGTGACAATACCGGCCGGGTTTCCGTGCGACAAGGCAGATGTGAGGGGCAGCGAGGACGCACCACCGCCCACACTCTTCCCCAAGCTGGTCGAAGCCAGGACTGCCCCCCCGTTCTCATCTACCAAACGGCTCCCGCGCAAACACCCGGCGCACCATCGGCTCGAAGAACTCC
The DNA here is from genome assembly GCA_965211795.1 of Longimicrobiales bacterium. GTDB lineage: Bacteria > Gemmatimonadota > Gemmatimonadetes > Longimicrobiales > Gaopeijiaceae > Bin94. The sequence goes on from CBDBUB010000009.1 coordinate 1,262, forward strand.
AGCGGCAGCGAATCGTAGTCGGGATCGAAGGCGCACTGGTCCCAGCGGTGACAGAAGTCGACGGCGTCCTGGTACCAGGGATGGTCGCGGAACCGGTCGCGCGCGTTGCGGTCGCCGCCGACGTGGTGGCCGTAGTAGTAGTACTGGAACAGGCCGTGGTGCCGGACGATCCAGTACGTTCGCTCGGTCACGAAGGGGCGCAGCAGCAGGGCGGCCAGCTCGCCGTGGCTGTGCGGGGCCAGCAGGTCGTCGATGTCGTGCAGGAGCGCCGCCACCACCAGCTCCTCGTCCGCGTCGTCGCGGTAGGCGCGGGTCGCGGTCTGCAGGGAATGCTCCAGCCGGTCGACCTGGTAGCCGGCCAGCGAACCCGACAGCTCGCGGAGGTGCGCCAGGACCCGGTCGGCGGTGCCGGCGGCGAACTCCTCCTCCAGGCGTTCGAGCAGCTCGTAGTCCTCGCGGGTGCCGGCCGCCATGCTGATGAAGCTCACGGTGGGAACGTCCGGCTTTGGCGGCGGTCCTTTCATCGGCCCACCGACCAGGGATCGATCACATTCAGACCCGCACCCTCGAAATCCCGAACGTTGCGCGTAACCAGAGCCGCTCCGCGTGAGCGGGAGATTGCGGCGATCTGGCAGTCGGCCTCGCCGATTGGCCGGCCCGTCCGACGGCGTTCGGCAGCGATCTCCGCGTAGGCTCGGGCCGCGTCGCTGTCGAACGGCAGGATCCGTCCCCTGAAACCGCGATCCAGCCAGCGGGTCATTGCGGCCTCAAGCGCGTTACGCCGCTTGCCGGTGGGCATGATCGCCACTCCGTAAAGCAGCTCCGCTTCGCTCACGGCCGTCAGATACATGTCCTGCGCGTCGCGATCAGCGATCCAGGCCGCTACCGCGACCGTTGGTTGAGGGCGCATCAGCTCCGACGCGACATTCGTGTCCAGGACGAACATCGAATCGCTCACGAGAAGTCCGGCGGCTCGCGCATCGAGCCGCGCGGGGGGAGTTCGAGCTCGATGCCGCCAATCGGCGCAAAGCACTTGCGCGTGAACGTCACGAGATTCCGGAGGCCGGCGCGACGGCCAGTCACGGCGTCGCGCAGGATGATACGCGCTTCCTCCTCCATCGAACGGTGATGCTCGGCGGCGCGGACGCGAAGGCGCGTCTTTACGTCGTCGTCGAGATTGCGGATCGTGATGCTCGCCATTGGGCCGTGACTCCTGATCGCACGGAGGAATGCAAAGAAGCTACCGGATGATTGCAGTGCAATCAAGGTCGGCAAAGCGGTGTCAAGGCGCGTTAACGGACTCGGGGCCGAGTGCGAATGTCGCTTCCGCCCCCGGCCCCGTTGTCCGGCCATCCCCGGCGCGTTGCCGGATCGGCTGCGTTCCCGCGCGCCGGACCCGGCCCGCCCCGCGCGCTAGTTCCTCCGGCTGACCTCGATCTTCCGGCTGAGAGCCTCGTCGGCCTTCGGCAGCCGGACGTTCAGCAGGCCGTTGTCGAACTCGGCCGTGATTCCCTCGGCGCGGATCGTCCGCGGGAGGGTGAAGGACCGGCGGAACGACCCGAAGCTGCGCTCGACGAGGTGCAGCTTGCCGCCCTCCGCGCCCTCCTCGCGGGAATCGCGCTTCTCTCCCGAGATGGTCAGGACGTTGTTCTCCAGGCTGATCTCCACCTGCTCCTCTGTCATGCCGGGAAGCTCGGCGGTCAGCAGGATCTCGTCGTTCCGCTCTTCCACGCTCACCGGAGGCAACCAGTCGGAGGCGCAGGTCAGGTTGCCGAAGTCCGAATCACCGAAGATGCGGTTCATGCGGTTCGCAAGCGCATCCAGGTGGTTCCAGGAAACCGGCCGGTATGTGTGCTTGGTCAGTGCCATTTTCTGTGTCCTTCTCTGATGAAGGTGAATAGGAACGGCCCAGTTGTGGCCGCGCACCTGGAATTGCAGGCTGCGTGCCAGCGCGGATCTGCCATTTTGGCAGGAATGGAGCACGCGGACGGCGGAGACTATGCCAAAATGGCAGTCCCAACCGCAGAACCTGCCAGAATGGCAGTCCGTCCGCGCCCTGTGCCAGAACGGCAGGCCCCCCACATCCCCAAGTCCTGCCAAAATGGCCGGTACCTCCACGCCCCTCCTGCCAAAATGGCAGGATCACGGTGTTGTGAATCCCGGCAGGGAACGGCACGAACGCAGCCCCCGCTCATCCGGACGAAGCGGCCGACGTGGAGGACGGCCCAGCGCCAGAGACTGTGGCGCGTTCCTGGCGTCCTGATTCCCGCGCGACCACGTTCTCATCCTGGTCAGCCACTGTCTCGTTCAATCCGCAACGGAGAGCCATGAAAGCCCACCGCCCCCTTCTCATCGTCGGTCTCGTCGCGGTCGCCGCGGTGGCCGCCTGCACCGAGGCCGCTCCCGACGCGACAAGATCCCCCGATCTTCCAGCAAGCATCGAGTCGGCGCTCCTGCCCACCTTCGTCATCCGCGGCGAGCCGCAGCCCCGGCGTTCCCTCACCACTCGCATGGCGGAACTCGGTGTGCCGGGGGTGAGCGTTGCCGTGCTGATCGACGGCGAGATCGGATGGGCGCGCGGGTACGGCCTTGCCGATGTCGAATCGCACAGGCCTGTCACCGGGAACACGCTCTTCCAGGCGGCGTCGATCTCCAAGCCCGTCGCCGCGCTCGCGGCGCTGCAACTGGTGGCAGAGGGTCGCGTCGACCTCGACGTCGATGTCAACACCTATCTGACGAGCTGGCGCGTGCCCGCCAACGAGTGGACGGCGGAGGCGCCCGTCACGTTGCGGGGTCTCCTCACGCACCGGGCCGGGCTCAGCGTGTCGGGGTTCCCCGGGTACGGGCCGGACGCGGCCGTCCCGGACGCGACGGGCGTCCTGGATGGCCGGGGCAACACCGATCCCGTGCGCGTCGTCATGACGCCTGGCGAACGCTGGCGGTATTCGGGGGGCGGGTACACCGTGATGCAGCAACTGGTCGCGGACGTGCGCGGGGAGCCGTTCGCCGATGTCCTGCGCAAACACGTCCTGGACCCGATCGGCATGATCCGCTCGACGTACGAGCAGCCCATCCCCGATAGCCGACAGGACGATATTGCGAAGGGCTACCGGCCCGATGGCGAACCGGTCACCGGCGGATGGCACACCTACCCCGAGCAGGCCGCGGCCGGGCTGTGGACGACCCCCGGCGAGTTGGCCCTGTACGCCAGGGAGGTGCAACGGGCCTGGAGGGGAGAGTCGGCGCGCGTACTCACCGAGACATTGGCGCGCGAGATGCTCACGCCGGACGAAGACGGCTGGGGTCTGGGTCCCGGCATTTCCGAGGACGGCGAGCGCTTTCGCCACGGCGGTTCGAACCAGGGGTTCCGCTCCACCTTCGCGGCATACATCGACGGCGACACCGGAGTCTTCGTAATGACGAACTCCGATTCCGGGTCCGAACTGGCGGAGGAAATCGCGATCACGGTGGCGGACGCGTACGGATGGTCCGGGCCCCGGCCCCGGGAATTGGTGCCGGTGGATCTGGCTGCCGAAGTGCGAGGGCGATACGTGGGAACGTATGTGGCCGCCGGGCGGGGAATCGAGTTCGAGGTGGCGCTCGGGGAGCGCGGGCTGGCACTCTCGTGGCGGGGCGATAGGGCGGTGTTGTGGGCGCTGAACGACTCGACGTTTTTCGATGTCGAGGATGGGCGGGAGGTGCGGTTTTCGACGGATGGGGACGGGATCGAGCTGGTGCTCGGGACTCTCAGGGCGGCGCGGGCGGGAACCGGGCAGCCGCGATGATCGCCGGGCGCCGGGACCTCCCATAAGCTTGGTTGGCGGCAGACCCGTGTCGCTGCGCCAACCGACCGGGACCTTGCTTGCAACGCAAGCACGGGTCTAGCTTTCCTTCGCGCAAGGAGGCACAGCCATGGCAAGCATCACGATCCGGAATCTCGACGAAGACATTCGGACCCGCCTGCGGGTGCGGGCGGCCGGCAAAGGGCATTCGATGGAGGAAGAAGTGAGACAGATCCTTCGCAAGGCTGTCGGGCGTGCGAAGAGATCCCGGGACCTGGCGAGCATTGTCCGATCCCACTTCGGGGCGGAAAACGGGGTGGACCTGGAGTTGCCCGAACGCGATTCGGCGCGCGAGCCGCCTTCCTTCGAGTAGGGCGAAAAGCATGTCCACGCTGCTCGACACCAATGTCGTCTCGGAGCTGATGCGTAAGTCGCCCGCACCCGCCGTCGCCCGCTGGATCTCCGGCCATCCCGTGGAGGACCTGTTCCTGTCGGCCGTGAGCGAAGCGGAATTGCGTTACGGTGCCGCCATCCTCCCGATGGGCCGGCGCCGCGAGACGCTCTTGTTCAGGATCGAGGCGATGTTGAGCGACGCCTTCGAGGACCGGGTGCTCCCGTTCGACAGCGATGCCGCTCGTACTTACGGCCCCATCGCCGCCGCGCGCCGCTCCGCCGGGCGTCCCGTGGCCTCGGCGGATTGCCAGATCGCGGCAATCGCGGCGGCTCGGCGCATGAGGCTCGCGACGCGCAACGTTCGCGATTTCGAGGACATGGGGATCGAGATCGTGAACCCCTGGGCAGGGGCATAGGCGCCCCCCCATGACCTTCGAAATCATATTCGTCCTCGCCCTGACCCTCGCGGCCCTCGTCCTCTTCGCCCTCGACCGGCTGCGGATCGACCAGGTCGCCATGGCGATCCCGGTCGTCCTTCTCCTGAGCGGCATCCTCACGCCGGCCGAAGCGGTGTCGGGTCTGTCGAGCCGCGCGACCGTGACGGTCGGCTCGATGCTCGTGCTCGGGCTGGGGCTGCGCAAGACGGGTCTGGTGGCCGCCATCGGGGCGTGGGCGCGAACGGCCCCGCTCGGCGGCAAGTACACGCGCCTGTTCGTGCTCTGCCTCGTCTGCGCGTTCCTCTCCCCGTTTCTCATGACCACCGCGGTCGTGATGGTGTTCATCCCCGTCTTCATCGCGCTTGCCGAGCAGGCCGGAGAGCCGCCTTCCAGGTATCTCATGCCGCTCTCCTTCGTCTCGATCCTCGGGGGCACCGTCACCCTCATGGGGACCTCCACCAACCTGGTCGTGCACGGGGAAGCGATGAGCCGGGGGTTCGACGAACTCCGCATGTTCTCGATCACGCCGCTGGGCCTGATCTGTCTGGCCGTGGGCCTGCTGTATCTCTTCACCGCGGGCCGGGTGCTCCTGCCGCGGCGGATCCGGCCGCCCGACCTGTCCGCCAAGTACGATGTCCGCCGCTTTGTCACGGAACTGCACGTCCCGGAGGATTCGCCCGCGAACGGCCGCACGCTGGCCGAGCTGGGATGGGGTGAACGCTACGGCGTCACCGTGCTGGACATCGAGCGGGATGAGGAGGAGATCACCGCGCCGCATGGGGACCGCCACATTCGGCCGGGCGACATCCTGTATGTGCAGGGATCCGCCGAGCGACTCCTCGAGCTCGCGCGCCGACAGCGGCTCAGGACACCGCGCGAAGGGGAAGAGCACGACCTGGACCTGACGGCGGGGCGCGGCCGGATGGTCGAGGTTCTGGTGGCACCCGGCTCAAGCCTCGCGGGCCGGACGCTCAGCGATCTGGGCTTCGCGCAACGGTACGATGCGCAGGTGCTGGCGATACAGCAGCAAGGCGTGACCGTAAATGAACGGCTGGCGGAGCTCTCGCTGCGCGTGGGCGACCTGCTCCTGGTGCACGGAACGACGAACGCGCTTCAGCGTCTCGCCGACGACCCCGGGTTCGTCCCCATGGCCGAGGTGAAGACGCCGGCCGGGGGCAGGCCACGGGCGGGCGTTGCCGCGGCGATCATGGTGGGCGTCGTGCTCAGCGCCAGCCTCGGCATCCTCGACATCATGACGGCCGCGCTCACCGGCGTCGGGCTGATGGTTTTCACACGCTGCGTGCGCGTGGAGGAGATCTACGCGGAGGTGGAGTGGCTGGTCATCTTCGTGCTGGCCGGCCTGATTCCGCTTGGCGTGGCGCTCGAAGCGACCGGCGCGGCGGAGCTGCTCGCGGGCTGGGTGGTGACGCTCACTGCGCCGCTGGGAGAGGCAGGACTCATCGCGGCCTTCTACCTGGTGACCGCCGTCATGACCGCCATCGTGTCCAACGCGGCGACGGCCGTGATGCTGACCCCCGTCGCGATCCTCGCGGCCACACAGGCCGGCGTGAACCCGTACGCCCTGCTCGTCGCCGTCATGTTCGGAGCGTCGGCCTCCTTCGTCACGCCCTTCGGCTACCAGACCAACGTCATGATCTACGGGCCGGGCGGGTACCGTTTCTCGGACTTCGTTAAGGTGGGCGGCCTGCTCAACCTCATCCTCCTGGTCACGGCGAGCCTCTTCATCCCCCTGTTCTGGCCCAGTTAGCAACCGAGAGGACCGACCATGCCTCACTCGATCAGCAGCGTCGCCCGGAACGCCGATGCCCTGTCCGCGGTGTGGAACGGTGGCGAGCGGACCGACCTTCCCTACCTCTGGCTGCGCGACAACTGCGGGTGCGGCGAGTGCCGGGTCGTGCAGACTTCCGAGAAGCGCTTCCACCTCTTCCAGGTCCCCAGTGACCTGAGGCCGCGGCAGGTCAGCATCGAGCACGCGGGATCCGGGGACGAGGCGATCTCCATCGACTGGCCGGACGGACACCGCACCCGCTACCGGTCGAGCGAGATCCGCGGGCTTCTGAGCCCGCCCCGTTTCGAACTACGCTACTGGGACGGCCGGTTCCGGCCGCGAAGATTCGACTACCGGCGCTTCCTGGAGAGCGACCACGCGGCGGCGGAGCTGATCGAGGAGTTTCTGCGGACCGGGGTCTGCGTGCTCGTCGACGCCCCCACCGAACCCGACTCATCGGAGCAGCTCGCGGCCCGTCTGGGCCCGATCCGCGAGGTGCTGTTCGAGCGCATCCACAACGTGAAGGTGGATCCGAAGGGATACAACATCGCGCACACGGGCCTGGCGGTCGCGCCGCACAACGACTTCACCAGCTACAGCTGGCCGCCGAACGTGCAGGCGCTGCACATGCTGGTGAACGAGTGCGAAGGCGGCGAATCGGTTGTCGTGGACGGGTTCGGCCTGCTCAACGCGCTTCGCAGCGATCACCCCGGGAAGTTCGACGTGCTGTGCGCGGTGCCGGTGCCGTTCCGGATCTTCAGCGAGGAACACGAGTGCTACGCGGTCAAGCCGATGGTCGGGCTGGACAGCGACGGGGAGGTCAGGATGGTGCGCTTCAACACCGCGCAGATGCAGGCCGTTCCCCTGTCGGAGCCCCGGCTGGGCGACTTCTACGCCGCCTACCACGAGCTCTCCAGGCGCGTCAACTCGCCCGGCGCCCAGGTCACCTTCCGGCTGGAGGGCGGGCAGATTCTGCTATGCGACGGGCACCGGGTGCTGCACGGCCGCACGGCTCTTCGCTCGGATGGAGCGCGACACCTGCAGGACGCCTACTTCGAGCACGACAACGTGCGCAATCACCTTAGGTGGCTGCGACTCAGCGGCCGGGCCTAGCCGCTAGCGCCTCCACGCCGCCAAATCGGGCAGCCCCCCGCTGACCATGATCTCGAGCCCCGACTCGGGAGCCAGCGCGTCGAGGGCCCCGGGTGCCATCGCTCCAGCCGGTAGATCCCTGAAGATCGCCCGCACCTCCCCCGTCGCCGGGTCGCGCATGATCGCCATCGGCGGCTCACTCCCCTGCCGCATTTCAACGGACCCGTCCGGCCCGGTGAGCACGACGCTCGCCAACTCCGTCTCCCACCCGGCCTGCGCCGGAAGCGCGAAGGCGAAGCCGGATCGTCCGTCGCCGTCCATCACCTCCTCCATCTCGAAGCTCACCGAGAACAGTTCGGTCCCGTCTGCGCGCCTTCCGGCCAGCCGGTAGGGGCCGCCCACCACCGGCATGACCGGCGAAGTTTCGGCAACGAAGGCGGGATCCAGGTGCAGCGCTCCGTCCGCGGAGGCACCGCCGGAGACCAGGAGCGTACGCTCGGCAGAGGTTATCTCAAGCTCGTGATCGTCAATCAGCCGGAAGCGCAAGGCGTTCGTGAAGTAGTAGTCGCTGACCCACGTCGGATCGCAGTAGCTCATGAAGTCCGCCCGGTCGGGGGGCACCAGCGAGCCGCCGTCGCGCGGATCGTATCCCCACACACCCGTCCGGGCGTTGGAGTAGGGGAAGGTCAGGTCTATACCGGCCGGTTGCCCACAGTCCGCGTGGCGCAGGTTCAGGTTGTGTCCGATTTCGTGCGCGATCGTCTCGGCGTGCAGCCGGGACATGCTGGTCTTTCCTCGCACCGGGTCGAAACTGCCACCCAGCCCCGCGACGCCCCCGGCACCGATGGCGACCGCGTTGAGGCCCATCCAGTGTCCGGTCCCCTGTTCCAGGATACGGATCCTCCGCAACTCCGCAAGCATGTCGAAGATGATGTTCGAGTCGATCGTTACGGTGCCGTGCTTGATGATCTTGAATTCACCCACCGGCAGCAGGGTCTTCGTCGGGAAGAACATGGGGTCGTCCTCGGTGGCGCTGGCCAGGAAGGACACGGCATCCTGGTTGTTGTCCGCGCGCGAGACGAACGGGACCAGGGTCAGGTGCAGCGGGGGCATTTCAATGACTTCCAACGCCACCCGCCCTTCCGCGGGGATCCGCCTCACAACGCCGAGCGAAGCATCGACGGTCCCGTTCGGGTCAACCTCGACGACCATTTCCAGACCCGGCTGGATCACGTCGGCCGGGATCTCGACGTTGGCCGACAAGTCCATTTCACCCACCTGTCGCTCGGTCGGTATCGGGGAAGACCCGGCGGGGATATCCACCGAATGCACCTCCGCCCCATTCACGAAGAAGGCGGCCCGGACCGGGGGGATGGTTTCGGTGGTCTCCCGTTCGGACTCGACGAAGACGCGCAGGAGCGCGCTCCTGCCGGCCACGAGCGGCACCGGATACTCGGCAGACTGCGTAGACTGAATGAGGTAGGCTCCGGCTTGAGCCTCTGCTCCGCACGACCGCATGCGCCACTTGGCGACCACATCGTTCAGCCATGTTCGGAACTCCGGACTGGTGGGCGCACACAGGCCGGTCTCGTACGCAATCAGCTCATCGAGATCCGCGAGCGACATCAACTCGGCCGGAAGTGGACCGGACAGGCCGGGATTGTTCTGGACGTGCAACCAGACCAGCGATTCCATTCCGCCGAGTTCCGGTGGAAGGGGTCCGGACAGCAAGTTGTCCTGCGCCGCAATCCAAAGGAGGCTGTCGAGCTGGTCGAATTCCGCGGGCAGGGGTCCTTCGATCATGTTGCCGTGGAGCAGCATGAACGAGAGGCTGCCGAGCCGGCCAAGTTCCGGAGGGAGCGGTCCCGCTATCAGGTTGTTGCTCACGTCCAGTACTTGCAGAGTGCCGAGGTCACCGAGCTCAGCCGGCAACGGCCCCGAGAACCGGTTCCTGTAGGCGTTGATTTGGCGAAGCTTCCCGAGTGCGCCCACGGTCGCGGGAATCGGGCCCTCGATCCGGGTGTCCCAGATGTTCAGCTCCCGCAACTCGGTCAGCTTGCCAAGCTCCTCGGGGATCGGACCGTCGAACGCCACGTCATAGAGATTGAGCCGCCGCAGACTCTCAAGGTCGCCCAGCTCGGGGGGAATGGGGCCATCCATTTCGTTCGCCCCCATCCAGAGCTCCCGGAGCTCGGTCAGGTTCCCGATTTCGGGAGGGATCCGTCCTATGAAGTTGTTGCCGTCGATGTCCAGGCGGCGAAGTTCGGTGAGCTGAAAGATCTCCCGCGCGACCTCGCCGTGCATTTGGTTGTGGTCCAGGCGCAAGAGCCGCAGGTACGGGAAGTACTGGATTTCGGGCGGGATCCGCCCCGTCAGGTTGTTGCGGTTCAGGTTGATCGCCGTGACCCGGCCCGCGGAATCGACATCGATTCCGTACCAGCTGCCGAGCGGGGCACTCGTCCCCCAGTTGCCCGAGTTCGTCCAGTTCTCTCCGCCCATGGCCTCGTAGAGCTTAATGAGGTCCGACCGCTCCTCGTTGCAGGCGATGAATTCGCCCGCTCGTGCCGGAATCGCTTCCAGCCAGGCCCGGAATCCCTCGTCTCTCACCGTGCAGAGCGATGTGCCGGCGTATTGGAATTGTTGCAGCTCCAGCTGGGAGAGCGAATTCGGGATGGGACCCGAAAGCCCCTCGTTCCCGTCCACATGGAGTTCGGTCAGGAAGGCCATCTCACCGAGTTCCTCCGGAAGATGGCCGCTCAGCCCGTTGTCGCTCAGGCGCAACGCCGTCACGCGGCCGTCGGCATTGGCCTCGACACCGTACCAGGTGCCGACAGGTTCGTCGGACGCCCAGTTCTCGCCGTTGGCCCAGTCCCCTCCGCCGGCCGAGTTCCTCAGATCGATGAGATTGTTCCGGTCCTGGCTGCGGATCGTTCCGGCGGCCGACGCGCTGATCGCGGCGGCGGTGACGCTGACGGTGGCCGTGCCCTCCCGGACCCCGGTCACGACACCCGCGGTATCGACCGTCGCGACCGCGGGATCACTGGTGGTCCAGGCAAGCTCGGCATTGAACATGAGCTTGCCCCGCTGATCCACGACGACGCTCTTGAGACTCACGGTTTCACCCGCCGTAACGACGAATGTATCGGGCTCGATGCTGATCTCGGCAGGACGCGAAGGCTCTACCGGGGGCGGGGTCATCGTCGTGTCTTCGCCGCCGCACGAGAGGAGGGTGACGATGGCGCCAATCGCCACCATGGAGCACGCCCGCCTGGCTCGCGCCCCATGGATGTCCGGTTCTCCCGCCAAAAGTCGCCCTAAAGTGTTCGGACTCATGTTTCGCCTCCATTGGCCCCTGAATGTCTCACGGCAATCAACTGACGATCGCAAACCGGTGGTTTCCCGATGGCAGGATACGTAACAGCGCAACCCTAGTCAGTAAACAATCTATGCTAAGTGAACTACGCTGGCCAGCGACTGCGATTACAGCGAGGGCAGAGGAAAGTTCCCTGGCCCCGACTCAGAAGAAGAAATTCGTCGACAGATAGAGGACGCGCGGCACCGCTCCGAACTCCGAACCCAGCCTCGGCGCAAACCCCTCCAGCGACGCCCCCTCCCCCACCCCCACGAACGCCCCGAACCGCACGCTGACGCTTTCCGTCGCCGAGTAGCCCAGGCCCGGCCCGAACAGAAACGACCCGTCGCGCAGGCTGGCCAGGGCGATGTTGCTGGCCGAGAGGAGAGGGTGGAGCTGGTAGGACAGCTGTAGCGCCCCGACATCCCGTCCGAGCACCTGCATCTCTCCCTGGGCGAAGGCTCGGCTCGTGGCGACATCGAGCAGGTCGTCGGGCGTGGCGGCGCCGAGGCCGTCGTGCTGGTACTCGATCACGAGGTACAGCTCGCGTCCGGCCAGTGGGTAGCTGCGGTCGAGGCCGAAGCTGCCGCGCAGGGCGGTGCGATCGCCGACCTGCCGCACAACGACCTCGGTGCGCGCCGCCCACAGTCCCACCGCACCGCTGAGGAACGCGGCCGCGCCGAAGGTGTCGTGCACGGTGCCGGCCCACGCGCCGATGTCCCAGCCGCCGCGGTTGGTCGTGGCGCGGGCCAGGAGGGAGAGGGTGCGTTCGCCTCCGGGGCCCGCCAGGGAGGGGCGTGCGACAAACTCGAACTGCGTGAACGCGCCCGCGTAGTACCGCAGCCGCGCCGCGTCCACGCCGATCCGGTACTCGCGGAAGGGGTCGGCGGGGTCGAAGGGGGAAAACGGGTCCGCGGGTGTGAGGACGAGGGTGGTCGCCCAGGAGATGGGCTGGCGCCCGATGACGAGGTCGGCGTTGGAGCCGAGGTCGAAGCGAACGCTCAGCCGGTCGAAGCGGTGCCGCCAGAGGACGCCCTCACCGGCGTCGATTTCACCGTCCAGCGTCAGCCAGTCGCCCCCCGGCGCGGATCCGGCCGCTGCGGTCAGGAGCTGCGCGCCGAGCGTCCCCGGTTCCCGAAAGGTGAGCGCGTGTTCATACGCGACATCCACCAGCGCGGGCCCGAACCCGGCGTCCCGCATGAGGCGCATCCGCTGGAAGGCCGAGCCGTTCGAAGGGCCGGCGAGCGGGCTGCTGCCAACCCGGGTCCAGAGGTTGAGGTAGTAGCCCGACAACCCGGACTGCTGGGCCGCAGCCGGGGATGGTTGGAGGCCTGGCAGGAGCGTGGCCGCGAGTGAGAGCAACGCCGCGAGGACGAGCGTGGCCACGGGCAGGGGCGTGGCCACGGGCAGGATCGCGGAGCGGCGCCGGTGCAGTCTCCCGGGCTGCTTCCGGAACCGGTTTCCGCACGGCCGGGTCAGCCCCATCGCAGAACGGACCCCCGGCAACCTCAAGCCCCACCCGGCGTCGATTCGCCCTCGATCCGGCCATCCACCAGGCGTATCAGCCTGCCGGCCCGCTCCATCACCCTGGGGTCGTGGGTCGAGAAGACGAATGTGGTCCCGCGCGTGCGGTTGAGCTGCTCCATCACGTCGAGCAGGGACTCCGCCGTGGTCGAATCCAGATTGGCCGTCGGCTCGTCGGCCAGGACGAGGTCGGGCTCGCCCAGTACGGCGCGCGCGACGGCCACCCGCTGCTGCTGGCCGCCGGAGAGCTTGAGGGGGAAACGGTCTTCCAACCCCTCCAGACCGATCTCGGCAAAGAGCCTCCCCACCCGTTTCCGGCGCTCGCGGCCCGGCACCCCCTGAAGCACCAGCGTGAACTCGGCGTTCTCCCGCGCGGTCAGCATGGGCAAGAGATTGTACGACTGGAAGACGAACCCGATCCGGTTGAGCCTGACCCGCGCAAGCTCCCGGTCGGAGAGCGCCGTGATCTCCTGCCCGCCGATCCGGACCGTCCCTTCGGTCGGAGCGGTGAGTCCGCCGAGCAGGTTCAGCACGGTCGTCTTCCCCGAACCCGACGGACCCGCCATGGCGACGAACTCGCCGTTCTCGACGACCAGGTCGACGCCCCGCACCGCCTCCACCGGACGCGGTTCCTGGGGATAGATCTTCCAGAGGTTCGACGTCCGGACGGCGGGCTCCATGCCGGGGGTCCCGGCCTCGGCCGCCTGGGCCGCGGGCCCCGTCGTCGGCCCACGTCCATTCGGATTCTCTTCCATCATTCCACCTTTACCGATTCGGCAGGGTCCAGGCGCCCCGCCTGCCAGGCCGGGTACGCGGATGCGAACAGGCCGATCGCCGCTGTCATGATCACGCTCTGGACCACATGCTTGACTTCGATGACCGGATACAGGACCGGATCGAACGCCACGCCCCCTACGTTGAAGTCCTCGGGCCAAAATCCCGAGAGGTCCAGTCCGTCCCGGAGGAATATCCACACCACCGCCAGGCCCACCGCCACGCCGACGATCCCGCTGGCCATGGTGAGCAGAACGCCCTCGGTGAACACGACCAGCCCCGTTTCGCGTCCGCTAAGCCCGAGGGCCCGGAGCAGGCCCATCTCGCGCTGCCGGTGCAGCACCGACATGAAGACCGCGTTGAGGATCGCCAGCGCGACGATCGCGAATA
>CBDBUB010000010.1:0-44811 GCA_965211795.1 Longimicrobiales bacterium
TTCCATTCCCGCCGTGGGCTTTCTCAGGCCGCTGCGCGCCCTGCGGCTGCTGATGATGGTTCGTGTGATCCGCTCGACGACCCGCGGGATGCACGGGATGGCCACCTATTTCAACGTGGACCGGTCGCGCTCCGTCGCCGCCACCGTATTCGCGCTGATCGTGATCTCCGTGCTGACGACCAGCTTCGTTGTGCTGGGGGTCGAGAGCGGGGCGCCGGACGCCAACATCCTGACCGCCGAGGACGCCCTTTGGTGGGCGGTGTCGACGCTCTTCGGGGCGGAGATGGCGGGGTTCGGCGAGCACTACACGGTTACCGTGGCGGGGCGGTTCATGTCGCTTTGGCTCGTAATCCTCTCACTGGGCCTGATCGGTTCGCTCGCGGGCATCATTTCCGCATGGATCGAGGAAGAGCCCACTCCAGGTGAAGACAACCAGTAAATGGCCGTAGAAAAACACACATCTGCCAGGGGGCGGGCCATCGGGCTCTGGCTCGGCCTCTCCGCGTTCATCCTGCTGCTCGTCTTCCCGGTCGACCCCGGGAACGTGCCTGCCAGCCGCCTCGCCGCGGTCGCGCTGCTCATGGCGATATGGTGGGTCACCGACGCGATCCCCCTCTTCGCGACCGCGCTGCTCCCGCTCGTCCTCTACCCGCTCCTGGGCATCATGTCCGGGCACGATACCGCGCCGATCTACTTCAACAGCACCATCGTGCTCTTCCTCGGCGGGTTCATGATCGCGCTCACGATGGAGAAGTGGAACCTTCACCGGCGCATCGCGCTCAACATCATCCACGCTGTGGGGGGCGGGCCCGCGCGCATCGTGCTGGGGTTCATGATCGCGGCGGCCTTCCTCTCGATGTGGATCTCGAACACGGCCACCGCGGTCATGATGGTCCCGATCGGGCTGGCGATCATCCTGCAGATCGAGGGCGAGTTCGGCCGCGACAAGGCGCACCACCTCTCGGTGGGGCTGATGCTGGGGATCGCCTACGGGGCCACGGTGGGCGGGCTCACCACCCTCGTGGGCACGCCGCCCAACCTCTCCTTCGTGCGGATCTTCCAGATCCTGTTCCCCGAGGCGCCGCCGATCGCCTTCGGGCACTGGATCGTGATGGCCTTCCCGGTGGGGTTGATCATGCTGGTCGCGGCCTGGCTGATGATCACGAAGGTCTTCCACCGGGTGCCCGCCAGCGTCAACGTCGACCAGGAGGTGGTGAAGGTCGAGCGTGGCCGTCTCGGCGGGATCGCCTTCGAGGAGCGCGCGGTGATGGGGGTCTTCGTCACGACCGCGCTGCTGTGGGTGTTCCGGGTGGACCTGGAGCTCGGCTTCCTCACCATCCCCGGCTGGTCGCGCATCCTCCCGGACCCGGGGATGATCGACGACGGCACGATCGCCATCACCCTCGCGTCCATCCTCTTCTTCATCCCGGCACGGAACCGCGAGAGCGGCGCGACCCGGGTCATGGGGCCGGACGTCATCCCCCGCCTGCCGTGGAACATCGTGCTGCTCTTCGGCGGCGGCTTCGCGCTGGCGGCCGGCTTTCAGGACACCGGGCTCGCCCAGCTCATCGGCAACCAGTTCGAGGTGCTCGGCAACCTGCCGGTCTTCCTGCTGATCCTGATCGTGTGCATGGCGCTCACCTTCCTCACCGAATTCACGAGCAACACCGCCACCACCGAGATGATCCTGCCGATCCTCGCGTCGGTGGCCGTCGTCACCGGCACCCATCCGCTGGTGCTGATGATCCCGGCGACGCTGTCCGCCTCCTGCGCCTTCATGATGCCGGTCGCCACACCGCCCAACGCGATCGTCTTCGGGAGCGACCGGATCACCGTGGGCGAGATGGCCCGTACGGGGATCCTGCTGAACCTGATCGGGGTGCTGGTGATCGCGACGATCGTGTTCACCGTGGGGCTGACGGTCTTCGACATCGACCCGGCGGTGGTGCCGGAGTGGGCGAGGAGTCTGGCCGGCGAGCCTTGATGCGGGGGTGGCTCGGCTTGACGCCGAAGGGGGGCGACGCGGGCGGCTTAAGGTTCCGACGCAGCCCGCGGCAACGTGCTTCCCTCCTGCGGATCGAGCAGCCTCGGGGGCGTGTGCTGCACCTCAAGAGCCCGCTGCGAGCCCGGGATCGGCGCCATCTCTTTCCACCACCCCCGGAGGGCGATCTTGAACACTGCACCGTCGTTGCAGACGACAAAGACGGATCCGTCGCCTACCGAGACTCCGACGGGGTGGCGCAACTGGGCTGAATCAGGTTCGCTCATGGCACTCGGCGTTGTGGGGAGATCCGGGCAGGGTCCCAACAGTACCGCCATCTCCGGATCGGCGCTATTCATGCTGCTGTGCTGTAGCCGATACACGCCGTGGTGCGCTGGTCCGCCAGCGTTTCGCCACCCCCCTTCTTGACACCGCGCGACCTGCCGCCGCACTTTGTTCGGCGACCGAACAAAGTCTGACGGGCGACCCGGCGTGCCGCGGAATCGCGCGCCCGCGCCCACGATTCAACGCAGGACGGTGAGGATGACAGCGAGTATCGCACGCAGGATGATGGGAAGCGCCGCCGCGCTCCCCGCGCTCGCCCTCGCCACCGCCTGCGAACGGGACCTGACCGAACTCGACCCGGCGGCCTTCCCGCCCGAGCCGGCGGTTTTCTACGACGACTTCGCGCCGGGGCTCCACTACGGGGCCTTCGGGGGGTCCAAGGTCGATGCCCTGGATATCGAGCGCGATCTGGTGTACCGCGGCACCGCGGCGCTGAAGTTCACCGTTCCGGCACCGAACGATCCGACGGGCGGTTACGCCGGAGGCGCCTTCTTCTCGACCGTGCCGCGGGATCTTTCCGGGTTCGACGCCCTCACCTTCTGGGCCCGCGCGAGCACGGCCGCGACGCTGGACCGGGTCGGATTCGGAGACGACAACACCGGCACCTCCCGCTTCCCGGCCACGCTCGACAACCTGTCGCTCTCGACTCGCTGGACGAAGTATGCGGTCCCGCTGCCACTGCCGTCCGTGCTCACCGAAGAGCCGGGCCTCTTCCTCGTCGCGGACGCTTCCGAGTACCCCGTCGGCTACGAGCTCTACTTCGACGACGTGCAGTTCGAGCGGCTCGGCACGATCATCAACCCCCGCCCGGCGATCGACACACGGACGGTCAGCGGCGAGGCCGGCGGCACCCTGGCGGTCCACGGCACCCGGGTGACCTTCGACGTGAGCGGGGCCGACGTGACAGTCGGCGTCGCATCCGCCTATTTCACCTTCACCTCGTCGGACCCGGGCGTCGCGTCGGTGGGACCCGACGGCACGATCACGCTGGTCCGCCCCGGCACCGCCACGATCACGGCGGCGCTGGGACCGACCCCCGCCGCGGGAGCGCTCACGGTCAACGTCGAGACGCCGCCCGAGGACGCGCCCCCGGTGCCGACGGTTCCCCCGGAGGACGTGATTTCCCTCTTCAGCGACGCCTACGAGGACGTGAACGTCGACACCTGGTCGGCGGAGTGGGATCAGGCCGATGTGGAAGACGTGGTCGTCGCCGGCAACCCGGTCAAGAAGTACACCAACCTGTCCTTTGCAGGCGTCGAGTTCACCTCGTCGCTGATCGACGCCACTTCGATGACGCACCTCCACGTCGACCTCTGGACCAACGACGCGGCGACCTTCCGCTTGAAGCTTGTCGACTTCGGCGCGAATGGCGTCTTCGGCGGGGGGGACGACAGCGAACACGAAGTCACGTTCACTCCGGTGTCGACGACGCCGATCGCGCCCGGAACGTGGAACGCCCTCGACATTCCTCTCTCTGCCTTCAGCGGGCTGGCGGGCCGCGGCAATCTCGCCCAGCTGATCATCTCGGGGTCGAGCCGGACCGTATACCTGGACAACATCTACTTCTTCCAGGGTGAAACTCCCGTCGATCCCACGGGTCCCCCGGACCCCGCACCGACGCCGCAGGACGCGGCGGCGAACGTGATCTCGCTCTTCAGCGACGCGTATGACGACGCGGCGGTCGACACCTGGTCGGCGGAGTGGGACCAGGCCGACGTGGAGGACGTGGCGATCGGGGGCAACGGAGCGAAGAAGTACTCGAACCTGGTCTTTGCGGGAATCGAGTTCACTTCGCAGACCCTGGACGCCAGGGCGATGACGCACTTCCGGATGGACATCTGGACTCCGGACGAGACGGCCGCCGCGGGGTTCAAGGTGAAGCTGGTGGACTTCGGCTCGGACGGAGCGTTCGCGGGAGGTGACGACAGCGAGCACGAAGTGACGATCTCGGCCGCCAATGGGCTGGCGACCGGAGCGTGGGTGCAGCTGAACCTGCCCCTTGCGGACTTCGCGAACCTCGCGGGGAGGGAACACGTCGCCCAGCTGATCATTTCCGGAGATCTGAGCACCGTTTACATCGACAACATCTACTTCCGGCGGCCCGCAGCACGGCCTGCACAAGTGTCGCCCGCGCAATCCAACAACAGCAATCCTATCGGAGACAACCCATGACGTCGCTCAACCACCGCTCGGTTCCGGTCCGGCGCTTGCCCGGATCTTCCACCCGCCACCTCTCAATCCCACGGGCCCGGGCCGGCGCGGCAGCCGCGCTCCTTGTGTTCGGGGTGCTGGCCTGCGGCGACGACCCCGTCGAGCCCCCCGTGGCCACGACGGTTGCGGTGTCGCCGGCAACGGCCTCGCTCGCATCGCTGGGCGAGACCGCCCAGTTGAGCGCCATGGTTCGCGACCAGAACGGCGATGTGATGACCGGTGCGCCGGTGAACTGGAGCTCGAGCGACAACGCGGTCGCGACGGTGAACACGTCCGGGCTGGTCACGGCGGCGGGCAACGGTACGGCGACCATCACCGCGTCCTCCGGCAGCGCGAGCGGCACTGCGTCCGTCACCGTGGCGCAGGTCCCGACGGCGGTGGCGGTCACGCCCGCGTCGGTGACGCTCGCCGCGGTGGGCGAGACGGCCCAGTTCACGGCCGAGGTGCAGGATGCCAACGGCAACGCGGTCGCCGGCGTCTCGGTGAGCTGGGCTTCGGGGGACGAGGCGGTGGCAACGGTGGACGCGGACGGGCTCGTCACCGCGGTCGCCAACGGCACGGCGACGATCACCGCGACATCGGGCAGCCTGAGCGGAACTGGAACCGTGACGGTCGAGCAGGAAGCCGCGGCCGTCACGGTCGCACCCGACGCGGTACACCTCATTGTAGCCGGCGAGACGGCGCAGCTCACCGCGGAAGTGACCGACGCGAACGGGAACGTGATCGACGGGGCGTCGGTGAGCTGGGCCTCGGCGGACGAGGCGGTTGCGACGGTGGACGCGAACGGGCTGGTCACGGCGGTCGCGGACGGGGCGACCATGGTCACCGCGACATCGGGCGGCGCGAGCGCGAGCGCGGCGGTCACGGTCATGTTGCAGGCCGCGCCCACCTCGGGACCGCCGGCGCCGACCCACGCGGCCGAGGACGTCATCTCGCTCTTCAGCGACTCCTACGAAGACGTGACGGTGGACACCTGGTCGGCGGATTGGGATCAGGCCGATGTCGCGGACGTGGAGATCGCGGGGAACGCCGCAAAGAGATACACGAACCTGACGTTTGCGGGGATCGAGTTCACCTCGCAGACCGTGGACGCGACGAACGCGACCCACTTCCGGATGGACATCTGGACGCCGGACGAGACGGCGGCCGCAGCGTTCAGAGTGAAGCTGGTGGACTTCGGCGCGGACGGCGCGTTCGGAGGCGGCGACGACAGCGAGCACGAGGTCGTGATCAATGCGGACGACGGGCTCGCGACGGAACAGTGGGTGCAGCTGGACCTGCCGCTCACGGAATTCCCGGGGCTCAGGGCGAGGGAGCACCTCGCGCAGCTGATCATCTCGGGAGACCCGAACACGGTCTACGTCGACAACGTCTACCTCCGGCGGGGCGAGGCGCCGCCCCCGGAGCCCGAGCCGGCCGAGGCTGCCCCGGCGCCCGGCGACGCGGCCGACGACGTGGTTTCGCTCTACAGTGACTCATATGACGACGTGACGGTGGACACCTGGTCGGCGGACTGGGACCAGGCCGACGTGGAGGACGTGGAGGTCGTGGGCAACGCGACCAAGAAGTACACCGGCCTGGTGTTTGCCGGGATCGAATTCACCTCGGCGACCGTCAACGCGTCCGACATGACGCACTTCCGCATGGACATCTGGACGCCGGACGAGACGGTGAACGCGGCGTTCAAGGTCAAGCTGGTGGACTTCGGCGCCGACGGTGCGTTCGCGGGCGGTGACGACACCGAGCACGAGGTCACCATAACGGCCGCCGACGGCCTGGCATCGGAACAATGGGTGCAGCTGGATCTGCCGCTGGCGGACTTCACCGGCCTGGGCGCGACCGAACACCTCGCGCAACTGATCATCTCCGGCGATCCGAACACGGTTTACGTGGACAACGTGTACTTCCGTGCCGGCGATGCCCCGCCGCCACCCGCGGCGCCCACAGAGCCGGCGCCAACGCCGAGTCACCACGCCGACAGCGTGATCTCCTTCTTCAGCGACGCCTACACCGACGTGACGGTCGACACCTGGTCCGCCGACTGGGACCAGGCCGATGTCGAGGATGTGCAGATCGCCGGGAATGCCACCAAGAAGTACACGAACCTGGTCTTCGCGGGGATCGAGTTCACCTCCAGCACCGTGGACGCCACCGGAATGACCCACTTCCGCATCGACATCTGGACGCCGGACCCCACGGCCGCGGCCGTCTTCAAGGTCAAGCTGGTGGACTTCGGTGCCGATGGCAGTTTCGCCGGAGGCGACGACACCGAACACGAAGTCTCGCTCACCGCGAGCTCGGACCCGGCGCTCGCGACCGGCCAGTGGGTCAGCTACGACATTCCCCTGACGGACTTTACGGCACTCACGGCGCGGGGACATCTCGCGCAGCTGATCATCTCGGGCGATCCCAATACCGTGTTCGTCGACAACGTGTACCTGCGCAAGTGATGGCGCGCGAAGCTGTAGTGGGGCGGCGCGCCGGCTGCCGAGATGGAATCCGGTAGCCGGGCGCGCCCCGTCGCGGGCAGCCCGCCGCGTCCCGTCACGGTGCCGGACGACGAGTTGGCCCGGACGGTCCTGAACCTCGTCTGGAAGCGGCGGGCGGTCTCGCGGGCCGAGATCGCCCGGAGCACGGGCAGGTCCCGTTCCACCATCTCGGAGGTGGTGGGACGGCTCCTCGGCACGGGGCTGGTGGCGGAGGTGGGCGCGGGCGAGAGCCGGGGAGGACGGCGTCCCATTCTGGTGGGGTTCCAGGACGATGCGGGCGTGATCCTGGGGGTGGACGTGGGGGCGACCCACATTTCGGTGATCCTAACGGACCTGCGGGGGCGGACACTGGCGTGGCGGGAACGCGGTCATCCCGTGCGCGACGACCCCAAGGGCGCCGAAGCGCTGATCACGGGCCTGGGCGAGGCTTGTCTGGCCGAATGGAACGGGGACCGGTCGCGGCTCATGGGAATCGGGGTGGCGGTGCCCAGTCCGGTCGATCCGGGATCGCCGGACCGGGTGCTGGAACGGGTTCTCCCCGCATGGCGCGGGCACGGTGTGCTGGACCGCCTCAACAGCGTATTCGGGGTACCCGTCTTCGTGGACAACGACGCCAACCTGGGGGCGGTGGCGGAGCGGTGGTGGGGGGAGGCGGTCGGGGTCGACGACTTCGTGTATCTGAAGGTCGCCACCGGGGTGGGGGCCGGGATCATGATCGGCGGGGAGATCTACCGTGGGGCCACGGGGGTCGCGGGCGAAATCGGTCACGTGGCGATCGATCCGGGTGGGCCCGAGTGCGTGTGCGGGAACCGCGGCTGTCTCGCCACATTCGTGGGCACGCGCCAGCTTGTCGACCGGGCCAGGGGCCTTCTGAGCCGCTTCCCGGATAGCGCTCTGGCCCGGACCGAGCCCGACATCCGCGCGATCGAGGACGCAGCGCTCGCCGACGACCCGCTCGCTATGCAGGTCGTCAACGAGGCTGCGGTTCGCCTGGGGATCGTGGTCGCCGGTGTGCTGAACCTCCTGAACCCCGGTTTCGTGATCCTCGGCGGGAGCCTGGCGCGGGCGGGCGATCGGCTCGTCAAACCGCTCCGCGAAGCCGTCGCCTCCCGCACGCTCGTGGCTTCCGCGGCTGCCTCGGACATCCGCACCAGTGATCTGGGCGAGCGTGCTGTGGCTCTTGGCGCCGCGACGCACGTGCTCGTCGCGGCCCTGGCCAATCCCCGGCTGTTTCCCGGTGTGATGGCAGCATGACCGGGGGGTGCCGCCGGCCCATCCTGGCCCTGGCAGCCCTGTCGCTGGCCTGCGACAGCTTCGGCGCGGAGCCCGAGCCCGACTGGACCCTGGTCTGGAGCGACGAGTTCGACGGCCCTGCGGGACAACTGCCCAACCCCGCCAACTGGACCTTCGACATCGGCACCGACTGGGGAAACCGGCAGCTCGAGTACGACACCGACCGCCCCGAGAACGTCTCGCTCGACGGCAACGGCAACCTGGCGATCACGGCGCGCCGCGAGTCCTACCAGGGGAGCGCCTACACCTCGGGTCGCATCAAGACGCAGGGACTCTTCGAACAGGCGTACGGCCGCTTCGAGGCGCGCATCCGGCTTCCCAGCGGCCAGGGTATCTGGCCCGCCTTCTGGATGCTCGGCAGCGACTTCGGCACCGTGGGCTGGCCGGCTTGCGGGGAGATCGACATCATGGAGTACCGCGGCCAGGAGCCGACGATCGTACACGGCACCGTTCACGGCCCCGGGTACTCCGGAGGCGGCGGCATCGGTGCACGCTACGCGCTGACCGGCGCCCGCTTCGACACCGGATTCCACGAGTTTGCGATCGAATGGACGGAGGGGCGCATCGTCTGGTTCGTGGACGGAGAGCGCTACCACGCCGTGGACCGGGGTGATCCGGCCGGCCGGTGGGTCTTCGACCACCCGTTCTTCCTGCTCCTGAACGTCGCCGTGGGCGGTACCTTCGTCGGACCGCCGAACGCGTCCACGACCTTCCCGCAATCCATGCTCGTCGACTGGGTGCGCGTCTACCGCGCCGGGTGACCCGGTGAGCAGGCGGGTGACCCGGTGAGCAGGCGGACCGCCCCCGAAGACCGGGTATCGTTCCCGCACAAGGTCATCTACGGGATCGGCGGGTTCACGAACAACCTGCTGGGCCAGGGCATCGGCAACATGATGGCCGTGCTGACCCTGGCGCTGGGCGTGGATTTCCGGGCCGTGGGTCTGCTCGGCGGCCTGCCTCGCCTCTTCGACGCTCTCACCGATCCCTGGTCGGCTTCGTGTCGGACAAGACCAGGTCCCGGTGGGGACGGCGGCGCCCGTTCCTCTTCGCGGGAGCGATCTCGGCGGGGGTCGTCTTCCTGCTGCTGTGGCAGATGCCGGCCCCGACGCAGCTGAGGCTCAAGCTGGTCGACTACGGGGCCGACGGGGTCTACAGCGGCGAGACGAGCGAACCCGTGGGGTGGCTGCGGGCCGCGGGCGACGCGCTGAGGGGGATCTTCACGGTGGACGCGGTCGACGATGTCGAGGACGAGGTCGTCGTCCTGCCACCCACGCTGGTTACGGGGACCTGGGTGAGCGTGGACGTGCCGCTGAGCGACTTCGACGGGCTCGCCACGCGCCAAAACCTGGCGCAGATCGTGATCTCGGGCGACCTGACCGAGGTGTACGTGGACAATGTGTATTTCTACCGCTCGGCCGAGCCGCCGACCGCGCCCCCCACCCAGGACGTCGAGGGTGCAATCGTTCCCATCACCGCCGCGCCCGCGCCCACGATACCGCCCGTGGACGTGATCTCCCTCTTCAGCGCGGCCTACGACGACGTGCCGGTCGGGTCGTGGTCCGCCGATCCGGACCAGGCCGATGTCGCCGACGCCCAGGCCGCCGGGGACGAAGTCAAGCACTACACCAACCTGCGCGTCGCGACGATCGACTTCGGCGGCACCCCGGTCGACGCCAGCGCGATGACGCACCTCCACATCGACGTCTGGACCCCCGACGAGACCGGAGAAGGCTGGAGCCAGCGCGCCTACTTCTGGTACTTCCTCATCGGGTCGCTGGTCTTCTTCCTGGCCTACACGATCTTCGCGACGCCGTGGGTGGCGCTGGGCTACGAGCTCACCCCCGACTACAACGAGCGCACCCGGCTGATGGGCGTGCAGAACTTCGTGTCCAACACCGTGTTCGTGATCGGGCCCTGGTTCCTGGTGATCGCGACCAACCCGGTGTGGTTCCGGAACCAGATGGACGGCGCGCGCTTCGTCGCACTGGCGATCTGCGTGGCAACAATCGTGCTGGGCGTGCTGCCCGCGATTTTTCTGCGGGAGCGAAGGATCGGGCAGCGCAACGCCGCGGATCCGGGCGCGGACGGGCGTAAGACAGCCCACGGCCTCGGGCAGAGCGCGACGGAGTTCCTGCGCGGCCTGTGGCAGACGCTCAGGACGGGCCCATTCCTGATGCTCTGCATCGCCACCTTCCTGATGTTCAACAGCTTCATCATGATCTCGCAGTTCCAGTTCTGGGTGTTCGCCTTCTACATCACCGGCGGCAACGTCCCGGAGGGGGCGGCGCTCGCGGGCGTGGTCGGGACGCTCGGCACCGTCACCGGGTTCCTGGTGATCGCGCTCGTCACCTGGCTGGGGACCAGGATCGGCAAGAAGAACGCGTTCTTCGTGTCGACGGGCATTTCGATGCTCGGATACGCGCTCAAGTGGTTCTGCTACACGCCCGACCAGCCCCTGCTGGCGCTGCTGCCCGCCCCGTTCCTGGCCTTCGGCCTGGGCGGCCTCTTCACCCTCATGGGCTCGATGATCGCCGACGTGGTGGACCTGGACGAGATCACCACCGGAGAGCGGCGCGAAGGCATGTTCGGATCGGTCTTCTGGTGGATGGTGAAGCTCGGCCAGAGCGGCGCGATCGTGCTCGGCGGCTTCCTGCTCTACTCGACCGGGCTCGACGCCTCGCTGGGCGCGAACCAGCCCGAAGGGACGATCTTCTGGCTGCGCTTCTACGACGCCTTCGTACCGCTGGTCGCGTCGGCGATCGCGATCTACGCCGTGTACCGGTACCCGATTACCGAGGAGAGCGCGGGCGAGGTGAGGGCGGAGCTGGAGCGGCGGCGGGGACGGGGGGTGGTGGGGTAGAGGGGTTCGCGAGAGTTGCGTTTCGGTTAGGCTCGGACGATAGTCCAAGTGCAATTCCTCAGGTCGTCCTCTACTGCACACGCCTTCGGGCGCAGCAAGACGCTGAGGTAGGAGCCCCGAGGCGGTCTTCGTCCTCGGGGCTCTTGCGTTTCAGGTATCGCGCTCCTGAAGGCCGGTTCCGGCTGCACCGGTTTGCCCATGGAGCACCAGAAAGCGGGCCGGTGTGATGATCGGTATCCCATGGAACGGCGACATGGCGAGCAGGTCGCCGTCTCCCGTCACCAGATGATCGGCGCGACCCATGAGCGCCGTCTCCAGGATCTTGTCGTCGGTGGGGTCGCTGCAGCCGAGCCTGGCACCGGCGATCGGCACCCATTCCGCAACCGCCGCCGCCAGCGCGACGAAGGCTGTCCGGGATTCCCGACCCACGTAGCGGTCGAACTTCGAGCCGAAGATCCTGTCGCGAAGTTCGGCGAACGTCTCGTCGCTGAAGAGTAGAACCCCGTTGCCCGCCCTGACGAGATCGACCACCCTGCGCGGTGGTCCGGTCCGGGTGAGGGCGGCGCTGATCAGAACGTTGGTGTCAAGTACGACCCTGTCAGCTCTCATCGGATAGCAGGGACTCCAACGCCGCAGGCGTCAGGCCTTTGGCGGCTGCCTCCCGGCTCATGGCGTCCATCGCGGCCGCCAACCGGTCCCAGGCGGTTCCGCGCAGGCGTTCGAACTGCTCCACCGACAATACCACGCCCACCGGTGTCCCGTTCCGGGTGACGCGCACGGGTCCCTGCTGGGCGGACCGGAGGAGCTGGCCGAACCGGTTCTTGGCTTCCTTGGCAGTGATTTCTCGCATGGAGGCATAATGGCTATTATGGCTTTGATGGTCAAGGTGGACCTTCGTGCGGGCGATGCGGAATCCCGCTCTCTGGAGCGCCCGCACGGCTCGGGCATGACTGATCCCGGGTGCCATGGGGAAGACGAACAGGCCCACGACCGACCTTGTGAAACACTTCACAATCCTGCCTCTTTCATCCGTATCGCTCTTGCAGCCGGTTCAGACCACCCGTTTCCCGCAGGCTCACCATGCCCACACTCGCACAGACTCTGAAGCGGATCAGGGAAGCCGGAGCAGCCAGGCGCGACCCTGCCATCACAAGAACACTCGTACGCGGAACGGCCGACCTGAAGGCATCGGGAATCCTGGACGGCATCGTGAAGACCGGCGACAGGGCGCCCCTCTTCGCCCGGCTCAATCTGAGTCACGACACGGTGCGGCTCGCGCGGGTCATGCGGCGTGGCCCCGTGGTCGTCAGCTTCTTTCGCGGCCGCTGGTGACCCTACTGCCGCGCGGAGCAGGCTGCTCTCCAGTCACTTCTGCCCGAATTCAAGGCGCGGGGCGCAACCGTGCTGACCCTGTCGCCCCAGCTGCACGACTTCGCGGCTGCGTGGGCGCGGGAAGACGGGATCGGCTTCGATGTCCTCGTGGACAGCGGCAACGGGGTCGCACGCTCGTACGGGCTGGTCTTCCGGATGCCCGATGCGTTGCAGGACGTCTATCGGGATCACCTGCGGATCGACCTCGCCCGGTTCAATGGCGATACGACGTGGGAATTGCCCATTCCGGCGACGTACGTGGTCGGGCAGGACGGGATCGTGGCGTGGGCCGGCGTCGACGTGGACTATACGGAACGGCCGGAGCCGGAGGGATTGCTGAAGGTGCTGGACGGGATGGGTTGAGGGGGGGCGGGGGGGCGGCTTCGGCGGCGGCGTCGGTTTGATCGCCCCTCAGCCAGGTTCAGGAATTGGAGACGGGTCGGCAGGTTGCGCCCCAGCCGCGCTCCAGGTCACCACGCACGGCGCCTGACTGGCTCGGGTTGACCGTGGCACGCCGGAATGACACGTTATATCGCAATTGCGACACAGGAGATGGTCAGATGAAGACGCACAGTTCGATGCTCCATGTCAGAATGGACACGGAGATGAAGCGGAAGGCTACGGCGGCGCTCGCGGCGATGGGGTTGACGGCCTCGGAGGCCGTGCGGCTGTTCTTCCACCGAATCGCGGTCGATCAGGCTTTCCCCTTGGAACTCAAGGTTCCGAATGCCCGGACCCGACAGGCGATGGCCGAATCGGAGGAGATGATGAGACGGGGGACGGCGCGATTCGCCACGGCTGACGAGATGTTCACGGAGCTTGAAGAAGCCGGCGGCCAGTAAGAGGGCGCGCCCGCCGCGGCGCGTGGACTTCACCCGGGGCTTCCTCAAGGACTGGGAGCGCCTTTCGCGTTCGGGTCGGTACGACATGAATCGGCTCAAGGCGATCATGCTCCACCTCATCGCCAACGAGGCTCCTCTCGGTCCCGAACGGAGGGACCATGCGCTGAAGGGCGCGTGGGCGAATCACCGGGAATGCCATGTCGCCGGGGACTTCCTTCTGATCTACCAGGTCGATGATTCACCGAAACCCGGCGGTTCGATCAACTTCGTACGTGCCGGAACTCACGCGGAGCTATTCAAGTAGCTTCCGCCAAGGGCATACCGGGACCCGACCGACCTCGGCGATCTGTTTCCGCGCGGACTTCCACGCAAGTTCCAGGTGGTCCAAAGGGATCGCGGGGGACACGGGCGACAGGCTGGACGGGCTGCTGGCGGACTGCATCGGGGCATGGCTAGTTTCGGAGGGGCGGATCACGGAGGAACAGAACGGAAAGGCGACGACGATGGCGCAGGTGATGACGGAGTACGAGCGAAGCCTTGAGGAGTTCGGGAGCCGGCGCAAGCGCGAGGGGCGGGCCGAGCTGCTCGTCCGTCTGACCCGCAGGAGATTCGGCGCGGAGGCGGGGGACCGGCTGGCCGGTCTGTTCGGCAAGCCCGCGGATGCCGGACGGCTCGCGAGCGCCGAGGCGGCGGTCATCGAGTGCGCCACGGCGGAGGAGCTGCTGCGGCGGGTGGAGGGGTCCGGGGGCGGCTGACGGAGAAGGGTTCCCGGGCCAATTCCGGCCCATTCCGGCCCATTCGGGCTTATTCCGGCCCATTCGGGCTTATTCCGGCCCATTCGGGCTTATTCCGGCCCATTCGGGCCAATTCGGGCTTATTCGGGCCAATTCGGGCCTTTCGGGCCTTCCGGCCTGTCCGGCAAGGCACCCCCTTGCGACCACCGGGCGAACCGCGGGAATGTTGCCCCACTTCCCGGGGCGCGGCAACTTCAGCGCAGCACGGCGGGTCGCCGGAACTGGAGACGCCAACCCTATGGGGCGCGCCTACCACAGGAGCCAGATTCTCCCGCATGACGGACGACAAGATCCACGAATGGGCCCGGGCTGGGGAGTCCCAGCAGATGGAGTTCAAGGCTACGACCGGCCAGCGCCGGGAGGGTGCCCGGACGGTGTGTGCCATGCTGAACCGACATGGCGGACGGGTGGTTTTCGGGATCGACGACGCCAAGCGCGTGGTGGGTCAGCAGATCGGTGCAGACACCCTCCAGGACCTCGAACGCGAATTCAGCGAGATCGAACCATCGGTCTACCCGTCCGTAACCACGATCGAGTTGAAGCCGGGCTGGAGCGTGGTGGTCGTTACCGTTCCCGCCGGTGCGAGCAGGCCGTACAGGTATCGCGGGGTACCGTATCAGCGCGTCGGCGACACAACCATCGAGATGGCCGGAGAAGAGTACCAGCGCATTCTTGTGGAGCGCCTTCATGCCCAGACTCGATGGGAGAATCAACCGGCGAACGGCTGGAGTGTGGACGATCTCGATCACCGTCAGATCCTGTTAACGGTAGAGGAAGCGATTCGGCGCGGTCGCATGGAGGATCCCGGGACACGCAGCCCTCTCGAACTGCTGCGCGGTCTCAACCTTCTCCTGCAGGACGGGAGTCTGACCCGCGCTGCCATCGTCCTGTTCGGCGGTTCGTCCCGCCTCGAGGTCGAATTCAGCCAATGCCTGCTCCGTGTTGCCAGGTTCCGGGGCACCTCCCGGACCGAGTTTCTGGACAACCGGCAGTTCCACGGCCATGCCTTCGAACTCCTCCGTCTTGGCAGCAAGTTCCTGAGGGAATCCCTTCCGGTCGCGGGACGCGTTCTTCCTGGTGTCTTCGCGCGGGTGGATGAGCCGATCTACCCTCTGGAATCGCTACGCGAGGCGATTGCCAATGCGATTTGCCACCGCGACTACGCCGTCGGAGGCGGTTCGATCGCAATCGGAGTCTACGATGATCGCCTGGAAATCACGTCTTCGGGCTCGCTGCACTTCGGACTTACTCCCGAAGCACTATTCGAGCCCCACGAATCCCTGCCGTGGAACCCCCTGATCGCCGGAGTATTCTATCGGCGAGGCATCATCGAGCGCTGGGGCAGAGGCACGATCAGGATGGCCGAATTGGCCGAGAAGGCAGGCCTTCCGAGACCGGAGATCGAAGACGCAGGGGGATGCGTCACCGTTCGGTTCAAGCCTGGTGGCTACGTGCCGCCGCACAAGGTGGAACGAGGTCTCTCGGGGCGCCAGCGCGCGATCCTGTCCCTCCTGAACGATGCTCCGGATGGACTGGCCTTGCGCGAGATCGTGGAGCTTCTGGGGAATGGTGACGACGAGAGGCGCCGGGCGCGTTCAGATCTGGCCGACCTCCGTGCGATGGGCCTGGCGGTCGCGACCGGACGCGGAAGGGGAGCCCGGTGGTGGCGTAGGTGACGGGGGTCCCGTTCCGGCTCACTTGCCGTTGGACGAGATCATAACTGTGTAAATCGCGCACGCAGTGTCACATTTGCATGGTTATGAGCGAATTGATCCCCCGCGAGGTCAGCGTCCGGGTGTCGCACCTGCTGGCCCGCGCGCCCGCCGTTGTACTCACCGGTCCACGTCAAGTCGGCAAGACCACCGTGGCCCTTGAGTTCGTTCGCCAGCAGGGCGGAGCCTACCTCGATCTAGAAGACCGGCGTGACCGCGCGAAGCTCACCGATGTCCACAAGTACTGTGAGCGGAATGCCGACCGCTTGGTGGTCTTCGACGAGATACACCGGATTCCGGGGCTTTTCGAGCCGCTACGGGGAATCATCGATCAGCGCAGGCGCGAGGGCCGGCGGGCGGGCCACTTTCTGTTGCTCGGCTCGGCGTCGATCGATCTGCTGCGGCAGACCGGAGAGACCCTGGCGCGTGGCGCACTGCGAGATGCAGCCCCTCAACGTGCGCGAGGCGGACGGCATCAATGTGGACGACCTGTGGCATCGCGGCGGGATGCCCGACAGCCTGTTGGCGGAGGACGACACTGGCGGCTTCGAGTGGCGGTTCGACTTCGTCCGAACCTGTCTCGAGCGCGACATTCCCGCGCTCGGCCCCCGCATCCCGCGCGAGACGTTGCGGAGGTTCTGGACAATGCTGGCCCACGATCAGGGTCAGCCCTTCAACGCCGCGGTCCTGGCGAGGTCCCTTGGCCTCAGCGGCCGCACCGTGGGCCGCTACCTCGACCTGATGGTCGATCTGCTTCTGGTGCGACGCCTGCCGTCATGGCGGAAGAGCGTGCGAAAACGCCTGGTCAAAGCGCCAAGGGCCTACCTCCGGGATAGTGGTATCTGCCACGCCCTGCTCGGCATCGATTCATTCGACGCCCTGCTCGGCCACCCGGTGTGGCCGGAGGGAGCTGGGAGGGATTTGTGATCGAGAACATTCTCAGCGGATTGCCGGCGCACGTCGCAAGCTCCTACTACCGGAGCACGGGCGGCGCGGAGATCGACCTGGTCCTCGAACTTGGAGCCGGGGAGGTCTGGGCCGTCGAGATCACGCTTGGTTCGGCGTCCAAGGTTTCGCGCGGCTTTCACATCGCATGCGACGATGTCAGGCCCGACCGCCGGCTCGTCGTGCACGGAGGCGATGACAGTTACCCCGATGCACAAGGGCATCGAGGCGGTGTCGCTGGGGGATGTGTGCACGGAGCTGACCCCCCGCTCCCGCGGCCTTGCCAGTCTGGCGAGTGGAGCGAGTGACGAGCGCGCTCGCGAGTTGGAGGATGCGCTCGCGCCGTTCGGCGAGATCGACCCCGAGATGTGGAAATAGAGAGCATCGGCTGCGAGCTGCTCGGAAGCCACTCGGAAGCAGCCGCTTCAGACCTCACTTCCGAGTAGCCGCAATCCGTAGCCGCGAGGGAAGGGCACCTCGTCCCCCCCACCCGGCCACCCCATCGGCAACCGCCCCACGAAGTCGTGGTCCCCAAACAGCACGTCGGCCACGCCCGCACCCTCCGACCCCGGCAGCCACGCGGCCACGAACACCGACGATGCGGCCATCTCCGCGTCCACGACCAGCGGCCGCCCGGAGACCAGCACGGTCACCACCGGAATGCCCCACTCCACCAGCGCCCGCACGGTCCTCACGGCCCCCGGATGCAGCGACGCGAGTTCCAGGGTGCGCCCATACGGCTGAAGCACGCCCGGCCCCGCGGGCAGGTGGTTCGTCCCCGGCCGGACCGGACCCGGCTCCCGGATGTCCCCCATCCCCTCGGCGTAGGGGCGCTCGCCGATGACGACAATCGCCACGTCGAAGTCCCGCGCATCGGGGACCTCTGCGGCCCGGCCCCCACCCCCCCGCAGCACCGCCCCCGGCGCCACGGCACGGATCCCTTCCCAGATCGAGGTCCCCCCCACGATCGCCGCGTTGCCCGTCACCCCCTGCCACTCGACGGTGAAGCCCCCGCACTGGCGGCCGCGGTCGTGCGCGGCCGGGCCCGTCACCAGGATCCGCGCGCCCTTGTCGAGCGGCAGCACCCCGCCCTCGTTCTTGAGGAGCACCAGCGACTTCCGCACGGCCTCCCGCGCCACCTCACGGTGCTCCCTGCACCCGAACCCCGCCCCGTTCGACCCCCGCCGCTCGACCGGCCGAGGCCGCTCGAACAACCCGCTCGCCACCTTCACCCGCAGAATCCGCGCGACCGCATCGTCGATCCGCCCAACCGGCACGACCCCACGCTCCACCTGCCGCTTCAGCACGGCGATGAACTCCCGCCACCTCTCCGGCACCATCACCATGTCGATCCCGGCGTTCACCGCGGCCGCCGCCGCCTCGCCGTAGTCGTCCGCCAGCGGATCGACACCGTTCCAGTCCGAGAGCACGAAGCCGCCGAACCCCATCTCCCCCTTCAGCACGTCCTCAATCAGATACCGGTGCGCGTGACACTGCGTCCCGTTCCAGCTGCTCAGCGACACCATGACGGTGAGCACCCCCGCCTCCAGCGCGGGCACGTACGGCGCAACATGCACCCGCCGCAACTCCGCCTCGTCCACCACCGTGTCGCCCTGGTCCACGCCGTCGCGCGTCCCCCCGTCCCCCACCCAGTGCTTGGCGCAGGCGACGACGCCTTCCGGCCCCACCGGCCTCAGGCCATCCGCGCGCCCCATCCCGCCATCCAGCCGCCCGACGCCCCCACCCTGCAACCCCTCCACAATCCGCCCCGCATACTCGCCCACGACCCCCGGATCCTCCGAGTAGCTCTCGTACGTCCGCCCCCAGCGCACGTCGCGCGCCACCGCCAGCGTCGGCGCGAAGGTCCAGTCCACCCCCGCCGCCCTCACCTCCCGCGCCGTCGCCCGCCCGATCCGCTCGACCAGTCCGGGATCGCGCGCCGCCCCCAGCCCGATGTTGTGCGGGAACACTGTCGCGCCCCGCACGTTCGCGTTCCCGTGGATCGCGTCGACACCGTAGAGTATCGGGATCGCCAGGTGGTCCGCGTCCTCCTCCATCGACGCCGCCCAGTACGCGTCGTTCATCGCCACCCAGTCGGCCGGGCGGTTGTCGCCGGGACATGAACCGCCGCCGCTCAGCACCGAGCCGATGTGGTAGCGCTTCACCTGGGCGGGCGTGATGTGGAGCCGCTCGGGCTGCGTCATCTGCCCGATCTTCTGGTCGAGCGTCATGCGGGCGAGGAGTGTGCGAACGCGCCGCTCGGTGGCCGCATCGAAGAGAGGGGCCGCGGGAGCCGCCCTTGTGAATCGATTCACAAGCTCGCGCTACCTGGCCGGGCAGGAGGGCCGAACTCCGGCCTGGCGCACCGGGCCGCCCGCAAACGCAACCGGTGCCGCCACCCTACATCCCGATGTGCAGGTACGTCCGGATCTCCCACTCGCGCCCCGGGTCCCCGCCGATGCCCGGGTTGCACTCCATCCGCCCGAAATCGTCGGGCGTCCGCGCCGGACAGTAGCGCGGCGAATACTCGTTCAGCGTGCGCATGGTCGCGCGCACCCCGACACGGGTCTGCGGCAGGTCGAACCAGTCCGGCGGCCCGAGCGAATACGAGATGTCGCCCATCAGCTGAAGCGGGAAGGTGAGGTTGAAGTCGCGGTGGTAGTCGTACGGGCCCCAGTCGTTCCGGCTGGCCATCCCGTGGAACTTGACCGAGCCGTGGATGACGCGGAGGTCGATGCCGGCGCGGCTGACCTCCCGGTCGTCGTCCCCGTTGGGCTCGCCGGTCCCGGCGAAGATGTTCGCGATCAGCCCGGGTCCCGCTCGCCGCTTCGACACGATCCGCGCCTTGACTTCCCAGAGGTCGCGCGCGGGGGGCGCGCCGGGAAACGCGAAAGTGGAGCGGCCGTCGGCGAAGATCCCGATCCCGGCGTCCTGGGTGGTGGGAAAGTCGAAGTACACGAAGCCCAGCGAGGCGGCCAGGACCGCGTCCTCGCGCCGGTCGCTGTCCCAGTTGTACATCCAGGTGGCCGGCGTCGGGTCGTAGGTGACGAGGAGCTCGGCGGCGCGGGTCTCGCGGTTGCCGCGCACCGCGAAGGGATCGTCCAGGACGTTGCGGGGACGCCCCGGTGCGGGGACGCCGGCCGGGACCGGACCCACCAGCGGCTTGCGCCACAGCACGTTGGGCGCGATCTGCCAGTCGCCCGCCAGCCAGGTGAGGCCGGTGATCACGTTGCGCTGGTTGCCGCTGCCGGTGTCCTTCAGCGTCCAGCCGGTGAAGGTCTGCGTCTGCGTGGGACCGCCGTCGGCCACGAGGCCCATCGCCGCACCCTGCAGGTACCAGTTGAGGCGTCCCCTGGTGAGGCTCACCTTGGCCTTTGCGCCGAACGCGTCCGATGTCCGGATCTCGTCCTGCAGCACGCGGTAGGCACCGGGCTCGCCGTCGGCAAGCTGGAAGGTTTGGCCGGCCTTGGTGCTTCCCGACATGATCCCGCCGACCTCGAGGGTCAGGCCGCCGCGCGTGCCGGTCAGGTGCACCGTCGCCTTCCGGGTCGGCGGCAGCGGAATCGCGAACGAGCTCGACGCGGTCCCCGCCTCGGCCAGGTCCTCCTGGTAGATGACGGTGCCCTGGACGGGGCCAAGGCTGGCCTGCTGCTTGACGAGCACCGCCGGGTTCGCCCCCCACCACAACTCGGGACCGATCGCCACCTTGAGTCCGCTCAGCGACCGCTTCCCGGCAATCTCCATCCCGACCGGCGCGAGCCCGTTGTAGATGTCGATGTTGGGCCCGTAGTTGGCCTCCTGGTAGAGCCCGAAGAAGTCGCCTTCATAGCCCCAGTGGTAGTGGCCGGACCGGTAGAAGCCCTCGAGCTGGAACCACCGGTCGTCCCACGAGACGCTGGCGCTGTAGACCTTGAGCCGCTCGATGTCCTGCAGCGTCACGTCCCCGCCCTGGCCGCGCACGTTGCGCGGACGGCCCCGGTTCTCGTAGAAGATCTCGTCGATCGGGTTCGTCGGGACGTCGCCGAGCATGTTGAACGACACGGTCGCGAGCATGTTCGCGGTCGGCTGCGCCGTCAGGTCGGCGTAGAAGGACTGCATCCGGTCGAAGCCGCGGAAGCTCGGGTAGGTGGGGTTCGTCTCGGGCGGATCCTCGGGCGTGCTGATGAGCGAGCCGCCGGTGTTGAAGGTCTCCAGCTCGATGCGCACGCCGCTCACGCGCACGCGGTCGAGCGCGGTGGCGAGGAGCGCGGCCCGGTCGCCCTGCGCCCTGAGTCCCATGTCCGCCGGCTCGATGCCTGCGAAGTGCTCCCGGATCGCGGTGAGGTCGGTGCCGGGCGCGTACGGATCGAGGGCGTAGGCGGCCTGAAGCGCGTAGTAGGCGGCGCGCGGGTAGAGTTCGTAGAGGTTGTTGGGGTCGGTGGGGCCTTTGGCGACGATCCCCCACCACTCCTCGTTCATGTTGTTGTCGCCCTCGACGAAGTCCTCGACGTAGCCACCGTTCGCCCACGACGCGTTCGTGTCCTGGATGTCGAGCCGGTCCTCCTGGCCGAACTTCCACCAGCCGTCCGTCCACTGGAAGGTGGCGCCGCCGATCGAGTTGCCGACCAGGCCCTTCCCCGCCGACTGCTCGTAGATCTCGCGCCACTGACCCATGAGGTACCGCGCCTGCACGACCTGGTCCTCGTGCATGTTCCTCGCGTTCCAGGCGTCGGCGCCGAACTCGGTGAACATCACGGGGCGGTCCAGCACATCGCGCACCTCCTCGAAGAGATCCCCGAAGGATACGCCCCGGTAGACGTTGGTGCCGAAGATGTCCAGGTCGGGCACCTCCTCGGCGATGATGTCGAGGTACTGGAGGTCGCCGTTGGCCATCGCGACGGGGCGGGTGGGGTCGATCTCCTTGACGCGCCGCGCCACCTCGCCGAAGAGCGTATACATGTGGCGCGCGCGGACGGTGTTGGCCTCCTCCTCGGGCAGATCCTCGGTCTCGGCCGAACTCCACACCAGCCCGTAGTTGTTCTCGTTGCCGAGAAGCCACATGAGGACGCCCGGCGTGTCCTTGAACTCGCTCACCAGCTCCTCGACCTCGGCCACCAGCACGGCGCGGGCGCGGGGGTCCGAGTAGTCCGTGTTCTCGTAGTAGACGCCGCCGGCCGTGACCCCGTAGCGGCCCAGCGCGTGGTTCAGGATCGTGTAGATCCCGTAGCGCTCATGGATGTGCCGCACCCACCGCGGCGTGATCCCGACGTAGGTGCGGATCGCGTTGCCGCCCATCGCCTTGAGGAGCGACATCTCGCGGTCGAGCGCGGCCTCGATGACGTGGTCGGGCTCGGTCCAGAAGTTGTAGTTGTAGGTCGTGCCGCGCGGGAAGTAGTCCCAGTTGACGCCCTGGACCATCATGTCGGCGCCGTCGACCTGGAGGCGCGTGCCGGTGGCGTCCGTGACGAGCTCGATGACGGGCAGCGCGGGGGGGGTGTCCTGGGCGGTGGCGGGGGTGGGGGGGAGGGGGAGGAGCAGGGCGAGGAGGGGGAGAAGCGGCGTGAGCGGCCGGTGGTGGCGCGTCCTGTGGGCGCGGTGCGCGGCCAGGGCCTCGCAGGGCGAAACTGCGATGTCGGTACGGATTGAACTCACCGGTGGCCTTCCTCCCGAGGCGTCCTCGACAGACTTTGTTCGGTCGCCGAACAAAGTGCGGGAGCGCCCGGGTTTCTGTCAAGAAGTGGGCGGTAGCGGGACGGGGGGGCGAACCCTACGGAAGGTATTGCCGGGCCACCGACTGACCCTTCGGAGTAAGCCGAAATCGCTGGTTGCGGCTGCTCGGCTTGTCGGGAATCGTCGGCTCAATCCAACCTACGCCCAAGCTTGGATCCACATACCGCTTCTTGACGCTCCCCCAGTCCTTGCGACCCAAAACAGAACAGATCTCCTTTCGCGTCATCTCCCCGGACATCTTGCGCAAGAGTCGGATGGGCAACTTCCCAAGGACCGGTCCGTCTGCAGGGGATGCAGAGTCAAGTTCCGAGATCCGTCTATCGTGAGATTCTGTCGGTACACCCTCCCGGACGGCGGATACTGTTGGCTCGGCCTCGGCCTCGTGAAGGGCGAGGCCGAGCTGATTGTCGGTCTCCGTCTTGGTGGGCGGTGAATCGTCAGTCTGTCCGTCGAGCTTCGAAACCGTTGATTCCTCATCGGACACGAGCGCCTGGAGATCAGATAGTGCCTCCGGGTCCGGCCAGGGGCGGGCACCCCTCTCGACCAGCGCATCAAGCGCCGCGCATGGCTCCTCGGGACGCCGGACATACACCGGCACGTAACAGAGCTTGTCCAACTGTTCGGTCGCCCCCGCCCACGTGCCGCCATGGCCATGATCCGATTTCACGACCAGGGCCGCGTCCGCCAGTGCATAGATCTGCTTGTTGCGTTCCATCGCCTGCCAACCCCGGAACCGGACCGCAGGGTCGAAGGCGGAGACCATCACAAGGCGACCGTCCATCAGGGACTCTCGGTTTCCTCGGTGCAGCGCCGCACGCTCCAAGCCATTCCCCAGCACGCCGACCGCGCGGCCACCCGCCTCCAGTGATCCGTGCATCGCCGCCTGATCAACGCCACGGGCCCCGCCCGACACGATCGGCAAACCTGCTTCAGCCGCCAATTGCCCGACATGCTCCGTATACTCTACGACTGCGTTGTCCACCTTTCTTGAGCCCGCGACCGCCAGCCCGCCATCGTTCAAACCGCCCCGTTCGCCGCAACCGTACAGGACCGGTGGCGCCCTTCGCTTCATTCTCCTCTTCAACCGACTGGGATAGTCGTCATCGGCCCTTGTGACCACCCAGATTGCACGCGCGCCCCAACGCTCCAATGCGTGGGCCAGAAGGAAACCCCGTCCGAGAAGTCGATGGACATCTGCCAGCGTTCGCTTCGTCTTCAACCTGGACCACAAGCTATCGAGCTCCCTCAAGCCTTCGGGACGAAGAAGGTCCGCGGGCTGCATGCCGGCGTCGCGAAGATGCTCCGCCAGATTGTTATAGGCACCGAGGGCCAGAGGACCGACGGAAGTCGGGGACCTGCCCACCAGCAGCGGTGCCGTCAGGAGAAGGATGGCCTGGGCGTTTGGGCCGAGCTCGCTGTTCATCAGCTACGCCCCAACGTCGCGAGTGCGAATGGCCAGACTTCCCCGCTGCCGTGCTCGCGCAACATCCACGCTCCGACCGTCAAGGTCCAGCGCGAACCAACGATGTCGTCCACGAGCAGAACCGGACTCGGTGGAACGTGTGAAGCAGATACCGCGAGGGAACCGTCGATGTTCCCGGCCTGTTGCATGGTGTTCTCCATGTCCTTCTGCGGAGGACGGTCCTCGGTCTTGACAAGAACCGGATGAAACGGCAACCCGAGCTTCCTCGCAAGTCGCTCGGCGAAGTCGGGCACGAGGCTCGGATTCCGGCGCGACGGGATACAAGTTACCCAACTCGGCCGAGGACTCGGACCCCAGCGTCGGGCCAGTGAGGCGACGGCGTCAACGAGTTCCTCGGCGAAACGGCCGTCCTCCTGCTTCCCTTGCTTTACCATCTCTCCCCACCCTCCGTCACCCCAGCAGCAGAGTGCTCTTCCGGTTTCGGCTTGGTGTTGCTTCGCAATCTGCCCTTCGACGGCGTAGCGCGGCAACCCGCCGCTCGGCCATCTCCGACGTGGTTGAATCGGCAGATCAAGCCGGCGCAGGAAGGCCAGGGCATCCCGTTCGGCCTGTTGGCTCACATGTGTTGGGAGCATTGGAAGGCGCGGAGGCGCAATCCCCTCCGGATTGCCGTCAAGCGCACGAATCAGAAACTCCATGTGACCGCGTTCCAAGCGCACATACTCCTGCATCTGGCGCTGCTCCTCATTACGGAGATCGGTGAGACGCTTCACTCGCTCCCAGAAGGAACTCTGCAGATCGGCTGCGGTGAGCTTCCACTTCGCACCATCCTTCACAACCGGCGGCGGTCGCTCCAGCGATAGCAGCTTCAGGGTGATGGAGATGCGACCGTTGGCCATGTTCACCTGTCGCTGAAGCTCGTACTGGGACAATCCGCGAGGAGCCGTCTCCAGCGCCGCGATCACCTGCTCCGCCTCTGCGGGCTTGGGAAAAGCAGTGTTGATGAAATGCTCGGTGATGTCCGTTTCCTCTTCGCCACTCAGCAAGACGCCGTACGCATGCTCGAGTGCTCGACCGGCACGACCCACCTGTTGGTAGTACGCCACGACGGACCCTGGGGTCTGATAGTGGATGACAAAGCCGAGATCCGGCTTGTCGAACCCCATCCCCAGAGCCACGGTGGCGACGAGGGCCTTGACGCGGTTCCCGAGCAGCTCCCGCTCGAGCCGTTCTCTTTCCTCGGACTCCATTCTCCCGGTATACGCTTTGGCATTGAGGCCTCGTGACCGGAGCCAGTCCGCGACCTGCTCGGCGTCGCGCACGGTCAGTGCGTAGATGATTCCGTGTCCAGAGATCCGGGGTAGCTGCTCAGCCAGCCAGGCCATCCGCTGGGACTGCCGTGGCAAACGTATGGTCTGCAGGGTAAGCGACGGGCGCGCCAAGGGCCCCCGCTGGACCCTCAGATCGTGTCCGAGCACCGTGCGCAAGTCCTCCATCACCCTGTTGTTGGCCGTGGCCGTGGTTGCTAGGAGCCGCATATTGGGGGGAAGTGACCGTGCCGCACGCTCGATGCGTTGATAGTCCGGCCGGAAGTCGTGTCCCCAGTCCGATATGCAGTGACACTCGTCGATCACAAGCAGGGAGATGCGGTCGGCGATCCCTGCAAGCACCCGGTCTCGAAAGCGTTCGTTGGCGAATCGTTCGGGAGCGACCAGTAGGATGTCCACCTCGTCGCGGTCCAACGCCTCCTCCACGTCGGACCACTCTTCCTGGTTGTCCGATGTGATCCTGGCCGCGCGGACCTTCATCCGTTCAGCGGCCAGAAGCTGGTTGCGCATCAAGGACAGCAGAGGCGAGACGAGCAGGGCCGGGCCCCTTCCCGCTTCCCGGAGGAGCCTCGCCGCAATAAAATAGACGAAGCTCTTCCCCCAACCCGTTCTCTCCACGACGAGCAGCCTACCCCGGTTCTCCACGGCATGGCGAATCGCTTCCTCCTGGCCAGGGCGGAAGTTCGCTTCTGCGATGCCGGTGCCCGTCCGAAGGAGCTGGAGCCCTCGCGATGGATCGTATTTCACCCGATGACGGTGATTCCAAGCACGCAACGCTCTCTTGATTTCGTCGATTTCGTCACGACTGAGGTCCCATGGCCGCCCCATGGTTTCACGGAGGAAGGCCTTGTAGAACTCAGCCAACCGTCCGCTGGAGACCCTCAGCATTCGGACCCTGTCGGCGCTGAGGCCTTCCTGCCACTGATCCGAAAAGACAAGCAGGTCACCTTTCCCTTGATACAGATAACGGCCTGCCCAGTACTCCCTGCCCTCAACGGTTAAGTGCGGCATTCAGAGTGGTGTCCCGACGCTACTCCGCCTCGCAGACGTGATCGAAAACCGCGACGGACACCTTCCCGCACGCAGCCTTCACCCTGTCCCAGTCCTGCCACCGCGGCGCCAGGTCCCGGTACTCGGCGAGATCAAGCTCGTCGAGATCGTAGGGCAGCGGATTCGCCAGCTGGGCCTGGAGCTGCTGCAGCGCGGACTCGCCGCTCTCCTGGGGATAGAGCCGGTCAAAGGAGCGCAGTGCCTCGCCGGTGGCTTCGGTGCCCAAGTGAGTCGCCAGCGCAACGAAGTCAAGATAGTCCCTCGTGGCATTGCGTCGCAGAATCAGGACACCCTTGATGCGCAGGATTTCCGCTTCGGTGGGAATCGTCAGGTCCGCTCCGCCCACATCGAGCGTAATCGTCTCGAGCGGCTCTGTGCGGATCAGTTGCCGTACTCCGGTTTCGATCCCGTCCAGGCTACCGAGGATCTGAACGGGCCGCGCCAGCCGCGCCGTCTTCCATCCCGCAACGGATTCCAGCTGCGAAAGAACCTCCCCGAAGCGCCCGCGGAGATCAGTCAGGACATGGTCCGCATCCATCGAGAAGCGGTGCTCCGCGTGGATGGCGGCAGCGGTACCGCCAACCAGAACAGCGCCCGGCAAGATCTGCTGGAGACGCGCCGCCGACGACAACAGCCGCTCCCACTCAGGCAGGCTTCCGGGCTTCTCTCGCATACCGCATCCAGAAGTGATGGCGCTGGGCCAGGGGGTCTCCCACATGCCCGGCGCACACGCGTTCGATCCTCTCCAGGACGGACGGGTCCCGGCGGGCCGCTTGCCGGAGGTCGGCCCAGTGGCGCCACTGTCCGCGAGCGATGATGTCGTCGATCGCGGCCAGGGTGAGGCGGCTGTGATTGAGGTGGCGGTGGCGCATGGTCCTCGGGAGAGCGGAGGGGTGGCCGGTCGTCGGATCGAAATCTAACCCCGTGCCCGGCGGCAGCGACCCGTCGCTCAGACAGAGCTGCCCACTCAGAATGCCTTCAGATACGTCAGCTTCACCACGCCCGTCCGGCGTTGCCACCGCTCCGTCCGCGGATCCAGCAGATCACCCGTCAGGTATCCCGTGTCGAACACGACGAAGAGGTCGCTGCCGGGCGTGTGGATCCAGTTGATGCGCACGTTGGCCTGCACGACGTTCGAGACATCGTCGTACTGGATGAGGGCGTTGGCAAAGAGCGCACGGCTGAGGGCGCCGAGGACGGTGACGCCGACGAGCCGCGTGGTGAAGTCGCCGTCGTCGGCGGGAAGGCTGACGTCGTTCCAGCTGTAGTCGCCACCGATCGTGAGGTGGGGGCCGGTCTTCCACATCAGCCCGCCGGAGAGCTGCGTCCGCGTGCCGCCCCAGAACTCGCCCGCCACGATGCCGCCGCGGGCCGAGAACTCGCGGCTGTCGTTGGTGTTGAAGCGGATCTCGGTGCCGGTGAAACCGTACTCGCCGGCCTCCAGCCTGCGCCCCTGGATGTGCGTGGGCCGCGCCAGCCATTCGCCCCGGCGCACGATCGCAACCGAGGCGCGGTCGCCGGTCTGGAAGCTGAGGAGGTTGCTGAAAACCAGCGCAGTGCTTTGCCTGGTGCCGTCGATCCCGGCGATGTAGTCGCCCCTGAGCGTGGTGACGAGTTGCCGTGCCCAGGCGCTCCGTTCGAAGCGCGGATGTGCCCCGACCGAGCCCGTGAAGCGCTGCATGTCGTTGCGCAGCACGAAGCCCAGGGCGGGATCGAAGTCGACTGGGATCCGCCGGTACCCGGCTCCAGCGGCCAGCAGGCTGCTCCGCAGGCTGGCCTGGATGGCGCCGGCGATGGGTGAGCCGGCGTCGGCGCCAGCGCCGCGACCAACAGCCCCGCTGGACTGCGGTGCGCCGGCCGAACCCGCCTCGCCTCCGAAACCTGTCGCCACGCCGGTCGCACCCGCGGCTTCCCGCTGCGCACCGTCGTCCGCCCCGTCGTCCCAGGAGCGCGCGAGCCAGCCCCGCACCGAACTGGACCCGCCGAAACGCACCTGGAAGTCGCCGCCCAGAACCCGGTTGAACCCGTCCCCGCCGTCCGCGTCCATCGACGTGAGGATCCCGCCCACGGTGGTCCTCGGAAGTGGGTCGGCACGCAGCCGCAGGACCGAGTTGAGACCGCCGGGGGCCGCGTAACGCTCCCGGTCGCCCTGCGCGTCTTCGGTCCACAGGCTTAGCGCCCCGATCGAGAGCGGGCCCGCCTGCCCTGTCAGCCGCGCGCCGCCTGCGATGTCGTTGCCGATTCCGATCCGGCGGCTGAAGAAGACGACGGTCTCCTCGGCGTCGCCGAAGTCGAACAGGCCGGCGCGCTCCAGGAAGAACTCGCGCTTTTCGGGGAAGAAGAGGCTGAAGCGCGTCAGGTTGATCTGGACGTTGTCGGCCTCCACCTGGGCGAAGTCGGGGTTGACGGTCGCGTCGAGGGTCAGGTTCGGGGTAATCGAGTACTTGAAGTCGAGCCCGATCTCGTTGAGGGTCTCGGTCTCCGGGTCGAGATCGCCGCGCCTGCCCGCGGCCGAGCGCCCCGCGATCGCGAAGGGCTTGGCCTCCATGTAGCGTCCGCGCCGCAGCCCCTCGAGACCGGTCAGGGTGGCGTACTGCGAGACCTGGGTGAGACCCTGCCGGAACTCCTGCCCGATGTGGGGGAAGTACACCATCTCGTTCTTGCGGCGGATGGTGCGCTCCATGAGGATCCCCATCTCGGGCGAATCGGTGTCCGCAAAGCGGATGGTGGTGAACGGGATCGCCGCCTCGACGACCCATCCGTCCTCGGTGACGCGCCCCTCGCTCTCGTAGACACCCTCCCAGTTCCAGTCCGACAGCGTCATGGACTCGTCGGTGATCAGCGCGTCGCCCTGGGTGCCGAAGGGGTTGATCTCGAAGATGTAGGCGTTGCGCTTGTCGTTGTAGGTGTCCAGCCCGATGCGGATGTTGTCGTCCTGGTCGATCCGGCCCTCGCGGTGCAGGATGCTGCGGCGGATTCCCCCCGGGTCGGAGTCGTGGAGGACGATCGCGAAGTAGAGGTTGTTGTCGTCGAAGGCGACCCGAAGTTCGGTGCGTTCGGATGCGGGCGCGCCGTCGACCGGGACGCGCTGGCGGAAGTCGGTGACTGGTTCGATCCGCTGCCAGAAAGGCTCGTCGAGCACGGCGTCGATGGTGGGGGGACGGTCGGTGCGGACGGCGCGGATGGTCTGGGTGGGCGCGTCCTGGCTTTGCGCGGTGGCGGGTGTACCGGCGGCCAAGCCCGCCAGGGCACTGGAGAGCAGTCCGTGCATCGCCCGCCGAAACCGGCGGGGATTGGTTCGACGGCCTGCTGGACCCCGGCGGAGGTTCAAATCAGGTGTCGTCGGCCTCGGCTGAGACTTCAGCCTCTTCGGCGGCTTCCGCGTCTTCCACGACTTCGGCCTCGACTTCGATTTCGACCTCCGCCCCGGCTTCGACATCGGCCTCGGCGCCCATCTCGCAAGCGCTCCCGCCATTGCAACAGCGCTGGGCCCTCTTGCAGCAGCATTGAGTCCGGCAGCACCAGCCCCACCTGCCGCGCGCGCCGCCCCACGTCCAACAGCAGGACCCGTCGCCGGACTCGCCGTCCGACTCGTCGCCGCACTTGCGACACCGCGCCCGCCGGAGCCACATCAGGATGAGGATCAGAAGC
Organism: Longimicrobiales bacterium; assembly: GCA_965211795.1. Lineage (GTDB taxonomy): Bacteria > Gemmatimonadota > Gemmatimonadetes > Longimicrobiales > Gaopeijiaceae > Bin94. Next base: position 30,005 of record CBDBUB010000010.1, read on the forward strand.
AGGATCTGCGGGAGCCCGAGCCGCAGGGCCGTTCCCCAGAAGTCAACGAGCGCCCCGAAGTACCAGCTGAAGAATTCGCCTATCATGATGGACTTCCCCGTGTCTGTTGATTCACCGTAGACCGTTCACCTTTGGTACGCCGACGGTGCGGATTTGGTTTCCTCGCGGCCCAGCGCGCGGACGGGCAGGCAGCCTCGGCACGCCCCCCGGACGGCCCGGCTTGCGCGCGCTTGGCGCTAAAACAAGGAATCGTCCCTCAGGCGGTAGATGGCAAGCCCCACCCAGGCTCCGATGAGGACCGCGCCGACCGTGGCCCAGGTCGTGGCCGGAACGATGAGCCCGGTCAGGGCCAGGGCACCGAGGACCACTGCACCGGCAACGCAGTAGATCGCGAGGATGCGGAATTCACGGCGTCGGTCGGTCATCGGAACCTCACAATTGCGATTGCGGTGCCGTCGGGGCTGACGGCGATGCGGGAGATGTCGCCGGGGGGAGACGAAGAGGCTTCCGCCGCCGGGGAGACGCCCGTGACCTCGGTCCAGCCCTCGTCCCTCGACCAGGCGTAGAGCGCGGCGCCGTCCCCCATCAGGATCTCGCCGCCGGGCGTCCACGCGTAGTCCTCGCGGCCGGGGAGCGTCCGCGCGATGCGCTCGGTTTCGCCCGTGGCCGGGTTGAGGCCCTCGATCCACCATTCGTCCTCCGAGACCTTGCGCACGAACGAGACCGTGGCCGTGCCGGGGATCCGGTGGATGGATCGGCCGGGATTTTCGGCCACGGTGCGCACCTCGCCCGAGAGCGCGTCGCCGACCTGCAGGGTGGGCGGGTCGCCGAGCACGAACATCGCCGCGGTGCGCTCGTCGGCCCAGGCGTGGTAGCCGACCGGCTCGACGGTCGCGAAGATGGGGCCGAGGTCGGTCCCGTCGGTGGCGTAGCGCCAGAGGTACTGCGCGCCGCGTTCCTCGTGGATGGCGGAGATGGCGTCCTGGCCGGGGATGACCGTGGGGGAGAACTCGCTGGCGCCGGGGGTGCGCGTGACCTGCTGCGCGGCGCCGCCCGCCGGGCCAAGGCGGAAGATCTCAGTCTGGGTGGAGTCCACCGCCGAGGTGTAATAGAGGGCCGCGCCCGCCGGGCCGAAGGAGGGCTGGTTGTCGTAGCCGTCTCGGTCGGTGGCGTTGGTGAGACCGGTGACGATGAGGGTGCCGTCGTCGGCGCGTTCGAGGCGGCCGGTCCAGATGTCGGTCGAGGGGGCGCCGGCCGCGGTGGGGCGGTAGTCGTCCGGGGCCGGGCCGATTTCGGGGGCCGGTCCGTCCGCGGGGGTGGCCGCGAAGGGGTCGCCGGCAGGCGACCCGCCCGGGGCCGCGTCGGCCGTGCAGGACAGGGCGAGCGCGAGGAGCAGGGCCGTGACCGCCATGGCGGTGGCCGACCCCGCGGCCGGTTCGTCCGCCGGTGGCGCGGAGAGGGCAGCCGTGAGGGCGTCGCTCTTCATCCCCCAACCCTCCAGTACCCCGCGCGACTCCCCGTCGCCTGCCTTCGCGACACCGACCAGGAGGTGCGCGCTCGCGGTGGGGTTCCCCGGTCCGGCGGATTCGATGGCGGCCGCCAGGACTTCGTGAGCGTCCGGGGTGAAGGGAAGGTGGCCGCCGTACACTTCGGGTGCGTTGCGGATATGCTCGGGCAGGGACTCGATGTCGAGCGCGAGCTGGTCGAGGGCTTCGAGGAGCGCCGGATCGCGCTGGGAGATCGCGCCTGCGAGGATGTGCCCCGGCGCGATCGCATCCTTATCCTCGCGCGCGGCCGCGGCGGCGGCACGATTCAGGGCGTGGACGGCGTCTTCGGTCAGGTTGATGGCCATGGTGGAATCTGGAAGTGCGAAGGGCGGCGTTTCAAGTCCGGGGGGTCAGCCGCCGGCGCCCATGAACCACGCCACCACGCGCGCGCCGAAGTCGTCGGCGTCGAAGCCCGGGACGTGCCCGCCGTCCTCGATGGTCCAGAGCTCCACCTTCAGGCCGTTGTCGCAACCCGTGTCGTAGCTCGTCACGTCCGTCTCGTCGTCGGGCAGCGCCTCGACCAGGTCCAGGGAAGCCATGGTTTCGGCCGCCTCCATGTCGCACCCCGCGCGGGTGGCCCAGCGGTGCACGCTCTCTTCGGCGCCGGGATAGCTCGGGCGTCCGTCGCGCCCGCCGCCTCCGGCGTACCGGATGGTGCGGTCCGCGGTGCCGTGGATGTGAAGGACCGAAACCGGCCGCGCGCCTTCGCACCTGGCGGGGTCGGAGAAGGTGGCGCCGGCGACGGGCGCGATCGCACGGAGGCCCGGCATCGACTCGCACGCCATGCGGTAGGACATGAAGCCGCCGTTGGACAGGCCGATCAGGTAGACGCCATCGACGGTCATGTGCTCGTCGGCCTCCGCAACCAGTCCGTTCAGGTATCCGACATCGTCGACCCCGCTACCGTCCAGGTCGCAGCAGTAGTCGGTGCCGTTCCAGAATGGCAGGTCATCGTCGTTGCGGGTGCCGTTGGGCAGAATGACGGCGATCCGGTCCGGTTCGATCCGCTGCGAAATCCCGAAGTAGCCGTCGGTCCACCCCGCGTTGCTGGTGTAGCCGTGCAGGACGATGACCAGCGGGATGGCCGTTCCGGGATCGTAGTCGTTGGGGAGCGTCAGCGTCGCGGGCCGGTCACCGCCGATGGTGCGGACGGGGTCGTTGACGGGGCTGCTGGTCTCGGCTTCGTCGTTGCACGCGGTCAACGTCGCGAGCGCCAGTGCCGTGGTTGCGATTGTGGTCCGCCATCTCTTCACGAGTCTTCCTCCTTCATGCCGTACTCCCGTTCCGCTGCTTCCGCGGTAACATACCCGTCCAGCACGTCCTCGCGCACCTTCCCGCGCGCCCGGCGGCGCGGATCCCCCAGCCCCCCGCCCCCCGGCGTCGCGAGCACGATCCGGTGTCCTGGCGGCACCACCTCGCGCCCCTTCACGCGCAACTCCCCCGCGCCAGGGACGTGGACCCGCCCGGGAGCGCCCGCCCCGCCCCCGTCCCTCCCCCGCGCGGCGTTGCGGACGCGCTCGAACATCTTGGACACCGCGAAGGCCGCCCCTTGCGCGTGCGAGATCTCCATCACCTGGCCCAGACCGCCCCGGTGCTCCCCCGCCCCGCCCGAGTCCGGGATGTACTCCTTCCGCCAGAAGATGAGCGGGGCGACCGTTTCGGTGATCTCGATCGGGGTGGACCGCACGCCCGACGGGAAGGAGGTCGCGGAGAGTCCGTCCTTGCCCGGGCGCGCGCCGGTGCCGCCGGTATGGAACGGGTTGACGACAAACGGCTCCGCGTCGCCGTAGCCGTACGAGCCGGCCAGACCCGGACCCGCCCATGATGACCGGGTTCCAGAGGCACGACGAGCCCTCCGCGGGAACGGAGCCGGGAGGCATCGCCTGACCGAGCGCGCCGAGGACGACGTCCGGCAGCATCTGGCCGATCGAGTGGCGGGCGGAGACGGCGGCGGGCGGGGGCGCGTTGAGGAGGCAGCCTGGGGGCGCGCTGACGGTGATCGCGCTCAGGGAGCCCGCGTTGTTGGGGACTTCCGAGCCGACCACGCAGCGGACGCCGAACGATGTGTAGGCGCGGGTGTAGGTTTCCGGAACGTTGATCCCGTAGGGCGACATCGGCGAGGTGCCGTCCCAGTCGATGTGGATGCCGTCGGGGGAGACGGTCAGCGCGCAGACCAGTTCCAGGTCCCGGTCGTAGCCGTCGATGGTCATGCGGTGGCGGTAGGTGCCGGGGCGGAGCGCGCGGATCCGGTCCAGCATGGCGCGCCGGGAGGTGGTGACGATCATCTCGGCGAGGTCGTCGAGCGAATCGAGGCCGAACTCGGTCATCATCGCGGCGAGGCGCTCGCACCCGGCCTCGTTGCACGCCGCGAGGGAATAGAGGTCGCCCTGGGCGACGTCGGGCTCGCGCACGTTCGCGCGGACCATCCGCATGAGCGTTTCGTCGACGCGGCCGGCCCGGATGAGGTAGCCGATCGGGATGCGGATGCCCTCCTCGAAGACCTGGTTGGCGTCGGCGCCGAAGCCGCGCCCGCCCACGTCGGCGATGTGGCTGGTGGCCGCGAAGAGCGCCACCAGGCGGCCGTGCAGGAACGCCGGGGTGACGACCGTGAAATCGTTGAGGTGGCCGGTGCCCTCCCAGGGGTCGTTGGTGACGAGGACGTCGCCTTCGCGCAGGGTGTGGGCCGGGTGGTCGCGCAGGAAGAAGCCCACCGAGGCCGCCATCGCGTTGACGTGCCCGGGCGTTCCCGTGACGGCCTGGGCCAGCATGCGGCCCTTGAGGTCGAAGACGCCGGCAGAGAGGTCGCCCGCTTCGCGGACGGGGGTGGAGAAGGCCGTGCGAACCAGGGTGCGGGCCTGCTCCTCGACTACCGAAAGGAGCCGGCTCCACATGATCTGGTCCTCGAGGGCGGAGACGCCGGTGCGCGCGGCCTGGCGGGCCCGGCGTTCCACGAGGAGGTGACCGCCGGGGAGGACCCGCGCCTCCCAGCCTGCCGGCACGACGGTGGTGGTTTGCTCTTCAGCGATGAGGGCGGGGCCGGGAATGGCGGTGCCCGCGTGCAGGTCGGGGCGATGGTGGACGGCGGCGTTGACGTGGCCTTCCGCCGCACCGGCGAAGAGGGTCGAGAAGGCGGAGGGACTGGGGGGGGATGGGGGCTGACGAGGGCTGGACGTTTCAGCTGAAACGTCGGAATGCGCGGCCGAAGCGGCGGGCGTTTCAGCTGAAACGCCGGAATCGGCGGCTGAGGCACCGCCCCCCGGCGCCGACACCACCAGCGTCCAGCTCAGCACCTCGATGTCGAGGCCCGGAATCGTGCGTCCGTACACTGCCTCGTACGCGCGGTCGAAGGCCGCCTTGAGCGCGGCTACCGCGCCGCCGCCCCTTCCGGTGTCGCGTTCCGACCCCCCGCCCCCCACCACCTCCGGCGGCAGCTCCACCCCGATCTCGTGACCCTGACCCACGTACCGCATATACGCGTGCGCGCGCTCACTCGTCGCGGCGCCCGGCGCCCCGCTCCCCACCACCGCTGCCGCCTCCCCCCTCATCCCGGCCAGCACCTCGCGCACCAGTTCCGGGTCGAACCCGGAGAGGCGCATGTAGCGGCTCTGCACGACCTCGAACGAGATCGGCGCCAGCAGGAACCCCACCGCCGAACCCACCCCCGCGTGTCCCGGCACGAGGAACCGGTCCAGCTCCAGCTTCTCCGCCACGCGCGCCGCATGGATCGGCGCCGATCCCCCGAACGCCACCACCGTCCGCCCGGCCAGCCCCTTCCCCCACTCGATCGCGTGTGTCCGCGCCGCGTTGGACATGTTCTCGTCCACCATCTCGCTCACCCCCAGCGCGGCCACCGCCGCCTCCAGCCCCAGCCTGCCGCCCACCCGGCCCGCTACCGCCGCCTCGGCCCGGCCCCGGTCCAGCCCGATCGCACCCCCCGCGAACAACTCCGGATCGATGCGCCCCAGCACCACGTCCGCATCGGTGACCGTCGGCTCTTCCCCGCCCCGCCCATACGCCGCCGGCCCAGGCTCCGAACCCGCGCTCTCCGGCCCCACATGGATGCGGTCCAGATCGTCCACCCCCGCGATCGACCCGCCCCCCGCCCCGATCTCCACCATCTCGATCACGGGGATGCGCACGGGCAGCCCGCTGCCCTGCTTGAAGCGGTAGCTGCGCGCCACCTCGAAGGTGCGCGAGTGGAGCGGCTCGCCGCCGTCGATCACGCAGAGCTTGGCGGTCGTGCCCCCCATGTCGAAGGAGAGCACGTCGCCCAGCGCGAGATCCCGCGCGAGGTGGCTGGCCAGGATCGCCCCTCCGGCCGGGCCGGACTCCACCAGCCGGATCGGGGCGGCGACGGCGGTGTCGAGGGTGGTCAGGCCCCCGCCGGAGGTCATCAGCAGGAAGGGGCACGCGAGGCCCTCGTCGCGCAGCGAGGCGGCGAGGCCGGTCAGGTAGCGCGCCATCAGCGGCCGCACGTACGCGTTGGCGCAGGCGGTGGAGAGGCGCTCGTACTCGCGGATCTCGGGGCAGACGTCCGACGCCAGCGTGACCGACAGACCGGGCCGCTCGGCGGCCAGGATTTCGGCGATGCGCCGCTCGTGGGCGGGGTTGGCGTAGCCGTGAATCAGCCCGATCGCGACGGACTCCACGCCGTGCTCGTCGAGGGTGGGAAGGACGGCCCGCACGGAGTCCTCGTCGAGGGGGATGAGGACGCGGCCGCGGCGGTCGACCCGCTCGGTCACCGGCAGGCGCAGGTGGCGCGGCACGAGCGGGGGCGGCCGGTCGACCCCGATGTCGTACTGCTCGAAGCGGTTCTCCTGGGCCATCTCGAGGGCGTCGCGGTGCCCCTCGGTCACGATGAGCGCGGTCTTCGCGCCCTTGCGCTCGATGATCGCGTTGGTGGCGAGGGTCGTGCCGTGGATGACGAGCCGCACCGAGGCGGGGGCCACGGCGCCCATCTCCAGGACCTTGCGAACGCCCTCCAGGACGCCCCGCTCCGGGGCCGCCTGCGTGGTGAGGACCTTGGTGGTGACGAGGCGGCCGCCCGTCTCGAGGGCCACGTCGGTGAAGGTCCCGCCGATGTCGACGGCGAGCCGTGCGCCGTCAGCTCGGGCGCCGCGAGGCCCGGACTGCTCGGGGTCCGCGTCCGTCCCGGCGGTCCCCGCGCCGTCAGCCATCTTCCCTCAGGGGAACCGTGTAGTTCAGAGCCAGCCGTCCCCCGTCCGGAAAGATCGTTTCCCCGGTGAGGTAGGACGCGTAGTCTGACGCCAGGAAGACCGCGACGGTCGCCACCTCGGACGGATCTCCGGGCCGCCCCAGCGGCGTGCGCGACATGATCGTGCGGCGCGCGGCCTCGTCGTTCATTGTCACCTTGGCCATCTCGGTCAGGATCGTGCCCGGGCCGATCGCATTGACGCGTATGTCGTGGGCGGCCAGCGCCATCGCCATCACCCGGGTGAGCTGCTGGATCCCCCCCTTCGAGACCGCGTACGGCAGCTGGTCCGGAATGGCGACCACCGAATTCGTCGACGACATGTGGATGATGGTGCCCTTGATGCCGCGCTCCACCATGTGCCGCGCAACCAGACGGCTCAGCAGGAAGGGCCCGCGCAGGTTCACGGCCAGCACCCGGTCGAAGTCCTCCACGGTGCCGTCCAGGATCGAGCCCGGCGCGATGATGCCCGCGTTGTTGAGCAGGATGTCGCAGGCTCCGAAGCGGTTCACGCACGCTTCCAGCAGCGCGGCGCAGTCCTCCTCCCGGCTGACATCGGCGCGCACCGCGACGGTGGCCTTTCCGGTGTCCTCCTCAATCCGGCGAGCGGTGGCGGCGCACTCCTCCTCCCGCACATCGGCGAGCACGACCCGTGCACCATGTTCGGCAAAGGCCCGTGCGCAGGCCGCCCCGATCCCCCGCGCCGCGCCGGTAACGACGGCGGTCCTTCCGGCCAGCGAGATCATCAGCTGTACGGCATCTTCGGCGTCTTGCCCATGAGCCGGGCATACACCGTGAGCGCACCCCGATGGTGGGCGGAATGGTCCGAGATGCCGTTCACGATCGCGTACCGCGGCGCGCCCCCCATGATGCGCTTGTCCGGGATGGAGGCGAGCAGCTCCTCCTCGGACGCCGACTCGACCGCGGCGACCGCGGCTTCGTAGGCGCGCTCCAGCCAGGCGTTGGCCTCGGCCAGCGACGTCACGGCCTTCACCGCCGCGATCATGCCCTCGAAGTCCATGTTCCAGCCCTTGCCGAAGGCGCCTTCCACGAACCAGTCGACCGAGTCCGCCGCGTGCGCGACGTGGCCGGCCACGGTGTAGAGTTCGGGCTGGGGTGCGAAGCCGGAGTCCACCTCGTCGAAGGTGGACGCAGTGGCCTGGAAGTACTTGAGTGACGAGCGAAGTTGAGAAACAAGAGTTTCATGAATGGTCACAGGGTTCTCCTGGGTGGGGCGATGCGGGGTTCCGCCGGGGGTTGACAGGCCGTAGAATGAATTGGGGACAGCCCCAAGTCTAGCCCCGTGCAGCGTGCACCTCCACCCCGGCAAGCGATGTTGACCGTAATTCGCACAACGATGGTCCCGCGGCTCCGTTCGACGCTCGCGAACCGTGCTCCGCTCGCGATTCGTGCCTTGCGACTCCGCGCGTCCGCCGCGGCCGTCGTCCCGCGATTCCGGTCGAACCACGCGTGCCCGGTGGACGCCACCCGGCGATTCCCGCCAGGCCTGGCGTGCGCGGCGGTCATCCTCGTGGCCCAGCTCGCGGCCGCCGCCGCGACCGCCCAGGAACTCCCGCGCGCCGATCCCGCCGCCGCGGGCTTCATCCCCGAGCGCCTTGACCGCATCGGCCTGTTTCTCGACGACTACACGTCGAACGGCAGCCTCCCCGGCGCGGTGGTCACAATCCTGCGTGACGGGGCGGTCGTCTACGAAAAGGCGGCCGGGCACCTCGACCTGGAGTCCGGGGACCGGATGCGCACCAACGCCATCTTCCGCATCGCATCGCAGTCGAAGGCGGTGGTGAGCGTGGCCGTGATGATCCTGCAGGAGGACGGCGCACTCCTGATCTCGGACCCCGTCTCCCGGTATCTCCCGGCCTTCGCGCGCACCACCGTGGCCGTGCCCAGGACCGACACGGCCGGGTACGATGTCGTCGGCGCCAACCGGCGCATCACGATCCGCGACCTCCTCACGCACACCGCGGGCGTCGCCTACGGGGGCGGGCCCGGCGGCGACCAATGGCGGGAAGCGGATATCACGGGGTGGTACTTCGCGCATCGCGACGAGCCGATCAGGGAGACCGTCGACCGCATGGCCGCGCTGCCCTTCCAGGCCCAGCCGGGGTCGCGCTTCGTATACGGCTACTCCACCGACATCCTCGGCGCCCTCGTCGAGGAGGTATCGGGCATGAACCTGGACGAGTTCCTCTACCGCCGGATCTTCGAACCCCTCGGGATGGAGGACACGTTCTTCTACCTGCCCCCCGACAGGATCCGGCGGCTGGCGACGGTCTACGGCCACGACGGCGACGGCAACCTCGTCCGCTCCCCGGACGGACCCGGCATGAACACGCAGGGCCAGTACACCTCGGGTCCGCGGATCAGCTTCTCCGGTGGCGCGGGACTGCTCTCGACCGCCCGCGACTACGCCCGCTTCCTCCAGATGATGCTGAACGGCGGCTCGCTGGGGGACGCCCGCATCCTGTCACCTGCGACGGTGGCCCTGATGACCTCGAACCACATCGGCGACCTCATGGGCAACGGCGTCGGCTTCGGGCTCGGCTTCGAGGTGCGGCTGGACCTCGGTGCGGCCGGGGAGCCCGGCTCCATCGGCGACTACGGCTGGGGCGGGGCGTATCATACCACCTTCTGGGTCGATCCCGCCGAGCGGCTGGTCGTCGTCTACTTCACCCAGCTCAGGAGCTTCCGGCGCGTCGACGACCACGGGAAGCTCCGGGCCCTCGTGTACGGAGCGCTGGCGGGACAATGATACTCATCGATCGGCACACGCAGTCGGGCGGGGGCCCGTTTCACGCCACGCTGCGGATCAAGCCCGCGGCCCGCATCCAACTCACCGACGTGCGCGGCGAACTCCTCGACGAGTTCGGCGACGAATTCACGAAGTACACCCGGTCGTTCTACATCTCCAGTCACACGACCGCCGGATACCTGGACCAGCGGCTGGCCGAACTCCTGGAACACGACGGCCGTGGCATTCAGGGCTACCTGCAGCTCTTCCGGGAGCTCTTTCCGCCCGACGCGGGTTATGTGCACGACAAGATGCACCTGCGGACCGAACTGTCGGAGGAGCAGCGGGCAAGCGAACCGCTGAACGCCGATTCCCACCTGACCTTCATCGGCGCCGGCCTGCGCAACTCGGCGTCATACGAGCTGGTCGGCACAGAGCCGGTCTGGTTCGTCGAGCTCGACGGGGTCCACCTGGGGGGAACGCGTCACCGGCGCACCTCGGTGATCGCCTACAACCACGAGGAGGAAGTGGCGCGGAAGGTCATCCCCGTCCATTCGTCACCGCACGCAATCGACGCGCTGAATCTGCGCGATCCGGCCCTCGGCTTCATCGGCACCCTGGAGGAGATGGTGGCCCGTCACAACGTGGCTTTCGGCCGCTTCGACGTGTCGCTTCCCGAAGACGAGCAGGACGCGGGCCTCACGGTCAACGAGTACGAGCCGCTGCTGATGAACTACGACCTGCGGGATGCGCTCCGAAACCCCTTCCGCTTCATGGCGCAGACGGGGAAGGACGTGCGGGACGTGCTGCGCGACCCGCGCACGATCCCCGCCAAGGCGATCAACTTCGCGCAGTTCGACGCGGTTCAGGTCCTGAACCAGGTGCTCGACCGGATCGGGCTCCGCGACTCGGTGGTGGAGCGCGTGGTGAACAAGGCGGTCGCGCTGCCGGTGTCCCACTTCCTGCGCATGAAGCGGGCGTTCAGCCTGCCGGTGCTCGACCGGACCGGCGACGGCACCGGCGAGATCGGCTGGGGCACCTACCAGAGCCCGATCCTGGTGCAGTGGAAGGGGGCCGCGGAGAAGACGCGCGCGCTGGAAGTGAGGCTGGTGCGGTTCGTCTGAGGGGGTGGCTTACCCCGCCTGCGCCCCCTGGATCAGCGCCTTCAGTTCCTTGAACCCTTCCTCCATCCTGTGGCTCAGGCGCCCAATCGTCCCATCCAGGCGTGTCTCCACCCGATCGATTCGGGCAGTCATCCGCTCCTCCACCCGCCCTATCCGGTCGTCCATCTGCTCCAAACGAGCCTCAATGTGCTTGAAATCGTTGTCCTTGAGCCGATCGTACAGGTCATCCACGGCTGCCCTCGCCGCCCTGGCACTCCACCAGGTTGCGCCAACCGCGGCCACCACCGTTGCGACCACCACCCCGGCAATCGCGCCGAAAGCCTGCCACCACTGGGCACTCAATGTCGTTTCTCCCTTCCGGGACCCGCCCCGTTCCCGCACTTGCGTCACGATATCAATTCAGCTTCAAGGGTAGGATAATAGTGGATTGCGGTGTGAATGGCAAACGATCAATGACTTGTGGTGTCGTGTTAACATTACATTATGCCATGTACACATGACATTTCGTACAGGCGGACAGATTCCGCTGGACGTCCCGGGTCCTCCATTGCAACCGGCGGCCGTTACACCAGCGACCGCCCCTGCGCCCCGTCCGCCGCGATGCACGCCCCCGTGATCAAACTCGCCCGCTCCGACGCGAGAAACGCCACCACGTCCCCCACCTCCTCCCCCCGCCCGAACCTCCCGAGCGGCAGGTTGGCCTTCACGAACGCGCGCATTCCTTCCGGGTCGGCTTTCACGCGCTTGTCCCAGCTGCCGCCCGGAAACCGGATCGATCCCGGCGCCACGCAGTTCACGCGGATGCTCTCCGGCGCGAGCTCCAGCGCCATGATCCCGGCGGCCGAGATCAGCGCCGATTTGGTCGTGTTGTAGATCGAGAGTCCCGGCCCGCCCTTCTCGCGCCCGAAGACCGACGAGATGAAGACGATCGAGCCGCCGCCGCGCTCGCGCATCATCGGAATGGCCAGCCGGGCGGTGCGGAACCCCGACAGCATGTTGAGCTGGATGATGTCCAGCCAGTCCTGGTCACCGACCTCCTCAAAACGGCCTCGCCGGTTGCCCCCGACGTTGTTCACCAGCACGTCCAGGACCCCATACCGCTCCCGCACAGCCTCGATCAGCTCACCAGCGCCCTCCTCCTCGGCGACGTCGCAACACACGGCCAGCACCTCGGCGCCGTTCGCCCGCAGCGTCTCGGCAGCCGCCCCCAGCCCGTCTGCCCCCCTCGCGCAGATCGCGAGTCTCGCGCCCTCGGCCGCCAGCGCCCGCGCACTGTAGAAGCCAAGGCCGCGGCTGCCGCCCGTGACAACCGCGACCTTGCCCGCAAGTCCCAGATCCATGGGGGTCAGCGCCCCCCATCCGAAATATTCGCCCGCAGCAGCCGCTCCAGCGTCCGCACATGCCCCTGCAGCGCCGTGTTCAGCTGGTCGTACCGCCGCACCGCGTCCTCGCCCGGCTCCTGGTCGGCGCGGGTCAGATTGCCGTACAGGTACTGCAGCTGGTCGACCAGCATGGGACGCGAGTAGCGGCGCGGCTCGGTGACCAGTTCCTTCTCGACCGCCTCGATCGCCTCGGCGAGGTTGCCGCCCCCGCGCCGACGCGCCTCGTTGATTCGGTTCACGGCCAGCCGCGCCTCGCTCAGCGCGTCCCGTACCTCGAGCGCGAACGCGACCTGGCGCTCGACCAGATCGGCGCCGATCCCCTCGGCCGCGACGCGCGGGTCGAGCATGATCTCGAAGGTGTGGCTCGCGCTCCAGTCTCCGGCCGAGAGCCGCGCCGTGTACGTCCCGGGCGGCACCATCGGGCCTCCGCGCCCGGCGGCATTGGGGTTGGGGGACCATGGCCCGGGGTGCGACAGATCCCAGGTGAAGCGGTGCGTCCCCGCCTCGGCATCCAGCCGCGGCGTGCCGAAGCGCTCCAGCCGCCACTCCCGCATGCCGGGCTCGGCCGGCACCGTGTACTCTCCGGGCCCCTCGTTCGAAAACGACCGCACCAGGTTCCCGTCGGCGTCCATGATGTCCAGAGTCAGCAATCCATCCACGTCCTCGGCCAGCATGTAGTCGATGTTGGCCCCCGCGGACGGGTAGCTCGGGCGCGCCTCGGAGCCGGCTCCACGCCCCCCGAATCCCCCGCCGTAGCGCAGCCTGTAGGTGTCCTCGACCCCGTAGAAGTGCGCCCCGGCGCCAGCCACCTGCTCGTCCAACTCGTGAAGAGGCGTGACGTTGTCCATGATCCAGAATCCCCGGCCCATCGTCGACAGCACCAGGTCCCCGTGCACGAGTTTCATGTCCGTGATGGGCGTCACCGGCAGGTTGAGCTGGAAGGGCTGCCACGAGCCGCCGTCGTCGAACGAGATGAACATCCCGAACTCGGTGCCGAGGTAGAGCAGCCCCTCGCGGTCCGGATCCTCGCGCACCACGCGCACCGGATGGTTGCCCGGCACGCCGTTCGCGCCGGTCGTGATGCGCGTCCAGGTCGCGCCGTAGTCGTCGGTGCGGTACGTGTGCGGCGAGAAGTCGCCCATCATGTAGCGGAGGATGGCCACATAGGCCTTCGCCGGGTCGTGATGGGACACTTCGATCGTCTGCACGCGCCCGTACGGGCCGATCCCGGGGGGCGTCACGTCGGTCCAGTTGGCCCCGCCGTCGCGCGTCACGTGCACCGGCCCGTCGTTGGCGCCGGCCCAGATCACGCCGGGTTCAAGCACCGACTCCTGGATGTCGTAGAGCACGGCGAAGTGCTCCTCGCCGGTCACGTCGATGGTGATCGGATACCCCGAAATGACCTGCGTCTCCGGGGTGAAGGCGGTCAGATCCGGCGAGATCGTCTCCCAGAGCTGACCCCCGTTGGTGCTCACGTGCACGAATTGCGAACCGTGGTAGACCCTGTCCGGGTCGTGGGGCGAGACATGCACCGGCACGACGCGCTGGAAGCGGTACTCCAGGTCGCGCGGATTGTGTCCGTAGAGGTTGCCGAAGCCGACGTAGTACTGCTGCTCCTGTCCCGTTCTGCGGTTGTAGAGCCCGAAACGCCCCTTGCAGTTGGCGTAGACGATGTCCGGATCGCCGGGCTTGGGCACCACCGGGCCGGTCTCGCACCCCCCGTGGGCCTCCCACGCCGACTGGGCCCCGCCCGGCTCGGAACGCTCCGGCAGGCTGGGGACCGAGATGGTCGAATTGTCCTGCTGCCCCGCGTAGAGCCGGTAAGGGAAGTCGTCCGAAACGTCTACCTGGTACAGTTCGGCGGTGGGCTGGTTCAGCTGGGTCGACCAGGTCTGGCCGCCGTCGATCGAGACGTTGGCGCCCCCGTCGTTCGATTGGATCATGATGTCCGGGTTGTCCGGGTTGATCCAGAGGTCGTGGTTGTCCCCGTGGGGGGTTCGCCGCGACTGCCAGCTCACGCCGCCATCGGTGCTCATCCAGTGGCCCTCGGCCATGCCCCAAAGGATGTCGGGATCGGTCGGATGGCCCTCCAGATTCATGTAGTAGAAGGGCCGGTTGAGGATCGGCTGGAAGTCGGTGACCTGGCGCCAGGTGGCGCCGCGGTCGTCGGAGCGGTACACGCCGCCCGTGTCGGGCGGCGCCTCGATCATTGCGTACACGCGGTCGGGGTCGGCCGCGCTGACCGCCAGGTCCGACTTGCCGCGCAGCCCGGTCGGAAGCCCGGCAGTGGCCTGCTCCCAGCTGTCGCCGCCGTCACGCGAGACGTAGACGCCGCCCTCCAGCCCGCCGGAGATGATCGTCCAGGGCTTGCGCTCGGCCCGCCACATGCTCGCGTAGATCGTGTTCGAGTCGTCCGGCGCGAACTCCAGGTCGACCGCGCCGGTGCTGTCCGTGACGAAAAGCACGTTCTCCCAGTTCGCGCCCCCGTCGCTGCTGCGGTAGACCCCGCGCTCGGGGTTAGGCGCGAAGGGGTTGCCGATCGCGGCCACGTACACCACGTCGGGGTTGTCGGGATGGATGAGGATCGCGCCGCTGTTCCCCGTCAGCTCCAGTCCGAGGTGCGTCCAGGTCTCCCCCGCGTCGGTGGATTTGTAGACCCCGTCGCCGATGATCACGTTGCTGCGCAGCCCGTCCGAGCCGGTCGACACGTACACGACGTTCGGGTCCGAGTCCGCCACCCTGATCGCGCCGATTGAGCCGGTGCCGAAGTAGCCGTCGGAGATGTTGCGCCAG
>CBDBUB010000011.1:0-16712 GCA_965211795.1 Longimicrobiales bacterium
CAGCTCCACCTTCAGCCCCTCCGGGGGCTCGTCGGCGCTGTCGAGCACCTCCTGCGCGGCGTCGAGCTGCTCCTCGAGGCGCTGGATCGCGCGGCCGGCTTCGTAGATCGGCACGGCCAGCTTGTGCAGGCTCATGAGGATGTCCTGCCGGGCCATGCGGTCGGCCCGGGTCATCGGACGGCGCGGATCGGCCTGGATCTCGACTGTGGACGAGAACGTCTCGCCGGCGACGGCCAAGCTGACCGTGTAGACGCCTGGGAGCACGATCGGGCCCGAGGGCGCGCCACCTCCGCCGAAGCCGCCTCCGCCGCCACCACCCGGTCCCCCGCCCTGCCGCGGTTCCGGCTCGTAGGGCGGATCGTGGCGCCAGTCCCAGATCACTTCGTTGATGCCGGGCTCGGAGGGGGCCTCCAGGGTGCGGACATGGTTGCCGTCGGCGTCGGTGATGGTGAGAGCGAAGGTGTCGTTGTCGCGGGCTTGCTGGCTTCGCCCGCCTCCGCCGGGCCCGGCGGCGTCCCCGCCAGCCATTGACTCGCCCGCAGCTCCGGCACCGTCGCCATCAGCCGCACCATTCCCATCGCCCTCTTCCCCACCCCCCTCCTCCGCCACAACCGGCGCCTCCCACGCATCGCGCAGATAGTACCGGATCCGCGCGCCGCGCGGCGGGT
Source organism: Longimicrobiales bacterium (assembly GCA_965211795.1). Classification (GTDB taxonomy): domain Bacteria; phylum Gemmatimonadota; class Gemmatimonadetes; order Longimicrobiales; family Gaopeijiaceae; genus Bin94. The sequence continues at coordinate 669 of CBDBUB010000011.1, forward strand.
TCGGCGCCGAATAGGTCGCGCCCTGGAAGGGCCAGTCGCCGCGCTCCGCCCACATGATCGACGCGCGCGCCGAAGGGAAGACGCGCCCGGCCTCGGCGAGCATCTCGTCGGACAGGTGCTCCAGCGGGCTCACGTCGGCCAGGATCCAGAACGAGCGGCCGTGCGTGCCCACCAGCAGGTCGTTGTCGCGCGGGTGCACCAGGATGTCGTCGACCGGGACCGTGGGCAGGTTGTTCTTGAGCTGTACCCAACGGGCGCCACGGTCCACCGACACGAACACGCCGACCTCGTTGCCGACGAAGAGCAGGTTCGGGGCGCGGTGGTGCTCGGTGATCACGTTCACGGACCAGCCGTCGGGCAGGCCTTCGGTGATTTGTGTCCAGTTCTGGCCGTAATCCTCGCTTACGTACACGTACGCGGCGTAGTCGCCGTTGCGGTGGCCGTCGAAGCTGGCGTAGACGCGGCTGGCCTCGTGCGCGGAGGGCTCGACGCGGCTCACGTAGGTGCGCTCGGGGAGCCCGGGGATCCGGTCCGCCACGTTGGTCCACGTCGCGCCATCGTCGAGGCTCACCTGGACATTGCCATCGTCGGTGCCGACGTAGAGCAGCCCGGGCGTCACCGGCGACTCCGCGAACGCCGTGATGTTGCCGTAGTTCGAGATCCCGTCGTTGGCCGACATCTGCGGGTCGGAGCCGGGCACTCCCATGATTTCCAGCTCGGTGCGGTCGATCTGCCGGCTGAGATCGACACCGCCGACCTCCTCCCAGGACATGCCCTGGTCCCGCGAGCGCATCAGGTAGTTGGCGCCGAGGTACACCGTCGACGGGTCATGGGGCGAGAGCTGTAGCGCCGAATTCCAGTTGAAGCGGTAGGTCTTGGTGGTGTCGCCGTTTTCGCGGGGACCGGTGATCGGGCGCATCGGGATCTTTTCGCCGGTGATCAGGTCGTATCGGTTCATGTTGCCGCCCTGGGACTCGGAATACACGATGCTCGAATCGGTCGGGTCGACGATGGTGAAGAAGCCGTCGCCGTAGACGGTCTCGTACCAGTCCTCGTGGCGGATGCCGTGGAAGGAGCGCGTGTTCGACGGGCCGCACCAGGCGTCGTTGTCCTGGAGGCCGCCGCAGACGTAGTAGGGATCGCGCATGTCGTAGCCGATCGCGTAGAACTGTCCCAGTGCGAGGTTGTCGAACATGCGCCAGTGCCCGGTGCCGTCCCAGGAGGCGGAGACGCCGCCATCGCTGCCCAGGATGAGGTGGTCGGGGTCGTTCGGGTTGATCCACAGCGCGTGGTGGTCGACGTGGATCTGGGTCGCGCCGTCGCTGCGGAAGTTGCGCCCCCCGTCGTCGGAGACCATCAGTTGGGTGCCCAGGACGTAGATGCGGTCCACGTTGCTGGGGTCGATGCGGACCTGGGAGTAATACATCGGCCGCGGGTTGGTGTTGGACATGCGTTCCCAGGTTTCGCCGCGGTCGAGGGAGCGGTAGAGGCCGCTCCGGTTCTGGCCACCGCCGCCTCCACCACCCCCCGCACCCGGCCGCCGAGGCGTACGCGCATTGGCCTCGATCAACGCGTACACCACGTTGCCGTCCTGGCGGAAGACATCCACGCCGATGCGTCCCTTGTCGCCATCCGGCAGCCCCTCGGTGAGCTCGGCCCAGGTGTCGCCGCCGTCGAGCGTGCGGTAGAGGCCGCTCCCCGGACCGCCACCGTTGAACCCCCACCCCGTCCGCTGCCGCTGGTACATCGCCGCGAAGATCGTGTTGGGGTCGCCCGGGTCCATCGCGAGGTCGATCGCGCCGGTGTGCTCGTCGATGTACAGCACCCTATCCCACGTCTCGCCGCCGTCGCTCGTGCGGAAGACGCCGCGCTCCTCGTTGGGCCCCCAGAGGTCGCCGACCGCGGCCACGTACACCACGTCCGGGTTGCGCGGATGGATGAGAATGCGCCCGATGTGCTTCGTCCCCTCCAGCCCCATGTGCCGCCAGGTGTTCCCGGCGTCCGTCGACTTGTAGACGCCGTTGCCCCACCCGGATGACTGCCGGTTCTGCGGCTCCCCGGTGCCGACCCAGACGAGGTTGGGGTTCGACTGGTCGAGGGTGACGTCGCCGATCGAACTGGTGGGCTGGTCGTCGAAGAGCGGCGTCCACGAGGTGCCGTGGTTGTCGGTCTTCCACACGCCGCCGGTGCCGGTGCCGATGTAGAAGACCTGCGGCTTCGCCTCGACGACGGCGAGGTCGGCGATGCGGCCGCCCATGAGCGCCGGGCCGAGTTCCCGATACTCAAGGTGCGAGATGGCGGTCTCGAGGGGGGTCTGGGCGGTGGCGGGGGTCGGGGCCGCGAGCACTGCGGCGGCAAAGAGGACAGCGGGCGCCGCCAACCTCGTGCCCGCTCGGAGGGCGGTGGCCCCGCGAAGGGCGGCGGCCCCACGAAGAGCACTGGCCCCCCTGAGGGCGGTAAAGCCAAAGAGGTGGCGACAGATCTTCATTGCTCGGCTCTTCATTGCTCGGCTCCCGGTTCTTGGCACTGCAGGCGGCAGGATGGGATAATACGGAATGGCACTGAAGAACGCGATTGAGGCCGCCGTCAGGTCGATCTACATCCGCGCCAGACTGGCGGAGGAGAGGCTGCGGAGCGGCGTGGTTTGGTGGCCGCTCGCCCCGGACTTCATCGCCGACCCATATCCCGCCTACCGCAAGCTTCGCGAACGAGACCCGGTTCACAAAGGCGTTCTCACCCGGCAGATCGTCCTATCGCGCTACGCGGATGTCGACCGGATCCTGCGGGATCACAGGAACTACTCCAACGACCTGCAGCAGACGAGTTCCTCCTACGGCTCCCTCGGCACGCGAAAGAAGCTCAAGCCGAGCATGCTCGCGCTGGACCCGCCGGACCACACGCGTCTGCGCCGGCTCGTCAACCGCGCGTTCACCCCCCGTTCGGTCGCGAAGATGGAGGACTATATCCGGACCACAGCCCACGCCCTCCTCGACAAGGTCGATGGTTCCGGCGAATTCGACCTGATGACGGCGTTCGCGGTGCCACTCCCGACGATCGTGATCGCGAGGATGATCGGCGTTCCCGAGCGCGACCTCGACCGATTCAAGGTGTGGTCCGATCAACTGGCGCGCGCGCTGGAACCGCTGTTGTCGAAGGAGGAGCAGGAAGCGGTGGTCCGGACCGACCGGAAGCTTGGGGAGTACTTCACGGGAATCATCGCGGAGCGCCGCCAGGAGCCGCGCGACGATCTGGTGTCGCGGCTGGTGGAAGCCGAGGACGAGGGCGACAAGCTCACCTCCACGGAGACGATCGTGATGCTCCGGCTCCTTCTCGTGGCCGGCAACGAGACCACCACGAATCTGATCGGCAACGGTGTTCGGGCCCTCCTCCGGAATCCGGACCAGCTCGCTCTGTTGCGGGAACGGCCGGAACTCGTGCCTGCGGCGGTCGAGGAACTCCTGCGCTACGATTCGCCGGTGCAGCTGGACATGCGCATCGCCCGTGGCAACCTGGAAATCGGGGGCCGAAGGGTGCGGCAGGGTTCCATGATCGCGCTGCTCATCGGGTCCGCCAATCATGATCCGGAACGGTTCCAGCATCCCGCCCGACTCGACATCGAGCGGCCCGACCATGGCAACATTTCGTTCGGCCGCGGCATTCATCATTGCCTGGGCGCCCCGCTCGCCCGCCTGGAAGGACGAATTGCCCTCGAAGTGCTGCTGGAGCGCTTCGAAAAGATCGGTTTCGGCGCGCGGTCACCCAAACACCGGCCGAGCGTCGTGCTTCGGGGGCTCGAGCATTTTGACGTGCGGGTGGCCAGACGAACGCTCTTCACGGTTCGCGGACACGCGCCACCCAACGTGGACATCTCGGATCGCGAGGCCCTCCATGACGTGCTGGATCGCCCGTGATCGCCTTGTGCCGCGAGCACGGGATCGCGACCATTCTCACGAACGACCGCGACTTCGATCGCTTCCACGACTTGAAGGTCCGAGTCCTGAGGCAATCCTGACAGACCTGCCAACGCCGGTAGCCGCCCGTGCCCGATTCCATCGACCCCCGCATCTTCCTCTTCACGGCCCTCGCGCTGCTGACGGCATACCTCCTCCTCACGTGGTACCGCACGGCAGTGGCCGCGACTCGCGCAGGCCGCCGAATCGACGGGTGGAGCGAGCCGCCCAACTTCTACGAGAACGCGGTCGGCTTCGTCACGAACTTCTTCGACACTCTGGGGATCGGGTCGTTCGCGCCGACCACTTCCCTCTTCAAGCTGAGGCAGGTGGTCTCCGACGAGAACATCCCGGGGACGATGATGATCGGCCACACGCCGCCGGTCGTGATCCAGGCCTTCATCTTCATCGCGATCATCACGGTGGACCCGGTGACCCTCGTCACGATGCTGGTCGCCGCGGTGCTCGGGGCGTGGCTGGGCGCGGGGGTGGTCGCGCGGCTGCCCCGCTACAAGATCCAGGTGGGCATGGGGATCGCGCTGCTGATCGCGGCGGTGACCTTCGTGCTGGCCATCTTCGAGATCACCGCGGTGGGCGGCGAGGCCACGGCGCTCTCCGGCGCGAACCTCGCGATTGCCTTCGCCTGCCTCTTCGTCCTGGGCGCCCTCATGACCATCGGGATCGGCATGTACGCCCCCACGATGATTATCATCAGCCTCATGGGGATGAACCCCGTGGTCGCCTTCCCGATCATGATGGGCGCGTCGGCGTTCCTGATGCCGGTGGCGGGTCTGCGCTTCCTGAGGGCGGGCCGCTACGGGCTGAAGGCGGCGCTGGGGCTCGCAATCGGGGGCATTCCGGCGGTGCTGATCGCGGCGTTCATCGTGAAGTCTCTGCCGCTGAACTACATGCGCTGGCTGGTGGTCGTGGTGGTGCTGTACGCGGCGATTCTGATGTTGAGGTCGGCGGTGCAGGAGCGGCGGGGGGTGGGGGTGGGCGCCGGCAGCGGCCCGTAATCCACACGGTGAAATAGATCGCGGGCGCACAACGGGCGGCGGGCACCCGCAGCGCCCCTACCGCACCCTCCGCGAGTAGTTCCCGTGCACGCTCAGCCGGTCGATCGCCCCACCTTCCCGGTGGAAGACATACGCTTCGCCCAGCTCCCCGTCGTCACGCACCCGCCGGAAGACATCCCGCTCGTCCCCGTCGCGCCGCAGCTTCCTCATCGCTCCCAGCGGGTTGTCGGTGGGAACGCCAACCGCAACCAGGCTGTCATTCCAGCGCAGGATCACCGTCTCGCCCCAGGTGGACTCGTAGAGCCCCTCGTACTCGGCCAATGACGCCGGCCGTGGCGTCCCGCCACCCGGGTCGTCCTGCACCGACTCCAGCGCCGAACCCACGATCTCGATCAGCTTCGAGTACACGTCACCCGGACTCGTCCCCTGCGCGCTGACCAGCACGATCCCCGCCAGCTTCTTCGCCGGAATCAGCTGCAGCGTCGACCGGAAGCCCGGGCAGCTCCCCCCATGCCCTACCGTGCGCTGGTCGTCGCGTTCGGACACCGAAAAGCCCAACCCCCACATGGTGTCGAAGTCGGGGTCGACCCAGTGGACGCGGTGCATCTCGCGCAGGGTGTTCACGCCGAGGATCTCGGTGCCGCCGTCTTCGAGCAGCCGGAACTGCCAGGAGGCCAGGCGCGCGAGATCCTCGACGGTCGAGGAAAACCCGGCGGCCGGAGCGATCCCGTGGGTCTGGAAGAAGGTGGCCGGAACACGCTCGCCGTCCCGCCGCATGCGGGTGTAGCCGGTGGCGAAGCGGTCTCCCCTGTGTTCATCGGGGATGTCGGTGTAGGTGTCGGACATGCCGAGCGGGTCGAGGATCTCGGCACGCACATAGTCGTCGTAGCCCGTCCCGGAGGCCTCCTCGATCAGCTGCCCCGCCAGCGCCATCCCCAGGTTCGAGTACTGGAAGTAGCGGTCGCCCGGGTAGAGGGTCTCCTGCCCGGCGAGCCCCTCGATGATCTCGTCCCGTGTCGGGAACGGGAACTCGGGGCCGGTCCAGTACGGGTGGGCCGACTCGCGGGGAAGCCCGGACGAGTGCGTCAGGATCCCCTCCACGCTCACCGTCGGCCCGTCGGGGTAGGCCTGCTCGACATCGTACCAGGGCAGCAGGTCGGAGACCGCGTCGTCGAGCCGCAGCTTCCCCGCGTCGCGCTGCTGCATCACGCCGACCGAGGTGAAGAGCTTCGAGATCGAGCAGATGGAGTACATGGTGGACGGGGTCGCCGGGGCCTCCGCGTCCGGGTGCGCGTACCCGTACCCCTTCGCCCACACCAGGTCCTGATCGTGGACGAGGCCGACCGACATCCCCGGGATCTTCTCGTAGTCCATCTTGGCGTCGAGCCACGCCTCGAAGAGGTCGACGGCCTGCTCGAAGCGCGGATCCCGGGTGGGGTCGCCGGTCTGGGCGCAGCCGGAGGAGGGGGCGAGCAGGAGGGCGAGCAGGACGATGTGGGATGGTCGGGGAACGCGGATCATTCTGATTCCTCGGGCAAGGGTTTGTTTGCGGTTGACGCCGGCCATGGACACTGTACCAACCTTCCGACAGTATCACCCCGGGCCGGGAACTAGAAAGCGAGGGACAGCGTGCCGAGTCCGCGTCGCGTGAGCACTCGCCGGTGTGCCCCAGTTTTCCGGCGGCTCTCCGGTGCTCTGGCAGCCCATGGCGCCTCCCCCGCCAACACCGTCGTCCCCCCGCTGCCCGCCCTTTGCGCCACCCTCGCATATGGCCTGACCCCCGCGGTGGCCGCCCCTGCCGCCACCCTCTCCGCCCAGACCCCCACCCCGGTCTCCGGCGAGGTGACCTGCGCGGACTGCGTGATCACCCTGGACACCATCGCCACCATCGGCGGCTGGGAGGACGCCGGCCTCCACGTCATCACCCCCTTCTCCCAGGTCGCCGTCGATCGCCGCGGCCGCATCCTGGTCACGCACCTCAGTTACCCGGAGATCTCGGTGTTCTCCCCGGAGGGCGACTACGTCGGGACCGTCGGTCGGGGAGGGACCGCCGACGGCGAATACGAGGCGATCGCGCACGTCAACGTCGGCGGGCGCTACATCCACGTCTTCGAGTTCCAGCGGGGGCGCACGGTCCTGGACCACGACTTCGAGGTCGTCCGCACGGACCGGTCGATCCCGCAGGTGTTGTCCTCGGTCGTCACCGGACACGGACGAGGTCGCCTTCGCGCTCCATGTCCCCGGAGCGACCGGCGTCGCACACCAGCGCCTGGCCCTCGACATGATGGGGAGGACCGTATCGTTCGGCGGCGCGGAGCCGGTGCGCCGGGGGCCGCAGATGCAGCGGTTCGTGGTGGCCGGCGACGAAGACACCTTCTGGGCCGTTCGCCAACAGGCCAACCGGATCGTGGGATGGGATCTGGGGCCGGAACCAGAGGTCACGCGCGTGTTCGACCGGACCGTCGATGCGTTCGAGCGGGACAACCCGGCGGAGCAGAGCTGGCCCCGGTCCCTCAATGTGGGCGCCATGCTCGACGGGAACGGGCTCTGGATTGCGTGGCAGACCCCCGACGCGGAGTGGACGGAGCGAATCAGCCCAGGGGAACCGATCCCCGAGGTCCCGTGGCAGACGGTGCTCGACGGATGGCTCGACCTGATCGATCCTTCAACGGGGCGAACCATCGCGCGCTACCAGGGTGACGATGCGCTGCTGGGGTTCGCGCACGGGTCACGGTACGTGGTGTCGTATCACGAGCCGAGGGCGGGCGGGGCGTATATTCACTTGCTGGAGCCGAAGATCACTCACGCCGATCTGTCGGACCGCGGACACGCCGCGACGAGGGCCGATAGGACGATCCCTGCTCGGACTTGTCGGTCAGCAGTCCCGGCAAAGTGCCCTCCGGCCGTTGGATGTAGCTGAGCGCCGCCCGGGCAAGCAACCCGGAACGCGATTGCCCCTCGCGAACCGCCGCTTTATCCACGATGGCCAAAACCCGCGCAGGCAGGGTGATGTTGATCCGCCTGGTCTCGCTGGAGAGCTTCGAGATGTCCACCGCAACAAGGGCCCACACCCCGTCCCGGTAGTCTTCGTTACCCTGGTGAGTTTCGAGCGAGGCACGCGCTGGGACTGCTTCATCGTCCATCAAAAGCCCTTCGACATGGCATGCGATCGCCTCCCTGGCAGACTCGATTGCCTCGTCCAGCGATTCGCCCGCCGAAAAACAGCCGGGCAAGTCGGGCACGGTGACTCCGTACCCGCTACATGCGTCCTTGTGGATGACGATCGGAAAACGCATCAGCGGTCCTCCCATTCCAGTCGGCCTGTCCAGCCGTCGGCCACCAGTCTTCGAATGATCTGTCTGCTGGACATGGTGTGTATGATACACACTCACGGGAGCTGTTACAAGGGAACCCGTCGCGCCCGACCGCCACTTTGGCCTTACCCCCCACTCACCGCCCCACCACCCGCTTCACCACCGCCGTCTCCACGTCCATCTCGTCCGTCTCGATGAATGCCACAAGGCCGCCGGGACCGAAGGCATCGGGCATCTCGACCGCACCCGCGGGGTAGCTGCCGAGGTACCGGCCATCCATTGTGAGCACATCGATGGGGCCGTTGTCGTCACTCGGCTCCTCGCCGTGGCGCTGTACCCAGATCTCGCCGTCCCAGCTCGTCCCCAGGTCGCGAAGCATCGATACGACTTCGTAGAACTCGAGGTTCGCGTTCCGTTCGCGTTCTATCCGCAAGGCTTCCGCCGACCGTGCTTCGGCGGCCCTCAGCCGCCTTTCCTTTTCGGCATTTCGCACCGCTCGCGTTACCGGGATGGGTTGAAGCGGCCGCTTCAGAATCCGCCACACCCCTTCCCCCGACCGCGCGATCTTTATCACCTACGCCAGCGAATCGGAGAACGCGACGCTCCCGTCGGGCAATACGCCCGGGAGCATCCGCGGGGCGAAGGCCTGCCCCCAACCGACCCAACCGGTACTGATGCTCAAGGGGTCGTCTCCGCCGGGCAGCCAACCCTCGGCGACGGTATCCCTGGTGACCACATCGCCGGCGAGGTTGAGCCGTTCCACCGGCCGGGTCGTGGGCGACGTGATGACGCCCCCCCTGTTGACCATTTCCAGGGCCCGAATCGGAGCTCCCGTCGCCACAAAGAGACCCTCGCCCTGCGGATCCGGCATCAGACCCGCCGACACGGCCACCGCCCATGGCTGTGCCCAGCCTACCCTGCGTTCGTAAGCTCCGCTCGCGTCGAATACCTGGTATGCCGAATACCCCCAGTCGGAAACCACCACCGATCCGTCCCGCATGACCGCGAATTCCGCCGCGTGGCGGAACTCCCCGGGCCCATCGCCCCGTCCGCCGAATGCGCGGCGGTATTCGCCGTCCGGGCCCACCACGTAGATGCTGTCGACGTGATGGTCCAGCAGGTACAGCTGTCCCGCCTGGTCGAAGACCACTTCCCCGATGTTACCGAACTGCTCCCACGCCTCGCCGGAGAGGGAACCCAGGCGGTACACCTCTTCGAACTCCGGGGTGAGCCAGCGGTCCTCGGTGGGGAGTTCGATGATCTCCTGGGCGCCCGCCGACGCCGCGAACAGCAGCCAGGGTGACCAGCCCCAGCATCGCAACTGTAATGTCTGCTTTACAATTCGTAATGTATGCATGACTTTCGGAGTTCATCCCTGTTCATAGCCCCACGATCCGCTTCACCACCACCGTCTCCACGTCCAGTTCGTCCTTCTCGATGAAGGCCACCAGGCCGCCGGGCCCGAAGGCGTCCGGAATCACGGTCGCGCCGGCCGGATAGCTGCCCAGGTAGCGGCCGTCGGCGGTGAGCACGTCGATGGGGCCGTCGCTCAGGGGCTCCTCATCACCGCGCCGCACTACCCAGATGTGCCCATCCCAGGTCGTCGCGAGGCCGCGAATGACGGGGACCACGGGATGGAACTCCAGGTTCTCGATTCGCTCCCTGGCATCCCGCAGGTCCTCGCCCGGCTCCGCGCGCGCCTGCAGCTCGTCCAGACGCCGGCGTCGCTCGGCCCGCATGATGCGGTTGGTCACCGGCTCCGGGCGGATCGGCCGCTGGAGGATGCGCACGACACCCGATTCGGCCCTGGCGATCTTCACCGTGTAGGTGGACGAATCCGCAAAGGCCACCGAGCCGTCCGGGAGCACGCCCCAGTGGAAGTCCGGCCTGAAGGCCAGATGCAAATCGGGAAAGAGTACGGGAAAGGCCAACGCGGCGAGAACCAGCCTTCGTTCGCTTTGCGCCCGCCCGGGCCAAGCCGAAGTTGCCTGTTCGTCGATCGGCGGCATCCAGCCCTCGGAAATGGTGTCGGTTTCCGCCCAGCTGCCCTCAAGCGCCACTCTCTCGACGGCATGCGACGACGCTGCCGGCGGCATCTCCATGGTGCCGCCGAGCCTCTCACGTTCACTGCGGGACAGCCAGGGGCTGATGCTGGGTATGTACTCATCGGACGCGCTCGGCACCGCAATGATCGCGTCGGCGCCCGGCTGGGCCACGAAGTTGCCGATCCTCAGAACGCCAACGGTGAAGTCCATCCGCACGGTTCGCTCGACGCGCCCGTCCGCCTGGAAGATGTGGAAGACGAGCCGCCGGGAATCCGACACGACCGCACGCCCGTCCCGCATGACGGCGAGCCCGTGCACTTCCTCGAACTCGCCGGGCCCTTCTCCCTTGCGCCCGAACTCGCGCACGAACTCCCCGGCAGGGCCGGCAACGATGACGCGTTCGACCTGGCGGTCGAGGACGTAGAGGTTGCCCGCGCCGTCGAACCCGATGTCGCCGACGTCTCCGAACTGCTCCCAGGCTTCGCCCGCCAGCGTGCCGAGGCGGTACACCTCCTCGATGCGGAGTTCCAGCGGCCGGTCCCCGGCGGGGAGTTCCAAAACCTCCTGGCCGGCTGCGGGTACGGCGGCGAGCAGCCAGGCTGATGTGGTCCAGCAGAGGGTTCGCCGCAGAGTGGGCCGGCTAACCGGCATCGGCCCCTCCGGCCCCGTCCGGACCCCCTTCATCCCGCCCGTAGACCAGGACCAGTGGAAGCGGGGAGTCTGCGGCACCGAAGATCCGCATGGTGCGGGTCATCTTCAACTGGCCATCGACGACCTCCAGCACCACCCGAACCCGGTCGTCCGGATTCACTGTGTGCTCGAGCCCGAGCTTCTCGTCATCCCATATCACGCGCGTCTGTACCCGGTGCTCTCCCTCGTGTTGCGCGGTCGGTGCTCCGCTCATCAGGACCGTGACGCTCTGTCCGGGCGCGGGGGTGTACACCAACCGTTCGCCATCCACCCCGAGCACCAGCCTGACGGGCCGCCGGGCCAGCACCTCAAGGGTATTCTCCCGACCGGCCAGGGAACTCTCGCCGCCAACGGAAGCGCCGATGATCTGGCCCGATCCCCCCGGCCCCTTGATGATGACAAACGAATCGGGAGAGTCCGGTCCGCCGCTGGTCACCGTGCCCATCGGCGGTGAACTCTGGCGCTCGTCCAGCACCCACGTGCCGCTGAGAGCCGCGAAGAGAGCCTCCGCTTCCGGGCCCGTCACCGGGGCGGCGCGTCCACTCGAGGCGCAGGACGCCGTCAAGACCACCATGCCCGCGAGAACCAGACCGGCACAGCCGATCCCTACCACCGAGTGCGATACTCTGCTCTTCATGTGATACCTCCTGCTGTCGCTAATGCTCCAACATCCTCTTCACAACCACGGTCTGCACACCCAGCTCGTCCGTTTCGATGAAGGCGGCCAGCCCGCCCGGGCCGAAGGCAGCGGGGAGCGGCGTCGTACCGGCGGGGTAGCTGCCCAGGTAGCGGCCGTCCGGCGTGACCACATCGATGGGACCGTCGCTCCAGGGCTCCGCACCCCACCGCAACACCCAGATATGGCCGTCCCAGGTCACCTCCAGGCCGCGGATCACGGACAGCTCGTGGTAGTAGTCCTTGTTCTCGATCACGGGACGCATGCGTTCCACCCGGTCGGCCGGTCCACTCTCCTCGAGTCTCCGCAGGCGACGGTCTCTGTCGGCACGGATCATGCGGCTCGTCAACGGTCGGGGCTGGAAGGGCCGCTCGATGGTTCGCACCACGCCTGCACCCGCCTCCGCAATCTTCACCGTCCAGGTCGTCGAATCCGAGAATGCCACCCGGCCATCGGGTAGGACCCGCCAGTTCAGGCTCGGCGCCAACTGGGGGAGGCGGTGGGTGGGCGTGTGAATGGCGTTCCGTTGCCTGTTTTCATCCATATCCTCGATTCCGGTCGGCGGCAGCCAGGCCTCGGCGACCGTGTCGGTTTCGCTCCATTCCCCGGAGAGGATCGTGCGTTCGATGGTGAGCGACGACGGCAACACGATGGGGCCGCTAAACGCGCCCCCCGTCATGATGACAGATGTCGCCTGGCCCGGCACGCTGATGATCGCGTCCGCCCCTGGCTGTGCCCGGATCGGCCCCATCCTCCACGCGCCCGGAGTTCCGGACATGCGTACCATTCGCTCGAATTCGCCGTCGGCGCCGAACAGGTGGTAGCCCCGGCGGCTCAGGTCGGCGACCACCACTCTGCCGTCGGTCATGACTGCCGTGGCCGCGGCGTCGCCGAACTCGCCCGGACCCTCGCCGGGCCGGCCGATTTCCCGAATGAGACGGCCATCGGGACCCACGAGGAAGATCCCGTGGAACTCGAACATCAGGCGGTCGAATATCAGCAGGTTGCCGGCAGGGTCGAAGGCCACGTTCAGCACGTGCCCGAACTGTTCCCATTCCTCGCCGGCGAGAGTGCCGAGCCGGTAGAGTTCCTCGAACTCCAGTTCCAGCGTGCGGTCCTCGGCGGGAAGCTCGATGGTTTCCTGGGCGTGGGCGGGAATGGCAGCGAGCAGGCACGCACATCCGGCCCAGCGGAGGGTTCGGAGCGTTGATTGGCTGGTCATGATCGCAGCCGTTCAGGACTCCCTTTCTTCCCGATCGTAAACCAGGACGAGGGGGGGCGCGGAGTTCACCTCGCCCAGTACGCGCATGGTCCGGGTCATGATCAGCCGGCCATCGACCACCTCCAGGACCTCCCGAACCCACGCCTCCGCATCCACGCTGTGCTCAAGTCCGAGCTTGCCGTCATCCCATACAACCCGCGTGTGTATTCGGTAGTCTCCTTCGAATTGCGTGGTTGGTTCGCCGCTCATCGGCACCGTGACGCTCTCTCCGGGGGTCGGGGTGTAGACCAACTGCACCCCGTCCACCCTGAGTACAAGCGTGGCGGGCCACCGGGCCAGCACCTCCAGCGCCTTCTCGCGCGTGGCCAGCCAGGCCTCGATGTCTGCGACATCACCAACAACCTGCCCTGACTCCCCCGGCCCCCGGGCGATGATGAACGACTCGACTTCCACTTCGGGAGCGGACGGCACGTCCTCCGGCGACGAACTCTCGCGTTCATCCAGCACCCACTGGCCGGTGAGAGCCGCGAAGAGTGCTTCCGCTTCCGGCCCCGTCACGGGAGGAGCGCGTCCGCCCGAGGCGCAGGCGGCCGTCAATGCCGCCACGCACGCCAGAATGAGCCCGCTGAAGCTGATCTCCACGATCGAATGCGATGCTCTGCTCTTCATGTGAGGCCTCCTGATTTACTATAGGCCCAACACCCTCTTCACCACCACCGTCTGGACCCCCATCTCGTCCTCTTCGATGAACGCGACCAGGCCACCGGGGCCGAAGGCGTCCGGCATCTCGATCGCCCCCGCCCGGTAGCTGCCCAGATACCTGCCATCCATCGTCAGCACGTCGATGGGGCCGTAGTCGTCGCTCGGTTCCTCGCCGTGCCGTTGCACCCAGATGTCGCCGTCCCACCCGGTGCGGAGGGCGCGCAGGATCGCGACTTCGTCGGAGAACGGCAGGTTTGCGATTGTCTCGAGCGCACTCTCGCGATAGTACGGCGGGGCGTTCTCGGGAATTGCGGCGCGCTGACGTTCTCTCTCTGCGTCGATCATCCGGTTCGTCACCGGGATCGGCTGAAGCCCCCGCCGCAGAATCCGCCACACACCCGCTTCCGGCCGCGCAATCCTGATTGCGTAGGCCGTTGAATCGGAGAACGCGACGCTCCCATCGGGGAGAACGCCCGCCAACATGCGTGAGCCGAAGGCCTTCACCTGCGGGACCCCCGCGTACAGCGATTCTCCACCCTCGGGCAGCCAGCCCTCCGCAACCGTGTCCTTGGTCGCCACCTCGCCGGTGAGCATGATGCGTTCCACCGGCCGGCTCGTGTGCGTCTTCCTTTCGCCCATGGAACTGATGCTCCGGAACTGCGATCCCACCGCCGAAAACAGGGCGTCGGCCTCCGGGTGCGGCATCAGGGCCGTCAAGACCGGCCAATCGCCCTGGAGCGCCCAGCGCACCCTGCGTTCGAATTCCCCGTTCGCGCCGAAGAGGTGGTATGTCAGATCCCTGTCATCCCCGACGACCACCCGGCCGTCCCGGAAGACCGCCAGCGCCATCGGGCTGCGAAACTCGCCCGGCCCTTCACCCGGTCCACCGAACGCACGGCGGAATTCGCCATCCGGGCCGACGACGGTGATGAGGGAGGACTGGACGTCGAGGATGTACAGCTGACCCGCGCCATCGAGCCCAACCTCGTAGATGTACCCGAACAGCTCCCAATCCTCGCCGGATAGGGATCCGACCCGGTAGACCTCCTCGAAGTCGGGCGACAGCCAGCGGTCTTCGGCGGGGAGGTGGATGATCTCCTGGGCGGCGGTCGGAACCGCGGTGAGCAGGCAGCATGCCCAAGCGTAGGAGCCGAAAAGTAAGGTTCGGTTTACATAATGTAATGTCCGCATGACAGTCGGCACCAAGGATTCCCGGTCACGACCCCACCAGCCTCGTCACTTCACTACTACCGTCTGAACATCCATTCCGTTCCGCTCGATGAAGGTCGCTCATCGCCCCCGCAGCCGCTTCACCACGACATGCCGCACATCCATTTCATCCCGTTCGATGAACGCGACCAGGCCATCCGGGCCGAAGGCGGCCGGCAACGCGGCCTCACCCGCGGGGTAGGTGCCGATGTAGCGCCCGTCCATGGTCAGGACGTCGATGGGACCCGCGTCGTCACCCGGTTCCTCCCCGTGGCGACGCACCCAGATCTCGCCGTCCCAGCCGGTTCTGAGTCCGCGCACGATCGACACTTCTTCGAAAAAGCCGAACAAATCGAGGTCTCTCATCACCTCTTCCCGGGGGCTCCCCGTGCTGACGTTCACGCCGTTGATGATCATTGGTGGCACACCCCCCTGCGCCTCCATTCTCCTGATTCGCCGTTCCGTTTCGGCCTCGATCACCCGGTTCGTGACGGGGATCGGCTGGAATGGCCGCTTCAGGATTCGCCAGACTCCAGCCCCCGGCCGCGCAATCTTGATGGCGTAGGCCGACGAGTCGGAAAACGCCACGCTTCCGTCCGGGAGTGTGCCCGCCAACATCATGGGTCCGAACACCTGGCGAGGGGGAAGGCCGAAGTTGACCTGGCCGGCCACGGGAAGACCCTCCCGGTCACCCGCGGGAAAGAGCCAGCCCTCTGCCACCGTGTCCTTTGTGGCCACGTCCCCGGTTAGCATGATGCGTTCCACCGGCCGAGACGTGTACGGAGTACTGCGTCCCATGGTGGCACTGCCGACCGACAGATTCTGTGCCCCCACGGCTGTAAAGATGGCTTCACCCCCCGGGTCGGGCAGAAGATCGGTGATTCTCACATCACCCGGCTCAGGGGCCATCCGCACCATGCGTTCGATAGTGCCGTCCGCGCCGAAGATGTGGTAGGCGCGGTGTCCGAGGTCTGCCAGGACCACGCGCCCGTCTCGCATCACCGCGAGTCCATCAGCGCTGCGAAACTCCCCCGGCCCCTCTCCCGGCCTGCCAAAGGCCCAGAGGAATTCGCCGTCCGGCCCGACGACGGTGACGCGGTCAGCCTGGCTGTCGAACACGTAGAGCCGACCGGCGCCATCGAACCCCACCCGGCGCACGTTTCCGAACTGTTCCCATTCCGCGCCGGTCGCCGATCCGACGCGGTAAAGCTCTTCGAAGG
>CBDBUB010000012.1:0-17045 GCA_965211795.1 Longimicrobiales bacterium
TTCGACCGGACCGTCGATGCGTTCGAGCGGGACAACCCGGCGGAGCAGAGCTGGCCCCGGTCCCTCAACGTGGGCGCCATGCTCGATGACAACGGGCTCTGGATTGCGTGGCAGACCCCCGACGCGGAGTGGACGGAGCGAATCAGCCCCGGGGAACCGATCCCCGAGGTCCCGTGGCAGACGGTGCTCGACGGATGGCTCGACCTGATCGATCCTTCAACGGGGCGAACCATCGCGCGCTACCAGGGTGACGATGCGCTGCTGGGGTTCGCGCACGGGTCACGGTACGTGGTGTCGTATCACGAGCCGAGGGCGGGCGGGGCGTATATTCACTTGCTGGAGCCGAAGATCACTCACGCCGATCTGTCGGACCGCGGACACGCCGCGACGAGGGCCGATAGGACGATCCCTGCTCGGACTTGTCGGTCAGCAGTCCCGGCAAAGTGCCCTCCGGCCGTTGGATGTAGCTGAGCGCCGCCCGGGCAAGCAACCCGGAACGCGATTGCCCCTCGCGAACCGCCGCTTTATCCACGATGGCCAAAACCCGCGCAGGCAGGGTGATGTTGATCCGCCTGGTCTCGCTGGAGAGCTTCGAGATGTCCACCGCAACAAGGGCCCACACCCCGTCCCGGTAGTCTTCGTTACCCTGGTGAGTTTCGAGCGAGGCACGCGCTGGGACTGCTTCATCGTCCATCAAAAGCCCTTCGACATGGCATGCGATCGCCTCCCTGGCAGACTCGATTGCCTCGTCCAGCGATTCGCCCGCCGAAAAACAGCCGGGCAAGTCGGGCACGGTGACTCCGTACCCGCTACATGCGTCCTTGTGGATGACGATCGGAAAACGCATCAGCGGTCCTCCCATTCCAGTCGGCCTGTCCAGCCGTCGGCCACCAGTCTTCGAATGATCTGTCTGCTGGACATGGTGTGTATGATACACACTCACGGGAGCTGTTACAAGGGAACCCGTCGCGCCCGACCGCCACTTTGGCCTTACCCCCCACTCACCGCCCCACCACCCGCTTCACCACCGCCGTCTCCACGTCCATCTCGTCCGTCTCGATGAATGCCACAAGGCCGCCGGGACCGAAGGCATCGGGCATCTCGACCGCACCCGCGGGGTAGCTGCCGAGGTACCGGCCATCCATTGTGAGCACATCGATGGGGCCGTTGTCGTCACTCGGCTCCTCGCCGTGGCGCTGTACCCAGATCTCGCCGTCCCAGCTCGTCCCCAGGTCGCGAAGCATCGATACGACTTCGTAGAACTCGAGGTTCGCGTTCCGTTCGCGTTCTATCCGCAAGGCTTCCGCCGACCGTGCTTCGGCGGCCCTCAGCCGCCTTTCCTTTTCGGCATTTCGCACCGCTCGCGTTACCGGGATGGGTTGAAGCGGCCGCTTCAGAATCCGCCACACCCCCTCCCCCGGCCGCGCGAGCTTGATCGCATAGGTCAACGAATCGGAGAACGCGACGCTTCCATCGGGCAGTACGCCCGGGAGCATCCGCGGGGCGAATGCCTGCCCCCAACCGACCCAACCGGTACTGATGCTCAAGGGGTCGTCTCCGCCGGGCAGCCAACCCTCGGCGACGGTATCCCTGGTGACCACATCGCCAGCGAGGTTGAGCCGTTCCACCGGCCGGGTCGTGGGCGACGTGATGACGCCCCCCCTGTTGACCATTTCCAGGGCCCGAATCGGAGCTCCCGTCGCCACAAAGAGACCCTCGCCCTGCGGATCCGGCAGGAGGCCTGTAGAGACGGCCACTGCCCATCGCTGTGCCCAGCTTACCCTGCGTTCGTAGAGTCCGCTCGCGTCGAAAACCTGGTATGCCGAATAGCCCCAGTCGGATACCACCACCGACCCGTCCCGCGTGACCGCAAATTCGGCCGCGTACCGAAACTCCCCCGGCCCATCGCCCCGTCCGCCGAACGCGCGGCGGTATTCGCCCTCCGGGCCGACTACGTAGATGCTGTCGACGTGATGGTCCAGCAGGTACAGCTGTCCCGCCTGATCGAAGACCACTTCCCCGGTGTTACCGAACTGCTCCCACGCCTCGCCGGAGAGGGATCCCAGGCGGTACACCTCTTCGAACTCCGGGGTGAGCCAGCGGTCCTCGGTGGGGAGTTCGATGATTTCCTGGGCACCCGCCGACGCCGCGAACAAGAGCCAAGGTGACCAGATCCAGCATCCCCACTGTAATGTCTGCTTTACAATTCGTAATGTCTGCATGACTTTCTGCGGAGTGCGATCCTTGGTCATGATCCCACTACCCGCTTCACCACCACCGTCTCCACGCCTAGTTCGTCCTCCTCGATGAAGGCCACCAGGCCGCCGGGCCCGAAGGCGTCCGGAATCACGGTCGCGCCGGCCGGATAGCTGCCCAGGTAGCGGCCGTCGGCGGTGAGCACGTCGATGGGGCCGTCGCTCAGGGGCTCCTCATCACCGCGCCGCACTACCCAGATGTGCCCATCCCAGGTCGTCGCGAGGCCGCGAATGACGGGGACCACGGGATGGAACTCCAGGTTCTCGATTCGCTCCCTGGCATCCCGCAGGTCCTCGCCCGGCTCCGCGCGCGCCTGCAGCTCGTCCAGACGCCGGCGTCGCTCGGCCCGCATGATGCGGTTGGTCACCGGCTCCGGGCGGATCGGCCGCTGGAGGATGCGCACGACACCCGATTCGGCCCTGGCGATCTTCACCGTGTAGGTGGACGAATCCGCAAAGGCCACCGAGCCGTCCGGGAGCACGCCCCAGTGGAAGTCCGGCCTGAAGGCCAGATGCAAATCGGGAAAGAGTACGGGAAAGGCCAACGCGGCGAGAACCAGCCTTCGTTCGCTTTGCGCCCGCCCGGGCCAAGCCGAAGTTGCCTGTTCGTCGATCGGCGGCATCCAGCCCTCGGAAATGGTGTCGGTTTCCGCCCAGCTGCCCTCAAGCACCACCCTCTCTATGGCATGTGACAACGCCGGCTGGGGCATCTCCATGGTGCCGCCGAGCCTCTCACGTTCACTGCGGGACAGCCACGGGCTGATGCTGGGCATGTACTCATCGGACGCGCTCGGCACCGCAATGATCGCGTCGGCGTCCGGCTGGGCCACAAAGTTGCCGATCCTCAGAACGCCAACGGTGAAGTCCATCCGCACGGTTCGCTCGACGCGCCCGTCCGCCTGGAAGATGTGGAAGACGAGCCGCCGGGAATCCGTCACGATCGCACCACCTTCCCGCTTGACGGCAAGCCCGTGCACTTCCTCGAACTCGCCGGGCCCTTCTCCCTCGCGCCCGAACTCGCGGACGAACTCCCCGGCAGGGCCGGCGACGATGACGCGTTCGACCTGGCGGTCGAGTACGTAGAGGTTGCCCGCGCCGTCGAATCCGATGTCGCCGACGTCTCCGAACTGCTCCCAGGCTTCGCCCGCCAGCGTGCCGAGGCGGTACACCTCCTCGATGCGGAGTTCCAGCATTCGGTCCTCGGCGGGGAGTTCCAGAACCTCCTGGCCGGCTGCGGGTGAGGCGGCGAGCAGGCAGGCCGATGTGGTCCAGCAGAGGGTTCGCCGCAGAGTGGGCCGGCTAACCGGCATCGGCCCCTCCGGCCCCGTCCGGACCCCCTTCATCCCGCCGGTAGACCAGGACCAGTGGAAGCGGGGAGTCTGCGGCACCGAAGATCCGCATGGTGCGGGTCATCTTCAACTGGCCATCGACGACCTCCAGCACCACCCGAACCCGGTCGTCCGGATTCACTGTGTGCTCGAGCCCGAGCCTGCCTTCATCCCATATCACGCGCGTCTGTACCCGGTGCTCTCCCTCGTGTTGCGCGGTCGGTGCTCCGCTCATCAGGACCGTGACGCTCTGTCCGGGCGCGGGGGTGTACACCAACCGTTCGCCATCCACCCCGAGCACCAGCCTGACGGGCCGCCGGGCCAGCACCTCAAGGGTATTCTCCCGACCGGCCAGGGAACTCTCGCCGCCAACGGAAGCGCCGATGATCTGGCCCGATCCCCCCGGCCCCTTGATGATGACAAACGAATCGGGAGTGTCCGGTCCGCCGCTGGTCACCGTGCCCATCGGCGGTGAACTCTGGCGCTCGTCCAGCACCCACGTGCCGCTGAGAGCCGCGAAGAGAGCCTCCGCTTCCGGGCCCGTCACCGGGGCGGCGCGTCCACTCGAGGCGCAGGACGCCGTCAAGACCACCATGCCCGCGAGAACCAGACCGGCACAGCCGATCCCTACCACCGAGTGCGATACTCTGCTCTTCATGTGAAACCTCCTGCTGTCGCTAATGCTCCAACATCCTCTTCACCACCACATTTTGCACACCCAGCTCGTCCGTTTCGATGAAGGCGGCCAGCCCGTCAGGGCCGAAGGCAGCGGGGAGCGCCGTCGTACCGGCGGGATAGCTGCCCAGGTAGCGGCCGTCCGGCGTGACCACGTCGATGGGACCGTCGCTCCAGGGCTCCGCACCCCACCGCAACACCCAGATGAGGCCGTCCCAGGTCACCTCCAGGCCGCGGATCACGGACAGCTCGTGGTAGTAGTCCTTGTTCTCGATCACGGGACGCAAGCGTTCCACCCGGTCGGCCGGTCCTCTCTCTTCGAGTCTCCGCAGGCGATGGTCTCTGTCGGCACGGATCATGCGGCTCGTCAACGGCTGGGGCTGGAAGGGCCGCTTGATGGTTCGCACAACTCCTGCACCCGCCTCCGCAATCTTCACCGTCCAGGTCGTCGAATCCGAGAATGCCACCCGGCCATCGGGGAGGACCCGCCAGTTGAGGCTCGGGGCCAACTCGGGGAGGCGGTGGGTGGGTGTGTGAATGGCGTTTCGTTGCCTGTTCTCATCCATATCCTCGATTCCGGTCGGCGGCAGCCAGACCACGGCGACCGTGTCGGTTTCGCTCCATTCCCCGGAGAGGATCGTGCGTTCGATGGTGAGCGACGACGGCAACACGATGGGGCCGCTAAACGCGCCCCCCGTCATGATGACAGATGTCGCCTGGCCCGGCACGCTGATGATCGCGTCCGCCCCTGGCTGTGCCCGGATCGGCCCCATCCTCCACGCGCCCGGAGTTCCGGACATGCGTACCATTCGCTCGAATTCGCCGTCGGCGCCGAACAGGTGGTAGCCCCGGCGGCTCAGGTCGGCGACCACCACTCTGCCGTCGGTCATGACTGCCGTGGCCGCGGCGTCGCCGAACTCGCCCGGACCCTCGCCGGGCCGGCCGATTTCCCGAATGAGACGGCCATCGGGACCCACGAGGAAGATCCCGTGGAACTCGAACATCAGGCGGTCGAATATCAGCAGGTTGCCGGCAGGGTCGAAGGCCACGTTCAGCACGTGCCCGAACTGTTCCCATTCCTCGCCGGCGAGAGTGCCGAGCCGGTAGAGTTCCTCGAACTCCAGTTCCAGCGTGCGGTCCTCGGCGGGAAGCTCGATGGTTTCCTGGGCGTGGGCGGGAATGGCAGCGAGCAGGCACGCACATCCGGCCCAGCGGAGGGTTCGGAGCGTTGATTGGCTGGTCATGATCGCAGCCGTTCAGGACTCCCTTTCTTCCCGATCGTAAACCAGGACGAGGGGGGGCGCGGAGTTCACCTCGCCCAGTACGCGCATGGTCCGGGTCATGATCAGCCGGCCATCGACCACCTCCAGGACCTCCCGAACCCACGCCTCCGCATCCACGCTGTGCTCAAGTCCGAGCTTGCCGTCATCCCATACAACCCGCGTGTGTATTCGGTAGTCTCCTTCGAATTGCGTGGTTGGTTCGCCGCTCATCGGCACCGTGACGCTCTCTCCGGGGGTCGGGGTGTAGACCAACTGCACCCCGTCCACCCTGAGTACAAGCGTGGCGGGCCACCGGGCCAGCACCTCCAGCGCCTTCTCGCGCGTGGCCAGCCAGGCCTCGATGTCTGCGACATCACCAACAACCTGCCCTGACTCCCCCGGCCCCCGGGCGATGATGAACGACTCGACTTCCACTTCGGGAGCGGACGGCACGTCCTCCGGCGACGAACTCTCGCGTTCATCCAGCACCCACTGGCCGGTGAGAGCCGCGAAGAGTGCTTCCGCTTCCGGCCCCGTCACGGGAGGAGCGCGTCCGCCCGAGGCGCAGGCGGCCGTCAATGCCGCCACGCACGCCAGAATGAGCCCGCTGAAGCTGATCTCCACGATCGAATGCGATGCTCTGCTCTTCATGTCAGGCCTCCTGCTTTACTATAGGCCCAACACCCGCTTCACCACCACCGTCTGGACCCCCATCTCGTCCTCTTCAATGAACGCGACCAGGCCACCGGGGCCGAAGGCGTCCGGCATCTCGATCGCGCCCGCCCGGTAGCTCCCCAGATACCGGCCATCCATCGTCAGAACGTCGATGGGGCCGTAGTCGTCGCTCGGTTCCTCGCCGTGCCGTTGCACCCAGATGTCGCCGTCCCACCCGGTGCGGAGGGCGCGCAGGATCGCGACTTCGTCGGAGAACGGCAGGTTTGCGATTGTCTCGAGCGCACTCTCGCGATAGTACGGCGGGGCGTTCTCGGGGATTGCCCCACGCTGACGGTCTCTTTCCGCGTTGATCATCTGGTTCGTCACCGGGATCGGCTGAAGCCCCCGCCGCAGAATCCGCCACACACCCGCTTCCGGCCGCGCGATCCTGATCGCGTAGGCCGTCGAATCGGAAAACGCGACACTCCCATCGGGGAGAACGCCCGCCAGCATGCGTGAGCCGAATGCCTTCACCTGCGGGACCCCCGCGTACAGCGATTCTCCGCCCTCGGGCAGCCAGCCCTCCGCAACCGTGTCCTTGGTCGCCACCTCGCCGGTGAGCATGATGCGTTCCACCGGCCGGCTCGTGTGCGTCTTCCTTTCGCCCATGGAACTGATGCTCCGGAACTGCGATCCCACCGCCGAAAACAGGGCGTCGGCCTCCGGGTGCGGCATCAGGGCCGTCAAGACCGGCCAATCGCCCTGGAGCGCCCACCGGACTCTGCGTTCGAATTCCCCGTTCGCGCCGAAGAGGTGGTATGTCAGATCCCTGTCATCCCCGACGACCACCCGGCCGTCCCGGAAGACCGCCAGCGCCATCGGGCTGCGAAACTCGCCCGGCCCTTCACCCGGTCCACCGAACGCACGGCGGAATTCGCCATCCGGGCCGACGACGGTGATGAGGGAGGACTGGACGTCGAGGATGTACAGCTGACCCGCGCCATCGAGCCCAACCTCGTAGATGTACCCGAACAGCTCCCAATCCTCGCCGGATAGGGATCCGACCCGGTACACCTCCTCGAAGACGGGCGACAGCCAGCGGTCTTCGGCGGGGAGGTGGATGATCTCCTGGGCGGCGGTCGGAACCGCGGTGAGCAGGCAGCATGCCCAAGCGTAGGAGCCGAAAAGTAAAGTTCGGTTTACATAATGTAATGTCCGCATGACAGTCGACACCAAGGATTCCCGGTCACGACCCCACCAGCCTCGTCACTTCACTACTACCGTCTGAACATCCATTCCGTTCCGCTCGATGAAGGTCGCTCATCGCCCCCGCAGCCGCTTCACCACGACGTGCCGCACATCCATTTCATCCCGTTCGATGAACGCGACCAGGCCATCCGGGCCGAAGGCGGCCGGCAACGCGGCCTCACCCGCGGGGTAGGTGCCGATGTAGCGCCCGTCCATGGTCAGGACGTCGATGGGACCCGCGTCGTCACCCGGTTCCTCCCCGTGGCGACGCACCCAGATCTCGCCGTCCCAGCCGGTTCTGAGTCCGCGCACGATCGACACTTCGTCGAAAAAGCCGAACAAATCGAGGTCTCTCATCACCTCTTCCCGGGGGCTCCCCGTGCTGACGTTCACGCCGTTGATGATCATTGGTGGCACACCCCCCTGCGCCTCCATTCTCCTGATTCGCCGTTCCGTTTCGGCCTCGATCACCCGGTTCGTGACGGGGATCGGCTGGAATGGCCGCTTCAGGATTCGCCAGACTCCAGCCCCCGGCCGCGCAATCTTGATGGCGTAGGCCGACGAGTCGGAAAACGCCACGCTTCCGTCCGGGAGTGTGCCCGCCAACATCATGGGTCCGAACACCTGGCGAGGGGGAAGGCCGAAGTTGACCTGGCCGGCCACGGGAAGACCCTCCCGGTCACCCGCGGGAAAGAGCCAGCCCTCTGCCACCGTGTCCTTTGTGGCCACGTCCCCAGTTAGCATGATGCGTTCCACCGGCCGGGACGTGTACGGAGTACTGCGTCCCATGGTGGCACTGCCGACCGACAGATTCTGTGCCCCCACGGCTGTAAAGATGGCTTCACCCCCCGGGTCGGGCAGGAGATCGGTGATTCTCACATCACCCGGCTCAGGGGCCATCCGCACCATGCGTTCGATAGTGCCGTCCGCGCCGAAGATGTGGTATGCACGGTGCCCGAGGTCTGCCAGGACCACGCGCCCGTCTCGCATCACCGCGAGTCCATCAGCGCTGCGAAACTCCCCCGGCCCCTCCCCCGGCCTGCCAAAGGCCCAGAGGAACTCGCCGTCCGGCCCGACGACGGTGACGCGGTCAGCCTGACTGTCGAACACGTAGAGCCGACCGGCGCCATCGAACCCCACCCGGCGCACGTTTCCGAACTGTTCCCATTCCGCGCCGGTCGCCGATCCGACGCGGTAAAGCTCTTCGAAGGCGGGGGTAAGCGGGCGGTCTTCGGCGGGGAGTTCGATGATCTCCTGGGCGGTAGCGGGGGTCGGCAGCAGGCACGCGGCCACGATCGCCCACGCCGGGCCCATTGGTGAACTCGTGATTCCTTTCATGCGTTTCTCCGTTGTCTGCTCCAACCGTTCAGCGCACCCGCTTCACCACCACGGTCTCTACACCGAATTCGTCGCGCTCGATGAACGCCACCAAGCCTCCCGGCCCAAAGGCGGCCGGCATCCTTGTGGAACCGGCAGGGTAGCTTCCCATGTAGCGGCCGTCGGGCGAGATGACATCGATGGGCCCGTCGCTCGTTGGCTCCTCGCCACGACGCATTACCCAGATCCGGCCGTCCCACGTCGTACCGAGATCACGAATCACCGGGACTACGTCTCCGTACTGCAGATTCTCGATGCGGCGAAGCCTCCGCCTGCGCACCGTGGCCGGAGTCTCCACGGGCACGCCGTCGAGCGTGGCTACGCCCAGGTCTTCGTCCGGCGTTTCTTCCAGTCCCCGGATTCGACGCTCCTGGTCGGCCCTGATAAAGCGGTCCGTGATCGGTTCGGGTGGGAGCGGGCGGGTGTACACCCGGAGTACACCGGTTTCCGCGTCCGCGATTTTCACCGCGTATGTCGTTGTGTCCGAAAACGCCACGCTCCCGTTCGGTAGGACCCCCCAATGCAGGCCGACACCGAACGCAAGTGGTCGCGGAACCTTCAGTTCAACACCGTTGAGCACCACGCCTGTGCTCACGGAATCTGCAAGCGGTGGAAGCCATGCCTCCGCGATTGTGACCTTGCTGATCTCCTCGCCCGTGAGGTCGATGCGCTCGATGGGCTTCGTGGTGTCGGGTGGCAACGGGGCATTGTTCCTGATTTGGACTGCCGTGCCCTCCGTCCCGTATGCCGCCTGGGAGATCAACGCGTCCTGTCCCGGCTGGCCGAAGAGTCTTCCGACAATCGCCGTCCGGGGGTCGCCTCCCATCCGCACCATGCGCTGAAAGATCCCATTGGCGTCGAACACCGAGTAGGCTCGATGTCCGGTATCTCCCACCACCACGCGCCCGTCCGTAAGGACAGCCATTGCTACGGCGCTACGGAACTCGCCCGGCCCTTCCCCCTCGCGCCCGAACTCGTGGACCAAGCCGCCCATGACATCAACGACGACAATGCGTGAGGCCTGCCCGTCGAAGACATGGAGCCGCCCGGCGCCGTCGAAGGCCACCGTCCGCACGTTCCCGAACTGTTCCCAGTCCGCCCCGGTGAGCGCGCCGACCGTGTAGACTTCCGCGAAGTCGACTTCGAGCCAGCGATCCTCGCCGGGCAGTTCGACGATCTCCTGGGCGGTGGCGGGGCCAGCAATCAGCGGCCAGGCAAGTGCTACGCCCGCATAAAGGGCTCTTCTCTTTGTCCTGCTCACTGACCTGCCCCTCCTTATTCCGGCGGCGGCTCTCTTTGCAGGCTTCCGCCCTCCCGGGACGCCTCCACTTCCTCCGTCAGATCCCCCAACCGCGCCGACAGTTGCCGGTACAGCACACTCAATCCCCAAACCGCCACACCCACGATCAGCCCCAGCAGCACCCAGCGCAGCAGCAGCGCCCAGAAGGCGGCGTCATACGTGGGCGCCTGGAAGTTGTAGGCGGTGAGCACGCTCCAGCGGTCGGTCATCCAGTGCCAGGCGGTGTGCGCGACCAGCGCCGAGAGGAGGATCGCGCCGATCCGCGGCTTCATCACCTTCTTGAAGAGCAGCGCCAGCCCCGGGACCATGAAGAGCAGGGCGAAGAGTTGGCCGAACTCGACCCCGACGTTGAAGGCGAGCAGCGACGTGTAGAGGTGCGAGCCGGCGAACTGGAGCGACTCCCTGAGCAGGAAGGAGAAGCCGAAGCCGTGCACGAGGCCGAAGCCGAAGGCCCACACCCAGCGCCTCCGCAGCGTCTTGCCGACGATGTTCTCCAGCGCCATGAAGACGATCGACGCCGCGATCAGCATCTCGATCAGCGGGGGGAACCAGAGCGCGTTGGGCGCGAGGCCGAGCACCGACGCCCCCAGCGTGATGGAGTGCGCGGCGGTGAACGCGGTCACGACCGAGACGAGCGGCCAGAAGCGCCGGATCGGGATCACCAGGCAGAGCAGGAAGAGGAGGTGGTCGATGCCGTCCAGGATGTGCGCGAAGCCGAGCGCCACGAAGCGCAGGAAGGCCTGGTGCCACCGGGGGTCGAGGCGGACGCGTCCGGGGTTCCCCGTGTACTGGAACACGCGCTCCGCGCCGGTGGGGGTGATGAAGCGCAGCACGGTGGTGGTGCGGATGCCGAGGTGGGCCCAGGCGGGGTCGATCGAGAAGCGCGACTCGTGCGAGGCGACGGGCGTGCGGAGGACGACGTCCAGCATGGCCTGTTCCAGGATCAGATCGTAGCCGGGGGGGATGGGTGGTGCGCGGATGTGGGCGAGGGCGCGGTCGTAGGCGGCGAAGGAGGGGTCGGAGGGCAGCGAGATGCGGGCCGCGACGACGGTGGGGGCGGGGAGCCGGGTGGACTCCTCGAAGAGCGCGACGTAGTCGGCGATCCAGATCTTCGCCTGGTCCGCGATGAGTTCGCTCGCCTCCTCGATCTCGACGTAGCCGGGTTCACGCACGGGGAAGTCGACGTCCCGCATCGAGGTGAGGGGGACGCGGATGACGAGCCACAGGGCGCCGTCCTCGGCCTTCACGAAGGCGCGGACGATCACATCGGCGGGGATGTCGTGGGAGGGGGCGGGCGCTACCCTTGCGCCGACGGCAGATGTCGCGGCCGCCGCTGCGACCGGCGCCAGCGCAGTGAGCACCGCAAGGAGCACGGGAACCAGCAATCTGTTTCCGTTCATAGGTTCGCAATCTGGCTCCCAACGCGCAATCCCGCCATCCACACGGCGCGAGCGGCCCGTCCCACCCTCCCTCACCTTTGCCAACGCACGATCAGCGCCGTACTTTGACCCCAGTCAGCATCGTGTTCGTCCCACCGAGGGAGCTTCCCCATGAAGCGCAATGTTCTCATCGTCGTGATTCTGGTATTGGTCGGCGCAGGCATCTACGTTGCCCAGGACCGGCTGCAGACCGCGTCCGCCAGCACCGCCGACGCCCCGATCTTCGAGGTCGACCCCTTCTGGCCCAATCCGCTGCCGGACCACATGGTGCTCGGATCGGCCGTCGGGGTCGGGGTGGACTCGCGCGACCATGTCTTCATCGTGCACCGCGGCAACCTTACCGAACGCACGGAGGGCGGCGCCGACGCTGACCCCCCGATCGGCGAGTGTTGCCGGGCCGCGCCGCCGGTGCTGGAGTTCGATCCCGAGGGGAACCTGGTGAACGCCTGGGGAGGCCCTTCGGAGAGCGGCGAGTACGTGTGGCCCTCCTCGAACCACGGGATCACCATCGACCACATGGACAACGTCTGGATCGGCGGGAACGGGCCGAACGATACGCACATCCTGAAGTTCTCGCGCGACGGTCGGTTCCTGGCCTCCTACGGGGAGCCGGAGGCCGGGGCGCCCGACAGCCGCAGCACCACGCGCTTCAACCGGGTCGCGAAGATTGCGTTCGACGCCGAGGCCAACGAGGCCTACCTGGCGGACGGCTATGGCGGACGGCGTGTTTCCGTGCTCGACGCCTCCACCGGGGAGTTCAAGCGCTACTGGGGAGCATACGGGAACGAACCGGACGACACGCGGACCCCGCCCTACGACCCGGACGCCCCCCTCATCCAGCAGTTCCGCACTCCCGTGCACTGCGCGGATCCCGCGCGCGACGATCACGTCTATGTGTGCGACCGTCCCAACAACCGCATTCAGGTCTTCCGCAAGGACGGCACGTTCGTGAACGAGGTGCAGCTCGCGCCGCGCACCCTGGGCGACGGCTCGACCTGGGACGTGGCCTTCTCGCGCGACCCGGAGCAGAAGTACATGTACGTGGCCGACGGGAAGAACATGAAGGTGTACGTGATGGACCGGCTGAACCTGGAAGTCCTCACGAGCTTCGGCGACGGCGGCCGCCAGCCCGGCCTCTTCTTCGCCGTCCACTCGATCGCGACCGATTCGCAGGGCAACATCTACACGACAGAGACATACGAGGGGAAGCGCGTCCAGAAGTTCGTCTATCGCGGCGTGGGTCCCGTCAACGCAATGGACCAGGGAGCGCCCTGGCCGGGACGCATCGGGGCGCCGCAGTAGAATCCGCCAGAGAAGGAGGCGAACCATGAAGACTTCCACACTTGCAACCCCGGCGCTGATCGTGGCCGCGCTTATGGCGGCCGGCTGCGCCCAGGGCGACGGAGAGGGCGACACCGCCGACATGGAGGAGGTCAACCCCGCGATGCAGGAGCTCGCGCCCGCCGAGGGGCCGATGACCTTCTTCATCACCAGCGCTGGGCCGGGTGACGGCGCCAACCTGGGTGGCCTCGAGGGGGCGGACGCGCACTGCGAGATGCTCGCCGATGCGCAGGGGGCCGGCGGGATGGGCTGGATGGCGTACCTCAGCACGATCAACGAGGATGGAAGCGCGGCGGTGAACGCGCGCGACCGCATCGGTACCGGGCCGTGGCACAACCAGGCCGGCGTGCTGATCGCCAACAACGTCGACGAGCTTCACTCCGATGCCGCCAACCTCACCAAGGAGTCGATCCTCACCGAGATGGGCGACATGGTGAACGGCCGCGGCGACGATCCCAACATGCACGACATCCTGACCGGTTCGAACATGGACGGGACCGCCACCACCGGCGAGGGCTACGACAACTGCGGCAACTGGACGAGCAACGGCGAGGGCAGCGCGTCCGTCGGTCATCACGACCGCATCGGCGGCGGCGCGAATCCCACCTCGTGGAACTCGGCCCACGGGTCGCGCGGCTGCAGCCAGGAGAACCTGCAGGGAACCGGCGGCAACGGCTTCTTCTACTGCTTCGCGGCGGGCGGTTGAGGTACCCAAGGCGGACTGCTGGGTTCTCACCGACGCACTCGTCGTCCACGGAAGTGACGGCGGGCGCGGCGCGGATGCGGGTCCGTCCCGGGGGCGCGGCGCGGACGGCGGCGCGCTTCGGGGCTGCTGCCGTCGCCGCGCTGACCCTGGCCGCGTGCGGCGTTGAGCGTGCGGGCGACGGGCCCGAAGCAGCCGACGCCTCTGCCGGTGGCTACTTCACCTCGGAGGACGTCAACACCGTCTTCATCGAGGAGATGACCTGGACGGAGGTTCAGGAGGCCATCGACCGGGGAGCCACCACGGTGATCCTCCCCACCGCGGGGACCGAACAGAACGGGCCCCACATGGTGACTGGGAAGCACCGGTACATCATCGAGGAGGCCAGCGACCGGATCGCGCGCGAGCTGGGCGACGCGCTGGTCGCGCCGACCGTCACCTACGTGCCGGAGGGTGGCGTCGACCCGCCGTCGGGGCACATGCGCTACGCCGGGACGATCACGCTGCCGAACGAATTCTTCATGAAGCTGCTGGAGTACGCCGCGCGCAGCTTCCGCGCCCACGGCTTCACCGACATCGCCTTCATCGGCGACAGCGGGGGGAACCAGCGCGGGATGGAGGCGGTCGCCGAGATGCTCAACGAGGAGTGGGGCGGCGAGGGATCGCGGGTCCACTTCATCGGGGACTACTATGCGAACAACGGCTTCCGTGACTGGCTCGTGGAACAGGGAGAGGAGCCCGACTCGATCGGCGGCCACGCCGGCATCTCCGACACCTCGATTCTGCTCTACGTGGAGCCGCGGCACATCCGCCAGGACAAGCTGGCGCCGGAGGGCGGGTTCGAGGGCAGCGGCGTGTCGGGCAACCCGACCCGGGCTTCGGCGGAGTATGGCGAGGTCGGGATGCGGATGCGGGTGGATGCGGCGGTTCGTCAGATCCGGGCGGCGAGAGGGTCGGAGTAGGCGCGGGTGCGGTCCGCGGGAGTAGCCGAAAGTAAGCAAAACATGACATTTCGTAATGTTTTCCTTACATTTCTGTGCGTGAGCGCAGCCGTGAGCGCGGCGCCGGGCGCGTCCGCCCAGGAGGTGCCGACCTTCACCCTGGCGGGCAAAGTGGTCGACAGGGTCACCCGCACGCCCGTCGTGGCGGCGGTCATCAAGGTGCCGGAACTGGAGCGTTTCGTCTTTACCGACGGCGACGGCGAGTTCCGCTTCACCGACTTTCCCAAGGGCACCTGGGAAGTCATCGTGGAGCAGTTCGGCTATCACACCATGGATGACTCTGTCACGGTGTCGGAGGGGAACGGCCTGTTCATTCCCCTCAACCCCGACCCCATCGCGCTCGACGAACTTCGGGTGCGTACGCGCTCCGAGCGCCTGTTGACGAGACGTCGGCAGCGCATCCCCTACCGGGTCGTCACAATCCGGACCGAGGCCTTCACGAACGCCATCAACACGGATCCGACCGCCATCTTCCGGCGTGCCTCGAACACGGCGCTCGTGGGCTGTCCGGGTGTGGTGGACGAGTGGATCGCCCACGGTTGCCTCCCGCGCAAGGGCGGGGTCGTCACCATT
Organism: Longimicrobiales bacterium; assembly: GCA_965211795.1. Lineage (GTDB taxonomy): Bacteria > Gemmatimonadota > Gemmatimonadetes > Longimicrobiales > Gaopeijiaceae > Bin94. The sequence goes on from CBDBUB010000012.1 coordinate 15,157, forward strand.
CGCGTTTTCCTTGACGAGGGACGGATGTTCGGGGGAATGACGGAGCTGCGATCCATGGACCACGAGTCCATCCATTCGATGGACTGGATCCCCAGCGCGGCGATGCTGCGGGTCTACACGAAGCGGTTCATCGACAGGCTCGACAACTCCAGGATCGCGCTGGAACCGCTGGTGTGGTGACGGCGGCCCCGGCGGCCCGCTACGATCCCCGCGCCCGCCTGAGGGCAAGCCACCTTCGCAGTCTCCGCAGTGCGAGGGCGAGTCCCGTCCACACCATCAGGGTGGCGGCCAGCGAGCAGAGACCCGCGATCACGCGGCCCGTGACGCCCCAGTACTCGCCGGTGTGCGCGTAGCGAAGGAATTCCTGGGCCCGGCGTCCCGCAGTCTCGTCTGCGAAGGTCTCCCAGGAGAGCGGAGATGCGGTTGCGGCATCGAGGGTCAGGGTGCCGGTCTTCTGCGGCTGGCCCACGCCCCCACCCCGGATCTCCACGCTGATCTCGCCGGTGCCGGGGCGGGGCAGCGTCAGGGTCAGGGACCGCCAGTCCCCCACCCACCCCCCCGCCACCCGCAACGCGGCCTGGAGGTCGGCGCCGGCCTGCCCCACACCCTGCACGCCATCCTCACCCCCCGCCTCACCCCCCCACCTCCCCCCCAACACCACCCGCCCGACCACCGGATACACCCGGTCGGCCACCGCCGGATACGACGTCACCGCCCCCGTCACCGCGATCACCGCCAACGGCACCACCGTCCAGATCCCGATCACCTGGTGCCAGTTGAGATCGCGCCACGCGCCCCGCGCGCCGCGCTGAAAGAGCAGGATGTTGGCCAGCGCGCGCTTCGTGAAGCGGCTCGGCAGCCACAGGAACGGCCCGGTGACGAGCAGGAACAGGAACGCGATGTTCACCGCGCCCGTGATCGCGCGGGCGCGCCGCACCGACCCGCTCGGCACGGCGAACCAGCGGTGGAGGTCGTGGACGGCGGTGAAGAAGCGCTCGACGGCGCCGGGACCGTGGCCGAGCACCGCGCCGCGATACGGGTCGACGTAGACGTGCAGTTCGCGGCCCGCGTCGACCCGCACGGGGGCGCGGGGGTGCGGCCGGTAGCGCAGGGAGGTAGCCGTGAGGGGGGTTCCCCGCGCCGCGCCCCACGCCTCCGCCGCCTGCACGAGGGCGGCGGGGGGGAGGGGGGGTGTTTCCGCCGCCGCGACGAAATGGCGCCGCTCGGCCAGCCCCGTGACCGTCCCTTCCAGCGAGAGGATCACCCCGGTCGCGGCCAGCATGAGGACGACCAGCCCGACGACCGCCGCCACCGACAGGTGAAGGCTGAAGACGATCTTCCTGATCATTCGCAAGTCACCGGTGCCGGGCGGAGGTCATTCATGAGGGAGCCCGGCCCCCGCGCCACGCACGAATGCCGACCGGGCAGCCGTCGCCACGCCCGCGGGTTCCTAGTTCAGCGTGACGTACCGCTCCAGACGCGCGACTTCCCCCTCGTCGACGTACTTGCCGATCTCGCGGCGGAACTGGTCGAGGTCGGTGTACGGGCGGTATTCCTCGAACTCGTGCACCATCCGGTCGGTCATGCCGGGGATCATCATGATCTCGTCGCTGGTGGCCGTGTTCAGGTCGATCGGCAGGTAGACGTACTGCTCGAGCCGGGCGACTTCGTCCTCGTCGACGTACTTGCCGATCTCGCGCCGGAACTCGTCCATGTCCTCGTACGGCCGGTATTCCTCGAACTCGTGGGCCATCCGGTCGCCGACGCCCGGAATCAGGAGGACCTCGTCGTTGCTGACATCGTTGAGGTTGATCCGCAGCCAGAGATGCTCGTAGGCCACCAGCGCGGCCTCCTCACCCATCGCTTCCATCAGGACCGCGTGCAGGTCG
>CBDBUB010000013.1:0-19204 GCA_965211795.1 Longimicrobiales bacterium
TCCCCGATTCAGTGGCGCGCATGCGGTCGCTGCTCGAGGGTCTCGGCGCCGACCCCGGCACCGCCGAGTCCTTCACCCTGGAGAACACGATCTTCAACATCTTCGCGCGCTTCGACTGGGAGATGGGCGAGCGCCACGACGCGATGCTGCGCTACAGCTTCGCGTCGGCGGACGACGAACCGGACCCGAACCGCCTCCCCGGCGACCTCTACGAGTTTTCCTCGAGCGGCAGCCAGATCCACTCGCGCAGCCATTCGGGCGTCTTCCAGCTCTTTTCGTCGTTCTCCGGGGGAGTGTCGAACGAGTTCGCTGCAAACATCCAGTACCTCGACGACTCCGAGACGGCGCGCTCGGCGTTCCCGCAAGTGGAGGTCACCCTCGACGGCACGGTAGGCGGGTCCCGCGTGCGGCGCGATGTCCGTTCGGGCGCCAACTACTTCTCGCAGGACAACGGCCTCAAGCAGTTGGTCGTCCAGCTGTCGAACAATCTGAGCTATGACGTGGGCCGCCACTCGCTCCTCTTCGGCGCGTCCGGGACCTGGTTCGACTTCGACCGCCGGTACATCCCCGGCGCGCTGGGCAGCTACCAGTTCGAGAGCTTGCGACAGCTGGAACTGAACCGGCCCGACCGCTATGAGATCACGATCCCGCTGACCGAGGACGGGTCGAACCCCCGCTTCGGAGTAAGCGAATACTCGTTGTACGCACAGGATGAATGGACCGCAAACGAGCGCCTTACCCTCCGGGGAGGGATCCGCTTCGACATGCCAACCTTTCAGGGCCAACCTTCATGGAATCGGAGGCTGTACTCCGAGTTCGGGATCGACACGGCGGAGCTTCCCAGCCGGAACTCCACGGTCTCCCTGCGCGCGGGTTTCAACTGGCGCCCCTTCGAGAAGACGCAACTGCGCGCGGGCGCGGGAGTGTTCACGGGCCGACCGGCGTACGCCTGGCTCGCCAACGCGTTCCAGAACACCGGGGACGCCCTGCGAACCCTGGTTTGCCGTGATTTCGCGGCGCCGGCCTTCGATCCCGGTCAACCGCCGCCCACAGAGTGCGCTTTCTTTCAGCCGGGGGACTCGCAACCCGTCATCACGTACTTCGACCCGGACTTCCGCTTCCCGCAGGACCTGCGCACGATGATCGCCCTGGACCAGCGGCTGCCGGGCGGACTGGTGCTGTCCGGGAGCCTGCTGTACAACATCGTCCTGAACCAGATCTTCATCCAGAACGACAACCTCGTCGCCGAGTTCAGCGAAGGAGGAGAGTACGAAGGGTTCACCCACGGCTACGGCTTCGGCGTCCGCGAGGTCTTCGGTACCTCGACGCCAGGCACCGGACGCGGGCAGGAGCAGCTCTGGCAGGGGGGGCGGCATTCCGACTCGTTCGGGCCCATCCTTCAGGTCACCAACCGGGACGACAACCTCACCTACGCGGCCACCCTCGAGCTCCGGAAGGACTTCGGGGAGACGCTGGGGCTGAGGGCGGGCTACTCGTTGACCCGCTCGGCGGACATCCAGAACCTCACCTCCATCGACATCACGTCGAACTACGGCTCGACGCCGGTGAACCTCCACCCGAACCGCCCGATCCGGCAGCGCTCCCGCTTCGACCGCCCGCACAAGGTGATCGCGAGCACTCACGCTCGGATCCCGGCCCGGTTCGGCGGGACCGAGATCAGCGTGCTGTACGTGGGGCAGTCGGGCGTGCCCTACTCCTATGTGTACAAGGGCGACGTGAACGGGGACGGGTTCCCCGGTCCGCGGGCATCGAGCCTCTCGAACGATCTCCTCTTTGTCCCCGATCTCGCGAGCCGACTCCCGGGCGGGGGCTTCGGCAACCTGGTGATGTGGACCGGTCTCCATGAACTTGAGAACTGCCTGCAGGAGCAAGCGAACCGGATTCTGGCGCGCAACACCTGCAATGCGCCCTGGTCGAATCAGATCGATCTTCGCATTGGACAGACCGTGAACGCCGGCGGCGTGTCCGCCCAGCTCACCCTGGATCTCCTGAACATTCTGAACCTGCTGGATTCCTCGCAGGGGATCGTCTACGTCGTGAATCCGGTCGTGCAGGCATTCGAAGTGCGACGGGTCCTTGTCGATCCCCTGGCCGAACCCCCGGATCCCCGGACCGAGCTGACCGCCCACTATATCGGCGCGACGGAGCGGGACCGGGAAACCGGCAGGTTGCGTGCGGCGCTGCCGTATGTGCCCGAAGTGCCGACGTCGCAGTGGCGGGCGCAGTTCGGGGCGCGGTTGAGACTGGGGAGGTAGCGCGTATGAGGATTCACGCACGGAAGCGATCGCCTACAGGGCTCAAAGGAGTGCAGATGACCCGATTTCCATGTCCGAAAAACCCATTGTCCACCGCGCTGCCCGGACTGCGCACCCCCCTTCTCCTTGCCCTCGCCGCGACCCTCGCCAGCGCCGCCCCTCTCACCGCCCAGGGCATCTCCACCGCCGGGCTGCGCGGCCGCGTCCTCGACCAGGACGGCACGCCGGTCGAGGCGGCACTCATTACGCTGGTGCAAACCGAAACCGGCGCCACCAGAACGGCGATCACCTCACCGGACGGGCGCTACACACTGCGCAACCTGCGCCCCGGCGGCCCCTACACCATGACCGTCACGCGGATCGGCTTCGGAGACCAGACGCGCGAGGAGCTCGAGCTGCTCCTCGGCCGCTTCATCAACCTCGACGTCACGCTGCTGCCGGAGGCCGTCGAGATCGAGGGCATCGAGGTCGAGGTGCGCCGGGACATCGAATTCGATCCGGGCCGCATCGGCATCTCGACCCTCGTCACCGCCGAGATCATCGAGGAGCTCCCCACGCTGTCGCGCAACTTCGTCGACTTCGCCGCGCTCTCCCCGCTGTCGCGCGTCTCGGAGGAGGGTGTCTCGGTGGCGGGCACCAACTTCCGCTTCAACACCCTCAACGTGGACGGCGCGCTCAACCAGGACGTCTTCGGGCTCTCGACGCAGAACATCGCGGGGGGCCGCGCGGGCGGGCGGGCCATCCCCCTCGACGCCGTCGAGCAGTTCCAGGTGCTCGTGGCGCCCTTCGACATCCGCCAGTCCGGGTTCACCGGCGGCGCCATGAACGCGGTCACCAAGTCGGGCACCAACGAGTTCGAGACCTCCGCCTTCGGATTCTACCGCAACGCGGCGTTCGTCGGCGGGCTGGTGGTCGACGACGTCACCACGGTGCCCGAACTCTCCACCGCCCACGGCGGCTTCACGATCGGCGGACCCATCCGCCGCGACCGCGCCCACTTCTTCGTCGCAGGCGAGTGGGAACGGATCCAGGAGCCCCCGAACGGCTTCCACGTCGGCGAGTCCGACCCGTTCCGGCTTTCGCTGGTGCCGGATTCGGTCGCACGCCTGGCCTCGCTGCTCGAGGGCTACGGGACGAGCCCGGGCACCGCCTCTTCGCTGACGCTGGAGAACACGATCTTCAACCTGTTCGCGCGCTTCGACTGGGAGATGGGCGAGCGCCACGACGCGATGCTGCGCTACAGCTTCGCCTCGGCGGACGACGACCCGGATCCGAACCGCCTCCCCGGCGACCTCTACGAGTTCTCGTCGAGCGGCAGCGAAGTCCGCTCGCGCAGCCACTCGGCGGTCTTCCAGCTCTTCTCGACGCTCTCCGGGCGGCTGTCGAACGAGTTCGCGTTCAATCTGCAGCACCTCGACGACTCGGAGACGGCGCGGTCCACCTCACCCCAGGTCGAGGTCAAGCTCGACGGCATGGTCGACGACCTCCGTGTACGAAGGGACGTGAGGTCGGGCGCCGGCTACTTCGCCCAGGACAACGGACTCCGGCAGCTCGTCGTCCAGCTGTCGAACAACCTCAGCTATGACGCGGGCCGCCACTCGCTTCTCTTCGGGGCATCCGGCACATGGTTCGATTTCGACCGCAGGTACCTTCCCGGCGGCCTCGGCAGCTACCAGTTCGAGAGCCTGGAGGACTTCGAGCTGAACCGGCCGGACCGCTACGAGATCACGCTCCCGCTGACGGAAGGCGGGTCGAACCCCCGATTCGGGGTAACCGAACTCTCGGTCTACGTGCAGGACGAATGGGCCGGCAACGAACGCTTCACCCTGCGCGGCGGCCTGCGTCTGGACCTGCCGGTCTTTATCGGGCGCCCCGAGCGCAACGAGGCACTCAATTCGGTCCTGGGGATCGACACCTCGAAGCTGCCCGTACAGGGCTTCAACGCCTCGGTGCGCGGCGGATTCAACTGGCGCCCGTTCGAGGGCACCCAACTCCGCGCCGGCGCCGGCGTCTTCACGGGCCGCCCGACCTTCGCCTGGCTCGCGAACGCCTTCCAGAACAACGGGATGGCCGCGCAGACCCTGGTATGCAGGGGGGACCGTGCACCGGGCTTCGACCCCGGGTCCCCCGCCCCCACCGAGTGCACCACGGATCCGAGCCCCGACGACTACACTCCGGTCATCAACTACTTCGACCCCCTGTTCCTCTTTCCGCAGGACCTGCGCACCATGGTGGCCCTCGACCAGCGGCTCCCGGGGGGGATGGTCCTGTCCGGCAGCCTGCTCTACAACCTCGCGCTCAACCAGATCTTCATCCAGAACGACAACGTCATCGGAAGACCCAGCCGGGGTACCCCGCTGGACGGCTTCACACACGGCTTCGGCTTCAACGTTCGCCAGGTTTTCGGTACCGCGACACCGGGGTCTCCGGGGGGACTCGGAATGGAGCAGTTGTGGGAGGGAGGAAGGCGCTTCGAGCAGTTCGGGCCGGTGCTCAGGGTGACCAACCGCGGTGAGAACTTCACCTACGCCGCCACCGTCGAAGTGCGCAAGGACTTCGGGGAGACGCTGGGACTGAAGGCCGGCTACTCGCTGACCCGTTCGGCGGACCTCCAGAACCTCACATCGATCGACGTTACGTCGAACTATGCTTCCACGCCCGTCAACCTGCACCCCAACAGCCCGGTGCGTCAGAGTTCCCGCTTCGACCGGCCGCACAAGGTCGTCGCCAGCGCGCACGCAAGGATCCTCCCCCGCCTGGGCGGAACCGATATCAGCGTGCTCTATGTGGGACAGTCGGGGGTGCCCTACTCGTATGTGTACAAGGGCGACGTCAACGGGGACGGATTCCCCGGTCCGCGCGCATCGAGCCTCTCGAACGACCTGCTCTACATCCCCGACGTGCCCAGCCGCTTTCCCTTCTCCGGCTTCGGCTCCCTGGCAATGTGGAGTACGCTCTACGAGCTCGAGGAATGCCTGCAGGAGCAGAAGAACCGGATCCTCGCGCGCAACACCTGCTCGACCCCCTGGTCGAATCAGGTGGATCTGCGGGTTGCCCAAACCGTGAAGGTCCGCGGAATGACCGCGGAATTGACGCTGGATCTGCTGAATGTCCTCAACCTGCTGGACTCCTCGCAGGGGATCGTCTACGCGGTGAATCCGGTCGTCCAGGCTTTCGAGGTGCGGCGAACAGCGCTCCCGTTTTCCCAGCCTCCCGACCCCTCCACCCGCCTGGTCGCCCACTACATCAGTGCCGCCCGGAGGGACCGCGAGACGGGACAGGTCCGCGCGGCGCTGCCGTATGCTCCGGAGGTGCCCTCGTCGCAGTGGCGGGCCCAGTTCGGGGTGAGGGTCCGGGTGGCGAGGTAGGCGCGTGGGAGCGGGCGGGCCTACCCCGCCCCCCGCCTCGCCCTCCGCGCGGCCTGGTCCTCCGCCCGCACCTGCAGCACGTCCGCCACGGTGCGCAGCCCGTCGATCACGTTCCGGATGTGCTCGGCGCGCGGCAGCCCGATCAGCTCGATGCCGCGGTGCACGGCCTCCCTGTGGACGCCGGCCGCGAACGCCTTGTCCTTCATCTTCTTGACCACCGATTTCGGCTTCAGGTCGTCGATGCCGTTCGGGCGGACGAGGCAGCAGGCGTAGATGAGGCCGCTCAGTTCGTCGCACGCGTAGAGGACGCGGTCGAGGGGCGTCTCGGGGACGACATCGGTGCGGTCCGGGTAGCCGTGCGCCTCCACGGCGTGGACGACCTCGTCCGGGTAGCCGAGTTCGCGCAGCCGCGCCACCCCGATGTGGGGGTGGTCGTCCGGGTGGCGTTCCCAATCCAGATCGTGAAGCAGGCCGGCGAGGCCCCAGAGCTCCTCGTCCTCGCCCATCAGGCGGGCGTAGTGCCGGACGGCGGCTTCGACGGCGTACATGTGTCTCCTGAGCGCGTCGCTCTCCACCCACTCCTCGAGAAGGGCGACGGCGTCTGATCGGGTGGGCATTGCGTTTCCTTTCGGTGACGGGCCGCCAGCGATGGCCGGTCCGCCCTTGAGTTCAAGAAAAGTAATGTTTGATTGACATTAAGTAATGTAAACCTGACATCACACCGCACTCGACGGGCACAGGTGCGAGATCGCGCACTGGTTGCACTTCGGCTTGCGCGCGTGGCACACCTGCCGCCCGTGATAGATGAGCAGGTGGGCGAGCATCGTCCAGACACTGCGCGGAAAGATCGCCATCAGGTCCTTCTCGATCTTCTCGGGCGTGGACTGGGTGGTGAAGCGCATCCGCCCGGAGAGCCGCTTCACGTGCGTGTCGACGACCACCCCCTCGTCGATCCCGAAGGCGTTGCCGAGGATCACGTTGGCGGTCTTGCGGCCGATGCCGGGAAGCGCCGACAGCTCCTTCATGTTGCGGGGGAGCTCGCTGCCGTGCCCTCCAGCAGCGCGGTCGCCATCCCGATCAGGTTGCGGGTCTTGTTGCGGAAGAAACCGGTGGAGCGGATGACGTCCTCCAGTTCGGCGGGGACGGCCGCCGCGAGCGACTCGGGGTCCGGGTAGCGGCGGAACAGCCCGGGCGTGACCATGTTCACGCGGGCATCGGTGCACTGCGCGGAGAGGATGGTCGCGACCGCGAGTTCGTAGGGCGACGCGTGTTCCAGCGCGCATTTGGCGTCCGGGTACTCGGCGAGCAGGATCTCGTAGATGGTGGCGGCGCGCTCGGTCCGGGCCTTTTTCGATTCGCGGGGGGTCATGAGGGGGAGGGCCGACGGGAGAGGGTGCGGGTCGCCGGGGTCGCGGAGAGGCGGGCGGAATGGGTCATGGGGCGCAAGCAGGGCTCACAGGGTGGTCCAGGGGAGGGTGGTGGGAGGGGGGGACTGGGCGGGAGGGGCGGGGGGCGGGTCGCCGGAGGAGGATTGGTCCGCGGGCGGAGCGGGCGCGGGGTCTTCCCGCGCCAGCCGGCCCAGCAGCAGCGCGGCGAGCTTGAAGACCTCGGCCGGGGTGCGGATTCCCAGCAGTTGGTCGAGGTCGGCGCCGGGCAGCGAGGTCTCGAAGTCGCGGCCGCCTTCCCGGGCCGGGCCCGAGGCCCAGCCGGGCAGGGAGCCGAGGGGCTGCGGGGGTACGGGGACGAAGAGGTAGCCGGGCCGGTCGCTCCGCATCCCCGCCACGAGGGAAAGGTGTATGGCGCCGAGGTGGTCGCCGTGCCAGAAGACGCCGTCGACCGACTCGGGCGCGGTGTTGCGCGTCCCCTCGAACCACACGAGATGCTGGGGAAGCTGGATGTACCCTGCCCTACCGCCAAATTGCTTTTCCCACAACGACTTGCCAGCTGCGTTCGCCACCTCCGCCGATTCGCCCAGCAGGGCGCGCAACGTTTTCCGTTGCGCGAGCACCACCCCCGCGCCCGTCCGCCACATCTGGTACGCGAAGTAGAGGACGCCGCTGTGGTCGTGGGCCGCCTCCGGATCGCCATCCTCTTCACGCAGATCTGCCAGAATCCCCTGCACCGCCCCCAGCATCACGAACGCCGCAGGGTTCCCGGCGTCCGCCCCGCGCTCCGCGGCCTCGTCCCCGATCGCCGGGAAACGCTGGTCCGGAAACTCCGGATCCGGGAAGAGCAGCTCGTACGGAGTGAGCCGGGCGTACGCGTCGTGGGTGGCCACGTGGCGGTTCGGCGGCTCCTACCCGCTTCCGGCGTCGCCGGCGGGCACCCCCCCTTCGCCCCCGCCCCGCGCGGCCTGGATCCGGCGCACCATCCATCCGTTCAGCGCGAAGAGGGCCAGCAACACCACAGCCCACTGGATCAGCACCGAACCCACGTTGTACGACGAGAACAGGGTCCAGGTCTCGGCCGACCAGAAGTCCTCGCCGCCGGCCTGCCAGAGCCACCACACCATCAGCACCACTGCCTCCACCATCACCAGCCGGACGGCCCAGTCCCACCATCCCCCGATCCGCACATCGGAATCGGGCGTGTTGATGAAGGTTTCGCGCCACTTCGTCACCCCGTACTTGAGCACCGCGAAGGCGAAGAAGAAGCCCGACAGCATCAGGCCGACGCCCCACACCCAGTCCTGGTTCTGGAAGACGCCGATCTGGAGCGCCGACGGGATGCCGAAGAGGAAGCCGGCGGATCCGACGGCCGCGATCGCGTGGCGCCGCGTCAGCCCAAGGTCGATCAGGATCCGGGACGCCAGCTCGATCATCGCCACCAGGCTGGACCACGCCGCGAAGACCAGCGCGAGGAAGAACAGCGCCATGAAAAACTGCCCGGCCGGGATCTGGGCGAAGAGCTGCGGGACCCAGATGAAGGTCAGCCCCTCGTTGCCCGCGCCTACGATCTCGTTCGCCGCCTGCGGCATCACCGAGAAGATCGTGCACAGCACCATGATCCCGGCCAGGAGCGACATCGAGTTGTTCCCGAAGCCGATCACGAAGGCGTTCAGCGCGGTGTCCTCGCGGGCACGCATATAGACCGCGTAGGAGAGGACCAGACCCCACCCGGCGCCGGTGTCCCACGCGTTCTGGGTCAGCGCCTCGAGCCAGATCCTGACGTTGCCGAGTTCGCTGAAGTCGGGGGTGAAGAGGAAGGCCAGCCCCGCCGACGCCCCCGGCATCGTGAGCGCCTTGACCGCCAGCACGATGACCAGGATGATGAGCGACGGGATCAGGAAGCGCGCAGCCGTTTCGATGCCCCGCACGCCCCTGGCGACGACGAAGACGCCGAGCCCGACCGCGATCGCATGGAAGAGCACCGCTTGCGGCGTGGAGTTGAAGGCGCCCCAGAACTGGTCGGGGACTGCAGTGGGAATATCCCCGCTCAGCGTCGCGATGAAGAAGCGGATCGTCCACCCCATCACGACCGAGTAGTAGAACATGATTGCGACCGCCACCCACGCCACCCACGCCCCCATCCACGCGAACTTCGGCCCGATCGTCTTGATGAACGACCCGACCGTGCCGCGCCGGGTCCCCTTCCCCATCCCGAATTCGAGGATCAGCAGCGGGATCGACCACAGAAGCAGGAACACGGCCCACGCCACCAGGAAGCTGCCGCCCCCGTTGGAGGCCGCGATGCGCGGGAAGCGCCAGATGTTTCCGGTGCCGATCGCCATGCCGAGCATGGCCAGGAGCATTCCCCAGCGGGATGTGAAGACCTCGGAACGGGTGGACACGGTGCTTGGCTCCTTGGGCTTGGACGTGGTCTGGGACGGCATCCGGAACGGCATGCGGTGCGTGCCCGCCGGGAGGCGCAGCGGCTGACCGGGCGCTCCGTCCGCCAACGCGCCGCTGATAGCCTATCGCCTCAGGCGCTCCGGGGCCATAGCGCCGGCCTGCACAGGCTCGGCCTGCACACCCGGAATCGCCATTGGCGGGACGAGGCTGTGCGCGGAGCCGCTGAATCCGCCCCCGAGGCCGCTACAAACGCTCCCGGATCCAGCCGGCCACGTGATCCAGCCCCACACGCACCTGCTTCAGGGTGTCGCGGTCGCGGATGGTCACGCTCCGGTCCTCCGCCGTGTCGCCGTCGATCGTCACGCACCATGGCGTGCCGGCCTCGTCCTGCCGCCGGTAGCGCCGGCCGATCGAACCGGCCTGGTCGTACGCCGCGGGGATCCTTGCGCGGCGCAGCTCGCCCAGCAGCCCGGTCGCGATCTCCGGCTGCCCGAACTTCTTCATGAGCGGGAAGACCGCGGCCTTGATGGGGGCAAGCGCGGGGTGCAGTCCCAGCACCACGCGCTGCTGGCCTTCCACCTCGTCCTCGCGGTAGCCATCGAGCAGCGCCACCAGCGCCGCCCGCCCCACACCCATCGCCGTCTCCACCACGTACGGCAGGAACCGATCCCCTGACCCCGGATCGATGTAGATCAGCCGCTTGCCGGAGTACTCCTGGTGGCGCCCGAGGTCGAAGTCGGTGCGATTGTGGACGCCCTCCAGCTCCTGCCAGCCGAAGGGGAATTCGTACTCGATGTCGACGGCGGTCTTGGCGTAGTGGGCGAGCTCGTCCGGCCCGTGGGCGTGGCAGCGAAGGCGCTCCGGGCGGATCCCGATTTCGCGGTACCAGCCCTGCCGCTGGTTCAGCCAGTAGTCGAACCACTCGTCGTCGGAGCCGGGCTTGACGAAGAACTGCATCTCCGCCTGCTCGAACTCGCGGGTGCGGAAGATGAAGTTCCCCGGGGTGATCTCGTTCCGGAACGCCTTGCCGAGCTGGGCGATCCCGAAGGGGACGCGCTGCCGCGACGTCTGCTGGACGTTGAGGAAGTTGACGTACGACCCCTGCGCGGTCTCGGGCCTGAGGTACACGACCGCCGCATCCTCCTCGACCGGTCCCATGAAGGTCTTGAACATGAGGTTGAAGAGGCGGGGCTCGCCGAGTTCGCAGTCGCCGTGGCCGCCGGGGGCGACGGACGGCTTGCGGGGGCACGCGCTCTGCTCGATGTGGTCTGCCCGCCAGCGCTTCTTGCAGGTTTTGCACTCGAGAAGCGGGTCGGTGAATCCGGAGACGTGGCCGGAAGCCTCCCAAACGCGCGGGTGCATGAGGATCCCGGCGTCGAGTCCCTCGATGTCGTCACGGGCGTGAACCATCGCCGACCACCAGGCGTCCGCGACGTTCCGGCGGAGTTCGACGCCGAGGGGACCGTAGTCCCAGACCGAGGCCGCCCCCCCGTAGATCTCCGACGACTGAAAGATGAAGCCTCGCCGCTTGGCCAGCGAGACGATCGTGTCCATCCGGTCCGCCACGTCGCTTCCCCGCGTGATGTGTGGTTGGTTGTGGGCGCTCCGGGCGCATTCGAGCAGCCCGCGGCCCGGCGGTTTCGCGCCCGAAAGTTACCGAAGACTTGGAGAGTCGCCACCCCGGCGGAGCGTGGCCCGGCCCGGAGAGGCACGATCTGACTCTCGTATTCGAAGTGGTCCCATCCCGCCATTCTCCCGCCCCCGGCCTGCGCGCACCATGTCTGGCAGGGGGTGTGTTTCTGCAGTAGGTTCACTTGGGCGGCGTCGGATGGACGCCGGTGCGGAGGATGCGATGGAATCCTGGCAATTGTTTGCCACGCTGGGTACAACCCTGGCAGCCTGGGGTGCGATGCTCGGGCTGATGTGGCGAATGTACACCGGCGTGCGCAAGGACATCGGTGGTCTGCGCGGCGAGATCGGTGGTCTGCGCGGCGAGATCGGTGGTCTGCGCGGCGAGATCGGTGGTCTGCGCGGCGAGATCGCGGATCTGCGCAGCGAGACGCGAGGCGAGATCGCGGATCTGCGCAGCGAGACGCGACGCGAGATCGCGGGCCTGCGCGGCGAGATGCTTAGAGAGATCGCCGGTGTCCGCACCGACCTCGGTGGCGAGATCGCGGGCTTGCGCAGCGAGATCGCCGATGTGCGCGGCGAGATCGCCAAGGTGAGTGGAGAACTCGCCGAATTCCGGGGCGAAATGCGCGGGGATCTGAACGGAGTGAACGCGGCCTTGCTGGTTCTGCGGGAGGATTTCCGGGCTCATGTGCACGGGGTCCGTGCGGGATAGGCGGAGCTACATCTCCGTCGCCGACCGCTCTGTTAGCGGACGCACTCCATTGCCACAGGCGTTCCTGTGCGGCCAGGTCACGAGCGGCCCGGGACGGCCTCTCCGACCTGCCCTTGTCGAGGTACGTGCCGGCGAGGTCCTCGTCCCGGCGCCCGGCGGCGAGTTTGGCAAGGATCGGGCCTGCGCGGTCGGGCTTCCCCGCGAAGACGGTTGCCGCCAGACCCCCGCCCGGAACCTGTCCGATGTAGTTCCTGAGGAGCCCCGTGTCGTAGACTCCCGGGTGGAGCGCCACGGGCTCGACCCCGGTGCCCGTGGTGCGGCGGGCAAGCGCGAGCGTGAAGAGGATGTTGGCCAGCTTGCTCTGCTGGTAGGCCCGCGTGCGCTTGTAGGGCCGCGTGGTGAAGTTGGGGTCGTCGAAATCGAAGGGAGGACCGGAGTGGGCGGCCGACGCCACCGTGACGACGCGGCTCTTTCCGGGATGGCGGCGCAGGTGTGGCAGAAGGAGGTCGGTCAGGAGGAAGTGGGCGAGGTGGGTGACCGCGAGCTGGATCTCGAAGCCGTCACGGCTCAGGGTGCGCTCCGCGGCGAGGACCGCGGCGTTGTTCACCAGAGCGTCCAAGGTGTGCCCGAGATCGATGATGGCGCGGGCGCCCGCGCGCACCGATTCCAGGCACGCCAGGTCGGCGACGACGAGGTGGTGCTTTGCGCCGCCGGGGAGAGCGGTGAGGGAATCCAGGGCGTCGCGGCCACGCTGCTCATCCCGGCATACCAGGATGACTCGATGCCCGTCCGCGGAGAGATGACGGGCAGCCGCGAGGCCGATTCCGCGGTTGGCGCCGGTGATGGCGATGGTTTGCATGGGGGTTGGGTGTTCGGTTCCACTTTGTGCCGGGCCGCGGAGGCGACCGGCGCGCTACCCTAACATGCTAGCTTTCGTGGCACCTGCGATGAAGTCCGGCGGGGCTCCGTGCCCCAATCCATCCCCCGCACCTCCCAATGGCCAACCCCGAAGCGAACACTGCCACGAGCCGCCCATTCATAGGAGTCGAGCCATTCGACGCGGCCTACGGCGCCGGTTTCCGGGCGGACGAAGAGGATCAGCACACCGTTGAATGCCGCGTCGTGGAGGACGGGGGACACTTTCGCATTCACCGGCCCCCGGACGCGGGTCCCCCGGCACGCCTATGCTTCGTGGACGGGGTGCGCCGGACCGACGCTCACCTGACGCTCACGAATCCGGAGGGTGAGACGATCACGGGTCTCGCAGGAGCGTGGGGAGCGGGGGCGGTTCTGATCGGCAGGGACGGCCCGGCGGAGATCAGTCACGAGGAGATCGGGCGGGCGGTCATCTTCTCCGGCGGGGAGCAGGTGCGGCTGAGCGCACATCCGGGCGGATGGCGCTGGATGTCCCTTTCGGTCGAGAGCGTGGAGCCGCATGCGGCGTCGCAACACCTCCAGCGACTCATGCGGGACGCCGAAGCCGAGATCGCCGACCGCCTTTTCGCGGAAGGGTGGATGGTCGTCTTCGACGGACCTCTTCATTACCTCCGCCGCAGCCGCGCGGCACCCGTGGTCGGGTACGTGAAGACCCACCACCGGCGCACCCTCGCGGTCGAGCACTGGCAGAAGGTGCCGCGCCTCGCGGTGGGAGAAAGGACTAGCATCTTCGCCATGAAGGACGACCGCTACGCATGCTACATCCGGGTGGGGGACTCCGGTCCCTGGGCAGGGCCGTGGGCCGGCATCGCGCGCCTGGAGGTACCCGCGAGTTCGGGCAGCGGCCAGGCCATCCGGACGGTGGACCGCGCCTCGCGCTGGCTTCCCGCCTTCGCGTCGGCGCCGCACCGCGACGCCCGGGCCCCGGTGAACCTTGCTCCGGTCGCGCGCCTGGAACAGCACCTACACCACCTTCTCGGCGACTCGCGGCTGGCGCTGCGTGCCGTACGAGAAGCCGTCATGCAGCACAACCGACATGAGGAGACCGCGTGAGCGACCAGGATGGGCGGAGCACCGGTGACCAGGAAGACCAGGCGATCGTGAACCAGGACGGGAACCCCCTCGCGGACCCCCGAATCGGGCTGGTCGACGGCTCCCACGGCAGCAATTCGCGCGACTTCCAAGTGGTCCTCGATCCCGACGCGAGCGTCCAGCTGGACCAACTCGTCGCCGTCCGCAACGACCTTCCCGACGGGACGCAAGTCACGCACTATGGCATCGTGACCGAGCTGCGCAGCCGCTTCGAAGGCGCCGACCTGCCTTCCGACACGGCCCGGGTCGTCGATCGCGTCATTCCTGCCGAGCACGTGCGGCTGGCCGAGGTGCGGGTGCTGCGAGTCGTGCCCGAACTCTTCGTGGCGCCGAACGCGGGCTCCGTGGCCATGCGCGCCGTCGGCAGCGACCGCGCGGTTGCCCTGTTCGAGGACGAGATGAAACGAGGCAAGCTCCCGGTCGGCCTGGACATGGGGGGCGAGCCCGTCTACGCCGACATGCGCTTCGTCGACGGCCGCTCCGGGGGGCATTTCTCGATCTCGGGCATCTCGGGCGTCGCGACCAAGACCTCGTACGCGCTGTACATCCTCTACCAGCTCCTGGAGACAGAGCGCGGGATGGCGCTCCTCGGGGGCCGCGCCGAACGCGAGAACGTGCGCGCGCTCGTCTTCAACACCAAGGGCGAGGACCTGCTCCACCTCGATCGGCCGAACTCGGAGTTCCCGGGCCGACCGGGCGCACGCGGCCAGTGGCAAGCCCTCGGTGTCGGCGAGCCCGGCCCCTTCCGCTCGGTGCGCCTCTACGCCCCGCGGCGGCCCGGCGTCTCGGGGACGGTGCCCGGCGTCAAGTCCCGCGACACCGCCGATGTGCACGCCTACGGGTGGACCCCGGAACGGTTCATCCGCGACCAGCTCCTCCAGTTCTGCTTCACCTCCGAGGACGACCGCTCAACCCAGGTCGGTTTCATCGAGCAGCAGTTCCGCATTCAGTTGTTGCGCCACCTTCGCCGCCTCGAAGGTGGAGAGTCCGGCGCGGTGGTGATCCTGCCGACCGTCCCCGAGGACACGAGCTTCGACCCGGACCGGCTGGCGGCGAGGGAACCCGAGTCCGTGCCCGCGGGCGCCGGCCACGTGATCGGGGATTTCGGGGACTTCGTCGACTTCACCGAGAAGATGGCCAACCGGGACGACGACGAGGCGCTCAAGGCCTGGTTCGGGCGCACCCAGTCGGGCACCCGCCAGGCCTACCTGCGCCGGCTGCTGCGGCTGCGCAAGCACATCGGGCCGCTGATCGGCTGCGGCCTCAGGCCCGTGTCGTCGGAGAACGCCCGTCTGCACGTGGTCGACATCTCCACCCTGCACGACGACGCGCAGCGCTTTGTGGTCGGCTCGCTGCTGGACGGCGTTTGGCGCGAGAAGCAGGGGACCGGGCGCGTGCCGCTGCGGTTCGTCGTCCTGGACGAGCTCAACAAATACGCCCCCGCGAAGGGGTACTCGCCGCTGCGGGAGCTGCTCGTCGACATCGCCGAGCGCGGACGCTCCCTGGGCGTTCTCCTGGTGGGCGCGCAGCAGGCCGCTTCGGCGGTTGCTCCCGCGCTTCCCCGCAATGCCTCGATCAAGGTGGCCGGACGGCTCGACGCCAGCGAGGCCGACGCCTACCGCTTCCTGTCGTCCGCGTTGCGCGAACGGGCTTCGCGCTTCATGCCCGGGACGATGGTGCTGTCCCAGCCGATCGTGCCCGAGCCGATTCCCCTGCGGTTTCCGTTCCCGCCCTATGCCACAAACCCGGACGAGGCGGAGGCGGACGAGGTGCGGGACAAGGAGCGGACGGAGGCGATCATGGCGAATCTGGGGGCGATGTCGGGGGCGGAGGCGGGGTTGTGAGGGGGGGACAGCGGTGTGTGATATGGCTGTATGGGTTTGCAGTATGGGTATATGGGTGACGTAGCGAGAAACCCCGCCCTACCCAGTTTACACGAAATCTCGGATGCGCATTCCGAGTTTTCGCGCTGTCGGACAAGACCGTGCGCCGCTATCTGGACTTGCTGGCCACCGTCGAGGGTCGCTGGACGGGATTCGAGATCAAGTTCAGCGAGTCGCCGTCCGTATCGCGCAGGACTCGCTCCTCGGCGGATGCGCTGGGGGTGGATCACTTGTTCGTGGTGTGCCCGGCCCCGCGGACATACCGGGTGAGCGACCGGATCACGGTGGTCCCGTTGTGGGAGATCGGCTCGCTCCGCGAGCGGATCGGAAGCGTGTGAGAGGAATCTCCGCCGTTGGTTGCCCTTAGGGTCATCCCGCGGGATGATCCCGCAGGCCGCCGTTGGCCGTCCCTCGCTCATTGGACGCGCTTGCTCACGTCCGATCTGGCCCGGATGACGCACCGCACCCAGTGGGACTGCACCTCGAAGACGGGCTCCGGCTGATCGTTTCGGCGCAACGCGGCCCGCGCGATGTCGATTCCCACCCCGAATCGCTGGACGAGGCCGAGGACGCGCATGGATTCCGCCAGACTCGGGTTCCGGTAGTCCGCCGCGCCCGGCTGGCCGAAGTTCTCGGCCGTGACCGAGCCGTACGCCCCGCCCGGACTCATGATCTCGACCCGGTCGTCATACCAGGTGACCCGGACGGGCGCGTTGGTGGCCTCATAGGTCCGGTGCATGACCGCGTTGTAGGCGATCTGCCGGAGTGCGTCCGGGGCTTGGAGATAGCGTCGGATCTCCCGGGGACCCGACGTGATGTCCACCGAGGTGCGGTTGTGCGCGTCAAGCTTGAGCATGAGCCTTTCCAGCTGCTTCTTGACATCGCCGGTGCAGCGCGCCTCGTCGCGGATCGGGTCGGCCAGCTCGGCGCCCTCGATCCTCAGGAACTGGATGTACGCGCCCGGAAGGAAGTCCTGGGGACTGCGGCCGAGCGCCAGCACTCCGACCACGGTGGGAACGGGGTCTTCGACGGACAGGATCATCCGTGCAGCGGCCAGGCGCTCCTCCGTGCTGCGGTCGTTCGCGGCGAGCGCCTCCGGGTCAAGGGCGCCGGGAAGGTAGTCCTCTTCGAAGCGGCGGATATGGAGATCGGAGAGTGCGGCGCGGTAGAGAGGGCGGAGGTCGAAGGGTGTGTCGCGGTGGCGGCGACGCTCATTGAGGATGCGCTCGTCCTGTGCGGTGGCGATGGCGCGGCGCGGCCCCACGCGGATCCAGATTAGGCCGCGGGCACGCACCGGCGGCGCGTCGGACGGGTGGACCGTGACCACGGCTACGTCGTGCCCGGCCAGCACCCGCTTCTCCACCGACATGGTCGGAGGCGGAAGCGTGTGTCCGTCGGTCTTGATGTCGGCCAGGCGCTGGAGGAGGCGGTCGGTGATGGGGAAGCCCGAAGGTGTGCCGTCGTCCCGCACTCCGACGAACACGACGCCGGAGCGACCATGTCCCGGAAGATCGTTGGCGAAGGCGCACACCGCCTGGCGAATGCGCTCGATTGGACCGTCCTTGCCCGGTGGTGCCTTTCTGAGCGACTCCTTGCGCTCGACGAACTCGGATTCGAGGTCGGCCATGAGGGCCTCGAGAGCCGGGTCGGGGTAGGGGGTGGTCATGTTGCAATCTAGCTAGCTAACACACTGCCGGAACCTCCAACGACGCAATGCGGTCGTTCGTCGACCGTGAAAACCAGCCCGAGAAAAGCCGCTCCCAAGGGATTGCCGAAGCGTGGTTCTCCCAACAGCTTGCAGGTCATGAAGAAAACGAGGGCCAGCAACTTGATCCACGGAATCGTCGAAACGGGTCAGGTCGAGCGGACGGACCGATCGGCGGTGCCCGAGGCCCGGCTGACGTCCTTTCGGGAGGCGCTGGAACGTTCCCTTAACCGTGGGCCGATTGGCGGCGCAGAATCCCTGGACGGGGGTTGGAGCATCGCGGCCGACGCGAGCCTGCCAGGAGGGCGTCTCTCCGTTCGGCTCTACGCGCCTGGAATGTTCCCGGGCGGAGCGTGTGCTTCGTCCATGTCCGTCACGTACCATCTTGGTGAGCCTCCGGTCCTGTGGGCCAGCAGGGCAAGCATTCATCTGGCGCCGGACCCGGGGAACGCGGCCGACGAGGCGCATGACTTGGAAGTGGGTCTCGCATGGGCGTGGATCCCGCTTGTGGAGGCATGGATCCACGAGGACTGGGTCAGGACCTTGGCGGCCCAGGAAGAAGTCCGGGACGACGGCGGCTTCGAGATTGACGAAGAGGGAGATACTGACGAGGAGGAGTATGCTCGCAAGTGGTATTCGCGGCGGCAGCAGCAGGAGGAGTATGACTACAATCAGGACTGGGAAAGTCCTTGGGATTGGGCACCGATCGACGTCAGGGAGGACTGGGGTTTCTCGGAGCTGGATCTTGAGGAGGAGCGGGAAGGCCATTTGCCCCCAGAAGGCCCTTGGGACTAGTCAAGACCCGGCTTGAGCGACCCCCATGAAGCTCCTCCACACCGCCGACTGGCACCTCGGCGCGAAGCTCGGACGCCACGACCGAACGGACGACCACCGCGCCGCACTGCGCGCACTCCTCGACATCGCCGCCACCGAGCGCCCCGATCTGATCATCCACGCGGGCGACCTCTTCGACGCCTACCGGCCTCCCTACCACGCGCTGCGACTCGGGGTCACCGCCCTGCAGCGGCTGGCGCACATCGCGCCCACGGTGGTGATTAGCGGCAACCACGACTCGGGGGCCCTGTTCGATGTACTCGACGACATGGCGGGCATGGCCTCGCCCCGGCGCCTCCGGTTCGTCACCAGGCCGCGTGTCCTGGAGTTCGACGACCTCGCGGAGGTCCCGGTCGCCCTCGCGTGCGTCCCCTTCATCCCGCCCGGGGCGATCACCGACTATGCCACCGGCGACGCCTCGCGCTTCGAGGGCGACTACGCCGACGGCATCCGCAGCCTCAACGACCGTGTGATGGACCGCGCACGCGAGGCCGCGGGCCCGAACGGGATCGTCCTCTACACGGCGCACCTGCACGTCGACGGGGCCCGTCCCGGCAACTCCGAGCGGCGGTTCACGGTCGGCGAGGACCACGCGACACACACGAAGGGCCTGCACCGCGCGCTCTACTGCGCCTTCGGACACATCCACGACCCGCAGCAGCTTCCTGGAAGCGCGCGCGGCCGGTACGCGGGTTCGCTCATTCCGCTCGACTACGGCGAAAGCAGCCAGGGCAAGCACGCGGTCGTGGTCACAATCGGCGACGACGTGCAGGTTGATGGACGGGAGCTGCCTCCGGGGCGGCCGCTGCGGAGCTTCAGCGGAACGCTTCGCGAACTGGAGACGCGAGCGACGGACGGGGCGCTGGACGGCTGCTTCCTGAAGGCCCTGGTCAAGTCCGACGAGCCGATTCCCGACCTGGCCGACCGGGTGGCCGAGTGGTCGCCGAAGTGCGTGATCTTCAACCTGGTGAACGA
>CBDBUB010000014.1:0-26692 GCA_965211795.1 Longimicrobiales bacterium
CTCGGCAACCGCGCGGCGCTGGAGCGCATCCACATCCGCGCGCGCCGTCTGGTCGACGTCAGCCGGCTCGACACGCGGGTCACGCTCTTCGGGCGCGAGTGGCCCACGCCGATCGTCATCGCGCCGTGCGGCAGCCAGAGGGGCTTCCACCAGGAAGGCGAGCTCGCAACCGCCCGGGCCGCGCTGGCCGCGAATCACCTGCAGGTCCTCTCGACCGTCACTTCGACGGGGGTGGAAGAGGTGAACGAGGCGCGCGGCGAACCGGTGTGGTACCAGCTCTACGCAACCTCCAACTGGTCGGTCACCGAGGCCGTGGTGGGGCGTGTGCGCGCCGCCGGCTGCCCCGTCCTCGTTCTCACCGTGGATCTGCCGGCCGGCGGCAACCGCCTCACGCTGCAGCGCTGGTCGCGCACCGACGACCGCACCTGCACCGGCTGCCACCGCCCAGGGGGGCCGCGCGCCCACGGTCAAGCCGATGTTCCAGGGGACCGAGTACCGCCCCGCCGACTTCCGCACCCCCGGGATGACCTGGGACTTCATCGGCCGCCTGCGCGAAATCACCGACCAGAAGATCGTCGTCAAGGGGCTGATGACGCACGAGGACGCGCGGCTCGCGCTGGAGCACGGCGTCGACGCCATCTGGGTCTCGAACCACGGCGGCCGCTCCGAGGGCAGCGGGCAGGCAACCATCGACGCGTTGCCGGAGATCGCAGACGCCGTGAACCGGCGCGTTCCCGTGATCGTCGACGGCGGCTTCCGCCGCGGCAGCGATATCTTCAAGGGGATCGCCCGGGGCGCGGATGCCGTCGCGGTCGGCCGCCCCTACCTTTGGGGACTGGGCGCCTTCGGCCAGCCCGGCGTCGAGCGGGTCCTGGAGATCCTTCGGGACGAACTCGCGATGACGATGCGGCTGGCCGGCACCCCGTCGCTGACGAGCATCGGCGCGTCGTCGATCGGGACGGGATAGGGGGCGCGACCCCGCGCGCGGGAGCGCCCCGCCACCGGACCACTCAACCAGCGAACGAAAACCCGAACTGGAGGAAACACCATGTCAAAGGCAACCAACCGGGCACGCCCATCTCGGCCGCTCACCCTCGCCGCTGCACTCACCGTCACCGCCCTCGCGACCGCGGCCGCCTGCACGGACTCCGGCATGATCACAACCGAGAGCGGCCTGCAGATCGAGACCCTCCGCGAGGGCGACGGCCCCAGCCCAACGGCCACCGACCGCGTCCGCATCCACTATCGCGGGATGCTGACCGACAGCACACAGTTCGACTCGTCCTACGACCGGGGCGAACCCAGCGAATTCAACGTGGACGGCGTCATCGAGGGGTTCGGCGAGGCCTTGCAGCTGATGTCGGTCGGGGGTCACGCCCGCGTCACCATCCCGCCGGAGCTGGGCTACGGCGAGGCGGGCCGCGGCGATTTGATCGGTCCCAACGCGACCCTGATCTTCGAGATCGAACTCCTGGACATCGTCGAACGGTGATTACGGTCATCGCCATCGTCGTCGTGCTCGCACTCATCGGGGGATTCGCGTACATGCTGGCGCGCGATGGCCCGGCGTAGCGGGCCGGCCGGGAAGGGGGGCGGTGGGCAAGGCCTACCGGGGCGACAACCGGGCCATGTTCTCCCAAGGCACCGGAGGCCCGTGACCCTGCGCCGAGGCTCCCACCACGGCGCCCGCCTGTTCCTCCTCCTCGCCGCCACCGCCTGCGCCACCGGCGGCGAACCGGCAGTCGAAGACCTCACCCCCGACGCCGACGGCTTCATCACCACGCGCAGCGGGCTCAGATACAAGGTCCTCCAGGAGGGCGCCGGCCCGAAGCCGACTTCGCGGGACCGGGTCCTCGTCCACTACAGCACGAGGCTCGCCGACGGCACCGTGATCGACTCGTCGTACCAACGCGGCCAGCCGGATGTCCTCGCCCTGCGGGAACTCATCCGCGGTTTCCGCGAGGCCCTCGAACTGATGTCGGCCGGCAGCCACTTCGAGGTCGTCGTCCCCGGCCGGCTCGGCTACGGCTGGTCGGGAACCGGGGACGGTCTGGTCGGCCCCAATGAGACGCTGTACTTCCAGATCCAGCTCTTCCGGATCGAGGAACGGTGACGGCTCGCCCTCCGGCAGGCGCCGACGGGGTGCGGGAGTTGATGCGGCGCCTGGGCCAGGCGGCGACGGGTCCCGGGCGGATCTATCTCGTCGGCGGCAGCTCCGCGGTGCTGGTGGGGTGGAGAGAGACGACGGTGGACATCGACCTCAAACTCGATCCGGAGCCGGAGGGCGTCTTCGAGGCGATCGCCCGTGCCAAGGAGTCCCTGAACATCAATGTCGAGCTGGCGGCCCCCGACGACTTCATCCCCCCATTGCCCGGCTGGCGCGAGCGCAGCCCGTTCATCGACCGTTACGGCTCCGTGGACTACTATCACTACGACTTCTACGCCCAGGCTCTGGCGAAGCTGGAGCGCGGGCACGAACTGGACTGGTCGGACGTGCGGGAGATGGGCAGGCGCGGGCTGATTCGTGCGAGCCGGCTGGTCGAGCTCTACGAGTCGGTCGAAGCGGCCATGGTGCGTTATCCTGCCATTGATCCGCCCAGTTTCAGGCGCAAGGTGCTGTTGCTAACCAGCGAGATCAGCCAATGACGCTTTCAGCGAAGGACGGCCCCAACCGGCCGGCGGGCCATGCCGTGCCGGAGACCACCGAGATCCCCCCCGGACTTCCCGGCGCCGATCTGGTCGCTTCCGGCATCGAGGCGCTGAAGCGCGGCGACCTTACCGTCGAAGCGCTGCTCGTGTGCGTCGGCGCGACCCGAATGCGCATGGCGGGGCTCCAGGTTCCCCCGGCTCCACCGCTCACCCAACCCCCCGAAATCGAACTCTACCTCGCCATCGGCGCCGAGCATCCGGACGACACCCATGCCCGCTACAACGCGCTGATCCGCCGTCTGGTCAGCTTCGAGCGGGCGCTGGAGCGGCTGGGCCCGGACACCGGCGCACGCCCGGATGGCTCCGGCGCCCCGGAACGCTACCCCCCGAACTGCCCCCGCAGCCACAGCACCACGAACGCCCCGTAGAACACGGACATCGCCACAAGCGCGACCCTGCGCCACATCGGCGGGCGCACCGCCTCGGGAAGGAATCGCGTGTTGATGTAGAGCAGGTGCAGCGACGAGACCACGAAGACGACCCCGGCCATGTTCGCGCCCAGCTGAAGCAGGAAGATCGGCTGGGCCAACTTCAGCGCGATGACCCCCCAGACGGCCAGCAAACCCAGCACGGTGTAGTACAGGAAGCGCACATCGCCGCCGCGCAGCCGCCGCACCCAGCCTGAACCGGTCCACAGGATGTCGGTGATCGCGCGCGTCATCGCCTCGATGATGTCGAGCTGGGTCTTGAAGAGCACCCACACGCCGATGAGCGCGATCGCGCCGCCGAAGATGGCGCCCGCCTGGCTGGCCATCGCGTTCGCGAGTGCGGCCGCGACGGAGAGGCCGCGGATGTCGGTGCCGCCCTCGATGAAGGTGACGTAGAGGACCGCCGGGAGAATCATCCCCAGCATCGCGCCCACGAAGTAGACGCCCCACTGGTCGGCGCGAACGACCCTCCACCAGCCGCGCCACTTGTTCATTGCCGCCGAATCGGTGTCGAAGGTGTAGCCGGTCGGCGCCAGGTCCGCGCGCTCCCCGCCCACCGCCGCGGGAATGTGACCGGCCCGTTTCCCCATTCCATAGCCCTTGTCGCGAGCCCAGTTGGAGAGGGTCAGGTTGATCACCCCGCCGGCTCCCGAATACGCCGCGAACGCGCCGATCAGGAACCAGTCCACGCCTTCCGGGATGAAACGGAAGGAGCCGGCCGCCGGATCGTAGCCCACCAGTCCCGCACCCGCGGCGACCCATGTGTCCGCCGGCACGAACGCCAGCGCGAGCACCAGGAAGCCGCCGAGGATCGCCGCCACCAGCACCCAGTTGAGCAGCTCCAGCGTCCGTGCGATGCGCCTGCCGAAGAGGAGAACACCCACGCACACGGCGAAGGTGCCGACCCCGATCCAGTACACGAGCTGCGCCTGCTCCGGACCCGCCAACTCGCGGAAGATCAGGAAGTAGATCGCACCCGCGGCGGCCCCGGCCCACCCCGGCCAGCCCACCTGCAGGAAGTAGAGGATGGCGTAGAAGAATGCCCACAGCGGCGCCCACGGCTTCGTCCGCATGAACCCGGTCACGACCGGCTCGCCCGTCGCCAGCGTCCAACGCATCAGTTCCGTGTTGAAGACGGTCTGGAGGAATGCCGCGACCAGCGTCACCCACAGGAGCACCAGCCCGTACTGCACGAACGCCGCCGGCCCCAACAGGAACTCGCCGCTCCCGATCGAGGCGCCCAGCACAATGACACCGGGCCCGACGACGCCGATCCAGGCCAGACCCTTCGGCCGGGGCGGAGCCGGGAGTTCGGCCTTCTCGAAGGGGCTGAGTCCGGAGCGGGCTTCGGGGGACCGGCGCGCCTCGGGGGATAGATCTACCTCGGGGGAAGGACTTTCCTGGTGGGAAGAACCTGCCTCGGGGGAATCGTCGCTCATGACTTGGCGTTTCAGTTCGGGGGACGCAACCTTGCGAATCGAAGGAGCCGTCTGAGAAGTGGGGGGGCGGTGCGGGGTGAGTCAAGATACCTTGCGACGGGGTCCGCGTGCCGGATGTGGATCTCGGCGACCGTCACTGACGGAGGATTCCCAAGGATGTCCATGAAGCTTCCACCACTCGTACACCTTCCGTGTTTGCTGGCGGCAGTCGCGCCACTCGCGTACGCAGGCGGGTCCGCCCAGAGCCGGACCGCGCCGCTTACCTGCATGGCGTCGTCCGCTGAGTCGGCCTGGCTGGCCGAGTCGTACCGGGATACCCACACATACGGTCTGGACGACGGGGAGTGGATCGAGTCCTACGGCGGGCTGGCCGCTGCGGGCGACAGCCTGTTCTTCTACGACCAGTGGGCGAGGCGCATCGTCCACCTCTCGGGCGAACTCGAGGAACGGCATTCCTTCGGGCGGAGGGGCGAAGGTCCCGGCGAGTTTGACGGGCCGATTCCCCTCATGTGGCTGGATAACCTCTACGAGGGTCATGTGGCCTTCGATGGGCGTCAGGTGGTTGTCTATGACCTGCTCCGCCTGGCGTCCTTCGATGCCGGGGGCGAGTACCGGTGGTCGACCCAGGCGCCCAGCCGTCCCTTTTCCGACGGCGTGCGGTTCGTGACCCCGGTGGACGAAGAGCAGATGATCTTCGGGAAGGACTCGGTAGACAACGTGAGTCGGCACCTTCAGCTCTGGAGCACGCAACGCGCAGACCGGAACCGCCACGAACTCATCTGGGAACGACCCGTTCCCCGGCACGCCAGTGCCTCCCCGTTTCCCAGTGTCACCACGAGGGAGGCCCGGTCCCAATGGGCGCGCCACCAGGATTGCGTCGTGATCTCGGACGGCGGAGGGGATTTTCTGTGGATCGTCGATCTGCCGACGATGCGGACGGACTCGATCGCGCTGCCCGAGTGGGAGGTGCCGGCGTTCGGAGAGCTCTCCATCGACCGCGGCACGCTGAACCTGGGCGGTCGCGAAGTGCAGCCGGAACGTCCGGCACCGGCGCTGCTCTGGCGGTGGAGGGGACTCATCGTGGATCCGGGCGGCCACGCCTGGGTGCGCGCCTGGACGCAGTCCCGCAAGGAGTTCGAGGTGTTCGTCGTCTCGCTGGCCACCGGTGAATCGCGCCGCCTGATGAATCCGCCCGGCTTCCCCACGGCGTTCGGTCCACCGGGCGTCTTCTACACGGCGCGGGAACATCCCGACACGGACGAGCAGCACCTGGTCAGGCTCGAGCGCGAGCGGAGATAGAATACAGAATCTTCGAGATGTGAGGGCGCAACAATAGCTTGCATAGGCTGATTCAAAGCAGAATCTTGAATTATCCTACATCATTGTCTATTATCTCCCCATGATTCGACGCGACTTGATTCCCGAACTCGCGCGGGCGGCCATGCATTCACCCGCCGTCACGCTCACCGGCCCCCGGCAGAGCGGCAAGACCACACTGTGCCGCGCCTTCTTTCCCGAGCATCCGTACCGAACCCTCGAGGCCCCCGACGACCGGGCCTTCGCGGAGGAAGACCCGCGCGCGTTTCTGGCCCAGTTCCCGGAGGGCGCGGTGATCGACGAGGTGCAGCGTGTCCCCGGGTTGCTCTCCTACCTGCAGGGCATCATTGACGAGGATCCGACACCCGGGCGGTGGATCCTGACCGGGTCGCAGAACCTCGGGCTCCTCGAGTCGGTGAGCCAGTCCCTGGCCGGGCGCGCCGAGGTCCTGTACCTGCTGCCGTTGACGTGGCGGGAAGTCCGGCGGTTCGACCACCCTCCGGGCACCCTGGAAGAGGCCATGTTCAGCGGCGGGTACCCCCGCATCTTCGACCGGGAACTCGACCCGTCGCGCTGGCTCCGGTCCTACGTCGCCACCTACGTGGAGCGGGATGTGCGGACGGTCGCGAACGTGGGCGACCTGACGTTGTTTCAGCGTTTCGTGGAGCTGTGCGCCGGCCGCACGGGGCAACTGCTGAACTACTCTTCCCTGGCCGGCGACTGCGGCGTCTCACAACCCACGGCCAAGGCGTGGCTGAGCATCCTGGAGACGACATTCATCACGTTTCGTCTGCCGGCCTTTCACGCAAATCTGCGAAAGCGGCTGGTGAAGATGCCGAAGCTGTACTTCCACGATTCCGGTCTGGCCTGCTGGCTGCTGGGAATTCGCGACCCCGGACAACTCCGTTCACATCCGCTGCGCGGGCCGATCTTCGAGACGTGGGTGGTCTCGGAGATCCTCAAGACACGCATGAACCGGGGGGAGACCCGCGGCCTGTACCACTACCGGGACCACAACGGAGCCGAGGCCGATCTGGTCATTGAAACGCCCCGCGGGCTGACCCTGGTCGAGGCCAAGGCCGCCGCGACGCCGACTTCGGCCCTGCTTCGCGGCGCGGAGCGAGTGCGGGGTCATTTTGTGGACGCGGGCCGGCCCGATGCGGCCGTCCCCGAACTGGCGGTCGTCTACGGCGGAAGCGAGCTTCAAGCGCGCAGCGCGGGGAGGCTGGTTCCGTGGCAGCGGGTGCGGGAAGTGGCATTCGCAGGAGGTGAGGGATGAACGTGAAACGATTCGACACCGCGCCCTGGATGAACCGCCCGAACAGGGACGTGCCAACCATTGCCGCCACCCTCGCCGTGGTTCCCGCGGTTGTTCTCATGGTCTTTGGCGCGAACAGATTGGGGCTGATCCACCTGGTTCCCGTGGTCGCGACAATCCTGCCCCTTGCGGCGACCGACTGGAAGAGCGCAGCTCTGCTCCGTGCCTCGGCCGCCTTCCTGCTCGGCGTGTTCGCGCTGCTGGGCGGAATGACGATCGGTGTGGTCTTCGTACCCGCGGCGGCTCTTTGGACATGGGGGATGGTGCGGGCGGTTGGGCGCTACGATTCAGGCCGGCGGGAGGGTAATCCGTGAGCTGACCGGGGCGCCTATCGCGCCTGCTACACCAGTACCGCGATGCACCGCCCCGGCCCATGCACGCCCGTGACCACGGTCTGCCCGATGTCCGCCGACTTGCTCGGCGCGGAGTGAAGGCCGACGGTTGCAGGCAGGATGTCCCGCAGTTCCCGCAGCGCCTCCTCCAGCGTCGCAAGGACCCGCCCCTCCGGCACCCAGACGATGTGAACCGGCGGCAGCAGCTGCACCGCACGCGTTCCCGTCGACGGCAGGATCAGGCTCCCCGTTTCCGCGACCGCCGCCCAGGCCACCGAGATTCCGGCTCCCGCGTGCGCCGCTGCCACCACGGGCAGCTGCGGCCTCAGTTCCGAGGGAACGTCGGCACCCACCGCGACGCCGGTCACCGCCCCTTCCAGCCCTCGCAGGAATCCGGCCAGCCAACGCCCCGCCGGCGTGGTCCCTTCCCCCTCCACCACCTCGCCGCCCTGGCTTGTGAAGCGTTTCACAAACTCGGCCACGGGGTCTGCCGGCGCCGGGGTCTCCAGCGCCCCCGGATGCCGGGCCCGCTCCCGCCCGGCGGTCGCGCGCGCGACCCGCTCCAGGATTCGCTCGCGGGACCCTGTGCGCGCCCCGCTCACCAGCGGCCCCGAGGGGAGTTCGGTACCGTCATCGGCGTGCCCGCATTCGTTCCAGCGCGTCCATCACTCGATCCCCTCCCGCCACAGCTCGCGGAAGGTGCGCCGGCTCGGCCGGGGCAGCGCCCGGTCCCGCGCCCAATCGCCCAGCATCGGGAGAGCGCGCGCCGCGCCGGTTCCGCCGAGCCGCGACCCGATCTTCCCGGCCAACCGGTACAGCCCCGGCCTCGTGGCCACGCTCGCCAGTCCCGCCAGCGCCGCCCGCTCCTTCCACGGCGTGAGCCCCTGCTCCTGCGCTTCGCGGCGCCACTCCAGGAGCAGCTCCGGGATCGGGATCCGCACCGGGCAGGCGTCGAAGCACGCCCCGCACAGCGACGACGCGAAGGGCAGCGGCATCGCCTCGTGCAGCCCCAGCAGCCCCGGGTCCAGCACCGAACCGATCGGGCCCGAGTAGACGTAGCCGTATGCGTGGCCGCCGGTCTGGCGGTACACGGGGCAGGCGTTCAAGCAAGCGCCGCAGCGCAGGCAACGGAGGGCCTCCCAGGCGTGAGGGTGGCCAAGCACGTCCGTACGACCGTTGTCGACCAGGATGACGTGCACTTCCTCGGGGCCGTCGTCTCCGGGCTGGCTGGCCGGCCCCTGAATCAGCGACACGAAGCAGCCGATCGGCTGGCCTGTCGCCGCGCGCGCCGTGAGCTGCAGGAACCCTGCGAGGTCGGTCATGCGGGGAAGCAGCTTCTCGATCCCGACCAGCGCGACGTGCACGCGGGGGAGCGAGGTCGTCAAACGGATGTTCCCCTCGTTCTCGATGAGGGCCACCGTGCCGGTCTCGGCGACGAGGAAGTTACCGCCCGTGATGCCCATGTCGGCGTGGACGAAGGCGTCGCGGAGCACGCGGCGCGCGGCCTCGGCGAGAGCGTCGGGATCGCCGTCCGGCGCGGAGCCCAGGCGGTCGGCGAAGAGGTCCCTTACCTGCTGCAGGGACTTGTGGATGGCGGGGCCCAGGATGTGGCTCGGGGGTTCGTTGAGGAGCTGCAGGATGTACTCGCCCAAGTCGGTCTCGAGGACTTCGATCCCGGCGGCCTCCAGCGCAGGGTTCAGGTCGATCTCCTCGGTGAGCATGCTCTTGCCCTTGACCACCGTCGCGACCGAGTGGTCCGCCGCGATGGTGGTCACGATGTCGCGCGCCTCGGCTGCGTCGGCCGCCCAGTGGACGTGGGCTCCGTTGGCCTCGAGCCGCTCCTCCGCCTGCGTGAGGTAGTCGTCCAGGTGCGTCAGGGTGTGGTTCTTCACCGCCTCGGCCCAGCGGCGCCACGCATCTGCGTCGACCTCGGTGTAGGCATCGCGGCGCTTCCTGTCGAAGGCGAGGGTGGCGCCGGTGACGGATTCGCGGACCTCGGGCTCGTTGCGGATGGCTTCAGTGGCGCGGGCCGTGTACTCGTGGATGCGGGGGCACATGTCAGCGGTCGCTGGCGGGCGGAGCGGCCGCCGGCTGGTCGAGAGGGGCGGCCACCGGCTGGTCGATCGCGGTGGCCGGGTTGCGACCGGTCGTGCCACCGTCGCCCGCGACCCCCCGCCAGAGCGCGGTCGCGAGATGCACGAACTCAATTCCCAGCCGCCGGGCCCGGCTGCGGCCCTCGAGGTGGAGGACGCAGCCTCCGTCCCCCGACACCACCCAGTCGACGGGCGGCAGCGTGTCCAGCTTCCGGTCCGCCATGGCTGCCGAGACCGCTGACATCTTCACGGAGAAGAGGCCCCCGAAGCCGCAACACTCATCATCGGCCTCCCAGGGGACGACTTCCGCGCCCACCCCTTGAAGCAGCACCTCCGGCTCCGACTCCAGGCGCAGTTCGCGCAGCGCATGGCACCCCTGGTGGATGGCGACGCGGCGTCCGGCGAGGCCATCGCCCAGGTCGGTGACGCCGAGGCGCCGCACGATGAATTCGCCCAGCTCCCAGGTACGGTCGGCGAGGGCGGTCGCGCGGGCACGGGTCAACGCGGGGGAAGCGGGCTGGCCGGCCCGGGAAACCGGCTCCCGGATCAGCCGCGGATAGAACTTCTTGACCATCGTGGCGCAAGAGCCGCTGGGGACGACAACCGCGTCGGCCGCGTCGAAGACATCGATCGTGTGACGGGCCATGCGCAGGGCCTCGGCGTTGCGGCCCGCATTGTAGGCGGGCTGGCCGCAGCAGGTCTGTGCGTCCGGGAAGGTGACGGTGCAGCCGAGGTGGCGGAGAAGGCGGACCGCGTCGGCCGCCGCGTCTGCGAAATAGTGGTCGGCGAGGCAGGTGACGAAGAGGGCGACGTTCATGACTGGAAGGTAGCCCGGCACGGCGGTCAGGCCAGCGGTCCGGGGGTGGCCGGGTCAGGGCAGCTGCGCGGCGACCAGCACCGCCGCGCCGGCCGCGAGCAGCGCGATCCCGAGTGGCCGGGTGAGGCGGGCGCCGAAGGGCAGCGTAGTCTCGGCGACCATCACCGCCATGAGGAGGCCCATCCACGCGAGGTCGATCATTCCCACCGCGAGGGCCAGCGCCATGAGGGCCCAGCAGCAACCGACGCAGAACAGTCCGTGTTCGAGTCCGAGCCGGGCGGAGGCGGCCGCGCCGGGGCGCCAGCGGGTGAGCAGGAATCCTGCCGGGGAGCGGCAGTGCGACAGGCACACCTCCTTCAGTTTGGTGAACTGGAATGTGCCCGCGAGCCCGAGCGCCGTCGCCGAGAGGACCGGGGCGTCCATGGCGAAGGGGACGGGGAGGGACAGAGCGGACAGAGTCACCTGAACGGCTGCCGCAGCGGCGCTGAATCCGGCCCAGGCGAGCATGTAGCCGCCCGCGAAAGGGATGGTGGCGACCATCGCCGCACCGTTGTTGTGCGAGCGGTCCGGCGAATGCCGCCGGTGGCGGCGTCCGGAAGGCGCCCGGTCGTCGCCGGGCACCCCGCTCGCGGCCATCCTCGATAGCGCCCGCAGCCACGGATACACCACCGGCCCCATCATGACCGCCGTCATGGCCAGCCACATCGCGAAAACGGGCCAAAAGCTCATTGAGATGGCTGTTCGAGCCCGCTACGAGGGCTGCAGGGGGCCCAGGACGCGCGAATTGCCGCCGGGCGCATCCCTACTCGCCCGACCAGCGGAACCGCGACCAGAGCCCGTGCGTGCCTTCGTTCGCGATCACGATCTCGCCGTCATCGTACCGGGTCGAGCCGCGGGCGATCACCTGGCTGGTGTCGTGGATCTGGTTGTAGATGTTCTCGAAGGTGACCGGTTCCGCGCGGTTCCGCCCCCGGATCGCCTCCACCGCCCCCCGCATCACCCCCGTCACCGTCACCGCCTTGCGTCCTGGCGCCTCCTCAATGCGGATCGGTGCCGTGCGGGTCGGCTGCGCATCGGCCACGAACCTCGCGAGAATCTCCCATGGCCCGCCCCGCATCCCCGTCAGGATCTCCTCCACGGCCCGCCGCTGCGCCCCCGTCGCCCGGTCGGACACGATGATCACCTGCTTCCACCCCCCGTCCACCATCACCTGCGGCGTCTCGTACACGACAACCACGTCGACCCCGGCGAGGTCGATGTCCCCGGCGCATCCATCCGCACCGGCGCGGTTCATATCCCGGGCGCGGCCCGCATCCCCGGCCCGGCTCCCGCCTCCACCGCCCGCGCCCACCCGTCCCCCCTCGAACCGGATCGCCCAGAAGCCGTGACAGACCTCGTGCGTGCACTTCTGGCTGAAGTGGATGTGCCCCGGGCAGACCGCGGTGCAGTTGCAGTTCTCGAAGAGGAGCCCTTCGGCCCACCAGTCGCTCAATTCGTCCTCCCTGCCCGGGCGTTCGGCCCCGGCGGCGCGCACCGGACCGGGCAGGCCGGCGGGCGCACCGTCAGTGGGTCATCATGTACAGGATCACGTTGATCCCGATGGCGTAGGCGTTGGGCGAGAAGCGGTAGAAGAACTCGTCGTCTTCCCCCTCGCGCTCCCATCCGTCCGCGATGTCGGTGTTGTGGGTCAGGATGACCATCAGGCGGCCCGACTCGTCCTCGATCCCGTACATCCTGTACGTCGAACTCTCCTGGCCCCGCTCCGACGTGCCTCCGCGCCAGCCCCGTCTCCAGTACTGGATCGAGGGGATCTGCGGGATGCTGTCGACCGAATAGAGAGTGTGGAAGATGGGATGGTCCATCGGCACTTCCTCGATCCGGTAGCCGGGCAGCACCCTCTCCAGCTCTCTCGACCAGTGTTGCCAGGCGTAGCCGCCCCAGAAGTCGTCGGCCCAGAGGAAGCCGCCCTTCAGCAGGTAGTCACGCAGCCGTACCGCTTCGAGTTCGCTGAACCGGATGGTCCCCACATCGGACGCGAAGAGGAAGGGGCACGCGTAGAGGGCATCGTCGGTGACCTCGACGACGGCGTGGAACACGTTCCCCTCCTCATCGAACGGGACGTTGGTCGTGGTCAGCTGCTGAAGGCGGAAGGGCAGGTTGTGATCCGCGTCGGGGTAGTCCGTGGTCCAGCCGGTGCCAAGGTCTTCGTAACGCACTCGTTCATACCGCAACCGGCAGAAGGTGAATTCGCCGCGTTCGGCGGCCTCGTCCGGCTTGCGGGGCGGCACGGATCGCCTGCCGTAGCCGCGCCACTGTCCGGTCAGGGGCTCGGCGAGAGTGGCGGTGGCGACGAGCGCCGCGGCGAGGCACAGAAGTAGGCGGCTCGCCGGGGATCGGGTCGCCCGTGGCGTCGGGGTTCGCGCGGTCAAGGGTCGGTGGCGTCCAAGGTTGCCCGTGGGGGAGAATCGGTCCGTTTTCGAGGTGGTTGCATACCCGCGACAACGGTGTACTCTAGTGTGTTGCAACGCCCCTAGCAAAGGAGACGCGAATTGGCACTGAATGTCAGTTGGGCACGTAGCGATGGTGTCCTGGTAGCCCGGCTCGCCGGCCGCATCGACGCCGTAAACAGCGCGGAGTGCGCAGCGATGCTGCAGGAGGCGACCGACTCGAACGAACGGTCCCTGGTTCTGAATCTGTCGGAGCTCACCTATCTGAGCAGTGCCGGACTGCGGACCCTGTTGATGACCGCGAAGCAGTTCGGTGGACCCAGCCGCGCCTTCGCCCTCTGTGACATTTCCTCGCAGATCGCGGAAGTCATAAGGATGAGCGGCTTCGACCAGATCCTCTCGGTCCATGGCACCGAGGCCGCCGCGGTGGAGTCCGTCGGCGGAGCGACGACTCACAGCTCAAGCCAATAGCTTCTCCATCGCCAGCTCCACGCACTCCTCCGGCGAGAGCTTCTCGGTGTCGAGCCGCAGATCCGGACGTTCGGGCCGCTCGTAGGGGCTGTCCACGCCCGTGAAGTTCCTGATCTCGCCTCCCATCGCCTTGGCGTAGAGCCCCTTCGGGTCGCGCCGGGCGCACACCTCCAGCGACGCGTCCACGAAGATCTCCATGAAGTCGCCCGGCTCGAAGAGGCCGCGGGCGAAGTCGCGCTCGGACTGGAAGGGGCTGATGAAGGACACGATCACGATCAGCCCGGCGTCGACCATCAGGCGCGCCACCTCGGCGATCCTGCGGATATTCTCCACGCGGTCCGCCTCGGTGAAGCCGAGGTCGCGGTTGAGCCCGTGGCGCACGTTGTCCCCGTCCAGCAGGTAGGTGTGACGGCCCTCGCCCACGAGACGCCGTTCCAGCAGGTTGGCGACCGTGGACTTTCCCGACGCGGAGAGGCCGGTCAGCCACAGGCAGCGGGCGCGCTGCCGCTTGAGTTCGGCGCGGACTTCACCGGTGACGTCGAAGTCCTGCCACTTGAGGTTGGCCGCCCGCATGAGCGGAAAGGTGATCGTGCCGGCACCGACCGTCGCGTTGGTCACGCGGTCGAGGAGGACGAACGCGCCCAGCTCCCTGCACTCCTCGAACGGAGCGAAGGGCACGGCCCGGCTCGTGGCCAGGTTCACCACGCCCAGGTCGTTCAGTTCCAGCTTTTCCGCGGCCAGAACGCTTCCGTCGGACACGTCGACCCTGTGCCGGATCCGGGTGACGGTCGCGCCCACCTCGGTGGCGTGGAGCTTGAACAGGTAGGGCCGACCGACCAGGAGCGGCGCATCGCCCATCCACAGGATCCTCGCCTGGAACTGGTCCGCGACCTCGACCGGATCGTCGGCGTGCACGACCACGTCCCCGCGCGAGACATCCACGCCGGGCGCGAGGGTGAGCGTGACCGAGTCGCCCCGCGCGGCACTCTCGCGGGTCCCCTGCCAGACCACGATCGATTCCACCCGGGTCTCGACCCCCGAAGGCATGATGCGAACCCGTTCACCCGGCGCCACGGTTCCGGCGGCCACGCGTCCGCAGTATCCGCGAAAGTCGGGATCGGGACGATTGACGTACTGGACCGGCATGCGGAAGGGTTCTTCGTCCGCGCCCCGTCCGACCTCCACCGTCTCCAGGTAGCCGAGCAGCGTGGGGCCGGTGTACCAGGGCATCTCGCCGGAGGGACGCCCGACATTGTCGCCGGCCAGCGCCGAGACGGGAATCGCTCTGCAGCTGCGGCACTCCGATCTCCTCCGCCAGCGAGCGGAATTCCGAGGCAATGGCCTCGAACGTGGCGCTGTCCCAGCCCACGAGGTCCATCTTGTTGACGAGGAGCACGACGTGACGGACTCCGAACATCTGCGCGATCCGGGTGTGACGCCCGGTTTGGGGAAGGATTCCCTTGCGAGCGTCAACCAGGACGAGCGCGAGATCTGCGGTCGAGGCGCCGGTCGCCATGTTGCGGGTGTATTGCTCGTGTCCGGGCGCGTCGGCGACGATGAAGCGGCGGCGGGTGGTCTCGAAGGTGCGGTGCGCGACATCGATGGTGATGCCCTGTTCGCGTTCGTCCTGCAGGCCGTCCACGAGCAGGGCCAGGTCGGCGGCGGCGCCCTGGGTGCCGTAGCGGCGGGAGTCCTGTTCCACCATCCGCATTTGGTCCGTAGACACCTGGCGGCAGTCGTAGAGAATCCGCCCGATGAGCGTGCTCTTGCCGTCGTCCACGCTGCCGCAGAGGACGATGCGAAGGATCGATGGCATCAAAGGTAGCCTTTCGGGCAGATGACCCGTTGCGTCCCGGGTCGAGGGACTCGGTCGCATCCTGCACATCACCGAATGACCCCGCATGACCTGCTCGGCGATCACATGACCTGGGCACCTAAAGCACTATGTGATTCGAATGTACGCCCGGTTACGCGTTCCGTAAAGACCGGGCTCGTCCTCCTCGGAACATGGGACGAGACCGAACCTCGAAGGAGTGTCGTGCGTGGTGTCCGCGTCGCGAATGAAGGTCGACAGACAGCACCGGGTCCACTCACAGATCGAGCAGAGGAGGTCAGATGAACCCGCGGTAGGCGGCCAGGGAGATCCCGTTGGGCGAGAACCGCAATGCCGTCACCGGTGTCCACTGTAACAAATCGGCCCTCTCGTACACACTACATGGTATATGAGGCGCCTCGCGGTCGCGTTGTCTGATACGCTGGGCCAACGTGTTCACACTTGCTTTCGTCGCTACTTTGCACCTCACGTTTCGGAAGGGGGTGCCGTGGATTTGCGTTGAATGGCTCGATTGCGGGGATGTCACCGGATTCGACGTCTGTTTCCGCATAAAGCCGGAAGAAGAGAGTGAGGAAGAAGTGGGGGAGACCGAGACTTGAGCGGCGGTTCCTCGTGTGGCGGGGGCGCGCGCTTGACTGCTTCCATGGCAGCAACTGCCCGCCTGTTGTCGCTATGTGTGGCCCTGATTGCAGTTGCATCATGTGGAGTCGACCGTAGTCCAAGCGAGATGCTTGGTCACACCTGGTTGCCCGGCGACGACCATCACATATTGCCCGTGATGGATACAATCTACCGCGTTGGACGCGACGACCATGCGTTTGGTCGGGTCACTTCGGTCGGATTTGATGAAGCCGGACGGCTGTATGTGTTCGACGATCAGAGTTACGAACTCAGCAGTTGGGATCAGGAGGGTCGTCTCGTCAGAACGGTTGGTGGCAGCGGCGATGGTCCGGGAGAGTTCCGTGTCCCGCGTTCGGTTTTTGTTTTCCCCAACGGGACGGTCGGTTTGGTAGATATCGGTCATCGGGCAATGGTAGTCTACGATTCAGCCGGTGGGCACGTTGGAAACTTGCCCCTCCGCAGTCGCCCCGCGCCGGGTTCAAGGGCAGCGACACAGATTGGTGGGCAATTGGTGGGACCGGATGAGTATTGGATGATGGGGGAGCGACCTCGAGATGAGGCGCGGATTCCGATCTACATCTTCTCGGCTCGCGGCGACTCCTTGGCCCATGATCTGTTGTTCCATGCGTGGAGCACCAGCGGTGAGCAGCGAGAACTGGGCTTCGCACCGACCTTGCGACTGGCCGGAATTCCGGGTGGCGGAGTTGCCGTTGTGGATTCAGTCAACTATAGAATCAAGCTGTTCTCCCTGACGGGGTCGCTTTACCGAGTACTCGAACGGCCGTTGGTTCCAATACCAGTGACTGAATCGGCGAAGGAAGCTGAGCGTGATCGGCGGGCGCGTAGTGTTTCTCCGAGGGGATTGATTCAGGGCCTGGAAGACCTGGCCGCCACCACCGGAATCCGTATTCGGGAAGTTGACGTGCCTGGGGTGCTGGAAGACTTTCGGGCCAGCTTGGAGGAAATGGAGTTCGCCAGTGAGATTCCCGTTGTCCAACGACTGATGGTGGACTTCGATGGTAGGTTCTGGATTGAACGGACGGACGACATCGCTGGCGGTGACGGACCCATCGACATTGTTTCGCCGGACGGAGTGTATTTGGGAACTTGGGTCCGTGGGGACGGCCAGTTCCTGGGGCTTCCGAAGGCGTTTGGACCCGGCGGATTGATGGCTTATGTGGTGCCTGATGCAATGGGGGTTGTGACCATAGTGGTGGTCCGGGTTGATTTGCACGCGAGTTCTTCTGCCGGGCGCCCATAACGGGATCCGTCCAGCCCGTCACCTTCGGATACTCGGCCAGCCGTGCCTCAATGATCGACTTGTAAGGGTCCAGCTTCGACGAGACCGGCGGCCTCGGCCGGTGACCGCAACCCATGTTCGTCCGGATCGCGGTCCAGTTGTCCGGTTCGCGAACCAGCGATATATCGGGTTCGCGGTTCCTCACCAGCGCACTCGGTCCGGTCAACGGTACGCCCCGTCTCCTTGCTAGTGGTCGCTGTGACCGGGACTTGACATGTGCTGCCGAGACCAGTTACCTTATGGTATTGCCGTTGCTCGAATTGTTGGGTTTCAACTCCGATAGACTATGCCTGATGCGCGAGAATTTCGGGATCCCACTTCACCGGACTCCCACTCTCTTCCTTGCGGCACGAAGGTTGACACCCAGGCCGACATCCAGGCGCTCCGTACGCAGTTGCTCCGAATTGCCGCCAACTATTCTGGGCGTGCGGTCACGGCAGAGGACATCGTGCAAGAAGCGTTCGTCGTCCTCGTGAGACATTTGCGAGAGGGCCGTCCAATAGAATCCTTGGACGCGTGGCTGTCCGGAGTTACCAGGAACGTGGCGCGCGAGATTCATAGGAAGAGGACTCGGCGAAGCGCCCTGTTTCGCGAATACGCAAAGGCGGCATTGGGCGACGCCGAATCGGATACGGAGTCCCATTGGCGGTCAGATGCAGTGTGGCATGCTGCATCCACGCTTCCTGAGTCGCAGAAGAGAATCGTCCGAAGTATGCTGAAAGGCCACTCCGATGTCGAGATTTCCGCAGAGCTTCGTCTTCCAAAAGCCACGGTGCGAGTATACCGGCACAGGGCAATAGCCCAGATTCGAGCGGTGTTGGATCCCCCTCAGAAGTAGCCCTCCCTCTTCTTGCGCTCCATGGAGGCCTCCGCGTCGTGGTCGATGAGGCGGCCCTCGCGCTCGGAATGGTCGGCCGCCACGGTCTGGGCGACGATCGCGTCGAGCGTGTCCGCGTCGCTCTCGACCGCGGCGGTCAGCGGATAGCACCCCAGCGTGCGGAACCGCACCCGGCGCAGCCGCGGCACCTCGCCCGGATCCAGCGGCATGCGATCGTCGTCCACCATGATCCATTGCCCGTCGCGCCGGACGACGGGACGCTCGGCGGCGTAGTACAGCGCCACGATGGGAATTTCCTCCCGCTGGATGTAACGCCAGACATCGACTTCCGTCCAGTTGGAGAGCGGAGCCACCCGGAGCGATTCGCCCAGGCGGAGGCGGGTGTTGTAGAGGTTCCAGAGTTCGGGCCGCTGTGCCTTGGGAT
The DNA here is from genome assembly GCA_965211795.1 of Longimicrobiales bacterium. GTDB lineage: Bacteria > Gemmatimonadota > Gemmatimonadetes > Longimicrobiales > Gaopeijiaceae > Bin94. Next base: position 18,389 of record CBDBUB010000014.1, read on the forward strand.
CCCAGCGATGGGCGCGGTCGCGCAGCGAGAAGATCCGTTCCTTCGCGCGCGACTTCTCTTCGTCCCGGCGCGCGCCCACGAGGATGATGTCGTGCCGGCCGGCGTCGAGAGCCTGGCGCAGGGCCGCGGTCTTCATCACCTCGGTGTAGTGTTCCGACCCGTGGGTGAACGGGGTGACGCCGGCCTCGATGCCGTCCCGGTTGGTGTGGACGACGAGTTCGACGCCGGTCTCCGCCGCGATCCGGTCGCGAAAGGCGATCATGTCGCGGAACTTCCACGTCGTGTCGACGTGCAGCAGGGGCATGGGTGGCGGCGCGGGCCAGAAGGCCTTGCGCGCGAGGTGCAGGAGGACCGACGAGTCCTTGCCGACGGAATAGAGCATCACGGGGCGGACGGCGTTGGCGACGCCCTCCCGGATGATCTCGACGGCCTCGGATTCGAGGGACGAGAGCCAGGAATTCGGCCCGGATCGCATGACGTTCAGGAAGCGGGTCCTTCGGATCCGTCCATGATCGAGTCGGCCCTCCTGGACGATGATGTGGATTGACAGCCCGTGTCTAGCCTACCACACTTCCGGCGGTTACAGAATCCGGGCAGGCTGCCGAGCACGGCCGCCCGGAGTTGAAATCGCCATTGGGCGCTCAGGCCATCTCCGGAAACAGGAGCAGCAAATGTCAGTGGAAGTCGGTTGGAGCAGGGACTCGGGCGTTCTCGTGGCCAGCCTGGTCGGTCGCATCGACAGTTCCAACAGCGGCGAGTGCGCGGAGGCGCTGAGGGAGGGGATGGGCAACGACGACCAGTCCCTCGTCCTGAATCTGTCCCGACTCGACTACATCAGCAGTGCCGGCCTCCGCATCCTTCTCCTGACGTCCAGGGAGTTCGAGGGACCCGGGCAGTCGTTCGCCCTCTGCGAGCTCTCCGGCGGGATCAGTGAGGTGATCCGGGTGGGCGGGTTTTCCGACATCATCCCGGTCTACGATACGCAGGCCGACGCGGTGGCGGCCATCGCCTGACCCCAACGGCCCACCGACCGGACAGGAGGAGACCGATGACCCGACTGAGTCGCAGGAACTTCCTCAAGACATCGGCGGCGGCCGGGTTGGCCACGCTTCCCGCGGGCGCGGGGCTGGTGGATCCGCGCGAACGAGGGCCGGATGCGCCCGGCGCCGGCCGAGGCACCCGGGCCGACGACCCCCTCGGGGTGCGGGACAAGTTCCCCGTCACACAGGAGCTTGCCTACCTCAACACCGCGTCGGTGGGCCCCCTGTCGATCCCCGTGCGCGACGCGCTCCACGCCTACGCGGACGAGAAGATGCGGCGCCGCAACACCAGCGCGGGCCGTGAGGCCATCGCGGGCGCCCGCTCGCGTTTCGCCGGCCTCTTCGGCACCGACGAGGACGAAGTCGCGTTCCTCTACGCCACGAGCGGGGCCGAGAACATCATCGTGAGCGCGATGGACTGGCGCGTAGGCGACAACGTCGTGGTGGACGAGCTGCACTTCACCACCACCTTCGTCCTGTACCGGGAACTGGAGCGGCGGGCCGGCGTGGAGCTGCGGATCATTCCCCCGCGAGACGGCGTCGTGACCGTGGACGACTTCGCGGCGCACACCGACTCGCGCACGCGGCTGATCAGCGTGGCCTGGGTGTCGAACCGGAACGGCTTCCGCTACGACCTGCCCCCCCTGGCCGACCTCGCACACGCCCACGGTGCCTACCTCTACGCCGACGCGATCCAGGCCTGGGGCACCTTCCCCACGAACCTGCGCGACGAGAACGTCGATTTCGCCTGCGGCAACGGGTACAAGTGGCTGCACGCCGACTTCGGCTGCGCCCCCTTCTACGTGCGCCGCGAGCACCTGGAGTGGATGACCTCGGACCGCTATGGGCACAAGCAGGTCGCCGAATCGCTGCCGGGCCATCAGTTCCGCCTCCGGACGAACGCGGAGAAGCTGGAGTATGCCAACCCGGCCTACGGGCCCGTGACCGCGATGGACGCGGCGCTGGAATTCCTGGAGGGCGTAGGCCTCGACCGGATCGCCGGTCACACGCATGCGCTGGCGGGCGAGCTTCACCAGGGCGCCGCGGAGCTGGGGATGCGGATGTTCACGCCGCCGGACAACCCGTCCGCGATCGTCAGCTTCCATCACGGGCTCGATCCGGAAGAGCTGAGTGGGGCCCTCCGCGACGAGGGCGTGGCGATCACCTTCCAGGAGGACGGGGAGCTGCTGCGCGCGGCCGTGGGGATGTTCAACAACCGGGAGGATGTGGATCGGCTGCTTGGGGTGATCGGGCGGCTGGTTTAGCGGCGCCTCGCCGCTCCCGGTGCTCATGCGGGTCCATGCACGGATTGCGTTTCCTGGCATGCGGAGCGGATCCGCCATGTGGCACGGATTATGGTACAGGCATGGGAAGTGGCAGATTGTGTTCTTCTACCATAATCGATATGATATGGTAGACTTGGGATCTTCCCCATCTACTGACGAGAGTGCCACGATGTCCGAAGTTCACCACCCGAACACGGAACGCGTCGCGATCGACGCGGCAGGTCGGCTCGTGGTTCCCGCGCGTTTCCGCAGGGCCATGGGGCTGCGCGGGCGCGGCACCGTAGTCGTCGGGATGGTCGGCGACAGCCTGCACGTGCACACCGTTGACGGGGCATTGGAGCGGCTGCAGCGCCTTGCCCGTCGCAAGAAAGCGGACGACGGGAGCGCCGTTGACGCGTTCATCGCCGAGCGGCGGGACGAGGCGGAGAGAGAGTAGGTGGCCACCAGTCTTCTGGACGCGTCGGCTCTACTGGCGGCCCTCTACGAAGAACCCGGTCACGACCGGGTCCGGGAAGCACTGCGCGCGGGAGCGGCCATGTCCGCCGTGAACGCGGCCGAGGTGTCCGCCCACCTTCGCGTCCGTGACTGGACTTCCGGCCAGGTGAAGGAAGTGTTCGACGACCTGGGCATCGACGTGCTGCCTTTCGACCGCGCAACCGCTCTGCTCAGTGGTGCTTACCGACCCCGCACCCACCGCCTCGGGCTTGGCCTCGGCGCAAGAGCGTGCCTGGCCACGGCCCGTCGGATGCGCCTTCCCGTCCTGACTGCGGACCGGGTGTGGGGGCGGGTCGAACTCAGGGGTGTGGAGGTCGTGCTGATCCGGTGAGGGTTGGTACCCGATACGTCCGCTACGGCGACCGTGTCGAAAGGCGATCCAGATCAAGCGGGTCGCTCTCGACGTAGTCGCGACCGGTCAGGTCATCCAGAGTTAGGACCAAGCCGGCCACTCGGACGAAGCGCCCGAATGTCGACTGTGGTTGGGGCAGAGCTGTTTGGCAAAGCTCCCAACCCTCGGGCTCGAAAGCTGGCTCGGCGTCATTGCGGATGAACCAGAACGTCAGTTCCACGGCGTCGGCGTCCCAGGACGGGGCCGCTCTAACCCGGATTTCACGGAGCGACCGGAGGACACGCCCTTCATCGCTCTGCTTGTCGTGTTTCTCCACCATCCGGGCCGTCAGCGGTTTGGCGAACTCCACAAAGTCGTTGGGGAACGCCGTCCTCGCTCGCTTGCGTGCCAGTGCGAGGGAGAAACGACGCGCGTCCTCGTCCGTCCGGCATCCCTCGATCCGCTCCCAAACTGCCACAACCCCCTTCTCGACCGTCATCACTCGGTCGAGGTCGGCCACGAGACGGCGGTCGGCCACTCCCGGGATGAAGCCGTAACTCGGCCTTCGACCCCGGTCAATCTCGTGGAGCACCTGATCGTTCACCTCGACCAGCGGGCTGACTTCCACGAACGGACGATCAACGCAGCTTCGGACAAGATCGCAGGTCTGCGTGAGGACTGCGAAACCGCGCGTAAACGTCTCGGCGTACTCAAATCCTTCGACGACCGCCGCTCTACCATCGTCGGTCAGTGGGGTTTTCATGTTTGTCCGAAAGAAAAACCAGTCGTCTCCGACTACGCAGTCGCCCTGACGCCAGATCGCAATTCTCTGGTCGACCTGGTCACTGCCGGGACCGTCAACCACGCCCACGCCGCTGGCCCCTTGCGGTTCGAGCGGCGCGTCCGCGCCCCGGTTCCTGGTGTACACGGTCGCTCTTCGCGTCGTGGAGCTCGTCGGGGGGCAGCGGCTTACGCGCCTTCTGGGCCGCTGGACTGAGCGGTGTTAGCACGGGAACGGGGCGTGTGCGTCCTCGACCAAGCGCCAACCGTGCTTCCCGAAACCGCTGCTCCGCCAACATTTCGAACGCGGTCGTGCCCTCACGGGCGGCAAGCAGAGCCTCGCGCGTGCCGCGCGCCGTGCCACGGTCGGCATATCGGACGACATCCAGCACACGCATGAGCCGCTCGTGGTTGGTGGCGTTCAACGGTTTCCCACTAGCCCAAAAGTGGACGCTGCGACGCGATACCCCGAACAGCCCAGCGAGCTGCTCCCAAGTCAGGCCGGAGATTCGACGCAGTTCAGAGACGGCCCTGCGGGCAGTCTCTATCTCGATCTCCATCTGTGTCGCCACCGCGTCGCGGCTTGGCCCACTAGCGGTCGGATCGGATTCGCGTGTGTACGGTTCCCCCCAGATTGCGGTAGGCTCGGCGGACGACGTGCCAGCGATCGACAACGCACCGCTTACCATGATCACCGACAGCGACGAGCGATCTCGGATCCCGGCGCGACCGGCAAGGGACGTCGTTCCGCCACTGACGGCCGACTCACGTAGCAGGGATTCAAGGGTCATGGCTCACCTCCGTACCGTCGCAGAAACTCATCCGTTACCGCCCAGCGGAAGATGGCGTAGATGCGTTCGGCGAAGCCTCGCGCCTGCTCGACCACAGAGTCGACATCGAGCCTCCGGCTGCCTGTCTGAAATGACTGGAAGGCGTCAGTATCAAGGATCCAGCTGGGCTCATCGACAGCGTCCAGCGCGCCAGGGTCAGTCGTGCTTTGCGGTGCCAGCAGTCCCCAGCGGGCGGTAATCTGACCCGCGTTCCCGGGCAGAATGAACACGTTTTCCGAGACAGCGTGTCGAGCTCGCTCGGAGAGTGGGGATCCCAGAATGCCCGCCACTTCCGGGCGAACGAGCCGGGGAAGAGCGCTCATGTTCTCACCCGATACGCGATCGATGTAGCGAACACCGAGGCGATCCAATACCTGCGGATCGACGTGCTCCTTGAGTGCTTCCAGGACCAGCGTCAAGCGCTTCATGAAGTCGTCGCGGCTCGTGTATTCCGTGGTCTCCAGCGCCAGGAAGTCGGGTGCCAATGTGACACGCCATGCCCCTTTCGCTTCGTTGAAGCGCCATAGCGTGTTCGAGCGCGTGTCCACCATTCCCTGCGAGCCCAGGACGACGCTACGTCCCTCCTCTGGACGCAACACCGGGTAGGATGTCCGAATGGCCTCCTGAAACGACGCGATGAACTCCCGCTTCTCTAGCGACGCGATGAGCGGAAAGCGCACTTGCGCAATGACCCGCTCGAGGGGCGGGTCACTCAGCGGAACCTCGGGCGGGGGTGGCCCGGTCAGTGGCGTGTCGGCAGCGTTCAAGTGATGGCTCGTTTGTCGATGTGGGGCGTGGCCATGGCGGTGGCTCGCTGGGGAATCATACCGCACGATGTTCCATTTGTGAAGTAGAGTGTGAAATACGTCTGGAGGGTTGCCCTCCCCCCCACCCCCCCCTTCAAAACCGCACCCGCATCCCCAATTGCGCCCGCCGCGTATCCCCCAGCCCGCTACGGATCGTGCCGTCGAAGTTGAAGAGCAGCGATCCCTGCGCGGTGTCGAGCGAGTTGTCCGCGTTGGTGAGGTTGAAGACTTCGAAGACGGGCTCGATGGTGCGGCCGGCGCCGATCGTGAACGGGCGTGTCAGCTTCAGGTCCCAGGTGAAGAACTCGTTGTCGCGGCGGAGCGTGTTGCGCTCGAGGATCGTGCCGTCCGCGCAGAGGCGGTCGGTGGGTTCGGCGGCTCGCTCGCCGCGGCGCGCGCAACTCTCCGAGACGGGAGACGCGGACAGGTAGCGCACGATGTTGCTGAACGCGACATCGCCGGGCAGCGCGAACGCGAGGTAGCCGGTGGCCTTGTGGCGGCGGTCGCGGTCGGACCAGCCGTACTCCGGCGCCAGGTTGGACGCGTCGGCGTAGCGGAAGGTGAAGGGGTCGCGCTCGTTGTCGTCGTCGGACCGGTCGAAGGAAAGCGTGTAGCTCAGGTCGAAGGTGAGCAGGCCTTCGAAGGCGTCCTGGCCGCGCAGTCCCGCGGAGACGGCGTGGTAGCGGGAGCGTGCGGTGCTTTCCGCCGAAGTCAGCGAGCCGATGCCGCCCCCGCCGGGGTGCGTGCCGATCCCGAAGGGCGATCCGAAGACGGCGTCGTTGCGGTTGACGAAGCGGAACAGCGCGTCGGTGCGGGCGTGCTGGTAGGAGACGCTCCCGGCCACCCCGTTCGCCAGCTCCCGGTCGATCGCGCCCGCGAACGACCAGGTGCGCGGCAGCTCCAGATCGCGGGCAGTGACGTGGATGTCGGGGAGGAAGGGCGGCGTGGTACTACCGTCGATGAGCTCGCCGATCGCGGGCGGCCCCTGCCCCGGCAGCCCGAAGCTGTTGCGGAAGAAGATCTGCTGGAAGGCTCCGTTCGTGGTCACGCTCTGCGCGAAGACCAGGGTCGGGATGCGCGAGTGGTAGGCGCCGGCGTTCAGCCGCAGGACGGTGCGCGCGTCGCCGGTCACGTCCCACGCCAGTCCGAAGCGTGGCTGGAAGTTGTCCAGGTCGTCGGGGATGGTGCCGTCGGAGGGGAAGCGGGAGTCGCCGAGATACGGGGCGTAGAAGGTGGCTTCCGGCTCGACGGTCACCGACGGATGCCAGGTACCTTCCCAGCGCAGCCCGAGGTTCAGCGTCAGCCGATCGTTCGGCTTCCAGGTGTCCTGCACGAAGAAGGCCAGCTCGGTGACCCCGAAGTCGCCCCTGCCCAGCCGGTCCGGTGCGACGCCCGGAACGGTCCCCGACTGGAGATAGAGGAGGACGGGGCCGGTGATGGCGGTCCCCTCGGGGCAGGCGCCCGCATCGCTGTCCGACCCGTCCGAACAGGTGACGTAGCGGCTTCCGCGCGTGACGAAGTTGATGAAGCCGTCGACCGAATCGAAGACGTAGCGCCCGTTCGCGAAGCCGATGAACTGCTGCGAGATCCCGGTCCGGTTGTACTCTGTGCCCGCCTTGAAGAGGTGGCGGTCCACCAGCCAGGACCAGTTGTCGACGATCTGGAGCCGGGTGTCGAAGCCCGGATCGATGGGCAGGAAGAAGGGGAGTCCGATGCGGAAGCCGTCGGCGAAGTCCATCCCGATGTCGGGGAAGGGGCGGCCGCCCAGTGTGGTGAACTGCGGCGTCGCCGGGGGAGTCGCGTTCGGCATCAGCGGACCGTCGTACCAGCGCACGCGGTCCTCGCGCGCCCACTGGACCCGCAGTTCGTGGGAAAGCGTGCTGCTGAGCAGCGACCGCCAGCTCGCGTTGAAGGCGTGCGCAGCGTCCGTCTCGATGCCGTTGGCCGACAGTCCCCACGAGTCCACGTCGAAGGTGCCGTTGAGCTGTTCGGACCAGCTGTAGTTGTACTTGAAGGAGAGCTGGTTGCGCCCGTCCAGGTGGACATCGGTCTTGACCAGGAGCGCCCGCGCATCGTCGGTGCGCGTGATGGGGCCGAATTCGCCGGTGAAGAGTCCCGGCCACTGCGTGTTGAGGAAGTCCTGGAGTCTGGCCAGGTTCGCCGGGTTCTCGACGAGGCGGTGGGCCTGCTTCGTCTCGGACCCCGCCTGCTGGTCGTAGGCGACGAAGAAGAAGGCCCGGTCGCGCACGATGGGGCCACCGACGGTGAAGCCGAACTGGTTGCGGAAGAAATCCGGCTTTCCCGCCTGCACCGCCACCGGGTACGCGGCCGACACGCCGTCCCATTGACCGAAGTAGTGGGCGGACCCCTCGAGTTCGTTGGTGCCGGACTTTGTGATCACATTCACAAACCCGCCCGCCGACCTTCCGAACTCGGCCGTGGCCCCCTGGTTCACCACCACGACCTCTTCGATGGCGTCCTGGCTGAAGGTGAAGGCGGGCCGCTGGCCGCCCCGCTGCTCGCCGAAGAAGGGGTTGTTGAAGTCGGCGCCGTCGACGATGAAGTTGTTGAAGATGCCCCGCTGGCCGCTGATGTTGAGCTCGTCGCCGTCGGGGCCCTGCGAGATCGCGACCCCGGGGGTGAGGAGCGCGAAGTCGAGGTAGTTGCGGCCGTTGTTGGGGAGCCCGTCGACCACCTCCTCGGAGAGGCGCGTGGAGCTGGTGACGTCTTCCGGGC